>NZ_CP186059.1:0-4800000 GCF_049315225.1 Micromonospora sp. WMMD729 | reverse complement strand
ACCCGCCCTCGCCCGCACCTGCCGATGCGTCCGGCGTGGCTGTGCCGCAACTGCGCCGCGCCCTGGCCGTGCGGTCCGGCCCAGCTCACTCTGGCGGCCGAGTTCTACGGGCACTCCATCGCCTTGGCGTTCTACCTGGCGGCGTCGATGCACGACGCGATCGACGACGCGTACGGCCTGGGGTTGCGCCCGGACCTGCCGGTGATGCACGCCAGGTTCCTCGGGTGGTTGTCGCTGGCCCGGCGGCCTCACCGGCTGATCAGTCCCGACCGCACCACGGAGTGAGGCTCAGGCCCCAGGGTCTTCGGCGTCCCAGCCGAGATCGGCGAGTTTACGCAGGACCGCGCCAACGCGCGGAGTCCAGAAGAGCAGGACCTGGTCGCGTCCCTCGACCTGAAAGGAGACGGCGGTCGCCGGCAGCGGGAACCGTCCGTGCAGAGGTCGGTGCGGCAGTGCCTCCACCTGGAAGTGGCGCAAGGTGTCCGAGCTGGTACGGGATGACAGGGTCAATGTGCTGTCGTCCACGTGCAGCTTCACCGTCGGCCAGGCCATCCGGCGGACAGCCCTGAGCGGGCTGCCTCGGGTGAAGTCGAGGCGGTCAACGTAGGTGAGCCCACCGCGCGTATCGAAGGCATTCGAGATCACTGAGGGATGGTACGGGGGCGAGCACCGGGTGGGTGGGGTCGGCTCATCGTCCCGTACCGAAGACGGTCAGGGCGTTTCGGTGCAGGCGGAGGCCTGTCGGCGCGACGGGCGCGTTGACTCGACGTTCGATGATGAGCTGGTGAAGCTGCGGCGCCCGTACATCGACCGCCTGATCCCCTTTCTGTTCGGGTTGTTGATGCTCTGGGGGGCAATCTCGGTCACCTATGCGGCGTTGACGATAGAAGTCGGCTGGATCGGTCTGCTCTTCTGCGGGGCGGTTGTGCTGTTCGGTCTGGCGATCGCCGGTGCGGTGCTGCGGCACGCGGTGCTGCCGTTCCGCGTCGATGTCGACGCGCGAGGCTTGTCGGTGCGGACGCCGAAGTTCAAACGGGACCTGCGTTGGGACGAGGTCACGGCGGTTGTGCTCGCTGACGCTCCCGCGACGGCTCGCCCGGGCAGCGCGGCGGCTCCGCGGTTGCTACTGGTGCCGGCGGCCGGGGTGAGCCTGGGAGTCCCGCTCACCGAGGAGACTGGGCTGGGCGGCCAGGCTGCCGTGGAACTGTTCCAGCTCAGCGAGGTGGACTACGAGGACGATCTGCTCTTGCGCGACGTGGCCGCGCTGGCGGGCGACCGGTTTCACAACCTCTGCCGACAGCTGACGCGGCCAGCCGGCGCGATCCCGCTGCGGCGTTTTCCCGACGGGCCCGATCATTTCCGGTTGATGCGGTGGCTGGATCGGCGGAAGGCCCTGCTGTTCGCTGGCTGGTACCTGCTTGTCCTGCTCCCCTCGCTGCTGGTCATCGGCGCGGTGGCGAAGCGCAACGAGCTGCTCGGCGTCATCGTGCTGGTCGCGTGCCTGGCGGCAATCGTCGTGGCCACCCGCGCGGTCTGGCGAATTTTGGGCGACTGCCGGGACCTCGCGAACGGTTCGGCGATGATCAACGAGACGAATCTCGTGATCGGCACTGACACCCCGACCTACCCGATGAGTTTGCATTCCGGAAGCGTCGACATCCTGCGACCGGGCTCGCTGAAGGGCTACGGCGAGGCCTGGCTGCTCACTCGGCCGGGACACAAGGGACGTCCGGTGACCATCCTGCTGCTCAGCGATCCGCGCACCGGACGGCTACGCAGCCGGGACGACCTCTGCGCGTTGGAGGCGGTCCTGCGGGTCTCTCCGCACGAACGGGACCGGGCCGCTGGGCGGCAGCTCCACGAGTTGGCGATGCAGGCACCCGAGGCGTTGCCCATCGCGCCCTCGTCACCGGCTCGGCCCGCCTCCGCGGTGGCACTCTGGCAGGCGTTGAAGGGGCTGGGGCGCGCTGCCGTGCTGCTCGGCGTCGTGGCGACCATCGCGAGCGGGGGCGGCTGGGCGGGCGAGAACTCGGCATTTGTCGGGCCTGTCCTGTTCATCGTCGCCGTCTGCCTGTTCGGTGTGTGGATCTTCTACGCGCTCTACCGCACGCTGAAACTCCTCGACGCGCTACTGACGATCGCAGCCCGAGCGATCCGCGGATGAGGCCTGGCCGCGCCGTCGGGCTTGCATCTGGTACCCGGGTACGGGCTTACCGTCGATCGGTATGAGTGACCGCCACGTCACGACGGACGAGGCCGGGGTGCCGGATGCCTGCACCCTCCCGACGGCCGAACGGCCGTTGCGGCTCGCCGAGTTCGATCGGTTCTTCACCGCCGCGGTACGGGGCATCGACCGACTGTCGGCGCAGCATCTGCGGTTGCGGCTCGACGGTGCGGCGCAGACCGAGGAGATGGCACGGGACCTGACAGCCCGAGAATCATCCTGCTGCTCGTTCTTCACCTTCGGCTTCTCCCGGCCGGACCCCGACTCGCTCTCGCTGGACGTCCGGGTGCCGGCGGCCCACGTCGACGTGCTCGACGCCCTCGTCGAGCGGGCCCTGTCTTCCCGGACCGGGAGGTGACCGGGTCGCGCCTGCGCAGCGGTCAACTGGCCGACGCGGCGGGGGTCAACCAGCAGACCCTGCGCTACTACGAGCGCCGAGGGCTGCTCGACTCGCCGCCGCGTTCGCCGGGCGGGCACCGGCTCTACCCTGCCGAGGCGGTCACCCTGCTGCGAGTCATCAAGACCGCGCAACGCCTGGGCTTCACCCTCGACGAGGTGGGCGACCTGCTCGACGCCACCAAACACCAACACCGCGGTCGGTCCGACGCCGGCCTCCAGGCGCGTGCCAGGGAGAAGCTCGTCGAGATCGAGCAGAGGTTGGCGGACCTGACGGTCATCCGCGACACGTTGCGGAACGCCATCTCGGCCGGCTGCGACGACCTGGTCGCCTGCGCGGGAAGCACCTGCTGCCCCCTGCCCTTCGCCGAACTGGCAGAGCACCGTCAGCGGGGCCGTTGAGGGACTAGCTGCGTACGTCACGCCGACGCTGAGCCCGGCAAAGAAACGAACCGGCCGGGTGGGTCACCCCACCCGGCCGGTGTCACGCCAGATCGTCAGTGCTTCTTGAACACCGGCATGGTGTCCAGCGTCGTGGTGATGTTCTGCGTGGTGCCGCCCCGGTACGTCTTCCCGGTGAAGATGTCCGTCCAACTGTTGCCCGGCGGGAACCACACCGACGTCGTGGCGGTGGTGCCCGGTGTCGTCACCGGTGCCACCAGGTAGTCCGGGCCGTAGAGGTACTGCGAGCCGGCGGTGGCGTACGCGGCCTGCTCGTTCGGGTACGCCAGGTACATCGAGCGGACGATCGGCGTACCCGTGCGGGTTGCCTCCTTGGCGGCGGCGTAGGTGTACGGCTGGAGTTCCTTGCGCAGGTTGAGGAACTTCTTGGCCGACGCGTTCGCGGCCGGGCCGTACTGCCAGGGCAGCCGGTCGCTGTGGTTGGAGTGCAGCCGGTCGATGGGCTGGAACGTGCCGAACTGCACCCACCGGGCGTACAGGTCGTCGGGCAGCTTGGTGCTGCCCGGCTCGCTCCCCGGCTCCCGCAGGCCGCCGGTGTGCCCGCCGATGTCGTGGCTGACGGCGGCCAGCCCGGTCGCGGCCGACTCGCCCGGCGTGTAGCCGACCTCCATCTGGAGAGTCTGCCAGTCGCTGGTGGTGTCGCCGGTGAAGTGCAGCGTCGTGCGCTTGTCCGCCCACGGGCCGGTGGCCACGGGGGTGGGGCTGCTGTAGCCGCCGGCCTGCAACGACCCGTACGCGCGGGAGAACGCGAAGCCGGTCTTGTCGGCGTACTGCTGGTTGATCCACGCGTCTCCGGTCACCCCGGCGAGCGAGGACCTGGTGTTGTCGCAGCACCAGTCCAGCCACCAGAAGTCGGGGCCCTTGCTGTTCTTCGGCAGCATCCCGTCGTGCAGCTCGAGGTACGCCTTGAGCTGGTCCGGGTCGCCGAAGTCGAACGCGTAGCAGTCGGGGCCGCCGTTGCAGCCCACGCGTTGCAGCTTGCCCTTCGCGGTGGCCTGCGCCTGGGCGAACTTCGGGTCCGACCCGAGGATGCTCGGGTGGATGTTGATGCCGGTGTGCAGGCCCTGCTTCTTCGCCCAGTCGAAGAACGCCTTCGGGTCGGGGATGCGGGTGGGGTCGATGCTCCAGCCGTTCCACTTGTCCGGCGCCTTGATGTCGGTGTCAAGGACAAGAACATCCATGGGTACGCCCTCAGCCCTCGCCCGGTTCACCAGGGCCTGGAACTCGGTGGCGGTGCGGTCGTAGTACTCGGAGTACCACACCCCGTACGCCCACTTGGGCAGCAACTTCGTGGGGCCGGTCAGGGTCGACAGGTCCTTGAGGCCACGGGTGAAGTCCTGCCCGTACGCGAAGACGTACCCGTCCTGCTCGGGAGCGGGCCGGGGCTTGGTGGTGCGCAGGGCCGAGGCCGAGTCGTCGAGCAGGTACCAGCCGTCCTGGTAGAGCAGGCCCGGCGCGGTGAGCGCGGCACCGCTCACGCCGTCCAGGCCCCGGCGGTAGCCGCCAAGTGGCGCGTGCGGGGCGAGTAGCGGTGACTCCTTGCCCGTGACGGCGACCGTGTCGATGTTGACGTTGCAGCTCGCCTGCGTGGGGCAGCCCAGCGTCACGGTGTTGGTGCCACCGTCGAGGTGGACCGGGACGGAGACGGTGTTCCAGTAGTCCCAACCGCTGGTCGGCGGCAGGGTCGCGGTGACCGGTGCCGTCGCTCCCGCCGTCACCGACATGGTCCGCGCCTGGCTCGGCTGGGCGCCGGCCTGGCCGTTGGCGTACCGGATCTGCACCTGGTAGTCGCCCTCGGCGGGTACCTCGGTCACGGTGAGCGCCACGGCGGCGCTGGTGTTCTCCAGGCCGGCCAGGAAACCCGTACCCGATGCGCCGTTGTGGTCGTTCGCGGGCCGTGCGCCGCCGGTCAGCGCGCCGGTCTCGGCCTCGCCCAGGGTGCCGAACCGCAGAGGCTGCGGCTGTGGGGCGGCCGGCGCGGGGAACGGGTCACCCGGGTTGACCACGGCGAGGCTGTCGACGTTCACGTTGCCGGAGTCGTTGGGACCCCGAACGACGCTGATCTCGTGCCGGCCGGCGCTGAGGTCGACCGGCACGGTGGCCAGGCCCCAGGTGTCCCAGTTCGCGGTGGGCGGCAGCGTCAGCGTACGGCCGGCGTCGCCGTCGATCCGGACGGTCAGGGTGCGGGCCACGTTCTGGCCGTCGCCGCCGGTGCTGTTGGCGTAGCGGACCGCGAGCTGCCTCGTGCCGCCCTGTGGCGCGTCCAGCGCGAACGTGAGCGAGTCGCCGGACGCGGCGAAGCCGGCCGCGAAACCGCGCCCGGTGTATCCCTGGTGGTCGGTGGCCACGCCGGGACCGTTAAATTGCAGCGACTCGGCCTCGCAGAGCGCGCCGAACGTGCAGGCCGGCGCGGTGTGACCGGCCCAGGGCTGGCCCTGCACGGTCTGTTTGCCGGTCGTGAGCCGCACGGTGAGGTTGTCGGCGGTGAACGCGCCCGAACCGACCCGGTAGCGCAGCGTCATCGCGCCGGTGTCGATGGTGAGCCAGCCGTTCTCGACGCGCTTCGTGAAACGGGTACGGGCGAAGTCGTCGCGCCCGATGGCGTTGAACGTGGCGGCGTCGGTGAACCGGCCGTCCTTCTGGTACTCGGTGCGGATCAGGGTCGGGGACAGCACTTCGAATCGTGCGTTGCCCGACCGTACGGCTTCGTCCTGCGCGCCGTGAGGTTTGGCCTGGGCCGGCGCGGAGGGGGCGAGCGCCAGGCCCGTGACGAGAATGCCGGCCGCGGCGGCCGCTGTCGCCCGGCGGCGGGGTGAGTGCCGATAGAGCAAGATGCGCTCCTCGTCTCATATGGAGGAAATGAGTCGATGACAACGCTGTCACTCGCCCGAAACGCCTGTCAACGGGCGACAGCGGGTGTCTCTTCTCTCTTTCCGGCGCGGCCTGCGCTCGGCGCGAGCGACCTGCGCGCGGCGTGCGCTTGGGCTGCGTGTGGTGTGCGCTTGGCCTGCGCGTGGTGTGCGGGCGGCGTGCGCTCGGCCGGCACGTGGTGTGCGCTTGGCCTGCGCGTGGTGTGCGGGCGACGTGTGCTCGGCCTGCGCGTGGCGCTCGGCCTGCGCGTGGCGTGCGTGCGGCCTGCGCGTGGCGTGCGTGCGGGCGGCCTGGACGCGGTCGTCCGCCTGCCGGAGGGGGGCACGCCTCCTGATCGGTTTGCGGCCGCCGGTGCGCGGGGATGGTCTGACGCATGTCTTTCTGGAATCGGTTGAAGCAGAGGCGGAGCGAGCAGATCGAGCAGCGGCGTCAGGAGGCCATGGCCAAGGCGATGGCCCGTGGCGCCACCCCGGAAGAGGTGGTGGCCGCCGGTGAGCGTGCCGCCCGTGGCAACACCGCCGCCGTTATGGGTGCCATCAGCACCTGACGCGCCACCGGTGGGCGTGATCGACTCCAGGTCGGCGATGTGGGGGTTTCACGCCGCTCGGATGCCGCCATTTCGGCGATCTGGAGTGCATCACGCCGCAGGCCGCAGGCCGCAGGCGCAGGCCGCACGCGCAGGCGCGGGCCGCCCGCCGGGCGCCGGCACGCCGGGCGCCGGCACGCCGAGCGCCGGCACGCCGAGCGCCGGCATGCCGGACGCCTCATGCCGTGGGCGGCAGGCCGCGCACACGTCGCAGCCGCGCGCGGGCCCCACGACAAGCGCTGCGGCTGGCGCGGGGTCAGCAGCGGGCGGCGGCCAGTGGAGCTGCGCCCGCCAGGGCCTCGACCGTCGTCGTCGGCGCGGCTGACTCCGCCGTTGGCGTCGGCGAGAGCGACGGCGACGGGGTCGGGGCGGGCGTCGAGGAGGCGCTCGGCGGGGCGGCGACGAGGGGCGTCGTGGTGCGCTGGACCTTCCTCGGCGTCATGCGGATGCCCGTGACGGTCGCCTGGTGGCCGTACCCGTCGGTGACCCGGATGGTGTACGGGCCGGGACCGATCCCGTCCTCGATGGTCCAGTAGTTGTCGACCTGGCGGGCGGCCTTGCGGAACCCGCCGGTCGGGCCCTTCGCCTCGACCGAGCGCAGCGGGTTGCCGTGGTTGCCGACCTGCACCGCGAACCACCACTGCGACGCCCCGCCCTTGATCCGGAAGGTGAGGCCGCCGTCGAGCGGGGGGTTCACCACTGCCCGGTACGTCACGGGAGCGATGCCCTGCGAGCGGTCGGCGATCCGGGCGAACGCCTCGGTGGAGAGGTCGATCTTGTTGGAGCCGCACCCGGCGCACTGGTCCATGACCAGCACCCGGACCGTGCCCTTGGGGCCGGTGACGTCGAGGTAGCTGCCGCAGGCGGCGGCCTTGGCGTACTGCGCGGAGCCGAGGGCCACGTAGAGGCGGTCCGCGGGCGGGCCCGGCAGGGAGCAGGTGCCGCCCGAGCGACCGGCGTCGTAGAAGCTTGCCGTTCCCTTGTGGACGGTGTTGCCGCTGGGCGGCGCGGCGCAGGCCGGGGTGGCGCCACCGCGTACGGCGAGGGTGATGCCGAGGACGGCGGCCAGGGCGGCGACCCCGGCCCCGGCCCACCAGCGCCGAAGCCATCGCAGCGACCGGGGCGTGCTGGCTGGGCTGTCGCTTACGGGTTCCGTGCCTGGTGCCGTCACGGCGCCTGATGTTGCCGCATGATCCGCAGGCAGCGCAAAGGCGGTTACCCGCCGGATCGGCGGGGACGCAGACCGTCGAGGGCTCGCTCCAGATCCACTCGACTTCCTTGAGATCGGGGTGTCCGGGTGTTCAGGACAGGCCGGTTTCACGGAAGGCGAGTGGATCATTAAGAACTGGCCGCCCTTATGAAACAGGCCCTGGGGATATCCCCGACGGGCTACGCGCCGGATCGGCGGGGACGCAGACCGTCGAGGGCGGTGCTGACGACGCGGTCGGCGTACGCGGCGGTGAGCGGCCCGCTGCGCTGGAGCCAACGGCTGAACAACGGCCCCCAGATCAGGTCCACCGCCACGTCGAGGTCGACGTCCTCGGCGAGTTGTCCCGCCCGCTGGGCGCTACGCAGCCGCTGCCGTTTGGCCTCCTTCAACGGCCCGTCCAGCCGCTCGGCATAGACCGCCGCCAGCTCGGGGTCGTGCGCGATCTCGGTGGCCAGGGCGCGCATCGGCTGCTCGTAGCGGGGATCGGTCAGCTCCACGACGGTGGCGCGGAGCACGACCCTCAGGTCCGCCGCCAGGTCGCCGGTGTCCGGCAGCGTCGGCGGCTCGCCCTCAGCACCCTCACTGAGCATGAGGAACGCGTCGAAGATGACCGCGCCCTTGGACGGCCACCAGCGGTAGATGGTCTGTTTGCCGACGCCGGCCCGCGTGGCGATGCCCTCGATGCTGAGCTTCGCGTACCCCGTCTCCTGGAGCAGTTCGAACGCCGCGGTGAGGATGGCGCGGCGCGACGTCTCGTTGCGGCGGGCCGTGTTGGGCGTCATGGGCGATCACTCTACCAGCGCGAGACGGACCGTCTCGTCTTGACGGAGATGGCGATGCGGCCTACTGTTCGGGACATGCCGAGACGGACCGTCTCGTCTCATCTGATCGAGGGAGACCGTCATGCGTACCTGGTTCATCACCGGCGCGAGTCGCGGTCTGGGCCGCGCCTTCGCCGACGCCGCGCTGGAGCGTGGCGATCGGGTGGTCGCCGCATCCCGGACCGTCTCGGCGGACGACTTCGCCGAACGGCACGCCGACCGGCTGCTGACGCTGAAACTCGACGTCACCGACCGCACGGCGGTCCTCGCCGCCGTGGACGCCGCCGTCGCGCAGGTCGGACGCCTCGACATCGTCGTCAACAACGCCGGCACCCTGTCCATGGGCATGGTCGAGGAGTTCACCGAGGCCGAGGCGCGCGCCCAGTTCGAGGTCAACCTCTTCGGCGCGCTGTGGGTCAGTCAGGCCGTGCTGCCACACCTGCGCGCCCAGCGGTCCGGCCACATCGTGCAGGTTTCCAGCATCGCCGCACTCGGTGGCTTCCCCAGCAGCGGCCTGTACAGCGCGAGCAAGTTCGCCCTGGAAGGCATGAGCGAAGCGCTGGCACGGGAGGCGGCGGCCTTCGGCGTCCGGCTCAGCATCGTGCAGCCGGGCGGCTACTGGACCGACCTCTACACCAGCATCAGCGCCACGACTCCGCTGGAGGTCTACGCGCCGCTCCGCGCCGAGTTGGAGCGGCAGTGGGCGGACGGCTCGATCGACAGCGAACCCCGACTCGCCGCCGAGGCGTTGCTGCGGCTGGTCGACAGCGACGATCCACCGCTGCGGCTCCTGCTCGGCAGCATGGTCTACGACCTGGCGTTCGACCTCTCCCGTCAGCGGATGGACACCTGGGCGGCGTGGGAACAGGTCAGTCGAGCCGCCGAGCACGCCGTCGCCGCCCCCGGCGACCGCTGACTTCCCGTATCGCCACGCGGTCATTCCGTTGCGTTCTACGCTCCGGGAGATGGCGGCGGTGCGGCCTTCTCAGCCTGGCGCACCCGTCGTTTCCGCAGGTCGCGCGAACTCAGACGGAGAGGAAGCACGCATGGCGGTCAAGACGAAGGCACGTCCGGGCACCACAGAGATCCGGCCGTTCACGGTGGAAATCCCCCAGGCCGACCTCGACGACCTGAAACGGCGCATCGCGGCCACCCGGTGGCCGGAAAAGGAGATCGTCGACGACCAGTCGCAGGGCGTGCCACTGGCGACCATCCAAGCCGTCGCCCGTTACTGGGAGAACGAGTACGACTGGCGCAAGGTCGAGGCACGGCTGAACGCCGTACCGCAGTTCATGACCACCATCGACGGGGTGGACATCCACTTCATCCACGTCCGCTCCAAGCACGAGGACGCGCTCCCGCTCATCGTCACCCACGGGTGGCCGGGCTCGGTGATCGAGCAGATGAAGATCATCGAGCCGTTGACCGACCCGACGGCGCACGGCGCGAGCGCGTCGGACGCGTTCCACCTGGTGATCCCGTCGCTGCCCGGGCACGGCTTCTCCGGCAAACCCACCGCCACGGGCTGGAACCCGCAGAAGATCGCGACCGCCTGGACCGAGCTGATGACGCGCCTCGGCTACGACCGGTTCGTCGCCCAGGGCGGCGACTGGGGAGCGGTGATCGTGGACCAGATGGGCGTGCAGGCCCCACCGCAGCTGCTCGGCATTCACACCAACATGCCCGGCGCGGTCCCGCCCGAGATCGACCTGCTGTTCCAGGGCGACACCACGGGCGCGAACAACGCCATGGGCTCGCTGCCCTCGGGCCTGTCCGACGACGAGATGCGCGCGGCCACCGAACTGGACTACGTGTGGAAGCACGTCGCGTACGCCCTGATGATGGCGACCCGTCCGCAGACGCTGACCGCCCTGGCGGACTCCCCGGTGGGCCTGGCGTCGTTCCTGCTCGACCACGACGCGAAGAGCCTCGCCCTGATCGCGAAGGTCTTCGAGGGCGCCCAGGCGGGCCTGACCCGCGACGACATCCTGGACAACATCTCGCTCTACTGGCTGACGAACACCGCGGTCTCCGCGTCCCGCCTGTACGCGGAGAACAAGCTCTCGTTCTTCGCCACCAAGGGCGTGAACATCCCGGTCGCGGTGAGCGTCTTCCCCGACGAGCTGTACGAGGCGCCGCAGAGCTGGGCCGAGCAGGCGTACCCGAACCTCATCTACTACAACAAGCTCGACGTGGGCGGGCACTTCGCGGCCTGGGAGCAGCCGAAGCTGTTCTCCGAGGAGCTGCGCACCGCCTTCCGGTCGCTGCGCTAGATGGCCGCGTTCGGTCGGGTGCACCTGCCGCCGCTCGGCGGGGCGGTCGAGTGGCTCAACTCCGAGCCGCTCGGCCCCGCCGAGCTGCGCGGGCGCGTCGTACTCGTCAACTTCTGGACGCTGACCTGCATCAACTGGTTGCGCCAGGAGCCGTACGTGCGGGCCTGGTCGCGGGCGTACCGGGACGACGGCCTGGTCGTCGTCGGGGTGCACACGCCGGAGTTCGGATTCGAGCACCAGCTCGACTGGGTACGCGCCGCCGTCGCCGCGCGCGACATCGACTACCCGGTCGCGGTCGACAGCGACTACGCGATCTGGGGTGCGTTCGCCAACCAGTACTGGCCGGCGCTCTACTTCGTCGACGCCGACGGCGTGATCAGCGACGAGCACTTCGGTGAGGGCCGCTACGAGCAGTCCGAACGGGTCATCCAGCGGCTGCTCGGCATCGAGCGGAACCTCGTACCCGTCGAGGGGGCCGGCGTCGAGGCGGCGGCGGACTGGGACCAGTTGCGCACGCCCGAGACGTACCTCGGCTTCGGTCGCGGCGGGCACTTCGCGTCGCCGGAGGGCGCCGCCCTCGACGAACGCCGCGGCTACCACCTGCCCGAGCGCCTGGGCCTCAACCAGTGGGCCCTGGACGGGGAGTGGACGATCGGCCCGGAGAAGGCGGTGCTCGCACAGGCCGGCGGAGGCGTCGCCTTCCGCTTCCACGCCCGCGACGCGCACCTCGTGCTGTCGCCGAACGGGCAGGGGCCGATCCCGTACCGGGTGTACCTCGACGGCGAGCCGCCCGGCCCGTCGCACGGCGTGGACGTCGACGCCGACGGCAACGGCGTGCTCCAGGAGGGGCGCCTGTACCAGCTCGTCCGGCAGGACGGCGCGATCCGCGAGCGGACCGTCCAGATCAGTTTCGACGCGCCCGGTGCCGAGGCGTACGCCTTCACGTTCGGGTAGGTCACGGCCGCCCTACCGGCGGTAGTGTCGACCGCTGTGACCGCGCCCGAGATCACCATCGCCACCCCTGCCGACCGGGACGCCGTGGTCGGCACGCTTGTCGCCGCGTTCGTCAGGGATCCCATCCTGCGGCACCTGTTTCCGGACGATGAGAGCTACCCGCGGCACGCCGCGACCTTCTTCGGGGACCTCTTCGACAAGCGGGTGCACCGGTCGTCGATCTGGACGATCGGCGCGGGCGCCTCGGTCGCCCTCTGGGACCCACCGGCCGCACCGCAGGCCGCCGGGCATCCGTCGCCGGACGGCGGTGCCGCCGCTCGTTACCCCGCCGACGTGCTGGCCCGGGTCCAGGGCTACGACGACGCCGTACACGCGGCCCTGCCGGCGTACCCCTTCTGGTATCTGGGTGTCCTGGGCACCCACCCGGACAGCGCCGGACGCGGCTGGGGCCGCGCGGTCATGCGGGCCGGACTGGCCCGCGCCGCCGCCGACGGCGTGCCGGCGATCCTGGAGACCAGCAACCCGGCCAACGTCGAGCTGTACCGCCGCGCCGGCTGGGAGGTGATCGGCACCCTGTCGGAGCCGGTACCCACCTGGCTCATGCGGCAGCCGCCGCGCTGAGGCACCCGACCATCGCGGGCATCGGATGTCGGGTGGGGCCCCTGCCCGGACACCTAGCGTTGCTGCTCGTAAGGGAAGGAGGCCCGGATGCTGGAACGGCTCAACGAGGCCATGGCGCACATCGAGCGGCACCTCGACCAGCAGATCGAGGTGGCCGACCTGGCCCGGATCGCGCTCACGTCGGAGTACCACTTCCGGCGGCTGTTCTCCGCGCTGGCCGGCATGCCGCTGTCCGAGTACATCCGCCGCCGTCGGCTCACCGTCGCCGGGGCGGACGTGCTGGCGGGGGAGCGGACGCTGCTCGACGTCGCGGTGCGCTACGGCTACGGATCGGCCGAGGCGTTCGCCCGGGCGTTCCACGCCGTGCACGGCGTGGGGCCCGGAGAAGCCCGGCGTACGGGGGCGGCGCTGCGTGCCCAGCCCCGGATGTCCTTCCGACTCACCGTGGAAGGGAGTGGCAGCATGGAGTACCGAATCGTCACCAAGGACGCGTTCGCGCTGGTGGGACTCAAGGCCCGGGTCCCGCTGGTGCACGAGGGGATGAACCCGGCGATCGTCGCGTTCATCAAGAGCATCGACAGGGACACGACCGCCCGGATCGAGGCGCTCTCCGACCAGGAGCCGGCCGGGATCGTCAACGTCAGCGACAACCTGGCCGACAGCCGCGCCGAGGGCAGCGAGCTGGACTACTGGCACGGCGTGGTCACCTCGGCCACGCCACCGGAGGACCTGGACGCGCTGCCGGTGCGGGCCGGTACGTGGGCGGTGTTCAGCACCTCCGGCGCGTTTCCGCAGGCGGTGCAGTTCCTGTGGCGGGATGTGTTCACCCAGTGGTTCCCGTCCAACCCGTACCGCAGCCGACCCGGACCGGAGATCTCCCGGGTACGGGTGTCCGCGGACGGGAGCACGGCGGACGCCGAGTTGTGGATTCCCGTCGAACGGGTCGCGGCCTGAGCCTCAGTCGGGCACGTCGTCCCAGGTGGTGCCGGACGGCAGGTGGCCGGCCGACGGGTTGTCGCGCAGCGCGTAGGCGATGACCAGCAGCGCGTGCTTGTCCAACTCGGGCAGCCGGTCCAGTCCAAACCACCGCACGTCCAGCGACTCGTCGTCGTTGACCCGCGCGGTGCCGGCGACCACCTGGCAGACGAAGCCCAGGTTGAGGTACTCGCAGCGGTCGCCGTTGGGGTAGGTGTGCGGGTGGGAGACCGCGCTGGTCAGGCGCAACGGAGTCACGTCCAGGCCGGTCTCCTCCCGTACCTCCCGGACCAGGGCGGTGGCCGGTTGTTCGCCCGGCTCGACGAAGCCGCTGATCACCGACCATCGCCTGTCGTCCGAGCGTTGGCCGAGCAGCAGCTCACCGGCGTCGTTGCGGATCACCGCGCTGACGCTGGGCAGCCACAGCAGGTCGTGGCCGACGTGCTTGCGCATCCGCACGATGTAGTCCGGTACCGCCATCGGGCGATCATAGGCCGCGCGCACCGGCGCTCCCGGCCCGGGTTCCCGCACGTCCAATGCCCCCCACCTGCACTTCTTTCGCCGTTTTCGCCCGCGGTGCGAGGAGCGTCTCTACTGTGGAGAGGGTTAGGCGACTTGTGTGATCCGGTGGCGGGCGACCGGTTCGCGGTGCACAGTATTTCCCATGAGCGACAGCGGACGTAGTGGGCAGTTCTACTGGTGCACCCGACACCACCGGGTCGAGACGGACGCCGACGTGTGTCCGGCGAAGCACGTCCTCGGCCCGTACAACTCGGCGGCCGACGCGGAGAACGCCCTGCAACGCGTGCAGGAGCGGAACGAGGCGTGGGAGGCCGAGGACGCGCGTTGGGCCGGGGAGGACAGGTAGACGGCGCGGGACGGCCCGCGTCGCGGTAGTTCGTGCTCCGCGAGGACGCACGCGAGAGCACGTCCCCAAGGAGGGAACCACGATGGCCGTTACCCAGCAGGCCACCACCCGCCCGGCTGCCCGCAAGACCACCGCGAAGAAGACCGCCGCGGCGGAGCGTGGCACGTCGGCGAGCCGGACCACTCCCGTGCGCAAGTCCACCACGGGCGTGGCGAAGGCGCCGGCCCGCAAGGCGGCCGGCGGCGCGGGGCGTGCCCCGGCGAAGAAGACGACCACGGCGGCGAAGAAGGCCCCCGCGAAGAAGGCCACCGCCAAGAAGACCACCGCGACGAAGACCACGACCACGGCGCGGACCACGGCGGCCAAGAAGGCCCCCGCGAAGAAGACCGCGACCACGGCCCGGACCACGGCGGCCAAGAAGGCGCCCGCGAAGACCACCTCCGCCCGGGGGACGACCACCGCCGCGAAGCGGAGCCCGGCATCCACGGCGCGCAAGAGCGCCACCGCGACGAAGACCACCAGCGCGGCGAAGAAGACGACGAGCGCGGCGAAGAAGACCACCAGCGCGGCGAAGAAGACCACCGCGTCGGCGGCCAAGCGGACCACGGCCGCGGCGAAGGCGCCCGCCCGCAAGGTCGCGACCAAGGCGTCGGCGGTGAAGAAGACGGCCGCCAAGAAGGCGCCCGCGAAGAAGGCCCCGGCGAAGAAGACCACGGCGGCGAAGAAGACGGCGACCCGGCCGGCCGGCGGCGCCCGCAAGGCGGCGGCGAAGAAGGCCCCGGCCGCGAAGGTGACCAGCACGTCGTCGACGACCGCCCGCAAGGCGGCGGCGAAGAGGGCCCCGGCGAAGAAGACCACCGCCGCCACGACGTCGGCCCGCAAGGTGACCGCCCGCAAGTCACCGCCGCGTCCGGTCGCCGCACGGGCAACCGCCCCGAGGGGTACGCGGGCCACGGCCCGTAAGGCGACCGGCTGACCACTGGTTGTCCCCGGGTTGGCGCTGGTCGCCGCGCCGGGCTGGCCGGGCGGCGCGGCGTGGACTCGGCCGGTCACCGGAAGCGGATCACCGGCGGCAATGTCAGGATTGACCCGTGGTCATCCGACGCGTACTCGCCCCCCGCATCGACTTCGGCGCGCTGCGCCGCGAGCTCGGCCTGCCCGAGGACTATCCGGCCGCGGCGCAGCGGGAGGCCGACGCGGCGGCCGCCACGCCGCCCCGGCCGACCGTCGACCGCACCGACATACCGTTCGTCACGGTCGACCCGGCCACCTCCCGTGACCTGGACCAGGCGATGCACCTGGCCAGTCGGCCGGGCGGCGGCTACCGGGTGCGGTACGCGATCGCGGACGTGGCCGCGCACGTCCGCCCGGGCGGCGCCCTGGAGGAGGAGACCTGGCGACGCGGGCAGACGGTCTACCTGCCCGACGGCAACGTGCCGCTGCACCCGGTGACGCTCAGCGAGGGCGCGGCGAGTCTGCTGCCCGACGACGACCGCGCCGCCGTGGTGTGGACCATCGACCTGGACGCCGACGGCGGCACCGTCGCCGTCGAGCTGGAGCGCGCCCTGGTACGCAGCCGGGCGAAGCTCGACTACACCGGCGTGCAGGCGGCGTCCGACGCCGGTCGGCTGCCCGAGCCGATCGCGCTGCTGCCCGAGATCGGCGACCGGCTGACCGCCCGGGGACTACGCCGGGGGGCCATCAACCTGCCGCTGCCCGAGCAGGACGTGGAGCCCGACGGCGACGGGTGGCAGCTGGTGCTGCGCGGGCCGGCGCCGATGGAGGAGCACAACGCCCAGATCTCGCTGCTGACCGGAATGGCCGCCGCCGACATCATGCTGGCCGGCCGTATCGGTCTGCTGCGGACGATGCCCCCGCCGAAGCCGGAGGCGGTGCAACGCCTGCGGGCGGCCGCAGCCCCGCTGGGCGTGCGCTGGCCGGACGGCGCGAGCCCCGGCGAGGTGATCGCCGGGTTGGACGCCGCGCAGCCCCGGGCCGCCGCGTTCATCGACCAGGCCGCCGAACTGATGCGTGGCGCCGCGTACACCGCCTTCGACGGCAGTCGTCCGGAGCAGCCGGAGCACGGTGGGGTCGCGGCCGCGTACGCCCACGTCACGGCGCCGCTGCGGCGCCTGGCCGACCGGTACGCGACAGAGGTCTGCCTGGCTCTGCACGCGGGCCGGGAGGTGCCCGACTGGGCGCGCGCCGCGCTGCCCCGGCTGCCCGAGGTGATGGCCAGCACCGACCGCACCGCCTCGGCGGCCAGCCGGGGCGCGGTCGAACTGGCCGAGGCGGTGCTCCTGGAACACCGGGTGGGGGAGACCTTCGACGCGGCGGTGCTCGACGTCGACACCCCTCCCAACGGCAAGTCCCGGCCGCGCCCGCCCGGCGGAACGGTGGCCCTGGACGCCCCGCCGGTCCGCAGCCGCTGCCTCGGCGACCTGCCCCTGGGCGAACGGGTCCGGGTCCGCCTGGTCACCGCCGACCCGGCGACCCGCACGGTGCTGTTCGAGCTGGCCTGAGTCGTCAGGCGTCGGGTCGCGCGGGTCACAGAGGCTGGCGACTCTGGCGCGCCCGGCGGTTTGCGAGGATGGGTCCATGGCATACGACGCGAGCACGCTGCCCGACGTTTCCGGGCTGACGGTCGGCATCATCGGCGGCACCGGCGACCAGGGGCGCGGCCTCGCCTATCGACTCGCGCGGGCCGGGCAGACGGTGCTGATCGGCTCGCGCTCCGCCGAGCGGGCCGCCGAATCCGCCGCCGAGATCGCCGCGCTGCCCCGGATGCCCGCCGACGTGCGCATCAGCGGCGCGGCCAACGACGAGGTGGCCCGCCGCAGCGACGTGGTGATCATCGCGGTGCCGTGGGACGGGCACGCCGCCACCGTGGCCGCCCTCGCCGAGCCGCTGGCCGGCACGATCGTCGTCGACTGTGTCAACCCGCTGGGCTTCGACAAGCAGGGCCCGTACGCGCTCACCGTCGCCGAGGGCAGCGCCGTCCAGCAGGCCGCCGCGCTGCTGCCCGACTCCCGCGTCTGCGCCGCGTTCAACCACGTGAGCGCGCCACTGCTGGCCGACCCCGAGGTCGACCGGATCGACCTCGACGTGCTGATCTGCACCGAGGACCGGGAACTCGTCGACATCGTCGGGGCGCTCGCCGCCCGGATCCCCGGGATGCGCGGCATCTACGCCGGCCGGCTGCGCAACGCCCACCAGATCGAGGCGTTCACCGCGAACCTGATCGCCATCAACAAGCGCTACAAGGCCCACGCCGGCATCCGCGTCACCGACCTCTGACGATCGGTCTCGGTGGGCTCGTCGCCCTCGTGGCGGTTGCTTGGTCGGCGTCGGGGCATTCCGCCGTGCGGACTGGTGAGGATGAGCGGCACGCTGTGCGGTGCCAGGAACTCGTGGCCCTCGACGTACTCCAGGTGGACGTGGCCGCCGTCATCCATGGCGGCCACATCGCGTAGCAGGTCGGCGAGGACCGATCGACACTCCGCACCACCGCGGACGGTGAGATAGCCGCGCTCGTCGACGCCGATGGCGACGGTGCCGTCCGCCGGGACTACGAGGACACCCCGCAGGTGTCGCGGTTGAGCCGGCTGTCCGAGGTTCAGCTCACCCCCGCTCGCCATAAGGTCGGCGAGGCGATCGAGGCTCGTCCGGTCACTCGTGATGGCGACGCCTTCGGCGGGGGAGTAGTAGTCGAGTTCCATCGGGCAACCGTAGGCGCCGCGACCGGAGCGGGTGATCCCACGGAGTCGTGGCATGCGCGACGTTTCTGGCCGGGGGAGCGTCGCACGCCCGGGAACTGTCAACCGCAGGCGGTCGCGCAACCAGACCGCCGTCGACGACGCGCCCTGTGCTCGGGCCGTGCCCAAACCAGTCGTCGTGATCAATGTCGTCGTGTAAAACTTTCTAGACATGATGTCAAAGACGCCATACCATGAGCGTGTCAAGAATTCTTTACACGTAGGAGGCGGTCGTGACACACGAGGAGAAGCGCGCCTGGATCATGCTGGTGGTCAGCGTGGTGGGCTACGCCGTCTACGCCGCCGTCGTCCTGAACCGGGCCGACGGTGGCCCGCTCACCGCCACCCCGTACGCCGCGGCTCTGCTGTGGACGATCGGCGGGGCCGTCGTCGCGAGCATCGTGGCCGAGATCGCGATGGGTGTGGTCAACCCGGGCGCCTCCCGGGCCAAGGACGTCCGTGACCGCGAGATCGGACGGCTCGGTGACCACGTCGGCCAGGCGTTCGTGGCCATCGGCGCGTTGTCGGCGATGCTGATGGCGCTGGCCGAGTGGGACTGGTTCTGGATCGCCAACGTCATCTACCTGTGCTTCGTCCTGTCGGCGGCGGTCGGCTCGCTGGCCAAGGTGATCGTCTACCGCAAGGGTGTCCCGCAGTGGTGAAGCCGACCCGCGTCACGAACAACATCCGCGCGCTGCGCTTCGCGCACGGCGAGATGACCCAGGCCGAGCTCGCCGAGCGGATCGGCGTGACCCGGCAGACCGTCATCGCCATCGAGCAGAGTCGCTACTCGCCGTCGCTGGAGATGGCGTTCAAGATCGCGCGTCTGTTCAACGCACGCCTCGACGACGTCTTCCAGTACCCCGAGGAGACGACACCATGAAGGCCATCGTCCAGGACAACTACGGCCCGGCCGACGTGCTGCGCCTCCGCGACATCGACCAACCGACCGTGCGGGACGACGAGGTCCTCGTCCAGGTCCGCGCCGCCGGGGTCGATCCCGGAGTGTGGATCTTCATGACCGGTCGCCCGTACCTGGCGCGGCTGGCCAGCGGGCTGCGCCGGCCCCGGGTGCCGGTGCGCGGCCGGGACCTCGCCGGGGTGGTGATTGCGGTCGGCCCTCGGGTCACCCGGTTCCGGCCCGGCGACGAGGTGTTCGGCACCTGTCCACGCGGCTCGTACGCCGAGTTCGCCAGCACGCCGGAGCGGCGGCTGGCCCGCAAACCGGCCAACCTGTCGTTCGCGCAGGCGGCCGCCGCGCCGGTCTCCGGGATGACGGCGCTGCGTGCGGTCCGCGACAGCGGCGCGGTGCGCCGGGGACACCGCGTGCTGGTCATCGGCGCATCCGGCGGCGTCGGGTCGCACGCCGTACAGCTCGCCAAGGCGTACGGGGCGACGGTCACCGCCGTCTGCGCGCCGACCAGGGCCGCGTTCGTCCGCGCCCTCGGCGCCGACGACGTCCTCGACCACACCAGCGAGGAGATCGACCGCGGTGGCCCGATCTACGACGTGGTCATCGACACCGGCGGCGATCGGCCGATCTCGCTCCTGCGCCGCGCCCTCACCCCGCACGGGACACTGGCGCTGGTCGGCGGCAGTTACACCAAGGGTCCGGTGCTCAGCGGCTACGGCCGGCAGATGTTCCGGGCGCCGCTGCTGTCCCTGTTCGTCGGTCAACGGCTGCGGAGCGTGAACGCGGTCGAGCGCACCAGGGACCTGGAGGAGCTGGGGAAGCTCATCGAGTCGGGGGCGCTCACCCCGGCGGTCGACCGCACCTATCCGCTGGCCCAGGCGGCGGACGCGATCGATCACCTCCGGTACGGTCACCCGGCGGGGAAGGTCGTCGTCACCATCTGACCCGGCGGTCGCCGCGACCCGTGCGGCCACGGCGACCGGGACCAGGACGGGACCGGGCGACGGGGGTGGACGCGACCCCCGCCGGCCCGGGCCGCTGGACTACTAGAAGGTGTGCTCGGCGGCGGGGAACTCGCCGCCACGGACCTCTTCGGCGAAGCGTCGGGTGGCGTCGGTGAGGACGTCCGCGAGGTCGGCGTAGCGCTTCACGAAGCGCGGCGCCTTGCCGGTGCGCAGGCCGGCCATGTCCTGCCAGACCAGCACCTGGGCGTCGGTGTCCGGGCCGGCGCCGATACCGACGGTGGGAATGGACAGCTCGTGGGTGATCTGCTTGGCCACCGCACCCGGCACCATCTCCAGCACGACCGCGAACGCGCCCGCCTCGGCCACCGCGCGCGCGTCGGCCAGCACCTCGTCGGCCGTGTCGCCCCGGCCCTGCACCCGGTAGCCACCCAGGGTGTGTTCGCTCTGCGGGGTGAAGCCGATGTGCGCCATCACCGGGATGCCGGCGCCGACGATCGCGGCGATCTGCGCGGCGCAGCGTCGGCCGCCCTCCAGCTTCACCGCGTGGCAGCCGCCCTCCTTCATGAACCGGACGGCGGTGCGCAGCGCCTGGGTCGGCCCCTCCTCGTAGGAGCCGAACGGCAGGTCACCGACGACGAGCGACTGCCTCGTCGCGCGCACCACGGCCCGTACCAGCGGCAACAGCTCGTCGGCGGTGACCGGCAGGGTGGTCTCGTAGCCGAACACGTTGTTCGCCGCCGAATCGCCGACCAGCAGCACCGGTACGCCGGCCCGGTCGAAGATCCCCGCCGTGTACTGGTCGTACGAGGTGAGCATCGGCCACCGTTCGCCGCGCTCCTTGGCGGCGATCAGGTCGCGGGTGCGGACCCGACGGGTGGCCGGTCCGCCGTACAGCGCGGTCACCTCGTGCGGAGTGGACTCGATCATGACTGTCTCCCTTCCTCGAGGCCGCCTGCGCGGTCCCCGGGCTCCGCCGATCGTCGCACCGCGAGGCGGGGCGGCGGCAGGGCGCAGTGCAAGATGTCACTCCGCGCTCGCCGGGCGGCGGGCCCGCCGGTGGGCCGCCGGGCCGCAGCACGGCCCGGCAACCCCGCGGGGGTACGACGCTCAGCCGTGCTCGCGCCACCGGTTCGTGATCGGCAGTCGACGGTCTCGGCCGAACGCCTTCATAGAGATCTTCGTACCCGGCGCGGACTGGCGTCGCTTGTACTCGGCGGTATCCACCAGTCGCAGCACCTTGTCGACCACGGCCGGGTCGTGGCCCGACTCGACCAGCCCGTCCCGGCCCAGGTCGCCGTCCACGTAGCCGATGAGGATCGGGTCCAGCACGTCGTAGTCGGGCAGCGAGTCGCTGTCGAGCTGGCCCGGGCTCAGTTCGGCGCTCGGCGGCTTGCCGATCGAGTTCTCCGGGATCGGGGCGGTCTCGCCACGACGGGCCGCGTCCGCGTTGCGCCACTTCGCGAGCCGCCACACCAGCGTCTTCCAGACGTCCTTGATCGGGTTGAAGCCGCCCACCGAGTCGCCGTACAGCGTGGAGTAGCCGACCGCCAGCTCGCTCTTGTTGCCGGTGGTCAGCACCAGGTGGCCCTCCTGGTTCGACAGCGCCATCAGGATGACACCGCGTACCCGGGCCTGGAGGTTCTCCACGGCGATCCCGGACAGCGAGAGGTTCGCCAGGAAGGCGTCCACCATCGGCTGGATCGGCTCGACGCGGTAGTCGAGCCCGGTGCGCTTGGCCAGGTCGGCGGCGTCCTCCCGGGAGTGCTCGGAGGAGTGCTGGCTGGGCAGCGACACGCCGACCACCCGGTCCGGGCCGAGCGCGTCGACGGCGAGGGCGGCCACCACCGCCGAGTCGATGCCGCCGGAGAGACCCAGCACCACCGACGAGAACCGGTTCTTGTTGACGTAGTCGCGCAGGCCGAGCACCAGCGCGTGCCAGACCTCGGCCTCGTCGGCGACCGGCTCGATCCGCCCGCCGGTGACGGCGGGACCGGCCGGCGCGGGCGGGATGGCGTCCACCGTGTGGTACGCCACCCGCATGCCGTCGGCGATGCTCTCGCCGCCCGGGGTCGTGGTCGCGGCCGGCAGCTCGACGTCGTGCACGAGCAGGTGCTCGACGAACTGCGGGGCGCGGGTGAGCAGCTCGCCGTCCGGAGTGACGATCATCGAGTCGCCCTCGAAGACCAGCTCGTCCTGGCCGCCGATCATGTTCACGTACGCGATGGTGGCGTTCGCCTCGGCGGCCCGGCGGCGGACCAGCGGCAGCCGGATGTCGTCCTTGTTCAACTCGTACGGCGAGCCGTTGATGTTGACCACGAGGCCGACGCCCGCCTGCCGGGCGGCGGCGAACGGCCCGCCGGCCTGCCACAGGTCCTCGCAGATGGTCAGCGCGACGTCCACCCCGCCGATCCGCACGACGGTCAGCTCGTCGCCGGAGACGAAGTAGCGGTCCTCGTCGAAGACGCCGTAGTTGGGCAGGTGGTGCTTGAAGTAGCGGGCGACCACCTCGCCCCGGTGCAGCAGCGCGGCGGCGTTGCGGGCCCCGCGCCCCGGCTCGGCGTCCCCGCTGACCTGCGGCGGCCCGTCGGCGTCCAGGTAGCCGACCACGACCGGCAGGTCACCGAGACCATCACCGGCGAGGTCGGCGGCGAGCTGCCGCAGGGCGGCCTGGGACGCGGCGACGAAGGACCGCCGGAAGACCAGGTCCTCGACCGGGTAACCGGTCAACATCATCTCCGGGAAGAGCACCAACTGGGCGCCGGCGTTGGCGGCCTGACGGGTCCAGCTGCGGACCAGGTCGGCGTTGCCGGCGAGGTCGCCGACGGTCGGGTTGACCTGGGACAGGGCGAGACGCAGGGTGGGCATGCCCTCATCTTGCCCCAGCTTCGGCGGAGCAATCCGTACCCTCGGACGAGACGACGGCCACGCGCGGACGCCGCGCGGGCGTCACGCCGCATCGGTACCGCTCGCCGGGCGGGACACGAGGGGACGGGCGGCGGCGGTTCGCGTAACGTCTGCGTAACCAGGCCCGGGAACACTGGGCGGTCAGGTCGGGCGCAGCCCGGCCAAGGCGGACAAAGAGTGTCGCGAGGGGTTGGGGAAGTGGACCGTCAGCAGGAGTTCGTCCTCCGTACGCTGGAAGAGCGGGACATCCGGTTCGTCCGGCTGTGGTTCACGGACGTGCTGGGCACGCTCAAGAGCGTCTCGGTGGCGCCCGCGGAGTTGGAAGCGGCCTTCGAGGAGGGCATCGGCTTCGACGGCTCGGCGATCGAGGGCTTCGCGCGGGTCTTCGAATCGGACATGGTGGCGATGCCCGACCCGACCACCTTCCAGGTCTTCCCGTTCGAGGGTGGGGTCAGCGGCGAGAGCGCCCGGATGTTCTGCGACATCCTGCTGCCCGACGGCGGCCCCTCCTGGGCCGATCCCCGGCACGTGCTGCGCCGCGCGCTGTCCAAGGCGGCCGAGAAGGGCTTCACCTTCTACACCCACCCCGAGATCGAGTTCTTCCTGCTGGAGAACGGTCCGCAGGACGGTTCGGTGCCCACCCCGGTGGACACCGGCGGCTACTTCGAGCACACCACCCACGCGGTGGCCCGCGACTTCCGCCGCCAGGGCGTGCTGGCGCTGGAGCGGATCGGCATTTCGGTAGAGTTCAGCCACCACGAGGTCGCGCCCGGCCAGCAGGAGATCGACCTGCGGTACGCCGACGCGCTGACCACCGCCGACAACATCATGACCTTCCGGCACGTGGTCAAGGAGGTCGCTCTCTCCACCGGCGTGCAGGCCAGCTTCATGCCCAAGCCGTTCACCGACCAGCCCGGCAGCGGCATGCACACCCACCTGTCGCTGTTCGAGGGCGAGCGCAACGCCTTCCACGACGGTGGCGACCCGATGAAGCTCTCCAAGGTGGCGAAGTCCTTCATCGCCGGCCTGCTGATGCACGCCCGGGAGTACACGGCGGTCACCAACCAGTGGGTCAACTCGTACAAGCGGCTCTTCCCGCAGCACCTGCCCGACCGGATCACCGAGAGCCCGGCGTACGTCTGCTGGGGTCACCTGAACCGGTCCGCGCTGGTCCGGGTGCCGGCGTACGGCAAGCCGAACTCGGCCCGGGTCGAGGTCCGTTCGCTGGACTCGGCGACCAACCCGTACCTCGCCTTCGCGGTGCTGCTCGGCGCCGGCCTCAAGGGCATCGAGGAGGGCTACGAGCTGCCGCCGGGGGCCGAGGACGACGTCTGGTCGCTGAGCAGCGCCGAGCGCCGCGCCATGGGGTACGAGGCGCTGCCGGAGAACCTCGCCGAGGCGATCGACGTGATGGCCGAGTCCGAACTGGTCGCCGAGGTGCTGGGCGAGCACGTCTTCGACTTCTTCCTGCGCAACAAGCGGGCCGAGTGGGAGCAGTACCGCCGCGAGGTCACCCCGTACGAGCGGCAGCGTTACCTGGCGCTGTAGGGCACGGCGTCGGCGCGGGGCTGACGCGCTTGCCCGCTGCCGCTATCGTCTCGATCACCGCGCCGGTACCCCTTCCGGGCGGAGAGTCGGGAGGCAGTCGGTGCTGGAGGACCTGCTCAGCGGTGCCTGGCAGAGCGTCGTGTTCGGGATCGTGGGCGTCGGGCTCATGGCGGCCGGGTTCGGGCTCGTCGACCTGCTGACCCCGGGGCGGCTGCGGGAGCTGATCTGGGTCGAGCGCAACACCAACGCGGGGCTGCTGCTCGCCGCCAACCAGCTCGGCATCGCCGGCATCGTCTTCACGGCGATCCTGACCAGCTACAGCGACTTCGCCAAGGGGCTCGCCTCGACCGTGGTGTTCGGGCTGGTCGGGCTGGCCATCATGGCGTTGGCGTTCTTCGTGCTGGACCTGCTCACCCCGGGCAAGCTCGGCGAGGTCATCTGCTCGTCCGAGCCGCACCCGGCGGCCCGGGTCAGCGCCGCCACGCATTTCGGCGCGGCGCTGATCGTCTGCGCCTGCATCGCCTGAGCGCGTCCTGCCGGGGCGTCGTACCCCGGTCGTAGCGTGCCGGGTGTGAACCGTACGGACCGTCTCTACGCGCTGGTCGAGGAGCTGCGGGCGGTGTCGCCCCGGCCGCGCAGCGCCCGCTGGCTGGCCGTCCGCTTCGAGGTGAGCAGCCGGACCATCGAACGGGACATCGGCGCACTCCAGCAGGCCGGGGTGCCGATCTGGGCCGAGTCGGGGCGTACCGGCGGCTACGTGCTGGACCGCGCCCACACCCTGCCGCCGGTCAACCTGACCGCCGCCGAGGCGGTCGCGATGGCCGTGGCGCTGCACCGGCTCGCCGGCTCGCCGTTCGCCGGTCCGGGCGCCACCGCGCTGCGCAAGCTGCTGGCGGTGCTGCCGGCCGCCGACGCCGCCGAGGCGCACCGGCTCGCCGGCCGGGTGCACCTGATCGGCGACGGGCCGGCCACGCCCGTCCCGGCCACCGTCGCCCACGCGGTCGCCGCGCGGCGGGTGCTGCGCCTCCGGTACGCCGACCGCACCGGCGTCGACTCGCTCCGGGACGTCGAGCCGCTGGGCTACCTGGGCAACTCCCACCACTGGTACCTGGTGGCCTGGTGCCGGCTGCGGGACGAGGCGCGCTGCTTCCGTACCGACCGGATCCGCGAAGTCGAGGCCCTGCCACAGGTGGTGGTCCGGGAACTCCGCCTGGCGGACCTGGACATCCCGCACGAACGGCTCCGCGCGTTGAGTCTGGTCTGAGGGCGCGGCCCGGGCGGTGTGCGGGCGCGGCGGTGTGCGGGCGCGGCCTGGGTGGGGCGATGGCGTGGTCCGGGGGATGAGGGGGGCGTGGTCTGGCCGGTGTGCGGGCGTGGTCCGGCGCTGGTGTGCGGGCGTGGTCTGGGCGGTGTGGGAGCGCGGCCCGGCGCTGGTGGTGAGCGCGTGGCCTGCGCGGTCCACCCGGCCGGGTGATCCGGAAACACCGACAGGACGGTGTCGCGGGCGGCGTCGAGACTGCACCGGAAGCCGGCCGAACGGCCGGCTCGGGAGACCTGGAGGCAGCATGTCCGCGACGCCCATCACGTGGTTCGAGATCGGCACCGACCGGCCGGAGGAGGCGGAGCGTTTCTACGGCGACCTGTTCGGCTGGACCTTCACGGAGGAGGGCGGGCCCACCGGTTCCTATCGGACGACCGGGGCCGGTGGCGACACCGGGATCGGTGGGGCGATCCGGGCAACGGACGGCTCGGCGCCGAACTACACGATCTTCTACGCCGAGGTCACCGACGTGGCGGAGACCTGCCGACGGGCTGAGGCGGCCGGTGGTCAGGTGCTCGTACCGCCACGGACCACGCCGACCGGGCTCACGCTGGCCCGTCTGATCGACCCGACCGGCAATCACGTGGGCGTGTTCACGCCCCCGTCCGCGTAGGGCTGACGCTCCCGTCCGCAGGGCTGAGGCCGGCGAGCGGCTGCCCTGCGGCCGGTGCCCTGGGGCCGGTGCCCTGGGGCCGGTGCCCTGCGGCCGGTGCCCTGGGGCCGGCCAGCGGCAAGATCGACTCCAGGTCGCCGATGTGGCGGTGTCCGAGTGCGACGGACACCGCCACATCGGCGCAGCGGAGTGGATCAAACCGGGCCGCCTGGGCCGCCTGGGCCGCAGGCCGGGCCGGCGGCGCTGATCAACTCGACGTCCTGGAAGTCGGGGTATCCGGGGCCGCCGGACACCCCGACTTCACGGAAGTCGAGTGGATCAGGCCGGGCCGCCCTGTCCGGCCGGGCCGCCCTGTCCGGCCGGGCCGCCCTGTCCGGCCGGGCCGTCCTGTCCGGCCGGGCCGTCCTGTCCGGCGGGGCCGGCGGGGCCGCCGTGGCCGAGTGGGCCGCGGTGGCCGCCCGGGAAGCCGCCCGGGCCGCCCGGGAAGACGCCGGCCTCGACGGCCTTGGTGATGGCGTCGGCCTGCTCCTGGGTGAGCTTGCCGTCCTTGACGGCCTGGTCCAGCCGCTGCTTCAGCGCCGCCTTGCGGTCCTCGGCGGACGGTCGCTGCGGCCGGTCGGCCGGCCGGTGCTGCTCGCGGATCTTCTCCAGCGCGGCGGTCACCTTGTCGGTGGGCACGCCGAGCTCCTTGGCGAGATCCTCGGCGAACTGGCCCTGCCGGTCGGCCTTCGCCCCGGGCCCCGGGGCGGTGCTGGCGCTCGGCGTCGGCGTGTCGGCGGCGAAGGCGATCGTCGGGGCGGCGATCCCGACGCCGAGGACGCCGGCGGCGGCCAGCCCGGCCAGCAGGTGCTTCCTACGGATGGTGCGGGACATGCTCTCCTCCAGAAGGCTAGGTGATGCGCAATGCCGTCACCGACAGTGACCGGCAAGCCTGGGCGGGACCCATGGCGAACCTGTCAGCGGGCTGACAATCGACGGCGGAAATCGGTTGTGCGGTCGCTTGTCGGGCGGTCAGGGTCGGTACGCCGCCGACGAAGGGACGTACGCCGAGATGACAGTCGAGATCCGGGAGATCGCGTTCGCCGAGCCGGGCGCCGGCCCGTACGGCATCACGCTCGGGCCCGACGGCGCGCTCTGGCTGACGCTGGTCCATGGCGGCGGCATCGCCCGCCGGGACGCGGACGGCTCGGTCCGGACCTACCCGCTGGAACCCGCCGGCGGCCGTCCGTTGATCATCACCACCGGCCCGGACGGGGCGCTCTGGTTCACCCGCTCCGGTGATGACCGGATCGGTCGGATCACCGTCGACGGCCAGCAGCGCACGATCGCGCTACCGCCGGAAACCGGGCCGGGCGGCATCGCGGCCGGACCCGACGGGGCGCTCTGGTACGCGGGGATGACCTCCGACACCATCGGCCGGGTAACCACCGACGGCGAGGTGACCACCTTCCCGCTGCCGGTCAGCGGTGCGTTCCCCTCGATGATCACCGCCGGCGCGGACGACGCCCTCTGGTTCACCCTCAACCGCGCGAACGCGATCGGCCGGATCGCCCTCGACGGCACGGTGACGCTGTACCCGTTGCCCACCCCGGATGCCGGGCCGGTCGGCCTCGCCCTGGGCGCGGACGGCGCCGTCTGGTTCGTGGAGATCACCGCCGGCCAGGTCGGTCGGATCGACCCCGGTGGCGCGATCGTCGAGTATCCGCTGCCGGACCGGGCCGCGCGCCCGCACGCGATCGTGGCCGATCCGGCGGGTGGGGCCTGGTTCACCGAGTGGGGCGCCAACCGGATCGGCCACCTCGACCCCACCGGACGATTCGAGAGCTACGCCCTGCCCACCCCGCAGTCCGAACCCCACGGCATCGTCCACACCCAAGACGGAGTCTGGGCAGCCCTCGAAACCGGCCCCCTAGCCCACCTACCCCACTGACCCATACCCCTGCGGCCCCCGGCCGGCGGCCCCCACCCGCCGGCCCCCGGCCCCCCCGGGCCCGCCGGCCCTCGGCTCCCCGGGCCCGCCGGCCCGGTGATCAAGAGGTCTGCGTCAGAGTTCGGCCCGGAAATGACGCAAACCTCTTGATCACCGGGCCGGGCCGGGGCCGGCCGGGGCGGGCGGGTCGGCCCGGCCGGGCGGGCGGGGGTGGGGGTGGGGGAAGGGGGGTTATTGGACTGCGGGGGTGACGGTCAGGGTGTTGGTTTCGGTGTCCAGCAGTGCTTCGGTGCCTACCGGGACGGTCAGTTGATCCTGGCCGTGGCCGATGGGGAGGCCGCCGAGGACCGGTACGCCCAGGTCGCCGAGGCGTTCGGTGAGCACGTCGACGATCGTGGTGTCCCAGCCGTCGCCGCAGTCGGTGAACTGCCCGACGGCCACCCCGGCCAGCCCGTCCAGCGCGCCGGCCCGGCGGAGGTGGGTGAGCATCCGGTCGACCTTGTACGGGGGCTCCTGCACGTCCTCGATCAACAGCACCGCGCCGGTCAGGTCGGGCAGGTCGGGTGTGCCGATCGACGCGGCGATGAGGCACAGGTTGCCGCCGAGCAGGGTGCCGGTGGCGCGGCCCGGGACGCGTACGTCGAAGGTCTCCTCGGTGGGTACGGCCTCGACGGTCACCGGTTCGGTGGTCATCAGCGCCGCGTGCAGGGACTCGGCGGAGCGCAGCGGGGTCCGCTCGTCCCGCCAGGCCGCCCCGGGGCCGTGCACCCCGGCCAGTCGGGCACCCCGCCAGAGGGCGAGCTGCAACGCGGTGATGTCCGAGAAGCCGGCCACCACCTTCGGGTCGCGGCGCACGGCCGCCATGTCGATGGCGTCGACGATCCGCTGGGCGCCGTAGCCGCCCCGGGTGCAGATCACCCCCCGGATCGCGGGGTCGGCGAACGCCGCGTTCAGGTCGGCGGCGCGCAGGTCGTCGGTGCCGGCGAGGTAGCCGTGCCGGGCGTACGCGTTCGGGGCCGGTATCGGGCGCAGACCCCAGCCGGTGAGCAACTCCACGCCCCGGGCCACCCGCTCCGGGGAGGTCGGTCCGGACGGCGAGACGAGCAGCACCGTGTCACCCGGACGCAGGACGGGCGGACGGACGGCGGCGGTCTCCTCGTTGATCACAACAGCAGAGCCTAACCACCGCACTGGCACGAAGACGCCCAGGCGGTGGCACGGACCCGCGCCGGGGCGTGGCGCAACGCGGCGCACCCGCTAGCCTCGACGGGTGGCAACCGCGCTGGTGATCGAGAACGACCCGACGGACGACGCGCGCCGGTTGGGTGAGTGGCTGACCGAGGCAGGGCTGGAGTTGTGGGTGGTCCGCCCGCACGCCGGTGACGAACTCCCCGCCGACCTCGAGGGGTACGCGGCGCTTGTGGTGCTGGGCGGCGACCAGCAGGCGTACCCGCTGCCGGACGGCTCGCCCGGCGCGCCCTGGTTCCCGGCTGTGGAGGGTCTGCTGCGCAAGGCGGTCCGGTACCGGGTGCCCACCCTGGCCGTCTGCCTGGGCGCGCAGTTGCTCGCCACGGCGCACGCCGGGCTGGTCGAGCGGAGCCCGTCCGGGCCGGAGATCGGCCCCGGTGTGGTGGGCCGGCGCGACGCCGCCGAGCAGGACCCATTGTTCCGGTACGTGCCGCTGATCCCGGACGTGCTCCAGTGGCACTCCGACGAGATCACCGAACTGCCCCGGGGCGCCACCCTGCTGGCGGCCTCCACCCGGTATCCGCATCAGGCGTTCCGGCTCGGCGACCGGGCGTGGGGGTTGCAGTTCCACATCGAGTGCGACACCGCCATGATCGCCGACTGGGCCGCCGACTCGACCCTGCTCGCCGAGTTGGGCTACGACCCGGAGCTGGTGGTGGCGGCCTGCGACTCGGTGATGGTGGACGTCGAGGAGGTCTGGCAGCCGTTCGCCGCCCGGTTCGCCGCGCTGGCCCTCGGCGAGCTGGACGACAGCACGATCCGGCCCGCCCTGCCGCTGCTCGGACACTGATGAGCCGGCCGACGAGGGCGCCGGGCCGGCTCGCCCGCTACGGCTTCGGCACCGCCGAGGGTGACGGTGGGGCCCGCGCCGCCGACCTGCTCGGCCCGGACGGGCTGGGCCTCTGGCAGCCGCAGGAGCAGGAGCCGGTCGACGACGCGGCCGGGGAACTGCTCGCCGCGCTGTCCCGGGCCGCCGACCCGGACCTGGCGCTGCGCCAACTGCACCGCATCGTCGAGGCCGAGCGCCGCACCAACGGCACCAACGGCACCAACGGCACCAGCGGTGCCGGCACGCCGCGCGGCACCAGCGCCGCCGGCACCACCAGCACCAGCGCCGCCGGCACCACCAGCGCCGCCGGCACCACCAGCACCAGCGCCGCCGGCACCACCAGCGCCGCCGGCACCACCAGCGCCGCCGGCACCAGCAGCGCCGCCGGCTCGCCGCTGCTCGCGGAGCTGCACGCCGATCCCGGGCTGCGGCGTCGGCTGATCGCCGTACTGGGTGCGTCGTCGGCGCTCGGCGACCATCTGGTGGCGAATCCCGAGCACTGCCGGACGCTGCGTACCGCGCCGGACGGGCTCGCGCCGATCGCCGACGGTCGACTGGAACCGGACGGCGACGGCAACCCGGTGGCGGTGCTGCGGACCGCGTACCGGCTGTCCCTGCTGCGGATCGCGGCGGCCGACCTCACCGGCGGGCGTGCCCTGGAGCAGACCATGGCGGCGCTGTCCGCGCTGGCGGACGCGACACTGGCCGCCGCGTACGAGATCGCCGTGAGTGAGCTGGCCCCGGGCACCGAGCGGCCCCGGCTGGCCGTGGTGGCGATGGGCAAGTGCGGCGGCGGCGAGCTGAACTACGTCTCCGACGTGGACGTGATCTTCGTGGCCGCCGAGGACGCCGACCTGCCGGCCGCGACCCAGGTGGCGACCCGGCTGATCTCCGTCTGCGGGATGGTCGCCTGGCCGGTGGACGCCGCCCTGCGGCCCGAGGGCAGCCGCGGCCCGCTGGTGCGTACCCTCGCCAGCCACCTCGCCTACTACCGCCGGTGGGCGCGCACCTGGGAGTTCCAGGCGCTGCTCAAGGCCCGCCCGGCCGCCGGGGACCTGCCGCTGGCCCAGGAGTGGATCGACCAGCTCGCGCCGCTGGTGTGGCGGGCCGCCGAACGACCCGAGGCGGTCGAGGACGTCCGCGCGATGCGCCGGCGGATCATCGACAACATCCCGCCCAAGGAGCTGGAACGCGAGATCAAGCGCGGTCCGGGTGGGCTGCGCGACATCGAGTTCGCCGTCCAGCTCCTGCAACTCGTGCACGGCCGCGGTGACGAGACGCTGCGGGCGCCCGGCACGATCCCGGCGCTGCGCGCGCTCGTCGCCGGCGGCTACGTCGGCCGCGCCGACGGCGAGTCGCTGCTGCGCGGCTATCGCTTCCTGCGCGCCGTCGAGCACCGGCTTCAACTCCAGGCCCTGCGCCGCACGCACACCGTGCCCACCGAGCCGGGCGCGCTGCGCTGGCTGGCCGCCGCGCTGGGTTTCGTGGCCACGCCGGGCCGCAGCGCCGTCGAGAGCTTCCGGGCCGACTGGGTCACCCATGCCACCGAGGTACGGCGGCTGCACGCCAAACTGCTCTACCGGCCGCTGCTCGAGTCGGTGGCCCGGGTACCGGCCGACGGGCTCCGACTCACCCCGGAGGCGGCCCGGCACCGGCTGGAGATCCTCGGTTTCGCCGACCCCGCCGGGGCGTTGCGGCACCTCCAGGCGCTCACCGGCGGGGTGAGTCGTACGGCGGCCATCCAACGGACCCTGCTGCCGGTGCTGCTGAGCGAGTTCGCCGACGCGCCGGAGCCGGACCGGGGGCTGCTCAACTACCGCAAGGTCTCCGACAAGCTGGGCAGCACTCCCTGGTACCTGCGGCTGCTGCGCGACGGCGGTCCGGTCGCCCGCCGGCTGGCCCGGGTCCTGGCCCTGTCCCGGTACGTCGCCGACCTGCTCGCCCGCGACCCGGAGGCGCTGCGGCTGCTGGCCGAGGAGAACGAGTTGGCGCCGCGACCACGCCCGGTGCTGCGGGAGGGCTTCCTCGCGGCGGCGGCCCGGCACACCGACCCGGTTGAGGCGACCCGCGCGGTGCGGGCGCTGCGCCGCCGGGAGCTGGTCCGGGTGGCCTGCGCGGACGTGCTCTGCCGGGCCGGCGCGCTCGCCCCCAGCCCGACCCGGACGGACGACACCGCCCGGCCCTCGCCCGGGCTGGCCGACATCACCGAGGTCGGTACGGCGCTCGCCGACGTCACCGACGCCACCCTCGCCGCCGCGCTGCGGGCCGCGCGGGCCAGCCAACCGGCACCGGACGGGCTGCGCTTCGCGGTGATCGGGATGGGCCGGCTCGGCGGGTACGAGTCGAACTACCTCTCCGACGCCGACGTGCTCTTCGTCTACGACCCGCCGGAGGGCGGCAACGAGAGCGCCGCCAGCGCCGCCGCGCACGCGATCGCGGAGGAGCTGCGTCGACTGCTCGGCGTGCCCGCGCCCGACCCGCCGCTCGGTGTCGACGCCGACCTGCGCCCCGAGGGCCGGCAGGGTCCGCTGGTACGCAGCCTCGCCGCGTACGCCCAGTACTACGCCCGCTGGTCCCGGGTGTGGGAGGCGCAGGCGTTGCTGCGCGCCCGGTTCGTCTGCGGGGACGCCGACCTGGGCGCCGAGTTCGAGGCGATGATCGAGCCGGTGCGCTACCCGGCCGACGGGCTGACCCGCGAGCAGGTCGTCGAGATCCGCCGGATCAAGGCCCGGGTGGAGACCGAGCGGCTGCCGCGCGGAGCCGACCCGGCCACCCACACCAAGCTGGGTCGGGGCGGGCTGGCCGACGTGGAGTGGGCGGTCCAGCTCGTTCAGCTCCGGCACGCGGGCGCGGTCCCGGAGCTGCGCGGCACGCGTACCCTCGATGCCCTCGCGGCGGCCGAGCGGGCCGGCCTGGTCGACCCGGCGGACGCCGCCGAGATGGCCGCCGGCTGGTCCCTGGCCGCGCAGGTCCGCAACGCGCTGATGCTGGTCCGGGGTCGGGCCGGCGACCAGCTGCCCCGGCACGGCGTGGAGCTGGCCGGGGTGGTCCGGCTGCTCGGCCGCGACGACCCGGGGGAGTTCCTCGACGAGTACCTGCGCACCGGCCGCCGCTCCCGCGCCGCCGCCGAACGGGTCCTCAATGCCTGACCGGCCGCCACGTCCACTCGGACGGCGTACCGGCTGGCTGGCGGCGACCGGGGTCGCGCTGGTGCTCGCCGTCGCGTTCCTGCTCGCGCCCCGGATGGGCACCGACCTCGCGGCGCAGGTGGCCCGCGCCGAGTTCGCCGACCGGTACGGTGCGACGCCTGTCGACCTCGGCTGGTACGGCGGCGTCAACCAGTACGGCTACAGCCTTTTCACCGCCCGCCTGGGCGCGGTGGTCGGGGTGCGTCCACTGGGGGCCGTCGCCGCGGTGCTCGGCGCGTTCGCGTTGGCGTGGCTCTTCGTCCGCAACCGGGCCCGTCGGCCGCTGTTGGCCGGTGTCCTCGGCGCCGTGGTCCTGGTCGGCAACCTGGCGAGCGGCCGGATCACGTTCGCCGCCGGACTGACGTTCGGGCTGTTGGCGCTCTGCGCCGTCAGCACGGAACGCCCGCCGCGTCCGGTCCGGTTGGCGCTCGCCGCCGGCTGCGCCGCCCTGGCCACGGCGGCCAGCCCGGTCGCCGGCCTGTTCACCGGGCTGGCCGGTGCGGCGTTGCTGCTGGCCGCCGTCCGGCGCGGTGACGGGCCGGGCCGGACGCTGGCCGGTGGCTGGCGCACCGAAGGGCCGCTGGCGGAGGGGTTCGTGCTGGCCCTGGCCCCGGTGGTCACGCTCGCGCCGATCGCGCTCCTGTTCGGCAACGGCGGCACCCAGCCGTACTCGGCGGAGTCGATGCGGATCAACGTCGCGCTCGCCGTGCTGGTGGCGGTCCTGGTGCCCCGCCGCCGCCGGGTGCTGCGGGTCGGGGCGGCGCTCACCGTCGTGCTCCTGATCGGCGCCTACTACGTGCCCAGCCCGATCGGTTCCAACGCGCTGCGGCTGCCGCTGCTCTTCGCGCTCCCCGTGCTGGCCGCGTACGTCCCGCTGCCGGGCCCGTGGCTCGCCGGGCTGCTCGCGGCGACGGTGTGGTGGCAGTCGCCGGTGATGACCAGCGACGTCACCCGGGCCGGCGCGCCGGAGAGCGCCCCGGCGTTCCACCGGCCGCTCGTCGAGGAGCTGAACCGACGGGAGCCCGTCGGTCGGGTCGAGGTGGTGCCGCTGCGCGACCACTGGGAGTCCGCGTACCTGCCGCCGACCGTGCCGTTGGCCCGCGGCTGGGAACGCCAGGTCGACAGCGACCGCAACGCGTTGTTCTACGACGGCACGCTCAGCGCGCAGACCTACCAGCGGTGGCTGCGCGACACGGCGGTGACCTACGTGGCGGTCGCCCCGGACGCACCCGCCGACCGGTGGGGCCGGGACGAGGCCGCCTTGATCCGCGCCGGCCTGCCGTACCTGCGGGAGGTCTGGCGTGATGCGACCTGGCGGCTGTACGCGGTGGCCGACCCGACGCCGCTGGTCGGCGCGCCGGGCCGGCTCGTCGCCGCCGACCGGGGCTCGGTGCGGATGACCGCCACTCCCGGCGACGTCCCGGTAGGGGTGCGCTGGTCACGCTGGCTGTCGCTGAGCGGCCCGGACGGCTGCGTCCGGCCCGGCGCCGACGGGTGGACCGAGGTGCGGGTCCGGACGCCCGGCGACTACACGATCTCCAGCGACCTGACTCCGGCCCGGCACTGCTGACGGTGCCTGCCGTCGCCCGCCGGGTGGGGTGCTGGCAGCATGTCGGGGTGCCCTCCCACCTCGCGCGCTGGACCGGCCTGGCCGGCTCGACGCTGCTCGCGCTGTCCGCGTTCCTCGGCGGCGCGTTCCCCAGCGGCCCGCTGCGCAGCACCCCGGTCAGCATCTGGCAGGGCCCGCACGGGCCACTGGTCCTGGCCGCCTGGCTTCTCGGCACCGGTCTGCTGGCGTACGCCTGGTGGGGGCTGCGCGACGCGGTGCCGTCGACCCGGTGGGCGCTCGTCACCGTCGGGTTGTGGCTGCTGCCGCTGCTCGTCGCGCCACCGTTCGGCAGCCGGGACGTGTACGCGTACGCCTGCCAGGGGGCCAGCTTCGCCGGTGGCCTCAGCCCGTACGAGTACGGCGTCTCCGCGTTGCCCTGCCCGTGGCTGGACACGGTCTCCGTCATCTGGCGGGACACCCCGGCGCCGTACGGACCGCTGTTCGTGCTCGTCGCGGGGGCGGTGGTCAAGCTCACCGGGTCGCTGAACGCCAGCATCGTGCTGTTCCGGGCCCTGTCCCTGCTCGGCGTGGCGTTGACCGCATGGGCGCTGCCGGTGCTGGCCCGCCGGGCCGGGGTGCCGGCCTCCCGGGCGGTCTGGCTGGCGCTCGGCTGCCCGCTGGTCGCCGCGCACCTGATCGGCGGCCCGCACAACGACGTGCTGATGCTCGCCGCGCTGGTCGGAGGGCTGGCCGTGGTGGCCTCGCATCCGGGTCGGCGCGGAATGCTCCTGGTCGGCGGGCTGCTCCTCGGGGTCGCCGTGGCGATCAAGGTGACCGCCGTGGTGGTGGTCCCGTTCGCCGCGCTGGCCGCCACCGCCGGGGCGTACCGGTTCCGGACGCTGCTCCGCGACGGCGGCTGGGTGGTCGGCGGTGCCGTCGCCACCGTGGTCGGAGTGACCGTCGCCGGCGGACTGGACTTCGGCTGGATCGGCGGGCTGTCCCAGGGTGGCGCCGCCATCGCCTGGACCTCCCCACCCACCGCCGTCGGGCAGACCATCGGCTACCTGGGGGTGCCGTTCGGTGCGCACATCGACGCGTTGCCGGTGACCCGGGGCATCGCCGTGGTGCTGCTGGCCGTCCTGCTCGTCTGGCTCTGGTGGCGCGCTCGCACCCGGGACCCCCTGTTCCACGCCGGCCTCGCGCTCGCCGTCACCGTCGCGCTCGCGCCGGTCGTGCACCCCTGGTACTGGACGTGGCCGCTGTTCGTGCTGGCCGCCACCGCCCGGCGTACCCGATGGTTCGTCGTGGTCGCCCTGGTCGCGTCGTTCCTGATCCTGCCGGACGGTACCGGCCTGCCCCGCTACACCAAGACGGTCGGGGCGCCGCTGATGACGCTGTTGGTGATCGTGGTGGCTGTCCGGTTGGTACGGTCGGCTCGGGTGACCCGCCAGGCGGTCGCCGCCGACTGAGGGAAGGTGCGCCGGTGACCGCTCCCGGCGCGCTGCCGCCGCTCTCCCGCCCTTCGGTGGCCCGGTCCGCCGGCCTGCTCGGCGCGGTTCTGCTCGCCGTGGCCGGGTATCTCGGCGGGGCGCTGCCCGACGCCCCGCTGAACGTCACACCCGTGTCGATCTGGCGCGCCCCGGGCGGCCCGGCGACAGTGACCTGCTGGCTGGTCGGCACCGTACTGCTGGTCGGCGCGTGGTGGTCATTGCGCGCCGGCGCGCCGTCGACCCGCTGGGCGTACGTCACCGCCACGCTGTGGGCGCTGCCCCTGCTGCTCGCGCCCCCGGTGGGCAGCCGGGACGTCTACTCGTACGCCTGCCAGGGCTGGACGTACGCGCACGGCCTCGACCCGTACGCGGTGGGGGTCGCGGCGGCGGGCTGCCCGTGGCAGGACACGGTCGCGCCGATCTGGCGGGACACCCCGGCACCGTACGGGCCGGTGTTCGTGCTGCTCGCGGCGCTCGCGGTGAGCCTCGGCGGTGGTCTGGTCGGTGCCCTCGTCGCGCTGCGCCTGATCGCCGTGGCGGGGCTGGTGGTGGCCGCGTGCTGCCTGCCCGGTCTGGCCCGGGCCGCCGGTCTACCCGCCCGACGCGCGGTCTGGCTGGCGCTGGCCGGGCCACTGGTCGGCGTGCACCTGGTGGGTGGGGCGCACAACGACGCGGTGATGCTCGGCCTGCTGCTCTGCGGCCTGCTGGTGGTCCTCGGGGGACCGGACCGGCCGTCGGCGTTGCTCGCGGCCGGGGCGCTGCTCGGATGCGCGGTGACGGTGAAGGCCACCGCCGTCGTGGTGGTGCCGTTCGCCGTGCTGGCGGGCACGTCGGACCGTACGGTGCTCCGGAACGGTGTGTGGCTGGGCGGGGGCCTCGCCGCCGCGGTGCTGGGCAGTTCGGCGTTGACCGGGCTCGGCTTCGGCTGGGTGGGTGGGCTGACCCGCAGCGGCGACTCCGAACAGTGGACCTCCCCGCCCACCGCCGTCGGGTTCGTCGTCGACTACGCCGGAATGCTGGCCGGCCGGGATCCGCAGGCGGTGCCGGTGGCCCGCGCGGTCGCGCTGGGGCTGCTCGCGGCCGTGCTGGTGGCGCTCTGGTGGCGCACCTGGCGCAGGCTACGACGGGACCAGGCCGGCACCGACGGCCCGCCGGTCGCCGGCTCGGCGCGGGGCCGCATGGCGCTCCACGGTGCCGCCCTGGCACTCGTCGCCACCGTCGTCCTGTCCCCGGTCTTCCACCCCTGGTACGCGACCTGGCCGCTGGCGCTGCTCGCGCTCGCCGCCACCCGAACGACGTGGTTCGTACTGCCGGCGGGGTTGGCAGCCTTGCTGGTCCTGCCGGACGGCACAAACCTGGCCCGCTTCACCAAGGCCCCCGGCGCGCTGGCGATGACCGCCCTGCTCCTGGTGCTGCTCGTGCGCGTGCGAAGCAGCCGACCCGCGCGCCGGCCACGTCCCTGACCACCGCCGGACCCGCCAAGATCGCGCTCGAACATGGATGTAGTGGCTTCTGGCGCGTTCGAGACCACTGGAACCATGTTCGAGCACGATCTTGGGGGTGCGGCGCGGCGCGGGGGCGGGGTGTGGCGGGGGTGCGGCAGGGGCGGGGCGTGGTGCGGCGTGGTGTGGGCGGTCAGCGGGGGGCGCTGGGGGCGGGGGGTCGGGCCAGCCGGGTGCGGAGGGCGAGGGCGACCGGTAGCAGGGCGGGGCCGACCAGCGCGACCACGGCCGCCGTCGCGGCCAGCGCCGTCCAGTTCGGGGCGAACGCGTTCGGCACGCCGTCCGCCGCGCCGGCCAGCGCGTGCAGGGCCAGCAGACCCGCCGGGGTGAGCAGGATCAGCAGGGCCCAGCCGCCCCGGTGGTCGCCGCGTACCGCCAGTCCCACCGCGAGCAGCACGGTCACCGCGAGCACCACCACGGCCGCGTCGCGCAGGACCAGCTCTGCGGTCACGGCGCGGTAGGTCCAGGCGAAGCCGTTCGACGACGGTCCTGCGGCCGCCAGGCCGCCGACGGCGGTGAGCAGCGGCAGCATCCGCAGCGACACGGACTGCTCACGGGACGCGCCGAGCGCGACCAGACCCAACCCGAGCTGGGGGAGGAGCACGAACAGAGGCGGGCGGGGCAGGCCGGTGAGCGCGGCGGCGGGGACGAGCGCGCCCGTGAGGAGCACCGCGAGCGCGACCGCGCGTCGGTGCCACCGCTCGGGTGTCAGCGCCTGCGCCGCCGCGGCGAGCAGCCAGCCGGCCCACGCCACGATGCCGAGCGAGACGAACGGCCCGACCGACGGCTCGCCGAACCCGGGCGGTGCCGGGCGCAGTTCGAGCACCGTCCACATGCCGGCGAGCGCGGTGGCGGTGAGCAGGGCCAGGGTGGCGGCGAGACGTACGCCGGGGAGCAGGTGGATCGCGCCGGCGGCGCGTACCCGCTGCCGGAGGCCGCCGCGCAGGAGGTCCACGGCGTCCGCGGGCGCCGGCCAGCGACGGCCCGGCTCCGCCAGGTCCAGGTACGTGCCGACGATCTCGGCGCCCCGGGCCCGCCGGTAGTCGGCGGGGTACGCGGCGAGGAGCCGGAGGTAGCGGCGTTCGAGGTCGGTCATGCGAGCCCTCCGGCCAGACGTGGGGTGGTCGGTCGGGCGGCGCGGGCCCGGGCGGCGAGTCGGGCGGTGGCGGCCTCGACGTTGCGCCGGAGCCGCTCGGTCTCGGCGCTGAGGGTGGCGTCGCCGGCGGGGGAGAGTCGGTAGTAGCGGCGCAGCCGGCCGTCCACCACCTCCTCCCGGTCCACCTCGACGAGACCGGCGTCGACCAGCCGGTCCAGCGCGCCGTAGAGGGTTCCGGGGCGCAACGACACGCGGTTGTCGGAGAGGGCGGCGACCTCGCCGATCAGCCCGTAGCCGTGCATCGGCTCGACGGCGAGCGCGGTCAGGATCAGGAAGGTGGGTTCGCGCAGTGGTGTATCCATCGCCGTAATATATCGGACGCGAAGGTATGTTGGGGGGCGTGCCGAAACGGGCCGGGCCGGCTCCGCGATCGCGGAGCCGGCCCGGCCGGTAGAGCGGTGGACTGCTCAGCAGTCGTAGTACATGGCGAACTCGTGCGGGGTCGGGCGCAGACGCACCGGGTCGACCTCGTTGGCGCGCTTCCAGTCGATCCAGGTCGAGATCAGGTCCGGCGTGAAGACGCCGCCGTCGAGCAGGTAGTCGTGGTCGGCCTCGAGCGAGTCGAGCACGGCCGGCAGCGAGCCCGGAACCTGCTTGACGTCGCCCCATTCCTCCGGCGGGAGGTCGTAGAGGTCCTTGTCGATCGGCGTCGGCGGCTCGATCTTGCTCTTGATGCCGTCCAGGCCGGCCATCATCATGGCCGAGAAGGCCAGGTAGACGTTGGCCGACGGGTCCGGCACCCGGAACTCGACGCGCTTGGCCTTCGGGTTGCTGCCGGTCACCGGGATCCGGGTGCAGGCGGAGCGGTTGCGCTGCGAGTAGACCAGGTTGACCGGCGCCTCGAAGCCCGGCACCAGCCGGCGGTACGAGTTGACCGTCGGGTTGGTGAAGGCCAGCAGCGACGGGGCGTGGTGCAGCAGACCGCCGATGTACCAGCGGGCGGTGTCGGACAGGCCGGCGTAGCCGGTCTCGTCGTAGAACAGCGGCTCACCGTTGAGCCAGAGGCTCTGGTGGGTGTGCATGCCGGAGCCGTTGTCGCCGAAGAGCGGCTTGGGCATGAACGTGGCGGTCTTGCCGTTCGCCCAGGCCTCGTTCTTCACGATGTACTTGAAGAGCTGGAGCTGGTCACCGGCGTGCAGCAGGGTGGAGAACTTGTAGTTGATCTCGGCCTGCCCGGCGGTGCCGACCTCGTGGTGCGAGCGCTCCACGGTGAAGCCGGTGTCGACGAGCCGGCGCACGATCGAGTCGCGCAGGTCGGCGTAGTGGTCGACCGGCGGCACGGGGAAGTAGCCGCCCTTGTAGGCGGTCTTGTAACCCCGGTTGCCGCCCTCCTCCTCGCGCCCGGTGTTCCAGGCGCCCTCGATCGAGTCGATGTAGTAGAACGACTGGTTCGCCGAGGTCTCGTGGCGGATCGAGTCGAAGATGTAGAACTCCGCCTCGGCGCCGAAGTACGCGGTGTCGGCGATGCCGCTCGCCGCCAGGTACGCCTCGGCCTTCTTCGCGACGTTGCGCGGGTCGCGGCTGTAGGCCTCGCGGGTGAACGGGTCGTGGATGAAGAAGTTCAGCGCGAGGGTCTTCTGCGCGCGGAACGGGTCGATGAACGCGGTGGCGACATCCGGGAGCAGGAGCATGTCCGACTCGTGGATCGCCTGGAAACCGCGGATCGACGAACCGTCGAACGCGAGGCCGTCGGTGAAGAGGTCGTCGTTGACGGACTCGACCGGCAGGTTGAAGTGCTGCATCACGCCGGGCAGGTCACAGAAACGAACGTCGACGAACTTCACGTCCTCGTTCTTGAGGTATCGCAGCAGTTCCTCGGGATTGGCGAACACACATCCTCCTGGCACGTCCACGGGTGGCTAGCGTCCTGGCGACGCTATGGCCGGGGAGTTGCCCGGCCATGTCTTCAGTGTTTCTGCCGTGTTACGTCCCTCGCGGAGCGTCAGGGACGCTCCTGTCCACGCACTCAGCCTGCGCGAACGTCGTACCGGCTGTGCCAGTGTAATGACACATGAGGTGATTGGCCCGAATCGGCACGCAGCGGTGACGGGACCCCGACGGCCTCGATCCGGACGCGGATACCCTTGATCGCTGTGACCAATCCGCACGTCCCGGCCGCGCCGGCCACCGACCCGACCTTCACCCCGCCGAGCCTGGGCCGGCGCTTCGGCGCGCTGATCATCGACTGGGTGCTCTGCCTGCTGGTGGCCAACATCTTCGCCGACCCGGTACGCGACGGCTGGGCGCCGGTGCTCGTGCTGATCCTGGAGTACGGCCTCTTCCTCGGCCTGTTCGCCCAGACGCCCGGCATGTACATCACCAAGGTCCGCTGCGTGAACTGGCACGACGGGGGCCGGATCGGCGTGCCCCGCGCGTTGGCCCGGGGTGTGCTGCTGGCACTCGTCGTCCCCGCGCTGATCATGGACCAGCGCCGCCGGGGCGTGCACGACCGCCTCGTCGGCTCGGTCATCGTCGACGCCCCCCGCGCCTGACGCCCAAACCCCCGCCGCACCCGGCCCACCCGGCCCGCCCGGCCCGCCCGGCCCGCCCGGCCCGCCCGGCCCATCTCGGCAAGATCCGCACAACTTCGGGGATGTTGCTGCTTCCGGCGCGTCTGAGGCAGCAACATCGGTGATGTTGTGAGGATCTTGGGCGCGGGGCGCGGGGCGCGGGGCGCGGGGCGCGGGGCGCGGGGCGCGGGGCGCGGGGCGCGGGGCGCGGGGCGCGGGGCGCGGGGCGCGGGGCGCGGGGCGCGGGGCGCGGGGCGCGGGGCGCGTACACGCAGAAGAGCCGGACCCTGACGGGTCCGGCTCTTCTGCGTATCGCGTCAGCGTCGGGGCTGGCGGGCGCCGCCCGGCGGGCGCATGTTCTTCGGGATCGCGCCCTTGGGCATCTGCGGACGGGCGGTGAGCGCCTTGAGACGCTTGTCCAGCGCGTTGACGTCCTTGCCACTGAGGGCGCGGGGCAGCCGCAGCAGCGTCGTGCGCAGCTTGCGGATCGGCAGTTCGCCCTCCTGCTGGCCGATCACGTAGTCGTGCAGCGGGGCGGAGCCGATGACCTTGGCCAGTCGACGCTTCTCCTGCCCGAGCAGGCCGCGTACGCGCTGGGGGTTGCCCTCGGCCAGCAGGATCACGCCCGGCCGGCCGATCACCAGGTGGACCATGTCCATCTGGGTGGTGGAGCTGACGGCCGGCGTGACCCGCCAGTCGCCACGCATGTTGTCCATGATCTGCGCCGCCGCGCCGGGCTGCCCCTCGGCGGCGTTCATCATCGCCTTGTTGGACCGCAGGTTCAGCACGATCAGCACCGCGAGCAGGGCGAACAGGATGCCCAGCGGCAGCCAGATCCAGCTCCAGAGGATCACCGCGACCACGGTGAGCGCGAGCGGGATGAGCACCGCCGCGGCGACCAGCGGCGCGAACCACCGGTCCTGCTTGGCGGTGAACTGGAACACCATCCCGATCTGCTTCAGCCGTTGGCCGAACGAGACCTTCTCCTGGGGCTTTGCCATGCCGGAGAGTCTAGTGGTCCCCGCCGCTCGAGTTGATCCGCGTCCGGGTGCCGCCGGGGCTGAGTACCTTACGTCGGCTCACCCGCCCGGACCGGGCGGGTAAGGAGGGCACGGCTGGGGAAGATGAGGCGTCGTGCCCATGCCCGGGCGGGGCCTTCGCGCGAAGAGTTGTCGGCAGCGAACGACGACGCGACGAAGGAGCCTGACATGTTCGGCAACGACGTGGACTTCCTGCTCTCCCTGCACCGTACCCATGCCGCTGAGCTGCGGGCCGAGGCCGCGGCGGAGCGCCTGGCCCGGGCGGTGCCACGCCGTGCCGGCCGTACCTGGTTGGGCCGCCGCCAGCCGGTCCGCCACACGGGGGACGACCGTCGGTGAGCGCGACCGCGCCACCCGACACGGTCGAACGGCCCGTCCCGTTGCCAAACGGGGGCGGCGGGGCGGGGCCGCGACCGCCGGCCGGGCCGCCGTGGCGCGGGCCGGTCGGCGGGGACGGTGTGTCGTCCGGTCATGGCATGCTCGGTGCCGTGACCGTACGTGCCGCCAGTTCCGTCCTCGTCGGCCGCCACCGCGAGCTCGTCACGCTGCACGACGCGTTGAGCCGGGCCGGCCGGGGCGAGCCGGCCACTGTGCTGGTCGGTGGCGAGGCGGGGGTGGGCAAGACCCGGCTGCTGGAGGACTTCGCGGCCGGGGCCACCGGTGCCGGTGCCCGGGTGCTGGTCGGCCAGTGCCTGGAGCTGGGTGAGTCGGGTCTGCCGTTCGCCCCGTTCGCGGCAGCCCTGCGCGCGGTGCTGCGGGCCGACGGTCCGGAGGTCTTCGCCGGCTACGAGGCGGAGTTCGCCCGCCTGCTGCCCGAGCTGGGCCGGACGCCGACGGCGTCGACCACGTCGGGCGCGGGACCGTTGACGGACGCCCCGCGCGGTTACCTGTTCGATCTGGTCGCGGAGCTGTTCCAGCGGCTCGCCGACGCCCGCCCGCTGCTGCTGGTGATCGAGGACCTGCACTGGGCGGACCGGTCCACCCGGGATCTGATCGGTTTCCTGGTCCGGGCCGCACGGCCGGGCCGGCTGCTGCTGGTCTGCACCTACCGCACCGACGAGTTGCAGCGCGGTCACCCGCTACGCCCGTTCCTCGCCGAGCTGGACCGGGCCCGCGGGGTCGAGCGGGTGGAGCTGGGCCGGCTGGACCGCGACGGCACCGGCGCGATCCTCGCCGACCTGCTGGGCGGCGAACCGTCGCCGCGTGCCGTCGACGACATCCACGACCGTACGCAGGGCAATCCGTTCTTCATCGAGGAGTTGGCGGCCGCAGGCGATCCGCTCGGCTGCGTGGCGCTGCCCGAGACGTTGCGGGACCTGCTGTTGGCCCGGGTGGACCGGTTGCCCGAGTCGGCCCAGCGGGTGCTGCGGATCGCCGCGGCCGGCGGTACCCGCTTCGCCCACGACCTGCTCGCCGAGGTCGCCGGGATGCCCGAGGCCGAGTTGGAGGACGCGTTGCGCGCCGCCGTGGCGGCCCAGCTGGTGGTGGCCGACCCGGACGGCGACTACGAGTTCCGGCACGCTCTGGTGCGCGAGGCCGTGCACGACGAGTTGCTGCCCGGTGAGCACGCCCGGCTGCACGCCCGGTTCGCCGCCGCCATCGAGGCCCAGCCCCACCTGGTCGTCGCCGGTCGCGCCCCGGCCGAGATCGCCCATCACTGGTACGCCGCGCACGACCACCCCCGCGCCCTGGTCGCCGCGCGGGTCGCGGCCTGCGCGGCCGCCGACCGGTACGCCTACGCGGAGCAGCGTCGGCTGCTGGAGCGGGCGTTGGAGCTGTGGGAGTTGGTGCCGGACGCGGCCGACCTGCTCGGCATGGACCATCTGGCCCTGCTGGAGGAGACCCTGGACGCGGCGGTGACGGCCGGCGACTTCAGCCGGGCGATCACGTTGACCCGCGCCGGACTGGCCGAGGTGGACGCCGACTCGGCGCCGCTGCGCGCCGCCCGCCTGTTCGACCAGCGGGGTCGACTGATGGCCCTGCTCGGCAAGAGCGACGGCCGGCGGGAGTTGGACGAGGCGTACCGGCTGGCGTCCGCAAGCCCGCGCGGCGTGGAGCGGGTCCGGCTGCTCGCCGACATCGCCACCCACCTTGTCAAGATCGATCGGGAGAAGGCGGCCCAGGTGGCCGCCGAGGCGACCGTGGACGCCGAGGCGATCGGCGAGGAGCTGATCCTGCTGCCGACGCGGATCGCGCTGCTGTGCCACCAGGAGTGGCAGGAGCACGGACTGGACGAACTCGACCGGGCCGAGGCCGTCGCCCGTGCCGCCGGCGACACGTCGGCGCTCGTGCTCGCCAAGGTGTTCCAGTCCGATGTGCTCTGCGAACTGGGCCGCTACGCCGAGTCCGCCGAGGCGGCCGAGGCCGGGCTCGCCGAGGCGCGACGGGTCGGCATCAGCCGCTCGACCGGGGCGTACCTGCTGTCCAACCGGGCCGAGGCGCTGATCGCGCTGGGCCGCTGGGACGAGGCGGAGACGGTCTGCGCGGAGGCGGCCCGGATCGACCTGTCCGGAGTGACCGGTCTGCACTGGCTCCAGCTGGGCGCCGGTCTGCGGCTGGCGCGGGCGCACCCGACGGCTGACGAACTGGTCGCCCGCGCCTTGGCCTTCCTCGGCCGGCCCTACCTGTGGCCGAACCACCGACTGCCCCTGCACGAGCTGGGGATCGAGGCGGCGCTGGCCGCCGACGACACGACCGAGGCGGTGCGCGCCGCCCGCGTCGCGGTGGCCGACCAGAGTCTGCCGCAGCTTCCCCGCGAGGGCTGGCCGGTGCTGAGCGCCGTCGCGCGGACCGCCGCCCGCACGGCTGATCGGGAGCTGGCCGCCGCCGTGGCCGCGCTCGCGGCCGACCTGCCGGCCCGGCATCCGGCCCCACGGGCGCACCGTGCCCAGGTCGGTGCCCTGCTGGCGGTCGACGACGAGGCGTTGCCGGCGTGGCGGGCGGCGGTGCTGGCGTGGCGTGCCGACGGGCAGCCGTACCGGCTCGGTCGGGCGTTGCTGGCGCTCGCCGAGGCGGCCGCGGCGGCCGGCGAGCGGGACGAGGTATCGGCGGCGATCACCGAGGTGGTCGAGATCGCCCGGCGGCTCGGCGCGACGCCGCTGGCCGAGACCGCCACCACCCTGGCGCGGCGGGTCGGTCTACGGGGTGCCGGCCCGGGCGCCGCCGGCCCCGATCTGTTGACCTCGCGGGAGCGGGAGGTGTTGCGGCTGGTCGCCGAGGGGCACAGCAACAGCCGCATCGCCGAGCAGTTGTTCATCTCCCCGAAGACGGCAAGCGTGCACGTCTCGCGCATCATCGCCAAGCTGGACGTGACCAACCGGGGTGAGGCCGCCGCGCTGGCCCACCGCCTCGGCCTGCTCGCCGAGCCCGCCGTCACGGCGTGACGACGGGCCGCCCTCAGGCGCGCGGCAGGTAGATCCGCCAGCCGTCCACGGTGACCAGGTCGAGCGCGTCCGGTCCCGGGCCGAGTCGCCCGTCGAGCCGGACTGCCAGCGGTGAGCCGGTCGGTGCCACCCAGGCGGGCGCGGCCGCGCCCTCCACTTCGCGGCGGTACGCGGGGTAGCGGTCGAAGCCGGGGCGCAGGTCGTCGTCGACGACCGCGCAGACCACCTGCTCCGCGCTGGCGAACGTGAGGCGGTTGCAGGTCCAGTAGCCGGCGCGTACGTGTCGTACACGGAGGTGGCGCAGCGTGGTCACCAACTCGGCGTGCCGGGCCTCGGCGGCCCGGTTCGCCGGAGCCGTCCGCGCCGCCTGCACGGTGGCGTAACCGGCGGTGAGCAGCGTGGCGGCCAGGACGACGAGCGCGACCGGCCGGGCCGTCCGCCGTCCCGTCCCGCGCCGGGCCAGCGTCCAGACCGGCCAGAGCAGTGCCGGCACGCAGATGAGCAGGGTGGACAGGTACCGGGCGCTCTCCGTCGGGGTCAGGCCCGAGGAACTGCTCATGGTGTACGCGACGAGGGTCGCCACGGCGGCCAGCACGAGTGCCAGCCGTACCGCCCCCGCGACCCGGGGCGGCACACCGTTCGGGCCGGCCCCGGACGGTGCGCGGCGCAGGGTCCGCCAGGCGGTGACGGCCGCGACGGCCAACAACACCGGCAGCGCGTACGCCCACCACAGTTGCCAGGTGGCGCAGGTGCCGGGACCGCAGAAGCCCATGCCGAGCGGTGGCCCGACCAGCAACCCGCCGTGCAGCCGGGCGGCCCACCCGGCGGTGGCGTCGGCGCCGCCGGCGGCGAGCACCGCGTGCACCGGGTTCCGGCCGGTGAGCAGGCTGTCCGCAAGCAGCGGGGCGGCCCCCAGCAGCACGGCCGCCCCGACCAGCGCGCCGGCCGGACCGCGCAGCTCGCGGTGGCGGAACCCGACCAGCACCGCGCCGGTCGCCACCACGTACGGCAGCACCAGCGGGTCGACCCAGAGCATCAGGCCGGCCAGGAATCCCCAGGTCGCCCAGCGGGCCAGTCGCCACCCGGGTCGGCCGGTGGCCAGGTCCACGGCGAGCAGGGCGAGCGCCACCCCGACGGCGTTCATCTCGGGGTACCCGCCGCCGGCGATCAACTGGTTCTTGACGATCCGGTCGGCGCCGAGGGCGAGCAGGACGACCACCAGCAGGCCGAACCAGCGGTCCCCGGTCAGCCGCAGGGTCAGCCGCCAGGCCAGCAGCAGGAACAGCGCGTACAGCGCCAGCGTGGGCAGCCGCAGCGCGAACAGGGACGGGCCGGCGAGCGCGAACACCGGCGCGGCCAGGTACGCCTCCAGCGTGCCCATGTACTGCTGGCCGTAGAACCAGACCGGGAACCCCTCGCCCCGGGCGATGTGCAGCGCGGCCAACCCCATGGTGGCCTCGTCGCTGTTCGTCGGGGGAGTGGCGTGGCCCAGCAGCCAGAGCCGGTAGCCCACGCCGGCGAGCAGGGCCAGGCCGGTCAGCCAGCCGACCGGGCCGAGGCGAACGCCGGGCCGCGGGCGCGGTCGGTCCGCGCCGCGCGGCTGGTCGCGTACCCCGGCGGTCATCGCACGATCATGACACCCGGGCGCCGCACGGTCCGTGCGGCGCTGTCGGCGGGTCAGCCGGCGGTGGCGACGGTGCTGGCGGCGCGGGCGTCGAGCGCCTGCTGGTAGAGCCGGCCGGCACGGTACGACGAGCGCACCAGCGGCCCGCTCATCACCCCGGCGAAGCCGATCTCCTCGGCCTCCTCGCGCAGCTCCACGAACTCCTCCGGCTTGACCCAACGGGTCACCGGGTGGTGCCGGGGGGAGGGGCGCAGGTACTGCGTGATGGTGATCAGCTCGCAGCCCGCCTCGTGCAGGTCCCGCAGAGCCTGGGAGACCTCGGCCCGCTCCTCGCCCATGCCCAGGATGAGATTGCTCTTGGTGACCAGGCCGTCGGCGCGGGCCTGCCGGATCACGTCGAGGGAGCGCTCGTAGCGGAACGCCGGCCGGATGCGCTTGAAGATGCGCGGCACGGTCTCCACGTTGTGGGCCAGCACCTCGGGCCGGGAACCGAACACCTCGGCCAGCTGCTCGGGGACGGCGTTGAAGTCCGGGATCAGCAGCTCGACACCGCAGCCGGGCTGCAGGGCGTGGATCTGCCGGACGGTCTCGGCGTAGAGCCACGCGCCGCCGTCGGGCAGGTCGTCGCGGGCGACACCGGTGATGGTCGCGTACCGCAGGCCCATCGAGACCACCGACTCGGCGACCCGACGCGGCTCGTCGGCGTCGAACTCGGCCGGCTTGCCGGTGTCGATCTGGCAGAAGTCGCAGCGCCGGGTGCACTGGTCGCCGCCGATGAGGAAGGTGGCCTCGCGGTCCTCCCAACACTCGTAGATGTTGGGACAGCCGGCCTCCTGGCAGACGGTGTGCAGACCCTCGCGCGAGACGAGCCCGCGCAGCTGGGTGTACTCCGGGCCCATCTTGGCCTTGACCTTGATCCACGGGGGTTTGCGCTCGATCGGCGTCTCGGCGTTGCGTGCCTCGATACGCAGCAGGCGACGCCCCTCGGGGGCGGCCGTTGCGGTACGCGCTGCCTGGCCGGTCGTCGGCGCGGAGTGCTCGATCGTCACGAAAACGAGCCTACGCCGGATGGTGGCCGTCTATGTGCGTCAGGCGACCGGCGTCACGCCGCTGATGTTGTGACGCCGGACACCGGCAAGCGGAAAAACGGCGTCACACGCTCGCGGTTGGGGTGTTAGCGTCGCCGGCAACAGCGACGACGGAGCCGAGTAGCACCCCGACCCCGCCAGCGCAGAGAGCCGCCGGTGCTGCGAGGCGGTCTGGCGCCGGGGCGCGAAGACCCTCCCGAGCTGCGGGCAGAACGGCGGCGACGCCTACTAGAGCCCGCCCGGCTGGCCCCGGTCACCAGGCGACGAACGAGGCCCCCGCTTCGGCGGGGGCGAAGGTGTGGTGGCACCGCGAGGTTCCCGCTCGCCCACACCTCCCTGGGTCGCGTTGCGATGATCAAGGAGGTACCACCGTGCAACGCATCCTCTTCCGGGCCGAGCCGCACGACACCGTCCGGCACCTCGCGCAGTACACGTCGCTCGACGCGGAACTGGGCTTCGTCGCCGACCACCGCGACGTGATGCGGGTGCTGCGCGACGTCGTCGCCGGCATGCTGGGCGCGGTGACCGAGCGGGCCGGCGACGCCTTGGCGACGCTGGGCGTCGAGGTGCCGGCCGTACCGGCGGAGATCCCAGCGGTGCACTTCAGCGAGGCGTTGGTGATCGCCGGCGCTCCCGACGACGAGCCGGACCTCGCGCCGGCCCACGAACGGGCGCTGGGCGAGTGGGCCCGCCGCGAACACGGCTCCGACTTCCTTTTCGTCACCGGCTACCCGATGGCGAAGCGACCGTTCTACACCCACCCGGACCCGGCGCGGCCCGCGTGCTCCAACGGGTTTGACCTGCTCTTTCGTGGTCTGGAGCTGGTCACCGGCGGGCAACGGCTACACCGGCACGCCGACTACCTGGCGGCGTTGGCGGCCCGGGGCGAGCCGGTCGAGCCGTACACCGGCTACCTGGACGCGTTCCGGCACGGCATGCCGCCGCACGGCGGTTTCGCCATCGGGCTGGAACGGTTCGTGGCCCGCCTGGTCGGGGCGGCCAACGTCCGGGAGGTCACCGCGTTCCCGCGCGACCTGCACCGCCTGACGCCGTGAGGAAGGGCCCCGCTAACGCCAGAAGTAGAGCAGGGGCTCTTGCCAACTGGCTCGGCGGCCGGAACCCGCCCGACTCAGACGCCGATCAGGGTGGCGAGCCGGTCGCGGAGCCGGGCCGCCTGCGGGCCGTTGAGGTCGAGCGCGAGCGCCGCCTGGTACGCCGTCGCGGCCTCGTCGGAACGGCCGAGGCGGTACAGCAGTTCGGCACGGGTGGCGTGGAACCACGGGTAGCCGTTCAGTCCGACGATCGCGTCCACCAGAGCCAGCCCGGCGGCGGGGCCGTCCCGTTCGGCGACGGCCGCCGCCCGGTTCAGCCGCACCACGGGTGTGTCGTGCACGGTGAGCAGCACGTCGTACCAGGAGATCACCGCATCCCAGGGCGTCTGGTCGTACGACGGAGCGAGGGCGTGGCAGGCCGCGATGGCGGCCTGGACGACGTACCGGTCGGGGTGGCCGGGGGTGCGACGCAGCCCTCGCCCGACCAGGTCGACTCCGGCGGCGATCGCGGCCCGGTCCCAGCGGGTCCGGTCCTGCTCGCTCAGCAGCAGCGGTCGACCGTCGTCGCCGATCCGCGCGGCCCGGCGGGAGTCCTGCAACAGCAGCAGGGCCAGCAGGCCGAGGCCGGTCGGCTCGTCCGGCATCAGCTCCACCAGCAGCCGTGCCAGTCGGATGCCTTCGTCCGCCAGCCCGACCCGGATCAGGTCGTCGCCAGCGCCGGCCGCGTAACCCTCGTTGAAGATCAGGTAGACGGTGGCGGCGACTCCGGAGAGCCGGTCGGGCAGGTCCTCGGCCGCCGGTACCCGATAAGGGATGCGCGCCCGGGCGATCTTCTGCTTGGCTCGGGTGAGCCGCTTGGTCATCGTCGCCTCGGGCACCACCAGGGCGCGGGCCACCTCGGCGGTGGTCAGACCGCCGAGGGTACGCAGCGCCAGAGCCACCTGCGCGTCCAGGGACAGCGCCGGATGGCAGCACGTGAAGATCAGCCGCAGCAGGTCGTCCCGGACCGCCTCGGGGGAGTCCGGCGCGGGATCGAGCAGCGCCACGGCCTCGGCCTCCTTCCCGGCGCGGCGGGCCTCGCGGCGGATCACGTCAACCGCCCGCCGTCGGGCCACGACCAGCAGCCAGCCGCGCGGGTTGTCGGGTACGCCGTCCCGTGGCCAGCTCTCCAGCGCGCGGACGACCGCGTCCTGCGTGGCGTCCTCGGCGAGGTCGACGCTGCCGGTGACGCGGATCAGCGTGGCGAGGATGCGGGGCCGTTCGGCCCGGACGACCCGCGCCGCCACATCAGCGGCGGTCGCCGCGTCACCGGTCAGCATCGGGTCAGAGCGGGATGACGGGGCGCACCTCGACCGCGCCGTTCCAGGCCGCCGGCATCTTCGCGACCGTTGCCACGGCCTCGTCCAGGTCCGCGCATTCGAGCAGGTAGAAGCCGGTCAGGGCTTCCTTGGTCTCGGCGTACGGGCCGTCGGTGGTGAGCACGTCGCCGCCCTTGCCGCCGGCGACGCGCACGGTGGTCGCCGTGGCGGTCGGGTAGAGCGCGCTGCCGCCCCGGATCACCGCACGGGCGGCCGCGCCGAACTCCCGGTACTCCGCCATCTCGTCAGCCTGCTCGGGGCTGCTCCAGTCGACGTCCGCGGTGTAGGTGAGCGCGATGTAGGTGGGCATGTCCGCTCCTCGCGTCCGGGCCGGCGGCGGGCGCCGGCCTCAGCTGTCGAGTCGGCGTTCTCGCCGACTCCACCATAGGGACGATCGGCCGGACGCCCCACGGGACACCCCGTGCGGAAATTCTGGCCGGCGGGCGGGCTCAGACCGCGATGAGGGTGGCGAGGCGACGCTCGACCACCGGCAGCACGTCGGCGACGGTGATCGTGCGGCCCAACTCGGCGGTGAGCGACGTGACGCCCGCGTCGCGGATGCCGCAGGGCACGATCCGGTCGAAGTACGTCAGGTCGCAGTCGCAGTTGATCGAGAAGCCGTGCAGGGTGACCCCCCGGGCGACCCGGATGCCGATGGCGGCCACCTTGCGGGCCGGCCCCCGGTCGTCCTCTGGCACCCAGACTCCGCTGCGCCCGTCGACCCGGCCCGCCGCCAGGCCGAACTCGGCGCACACGTCGATGAGCAGGTCTTCCGTCCGGCGGACGTACGCCACGACGTCCACCGGGTCGGGCAGTCGCAGGATCGGGTAGCCGACCAGCTGACCCGGGCCGTGCCAGGTGATCTTGCCGCCACGGTCCACGTCGACGACCGGGGTGCCGTCCATGGGACGGTCCCACGGCTCGGTGCGCTTGCCGGCGGTGTAGACGCTCGGGTGCTCCAGCAGCAGCACGGTGTCGCCGCGCTCGCCGGCCACCACCGACTCGTGCAGGCGCCGCTGCTCGTCCCAGGCGGCCTGGTAGTCGAGCAGGCCGGCGCGGACGGCCGTCAGGCCGGGGGTCGTCGTTGTCACGGCATCCAGCCTAATCCCGTATCCGGCTTCGATCCGTCGTGAGACGGCTCACCAGGCCCGCTCAGGCGGGTGGGACGCGCCAGAGCCAGACGTCGTCGACCCGTTGCGGTTCGCCGAAGAGGGCCGTGGCGGTACGCCGGACGGCCGCCTCGTCGACCTCGAACTTCGCGCCGTGCACCGCGTCGGCGAGGACGAGCGTCTCGATCCGCCAGTGCCGCAGGTCGGAGCGGACCTCGGTGCGGGTGCCGTCGGTGATGATCGGCACCAGCCCGGTGCGGCCGGCCTGGTCCATGAGCGCGCTCAGGGTGCGCGGTACCGGGCCGATCCGGCCGCGCCCGTCCGGCCCGCCCGGGCCCAGGAAGAAGCCGCCCGGGATGGCGAACTCGCCCTGGGAGTGCGACAGGGCGTACGCCTGCCAGCGCTGGCCGTCCGGATAGATGTCCACGGTGAGCGGCAGCGGGGTCAGCGTGTTGCCGTCGGAGACGTAGTCGCGCCAGGTGCCCGAGGTGATGAACGCCGGGATCGGCTCCCGCTCGTCGGTCAACAGTGGGGTGGGCAGCAGCGGCAGCAGAGCCACCGCGAAGCCGATCGCCCAGGCCAGCTCCGTCGAGCGGTGCCGGGGTGGCGCGGCCCGCAACTGGTCCAGGGTGTACGCCAGCAGCACCCCGATCACCGGGGCCACCACCAGCGCCAGCCGGGCGGGCAGCGCGGCGTTCACCACCGGCAACTGGCCGAGGATGTCGAACGGCATGGGCAGGTCGGTACGCCGCCCGTCGACCTTCGCCACCGGCCCGAAGGACAGCACCGTGAAGATCACCGCGACGATGCCCAGCGCCCAGAGGACCGCCCGGCGGCCGGGGTCGGCGCGGCGCCACAGCGCGACGAAGCAGACCACCGTGAGCACGAGCAGGGGGATGCCGAAGAACGAGTTCTCCTCGGTGGGGTTCGGCGCCAGCGAGGTGCCCAGCCCGACCTCACCGGCGAGCGAGCGGCGCGGGAACGCCGCGAACGCGGCGATGTCCTCGGAGTGGATCACCGGGTCGAAGCCGGTGCCGTGGAACCGCTGCGGCCCCGCGAAGTGCAACCACAACGGGTACGACAGCAGCACCCCGGCGACCACGGCGGTGACGCCGAGTCCGCGCAGGAAGGTGGGCAGCGCGGCGCGGGCCTCGGCCCGGTGGGCCGGGTGCAGCGCCCAGACGGCCACGAACACGCCGAGCGCGAGCGCGGCGAAGAACAGGCCCTCGGCGGCGATCGAGAAGGCCACCGCGACCAGTGCGCCGAGGATCACCCCGTCGCGCAGCCAGTGTCCGGGCCGCCGTAGCGCGAACAGTCGCCAGATCAGCAGCGGGACCAGCCAGCCCGCGGTCCAGTTCAGGTGTGCGTTGGCGTGCGAGACCATGCCGGGGGAGTAGGCGATGAAGAGGCCACCCACGGCGGCGGCGAGCCGGCTGCGGACAAGGTGCCGCGAGAGCAACCAGTACCAGGCCAGCGCGGTCGCGAACAGGTTCAGGGTGAGGATCACGAGGAACGTCACCGGCGCCCCGACGAGGTACGTGAGCGGGGCGAAGACCACGGCGTACACCGTGATCGAGGTGTTGACCGCGAGGTTCACGCCGTCCGGGACGTTGATCAGGTACGTGAAGAAGGGGTTCTCCCCGTGGGTGACCGCGTGCCCACCGAAGGCCAGCAGCCACTCGAAGAGCGCCTGGTCGCTGGAGTTGACGGTGATGGTGCGGACGTTCGGGTCCCGCCACAGCCCACTGGTCACCCAGACGGCGAGCGCGAGCGCCACCAGCACGACGATCAGGTCGGCCCGGCGGTCCCGGCGGGTACGCGGCGACGACGCTGGTGCGGGCCCGGTGGCCAGCGACGGGGAGGACGGCACGCAGCGGACGTTACCAATCGGACCTGGACGAGCCGGTCAGACCGGCGGTTGTTGTCGGCATCGGTGCCGTCGTGGCGGGCTGAGTTCGGCGTACACAACGGCTGCGGTGAATGTGTGCACGAGCCCCATGTCGGGTCGGCGACACACCGTCGTAACGTCTCGGCAACTTGACCGTGACCCAGTTCACAGTCTGCCCCGTCAGGAGGCCGTCGTGCGCCGCTCCTCGTCCACCCTTACCCGGCTGATCGGCGCGGTCGCCGGGCTCGTCCTCGCTCTCGCGGGCGCGATCACCCTCGCCGCGCCCGCCCAGGCCGCCACCCTCACCCAGGTCACCGGCTTCGGCTCCAACCCGGGCAACCTCGCCATGTACGCCTATCGGCCGGACAACCTGCCGGCCAACTCGCCGGCCGTGGTGCTGCTGCACGGGTGCGTCCAGAACGCCTCCGGCTACTTCGCGAACTCCGGCTGGCAGAAGTACGCGGACCTGTGGAAGTTCACGCTGATCGTCGCCCAGCAGCCGTCCGGCAACAACGCCAACTCCTGCTTCAACTTCTTCGAGACCGGCGACACCGCCCGGGGCCAGGGCGAGGCGCTGTCGATCAAGCAGATGGTCGACCACGCCAAGGCCAATTACGCCGTCGACGGCTCGCGGGTCTTCGTCAGCGGCCTCTCCGCGGGCGGCGCGATGAGCGCGGTCATGCTCGCCACCTACCCGGACGTCTTCGCCGCCGGATCGATCATCGCGGGCATCCCGTACCGCTGTGCCACCAGCATGGTCAACGCGTTCAGCTGCATGAACCCGGGTACCGACAAGACGCCGGCCGCCTGGGGCGACCTGGTCCGTGGCGCGTACGCCGGCTACACCGGCCCGCGCCCCCGGGTCGCCATCTGGCACGGCACGTCGGACACCACGGTCACCCCGCTCAACGGCACCGAGTCCCGCGACCAGTGGACGAACGTGCGGGGGATCTCGCAGACGCCGACCAGCACGTCGTCGCTGCCGGGCAACACCAGCCTCGAGGTGTACGGCAACGACGAGGTACGCCTCTACCGCGTCGCCGGGATGGGCCACGGCACGCCGGTCGACCCGGGCTCCGGGACGGACCAGTGCGGCACCGCCACCGCGTACTTCCTGGACACCATCTGCTCGACGTACCGGGACGCGCTCTTCTTCGGCCTGAACAACGGCGGCAGCACGCCCACGACCCCGCCGGCCACCTCGACTCCGTCGCCCACCCCCACCGCGACGCCCCCGGCGAGCCCGACCCCGACCGCGGCGCCGACCTGCGTGACGGCGACCAACTACGCCCACGTGACGGCCGGGCGGGCGTACCAGTCCGGCGGCTACGCCTACGCCAACGGCTCCAACCAGCGCATGGGCCTCTACAACACCTTCTACACGAGCACCCTCAAGCAGACCGCCCCCAACTACTGGGTGATCGGCTGCTGACCCGCACACCCCGAGTGCCCCGGTGATCAAGAGGTTTGCGTCAGAATCCGGCCTCCGGATGACGCAAACCTCTTGATCAACTGGGTGGTCGGTGGGGGTCAGTCCTGGAGGGCTGCCTTCAGGGCTTCGGGGAGGGTGGGGTGGGCGTAGGGGAAGGCGGCCTCAGTCAGCACCTTGGGGTGGACTCTCGTGCTGGTCAGGGCCTCGTGGGCGAAGCCGCCCAGGGCCACCTTGAGCGCCAGGGCGGGGATCGGGATGATCGCCGGACGGTGCAGCTGCCGGGCCAACTCCCGGGTGAACTCGGCGTTCGTCACCGGGTGCGGGCCCACCACGTTGACCGGTCCGGCGATCTCGTCGTGCGCGAGCAGGAAGAGGGTGGCGTCCAGCCAGTCCCGCATGGAGATCCACGGCAGCCACTGCCGGCCACTGCCCAGCCGCCCGGCGATGCCCAGCTTGAACGGCAGCAACTGCGGCTTGAGCAGCCCGCCGTCGCGGTGCAGCGGCAGGCCGGTGCGCAGCCGCACCACGCGTACCCCGGCGTCCTCGGCCGGCCGGGTCGCGGCCTCCCACACCCGGCAGACGTCGGCCAGGAAACCCTCGCCGGCCGGCGCGTCCTCCTCGACCACCCGGTCGCCCGTGTTGCCGTACCAGCCGACGGCGGACGAGTTGAGCAGCGCCCGGGGTCGGTCGCCGGCCGGTAGCCCGGCGATCGTCGTGGCGAGCGTGGTGGTGCTGTCCACCCGGCTGGTACGGATCAACCGCCGGTAGTCGTCGTTCCAGCGCTTGTCGCCGACGCCCGCCCCGGCCAGGTTGATCACCGCGTCCGCCTCGGCGACCACGGCCGGGTCGAGCTGACCGGCCGCAGGGTCCCACTGCCGCTCATGAGGATCGCGCGGCGCGCGCCGTACGAGTCGGGTGACCTGGTGCCCGTCGGCGGCGAGCCGGTCACCCAGCCGGGTGCCGAGGAAGCCGGACGCGCCGGCCATGAGGATCCGCATGTCGTTATCTTCGTCGAAAACCCCTTCCCCGGACGCGCCCCGCCTCCACACCTCGCCGATCTTGCACTTTCTGTCGTCGTTATGTCGGGCAAGGCCCGTTTCGTCGCCACAGAAAGTGCAAGATCGGCGAGTTCAGAGGGTGCGGCGCAGGTCTGCCAGGAGGTTCTCCACCTCCTTGAACGCCGCTGGGGGGAGGGGGCCCAGCTTGAGGGTTGTCAGGTTCTCGTCGGCTTGGGCCACGGTGCGGAGGCCGGGGATCGGGACCGTACGCGGGCTGCGGGCCAGCAGCCAGCCGAGCGCGCCCTGGGCGAGGGTCCGACCGTCGGCGGTGAGCGCCGCGCGGACCTGCTCGACCCGCGTTGCCCACTCCGGTGTCGGCCGGCCGTCGGTGAACCACCGCAACCACTCCGGGGCTCTGCCCCGTACGTCGTCCGCGCCGAGCGCCCGGGTCGAGCCGGTGAGCAGCCCCATCGCCAGTGGCCCCCGGTTGAGGCTCGCCAGGTCGTGCCGGTCGCAGACGGCCAGGACCGCCGCGTTGTCGTTCAGCACCGACTCGTCGTGCTGGATGGCCGCGCAGTGCGGTCCGCCGGCCGCGAACGCCTCCGCCGAGGCCGCGTTGTCGGTGCTCCAGCCGTACGCCCGGATCTTGCCCTGGGCGACGAGACCCTCCAGGGTGTCGACCAGGTCGAGCGCGGCGGACGCCGACAGGTCGTTGATGTGCAGTTGGTAGAGGTCGACGTGGTCGGTGCCAAGGCGGCGCAGTGAGTCCTCGAGGCTGCGGACGGCGAACGTTCCGCTGGCGTCGGTGCCGAGCGCCCGTCGGGTGGCCTCGTCGCTGACGTTGCCGAACTTGGTGGCGATCACCGCCGCGTCCCGGCGGCCGGCGAGGGCCCGGCCGAGGACGCGCTCACTGTGCCCGGCGCCGTAGTTGCTGGCCGTGTCGAACAGGGTCACGCCGAGGTCGAGAGCCCGGTGAATCGTACGGATCGACTCGTCGTCGTCGACCTCGCCCCAACCGAACGGCTGGCCGTCGTCACCCCAGAGTGGGCCGCCGATCGCCCAGCAGCCCATCCCGATCGCGCTCACCTCGATGCCGCTGCGTCCCAGCGTGCGTGTCGTCGTCATGTGGACCAGCCTCCAACCTGGAGTGCGCTCCAGGTCAAGGGGCAACTAGCATTGCCGGGCATGACCGGTTACGCCCCCGCCGAGGCCGCCCGGCGCAGCGGCTTCAGCCTGGACACGCTGCGGTACTACGAGAAGATCGGCCTGCTGGCCGACGTGGGTCGTACCTCGGGTGGCCGGCGCGTCTTCACCGACGACGACCTGAGCTGGCTGCTGCTGTTCCGCTGCCTGCGGGACACCGGGATGCCGATCGCCCAGATGTGCCGGTACGCGTCGCTGGCCCGCGCGGGCGAGCACACCGTCGACGAGCGGCGGGAGCTGCTGCAACGGCACGCGGCGCAGGTCGAGGAGCAGATGCGCCTGCTGCAACGCCAGTACGACCACCTCCGGGAGAAGATCCGCTTCTACGAGCGGCTGCCCGGCGCGCCCGCCCGCGACGAAAGCCGCTGATCGCGGGCGGACCCGCTCAGTCGGCCGGCGCGGTCAGGCCGAGCAGCTGCTCGGCCGTCCCGGGTCGGCCGGTGAGCGCGTTCAGGGCGCTGACCAGCCGCTTCTCCTCGTAGCGGAAGTGTGACTCCAGCAGGGCGGCCAACCCGTCCAGCTCGGCGCGTACCTGGGCGGTCGGCAGCGGCCGGTCGCCGGCGAGCAGCTCTTCGACCCGGCCGAGGATCCCCGCCACCACGTCGTGGTCCGCGACCAGGTTGGCCAGGACCGGGCGCAGCTCGGGCACCTCGTCGGCCAGGAGTCGGAACGCGCCCGCGTCCTCGCCGGTGTGGTGCCGGCCGAGCGCGGCGCAGAAGGTGAGGCAGTGGGCCCGTAGGTCGCGCGACGGGGTGTCCAGGTCGGCCCGGAGGCGGGCCAGTTCCGCGCGGAGCCAGAGGTGGATCTCGATCATCTGATTGCCGACGGCGGCGAGCCGGTCGGTCGGTGAACCGGTGGGGTGCAACGTGCGTCCCATGCTGTCCCGCGCCTCCATGCCCTCGGCGGCCATCGTGCCGGGTACACCGCGACGCTGACCGACAGTCTAGGCCGACGTCGTCAGGGGGTGGTGGGCTCGTCGGGCTCCCGGAGGTCGTGCCAGCGTGCCCGCCACGCCGCCTCGTGCGCCTCGTGCGTCGTCCGTTCCTCGAACACGGCGGCCCGCAGCGCGTGCCGGGAGTCCGACATCACCAGCACCTCGACGGCGACCAGCCCGACGCAGATCACGGTCGCCAGGGTGAGCGCGCCGAGCACCGGGAGGTACAGGCCGATCGGCAGGGCCACCGTGAGCGCCACGATGACACCCACCCGGGTCCAGGTGACGGTGTGCAGGGTGCGCAGTTGGAACAGCATGTTGACGGCGAAGTAGGTGATCAACCCGCCGAAGAGCATCGGCACCGCCGGTCCCTCGATCTTCTCCGCGATGCCGCCGGCCGGGTTGGTGATCTTGTGCAGGATCTCCTCGTTGCCGATCGAGAAGAGGATCACCCCGGCGATCATCGGCAGGTAGAGGTACGCGTACGCGTCGCGGGCCATCGCCACCCGGGGAGCGCCCTCCGCCGCGTGCAGGGCGATCCGGGCGGCGGGCCCGACGAAGTCGAAGTGCGCCCACCAGAGGGCGGCGGTGATCACGATGCCGAGCGCGGCGGCGGCCACCGCCGGCCAGGTGACCGTCTTACCGAGCAGGTTGCCGCCCACGCCGGTGGAGATCACCGACTCGCCCAGCGCGATGATCAGGATCAGGTCGTAGCGCTCGGTCCAGTGCTCCGCGCTGGTCACCCCCCAGCCCCAGGTGCCGACGATGAAGCCGGTCGCGTACTGCACCACCACCACGGCGATCCACAGCCCGTCACGGACCATGGCGGCCTGGTCGGGATCGGTGATCTGCGGTGGGATCAACGCGGCGGCCAGCAGCAGCAGGATGCTCACCGCCAGCTCCGGGGCGAAGCGGCGGAGCTGGCGTCGTTCCTGCGGGCTGTCCCGCACCACGTGCTGGTAGAGGATCCAGTGGATGCCGCGCACCACGACGTAGCTGATGGCGACCAGCATCGGGCCGGCGGCGCTGCCCTTCGGGTCGCTGAACGCCTGCGGCAGCCCCAACGCGAACGCGAACAGTGCGACCATCGAGATCACCATGAGCACCGGGACGTAGCCCTCGCCGAGTCGGACCCGGGTGGCGACCAGGCTGTGCACCACCCAGATCCACCAGAGCACGGCGAGCACCAGGCCGGCGTGCAGCAGTTGGCGGCCGGAGATGTTGGCGGCCGTCGCGCGGGTGATGATGAAGAACGAGAACACGAAGACCAGGTCGAAGAAGACCTCGAACTTGTCCACCCGGGCGCCGGGGGCGATCGGGACGGGAGGTCCCAGTTGTCCGCGCCGCCGGTTACCGCCCACGGTCCCACTCTGGCAGCGGATGGCCTGGTCGGAGGACGGAACGGGTCGGGAAGTGGCGACCCTCGCGGGCGATGGCATCGGGTGTTACCTCCGGCCCGGGGTGGGAAGTACCGGCGGGCCGACCGACCCGCCCTCAGCCTGGACAAGGATGGATCATGACGACGAGCAACCCGATCACCACGCCGTTCGCCCACGACTCCACCGCCATGGACGTGATCCGGGGCGTGGACCTGGTCGGCCGGCGGGCGATCGTCACCGGCGGGTCGTCCGGCATCGGCGTGGAGACCGCCCGCGCCCTGGCCAGCGCCGGCGCGGAGGTCACCCTGGCCGTCCGCAACCCCGACGCCGGCCGCAAGGCCGCCGACGACATCACCGGCACCACCGGCAACGACCGCGTCCTGGTCGGTCCGCTCGACCTCGCCGACCAGGGCTCGGTCGCCGACTTCGTCGCCAACTGGGACGGCCCGCTGCACATCCTGGTCAACAACGCCGGCATCATGGCCGCGCCGCTGAGCCGCACCCCGCAGGGCTGGGAGATGCAGTTCGCCACCAACCACCTCGGGCACTTCGCGCTCGCCACCGGGCTGCGCCGGGCGCTCGCCGCCGCCGACGGGGCCCGCATCGTCTCGGTCAGCTCCGCCGCCCACCTGCGCTCGCCGGTGGTTTTCGAGGACATCCAGTACGACCGCCGCGAGTACGAGCCCTGGCAGGCGTACGGGCAGTCGAAGACGGCCAACGTGCTCTTCGCCGTGGAGGCGACCCGCCGCTGGTCCGACGACGGCATCTACACCAACTCGCTGATGCCCGGCGCGATCCGCACCAACCTCCAGCGCTACGTCAGTGAGGAGGAGCTGAACCGGCTGCGCGCCGGCAATGCGGCGGCGTGGAAGACCGTCGAGCAGGGCGCGGCCACGTCGGTGCTGGTGGCCGCGTCCCCGTTGCTCGACGAGGTCGGCGGACGCTACTTCGAGGACTGCCAGCAGGCCGCGCCGGCCCGACCCGGCACCCGCACCGGCGTCGCGGACTACGCGCTGGACCCGGAGGCGGCCGAGCGGCTCTGGAAGGTCTCGACCGACCTGCTCAAGGGCTGAGCGGCACACCTGCCCAAGGGCTGAGGGGCACAGACGAAGGGGCGCCCCGGTCGACGACCGGGGCGCCCCTTGGCGTACGCGGCGGATCAGGCCAGGCCCAGCTCCGACTCGAAGTTGCCGCCCTCCAGGCGCTCCTTGACCGAGGTCAGGAAGCGGGCCGCGTCGGCGCCGTCGATCAGACGGTGGTCGTACGACATGGCCAGGTAGACCATCGACCGGACCGCGATGACCTCGCCCAGGTCCGGGTCGTTGACCACGACCGGACGCTTCACCACGGCGCCGGTGCCGAGCATCGCCGACTGCGGCGACGGCACGATCGGCGTGTCGAAGAGCGCGCCCCGGCTGCCCGTGTTGGTCAGCGTGAAGGTCGCCCCGGCCATCTCGTCCGGGGTGATCTTGTTGTTCCGGGTGCGCTCGGCCAGGTCGGCGATCCGCTTGGCGATGCCGCCCATGTTGAGGTCACCGGCGTTGTGGATCACCGGTACGAGCAGGCCGCGCTCGGTGTCCACGGCGATGCCGAGGTGCTCGGCCGCCGGGTAGGTGATCGTGCCGCCGTCCAGGTCCATGCTGGCCTGGATGATCGGGTGGGTCTGCAACGCCTCGATCGCGGCGAGGGCGAAGAACGGCAGGAAGGACAGCTTCACGCCGTGCTTGGCCAGGAACGAGTCCTTGGCCTGGGCCCGCAGCTTGGCGACCTTGGTGACGTCGACCTCGACGACCGTGGTCAGCTGCGCCGTCTCGTGCAGCGACTGCTGCATCCGCTTGGCGATGGTCGCCCGGATCCGCGGCAGCTTCTCCGTGGTGCCCCGCTTCGCGCTCGGCTGCGGCTTGGCGGCCGGCTTGGGCGCGGCGGCCGACGGCGCGGCGGCCGGCTGTGCCGCCGGAGCCGGTGCGGCCGCGGCGGTCTTGGCCTTCTCGGCCGCGTCGAGGACGTCCTGCTTGCGGATCCGGCCACCCACACCGGTGCCGTTGAGCGCGGCCAGGTCGACGCCGTGCTCGTTGGCCAGCTTACGCACCAGCGGCGTGACGTACCCGGCCGCCTCCTCGCCGTCACCCTTGGCGGGCGCGGACGGGCGCTGCGGCGCGGCGGTCGGCGCGGCCGGCTGGGCGGCCTGCTCGGCCTTCGCCGGCTGCGCCGACGTCTCCGCCTCGGCGGCCGGCTCGTTGTACGACGCGCCCGACGTGGGCTCCTCGACCTTCGGCTCCGGCTTCGGCTCGGCCTTGGGGGCCGGCGCGGCCTCCGCCTTCGGCTCGGGCTTCGGCTGGGCGGGCGCCCCACCGGCGACGCCGATGACCACGAGGTCGGCGCCGACCGCGGCGGTCTCGTCCTCGGCGACCTTGATCTCCAGTACGGTGCCGGCGACCGGCGACGGAATCTCCGTGTCGACCTTGTCGGTGGAGACCTCCAGCAGCGGCTCGTCGACCTCGACGGTGTCGCCGACCTGCTTGAGCCAGCGCGTCACCGTACCCTCGGTGACGCTCTCGCCCAGGGCCGGCATCTTGACCGCGGTGCCCTCGCCCGACGACGCGGCGGCCGGAGCCGGCGCGTCCTCGGCCACGTCGTCCTGCACGACCTGGTCGGCGGTGCCCTCGGCGGCGGCGGTCGGCTCGGCGGCCGGCTCGACCGCCTCGGCCGGGGCCTCCTCCTGCTGCTCCTGCGGCGCGGCCTCGCCACCACCGGCCGACTCGCCCTCACCGGCGATGACGGCCAGCTCGCTGCCGACCTCGGCGGTCTCGTCCTCGCCGACCACGATCCGGCTCAGCACGCCCGCCGCGGGCGACGGGATCTCGGTGTCGACCTTGTCGGTCGAGACCTCGAGCAGGGGCTCGTCGACCTCGACCGTGTCACCCTCCTGCTTGAGCCAGCGCGTGACGGTGCCCTCGGTGACGCTCTCGCCGAGCCGGGGCATGGTGACCGATACCGGCATGTTCTCCAGACTCCTTCATTCCCCTGGGGGATCTTCGCCCGTCGCCGGACGCCGCGGTTTGGGTGATCAGGCGTGCGCGTGCAGCGGCTTGCCGGCGAGGGCCAGGTGCGCCTCGCCCAGTGCCTCGTTCTGGGTCGGGTGGGCGTGCACGAGCTGGGCGACCTCCGCCGGGTAGGCCTCCCAGTTGTAGATGAGCTGCGCCTCGCCGATCAGCTCACCCACCCGGGCGCCGACCATGTGGACGCCGACGACGGGACCGTCCTCGACGCGGACCAGCTTCACGAAGCCGGTCGTCTTGAGGATCTGGCTCTTGCCGTTGCCACCCAGGTTGTAGTTGTAGGTCTTGACCTTGTCGGCGCCGTACTGCTCCTTGGCCTTCGCCTCGGTCAGGCCCACCGACGCCAGCTCCGGGTCGCAGTAGGTGACGCGCGGGATGCCGACCTCGTCGATCACGGCCGGGGTCTGCCCGGCGATCTCCTCGGCGACGAAGATGCCCTGCTGGAAGCCCCGGTGCGCGAGCTGGAGGCCGGGCACGATGTCGCCGACCGCGTAGACGTTCGGCACGCTGGTGCGCAGCCGCTCGTCGGTCAGCACGTAGCCCCGGTCCATCGTGACGCCCTGCTCCTCGTACCCGAGGTTCGCGGTGTTCGGACCGCGGCCCACGGCGACCAGCAGCAGCTCGGCCTCGACGGTCTCGCCGCCCTGGATGGTGAGCTTGACGCCGTTCTCGGTCTTCTCGACCGTCTCGAACGGCTTGCCGACCTTGAAGTTGATCTTGCGCTTGCGGAACGCCCGCTCCAACGCCTTCGACGACTCCTCGTCCTCGGCGGCGACCAGTCGGGGCAGCGCCTCGACGATCGTCACGTCCACGCCGAAGGACTTCCACACGCTGGCGAACTCGACGCCGATCACGCCGCCACCGAGCACGATCACCGACGAGGGGATCCGGTCCAGGGTCAGCGCGTGGTCGCTGGTGATGATCCGCTCGCCGTCGACCTCCAGGCCGGGCAGGCTCTTCGCGTACGAGCCGGAGGCCAGCACGATGTTGCGCCCGGTGTAGCGCTTGCCGTCCACCTCGACCACGTTCTTGCCGACCAGCTTGCCGTGGCCCTCGACGATGGTGATCGACTTGTTGCCCTTCAACATGCCCTGGAGGCCCTTGTACAGGCGGGCGATCACGCCGTCCTTGTACGAGTTGACCCCGGCCATGTCGATGCCGACCAGCTCGGCCTTCACGCCGAACTGCTCCGACTCGCGGGTCTGGTCGGCGATCTCGGCCGCGTGCAGCAGAGCCTTCGTGGGGATGCAGCCGTTGTGCAGGCAGGTACCGCCGAGCTTGCCCTTCTCGACCAGCGCGACCTTCAGGCCCAGCTGGACGGCGCGCAGCGCGGTCGCGTAACCGCCGCTGCCACCTCCGAGGATGACGATGTCGAAGGTCGCTTCGTTCGGCTCGCTCACGTCCAACTCCCAGGTCGCGTCACTGCATCGGGGGTCACGGAGGTGTAACACGGACACACCCCACCTCGGTCATCTTGTCACCACCGGGCACAGGGTGCGTAGTGAGGTGCCCAACGACACGTCATCGACACGTACCCTTGGCACCGTTGTCGATGACGTCAGGTGGGGGAGAAGTCCGGTGGGGTTGTTCCGGCGTCGCAAACAGGCGCGTGTGGCGAGCCACGATCGTGCGGCCGATCGTGGCGATCTGACCCATCTGGAGAACTTCATCCGGAGCCGGCGCGGCGTCGAGGCGTTCATCGAGCCCCGGACCACGGTCACCGAGACCACCGTCATCCTGATCGCCGACGACGGGGAGTGGACCCGCCGCCGCATCGACGGCCCGGACGGCGCGCGCCGCTTCGCGTACCGGATGGGCATCCCGATCTACGACGTCCGGCTGATGGGCTACCCGCAGCGGATGCGCGACTTCAACGAGCGCCGCAAGCGCCGCCCCGAGCGGTACTGAGAAACGGTGCAGGGCCCCCGGCCGGGGGCCCTGCACCGTGCGCGGTCAGCCGTTGGCGGCGACGTCCTCGACGAGCTGGACCAGGGTGCGGACCGGCACGCCGGTGCCGCCCTTGGTCCAGTAGCCGGTCGGCTCGCCCGAGTGGTAGCCCGGACCGGCGATGTCGATGTGCGCCCACGCCACGTCGTCGGTCACGAACTCACGCAGGAACACGCCGCCCTGCAGCATGTGCCCGGCCCGGTCCATCCCGGCGTTGACCTGCGAGATGTCCGCCACGTCGGAGTCCATGCCCTTGCGCACGTCGTCCGGCAGCGGCATCGGCCAGGCCGGCTCGCCGACCGCGTCGCCGACCGTACGGACCCGCTCGCACAACTCGGGAGTACCCATCACACCGGCGACCCGCTTGCCCAGCGCGATCACCTGACCGCCGGTCAGGGTGGAGGTCTCGAACAGGTAGTCCGTGCCGTCGGCGCAGGCCCGGGCGATGGCGTCGGCCAGCACCATCCGGCCCTCGGCGTCGGTGTTGAGCACCTCCACCTTCTTGCCGCTGAACATGCTGATCACGTCGCCCGGCCGGTAGCTGGTGCCCGACGGCATGTTCTCGGCCATCGGCAGGTACGCGCTGACCGCCACGGACGGCTTCAGCGCGGCGATCGCCAGCATCGCCGCACCCACCGCGGCGGCGCCCGCCATGTCGGACTTCATCTCCCACATGCCCTGCGCCGGCTTGATCGAGATGCCGCCGGTGTCGAAGGTGATGCCCTTGCCGACCAGCGCGACCCGCTTGCCGTTGCCGGCGTCCTGCGGCGTGTACGTGAGCTTCACCAGCCGCGGCGGAGCCTCCGAGCCCTGCCCGACCGCGATGATGCCGCCGTACCCTCCGGCGGCCAACGCCGCTTCGTCCAGCACCTCGACGCCGAGACCGGCATCGCGCGCGGCGGCGGCCACGGCGTCCGCGAACGACGGGGGACGCAGCTCGTTCGGGGCGGTGTTCACCCAGTCCCGGCTGAGCCGGACCGCGCCGGCGACCGCCTGCGCGCGGGTGATCTCCGCCTGGGCGCCCGCGTCGGCCGCGTCCGGGACGGCGATGAGCACCTCGGCCACCGGCTCCCGCCGGGTCGGCTGCGGCCGGGTCTTGTAACCGGCGAACCGGTAGCCGCCGAGCAGCGCACCCTCGGCGACCGCGCGCAGCGCGGCCGGCGCGTCCGCGTCGTCCGGCAACGGCAGGCTGAGCGCCACCTTCGGCGCGCCCGCCAGGGCCCGCACCACCGCGCCGGACGCGCGACGCAGCGTCTCCGGCGCCGGGGCGGCACCCGTCGGCTCCGGGCCGAGCCCGACCGCGACGACCAGCGGCGCCGTGACGGTGCCCAGCGTGGCCAGCTTGATCACCTCGCCCGGGCCACCGGTCGCGCCGAGCAGCGCCAGCGTCTCGGTCAACTTGCCGTCGAACGCGGCGGCGATGCTCTCCGCGCCGCTGCCGAGCAGCAGGGTGCCGGCGAGGCCGCTGGTGGCGTCCTGCTCTCCGGTCTGGCTGTGCACGCCGATCACGATCGCGTCGACGGCGAGCTCCGCCGGGTCGGTGTCGACCAGGCTCAGGGTGGTGGTGCGGGGGGTTGTCACTGAAGCTACTCCGGGCGGGCCGGGCCGGTCGCGTCGTCGCGTACCAGCGGTGAAGGTCTCCGGCGGAACCTACCCGCCGGACGTCAGGGCTGTCCCGCCGATCACGCCAACGGGGTCCCGCCGATGCTAACCAGCGGCGTAACCCCCGGTAAGTTGCCACCCATGACCGACGTGACCTCCGCCGCCGCCGAGACCCGGCTGCGCCGTTCCCCGCTGCACGAGCGGCACACCGCCGCCGGCGCCAAGTTCGCCCCCTTCGGGGGCTGGGAGATGCCGCTGGAGTACGCCGGCGGCGGGGTGCTCAAGGAGCACACCGCGGTGCGTACGGCGGTGGGGGTCTTCGACGTGTCACACCTGGGCAAGGTCCGGGTGAGCGGCCCCGGCGCGGCCGAATTCGTCAACTCGTGCCTCAGCAACGACCTGGGCCGCATCGGGCCCGGCCGCGCGCAGTACACGCTCTGCTGCGACGACGCCACCGGCGGTGTGGTCGACGACATCATCGCCTACCTGCACGCCGACGACCACGTCTTCCTCATCCCGAACGCCGCGAACACCGCCGAGGTGGTACGCCGGTTGCGCGCCGCCGCGCCGGAGCGGATCACCGTCACCGACGAGCACGAGGCGTACGCCGTGCTGGCCGTGCAGGGCCCCCGCTCGGCCGACCTGCTGGCCGCCCTCGACCTGCCCACCGAACACGGCTACATGAGCTTCGACGCCGCCAGCCTGGCCGCCGTGGAGCTGACCGTCTGCCGTACCGGCTACACCGGCGAGCTGGGCTTCGAGCTGGTGGTGCCGGCGGAGCACGCGGTGACCGTGTGGGACGCCCTGTTCGCCGCCGGCGAGGCGTTCGAGCTGCGCGCCTGCGGCCTCGCGGCCCGCGACACGCTGCGCACCGAGATGGGGTACCCGCTGCACGGGCAGGATCTCTCGCTGGACATCACCCCGGTGCAGGCCCGCTCCGGCTGGGCGGTCGGCTGGGACAAGCCGGCGTTCTGGGGCCGCGACGCGCTGCGCGCCGAGAAGGCCGCCGGCCCTCGCCGTACGCTGCGCGGTCTGGTGGCCGTCGACCGTGCCATCCCGCGTCCCGGCATGACCGTGCACGTGGGCGACCAGCAGGTCGGCGTGGTGACGAGCGGCACATTCAGCCCCACCAGGAAGCAGGGCATCGCCCTGGCCCTGGTGAACACCGACGCCAACCTCCCCGACGGCGCCGAGGTCGAGATCGACATCCGCGGCCGCCGCGCCCCGGTAACCCTCACCAAACCCCCCTTCGTAACCCCCTCAACCCACTAACCCCGCCGGCTAACCCCGCCGGAAGACCCCGTCGATCATGAAGTTATTGCCGAGACACGCCGACATCGGTGGCAATAACTTCATGATCACCGGGGTGAAGCGGGGGTGGGCCGGGGGCCCGGGTGGGGACCGGGTGGGGGTTTAGGGGGTGGGGGGTTCGCCGGAGTCCAGGACGGCTTGGGTCCAGCCGCCCTCGATGACGCCGGTCGCGTCCAGGACCGCCCAGTCGACGACGTCGGTGGACTCCACCACCACCGGAGCGCCGATCCGTACGCTCTCGTCGGTGTTCGCGTCGCTGGCGCTGACGCCGACGATCCGCTCCGGGGTCTCCCACGAGGTCACGCCCGCCCAGACGTACTCCGGGCCGTCGTCGCCCGGCAGGCCGTACTTCACCACCAGCTGCGACTCGGCCGGTAGCCGGCCGGCGACGAAGCGGGCCCGGGCGTCGCCCAGCGCGGCCCGGGCGGTGGCGACCGCGCGGCTCATCGCGTCGCCCGTGCGGGCGTAGCGCACGTCCGGCTGGATGCCGGAGAACAGCGTCGCGCAGGCGGCCGCGTAGTAGCGCCCGTCCGGGCCGGGGTGTCCGGCCGGTGGGCGCAGGCTCAGGAACGAGTCGGCCTCCGGATCGGTGGCCGGGTCCAGCTCCAGGCGCAGCAGCACCGGCGCGGTCGCGCCGTGCTGCTCCGGGTTGCCGTACGCCACGGCGATGTCGTGCCCGGTCACCGTGGCGAGCACCGGTAGCTGCACGAACGCCGGCACCTCCGCGCCGTTGAGGCCGTCGGTCCAGTCCCGCAGCAGTCGGCGGGCCGCGCCGGTCATCACCGCTCCCCAGGCCCGGGTGAGGTGGTCGGGCACCCCCTGGGTCTGCAACTCCAGCAGCCCGAAGCGACGCAGCCCCTTGGTGGTGAACCACAACCCCTCGGCGTCGGACGAGTACGGCACCAGCACCCAGTCGACCAACCGGATCCGGCCCTGCTCGTCGGGGAGCGAGCGCAGCGCGGTCGCCGGGTCGAGGAACTGGAGGCCGAAGACGTCCACCACGTCGCTGTCGACGGACTCGGCGACCGCCGCCGCCACCGCCCGGGCCGCCCACTCGTGCGCCGGCGGCCAACCGGGCCGGTACTCGGCCTGCACCACCACCAGGTGGGTCGCCGCCGCCAGCCGGGCCAACTGCTCCTCGGTGGCGCCGAACGCGGTGAGCAGATCCGGCGGCAGCGCGGGGAACTCGGCGATCGGCCGGGTGTCCACGCTCATCAGCGGGCTGTCCAGCATCTGTCGGGCGAGCCCGTGCACCGGTTCGGCCAGCCGGCCGGTCAGCGCCGCCACCGCCGTCTTCGGGCTGACCTTCGGCAGCCCCGCCATCGGCACCAGGTAGGTCGCGCTGAGCGACTCCGGAACCGGTACGGGCAGGAAGTCGTCCGTGATGAGCATGTTCGTTCCCCCGGTGGCCGCGCCGGTGTTGTCGAGCCGAACGCTACCCGGCCGCCCGTGCCGGCTTCAGCCGGACAGCACCACACCCAGGTAGACCAGCGTGGTGACCACCTCGACGGTGGCCCCGAGCACGTCGCCGGTGATGCCGCCGAGCCGGCGTACCACGTGGGTCAGCAGCGCCACCGCGACGGCCAGCGCCGCGACGACGGCGAGTGGCCCCTGCCACGGGCGGCCCGGCACCGCGGGCGCCGCCAGCAGCACGACGGCGACCGCGCCCACGGTCAGGGCCGCCGGGCCGACCGTGCCGGCCACCAGCGCGCCCAGGCCGTCCGGCCGGGCCGCGGGCACCCCCCGCCGGCAGGCCACCGTGACGCCCAGCCGGCCGGCGGCGGTCGCCGCGACCACCGCCGCGAGGCACGCCGGCCACGCCCGCCCGGCCAGCTCCGCGAGGGCCGCGGCCTGCACCAGGAGTACGACCACCAGCGCCACCACACCGAACGGTCCGACGTCCGGCTTCTTCATGATCTCCAGCGCGGCCGCGCCCCGCCGGTACGAGCCGAGCGCGTCCACCGTGTCGGCCAGCCCGTCCAGGTGCAGTCCCCGGGTCAGCAGCGCGGCGGCCCCCACCGTCACACCCGCCGCGACCAGCGGGGGAGCGAGCAGGCCGGCCAGCAGCAGGACACCACCCAGGAGTACGCCGAGCAGCGCGCCGACGGCCGGGGCGAGCGCCATCGCCGTACCCGCCACCGGGCGGTCGATCCGTCCGGCGCGTACCGGCAGGGTGCTGAAGGTGGTGACGGCGAGCCGGACGCCCGCGACGAACCGCGGCTCAGCCGGCACGCCAGCCCGACGCCGCCTGCTCGTCGGCCCCGGTGCGGGTGGGGCCCGGCCCGGCCGGCTCCGGCTCGACGAACTCCGGGTCGGTGTCGTCGGGCCCGGGGTACGCCGGCTCGTCGTCGGTGTAGTCGGGCGCCGGCTCGTCGGTGCCGTCCGGGTCGGCGTCGCCGCCGAGCGACGGGTGGACCGGCAGCGCGGCGGCCAGCGCCAGCACCGAGCGCAGCATGGGGAGTGCGACCAGGGCGTTCGCGCCCTCGCCGAGGTCCAGCCGGAGGTCGAGCAGGGGCTCGAGGCCGAGCACGTCGGCCGCCAGCCGCACCGCGGGGTGCTGGCCGTGGTCGGCCAGCAGGCACCAGTGCCGCGCCTGCCCGGCCAGGTCGCGGCTGATCATCCCGGCCGCCAGGCCGACCGGCCCGTCCAGCAGCACCGGCACCCGCCGGGCGGTCGCACCCAGCAGCACGCCGGTGGCCACCGCCACGTCGCCGCCGCCCAGCTCGGCCAGCACGTCCTTGGCGGAGCGCGGCGAGCGGCGGGTGCGGTGCAGGGCGTCCCGCACGGCCGCGCAGCGGACCATCCAGGCCGCGTCGTCGATCTCGCCGGAATCGGTGATCACCCGACCCAGCACCGCCGGCGGTTCCGCGCCCGCGGTGGCCGCCAGCACGGCCGCCGCCGCCGCCTCGGTGCCGGCACCGCACGCGCCCAGGACCAGCAGTTGTACGCCCGCGTCGGCCGCCTGCTCGGCCAGCCGCCAGCCGTAGCGCAGTGCCGACTCGACCTGCTCGCCGGCCAGCGCCGGCTCGGTCTCTATCGGGGCGGCGGCCGGTGTGTCCACCACCTGGAGGCTCGCGCCGGCCTCGGCGGCCAGCCGGGCCAGCGCGCCCCGACCGGCGCGGGCCTGCGCGGCGCGGCGTGCCGACTCGCCGGCGACGGTGCCGGCGGACGCGCCGCCCGTGTGGTCGCCGTTGAGCAGCAGCACCCGTACCGAACCCCAGGCGGACGGGGTCGACGTGCCCTGCGTGGCGGCGGCGAAGCCGACCACCCGGTCCAGGACGCCCAGCCCGGCGCCCGGCACGTCAAGGGTGGCCAGCCGGTCCACCGCCTGCGGGCCCGCGTACTCGTCGGGCATCGGCAGCTCCATGCCCGGCTGGATGACCAGTCCGGTGGCCACCATCGGCAGCGCCATGGTCGGCGCGGCCCAGGGGTCGCCGGGCTCCTGGTTCGGGGCGACCGGCGGGGTGTGGGTCAGGACCTCGGGGAGCTGCACCTCGGGCGTCGGCTCGGCGTCACCCAGGCTCACAGCGGCGCTCCGGCCCGGGGCGGCCTGGTCGGCGGCGACGGCGTGCCTCCCGGTCGCGGTCACCGGCGTGGACGGGGTCGAGGCGGGGGCCGTCGTCGGCTTCAACCAGGCGGGCTGACCGGCGACCACCAGCACCACGGCGTCGCAGGCGTCCGCGACCGCGCGGTTGGCCGCGCCGAGCGCGTCGGTGAACGCCCGCCCCAGCGGGGTCGTCGGCACCAGCGACAGCCCCACCTCGGGGCTGACCAGCACCACGCGGGCCGCGCAGCCGCGGATCGCCTCGGCCAGCTCGGCGATCGTCGCCACGTCGTCGGCGGGCTGGTGCTCCGGGTCGAGCAGCACGGTCACCCAGCCGCCCAGGTCGTCCACGAGCAGCGTCTCGGTCGGCTCGGCGGACGCGAGCACGTCCGCCAACCGGCGCGGCTCCCCGGCGGTCTCCTCGGTGGTCCAGCTACCCGGGCGGCGGGCGCGGTGCGTCGCCAGTCGGGTCGCCCACTCGGTGTCCTCGGGGTCGCCCTCCGGCGCGGTGGCGACATAGCGGACCATCGGCGCGTCGGCGACCAGGGACTCGGCGAACTCGGACTTGCCGGACCGGATACCGCCGAGCACCAGGACCGTGTTCCACCCGTCAACGGACATGCCCGTACCTTAAGGCCGCCCGGGGTCGCTCTGCCTGCCGGCCCGGCGCTCACGCGACGGGTGAGGAGCCGTCCCGCCTCGGGCCGACTACGCTGGCGGGGGTTCGTCCCACCGGGACTTCAGCGGCGAGGGGAGACGCGGCATGGCGTGGAGCTGGCGGTACGAGGGCACGGACGGTCAGCCGGTCGAGGGACCGGCGGAGTCGTTCGGCAGCCAGGCCGACGCCGAATCCTGGATCGGTCAGACCTGGCGTGAACTCGCTTCGTCCGGCGTCACCTCGGTCGCGCTCGTCGAGGACGACCGGGTCGAGTACCGGATGAGCCTGCTGCCCACGGCCGAGTGATGGCGTACGACCGGCCGGACGACAAGCTGGTCCTCGGCGTGCCGAAGGCGGCGTTCCGGCCCAGCCCGGTCTTCCTCGGCCTGGTCGCGCTCTTCGTGGTCAGCGGGGTGCTGGCCTTCAACGGCTACGGCAGCGTCCGCTTCGACGTGTTCCTGTTCGTGGTCTCCGGCTGGCTGGTGTCCCTCTGCCTGCACGAGTACGCCCACGCGGTGGTCGCCTACCGGGCCGGCGACCGGGACATCGCCCACCGTGGCTACCTCACGCTCAACCCGTTCAAGTACACCCACCCGTTGCTGTCGATCGTGCTGCCGGTGGTGGTGGTGCTGCTCGGCGGCATCGGCCTGCCCGGCGGGGCGGTGTGGGTGGACCGGCACGCGATTCCGGGACGGCTGCGGCACACCCTGGTGAGCCTCGCCGGCCCGGCGACGAACGTGCTGTTCACGTTGCTGCTGGTGCTGGCGGTCCGACTCGGCGCGACCTCGGGTGGTCGGGTCGAGTTCTGGGCCGGGCTGGCGCTGCTGGCGTTCCTGCAACTCACCGCGAGCGTGCTCAACCTGCTGCCGGTGCCGGGCCTGGACGGCGGCAACATGATCCAGCCGTGGCTCAATCCACAGTGGCGCCGGATGTACGACCTGTTCGCCCCGTACGGCTTCATCCTGCTCTTCGCGCTGCTGTGGAACCCGCGCCTCGGCGGCTGGTTCTTCGACGCGGTCTTCGCGGTCGGTGACCTGCTCGGCCTGCCGTCCTGGCTGTACGCCGCCGGCCTCGACCTGATCCGCTTCTGGCAGAGCTGAGCCGCCGGACCGCCGGCCCGGTCGGCGTGCACCGCCGACCGGGCCGGACCCGCGTCAGGGTCGCTGCGCGGGGGACTCGGTCTTCGCCGCGTCCCGCTCGGTGACCGGCTCGACGATGTCGTCGATGGCCTTGAGCAGCTCGGCGTCCAGCTTCACGCCGGCCGCCTTCACGTTGTCGTGCACCTGCTCGGGGCGGGACGCCCCGATGATCGCCGACGACACGTTCGGGTTCTGCAACACCCACGCCACGGCGAGCTGGGCCATGCTCAGGCCGGCCTGCTCGGCGAGCGGCTTGAGCTGCTGCACCCGGGTGAGCACGTCGTCGTTCATGAACCGGGCGATGAAGTTCGCGCCGGACTTCTCGTCGGTGGCGCGGGAGCCGGCCGGCGGCGGCTGCCCCGGCAGGTACTTACCGGAGAGCACGCCCTGCGCCATCGGCGACCAGACGATCTGACCGATGCCCAGTTCCTCGCTGGCCGGTACGACCTCGGCCTCGATGACCCGCCACAGCATCGAATACTGCGGCTGGTTCGAGACCAGCGGGACGTGCAGCTCCCGGGCCAGCGGGTGGGCGGCGCGCAGCTGCTCGGCGGTCCACTCGGAGACGCCGATGTAGTGCGCCTTACCGGAGTGCACGACGTCGGCGAACGCCTCCATCGTCTCCTCCAGCGGCGTGCTGTAGTCGTACCGGTGGGCCTGGTACAGGTCCACGTAGTCGGTACGCAGCCGACGCAGCGAGCCGTTGATCGACTCCATGATGTGCTTGCGGGACAGGCCACGGTCGTTGCGACCCGGCCCGGTCGGCCAGTAGACCTTGGTGAAGATCTCCAGGCCCTCGCGACGCTCGCTCTCCAGCGCCCGGCCGAGCACGTCCTCGGCCCGGGTGCCGGCGTACACGTCGGCGGTGTCGAAGGTGGTGATCCCCGCGTCGAGGGCGGCCCGCACACACGCGAACGCCGCATCCTCCTCGACCTGAGAACCGTGGGTGATCCAGTTGCCGTACGAGATCTCGCTGACCATCAGGCCGGAGCGGCCCAGGTGTCGGAATTCCATGTCCCGACCCTAACTCCGGTGGATCATGATCGCCGAGCGCGGTTCAGAGCACCGGGCTGGCGTCGGTCAACAGTCGGTCGATCTCCTCCAGCACCGTGGCGCGATCGGGGTGCACCAGATCGATCAGCGGCGCGCCGCGACGGTCCAGCGCACCCCACCGGCCGCCGCCGCCGACCAGGAACGCCACCGGATGGATGACCACCGTCGGGTACGACGGCGGCACCACCTGCGTGCCCGCGCGATCCACCACACCGCGCCGGCCGCCCACGTCGACGACCGCGAGACCCTCGTCGGTGAACCCGTCGACGGGTCCCGCGTCGGTCAACTCGGTGACGAAGGCGTGGTAGCGGGTCGGCACCACGATCCGTCCGGTCCGGTCGACCGCCCCCCAGCCGTCGCGCTTCACGGCCGCCAGCCCACGGCGGAACGGCCGCACGTCGGCGAAGTTCGGCGGAACCTGCACCGCGCCCGTCGGGTCGATCGCCGTCCACCCGCCGTCGGTGACCACCCAGGCCAGGCCGTCGCTGAACGGGCGCACCGCCCGGTACGACGGCGGGATCACCGTCGTACCCAACATGTTGATCAGCGACCACCGGTCGGTGTCCGGCCGCCGGACCCAGGCCAGCCCGTCGTGGAACGGTTGCGCCTCCGCGTACCGGGCGGGAACGGCGACCTCACCGGCCTGGTCGACGTAACCCCACAGCGCTCCGTCGCGGTCGGGCTGCGGGGGCCGGTCCCGATCGAGCACCTCGTCCCGACCCCGGGGGTACGGCCCGAAGCCGTCCGCCGAGGCTCGCACGGTGACCGCGTCGAGGGCCACCCGGACCCGGTCCAGCAGCTCGGCGTCGGCCGCGCCGCGCAGGTCGAGCGCCCGCTCGAAGTGCTGGCAGGCCTCCATCAGCCGGCCCTGGTCGTAACAGCAGCGCCCGGCGTGCTCGTGCAGCGCGGCGCGCAGCCGGTCGGGCAGCTCGACCGAGTTGGCCTCGGCGAACAGCTGGTCGGCCTCGGCGAAGTCGCCGCGCCAGCGCAGGACGTGCGCCAGCCGCGCCTGTGCCAGCGCGGTCCGGCGCAGCTCACCGGTGGCCTCCGCGTAGGTGAGGGCGAGGCGTCCGTCGGCCAACGCGTCGTCGAGGTCGCCGAGGATCCGCGAGGTCACCGCCCGCAGGCTGAGCAGTCGCGCGCGGGCCCGGTTGTCGACGGCGGTACCCAACTTCTCGGTCAGCCGCCGCCGGATGGCCCGCATGCCGTCCGGCTCGGTCAGCTCCTCGCGCAGGGTCACCGGGTCCAGCCGCCACCGGTACGCGGCCAGGACCTGCTCCGGGTCGCCCTCGTCGGACAGGGACGGGCCCGCCGGCTCCGCAGCGGCGGCCGGCGGCGCCGACACCGGCGCGTCCACCTCGGACGACGGGTCACGCGGCCCGGGAATGACGGCGGCCGGTACGGCGGAGACGGGCTTGCCGGCAGCGGGTGGCGCGGAGACCGGTTCGTCCGCGATCGGCGCGACGGCGGCTGCCGGGCCGGTTGCCCCGGGGCTGGACGGGGCTGCCGCCGACCGCCCGGAGCCGGGTTCGGTGGCGGCGGCCGCAGCGACGGATTCTGTGGCGGCGGGTGGCGTGGCGACGGCTTCGGCGGCCGGCGCGGCGACGGGCTCGGTGGTGGCGGGTGGCGCGACAGGCTCGGTGGTGGCGGGTGGCGCGACAGGCTCGGTGGTGGCGGGTGGCGCGGAGACGGGTTCCGCCTCGGCCGGTGGCAGGGACGTGGGTTCCGCATCGGCCGGTGGCGTCGAGGTGGACTCGGGGGCGGCGGGTGGTGCCGGGGTGGGTTCGAGGGCTGCGGGTGGCGCGGAGACCGGTTCGGCCGCGATCGGCGCGACGGTGGGTTCCGGGTCGGGTGGCCCGACGTCGGCGAAGGCGGGTGCCGGGCCGGCGCTCTCCGCTGCGGCGTCCGGCGCGGAACGGTAATCGGATGCGGCGTCGGGCGTTGCCGAGGTGGACGCTGCGGAGTCGGTCGTGGTCGCGGTGGGCGGCGCCGAGACGGGTGTGGCGTAGTCGGTCGTGGTCGCGGCGGGCGGTGCCGACACCGGCGCGGCGGGCGGTGCCGAGACGGGTGTGACCGGCGGTGCCGAGGTGGGCGCTGCGTAGCCGGTCGCGGTGGGCGGTGCTGACACCGGCGCGGCGGGCGGTGCCGAGACGGGTGTGACCGGCGGTGCCGAGACGGGGTCGGATTCCTCGTCGAGGTCGTCCGCGACGGACCCGTCCGGCCACTGCGGCGTCTCGCCGGGGACCGGACGGTGGTCCGGGATGGAGGCTTCCTCGACCGGCGCAGGTCGGTGGTCCGTCGCCTCGCTCAGGTCGTCCGACCAGGCGGGCGGCGCGACCGGAGTGGTGTGCGCCGGGGGTCCGGATACCGGCTCCGGTCCGCTCCGGGGCGGCTCGGCGGCGGACGTCCCCTGGTCGACCAACTCGCCGGGCCAGGATGGACGCTCGGCGTCGGCCGTCCCGAACGGCGGCGCGGAGACGGGCGGGCCCGAGACGGGTGCAACCGACACCGGCGCGTCCGGAACGGGCGGTGCGGAGACGGGCCGCGCGGTGGCGGGTGGTGCGGACACCGGTCGGGTCGGTGGCGGGTCGAACAGGTCGGCGGGTGGCCCGGAGACCGGTGCCGCGGCGGCCTCACCGGCGACGTCGGGCCGCGGGTCGTCAACCGGGCGGTCGACGGCCGGTTCGGCCGACGCGATCGTGTCGTGCCGGTCCCCGGTCTCCGCCGGTACGCCGACGGGGGCCCGTTCCTCGGTCGCCCCGGCGGTCGTGGCGTCGGCCGTCGGCGGCGTGTCGGTTGCCGTCGACGCGTCCTGCTCGGCTTCGACCGGCTGGTTGGCGGTGCTGAACCAGGCATCGGCTCCCTGCGTCGGCGCCGTCGTCGGCTCCGGCGTGGGTGGCGTGGACGCCTCGGTGGGCGTCGGAGGCACGTAGCGACGCGGCACGCCCGGGGCGATCGGGAGTGCCGGCTCGGCGGGGGGTGTGGGAGACGCCGGCGTCGCGTGTGTCGCGGGCGGCTCCGGCCGCTGCCACGTTGGCGGCGGCGCGACGGGCGGGCGGTTGTCCGGGCCGGGGTAGCGCGGTGGCGAGGTGGGCCGGGTGTCCGTCGTCGGCGCGGCGTCGGTGGGTCGGCGGTGTTCGGGCCGGGGGTGTTCGGGCCGGGACGGCGTCGGCTGGCCGTCCGACGACGGGGGATCCACCGGGGCGGGCAGGAACTCCACCCGGAGCCGCGCGGCCGGCGGACCGGAGACCGGCACCTCCGCTGCCGGCGACACCGGCATGCCCGACACCGGCCGGTCGTCCGGCGGTCGATGGTAGGGAGTGGACGGTCGCCGCTCGTGGTCGGCGGGAGCCGGGGAGACGGGCGTCGCCGACACCGGCCTCGCCCACCCGGCGGCGGGCGAGACTGGCCGGTCCCGACCGGGAGCGGCGGGCGAGATCGGCCGGTCCGGGCCCGGAGCGGCGGGCGAGATCGGCCGGTCCGGGCCCGGAGCGGCGGGCGAGATTTGCCGGTCCCGGCCGGGAGCGGCGGGCGACACCGGCCGCTCCGGCGACACCGGCCGCTCCGGCGACACCGGCCGAGCCGGAGTCACCCGGTCGGCGCCCGGTGCGGCCGGGGAGATCGGCGTGGGCGGGACCGGAACCGCCGGGGACACGGGGGTGGGTGGGACCGGGGTGTCCCGGCGGTAGGTGGGCGACGCGCTCGCGGCGGGGCGCGCCTGCCGTTCGTCGTAGCGAGGGGGCTCCACCGGTGGCCGTGCCGGGCCGGTGGGCGGTCGCGCCCCGACCCGCGGCTCGGTGTCACGGCGCGGCTCGGGTCGGTAGCCCGGCTCCCGGGTGCGGTCCGGATGCACCGGCCCGGGCGCCGGCCAGGGCAGGCCCGCGCCGGAGCGGGGCTCACGGTAGGCGTCGTCGCGGCGGGTCTCTTCCCGGTACGGCTCCGGTCGGGCCGTCTCGCGCGGGCGACGGTCCGGGTACGCGTCGGCGCGCGCTGCCGCCTCGCGGGGGTGCGGGCGGTGCGGGTCGACGTCGGGACGGCGACGGTCGTCGTCGCGGCGGGGCTGCTCCGCCTCCGGTTCGGGGCGGCGTCGCCGTCCACCCTCGGACGTCTGGGGCGGCCCGAACACCTCGTCCGGCCGACGCTGCCGCTCGGTGGACACGCCCGGTCCGGCCTCCACCCGGGACCGGTCGTCGACAACGGCCCGCTCCGCCTGGCGGGCGTCGTCGGGCCAGCGCTCGGGTCGGCGGGTGTCGTCGGCCACGCCGCGCTCCGGGCGGCGCATGTCGTCGGTCAGGCCGCGCTCCGGGCGACGGGCGTCGTCGGGCCAGCGCTCCGCGCGGCGGGCGTTCTCGTCGGGGCGGCGCTCCGGTCGGCGCAGGTCGTCGGGGCGGCGATCGGGCTCGCCGTCGGCACGGTAGCGGGAGCGGCTGTCGACGGGTGCCCACTGGCCCGGGCCCTCGACGGCCCAGCCGTCGGTCGGGCGGCTCTCGGGGCTGCGGGCCGGGCGGCCGCCGTACCCGTTGCCGGGCTGCCGGTCGTGGGCGGCGGGTCGCTCCGACGTGCCGCGTCGGCGCGGTGGCTCGTCCGGCTCGGCCACCCAGCCGGAGTCGCCGCGGGGCGTCGCGGAGTAGGGGCCGGGGGAGACCGGTGGCGACGTCGGGTACGCCCGGTCCCGGTCGGGTGGCTCGGGTCGGCGGCGGCTGTCGTACCCCTCGGAAGCGGGCTGGTCGCGGTGCCACGCGGCCTCCCGGCCAGGGACCCGGTCGTCGCTGGCGCGTCGGTCGGACCAGGCGGTACGCCGGTCCGACTCGGGGGAGCGGCGCTCCTCGCGCCGGGGCGGCTCGGGGAGCGGCCGGCGGTACGGCTCATGGTCGTAGTACGCGGTCTCGGGTCGGCCGGGGCGCGACGCGTCGGACGTCCGCTCGTCGCCGCGCGGCCAGCCGTAGGGCTGGTCCGGCTCGTCGTCCGCCCGCCATCGGCCGTCCGGCTCGGCGGGAGGTTCGTCGGCCCAGGACCGGCCGAGGTAGGTGCCGTCCGGGCGGGTGGGCGCGAGCGGCGGCACCTCGGCCCGGCCGACCGCGCTCGCCCGTCCGCGCGGCGGCGGGGACTGGTGGGCGGCGCCGATGTCGCCGGGGTAGCGCTGACCGGGGAACTGGGGTTGCCATTCGGTGGTCGGTTCGACCACCCAGGACGGTTCGTTCGGATCCCGCCACCGGTCGGTGTAGCGGCCGTTCATCCGTCGAGCCCGTCGCCACACCCGACCGTTCGGCCGCTCCCCGTCGACGGTGCGGTGGCCGGGCTCGTGTCCCGCTCGCCGTTGGGCGTCCGGTCGCCGCCTGCCACGCTCCGGTGGCCGGCTCGCGTCCGCTCGCTCACGGCGTTGTCACCTCGTTGCACATTGTCGCGCTGGGGCCTCGCGTGCCGGTCGGGTCGCCCGTTCCGGCAGGGCGTGGCTGCGGATGGAGGGTAACGGCGCGGGCTCGCCCACCGCCACTGTGGTGCCGCCCACGAGCGCAAACGTTATCCGATGGTTCCGGACATTTAGGTCGATAACCCAATCTGACCTTCGACGATACCCCACCCGTCGCCCCCGACGAACCGGTGCACCGGGTCAGGGATGCTCCATGACGAGGACGGCGAACGTCCCGGGGACCAGCGCCTCGTACCGGTGCGGCAGGTCACCGGGGAACGTCGCGTAGTCACCCGGGCCGAGTTCGACCACCTCGCTCTCGGGGCCCACGCGCAGCCGTCCGGCGGCCACCACCACGTGCTCCACGCTGTGCGGCGTGTGTCCGTCCGCCTCCCGGATCGCGCCCGGCTCCAACTCGATCAGGTAGATGTCCCGGCGTACCCGCGCCGTCCCGGCACTGAGCAGCGTCCCGGTGAAGTCGGCCCGCTCGGAGCGGACCCGGGGCCCCTGGCCGGCCCGGATCACCCGCAGGTCGTCGGCCGCCGGCTCCACGAGCCGGCTGAGTGGTACGCCCAGCGCCGTGCCGATCGCCCACAGCGTCTCCATACTCGGGTCACCGGTCCCCGCCTCCATGGTTGCGAGCGTGGACTCGGCCAGCCCCGCCCGGGCGGCCAACTCGGTCAGCGAGAGACCGGCCCGCTCGCGCTCGCGGCGCAGGGCGGCGGCGACGCTGGCCGACGGTTCTCCGGGCATGCGTGTTCGCTCCACTGGGTCACGTTCGCGGTCACGAACAACGGCCGACCTGTTCACCGTGCTGAACTACGCGCACGGTACAACGAACAGCGACCGTCCGACGTCCGTTGCCGGCAAAGCGCCCAGCGCGACGCGTCGCCGGAATCAGACCTTGTCGCCGAGCTGCACCGCGGGCGCCGGAGCGCGCATCCGCCGGAAGGTGATCGAGCGCATCACGGCGTAGAGGTAGAGCGAGCCCATCCGCTGGTCGGTCTTCGGGAAGCGCTCCCGGACCAACTTGCTGATCTTGCGGCAGATCAGTACCGAGTCGACCACCACGCCCAGGGCCAGGGCGCCCCAGAGGATGTTGGAGATCAACCGGACCACCGGCGGCATCGCGGCGTTCGAGCCGATCAGCACGATCAGCGCGCCACCGAAGAACCAGGTGCCGACGGTACGACGGGAGTCGACCACGTTGCGCGCCAGCAACCGCTCCGGGCCCCGGTCGCGGGGGCCACCTTCGCGGCGGAACTCGGCCGAGGCTTCCGCGCGCAGTTGACGACGCCGCTCCCGCTCCTCCTCCTTGGTGAGGGGGCGGCTCGGACCGGCCGGACGCCGGCCGACCGTCGGCCGCTTCGGCGTCTCCCGGCCCTTGGCCGGGGTGTAGCCCCGGGGACGCTCGACGGTTTCCTCGGGGGTCACCGAGGTGACGGCCTCGTCGACGAGGTTGGTGGACTTGCTGCGGCGAAAGAGCGACGGCACGCGGCAAGGGTAGCCAACGGTCCGCGCCCGGTGCACATCGCGGTGTTACGGCGACGGCTCCAGGTCGCAGTGCGACCTGGAGCCGTCGGGGCCGAACGATTGGTGCGGGAGGTTACGGGCGCTCGGCGTGCGCGCCGAGGTCGGCGAGCTTCGCCTCGAAGTCCTCGTAGCCCCGGTTGATCAGGTCGACGCCGTACACCCGGGAGGTGCCCTCGGCCGCGAGCGCCGCGATCAGGTGACTGAAACCGGCCCGCAAGTCCGGGATGACCAGGTCGGCGGCATGCAGCTTGCTCGGCCCGGCGATCACCGCCGAGTGCTTGAAGTTGCGTCGGCCGAAGCGGCACGGGGTGCCGCCGAGGCAGTCGCGGTAGACCTGGATGTTGGCGCCCATCGAGTTCAGCGCCTCGGTGTAGCCGAGCCGCTGCTCGTAGACCGTCTCGTGCACGATCGACAGGCCGCGGGCCTGGGTCAGCGCCACGACCAGCGGCTGCTGCCAGTCGGTCATGAAGCCCGGATGCACGTCGGTCTCCAGCGCCACCGCGTTCAGCTCGCCGCCCGGGTGCCAGAAGCGGATGCCGCCCTCCTGGCCCGGATCGCCCAGCTTCGGCGCCCGCGCGTCGGTGACCTCGTACTCGCCGCCGACCGACCGGAAGATGTTCAGGAAGGTCATCATGTCGGCCTGCTGCGCGCCGAGCACCTCGACGTGACCACGGGTGGCCAGCGCGGCGGCGGCCCAGCTCGCGGCCTCGATCCGGTCCGGGATCGGCCGGTGGGTGTAGCCGTGCAGCTTCGGCACGCCCTGGATCTCGATCACCCGGTCGGTGTGGACCTTGATGATCGCGCCCATCTTCTGCAGGATGCAGATCAGGTCGATGATCTCCGGCTCGACGGCGGCGTTGCGCAGCTCGGTGACACCCTCGGCCATGACCGCGGTCAGCAGCACCTGCTCGGTGGCGCCCACGCTCGGGTACGGCAGGGCGAACTTGGTGCCGTGCAGCCCGTTCGGCGCGGACAGGTGCAGCCCTTCGGGCCGCTTGTCGACGGTCGCGCCGAACTCCCGCAGCGCCTGCAGGTGGAAGTCGATCGGACGCGGGCCGATGTGGCAGCCGCCCAGGTCCGGGATGAACGCGTGCCCGAGGCGGTGCAGCAGCGGCCCGCAGAACAGGATCGGGATCCGGCTCGAACCGGCGTGCACGTTGATCTGGTCGGTGCTGGCGCTCTCCACGTTCGCCGGGTCGAAGACGAGCTCGCCGTCCTCGGCGCCGTCGGTCACCTTGACGCCGTGCAGGCCGAGCAGACCCCGGACCACCTCGACGTCTCGGATCTTCGGCACGTCGAACAGCCGGCTCGGGCTGTCGCCCAGCAGTGCGGCGACCATCGCCTTCGAAACCAGGTTCTTCGCGCCGCGCACGCGGATCCGCCCTTCGAGCGGAGTTCCTCCGTGCACGACCAGGACGTCGTCGGTCAACGCAACCTCCAGCGCGTCGGTGCTGCTGTGTTGATGGTGGGGAGCGTGAACCTTGTCGCTACCCCGGATGCGGCCATATCGAAACGGCCCGCTCGCGTCGTCGCTCCGGCAGCATAGCCCTCGGTGACGAAAAAGGACTCGGTCACACCGGCGTGTGTGGCATTAATCGGTGATCCGGCACTTTTGCGTACCAACGACGTCACAGATCGTGATCACGCGCCGGGCAGGGCGAGCATCTGGTCCAGCGCCACCCGCGCGTGGTGGGCGGTGTCGGCGTCCACCGTGATCTGGTTGACCACCCGGCCCGCGACCAGCTCTTCGAGGGCCCACACCAGGTGCGGCAGGTCGATCCGGTTCATCGTCGAGCAGTAGCAGACCGCCTTGTCCAGGAACATGATCTGCTTGTCCGGGTGGGCCAGCGCGAGGCGGCGGACCAGGTTCAGCTCGGTGCCCAGGGCCCACGCCGAGCCGGCCGGCGCCGCCTCGATGGTCTTGATGATGTACTCCGTCGAGCCCACGTAGTCGGCGGCGGTGACCACCTCGTGCCGGCACTCCGGGTGGACCAGCACGTTCACGCCCGGCACGCGCTCGCGCACGTCGTTGACGCTCTCCAGGGTGAACCGGCCATGCACCGAGCAGTGCCCCCGCCACAGGATCATCTTGGCGTCGCGCAGCTGCTCCGGGGTGAGCCCGCCACCGGGCTTGTGCGGGTCGTAGAGCACGCAGTCGTCGAGCGACAGGCCCATCTCCAGCACGGCGGTGTTGCGGCCCAGGTGCTGGTCCGGCAGGAACAGCACCTTCGAGCCCTGCTCGAACGCCCAGTCCAGGGCGCGCTTGGCGTTGGACGAGGTGCAGACCACGCCGCCGTTGCGGCCGACGAAACCCTTGATGTCCGCCGACGAGTTCATGTACGTCACCGGCACGGTGTCGCCCGCGATGCCCAGCTCTGTCAGCCTGTCCCAGGCGGCCTCGACCTGACCCAGCACGGCCATGTCCGCCATCGAGCAGCCGGCCGCCAGATCGGGCAGGATCACCCGCTGGGTGTCGGTGGTGAGGATGTCGGCGCTCTCGGCCATGAAGTGCACGCCGCAGAAGACGATGTACTCCGCCTCCGGACGGGCCGCCGCCTCCCGGGCCAGCTTGAACGAGTCACCCGTCACGTCGGCGAACTGGATCACCTCGTCGCGCTGGTAGTGGTGCCCCAGCACGAAGACCTTGCTGCCCAGCTTCGCCTTCGCCGCCGCCGCGCGGGCCACCAGGTCGGGATCGCTGGGCGCCGGCAGGTCGCCCGGACACTCGACGCCGCGCTCGGTGTCGGGGTCGCTGCCCCGGCCGAGCAGCAGCAGAGCCGTCGCCGTGTTGGAGGGTTCCACCCAGGTCGAAGTCACGTAGCCCATGGTCCCACAGCGCGAGCGCGCCGCAGCTCCGCTCGGTGTGTGCTGCCACACTGCTCGGCATGCGCGTGCTGCTCTGCCCGGACAAGTTCGCCGGCACCCTGCCCGCACCGGAGGTCGCCGCCGCGGTGGCCGAAGGTTGGCGCAGTGTCACCGACGGCGACGACCTGCTGATCCGGCCGCTGGCCGACGGCGGCCCGGGCTTCGTCCAGGTGCTCGCCGACGCGCTCGGCGGCCGGCGCCTGCCGGTGTCGACGGTCGACCCGCTGGGCCGTCCGGTGGCGGGTGAGATCCTGCTCACCGCCGACGGCGCGACCGCCTACCTGGAGAGCGCCCAGGCATGCGGACTGCACCTGCTCGCCGACGCCGAGCGCGACCCGAAGGCCACCACGTCGTACGGGCTGGGTCTGCTGGTCACCGTCGCCGTGGAGAGCGGGGCCCGGACGGTGGTGATCGGGCTGGGCGGCTCCGCCACCAACGACGCCGGCGCCGGCATGCTGGCCGCGCTGGGCGTGACACCGCTGGACGCCGCCGGCGCCGCCCTGCCGTACGGGGGCGCCGCGCTGGCCGCGGTCGACGGGCTGGACGGCGTACCCCGGTTGCGGGGTGTCCGGCTGGTCGCCGCCACCGACGTGGACAACCCGCTGCTCGGCCTGCACGGCGCGAGCAACGTCTTCGGTCCGCAGAAGGGCGCCGACCGGGCCGACGTGCTGCTGCTCGACGCCGCCCTGGAGCGCTTCGCGGCGGTGCTGGAGCGGGACCTGCCCGGCTGCCCGGCGGGGCTGGGCGTGCTGCCCGGCGGCGGGGCGGCCGGCGGCCTCGGCGCGGCCATCCTCGCGCTGGGTGGCGGCTGCGAGTCCGGTATCGGCCTGGTCACCCGGGCCGTCCGGTTGGACGCCGCCCTGGACGCCGCCGATCTGGTGATCACCGGGGAGGGGTCGTTCGACCACCAGTCGCTGCGCGGCAAGGTCGTCGCCGGGGTGGCCGGGGCCGCCCGGGACCGGGGGGTGCCCTGTGTGGTGCTCGCCGGCCAGGTCAGCACCGGCCGGCGGGAGGCCGCCTCGGCCGGGGTGACCGACGCGTACAGCCTGGTGGAGCACTTCGGCGGTGAGGCGGCCGGCGGCCTCGACGCGGCGCTGAGCCGCCCCGCCGACGGGCTGCGCGAACTGGGTGCCCGACTGGCCCGGCAGTGGAGCCGCTGAGCGTCCCACCAGGGGTGGGGTCCCGCCACGCGGGTACCTCCGGCCGGAGCGGCGTACGATCGGAACTGGACCACAACCGGGAATCACTGGACGGCGTGCGATGTTGGCCAGTGCGTCCGGACCCAAAACCGCGCAGGGAGACTTCCACGTGACCACGCCAGCGCAGACCGAGTCGACCGAGGCCCAGGCCCCTACTTCCGTCGTCCTCACCGACGTCGCGGCGCAGAAGGTCAAGGCCCTGATCGAGCAGGAGGGCCGCGACGACCTGCGGCTCCGGGTCGCGGTGCAGCCGGGCGGCTGCTCCGGCCTGCGGTACCAGCTCTTCTTCGACGAGCGTTCGCTCGACGGTGACGTCGTCACCGACTTCGGCGGCGTCGAGGTCGTCGTCGACCGGATGAGTGCCCCGTACCTGGCGGGCGCGACGATCGACTTCGCCGACCGGATCGACGCCCAGGGCTTCACCATCGACAACCCCAACGCGGGCAACTCCTGCGCCTGCGGCGACTCGTTCAACTAGACGAGTAAGTCCTAACGACCCCGGGGTGTGGGTATAGACGAAGGGTGTTGAAGATCCGTTTGTGACGACAGACCTCAACACCCTTCTGACCGCACTGTACGTGAAGATCGACGACTGGCTCGGGCGTCCTCGCCGGACGGGTAGGCCACCGAAGCTCTCCGACGCGGAGTTGCTGACCCTGGCCGTCGCGCAGGCGCTGCTCGGGGTGCGTTCCGAGGCCCGTTGGCTTCGGTTCGTCCCCGGGCATCTGCCCGGGGCGTTCCCGTACCTGCCTGGACAGTCCGGTTACAACAAGCGGTTGAGGGCGGCGTTGCCGCTGCTCAAGCGTGCCATTCGGGCGGTCGCCGAGGACACCGACCTGTGGTCCGACACGACCTGGGTCATCGACTCCACACCGGTGGAATGCGGCCGGTCCAGGCCGACGGTGAAACGCTCCGATCTGGCGGGGTGGGCCGGGTACGGCTACTGCGCCTCGCACTCGAGGTTCTTCTGGGGCCTGCGGCTGCATCTCATCTGCACCCCGTCAGGTCTGCCCATCGCGTGGGCGCTCGGCACCCCGAAGGTCGACGAGCGGGAGGTGCTGACCGCGGTCCTCGATCATGATCCGGACCTCGTCACCGACCGTCCGGGCCTGCTGATCGTGGCGGACAAGGGGTACGTCTCCGCCGAGTTGGACCGGTGGCTGGCAGAGCGTGGGGTGCGATTGCTCAGACCGTCGTACCGCAACCGCACCCCACGCCCGGACGAACACCTACTCAAGCCCATTCGTCAGCTCATCGAGTCGGTCAACGACACGTTGAAGGGCCAACTCGACCTTGAGTTACACGGCGGCCGGAGTATCGAAGGGGTAGCCGCCCGAGTCGCCCAGCGGCTCCTCGCGATGACCGCCGCGATCTGGCACAACCGGACCACCGGGCAGCCCGTGACCAGATCCCTGATCGCCTACGACCACTGACCCAAACTTCGGACTTACTCGTCTAGAGCCCACGCGCCACCGACGACGGGGCGGTCCCACCGGGACCGCCCCGTCGTCGTACCTGGCCCCGCAACGCTGGTGACCGGCCGGTTGCCGTTGCCTGACCGACCGGACACCCCCGGGTTGCCGGGCCGGTAGGCTGACCGCGCCCTGCTCCCGACCCTGAGGGTTGACATGAAGATCGCCGTGACCGGCTCGATCGCCACCGATCACCTGATGAGCTTCCCGGGTCGCTTCGCCGACCAGCTCATCGCCGATCAGCTGCACAAGGTTTCGCTCTCCTTCCTGGTGGACGACCTGGTGCTCCGCCGTGGCGGGGTGGCGGCGAACATCTCCTTCGGCATGGGCCAGCTCGGGCTGCGCCCGGTGCTGCTCGGAGCGGTCGGGGCCGACTTCGCCGACTACCGCTCCTGGCTGGAGCGGCACGGCGTGGACTGCGACTCGGTGCACATCAGTGAGGTCGCGCACACGGCCCGGTTCGTGTGCACCACCGACACCGACATGTGCCAGATCGCCTCGTTCTACGCGGGCGCGATGAGCGAGGCGCGCAACATCGAACTGGCCCCCGTCGCCGACCGGCTCGGCGGACTGGACCTGGTGCTGGTCAGCGCGAACGACCCGGAGGCGATGCTGCGGCACTCGGCCGAGTGCCGCGCCCGCGGGTACGCGTTCGCCGCCGACCCGTCCCAGCAGCTCGCCCGGATGCCCGGCGAGGACGTGGTGGCGCTGATCGAGGGCGCCGAGTACCTGATGACCAACGACTACGAGAAGTCGCTGTTGCAGAGCAAGGCGCAGCTCAGCGACGAGCAGTTGCTGGACCTGGTCAAGGTGCGGGTCACCACGCTGGGCAAGGACGGTGTGGAGATCGCCGGCAGGGGCTTCGACCCCATCCACGTACCCATCGCCCGGGAGATCCGGGCCGTCGACCCGACCGGGGTCGGCGACGGCTTCCGGGCCGGCTTCTTCACCGCGCTCTCCTGGGGCCTCGGCCTGGAGCGGGCCGCCCAGGTCGGCTCGCTGCTGGCCACGCTGGTCCTGGAGACGGTCGGCACCCAGGAGTACGATGTCCGCCGCGACCTGTTCGTCAAGCGCCTCGCCGAGTCCTACGGCGACGAGGCAGCAGAAGAGATCCGCCCCCACCTCCTCCCGTAACCCCCCCGCCCCCGCCCCCCCGCCCGCCCCCGCGGTCCCCGCCCCACACCTCTCGCCGATCTTGCACTTTGTGTCGACGTTTCGCGGCTCTTGTCCGCTCTTGTCGCGACAGAAAGTGCAAGATCGCGGGGGTGTAGGGGAGGGCGGGGAGGGGGAGAGGGGCTAGTGGGTGCGGCGGAGGTCGTAGGCGGGGCCTTCGGGGCCCGTCAGGGCACCCAGGAACTCCTGGCCGCGCATTCGGCACCAGGCCGGGATGTCCACGGCCGCGGCCGGGTCGTCGGCGAGTACCCGCACGACCGTGCCGACCGGCACCTCGGGCATCCGCCGGGCCGCCGCGATCACCGGGAGCGGGCACCGCTGACCCCGGCAGTCGATCACCTCGTCCGGCATCGTCACAGCCCGACCACCCCGGCGTCGGCCCGCAGCCCGGCGACGATCCCGGGCAGCTCGGCGAGGAACCGCTCGACGTCCTCCTCGGTCGTGTCCCGGTGCAGGCTGACCCGCACGTTGCCGTGCGAGAGCACCCCCATCGCCTCCAACACGTGCGACGGCCGCAGCGTCGACGACGTGCAGGACGAACCGGACGACACCGCGAACCCGCGCCGGTCCAGCGCGTGCAGCAGGGTCTCGCCGTCGACGTACAGGCAGGAGAACGTCACCAGGTGCGGCAGCCGCAGCACCGGGTCGCCGACCACCTCCACGTCGGGCACCTGGGCCGCCACCCGCGCCCGGATCCGGTCCACCAGCGGGGACAGCCGGGCCTGCTCGGCGGCCGCGTCGGCCGCCGCCGCGCGCAGGCTCGCCGCCGCCGCCACCACCGCGGGCAGGTTCACCACCCCGGGGGTACGACCACCCTCCCGCTCGTCGGCCGGCCACGGCGACTCCCAGCGGGTGCCCTTGCGCACCGCCAGCAGCCCCACCCCGGGTGGCCCACCCCACTTGTGCGAGCTGGCGCTGAGCACCGACCAGCCTCCCGGCAGCGGTACCCGCCCGACCGACTGCGCCGCGTCCACGTACAGCGGCACCCCGACCTCCGCGCACACGGCCGCAGCCTCGGCGACCGGCTGCACGGTGCCCACCTCGTGACTGGCGCTGATCAGCGCGGCCAGCGCGACCCCGGGCGCCCGGACGGCATCCGACCAGGCGGTCAGGTCCAGCCGACCCACCCGGTCCACGGGTACGGAGGTGGCGGCGCCGCCGGCCGCGACGTGCCGCTCGGCGGCGTGCAGCACGGCGGAGTGCTCGATCGCCGAGTGCACCAGGGTGGCCCCGACCCGCCGCCGTCCCGCCAGCGCGCCGAGCACCGCGCCGTGGGCTGCGGTCGTACCGCTGGGGGTGAAGGACAGTTCGTCGGCGCGGACGCCGAGCGTCTGCGCGGCGGCCTCGCGGGCGGCGTCGAGCAGTTGTCGCGCACGGCGTGCCTGGCCGTAGAGCTTTCCCGGGTCCGCCCAGCCGTCCTCCAGGGCCGCCAGCAGCGCCTGCCGGGCGACCGGATGCAGCGGCGCGGCCGTCGCCGCGTCCAGGTAGACCGGGGATGCGCTCACGGGTCCCCACGCTATCGCGACGTTATGCCCAGGATCCCCCCGATGGGGGCGGACAGTGACCCCACCACGGTCGAGTCCGTCATGGTCGAGTAATCTGCGACCGTCGGTGACGCCTTTGCCGCCGGTGCTGACGAAGGACGCACCGCGGCGCGCTAGGGAGGCAGGACCAGGTGGTCGCAAGGAGTTCGGAGGTACGGCCGACGGCCGTACGGCACGGTGCTGCCCCACGGGTCGGTGGACGCCGGGGACGTGGTGCCGGTCGGTTGGCCGGGCTCGGTCTCGGGGGCGTGGCTCTGCTGGTTCTGCTCACGGGCTGTGACGTCGGCAAGACGTTCGGCGGCTTCGGTTGGCCCCAGGGCGGCATCACCCCCGAGTCGCACCGGATGTACGACCTGTGGATCGCCTCCTGCGTCGCCGCGCTCGCGGTCGGCGTCTTCGTGTGGGGCCTGATCTTCTGGTGCGTCGTGCGGTACCGCAAGCGCGGCAACGCGCTGCCGGTGCAGACCCGCTACAACCTGCCGATGGAGTTCCTCTACACCATCGCGCCGATCCTGATCGTCTCCGTGCTCTTCTACTACACGGCGATCGTGCAGACCGACGTCGACAAGCTGTCGAAGAACCCGGACGTGACGGTCGAGGTCGTCGCGTTCAAGTGGAACTGGCAGTTCAACTACCGCGACGGGCAGGGCACCGAGGCCAAGACCACCGCGTCGACGCTCGGCACCAGCGAGGTCATCCCGGTGCTCGTGCTGCCGACCAACCGGTCCATCCGGTTCGAGGAGACCAGCCGCGACGTCATCCACTCCTTCTGGGTGCCGGAGTTGCTGTTCAAGCGGGACGTCATGCCGGGCAAGATCCGCAACGTCTTCGAGGTCTCCAGCCTCGACGCCGAGGGCGCGTACGTCGGCCGCTGCGCCGAGCTGTGCGGCAGCTACCACGCGTTCATGAACTTCGAGCTGCGGGTCGTCTCGCCGGAGAAGTACGACCAGTTCCTCGCGGCCAAGCAGGGCGGCAAGTCCACCCAGGAGGCGCTGGCCCAGATCGGCGAGGAGCCGTACGCGCAGACCACCAAGCCGTTCGACACCCGACGGACGCAGAGCAACTTCAACCCGGACAGCGCTCCGGCCGGCACGGGAAGCTGAGGCAGCCGCATGAAGACCGAGTGGCGTATCTTCCTGATCATCGCCGGTTTCCTCTTCGGCGCCACCATCCTCTACGGCGCCTGGACGCACGGTGAGTCCGGCAACATCGAGTGGGTGGGCACCGTAGCCCTGGCGCTGTCGTTCCTGCTCTGCTCGATGTGCGGTGGCTTCTTCTGGTTCGTCTCCCGGCGTATCGACCTGCGCCCCGAGGACCGGGCCGACGCCGAGATCTCCGACGGCGCCGGTGAGGTCGGCTTCTTCAGCCCGGGCAGCTACTGGCCGTTCGGTCTGGCGCTGGCCGCCGCGATCGCCGCGCTGGGCATGGTGTTCTGGCAGTTCTGGCTGATCGGTCTCGGCCTGGTCGCGGTCGTCTTCGCCGCCTGCGGCCTGCTGTTCGAGTACTACACCGGCACCCGGCGCACCGCCGAGCACTGATCGACCCGGTCGCCCCGGCGACCGGCCGCGTACCGCTCCGAAGGCCCGCACCCCCACCGGGGGAGCGGGCCTTCGTGGTGGGCGGGCCTTAGGGATGGGCGGGCCGCCGCGTGATCGACTCGGTTTGCCGGAAGTCGCGGCGTCCGGCCGCCCCGGACACCCCGCTTCCCGTGATGTCGAGTGGATCAAGCAGGCGCGAGCGGTGGGCGCGGAGATTTGTCGGACCCGCGTGGGAAACTACAGGTGAGTAGTTCTCCGCTTCCGTTGTGCGTCGTTGTCGCGTTCCGGAGCGGGTCGCCTGGAGTGAGAAGGAGACGCCCGATGTCGCACCGCGATCTCTACTGCGACGTCTGCGAGGGCGTGACGCCGTTCGAGGCGCCGCCCTGCGCCGACGGCCACGGCAGCGACTGTCCCGAGCTGGTCTGCACCGGCTGCGGCGCGGCCGTGGTGATCGCCACGTTCGTCGCCCCCGTCACCCGACTGGCCGAGCGCCGTCGCCGCCAGCCCACCCGCCGCCACGCCGCCTGACGCGCGCCACCCCCGACCGGCCGCGAATCGCCGGCCACGCAACGCCGCCGTCCCCACGTCGCCGGTGTGGCGGCCTTCGGCCGCGCCGATAGCCCCACGTCGCCGGCGTGGGGACTTCTGTCGCGCGGGTGGCCCCACGTCGCCGATGTCGCTGCGTGTCGCCGCGCTGACAGCGCCACGTCGCCGACCTGGTCGGTCGGTCGCGCGCGGCGGTTGGTCGTGCGGGGCGGTCGTGCCGGTCAGGCGGTGGCCGTGGCCTCGGCGGCGGTGGCGGTCGCGATCCAGCGCTCCAGGACGCCGGCCGCCGCGCCCGAGTCGATCGACTCGGCGGCGCGGTCCAGGCCGGCGCGCAGCGCCTCGGTCAGGTCGCCGTCGAGGGGGCCCTGGGTGGCGAGCGCCGCCGCCGCGTTGACCAGCACCGCGTCGCGGACCGGGCCGGTCTCGCCGGCCAGCAGACGACGGGCCACGCCGGCGTTGTACGAGGCGTCACCGCCGCGCAGGTCGCTGAGGGTGGCCCGGGGTACGCCCAGGTCGGTCGCGTCCAGCACGGCCTCACGGACGGTGCCGTTCTGCGCCGCCCAGACGCGGGTCGGCGCGGCGGTGGTGAACTCGTCCAGCCCGTCCTCGCCGCGCATCACCAGCACCGAGTCGCCGCGGGCGGCGAACACGTCGGCCATCACCGAGGCCATCCGAGCGTCGAAGCAGCCGACCGCGCCGGCGCGGGGGCGGGCCGGGTTGGTCAGCGGGCCGAGGAAGTTGAACACGGTGGGGACGCCCAACTCCCGGCGGACCGGCCCGGTGTGCCTCATCCCCTGGTGGAACCGGGCGGCGAAGCAGAACCCGATGCCGGCCTCGGTGACGCAGCGCACGATGGCGTCCGGGTCGAGGTCGAGCGGGATGCCGAGGAACTCCAGCAGGTCGGCGGTGCCGCAGGAGGAGGACGCGGCACGGTTGCCGTGCTTGACCACCCGGACGCCGGCTCCCGCCACGACGAGGGCGGCCATGGTGGAGATGTTGACCGTGTGGGCGAGGTCACCGCCGGTGCCCACCACGTCCAGCGCGGTGGAGCGCAGCTCGTCGGGGAGGTCGACCGGGACGGCCCGGCTCAACATCGTCTCCACCAGGCCGGCCAGCTCGGCCGAGGTCTCACCCTTGGCCCGCAGCGCCACCGCGAAGCCCGCCACCTGGGCCGGAGTGGCCGAGCCGGCCATGATCTCGCCCATGGCCCAGGCGGTGTCGGCGGTGGTCAGCTCCTCGCCGCGCAGCAGCGAGTTGAGCAGGTGCGGCCAGGTCCGATCGCCCATGGCGGGCCTCCCGAGCGTACGAAGTGCGGGTGGGCTGGAGCCGGCGCTGGCTCGGCCGGCGCCGTTGTCGGTGCCGGTTGACGCGGGGACGTCAGGCGGGTGCGTGCGTCCGCAGCAGCTCGGCCACCGTGCTGCCGGTGGTCACCGGGTCGAGCGGGTGCACCAGCGTCGCGTCGACCTCGGCGTACGCGGCGAGCCATCGGTCCGCGGCGCGGGCGATCACGAGGCAGGTGGGGGGCGCGTCGTGCCGGTCGTCCTTGATCTGCCGGGCGATGCCGATGCCGCCGCCGGGGCTCGCCTCGCCGTCCAGCAGCAGCAGGTCGATCTCGTAGTCGTCGACCAGCCGGATGGTCTCGGCGTAGGTCGACGCGTCGACGAACTCGATCTGCAGCCCGGGCGCGGGCCGGGTGCCCACGGCGAGCCGCATCCGGTCCCGGACCTGCGGGTCGTCGCTGTAGAGCAGGACGGTGCACAGACGCTCACTCATGCCGACACTCCGCTTCCAACCTCGTAGCTGCCCGCCGATCGTACCGGCCGACGTGACGTACCTGACACGCCGCCCGGCCGGGGGGCGTTGGTCGTACCGTCTGCGCAGCTCAGGCGGTCGCGGCGTCGGCGGCGCGGTCGCGGGCCTCCTGGCGGTCCAGCTCGCGGTCGACGCGGCGGGCCTCCCGTTCGGACTGCTTGACCCACTGCACGACCAGCACCGCGAGCATGGTCACGCTGACGAACTCGCCGCCGGCCCAGAGGATGCCGCCGGCGACCACCTGGTCGGCCTTGGGGTCGGCCCAGCTCAGGTTGAGCGACGGGTACCAGTCGCCGCCGAAGAGTGTGGTGCTCTGCATGATGGTGAGCCCGAGCACGGTGTGGAACGGCACGGAGAGCAGCATCAGCAGCGCCCGGGCCGGGTACGGCCAGCGGCCGGGCAGCGGGTCCAGGCCGAGCAGCGGCCAGAAGAACACGCAGCCGGTCAGGATGAAGTGGGCGTGCACCAACTCGTGCGCCCAGGCGTGCTCCAGCGTGAAGCGGTACAGGTCACTGAAGTACAGGGCGAACGGGTTGACCACGAAGATGGCGAACGCCACCAGCGGGAAGGTGTAGATCCGGGCGATCCGGCTGTGCACGATCGCCAGGAGACGCTTGCGCGGCCCGACGGGCAGGGTCCGCAGAGCGAGGGTCATGGGCGCGCCCAGCGCCAGGAAGATCGGCGACACCATGGAGAGCACCATGTGCTGGACCATGTGCACCGACAGCAGCGCGGTGTCGTAGGCGTGCAGCCCGCTGACCGTGACCAGCGCGATGCCGCCGAGGCCGGGGCCGAGGAAGAAGACGGTACGGGCGACCGGCCAGCGGTCGCCGCGGATGCGCAGCCGGTGCACCCCGTACAGGTAGAGACCGGCGGCGAGCACCAGGCCGAGGGCCAGCCAGCTGTCCAGCCGGGTCTCGGTCAGCACCGCGCCGATGGTGAACGGTGGCGGGGTCGCCTCGGTCCCGGCGGCGAGCGGGGACGGGCCCGTCGAGGTGGCCGCGAGCACATCGGCCGGGACGGCCGAGGTGGCGGCGAGGATGGGATCGACGTGCAGCACGCTTTTCAGGCTAGGCCAGGCGAACCGGACCCTGACGCGCGGGCCACGGAAGGCGCAGGTTTGCCACCCCGCTGATCGCCGGCCCCGGTCAGGGGCAATAATGACGGCGTGACTGCGGCCCCAGCCATTGACAAGAGCCGGATCCACTCTCTGACGCGACCCAACATGGTCAGCGTGGGGACGATCGTGTGGCTCTCCAGCGAACTCATGTTCTTCGCGGCGCTCTTCGCGATGTACTTCTCGATCCGCGCGGCTGCGCCGGAGCAGTGGGAGAAGCACACCGAGTCGCTGAACATCCCGTACGCGACCACCTTTACGGTGATCCTGGTGCTGTCCTCGGTGACCTGCCAGCTCGGCGTCTTCGCGGCGGAGAAGGGTGACGTGCACGCGCTGCGTCGCTGGTTCACCGTCACCTTCGTGATGGGCCTGATCTTCGTGCTCGGCCAGGTGAACGAGTACCGCCACCTGGTGGAGGACGGCGTCAAGATCAACGCCGACGGGTACGGCTCGATGTTCTACCTGACGACCGGCTTCCACGGCCTGCACGTGACCGGCGGTCTCATCGCCTTCATCATCTTCATGGTCCGCACGACCATGGGCCGGTTCACCCCGGCGCAGGCGACCTCGGCGATCGTCGTGTCGTACTACTGGCACTTCGTCGACGTCGTGTGGATCGGCCTGTACGCCATGATCTACTGGCTTCAGTGATCTTGGCGCGTCACGAACCGCGCCGCTGCTCCGTCCCCTGAGACAAGGTCCAACCGGTTAAGGACACAGCTCATGACTTCTGACAACGACCGCCGACGCGGCCTGCTCGCGCGGTTGCGCGGGCGGCCCGCCGCGCGCAGCAGGGGCCGCCGCCGGCTGGGCGCCGCGGTCCGGCTGATCGCGGCGCTGATGCTCGCCGGCGGCGCCTACACCGTCTTCGCCCCCGGTGCGCAGGCGCAGGACAATCCGCCGCTCACCGGCGCCGCAGCCGAGGGCAAGGCGCTGTTCGACGTGAGCTGTGTGACCTGCCACGGACGCAACGCCCAGGGCGTCGAGGGCCGCGGGCCGAGCCTGATCGGCGTCGGCGCGGCCTCGGTCGAGTTCCAGGTCAGCTCGGGCCGCATGCCGCTGGCCCGCCAGGAGGCCCAGGCGCACCGCAAGCCGCCGGTCTTCACGGACGAGCAGACCCGGCAGCTCGCCCAGTACATCCAGGAACTCGGCGGCGGTCCGGTCGTCCCGGGCACCGAGGAGGACCTGCACGAGAGCGGCAACGTCGCGGCCGGCGGCGAGCTGTTCCGGATCAACTGCTCGCAGTGCCACGCCTTCGGCGGTGGCGGCGGCGCGCTCTCCTCGGGCAAGTTCGCCCCGAGCCTGCACCCCGCGACCGACCGGCAGATCTACGCGGCGATGCTGAGCGGCCCGCAGAACATGCCGGTGTTCGGCGACAACCAGATCACGCCGGAGCAGAAGGCCGACATCATCGCCTACATCCAGGAGACGCTGAAGACCGACCAGGACCCGGGCGGGTTCAACCTCGGTCGGTACGGGCCGTCCACCGAGGGCCTGGCGATCTTCCTGGTTGGCATCGTGGCGCTCGTGTTCGCTAGCCTGTGGATTGCGGGTAAGTCGTGACCGAGCGGATCTTCAGTTTCACCGCCGTGGTGCCGCTCGGCGCCACCCGTAGCGAGGTGACGGCATGAGCACGCACACCGAGCACCAGACCCCCCGGGGTCCGGAGCCGCTCGACGTGAACGACCCCAGGCTGAGCCGGTTCGACATCGTCCGTGAGGGCGCGCGTCGGGACGACATCGAGATCGTCCACTACGAGCCGCAGGTGCTGCCGGGCACCAAGGCGGAGCGTCGGCTGACCCGCGTGGTGGCCGGTTTCTTCCTGATCACCGGTCTGGCCGCGACCGCCTTCCTGGCCATCTACATCTGGTGGCCGTGGCAGTACGAGCCGGGCCGCGGCGGCGACAAGTTCTACACGCCGCTGCTGGGCGCCACCCTCGGCGTGGCGCTGCTCGCCGTCGGCTTCGGCATCCTGACCTGGGGCAAGAAGTTGCTGCCCAAGGAGGTCTCGATCCAGGACCGGCACGAGGGTCAGGTCGACTCCGAGGGTCGCACCATCACCGGCCAGACCATGCTCTACCTGGCCGACGAGATGGGCATCAAGCGTCGTCCGCTGCTCGGCATCTCGCTGCTGGCCGGTCTCGCGCCGGTCGCCGCGGTCGCCGCGGCCCCGCTGGTCGGTGGGCTGATCTCCCAGCCGCACAAGAACAACCAGATGTTCACCACCGGGTTCGCCCCGACCGAGAACGGGCAGAAGATCCGCCTGGTCCGCGAGGACGGCCGCCCGGTACGCCCGGCGGACGTCAGCGTCGGTGGTCAGTTGACGGTGTTCCCGGGCATCGAGCACGGCGTCAGCAACCGGCACGCCGACTCGCCGACGCTGCTGATCCACCTGCGGGACTCGGACGCCCAGAAGTCCCGCGAGGCCAACTCGCGTCCCGACGTCGGTCACGGTGACTACATGTGGGGCAACTACGCGGCGTTCTCCAAGATCTGCACGCACGCCGGCTGCCCCGCGAGCCTGTACGAGCAGCAGACCAACCGGCTGCTCTGCCCGTGCCACCAGTCCCAGTTCCTGATCACCGACAACGCCAAGCCCGTCTTCGGCCCCGCCAGCCGGCGGCTACCGCAGTTGCCCATCGAGGTTGACTCCGAGGGCTTCTTCGTGGCGAAGTCCGACTACACCGAGACCATCGGGCCTGACTTCTGGGAGCGGCCATGAAGCGTCGAAAGTTTGACCTGGCGGCCACGCCGGGCAAGGCCGCGGCGGGGGTGGACGACCGCTTCGCGGTAGCCACGCCGCTGCGCAAGCTGCTGAACAAGGTCTTCCCGGACCACTGGTCGTTCCTGCTGGGCGAGATCGCGCTCTTCTCGTTCATCGTCCTGCTGCTGACCGGTGTGTTCCTCACCTTCTTCTACGAGCCGGCGATGACCGAGGTGGTCTACGACGGCAGCTACGCGCCGTTGCAGGGCACCCCGATGTCCGCCGCGTACGCCTCCAGCCTGGACCTGTCGTTCGACGTCCGGGGCGGTCTGGTGATGCGGCAGATGCACCACTGGGCGGCGCTGCTGTTCATGGCCGCGATCGTCGTGCACATGCTGCGGGTGTTCTTCACCGGCGCCTTCCGCAAGCCGCGCGAGACCAACTGGATCATCGGTTCGCTGCTGTTCTGGGTGGGCTTCCTGGCGGGCTTCACCGGCTACTCGCTGCCGGACGACGGCCTGTCCGGCACCGGTCTGCGGATCGCCTCCGCGATCATGCTGTCCATCCCGGTGGTGGGCTCCTGGCTCACGTCGTCGATCTTCGGTGGCGAGTTCCCCGGCACGATCATCATCAGCCGGTTCTTCATCGCCCACGTCCTGCTGATCCCGGGCCTGCTGCTCGCGCTGATCAGCGTCCACCTGGGTCTGGTCTTCAAGCAGAAGCACACCCAGTGGCCCGGCCCCGGCCGGACCAACAACAACGTGGTCGGCGAGCGGATGTTCCCCCGCTACGCGTTGAAGCAGGGCGGCTTCTTCATGGTCGTCTTCGGCGTCATCGCGCTGCTGGGCGGTCTGTTCCAGATCAACCCGATCTGGCTGTTCGGCCCGTACGAGGCGTGGGTGGTCTCGGCCGCGAGCCAGCCCGACTGGTACGTCATGTTCCTCGACGGTTCGACCCGACTCATGCCGGCTTGGGAGATCAACATCCCGATCGGCGACGGGTACGTCATCCCGCCGCTGTTCTGGCCGACGGTCGTGCTGCCCGGCATCCTGGTCGGCCTGTCGACGATGTACCCGTTCCTGGAGGCCCGGCACCTCAAGGACCGCAAGAGCCACAACCTGCTCCAGCGGCCCCGTGACGTGCCGGCCCGTACGGCCGTGGGCGCCATGGCCGTCGCCTTCTACATCGTGCTGACGCTCTCGGGCGCCAACGACGTGATCGCCGACAAGTTCCAGATCAGCCTGAACGCGATGACCTGGGCCGGCCGGATCGGCCTGCTGGTGGTCCCGCCGCTGGCGTACTACGTCACCTACCGGCTCTGCCTCGGTCTGCAGCAGCACGACCGGGAGGTGCTCGCGCACGGCGTGGAGACCGGCATCATCCGGCGGCTGCCGGACGGTCGGTTCGTCGAGGTCCACCAGCCGCTCAGCGCGTCGAACGGGCACGCGGACGGTCACGGTGAGCTGGAGTACGCCGGCTGGGTGGTGCCGAAGAAGATGAACCGGCTCGGGGCCCTCGGCCCGGCGGTCCGGGGCTTCTTCTACCCGATCGAGAAGCCGGTCGAGGCGCCGGTCTCGCCGGGTCACCCGCCGGTCGAGCCCCGTGCAGAGCGCGCGGAGATCGGCAGCGGCGAGAGCCGCCACTGACCTCCCGACAGCACCATGACGTGACGCCCGCCGGACTTCCGGCGGGCGTCACGTCGTTCTGGCCGTCCCGCCGCCCAACCGAGCAGGAGTCGGACGGGCACGGCGGGACCGGTCGACCCCGCGCGTCGGGCGATCGCAGGAATAACCCCGGTGAGCCGGGTATCCGTGCGGTCCAACGTCTCAAGGGGGGGAAGCATGTTGGGTCTCAAACGCCTCGGCCTGTTGGCCGCGCTGGTGCTGGTCGGCGTCGCGCCGGCAGCGGCCGCGCAGGCAGCGGCACAGCCGTCGACGCAGGACACCCAGTACCTGCAGGCGGTGCACCAGGTGAACCTTTTCGAGATCACCGCCGGTGACCTGGCGCAGCAGAAGGGCCAGAACCAGGGGGTCAAGGACCTGGGCGCGATGTTCAAGACCGACCACACCCAGCTGGACCAGACGGTGCAGCAGACCGCGTCGCAGCTCAACGTCCAGCTGCCGAACGAGCCCACGGCCGATCAGCAGGCGGTCCTCGACAAGCTGAACAACGCCAGCGGCGAGAAGTTCGACCGTGAGTGGGTGACCGCGCAGTTGGCCGGTCACGTCCAGGCCATCCAGGCCACGCAGACGGAGATCTCGCAGGGCTCCGAGCAGTCGGTGGTCCAGTTGGCCCAGACGGCCCTGCCGACGCTGCAGGCGCACTACGACGAGCTGGTCCAGCTGGCCAACCAGTTGGGCATCCCGGTCCCGCAGACCAGCGCCAGCGGCACGCCCAGCCCGGGCACCTCGTCGCCGGCTCCGGGTGGCGTCACCGAGTCGCCGGCGCCGAGTGGTGGGATCACCGAGTCGCCGGAGCCGGGCCTCGGCACCACCGAGCGGCCCGCTCCCAGCGAGAGCTGATCTCGCGGTAGCGCGACGGCCGGTCCACCCCGCGCGGGGTGGACCGGCCGCGTCGCGTTCCGCCCCGGCCGCGCCCGCGGCCCGCGGGTCAGTCGGCGTCCGCGAGGCCGATCGCGAACGTCTCCTCCAGGTCCAGCTTCGAGTACGCCCGGAACGCGATGTGCGACTCGGTGTTCAGCACACCCGGCACCTTGGAGATGCTGCCCGCGATGACCTGCGCGATCTGGTCGAACTCGCGGACCCGGACGATGGCGATGAGGTCGACGTGCCCGGCCACCGAGTAGACCTCGCTGACGCCGGAGACGTTGGCCAGGGCGTCGGCCACCTCGGGGATCGCGTCGGTGGCGCAGTCGATCAGCACGATGGCGGTGATCACGGGACATTTCTCCGTTCGTCGGCGTCGTCGCCCATGCTAGACCCGCACCGTACCGTCGTCGCCGAAGCGGATCACGTTCCGCAGCCGCTCGCCGTCGCGTACGGTCGCGCCCGGCCAGATCACGCTGCGCCGTACGTCGCCGTCCACCCGGGCGTGCGCGCCGACGACCGACTCGACGCAGCTCCCGGTCACCGTGGCTGACCCGTCGACGAGGGCGCCGCCGGCCGCCGCGTGCAGGTTCGCGGCGAGGTAGTCGGCCGGCGTGCCGGTGTCGTAGAAGGTGCCCGGGTACGGCACCACGTCGAGCGCCCCGGCCGCCTCCGCCGGACGCCACACCGCGCGTACCAGGTCGGAGAAGACCACCGGCAGGTCGCGGACCAGTCGCCAGGGCAGCAGGGAGAAGCCGGTGAAGCAGTGCCCGGCGAAGGTGCCCGGCGCGTCCGGGTCGGCGGCGGGTTGCCCGAGCAGGCGTACGGAGTCCCGGTCCCAGCCGTCCAGCAGCGCGGCCACGTCGGGGCCCGGCGCGGTGGCCGGATCGGCCAGGTACGCGTCGGCGTTGCCGACCAGGACCGGCCGGCCGTCGATCCAGTCCCGCAGGTTCGCCACCCCGCCGGCGGTGCCGAGCGGGTCGCCGGGCTCCACCGACAGGTGGGCGCGGTCGCCGACGTGCGCGACCACCTGGTCGGCGAGGTAGCAGGCGTTCACCGCGACCCGTGCGGGACTCCTCAGGCCGAGTCCGGCCACCCGCTCCAGGGCCCGGTCCAGCAGCGGCACGTTACCGACCGGGCACAGCGCCTTGGGCACCCGTTCGGTGAGCGGGCGCAGCCGGGTGCCCTCGCCCGCGGCGAGCACGACCGCGCACAGGTCGGCCGGCCAGCCCGCCCCGGTCATGGCGCGGTGTCGGGCACCGGCGGCGGGAACTGCCCGGCCAGCGGCCCGATGTCGTAGTAGGCGAGCAGCCGTGCGGTCGGCCAGGTCAGCTTGGGCAGGTCGTCCAGCGGGTGCCAGGCGGCCTCGAAGACCTCCCCGCCGTCCACCACCAGTTCGGTGCGGGACGCCGGCACCTCCGTCTCGAAGACCATGTCCACCCAACCCTTGGCGTGCACGATCGCGTTCGGCACGGCGGGACGCAGCCGGGACGGCGGCAGCCGGATGCCGGACTCCTCGAACAGCTCACGGGCCGCGCCCACGACCGGAGGCTCACCCCGGTTGAGCAGGCCGGCGGGGAGCGACCAGCCCTTGCCGGGAGGCTGGCGCAGCATCAGCAACCGACCCGCGCCCGTCGCCTCGCTGTCGCGGACCAGGGTGACCGCGCCGACGATGTACTTCGGGACGGCGAGCCGGACCAGACGCCGGCGGACCGGCAGCGGCAGCCGGTAGAAGGCCTGGTAGAAGACGGCCCGACCGGTGGCGCGGGAACGGGGGATCATGACCCCAGGCTAGTGGTCACGAATGTCCTTCGGACGCGCTGGGGCTGCCGGAGTCACTGTCGATGGTCGACGAGGTCGATGAGCTGGCGTACCACGGCGTCCGGTTCGATCACCCGATCGAAGACCGCGACCAGCAGGGTCTCCAGGTCGGGGTAGCCCAACTCCTCGGAGAGCCGCAGCAGCGGCAGGTCGCTGGCGAGGCCCCGGTTGTGCTGGCGCAGGGCGAGACCGATGGTGGCCCGCCCGAGGCGTACCTTGTCGCTGATCGTGATGCCCGGCTCGGTGTGCTCGGCGAACCACCTGTTGATCTGCATCTGCGCGTGCGGCGACTTGACGAAGCCCAGCCACTCCTTGCGCGGACCGCGCGGCGCGGCGGCGGCCTCGAAGCCGTTGTCGGCGTCGTTCTCGGTGAAGATCTCCACCACGTCGCCCTCGTCCAGCTCCGAGCTCAGCGGCGCGAGCCGGCCGTTGATGCGGGCGGCCAGGCAGTGGTCACCGCGATGGCTGCCCAGCTCGTACGCCAGGTCGACGGGCGTGGCGCCGGCCGGCAGCACCACCTGACGGCCGTCGGCGAAGACCTGGATCTGGCCCTCGGCGAGATCGCAGCGCAGCGACTCGTAGAACTGCGCCGGGTCGGCGGCCTCCGGCTCCCAGTCGAGCACCCGGCGCAGCCAGTCCAACTGCTCGGCCCGGGCCGCCGCGCTGCCGCGGCCCGAGCGCGGGAAGCGAAAGTCGGCGGCGATGCCGTACTCGGCGGAGCGGTGCATCTCCTCCGTGCGGATCAACACCTCCACCGTACGGTCCTGCGGGCCGCAGACGCTGGTGTGCAGCGAGCGGTAGAGGTTGTTCTTCGGCGAGGCGATGAAGTCCTTGAAGCGGCCCGGTATCGGCCGCCAGGTGCCGTGGATCGCGCCCAGCGCCGCGTAACAGTCGGTGGCCGGGCCGTCGACCACCACCGAGATGCGGGGCAGGTCGTACGGCGCGGTGTGGCCGCCGGCGACGGTGTCCTTCCAGATCGAGTAGAGGTGTCGCGGGCGGGGGCTCACCTCGGCGTCGACCCGGCTGCGCTTGAGCGCGACCCGGGCGCGGCTGACCACGGCGTCGAGGTAGGTGTCCCAGCCGGGCCGGTCGTGCACGTGCCGGGCCAGCCGGGCGTGCTCGTCAGGCTCCAGGTGCAGCAGCACCACGTCGTCCAGCTCACGCTTGAGGGTCTGGATGCCCAGACGGTCGCAGAGCGGGACCAGGACCTCCTGCGTCTTGCGGGCGATCCGCTCCCGGGAGGCCGCCGAGCGCACCCCGAGCGTCCGCATGTTGTGCAGCCGGTCGGCCAGCTTGATGATCAGCACCCGGACGTCCTTGGCGGCCGCGACGATCATCTTGCGGATCGTCTCCGCCTCGGCCGCCTTGCCGTAGAACGCCTTGTCGAACTTGGTCACCCCGTCGACCAGGTGGGCCACCTCGTGGCCGAAGTCCTCGGCCAGCGCCTGGAGGGTGTAGCGGGTGTCCTCGACGGTGTCGTGCAGCAGCGCCGCGACCAGGGTGGTGGTGTCCATGCCCAGCTCGGCGCAGATCTGCGCCACTGCGAGGGGATGGGTGATGTACGGCTCGCCGCTCTTGCGGAACTGACCGCGGTGCATGTTCTCCGCGATCGTGTACGCCCGCCGCAGCACCGCCGGGTCGGCACCGGCGTGGATGCCTCGATGGGTGCGGACCAGGTGCGTCACCGGGTCGGAGTCGGTGGTCGGCCAGGTGAGCAACGACCGCAGTCGGCGGGTCAGGGGCAGCTCGCCCGACTGGGTTGGCAGGGCGCCCCCCAGGGCGGCGCCGTGTCCGGCGTCGACGTCCACGAGGGACACCTCCTCACCCCGGCTCCGCGATCACCGTACCCGGTGAACGGGAGCAGGCCCACGAAACGGGCAGGACTGCACTTCCTTAACAGCCTAAGCGAGTCGACGTAGTCCGATCGGTCAGTTGGTCATGAGCGTTCGGTCGAGAGTTGGTGCGACGCGCCGCCCTCGGCCTTCGCCAGCAGGTCACGGAAGCGGCCCGCCCCGCCCGCCGGTGACGACCAACCGGACGACATCTCCACCAGTCGGGTCTCCGACCGCTCCAACCAGGACAGGATGCGCTCGGACTCCTCGGCGGTGGCCGACGGCACCGGCCCGTGCCCACCCGACACCGTCTCGGCCGTGGCCCGGATGGCGGTCAGCGTGGGTCGCGGGTGGACACCCGGCGGGGACACCCCGGCGCCGGCCAGCCGACCGTGGCGTACCAGGGCCAGCTCCCAGCCGCCCCGGGCGGCCGGGCGGGCCGCCGCCAGCTCGGCGATCCCGGTCAGCGCCGCCAACCGCTGCATCCGCACCGTGGCGCGCAGCACCGCGGCCAGCCGGGACCGCACCACGGCGGCCTCCTCGTACCGCTGGTCGGCCGCGAGCACGTCGATCCGGGCCAGCAGCGCGTCCACCACCGGCTGCGGGTCGCTCGCGGTGGCCGTCCGGAATGGCGCGACGGCTCTGTCGTCGTACTCCTCGGGGGTGATCTTGTGTTCGCAGGGTGCCGGGCAGCGACCCAGCTCGGCCAGCGCGCAGGCCGGCGTGACGGTGCGCAGCGAGAGCCGGTGCGTGCACTGGCGCAGCGGCACCGCGTCGTGGAAGCCGGCGGCGGCCAGCTCCGCGGCCCGACGGGAGGTGAACGGCCCGAGGTAGGCGGTGTCGGTGGGGGAGATCTCCCGCACGATCGACAACCGGGGGTACGGACCGTCGGTCAGCTTGAGCCAGACCATCCGCTCCGGGTACTTCGACCGCCTGTTGTACGGCGGCGCGTGCGCGGCGATCAACCGCAGCTCGCGCACCTCCGCCTCCAACGAGTGCGCGCACTCCACCGCCTCGACCCGCTCGGCCGCGGCCAGCATCTCGGAGATCCGGGCGCGCTTCTCGCCGGCGGTGAAGTAGCTGCGGACCCGGGTGGCGATGTCGCCCGACGTGCCGACGTAGAGCGGCCGGTCGTCGGCGGCCCGGAAGATGTACACGCCCGGAACCTTGGGCAGCCCTTCGGCCAGGTGCCGTTTGCGGCGCTGGGTCGGGGTGACCGCCCGGGCGAACTCGATGGCGTCGCCGACCGTGTCGACGCGGTGCCCACCGAGGCGGCCGATCAGGCCGTGCAGCACGTCGACGGTGGCCCTGGCGTCGTCAAGCGCCCGGTGGGTGGGCTGGGTGGCGGTCCGGAAGTACGCCGCCAGGGTGCCCAGCTTGCGGTTGGGCACCTCGTCGCGGGTCAGCACCCGCCGCGCCAGCGCCGCCGTGTCCAGCACCCGGGGGTTGGGCCAGCGGTAACCGTGCCTGGCGCAGGCCGCCTTGAGGAAACCCACGTCGTACGGGGCGTTGTGGGCCACCAGCACGGCGTCGGCGATGAACTCCAGGAAGCTGGGCAGCACCTGCTCGATCGGCGGGGCCGGCAACAGCATGGCCTGGGTGATCCCGGTCAGCACGGTGATGAACGGCGGGATCGGCTGCCCCGGGTTGACCAGGGTGGCCAGCACCCCCAGCTCCTCGCCGCCGCGCACCTTGACCGCGCCGATCTCGGTGATCCCGCCGCCGTCCGGCGCGCCGCCCGTGGTCTCCAGGTCGACCACCACGAAGGTGGTCGCGTACAGCGGCAGGGCCGGGTCCACCCCGCCCACCGCCGGGTCGAGACCGGCAAGTGACTCCTGGACGTACTCCGCCTGTGCCATCGGCGGCACGCTAGCGCCCCGGTCCGACACTCCCGTCGCAGCCGTCCCAGCAGTCACCATGGGGCTAGGATGAGAGATCGGCTCACTCACCAGGCGGTGGGCCCGCCAGCGGTGGGAGACTTGCCACATGCCCCTCACCGAGCCGCCCGACGACCACCTCCCGCAGGAGGACCCGGTCGTCCGCGACGGCGCGGTGAACGATCCGGACGCCGGTGACGATCACCCCGAACCGGCCGTCGAGCCGGAGCCGACGCTGCCCGAGCCGGTCCGTCAGCGGATCGTTGCGCTGACCGCCGCCGTGCTGCCGGGGTTGCCCGCCGACGAGGTGCCGGTGCCGCTGCGGCGGGTGGCCAAGTTCGCCCCCAACCGGCGGGCCCGGCTCGGCGCTCCGGCCATCGCCGCCCAGCTCACCGGTGACCCGCTGTTCCGGCAGCGGGTCACCGCCCGGGTGCTGGCCGACGCCGGTGACCTCGGGGCGGCCGTGGTCGAGGGCACCGCGCCGGCCGCCGCCGACCCGGTCGAGGTGGCCGCGCTGGCCTACCTGGCCCGGCCGCGTGGCTGGCGGGAGCTGATCGACGCCAGCGGCGCCGCGGTCCGCGCCGAGGCGGACAGCGCCGTCGTCGCCGAACTGGTCCGCGAGGCCGAGCAGCGGGCCACCCGCGCCGAACACGACCGTGCGGTGGCCCGGGTCGAGGCCGACAAGCTCCGCGACGAGCTGGCCCGGGTCCGCGAGGAGTTGGGTCAGCTCCGGGAGGAGTCCCGCCAGATGGCCCGTACGCTGCGCGAGACGCAGGCCCGCGAGCGCAAGGCCAGCGAACTCCTCGCCACCGAACGCGGCCGGGCCGCCCGCGCCAGCGCGGACGTCGACGCCGAGCTGCGCCGCGCCCGCGCCCGGCTCGCCGAGGCGGAGGCCGCCGCCGGGGTGGCCCGGGCCAGCGCCAAGGAGGCCCGTTCGGTCGACGACGCCCGCCTCTGGCTGCTGCTGGAGACCATCGGCCAGGCCGCCGTCGGGCTGCGCCGGGAGTTGGCGCTCGACCCGGTCGACAAGCTCCCCGCCGACTTCGTCGCCGACGCGTTCGCCGAGCAGCCCGGCGCCGCCCCGGCCGGCCCGGCCGCCCGCGCCCGCGACACCGACGACCCGGCCCGGCTCGACCAGTTGCTCGCCCTGCCCCGGGCGCACCTCGTGGTGGACGGCTACAACGTCACCAAGCGCGGCTTCGGCGAGATGTCGCTGGAACAGCAGCGCAAGCGCCTGATCACCGGGCTGGGCGGGATCGCCGCGCAGACCGGCGACGAGGTCACCGTGGTGTTCGACGGGGCCGAACGGATGCACGGGCTGCCACCCGCCCCGCGCGGCGTACGGGTGCTCTTCTCCCGCAAGGGCGAGACCGCCGACGAGCTGATCCGACGCCTGGTCCGCGCCGAGCCGGCCGGCCGTCCGGTGGTCGTGGTCTCGTCGGACCGCGAGGTCGCCGACGGAGTACGCCGGCACGGCGCGTACCCGCTGGGGGCCGACTCGCTGCTGCGCCGCCTCGCCCGTTCCTGACCGCGCGTCGGGGCCGAGCTCCGGGAGCGGATCGTCGGGCGGGCAGGAATCCGGCGAGGTTTCGGCAGGTCCGGTCGGCGACGGTGTGCACATCCGCCCGGCACCGTCGGGCACCGGACGAAGGCAGGCGAACGACATGGGAAAACGACTGCTGGGCACCATCCTCGGCACGGTCGTCACACTGGCGGCGCTCCTGGTCGCCCCGACGGCGGCCCAGGCGGCATCGGGGGGCGGCTGCACCGGGGCCTACCCGATCAGCTCGTGCATCTCGTACCAGGGCTCCAACCAGACCGTGGTGGGTGACTTCTACATGAACGCCACCCCGGACCAGTCCCGGTGCGTGGCGTACCTCCAGCTGCGGACCACGAACAACGGCAACACCTCCTGGATCTACTACGACCTCAACCGGACCGGCCGGTTCGGGCCGATCAGCCGCAACGTCAACGTGATGAACAACTTCAAGGGCTCCGCCGTGGCGGTGGTCGAGGTGTACACGTGCAGCGGAACGTTGCACGGCATCTTCACCAGCCCTCGGGTGTACTACCCGTGACCGTCGGATCCGGCCGTCGGCGCGTCCAGCGCCGGCGGCCGGATCGCGGGTTGCCGATCGGTAAGAATCCCGGTCGACCCGAAAATGCGGGTGTGGCAAGGTCGCCTGGTGCCTGCATCCCGTCTTGATGTGCTGCGGTGGCAGTTCGACCTGACCTGGTCGCTGTTCGAGTACCACCTCGAACGCCTGGAGCCGGCGGACTTCCTCTGGGAGCCCGCCGGGCACTGCTGGACGGTACGCCCGGATGCCGACGGCAGGTGGACGCCGGACTGGGCGGACGCCGAACCCGACCCGATCCCCGTCCCGACGATCGGATGGATCACCTGGCATATCGGCTGGTGGTGGACGGTCGCCATCGACCATGCCCGGGGGCGCACGCCACGGGAGCGGACCGAGATCGACTGGCCCGGGGACGGCGACCGGACGACGGCGTGGCTGCGTGACCTCCGCATCGCATGGTTGGCGGTGTTGGACCAGCTCAGTGACGCCGACCTGGACGCCACCGCGCCGTTCCCGTGGCAGGACGACCCCGTACACACCGTCGCCCACATGATCGCCTGGGTGAACGCCGAGCTGATGAAGAATGCCGCCGAGATCGGCCAGCTTCGGTTGCTGCGGAAGGCGTGATCGACACGAGTTCGGCGAAATCGGGGTGTCCGGGCGTTCGGGATACCCCGATTTCGCTGATCTGGAGTCGATCTAGCCCTCAACGGGCGGTTCTGTCGTACCCGGTGGTTAGCGTCGATGTGACCGACGGTGCTCGGGTGACGACGACAAGGTGTCGATCGCGCACCGCGAGCGATCAGGAGGCGTGATGCTCATCGACTGCGACGGGTGCGCGAAGCGGGCCGACGGCTGCTCCGGCTGCCCGCTGACCGCCCTGTTCGACGAGACGTCCCCAGCGGCCGGGCTGGTCGCCGCCGAGGTCGAGGCGATCGAGGTGCTCGCCCGGGCCGGCTTCGACGTCGAGGTGCTGGCCGCGCCCGCGCAACCCGGCGCTGCCAAACGGCCCGCGGCCGCCGCACAACCCGGCGCCGCCGCCCGGCCCGCGACCGCCGCACGACCCGGCACTCCCGCACGTCGGGTCCGTCGGGTGGCCTGAACGGCGGCCACGGGCCCTTCGCGGGACGGGTCGGCGCAGGGCGACACCGCACCGCCGCCCGGCCCGGCCCCCGCACGTCGGGTCCGTCGGGTGGCCTGAACGGCGGCCACGGGCCCTTCGCGGGACGGGTCGGCGCAGGGCGACACCGCCGCCGATGCGGGCTTCTGGCGGGCCATAGGATGGGCGGTCACGGCAGAAGGAGCGGCGGCATGAGCGGGGTGCGACGCGAGCACGGCGGGCCCGTCGGCGCGGTACGCGGCGACGCCGCAGGGCAGGACCCCGGGACCTCGCGGTGGGAGAGCGCCGCGCGGCGGCAGCCTCAACTGTCGGCGGTGCCGCGGTGAGCCCGCGTGGCTGGGCGCTGCTGACGTTGGCCGGGTTGACGCTGGCCCTGCTGGTGACCGTCGCGGTGTTCATCCCCTGGCACCGGCCCCCGGCGCCCCGTGCCGACCAACTCGCCGCGCTGCGGGACCTACCGGCCGAGCAGGTGGCCAGGGGGCGTGAGTTCCGCGCCGCGCTGCGCCCCGGCAGTTACGCCGCGCTCGGCGTGGGATTGCTGATCGCTCTCGCGCTCGGTCTCACCCCGCTGGGCAGCCGCCTGGTCGAGCTGGTGGGCCGGCCGTTCGGTGGGCACTGGATCGCCCAGGCGGTGCTCGGCGGCCTCGCCGTGGTGCTCGTCGCCGACCTGCTCACCCTCCCGTTCTCCGCCTGGCGGCAGACCGTCCTGACCCGCTACGGGCTCAGCACCAACGGGTGGAGCGGTTGGGCCGTCGACCTGCTCAAGTCGTACGCGGTGAGTGCCGTGATCGGTGCGCTGGCGCTGTTCGGCTTCTACCTCGTCATCCGGCTCGCGCCACGCTGGTGGTGGGCGCTCGGCGCGGCGGGCGCGGCCCTGCTGGTGGTGCTGCTGTCGTTCGTCCTGCCGGTGCTGGTGGAGCCGGTGTTCAACAAGTTCACCCCGATGGAGCAGGGCCCGTTGCGTACCGAGCTGATGAGCATGGCAGCCCGTGACGGGGTGCCGGTGCGCGACGTGCTCGTCGCCGACGCGTCGCGGCGGACCAGGGCGGTCAACGCGTACGTCTCCGGTCTCGGCCCGACCCGCCGGGTGGTCGTCTACGACACGCTGCTGCGCGAGGCCACCCCCGCCGAGGTGACGGCCGTGGTGGCTCACGAGCTGGGCCACGCGAAGGACTCCGACGTGGCGGTGGGCACGCTGACCGGGGCGCTGGGTGCCGCCGCCATGGTGGTGGCCCTCTACCTGCTCGGTTCGTCGGGGCTGCTGCTGCGGTTGGCCGGCGTCGACTCGATCGCCCATCCACGCGCGTTTCCGCTGGTGATCGCCCTGGTCACGGTGGCCGGTCTGGTCACCACTCCGGCGCAGGCGCTGGTGTCGCGCCGGGTCGAGGCGCGGGCCGACGCGCACGCGCTCGCGCTCACCGGCGACCCGGTGGCCTTCGAGTCGATGCAGCGCCGTCTCGGCTCGGTCAACCTGGGTGACCCCGACCCGCCGCGCTGGGAGTACCTCTACTCGGCCTCGCATCCGTCCACCGTGGAGCGGATGGCCGCCGCCCGCGCGTACGCCCGGGAGGCCCGCCGATGAGCCGCACGTTGCTGATCACCAACGACTTCCCGCCCCGTCCCGGTGGCATCCAGTCCTTCGTGCACAACCTCGCCGTGCGTCAGCCGGCCGGGTCGGTGGTCGTCTACGCGTCGAGCTGGCGCGGCGCGGAGAAGTTCGACGCCGACCAGCCGTTCGAGGTGATCCGGGAACGCACCCGGGTGCTGCTGCCCACCCCGCTGATCGCCCGGCGGGCGGCCCGGCTCGCCCGCGCGTACGACTGCGACACCGTGTGGTTCGGCGCGGCGGCCCCGCTGGGCCTGCTCGCCGCCGGTCTGCGCCGGCGGGCGGGTGTGCGCCGGGTGGTGGCGCAGACCCACGGTCACGAGGTCGGCTGGGCGGCGCTGCCGGCCGCCCGGCCGGCGCTGCGGCGTATCGGGCGTGGCGTCGATGTGACCACCTACCTCGGCGAGTACACCCGCACCCGGTTGGCCCGGGTGCTGGCCGGGGTGACCGACCTGCGGCGGCTCGCGCCCGGCGTGGACGTGGACACCTACCATCCGTCGGTGGACGGCGAGCCGGTCCGGGCCCGGTTGGGGCTGACCGACCGGCCGGTGGTGGTCTGTGTGTCCCGGCTCGTGCCGCGCAAGGGCCAGGACATGCTGATTCGGGCACTGCCGGAGATCCGCCGCCGGGTGCCCGACGCGGCGCTGCTGATCGTCGGCGGCGGACCGTACCGGGCCACCCTGGAGAAGCTGGCCCGCCAGACGGGCGTCGAGCGGGACGTGGTCTTCACCGGCTCGGTGCCGACGGCCGACCTGCCCGCGCACTACGCGGCCGGCGACGTCTACGCCATGCCCTGCCGCACCCGCAACCGCGGCCTGGACGTGGAGGGGCTGGGCATCGTCTACCTGGAGGCGTCCGCGACCGGCCTGCCGGTGGTGGCCGGTGACTCGGGCGGCGCGCCGGACGCGGTCCGGGAGGGCGAGACCGGGTACGTGGTCCGTGGCCGGGACGTCGCTCAGCTCGCCGACCGGGTCGCCCGGCTGCTCGCCGACCGGGATCTGGCCCGGCAACTCGGCGCGGCCGGCCGGGCGTGGGTGGAGCGGGAGTGGCGCTGGGAGGCGCAGGCGCAGCGGATGGCGGCCCTGCTGGCCGGGTAGCTCAGCGGCCCGTCTGCCGGGGCGGGGCGTGGCGGGGGACGTACTCCTGGTTGGTGAGCCGTTGGATCGCGGCCATCACCTCGTCGGTGATGGTCCGGATGTCGCGTGGCCCGGTGATCCGGTCGGCGACCGGGATCGCCGGGCCGAACCGCAGGGTGACCGGGTGCCGGCGGGGGATCCGCGCGTCGACCGGCAGCACCTCGGCGGTGCCCAGCACGCCGACCGGGATGATCGGCACCTCGGCGTCGCGGGCCAGTCGGGTCATGCCGACCCGTCCTCGGTAGAGCCGCCCGTCGGGGGACCGGGTGCCCTCCGGGTAGATGGCGACGAGACCGCCGGCCCGCAGCACCGGCACGGCGGCGTCGAGGGCGGTGAGGGCGGCCCGGCCGCCGGCCCGCTCGACGCGGATGGCGCCCATGCCGGCCACGATCTGTCGGCTGAGCCAGCTGCCGGTGAAGTACTCGGCCTTGGCCCAGAAGGTGACGTGTCGGGGCGTCAGGCAGGCGAGGAACACCTCGTCGGCGACGGACAGGTGGTTGCTGGCGAGGATCGCCCCGCCCTGGCGGGGCAGGTGCTCCAGCCCTTCGACGCGGGGTCGCCAACCCAGCCGCAGGGCCGATCCGACGGTCAGTTTGCTGAGGTCGTACAGCAGGGGCACGTTTTCTCCGGTTCAGGTCTGCGCGGGGCCGAGATGCGCGTCGAGCGCGGCCCGCAGCACGGGGTGGTCGTCGTCGACGCCGGTGGCCAGCGGGAGGCTGCCCCAGGCCCAGAGCTGGGCGATGCCGTGCAGGTTGGCCCAGAGCGCGCCGGCCACCAGCGGCGCGGGCGTGTCGGACGGCCGGGGGGTCCGGGCAACCAGGTCGGTCAGCAGGGTGAACAGCGGCAGGCTCGTCTCGCGTAGCCGCAGTCGCCCGCTGGCCAGCAGGTCGTGGCGGAACATCAGCTCGAACATGCCGCGGTGGGCCGCGGCGAAGTCCAGGTACGTCCGGGCCAGCGCGACCAGTCGGGTACGCGGCTCCGGGCCGGCCGTGTGCATCGTCCGCTCCACCCGGGCGGTGAGGTCGGCGAAGCCCTCCCGGGCGATGGCCGAGAGCAGGTCGACGTGGGTGGGGAAGTAGCGGCGCGGGGCGCCGTGCGACACGCCCGCCCTACGGGCGATCTCCCGCAGGGACACCGCGGACTGGCCCTCGCGCAGCACCAGGTCGACCCCGGCGGCCACCAGTCGGGCCCGGACCCCGGCCTCCTCCTCGCTCATAGACAGTGTCTACCAGCTGCCCGTAGACGCTGTCTACGCGCGGTGCCGGCGATGCGCGGGGCCGCGCGGTGCCGGCGATGCGCGCTGTCGCCGATCCGTGCGATGCGCGGGACGCGTCAGCGGATGCGGGCCAGGATGCGATCGGCGGGGGCCGGACGGCCGAAGTGCCAGCCCTGGGCGGCGTCGCAGCCGATCGCCCGCAGCCGTTCGGCCTGCCCGGCGGTCTCCACCCCCTCGGCCGTCACGGTGAGGTCGAGCGCGTGCGCCAGCGACACCAGCGAGGCGAGGATCCGCTCGTCGGTACGCCCCACCGCCGGCGACCGCAGGCCGGCCACGAACTCGCCGGCCACCTTCAGCTCGGTGACGGGCAGATCCCGCAGGTACGCGAGGTTGCTGTAGCCGGTGCCGAAATCGTCGATGGCGATGCGGACGCCCAGATCGGCCAGCACCCGTAGCGCCCGAACGGGCTCCTTGGCGCTGCTCATCATGGTGCTCTCGGTGATCTCCAACTGGAGTCGTTCGGGCGGCAGGCCGGTCTGGTTCAGCAGCGCACGGACCTCGCCCACCAGGCCGGGCCGGTGCACCTGCCGGACAGCCAGGTTGACGCTCACGAACGGCGCCTGCGCGCCGCCCGCCGACCACGCCTCCGCCTCCCGGCACGCCTCGGCGAGCACCCAGCCGCCCAGTTGCACGATCAGACCGGTCTCCTCAGCCAGCGCGATGAAGCTGTCCGGCCGCAGCACCCCCAACTCCGGGTGCCGCCAGCGGACCAACGCCTCCACGCCGAGCAGCCGACCGTCGCGCAGCGAGGTCAGGGGCTGGTAGTCGAGGTAGAACTCGCCCCGCTCCAGCGCGGCCGGGATGGCCGCCGACAGGGCGTACCGGGCCAGCTCGCGGCGGTTGCGCTCGGCGTCGTAGAGCGCCCAGCGCGCCCCACCGGCCGACTTCGCCCAGTGCAGCGTGCTGTCGGCGGCCCGCATCAGGTCACTCGGACTGGCACCGGCCACCTGCCGCTCGACGATGCCGATGCTCGCCGTGACCTGGAGCTCGTGCCCGTCGACCACCGCCGGCGTGCGGACCGCGGCGAGCGCGGCCTCGGCCACCTCCACGACCGCGTCGGTGCCGCCCGCGCCCTCGACCAGGATGACGAACTCGTCCCCACCGAGACGGGCCACCAGGTGCTCACCGAGGGCCTCGCGCAGCCGGTCGGCCACCGTGGTCAGCAACCGGTCGCCGACCTGGTGCCCGAGACTGTCGTTGACCACCTTGAAGCGGTCCAGGTCCAGAAAGCACACTCCGACCCGCTGGGCGCCCCGGCCCGGCTCGTTGAGCGCCGCGGTGAGCCGCTCGGTGAACAGCGTCCGGTTGGGCAGATCGGTCAGCGGGTCGTGGGTGGCCTGGTGGCGGAACCGCGCCTCGCTGGCCCGCAGCGCCCGTTCGGCCTGCGTACGGGCCATCATGGCGGCGCGCCGGATGGACTCCTGCTCGTCGAGCGTACGGTCCCGCAGCGCGCGGGCGTAACCGGTCGCCACGGCGGCCAGCAGTCGGGCCATCCGGTCCTCGACGTCCTCGGCCACCAGTCCCAGGTCCCGTACCAGCCGGAGCTGGATCACCTCGACGGTACGGCCCAACCCCTCGGCGGACGCGATGTGCGCGGCGACCAGCTCCGCGCCGACCCGGTGCCCGGCCCGCAGGTCGAACGGCTCGGCGAGCAGCGCCTGGGCCAACTGGCCGGTGAGCCTCTGGAGCAGGGCCTCGAGCTGGGCCTGTGTCATCGGCAGGTAGCTCGTACCGGAGACCGCCTTGGCCCAGGCGCGGGCGAAGGTGCCGGGGCGGGTGACCGCCGAGGGCGACTCAGTCACCGAGTCGCCCGACGCCGCCCATGAAGACCGCCCGCTCGGCGTCCTCCGCGCTCTCGGGACTGTCCGGTCGCCACTGTGGCACCCAGACGACGCCCGGGTCGACCAGCTCGAACCCGTCGAAGAGGGCGGTCAGTTCGGCCCGGCTGCGAATGGTGAGCGGGCTGTCGGTACGCCGGTAGACGCGTTCGGCCTCGGCGCGCTCCTCGCTGGCGCGGCCGTCGTCGCTGGCCTGCGACAGCACCAGGTAGCTGCCGGGCGCCAACGCGTCCCGAAGCGTCGCCAGCAACTCCGCCGGCCGGTCGTCGTCGGGGACGAAGTGCAGCACGGCCACGATCATCACGGCCACCGGCTGGCTCAGGTCGAGCAGCCGGCGCGTGTCGGGGTGCGCCAGGATCCGGTCCGGGTGCCGCAGGTCCTCCTGGACGATGGCCGCCCGGTCGTTGCCGGCCAGGATCTCCCGGCTGTGCGCCACCGCGACCGGGTCGACGTCCACGTAGACCACCCGCGACGCCGGGTCGATCCGCTGGGCGATCTCGTGCACGTTGCCGACGGTGGGGATGCCCGAGCCGATGTCCAGGAACTGGCGGACGCCGGCCTCGGCGAGGTGGTGGACGGCCCGGCGCAGGAAGGCCCGATTGGCCTGCGCCGCCAGCGGCGCCTCCGGGACGGCCGCCACCATCGCCTGCGCGGCGGCCCGGTCGGCGGCGAAGTTGTGCGATCCGCCGAGGTAGTAGTCGTACATCCGGGCGACGCTCGGGCGCTCGATGTCGATGGTGTCGGGCGCCCAGTCCGGCCGCTGCATGCGCTCACCCCTTGAGTCCACGACGCGGGCGTCCTCGCCCGCGCGGGTATTGTGCCCCCGCGGTACCCGCCAGACCATAGCGTGCCGCCCACTCGTCGCGGACGTCGGTCGATACGCGAAGGTCCGCACCGGCGACGAGCCGGCGCGGACCTTCGGTCAGCGATTGCGCTTCGACGAACGGGCGCGTTTAGAACTTCGGGGCGTCCGGCGCTTCGAGAAGGCCGAGTCGCAGCGCGGTCATCAGGGCCTGCGCCCGGTTGGCGGCGCCCAGCTTCTCGTAGAGCTTGGAGATGTGCGTCTTCGCCGTGGACTCGCTGACGAAGAGCTGCTTGGCGATGCCCGCCACGCTCATTCCGTCGGCGAGCAGCCGCAGCACCTGCCCCTCGCGGGGGGAGAGCTGCGGGCCGGAGGGGGCGAGCCGACGCTTCATCGCCTCGGCCAGGTCGGCGGCGGTGAACGCGCTGGGCGACGAGGCCGCGTGCCGCGCGGCGGCCACCACCTCGTCGGCCGGGGCGGTCTTGGGCACGAAGGCGCTCGCACCCGCCTCCAGGGCACCGAAGAGCTGGTCGTCGCCGGCGTACATGGTCAGCACCACGATGCCCATCGACGCGCTGGACTTCCGCAGCGCGCGGGTGGCCTCCAGGCCGCTGCCGTCGGGCAGCCGAAGATCCATGATCACCACATCCGGCTGGAGGGCGCCGGCCTGGCGTACCCCCTCTGCCGCGGTCGCGGCCTCGCCGACGACCTCGAACTGGCGGTCGCGCTCGAAGGCGTGCCGCAGGCCCTTACGGATCAGGTCATGATCGTCGACAAGGAGGACCTTGGTGCGGGTGGCCGGTGTCGGGCTTGTGGTCATCCTCGGGTTACTCCCCTTCTGGTGCTGCGCTGTCACGCACGTTATCGCGCCGGGACGAGGTGCCGAGAACCACCGCCACGGTCGTGCCGCTGGGTTGCCGCGGCCTGATCTCCAACCGGCCCCGGATACGTTCCGCCCTCTCGGCCATGATCGCAAGACCGTACCGCCCGTCGGGGCGCTGGTCAGCCATCCCCTGACCGTCATCCGACACTTCTATTTGCGCGTACGGGGGGTCCACCTCACAGGTGACCCACAAATTCGACGCCCCGGCGTGCTTGCGGGCGTTGGTCACCGCCTCCTGCGCGATGCGCAGCAACTCGGCCTCGGTGGCGGCCGGCAGGCGGGCCGTGGACTCGTCCAGCGACAGGTGCACCCGCAACCCGCCCGAGGCGCCGACGGTGCGGGCGTACTCGGCGATCGCCGCGGCCAGCCCGCCCTGGCGGTCCACCTCGCTGCGCAGCTCGAAGAGGCTCAACCGCAGCTCCTGGATCACCCGGGTCACCTCGGCGCGCAGCGTCCGCAGCGCCTCGGCGGTCTCGTCCGCGTCGTCGAAGACGGTGGCCATGGCGTTGTCGATGCCGTAGCCGACCATCACCAGTTCCTGCGCCACCCCGTCGTGGATCTCCCGGGCCAGCCGCTGGCGCTCCTCGTTGGTGGCCAGCGACCGGACCTCGTCGAACAGCAGCGCCGCCTCCAGCCGCAGCGCGGCCGGGCGGGTCAACGCGGTCACCCGGGCCACCACCGGCGGCGGGTACGCCTGCGCGACGTCGGCCTCCAACACCACCAGCCCCACCGTGCGCACCCCGGCGACCAGCGGGACGATCAGCGCGGACACCTCCCCGCCCCGGTGCGAGCGGGATTGCGAGCGGGCGGCGGTGGTGGCCTGCTGACTGGCCCAGGCGTCGGCGATCGCCGAGTCCGCGTCCAGCGTCGTCTCCCAGTCCACCCGGTCCGCGCCGGCCTGGGCGAGGACCACGAGCCGGCCCCCACCGCTGGCCGACAGCACCGCGCCCCGGTCCGCCCGGGCCACCGTGCGCAGCTCCTCGATCAGGTGCTCGGAGATGCCCCCCGGGTCCAGGGTCGCCCCGGGCAGTTGCCGGGCCACCGTCCGCAGTTGGGTCAGCAGCCGGGTGGCCTCGGCGTACGGCTGGGGTTTGCCGTCGGCGCGGACGGCCATCACCCGGTGCAGGGTGCCGGCGGCGTAGAGGCCGAGCGCGGCGAGGATCAGCCACTGCGCGCAGACCGCGAGGTAACCCACCTGGCCGAGCTGGCGGTCCCCGTCGACCTCGGTGAGCGCGCCGCTGACCAGCAGGGTGCCGGCGGTCACCGCGAGCAGCGCCGCGCCCTCACGGAAGCGGCGGCGCAGCGCGGTGACGGTGACCGGCACCGCCAGGTAGGGCAGCACGGCGGAGGCGCCGAGCCCGTCGACCGTGCCGCCGATCGACGCGACCGCGGCGACCTGGCTCGCGGCCAGCCCCAGCACCACCACCTCGGCCACCCGGCTCAGCGGCCCGATCAGCCGGTGCTGCGGAGCGAGCAGGGACGGCAGCCCGGCGACCGCCAGCAGCGCGATCCACCACAGCTGGGTGACGTCGCGGGTGGCGAACAGGGTCAGGATCGCGACCAGCGCCAGCATCACCAGGCGGGCGGCCGCGGCGAGTGGATGCGGGTGCGGGGCGGCGGTTACGGATGCGGGCACGTGACGGATCGTAGTCAGCCGCGGTAGATGTCGGCGATCTCCGCCGCGTACGTCTTGTGCACGACCTGGCGTTTGACCTTGAGCGACGGGGTCAGCTCGCCGGTGGCCTCGGTGAAGTCGCGGGGCAGGATGCGGAAGACCTTGATCGCCTCGGCCTTCGACACCGCCTGGTTCGCGGTGTCGATGGCGGACTGCACCTCGGCGCGCAGGCCCTCGTGCTCGCGCAGCGTCTCGACCGTGGTCTCCGGGGGCAGCCCGGCGTTCGCCAGGAAGGTCGGCAGCGCCTCCTCGTCGATGGTGACAAGCGCCGCGATGAACGGCTTCGCGTCCCCGACGACCACGCACTGACTGATCAACGGGTGCGCCCGGACCTGGTCCTCCAGCACCGCCGGGGCGACGTTCTTGCCGCCGGCGGTCACGATCAGCTCCTTCTTGCGGCCGGTGATGCTCAGGTAACCGTCGGCGTCGAGATGGCCCAGGTCGCCGGTGCGGAACCAGCCGTCGGGGCTGAGCGCCTCGGCGGTCGCCGCCTCGTTGTGCCAGTAACCCTGGAAGATGAGCTCACCGGAGATCAGGATCTCGCCGTCGTCCTCGATCCGGACGGTCACGCCGGGCAGCGGCCGGCCGACCGTGCCGATCCGGGTGCCGGTGGGCAGGTTCGCCGCGGCGGCCGGCGACGTCTCGGTCAGGCCGTACCCCTCCAGGACCGTCACGCCGACGCCCCGGAAGAAGTGACCGAGCCGCGCGCCCAGGGGAGCGCCGCCGGAGATGGCGTCGCGGCACCGTCCGCCGAGCGCGGCGCGCAGCTTGCGGTAGACGAGCCGGTCGAAGACCGCGTGCTGCGCGCGCAGCGCCAGGCCCGGCCCGCGCGGGGTCTCCAGCGCCTCGCTGTACGCGATGGCGACCTGCTCGGCGCGGGCGAAGACGCCGCCCTTGCCGTCGGCCTCGGCCTTCTGCTTGGCCGCGTTGTAGACCTTCTCGAACACCCGGGGTACGGAGAGCACGAAGGTCGGACGGAACTCCTGCAACTCGCCGACCAGGTTCTTGGTGTCGGCGCAGTGCGCGAGGGTGGCCCGCGCCTGCACCACGCCGATCTGGATGAGCCGGGCGAAGGCGTGCGCCAGCGGCAGGAAGAGCAGGGTGCTCGCGCCGGCGTTGAACAGGTTCGGCAGCACCGGCACGGCGTTGGCGATGTCGGCGTACATGTTGCGGTGGGTCAGCACGCAGCCCTTGGGACGGCCGGTGGTGCCGCTGGTGTAGATGATGGTGGCCAGGTCGTCGGCGCGGACGGCCTTGCGGCGCTGCTCCACCTCGGCCGGGTCGACGGCCGCGCCGGCGCCGACCAACTCGTCGACCGCGCCGCGGTCGATCTGCCAGACGTTGGCCAGCTCGGGCAGGCGGTCGCGGACACCGGCGACCAGGTCGGCGTGCGCACCGGTCTCGACCACGGCGGCGACCGCGCCGGAGTCGGCGATGATCCAGGCGGCCTGCTCGGCGCTGGAGGTCTCGTAGATCGGCACGGTGACCGCGCCGGCCGCCCAGATCGCGTAGTCGATCAGCGTCCACTCGTAGCGGGTCCGGCTCATCAGGGCGACCCGGGCGCCCGGCTCGATGCCGGCGGCGATCAGGCCCCGGGCCACGGCCGCCACCTCGTCGCGGAACGCCAGGCAGGTCACCTCGGTCCAGGTGGTGCCGCCCTCCGCGCCGGGGGTGGCGCGGGCGAACTGGACGGCGTCCGGCGCGATGTCGGCGTTGTCCCAGACCGGATCGGTGAGGTTGGCCGCGTCGCCAACGGTGACGATCGGCGGAACGGAGAACTCGCGCACTTGCACTCCTTCGTGCTCGCACTGGCCGGGCCGAACCCTGCCCGAGGGGCATCGGCTCTGTCGAAACCTACCCGGCGGCTGGTTCGGGTGGGGTAGGCAGGGCGCGGCGGGGGCGGCGCGGCGTGTGGGCGGTGCCAGCCGGGTAGCCTCCCCCCATGGCGGACTCCTCCACCCAGTCGATCATCATCGGCGCGTCACCCGAGCGGGTGGCGGCGGTCATCTGCGACTTCCTGAGCTACCCGGAGTGGACCGAGGCGGTCCGTCGTGCCGAGGTGATCGAGGAGTACGAGGACGGCTACGCCAGCCAGGTGCGTTTCACCATCGACGCCGGGGTGATGGCCGACGAGTACGTGCTCGCCTACGAGTACGCCGAGGACCTGTCCCGGGTCGAGTGGCACCTGGTCGCCCCCTCGAAGATGCAGAAGAGTCAGCGTGGCTCGTACGACCTGGTGGCGAACCCGGACGGGACCACCACGGTGACGTACACGCTGGAGGTCGAGCTGTCCGTGGGGATGCTCGGCATGTTTCGCCGCAAGGCCGAAAAGATGATCATGGACACCGCGTTGAAGCAGCTCAAGCGCCGGGTAGAAGCACCCGGTGCGGCGCAGTGACGCGTCCGGCGGCAGGGTAGAGGAGCCGAAGGTGGGCGGAACGGACCCGGGTTCGGCCCGGGAAGAGGCGGAGCGTCTGGTGGCCGCCCTGCTCGCGGGGGCGCGGCTGGCCGCCAGCGGGTCGGCGGGCGGCGCGTTCGGCCCGTTGGGCGGCATGGTGGCCGGTGTCCTCGGTCACAGTGCCGCTCCGGGCGGCGGCGACCGGGTCGGTGGTGGTTTCGCCACCGGTTCGGCCGAATGCTGCGTCTGCCCGGTCTGTCGTGGCATCGCCGCGTTACGCGATCCGAGTCCGGAATTCGCCGAGCGCCTCGCCACCGGCGCGGGTGACCTCGCCGCCGGGGTGGCCAGCCTGCTCCGCGCGTTCGCGCCGCCGGAGCCGTCCGCGACCACCGTGCCGGAGCCGTCCGCGTCGTCGCAGGCGGCGCCCACCGCGAGCGACGGCCGCGAGGCCCCCTGGGCCGCTCCGACCGCCCGGTCGGCCGAGGCCGTCGACGAGCACGTGTGGCGCGATGCCACCCGCACCGGGCATGATTCTCAGCCGGCGCCGGAGCGGGATGTCTGGTCGGTCGCCACCCGGTCGGCGGACACCTCCGCCCCGGCCACCGCGGCACCCGTCGACGACGCCGGGGCGGTGGCCGCGCCGGCGCCGACCAGCCGACCCGTGGTGCCCGCTTCGCGGGCGTCCGACGACACCGGCGCGGACGCGCCGGGCGGCGGCGCCTGAGCGCGGGACATCGCGATCCGGACCGGCGTGCCCTGTGGCGCGCGCGAGCCGGACAGCACAGCAGAGGGGAGCGGCGGCGGTGACGCTGACCATCGGAGTCGACGTGGGTGGCACGAAGGTGGCCGGCGGTGTCGTGGACGACACCGGCACGGTCCTCGTGCAGAGCCGACGGGACACCCCCGCCGACGACGTCGCGAAGACCCGCGACGTCATCATCGAACTGGTCGACGAGCTGGCCGCCGGTCGGACGATCGAGGGGGTCGGCATCGGCGCGGCCGGTTGGATCGACGCCAGCCGCTCGACCGTACTGTTCGCCCCCAACCTGGCCTGGCGCGACGAGCCGCTGCGCGAGTACGTCAGCAGCGCCGTCGGCCTTCCGGTGATCGTGGAGAACGACGCCAACGTGGCCGCGTGGGCCGAGTTCCGCTACGGCGCGGCCCGCGCCGCCGACGACTCGATGATCATGTTCACCATCGGCACCGGCGTGGGCGGCGGCATCGTCCTGGGCGGCGAGCTGATGCGCGGCGCGCACGGCATCGCCGCGGAGCTGGGCCACATGCTGGCCGTGCCGGACGGGCACCAGTGCGGCTGCGGACGGCTCGGCTGCATCGAGCAGTACGCCAGCGGCAGCGCCCTGGTCCGCTTCGCCCGGGCCGGCGCCCGACAGGAACCGCAGCGGGCCACCGCGCTGCTGGAGCTGGCCGGCGGCGAGCCCGAGGCGATCACCGGCCACATGGTGACCGCCGCCGCGCAGGGCGGCGACCCGGTCTCCGCCGAGGCGTTCGCGCAGATCGGCCGCTGGCTGGGCACCAGCCTCGCCGACATGGCGCAGATCCTCGACCCGCAGACCCTGGTCGTCGGCGGCGGTGTGATCGACGCCGGTGACCTGCTGCTCGGTCCGACCCGCCGCTCGTACCTCGACGCGCTGGCCCAGCGGGGTCGCCTGCCGGTGGCCGAGGTGCTCCCCGCCGAGCTGGGCAACAGCGCCGGGGTGATCGGCGCGGCCGACCTGGCCCGCCGGATCTGAGGCGGCCGGAGATGGGCGTGCCGCTGCGCGTGGTGTCGTACAACATCCACAGCCAGCGCGACGACACCGCCGCGCTGGCGGCGGTGGTCCGGGCCGCGAAGCCGGACGTCGTGATCGTGCAGGAGGGGCCGCGCCGGTTCCGGTGGCGGCAGAAGTCGGCCACGCTGGCCGAGTCGTTCGGCCTGGTGGTGGCCGCCGGCGGTCTGCCCGCCCTGGGCAACCTGCTGCTGACCAGCCTGCGGGTGCAGGTACGCAACCCCCGTTTCCAGCGCTTCCCGCTCACCCCGGGCCGGCACCTGCGCGGCGCGGCGTACGCCGACTGCCGGGTCGGCGACGCCCGCTTCACCCTCGCCGGCTCGCACCTGTCCACCGACCCGGCGGAGCGGCCCGCGCAGGCCGCCGAGTTCCGGCGCGGCCTGGAGGCGGCGAGCGCGCCGGTGGTGGCCGGCGCCGACCTGAACGAGGGTCCGGACGGGCCGGCCTGGGCGACGGTGGCGCGTGGCCTGACCGACACGGCGATCGCGGCCGACCGGGCGGAACGGCTCACCTACTCGTGTACGGACCCGCGCCGGCGGATCGACGCGCTCTTCGTCGATCCGCGGATCACCGTGGTCGACTACGACGTGGTGGACACCCCGCAGACCCGCCGGGCCAGTGACCACTTTCCGGTCCTCGTCGACCTGCTGCTGCCCACCACGGACTGACCCCCACCGGTCGAGACCCGCCGATCGGTCCGCGCCGGGGCTGGACATCCGGCTCCGATGTGGAGAGGATTTCGCGGCGAACCGGCACCCGTGCCGCACAAAAGGAGATGTTCCGGTGTCCACCTCCACCGACCAGGGTCGGCCCGACCCGGATGCGGTCCCGTCCGCGCAGAGCCGCGACGGCCGCTCGCTCTCCGACCGGGGCGACACGGTCTGCGTCATCGGGTCCGGGGCCAGCGGCCTGGCTGCCATCAAGAACCTGCGCGAGCACGGGTTCGGGGTGGACTGCTACGAACGCGAGACCGGCGTCGGCGGCGCCTGGAACTGGCGGCACGACCGCAGCCCGGTGTACGCCAGCACCCACCTGATCTCGTCGAAGCCGTTCACCCAGTTCCCCGACTTCCCGATGCCGGACTCCTGGCCGGACTACCCGCACCACAGCCAGCTCCTGTCGTACTTCGAGCGGTACGCCGACCACTTCGACCTGCGCTCGCACATCTGGTTCGGCACCGAGGTGGTCCGGGTCGAACCCGCGCCGGGGGAGCGGTGGGACGTGACGACCCGCTCCACCGGCGGGTACGGCCCCGAGCGCACCTCCCGGTACGCCGCCGTGGTGATCGCCAACGGGCACAACTGGTCGCCGAAGCTGCCCCGTTACGAGGGTCTGGAGGAGTTCCGCGGCGAGATCATGCACGCGTCGTCCTACAAGGACCCGGCGCAGCTGCGTGGCAAGCGGGTGCTCGTGGTCGGCGCCGGAAACACCGGCTGTGACATCGCCGTCGAGGCCGCCCAGCAGGCGTCGCGCTGCTGGCACTCCACCCGGCGTGGCTACTGGTACGCCCCGAAGTACGTCCTGGGTCGTCCGGCCGACCAGATCAACGACGCGCTGCTGGCCCTGCGGGTGCCGCTGCGGGTCCGCCAGTGGCTCTACCACTGGACGATGCGGTTGACCGTCGGCGAGCTGACCCGCTTCGGGCTGCCGAAGCCCGACCACCGGGTGTACGAGACGCACCCGATCGCCAACAGCCAGCTCGTCTACTACGTGGGCCACGGCGGGATCGGCCCGGTGCCGGACATCGCCCGGTTCCAGCCGTACGCCGTGGAGCTGGCCGACGGCCGCGAGATCGACCCCGAGCTGGTCATCTTCGCCACCGGCTACCTGCCGCGCTTCGAGTTCCTGGACGCGTCGGTGTTCGGCGACAGCGCCGGCACCGGTCGTCCCACGCTCTGGCTCAACGCCTTCACGCCGGGGCACCCCACCCTGGCCGTCGCCGGTCTGGTGCAGCCGGACTCCGGCCTGTTCGCCCTGTCCCACTGGCAGACGGTGCTCTTCGCGCGGCTGCTGCGGGCCCGCCGGGACCGACCCGAGCGGGCCGCCGCGTTCGCGCAGCGGGTCCGCGACCGGGCCGGGGAGCGGTACGCGGGGCAGGTCAAGGACAGCAGCCGGCACTGGTTCGAGGTCGGGCACGCCGACTACCTGCGCGCCGTCCAGCGCGCCCTCGTCGACCTGGAGGGCAAGTGAGCGCGAGGAGTGAGCTTGCGAGCCCCGCAGTCGCGAACGAAAGGCGGGCACAATGACCGAGCTGCGGATCATGCGGGGCCGGGAATGGGCTCGTCCGGTCCGGCCGGCGCGCCGTGAGGTGCTCAGCGCCGTACCCGAGGTGGAGCAGGGGCGTCCGCCGCTGCTGTTCGTTCCCGGGTTCGGGCACGGCGCGTGGGCGTTCGCGGAGCACTGGCTGGGTCACGCCGCGTCGCGGGGCTTCCCGGCGTACGCGCTGAGTCTGCGCGGGCACGGTGGCAGCGAGCCGGCGCCGGAGGCGACGCTGCGCGCGTACGCCCATGATGTGACCCAGGTGGCGGCGAGCCTGCCGCGCCAGGCGGTGCTGGTGGGGCACGGCGCCGGGGCGCTCGTGGTGGCGCACGCGATGGCGCGCTACCCGGCGCGCGGCGCGGTGCTGGTCGCGCCGGTCTTCGGTGGTTGGGGGATGTTCGCCACGGCGGTGCGCCGCAACCCGGCCGGGACGCTGCCGGCGGTGTTCGGCGGTCCGCTGCGGCTCAGCCGGGCGCAGCTGTTCAGCCGGGAACTGCCGGACGAGGAGGCCCGCCGGCACGTCGCGCGGCTGGGCCGGGCCGGTCGGCGCGCGCAGTGGGCGCTGCTGGGTGAGCCGCAAGCTGAGCCGGCCGTGGGTGAGCCCCCGGTGCTGGTGCTGGGCAGCCCGGACGATCGGGTGACGCCGGTGTCGACGTTGACGCGGATCGCCCGCCGGTACGGGTCGGCGCCGCTGCTCTTCCCCGGCATGGGACACGACCTGATGCTCGACGCGCGCTGGGCCGAACCGATCGACGCGATCCTGGACTGGTTGGAGAAGGAGCCCGCCGGTCGGTGAGCACGCGGCCCGGTCAGCCCCCGGCGTGCTGGGTCGCCCGGGTCGCCGGGTGCGGCACGCGGGCGGCGCCGTCGGTGCTGGTGAGGCGACTGACCAGCGCGCCCGTCTCGTCCAGGGCGCTCAGGTAGGAGCGGGCCCAGGCCCGGATGTCGTGCTCGTGCAGGTGGGCGCGCATCGCCCGCATCCGGTCGGTGACGTCGGCGGGCTCGGCCCGCAGCGCCGTGCGGAGCGCCTGCTTGAGCCCTTCCAGGTCGTGCGGGTTGACCAGGTACGCCTGGGACAGCTCGGCGGCGGTGCCGGCGAACTCGCTGAGCAGCAGCGCCCCGGTGTCGTCCACCCGGGCGGCGACGTACTCCTTGGCGACCAGGTTCATCCCGTCGCGCAGCGGGGTCACCGCCATCACGTCGGCGACCCGGTAGAGCGCCGCCAGCTCGGCCCGGTCGAAGGGCTGGGTGAGGTAGTGGATGGCCGGCTCGCCGACCCGCCCGAACTCGCCGTTGATCCGGCCCACCTCGCGCTCGATGCGTTCGCGCAGGATCTGGTACTGGCCGACGCGTTCCCGGCTCGGCATGGCGACCTGGACGAGCACCGTGTCGCGGACCTTGACGTCGCCGCTGGCGAGCAGCTCGCTGTACGCCTTGAGTCGCTGCTCGATGCCCTTGGTGTAGTCCATCCGGTCCACACTGAGGATGACGTGCCGGGGGTCGCCGAGATCCTGCCGCAGGCGACGGGCCCGGGCGGCCACGTCGGGGCGGGCGGCGAGGGCGGCCATCTCGGCCGTGTCGATCGAGACCGGGAACGCGCCGATGCGGACCACCCGGTCGTCGATCCCGATCCGGCGGTCGGTGGCCGGCAGCTCCAGCACCCGGGTGACCAGCTGGGCGAAGTTGTGCGCCGCCTGGGCGCGCTGGAAGCCCACCAGGTCGGCTCCGAGCATGCCGCGCAGCAGCTCGGCGCGACGCGGTAGCTGCATGAACAGCTCCGGCGGTGGGAACGGAACGTGCAGGAAGAAACCGATCCGCAGGTCGGGGCGGAGCGCGCGCAGCAGCCCGGGTACCAGTTGCAGGTGGTAGTCCTGTATCCAGACCACGCCACCGGGCTCGGCCACCTCGGCTGTCGCCTCCGCGAACCGCTGGTTGACCCGCTGGTACGCCTCCCACCAGCGCCGGTGGTGCTCGGGTTGCTCGACGGCGTCGTGGTAGAGCGGCCAGAGGGTGGCGTTGGCGAAGCCCTCGTAGTGGTCGCGCAGGTCCTCGTGGCTGAGGGCGACGGTGTGCATGTGGACCCCGTCCACGTCCGGCAGGGCGGGCGCCGGGCCGGTGCCGCCGGCCCAGCCGACCCAGATCGCCGGGGTCTGCCGCAGCAGCGGGTGCAGCGCGCTGACCAGCCCGCCGGGGCTGCGTCGCCACTCGCAGGCGCCGTCGGGGGCCTGGCTGTCGTCGATGGGGAGGCGGTTGGCCACCACCACGAGAGAACTCTGTCGCATCTCGGGCATTCCGATCAGCAGAGGACTGACCGCCACGAGCAAGGGAAAACCGGTCAGTCAGCGGGGGAAGTGACGTACAGCGGTATTCCTACTGACAGTAAGTTACACCACTGTTACGCCCCGGGTGAGGGCGGTCGCGTCCCGCGATGCGGGCCGGGGTAGGCCTTAGACGACGGCGCCGTTGTCCGGGTCGTCGTCCTCCTCGTCGCCGGGACGCAGTCGCCAGATCAGCGTGACGAAGCCGGCCAGGATGCCGGTGAACCCGAACAGGGTGACCGCCGAGCGGTCGATCGGGAGCAGCGACGGGAAGAGGAAGAGCACGAAGCCGACGACCACGGCGAGCGCGCCGACCACCGCGTACTTGGAGATGCGGGGCAGCGGTGGCGGCGGGGGCGGGTGGTAGGTGTCCTCGTCGTCATCCGGCAGGTCGGCCCCGAAGGTGTCCAGACCGTCCAGCAGCGAGGGCTCGTCGCCCCGGGTGTTCCGGCCGACCGAGATCCCGGAGAAGTCGGTCGCCGACGGCAGCCGCCGTACGTCGGTCGCGGTCGGCCCGGCCTCGTCGACTCCGGAGCGGGCGAGCGGACCGGCCGTCGGCTCGTCCCGGGTGTCCTGGTCGTCGTGTTCGTCCACGTCCTCCGCGGCCGGCCAGGGCCGTTCGTCGGCGGGCGCGGAGGTGCTGTGGAAGCCGGCCACGATCCGGGCCCACTCCGCGTCGATGTCCGGCTCGTCGCGGGCCGGCGGCTGCTCCGGGGCGCTCTCGTCGGCGAGCTGGGTCAGGTAGTCGCGGGCGGTGCGCAGGTGCGAACGGTCGACGTAGAGCCGGTCGACCGGCCGGGCCGGGACGGTGGTGGTACGCGTGACCGGGTTGAGGTCGGCCGACGGTTGCAGGTAGGCGGCGATCCCCCCGGCCGCCAGCACGTCGAGCAGGTGCTCGCCGACGCGCGGATCGACGTCGCCGACGACGGCGTACTCGCTCGCGTCGAGCCCGTTGTCCCGCCGTCCCCGGCGGGCCCCACCCGCTGACACCCGGCCATCCTCCTCAACGCGCCCTGCGGCGCGGCCACCTGCGCCCCCTCGACGCCCGTGCGCACGCCGTGCTCTGAATCGTGACACGTCAGGGGCCGGTTCCGGGAGTGCGTTGTGTCGCGTCTTGGAAAGTCAGGTGCGCTGCCGCTGGTCACGGCGGTGGTTCTTTGTCCGTTGTTGCGCGAGACGTGCGATCTCGGTGATCGTTGACGGCAGGGTGCCCCGCCACGCCGAGCGCCGCCCTGCCGACCTGCCACCGACCGGGAACGGAGAGGCGTACGTGGCTGCTGGAGACCACGAGGAACTGAACATCCCGCCGCACCTGCAGACGTTCGCGCAGCGTCATCACCTCGACTACCGGCAGACGCCGCCCGGGATCGCGCTCTACCTGGGCCTGGGTTCGGCCCTGCTGGGGTTGCTGTTCAGCACCGCTCCGAAGGTCAGCGGCGACCGGGCGCTCGGCTACCTGATGCTGGGTGGCGGCGGCGTGCTCCTCGTCGTCTCCCGGGTGCTGCACCGGCGCGCGCGACGGCGGGAGGAGCAGCTGTACCAGGAGTTCCAGCAGTGGGAGATGGAGCGGGGCGAGTAGAGGGCGACATGGATCCGGCGCTGGAGATCACCCGTTGGCTGGCAGGGCCCGTTGCGAGGTTCCTCGACGCGGACGGCGATACGCCCGAGGCGCGGCGCGCCGAGGTGGTCGAGGACGCGGCCCTGCCGGGGGAGGAGGTCGAAGAGCTCGTCCTGCGGCACATCACCCGTGGGGCGGCCTGGGCCACCTTCTTCGGTATGACGTTCGCCCTCGGCGCGTTGATCCTGCTCCCGGTGTCCCTCCTGGCCGTCCGGCCGGTGCGGGATCTGGCCTTCGACATCGGCGAGTGGGTGGTCTTCTTCCCCTTCTGGATGGCGGCCGTGCACATCGTGAGAGCGCTCGTGGCCTGGTATCTGCCCGAGCGCCGGTGGAATCCCCGCAGTCGGCTGTGGCGGGCGGCGCTGCTGGCCCGGACACCGGAGTACGTGCTGGCCGTCGTGGCGACCGGGTCCGTCGCGACGTGGTGGTGAGCGTCCGTCCGTTGTGGTGAGAGCGCTCGCTTCGTAGGCTCGTCGGGGATGACGGCCGGCGCTGTCGCGGCCCCCCTCGGAAAGGACGCCGGTGCTCTACTGGCTGTTGAAGCACGTGATCCTCGGTCCGCTGCTCAAGCTGATCTTCCGTCCGCAGGTGCAGGGGCTGCACCATGTGCCGACGGCCGGGCCGGTGATCCTGGCCAGCAACCACCTCTCCTTCTTCGACTCGATCTTCATCCCGTTGATCGTCTCGCGGAGGGTCACCTTCGTGGCCAAGGCCGAGTACTTCACCGGCAAGGGGATCAAGGGCTGGTTCATGAAGATGTTCTTCGTCGGCACCGGCACGATCCCGGTGGACCGCTCCGGCGGGCAGGCGGCCCGCGCGGCGCTGGACACCCAGTTGCGGGTGCTGCGCGCCCAGGGGGTGGCCGGCATCTACCCCGAGGGCACCCGCTCCCCGGACGGGCGGCTCTACCGGGGCAAGACCGGCGTGGCCCGGCTCGCCCTGGAAAGCGGTGCGGTCGTGGTGCCGGTGGCGATGCTCAACGCCGACGAACTCCAGCCGCCCGGCCGGTTGCTTCCCCGGATCGGCCAGGTGCGGGTCCGCTTCGGCGCGCCGCTGGACTTCTCCCGCTACGCCGGGATGGCCGGCGACCGGTTCGTCGAGCGCGCGGTCACCGACGAGATCATGTACGAGGTGATGGAGCTTTCCGGCCGCGAGTACGTCGACATCTACGCGCAGAAACTCAAGCCGCCGGTGCCGGCCTAGGGGCCTGTCTCAGCAGGCCACGGCCGGTCCGGTGGGGCTGATCGGCCGCCCGGTCAGCGCCAGCAGACCCGGCGCGTCGTTGCGCAGCGCGAACGTGCGCACCTCGGCGCGTGGCACCCGGGCACCCGCCGGGTCACCCGCCCGGGTCAGCTCCGCGGCGGCCAGCGCCAACGCCAGCACCCGGTCACTCGCGTCCGGAATCCGCCCGTACGTCTCGGCGGCCGCCAGGTGCAGCTCGGCCGCGCGCCGGTGGTCGCCGTCGGCCGCCGCCACCGCCGCCGTCACCGTCCGCAGCGCCGCCTCCGACCACGGCGTCCGATGTCCGACCCGGTCCAGCATCGCCCGGACCCGCACCGCGGCGTCCCGGCCGGCCAGCGCGCCGGCGTACGCGGCCGCGGCGATCCACTCCCCGCTGGCCAGCGCCGGCACCGCCGACCAGGATTGTTCCAACTCGTCGATCAGCTCCGCCGCCTCGGCGTGGCGCTCCTGCAACGCCCGGCACAGCGCGGCCATGCCCAGCATCGTCCAGCGCAGCCGGTGGAAGCCGCTGCGCCGGGCGGTGGCCAGCGCGTCGACCAGGTCGGCCGGGTCCTCGTCGTCGCGCAGCACGAGCAGGCAGCAGCGCAACCCCCGCACCTGCATGTCCCAGCTACCGGTCGGCGTGTCCACGAACGCCTCCGCCGCGGCCAGCAGCCGGCCGAAGTCACCCTCGAACCAGGCCCGCATCGCCTCACCCGAATAGCTGGTGGTCAGCGTCTGCCCGCTGGCCGTACGCGCCGGCGCGGCCGAGAGCAGAGCGTTCGAGCGCAGCCAGTCGCCCTCCTCGCGGATCGCCCAGGCCAGGTTCTGGGTGGCCCGGGGGAGTGCGAGCAGCTGATTCGCGCGGCTGAACTCGACGATCGCGTGCAACTCGTCCAGGCCGATCCGGTCGCCGGCCTGGTACCGGGCCGTGGCCGCGGTGATCCGCGCGTTGGTGCGCGTCTCGGTCAGGCCCAGCCGCTCGGCGATCTCCGCCGCCGTGTCCGCCGCCGAGACGGCCGGATCGCGTTCGTAGTTGAGCATGTGCAGGCGACCCAGCTCGGCGTACGCGTCGGCCTTCTGCGGGCTGTCCGGCAGCGGCTCGAAGAGCTGGACCGCGCGGTCGAGACACGCCAACGCCTCACGCCGCTCGGCGCGCAGCCACGCCGCCTGGCCGAGCAGCGTCCACGCCCGCGCGGCGCACGCGTCGTCGCCGTGCGCCGCCAGCCGGTCGGCCAGCGCGTGCACCTGCTCCGGACCGCCGCCGGACAGGAACGCGTTGCCGTCCCGGTAGAACGAGATCTCCGTACTCAGCAGCTCCAGTTGCAGCCGGCCCACCGGGTCGCTGTCGTCGGCCAGGCCGAGTGCCCGGCCGGCGTGGCTCGCCGCCGCCTCCAGCCCGTGCAGGGCGTACGCCCGGCGGGCCGCCCGGTGCAGCGCCTGCCGCGCGGGTCCCGCGTACCGCTGGATCTCCATGCCGAGGGACCGCGCGATCTCGTGGGCCGCCCAGCGGTGGTGGGCCAGGACCTCGGCCAGGTCGGTGTCGCGGCTCTGCGACAGCGCGTCGAGCCAGTCCGCGGCCCGATCGTGCCGCGCCACCCGCTCGGTGCGGGGCAGCCGCTGGTAGCAGACGTCCCGCACCAGCACGTGCCGGAACCGGAACTCGGCCTGCCCGGCCATCGTCGACGCGGCCTGCTCGTGGACGAAGTCGCGCTGTTCGAGGCGGCGCAGCGCGCGCTCGACCGACTCGACCGGCTGGCCCAGCGCGGCGGCCACCGCGCCCGGCCAGAACTGCACCCCGACCACCGAGGCGGCGAGCAGTACCGCCCGGTCCTTGGCGTCCAGCAGGTCCACCCGGTTGGCGATGACCGCGTGCACGCTCTCCGGCATGGTCAGCTCGAGCTGCTTGTCCAGCGACCAGCCCCGCCCCGACTGCCGCAGCGCGCCCTGCTCGATCAGCATCCGGACGTACTCGTGGGCGTAGAGCGGGTTGCCGCCGGCCACCTCGATGAGCGGCGTCAGCATCTCGGCGGAGAACGCCGCCTGGCCGAACAGGTGCGCGTACAGGGCGGCGATCCCGGTGTCGCGCAGCGGCGGCAGGGTGATGGTCACCGAGCCCGTGATCGTCCCGGCCCAGCTCGGGTCCCGGTCGACCAGCTCCGGGCGGGCGGTGCAGAGCAGCAGGAGCGGCACCTCACGGGCCGCCGCCCCGAGCAGTTCCACGAAGCGCAGCATCGCGTCGTCGGCCCAGTGCAGGTCCTCGAAGACCAGCACGGTGGGGCGGCGGGCCGCCAACGCCAGCAGGAACCGCCGCCACGCCGACTCCGCCTCCTCCGCCGGCAGCGGCGTACCGGGCAGCCCGACCAGTGGACGCAGCGCGTCGACCACCCGGTCCCGCTCGCCCGGCCCGATCAGCTCCCCGACGGCGGCCGTCAGCCGCTGGGCCGCGCTGGCGGCCGGGTCGGTGTCCAGGATGCCGGCCTCGGACTTGACGATGTCGGCGAGCGCGGCGAACGTGACGTTCTCGCCGAACGGCGGGCAGCGTCCCGTCCGCCACGTCAGCGGCTCGTCCACCAGCCGGCCGGTGTGCCGGTACAGCTCGCGCAGCAGCCGGCTCTTGCCGATCCCGGCCCGACCGAAGATCGTCACCACCTGGGGCAGCCGGTCGCGCAGCGACCGGTGCAGGGCGTTGACCAGCATCCCAAGCTCGTGCTCGCGGTCCACCAGGGGCGTGGTGTCCGGCTCCCGATCGGTGGGCTGACGGCGCAGCGGGGACAGGGCGAGCCACACCTCGGTGGGCGACGACCGGCCGCGCAGGGTGACCGGAGGCTGCTCCTCGTAGCGGATCGCGTCCTTGGTCAGGGCGTGCGTGGTGCCACAGACCAGCACCCCGCCGGGCGGCGCGACCGACTGCATCCGCGAGGCGGTGTTGACCACGTCGCCGGCCACGATCGCCTGCCCGCCGTCGCGGGCGGCGGCCACGTCGACAAGGGCCTCGCCGGTGGCCACCCCCACCCGGAAGCGCATCTCGGTGCTGCCGGTCGGCGCGAAGCGGGTGAGCACCCGTTGCAGCTCCAGCCCCGCCCGTACGCAGCGTAGCGCGTCGGTCTCGGTGGCGATCGGCGCGCCGAAGAGCGCCATCACGGCGTCCCCGATGTACTTCTCCACCACCCCGCCGTACTGGCCGACCACCCGACGGGCCGCCGAGAAGAAGCCGGTCTGCATGCCGCGGACCTGCTCCGGATCGGCGCGCTCGACGTACGGAGTGAAGTCGATGAGGTCGACGAAGAGGACGCTCACCCGTCGGCGGTCCTCCTGCGGGGCGACAGTGGCGGTCCGGTCGGTGCCCGGCCGGGGCGATCCGCACGAGGTGCAGAACGCGACGTCCGAGGCGAGGGGACGCAGGCAGTGCGGGCAGACGGCACCCAGCTCGGCGCCGCAGCCACCGCAGAAGCGGTCACCGTCGGCGGCCGTGCGTCCACAGCGCCCACACTGCGCGGCGATGACACACCCTCCAGTGGCGATGTCGGCCGACGCCCCCCAGCGCCGCCATCCGTAAGGAGTATCGCCCCCCGAGGAGATGTCGGGTACCGGCCTGTTGGTTTGTGGACAGTCCACCAACGGCCGGAGCGACTACATTCAGTCCGCCACATCTTCGATCAGCGACCAGAGGGGGACAGGTCAATGGTGTACGTCAAGCTGGAGAGTGACTGGACCGACGGCAAGGGCGTCAGTCACTCGGCGGGCGAATCGGTGGACGTCGACGCGGCCACGCTCGCCACGCTGCAGGCCGAGGGGATCGTCAGCGAGCAGTCCCAGGGCTCGGGCGGCGACAGCAAGGGCCCGAACAAGTGGGCCGGCCCGGGCAGCCCCGGAGTCTGAACCCCGCGTCGATGACACGGCGAGAACGGCCGGGCCGCCCACGGGCGACCCGGCCGCTTCTCGGGTACGGGTCGACGGCGCCGCGCCGTCGAGTCAGCTCAGCGGTCGTTCATGCCGGCCCGGCGGCGCAGCGCGGCGACGTCGGTGACCACGATCCGACGTCCCTCGGTCCGCAGCCAGCCCCGGCTGGCGAAGGAGCCGATGGCCTGGTTGACGCTCTGCCGGGAACCGCCGGCCATCTCCGCCAACTGGCTCTGGTTCAGCTCGATCGTGATCATCGGGGCCTGGCTCTCGCCGGCCAGCCGGACCAGCGTCTTGGCGACCCGACCCGGCAGGTCGAGGAAGACGTGGTCGGCGTTCTGCTCGGTGAGCCGGCGGATCAACCCGCCCAGCGAGCGCATCACCGCGTCCAGGATGCGGGGATTCGAGTGCACCAGCTCCATGAACGCGCCCCGGGAGAGCGCCAGCGCCGCGCAGTCCTCGATGGCCTCGGCCGACGCCGAGCGGGTGGAGGCGTCCAGCAGGGAGACCTCGCCGAGCACGTCCGGCGGACGGATCACCGACAGAACCGCCCGCTCGCCGGTCGGCGCGGTGCGGAACACGGCGACCGCGCCGCGGCGCAGCACGATCAACGACTCGCCCGGGTCGTTCTCGACGAAGAGCAACTGACCCTTGCGGTAGGTGCGCGGTACGGCGGCCGCGATGACGCGCTGGCGTACCTCGGGCTCCAGCCCGGCGAACATCTCGACACCCGTGAGCGCGTCACCCGGCTCCGGCAGGCGCATCTCCACGGCCCAACCCCTCCCCGGTCATGGACCACACAATCGCTCACCGGGTGAACCTGATGGCCCTGACGAGGTGAACTGACACCGGTTCGGCATCCGGTAGCGGTACACATCAGATCATGACGGTCCGGTCGCTTGCTGTACACCCCTCGAAGCACTTCCGTGACCGTCGCGAGCTGCGGCGTACCCCCTTGGCCCGGTCGCCGGCCCGGAACCGGCGGCGCCGGGTCGCCGCCGGCCACCGCGGACCGGCGGGGTTCATCCGGCCCCGCCGGGCGACGGCGGACGGCGGTGGGTGAGGATGTCCGGAATGGTCTACCGCTACTTCTACGACTGCGAGTTCATCGAGGACGGCCGGATCGTCGACCTCGTCTCGATCGGTGTCGTCGACGAGTACGGCCGCGAGTTCTACGCGGTCTCCACCGAGTTCGACGACTCCCGTGCCGTGCCCTGGGTCCGGCGTAACGTGCTGGACCGGCTGCCGTCGCCGGCGGACCGGGCCTGGCGCTCGCGCGAGCGCATCCGCGACGACCTGTACGACTTCCTCATGGAGCCGGTCCGGGACCGGCCGGGGGAGCAGTTGGAGCTGTGGGCCTGGTACGCGGCGTACGACCACGTGGTCCTCGCCCAGCTCTGGGGCGCGATGCCGGCGTTGCCCCGGGAGATCCCCCGGTTCACCAAGGACCTGCGGCAGCTCTGGGACGACCGGGGTCGGCCGACCCTGCCGGACGCGGACGCGGCCCGGCACGACGCCCTGGTCGACGCCCGGCACAACCTGGCCCGCTGGCGGGCGATGACTGCCCGGTGAGGTGGCCCGCCGGCGGGCGATGACAGTGCGGTGAGCGATGGTCATACGTCTGTAGGTTTGACCGGTTCTGTCCTGGGCAACGCTTCGACAGCCGAGCCGAGGGAGACTGCCATGAGCAACGATCCGACCAGCGTCGCCGACGCCCGGGCGCGGGTCACCGAACTGATCCGCGCCGCCCGGATCTGCATGCTCACCACCATCGCGCTGGACGGGCGGCAGGTGAGCCGGCCGATGGGGCTGCAGGAGGCGGAGTTCGACGGTGACCTGTGGTTCTTCGCCTACTCCGACTCGGCCAAACTGCGCCAGATCCGGGTGAACCCGGAGGTCAACGTCGCCTTCTCCGACCAGAAGCACAACTCCTGGGTGTCGGTCTCGGGGACCGCCAGCGAGAGTTCCGACCGCGAGCGCGCCAAGCAGCTGTGGAACCCGCTGCTCAAGACCTGGTTCCCGGACGGGCTGGACACGCCCGGTCTGACCCTGATCAAGGTGCACGCCAGCTCCGCCGAGTACTGGGACTCGCCGAGCAGCACCGTGGTCAACCTGCTCGGCTTCGCCAAGGCCGCCGTCACCGGACGTCCGCCGTCGGCCGGCGAGAACCGCGAGGTGACCTACTGAGCCGCCGCCCCCCGGGGCGCTGTCGTCGCGTGGGCAGGTGCGACTACAGTTCGCAGTGACGGCCCGCCCCGGGCCGGCAACGGCGCCGATGGTCTGACCTGACACATACCCTGGGGCATATCGGGCTTTACCTGATGCTCCAGGAGGATGAGCGGATCATGCGTATCGGCGTGCTCACCGGCGGCGGCGACTGCCCGGGTCTCAACGCGGTCATCCGGGCGGTGGTCCGCAAGGGCGTCGCCACCTACGGTCACGAGTTCGTGGGCTTCCGGGACGGTTGGAAGGGCCCGCTCGAGGGTCTGTCGAAGCCGCTCGGCATCGCCGACGTGCGCGGCATCCTGCCCCGCGGCGGCACCATCCTCGGCTCGTCCCGGACCAACCCGTTCAAGATCGAGAACGGCGTCGAGCGGATCAAGGACAACCTCGCCGCGCAGGGCGTGGACGCGCTGATCGCGATCGGCGGCGAGGACACCCTCGGCGTCGCCACCAAGCTGCACGAGCTGGGCGTCAACGTCATCGGCGTGCCGAAGACGATCGACAACGACCTCGGCGCCACCGACTACACCTTCGGCTTCGACACCGCGGTCAACATCGCGATGGAGGCCATCGACCGCCTGCACACCACCGCGGAGAGCCACCACCGCACCCTGGTCGTCGAGGTCATGGGCCGGCACGCCGGCTGGATCGCCCTGCACGCCGGCCTGGCCGGCGGCGCCAACGTGATCCTGCTGCCCGAGCGGCAGTTCGACGTCGAGCAGGTGGCCGGCTACGTCGAGAAGCGCTTCCAGCACCAGTACGCCCCGATCGTCGTGGTCGCCGAGGGCGCCCAGCCGCTCGACGGCCAGATGGTGCTGCACAACCAGGAGCTGGACGCCTTCGGTCACGTCCGCCTCGGCGGCATCGGCCAGTGGCTCGCCGAGCAGCTGGAGGCCAAGACCGGCAAGGAGGCCCGCACCGTGGTGCTGGGTCACATCCAGCGCGGCGGCACCCCGACCGCCTTCGACCGGGTCCTCGCCACCCGCCTCGGCCTGCAGGCAATCGACGCCGCCAACGACGGCGACTGGGGCAAGATGGTCGCGATGCAGAGCACCGACATCGTCCGGGTGCCCCTCGCCGAGGCCACCCGCGAGCTGAAGACCGTGCCGATCGAGCGTTACGAGGAGGCCGAGGTCTTCTTCGGCAGCTGATCGACGGTTCGCGGCGCGGCGGGCACTCACGGCCCGCCGCGCCGCGACCAGACCTCGAGGGGGTACGGCGCAGATGTCAGCCGGGGTGCACACGGTCGCGGTGATCGGCGCGGGCAAGATCGGCGAGCTGATGCTCTCCGGGCTGCTGCGCTCCGGATGGCCGGTGGAGCGGCTGCTCGCCACCGCCCGCCGACCGGCCCGCGCCCAGGAGCTGACCGACCGCTACGGCGTGCGGGTGGTCGACAACCTGACCGCCGTCGACGAGGCGGCCGTACTCGCCGTCTCGGTCAAGCCGCAGGACGCCGCCGCGCTGCTGGACGAGATCGGCCCGAAGGTACCCGCCGACAAGCTGGTCATCTCGCTCTGTGCCGGGCTCCCCACCAGCTTCTTCAACCGCCGGCTGCCCGAGGGAACGCCGGTGGTCCGGGTCATGACCAACACCCCGGCGCTTGTCGACGAGGCGATGACGGCAATCTCCGCCGGCACGTACGCCACCGGGGCGCACCTGAGCCTGGCCGAGGAGATGTTCAAGCCCCTCGGGCAGACCATCCGGGTGCCCGAGTCGCAGCAGGACGCGGTCACCGCGCTCTCCGGCTCCGGCCCGGCCTACTTCTACCTGCTGGTGGAAGCCATGATCGACGCCGGGATCCTGCTCGGGTTGCCCCGCCAGGTGGCGCACGAGCTGATCGTGCAGACCGCCATCGGCTCCGCCGTCATGCTGCGCGACTCCGGCGAACACCCGGTCAAGCTGCGCGAGGCGGTCACCTCGCCGGCCGGCACCACCATCTCCGCCGTCCGCGAGCTGGAGAAGCACGGCGTCCGCGCGGCGCTGCTCGCCGCGCTGGAAGCGGCCCGGGACCGCGCCCGCGAACTGGCCGCCCAGGCCGACTGACCGGGTCCCCCGCGGCGCGGCGGGTGCCGCATACTGGCGGCGTGTTCACTCTCGCCCAGGCCCGGCACCTGGTGGCCACCCTGCAGCCGCGTGTCGACGAGCTGATCCGTGTCCGCGCCGACCTGGCCGAGCTGCGCGTCGACCTGGCCGACCACGGGGTCAGCGCGCTCGGCGGGCTGGCCGAGGTCAAGGGGCTGGAGGCCCGGCTGCACGCCGTCGTCGACGAGCTGCACCAGCACGAGATCCAGGTCAAGGGCATCGCGCCGGTGCTGCTCGACTTCCCGGGTGAACGCGACGGCCGCGCCGTGCTCTGGTGCTGGCTGGAGGGCGACTCCGACGTGCGCTGGTACCACCGCGCCGAGTGCGGCTTCGCCGGCCGCCGCCCGCTCTGACCCGGCCGCCGCGCCGCCGGAGTGTTGATCCACTCGGGTTCATGGAAACCGCGGTGTCCGCTTGCGTCGGATGCCACGATTTCCTGAAACCCGAGTCGATCAAACCCTCAGCCCGCCGCGGACGTCGGGAGGACCGGCCCGGGGGCGTCGAGGACCGCGAATACCACCACGTTGTCCCGGTAGTGCCCGCGCCGCCGGTCGAAGTCGCCTCCGCAGGTGACCAGGCGCAGCTCCGGACCGGGTGTCGGCCCGTAGACGGTGGTCGTCGGGAACCGGTCCTTGCGGGTGCGCAGCGACCCGGTCACCCGGAACGACAACCACTGTCCACCGCGCCACACCTGTACTCGATCGCCGGTGCGCAGTTCGCCGAGCCGGGCGAAGACCGCCGGACCGCGCCGCGAGTCCAGGTGTCCGGCGAGCACGGCCGGACCGGTGTCGCCGGGGGCAGGGCCACCCCCGTACCAGCCGGCCGTGTCGAAGTCGGCCGGCGGCACGAGCGCGCCGGCCCGGTCCAGGCCCAGCACGGTGAGCGCCGAGTCGACGCCGATCCGGGGCACCCGTACCCGGCTGGGTGGACCTGATGCCCGCGGCGACGCGGCCACCGACGGGCAGCCGTCGGCGCAGCCGGGGTACCAGGCCGCATCCGGCGGCGGCGGACCGGTCGTCGCCAGCCCGACGCCGCTGCCGGCGGCCAGGCAGACCGCCGCGCCGGCCGCGACCAGCGCGGCCAGCGGCACCCGACGCTCGCGGTGCCGTCGGATGGCGGGCCCGATGCTCACCAGGTGGTGCGCCGCCGCCGACGCCACAGCAGCAGGCTCGCCACCACGGCCGCCGCGGCCACCGCGCCGGCCACCAGGGGGTACGCCCCGAGCCCGCGCCCGGTCAAACCACCCGCGCCGGTGTCCACCCCACCGGCCGGAACGACGGTGCCGCCCTCGGCGTCCTGACGCAGCTCGGCGGTGAGCCCGCCCTGCCTGCCGTCGAGCACCAGCAGCGAGTAGACCGCGCCGCCGGTGAGCCGAACCTCGGCATCGGTGCTCGGACCGCCCGCGCCGGTCAGCCGCAGCTTCCAGGAGCCCGGCTCCACCTGCTGATAATCGGTGGTGGTGGCGAACTGCACGCCGTCGGCGATCCTCGGGCCGTCGGCGGCGGCCACGTCGAGGACCGGCGTACGCACCGACGCCTGCACGACGCGTACCTTGGCCCGGCCCTGCGCGGGAGCGCTCAGGTCGTCGGTGAGCACCCGCAGCCCCAGGTCGGCGTGCCGGCCGACACCGGCCACCGTGTACGCGCCGCCACTTCGCACCGCGACCTCGGTGGTGAGCACCGGCGGTTCGCTGGCGGGCGTGCCGGCCTCGCGCATCGCCACCGCGTACCGGCCCGGCGGCAACTGGAGATAGTCGGACACGACGCCGTAGCCGACGCCGGGAAAGACCCTCGGCGTGGCGGCGTCGGGGGCGGCGAGATAGACGTCCACCGCCGGGGTGTCGGGGGAGAGGTGGGCGAGTCGGACATAGCCGACGCTGGCCGCGCCGGCCGTCGCCGGGATCGCGGTAGCGAGGGAGGTGCCGAGCAGGAGCGCGCCGGCACCGGCCAGCAGCCGGCGGGACGCGGTACGGAGCGTGTGCATGTCGCCTCCGAGGCACGTTCGGTGAGCGGGCGGCAACCCACCGACAGAGTCCCGTGCGTGAGACTCTGGCGCAAGTTGTACACGCGATGTTTCTCCCCGCCGCGTTGGCGGATGCTGCCTGTGCCGGCTGCCCGTGCCAGGGGGAGCGCAAGCAAGATCCGCGCAAGTTCGGGGAAACTGCTGCCTCAGGCCAGGCCGAGACAGCAACTACGGGGAAGTTGCGCGGATCTTGACGGCAGACGGGCCGTCGCCCGCCTCGGGTTCGCCTATTCTCGGGCGATGCGGGATCGACGGGTGGCGCTGGTCTGGGCGGCGTTCGTCGCCGTCGCGACGGTGTCCTGTGTGCTCGTGTTGACCCGCGACGACCGGCTCTCCGACCTGCACATCTACTACGGCGCACTGTCCGATCTGCACGCCGGCCGACCGCTGTACGAGTACCGCGCCGCGAACGGCGGGCCGTTCACCTATCCGCCGTTCGCCGCTCTGCTGCTGGGGCCGATCACCCTCGTCGGCGAGGGCGTACTCCAGGGGATCTGGCTGGTCGCGACGTGCGCGGCGGTCGTCGCCGTCGCCGGGACGGTCGGTGTCGCGCTGAGCGACGACCGGTCCCGCCGCCCGCTGCTCGTCGCGCTCGCCGCCACGGTGTTGATGCTCTCGGCGCCGGTGCAGAGCAACCTGCGGTTCGGGCAGGTCAGCATCTTCATCGTGCTGCTGGCGCTGCTGGACGGCACGGGTCTCGTCCCGCCCCGGCTGCGGGGTGTGCTCGTCGGGGTGGCGGCGGCGATCAAGCTGACCCCGCTGCTGTTCGTCGTCTACTTCCTCGCCACCGGGCGCTACCGCGACGCCGGACGTGCGGCGGCGACCTTCGTGGCCTGCGCCGGGCTGGCGGCGCTCGTACTGCCCGCCGAGAGCTGGATCTACTGGACCGAGGCCGTCCGGCAGACCTCCCGAATCGGCAACCTGGCCTCGCTGGGCAACCAGTCGGTGCACGGGATGCTGTTGCGCGTCGGGGTCGACGAGGCGACTCTGCCCGTACTCTGGGCCGCTCTGGTCGCGGTGATCTGCGGGGTGGCGCTGCTGCGCGCCCGGCAGTTGGCCGCACGCGGTCGGCCCGGCCACGCGGCCGTGCTCGTCGGCTGCGCCACGGTCGCCGCGTCACCGGTGTCCTGGACCCACCACCAGGTGTGGCCGGTGCTCGCCGCGATGCTGCTGGTCGGCGCGTCCGGCGTCACCCAGCGGGTGGCCGGCACGGCGCTGCTCGCCGCCATGGTCGTCTCGCTCGGGGCGGTCCTCGGGCCGGTGTCGACCCGGCCGGGCGTGCAGTTCCTCTTCGAGAACGCCCGCACCGTCGGGACGTGTCTGCTGTGCCTGGCCGGCTTCGGCGGTGTCGCGGTCGCCGCCGCTCGGGGCAGACGTCGTCCGGCCGCGCGGCGGGCCTGGCTGCGGGTGGGCGTCACGACCGCCGTGGCCCTGGCCTTCTTCGCCGTGCAGCCGCTGCCCGCCGGGGCGGACCCGACGTTCAAGGCGTACGCCCTCGACGACGTGGCCAACCCGCGATACTTCTTCGTCTGCCGGGGGCCGGCCGAGTGCGCCGCCTACGCCAGCGACGCGCCGGTCACGTTCGGCACCCGGGCGGAGAAGACGAAGGTACGGGTCAACGGCGTGGTCGCCACCCGGGTGGCCCGACTGGAGTACTACTCGGCCCCGGGTGGCGCACCCCGGAGCATCCCCCTGCTGGCGGCCTACCCCGGCACCCGGACGTTCTCGTTCCGGTCGGCCAGCATGGCGCAGGGTCGGCTGGTGGCGTACGACGCCGCCGGCCAGCCGATCGCCAGTTACGACGACGAACTGGCCGCCGCCCTCCGGGCGACCACCCGGTAGGCGGTCGCCGGAGGGCGGTGCTCCTCAGCGGGTGGTGGCGGCCAGGGCGGTGCGCAGCTTCTCGGCGTCGCCCGGCGCCGGGTGATCCCAGTCGGTCGGGGTGGCGGAGTAGAGCGTGCCGTACGCCGGGGTGTCCGGCTGGTAGCGCCAGCCCTCGGCGAGCGGGCCGACGTCGACCGCGTCGTACCCGATCCGGTCGAGGAAGGCCGTGACCTCGGCCTTCGCGGCCGCGTCGTCGCCGGCGACGGCCAGAGCGCTACGGTCGGCGGCGCCGGACGGCCGGGCGAGCGCGGCCAGGCCCTTGAAGTAGATGTTGTTGAAGACCTTGACCACCCGCGACTCCGGCAGGTGCCGCTGCAGGAGTTCGCTGCTGGTGGTCTCGCCCGAGTCCAGCTCGGGGAAGTTCCCGTCACGTTCCGGGTAGTAGTTGTTGGTGTCGATGACGACCTTGCCGGCCAGCGGCTCGACGGGCACCGCCCGGTACGCCTTGAGCGGCACCGTCACCACCACCAGGTCGCCGACCCGCGCCGCCTCCTGCGCCGTGGCGGCACTGGCCCGTTCGCCCAACTCGTCGACCAGGTCGGTGAGCGTCTCCGGCCCGCGCGAGTTGCTCAGCACCACGTCGTAGCCGGCGTCCACCGCCAGCCGGGCCACGGTGCTGCCGATGTTGCCACTGCCGATCAGTCCCACAGTTGTCATGCTGTTTCCCAACTCCGTCCACCCACGACGCATTCCGACCGATGCGCGGAGTTATCCCCGGTTAGCGCCCAACGTACTGCGGACCGCCGCCCCCCGACCGCCTCCCGCCCACCTACCACCCTCCGGTGACCCACCCCGCCCGGGCCGTGGCACCCCCGCCCGGGCCCGGCCCCTGTCCCCGGCCCGGCCCGGCCCCGGTGATCAAGAGGTTCGCGTCATCGATCGGCCGATTCCTGACGCCAACCTCTTGATCACCAAGCCGAAGGGGGCCGAAGGGGTGGCCGAGAGGGGTTAGGCGGGGAGGAGCTTTTCGATGGGGGTGCGGAGGTCGTCGGGCTGGACCGCGGGGGCGAAGCGGCCGGCGACCGTGCCGTCCGGGGCCACCAGGAACTTCTCGAAGTTCCAGCGGATGTCCCCGGTGTGCCCGTCGGCGTCCGGAGTGTCCACCAGCGCCGCGTAGAGCGGGTGCCGGTCGGGTCCGTTGACGTCGACCTTCTCGGTCAGCGGGAAGGTCACCCCGTAGTTGACCTGGCAGAAGTCGCTGATCTCGGCGGCGCTGCCCGGCTCCTGCCCGGCGAACTGGTTGCACGGCACGCCCAGTACGACGAGGCCACGCTCGGCGTAGCTGTCGGCGAGGCTCTGCAGGCCGGCGTACTGCGGGGTGAGGCCGCAGCGGGAGGCGACGTTGACGATCAGCAGCGCCTTGCCGCGGTAGCGGGCGAGGTCCGCGGGCCCGCCGTTGAGGGCGCCGATCGGGATGTCGAAGACGGTCATGGGCTGAGGCTACGCGCCAGGCGCGGGGCTGCTCGGGCAGCCCGTTCCCCGCACCAGGGGAAATCGAAACATGGGCATCTTGACGGAGTGATGACGGTGTGAGTACGGTCTCACCATCTCTTTTGGAAAGTTTCCTAACAGTACGGGAGACGCCTCATGAAAAGATCGCTCCGCCGGGCCCTCTGGGCCGGCGCCGTGGTCGCCGTGACCGTCGCGGCGGTGCCGATGACGACCGCGTTCGGCGCCGGCACGGTCACCACCACGTTCGCCAAGGCGCAGGACTGGGGGACCGGTCACGAGACGAAGGTGACCGTGACCAACGGCACCAGCGCCACGGTCGCCACCTGGCGCATCGAGTTCGACCTGCCGTCGGGCACCACCATCAGCAGCGCGTGGGACGCCGACGTCACCAGCAGCGGCAACCACTACGTCGCGGTGAAGAAGAGCTGGGCCGGCGGGCTCGCCCCCGGTGCCTCGTTCAGCTGGGGCTACAACGGCACCGGCGCGTACAAGGCGCCGCTGAACTGCACCGTCAACGGCGCGCCCTGCGGCGGTGGCACCCCGACGACCCCGCCGACCACGACCGCGCCGCCCACCACGGCACCCCCGACCACCGCGCCGCCCACCACGGCGCCGCCCACCACCGCGCCCCCGACCACCACCCCACCGCCGAACACGGGCGGGAAGAAGGTCGTCGGCTACTTCGCCGAGTGGGGCGTCTACGGGCGCAACTACCACGTCAAGAACATCCAGACCAGCGGCTCGGCCGCCAAGCTGACCCACATCCTGTACGCCTTCGGCAACACCACCGGCGGTCGCTGCACCATCGGCGACAGCTACGCCGACTACGAGAAGGCGTACACGGCGGCGGAGAGCGTGGACGGCGTCGCCGACACCTGGGACCAGCCGCTGCGCGGCAGCTTCAACCAGCTGCGCAAACTCAAGCAGCTCAACCCGCACCTCAAGGTGATCTGGTCGTTCGGCGGCTGGACCTGGTCCGGCGGCTTCACCCAGGCCGCCCAGAACCCGGCCGCGTTCGCCGACAGCTGCTACAACCTGGTCGAGGACCCGCGCTGGGCGGACGTCTTCGACGGCATCGACGTCGACTGGGAGTACCCGAACGCCTGCGGTCTGAGCTGTGACAGCAGCGGCCCGAACGCGTTCAAGAACGTGATCGGCGCGCTGCGGTCGAAGTTCGGTTCCAACGCCCTGGTCACCGCCGCCATCACGGCGGACGGCAGCAACGGCGGCAAGATCGACGCCACCGACTACGCCGGCGCGATCGGCAACCTCAACTGGCTCATGCCGATGACGTACGACTACTTCGGCGCGTTCAACGCGCAGGGCCCCACGGCCCCGCACTCGCCGCTGACGTCGTACACCGGTATCCCGCAGCAGGGCTTCAACTCGGACGCGGCGATCCAGAAGCTCAAGAGCAAGGGCATCCCGGCCAGCAAGCTGCTGCTCGGCATCGGCTTCTACGGCCGGGGCTGGACGGGTGTCACGCAGGCCGCGCCGGGCGGCAGCGCCACCGGTGCCGCGCCGGGCACCTACGAGGCGGGCATCGAGGACTACAAGGTCCTCAAGAACACCTGCCCGGCCACCGGCACGATCGCCGGCACCGCGTACGCCAAGTGCGGCAGCAACTGGTGGAGCTACGACACCCCGTCGACCATCAACGGCAAGATGACGTACGCGAAGAACCAGGGCCTCGGTGGCGCGTTCTTCTGGGAGCTCTCCGGTGACACCAGCAACGGCGAGCTCATCGGCGCCATCAAGGGCGGCCTCGGCTGAGCCGAGGGCCGACGCACCACCCACACGGCGGGAAGGGGCCCGCACCGCCCCTTCCCGCCCGTGCCACAGCGGCCCGGTCGACGCCACGCGTCGGCCGGGCCGCCGGCCTTGGGCGGGTCGGGTCGAATGTGGCAGACTCGCGGCTCGGCAGGTCTCGATTTCTCGTACGACGGAGGTGGTCATGCGCCCGATCCATCGCCGGCTGACGGTGACCGCCGCCGCGTTCGTGCTGTTCCCGGCCGCTCTCGTCGGCTGCGGGGCCGACGGCGACGATGCCGAGGACCAGACCGCCACGCCCCAGCGGGCGCCCGCCGAGGAGGCCGCCGCACGATCCCGCGAGCGCGTGCAGGCGTACCTCGACGCGATGACCGCCAAGGACGTCGCCGCCGGCCGCAGTCAGCTCTGCGCGCTGCTGCACGACGGGTTCGACGCCGCGGCCACGGGTCCCAACGGCGACTTCGCCGACCACTTCCAGGTGCCCCAGGCGACCATCACCGACGTCCGAGCTGGTCAGCGCGGCCAGGAGGTCAGCGTCTCGGTCTCGGTCACCGCCGGCAAGAGCAAGGTCACCCGCCCGCTGGTGTTCACCGTCACCCGCGACGGCGGCGACTGGTGCATCGCCGGTGAGGCGCCGGGCGGCAAGCCGGCCCCCAGCCCCTCACCCGCGTCCTGACCGCCGCCGGCGGGATCGACCTCCCACTTGCCGGAACCGTCCCCCTCGCTGCCCGGTCACACGCACGGTCGCCGTACGCTTTCTCTCATGCGCCATGAGTGGCACCAGCTGAGCCATCCCGCGGTGGGTAGCCCGGGCCTGCAGACCAGCCGTCCGACCGTCGACTCCGCCGAGGACGCCGCCCTCGGCCTGGACCGCTGGCGGGAGTTGCCCCGCGAGCAGGTCCCACCGTGGTCCGACCCGGCCGCCGTCGCCGAGGTCTGCAAGGTGCTCGACACCGTGCCGTCGGTCGTCGCGCCCTACGAGGTGGACCAACTCCGGCAGAAGCTGGCGCTGGTGTGCGAGGGCAAGGCGTTCCTGCTTCAGGGCGGTGACTGCGCCGAGACCTTCGCCGACAACACCGAGAGCCACCTGCTGGCCAACGCCCGGACCCTGTTGCAGATGGCGATCGTGCTCACCTACGGCGCGTCGCTGCCGGTGGTCAAGGTCGCCCGGGTCGCCGGCCAGTACACCAAGCCCCGCTCGCTGCCCACCGACGCGCGCGGGCTGCCCGCGTACCGCGGCGACATGATCAACTCGCTGGAGGCGGATCCCGCCGCCCGGGTCGCCGACCCGCAGCGCATGATCCGGGCGTACGCGAACTCGGCCGCCGCGATGAACATGCTGCGGGCGTACCTCGCCGGTGGGCTCGCCGACCTGCACGCCGTGCACGACTGGAACAAGGGCTTCGTGCGGACCTCCCCGGCCGGGGAGCGTTACGAGGCGATCGCCCGGGAGATCGACCGGGCGTTGGCCTTCATCCGGGCCTGCGGGATGACCGACGACGAGGCGCTGCGGACCGTCACCCTCTACTGCTCCCACGAGGCCCTGGCCCTGGAGTACGACCGGGCGCTGACCCGGGTCTCCGACCGCCGGGCGTACGGGCTGTCCGGGCACTTCCTCTGGGTCGGCGAGCGCACCCGGCAGATCACCGGCGCGCACATCGACTTCATCTCCCGGATCGCCAACCCGATCGGCGTCAAGCTCGGCCCGACGACCTCCCCGGACGAGGCGATCGAGCTGTGCGAGAAGCTCAACCCGGACAATGTCCCCGGCCGGCTCACGCTGATCAGCCGGATGGGTAACCACCGGGTCCGCGACGCCCTGCCGCCGATCGTGTCCAAGGTCACCGCCTCGGGCGCCAAGGTGGTCTGGCAGTGCGACCCGATGCACGGCAACACCCACGAGTCGTCCAACGGTTACAAGACCCGGCACTTCGACCGCATCGTCGACGAGGTGCTCGGTTACTTCGAGGTGCACCGGGGCCTGGACACCCACCCCGGTGGCATCCACGTCGAGTTGACCGGTGAGGACGTCACCGAATGCCTCGGCGGCGCCCAGGGCATCGAGGACCTCGACCTGCCCGACCGGTACGAGACCGCCTGCGACCCGCGGCTGAACACCCAGCAGTCGCTGGAGCTGGCCTTCCTCGTGGCGGAGATGCTCCGAGGCTGAGGCTGAGGCTGAGGCCCTCTGCCGGGCGAGGATGACCGTGGTCAGGTACGCGAGACCCGCGACCGGCCACCGAAAGGATGACTGTGACTGAGCTTGTTGACCTGCGTTCCGACACCGTGACCCGACCGACCCTCGGGATGCGTGAGGCGATGGCCGCCGCCGAGGTCGGTGACGACGTCTACGGCGAGGACCCCACCGTCAACGCGCTGGAGGCCGAGGTCGCCGCGTTGTTCGGCCACGAGGCGGCGCTGTTCGCCCCGAGCGGGTCGATGGCCAACCAGATCGCCCTGCAACTGCTCGTGCCGCCCGGCGAGGAACTGCTGTGCGACGCGGACGCGCACGTCGTCACGTACGAGATCGGTGCCGCCGCCGCGTACGGCGGAATCTCCTCGCGGACCTGGCCGGCGGTCGGCGCGGACATCGACCCGGAGGTGGTCGCCCGGATGATCCGTCCGGACGGCTACTTCGCCGTGCCCACCCGCGCGATCGCCGTCGAGCAGACCCACAACCGGGGTGGCGGCGGCGTGATCCCGCTGGCCACACTGCGGGAGCTGCGGGGTGTCGCCGACGACGCGGGGGTGGCGCTGCACTGCGACGGCGCCCGGATCTGGCACGCGCACGTCGCCGACGGGGTGTCGCTGACCGAGTACGGCCGCCTCTTCGACACGCTGTCCGTCTGCCTCTCCAAGGGGCTCGGCGCGCCGGTCGGCTCGCTGGTGGTGGGCAGCGCGGAGAAGATCGAGCGGGCCCGGATGATCCGCAAGCGGATGGGGGGCGGGATGCGTCAGGCCGGCATCCTCGCCGCCGCCGGCCGGTACGCGCTCGCGCACCACGTCGACCGGCTGGCCGAGGACCACGCGAGGGCAGCCCTGCTCGCCGGGGCGGTCGCGCCCTTCGGGGTGCTGGCCACCACGGTCCGTACGAACCTCGTTCCGCTGGACCTGACCAAGCACGCGTTGGACGCCCGCGCCCTGGCCGCCGCCGCGCGCGAGGAGGGCGTGCTGATCTCGGTGCTCGGCCCCCGTACCGCCCGCCTGGTCACCCATCTGGGCCTCGACGACGACGCGGCCACCCGCGCCGCCACTGCCCTGACCAGGATCCTCGCCGCCTGACCCCGCCGTTCCGGCACACCGCGCGTCGCCCGCGCGTCACGCGGCCCTGCCGGCGCCGCACGGCGTTGATCAAGAGGTTTGCGTCAGATTCCGGCCTCCGGATGACGCGAACCTCTTGATCGACACTGACGGGCGGGGCCTCAGGGGTGCAGGCGGGTCAGGGTTTCGATGTCGGCCCGGTGGCCGATGTGCTTCTCGGTGGGGGTCTCCACCACCACGGGGACTCCGGCGGTCGCCGGGTGGGCCATCAGCTCCGCGAAGGCCGGCTCACCGATGGTGCCCTTGCCGATGTTCTCGTGCCGGTCCCGGGTGGAACCGCACAGATCCTTGGAATCGTTGGCGTGCACCAGCCGCAGCCGCTCGGCCCCCACGGTGGCGACAAGCGTGTCGAGGGTCGCCGTCATGCCGCCCTCGGCGGCCAGATCGTGCCCGGCCGCCCACGCGTGGCAGGTGTCGAAGCAGACCCCGAGCATCGGGTGCCGGTCCACCGCGTCCAGGTACGGACCGAGGTGCTCCACCCGCGAGGCGAGCGACCGGCCGCCACCGGCGCTCGGCTCGACCAGCAGCATCGGTCCGCCGGCCTCGGCCGTCCAGTCGAGCAGCGGCAGCAACTCCCGGCGGACCTGCCGCAGCGCCTCCTCGGCGTACCCCTCGTCGACCGAGCTGCCGGCGTGGAACACCACCGCCCGCGCGCCGATCGCCACGCCCCGGCGCAGCGCGTGCGCCAGCGTCAGCGCCGACTTCTCGACCGTGGCCGGGGTGGGCGAGCCCAGGTTGACCAGCAGCGAGGCGTGGATGAACGCCGGAATGCCCCGCTCGGCACAACCCTCGCGGAACAGCGTGTCCTGCGCCGGGTCACCCGGCGGCAGCGCCCAGCCCCGCGAGTTGGAGACGTACACCTGCACGGCGGCGGCTCCGGTCGCGTCGAGGTACGGCAGGGCGGCCTTGGCCAGCCCACCGGAGGTCGGCGTGTGCGCGCCCACCGGCCGCGCGGTGCTCGCCGTCATCAGAAGCACGTGAGGGTGACCGGGGTGCCCGGGGGCACCTGCGAGTTCTCGCCCGGGGCCTGGATGCGGACCGTGGCGTTCGGGTTGAGCACGATCGTCACCGGGTAGCCCTGGCTCTCCAGCACCTGCTTGGCCTGCTGACAGGGCAGGTCGATCACCCGGGGCACCACGACCAGCGGCGGACCCTTGCTGATCTCCAGCTTGACCTCGGTGCCCTTCTCCACGCCCGCGCCGTCGGCCGGGCTCTGGCCGAGGATCTCGTCCTTGGGCTTGTCGGAGTCCTTGAAACTCTCCACCGGCTTCAGGCCGAGCTCGCCCAGCTTGGTGCGCGCCTCGGTCAGGCTCTTGCCCACCAGGTTCGGCACCGTCACCGGCGCCCGGCCGCGGCTCAGGATGAGCGTGATCTTCGTGCCCGGCTTGACCTCGGCGCCCACCTTCGGGTTGCTGTCCAGGACGACGCCGGCCGGCAGGGTGTCGTCGTAGCGGGTGGCGCCCTTGGCGACCACCAGTTGGGCGTTGACCAGATCGGCCTCGGCCAGCTCGTACTCCTTGCCGATGACGTCCGGCACCGGGAAGCGCTCCGGGCCCAGCGAGAGGGTCAGGGTGATCGTGCCGCCCTTGACGATCTTGCTCGACGAGGCCGGGCTCTGCCCCAGCACGCTGTCCTTCGGTACCTTCTCGTCGAAGCGGGGTTCCCCGTACGCCAGGGTCAGGCCGGCGCGTTCGGCCTGGGCCTGCGCCTCGGCCTTGTTCAGGCTGACGAGTTGCGGCGCGGACGTGTAGCGGCCGACGCCGAACCACCAGCCGGCCAGCGCGGCCACCAGGCCCAGCGCCACGACCACGGACGCGAAGGCCAGGCGACCCTGGGAACTGCCCAGGATCCTGGTACGCAGCTCGGCGAACCGCGCGGCCAGACCCTCCGCGGGCTCCGGTGCGGCCCGCCGGCGGCCCGGGCTCTGGCTGCCGCCCTCGGGCAGCCGCGCCCAGGTCGGACGTTCCACCGGGCGGATCGCGGCGACCATCATGGTCGGCTGGGAGGCCGGCGGCTCGTCGGTGATCCGGCGCAGTACGGCGGTGCTGCTGCTGTTGACGTTGCCCAACTGGTCCCGGGCGACCTGGACCTCGGCCAGCAGTGCTCCGGCGTCGGCGGGCCGGGCGGACGGGTCCCGCCGGGTGGCGCGCTGCACCAGCGCGTCGAGGGCCGGCGGCAGGCCGGGCACCAGCGTCGAGGGCGCCGGTACGTCCCGATCGACGTGCTGCCAGGCAACGTCCACGGGACGGTCCCCGTCGTACGGCACCCGCCCGGTCAGCATCTCGAACAGCACGATGCCGGCGGAGTAGACGTCGGTACGCGGATCGGCCCGACCCTCGGTGACCAACTCCGGGGCGACGTACGCCACGGTGGCCATGAGCTGGGTGCCCTGCTCGTCGTCGGCGCTGGCCTCGACCGCGCGGGCGAGCCCGAAGTCGGCCACCTTGACGACGCTGTCCACCAGGTTGGCGACACCGCCGGTGGGCGCCTCGGCGACCAGCACGTTCTCCGGCTTGACGTCGCGGTGCACGAGACCGGCGCGGTGCGCGGCGGCGATCGCGGCGAGCATCTGCTCGGTGATGGCCAGCGCCTCGTCCGGGTTGAGCCGGCGTCGCTCGGCCAGCACGTCGCGCAGCGTACGGCCGCGCACGTACTCCATCACCAGGTACGGCAGGCCGGCGTGGGTGCCCTGGTCGTAGACCGCGACCACGTTCGGGTGGGTCAGCCGGGCGATGGTCTTGGCCTCGTCGGTGAACCGGGCCACGAAGTTGGCGACCCGGGCCCGCGCCTCGGGCGCCTGGGTCGGGTGAATGATCTTGACTGCGACGGTGCGCTCGAGGCGTTCGTCGGTGGCGGTGTACACGGTCGCCATGCCACCACGGGCCACGCGACCGCGAATGCGGTAGCGCCCGTCGATCAGCGAGCCCAGCAACGTGTCGGCGACCTGTGTGTCCATCGGCAGGGAGTCTATGTGTCCAGGGGGTGGGAGTTGAACAGGATGCTACAGCCCGAAGACGCACCCGGTCCGTCCCGTCGTGGCCGCCATCCCGGCGGCGGCCCTGATCCGCTGCTCACCGACGGTTCGTGCGGGGTGCCGATGGCTCCCGCCGGCGGCGGCGTGGCAGGGTGATCGGGTGACCGAATCCGTACCCGACCCCGAGCTCGCCGGCCCCACCGACCCGTCCGGCTGGCTCACCCTGCCCGACGTCGCCGAGCGGCTCGACGTGTCGATCAGCAAGGTCCACCAGATGATCCGTGACCGGGAGCTGCTGGCGGTCCGCCGCGACGGCGTCCGCCGGATCCCCGCGGACCTGGTGGCCAACGCGACAGTTCTCAAGCACCTGCCCGGTGTGCTCACCCTGCTGGCCGACAACGGCTACGACGACGAGGCGGCCATGCGCTGGCTCTACGAGCGGGACGACACGCTGCCCGGCACCACGCCCGCCGCCGCCCTCTCCGGCGACCAGGCCCGCGAGGTCAAACGCCGAGCCCAAGCCCTGGGCTTCTAACCGACCTGCGTGGTGTGGAAAGCCCGCAGGCCCACGTTGCGCCGATCTTGCACTTTGTGTTGCCGTGATGGGCTGGTCTGCCCTAATTATCGCCACCGAAAGTGCAAGATCGACGCGGGTGGGGGGTCGGGGCTGGGAGGGAGGGAGGGGGCGGGTTAGTCGGAGCGGCGGGTTGCCGCTATGGCCAGGTCTACCAGGGCCTGGCGGGCTTCGGTGTCCAGGTCTACGGCGGCGAGGGCGGCCAGGGCGGTGTCGGTGAGCGTCACGATGCGCTGTTCGGTGCGGGTCAGGGCTCCGCTCGCGTCGATCAGCTCGCGCAGGCGGGCCACCCCCTGCTCGTCCAGGTCCGGGTTGCCGAGCTGACCGAGCAGCAGCTCCCGACCCGCGTCGTCGGTCGTCTCCACGGCCGCCGCCACCAGATAGGTGCGCTTACCCTCGCGCAGGTCGTCACCGGCCGGTTTGCCGGTCTGCGCCGGGTCACCGAAGACCCCCAGCACGTCGTCACGGAGCTGGAACGCCTCGCCCAACGGCAACCCGTACGCCGAGTAGGTCGTCCGGACCTCCTCGCTCGCGTCGGCCAGCGCGGCGCCGAGCAGCAGCGGACGCTCGACGGTGTACTTCGCCGACTTGTACCGGGCCACCTTGCCGGCCCGTTCCAGCGAGGTGTCCCCGGTGGCCTGGGTCAGCACGTCGAGGTACTGCCCGACGGTGACCTCGGTACGCATCTCGTCGAAGACCGGCCGGGCCCGGGCCAGCGCCCGCAGGTCCAGGCCGGCCGAGTGCAGCAGCTCGTCGGACCACACCAGGCAGAGGTCGCCGAGCAGGATCGCGGCCGCGTCGCCGAACCCGTCCGCGTCGCCACCCCAGCCGGCCGACCGGTGCCGACTGGCGAACCGCCGGTGCACCGCCGGCTCGCCGCGCCGGGTGTCGGAACGGTCCATCAGGTCATCGTGGATGAGGGCGCTGGCCTGCACGAACTCCAGCGCCGCGAGCGCGGTGAGCACCTCGTCGCCGTCCACCCCGCCGGCGCCCCGGAAGCCCCAGTAGGCGAACGCCGGGCGGAGGCGCTTGCCGCCACCGAGCACGAACGCCTCGATCGCCTCCGCCACCGGTACGAGGGCCTGATCGACCCGGATCAACCGGGCCCGCTGGCCGGCCAGGAACTCGGTGAGCGCCTCGTCGACCCGCTGCCGCAGGCCGGCACGGTCGACGGGGGACACGGGAGCAGCATGGGTCACGCCACGACGCTAGCGCTTCGCCACTTCCCACGCCCCACCGCCACGCGTAGTTCCGCCGGCCCGGCCGCCACCCGTCCGCCCGGCCGGCCGCGTGGCCGTCAACCCGCGCCGGCCCGGCCCGGCCGCTGCGGGCGGTCCGGTCCGCCGGGTGCGCGCGGCCGCCTCGGTGAGCACCTCCGCCGGTACGTCCAGCACGACGGCGAGCCAGCCGAGCCAGAACACACCGGGTACGCGTCGCTGCCGCTCCCACCGGGACACCTCGTGGCGGCTCAACGTGGCAACGCCCGCCGCAGCGCACAACTCGGCGGCGGTCCGCCGTTGGCTCCACCCCGGGCCAGCCGGCGCCGGACCAGCAGCGGCCCGAGTTGGGTGCGGTACGGCGGTGCGGACGAGATCATCGGTCCTCCGGGCGGGTCGACGCGGTGCCACCCCGCCCGCGCGACGGGCCGGGCGCACCTCGGCTGCGTGACCCCCACGCCGGAAACCGGGCCGCCCCCACCGCCCCTTCCGCGCCCCCCGTTTCTACCCCCGGGGTACGACGACTTCCGCGCCCGGTCGCGCCGGGGCCGGGACCGGACAACTCGTCCACGACGGTGGGAAGCTCCTGGGTCACGGTGGCGCCGCCCGCTAGAGTCGGGTCGTGGCGCTCGGTCTTCCCTCGGTACTCCCCAATCCGCAGCCGGCGATCGGGGCGCTCATCCGTGACCATCAGCCGACGTTCTCGTTCGAGTTCTTCCCGCCCAAGACCGAGGCGGGGGAGCGGCTGCTCTGGCAGGCCATCCGCGAGTTGGAGTCGCTGCGTCCGTCGTTCGTGTCGATCACCTACGGCGCGGGCGGCTCGACCCGGGACACCACCGTGGCGGTGACCGAGCGGATCGCCACCGACACCACCCTGCTGCCGATGGCCCACCTGACCGCCGTCAACCACTCCGTCGCCGAGCTGCGGCACGTCATCGGGCGGCTCGCCGGGGTGGGGGTGCGCAACGTGCTGGCCGTCCGCGGCGACCCGCCCGGCAACCCGGGCGGCGAGTGGGTCCGGCATCCCGAGGGCGTCGACTACGCCGAGGACCTGGTCCGGCTGGTCCGTGACTCCGGCGACTTCAGCGTCGGGGTGGCGGCCTTCCCGTACAAGCACCCCCGCTCACCCGACGTGGCCAGCGACACCGCGCAGTTCGTCCGCAAGTGCCGGGCCGGGGCCGAGTTCGCGATCACCCAGATGTTCTTCGACGCCGACGACTACCTGCGCCTGCGCGACCGGGTGGCCGCCGCCGGCTGCGCCACCCCGATCCTGGCCGGGGTGATGCCGGTGACCCAGATCGGCACCATCGAGCGGTCCGTGCAGCTCTCCGGAGCGCCCTTCCCGCCCGCGCTGGCGGCGCGCTTCGAGCGGGTGGCCGACGACCCCGAGGCGGTGCGCCGGCTCGGCATCGAGCAGGCCAGCGAGATGTGCCGCCGACTGCTGGACGAGGGCGTCCCGGGAATCCACTTCATCACCCTCAACCGGTCCACCGCCACCCGCGAGGTCTGGCAGAACCTCAAGGCCGGCGCTCGGGTGTGAACGCGGAGTCGGCGACACCTGATGCCCGGCACGACGGTTGATCCTCAGGTGGGCACACAGCTGAACTGGGACCAGTACGCCACGGCGTGGGCGCGGTTGCACGGCGGGTTCGACCCGCGGGTCGCCGCGCCGGTGGTGCGCGCCTGGCTGCGGTTCGCCTACCACGTCGGGTACGTGCTGGGCCGGCTGCGGGTCGGCCCCACCCCGGTGACCGTGGTCGGGGTGCTGCTCTGCTTCTGCGTACCGTTGCTGGCGACCCGGCCGGGCGACGGCCCGTTCCTCGGCGCGCTGTTCGTGCTGCTCGCCGCCGTGGCCGACAGCGTGGACGGTGCCGTGGCGGTCGCCACCGGCCGCACCACCCGGCTCGGCTACGTCTACGACTCGCTTGCCGACCGGCTCGGCGAGGTGGCGTGGCTGCTGGCGTTCTGGCTGGTCGGCGCGCCGGGCGCGCTGGTCGTCGCGGGCGGTGCGCTGTCCTGGCTGCACGAGTACGTGCGGGCCCGCGCGGTGTCCGCCGGGATGCGCGAGATCGGCGCGGTGACCGTCGGCGAGCGACCCACCCGGGTCTCGGTCGCGCTGGCGGGTCTGGTGGTCGCCGGGCTGGCCGGCCTGATCGAGCCGGACCTGGCGGCCGGCACCATCACCATGGCGACCGCGGTCTGGGTGCTGCTCGCCGGCTTCGGGCTGGGACAGCTGCTCTCCACCGTCCGCCGCGCGCTCCTCGACGCCGGCTGACCGACCGGCCCGGCTGAACGGACCCCGCCGGCTGACCGACCCGACCACCTACCAGGCGGGGCCGATCTCGTCGGCGACGATCTGCGCGGAGAGGGTCACCATCGGCAGGCCGCCGCCGGGGTGGCTGGAGCCGCCCACCAGCCACAGCCCGTGCGCCGGACCCCGGTTGGCCGGCCGGAGCAGGCCGCCGGCGGTGCCGTAGATCGCGCCGCCCGGCGCCCCGGTCGCGGTGTCCAGGTCGGCCGGGGTGCGGACCTCGCGGAACAGCAGCCGGTCCCGTACGTCCACGCCGCGCTCGGCCAGCACCGCCAGGATCCGGTCGGCGTACGCGTCGGCCAGCCCGGGGCGTCGCCAGTCCACCGCGCCCGCCGCGGTGCCCTGCCGGGCGGCGTTGACCAGCACGAACCACGCCTCGTGTCCGGCGGGACGGACCATCGGGTCGTCCGCCACGGTGACGAACACCGTCGGGTCGGCCGCCGGCCGTGCCGGTACGCCCCGACCCGGGTCGCCGAAGACCGCGTCGAACTCGGCGTCGTAGTCGCGCGGGAAGAAGACGTTGTGGTGCGCCAGCCCGGTGCTGCCGGAGACGCCGAGCAGCAGCACGAAACCGGCGAGGCTGCGGTCGGTCAGCGCGGCCAGCCGGCGCGGGTGCGGCAGCAGGTCACGGTAGACGGTGAGCGCGTCCACGTTGGCCACCACCACGTCGGCGGGCACCGGCGCGGCGACGCCGGCGAGGCGTACCCCGTGCACCCGGCCGCCGGTGGCGTCGATCCGGGTGACCCGGGTGTCGGTCTGCACGACCACGCCCAGGTCCAGGCAGCGGGTCAACAGGGCGTCGGCCAGGGTGCCCAGCCCGCCGCGCAGGTACCAGCCGCCGAAGGCCAACTCGGCGTAGGGGACCGCGACCAGCGCCGCCGGCGCCCGGCGTGGGTCGGCGCCGGTGTAGGTGGCGTACCGGTCCAGCAGCATCCGCAGCCGCGGGTCGGACAGGTGCCGGCGGCCCAGGCCGCGCAGGGTGCGGCCCGGCGCGATGGCGGCCAGGTCGCCCAGCCGCCAGGCCAGCGAGGCCAGGTCGCGGGGGGAGTCGACGGTACGGCGCAGGATGTCCCGCGAGGACGCCTCCCACACCCGTGCGGCCCGACGCCACAACCGCTGCCAGTCGGCCGCCGCCCGGTCACCGAGGGCGGCCCCGATCCGCGCGGCGAACTCCGCCGGGTCGGCGCACGAGTCCAGGGCCGGGCCGCCGTCGGGAAAGACGTGCCGGACGATCGGGTCCAGCGGGACCAGGTCCAGGTACTCGTCGAGCTTCGCCCCGGTCGCCTCGAACAGGTCGTGGAACACCTCGGGCAGGGTGAGCAGGCTCGGCCCGGTGTCGAATCCGAACGTGCCGGCCGGGGTGTCCCGCGCGTACCGGCCGAGCTTGCCGCCGACCGTGTCGGCGGCCTCGAAGACGGTCACCTGGTGTCCGGTGGCGGCCAGCCGGGCGGCGGTGGCGAGGCCACCCACCCCGGCGCCGACGACCACGATCCGCGCCATGCCGTGCCCTCCCTAGGTGACCGGGCGACCCCGCCAGGTGAGGCGGTGTCGCTTCCGCAGATGGTACGACCGCAGGGTCAACCAGCCGAGGACCACGACCGACACGGGGTGTGCGAGCGCGTCGGGCCACCACCGTCCCCCGGTCGCGCGGGCGGTGAGCACCCGCCCGACCACGCCCAGCAGGTAGCCGGCCAGTCCCACGGCGGCCACCGTCGGCGCCCCGACCGCCAGACCCGTTAGCGCGACCAGCGGCGGGGCGGTGTAGAGCAGCAGCAGCGCCGCCACCACGGCCGCCGCCGCGCCCGGATGCCCGAACGACGCCCACAGCGACTTCGAGTACCCGTCGCGCAGTTGCGGCCAGTCCTCGTACATCCGGCAGCTGGCCAGCCGCGAGCCGTCGGCCAGGGCGATCCGCCCGCCGGCCCGCTTGACCGCCCGGGCCAGCTCGACGTCCTCCAGGATCTTGTCGGCGACCGCGGCGTGCCCGCCGGCGGCGGTGTAGCCGGCCCGGTCCACCACCAGGAACTGCCCGCCCGCCGCGGCCAGCGACGGCCGCGGCGAGCGCTCCATCGTCCGCAGCGGCAGGAAGGTCAGCCAGAGCCACTGCAACAGCGGCTGGACCAGCCGGTCGGCCGCCGTCGCCACCACGATCCGGGGGTACGGCGACAGCAACGTCGCGCGGGCGGCGCGCAACTCGGTGACGGCCGCCGCCACGGCGTGCGGGGCGAGCACCACGTCGGCGTCGACGAAGACCAGCGCGGTGGCCTCCGGGTCGGCCCGGGTGGCCAGTTGCCAGCAGGCGTGCGGCTTACCCAGCCAGCCCGGCGGCGGGGCGACCCCGGTGAGCACGGTGACCCGGGGGTCGTCGCCGGCCACCGCGCGGACCACGTCGGCGGTGCCGTCGGTGGAGCCGTCGTCGAGGACCACGACGCGCAGCCCGGGTACGCCGCGCTGGGCGAGCAGCGCGCGCAGGCACGGCGTGACCCGGGTGGCCTCGTCGCGCAGCGGCAGCAGCACGGCCACCGGCTCGCCGACCTCGTCCGGCGCGTCGGTGGGCCGGCGCAGCCAGCGGGTGGCGTTGACCCAGGTGTGCGCGGTCAACGCGGCGACGGCGACCAGCAGGACGGCCAGGACGGTCATCGGGTGGCGTCGACGCCGGTACGGTCCGGCCGGTGGTCCTCCTGGCGGATCTCGCCGGCCCGGCGGGCGCGCAGCAGCGTCACCGTCAGCGGCACGGCGGTGACCGCCATGCCGGCGGCGCCCCAGAGCGCCGAGGCGGGCAGGTCCAGGAAGACGGCGTGGGCCAGGATGCTGGAGAAGTACGTCCACAGGTAGAGCGCGACCATCGGGTGGTCCCCGGCGTCGGTGCGCTCGGCGGTCGGGCCGGCCAGCGGACGCAGCGCGCTCATCAGCAGCACCGCGAAGAGCAGCCAGCCCAGGTAGTTGCTGACCGGGATGCCGGTCAGGCCGGGCAACGCGGGGGTGGCGTCGCGCCACACCCAGTAGCCCTCGGCGACCATCTGCGGGTCGAGGAAGAGGTCCCAGGCCGCCAGACCCACGGTGGCCAGCGCGATCCGCCGTACCCAGAGTCCGGCGGCCGATGCCCTGCCACCGCCGGTCGGGGCGCGGTCGCCGCCGGTCAGGCGGACCGCGGCCAGCCAGGCCGGCCAGGCCATCCAGGTCCACGCCAACGGAATGATCAGCGGCACCCCGGCGAGCTTGGGACCCAGCTCGCCCGAGTAGTCGTAGCTGCCGAACGGCACACCGGTGGCCACCCCGATCGCCTCGATCGCGAACCCACCGCCGGTGGCCACCGCGACCAACGCCGCCGCCACCCGGGGCCCCCGACTGAGCAGTGCGTGACCGACCGAGAGCAGCCAGCCGAGCACGACGGTGGCCACGGTCAGCCCGGCCCGGGTGGCGCCGGTGGTGAGCGGGTAGCAGATCTGGGCGAGCACCAGGACGCCGAGCAGCGTCCAGGAGATCCGCCGGGTCATGACGCCGGGGGATCGAGCGGCAGGTCCCGACCGAGGACGCCGAACGGCCGCTCGTCACCGGGGAAGTGGAAGTCGCGCAGCACGTCGACGAAGCCGAAGCGCCGGTACAGTCGCCAGGCCCGCGAGGTCTGCTCCTCCGCCTCCGGGGTGGACAGCAGTGTGGTGTCGCCCTCGGCCATCGTGAGCAACGCCCGCAACTGGCCGGCGCCCAGGCCGTGCCCCTGCGCGGGCGGGCGGACGTGCAGCTCGACCACCTCGAAGCAGTGGGTGAGCCAGCGCTTGCGGGTCGGACCGTCCAGCGCCCGGTGCACCTGGTCGTGCCACCACTGGCCGGGACTGCCCAGATAGCCGTACCCGAAGCCGGCGAGATGGCCCTCGCTGGTCAGGCTGGCCACGGCCCGGAACCCGGGCCGGCGGACGTGGGTGGCGATGTAGCCGCGCCGGGCCTCCAGCAGGTCGGTGCGGTACCCCATCGCCTCGCCGTAGACGGCCACCACATCGTCCAGTCGTCGGACGAGATCGTCCGGCGTCCAGCGCACCAACCTCATGCCCGCCCATCCTTCACTGTCGCCTGGTCGCCGTCGGCGGCCCACCCGAGGACCGTCCGGTCGCCGAGGACGTCGCGTACCTCGAATCGGGCGAACAGCTCCTCGGCGTACCAGCCCGCGGTGGGGGTTCGCATGATCGCCGCCCGATGCTCCGGGTGACGGTACGCGAACGCCACCAGGTCCGTCGGGTCGCGCCACACGCTGACCGTGCCCTGCCAACCCAGCGGGGCCTCACCGACGCCGAACCGGGCGAGCAGCCCCGGCGCGTCGCGCAGGGCCGCGGCCACCGGCGGGATCGCCCGCCAGAAGGTGGCCGCCCGACGTGCCCGCAGCCGGGCCCGCGTCAACGCCAGCACCGGCCCGGTCACCCGACCGCCCGGCGGTTCGCCGAACGGCCGCTGACCGGACCACTCGCCCCGGCTGCTCAGCGGACGCAGGTCGACCCGGACCTGCGCCTGGGCGATGCGCGCCCAGGCCCGCCCGACCGGCGAGTCGTCGAAGCCGGCCGCCGCGGCGGGGGAGTCCCAGACGGTCAGCGCCGCCCACCTGGTGAGGTCGGCGTCGCCCGGACCGAAGCCGGTGCCCGTCCCGGTGCCCAGCAGTTTGCCGAACCGGACGCCCGGCAGGGCGCGCAGCCGGCGTGGATCCACCGCCATCCGGGTCAGCGCCCGGGGCAGCGCGCCGCGCGGGGTCCGCCACACGTGCAGGGTGACCAGCTCCGGAGTCGTACTCACGCCACCTCGGCCGGGGTACCGGCGGTGACGCGCAGCAGTTCGGCGTAGGTGGTCGGGAAGACCGCCTGCGGTACGCCGCCCGCGGCCCAGATCTGCGGGTACGCCGCCAGCGCCGTGTCCACCAGGGTGCGCAGTGCCCGTGGGTGCCCGAGCGGGGCGACCCCGCCGATCGGCTGCCCGGTGTGCGCGCGGACGAACTCCGGGGTGGCCCGGCGCAGCCGGGTGACGCCGATGGACGCGGCCAGCCCGGCGGTGTCCACCCGGTGCGCGCCGGAGGTGAGCACGAGCAGCGGCGCGTCGTCCGCGTCGAAGATCAGTGAGTTGGCGATCTGGCCCACCTCGACGCCGAGCGCCTCGGCGGCGGCTGCCGCGGTGTGCACCGCGTCGGGCAGGAGGCGGACCGTGCTGGGCTGACCGGCGTCGTCGAGTGCGCCGGCGCCGTCCAGCGCGTCCTGCACCGCCCGTACGTTCGGGTGTGGCTGCATCCCGTCATTCTCCCCGGTCCGTCGGTGATCGGTTCAGCCGGCCACGCCGTCGTGGGTACCCCTCCCTCGCGGGTCGCGGCCGGCCGAGCGGTTCGGGCGGTCAGGAGGCGGCCCGGTCGGTGACCAGCATCTGCACGCCGTCGAGGATCCGGGACAGTCCGAAGTCGAGCGCCTGGTCCTGGCCGTCCTGGGCGGCGGAAGAGGCCACGGCCGCGAGCAGTGCCGGGAACCGCCGCTCATGCCCCCGCAGCAGGGCGGACAGCCCTGGTTCCATGGCTCGCTCGGGGGTGTCGGTGTCGATGGCCGCGACCTGCTGGGCGAGGTTGCGGACGTGTCCGACCAGGAGGACCACCACGTCGAGTTTCTCGCCGCCGTGCAGGCGGGTGCCCTCCAGCGCGGCGACGGCACGTTCCATCCAGCCCAGCTCGTTGGGGCCCATCACCCGTACGCCGACGGTGGCGGCCACCGCCCACGGGTGCCGGCGGAATCGGTCGTACATCTGCCGTGCCCAGGCGTCCAGCCGATCGCGCCAGGGGAGGTCGGTCGGTAGCGCGGGTGGTTCCCCGACCCCTGTCTCGATCATGAGGGCGACGAGTTCGGTCTTGCCCGGCACGTACCGGTAGAGCGCCATCTTGGTCACCCCCAGCGATTCGGCGACCCGCTGCATGGTCACCGCCCCGAGCCCGTCGGCATCGGCGATCACGATGCCAGCCCGGGCGATGGCGTCCAGGGTGAGCGTGGGTCGGGGTCCGCGCCGCGGTGTGCTCGGTGGCCTCCAGAGCAGGTCGACGAGGTGTTGGCGCGGGGGCGGGCTGGCGGCGTCCACCGGTTCCATCGAACTTCTTCCGTCGGCTGGGCTGTCCTGGTCGTCGAAACTGTGTCTAGAGTAATCTGTATCCGTAGGACACAGTTTTGATCCGGAGGAACCCATGTCGCATCCCCTTCCGCTGCGCGGTCTGCGCGTCCTCGTGTCCGGCGCGGGCGTCGCCGGGCCAGCGCTTGCCTGGTGGTTGACCCGCTACGGCGCCGAGGTCACCGTGGTGGAGTTGGCCCCCGCGCTGCGCACCAGCGGCTTCGCGGTCGACTTTCGCGGCCCCACCCACCTGCGGGTGCTCTCCGCGATGGGTGTTCTCGACGACCTGCGTGCCGTACAGACCCACGGTGGCGCGATGAGCTGCGTGGACGAGCGCGGCCGGGAGATCTTCCGGCTGCCCGCCGAGTTCGCCGGGGGTGAACTGGAGGTCTATCGCCGGGACCTGTCCGGCATCCTGCATCGGCGCAGCGCCGACCGGGCCGAGTACCTCTTCGGAGACCGGATCGCCGCGCTCACCGAGACCGCCGACGGGGTGCACGTCGAACTCGACCGCGCCGGCGCCCGCGTCGTCGACCTGGTGGTCGGCGCCGACGGGCTGCGCTCGGGCGTACGACGGCTGGCCTTCGGCCCGGATTCGGAGTACGTGCGGCACCTCGGCTACCAGTTGGCCGGCTGGGACATGCCCAATGACCTGGGCGTGGGAGCCGTCGCGCAGCAGTACAACGTCCCGGGACGGATGGCCAGCGTCGCCGCCGACCAGCGTGATCCGGCCCGGGCCGGCGTCTTCGTCGTCTTCACCGCGCCCGACCCGGGAGGTGACTGGTACGACCTCGACCAGCAGAAGAAGATCATCGGGACGGCGTTCGACGGGCTCGGATGGCACGTGCCGCACCTGCTGGCGGGTCTGCGGGACGCACCGGAGCTGTACTTCGACTCGATCAGCAAGGTGCGCGTACCGCACTGGCACACCGGTCGCACCGTGCTGCTCGGCGACGCGGCGTGGGGGGTCACCCTCGGTGGGATGGGGGTCGGCACCGGCGTCGTCGGCGGGTACGTCCTCGCCGGCGAGCTGGCCGCCGCCGGTGGCGACCATCGGGTCGCCCTTCCCGCGTACGAGCGACGGTTGCGTGACTATGCGATGCGCTGGCAGCGCGGCGCCAGTCCCGGTCCCTTCCTCGCACCGGCCACCGCCGGCGGACTCTGGGCGCGCAACCGGCTGCTGCGTAACCGGCAGGTCCAGGCCCTGTTGGTGCGCGGCACCCGATCCCTGGCCACTGACCTCGACCTGCCCCGCTATCCGGCCGTCGCCTGACCCTCCCCACCGTGCTCCGGCGCACGACCGGCGCGTCACACGTTGCATTTTCGTCGGAGGGGAGGTGTACTGTCAGCAGTAGTTAGAACGAGTGTTCGATTGCCTCGTACGCTCGTTCCAACCAGCCGGAGCGCGGTGTTTCGCGGCGCCAGTTCCGGCCGGTGCGGCTCCGCGGGCCGCACCTGGGTTTCCGGGCAGTCGCGAGCCCGGTCCCGTCAGGCAGGAGCGTCGCCCGCCGCCCACGACCCCCGGGCGGCGGGCGACGAACCCGCCGGTACGCCGGCCGGGTGTGGTGTGGGGAAGCATCCACACCCGGCCGGCCACCCCCGGTGCGTCTTCCTCCGCACCACCCGACCTCGGCGTCTCGTCGGCGGCACCATCGCCCCCGGCCGACGCCCCGGCCATGTGGAGGAGACAGTCCATGCCGACCAACCCGGCTCAGGCACCGACGGTGCCGGCGCACGTGCTGCCGCACCGCACCCCTGCCCAACTCCTCACCCTGGCCCGTCGCGGGCTGGTCGAGGCCGGCCAGACCCGACCCGACGGCCTGCGGTACGCGGCTGCCCACCTGGCGGCGCTGCGTGCGGCCGCCGCCCTGCTCGCCGCCCGTGCCCGCCCCGCACCGAGCCGGCGCAACCGGATCACCAGCGTCTGGGTCCTGCTCTGCGCCGTCGCCCCCGAGCTCGACGAGTGGGCCCGCTTCTTCGCCGCCGGAGCCAGCAAGCGAGCCGCCGCCGAGGCCGGCATCCCCCGGGTGGTCAGCGCCCGGGAGGCCGACGATCTGCTCCGCGCCGCCGAGCAGTTCGTCACGGTGGTGGAGACCGCGCTCGGCGTGGCACACCAGCCAGCCCTGGACGGCCTCGCGGCGTGAGACCGCCGTGACGCCGGCCGCCTGGAAGGGAAGCCGGGCGGCCGGCGTCACGGTGCGGCCTGATCTGTTCCACAGCAACGACGGGGGGTTGGTCCAATGGCGGGCCGCATGGTGGTCGGTTCCGCCGCGCTGGCCGATCTGGTACGACCGGCGAGCGCGCCCGATCCGGTCGGCGGTCACCGCGTGCTACCGGTGGCGCCCGAGCTGACCGGCCTGTTGCCCAACCGGGGCCTACGCCGGGGCAGCACGATCGCCGTCGCCGCCGGTCAGCCCCGCCGCAGTGGGGGCACCTCGCTGGTGCTCGCCCTGCTGGCCGAGGCGTCCCGGGCCGGCTCGTGGTGTGCCGTGGTCGGGGTGCCGACGTTCGGCGCGGGCGCGGCGGCCGAGCTGGGCATCTCCCTGGACCGGCTCGCCCTGGTGCCGAATCCGGGCCCCGAATGGGCCACCGTGGTCGCCGCGCTGATCGACGGGGTGGACGTGGTGGTCACCGCCGTACCGGCCGCGGTCTCCGCCTCGGTCGCCACCCGGCTGGCCGCCCGGGCCCGGCAACGCGGCAGCGTGCTCGTCCCGTACGGCCGGTGGGACGGCGCGGACGTGACGCTGCAGGTGGTCCGCGGGGTCTGGGAAGGGCTCGGTCAGGGTCGGGGGCGGCTGCGTCGCCGCGAGGTCACCGTGTCGGCGCGCGGACGGGGAGCAGCCGCCCGCCCCAAGGAGATCAAGGTCTGGCTCCCCGACGCCGAACTCACCCGTGTCATTCCCCGGGCGGTGCGGTCGACCGTGGGCCGACCGTCCCGGCCGCTCGCCCTGGTCGGGTCGGGGTGACCGGCTCGCCGACCCGAACCCTGCTGCTGTGGTGCCCGGACTGGCCGGTGCTCGCCGCCGAGATCGTCGACGGGATACCCGCCACCGGCCCGGTCGCCGTGCTGCACGCCAACCGGGTGGTCGCCTGCTCCGAGCGGGCCCGCGCCGAGGGCGTACGCCGAGGGCTGCGCAAGCGGGAGGCGCAGGGTCGTTGCCCGCAGCTCACCGTCGTGGACTACGACCCCGGCCGGGACGCCCGGGCGTTCGAGCCGGTGGTCGCCGCGCTGGAGGAGCTGGTGGCCGGCGTCGAGGTGGTCCGGCCGGGCGCCTGTGCGGTTGCCGCCCGGGGCCCGAGTCGCTACCTCGGCGGTGAGGAGGCGGCAGCCGAACGGCTCATCGAACACGTCGCCCAGTCGTGTCTGGTGGAGAGCCAGGTGGGCATCGCCGACGGGGTGTTCGCCGCGGGGCTGGCCGCCCGCGCCGGCCGGGTGGTGGCGCCGGGTGGGACGCCGGAGTTCCTGGCCGGGCTGCCGGTCGAGGCGCTCGGCCGGTCCGCGCTGGCCGACCTGCTGCGCCGGCTGGGGGTGCGGACCCTCGGTGACTTCGCCGCGCTGCCGGCCGGCGACGTGCTGGCCCGTTTCGGGTTCGACGGCGCGCTGGCCCACCGGCTGGCCGCCGGCCGGGACCACCGCCCGCTCGCCGTCCGGCAGCCGCCGGCCGACCTGACGGTGACCGCCGGGTACGACGAGCCGATCGACCGGGTCGACGCGGCGGCGTTCGCCGCTCGTGCCCTGGCCGAGCAGTTGCACGACCGGCTCGCCGGGCACGGGCTGGCCTGCACCCGGCTCGGCATCGAGGCGGTCACCGAGCACGGGCAGGAGTTGCACCGGGTGTGGCGGCACGACGGTCTGCTCACCGCCGCCGCCATCGCCGATCGGGTGCGCTGGCAACTCGACGGCTGGCTCTCCGGCAGCAACGGTCGCGCCGGTGCCCGCCCGGCCCGCCCGACGTCCGGCATCATCCGACTGCGACTGATCCCGGACGGTGTGATCGCCCAGGCCGGTCTGCAGGCCGGCCTCTGGGGGGAGACCGGCGAGGAGCGGGAGCGGGCGCACCGGGCATTGAGCCGGGTACAGGGCATCCTCGGCCCGGAAGCGGTGGTCACGGCGGTGCTCGGTGGCGGGCGTTCCCCGGCCGACCAGGTGCGACTCGTGCCGTGGGGTGACGAGCGGCTCCCGGCCCGACCCGGCCCACCGGCCGTCGTCGGCGCGGGCGACAGCGCCGGTGGTGCCGGTGGTGCCGGTGGGGGTGCTGGCGGTGGGGGTGCTGGCGGTGGGGGTGCTGGTCCGGCGACCGGTCGGGGTGGCGGTACCCCGCCATGGCCGGGCCGATTGCCGCCGCCCGCGCCCGCCGTGGTGCTGCCCAGCCCGCTCGCCGCGACCGTGCACGACGCCGCCGGCGAGCCGGTGGTGATCAGCGCGCGGTTGGCGGTGAGCGCCGCCCCCGCCCGGTTGGTGGTCGGCACCGGCCAGCCGGCGGAGATCGTGGGTTGGGCCGGACCGTGGCCGGTGGACGAGCGCTGGTGGGCGCCGGCCGAGGCCCGCCGCCGGGCCCGGTTCCAGGTCAGTCTCGCCGACGGTGCGGCTCTGCTGCTCGCCGTGGAGTCCGGACAGTGGCTGGTGGAGGCCATCTATGACTGAGTCCGGTGGGGACATGTCAGGCGTCGGCGGATCTGGTGTTGGCGGGTGCGGCACCCACCGAGCGGGCCGCGGCATCGGCCGGGAGGCGGATGTCCTGATGAGCGTGATGACTCACAGGCATATTTATGCCTCTGAGTCATCACGCTCATCGCACCTCTCGCCGCCGGCCGGGCGACCGCCGTCGTGTTCGTCGACGCGGCCGTCCACCACCATGCGGCTGGCCGGTCGCGCCACCACCCTCCGGTCGGCCCGCACCCCTCTGCCGACCAGTGCCGGGCGGACCAGCGCGGTCGGAGCGGGTGGATGAGCTTTCACAACCCGAAGATGCCCTGGTCGGAGTTGGAGAGCGTGCTCTCCGGCCGGGCCGGCGGCGGGAGGCCGCGCGCCGAGCGGCACCTGCACGTGGTGGACCCGCTCGCCGTGGACGCCGACGGGGGAGACTCCCCGGCCTGGAGCCGCCACCGTGAGCGGTACCAGCCGCCGGAGCTGGTCCGTCCCGACGGCGTGGTCCCCTACGCGGAGCTGCACGCGCACACCAACTTCAGTTTCCTCGACGGCGCCAGCCATCCGGAGGAGCTGGCCGAGGAGGCGGCCCGGCTGGGGCTCACCGCGCTCGCCGTCACCGACCACGACGGCTTCTACGGGGTGGTCCGGTTCGCCGAGGCGGCCCGCACGCTGGGCCTGCCGACCATTTTCGGCGCGGAGCTGTCCCTCGGGCTGCCCGGACCGCAGAACGGCGAACCGGACCCGCACGGCGCGCACCTGCTGGTGCTGGCGCACGGCCACGAGGGGTACGCCCGGCTGGCCACCACCATCGCCCGCGCCCACCTGCGCGGCGGGGAGAAGGGCCGCCCGGTCTACGGGGAGCTGGAGGAGGTCGCCGCCGAGCTGAAGGATCACGTGCTGGTGCTGACCGGCTGTCGCAAGGGGCACGTGCCGGGTGCGCTGCTCACCGAGGGGGTGGACGCGGCGGCCCGCGAACTGGACCGGCTGACCGCGCTCTTCGGCGCGGAGACGGTGGCGGTGGAGCTGACCGACCACGGCCACCCGGTCGACGCCGACCGCAACGACGCGCTCGCCGACCTGGCGGCGGCGGCCGGGCTGCCGACGGTGGCCAGCAACAACGTGCACTACGCCAGCCCCGGCCGGCGACGGCTGGCCACCACGGTCGCCGCCGTGCGGGCCCGGCGCAGCCTGGACGAGATCGACGGCTGGTTGCCCGCGGCGGCCACCGCCCACCTGCGCAGCGGCGCGGAGATGGCCGCCCGGTTCGCCGCGTACCCGGGCGCGGTGGCCCGGGCCGCCGAGTTCGGCGCCGAGCTGGCCTTCGACCTCCAGCTCGTCGCGCCGCAGCTACCGGCGTACCCGGTGCCGCCGGGGCACACCGAGATGAGCTGGCTGCGCAAGCTGACCGCCGACGGGGCACACGAGCGCTACGGGCCACCGCAGGCGCACCCGGCGGCGTACGCGCAGCTCGACCACGAGCTGAACATGATCGAGGAGCTGGGCTTCCCCGGCTACTTCCTGGTGGTCTACGACATCGTCACGTTCTGCCGCCAGCAGGACATCTACTGCCAGGGCCGGGGATCGGCGGCCAACTCGGCGGTCTGCTACGCGCTGCGGATCACCAACGTGGACGCCGTCCGGCACCGGCTGCTCTTCGAGCGGTTCCTCGCCCCGGAACGGGACGGTCCGCCGGACATCGACGTGGACATCGAGTCCGACCGGCGGGAGGAGGTGATCCAGCACGTCTACACCCGCTACGGCCGGGAGCACGCCGCGCAGGTCGCCAACGTCATCTCGTACCGGCCCCGGTCGGCGGTGCGGGACGTGGCGAAGGCGTTCGGCTTCTCACCCGGCCAGCAGGACGCCTGGAGCAAGCAGATCGACAGGTGGGGCTCGGTCGCCACGGTCGACGTCGAGGGCATCCCGGAGCAGGTGGTGGAGTACGCCAACGAGCTCCAGACGTTCCCCCGGCACCTGGGCATCCACTCCGGTGGCATGGTGATCTGCGACCGGCCGGTGATCGAGGTCTGCCCGGTGGAGTGGGGGCGGATGCCCGGGCGCAGCGTCCTGCAGTGGGACAAGGACGACTGCGCGGCCGTGGGCCTGGTGAAGTTCGACCTGCTCGGCCTGGGCATGCTCTCCGCGCTGCACTACGGCTACGACATGATCGGGTCCCGGCTGGATCTCGGCGACATGACGCTCGACGATCCCGAGGTCTACGACATGCTCTGCCGGGCCGACTCGGTCGGGGTGTTCCAGGTGGAGAGCCGCGCCCAGATGGCCACCCTGCCCCGGCTCAAGCCCCGCGAGTTCTACGACCTGGTCGTCGAGGTGGCGCTGATCCGCCCCGGCCCGATCCAGGGCGGCTCGGTGCACCCGTTCATCCGCCGCAAGAACGGCCAGGAGCCGGTGACGTACGCGCACCCGTTGATGCGCAACGCGCTGGAGAAGACCCTGGGGGTGCCGCTGTTCCAGGAGCAGTTGATGCAGCTCGCCATCGACCTGGCCGGTTTCGACGCGGCCGAGGCCGACCAGCTGCGCCGGGCGATGGGCGCGAAACGGTCGATCGAACGGATGACCCGCATCGCCGACCGGCTCTACGCCGGGATGGCCGAGCGGGGCATCACCGGCGAGCTGGCCGACGACGTCTACCGCAAGCTCACCGCGTTCGCCAGCTACGGCTTCCCGGAGAGCCACGCCATGAGCTTCGCCTACCTGGTGTACGCCAGCTCGTGGCTCAAGCGGTACCACCCGGCCCCGTTCCTCGCGGCGCTGCTCAACGCCCAACCGATGGGCTTCTACTCACCGCAGACCCTGGTCGACGACGCCCGCCGGCACGGGGTGGAGGTCCGCCGTCCGGACATCAACGCCAGCGGGGCCCTGGCGGTGCTGGAATCCACCCCGGACACCCGGTGGGGCAGCGCGCCGGGGGAGCCGCCGCACGCCTGGGGACTGGGCGGGCCGGCCGTCCGGCTGGGGCTGTCCAGCGTCCGTACCCTCGGGTCTGACGTGGCCGAGCGGATCGAGGCCGAGCGGACGGCCGGTGGGGCGTACCGTGACATGCCCGATCTGGCCCGGCGGGTCGGTCTGACCGCCGCGCAGCTGGAGGCGCTGGCCACCGCGGACGCCTTCGCCTGTTTCGGTCTGACCCGGCGGGAGGCGCTGTGGGCCGCCGGCGCGGCGGCCCAGGACCGACCGGGTCGGCTGCCCGGCACGGTGACCGGCGCGGCGGCGCCCATGCTGCCCGGCATGGAGGCGGTGGACCGGCTGGTCGCCGACGTGTGGGCCACCGGCTTGTCGCCGGAGAGCCATCCGGCCCGGTTCATCCGGGGGCAGCTCGACGTGCTGGGCGCGGTGCCGATCGCCCGGCTCGGCCGGGTGGAACCCGGGCAGCGGATCCGGGTCGGCGGCATCGTCACCCACCGGCAGCGCCCGGCGACCGCGGGTGGTGTCACCTTCCTCAACCTGGAGGACGAGACCGGGATGCTGAACGTCACCTGCTCACCGGGGCTGTGGCAGCGCTACCGGCGGGTGGCCCGCACCAGCGCCGCGCTGGTGGTCCGGGGGCGACTGCAACGGCACGAGGGGGTGACCAACCTGGTCGCCGACCGGCTGGACGCCATTGAGCCGCCGGTCAGCCCCGCCTCCCGCGACTTCCGCTGAGCAGTGATCCACATTACGGTTTCCGTCGCGCCGGAGCGGGACACTCGTCCTGAGCGGGCAGAGCGGCCCGTGATCCGTGAGGGGGACTGACAAGTGATGGGTAACCACACGTACACCGGTGGCGGAATCGCCAACGTCCGACGGACCCGGCTGGGCGCCGGCTGGATGCCGTCGCACCTCACCGACCCCCGCGAGTACGAGGTGACGAACGGTCCGGTGGCCAACGAGCGTCGATCCCGGGCTGAGGACGCGGTCGAGAGCACCGAGTCCTGACCACTAGGCTCGACCGGGTGGAGCAGACCCGAGGCCGGTTCGCCGCGCCGCCGCTGACCCCCCGTACCGCCGTGATCTGGTCGGTGCTGCGCGCCGAGCTGGACCGGCGCGGCGACGCCGAGTTGACCGTGCTGGACATCGGCGGCGGCACCGGCGGTTTCGCCGTCCCGCTGGCCCGGGCCGGGCACCGCGTCACCGTGGTCGACGCCAGCCCCGACGCGCTCGCCGCGCTCACCCGCCGGGCCGCCGAAGCCGGGGTCGCCGACCGGGTCGTCGCCGTGCAGGGCGACGGCGACGCGCTCGCCGGGCTGGTCGAGCCCGCCGGGGTCGACCTGGTGCTCTGCCACGCCGTCCTGGAGGTCGTCGACGATCCGACGCCGGTGGTCGCCGCGCTGGCCACCGCGCTGCGCCCCGGCGGCGCGGCCAGCGTGCTGGTCGCCGGCCGGGCCGCCGCCGTGCTGGGCCGCGCCATGAACGGGCACCTGGACGTCGCGACCGCGTTGGCCGCCGATCCGGCCGGCAGCGCCGGGCCGCGCGACACCCTGCGCCGCCGCTACGACGCCCCCGAGGCCGCCGCGCTGCTCACCGCCGCGGGACTCGAGGTCGAGGACATCCACGGGGTACGCGTGCTCGCCGACCTGCTGCCGGCCGCCGTCTCCGACGGACAGCCCGCGGCCCTGGTCGAGCTGGAACTGGCCCTGGCCGCCCAACCGCCCTACCGGGACCTGGCCGCCCAACTGCACCTGTTCGCCCGCCGACCGGCATGACCGGGCCGGTCCCGCGCGTCGACGTCGACCCGCCGCTGGCGGTCCTGGCGCCCGATCGGGCCGGCGGACGGCTCGCCGACGTGCTGCCCAGCGCGCTCGCCGTGCTCGGCGTACCCGGCTCGCCCGACCCGCTCGGGCTGGTGCCCACCCTGGCCGGGGTACGCCGGATCGCCGTCCTGCTCGTCGACGGGCTCGGCTGGTACCAGGTGCCGACCGCCGCGCCGTACGCGCCGACGCTCGCCGGGCTGGCCGCGACGGTGGGTCGGCCGCTCGTCGCCGGTTTCCCGTCCACCACCCCGACGAGCCTGGTGACGTTGGGCACCGGCGTCGCGGCGGGCGCGCACGGGGTGCTCGGTTTCACCGTGCGGGTACCCGGCACCGACCGGGTGCTCACCCACACCGACTGGGCCGCCGACCCGTCGCCGCTGCGCTGGCAGCCGGTGCCCACCCAGCTCCAACGGGCCCGGGCCGCCGGCGTGACGACGACGGTGGTGAGTCGGCCGGAGTTCGGCGGCAGCGGATTGACCCTGGCCGCCAACCGGGGCGGCGACTTCCGGGGCGCCGCCGGGGCGGACGCGGTGGCCGCCGCGATGCTCGCCGCGTTGTCCGCCGGAGACGGGCCGACCCTGGTCTCCGGCTACCACCCCGACCTCGACCGGCACGGGCACCTCAGCGGGGTCGACTCGACGCCGTGGCGCAGCGCCGCCACCGAGGTGGACCTGCTGCTCGCCCGGCTGGTCGACGGGCTGCCGCCGGACGCGGCGCTGCTGGTCACCGCCGACCACGGGCAACTCGACATCCCCCTCGCGCACCGCTTCGACCTGGACACCGATCCACGGCTGCGCGCCGGCGTGCGGGTGGTGGCCGGCGAGGCCCGGGTCCGCTACCTGCACACCGAGCCGGGCGCCGTGGACGACGTGGTGGCCGCCTGGTCGGCGGTGCTCGGCGACGCGGCCCGGGTGCGCACCCGGGAGGAGATGGTGGCCACCGGCTGGTTCGGGCCGGTACCCGAGGAGCACCTCGGCCGGATCGGCGACGTCGTGGTGACCTGCAACGGCACGTACGCCGTCCTGGCCAGCCGCAGCGAGCCGCCGATGGCGTCGAGGCTGGTGGCGTACCACGGGGCGGACACCGCCACCGAGCTGACCGTGCCGCTGCTGGTGGTGCGGGGCTGACCCGGACACGGCCCGGCCGGTCGGCCGGCGGTGGTGTCGTACCGCGGGGATAACCTGCACCGATGGGCCGCAGTCAGTCGTTGCCCCGAGGCGGTGATCCGCGCTTCGGGCCGGACGCCGACGACTCCGCCAGCGGCATCCTGCACGTCGACATGGACGCGTTCTTCGCCGCGGTGGAGGTACGCGCCCGACCCGAGCTGCGCGGCCGCGCGGTCGTGGTGGGCGGCGTGGGCACGCGGGGCGTGGTCAGCTCGGCCAGCTACGAGGCTCGCCGCTACGGCGTGCGCAGCGCCATGCCGACCTCCCGGGCCCGGGCCCTCTGCCCGCACGCCGTCTACCTCCCGCCGAACTTCGCCGCGTACTCCGACGCCTCGCGGGCGGTCATGCAGATCTTCCGGGACGTCACCCCGCTGGTCGAGCCGCTCTCGCTCGACGAGGCGTTCCTCGACGTCACGGGCGCCCGCAAGCTGTTCGGCTCGCCGGCCACCATCGCCCGGCTGATCCGCCGGCGGGTCGCCGACGAGCAGGGGCTGACGTGTTCGGTCGGGGTGGCGCCGAGCAAGTTCGTGGCCAAGCTCGGCTCCACCCGAGCCAAGCCCGACGGTCTGCTGGTCGTACCCGCCGGGCAGGTCCTCGACTTCCTGCACCCGCTTCCGGTGGACGCGCTGTGGGGGGTGGGGGAGCGGGCCGCCGAGACGTTGCGCCGGCTCGGTCTGGCCACCATCGGCGACCTCGCCGAGGCCCCGGTGGGCATGCTGCGCACAGCGGTGGGCGCCGCGTCCGCGGCGCACCTGCACGAACTGGCGTGGGGGCGCGACCCGCGCCGGGTCAGCCCCGAGCAGGTCGACAAGTCGATCGGCGCCGAGATGACCTTCGACGCCGACGTGGCCGACCCGGTGGAGATCCGCCGGGCCCTGCTCGCGCTCAGCACGAAGGTCGGCGTCCGGCTGCGCGGCGCCGGCCACGTCGGGCGCACGGTCACCCTGAAGGTCCGACTGGCCGACTTTCGTACCGTCAACCGCTCCCGCACCCTCGGCGTACCCACCGACACGGCCCGGGAGATGTTCGACACGGTCTGGGCGCTCTACACCGCACTGGACCCGGGTGAGCGGATCCGCCTCGTCGGGGTGCGGGTGGAGGGGCTCAGCCCGGCGCAGGGCGCGCCCCGGCAGCTCACCCTCGGCGCGCCCGAGCGCGGTTGGCGCGAGGCGGAAGCAGCCGCGGACGCCGCCGCTGCCCGATTCGGGCGGTCCGTCATAGGTCCGGCCAGTCTGTTAGGCGACCGTGACGCTCATCGAAAGGAAAATCCACCCCACCCGTAGGTCGTCCCGCTTTCCGACGCGCGACCCCCCTCGTAGACTTGCGGGTAAGCAGCCGGTTGGCTGCCACGGTCTGTCGGCCCGAGTGGGCCCGACCAACGTGACCGGGGAGGAGTGCCGTGCCGCTCTCGGAGCACGAGCAGCGGCTGTTCGAGCAGATCGAGCGGTCGCTTGCCGAGGACCCCAAATTCGCCTCGGCCGTGCGCGCCAGCGATCCGCGCTTCCACGCGCGGCGTCGCCTGCTCGTCGCTGCCGGCGTGATCATCGCTGGCTTGGCCCTACTGGTCTATGGCGCGGTGATCAAGACTCCACCGCTGGCGGTGGCGGGCTTCGTCGTCATGCTGGCGTCGGCCGCGTTCGCGGTGCAGTCGCACCGGCGGGCGCAGTCACCCGACCTGCACGTGGTGGGTGGCACGACGAGTCGTCGTCGTCCCCGCGGTGGCCGTTCCGGTCGCCGACGGTCGATCCTGGACCGGATGGAAGACCGATGGCGGCAGCGCCCGGAGGGGCACCGCTGAGCGCGTCCCGCCGCTGAGGCGGGCCGACCACCGCGACGAGCGGGCCACCGGGTACACCCCCGGTGGCCGCCGTCGCTCCGCCATGCCCAAGCACCGCGCTCGCTCCGCGCCGTGCTCGCCTCGCGCCGTGCCGCGCCGTGCTCGCCTCGCGCCGTGCCGCGCCGTGCTCGCCTCGCGCCGTGCTCGCCTCGCGCCGTGCTCGCCCCGCGCCGGACGCCCCGCGCGGCACCTCAAGATCGCGTCGATCTTGCACTTTCTGTTGGCCAAATGAGTGGCATATCCCTTATGCGGCGACAGAAAGTGCAAGATCGGCGCTGGTGTCGGTGCTGGGGTGCTGGGGTGCTGGGGTGCTGGGGTGCTGGGGTGCTGGGGTGCGCCGGGACGCCGTGGGGGCGTCCCGGCGCGGGGCTGGCGGGGGCCAGCGTTGGTCAGCGGGCGGCGCGATCGGCCAGCACCCGGCGCGGGTTCCAGCGCAGCAGCCGGTAGCGCACCCGGCTGGTCAGCGCCACCAGCCGGCCGGAGGCGTCCGCCAGTGCGATCCGCCAGCGCAGCAGCACCGAGGGCGGCAGCACGGCGGCGAGCACCCGGGTCCGCCGGTCCGCCCGGGACGAGAGCGCGCCACGGACCGTGCGCAGCGCCGACGGCAACGGTTCACCGGTCAGCGGACTCCGCGCGTACCGGGCCCGCTCCTCGGCCCGACCGAGCAGCCGCGCCGCCCCGATCGCCTCGGTGTCGTCGGCGAGAGCGTCCCGGACCAGCCGATCCGCGGTCGCCCGGGGCGTTTCGGTCCGGTCCACCCGCACCTTGTAGTCAACAAGGGTGTCGAGCAGTTCCGCCCAGGCGGCGTGGGCGTCCGCGCGGGCGCGACCCGCGTCCGCCTCGACCACCATCACGCGCGCGCCGTCGTCCGGCGACCCCTCGCCCGGCACGGTGGCGGGCGTCGCGGCACCCGCCCGACCGGCCCGCCGCCGGCGCAGCGCCCGACGGCGCAGCGCCGGCACCGCCAGCAGGGCCAGCAGCGCGAGTACGCCCGCCACCCACCACGGCCACACCGGCGCCTGCCGGGTCGGCTCGGTACCTCCCAGAGAAAGCCCGGAGTCGGTGTCCCGGTCGGCGTTGTCCGGGCCGGCCGGCCCGGCCGACGGGTCCGCTCCGCTCGGGCTGTCGGTGGCGCCGGCCTCCGGGGTGGACGGCTCGGGGGCGTCGGTGTCCGGCGCCCAGGCCGAACGGGTGGAACCGGGAACGCCGTACGCGGGGGTGGCGTCGAACGGCACCCAGCCGACCCCGTCGAAGAAGACCTCGGTCCAGGCGTGCAGGTTGAGGTTGGTCAGCGTGTACGTGTCGCCGTCGCGCCGGCTGCCGTTGGTGAACCCGAACGCCACCCGCGCTGGGATGCCGGCCGACCGGACCAGCCAGGCCATCGCGGCGGCGTACTGCTGGCAGTAGCCGACCTTGTTGGTCAGGAAGTTGACGATGTCCTGGCCGCTGCTGCCGCTCTCGGTGCTGAGCCGGTAGGTGAACCCGTTGTCCGCGGAGAAGTGCTGGTAGATGGCGAGCACCCGGTCGTAGTCGGTCCGCTTGCCCTGGGTCAACCCCCGGACCAGCTCCTCCACCTCGGGCACCGGCCCGGGGGTGGCGGTCTGCTGCCGACGGACCGGGTGGTCGGCCGGCAGTGGCTTCGCGGCCCGCAGGGTCGCGGGGGTGTACGTCGAGCGGACGTAGTCGAACGAGTACTTGCGCCCCCGCGAACTCTCCCGGTTGGAGAACACGATCTGCTGGTTGGGGTCGTAGAGCCAGTTGCCGTTCAGATCGTCGGTGCGCACCGGCTCGGCGTACACCGGCATCAGGGACATGCTGAGGCTCTTGGTCACCTCCACGGTCGCCCGGTACTCGGCCTGCTGCACGCCCGGACCGACCCGCTCGTTCGGGTTGGGCAGGTCGCGGTTGACCGGCCGACCACTCGCCGGGCGGGCCTGGAAGCCGTTCGGGCGCAGCTCGTCGGCGACCGCGTAGCGGAGGTAGAAGGGGCTCGGCTCCGAGGTGGTCACCTTGACCAGGTCCACCACCTCGGACTGGTTGAGCTGGCCGGCGAGCGACGCGAACAGGTCGATCCGGCCGGACGAGCCGCCCACCCCGCGCCCGTTTCCACTGCCGTTGCCGGTGCCCTCGGTGATCCGGTCGAGCAGTCCACCGCTCAGGCCGGGCACCCCCAACGGCAGCACCACGGCCAGCACCACGCCGACCACGGCGAGTCGGCGGCCGGCGGACGCCAGCGGCGACGCCTCCCACACGTCCACGTCCCGACCGTCGCCGGTGAACCGCCGTCCGAACCGGCGCACCCGGTCGATGTTGTCGGTCACCAGCAGCCACAGGAAACCGGCGGCGCCCACCACGAACGGCACCGGGGGGACGCTGTCCACGTAGACGGCGACCGGCACCGAGTAGATGGCGAGCATCGGCAGCCCGGCCAGCGCCGGCCGGCGCAGCCCCACCGCCAGTACGTCCACCAGCACGGCCACCCCGCCGACGCCGAGCACGGTGATGAACAGCAGCGGATCGGTGTCCGGGACCTCGACGCCGTACGAGCGCATGTCCTGCGCCGATCCGGCGAGCAGGTCGGCGAAGTGCCCGATCGTGCTCGGCGTGGGCAGGATGCCCAGCAGCTCGCTGCCGCTGGGGAACAGCCAGGTCAGGGCGAGCAGCAGGGCGGCCAGCATGCCGAGCGCCTGACCCCAGAGCGGCGCGCGGACGAGCCGGGTGAGCGCGGCGACCCCGGCCACCACGGCGACCGCTATCACGCACTGGATCAGCCACGTCCAGGTCTGGAAGATGGCCGACAGCGGCGCGGCGGCGAGCAGTGTCGCGGCGGCCGCCACCAGACCGGTGTTCCGGCTGGCGATCATGAGGGGGACCTTCCGTTCATCGCACGCGGCCAGCGACCGTCTCGGCCGACGCGGCCCGCAGGGCGAAACCCTGGGAACCGCGGCCCGCCTGCGGCCACAGCGCCGGCAGTCGGCTGCCGTGGTCGACGCCGACCGCGCGCCAGCCACTGCGCACCATGGTGAGCACGGCGGCGCCGTGCGCGTGCTCCGCCTCGGCGCGAGCCTTCTCGGGCAGGCTCAGCCAGGTGGAACTGTCCAACAGGAAACCGATGCACGTCGCGCCATTGCCGCGCAGCCCGGCCAGCAGCTCGGCCTCGGCGACGCTCACCGCGCCGAACAGCCCGATGATCAACCCGCCGTCGGCGCGCTGCCGGACCCGCTGCACCAGCCCGGCCACCTCGGCCCGCTGATCCAGCCGTACCTCGGCCAGGTGGTCGAGCAGCACGCCGTCGCCACCGCCCTCGGAGGCGTCCACGTCGACCCCCGAGCCGGTGACCAGGCGCAGCTTGTAACCGGCCTGCCGCAGGTGCACGGCGATGCTCGCGGCGGCCGACACCGCCCACTCGAAACTCGCCGTCGGCCCGTCACCCCGGTGGCCGTACGCCCGGGTGTCCAGCACCACCGTGGCGCGGCTCTCCCAGGGCTGCTCCTCCCGGCGCACCATCAGCTCGCCGGTGCGTGCCGTGGACTTCCAGTGCACCCGGCGCAGGTCGTCGCCCCGGCGGTACTCCCGGGTCGCCGCGTCGTCCTCGCCGTGCACCGCCACCGAACGCGCCCGGCTGTCGCCGCTGCCCGCGTACTCCCCGGGGAGCCGGACCGACGGCAGCGGGGTGACCTGCGGGATGACCGTTAGGTGGTCGGTGCTGGGAAAGGAGCGGGTGAGTTCGCAGAGACCGAACGGGTCGGTCATCCGGACCACCAGCGGACCCACGTCGTAGCGACCGCGCACGTCCGCGCGGACCGTGTACGCCACGGAGCTGGCCTGTTGCGCGCCGAGCCGTTCCAGCACGACGCGGGGCCGACTGCCCAGCGCGTAGGGCAGCCGGTCCTCCAACAGCAGGGTGCCGGTGGGCAGCCGGGAGAGGTTCTGCAGGCGCAGCACCACCCGCGAGTTGGCGCCGACCGGGACCCGGTGCGGATCCAGCGAGCGGTTGCAGGCCAGCTTGTAGCGGCTGCGACCCACGTAGGCGGCGGCCAGCAGCGGCAGGATGGCCAACAGCAGGGCCACCCGGAGCAGGTCCTTCTCGCCCAGGATGACGGCCGAGACCGCCGCGGCGACCGCGGCGGCCAGGAACGAGCGCCCGCGGGTGGTCAGCCCGCGCAGCCCGGCACGCACGTCACGGCCTCCGCGGCTCGTAGGGCGCGCGGCCGTTTCCGGTGGCGGGCCGGGTGTCGTACGGGTTGCGCTGGCGGTCGTGCGGCAGGGGCAGCCGGTGCACCAGCTCCGAGACGATCGCGTCGGTGGTGCGTCGGGCGAGCTGCGCGTCGGCCGTCGGGATGATCCGGTGCGCCAGCACCGGCACCGCCAGGACCTGGAGGTCGTCGGGGAGGACGTAGTCGCGGCCCTCCAGCGCGGCGACCGCCCGGGCCGTGCGCAGCAGTTGCAGCGTCGCCCGGGGGGACGCGCCGAGGCGCAGGTCCGGGGCCTCACGGGTGGCGGTGACCAGGTCGACCGCGTACTGCTTCACCGCGTCCGCGACGTGCACCTGCCGGACGGTGGCGATCAGCTGCCGGACGATGTCGGCGTCGGAGACCGGACGCAGCTCGTGCAGCGGGTCGGTGGCGCCGTGCCCGTCGAGCATCGCCAGCTCCGCGCCGGCGTCCGGGTAACCCATCGCGATCCGGGCGGTGAAACGGTCCCGCTGCGCCTCGGGCAGCGGGTACGTCCCCTCCATCTCGATCGGGTTCTGGGTGGCGATGACCATGAACGGGGTCTGCAGCTGGTAGGTCACGCCGTCGACGGTGACCTGTCGTTCCTCCATGCACTCCAGCAACGCCGACTGGGTCTTCGGCGAGGCCCGGTTGATCTCGTCGCCGACCACCAGGTTGGCGAAGACGGCACCCGGTCGGAACTCGAAGTCGTGGGTCTCCTGGTTGTAGACACTGACGCCGGTGACATCGCTGGGCAGCAGGTCGGGGGTGAACTGGATCCGGCGGACCGTGCAGTCGATGGACCGCGCGAGGGCCTTGGCCAGCTTGGTCTTGCCGACGCCGGGAACGTCTTCGATGAGAAGGTGGCCCTCAGCGAGCAGGACGGCCAGGGCCAGCCGCACGGTGGCGGTCTTACCCTCGATGACCTGCTCGATGTTGGCCACGATGGCCTCGCTGGCGGCGCGGAACTCGTCGTGCGGCAACAGGCCGCCCACCTCGTCCCAGGTCTGTTGTGTCACGGGCCTCCTCCTCGTCGCCGTCACGGCAGCTCTGTAGAGAGCACCTGGACCCGCCGTTGGGTTCGCGACGTCGAGCCTCGTTTGCCGCAGGAATCTCACTGGCCTCTCAGGCTAACCATGTTTGTCGTTATCGCCGACCCCCGCAGGTACTCCGCCGGTTACGCCCCGATATTCGCCAGCTCGGGGGAACGGGTCGGACACGCCCGGTGGTCGGCGGCCCGAACCGGGCGCGCGGTACACTGCGGGGCATGGCCGGAGTCTTCCTGCTTCTTACCGGGCCGTGCTGATGCGCTGAACGCGCGACAGCACGGCGGCCCCTCCTGCGCGAGGGGCTTTTTTGTGCCCGCCGCCGGTCCGGCCCGGCGGTGCCGAGACGAAGCGAAGCGAAGCGAGGAGAGACGATGAGCGAGGCAGCCGCACCGGCGGGCGACATCCCCCCGTTCCGGTACACCGCCGCCATGGCCGGCGAGATCGAGACGCGTTGGCAGGACACCTGGGCCCGCGAGGGCACCTTCCACGCGCCGAACCCGACCGGCCCGCTGGCCGACCCGAGCCACCCCCGGGCCGGCGCGGAGAAGCTGTACGTGCTGGACATGTTCCCGTACCCGTCGGGCGCGGGCCTGCACGTCGGCCACCCGCTGGGGTACATCGGCACCGACTGCTACGCCCGCTACCAGCGGATGACCGGGCACAACGTGCTGCACGCCATGGGGTTCGACGCGTTCGGGCTGCCCGCCGAGCAGTACGCCGTGCAGACCGGCACCCACCCCAGGACCACCACTGTCGCCAACATCGAGCGGTACAAGGCGCAGCTGCGCCGGCTGGGGCTGGCGCACGACGAGCGGCGCTCGGTGGCGACCATCGACACCGACTTCTACCGCTGGACGCAGTGGATCTTCCTGCAGATCTTCAACTCCTGGTACGACCGGGACGCCGCGAAGGCCCGACCGATCGCCGAGCTGATCGCCGAGTTCGAGGGCGGCAACCGGGCGACCCCGGACGGCCGGGCCTGGGCCGAGCTGAGCGTCGCCGAGCGCCGCAAGGTCGTCGACGACCATCGGCTGGCGTACGTCTCGGAGGCGCCGGTGAACTGGTGCCCGGGGCTGGGCACCGTGCTGGCCAACGAGGAGGTCACCGCCGACGGCCGCTCCGACCGGGGCAACTTCCCGGTCTTCAAGCGCAACCTGAAGCAGTGGATGATGCGGATCACCGCCTACGGTGACCGGCTGCTGGACGACCTGGACAGCCTGGACTGGCCCGAGCCGATCAAGCTGATGCAGCGCAACTGGATCGGCCGGTCGCAGGGCGCGCACATCGACTTCGCCACGGCGGGGGAGCCGATCCGGGTGTTCACCACCCGGCCGGACACCATCTTCGGGGCCACCTACATGGTGCTGGCGCCCGAGCACGAGCTGGTCGACGCGCTGACGCCGACCGCCTGGCCGGACGGGACGCGGGACGCCTGGACCGGTGGGCACGCCAGCCCCGCCGAGGCCGTCGAGGCGTACCGCAAGGCCGCCGCCGCCAAGACCGACGTCGAGCGGCAGTCCGACTCGAAGGAGAAGACCGGCGTCTTCATCGGGGCGTACGCCACCAACCCGGTCACCGGCGGTCAGATCCCGATCTTCATCGCGGACTACGTGCTGGCCGGCTACGGCACCGGCGCGATCATGGCGGTACCCGCGCAGGACGAGCGGGACTGGGCGTTCGCCGAGGTCTTCGAGCTGCCCATCGTGCGGACCGTGCAGCCGGCGGAGGGCTTCGACGGCAAGGCGTACACCGGTGACGGCCCGGCCATCAACAGCGCCGCGCCCGAGCGCGGCCTGGACCTGAACGGCCTGGGGGTGGCCGACGCCAAGGCGGCGATCATCGCGTGGCTGGAGGCGAACGGACACGGCACCGGCGCGGTGACCTACCGGCTGCGGGACTGGCTGTTCTCCCGGCAGCGCTACTGGGGTGAGCCGTTCCCGATCGTCTACGACGAGACCGGCGCGGCCATCGCCCTGCCGGAGGAGATGCTGCCGGTCGAGCTGCCGGAGGTGGACGACTTCTCGCCGAAGACGTTCGACCCGGACGACGCCGGCTCCAACCCGGAGACCCCGCTGTCGCGGCGGCGCGACTGGGTCGAGGTGGAGCTGGACCTGGGCGACGGGCCGAAGCGCTACACCCGCGAGACCAACGTGATGCCGCAGTGGGCCGGCTCCTGCTGGTACGAGCTGCGCTACCTGGACCCGACGAACTCCGAGCGGTTCGTCGACGCGGAGAACGAGCGCTACTGGATGGGCCCGCGCGGCGAGGGTGACTGCGGCGGCACCGACCTGTACGTGGGCGGCGCCGAGCACGCCGTGCTGCACCTGCTGTACGCGCGGTTCTGGCACAAGGTGCTGTTCGACCTGGGCCACGTCTCGTCGTTCGAGCCGTTCCGCAAGCTGTTCAACCAGGGCATGATCCAGGCGTACGCGTACACCGACTCGCGCGGCAGCTACGTGCAGGCCGAGGACGTGGTCGAGCGCGACGGCGCGTACTACCTGGAAGACCTGGTGGTCAACCGCGAGTACGGCAAGATGGGCAAGTCGCTGAAGAACGTGGTGACCCCCGACGAGATGTGCGCGGCGTACGGCGCGGACACCTTCCGGGTGTACGAGATGTCGATGGGCCCGCTGGAGGTGTCCCGCCCCTGGGAGACCCGGGCGGTGATCGGCTCGTACCGGTTCCTGCAGCGCGTGTGGCGGGCGGTCGTCGACGAGGAGACGGGTGAGCTGCGGGTCACCGACGACCCGGCGGACGAGAAGACCCGTCGGCTGCTGCACACGGTGATCGACGGGGTCCGTGGCGACATGGACGGCATCCGGTTCAACACCGCGATCGCCAAGCTGATCCAGCTGACCAACGGGCTGACCGGGCTGTCGGCGACGCCCCGCGAGGTGGCCGAGCCGCTGGTGCTGATGGTGGCGCCGTTCGCCCCGCACCTGGCCGAGGAGCTGTGGCGCAAGCTGGGTCACGACACCTCGCTGACGTACGCGGACTTCCCGGTCGCCGATCCGGCGCTGCTGGTGGCCGACACGGTGACCTACCCGGTGCAGGTCAACGGCAAGGTCCGGGGACGCGTCGAGGTGCCCGCCGACGCCGCCGACGAGACCGTCCGCGCGGCGGCCCTGGAGGCGGTGGCCGCGAGCCTGGCCGGCAAGGAGCCCCGCAAGGTCATCGTCGTCAAGGGCCGCATGGTCTCCGTCGTCGTCTGACCCACGCCCCCCTTTGCCCGTCGATCTTGCACTTTCGGTTGTCGTTCCGCCCCCTGCGTCAGGGTTTGTCGGGACAGAAAGTGCAAGATCGGCGGGCCGGGCGCGCGGGCCGGGCGCGCGGGCGCAGCACGGGGTGCGGGGGTTAGACCGGGGTGCGGGGGCGGGGGCGGTTGGCGCGCCACCACTGGTGTACGAGCACCACGCTGGCGATCAGGCCGAGGCTGGCGGGGGCGGCCGCGTACCAGTTGACGTGCCCGGGTGTGCTGACCGCCGCGCCGATCGCCGCGTAGCCGATCGCGGTCGGCGCGGAGGCGATCACGCTGCCGGCCAGGAACGGCACCACCCGCGCGCCGGTCGTGCCGTAGCCGTAGCTGACCAGGCCGAAGCCCGCGATCGGCAGCAGCCGGACGGTGACCACGCCGAACACGCTCTGCCGGGCAAACCAGCCGTCGAGGCGGGCCAACCGACCGCGCACCCGTTCGGCGACGAACTCCCGGCCGAGCAGCCGGCCGACGGTGAACCCGATCGCCGCGGCCACCAACGCGGCGCCCAGGGCGTACGCGGCGCCCTCCACCGGGCCGAAGATCGCGCCCGCGGCGAGCGTCACGAAGGTGCGGGGGACCAGCGCGACCAGCAGCAACGCGCCGCCGAGGATCGCCGCCACCGGGGCGAGGTCGCCCAACTGGTCGGCGAGCACCGGCAGCCGCTCCGGGTTCGGGCGGGGCACCAGGAGTAACAGCAGCCCGCAGCCGCCGATCAGCGCGACGAGCAGGGCGAACCGGGCGGCCGACGGCTGCCGCAGCAGCCGCCGGACAGCGCGGATCATGCCCGGGCGGCGGCCACCGCTGAACGGCGCTCGTTACGGAGCCGGTCGGGCCAGGTGTCGTCCAGCGGCGGGAGCTGGTGTGCCCCGGTGGCCCACCGCAGCAGCAGGTCGGCCAGGGCCGGGTTGCGCGCCAGCGCGGGACCGTGCGAGTAGGTGCCGAGCAGCTTGCCCCGCCAGGCGCCCTCGGTGGCGCCGTCGTTGCCGATGCCGGCGGTGACCCGGGCCAGGGGGGCGACCTCCGGGCCGAGGTGGGTACGACCGCCGTGGTTCTCGAAACCGGTCAGCGGCGGCAGGCCCAGCCGCGGGTCGATCTCACCGGCCAGCTCGCCGACGGCCCGGCTCTCGCCCCGGTCGGAGCGCAGGTCCAGCAGTTCCAGGCCGCGGCACTGCACACCCTTGGCGAAGAAGGACATCCCGAGCAGCTGGTAACCGGCGCAGACACCGAAGACCACCGAGCCCTGGGCGACCGCCCGGTGCAGACCGCCGTCGGCGATCAGCCGCTGCGCGCCCAGCGCCTGCGGGCCGTCCTCGCCGCCGCCCACCAGGTAGATGTCGGCCGTTGAGGGCAGTTGCTGGTCGGAGCGGACCTCCAACACCTCGACCGGCATGCCGCGCTGGCGGGCCCGCCGGGCCAGGATCAGCGCGTTGCCCCGGTCACCGTAGGTGGACAGCAGGTCGGGGTAGATCCAGACGATACGCAGGCTCTCAGTTGACACGGTCCAACTCCGCTCGGATGTCCTGGAACGCGGTGTAGTTCGCGATGACCTCGAGCCGCCCGGGCGGGACCGACCGGACGGCGTCGTCGAACGTGCGGACGTGCTGGAAGGGCACGTCGTTGACGTCCAGCCGTACCGCCAGGTCGTATGCCCGGTCGCCGGTGATCAACACCTGCCGGCCGCGAAGCGGGGCGAAGTCGACGTCGAAGAGCCAGGAGGTGTCCAGCCCGTCGGGGTCGCGCGCGTTGATGGAGAGCAGGGTGGGCGCCTCGTCGGCCATGTCGAACGCCTCCAGCCAGCTGGCCGGGTTCTTGGCCAGCAGCAGCCGGATGTTGCGGCCGTCCCGGTCGACCTGCGCGTACCGGCCGGCGACCGAGGTGACGATGCCGAGCCGGGACACCGCGTCGACGGGGCGTACGCCGAATTCGGCCGCCACGGCCAGCGCGGTCGCCGCGTTGCCCAGGTTGACCTTGCCGGGTAGCTGGAGGGAGACCTTGTGCCAGGCCCCGGTGGGGTCGAGCACGCCCTCGTCCTCGACGACCCACTGCGGCTCCGGGCGGCGCAGCGCGCAGCCGGTGCACCACCACTGGTCACCCGAGCGCGCGATGGTGGAGCCGCACTCCGGGCAGACCCACGAGTCGTCGTGCCAGCGCTGGCCGGCGCTGAACCAGGTCACGTGCGGCGGGTTGATGCCGCGCGCCGGGTCGGCCGGTGGGGTGGCGGCCCAGACCACCATCGGGTCGTCGGCGTTGGCCACCACCCGTACGTCGGTGTGCCGTACCAGGGCCGCGCGCCAGAGCTGCGCCATCATGGCGACCTCCTTGGCGCGGTCGAGCTGGTCGCGGGACAGGTTCAGCAGGGCGACCACGTGCGGCTCGGTCGACTCCAGCACCTGGGCCAGGTAGTGCTCGTCCACCTCCAGCACCGCGTACGGGGTGCTGCCGGCCTTGGCCAGCGCCGAGGTGTGCCCGGTGGGCATGTTGGCGCCGAACGAGTTGGTGGCGACCCGGCCGAGCACGCCGACCGCGGCGGCGGTCAGCCGGGTGGTGGTCGTCTTTCCGTTGGTGCCGGAGACCAGCGCGATGGCGCGGCCGGCCGACAGGTGCGCCAGCAGGTCCGGGTCGATCTTCAACCCGATCCACCCGCCGATCACCGAACCGTCGCCACGGCCGGCGGCCCGGGAGAGCGCCGCGGCGGTCCGTGACACGGAGCTGGCCACCTTGGCCCGTAGGGGCATTTTCGCGTCCGTCACGCGAGCGAGGTTACCGGACCGCCCGCCTCGCCAGATCGCCGCCGACGGTGAACCGTTCGGCCGTGGCATCCGTGCGGGAAGGGCGGTGGCATCCGTGCGGGAGGGTGGTCAGCGCTCGGCCGGACGGAGTCGATCAATGTCGGAAAGCGGACCACGCCGGGCGGGCGCTCGGGCCCTCCACTCCGCTCCACCCCCTGTGACGTGCGGTTTTGCGCGTGGATGGGACGCGCCACGCGGGCGAATCTGGTTGCAGGTGGAGGGAAGTGGAGTAGAGTGGGGCGCGATGGTGAGGCCGGGAGGGCTCACCGGCCCGGGGGGTCAGCGGCGCCGCGAACGCCGCTCAAGGGCGAGGGGGTTGGGCCGATGTTCCTCGGCACCCATACCCCGCGCCTGGACGAGAAGGGCCGGCTGATCCTTCCGGCCAAGTTCCGGGATGAGCTGGCGGGGGGTGTCGTGGTCACCAAAGGGCAGGATCGCTGCCTCTATGTCTTTCCGACACCCGAGTTCCAGCGCATCGCGGAGCAGTTGCGCGCGCAGCCGATGACACACAAGGCGGCCCGGGCCTACAGCCGGGTCTTCTTCGCCAGCGCGCATGACGAGGTGCCGGACAAGCAGGGTCGCGTGACGATCCCCGCGCACCTTCGGGAGTACGCGGCGCTCGACCGGGACCTGGTGGTCATCGGCGCGAGCACACGGGTCGAGATCTGGGACAAGGTCGCCTGGGAGACCTACCTCGCCGAGAGCGAAGACGACTTCGCCGACATCGAGGAGGGGGTGCTGCCCGGCGGTCTGTAGGGCGGAACGGCGCCCGACGTACTGCGAGATCTCCAGCCGCTTTCGAGCTCCTGGCATCACTTCCCCGGTGCCAGGCGCACGATCCAGTAATCCGGCGGAAGTCGGTGTCCGGCGGGAGCGGATGGGGATCTGGCGGTACGACGGGAGCGCCGTCTCCACAGCAGGCGCGCGAGAAGAACGGACGTTTCAACCAGTGGGGGTCATCATGGGGGAGTTGCGCGGCACGCACGTGCCGGTGCTGCTCGAGCGGTGTCTCGAGCTGTTGGCCCCCGCGCTGGGTCGAGGCGGCCGGACGGTGCACGTCGACGCGACGCTCGGCCTGGCCGGGCACGCGGAGGCGGTGCTCGAGGCGCATCCGGAGACCGTCCTGATCGGGCTCGACCGGGACACCGAGGCGCTCGCCCACGCACGGGTGCGGTTGGCGCGGTTCGCCGACCGGGTGCACCTGGAGCACGCCGTCTACGACGAGCTGCCCGAGGTGCTCCAGCGGCTGGGTTATCCGGGCATCGACGGGATCCTGTTCGACCTGGGTGTCTCGTCGCTGCAACTGGACGCGCCCGACCGCGGGTTCGCGTACGCGCAGGACGCGCCGCTGGACATGCGGATGGACCAGACGCGGGGGGTGACCGCCGAAGAGGTGGTCAACACGTACGCCCATCCGGATCTGGCCCGGGTGCTGCGGGTGTACGGCGAGGAGAAGTTCGCCGGTCGGATCGCCTCGGCGATCATCCGGGAGCGTGAACGCGCCCGGATCACCTCGTCCGCGCGACTGGCCGAGCTGGTCCGGGAGTCGATTCCGGCACCAGCCCGACGAACGGGTGGGCACCCGGCAAAGAGAACGTTTCAGGCTTTACGGATCGAGGTAAACAGAGAACTGGCAGCGCTGGAGACAGCGCTGCCGTCCGCGCTCGACGCACTGACCGTGGGCGGTCGCATGGTGGTCCTGTCCTACCACTCGCTGGAGGACCGGCTCACCAAGGCGGCGCTCGCGGACCGGGTCCGCAGTAAGGGCCCGGTCGACCTCCCGGTTGAGCTGCCCGGGTCCGGTCCGACGTTCCGGCTGCTCAGCCGGGGCGCCGAACTGCCCGGGGAGGCGGAGGTCGCCGCGAACCCGCGCGCCGCCTCCGTGCGGTTGCGGGCAGCGGAACGGCTCGATCCGGACGAGGCAGGAAAGGGGCGGACCGACCGCGAACGGTCCCGCCGACGAGTGAAGGCGATGCACCAACCGGGGACGGGGTCGACAGGATCCGTGGGGGATTCGGCGACGCCGGCGGACGGCAGAGGGACGGATGTAGAGGGGGAGGGGACATGAACATTGACAAGCGCGACCGCCGGGACGTCACCGGCGGCGGGCAGCGCGCACCGCGGTCGGGGGGCCGGACCGCGGCGGAGCGAGCCCCGCGCGTGGGGAACGGTACGCCACGCATCGATCGGGTCAACCGGCAGGGGGAGGCTCGCGCCCGGGGGGCGCGCGAGTTCCCGACCCAGGGCAGCGCCGCGCTGCGCCCGGCGGAGAAGTCCGGCACCACGGCGAGCAACCGGCCGCCGCGGCTGCGGGTGGCGCCACCGCCACCGGTGTCGGTGCCGCGCGCGCCGTTCGCGGCGCTGATCGTGGTGCTGGTCGTCGGCGGGGTGTTCGGCATCCTGGCGGTCAACACCAAGATCAATGAGAACGCGTTCCGGTTGGAGAAGCTGCAGCAGCAGCAGGCCCGACTGGACCTGGAGAAGCAGCAGCTCGACAAGCAGATCGCCGACGCCAAGGCGCCGGGGAACCTGACCGCCGAGGCGCGTCGGCTGGGTCTGGTGGAGTCCGGGGAGCCGGCGTACATCCGGATGCCGGACGGCAAGCCGATCGGCGTGCCCAAGCCGGCGACCGGCGAGCAGTCGGTCACCAGCCAGGGTGCGGGAGGCTGACCGGTGCCACCGAGGTCGGACGAGCCGCGCCGGGACCCCACGGAGTCCCGGCGCGGCTCTGCGCGGGACGCCGCCGACGCCGAGTCCCGTACCGGTGAGCCGGGGATCGGCGGCATCTCCGGCGCCCGGGCGTACACCCCGCGGGGGCGGACGGTCCGTGAGGAGCGCGGCACCCCCGCGCGCGGCGGGAACGCCGAGCAGCGGCGTACCCCTCGGGGCAACACCCGGTCCGGCGATCCGTTCCGGCCCGCGCTGCAGGTGCTCGACGGCGGCCGGGCCGCCGCCCGGTCCGGCCGGCGGGACGCTCCGGCGGCCGGTCGCGGCGGAGTCGTGCGCACCGTCGCGCCACGGACCCCGCGCGGCGTGCCCGGAGACGTGCCGCCGCCGCGTCGCCGCACCACGCCCCGCGCGCCCGGTCGCGGCGACCGTCCGGCGGCCCGCCGACCGTCCCGCAAGCCGCCCCGCCCGCCGAAGCTCGCCGACCCGCGGCTGCGGCTGCGCCTGGGCACCGTGCTCACCCTGGCGCTCTTCGTCGTCATCGGGGTGCGGCTGATCTTCCTGCAGGCGGTCGACACCCCCGCCTACGCCGGTGGTGGCGTCGCCGACCGGACCCGCACGGTCGAGCTGCCCGCGCCGCGCGGCGCGATCTACGACTACCGCGGTGAGCCGCTGGCCCACAGCGTCGAGGCGCGGTACGTGTTCGCCGACCCGACGCTGATCGAGGACCGGACCAACCCTGGCTGGATCGGCGCCGACGCCACCGCGAAGGCGCTCTCCCCGCTGCTCGGCATCCCGGCGTCGAAGCTCGTCGAGCTGATGAAGCCCCGCAAGCTGGAGAACGGCAACGCGTCCCGCTTCGAGTACCTGGCCCGGGGGGTGGAGATCCCGACGGCCAAGCAGGTGCTGGCGCTGGACCTGCCCGGCATCGGCGTGCACCGCGACGAGCGCCGTGAGGTGCCCGGCGGCGACCTGGCGGCCAATCTCATCGGCTTCACCACTCAGGACATGGACGGGCTGGAAGGGCTGGAGGCCCGCTACGACGACCTGCTCTCCGGGCAGGACGGCCGACGGGTGTACGAGGCCGGCCTCGGTGACCTCGCCGCGCCGATCCCGGGCGGCTACAGCAAGACGACTCCGGCCAAGCCGGGCAGCTCGATCACGCTCACCATCGACCGGGACCTGCAGTTCCGTTGCCAGCAGATCCTCAGCGCGGGGATGGCGGGGCAGAAGGGCGCGACCGCCGCGGCCGTGATCATCGACGTCGCCACCGGCGAGGTGCGGGCGCAGGCCAGCCACCCGACCTACGACGCGGCGAAGCCGACCCCGAGCGATCCGGTCGCCCGGGAGGACGCCGCGACGAGCTTCGTGGTCGACCCCGGGTCGGTGCACAAGGCGATCACCTACGGCGCGGCGCTCCAGGAGGGGGTGATCACGCCGGACACCACGCTGCCGATCGCGAACAGCATCAAGATGGGCGACACCTGGTTCTCCGACACACACCCCGCCAACGGCAAGAAGATGAGCATTCCGGGAATGCTGGCCTTCTCGTCGAACGTCGGCGCGATCACCGTTGCCGACAAGCTCGGCCGGGACCGGCTGATCGACTACCAGAAGCGGTTCGGGCTGGGGCAGCCCACCCGCGAGGGCCTGCCCGGCGAGGCCAGCGGTCGACTGCTGCCGGCCGAGGAGTGGAGCGGTTCGTCGTACGGGTCGGTGCCGATCGGGCACAGCGTCGACGCCACGCCGTTGCAGATGGCCGCCGCGTACGCCGCGATCGCCAACGACGGCACGTACGTGCAGCCGCACCTGGTCAAGGAGACGATCGGCCCGGACGGCAAGCGCACTCCCGCGCCCGCCCCCGTCACCCGTCCCGTGCTCAGCCCGCAGAACGCGGCGGCGCTGCGCACCATGCTGGAGGCGGTGACGACCGTCGAGGGGGCGACCGGCACCCTGGCCGCGGTCCCCGGCTACCGGGTCGCCGGCAAGACCGGCACCGGCTGGCGTCTGGTCGACGGCAAGAAGCAGCCCGGTGAGGTGTCCTCCTTCATCGGCATGGCCCCCGCCGAGAAGCCCCGGTACGTGATCGCCGTCTTCGTGTACGCCCCCGGTGGTGGCGGCGCGGCCATCGCCAACCCGGCTTTCCGGGAGATGATGCAGTTCACGCTGCGTCACTACCGGGTGCCGCCGTCTCCGAGTGGTTCCGCACCGAAGTTCGTGGTCTATCCGCGCTGAGCAGCGGAGGCGCGCCATCATCGGTGAGTGCCGACGAACCACCGGGGCGGCTGTGCGGCCGGAACCGGACGACCGGGTAGGGTCTGACGCCGTGCCCGGCAATCCACGTCCACGTACCGTGACCGGCGTCCGGCTCGGTGACCTCGCCGTCCGGCTCGCCGTCGACCTGCCGGCGGACGCCGCCGACGTGGTCGTCACGGGTGCCACCCACGCCAGTCAGGACGTCCGCCCCGGCGACCTGTACGCGGCCCTGCCCGGTGCCCGCCGGCACGGCGCGGAGTTCGCCGTCGGCGCGGCCGAGGCCGGTGCGGTGGCCCTGCTGACCGACCCGGCCGGCGCGGAGCTGGCGGCGGCGAGCGGCCTGCCCGCGCTGGTGGTGCCCGACCCCCGCAAGGTGCTCGGCGAGCTGGCCTCGGCCGTGTACGGCGACCCGACCGCCGACCTGACCGTTATCGGCATCACCGGCACGGCCGGAAAGACCTCCACCGCGTACCTGGTCGAGTCGGGGCTGCGCGCCGCCGGACACACCACCGGGCTGATCGGCACCGTGGAGACCCGCCTCGGTGACCTGGTGATCGACAGCGTGCGGACCACCCCGGAGGCGACCGACCTGCACGCGATGCTGGCCACCGCCCGCGAGCGTGGGGTCACCGCCGTCGTCATGGAGGTCTCCAGCCACGCCCTGGCCATGGGTCGGGTCGGTGGGGTGCGGTTCACCGTGGGCGGGTACACCAACTTCGGCTCCGACCATCTGGACTTCCACGCCGACAGCGCCGACTACTTCGCCGCCAAGGCGCAGCTCTTCGACGGTCGGTGCGCGGTCGAGGTGCTCAACCGCGACGATCCGGCGCTCACCCCGCTCTACAAGCCGGCGACGGTCAGCTACTCGGCGGCCGGCGACCCCACCGCGACCTGGTGGGCCGACGGCGTCGACGGCGAGGGGTACGCGCAGCGGTTCACCGCCCACGGCCCGGATGGCGTGCTGGTGTCCGCGAAAGTGGCGCTGCCCGGCCGGCACAACGTGGCCAACGCGCTGCTGGCCATCGCCGCGCTGGTGGGCGCGGGGGTGGACCCGCGGACCGCCGCCGACGGTGTGGCCGCCTGCGGTGGCGTGCCCGGTCGCCTGCAGCTGGTCGACGTCACCGGTCCGGTACGCGGGGTCGTCGACTACGCGCACAAGGCGGACGCGATCGTGGCGGCGCTGGCCGCGCTGCGTGAGCTGAGCGCCGGCCGTCTGATCTGTGTGATCGGCGCCGGCGGGGACCGGGACCGGGGCAAGCGGCCGGTGATGGGCGCCGCCGCCGCCGAGGGGGCCGACGTGGTGCTGGTGACCGACGACAACCCGCGTACCGAGGACCCGGCCGAGATCCGCGCCGAGGTGCTGGCCGGGGCGTACCGGGCCGGCACGGCCACCCGGATCATCGAGGTGGCCGGTCGCCGGGACGCGATCGACGAGGCGGTCCGCCTGGCCGAGCCGGGCGACGTGATCGCGCTGCTCGGCAAGGGTCACGAGCGCGGCCAGGAGGTGGCGGACCAGGTGTTCCCGTTCGACGACAGCACCGAGCTGGCCGACGCGCTGCGGGCCCGCTTCTCGGACCGGGCGGGTCAGCGGTGATCGCGCTCACCCTGGCCGAGGTGGCCGCGGCCGTCGACGGGCGGCTCGCCGCCGCCGACCCGGACAGCACCGTCACCGGCTCGGTCGAGTTCGACTCGCGCAAGGTCGGACCCGGTTCGCTCTTCGTGGCGTTCCCGGGGGAGAAGGTCGACGGGCACGACTACGCGACGACGGCCGTCGAGGCCGGCGCGGTGGCCGTGCTCGGCACCCGCGAGGTGCCCGGGGTACCGATGGTGCTCGTCGACGACGCCCTGACCGCGATGGGTCGGCTGGCCCGCGCGGCGGTGGCCCGGCTGCCCGAACTGACCGTGATCGGGGTGACCGGCTCGTCCGGCAAGACCACCACGAAGGACCTGATCGGGCAGCTCACCGCCCGGCTCGGCGCCACTGTCGCGCCGCCCGGCTCGTTCAACAACGAGCTGGGTCACCCGTACACGGCTCTGCTGGCCGGGCCGGACACCCGCTACCTGGTGATGGAGAAGGGCGCGCGGGGCATCGGGCACGTGCGTTACCTGTGCGAGCTGGTGCCGCCGCGGATCTCCGTGGTGCTCAACGTCGGCACCTCGCACATCGGCGAGTTCGGCTCGCAGGAGGCCATCGCCCAGGCCAAGGGCGAGCTGGTCGAGGCGCTGCCGGCCGACGGGCTGGCGGTGCTGAACGCCGACGACCCCCGGGTGGACGCCATGGCGAGCCGCACCCGGGCACGGGTGGTCCGCTACGGCGAGGCGGCGGACGCCGACCTGCGCGCCGAGGACGTCACGCTCGACGAGCGGGGGCACCCGTCGTACACCCTGGTCACGCCGGAGGGGCGGGCCGCCGTGCGGCTCGCGCTGACCGGCCGCCACCAGGTCGGCAACACGCTCGCCGCCGCCGCGGTCGCCCGCGAGCTGGGCATGCCGCTGGCCGAGCTGGCCACGGCGCTCGGCGAGCTGGGGCTGAAGTCCACCCGGCGGATGGACGTCTTCGACCGACCCGACGGGGTCACGGTCATCGACGACTCGTACAACGCCAATCCGGCCTCGATGGCGGTCGCCCTCCGGGCGCTCGCCAGCCTCGGTCGGGGGCGGCGTACCGTCGCGGTGCTCGGTTACATGGCCGAGCTGGGCCCGTTCGAGCGCGACGGCCACGCCGAGGTCGGCCGGCTCGCGGCCGAGCTGGGTGTCGACCGGCTGCTCGTGGTGGGCGAGCCGGCCGCGCCGATCCACGAAGGCGCGACAGCGGTAGCGAACTGGGGAGGAGAGTCGGTGCTGCTCACCGATCAGGCGGCGGCCGTCGAGGTGCTGCGGGGCGAGCTGGGGCCGGGCGATGTCGTCCTGGTCAAGGGCTCGCGGTACCGGACCTGGGAGGTGGCCGACGCCCTGCGCGCCGACGCCGCCGGGGAGGCCAGTCGATGAGGGCCATCATCGTCGCCATCGGGGTGGCCTTCGTCGTCTCGCTGTTCTGCACCCCGATCGCGATCAAGGTGTTCACCCGGCTCAAGGCCGGCCAGCCGATCCGGACCGACGGCCCCGCCATGCACCAGGGCAAGAAGGGCACGCCGACGATGGGCGGCGTGGTCTTCATCCTGGCCACGGTGATCGCGTACGTGGCCGGCCACCTGGCCCTCACCACGCTGCCGGACGCGCAGATCGCCCAGGTGGAGCCGACCATCACGGCGCTGGTGCTGCTGGGGCTGATGGTGTTCTCCGGCGCGGTGGGCTTCCTCGACGACTTCCTCAAGGTGCGCAAGCGCAACAGCGCGGGCCTCAACAAGCGCGGCAAGCTGCTCGGCCAGATCCTGGTCGGCGCGGTCTTCGGGGTGATCGCGCTGTGGTTCCCGAGCACGATGACCGATGCGACGGGTAAGGCCACCAACACCCAGACCGTGGGCAGCACCACGCTGAGCTTCATCCGGGACATCGACTTCCTGGAGGTCAGCAAGGTCGGCGCGGTGATCATCTTCATCTTCGTGGTGATGGCCGCGACGAACGGCGTCAACCTCACCGACGGCCTCGACGGTCTGGCCACCGGCGCGTCGGTGATGGTGCTCGCCGCGTACGCGCTGATCGCGTTCTGGCAGTACCGCCACTGGTGCGCCGACCCGAGCTACACCCAGCCGTACTGCTACGAGGTCCGGGACCCGTTGGAGATCGCGCTGATAGCCGGGGCCGCCGCCGGGGCCTGTGTGGGCTTCCTGTGGTGGAACACGTCCCCGGCCCGGATCTTCATGGGCGACACCGGCGCGCTGGGGTTGGGTGGCCTGATCGCCGGCATGGCGATGTCCACCCGCACGATCCTGCTGCTGCCGATCATCGGTGGGCTCTTCGTGATCATCACGATGTCCGTGGTGATCCAGATCATCTCCTTCCGGACCACCGGAAAACGGGTGTTCCGAATGTCCCCCCTGCAGCACCACTTCGAGTTGGCCGGTTGGAGCGAGGTCAACATCGTGGTCCGGTTCTGGATCATCGCCGGCATCGGCGTGGCCATCGCCCTGGGCCTGTTCTACAGCGAGTTCCTCGCCAACATGACCTGACCTGACTTGACCGCCCGCCCCGGCCCGCCCAGGTGCAGGCCGGGGCGGGCGTGTTGCTGGGCACGAGCGGGGACAGGGGCTGGGTGGCCCGGGTGGTCGCAACGTCCTTTGCTCTGCTTCAACCCACGCAACAGTTCGGTCCCGCAAGTGTCGCGTCCGTTGAAGCAGAGCAAAGGACGCGGTGGGGATGGCCGCCCCCCGCCCCCGCCGCGCGCACTGCCCGCCGCGCGCACTGCCCGACACGCCCGGTGCCGCGTTGTGGACCTGTCGGGCGCGCCGAGCGGTGATGATGTCCGGGTGGGGGAGGAACGAGAAATCGAGGACAGGACAGTCGGCCGGCCGCGCCGGCCGTCGACCGTGGAAGCGGGACGCGGCACCGAGGTCGGCAAGCAGCCGGACGAGACCCGCGGCGCGGAGCCGGGTGCGGTACGGCGGGACGTGACAGCGGAGACGCCGTCGCCGCTGCGCGGGCTGGACGCGGCCGGTGGCCTGGCCGCGCTGCGGGGTCTGCTGGACCGACCGCTGGCGTCGTACTACCTGCTGCTCTCCAGCGCCGGCCTGCTGCTGCTCATCGGGCTGACCATGGTCTTCTCGGCGACCAGCGTGAAGGACTACGCCGAGGACGGCAACGCCTCCGCGTCGGTGACCAAGCAGGCCATCTTCGCGGTGATCGGCATCGTGGCGTTCTGGGCGTGCCAGCGCCTGCCGGCCAGCACCTACCGTTCGCTGGGTCGGCCGCTGCTGGTCACCTCGGTCGCGTTGCTGCTGCTGCTCAACCTGCTGGTGGCCTACGGCCGGCTCACCCATCAGAAGTCGGTCGTGTTCGGTCCCGTCGAGGCGCGGCTGAACTGGCTGTTCATCGGCGGCATCCAGGTGCAGCCGTCCGAGTTGGCCAAGTTCGCCCTGGTGCTCTGGGGTTCGCACGTCATCGCCCGCAAGGGGGCCGCGCTGGGCTGGTGGCGGGAGTTGGCCACCCCGCTCTTCCCGGTCATGGGCCTGCTCTTCGTCCTGGTCGGCTACAACGACACGGGCACCATGCTCTGCCTGCTGGCGCTGGTCGTCGGCCTGCTCTGGGCCGCCGGGGTGCGCGCGCGGGTCTTCGGCGCGCTGACCGCGGTCGGCCTGCTCGGCGTGGGCCTGCTCATCGCCGTGGCCTCGCTGGGCGCGGGGTCCGGCGAGCGCGGCGCGGAGAACTACCGGCTGGCGCGGCTGACGTCGTTCATCAACCCACCCGACCCGCAGGAGTGCAAGCTCGACGGCTGCCTCCAGCTCTACCAGGGCCGGCTGGCCATCGAGCACGGCGGCTGGTTCGGCGTCGGTCTGGGCAAGAGCAGCCTCAAGTGGGACTGGCTGCCCGAGGCGCACAACGACTTCATCTTCGCAATCATCGCCGAGGAGTTGGGCGTGATCGGCTGCGTGGTCGTGCTGAGCCTGTTCGCGGTGCTCGCGTACACCGGTCTGCGGATCGCCCGGCGGGTCGACGACCCGTTCCGGCGGCTCGCCGCCGCCGCCGTGACGACCTGGTTGGTGAGCCAGGCGGTGATCAACATCGGTGGGGTGGTCGGGCTGCTGCCGATCACCGGCCTGCCGCTGCCGTTCATCTCCGACGGCGGAAGTGCCCTGGTCGTGACGTTGGCGGCGATCGGGATGCTGGCGTCCTTCGCCCGCGCCGAACCCGATGCGGCCAGAGCACTGCATGCCCGTCCGCCGGCCCGGTGGGTCCGACTACTCTGGGCCCCGTTGCCGCCGCTTCCCGGTCGGCGTCGCCGACCGGCGACGCCACCGGCGGCCCGAGGGCCCGTGCCCCGGTCGCGGGAGCGGCGGAAGGACGACCAGGCCGCGCCGCGCGGTGTCCGGCAGGGCCGGAGCCGGCAGGGTACGGCGAGCGAGAGGAGACGCTGATGGGTCCGCTGCGTTCGGTGGTGCTCGCGGGAGGTGGCACCGGTGGGCACGTCTACCCGCTGCTCGCCTTCGCCGACTGCCTGCGCCGACACGACCCGGGCGTCCGGATCACCTGTCTCGGCACACCCAAGGGCATGGAGAACGACCTGATCCCGCCGCACGGCTACGACCTGCGGCAGATCCCGGCGTACCAGCTGCCCCGCTCGGTGAACATGAACCTGGTCCGCACCCCGGGCCGGATGTGGACCGCGGCCCGCGCGGCGGGCAAGGTGATCGACGAGGTGCAGGCCGACGCCGTCGTCGGCTTCGGCGGGTACGTCTCGGTGCCGGCCTACCTGGCCGCGTGGCGGCGTGAGCTGCCGATGGTGATCCACGAGGTGAACGTGCCGCCGGGCGTCGCCAACCGGCTCGGCATGAAGTTCACCAAGAACGTCGCGGTCGGTTTCCCGCACCAGCCGAGCCAGGCCGAGTCGCTGCGGGACGCCACCGTGGTCGGTGTGCCGCTGCGTCGCAGCATCGCCGCGCTGGACCGGTACGCGATGCGCAACGCCGCCCGCGCCCGGTTCGGCCTCCGTCCGGATCTGCCGGTGCTCTTCGTGGCGGGTGGCTCGTCCGGCGCCCGCTCGGTCAACCTGGCGGTCTCCGGCGCGGCCAAGGAACTGGCCCGCAACGGGGTGCAGGTGCTGCACGTGATGGGCGCCCGCAACGAGCCGGTGCCGATCCCCACCGACCTGCCGGTCCCGTACGTGACGTTGCCGTACCTGTCCGAGATGGAGCTGGGCTACGCCGCGGCCGACCTGATGCTGGCCCGGGGCGGGGCGATGACGGTCGCCGAGGTGGCCGCGATCGGCCTGCCGACGATCTTCGTGCCGTACCCGCACAGCAACCAGGAGCAGCGGCGCAACGCCCTGCCCGTGGTGGAGGCCGGCGGCGGTCTGCTCGTCGACGACGCGGAGCTGACCCCGGACTGGCTGGAGCGGGCGGTCATCCCGCTGATCCGCGACCCGCAACGGCTGTACGCGATGGGCGCCGCCGCGTCCGCTTACGGGCGGCGTGACGGTGACGAGGCGCTTCGCTCGTTCGTCCTCGAGGCGGTGGCCCGATGACCGCGCAGTTCACCCCGGCCGGCACGCTGACCGCCGAGGACCTGGGCGCGGTGCACCTGATCGGGGTGGGCGGGGTGGGCATGCTCGGCGTGGCCCGGCTGCTGCTCACCCGGGGCATCCAGGTCTCCGGCAGCGACCTGCGCGAGTGGCCGTCGCTGGCGGGTCTGCGGGCGCTCGGCGGCACCATCTACCTCAGCCACGAGGCGTCCAACCTGGACGGGGTGGACACCGTCGTCTACTCCTCGGCCATTCCGAAGGACCACCTGGAACTGGTCGAGGCCCGACGTCGCGGCCTGCGGGTGCTGCACCGCTCGGAGGCGCTCGCGGCGGCGATGACCGGCCGCCGGGCGATCGCGGTCGCCGGCACGCACGGCAAGACCACCACGACGTCGATGGTGACGATGGTGCTCCAGCAGGCCGGGGTGGACCCGTCCTTCGTGATCGGCGGGGAGATCTCCGAGGTCGGCTCGGGCGCCCACCACGGCACCGGCGAGCACTTCGTGGTCGAGGCCGACGAGAGCGACCGCTCGTTCCTCATCTACCGCCCGTACGTCTCGATCATCACCAACGTCGAGCCGGACCACCTGAACACCTACGGCGACTACGCGACGCTGGAGGCGGCGTTCGCGGAGTTCGCGCGCCTCACCGACCCGAACGGGTTCATCATCACCTGCGCCGACGACCCTGGTGGCCGGCGGCTGGCCGCGACGCTGCGCGCCGAGGGACGGCGGGTGTTCACCTACGGCGCGGCCGAGGACGCCGACCTGCGACTGACCGAGATCGCCTCCTCCGCGCGCGGGGTGCGCTACCTGGCCGCGATCGACGGACGGTCGCTGGGCGAGTTCCGGCTACCGGTGCCGGGCCGGCACATGGGGCTCAACAGCGCCGCGGCGGTGCTGACGGCGTACCTGCTCGAACTTCCCCTCGAAGCGGCGGAGGCCGCGCTCGCGGTCTTCCCCGGCGTGCGGCGGCGCTTCGAACGCAAGGGCGTCGCGGACGGCGTGCTGGTCTACGACGAGTACGCCTACCACCCGACCTCGATCACCCTCGCGTTGCAGACGCTGCGCGAGGTGGCCGGGGACGGGCGGCTGATCGTCGTCTTCCAGCCGTACCGGCTGTACCGCACCCGCGACAACCAGGCGGAGATCGCCGAGGCGCTGGCCATCGCCGACGAGGTGGTGCTGCTGGAGGTCTTCGGGCCGGGCGAGCTGCGTCAGCCCGGCGAGGGTTCGGCGGCGCTGATCGCTGCGGTGGACCTGCCCGCCGACCGTAAGGTGTTCGTCGACTCCTGGGAGGCCGTGCCGGGCGAGGTGGTCCGTCGGGCCCGTTCGGGCGACGTCGTGGTGACCATGGGCGCCCCGCCGATCTCGCTGATGGGGGACGAGCTGCTGGCCGCCCTGGGGGCGCGTACCGCCGACTCCGCGCCGACCGCGACCGTCGAGGAGCTGGCCACCGCCCCGGCGATCGGCCAGCCGGTGCCCGGCGGGTCCACCGCCGGTGGCGACGGGGCGGCCCTCGGTGCCGCCGCACCGGACGGCGCGGCGCCCACGGCCGGATGAGCCCCGGCCCCGCCCGCGGGCGGACCAGCCCGTCCGACGGCGGCGCCCCGCGGCGCGGTCCGGTCCGGCGGTGGCAGCTGGTCCGGGCCGGCAGCGACGCGGTGCCGGCGTCGACCCGCCGGTTCATGGCCCGCGCCCGGCAGCGCCGGATGCGGGCGGCGTTGCCGTGGGCGGTGGCCGCCGGGGTGTTGGCGCTGCTCGGACTTATCGCCTGGACGGTGCTCGGCACCGGCCTGTTCGGGGTCCGGTCGGTCACCGTGCAGGGCGCCAAGCTGGTCACCGACGTGCAGGTGCGCGACGCGGTGGGGGTTGCCGACGGGGTGCCGCTGGCCCGGGTGGACCTCGCGGCCGCCGCCCGTCGGGTCGGTGGGTTGGCGCCGGTGGAGCGGGCCACCGTGTCACGGGACTGGCCGGGCACGCTGGTGGTGAAGGTGACCGAGCGGACGCCCGTGGCGGTGGTGCCGCAGGCGGACGCGTTCGCCGTGATCGACCGTACCGGCGTGGCGTTCCACACGGTGGCCCGCCGTCCGGCCGGGCTGCCGCTGGTGCGGGTGGTCCGGCCCGCCGCCGCCGACCCGGACACCCGGGCCGCGCTGGAGGTCCTCGGCGCGCTGACACCACAGTTGCGGGCCGAGCTGGTGGACGTGAGTGTGGAGGGTCTGGCCCGGATCAGCCTGCAGCTGCGGGGTGACCGCACCGTCGTCTGGGGCGACGCCACGCGGAGCGCGGACAAGGCGCGGGTGGCCACCGCTCTGCTCGGTGAGGACAGCGAGCGGATCGACGTGAGCGCGCCGGACGTGGTGACCTTCCGCTGACCGGGTGGGTGGCCGGGGACGTGACGAGTCGCGCTCCGGTCGGCGACACGCCGATCGGGTCCTTGGCTCATCGCGCGGCGGCGCTTACGTTGCCCCGAAGAGGATCAGTGGTTGACATAACTGTAAGCCTCTAGTAGAGGGTGAGGGTTCACCTCTGATCCTCGCTGGTGGCGCTGTCGTCGGCCGCTGGGCTGGCCACGCCGTACCCGGTCGGCCGAAGCCAATCTCGAAGGGAAAGGACCGGAGATGACACCTCCGCACAACTACCTGGCGGTCATCAAGGTCGTCGGCATCGGGGGCGGCGGCGTCAACGCCGTCAACCGGATGATCGAGGTTGGGCTCAAGGGCGTCGAGTTCATCGCGATCAACACCGATGCCCAGGCGCTGCTGATGAGTGACGCCGACGTCAAGCTCGACGTCGGCCGCGAGCTGACCCGCGGGCTGGGCGCGGGCGCCAACCCGGACGTGGGCAAGAACGCCGCCGAGGACCACCGCGACGAGATCGAGGAGGTCCTCAAGGGCGCCGACATGGTCTTCGTGACCTGCGGCGAGGGCGGCGGCACCGGCACCGGCGGCGCGCCCGTGGTGGCGAACATCGCCCGCAAGCTCGGCGCGCTGACCATCGGCGTGGTGACCCGGCCGTTCTCCTTCGAGGGCAAGCGCCGCCAGGTGCAGGCCGAGTCGGGGATAGACGAGCTGCGTAACCAGTGCGACACCCTGATCGTCATCCCGAACGACCGGCTGCTGGCGCTCGGCGACCGCAACATCAGCATGATGGACGCGTTCCGCACCGCCGACCAGGTGCTGCTCTCCGGTGTGCAGGGCATCACCGACCTGATCACCACCCCGGGTCTGATCAACCTGGACTTCGCCGACGTCAAGAGCGTGATGAGCGGCGCGGGCAGCGCGTTGATGGGCATCGGCAGCGCGCGCGGCGAGAACCGCGCGGTCGAGGCCGCCGAGGCTGCCATCTCCAGCCCGCTGCTGGAGCAGAGCATGGACGGCGCGCGTGGCGTGCTGCTCTCCATCGCCGGCGGCTCCGACCTGGGCCTGTTCGAGATCAACGACGCGGCGCAGCTGGTCACCGACGCGGCCCACCCGGACGCCAACATCATCTTCGGCGCGGTCATCGACGACGCGCTCGGTGACGAGGTGAGGGTGACCGTCATCGCGGCGGGCTTCGACGGTGGCACGCCGGCGTACAAGGCGGCCGAGTCGCCCCGCAAGACCAACACCAACCAGCCGGCGCCGCAGACCACCCCGGTGCCGCCGCCGGCCACCCTGCCGGCACCGACGCAGTCGCCGCGCCGGGTGCTCTTCGACGACGTCGACGTGCCCGACTTTCTCAAGAACGGCTCCTGAGCGCCGCCGATGACCGACAGCTCAGCCACGGTACGACCGGACCGGCGCGCCGAACTCGCGGCCGGTCTGGCGACGGTACGGGCCCGGATCGCCGAAGCCTGCGGCCAGGCGGGCCGGGACCCCGCCGACGTCACGATGATCGCCGTGACCAAGACGTACCCGGCCGGGGACGTGGTGGCGTTGGCCGGCCTCGGGGTGACCGACATGGGGGAGAACCGCGACCAGGAGGCCGCCGGCAAGGCGAACGAGGTGGCCGCCGCCGGAGTCCGTCCACGCTGGCACTTCATCGGGCAGTTGCAGCGCAACAAGGCCCGTTCGGTGGTCCGCTACGCCGACGTCGTGCACTCGGTGGACAGCGTACGGCTGGCCCGGGCGCTGGACGGCGCGGCGGCGCAACGGGACCGGCCGATGGACGCTCTGGTGCAGGTGAGCATCGACGGTGACCCGGCGCGGGGCGGCGCGCTGCCCGGGTCGGCCGACCCGGAGTCCGGCCTGGACACCGTCGCCGCGGCGGTCGCCGAGGCGACCACGTTGCGGCTGGCCGGCCTCATGGCGGTCGCGCCGCTGGGCTGGCCGCCGGACCGGGCCTTCGCCCGCCTGGCCGAGATCGCCGAGGCGTTCCGGTCGGTCCACCCGGGAGCGACAGCGTTGTCGGCCGGGATGAGCGGCGACCTGGAAATCGCGATCCGCTACGGCGCGACACATGTCCGCGTCGGTAGCGCGTTGCTCGGAATGCGTCCCACGCTGCGGTAGCCTGACCGCCAGACAGGCAAATTACATCAGTGTTGTTTCAGGGGCGGCCGATCCTGTGGGGGTCGTGACACGCGACGCGAATCGCGTGTCGGGGATTGCCGTCCCGGTCCGATGGGCATGGTTGTCCATTCGCGACGGGCGACATGGCACGGGGGCGAGTGCCGCACGGCGGACGGAAGGGCGCGGGATGGGTGCACTGCGCAAGGCGGGGGTCTGGCTCGGTCTCGTCGAGGAAGACGACGAGCGGGCCTACGACGACGGTGACTACGACAAGGGTGGTTACCGCGACTCGCGCTACCGGCAGAGCCGGTACGCGGAGGAGTTCGCCGACGAGGACGACGACGACACCGAGGAGCCGCCGGCTCCCCGGCCGCGGGCGAGCGAGCGGGGCCGGCTCTCCGAGCGGTCGACCGGGCGGGCCGCCGAGTCCGACCGTGGTGACACCGAGCGTCCGGAGCGGGCCGAGCGGTCCAGCGTACGGTCGATCACCCGGTCCACGGCGAACGAGACGTCGGGCGCGCTGACGTACCACACGCGCGACAACCTGGCGCTCGCGCCGCAGGCCGTGACGCGGGAGCGCGTGGTCGTGCCCGAGGAGGAGCAGCGCTACCAGATCACCACCCTGCACCCGACCACCTACCGGGAGGCGCGCACCATCGGTGAGCACTTCCGCGACGGCGTACCGGTGATCATCAACCTCACCGAGATGGACGAGGCCGACGCCCGCCGTCTGGTTGACTTCGCGGCCGGTCTGGCGTTCGGGCTGCGCGGTACGATCGAGCGCGTGACCAATCGGGTGTTCCTGCTCTCACCGGCCAATGTCCAGGTCACCGCTGAGGACAAGGCCAAGATCGCTGAGGGCGGTTTTTTCAGTCTGAGTTGACCCCGCCCGACCCGAGGGACGTCGCTGACCGTGTTGTCGATCTTGCTGCAAGTGTTGTACCTGGTCCTTTATGTCTTCCTGCTTCTTCTTCTGTCCCGGTTCGTGTTGAGCGCCGTGCTTCAGTACGGCCGCCGGTGGCAGCCGGGGCGCGGAGCGGCCGCAGGACTGGAATCCGTGTGGAGCGTCACTGATCCCCCTCTCAACGCGTTGAGGCGTGTGATCCCTCCGCTGCGAATTGGTACCGTGAGCATCGACCTGGCCTCCCTTGTGCTCCTGGTTATCCTGTTCGTGCTGATGGAGTTCGTGTTAGGGCCGTCGATCAGGGCATCTGCCTGATGACCGACGCGCTTTCGCGGCCGCAACTGACCCGAGGAGTTTCGATGCCGCTGACCCCGGCCGACGTCCACAACGTCGCCTTCAAAAAGCCGCCGATCGGCAAGCGGGGGTATGACGAGGAGGAGGTCGACGCCTTCCTGGACGAGGTCGAGCGCGAGCTCGCCCGTCTCATCGAGGAGAACAACGAGCTGCGCGCCCAGGTGGAGCGCGGCGGCCGTGGCGGTGCCCCCGCCGGCCCCGGCGGCGACGCCCGACTGGCGGCGGAGCTCAACGACGTCAAGGCCCAGCTCGACCGGGTCCAGCGCGACAAGTCCGCAGCCGAGCAGGCCGCCCGCGCCATGCAGGCCGAGCTGGAGCAGGTCCGCGCGACCGGCGGCCCGGCCGGCGTCACCGGTGACGGTGAGCAGCAGGCGCTGCGGGTGCTGATGATGGCCCAGCGCACCGCCGACGACCACGTGTCGGACGCGCGCCGCGAGGCCGACCAGCTCCTGTCCGAGGCGCGGAGCAAGGCCGAGGAGGTGACCCGCGAGGCTCGTGCGAAGGCCGACGCCCTGGAGCGGGACGCCCGCCAGCGGCACCAGGAGGCCATGGGCGGCCTGGACGCCAAGCGCACGGCCCTGCAGAAGCACATCGAGGAGCTCAAGCAGTTCGAGCGTGAGTACCGCACCCGGCTCAAGGCGTACCTGGAGAGCCAGCTGCGGGACCTCGACGGTCGTGGCCAGGGCCTCGAAGCCGAGATGACCCGCTCCGAGGCAGGCCGGGTCGCCGGCGGCAACGGACTGGCCGCGGCGGGGCTCGCCGGCTCGTACGGCGGCGGGCGCTCCGGCGCCCTCGAAGCCGGACGCTGAGCACCGGCCGGCGATCGCTCTCCGAGATGGTGACGGTCGCCGGCCCCGCCTGGACGGTACGACGCGGCAGGGGTGAGCCGTGATAGTCGCGAGTCTCCTGCTCATCCTCGTGGCCGTGGTGCTGCTGGTCTTCGGCCTGGCCGGGGGCTCCAGCATTTTGTTGACCATCTCCATCGCGGCCAGCCTGCTGGCCGCCGTGGCGTTGGTGGTGGGCGCCCGCCAGGCAGCCGCCAACCGCGCCGCGGCGGACCCCGGCCGGGTCGGCCCGCGAGACCGCGGGGCGTTCCGCTCCGCCGGTCCGGCCGGATCGGGTGTTCCGTACGGAGCACCGCTGGCCGAGCCGGACGTGCCGGTCCAGCACGTACCTTCGACGGTCGCTGACGGCGGCACCGGGTGGCGGCAACCACCCGAGCCGCCGTCCGACCCCGAGCCGGCGTACGACGTGTCCGTGCCGTACCAGCCGGAGACGGCCGACGGCGGTGCACGGTCCTCGCCGGTCAGTCCGGCACCGTTCGTGGCCCGGGCCGACGAGGCGTACCGGGCCGACGCCGTGGCCGCCGACGCGCTGGCCGACGAGCCCGCCGAGCAACCGATCACCCCCGCCGAGGCGGCCCGCATCGCCCGGCTGCCCGACCCCGTCGAGGTGGTGGACGGGCGGCCCCGCTACCACCTGGCCGCGTGCCCGCACCTGATCGGTCGGACTCCGGAGACACTCCCGGTCGCCGAGGCCGTCGAGCTCGGCTTCACGCCGTGCGCGGCGTGCACGCCGGCCACCGCCCTGCTCATCGACGCCCGGCCGATCTGAAGACGTGCCGGTGCCCCCGCAGGACGCGCTCACCGTGGCGGTACGGGTGAAGCCGGGCGCCTCCCGGGACGCCGTCGGTGGTCGCTTCGACGGCCCGCACGGCCCCGCCCTGGTGATCGCCGTTCACGCCCCGGCGGTGGACGGTCGGGCGACCGAGGCGGCCCGCCGCGCCCTCGCCGCCGCGCTGGGCGTCCGGCCGGCCACCGTGTCGCTGCGGACCGGCGCGGCCAGCCGGGACAAGCTCTTCCTCGTCGACCGGCCCGCCCCCGAACTGCCCGACGTGCTGCGCCGACTGCGCGACGGAGCCGCGGGGTGAGGACCGCCCGGGCCCGGCTACCGTGACGCCCGGGCTGGACATCGCGCTGCTGCTCGGCGCGGCCGTGCTGCTGGTGGCGGTCGGCGCGGTCCGGCTCTCGACCCGCCTCGGGGTGCCCAGCCTGCTGGTCTACCTGGCGCTCGGCGTGGCCATCGGCGAAGCCGGGCTCGGCATCCGCTTCGACGACGTCGACCTGACCCGGACCCTCGGCTTCTGCGCGCTGATCGTGATCATCGCCGAGGGCGGCCTCACCGCCCGGTGGAGCACGCTGCGTCCGGTGCTCGCGCTGGCGTCCGCGCTCTCCACGGTCGGCGTGGTGGTCAGCATCGTGGTGGTCGGGGTCGCCGTACACCTGCTGTTGGGTCTGGACTGGCGACTGGCGCTGCTCTACGGCGCGGTGCTCTCCTCCACCGACGCGGCGGCGGTGTTCGCCACCCTGCGGCGGCTGCGGTTGCCGCCCCGGCTGGTGGCCACCCTGGAGGCCGAGTCCGGCATGAACGACGCCCCGGTGGTGCTGCTGGTGGTGCTGCTGTCGCACCGGGGCCTGACCCATCCGTGGTGGTACGAGGTAGCGCTGGTCTGTTACGAGCTGGGCGTCGGCGCGGCGGTGGGGGTGGGCGCGGGCCTCGCCGGCACCTGGGCGCTGCGCCGGGCGGCGCTGCCCTCGGCCGGGCTGTACCCGATCGCGGCGGTGGGGATCACCGTCCTGGCGTACGCCGCCGGCGCCGTGCTGCACGCCTCGGGCTTCCTCGCCGTCTACGTGGCGGGGGTGCTGCTGGGCAACGCCCGGCTGCCGCACCGGCAGGCGATCCTCGGCTTCGCCGACGGGCTGGCCTGGCTCGCGCAGATCGGGCTGTTCGTCCTGCTCGGGTTGCTGGTCGCGCCGGGCCGGTTGGACGCCGCGGTGCTGCCGGCGGTGGTCGCCGGTCTGGCGCTGGTGCTGCTGGCCCGGCCGCTGTCGGTGGCCGTCTCGGCGTTGCCGTTCCGGGTCGGCCTGCGGGAGCAGGCGTTCCTGTCCTGGGCCGGGCTGCGCGGGGCGGTGCCGATCGTGCTGGCCACCATCCCGCTCTCGCAGCGGGTGCCGGGCGCGGAGCGACTCTTCGACGCGGTCTTCGTGCTGGTGGTGATCTTCACGCTGGTGCAGACCGGCACGCTCGGCCCGCTCGCCCGCCGGCTGGGGACCACCGCGCCGGCCGAGGCCACCGAGATCCACGTGGAGACCGCGCCGCTCGAGCGGATGCGCGCCGACCTGTTGCAGCTGGAGGTGCCGCCGGGCTCCCGGCTGGCCGGCGTGCACGTCGACGAGCTACGACTGCCGGTGGGCGCCTCGGTGACCCTGGTGCTGCGCGACGGGGTGGGCTTCGTGCCCGGCCCGGACACCCGGCTGAAGACCGGCGACAGCCTGCTGATCGTCGCCACCGGTGGGGTGCGGGACGCCGCCGAACGGCGGCTGCGGGCGGTCAGCCGACGGGGTCGGCTGGCCCGATGGTTTGGCGAGTACGGGGATGAAGCGGTCGGTTGATCTGCTAGCGTTCCCTTTGCCCCAGTTAGGCAGAGCTAGGGGCGGTTGAGCGGTACGACGGTGCGCCACGTTGTCGGACGCCTGTACGTTCCGTATTCTTGCCAACCTCGGGAGTGCGCGGCCATTGTCGCCGTGCGCCCCTTTTCGTACTCAGGGACGCCTTGATCGGTGTCCCTGACCAGGTGCCGCGACCGCGCGGCTCCCCGGCCGAGGGAGCGACCCATGGCGAAGCCAGCCGACACCAGGACCGCCGGCCGTAAGCCGGTGGCCAAGGCCACCCGCAGCGCGGCGGAGACCGAGAAGATCCGGGCGGCGCTGGCGGCGCGGCGGGACGAGCTGCGCGCCGAGTACGATCAGACGCTGAGCGAGATCACCGAGCTGCAGCGCGATCGGTTGACGGACTCGGCCGGGGACGACCAGGCCGACACCGGCACCAAGACGTTCGAGCGGGAGCAGGAGATCTCTCTCGCCAACAGCATCCTGGAACGGATCACGCAGGTCGAGCGCGCCCTGGAGCGCCTCGACGAGGGTGGTTACGGCTGGTGCGAGCGGTGCGGCAACCCGATCCCGGTCGAGCGCCTCGCCGCCTTCCCGTCGGCCACCCTCTGTGTGACGTGCAAGCAGTTGGAGGAGCGGCGCTGACAGCCCGGTCCCCGTCTGCGACGAGACGGTGAGCGATCACCGCCGAGACACCTCGATGGGGAGCGCATGACCGCAGCACCGCCCGCCGAACCCGGCCGCACCGACCCGGACGGCGGTAAGCCCCGGCCCCGGGCTGTCGCGATCCTTGCCGGGGTGGCCCTGGTGGCCCTGCTGGCCGACCTGGTGACCAAGCACCTCGCGCTGGCCACCCTCACCGACCGCGAGCCGGTCCGGGTGCTGGGCGGGCTGGTCTACTTCAGCCTGACCCGCAACAGCGGCGCCGCCTGGAGCATCGGGGCGGACTACACCTGGGTGTTCCCGCTGATCACCATCGGTGTGGTCGGCTGGATCGTCTGGATGGCACTGCGGCTGCGGTCGCTGCCGTGGGCGATCTCCCTGGGCCTGGTGCTCGGCGGCGCGTTGGGCAACCTGATGGACCGGATCTTCCGGGCGCCCGCGCCCTTCCACGGGCACGTCGTCGACATGATTAGCGTCTTCGGGCCGTACGGCGAGTACTTCCCGGTGTTCAACCTGGCCGACAGCTCGCTCGTCTGCGGTGTGGTGCTGGCCGTGCTGCTCGAACTGACCGGTCGTCAGCGCGACGGCCGACGGGCCGGCGGTGTCGGTGCCACCAAGGACGCGGACGCCACCGCCGACGCCGAGCAGCGGGAGCGGGCATGACCTCCGCCTTCGCCGCCGGCGGCGACCACCGTTCCCTGCCCGTACCCGACGGTCTCGACGGCATGCGCCTGGACCAGGCGGTGTCCCGGCTCTTCGGTCTCTCCCGGACCGCCGCGGCCGCCCTCGTCGACGCCGGTGACGCCCTGGTGGACGGCGCTGTCCGCGCCAACTCGCACAAGGTCAAGGCCGGCTCCTGGCTGGACGTCACGCTGCCCGCGCCGGTCGCCCCGCCGACCGTGGTGCCGCAGGCGGTGCCGGGCCTGCGCGTCGTGTACGCCGACGACGACATCGTCGTGGTGGACAAGCCGGTCGGCGTGGCCGCGCATCCCAGCCCGGGCTGGACCGGCCCGACCGTGATCGGCGCGCTCGCCGCGATCGGCCACCGCATCTCCACCAGCGGCGCGGCCGAGCGTCAGGGCGTCGTGCACCGCCTCGACGTGGGCACCACGGGGATCATGGTGGTGGCCAAGAGCGAGCAGGCGTACACCGCGTTGAAGCGGGCCTTCAAGTACCGCGAGGTCGACAAGGGCTACCACGCCGTGGTCCAGGGTCACCTGGACCCGCTGCGCGGCACCGTCGACGCGCCGATCGACCGGCACCCGACGCACGACTACCGCTGGGCCGTGGTGTCCGGCGGCAAGCCGAGCATCACCCACTACGACACGCTGGAGGCGTTCCCCGCCGCCAGCCTTGTCGACGTCCGGTTGGAGACCGGCCGGACCCACCAGATCCGGGTGCACTTCTCCACCCTGCGGCACCCCTGCGTGGGTGACCTGACGTACGGCGCCGACCCCACCCTCTCGGCCCGTCTCGGCCTGGCCCGTCAGTGGCTGCACGCCCGCGAACTGAGCTTTTTGCATCCCCGTTCGGGGGACGAGGTCCGGTTCGTCAGCGACTACCCTGACGATCTGGAACGTGCGCTTGAGATCCTGCGTGACTAGAGCGGCGACCACCATCGATCTGACGAGGGGATCCCGCCCGTGCGCGCCGGCGACCTGCTGCGGCAGCTGGACCAACGGCTGCTGCCGCCGTTGACCCGGGCGGTGGCCCGGCTCGGTGACACCCCGTCGCGGTCCGGCGTGCTCACCTGGGCCGCGGTGCTCTCCGCGGCGGCGGTCCTGGGCACGGCCGTCTGGGCCGTCGACGACGCCCCGGTGAGCGACCAGACGGTGGGCGAGGTGACCCGGGTCGGGGTGGCCGACGGGGACTCCGTGCCCGGCTACGTCAGCTCCGCGGCGGCCGATCTGGCCGCCCTGGGCCCGGCCGCCGCGGCCACCGGGGACGGGACGTACGCGCTGGTCACGCTCGACGCGTACCTGCCGCCGCAGCGACTGGCCACGGTGCTCGGCGACGTGTCGGTCTCGACCGTCTTCGGGCGGGTCCCGCTGCCCGGTCGGCAGACCGAGATCGTCCGTCTCCCCGCCCTGCGGGTGCCCGACGACGTGGTCGCCCAGATGGAGCGGGTGGCCGCCCGCAAGGACGGTGAGGCCGCCGACTACCGGGCGCGGGCCGCCGCCGTGCGCGGCGACGGCGCCGCCGAGCGCGAGCTGCGGGAGCGGTACGTCGTCGACGCCGACGTGGCCAGCGCCGAGGCCGAGGCGTACCGCGCCGGCTGCGCCTGTGTCTACGCGGCGGTGGTGCGCGCCGTGCCGGAGACGCTGCGGCGGGTGGCCACCCGCCCGGACGTGCGGGCCGTCGATCCGGCGCCCGAGGTGTACCGGCTCGACCGTACGGTCTTCACGCCGCCGCTGCCCGAGCAGCGGGACGTGGTCCGCCCGCCGGCCGACACCGGGCCGAGTCCGACGCCGACGCCGCGCGCGAGCGGCGGGTCGACGTCGAGCACGCCGCGACCGCCGGTGCCGATGGGCGAATCGTCGGAACCCGCACCGCTCGTAACGATTGCGTCACCCGAGCCGACCCCGGCGCAGGCCACCGAACCGGCCCCGCCGACTGTCGCCACCTCCCCGGACGCGTCCGACCCCGGGTTGCTGGCCACCTCCCCGCCGTGATCTAGGCCGGGCGGCGTGCGTCCGCAGGTGTGGTCCGAATAGGGTTTGGTTCGTAGCCTGTCAGGCAGAGATCGATGGCGCTGGGAGGGCGGGCCGTGGAGGGCAGTGAGACCGGCTGGGGCCGGCCGGCCGAACCAGCGCCGAGGTGGCGGGCGTTGCTCGACCGTGCCCGGCTGGGCGGTCGGGCGGCGGAGCAGTCCGAGCCCGAGCGCCGCGCCGACGAGGCACCGGACCCACTGCCGCGACGCGCGGCCCCCAACGGCTACGCGGGGCGCGCGCCGGCCATCGGGCATCCGGCCGATCTGTCGTACGGGCAGGAGCCCGGCTACCGGGCCGAGGGGACGTACCGGGTCGATCCCGCGTACCGGGCCGAACCGGGCTACCGGGCCGAACCGGACTACCGGGCCGAGCCGGCGTACCGCTCGGAGCCGGACTACCGCGCCGAGCCCGCGTACCGGTCCGAGCCCGACTACCGGGCCGAGCCGGCGTACCGCTCGGAGCCCACCTACCGGTCCGAGCCGGACTACCGCGCCGAGCCGACGTACCGTGCCGAGCCCGGTTACCGGGCCGAACCGACGTACCGCGCCGAGCCCGGTTACCGGGCCGAGCCGACGTACCGGGCCGAGCCGGGTTACCCGGCCGAGCCGGAGCCGCCGCGCCGCGGCGAGCCGGAGTCGCGCTACGCCATCCTGGACAACGGCTACCGCTCGGGCAATGCGGCCGGCGAGTCCCGGTACGCGCTGCTGGAGACCGGCTACCAGCCGGAGACCGGCTACCCGGCCCCCGCGCCGCCGGTGCCACCGCAGGCCGCCCCGGTCGCCCCGCCGCCGGTCGTCCCGCCGCCGGTCGCGCCGCCACCCGCCCCGCCGGTCGCGCCACCGCCGGTCGCGTCGGTCACCCCGCCCGGCTCGGCCCTCGCCGAGCGCGGCTACCCGGCCCGGATCGAGTGGCGTGCGCAGGGCGTCGACCAGGAGTCCGAGCGTGCCACCGGCGTGCTCCGCCGGGACCTGGGCACGCCTCGGGTGTTCGCGTTCGCCAACCCCAAGGGCGGCGTGCACAAGACCACCGCCACGGTGCTCGCCGCCGCCACCGTCGGCAGCGTGCGGGGGCGGGGCGTACTGGCCTGGGACGACAACGAGCTGCGCGGCACCCTCGGGCTGCGCGCCGGCAGCGCCCGGCACGCCCGTACCATCCGGCACCTGGTCAGCGACCTCGCCCAGATCGAGATCATGGAGGGCGCGACCCTGCTGGAGCGGCTGGACGACTACCTGCGGCACGCCTCCGACGGCTCGTACGACGTGCTGGCCGGCGAGGAGAGCCCGCGCTTCGCCCAGCGGCTCGACCAGTTCACCGTCAAGCGGGTGCTCGAGCTGCTGCGTCGTACGCACGACGTGATCTGCGTGGACACCGGCAACAACGTGGAGAGCCCCAACTGGCGCACCGTGATGCACGCCGCCGACCAACTGGTGGTCACCACCGTGCCCCGCGAGGACGCCGCGTTCAGCGCCGACTGGATGCTCGACCTGCTGCACGAGGAGGGCATGGGCGAGCTGGCCGACAACGCGGTCACTCTCATCTCCTGCCCCACCCCCGGCCGCTCGACGTTGCAGGACGACCTGGAACGGCACTTCGCCACGCGGACCCGCGCCGTGGCCGTGGTGCCGTACGACCCGGCGTTGGAGACCGGCTCGTCGATCGAGTACCACCAGCTCCAGCCGGAGACCCGCCAGGCATGGCTGCGGGCCGCCGCGGCCATGGCGGAGCCGTTCGCCCGGTGAGTTGGTTCGCCGCCACCGACGCCCCGGCCCGTCGCGGCGCCTGAGAGGATCATCGGGTGAGCCCGGACAACCCCGACCCTGAGCGGCACGCGGACATCTCCGACGACCGCCCCGCGCCGCCCCCACCGTCGGCCGCGCCGCCGCCGAACGAGTCCACCCCGCCCGCCGGGTCGGCGGTGCCGCCGTCCGCGCCGAACGAGTCGACCGCGTCCGGGTCGGCCGATCCGTCCGCGCCGAGCGAGTTCGCCGGGCCGCCGTTCGGGTCGGTTCCCGACGACAGTTCCGCGGTGACGGCGTACCCCATCGGGGTGGAGCCCGCCTTCGACGAGCCGCGCCGGCCGCTGCGGACGGTGGCCACGGTGCTCGGTGTCACCCTCGCGCTGGCCGTGCTGGGCGCGCCGCTCGGGTTGCTGTGGGCGGCGTTCGCGCCGGACACCCCGGTCCTCAAGACCGCCGAGGGGGCGATCTACGCCGAAACTCAACCGGAGCAGCCGATCGCCGCCGACGGCTGGTTCAGCCTCCTGGGGCTGGCGTTCGGCGTACTCGCCGCGCTGGCCCTGTGGTTCCTGCTGCGTCGGCGACGCGGCCCGGTCGGTCTGCTCGGCGCGGTGCTGGGCACGCTCGCCGCGGCCCCGGTGGCCTGGCAGGTGGGGCGGCGGATCGGGCTGGCGACGTTCGACCGGCTGTTGGCGACCGCCCCGGCGGGGCAGGCCTTCACCAAGCCCGCCGACCTGCGGGCCGGCGGGATCGACTGGCTCGGGCACGTGCTGCCGGTGCCGCACGGCAACCTGTTGCTGCCGGCGTTCGGGGCCGCCGTCACGTACACCCTGCTGGCCGGCTGGTCACGGTGGCCGTCGCTGCGCCCGGAGCCGGACCCCGCGACGTTCAGTTGGGTGTCGGCGGGGACGCCAGCTCCGACAACGGCACCGGAACCGCCCGCACCTGGCGCAGCAGAGCCGCCTCGCGGTTGAGCAGCCGCAGCTCGGCGCGCAGCCGGGCGGCGGTGTCGTCGATGGCGAGCAGCCGCTGCCGGTCGTCGACGGTCAGCGCGGCGGTGGCCGCCACCAGGTGCGACAGCACCGTCGGATCCTCCGGAAGCTGCTCGGAGATCTCCTCCGGGTCGGGGCGGATCAGGCTCAGGTACTGCCGGAACACCGCGATCACGCGGGCGGCCAGCAGGTCGGCCACCTCGTCCGGCCCGGTGGCCTCGGGCAGCCATTCCACCGCGGCCGTCAGGTACGGCGCGGAGGCGTCCTCGACGTCGGCGATCCGGAATCGACGGCGGCCGACCGTGACGATGTCGAAGCCGCCGTCGGCCAGCTCGGTGACCTGGCGCAGCTCGGCGGTGCAGCCCACCTCGTGCAGGGTGACGTCGCCGACGCCGTTGGTCGCGCGGGCGTCGGACCCGGTGGCGGCCACCTCCCAACCGGCCTGGATGGCCACCACGCCGAACTCGCGCGGCGCGCCCTCGGGCAGGTCGACGAGGTGCCGGACCAGGGCCCGGTAGCGCTCCTCGAAGATGTGCAGTGGCAGCACCAACCCGGGAAAGAGCACCGTTGCGAGCGGAAACACCGGCAGCCGTGCGGTCACGCCGTCGAGCCTAACCAATCCCGTCCGCGACGGCGTGGCCCGGCTCACCGTCCCGCCGAGCGGGCGGCTGGGGTGGGCGACGGGCGGGCCGCCTAGACTCGCAAGGGTGCTGAATCGGATCGACCTGCGCGACGGTCTCGGCGACCCGCGCCGTCTGCTGCCCCGTGCCCAGCTCGACGTGTCGGTGGCCGTCGAGCGGATCAAGCCGCTCGTCGAGGCGGTCCGCGAGCATGGGTACCCGGCGATCCGGGAGGCAAGTGAACGGTTCGACGGCATCTCGCCCGAGGTGCTGCGGGTACCCGTCGAGGCGATCACCGAGGCCGAGGGAGTGCTCGACCCGGCGGTGCGTACGGCGCTGCTGGAGTCGATCAGCCGGGCCCGCACGGTACACGCCGACCAGCGGCGCACCGACCACGTCACCCAGGTGGTGCCCGGCGGCACGGTCACCGAGCGGTGGCTGCCCGTCGACCGGGTCGGCCTCTACGTCCCCGGCGGCCTGGCCATGTACCCGTCGACGGTGGTGATGAACGTGGTGCCGGCCCAGGTGGCCGGCGTGCGCTCGCTGGTGGTGGTCAGCCCGCCGCAGAAGGACAACGGCGGCCTGCCCGACGCCCGGGTGCTCGCCGCGTGCGCGCTGCTCGGCGTCGACGAGGTGTACGCGGTCGGCGGCGCCCAGGCGGTCGCGATGCTGGCGTACGGCTCTGCCGTCGACCCGGGTGGTGAGCTGCGCTGTGAGCCCGTCGACCTGGTCACTGGCCCGGGCAACATCTGGGTGACCGCCGCCAAGCGGTTGCTGCGTGGCGTGGTGGGCATCGACGCCGAGGCAGGTCCGACCGAGATCGCTATCCTGGCCGACGACACCGCCGACCCGGCGCACGTCGCCGCCGACCTGATCAGCCAGGCGGAGCACGACCCGCTCGCCGCGAGCGTGCTGGTCACCCCGTCGCTGGCGCTCGTCGAGGCGGTCGAGGCGGAGTTGGCCCGGCAGGTGCCAGCCACCAAGCACGCCGAGCGGGTGACCACGGCGCTGACCGGCGAACAGAGTGGCGTGGTCCTGGTCGACGACCTCGAGGCGGGACTGCGGGTGGTCGACGCGTACGCGGCCGAGCACCTGGAGATCCAGACGGTCGACGCGCGGGAGTGGGCGCTGCGGGTCCGCAACGCCGGGGCGATCTTCGTAGGCGCCTGGTCGCCGGTGTCGCTCGGCGACTACTGCGCCGGCTCCAACCACGTGCTGCCCACCGGCGGCTGCGCCCGCCACTCATCCGGCCTGTCAGTGCAGTCGTTCCTGCGGGGGGTGCACCTCATCGAGTACACCGAGGCCGCGCTGCGTGACGTCGCCCCGCACGTGGTCACCCTGGCGACCGTGGAGGACCTGCCGGCGCACGGCCAGGCCGTGCAGGCTCGCTTCCCGGGGGAGTCCGCGTGAGCGGCCTCGACGATCTGCCGATCCGCGACGACCTGCGGGGCCTGTCGCCGTACGGGGCGCCGCAGCTCGACGTGGCGGTTCGGCTCAACACCAACGAGAACTCGTATGCGGTGCCCGAACCGGTCGTCGAGGCGATCGGCAAGGCGCTCGCCGCCGAACTGCGCGACCTGAACCGCTACCCGGATCGGGACGCGGTGGCGCTGCGCGCCGACCTGGCCGGTTACCTGGGGCACGGCCTGACCGTCGACCAGGTGTGGGCGGCGAACGGCTCGAACGAGGTCCAGCAGCAGCTTCTCCAGGCGTTCGGCGGGCCGGGGCGCAGCGCGCTGGGCTTCGTCCCGTCGTACTCGATGCACCCGCTGCTGTCCCTCGGCACCGGCACCCGGTGGGTGCCCGCGCGGCGCGGCGTCGACTTCGGGTTGACCGCCGACGAGGCGGTCGCCCAGGTCCGCGAGCACCGGCCCGACGTGGTCTTCCTCTGCTCGCCGAACAACCCGACCGGCACCGCGCTGGACCCGGCGGTCGTCGCCGCCGTGCTCGACGTCGCGCCCGGCATGGTGGTCGTCGACGAGGCGTACGCCGAGTTCGCCCGGCCCGGCACGGTCAGCGCCCTCGCGGTACTGCCCGGCCACCCGCGGCTGGTGGTGACCCGCACGATGAGCAAGGCGTTCGGCTTCGCCGGCGGCCGCCTGGGCTACCTGGCCGCCGACGCGGCCGTGGTGGAGGCGGTGCAGCTCGTCCGGCTGCCCTACCACCTGTCCGCGCTGACCCAGGCTGCCGCCCGCGCGGCGCTGGCTCACCGTGACGCCCTGCTCGGTACGGTGACCGCGGTCATGGCGCAGCGGGACCGGATCGTGGCGACGCTACGCGGTCGCGGTCTGCGGGTGGCCGACAGCGACGCCAACTTCGTGCTGTTCGAGGTCGGCGGCGACCAGGCCACGGTCTGGCGTGCCCTGCTGGAGAAGGGGGTGCTGGTCCGTGACGTCGGTCTGCCCGGTTGGCTGCGGGTGACCGCCGGTACCCCCGCCGAGACCGATGCTTTCTTGACTGCGATGGAGACTGTGCAATGAGCCGGACCGCCCGGGTGGAGCGGATCACCAAGGAGACCAAGGTCCTCGTCGAGATCGACCTCGACGGCACCGGTACGGCCGAGATCAGCACCGGCGTGGGCTTCTACGACCACATGCTGAACCAGATTGCCCGGCACGGCGGCTATGACCTGACCGTTCGCACGGTGGGCGACCTGGAGATCGACGCACACCACACGATGGAGGACACGGCCCTCGCGCTGGGCGCCGCGTTCGACCAGGCGCTGGGCGACAAGGCCGGCATCCGGCGGTACGGGTCGGCGACCGTCCCGATGGACGAGGTGCTGGTCCGGGCCGCGGTGGATCTGTCCGGCCGCCCGTACGTGGTGCACGACGAGCCGCTGCTCGCGCCGTACATCGGGCCGGTCTACGCGACGAGCATGACGCGGCACATCTGGGAGTCGTTCGGTCAGGCGGCCCGGGTGACCTTGCACGTCGATGTGCTGCGGGCGGCGCGTCCTGGTGGCCACCCGGACGCCCACCACGTGGTGGAGGCCCAGTTCAAAGCGGTCTCCCGGGCGTTGCGCGAGGCCACCGCGATCGACCCGCGTTCCGGCGGCGCGATCCCGAGCACGAAGGGCGCTCTCTAATGGGGGCCGCGCTGCCGACTCTGTTGTTGATCCTGGCCGGGGTGTTGGTCGGTGGGGCGTGGTCGCTGCACCGGCAGGGCGCTCCGCGTGGCGCCGTCGTGGTCACCGCCCTGCTGGCGCTGCTCGCCACGGCCGCCGGGGTGCTCCGGCTGATCCCGGAGTCGGGATCGTGACCGCCGAGGTGGTGGTGCTCGACTACGGCTCGGGCAACCTGCGCTCGGCGGAGCGGGCGCTGGCCGCGGCCGGCGCGACCGTCCGGGTGACCGACGATCTGGCCGCGGCGGCCGCCGCCGACGGCCTGGTGGTGCCCGGGGTGGGCGCGTACGCCGCGTGCATGGCCGGTATCGAGGCGCTCGGCGCGGGCCCGGTGATCGCGGAGCGGGTGGCCGCGGGCCGACCGGTGCTCGGCATCTGTGTGGGCATGCAGGTGCTCTTCGAGTACGGCGAGGAGCACGGGGTGGTGTCCAAGGGCCTCGGGCTGCTGCCCGGCGGGGTGACCCGGTTGGCGGCGCACCGGCTGCCGCACATGGGTTGGAACACGGTCCGCGCGCCCCGGGGTTCGGTGCTGTTCGCCGGGTTGCCGGCGCAGAGCCGCTTCTACTTCGTGCACTCGTACGCGATGGGCGACCCGGCGGCGCTGGCCGGCGCGGGCGCGGTGGTGACCACGGCCCACCACGACACCGACTTCGTGGCGGCGGTGGAGCGTGGGCCGCTGTCGGCGGCGCAGTTCCACCCGGAGAAGTCCGCCGACACCGGTGCCGCGCTGCTGCGCAACTGGCTCGCCACCCTACCCGCCGGTGACTGAGCGTCGGCGCCGCCCGGCGTCCGACCTGCGGGCCTCGCGGTGAGTCGGGAACGGGCCCGCCGACGGGCGGAACGTGAGGCGGAGTTGGCGCGGGAGCGGGCGGTCCGGCAGCGCCGGGTGGCCCGTCGGCAGCGCCGCCGCGCGGTGCTGCGTCGGTTGACGCCGCAGGTACGGCGGGGTCGTTCGGGTCGGCTGGCCCGGCACACGCGGGGCGAGCGCGCCGCCATCGTGCTGCTCACCGGCGCCGCGGTGATCCTGATCTGGACGTTCGTCGACGATCTGGCGCTGCGTGTCGCGCTGATCGTGCTGTTGCTGCTCGTACTGCCGGCGATCGTGGTGATCGCCCTGGACCGTCGTACCTGATCGAGGAGAAGACGTTGAGCCTCACCCTTTTACCCGCCGTGGACGTCGCCGACGGCCGGGCCGTCCGGCTCGTGCAGGGCGCCGCCGGCAGCGAGAGCGTCTACGGCGACCCGCTGGACGCGGCGCTGGCGTGGCAGCGCGACGGCGCCGAGTGGATCCACCTGGTCGACCTGGACGCGGCGTTCGGTCGGGGCACCAACGCGCACCTGCTCGCCGAGGTGGTACGCCAGTTGGACGTGCGGGTCGAGTTGTCCGGCGGGATCCGCGACGACGAGTCGTTGCGCGCGGCGCTGGGCACCGGGGCGGCCCGGGTGAACATCGGCACCGCCGCCCTGGAGGACCCGGAGTGGTGCGACCGGATCGTCGGGGAGTACGGCGACCGGGTCGCCATCGGGCTGGACGTGCGCGGTCAGACGCTGTCCGCGCGGGGGTGGACCCGCGACGGCGGTGACCTGTACGAGGTGCTGGAGCGCCTGGACAAGGCGGGGGCCAGCCGGTACGTGGTCACCGACATCACCAAGGACGGCACCATGCGTGGGCCGAACCTGGACCTGCTGCGGGACGTGTGCGCGCGGACCGACCGGCCGGTGATCGCCTCCGGCGGGGTGTCCACCCTGGACGACCTGCGGGCGCTGGCCACCCTGGAGCCGTTGGGCGTGGAGGGCGTGATCGCCGGTAAGGCGCTGTACGCGGGCGCGTTCACGGTGGCCGAGGCACTGCGCACCCTGGCCGAGGCGTGACCGTAACCCGGTTGGGTTCGGGCGGGCCGTGGGAGCAGAGCTACGGCTACTCCCGGGTGGTCCGGGCCGGTGACCTGGCCCTCACCGCCGGCTGCACGTCCACCGTGGACGGTCGGGTGGTGCACGTCGGGGACGCGGCGGCGCAGACCGCGCAGGCGCTGCGGATCGGGTTGGCGGCGCTCGCCGAGGTCGGCGTGGAGCCGGGTGACGTGGTCCGCACCCGGATGTACGTGACCGACCGGCTGCACGCCGACGAGGTGGGCCGGGCGCACAACGCCGTTTTCGGCGCGGTCCGACCGGTGGCGACGCTGGTGGTGGTGGCGGGTCTCATCGATCCGGACCACCTGGTCGAGGTGGAGTTGGAGGCGTACGTCGGCGACCGTTGAGCCCGGCCCGGTGGCCGGGGTCACGGCCGCCGTCCGCGCTGATCGGTTGTGCACAACTTAATTGCGGGCTACGGTTCAACGGTGTCCGATGACCTGGTGCTGCGCCGGCAGGTGTGCTTCGCGCTCTACGCCGCGTCGCGCGCCCTCACCGACGTCTACCGGCCGATCCTCGACGAGGTCGGGCTGACCTACCCGCAGTACCTGGTGCTGCTGGTCCTCTGGGAACGCCCCGACGATCCGCCCGCGGTGTCCGAACTCGGCGCCGAGCTGCGGCTCGACTCCGGCACGCTCTCCCCGCTGCTCAAGCGACTGGAGGGCGCGGGCCTGGTGGCCCGTCGGCGCTCGGCCCGGGACGAACGGCGGGTCGAGGTGAGCCTCACCGAGCAGGGCCGGGCGCTGCGGGAACGGCTCTGCGACGTCCCGCTGCGGATCGCCCAGGCCACCGGTCTGGGCCTCGACGAGCTGGTCGCGCTGCGCGACACCCTCACCCGGGTCACCGAGACCATCCACCGACAGAAGGAGCAGTGAGACTCATGAAGGTCCTCTACACCGCGTCCGCGACCGCCACGGGTGACGGCCGGGACGGCCACGTCGAGACCTCCGACGGCACCTTCGCCCTGGACCTGGCGTCGCCGAAGCAGTTGGGTGGCGAGGGTGGCGGCGCCAACCCCGAGCAGCTCTTCGCCGCCGGCTACGCCGCCTGCTTCCACAGCGCTCTGCGCATCGTCGGCCGCCGCGCCAAGGCCGACGTGACCGGTTCGGTCGTCTCCGCCGAGGTCGGCATCGGTCCGAACGGCAGCGGTGCCTTCGGCCTCACCGCGCAGCTCGTCGTCGACCTGCCCGCCGTTCCGCGCGAGACCGCCGAGCAGCTCGTCGAGCAGGCCCACCAGGTCTGCCCCTACTCCAACGCCACCCGCGGCAACATCGACGTCACGCTGACCGTCCGCGAGACCCTGGCCGCCTGAGCGTCGCGGCCCCGGACCCCACCCGCGTACGAGAGGACGACCCCCTGATGACCAGCAACCGCGAGATCCACCTGGCCCGCCGCCCCGAGGGCTGGCCCACCGAGGACATTTTCCGACTCGTCGAGACCGACGTCCCGACGCCCGGACCGGGCCAGATCGTGGTCCGCAACCAGTACGTCTCCGTCGACCCGTACATGCGGGGACGGATGAACGACGTCAAGTCGTACGTGCCGCCGTTCGCGCTCGACGCCCCACTGGACGGGGCCGCCGTCGGCGAGGTGGTCGCCAGCGAGTCGCCCGACATCGCCGTGGGCGACACCGTGCTGCACGGGCTCGGCTGGCGGGAGTACGCGCTGCTCGACGCCGGCCGCGCCCGCACGGTCGACGCGAGCATCGCCCCGGCCAGCGCGTACCTGAGCGTGCTCGGCATGCCCGGCCTGACCGCGTACGCCGGTCTGTTGGAGGTCGCCGCCATGAAGCCCGGCGAGACGGTCTTCGTCTCCGCCGCGGCCGGCTCGGTCGGCAGCCTGGTGGGTCAGATCGCCAAGCTCAAGGGCGCCGGCCGGGTGATCGGCAGCGCCGGCTCGGCCGCCAAGGTCGAGCGGCTGCGCGCGCTCGGCTTCGACGCCGCGTTCGACTACCACGACGGCCCGGTCCGTGACTCGTTGCGCGCGGCCGCCCCGGACGGCGTCGACGTCTACTTCGACAACGTCGGCGGCGACCACCTGGAGGCGGCGATCTCGGCCATGAACCTGCACGGCCGGGTCGCCATCTGCGGCATGATCGCGCAGTACAACGCCACCGAGCCGCCGGCCGCCCCGCGCAACCTGGCGCTGGTCATCGGCAAGCGGCTCACCCTGCGCGGGTTCCTGGTCAACGACCACAACAACCTGCGCGCGACGTTCGTCCAGGACGTCGCCGGGTGGCTGGGCGAGGGCAGACTCTCGTACGACGAGACGGTCGTCGACGGCATCGAGAACGCCCCGGCGGCGTTCCTCGGCCTGCTGCGCGGCGAAAACCTGGGCAAGATGCTCGTCCGGGTGTGACGTGCGCGTCCGGCGCGACGGTCGGCCCCCTCGGGTCGGCCGCCGCGCCGGACGCGGAGGATAGGCTGACGGCATGACGGTGGCGGTACGGGTGATCCCCTGTCTCGACGTGGACGCCGGGCGGGTGGTCAAGGGGGTCAACTTCCTCGACCTGCGCGACGCGGGCGACCCGGTGGAGTTGGCCGCCGCGTACGACCGGGCCGGCGCCGACGAGCTGACCTTCCTCGACGTCACCGCGTCCTCCAGCGACCGGGGCACCATGCTCGACGTGGTGCGCCGCACCGCCGAGTCGGTCTTCATCCCGCTGACCGTCGGGGGCGGGGTCCGGCAGGTCGGCGACGTCGACACGCTGCTGCGCGCCGGAGCCGACAAGGTCGGCGTGAACACCGCCGCCATCGCCCGGCCGGAGTTGATCGCCGAGATCGCCGACCGGTTCGGCCGGCAGGTGCTCGTGCTCTCCCTCGACGTACGCCGCGCGCCCACGGGCGACACGCCCAGCGGTTTCGAGGTCACCACCCACGGGGGCCGGCGCGGCACCGGCATCGACGCGGTGGGCTGGGCCCAGCGGGTCGCCGAGCTGGGCGCGGGGGAGATCCTGCTCAACTCGATGGACGCCGACGGCACCAAGGCCGGCTTCGACCTGGAACTGATCGGCGCGGTGCGGGCCGTGGTGGACGTGCCCGTCGTGGCCAGTGGGGGAGCCGGCGAGGTGGCGCACTTCCCGCCGGCGATCGGCGCCGGAGCCGACGCGGTGCTCGCGGCCAGCGTCTTCCACTTCGGCGAGCTGACGGTGGGCGAGGTCAAGGACGCCCTGCGCCGCAGCGGCCACCCGGTGCGCTAGCGGCTCCTGCAAAGGAGGACCACATGAACCGTGCCTTCCTGACCAGCACCACATGGCGCAAGAGCAGCCGTAGCTTGAACGGGAATGCCGAATGCGTCGAAGTTGCTCTGGCGTCGCATGCGGTCGGCATCCGTGACTCCAAGGACCCATGCGGCCCGTTCCTCGTCGTGACCGTGGCGGCGTGGACGGCATTCATCGACAGGGTCAAGCACGCCAGCCCGCGGCCTTGATCCACGCGACTCGAACACCGACGCCGCTGATCCGCTGCGGCTGCCTGCCGTGTCCCTGTGCTGGTGATACCTCAGAGCATCAAGATGACTCTCAGGTATCACGCGCGCGACCGCATCCGCTCCCACGGCGATGACCGAGGGTCACCGCCCACCGTCGGCGCAGGGTGACGGCGGACCCAGATGGTACGCGTCATGCGCGATCAGATCTGCGAATGCTCCGGCCCATGCCCAGCATCGGGCACGTGTGCCGCAGACCGGGCATCGCCCGTGTCGCGGTTCGTGCTCGGTCAGAATCCGCCACCAGCGGGTAAGTAGTTGTTCGGCGGGGGTGCACTCACCGCGCTCCACCCATGTTCGCGCGGATCGCCGCGACCGACACTTGCGCCTCGAAGCACCACCCGCCGGCACAATCCGGCATGGGGCCAGCACACGTGTGCCCTCGCAGCCGCACCATTCCGCCGACCGGCATATGGTCCACCACCACCGCCCACACCAGCTCGTCGCGGTTGGTCGGATTCGGGATGATCTCCCACGCCAGCAGGTGCAGCAGGGTGCCCGCAGGCACGTGAAGGCTGTCGGTCATGCTCGGCTCCGAGGGCAAGAGGTGGACATCACCGGAGGCGGCAGCGACAGGTCCGCCGATCCCGCCGGAAGCTGCTGCGCCAGCTGTACTGACACGTCGAGCCTGGCCGATAAGCTGCCCATACGGCAGGCGTGCGCGGTGTGCACACGCTCCTGCACACGCTGGGAGCCGACTATGGACGCTTTCGGGAAGTTGCTCAGACAGCATCGAGAGAGCGCCGGACTGTCCCTGCGACAGCTCGGTGCCATCATCCATTTCCAGTACAGCCACATCTCCCAGGTGGAGCGCGGCAACCGCCGCCCCACCGCCGCGCTGGCCACAGCCTGCGATCGGGCACTGAACGCCTACGGTGCGCTCATTGAGGCGTATCGCACTGACCACGCCGGTGCCATCGACCTGCATAGACGTACGATGCTGCGGGCCATGACGGCCTTGGCCGCCGCCCCAGCCGTCGCGCCTCTGGCTGGACTGGAGGCCCTTCGCCACGGCCTCGGCGACGCGGCGACTCCCGACCATGACGAGTGGGAGCAGATCGCCGCTGACTACGGCCACGGCTACTACCGACAACCTCGCCCCGCGTTGATGGCCCAACTGAGCGCTGACTTGACCGTGTTGCAACACCAGATCGCCGTCGTCGCCGGCACGCGCCGCCTTGGTCTCCTGCGAGTTGCCTCCCGCCTCTCCGTCATCGTCGCGTTGAGCCTCGTCGCGTCGGGCCAGGTCGTGATGGGCCGCCGCTGGTGGCAGACCGCCCATCGGGTTGCCGACGAGTCCGGCGACGCCGATACCCGGGTGTTGGTGCGGGCGTGGGATGTGGTGAACGGCTGCTACGACGGACGTCCACCATCGGCGGTCGTCGCATTGTCGGACGAGGTGGTGCCCCTGCTGGGTCGGCAGTCCACGTCAGCGGCGTGCGGGCTGCTCGCCGGCCGGGCGCAAGCCCTGTCGTTGGCCGGGCGGCATACGGAGGCGGTGGCAATGGTGCGGCAACTCGCCGATCTCGCCCAGCGGTTGCCGGCCGCGATCGTGCGGGACGTGGAGTCGCTGTGGGGGTGGCCGGAACATCGGGTCCACCACACCGAATCGTGGGTGTACACCCACGCCGGCCGGCTGGCGGACGCTGAGGTCGCGCAGGATCTGGTCCTCGGCCTGTATCCGGCCTCGCAGGTGCGGCTACGTGCCCAGGTCCAACTGCACCAGGCAGCCCGGCTGATTCGGGGCGGGCACATTGCCGACGGACTGCGGCACGCGGCCGACACCCTCGACGCGTTGCCAGCCCACCTGCACAACCATTCGCTGCGCTCGGTGGCCGCTCAGGTCACGGGCGCGGTACCCACGGTGGAACGGTCCAGGACAGGGTTCACTGATCTCGCCGAGCGGATTCAGGCTTAAGGCCCCGCCACGATGCCCGTGACGTTCACCGTGCATACCCCCGAATCGGCGCTCGGGGTGTTTCCGGCGCTGGTGCGTCTGTACGCGGTCGTCTACGCCGAACCGCCGTACACCGAGGGACCGGAGCAGGTGGCCGGCTTCGCCGGCGGCCTCCCCGACGAGTCACGACGTCCGGGGTTCACCCTCGTCGCCGCCGAGGACGCGGGCGATCTGGTCGGTGCGGCGTACGGGTGGACGATGGCCGCCGGCCGGTGGTGGACGCGTGCCGACATCGAGCCTCCCGCCGATCTTCGCGCTGCCGAGAAGTTCGCGGTCATGGAGTGGGTCGTGCGTCCCGACCGGCGCGGCGAGGGGATCGGCGCGGAACTCATCCGCCGGCTCCTCGACGGGCGGCCCGAACGGTGGGCGACCCTCGCGGCCAACCCGGCCGCACCCGCCCGCGCCGTGTACCGGCGCGCGGGGTGGCAGCAGGTCGGCGGATCGGCGATGCCCGACGGCACACCCATGCACCTGCTGGTCCTGCCGTTACCCCCTGTGCCGGTCCGGCGTCGCTGACCCCCGGCCGCATCCGCCGTGCTGAGCGACGACAGAGGTCAGTGGCCGCCGGAGTGGCCCTCGGGCGACCGGCGCGGGGTGGGGATCGAGCGGACCGCGTACTCCTGCACGGCCGCCGCGTGGTCGGCTTCGTCCAGGATCCAGTCGGCGTGACCCGGGGCGTGCCGGCGGCTCAGCACGCCCTGCACGGTGTCGACCATGGTGGCGACGCCGGCACGGGGTCGGCTGCGCCAGAGCTGCTCACCCTCGGCGGTGATGCGGAACCACCCGTCGGCGACGGTGACCAGGCCCGCGCCGACCAGCCGCTGGACCGCGGCCTCCACCTCGTGCCGTTCGGGAATCGCGTGGTTCAGGTGGTCGGCGGTGGACAGTACGTCGGTCAGACGTACGCCTTCCGGCCGGCGGCTGGTCGCGGAGCGTCGGTGCCGCCCGGCGCCGCTCGCGATGACCAACGACACGAAGATCCAGGCGTCGCTCCAGCGCCAACCGTTCTCCCCCATGCAGAGATGATGACGGCGAGCGACGCGGAAGGGAACACCCACCCTCCAACGAGCCCACTTCCACCAGCGCGGCGTGCCGGTGCGTGAACGGTCGGTGAACACCTCATCCGGCCGGGGTGGCCGGGGCACGCGACGGATCACCGGCGGTGACCGTCGATTCGTCGTCAGTGTCGTCGGCCTTGGCCGGGGGCACCGCGACGAGCGGGATGAAGAACTGCGCCAGCGGGCCGATGGCCAACGCGTACGCCACGGTGCCCACGCCGACCGTGCCGCCGAGTAGCCAGCCCAGCGCGAGCACGGTGATCTCGATGACGGTACGCACCAGGCGCACCGAGAAACGGGGACGACGGGCGACGAAGCCGGTCATCAGCCCGTCGCGGGGACCGGGGCCGAGGCGGGCGCCGAGGTAGAGCGCGGTGGCCGCCCCGTTGGCGACGATCCCGGTGATCAACAGGGCGATGCGGACGCCGAGGGGACCACCGGCGGGTAGCAGGACCAGGGTGGCGTCCACCACGAGGCCGACCACCACCACGTTGCTGACGGTGCCGAGGCCGGGCCGCTGGCGCAGCGGGATCCACAGCAGCAGCACCAGCGCGCCGACACCGATGGTGACCGTGCCGAAGGAGAGCCCGGTCAGCTCGGACAACCCCTGGTGGAAGACGTCCCAGGGGTCCAGGCCGAGGTCGGAGCGGACCATCAGGGCCATGCTCACCCCGTAGAGGACGAGCCCGGCGTAGAGCTGGCTGAGCCGACGTACCGGCCGCTCCCGCAGATTGCCAATCAGTGCCATGCATGCCACCCTAGGTGCCAATCCTCCCGGAGGAAGAAGCCAATATCCGAGGAGTGGCCATGACCGGTCAGGTGCGAGGGGTCCAATTGGCGCGGCTGCTGGGGCAGTGGCACGCCCTGCCGGGCCGTCGTCGCAGCCCCGACTACGCCGCGCTCGCCGGCGCGGTACGCGGGCTGCTCGCCGACGCCCGGCTTCCCCTGGGAGTCCGGCTGCCGGCCGAGCGTGAGCTGGCCGAGGCGCTGCGGATCAGCCGTACCACGGTCACCGCCGCGTACCGGGAGCTGCGCGAGACCGGCCACCTGGCCAGCCGCCGGGGCGCCGGCAGTTGGACGATGCTGCCCGGCAACCACCGGGTCGCCAGCACCGGCCTGTGGACCCCGTTGGACGACCGCGACATGATCGACCTCGGCGTCGCCGCGCTGGCGGCCCCGCCGCAGTTGCCCGCGGCCGCCCGGGCCGCCGTCGAGGATCTGCCCCGCTACCTGGGCGGCGCCGGTTACCACCCGACCGGCATCGGTGAGCTGCGCGAGGCGGTGGCCGCCGGCTACACCGCGCGCGGACTGCCCACCTCGGCCGACCAGATCATGGTTACCAGCGGCACCCAGCACGCCCTGGACCTGGTGCTGCGCCTGGCCCTGGCACCCGGCGGCAGCGTGCTGGTCGAGTCACCGACCTATCCCAACGCGCTCGCCGCGCTGGCCGGTCGGCGGGCCCGGATCACCACGCACGGTCTGTCCGCCGAGGCCGGTGGCTGGGAGCCCGACCTGCTCCTGGGCAGCCTGCGGCAGACTCGACCCAAGCTGGCGTACCTGATCCCGGAGTTCCAGAACCCGACCGGGCACCTGATGCCCGCCGCGTTGCGCGAGCGGGTGGTCGCCGCCGCCCACGCCGTGGGCACCGACCTGATCGTCGACGAGTCCTTCGTCGACCTGCCGTTGGACGGCGTCGAGCTGCCCCCGCCCACCGCCGCGTTCGACCGGCACTCGCGGGTGGTCAGCATCGGGGGAATGAGCAAGCCGTACTGGGGTGGCCTGCGGATCGGCTGGGTACGCGCCTCCGCGCCGCAGGTGCAGCGGCTGGCCGCCGTCCGGGTCGGCGTGGACATGTCCAGCCCGGTGCTCGACCAGCTCGTCGCGGTGCACCTGCTCGCCGACGCGGCGGCCATCGTCGCCGACCGGCGGGCGCAGCTCGCCGCCCAGCGCGACGCGTTGCTCGGCGCGCTGGCGGACCGACTGCCGGACTGGCGGGTGACCGTGCCGCGCGGCGGCGTGACCCTCTGGGCCGAGCTGGACGGCCCGGTCTCCAGCGCGCTCGCCCGGGCCGCCGAGGAGGTCGGCGTACGACTCGCGCCCGGGCCCCGGTTCGGTCTGGACGGCACCCTGGAACGTTTCCTGCGGTTGCCGTTCACCCTGCCGGCGGCCGAGCTGACGGAGGCGGTGGAGCGGATCGCCACGGTCCGGTACGACCTGGACCGCAGCGGCCGGCAACGGTGGCCGGAGCCGTCCGTCATCGCCTGAGCGCGAGGACGCCGGTGGCCCCGCACCCGAGCGGGTACGGGGCCACGACCGTCCGTTGCTACAGCTCGGCGAGGGTGCCGGCGTACATCTTGTCGATCTCGGCGGCGAAGTTGCCCTCCACGCCCCGACGCTTGATCTTCAGCGACGGGGTGATCTCGCCGTCCTCGATGGTCAGGTCACGCGGCAGGATCGCCACCTTCTTGATCGTCTCCCAGCGGTTGAGCTTGGCGTTGAGCTGGGCGACGTACTCCTCGACCATCGCCTGCGCCTCCGGCGAGGCGACGATCTCGGTGTAGTCGCGGCCCTCCAGCGGGCCGCCGGCCACCCAGCCCCGGATGGCGTCCGCGTCGAGCGTGACGAGCATCGTGCAGAAGTTGCGGGCCTGCCCGATCACCACCGCCTGCGAGGTGTACGGGCAGATGGCCTTGAACATGCCCTCGATGTGCGACGGCGCGATGTACTTGCCGCCCGAGGTCTTGACCAGGTCCTTCTTGCGGTCGGTGATCCGCAGGTAGCCCTGCTCGTCGAGGGTGCCGATGTCGCCGGTACGGAAGAAGCCGTCCTCGGTGAACGCGGCGGCGGTCTCCTCGGGCAGGTTGTGGTAACCGCGCATCACCGGCCGACCCCGCACCAGGATCTCGCCGTCGGTGTCGATCCGGCACTCCAGGTCGCCCATCGCCTTGCCCACCGTGCCGATGCGCAGCCCGTCCGGCGGGTTGACGAAGTTGCCGGCGCTGGTCTCGGTCAGGCCGTAGCCCTCCGAGATGGGCAGGTTGGCGGCGGCGAAGAAGGTGGCGATCTCCGGGCTCAGTGGCGCGGCGCCGGAGACCAGCACCCGCATCCGACCGCCCAGGCGGGCCTGGAGTTTGCTGAACACCAGCTTCTCGGCCAGCCCGTACCGGAACTTGAGCCCGGCCGGCACCGGCTTGCCGGCCTGCTCCAGCGCGACCTTCTCCTTGCCGACCTGCACGCCCCAGGCGAAGATCTTCGCCTTCGCGCCGCCGGCGCCCTGCGCGGTGGTCACCGCCCGGTTGTAGACCTTCTCGAAGACCCGGGGAGCGCCGCACATCAGCGTCGGTCGGATCACCGCGAGCAGGTCGACCAGCTTCTCCACCCGCCCGTCGACGTACGTCGGCAGGCCGACGTGGATCGCGCCGCAGAGCAGCGTCTTGCCGAACGAGTGCGCCAGCGGCAGCCACAGGTACTGCAGGTCGTCGTCGCGCAGCAGCCCGACGTCGGCCTGCGCCACCGCCTCCCAGCACCACCCACCGTGCAACAGCTCGACGCCCTTGGGCTGGCCGGTGGTGCCGGAGGTGTAGATCAGGGTGGCCAGGTGATCGGGGCCGATGCCGGCCACCAGCATGTCGATCAGGTCGGGCTCGTCGGCCAGTGCCCGGCTGCCCCGCTCTTCCAGCTCGGTGAGGGTGAGCTGGGGGATCGCGGCGTTCGGGTCGGGGGTGCCGTCGAAGAGCACCACGTGGGTCAGCGCCGGCAGGTCCGCTCCGGCGATCTTGGCGGCCTGCGCCGGGTTCTCCGCGAAGAGGACCCGCGAGGCGGAGTCAGCGATGATGTACGTCGCGTCCGCCGGCTCGGTGGTCGGGTAGACGGTGGTGGTCGCCCCGCCGGCGCACATGATGCCGAGGTCGGCGACCACCCAGTCCAGCCGGGTGTTGGCGAGGATCGCGACCGGGTTCTCCTGGCCGACGCCGAGCGCGTGCAGGCCGGCGGCGACCGCCTTGGCGCGCTGGCCGACCTGCTCCCAGGTCAACCAGTGGGGCCCCGAGTCGTCAGGGGTCGGGGACGCGAACGCGTGCCGGTCGGGGGTGGCCGCCACGCGCTTGAGGAACATGTCCGGGATGGAACGGTACGGTACATCGAGAGCCATCGCTGTAGCCGCCTTCGGGGGTGGTGGCGTGACGGTCGTCACGTCATTTCGGTTACCGAAGAGTATTGCCTGATACCGGGCATCGGCTAGTGCCGGTGATCGTCCGGCGGTCTCGTCCCGCCGACCGGAGCGCCGAATCAGGCGTAGCGGGCAGCCACCACCGACCAGTCGTAGGTGGCCCGGACCCAGTTGCGCCGCGCGGCCAACGGCGAGTGCAGTGCCTCGACCCCGCTGGCCAGCAAGCCGTCCTCCGCCGCCTGGTACGCCAGCAGCCCCTGATTGAAGCGGTCCGCCGCGGCCCGGAGGGCGTCCGTCTCGCCGAGGCCGCGCTCCTGGGCGATGACCGTCACCAGGTTGTGCGCGTCCGGATCGGACCGGCTCTCCTTGCCGTACGAGAAGAGGTCGTTGCACCAGCACACCAGGTCCACCGCCAGCAGATCCAGGGCGGCCAGCGCCGGATCGGCCCGCCGGGCCGGCCCGGGTGGCTGCTCCGACGCGAGATCGGTCAAGGTGAGACACGGGTGCACGCCGCCGATGTGCCGGCGCAGTTGGACGTACTCCGTCACCCCCGGCACCCGGCGTCGCTGCCGGTTGCTGGCCTCCCAGAGCAGGGCCAGCAGGTACTGGCGGACCTGGCTGACGAACCGCAGCAGCATCGGCGCCTGGCCCTCGGCCCGGGTCCGGCGGCACAGGTCGTGCAGCGCGGCGCCCAGCGGGCCGGCCTCCGGTGGCGGCGGGGCGTCCGGGTCGCCGGCGCGGTCCAGCACGCCGAGCAGGGTGGCGATGATCGGCGCCAGCCGGCCCGGATCGTCCCCGAGGCCGTCCTCGTCGCAGGCGTCGTCCATCACGAAGAGCCAGGAGATCAGGTCGGTGAGAAGGCGCAGCCCCCGCACCGGCCCGTCCGGGCAGGCTCGGCCCGCCAGACCGGCGGCGTCCGCCCGTCGCAGGCGATGAATGTGACCGGAATCGACCAAGCCGAAAGCGCGCGCCCACTCGACGCTCTCACTGGCCACCCCGTCCGTGAACTTGTGGCGCCCCGCCGTGAAGGAGGGTTCCCGTAGCGCCGAGATTGCGAAACTTCGCATCGTGTGCCCCCACATCGTGCCGCCCCGGCGCGGAACGGCGCGGTGAAGCGTACGGGAGGAGGTATCGGTGCGCATCGTTGGGACTGAGGCATTCGTCCGGCATTGCTGTGACCGATTAAGCGCAGAAAGTCACATCCCCAGGCTGGCGTTGCGCAACTGCCGGGCCGACGAGGCGGAGCCGTCGAGCTGCACCCGGGCGACCCGTTGCCGACCGGAGAGGAACAGGGTCAGTTCGGCCGGAGCGCCCACCACCCGCAGCCGGTCGCCGCCCCGGCCGACGGAGATCTCGCCGTACCCGGGCGCCTGTACGTAGAGGTCCGCCGGGAAGCGGCGCAGCGCCAGCCGGGCCATCGGGGCGGCCCGCTTCCACAGGGTGGCCTGGAGGCCACGCGGCAGCTCGCGCGGCTGCCAACCCGCGACCGCGCGCCGCACGTCCTCGTGGTGGATGAAGAACTCCATCGTGTTGACCAACTCGTCGGTCAGCGGGTTGCTGATCGGGCTCCACACCGGCGGTCGGCGTACCCGCGCCACCAGCTCCGGGTAGGGGCCGGCGGCGAGCCGGCGACGGACCCGTTCGGCGTACCCCCGCAGCGGCGCCAGCAGGATCCCGCCGGCCGCGTCCAGGCGGCGTTCGCGCAGCACCAGGTGCGCGGCGAGGTCGCGGGTCGCCCAGCCCTCGTTGATCGTCGGTGCGTCGGGCCCGAGGGCCAGCAGGAGATCGGCCAGCGCCTCGCGCTCGGCTCGGGCGTACCGCGACATGCGCCGATCGTAGGCCCGGACCTCCGTCGCCGCGCGTCGAGCCGGGCTCGCTCGTCCCGTTGCACCTGGCGCGGAGTACGTGATGGTCGACATATCCCGTCCGGGTCGGCGGCACCGGTCCGCACCGGTAAGGATGAGGTAGATAATTGTGGCTTACGGCGGGGGAGAGCGTGGCGAGCAGGACAAGCCGGGACGTGCTCGGCAGAGGGCTGGGGGTTCTGCGGCAGGCGATCCGCGAGCAGCCACGGATCTTCACGGTTGCCGTGGTCGGCAGCGTGCTGTTCGGCTCGATGGTCATCGTCAGCGCGTACGTGGTGGGCGCGGTGGTCGGCGACGTGGTGGTGCCGGCGATCGCGCGCGGCGAGGTCGGCGTCGGCACGCTGGCGCTGGCGGCGGTCGCCCTGTTCGGGATCAGCGTGCTGCGGGTGGTCGGCATCTTCGGCCGCCGGCTCGGGGCCGGTTACATGCAGTACCGGCTCCAGGCCGCCTACCGTCGCCGGGTCACCCGCCGCTACCTGGACCTGCCGCTGTCCTGGCACCACCGCAACGCCACCGGCACGCTGCTGTCCAACGCCAACTCCGACGTGGAGGCGGCCTGGTACCCGATCGCGCCGCTGCCCTTCGCGGTGGGCACGCTGGTGATGCTGGTCGGCGCGATCGTCTCGCTGTTCGCCACCGACTGGGCCCTCGCGCTGGTCGGACTGGCGGTGTTCCCGGCGCTGTTCGCGCTCAACGTCGTATACTCCCGCCGGATGGCGCCCCGCCAGGCCCGCGCGCAGCGGTTGCGCGCCGAGGTCAGCGGCATCGCCCACGAGAGCTTCGACGGCGCGTTGGTGGTCAAGACGATGGGCCGCGAGGCGCAGGAGACCGCCCGGTTCGCCGGCCGCGCCGGTGAGCTGCGCGACGCCCTCATCGCGGTCGGCCGGTTGCGCGGCGTCTTCGACCCGCTGCTGGAGACACTGCCCAGCCTCGGCACCCTGGCCGTGCTGGTGGTCGGGTCGTTCCGGCTGCGCCAGGGCGCGATCAGCGTCACCGAGCTGGTCAGCGTCGCCTTCCTCTTCACCGTGCTGGCCTTCCCGGTGCGGGCCATCGGCTGGGTGCTGGCCGAGCTGCCGCGCAGCGTCGCCGGCTGGGACCGGGTACGCCGGGTCCTCGACGCCACCGGCGAGATGCCGTACGGGCAGCGGGTGCTCGACCCGGCCACCCCGGGCCCGGCCACGCTCACCTTCACCGACGTGCACTTCTCCTACCCGCCGGCCGAGGCCCACGAGGCCGGTGCACAGGTGCTCGGCGAGGTCGGCTTCACCGTCCCGGCCGGCCGTACGGTTGCCCTGGTCGGGCCCACCGGCGCCGGCAAGTCGACAATCGCCTCGCTCGCCGTGCGCCTGGTCGACCCGGACTCGGGCACCGTCGTGCTGGACGGCGTGGACATCCGCGACCTGACCGCCGCGTCGCTGGCCGGCACGGTCGCGCTGGTGGCGCAGGTGCCGTTCGTCTTCGACGACACCGTACGGGCCAACATCGCCCTGGACCGGCCGGGCATCGACGACGAGGCCGTCTGGGCGGCGCTGCGCCTGGCCGAGGCGGACGGGTTCGTCGCGGCGCTGCCCGACGGGCTGGACACGATGGTCGGCGAGCGGGGTACCTCGCTCTCCGGCGGGCAGCGGCAGCGGCTCACGCTGGCCCGCGCGCTCGCCGGCCGGCCCCGCCTGCTGGTGCTCGACGACGCGACGAGCGCCGTGGACCCCCGCGTCGAGGCGGCCATCCTTGCCGGCCTGCGCTCCTCGGCCGGTGAGCCGGGGGTCCCCGCCGCGTCGATCCTCGTCGTGGCGTACCGCCGGGCCACCATCGCCCTGGCCGACGAGGTCATCTACGTCGAGCAGGGCCGGGTGGTCGCCCGGGGCACGCACACCGAGTTGCTGGCCACCGTGCCCGGGTACGTGGACCTGGTCACCGCGTACGAGCAGGCGGAGGTCGACCGCGCGCAGGAGCGCGCGTACGACGACGAGGTGGCGCCGCTGCCGTCGGGCCTGGAGATCGAGGTGGACCATTGAGTACGACGACGGTGACGACGGACGAGCGGGACGCGCGGACGGAGACGACCTGGCAGACGTTGCGGCGCGGGCTGGCGCTCTCGCCCGAGCTGCGGACCGGGCTGGCCGCCACCCTGGCCCTGGCCCTGGTCTACATGGTGGGCCGGGTGGCCGTTCCGGTGGCGGTGCAGCAGGGCATCGACCGGGGCATCGTCGGCGGTCTGAAGCTGGACGTCGTCTGGTCGGTGGTGGCGGTCACCGCGGCGATCCTGGTGGTCACCACCGCGTGCGGCTACCTGATGATGCGCCGGCTGTTCACGGTCAGCGAGACGGCGTTGGCGAACGTGCGGACGCGGGCGTTCCGGCACGTGCACGACCTGTCGATGCTGCACCAGCAGTCGGAGCGGCGCGGCTCGCTGGTGTCCCGGGTGACCAGCGACGTCGACCAGATCACCCAGTTCCTCCAGTGGGGCGGGGTGATCCTGCTGGTCAACCTGGGTCAGTTGGTGGTGACGACGGCCGTCATGCTGGCGTACTCCTGGCAGTTGACCCTGGTGGTGCTGGCGGCGTTCCTGCCTGCGGTGCTGGTCATCCGCCAGTTGCAGCGCCGCCTGGGCGCGGCGTACGCGACGGTGCGTCAGCGCACCGGCGCGTTGCTGGGCGCGATCGGCGAGAGCGTGGTGGGCGCGCCGGTGATCCGGGCGTACGGCATCGCGGGGCGCACCGAGCGGCGGTTGGACGACGCCATCGACGCCCAGCGGGTGGCCCAGCAACGGGCCATCCGGATCAGCATCGTGGGCAGCTCGGTCGGTGAGTTGGCGGCCGGGTTGGCGCTGGCCGGCGTGGTGGTGCTCGGTGTGACGCTGGGCGTGGACGGCACGCTGTCGATCGGCCAGCTCACCGCGTTCCTGTTCCTGGTGACGCTGTTCATCCAGCCGGTGCAGATCGCCACCGAGGTGCTCAACGAGGCGCAGAACGCGATCGCGGGCTGGCGGCGGGTGCTGGACGTGCTGGACGTCGCCCCGGACGTCGCGGACCCCGGGGAGCAGGGCCGGGACCTGCCGATCGGTCCGTTGGACATCCGGTTCTCGGGGGTGCGGTTCGCCTACCCTGGCGGCCCGCCGGTGCTGCACGACATCGACCTGGAGATCCCGGCGAAGAGCCGGGTGGCCGTGGTCGGCGAGACGGGCAGTGGCAAGACCACCTTCGCGAAGCTGCTCACCCGACTGATGGATCCGTCGGCGGGCGCGGTGCTGCTGTCCGGGGTGCCGCTGGCGCAGGTGCGCTTCGACTCGCTGCGCTCGCGGGTGGTGATGGTGCCGCAGGACGGGTTCCTCTTCGACGCGACGGTGGGGGACAACGTGCGGTTCGCCCGGCCGGAGCTGACCGACGAGGAGCTGGCGGCCGCCTTCACGGAGTTGGGTCTGGCGGACTGGTTGGACGGTCTGCCCGCCGGCCTCAACACCCCGGTCGGGGAGCGTGGTGAGGCGTTGAGCGTCGGGGAGCGGCAGCTCGTCGCGCTGGCCCGGGCGTACGTGGCCGATCCGGATCTGCTGGTGCTGGACGAGGCGACCAGCGCGGTGGACCCGGCGACGGAGGTGCGGTTGCAGCGCACCCTGGACGCCGTCACCCGGGGACGGACCACCCTGGCCATCGCGCACCGGCTCTCCACCGCCCAGGTGGCGGACGAGGTCATCGTGGTGGACCGGGGGCGCATCGTGCAGCGGGGTCCGCACGACGAGTTGGTGCGCGACGCCGACTCGGTCTACGGGCTGCTGTACGCCTCCTGGCTGGAGCAGACCAGGTAACGGGTCGGTGTCACGGGCTTCCGCTGGTGGACGGGGTGGTCCGGGTGCTCTACGCTCCGGTTAGGTAAGGCTAACCTTTGAAGGAGGTTGCGCCATGCGGCCCAGCCCCGCCGAGATCGTCCGTACCCTCGTCGCCGGTCGCCTGCCCGGCCTCGTCCACCTGGCTCGCCGCCCGGGTCCGCACCACGCCCGGCACGTGACCGACCCCGACGGCCGGGTGCTGCTGCTGGTGCCGGTCGCCAGCCACCTGGGCGGCGCGCTCCAGCCGGCCGCCGGGGGCACCGACGTCGCGGTGGTCCTGGACGTCCTCGACCTGCCGCCCGCGGCCGGCGCTCCCGGTCTCGGGCGGGCCTGGGTCTCCGGCTGGGCCGCCGAACTGCACGACGACGAGGCACGCCGGGCCGCGGTCGACTTCGCCGCCGTCGAGCCGACCGGTGACCTGCTCGACGTGGGCGGCCGGTTCCGGCTGTTCCGCTTCGAGGTGGCCGAGGTCCGCTGGGAGCGGGCCGGGGTCGTGTACCGGATCGACCCGGGGGAGTACGCCGAGGCGGAGCCGGACCCGATGCACCCGTGCGAAGCCCTGCTGCTGGCCGATTTCGCCCGGCACGACCCCGCCGCCGTCACCGACTACCTGCGCCGGCAACTCGGGCTGACCGAGCACACCCCGGACGGACCGCCGCGGGTGGTGCGCATCGACCGCTACGGGCTGGTGGTCGCCCTCGGACGCCCCGGCGCGCGACGCCGCGTCCGGCTGGCGTTCCCGTGCCCGCTCAGCGGCCCGGACGAGCTGGGCCGGCTGCTCCCGCCGCTGCGCCGCCCCGCCGACGCGTACCCGCCCCGCTGAGACGCAGCCCTAGATCGGCAGCGGCCCGGTCAGGTACCGCTGGACGCTGGGACCGATGGTGGCGACCAGGATCTCCGGATCGGCCGACGCGACCGGCTCCAGCCGCACCACGTGCCGGATCATGGCGAGCCCGATCAGCTGGGTGGCGACCAGCGAGCCCCGCATCGGTACCTCGGCCGGATCGACGTCGAGCTGGTCGAGCACCCGGCGCAGCACCTGCGTGGTGACGAACTCCCGCAGCAGCCGCGCGGTCCACTCGCTGTTCAGCACCGACCGCACCAGCGCCACCCCGGCGCTGCCGGCCGGCGAGTCCCAGATGCCGACGAAGGTCCGGACCAGCCGCTCGCCGACGCCGTCCTGGTCACCGGCCAGCACACCCGGCAGCAGCTCGGCGGGGTCCACCGGGAAGTTCATCGCGGCCCGGAAGAGCTGGTCCTTGGTGCCGAAGTAGTGGTGGACCAGCGCCGGATCCACCCCGGCGGTGGCGGCGATGGCACGGATCGGGGCGGCGTCGAAACCCCGTTCGGCGAACGTCGCCCGCGCCGCGTCGAGGATCGCCTCCCGGGTGTCCGGGTTGCCGGGTCGCCGGCCGGTACGCCGCGTCATCGCCGCCCCTCGCTCATCCGCTGACGCCGCCGGTCCGCCCGGCGGCGGGTGGCGACCCGCCCCGCGCGGGTCGCCGCCGGTCGGTCAGCCGGTGCGCCGGCGCAGCGTCGCCGCCGCGAGCACCAGCGCCAACACCACCGCGCCGAACACCACACCCACGTCCCGCCACATGGTCGCCGTCGGCTCGGCGTGGGCGCCGACCTCCTGCAACGCCTCGATGGCGTACGTCAGGGGCAGAGCGTCGCTGAGCCCCTGGAGCCAGCCGGCCATCTCGTCCCGGGCCACGAACAGTCCACACAGCAGGAGCTGGGGGATCACCACGACCGGGAGGAACTGTACTGCCTGGAACTCGGTGCGGGCGAAGGCGCTGCACAGCAGGCCGAGGGCGACCCCGAGCACCGCGTCGAGCACCGCGATCCCGATCACCAGACCGCTGCTGCCGAGCGTTCGCAGATCGAAGGCCCAGTACGCCAGCCCGGCCGCCAGGGTGGCCTGCACGGCGGCGGCCAGCCCGAACGCGATGCCGTACCCGAACAGCAGGTCGAGCTTGCCCAGCGGGGTGGTGAGCAGCCGTTCCAGGGTGCCGGAGGTGCGCTCGCGCAGCATCGCGATGCTGGTCACCAGAAACATGATCACGAAGGGGAAGGTGCCCAGCATGACCAACGCGACCCGGTCGAACACCGATGGCTGTCCCGGCGGTGTCGGCTTGTCGGCGTACATGTAGTAGACCAGCGTGAGCAGGACGGTCGGCACCACCACCAGCAGGGCGATGGTCCGCCGGTCGTGCCGGAGCTGGCGTAGGACGCGGCCGATGGTGGCCGCCAGGATCCGCCCGTTCATGAGTTTCCCCTTCCGGCGGACGCCTTCGCCTCGCCGGCCCGGATCAGCCGCAGGAACGCCTCGTCGAGGTCGTCCACCCCGGCGGCGGCGCGGATCGCGTCCGGACTGTCGTCGGCGATCAGCCGTCCCTCCCGGATCAGCAGCAGCCGGTCGCAGCGGGCCGCCTCGTCCATCACGTGACTGGACACCAGCAGGGTGGTGCCGGCGGCGGCCATGGCGTGGAACCGGGCCCACAGATCGGCCCGCAGCACCGGATCCTGACCGACCGTCGGCTCGTCCAGGATGACCAGTTCCGGGTCACCCACCAGGGCGCAGGCCAGCGAGGCCCGACTGCGCTGGCCGCCGGAGAGGGTGGCGACCAACTGGCCGGCCGCCTGGGCCAGCCCGACGGCGGTGACCGCCTCGTCGGCCTCGGCCCGGCCGCGCCCGTACAGGGCCGCGAAGTAGCGGGCGTTCTCCCGCACGGTCAGGTCGGCGTAGACGCTCGGCGCCTGGGTGAGGTAGCCCACCCGGTGTCGCAGCGCCGGTGCGCCCGCCGGCTGGCCCAGCACGGTCACCGTGCCCGAGGTGACCACCTGCACGCCGACCACCGCGCGCATGAAAGTGGTCTTGCCGCTGCCGCTGGGCCCGAGCAGACCGGTGACGGCGCCCTGCGGGACGGCGCAGGTGATGCCGTCCAGCACTCGTCGCCCACCCCGATCGACCACCAGGTCGCGGACGCCTATCGCGTCGTCCATCGCGCACCTCCCGAGAAACTCATCGTTTGTTGAATTCCACGCTAGAGCGGAGTGGGCTGTCCGCGCAACGGCCGGCCTGTCCGCTGGTGCCCGCCCTCGCGCCCAGCGTGACAACGGGCAGTAGGCTTCGGACCGGACAGCGGGTCCGGCAACGGGCATTGCGTGCTGATCGGACGTACGGCACGATGACGCCGTGGGTCACGCTCCGTTACCGCACAGCGGATTTCTCGAGGACTGGGCCGCGCGGTTGCGGGACGCCGCCGAACGACCGGTCGTCGGCATCCTGCTGCGCGGCAGTCACGCCCGGCGGGCGGCCACCGCGCACAGCGACGTCGACCTCGACGTGCTGGTCGGTGGCTCGCCGTACGCCGCCCGCCGCGCGTACCTGGCCGAGACCGCCGGGCGGGTCACCCACGTCTCGGTGGCGGCGCGCGACGTCCGCTCCTGGGTGCACCGGCTCGGTGAGCCGGCCGACTGGGCGTTCGGACTGCCGGTCACCGCGCCGGCCCGGCTGCTCTGGGCGGACCCGCACTGGCGGCCCCGGATCGACCTGCCGGTGCTCTGCCAACCCGCCGAGCCGCCCCGGCTGGAGGAGCTGATCGCGCTGCTCGGCAAGGCCGCCGCCGCCCGGGCCGCGGCCGACCGCCTCGGCGTCCGGCTCGCCGTGGCGGACCTGGCCCGACTCTGCCCGTCGGTGCTGCGCCCGGCGAACCCGTCGGTGCGGGTGTCGTCCCGACGCGCGGCGTTCGCGGCCGCCCTGGAACTGCCGGTCGCCCCGGCCGGGTACCGCGAGGACATGCTGCTCTGCCTCGGCCTGCGTCCGGGCGCCACCGGGCAGCTCTGGGCCGCCGCCGTGCGGCTGGTCGCCGGCATCCTGCCGTTGATCCGCCCGTACGCCGCGGAGATCGCCGACGCCTCCGGCGCCGACCTGGCCGACGCCCTGGTCGACGGCCGCCTCGACCGGTACGTGGCCCAGCTGGCGCGGCCCGCGGGGCACCGGCCGCACCCTGGGCGGGAGCCGTCGCCGGTGCCCACGCCCCGTGCGGGACAATGGGCAACTGTGCCCGTACCTGACGCGCCGGTGACCGGCGTCCCCAGCGAACCGAGCGGCCCGGTGGCGTCGCCGCCGGTCCGTCCGTCCCGGCTCGATCCGGCCATCGCCGCCCGGCTGCGCCGCACCCCCGACGGCCTGGTCGCCGCCGTGGTACGCGCGCACGACTCCGGCGAGGTGCTGATGGTCGCCTGGATGGACGACGAGGCGCTGCACCGCACCCTGACCACCGGCCGGGCCACCTACTGGTCGCGCAGCCGGCGCGAGTACTGGGTCAAGGGCGCCACCTCCGGGCACCACCAGTACGTCCGCTCGGTCGCCCTGGACTGCGACGGCGACGCGCTGCTGGTCAGCGTCGAGCAGGTCGGCGCGGCGTGCCACACCGGGCACCGGACGTGCTTCTTCACCGAACTGCCGGTGACCGCGCCGGACGCGCGGTGACCACCGTGGGCGCGATCCGGCGCGACCTCGCGGCCGTCAACGAGAGGCGGGTCGCCGGATGACCGACGGCGCGGTGAGCCCCGACCTGGCCACCTTCACCGAACTGGCCGCCCGCTGGCGGGTCGTGCCGGTCACCCGACGGCTGCTGGCCGACGCCGAGACCCCGGTGGGGGTCTACCGCAAGCTCGCCGGCGGGCCGGGCACGTTCCTGCTCGAATCGGCCGAGCAGGGGGTCGGTTCGGCGGGCATGGCCTGGTCGCGGTACTCGTTCATCGGCGTACGGAGCAGCGCGACCCTCGTCGAGCGGGACGGCGTGGCGACCTGGCTCGGGCAGCCCCCGGCCGGGCTGCCCACCGACGGCGACCCGGTGCGGGTGCTGCGGGACACCGTCGCGGCGCTCGCCGGCCCGCCCGGCGATCCGGGCGACGGTCTGCCCCCGCTGACCGGGGGCATGGTCGGCTACCTCGGCTACGACATCGTCCGCCGTTTCGAGCGGCTGCCCGAGCTGACCGAGTCCGACCTCGGGGTGCCGGAGCTGGGCATGATGCTGGCGACCGACCTGGTGGTGCTCGACCACTACGACGGCTCGGCGATCCTGGTCGCCAACGCGGTGCTGCCGCCGCTGGACGCCCCGGGCCGCGACGCGCACGTCAGCGCCGCGTACCACCACGCGGTGGGCCGCCTCGACGCGATGACCACCGCGCTGTCCCGGCCCATCCCGCCGATGATCTCGACGGTCGCGCGCCCCCCGGCCGGCGAGGTCGTCTGTCGTACGCCCGAGGGGGGCTACGTCAAGGCCGTGCAGGCGGCCAAGGAGGCGATCCGGGCCGGCGAGTGCTTCCAGATCGTGCTGTCCCAGCGGTTCGAGCGGGCCACCCACGCCGACCCGTTGGACGTCTATCGGGTGCTGCGCACCAGCAACCCCAGCCCGTACATGTACCTGCTGCGCTTCGACGGGTTCGACATCGTCGGCTCGTCCCCGGAGGCGCACCTGAAGGTCACCGCCGGCGCGGACGGGCGGCGGCGGGCACTGCTGCACCCGATCGCCGGCACCCGGCCGCGCGGCGGCACCCCGGCGGCCGACGCCGGCCTGGCCGCCGAACTGCTCGCCGACCCCAAGGAGCGCGCCGAGCACGTCATGCTCGTCGACCTGGGCCGCAACGACCTGGGCCGGGTCTGCGAGCCGGGCAGTGTCCAGGTGCCCGAGTTCGCGACCATCGAGCGGTACAGCCACGTCATGCACATCGTCTCCACCGTGACCGGCACGCTGCGTGACGACCGGTCCGCGTTCGACGCGCTCGCCGCGACCTTCCCGGCGGGGACGCTCTCCGGCGCGCCCAAGGTGCGCGCCATGGAGATCATCGAAGAGCTGGAGCCGGTACGCCGGGGCGTCTACGGCGGCACGGTCGGCTACTTCGGCTTCGGCGGCGACCTGGACATGGCGATCGCCATCCGGACCGCGCTGATCCGTGACGGCCGCGCGTACGTGCAGGCCGGCGCCGGGGTGGTCGCCGACTCGGATCCGGCCGCCGAGGAGCAGGAGACCCGGGACAAGGCCGCCGCCGTGCTGGCCGCGATCGCCGCCGCCGAAACGCTCCGGGCCGCCCGATGAGCGCGATGACCGACCACGAGCGGCCGGAGCCGGGTGGGCGGGCCGGGGCCGGTCGGCGCGGGCTGGCGTACGCGATGCTGCTCTGTCTTGCCGGCGCGGGCCTGGCGGTGTGGGCGGCGACCCGGGGCTGGTCGGTCGAGGTGACCGCGCGGCCGGCGCCGCTGCCGCCGGTGCGGGCGGCCCGCAGTGGGGCCGCCCTGCTGCCGTGGCTCCCGGCGCTGGCCGTGGTGGCGTTGGCCGGTGGTGGCGCGGTGCTGGCCACCCGGGGTCGGGTACGGCGGCTGCTGGGTGTGCTGCTCGGCGCGTTGGGCCTGGCGGTGGCGGCCGGTGCCGGCTACGGACTGGTCGCCGACCTCGGCGGGGTGGTGAGTCGGCAGTGGCCGGCGCTCTGCCTGGTCGGCGGTCTGCTCGTCGCCGTGGGCGGGGGGTGGACGGCGCTGCGGGGCGGCGGGTGGCCGACGATGGGTGCCCGCTACGAGCGACCGACGCGGACCGTCACGGAGAGTACGTCGACGACGGCTGCCGGCCCGGGTCCGATGGCCGGTCGGCGGACCACCGAGGCGTGGGACGCGTTGGACCGGGGAGAGGATCCGACGGCCGGCTGAGGGCGCGTTCTCAGCCGACCGGCTGCCGGTCCCGCTGCGGGCGGCCGGCGACGGCGCGGGCGGCGGTCAGCTCGGCCACCAGGCGGTCCAGTTCGGCGCGTCGGTCGGCGCGGGCGCGGTCGGCGCAGACCGCCTCCCAGGCGTTGCCGCGGGCGGTGCGCATCCGGCCCTCGCCGACGACGGCCCGCTCCAGGGTGTGCACCACCCCGACGGCGAGCGACGCCATGGTCCGCGAGATGGTGGTCAGTCCGATGCTGGAGTTCGACTCGGCAGTATTCATGGCTCACTCCGCACGAGGAGTCGTCGACGGTGGGGCAGGCGCGTCGTCGAGTCTGCCCGAGGACGATGCTGACCGGCCGACGTTTCGCCCGGGTGACCGCCCCGTCAACTGTCTCGCCACGCCCACGACCTGGGAGGGGCCGTTCGGCCTTGAGCTTGCTCACAACATCGACTGCCGTCGCTGCCGTCGGGCGGCGACCCGGAGTGGATGGCATGATCGATGGGTCGGCTCGGTACGACCGGGGTCGGCGGGCTCTCGTCCTGTGACGGCGGTCGATACCGGAGGTGGCGCTGCGTGACATCCCGTTCACGGCAAGTCGGCCATTATGCCGCAGGCCTTTTCGTGAGCAGCGCCATACCCCCGGCTCCCGGCCTCGGTCGGCTGCCCCTAGCATCGGCCCATGACACCCGGAGAGGGGAGTCCGTTGGTGACTGCTGAGCATGCGCACGCGGAGGGGGACGAGGCCGGTCAGGCGGCGTCCGTAAGCGTGCTCGACGAGATTCTGGCCGGCGTGCGCGAGGACGTCGCCCGTCGCCAGGAGCAGGTTCCGTTGGAACGGATCCGTGAACTGGCCGCGGCCGCGCCGCCGCCACTGGACGCGTACGCGGCGCTGCGCAAGCCCGGTGTGGCGGTCATCGCCGAGGTCAAGCGCTCCTCACCGTCCAAGGGCCGGCTGGCCGAGATCGCCGATCCGGCCGACCTCGCCGTCGACTACGCGGCGGGTGGGGCGCGGGCGATCAGCGTGCTGACCGAGGGGCGCTGGTTCGGCGGCTCGCTGGACGACCTGGCCGCCGTCCGGGCCGCGGTCACCGTGCCGGTGCTGCGCAAGGACTTCGTGGTCTCCAGCTACCAGGTGCACGAGGCGCGCGCGCACGGCGCCGACCTGGTCCTGCTGATCGTGGCCGCCCTCGAGCAGAACGTGCTGATGGGCCTGCTGGAGCGGATCGAGTCGTTGGGCATGACCGCGCTGGTCGAGGTCCACGACGAGGAGGAGGCCGACCGGGCGCTGGAGGCCGGCGCGCAGGTGATCGGGGTCAACGCCCGTGACCTGCGTACCCTTCAGGTGGACCGGTCGGTGTTCGAGCGGATCGCGCCCGGCCTGCCGAGCAGCGTCGTCAAGATCGCCGAGTCCGGCGTGCGCGGCCCGCACGACCTGATCCGGTACGCCTCGGCCGGCGCCGACGCCGTGCTGGTCGGCGAGGGCCTGGTCACCCAGAAGAGTCCACGCGAGGCGGTGGCCGAACTGGTCAACGCCGGCAACCACCCGGCGACGCCCCGGCCGGTGCGCTGACCGCGCCGGTGTGCCGCCCCACCGAGAGGATTGTCCGATGAGCGCCGACGCGCTGGCCCCGGTGGCCGGTTCGCAGCCCGACTCCGCCGGTCACTTCGGTCGCTTCGGCGGCCGGTTCGTGCCCGAGGCCCTGGTGGCCGCGTTGGACGAGCTCGACGGGGCGTGGCGTACGGCGATCGCGGACGAGTCCTTTCGGGCCGAGTTCGGCGCGCTGCTGCGCGACTACGCCGGCACACCGTCGCTGCTCTACGAGGCCCGCCGGTTCTCCGCGAAGGTCGGCGCCCGGGTGCTGCTCAAGCGGGAGGACCTGAACCACACCGGCGCGCACAAGGTCCGCAACGTGCTCGGTCAGGCGCTGCTCACCAAGCGGATGGGCAAGACCCGGGTGATCGCCGAGACCGGGGCGGGCCAGCACGGCGTGGCCACCGCGACGGCCGCCGCCCTGTTCGACCTCGAGTGCGTGGTCTACATGGGCGAGGTCGACACCGAGCGGCAGGCGCTCAACGTGGCCCGGATGCGGATGCTCGGCGCCACGGTCGTCCCGGTCACCACCGGCTCGCGCACCCTCAAGGACGCGATGAACGAGGCGATGCGTGACTGGGTGGCGAACGTCGACGCGACCCACTACCTGATCGGCACCGCCGCCGGGCCGCACCCGTTCCCGGCGATGGTGCGTGACTTCGTCCGGGGCATCGGTGACGAGGCCCGCCAACAGTGCCTCGACCTGACCGGCGCGCTGCCGGACGCGGTCACCGCCTGCGTCGGCGGCGGTTCCAACGCGCTGGGCATCTTCCACGCCTTCGTCGGCGACGAGGACGTCCGGCTGTACGGCTTCGAGGCCGGCGGGGACGGGGTGGCCACCGGCCGGCACGCGGCCAGCATCACCGGCGGGTCGGCGGGCGTGCTGCACGGCACCCGCACGTACGTGTTGCAGGACGCCGACGGGCAGACCCTGGAGTCGCACTCGATCTCCGCCGGCCTGGACTACCCGGGCGTCGGGCCCGAGCACGCCTGGCTGCACGACACCGGCCGGGCCAGCTACCTGCCGGTCACCGACGAGGAGGCGATGGCCGCCTTCGAACTGCTCTGCCGCACCGAGGGCATCATCCCGGCGATCGAGAGCTCGCACGCGCTCGCCGGGACCGTGACGCTGGCTCCGAAGCTCGCCGCCGAGCTGGGCCGGGAGCCCACCATCGTGGTGAACCTCTCCGGCCGGGGTGACAAGGATGTGCACACCGCCGGGGACTACTTCGGCATCCTCGACAAGGAGCGCTGAGGTGAGTCGTATCGGGGTGGCCTTCGACAAGGCCCGGGCCGACGGACGGGCCGTCCTGGTGGGTTGCATGCCGGCCGGGTTCCCGTCCGTGCAGGGCAGCATCGCGGCCATGACGGCGATGGTCGAGGCCGGCGTCGACGTCATCGAGGTGGAGATCCCGTACTCCGATCCGGTGATGGACGGTCCGGTCATCCAGAAGGCCAGCGACATCGCGCTGGCCGGCGGGGTCCGTACGGCCGACACGATGCGCGTCATCGAGGCCGTCGCGGCGACCGGCGCGCCGGTCGTCACCATGACCTACTGGAACCCCGTCGAGCGGTACGGCGTGGACGTGTTCGCCCGTGATCTGGCCGCCGCCGGTGGCACCGGCCTGATCACGCCGGACCTGATTCCCGACGAGGCGGCCGAGTGGCTGGCCGCCTCGGACGCCCACGGGCTGGACCGCACCTTCCTGGTGTCGCCGTCGTCCACCGACGCCCGCCTCGCGATGACCGTCGAACACTGCCGGGGCTTCGTCTACGCCACGGCGGTGATGGGGGTGACCGGCGCGCGGGCGCGTACGTCGGACGCCGCTCCGACGCTCGTGTCCCGGGTGCGCGGGGTCACCGACCTGCCCGTCGGGGTCGGCCTGGGGGTGGGCACGGGCGCGCAGGCCAGCACCGTTGCCGGGTACGCCGACGGCGTCATCGTCGGCAGCGCGCTGGTCCGGTGTGTGCTGGACGCCTCCTCCGAGGCCGAAGGGCTGGCCGCGCTGCGTACCCTGAGCGCCGAACTGGCCGAGGGCGTCCGCAACCCGGCCCGCTGACCCTTCGGACCGTTCGCGGCGCGGGCGCCGGGCCTGCCGTTCGCTGAAGACCGTGATGCCTGTGCGTCATGGTGATGACGCACAGGCATCAGGCTCCCTGGCGGGTGCGCTCCCGGGCACAGGCTCGCCGACGGCCGTTGGCCCGGCGCGGGGGCCGGTATGTCGAGTCAGCGCCTGAGGGACGGGTCTGTCGCCGTCTCGCCGCGCTGTCCAGGGGGCTGACCGGCCTCCGGCCGATCGTCGCGAGCAGCGACCGGCCACGCCCGCGCGGCCGGTTCTCCCTCGGACGTGGGCCCGCTCCGGGTCACGGCCCGGAGTACGCCGGAGCGGCCGCCGAGCGCGTCGGTGACGGCCACCCGGGTGAGCGGGGTGACGGTATCGGGCAGCGCCGTGGGAATGTGCCATGTCAGCCGGCAACCCGGCCGGGGTTCGGCGGTCGATCCGTCGTCGTCGGCGGCGCGGGCGCGGAACACGTGCACCAGGATGTCCGGCAGCGGTCCGGCCCGCCCGGCCGGCGCGTGCGTCGTCGTGCCCGCGAGGTGGTACAGGCCGACCAGATCGACGAGGTTGATCTCCCGGCCGGTCTCGGCGCGGATGTCGCGCAGCGCCGCGCGTACCGGGCTCTCCGCCGGACGGAGACGGCCGCCGGGCAGCGCGTACCGGCGTTCGCCCCGGCCCTGCCGGCAGAGCAGCACCCGGCCGGCGGCGTCGGTGACGACCGCGGCGACCGCCCAGGTGAGCGCGCTCATGGACAAAGAGCCTACGGCGGTCCAAACCAGAAGTCATCGGGAACCGCGTGCGGCGGCCCGGGGTGCCGCTGCGGGGGTGCGCAGCGGTAGCGTGTGCACCCGTGACCATCGCCTCGCTATCCCCCCAGGCGGCCCTGCCCAGTCCCAGCACCGCTGTCTGGCAGCTCGGGCCGTTTCCGCTGCGGGCGTACGCGCTGTGCATCATCGCCGGCATCGTGCTGGCCTGCTGGATGACCGAGCGCCGGCTGCGCCGCCGTGGTGCCGCGCCGGGTGCGGTGCTCGACATCGCCGTCTGGGCGGTGCCCGCGGGCATCATCGGGGCCCGGCTCTACCACGTGATCACCTCGCCGGAGAAGTACTTCGGCGCCGGCGGTGAACCGCTGAAGGCGTTCTACATCTGGGAGGGCGGCCTCGGCATCTGGGGCGCGGTCGCGGGGGGCGCGGTGGGCGCCTGGATCGCGGCCCGACAGCTCGGCATCCCGCTCACCGTGGTGGCCGACGCGCTCGCTCCCGGACTGCCGCTGGCCCAGGCGGTCGGCCGGCTCGGCAACTGGTTCAACAACGAGCTGTTCGGCGGCCGGACCACGCTGCCGTGGGGTCTGGAGATCCACCGGATGGACCCGGACAATCCGGGGCACGCGCTGCGCGACGACGCCGGCCAGCCGATCCTCGAACCGGGCCTCTACCACCCGACGTTCCTCTACGAGCTGGTGTGGAACGTCGGGGTGGCGGGACTGGTCCTGCTGCTGGACCGGCGTTTCCGACTCGGCCGGGGCCGGGCGTTCGCGCTGTACGTGATGGGTTACACCGCCGGCCGGTTCTGGATCGAGTTGATGCGTACCGACGAGGCGAACCAGATCCTCGGCGTACGGCTCAACGTGTGGACCGCGGCCCTGGTCTTCCTCGGCGCGCTGGCCTACTTCGTACGGGTCCGTGGCCCCCGGGAGTACCTGATCCCGATCGGCGCGGCGGCCACCCCCACGCCGTCCACCGACTCCGACCTGTCCCAGGTCGACATCTCCGCCCGTGAGACGAGCGCCCGCGCCGCCGCCCCGGAGGGCTACCGGGTGGTCAGCGAGGAGCAGTACGACACCTGGCGGGACACCGGCGTGGCGCCACCGGAGGCGGCCGACGAGGTGCGCCCGGAGGACGCGGAGCCTTCCGCCGACGACGCGACCGACGGTGACCAGGTCACCGGCTCGACCGACGGCACGCCCGAGGCGCGCGACGAGGCCCGGGCCGACGCCACCGGCGTACGCCCCGCCGACCGGGACAGCTGAGCGGGGGCGGTCCGATGCGAAGCGCGGTGGTGGTCGGTGCCGGGGTCGGTGGCCTCGCGGTCGCCGGCGCGCTGGCCCGGTCCGGGTGGCAGGTCACCCTCCTGGACCGCGCCGAGCGGGTCCGCCCCGAGCCGACCGCCGTGGTGCTCTGGCCCAACGGCGTCCGCGCGTTGCAGGCCCTCGGCCTGGGCGCCGGGCTGGCCGCCATCGCCACGCCACTGCCCGACGGCGGGGTACGCCGTCCGGACGGGCACTGGCTGGTGCAGCCCCGGCCGACGCCGGCCGACCGGATGCCGGTGGTGGTGCACCGGGAGGACCTGCACGACGCCCTGATCGCCGGCCTCGGCGACCGGGTCGAGCTGCGTACCGGGGTGACCGTGCGGCACGTCCGCGTCGATCCGGGTGAACGGCCGGGGGTGAGCGACGGCCGGCACACCATCGAGGCCGACCTGGTGGTCGCCGCCGACGGCACGGACAGCGTCATCCGCCGCCAACTGGCCCCCGAAGCCGGCGTGGTCAGCTCCGGCTGCGCCGCCTGGCGGGCCGTCATCCCCTGGTACCGGGCACCCCGGCTGCCCGCCGATGCGCCGATCGCCGGCGAGGTGCTCGGCGCGGGTTACCGCTTCGTGGCCGCCTCGCTGGGCGAGCGGGGCTCCTCGGGTGGGTCCACGCGCGGTGGCATCTACTGGGTGGCCACGGCGGCCGGCGCGCCCCGCCCGGAGCCGCCGGAGACCCAACTCGCTCTGCTGCGCCGCTGGTACGCCGGCTGGCCCGCACCGATCGGCGCGCTGCTCGACGCCACCGACCCGAGTGATCTGGTCCAGCAGGAGGTGCGCGAGCTTCGCCCGCTGCCCCGCGCGTACGGCTTCGGCGTCGGGCCGGGTGGGGTCGTGCTGCTCGGCGACGCGGCGCACGCCATGCCGCCGCACCTCGGGCAGGGCGCCTGCCTCGCGTTCGAGGACGCCGCCACCCTCGCCTCGCTGCTGCGCGAGGCCCGGCTTCCCGACGCCGTGCAGACCTACGACCGGGTACGCCGTCCCCGGGCGGCGACCGTGGTCCGGCAGACCCGGCGCATGTCGGCGGTGTTGCAGACCCGGGGCCGGCTGGCGCTGCGGGCCCGCGACGCCGCGCTCGGCACGATCAACTCACGGCTGCTCTCCAGCGCCGCCGCCTCCGCGGCCCAGTGGCGTCCCCCGGCCTGACCGGCTCGTGGTGGCCCGGCCCGGCCTGAGCGGCTCGTGCCGGGCCGGCCGGCTGGGCGTCGGCCGGGCGGCTCAGGGGACCAGGGCGGCGGGTTCGGCGATGCAGGCGGTGCCGATGCGGCGGAAGCCGGCCCGCAGGTAGACCCGGGCGATCTCCTCGCTGCCGGCGGAGAGGAAGACGAGCCCGGTACCGGCGGCGAGCAGTTCCCGGGCGAGGGTGGCCGTCAGCGCGGCACCCATCCCGCGTCGACGGGCGGCCGGCAGGGTGGCCACTCCGGCGATCTCGGCGACGTCGTCCACCCGCATCGCCATGCCGCTGGCCAGCGCGCCCTCGGTCGGCGTGCCGGCCAGCGCGGAGATCCGTCGGCCGTCGGCGATGCGGGCGCGCTCCTCGTCGAGCGCGGCCAGCTCCAGCTCGGTGACCGCCGCGTCCCGCTCGGCCGGTCCGGCCTCGCCGGGCGCGGTGCCGGGGACGCCGAACGCCACGGCCGCCACGGCCCGCCGGGCGGCCACGTCCGCGGCGAAGTCGGGCGAGTCCGCCGCCAGCACCCGCACGGGTACGTCGGAGAGCGTCGCCGGGTCGGGCAGGGCGACCGGGTCGAGGACCATCAGTGGGGCCTCCAGCACGGACAGCCCGGCCGAGCGGGCCACCGCGAGGAACTCCGGGGTCGTCTCGTGCACCCACTCGAAAGCCTCCGGCAGGCCCAGCTCGCGCTGGCGGGCCCGTACGGACGTCACGTCGGCCAGCGACGGCGTCTCGGTGGCGTCGATCCGGGGCCGGGCGTAGAACGGCCAGCCGGCGCCCTCGCGGACGAACAGCACCAGCGCGCCGTGTTCCTCGACACCGGCGACGTCCCGGGGCACGGCGTCGTAGAAACGTTCCAACCGGTCGAAGATGTCCTTGCGCACCGAATCCACCGCGCGAGACTACACGTCCCAGACTCTGGACGGTGTGATCAATCTTGAGTGGCCTTGTGCCCCCAGCCCTAACGTAGACTCAATAGACCCACGGGCCGACGTCGTCCCCACCATGATCCAACCTGAGTGACGACAGGAGGCCCGGTGGCTCAGCCGTACGCGGATTCGACACAGCCGCACCCGCACAGCCCGCAGGCGTCCCCCACGCCCGGCCCCCGCCCGGAGGCCCAGGGCCTCTACGACCCGGCGCAGGAGCACGACGCCTGCGGGGTGGCCTTCGTGGCGGACCTGTACGGCCGACGGTCCCATTCCGTCGTCGCCAACGGGCTCGGCGCGCTCTGCCGCCTGGACCACCGCGGTGCCCGGGGCGCGGAGCCCAACACCGGCGACGGCGCCGGCATCATGATCCAGGTGCCGGACGCGTTCCTGCGTGCCGTCGCCGAGGTTCCGCTGCCGCCGGCCGGCGAGTACGCGACCGGCCTGGTCTTCCTGCCCGACGACGACGCCGCCGAGGCGCGCGCCCGTCGGGTGGTCGAGAAGTACGCGCTGGTCGAGGGCGCTGACCTGCTGGGCTGGCGGGACGTGCCGATCGAGCCGGACGGGCTCGGCGAGACCGCCCTGGCGGCCATGCCCCGGGTCCGGCAGGTCTTCGTGGCCGCGCACCGCCTCACCGACTCGCCCGCCGGGCCGGCCGGCTCCCCGCTGCGCGGCATCGAACTGGACCGGGTGGCGTTCTGCCTGCGCAAGCAGGCCGAGCGGGAGACCGCCGAGCGGGGCGTGCCGGCGTACTTCCCGTCGCTGTCCAGCCGCACCATGGTCTACAAGGGCATGCTCACGCCCGACCAGCTGCCGGCGTTCTACCCGGACCTGCGCGACGAGCGCGTCGACAGCGCCATCGCGCTGGTGCACTCCCGCTTCTCCACCAACACGTTCCCCTCGTGGCCGCTGGCCCACCCGTACCGGTTCATCGCCCACAACGGCGAGATCAACACGATCCGCGGCAACCGGAACTGGATGCAGGCCCGCGAGGCGCTGCTGCGCTCGCCGAACGTGCCGGGCAACATCCGCCGGGTCTTCCCGGTCTGCACCCCCGCCGCCTCCGACTCGGCGAACTTCGACGAGGTGCTGGAGCTGCTGCACCTGGCCGGTCGGAGCCTGCCGCACGCGGTGCTGATGATGATCCCGGAGGCGTGGGAGAACGACCCCGGCATGCAGCCGGACAAGCGGGCGTTCTACCGCTTCCACGCGAGCCTGATGGAGCCGTGGGACGGGCCGGCGTCGGTCGCCTTCACCGACGGCGAGATCGTCGGCGCGGTGCTGGACCGCAACGGGCTGCGCCCGGGGCGCTGGTGGCAGACCAGCGACGGTCTCGTGGTGCTCGGCTCCGAGGCGGGCGTGCTCGACCTCGACCCGGCCCGCGTGGTGGCCAAGGGCCGGCTCCAGCCGGGCCGGATGTTCCTGGTCGACACCGTGGCCGGCCGGATCGTGCACGACGACGAGATCAAGTCCGAGTTGGCCGCCGCCGAGCCGTACGCCGAGTGGCTGCACGCCGGGCTGATCGAGCTGGACGACCTGCCGGCCCGCGAGCACACCGTCTACACCCACGACTCGGTCCGTCGCCGCCAGCAGACCTTCGGCTACTCGCAGGAGGAGCTGAAGGTCCTGCTCGCGCCGATGGCGCGTACCGGCGCGGAGCCGCTGGGCTCGATGGGCACGGACACCCCGATCGCGCCGCTGTCGACCCGGCCGCGACTGCTCTACGACTACTTCCACCAGCTCTTCGCGCAGGTCACCAACCCGCCGTTGGACGCGATCCGCGAGGAGTTGGTGACCAGCCTGGCGTCGACGATCGGGCCGGAGGGCAACCTGCTCGACCCGGGCCCGGCGAGCTGCCGGCAGATCGTGCTGCCGCACCCGATCATCGACAACGACGAGCTGGCGAAGATCCTCTCCATCGACGAGGACGGTGACCTGCCCGGCTTCAAGGCCGTCCGGGTCTCCGGGCTGTACCGCGTCCGCGAGGGCGCGGCCGGGATCAAGGCGCGGCTGATCGAGATCTGCCGGCACGTCTCCGAGGCCATCGAGGACGGCGTACGCATCCTGGTGCTCTCCGACCGGGACTCCAACGCCGATCTCGCGCCGATCCCGTCGCTGCTGCTCACCGCCGCCGTGCACCAGCACCTGGTCCGCGAGCAGACGCGGACGCAGGCCGCGCTGATCGTGGAGTCCGGCGACTGCCGGGAGGTGCACCACGCGGCGGTCCTGATCGGGTACGGCGCGGCGGCGGTCAACCCGTACCTGGCGTTCGAGTCCGTGGAGGACATGATCTCCACGGGCGCGCTCGTCGGCGTCGAGTCGCCGAAGGCGGTGCACAACTACGCCAAGGCGCTCGGCAAGGGCGTCCTGAAGATCATGTCCAAGATGGGTATCTCGACGGTCTCGTCGTACTGCGGCGCGCAGGTCTTCGAGGCCGTCGGCCTGGACAGCCGGCTGATCGACAGGTACTTCCGGGGCACCCCGAGCCGGATCGGCGGCGTCGGGTTGGCCGGCGTGCACGCCGAGGTGGCCGCCCGGCACGCGCTGGCCTGGCCGCCGGCGGGCACCGCCGACTCGGACCGGCTGGAGGTCGGCGGCGAGTACCAGTGGCGCCGCGAGGGTGAGCTGCACCTGTTCAACCCGGAGACGGTCTTCCTGCTGCAACACGCCACCCGCAGTCGGCAGTACGACGTGTTCCGCCAGTACACGTCGAAGGTGGACGCGCTCGCCGCGCAGGCCGGCTCGCTGCGGGGCCTGTTCACCCTGCGTACCGGGGTGCGTTCGCCGGTGCCGATCGAGGAGGTCGAGCCGGCCACCGAGATCGTCAAGCGGTTCGCCACCGGCGCCATGTCGTACGGCTCGATCTCGGCCGAGGCCCACGAGACGCTCGCCGTCGCGATGAACCGCCTGGGCGGCAAGTCCAACACCGGCGAGGGCGGCGAGGACGTCGAGCGCCTGCACGACCCGCTGCGCCGCTCGTCGGTCAAGCAGATCGCCAGCGGCCGGTTCGGCGTGACCAGCGAATACCTGGTCAACGCCGACGACCTCCAGATCAAGATGGCCCAGGGCGCGAAGCCCGGCGAGGGCGGCCAGCTGCCCGGCAACAAGGTCTGGCCGTGGATCGCCCGTACCCGGCACGCCACCCCCGGCGTCGGCCTCATCTCGCCGCCGCCGCACCACGACATCTACTCGATCGAGGACCTCGCCCAGCTCGTGCACGACCTGAAGTGCGTCAACCCGGCGGCCCGGGTGCACGTCAAGCTGGTCAGCGAGGTGGGCGTCGGCACCGTCGCCGCCGGCGTGGCCAAGCTCAAGGCCGACGTCATCCTGATCTCCGGTCACGACGGCGGCACCGGCGCGTCCCCGATGAACTCGCTCAAGCACGCCGGCACCCCGTGGGAGCTGGGCCTGGCCGAGGCGCAGCAGACGCTGCTGCTCAACAAGCTGCGCGACCGGGTCACCGTGCAGGTGGACGGCCAGCTCAAGACCGGCCGGGACGTCCTGGTCGCGGCGCTGCTCGGCGCGGAGGAGTTCGGCTTCGCGACCGCGCCGCTGATCGTCTCGGGCTGCGTGATGATGCGGGTCTGTCACCTGGACACCTGCCCGGTCGGCATCGCCACCCAGAACCCGGTGCTGCGCGAGCGGTACACGGGCACCCCGGAGTTCGTGGAGAACTTCTTCCTCTTCCTCGCCGAGGAGGTCCGGGGCTACCTGGCCGAGTTGGGCCTGCGCTCCATCGAGGAGGCGATCGGGCAGAGCGAGCTGCTCGACGTGGCCCCGGCGCTGTCGCACTGGAAGGCCCACGGCCTCGACCTGGCCCCCGTCCTGCACCTGCCGGAGCTGCCCGCCGGCACCGTCCGCCGCGGCGTCCGCGCCCAGGACCACGGGCTGGAGCACGCGCTGGACAACGAGCTGATCGCGCTGGCCGCCCCGGCGTTCAGCGAGGGCGCGCCGGTGCGGGTCGAGGTAGCGGTGCGCAACGAGCACCGCAGCGTCGGCGCGATGCTCGGTGGCGAGGTGACCCGCCGCTTCGGCGGCGACGGCCTGCCCGAGGACACCATCGAGTTCGTGCTGCACGGCACCGCCGGCCAGTCCTTCGGCGCGTTCCTGCCGAAGGGCGTCACCCTGCGGCTGCACGGCGACGCCAACGACTACGTCGGCAAGGGCCTCTCCGGCGGACGCCTCATCGTCCGCCCGGACGCCGCCGCGCCGTTCCTCGACCCCGACGCCGAGCCGGGGCAGCGCGCGGAGGACCAGATCATCGCCGGCAACACCATCCTGTACGGCGCGACGGCGGGCGAGGTCTTCCTGCGCGGCCGGGTGGGGGAGCGGTTCGCGGTGCGCAACTCCGGCGCGGTCGCCGTCGTCGAGGGCGTCGGCGATCACGGCTGTGAGTACATGACCGGCGGCACCGTGGTGGTGCTCGGCGCGACCGGCCGCAACTTCGCCGCCGGCATGTCGGGCGGCACCGCGTTCGTGCACCGGTTGGACCGGGCCCGGGTCAACGCGGAGCTGGTCGACCTGGCCCCGCTGCGCGAGCAGGAGCAGACGCTGCTGCACGAGCTGGTCCAGCGGCACGTCGCGGAGACCGGTTCGGCGGTCGCCGAGGAGCTGCTCAAGCGCTGGCCGGAGGCGGTGGCCGAGTTCACCGCCGTGGTGCCCCGCGACTACCGCCGGGTGCTGGAGATCATGAAGGCCGCCGAAGCCGCCGGCCATGACGTCGACGACGCGGTGATGAGCGCGCTCAGCGCGCCCGCCGCGTCCGTGCCGCCCGCGCCGCGGGCGGCCGCCCCGGAGGTGGCCCGTGCCTGACCCGAACGGTTTCCTGCGCTACGACCGGCGTCTGCCGGCCCGCCGGCCGGTGCCGGTACGGATCAGCGACTGGCGCGAGGTCTACCCGCCGGCCGGCGAGGAGCTGATCCGCGAGCAGGCCACCCGGTGCATGGACTGCGGCATCCCGTTCTGCCACGACGGCTGCCCGCTGGGCAACCGCATCCCGGACTGGAACGACCTGGTGCGGACCGGCAACTGGGACGCCGCCGTGGAGTCGCTGCACGCCACCAACAACTTTCCGGAGTTCACCGGGCGGCTCTGCCCGGCGCCCTGCGAGGCGGCGTGCGTGCTCGGCATCGCCGGCGGCCAGCCGGTGACGATCAAGCAGGTCGAGGTGGAGATCGCCGACGCCGCGGCGGCGCGCGGGTTCACCCCGCGTCCGATCCCGGCGCCGTCGGGCCGGTCGGTGGCCGTCGTCGGCTCCGGACCCGCCGGTCTCGCCGCCGCCCAGCAACTCGCCCGCGCCGGTCACGCCGTGACGGTGTACGAGCGCGACGACGCGATCGGCGGTCTGCTGCGGTACGGCATCCCCGACTTCAAGTTGGAGAAGCGGCACATCGACGCCCGGTTGGCCCAGCTCACCGCCGAGGGGGTGCGCTTCCGCACCGGCGTGAACGTGGGCGTCGACGTCACCGCCGAGCAGTTGCGTGCCGAGCACGACGCGGTGCTGCTGGCCTGCGGCGCGTTGCAGGGCCGGGACACTCCGGAGACACCGGGGCGGGCGCTGCGGGGCGTACACCAGGCGATGGCGCACCTGGTCGCGGCCAACCGGGCGGTCGCCACGGCGACCACCGACGAGGCCGCCGAGCACCGGTTGGCGCGGGCGGTGCTGCCCGACGGCACCCCGATCGACGCGGCCGGCAAGCACGTCGTGATCATCGGTGGTGGCGACACGGCGGCGGACTGCCTCGGTGTCGCGCACCGGCAGGGCGCGGCGGGCGTGCACCAGCTCGACCTGTACCCGCAGCCGCCGACCGAGCGCGACGAGGCCCGGGACCCGTGGCCGACCTGGCCGTGGGTCCTGCGCAACTACCCGGCGCACGAGGAGGGCGGCGAGCGGGTCTTCGCCGTGGCGGTGCAGGAGTTCGTGGACGACGGCACCGGCCAGGTGCGGGCGGTACGGATCGCCGAGGTGACGGTCGAGAAGGTGGACGGCCGGCGGGTGGTCACCGTGGTGCCCGGCTCCGAGCGGGAGTTGCCGGCGGACCTGGTGCTGCTGGCGATCGGGTTCGAGGGCACCGAGCAGCAGCCGCTGCTGGAGCAGTTCGGGGTGGCCCGCAACGCCCGGGGCGCCGTCGACGTTCGGGACGACTGGCAGACCGCCGTCGACGGCGTGTTCGTGGCCGGTGACATGCACCGGGGCGCCTCGCTGATCGTCTGGGCCATCGCCGAGGGGCGGGCGGCGGCCGCCGCGATCCACGGCTACCTGGGTGGTGTCGGCGCGCTGCCGGCCCCGGTCGGCCCGGCCGCGCAGCCGCTGGCCGCCCGCTAGCTGAGGGGGTCCGGCCGGCGCGGCGGTTTCGCCGGGCCGGCCGGACATTCCCCGAGGTGAAACCATTCACAAATCTGGGCAAAAAGGTTTGAGTCGGCAAGACTTGTCGACCGCCGAACCGCGCCGCGATCGGCCTGCCGTCATGTCGTCGATCGCTGGAGGTTCGTCGTGGCCACGGGTGCCACCTTCGCCGCGCTGCGCCACCGCAACTACCGGATCTGGGCGCTCGCCGGTTTCGTCTCCGTCATCGGCACCTGGATGCAGGTCCTCGGAGTCAACTGGTACGTGCTGAAGGAGACCGGCTCGGCGACCTCGATGGGCCTCGCCGTACTGCTCCAGGCGGCCCCCACGCTGCTGCTGAGCGTCTGGGGTGGGGTGCTGGCCGATCGTCTGCCCGCCCGTCCGCTGCTGATCGCCGCCCAACTGGCCCACGCCGCGTTCGCCGCGAGCCTCGCGGCGGTCGCCCTGACCGGGGTCGGCGGCCTGCCGCTGATCTTCGCGATCTCGCTGGCCAGTGGCGCTGTCTCGGCGATCGAGGGGCCGGTCATGGGCCGCTGGTCCTCGACCCTGGTGGACCGCGAGACGCTGGGCAACGCGCTGGCGCTCGGTTCGCTCACCAACTCGGCCGGACGCATCCTCGGCATGAGCCTCGGGGCGGTCGGTGTCGCCGCCGTCGGCCCGGCGCTGCTCTTCGGCGTGAACGCGGCAAGCTTCGCCGCCGTGGTGGTGGCGCTGCTCGCGGTACGACCGGGGACCGTGGCCGGCGCGGTGGCCGCCGACGGCCCGGCCCGCCACGGGGTGCGCGCCGGGTTCGCCTACCTGCGCGGCCAACCGATCCTGCTGCTCGCGCTCGCCCTGTCGTTCGTACTGGGCAGCCTGGGCCGCAACTACCAGGTGACGATGGCCGCGATGAGCGACGGGCCGTTGGCCGCCGGCGCGGCCGGCTACGGCGTGCTGTCGACGGTGTTCGCGGTCGGCACGGTGGTCGGCGCGCTCGTCGCCGCCCGGCGACGGTCGCTCAGCTACGGGACGCTGGTCGGCGCCGGCCTGGTGGCCAGCGGACTGCAGATCGTCGCGGGTCTCGTCCCGGGCGTCTGGAGCTTCGCCGCGGTGATCCTCCCGATCGCCGCCGCCGCGGTCGTCATCGACACCACCGTCGGCACCCGCGCCCAACTCGACACCGACGGCGCGATGCGCGGCCGGGTGCTGGCCGCCCTCGCGGTCACCGGGTCGGTCTCGGCCGCGGTCGGCGCCCCGCTGCTGGGCTGGCTGGCGGAACACGCCGGGCCACGGCAGACGCTCGTGCTGGCCGGCTCGGTCGCCGCGATCGCCACCACGGCGGCGGCGGTCGCCCTGGACCGGCAACACGGCCGTGCCGCCTCCCTCACGCTTGTCGTTCCCCGGCCGCGCCATCCGGTACGTCGAGTGGCGTGGCGGGCGGCCCGCGTCGTACGGCCCGCGGGTGCGGTCTGCGTCGTCGCCACCGGTGGCACCGCCGCGCGTCCGCTGCGGCTGGGCGAGCTGGCCCTCGCCGGTGAGGCCGGGCGGCACTGAGACAGCGGTCACCGCTTCCGGGACCAGGCGACACGAAGATCATCGTTACGCTGCGACCATGGACAACGAGGAGCGGTTGCGGCGTACCCGCCGGTGGCTGTGGATCGTGCTGATCGGCCTCTTCCTGAGCGGGGCCACCGCGTTTCCACTGGAGATCGAGGTGCGCTGGCTGCTGCGCGCGCTGGACCCGCTCGCCGGTCAGTTCCCGGCGCTCGTCGCCTGGATCGAACGGGTCCACACCGGACTGGTGACGGCGGACCGGGACTACCCGTTCCTGCTCTACGGCACCGACTGGCTGGCCTTCGCCCACCTGGTGCTGGCGGTGGCGTTCTGGGGCCCGCTGCGTGACCCGGTGCGCAACGTCTGGGTGGTGCAGGTCGGCATGATCGCCTGCGCGGGCATCGTCCCGTTGGCGCTGATCTGCGGCCCGATCCGGGACATCCCGTGGTTCTGGACGCTCGTCGACCTGTCCTTCGCGGTCGGCGCGTTCCCGCCGCTCTGGTTCGCCTACCGACACATCCGCGCCGTCGAGGCGAGCACGGCCGAGCGGGCGGGGTCTGCGGCGACCGCGGACCGTTCGGTGGCGCCGGCGTCCTGAGACGCCGATCGACCGTCTCCGCACAGCCTGCGCGACCCGGTCGACCCCGAATCCGACGGCTGACGACGACGCCGGCCCCGGCGGTCAACCACCTCTGCGCGTCCTTTGCTCTGCTTCACTCCACGCAACACCGCACGTCCGATAGTCGGACAACCGGTGTTGCGTCCGTTGAAGCAGAGCAAAGGACGCGTGGGGGAGAGGCGGCGGGGCGCAGCGGTGGCAGGTGAGATCCCTCCGGCGGGACCAGCGGGTACGCGGAAAGGCCCGTCGCACGGGCGACGGGCCTCTCCGGGTGACGACTGCCGCTAGTGCGACAGCAGGCGGTGCGCCTCGTGGGAGTCGCGGATCTTGGCCCAGGACTTCGGCTCGGCCGGCGGGGCGGCCTTGCGCGCGGCGCTGGCCACGTCGGGGCGGCCGGCGGTGAACAGCCAGGTGGTGAAGAGATCGTCCAGGTCCAGACCGGAGATCCGCTCGGCCAGGGCCTGGAACTGCTCGATGGTGCCGTTGCCGTACCGGTGCTCGGCCGTCCACGCCGGCAGGATCGCGAAGAACGCGTCATCGCCCACGGCCAGCCGAAGCTGGTGCAGGGTCATCGCGCCCCGGTCGTACACCGCGTTGTCGAACACCCGGTCCGCGCCCGGGTTACCCGGCAGCACCTGCCAGAACTCGTCGTCGGCGGGGTAGCTGGCGTAGGTGAAGTCGAAGACCTCCTGCGCGGTGCCCTCGCCCTGCTCCTCGGACCAGAGCCACTCGGCGTACGAGGCGAAGCCTTCGTTGAGCCAGATGTTGCGCCACTCGGCCACCGAGACCGAGTCGCCGAACCACTGGTGGGCGTTCTCGTGGGCCACCACGTACGTGTTGGCGCCGCGCCGCCAGAAGCCCGGGCCGTACACCGGGCGGGTCTGCGTCTCCAGGGCGAAGCCGATGCCGTCCACCGGCCCGGCCACGCCACCCTGCGCCTCGAACGGGTACGGGCCGAAGATCCCGCTCTCCCAGTCGACGATCTCACCGGTGCGCTCGATGCTGGCCCGCGCGGCCGGCCCGAGCGCGCCCAGCGACGTGCTGTACGCGTTGACCACCGGCTGGCCGCCCGGGGTGGTGTCGGTGACGATGTCGTACTGGCCGATGGCGATGAACGCCAGGTAGGTGGCGGTGGGGGAGGTGGTGCGCCAGATCCAGCGCGTGCGGTTGCCGGCCTCGGCCAGAGGCGGCCGCGGCTGCACACCGTTGCTGATCACCTCGACACCGGTGGGCACCGACACGGAGATGTCGAAGGTCGCCTTGTCCAGCGGGTGGTCGTTGCTCGGGAACCACCACCAGGCCGACTCGGGCTCATTGACCGCGAGCGCCCCGTCGTCGGTACGCGTCCATCCGGTGTAGCCGCCGACCAGGGTCTCGGACGGCACCCCGGCGTAGCGCACCACGATGGTGAGCTGCTGACCCCGGGTGATGGTGCGGGCCGGGGTGACGACCAGCTCGTGGGTGCCCGCGGTGCCGGTCTCCGCCTCCCAGCCGTTGACCCGCACCGACTCGACGTCGAGCAGGAAGTCCAGGTTGAACGCCGACAGGTCCTGCGTCGCGGTGGCGAGGATCGTGGTGGTGCCGGTGAGCCGGTCGGTGGCCGGTTCGTAGCGCAGCCGGACGTCGTAGTGCGAGACGTCGTAGCCACCGTTGCCGTAGTCGGGGTAGTAGGTGTCGCCCAGGCCGGCCGCTCCGGGTTGCGGTGCGGCGGTGACGACCGGTCGGCCCCAGGCCGTCGGGGTGGCTGCGGCGGGCACGCCGGTGAGCATGGTGCCGGCGGTGGTGAGGGTCAGGGCGGCGGTGGCCGCCGTGAGGACTCGACGCACGAGGTGCACTCCCTCCATCGGGTTTTCGCACCGCAAACCTAATCGACAACCGTGAACGTCGCTGGCCCGCCGCGCGGGCCTCCTCGTCGCCACGTTCCCAACGCGCGGGTCGGTTACTGTCCCGGCGTCACCGCTGTCCGTTAGGGTTGCCCGAACCGGACGGGCGTGGCGTGGGAGGCGATGCGTGGGCAGGCTCGCGTCGGCGTACGGGCAGGCGGTCACCGCGCACCGGGCGGCCCGTACCCATCTGGACGCGGCCCGGGCCGTGCTCGGCGCGGCGCCGCCCCCGGCGCCCCGGGCCGGTGGGGCCGACCTCGTCGCCCGGCTCGCGCGCCTCGGCGGCGCGTTGGCCACACCGACCCCCGGCGTCGCCACGCTGACCGACGACCCGGTGGCGGTACGCGTCGGCGAGGCGTCCACCGAGGACGGCGGGTTCGCGGTGCTCGTGCCGCTCGGCGGCGGCCACCACCTGGCCCTGGACACCGACGCCCGGGACGGGCGGGTCGCCGCGCTGCTGCGGGCGCTGGTGCTGCGGCTGGTGGCCACCGCGCCGCCCGGCCGGGTCCGGGTCGCCGGCATCGACACCGCCGCGCTGGGCGCGACCTTCGGCCCGCTGCGCCCGCTGCTCGACGCCGGGGTGCTCGACCCGCCGGCCACCAGCGAGGCCGAGGTGACCGCCCTGCTGGACGCCGCCGAACGGCACGCCCGCGCCGCCCAGCACGCGGAGCCCGCCACCCGGCAGCTGCTGCTGGTGGTCGCCACCGCCGCCCCCGCGCCCCGGGAGCTGGCCCGACTCGCCGCGCTCACCCACGCCGGCCCGGCCGCCGCCGTCTGCGTGCTCCTGGCCGGCCATCCGTCCCGGCTGCCCGGCGAGACGTCGCCGCCGCTGGGCAGCACCACCGCCATCCGGCTGGGCAACGGGTACGCGCACGTCGGCGATCCGCCCGGCGCCCCGTTCAGCGCCGACGGCAGCGGCCTCGCCGCCCCCGTGCTGCTCGACGGTGACCCGCCGCCGGCCTCGGTGCGCGCGCTCGCCGAGCACGTCGGCGCCGCCACCCGCCGCGCCGACGCGCTGCCCTTCGCCGCGCTGCTGCCCGAGCGACGCTGGGCCGAGTCGGCGGCCAACGGCCTGCGTACCGTCGTCGGCCGCGCCGCCGCCACGCCGCTGACGGTCGCCTTCGACACCGCGCTGACGGTCGCCTTCGACACTCTGCTGACGGTCGCCTTCGACGACGTCACCCCGCACTGGTTGGTCGGCGGGCGGACCGGCGCGGGCAAGACGGTCTTCCTCCTCGACGTCCTGTACGGGCTGGCCGCGCGGTACTCGCCCGCCGAGTTGCAGCTCTACCTGCTCGACTTCAAAGAGGGCGTGAGCTTCACCGAGTTCGTGCCCACCGGCCGCGACCCGTCCTGGCTGCCGCACGCGCGCGCGGTCGGCATCGAGTCCGACCGCGAGTACGGTCTGGCGGTGCTGCGGGAACTGCGCCGCGAGGCACAGCGGCGGGCCACCGCGCTGAAGCGGCACGGCGTCACCAAGCTCGCCGACCTGCCGCGGGACAGTCCGCTGCCGCGCATCGTGGCCGTCATCGACGAGTTCCACGTACTCCTGGCCGGCAACGACGCCCTGGCCCGCGAATCGGTCGACCTGCTGGAGGAGTTGGCCCGCAAGGGCCGCTCGTACGGCATTCACCTGGTGCTGGCCAGTCAGAGCATGACCGGGATCGAGGCGCTCTACGGTCGGGCCGAGGCGATCTTCGGGCAGTTCGCGCTGCGGGTGGCGCTGCCCGGCGGCGGCGGTGTCCTCGACCAGCTCAACGATGCCGCCGGGGCGCTGCCGATCGGCACCGCCGTGGTCAACACCGCCGCCGGCGCGGTCGGCGCGGACACCGTCGTGCGCTTCCCCGACGCGCACGCCGCCGCCGCGGACCTCGCCGCGCTGCGCCACGAGTTGTGGCAGGCCCGCCCGCCGGGCTCGCGGGCCCCGGCGGTCTTCAAGGGGTACGAGGCGGCCCGGGTCGAGGACGATCCCACCTTCGCCGGGCTGCGCCCCGGCGGTCGACGCCCGATGGCGCTGGTCGGCCGGACGGTCGACGTACACGGCACCACCGCGCTGTTCCTGATGGACGCCACGCCCGGTCGGCATCTCGCGGTCGTCGGCACCGCACCGGCCGGCGCGGACGTGCTGCGCGCGGCGACGCTGAGCCTGGCCCGTCAACACACCCCCGGCGACGTCCGGTTCCAGGTGGCCGCCCTGGTCACCGCCGCCGAGCCGGTCGCCGCCGAGACCGAGGCCGCGCTGCGCGCCGCCGGTCATCAGGTGCACCGCCTGGACGCGGCCGGACTGCGCGACCGGATCGCCGCGCTGGCCGCCGAGGCGACCGGCCGGGAATACCTGGTGGTGTTCGGGATGGACGCCGCCGCGCCGGTGCTCGGGGCGGCCGACCCGGTGACGTTCCGCTCCGGCCTGGACGACCTGCGAGCCGTGCTGCGCCAGGGGCCCGCCCAGGGCGTGCACCTGCTGGGCTGGTGGCGCGGCCTGCGCCGGCTCGCCGACGACCTCGGCGGCACCCAGAACCGCGACGACGTCGCCTGCCTCGTCGCGCTCAACGTGCCCGGGGCGGAACTCGCCCTGCACCTCGGGGTGCACGACCTGGCCTACACGCCGCGCGCCGACCGGGCGCTGCTGGTCGACCGGCACGACCAACGGACCAGGTTGATCGTGCCGTTCGCCCGCGACGGGCACGAGCCGGACGGGGAGCGCTGACGGTGTCCTTCGAGGAGTACGCGGCGCTGGCCCGACAGCTCGCCGAGCACCGCCGCGCCGGTGAGCGGGACGCCGCCGCCGAGTCCGCGCGCCGCCGCGACCTGCACGCCGCCGCCGACTACCTGCACCAGCGGCTGACCGCCCAGGGCCAGCGCCTGGACCAGCTCGGTCGCGCGATCGGCGTCGACCAACCACCGGCCGCCACCTCCGGCTGGGCCCCGCCCGGTCCACCGGCAACGCCCGGCTCGTCGGCCGACCCCGCCACCTGGCCCAGCCCGCCCACCGGATCCGGCCCGCCTGCGGCGTCCCCTCCGCCGACCGCGTTCGGTCCACCGGCAGCGCCCGGCTCGCCGACCGCGTCCGCTCCACCCTCGGCGCCCGAACCTGGGGACGGGGATTCCGCCGGCGCAGCCGGCGGGCCGGGGCGGGCGGGTGTCGGGGCGTACCCCGAGCTGCCGGCAAGTCAGGCGCGGCTGGCGCTGCCGACGGCGGTGAGCCCGGCGGGCGGTGGGGTGCCCACGCAGCGCGCGGCGGCGGTCGATCCGGTGGTGGAGCTGGAGTTGGCGCGGCGGATGGCCGACGAGGCCGACCGGCACGGGCAGCAGGCCGAGTTGCTGGCCCAGCGGCCGGTGCTGCTGCCGACGTGGTCGCCGCTGGCGCGGGCGGTGGCCGTCTACGCGGCCTGCGGGGCGGCGGCCGGGGTCCTCATGCTGACGCTGGTGCTCGCGTCCGGGATCGGGCTGGTCGACGGCTTCACCCTCGGCGCGTGGATCTGCGCGGGCCTGCCGGCGCTGGCGTTCTTCGCCGGCTACCTGGTGCTGGGCCGGTGGGGGAAGCCCGCCATGGTCGCCGGTACGCCGCCGCGTTACCTGCCACTCGGGTTCGCGATCTGCTTCCTGCTGGTGCCGCTGGGGTACTGCGCCTACCTGGTGCTGTTCCGCGCCCTGCGCTGAGCCCCGCACCGTCCGGGGGTTTACGAACATCGATCGCATGTGTCAATGTGGTCAACGACCTGTGGCGGAGTGAGCAGGACACTCACATCCATGTCGGACGACCGCCGCCGGTTCCCTGTGGTAACGGGGGTTCGGGCGCATGTAGGGATGCGATCGGCCCCCGATCCAGTCATGACATCTGGCGAGGCGCTGTCCCCTGCCCACGGCGGCGGGCGCTCGTCTCGTGACAGACAAGCGGGGAGCCTGCATGTCCTACCCACGCACCAAGAAGGTCTTCACGCCCGGGGAGCTGCACGACCTCCGTCGGACGGTGGCGATCCGGTCGCAGACGCGCCGTAACCTGGCCGTCGACCCCCTGTACGCCAGCAGCCTGCCGCAGGAGGTCAGCATGCAGCTGACCTACCGGTGCAACCTGCGCTGCAACCACTGCTTCCAGTGGAACGAGCAGGGGTTCTTCCACAACTACGACAGCAAACGCAAGCGGGCCGAACTCGACCTCGACGTCGTCCGGGACGTGCTGGAGACGACCGCGCCGCACGCGGCGAAGGTCTTCCTCTGGGGTGGCGAGCCGCTGATGCACTCCCAGTTCGGCGAGATCGCCAAGCTGCTCGGCGCGGTGCCCCGGGTCGTCAACATGTGCACCAACGGCCTGCTCATGCAGCGCAACGCCGAGCACCTGCTCACCATCGGGCCCCGGCTGAATCTGCTGGTCAGCCTCGACGGGTTCGAGGCCGAGCACGAGGCGTTGCGGGGCAAGGGGTCGTTCCAGCGCACCATGCGCAACGTCGAGGCGATGCTGGAACTGCAACGCAGCGGCGAGTACCAGGGAGAGCTGTCCGTCGCGTGCATGGTCAGCGAGGACATGGTCGGTCGGATGTACGAGTTCACCGAGTGGGCCGAGCGGACCGGCTTCAACTCAGTCTACTGGCTGCTGCCCTGGTACATCAGCCCGGACACCGCCTCGGCGATGGACCGGCTGTACGAGGAGTCGTTCTCGTGGCTCAACCCGCCCGAGCCGGGCGACAAGCCGACCTGGCACTCGTACACGTACCGGCTGCCCGAGCAGTACCTGCCGGTGCTGAAGGAGTCGATGGCCCGCCTCGCCGGCCGGGTGTGGGACCTGCGGGTGCGCTACCAGCCGCAGGTCGAGCAGGACGAACTCGACGACTTCATCCGGGGCACCTCCCGCCCGGCCCAGCGGCGCAGCCGCTGCCTGGCGGTGTCCAATCGGATCGAGATCCACGCGGACGGTCGGGTCAGCTCGTGCAAGTTCTTCCCCGAGTTCGTCATCGGTGACCTGGGCGAGCAGTCCATGAGCGAGATCTGGCAGAGCGAACGCTTCACCCAGGTGCGCGGCATCCTGCGCGAGAGCGGCCTGATGCCGGTGTGTTCGAAGTGCATTCTTCTCTACCTGAGCGGGGAGTGACACGCGTGGAAGACGTAATCACCCGGATGGCGGCCCTACTGGCGCGCGTGCTGGAAGACCCGGCGCTCGCCGACGACGTGACGGCGGACACCAACCTCCTGCTCGACGTCGGCATCGACTCGCTGCACATGATCACGTTCCTGCTCGCGGTCGAGGAGGAGTTCGACGTCGAGATCGACTTCGAGTCGCTGGACACCATCCATCTCGAGTCGGTGAAGGCGTTCTGTCATTTCGCCCTCGACGGCGATGGCCGGTGAGGTGAGCGGGAGCGTCCACTTCGGCTCGTTCGACGCGGAGGCGGCGTGGCGGCCCGCGGATCTCGCGGGGCTGCCCGCCGGCCCGGCGGCGGCCGGCGCCCGTGGCATGGACGACCTGCTGGCCGCCGCGTGCGAGCCGGGTGACCTGCTGCTGACCGCCGAGCCGATGGACGAGACCCTGGCCGAGACGCTGGCCGCCGCCGGCATCGCCCCCCGGGTCGTGCCCGTGCCGGGCCCGCCGGGCACCACCGTCGAGGAGCGCCTGGCTTCGGCCGGGTCCGCCGGGCTGCCCCCGGTGGCCGGGTGGGCAGCCGCGTACTACGCCGTCCGGCCGGACACCGCCGAGGCGGTACGCCGACTCGGCCTGGCGGGCCCGGTGCCCGCCGTCGACGTGGTGGCCCGGGTCAACTCCAAGACCTGGTCGAACGACCTGGTCCGCGAGGCCGGCCTGCCCGGTGCCGCCGCCCTCGCCACCTCGCCCGCGCAGGTGCGGCGGCTGGTCCGGGACGCGCCCGGCGACGTCGTCCTCAAGGACCCGTACGGGGTCGCCGGGCGCGGCGCGCTGCGGGTCACCTCTCCCCGGATGCTGGACACCGTCGTCCGGCACCTGGAACGGCAGACCGCCCGGGGGGCCCGGGTGGAGCTGCTGGTGCAACACCTGTTCGACGTCGCGGCCAGCTTCTCCACCCACGTCGCCCTCGATCCGGCCGGCGTCCTGCGCTGGTGGGGCGTCCAGCACGTCGACGACGACGGGTTCGCCTACCGGGGCTCCGGCCCGCTGCGCGCCGACCACCTGGCGGCCCTCGACACCGACGCGCACTCCGAGGCGATCGCGCGGGTCGGCGCGGCGTTGGCGGCGCAGGGCTACCACGGCCCGGTCTGCGTCGACGGGCTGCGGTTGCGGGACGGCACCGTCGTGCCCGTGCTGGAGGTCAACGCGCGACGCTCGATGGGGCTGGTGAACCTGCACCTCGACCGACGGGCCCGCACGGTCGGGCTGCGCTCCTGGCTGCGGTGCCGCTCGACCCCGGTGCGCGCCGACGGCGCCCTGGCCCGGCTGGTGTCCGCGCTGGACGGGGCGGGCCTGCTGTTCCGTGGCGACCGGCCCGGCGTGCTGCCGCTGGCCGCGCACCCGCTCACCCCGCCCCGAGGGCGGCTCTTCTTCGCTGTGTTCGCGTCGGACGACACGGACCGGGTGGCCCTCGATGCGCGGGTGGGCGACCTGCTCCGCGCGGCGGGCGCACCGAGTCCGGTCGCCTGACGCCCGACGATCGGAGGATCGATGGCGATTGTGCTGCTCACGTCGGGTGCCACGCTCGGCACCCACGTGCCGGCCCTCATCCTCGCCGGCCGGTTGCGCGCCCTGGGGATCGAGGTGCGCGTCGACGTGTTCGAGCGACTGCTGCGCGCCGACGAACTCGACCGGCTGCGGACCGCCAAGCGGGCGTTCCGCGACAACTTCAAGCTCGCGGTGGCCGCCCAGCGGATGGTGCGCGACCAGGCGCCGGCGCTCGACGAGACCGCTGTCGACGCGCTGCTGGACCGGTGGCGGGCCGCCGACGTCGACCAGTTGGTGATCTTCTCGGGCTTCTGGGTGCCGGTGGTCGAGCGGTACGAGGCGACGGCGGCGGGGCCGACCCGCGTCGACATCTGCCACCTCGACGCCGCCTCGACCGCCTCGTTCAACCTCTTCCGTTCGCGCACCGAGCACTACCGGCACGTCTGGATGTTCGACGCCGAGCGCGGCACCGCGCCCACCAGCATCCGCGTCGGCGACGAGGAGCCGGTGCCGTGGGCGCGACGGGAGCACCGCCTGCTGGCGCACGGCGGCGGCTGGGGGTTGGGCACCTACCGGTCCCGGGCCGCCGACCTGGCCCGCGCCGGGCTGCTCGTCGACGTGGTGACCCACGACCCGGCCGACGTGGCCGACCTGCCGCCGGGCTGCCGGGCCTTCATGATCGATCCCGGTTGGGAGGCGTGGCAGGACGGCGGCTTTCCCCCGTTCGGCGAGATCCTTGCCGACGGCACGGTGCGGTACCGCCGAGGCCACGCCCACCACGACTCGTTCGACCTGGCCCGGCACCGCGTCGCGATGCTCTGCAAGACCGGCGGGGGCACCCTGATCGACTCGCTCTGGTCGGCCACGCCGATTGTCCTGCTGGCGCCCTTCGGCGCGCACGAGCAGGTCAACGCCGACCTGTGGCGCAGGCTGGGCTACGGCGTCACCGAACAGGAGTGGCGCGACAGTGGATACTCGCTGGACCTGCTGGAATCGCTGCACCGCAACCTGCTGACCGCCCGCGCGGGAACCACCGACTACGCCGCCGAGCTGGCCGCCCGAGCCACCCAGGCCGAGGTCCCGGGGTGAGCGCGGTGTCCGCCCCGGCCACGGTGGTCGTCGGCGCCGACGGGTTCATCGGCGGGCGCCTGTGCCGTGCGCTCGAACGCCGGGGCCGGCCCCCGTGCCGGGTGCCCCGACCGCGCAGCACCGCCGACGAACACCGCTGCGCCGACACCATCCGCCGGGCCGACGTGGTCTTCTACGCCGCCGGCACCATCACGCCGGGTCGCGCGGCCGCCCGGCCCGAACTCATCGACCTCGATCAGCGGGCCCTCGACGCGGCGTTGGAGGCGTGCAAGCTGGGTGCCCGCCGTCCCACCTTCGTCCTGCTGGGATCGGGCGGAACGGCGTACCGGCCGGACCTGCCGGCGCCGCTGGACGAGACCTGCCCGCTCGGTTCGGACAGCGTCTACGGCCGGGCCAAGCTGGCCCAGGAGCGGGCCCTGAGCGACGCCGCGGACCACCTGTGCCCCGTCGTGCTGCGGCCGTCCAACGTGTACGGCCCCGGCCAGCGGGCCCGAGGTGGTCTCGGCGTGGTGTCCCACTGGCTGCGGGCCGCCGCCGCCCGACAACCCCTCCAGGTGTACGGCGACCCGGCGACCCGGCGCGACTACGTCTACATCGACGACGTGGTGGCCGCCCTGCTGGCGGTCGGGGAGCGGCACCGGGACCCGCACGCCCGCGCGGCGCTCGACGGCACGGTCCTCAACATCGGCGCCGGCCGTCCCACCTCCCTCGCCGAACTGCTGGAGGTGGTGACCGCCACCGTCGGCCGACCGTTGACCGTCCGGTACGCGGACCGGCGGAGCTTCGACCGACGCGACGTGTGGCTGGACGTGCGCCGGGCGGCGGCGCTGCTGGGCTGGCGTCCCGGCACCGACCTGCGGGCCGGCGTGGCGCGTACCTGGGCGGCGCTGACCGGCCCGAACGCCTGAGCCCCGGCCCGGCGCGACCGGGGCGTGGTCAGGGCTGGTGGGCCGGTTCCGGGGTGGGCGCGAAGTCCCGCATGCCGCGCAGCGGGGAGAAGTAGACCCACAACCCGGACGCCCAGACGCCGAGCGCGGCGATCACCAGGGTCTCGCGTACGCCGAGCCAGGTGCCGAGCGCGCCGCCGAGGACCGCGCCGATCGGCAGGGCGCCCCACACGATCCAGCGCACCCCGGCGGTGAGCCGACCGAGCAGTTCCGGCGGACACATCTGCTGCCGGTAGCTGATCTGCGCCGCGTTGTAGATCGCGCAGAGCGCGGCGAACCCGGTCATGCCGACGGTGTAGAACGCGACCCGCCAGCCCGGCTCGGCCAACGGCACGAGCAGCATCGTCCAGCCGAGACCGAGCAGCGAGACCCAGATGATCCGGGCGGTGCCGACCCGCCGGGCCAGCCGACCGGAGGCGAGGCCACCGGCGATGCCGCCGGCCGTGCCCAGCGCCAACTGGACGGCCACCTCGGCCGGCGTCAGCTTCAGGACCCGGACCAGGTAGATGACCGATAGGGCGTAGATCACCTGGCTGAACACGTTCAGGGTGCCGCTGGCGGCCACGATCTTGCGGAGCACCGGGTGGCGGAACGCGAAGGCGAGTCCGGCGGAGATCTCCTCGCGCAGCCGGGGCCGGGGGCCCTCCGGCGCCGTCAGCTCCGGTTCCGACCTGCGGATCAGCAGCAGCGACACGGCGCTGACCGCGAACGACGCGGCGTCGATGAGCACGGTCCGCGCCGCGCCGAAGAGCGCGACCAGGCCGCCGCCGAGGCCGATACCGGCGACCTGCGCCACCGAGTACGTCGTGCTGAGCTTGCCGTTGGCGTCGAGGAGCTGGTCGGAGCGCACCACCGTCGGCAGGTAGCACTGGTAGGCCACCTCGAAGAAGACCGAGCAGACGCTGCACAGGGCGGCCACCACCCAGAGCTGGGCCATGGTGAGCTGCCCGGCGAAGAACGCCATCGGGATGGTGGCCATCGCGGCGGCCCGCAGCAGGTTGCAGAGGACCATCAGTCGCCGCTTGCGCATCCGGTCCACGATCACCCCGGCCGGCAGCGCGACGAGCAGGTACGCGGCCATCCCGGCGGCCTGGAGCAGGCTCACCGAGAACGTGGACGCGTTCAGCACGGACACCGCGATGAGCGGGACCGCGAGGGTGGACACGGCGGACCCGGTCTCACTGAGGGTCTGGCCGGTCCACAGGGTCATGAAGTCCCGGTGCCGCCAGAGGCTGGGCGTCGCTCCGGCGGTGGTGGGTGGCGCGGTGGTGGTCATGCGACGTCCCTCGGGGCCGCCCCGACCAGCTCCGACAGGTCGTTGCGCATGGCGACGAGCAGCGCCTCCAGCTCCTGGCGGCGATAGCCGTCGCGGATCACCCGTACGGTCAGCCGGACCGTCGAGTCGGCGCTGGCCATCAGGTAGAAGTCCGGCCCGGTCGAGCGGATCGGCACGTGCCACTCGATCCGCGACTCCTGGATCTCGGCCGGCGGGCTGACCACCATGGGCGGGAGCAGGAACGTGAAGTGGTAACCCGGGTCGAGCGGCCCGCCCGCGCGTTCGATGTCCTCGCGGATGCCCGCCACCGCGTCCGGGTCGTAGACGCCGTGCTTGAGCGCCCGCATGTTCCGCACGTACAGGGTGCGCGCGGTCTGCGCGAACGCCTCGTCCGGCTCGGGCGCGGCGAGCAGCGGCACCCACTGGTTCATCGACGTGACGAGCGAGGTGACCGCCGGGTCGAAGCGGTTGGACGACATGGGGTAGAGCAGTGCCGGTGTGTCGGTCGTGCCGGCCCGGATGAGGGCGCGGCAGTACGCGGTCAACAGCACCGCCGCGACGGTGACGCCGATGCCGCGCGCCCCGGCGCGGAGCATCGGCTCGGGGATGCCGGTGTGCATCGTCGCCCGCAGCACCGGACCCGGTGCGGGTGGAGTCCGCCGGGGCGCCGCCGACAGGGTCTTGCGCCAGTACGACTCGGCCGCGAGCAGCGCCGCGTCCAGGTCCCCGGAGCGTTGCCGGGTGGCCAGGTCGGTCGGCTGCGGGGCGGGCGGCAGGTCCTCGCCGGCCAGCAGCGCGGCGAAGTCCCGTTCCATCGTGTTGATGCCCGCGCCGTCGGCCGCCATGTGGTGGATGACGACCATCAGCGCGCGGGGGCCGTCGTCGCCCTCGGCCAGCCACACCCGCCAGGGCAGGTCGGTGGTGAGGGTGAACGGTCGCTGGATCTCCTCGGTCTCGATCCGGGACATCGTCGTCTCGCCGTCCGGCTGGCGCACCGCCGCGACCACGTCGGCGGCGGAATGCACTGCGACGCGCTGCCGTGGGTCCTTCGGATCATCGACGTCGAAGGTGGTGCGCAGCGAGGCGTGTCGCATGCCGAGCGCGCCGACCGCCCGCCAGACCTGCGCCACGGTCACGCCTTCCGCCAACGACCAGGAGAAACAGAGGTTGCCCTCCCACCACTTCTCCGGCTGCATTCGCTCGATGTCCCGCCACACGGAGAGTTGGCCGAGGGTCATCGGGTAGGTCGCTTCCGGGGTCACACCTGGTCCTTCCCGAGCGGGAACGGTTGTGCTGCTCGGTGAGCGTGTGCCGCTTCGCGACACACGCTCACCGAGCCGAAAGGAAATGGGTCTGCGTCAGCCGGCCGAGTTGTTCTTCATCGCGACACCTCCCGAGAGAATGGTTGTCGGAAGTGAGGCCGTGGCCCTACGCCGTGCTTAGGGGTGCATGGCGCGCGTCGCCGTCAAATGACGGTCGGAATCGCTGTGCAGTAATCCGATCGACGAATGGTTGAGCCGGCAGACAATTGTCCAGGTCGGATTCGGGGTGCATTCCACGGCAGCGCCGCAGTGCCCCTAGCCAGCATGGACGATGGCCGTCCGAGCGGAGCATTCGGTGGCGGATTGACTTCCAGTGATGGCCATGGAGTCGCGCACGGGCGAATGCAGTAAGCGAACCGATTCCCCCGATACGTGACCCCGCCTCGGTTAGCAGGACTCCCACAGCATTCCGGTGACCTATGCCCGTGTCAACCCTCATATTGATCGATCTTGCTGTCTTGACCTGTATGGCCGGCGTGATTACGGTCGGGGTGACGGGCGTGTGCATCGCGCCCCGTCACGGGGGAGTCACAATGAGTGCGACAGTCCTTTTCGGGTCGTCGGCGACAACGGTCGGCCCGACATGACCGGGCCGGGGCAGGCCCTGGTCGTCGGTGCGGGAATCGCCGGCACGGCCGTCGCGCTGGTGCTGCGCCGCACCGGCTGGCGGGTGACCGTTCTGGAGGCCCGGCCGGCGGGCGAGCGACCACTCGGCTCGTCCCTGAGTCTCGCCGACAACGGCCGCGCCGTGCTGCGCGACCTGGGTCTGCTCGCCGAGGTCGAGGCCGCCGGCACGCCCACCCACCGCATCTCCTTCCACGACCACCGTGGCCGGGAGATCGGCAGCAACGACCAGGTGAGTACGCTGATCCGCCGCGACCGGCTCGGCCGGGTGCTGCGTGACGCGGCCCGCCGGGCCGGTGTCCGGATCGTCGAGGAGGCGCGGGTCGTCGGGCTGGGCGACGACGGGCCGGACGGGGTCGTCGCCGCTCTCGCCGATGGGTCGCGGCACACCGGCGAGCTGTTGGTCGGCGCCGACGGCGTGCACTCGTACACCCGTCGGTGGCTGTTCCCGGAGCACCCGCCGGCACGGTTCACCGGAGTGCTCGACGGCGGCGGGTCGGCCCCCGCGGTGGCCGGGGTCGCGCCCGACGGGGTGCTGCGCCTGACCTTCGGCGGCAACGCGTTCTTCGGGTACCAGGCGCTGCCGGGTGGCGAGGTGGTCTGGTTCCAGAGCATGGCGGTCGCCGACGGCGGCACCACGGGCCCCCGGGCCGATCCGATGGACCGGTGGCGGGACCGGCTCGTCGCGCTGCACGGCGGCGACCATCCGCCCATCCCCGCCATCCTCGACGCCAGCACCGGCCCGGTCATCCGCTGGCCGGTGCACGACCTCGACCCGCCGCAGCGGTGGCACCGGGGGAGGGTGTGCCTGGTCGGGGACGCGGCGCACGCGATGCCACCGCACGACGGGCAGAGCAGCTCCATGGCGCTGGAGGACGCCCTCGTCCTCGGGCGCTGCCTCGCCACCGCCGACGACGTCGGTGCCGCCTTCGACAGCTTCCAGCAGCTCCGGGAGCCACGGGTGGCGACGGTCGCCGGGCTGGCCCGGCGTACCGGCAGCCTGAAGTTCCCGACCGGCGCGCGGGAGCGGCGGGCCCGCGACGCCGTACTGGCGATGTTCATCCGGTCCGGCGTGGCGGCGTCCGAGGGGGTCAGCCGATACCGCCTGCCGGGGCCGACGGGCTCGCCCGCCGCAACTCGGTCAGCTCGTGATCCAGCAGGTCGGCCAGTCGCTCGAACCGGTCCGGACGATCCTCGCGGGTGATACCCCGGCTGGGCATCTCGACCGTCATCAACAGGTACAGGTGCAGGCGGTAGAGGCTGAGCCGCCGCAGGGCCGACTCGTCGAAGACCACCGGATCGGTCGAGGCGGCCCGGTAGCCCCGCAGGAACGGGTTGTCCGGCTCGTCCTCCACCCGTCGGTAGATCAGCGGCGACACCAGGTCCATCAGCGGGTCGCCGAAGAGGAACCGCTCACCGTCCACGATGCCGCGCAGGTGCAGGGCTGGCGGTCCGGAGCCGGCTTCGGGCTCGGGTTGCGGTTCGGCGAGCACGTTGCCGTCCCAGCCGTCGAAGTGCAGCAGCGCCGGCCGGCGTACCTCGTCCAGCATCGACGCGTACCGCTCGGGCAGCTCCCGGATCTGCTCCGGCGCGACGGGCAGCGGGACGGCCCAGTCCGCCGCGTCGGCCAGCAGCCCGTCGAGCATGCCGGCGAACGCCTCCCGCCACGTCGCGCCGCTCGCCCGAGGACCGTCGTACCCGTAACGGTTCCCGCTCACCCGGTGCAGTGCGGCGATCGCGGCCCCGAAGTCGTACCGGGCCGGGGTGTCGTCGAGGTGCTGCTCGGACTCCGTCCACTCCCGCAGCGAGCGGCCGGGAAGCAGGCCGCTGACCAGCCACTCGCCGAGTTCCGGATGGTCGCCGTGGTGTAGCAACGGCGGCACGGGCACCTGCGGCGCGTGCGTGGACACCAGCCGGAAGTACCGCGCCTCGGCCGCGCACAGGCCCCGCTCGTAGCGCAGCAGCGGCACGTCGGGCCGGGGTGCCACCTTCAGCACCACCTCGCGCCCGTCGTCTAACGCCACCCACCAGACGGTCGCGAAGCCACCCCCGGTGATCGGCCCACAGTCCGCCATCCCGTGGCCCGCGCCGAAGGACGCCGCCACGTAGCGACGTACCTGATCGTGGTCCAGTGGCCGCTGCGTGCGGCTCAGCGCTTCCACCCCGGCGTACCTTCCTCCCCGCTCGTGACGCCCGCCAGCGTGCCAGATTCGTCGGAAAATTACCGTCCTGGTACGCCCCGGTCGTCCCCGTCCGGCGCGGCGTTGTCGGCGACCTGCGCGGCCGCCGCGAGGACGCCGTCCCGCTCCTGCTCGGTACAGCCCTCATCTTCGAGCAGCCCGAGCAGCAACACCGTCCGGGCGACGATCGCCGGCGCGTCGTCGGGCACCGGGGACCGTTCGCCGAGCGCCGCCCACACCACCGCCTCGGCCAGCGCCGGATCGACGTCGGTCCCGGTGACGTCGTAGCGTTCCCGCGCCGACGCCACGAACCGGATCACCGGCGCCCGGTCCTGCCCGGCCACGAACCGCCGCCGCACGGCCACCAGCAGCGCCCCGGCGAGCAGGTCCGCGTACCGCCGCCAGTCCGCCTCGGTGAACCGGCGCAGCCGCCGCTCGTACCCGCGCAGCCGTCCCGCCAGCAGACCGCGCAGCGCCGCGTGCGGGTCGGTCACCACCGTCGCCTCCTGCTCATCGTGGCGGGCCTCCTTCGGGCCGCCAGGCTCATCGCCACCCGGCATCCCTGCGCGAGCTCGCTGGTGCTCGCGGTGCTTCTCGGCACGGACGGCGCGGGGTCCGCGCCCACGCCGGTCAACGCCGCCACCGAGCGGTCGATGCGGCGGCCGCCGACCGCGAGCCGCGTGACGACCAGGTCCAACCGGGTGATGGCCGCCGCGAACCGCCGGGCCGCGACCACGTCCGCCGCACTGGGGGTACGCCGCAACCGGTCCTCGGCGTACACGGTGTGGCGGCTTCGCGGCGGGTCCTCGGCGGTCCCGTCGGGGCTGTCCCGCAGCCGGTCCTCGACCGTCCCGACGTGGCTGCGCCGCAACCGGTCCTCGGCCGCCGCCAACCGCCATCGGGCACGGGCGGCCAGTGTGGCGGCCCGGTCGGCGTCGGCCCGAGCTGCGCGCAACCCGGCGATCAGCTCGCCCGCCGTCGCGGTGGTCGCCGACGCCCGGTCGGCGGCCAGGCCGGCGTAGACGTCACCGAGTGCCCGCCAGCACTCGGTGACCGCCTCCTGCCAGGGCAGCCGCCGGCCGGGTGCACCCGCGCCGTGCAGCTGCGCCCCGGCCCGGTCGGCGGCGGCGATCGTGGCCAGCCAGGCGTCGCGCAGGTCGTCCACCGCGTCGTCGTGTCGTACCCGTGTGGCCTGCTGCCCGTCGCACGGACCCGGCGGTTCGCCGTTCACTGCTCGGCTCACTGCTCGGCCTCGGCGGTGGCCTTGACCAGGCGGGCGAAGAGGACGTCGGTGCACGGGTAGTCCGCTCCGCAGCCGCACACCCACCTGCGGACGACGCGCGGCGGGTGGGCGAAGAGTGTGTCGTCGGCGTCCTCGACGTCCTGCGCGGACACGAGCCGCCTGGCCGGCGGGGGTGCGGCGGGTGGTGGGTCGGTGGGCTGGTCGTCGGGTCGATCGGGCATCGGGTACTCCCGTCCGGTCGTCTCCTCGCTGGTCGCGCCCGGCCGGACGGGGGGACCGACCGACCGGGCGCCTTACCTGTGCGGTGGGGAAGGACCAACTCCGGTTTGCAGACCTGGGAGCCGGTCGATTGGAGCTTTACACAACTAGTCACGGATAGCAAGCACGACAACACGTTACTTGTCATGAGTAGTTGCGCGTGATCAAATGGCGGGGCAGACCTGGGAGTCCATATGCCCGTCAAACCGAAGTGGGAACAGCTCGCGGATCACATCCGGAGTCAGATCGAGTCCGGAGAACTCGCCCCGGGCGACAAGTTGCCGTCCACGATGCAGCTCAAGACTCAGCACGGCGTGTCGACGACCGTGGTGCGGCAAGCCATCCTGGTGCTTCAGACCCAAGGCTGGGTGCAGGGCGTGCACGGCCTCGGCGTGTTTGTCGCCGATCGTTGACCGTTCGGCGTCCGCTGTCGCGGTGAATCCTTCGAGATGATGGACAGTTGCCGTTGGCTGGGTCGGGTCTCTTGATCACTTGATGCCTACCAGTTCGTCGAGCGACTGCGGGGACTGGTGAGCATCAAGTGATCTTCGTGAACGATGTCCCGCGGCTCACGGTCGCGCGATCGAATGGTCGCGCTGAGTGCGCGGATCTCGTACGCTCCCTTGTGGTCTCCGCCGGTGCGGTGGTGGAGGCGATGGTCGACCAGGGGGAGGGTGCGCGTGAGCGCAGCACAGATCATCGCGAAGTTGGCGGCAGCGTCGCAGAAGCTCGAAGAGGCGAAGGCCAAGACCGCAGCGGCAGCCCAGGACGCGGCCGAGGCGCGCACTCTGGTCGCCGGCGCGCTGGAGGGCGTCGCCGCCGGGCCGCTGGTCGGCATGATCGACGCGTACCGGCAAGCATTGGCGCAGGCGTCCCAGGGCGGTGAGCCGGCCAAGCAGCACGTCCAGGAGACGATCGCCAAGGTCCGCGCGCTGGGAAACTGACCACGGGTGGTGGTGGCGCAACCCACCAACCACCCGTAGCAGCCGACATCACCCTGCGACCGGCGATTCCACCGTCGGCGCGAGCCGGCATTCCCAACCCGAGTGGCCTGTCTCCCGTCGTCCGGGAGAGAAGTGCCACCGAGGCTCCGACTCCGACGCGCAGGGAGCGCGTAAGTCCCGAGGCTGTCGCTCTCGGCGGTTCGGTCGCTTCGACTGCCTGGGCTACCTTCGTCGAGTTTCTGCCGCTCGTGCCCAAGGCCATCGGCGGCGTTCTGATCGCGGGTGTGGCGACGACGGGTGCGTACAAGGCATGGCAGGCTAGGCATCGACAACAGAGGAGCCGGGATGAGGATTGATGACCGCACCGAGCAACTCGTTCGTGACACCCTTCACTGGGTGGTCAAGCGGGACGCGGACGGGTTTGACGCGGCACTGAAGTCCTTTCCGGACCAGGCAACGCGGGAAGCAGCGCTCACGTTGGTGGTGGCGGTCTGCGGCTTCGTCCTCATGGACCTGCATGGCGCTAGGCCCACGCCTCAGCAAGTTGCCGTACTGGCCGAGGAGATCGGCCGCATGGAGTCCTGGGCGTCGGTTAGCGCAGATGAGGTCGCCGCCTTCATGAACGCGGTTGTCGGCGGTAGGTCCTTGACCGAGGACCTGGCCCCGGAGGACGTTGTGGTCCTGGGCTTCGTCGTCGCGGGCAGTTTGCTGTCCGCACGTCCGCTGCCGGAGGGGGAGTGGTGGTTCAACTACCTCGACAGGGTGGAGGCCGCGATTGAGGCCGCGGGGTAGCCGGGCCACCTCCCAGATCAGGGTCCGGCGAAGCTTGGCTTCCCGCCACCCCTGAGGCGAGCGACCTCTTCGGAGATCAGGTCGTCCGCGCTGACGATTCCCGCTGCCACGCTGCGAAGCTTGTCCTGCCAGATCTGGTCGAACTCAGCACCTTCCAGGGCAGCGTTCGCGGTTGCGAGACCGACGGCCGTTTCCGAATCTGCGACCTGCCGGGCGTAGTAGGTACGCATGAGATCAGTGCTGATCCTCGCCGAGGAGTTGGCCGCCTCGTGAAGTCCGCCCCGGGCGGCCCGCCAGGGAAGCTCGTCGTGCGTCATAACGGACAGTTGGCTCGTCGAGAACTTCCCGTACTGATACGTGACCCACCGGACGGTTCTACGTTCGCCCGGGGTCAGGTGGGACGCCTGCCCACGAGGCCAGTCAGACACCGTGAGTTGCCCACGGTGGTGCCGGTAGAGGGGCGGTACCACCGGTCCTTCCCGCCAAGCCTCGATCGGCTCGGGGAACAGCAAGGCACCCTCGCGCGCCAGATGCCACCCCTGGCAGTAGTAGACGAGCCTTTCCAGCTTCATGGCGGTGACGCTGCCGAGGTTGCCAAGCACCGTGGCAGCGACATCGTGCGCGGTAGCCATACGCCTACCAACTCCGAGCTACCGAAAGTGATGCTGTCAGATAGGTGTCACCGCGAGTGTCAGGGGCTGTGCTCTGCGGTGATCTTCCCTATCCTGACGTGTTCACCGCCGGCTAGCGACGTGGAGTGTCGTGGATCCTCGACAGGTACGACGTCTGGCAGAGCAGTCCGCCAACTTCGGATTCCTCCGTGATCACAAGCTACTGGTCTACTACGGAGCGAGCGCCGAGCTGCTCGTCTACGTCGACGCCCAGGCCGCGATGTTCAAGAGCCGTACCTTCGGTGACGAGCTTGCCAAGGAGCTGATCCGGCGTACCGGCGCGAAGCCGCAGAAGAACTTCTTCCAGCGGGTGCAGGCGCTGCACGCGGACGGCGCGTTCACCCCGGAGATCTACCGCGCGTTCGACCTGCTGCGTAACCAGGGCAACAAGGCCGTACACGATCATCTGGGTGAGGTCCGCGCGGCGCTCGACATGTTGCGAACCTGCTTCGAGCTGGGCGTGTGGTTCCATCGGGCGCTGACCGGCGACCGCGCACCGATCGGCTTCGTGCCCCCGACGCCACCTGCCCGCCAGGTGCCGCAGAGCATCGCGGACGGCCTCCAGGCGGAGATCCAGCGCTACAAGGACGAGCTGGCCGAGACCAAACTCCTCCTGGAGGGTAAGGCGTCACTGGCCCAGGCCCAGGCCGATGCGGTGGTCGCCGCGGACCGTGCCGTTCGTGATGCCGACGCCCGTCGTGACCAGGCCGCGGCCCTGGTGGCCAGCTTGACACCGTCTGCCGAGGCCGAACAGGCGGCGCTCGACAGCAAGGCGACGCCGAAGGTCTCGGCCGCCCGGCGGGAGGAGTTCATCGCCCGCGCGCGTCGGGCCTCGCACGAACCGCTCAACGAGATGCAGACCCGGGTCGAGATCGACCGGCAGTTGGGCGCGGCGGGCTGGATCGTCCAGGACGAGAGCCAGATCAACCTGTACGCGGGCACCGGTGTCGCTGTTCGGGAAGTGACCCTCGCGGCCGGCCGGGCCGACTACCTGCTCTACGTCAATCAGCGTCTGGTGGGCGTGATCGAGGCCAAGCGGGAGGGGACCGCGCCGCGAGGCGTGGAGGCGCAACTCGATCGCTACCTCAACGGGCTCACCGCCGCGCAAAAGCTCGCCGCCTGGCGTCGGGACGATCCGCTGCCCTTCGGCTACGTCGCCACGGGTACCGAGACGGCCTTCGTCAACCGGCTCGACCCGTTCCCGCGTACGCGCGAGGTATTTGCCTTTCACCGACCCGAGACGTTCGCACGGTGGATGCGGGAGGCCGACGACGACCCGGCGGCGCCGACGCTGCGTGCGCGGCTGCGGCGGATGCCGGCGCTGGACCGCCTCGGCCTGCGCCCGGCGCAGGTGGACGCCATCGACGGGTTGGAACGCTCCCTCGCCGAGGACCATCCGCGCTCGTTGATCCAGATGGCGACGGGTGCCGGCAAGACGTTCACCGCCGTAACCAGCAGCTACCGACTGCTCAAGCATGCTCGCGCCACGCGCATCCTCTTCCTGGTCGACCGAAACAACCTCGGCAAGCAGACCCTGCGGGAGTACGCGGGCTACCAGACCCCGGACGACGGGCGGAAGTTCACCGAGTTGCACAACGTCGACCGGCTGTCCGGGACCGGGATGCTCGACTCGTCCGCCGTGGTCATCTCCACCATCCAGCGGCTGTACGGCGCGTTGCGCGGTGACGACCTCCCTGATCCGGATCTCGACGATCGGGCGTTCGACGACTACGAGCTGGACGAGCCGGCCGAGGTCGCCTACAACCGGCTGCTGCCGCCGGAGACGTTCGACCTGATCGTGGTGGACGAGTGCCACCGCTCGATCTACGGCAAGTGGCGGGGTGTCATCGAGTACTTCGACGCCTTCGTGGTCGGGCTGACGGCGACGCCGGTCAAGCAGACGCTGGGGTTCTTCCAGCAGAACCTCGTCTCCGAGTACACCTATGAGCAGGCGGTTGCCGACGGGGTGAACGTCGGCTTCGACGTGTACCGGATCAAGACCGAGATCACCGAGAAGGGCGCTGACATCGAGGCCGGCACGGTTGTGCCGCTGCGCGACCGCCGCACCCGGGCCGAGCGCTACCAGGAGTTGGAGGACGACTTCACGTACGGCGGCAGCCAGGTCGGCCGTTCGGTGATCTCCAAGGGGCAGCTCAAGCTGGTGTTGGAGACGTTCCGGGAGAAGCTGTTCACGGAGATCTTCCCCGGTCGTACGACCGTGCCCAAGACGCTGATCTTCGCGCGAGACGACAACCACGCCGAGGAGATCGTGCAGATGGTCCGGCTCGTCTTCGGGCGGGGAAACGACTTCGCCGCGAAGATCACGTACGCCTCGCGCAAGGGTGGCGACAACCCGGACACCCTCATCCAGGCGTTCCGCAACAGCCCGGAGCTGCGCATCGCGGTGACCGTCGACATGATCGCCACCGGCACCGACGTACGCCCGCTGGAGTGCGTGTTCTTCCTCCGGCCGGTCCGCAGCGCCACCTACTTCGAGCAGATGAAGGGCCGTGGCGCCCGCACCATCGACGCTGCCGAATTCCAGGCCGTCACGCCCGACGCCGAGGTCAAGGACCGGTTCGTCATCGTCGACGCGGTCGGTGTCACCGAAGCCGACCTGGACGAGGCGGTGCCGCTGCAACGCCACTCGGAACGGCAGATCTCCCTGCGTGACCTGCTGAAGAAGGCCGGCACCCTGACCGCCGACGCGGACGAGGTAGCCACCCTCGCCGCTCGGCTGGCGCGGCTGGAGCAGCAGTTGACCGACGACGAGCGCGCCGAGCTGGCCGACCTCGCCGACCAGCCGCTCACCGGCATCGTGCGGGGCCTGGTCGACGCGGTCGCCCCCGAACAACTCAACCCCGCCAAGGAAGCCGGCCCGGACGCCGTACGCGACCTGCTGGCCGGCGCGCTGCGCCCGCTCGCCGCGAACCCGGCGCTGCGCGAACGCATCCTGGAAATCCGCCGCGCGCACGACATCACCATCGACGAGGTGAACGCGGACAAGCTGATCTCGGCGGCCGGCGTGCCGCCCGAGGAGCGCGCTCAGGTCACCGTGAAGAGCTGGCACGACTACCTGGAGCAGCACCGCGACGAGATCACCGCGTTGCAGGTCTTCTACGAGGGGCGCGGGAGGGTCGGGTACGCCGAACTCAAGGAGCTGGCCGCGCGGATCGCCCGCCCGCCGCAGGCGTGGACGCCGGAGTCGCTGTGGAAGTCGTACGTGCTGCTCGGCCGCACCTCGGACGCCCCCGGAAGCAGGGGAGTGACGGATCTTGTCAGCCTCATCCGGTATGAGTTGGGACTCGATCAAGAGCTGCGTCCGTACCGCAACCTCGTCGAGGAGCGCTTCCGTGGGTGGCTGCTCCGGCAGGAGCAGTCGGGCGCTACGTTCACTGCCGATCAGGCGTGGTGGCTGGAAAGGATCAAGGACGTGATAGCGGTCAGCGTGGAGATCACCCCCGACGACCTGGAGGGCGCGCCGTTCAGCGAGCGTGGCGGGATCGATGGGTACGCGGGCGCGTTCGGCAAGCGCGCCGAGCCGCTGCTCAACGAGCTGAACCAGGAGCTGTCGGCGTGACCGACCTGCCCGCAGGCTGGATCTGGGTTGACCTGGCTGATGTCGCGGACGTTCAGGGTGGAATCCAGAAGCAGGCCAAACGGCGGCCGGTGCTGAATAAATATCCGTTCCTGCGGGTGGCTAATGTGCACCGAGGTAAGCTGGATCTTGCTGACGTGCACGAGGTGGAGCTATTCGATGGCGAGCTGGAGCGCTTTGAGTTGCGGCGTGGGGATCTTCTGGTCGTCGAGGGAAACGGCAGCCCGGACCAGATCGGCCGTGCCGCGACCTGGGACGGCAGCATTGATAGATGCGTGCACCAGAACCACTTGATTCGTGTCCGCCCAACTGGTGCGCTCCTGCATGATTTCCTTGAGCTTGTCTGGAACTCGCCTCTGGTGGCGCGCCACCTTCGTGAAGTCGCAGGCTCCACAAGCGGGCTCTACACGCTGAGTGTCGGAAAGCTGAAGTCGGTGCGACTCCCACTGCCGCCGCTCGCCGAGCAGCGGCGAATTGTAGCCACTCTTGAATATCACCTCTCCCGTAGCGGTGCTGCGTCAGCGCTATTGCAGGCGGCGCATCGGAGGTCGGCGAGGCTTCGGCAGCGCATAGTATCCGCAATTGTCGAACCGACTGAGCGATCGGGCTCGGATGAAGCGTTAGTCACAATAGGTGATCTTGCGACTGTCGTACGGAACGGCATCTTCGTGTCGCGGGCAGGGATTGAGCCCAACGGGGTGCCGATCCTGCGAATTGGTGCCGTGCGCCCGCTTCTGCTAGACCGCTCTGATCTGCGCTATACCGGTTTAAGTGCGGACGAGTTGGGGGCAATCAATCAATTGGTGCGTGAAGGGGACCTTCTTTTTACGCGATACAATGGCAGCCGAGACTATGTCGGAGCGTGCGCCGTCGTCCCCCCTGCCGTGGGAGAGTTGACTTATCCAGACAAGCTTATCAGAGTTGTTTTGGACCGGAGTCGTGCATGTCCCGAATATGTCGCGATGGCATGCAGTGTTGGTCGTGGGCGTCGGCAGATTGAAGCAATGATAAAGACGACGGCAGGCCAGGCGGGAATCTCAAATCGAGACCTCAAATTGGTGGAATTGAGCCTGCCTTCAGTTGAGGAGCAGGCTGAGCGCGTGGCTCGCTATAAGCTGGTGGACGCCGAGCTGAAACGGGTTGAGGAATCGCTGACTCAGCTAGTTCAGCGCGATGCATGGTTGAGGAATTCCTTGCTTTCGGAGGCGTTCAACGGAAGGTTGGGGGCGCAGGATTTCAACGACGAGCCAGCATCGGAGCTGCTTAGCCGCATCAAGGCCGAACGGGCAGCTACATCCGCACCGTCCAAACAGAAGACCCGCTCACGGCGTACCCAGAAAGAGCTGGCGGCTCCGCCGACCAGGGTGACCGGCGACGATTATCAGCAGGAGGCACTGCCGCTGTGAGCACTGTGGATTCGCGCCGGCTGGTGCAGAAGCTCTGGAACTACTGCGACGTGCTGCGTGACGACGGCGTCTCGACCATCGACTACGTGGAGCAGTTGACGTTCCTGCTGTTCCTCAAGATGGCCGACGAGCGGGCCAACCGCCAGATCCGTCCCGAGCAGATCGTGCCGGACGAGCTGAGTTGGCAGACGCTGCTCGATGCCGAGGGCGATGCCTTGGAGGTGCAGTATCGGCACATCCTGACCGGGCTGGCCCGCGAGGGCGGCACGCTCGGGACGATCTTCCGCAAGGCGCAGAACAAGATCCAGGATCCGGCGAAGCTGAAGCGGCTGATCGTCGACCTGATCGACAAGGAAGAGTGGTCGGGGACGGGCGTCGACGTCAAGGGTGACGCCTACGAGGAGTTGCTGGCCAAGGGCGCCGAGGACACCAAGTCGGGTGCGGGGCAGTACTTCACCCCGCGCGCGTTGACCGCCGCCATGGTGGACTGCATGCAGCCGACCCCCGACGACACGATCACCGACCCGGCCTGCGGCACCGGTGGTTTCCTGCTCGCCGCTTTCGACTTCATCCAGCGCCACCACGGCAGCGACCTCACGCCGGACCAGCGGCGGCGGCTCGCCAACGGAGCGATCACCGGCACCGAACTGGTCGACGGCACCGCCCGTCTCGCCGCGATGAACATGCTGCTGCACGGCATCGGCACCCCCAGCGGTGAGTCCCTGATCGCGATCAGAGATGCGCTCGGCAAGGAACCGGACCGGCGCTACAGCCTGGTCCTCGCGAACCCGCCGTTCGGCCGCAGCTCCTCGATCCGGATGGTCGGCGAAGACGGCCGCTCCACGCGCGAGGAGCGGGAGATCGAGCGGAACGACTTCTGGGCCACGACCGCCAACAAGCAGCTCAACTTCGTCCAGCACATCGCGTCACTGCTGGAGATCGACGGCCGGGCCGCAGTCGTCCTGCCCGACAACGTGCTCTTCGAGGGCGGCGCGGGCGAGACCATCCGCCGCCGGCTGCTCAAGCAGTACGACCTGCACACCATGCTGCGCCTGCCCACCGGCATCTTCTACGCCGGCGGGGTGAAGGCCAACGTGCTGTTCTTCGAGCGCAAGCGCGCCCGCGAAGAGCCGTGGACCCAAAAGCTCTGGGTGTACGACTTCCGCACCAACCAGCACTTCACGCTGAAGCAGAACCCGTTGCGCCGTGAACACCTCCAGGACTTCGTCGACTGCTACCTGCCGGGCAAGGACCGCACCGAGCGGGTCGAGACCGAACGGTTCAAGCCCTTCTCGTATGAGGAGTTGATTGCCCGGGACAAGGTGAACCTCGACATCACCTGGCTCAAGGACGCCTCCCTGGAGGACGCCGACGCCCTACTGCCACCGGAGGTCATCGCGCAGGAGATCGTCGAGGACCTGGAGGCGGCCTTACGGGAGTTCGCGGCCATCGCGGAAGCCTTGACCGCGTCGAAGGTGCGGCAGAATCCGAGCTGATGCGTCCGCTTCGTAGTGCTGGGTGCGATGAAGCTGGGGCATGGGGCGCGGTCAATCAGGTCTAAGGCAGCGTGCGCGTGTCGCCGATGACCAGGCGGTGCGATTCGGTAGGCTCCTCGGTATGACCGGATCGGTGAGCAAGAAGTCGTTCTCGCTTCCGCAGGACGTGGCGGAGCGCCTGGAGCGTGAGCCCAACGCCAGCGCGTACGTAGTCGACACGATTCGGGCGCGGATGCGTGCTGAGGATCTCGACGCTGAATTGGCCCGCCGGGGCATGACCGTGACGGCGGAGGGGCAGGCCCGGGCCAGGGCGCAACGCGCCTCGGTCGAGCAGGAGTGGTCGCCTGGTCGACGTGCCGCGCTGCGGGACCGTTCACGCCGCGCGGCCGCCGAAATGCTCGATGGTCCCGGCAGTCAGGCCCCGGCAGCGTGATGGATCCGAACGGGCCGGCGGTCCGGCTGATACTGGACCGGTCTGCGTTGCTCGGCTATCTGGCCGGATCCATGGATGTCGCCGAGCCTATCCACGAGGTGGCTCACGATGGGGTCCGCTTCGGTGTGCCGGCTGTCGTGGCGGCCGAAGTGCTGGCGATGGTGGACGATCCGGGTGATCGGGCGCTGGTGCACCGACTGCTCGAACGTCCGGCTTGTGCAGTGTTGCCCACTTGGGGTGAGGACTGGCAGGAATTGGCGTACTGGCGTGTCGTTACCGGTCGGGTTGACCTCGCGGCCGTCGTGATGGCTGTGCTGGAGCACGACGCCTCGGTGTTGACGAGCGAGGGTAAGGCTTACGGCGACGGCGGCGACCTTCCGGTCATTCGCTTCCCTGGCTAGCCGAGACGCGCCAGCGACGACGACGCGCCGACCGGCGATCCTGCCGGCCGACCGACGCGCCGTCGAAGTGGCTCACTTCCGCTTGATGCGGACCGTCTGCTCGAACCGTGGGTAGTCGCAGACGTCCTGATTGCACAGTTCGAAGCCGCCGCTGATCAGCGCCACACCGGGGTTGAGGGCCAGCCCGCCGCCCTCCACCCAGGCGCGTCCGGTGACGGCCTGCGGCTCTCCGGTGCACGAGTCGAGCGGGGCCCAACCGCTCGCGTACGCGACCCGGTCGCCGGAGCGTTGCCGGACGATCAGTTCGGTGGCGCCGGACAGGCCGGGATCGCAGGTCACGGTGAGGGTGATGTCGACGGCGACGCCCCGGGCGACAAGGGTCGCCGAGGTGACGTCGACGGTGCTGGCCGCGCTCGCCGGTGTCGGCGTGAGCAGCGCGACCAGGGACAGCCCGAGCAGCGCGGTGATGGTGGTGATGCGGCGCACGACGTACTCCTTCACGGGAGTGGTTGGTCCGGTCACCCTAGCCCCGCTCGGCGTTTGCGAATATCGATGGAACGCGCGATGTTCGCCCACCGAGCGGCCGATGACCGCAGCCGCGACGCCGACAGGTCCGGGTCATGACGCCAGCAGGTCGAGTGCGCCGCCGACGAGGAAGAGCCCGGCTGCCACCCAGCGGAACAGGTGCAGTGGCCGGGTCTGGTCGAGCAGTGCGCCGTAGGCCGAGAGCACCGACCCCCAGAGCCGGTAGCCCACGGCGGCGAGGGCCAGCCGTACGGCCGGAAGGACGACGGCGGCGGAAACGACCAGGGCGAGCAGGATGCCGACGGATGTCGAGGTCCGCTCCCACACCCAGTCGTCGGCGCGCACCATGCAGACGGCGATCACCAGGATGGCGACGACGGCAAAGTACGGGACGACGCTCTTGCGGGTCGCCTCCGCATCGCGGATCAGGTCACGCTGGTCGGCGGGCAGTTGGTCGGCGAGCAGGCTGTTGACTCGACGCACGACGTACTCGAACTGGTCCGGACAGAGGGTTTTCTCGTGCCGGTCCCGACAGGTGTGCTCCTCGGGCAGGGCGGCCCGCACGCTCTCGTGGAAGTCGCGGTACTCGCCGAGGGACAGGTGTACGCCGTTGGGGACGGTGGCCGGTGGCCGCGTCGCCAGGATCAACCCACGGCGGGGGACCGTCTGGGCGACGTCATCGCGAACCGTCTCGTGCAGCAGCACGAGCCGACCGACCTGGCGCTTGCGCCGCATCCGGTGGAACGTCCGGCCGGCCCGCGCGGCGGACGCCGCTCCCCGTCGCCGCAGTTTCCCGGCGTCGGCGAGATCCACCAGGATGGTGAGCCCGGCCAGGTAGAGCATCGACTTGCCCAGGCGACCCCAGAAGACCATGGTCAGGCCGAAAAGCTCCAGCTTGTCCGTGGGCTCTCCGGCGATCCACGCGGCGACGACGTCGAACAAGCCACCCATGCGAACTCCGACCGGTAGCGACGAAGGCCAACACGTCGATGGTCCCAGCCGGGGCAAGCGCCGGTACGGTCAGGCGCGCGAGCGGGGCAGGCAGCACTTCTTGTACTTGGTGCCCGAGCCGCACCAGCAGGCGTCGTTGCGGCCCGGCGGCCAGGAGGTGATGCCGGCGTCGTCGAGGCTGTCGGCGTACTCGTCGAGGGTTTCCTCGTCGATGGGGTCGGCACCGGCGAAGGCCGCCAGACCCTCGACGCTGCCCGCCACGACGCCCAGGCCGACGCCGCCGCCGAGTCCGGACGCGTCGACGAGGGCGCGCTCGGTCTGGGCGCGATGCTCGTCCCAGGTGGCCGGGTAGCTCTCGGTCAGGGCCGGCCAGCGCAGCAGCAGCGCGTCGAACTCCGGCTTCGGCCAGAACAGCAGTGTGGCCGGGCCGTCGTCTAGCACGTCGGCGGCGTGGCTGGCCGCGTCGCGCAGCCGGTCGGCGAGAGTGTCGTGCTCGTCGTGCGGCAGGCCCAGTTCCTCGCGCAGGTCGTGCCGCCGCTGGGCCAACCCGAAGATCATGGCGGCGGCCGTGTCCTGGGCGTCCTCGGACTCGTACTGGTGGGTGCGGCTGCGGTCCACCATCGCGTCGAGTGCCGCGGTGAGCCAGTCGACCGCCGTCTCGGCGTGGCCGGACTCGGTCAGCTCGTCGACCAGGTGGGCGGCGTCGGGATCGGTCTCCAGCAGCGGACGCAGCTCGGACAGCTCTGCCAGGCCCTCGTCGACCCGGCCGAGGCGCAGCAGCAGGCCGCCGCGCACGGCCCGGCCGTACGTGTTGTCGTCGGGCTGTTCGGCGACGGCACGAGTGGCCAGGGCCAGCGCGTCGGCCAGGTCGCCGGCCTGCTCCAGGATGTCGGCGGCGACCAACAGGGCGTACCCGGTGTCGGCGGGGTCGGCGACCCGGCCCTCGTCCACGGCGCTCACCAGCTCGGTGACCAGCGCAGCCGGGTCCGGGGTGCCGGATCCCAGGGAGCCGATCTCGGCGATCCGCTCGGTGGTCAACATCTGGGGCATGGGCACATCCTGAGCGACGAGCGACGACGGGTGACGACCGGCCAGCGTACCCCCGGAACGGGCGCAGCCCGGGCGGCGAACCGCCCGGGCTGCGACGCGGACCTCAGCGGGTCGCCGGCATGGTGGCGAACTCGCCGGCTAGCTCGGACTCGACGATCGCCGTGGCGGACGGCCGGCGACCGGCCGACGCCCGCCGGGCGGACGGGACGGCGAGGGCCGCGAGCGCGGCGGCGAGGGCGATCGCCGTGAGGAGGAGAAACCCGGCCGTGAAACCGGCCTCCCGGGGCAGGCCGCTGGCCTGCGGGTGGGCGGTGATCACGCCGCTGACCACGGCCGCGCCGATCGCGCCGCCGATGGTACGGATGTTGGCGTTCATGCCGGTCGCCACGCCGGTCTGGCTGGCGGGCACGCTGGCGACGATGAGGTTGGCCATCGACGCAAAGGCCAGGCCGATGCCGAGGCCGACCAGACCACCGGCGACGGCGACCTCCCAGCGGGTGTCGTGCGCGGCGGCGAGCATCGCGGACGCCGCCACGTTGAACGCCGCGCCCGTGGCGAGCTGCGCCTTGGCGCTGAACACGGCCTGGAGCCGGCCGGCGACCAGACCCGCGACGAACATCGCGACGAGCATCGGCAGCATGAGCAGACCGGCCTGGCTGATGCTGGCGCCGAAGCCGTAGCCGGCGGCGGTCGGGGTCTGCACGAACTGCGGCAGGAAGGCGTACACGGAGAACATCGACCCGCCGTAGAGCAGGGCGACCAGGTTGGTGGTCCAGACGCCGGGCAGGCGCATCATCCGCATGTCGATCAGCGGGTTAGTCGAGCGCAGTTCGGCGACCAGCCAGCTGACCAGCAGCACCACGGCGAGGGCCAGCAGGCCGAGTACCCGGGTGCTGGTCCAGCCCCAGGCCGCGCCCTGGCTGATGGGCAGCAGCAGCGCGACCAGCCAGCCGGAGAGCAGCAGGGTGGCACGCCAGTCGATCCGGCCCGGCGTACGCACCGGGGACTCGGGGATGAACAGGTGCGCGGCGACGGCGGTCAGCCCCACCACGACCAGCGGAATCCAGAACAGCCACCGGTAGTCCAGCGCGGTGACGATCGGGCCGGCCAGCACGACGCCCAGGCCACCGCCGGCGGCGACGATCGCCGAGATGGCGGCGACGGCGCCGGAGACCCGTGCGGCGGGGAACTCGTCGCGGATGATGCCGAACGACAGCGGGAAGACCGCGCCGCCGATGCCCTGCACGACCCGGGCGACGATCAGCACGCCGATGTTCGGCGCGATGGCGGCCACCAGGCAGCCGAGGGCGAGGGCGGCGAGCGAGACGACCAGCATCCGCTCCTTGCCGACCATGTCGCCGACCCGTCCGAGGATCGGCGTGAAGATCGAAGCGGAGAGCAGGTAGGCGGTCAGCACCCAGGTCACGGTGTTCTGGGAGGTGTGCAGGTCCTGCTGGATGGTCGGCAACACCGGGGTGATCAGCGACTGGAGCATCGCGAAGAATCCGGCGCCGGCCGCGAGCACGGTGAAGGTGAGCCGACGCGAGCCGCGTCGGGAGGTCACTGCCACGAGAGAAAACTCCTGAAATGGTACGGAAGGAGACGTGTGTCACCCGTCGTCGGCGGCGGGCAGGTTGTCGGGTCCGGGCGATCGGGTGGCCAGGCGGATCGGGCGGGTCCCGAGGTAAGCTATCCGGAGGCAGGCCTCCGGGAGTTCCGGAGGGGTGCCTCCACTAAGCTATCGGAGGGTTGCCTCCGGATGCAACCAGGACGAGGTGACGCACGTCATGACCACCGCGGGGCAGGTGCCCGAGGTCTTCGCGCAGCGGCCCAAGCGGGCCGACGCGCGGCGTAACTACGACGCCCTGGTCGCCGCGGCACGCGACGCCTTCGCCGAGAACGGCGCTGCCGCCTCCCTGGAGGACGTGGCCCGCCGGGCCGGGGTGGGCATCGGCACGCTCTACCGCAACTTCCCGACCCGGCGGCACCTCTTCGAGGCCGTCTACGTCGAGGAGGTCCGGGCGCTGAGCCGCTCCGCCGAGGACCTGGCCGAGCTGCCCCCGTGGGACGCCCTGGTCGCCTGGCTGCACCGCTTCGTCGCGTACGTCGCCACCAAGCGGGCGCTCGCCGAGCAGTTGCTGCACGACTCGGAGATTTTCAAGACGTGCCGGACGGAGATCTACGCCGCCGGCGAACCGCTGATGCGTCGCGCCCAGGCGGCCGGTGCGGTCCGCGACGACGTCGGCTTCGACGACGTGGTGCGCCTGATCAGTGGGCTCACGATGGCCCAGTTCCCGTCGCCCGAGCAACGCGACCGCGTCCTCGGTGTGGCCCTCGACGGGTTGCGCCCGGCGGCCGCCACTCGCTGACGACGCTCACTCGTCGACGAGCACCAGCCACTCGTCGTCGAGCCGTTTGACGACCGTCCCCGCCGGCCACCGGTGGCCGGGATCGACCACCGCCCGGGCCTGCTCCACCTGGGGTGGCCGGCTGAACTGCGCGTCGCGGAAGCTGGCCATGCGGTGGAACCGGGCCCGGCCGAAGTTCGCGGCGTCGGTGAAGCGGGCCCGATCGAACGACGCCTCCCCTTCGAAGATCGTCCAACGGAACAGCGCCATGTTCGCGAAACGGGCGTTGGAGAAGCTGGCCGATTGGCCGAACTCGCTGTGCTCCATGGACAGGGCGCCGTCGAAGACCGCCTCCTGGAACGTGGTGGCGTCCTCGAAGCGGGTCGCGTCGAAGCTGGTGGGCTGACCGAACGTCGCCCCGCGGAACGAGGTCTGCCCGGCGAACAGGGACCGCCGGCAGTACAGGCCGTCGGCGAAATCGGCCCTGTCGAAGCTCGCGAGGCCCTGGATGCGGGCGTCGTCCAGGACGACCTCGCCGCCGGCCGTGAGGCCGTCGAGGGTCAGGTCGCTGAAGCTCGCCGCTCGTAGCAGCAGACGCCCCGTCGTCGTCGCGCCCGCGAAGCTGGTCGTGCCGGTGAACGCGGCCCCCGTGAAGGTCGCGTCAACGAGGGTGCAGCCCGTGGCGTCGAAGTCGACGAGCGCCGCGCCGGTCAGATCCAGTACGACGCCCGGCCAGTGCGCCGTCTCGTCCTGGTCGCGCAGGTGTCGGGTCAGGACCCGCTGCGCGGTGCGCCGGACCTCCGTCTCGCGCGGTTCGTCGTCCGGCGGCGACATCCGCAGGTACGCGCAGAGCACCGCCACGATCGTCGACCGTTGCGAGGGGTTGTCCTGGCCGAGGCGTTCCAGCGCGTGCAGCCCGCCGAGGCGTACCGCCGCGGTGTCGTTGCCGAGCAGCTCGACCGCCCGGGTGTAGAGCTCGGTGAGCCGGCGTTCGGCGGCGTCGTGCTCGGCGGCGGTGGACTGCCGGTCCTGCTGGCGCTGCGCGGCCTCGGCCACCGACTCGCTGTGCGCCTGCACCCGGTCCCGGTGCGCCTGGTCGCGGGCGGCGACGGTCTCCTGGTGGCGCTGCGCCCGCTCGGCGATCCACTGCCGGCGCGCGGCCAGCAGCAGGGCGAGCCCGCCGCCGGTACCCGCCACCACGCTCAGGCCGGTGCGGATCGCGTCGATGCGCAGCGTGGCCCGGGTGTCCGGCTGGATTGCCCGGTCGGCCTCGGTGAGCAGCAGGTCGAGCACCAGCCAGCCCAGCGCGGCGGCGAGCAGCAGGCCGACCAGCACCAGCCACCACGGCATCACCCGCAACTGACGCTCGGGAGGTTCGTCGGCAGCCACGGCCACAGCATGCCATCGGTCGTCGGGGCGCGGGGGTGTGCCGGTGCCCCGGTGTCCGGTGTGGAGCGTGACCGGTTTGCCGGTTTGCGCCCTCGGCGGGACAACGGGTTACCGGCGCGTAACAAGTCATTGACGTTGCCGAATTGTTGCGGGCATCATCGTCGCACGGTCGACCGGACACCCCCACCCACCTGCCCGGATCGTCGGGCGCCTCCCCCCCGGAGGTGCAGCCATGCTGCTCCGAAAGACCGTCCTCGTCCTGTCCCTGGCCACCGCCGCCCTGCTCGCCTCGGCGGGAACCGCGACCGCCGCACCCGCCGCCTCGGCCACCGTCTCCGCCGCCGCGGCGAACCCCGTCATCGTGGTCGGCGGGCTCAGCGGCGTCGCCGTCGCGTACGAGCCGATCGCCGCCCGGCTGCGCGCCGACGGCTACCGGACCTTCATCTACCAGCTGCCCGGGCTGGGCCTCGGCGACATACCCGCCTCGGCCCGCGCGTTCGCCGGGTACGTCGAGCAGGTACGCGCCACCACCGGCGCGACGACCGTCGACGTCGTCGCCCACTCCGAGGGCGGCCTGGTCAGCCGCTACTACCTCAAACGGCTCGGCGGCACCGCCACCGTCGGCCGGTACGTCAGCCTGGGCACCCCGCAGTACGGCACGTACGTCGCCAACATCGTGTCGTTCCTCGGCCTCGGCAGCTGCGCCGGCGTCGTCGCCTGCCAACAGATGACCATCGGTTCGGCGTTCCTCGCCGACCTCAACGCCGGTGACGACACCCCCGGGTCGGTGCGCTACACCACCATCCGCACGCTCCAGGACGAACTGGTCCGTCCGACCGGCAACGCCGCCGTCAACGACGGCGCGACGAACGTGCTCATCCAGTCGTACTGCCCGCTGCGGGTGGTGGGGCACCTGGGTCTGGTGCTCGACGGCACGGCGTACACCATCGTGCGCGGCGCCCTGGTCGACGGCCCGGTGCGACCCAACTGCCTGGCGGTCTGAGCACGTCGGTGCGGCGGTCCGCCGGGGACCGCCGCACCCCGCCCGCGACGGCCACTGTCGGGTACGTGACGATCCTCGGAAACGGTGTGGCAGACATCAGATGTCCTCGATAGCCTGCTCCGGCCGTCCACTCCCGACAGTGTGGACGTGGTCCGTCGAGAGGGAGCAGTGGGCATGACCGAGCCGCAGCGGGTGCCGCCGGAGAGCACCCCGCCGACAGTGCCGCAGCTCGACGTCCGGGCCGCCGAACCCCCGGCGGCCGATCCTCCGCCGGCCACCGGCGGGTTCGCCGACCGGCCACCGGGCTACCCGAATGCCCTCATCTGGCTGCGCGCCGGCATCCTGCGGGACTGGCGGGGCGTGCTCGGCGCGTTCGTCGCCACCTGGTTCTACCTGCCGATCGCGCTGCTCCTGGCGTTCTGGGGTGGCCTCAGCTTCGCCGTCGTCGGCCTCTTCGCCGGTGGCGCCGGCGCGGACGACCAGATCCCCACGGTGCTGCGCGACGCGCCGCTGATCGGCTCGCTGCTGGACGCGTTCCTCAGCCGCTCCGGCGGGATGCTGGGCGGGGTGGCCGGGTTCGTGGTCGGTTTCCTCGCCGGTTTCCTCGCCGTGCTGGTGCTGCCCTGGCTGACCGTCGCGGACGAGCCGCTGGCGCTGCTCACCGGCCTGATCGGCACGGTCGTCGCGGCGGCGCTGATCGGCGTCGTCTACACGCTGTACCGGGTGCTGCTCGAACCGAGCCTGCTGGTGGTGTCCGGCGCGCGCCAGCCCAGCCGCCGCGAGAACGCGCGACTGCGTCCGGTGCTGGACGACTGCGCCCGGCGCCTCGGCCTGCCCAGCGTGCCCCGGCTGCTCATGGAGGACGACCCGGTCCTGAGCAACGCCCGCACGTACGCCCGGCACGTGGTGGTCACCACCGCCGTGCTCGGCGAGCCGGACGACGAGGTCGCGGCGCTGCTCAGCCATGAGCTGGTGCACTGGCGCACCGGGGACGAGATCACCAGCGCCTTCGTCCGGGGCGTCGGCCTGCCGCTCACCCTCGCCCACGCCCTGCCCACCTGGCTGATGCGGACGTTCCCGCACCCGGCCACCAACTTCGTGGTGTTCCTGTTCTTCTGGCCGGTGCTGCTCACCATGCGGTACGTGGTGCTGCCCCTGCACGCCCGCGACGTCCGGGCCGCCGAGTACCGGGCCGATCTGGGCGCGGTGCTGACCGGGCACGTCGACGGGCTGCGGCGCATCCTGGAGCGACGGCTCTCCTTCGAGAGCGGACGCAGCGGCTGGGACGAGGCGGTCTGCGCCACCCACCCGCCGCACGAGCTGCGGCTCGACGCGCTGGAACGGGCCTCGATGATCGGCGCACCCGCCCACACGGGCGTACCCGCCGACGCGGCCGCGTCCGTCACCGCCGAACGGCTGTTCGGCCAGAGCGGTCCGGTCGGCACCCGCCGTACCTGGCTGCTGGTCGGCGTTCTCGCTCTCGTCGCCTGCCTCGGCGCCAGCGGGCTGAGCGTGATCCAGTGGGCGTTCTTCCGCCCCCAGGCGACGGTCGACGGGTTCTTCTCGGCGCTCGCCGACTCCGACAGCGAGGCCGCGCTCGACCACCTCGCCGACTCCGGCGAGGGCACCGACCACAAGCTGCTCGCCCAACTGCTGCGCGGCAAGGGCTACCAACCACCGACCGACGTCGAGGTCACCTCGCTGGAGCGGGACGGCGACACGGCCACCGCCACGGTGGCGTACCGGCTGGGTGACGCGCGGCAGACGGCAACCCTCACCCTGCGCCGCGAGGAGGAGACCACCGCCGGTCTGTTCCACGGCTGGCGGTTGGCCGGTGGGCCGATCCCGCTCAACTCGTCGATCGCCGAGCCGGGCGTACGCCTCAACGGGGTGGAGCTGCCCGTCGCCACCGAGGGTCCGCCGCTGGTGCTGCTGCCCGGCCTGTACACGGCGACCGGCCCGTCCAGCGCGCTGAGCGAGACGCCGACCCAGACCCTGCTGGTCGGCCCGGGGCAGGGCTCGGCGACCCTGGAACTGGCCCCCGTGCTCAAGCCGACGGCGGTCGAGGCCGTCCAGACCCGGGTACGCGCCTGGTTGGACGAGTGCGCCAAGCAGACGGTCGCCGCGCCGCCGGGATGCCCGTTCCGCTACTACGGCGGGTCGGCGCAGAAGGTCACCTGGAAGATCCTGGAGTACCCGAAGGTCGCCGTCGAGCTGACCGGCCCGAGCACCGCCCAGGTGTCCACGCCGCTGGAGGGTCAGGGCCGGGTGCAGGTCAGCGGCACCACCACGTACTTCGGCACCAGCTCGCCGTTCAGCGACGACGACGCGTTGACCGTCACGGGTCGGGCCACCGCCGACGGGGACGCCGTCACCTTCCAACCCGCCTCCGAGTGACCGGGAGACCCACCGTGACCGACAGCGACGCCGCTGCCCGGCTGCCCGTACGGCTGACCATCAACCCCCGGCAACGGCAGCCCGCGGCGGTCGACCTGTTGACCTGGATCCACCGCCGCCCGGAGTACCGGCCGGTGGTCCGGGCGGCCGGCGGTGGCGGGGGACGGCCCGGCTTCAGCGACGCCGTGATCATCGCGGTGCTGGCTCAGGGACTGCTGCCGGGGCTGTTCAACCTGTTGCAGTCCTGGGTGGACCAGCAGCGCACCGAGGCGAGCATCCGGATCCAGTCCGGGGACGCCGAGGTGGAGTTGCAGGTCAGTGGGCGCACGGACTCGGCCCGCCTGCTGGCCCAGGCCACCGAGGCGCTACGCGCCGCCCAGGCCACCGAGGCGCTGCGCGCCGCCCGCGAGATCGGCCCGGACGCCGTCGGCTGAGTCCACGGCGTCCGGGCCGGCGCGGTCAGCTCGCCTTGGCCAGCGCCTCGAACTCGTCGTCGGTGAGGCGTACGTCGGCGGCGCCCACGTTCTCCTCCAGGTGCGCCACCGACGACGTGCCCGGGATGGGCAGCATCACCGGCGACCGACGCAGCAACCAGGCCAACGCGAGCTGCGCGGGCGTCGCGCCGTGCGCGTTGGAGATCGCGTCCAGCGGACCGCCCGGCCGGGCCAGCTCCCCGGTGGCGATCGGGTACCACGGGATGAACGCCAGGTCGTTGCGCTCGCAGTAGTCCAGCACGTCCTCGGCGCTGCGGTTGGCGAGGTTGTAGAGGTTCTGCACGGAGACGATCTCGGTGATCGCCCGCGCCTGCTCGATCTGCTCCACGCTGACCTCGGACAGCCCGATGTGCTGGATCTTGCCCTCCTGCTTCAGCAGTGCCAGCTCACCGAGCTGGTCGGCGAGCGGAACCTGCGGGTCGATCCGGTGCAGCTGGTACAGCGGGATGCTGTCCAGGCCCAGGTGACGCAGGCTCAGCTCGCACTGCTGACGCAGGTACTCCGGGCGACCCACCACCCGCCAGTCGCCCGGTCCGGCCCGGGTGAACCCGGCCTTGGTCGCGATGACCAGGTCGTCGGCGTACGGGTGCAGCGCCTCGCGGATCAGCAGCTCGGACACGAACGGCCCGTACGAGTCGGCGGTGTCGATGAACGTCACGCCCAGCTCGATCGCCCGACGCAGCACCCGGACCGCCTCGGCGGGGTCCTTCGGATCGCCCCACACGCCGGGGCCGGTGATCTGCATCGCCCCGTAGCCGAGGCGGTTGACCGTGATGTCACCCCCGATCCGGTACGTCCCGGACGCCTTCGCGGGCTGCTTACTGATGTCGGTCGCCATAAGCCCATCCTTCATCATCTTCACGCCGTGGCGGGGACAGGACGACACTCCGCCACCGGGTGATCGTCCCCCGGGATCCGCCCGTCATGCCGCGGCCCGCCCGATTGTGTGCCGGGACACGGGTGGCGCTCTCCGTGTCCGGTCTGCTACGCCTGAGTCGAGTCGGCGCGGCCGGCCCGGGGGAGGCGCGATGTGGCGACGGTTCAGACCTGACCCGGTGGGTCGGTTGCGGGAGCGGCTGGACCGCTTCGCGGCCACCGGCGACCGCCGGGCGGTCCTCGACTCCGGCGCGATCCACGACGCCGAGGCCGTCGTCGAGCTGGTGACCGCCACGCCCACGGACGGGCCGCTGCCCGAGCGGGTCGCCGAGGGCATGTCCCTGCTGGCCAGCCTGCACTGGTACCGCTACCGGCTGCTGCCGTCGGGCGAGGACGCCGACGACCTCGACCAGGCGTTGCGGCTCACCGAGTTCCTGCTGCGCTTCGCGCCGGAACGGGTGCCGCAGCCGCTGCGGGAGCTGCTGCGCTCCCGACCCGCTTCCGCGGACCAGGCCCGACCGCCGCGCCCCCGGACCGCCCCGACGGGCAGCACCGCCCGCGACGGCGCGGCGAACGCCCGGTACGTCGAGGCCGTCCTGCTGATGGCGGCGGCCGAGACCAACCGCGACTACCGGGCGGCCGACCAGGCCGAGGCGCTGCTGCGGCAGGCGCTCACGGCCACACCCGCCGGAGCGCCGGAGCGGCTGCACTACCTGTCCGCCCTCGGCAAGGTGCACCGCGACCAGTTCCAGCACCTCGGCCGGCGGCGGGCCCTGGCGGCGGCCGTCGAGGCGCACCGGGAGAGCCTGGAGGCCACCGGCGTCGGTGACCCGGACCGTCCGGTACGGCTGTTCAACCTCGGCAACGTCCTCGGCGACACGTACGACGTCGACCACGACCCGGCCGCGCTGGACGAGGCGATCACCGCGCTGCGGGACGCGGTCCGGACCGCCGCGCCGGGCGCGCCGGTGCGCACGATGGCCCGGATGAACCTCGGTCAACGGCTGCGCGACCGGTGGCGGCTGCACCGGCGGCCACGCGACCTCGACGAGGCCGTCGACGCCTTCGCGGCGGCCCGGGACAGCGCCGATCCCCGGGCCGCCGCGCTGCACGGCGCCGCGCTCGCCGAACGGTTCGCCCGCGACCAGGCGTCTGCCGACCGGGACGCCGCCATCGAGGCGTACCGGTCGGCGTTGACCGGGTTCGGCGGCCTCACCCCGGACCTGGCCGGCACCGCCCAGTTCGGGCTCGCCAGCCTGCTCGCCGAGCGGCACCTGACCGCCGCCGACCCGGCCGACCTCGACGCGGCCATCGACGCGTACCGGGCCGGCTCCGGGTCGCGGCCCGACGGGACCGGCGGCGACGAGCTGCGGCACGTCGTGGGCGGTCTCCTGATCACCCGGTACGAGCTGCGACGACGGGCCGACGACGTCGTCGAGGCGGTACGGCTGCTGCGCGCCGGCCTGGCCGCCGCCCGGGACCCGGTCCAGCGGGCGCACCGGCTCGCCGACCTCGGTCACGCGCTCGCCCTGGGCCACGCCGACCTAGGCGGGGTGGGCGCGCTGCGCGAGGGCCGCGACGCGTTGACCGAGGCGGAACGGCTGCTGCCTCGGACCGACCCGCTGCGCCCGCACGTCCTCAACAACCTCGGCAACACCCTGCGTGAACTCGCCGACCTGGCCGGCGAGCCGGAGCTGCTGGAGCCGGCTGCGGTCGCGCTGCGATCGGCCGTGGCCGCCGCCGCGCCGGACGACACCTCCCTGCCCCGCTACCGCTCCAACCTGGGCCTGGTGCTGCACGCGCTGTTCGCCTCGACCCAGGACCTGGCGACCCTGACCGAGGCGATCCAGGTGCTGGCCCGGGTGGTCGACACGACGCCACCCGGGCACCCGGACCGCCTGCCGGCGCTGACGAACTACGGCTCCGCGCTGAACCGCCGGGTCGAACTGGTGGTCGAGGGCGCGCTGCCCGCCGACGGCCGGACCGCCGACGAGGTCGCGGCCGGCGTCGCCGGGGACTCCGACACCGCCGTGGCCGCGCTACGCGAGGCCGCCGAGCTGGCCGAACAGCAGGCCGACCCCACCGAGTACGCCCAGACGGTCGGCACCTACGCGCTGGCCCACCTGCTGCGGCACCGCCTCAGCGGTGACCTGCCGGCGCTGGACGAGGCGGTTCGGCTGCTCGACCGGCTGAGCCGGCGGCCGGTGGCCGACGCGGACCGGCACCGAATCCTCACCAACCTCGGCAACGCCCTCCTGCTGCGCCACCAGGCCGGTCACGCCGACACCGACGCCATGCTGGCCGCCTACCGGGCGGCCGTCGACGCGCTGGCACCCGAGCACCCCGCCCGCACCATGTGCCTGAGCAACCTGGCCACCGCCCTGGAGCGGGTCGCCGAGACCGGCGCGGGCGGCTCCGGCGCGCCGGCCGAGGCGACCGCCGCGCTGCGCGCCGCAGCCGATGTCGAGTCCGCGCCGTCGCTGCTGCGGGCGACAGCCGCCAGCCGGTACGCGGCACACGCCGCCCGGGCCGGCGACCTACCGGCCGCGCTCGACGGGTACACCACCGCCATCGAGCTGATCGACCTGGTGGCCTGGCACGGCATGGACCCCGACGACCAGACCCGTCTGCTCGGCCGCTTCCCCGGACTGGCCAGCGACGCCGCGGCGGTCGCCGTCGCCCTGGACCGCCCGGAGCGCGCGGTGGAGCTGCTCGAGTACGGTCGCGGCGTCCTGCTCACCCGCGCCCACGACGCCGGTGCCGACCTGGCCGCGCTGCGCGCGCAGGCGCCCCGCCTCGCCGCCCGGCTCGCCGACCTCCAGGCCGCCCTCGACGACTTCCCGGCGCGGTCGTCGGCCGGGCCGATGTCGCCGGTCGGATGGGACGACGCCGGGGTGGCGGCCACCGGGGCGGGAGCGACCCCGGAGCAGCGGTACGACCTCGCCACCCGCCGCCGCCGGTTGCTGGCCGAGATCCGCGACCGGCCCGGCTTCACCGACTTCCTCCGTCCGCCACCGTTCGACGAGCTGGCCCGGGCCGCCGCCGACGGTCCGGTGGTACTGGTCAACGTCGCCGACCGGCGCTGCGACGCGCTGGTCGTCGCCGACGGTCGGGTCACCGTTGTGCCGCTGCCGGAGCTGACCCTGGCCGAGCTGATCGTGCGGACGTCGCAATTCCTGGGCGCGATCGCGCTGCTCACCGAGCCCTCGCCGGAGGACGTCCCGCAGCCCGAGGTACGGCGTCGGCACGCGCTGGCCCGCGCCGAGATGGCCGGGACGCTGGACTGGCTGTGGCGGGTGGTCGCCGCACCCGTACTCGACGTGGCCCTGCCCACCCGGCCCGACGCCGACGCCGTGCCGACGGCCGGTGCCGGGCCCCGGCTGTGGTGGTGCCCCACCGGCGTGCTCACGCTGCTGCCGCTGCACGCCGCCGGCCCGCTCGATCACGGCGACGGGGTGCTCGACCGGGTGGTCCCGTCGTACACGGCGTCGCTGCGGGCGCTGACGCACGCGCGCCGGGGCGTCCCGGCGCGGCCCGACCCGGTCGACGAGGCGCTGTTCGTCGGCATGCCGGAGACGGCGGGTCGGGCCGACCTGCGCGGCGTCGCGCAGGAACAGGAGATCGTCCGGCGGCACCTACCCCGGGTACGTTCGCTGCTCGGGCCGCAGGCCAGCCCGGACGCGGTGCTCGACGCCCTGCCCGAGCAGCCCGTCGCGCACCTGTCCTGCCACGGCACCCAGGACCTGCGCGCCCCGGCCCGGGGTCACCTCGAGCTGGCCGGCGGCCCGCTGAGCGTCCGCGACCTGTGGCGGCCGGCGGAACGCCCCGCCGCGCTGGCCGTCCTCTCCGCCTGCGAGACGGTACGCGGTGGAGCGGCCCTGCCCGACGAGGCGCTCACCCTCGGCACGGCCTTCCAACTGGCCGGCTTCCGGCAGGTCATCGGCGCGCTCTGGTCCATCTCGGACGCGCTGACGGTCCGGCTCTGCGCCGACCTGTACGACGGGCTCGCGGTGCCCGGCGGAATCGCACCGGACCGCGCGGCCGTGGCCCTGCACGCGGCGGTCCGCCGGCTCCGCACCGCCCTACCGGGCCATCCGGACACCTGGGCCGGCTACGCCCACCTGGGCCCCTGACCGTGGCGTGCACCGCCAGGGGGATCAGCGGCCGGGGGCGTACCAGGTCACGCCGACCGCCGCGACCAGCAGCGCGGTGCACAGCAGCACCAGCCCCACCCCGATACGCAGCGACCGGACCGCCGCCACCGCCTCCTGATGGTCACCGAGCGGGGCCGGCGGAAGGGCCGCCACCGGGGTCACCGTCAGCCGGCCGTGCGCCGCGCGGAGCAGCGCGAGCGCCCCGGTCACGCCCGCGACCAGCGCGGCGAGCAGCAGCAAACCGACCAGGACGTCCCAACCCGGCGCGAGGGTGCTCACGTCGGAGCGGCCCCGGATCAGGCTGAACCCGACCAGCGCCACCAGCAGGCCACCCAGGCCGTTGCGCCAGGCCAGCGCCGCCGCGCGGACCCGGTCCAACTCGCCCCGCAGCAGCCCGGCGAGCTGCTGCGCGCGGTGCAGGTCGGCCACCGTGGCGGGCGGGCCGGGACGCAGACGGATCACGCCTCGACCTCCAGCCGCAGCGTCCAGTACGCCCCGCAGCCCCGCAGCCCGGCGGGGCACCCCGGGTGCTCGACCTCGCACTCGCACAGCAGCGTCCGGTAGCCCGGGTCGGGCGTCGCGGCGTCCTTGCGGTAGACCTCGTCGACGAGGGTGGTGGCGCTTGCGTGGCCGCACCGGGGACAGGGGCCGCTGAGCACCACCGCGAACTCGAACTCCTGAGCCCGGAAGTCCACGGCCGCCCGCGCGGCGTACGCCTCGTCGGTCACCTCGGCGTACGGCAGTGGACCCGACACCGGCTCGTCGTCGCGCATCCCGACCTCCCCGCCACCGACGTCTGGACCGTCCACCGTATCCGGTGACCCCACCGGGCACGCCCCCGTGCCCGTGTCCGCGTCCCGACTCTCCGACGGACCGACGAGGGGGAGTTGGCCGGAGCGACAGGTGCCGCCCTCCTCGGCGTGCGAGGCTGGGCGCGTGCCGGTGACGCCGGCTCGGGCGGCCGGCCCGGTGCGTGCCGGCGACGGCGAAAGGGAGCGCCATGGCGGGAGCGCCGCAGGTCGACTTCGCGCTCGACACGTACGAGTGCATCGTGATCTATCCCGGCGCGGCCGGACGGGCCCTGCCCCCGGAGACCGTGCAGCGGTTGCAGGCCGAACACGCCGAGCACATGCGGGCGCTGCAACGCGGCGGGATCATCCTGGTCGCCGGCTCGGTGGACGGCCCGGCCCGTACCCCGGAGCCGCCGATCGGCTTCGGGCTGGCCCGCACCGGCAGCGTCGAGGACGTGCGCAGCGTGCTGGAGGCCGACCCGGCGGTGCAGGCGGGCCTCTACCGGGTGGACGTGTTGACCTTCCTCTGCCCGGCCGGCTCGTTGGAGTTTCCCCTGGTCAAGGCTGGTAGCTGAGCGTCGGTCCGGCGGCTGGTGACGGTGCCTCGGCACACGCCGCCGGGGGCCGTCGCCGGGAGCGGGCCGACACCGGCTCGGCGCGGAGGCGTACGATTCCCGGCGCGCGGTCGCCGTTGCCCGTCGCCACCACGTTCCCGGTGCGCTTGCGCCCGCCGGCCCGACGCGTGCCACGCGTCGTTGGACACCTGTTCCGCTGCCTGCAAGGGGTCGGCCCCGAGTCCGACCTGAAGGAGAGACTAGCCTGATGGGCGTGACACGCCGCGCGAAGATCGTCTGCACTCTTGGTCCCGCCACCTCGTCCCCGGAGCGCATCCGGGGCCTCGTCGAGGCCGGTATGAACGTGGCGAGGCTCAACTTCAGCCACGGCAGCCACGAGGACCACGAGGCCGTCTACCGGATGGTCCGGGAGGCGTCCGAGGCGGCCGGTAAGCCCGTCGCCGTCCTGGCCGACCTGCAGGGTCCCAAGATCCGCCTCGGCAAGTTCGCCGACGGCCCGCACGAGTGGCGCACCGGCGACTCCGTCGTGATCACCAGCGACGACATCATCGGCACCAAGGAGCGGGTCTCCTGCACCTACCGGAAGCTGCCGCAGGAGGTGAAGCCCGGCGACCGCCTGCTGATCGACGACGGTCGGGTCGCCGTGGAGGTCACCGACGTCACCGGCAACGACATCCGCTGCCTCGTCACCGAGGGCGGTCCGGTCTCCAACAACAAGGGCGTCTCGCTGCCCAACGTGGCGGTCAGCGTGCCCGCCATGTCGGACAAGGACGCCGAGGACCTGCGCTTCTCCCTGGGGCTCGGTGTCGACCTGGTGGCGCTCTCCTTCGTCCGCTCGGCCGAGGACATCAAGCTCGTGCACGGCATCATGGCCGAGGAGGGCGTGTTCCGGCCGGTGCTGGCCAAGGTCGAGAAGCCGGAGGCCGTGGAGCACCTGGAGGCCATCGTGCTGGCCTTCGACGGCGTGATGGTCGCCCGCGGTGACCTCGGCGTCGAGATGCCGCTGGACCAGGTCCCGCTGGTGCAGAAGCGGGCGGTGCAGCTCTGCCGGGAGAACGCCAAGCCGGTCATCGTGGCCACCCAGATGCTCGACTCCATGATCGAGAACTCGCGGCCCACCCGGGCGGAAGCCTCGGACGTGGCCAACGCAGTGCTCGACGGCGCGGACGCGGTCATGCTCTCCGGTGAGACCAGCGTCGGCAAGTACCCGGTGCTGACCGTCAGCACCATGGCCAAGATCGTGACGACGACCGAGTCCGGCTCGATCGGCGTGCCCCGGCTCCAGCACGACCCGCGTACCCACGGCGGCGCGCTCACCGTGGCCGCCTCGTCGATCGCCCGGGCCATCAACGCCAAGGCGCTGGTCGCCTTCTCGCAGACCGGCGACACCGTGCGGCGGCTCTCCCGCCTGCACTGCGACCTGCCGCTGCTCGCGTTCACGCCGGTCCCCGAGGTGCGCGACCAGCTCGCCCTCACCTGGGGCGTGGAGACCTTCCTGATGCCGTTCGTGCAGCACACCGACGACATGTTCCGCCAGGTCGACCAGGCGCTGCTCGGGCTCAACCGGGCCAACCCCGGCGACTACGTGGTCATCGTCGCCGGCAGCCCGCCCGGCACCCCCGGCTCGACCAACACGCTGCGCGTGCACCAGCTCGGCTCGCTGGTCGACGCGGCGTCGGCGCGGGCGCTGCAGTGAGCGACGGTCGGGTCGCGGTCGGCCAGGCGGCGGTCGACCAGCTGCTGGAGGTGCTCGACCTCGACTCGACCGGGGAGATGACCTTCCGGGGGATGAGCCCTCCGGTCGGCCCACAACGCGTGTACGGCGGCCAGGTTGCCGGTCAGGCCCTGGTCGCCGCCGGCCGCACGGTGGACCCGGAACGGTTCGTGCACTCGCTGCACGGCTACTTCGTCCGCCCCGGCGACCCCGCCGAGCCCATCGAGTACCAGGTGGAGAACATCCGCGACGGCCGGTCGTTCTCGGTGCGCCGCGCGGTCGCCCTCCAGCACGACAAGCCGATCTTCTTCATGTCGGCGTCGTTCCAGCGGGCCGAGGAAGGGCTGGACCACCAGGCCCCCGCCCCGCTCGACGTGCCGCCGCCGCAGGACGTGCCGACGATGTCCGACCGGCTCGCCCGCTACCCCGAGCGGCTGGGCATTTGGGGGCAGATCCCCCGGCCCATCGACGTGCGCTACGTGGGGGAGCCCGGCTGGGTCCGTCCCGGTGACCGGCCGGCCGACCCGCACCAGCGGGTCTGGATGCGCATCGACGGCAAGTTGCCCGACGACCCGCTGCTGCACGCCTGCGCGCTCACGTACGCCTCCGACCTCACCCTGCTGGACTCGGTGCTCTCCGTGCACGGCGAGGTGTGGGGGCCGGGTGGCGTGGTCGGCGCGAGCCTGGACCACGCGCTCTGGTTCCACCGGCCGTTCCGCGCCGACGAGTGGTTCCTCTACGACTGCTGGAGCCCGTCGGCGTCCGGCGCGCGAGGTTTGGCGACCGGCCGGATGTTCACCACGGACGGCCGGCAGATCGCCAGCGCCGTCCAGGAGGGTCTGCTGCGCCGCGTCGGCGCCTGACCCGACCGGTCACGCCTGGTGGATGGCCTCGCCGGCGATCTCGATCTGCACGGTCTTGCCGACCAGGACGCCGCCGCTCTCCAACGCGACGTTCCAGAGCAGGCCGTAGTCCTCGCGGTTGATCTCCGCGGTCGCGCTGAATCCGAAGATGTTCTGCCCGTACGGATCACGACGCGCGCCGCCGAAATTCACCTGTAGGTTCACCGCGCGGGTGATCCCCTTCACCGTCAACTCACCGGCGAGCACAAATCGATTGGGCTCGGATTGCGGCGGGGGATTGTGACTTCTGCCTCGTCCACCGAGTCGGTTGCTACGCAGGCGTGCCCAGTAGAAAATCGGGTCGTCGTTGCTCTGCCACGCGATGCCCGTGCTTCGATATTCGAGCGTGGGATAACGCTCCACATCGAGGAAGTCGGCGCTTTTCAGATGGGTGTCCCGGTCGGCGCTCCCGGTGGAGATGCTCGCCGCCGCGATGGTGGCGGTCACCCCGGAGCGCAGCGGATCCTCCGCCACCGTGATCTCCGCCGTCGCCTCGGCGAACTCGCCGCGAACGGGACTCACCATCATGTGACGGGACAGGAAACCGATCCGCTTGTGCGCCTGATCGAGGCGGTAGGTGCCGGCGATCGGGATGGTCATGCCATCCCAGGTGCGTGTGGCGACATCGGTCATCGTGTTGCCTTCCCCCCGGGTTGTTCAATGTCCGGCCCGAACCCCGCTGACCGGTCGGACAGGCATACTGCCCGCCCAGCATAAGGACGCTTCGGAATCGTCCTTTCGGGCCCCACCGGGTAGTGGATCAAGGCGTACCTCGTTATTGGTTATTCGTCGATGCGTGACCGATCGGCCGAGGGCCGCCGGTCCCGGCGGATGACCTGCGGGCTAACCTTGCCGGCATGCGTCTCTCCGCCCGGGTCGACTACGCCCTCCGTGCGGCCGCCGAACTGGCCGCGACGGCCAGCGGCCCCGGGCGGGGTCGGCCGGTCACCGCCGACCAGATCGCCCGTGCGCAGGAGATTCCGCCGAAGTTCCTGGAGAGCATCCTGTTGCAACTGCGCCGGGGTGGCATCGTGCACGCCCAGCGCGGCCCGGAGGGCGGTTACTGGCTGGCCCGCCCGGCCGAGGAGATCTCCCTTGCCGAGGTGATCCGGGTGATCGACGGGCCCCTCGCGCACGTGCGTGGGCAGCGCCCCGAACAGCTCGGCTACCACGGCCCGGCCCGTGCCCTGCAGGAGGTGTGGATCGCGCTGCGCGCCAGCGAGCGCGAGATCCTGGAGCTGGTCAGCGTCGCCGACGTGGCCGCGGGCGCGCTGCCCGCGCGGGTCACCGAGCTGGCCGCCGACCCCCGCGCCTGGATCTGACCTCTCACCGGGGTTGACGCCGTCCGGGGCTGACGCCTCGGCGCTGACCTGCCGGCGTCCCATCCACCGATCAGACACTTGACCCCGGCTCCACCGTGCCGCATTGTCGACCAAGTCGATAGGAGATACCGAAAAGTCAGGGGGCGCTCGTGCGCAAGCTACTGGTCCTCGCTCTGGTCGGGCTCGTCGCGCAGTTGATCGATGGTTCGCTCGGCATGGCGTACGGGCTGACCTCCTCCACGTTGCTGCTGGTCGTCGGGGTCGCTCCCGCCGCCGCCTCGGCGTCGGTGCACCTGGCCGAGATCGGCACCACGCTCGCCGCCGGGGTCGCGCACTGGCGATTCGGCAACGTCGACTGGCGGGTGGTGACCCGCATCGCGCTGCCCGGCGCGATCGGCGCGTTCGCCGGCGCCACCCTGCTCAGCTCGATCTCCACCGAGGCGGCCGCGCCGTGGATGGCCGCCATCCTCTTCACCCTGGGCACGTACCTGCTGGTGCGCTTCGCCCGGCCGCTGCGCACCGGCCGGGTCGGCGGGCCGCTGCGCGGACGATTCCTCGGCCCGCTCGGCCTGGTCGCCGGCTTCGTCGACGCGACGGGCGGCGGGGGCTGGGGCCCGGTGGCCACCCCCGCGCTGCTGGTCTCCGGCCGGATGGAGCCGCGCAAGGTGATCGGCTCGGTCGACACCGCCGAGTTCGTGGTCGCCGGCGCGGCCAGCGTGGGCTTCCTGATCGGGCTGGGCGCCGAGGGCTTCCTGCTGCCCACCGTCGTGGCCCTGCTGATCGGCGGGCTCATCGCCGCTCCGCTGGCCGCCTGGCTGGTCCGCATCGTCCCCGCCCAACTGCTCGGCGCGGCCGTCGGCGGCGTCATCGTGCTGAGCAACGCCCGCACCCTGATCCGCTCCGCCGAGCTGGACGGCCCGCTCCGCCCCACCCTCTACGCCCTGCTGGCCGCCGGCTGGCTGACCGCGCTGCTCTTCGCCGTACGGGCCCTGCGCCGCACCCGTCGAGCCCGTGCCACCGCAGCGGCCGCCGCAGCTGCCACCGCGACGGCCCCGGCACCCGCCGCTGGACTGCCGATGCTTCCCGAGCCGGCCGCCGTCATCCCCGGCGCTGCCGACGGCAGCGCACCGGCCGACCTCAGCGTGGCGGGAACTCCGGGAGCGCGCTGACCCGCGCGTCGGCTGCTGGTGACGGCGGTCGACTCGGTGGTCGCTGCGTCGCTGGGGCGAATCTCCTTGGCCACCCGCCGGTGCTCACGGCGGGCCGCCTTACCCCGGTGAGCGTGATGCCTGTGAGTCATCAAGATGACTCACAGGCATCAGGCTCGTGTGACTGGCACCGCTGCCCGGGGAGACCGGGGGTGTGCTTGAGCACCCGGACGAGCTGATCGAGCAGGCTCGCCCCAGAGGGCGAGATGCGGCGTCCGGGTCGTCAGCGCGTGAGCAGTTTGTCCGCCGCCTCGGCGAGCAGCGTCCACGTCTCGTCGATGTGTGCCTCGGTGGTCTGTGGTGAGCCGACGGCCAGCCGCAGGATGTACCGGCCGGCCACCCGGGTGTGGGTCAGGTGCGCCCGCCCGGTGGCGTTGACCGAGGCCAGCAGTTCGGCGTTCGTGTCGTCGTCGGCGCGCAACCGGAAGCAGACCAGCGAGAACGGGTGCGCCGCCGTCAGCTCGAACCGGTCGTCGGCGCTGACGTGATCGGCGAACCGGGCGGCCAGGGCGACCCCGGAACGGATGTGCGCCCGCAGCCCCTCGACCCCGTACCAGCGCAGCACGAACCACAGCTTCAGCGCCCGGAACCGACGACCCAGGGGTACCTGCCAGTCCCGGTAGTCCAGCACCGCGCCCGACTCCGAGGCGGCGTTGCGCATGTACTCGGGGAGCACGGTCAGCGCCTCGACCAGCTCGCTGCGGTCGGCGACCCAGAACGCGTCGCAGTCGAAGCCGGTGAGCAGCCACTTGTGCGGGTCGAAGCAGTACGAATCGGCGTACTCCAGACCGGCGTGCGACCAGCGCAGCTCGGGGCAGACGGCGGCGGCCCCCGCGTAGGCCGCGTCCACGTGCAGCCAGACGCCGTACTCGGCGCAGATCGCCCCAATCTCCGCCACCGGGTCGATGGCGGTGGTGGAGGTGGTGCCGATGGTCGCGACGACGATGGCGGGTACGTCCCCGACGGCCAGATCCGCCTCGATCGCGGCGCGCAACGCGTCCGGGCGCAGCGCCTGGGTGTCCGGGTCCACGTCGAGCGCCCGGACACCGTCCGCGCCCAGCCCGGCGATCCGCGCGGCCTTCTCGATGGAGGAGTGCCCGTGCACCGACGTGTACGCGCGGTAGCGCCGGTCGATGCCGGCGCCGCGCCAGCGACCCCCGCTGGCGCGGTGCAGCGCGGCGAGGGTGGCCACCAGGGTCGCCGAGGACGCCGAGTCCTGGATGACCCCGCCACCGGACCCGGTCGACGAGAAGCGCGGCGGCAGGTCGAGCAGTTCGGCCAGCCAGTCCATCATGACCGTCTCGAGTTCGGTGCAGGCCGGGCTCGTCGCCCACATCATGCCCTGCACCCCGAGACCGGAGCTGACCAGGTCACCGAGGAGGCTCGGACCGGAGGTGTTGGCCGGGAAGTAGCCGAAGAAGCCGGGGTGCTGCCAGTGCGTCAGCCCCGGCAGGACGATGGCGTCCAGGTCGGCGAGGACCGCCTCGACCGGTTCACCGCCCGCGGTCGGCGGGGAGCCCGGCAGGGCAGCGGCCACCGTGCCCGGCGGGTCGGCGGAGGTGACCGGTCGCTGGTGCAGTGTCGTCCAGTAGTCGGCGATCCAGTCGACGACGGCGTGGCCGGCGCGGCGGAACTCGTCCGGGTCCATGTGCGGGGCGTTCACCCGGCCGAGTCGATCAGGTGGCGTGGGGGACGGTCAAGAGCCGCACGGCGTGACAGTCGTCGATATTGCGGACCGGAAAGCGCTTGCCCTACGATGCGGCTGAGCCGGATCCGAGTACCAGGGCGTCAACCCCCGACCAGATCGCCGTTCGCCGCCGCCGCGGCGGGCCGTCCACCGCGCCACCCGGGCAGGGCAGGTGGACCAGAGCGGTCACCACCGGATCCCCCGGAGGCAGTTCATGCACCCGTCAAGACAACGGCTGACCGTGCTCGCCGCCGCGACGGCAGCGGCCGTCGTGGCCGGCGCCGCAGGTGCGGTCGTCGCCTCGGCCGCCGCCGTCGGCTGTCGCGTCGACTACCAGGTCACCAACGAGTGGCAGGGCGGCTTCGGCGCCAACGTCACCATCACCAACCTCGGCGACCCGATCAACGGCTGGACCGTGGCCTGGTCGTACGCCGCCGGCCAGCAGGTCTCCCAGGCCTGGAACGCCACCGTCAGCCAGTCCGGCGCGCAGGTGAGCGCCCGCAACGTCGACTACAACGGCGCGCTCGCCACCAACGGCACCGCCTCGTTCGGGTTCAACGCCTCCTGGACGAGCAGCAACCCGGCGCCGGCCAGTTTCACGCTCAACGGCGTCACCTGCACCGGCGCGCCCCCCACGGGCGAGCCGACGACTCCGGCCCCGACCACCCCGCCACCGACCACTCCGCCACCGACCACTCCGCCACCGACCACCCCGCCGCCGACGACGCCGCCGCCCACCAACCCGCCGGCCGGCGCGAAACAGCTCGAGAACCTCGACCGAGGGCTGGTCAGCGTCCGCTCCGGCAACGGCAACCTGGTCTCCTGGCGGCTGCTCGGCACCGAGACCTCCGGCGTGTCGTTCAACCTCTACCGCGGCACCACCAAGGTCAACGCCAACCCCATCACCGGCGCCACCAACTACCTCGACAGCGGCGCGGCGGCCGGCTCGACGTACACCGTGCGGGCCGTGGTGGGCGGCACCGAGCAGGCGGCGTCCGCGCCCGCCCTGCAGTTCGCCAACGGCTACCTGGACGTGCCCCTCCAAGTGCCACCCGGCGGCACCACCCCCAGCGGGGAGAGCTACACCTACAGCGCCAACGACGCCTCCGTCGGCGACCTCAACGGCGACGGCAGCTACGAGATCGTCCTCAAGTGGGACCCGTCGAACGCCAAGGACAACTCCCAGTCCGGCTACACCGGCAACGTCTACGTCGACGCGTACACCCTGACCGGCACCCGGCTGTGGCGCATCGACCTGGGCCGCAACATCCGGGCCGGCGCGCACTACACCCAGTTCCAGGTGTACGACTACGACGGTGACGGCCGCGCCGAGGTGGCCATGAAGACCGCCGACGGCACCCGCTCCGGCACCGGCCAGCTCATCGGCTCGTCGTCGGCGGACTACCGCAACTCCAGCGGCTACGTGCTGTCCGGCCCGGAGTACCTGACCATGTTCAACGGCCAGACCGGCGCGATCGCGTCCACCGTCACCTACGACCCGCCGCGCGGCACCGTGTCGTCCTGGGGCGACTCGTACGGCAACCGGGTCGACCGGTTCCTCGCCGGCACCGCCTACCTGGACGGCCAGCGCCCGTCACTGATCATGGCGCGGGGCTACTACACCCGGGCGGTGATCGCGGCCTGGGACTTCCGCAACGGGTCGCTGACCAAGCGCTGGACGTTCGACTCGAACTCCTCCGGCAACGGCGCGGCCGCCGGACAGGGCAACCACCAGCTCTCCGTGGCCGACGTCGACAACGACGGCCGCCAGGAGATCGTCTACGGCGCCGCCACCATCGACGACAACGGTCGGCTGCTCTACTCCACCGGCAACGGGCACGGCGACGCCCTGCACGTCGGGGATCTCGACCCGGGCCGCGCCGGCCTGGAGGTGTTCAAGGTCGACGAGGACGGCAGCAAGCCCAGCTCCTGGTTCGCGGACGCGCGTACCGGTCAGATCCTGTGGTCCACGCCGGCCTCCGGCGACAACGGCCGGGGTGTCTCCGCGGACATCTGGGCCGGCAGCCCCGGCGCGGAGTCCTGGTCGGCGGCGGTCTCCGGGCTGTCCAACACCCGTGGGCAGAACATCGGCCGCAAGCCGTCGTCGACGAACTTCCTCGCCTGGTGGGACGGTGACCCGGTCCGCGAACTGCTGGACGCCACGAAGATCGACAAGTACGGCACCGGCGGCGAGACCCGACTGCTCGACGGCAGCGGGGTCGCGTCCAACAACGGCACCAAGTCCACGCCGTCGCTCTCCGGCGACATCCTGGGCGACTGGCGCGAGGAGGTGATCTGGCGGACCACCGACAGCCGGGCGCTGCGCATCTACAGCACACCCACCCCGACCAGCACCCGGATCTACACGCTCATGCACGACCCGCAGTACCGGGTGGCCATCGCGTGGCAGAACACCGCCTACAACCAGCCGCCACACCCGGGCTTCTTCATCGGCGACCAGATGTCGGGTCCACCCACCCCGAACATCTACCTACGCTGATCTGACCCTGGCGGTACTGATCGCGTTCGCCTAAGGTGGCAGGCACCGGGCCGCAGCCGCGGAATCCGCACAGCTGCAGCCCGGTGCTCCACACCGCGGCATTCCCGACCCGTCCCGACCGGGAATGCCGTACCACCACCGGCACCAACATTAGGCACCGTCCGGGTCGCGGGAGTGACGCTGACGTGAAGATCGTGTTTCACGCGTCCCGGCGCAGGCCCCCGGCGACCTTCTCGGCGATCAACTCGTACGACCGCACCCGGTCGGCCACGTCGTACACCAGCGTGGTGAGCATCAACTCGTCCGCGCCGGTGCGCTCCTGCAACTCGCCGAGCTGCCGCCGTACCGTCTCCGGCGAACCCATCGCCTGACCCTCGCGCCGCTGCAGCACGAACTCCCGCTCGAACTCCGTGTACGGGTACGCCGCCGCCTCGTCCGGCGTCGACAGCGGCTCCGGGCGTCCGGAGCGCAACTTCAGGAACGAGAGCGCGCTCGGCCCGGCCAGCCACTCGGCCCGCTCGTCGGTGTCGGCGCAGACCGCGTTGACGGCCACCATCGCGTACGGCTCGTCCAGCCACTGCGACGGCCGGAAGTTCTGCCGGTACAGCGCCAGCGCCGGCAGCGTGTTCGCCGCGCTGAAGTGATGCGCGAACGAGAACGGCAGACCCAGCAGACCGGCGAGCTGCGCGCTGAAGCCGCTCGACCCCAGCAGCCACACGGCCGGCTGCTCACCGCGGCCCGGGGTGGCGACGATCTGCCCCGGCTTCTCGCCGCTGAAGTAGTTCATCAGGTCGGCCAGCTCGCGCGGGAAACCCTCCGCCGACAGGCCCTCCATGGTGCGCCGCAACGCCAGCGCGGCCACCTGGTCGGTGCCCGGCGCCCGGCCGATACCCAGGTCGATCCGGCCCGGGTGCAGCGCCTCCAGGGTGCCGAACTGCTCGGCCACCACCAGCGGCGCGTGGTTGGGCAGCATCACCCCACCCGAACCCAGCCGGATCGTCGACGTGTTCGCCGCCAGGTGCGCCAGCAGGACCGCCGGCGCGGAGCTGGCGATCGCCGGCATGTTGTGGTGCTCGGCCACCCAGAACCGGCGGTAGCCCAGCTCCTCGGTGCGTCGGGCCAACTCCGTGGTGGCCCGCAGGGCGTCGCCGGCGGTGGCGCCCCGAGCGACCGGGGCAAGATCAAGAACAGACAACGGTACGGTGATCACACGTTGTGCCAACTCCCCGGCCTGCCCGTTCATTCCGGCCGCCGGTCAGCCCACCCCCCGCGCCTGCTCGAAGATCAGGCTGGTCTGGGTGTGCTGCACCACCGGGTCGACCGCCAGATGGTCCAGCACGAAATCCCGCAACGCGTCACCCGACGCCGCCCGTACGTGCAGCACGTAGTCCTCCGCGCCCGCCACATGGAACACCGACACCACCCCGGGCAGCCGCACCGACCGCGCCCGGAACGCGTCCACCGCCGCCCGCTCGTGCGCCGTCAACCGCACCGACACCAGCGCCTGCAACGGCAGGCCCAACGCCGCCGGGTCCACCTCCGCGTGGAAACCCCGGATCGCCCCGCGCTCACGCAACGCCCGGGTACGCGTCAGACACGTCGACGGCGCCACCCCCACCCGCTCGGCGAGCGCGTTGTTCGGCAAACGACCGTCCGCCACCAACTCGGTGAGGATCGCGCGGTCCACCTCGTCCAGCGGCGGATACCGCCGCACATCGTTCGGTTCAGGGGGCATCGGAGCATCGTCCCCCGAATCGACGACCAAAACCAGGGCCACCGGCAGAATCATCCACCAAACCGTTGCCTATAAGCCGGCAGATGTTCGACCCTACCGGCATGACGACGGTGGACACCCGGGCCGTACACGCCGGCCGCGACGACCTGCGCACGCTCGGCGTACACGTGCCACCGATCGACCTGTCCACCACCAACCCGCTGCCCTCGGTCGACGACGGCGGCAACGCCTACGAACACCTCGCCAGCGGCGGCACCCTCCCCGCCGACGCCAGCGCCGTCTACCAGCGGCTCTGGAACCCCACCGTGGCCCGCTTCGAAACCGCCCTCGCCGAGTTGGAGGGCACCGCCCAGGCCGTCGCCTTCGCCAGCGGCATGGCCGCCCTCACCGCCACCCTGCTCGCCGCCACCCGCGACGGACACCGCCACATCGTCGCCGTCCGCCCCCTCTACGGCGGCACCGACCACGTCCTCGCCACCGGCCTGCTCGGCACCACCGTCACCTGGGCGCACCCCGACCAGGTCGCCGCCGCCATCCGCCCCGACACCGCCCTCGTCGTCATCGAGACACCCGCCAACCCCACCCTCGACCTCGTCGACATCGCCGCCCTCGCCACCGCCGCCGGCGACGTACCCCTGCTCGTCGACAACACCGTCGCCACCCCCGTCCTGCAACAACCCGCCCGCCACGGCGCCGCCCTCGTCCTGCACAGCGCCACCAAGAGCATCGGCGGCCACGGCGACGTCCTCGCCGGCGTCATCGCCTGCGACGACACCTGGGCCACCCGCCTGCGCCAGGTCCGCGCCGTCACCGGCGCGATCCTGCACCCCCTCGGCGGCTACCTCCTGCACCGCGGCCTGCAAACCCTGCCGCTACGGGTCCGCGCCCAACAGGCCACCGCCGAGAAACTCGCCGGCTGGCTTGCCGACCACCCCGCCGTACACCGGGTCCACCACCCCTCGGTGTACGACCCGGCGGCGCTCGTCGGCCGGCAGATGTCCGGACCCGGCAGCCTGCTGGCCTTCGAGGTACGCGGTGGCGCGCCCGCCGCCGCCACCGTCGCCGCCGCCTGCCGGCTCATCACCCACGCCGTGTCCCTCGGCGGCGTCGACACCCTCATCCAGCACCCCGCCTCGCTCACCCACCGACCCGTCGAGGGCGACGCCAAGCCCGCCGGCGCGCTGCTACGCCTCTCCGTCGGTCTCGAAGACCCCGAGGACCTGCGTGCCGACCTCGCCCAGGCGCTCGCCGCGATCGCCTGATCAGCGCAGCTCGCGGTTGCCCAACACCCGGGTCGGCGCGCCCTCCCGGGCCACCCGCAGCATCGCCCGGCCGATCCCGTCCGTCGTCGTCACCTGGTTCGGCAGCAGCCGCCGCAACACCGGGAACAGCGGACGGGTCACCGCGTAACCGATCCGGTAGGCCCGCGTCCGCGACACCGACCCGTACGTCGGCTGGATGAACCCCGGACGCGCCGCGTACCCGTTCGGCAACAGCTCCATGATCGCGTTCTCGGCGCGGCCCTTCACCCGCGCCCACATCACCCGGCCCTGCCCCGTCGAGTCGGTGCCGACGCCGGAGACGTAAACGAACGTGACCTGCGGGCTCACCTCGGCCAGCAACCGCGCCGCGGCGAGCGGATAGTCGTAGCTCACCCGGGTGTACGTCGCCTCGTCCAGGCCCAGCGACGAGACGCCCAGGCAGTAGAAGCACGCGTCGATGCCGGTCAGCTCCGCCCGTACCGATTCCAGGTCACCCACGTCGGCGACGGTCACCTCGCGCAGCTTCGGGTCCTGCCTGCCGGTCGGCCGGCGGCCGATGGTGAGCACCTCCCGCACGTCGTCGGCGAGCAGGCACTCCCGCAGCACGCCCTGCCCCACCATGCCGGTCGCCCCGAAGACGACCACCCGCATCAGATCCACCCCTGTCATCGGTCCCGCCACAGGCTCCCACGCCGGATGCCGCCGCCCCTACGCCGGTCGATCATGAAGGTATTGCCTGCGACATCGGCGTGTCGGCGTAACTTCATGATCACCGGGCTGGCCGGCTGGTCAGGATTTTGGGCCGACGTGTCGGTCGAGGGTGGCGACCGCGTCGCGTCGCGCCACCGACAGCGAGTTGCGGCGGTTCATTCGCCAGGCGACGCCGAGCAGGTCGAGGCTCCACTGGCAGAGCCCCATGATGTCGGTCGATTCGTTGGTGAACATGTAGCGCGGGTAGACGTACTCCTTGCCCCGCACGGTCACCCGGTTGGCGAACCGGCAGCCGTCGGAGTGGAACAACCCGCGCACGAAGTGGCCCGGGTGGCCTTCGATGATCGGCCGTTGCCAGTCTGCCAGGACGATCGGCCGCTCATGCTTCTTGCCGGGACCGTGCTGAGGGAGCAGGCAGGGCCAGTGCGTGCCGTAACTCTGCACACCGACGCAGCCCTGTTTCTGCACGCGTTGCACCTTGGTGGCGAGCACCGCGCGCATCGCCACGTCGCAGGCTTCGATGAGGTCGGGCCAGGCATCAGCGCAGTAGATCCGCAAGACCGGCACCCGCGCCGTCGTGACGAGGTGGCCGTCACCGAGATAGAGGCCAAGCAGGTAGACGTAGGCGGCAGGGTCTGTCGGACTGTCGACACCTTCCCGGCAGCGGAAACACCGGTGTTGTGTGCCCTCGAAGCGAGCTTCGGGGCGGTCGTTGCACCAGTGCCAGACCGTCTCATACGGCAGGCCGTTGGCGCGGGCGGTGTCGGCGATGGTGTTGCCGGCCAGGAGCATCTGCCGTGCTCGTGCGCGAATCTCGGGTGGATGCACGAGAGAATTCTCGAACACCCGTACGACATCTTTTGTGGTGCCCTCGGTGGGATTCGAACCCACACTGTATGGATTTTGAATCCATTGCCTCCTGCCGTTGGGCTACGAGGGCGCTCCGTGATTCGGCCCCAACAGATTACCTACTACGCTGAGGGCGGTGACACCCGGCTGGGCGGGTGTCGGGTTCGAACTGGTGGGGGTAGGGCTGGTGGCTGAGACGCCGACGGATGCCGAGCGCAGGCGCGTGCTGATCGCCGAGGACGAGGCGCTGATCCGGCTGGACCTCGCCGAGATGCTCGTCGAAGAGGGCTACGAGGTGGTGGGGGAGGCCGGCGACGGCGAGACCGCCGTGCGCCTCGCCGAGGAGCTGAAGCCCGACCTCGTCATCCTCGACATCAAGATGCCGATCATGGACGGGCTGGCCGCCGCCGAGCGCATCGCGGGCGCGCGGATCGCTCCGGTGATCATCCTCACCGCGTTCAGTCAGCGGGACCTGGTGGAGCGGGCGCGGGCGGCGGGCGCGATGGCGTACCTCGTGAAGCCTTTCCAGAAGAGTGACCTGGTCCCGGCGGTGGAGATCGCGTTGTCGCGGTACTCGGAGGTCGCGGCCCTGGAGGCCGAGGTCGCGAGCCTGACCGACCGCTTGGAGATCCGTAAGACGGTGGAGCGGGCCAAGGGCGCGCTGATGACGACGTACGGGATGACCGAGCCGCAGGCGTTCAAGTGGATCCAGCGCACGGCGATGGACCACCGGATGACCATGAAGGAGGTCGCCGAGCGGATCCTCGCGGAGACCGCTGGCGGCGAGGTGGCGCAGCAGCCGAGCGTCTGACCGCGCGGGGCCGCCGGGGCGGCCGGTGGTGGTTAGCATCGACGGGTGTCCGTCCGACGGGTGATCGCGGTGTTCGGCCTGTTCGCGCTGCTGCTGGCGGGCTGTGACGGTCCGTCCGGGCCGAGCGGCGGTGGGTCGACGGCCGCCGCCGGTCCGGCGTCGCGGCCGGCGTGGCAGGCGGTGACGCTGCCGGCGCCGCCGGGTGGCGCGGGTCGCCTGCTGGTACGCGATGCGGCGGCGTGCGCGGGCCTCTGGTTCCTGGTCGGTGGTGTCGTGGACGTGTCGGGTGGGACCCGTCCGGCGGCGTGGACCAGTGTGGACGGTACGACGTGGTCGGTGCTGCCGGTGCGGGCGGATTCGTTCTACGGCAAGCAGAACGTGCTGTCGTCGGTGGCGTGTCGGGACGGTCGGGCGGCGGTGATCGGCGCGAAGGTCGGCGGGGCGCACGGTTATCCGCGGGTGAGCACCTGGCGGCAGGTGGCCGACGGCGCGCTGGTCGAGGTGCAGGCGTCGTTCGAGACGTACGGCGGGCCGAAGGCGGTGAACGTGTCCCGCCTGGCGGCGGGTCCGTCGGGTTGGTTGATCGTGGGTAACCGGTCGGCGGGTGCGGCGTCCTGGGTGTCGTCGCCGGCTGCGGCGGATTTCGCGCTGGTGGAGGGCGCCCCGGGCCTGGCGAGCGACGCCGCGGGGGTGACCTGGGCGTTCGACGCGGTGGCGACGTCGTCGGGCTGGTTGGCGGTGGGTGGTCTGTTGCCGGCTGGTCGGATCGACCGGGATCCGGCGGTGTGGTCGTCGCCGGACGGGCGGTCGTGGCAGCGCACGGTCTTGCCGGGTGGCCCGGAGTACGAGGAGTTGCAGCGGGTGGCGCTTGCCGACGGGGTGCCGGTGGCGGTCGGGTTGCGGGGCGCGACGTTCGGCGCGTGGCGGCAGGAGGCGGCCGGCTGGGTGTCGGCGGGGGCGTTCGGGCGGCGGTCGGACGCGGGTGTGCCGCAGGTGGCGTCGCTGGTGGCGGCGGATGGTCGGTTGTTCGCGGCGGTGACGGACGGGGCGCGCTACTCGGTGTGGGTGTCGACCGACCGGGGTGGGTCGTGGCGGGAGGCCGCGTTGCCGTCGGAGGTGACAGCCGGTGCCGACCGGGACGTGGCCGTGGTGGCCGTGGGTGACCGGTGGTGGGTGGCGGTGGACGACGGTTCGCGGTCCGGCCTGTGGTGGTCCACTGGGGTGGGCGGCTGACGGTGGGGGCCCGGTCGTCTCACCTGTTGGACACCTGGACCTCTGTTGTTTGCGCTGGTCAGGCCGGCTATCCGGGGGGATTTTTGGGCCCGGCTGGGTAGGTATGGCCCCCCATCAGGCGCGGGCTTAAGGACCGATCGACGGATTCACCTGTTACGCGCATCGACAGGATTGCCCGCATCTTCGTAACGGTTTCGCAGACCCCACGTTCAGCCCTTCCGGGACGGTGTGCGGTGTCGGTACGCTCCGCCATCACGAGCCGTTACGCAGGGGGCGTCCCTGCGGGGTGGGTGGATCTGCGGGTCTGCGCGCTGTCGCCGTCACGACGGGTCAGCCGCGTCCGCATCTGGAGGAGGTCAGGAAGCCGTGAGGCGAAGCTATGTACGGGCGCTGGGCACCGTTGCGCTTGCCGCGACCCTGGTGGTCGCGGCTGGTTGCCAGGATTCCGGTGGCGGCGACGGTGGGACCGCGTCCGGTGACTGCGGTGGCAAGATCGCGATCTTCGGCGCGTTCACCGGTGACAACGCGGGTCTGGTGATCCCGTCGCTCAACGGCGCGAAGCTCGCCGTGAAGCAGTTCAACGAGGCGAACCCGAACTGCAAGGTCGAGATGGTCCCGTTCGACACCCAGGGCGACCCGGCGGTCGCGACCCCGTTCGCGAACCAGATCGCGGGCGACCAGTCGTTCCTCGGTGTCATCGGTGGTCACTTCTCCGGTGAGTCGGACGCCACCATGCCGATCTACCAGGCGGCCGGCCTGGCGATGGTCAGCCCGTCGGCGACCCGCACGGACCTCACCCAGAAGGGCAACACGTCCTTCTACCGGGTCGTCGGCAACGACGGCACGCAGGCCGGCGCGGTGGCGAGCTACCTGAAGGCGCAGAACGCGCAGAAGGTCTTCATGGTCGACGACGCCAGCGCGTACGGCGCGGGCATCACCGACGAGCTGGGCAAGCAGCTCGGCCCGCTGGTGGTCAACAAGGACAAGATCCAGGAGCGGCAGGCGCAGTTCGACGCCACCATCTCCAAGATCAAGTCGGCGCAGGCGGACTACGTCTTCTACGGCGGTTACACCCGTGAGGCCGCGCCGCTGGTGAAGCAGATGCGCGCCGCCGGCGTCCAGGCCAAGTTCGTCGGCCCGGACGGTCTGTACGACCCGGCGTTCCCGAAGGGCGCCTCCGGTGGCGCCGAGGGCGCGATCATCACCTGCCCGTGCCTCCCGGCCGACAAGGCCGGCGGCACCTTCTCGGCCGACTACCAGAAGGAGTACGGCATCGCGCCGGGTTCCTACGGTGCTGAGGGCTTCGACGGCGCGAAGATCTACCTGGACGCCTTCAAGGACGGCAAGAAGACCCGGGCGGACATCCTGGCGTACGTGAAGTCGTACGACAAGCAGGGTGTGTCGAAGTACATCAAGTTCGACTCCAAGGGTGACGTCGACCCGTCGAAGGTCGTCATCTGGGCCTACCAGATCAAGGGCGAGGCCATCGAGCCGCTGCAGGAGCTCAAGCTCAGCTGACGCCATGGCGATGGAGTGCGGCCGGGGTGTCTCACCCCGGCCGCGCTCGATTCAAGGAGACCCCCGGTGCATTTCGATGAACTGATCGGTCATCTCGGCCAGCACACGGTCGATGGCCTTTCCAAGGGCGCCATCTACGCCCTGATCGCCCTTGGCTACACCCTCGTCTACGGCGTCCTTCGTCTGATCAACTTCGCGCACTCCGAGGTCTTCATGGTCGGCACCTTCGCGGTGCTGATCCTGTGGAACCAGCTCGGGGTGGAAAATAACCCGCCGATCGGACAGGCCATCCTGTTCCTGGTCCTCGGCCTGATCGTCGCGGCGGTCGCGTCCGGCGGCACGGCGCTCGCGCTGGAGCGGGTCGCGTACCGGCCGCTGCGGCGCAAGAACGCCCCGCCGCTGATCTTCCTGATCACCGCGATCGGTCTGTCGCTGGTGTTCGTGGAGCTCTTCGGACAGGTGCTGCCCGAACTCCTCGGTGGCGCGCTGCCGGACGTGTTCGGCCGGCCCCGGCAGATCGTCGGTATGCCGACGATCATCCAGCAGGAGACCCTGTTCACGATCGGCAACACGGCGATCACGAACATCCAGTTGATCGTGTTCATCGCGGCCGTGGCCATGATGGCGGTGCTCGACTGGTTCATCAACCGCACCCGGTACGGCCGGGGTGTACGGGCGGTGGCGCAGAACCCGGAGACGGCCGCGCTGATGGGTGTCAACCAGGAGCGCGTGATCATGCTGATCTTCGTGCTCGGTGGCATCATGGCCGGCGCCGCGGCTCTGCTGTGGAGCATGCGGTTCGGGTTCACCCAGAACAGCATCGGCTTCGTGCTCGGTCTGAAGGCGTTCACCGCTGCCGTCCTGGGCGGTATCGGTAACCTGCGCGGCGCGCTGCTGGGCGGTCTGTTCCTCGGCATCGTCGAGGTCTACGGCGCCACCCTGTTCGCGTCCAACTGGGAGGACGTCATCGCCTTCGTGGTGCTGATCGTGGTGCTGATGTTCCGGCCCACCGGTCTGTTGGGCGAGTCGCTCGGGAGGGCCCGCGCATGATCGACAAGATTCGCTCCGCAGATCAGCGTCGGGTGACGCTGCTGACCGGCATCGGCGACCGTTGGCGGGCGCTCACCAAGTGGCAGCAGGCCCTCGGGCTGGTCGCCTTCGTGGCGATCCTCTACTACCTGCCGCTGCTCGGCATCCCGGGCCTGACCTGGTTGCGTACCGACTCGATCCAGGGCGGTAACAACTGGGCGGGTGTGCTCTTCGTCTGCGCCATCTACGTGCTGGTCGCGATCGGCCTGAACGTGGTGGTCGGCCTCGCCGGCCTGCTCGACCTCGGCTACATCGGCTTCTTCGCCATCGGGGCGTACAGCGTGGCGCTGTTCGGTTCGGTGAACTCCCCGGTGGTGAAGTGGATCCAGCAGGAGTTCGACCTGCCGCCGACGTGGGCGGTGACCTGGGCGATCTGTCTGTTCATCGCGATCGTGCTGACGATGGTCTCCGGGGTGCTGCTGGGCTGGCCGACGCTGCGGCTGCGCGGTGACTACCTGGCCATCGTGACGCTGGGCTTCGGCGAGATCATCCGGATCGTGGCCCGCAACGCCACCGGCCTGACCAACGGGCCGGTCGGCATCTCGGCCATCCCCGGTCCGGAGGGCGCGCCGTCGCCGGACAACAAGGTGTTCGGTCTGATCGACGCGAAGCCGTGGTACTGGTTGGCGATCACGTTCGTGCTGGTCATGGTGTTCCTGGTCCGTCGGCTGGAGCACAGCCGGGTGGGCCGGGCCTGGCTCGCGGTCCGCGAGGACGAGGACGCCGCCGCGGTGATGGGCGTGTACCCGTTCAAGTTCAAGCTCTGGGCGTTCGCCATCGGCGCGGCGCTCGGCGGCCTGTCGGGCTTCCTGTTCGGCAGCCGGAACGCGTTCATCGACCCGACGCAGTTCAACGCGAACCTGTCCATCCTCTTCGTCGCGATGGTCGTGGTCGGTGGCTCCGGCAACATGCTCGGTGTCTCGCTCGGCGCGGTGCTGCTGGCGTACCTGCCGGAGCGGTTCCGCGACTTCGCCGACTACCGGTGGCTGGTCTTCGGTCTGGCCATGGTGCTGGTGATGATCCTGCGTCCGCAGGGTCTGATCCCCAGTCGGCGGCGGGCCCGCGAGTTCAAGGACCGCGCGGCCGAGGCAGAGGAGGCGCCCGCTCATGTCTGACCAGACCACCGACACCGTGACGCCGAAGATCCCGACCCAGCCGGGGCCGCGGCAGGTGCTGCTGGAAGTCGACGACGTCACGCTGCGCTTCGGCGGCGTGGTCGCCCTCGACAAGATCAATTTCCAGATCTACGAGGGTGAGATCCTCGGTCTCATCGGACCGAACGGCGCCGGCAAGACCACCAGCTTCAACGTGATGACCGGCGTCTACCGGCCGACCTCCGGGGCGGTCCGGTTCCGGGGTCAGAAGGTGACCGGCCGCAAGCCGCACCAGATCAGCCAGCTCGGCATCTCCCGCACGTTCCAGAACATCCGTCTCTTCCCCGAGATGACTGCGCTGGAGAACGTGATGGTCGGGACGGACTCGCGGCACAAGACGAGCGTGCCCGGGGCGCTGTTCCGGCTCTACCGGGTACGGCCGAAGCCGGAGGAGCTGCCCCAGGTCACCGCCGCGTCCGGGCTCGCCCGGACCTGGCAGCAGGTGCGCCTGTCGGCCGCGAAGATCTTCGGGCTGTCGCGGCACATCCTGGAGGAGCGGGCCGCCGAGGCCAAGGCGCTGGAGCTGTTGCGCTTCGTCGGAATCGCCGACCGGGCGAACGACGAGGCCCGCAACCTGCCGTACGGCTACCAGCGGCGGTTGGAGATCGCCCGCGCGCTGGCCACCGAGCCGAAGCTGATCTGCCTGGACGAGCCGGCCGCCGGCTTCAACCCGGCGGAGAAGGAGGAGCTCCTCACCCTGATCCGCAATATCCGTGACATGGGTCTGACCGTCCTGCTCATCGAGCACGACATGCGGCTCGTCATGGGCGTCACCGACCGGATCGTGGTGCTGGAGTTCGGCCGCAAGATCGCCGAGGGTGCGCCCGCGGAGGTCAGTCGCGATCCGAAGGTGATCGCCGCGTACCTGGGGGAGCCCGCCGATGAGCCTGCTTGAGCTGGAGAACGTCGCCGTCGCGTACGGCCGGATCGAGGCGCTGCACGGGATCAGCCTCACCGTCGACGAGGGTGAGGTGGTGGCTCTGATCGGCGCGAACGGCGCCGGCAAGACCACCACCATGCGGGCCATCTCCGGGACCCGGTCGCTCGCCGGCGGGCGGATCACGTTCAACGGCGAGGACATCAGCAAGCTCCGGGCCGACCTTCGGGTGGTGCGGGGGTTGTGTCAGTCGCCGGAGGGTCGGCAGATCTTCCCCGGCATGACGGTGATGGAGAACCTGGACATGGGGGCGTACACCCGGCGGGACTCCGCCGGCATCGCCGCCGACCTGGACCGGGTGCTGACCCTCTTCCCGCGGCTGGCCGAACGGCGCAAGCAGGCCGGCGGCACCCTCTCCGGCGGCGAGCAGCAGATGCTCGCGGTAGGTCGGGCGCTGATGAGCCGTCCGAAGCTGCTGCTGCTCGACGAGCCGTCGATGGGTCTCGCCCCGCTGGTGATCCGGCAGATCTTCGACATCATCACCGAGATCAACCAGCAGGGTACGACCATCCTGCTGGTCGAGCAGAACGCCCAGCAGGCCCTGTCGCGGGCGCACCGCGGCTACGTGCTGGAGACCGGCCGGATCGTGAAGGAGGGGTCCGGGCAGGACCTGCTGCACGACCCGTCGGTCAAGGAGGCGTACCTCGGCGTGGCCTGAGCCACGGCGTACCGGTGGCCGGTCGTCCCCTGGTGGGGCGGCCGGCCACCGGCGTTCGGGCCGGTGGCGCGTTTTCCGCCGCCGGTGCGGTGCCGCCACCCGGGGATGTCGGTGCGACGGACTAGAGTCGCTGCCGTGACAGCTACGACGCCGCGCCTGCTCCTCGTCGACGGACATTCCCTGGCATACCGGGCTTTCTTCGCTCTGCCGGTGGAAAACTTCTCCACCACGACGGGTCAGCCGACCAACGCGGTGTACGGCTTCACGTCAATGCTGATCAACGTCCTGCGGGACGAGCAGCCCACCCACATCGTGGTGGCGTTCGACGTCTCCCGCCGGTCCTTCCGCACCGAGAAGTACGCGGAGTACAAGGCCGGCCGCAGCGAGACCCCGACCGACTTCAAGGGCCAGGTCAGCCTGGTCAAGGAGGTCCTGGCGGCGTTGCAGATCCCGGTCGTCGAGATGGAGGGCTACGAGGCCGACGACGTCATCGCGACGCTCGCCTGCCAGGCCCGCGACCAGGGCATGACGGTGCTGATCAGCACCGGCGACCGGGACGCGTTCCAGCTCGTCGGCGACCAGGTCACCGTGCTCTACCCGCGCAAGGGCGTCTCCGACCTGGCCCGGATGGACCCGGCGGCGATCGAGGCGAAGTACGGCGTCGGCCCCGAGCGGTACCGGGACCTCGCCGCGCTGGTCGGCGAGACCAGCGACAACCTGCCCGGCGTGCCGGGTGTCGGGCCGAAGACCGCCGCCAAGTGGATCACCACCTACGGCGGGGTGGAGGGCGTCATCGCCCGCGCCGACGAGATCAAGGGCAAGGCCGGCGACAGCCTGCGGGAGCGGCTCGCCGACGTGATCCGCAACTACGAGATCAACCGCCTCGTCTCCGACCTGGAGCTGCCGCTGCGCCCGGAGGACACCCGCTGGGCGGGTTGGGACCGCGAGGCGGTGCACCAGGTCTTCGACACCCTGGAGTTCCGCATCCTGCGCGACCGCCTCTACCAGTACCTGGAGGCCGTCGAGCCGGAGGCCGAGTCCGGCTTCGACCTGACCGGCGAGGTGCTCACCGAACCGGGCGCGCTCACCGCCTGGCTGGACGCCCACGCGCCGACCGGCACCCCGGCCGGGCTCGCGGTCAAGCTCGACACCGGCCCCAACCGCCGGCACACCGCCTCGATCACCGGGCTCGCGCTGGCCAGCGCCGGTGGCGCGGCCGCCTGGGTCGACCCCAGCGGGCTCGACGCCGCCGACGAGAGCGCCCTGGCGTCCTGGCTGGCCGACCCGCAGCGGCCCAAGGTGCTGCACGACAGCAAGCCCGCGGTGCTGGCCTGCGCCGCGCACGGCTGGGAGCTGACCGGCATCGCCCGCGACACCCAGATCGCCGCCTACCTGGCCCGCCCCGACCAGCGCTCCTACGACCTGACCGACCTGGCCCTGCGGTACCTGCACCGCGAGCTGCGGGTGGACGCGCCCGAGACCGGTCAGCTCACCCTCGACGGGCTGGGCGACGAGGGGGTGGCCGAGCAGAACCTCATGCTCCAGGCCCGTGCCACCCTCGACCTGGCCGACTCGATCGACGCCGAGCTGTCCCGCGACGGCGAGCAGTCCGCGCGGCTGATGGCCGGGGTCGAGCTGCCGCTGATGCGGGTGCTCGCCGGCATGGAGCGCACCGGCATCGCCGCCGACACCGACTATCTGTCCGAGTTGGAGGCGCACTTCGCCGCCGAGGTGAAGGCCGCCGCCCAGGGCGCGTACGAGGCGGTGGGCCGCGAGTTCAACCTCGGCTCGCCCAAGCAGTTGCAGGAGATCCTCTTCACCGAGCTGGGCCTGCCGAAGACCAAGAAGATCAAGACGGGTTACACCACCGACGCCGACGCCCTGCAGTGGCTCTACGCGCAGCAGCCCCACCCGGTGCTGGCCCACCTGCTGCGCCACCGCGACGTGGCCAAGCTCAAGTCGACGGTGGACGGTCTGCTCAAGTCCGTCTCCGACGACGGCCGCATCCACACCACCTTCAACCAGACGGTGGCGGCCACCGGCCGGCTCTCCTCCACCGAGCCCAACCTGCAGAACATCCCGATCCGCACCGAGGAGGGCCGGCGCATCCGCCGCGCCTTCGTGGTGGGTGACGGGTACGAGTGCCTGCTCACCGCCGACTACAGCCAGATCGAGATGCGGATCATGGCGCACCTCTCGTCGGACGACGCGCTCATCGACGCGTTCAACTCCGGCGCCGACTTCCACGCCGCCACCGCCTCGTCGGTCTTCGGCGTCCCGGTCGACGAGGTCACCCCGGACCAGCGGCGCAAGATCAAGGCCATGAACTACGGCCTCGCGTACGGGCTCAGCGCGTTCGGCCTGTCCCAGCAGCTCACCATCAGCACTGAAGAGGCACGCGGGCTGATGGAGAACTACTTCGCCGGCTTCGGCGGGGTGCGCGACTACCTGCACCAGGTGGTCGCCAAGGCCCGCCAGGACGGCTACACCTCGACCATCCTCGGCCGCCGCCGCTACCTGCCGGACCTGGTCAGTGACAACCGGCAGCGCCGCGACATCGCCGAGCGGATGGCGCTCAACGCCCCCATCCAGGGATCGGCCGCCGACATCATCAAGGTGGCGATGCTGCACGTCGACACCGCGCTCGCCGACGCCGGGCTGCGCTCCCGGATGCTGTTGCAGGTGCACGACGAGCTGGTCTTCGAGGTCGCGCCCGGCGAGCGCGAGGCCCTCGAAGCGCTGGTACGGCGCGAGATGGGCGGCGCGTACCCGCTGTCGGTGCCGCTGGAGGTGTCGGTCGGCGAGGGTCGGGACTGGAACAGCGCGGATCACTGATTTTTTGGTTGCGGTTGGGGGGTTCCGGGGGCAGCCCGACCCGCTCCGGGCGGTCAGGCTTGATCCCTGCGCGGGTCGGGCTGCCCCCGGAACCCTGACCGGCTTGACCTGGTCGCGTGGCTGCCCGGCCATCGCCTGGGTGTGGTCATGCCTCGTGGGTGGGGTTACTTGAGGGGGTCGTGGCCCCAGTTCATGAGGGACCAGCGCCACTTCGTGTCGCGCACGTCGCCGGACGGGCGCTGTGCCATGTGCCGACGGACGTAGCCCACCACCTTGCGCATGTGCTTGTAGTCCGCCTCGGAGAGGTCGGCGCGCTTGCGGCGGAGCAAGTTGATGATCTTCCGGCCGGATTCGTGGCCCACGGACTCGCCGCCACCGGTACGGCCGCCCTTGTGCCAGCCGACCTGCTTCGACTCGTCGGTCTCCAGCCAGGTCGACAGCTCACCGGGCTTCATGTTCACCGCCTCGGTGAACTCCCGATAGGTGTCCCGGCCCTGGTCGTCAGCCTTGCTCATGACGCAACGCCTCCGGGCGGTGGGCCACGTCGCGGCCCGTGCCGTCGCTGCGGACCCGGTACTGCGGGTCGGCCGGGGACGCGTTCACCGCCCGTCCGCGAATACGGGTCCGTTCGGTGATCGTGCCCTGCACCACGCCGTACGCGCGGCTGCCGTGTGCCGACCAGGAGACGTGGTCGCCCTTGTGGAATCGCTGTTCGGCCATGCCCGGGGCTACCCGACCGCGCCGGGGTGAAACGGCTACGGCGTGATCTCGGCGATCGGCAGCTTGATGTCGAACGGCTCGGCCAGTTCGATCACGTCGGCGCCGTCGGCGACCAGCTCGTACTGTTGCTCTCCGCCCGGGCCCACCCGGTCGCCGATCCGGTACGCGTAGACGTGCACCGGGTCCTGCTCGATCCTCCAGTAGTAGGGGATGCCGGCAGCGGCGTACTCACCGGGCTTCGCGAACCGGTCGATCCGTCGCGTGCCGGGCGACACGATCTCCGCAGCGAGCACGACATCCACCGGCCGCAGCAGATAACGGTTCGAGGGCACGCTGGCTTGGTACAGCAGGACATCGGGCCGGCGGACCGTGTTGCGGCTGAAGGCGATCCCGATGGCCTGGGCCGCGCGGAGCCCGATCGGTGCATGAGACCGCAGCCACAGATACAGCAGGCTGGAAAGGTCTTGGTGGCCCAAGGTGGGCAGGGGCGGCGCCTGAACGACTCCATCGACAAGTTCGACGCGTGGGGCGCCGTCCGGCAGGGTGAGGAGGTCGTCCAACGTGTGGTCGGCACGCTGCTGGCGGGCTTGGTCCGGCCGCCAAGGTTCCGGTGAGATCGGCGTCGGCTCTCTGGTCACGACCACCCAACGCCCGCCGGACGCGGGTCGGGCGGACAACGGGTGCGGCGCGGTCAGTCGGCGGGCCGTTCGGTGACGAAGATGGCGGTGCCGGGGAAGAGCCGTCCGCGCAGCGGGCTCCACTGCCCCCAGATCCCCTCGTGCCCCGGGGGCCACTCCGGCTCCACGAGGTCCAGCAGCCGGAACCCCGCGCCGACGAGTTCCCGGATCCGGTCGCCGAGGGTCCGGTGCTGCTCCACGTACGTGGCCACGCCGTTCTCGTCCTGCTCGACGTAGGGGGACCGGTCGAAGTACGAGTGCACCGCCTTCAGCCCGCCCTCGCCGGGGTCGTCGAGGAAGATCCACCGCATCGGGTGGGTCACCGAGAACACCCACCGGCCGCCCGGGCGCAGCACCCGGTGCACCTCGGCGAGCAGGGCCGCCGAGTCGTCCACGAACGGGATCGCCCCGAACGCCGTGCAGGCCACGTCGAACGACTGGTCGGCGAACGGCAGGGCGAGGGCGTCGGCCTGCACCAGCGGTACGCGTACCCCGGAGGTGTCGGCGGCCTTGGCGGCGTGCCGCAACATGCCGGCGGACAGGTCGAAGGCGACCGGCCGGGCGCCCTGGGTGGCGAGCCAGCGGGCGGCCGCGGCAGCACCGCAACCCACCTCGAGCACCCGCCGCCCGGTCACGTCGCCGAGCAGGTGGGCGTCCGCCTCGCGCAGCCCCTCCGGGCACCAGACGAAGTCCACGTCGCCGAGGAATGTGCCGTGCTCGGCCTGGTAGTCGTCGGCGTCGGCGTCCCACCAGCCGCGGTTGGCCCGCCTGACCTCGGCGTCACCCACCCGGCGCCGGGTCACCCGGCTGTCGTCATCCACCCGCTCACGCTAGGCCCCACCCACCCCGTCGGGTACGGCGGGCGACCACCGCCGGCGCCACGGTGGCGGCGTGATCGACTCGGCGTCCACGAAATAGGGGCGTCCGGGCCGGCCGGACGCCCCGATGTCCAGGAAGCCGAGTCGATCAAGCGGGCCCCGGCCAGCCGACCCCTGGGGCCGCTGTGACGTACGAGACAGGAGGGGTCGTTTCCGGGCGATTGTTCGGCTTTCGCAGGTCGTCGCGCGGCGAGGAGACGGGAGGGCTTGCACGCTGTGGTAATGCGCACGGTAGGCTAGACGATGCGCTCGCGGATCGTGTGTCTCGGCAGGGAGCAGGTGCGCGGTCGTCGGAGCCACATCATGATCTCACTAGGCGATCGTTCGGTGTGTCCGGCGACGGATCCGCTGGCGCGAACAGGTCACCGCGACACCAGCCTGCTGTGACAACCCACCGACCGGAGCAACCGCCCACATGACGAGCAGCATCGAGGCCCCCTCGAGCGCCACCCGGGTCACCCACGACGATCTCGGTTCCGAGGAGGCTTTCCTCGCCGCGATCGACGAGACCATCAAGTACTTCAACGACGGCGACATTGTCGAAGGCACCGTCGTCAAGGTCGATCGGGACGAGGTCCTGCTCGACATCGGCTACAAGACCGAGGGTGTCATCCCCTCTCGGGAGTTGTCGATCAAGCACGACGTCGACCCCGCCGAGGTTGTGACGGTTGGCGACCACATCGAGGCCCTGGTCCTCCAGAAGGAGGACAAGGAGGGGCGTCTGATCCTCTCCAAGAAGCGGGCGCAGTACGAGCGGGCCTGGGGCACGATCGAGAAGATCAAGGACGAGGACGGTGTCGTCCGCGGCTCGGTCATCGAGGTCGTCAAGGGTGGTCTCATCCTCGACATCGGCCTGCGCGGCTTCCTGCCCGCGTCCCTGGTCGAGATGCGGCGCGTGCGTGACCTGCAGCCGTACGTCGGGCGCGAGCTCGAAGCCAAGATCATCGAGCTGGACAAGAACCGCAACAACGTGGTGCTGTCCCGCCGGGCCTGGCTCGAGCAGACGCAGTCCGAGGTGCGCACCGAGTTCCTCAACAAGCTGCAGAAGGGCCAGGTCCGCAAGGGCGTCGTGTCCTCGATCGTCAACTTCGGCGCGTTCGTGGACCTCGGCGGCGTCGACGGTCTGGTGCACGTCTCCGAGCTGTCCTGGAAGCACATCGACCACCCGTCCGAGGTCGTCGAGGTGGGCCAGGAGGTCGAGGTCGAGGTCCTGGACGTCGACCTGGACCGCGAGCGCGTCTCCCTGTCGCTGAAGGCGACGCAGGAGGACCCGTGGCGGCAGTTCGCCCGTACCCACGCGATCCAGCAGATCGTGCCGGGTAAGGTCACCAAGCTGGTTCCGTTCGGTGCGTTCGTCCGCGTGGACGACGGCATCGAGGGCCTGGTCCACATCTCCGAGCTGGCCGAGCGCCACGTGGAGATCCCGGAGCAGGTCGTGCAGGTCGGCTCCGAGGTCATGGTCAAGGTCATCGACATCGACCTGGAGCGCCGCCGGATCTCGCTGTCGCTCAAGCAGGCCAACGAGGGCTTCGTCGAGGGCGAGGAGCACTTCGACCCGACCCTCTACGGCATGGCCGCGACGTACGACGCCGAGGGCAACTACATCTACCCGGAGGGCTTCGACCCGGAGACGGGCGAGTGGCTCGAGGGGTACGACAAGCAGCGCGAGACCTGGGAGAACCAGTACGCCGAGGCCCGTCAGCGTTGGGAGGCCCACACCAAGCAGGTGCAGACCTCTCGCGCCGCCGACGCCGAGGCCGCTGCCAACCCGGCTCCCGCCGTCCCGGCTGCCACTGGCGGCACCACCTCCTCGTCCAGCCCGGCCCCGAGCCGGCAGAACGAGGAGCCGGCCGGCACCCTGGCCACCGACGAGGCGCTCGCCGCTCTGCGGGAGAAGCTCGCCGGCGGTAAGTGACCCGCTAGCACGACGACAGGCCCCGTCTCCCGCGATCCTCGGATCGCCGGAGGCGGGGCCTTCGCCGTGCCTGCCCCGCGGCTTGGTGGTGATCACGAGATGGCCTGGGCGCTGGCGGGGCAGCGGTCACCAGAGCAGAGGGAGAGCGAGACAGACCCGGGTCCGGGCGGTTCGCGGGTTCCCCTCGGGACGGGTCTGTTTGGCGGGTGGCCCGCGATCCGGTTGACTGTCCTGGTGCTGAGGGTGGGATTGACCGGCGGGATCGGGTCGGGCAAGAGCGCGGTGGCCGCGCGGCTGGTGGAGTTGGGCGCGGTGCTCGTCGACGCCGACCAGGTCGCCCGGGAGGTCGTCGCGCCGGGGACCGAGGGTCTCGCGGAGATCGTCGCCACCTTCTCCTCGGCGGTGTTGGACGCCGATGGCGCGCTGGACCGCGCCGCGCTGGGCGCGCTGGTCTTCTCCGACGAGGCCGCCCGCCGCCGGCTGGAGGCGATCACCCATCCCCGGGTGCGGGCACGTACCGCCGAGCTGGTCGCGGCGGCGGCGCCGGACGCCATCGTCGTCAACGACGTACCGCTGCTGGTGGAGGTGGGGCTCGCCCCGACGTACCACCTGGTGGTCGTGGTGCAGACGGCCGTGCCGACCCGACTGGAGCGACTGACCCGCGACCGGGGGATGGACCGCGCGGAGGCCGAGCGGCGGATCGCCGCCCAGGCCGACGACGCCCGCCGGCGGGCGGTCGCCGACGTGGTGGTGACCAACGACGGGAGTCTGGCGGCGCTGCACGCCGCCGTGGACGCGCTGTGGCGGGGGCGGCTGCAACCCTACGAGCACAATCTGCGGCAGCGGCGGGTCGCGTCGCCGGCCGCGCGCGGCGACGCGGCGGAGGTCGACGCGAGCTGGCCCGAGCAGTACGCCCGGGTGGCGGCCCGGATCCGCCACGCGCTCGCCCCGGCGGACCTGCGGATCGACCACATCGGCGCGACCGCGGTGCCCGGCCTCGCCACCGACGACGTGATCGACGTGCAGCTCGCCGTGCCGAGCCTCGCGGACGCCGACGGGCCGCTCGCCGAGCGGCTGGCGGGTGCCGGGTTCCCCCGGGTCCCGGGGCACTGGTGGGACGACCCGCGTCCGGCCGGCCGGGGGCGCTGGGAGAAGCGGCTGCACGGCAGCGCCGACCCGGGTCGTCCGGTGCGGCTGCACGTGCGGGCCGTGGACTCGCCCGGCTGGCGGTACGCGCTGCTGATGCGGGACCACCTGCGCGCCGACCCCGATCGACGGGCGACGTACCTGCTGCTCAAGCGCGATCTGGTGGACTCGGCACCGCACGTCGGTGACTCCGGCACGGCCCGCGACCCCTGGTTCGACGAGGAGTACCTGCGGGCCGAGCAGTGGGCCGCGCAGACCGGCTGGCGACCCTGACCCCTGGTCAGCGTCGCGGGCGAACGGCGGCGCGCGGTGGCGGCGGGAGGCGGGGTACCACGGCGGGAGCGAGGTCCAGCTGCGCCCACGCGCCGGAGCCGCCGCGCAACTCCACCCGGCGCAGCGAGCCGTCCCGGTCGATCCAGTAGCGCAGCAGCGCGACGTCGGTGCGGAACTCCACCACGTCCACCGTCCGCCCGTCGGCGAGGTCCTCGCGGACGCGCACCGGCGCGCCCCGCCCGGCCGCCGGCCCGGCAGCGGCCACCGCGGCGTCGACCAGCCGGTCCAGGTCGTCGCGGGCGTCGCGGGTGGTCCGCCACGCCCCGGCCGGGACCGGGAACGGCGGTCGCCCGGGCGTCTCGGCCGTGCCACCACCACCGGCGTCGGCGGGTACGTCCGTGCGGGACAGGCCGGCGGCGTCCCGGTGCAGCAGGGTCCGGCGATCGGGTACGCCCAGGTCGGCGACCGCCAGGTAGGCGGTACGGCCGGTCCAGCTCAACCAGCCGGCGCCCCGCAGGTTGACCTCGACGCCCACCGGCGCGACCAGCGTCAGCGTGGCACCGCCCTGGCCGCGCAGCCGGGCCGGCAGGGCGTCCCACCGCCGCTGCTCGGCCGCCGTGAGCGCCCGGGGCAGGCCGGGTCGGCCGCCGAGCGCGTCCACCGGATGCAGGGTGGGACGGTCGATCCGGTCGAGCAGCACGGTGACCGGTCCGACACCGGGCAGCCGGGTCACCAGCTTGTGCAGCCGGCCGTCCCGGTCGAGCCAGTAGCGGGCCGACACGTCCGTGCCGGCCGCCGGCGTGCCGGACGCTGCCGCGGTACCGGCGGCCGGTGCGGTGGCGGTGGGCGGCGCGGCGGTCAGCGACCCCTGGAACACGTCCACCGGTCCGGCCGCGACCACCTCCTGGGCGATCCAGCGCGCGTCGTCACCCGTCGGCGTCGGGTCCGGGCGGTCGGCGGCCAGGCCGAGGAGCAGGTCGAGGAGCGACGCCAGGTTCGTGCCGGGCGTCAGGTGCCGCAGCCGCCAGCGGTCCGTCGGCGGTACCAGCGGAGGCGCGGCCGGGGTGGGCACGGCGGTCGGATCGGGCCGGACCACCAGGACCGGGCCGGCGCGCTGCACCAGGCCCCGGTCGCTGCCCGCCCCCGGCCCGCCCACGTCCAGGTAGAGCAGGGGGCGCGACCAGTCCACCCAGCCCACCAGTTCGGTACGGGCGGCGCCCTCGCCGGCGGTGACATGCACTCCGGCGCGCAGGTCACGCAGGTTGGTGACCCGCACGGCGGCCAGCCGCTCAGCCTCGGCGACGGTCAGTGGCCGGGTCGGCGCGGGCGGGTCCGGCGCCCAGCTCAGCAGCCCGAGCACCAGCGCCGCCGCCGACGTCACGGCGGTCAGGGCGAGCAGGAGCAGCAGCGTACGCCGGCGACGGCTGGCCCGGGCCGGCCCGCCGCCGTGGCCGGTGCCGTCGACGCCCGGGGCGTGGTCGTCGACGCCGGCCCGGGTGGCGTGCTCCCTGACGCCGGTACGGGTGGCGCGCTCCCGGACGCCGCGTCGGGCGCTGCGGTCCCCGGCGCTGTCCGTGGCGTTGGTCCGGGCGTTGCGTCTCGTGGTGCCGGTTCGGGCGCTGCGGTCCCTGGTGCCGGCCCGGGTGGTGCCGTCCGTGGCGTCGGCGCGGGTGCTGCGGTTCGTGGCGTCGGCCCTGGGGGTGCCGGATCGGGCGCTGCCCTTCGTGGTGCCGGCGCGGGTGGTGGCGTCCGTGGCGTCGGCCCGGGTGGTGCTGCGCGTGGCGTCGGTCCGGGCTCTGCCCTTCGTGGTGCCGGCGCGGGTGGTGTCGGGCGAGGGTGCCGGGGCTCCAGAGGTGTCCACGGATGTGAAACGGGTGGGACGGCACGGGGTGACGAGGCCGGGGTGAGGAGCAGGGGCGCTCGCGGCGGCCGGTCTGCGCCGTGAGCGCGACCACACGGGTGCGCACGCCGGACGAGCCGGGTGCTGCGACCGCTGTGCCGGGGGCGGCCGGCCGTGATGTCAGCCTGGCCACCGGCCCGGTCGGCCGCCGCGAGCGGCCTACACGAAGAGGGTAGTCCCGGTGACATGGGCCACACAATGGGAATATTGAAGCCGATCACGTACCCTGCGCGACGGCCGAACATGTCGGACCTGCGGCGTACCGTTGATGGCATGGCGCTCGACATTCCTCGGCTCGACGGCCGCTTCCAGGTCATCAGCGACTACCAGCCGGCCGGCGACCAGCCGACGGCCATCGACGACCTTGAGCGCCGGGTGCGGCGCGGCGACCGGACCTCGGTCCTCCTCGGCGCGACCGGCACCGGCAAGAGCGCCACCACTGCGTGGCTCATCGAGCGGCTGCAGCGCCCCACCCTGGTGCTCGCCCCGAACAAGACGCTCTGCGCGCAGCTGGCCAAGGAGTTCAGTGAGCTGCTGCCGCACAACGCGGTCGAATACTTCGTGTCGTACTACGACTACTACCAGCCCGAGGCGTACATCCCGCAGACCGACACCTACATCGAGAAGGACTCCTCGATCAACGAGGAGGTCGAGCGGCTGCGGCACTCGGCGACGATGTCGCTGCTCACCCGCCGCGACGTGATCGTCGTGGCCACCGTCTCGGCGATCTACGGCCTGGGCACCCCGGAGGAGTACCTGGACCGGGCGGTGAAGGTGAAGGTCGGTCAGGACCTCGACCGCGACCAGTTGCTGCGCCGGCTGGTCGACATCCAGTACACGCGCAACGACATGGCCTTCCAGCGGGGCACGTTCCGGGTCCGCGGTGACACCTTGGAGATCATCCCGGCGTACGAGGAGTTGGCGGTCCGCATCGAACTGTTCGGCGACGAGGTGGAGAAGCTGTACTACCTCAACCCGTTGACCGGTGACGTGGTCCGCGAGGTCGACCAGTTGGTGATCTTCCCGGCGACGCACTACGCGGCGGGTCCGGAGCGGATGGAGCGGGCCATCCGGGACATCGAGGCGGAGCTGGCCGAGCGGCTGGCCGAGCTGGAGCGCCAGGGCAAGCTGCTGGAGGCACAGCGGCTGCGGATGCGCACGACGTACGACATCGAGATGATGCGCCAGGTGGGCTTCTGCTCCGGCATCGAGAACTACTCGATGCACATGGACGGGCGGCTGCCCGGCAGTCCGCCGCACTGTCTGCTCGACTACTTCCCGGACGACTTCCTCACCGTGGTCGACGAGTCGCACGTGACGATCCCGCAGATCGGCAGCATGTACGAGGGCGACGCCTCCCGCAAGCGGATGCTCATCGACCACGGGTTCCGGCTGCCCAGCGCCGCCGACAACCGGCCGCTGCGGTTCGACGAGTTCCTGGAGCGGGTCGGCCAGATGGTCTGCCTCTCCGCCACCCCCGGCACCTGGGAGTTGGAGCAGGCCCAGGGCGAGTTCGTCGAGCAGGTCATCCGCCCCACCGGGCTGGTCGACCCGGAGGTCGTGATCAAGCCGACCAAGGGCCAGATCGACGACCTGATGCACGAGATCAAGCTGCGGACCGACCGGGACGAACGGGTGCTCGTCACGACGCTCACCAAGAAGATGGCCGAGGACCTGTCGGACTACCTGTTGGAGAACGGCGTCCGGGTGCGTTACCTGCACTCCGAGGTCGACACGCTGCGCCGGGTCGAGCTGCTGCGGGAGCTGCGCAAGGGCGAGTACGACGTGCTGGTCGGCATCAACCTGCTGCGGGAGGGTCTCGACCTGCCCGAGGTGTCGCTGGTGGCGATCCTCGACGCCGACAAGGAGGGCTTCCTGCGCAGCGGCCGGTCCCTGATCCAGACCATCGGACGGGCCGCCCGTAACGTGTCGGGCCAGGTGCACATGTACGCCGACAAGATCACGCCGTCGATGGCGGCGGCGATCGACGAGACCGACCGGCGTCGCGCCAAGCAGATCGCACACAACGAGGCGCACGGCATCAGTCCGGAGCCGCTGCGCAAGAAGATCCACGACATCCTGGACGACATCTACCGCGAGGCGGAGGACACCGAGAACTCGCGGGTCGGCGGCGCGGTCCGCCAGCTCTCCCGGGGTAAGGCGCCGGTCAAGGAGACCCGCAGTCGCAGCCGGTCGACCGCCGCCACCACGTCCCGGGAGGGGATGGCCCGCGCCGACCTCGCCCAGCTCATCCAGGAGCTCAACGACCAGATGCTGGCCGCCGCCCGCGAGCTGCAGTTCGAGCTGGCGGCGCGGATCCGCGACGAGGTCGCCGACCTGAAGAAGGAGCTCCGCGGGATGGACGCCGCCGGGGTGAAGTGACAGGCGAGCCCGCCCACGCACGACCGACACGGTGACGAGTGGGCGTGGGCGGGCGTGTCTCGACCATGCGCCGGCTGGGCGGTTCGTGCGGCGAGCGGGAAGGGCGGTCGGGTGCGATGACGCCGGTCGACGACGAGATGGTCCTCGGGGTGCCCGAGATCCGCCTGCGTCCGTTCGTCGACCGGTACATCGGCTACCGGGAACGCGCGGACGTTCCCCTGGTCCGCCGGGAGACTGCTGGTGCCTTCGTGGTGCTGATCCTGGGTTGGGGCGCGCCGCTGGACGTGGCCGATCCGCGCAGCGCCGAGCGTGGGGTCGAGCGGGTCGACTCGTTCGTCGCCGGCACCTTCGACGGCTGGTGCACCACCCGCACGGTCGGCGTGGGGGAGGGCGTGGAACTGCTGCTGACCCCGCTGACCGCCCGGCGCGTCCTCGGCCTGCCGCTCGGCGAGCTGACGAACCGGGCAGTGGGCCTCGGGCACCTGCCCGGCCGTTGGCTCGATCAGCTACGGCACCAGTTGGCCGACGCCCGGGGCTGGCCGCAGCGCTTCGCGCTCCTGGACGCGGCACTCGCCGCCCGCCTGGCGGGGTCCCCACCCGTCGACGCCCGCCTCGACTGGGCCTGGCGATGGCTCACGGCGAGCGGTGGGCGCGGCGGTGTCGGCGAGCTCGCCGCCGAGCTGGGGTGGAGCCGGCGACATCTGGCGGCCCGCTTCCGGGAGGAGGTCGGCCTGGCACCGAAGACGGCGGCCCGGTTGCTGCGCTTCCAACACGCGCACGCTGCGCTGCGCGTTGCCGCCGTGACCGGATCGCCGCCCGGACGTGGACGGGCCGTCGACTGGGCCGAGGTGGCCGTCCGGTGTGGCTACTACGACCAGTCGCACCTCATCCGGGACTTCCACCAGTTCGCCGGCGCCACACCGGCGGCGCTGCTCGCCGCACGCCCCCCTGTCTGAAGCGAGACGTCGTGGGGCGTGGGGGCGCGGGCAGGTACGGGCAGCCACCGAAGCCGCATGGTCCACTCCAGATCGCCGATCTGGCGGTGTCCGCCCGCCCTGATGCCGCCATGTCGGCGACCTGGTGTGGATCAACGTTCACGATCGACTCGGGTTCAGGGAAGTGGGGGCGTCCCGAGCGCGCCGACAGCCCGGTTTGCGGGAACCTGGGAGTCGGGCCGCCCTCGCGCGGCGGTCCGGCGCAGGGTTGGGCTACCCCGGGTCACATTCGTCCAATCGCGGAGTCGACTCCGGGCCGGAGACTTGTCGCTATGCGAACCGTCTATCCGATCCTTCGTTATCCCGATCCCCGCGCCGCGATCGACTGGCTCTGTTCCGCGTTCGGTTTCCAGGTGCACGCCGTGCACGAGGCGCCGGACGGCACGGTCGCCCACGCCGAGCTCGTCCTCGACACCGGCATGATCATGCTGGGTCCTCGGGTCGGCCCGGCGTCCCCGGCGGCCGTGGACGACTGGTCCGTGTACGTGGCCGTGCCCGACGTCGACGCCCACTGCGCCCGAGCGCGTGCCGCCGGGGCGGATATCACCCGGGAGCCGTTCGACACCGACTACGGGTCCCGCGACTACGCCGCCCGTGACCTGGCCGGCATCCACTGGTCGTTCGGCACCTACCGGCCGTGAGCCACCTACCGGCTCCGAACTACCCACCGCCGTGAACCAGCCAACCGCCCTGAACCACGCACCGCCCGGAGCCGCGTGTCGGCCCTGAGTCGAGTGCCGGCTCGACCGCGCCTACCGGCTTGGGCCGTGACCAGGCAAGGAAGGCTTCGGCCCAAACGGATTTCCCCGTCTTGCGTGATCGCTTCAGTTGCGGTGCGCAAGCGCGCTATTGCACTGGGTGATCGTGCTGCGTACGCTCCCTCGATGGGGAGGCGGGGATGCCGTTGCCAACAAGTCCTGTCATTCGACGCGCGCGTCTCGGCGCTGAGCTGCGTCAGCTACGCCGGCGCGAGGCGCTGACCCTGGAGCAGGTCTGCGACCGGTTGGGCTGGGCGTCGACGTCCAAGCTGTCCCGCATCGAGCTGGGCCAGAGCCGGCCGGATCTCGCCGACGTGCTGGATCTGCTCGACGTCTACCAGGTGCCCGCACCGGCCCGGGACGCGTTGATCGTGATCGCCCGGGACGCGGCCACCAGCCGCGGGTGGTGGAAGACGCTCGGCGAGATGAGCGAACGGCAGCGCGTCTACGCCGAGCTGGAGGCGGGCGCGGCCGACATCGTCGAGTACCAGCCGGCGCTGGTGCCGGGGCTGCTCCAGACGCCGGCGTACGCCCGGTCGCGGGTCGCCGCCGGTGTGCTGCTCACCCCGGACGTCGACGTGGAGGCCGAGGTGCGCGCCCGGGCGCTGCGGCAGGAGGTGCTGCGCCGGGCCGACCCGCCGCGCTACACGGCGGTGCTGGCCGAGGCGGTGTGCGATCCGGGCGACCTGCCGCTGGACGTCTGGCGGGAGCAGTTGCGGCACCTGGTGGCGGTGACCGGCCTGGCCCACGTGACGGTGCGGTTGCTGCCCCGCGGGTTGGCCGGCGGCGGGCTGCACCCGCTCACGCCGTACTCCTGGTATGCCTTTCCCGACCCGGCGGACCCGCGGACGGTGATGCTGGAGGCGTTGACCACCGACGTGCGCCTGGCGACCGTGCTCGACGTCGACAGGTACGAGCGGATGACCGAGGCGTTGCTGGCGGCGGCGTTGTCCCCGGAGGAGACGGTCACCGCGTTGGCCCGCCGCGTCGGGCAGTAGGGCTCACCCGCGCGGCCACCGGGCCCGGCGCCCCCGAGCCCGTCGGGACCGGCGACCCGCGCGTGCGGGAGGCACGATAACCGCGGGGTACGACAGGTCCACTCAGGCCGGTACGTCGAGGAAGTGCTCGACCACCGGCGGCCCGGCGAAGTGCGGCCCGATCAGCCCGCGCCACTGGGTGAACCGTTCGGTGTCCCGGAAGTTCTTCTCGTGCGCCTCGACCGAGTCCCACTCCACCAGCAGCACGAACCGGGTGGGGGACTCGATGCCCCGGGTCATCCGCACCGACCGGCAGCCGGGCGTCCCGGCGAGCACCGGGTGACCCTGGGCGTACGCGGCGGCGAACGCGTCCTCGTGTCCGGGCAGTACGTCGATCAGCGCGACTTCGAGCACCATGCCGGCAAGCCTCCCACGGCCCGGGGTCGTACGGGTGCCGTGGGGTCTGTTCCGGCGTCGACACACGCCCTAAGGTGTGGCTGCATGATCATCGACTGGCTCACCGGCACCGCGTTCCGGGTGGGGGGCGTCGGCACGACCTGGGCGGAGCTGCTGGGGTTCGCCACCGGCGTGCTCAACGTGTGGCTGGTGGCCCGGCAGCGCGTCGCCAACTGGCCGATCGGCATCGCCAACGTGCTGCTGCTCATGCTGCTGTTCTGGACGGCCGGGCTGTACGCGGACGCCGGGCTCCAGGTCGTGTACGTGGCGCTCGGCTGTTACGGCTGGTGGCACTGGTTGTTCGGGGGTGAGGAGCGGACCCGGCTGACGGTGAGCCGGACCGGCGGGCGCGAGTGGGTGGCGTTGGCGGTCGTCGGGGTGCTGCTCACCGGCGTGCTCTGGGTGCTGCTGGACCGGGCCACCGATTCGACGGTGCCGCTGCCGGACGCGCTGACGACGGCGCTGTCCCTGCTGGCGACGTACGGGCAGACCCGCAAGCGGGTGGAGAGCTGGTGGCTGTGGATCACGGCCGATCTGATCTACATCCCGTTGTACGCCTACAAGGGGCTGCACCTGACGGCCGTGCTGTACCTGGTCTTCCTCGCCCTGTGCGTGGTCGGGTTGCGGGCCTGGCGGGCCGACGAGCGCCGGCTCGACCGGGCGACCCCGACGCCGCCCGGCCCGGCCCCGGTGACCGCGTGAGCGGGCCGACGCCCGCGCGGCGCCCCGAGTTCGGGCACGGGATGGTGGTGGGGAAGTTCTATCCGCCGCACGCCGGGCACCACGCGCTGATCGCGGCGGCGGCCGCCCGCTGCGCCACGGTCACCGTGGTCGTGGCGCCGTCGCGCCGGGAGTCCATCCCCCTCACCGCCCGGCTGGACTGGCTGCGCGAGGCGCACGCGGACACCCCGTGGGTCCGGTTCGTCGGCCGGTACGACGACCATCCGGTGGACTACGCCGACCCGGCGGTCTGGGACGCGCACTGCGCGGTGTTCCGGGATGCGGTCGGTCCGGAGCGGGTGGACGCCGTCTTCTCCTCCGAGGCGTACGGGGAGGAGTTGGCCCGCCGATTCGGGGCCGTACCCGTGGCGGTGGATCCGGATCGGCGGACCGTGCCGGTGTCCGGGACGGCGGTCCGCGCGGACCCGGCGGCTCACTGGCGGTGGCTGAGTCCGCCGGTGCGGGCCGCTCTGGTGCGGCGGGTGGTGGTGGTCGGCGCCGAGTCGACGGGCACCACCACGATGGCCGAGGCGCTCGCCGCGCACTACGACACTCTCTGGGTACCGGAGTACGGGCGGGAGTTGACGGCCCGCAAGCTCGCCCGGCTGCGGGAGCGGTCGCCCGAGGCGACGATCTTCGACGTCGGCTGGGACCGCGAGGACTTCCGCGAGGTGGTGCGCGAGCAGCAGGAGGCCGAGGACGCGGCGGCCCGGTCGTCGGGGCCGTTGCTGTTCTGCGACACCGACGCGCGGGCCACCGCGATCTGGGAGGAGCGCTACCTGGGCAGCGCGTCGCCGCAGGTGCGGGCGGCGGCCCGCCGGCCGGCGCTCTACCTGTTGACCGACCACCGGGGTGTGCCTTTCGCCGACGACGGGCTGCGCGACGGCGAGCACCTGCGGGCCTGGATGACCGGCCGGTTCCGTGCCGAGTTGGCCGGCTGCGGGGTGCCGGTGGTGGAGCTGACCGGATCGCACGCCGAGCGGCTGGCGCGGGCCGTGCAGGTCTGCGACGAGCTGCTGGCCGCCGGCTGGTCGTTCGCGGACCCGATCACCGCACCCGACACACTAGCCTCCTAGGACGGCTAAGGGGGTGTGCGGGGGCACCGCCCGCCCCAGGTGTGATCACGGCGCGTGGTGGGCAACAATGGTCCCCGAGGAGGGGAGTATTCCCCCGCGACGAAGTCGTCAGCACGGACGATCGCCGGATTCTCGGTGACCGACCCGGCTCCGTCGGTCGCCGTCCCGTTCGCGGGCCGGGGGCGGAAGAGACCTCCGACAGTCACCAGAGCGAGCGAGAGCGGCACGCCGGGCCCGACAGGGGCGTACGGTGTGCCCGACGCCGCGTGTCTGCCGGAGGAATGAACGTTGGACGTGTCCGGGTTGGTGTGGGCGGGAACCCTCGTCGCACTGTCTGCGGTGCTGCTCGTCGATCTGCTGATCATCGGCCGGCGCCCGCACGAGCCGAGCGTGCGCGAGTCGAGCCTCTGGGTCGCCTTCTACGTCGGCCTCGCCCTGCTCTTCGGCGTCGGCGTCTGGCTGACCGCCGGGGCCAGTTCGGCGGGGCAGTTCTACACCGGCTGGCTCACCGAGTACAGCCTCTCGGTGGACAACCTCTTCGTCTTCGTCATCATCATGGCCCGGTTCGGGGTGCCCCGGCAGTACCAGCAGAAGGTGCTGCTCATCGGCATCGTGCTGGCGTTGGTGATGCGCGGCGGGTTCATCGCCGCCGGCGCGGCGCTGATCTCGCAGTTCTCCTGGGTCTTCTACATCTTCGGCGCGTTCCTCATCTACACGGCGGTCAACCTGGCCCGCCAGGGTGAGCCGGACGAGGACGAGTTCTCCGAGAACATCCTGATTCGGTGGAGCCGCCGGGCGCTGCCGATCTCCAAGGGCTACGACGACGCGAGGCTGACGACCCACGAGAACGGGCGGCGACTGTTCACGCCGATGCTGATCGTGATGATCGCGATCGGTACCACCGACCTGATCTTCGCGCTGGACTCGATTCCGGCGATCTTCGGCATCACCCAGGAGCCGTACCTGGTCTTCACCGCGAACGTGTTCGCGCTGATGGGGCTGCGTCAGCTCTACTTCCTGCTCGGTGGCCTGCTCGACCGGTTGATCTACCTGAGCTACGGGCTGGCGGTCGTCCTGGGCTTCATCGGGGTCAAGCTGGTGCTGGAGGCGCTGGCCGACAACAACCTGCCGTTCATCAACGGCGGGAAGCACGTCGCGTGGGCGCCGCACATCCCGATCTGGCTGTCCCTGCTGGTCATCATCGGCACGCTGGGCATCGCCACCGTCGCCAGCCTCATCAAGTCCGCCCGGGACCGGCGTCGCGAGCTGGCCGAGGCCCGACGCTGACGCGTTGCCGGCCGGGCCCGGCCGCTCAGACCCGGTGCACGCCCACCAGGGTGGCCGTCCGGTCGGCCGGCAGGGGCTCCTCCACCACCCGCCGCCGCCGGTAGCAGGCGTGCAGCATCCGTCGGTCCGTGGAGCCGTCGGCGGCGGCGGTGACGATGCCGATGTGGTGGATCTTGCGGCCGGGTCGGGCGAAGAAGTAGAGGTCGCCGGGGCGTTCCGCGCCCAGGTCGAGGGGGGTCGTCGCGACGGCCTGGTCGTCGGCGTCGCGGGGGAGGAACACGCCGAACCGCCGCCAGGCCAGGTGGACGAGGCCCGAGCAGTCGATGCCGTACGCCGACAGCCCGCCCCAGATGTACGCCACGTCCAGCAGCCGCTGGGCCACCGCGAGCGCGTCGGTGGCACCGGGTGGGCCGCTCTGCGGGGCGACGACGTGCCCGTCGGGCAGCCAGAGCGGCGCGGCCCGGCCGGGAACGTGGACCGCCCGCCAGCCGTCGCGGGCCGGACCGGCCGCAACGAGGCGGGTGCCCACGACCACTCCCGGCAGCACCACCGGCCCGTCCGGGGCGGCGTGCAGCCCGGTGACGGTGGCGTCCACCACGAGCGGGTCACCGCCGACGACGACGGGGTCGTGTGGGGTCAACTGGTCAGCCGGGAGCCAGCCCGGGTAGCCACGGGGATCGAGCTTGGCGGCCGGCTGTTCGACGGCCACCACCCGGGCCCAGCCGTCCGGGCGCAGCTCGTCGATCAGCACCCGCTCGCCGAGGAGAAGCTGACTCAGCACGCAGTCGCCGACCTGCTGGTCGGTGTCCAGGCCGGAGACCCAGGTCGGGATGTCGACGCCGGCGGTGAGCGCGGGACCGTCGACCGCACGGACCGCCTCGGGCGATGACCACAGCGTCGCCACCGCGACCCGGACGACGGCCTCGCGGCCCGGTTGAAGCTCCACGTCGACCCCCAGCTCGTGTCGGCTGTCCGGGGAAACCCTATGAAGAAAAGCGACGATCCTCAACCACGAGTCTGCATCTTTACTTCAGTCAGGCCGGAAATGCCCAGGCCAGGCGCGTCCGGCAGGACCACCGTCGGCCCTTCGTAGCGGATCCCGCCCTGCACCGGCGACCAGGCCAGCCACCACGCCGCGTCCAGGTCGGCGACCGCCGTGGTGCCGTACGCGGCCACCAGACTCGCCGCCGCGCCGATGCCGACCTGACTCTCCATCATCGACCCGACCACCGTGCCGAGCCCGTGCGCGCGGGCCAACTCCAGCAGCGTGCGCGCCGGGTGCAGCCCACCGCACTTGGCCAGCTTGACGTTCACCAGGTCGGCGGCCCGGCGACGGATCACCTCCACCAGGTCGCGGACCCCGAAAACCGCCTCGTCGGCCAGGATCGGCACCGACACCCGGTCGCTGACCCACGCCAGCCCGTCCAGGTCCCACCGGGCCACCGGCTGCTCGACCAGCTCGACGTCCAGCTCGGCGTCCTCGATGCCCCGGATCACCCGGACCGCCTCGCGCGGCGTCCAGCCCTGGTTGGCGTCGAGCCGGATGCGCACGTCCGCGCCGACCGCCGCCCGCACCGCCCGTACCCGGTCCAGGTCACCGGCCGCGTCCGTGCCGACCTTGAGCTTCAGCACGCCGAAGCCGTCGGCCCGCCGCTGGCGCGCGGCCGCCGCCAGGTCGACCGCGTCACCGGCGGCGAGGGTGACGTCCGTCGGGACCCGCAGGGTCGTGCCGCCGAGCAACCGCGCCAGGGGTACGCCCAGACGCCGCGCCGCCAGGTCGTGCAGCGCCACGTCCACCGCCGCCTTGGCCGCCTCGTTGCCGACCACCGCCCGCTGCACCTCGGCACAGCGGGCCACCAGGTCGTCCGGGTCGCGTCCGGTGAGCAGCGGACCGAGCAGTTCGCGGACGCAGGCGTCCGCCCCGGCCACCGAGGCGCCGGTGACCTGCCACACCTGCGGCGCCTCGCCGAAGCCGGACCGACCGTCTGCGTCGACCAACTCGACGATCAGGGTGTCCACCGTGGTGGTCCGGCGCAGCGCGGTGACGAACGGGGTGTGTAAGGGGGCGGAAACCCGGTGGGTGCGTACCGCCGAGATCGTCATGTGCGGCACCCTATACGGAGGAACACGGCGGGAGGGTAGGCCGGATGGTCGTACGGGACTGGCAACTGGTGGGCGCGCCGAACGCCCGTGACCTGGGTGGCCTCGTGGGTGCCGGTGGTCGCCGGGTCCGCGCCGGCCAGCTCATCCGCACCCCGGCGCTGGGTCGGCTCACCGACGAGGACCTGCCGGTGCTGGCGAAGCTGGGCCCGGCGTGCGTGCTCGATCTGCGCGACGGCACGGAGATCGACGTCGCGCCGCCCGACCGGCTGGCCGGCGAGCCACGGGTGGCGCACCTGCCGGTGCACGACCCGGAGCACCCCGTCTTCACGTACGTCTCGGCGGTGCTGCTCGGGCACGACCTCGACGCGTACGCCGAGTTGGCCCGGCAGGGCACGGCCGGGGCGATGGCCGAGATCTACCGCTGGTTCGTCACCGGTGAGTCGGCCCGGCGCAACTTCGGCGCGGCGGTACGCCTGGCCGCCGATCCGGCGAACCTGCCGCTGGTCTACCACTGTTCGGCCGGCAAGGACCGCACCGGCTGGCTGACCGTCGTCCTGCTCACCGCCCTCGGGGTCGACGAGGAGGCGATCCGCGCCGACTACCTGCGCAACAACGCGCTGACCGAGAGCCTGCGGGCGGTGCTCGTCGAGGCGCTGCGCCGCCGGCAGCCCGCGTTGGACGTCGACGCGGTGCGGCCGGTGCTGGAGGTCCGCGCCGGGTATCTGGACGCGGGTTATGCGGAGGTACGGCGGGTACACGGCTCGTTCGACGCGTACCTGCGCGACGGGTTGGGGGTGACCGACGAGGTCGTCGGGGCGCTGCGGGCGAACCTGTTGGAGTGAGCCGGCCGGGCCTCAGAGCCGGTGGCGGGCCGCCCACGCCTGGGCCGAGACGCGGGCGAGGAGTTGGCAGGCGTCGTCGTCGCGGTCGGTCAGGTCCGTGGTGGTGCAGACGGCGATCACGTACGGCGGGGCGTCGTCGGGCAGCACCACGCCGACAGCGTGGCGCACCCCGCGTACCCAGCCGTTCTTCAGCGCGATGCGGGTGCCCTCGGGCAGACCGGCGGCCAGGTCCTCGCGGTGCTCCTGGGCGAGCAGCACGTCCAGCATGGCGGCGCAGCCGGCCGGCGAGGCCAGGCGGCCGGGCGTGGTCGCGCCGGCGGCGAGCGCGCCCAGCAGGGCGGCCAGGTCGGCGGCGGTGACGGTGTTGGTGATGCCGGCGTCGCGGGCCGCGAAGTCCTCGATGCCCCGACCGGTCACGCTGTCGCGGGCGCCCGCGAGAGCCCACACCTCGGCCACCGCCGGCAGTCCGACGTGCCCGATGACCAGGTTGGTGGCCAGGTTGCTGGACCGCACGATCATCCGCTCGGCCAGCCAGCGCAGCGTCGCCGTCCCGCCGAGCCGGTCCCAGACCGCGTCGTCGTTGTCGTAGTGCGGGGCGCAGGAGAAGCGCGGAGCGCCGGGCTGGGCCGAGTCGAACTCGTTGATCACCGGGACGTCGGCGGCCAGGTCCAGCGTGCCGGCCTCGGCGGCCCGGTACAGCGCGGCCAGCACCGCGACCTTCATGGTGCTGGCGGCGTAGTGACCGGCGCGGGCGTGACGGGTCCAGGTCGGGGGCGCGTCGAGTCGACCCACGTACGCCGAGACGGTGCCCGGCACCGCGTCCAGGAAGGCGTCGAGATCATCCCAGGTCATGCCGGTGACCGTAGCCGACCCGACGAGGCCGGGCGGACGTACCCCGGTCGGGAAACGAACGGGCGCGCCGGCCGCAAGCGGCCGGCGCGCCCGGTGTCGGTGCGTCAGTTGGCGTGCTTGCGGCGGGCGGCGGCCCGGCCACGCTGCTGCTGGTCGAGCACCACCTTGCGGATGCGCACCGCGGTCGGGGTGACCTCGACGCACTCGTCCTCGCGGCAGAACTCCAGCGCCTGCTCGAGCGAGAGCTTGCGCGGCGGGATCAGCTTCTCGGTCTCGTCGGAGGTCGAGGCCCGCATGTTGGTGAGCTTCTTCTCCTTGGTGATGTTGACGTCCATGTCGTCGGAGCGGGAGTTCTCCCCGACGATCATGCCCTCGTACACCTCGGTGGTCGGCTCGACGAAGAGCTGCCCGCGCTCCTGCAGGTTGATCATCGCGAAGGCGGTGACCACGCCGGACCGGTCGGCGACCAGCGAGCCGTTGTTGCGGGTGCGCAGCTCGCCGAACCACGGCTCGTACGATTCGAAGACGTGGTGCAGGATGCCGGTGCCCCGGGTGTCGGTGAGGAACTCGGTGCGGAAACCGATCAGGCCGCGCGCCGGCACCAGCCACTCCATCCGGATCCAGCCGGTGCCGTGGTTGACCAGCTGCTCCATCCGGCCCTTGCGGGTGGCCAGCAGCTGGGTGATCGCGCCGAGGTATTCCTCGGGGGCGTCGATGGTCAGCCGCTCGACCGGCTCGCAGGTCTTGCCGTCGATCTCCCGGGTGACGACCTGCGGCTTGCCGACGGTCAGCTCGTAGCTCTCCCGGCGCATCTGCTCGACCAGGATGGCCAGCGCCAGCTCGCCGCGGCCCTGCACCTCCCAGGCGTCCGGCCGCTCGGTGGGCAGCACCCGCAGCGACACGTTGCCGATCAGCTCCTTGTCGAGCCGGTCCTTCACCATCCGGGCGGTGACCTTGGAGCCCTTGACCTTGCCGACCAGCGGCGAGGTGTTGGTGCCGATGGTCATCGAGATGGCCGGCTCGTCGACGGTGATCAGCGGCAGCGCCACCGGGTTCTCCACGTCGGCCAGCGTCTCACCGATCATGATCTCCGGGATGCCGGCGACGGCGATGATGTCGCCCGGGCCGGCGGTCTCGGCCGGCTTGCGCTCCAGGCCCTCGGTCATCAGCATCTCGGAGATGCGGACCCGCTGGGTGCTGCCGTCGGTACGGCACCAGGCGACCGTCTGGCCCTTGCTGATGGTGCCCTGCCGGACCCGGCACAGCGCCAGCCGGCCCAGGAACGGCGACGCGTCGAGGTTGGTGACGTGCGCCTGCAACGGGGCGTCGTCCTCGTACGCGGGGGCCGGGATGGTGTCCAGCAGGGTGCGGAACAGCGGCTCCAGGGAGTCGCTGTCGTCGGGCACCGAGCCGTCGGCCGGCTGGGTCAGCGAGGCGATGCCGTCGCGGGCGCAGGCGTAGACGATCGGGAAGTCGATCTGCTCCTCGTCGGCGTCCAGGTCGAGGAAGAGCTCGTAGGTGTCGTCCACGACCTCCTTGATCCGGGCGTCCGGACGGTCCACCTTGTTGATCACCAGGATGATCGGCATCCGGGCGCGCAGCGCCTTGCGCAGCACGAAGCGGGTCTGCGGGAGCGGGCCCTCGCTGGCGTCGACGAGCAGCACCACGCCGTCGACCATGGTCAGGCCGCGCTCGACCTCGCCGCCGAAGTCGGCGTGGCCGGGGGTGTCGATGATGTTGATGGTGACCGGGTCCGAACCATCGGCGGGCAGGTACCGCACGCCGGTGTTCTTGGCCAGGATCGTGATGCCCTTCTCCCGCTCCAGGTCACCGGAGTCCATCACCCGCTCGGTCGTCTCGCCTCGTGCGCCGTACGCGCCGGCCTGCCGCAACATGGCGTCGACCAGGGTGGTCTTGCCGTGGTCGACGTGAGCGATGATGGCGACGTTGCGGAGGTCGGTGCGAAGCTGCATACCCTCTATCCTTCCGCCTGCGCTCGCGCAGGCTGCGTCGGGGTCACCCCCAGGTGCCCCTGATCTATGGTGAAACTGCTGTGCCGGTGGTTCCCCCGGCTGGCATGCTGGCTCCCGTGTCCCGGGGGCCTGAGTGCACGACCTGCTGACCTGGGTGCAGGGTCTGCCCACCCTGTGGATCTACCTGGTCGCCGCGCTGATCGTGGCGGGCGAGACCGCGGTGATCTTCGGTTTGCTGGTGCCGGGTGAGGCTACCCTGCTGCTCGTCGGCTTCCTCACCTACAACGGTACCTTGCGGCTCGGGCCGGCGTTGCTCGCGATGATCGTTGCGGCGTTGGCCGGTGACGCGCTGGCGTTCCGCGCCGGCCGACGCTACGGCCCCCGGCTGCGCGCCGGGCTCGGTCACCGGGTCGGCCCCGAGCGGTGGAGCAGGGCCGACGCGATGCTCGCCCGCCTGGGTGGCCGGGGCGTCCTCGCCGCGCGGTGGGTGGCCTTCGCCCGCACCCTGGTGCCCCGGCTGGCCGGTGCGGCCGGGATGCCGTACCGGCGGTTCGCCGGGTGGAACCTGGCCGGGGTGGCGACCTGGGTGGGCGGCTCGATCCTGCTCGGTCACCTCGCCGGTGAGTCGTACGACACGGTCTCCCGGGTGCTCGGCCGGGCCACCGGCGCGGCACTGGCGTTACTGGCGGGGCTGCTGGGGGTGGTGCTCGCCGGACGCTGGCTCGGCCGCAACCCCGACCCGGTGCGGGCGCTGCTGTCCCGGGCCGCCGCGCTGCCGCCGGTGCGCTGGCTCAGCGCCCGGTACGGGGTGCTGTTCTTCCTGGTGGCCATGCGGATCGGGCCGGCCTGGACGCTGCTGCTCAACCTGGCCGCCGGGCTGCTGCTGCTCTTTGCCGCCGGGCTGGCCATCGCCGGCCTGTTGGCCGTGGGGGTGCGCAACAGCGGACTGGCGGCGCTGGACGGGGCGATCGACGCCTGGTTCACCGCCCGCCGTACCCCGGACGCCGCCGACGCCACCCTGGCCGTGGTGTCGCTGGTACGGGGGTGGGTGCTGATCGTGCTGGTGGCGATGGTGGCCGCGGTGCTGGCGTGGCGTCGCCGCCCGTTGCGCACCGACCTGCTGAGCGTGCTGGGCACGGTCGGCGCGTTCGTGCCGTTGGTGGTGCTGGCCGTGGTGGCCGAGTTGGCCGGTACACCCGGCGGCCCGGCCGGGCACGAGGCAGGACCGTTCCCGACCCAGAACGCCGTGGTCGCCGCGAGCCTCTGCACCCTGGCCTGGTTGGTGTCGCGCGGCACGCGCTGGCCGGTGGCGGTGGCGGCGTGGACGGTCGCCGCCGCCGGTGTGCTGGGGGTCGGCGTCGCCCGGCTCTACCTGAGCCTGGACACGGCGAGCGGTACGGCGGCGGCGGTGCTGCTCGGGGTGCTGTGGACGGTGGTGTTCATGGTCGCCTGGGCCACCCGGGACCGCGCGGTCGGCGGGCGGGGGCAGCCGGCCGACCCGGTCCGGCCGGCGCAGGGGCACCGCCGGCCCGTCGAACCTTGCTAATCTGCGGCGACTGTTCGACGGGGGAGGATCACCATGCGTCAACGAACCGGACGGGTGGGCGCGCTGGTGCTCGCCGGTCTCCTGTTCGCCGGCGGCACGGCCGGTTGCGCCGGCAGGGGCGAACGTCCGCAGGACCAGGCCGCCGCCCCCGTCGCGGCCGCCGAGGCGCCGAGCGACGAGCCGGTCGACGAACCGTCCGCCGAGGCGAGCCCTTCGCCGAGTGGGGTGGCCGCGATGGGCGCCGCCCCGAGTCGCAGCGCGTCGGCCTCCCCGACGCCGTCGAAGAAGCCGACCCGTACGTCGCCGCCCACGAAGCCGCGCGTCGTCGCCAAGGCGCCCACCGAGACGAAGGTCCCGCCGGCGCCGCCGAAGCCCGCCCCCTCCTCCTGCAAGCCCAGCTACAAGGGCACCCAGGCGAGCCGGGCCGACGTGAAAGCGGCGCTGACCGACGCCGCCGCCCGCACCTACTGGCCCAGTTCGGCACCCGATCTCAAGATCCCGCTCAACCTGGTCAAGGCCACCGCCTGGCAGGAGAGCGGCTGGCAGTCAAACATCTACGCCTGCGACGGCGGCGTCGGGCTGATGCAGGTGATGCCGGGCACCGCGACCTGGATGAACCAGCGCTTCGACCAGAGCTACGACATCGCCGACTACCGGGACAACGCGTACCTGGGGGCCAACTACCTGGCCTGGCTGACCAAGTACATCGGCGACATGTACTTCGAGTCCGACTTCCGGCTCGATCCGGCCCTGTGCACCGCCGAACTGGACTCCTGCCTGCTCAACGCGGTCATCTCCGCGTACAACTTCGGGCACGGCGCGGTGGCGCAGGAGGGCGAGCCCCTGGCCATCCCGAACCCGTCGTACGTGCGCAACGTGCGGGCGCTGATGACCGAGTGCGTCTGCCTGGGCTACTGAGCACCGAAAAAGGGGCGGGTCGACCCCGCCCCTTTCCGTCGGCGGTCAGTCCCGCGCGGCCACCGGCTCGGGCGTCGCCGAAACGTCGGCGTCCGCGTCCGGGTGCGCGTCGACCCGGCCCGGCCACCAGAAGCGGTCGCCGAGCAGAAACGCCAGTGCCGGCACCAGGACCGTGCGGACCAGCAGAGTGTCCAGCAGTACGCCGATGCAGACGATGATGCCGATCTGCGTCAGCGTGATCAGCGGCAGCACGCCGAGGACGGCGAACACCGCGGCCAGCAGCACCCCGGCGCTGGTGATGACACCGCCGGTGACCCGCAGCGCGGAGAGCATGCCGTCCCGGGTGCCGGCGCTGCGGGCGTCCTCGCGGGCCCGGGTGACCAGGAAGATGTTGTAGTCCACGCCGAGCGCCACCAGGAACACGAAGGCGAGCAGCAGCACGCCGCTGTCCAGCGCCGGGAAGTCCAGCACGTGGTCGAAGAGGAGCCACGCCGCGCCGAGGCTGGCGAAGAACGACGCGATCACGGTGAGCACCAGCAGCACCGGCGCGACCAGGCCCCGCAGCAGCAGCACCAGCACCGCGCCGACCAGCAGCAGGATGATCGGCAGGATCAGCCGTAGGTCCCGGCCGTTGGCCTCGTCGGAGTCGTACGTCGCGGCCACCGAGCCGCCCACGATCGCCCCGGCGGGCGGGTCGGCGCCGGCGACGGCCGGGGGAGCGGAGTCGGGAACGGCGGCGACCGCGTCGCGCAGCGCCTTGATGGCGCGGTCCGAGGCGGGGGTGCCGGGTTCGGCGTCCAGCACCACGTCGACCTGGGCGACGGCCTGACCGGCGTCACCCGGCCGCGCCGAGGCGACGCCGGGTACCGCGCCGGCGGCGTCGGTGACCGCCCGTACCGCCGCCGGGGTGGTGAGCACGGCCACCGGCTGGGTGCTGCCGGCGGGGAACGCCCGGGCCAGGGTCTGCGCGCCGGTCACCGCCTCCGGCGCGGCCCGGAACTGCTCGGTCTCGGACAGCCCGGTGCGGATGCCGAGCCCACCGAGGGCCAGACCGCCGAGCAGCACGGTGGACAGCACCGCGACCACCACCGGTCGGCGTCGCACCACCTCGCCGAGCCGGCCCCAGAGCCGGCCCTCGCGGGCCGGGCCACCGACCCGGGGTACGAACGGCCAGAACAGACCGCGACCGAAGAGCACCAGCACGGCAGGGAGCACGAACAGCGCCGACAGCATGGCGAAGACCACGCCGGTGGCGCAGGCCACCGCGAGCGCCCGGTTAGTCTCCTGCTCGCTGAGCAGCAGGGTGAGCACCCCGAGCACGACGGTGCCGCCGCTGGCCAGGATGGGCTCGGCGGTCCGGCGCAGCGCCGCCCGCATGGCGGCGAAGCGGTCCTGGTCGCGCCGCAACTCCTCCCGGTAGCGGGCGATGAGCAGCAGGGCGTAGTCGGTGGCGGCGCCGAACACCAGCACGCTGGCGATGCCGGTGACCTGGCCCTGCTGGAGGTTGATGCCGACGGCCGGCACGATGGTGTCCACCGCGCGCAGGGTGAGTTGTTCGGTCGCGGCGACCACGATCAGCGGCACGATCCACAGGAACGGGCTGCGGTAGGTGATCAGCAGCAGCACCGCGACCACGGCGGCGGTCACCGCGAGCAGGGTGACGTCGGCGCCCTCGAAGACCGACGACAGGTCGGCGGTGAGGGCGGGCGCGCCGGTGACCTCGGCGGTCAGCGGGTCGGGCAGGTCCGCCAGCGCCTCGCGCAGGTCGGCCACCGTCCCGGTCACCTCCTCCTGACCGCCGGAGGTGTCCAGCGGGACGGCGACGAGCGCGACCGTGCCGTCCGGGGAGACCTGCGCCGGGCTCACCCGACCGCCGACCGCGAACCGGCCCAGGTCGCCGGAGCGGGCGGCGAGAGCGGCCCGGTCGGCCTCGCTCAGTGCCCCGCCGCCCGCGCGACTGACGACCACGATGGCGGGTTGGACGTCGCTGGTGGGCAACTGGTCCTGGAGGCGTTGCACCTGGGTCGACTGCCAGGCCGCGTCCAGGCCGGTCGCGGAGACCGGCGCCGGATTGTCCGGCCGGGGGACACCGAAGACGACCGCGGCGAGGACGAGCGCGGCGGCGACGGTGAGCCACGCGGCCAGCCGCCCCCGCGCGACCCTGGTGAAGACGGACATCGCTGACCCCTAGGTCTTTCGAAAGCCGAGTATCTTGATGGCCGAGATTATCGGCGGCTGTTCTATGCTGCAACCCGGGGGACCGACGACGGGGAGAAACGGCGCGAGGTGGCGACTCACGGCATGTACCGGCGGCGCGACACGCGCCGCGAACAGCTGGTCGCGGAGATCACCAACAACCTTCGGCGGTACGCGGTGGACGCCCAGCAGGTGGGTCACGCCTTCGCCAACCTGCACGGCCTCAACCCGACCGACCTGAACGCGCTGATCGCCGTCATGGACGCCGAACTCTTCGGTGATCCGATCACCCCCGGCCGCCTCGGTGAGCAGCTCAACCTGTCGTCCGGCTCGGTCACCGCGCTGATCGACCGCCTGGAACGCGCCGGGCACATCCGCCGCGATCGGGACACCGCCGACCGGCGCAAGGTGCTGCTGCACTACGCCGACCAGGGCGCCGCCCTGGCGATGGAGTTCTTCCGGCCGCTGGGCGTCCGCACCGACACCGTGATGGACCGCTTCGACGAGGACGAGCTGGAGGTGGTGCACCGGTTCCTGGCGGAGATGAGCGGGTCCATCCGCGCGCACCGCGACGCGGTCCGGGCGGCCCGGCCCGAGCCGCCCCGCCGGGCGACGGACTGACCGTGCCCGGCCGGCTCGTCGCCCGCCTCGCCGCCGCCGCGCTGCGGGTGCCCGTGATCCGTCCCGGCCCGGTACGGGTCACCCGCGACATCCCGGTCCGGACCCGGGACGGGGTGGTACTGCGCACCGACCACTACGCGCCGAGCGGCCCCCGCGCGCCGACCGTGCTCATCCGCACCCCGTACGGCCGGGGTGGTCCGTTGCGGCTGCTCGGCCGGTTGCTCGCCGCCCGGGGCCGGCACGCCGTGATCCAGTCCTGCCGGGGCACCGGCGGCTCCGGTGGCACGTTCGCTCCCCTCGTCCACGAGCGCGCCGACGGGATCGACACCCTCGACTGGCTGCGCCGCCAGCCCTGGTGGTTCGGGGCGCTCGGCATGTTCGGGGTCAGCTACCAGGGCTTCGCCCAGTGGGCGTTGGCCGCCGACGCCGGCGAGGAGCTACGCGCGATGGTCGCCGTGGTGACCGCCTCGGCCACCCGGGACTCGACGTACGCGGGGGAGTCGTTCGCCCTCGACACCGTGCTGACCTGGGCTGAGCTGCTGCACGCCCAGACCGTGCCGTGGCTGGCCCGGCAGCGGGAGCTGAAGCGGGGACAGCCCCGGCTGGCCGCGGCCCTCGACCACCTGCCGCTGACCGGAGCGGACCGGGTGGCCACCGGCGTCACCATCCCGTTCTTTCAGGAGTGGCTGCGCCACCGCACCCCGCAGGCGGCGTACTGGCGCGAGCGCGTCTTCGCCGACCGGGTGGCCCGGGTGCGCGCGCCGGTGGTCATGGTGACCGGTTGGCACGACATCTTCCTGCCCGCGCAGCTCGACGACCACGCCACCCTGCGCGCCGCCGGCGCTCGGCCGCGCCTGGTGATCGGGCCCTGGACGCACGGCAGCCCCGGGCTGTTCGCGGCCGCGCTGCGCGAGGGGTTGACCTGGTTCGACGTACACCTGGACGGGCCGTCGGACGACGGACGTCCGCCCACCGCGGCCCCCGTGCGGCTCCACCTGGGCGGGACCGGCGGCGGGTGGCGCGACCTGCCGGACTGGCCCCCGCCGGCCACCGACACCCGCTGGCACCTGCACCCGGGCGGCGAGCTGGCGGTCCGCCCACCGACGCCCTCGACGCCGGACCGGTTCCGGTACGACCCGACCGATCCCACCCCGTCGCTCGGCGGCCCGTTGCTGGTCGCCAAGCGCGCCGGTCGGGTGGACAACCGGCAGGTGGAGGCGCGCTCCGACGTGTTGACCTACACCAGCGCGCCGCTCGTCGCACCGGTCGAGGTGATCGGCCCGGTACGCGCCGAGCTATACGTCCGGAGCGAGCTGCCACACCTGGACGTCTTCGTCCGGCTGTGCGATGTGGACCGGCGCGGTCGGTCGTGGAACGTGTGCGACGGTCTGGTCCGGGTGACACCCGAACGGTTCCCCGCCGACCCGTCCGGGGTGGTGCGGGTCCCGGTGGTGCTCTGGCCGACCGCGTTCCGGTTCGGCACCGGGCACCGGCTGCGGGTGCAGATCGCCGGTGGGGCCCATCCCCGCTGGGCTCGCAACCCCGGCACCGGGGAACCCCTCGGTACGGCGGTGACGCTGCGTGCCGGTTGGCGGCAGGTTCTCCATGACCCGGCACACCCCTCGGTGCTGGTGTTGCCGATCGTCCACACTGCCCCGGCTTTGCCTCCAATCTGAACAGAGCGCCTCTGAGCTGGGCATTCATCGGAATTGCGGGCTATGGTGGGGTCAACGCCCGGCGCCGTGCACCACCAGACCGGGCTCGCTCAAAGCCCGACACCGCGTACGCGGTGTGACGTCGTGCCCGGTCCCCGCCCCACCTGAGAGGGGGACCCCATGACCCGGGCCCCAGAGAATTTGTTGGCCCTTCGACGCCTGCTCCTCGACCACCTCGACAACGCCCCCGGCCCGGACGACCTGGATCCGGCGGAGGTCGGCATCGTCGGCGACCCGGCCCACCGGGGTGGCTATCACTGCGGTTCGGACCGGGTGGTCACGAACGACTACTCGGTGGTCGAGTCACCCCGGGACCGGGCCGGACTGACTCTGGACGCGGCGGCCATCGACGTCGGCGAGTTCGACGTCCGCTCCGGTGGCGGTCGGCACACCCTGGCGAGCTTCTCGGTGTGGTGTGTGGCCCAGTGCGCCGCGAACGCGGCCGACACCCGGGACATCCGCGAGATCATCTACAGCCCCGACGGTACGACCGTGAAGCGGTGGGACCGGCTCGGCAAGCGCACCAGCGGCGACAGCTCGCACCGCTGGCACACCCACTTCAGCTTCTTCCGCGACGCCATCAAGGCGGGCCGCGACCAGCGGCCCCTGTTCCGTCGCTACCTCAGCTCCATCGGACTCCTGGAGGACGTCGACATGACCCCCGAAGAGCACAACTGGCTGGCCACCGTCCACAAGAACCTGACCGTGCTGGACGGCCGCAACCCGATCGGACAGATCTACACCCGGATGGCCGAGGGTCGGGACGAGACCGGTATCCCGGTCACCGGCAACTGGAACCTGCAGTCGATGACGAAGCAGCTCACCGACCTGCAGAACACGCTCAACGCGCTGGCCGGGAAGGACTTCACCGACGAGGCGGCCATCGTTGCGGGCGTGCTGGCCGGACTGACGCCGGAGAAGATCGCCGCCGCCATCCCACCCACCATCGCCAAGCAGGTCGCCGACGAACTGGCCCGCCGGCTCGTCGCCTGAACGGGGAGGCGGCCCGACCCCACCGGGCCGCCTCCTTCCGCTCGTCGCTCCGCAACAGTCATTGAGCAATAAGGGTTGCGCAATAACTCTTGCGAATGTCATGCTGCCGACATGGAGAAGCCCGACGTACGCCAGGTCACCGACTCCCGGGTCCTCGCGGCCATGGCCCACCCGCTGCGCCGCCGACTCATGGACGTGTTCAAGGTGCACGGGCCGTCGACCGTCGGCATGCTCGCCGAACGCACCGACCAGGCGCCGGCGAACGTCAGCCACCACCTCAAGGTGCTGGCCGCCGCCGACCTGGTCACCGAAGCCCCCGAGCTGGCCCGCGACCGCCGTGAACGCTGGTGGCGACTGGTCACCCGGGGGGTCCGCTGGTCCTCGACCGACTTCGACACCGATCCCGCCGACCGCGCCGTCGCCGACGCCGCCACCTCGCTCAACCTGGACCGGCACGTCGCGCTGGCCCGCGCCTGGCACGCCGCCGAGGAGACGGCGCAGGCCGTCTGGGGCGACGCGCCGTTCTCCTCCGACCGGTGGCTGCACCTCACACCCGCGGAACTGGACGAGTTGGGCGCCGAGATCAACGCTCTGCTGGCCCGCTGGGAGGACCGCACGCCGGCCGACGACAGCGCCGAGCGCCAACCGGTGTTCGTGTTCGTCCACGGCGTACCGGCCCGGCCATGACGGCGGCCACCCGCACCGATCCCGTCCCGGTCCGACCGGCCGGTGGGCTGCTGCGCCACCGCGACTTCCGCCTGCTCTGGGCCGCCCAGACGGTCAGCAGCATCGGCAGCGACGTCACCACCGTCGCGCTGCCCCTGGTGGCGGTGGCCGTGCTCGACGCCAACACCTTCCAGGTGGCGGTCCTCACCGCCGCGGCCTGGCTGCCCTGGTTGCTGATCGGCCTGCCGGCCGGCGCCTGGGTGGACCGGCTGCCGCGCCGGCCGCTCATGGTGGTCTGCGACCTGTTCTGCGCGCTCGCCTTCCTCAGCGTGCCGGTGGCCGCCCTGCTGGGCCGCCTCACCGTCGCGCAACTGCTGCTGGTGGCCCTCGGCGCGGGCGTGGCGCGGGTCTTCTTCGAAACCGCCGACCAGGTCTACCTGCCGGTGCTGCTGCGACCTGAGCAACTACCCGACGGCAACGCGAAGCTCCAGGCCACCAAGACGGTGAGCTACGTCGTCGGACCCGGCATCGCCGGTCTGATCGCCCAACTCGTCGGCGCGGTCGCCGCGCTCCTGCTGGACGCCCTGACGTTCCTGCTCTCGGCGACCCTGCTGTCGCGCATCCGCGCCGGCGAGCCGAGTCCCGACCGGACCAACCGGTCCCGGTCACTGCGCCGGGACATGGCCGAGGGGCTGCGCTTCGTCATGCGCGACCCGTACCTGCGGGTCCTGACGCTGATGGGCGCGGCCAGCAACATCGGTCTGACCGGCTACCAGGCGGTCCTGGTCGTCTTCCTGATCCGCGAACTACGGCTCGCGCCGGGCCTGGTCGGCGTGCTCGTCGGGGTGATGAGCATCGGGGGCATCATCGGCGCGTTGCTGGCCACCGCCCTCGCCCGACGCTGTGGCAGCGCCCGCGCCCTGCTCATCGGGGCGGCGCTCACCGGCCCACCCGCCCTGCTCATCCCGCTGGCCGCGCCCGGCGTCGGGCTCGTCTGGCCGGCGCTCGGCGGCGTGCTGATCGGCCTCGGGGTGGCCATCGGCAACGTGGTCAAGGGCGCGTTCCGGCAGACGTACACGCCGCACCACCTGCTCGGGCGCGTGACGGTGAGCATGCAGCTGCTCAACTACGGCACCATCCCGCTGGCCGCCGTGTTGGCCGGGGCACTCGGGGCGCGGTACGGCGTCGGCACGGCGATCACCGTGATGACGGCGTGGTTGGCGCTCACGCCGTTGATCCTGCTGATCGGGCCGCTCCGGCGGCGGCGGGACCTGCCCGCCGCCCCGGCAGCGTCGTGAGTGCACTGGGACGGCGGCCGGGAACCGACCGCCGTCACCGGCACGGAGCTACATCGGGCGGACGTTGTCCGCCTGCGGGCCCTTCTGCCCCTGGGTCACCTCGAACTCGACCTTCTGGCCCTCGTTGAGCTCCCGGTAACCGCTCGTCGCGATGGCGGAGTAGTGGACGAACACGTCCGGCCCTCCGCCATCCTGCTCGATGAAGCCGAAGCCCTTTTCCGAGTTGAACCACTTAACCGTGCCGGTTGCCATGCATCTCTCCCTGTTCAAAGCGGCGGACCACCGGCCTCGAGGCCGATGGTCGCCCGTACCTGTTCGACAGTAACGGGCGAAACCCCGATCTGCCGGCCGAAGTGCCGTAGGTCTTCGCTCGAACTCAGATGAACACTGCGCGTCGCGCGCGCGCCAAAGCCGCCCCGATCACCCCGTCGTGCGGCATGCTTGCGCCGATGAGGGGTGCCGCAGCCGTCGCGCTGTCCGAGCTGGAGCGCGAAATCGACGCGCCCGGTTCCGGCCTGGACCGGCTCCGGCTGGTGCCCACCCCGTTCGTCCCGGAGGTGCGGCTGCACCTCGCCGAGGACGCGATCGTCTGGTGGGCCCGGATGGAGGCGCTCGCCGGGCACGCCCTCGCGCCGCCGTACTGGGCCTCCGCCTGGGCCGGCGGCCAGGCGCTCGCCCGGCACCTGCTGGACCATCCGGAACTGGCCGCGGGGCGTCGCGTCCTCGACCTCGCCGCCGGGTCGGGACTGGTGGGCATCGCCGCCGCGCTGGCCGGCGCCGCCGACGTCGTCGCCAACGACATCGATCCGTACGCCGTGGCGGCCGTCACGGTCAACGCCCGCGCCAACCGGGTCACCGTCGACACCAGCGGCGACGACCTGCTCGACCGGGACGGACCCGACGCGGACCTGGTGGTCGCCGGGGACGTGTTCTACAGCCGCCCGATGGCCGCCAGGATGCTGCCGTTCCTGCGCCGGGCCGTCGCCGCCGGCGCCGAGGTGCTGGTCGGCGACCCCGGGCGGGGGCACCTGCCCGCCGACGGGTTGCTGGTGCTGGCCGACTACCCGGTGCCCACCACCGAGCCGTCGGTGGACCCGTCGCCCCGCCGGGTACGGGTGCTGCGACCGGCGTGACCCGGCCGGCCCTCTCAGGGGTGACCCCGAGGTGGACACCAGGGGGCGGTAAGGGCTGCGACCGGATGTCCGCGGTGGTCCGGCGGCCATAGCGTACGAGGCATGACGCATTGGCTGGCCCAGGTCGGAGAGCTGCCCATCCTGGTGCTGATGGGCGTACTCGGGCTGGTGATGCTCTTCGACGCCGTACCGCTGCTGGGCGTGCTCGTCCCCGGTGACGTGGCGATCCTGGCGGCGGTCGGGGTGGGCCGCCCGGCCACCGGGCTGGCCACCTTCGCCGCGGTGCTCGTCGGGTGCCTGGCCGGCTGGTCGCTGAGCTTCCTGATCGGCCGCCGGTACGCCGACTCCCTGCGCCGCAGCCGCATCGGTGGCTGGATCGGCGAGTCCCGGTGGAGTGCGGCCGAGGGGATCCTCAACCGTGGCGGCGGGCGGATGGTGATGGTCGCGCCGTTCCTGCCGGTGTTCAACGCCCTGCTGCCGCTCGCCGCCGGTGGGCTGCGGATGTCGTACCGGCGGTTCCTCGGCTGCGCGGCCGTCGGCGCGGCCGCCTGGGCCGGTCTCTACCTGGCGCTGGGCACCGCGTCCCGGTCGCTGGCCGCGCTGCTGCCGGGGGCGCCCAGCCCGCTGCTGGTGACCATGGGGGTGGGGCTGGTGCTGGCCTCGGTCGTGTTGCTGGGGGCGCGGCGGCGGCTGTCCGCTCTGGCTGGCTGACGTTTGTTGCGGTGGGGGGCGGGGGCCTGCCGTGCCCGGCTCCGGGCGGTCAGGCTTGATCCCTGCGCCGGGCACGGCAGGCCCCCGCCCCCGTGGTGGTCTCGGTCCGCCGGCACGGTCGCGGTCTGCCGGTGCTGGTGTTGACCTTCAGTGGTTCTGGGTCAGCGTTGGGTGACCCGCTGGAGTGGCGCGGTAGGGCTCTCGTGGTGACCCGGTCCGGGGGCGGCGTGGGTTACCAGCCTCGGGTTCGCCACTGGGGGAGGGACGGGCGCTCGGCGCCCAGGGTGCTGTCCTTGCCGTGGCCCGGGTAGAACCAGGTGTCGTCCGGCAGTTGGTCGAACAGCTTGTGCTCGACGTCGTCGATCAAGGCGGCGAAGCGCTGCGGGTCCTTGTCCGTGTTCCCTACGCCACCGGGGAAGAGACTGTCGCCGGTGAAGAGGTGGGCGGTGCCGGCCGGGTCGCGGTAGAGCAACGCGATCGACCCGGGGGTGTGCCCCTTGATGTGGATGACCTCCAGCGCGCAGTCACCCACCGCGACGGTGTCGCCCTCGGCCAGGTGCTCCGCCTCGATCGGCAGACCGGACGCGTCGTCGGCGTGCACCAGGGCCCGCGCGCCGGTCTTGGCGACCACCTCCTCCAGCGCCACCCAGTGGTCCATGTGCTGGTGGGTGGTGACCACGGCGGTCAGGTCGCCGTCACCGATCAGCTCCAGCAGCCGGGGCGCCTCGTTGGCGGCGTCGATCAACACCTGGTCGCCGGTGCCGGAGCAGCGCAGCAGGTAGGCGTTGTTGTCCATGGGGCCGACCGACAGCTTGCTGATCGTGAGCCCGGACAACTCCCGTACCGCCGGCGGGCCGCCGTGGGTGACATCTCCGCTGTAGGTCATGACGTGTCGACATCCATTCCGGGTGGGGGAGGTGCTCGGCGGCCGTGCGGTGGCCGCACGCCACGCCGATCGGGCGGCGCGGCCGGGCGCACCCGTCGACCCTAGCGGGCGCGCGTTGCGCCGTCGTCACGGAAATCGCTTTCGGCGCGTCGCGCCGCGCCCTACCGTCGGCGTCACATGCGGCACTCGGACGTCGGACGGAGGTGGTGTTCATGCCGGACGTGGCACGCATGTTCCGCCATCACCCGCTCGACACCGATGAGGATGCCATGACGATCGATCTGACCGCCCTCGGCTGGGACGCCGACCGGGCGTCGTACGCCGCCCGACGTGGCGAGCGCCACCCGGGCCGGGTGGCCCGGGTGGACCGGGGGGTCTGCACGGTGCTCACCACCGACGGCCCGGTCCGCGCCAGCCTCGGCCCGTCCGTGCTGGCCGCCGCGGCCCAGGACCCCTCCGCGCTGCCCTGCGCGGGGGACTGGGTGTTGCTCACACACTGGCCGGACCGCCGGGTCACGGTGCGGACCGTGCTGCCCCGGCGGGCCGCGCTGGTCCGCCGTACCGCCGGCAAGGACGCCAGCGGCCAGGTGCTGGCCGCGAACCTCGACGCGGCCGCCGTGGTGGAGCCGGTGCACCCGGAGCCGGACGTCGGCCGCATCGAGCGGCTGCTGTCCCTGGTCCACGAGTCCGGGGCCCGGCCGCTCGTGGTGCTGACGAAGTCCGACCTCGCGGCCGACCCGGCCGCGCTGGCCCGTCAACTCGCCGCGGTCGCACCGGGCGTGCCGGTGCTGCCGGTCAGCGCCGAGCGCGGCACCGGGTTGGCCCCGCTGCGCGCCGAGGTCGCGCCGGGTCGCACGCTGGGGTTGCTCGGGCCGTCCGGCGCGGGCAAGTCGAGCCTGGTCAACGCGCTCGCCGGCGCGGTGATGATGCCGACCCAGGCGATCCGCCGGGTCGACGGCAAGGGCCGGCACACCACCACCTGGCGGGCGTTGGTGCCGATCCCCGGCGGCGGCGCGGTGATCGACACGCCGGGCGTCCGCGCGGTCGGTCTGCTCGACGGCGTGGCCGGGCTGGACCGGGCGTTCGCCGACATCGCGGGGCTGGCCGAGGGCTGCCGGTACGCCGACTGCCGGCACGACGGCGAGCCGGCCTGCGCGGTCCGCGATGCGCTGCGTGCCGGCGAGTTGTCCGCCCGCCGCTGGGAGAGTTGGCGGCGGTTGCAGGGCGAGGTGGCGCACGAGAGTCGGCGGCGCGAGGCGCGACTGGCCGCCGAGCGACGCGGCGGCTGGCGCTCGGCGCGGCGTCGGGCGGCCCGCCCGCCGTCGCCCGGTGGCTACTGACCGGGCGGTCGCCGGGTGCGTCACTGAAGCGACGGCGGCCTGTGGCGAGGGTGCCCGGTCGGCGCGGCCAACCGTGCTGAGCTGGGGGAATGTGCGGGCGGGGGAAACTGTCGTACCTCGGGGCTAGAGTTGCCGAGGCGTGTTTTCCGCGCCCGCACGACCGCTCAAAAACGAGCAGAGACCGCTCGTAATCAGCACAGAGCGGGACAGACCCTCCGCTTCACCTTCACCCGGGAGTACACGTACCGTGGCCGACCGACTCATCATCCGTGGCGCGCGCGAGCACAACCTGCGTGACGTCAGTCTCGACCTGCCCCGGGACGCTCTCATCGTGTTCACCGGGCTGTCCGGGTCGGGCAAGTCGAGCCTGGCCTTCGACACGATCTTCGCCGAGGGCCAGCGGCGGTACGTGGAGTCGCTGTCGTCGTACGCCCGGCAGTTCCTCGGGCAGATGGACAAGCCCGACGTCGACTTCATCGAAGGGCTGAGCCCGGCCGTCTCGATCGACCAGAAGTCCACCTCGCGTAACCCGCGCTCGACCGTCGGCACCATCACCGAGGTCTACGACTACCTGCGGCTGCTCTTCGCCCGCATCGGTGAGCCGCACTGCCCGGTCTGCGGCGAGCGGATCTCCAAGCAGAGCCCGCAGCAGATCGTCGACCGGGTCCTGGCGATGGCCGAGGGCACGAAGTTCATGGTGCTCGCGCCGGTCATCCGGGGCCGCAAGGGCGAGTACGTCGACCTCTTCGCCGAGTTGCAGGCCAAGGGGTACGCCCGGGCCCGCGTCGACGGCGTGGTCCACCCGCTGACCGAGCCGCCGAAGCTCAAGAAGCAGGAGAAGCACACCATCGAGGTGGTGATCGACCGGCTCACCGTCAAGCCGACCGCCAAGCAGCGGCTGACCGACTCGGTCGAGGCCGCGCTCGGCCTGTCCAGCGGCCTGGTGCTGCTCGACTTCGTCGACCTGCCGGAGGACGACCCGGACCGGGAGCGCCGCTACTCCGAGCACCTGGCCTGCCCCAACGACCACCCGCTCGCCATCGAGGACCTCGAGCCCCGGGTGTTCTCCTTCAACGCGCCGTACGGCGCCTGCCCGGAGTGCACCGGCCTGGGCACCAAGAAGGAGGTCGACCCGGAGCTGCTGGTGCCGGACCCGGAGCGCAGCCTGCGCGAGGGCGCCATCCAGCCCTGGTCCACCGGGCACAACCTGGAATACTTCCTGCGCCTGCTGGAAGCGCTCGGCGAGTCCCAGCACTTCGACGTCGACACCCCGTGGCGGGCGTTGCCGGCGCGGGCACAGAAGACGATCCTGCACGGCTCCGACGACCAGGTGCACGTGCGTTACCGCAACAAGTACGGCCGCGAGCGCTCCTACTACACCGGCTTCGAGGGTGTGGTGCAGTGGATCGAGCGCCGGCACTCCGACACCGAGTCCGAGTGGTCCCGCGACAAGTACGAGGGCTACATGCGCGACGTGCCGTGCGCGGCGTGCGGGGGCGCCCGGCTCAAGCCCGAGGTGCTCGCCGTCACCCTGGCCGGCAAGAGCATCGCCGAGGTCTGCAACCTGTCCGTGGGGGAGTGCGCCGACCTGCTCGCCGGCATCGAGCTGACCGACCGGCAGAAGATGATCGCCGAGCGCGTCCTCAAGGAGATCAACGCCCGGCTGCGGTTCCTGCTCGACGTCGGCCTGGACTACCTCTCCCTGGACCGGCCGGCCGGCACGCTCTCCGGCGGTGAGGCGCAGCGCATCCGGCTCGCCACCCAGATCGGCTCGGGCCTGGTCGGCGTGCTCTACGTGCTCGACGAGCCGTCGATCGGGCTGCACCAGCGCGACAACCACCGGCTCATCGAGACGCTGATCCGGCTGCGCGGGCTGGGCAACACGCTGATCGTGGTGGAGCATGACGAGGACACCATCCGGGTCGCCGACTGGATCGTCGACATCGGCCCCGGCGCGGGCGAGCACGGCGGCAAGATCGTGCACAGCGGCTCGGTGCCGGCGCTGCTGAAGAACAAGGAGTCGATCACCGGGGCGTACCTGTCCGGGAAGCGGTCGATCCCGACCCCCGCGACGCGTCGCCCGCAGACCAGGGACCGCGAGTTGGTGGTGCACGGCGCGCGCGAGCACAACCTGCGCAACCTGACGGTCTCGTTCCCGCTGGGTCAGCTCATCGCGGTCACCGGCGTCAGCGGCTCGGGCAAGTCGACGCTTGTCAACGACATCCTGTACGCGGTGCTGGCCAACCAGATCAACGGCGCCCGGCTGGTGCCCGGGCGGCACACCCGGGTCTCCGGGTTGGAGCACGTGGACAAGGTCGTGGGCGTGGACCAGTCGCCGATCGGCCGTACGCCCCGCTCCAACCCGGCCACCTACACCGGTGTCTGGGACCACGTCCGCAAGCTCTTCGCCGAGACCACCGAGGCCAAGGTCCGGGGGTACGGGCCGGGCCGGTTCTCGTTCAACGTCAAGGGCGGCCGCTGCGAGGCGTGCTCCGGCGACGGCACCATCAAGATCGAGATGAACTTCCTGCCCGACGTGTACGTCCCCTGCGAGGTCTGCAAGGGCGCCCGGTACAACCGGGAGACCCTGGAGGTGCACTACAAGGGCAAGACCGTCTCGGACGTGCTGGAGATGCCGATCGAGGAGGCCGCCGAGTTCTTCTCCGCCATCCCGGCCATCCACCGGCACCTCAAGACCCTGGTCGACGTCGGTCTGGGCTACGTCCGCCTCGGTCAGCCCGCGCCGACCCTCTCCGGCGGTGAGGCGCAGCGGGTCAAGCTCGCCTCCGAGCTGCAGAAGCGCTCCACCGGCCGCACGGTGTACGTGCTCGACGAGCCGACCACCGGTCTGCACTTCGAGGACATCCGCAAGCTGCTGATGGTGCTCGAGGGCCTGGTCGACAAGGGCAACACGGTGATCACGATCGAGCACAACCTCGATGTGATCAAGACCGCCGACTGGCTCATCGACATGGGCCCCGAGGGTGGTCACCGGGGCGGCACGGTGCTCGCCACCGGCACCCCGGAGGAGGTCGCCGAGGTGGCCGAGAGCCACACTGGCCAGTTCCTGCGCGGAGTGCTCAAGCTCGACGGCGAGGCCAAGGGCGCGGCGGCGGCCACCACCCGGGCCGCCAAGGCCAACGGCGCGACCAAGGCGCGGACGACCCGCAAGGTGCCGGCCGGCGCGCGCTGACCACTACGCAACTCTCGCGGGGCGGGTCGGGCGACGATCCGCCCCGCCCCTTTTGCCGGGGTCGCACGGATGCCGGCGTGAACTATCCGGCAGAGTTGCGCGTGGAAGGAAGTGTGGCCGGCTTTCGGACCGGCGCGCTGGGCGAGAGAGAGGCGAGGCATGAGCGACGATCAGGCGCTGACCGGACCGGGTACGCAGACCCGTCGTACCCTGCTCACCGGCGTCGGGGCGGTCGGCGCGGCCGTCGTCCTGGCGGCGTGCGGCAGTGACGACGGCAGCGGCAGCGACTCACCCACCAGCGGTGGCCCCGCCGTGCCCAGCACCGGCGACGCCGGTGGCGGCGACCGGCAGAACGCCCAGTCGCTGGCCACCACCGCCGACATCCCGGTCGGCGGCGGCAAGATCCTCGCCGCCGAGGGCGTGGTCATCACCCAGCCCACGGCCGGTCAGTTCAAGGGCTTCAGCCCCATCTGTACGCACCAGAACTGCCCCGTGTCGAACGTCGACGGCGGCACCATCAACTGCACCTGCCACGGCAGCAAGTTCTCGATCGAGGACGGCTCGGTGAAGGCCGGTCCGGCCAAGAAGCCGCTGCCGCCGAAGGAGATCAAGGTCACCGGCGACCAGATCTCCCTGGCCTGACGGCTGGGCTGCTGGCCGGCTGGGCCGCGCGCCCGCCCGGCCCTTGATCAACTCGCGTTCCCGGAAGTCGGGGTGCCTACGGCTCTCCGACACCCCGACTTCCGGGAAGCCGGGGTTGATCACGTGCCTGCGGTGGGGTGTCGGGGGTGCGGACTAGGCTTGGTGGCGTGGCTGACCCCTCGACCTACCGTCCCGCACCCGGCACCATCCCGGAGTCACCGGGGGTCTACCGCTTCCGCGACGGCACCGGCCGAGTGATCTACGTCGGCAAGGCGAAAAACCTGCGCAGCCGGCTCAACTCCTACTTCGGCGACGTCTGGAACCTGCACGAGCGCACCCGCCAGATGGTCACCACCGCCGAGTCGGTGGACTGGATCACCGTCGGCACCGAGGTCGAGGCGCTCCAGCAGGAGTTCACCTGGATCAAGCAGTACGACCCCCGGTTCAACGTCCGCTACCGCGACGACAAGTCGTACCCCTATCTGGCCGTCACCCTCGACGAGGAGTACCCGCGACTCCAGGTGATGCGCGGCGCGAAACGCAAGGGTGTGCGCTACTTCGGGCCGTACTCGCACGCCTGGGCCATCCGGGAGACCCTCGACCTGCTGCTGCGGGTGTTCCCGGCGCGGACCTGCTCGGCCGGCGTGTTCAAGCGGGCCGGTCAGGTCGGCCGCCCCTGCCTGCTGGGCTACATCGGCAAGTGCTCGGCCCCGTGCGTCGGCACCGTCTCGGCCGACGAGCACCGCGCCATCGTCGACGGGTTCTGCGACTTCATGGCCGGAAAGACCGACACCATGGTTCGCAAGATCGAACGCGAGATGACCGAGGCCAGCGAGGCGTTGGAGTTCGAGCGGGCCGCCCGGCTGCGCGACGACGTGGCCGCCCTGCGCCGGGCCATGGAGAAGCAGACCGTCGTGCTCGGCGACGGCACCGACGCCGACGTGGTGGCGTTCGCCGACGACCCGCTCGAAGCGGCCGTACAGGTCTTCCACGTCCGCGACGGCCGGGTCCGTGGCCAGCGCGGTTGGGTGGTGGAGAAGACGGAGGACCTGACCACCGGCGACCTGGTCCACCACTTCTGCACCCAGGTGTACGGCGGCGAGCACGGCGAAGCGGACGTACCCCGGGAGTTGCTGGTGCCCGAGCTGCCGGCGGACGCCGACGCGCTGGCCGACTGGCTCACCAGCCACCGGGGCAGCCGGGTGTCGTTGCGTGTGCCGCAGCGCGGCGACAAGCGCACCCTCCTGGAGACGGTCGAGCGCAACGCCAAGGACGCGCTGGCCCGCCACAAGCTCAAGCGCTCCGGCGACCTGACCACGCGTGGCAAGGCGCTCGACGAGATCAGCGAGGCGCTGGGCATGCGTACCTCGCCGCTGCGCATCGAGTGCTTCGACATCTCCCAGATCCAGGGCACCGACGTGGTGGCCAGCATGGTGGTCTTCGAGGACGGGTTGCCCCGCAAGAGCGAGTACCGGCGGTTCATCGTCCGGGGCGCCACCGACGATCTGTCCGCGATGTCCGAGGTGCTGCGCCGCCGCTTCGCCCGCTACCTCGACGCGCGCGCCGAGACGGGCGAGGTGGGTGTGGAGTCGGCCGACGATCCGGCCACCCCGGTCGACCCGGTCGACCCGCAGGTCGGCGTCCTGATCGACCCGACCACCGGCCGGCCCCGGAAGTTCGCGTACCCGCCGCAGCTGGTGGTCGTCGACGGCGGCGCCCCGCAGGTCGCGGCCGCCGCCCAGGCCCTCGCCGACCTGGGCATCGACGACGTCGCGCTGTGCGGCCTCGCCAAGCGGCTGGAGGAGGTGTGGCTCCCCGACGACGAGTTCCCGGTCATCCTGCCGCGTACCTCCGAAGGCCTCTACCTGCTGCAACGCGTCCGCGACGAGGCGCACCGCTTCGCCATCACGTTCCACCGCCAGCGTCGCTCCAAGCGGATGACCGAGTCGGCGCTCGACAACGTCCCCGGTCTGGGCGAGGTACGCCGCAAGGCGCTGCTCCGGCACTTCGGCTCCCTCAAGCGGCTCTCCTCGGCGACCGTCGAAGAGATCACCGAGGTGCCCGGGGTCGGTCGTCGTACCGCCGAGGCGATCCTTGCCGCCCTGGATACGGGCCCACGACCCGACGACAGCACCCAGCCGACCCCCGACGCGGGGGCGACTTCTGCCGCTGGGTCAGCGGTCGAGGGGTTGCCCTGGCCGTGATCGACTCGACTTCGCCGATATCGGGCTAACAACCGGGCTGGGATAGCGCGATATCGCCGAAGTCGTGTGGATCACGGGACGGTAGGCAGCACTTTCGGGGATGTTGCTGCCTCACGACGGACTGAGGCAGCAACATGGCCGAAGTTGTGCAGATCATGGGCCAGCCCGTGAAGGCGATGCCTGTCATATGCGGACGTTTTGTCCCCTATATGTGGCTTCGGTGCAGCATCCCTCGATCTGATCGTCTCCAGGTCGTCGATGGGCATCCCTGCGCGGAGATGCCCCCACCATGTCGGCGAAGCCGAGACGATCACCCGCCCGAAGCGCGCCGGGCAGTGGTGCGCTGCGAGGTTTGTCCTTTTCAGGGGCGTGGTGTGCTGTGGCCGGTGTCATCGTGGAGGCGGAATCGCGGGCCGGGCCGGGTCGTTACACCTGCCATGGCGCCGCGACCCTCGGGCTGGCAGCGCAGGGCAGCGGCCGGGAACACCCGCCGGGCCGGCGTCGTTACACCCCCCGCACGGCCGAGCACCACCGGCCGTCCCCGGCCCCCGGTGGGGAATGACCCGCCGACCCGGACCGTTGCACCAGCCCCGCGCAGACCCCTTCGTCGGGTCGCCGGGCTGAATCCCTAGAACTCCGCTCGGCACGCCCCCCGTGTGCCGTGTGCGTATCCCCCGATGAAGCAGAGGAGCACGCCATCATGCGTACCGATCTGATTCGTAAGACCGCTCTGACCGCCGCTGGCCTCGCGTTCACCGGTGGCGCCATCGCCGGACCGGTGACCGCCGCGTACGCCATGGCCGACGCCAAGCCCACCACCCAGACCCAGTCGGACCGTAAGGGTCACGGTGAGCGGGAACTCGGCGTGCGGTACGAGGCCCAGCCGAACTTCTACTACTGCGGCCCCGCCGCGGCCCGTAACGCCCTGAGCGTCCAGGGCAAGGACATCAGCGTGGACGCCATGGCCAAGGAGATGGGCACCACCGAGGCCGGCACCAACAGCATCAACGACATCACCCCGGTCCTGAACAAGGAGACCGGCAAGAGCGACGCCTACCACTCGGTGGAGATCAGCAGCCCCGACGCCGACGCCAAGCAGACCGACACGCTGCGCGCCGACATCGTCAAGACCGTGGACAACGGTCGGGCCGTGGTCGCCAACATCGCCGGCACCAGCACCGACACCGACGGTGGGGTGCACTCGTTCGAGGGCGGGCACTACATCAGCGTCGTCGGCTACCGCGACAACGGCAACGTCGTCACCATCGCCGACTCCGCCGACCCGAACACCGCCTCCTACCAGATCACCGTCGAGCACCTCGCCGACTGGATCGCCACCCGCGGCTACGCCACCAGCTAAGAACCAACCGACAAGGGCCGGACCCCACGGGGTCCGGCCCTTTCGGCATGCCTGGGGGTCACTCGTCGGCGAGGACGGCCAGGATCTGCTCGCCGTACTTGGCGAGCTTGTTCTCGCCGACCCCGCTGACGCGGGACAGCTCGGCCAGCGAGGCGGGCCCGTCGCTGGCGATCTGGCGAAGCGTGGCGTCGTGGAAGATGACGTACGCCGGAACGCCCTGCTCCTTGGCGGTGGCCGCCCGCCAGGCGCGCAGCCGCTCGAAGACGGACGCGGCGGCCGGGGTCAGCTCGGCCACGACGGTGGACGAGCCACGCGGCTTCGACGAGCGGCTCGACGCCGGCTTCTCCGGCTCGCGGCGCATCGTCACGCTACGGCGGCGGCCCAGCACGTCGGCGCTCGCCTCGGTCAGGGCGAGCGTGCCGTAGTCGCCCTCGACGGCGAGCAGCCCCTCGGCGAGGAGCTGCCGGACCACGCCCCGCCACTCGGCCTCGCTCAACTCGGTGCCGATACCGAAGACGGTCAGCGTGTCGTGGCCGTACTGGCTGATCTTGTCGGTCTGCTTGCCGAGCAGGATGTCGACGCAGTGCCCGGCGCCGAACCGCTGGTTGCGCTCGCGGTCGAGGCGGAACACGGTGGACAGCAGCTTCTGGGCGGCGACCGTGCCGTCCCAGGACTCCGGCGGGTTGAGGCAGGTGTCGCAGTTGCCGCAGGCCGACGTGGCGGTCTCGCCGAAGTATTCGAGCAACTGCACCCGCCGGCACCGGACCGTCTCGCAGAGCGCGAGCATGGCGTCCAGGTGCGCGGCGAGGTTGCGGCGGTGGGCGAGGTCGCCGTCCGACGTCTCGATCATCTTGCGCTGCTGCACCACGTCCTGGAGGCCGTACGCCAGCCAGGCGGTGGACGGCAGCCCGTCCCGGCCGGCGCGACCGGTCTCCTGGTAGTAGCCCTCGACCGACTTGGGCAGGTCGAGGTGGGCCACGAAGCGGACGTCGGGCTTGTCGATGCCCATGCCGAAGGCGATGGTGGCCACCATGACGAGGCCGTCCTCGCGCAGGAAGCGTTGCTGGTTGGCGGCGCGGGTCGCCGCGTCGAGGCCGGCGTGGTAGGGCAGCGCGGCGATGCCGTTGGCGGTCAGGAACTCGGCGGTCTTGTCGACCGAGGCGCGGGACAGGCAGTACACGATGCCCGCGTCGCCCGGATGCTCGTCGCGCAGCAGGGCCAGGAGTTGCTTGCGCGGCTCGCGCTTGGGCGCGATCCGGTACTGGATGTTGGGCCGGTCGAAGCTGGCCACGAAGTGCCGCGCGTCGTCGAGGCCCAGCCTGGTGGCGATCTCGCGGCGGGTGGCGCTGGTCGCGGTGGCGGTCAACGCGATCCGGGGGACCTGCGGCCACCGCTCGTGCAGCATCGACAGGGCCAGGTAGTCGGGCCGGAAGTCGTGCCCCCACTGGGACACGCAGTGCGCCTCGTCGATCGCGAACAGGGCGATGCGCCCCCGGTCCAGCAGGGCGAGGGTGGACCGGACGCCGAGCGCCTCCGGCGCCAGGTAGAGCAGGTCCAACTCGCCGGCGACGAAGGCCGCCTCGACCCGGCGGCGGGCGTCGAGGGTCTGTGTCGAGTTGAGGAAGCCGGCGCGTACGCCGACCGCGGTGAGCGCGTCCACCTGGTCCTGCATGAGCGCGATCAGCGGCGACACGACGACCGCGACGCCGTCGCGCACCAGGGCCGGGATCTGGTAGCACAGCGATTTGCCGCCACCGGTGGGCATCAGCACCAGCGCGTCACCGCCGGCGACGACATGGTCGATGACCTGCTGCTGGAAGCCGCGGAAGGCGTCGTAGCCGAACACCCGGCGCAGCGCCCCCAGCGCGTCGTCGGTACGCAGGTCGGTCGGGGAAGCCATCCGCGGAGTCTACGAGTTGTCCCCGACAGCACCGCCCGCGCGGCGGCCGGCGCGTCCGCCGCGCCGTGCCAGTCACCGCCCCGCCGTGCCGTCCCCGTCGCCCCAGCAGAGCCCTCCGATGCCGGCCGCGCTGTGGAAGCCGGGGTGCCCGGTGACGTCCATGCAGACTTCGTTGTCGGGGCCGCTCCGGCCGCAGAACACCGGCTCGACGTGCTGCCAGGCGTCGGCCCGGGACAGCAGCGCGGCCCCGGCGGCCACCTCGGGGCGCAGCGTCGTCAACCCCTCCGTGTAGACCACGGCCTGGTCGCGGGCCTCCATCAGGTCGGTCGCCAGGTAGGACAGGTGCAGCGTCCAGCGCCGGCCCGCCGGCCGCTCGCGCTCCGTGGGACCAAGAGAGATGAGGTACGACGACAGCGCCTCCGGCTTCGCCAACGCGAACGCGATGGCGGCCCGGACCCGCTCGGACACATCGGCCCGGTCGAGCAGCGCGCTCAGGTCGTCCTGGACATCACGGGGTCGCCGTGACTCCCGCTCCCCGCCAGACGATCGATTGTCCGTCACGATGCCCTGCCTCTCCGTAGCGGGTGTTCACCAAGAGACTGAACGAAGCACGCCAGAAATGCAACGTCGTGATTTCTTTGCGTGGATGCTTGCTCGGGAGTGACTCTTGGGCAAGAATCGATCGATCACAGTGGAGGTGACGGTGGCGATGGCGCAGGTGCCCAGTCCGACGATCAGGGCCCGCCGGCTGCGGCGCGAGTTGCGCCGCCTGCGGGACCGCACCGGCCACACCGCCGAGGAGGTCGCCAAGATCCTGGGCTGGCACCGGACCAAGGTCATCCGCTTCGAACTCGGACACTCGCGGGTGATGCCCAAGGACCTGCCTCCACTGCTCGACCTCTACGACGCAGCCGAGGACGAGCGGGATTCGCTGACCGCGCTGCTCCGGCAGTCGCGCCAGAAGGGATGGTGGAGCGCGTACGGCGACGTGCTGCCGGACGACTACGTCGGCTTCGAGGCGGAGGCCACCTCGATCAGCGCGTTCGAGTGCCTGTACGTCCCCGGCCTGTTGCAGACGGAGGAGTACGTCCGCGCCATCGTCAGAGCGGGCCGCAGCACCGCCGACCAGGACGAGACCGACAGAGTTGTGGCGGCAAGGCTCGCCCGCAAGGCACTACTGTCGCGTGACGTGCCGCCGTCCCTGTGGGCGGTGTTGGATGAGGCCGCAGTTCGACGGGTGATCGGCGGCCCGAAGGTGATGCGTGCGCAGCTCACCCGTCTGATCGAAGCGTGCGCGATGCCCTCGGTCGAAATCCAGGTCCTGCCGTTCTCGGCCGGCGCGCACGCGGCGATGGCCGGAGCCTTCACCCTGCTGGACTACGCCGACCCGGTGCTCGACCCGGCCGTGGTGTATCTCAGCAATGACTCCAGCACCCTGTTGCTGGAGGAGGACCGGCAGGTGGCCCGATATAGACTCATGTTCGACCACCTCCGGGCCAAAGCGCTCGACCCCGACCGGTCTGCGGACCTTCTCGCGCGGGTTGCTGCTGAGGTCCCGGACTGAGTCCGACACCTTGGAGCGCTGCCGATGGCCCCCGCGAAGCTGGCACGGGTTTCCTGGCGCAAGAGCAGCCGTAGTGGCGCGAACGATTCGAACTGCGTCGAGGTGGCCGTACTCCCTGCCGGGCTGGCGGTGCGGGACTCCAAGGACCCGGACGGCCCGGCGCTCGTCTTCGGTCGGGACGCGTGGTCGTCGTTCGTGACCGGTCTACGGAGCGACCCGCGCGTCTGACCGTTGCCCGCACGAGGCTGACGGCGCTGCCACACGTCCGACCCGCCATCCGCGCCCGTCCCGATCCCGGACGGCGGGATAGAGTCGCTGATTGACCAATCGCGGCCGACGGCGGCCGCGGCGCCACGTCTTGGGGGTACGGGTGAGCGAGGCGCACACAACCGGTGACGGGCAGCCCACGGCCGAGTCGGAAACGACCCTGGTGGTGGTCACCGGACTGTCCGGGGGCGGTCGCAGCACCGTGGCCCGCGCGTTGGAGAACGTCGGCTACTACGTCGTGGACAACCTGCCGCAGGCGCTCATGCTCGACATGGCCGAGTTGGCGGTCAAGGCCGGTGGGGCCGCCCGGCGTACCGCGATGGTCCTGGACGTCCGCTCGCGCGCCTTCTCCACCGACCTGGCCGGGGCGATCCGGGAGCTGAAGGAGCGCGGCTTCTCGCCCCGGGTGGTGTTCGTCGACGCCGACGACGAGGTGCTGATCCGTCGGTTCGAGAGCGTCCGGCGGTCGCACCCGTTGCAGGGGGACGGACGGCTCGCCGACGGTATCGCCGTCGAGCGCGGGCTGCTGGAGGAGGCCCGCGACCAGGCCGACGTGATCATCGACACCAGCCACCTGAACGTCAACCAGCTCCGCCGGCGCATCGAGGAGCTGTTCGGCGGCGAGGACGCCCGCCGGCTGCGGGTGACCGTGCTCTCGTTCGGCTTCAAGTACGGCCTGCCGCCGGACGCCGACTTCGTGCTCGACGCCCGGTTCCTGCCCAACCCGTACTGGGTGCCGGAGCTGCGCGAGCACACCGGGCGGGAGGAGGCGGTCAGCGCGTACGTGCTGGGGCAGGAGGGCGCGGACGCCTTCGTCGCCTCGTACGCCGACCTGGTCAACGCCACCACCACGGGCTTCGAGCGGGAGGGCAAGCGGTACCTGACGGTGGCCGTGGGCTGCACCGGCGGCAAGCACCGCAGCGTGGCCATCGCCGAGGAGCTGGCCGGCCGGCTGCGCCAGGCGGGGCTGGCGGCCAACGCCCAGCACCGCGACCTGGGGCGGGAATGACGACGCGTCGGGTGGTGGCGTTCGGCGGCGGGCACGGCCTGTCGGCGTCGCTGCGCGCGCTGCGGCACTGCGCCCCCGAACTCGACCTGGACATCACCGCCGTGGTGACGGTCGGCGACGACGGCGGGTCCAGTGGCCGGTTGCGCGCCGAGCGGGGCGGCCTGCCCCCGGGCGACCTGCGCCAGGCTCTGGTCGCGCTGGCCGGCGACCATCCGGCCACCCGACGCAGCGCCGGGCTCTTCCAGCACCGCTTCGCGGCGGTGGAGGCTGTCCGCGTACTCCAGCACGCCGGGACCGACGCGGCCCCGGCGGCGGCGGACGCGGCCGGCCCCGACGCGGACCCGGCGGCCCGAGCGCACGCGGCCCCGGCAGCGGGCGACGCGCGGCGGAGGGACGCGGACCCGGGTGCCGGAAACCCGACAGGCGCGGACCCGGCGGCGCGCGACGCGCAGAAGACGGACGGGCTGGCCGGGCACGCGGTGGGGAACCTGGTGCTCTCCGGCCTCATGGAGCTGCTCGGCGACCCGGTGGCGGCGCTGGACCACGCCGGGGCGATGCTCGGCGCGGTCGGGCGGGTGCTGCCGATGTCGCGCCAGCCGGTCGACATCGAGGCGCGGGTGCGTGGGGTGGACCCGGACGCCCCGGACGAGGTGCGGACCGTGCGCGGCCAGCACCAGGTGGCGGTCACCACCGGACGGGTCGAGTCGCTGCGGCTGACCCCGGTCGCCCCGGCCGCCTGCGCCGAGGCCCTCGCCGCGATCGGCGCGGCGGACTGGTTGATCTTCGGTCCGGGGAGCTGGTACACGAGCGTGCTGCCGCACCTGCTGGTGCCGCAGTTGGCCGACGCGATCGTGTCCAGCCCGGCCCGACGGCTGGTCACGCTGAACCTGGCCGCGGAGAAGGAGACCCTCGGCCTCTCGGTCGCCGATCATCTGGCGGCGCTGCACTGGTACCTGCCCGAGTTAAAGGTGGATCTCGTGCTGGCGGACGCCAAGGCGGTGGGTGACCCGGAACCGGTCGAACGTGCGGCAGAATCGCTGGGTGCCCGCCTGGTCCTCGCCCCCGTTGCCGTCGCCGACGGCACTCCCCGCCATGATCCGGCTGCCCTGGGCGCCGCGCTGGTGCCTGTCCTGGGCGCCGATCGTTAGACACGTACGTAATCACCGGCGACACGCCGGAACAGGTCCGTGAGGGGACGCACAATGGCGATGACGGCTGCGGTCAAGGACGAGCTGAGTCGGGTCGACGTGCCCAAGCCCTGCTGTCGGCGGGCGGAGATGGCCGCGCTGCTCCGCTTCGCCGGAGGGCTGCACATCGTCTCCGGCCGGGTGGTGGTGGAGGCGGAACTGGACACCGGCGCGGTGGCGCGTCGGCTGCGCCGGGAGATCGCCGAGGTGTACGGCTACCCGAGCGAGATCCACGTGCTCGCCTCCGGCGGGCTGCGCAAGGGCAGCCACTTCATCGTCCGGGTGGTCAAGGACGGCGAGGCGCTCGCCCGGCAGACCGGCCTGCTCGACGTGCGTGGTCGGCCGGTGCGCGGGCTGCCCCCGCACGTGGTGGCGGCGAACGTCTGCTGCGCGGTCTCGGCGTGGCGGGGCGCGTTCATGGCGCACGGCTCGCTCACCGAGCCCGGCCGCTCCAGCGCGTTGGAGATCACCTGCCCGGGGCCGGAGTCGGCGCTCGCGCTGGTCGGCGCGGCCCGCCGGATCGGCATCACGGCCAAGAACCGTGAGGTACGCGGGGTGGACCGGGTGGTCGTCAAGGACGGCGACGCGATCGCCGCGCTGCTCACCCGCATCGGCGCGCACTCCAGCGTGCTGGCCTGGGAGGAGCGTCGGGTACGCCGGGAGGTGCGGGCCACCGCCAACCGGCTGGCCAACTTCGACGACGCGAACCTGCGCCGCTCGGCGCGCGCCGCGGTGGCCGCCGCCGCCCGGGTCACCCGGGCGCTGGAGATCCTTGCCGACGAGGCGCCCAACCACCTCACCGACGCCGGACGGCTGCGCCTGGAGCACCGGCAGGCGTCGCTGGAGGAGCTGGGCGCGCTGGCCGACCCGCCACTGACCAAGGACGCCATCGCCGGGCGGATCCGCCGCCTGCTGGCGCTGGCCGACAAGCGGGCCCGGGACCTCGGCATCCCGGATACCGAAGCAGCCGTCACGCCCGACATGCTCGTGGTCTGATAGGACGGTGGGCCCGTACGGTGCGCCGGGAGCACGACCCGGCGCAGCGTGGTCCCGCACGCTCGGATAGGGTCGCTGAGTACGGCAAGGGGGCCGACATCGGCACTTCTCGTCGTGCCCACCGCCTCGGGCGGTCAGGTCCTCAGACCGCGCGGCGGGGTGGCCGAGATGAACCGTCGACGGCCGGCTCCAACGGTCGGCGCACACCATTCCCGCCGGCCCGTTGAGTGCAGCCGGCGGACCAGAACGCGAGGAGATGGGACCTGTGACCATCCGGGTTGGCATCAACGGCTTTGGCCGAATCGGCCGTAACTTCTTCCGGGCAGTGCTGGCGTCCGACGCCGACATCGAGGTCGTGGCGGTCAACGACCTGACCGACAACGGCACGCTCGCCCACCTGCTCAAGTACGACAGCATCCTGGGTCGCCTGCCGTACGAGGTCAAGGCCACCGCCGACGAGATCACCGTGGGCGGCAAGACCATCAAGGCGTTCGCCGAGAAGGACCCGTCGGCGCTGCCCTGGGGCGAGGTCGGCGCGGACGTCGTCATCGAGTCGACGGGCTTCTTCACCGACGGCACCAAGGCCAAGGCGCACATCGACGGTGGCGCCAAGAAGGTCATCATCTCCGCCCCGGCGAAGAACGAGGACGTCACCGTGGTGATGGGTGTCAACCACGACACCTACGACCCGGCGAAGCACACCATCATCTCCAACGCCTCGTGCACGACGAACTGCCTCGCCCCGATGGCGAAGGTCCTGCAGGACACGTTCGGCATCACCAAGGGTCTGATGACGACGATCCACGCGTACACCCAGGACCAGAACCTGCAGGACGCGCCGCACAAGGACCTGCGCCGGGCGCGCGCCGCCGCGCTGAACATCGTGCCGACCTCCACCGGCGCCGCGAAGGCCATCGGCCTGGTGCTGCCGGAGCTGAAGGGCAAGCTCGACGGGTACGCGCTGCGGGTGCCGATCCCGACCGGCTCGGCCACCGACCTGACCGTCGAGGTCGGCCGGGAGACCACCGTGGACGAGGTCAACGCCGCGCTGAAGGCCGCCGCCGAGGGCCCGCTCAAGGGCATCCTGGTCTACAACGAGGACCCGATCGTCTCCGCCGACATCGTCACCGACCCGGCGTCGTGCATCTTCGACGCGCCGCTGACCAAGGTCATCGGCAACCAGGTCAAGGTCGTCGGCTGGTACGACAACGAGTGGGGTTACTCGAACCGCCTCGTCGACCTCGTCAAGCTGGTCGGTTCGTCGCTGTGAGCATCCGGACCCTCGACGACCTGCTCGCCGAGGGGGTGTCGGGTCGGCGCGTGCTGGTGCGCGCCGACCTGAACGTCCCGCTCGACAAGCAGACCGGTGCGATCACTGATGACGGGCGCATCCGCGCGGTGCTGCCGACCCTCGGCGCGCTGGTCGAGGCCGGCGCGAAGGTGGTCGTCTGCTCGCACCTGGGCCGTCCCAAGGGCGCGCCCGACCCGCAGTTCAGTCTGAGCCCGGTCGCCGGGCGGCTCGGTGAGCTGCTGGGCGCCCCGGTGCGGTTCGCCACCGACACGGTCGGTGAGTCGGCCCGCTCCACCGTCGCCGACCTGGCCGACGGCCAGGTCGCCCTGCTGGAGAACCTGCGCTTCAACGCCGGTGAGACCAGCAAGGACGAGGCCGAGCGGGGCGCGTTCGCCGACCAGCTCGCCGCGTTCGGTGACGCGTACGTCGACGACGCGTTCGGCGCCGTGCACCGCAAGCACGCCAGCGTGTACGACGTGCCGGCGCGGCTGCCGCACGTCGCCGGCCGGCTGGTGCTGCGCGAGGTCGAGGTGCTCTCCAAGCTGACCAGCGAGCCCGAGCGGCCGTACGTGGTGGTGCTCGGCGGGTCCAAGGTCTCCGACAAGCTGGCCGTGATCGAGGCGCTGCTGCCGACGGTCGACCGGCTGCTCATCGGCGGCGGAATGTGCTTCACCTTCCTCAAGGCCCAGGGCCTGGAGGTGGGCACCTCGCTGCTCGAGAAGGACATGGTCGAGACCTGCCGCAACCTGCTGGAGCGGGCCAACGGCAAGATCATGCTCCCGGTCGACGTGGTGGTCGCGGACGCGTTCGCGCCGGACGCCGCGCACGACACGGTCCGCGTCGACGGCATCCCGAGCCACCGGCTCGGCCTGGACGTCGGCCCGGAGACGGTGGCCGGCTTCGCGGCCGCCCTGTCGCAGGCCAAGACGATCTTCTGGAACGGGCCGATGGGCGTGTTCGAGATGGCCGCCTTCGCGGCGGGCACCCGGGGCATCGCCGAGGCGATCACCAAGGCCGACGCGTTCAGCGTCGTCGGCGGCGGTGACAGCGCGGCTGCCGTGCGGGCGTTGGGGCTGGACGAGTCGAGCTTCGGTCACATCTCCACCGGCGGCGGCGCCTCCCTGGAGTACCTGGAGGGCAAGACCCTCCCCGGCATCGCGGCCCTGGAGAACTGAGCATGGCGAGCACGACCCGTCGGCCGCTGATGGCCGGCAACTGGAAGATGAACCTCAACCACCTCGAGGCCAACCTGCTGGTGCAGAAGCTGGCCGCGAGCCTCAGCGAGAAGCAGCTCACCGACGTGGAGACCGTCGTGCTGCCGCCCTTCACCGACCTGCGCACCGTGCAGACGGCGGTGGACGGCGACAAGCTGCTGATCGGCTACGGCGGGCAGGACCTCTCCCCGCACGCGTCCGGCGCGTACACCGGTGACATCTCCGGCGCGATGCTCGCCAAGCTCGGCTGCACGTACGTGGTGGTCGGGCACTCCGAGCGGCGGGCCTACCACCACGAGGACGACACGGTGGTCAACGCCAAGGTGAAGGCGGCGCTGACGCACGGCCTGACCCCCATCCTCTGCGTGGGGGAGGGGCTGGACGTGCGTGAGCAGGGCACCCATGTGGCGCACTGCTCCGACCAGCTCGACGGTGGCCTCGCCGGGCTCACCCCCGAGCAGGTACGCCAGGTGGTCATCGCGTACGAGCCGGTCTGGGCGATCGGCACCGGCAAGACGGCCACCCCGGAGGACGCCCAGGAGGTCTGCGGCGCGGTCCGCCAGCGGTTGGCGGAGCGCTTCGACGCCGAGACCGCCGACGCCGTCCGGGTCCTCTACGGCGGCTCGGTCAAGGCGTCGAACGTCGCCTCGATCATGGCCCAGCTGGACGTGGACGGCGCCCTGGTGGGCGGCGCGAGCCTGGACGCGGAGGAATTCGCGCAGATCTGCCGGTTCCCCGAGCACATCGCTCGCTGATCGCTCGCTATTCTGGACACCGCCCGTCCACCGGCCGGTGCCGGAGTGCCCGACCTGTCCGGGCGAGGATCGCTACGAGAGGACTGCCCCCAGCCATGCCGATCTGGTTCGCATACACGTTGATCGTGTTGCTGGTCATCACGAGCGTTCTGCTCACCCTGCTCATCCTGCTGCACCGCGGTAAGGGCGGCGGGTTGTCGAGCATGTTCGGCGGCGGTGTCAGCTCCAGCCTCGCCGGCTCCTCGGTGGCCGAGAAGAACCTGGACCGGTACACCGTTCTGGTGGGTGTCGTCTGGTTCGCGGCGATCGTCGGGCTGGGGCTCTGGCTCCGTCTCCAGATGAGCAGCGGCACCTGAGCGAGCCCGCCAAGTCGTACAATCTGCGCGCGGTCCGTCACTCGACGGGCCGCGCGCAGTCTTTTCTCCGCTGCACCACCGCGTCGCCCGCCGCCCACCCCCGACGGCGGCGGGTCCCCTCCGACGACAGGAGCGAGCAGCCGTGCCCAGTGGCAACGTCATCCGTGGCGCCCGCGTCGGGTCCGCGCCCATGCGCCCGGACGAGCGGCACCAACCGGCCCCCCGACAGGCCGTCACCTACTGGTGCCGCAACGACCACCAGACCGACATCCGGATCGCGGCCGACGCCACGGCGCCGCCGCTGTGGGACTGCCCGCGCTGCGGGCTCCCCGCCGGCCTGGACGCCGAGAACCCGCCCGGACGGGTCCGCGCCGAGCCGTACAAGAGCCACCTGGCGTACGTGAAGGAACGGCGGACCGCCGAGGAGGGGGAGGCGTTGCTGGCCGAGGCCCTCGCCGCGCTGCGCCGCCGACGCGGCGAATAGCCGAACGGGCCCCGCACCGTGCGGCGAGGGGCCCGCTCGTCGCGTCCAGCGCAGGCTGAGGCGGGAGATCGTGCGCTGTGCGGGGTGACGCCCTAGCGCAGGCTGCGGAAGCGGGCCGGCACGTCGGCGGCGGCCGCACGGTCCAACAACCAGCGGGTACGGTCCACGCCGTGCACCCCGGCGGCCGGCACCTGCACCGGCCCCGCGCCGGCCAGCGCCATGCCCACCGCGCGGGCCTTGTCGGCGCCGCCGGCCACCAGCCAGACCTCCTCGGCGGTGTTGATCGCCGACAGGGTGAGGGTGGTCCGCACCGGCGGCGGCTTCGGGCTGCCCCGCACCGCGCTGACCGGCCGGGTGTCGTGGTGCACCGGGTGCTCCGGGAAGACCGAGGCGACGTGCCCGTCCTCGCCCACCCCGAGCATCAGGACGTCGAAGTGCGGCAGCGCCGCGTGCCCCGGCCGGGCGGCGCGGGCCAGTTCCTCGGCGTACGCGGCGGCGGCCGCCTCGGGGTCGTTGCCGGCCGGGCCGTCGGAGGCCGGCATGGCGTGCACCCGGGCCGGGTCCAGCGGCACCGCGTCCAGCAGGGCGGCGCGGGCCTGGGTCTCGTTGCGCTCCGGGTCGCCGGACGGCAGGAACCGCTCGTCGCCCCACCACACGTCGACCCGGGACCAGTCGACCGCGTCGCGGGCCGGCAGCTGCGCCACCGCCCGGTACACGGCGGCGGCGATCCGACCACCGGTGAGGACCACCGCGGCCTCACCCCGGTCGGCCTGGGCGTCGAGCACCTTCACCAGCAGTCGGGCCGCCACGGCCTGCGCCAGCAGGTCGGCGTCGGCGTGGACGGCGACACTCGCCTCACTCATGCGTTGTGCCTTCGTTTCCGGACCGCGGGGCGGTCGCTGTCGCGTCGTACCCGGACGGGAGTGTCCGGAGGTGGCGGTCGAGGGCCGGGACGTGACGTCCCGGCCCCGCCGGTGTGGTGCAGCTCAGCTGTCGCCGCTCGTGCCGCTGTGCGCGGTGACGCCGGCCTCCGCGCGCTGGGCCGTGGCCGGGTCCTTCCAGACGTGCACCCGCTGCGGCGGGCGCTGCTCCAGACCCCGGAGGCCGGCGGTCGCGCCCAGCGCCTCCGCGTACACCTGGTCGGCGTCGAGGCGGCGCAGCTCCTCGGCCAGCTCGTCACCGAGCGGCCGACGGACCAGCGGCAGCGTCCGGTCCTCCTGGCCGGTCCGCCGGAACACGGCCAGGCTCTCCTCGCGGGTCAGCGTCAGCTTGTCGCCGTTCGCGCAGGTCAGCTGAACCTCGCGCATGCGGGGGAACTCGTCGCTGTCCACCCGCCGCGGGGTGATGCCGAGCCGGCTGGACAGCCAGCCGGCCATCAGCGCCGCCGTCGGGTCGGTGGGCGGCGCGACGATTGTCGCCTCGGTGACCTTCGCCTCGGTGGTGTCGAACGCACCGGCCACCAGGGTCCGCCACGGGGTGATCCGGGTCCACGCCAGGTCGGTGTCGCCCGGGGCGTAGTCCCGGGCCCGCTGGCGCAGCGCCTCCACCGGGTCGGCGGCCTGCGCGGTGTCGGTGATCCGCCGGTCGGCGACCACGCCGAGGAAGTCGGTGGCGATCTCCGCGGGCGGCTCACCGTGCCACCAGGTCACCACCGGTACGTCCGGCACCAGCAGCGGCATCACCACCGACTCGGCGTGCAGGGCGAGCCGCCCGTACATCCGGGTGACCACCGCCTCGCACGGGCCGAGCCGACCACCGACGACGATCTCCGCGTCCAGCCGGTTCCGGTCCCGCTCGATGTCCGAGCGGACCACGACGACCAGCCGGCAGGGGTGGGCGGCGGCGGCGATGGTCGCCGCCGCCTCCGCCTCGCGGACCCGCTTCTCGTCCACCACCACGATGAGGGTGAGCGCCATGCCGCTGGCCACACCACCGGCGCTCCGCCGCTCGGCGGCCAGCGCCTTGACCACCTCGTTGCCGGTGGTGTCCCACAGCCCGATCATGCTCTTCTCCAAGCGCGGCCCTCGCGGGCCAGCATCTCGTCGGCCGCCCGCGGCCCCCACTCGCCGGCCCGGTACGGCTCCGGCGTGGTGCCCACCCAGGCGTGCTCCAGCGGGTCGATGACCTGCCAGCTCTGCTCGACCTCGGCGGCGTCCGGGAACAGGGTGCGGTCCCCGATCAGCACGTCCAGCACCAGCCGCTCGTACGCCTCGGGGCTGGACTCGGTGAACGCCTCGCCGTACTGGAAGTCCATCGCGATGTCGCGGACCTCCATGGTGGTGCCCGGCACCTTCGAGCCGAACTTGAGCACCACGCCCTCGTCCGGCTGCACCCGGATCACCAACTGGTTGTTGCCCAGCGACTCCATGTCGGCGTCGTTGAACGGCAGGTGCGGCGCCTTCTTGAACATGATGGCGACCTCGGTGACCCGCCGGGGGAGACGCTTGCCGGCCCGGATGTAGAACGGCACCTCGGCCCAGCGCCGGTTCTGGATGCCGAGGCGGACCGCCACGTACGTCTCCGTGGTGGAGTCGGCCGGGACGTCCTGCTCCTCCCGGTAGCCGACCGCGCGCTCGCCGCCCACCCAGCCGGGCAGGTACTGGCCCCGGACGGTGTCCCGGGCCACGTCCTTCGGCAGGGTGATCGCCTTGAGCACCTTCAGCTTCTCGGCGCGGATCTCGTCGGCGTCGAAGCTGGTCGGCTCCTCCATGGCCACCAGGGCCAGGAGTTGGAGCAGGTGGTTCTGCAGGACGTCGCGGGCCGTGCCTACGGTGTCGTAGAAGCCGGCCCGGGTGCCGATGCCAACGTCCTCGGCCATGGTGATCTGCACCGAGTCGACGTACTTCGAGTTCCACAGCGGCTCGAACAGGTTGTTGGCGAACCGCAGGGCGAGGATGTTCTGGACCGTCTCCTTGCCCAGGTAGTGGTCGATCCGGAAGACGTCCTGGCGGGTGAACACGTCGTCGACGAGGTCGTTGAGCGCCTTCGCCGACGGCAGGTCGTTGCCGAACGGCTTCTCCACCACGACCCGCCGCCACCCGCCGGACTTCTCGTTGTCGGCCATGCCGGTGCGGGCCAACTGCTTGAGCACCACCGGGAAGGCGGCCGGGGGGATGGAGAAGTAGAACGCCGCGTTGCCGGCGATGCCGTGGCTCTGCCGCAGCTCGTCCAGGGTCGAGGCGAGCTGGTCGAAGGCGGCGTCGTCGTCGAACGAGCCGCCCACGAACTTGATGTTGCCGGCCAGCCGCGCCCACACCTCGTCCCGCCACGGCGTACGGGCGTGCTTCTTGGCCGCCTCGCAGGCCAGCGTCTCGAAGTCACCGTCGCCCCAGTCACGACGCGCGAAGCCGAGCACCACGAAACCGGGCGGCAGCAGCCCCCGGTTCGCCAGGTCGTAGACCGCGGGGAGCAGCTTCTTGCGGGCCAGGTCGCCGGTCACCCCGAAGATCACCAGAGCGCACGGCTCGGGGATCCGGGGCAACCGGCGGTCCTGCGGGTCACGCAGCGGGTTCGTCGAGCCGCCTTCTGTCACAGCGTCCATCCTCACGCCCGCAGCTCACCGGCCGCGTCGAGTAGTTGGGCGACGCCGGCTGCCCGGTCGGTCAGGTGCAGCCGCAGCACCGGCCGCTCCCGGCCGGCAAGGGCCTGCCGGTCGCCGGCGGCCTGCGCCGCCTGCAACTCGCCGAAGGTGTACGGCTTGCCCGGCACGTCCAGGTCCTCCGCGACCGCGCCGGTCACCTGCAGGTAGCTGCCGACCTGCGGACCACCCTTGTGGTACTGGCCGGTGGAGTGCAGGAACCGCGGCCCCCAGCCGAAGGTGACCGGCCGTCCGGAGGCGCCGGCCAGCAGCGGGCGCAGCCGGGCCGCGTCGGCGTCGGCGAACCGGTCGAGGTACGCCATGACCGCCAGGTAACCGTCCTCGCCCAGCCCGTCGAGCAGCCACCGCAGCACGCCGGTGAGGTCACCCGGAGCGCCCTGCGGCGCGTACACCTCGATCGCGCCCTCGGTGAACGACGGCGTCTCGGCCGGCGGTCCCGACGCCAGGATCTTGTTGGTGTTCTCCTTGGACTCGGTGACGTTCGGCTGGTTGAACGGGTCGATGCCGAGCACCACGCCGGCCACCGCGGTGGCGTACTCCCAGGCCAGGAACTGCGCGCCGAGCGGGCCGTTGACGGCCACGTCCGGGTTGCCGCCACCGCCCGGCACGTCACCGGCGGCCAGCGCGCCGCCGTAGCTGACGGTCAGCACGTCGGGCCCGGTCGCGCCGGGGCTCTGCGGTGACTCCACGACCACCGGCAGGATGCCCACGCCGGCCTTGCCGGTCGACTCGGCGATGAGCTGCTCGGCCCAGTCGCCGAGGCCGTCGATGCCGGTGCCGTCGGACACCAGGGCGACCTTGTCGCGGGCCAGCGTGGCGGCGGCGCCCAGGGCGGCGCCCAGCGCCAGCGCCGGGTTGTCCTGGTCGGCGGCGAGCGACTGGGCCAACGCGTCGGCCTGGTCGATCAGCTCGGACACGTCGACGCCGGCCAGCGCGGACGGCACCAGCCCGAACGCGGTCAGCGCGGAGTACCGGCCGCCCACGTTCGGGTCGGCGAGCACGGTGAACGCGCCCATCTCCGACGCGGTCGTCTCCAGCGGCGAGCCCGGGTCGGTGACGATGACGAAGTGCCGGCCGGCCTCCGCCTCGGTCATCCCGGCGTCCAGGAATGCCTGCCAGTAGGCGCGGCGGTGGCTGTCGGTCTCCACCGTCGAGCCGGACTTGCTGGCGACCACCACGACGGTGCGTTCCAGCCGGTCACCGAGGGCCGCGCGGACCTGGCCCGGGTCGGTGGTGTCCAGCACGGTCAACGGCCGACCCAGGGTCCGCGTGATCACCTCGGGGGCGAGCGACGAGCCGCCCATGCCGGCGAGCACCACGTGGTCCAGGTCGGCCAGCTCCGCCTTCAGCTCGGCGAGCTGCGCCAGCAACTCCCGGCTGCGCTGGTGGGTGTCCACCCAACCGAGCCGGATCTTCGCCTCGGCCTCGGCGTCCGGACCCCACAGGGTGGCGTCCTTGGCGGCCAGCCGCCCGGGGACGCCGGCCTTGACCAGCGCCTCCCGGGTCGAGGCGGGCGCGGCCTTGTCGACCGCGTCCGCGCCGTGGACGGCGAGCCCGGCAGCCATCTCCGCCGGCCCGGCGAGCACGTCGCTCATGCGTTACCACCGGCCTTCTGGGCAGCCTCGGCGTTGCCCGCGGCGGCCTTGTTCGGCTCGCCCGTGCCCTTCGCCGCGGCCTGCAGCGACTTGCTGACGCCGTCGAGCAGCTCCTGCCAGCTCGCCTCGAACTTCTCCACGCCCTCGCGCTCCAGCGTGGCGATCACGTCGGCCATGTCCACCCCGACCGACTCCAGGTCCGTGAAGACCTTGCGGGCCGCGTCGTAGGACCCGGTGACGGTGTCACCGCGGGTCTCGCCATGATCGGCGTACGCGTGGATGACCGACTCCGGCATGGTGTTGACCGTGCCCGCGGCGATCAGCTCCTCCACGTAGATGACGTCCCGGTAGTCCGGGTTCTTCGTCGAGGTGGAGGCCCACAGCGGGCGCTGCGGGTGCGCCCCGGCCGCCTCCAGCGCCTTCCACCGGTCCGAGGAGAAGACCTCGGTGTAGCGCTCGTACGCGAGCTGCGCGTTGGCCACGGCGGCCTTGCCGCGCAGCGCCTTGGCCTGGTCCGAGCCGATCTTCTCCAGCCGCTTGTCGACCTCGGAGTCGACGCGGGAGACGAAGAACGACGCGACCGAGCCGATGGTGGACAGGTCGTGGCCGTTGGCCTTGGCCCGCTCCAGGCCGGTCAGGAAGGCCTCCATGACCGCCGAGTAGCGGTCCAGACCGAAGATCAGCGTGACGTTGACGCTGATCCCCTCGGCGAGCGTGTCGGTGATGGCCGACAGGCCCTCCTCGGTGGCCGGGATCTTGATGAACAGGTTGGGCCGGTCGACCAGCCACCACAGCGCCTTGGCCTCGGCGACCGTCTTGTCCGCGTCGTGCGCGCTGCGCGGGTCCACCTCGATCGAGACCCGGCCGTCCACGCCGGCGCTGCCGTCGTACGACGGGCGCATCACGTCGCAGGCCCACCGCACGTCGTACGTGGTGAGCATCCGGACGGCCTCTTCCACGTCCACGCCACGGGTGGCCAGGTCGCGCAGCTGCCAGTTGTACTCGTCGGCGTCGCTGAGCGCCTTCGCGAAGATGGTCGGGTTGGTGGTCACCCCGGCCACGTGCTTCTCGCGGCGGAGCTGGTCCAGCCCGCCGGAGCTCAGCCGCACCCGGGAGAGATCGTCGAGCCAGACCGCCACACCCGCGGCGGTCAGCTCATTCAGCTTGTCGGTCATGCCGTCCACGCTCCCTCAGTTGCCGGTCGTGAAACCGGTGATGTCGCCCACCCGGGCCAGCGAGGCGTGCGCCGCCGCCACGATCCGGTCGGGGGTGAACCCGAACTGCTCGAAGAGCACGGTGTGCGGGGCGCTCGCGCCGTAGTGCTCCAGACTGACGCTCTCGCCGAGGTCACCGACGATGCCGCGCCAGGACATCGCGATGCCCGCCTCCACGCTCACCCGTGCCTTTACCCCGCGAGGGAGCACCGACTCCCGGTACGCCTCATCCTGCTCGTAGAACCACTCCTGGCAGGGCATCGAGACGACCCGGGTCGGGGTGCCGTCGGCCTCCAGCCGCTCCCGGGCGGTCAGCGCGAGCTGCACCTCGGACCCGGTGCCGATGATGATCACCTGGGGCTTGCCGTTGGACGCCTCCGCCAGCACGTAGCCACCCTTGGCCACCCCCTCCGCGCCACCCAGCACGTCCCGGTCCAGGGTCGGCAGCGGCTGGCGGCTCAGCGCCAGCGCGGTCGGCCGGTCGGTGTGCTCCAGCGCCTGCCGCCAGGCCCACGCCGTCTCGTTGGCGTCCGCCGGGCGGACCACGTCCAGGCCCGGAATGGCCCGCAGCGCGGTCAGGTGCTCCACCGGCTGGTGGGTCGGGCCGTCCTCGCCCAGGCCGATCGAGTCGTGCGTCCAGACGTACGTCACGGGCAGCTTCATCAGCGCGGCCAGCCGTACCGACGGGCGCATGTAGTCGCTGAACACCAGGAACGTGCCGCCGTAGGGGCGGGTGCCGCCGTGCAGGGCGATGCCGTTCAGGATCGCGCCCATGGCGTGCTCACGGATGCCGAAGTGCAGCGTGCGGCCGTACTCGTGACCCGGGAAGTCCTTGGTGGCGTGCGCGGCCGGGATGAACGACGGCTCGCCCTTCATGGTGGTGTTGTTGCTCTCGGCCAGGTCGGCCGAGCCGCCCCACAGCTCCGGCAGCACCGGCGCGAGCGCCTCCAGCACCTTGCCGGACGCGGCCCGGGTGGCGACCCCCTTGGCGTCGGCGGGGAAGACCGGCAGCGCGTCGGTCCAGCCGTCGGGCAGCACCCGACCGGCGAGCCGCTCGTAGAGCGCCGTGCGCTCCGGGTTGGCCTTCTTCCAGGCGTCGAACGACGCGGTCCACTCCTGCTCGGCGTCCGAGCCGCGACCCATCACGGTACGGGCGTGACCCAGCACCTCCTCGTCGACCTGGAAGGTCTGCTCCGGGTCGAAGCCGAGGATGCGCTTGGTGGCCTTGACCTCGTCCGCGCCGAGCGCCGAACCGTGGATCTTGCCGGTGTTCTGCTTGTTGGGCGCGGGCCAGCCGATGATGGTGCGCAGCGCGATGAAGGAGGGGCGGGTGGTCTCCGCCTTGGCGGCCATGAGCGCGTCGTAGAGCGCCTCGACGTTCTCGTGGTAGTCGCCCTGGTCGGCGTCGCCGGTGCGCCAGTCCACGGTCTGCACGTGCCAGCCGTACGCCTCGTAGCGCGCCGCCACGTCCTCGCTCTTGGCGATCCGGGTGTCGTCCTCGATCGAGATCTCGTTGTCGTCGTAGATCAGCGTGAGGCTGCCCAGCTGCTGGTGACCGGCGAGGGCGCTGGCCTCGTGGCTGATGCCCTCCTCGATGTCGCCGTCCGAGGCGATGCACCAGATGTTGTGGTCGAAGACCGACGTGCCCGGCTCGGCCTCCGGGTCGAACAGGCCACGCTCGCGGCGGGCCGCCATGGCCATGCCGACGGCGTTGCCCAGACCCTGTCCGAGCGGACCGGTGGTGGTCTCGACGCCCGGCGTGTGCCCGTGCTCCGGGTGGCCCGGGGTCATCGAGCCCCACTGGCGCAGCGACTTCAGGTCGTCCAGGCTCAGCGGGTAGCCGGACAGGAAGAGCTGGATGTAGAGCGTCAGGCTGGAGTGGCCGGCGGAGAGCACGAACCGGTCCCGGCCGGGCCAGTTCGGGTCGGCCGGGTTGTGCCGCATGACCCGGTTGAACAGGAGATAGGCCGCGGGCGCGAGGCTCATCGCGGTGCCCGGGTGGCCGTTGCCGGATTTCTCCACGGCATCCATGGCCAGCACGCGGACGGTGTCGACGGCCCGGCGATCGAGGTCGGACCAGTTGAGTGCGGAGTGCTCGGGTCGGTTGGCAGCCACGATGGTTGTGCTCCTCGGCAGATGGGCGGAACCCTCACTGGTGACCCTATCGAGCGTGACTAAACGTCCGCCCGGGGATCTCGCATGGTGTGCGGTACGTGACGGTCGGCCAGGTGGTTCAACCCGGTGGTGTGACGGCCCGCACCGTTGTCGGGTCGGCCGGGCAGCCAAAACGACAACGCGTAGTGTGTGGGTCGGTGTGCGGTCCCCGAGCGGGCCTCGCCGGTCCGATCTCCCCGTGCCGATGCCGGAAGGTGGCAATCCGTGAGCATGATCACCGAGCGCCCCGCGAGCAACCCCGCCGGGCAATCCCCGGCACGGGCGGCCGAGGGTCCGGTGGCGCGGCGGGACGTACGCGCGATCGTGTCGGCGTACGTGGCGCTGACCAAGCCGCGCATCGTCGAGCTGCTGCTGGTCACCACCGTTCCGGCGATGATGCTGGCCGAGGGCGGCCTGCCCTCGCTGTGGTTGATGGCCGTGGTGCTCATCGGTGGCTCGCTCGCCGCGGGGGCGGCCAGCGTCCTCAACTGCTACATCGACCGGGACATCGACCAGTTGATGCGGCGCACCAAGCGGCGTCCGCTGCCGGCGCACACCGTGTCGCCCCGGAGCGCGCTGGTCTTCGGCCTGGTGCTGGCGGCGGTCTCGATCGTGCTGATGGCGGTGTTCACCAACCTGCTCGCCGCCGGGCTGACGCTCGCCGCGATCGTCTACTACGACGTCATCTACACGATGTGGCTCAAGCGCTCCACCCCGACGAACACCTTCTGGGGCGGCGCCTGCGGAGCCGCCCCGGTGCTCATCGGCTGGGCGGCGGTCACCGGCGGGCTCGCCCCGGCGGCCTGGGCGCTGTTCGCGGTGGTCTTCTTCTGGCAGATGCCGCACTTCTACCCGCTGGCCATGAAGTACAAGGACGACTACGCCCGCGCCGGTATCCCGATGCTGCCCGTGGTGGCGTCGATCCGTCGGGTGAACGCCGAGATCCTGATCTTCGCCTGGCTCACCGTGCTGACCTCCCTCGCTGTCTGGCCGCTGGGGCTGAGCGCGATCTACGGCGTGCCGACCCTGGTGGTGGGCGCCATCTTCATCCTCGAGGCGCACAAGCTCTGCCGGCGGGCGACGCGCGGCGAGGCGGTCAAGCCGATGCGGCTGTTCCACTGGTCCACGACGTACCTGACGATCGTGTTCGTGGCCGTCGCGCTCGACGCGCTGATCTGAGCCGGCGCTGCGACGCGGCTCGCGTCGCGGCGGAGCTCTGGACCAATCATCACCGTGGATGAGTTGTCCCGGTTTAACGTCACATCAGAGTAACTTTCGGCATGAGTCGGATCGGCTCAACCTGCGGGGTTTCCGCGCTGGTTTGCTCCAGCGGTTACGGCGGGAAAGTCCTGATTTAATCGGACAAAAAGTCGGTGCTCGTCCTTAAACCCGTAGGTAATTGGCATCACAAAAGGTTCATGGTTCTCGCCCGCGCGAGTGGAACTCTGCTTAGGCTTCGCGTCATGGCAGATGGTTCCGATACGACGCTGACGGCCGAGCAGACCTCCGGCGAGCGGGCCCCGCAGGGTCTGGTCGCGGGTCTCAAGTCGTTCGCCGCCGCGCACGGCGGCGCGAAGGCCGTCATCGAGTACGTCGGTAAGCGCGGCGCACGGATCGTCCTCGTGGGCGGCGACGGTGAGTGGGGCGACCAGTTCGCCGAGGACACCGTCACGGCCCGGGAGGCGTGCGCCACGGCGGGAGTCACCGTCGAGAACGCCTGGGAGCGTGAACTGATGGACCAGATGCGACCGAGCAACGACCTCTGGCGGTCGATGGCCCGGCGCACGATGGCCCGCTGAGATAGATAGCTGAAATTGACCAACCACCACCAGTCGACCCGGGGGAAACCCCGGGTCGCTCTCGTCACCTGCTCCCGCCTGGCCGACCTCGACTCCGACGACCGCCTCGTCCTCGACCCACTCGCCGCGCGGGGGATCACCGCCGAGGTCGCCGTCTGGGACGACCCGGACGTCGACTGGTCCACGTACGACCTGGTCGTGCTCCGCTCGCCCTGGGACTACGCGCTGCGCCGCGACGAGTTCGTCGCCTGGGCCGCCACCGTGCCCACCCTGGTCAACCCGGCCGACGTGGTGCGGTGGAACACCGACAAGCGCTATCTCGGCGAAATGAGCGCCGCCGGAGTGCCCACCGTGCCGACCTCCTGGGTCGAGCCGGGCCAGACCTGGTCCCCGCCCGCCGACTCCGGCGAGTACGTGATCAAGCCGGCGGTCAGCGCGGGCAGCCAGGACACCGGCCGCTACGACCTGGCCGACCCGGAGCACCGCACCCTGGCCGAGGCGCACGTACGCCGCCTCTCGGCCGCCGGCCGGACGACGATGGTCCAGCCGTACCTGCGCGCCGTCGACACCGAGGGTGAGACCGCGCTGCTCTTCCTGGCCGGCCCGGACGGTCTCGCGTTCAGTCACGCCATCCGCAAGGGCCCGATGCTGACCGGCCCGGACCTCGGCCCGGACGAGCTGTACAAGGACGAGGAGATCAGCCCCCGTACCGCCGGGGACGAGCAGTTGGCGGTCGCGGAGCGCACCCTCGCCGCGCTGCCCGGCGGCACCCGGCAGCTCCTCTACGCCCGGGTGGACCTGATCCCCGGCCCGGACGGCGACCCGGTCCTGGTCGAGGTGGAGCTCACCGAACCGTCGCTCTTCCTCGGGTACGCCGACGGCGCCGCCGACCGCTTCGCCACCGCCATCGCCACCCACCTCGCCCGCCCGGCCTGACCCCGCACCGTCGCGCCGGCGCGCCCGGCGGCGTGTGCCCCAAGATCCGCGCAATATCGCGGATGTTGCTGTCTCCCGGCCGCGGGAAGCAGCAACATCCCCGATGCTGTGCAGATCTTGAGCAGGCGCAGGGGTGTTAGGCGGGGGCGGGGACTGCTGTGGGTTCGTGGGCTTCGGCGTGGGGTGCCGGGGTTGCCGGGTGGCGTTCACGGGTGGACCACTGGACCGCTAGGGCGGCCAGGAGCACCAGGCACGAGCCGAGCATGTGCGCGCCGACCAGGAGCGCCGGCACGTGGGTGAAGTACTGCACGAAGCCGATGACCCCCTGACCCAGCTCCACCGCCAGCAGGACCACTGCGGCCCGGGTGGCCCGTCGTGCGCCCACCGCACGGAACGCGAAGACGAGCGCCACCGACAGGCCGATCAGCAGGAAGACCCCGTCGGCGTGCACCTGGGAGATGGACTCCGGGTCCAGGCCGTTGCGGGCCGCGCCGTGGTCCCCGGCGTGCGGTCCGCTGCCGGTGACCCAGGTGCCGATCACCAGTACCGCGACGGTGACGCCGGTGGTGACCCGGGCCAGCGTACGCAGGGGAGTGGGCACCACGGCGACCGTCGGGCCGTCCGGGTCGCCGATCCGCCGCCAGAGGGCGTACGCGGCGGCGATCACCGCCATCGAGGCGAGGAAGTGCAGCCCGACCACCCACGGGTTGAGGTTGGTGAGGACCGTGATGCCGCCGATCACCGCCTGGGCGGGGATGCCCAGGAACACGGCGACGGCGAGGGCGAGGAGCCCGGGTCGGCGGGGCCGGTGGGTCAGCACCGCCAGCACGGTGGCCAGCGCGATGAGGCCGACCGCGAAGGTCAGCATCCGGTTGCTGAACTCGATCACCCCGTACACGCCCATCTCGGGGGTGGTGACGTACGAGTCGTCGGTGCACCGGGGCCAGGTGGGGCAGCCGAGGCCCGACGCGGTCAGCCGGACCGCCCCGCCGGTGACGACGATTGCCACGTTCGCGATGATCGAGGCGAGCGCGAGGCGGCGCAGCAGGACGCCGGATACCGGACGGACGATTCGGTTCACGGCGCAAATCCTACGCACCGTAGTGATCGAGGTTCGTCCGACTCCGCCGGCTCGGTGGTTCGGATCACCGGGGCCCGGGTTTGCCACCCTCCGGGCAATTACGTAACGTTGGCGTTGTGAAAAACGCGGCGGCGCTCTCCGGGCACCAGTCGGCGGCCGTCCCGGCCGTCGGCGCGTCCGCGTCCGCCCTCGTCGGGGCCGCGTCGTCCGTCCTGGGCGGGCCCGCGACCGAGACCTCCACCCGGGACCGGGTCACCCAGCTGTTGCTGGAGCGGGGCGCGACGACCGCCGCGCAGCTCGGTCTGGCGCTCGGCCTCAGCCCGGCGGCGATCCGCCGGCACCTGGACGCGATGCTCGCCGACGGTGACGTGGTCGCCCGCGAGCAGGCGGTGCAGGGCAGCCGTGGCCGGGGCCGTCCGGCCAAGGTGTTCGTGCTGACCGAGGCGGCTCGCGGCCGCTGTGGCACGCACCACTACGACAACATGGCCACCGCCGCGCTGCGCTGGATCGCCCGCAGCGGTGGTCCGGACGCGGTCGAGGCGTTCGCCGCCGAACAGGTCTCCGCACTCGAGTCGCGCTGCCGGGCCGCCATGGAGGACGCCGGCGACGACCCCCTCGCGCGGGCCGAGGCACTCGCCGGAGCGCTGACCGCCGAGGGTTACGCTGCCAACGCGACCACGATCGCCTCCGGCGGCCAGCTCTGTCAGCACCACTGCCCGGTGGCGCACGTGGCCGCCGAGTTTCCCCAGCTGTGCGAGGCCGAGACCGCGGTGATCTCCCGTCTGGTCGGCACCCACGTGCAGCGCCTGGCCACCATCGCGCACGGCGACGGGGTGTGCACGACGCACATCCCGACCCAGCCGGGCCGTGCTCCATCCGGTAATCCCGTCACCACTGTGAGGACAGATAGATGACCGAGCAGATCGTCCAGCCCCTGACCCAGGAAGAGCAGCTCGCCGCCCTGGGTCGCTACGAGTACGGCTGGTCCGACCCGGACGCCGCCGGGGCGGTCGCCCAGCGCGGCCTCAACGAGGCGGTGGTGCGGGACATCTCGGCCAAGAAGAACGAGCCGGCCTGGATGCTCGACCTGCGCCTGAAGGGCCTGCGGCTGTTCGGCCGCAAGCCGATGCCGGCCTGGGGCGCGGACCTCACCGGCATCGACTTCGACAACATCAAGTACTTCGTGCGGTCCACCGAGAAGCAGGCCACCAGCTGGGAGGACCTGCCCGAGGACATCAAGAACACGTACGACCGGCTGGGCATCCCGGAGGCGGAGAAGCAGCGGCTGGTCGCGGGTGTCGCGGCGCAGTACGAGTCGGAGGTCGTCTACCACAAGATCCGTGAGGACCTTGAGGAGCAGGGCGTCATCTTCCTCGACACCGACACCGCGCTGCGGGAGCACGAGGACATCTTCAAGGAGTACTTCGGCACGGTGATCCCGGTCGGCGACAACAAGTTCGCCGCGCTGAACACTTCCGTGTGGTCGGGTGGATCGTTCATCTACGTGCCGAAGGGCGTGCACGTGGAGATCCCGCTGCAGGCCTACTTCCGGATCAACACGGAGAACATGGGCCAGTTCGAGCGGACGCTGATCATCGTCGACGAGGGTGCGTACGTGCACTACGTCGAGGGCTGCACCGCGCCGCTCTACTCCTCGGACTCGCTGCACAGCGCGGTCGTGGAGATCATCGTGAAGAAGAACGCGCGCTGCCGCTACACGACCATCCAGAACTGGTCGAACAACGTGTACAACCTGGTCACCAAGCGCGCCGTCTGCCACGAGGGCGCGACCATGGAGTGGGTCGACGGCAACATCGGCTCGAAGGTGACCATGAAGTACCCGGCGGTCTACATGACCGGCGAGCACGCCAAGGGTGAGGTGCTCTCGGTGGCGATGGCCGGCGAGGGTCAGCACCAGGACGCCGGCGCCAAGATGGTGCACGCGGCACCGCACACGAGCAGCACCATCGTGTCGAAGTCGATCGCCCGTGGTGGCGGCCGGACCTCGTACCGGGGCCTGGTGCAGGTGCTGGAGGGCTCGCACCACAGCCGCAGCACGGTCAAGTGCGACGCGCTGCTGGTCGACACCATCTCGCGCTCGGACACCTACCCGTACGTCGACATCCGCGAGGACGACGTGTCGATGGGGCACGAGGCGACCGTCTCCAAGATCAGCGATGACCAGCTCTTCTACCTGATGAGCCGGGGTCTGAGCGAGGACGAGGCGATGGCCATGATCGTGCGTGGCTTCATCGAGCCGATCGCCAAGGAGCTCCCGATGGAGTACGCGCTGGAGCTGAACCGGCTCATCGAGCTCCAGATGGAGGGCGCGGTCGGCTGACGCCGCCCGTACCACCAGACACCGTCGTCGCAGCAGAGAACAGACCAAGGAAGAGATGACTACCCAGGCTTCCGCGCCGCCGCCCAGCACCAAGTCGCAGGCGCTGCGCTCGTACGACGTCGCCGACTTCCCGGCCCTCACCGGCCTGGAGGAGGAGTGGCGTTTCACCCCGCTCAAGCGCCTCCGCGGCCTGGTCGCCGAGGCGCCGGCCACGACCGGCACGGTCCGGCACGAGTACGGCGACCTGCCCGAGGGCGTCTCCGTCACGCGGATCGGCCGGGACGACGAGCGGGTCGGCAGCGTGCTCACCCCGGTCGACCGGGTCAGCGCGCTGGCGTACGGCGCTGCCGCCGACGCCCTGCTGGTGCGGGTGGCGCAGGATGTGGTGCTCGGCGAGCCGGTGAGCCTGCGGGTGGTCGGCACGGGCGCCGAGCAGCCGGCGTTCGGCCACACGTTCGTCGAGGTCTGCCGCTTCGCCGAGGCGACCCTGGTGCTGGAGCACGTCGGGTCGGCCACGCTGGCCGACAACGTCGAGGTGGCCGTGGCCGACGGCGCGAAGCTGACACTGGTCACGGTCGCCGACTGGGCCGACGACGCGGTCCAGGCCCAGCACCTGAAGATCAAGCTGGGCCGGGACGCCAAGGTCATCCACATCCAGGTGTCCCTGGGCGGCGACCTGGTCCGGCAGTTCACCTCGGTGGAGTACACCGGCCGGGGCGGCGAGGCCGAGCTGTACGGCGTCTACTTCGCCGACGGCGGCCAGCACCTGGAGCACCGCCAGTTGGTCGACCACAACGTGCCGGACTGCCGCAGCTACGTCGGCTACCGGGGCGCGTTGCAGGGCGCGGACGCGCACACCGTCTGGGTCGGCGACGTGCTGATCCAGGCCGAGGCGACCGGCACCGACACGTACGAGATCAACCGGAACCTGCTGCTCACCGACGGCGCGCGCGCGGACTCCGTACCCAATCTGGAGATCGAGACCGGCGAGATCGCCGGCGCGGGCCATGCCAGCGCGACCGGCCGCTTCGACGACGAGCAGTTGTTCTACCTGATGGCCCGGGGTATCCCGGAGGGTGAGGCCCGGCGCCTGGTGGTCCGCGGCTTCTTCGCCGAGGTGATCAACAAGATCCCGGTCGAGGAGCTGCGCGAGCGCCTGGGCGACGCGATCGAGGCCCGGCTCGCCAAGGCCGGCGCCTGATGATCCGGATCTGCTCCACCGAGGACGTGCCGAAGGGCACCGCCATCCGCGCGGAGGTCGACGGCACGCCGATCGCCCTGGTGCACGCCGAGGACGGCCAGTTCTACGCCGCCTACGACGAGTGCTCGCACGCCGCGGTCGCCCTCTCCGAGGGTGAGGTCGACGGCTGCACGCTGGAGTGCTGGTTGCACGGCTCGCGCTTCGACCTGCGCACCGGCGCGCCCAGCGGCCTGCCGGCCACCGAACCCGTACCCGTCTACCCCGTCGAAGTCCGCGACGGCGACATCTACCTGAGCCTGACGCCGAGTAATGGAGTGACCCGATAATGAGCACCCTGGAGATCCGCGACCTGAAGGTGTCGGTCAAGCTGCCCGAGGGTGAGCTCAAGCCGATCCTGGCCGGCGTCGACCTGACCGTGAAGTCCGGTGAGACCCACGCGATCATGGGCCCGAACGGTTCCGGCAAGTCGACCCTGGCGTACTCGATCGCCGGTCACCCCAAGTACGAGATCACCGGCGGCACGGTGACCCTCGACGGCGAGGACGTTCTCGCCATGACGGTCGACGAGCGCGCCCGCGCCGGCCTCTTCCTGGCCATGCAGTACCCGGTCGAGGTGCCCGGCGTCTCGGTGGCGAACTTCTTGCGGACCGCCAAGACCGCCGTCGACGGCGAGGCGCCGAAGCTGCGCACCTGGGGCGGCGAGCTGCGCGGCGCGATGGAGCGCCTCCAGATGGACCCGGCGTTCGCCCAGCGCAACGTCAACGAGGGCTTCTCCGGCGGTGAGAAGAAGCGGCACGAGATCGTCCAGTTGGAGCTGCTCAAGCCGAAGATCGCCATCCTCGACGAGACCGACTCGGGTCTCGACGTGGACGCGCTGCGCGTGGTCAGCGAGGGCGTCAACCGGGTCCGCGACACCGGTGACACCGGCGTACTGCTGATCACCCACTACACGCGGATCCTGCGCTACATCAAGCCGGACTTCGTGCACGTCTTCGTGGCCGGCCGGATCGTCGAGCAGGGCGGCCCGGAGCTGGCCGACAAGCTCGAGGCCGAGGGCTACGAGCGGTACGCCGCCGGGGCCGGCACGGCCAAGGCCTGAGCGGGGAAGGCACTGCCGAGATGACCAGCATCGCGATCCCCGAGGGGATGCCGCAGTACGACGACGTGCCGCGTTTCGACGTGGCCCGGGTGCGCGCCGATTTCCCGATCCTCGATCGGGAGATCAACGGGCATCCGCTGGTCTACCTCGACAGCGCCAACACCTCGCACAAGCCCCGGCAGGTGCTCGACGTGCTCGACGAGCACTACGCGCGGCACAACGCCAACGTGTCGCGCTCGGTGCACACGCTGGGCACCGAGGCCACCGAGGCGTACGAGGGGGCGCGGGCCAAGGTCGCCGCGTTCATCAACGCCCCGAGCGTCGACGAGGTGGTGTTCACCAAGAACTCCACCGAGGCGATCAACGTCGTGGCGTACGCCTTCTCCAACGCCTCGCTGCGTCCGGACGGCGACCCCCGGTTCCGGCTCGGCCCCGGCGACGAGGTGGTGATCTCCGAGATGGAGCACCACTCGAACATCGTCCCGTGGCAGCTGCTCTGCGAGCGCACCGGCGCGACCCTGCGCTGGTTCCCCGTGACCGACCAGGGCCGGCTGGACGAGTCGGGCCTGGAAGACCTGGTCACCGAACGGACGAAGATCGTCTCGCTGGTGCACGTGTCGAACATCCTCGGCACCGTCAACGCCACCTCCCGGATCACCGCGCGGGTCCGCGAGGTGGGCGCGCTGCTGCTGCTGGACTGCTCGCAGTCCGTGCCGCACCTGCCCATCGACGTGGTCGACCTGGACGCCGACTACATCGTGTTCACCGGGCACAAAATGCTCGGCCCGACCGGCATCGGCGTGCTCTGGGGGCGCGGTGAGCTGCTGGCGGCCATGCCGCCGGTGATGGGCGGCGGCTCGATGATCGAGACGGTGACCATGGCCCGGTCGACGTTCGCCGCGCCGCCGGCCCGTTTCGAGGCGGGCACCCCGCCGATCGCCGAGGCGGTCGCGCTGGGCGCGGCGGTCGACTACCTCACCGGCATCGGCATGGCGGCCATCCAGTGGCACGAGAAGGAGCTGACGGCGTACGCGCTGGACGCCCTCGGCTCGGTGCCCGACCTGCGGATCTTCGGCCCGACCGTACCGATCGGCCGGGGTGGCACCATCTCGTTCGCCCTGGGCGACGTGCACCCCCACGACGTGGGTCAGGTCCTCGACTCGCTGGGTGTGCAGGTGCGGGTGGGGCACCACTGCGCGAAGCCGGTGTGCAGCCGGTTCGGCGTACCGGCGATGACCCGGGCGTCGTTCTACCTCTACACCACCACCGGGGAGATCGACGCCCTGGTGGGCGGTCTGGAGCAGGTACGGAAGGTGTTCGACTGATGGTGCAGCTCGACCAGCTCTACCAGGAGATCATCCTGGACCACTACAAGCACCCGCACGGGCGTGGTCTGCGTGACGCCGACGACCCGACCGACCAGGTCGCGGAGGCGCACCACGTCAACCCGACCTGCGGCGACGAGGTCACCATCCGGGTGGCCACCGACGGCGACGTCCTGCACGACATCTCGTACGACGGCATGGGCTGCTCGATCAGCCAGGCGTCGGCGAGCGTCCTGCACGAGTTGCTGCGCGGTCGGGGCGCCGGGGAAGCATTCGAGGTGCACGAGGCGTTCGTCGAGTTGATGTCCGGACGTGGCCAGGTCACGCCGGACGAGGACGTACTCGGTGACGGGGTGGCTTTCGCGGGTGTGGCCCGCTATCCCGCCCGGGTCAAGTGCGCGCTGCTGCCGTGGATGGCGTTCAAGGACGCCGCGGCACGCGCCGGTGTGGGCGTGAGCCCGGAGGTGAAGGCATGAGCGAGCGTCAGCGAGCGAATCAGTGGTTCGGCGCGGTGGTGCCTCATGGCGTCACGGAGCGAAGCGGAGAGACGGCATGAGCAGCGAGAACACGGCTACGGCGGCGACGCCGGAGGCCGACGAGACCGTCGCGGCGCAGACCGGCGCGGTGAGTGGCGACGCCACCGCCCCGGCGGGCGAAGCCGCAGTCCCGGCGGGCGACGGTGCCCCGGCGGGTGGCGCTGCCCCGGCGGGTGACGCTGCCCCGGCGGGTGGCGCTGCCCCGGCGGGTGACGTCGCCCCGGCGGGTGGCGTCAGCAAGGCCATGATCGCCGACATCGAGGAGGCGATGAAGGACGTCGTCGACCCGGAGCTGGGCATCAACGTGGTCGACCTGGGCCTGGTGTACGGGGTGCACGTCGACGACGAGAACGTCGCGACCCTGGACATGACGCTCACCTCGGCGGCGTGCCCGCTGACCGACGTGATCGAGGACCAGGCCCGGCAGGCGCTGACCACCGGCCCCGGTGGCGGCCTGGTCAACGACATCCGGATCAACTGGGTCTGGCTGCCGCCGTGGGGTCCGGACAAGATCACCGACGAGGGTCGGGACCAGCTCCGTTCCCTCGGCTTCAACGTCTGACCTCGTCTTCACCGCTCGTCGAGCGCGGCACCCCGTCGGGTGCCGCGCTCGACTTCGTTCAAGGTGAATCTTCTCTTGGAACGGATCGTTCCGGTCTGGTAGGCTGAACTCAGAACGGAGCGGAACGTTCCGTTTCACGAGGTGAATCGACGGGTCGGCGGAGAGGGTCGGGACAATGAACGAGACGGCAGTGGGGCAGTGGAGGATCGTGCTCGACGAGGCGTACCGGGTGCTGCGGACGACCGCCGAGGGGATCCCGACCGATGCCTGGGACCTCTCCACCCCCTGCGAGCGGTGGACGGTCACCCAGGTGCTCCAGCACGCGACCGGCGACCAGTTGGCCTACGTCGCGGCGATCACCGGCGGGTCGGGGCCGGAGGAGGACCCGTTCGCACCCTCCGGGCGGATCGAGGGGGACAAGCTGACCGGCCTGTACGCCGCCCTCGACGCGTCCGCCCGCGCCTGGGCGGGAGTCGCTGACGACGACCCGCAGGTGCCGACGCCGCTGCCGCACGGCGCGCTGCCGGCCCACCTGGCTGCCGTCGCCGCCGCCCTCGACGCGGCGGTGCACGCCTGGGACATCGCGGTGGCCATCGGCCAGCCGTCCCCGTTGAGCGACGATCTGGCCCGACCCCTGCTCGACGTCGCCCGGCAGATCGTCGAGCCGCTGCGGAACTACGGCGCGTACGCGGCGGCGCTCGACCCGGGCGCGGAGGCCGACGACGTCACGGCGCTGCTTTCCTACCTCGGCCGCGACCCCCGCTGGACCGGGGCGCGGCACTGACCGACCAAGATCTCGCTCGATCATTGATGTAGTGGCCTCGGCGACGTGCCGAGGCCACTACATCGTGGTTCGAGCACGATCTTCAGACCGGCACTCGGCTCGCCCGCCCCCGGACGGGCCCATCGGCCGACCGGCCCCGGCAAGATCCGCGCAACATCACCGATGTTGCTGCTTCCCGCGTGTCTGAGGCAGCAACATCGGTGATGTTGTGAGGATCTTGGCGCGGGGCGCGGGGCGCGGGGCGCGGGGCGCGGGGCGCGGGGCGCGGGGCGCGGGGCGCGGGGCGCGGGGCGCGGGGCGCGGGGCGCGGGGCGCGGGGCGCGGGGCGCGGGGCGCGGGGCGCGGGGCGCGGGGCGCGGGGCGCGGGGCGCGGGGCGCGGGGCGCGGGGTCTTCCACGACGCCGATCTTGCACTTTCTGCCCAGACTTATGTCGCGAAGATGGACATGTCGGCGTTCGCAAGTGCAAGATCGGCGCGGCCGGGGCGCGGCCGGGGCGCGGCCGGGGCGCGGCCGGGGCGCGGCCGGGGCGCGGCGGGGCGCGGGCGGGGCGCGGGCGGGGCGCGGGCGGGGCGCGGGCGGGGCGCGGGAAACTGCGTTGCGGGGGTGGGTGTCGGCGCGGAGGATGCCGATGTGATTGAGGCGTACGCGATGCGGGTTCTGGTCCCTGCGACGACTGCCGGTCGTCGACAGCTGCCGGTGCCGGGGCGGGCCTCGATCCGACGCCGACGGCCGTGAGCGGGGCGTTCCTCGCCGGCGTGGTGGCCGGCTACGGCGTCGCCATTCCGGTGGGCGCGATCGCGATCCTCATCCTGGGGCTCAGTGCCCGTACCTCGTTCGGGGTCGGCGCGGCGGCGGCGCTCGCGGTGGCAACGGCCGACGGGCTCTACGCGGCGGTGGCCGCTTTGGGCGGCGCCAGCCTGGCGGGGGTCATCGCGCCGATCGCCGGTCCGCTGCGGGTGATTGCCGCCGTGGTCCTGTTCGCGCTCGCGGTGCACGGCTTCTGGCGGACCTGGGCCGCCCACCGGGCGCGGGAAGCGCCGACGGCGCGGGGCGGGCGGGGCATGGGCACTCCGGGTCGGGCCTACGCGGCGCTGCTCGGGTTGACCCTGCTGAATCCGACGACGGTGCTCTACTTCGTCGCGCTGGTGCTCGGTCGTCCGGACACGGCCGACGCGGGACTGTTGCCGGCGGTCTCCTTCGTGGCCGGCGTGTTCCTGGCGTCGGCGAGCTGGCAACTGCTCATCGCCGGTGGCGGCACTGTGGTCGGCCGGGCGCTGACCGGTCCGCGGGGACGGCTGATCACGGGTGTGCTGTCCAGCGTCCTCATCGCCGCGTTGGCGGTGGCCGCGCTGCTGCCCGGCTGACGACCTGCCCGCCGCGGGCGAGGCCGGGTTGGCCGTCGACCCGGGCCGGCCGTGTACGGTCGGGCGGTGACCAGTCGACCCGCCGCCGGGGGAGGCCGGTGGGTCGAGGTCGACCCGGCCCGCGTCGGTCGCTGGGTCGAGGGCTTCGCCGACCGGCACGGCCCGCCCACCACCACCGTGCAGGGGTACGGGCTGCTGCTCACCGCCCCCGACGGAGCCACCGCCGAACTGCACACTCCGCCCGGGTCGCCCGCCAGCGCCGACGTGGCCGCCTTCGTGGCCGCCGCCGGCACTTCGTACCGGATCGGTCTGCTGTTGGCCCGCAAGGGTGCGGTGGCGATCGGCGTGGCGCAGGGCACCGAGCTGGTGGTCTCCAAGGTGGACACCCGGTACGTGCAGGGGCGCACCGCGGCCGGTGGCTGGTCGCAGCACCGGTTCGCCCGGCGGCGCGACAACCAGGCCAAGGCGGCGCTGGGTGACGCGGCGGACCTGGCCGTACGGCTGCTGCTGCCGGAGGCGGCGAACCTGGCGGCCCTCGTCTGCGGCGGTGACCGGCGGGCCGTGGACACGGTGCTCGCGGACCGGCGGCTGGCCCCGCTCGTGCCGCTGCGGGCCGAGCGGCTGCTCGACGTGCCGGAGCCTCGGCACGCGGTGCTGGTCGCGGCGGTGGGCGCGGCTCGGGCGGTACGGATCCGGCTGCGCGACCCGGCCCCGGACTGACCGCGACGGCCGCCGCTCGTGCCCGATCGGGTCGCCCGCCGGACCGCCGCCCATGCCCCGCCGGGCCCCCGCCAGCGCCCGCCCGGTCGAATCCGGAGCGGAGACGGCCGCCACCCGATCGGGGGTTCGCGGCGTGGTGCGGCGCGGGTGGTCGGAGGATGGGCGGGTGGAGTTCCTGGTGGACATGGTGACGACGGTGCCCGACGGCACGTCGGAGGACGGGGTTGCCGAGATGCGTGCGCGGGAGGCGGCGCGCTCGGCCGAGTTGACGGCGCAGGGCAGTCTGCTGCGGCTGTGGCGGCCGCCGCTGGCGCCGGGGGAGTGGCGTACCTGGGGGCTCTTCGAGGCCGCCGACGCGGACGAGTTGGAGGCGGTCCTCGCGTCGATGCCGCTGCGCGCCTGGCGGCGCGAGACCGTCACGCCGTTGACGCCGCACCCGAACGATCCGGGCTGGCCGGGGAGGTGACCGTGGCCAGCAGCGAGGAGGAGATCCTGCGGACCGTCCTGGAGCGGTGGCGGTCGGCGGTCGACGCCCACGAACCGGACCGCGTCGCGTCGGTCTTCACCGATGACGCGATTTTTCAGGGCCTGCACCCGTACGCCGTCGGCCGGGAGGGGGTCGCCGAGTACTACGCCGGGCAGCCGCTCGGCCTGACGGCCGCGTACGAGATCCGGGAGACCCGGCGGTTCGCCGCCGACGTGGTCCTCGGCTATCTGGAGGTCGAGTTCGGCTTCGTCGACCGGCCGGCGTTGACCGTGCACCTCGGCGTGGTGGTTCGCCGGGTCGGCGACGCCTGGTTGATCGGGCACTACCAGGTGTCGAAGCTCGACTGAGCGCCGAAACGACGACCGTGGCAGGCCCGCCGAGGGCCTGCCACGGTCGAGGTGTACGGGTGTCAGAGCTGGTCGGTGCCGAAGGTGTCGCAGGTCTTCGGGTCGCCCTTGTCGTAGCCCTGGCTGAACCAGCGCTTGCGCTGCTCGGACGTGCCGTGGGTGAACTGGTCCGGGTTGACCCGCCCGCCCGAGCGCTCCTGGATGCTGTCGTCACCGATCGCCTCGGCGGTGTCGACGGCCTGGCTGATGTCGGTCTCGGTGATCGACTTGAACAGCGGCTCCTTGCCGCTCTTGTCCTTGCTCTCGGTGGCGTGCCTGGCCCAGGCGCCCGCGTAGCAGTCGGCCTGCAACTCGAGCCGCACCGAGGCGGACTTGGGGCCGCTCTGGTCGCCCTGGCCGGCCTTCGCGTTGGTGCCGAGCAGGTCCTGGACGTGGTGGCCGTACTCGTGGGCGAGCACGTACGGCTGGGCGAACTCGCCCTTGGCCCCGAACCGGGTGGCCAGCTCGTCGTAGAAGCTCAGGTCGATGTAGACCTTCTGGTCGGCGGGGCAGTAGAACGGGCCGACGCCCGAGTCGGCCTGCCCGCAGCCGGTGTTCACGGCCTGCTGGAAGAAGTTCGTGGTGGTCGGCTCGTAGGTGCCGTTGCCCAGCTCCGGGTACGCCTTCTTCCAGTAGTCCTGGATGCTGTTGACGTAGAGCAGGTTGCGGCAGCGCGCGTCCTGGAGACGGTCCGGGTTCGCGGTGGAGCACACCTGGTCGAGGTCGTCACCGCCGGCCTGGCCGCCCTCGTCGCCGTTGGTCATCGCGTTCAGACCGAAGCCGCCGCCGAGCAGGGCGATGATGACGGCGACCACGATGCCGATGATGCCGCCCCGGCCGCCGCCTCCCGGGATGGGGATGCCCATGCCCCCGCCCCCGCCGCCGCTGCCGCGGCCCAGGTCGTTGGCCTGGGAGGTGTCGAGCTCGGCCCGCTCGTTGAGTTCCATGCTGACCCCGATCGCCTGAAGTCGGTGAATGTCGTGTGTGTGTCGTTTCGTCGCCTGAGTGCCGGACGGGGTCCGGACAGGCGTTCCGGTACCCGATGATCTTGATCGGTAATCCGAGCGGGTCGCACCCGGGCGCCCGGTACACTTGTCGCCGTGCCGCGCTGCGAAGGCTGAACCGCCCCGCGCCGACGGGCCCACCGCCCGCCGGCGCTTTCGCGTGCCCTGAGTCAGCCTTCCAGACCCCGAGAGCGAGTCCCACGACATGATCACTGCAACCGGCCTGGAACTGCGCGCCGGCTCCCGGATCCTGCTGTCCGACACCACCCTGCGCGTGCAGCCCGGTGACCGGATCGGCCTGGTCGGCCGCAACGGCGCCGGCAAGACCACCACCCTCAAGGTGCTCGCCGGTGAGGGGCAGCCGTACGGCGGCCAGATCGACCAGCGCAGCGCCATCGGCTACCTCCCGCAGGACCCGCGCACCGGCGACCTGGAGGTCACCGGCCGCGACCGCGTGCTCTCCGCCCGCGGCCTGGACGTGCTGATGGCCCAGATGAAGGAGCTCGAGGAACGCCTCGCCGAGGACGCCGACGAGAAGCTGGTCCGCCGCTACGGCGCGCTGGAGGACCAGTTCGCCGCCCTCGGTGGGTACGCCGCCGAGGCCGAGGCCGCCCGGATCTGCGCCAACCTCGGGCTGCCGGACCGCGCGCTTGCCCAGACCATCGGCACCCTCTCCGGCGGTCAGCGCCGCCGCATCGAGCTGGCCCGGATCCTCTTCCGCGACGCCGGTGAGAACGGCGGCGGCATCCTGCTGCTCGACGAGCCGACGAACCACCTGGACGCCGACTCGATCACCTGGCTGCGCGGGTTCCTCGCCAACCACAAGGGCGGGCTCATCGTGATCTCCCACGACGGCGCGCTGCTGGAGTCGGTGGTCAACAAGGTCTGGTTCCTCGACGCCACCCGTTCCGTGATCGATGTCTACAACCTGGGCTGGAAGGCGTACCTGGAGGCCCGCGAGACCGACGAGCGTCGCCGCCGCCGCGAGCGGGCCAACGCCGAGAAGAAGGCCGGCGCGCTGATGGCGCAGGCCGACAAGATGCGGGCCAAGGCCACCAAGACCGTCGCCGCGCAGAACATGGCCCGCCGCGCCGAGAAGCTGATCTCGGGCCTGGAGGAGGTACGCGTCGCCGACCGGGTGGCGAAGGTGCGCTTCCCCAGCCCCGCCCCGTGCGGCAAGACGCCGCTGACCGCGACCGGCCTGTCCAAGTCGTACGGCTCGTTGGAGATCTTCACCGACGTCAACGTGGCGGTGGACCGGGGCTCCCGGGTGGCCATCCTCGGGCTCAACGGCGCCGGGAAGACGACCCTGCTGCGGATGCTCGGCGGCCTGCTCAGCCCAGACACCGGCGAGGTGCACGCGGGTCACGGCCTGCGGTTGGGCTACTACGCGCAGGAGCACGAGACGCTGGACGTGGAGCGGACGGTGCTGGAGAACATGCGGGCCGCCGCCATCGAGCAGTCCGACACCGACCTGCGCAAGATCCTCGGCGCGTTCCTGTTCTCCGGCGACGACGTGAACAAGCCGGCCGGGGTGCTCTCCGGTGGTGAGAAGACCCGGCTGGCCCTGTCCACGCTGGTCTGCTCGGGCGCCAACGTGCTGCTGCTCGACGAGCCGACGAACAACCTCGACCCGGTCAGCCGCGAGCAGGTGCTCGACGCGATCGCCAACTACCCGGGCGCGATCGTGCTGGTCACGCACGATCCGGGTGCGGTGCTCGCGCTCAAGCCGGACCGCGCGATCCTGCTGCCCGACGGTGACGAGGACGCCTGGAGCGACGACCTGCTCGAACTCGTCGAGCTGGCCTGACCCCCGGGACCGTCGAGGCGGCCTGAGCGCCGGGCTGTCGAGGCGGCCTGGCCGCCCGGCGTCAGCCCAGCAGGTCGACCAGGTGGCCCAGCACGCCGGAGCTGACCAGGATCACCACGCCGATCGCGACGAAGATCGCCGGTACCAGCCAGTGCCCGGCCCGCTCCACCAGCGCGACCACCCGCCGGTGGCCGCCCAGCCAGGCCGCGGCGGCGCACCACAGGCCGATCAGCACCACGAAGACCAGCAGGAACGCCGCGCTGTCGGCGGGGCCGAGCGCCCGGAACACGGGTACGTAGACGGCCACGTTGTCGGTGCCGTTGGCGATGGTCACCCCGGCCACCCCGAGCGTGCCGGTGACGACGGTGGCGGGCTCGTCGTCGTCGGCGCTCCACAGCGCGCGGACGCCCAGCGCGATCGGCAGCAGACCGAGCAGCCCGGTCCACGGGTCCGGCACGACGAGCAGCCCGGCGGCGACCACCGCGCTGGCCACCGCGAGCGCGCCGATGCCGAGGTACTGGCCGGCGACGATCTGCCAGGTGCGGGGCCGGCCGGTGGTCCGGGCCGCGACGAAGAACAGCGTGAGGATGACGATGTCGTCGATGTCGGTGGCGGCGAAGACCACGGCCGCGCCGGCCGCGGTGCCGAACAGGTCGATCACGCCCGGGAGCGTACGGGTGGAGGCGGCACCGCGCCGAGGTGCCCTCGTGCGGGACCGTTCGGAAGGATCACTCTATCGGGAACCTGACATTGCATAGCGTGTCGGTTGGCGAAGAGTTGATATCTGGCGCATGATCGTTCGAGGCGGTCTAATAGGTGGGACCGTATCCGAACCGCACAGTCTGGGACGTGAGGACACAGCATGGCAGCCACTGGCACAGCCACCAGCACTGAGAAGGGTCGCCGGATCGTCGGAGCCGAGCGTCAGACGCTCGCCAAGGACCTGGTAAAGCGGTACACCTCGGGGGAGAGCATCCGCGCGCTGGCGGCCTCGACCGGCCGTTCCTACGGGTTCATCCACCGAGTGCTCACCGAGTCCGGGGTTCAGCTGCGTCAGCGCGGCGGTGCCCGGCGCCGCAAGAAGGCGTGATCCGCCCCTTCGCGTCGTTGACCAACGCCGCGCCCCGGGGAGTCCGGTGACCACCGAGGCGACCGGGGTTCGGCTGACCTGCGACGGGCCGGTTGCCACGGTGACGTTGTGCCGGCCCGACGTGCTCAATGCCCAGACGCCCGCGATGTGGCGCGCGATGAGCGAATTCTCGCGCGACCTACCCGGTGACGTGCGGGTGGTGGTGGTACGGGGTGAGGGGCGTGCGTTCTCTGCCGGCCTCGACCTCGCGGTGGCCGGCGCGTCCGGCCCGGGGTCGTTCGCCGAGCTGGCCACGCTGCCCGAGGACGAGTGCGCGGACCGGATCGCCGAGTTCCAGGGCGGCTTCACCTGGCTGCACCGGCCGGACGTCATCTCGGTGGCGGCGGTGCAGGGGCACGCGATCGGTGCCGGCTTCCAGCTCGCCCTCGCCTGTGACCTGCGCGTCCTCGCCACGGATGTGAAGTTCTCGATGGCCGAGGTGACGCTCGGGCTGGTGCCCGACCTGGCCGGTACGAAGCGACTCGTCGAGCTCGTCGGCTACTCCCGGGCACTGGAGATCTGCGCGACGGGCCGCCGGCTGGACGCCGCCGAGGCGGACCGGATCGGGCTGGCCACTCTCGTCGTACCCTCGGCGGAGCTGGACGACGCGGTCCGTGACCTGACGGCGGGCCTGCTGGCCGGCGCGCGCGACGCGGTGGTGGAGATCAAGGCGCTGCTCGCCGGCGCGGCCGGGCGGTCGCACGCCGACCAGCAGCGGGCCGAGCGTGAGGCGCAGACCCGCCGCCTCCGCGACCTCGCCGGCCGGGGCGAATAGTAAGGACCACCCGGGAAGATCCGGGTTACGACCGAGGTTGTCACACCTGTCGGGAGAATTGACCTGACGGTACGGTCCGCCCGACGACCCGGAGGTGAGTGGTGTCCAACCCGATGTCCGGCGGTGGCATGGCCGGGTGGAGCATGCTCCGGTCGATGCGCAACCGCGACGAGGTCTCGGCCCACCGGCTCAAGCGTGGGGTGGCCCGCCGCATCGTCGCCTTCGCCCAGCCCTACCGGCGCGACATCGTCGTCTTCCTGGCCACCGTCGTGCTCGCCGCCATCATCGGCGTCGCCACGCCGGTGCTCGCCGGCGACGTGATCAACGCGATCAACCGGGGCGGCACCGAGGCCGGTCAGCTCGTCATCCGGCTGGCCCTGTTCATCGCCGGGCTGGCCGTCGCCGACGCTCTGCTGTCCCTGGCCCAGCGGTGGTATTCCGCCCGCATCGGCGAGGGCATCATCCTCGACCTGCGCACCCGGGTCTACGACCACGTGCAGCGGATGCCGTTGCAGTTCTTCACCCGCACCCAGACCGGCGCTCTGGTCAGCCGGCTCAACAACGACGTGCTCGGCGCCCAGCGGGCGTTCACCTCCACCCTGTCCGGCGTGGTCAGCAACGTCATCCAGCTGGTGCTGACCGCCGCGGTGATGTTCACGCTGTCCTGGCAGATCACCGCCCTCTCGCTGGTACTGCTGCCGATCTTCATCATTCCGGCACGTCGAGTCGGTCGGCGGCTGGCCGACATCACGCGCGAGGCGTACAACCTCGACGCCAAGATGAACGCGACGATGACCGAGCGGTTCGGGGTGGCCGGCGCGCTGCTCGTGAAACTCTTCGGGCAGCCCGAGGTCGAGGCCCGCCGGTTCGCCGGCCGCGCCGAGCGGGTCCGCGACATCGGCATCCAGTCGGCCATGTACTCGCGCACGTTCTTCGTGGCGATGCTGCTGGTCGCCTCGCTGGCGCAGGCGCTCACCTACGGTCTCGGTGGCTGGCTCGCCGTCACCGGCGGTGTCAGCGCGGGCACGGTGGTGACCCTCGCGCTGCTGCTCACCCGCCTGTACGGGCCGCTCACCGCGCTCTCCAACGTCCGCGTGGACGTGATGAGCGCACTTGTCTCCTTCGACCGCGTCTTCGAGGTGCTGGACCTTCAGCCCGGCATCGTGGAGAAGGCCGACGCGGTGCCGGTGCCCCGGGGCGCCGGCCGGGTCGACTTCCGCGACGTGCGCTTCCGCTACCCGAGCGCCGCCGAGATCTCGCTCGCCTCGCTGGAGGAGGTCGCCACCCTCGACCGGACGGTCAACGAGCCGGTGCTCAAGGGCGTCTCGTTCAGCGTCGAGCCGGGGCAGATGGTCGCGCTGGTCGGGCCGTCGGGGGCGGGCAAGTCGACGCTGTCGATGCTCGTCTCTCGGATCTACGACGTCACCGACGGCGAGGTCCTGGTCGGTGGAGTGGACGTCCGCGACGCGACGCTCGCCTCGCTGCGCGAGGAGATCGGCGTGGTCACCCAGGACTCGCACCTGTTCCACGAGACGATCGCCGAGAACCTGCGCTACGCCAAGCCCGACGCCACCGACGACGAGATCTGGGCCGCGCTCGCCGGTGCCCAGGTCGCCGACCTGGTCCGGTCACTGCCCGACGGGCTGGACACGACGGTGGGGGAGCGCGGCTACCGCTTCTCCGGCGGTGAGAAGCAGCGCATCGCCATCGCCCGGCTGCTGCTCAAGGCCCCGTCGATCGTCATCCTCGACGAGGCGACCGCACACCTGGACTCGGAGAGCGAGGCCGCGGTGCAGCGTGCGCTGTCGGTGGCGCTCGCCGGACGTACCGCCCTGGTGATCGCGCACCGGCTCTCCACGGTCCGGGACGCCGACCAGATCCTGGTGCTCGACGGCGGCCGGATCGTCGAGCGGGGCCGGCACGACGAGTTGGTGGCGGTCGGCGGCCTCTACGCCGAGCTGTACCGCACCCAGTTCGCCGTCGCCGACTCGCCGCGTCCCTTCGTGGACGCCACCGGCCCCGAGCCGGTGGTCATGCCGCTGGGCACGTACGTCGCCGACGAGGCGATGCCGCCCGCCGCCGCCAACTGACGGACGCCGCTGATCGATCCCGGGTTACTGAAAGTCGGGGTGTCCCGGCCGCTACGACAGCCCGACTTCCATGATGTCGAGTCGATCAACAGGCGGACAGGGCTACGGCATGCCGCCGGGACCGCTCGTCACGCCGGCGTCGATGGCCAGGTTCTCGTTACCGCCGCCGCCCTTGCCGCGAATGCTGCCCCGGCGACGCCGCCGGCTCTCGCGGGTGCTCTGCCGGATCGCCTTACGCGCGGCATCCAGCCCCGCCTGCCTGGAGTCCGCTCGGGCGATTTTGCGCCGACGCCGCACGGCCACCACGACGACCGACGCGAGGACGAGTACCAGGGACAGTGCGAGCAGCAGCGCGAGGCGAATGCCGGCCATGCGCGCAGGGTATCGACAGCGGACAACGGCGACGTGGCGGCGTTTCCGGTCCACGGTGGATGTCGTTGATCGACTCGGTTTTCTGGAGGTCGGGGTGTCCCGGTCGCGTTGACAGCACGACGTCCGTGCAACCGAGTCGATCAACCGCGACGCGGTCAGGCCGTGCGGCGCGGCGGTCAGGCCGGGCGGCGGTCGGGTAGGGCCGTCGCCGCGCGCAGCTCGGCGAACGCTGCGCCCAGCGTTACCGGCGTGAAGTGCGCGTTGAGGCCGCTCGGGTTGGGCAGCACCCACAGCCGCGCGCCGGCCAGCGACTCCGGCTGCGGCCCGAAGGCGGCCTTCGGCCGCTGAAAACCGATCCGGTACGCGGTCACCCCCACCACGGCCACCCACTGTGGCCGGTACCGGGTCACCTTGTCGGTCAGGATCGCCGCGCCGTCGAGCAGTTCCTGAGGGCTCAGCTCGTCGGCGCGGGCGCTGGCCCGGGCGGCCATGTTGGTGATGCCGAGCCCGAGGGCCGGCAACGCGTCCTGCTCGCTCGGGTGCAGCAGTCGGGGAGTGAACCCGCCCAGGTGCAGCGCCGGCCAGAACCGGTTGCCGGGTCGGGCGAAGTGCCAGCCGGTCGCGGCCGACCAGAGGCCCGGGTTGATGCCCACGAAGAGCACCGCCAACCCCGGCGCGAGGACGTCGGGGATGGTCCGGTCGGCGGCCGCGGCCAGGTCCGCCCGAGTGGGCCGGGGATGCGTAACACCCGCGCCGGCTCGGCCGCCCGGCGTCGAGGGCGCATCGCCGGCTCGGCCGCTCAGCGTCGAGGGCGCATCGCCGGCTCGGTCGCCCGGCGTCGAGGGCGCATCGCCGGCTCGGCCGCTCAGCGTCGAGGACGTATCGCCGGCACGACCGTCGGTGCCCGGTGTCGGAGCGTCGGCTCGGCCGTTCGTTGTCACAGGCCGCGCAGTGCGCCGCCGTCGACCGGCACGGTGAGGCCGGTCAGGTAGCTCGCGGCGGGGGAGAGCACGAAGGCGGCCACCCGACCGAACTCGGCCGGATCGCCGAGGCGGCGCAACGGGATGCTCGCCTTTGCCTCGGCGCGGGCGCGCTCCGGGTCGCCGGTCGCGGCGAACAGCTCCCGGTTGCGGTCGGTCATGATCCGGCCGGGCAGCAGACCGACGACGCGTACGCCGCGCGGGCCGTAATCGTCGGCGATGTCCTTGGCGACGCCGACCAGGCCGGGTCGCAAACCGTTGGAGATGCCGAGTCCGGGCACCGGGCCACGGGCCGAGGTGGACAGCACCAGAGCGATCGCGCCTCCCTCGGGCAGCGCGCCGGCGACGGTGCGCGCCGTGCGGACGGTGCCCAGGAAGACGGTCTCGAAGGAGTGTCGCCACTGCTCGTCGGTGATCGAGGCGGCGTTGCCGGCGGGCGGCCCGCCGACCGAGACCAGCGCGCCGTCGAGCCGGCCGAAGTGCGTGCGGGCCGCCGCGACGAGCCGTTCCGGGGTCTGCGGGTCGGACAGGTCCGCGGCGACGCCGACCGCCTTGTCCGGGCCGCCCAGATGCTCGGCGGCGGCGGCCACCGCGTCCGGGTCCCGTGCCGAGAGCACCACCCGGGCGCCGTCGGCGACCAGGCACTGCGCCGTCGCGTAACCCAGGCCGCGGGAAGCGCCGGTGAGCACGTACACCCGGTCGGTCAGTCCGAGATCCATAATGCCGATCGTGCCCCATTCGGCGCGTCCCCGCCAACGTTGGCGGCGGAGCGCAGCAGGCGTACCCGACCGGCGACCTGCACCGCGACGGCGCCGCCGGCGCGGGCCACGGCGGGCAGCCGGCGCGGACGTGGCGGGGTGCGCCCGTCGTAGCGCAGGCTCGCCTCCCGGACCGCCAGCTCCTCCGCGCCGGCCGGTGGTAGCGCCGCCCGACCGCGCAGGGTCCGGGCCAGCTCCCAGCCGTCGCGCAGCGAACCCGCCGTGGGGCGGTCGGCGGCCCAGTCGGCGAAGGTCGCGGGCCAGGCCGCGCCGAGGCCGGCGGCGAGCAGCGGCCAGTGCCGGGCCACCTCACCGGCGCGTTTGTGCAGCAGCGCCGCCCGCGCGGCGGCCAGCGGCCCGGCCGCGAATCCGGCCGGCGGCGGACCTCCGGCGACCAACGCCGCGACCAGCTCCGCCTGCCGCGCGGCGAGGCCGGGGTGCGGCGACTCGTGCCCGCCCGGCCTGCGGTGCCGGTCGTCGGCGACAGCGTCGGTCATGTCACGGCCGGAAAGCCGGACGCGGCGGCCAGGGCGTCGAGTTCGGCGCGCAGCTCGGCGGCCGGCGGGTACCCGCCGTCGCGTTCCAGCAGCAGCGCCGGTGGTCGTTGCCGGGCGCAGAGCGCGCCGACCAGCTCCAGCACCTCCGGCGGCACCGGATGGGTGTGCGTGTCGTGGTAGAAGCCACCGCGCTCCGCCCCGCCGGCCACGTGCACGTAGCCGATCCGGTCCAGCGGCAGCCGGTCGAGCAGCGCGAGCGGGTCGGTACCCCGGTTGCGGGCATTGGCGTGCACGTTGGCGACGTCCAGCAGCAGCAGGGCACCGGTCCGGTCCAGGATCTCGGTGAGGAAGTCCGCCTCGTCCAGCTCGTCGTCGGGCCAGTCGAAGAGGGCGGCGATCGGTTCCAGCGCGATCGGCACCGGTAGCTGCTCCTGTGCGCGGGTCACGTTCGCGCAGACCACGTCGACCGCCTCCCGGCTGCGCGGCAACGGCAGCAGGTGTCCGGCCTCCAACCCGCCGGCCCGGACGAACGCGATGTGCTCGCTGACCAGCGGGGCGTCCCACCGCTGGGCGACCGCGGCCAGGTGCGCGACGCGGGCCGGGTCGACCGGCTCGGCGCCGCCGAGGGAGAGCCGCACCCCATGGGGTACGACTGTCACCCCGCGCTCGCGCAGCTGCGCCAGCCCGGTCTCCCGGGGCCCGGTCGACGCCAACGACTCGGCCACCACCTCGACGAAGCGCAATCCGGGCAGCTCGGCCACGAAACCCGCGATCTCGGGCCGCCAGCCGATGCCGACGCCGTACGGGCCGGTCATCCGCCGCACCCACCGCCGCCACCGCAGGAGCTGCCGCCTCCGCAGGAGCTGCCGGTGCTGCCCGACGATCCGGTGCCGGCCCCCGACGACCAGCCGCTGCTGGCGATCGCCTGGCGCTGGATCTCGGCCTGCTCGGCGAAGCCCGGGTCGATGGCCCAGAGCGACACCGTGCCGTACAGCGCCACGCCCATCGCCGCGCCGGCCGCGCCGTAGGTGGCGTACGCGGGGGACGAGTCGGGAGCGAGGTGGCGGTGCCGGTTCCGCAGGTCGCGCAGCGCGCTGCGCCCGGCCCGGGTGGCCTGCGGCACCCGCCAGAGCAGCAGCACCGCCACCAGCACGCCGATAAGGGTGAGCAGCAGGAAGCCCACCGGCCGCCCGTTGGCCAGGCCGGCGAAGAGCCGTACGACGCCGAACACCAGCAGGGCGGCGAGGACGACCCGCCACTGTCGTGCGGTGTTCTGCTGCGCCTGGCTCACCCGCAGTCCCCGTCCTTCCAGGCCGAGGCCGAGCTGGTCGAGTGCGGCGGCCACCCGCTCGTCCTGGGCCAGGTCCCGGGCCCGGAGGCCCTGGTGGGCGGCCCAGTGGATCGCCTGCTCCAGCGGGGTGAGCCCGGTCGGGGTCGGGCCGGTGGTGCGCAGGCGACGATCCGGGCCGACGTCGATCGCGCCGCTGCTGCGCAGGCCGCCCAGCGCGGCGTGCACCGCGAGGGCCGGCCCACCGTTGAGGTAGGCGACCTCCTGGGCGCCGAGTGATTCCGCGACGAGGGGTTCCGCGCCGGTGGCGAGGCGTACCCGGTGCAGCACCGCGAGGGCGGTCAGGACGACGGCCACCACGAGGTAGAGCCGCAGGAAGGTCGGGCCGGGGATGCCCCAGGTGTCGCCCGAGGCGGCGTGGACGATCATCGGCTGCTCCTGTCGCCGGAGGGGTTCGGCGGCCCCATTGTGGAGCACCGTCGCCATCCGGTCCGGCCGGGCCGGGGCGGCGGCCCGCTCAGCGGCGGCGGACCGCCTCCTCGACCAGGTCGAGCACCGGACCCAGGTCGCCGGCCGGTCGGCCCATGGCCAGGTGCAGCACCAGGCCGTCGTAGGCCAGCTCGAGGAACTGGGCCAGCACGTCGATGGGTACGTCCTCGCGCAGCACCCCGGCGTCGCGTTGGCGGGCCAGCCGGTCCCGGGTCGCCTCGGCGATCGCGGCCGAGCGTTCCGCCCAGCGCTTGGCGAACGCCGGATCGGTGCGCAGCCGGCGGGAGACCTCCAGTTGACTGCCCAGCCAGCCGGTGGTGTCCGGCGAGACGGCGCGGGCCAGCAGGTCGCGCATCACCTGCACCAGACCGTTGCGGGCGACCGTCTCGACCATGGCGGCGGCGTCGTCCTCCGCGACGGCGAGGAACAGCGAGTCCTTGTCCCGGAAGTGGTGGAAGATGGCGCCTCGGGACAACCCGGTGGCCTCCTCGAGGCGGCGGACGGTGGCCCCCTCGTAGCCGAGGCGGGCGAAACACGCCCGGGCCGCGGCAAGGATCTCCTGCCGGCGCGCGTCGAGCTGGTCCTGACTTACTCTGGGCACACCTCGATCGTCGCAGGTCACCTCGGGCGGTGCAAACCGTACGTACGGCTTGGTAACGTGCCGTTTACGATCCACCGGTGACCCGCTCGTACCCCGCGCCGTCCGGCCCGTTGACCGTCGCCACCGTCCAGGCCACCCCGACGCCCGGTGACGTCGCCGGCAACGCGGCGGCCGCCGCCGACCTGGTCCGGCAGGCCGCCGGGCAGGGCGCCCGGGTGGTCGTCCTGCCCGAGCTGTACCTGTGCGCGTACCACCCGCCGACCCTCGCCGCCGATCCGACCGGCACCCACGTGGCGGCCGACCCGGCCGGGGTGGTTGCCGACGGCCGGCTCGACCCGCTGCGCGCCGCCGCCCGGACCGCCGGGAGCACCGTGGTGGTCGGCGCGGCGGTCCGGCACCCGGACTACCGGCGGACCATCGCCGCCCTCGTGGTCGACCGCGCCGGCGTCGTCCGGGTCGGGTACGACAAGCAGCAGCTCTGGGGCGACGAACGCGAGCTGTTCAGCCCCGGCGGACGGGGTGCCACGCTGCTCGTCGACGACTGGCGGCTCGGGCTGGGCATCTGCTACGACGGCTGCTTCCCCGAGCACGGCCGGGCCGCCGCGCTCGACGGCGCGCACGCCTACCTGTGCCCCAGCGGCTACCTGACCGGCTCGGAGCACCGCCGGGACCTGTACTACGCGGCGCGGGCCCTGGACAACACGATGTTCGTGGTCTTCGCCAACGCCGTGGGCGGCAGCGACCCGTGGCGCTTCAACGGCGGCGCGGCGATCTACGACCCGCAGGGACGTACGCTCGCCCGGGGCGCCGACGAGGGCACGCAGACGCTCGTGGCGACCCTCGATCCGGCCGCGCTCACGGCCACCCGGGCGGCCCATTCGATGCTCGCCGATCTGCTGCCGGGCCAGGGCGGCCCGCGAATGTCGCTGACCGGTTAAGCCCATCGTGAAGTCGAAACACGCGGGTCTGTTGGCGGACACGTCGGTCCCGTAGGGTGCCCGAGTGCCACTGCTCCTGCTGGACCTGGACAACACCCTGCTCGACCGGGCCGGGGCGTTCCGCCGCTGGGGTGAGCGCTTCCTGGACGGCATCGGCGCGCCCCTCATCGACATCGACTGGCTGGTCTCGATCGACGCCGACGGGCTGACCGACCGCTGGGACCTGGCCGACGCGATCCGGGACCGCTACGAGCTGCGTATCCCCTCGATCGATCTGGTGGAGGAGTTGCACGACGGGGTGGTGGCGCAGACCCGGCTCGATCCGCTGACCGCCTGCGCGCTGCGTATCGCCGACGACGCGGGGTGGGTGCCCGTGGTGGTGTGCAACGGCACGGTACGCGTGGAGGACGCCAAGATCCGTCGTACCGGCCTGGACCGCTACGTCGCCGACTGGGTGATCTCCGAGGAGGCCGGGGTCAGCAAACCCAACCCGCGGATCTTCGCGCTCGCCGCGCAGCGGGTCCGGATGCCGCTGCGCGGCGCGTGGGTGGTCGGCGACAGCCCGGAGGCGGACATCGGCGGCGCCGCCGCGGTCGGGCTGCCCAGCGTCTGGCTGCACCGGGGGCGGACCTGGTCGGACGTCCGGTTCGCGCCGAGCCGCACGGTGGATGGGCTGATCGCGGCGGTCGCGACGGTGCTCGCGAGCTGACGCGGCTCGCTGTTCGCGTCCGCATCGTAATTCGGTTGACCCGCCGTTTGGGCCGCTACGAGGATGGGCGGCGCATGGTGCACCGGGCGTACCGCCCGATCGAGGAGAGGAGGCCGGTCATGGCCGTCTTCGCAGGTCGCTTCCAGCTGCCTACCTCCGCCTCGATCAAGGGAACCTCACCACAGTGCGCGATCATGACCTCCCGGCGCCGGAGCGCCGGACCCGCGGCAAGCGCCGCTTCGACGACGACGAACCGCAGTTTCTGAAGCGGGCGGCCCGGCCCACCGAGCTGCCCGCCGATCCCGACACCGAGCCTGATCCCGACACCGGCGAGCGCTGGTCGTCCTGGGACGACGCGGTGCACGGGCCGGAGCCGCACCCGGCCTGGCTGGTCACCGAGTTGGCCGCCAAGGACACCGAGCTGGGCATGCTGAAGACCGGCAAGGAGGCGGACGTCCACCTGGTCCGCCGGGCGGTACCGGACACGGACCGGTCCTGCCTGCTGGCGGTCAAGCGGTACCGGGACGCCGAGCACCGGCTGTTCCACCGCGACGCCGGCTATCTGGAGGGCCGCCGGGTGCGGCGGTCCCGCGAGATGCGGGCGATGGCGGGCCGGACGGCCTTCGGCCGCCAGATGATCGCCGGGCAGTGGGCGGCGGCCGAGTTCGCCGCGCTGGCGCGACTCTGGGAGATCGGCGCCGGGCACGACCGGATCGCCGTGCCGTACCCCGTGCAGTTGCGGGGCACCGAGCTGATGCTGGAGTTCGTCGGCGACGCCGAGGCCGGACTCGCCGCGCCCCGGCTGGCCCAGCTCCGGCCCGGCCCGGCCGAGCTGCGCGACCTGTGGGGCCAGCTGGTCGAGGCGCTGCGCGTGCTGGCCCGGGCCGGCTACGCCCACGGCGACCTGTCGCCGTACAACCTGCTCGTGCACTCCGGGCGGCTGGTCGTGATCGACCTGCCGCAGGTGGTCGACGTGGTGGCGAACCCGCAGGGGCCCGAGTTCCTGGCCCGCGACGTGCGGGTGGTCAGCGCCTGGTTCGCGGCGCGAGGGCTGGGCGCCGAGCAGGTCGACCCCGGCACGCTGACCGGGGAGCTGCTGCGCGAGGCGGGCATCCGCTGACCGGAACGGGTCGGGTGGCCGCGACGGCCGCCCGACCCGTCCGTGTCGGTCACTGCAGGTAGCGCTCCACCTCGGGCTTGGGGCGTTCGCCCTGCGAGTCGGGGTCGCCGTGGGTGGCCCGGGCGGCCCGCCGACGGCGCAGCAGGTCCCAGCACTGGTCGAGGGACTCCTCCAGGGCGCGCAGCCGCTCGCCGGCCTCGCCCTCGGTGCCCGACTCGTGGGCCTGGGCCTCCGCGCGCAGCCGGTGCTCCTCGTCGACCAGCTCGGAGATCCGGTTCAGGATGGTCTTGTCGTCCATGCCACAGAGCCTGGCACAGGGTGCCCGCCGTCGCCCGGATTCGGGGGTACCGGTGCGTCCTTGCTCACTGCGCTGCCCGACCTTTGGGATCGCACGGGCGCGACCCGTCCGGCGGGTCCGGCGGCCGATCGACCCACCGGCCCGTCGTCGTCCGTACCCCGCCGGCGGCGGCGGGTGATCGGTGTACGGGCGCGACCTGCGTCGGTGTCGCATCCTGACGATCCACTCAGGACTGTCGCGCGGCCAAGACATCGATGCTCGTCTGGGACATTGGTCAAATCTCACCGGTCAGAGATCTAGAGGTGTCCCGGAATTGGTGAGATGCTTCCGACGCCCAGAAGGTGAAAATTTCACAGCCCCGACCGGCCGAAGTGGACCGCCCAGGCCGTCGGGGTGACGAGGAGACAGCGCATGTCCCAGGTGTCCGATGCCGGCCCCGCCCCCGTCAGCACCGAACCCCGGATGATCCCACTCCGTCGTGCCCTGCCCGCGCTGGTCCGCGACCCGCTCGGCGCGCTCGTCGGCTTCGCCGACGCCGCCGGCGGCGAGGTGGTCCGGCTGAACCTCGGCTCGTTCCGCCCGTACCTCGTCAGCCATCCCGAGCACCTGCAACGAGTGCTGAGGGACAACGTTGCCAACTACACCCGTGACGGGGAGGGTCTGCTGTGGCGGCCGGTCCGCCGGATCGTCGGCGACGCCATCCTGGTCGCCGAGGGCGAGATCTGGGAGTCCAGCCGCAGCGCCCTGCAACCGCTGTTCACCGCCAAGCGCGCCGAGACGCTCGTCGACCGGATGGCCGAGGCGATCAACGAGGCCGTCGACGAGTGGCTGGAGCCGGCCCGCGACGGCCGTCCGATCGACGGCGGCGCCGAGCTGACCCGGATCGTGCTGCGGACCACCATGCGGGTGCTCTTCGCCGACCGCATCTCGGTGCCCGACGCGCTGCGGATCAGCGCCGCGCTGGACACCGTCACCACCGCGATGCTGCCCCGCCTGCTGGTGCCGTTCGTGCCGTACGCGGTGCCGATGCCCGGTGACCGCCGTTTCGCAGAGGCGGTACGCACCATCGACGAGGTGGTGCTGCCGATCATCCGGGAGGCCCGGGCCCGGCCCACCGACGGCGACGACATCATCTCCACCCTGTGCCGGCCGCGCGCCGACGGCAGCGAGCCCGACGAGTACGCGATCCGCGGCGACGTGGTGGCGATGTTCTCCACCGCCACCGAGACCACCATCGCCCTGCTCTCCTGGCTGTGGCCGGTGCTGGCGTCCCGGCCCGACGTGGCCGAGCTGATGACCGACGAGATCGAGCGGGTGGTCGGCGCCGAGCGGGTCGGCCGGGAGCACCTGCCGCAGCTGCGCTACGGCCGGATGGTGCTCGACGAGATGCTGCGGCTCTACCCGGCCGGCTGGATGATCCCCCGGACCGCGGTCGGCGACGACGTGCTGGGCGGTGTGCGGATCAAGGCCGGTGGCACCGTACTGGTCAGCCCGTACGTCACCCAGCGGATGTCGACCTTCTGGGACGACCCGACGCTGTTCGACCCGGAGCGCTTCGCGCCGGAGAAGCCCCGCCGGCGCTACCGCTACTCCTACTTCCCGTTCGGCGGCGGCCCGCACCAGTGCCTCGGGCAGTATCTGTTCCTGCTGGAGGCGCAGCTCATCGTCAGCACCGTGCTGAGCCGCTACCGGTTCCGGCTGCGCGAACCCGTCGGCCTGACACCCCGGCTCGGCGCCTCGCTGCAACCCAAGCAGCGGGCCGAGCTGATCGTCACCCCGGTCGAGCGTCCGGTCGCATCGTGACCGGCACGCCGTGGCCGGTGCAGGCCGGGCCCGACGCCGTCGCCGAGCAGGGTCGGGTCTGCGCGCTCGCCGTGCGAGGTGTCCGCGACCTGCAGGGGGTCACCGCCGCCCACCCGGAACTCTTCGACGCCGCGCCGTTCGACGCCGCGCTGCTCAGCTCGGTGGCCACCGCGATCGCGTTCACCGCGCCGTGGCACACCGCCGACGAACTGCGGATCACCACCCGTACCCTGCTCTGGGTCTTCGCCGCCGACTGGCAGGTCGACTACCTCGCCCGGTCGGCCGACGACGTCCGGACGATCGTGACCGACTGCCTGGCGGTCGCCGACGGCGCCGCGCCGCCACCGGGAAGCCACCTCGCCCGGCTGCTGGCCGACCTGCGCGACGAACTGGCCACCGTGCCGGCGTTCCGCCGGCTGCGCCCGATCTGGCGCGACGAGCTGGCCCGGATGCTCGCCGCCGTCTCGCGCGAGTGGGACTGGAAGAACCTGCCGACCGACCCGACCACCGGGCAGCGCCTGCCGGACCTCGACCGCTACCTGGACAACGCCGACAACCTGGCCTGCTCATTCGTCAACGTCACGCACTGGATCGCCACCGGCGACTCCAAGACCCTCGCCCAGTTGACCGACCTGCTCGACGCCTCACGTGGCGTGCAGCGGGTGCTGCGCCTGGTCAACGACCTCGCCACGCACGAGCGGGACGCAGAGTGGGGCGACCTGAACGCCCTGCTGCTGGTCGACGACCCGGCGCGGGTGCACGCCCGGCTCGCCGAGCTGACCAGCCGATCCCGCGGCGACCTGGCCGCCCTCGCCGAGCGCTGCCCCCGCCAGGCGGACTACCTGCACCGGCAGATCTCCTTCACGGGCGGCTTCTACCAGGTGTCGGACTTCTGGGGGGCCCGTGATGAGTGAGATTCCGGGGCCGGTGCTGGCCGAGCCCGCCACCGACGCCGCGCGCGAGCTGATCGCCGGCCTCGCGCTGCGACCGTGGGGGCAGGTCGCCCCCTCGGTGTACGAGAGCGGCCGGCTGGTCGCCGACGCGCCCTGGCTGCCCGGTCACGAGAAGCGGATCGACTTCCTGTTGCGCGAGCAGCGCCCGGACGGTGCCTGGGGCCCACCCGAGGGGTACGCCCTGGTGCCCACGCTCAGCGCCACCGACGCGCTGCTCGCGGTGCTGGCCGACGCCGTACCGGCCGGTGCGGACCTGCTCGCCCCGGCGGCGCGCGGGCTGCACGCGCTCACCGACCGGCTGCTCGCCACGCCCGCGCGGGCACTGCCGGACACCCCGGCGCTGGACCTCATCGTCCCCGCGCTCGTCGAGTCGATCAACGGCCGGCTGTCCCGGCTCTCCCGGGTGGCCGGCGCGACCGCCGAGCGGCTGCCGCGCTCCCCGCTGGCACTGCCCGCCGGGCTCGGCCCCGACCGGCTGCACGCGGTACGCGCCGCGCTCGCCGCCGGGGTGGTGCTGCCGGCGAAGCTGGCCCACTTCTACGAGGTGCTGGGCGCGACACCGGCCGACGCCGGACCGACCCTCACCGCCGTCGGCGCGTCACCCGCCGCGACCGCCGCCTGGCTCAGCGTCGTCGGCCCGGACGCCGGCCCGGCCGCGCACACCTTCCTGCGGACGCTGATCCGTGAGGCTGACGGACCGGTGCCCTGCCCGACTCCGATCACCGTGTTCGAGCGGGCCTGGGTGCTCAGCGGCCTGCGCCGCGCGGGCGTCTCGGTCAACCCGCCGGCGAGCCTGCTCCGCACCCTGGCCGCCGCCACCGCCGCCGAGGGAGTCGCCACCGGGGAGGGCCTGCCCACCGACGCCGACACCACCTCGGTCACGCTGGACGCGCTGGCCCGGCTCGGCCGTCCGGCCGACCCGGCCGGCCTGTGGGCGTACGAGACGACGGACGGGTTCTGCACCTGGCCGGGGAGCGAGGACGGCTTTTCGGTCACCACCAACGCGCACGTGCTGGACGCGTTCGGCCAGCACGTGACCGCCCACCCCGGCGCGGACGCGCGGTACCACCGGACGGTCGACCGGCTCAGCGCCGTGCTGCCCGCACACCAGCTCCCGGACGGCCGTTGGCAGGACCGGTGGCACGCCTCGCCGTACTACGCCACGGCCTGCTGCGCATTGGCGCTGGCGGAGTTCGGTCGCGGCGGCGGGGCGGCCGAGGCGCTCGACCGCGCGGCCCGCTGGGTGCTCGACAGTCAGCGTGCCGACGGGTCGTGGGGGCGGTGGGGCGGCACGGCCGAGGAGACCGCGTACGCCCTACAGGTGCTGGTGGCCGCGCCGACCGGGGCGCCCCAGGTCGACGAGGCGGTGCTGCGTGGCCACGCCTACCTGCACCGACCGGCCGATCGGGCGGACCGTCCACTGTGGTACGGCAAAGAGCTGTACTGTCCTACCGCGATCGTTCGCGCGGCGATCCTGGCCGCCTGTCGGCTCGCCTCCGTTCACCTGACGGGTGTCGACCGTTCGGTGGTGGATTGTGGTTACCAGGCAACAAAAACAGCGACTTGAGGGGTTGTGTGGACACTGCTAGCGTACGCAGAGCCTCAGCCCCGTACGACCCGCCGCGGCGGGACGTCGTCCTCCATGATCACCCGTTGATGAGCTGAGTCAACGCCCTGCCTGGGACGGTTCAATGCGTTCTCGCGGTACGAGTATCCGCACCAAGGTTGTCGCCCTGCTGCTCTCCCTGGTCGCGCTCTGGATGTTCGCGGCCTGGGTGACCCTGCGGGACGGCTTCAACCTGCTCGGTGTCCAGCTGCTCAACAGCAAGGTGTACGCGCCCAGCGAGCCGTTGTTGCAGGAGTTGCAGCTCGAGCGGCGGTTGACCCAGGCGTACCTGAGCAACCCCGACGCCGCGCAGCGTACGGCGTTGGAGACCGAACAGCGCAAGGCCGCCCAACTGGCGGACGACTTCGCCGAGTCGGCGCGCAACTGGCAGGTCGGCGTGGCCGGCAGCAAGGCCCTCGACGCCCAACTCGACGCCACGATCGCACAGATCGACGAACTCAAGCAGACCCGCGCCGACGTGCTCGGCCGCAAGGTCGACCGGATCTCCGCCGCCGACGCCTACACCGACGCCATCGAATCGATCTTCCGGATCTACGACGTCACCGGCAGCCTCGACGACAAGGAGATCGCCGCCGACGCGGCGGCCCTGATCCAGCTCAACCGGATGAAGGAGCTGATCTCGCAGGAGGACGCGCTGCTCAGCGGCCTCTTCGGCACGGGCCGGATCAGTGGTCCCGAGTATGCCCGTTACGTCAGCCTGGTCGGCGCCGAGCGGTTCCTCGGCGAGGAGACCCAGGCCCGACTCGCCGACGCCGACCAACGCCGCTACCAGCAGCTCGTCGAGGGCGAGGCGTTCAGCCGCCTGCGCGCCGTACAGGACAGCATCATCCGCGAGGGCCGCCCGGCGACCCAGCTTCCGGTCAGCGCCGAGCAGTGGCGGGGCACCGTCGAGCCGGCCCTGGCCGACGTCAACGACGCCGTCGTCGACGGCGGCGAGGGCATCGTCGGCCGGGCCACCGGCGTGGCCGTGATGGTCGTCGTCCGGCTCGTGCTCGCCACCGGCTTGGGCCTGCTCGCCGTCATCGCCTCGGTCGTCGTCTCGATCACCACGGCCCGTACCCTCCTGCGCCAGCTCGACCGGCTGCGGCAGGCCGCCTGGCAGCTCGCCGACGAGCGACTGCCCCGGGTGGTCGACCGGTTGGGCCGTGGCGAGGAGGTCGACGTCGCCACCGAAGCGCCTCCGCTGGAGTTCGGCACCGACGAGATCGGCCAGGTCGGCAAGGCGTTCAACGCCGTCCAGGAGACGGCCCTGCGCACCGCCGTCGAGCAGGCCGAGCTGCGTCGCAACGTCCGCGAGGTCTTCCTCAGCCTGGCCCGGCGAACCCAGGCGCTGGTACACCGCCAGCTCACCCTGCTCGACGCGATGGAGCGGCGCGAACACGACGCGGAGGAGCTGGAGGACCTGTTCCGCGTCGACCACCTGGCCACCCGGATGCGGCGCAACGCGGAGAACCTGATCGTGCTCTCCGGCTCCACCCCGGGCCGTGCCTGGCGGCGCAACGTCCCGATGGTGGACGTGGTGCGCGGCGCGGTGGCCGAGGTGGAGGACTACACCCGCGTCAACGTGCTGCCGCTGGGCGCCGTCTCGCTCGCCGGCCGCGCGGTCGGCGACATCATCCACCTGCTCGCCGAGCTGATCGAGAACGGCCTGTCGTTCTCGCCCCCGCACACCACCGTGGAGGTCCGCGGCCAACTCGTGGCGAACGGTTTCGCCATCGAGATCGAGGACCGGGGCCTCGGCATGAGCGAGGAGGACCTGGCCGCGGCGAACCACCGCATCGTCGACCAGTCCGAGCTGAACCTCGCCAACGCCGCCCGACTCGGCCTCTACGTGGTGAGCCGGTTGACCGAGCGGCACGGCGTGCGGGTCCGTCTCAAGGAATCGGCGTACGGCGGCACCACCGCCGTCGTCCTCATCCCGCTGGAGCTGATCACGGCGAACGGAACCGACCCGGAGGACTCCGGCGCGACCCCCGCCAGCCCGACGGCCATCGCGCTGCCGGCCGGCCCGACCGCCGTCGGACCCGTCGAGGGCGGTCGTCCCGCCAGCCGCTCGACGGTCGCGGTCGCCACCTCGGCGACGGACATCAGCGCACCGGGCGCGCCGGAGCCGGTGACCCCGGCCGCGCCGGCGCTGACCGAGAGCAGTACCACCACCGAGCAGACGGACGGGAGCGACAAGGACGTCGTACTCCCCACCCGCCAGCGGACCGCGGCGGCGGACCTGCCCACCCGGGCCCGGCGTGTCCTGGGCCAGCCGGCCCTGGAGGGCCCGACGGTGCCCACCGGCCTGCCCGCCGTGGAACGGGCCGGGACGGGTGGCGGCGAGCCGAGCACCGACGGCGGGCCGGTCCCCGCGCGGACCGAGACCGACCGCACCGGCTCCGGCCTGCCGGTCCGGGTCCGCCAGGCGAACATCGTGCCCGAGCTGCGCGACGACCCGGCGGCGGCGACCGAGTCCGACGAGGAGGACGTGGTACGGCCACCCGAGCAGGTACGCCGGATGATGAGCTCCTATCAGACCGGCACCCGGCGCGGGCGGACCGACGCGGCGCGGCTGCTCGGTGGCGCGTCGGGCGCGACGCCCGAGTCGACCGACGAGGAACCGCAAGCGACCTGACCGAGCACCAGCGCTGGGGGTTCCCGCGCGGTGTGACGGTCAAGCCCAAGACGAATACGGCGCAACTGCCGGGCGAGAAGAGGACGACGAAGTGGCCCAGAAGACGGCTTCGAGTGCCGACCTGACGTGGTTGCTGGATGATCTGGTGGGCCGGGTGAAGCAGGCCGAGCATGCGGTCGCGCTCTCCACCGACGGGTTGTTGATGGCTTCCTCGCAAGGGCTGAGCCGGGACGACGGCGAGCACCTCGCGGCGATGGCGGCCGGCATCCAGAGCCTGGCCCGGGGCGCCGGCAAGCGCTTCGGCGGCGGGCAGGTGCAGCAGACCATCATCGAGATGCAGTCGTCGTTCCTGTTCGTCACGGCCGCCGGCCGCAACGCCTGCCTGGCCGTCCTCGCCACCGAGGACGCCGACGTCGGTCTCATCGCCTACGAGATGGCGATGCTCGTCACCCGCGTCGGCAAGTACGTGGCCTCCCCGTCGCGGAGCGCCGAACAGTCGGCTGGCGAGAGGTAACGGCCATGACGGTGCACGGGGATTCCGCAGAGCATCAGTGGGTGGATGACCATGCGGGCCCGGTGGTGCGCCCGTACGCGGTGACGCGCGGGCGGGCCCGCCCGGTCACCGGCACGTTCGACCTGATCTCCCTGGTCACCGCGACCCGCGCCGACGTGACGCCGGAGGTCGGGATCGGTCCCGAGCACCTGGCGATCGTCGGCCTGTGCCAGCGAATACAGTCCGTCGCCGAGATCGCCGCCCACCTCGACCTGCCGGTGGGAACCATCCGGGTGCTCCTCGGCGACCTGGCGGCCCGCAACCTCGTGCAGGTACGCGAGCCGCACACCACGGCCGGCCTTCCCGACAACAGCATCTTCGAGGCGGTAATCAATGGACTACGGGCACTCTGACCGGCCGGCGGGAGCGACGCCACTGCCCACCGCGATCAAGATCCTGGTCGCCGGTGGCTTCGGCGTGGGCAAGACCACCATGGTCGGAGCGGTGAGCGAGACCCGGCCGTTGCGCACCGAGGAGGTGCTGACCGAGACCGGTGTCGGCATCGACGACCTGTCCGGGGTGGAGAGCAAGACCACCACCACCGTGGCGATGGACTTCGGCCGGATCACCATCAGCGACGACCTCGTGCTCTACCTGTTCGGCACGCCCGGGCAGGACCGGTTCTGGTTCGTCTGGGACGAGCTGGCGCTGGGCGCGATCGGCGCGGTGGTCCTGGCCGACACCCGCCGGCTGGCCGACTGCTTCCCGTCGATCGACTACTTCGAGGGCCGGGGCACCCCGTTCGTCGTGGCGGTGAACTGCTTCGAGGGCGCCCGTAAGTACCGGCTCGACGAGGTGCAGACCGCGCTGAACCTCGACCCGGGCGTACCGGTGCTGCTCTGCGACGCGCGTCAGCGGGAGTCCAGCAAGGAGGTGCTGGTGACCCTCATGGAGCACGCCATGAAGACCCGCGAGGCCCGCCGGCGCGCCGCCAGCGGAGACTGACCGAGGTTTTTTCCGGGAGGCTGTCCGGATCGCTCCGGTCCGCTCGTCATGCTGGCGACGACCCGAGAGACAGGAGCGACCGATGAAGTTCATGATGTTCGTCTGTAGCGACACCGCACCGGACACCGACCCGACCGAGCTGCCCGACATCCACAAGTGGGTGGCCGACAACGACACCCGTGGCCGCCGTCTCACCGGCAACGTGCTGGCACCGGCCAGCGCGGCCACCACGGTCCGGGTGCGTGCCGGCGAGCTGCTGGTCTCCGAGGGGCCGTTCGCGGAGACCGCCGAGGTGATCGTCGGCTTCGACCTGCTCGACTGCGCGGATCTGGACGAGGCGATCGAGGTGGCGCGCGCCCATCCGATGGCCCGGGAGGGACGGCTGGAGCTGCGCCCGTACGGGGCGCTGTCCAGCTGATCGGATGACCGGCACCGACACCACGACCGAGGTGCCCGACGACGTCGGCTCGGCCGCGGCGGCGCGGGCCGTCGCGGCCGCCGGCGTGGACGCGTACCCCAGGATCGTCGCGACCCTGATCCGACTCACCGGGGACTGGACGTTGGCCGAGGACTGCGCCCAGGAGTCCCTCGCCGTCGCGCTGGAACGCTGGCCCGGCGACGGCGTGCCGACGAACCCGGGCGCCTGGCTGATGACGGTGGCCCGCAACCGCGCGATCGACGTGCTGCGCCGGGCCGCCGTCGAACGGCGCAAGCTGCACGAACTGGCGGTGCTCACGCCGGAGGATCCGCAGCCCGAGGCCGGGGCGGGGGAGGACGTGGTGGACGACCGGTTGCGGCTCATCTTCACCTGCTGCCACCCGGCGCTCGCGCTCGACGCCCGGGTGGCGCTCACCCTGCGGACCGTCTGCGGCGTGCCGACCGCCGACATCGCCCGCCTGCTGCTGGTCAGCGAGTCGACGATGACCCGCCGGCTGACCCGGGCCCGGACCCGGATCGCGCAGGCCGGCATCCCGTACCGGGTGCCGACCGGGCCGGCGCTGGCCGAACGGCTGCCCGGCGTGCTCGCCGTGCTGTACCTGCTGTTCACCCGCGGCTACGTCCCCGACGGCGAACCGGCGTTCGCCGACGAGGCCGTCCGGCTGGCCCGGTTGCTGGACGGGTTGATGCCGGAGCAGTCCGAGGTCGCCGCGCTGCGGGCGCTGCTGCTGTTCCAGCACTCCCGGCGGGACGCCCGCCGGGACGCGGACGGCAATCTGCTCACCCTCCAGCGGCAGGACTGGGCACAGTGGGACCGCGCCGCCATCGCCGAGGGCCAGGCCGCCCTTGCTCGGGTACGCGACGAAGGTCCGTACGCGTGGCAGGCCCGGATCGCCGCCTGCCACGCCACCGCGTCGTCCACCGACACCACCGACTGGCCGACGATCGCGCGCGCCTACGACGCGCTGGCCGACATTCGGCCCTCACCGGTGATCGCGCTCAATCGCGCGGTCGCGCACGGCTACGCGTACGGGCCGGCCGCCGGGTTGGACCTGCTCGACGCGGCGCGTGCCGGGGGAGGGCTGGACGGCTACCCGCTCGCTGCGGCGGTGGAGGCCGACCTGGTGGCCCAGCAGGGCGACCGGAGCCGCGCGGCCACCCTGTTCCGGGAGGCGGCGGCGATGGTGAGTTCGACCGACGAGCGGAGCGCACTGCTGGAGCGAGCGACCGAACTGTCCCGCTAAGCCCCACCCGCCCCGCCCCGCCCCGCCCCGCCCTCGCCCTCGCCCCGCCGATCATGGAGTTGCGGTGGGCAACAAAACCCCGCGCAACCGCAAACCAGGCACCACAACTCCATGATCGCCGGGCCGGTACCGCCCCCGGCTCCGCGATCTTGCACTTTCTGTCCCGGCAAAAGGGATATCCCACTCATGTTGACAACAGAAACTGCAAGATCGGCGCGATCTTCTCGCTCGGCGCACTCCAGCGCGCCGCCCGGCACTGCGAGCGGCACCGGCGGACGTGGCCTGACGGGTGACCCTGATCCCCGAGTTCTCGCGGATCACCCGTTCCGCACCGAGGAGGCCCGCGCGGTCGCACTGCGGCTGCGCTGAGCGGGGACCTGTTCCCGGATCCGTCGCTGGCCGTACCTCATTCTTGCCCTTTGCTCTGCTTCAACGGGCGCAACGGCACCGAACAGTCAGTGTTGCGCGGAGTGAAGCAGAGCAAAGGGCACCGGGACAGTAACCCGAGGCATGGGAAGGCAGAGATGCTGAAGGGCCGCTCCCGCCAGTGCGGGAAGCGGCCCTTCAGGTGTACGACGTCAGTTGGCGATCATGCGGCGCAGCACGTACTGCAGGATGCCGCCGTGGCGGTAGTAGTCCGCCTCACCCGGGGTGTCGATCCGCACGACGGCCTCGAACTCCACGCCCGTGTCGGTCGTGACCGTCACCGTGCGTGGGGTGTCGCCGTCGTTCAGGGCGGTCACACCGGTGATGGTGAACATCTCGGTGCCGGTCAGGCCCAGCGACTCGGCGGTGACGTCCACCGGGAACTGCAGGGGCAGCACGCCCATGCCGATGAGGTTGGAGCGGTGGATCCGCTCGTACGACTCGGCGATGACCGCCCGGACGCCCAGCAGCATGGTGCCCTTGGCCGCCCAGTCCCGCGACGAGCCGGAGCCGTACTCCTTGCCGGCCAGGATGACCAGCGGGATGCCGGCCTCCTGGTAGGCCATCGAGGCGTCGTAGATCGAGGTCTGCTCGCCGGTCAGGTGGTTGACGGTGAAGCCGCCCTCCACCCCGGGCACCAGCTGGTTGCGCAGCCGGATGTTGGCGAAGGTGCCCCGGATCATCACCTCGTGGTTGCCCCGGCGCGAGCCGTACGAGTTGAACTCGTGGCGCGGCACGCCGTGCTCGGCCAGGTAGGTGCCGGCGGGGGAGTCCGCCTTGATCGCACCGGCCGGCGAGATGTGGTCGGTGGTCACCGAGTCACCCAGCTTGGCCAGCACCCGCGCGCCGGAGATGTCGACGACCGGGCTCGGCTCCTGCTGCATGCCCTCGAAATACGGGGGCTTGCGCACGTAGGTTGAGTCGCTGTCCCAGGCGAAGGTGTCGCCGGTCGGGGTGGGCAGTGACTGCCACCGCTCGTCACCGGCGAAGACGTCGGCGTACGCGGCACTGAAGCCGGTCGCGCCGATCGCCTGGGCGATGACGTCCTGGATCTCGGCGCTGTTCGGCCAGATCTCCCGCAGGTAGACCGGGTTGCCCTCGGTGTCCTCACCGATCGGCTCGTTGGCCAGGTCGATGTCCATCGTGCCGGCGAGGGCGTACGCGACGACCAGCGGCGGGGACGCCAGGTAGTTCATCTTGACGTCCGGGTTGATCCGGCCCTCGAAGTTGCGGTTGCCGGACAGCACCGAGACGACCGACAGGTCGTGCTCGTTGACCGCGGCGGACACCTCCTCGGGCAGCGGGCCCGAGTTGCCGATGCAGGTCGTGCAGCCGTAGCCGACGAGGTTGAAGCCGAGCTTGTCCAGGTACGGCGTGAGGCCGGCCCGCTCGTAGTAGTCCATGACGACCTTCGAGCCCGGGGCCAGGGTGGTCTTCACCCACGGCTTGCGGGTCAGGCCCTTCTCAACCGCGTTGCGGGCCAGCAGGGCCGCGCCGATCATCACCTGCGGGTTGGACGTGTTGGTGCAGGAGGTGATCGCGGCGATCACCACGGCGCCGTGGTCCAGCTCGTACTCCACGCCGTCGGTGCCGGTGACCCGGATCGGGTTGCTGGCCCGACCGCCGGCGCCGGTGGCCGCGGTCTCCAGGTCGCGCGGCTCGTCGGCCGGGTCGCTGAACTCGTTGGCCGGCGGGTCGCTGGCCGGGAACGACTCGGCGCTGGCCTCGTCGGCCGGGCCGTTCGCGCCGCGCGGCAGTTCCTCGCGGGCCACGCTCGGCTTGAGGTCCCGCTCGCCGGTGGAGTCGTCGGCGACGTAGTCGGTGAGCGCCGAGCGGAACAGCGTCTTGGCGCTGCCCAGCGGCACCCGGTCCTGCGGGCGCTTCGGGCCGGCGAGCGACGGCTCGATGGTGCTCAGGTCCAGCTCCAAGCGCTCCGAGTAGGAGGGCTCGGCCGCCGGGTCGTGCCAGAGGCCCTGCTCCTTGGCGTACGCCTCGACGAGCGCGACCTGCTGCTTGTCGCGGCCGGTCAGCTCCAGGTAGCGGACGGTCTCCGCGTCGATCGGGAAGATCGCGACGGTGGAGCCGTACTCCGGGGACATGTTGCCGATGGTGGCCCGGTTGGCCAGCGGCACGGCGCTCACGCCGGGGCCGTAGAACTCGACGAACTTGCCGACCACGCCGTGCTTGCGCAGCATCTCGGTGATGGTCAGCACCAGGTCGGTGGCGGTGGTGCCGGCCGGCATCTCGCCGGAGAGCTTGAAGCCGACGACCCGGGGGATCAGCATGCTGACCGGCTGACCGAGCATCGCGGCCTCGGCCTCGATGCCGCCGACACCCCAGCCCAGCACGCCCAGGCCGTTGACCATGGTGGTGTGCGAGTCGGTGCCGACGACGGTGTCCGGGTACGCCTGCCCGTTCCGTTCCATGATGGTGCGAGCCAGGTACTCGATGTTGACCTGGTGCACGATGCCGGTGCCCGGCGGGACGACCTTGAACTCGTTGAACGCGGTCTGGCCCCAGCGCAGGAACTGGTAGCGCTCCCTGTTGCGCTCGTACTCCAGCTCGACGTTGCGGGCGAAGGCGTCCTCGCGGCCGAACAGGTCGGCGATCACCGAGTGGTCGATGACCAGCTCGGCGGGGGCGAGGGGGTTGACCTTGGAGGCGTCGCCGCCCAGGTCACGTACGGCCTCGCGCATGGTGGCCAGGTCGACCACGCAGGGCACGCCGGTGAAGTCCTGCATCAGCACCCGCGCCGGGGTGAACTGGATCTCCACGCTCGGGTCGGCGGTCGGGTCCCACCCGCCGAGCTGCTGGATGTGGTCGGCGGTGATGTTCGCGCCGTCCTCGGTCCGCAGCAGGTTCTCCAGCAGGATCTTCAGGCTGTACGGCAGCCGGTCGTGGCCGTCCACCTTGTCGATCTTGAAAATCTCGTAGCTCGCGTCTCCGACGCGTAGCTGGGTCTTCGCACCGAAGGTGTCGAGGCTCGCCACGTCGTACTCCTTCACACCAGCGACCGTGAGTAGTCCTGAGCAGTCTGTCGCACCGGCCGGGGTGCCGCCGAGGTTAGGTAACACTTACCGCCGATTGCGATCTCAAACAAAACCGTACGTCCGTCTTGCTATTTGCGCAACCTGGCTCGCCCTCTTTCCCCCGCCTTATCCCTAGCCTCCTAGGACGCGTTACACATGGTGCGCTGCGAGCCGAGGGGCCGCTCGGGCACATCGGCCGCGGGTAGGGTTCGAGGCCCGGCCGGAGGAGGGTCACCCGTGTTCGACGTCCAGCACTGGCTCGTGTCGCTGCCTCCGATCGCGGTCTACCTGCTGGTCGCCGGGGTGATCGGGGTGGAGAGCATGGGCGTGCCGCTGCCCGGTGAGATCGTCCTGGTCAGCTCCGCCCTGCTCGCGGCCACCGGAGTGGTGGAACCGGAGTGGGTAGCGACCGCCGCCGCCACCGGAGCGATCGTGGGCGACTCCATCGGGTACGCGGTGGGTCGTCGCGGTGGGCGTCCGCTGCTCGCCCGCCTCGGCCGGCGCTTTCCCCGCCATCTCGGCCCCGCCCAGGTCGCCCGAGCCGAGCAGAGCTTCGCCCGGCACGGCGTGTGGGCGGTGTTCTTCGGTCGGTTCGTGGCGTTGCTGCGGATCCTGGCCGGCCCGCTCGCCGGGGCCCTGCGGGTGCCGTACCGGCGGTTCCTGGTGGCCAATGCCGCCGGTGGGCTGGTCTGGGCGTTCGGCACCACGTACCTGCTGTTCAGCGTCGGTCGGGCGGCCGAGCACTGGCTCAAGGACATCTCCTGGGCCGGCCTGGTCCTCGCGGTGCTGGCCGGCCTGGGCAGCACCTGGTGGCTGCGTCGACGTGCCCATCGTCTGGAGGCCGTCGAGCCGGAGCCGTCCGTGGCGCCGGAGCGTCATGCGGAGTCGGCGCTGGTGCCGGACGCCAAGCCGGCGCGTGCCGCCGGAAGCCCCTGACCAGGTGCCGATGCCGGCGCGTTTCGGACATGCGACAAGGGCCGGACCCCGTGGGGTCCGGCCCTTGTCGGTGGTGCTGGTGCGTGGGTCAGCTGGTGGCGTAGCCGCGGGTGGCGATCCAGTCGGCGAGGTGTTCGACGGTGATCTGGTAGGAGGCGGTGTTCGGGTCGGCGGAGTCGGCGATGGTGACGATGTTGCCGTTGTCGCGGTAGCCGGTGACGCTGATGTAGTGCCCGCCCTCGAAGGAGTGGGTGTTGCCGTCGGTGTCGGTGCTGGTGCCGGCGATGTTGGCGACCACGGCCCGACCGTTGTCCACGGTGCGGATGATGTCGGCGCGCAGCGTGTCGGTCTGCTTGGCGTCGGCGTCGGGGCTGCTGATCTCGACGCTGTGGTAGGCGTCGGTCTTGCCGGTCTCCTTGTTCAGGACCGGGGTGATGTCGTTGATGCTGTTGGTGCCGGCCTCGGTGGTGCCCATCTCCTTGGCCATGGCGTCCACGCTGATGTCCTTGCCCTGCACGCTCAGGGCGTTACGGGCCGCGGCGGGGCCGCAGTAGTAGAAGTTCGGCTGGGCCTCGTACCGCACGCCGAGCTGCCGCTCGCCGTGACCCTTGCGGTCGGTCTGGGTCTGCGACACGGGCTTGGCGGTGCTTTCGGCGGCGAACGCGGTGGTGACGGGTCCGGCGATGGCGCCGCCGGTGAAGGCGAGGCCGGCGGCGGTCAGGGCGGTCTTACGAATCAGATCGGTACGCATGATGGCGTGCTCCTCTGCTTCATCGGGGGATACGCGCGCGGCACACGGGGGGGTGTGCCGGGCGGGGAAAGTTCGTGAGGGGGATCTGCTCCGGCGACCCGACAAGAGGGGTCTGCGCGGAAGGTGGTGCAACGGTCCGGGGCGTCAGGTCATTCCCGCGCCGGGGACCGGGGGACGGCCCGGGGGTGGTGCTCGGCCGTGCGGGGGTGTAACGACACCGGCCCGGCGGGTGTTCCCGGGGGTTGCCGGGCGGCCCCGGGGGCGCGGCGGCGTGCCAGGTATAACGACCCCGCCCGGCCCGCGATTCCGCCCGCACGGTGCCACCGACCACAGCATCCCGGCGGCCCAAAAACGGACAGACCTCGCATCCGCGACGCCGTGCGCGGCGCTCACTGGCTCTTGCGCGCGTGATCGACTCGACGTCGGCGATGTCGGGGTATCCGGGCGTGCGGGACACCCCGACATCGGCGATCCCGAGTCGATCACGCCCCGGCCGGCGACCTCAGGCGCCCAGGCGACCCCACCGGTGACCCTGGGCGTCTGCCGGCGGAGCCGACCTTAGGCCGTGTTTCGTAGGGCGTCGATGTTGGCGTGGCGGTGGTCGCTAATTGAAGAGGTCTCCGGTAGTTGGTTCAGCGACCAAGCTAGAACTTCACACCGGAGACCTCGTGCCGAGCGTAACGGCAGTGAGGCGACATGACCTGACCGACGTGCAGTGGGCGGCGTTGGAGCCGTTGCTGCCTGCGGGAACGGGTCATGCTCGGCCGCGCAGATGGACCATGAGACTGATCATCGACGGGATCCGGTGGCGGGTCCGAACCGGATCGCCGTGGCGTGACGTGCCCGCGGAGTACCCGCCGTGGCAGACCTTGTATCGATGGTTTCGGCGGTGGCAGCGTGACGGTGTCTGGGCGCGGATCCTCACCTCGTTGCAGGCCCGCGCGGACGCCGCCGGGTTGGTCGACTGGACGGTGAGCGTGGACTCGACCATCAGCCGCGCCCACCAGCACGCGGCGGGAGCCCGCCGCGACGGCCAGGCGCAGAAGGAGCCTGCTGGTGGTGTGCAGGCCGAGCCGGCAGATCACGGGCTTGGCCGATCGAGGGGCGGCTGGACCACCAAGACCCATCTGGCCTGCGAGCAGGGCCGCAAGCTGATGGCTCTGGTGGTGACCGCTGGGCAGCGCGGCGACAGCCCCCAGTTCATCCCCGTCTTGGCCAAGATCCGCGTTCCTCGAGCCGGTGGTGGCCGGCCACGGACCCGCCCCGACACGGTGTTGGCCGACAAGGCGTACACGTCGAAGGCCAACCGTGCCCACCTGCGATCCCGGGGCATCCGCGCGTGCATCCCGAGCAAGGCCGACCAGGACGCGCACCGCAAAGCCAAGGGCTCCCAAGGCGGACGCCCGCCCGCCTTCGACCCCGACGTCTACCGCCTGCGCCACGCCGTCGAGTGCGGCATCAACCAACTCAAACAACACCGCGCCATGGCCACCAGATACGACAAACTCGCCGTGCGCTACGAAGCCACCCTCACCATCGCCGCCATCAACCAATGGCTCCGCGCCCTACGAAACACGGCCTAGGCGGTGTCGCGCCTTCAGGGGGCTGTCGGGTCCGCCTGGGGTGCGCCGTGTTGGCGGGGGATGGCGGGGGTCGCCGGCCAGGGGATCTCGGGGCTGGGGTGGAAGGTGATGCCGGCGGTGGACCAGCGTGGGCCGTCCCCGGCCAGACGGTACAGACCGTTGGTCCCTCCCGGCGATGATCGACTCGACATCGCCGAACTGGCGGTATCTCCGCACAAGGGATGCCCCCACATCAGCGACCTCGTGTCGATCAAGGCACTGCCGCGACCGACCGCTGGTACCCAGGTGCCGCCTGGCCAGCATAAACCGGACAAATCGCGCTCCGGCGACGACCCGGCCCAACGCCGCCCCGGACCCCGACGCGGCCCCGGACCCGAAGCCGACCCGGAGCCGGCCCAACGCCGACGCGGCCCCGGACCCCGATCGCCGACGCCGACCCGGAGTCGGCCCAATGCCGACGTCGACCCAGCCCCGGCCCAACGCCGACCCGACGCCACCCGACGCGGCGGGCCACGCCTGGCGGGCTCATCATGTGCGCAACATCGGGGATGTTGCTGCCTCACAGCCGGCGAAGGCAGCAACATCCCGAAAGTGCTGTCTCGCTGATCGGGGCGCGCCAGTCCGGCCGGGAGCCTGAGACGGCGCGTACGAAGCCGAGGGCAAGATCGTGCTTGAGCCAGGAAGCAGGCCCCTCGGCGCGCGGTCGGGGCCACTGCAACCAGGATCGAGCACGATTACGCCCGCACGACACAGTCCCGCGCGGACGTGCGCAGGTTGCCCGGCGGGGTGGTCAGGCGGGGTCCGCTGCCTCATTGGCCTGGGCGTGGCGTTCCCGCAGTCGCTGCCGGATCTCCTCGGGGGTGTACGCGCGCCGCCGCCGCTCGGCTCGGGCAATGACCACACCGGACGCTGCCACTCCGGCGAGGCCGGCCAGGCCGAGGATCTTCCACCACCGCATTCGCTGCCCCATCGGCCTAGGCTAGACCCTCATGAGCATCAGCCTGGATGAGGCCGTCGAGTTGACCCGTACCGGCGACGTGTGGGTGTTCCGGGGTCGCAGCGTGCCGGACCGGGCGATTCAGTTCACCACGAACAGTCCGGTCAACCACGTCGGGATGGCCGTGGTGCTGGACGACATGCCGCCGCTGATGTGGCACGCCGAGTTGGGCAAGTCCCTGCCGGACCTGTGGTCGGGTACCCACCAGCGTGGTGTCCAGTTGCATGACCTGCGGGACGCGGTCTGCGTGTGGGCCAACCGGTACGGGCAGCGGGCCTGGCTGCGGCAGCTCGACCCGCCGGCCGAGGGCGAGATGGAAAGTGCGGTGCTGCGGACCGTCGCGCGGTTGGACGGTACGCCGTTCCCGTCCACCGCGCAGTTGGCGTGGCGCTGGGCGCGTGGCCGGGTGCCGTCGCTGCCGCGCCCCGGGCAGGCCGTGCTCCGCGCGGTGTCCCGGGCCACCCGAGCCGTCCCGGGGATGCCGGCCACCCCGAGCAGCGCGCCGGCCACCCCGAGCAGCGCGCCGGCGACGCCGAGCAGCGCGGCGGCGAAGGAGCGTGCGTTGGAGACGGCGTACTGCGCCGAGGTGGTGGCCGTGACGTACGAGGCGATGGGTCTGCTGCCCGCCGGTAAGCGTCCGAACTGGTACGACCCGGGGCGGTTCTGGAGTGGCGACGACCTGGGACTGGCCGGTGGCGCCCGACTGGGTACGGAGATCGAGGTGCGGGTCCCGGCCCGCTGAGGTTTGGCCCACCCGGAGAGCGGCAATTGCTGTCGCCGTGAACGCCTCCATGGATCTCGACACGCTGACCGGCTTCTTCGACCGGTACGGTGCCGCGTTGACCTCGGGCGACCTGCCGTCCCTCGGTGGTTGTTACGCCCTGCCCGGGTTGGTGGTGGCGGACACGTACAGCTTCTCGTTCACCTCACTGGCGGCGGTCGCGCTGTCCTTCGTGGGCGCCGCGCCCGACTACCAGGACCGGGAGCTGATCGCCGCGCATGCCCGGATCGAGGACGTGCAGCCGGTGTCCGCGCTGCTGACCCTGGTGTCGGTCGAGTGGGAGTTCCTGGACAGCCAGGGGCGTGCGGTGCCGGGGGAGCGGTACCGCTACCTGCTGCGGACCTCCGGTGAGGGGCCGCTGATCTGCACGGTCGTCCGGACGGCCTGACCACCGGCGGACCGTCGCCGCCGTCGAACCGTTTTCCGGGCGGGAGGGGCCTATCGGTCTGATCCGTACCCGCCCGGGTTTCCGGTCCGGCCGGCGCTGGCTACGCTGTCGCGTCGGTGGACGAGGGGAGACCTGATGGCGGTGGGGCCGGACGGCGCGGGAGGTCCGCGGACGGCGCGAGTGGTGCTGTCGCTGCCGTGGATCGTGGTGCTGGTGGGCGTCTGCGCGCTGGCGGTGCTGTTGGTGGTCGCGCTGTTGTCGTTCCGGACCCGGGAGCGGGAGAGCACGCCGCAGGCCGCGCCGCCGGTGTTCCTGCCGACGACGCCGGCTGCCGCGTCGTCTGCCCCGACGCCCGGTGGGTTGGAGCGGCGGACGGCGTCGCCGCGCCCGTCGCGCAGCAGCCGGACGCCGTCGCCGCGCGCCACCACGAAGTCGCCGTCGCCGGGCGCGACGAGCGCCGCGGCCCTGGCGACAAAGAACCCGGTGGTGTCGGCGCAGTACAAGGTCGGTACGGATGGCTGGAACGCGACCGACGCCACGCTGTCGGTGACGAACGAGTCGGACCGGTCGGTGGACTGGCGGGTGGAGCTGGCCTTCGCCGACGACACGCGGGGCCTGCGGGTGAGCGGCGCGGCGGGGATCTCGGTGGCGGCGCAGGGTGACGGTGCGTTCGTGCTCAGCGGCGGAGAGTCGTTGGGTGCGGGTGACTCGCAGACCCTGCGGTTGCGGGTCAGTTGGGAAGGATCGGCGCAGCGTCCGGTGCGGTGCGTGGTCAACGGGGTGGAGTGCCGGCTCAGCTGACCGGGCGTCGGGTGGCGTCGCACGCGACGTCGGCGCTTTCCGGGGCGGGCCGTCGATCGCTAGGCTGCCCGGACGGCCCGCTGAGGGAGGTACATGTCCGGCATGCGTCGTGCCCCGCGACCGTCGTCGCACGGTCCGGCGGCCATCGCGTCGTCGCCGTGGATCGTGGTGGGCGCGGGCGTCGTCGTGATGGTGGTCCTGCTGTTCGTGGCCCTGGGCGCGTACCGGGGGCGTAGTCCGGCGCGGGACGGCGGGCCGCCACCCGCGGCGGGTCTGCCGTTGCCGCAGGCACCGGCGTCGCCGTCCGAGTTGTCGCCGACGCCGCTGGCGGAGAACTCGGCGCTGTTGCCCGGGTTGTCGCCGCGGGCCAGTGGGTTACCACCGAGCGCACCGGTCACGTCGCGGCCGCCGACGGTCGGTCCGCCGGTGGCGCCGACGTCGGCGCGGCCGTCGACCCGGCCACCGCAGCAGCCGCCGGCGGTGAGTGGACGCTACCGGGTGGTGCAGAGCTTCGACGGGGGCTTCATCGGCGAGGTGCTGATCGTGAACGCGTCCGGTGTGGACCGGGGTTGGACGGTGCGGTTCGAGTTCGCCGGTGGTCGGCTGGTGACCACCTGGGTCGAGGGTGTGCCCCAGGGGACGGTGCGGCAGTTCGACGGCGGCTTCACGTACGTCAGTGGGGTGGATGTGCCGGCCGGAGGGTCGGTGGCGCTGCGGTTCCACCTGGAGCGGGCGGCCACGACGCCGCGGGGGTGCACTGTCGACGGAGTGCGCTGTAGCGGGTTCTGACCGACGCTTGCGCAAGTTTGCTGCTCTGTTACGACTTTGTTTGCAAGGTATTGCAGATCGTTTCGGCAAGGGTTAGCGTGCGGCCAATCACGACCAGAGGAAGGCCGTCGATGAAACCCCCGCCGATCCCGCGTACCGCCCTGCTCGCGCTCGCCTGCCTGCTCACCTTCACCCTCGTCGGTACGCCGGAGTCCGCGCGTCCCCTCGGCGCCGACGCCGACCCCCGCCCGACCAGCGCCGACCCGCTGGCCGCGGCCGGCGCCGTGCAGTGGCGCGACGAGCCGACCGCCGACGCGCTGCTGGCCGCCGGCACCGACACCGCGCGCGCCGAGCAGTTCTACTTCGTCCTGCCGGACCGGTTCGCCAACGGCGACCGCCGCAACGACTCCGGTGGGCTCACCGGTGACCGGCTGCGCACCGGGCTCGACCCGACCGACAAGGGTTTCTACCACGGCGGTGACCTCAAGGGCGTCATCGACAAGCTGGCCTACATCCAGGGCCTGGGCACCACCGCCATCTGGCTCGCCCCGATCTTCAAGAACCGTCCGGTGCAGGGCAAGGGGAACGACATCTCGGCCGGCTACCACGGCTACTGGATCACCGACTTCACCCAGGTCGACCCGCACTTCGGCACGAACGCGCAGCTCAAGGAGCTGGTCTCGCTGGCGCACCGGCGGGGCATCAAGGTCTACCTCGACGTGGTGGTCAACCACACCGCGGACGTCATCAAGTACGCCGAGGACCGCTACGCCTACGTGGACAAGGCCACCTCGCCGTACACCGACGCGCAGGGTCGGGCCTTCGAGGACCGCAACTACGCCGACGGGAGCAGGGAGTTCCCGACGGTGGACGCGGGCGCCGGACCGTACACGCCGGTCTTCCCGGAGCCGGGCGACGCGACCGTGAAGGTGCCGGCCTGGCTCAACGACGCCAGCATGTACCACAACCGGGGCGACTCCACGTTCTCCGGCGAGAACAGCGAGTACGGCGACTTCGGCGGCCTCGACGACCTGTGGACCGAGCGTCCCGAGGTGGTGCGGGGGATGACGAAGGCGTACGGCGACTGGATCGGCGCGACCGGCGTGGACGGGTTCCGGCTGGACACCGTCAAGCACGTCAACATGGACTTCTGGCCGCAGTTCACCCGGGGCGTCGAGCGGGCCGCCGAGAAGGCCGGCAAGAAGGACTTCTTCGTCTTCGGCGAGGTCTACAGCGCCAACCCGGGGGTCACGTCGGCGTACGTGCGGCAGGGCGGTCTGCCGGCCACCATCGACTTCGCGTTCCAGGAGGCGGCCCGGGGCTACACGGCGGGCGCCGGTTCGGCGAAGGCTCTCGCCGACGTGTACGCCCGGGACGACCTCTACGCCGCCCGGGACACCGACGCCGGCCGGCTGACGACCTTCCTCGGCAACCACGACATGGGCCGGATCGGCTCGTTCATCGTTGGTGGCGGTACCGACCCGGCCAGCCACCTGCGCCGCGACCAGCTTGCCCACCAGCTCATGTTCCTCACCCGCGGCCAGCCGGTCATCTACTCCGGTGACGAGCAGGGCTTCACCGGCCCCGGCGGGGACAAGGACGCCCGGCAGGACATGTTCGCCTCGAAGGTGCCCGACTACCTCGACGACGACCTGCTCGGCACCGACCGCACCCACGCCAGCGACCAGTTCGACACCGCCCACCCGCTGTACCGGACGATCGCCGAGCTGGGTCGGCTGCGCCAGGCGCACCCTGCGCTGCGCGACGGCATCCAGGTCACCCGGTACGCCGCCGACGGTCCCGGTGTGTTCGCCGCCTCCCGCGTCGCCTCCGCGGACCGGACCGAGTACCTCGTCGCCGTGAACAACGCCGAGACCGCGCAGACTGTCAGCGTGGACACCTGGTCGGCCGGCGCCACCTTCACCGGCATCTACGGCGCATCCGCCAGCGCGAAGGCCGGCGGCGACGGGAAGCTGACCCTGACGGTGCCGCCGCTGTCGGCGGCGGTGTACCGCGCGGGCAGTCCCATCGCCCGGCCGAGCGGAACGCCGACCATCGCCATCACCACCCCCGCGCCGGACGCGTCGGTGGCCACCCGCGCGGCGGTCACCGCGAAGGTGACCGGCGACCCGCTGGCCACCGTCACCGTGGCGGCGCGGGTCGGCGGCGGCCGGTGGACCTTGCTGGGCAGCGCCGACCACGCGCCGTACACCGTGCACCACGACCTGACCGGTCTTGCCGGCGGCACCCGCGTCGAGTACCGCGCCGTCGTGCGGGACGGACGGGGCCGTACCGCCACCGCCCGGTCCGTCGCCGTGGTGGGCACGCCCGAGCGGGGTGGGTCCCGGGAGTGGGCGGTGGTGCACTACCAGCGTCCGGCCGGTGGGTACGACGACTGGGGGCTGTACGCCTGGGGCGACATCGACCCGGCGTACGTCACCGAGTGGCCGAAGGGGCAACCGTTCGCCGGGGAGGACTCCTACGGCCGGTTCGCCTGGGTGAAGCTCACGCCGGGCGCGAAGTCGGTGGGTTTCGTGGTGGTCGACAAGAACGGCACCAAGGACGTCGCGCAGGACCGCAGCATCGACGTGACGGCCACCGGTGAGGTCTGGCTCAAGCAGGGTGACCCGGCGATCTACCCGAGCCGGCAGGCGGCCACCGGTCAACCGGATCCGTCGGTCGAGGAGGGCACCGCGGTCATCCACTACCGGCGGGCCGACGGCAACTACGACGGGTGGGGCCTGCACCTGTGGGACGGGGCGGCCAAGCCGACCGAGTGGGCCAGCCCGTTCGCGCCGACGTCGATCGACGCGTTCGGCGCGGTGTTCCGGGTGCCGCTGGCGGCCGGGGCCACCGGGCTCAACTACATCATCCACAAGGGCGACACCAAGGATCTGCCCGACGACCAGCGGCTCGACTTCGCCAGCGCCGGCCGGGAGGTGTGGCTGCTCGCCGCCACCCCGGGGCGGCTGCTGCCGTCGACCGCGACCAGCGCCGGCGGGGACACCGACATCGCCACGCAGAAGGCGCACTGGATCGACAGGTCCACCATCGCCTGGCAGACCCCGCCGACCGACGGTCGGGTGTACGCCCTGGTGGCCGCCCCCACCGGTGGGGTGAGCGTCGTCGACGGGGAGCTGTCCGGGACGTACACCAGTCTGCCGTTGCGCGCGCAGCGCAACGGGCTCACCGAGGCCCAGCGGGCGGCGTTCCCGCACCTGTGGTCCCACCGAACCTTCACCCTCGACCGGAGTGACCTGGCGAAGGTGCCGGCGGCGCTGCGCGGGCAGCTCCTGGTCACCGAGCGCGACGCCCGGGGCGCGCTGCTCGCCGCCACCGGCGTGCAGATCCCCGGCGTGCTCGACGACGTGTACGCCCCGGCCACCCGGGTCACGCTCGGTCCGACCTTCGCCGGCCGGACACCCAGCCTCGCGCTCTGGGCGCCGACCGCCCGGACGGTGGAGCTGGACCTGTTCGACTCGCCCACGGCCACGCCGAAGACCGTGCCGATGCGCCGAGACGACCGCACCGGCGTCTGGTCGGTACGCGGCAGCCACGCCTGGACGGGGAAGTACTACCGCTACCGGGTGCAGGCGTGGCAGCCGGCCGTGCAACGGATGGTCACCGCCTCGGTCACCGACCCGTACTCGGTGGCCCTCGCGGCCGACTCCACGCACAGCCAACTCGTCGACCTGGACGACCCGACGCTGGCCCCGCCCGGGTGGCGCACGCTACGCAAGCCGGCCCCGGTGCCCGCGTCGAAGGCGCAGATCTCCGAACTGTCGGTGCGCGACTTCTCCATCGCCGACGAGACCGTGCCAGCCGAGCGGCGGGGGACGTTCCTGGCGTTCACCGACCCGGGCACCGCCGGCATGCGGCACCTGCGGGCGCTCGGCGACGCCGGTGTCACCCACCTGCACCTGCTGCCGGCGTTCGACTTCGCCACGATCCCCGAGAAGCGGGCCGACCAGCGCCAGCCGGCCTGCGACCTGGCGGCGCTGCCGCCGGACTCGGACCAGCAGCAGAAGTGCGTCGCGGCCGTCGCCGACACCGACGGTTACAACTGGGGGTACGACCCGCTGCACTACACCGTTCCGGAGGGGGGTTACGCGGTCGACCCGAGCGGGGCGGCGCGGACCGCCGAGTTCCGCCGCATGGTGGCCGGGGTGAACGACGCCGGCCTGCGGGTGGTCATGGACGTGGTCTACAACCACACGGCGGCGGCCGGCGTCGACGCCAAGTCGGTGCTCGACCAGGTGGTGCCCGGCTACTACCACCGGCTGCTCGACGACGGCACGGTGGCCAACTCCACCTGCTGCGCCAACACGGCGCCGGAGCACGCGATGATGGGCAAGCTGGTGGTCGACTCGCTGGTCACCTGGGCCCGGAAGTACAAGGTGGACGGCTTCCGGTTCGACCTGATGGGCCACCACCCGAAGGCGAACATCCTGGCCGTGCGTCAGGCCCTGGACAAGTTGACCCTGGCCCGGGACGGCGTGGACGGCAAGGCGATCATGCTCTACGGCGAGGGCTGGAACTTCGGCGAGGTCGCCAACGACGCCCGGTTCGAGCAGGCCACCCAGGCCAACATGGCCGGCACCGGCGTCGGCACGTTCAACGACCGGCTGCGCGACGCGGTCCGGGGCGGCGGTCCGTTCGACGCGAACCCGCGTGCGCAGGGCTTCGCCTCCGGGCTCTACACCGACCCCAACGGCGATGAGGTGAACGGGTCGGCGGCCACCCAGAAGGCCCGGCTCCTGCACGCCCACGACCTGATCAAGGTGGGCCTGGTCGGCAACCTGCGGGACTACCGGTTCACCGACACCTCGGGGCGTACCGTCACCGGGGCCCAGGTGGACTACAACGCCTCGCCGGCCGGCTACACCGCCGCGCCGGGGGAGGCGGTCACCTACGTCGACGCGCACGACAACGAGATCCTGTACGACGCGTTGGCGTACAAGCTGCCGCAGGACACCAGCGCGGCGGACCGGTCCCGGATGCAGGTGCTGGCGTTGAGCACGGTGGTGCTGGGGCAGGGCACCGGGTTCGTCACCGCCGGCACCGAACGGCTGCGGTCGAAGTCGTTGGACCGCAACTCGTTCAACTCCGGTGACTGGTTCAACCAGATCCGCTGGGGCTGCGCCAACGGCAACGGGTTCGGTGTCGGCCTGCCACCGGCGCCGGACAACCAGGACAAGTGGCCGTACGCAAAGCCGCTGCTCGCGGACCGGGCCCTGGTGCCCGACTGCGCGGCGATCGACACCACCGACGCCCGGTACGCCGAGCTGCTGCGCATCCGGGCGTCGTCGCCGGTGTTCGGGCTGAGCAGCGCGGAGCAGGTGCAGCGGCGGGTGGCGTTCCCCCTCTCCGGCGCGTCGGAGACCCCGGGTGTGCTGACCATGACCCTGGACGCCCGCGGCCTGGGTGGGGCGTGGACGTCGCTGACCGTGGTCTTCAACGGCACCCCGAAGACGGCGACGCAGACCGTGCCCGGCCTGCGGGGTGCGGACGTGGCGCTGCACCCGGTGCTGGTGAACTCGGCCGACCCGGCGCTGCGCAAGGCGTCGTTCGACCGGGCGGGCGGGACCTTCACGGTGCCGGCGCGCAGCGTGGCGGTGTTCGTCCGAAAGTGAGCGGGGACCGGCCCCCTTCCGCGTCGTGCGGAAGGGGGCCGGTCTCTTGTTGGTGCGTGGTGCGTGGTGCTCAGGCGAAGCAGTTCTCGATGGCGCCGCCCGGAATGGCCAGGCAGTTCGTCGGGCGGTTCGCGGTGATGGCGGACTTGTCGTCCACGTTCACCGGCCCGAAGAAGGTGAACACACCGCCCGGCGCGAAGGTCGAGAAGTTGTTCGCGACCTTCGTCTTCGACAGGTTGACCTCGCCGAAGATGTTGAAGATGCCGCCGCCGACCCCGATCGGCCCGATGGCCCGGTTGCCGACGACCTCGCTGTCCCGCAGCGTCAGGACGCTGCCGGCGTTGAAGACCCCGCCGCCGAAGAAGCCGGCGGTGTTCTCCTTGATCCAGCTGTCCTCGACGGTCACCGCGCTGTCGAAGGCGATGGCGAGACCGCCACCGACCCCGGCGGTGCTGTTCTTCGCCACCGTCACCTTGTGCAGGTTCAGCTGGCTGTCCGCCGCCGCCAGACCACCACCGGCGAGGACCGCCGTGTTCGAGGTGATCTCGGTGTCGTACGCGGTGGTGTTGCCCTCGATGTCGAGGTAGCCGCCGCCGAAGCCCAGCGTCTCGTTGTCGCTGATCACGGTCTTCTTCAGCTCGACCGTGCCGCCGTCGACGTCGTCGGTGAAGATTGGCGCGGCGCCGTTGGAGATGCCGCCACCGCCGATGATCGCGGTGTTGTCCTTGATCTTCGACTCCTCGACCTTGAGCAGGCCGGCGTTGAAGACACCGCCACCGAAGAAGAAGGCGGTGTTGCCCGCGACGGTGCTGTGCCAGATCTTCGTGGTACCGAAGTTGGCCACACCGCCGCCGTTGCCGCCGGACTGGTTGAGGACGACCTCGGACTCGATGATCTCGGCCGAGCCGCCCGGCTGCACCAGGATGCCCGCGCCGTCGTTGTCGTCCGGGTACTCCACGAGCGGCGTCACCGCGCCCGGCGCCGCCTTCGTCGCGGCCTTCGGCGTCACCTTCGGCGCGGCCTTGAGGCCCGCCTTCGGGTTGGCCTGCCGCGCGGTGAGGGCCTGCTCCAGCGGAGTGCCGGCCTTCACCTGCGCCGCGATCGCCTCGGAGTCCGAGTAGGACGCCCAGACGGCCGCCGGCTCGACGGCGGTGAACAGTTCCAGGGTCTGACCACCCTTGACGGTCAGGCCCTTGATGGTGAGGTGACCGCCCGCACCGACGTTGAAGATGCGGAAGTAGTCGGCCGTGGCCTCGCGGGCGATCGTGGTGTGCTCGCCCTTCAGGGTGATGTTCTCGGTGATGACCGGCAGGCCGTTGCCCTGGAAGTCGTTGCGGCTCAGGTTGTAGGTGCAGCCCTTGGCCAGCTCAAGCACACCGCCGTGCTTGTTGTTGGCGAACACGATCGCCTGGATCAGCTTGTCGGTGTCGCAGGGCACCTCCTTCCCACGCTCGTGGTCCTTGTCCCGGTCCTTGCCCTTGTCCTTGTCCCGGTCCTTGTCCCAGTCACGACCCTCGTCACCGTGCTGGTCGCCATCCTTGCTGACCTGCGCGGTGTTCCAGTTCAGGCCGACCGCCCCGGCGCTGCCCGCGACGCCCACCGCCGCGATGCTGATCACGCCCGTCAGACCGGCCACGCCGCTGGCGAGCCAGAGCTTGCGACGGCGTTTGGCCGTCGCCCGCCCGGAGGCTTCGTTGTTCGTTAGGTAGTTGGACATCGGAGCTCTCTGCCCTCTCCTCGTACCAGACAGGGTCGCCGCCCTCAGACGGTCGTCCCCTGCTACAAATCGGTTGTAGCTCCCAAAAACACCGTATGAGAATGTTCCTCGCCTCGCGGGCGTATCCGAAACAACCCCACATTCGGTTCATGTTGGCGCTGGTGGCTCGGTCGGGCACGGTCGACGCCGTTGGTGGCGGGACGGCCCGGAGGCCCCGCCCGGGCACACCGCCCCCAGCCGGGCCGTCAAGCCCCTGACCAGCTCAAATGGGTACGCCCCTCCGCGCCGCAACGGGCTCGGAGGGGCGTGCCCTCTATGTGGTTCAGCCCCACCGGTCAGGCGAAGCAGTCCGGAACGTTGAAGCAGTTGGTCGGGCGGTTCGCCGTGACCGCGGAGTCGTCGTCCAGCGTCACCGTGCCGCCGAGGCTGTTGAAGATGCCCCCCGGCGCGAGGGTGGCGAAGTTGTGCGCCACCGTCGTCCGGTGGAGCGTGACCTCGCTTCCCTCGGTGTTGAGGATGCCGCCGCCCCGGGCGAACGGACCGACGGCCCGGTTGCCGACGACCTCGCTGTCGCGCAGCGTCGTGCGGCTCTCGTCGTTGAAGAGGCCGGCACCCCCGGACCCCGCGGTGTTCTCCTTGATCGCCGTGTTCTCGATCGTCGCGGTGCTGTCGGAGACGACCGCCAGACCACCACCGTCGCGGCCAGCGCTGTTCCTGGCCACCGTGGCCTGCTTCAGGGTGAGCTGGCTGTCTGCCACGGCGACGCCGCCGCCGTCCAGGACCGCCGTGTTGTCGGTGACCTTCGTGTCGTGCAGGGTGGTGCTGCCCTCGACGTCCAGGACGCCGCCACCGAAACCGAGCGTCTCGTTCTCGGTGATCTCGCTCTTGTAGACCCAGACCGCGCCGCCGTCGACGCCCTCGGTGCGGATGTCGGCCGCACCGTTGGCGATGCCGCCGCCACCGATGATGCCGGTGTTGTCCTTGACCGTGGACTCGTCGACCTGGAGCACCCCGGCGTTGAAGACACCGCCGCCGAAGAAGAACGCGGTGTTGTGCGCCACGGTGCTCTTGCCGAGCCGCGTCGAACCGAAGTTCGCCAACCCGCCGCCGTTGCCGCCGGACTGGTTGTAGAGCAGTTCGCTGTCCAGGATCTCGGCCCGACCCCCGGGCTGGACGAGCACCCCGGCGCCGTCGTTGACGCCGGGGTCCGCCACCAGCGGCACCGCCGTGCCGGCCGCCGGGGTCGTGCCGGCCGCCGCGGTGACCGTGGCGGCGGGCTTGGCAGCCGCACCCTTGGCCGCTGCTGCCGTAGCCGCTGCCTGCTCGGCCGCCGCTGCCTTGACCGCCGCCTGCTCGGCCGCCGCCGTGGCCGCTGCGGCCTGTCCGGCTACCGCCGTGGGCTTCGCCGTCCTGGCCGCCGCCGTGGCCGGTGCCGTCGGCTGCGCCGTCTTGGCCGCCGCCTTCGTGGCCGCCGCCGCCGGCTTGGCTGCCGTGGCCGGCTTGGCCGTCGCCGCCGGCTTCCCTCCCGTCGCCGTCGCCGGCTTACCGGTGGCGCTCGTCGCCGTGCTGGTCCGGACGGAGGTCGAGTACGGACCCCAGACCGTCGCCGCCTCCACCATGGCCGGCTGCCGGATCGTCTGCCCACCCCTGATGCTCAGGCCCTTGAGGGTGAGGTTTCCGCCCGGACCGACGTTCAGGATTCGGAAGTAGTCGGCGTTGGCCGCGCGGCCGATGACCGTGTGCTCGCCCTTGAGGGTGATGGGCTCGGTGATCACCGGAAGGCCGTTGCCGTCCTGGTTGCGGGTCAGGGTGTAGGTGCAGCCCTTCGCCAGTTCCAGGACACCGCCATCGCCGCTGTTGGCGAAGGTGATCGCCTGGATCAGCTTGTCCGAGTCGCAGGGCACCTGCCTGGTGCGCTCCTTGTCGTGGCGCTTGTCGGCACCACCGCGATCGTCGAAGCCGCTCCAGTCGTCGCCGCTGGACTCCTCGTCGCCGCTTGCCTTGCCCTCGTCGGCGTTCCCGCCGGCGTCGCTGACGTTCTGCCTGTTCGTCGACGGCTGGGCGTCGGACACCCGGTCGGAGGTGGGCTTGTCGTCCCGCGCGGCGACACCGCCGAGGGCGGCCAGACCCACCACCCCGGTCAGACCGGCCACGCCGGCGACCCAGAGCGCCCGTCGTCGTCGTGTCGGCGGCGGTGCCGTCGAGGCGCCGCCCTCGGTACTCGTTATGTCATCGGACATCAGAGCCTTCCGCCCTTCCTGCTACCAGAGGGGGTCGCACCGCCCGCAGCGCCACGACCAGCTACAAATGGGTTGCAGCCTCTGATGCCCACCGTATGAGAACTATCTTCGCGAGGCGGACGTATCCGAGAAAACCCCGCATATGCCTCAGGTTGGGGCACGCGCCGCTAACGGGCCGGGACGCCGTGGAAGGTGGCACGGGTTCGCGGAAGACGCGGTATCCGATCGCCCTCGATGCCCCGACATCACGGAAGCCGAGTCGATCAAGTCCGGGCCGGGCGGGCGGACGAAAGAGGCCGGGCCGGACGATGGGACGTCCGGCCCGGCCGAGGGTCGTACCCGAGGGTCAGCCGGGCAGGCGGGGGCCGGCCTCGCGCTGCTCGGCCAGCCAGGTCTCCACCTCGTCAGAGGTGCGCGGCAGGCCGGCCGACAGGTTGACCGCGCCGGTCGCGGTGACCAGGACGTCGTCCTCGATGCGGATGCCGATGCCGCGCAGCTCGGCTGGGACCAGCTCGTCCTCGGGCTGGAAGTAGAGACCCGGCTCGACGGTGAGGACGTAGCCCTCACCCAGCGCGCCGTCGCGGTACGTCTCCTTGCGGGCGTTCGAGCAGTCGTGCACGTCGATACCGAGCATGTGACCGAAGCCGTGCAGCGTCCAGCGCCGGTAGATCGAGGACTTCTCGTCCATGGCCTCGTCCACGCTCACCGGCAGCAGGCCCAGGTCGGACAGGCCCTCGGCGAGCACCCGCATGCAGGTCAGGTGGACGTCCTTGAACTTCACGCCGGGGCGGATGGCGTCGATGCCGGCCTGCTGCGAGGCGTACACGATGTCGTAGACCTGGCGTTGCAGCGCGGTGAACCGGCCGTCGACCGGCAGCACCCGGGTCACGTCCGCGGTGTAGAGGTTGCGCCCCTCGACGCCCATGTCCATCAGCAGCAGGTCACCCGGGCGGGTGGCGCCGTGGTTGTGCACCCAGTGCAGGATCGTGGCGTGCTCGCCGGCGCCGACGATCGAGCCGTACCCGACGTCGTTGCCGTCGTGCCGGGCGCGCAGCGCGAAGATGCCCTCCAGCAGCCGCTCGGAGACGGCCCGGTCGGCCGGCAGGATGCGGGCCACGTCCTCGAAGCCGCGGACGGTGGCGTCGATCGCGTCCTGGAGTTGGCCGATCTCCCACTCGTCCTTGACCAGCTTCAGCTCCGAGATGGCGATGGCCAGCTCCCGGTCGCGGGCCGGCTGCCCCTCGGCGCGCGGCCCGTCCCAGGGCCGCACGGCCGCGTCCACCTGGGCGTCGAAACCGCGCAACACCCGGGTACGCCTCGGAGCGAGGTCGGCCAGCGCCGCCTCCAGGCCGGTCAGGTCGGCGGTGGGCAGACCCAGCTCGGTGGACTTCTCGCCGAGGGTGTGCCGCCGGCCCACCCACAGCTCACCGTGCCGGCTGCGGAAGAACTCGTCGGTCTCCCGCGACGAGCGGGGCCGCATGTACAGCGTGGCGTCGTGGCCCGAGCCGTTCGGGCGCAGCACCAGCACGCTGTCCGGGTCGTGGTCGCCGGTCAGGTAGGCGAAGTCGCTGCCCGGCCGGAACGGGTAGGCGGTGTCGTTGGCGCGTACCTTCTCGCCGCCGGTCGGGATGACAAGCGTCTCGCCCGGGAAGGCGGCCGACAGCGCGGCGCGCCGCTTGGCGTAGTTGGGGACCTCGGGGCGGGGCGTGACCGGGAGTTCGGTGTCGCGCCAGCCCTGCCGCATGAACGACAGGAACGCCTCCGGGAAGTCCGGATCGTGCGATTCCGTGCCGTCTGTCGGCGTGCCGTCGGTGCGTTCCTCGGTCATTGCGCCGCTCCCTTCCGCTCGTGGCTGGTCCCGACGGTACCGCGCGCCCGGTTCGCGGTGGTGTCGGCCGGGAGCGCCCCCGAACGGCGGACGGCTGCGACGGGCCGGTGGAGCGCGTGGAAAGATGACGACCATGTGCGGACTCCTGGCCTTCTTCAGCGCGAACGGCAACGCCGCCGCGCACCGCGACCACATCGCCGGAGCATTGGAATGCCTGCACCACCGGGGCCCGGACGAGACAGGGGTCGAGGTGGTCGGCGACGCGTCCGGCCGGTACGCGGACGGAGTGTTCGCCCACAAGCGGCTCGCCATCATCGACGTCGCGTCGAGTCACGAGCCGCTGCCGTACGCGAACGGCCGTTACCTGCTGACCTTCAACGGTGAGATCTACAACTACATCGAGTTGCGCGACGAGCTGATCCGGGACTTCGGTGCGCAGTTCGCCACCGCCGGTGACGGCGAGGTGATCGTCGCCGGCTACCACTACTGGGGCGAGCAGGTGCTCACCCGGCTGCGCGGCATGTTCGCCTTCGTCATCTGGGACCGGCAGGAGCGGCGGGCGTTCGGGGCCCGGGACTACTTCGGCATCAAGCCGCTGCACTACCTGGAGACCGCCGACGGCCTCTACCTGGCCTCGGAGAAGAAGGCGCTGCTGCCGTTCGCGCACAGCAACTACCAGGGCGACGCGGGCGTCGACGCGGCCAACCTGAGCCACTACCTGACCCTGCAGTACGTGCCGGAGCCGGGCACGCTGCACAAGGGCATCAGCCGGATCGGTTCGGGGGAGTACCTGACCTGGACCCCGGGCGGGCGGATCGACGTCCGGCGGTGGTACCGGCCGGTGTTCCGGCCCGCGCCGGTCGACGACGAGCAGAAGCTCTACCACGAGATCCGCGAGACACTGCGCGAGAGCGTACGCATGCACATGCGCTCGGACGTGCCGGTCGGCTCGTTCCTGTCCAGTGGCATCGACTCGACCGCCGTGGTGGCGTTGGCGCGGGAGTTCAACCCGAACATCCTGACCTTCACCGTCGGCTACGACGTCCCGGGCTACTCCGAGATCGACGTCGCCCAGGACTCGGCCCGGCACCTGGACGTCACCACCATCCCCACCAAGATCGGTCCGCAGGACATGATCGACGCGCTGCCGAAGATCGTCTGGCACCTGGACGACCCGGTGGCCGACCCGGCGCTGGTGCCGCTGTACTTCGTGGCCAAGAAGGCCGCCGAGCACGTCACGGTGGTGCTCTCCGGTGAGGGTGCCGACGAGTTCTTCGGTGGTTACACGATCTACCGCGAGCCGCTGTCGCTGGGCGCCGTCAACGGTCTGCCCGGTGGCGTGCAGAAGGGCCTGCGCGCGGTCTCCAAGGCGATCCCGCAGGGCGTCAAGGGCAAGAGCTTCCTGGAGCGCGGCACCACCCCGATCGAGGAGCGCTACTACGGCAACGCCCGGATGTTCACCGAGGAGGAGAAGCAGCACCTGCTGCGTCGCTACGACCCCTCGGTGCGCTACACCGACGTGACCGCCCCGATCTACGCCGAGTGCACCGAGCTGGACGACGTCACCAAGATGCAGTACGTCGACCTCTACACCTGGCTGCGCGGCGACATCCTGGTCAAGGCCGACCGCATCTCGATGTCGCACTCGCTGGAGGTGCGGGTGCCGTTCCTCGACCGCGAGGTGTTCGACGTCGCGGCGAAGATCCCGGTGGACCTGAAGCTGCCGCCACGCTCCGACGCCACCAAGTACGCGATGCGCCAGGCGTTGCAGGGTGTCGTCCCGCCGGCGATCGTCAACCGCAAGAAGCTCGGCTTCCCGACCCCGACCCGGGTCTGGCTGCGCGGCGAGATGTACGAGTGGGCACGCCACGTGCTGAGCACGTCCGGCGCGGGTGACCTGCTCGACCTGTCGTACGCGCTGCGGCTGCTCGACGAGCACAAGCGGGAGGAGTTCGATCACTCCCGCAAGGTGTGGACCGTGCTGATCTTCTGCATCTGGCACGCCATCTTCGTGGCCAAGACCCTCGACCCGGGCATCCAGCGCAACCAGTCCGCCCTGCTCACGAAGCCGGTGGTCGGTTCCATGGTCCGCTGACCCGCGGCCCCACCCTGTCGATCAAGAGGTTTGCGTCACCGGAAGCGCTCCGGATGACGCAAACCTCTTGATCATTTCAGGGCGACCTCAGCGACCGGTGCAGGTGACCGTCGGGAGGGTGTTCGTTCCTGTGCTGCTCGCCAGGAATCCGAACGTGGTTGTGCCTTCTGGCGCGACCGTGCCGTTGTACTGGACGTTCGTCGCGGTCACCGAGGCGCCGGACGTCGTCTGGGTGGCGCTCCAGATCTGGTTGATCTTTTGTCCGCTGGGCCAGGTCCAGCTCGCGGTCCAACCGGAGAACGCCGCACTGCTGTGGTTCATGATCGTGACTTCGCCCTGGAATCCGCCCTGCCAGGAACTGGTCACCTTGTAGACGGCCATGCAGTCACCGGTCGGCGCCGGCGTGGTCGGCGGCGGGGTGGTGGGCGGCGGCGTGGTGGGCGGGGGAGTGGTCGGCGGCGGCGTGGTGGGCGGCGGCGTCGTCGGCGGCGGGGTGGTGGGCGGCGGGGTGGTCGGGTTCGACCCGCCCGGACCCACACCGGTCACCTGACCGTTGCCACCGTCGAACGTCACGTCGGAGCAGCCGAAGAAGTTCTCCTGCGAGTCCGAACGCACCCAGCGGGAGTAGATGATGTGCCGGCCGCTCTTGCCCGACGGCAGGTTGCCGCTGAAGTAGTAGTGCCCGTCGGCGGTGCCGACCGAGCCGCGCTGCGGCGGGTTGGTCACCGTCAGGAACGGCTCCTCCAGGTCGCTCCAGGCCAGCGCCCGGGTCGGGCTCCAACTGTCCTTCGTCACGTAGAAGTAGAACGTGCCCGGGTGGTGCGCCCAGTTGCTGTACCGGAAGTCCAGCCGCGCGCCGGAGGTCAGGTGGGTCAGCGGCCAGTCGGTACGGGGCAGGTCGTAGCCCCGGAAACCGGTGGCGCCACCACTGCACAGCTGCCCGTCCGGGATGAAACCGGTGGTGCGGCCACCGGCGTCCGAGCGCAGCACGCTGAACCAGTTGTAGAGCGAGTTGGTCCCGCTCTGCGCCACGGCCGCGGCACAGGCCGGGTTGTTCGGCCTGATCTCGCCGGTCTGGCTGAGGCCGTCCTGCCAGCAGAGGTAGGTGCGGCTGCCCGGCGTCATCGCCGCGCCGTGCGCGGCCGCCGGTTGTGGACTGGACGCCAGGGCGACGGCGCCCAGCGCAAAGGTCAGGGCCGCGGTGAGCACTGCGGCCGTACGGGAACGGTTCACGGGTTCTCCTGACTCGCGAGGCGTGCCGCCCGAGCACCCCCGCCGCAAGCGGATACGACGATCACCCTGGCCCGCGCCCGGCAGCAGATCGGCCGGCGGACACGCGCCATCGACGGTCCTGTCCTGGACCGGTGCCCTCGCGTCTGACCCACCCGGCAACCGGTGGCGCGGCAGCCCTCGCCCCACCCGGTACGCGTCATCCCATCACGTCGTCGGTTGCCGACGCAATAGTCGGTCCTCGATGCGTCAAACAGGGCCAGGTCGCGCGGCCCGCGGGCAAGATCGCACTGGATCCAGGATGTAGTGGCATCGATCGCGCTGGGAGGCCACTGCATCAATGTTCGTGCGTGATCTTCCCGCTTCACGCCCGCGAGTGGGTCGGGTGGTGCTTGCCCGTTTGGGCCGACGATCTCGCTTCTCCCGCGATGATCTGTGTACCGGCGGGTGACGCGACCCGGACCGGACGGTGACGGGACAGGAGGACGAGTGCGCGTGCCCGACGTGTTCGACGAACTGCACCGCCGCTGCCGCGCCGGCCAACCGGTCGCCCTGGCCACCGTGGTCGCCACCTGGCGATCCGCGCCGCAGCCGCCCGGCGCCGCGATGCTCGTCGACACCGCCGGCACGGTCACCGGCAGCGTCTCCGGCGGCTGCGTCGAGGCGGACCTCTACGAGCGGGCCCGCCAGGTGCTCGCCACCGGTGTACCGGAGCTGGTCCACTACGGCGTCAGCGACGACGAGGCGTACGCCGTGGGTCTGACCTGCGGCGGCATGCTCGACGTGTTCGTCCAGCGGATCGACGGCGACGCCCTGGCGCAGCTCGACGCGGTCGCCGTCACGCGGCAGGCAGGCGAGCCGGCCGCGATCGTCACCTGCGTGGCCGCCGACGCCGGTGACGCGTCCGACCCGGCCGGGCGGCTGGGTCGCCGGCTGGTGCTCGCCGGTCGGCAGGTGACCGGCTCACTCGGCGACGACCGGCTGGACGACGCCGTGGCCGCGGACGCGCTCGGGCTGCTCGGGGCCGGGCACAGCGGCGTGCTCCGGTACGGCTATCAGGGGCAGCGCCGGGGTAGCGGCCTCAGTGTCTTCGTGGCCGCGTACGCCACCGCACCCCGGATGATCGTCTTCGGGGCGATCGACTTTGCGGCGGCGGTGGCCCGGATCGGCGCGTTCCTCGGCTACCGGGTCACCGTCTGCGACGCCCGGCCCGTCTTCGCCACCGGCCGGCGCTTCCCCGAGGCGCACGAGGTGGTGGTGCGATGGCCGCACCGCTACCTGCGGGACGAGGTCGACGCCGGTCGGGTCGACGGGCGCACGGTGGTCTGCGTGCTGACCCACGATCCGAGGTTCGACGTGCCACTGCTGGCGCTGGCCCTGCGCCAACCGCTGGCGTACGTCGGCGCGATGGGATCGCGGCGCACCCACGACGAACGGCACAAGCTGCTGCGCGAGGCGGGGCTCAGCGCCGAACAACTCGACCGGCTGGCCTCACCGATCGGGCTGGACCTCGGTGGTCGTACCCCCGAGGAGACCGCGGTCAGCGTTGCCGCGCAGATCGTCGCGGCCCGCTGGGGCGGCACCGGCCGCCCGTTGGCCGTGGTGGACGGCCCGATTCACCGCGCGAGCTGATCGCGGCACCGGCCGGCCGCTGGCCGTGGTGGACGGCCCGATCCACCGCGCGGACTGAGCGGCGGCCTGGGCCTTCGCCGGTCGCCGGGCCGCCGGCTGTGCCAGCCTGGTGCCAGACGGCCGTCGCGGGCCGGGTGACGACGAGGGGGACTCCGATGGGGTACGCGATGGTGCTCGGCGAGGCGCTCGTCGACCTGCTCGACAGCGACGTCGACGGGGAGCGGGTCTACCGGCAGGCCATCGGTGGTGGTCCGCTCAACGTGGCCGTGGGGGTGACCCGTCTCGGCGGGGCGGCGGAGTTCGTCGGCTCGCTCGGTGACGACGTGCTGGGCCAGCGGATCCGCGACTTCCTGACCGGGGTCGGCGTCGGCCTGGCGGGGGCGGTCACGGTCGACGCGCCGACCACGCTCGCGGTGGTCACGTACGCCGGCGCGGAACCGGACTTCCGCTTCTACGGCGAGCCGCCCTCCTACGGCCTGCTCGGCCCGGACGACCTGGACCTGGCGCTGACCGAGGGCGCCGACGTGCTCTACTGCGGTTCGATCGTGCTGCTCGAGCCGGGCACCCTGGCCGCCGCCCGCCGGGCCTGGTCGCTCGCCACCGGGCTGCGGGTCCTCGACCCGAACGTCCGCCCACGACTGCTCGACGGGCCGGCCGCGCTGGACGGGCTGCGGCAGGTGGTGGCGGAGTTCGCCGCGGGCGCGCACCTGGTCAAGCTCAGCAGCGCCGACGCCGCGCTGCTCTATCCGGGCGAGCCGGTCGAGGGGGTGGCGGCGTACCTGCGGGAGTTGGGCGCGTCCACGGTGGTGGTGACGCTTGGCGCGGCGGGCGCGGTGCTGGCCGCCGCCGAGGCCGATCCGGTGCGGGTGCCGGCGCCGAAGGTGAACGCCGTCGACGCCACCGGGGCCGGTGACTCGGTGATGGCCGCGCTCATCGCCGACCTGCTGCGCGACGGCGAGCCGTCCGACCCGGCGGGCTGGGTCGATTCGGTGGCGTTCGCGCTGCGGGTCGCCGGTCTGGTGTGCGAGTCGCCGGGCGGCGCCACCGCGATGCCGAGCCGTGCCGACGTCGAACGCCGCTTCGGCGGTTGACGCTCGTGTTATGTGAACGTTAACATCGGCGTCCGCCTATTTCCTGCGTGTTATCCGGGAGACTCCGATGAGACTCGTCCTGGTACCACCGACATTCCGCCGCCTCGCCGCCGTACTGGTCGTCGCCCTGGTCGCCGTGGGTGGCGTCGCCGCCAGAGCGCCGGAGCCGGCGCACGCCTGGGACAACGGAACGGCCAACACCCCGCCGATGGGGTGGAACAGCTACGACTCCTTCAACTGGAGCGTCACCGAGGCCGACGTCCGGGCCAACGCCGACTACATGGCCACCAACCTGCGGCAGTCCGGCTGGCAGTACATCGTCATCGACTGGGGGTGGTACTACCCCGGACGGCACAACAACAGCCCGAACCAGGACGCCAACCTGCAACCCCGGCTCCGCATGGACGGCAACGGGCGGCTGCTGCCGGACACCACCCGGTTCCCCTCCGCCGCCGGTGACAACGGGTTCAAACCCCTCGCTGACTACATCCACGCGCAGGGCCTGAAGGTCGGGGTCCACCTGATGCGGGGCATTCCCCGCCAGGCGGTGGCCGACAACGTCCCGATCCTCGGCACCAACTGCCGCGCCAACCAGGTCAACAACAGCACCACCGCGGCCTGGCTCAACCTCATGTGGGGCCTGAACATGTCCAACCCCTGTGCGCAGAGCTACCTGGACTCGGTGTTCCAACTGCTCGCGTCCTGGGGGATCGACTTCGTGAAGGTGGACGACATCGCCGCGCCGACCTACCGGCAGGCGGAGGTCGAGGGCTACAAGCTGGCGATCCAGCGCAGCGGCCGTCCCATGGTGCTGAGCCTGTCGCCCGGCGCGACCCCGCTGGCCAGTGGGAGCCACGTCCAGGCCAACGCGCACATGTGGCGGATCGTCAACGACCTGTGGGACAACTGGTCGTCCGTCGACGCCCTCTTCGACCAACTCCGCAACTGGACCCCGTACCGCGCCACCGGCGCCTGGCCCGACCCGGACATGATCCCCATCGGCCGACTGTCGAAGTACGGGCCGGTCGGCTCACCCCGCTACTCCAACCTGAACGCGGACGAGCAGCGCACCCTGATGACGCTCTGGGCGATCAACCGCGCGCCGCTGATGTGGGGCGGCAACCTGGTCGAGAACCGCGCCCAGGAACTCGCGCTGATGACCAACGCCGCCGTGCTGGCCGTCGACCAGAACAGCGCCAACAACCGTCAGCTCACCGGAGGCACCCGGCAGGCGTGGACCGCCGACGTGCCGGGCAGCACCGACCGCTACCTCGCCCTGTTCAACCGCGAGAGCGGCACGGCGAACGTCTCGGCCAACCTGGCCGACCTGGGGATCGGTTCGGCCACCGTGACCGACCTGTGGTCCGGCGCGGCCCTCGGCACGGTGACCGGGACCCTCACCCGCTCGCTGCCGGCCCACGGCGCCGGGCTGTACCGGCTGACCCCGGGAAGCACCGTGCCGGTGCCGAGCGCGTACACCCTCACCGCCCAGCACAGCGGGAAGCTGCTGGACGTCTCCAACAACGCCACCACCGACGGCGCCGACATCGTGCAGTGGAGCGCGAACGGGCAGCCCAACCAGCGGTGGCGGTTCCAGGACGCGGGCGGCGGCTACCAAACGGTCACCAGCGTGCACAGCGGCAAGTGCCTCGACGTCTACGGCGGCGCGGGCGCCACCGCCGACGGCGTCCGGGTGACCCAGTGGACCTGCAACGGGGGCACCAACCAGCAGTGGCGCGTCCAGGAGGTCGGCACCGCCGGCGCAGTACAGCTGGTCGCGAGGCACAGCAACAAGTGCCTCACCATCCTCAACGCCGCCACCACCGACGGCGCCCGCGCCGTCCAGTCCACCTGCACCACCGCCACAAACCAACAGTGGCGCCGCACCCCGGTCTAGCCGAGCCCCCTTCTCCGCCGATCTTGCACTTTCTGCGCCGACATTGCCCCGCACAAGGGACTTATCGACAACCGAAAGTGCAAGATCGGCGCGGGAAAGGGGGCGGGGTGGTTAGGGTTCGCCGTTCAGTTCGCGGTAGCCGCGGCGGGCGGCGATCAGCGCCGCGCGGGCACCGAAGGGCGCCTCGGCGGCCACCCGCTCCGGGTGCGCGTCGCCGGTGTGCGCGGCCCGGATCAGCCAGGCCAGGCGGACCAGCTCGGCGTGCTGGGCGCGGACGAATTCGACGTCCACCGGGTCGCCGTGACCGGGCACGACGACCGTGCGCGGCGTCGTCAGCCGCAGCAGGTCCGCGACCGCGTCCGGCCACTGCAGGGGGTACGAGTCCTCGAAGGCGGGCGGACCGCTCTGCTCCACCAGGTCACCGGCGACCAGCACGTCCGCGTCGGGCACGTACGCCACGAGGTCGGCGTCGGTGTGCCCACGCCCCGGGTGCCGCAGCACCACCCGCCGGCCGCCCAGGTCGACCGTCGCCTCCGTGTGCACCGTGTGCGTCGGGGCCAGCAACGGCGTGTCGGCCAGCTCGGCGGCCAGCCCCGGGTGCTCGGTGCGCACCTCCTCGTACGCCTCGCGGCGCAGCCGCTCCGGGTCCTCGCGCAGCGCCGCGGCGGCCCGCTCGTGCGCGTACACCGGGCGGGCCGGGTCGCCGGCCAGGACGGCGTTGCCGAAGCAGTGGTCGTAGTGGTGGTGCGTGTTGACCAGGGTCAGCGGACGGTCGGTGACCGCCCGGACGGCCTCGGCCAGCTCGGTGGCCTGTCCGGCCGAGGAGAGCGTGTCCACCAGCAGCGCCCCGTCGTCGCCGACGACGAGCGTGACGTTGACCCGCAGCAGGGGCTCGCCACGCACGTACACCCGGTCGGCGACCTCGACGAACCCGGCGCTCACGACGCCCGCCCGGCCCGCTCGACGAAGCGCTGCCGGTCCACCAGCAGCCGGTCCACCCGTCCCCGGGCCACCGTCTGGTCGCCGTCGGCGACGCTCACCTCGAACGACAACCGACGGCCGTCGACGGACGTCAGCAGCGCCTGGGCCCGTACCGTGCGGCCCACCACCGTCGGGGCGAGATGTTCCAGCTCGACGCGGGTGCCTACCGTCGTCGACCCGGGCGGCATCGCGGTGGCCGTGGCCGCGACGGTGGCCGCCTCCGCGAGCGCGAGCGCCCGGGGTGTGCCCAGCACCGGTACGTCCCCCGAACCGACCGCCTGGGCGGTGTCCGCGTCGGTGACGGTCAGCTCGACCTGGGCGGTCAGACCCGGCGCGAAGGCCGGCTCGGGCTGCTCCTGCATGGTCGTCAGCCTAGGTGCTGCCCGACCCCGCCGAGCACGCGCCCGGCGATCCCGACGCCGGTCGCCCTCCCACCTGTGGGCCGCCTGGCCGGGTGGTACCCGTCGGTCGATGCCGTAGCCGTCGTTAACCTTGACCGCGATGGCCGTCGTGACTGACCCCCAGCCCCCCGCCCGGACCGACCCACCCGCGTCCCCGGACGCGGGTCGTCGGCGCATCGTCGCCATGACGATCTGGGCGGTCGCCTTCGTCGCCGCCTGGCTCGCGATCGGGCTGCCGACCGACCCCGCGTACGCCTTCGTGTGGATCTGGCTCGGGACCATCGCCTGGAACAGCGACCGCCCGTGGCGCAGCCACCTGCGCTTCGCCCGGGACTGGGTGCCGGTGGTGCTGCTGTTCGTCGTCTACAACCTCTCGCGCGGGTTCGCCGACAACGGGGCCACCCCGCACGCCATGGAGCTGATCGTCGCCGACCGGTTCATGTTCGGCTGGGCCACCGGCGGTGAGGTGCCCACCGTCTGGTTGCAGGAGCACCTGTACCGCCCGCAGGTGCACTGGTGGGACGTCGCGGCGAGCTGGGTGTACTTCTCGCACTTCGTGGTGGCGCTGACCGCCGCCGCGGTGCTCTGGCTGCGTGACAGGCGCCGCTGGGCCGCGTACATGCGGCGGTGGGGTTTCCTCTGCGCCGCCGGCCTGGTGACCTACTTCGCCTACCCGGCCGCCCCGCCGTGGTGGGCCGCGCAGAACGGCCTGCTCACCGAGGTCGCCCGGATCTCCACCCGGGGTTGGAAGGCGTTCGGCATGCACGGCGCCGGCAACGTGCTCAACGCCGGCCAGATCGCCTCGAACCCGGTCGCCGCGATGCCGTCGCTGCACACCGCGTGGGCGCTGTTCGTGGTGCTGTTCTTCCTGCACACCACCCGCCGCCGGTGGTGGCCGCTGCTGCTCGCGTACCCGCTGGCGATGACCTTCACCCTGGTCTACTCCGGCGAGCACTACGTGATCGACGTGCTGGTCGGCTGGGCGTACGTCGGGCTGACCTACCTGGTCGTCGGCCTGGCCGAGCGCGCCTGGCGGTCGCGGCGCGCCCGTCATCCGAAAGCGGGAACGCAACCGCCCCCCGACCCCGCCGACCCCCCGACCGACCACCCCGATCCCCAAACCCCCCACGCGATCCCCGCCGACCACTGACCCCCGGCCCCGCCCCGGCCCGCCCCGGCCCGGCCGGGCCCGGCCGGGCCCGTTGATCATGAAGTTATTGCCCCGACACGCCGTGCCCGAGGGCAATAACTTCATGATCAACCAGGGGGAGAGGGGCGGTTCGTCCTTGTCGATCAAGAGGTTTGCGTCACCGTGTGCCCGATTTTTGACGCCGACCTCTTGATCAACGGCAGCTGTGGGGGTCGGGGTCAGGTGGGGCGGCGGGCCTGGTGGGCTCTGCGGGTCAGGTCGGCCGCCAGGGCCCAGGCTTCGGCGAGGTCGCGGTCCTGGGCTGCCGCGCCCGAGCCGCCGGCCGTGTCCGCGTACACCGTCGCGAGCCGCAGCCGGCGCTGCACCGGCCCCTGCACGACCCGCACGCTCTGGATCCGCGCGTACGGCACGATCGCCAACTGCCGGGTGAGCAGCCCGGAGCGGGTGGCGAAGACCCGGTCGAACAGGCCCGCGCCGAGCGCGCCGCGCCCGAGCGGGTGCAGCCAGCGGGTCCGGGGCGGCGGCGGGCTCAGGGTGAGCGCGTCCAGGCGTACGCCGGGCAGCACCTCGCCGACGATCATCGTGGCGGTCGGCAGGTCCCCCACCGGCAGCAGCCGGTCCGGGCGGTTGCGGTCGTCGGCCTCCGCGACCGAGTAGCCGGCCACCTCCAACCGCAGGCGCAGCCAGTCGTTGACCCGCCACAGCAGCGGCCAGGTGGCCCGTACGGTCTGGACCCGATCCAGCGGCACGGTCTGCGCGCGGGTCTCCAGGAGGCCGTTGTGCACCCGCAGGGTGTCGCCGTCGCGGGCCAGCCGGAAGTTCCAGTCGTCGAGCACCCGGCGGATCGGTTGCAGCAGCACCCCGGCCATCGCGGTCAGGGTGCTCGCCACCGCGATGAACGACCACGACCCGGCGGTGACGAACTGCACCACGACGAAGGCCAGGCCGAAGGGGAGCAGGAACGCCTGCGGGGTGAGCAACTGGCTGACCAGCAGGTTCTGGTTGCGTACCGCGTGCAGCGGTCGACCCCGCACGGCCGTCGGCGTCTCGACCCGCGTCGCGGGCGCGGTCTCGTCGACCGGCGCGGCGCGCCCGGCGAGCGCCAGCAGCCGCTCCCGCAGCCGGGTCGCCTCGGCCACCCCGAGGTACGCCAGCGGCGCTTCGGTCTTGCCGCCGCCGACGACCTCCAGGCGCAGCTCGGCCAAGCCGGTGAGCTGGGCGAGCAGCGGCCGGACCACCTCCACGGCCTGCAACCGTTCCAACGGGATGGCCCGGGTACGTCGCCAGAGCAGCCCCTCGTGCACCCGCAGCTCGCGCCCCACCACGTGGTAGCCGGTGTTGTACCAGCTGATCACCGAGAGCACGGTCGCGCCGAGCGCCAGCACCACCACCATCGCGGCGAACCAACCGAAGCCGACCCGCGACAGGGTCGACCAGGACAGCCCGGCGATCACCACGACCAACGACTTGGCGCCGTGCAGCAGCGGGCTGAGCGGGTGCAGCCGCTGTCGCGGCTCTCCACCACCGCCACTGCCCGGTGCCGGCCACGGCTGAACCGCCTCATGCGGCCCGGCCGAATAAGGCGACCCGGCCGGATGCGGCGGCCCGACCGAGTGCGGCGGCCCGACCGAGTGCGGCGACCCGACCGGATACGGCGGTCCAGCGGGATGCGGCGTCCCGGCGGGGTAGGGCACCCCGCCAGCATCCGGTGACCCCGCAGGATGCGGCGGCAGTCCGGCATGCGGCGGCACGACCGCGTGCGGTGGACCGGCAGGGGGCGCGTCGCTGCCGGAGGACGGCGGTACGGTGCCCGGCTCGACGGGGATCTCGCTCATCGGGCCGGTGCCCGGTGACGTCGGCGGTCACCCGCGCGGGTGGTCACAGCGCGGCTGGTCACAGCCCCTCCGCCCGGTCCTCGCCCAGCGCGGTGAGTCGGTCGCGTAGCCGGGACGCCTCCGCCGGGCGCAGGCCGGGCACCCGCGCGTCACTGGCCGCCGCCGCCGTGTGCAACTGCACGGTGGCCAGGTCGAAGGCGCGTTCCAGCGGGCCGGCGCTCACGTCGACGAACTGCATGCGCGAGTACGGGACGATGGAGAGCCGCCGGACCAGCAGCCCGTGTCGTACGAGCAGGTCGTCGTCGCGTTCGGCGTAGCCCCAGGCGCGTACCGCCCGGACGATGGCCGTGGCCCGCCACGCGCCGAGCACCAGCACGACGGCGAGGGCCAACCCGAACAGCCAGTGACCGCTGAGCGCCCAGCCGACCGCGGTCACGGCCAGGCCGATGGCCACCACGACCGCGAGCCGGATCAGCTCCACCCAGATCAGGTCCGTGGAGATCGGCTGCCAGCGTACGGTGTCCGGCCACGGCTCCAACGGACCGCGGGCCGACGTCACCGAGGCGGGCCCCGGCGGCAGGAGGCCGGGCGGCGGCAGGTCGGGCGGGGCGGCGTGGCCGGCGGACGGCGGCGGAGCGTTCGGCGGCACGGCGTTCGGCGGCAGCGGGGCGGGCGACCGGACGTCCGGTGGGGACGGGTCCGGGCCGAGCGTGCCGGGCGCGGGGAACGCCCCGGGCGGCGGCGCGATGCCGGGCGGTGCCGCCGGGGAGGTCGGCCGGGGCGGGGCGGGCACGGTTGGCGCGGTGTCGGGGCCCGGGGCGGCCGGTGTGGCGTCGGGGCCCGGCGTGGCCGGTGGCTCGGTGCGGTCCTGCGCGCTCACCGAGCAGATCCGTTCCGCGCCGCGCCGCTGCTGTGCCTCATCGCTCGCTCACACGTCGAGGGTAGGCGATCCGGACACCGGAGTGACGGTACGGAGGAAGCCCCGGGCGTCCAGGAACGCGCCGAGCGTGTCCCGGTGTTCGGCGCAGGCCAGCCAGGTCTTGCGCCGATCGGCGGTGTGCAGGCGGGGATTGTTCCACTCCAGCGCCCAGACGGCGGGGGCACGGCAGCCGCGGGCCGAACAGACCAGGGCCTCGTCGGCGGGGGTGGGGACGCTCATCCCGGCCAGTCTAGGGCGGCCGCAGCGAGAAGTTTGAGCGCCGGGCGGCCACGGGGGGAGCCGCCCGGCGACGGGATGAATCGTACACGCGGCGGCCCGGTCCCTGTCCACCCATGACGCGCGATTCGATGCTCGGGACGGCGCGGCGAAAATCGGCTTCTCCCCACCTCGACACTCAGGAAGGCATGCGAGTCTTGATACCGCACCAGCCGCGACGACCGACAAACGCTGTGGAGGACCGGTGGCCCAGCCGACCACGCCCGACGCCCCGACGCCCAACGGGGCGACACCCCCGGCGCCCGCCCCGGTGACCACGCCCGCGCAGGACGCCACCCTGTTGGAGAAGGCGCTGTTCGAGATCAAACGGGTCATCGTCGGCCAGGACCGGATGGTCGAGCGGATGTTCGTCGCGCTGCTCGCCCGCGGCCACTGCCTGCTCGAAGGCGTGCCCGGTGTGGCCAAGACCCTGGCCGTGGAGACCCTCGCCAAGGTCGTCGGCGGGTCCTTCGCCCGGGTGCAGTTCACCCCCGACCTGGTGCCGGCCGACATCATGGGCACCCGGATCTACCGGCAGTCGAGCGAGAAGTTCGACGTGGAGCTGGGGCCGGTCTTCGTCAACTTCCTGCTCGCCGACGAGATCAATCGTGCCCCGGCGAAGGTGCAGTCGGCGCTGCTCGAGGTGATGAGCGAACGGCAGGTGTCGATCGGCGGGGAGAGCCACCAGGTGCCCGACCCGTTCCTGGTGATGGCCACCCAGAACCCGATCGAGCAGGAGGGCGTCTACCCGCTGCCGGAGGCCCAGCGGGACCGGTTCCTCATGAAGATCGTGGTGGGTTATCCGACCGACGCCGAGGAACGGGAGATCGTCTACCGGATGGGCGTGGCCGCGCCGGAACCGACGGCGGTCTTCGACACCCCCGAGTTGATCGCGCTGCAACGCAAGGCCGACCAGGTGTTCGTGCACAACGCGCTTGTCGACTACGCGGTTCGTCTGGTGCTGGCCACCCGTACGCCCGCTGAGCACGGCATGCCGGACGTCGCCCAACTGATCCAGTACGGGGCCAGCCCGCGCGCCTCGCTCGGACTGGTCCGGGCCACCCGCGCGCTGGCGCTGCTGCGCGGACGCGACTACGCGCTGCCGCAGGACGTCCAGGACATCGCTCCGGACATCCTGCGGCACCGGCTGGTGCTCAGCTACGACGCGCTCGCCGACGACGTGCCGGCCGACCACATCGTGCAGCGGGTGATGTCCACGATCCCGCTTCCGTCGGTCGCGCCCCGGCAGCAGGCCACCCCGCCGTCGAGCGCCCCACCACCCGGCGCGGGCTGGCCCGGGCAGCGGCCGTGACCTCACCCACCCCTCGTCCCGCCCCGCTGGGTGACCGCAGCGAGGCCGTGCTGTCCCGGTTGCAACTGCTGGTCACCCGCAAGCTCGACGGTCTGCTCCAGGGCGACTACGCCGGTCTGCTCCCCGGGCCGGGCAGCGAGGCGGGCGAGTCGCGGGAGTACCGCCCCGGTGACGACGTACGCCGGATGGACTGGCCGGTGACCGCACGGACCACGACCGCCCATGTGCGCCGTACCGTCGCCGACCGGGAGTTGGAGACCTGGCTGGCCCTGGACCTCTCGGCCAGCCTGGACTTCGGCACCGGGCAGTGGCTCAAACGGGAGGTGGTGGTGGCCGCCGCCGCGGCGATCACCCACCTGACCGTGCGCGGCGGCAACCGCATCGGTGCGGTGATCGGCACCGGCGGTGGCGCGTCCGCGCCGGTCCGGCGTTGGCGCGGTGGCCCGCCACCACCCGGTCCGGGCGTACTCACCCGCCTGCCGGCCCGCTCCGGCCGCAAGGAGGCGCAGGGCCTGCTGCGCGCCGTCGCCGGCACGCCGATCCAGCCCGGCCGGGGCGACCTGGGCGCGCTCGTCGACATGCTCAACCGTCCGCCCCGGCGGCGCGGGGTGGCCGTGGTGGTCTCGGACTTCCTGGCGCCGGCCGAGCAGTGGGCCCGGCCGATGCGCAAGCTGCGCGTCCGGCACGACGTGCTGGCGATCGAGGTGGTCGACCCGCGCGAGTTGGAGTTGCCCGACGTGGGGGTGCTGCCCGTGGTCGACCCGGAGAGCGGTGAGCTGCACGAGGTGCAGACCGCCGATCCCCGGCTGCGGCAGCGGTACGCGGAGGCCGCCGCCGCCCAACGGGCCACCATCGCCGCCGCGCTGCGCGGTGCCGGCGCGGCCCACCTGCGTCTGCGTACGGACCGAGACTGGCTGCTGGACATGGTGCGTTTCGTTGCCGCGCAGCGGCACGCGCGGACCCGGGGGACGACACGATGATCCGTTTTCTGCAACCGTGGTGGCTGCTGGCGGTGCTGCCGGTGCTCGCGCTCGCCGCGTTCTACGTCTGGCGGCAGCTGCACCGCCGGGCGTACGCGATGCGGTTCACCAACGTGGACCTGCTGCGTACCGTCGCGCCCAGGGGCCTGGGCTGGCGGCGGCACGTACCGGCGACCGCGTTCCTGCTCTGCCTGCTGGTGCTCGCCACGGCCCTGGCCCGCCCCGCGGTGGACACGAAGGAGCCGTTGGAGCGGGCGACCGTGATGCTCGCCATCGACGTCTCCCTGTCGATGCAGGCCGACGACGTCGCGCCGAACCGGTTGGAGGCCGCGCAGGAGGCGGCCAAGCAGTTCGTGGGCGAGCTGCCGGAGAGCTACAACCTGGGTCTCGTCTCCTTCGCCAAGGCGGCGAACGTGCTGGTGCCGCCGGGCAAGGACCGGGACGCGGTGACCGCCGCGATCGACGGGCTGGTGCTGGCCGAGGCGACCGCGACGGGCGAGGCGGTGTTCACCTGCCTGGAGGCGATCCGGTCGGTGCCGGCCGACGGCGCGGCCGGTATCCCACCGGCGCGCATCGTGCTGCTGTCGGACGGCTTCCGCACCTCCGGCCGGTCGGTGGAGGAGGCGGCAGCCGCCGCGCAGGCGGCGAACGTGCCGGTCTCCACCATCGCGTTCGGCACCGACACCGGTCAGGTCGACATCGGTGGGCAGCTCCAACGGGTGCCGGTGGACCGGCTGGCCCTCGCCGAGCTGGCCGAGACGACCGAGGGCTACTTCTACGAGGCGGCCTCGGTGAGCGAGCTGAAGCAGGTCTACCAGGACATGGGCAGCTCGATCGGGTTCCGGACCGAGCCGCGCGAGGTGACCCAGTGGTACGCCGGGGTGGCGCTGCTGCTGGCGCTCTGCGCCGGCGCGCTCAGCCTGCTCTGGACGTCACGGATGATCTGACGAGCGGTCGGGCGGGAAACGACCCGGGCCCGACCGGCCGGCGGTGGTCAGTGACCGCCGCCGGCCAGGACGAAGACGACGGCCACCCAGACGGCGGCGAGGGTGAAGCCCAGCGGGGCGACGTAGCGGCTCATGGACGGCTCCGAGTGGCGGCTGGACGATCCGCGGGTGAGGGCGGACCGCAGGGGGTGGGGACGCGCACACGAAGTCGTGACCGGGCGGCTCCCGGCGACCGTCCGGTGACCGGACGGCGCGGCACGCACCACGGCGTCGACCGAGGTGGTGGGGGAGCGGAGCGGGGTCAGCTCGCCAGACTGAGTCGTGGCTCAGCGGGGCTGACCATCGGCCCGGCCACGACTAGGAGGATCGCTATCTCGCACAGCGATCACCTCCTGCAGGTCGGCCCGGCCCGAACGTCGATGATCGTACACCTGAGCCGGCCCCGGCACGCACTCGCCCGACCGGTCCGCGAGCGCTCCACCGCCCGGCCGTACCGGCCTGGCCCGACGCGCTGTCGACCCGGTTCCGCGCCCTCCGCGTACCACCGTGACCAGCGTGGCGGCGAGCAGCGGCAGCCAGCAGCACCGGGCCAGCAGCCACGCCGGACCGTCCGGCGCGGTGTGCAGCCCGGGCAGGGCCATCCCGCTCCGCGCGGTGAGCGCGGTCACCGCGACCAGCACCGGCTGGTGCCACAGGTAGATCCGCACGGCGTCACGGTTCATCGTGGCCACCACGCGGGCCGGCAGCGGCCGGGCCAGCAACCGTTCCCACCCGAGCCGGGCCAGCAGGCCCAGCCCGACCTGGGTGGCCGCCAGCGCCACGGCCAGCAGCGACGGCGGGTTGAGGTTGGACATCCCGACCCCGGGCACCCCGACCGCGCTGGCCGGGTAGCCCAGCGCCAGCAGCACGGCGAGCGTCCCGCCCCCGCCCACCGCCAGCAGGGCCGCCGCCCGCCGGCCGGCCAGCCGCCCGTCGGCGTGGGCGAGGCCGAGCAGGTACGGCACCGCCCAGGCCGCCACCACGCTGACCGGCGGCACGGTCACCCCGTCCGGCGCCAGGCGGACCGCGACGTCGCTCGCCGCCACCACGGCCACCGCCGGCAGCGCGCAGCGTGCCACCCCCCATCGGCGTACGGCGGCGCGCAGCGGGCCGCTCGACGCGACGAGGAGCAGCAGCGGCGCCAGGAACCACAGCGGACTGACCGCGAGCCGCAGCCCCAGGGCGAGCGTGTCGTCCGGCGCGCCCAGCACGGTGGCGGCCAGCAGCACCGCCGCACCCGTGCCCAGCAGCGCCACCGCGGGCAGCAGCAGTCGACGCGTGCGGCGGGCCAGCCAGCCGCCCCACCCGCCCCGGTGCCGCGCCAGCGACCGGGCCGAGCCGAAGCCGGCGGCGAAGAAGAACAGGCCGAGCGTCTGCACCAGCCAGGTCACCGGGGCCAGCCCGGGCATCGCCGCCAGCGGGCTGGCCTGGCGCAGCCCGCCGTCGCCGGTCAGCACCAGGCCGGTGACCATCCAGTGCCCGAGCACGACGCCACCGATGGCGTACGCCCGCAGCGCGTCCACCGCGCGGTCGCGGCTCACCGGGGGTCCTCGACCGGTCCGACGCCCAGCACGACCCCCGCGACCGCGTCGAGCGTGGCGCTGCCCGGCGTCAGGTAACCGTCGTGTCCGGCCACCCCGTCCACCGGCAGCGGTCGGGCGCCGAACGCCGGGTCGCCCGGCCGACGTCCGTGCCCGAGGCCGGCGAGGCGCACCGCCGGCACCCGACGGATCCAGTCGGAGGACGCCTCGGCCGCCCAGAACCGCAGGCCGTCGCGGCACTCGTCGGCCCGTTGCACACCCGCGCCGACCCCACCGAGGCTGACCACGTCGGTGACCTGCGCCGGGGCGTGCGCTGCCGCGAGCGCCACCACCAACGCCCCGTAGCTGTGCCCGACCACCGTGATCGTCGCGGTGGGACGCCGCGCCGCCAACTCCCGCAGCAGCCCGGCCAGCGCGACCGCCCCGCGCCGGGCGCTGGCGTCGCCGGCGGCGGCCAACACCCCGTCGGGCGGGTCGTAGCCGAGCCAGGCCAGCACCGCGACCCGCGCCGACGGGTCGGTCGACCGCAGCCGCCCGTAGAGCTGGCGGGCCTGCACCGCCGGCGCGCGCCCGGCCACCCCACCCAGCCCTCGGTCGAAATCGGCGAGCGTACTGCCCACCCCCGGCACCAGCACCGCGATCCGGTCCGCGCCGGTCAGGTCGCCGACCACCTCCACGACGCGGCCGTCACCGCGCGGATCGAACGTCAGAAACCGGCGTCCGTCGGCCGTCCAGTCCGCGTACGGGGGGCCGGCCGCGCGCATCGCCGCCGCGGTGACCGGGTACGCCTCGACGAACCCCGCCGCCACGACCGGTTCCGGCCCGCCGGGCAGCATCAGGTTCACACCGAGCAGGGTGCTCACCGCCACCCGGGCGGCAGTTCGTCGTCGCATGTGTGGTCTCCCCCTCCGGAATGTCGTCCGGAGGGAGAGTGCGGGGGCGCACGGGCCGGGGGCGTCGTCCCGGGGAGCCGTCTTCCGGGTGGCTCTCCGGTGCTACTCGCCGGCGGCGACCAGACCCGTCTCGTACGCCAACACCACCGCCTGGGCCCGGTCGCGCAGGCCGAGCTTGGCCAGGATCCGCCCGACGTGCGTCTTCACGGTCTGCTCCGCCACCACCAGGTCCTTGGCGATCTCCGCGTTGTTGCGGCCCCGGGCGATCAACCGCAGCACCTCGGTCTCCCGTGGGGTCAGCCCGGCCAGGTCGGTGGGGCGGGGTCGGCGGCGTTCCGGGCGGGCCGCGAACTCGGCGATCAGCCGGCGGGTCACCGCCGGGGCGAGCAGCGCGTCCCCGGCCGCCACCACCCGCACCGCCTGCACCAGGTCGGCTGCGGGCGCGTCCTTGAGCAGGAAGCCGCTCGCACCGGCGCGCAGCGCCTCGTACACGTAGTCGTCCAGGTCGAACGTGGTGAGGATGAGCACCCGGGGGCGCTGCGCCGAGCGGTCGCCCAGCAGTTGACGGGTGGCGGCCAGCCCGTCCAGGACCGGCATCCGCACGTCCATCAGCACCACATCCGGGTCGAGGCGACGGGCGGCGGCGACCCCCTGCGCGCCGTCGGCGGCGTCGCCCACCACCAGCAGATCGGGCTGGGCGGCGAGCAGCGCGCCGAAGCCCTGCCGGACCATCGCCTGGTCGTCGACGATCAGCACCTTGATCATGTGTCCAGGCTCCCCACCTCGTACGGCAGTTCGGCCGCCACCGCGTATCCGCCGTCCGGTAGCGGCCCGGCGGTGAACGTACCGCCGAGCGAGGTGGCGCGCTCGCGCATACCGGTCAACCCGTGGCCCGGCCCGCCGTCGGCGGTCGGTGGGGCGTCGGGCGGGGAGTTGTCGACGCGTACTCCCAGACCGGCCGGACCGGCGCGGACGGTGACGCGCACCGCGGCGCCCGGCGCGTGCCGGGCCGCGTTGGCCAGGCCCTCCTGGACGATGCGGTACGCGGCCAGCCCGACCGGCGCGGGCACCGCAGGAGACGGGTCGGCGTCCAGGGTCACGGCCAGCCCGGCGCGGCGGGCCGCGTCCACCATCGCGCCCAGGTCGGCCAGGTCGGGCTGCGGGGCGGTCTGCGGTCCGCTGACCTCGCTGCGCAGCACCCCCAACAGCCGCCGCATGTCGGTCAGCGCGTCGCGGGCCGAGCCGGCGATGGCGGCGAACTCGGCGGCGGCCGGGGCGGGCACGTCGTCGAGGCGGTACGGCGCGGTCTCGGCCTGCACGGCGATCAGCGACATGTGGTGTGCCACCACGTCGTGCAGCTCGCGGGCGATCCGGGTGCGCTCCTCCAGCACCGCGCGGCGCTCCTGCTCGCGCTCGCTCAGCTCGGTCTGCGCCGCGAGCGCCCGGCGGGACAGCCGGTTGCGCCGGATCAGGTCGCCGACGATCGCCAGCGCGCCGAGCAGCGCCAGGACGGCGGCGCGGTTCTCCGGGCGGACCAGGGTGAGCACCGGTATCGCCGTGATCGCCACCAGCCACGCCAGCACCGGCCGGTCGACCCGCGCGGCGGCCACCGCGACCACGGCGACCGACCCGAGGGCCAGCGGCGGGGTCCACGGGCCGGGCAGGTCGGCCGGCGCGTTGAACGTGCACACCAGCAGGGCCAGCACGGTCAACCGCCAGGCCAGCAGCGGACGCCGGGGCAGCGCCAGCAGCGGTGCCGTGGTCATCGCCGCGAACAGCACCGCCACCGGCGTCGGCAGCTCCAGATCCAGCTCCACGCTCAGCGTGATCCAGAAGAAGCCGAGCGCGGCGAGCAGGCCGATCGGGGTGAGGGCGCGGGCCAGTCGGGGCCAGCGGGTCCGCAGCGGTCGATCGGATGGGGCATCCCGGCCCCACAGGGTCTGCCCCAGCGCGCCCAGAGCCAGGACGAGAGGTTGCCGGTTCACCACCCGGAGGCTACGGGCCGAGGGTGCCACCGGGCGTGCCCCCGCAGGTTGATCCGCACGTCGTACCTGGGTGGGACGCCACACCCGTTAGCGCTTACTTGCGGGTAACGCCTAGGCTCCGACGCGTCCATGCTGAGCAGTCGCAAGGAGGAACCGTGGCCCGTACCGTGCTGGTGACCGGCGGCAACCGGGGAATCGGCCTGGCCATCGCGCAGGCCTTCGCCAAGCAGGGTGACCGGGTGGCGGTCACCCACCGCAGTGGCGAGCCCCCGGAAGGGCTGTTCGGCGTACGGGCCGACGTCACCGACGCGGCCTCGATCGACGCCGCGTTCACCGCCGTCGAGGCCGAGCTGGGCCCGGTCGAGGTGGTCGTCGCCAACGCCGGCATGACCGACGACACGCTGCTGCTGCGGATGTCCGAGGAGCAGTTCACCGGCGTGGTCGACACCAACCTCACCGGCGCGTTCCGGGTCGCCAAGCGCGCCTCCGGCAAGATGCTGCGGGCCAAGTGGGGCCGCTTCATCTTCATCTCGTCGGTGGTGGGCCTCTCCGGCGGCGCCGGTCAGGTCAACTACGCCGCCAGCAAGGCCGGCCTGGTCGGCGTCGCCCGCTCGATCACCCGCGAGCTGGGCAGCCGCAACATCACCGCGAACGTGGTGGCGCCCGGCTTCATCGACACCGACATGACCGCCGGTCTCTCCGACGACCGCAAGGCGGAGATCCGCAAGTCCATCCCCGCCGGCCGGATGGCCAGCCCGGACGAGGTGGCCGCCGTGGTCACCTGGCTGGCCTCGGACGGCGCCGGTTACGTCTCCGGCGCCGTGATCCCGGTCGACGGCGGCCTCGGCATGGGCCACTGACCTTCTCTGACTACGGAGGAAACCCTGCATGTCCGGACTGCTCGCCGGTAAGCGGCTGCTCGTCACCGGTGTCATCACCGACGCCTCGATCGCCTTCTCGGTGGCGAAGCTCGCCCAGGAGAACGGCGCTCAGGTCGTGCTCACCGGCTTCGGCCGGCTCTCCCTGGTCGAGCGGATCGCCAAGCGGCTGCCCGAGCCCGCGCCGGTGATCGAGGTCGACGTGACCAACGCCGAGCACCTGGCCAGCCTCGCCGACCGGGTCCGCGAGCACGTCGACGGGCTCGACGGCGTGGTGCACTCGATCGGCTTCGCCCCGCAGAGCTGCCTCGGCGGTGGCTTCCTCGACGCGCCGTGGGAGGACGTGGCGACCGCCCTGCACGTCTCGACCTACTCGTACAAGTCCCTCGCGATGGCGGCGCTGCCGCTGATGTCGGCCGGTGGCGCGGTGGTCGGCCTGACCTTCGACGCCACCAAGGCGTGGCCGGTGTACGACTGGATGGGCGTGGCCAAGGCCGGCCTGGAGTCCGCGTCCCGCTACCTGGCGCTGCACCTGGGCAAGCAGGGCATTCGCAGCAACCTGGTGGCCGCCGGGCCGCTGCGCACCATCGCCGCCAAGTCGATCCCCGGCTTCGACCAGTTCGAGACCGCCTGGAGCGAGCGCGCCCCGCTCGGCTGGAACCTCACCGACCAGGAGCCGGCCGCGCGGGCCTGCCTGGCGCTGCTGTCCGACTGGTTCCCGGCCACCACCGGCGAGATCGTGCACGTCGACGGCGGCTACCACGCCATCGGCGCCTGACGCTCCTTCGGCGACGCCCCCGGGAGCCGCACGCGTGATCTCCGCGTCAGCACCAGGGGGCGTCGCCGGGTCGTCGTGGCCGAGGGGCAAGAATGACCCCATGGCGTACGACGCGGTGGTGTTGGTGTCCTTCGGTGGGCCGGAACGGCCGGAGGACGTGATGCCGTTCCTGCAGAACGTGACCCGCGGCCGGGGCGTGCCGCCCGAGCGGCTGGCCGAGGTCGCCGAGCACTACCAGCACTTCGGCGGGGTGTCCCCGATCAACCAGCAGTGCCGTGACCTGCTGGCCGCCGTCCGCGCCGACTTCGCGGCGCACGGTGTGGACCTGCCCGTCTACTGGGGCAACCGCAACTGGGACCCGATGCTCGCCGACACCGTGACCCGGATGCGCGACGACGGTGTGACCCGGGCGCTGGCCTTCGTCACCAGCGCGTACGGCGGTTACTCGTCCTGCCGGCAGTACCAGGAGGACATCGCCGCCGCCCGGGCCGCCGTCGGACCCGACGCGCCGGTGATCGAGAAGCTGCGGCAGTTCTGGGACCACCCCGGGTTCGTCGAGCCCCACGTCGACGCGGTCCGGGCCGCCCTCGCCCAACTCGACCCCGCGAAGCGGGACACCACCCGGCTGGTGTTCACCGCCCACTCCATCCCCACCTCGATGGCGGCGAACGCCGGCCCGCACGGCGGCCGCTACGAGGCGCAACTGCGCGAGACCGCCCGGCTGGTGGCCGCGGCCGCCGCCCCTGACCTGGCGTACGACCTGGTGTGGCAGAGCCGGTCCGGCCCCCCGCACGTGCCGTGGCTGGAACCCGACATCAACGACCACCTCGGCGCGCTCGCCGAGGGGGGCACCACCAGCGTGGTGGTCAGCCCGATCGGGTTCGTCTCGGACCACCTGGAGGTGGTGTGGGACCTGGACACCGAGGCGCTGGAGACGGCCAAGCAGCTCGGTCTGGACTTCGTCCGGGCCGGCACCCCGGGCACCGACCCGCGCTTCGTGACGATGGTCCGGGAACTGGTCACCGAACGGACCGACCCGGACGGCGCGCAGCTGCGCCGACGCCTCGGCGACCTGCCCATGTGGGACACCTGTCCCACCGTCTGCTGCGTACCGACCCGCCGACCGACGCCTGCTGGGGGCTCCGATGCATGACCGCAAACCCGTGCAGAGCTGGCTCACCGACATGGACGGTGTGCTGGTCCACGAGGGTCAGCCGGTGCCCGGAGCACCGGAGTTCGTCAACCGGCTGCGCGCCTCCGGCAAGCCGTTCCTGGTGCTGACCAACAACTCCATCTACACGCCGCGCGACCTGACGGCCCGGTTGAGCCGGATGGGGCTGGACGTGCCGGAGGAGTCGATCTGGTCCTCGGCGCTGGCCACCGGCCAGTTCCTCGCCGACCAGCGCCCGGGTGGCACCGCGTACGTCATCGGCGAGGCCGGGTTGACCACCGCCCTGCACGCCGTCGGGTACGTGCTCACCGACTTCGCCCCGGACTACGTGGTGCTCGGCGAGACCCGCACCTACAGCTTCGAGGCGATCACCAAGGCGATCCGCTTGATCAACGACGGGGCCCGGTTCATCTGCACCAACCCCGACGTGACCGGCCCGTCCGTGGAGGGCGCGTTGCCGGCCGCCGGCTCGGTCGCCGCCATGATCTCCAAGGCGACGGGGGTGGAGCCGTACTTCGTCGGCAAGCCCAACCCGATGATGATGCGATCGGCGCTGAACACGATCAACGCGCACTCGGAGACCACCGCGATGATCGGTGACCGGATGGACACCGACGTCCTCTGCGGCCTGGAGGCCGGGCTGGAGACCATCCTGGTGCTCACCGGCATCAGCAGCCGTACCGAAGCCGAGCGCTACCCGTACCGCCCGTCCCGCATCGTCAACTCCGTAGCCGACCTGCTCGACGAGATCTAACCCCGCGCCCCTCTTTTCTCGTCGATCTTGCACTTACTGTCGACGGTATGGGGCGTTATGTCCCTTACGTCGCAGCAGAAAGTGCAAGATCGGCGCGGTCCCGGGTGGGGGCTAGGGGCGTAGGGGGGCGTTGCAGGCTGCTACCAGGGCTTGGCGGCAGGCGGTGGTGAGGGGGCGTAGTGCCGCGTCGCGCTGCTGGGCCTCGTAGTTGTTGATCGCGCCACCGGGGGCGGCGTGCCCGGCCAGGGCGAGGACCCGGTCCAGCACGGCCGCGCGGGCGAACAGCCGGCGCGCCCGTGGGTCGAAGCCGGGCGGCAGGTCGGTGGCACCGTCGGGCCGGCGCAGCGCGGCCAGCGCGCCGGCCAGCTCGGGCCGCCACTGGGCCACGTCGAGACGGGTCAACGCGGCGGTCGTCTCGGCCAGCGCGGCGGCCAGTTCGGCTTCCGCCTCGGCGGCCCCGGGCAGTGACAGCGAGGCGGCCGGCGCGTCGGCCGGCAGCGGGTACACCCGCCACAGCACCGTCTCGAAACAGTCTCCCGAGCCGGAGGTGTGACTGCGTACCTGCGGGATCAGACCCAACCCGCCGGCCACCACCGCCTCACCCGCCACCAGCGCCGCTCCGGCGAAGTCCCCGGGACCGGGCAGGCCCCGTGGGTCGCCCGGCGCGGGCAGCACCAACCGGATCTCGTCGGGCGACAGCTTGGCCAGGGTGGGCAGCGCGGCACCCAGCGGCACGTCGGTCCAGGTGCCCGGGGCGTCCGCGACGAGGTGCTCCTCGTCACCGGCGATGGCGTCGGCGACCTCGTCGTACGGCACCAACCCGGCGCGCCACGCGCGCACCCAGGCAACGAACCGGCTCGACCGGCGCGGCGCAAGGGTGGCCGCGCCCGTTGCGGGGGTGGACATGCCGAAAGGGTACGTGGTGATCGGTGGCCCTGTCTCGGCTGCCGCTCCGGCCGCCCTGCCTGCCCCGAACTGCCCCCTTCGCCCCGCCCAGTACCGCCCCGCCCCGCCGCACCCCACCCGAATCGCGTCGATCATGGAGTTGTGGTGCCGGATTCCGTGCGGTTGGCAGCGCTTCGTGCACCACCACAACTCCATGATCGACGGGCGCGGGCGCGGGCGCGGGCGCGGGCGCGGGGACGGGGGCGCGGGCGCGGTGTGTCGGGGTGGGTGGGTGCGGGGTGCGGGTTAGCGTGATCGACATGGCGGGGCGATACGGCGAGGACGTGTTGGCGGGCGACTGGCGACGGCGCAAGGTCACCCCGGAGGTGGACGCCGAACCGGATCTGGTGGTGGAGGACGCCGACTCCGGCTTCTGCGGCGCGGTGGTGGGTTTCGAGGCCGGCGCCGTGGTGTTGGAGGACCGGCACGGTAAGCGGCGCAACTTCCCGCTGCTACCGGCGGCGTTCCTGCTCGACGGCCGGCCGGTGACGCTGCGCCGCCCGACCCGCGCCCCGGTGCCGGCGGCCCGTCGGCGGACCGCCTCCGGGTCCGTGGCGGCGGAGAACGTCCGTGCTCAGGTCGCCAAGGCCAGCCGGATCTGGGTCGAGGGCATCCACGACGCCGCGCTGGTCGAGCGCATCTGGGGTGACGACCTGCGGATCGAGGGCGTGGTCGTGGAGCCGCTGGACGGCATCGACGACCTGGACGCGGCGGTCCGTGACTTCGCCCCGGGCCCGACCCGACGCCTCGGCGTGCTCGTCGACCACCTGGTGCCGGGCAGCAAGGAGAGCCGGATCGTGGCCCGGGTGACCTCGCCGTACGTGCTGGTGACCGGGCATCCGTACGTGGACGTCTGGCAGGCGGTCAAGCCGGCCGCGTTGGGCATCGCGGCGTGGCCGGTGGTGCCACCGGGGCGGCCCTGGAAGGAGGGGGTCTGCGCGGCCCTCGGGGTGGCCGAGCCGGCCGGCATGTGGCGGCACATCCTGTCCCGGGTGAACAGCTTCGCCGACGTGGAGACGCCCCTGATCAACGCCATGGAGCGCCTCATCGACTTCGTCACCGAGCCGGCCTGACCGGCCGGTCCGCCCGGCCACGGGCCGGCCGGTCCGCCCGGCCACGGGTCAGGGGGCCTCGTCCGGGCTGCGGGTGAAGACGAACGTGGCGATGTCGATCGCCGTCGCCCGCCCGTCGTCGTCGCGCAGCACCGACAGGATCTCGCCGTTCTCCGGGCCGGAGCGTCCCCGCCAGCGGTCCGTCCCCTCGGCGGTGAACCGGCTCACCCGCTCACCGCGTACGTGGGCCACCAGGTCACCTCCGTCCCAGCGCAGGTCCAGCGAGGTGCCCATCCACCACCAGCGACCGGTCAACTCGGCCACCTCGGGCGCGGGCGCGGCGGTGACCGGCCGCCACGGCTGCGGCACCGGCGGCTCGGTGTCCAGCACGCTGGTCAGCAGCCGACGGGCGAGCGTGGTGATTCCGAAGCCGTACGAGTTGGCGAAGCCGACCACGGCGGTACGGCTGGCTCGGTGCACCACGAGGGCGGCCACGTACCCGGGCATCGAGCCGCCGTGCCCGACGTACACGCGTTCGCCGTCCCGGTAGAGCTCCAGTCCCAGCCCGTGCCCGCCGGTCCAGGAGTCGAGGTCGCTGATCACCACGGGCGCGCACATCTCGGTCAGCGTCTCGGCGGCCAGCACCGACGGGTCGGGGTCGGCCAGGAACGCGGCCCAGCGGCCCAGGTCCTCGATCGTCGACCAGAGTTGCCCGGCGGGGGCCATCGCGCCGGTGTCGGTCCGGGGTTCCTCGCGCAACGTGTGGTGCCAGGGGTGGACGACGTAGCCACGGGCGAACGGCTCGGTGGCCGCGTACGTGGTGCGGCGCATTCCCAGGGGACCGAGGACGCGGTCGGCCAGCAGCTCGGCCCAGGGCGTCCCGGTGAGCCGTTCGAGGAGTCCGCCGAGCAGCCCGTACGCCAGGTTGGAGTAGTGGTACGTGGTGTGCGGCGGGTACGCGATCTTGTCGGCGGTGACCCCGGCGAGCAGGGTCGGCAGGTCGACGCCCTCGGCCCGCTCCCACCAGTCGCCCTCGGGTTCGCGCTGCATCCCGCTGGCGTGCCCGAGGAGTTGGCGCAGGGTGAGCGCGCCGAGTGCGGTGCCGGGCAGGTGCTGCTCCAGCCGGTCGTCGAGGGCCAGCCGGCCGGCGTCGCGCAACTGCATGACCAGGGTCGCGGTCATGGTCTTGCTGATCGAGCCCACCCGGTACTGCAGGTCGAGATCCGGCCGGGGGTGTTCGCCGGCGACGGCCAGGTGCGCCAGCGCGCCGTCGCGGACCACGCCGAGCACCAGCGACGGGACGTGGCCCTCGGCCTGTGCCTGGGCGACCTGGTTGTCGATCTGTCGGGCGGTCTCGGGTAGCAGGGTCAACGGTTCTCCTCGGGTCGGGCCGCCGCCGGATGGGTCTCGCCGAGCCTACTGATCTTCGCGAAGAAGCCGCGCGAGCATTTGCATGTCACGATCGTGGGGTGGATGCCGTGCTGTGGATCGTGCTGGGTGTGGTGCTGGCGGTCGCCGAGATCTTCACGACGACCCTGTTTCTGATCATGTTCGGGGTCGGCGCGTTCGCCGCCGCGGGTGCGGCGGCCCTGGGCGCGCCGGTCGCCGTGCAGGCGCTGGTCTTCGCGGTGGTGTCCGCACTGAGTCTGGTGGTGGTCCGGCCGGTGATCAAGCGGCACGGCCGGTCCGCGCTGGAGAACGGCGAACAGCCGTTCGGCGTGGAGGCGATCGAGGGTTCCACGGCGCTGGTGCTGGAGCGGGTGGACGCCGAGCACGGCCTCGTCAAGATCGACGGGGAGTTGTGGACGGCCCGGCCGTACGACACGACGCAGAGTTTCGAGCCCGGTCAACGGGTTCGGGTGATAAAGGTCCGGGGCGCGACCGCCCTGGTCTGGCAGGACGACGTTTCTTCCGCCGGCGAGCTGCCGGAAGCGAGAGGGTGAACGGGATGACGATAATCGGGGTGCTGGTGATCGCGGTGGCGCTGATCGCCGTGATAACGCTGGCCAAGGCGGTGCGGATCGTGCCGCAGCAGCGCCACGACGTGGTGGAACGGCTCGGTAAGTACAAGCGCACTCTCAGCCCCGGTCTCAACCTGCTGGTGCCGTTCATCGACGCGGTCCGTACCAAGGTCGACATGCGTGAGCAGGTGGTCAGCTTCCCGCCCCAGCCGGTGATCACCTCGGACAACTTGGTGGTCTCGATCGACACGGTCCTCTACTTCAAGGTGGTCGACCCGGTCCGGGCCACGTACGAGATCTCCAGCTTCCTGCAGGCCATCGAGCAGTTGACCGTGACCACGCTGCGGAACGTGATCGGCTCGCTCGACCTGGAGCGGGCGCTGACCAGCCGGGACGAGATCAACCGGCACCTGTCCGGGGTGCTCGACGAGACGACGGGCCGCTGGGGCATCAAGGTGACCCGGGTCGAGATCAAGGCGATCGAGCCGCCGGCCAGCATCCGCGACTCGATGGAGAAGCAGATGCGCGCCGAGCGGGACCGGCGTGCCGCGATCCTCACCGCCGAGGGGCACAAGCAGTCGCAGATCCTCACCGCCGAGGGTGAGAAGCAGTCCGCGGTGCTGCGGGCCGACGGTGACCGGCAGGCCCGGATCCTGCAGGCCGAGGGTCAGGCGAAGGCGATCCGGACGGTGTTCGACGCGATCCACCAGGCGAACCCGAGCCAGAAGGTGCTCGCCTACCAGTACCTGCAGGCCCTGCCGCAGATCGCCCAGGGCAGCGCGAACAAGGTCTGGATCGTCCCGGCCGAGCTGACCAAGGCTCTGGAGGGGATGGGCGGCGCGCTCGGTGGGCTGAGCCAGATGGTGGGGGACGTGCCCGCGCCGGAGGCCGCCGACCACGCGAGCCAGGTCGAGCGCGAGGCCGCGGAGGCGGCGCAGGCCGCCGCCGACGCCGCGCAGCAGATCCACGACGAGGTACGCGTCGCCGAGGCGCAGGCCACCGGCGGCAACAAGCCGCAGGGGCTGCCCGCGCCGGAGCCGGTCACCCCGGACAGCCTGGTCAACGACCCGACGGACCAGCGCGAGCGCGGCTGACCCGTCACACGGGCCGCGCGGCGGATGAGCGCGGCCGGCGGCGCGGATTGAGCGCGGGCCGCCCGGCGCGGGCAGGGCCGGGTTCCGGACGCCGGCCGCCCGGCCGGGTAAATGCGAGAAATGCTCATGGGGTGCTCCGACGCCTGCCACGATCGGTCCTAGGACGGGTGGTGACCAGGCAATCGGGGCGCCCCGGCGCGTCTCGCACCGCTCGCGGACGAGCGAGGTGACGCATGAAGGATCCGGCGAATCGGATGTGGTCCTCGGCCCCGGTGCCCGGCGCGCACGATCCGGTCGCGCCGCTGGGCTCCCGGCGTGCCGGCGGCGGGTTCGGCGTCCTGCCCTTCGTCGGCGAGCCCACCCCGCTCGCGCCCGCCACGAACGCCAGTTGGGCCTGGTCGGTACGACGGTTCGCGCGGGCCGCGGTGTGGCTGCTGCCGGCGTACGCCATCCTCTACGGCGCGGTGGCGATGGCCAGCGACGGCGGGGTGGGCAACGACCCGTATCCGGCGGACGGCCAGGCGGTGTACCTGATCGGCTGGGTGGCGGCGGTCTGGCTCGGCCTGCTCGCGCTGCTGGCCCTCACCGGCCTGCTGGCTGCGACCCGCAGCCGCCGGGTGGCCGCCGCCGGGCTGCTGGTCAGCATCGCCGGCACGGTGCTGATGTTGCCGTTCGCCGGCTTCGAGGAGCAGACGCCGGTCTTCGGCACCACCGCGCGGTCGCTGGTCCTGCTCGGCGCGACGTTCTACAGCGTGGGGTGGTTCCTCACCGGATGGGCGGTGGCCCGCTCGGGCACCTTCAGTCTCGGTGACGGGGTCATGCTGATCATCGCGGCGCCCCTGCTCGGCCTCGGCGGCGCTCTGATCGGCTCGCTCCAGACGTTCGGCGCGATCTTCGTCCTGATCGCCGGCATCGGCATCGGCTACCGCAGTGGCCGCCTGATGCCCCGCGAAACCGCGAGAGACGCCGCGTCCGCAAGCGTCAGCACAACCCCCACCCCCTAAACCGCCCCTGCCTGCCGCCCCCTGCCCGCCGCCCTCCCCGGTGATCAAGAGGTTTGCGTCAAGAATCGGCCCTCAGCTGACGCAAACCTCTTGATCACCGAGCTGAAGGTGGGGGTGGGGGGTGGTGAAGTTCGCAACAGGGGGTGGTCGGTTGGCGTTATTTGTGGCAATCCTGGGTTGCATGGCCGCCCCTCGCTCGCCGCTGTCGCGGCTGTTCACCGTGCTGCTCGCCGGCGTGCTGGCCGGGCTCGTCCTGGCCGTCGCGGCGCTGCCGGGCAACCTGCTGGTCGGGTTCGCCGCACGCGCCGCGATCGGGTCGTACGCCGCGCTGCCCGACTCGCTGCGCACCCCGACGACGCCGCAGCGCTCCTACCTCTACGCCAACGACGGCAAGACGCTGCTCACCACGTTCTACGACGTGAACCGCACCGACGTCGGGTTGGCCGACATCGCCCCGGTGATGCGGCAGGCGATCGTGGCGGCCGAGGACCGGCGGTTCTACGACCACGGCGGCGCGGACCTGCGCGGCCTGGCCCGGGCGCTCGTCGCCAACGTCAAGGGCGGCGGCACCGAGCAGGGCGGCTCCACGCTGACCATGCAGTACGTGCGCAACGTCCTCAAGACCGACCCCACCCGGACGCCCGAGGAGCGCGCCGCCGCCACCGACCCCACCGTCGGGCGCAAGCTCCAGGAGATCCGGTACGCGGGCGCGCTGGACAAGAGCCTCGGCAAGGACGAGATCCTCGGCCGGTACCTGAACATCGCCTACTTCGGCTCCGGCGCGTACGGGATCGCGGCGGCCAGCCAGCGCTACTTCGGCAAGCCCCCCGCACAGTTGACCCTCGCCGAGTCGGCGTTGCTCGCCGGTCTGGTGCAGTCCCCGGACGCGTACAGCCCGATCAGCGGCGACAAGGACCAGGCGTTGGCCCGCCGGTCGTACGTGCTGGACTCGATGGTCGCCACCGGGGCGATCACCGCCGCGCAGGCCGCGCAGGCCAAGGCGGAACCGCTGGCGCTGCACCCCACCGCGCAGCCCAACGGCTGCACCGCCGTCAACCAGGGCCACGACGACTGGGGTTACTTCTGCGACTACCTGCGCCAGTGGTGGCTGGCGCAGCCGGCCTTCGGCGCCACCCCCGCCGAGCGCGAGCAGGCCCTGCGCTCGGGCGGCTACACCGTCGTCTCGTCGCTCGACCCGAAGATCCAGGCCACCGCGCAGCAGCAGGCCACCAAGGTCTACGGGTACGACAACAAGCGCGCCCTGCCGATCGCGGCCGTGCAGCCGGGCACCGGGCGGGTGCTCGCCATGGCGGTCAACCGGCACTACAGCCTCGCCGACAACCCGAAGGGGCAGGCCAACTACCCCAACACCGTCAACCCGTTGATCTCGGGCGGGGCCAGCGTCGACGGGTACCAGGCGGGTTCGACGTTCAAGCTGTTCACCATGCTCGCGGCGCTGGAGTCGGGCCGTACCCTCTCCACCGGCTTCGACGCCCCCGCCAAGCTGCCCACCCGGTACCCGGCGGAGGGGCCGGGCAGTTGTGACGGTCGCTGGTGCCCGGCGAACGCCAATCCGGCCTGGATGGACGGGTACCGGATGATGTGGGACGGCTTCGGCCGTTCGGTGAACACGTACTTCGTGTGGCTGGCCGAGCAGGTGGGCCAGGACAAGGTGGTCGAGATGGCGCAGCGGCTCGGCATCACGTTCCGCGCCGACAGCGACGCCGCCTTCGCCAAGAACAACGCCGCGAACTGGGGGTCGTTCACCCTCGGCGTGGCCGCCACCACCCCGCTCGACCTGGCCAACGCGTACGCCACGGTGGCCGCCGAGGGCACCTACTGCACGCCGCTGCCGGTGGTCTCGGTGACCGACGCGAAGGGCGCCAAGGTGCCGGTCGGCGAGCCGTCCTGCAAGCGGGTCCTCGACGCCGACGTGGCGCGCGCCGCGACCGACGCCGCCCGCTGCCCGGTGGGTCAGCAGTCGCCGTACGGGCAGTGCAACGGCGGCACCGCCACCGGGGTGAACGGCATCCTCGACGGTCGGCCGGTGGCCGGTAAGACGGGTAGCTCGGAGGAGAACGCGACCGAGACCTTCGTCGGCTTCACCCCGCAGGTCGCCGTCGCCGGCATCGCGGCCAACCCCGACGACCCGGCCGACTCGGTGGGCTCGGCGGTGCAGAGCAAGGTGATCGACGCGGTTGCACGGGTCATCGCCACCGCCGTCAAGGGTCAGCCGGAGAAGGCGTTCACCGCTCCCAGCAAGGAGCTGGCCGGCGAGCCCCGCCGCCCGGTGGAGCGCCCGGCTGTCCCGCAGCGTGAGCAACCTTCGACCGAGGACCCCCTGTCCCCGCTGGAGCGCTGGCTCAACCGCCGGGGCTGACCCCGGATTCAGCGGCGGCCCGGCCCACCTCGGGCCGGGCCGCCGTGCTCTGTCCACCGGTCGGGGGGCACGACACTCCGAGGTCACCGCCAGGCTCGGCGATGACCTCGGAGTGACCGGCGTCTGAGCAGCCTCAGCTGTTGGCGGAGGCTGCCGCGATGGCGGCGCGCACCTGCTGGGCGAAACCGGCGACGGTGAAGTCCGGGGCCAGGCTGTCGACCAGGATGATGTCCGAGACCGCATTGTTCGTACGAAGCGGGAGGATCGCCCGGTACTCGGGCGAGTTGTACCACTTCTCGGCGTGGGCGCGGGTGGGGAACTCCATCAGGACGACGGAGCCGGGCCAGGCGCCCTCGACCACGTCCACGTCGCCCTGGGCGAGCCACTTGCCGCCGTACGGGTGCACGGTGGCCTCGACCTGCTCCAGGTACGACAGCCCCTCCTCGTTCGGGATGCCGCCGGGGATGCGCAGGTGGTTGATCAGGTAGGTGTTCATGGGGTGTCTCCAACCCTCGAAATTAAGATGACGCCCATAATCTAACCGAGGTTGGCGGCGGCGGCAAATTTTGGATTAGGCTCATCCTCTATAATTGAGAGGTCGACGGGTGGGAGGGGACGCGCGATGGGCAGGACGTCACGTGCCGAAGCGGCGCGGCACCGCGAGGAAGTGGTGGCCGCCACCTCGAGGCTGCTCCGGGAACGCGGCGCGGCGGGCATGAGCGTTCAGGACCTCATGGGCGCCGCCGGGCTGACCCACGGGGGGTTCTACAAGCACTTCAGCTCGAAGGACGAGTTGTTGGGCATCGCTGCCACGACGGCCTTCGGTGAACTCCTGGCCCTGCTGGACCAGCTCTCCGCCGACCTCCCCGACCGCTCGGAAGCGCGGGCCGCGCTGCTGCGGCACTACCTGTCACCCGAGCACCGCGACACACCCGGCACCGGCTGTGCCAACACCGCGCTGGCCGCCGACGCCGCCCGGTCACCCGCCGACAGTCCGCTGCGCGCGTCGTACGCGGTGGGTGTGCAGGAGACCATCAGGCGCTTGGCGGACATCGAGGACGCCCCCGGCGACGACGCGCCCGAGGCCCGCCGGCTGGCGCTCGTCGATCTCGCGACGATGGTCGGTGCGCTCATGCTGGCGCGCGCGACAGCCCAGACACCCCTGTCCGACGAGATCCTCCAAACCGCCCAGGAAGCCCTGTCCAGCCCACCCAGCACCCGCCCCGACAGCAACAGCTAGCGAACCCCACCCCCCCCTTACCCCCCGCGATCTTGCACTTTCGGTTGTCGATTCGCCGCTTTTGTGACGCTTTGTCGCCGCAGAAAGTGCAAGATCGCGGGGATAAGGGGGGTAGGGGGTAGGGGGTAGGGGGGAGGGCAGGGTTAGCGGTCGCGGCGGCGGGGGCGGTAGCTGGCGATCGTCGCGGGTAGGCCGCGGCGGATGATGCCGGCCCAGTCGGTGTCGCCGCGCAGCACCGCCGCGGCGGTCTTGCGGGCCTGCTCGGCGGTGAAGTGCGGCGGGAGCATCAGCTCGGCCGGGTCGACCAGGGCGTTGATGACCACCGGCCGGTCGGCGGCGAGCGCCCGGTCCCAGACGCCGGCGACCTGCTCGGGGGCGTCGACGAGTTCCCCGTGCAGCCCGAGCACCTGTGCCCACTGGTGGTAGCCGATGTCCGGGAGCTGCTGGCTGTCCGGGAACATCGGCGTGCCCTCGCTGGAGCGCTGCTCCCAGCTGACGAACGCCAGGTCCCGGTTGTTGAGCACCAGCACCACGAACCGTGGGTCGGCCCAGCTGCGCCAGTACTTCGCCACCGTGATCAGCTCGTTGACGCCGTTCATCTGCATCGCCCCGTCACCGATCAACGCGACCAGCGGCCGGTCCGGGTGGGCGAACTTGGCGCTGAGCGCGTACGGCATGGCACCGCCCATGGACAGCAGCGTGCCGGAGAGGCTGGCCAGCATCCCGGGCCGGACCTGAACGTGCCGGGCGTACCAGGCGGTCGCGGTGCCGCAGTCCACGGCGAGCATCGCGTCGTCGGGGAGCCGGTCGCTGAGGGTGCTGAACAGCAGTTGCGGGTTGACCGGGTCGGCGCTCTGCTCGGCCAGGTCACGCTGGGCGCGTCGCCATGCGGAGGTGGCCTCGGCGATCTCGGCCCGCCAGGCGGTCGGGCCCGGGCCGGGGCCCAGCTCGGAAAGGAGCGCCCGCAGGGTGGGGCGGGCGTCGCCGGTCAGGTTCACCTCGGTCGGGTAGCGCAGCCCGAGCTGCGTGCCGTCGAGGTCGATCTGCACGGCCCGGGCCTGCCCGGGTGGCGGGTAGAACTCCGAGTACGGCATGTTGCTGCCGACGATCAACAACCGGTCGCAGCCGGTCATGAGCTGCCAGCTCGGTCGGGTGCCGAGCAGTCCGATCGCGCCGGTCACCCACGGCTCGCGGTGGTCGACGGTGGCGAAGCCGAGCAGCGCGGTGGCCACTCCGGCGCCGAGCCGGTGGGCGATCTCGCGGACCTCCTCCTCGGCCCCGAGCGCGCCCTGCCCGACCAGCATCGCCACCCGCTCGCCGCCGCGGAGCACCTCTGCCGCGCGGCGCAGGTCCGCCGTCGGTGGGACGGTCGGCGTGCTGCTCGGCACGTTGCTGGTCTGGTAGTAGCCGTGCGCGTGCGGCGGATCCACGATGGCCGGCTCGTCCTGGATGTCCGAGGGGAGCACCAGCGCGGTGACGGTACGCCGGGCCAGCGCCGTCCGGCACGCCCGGTCGACCAGGTGGCGTACCTGCGCGGGGTGGTCGAGCTGGGCCAGGAACGCCGCCGCGACGTCCTTGTAGAGGGCGAGCAGGTCGACCTCCTGGTAGTAGCCACCGCCCTCGGCGGTGACCGCGGTGTGCCCGACCAGGGCGACCACGGGTTGGTGGTCGAGCTTGGCGTCGTACAGGCCGTTGAGCAGGTGGATGGCGCCGGGGCCGCTGGTCACCAGCGCGCAGCCCAGCGGCCCGCCGCCGTACTTGACGTGCGCGGAGGCGGCGAACCCGGCGGTCTCCTCGTGCCGCACCTGGACGAACTGGGCGCGTTCGTTGGTGCGTTGCAGGGCCGAGGTGATGCCGTTGATGCCGTCACCGGGATAGCCGAAGTAGCGGCGTACGCCCCAACTGAACAGGCGGGAGACGATGTGGTCCGCGACGGTGGGACGGCGGGGCAGGGTGCCCCCTTCGGCCGCTGCCGTGTGGTCTGCGCTCACCTGGCTGGTCCTTCCCGTCGTGTCCGGAACTCCTGCGGTCGTTCCCCTTCTCGACCGGACAAAACTCCCCAGCCGGGCGACGGCGGGCCGTCCGGCAGAATCGTCGGGTGCCCGTCCACCAGATCACCGACCCCGACGACGACCGGATCGCCGACTACCGCGCGCTCACCGACGTCGAGCTGCGCACCCGCTGGGAGCCTCCGCACGGCCTGTTCATCGCCGAGGGCGAGCTGGTGCTGCGCCGGGCGTTACGCGCCGGCTATCCGGCCCGGTCCTACCTGGTCGACGCCAAGCGCGTCGACCAGCTCGCCGACCTGGACACCGGCGACGCGCCCGTCTACGCCGCCACCCAGGACGTGCTGGAGAAGGCCACCGGCTTCCACGTACACCGGGGGGTGCTGGCGTCCTTCCACCGCCGTCCGCTGCCGACGGCGGCCGAGGTGCTCGCCGGCGCGCGCCGGGTGGTGATCCTGGAGGACGTCAACAACCACACCAACCTGGGCGCGATCTTCCGGGGCGCCGCCGCGCTGGGCGTCGACGCGGTGCTGCTGTCACCGTCCTGCGCCGACCCGCTCTACCGGCGCAGCGTACGGGTGAGCATGGGCGAGGTGTTCGCGCTGCCGTACGCCAAGCTCGACCGCTGGCCGGCCGGCCTCGACGAGGTACGCCAGGCGGGGTTCACCGTGCTGGCCATGACGCCCGCGCCGGACGCCGTACCCATGCAGCGGTTGACTCCGGCGCAGCGCGAGCGGGCCGCGCTGCTGCTGGGCGCCGAGGGTCCGGGCCTGACGGCGGCGGCGCAGGCGGCCAGCGACGTGCGGGTGGTCCTGCCGATGCGACGCGGAGTGGACTCGCTGAACGTCGCCGCGGCGGCGGCCGTGGCGTTCTGGGAATTGGGCCGCGGCGATCCGCTTGCATGACCATGCGTCTTGTTGAATAATCTTTCCCGTGTCCAAGGTTCTCACCTCCCTGCCCATCGGCGAACGTGTCGGCATCGCCTTCTCCGGCGGCCTCGACACCTCGGTCGCGGTCGCGTGGATGCGCGACAAGGGCGCCATTCCCTGCGCGTACACCGCCGACATCGGCCAGTACGACGAGCCCGACATCGGCTCGGTCCCCGGCCGTGCGCTCAGCTACGGCGCCGAGGTCGCCCGCCTCGTCGACTGCCGCGCCGCCCTGGTCGAGGAGGGCCTTGCCGCGCTGACCTGCGGCGCCTTCCACATCCGCTCGGGCGGGCGGGCCTACTTCAACACGACCCCGCTGGGTCGTGCGGTGACCGGCACCCTGCTGGTCCGCGCGATGATCGCCGACGACGTCCAGATCTGGGGCGACGGCTCGACCTTCAAGGGCAACGACATCGAGCGCTTCTACCGGTACGGCCTGCTGGCCAACCCGATGCTGCGCATCTACAAGCCGTGGCTGGACACCGACTTCGTCACCGAGCTGGGTGGGCGCAAGGAGATGTCCGAGTGGCTGCTCGAGCGCGGCCTGCCGTACCGGGACAGCACCGAGAAGGCGTACTCCACCGACGCCAACATCTGGGGCGCCACGCACGAGGCGAAGACCCTGGAACACCTCGACACCGGCATCGAGACGGTCAGCCCGATCATGGGCGTGCGGTTCTGGGACCCGTCGGTGGAGATCCCCACCGAGGACGTCACGATCGGCTTCGACCAGGGCCGCCCGGTGACGATCAACGGCAAGGAGTTCGGCAGCGCCGTCGACCTGGTGCTGGAGGCCAACGCCATCGGCGGCCGGCACGGCCTGGGCATGTCCGACCAGATCGAGAACCGGATCATCGAGGCCAAGAGCCGGGGCATCTACGAGGCCCCCGGCATGGCACTGCTGCACGCCGCGTACGAGCGGCTGGTCAACGCCATCCACAACGAGGACACCCTGGCCAACTACCACAACGAGGGCCGGCGCCTCGGTCGCCTGATGTACGAGGGCCGCTGGCTGGACCCGCAGGCGCTGATGCTGCGCGAGTCGTTGCAGCGCTGGGTCGGCACGGCCGTCACCGGTGAGGTGACGCTGCGGCTGCGCCGGGGCGAGGACTACTCGATCCTCGACACCACCGGTCCCGCGTTCAGCTACCACCCGGACAAGCTGTCGATGGAGCGTACCGAGGACTCGGCGTTCGGCCCGTCGGACCGGATCGGCCAGCTCACCATGCGCAACCTCGACATCGCCGACTCGCGGGCCAAGCTGGAGCAGTACGCCTCCCTCGGCATGGTCGGCGGCGCGGGAAGCGAGCGGATGATCGGCGCCGCGCAGGCGGCCTCCACCGGTCTGATCGGCGCGATGCCGGAGGGCGGCGCGGAGGCGATCGCCTCCCGGGGCGTCGCCACCGCCGAGGACGAGGCGCTCGACCGGGCAGCCATGGAGTTCGGCGTCGACTGATCCGGTACCCGGCCGGTCGAGGCCCAGGGTCACGGACGGTAGCGTGTCGGCCGTGTTCCCTACCGTCCGTGAGGTCCTGGCCCTGGACCCCGTCCGCCACGGCGCTCCGCGCGTGGTGGCCGGGGAATCCGGGCTCGACCGGCCGGTCCGCTGGGTGCACGTCGCCGAGGTTCCGGACATCGCCACCCTCCTCGGCGGTGGTGAGCTGGTGCTCACCACGGGCATCGGGCTGCCGGCCGACGACGCGGGACTGCGCGCGTTCATCGGCGACCTCGCCGACGTCGGCGTCTCCGGGCTCGTCGTCGAACTGGGCCGCCGCTACGTCAGCGGCGTACCCCGGGTGATGATCGCCGCCGCCGAGCGGCGCGGTCTGCCGCTGGTCGAGCTGCGCCGGGCCACCCCGTTCGTACGGATCACCGAGGCGGTGCACGCGCTGATCGTCGACGCGCAGCTCACCGAGCTGCGGGCCGCCGAGGAGATCCACCAGCGGTTCACCGACCTGTCCGTCGAGGGCGCCGACGCGGCCGAGGTGATTCGACAGGCCGCCGAGCTGTCCGGCTGCCCGGTGGTGCTGGAGAACCTGTCCCGGCAGGTCCTCGGGTACGACCCGGCGGGGGAGAGCGCGGAGCTGCTGCTGGACGGCTGGGAGCAGCACTCACGGCGCATCCGGCCGGCCGGGCGCACCGCGTACGACCCGGACAGCGGCTGGCTGGTGACCGTCGTCGGCGCCCGGGGTCAGGACTGGGGACGGCTGCTGCTGCGCTGGCCGGCGAGCGGCGACCCGCCCAACGCCGCGCCACCCAACCGGCTGAGCATCCTCGTCGAGCGGGCGGCGTCCACCCTCGCGCTGGGTCGCCTGATCCGCCGCGACGCCGAGGGGCTGGAGCGGCAGCTGCACCGCACCCTGCTCACCGCCCTGCTCGACCACTCCCGGCCGGTGGACGAGGTGGCGTTGCGGGCCAAGGCGCTCGGTGTGGCGCTGGACCGCCGGCACCTGGTCGGTGTGATGGTCCGCCACCGCGCCGACGACCCGGCCGCCGACGGCGGCTCCGAAGCCGGCCAGGCCCGGCTCCGCGACCTGTCCGAGGCCGTCGGCCAGGCGCTGCGGGAGGCCAAACTGACCGCGCTGACCAGCGCCGTCGACGACAACTCGGTGGGCGCGCTGCTGGCTCTGACCGACCCGGCCGCCGAGGACCGCGCGCTGTCCGCGTTCGCCGAGGCCCTTCGTCGGGTACGCCTCGACGCCGCCACGGGCCGGGCCGCGTCCTTCGCGTCGGCCGGCGTGATCGTGGCCGCCGGGTCCGGGGTGAGCAGCCTGCGCGAGGCCCGCCGGTCGCTGGTCGAGGCGCGGCAGATCGCCGAGGCCGCCCGCCGGGACCGGCGTGACCTGCCGGTGTTCCGGCTGCCGCACGTGGGTCTGGCCGGTCTGCTGCACCTGCTGCGCGACGAGCCCCGGCTCCAGACCTTCGTCGAGCGGGAACTCGGCCCGCTGCTGGAGTACGACGCCCAGCACCCCCGGGAACGGCTGTTGGACACCCTGCGCGCGTACCTGGAGCAGGGGCGCAACAAGTCCGCCGGCGCGGCCGCCGCACACCTGTCCCGCCCGGCCTTCTACGAACGCCTGGCCCGGATCGCCCGCATCCTCGACGTGGACCTCGACTCGGTGGAGGCCAGCCTCTCCCTGCACGTGGCCCTCCTGGCCCTGGAAGCAGTCCGCACCCCCTGACTCGGACGGAGATCTACTTCCTCCCGGTCAGGGTCGCTTCGCGTGGTGGCGCGACAGGGACTATCCCCCACACACGCATCCTTTGCTCTGCTTCAACCCAGGCAACAAAAATCTCCGGAACTGTTGCGTCCGCTGAAGCAGAGCAAAGGATGTGGGTGAGGGGTGGCCAACCCGGCTACGGACTGCGGGCTACGGGCTGCGGGCTGCGGGCTGCGGGGCCTGCCCCGCCGCGCCACCGCCCCAAGCCGGCGATCAAGAGGTTGGCGTCAGGAAACTCGTCTTCCGTGACGCCAAGCTCTTGATCACCGCGAGCAAGCGGGGGGCGGGGGCAGAGGGGTGGGTGGGGGATGGGTGGGGTTAGGTGAGGGAGGTTAGGGCTTTTGCGTAGGTTGGGGGGATGTGGTTGGGGCCGCCGGGAGTGAAGACGTCCGACGTCGCTACGGCGGACCAGGCCGTTTCCGGGACGGCCTCGACCAGGGCCTTGATCACCGGGGCGTCGCGCCACTGGTCCTGCTCGGCGAGCAGGCCGAGCGCCACCACCGACTCCTCGACCTCGCCCACGCACTCGAACGGCTTGTGCCCGTCAACGCCCAGCAGCTCCCGATAGCCGGGGATCTGGTCCGGGTCGGCGAGCATGTCCCCGCCGAAGATGTGGGTGACCCGCTCCCGGGGCATGAACGGCGCCATGGCCAGGAACACGAACCGGCACTTCGGGCAGTTCCGGCACCAGCGCTCGGACGCGTCGCGCAGCTTGAAGGCGGCGTTGCAACTGGTCACCACGTCGTCGTACCGGGTGAACTCGGCGAACAGCCGGGCGATGTGCAGCTCGGACAGCGACCGCAGCAGGGAGAAGTACGGCTCGGTGAGCCCGGCGTGCTCCGCCAGCGCCCCCCGCAGCAGCCCCTCGGCCTCGACGCCCTTGGACCACTGGTGGTTGATCTCGTGACCGTTCCAGATCAGGTTCGGGTCGGACGCGGAGCGCTCGTTGGACATCACCACCGGACCCAGCCCGTGCAGCACGGCGGTCGCCACCGCGATCAGGGAGTTGATGGCGGTCACCGGGATGTGGCCGTTCAGCGCCCCGGCGGCGTTGAGGTCGAACAGCACCGGGTCGATCCGCCGGCGGGCGGCGAGCGGGGTCAGCCCGGACGCCTCGTTCACGGAGACGATCACGTGGTTCGGGTTCACCGAGAACGGCACCGGGTCCAACTCGGCGCGGCGCAGCGCCTCCAAGCTCACGATCGAGTCCTTGCCACCGCCGACCGCCGAGAGCGGGCGACGGTCGGAGTTGTCGTACACCCGGGCCGGCGTCACCTCACCGGCCGGCACCTCCGGACGCAGCTCCAGCACGTACGGCAGGTCGTTGCGGTACGCGTACTCGGCGAGGCCCTTGGTGTAGACGGCCGTGACGTAGTCGACGGTGGCCGCGCCCAGCGGCGCCGGCAGCACCAGCCGGGGCGGCGCGGCGGCCTTGTAGTAGCTGACCCCGGCGACGAGGTGCAGCACCTCCAACACCCGGTTGAGGGTGGCGACCGTCTCGTCCGAGGGCGGCTCCGCCGGGAGCGGGAGGGTGATCACCTCGGTGAACCGCTGCTCGCCGGCCGGGCCGGTCAGCGCGTAGTCGAACAACACCTCGCCGGTGGCGAAGTCGATCGAGTAGGACGGGAAGGTGAAGGCGTCCATCCGCCGGAGCTGCTCGTTGGGCACACGCCATACTAGGCCCTGGTTCGTCCGGCCGTGTCCGGACCGGGCCCCGCCAGCCGCCGCCGTGACCCCCGAGGAGAACCCCGTGCGCCTGTCTGACCTGCGCGGACGTACCGTCGCCGTCTGGGGTACCGGTCGGGAGGGCCGGGCCGCTGTGACCGCCATCGCGGCGCACGGCCCCGCCGAGCTGGTCGCCGTCGACGACAGCGCCAACTTCCTGTCGCTGCCGTGGGACGGTCCGCTCGCCGAGGCGGCCCCGCTGGTGACCGGTGAGGCGGGGTTCGCCCGGTTGGCCGCCGCCGACGTGGTGGTCCGCTCGCCCGGGGTGCCGCAGACCCACCCGTGGCTGGTCGAGCTGCGGCGACGGGGCGTCCCGGTGACCCAGGGCACCGCGCTGTGGATGGCCGACCACGCCGCCCGCACCGTCGGGGTGACCGGCAGCAAGGGCAAGAGCACCACCTCCAGCCTGATCAGCCACCTGCTCACCGCCATGGGCCGTACGAACGTCTTCGGCGGCAACATCGGCGTGCCCACGCTCGACCTGCCCGACGCCGAGCTGTACGTGCTGGAGCTGTCCAGCTACCAGTGCAGCGACCTCACCGACTCACCCCGGGTCGCCGTGGTCACCGCGCTCTTCCCCGAGCACCTGGACGCGCACGGCGGGGAACGGGAGTACTACCGGGACAAGCTCAACCTGCTCGCCCACGACCCGCAGACGATCGTGGTGAACGGGGCCGACCCCCGGCTCGCCGCCGAACTGGGTGACCTGCCCGCGGTGCGGGCCGGCCGTCCCGACACCACCCACGTCGCCACCGGCGCCGACGGCACGCCCTGGTTCCACGTCGGTGACCAGCCGCTCTTCCCGCGTGCGGTGCTGCCGCTGGTGGGCCGGCACAACGAGGGCAACCTGTGCGTCGCGCTCGCCGTGCTCGAGGCGCTCGGCGTCGACGTGGTGGCCGCCAAGGACCACCTCGCCGTGGCCGTCGCCGAGTTCCAGGGGCTGGCCCACCGGCTCACCGAGATCACCGACCCGTCCGGCCTGACCTTCGTCGACGACACCCTGGCCACCAGTCCGTACGCGGCCATGCACGCCATCGACGCGTACGACGGGCGGCCGTTGACGGTGATCGTCGGCGGCAACGACCGGGGCTTGGACTACACCCCGTTGGCCGAGCACCTGGCCGAGCGGGAGTTGACCGTCATCGGCATCCCGGACAGCGGCGCCCGGATCGTCGAGGTGCTGGCGAACCTGCCGAAGGTGCGGACGGAACTGGTCGACGACCTGGTGGCGGCGGTACGGCTGTCCCGGGAGGTCACCCCGGCCGGCGGGGTGGTGCTGCTGTCGCCGGCCGCCCCGAGCTACGGCCGGTTCCGCAACTTCGAGCACCGCTCCGAGGTCTTCGCCCAGGCCGTCCGCGACACCGCCGGCTGAGCCCTCGGCGCCGCGACACCGATGGCTCAGCCCATGCTCTCGTGCAGGGCGCGCATCGAGCGGATCGCCGAGCGGATCTCCTGGAGGTAGCGGCCCGGGGTGAGGGTCTGCTCGGGCAGCACCGTCGGATCGGTCACCGTCGGGTCCACCCCGACCGTGTCGATGTGGCAGCCGTACGGCAGGGCCAGGGTACGTAGCGCGTCGCAGTGCTGGAACGGCACGTAGATGGGCGCGGTGACCATCAGCACCTGGTCACCCGGGGCGAGCTGGACGTGCCCGGCCCAGAACCGTTGCGTGTCGGCGGTGTGCGCCCGCCGGCGGTCCGGTTCGCTGGACGGCGCGGCCAGCACCCGTACCGGTGGTAGTCCCGCCGGTCGGTAGGTCCGCGACGACCAGGAGTGGTGTGGGTGGCCGGCGTCGACGCCGTCCTGCTCGGTCGGGGCGGTCACGCCGAACACCTGCCGGACCGCCGTGTCCAGCACGTCCACTTCGGTCTCGTCCGGCGGCAGGCCCGCGTCGGCGAGGGTGACCCGTTCCCACTCGGACAGCGGTCGGAAGCTGCCCAGTACGGCGACCTCGCCGGTCACCCGCAGGCCGGCGCGCAGCAGATGGGCGGCGTAGGCGACGCGTCGTACACAGGCGTGCGCCAGGCCGCCCAGCACGACCAGATGGGCGTACGCGCGGCGCGTCGGCGGTGTCGCGCGCACCATGCCGAGCGTGGCGGCGGCGTCGAGGACCAGTGCCGCGGTGGCCGGGTCGAGGTCCGGCTCGCGCGCGTCGGGTCGCTCCCGACCGCCTCGGAAGTCCCAGTGACGGGCGGAGAAGTCGTCCAGGAACCGCAGCGCCTCGGCGAGGTCGCCGGCCGGCCAGTCGCCGCCGAAGTGCCCGACCAGACCGCGCAGCGGCGTGGAGCAGACCCAGGCCTCGATCCGTTCGGCGACCGTACCCGTCTGCGTTCCCTGCACCTGCCGGATGCTACCGGCCCCCTGTTGTCGGTGGTCTTTACCCTGGTCGCAGCGGCTGAAGGGGGGACTTCGATGACCCGTGACGTTGCCCGTGCACGACCGCGCGGCGGTACGTCCGCGAGCGGTTTCCTCCGGCTGGTGGCGCACACCGACCCGGTGGCGCTGATCGGCATCACGTTGTCGATCACCCTCAGCGTCCTGCTCGACCTCACCGGCGCGGCCTCCGGGGTGGAGTCGTTGCTGGCCGGACTGATGGGCATCACCATCTCGCTGCTGGTGGACTCGTTGGCCCGCGCGGAACGCCGGTTCCACCTGCGGACGCTGTTGGACGGTCCACCGTGGCTCGCCCAGATCGCCACTGAGGTGGCCGCGTCCATGCGGCAGGCCACCGAGCAGCACGCCGGCACGCGGGTCGCGGTGGAGGCGCAGCGCCGCTACGAGCAGTTCCGGCTGGAGGCCGAGCAGTTCGCGCAGGGACGCGTCATCCGGCGCGGCGACGAGGACGAGGACCTGCTCGGCGCGACCCGGGCCTGCGTACACCGGCTGGACGCGTTGACCAACGTGATGCCCCGGGCCAGTGGCGAGCTGAGCTGGTGGCGCAGCGAGATCGGCCGCCGCTACTGGGAGGCGAACGTCGAGGCCCTGCGGCGGGGCGTACGGGTCACCCGGGTCTTCGTCTACGCCACGTTGACCGACGAGCTGTCCGAACTGGTCGGCCGGCAACGCGCGGCCGGGGCCCGGGTGGGTCTGCTGCCGTTCGGCGCGGTCGGTTCGCACCTGCTCGTCAACCTGACGCTCTGGGACTCGTCGAGCTGCTGGGAGGCCCGGATGACCGCGCACGGGGAGATCGGCGAGAACCAGTTCTCCGTCAACCGTGCCGACGTCGAGCGGCTCACCCGGGTGTTCGACGCCTGCGCGAGCATGGCGACCTTCGAGGACCCGACGCCGACGCCATGACGTGGAGCGCCGTCCTGCTGGTGACGGCCGTGGTCTGGGCGGTGAGCGTGATCCGCTCGGTACGGCTCCGGGCGCTGGTCTACAGCCTTCCGGTGCCGATGACGCTCGCCCTGGTCACCACCGGGTACCGGGTCGACGGCGCGCAGCTGCTCGGTGTGCTCGGGCTCAACCTCTTCTTCGGCACCGTGGCGGTCACCCACCAGCGGCTGCGCTGGCCGATCCTGCTCGCCGACGGCGCGGGAATCGGTGGCTACCTGGCGCTGAGCGCCGGCCTGGTGGCCGTCGACGTTCCGTTCGAGGCAGCCCTCGCCAGCACCCTCGTGCTCTGGGTGGCAGCCATGCTGCTGCGCCGCCGTCGCGCCCGACCGTTCCCCGTCGCGCCGGCCTCGGCCGAGGGGCGGAACGGACTGCCCGTGCTGCTCAAGCTGGTGGTCATCTTCGTGGGGGCGATCCTCACCGCGCTGCTCGGCGCGGTGTTGCGGGGCATGGTGGTGACGTTCCCGTACTCGGGGGTGCTGGTGGCCGTCGAGGCGCGACACCAGTTGTCCGAGTTCACCGGGCACTTCGCCCGCAACAGCCTCGCGCTGGTCGCCTTCCTCACCGCGTACCACTACGTCCAGGACGTCTCGACGGCCGGCGCGCTGGGGGCCGGCTGGGCGGCCTTCGCGGTGGTCGCCGCCGCCCTGCACCTGCCGCGACGCACGCCCGCGGCGTGACTGTCAGCTCGCAGCCGCGCTGCGCTACACCCTGCCAGTTGTCCGGGCCGGTCGGCGGTGGGAGCGTGCGGTATCCACGAACGCCGCTGAAGGGTGCCACGATGACCAACGACCTGCTGGCCCGGCACCGGGCCGTTCTCCCACCCTGGATGCCGTTGTACTACGCCGAGCCGATCGAGCTGGTCTCCGGCTCCGGCCGCCGGGTCACCGACGCGCAGGGTCGCACCTATCTGGACTTCTTCGGCGGCGTGCTGACCAACATGATCGGGTACGACATCCCGGAGATCCGGGAGGCCGTCGAGCGGCAGCTCGCCACCGGCATCGTGCACACCTCGACGCTCTACCTGATCCGTCAGCAGGTCGAACTCGCCGAGAAGATCGCCGAGCGCTCCGGCATCCCGGACGCCCGGGTGTTCTTCACCAACTCGGGTACCGAGGCGAACGAGGCGGCGCTGCTGGTCGCCACCAACCACCGCCGCTCGCACCAGGTGCTGGCCGTGCGCAACAGCTACCACGGCCGGTCGTACGCGGCGATGGGCGTCACCGGCAACCGGACCTGGTCGGCCAGCGGCCTCAACCCGTTGCAGGTGGCCTGGCTGCACTCCGGTGACCGGGTACGCGGACTGCTGGCGCGGTTGAGCGCCGACGAGCGCATCGACGCGGCCGTGGAGGACCTGCGTGAGGTGCTGGCCACCCAGACCTCCGGCGACGTGGCGGCGCTGATCGCCGAGCCGATCCAGGGCGTGGGCGGGTTCGTGCACCCGCCGGACGGGCTCTTCGCCGCCTGGAAGAAGGTCCTCGACGAGCACGGCATCCTGTTCATCGCCGACGAGGTGCAGACCGGTTGGGGGCGTACCGGGGAGCACTTCTGGGGCTACCAGGCGCACGGGGTCACTCCGGACCTGCTCACCTTCGCCAAGGGCATCGGCAACGGGTTCGCCCTGGCCGGGGTGGTCGGCCGGGCCGAGGTGTTGCAGGCGGTGCCGGGGATCAGCTTCTCCACCTTCGGCGGCAACCCGATCTCCACGGCGGCCGGCAACGCGGTGCTCGACTACCTGATCGCGCACGACCTCCAGGCGAACGCGGCCCGCGTCGGCGCGATCCTCGCCGACGGCCTGCGGTCCGCCGTGGGCGGCCTCGACTGCGTCGCCGAGGTACGCGGAAAGGGGCTGATGCTCGGCGTCGAGTTCGTCCGGCCGGGCACCACCGACCCGGACCCCGCGTTGACCAACCGGGTCTTCGAGGCGTGCCGTGCCGGCGGTCTGCTCACCGGCAAGGGCGGCCTGTACGGCAACGTGCTGCGGATGGGTCCACCGTTGACACTCACCGAGGAGGAGGCCCGTGAGGGCCTGGCCATCCTCGTTGACGCGATCCGCTCGTCGGCGGAGGTGGCGGCATGAGCAGCGGCGGTCCGGGCGGCATGAGCATCGGCCACTTCGTGGACGGCAAGCGGGTCGGCGGCACGTCCGAGCGGCGCGGCGACGTGTTCGATCCGGCCACGGGTCGGCGTACCGCAGAGGTCGAGCTGGCCTCGACCGCGGACGTCGACGTCGCGGTGCGGGCCGCCGCCCGCGCGGCCCGCGACTGGCGCGACGCGTCGCTCGCGAAGCGGACGTCGGTGCTGTTCGCGTTCCGGGAACTGGTGCACGCCCGCCGGGACCGGCTCGCCGAGGTGATCACCGCCGAGCACGGCAAGGTGCTCGCCGACGCCGCCGGCGAGGTGCAGCGCGGCCTGGAGGTCATCGAGTACGCCTGCGGCATGCCCTCGGCGCTGCGCGGCGCGTTCAGCGAGAACGTCTCCACCGAGGTCGACTCGTACACGATCCGGCAGCCGCTCGGCGTGGTGGCGGTGATCTCGCCGTTCAACTTCCCGGTGATGGTGCCACTGTGGTTCGTGCCGGTGGCGGTGGCCTGCGGCAACGCCGTGGTGCTCAAGCCGAGCGAGAAGGACCCGAGCGCGGCGCTGCTGCTGGCCGAGTGGTTCGCCGAGGCGGGCCTGCCCGACGGGGTGCTCAACGTGGTCAACGGCGACGCCGAGGCGGTCGACGCGCTGCTCGACCATCCGGAGGTGCGCGCGGTGTCGTTCGTCGGCTCCACCCCGATCGCCCGGCACGTCTACCGGCGCGGCACCGCCGCCGGCAAGCGGGTGCAGGCGCTCGGTGGGGCGAAGAACCACATGGTGGTGCTCCCCGACGCCGACCTGGACCTGGCGGCCGACGCGGCGGTCAACGCCGGGTTCGGCTCGGCGGGGGAGCGGTGCATGGCCATCTCGGTGCTGGTGGCCGTGGAGCCGGTGGCGGACGCCCTGGTGGAGCGGATCGCCGCCCGGATGGCCGGGCTGCGCACGGGTGACGGCCGGCGGGGCTGCGACATGGGGCCGCTGGTCACCGCCGCGCACGCCGACCGGGTGCGCTCCTACGTGGACGCCGGGGTGTCCGCCGGCGCGGTGCCGGTCGTCGACGGGCGGGGCGTGACGCCGGACGGTGACCCGGACGGCTTCTGGCTCGGTCCGACCCTGTTCGACCGGGTCACCCCGGACATGTCGATCTACACCGACGAGATCTTCGGGCCGGTGCTCAGCGTCGTACGGGTCGACTCGTACGACGAGGCCGTGGAACTGGTGAACGCCAGCCCGTACGGCAACGGCACGGCCATCTTCACCAACGACGGCGGCGCCGCCCGGCGCTACCAGCACGAGGTGGAGGTGGGCATGGTCGGCATCAACGTGCCCATCCCGGTGCCGATGGCGTACCACTCGTTCGGCGGCTGGAAGTCGAGCCTCTTCGGCGACCTGCACGCGCACGGCGAGGACGGGGTGCGGTTCTTCACCCGGGGCAAGGTCGTCACCAGCCGCTGGTTGGACCCCCGCCACGGCGGCGTCAACCTCGGCTTCCCCACCCAAACCTGACCGATACTGATTACCTGCGGCACGCGTCGGAGCCTCGGCTTGACCGGTAGGAAATCTCCTACCTATTGTGGTGCGCATGAGCGTGACCCATGTGCAACTACTCTCGGTGCCCGTCGCCGACCAGGATCGGGCCTGCGACTTCTACGTCGACGTCCTCGGGTTCGACCTGGTCTGGGACAACCCGATGGGCCCCGACGGCGGACGCTGGGTGCAGGTGGCGCCCCCGGGCGCCGCCACCGCCCTCACCCTGGTCACCTGGTTCCCGACCATGCCGCCCGGGTCGCTCAAGGGCCTGGTGCTGGAGACCGACGACCTGGACGCGGACGTCGCCCGCCTCCGGGGGCGGGGGGTCGACTTCGCCGACGGGGGCATCCAGTCCGCACCCTGGGGCCGGTACGCCACCTTCGACGACCCCGACGGCAACGGCATCGTCCTCCAGGCCACCCGTGTCTGAGTCGGACGTCTTCGCGGCGCTGGCCAACCCCACCCGTCGTGAGCTGTTGCGGCTGCTGCGCGAGGGTGGGCAGCAGCCGGTGCAGCGGCTCGCCGACCAGTTCGACATGCGCCGGCCGAGCCTGTCCGAGCACTTGAAGGTGCTCAAGGACGCTGGCCTGGTGGTCGAGCGGCCGGTCGGCCGGCAGCGGCTGTACGCGCTGCGTCCGGAGCCGCTGCGGGAGATCGCCGACTGGCTCAGCCCGTATGAGGCGTACTGGCGGGGTCGACTCGGTGCGCTGCGCGACGTGCTGGACGAGCTCGACGATGAGTGAGCGCGGCACCATCCGGGTGGACCAGTTCCTGCCCCACCCGCCGGCCAAGGTCTGGCGGGTGCTGACCGATCCTGACCTCATCGCGCGCTGGCTCATGCCGACCGACTTCGTGCCGGCAGTGGGCCACCGGTTCACGTTCCGCACCGGCCCGCGCCCTGGGTTCGACGGCATCGTGCACTGCGAGGTGCTCGACCTGGATCCGCAGCGCCTGCTGCGCTGGTCCTGGCGGGGCGGGTCGCTGGACACGGTGGTGACCTGGACCCTCGCCGCCGAGGGCCGGGGCACCCGGCTCTTCCTCGAACACTCCGGCTTCGACCCCGACGATCCACTCCAGCAGCGCACCCACGCCCTGCTCGACGGCGGCTGGCGCTCGCACGTCTGGCACCGCCTCACCACCGTCCTCGACGTCCTCAAGCCCTAACCCCTCTACCGGCTCGCGCCCGGCTCGGCACGCCCATGATCGCGCTCGATCCTGGGTGTAGTCCCCTCCGCGCCGATCTTGCACTTTCGGTGGCGACATAAGCCGTGTCCCGCCCATTTCGACAACCGAAACTGCAAGATCGACGCGATCTTGGGGCGGGGCGGGGCGGGGCGGGGCGGAGGGCGGGTTAGGGGGCGGGGAAGAGGAGGGCGTGCAGGGCGGCCGGGTCGGTGAGCTCGGGGAGGTCGCGGGCGGCGAGCCAGGCGGCTGCGGCGGCTCCGTCGCCGGCGGTGCGCAGGGGCGCCTGCGGCCAGCGTCGACCGATCTCGGCGCGGACGGCCGTGGCGAGCGGGGTGTCCGCGGTGAGCAGTCCGCCGCCGAGCACGACCGGCGTCGTCGACTCCGCCGGGCGGATGCGGGTGACGCTTTCGGCCAGGTGGGCGGCGGCCTCGGCGATCAGGGTGGTGGCGACGGGTTCGCCATCGGTGGCGGCGGTGACGACGAGTGGCGCCAGCCGGGCGAGGTCGATCGGCGGTCGGCGGGTGACCGCCTGGATCGTGGCGTCCACGGTGTCGCGGGGCCGGGGGGCGACGACGGCGCTGCCCACCAGTTCGGTGAGCACGGCCGCGCCCAGCGCACCGGGGGCGTGACCGGTGTCCAGGTCGGCGAGGAGCCGGCGGACCGCTTCGCGGCCGAGCCAGAAGCCCGATCCGGCGTCGCCGAGCAGCCAGCCGTGGCCGTCGGCGATCCGGTCGAGCCGCAGGTCGACGACCTGCGCGGTGATCGCGCCGGTGCCGGCGATGAGGATCGTCCCGTCGGGCTCGGCGGTGCCGGAGGCGTACGCGACGAGGGCGTCGCCGTGCACGGCGTACGGGCAGCGCAGCCCGGCGTCGTGCCAGGCCTGGTCGAAGGCGGCCCGTCCGGCGGGGTCGGCGAGCAGCCGGGCCGCCCCGGCCAGCCCGATGGTGCCGGCGGCCACCCGGGTCGGGTCGACGTCGGCGAGCGCGGCCCGCAGCGCGGTCAGCACCTCGGCGGCGGCACGTTCGGCGCCGTGGCTGGTGGGGTTGCCGCCGCCGGCTCGGCCGGTGCCGAGGCGTTCGCCGGCGAGGGTCAGGGCGGTCGCCCGGGTGGACGTACCCCCGACGTCGAGACCGACCACGACGGTGTCGGACATCGGCACGGGCCTCCTTGCGCTGCGCGGTCATGGGCCTGTTCATGCTGGTCGGCGCACTCGCGAACAGCAAGATCCAGGCTCCGCAAGAGGCTGTGCGTCAGGTAACAGTTTGAAAACTTCGCCCACAGTCTTGACACGGAGGGCCGTTCAGTAAGAACTTTTACCACTAACAGTTAACAGTCTTTTCGGAAAGGTGAGGCGTCCCATGGTTGATCACGAGGTGGACACCGCCGCGGGGACCGCGGTGGTCGACGCCCACGCGATCGACCGGAGGAGCGCGGCCTCCGACGGGGTGCTGGCCCGGGTGCGCAACGGGCTCGGTGAGCTGACCGGCGCGCTGCGCCGGGTCGCCGAGCACGTGCTCAGCGACCCCGAGGCGGCGGCGCGCTCGACCATCGTGGAGCTGGCCGAACGCAGCGGCACCTCGCCGGCCACCATCACCCGCTTCTGCCGGGCGATGGGCTTCGAGGGGTACGCCGACCTGCGCCTCGGCATCGCCGCCGAGACCGGCCGGGCCCGCTCGGCGGGCTGGACCGTCGACATCGGCCGCGAGATCCAGCCGAACGACCCGCTCGCCCGGGTCCTCGACCAGATCATGGCCGCCGACACCCGGGCCATGCACGACACCGCCGCGCTGCTCGACCTCGGCGAGGTGGAACGCGCCGCGGTGGCGATCGCCGGCGCGAGCCGGGTGAACATCTTCGGGGCCAGCGGCAGCGCGCTCGTCGGCGAGGAGATGCAGTTCAGCCTGCACCGCATCGGGGTGGCCGCCTGGGCCTGGAGCGACGTGCACGAGGGGCTGGCGAGCGCCGCGCTGCTCGGCGTCGGCGACGTCGCGCTCGGCATCTCGCACACCGGCCAGACCCGGGAGACCATCGAGATGCTCGCCGAGGCGGGCAGCCGGGGCGCCACCACCCTCGCCCTCACCGGCTTTCCCCGCTCGCCGCTGGCCGAGCTGGCCGACATCGTGCTGCTCACCGCGAGCCAGGCGACCACCTTCCGGCCCGACGCGCTCTCCGCCCGACACCCGCAACTGGTGGTGCTCGACCTGCTCTACATCGCCGTCGCCCAGCGCACCCACGACCGCGCCCACGCGGCCTTCCGGCGTACCGCGCAGGCCGTCGACGGGCACAAGGCAGCGAAGGGAAGCCTCTCATGATCAGTGCTCAGGGGTACGCGGACGCCGTCCGCCCGGTGCTCGACCGCCTGCTCGACTCGGAGGCCGACGGGCTCACCCGGGCCGCTGACCTGATCACCGACAGCCTGCGCGCCGGCGGCGTGCTCCAGGCGTTCGGGGCCGGGCACTCCGAGGCGTTCGCCGCCGAACTGGTGGCCCGGGCCGGCGGGCTGGTCCCCACGAACCGGCTCTCGGTACGGGACCTGGTGGTGCACGGCGACGCCCCGCGCGACGTGCTCGCCGACCCGAAGCTGGAACGTGATCCCTCCATCGCCCACCAGATCTACGCGCTCGCGGCGCCCCAGCCGCGCGACGTGTTCGTGGTGGCGTCCCAGTCCGGCATCAACGGCTCGGTGGTCGAGCTGGCGGCGCTGGTCACCGAGCGCGGTCATCCGTTGATCGCGGTCACCTCGGTCGAGCACACCGCGCGGGTGGCGCCACGGCACCCGTCCGGTCAACGGCTCGCCGACCTCGCCGACGTCGTGCTGGACAACGGCGCGCCGTACGGCGACGCACTGCTGCCGCTCGAGGGCGGCGGCGCGGTCTGTGCGGTCTCCTCGGTCACCACGGCGCTGCTGGCGCAGTTGCTGACCGCCGAGGTCGTACGACGGTTCCACCAGGCCGGGGAGGTACCCCCTATCTACCTCTCCGCCAACGTCCCCGGCGGGGACGAGCACAACATCGCCCTCGAGTCGCGGTACGCCGGGCGTCTCCGGCGGACCGCCTGACCCGAATTCCACAAGGAGAGACGACGATGTCGATTACCCCCGAGCACCCGGCCCCGCTGGACCGTCGCACGGTGCTGCGTCGCGCCGCCGCCGTGGGCATGCTCGCCACTCCGGCCATCGGCCTGCTCAGCGCCTGCGCGACGAGCAGCGGCGGTGACAAGGACAACGAGAAGGCCGCCGAAGGCACCAAGAGCGAGAAGAACCCGCTGGGCGTCAAGGAGGACGCGCCGATCGAGGTGATCATCTTCAACGGTGGTTACGGCGAGAAGTACGCGACCGACGTGCACGAGCCGCTGTACAAGAAGGCGTTCCCCAAGGCGGAGATCAAGCACCAGTCCACGCAGGCCGTCTCCACGGTGCTCCAGCCGCGGTTCGCGTCCGGCAACCCGCCGGAGTTCGTCAACAACTCGGGCGAGAAGCTGATCGACTTCGGCTCGCTGGTCGCCGACGGTCAGCTCCAGGACCTCACCGAGCTGTGGGACGCCCCGTCGGTCGACGACCCGGCCAAGAAGGTCCGCGACACCGTGGTGCCGGGCACCGTCGAGGCGGGCTCGTTCAACGGCAAGCCGTACGTGCTGTACTACGTCTCCACCGTCTTCGGCATCTGGTACTCGGGCAAGCTGTTCAAGGACAACGGCTGGGCGCCCGCGAAGACCTGGGACGACTTCATCAAGCTGCTCACCGCCATCAAGGCCAAGGGCATCACGCCGTACGGGTACGCGGGCGCGAACGCGGCCTACTACCAGTGGAACGTGATCCTCACCCAGGCCGCCAAGATCGGTGGCACGGACGTGCTGAAGAACATCGACAACCTGGAGGACGGCGCCTGGAAGCAGGACGCGGTCAAGCAGGCCGCCGCGGCGTGGGCCGAGGTCGGGGCGAAGTTCAGCGACAAGAGCTTCGAGGGGCTCAAGCACACCGACGTGCAGCTGCGGCAGAACCAGTACAAGGTGGCCCTGTACCCCAGCGGTGACTGGCTGGAGGGCGAGCAGAAGCAGGACACCCCGGCCGGCTTCGACTACCAGCTCATGCCGGTGCCGAGCCTCACCGCGTCGGACAAGCTGCCGGCCACCGCGCTGCGGGCCACCGCGGGTGAGGGCTACTTCGTCTCGGCCAAGAGCAAGAACCCCAAGGGCGGTCTGGAGTACATGCGCCAGATGCTGTCCGTGGCGGGCGCGAAGGGCTTCACCGAGGTGGTCAAGGCCCCGACCGTGGTCACCGCCGGTTCGGAGGGCTTCGCCTTCCCGCCCGGTGTGGCCAGCTCGCAGGCCGCGCTCAAGGCGGCCGGTCAGGACGTGTTCAACCTGTACTTCGACGGCTGGTACAAGGAGCTCGACACGGAGGCGCGCAGCGCCACCAACGAGCTGATGTTCGGCCGGATCAACGCGGACGCCTTCGTGGAGCGGATCCAGAAGCGCGCCGACGCGATCAAGAAGGACAGCTCGGTCGCCAAGTTCAAGCGCTGATCGATCGGAGCTAGGGTCATGCGGCACGGCAAGTATCCCTTCGTGGTCGGGTTCCTGTTCCTCCCGGTCACGCTGTACGTGACATTCGTGATCTGGCCGTACCTTCAGGCGTTCCAGATCTCGATGACCAACTGGCGAGGGCTCTCCGCCCCGCAGTGGGTGGGCTTCGACAACTACCGGAGGCTGCTCGACGACGGCGCCTTCTGGAAGGCGGTCCAGCACCACGGCGTACTGCTGCTTGCCCTGCCGCTGATCACGATCGCCATCGCGCTCTTCTTCGCCTTCCTGCTCAACGTGGGTGGCAAGAGCAGCGGCGGTCAACGCCAGGGGGTCTGGGGGTCGAAGTTCTACCGGGTGGTGTTCTTCTTCCCCCAGGTCCTGGCGGTGGCGATCATCGCGGTGCTGTTCCAGATGGTCTACCGGCCGAACGAGTCGGGTCTGATCAACGGCGTGCTGATGAAGTTCGGCCTGGAGCCGATCCTCTTCCTCATCAAGCCGAACCTGGCGCTCTGGTCGATCATCGCGGTGCTGGTCTGGCAGGCGGTCGGCTTCTACGTGGTGCTCTTCTCGGCCGGGATGGCCTCCATCCCGGGCGAGATCTACGAGGCCGCGGAGATGGACGGCGCGAGCAGGGTGACGCTGTTCTTCCGGGTCACCCTGCCGCTGCTCTGGGACACCCTCCAGGTGGCGTGGGTGTACCTGGGCATCGCGGCCTTCGACGCGTTCGCCATCGTGGCCGTGCTCTCGGTGGACGGTGGCGGCCCGGACGGCGCCACCACCGTGCTGGCCATGGAGATCTACCGCAACGCGTTCGTCTACTCGAAGTACGGCTACGCCTCGGCGATGGGCGTGGCGCTGTTCTTCCTCACCCTCACGTTCGCGGCGCTGACGCTGCGGCTCACCAAGCGGGAAAGCGTGGAGTACTGATGAACCCGCAGTCGACGCTGCCGCCGACGCCGGCGGCACTACCGCCGAAGACCGGCGATCCGTCCGCGACCGGCACGCGGGGCGGCAGGACCCCCCGCTCGGAGGTACGGCTCTTCGCCGGCCTGGGGCACATCGCGCTCGCGGTCTGGGCGGTGATCGTGATCGTCCCGATCCTGTGGACGTTCCTCGCCGCGTTCAAGAACACCAGTGAGATCTTCAGCAGTCCGTGGACCCTGCCGGCGGAGCTGCGCTGGGAGAACTTCGGCCGGGCGTGGACCAAGGCGAACGTCGGCCGGTACTTCCTGAACAGCGTCTTCGTGGTCGCGTGCAGCACCTTCGGCACCATGCTGCTCGGCTCGATGGCCGCGTACGTGCTGGCGCGGTACAAGTTCTGGGGCAACCGGGCGATCTACTACCTGTTCGTCTCGGGGCTGGCGTTCCCGGTGTTCCTGGCCCTGGTGCCGCTCTTCTTCGTGGTGAAGCAGCTCGGCATGCTGGACACCTACCAGGGCGTCATCCTGGTCTACATCGCCTACTCGCTGCCGTTCACGATCTTCTTCCTGGCCGCGTTCTTCAAGACGCTGCCGTCCTCGGTCGCCGAGGCTGGGATGATCGACGGCTGCGGCCACACCCGGCTGTTCTTCCAGGTGATGATGCCGATGGCGAAGCCGGGCCTGATCAGCGTGGCGATCTTCAACATCATCGGGCAGTGGGCGCAGTACCAGCTCCCGCTGGTGCTGCTCTCCAACGCCAAGGAGAAGTGGGTGCTCACCCAGGGCATCGCCGACATCTCGGTCAACGCCGGCTACGAGGCCGACTGGTCCGGGCTGTTCGCCGCACTGACCATCGCCATCCTTCCGATGATCATCGTGTACGCGGTCTTCCAGCGGCAGATCCAGGCCGGCCTCACCTCCGGCGCGGTCAAGTAACAACGGTCACCGCGCGTCGGCGCGGGCGTGCCACGAGCGCCAGAGCGCCGCGTACGCCCCGCCGGCGGCCACCAGCTCGTGGTGGCTGCCGATCTCGGTGATCCGGCCGTCCGCCAGCACGGCCACCCGGTCGGCGTCGTGCGCGGTGTTCAGCCGGTGCGCGATGGCGATGACCGTCCGCCCGACGAGCACCGCCGCGAGGGCCCGCTCGGTGCGCCGGGCGGTGCTCGGGTCGAGAGCCGCGGTCGCCTCGTCCAGGATCAGCGTGTGCGGGTCGGCGAGCACCAACCGGGCCAACGCCAGCTGCTGGGCCTCGGCCGCGCCGAGCTGCCGGGCGCCGTCGCCGAGCGCCGTGTCCAGGCCCTCCGGCAGCGCGTCGAACCAGTCCGCGCCCACCGTGGCGAGCGCGGCGCGCATCTGCTCGTCGGTGGCGTCCGGGGCGGCGAACGCCAGGTTGTCGCGGACCGAGCCGATGAAGACGTGGTGTTCCTGGGTGACCAGGGCGATCCGCCGTCGACGTTCGGCCGGGTCCAGGTCGGTGACCGGGCAGCCGCCGATGCTGACCACGCCCTCCCGCGGCGCGTCGATCCCGGCGAGCAGCCGTGCGAGGGTCGACTTGCCCGCGCCCGACGGGCCCACGACCGCCAGCCGTTCGCCGGGCCGCACCTCCAGGTCGATGCCGTGCAGCACGTCGTGCCCGTCGGCGTACGCGAACCGCGCCCCGCGGACGACCAGCCGCTCGCCTCGCGACGTGGCCGTGACGCCGGGCTGCTCCGGCGGGACCAGCCCGACCCCGAGCACCCGGGCGTACGAGGCGAACCCACGCTGCGCCTGCTCGGTCCACTGCAACAGCCGGTCCATCGGGTCGATGGCCTGTTGCAGGTAGAGCGCGGCGGCGACCACCGACCCGAGGGACACCAGGTCGGCGGAGAGCAGGTAGCCACCGACCAGCAGGACCAGGGCGATCGGCAGGGGATAGCTGGCCTCGACCGTGGAGAAGAACACCGTCCGCAGGGCGAGCGTCGCCCGGCGGGCCCGCCACACCCGGGCGACCCGGGCGGTGCCGTAGCGGACCCGGTCGTCGGCCAGCCGGAGCGCCTCGACCGTGCGGGCGCCCTCGGCGGTCGTGGTCAACGCCTCGGTCAGCTCGGCCGCCTCCGCGCCCTCGGTGAGGTACGCGGAGCTGGCCCGCCGCAGGTACCACCGGGTCACGGTCACGATCGACGGCAGCCCGGCCAGCGCCGCCAGCCCGAGCAACGGGTGCAGCAGGAACACCGCGCCGAACAGCATCGTCAACTGCACCGTGGCGATGACGATGGTGGGCACCACGTCCCGGACCGTGGTGCCGACGGTCGCCACGTCGACCGAGCTGCGGGTCGCCAGGTCCCCGGCGCCGGCCCGTTCCACCACCGACACGGGCAGGGCGAGCGTGCGGTCGACGAACTGTTCGCGCAGCTCGGCGACGGCGCGTTCGCCGAAGCGGTGACCGGCGTACTGGGCGTACCGGGCGAGCAGCGCGCTCACCACGACGCAGCCGGCGATCACCAGGGCCAGCCGGTCCACCGTCGCCACGGAGGCGCCCGCCGTGACCTGGTCGACGATGGTGCCCAGCAGCCACGGTGGGGCCAGTCCGGCGAGCGCGGCGGCGCTGTGCAGCGCCAGCACGACGCCGACGGCCCGGCGATGTCTGCTGATCATGTCCCGCAGGGCACGGCGTACGGTGCCGCGGTCCGCGACCGGAAGCCGGCTCACCGGTAGGCCCCCTCTGCGTCGGAGTGCTGCTCGTCGTCGCTGCCACGGGCCACCAGGTGGCGGTAGCCCGGATCCCCGTCGAGCAGGTCGTCGTGGCTGCCGACGGCGACGACACGGTCCCCGCTCAGGTGCGCGACCAGGTCGGCGCGGCCGAGCAGCAGCGGGGAGGTGGCGAGCAGCACCGTGGTCCGCCCGGCCCGCGCGACGCGGAGCCGTTCGGCGATCCGGGCCTCGGTGTGCGCGTCCACCGCCGAGGTGGGGTCGACGAGGATGAGCACCTCCGGCTCGGCGAGCAGCGCGCGGGCCAGGCGTACCCGTTGGCGTTGACCGCCGGAGAGCGTCCGGGCCCGGGCGTCCAGCGGGGTGTCCAGCCCGGACGGCAGGGCGTCGACGATGTCGTCGGCCGACGCGGTCCGCAGCGCGGCGCGGATCTCGTCGTCGGTCCTCGGGCCCAGCACGTCGCGCAGCGTGCCGGCGAACAGGTACGAGTCGTGGTCGGCGACCAGGATCCGGGCCCGGACCTCGTCCAGGGCGACAGCGGTCAGCGGCACGCCACCCCAGGTGACGTCGCTGGTGACGTACCGGCCGAGCCGGTCGGCCAGCGCCACGGCCGCCGCCGGGTCGTCGGCGGCCACCGCGGTCAGCCGGCCGGCCGGGACGGTCAGCCCGGTCGACGGGTCGTGCAGGTCGGCGGGGCCGGTCGGCGCGGGCACGGCGTGCGGGTCGCGGGCACCGGGGACGGCGATGTCCCACCGGCGGCCCGGCCCGCCGACGTCGTCAGGTGCGAGCCGGAGCAGGCCGGCGATCCGGCGGGCGGCGACCCGCCCCCGGATGAGCTGGTGACTGCCCTCCAACAGGAACCAGACCGGCACGATCAGCGTCGCCACGTAGCCGTAGACGGCGACGAGTTCGCCGACCGTGACGTCGCCGGTGACGGCCATCCGCGCGGTCAGCCACACCACCGCCGCGAGGAACAGACCGGGGATGGCCACCGTCGCCGCGTCGATCCAACTGATCACCGCGCCGACGCGGTAGCCCTCGGCGCGCAGGGCCTGCGACCGGCTCGCGTACCGGCGGGCGAAGAGGTCCCGGCCACCCACCCCCGCGAGCACCCGCAGCCCGGCCACGATGTCGCCGGATCGGGCGGTCAGCGCGCCCTGCTGCCCGCGGTAGACCGATTCGGCCCGTTCGAGCCGGCGCAGCAGCGGTCCGACGACGAGCGCGACCGCCGGCACGCCCACCAGCACGCAGAGCGCGAGCAGCGGCGAGATCGACCAGAGCACCACGGCGATGACCCCGTACGCGACGACCGCGCCGACCCCGGGACCGGTCAGCGTCAACACCTGCGCCGACCACTCGATGTCGGACCCGCCGACGGTGGCCACCTCACCGGCGGCGGAGCGGCGCGGCAGCGCCGCGCCGACTCGGGACAGGTGACGCAGCAGCACCTCGGCGGAGCGGGCCTTGGCGTCCTCCCGGATGAAGGTCATCGTGCGGTGTCGCATGATGCCCAGGTACGACAGCACCACCCCGGCCACCACGATCGCCGCGACCCACAGGACCAGGGCGCGGGCGTCGCGCTCGCGCAGCCCGTCGTCGACGGCGCGGGCGATCAGGTAGGGGCGGACCGACAGCCCGACCATCCAGGCCGTGCCGATCAGGCTGCCGCGCAGCACCCGCCCGGGCTGGCGACGGACCAGCCACCACAGATACCGCATCGGACCACGGGTGTCGGGGGTGCCGGGAACGGGGTGCGGGATCTGGACGGGCACCTGACCACGCTACCGAGCGCCGGGTCGACCCACCGACCCGTTTTCCTGTCGGAGGGGGCAGGCAGAATCACATTCGTGCTGGTGGCGGTGGTGGCGGATGAACAGGGTGGGGGAGAGCTACGCCCGCTCGACGCCGCCGGCCGCCCCACCGGCCCGACCGAGACCGTCACCGACCTCGCGGCCGCGGTGGCCGCCCGGGAGGCGGCCGAGCGTCCGCGCTGGGTCTGGGCGACCGCGGCCACGATCTACCCGGCACTGCTGCGGGCGGGGGTGCGGGTCGAGCGGTGCCACGACGTGGAGTTGACCGAGGCGTTGCTGCTCGGGCACGCCGGCCGGTGGGGGGAGCCCCGCGCGCTGGCCGCCGCCTGGGCCCGCCTGACCGGCGGCCCGGTGCCGGCCGACCCGCCGCCGCGTGCCGCCGCGCCACCCGGCCACGGCCAGGGCGCGCTTTTCGACACCCTGCCCGGCCCGTCGGGCCCGGGCATCGAGGCACTGACCCAGGTGTACGCCGATCAGCTCGCCCGGGTCGCCAGGACTGAGCACCCCGGCCGGTTCCGGTTGCTGGTGGCCGCCGAGTCGGCTGGCGCCCTGATCGCGGCCGAGATGGGCGCCGCCGGGCTGCCCTGGCGCGCCGACGTGCATGACCAGATCCTCGCCGAGCTGCTGGGTGAGCCATCCCCGGTCGGCGGGCCGCCACGCCGGTTGGCCGACCTGGCGGCCCGGATCGCCGACGCTTTCGGCGTCCGCCGGCTGCACGCCGACTCCCCGGCCGAGTTGCTCAAGGCGTTCGCCCGGGCCGGCGTGGACCTGCCGAACACCCGGGCCTGGGTGTTGCGCGGGGTCGACCATCCGGCGGTGCCGTTGGTGCTCGAATACAAGGAGCTGTACCGGATCTGGACGGCGCACGGCTGGTCCTGGCGTGAGCAGTGGGTGCGCGACGGACGGTTCCAGCCGGAGTACGTGCCCGGCGGGGTGGTCTCCGGCCGCTGGGCGACCCGTGGCGGCGGCGCGTTGCAGATCCCCAAGGTGATCCGGCGGGCGGTGGTGGCCGACCCGGGCTGGCGGCTGGTGGTCGCCGACGCCGGCCAGTTGGAACCCCGCGTCCTGGCCGCGGTCTCCGGGGACGCGCGGTTGGCGGCGGCGGGTGGCGCCGGCGACCTCTACGCCGCGCTGGCCCGCGAGTCGTTCGGCGGTGACCGCCCTCGGGCCAAGGTGGCGTTGCTGGGCGCCATGTACGGGCAGACCGGCGGGGCGGCGGTGCCCGCGCTGGCGGTGCTCAGACACAGCTACCCGACGGCATTCGGCTACGTCGAGGCGGCGGCGCGTACCGGCGAGGCGGGCGGCCTGGTGCGGTCCTGGTTGGGGCGGACGTGCCCACCGGGCTCGGTCGGGTTCGCCGACCCGGACGAGGGGCCGGTCGACCCGGACGCCGCCGCCGACCGGCAGAGCCCGCGGGCGCGTGCCGCCCGGTCCCGGGGCCGGTTCACCCGTAACTTCGTCATCCAGGCCACTGCCGCCGAGTGGGCCGCGACGCTGCTGGCCACGCTGCGCGCCGAGCTGGCCGGCACCGACGCCGAGCTGGTGTTCTTCCAACACGACGAGGTGATGGTGCACTGCCCCGCCGCGCAGGCCGAGACGGTGGCGACGGCGGTGCGCCGGGCAGGCGAGCGAGCCACCGCGCTGCTGTTCGGCGACACCCCGGTGCGCTTCCCGCTGGATCTGTCCATCGTCAACTGTTACGCGGACGCGGCCTGACCGACGGCCACCGCTCTGCCGTTGTGTCCGCACCGGGTGTCGGACGAGGGCCACACCCACGCGCCGCCCTGCCGTTGTGTCCGCACCGGGTGTCGGACGAGGGCCCCACCCACGCGCCGCCCTGCCGTTGTGCCCGCACCGGGTGTCGGACGAGGGCCACACCCACGCGCCGCCCCGCCGTCGTGCCCGCACCGGGTGTCGGACGAGGGCCCCACCCACGCGCCGCCCCCTTTGCTCTGCTTCAACCCACGCAACATTTCCGGGCCCTCCGTGTTGCGCCGGTTGAAGCAGTGCAAAGGACGACTCGAACACCTCCGCTACCCCGGAGAGCGCCCAGTGATCGATGGATCCACCGACGCAGCTGTGCGATGTGTAACGGTTGCACTATTTTCCCTTTTCGCCCCGCCACCCGTTCGCGGCCCTCCTCGTTGCAGTGTCCGTAGGAGGGGCCGACCGGTCACGGTCGGTCCCGTGCTTGAGGGGGCCCAGCTGAACCGGATCGCAGGAATGATCATCGCCGCCGGCGGCGGACGCCGTATCGGCGGTCCCGAGGCGCTGCTGCACCAGGGGGAGAAGCCACTGGTCAACCAGATGATCGACACGATGACCGAGGCGGGCTGCGAGCAGATCGTGGTCGTGCTGGGCGCCGCCGCCGACCAGGTCCGGGAGACCGCCGACCTGGACAGGGCCACCGTGGTGGTCAACAAGGCGTGGGGCACCGGAGTCGGCTCGTCCATCCGGGCCGGCCTGGCCGCCATGGACGACGCGGGCATCGAGGCGGTGGTGGTGGTACCGGTCGACATGCCGGGACTGACCGCCGCCGCCGTACGCCGGGTGGCCGCGCTGCCCTACCCGGACGTGCTGGTCTGCGCCACCTACGACGGACTGCGCGGCTACCCGATGCTGTTCGGCCGCCGACACTGGTCCGGCATCGCCACGCTGGCCAGCGCCGACGTGGGCGCGCGGCCGTACCTGCTGGCACACAAGGACCAGATCGTCGACATCGCCTGTGACTCGGTGGCCGACGGCAGCCGGGTGGACAGCCCGGAGTTGATGGAGCTCTACGGCCTCACCGTCCCACCCCAGCGCGTGGGCGTGTAGCGGGCGGGCAGGTCCGCCGCCGGGTCACCGGGCCGCCCGGGCGGCGCTGTCATACGCCGACACCCGGGCGCGCACCTCCGGGGTGGCGCGGGCCGGATGGCCGCTGTCGAACGGTGGCTGCGGGTCGTACTCCATCCAGAGCTGGACGGCCTCCGCGGTCGTCCGATCGGTGAGCAGTTCGACGAGCCGCAGCCCCATGTCGATGCCGCTCGACACGCCGGCGGCCGTGATGACACGGGCGTCCAGTTGTTCGACGACCCGTTGGTCCGTGGGCGTGGCGCCGAACCGCGTCAGCTCCTGCGCGGCGAGGTGGTGGCTGGTGCCCCGTCGCCCGTCGAGCAGACCGGCGGCCCCCAACAGGATCGAACCCGAACAGACCGAGGTGGTGAAGGTCGTCGTGGGATGGATCCGCCGGATCCAGCTCGGCAACGGCCCGCGCAGGGCCTGCGCGGTGCCGGGACCTCCCGGAACCACGACGACATCGGCCGCCGTCACCTCGTCGAGCGTGGCCTCGGCGACGAGTGCGGCCATCCGGCAGTCGTCCCGGACCGGACCGGCGCGCTCGGCGACCAGGACCACGTCGATGCCCGGTGTGAGGGCCAGGGGCTGGTAGACGCCGATGACGTCCAGGGCGGTGAATCGGTCGTAGAGCGGGATGACGACGTGGCTCACCGGCGGTTCCCTTCGGAGTCGTTGCCTGCGGTCAGTTGATCGAGAAACGGGCGCGGTACTCGCCCGGGGTCGTGCCCAGCCGTTCGCCGAACACCCGGCGGAGCGACTCGGCCGACCCGAAGCCCGCCCGGGTCGCCACCGCGCCCAGACCGAGGTCGGATTGCACCAGCAGGCGTTTGGCGGTCTCCAGGCGAAGCTCGGTGAGGTAGCGCCCGACCGTCAGCCCCGTCTCCCGGACGAAGAGACGCTGGAAGTGCCGGGGCGACAGGGCGAGCTGCGCGGCGAGGTCGTCGACGCGGTGCGCGGCCGCCGGATCCGCGTCGATCGCACGCTGCGCGGCCGCCACCCGCCGCTCGGTGGCGCGTTCCCGCCAGACCGGTCCGGAGAACTGGGCCTGCGCTCCGGGGCGGTGCAGGAACATCACGAGCCAGCGGGCGATCTCCTGGGCGACCCGCGTGCCGTGGTCGGCCGCCACGACGGCCAGTGCCAGGTCGATTCCGGCGGTGACGCCACCCGACGTCCACACCTTCCGGTCGTGCACGTACAGGGCGTCGTGGTCGACGGTGAGGTCGGTGAATCGCCGGCCCAGTTCCCGGGACAGGGACCAGTGGGTCACCACCCGGTGACCCCGGAGCAACCCGGCCCGTGCGCACAGGAACGCCCCGGAGCACACGGAGAGCAACCGCGTGGGCCGGCACTGGCGCAGCCAGGCGACGAGGTCGTCGTGCCCGTCCTCGGCCGCCGCGCTCCGGCCGCCCGGCACCACGAGGGTGCCCCCGCTGACCGGCTCACCGAGCGCGTCGACCGTCAGCGCGAGGCCGCTCTCGGAGACCACCTGCGCCGTCGCGCCCGCGAGCCGCAGCCGGTAGGCGGGCGGCTCGTCGCGCGTCGTCCGGTACCGGTTCGCTCCCGCCAGGACCTCCCACGGGCCGGTGACGTCGAGCGACTGCACGCCCGGAAAGGCGACGACGGTGACGGGCTCGACCATGCGTCGAGTCTGCCGCCGCGATCCCCGCGGCACCATGACGGCGTACCCACGGATAGTGACACCCGGCTGGTGTCAGTCCAGGCGACCGGTGGTGGCGAGGCGTCGGTACCAGTGCGCGCTGTCCTTCCAGGTGCGCTCCTGGGTGTCATAGTCGACCCGGATGATCCCGAAACGTCGGTCGTAGCCGTAACCCCACTCGAAGTTGTCCAGCAACGACCAGACGAAGTAGCCGCGAACGTCCACGCCCTGCGCGCGGGCGTCCGCGACCGCCGCGATGTGCCGACGCAGGTAGTCGATCCGCAGGTCGTCGTGGATCCGGCCGTCGGCCGACACCACGTCGTCGAACGCCGCGCCGTTCTCGGTGATCATCATGGGCTGGCCCGGGTGTTCCCGGCCCAGCCGCAGCAGCAGCTCCGTCAGGGCCGGCGGGTCGATGTTCCATCCCATCGCCGTGTACGGGCCGGGCTGCGGCAGGAAGTCGACGTCCTCGGCGCCCACCCACGGCGAGTGCGCCGACGCGCCGTGACCGTCGGCGTCCGAGCGGGCCGAGTGCCCGTCCCAGGCGCGGACCAGGGTGCTGGAGTAGTAGTTGACGCCCAGCACGTCCAGCGGCACGGCGGCCACCTTCTCGTCGCCGTGGCGCACGAACGACCAGTCCGTGACGCCGGCCGTGTCGGCCAGCAGGTCGGCCGGGTACGCCCCGTTCAGCATCGGCCCGAGGAACGCCCGGTTGGCCAGCGCGTCGATGCGACGGGCCGCGTCGACGTCCGCCGCCGCGTCCGAGGCCGGGCGGATGACGTGCAGGTTCAGCGTCACCGACAGCTCGGCGGTCGGCGCGGTCTCGCGGACCACGCGACCGGCCAGGCCGTGCGCGAGGTTCAGGTGGTGTACGGCCGCCAGCGCCGCCGCCGGCTCGGTCCGTCCCGGCGCGTGGACGCCGGAGCCGTAACCCAGGTACGCCGAGCACCACGGCTCGTTCAGCGTCGTCCAGGTGTGCACCCGGTCGCCGAGCGCGGCGACGATCCCCGCGGCGTACTCCTCGAAGCGCAGCGCCGTGTCCCGCACCGGCCACCCACCGGCGTCCTCCAGCTCCTGCGGCAGGTCCCAGTGGTACATCGTGGCGACCGGGCGGATGCCGCGCTCCAGCAGACCGTCGACCAGCCGGGAGTAGAAGTCCAGCCCGGCCTGGTTGAACCGGCCGGCGCCGCCCGGCTGCACCCGGGGCCAGGAGATCGAGAAGCGGTACGCGCCCAGGCCCAGCTCGGCGACGTGGTCGAGGTCCTGCGCCCAGCGGTGGTAGTGGTCGGCGGCAACGTCACCGGTGTCGCCGTTCAGCGTCCGCCCCGGGGTGTGGCTGTAGGTGTCCCAGATGGACGGGCCCCGGCCGTCCTCGGCGGCCGCGCCCTCGATCTGGTAGGCCGCCGTGGCCGAACCCCACAGGAAACTCTCCGGAAAGGCATCTGCCGTCACTGTCCCGCCACCTCCGTCCCGGCCACCACGCAGTGGTACGCCGACGATTCACCCGCCACCAGCTCCGCGCTGGCCACGCCGTCGCGGAAACTTACCTCGAACTCCGCGCCGGGCCCCGCGCCGGGCGACGGGATCCGTACCCGCCGCCGCTGCCCCTCGGCCGGTGCGTAGAGGCACAGGCGGACATCGTCCGCCCAGGCGTAGTCGGGCCGGTCGGAGCGGGCACCGAACGGGATGACCGCGCCGGGCCGGACGAGCACCGGCAGGCTGTCGAACTCGTGCTTCTCGGTCACCCAGGCCGGCCCGGTGAGCTGGGCGCCGGTCAGCAGGTGCGTCCAGGTGCCGGCCGGGACGTAGAAGGTGACCTGGCCGTCGGCGCTGAGCACCGGCGCGACCAGCACGTCGGAGCCGAGCATGTACTGCCGGTCCAGGTACGCCGCGGCCGGATCGTCCGGGAACTCCACGATCATCGGGCGCATCATGGGGATTCCGTCGCGGTGCGCCTCCTGCGCGGCGGCCGCCAGGTACGGCATCAGGCTGAGCTTGAGCCGGGTGAAGCGCCGCAGCACGTCGACGGCCTCCTCGTCGTACGCCCACGGCACCCGGTACGAGCCGGAGCCGTGCAGCCGGGAGTGCGACGAGAGCAGACCGAAGGCGATCCACCGCTTGAACACCGCCGGGTCGGGGGTGCCCTCGAAGCCGCCGATGTCGTGGCTCCAGTAGCCGAAACCGGACGACGCCAGGGACAGCCCGCCGCGCAGCGACTCCGCCATCGCGACGAACGTCGCCTCGCAGTCGCCGCCCCAGTGCACCGGGAACTGCTGCCCGCCCGTGGTGGCGGAGCGGGCGAACACCACCGCCTCGCCCTCGCCGCGCTCGGTCTCCAGCAGCTCGAAGACGGCCTTGTTGTAGAGGTAGGAGTAGTAGTTGTGCATCCGCTGCGGGTCGGAACCGTCGTGCCACACCACGTCGGTGGGGATGCGCTCACCGAAGTCGGTCTTGAAGCAGTCGACGCCCATGTCCAGCAGGACCTTGAGCTTTCCGGTGAACCAGGCGACCGCATCCGGGTTGGTGAAGTCGACGAGCGCCATCCCGGCCTGCCACTTGTCCCACTGCCAGACCGAGCCGTCCGGGTTGCGGACCAGGTAGCCGGCCGCGCGGCCCTCCTCGAAGAGGTACGAGCGCTGCGCGATGTACGGGTTGATCCAGACGCACACCTTCAGGTCCCGCTCGTGCAGCCGGCGCAGCATGCCCTCCGGATCGGGGAAGGTCGCCGGGTCCCAGACGAAGTCGACCCAGTGGAACTGGCGCATCCAGAAGCAGTCGAAGTGGAACACCGACAGCGGGAGGTTCCGCTCGGCCATCCCGTCGACGAACTCGGTCACCGTCTTCTCGTCGTACGAGGTGGTGAACGACGTGGACAGCCACAGCCCGTACGACCAGGCGGGCACGCGGGCCGGTCGGCCGGTCAGCGCCGTGTACCGGCGCAGCACGTCCTTGGGGGTGGGCCCGTCGATGACGTAGTAGGTGAGCGACTGGCCCTCGACGCTGAACTGGTTCTGCGCCACGACCTCGGAGCCGACCTCGAACGACACGTGCTCCGGGTGGTCCACGAAGACGCCGTAGCCGGCGCTGCTCAGGTAGAACGGCACGTTCTTGTACGCCTGCTCGCTGGCCGTGCCACCGTCGGCGTTCCAGATGTCGACGGTCTGGCCGTTCTTGACGAACGGGCCGAAGCGCTCGCCCAGCCCGTACACCGTCTCGCCGACGCCGAGGGCGAGCCGCTCGTGCACGTGCCGGCGGCCCTGGCCGTCGGTGACGATGCCGACGCTGCGCCCGGTGGACGCGGTGAGCACCCGGTCGCCGTGCCGGAACTCGACCCGCCAACCGTCGACGAGCGCGACCCGGGCGGTGAGTTCGCCGGTGGTCAGCGACGCGGTGATGCCGGTGATGTCGACGGTGACCGGGTGCCGGTCGTCGGTGGTCAGCGCGAAGCGCGGCTCGCGGGGGAGCCCGCCGCTGTGGTGACCGATGGTCACCCCGACGACGCCGGGCGCGGGGGAGAAGAACCGGACGGTGACGACGGGCCGGTTCAGGGTGTCGCCCCGACCGGTGATCTGACCGGCCGGCGCGAAGACGGTGAAGCCGCTCTCGTCCGGCTCGACCGATTCCACCGCGCCGGGGCGCAGCACGCTGACCCCCGGGCGCAGTTGCCAGTACCCGTCGGTGAACTTCACTTCTCGGCTCCTGCCGTGATGCCGCGCGCCAGAGTGCGCTGGAAGATGAGGAAGAAGAGGATGGCCGGCACGAGGCTGATCAGCGCGCCGGCGTTCGTCGTCGGGGCGTCCATCAGCCGGTCGCCCTGCAACGACGCGAGCGCGACCGGGATGGTCTGCGTCTGGTTGTCGATCAGCATGACCAGCGGGATGAGGAACTCGTTCCAGGTCCAGATGAAGAAGAAGATCAGGAGTACGGCCAGGGTGGGCCGCAGGTTGGGGAAGACCACCCGCCACAGCACCGTCCACTTGCCCGCGCCGTCCAGCGCGGCGGCCTCCAGCAGCGAGCGCGGGAAGGTGCCCAGGACCGAGGCCAGCAGGTACGTGCCGAAGGCGCTCTGGATCACGGTGAAGATGATGATCACCGCGAGCCGGGTGTTGTAGAGGCCGACCTCCTTCGCCACGTAGTACAGCGGGTAGATCAACGCCTCCTGCGGCAGCATGTTGGCCAGCAGGAACAGCCCGACGATCCACAGTCGGCCGCGGACCCGCCCGATGCCCAGGGCGTACGCGTTGAGCAGCGACACGAGGACGCCGAGCACCGCCACGGAACCGGCGATGAGCGCCGAGTTCCAGAGCTTGAGCGGGAAGTTCACCTCGTTCCAGTACGTCCGCAGACCCTTGGTGTAGAACTCGCTCGGCCAGCTCAGCGGGCCGGCCGACGAATAGTCACCGGGCGACTTGAATGCGTTGAGCAGCATGAACGCGAACGGCACCAGCATGACGAGCGCGCCGGCGGTGACCAGGGCGAGCACGACCCAGCGGCCGGCGCCGCGGTGGTGCCGGTCGCGCACGGGCCGGCGGACCGGCGTGGGGGCTCCAGTGAGCGTCACGGCCATGTCAGAACCCCCGGTCCCGGCGCTCGGTGCGCGCCTGCCACCAGATGAGGAGCCCGGCCACCACGACGATGATCAGCGTGAGCACCGTGGAGATCGCCGAGCCGTAGCCGACCTGGAGCTTCTTGAAGAAGGTGTAGTACGCGAAGTAGGACGGCACGTTCGTGGCGTTCTCCGGGCCGCCCCGGGTCAGCGCGAAGATCGGCCCGAACACCTTCAACGCCGCGATGGTGCAGGTCAGGGCGACCACGAAGGTCTCCGGCCGGATCTGCGGCAGGGTGATCGCCCGGAACCGGTGCAGCCAGTTCGCGCCGTCGACCTCGGCCGCCTCGTACAGTTCCGGGTCGACCCGCTGCAACGCGGCCATGAACACGACCACCGGGTAGCCGATCTGCACCCAGATCATCACCGCCATCACGGCCGGCAGGGCGGTGTCCGGGTCGCCCAGCCAGTCGTGGCGCAGCGCGCCGAGGCCGACCGCGTCGAGCAGGCTGTTGAACGCGCCGTCGGGGCGCAGGATCCAGCCCCACACGATGCCCGCGACCACCACGGGCAGCACCTGCGGGAGGTAGAAGGCGGCCCGGAGGCCGGCGGCGGTACGCGGCTGGAAGCGGCGGCCGATCACGTCGAAGAGCACCGAGGCGAGCAGCAGCCCGAGCAGGGTGGGCACGATCACCATCGCGACGATCATCGCCACCGTGTTGCGGAACGACGCCCAGAACACGTCGTCGTCCAGCAGCCGCTGGTAGTTGTCGAACCCGATGAAGGTGGGGTCGCCGATCCCGGACCACTTCGTCAGCGACAGGTAGCCGGTGCCGACCAGCGGCGCGCCGATCACCAGGAGGAAGAGCACCGCCCCGGGGAGCAGGTAGAGCCAGTACGCCGCGTTCCGGCCGCGAGGTCGGCGGCGGGGTGTCGGCGGGGTGGGCGTCGCCGTCGACGGTGTGCCGGCGACGGTCTCGGAGAGTGCCATGGGAGATCCTTCCCGGCGGTGCGGACGGGCGCTCCGGTCGTGCCGGTCGCGCCCGCCGCTCGCCGTGTCACTTGCCGGTGATCTCCTTGACGCCATCGGCGTACGGCTTGGCGATCGTGTCCAGCACCTGGTCCGGGGTCTTCGAGCCGTTGATCAGGCCCTGGAAGCCGCCGACCAGCACGTCGTAGTAGCCGGGCACCGGCCAGTCCGGGTAGAAGGCCAGACCGTCCTGCTTGCTGACCGTGTTGAAGTCCTCGATCAGCTTGCGGTCCTTCGGATCGCTGATCTTCGAGGCGTCGGCCGCGATCGGAACGCCACCGTTGTTGCCGATCAGGTCCTGGATCTCCGGGCGCAGGGTGATGTCGATGAAGTCGTACGCCAGGCTCTTGGCCTTGCTGTTCGACGGGACCACCCAGATGTTGCCCGACGACCCGGCGTTGAGGGTGTTGCCGGGGAAGAGGAACGTGTCCCAGTTGGCCTTCATCTCGGTCTTGAACCGGCCGTACCACCAGCTTCCCGAGACGATCATGGGGGTCTTGCCGGCGATGAACGCGGTGCCCATGTCCTCGGCCTTGAGACTCGCCGAGTTCTTGGCGACGTAGCCCTTGCGCACCCACTCGGCGAACGTCTCCGCGCCGTACTTGAGCGGGTCGGCCTTGAAGTCGACCGGGTTCTTGTAGAGCTGGTAGTTGTCGACGAACTGCCGGTCGGCCTTGGCGAGCGCCAACTGGTAGAAGAGCTGCCCGGCCGGGTACTCCGCGCCGGCCATGCCCAGCGGAGTGATCTTCTTGCTGACGAAGGTGTCCATCGCGGCGGTCATCTCGGCCAGCGTGGTCGGCACCTTGACGCCGTTACTGTCGAACAGGTCCTTGTTGTAGTAGACCGTGACGTACTCGCCGTAGTTGGGTACGCCGAACCAGTTGCCCGACCCCATCACGCCCTTGTCGCTGTAGCGGGCGGTGGTCTGCAGGCTGGGGCTGAGCTTGCCGGCCCAGCCGCGCTTGTCCGCCTCGGCGCTCAGATCGGTCAGCAGGCCCTGCGACGACAGCAGGCCGGCCGTCGCGTTGCCCTTGTTGTACTCCATGATGTCCGGGCCCTCGGACGAGTTGATGATCATGCCGGCGTTCTGCTGGATCTGCTCGAACGCCTTGCGCTCGAAACGCACCTCGACGCCCGGGTGCTCGGCCTTGAAGATCTCGATCGCCTTGTTCCAGCCGACCCCCATCGCGCTGTTCTCGCTCTCGTAGTGCCAGAGCTTGAGGGTCTTGGCCCCGCTGTCGTCCTCGCTCTCACCGCCGCCGCAGGCGGCCACGGTGGTCGTCGCGGTCGCCGCCAGGGCGATCGCCGCGACGATCCGGCGGAATCGCTGCATTGCTATCCTCCTCGTTGAGTATCGAGCCCGGTATCTCACTGGGCCCGTCGTCGCGTTGCCGCGCGGCGGCGGGCCGTTTTTACTGGTCAGCCCCTATGGGGCCGGTCTGGTCGTGGTGCGGCGGTCGAACCCCGGATCTCCAGCACGCACGGCAGCAGTTGTTGGTGGCGCTCGTCGCCGGGGCCGTCCAGGTGGCGTACCAGCGCCTCGATCGCGATCCGGCCCAGGGCCGATCCGGGCGAGGTCATCGCGGTCAGCGCCGGCGTGGCCAACTCGGCGACCTGCGGCGAGGTGACCATCGAGACCACCGAGACGTCGTCGGGCACCGACAGCCCGCGCCCGGCCAGCTCACCGAGGATGCCGAACAGCGCCGTCTCGTTCATCGCCAGCACGGCGGTCAGCTCCGGGGCCCGGGCGAGCGCGGCGGCCAGGGCCGCCCGTCCGCCGGCGGCGCTGTCCTCGGCCGGGATCATGATCGGCTCCAGGCCGTGGCCGGTCATGGCCGTGACGAAGGCATCCCGGGTACGCAACGCGGGCCCGTAGCCGCTGGCCAGCGTCGCGGCCGAGTGGTTGACGTAGACGATCCGGCGGTGCCCCAGGCCGACCAGGTGCGCGACCGCCTCCCGCACGGTCTGCTCGAAGTCGATGTCGACGAAGGAGAGCCCTGCGGCGTCGCCGGTGCGCCCGATCAGCACCAACGGCACGCCCGCCTCCTGGAGTACGGTGACCCGCTCGTCGGCGAGCTGCACCTCCATCAGCACCACGCCGTCGAGCATCCGCTGGGTGGCCAGCCGGCGCAGGTCGTCGAGGTCGCCCCCGCCGACCGGCGAGAGCACGAGGTGATAGCCGACCGCACTGGCCGCGGCGGCGGCGCCGGTGACGAACGCGGTCTCGGTCGCCCCCAGACCGCGCTCGTCCATCGGCATCAGCAGACCCAGGATGCGGCTGCGCCGACTGGCCAGCCCCCGGGCCATCGCGTTGGGCTGGTAGTCCAGCTCGGCCATCGCCGCGAGCACCTTGGCGCGGGTGGCCTGGGAGATCGGCCGGGTGCCGGTGAGCACGTACGACACCGTGCTGACCGAGACCTGCGCGAGGCGGGCGACGTCGTGCATCGTGGCCACCACGCACCTCCTCCGGCCTGCGGTGGAACCGCTTGCGAATGATCGTCGAAGCGTTTCGACTAAACGTTTCGACAGACGCTAGGGCACGTGTTACGGCACCGTCAATAGCCGATGTCGAAAAGAAGTCCGGGCGGCCCGCACCGCCGCCAGCGCGACTCCCGGCAAGCAGCAAGTTCGGGGATGTTGCTGCTTCCGACGCGTCTGATGCAGCAACATCGGTGATGTTGTGAGGATCTTGGGCGCGTGGCGCGTGGCGCGTGGCGCGTGGCGCGTGGCGCGTGGCGCGTGGCGCGTGGCGCGTGGCGCGGGGCGCGTGGCGCGTGGCGCGGGGCACGGGGCACGGAGGCGCGTCGATCTTGCACTTTCTGTGCCGACAAAGCGGGCAAACCTCAACACTTCGTCAACCGAAAGTGCAAGATCGGCGCGAGTGGGTGGGTCCTCCCTGCTCCTCACCTGGCCAGCCCGGGCAAGGTCGCGCTCGATCCAGGATCGAGCACGATCTTGACGTCGGCGACGCACCTCACCCCGTCGATCTTGCACTTTCGGTGGCGACATAGGGCGCGAAACGGGACGGGTCGGCAACCGAAAGTGCAAGATCGACGCAGCGTGGGGGCGGGCGCGGGCGCGGCGCGCGGCGTGGGGTGGGGTGGGGTGGGGTTAGACGTTGATGTTGAAGCGTTGTAGGACTGAGGGGGCGATCAGGCCGGCGGTGGCGAGTGCTGCGACCACGGTCAGTACGGCGCGCAGGACGACGACCTCGGCCTTGCTGCCGGTCCGCAGGGCGATGTTGTTCGGGAGGCCGATCATCGTCCACATGCGGCGGCGGATCGGGATCGGCCAGAGGATCGGCACCCCGGCCTTGGTGATCATGTCGCCGAGGATGTGCACGAAGCAGCCCACCCCGACGGCCGTACCGATCAGCGGATACCCCCGTCCGCCGGGCAGGTTGGCGAAGGTGAACCAGGCGGCCCCGGCGGAGGCGAGGGTCACGATCACCCAGCCGGCCCGTTCGGCCCACTCGTCGAAGAGTCCGCGCAGGGCCAGGCCGAACATGAAGAACAGGATGGTGATCACCGCCCACTTGCCGTACGCGGCGCAGAGCGCGGTGGTGCCCCAGCCGACGAGCAGCGTGAACGGGAGCGTGTGGGTGAGCGTGCGGTGCCCGTTGTTGCGACGCGGATCCTTGCTGAGCTTCGTCGCGTAGTAGACGCCGAGTGAGATCTTCTCCATCACCTCGGCGATGAAGAGCGAGAAGACCCCGAACGTACGGGCGACCGTGGCGCCGCCCTGGTTCCGGGTCACCTTGCCGGACAGGTCGAGGTCCGGAAAGAGCGCCCCGCCCGCGCACACCGCGGTGCCCACCGCCAGCGCCAGCGGCGACTGGTGGTAGTCGGCGAACTGGTCCAGCGCCCAGGACCCGGCCAGCCATACCGCCGCGCCGGACAGCGCGTGCGACGGTCCCATCATCTTCGGCTCACCCTCCCCAGGGATCTTGAGCGCCAAAACTACGCCACTGTAGCCAGCGCCGGTGTCGCAGGGGCGTCACTTTGATCGTCCACAGCGGACAGTGTCAGAGGGTGGGCGTGAAGCTCTGCCGAATCATCACGAAGTATGCCGCGTTGACCTGCCAGTCGAACTCTTTTGTCAACCACGAGACGGTGTAGGCGCGCGCGGCTGAGGTGTTGGCCAGCAGCCGGATGCTGTGCACCCGCTCGCCGGCGGCGTTCTCCCAACTGCACTCCCAGAGCGCCCCGCCGTCGAAGACGTCCAGCGTGGAGATGTCGACCTTGCGGTAGCCGGGTAGCGCCTCGGCGTCGACGAGCCGCGTCTCCTCGGCCCTCAGGTGTGCCAGCGGGTCGGTCCAGGCCGGTCCCGCCTCGACGCTGAGCACCCGCGCCCCACTGGGCTCCCGGAAACAGGTGACCGCCCCTTCGGTCCAGCGTGCCCAGCCCACCGGCGCGGCGATGCGGAAGCCGGTCGGGTCGTCGTGCCAGGTCCAGCCGTCCCGCAGCCCGTACCGCGCGTCCTTCGGCGGTGGCGTCGAGGGTACCGGCGTGGCCGTCGGTGGCGGGGGTGTGGCGCACGCGAACGCGGCCGGTCGGCCGGCGGTCGCGCCGCCGCCGGAGCCGGACGGCGGCGTGCGTTCGTCCGGGCGGTGCTGCAGCGCGGCGGTGACGCCGCCGGCGACGAGCAGGGCCACGGCGGTCGCCGCGCCACCCCAGGCGATCAGCCGTCCGCGTCGCCCCGCTTTGCGGTCCACCGGCGTCGCCGCGCCGTGGCTGGGACGGTCCGCGCCGACCCGGGGGGTGGTGGCGGCCCGGGCCGCGCTGCGGACCGCCGCCACCGCCGTGGACCGGGCCGGCGAGGGCCGGTCGTGGTCGGCCGCCGCCGCGTCCCGCAACAGCGGCTCGGCCTCGGCGGCGGTCAACCGACGCCAGGGATCGCGCTGCAACAGGCCGGTGATCACCGGACGCAGGGGGCCGGCCCGACGCATCGGGTCCGGCGGCTCGGTGGCCAGGGCGCTGAGCGTCGCCATCGCGCTGGACCGGGCGTACGGGGACTGCCCCTCGACCGTGGCGTAGAGCGTCGCGCCCAGCGACCACAGGTCGGTACGGGGATCCGACACCCCGTCGCGCGCCCGCTCGGGAGCGACGAACTGCGGGGAGCCGAGTACCAGGCCCGGACCGGTCATCGCCCCGTCGCCACCGTCGAAGGTGGCCAGGCCGAAGTCGGTGAGCACCACCCGCCCGTCGTCGGCGACGAGCACGTTGTGCGGCTTCACGTCCCGGTGCAGGACCCCGGCGGTGTGCGCGGCCCGCAACGCGGCGAGCACCGCGAGCCCGATCTGGGCGGTACGCGTGGGGCTGAGCGGACCCTCGGCGTTGATGATCTGCTGCACCGACCGGGAGGCCACGTACTCCATCACGATCCACGGGTTCTCCCCGTCGTGCACCACGTCGTACAGCCGGACGACGTTGGGGTGGTTGAGCCGCGCGGCGGTGCGCGCCTCGCGGAGCGTGCGCAGTCGTAGCTCCGCGCGCTCGGCCTCGGCCAGCCAGGCCGGCGGCACGACCTCCTTCACCGCCACGTCCCGGTGCAGCATCTCGTCGCGGGCCAGCCACACCCGGCCCATCCCGCCGGTGCCGACCAGGTCGAGCAGCCGGTACCGACCCGCGATCAGCAACTGCTGCACGGTCGCTCCCCCTCGGTCACCCTGAGTTACACGATAGCCACCGTCGCCGGTTTTCTCATCCGCTGAGCGGCCTCGATCCACGCCGGACGGAGGGCGGAGCAGGTCCATACGGCGCAGGTCAGCGGGGTGGTCGGAAACTCTTTCGCACCGTGGCCCAGTCCCGGTCGGCGGTGGTCCAGTCCCGGTCGTCGGTGATCCAACCCACCATCCAGCGTGACCCGCCAACGATCTGTTGCCGGGCGTGGAGCCGGGGGCCGTTCGGGGCGTCCCACCGACACTCCCACTCCGCGTCAGCGTCGCCGGTGGCGAGCCGGATCTCGTCGTAGCCGGGCAGCGCCCCGGCGCGGGCGGCCTCGTCCCGGGCCGCGCGCAGCCGGGTGATCGGGTCCGCCGCGCCGCCCTCGGTGACGCTCAGCGCCCGGCCGGTGGCCGGGTCCTGGAAGCAGGCCACCGCCCCGTCGCGCGAGTGGTACCAGGTCGCCGGGACGGAGACCCGGAAGCCGGTGGTGTCGGCGTACCACACCCACCCCGGTGGCGGCCGGAACCGCTCGCCCGCACCGGGTGACCCGGCCGTGACCGGTGCGCCGACGACATCCGGGCGGACGCAGGGAAACGGCGGTGGGGGCACGCCGCGGCCCCCGGGCGGACCGGGCCGGCCGGGACCGCCACGCGGTGGGCCGCCCCGGTCGTCGCCGTACCCGCCGTCCTGCCCTCGGCCGTCGTCCACCCGCTCGGCGGTCGGGGTGCTGGACGACCCGGCCGTGTCGGTCGGGTCGTCACCGGCGACGGCCAGCGCGGTGCCCACCCCGGCGGCCGCCGCCACGAGCAACGCCGTGGCGGCCAACGCCGCCCGCCGTACCACCGGCCGTCGGCCCGTTCGCTCCGTCGCGGTGGCGGCGTCCGCCGGGTACCTGCCATCCGGGTCGACCGTCGGGCGGTCGTGCTCAGGAGCGTCTTCCGGCGAGTCGACGCCGGTGCCGAGAGGGCCGGGCCCGGGCGGCGGGGTCGACTCGGCACCGTCCCCGGCGGTGGAGGCCGTCGAGGACGAGATGTCGGTCCGCTCCGCCGCGGCGGTGAGCAGCCGGCGGGCCTCGTCGTGGCCGAGACGATCCTGCGGATCGCGGCGCAGCAGTCCGGCGAGCACCGGCGCGAGCGGGCCGGCGTGCGGCGCCGGGTCCGGCGGGCCGGCGGCCAGCGCGCTGAGGGTGGCCATCGCGTTGCTGCGGGCGTACGGGGAGCGGCCCTCCACGGCGGCGTGCAGGGTGGCACCCAGCGACCACAGGTCGGCGGCCACCGTGGACACCCCCTCGGCGGCGCGCTCCGGGGCGACGTACTGCGGCGAGCCGAGCACCATCCCGGGGCGGGTCATCGCGCCGTCCCCGCCGTCGAAGGTGGCCAGGCCGAAGTCGGTGAGCATCACCCGCCCGTCGTGGGCGACGAGCACGTTCTGCGGCTTGATGTCGCGGTGCAGCACGCCGGCCTGGTGCGCGGCCTCCAGGGCGTCGAGCAGGGCCAGGCCGATCCGGGCGGCGCGGGCCGGCTCGAGCGGCCCCTCCGCGTCGAGGACGTCCTGCAGGGTGCGCGACGGGACGTACTCCATCACGATCCACGGACTGCCCTCGACCGGGACGACGTCGTAGAGCCGGACCACGGCGGGGTGGTTGAGCCGGGCCGCGGTGCGCGCCTCGCGCAGGGTGCGCGAGCGCAGCTCGGCCCGCTCGTGGTCGGCCAACCAGCTGGGCGGTACGACCTCCTTGACGGCGACCTCGCGGTGCAGCATCTCGTCGTGGGCTCGCCAGACCCGACCCATACCCCCGCGGCCCACCAGGTCGAGCAGCCGGTACCGACCGGCGATCAGCACCTGCGCACGCTCCTTCTCAGCCGCTGTCCGGGTTTACACCCTAACCAGCGGATCGGAACGTACCTATAGGTCTTCCGACCCAGGGCCTGTTTCATAAGAACTGGTCGGCCTGCGGCGGGCCCGGACGACGACCGGCGGCGTTGTGGTTGTGTCCGGATACAACACCGGTATCCGGACCCCACCGCGCCTTGCCGGATCGCCGCCCGGACTCCGCCTCGGCTCGACCGCCCTCATGAAACAGGCCCTAGCTCAACAGGCGGCGTGGTCGGCGGCGGCGAGCAGGTTGCCCTCCGGGATGGCGATCCGGTTCCGGCCGCCCGCCAGTCGGGCGGCGGCCCGGCGCGCCTGGAGCGGACCGTGTTCGCGGCGGGCGGCGGCGTAGCTGGCGGCGGTGCGGGCCGCGATGGTGGCCCACCCGTACCGTTCGCCGACCATGGTCCGGGCCCGTCGGGCCACCCGCCGGGCGAAGACCTCGTCGCCGAGCAGCCGGTCGACCGCGCCGGCGAGGGCGACCGGGTCGCTGTGCGGGAAGGTCACGCCGGTGACTCCGGGTTCGACGATCTCGGCGAGGCCGCCGGTACGGGCCACCGCGAGGGGCGCTCCCGCCGCCGCGGCCTCCAGGGCCACCATGCCGAACGGCTCGTAGAGGCTGGGTACGACGGTCGCGTCGGTGGCGCCGAGCACCGCCGGCAGTTGGGTGGCGTCGAGGAAGCCGGTGAAGCGCACGGTCGAGCCGAGCGCCAGTCGACGGGCCTCGGCCTCCAGTTCGGGGCGGTACGGGCCGTCGCCGGCGATCACCACGCGCAGCCCGGGGTGCCGCTCGCGCAGTCGGGGCACCGCGTGTACGAGGTGCTGGACGCCCTTCTCGTAGACCAGCCGGCCGGCGTACCCGACCAGGGGGCCGTCCGCGGCGAACCGCGCGCGGGCCGACGCGACCGCGCGTGGTCGGGCCCGCCAGGCCCGGTCGTCGACCCCGTTGGGGACCACGTCGACCAGCCCGGCCGGTACGTCGAACAGCGCGCTGACCTGGTCCCGCATGTAACCCGAACAGGTGATCACCCGGGTGGAGGTGCCGCTGAGCCAGTGTTCGACGCCGTGGATGGTGCGGTTCATCTCCTCGGGCAGCCAGCCCTGGTGGCGGCCCGCCTCGGTGGCGTGGATGGTCGTGACCAGCGGCAGGTCGAGGTGCTCGGAGAGGGTGACCGCGGTGTGGGCGACGAGCCAGTCGTGGGCGTGGATGACGTCGTAGGCGCCGGCCTGGGTGGCGCGCAGGGCGGTGCGGGTGAGGGTGTGGTTGAACGCCATGGTCCAGGCCAGGAGGGAGCCGGTGGCCAGGGGGAACGCGACGGGGTCTTCGGGGGCGCGCAGGATGTGCACGCCGTCGGCGTACTCCTCAAGGGGTGCGCCTTCGGCGTGGCGGGTGACGACAGTGACCTCGTGACCGGCGGCGGCGAGGGCCACGGAGAGCGCGTGGACGTGGCGGCCGAGGCCGCCGACGAGCACCGGCGGGTACTCCCACGACAGCATCAGTACCCGTAGCTGGCGGGCGGGGTTGATGTCGATCACGTGGGCATCGGGTGACATGCGGCCCCCTTTGAGTTGTCCCCGGGCGCGCGCCGACCGACACCGGAGTCGGTGTCGCCGTCGCGTCTGGATCGGGGCCAATCCTGCCGGCGCCGAGATAACCAGCGGAGACACCGCCGTTGCGGTCATGTAAAGCGCTACTGGCTCTTTCGGCGCACCCGCAGCAACTCGGCCACCGACCACGCCTGGAACGGGCAGCCGGTCGCGGAGTGCGGCGCGACACCGTCGGCCGTCTCGCTTACCGATCCTAGCCCATATTCGGTCAGATGGGACTCAATGCCAATCAATACGTCATCGACCGACATCTTGCCCCGGCGGGCGGCGTCGACGTACGGCCCGAGGAGCCACGGCCAGACCGTGCCCTGGTGATACCCGCCGTCCCGCTCGGCCGGGCCGCCCCGATGGCGACCCACGAACTCGGGCGCGTCCTCCGCGAGGCTGCGCGGCCCGAGCGGGGTGAGCAGCCCGGTCGCGATCCGACGCAGCGTCGCCTCGTCCGGCTCCAGCGGCGCGAACGGCAACGACCAGGCCAGCAACTGATTGGGGCGCAGCGCGTCGTCGTCGTGCAGGGCGGCACCACCCAGCGGGTACGCCGGCGCGGGCGCGTCCAGCACGTCGTGCAGCCACCCGGTCGGGGCCGGGAACCGCTCCCGGAACGAGGCGGTGGCCCGCCCGTGCAGCCGCCACAGCTCGGCCGCGTCCTGTCCGGCCAGCTCGGCCAACTCGGCGAGCCCGGCCAGCCCGTTGATCCACAACGCGTTCACCTCGACCGGCTTGCCCGTGCGCGGGGTGACCGGCACGCCGTAGACCCGGGCGTCCATCCAGGTCAGGGCGGTACCCGGGGCACCCTGGGTGAGCAGACCGTCAGCCTGGTCGACGGCGATCCCGTACCGCGTGCCGGCGACGTGCGCGTCGACGACCGTACGCAGCGCGGGCAGCAACTCGTCGCCGAGATCGGTGTCGCCGGTGACCGTCACATGTCGGCTCACCGCGTGCAGGAACCACAGCGTGCCGTCGACGGTGTTGTACTCCACCCGGCCGGTGTCGGCGGTGTTGGCGAGCATCCCCTCGGAGAGCGTCGCCGCGTACGCCCGCAGCAGCTCGCGCCCCTCGGTGGCCCGGCCCGTGCAGAGGAACAACCCCTCGTACGAGATCATCGTGTCCCGCGACCAGGCCCCGAACCACGGATAACCGGCCACCACGTCGACCGCGGCCTGCCGGGTGCCGACCACGAACGCGTCGGCGGCCAGCGCCAGCGTCGCGTCCACGTCGTCGGCCGGCTTCGCCGTCGCCACCACCTGCCGGTTGCGTCGCCGGGCCGTCGCCACGATCTCGTCGGCCGATGGCGGCTCCTCGTCCAGGCGACCCGCCCAGGCCCGCACCGACACCGTGTCACCGGGGCGTTCCAGCTCGCCGGCGAAGCGGCCCGCGTACCAGAGGTCCTCGTCCGGGTGCAGGCCCCGGTTGGCCTCCTCGCGGTGGTGCACACCCAGCCACCACTGCCCCTCCGGCGCCCAGCCGGGGCCGGCGAGCCGGTACGCGCCCTCGACCACCGCGCCCTCGGCGACCGCCTCGACCTGCGGCGTCGGCCCGTCGGCCCGCCGCTCGCCGTGCGCGTCCCGCCAGGTGCACGCGGCGGACAGCTCCAGCCGGACCGGACCACCGGCGACCAGCCGGTGCACGACCGCCACGCAGGAGCGGCCGGGCAGCATGGCCAGTTCCCGTTCGATCACCACCGCGCCGATGCGCCACCGCCAGCGGGGGAGCCCGTCGACCAGCTCGAAGCGCTCCAGCAGCTCGAATCCGCGCGGATCGACGTCGCCGGAGGACCACTCGTGCGCGCCGAGGCGTACCCGTGCCCCGGACGGCAGGGTGACCGCCGGGTCGAGGCTGACCAGTCCCACCTGGCGGGAGGCGGGAGTGTCACCCGGCACCACCAGCAGACCGTGGTAGCGGCGGGTCCGCAACCCCCCGACCGTGCCCATGGCGTACCCGCCGAGACCGTCGGGCACCAGCCACTCCCGGCTGGACGCGCTGGTCAGGTCCCCGCAGACCTGCGGACCGAAGTTAATGTCGATCAACTTTCCTCCACCGCCGTCGAGGTGTAACACGCCACGGCGAGAATGGCCGCTGTGGTCAAGTACCGCGGCGGCGTCGAAGATGTGCACGTGATCACTGACGGATCGTCCTCCGACGCCTCGCCACCCGACGCTGAGCGGCTCCGGCTCGCCCAGGCGGACTCGGGTGAGCAGGATTGGCGTGCATGGGGTCCCTATCTGTCCGAACGGGCGTGGGGGACGGTCCGGGAGGACTACAGCGAGCACGGTACGGCGTGGGACTACTTCCCACACGACCATGCGCGGTCCAGAGCCTACCGGTGGAATGAAGACGGGATGGCCGGCGTCTGCGACGACCGGCAGACCTTCGCGTTCGCGCTGGCGCTGTGGAACGGTAGGGACCCGATCCTCAAGGAGCGGATGTTCGGCCTGGGCGGCGACGGCGGCAACCACGGGGAGGACGCCAAGGAGTACTGGTGGTACCTCGACAGCACCCCGACGCACTCCTGGATGCGCTGGCGTTACCACTACCCGCAGGCCGCCTTCCCGTACGACGAACTCGTCGCGGTGAACGCGCTGCGCGGCCGGGACGACACCGAGTACGAGCTGGTGGACACCGGCATCTTCGACGACGACCGGTACTGGGCGGTGACCGTCGACTACGCCAAGGCGTCCCCGACCGACCTCTGCATGGTGATCACCGTGGCGAACCGGGGCGATGCGGCGGCGACCCTGCACGTGCTGCCCACGCTGTGGTTCCGCAACACCTGGGCCTGGGGGCTGCCCGGCGGCGACCGGATTCCCCGGCTGACCGGTGAGGGCACCCGGCTGGTCGGTGAGCACCGGGTGCTCGGCCAACTGCTGCTGGAGGGCGACGGCGGCCCGGTGCCGCTGCTCTGCGACAACGACACCAACGCCGAACGGCTGTGGGGCCTGCCGGGCCGCTCGCCGTACCCGAAGGACGGCATCAACGACCACGTCGTCAACGGCGCGGCCACGGTCAACCCGGCCCGCGAGGGCACCAAGGGCGCGCTGCACTACGTGCTCGACGTGCCGGCCGGCGGGCAGCGCCAGATCCGGCTGCGGCTGACCCGTACCGCGTCACCGCCGGCCGCCGGCCCGCCGCCCCCGGCGGACCTGCGCGACGGCTTCGAGTCGGTGGTGTGGGCCCGGCGGGCCGAGGCGAACCGGTTCTTCGCCGGCGTGATCCCGGAGACCGCGACGGCCGACGAGGCGCTGGTGGCCCGGCAGGCCATCGCCGGGCTGATGTGGGGCAAGCAGTTCTACCACTTCGACGTCAAACGCTGGCTGGACGGCGACCCCGGTTCGACGCCGCCGGCCGGGCGTCGACACGGGCGCAACAGCGCCTGGTGGCACATGACCAGCTTCGACGTCATCTCCATGCCGGACCCCTGGGAGTACCCCTGGTACGCGGCCTGGGACCTGGCCTTCCACTGCGTGAGCATCGCCCGGGTCGACCCGGGCTTCGCCAAGGAGCAGATCCTGCTCCTGCTGCGCGAGTGGTACCTGCACCCCAACGGGCAGATCCCGGCGTACGAGTGGGCGTTCGGCGACGTCAACCCGCCGGTGCACGCCTGGGCGGCGCTCAAGGTGTTCGAGATCGACGGCGGCAGGGACTTCGAGTTCCTGGGCCGGGTGATGCACAAGCTGCTGCTCAACTTCACCTGGTGGGTGAACCGCAAGGACACCGGCGGTAACAACGTCTTCGAGGGCGGGTTCCTCGGTCTGGACAACGTCGGGCCGTTCGACCGCTCGGCGGCGCTGCCCGTGGCCGGCGTGCTGGAGCAGTCCGACGGCACCGGCTGGATGGCCATGTACGCGCTCAACCTGCTCGACATGGCCATCGTGCTGGCCGAGCACGACCGGACCTGGGTGGACACCGCCACCAAGTTCTTCGAGCACTTCCTCTACATCGCCGCCGCCGCGTACGAGCAGGGGCTGTGGGACGACGAGGACGCGTTCTTCTACGACCAGCTGCGGCTCGCCGACGGTACGAAGGTGCCGCTGAAGGTCCGCTCGGTGGTCGGGCTGCTGCCGCTGGCCGCCACCACCCGGCTCACCGCCAAGACCCTGCACCACCTGCCGGAGTTGGGCGCGCGGCTGCGCTGGTTCCTCACCAACCGCCCCGAGTACGCCAAGGTGATCGGCACCCGACGGCTCGGCCCGGACGGCCGGCAGCAGCGGCTGCTGTCCATGGTCGGCCAGGAGCAGGTGGTCCGGCTGCTCGCCCGGATGCTGGACACCGACGAGTTCCTCTCCGACTTCGGCCTCCGCACGCTGTCCCGCGCACACCTGGACAAGCCGTTCTCGGTCACCCTGGGCGGGCAGGAGTTCTCCGTCGGCTACGAGCCGGCCGAGTCGACGAGTGGCCTGTTCGGGGGCAACTCGAACTGGCGCGGGCCGATCTGGATGCCGACGAATTTCCTGCTGATCAGCGCGTTGCGCGACTACGCGGCGTTCTTCGGCGACGACCTCCAGGTGGAGTATCCGACGCGCTCGGGAGTGAAGCGTTCGCTGGACGAGATCGCCGACGACCTGTCGCGGAGACTGATCTCGCTCTTCACCCAGGACGACTGGGGTCGGCGACCGATCTACGGCGCGGCGCGGCTGTTCCAGACCCACCCCGACTGGCGGGACCTGGTCGCCTTCCCGGAGTACTTCCACGGCGACAACGGCGCCGGGCTGGGCGCCTGGCACCAGACCGGCTGGACGGCCCTGGTCGCCGACCTGATCCTCACCCTGCGCCGCTGACCCCCGCCCCGCCCCGCCCCGCGCAGTGCCGCGCGCAGCCGTGCCGCAAGATCGTCGCAACTTCAGGGATGTTGCTGCATCACGGCGGCTGGAAGCAGCAACATCCCCGAAGTTGCGACGATCTTGGCGTGCGGGCGTGCGGGCGTGCGGGCGTGCGGGCGTGCGGGCGTGCGGGCGTGCGGGCGTGCGGGCGTGCGGGCGTGCGGGCGTGCGGGCGTGCGGGCGTGCGGGCGTGCGGGCGTGCGGGCGTGCGGGCGTGCGGGCGTGCGGGCGTGCGGGCGTGCGGGCGTGCGGGCGTGCGGGCGTGGTGTCAGGACCCGCTCCGGTGTTCAATGGCGCGTTATGGAGTGGACAGTGCCCATCGCCGTCGTGTTGTCGCTCGTGCTCGTGTTCCTGGTCGCCGGGGGTGGCCGTCGTTCCGACGCGGATCAGCTGGCTCGCCGGCTCGCCGTGGTCGAGCGCAAGCTGGATCTGATCATGGCGCACCTCGATATCCGCGAGCCGGAGATCGAGGCCCCCGGGGCGGTCCTGCAGGAGCTGCTCGCCGGCCGCAAGATCCAGGCCATCAAGGCGTACCGGGAGGCGACCGGTGTCGGTTTGCGGGAGGCCAAGGAGGCCGTCGAGTTGCTCGCTCGGCAGCGCGGCCTGGGATGATTTTCAGCCCTCCTGGGCCCACGCGGCTGACTCCGACCCGTGCCACGCTGCGCCGTGAACGCCGCTGCGCCGCAAGATCCGCACAACTTCAGTGATGCTGCTGCGTCAGGACGGCCTGAGCCAGCAACATCACCGAAGCTGGGCGGATCTTGGGAGGGGCGCGGCATGATCGTGCTCGATCCTTGTTGTAGTGGTGTCCTCGGCGCGGGAGGCCACTACATCCTGGATCGAGCACGATCATGCGGGTGCGGGTGCGGGTGCGGGTGCGGGTGCGGGTGCGGGCCGTCGGGCTACTCGTAGCCGACGTGGATCACCAACTGACCGTCGCGGGGTTCCGCCACCACGTAGACGGACCCGGGGTCGAGCAGTTTGGGAGGCTCGGTCCGGTTCTCGGAGAGGCCCATCGTCTCGGCCAGCTCCTGCGGTGACTGGCCGGCCGCAGGTGCCACGGTCAGCTGCCAGGAGCACCCGCCGGAGGCGCACGTCTCGCTCTCGTCGACGACGGTCGCCCCGGCGGGCACGTCCGGGATACGCCACTTCGGCGGCAACGATCCCTCGTCCCCGAACGCCCACAGCGACGCGAACCACAGGCCCCAACCGCAGGCCAGCAGGCCCACGATGCCGAGCCCGGCCACGAGAAGGCGTCGAGGCGATGTCATCGGGCCAGGCTAGCGAGGCGGTGTGGAGATCCAGTGAACGTCAGCCGGTGAAGGTCTCGGGACCGAGCCGGCCCCAGGCCACGAAGGCGGCCAGGGCCAGGTACACGAGGTTCACCGCGACGAACCTCGCCTCCTGGTAGCGCAGGTGGGTGATCATCGCGCCGACCATCAGCAGCACCCAGCAGATGGCGGTGACCGGCACCAGCACCGGCGCGATGTCCAGCACGGCGGGCAGGATCAGGCCGGCGGCGGCCAGGAGTTCGAGCACCCCCAGGGTCCTGACGAAGCCGTCGCTGGCGTCCCCGGTCCACCCGCCGCCGCGGTGCGCGGCCAGCTTCCTGCGAGGTACGAACGTCTTGGTGATGCCGCCGGTCAGAGCCACCGCGGCCAGCAGCCCGGCCGCGATCCACAGTGCGATGTTCATGAAAGTCCCTCCGTTCGGGGTCGACCACGAGACACCGCCGGCCCGGCGACTGTGACTCGCCTCGGGGGGGTGATGTGCCGCACAGGCCCGTGGTGTCACAGGTGACTGTCGACCGGTGTCGGATGGTGGTGAACCGACGTCGAGGACAGGAGTCGCGCATGGATCCCTTCGTGGACGCGTTCGTCACGCATCGGAACCTGCTCTTCACCGTGGCCTACGAGCTGCTCGGTTCGGCGGCCGACGCTGAGGACGTACTCCAGGAGACCTGGCTGCGGTGGGCGGACGCCGACCACGCGGCGGTGCGGGACGCGCGCGCCTACCTGGTCCGGATCACCACCCGCCAGTCCCTCAACCGGCTGCGGACGATCGGCCGGCGCAGGGAGTCCTATGTCGGCTCCTGGCTGCCCGAGCCGCTGCTGACCACGCCCGACGTCGCCGAGGACGTCGAGCTGGCGGAGCACGTCTCGATGGCGATGCTGCTCGTGCTGGAGACGCTGAGTCCCACCGAACGGGCGGTGTTCGTCCTGCGGGAGGTGTTCGAGATGGACTACGACGAGATCGCCGCGACCGTGGCGAAGACCCCTGCCGCCGTCCGCCAGATCGCCCACCGGGCGCGGGCACACGTCGCGTCGCGCCGACCGCGCGGCCCGGTCTCCGCAGCCGAGACGCGGCGCGCGTTGGCGGCGTTCCAGCGGGCGGTCGAGCTGGGCGACGTCCAGGGCCTGCTCGACATCCTGGCGCCCGACGTCGTCCTGCTGGGTGACGGCGGTGGTATCAGGCAGGCGGTGCTGCGGCCCGTCGTCGGCGCGGACAGGGTGGCCCGTCTGCTGGCCTCGCCGAAGGTGGAGGTCACCACGCTGTCGCTGCACCCGGCCGAGGTCAACGGGTGTCCGGCGTTGATCGTCCGGTTCGACGGCGAACTCGACACCGTCCTGACGGTGCGCGTCGACGACGGTCTCGTCAGTGGCCTGTACGCCGTCCGCAACCCCGAGAAGCTGTCGCACATGCGCCGGGCCACCGCGCTGCGCCGGTGAACGACGGCTCCGGTCAGAACGGTGGCCTGGCCATCTCGCGGGGCCGGCGCCGGGAGCGCCGGAAGTCCGCAACGGCGACGCCGAGCAGCACCAGGGTGGCGGCCGTGCCGGCGATGAGCGGTCGCAGCGGGAGGGTCGCCGGCACCAGCAGAGCCAGCGCGAGTAGGCCGGCTGTGCGGGAGCGGGAGATCCGGGTGAACACCTGGTACTCCAGGGCTGCCCGTCCGGCGAGGAAGAGCCCAGGACCACCGAGGATGGCGATGAGCCAGGTGGCCGGGAGATGCCCGAACGGCTCGGTGATGTAGAGCTCCATCCCCACGCCGGTCAGCACGATCCCCGCGATCATCGCCAGGTGCGCGAACGCCATCTGGGTGGCGAGCCGGGCGGCGTCGCCGGAGGTGCCGATGGCGGCGTCCAGCGTTCCGCCGGCCAGGTGGAAGTAGATCCGCCACAGCAGGACCGTGGTCGCCAACGCGAGCACGAAGGCGGCTGTCTGCGCGGCGTGGAAGTTGCCGCCGCTGAAGGCCAACCCGATCACGAAGATGGCCTCGCCGAGTGCGATGAGCAGGAACTGCTGGTACCGCTCGGCCAGATGCTCGGCCGCGATCCCCCGCACGCCGAGCCGTTGCGCGCCGAGTCGCGGCGTCGGCCAACCGAGGTACGACCCGGTGTAGTCCAGCACGACGGCGACCGCCCAGAGCCAGCCGCGGAGGTCGCCGTCGTTCACGAGCCCACCGACGAGCCAGAACGGCGCGCTCAGGCCGAGCCAGAACAGGATCCGGATGGTCTGCTGCGGGTCCGGCCGGCCGTGAGCGGCGATGTAGAAGTACACCACCCGTCCGACCTGGAGGGTCACCAGCGTGATGGCGAAGAGGGAGGCCCGCGCGCCGAATCCGTCGGGTACGGCGACCGCCATCGTCATCGCGCCCGCCATCGTGATGACGATGACGGCCTGGACGATCATCGCCTCCGGGTCGAGCCAACTGGTCGACCAGACCGTCAACGTCCACACCGCCCAGAGCGCCAGGAACAGCACCAGCGCCTGACCGAGACCGGCGAACACACCCCGTCCGCCCTCGGTGAAGTCGTCGATCAGCCGCAGCGAGATCCGGGTGAGGGCGAAGACGAAGACGAGATCGAGGAACAGTTCCAGGAAGGTGGCCCGCTCGCGGGTGCCCGCCTCGCGCAGCAGGCCGCCACCGGGCATCTCCCTCACCCGCCGACCGCCTCGGTGGGCGGACGCCGTCGAACGACCACGTGTCCTCCCGTCGCGGTGACCCCATCGGCGCTAACGACCGACAAGCGGGAACGGCAGCGCCCTGGTCGATCAGTCACCATTCCGTCAGCAGGCGGATGCGCACAGTACGGCTCATTAGGCTCGGCCGGTGTCCGTACCCGCCGAGGAGGCCATCGAACACGAGCGACGCCTGCTCATCGTCGCCGCCGCCCGCGAGCTGGCCGAAGCCGAGGGCTGGGTCGGCCTGAGCGTCCGTCGGGTCGCCGAACGGGCCGACATGGACCTCGGCGACCTGTACCGGCACTTCGCCGACCAGGAGGCGGTGCTGGCCGCGGTCGCGGTGCACGGCTTCGCCGATCTGGCCGCCGCGCTGACCGCGGCGCACGCCGACAACCCGTGCCCGGAACGGGCGTGGGCGGTGATGGCGACCGCGTATCTCGACTTCGCGTACGCCAATCCGGCTGTCTACGACGCGATGCTCGCGCTGACCCCGGACCTCGCCCTCGGCGCGGCCGGGGTGCCGGCGGCGCCGCGAGCGGTCTTCGCCGCGCTGCGGGCCGCCCTGCTCCCGCTGGCCCAGGGCCGCGATCCGGACACGCTCGCCGAGGTGGGCTGGAGCCTGCTGCACGGCGTCGTCATGCTCACCCGAGGAGGTCGGCTGCGCCCCGAGGCGCAGGAGGAACGGGAGGAGATGATCACCGAGCGGCTGCTCTGGTGGCCCTGCTCATCCGACGGAAACCCGGTGGGTGCCCGGGGCGCGATGCCCTAGAGTCGCGTCCGCACGATCATGATCGCGAGGGGGAGGCCGGCATGACCGCGGACCCGGAGGCCCGCCGACGGGCACAGGTGTTGATCTTCGACGCGGACGACACGTTGTGGGAGAACAACGTCGTCTTCGAGCGGGTGATCGACGACTTCCTGGCCTGGATCGACCATCCCACGATGGACCGGGCGCAGATCCGGGCGATCCTCGACGACATCGAGCGGGCGAACGCGGTGGCCCACGGGTACGGCAGCAAGGTGTTCCTGCGCAGCCTCGGCGAGTGCCTGGAACGGCTGCGCGAACGGCCGGCCACCGACGCCGAACGCCAGGAGATCGACCGGCTGGCCCGGGCGCTGGTCGAGCACCGGGTCGAGCTGATGCCCGGGGTGGCCGAGGCGCTCGACGAGTTGGCCCAGCGGCACGACCTGCTGCTGCTGACCAAGGGTGACCGGGAGGAGCAGCAGCGCAAGCTGGACGCCTGCGGCCTGCTGCACCACTTCGGCGCCGCGCACATCGTCGCCGAGAAGAACGTCGACACGTACCGGTGGCTGGTCCGCGAGCACGGATTCGAGCCGGCCCGGGCGTGGATGATCGGCAACTCCCCGAAGTCGGACATCCTGCCGGCGCGGGCGGCCGGGCTGAACGCGGTGTTCATTCCGAACGAGAACACCTGGGTGTTGGAGGACGACGAGCTGGACCCGACCGACACCGGCGTGCTGCGGCTGGCCGCCTTCCGGGACCTGCTGGCGCACTTCTGACCTCGAACCCGAACAGCGTCGGCGATCATGGTCGCGTTACGCGGACCTGCCGCTTTTTGCCCTTGAGATCAGTCACGTCCCGGCCGGCCCGGCAACGCTTGTCCGGGCCGTCGCGATCGGCCTAGCCTGGGCCGGCGTTCGCGGCCTTTCGGGGTGTGCCGGGGACGCACCGGCGTCCGACAGGTGGGCACCGTGGAGCTGAGTGCAGGGCGGCCGGGCCTCCCCACCGAGCCGCGAGGCGTCGTGCCGCGCCCGCGCGCGCGGTGACATGCCGGAGCTGTCCGCTCCCCTCGCCGGACGGCCGGGGGTCAGGACCGGGTAGTTGCGGACCCGGTCCTGACCCGGCGAACCGTTAGGCGCGGTGCCGACCGTCGCCCGCGTGGTGGCCGTCCGACTCACCAGCGCTGCCGCGGACGATCGAAATGGCCACCCGGCAGAACTCGTCCATGTCCGGGTTGAAGCCGGCCGCGATGTCGGGGTGCAACCCGGAGCGCGTCTCGTCCAACAGCCGCTGGCACACCTGCTCGACCGGCTCGCCGGCGTAGTTGGCGCGGACCCGGTCGGTGGCCGCCTGGAGAGCCGAGGTCAGCTGGTCCTCCAACGGGCCGCGCAGCTTCTGCTGCACAGGATCGAGCCCGCGCGGGTCGAGCGTGACATGTGGCTCCGACATCGGTGCTCCCTTCGTCGGCGTCCGCGATACCCCACCGCGGCCGTCGGTCAAACGCCGGTCGGCACGGCGGCGACCCGCACCTGGTAGGAGAATTCCTCCGCCGGCTCCTCGTGGTAGGACAACCGGCGGATCTGCCGGTCGTCGTCGTAGAGGGCGACGTCCACCAGGACGCCGAGATGCGCCAGGCCGATGGTGGACACCCGCTTCTTGTCCTGAAGCACCGCGCAGACGCCGCCGAGCAGGGTGCTGGCGTCGGACGTACGGTGCCCGGGCGGGCACCGCAGCACCACGTCCACCTCGATCGGCCCGGGCAACGGCGTCCAGCCGGTGCGCTGGGCCGCGCCGAGGGCGGCTTGGAGCAGGGCGCGGACCCTCGTCGCCTGCCGATGCCCGGCGGCGAAGATGGACAACGCTTCGGTCTTGACCGGTGGCAGGCCGCTCACCTCGAACGTCAGGGCGAGAGCGCGGGTGTCCTGCACGGCGGCACCTCCCTCATCGGGGACGATCCTGCCGAACCGGTGCAGTGGCTAAGGGGTGTTCCCGCGATAACCAACCGATCGGGCAGGCTGGGTCGGCCGGAGGCGAGTCGACGTCGGCGTCGATCGCGCTGGCTGCGGCGTTGGGGAAGACGCTAGTGCACACCGTCCGCGCTGGGTAGTCGGTCGTTCACCCGGTGGTCGACGGCGAAAAGGCACAGAACTCGTTGCCCTCCGGGTCGGCCAGCACCCACCACCGTGCCGTGTCGACCGGCTCGCGCAGCAGCGTCGCGCCCGCCGCCAGGAGCGCGGTCGGCTCCGGGGCCGTCATCTCGACGTCCCAGTGCATCCGGTTCTTGACCGTCTTGGGCTCGTCGACCCCGTCGAACACCCACGCCTGCCAGGGAAAACCGGTGGCGCCGTGCAGCGATGCGGTGTTCGGCCCGGACCCGGTCGTGCCGCCCAGCAGGCCGGCCCACCAGGCCGCCTGCGCCGCCGGGTCGATCGCGGCCACCACCAGCTCCACCGGGCCCGGCCGGACTCCGTCGGCGGCCGGGAGCACGCAGAACTGGTTGCCCTCCGGGTCGGCCAGCACCCACCGCTCGACGTCGCCGTCCGGCTCGCGCACCGAGCGCGCGCCGGCCGCGAGCAGCGCCGCCGGGTCCGCGTCGGAAAGGCGCAGATCCAGGTGTACGCGGGTAGCGCCGACCCGGGGCTCGGGAACGCCGTTCACCCAGATCGACTCGGCGTCGGAGCGGGCGTCGCGGGGGTCGACCCTGGTGTCGCCGTCACCGGCGTCGGCCAGGTCGGCGTCGAGCACCCGCGCCCAGAAGCCGCCCAGGGCGAGCGGGTCGGCGGCGTCCAGGCAGAGGTCCTTGAAGCGTGCGATCACGGGTCCCAGCATGCCCGCTGTGGGGGGTGACCGTGGGGCAAGCGCGGTGTCGCCGCGCGGACCGAGCCGGGCACCACAGCTCCATGATCGACCGAGGCCCTGGCCGCGATCTTGCACTTTCTGTGCCGGCATAGGCGGCATTCCAGGCTTTTCGACGACCGAAACTGCAAGATCGACCCGTCCGTCCGGTTCGGGGCGTGTGAGGGGGGTGGTTAGTGCTGCTTGGCGTAGCCGACGAACGCCTTCCAGGCCGTCGGGGTGATGTGCAGGGTGCCGCCGTCGCGGTCCTTGGTGTCGCGCACCAGCACGACGTGCGGCAGGTTGTCGGCGACCTCGACGCAGGAGCCGCCGTTGCCGCCGGACCGGGTCGACTTGCGCCACCGTGGGGTCAGGGTGTCCATGACTTCGCCACTTCCTTGATCAGCTCGATTGACGGCCGGCGGGGGAGCGCCTCGTTGCGGACGATCTCCCACGTCTTCGCCAGCTTAGCGACGTCGGTCGACGCGTCGACGAACTGCGCGATGAGCTGGTTGTCGGCATGGGCTACCCGCTCGCCGTCCGGCATCTCGGCGATGATGAACTGACCGGCCAACCCCAGGTACATCCCCGCGTCCACCGGGACGACGTGCACCTGGATGTGCTCCTGGGTTGCCAGCTCCACCAGGTGCTCGCACTGCTGGGCCATGAGTCCCGGCTGGTCGAGCACCGGCCGGCGGAGCACCGCCTCATCCAGCACGGCGATGAGCTGCGGCGGGTGCGGTCGGTGCAGGATCGCCTGCCGCTCCAGCCGGGACGCGACGATCCGGTCGACGTCCTCGGCGTCGAACCGGCCGCCGGCCAGCGTGGCGCGGGCGTACCGCTCGGTCTGCAACAGGCCCGGCACGTACGCCAACTCGAACCAGCGCAGCGTGGTCGCCTCCCGCTCGAACTCGATCCATTCGCGCAGCCAGGCCGGTTCGGCGTCGAGACGGCCCAACCGCTCCAGCATCCGCTGGAAGCGTTCACCGGTCCGGAGGTGGTTGTCGACGGCCCGCATGTACTCCTTCGTGGGCGGTCGCCCGCCCGTCTCAACAGAGCTGACGTGCGAGCCCGAGTAACCGATGCCCCGGCCGAAGTCGTCCTGGCTGAGCCCGGTCTCCGCCCGAAGCAGGCGCAGTTCCTCCAGCACGTAGTTGGTCACTGTCCCCATCGACTCCCCAATCTCTGCCCAACCCGCTTCGGCGTGTCCTTCGTGGCTGCCCGCACCGACCGCTGAGCTGCGCGGATGCCGCGAGCACGTATCGACCGTAGTGGAGTCCTCGCAGACTGTCACCAGTAGCGGGTCCGCTGGTGGCTGCAATGGCGGTGGCGGGCTCTGCCCCGGGGTCGCTCCCGTCCCCTTCGCGGGAGCGGCCCCTTCTCCATCCACGAGGAGGTCGATGTGCTGAGCCCGACAGGCCACCACGGCGAAGCACGGTGGCGGTGATGGTGGTCCGTCCGCCCGTCCCGCACGTCGCCATGCGGCCGCTGTGGCGGTGCCCCAACTGTGGCCGGGAGTGGCCCTGCCAGCCGGCCAAGCTCGCCCTGCTGACGGAGTACCGGACCAACCGGACCGGCTTGCTGATCTACCTCGGCACCCTGATGAACGAGGCGACCCAGCAGCTCACCCAACTCCACCCGGACCACCCGCCCGCCCGGATGACCGAGCGCTTCCTCTCCTGGGCACGAGCACGGGGCTGAGCGCCCGCCCCACCCCGCCCGCTCCCGGTGATCAAGAGGTTTGCGTCAGGAAAGACGTCTTTCCTGACGCAAACCTCTTGATCAACAGGGCTGAGAGGGGGCGGCTTGACGCGCACTGTTGCCGGCAGGTTTCGCGGCGTGGTGGGTGGGGCAGTGTAGCCGCACGGAGTATCCGAGCGGGGCGTTTTCGCAGCTCCTGAGCTCGGAGCCAGCTCACCGTGCGCCGGGGCACGGATGCCCTCCCCGGTCTGTTGCGCAAGAGAGGGGGAGGCGATGACGGACCCCGCAACGGCCCGACACCGGCGTCACCCGGCGGTCCGGGTTGGCGCGATGGCTGCCGCGTTGGCGCTGGTCGCGCCGCTCGCCGCCTGCGGCGCCGACGAGGGTGACGGTCCACCGACGCTCAACCTGTACTACCCGCCGGAGCAGAACCTGCAGAAGGTCGTCGACGACTGCAACAACCAGGCCCAGGGGCGGTACGAGATCGTCTACCGGGTGCTGCCCCGGCAGGCCGACGACCAGCGGGTACAGATGGTGCGGCGGCTCGCCGCCGAGGACACCGGCATGGACATCCTCGGCCTGGACGTCACCTGGACCCAGGAGTTCGCCAGCGCCGACTGGATCCGCGAGTGGACCGGCCAGGACAAGGCCGAGGTTGAGCAGGGCACCCTCGCCGGGCCGCTGGAGACCGCACGGTACGAGGACAAGCTCTTCGCCGCGCCGAAGAACACCAACGTGCAGCTGCTCTGGTACCGCAAGGACCTGGTGCCGCAGCCGCCGACCACCTGGGATCAGATGATCACCACGGCTCGGCAGCTCAAGGACCAGGGCAAGCCGTACCAGGTGCTCACCATGGGCGCGCAGTACGAGGGCCTGGTCGTCCTCTACAACACCCTGGCCGAGAGCGCGGGCGGGAAGGTCCTCTCCGACGACGGCAAGAAGGCCGTGATGGACGACGGTACGGTCCGGGCGCTGGAGCAGTTGCAGCGGTTCGCCACGTCGGGCGTCACCTCACCGTCGTTCAGCAACGCCACCGAGGACCCGGTCCGGTTGGAGTTCCAGTCCGGTGCCGGCGCGTTCCAGGTGAACTGGCCGTTCGTCTACCCGGCGCTACAGGAGGCCAACCCGGAGCTGGCCAAGCAGGTCGGCTGGGCCCGCGTGCCGGGCGTCGACGAGGGCACCCCCAGCAAGGTCACCATCGGCGGGGTGAACCTGGCCGTCAGCTCGTACTCGAAGCACCCGGAGCTGTCGTTCGAGGCCGCGCGGTGCCTGCGCAGCGCGGAGCACCAGAAGTTCTCCGCGATCAACGACGGGGTGCCACCGACCATCGAGGCCGTCTTCGACGAACCGGAGATGACCGAGGCGTACCCGATGAAGGACACCATCCTCCAGGAACTGAAGGACCCGGCGACCCGCCCGCTGACCCCGGCCTACCAGAGCATCTCCACCGTCATGTCGGCGATCCTGTCCCCGCCCTCCGGCATCCGCCCGCAGCAGACCGCCGACGAGTTGCGCGGTGCCATCGCCGACGCCCTGGAGTCGAAGGGGGTGCTGCCATGAGCGCGGACACCGTCGAGAAGAGCACGACACCCACCGTGCCCGCGCAGCGCGGCGGCCGCCGCAAGCCGCCGCTGAGCGAGAACAAGAAGGCCGAACGCCGGCTCGGTTGGCTGCTCTGCGCGCCCGCCGCGCTGGTCATGGTCGCGGTGACCGCGTACCCGATCATCTACTCGGTCTGGCTGTCGTTGCAGCGCTACGACCTGCGCTTCCCGGACCAGCGCGAGTTCGTCGGGCTGGAGAACTACGTCACCGTGCTCACCAACGAGTTCTGGTGGACGGCGTTCGGGGTGACCGCGCTGATCACGGTGGTCACCGTGGCCGTCGAGCTGGTGCTCGGCATGGGGCTGGCGCTGATTATGCACCGTACGCTGGTCGGGCGGGGCATCGTCCGGACCTCCGCGCTGATCCCGTACGGGATCGTCACGGTCGTCGCCGCCTTCTCCTGGCGGTACGCCTGGACACCCGGCACCGGCTACCTGGCCGACCTGTTCAGCGACGGCGCACCGCTCACCGAGCGGGCCAGCTCGCTGGCGATCATCATGCTGGCCGAGATCTGGAAGACCACGCCATTCATGGCGCTGCTGCTGATGGCCGGGCTGGCCCTGGTGCCGGACGACCTGCTCAAGGCCGCCTCCACCGACGGCGCGACGGCCTGGCAGAAGTTCACCAAGGTGATGCTGCCGGTGATGAAGCCGGCGATCCTGGTCGCGCTGCTGTTCCGCACCCTTGACGCGTTCCGGGTGTTCGACAACATCTTCGTCCTGACCGCCGGGGGCAACGAGACCTCGTCGGTGTCGATGCTCGCCTACAACAACCTGCTGCGGGGTCTCAACCTGGGCATCGGCTCCACGATGTCGGTGCTGATCTTCATCACGGTGGCGATCATCGCGTTCGTCTTCGTGAAGCTGTTCGGTACCGCTGCCCCCGGTAGCGACGACGGGGAGAGGCGCTGACATGGCTGCGGACACCACCACCCGGGCGAAGCTGCGCTGGGGCCTGCTGGACGTCCTCGTGGTCGTCTTCGCGCTGGTCCCGGTGCTGTGGATCGCCTCGCTGTCGTTCAAGACTCCGGCCACCCTCACCGACGGGAAGTTCATCCCCCGGGAGTGGACGCTGGACAACTACCGGACGATCTTCGACACCGACCAGTTCGTCCGGGCGCTGATCAACTCCATCGGCATCGCGCTCATCGCCACCCTGATCGCGGTGGTCCTCGGCGCGATGGCCGCGTACGCGATCAGCCGGCTGGACTTTCCGGGCAAGCAGCTGCTGGTCGGCATCTCGCTGCTGATCGCGATGTTCCCGCAGGTGTCCCTGGTGTCGCCGCTGTTCGAGATCGAACGGCAGCTGGGGATCTTCGACACCTGGCCCGGGCTGATCCTGCCGTACATCACCTTCGCGCTGCCGCTGGCGATCTACACGCTGTCGGCGTTCTTCAAGCAGATCCCGTGGGACCTGGAGAAGGCGGCGAAGATGGACGGCGCCACGCAGGCACAGGCGTTCCGGCGGGTGATCGCCCCGCTGGCCGCGCCCGGCCTGTTCACCACGGCCATCCTGGTCTTCATCTTCTGCTGGAACGACTTCCTGTTCGCCATCTCGCTGACCTCCACCGAGCGGTCCCGCACGGTGCCGGCGGCACTGTCGTTCTTCACCGGCGCGTCACAGTTCGAGGACCCCACCGGAGCGATCTGCGCCGCCGCCGTGGTGATCACCGTTCCGATCATCCTGTTCGTCCTCTTCTTCCAGCGCCGCATCGTGTCCGGCCTGACCTCCGGCGCAGTCAAGGGATAGGTGAGTAGTCATGGCTGACATCGTGCTCGACAAGGTGAGCAAGAGTTTCCCGGACGGGACGGTCGCCGTGCGGGACGTCGACCTGGAGATCGCCGACGGTGAGTTCGTGATCCTGGTCGGCCCCTCGGGCTGCGGAAAGTCCACCACCCTCAACATGATCGCCGGCCTGGAGGACATCAGCTCCGGCGAACTGCGTATCGGCGGCCAGCGGGTCAACGACAAGGCGCCCCGGGACCGGGACATCGCCATGGTGTTCCAGTCGTACGCGCTCTATCCGAACATGACCGTGCGGGAGAACATGGCGTTCCCGCTGCGGCTGGCGAAGCTGGACAAGGAGACGATCAACTCCAAGGTCGACGAGGCCGCCAAGGTGCTGGAGCTGACCGCGCTGCTGGACCGCAGACCCGCGAACCTCTCCGGTGGTCAGCGGCAGCGGGTGGCGATGGGCCGGGCGATCGTCCGCCAGCCCAAGGCGTTCCTCATGGACGAACCGCTGTCCAACCTCGACGCGAAGCTGCGGGTGCAGATGCGTACGGTGGTGTCCCGGTTGCAGAAGCAGCTCGGCACCACCACCGTGTACGTCACGCACGACCAGACCGAGGCGATGACGCTCGGCGACCGCGTGGTAATCATGCGGGGTGGCGCGGTGCAGCAGGTCGGTCCGCCGCAGGAGTTGTACGACCACCCGCGCAACCTCTTCGTGGCCGGCTTCATCGGCTCACCGTCGATGAACTTCCTGCACGCCGCCGTGCAGGAGGGCAGCCTCCGTACCGCCCTGGGTGAGATCCCGCTCGGCGACCGGCTGCGCCGGGAGTTGGAGGGCGCCGACGCGCCCCGCGAACTGATCCTCGGCATCCGGCCCGAGCATTTCGAGGACGCCGAACTTGTCGACGACGACACCCGCCGCCGGGGCCTGGAGTTCGAGGCGCCGGTGGAGATCGTCGAGTCGATGGGCTCGGACAAGTACGTCTACTTCACCGTGGAGGGTGAGCGGGCCACCGCCGCCGAGCTGGAGGAGTTGGCCGCGGACGCGGGTGCGGGTGACTTCGCCGGCGCGGGCGGCAACCTGGTCACCCGGCTCTCCGCCGAGTCCGGCGCCACCGAAGGCGATTCCCGCCGAGTCTGGGCCAACCTGGAGAAGATCCACCTCTTCGACCCGAACACGGGCCGCAACCTGACCCTGCCCGAGACGCCCTGACCCCACCCCGCGTCCCCGCCCCCCCGTCCCCGCTCCCCGCCCCGTCGATCTTGCACTTTGTGTCGTCGACATGGAGGAGAAGGTCCTTTATGTCGCAGCAGAAAGTGCAAGATCGCGGGGAGGGGAGCGGGGAGGGAGCGGGAGGGGAGCGGGAGGGGAGCGGGGTGCGGGGGCGGGGGCGGCGTGGCAGGGTGGGTTGGTGATGGATCGGGGACTTGTCGCGCTGGCCAGCGCGCACGGGGTGTCCACCTGGTACGAGGACTGGAGGCACCGCCGCGTCGAGGTCGCCCCGGAGACCGTCGTGGGTGTGCTCGGCCTGCTCGGCGTGGACGCCACCAGCCCCGCCGCGATCGCCGATGCGCTCGCCGCCGCCCGGGCGGTGGACCGGACCGCGCTGCCGCCGACCGTGGTGCTCACCGAGGGCAGGACCCGGGCGCTGCCCGGCCCGGGCGTGGTGTCCCTGGAGGACGGCGGTCGACGGGCGGTCGACGGCGAGCTGCCCGGGGACCTGCCGCTGGGCTGGCACCGGCTGACCTGCGACGGGCGGGAGGTGACCCTCGTCGTGGTACCCCGGCGGCTGCCGGCGCCCCCACGCACCTGGGGCTGGATGCTCCAGCTCTACGCGCTCAGCTCGGAGCGGTCCTGGGGCATGGGTGACCTCGGTGACCTCGCCGAGTTCACCGGCTGGGCAGGTATGACCGGTGCCGGGTTGGTGCTGCTCAACCCGCTGCACGCGGTCGGGCCGGCGCACCCGGTGGCCGCGTCGCCGTACTCGCCGGCCAGCCGGCGCTTCGTGAATCCGCTCTACCTGCGGGTCAGTGACACCGCTGCGTACGCGGGGGCGGACCCGGCGACCCGGGCGGTGGTCGACGCGCTGCGTCCGGACCGCGGTGACCTGATCGACTACGACGAGGTGTGGACCGCCAAACGGCACGCGCTGGAGTTGCTGCACCCGTACGCCCCGCCGGTGGACCTCGACGCGGACCCGGCGCTGCGCAACTTCGCCACCTGGTGCGCGCTGGCCGAGCGGCACGGCAACGACTGGCGGGCGTGGCCGGCGGAACTGCACCACCCGGACGCCCCGGCGGTCGCCGAGCAGGCCGGCCAGCTCGCCGACCGGGTGGCGTTCCACGCCTGGCTGCAACACCTGTGTGACGAGCAGCTCGACGCCGTGACGGCGGCGGCCCGGTCGACCGGCATGCCGGTCGGCGTGGTGCACGACCTGGCCGTCGGCATCGACCCGGGCGGCGCGGACGGCTGGCAGCTCGCCGACGTGCTGGCCCAGGGGGTACGGGTCGGCGCGCCGCCGGACGACTTCAACCAGCTCGGCCAGGACTGGGGGCTCGCCGCGTGGCGACCGGACCGGCTCGCCGAGACCGGGTACGCGGCGTACCGGGACATGCTGCGCCGGACCCTGCGGCACGCGGGCGGCCTGCGCGTCGACCACGTCGCCGGTCTGTGGCGACTGTGGTGGGTGCCGCCGGGCGCCGGGGCCGCCGAGGGCACCTACGTGCGGTACGACGCCGACGCGATGCTCGGCATCCTGGCGCTGGAGGCGCACCGGGCCGGCGCGGTGGTCGTCGGCGAGGACCTGGGCACCGTCCAGCCCGCAGTGACGCGGGGACTGCGCGGACGCAACATGCTCGGCTCGACGGTGCTGTGGTTCGCCCGGGACGACGACGGCGCGTTCACCCCGCCGGCCCGCTGGCCCCGCAACGCCCTCGCCACGATCTCCACCCACGACCTGCCGACCGCCCCGGGATTCCTGACCGGCGAGCACGTGCGGGTACGCGACGAGTTGAAGCTGCTCGGCACCGACGTGGCCGTCGAGCGCGCCCGGGCCGCCGCCGACCGCGAACGGCTGCTGGCCATGCTGCGCGCTGAGTCGTTGCTGCCCAGGTCGCTGGACGCCGCAACCGAGGCCGGCGGCCCGCCGGACGCCGCAGGCAAGGCCACCGGCCGGCCGGACGCTGCAACGAGGGCCGGCGGCCCGCCAGACGACGGTGACGTGGTGGTGGCGATGCACGCGGCGCTCGCGGCCAGCCCGTCCCGTCTGCTCGGGGTGTCCCTCTACGACGTGCTGGGGGAGGTGCGCCAACCCAACATGCCGGGCACGGTCGACGAGTACCCGAACTGGCGGCTGCCGTTGCCGGCCAGCGTGGCGCAGATCCGCACCGACCCGGGCGTGACCCGGATCGTCGACCTGCTCACCACCGCCCGTCCCCGACGGGCCACCGCCGCCCCCGCCGGCACGTCGGCCACCGTCGCCCCCGGCGGCACGTCGGCCATCGCCGCCCCCGGCGGCACGACGGCCACCGCCGCCCCCGGCGGCACGACGGCCACCGCCGCCCCCGGCGACATGCTGGCCGACGCCGACCCGGCCGGCCAGCGGGCCACCCCCGACGCAGACCGGGCCTGACCGGGGTCAGGACGGCCAGTCGAACCGTGGTGGCAGCCCGAGGAAGTCGGCGTACCGGGTCAGCGCCTGCTCGACGTCGGCCCGTTCGCCCGCGGTCATCGGCGTCAGCGGCCGTACCGCCAGGGTGACGGCCCGCCGGCCGATCGTGCGCCTCCACACGCCCACCACCCGCCCGGCGCGGACCACGGTGGCCTGGAAGATGCCGTTGTTGCCCGGCACCACGGCCGACCGGTGCGCGGGGTCGAGCATCAGGGTGCGGTCCCGGTAGCCGAGGAGGTACTCGTCGAAGCCCGGCAGCGCCAGCACCCCGGCCGCCGGGGTGGGCGCGGCGTCGACAAGCGTCGCGTCCACGTACATCGGCTCGCCGTCGACGCGTACCGTGCGCAGCAGGTCGCCGGCGGCGGTCAGACCGCGCCGCGCGTCGGTCAGGGTGAGGCCGCTCCACCCGGCGAACTCGCGGTCGGTGACCGGTCCGTGGCCCCGGACGTAGCGGTGGGCGAGCAGCGCCAACGCCTCGTCCCGCTCCGGGCGGCGTTGCTCCGGCGCCCACTCGTCGAGCAGGGCGAACGTCTGCTCGGTGCCGACGGTGGGCGCCACGCAGGTCACCCCGCGAACGCTCGCGTACCAGAGCAGGTGGTAGCCGCGCTGGCCGTCGGTGCCGAGGCCCGCCTCGCGCAGGGTGGCGAGGCACTGCGCCCGGGTGAGCCGGCCGCCACCGGCCAACGCCGCGCCCAGCACGTCCACCGCCCGGTCGGCGTCGGCCTCGCTGAGGCCGAGCTGCGCCCGGCGGCTCGCCACGCCGGCCAGCGAACGGACGCCGGTCAGCTCCAGCATCCACCGCACGTCGGCCGGGGGTACGAGGTGCACGGTGCCCCGCATCGGCCAGGTGCGCAGCGCCTCGCGGCGTTCCAGCGCGGCCTGCACGTCGGTCACCGTGCGCCCCGGAAGCCGGGTGCCCAGCGACCACAGCCCGCTCGCCAGATCCTGTGCCTGCATCGCCCCGAACCACTCGACCACCTCGGCGACCGTGCCGGGTCGGACGGGCGGGCGCAGCAGCAGGCTGGTCATCCGCAGTGCCAGCGCGTCGGCCGCGCCGAGGTCGGCAGTCATCGCACCCCTTCCGGTCGCCCTGGCGCAGCCTAGGCGAGACCACCGACACGCACGCTTAACCGCTGCGGCGGTGGGAATGCGCCGGGCCGGAAGTACGCGCGCCGCGCGTACGGAAGGGAGTCCCATGACTGCCGCTAGCGAACCGGCCCGGGGTGCCGGCATGCCTGCTGATTCTCGGGCCCGTCGGGCGTCCACCGGGGCCAAGACCAGCGCGGCCGCCACCTTCGCGCTGGTCTTCGGGGTGGCCGGCCTGATCAGCGTGCTGACCGCCATCCTCGCCTGGGTCGGGCTGGTGCTCGGCATCATCGGCATCGTCCTCGGCATCGTCGGGCTGAAGATGGCCCGCCGGCCGGGTGTGACCGGTCGGGGCGTGTCCATCGGCGGCCTGGTGTTGAGCATCCTGGCCGTTCTGATCGCCCTGGGCCTCGGCGCGGGCATCACCACGTTCCTCAACAACGAGGGCGCGGTGGACCGCCTCCAGAACCAGGTCGACAACCTGCGGGACAAGCTGGACTGACCTCGACCCTGGGTGTGGGGCCAGCGGGGTGCCGCTGGCCCCCCAGTAGGGTGGGCGACGTGCTCCGCCAGGTCACCGCCATCCGCTACGTCACCCCACTGCGCGAGGGTGGCTCGCTGCCGGGCGTCGTCGAGGCCGACGACCTCGGCACGTACGTGGCGAAGTTCACCGGCGCCGGGCAGGGACCCAAGGCACTCGTCGCCGAGGTGATCTGCGGCGAACTGGCCCGCCGGCTGGACCTGCGGGTGCCGCCGCTGGTCGTCCTCGACATCGACCCGGTCATCGGGCGGGCCGAGCCCGACCAGGAGGTGCAGGAGCTGCTGCGCAACAGCGGCGGGGCCAATCTCGGGATGGACTTCCTGCCGGGCGCGCTCGGCTTCGACCCGGTGGCGCACCCCGTCGATCCGCTGCTGGCGTCCCGGGTGCTGTGGTTCGACGCGTATGTGGAGAACGTCGACCGGAGCTGGCGCAACCCCAACCTGCTCGTCTGGCATCGGGAGCTGTGGTTGATCGACCACGGCGCGGCGCTGTACTTCCACCACAACTGGCCCCGCGCGGACGCCGCCGTGCACCGCGCCTACCGGGCCGAGGACCACGTGCTCGCGCCGTACGCCGACCGGGTCGTCGAGGCCAACGACGAGCTGGCCGCCCGCATCACCCCGGACCTCCTGCGGGAGGTGTTGGCGCTGGTGCCGGCCCCGTGGTTGACCGCCGCCGACTTCGACTCGGCCGACCAGGCGCGGGAGGCGTACGTGTCGCACCTGTCGCGGCGGGTCGCCCGCCCGGCCGACTGGCTACCGGCGGGGGGCGTCGCGTGAGGTACCCCTTCGAGTACGCCGTCATCCGGTTGGTGCCCCGCGTCGAGCGCGGCGAGCAGATCAACGTGGGGGTGCTGCTCTACTGCCAGCAGCGTGACTTCCTGGCCGCGCGGACGCACCTGGACGCCGACCGGGTGCGCGCCCTGGCCCCCGACGTCGACCTGCCGGCGGTGGCGGCGGTGCTGGAATCGCTGGACCGGACCTGCTCCGGGGACGGGCCGGCCACCCGGATGAAGCTTGGCGAGCGCTTCCACTGGCTGGCCGCGCCTCGCAGCACGATGATCCAGGCCGGCCCGGTGCACACCGGCCTCACCGCCGACCCGGCGGCCGAGCTGGACCGGCTGATGGCGACGCTGGTCCGCTGAGCGGTCGGCCGGGCGGCCTCAGCGGCCCGGGCGGCAGGCGCGCGGGTCCTCGACGGCGGCTGACCCCTGATCGCGCTACGCCAGCGCCGTTGCCGGCGGAGCGCGATCCCCCGTTCAGGCGCCCGGTGCCAGGGGGGCGGCGGGATCGCGCGCCGGCACCGGATGGCATCAGGATCGCCGTCCGCGCGGGCGGCCGGATCGGAACGTCCGGGAACTTGCGGAAAACTTGAGCCCGGACGACCGGAACACCGTGATCTGTCGTTTGTCTCCGCATCGCAGGGGTAGTCGCGGGAGCTGACCCGAGACGAGAAGGGGACACATCTGATGGCTGCCCAGACGAAGGTGGCGGTGATCTACTACAGCGCCACCGGCATCACGTACCAGATGGCGCAGGCCGCGTGTGAGGCTGCCGGGGAGGCCGGCGCGGACGTGCGCCTGCGCAAGGTGCGGGAGCTCGCGCCGGACGAGGCGATCCGCTCGAACTCCGGGTGGCAGGCGCACCATCTGGAGACCCAGGACGTTCCGGAGGCGATGATCGACGACCTGGCCTGGGCCGACGTGACGATCTTCGGCTCGCCCACCCGGTACGGCATGATCGCCGCCCAGTTGAAGCAGTTCATCGACACCACCGGCCCGCTGTGGGCGCAGGGCGCGCTGGCCAACAAGGTCTACGCGGCCTTCACCTCCACCGCGACCTCCCACGGTGGGCAGGAGACCACGCTGACGTCCCTCTTCAACGTCTTCTACCACTGGGGTGGTGTGGTGGTCCCGCCCGGCTACACCGACTCCAGCCAGTTCATCGCCGGCAACCCGTACGGCCCCTCGCACACCAGCAACAACGGGGAGATCGCCCCGGACGCGGTGGCGCTGGGCGCGTGCGCCCTCACCGCCCGCCGGGCGGTACTCATCGGCACCGCGCTCAAGCAGGGCCTGGGCGGCTGACGCTTCGCGGGCGACCGGTGGCGCGGACGGGGGCTCTCGGCCCGTTCGCGCCACCGGTCGCACCAGCCCTACCCGGCGACGGCGGTCACCATGCGCAACGAGCGCGGGCTATGCGTGGTGGGCCGGGCGCGATGCCGGCAGCAGGTCGGTCAACACCTCGGTCAGCACGGTCACCCCGTCCGGGCTGAGCACCGACTCGGGGTGGAACTGCACCCCGGCGAAGCCCTGCCCGCGCAGGGCGTGCACGGACCCGTCGCGGACGTCCCGGGCCAGCTCCACCGGCCCGTACGCGGTGTCCAGCCGGTCCGCGTCGGCGCGGGCGGTGAACGAGGAGTAGAAGCCGACCCGGCGGGACCTGCCGAACAGCGTCACCTCCCGTTGCAGCCCCTGGTACGGCGCGTCCCGGCGGTGCAGGGGCAGCCCCAGCAGCCCGGCCAGCACCTGGTGCCCCAGGCAGACCGCGAGCGTGGGTCGGCCGGTCGCCAGCAACTCGCCGAGCAGGTCCCGCAACGCCGCCATCTTCGGATCGTCCGGGCTGCCCGGGTCACCCGGGCCGGGCCCGGCCACCACCAGGTCGTACCCGTCGACCGGGCCGCCGGCGTGCCACGGGCGCAACGTGACCGCGAGACCCAACGCCCCCAGTTGGTGCGCCAACATGCCGGTGAAGGTGTCCTCCGCGTCCACGATCAGGGCCCGCAGACCGCTCAGCCCGGGCAACCCGGGCGCGTCCGGTGCCCGCTGGTCCAGCCAGAACCGGGCCAGCGGCGTGTTCCGCGCGGCCAGCGCGGCGCGTACCTCCGGGTCGTCGGCCAGCCGCACGACCGGCCCGCGCTCGCCGGCGGACGCCGCCGGGCCGAGACCGAGCGCGGCCAGCACCCCGGCCGCCTTGGCGTGGGTCTCGGCCACCTCGCCGGCCGCCGTCGAGTGCCGGACCAGGGTGGCGCCGACCGGCACCCGCAGCCGGCCGGCCGGGGAGATCTCGGCGGTCCGGATCAGGATCGGCGCGTCCAGGGTCTGCCGGCCGGCGTCGTCGTGACCGAGCAGCGCCAGCACACCCGCGTAGTAGCCGCGGCCCCGACGCTCGTGCCGGGCGATCACCCGGCAGGCGTTCTCCATCGGACTGCCGGTCACGGTGGGGGCGAACATCGTCTCGCGCAGCACCTCCCGCACGTCGCGGGTGCCCCGGCCGGCGAGCAGGTACTCGGTGTGCGCGAGGTGCGACATCTCCTTGAGGTACGGGCCGATGACCTGACCGCCGTGCTCGGCGACGGTCGCCATCATCTTCAGCTCCTCGTCGAGCACCATGTACAGCTCCTCGATCTCCTTCGGATCGGCGAGGAACCGCAGCAACGCCGCCCGGTCCGGGGCGTCGCCGGTGGGTCGGAAGGTGCCGCTGATCGGGTTCATCATGACGAGCCCGTCGTCGACGCTGACGTGCCGTTCCGGGCTGGCGCCGACCATCGTCCGGGTGCCGGTGTGCACCACGAACGTCCAGTAGGCGCCGCGCTCGGCGACCAGCAGCCGGCGCAGCGCGGCCAGCGCGGCCACCAGGGGCGCGCCCTGCACGGTGGCGTGCAGGGTGCGGTGGATGACGAAGTTGGCGCCCTCGCCGCGACCGATCTCGTCGGTGAGCACCTGCTGCACGATCCGCGCGTACTCGTCGTCGCTGACGTCGAACGCGGCGTCCCGGGTGCGGACCGGCTCGTCGGGCAGCGCGGCCAGCGCCTCGGCCAGCGGGATCCGCCGGTGCGCACGGACCTGGAGACACTCCAGTGGGGCGTCGTCGTCGACGCAGGCGAAGCCGCGCTCGGCGATCTGCCGGTACGGCACCAGGGCCAACGTCCGCGCACCGGGCTCGCCCGGGGGCAGCGGGATGTCCGCCAGTCGGTCGACGGTGGCGACCGGGCCGGTGAACAGCTCCAGGTCGTCGGCGCCCTCGCGGCGCAGCAGCGCGAAGGGGCCGGGGTCGTCGCCGCGGGAGATGGCGGCGAGCAGGTCGGTCAGGGGAGTCTGGCTGGTCATCGTGGTCTCCGTGGGCGCCGGGCGCCGCCAGCGGGGGCGGCCATCCGGGCCGGAGATCCGGCGGCCGCCTCGGTGGCGGCCGCGTGGATGAAGCTACGCGCGGGGGGTGGCCGCCGGGTCGGCGGGCCACCAGGAGGTTGGGTGCGCGAGCATGTCGTTCACCTTACGCGGTCGCGGCCTTACTCGGGACCCCTTCGGGCGTACGGGTGTGCCGGGCCGGACCCTCGTCCCGACGCGGCCGGCACCGGGTAACTTGACCGGCGATGAACATTCTCGCGCTCGACCTGGGCACCTCCTCCGTACGCGGGCTGGTGCTGGACGGGGAGACCCGGCCGCTGCCCGGCGCCCTGGCCCGGCGGAAGGTCAAACTCGCCATCGGGGAGGACGGCACCGGTACCCTCTCCGGCCCCGACTACCTCGCGTGCCTCATCGAGTGTCTGGACGAGTTGGCCGAGGCGGGGCACCTGCACGACGTGGGCATGGTGGCGACCTCCGCGCAGTGGCACTCGGTGCTCCCGCTCGACCGGGACGGCAGTCCGCTGGGCCCGGTCGTCACCTGGTTGGACACCCGGCCCGCGCCGGTCGGCGACACGTCCGGCCCGGCCGACCCGGACGGCTTCCACCAACGCACCGGCTGCTGGTGGCACCGCTCCTACTGGCCGGTGCGCCTGCCCTGGCTGCGGGACCAGTCGGGCACGTCGATCAGTCGTTTCGTCGGCCTCCCGGAGTACGTGCTGGGCGAACTGCTCCAGACGGCGCCCATGTCGATCTCGCAGGCCTCGGGCACGGGCCTGCTCGACATCGGCACCCTGCGCTGGGACGAGGAGGCGCTGACACTGGCCGGGGCGCGCCCCCGCGACCTGCCGCCACTGGGCGAGTTGGACTGGCACGGCCGGCTCCGCCCCGACCGGGCCCGCCGCTGGCCGCAGCTGGCCGAGGCCCGGTGGGCGCCGCCGGTGGGCGACGGCGCCGCGTCGAACGTCGGCTCGGGCTGCGCCGACCCGAGCCGGGCCGCGGTCACGGTGGGCACCTCCGCGGCCGTACGCCTGATGCAGCGCATCCCGGCCGGCGAGCCGCTGCCGCGGCTGCCCGAACGGCTCTGGCGCTACCGGGTCGACCACGACCACGTGGTGACCGGGGCGGCGTACTCCAGTGGTGGCAACCTGTTCGCCTGGGCCAACCGGGAGCTGCGGCTGCCCCAGGGCGACGAGTTGGACGCCGCGCTGGCGCTGGTGCCGGTGGGCGGTGGCCGGCCCGCCGATCCCCGTTTCGGCGGCGACCGGGCGCCCGGGCTGGCCCCGGCGGGCACCGGCGAGGTACGCGGCCTGAGCTTCAGCACCACGGCGGTGGACATCCTGGCCGGGCTGATGCAGGGACTGTGTGGGCTGGTCGCCGAGGATCTCGCGGTACTGGAGTCCACAGTCGACAAGCCGGTCGGGGTGGTGCTCGGCGGCGGCGCGGTGGCCGCGTCGGTGTGGTGGCGGCAGGCGTTCGCCGCCGCGCTCGCGCCGCGACCGGTGTCGCACCAACGCAACCCGGAGATCGGCGCGACCGGAGCGGCGTTGGTGGCGCTGGGTCACTTCGAAGCGGCGGCGGCGCTCGCCGACATCGGCCGGACGGACGAACTGGTCTCACCGACCACGACAGGACGTTCCCACCCGCAGTATCCTTCCTGAACTTTCGCCCTGCCCGGGCCGTTGACAGGGCCAGCGAGCCTGGTTGGATGGACTCCGCTCCCCGGGTCGCGGTGGACGCGGCAGGACGGAGGAGGCAGGGTGGCGGCAGGTCCCGACCCGTCGATCGGTGCGGTGTCGAACCACCGCCGGCGTCGCTTCGACGTCCGGGTCGTTCCGCACCGACGCCGCTCGCCGTTCCGGCTGCGGGACTGGCGGATGAGCACCAAGCTGGCCACCGTGCTACTGGTGCCGTCGATGGCGTTCCTGGTGCTCGCGGGCGTGCAGACCAGCGCACTTGTCGGTCGGACGGCCACGTTGAACGACTTCTCCCGGCAGGTCGGCATCGGCCGGCAGATCACCGCCGTGGTCGACCAGCTCCAGCAGGAACGGGACCGTTCGGCGGGCGAGCTGGGCGAGCTGCGCCGCGGTGGCGACCGGGAGGCGGCGGCCACCGCCCTGCGGCCGTTGCAGTCGTCCACCGACCGGGCCGTGGATGACTTGCGCCGGGCGGCCGAGCCGCTGGCCGACGCCGACGCCTCCTGGCGGGTCGCCTTCTCCGAGGTGCTCGAGGCGTACGACCAGGTGGTCGACATCCGACCGGCCATCCCGCCGGCGGTGCTCAGCAACGACACCATCCTGAGCAACTACCACCGGGCGGTCGACGCGCTGCTGGACCTGCTCGCCGAGCCGACACCGGGTCAGGACCGACCGGGGTTGAGCGACGCGGTGCTGCGCTACGTCCAGATCGCCCGGGTCAAGGAGCTGTCCTCCCGGGTCCGGGCGCAGCTCTACGCCGCCGGCCGAGCCGGCCGGTACGGCACCGAGGACCGGGTGATCCTCGCCGACCTGCGCGCCCAGCAGCTCACCGCGCTCGGCGCGTTCCGGGTCTCCGCCACCAGCGACCAGATCCGACGGTACGACGAGACCTCGGTGGACCCGGGGTTCCAGGTCGCCACCCGCCTGGAGGAGCGCAGCCTTCCGGTCGGCGACGCGGCGCCGGAGGTGCTGCCCTCGGAGCAGTGGTGGTCGGCGAGCCAGCAACGCCAGGAGCTGCTGCGGCAGGTCGAGGCGAGTGTGCTCGACGACGCGGTACGGCAGGCCGACGACGCCAGCAGCGGCCAGCTCCGCACCACCCTGCTGGTGGTCGGCGGCGTCGTGGCGGTGCTGCTGGTCGCCCTGCTGATCTCCCTGTTGGTCGGTCGCTCGGTCGCCCGGTCGATGCGGTTGCTGCGCAGCCAGGCGCTGCGGATCGCACAGGTGGAGCTGCCCGACGCGCTGGACCGGCTGCGCACCGTCACCGGTGGCGTGCCGACCATCGACGTGGCCCCGGCGGTCGTCCGTTCGCTCGACGAGATCGGCGAGCTGGCCGAGGCGTTCGTCGCGGTGCACCGCAGCGCCGTGACGGTCGCCGTCGAGCAGGCGCTGATGCGGCGCAACGTCAACGCGATGTTCGTCAACCTCGCGCGCCGCAGCCAGGTGCTGGTGGAACGGCAGCTGGAGCTGCTCGACGACCTGGAGCGTGAGGAGAGCGACCCGGACCAGCTGGAGAACCTCTTCAAGCTCGACCACCTGGCCGCCCGGATGCGCCGTAACGACGAGAGCCTGCTGGTGCTGGCCGGCACGGATTCCACCCGCCGGTGGAACCGCCCGGTGGGCCTCGGCACCGTGCTGCTGGCCGCCGCCGCCGAGATCGAGCAGTACCAGCGGGTACGACTGGAACCGATGGGCGCCGTGAACGTGGTCGGGCACGCCGTCGGCGAGCTGGTGCACCTGCTGGCCGAGCTGTTGGAGAACGCCACCGCGTTCTCCCGGCCGGACACCTTCGTCGTGGTGACCGCCCGCATCGAGGCGTCCACCGCGCTCATCGAGATCGTCGACGACGGTCTGGGCATGAGCCCGTCCGCGCTGGCCGAGGCGAACGCGGTGCTGGCCAGCCCGCCGGCCGCCGACGTCGCGGCGGTCGAGCGGATGGGCCTGTTCGTGGTCAGCCACCTGGCCAGCCGGCTCGGTGTGCGCGTGCAGCTCGAAGGGCGTCAGAGCGGCCTCGTCGCGCGGCTGGTGCTGCCGGCCACGCTGCTGGCGCCCGGCGGCGCCGTCGAGATGGATCCGCCCGCGTCGGCCCGGATGCTCGCGTCGAACGCCGCCCGGGGCGTCGCGGCGCCGCCCGGGCCGGGGGTACCCCCGGCCGCGGTCGTCCACGGGCCGGCCGGCGCGCCGCTGGACCTCCCGGTGGCCGGCCGTCCGCCGGCCGCCGCCGTGCCGCGCCAGACCCGCCCCGTGCCGGTACGCGCCGAGGACGTGTTGGCCCCGGCCGGCGTCCCCGGGGGCGACGGCGGCGGCTGGTGGTCCCGGCAGGGGCCGACCGGTCCGGCTGCCCCGGCCCAGCCGGCGCCACCCGCCACGCCGGTGACGGCCGGTACGAACGAGCGGGGCCTGCCGGTGCGCGTACCGATGGCGCAGCTCTCCGCGGTCACCCGTCCCGCCCAGCCGGAGTCGTCGCCGCCGCGCGCCGACCTCGACCCGGACGCGGTCGGTGGCATGCTTTCCCGGCTCTACAGCGGGGTACGGCGTGCCGAGGCCGAGGACACCACCGAGATACCGGTGCCACCCTCGTGGCGGCACGACGAAGGAGGACGACGACAGTGACGACGTTGAGCCAGGAGGCGCGTGACCTGAGCTGGCTGGTGAGCGCGTTCGCGGAGCGGGTGCCGGGCGTGGCACACGCGGTGGTGGTCTCCTCCGACGGGTTGCTGGTGGCGATCTCCGACCACCTGCCCCGCGACCACGCGGACAAGCTCGCCGCGGTGACGTCCGGGCTGATGAGCATCACGGCGGGTGCGGCGCAGATGTTCGACGGCGACATCGTCAAGCAGACGGTGGTCGAGATGGGCCGGGGCTACTTCCTGGTGATGCAGGTGCGCGACGGATCGATCCTGGCCACCCTCGCGGCCGGGGACGCCGACATCGGCGTGGTGGGCTACGAGATGGCGCGGTTGGCGAAGCAGGCGGGGGAGATGCTCACCCCGGCGCTGCGAGCGGAGTTGCAGCAGGCGCTGCCCCGCTGAGTCTTCCGGCCGTGACCCGGACGGTCACCGGCTCACCCGAGCCGAGCCGTCCGGGCCCGGCCGTCCGGGCGAGGCGTTCAGAAGCCGCCCTCGGCGATGACGGAGCGGTACCAGTGGGCGCTGCGCTTGAGCACCCGCCGTTGGGTCACGTAGTCCACGTAGACCAGACCCCAACGCTGCTCGTAGCCCTCGTCCCATTCGAAGTTGTCGAGCATCGACCAGACGTGGAAGCTCTCCAGCGGCACCCCGTCGGCGATGGCGCGGTGTGCGGCGGCCAGGTGGTCGCGCAGGAAGGTGATCCGGCCGCTGTCGTCGACGGTGTCGTCCGCGGCCAGGGTGTCGGGGGTGGGCAGACCGTTCTCGGTCACGGTGAGCGGGATCGGACCGTAGTCGCGGGTGACCCGGGTCAGGACGTCGTACATCCCGTCGGGGTAGATCTGCTGCCAGCCGGCCTCGGAGGTGGGCCAGCGGTGTTCGGTGCTGCCGTCGGCGGCGACGTAGATGGGCGTGTAGTACTGCACGGCCAGCAGGTCGACCGGTGAGGAGATCACCGCCAGGTCGCCGTCGTGGATGCCGCGGACCATCCGGCTCTGCGGGCCCAGGTCGGCCAGGACGTCCTGCGGGTAGCTGCCCTTGAGCACGGAGTCGAGGTAGAGGCGGTTCTCGTAGCCGTCGTAGAGGTGCGCGGCGGCGGTGGCCTCGGCGGAGTCGTCGGTGGGGTAGCAGGGGTGCAGGTTGAGCGCGGGGCCGATCCGGCCGGTGCTGTCCGAGGCGCGTAGCGCGCGCACCGCGAGGCCGTGCGCGAGCTGGAGGTGGTGGGCGACGAGGTAGGCGGCGGCCGGGTCCTGCCGGCCGGGCGCGTGGTGGCCGGTGAGGTAGCCGTTCTGCACGACGGTCTTGGGCTCGTTGATGGTGAGCCAGACCGGCACCCGGTCGCCGAGGGCGGTGAAGACGGCGTCGGCGTAGTCGGCGAAGCGGTAGGCGGTGTCCCGGGACTCCCAACCACCGGCGTCCTGCAACGCCTGCGGCAGGTCCCAGTGGAACAGGGTCGCCATCGGGGCGATGCCACGCTCGTGCAGCCCGTCGAGGAGACGACGGTAGAAGTCGAGCCCCCGCTGGTTGGGCGCACCGCTGCCGTCGGGCTGGATGCGGGGCCAGGAGATGGAGAAGCGGTAGCTGCGCAGACCCAGGTCACGCATCAGGTCGAGGTCTTCGGCGTACCGGTGGTAGTGGTCGGCGGCCACGTCACCGGTGTCGCCGTTGCGGGTGCGCCCGGGGATCCGGCTGAACGTGTCCCAGACCGACTCACCACGGCCGTCCTCCTTGGCGGCGCCCTCGATCTGGTAGGCGGAGGTGGCCGCGCCCCAACCGAAGTCGCGGGGGAAGCGCAGCGGGCCGGCGGGCCCGGTAGGTATCGACATGGATTCTCCTCGTGGATACGGGGCCACCGCCAGGTTCGGGAGCGCTCCCAGGATAGGCCAGAAGCGCTCGACCCGGTGAGCCGGCCGTCACGGCGGCCGACGATGGCGGGTCGAGGCGGGTGAGGGCCCCGGACAGCGAACGAGGCCGACCGGGCGGCGCTTCGCGCCTGTCCCGTCGGCCTCTTTTCCCATCGTGTACGGGGGTTTAGTGTGGGGACGGGGGAGGGCAACCCCCGTCCCCACCGTAACTGCACACACACGGGCGGAATTGGGTCCTGCCGTGCGTGTCGCGCGGGAGCCGGGCCACGCGAGTGGCTCTGGTTCCACCTCCCTCCCTGTGGCGGGATGATGGCTGACGGCGGCGTCCGGGCTGGCCCGCCGTCGGCCTTCGGATGGTTCCCCGGGCCCGCCACGAGGACGGTCCCGGCGATCTTCCAGTTGGAACCTTTGTCGATGGAAGCGCTCCCATCGACCGATGTTGCGACTGTAACGCCCGTCACGCCTTTGTGAAAGACCCAAAACGAGATCGAAACAAGTGGGTGAACCGGTCCGCCCCGCGCTTGTTGTGGGAGCGCTTCCATGGCACACTGTCGATTCAGCGCGACAGGAGCCAGATCGCGTGGGCGCGGGACCGCCGAGGGCAGCCGGAGCACGACTTCCGGTCACGGCACCCGAGTGCAGCCGGCGGGACCCCCTCCCGCGCGGGCCGCATCGCCGCACCCCGGCCGGGCCCGGGGCTACCACCTTCCCGGCGCCTCGAATCCCCCGCGTACCACCACCTGCGGGCAGGCGCCTCGCCGGGCACCACCCGGCCTGGTCCGAGGAGACACCGCGCACATGAGACATCTGGCACGACGCCGTCGGTTGGCGATGCTCGCCGCCGCCGCGCTCGCCGTAGGCGGGGTGACCCTGCCCGCTGGCGCCGCACAGGCCGCACCGGCCTGCGACGTGGTCTACGCGACCAACGACTGGAACACCGGCTTCACGGCCAACGTGACCATCAAGAACTTGGGCGACCCGATCAGCAGCTGGTCGCTCAAGTGGACGTTCCCGAACAGCGGCCAGCGGGTCACGCAGGGTTGGTCGGCCCGGTACAGCCAGTCCGGCAGCGAGGTCACCGCGACGAACGAGTCGTACAACGGCAACCTCGGCACCGGCGCCTCCACCACCATCGGCTTCAACGGCTCCCACACCGGCAGCAACCCGAAGCCCACCTCGTTCACCCTGAACGGCACCCCCTGCAACGGCACGCCGGCCAACCAGCCGCCGTCCGTCTCGCTCAGCCTGCCCGCCGGGCCGTTCACCGCGCCCGCCGACGTGCCGCTGACCGCGACCGCGAGTGACCCGGACGGGACGATCAGCAAGGTCGAGTTCTACCGCAACGGCCTGCTCATCAACACCGACACCTCCGCGCCGTACTCCTACACGCAGGAGGACCTGCCGGCCGGCAACTACACGGTGCAGGCCAAGGCGTACGACAACGCCAACGGCATCGGGGTCGCCGAGAAGTCGTTCACCGTCGGCGCCGCGAGCGGCCCGACGCTGATCGCCACGCCGTCCGCGGTGAGCGTCAACGAGGGTGGCACGTCCACCTTCAACCTCAAGCTCAGCGCCGCGCCGTCCACCAGCGTGCCGGTCACCCTGACCCCCTCGGGTGACAGCGACATCACGGTCTCGCCGACCACCGTCACGCTGACCCCCACCAACTGGAGCACCGGGGTCACCGTCACGGTCGCCGCGGCCGAGGACACCGACACCGTCGGCGGTAGCGCCACCATCACCGCGTCGGCCACCGGTCTCGCCTCGCTGGCGGTCGCCGCCACCGAGATCGACAACGACACCCCCGGCGGCGACAACGCGTACATCAAGAAGTTCCTCGACCAGTACGGCAAGATCAAGAACTCGGGCTACTTCAGCCCCGAGGGCGTGCCGTACCACTCGGTCGAGACGCTGATCGTCGAGGCGCCCGACCACGGCCACGAGACCACCTCGGAGGCGTTCAGCTTCTGGATCTGGTTGGAGGCCCAGTACGGCCGCGTCACCCAGAACTGGGCGCCGTTCAACAACGCCTGGACGGTGATGGAGAAGTACATCATCCCGTCGCACGCCGACCAGCCCACCGCGGCCTCGGCCGGCACCCCGCAGTACGCCGCGGAGTACAACCTGCCCAGCCAGTACCCCTCGGCCCTGAACCCGAACATCTCGGTCGGACAGGACCCGCTGCGCTCGGAGCTGCAGTCCACCTACGGCACCGGCGACATCTACGGCATGCACTGGCTGATGGACGTCGACAACACGTACGGCTTCGGCCGCTGCGGCGACGGCACCACCAAGCCGGCGTACATCAACACCTTCCAGCGGGGCACCCAGGAGTCGGTGTGGGAGACCATCCCGCAGCCGTCCTGCGACACCTTCAAGCACGGCGGTCAGTACGGCTACCTCGACCTGTTCGTCAAGGACACCGGCGCTCCCGCCAAGCAGTGGAAGTACACCAACGCCCCGGACGCCGACGCCCGCGCGGTGCAGGCCGCCTACTGGGCGCTGACCTGGGCCAAGGCGCAGGGCAAGCAGGCCGACGTCGCCGCCACCGTGGCCAAGGCCGCCAAGATGGGTGACTACCTGCGGTACGCGATGTTCGACAAGTACTTCAAGAAGATCGGCAACTGCGTCGGGGCCAGCACCTGCCCCGCCGGCAGCGGCCGGGACTCGGCGCACTACCTGCTGTCCTGGTACTACGCCTGGGGTGGCGCGTACGACACCAGCCAGAACTGGTCCTGGCGGATCGGCTCCAGCCACAACCACTTCGGCTACCAGAACCCGTTCGCGGCCTGGGCGCTGACCAACACGCCGGAGCTGGCGCCGAAGTCGGCGACCGCGGCCAGTGACTGGACCAAGAGCTTCGACCGGCAGCTCGAGTTCTACACCTGGCTGCAGTCGTCCGAGGGCGGCATCGCCGGTGGCGCGACCAACAGCTGGGACGGTAGCTACGCCCAGCCGCCGTCGGGCACCAGCACCTTCTACGGCATGTTCTACGACGTCGACCCGGTCTACAACGACCCGCCGTCGAACCAGTGGTTCGGCATGCAGGCATGGTCGATGCAGCGGATCGCCGAGCTGTACCTGCAGACCGGCAACACGAAGGCCAAGGCGCTGCTGGACAAGTGGGTGCCGTGGGCCATCGCCAACACCACGCTCGGCACCAACTGGTCGATCCCGTCGGACATGAAGTGGACCGGCCAGCCGACCACCTGGAACCCGAGCAGCCCGCAGCCCAACACCAACCTGCACGTCGAGGTGATCAGCAAGGGCCAGGACGTCGGCGTCGCCGCCTCCTACGCCCGGATCCTGATCGCGTACGCGGCGAAGTCGGGCAACGCGGCGGCGAAGACCACCGCCAAGGGTCTGCTGGACGCGCTGGACGCGGCCAGTGACGCGAAGGGTGTCTCCACCACCGAGACGCGGGGCGACTACAAGCGCTTCGACGACGTCTACGACGCCTCCACCGGTCAGGGCCTCTACGTCCCGCCGGGCTGGACCGGGAAGATGCCCAACGGCGACGCCATCGCCGCCGGGAAGAGCTTCCTGGACATCCGGTCGTTCTACAAGAACGACCCGGACTGGCCCAAGGTGCAGGCGTACCTGAACGGCGGTCCGGAGCCGACCTTCAACTACCACCGCTTCTGGGCACAGGCCGATGTGGCCATGGCGTACGCCGACTACGGGACGCTGTTCCCGAACGGCTGAGAGCGACCCGGGGTGGGTGGAGTGCCCCGCCCACCCCGGGGTTCGGCCGGGTCCGGGGGAACGACGGGACCCGGCCGGCGGACGGCCTGACACCCACGGTCAGGCCGGGGTGGGCCGGTCATCTGGTCAACGCAGCGGGTCGACCGGCCCACCCCACCGCCCGGACTGAAGACTGCCGCGAAAAAGCCCAGAAATTCCCGCTGTCACGGGATCACACCGACGACGTTGACGGAGTAACGTACGTCACCGGAGAGGCCGCTCCCCCCGTGGCGGCCTCTCCACTTTTTTATGCCCCGGATCGCGGCGCCACGACCGGATGACGCAACCCCGGGTGTTCCGGTGGCAACGACCGGCGCAGCACCACCCAACTCACCGCCAGCGCCGCCGCGACCAGCGGCCAGGTCAACGCCACCCGCGCCACCACGAGCGCGAGCACCTGTCCACTGAGGTAGAGCGGTACGAACACCGCCACCCGCAGCAGGTAGGTCGCCGTCCACACCCAACTGGCCCGGCCGTACCCGCGCAGCAGCGCCGGATCCCGTCGCCAGCGGGCGCGCTGGCCGAGCGCCGCGCCGACCAGCACACCCAGCAGCGGCCAGCGCACGACGATGCTGACGGCCCACGCCAGCGCGCTCGCCGCGTTCGACAGCACCTGGATCAGAAAGAAGTTCTCGGCCCGGCCGGTACGCACCGCGATCAGCGCCGCGACGCAGACGGCGAGCAGGCCGATCAGCACCGAACGTGGCCGGTCACCCCGGCGCAGTCGTACGCCGGCCACCCCGACGCCGACGGCGAGCGCCGCGCCGACCCCGGCCCACACCGACTCGCCACCGAGCAGCCAGCCCACCGCGAACGCCACCGGCGGCAGGGTGGCGTCGACCGCTCCACGCCGCCCGCCCAGCAGGTCCGCCAGCGACTCGGCCCGCGCCGGGCCGGCCGTCACCTGTCCCGGCCCGTTCCCGGTCGGTCGCTCCGGACCGGGTTCGACCTGGCCGGACTCCCGCTCCGGTGTGCCGCTCACCGCCACCTCCTCACCCCGCCACAACCTAACCGCCGACAGCCGGTGGGCCACCGACCGACCGGCCCGGTCCGGCCGCTACGGTGTGCGGATGCGCGCGACGGCACGGGGTTGGACCGCGGTCTGGTTGGTCGTACTGGCCCTCGTCCAGGCGGCCGCCTTCCTCGCCGTGTGGCGGGTGGCCGTGCACACCGAGATCGGTCAGTGGGTCGACACGGTCGCCCTCACCGGCAACGAGATCGGTCACGACCGCATCGACGGGCCGGTGGACCGGATCCTCAACGCGATGTCGGTGGTGTCGCTGCTCGCCGCCACCGCGATGATCGGCTTCATCGCGCTCATCCGGGGGCGGATCGCCCTGGCCGTCACCGCGACCCTGCTCATCGCGGGGGCCAACGTCAGCACCCAACTGCTCAAGTACGGGCTGAGTCGACCCGACTTCGGCGTCGACCCGGAGCGGGCCGCGGTGGGCAACAGCCTGCCCAGTGGGCACACCGCCGTGGCCGCCTCGGTGGCGGTCGCGCTGATGCTCGTCCTGCCCCGGAAGGTGCGGGCCGTGGGCGCCTTCGTCGGCGCGCTCTACGCCGCCGTCGCCGGGGTGGCCACCCTCTCCGCCGGTTGGCACCGGCCCAGCGACGCGGTCGCCGCCTATCTGGTGGTGGGCGTCTGGGCGGCGCTGGCCGGGCTGCTCCTGCTGATCACCCAACGGGAGCAGGCACAGGTCGAACCCGGCGACGCGCACCGGGTCGCCGCCGCCGTGCTCGGTGTCGCCGGAGTGCTCGCCCTGGTCGCCGCCGGGCTGGCGCTGAGCTGGCTGGTGGACCTGCGCGGAATCGGCCCGGAGGAGTTGTCCCGCCGACCCCTGTTCGCCGGGTACGCGGGCAGCGCCGCCGGCATCGCCGGGACGATGGCGGTGGTGATGGCGCTGGCGCTGACCGTCGTGCACCGGCTGGTGCCCCGGGTCAAGGGCTGACCCCGGCGGGCGTCCGGTGATCAGGCGCCCTGGCGGGGCGCGGGGACGTGCGCGGCCACGCCCCGCAGGTGGGTGAGCACCACCGGGTCGATCCGCCCCGGCACCAGGCGCTCCTCCAGGTTCTCCAGCCCCGCCCAGGAGACCAGCGCCGCCTCCGGCCCCGCGTCGCCCACCGGGTGACCCAGCACGGTGAGCAGCGCCGCCACCTCGTCGGCGACCGCGCCGCTCAGGTCGAGCAGGGTCGCCGGGTCGGGCCGACTGAACAGCATGATGTGCACGGCCAGCAGCCGTCCGAGTTCGGCGACCGGGTCCGGATGATCGTCCACCCGCAGGTCGACCACCACGTCGCTGGTGCCGCCGTACCCGCCGCCGCGCTCGACCACCAGCAGGCCCGCGCTCTGCCGGCCGCGCCGGTCCCCGCCGGCCTCGTCACCGGCGCGCAGCGCGGCGACCAGTCGCTCCGCGAACGGCAGCGCCGAGGTGCCCTGCCACGCCTCGCCCATCGCGTCGACCACCTCGGGGCCGGTGAGGATGTTGCCCTGGGCGGCCCAGCCGTCGCCGACGCGTCCGCCCGCCCACGGGTGGCAGGCCGGGCCGGTCCAACTCGCCCCCGGCCCGTCGCCGCCCACCACACCGAGCTGCCGGTGCTGCCGCTCGGGGTCGGCGGCGACCAGGCCGGCCACCACGTCGGCGGCGGCCACCCCGGTACGCAACAGCGCCAGCCCCTGCGGACGGTAGGCGAGGTTGACGTGCGCCTGGGTGGCGAGCGCGCCGACCTCGGCCGCGGCGGCCGGCACCAGCGCTCCGGCGGCGAGGAACTTGCTGGCCACGACGACGCCGTGGCGGCGGCCGTCGGCGGAGCGGGCGACGAGGGAGAAGGTCACCCGCCGAGACTAGCGGGGCCGACGGCGTACCCCGATGGCTCAGAAGGGCGTCGCGGCGGCCTCCGGCGGCGCGCCGCGCGCCCGGCGGGCGTCCGCGACCGCGACGCCGCCGAGCACGACCGTCCCGGTGGCGGTGGCGACCACCCCCGGCTGGAACAGCAGCGGTACGGCTGCCACCACGAGCACTCCGATGGCGATCCACCGTGACGGCGAGACCCGCCCGAAGACCTCGTACTCGAAGCGGGCCCGACCGGCCAGGAACAGCGCGGGACCTCCGAGCACCATGACCACCCACGGCGCCGGGGCGTGGCCCAGCGGATGCTCGATGACCAGCTCGTAGCCGACCGCCGTCGCGGCCAGACCGATCACCATGATCAGGTGTGTGTCCGCCGCCGAGCGGCCGATGTTGGCGGGGTGGCGGGCCATCTGCACCGCCTCGCCCAGGATCTGCCCGGCGCGTTGCACGTAGATCCGCCACAGCAGGATCGACGTGGCGACCGCGAACGTGAACGCCCACATGTGCCCCGACTCGTACGGGCCCTTGCTGTACGCGAACCCGGCCACCAGGATCGTCTCGCCGAGCGCCACGAGGAAGAACTGCTGGTACCGCTCCGCCAGGTGCTCCCCGGCGATCTCCCACTTCGAGACCGTGGAGCGGCCCAGGCCCGGCACCGGCCAGCCGCACCGGGCGGCCACGTACTCGGCGGCCAGCGCCACCGACCAGAGCACCACCTGCGCGTCGGTGCTCAGCAGCGCCCCGGTGATCCACAGCACCCCGGTGACGGCGAAGACGACCGACATGCGCACCTTCAGCCGGCGGTACGGATGCGGCCCCAGCGCGATCGACAGGATCACCGGTCGGGTCACCTGCGCGATCACGTACGCCGTGGCGAACATGAGCGACGTCGCGGAGAACGCCCGGGGGATCGCCACCCCCATCACCATGCTGCTCACCAGCGCCGTCAAGACGACGATCTGCAACGGCGCGCGGTACGGGTCGTAGCGGCTGGTCGTCCACGCGGTGCCCTGCCAGACCGACCAGAGCGCCAGCAGCAACAGCAGCGTCTTGCCGCTGCCGGTGATCGCCGCGGCGGCGTGGTCGCGGGCCGGCTCCCGGCTCAGGTCCTCGAACGCCCGGGCGGAGATCCGGGTGAGCGCGAAGACATACACCAGGTCGAAGAAGAGTTCCAGGAACGTCGCCCGGCCGGGCGCGGCCGCCGCCGGGACCGGCTCCAGGTGTCCTGCCGCCCTGGAACCCATGGTCAGCGGCCTGCGCCGGTGCTCCGGTCCACCTCGCAGTGGTAACACCTCCGCAGGCCGGGGCGGGGCGAACCGGCGATTACGCCCACTAAGGGGATCTTGCTCAGGGACACCGTCACCAGGCACGATCGATCGGTGACGAATCGATGGGGCATGACGGTGCCGTTGGGCGGGGTCCCACTGGCCGACCACCAGGCGATCTACGCGACCCTGGAGCAGTCCGGGTTCACCGACGTGTGGTCGTCCGAGGTCGCCGGAACCGACGCGTTCACCCCGCTGGCCCTCGCCGCGGCGTGGCAGCCGCAGCTTCGGCTGGGCACCGCGATCACCCCGGTCTTCACCCGGGGCCCCGGGCTGCTCGCGATGAGCGCGGCGGCACTCGCCGAGGCGGCCCCGGGCCGGTTCGCGCTCGGCATCGGCGCGTCCTCCCCGGTGCTGGTGCGGGACTGGAACGCGGTGCGGTTCGACGAGCCGTTCCGCCGTACCCGGGACATGCTGCGGTTCCTGCGGGCCGCTCTGCGCGGTGAGACGGTGGACGAGGTCTACGACACGTTCACCGTGCGCCGGTTCACCCTCGAACGCCCGCCGACCGCGCCACCGCCGATCCTGCTCGCCGCGCTGCGCCCCGGGATGCTCCGGCTGGCCGGCGCCGAGGCCGACGGCGTCATCCTCAACTGGCTCGCCGCCGACGACGTGCCGCGGACCCTCGACGAGCTGGGCGAGCGCCGGGCCGGCTTCGAGGTCGCCGCGCGGATCTTCGTCTGCCCCACCGAGGACGCCGCGTACGCCCGCACACTCGGCCGCCGGCTGATCACCAGCTACCTGACGGTCCCGGCGTACGCCGAGTTCCACCGCTGGCTCGGCCGCGACCGGACGCTCGCGCCGATGTGGCAGGCGTGGGCGGCCGGTGACCGCCGCGCGGCCAGTGCGGCCGTACCCGACGAGGTGGTCGACGCCCTGGTGCTGCACGGCTCGCCCGAGCGGTGTCGGGCCCAGGCGCGTCGCTACGCCGAGGCCGGCGTGGACGTGCCGATCCTCGCGCTGCTGCCCACCCCGGAGGTGACCGCCGGCGGCGTCGCCGCGCTGACGACCCTCATCGCCCAACTCGGCGCCGAGCCGGCGGGAGCGTCCGTGTGAACCTGACCGACCGGATCGTGGTGGTCACCGGCGGGGCCGGTGGCATCGGTGCCGCCCTGTCGCGCCGCTTCGCCGCCGAGGGCGCTGCCGCCGTGGTCGTCGCCGACCTGGACGCCGAGGCCGCCCGTGCGGTGGCCGAGGGCATCGGCCCGGTGGCGCACGCCGCCGCCGTCGACGTCACCGACGAGGAGCAGGTACGGGTGCTCGTCGACGACACCGAACGGCGGTTCGGTCGCATCGACCTGTTCTGCGCCAACGCCGGGGTCACCACCGGCGGGGGAGTGGAGGTCGACGACGCCGGCTGAGACCGGGCCTGGCGGGTCAACGTGCTCGCCCACGTCTACTCGGCCCGCGCCGTGCTGCCCGGCATGCTCGCCCGCGGTGGCGGCCACCTGCTGCACACCTGCTCCGCGGCAGGGGTGCTGACGGCGGTGGGCGACGCCGCGTACACCGCCACGAAACACGCCTCGGTGGGCTTCGCCGAGTGGCTGGCCATCACCTACCGGGACCGGGGCATCCGGGTCAGCGCGCTCTGCCCGCAGGGGGTGGACACCCCGATGCTCGCCGACGGGATCGCCGAGGGGCACCTCGGCGCCCGGGTGATCACCGCCTCCGGTGCGGTGCTCACCCCGGCCCAGGTCGCCGACGCGGCCGTCGCCGGGCTCGCCGAGGAACGGTTCCTGATCCTGCCGCACCCGGAGGTCGCCGACTACGCCCGCCGTCGCGCCGAGGACCCGGACGGCTGGCAGGCCGGCATGCGCAAACTCATCCGCCGCCTGACCAGCTGACCGGGCCTGCTCCCGGCCCGCGCACGCCGCGACCCGTCAGTGCGGCCGCTCGGGTAGCCGCTCCATCCGCGTCCAACCGGACCACCCGCGCCGGCGCATCAGAGCCCGCAGCCGCTCCGCACGGGGGTCGGTCTCGACGGCGAGCGCGTCCAGCAGGTCGGGCAGGTCGCCCTGCATCTCGTCGTCGATGACGTCGCCGGCACTGTGGGCCTCCTCGGCCAGGTCGGCCATGATGTCGGCGGCCTCCTCCAGCAACTCGTCCCCGCCCGTGTCGCTGTCGAAGATCTCGGAGAGGACCTGATAGAGCCGGACGATGCGCGGCTCGTCGAGCTGCGCGAGCTTCGCCGGCATCCACTCGACAATGAGGTCGGGCCAGCGGGCCGCGACCAGGATCCAGCCGTCCCGTTCCGCCTCCACCATCCGCGGCGACGCCCCGATCTCCCGAAGCCGATCGAGGTAGCCGACGACCTGCGGCGGAAGCGCCAGGCTGTCCCCGGCCGTGAGCCGCGCGATCTGCTGACGGCTGGCCTCGAGTCGGGCGATCTCGTCGAGCAGGTGCCTGTCGATCCGCTGCACCGATTCGGCGAAGGTCGACGCGTCGGCGTCGAGCATCTGAGCGATCTGGGACAGCGGCACACCGGCGTTGGCGAGAACGCGGATCCTGATCAGCGACACCACCGCCTTCGCGCCGTACCGCCGGTACCCCGACGCGTCCCGTTCCGGCTCGGGCAGCAGTCCGACCTGGTGGTAGTGCCGCACCGCGCGCACCGTGACGCCCGCGTACCCGGCCAGTTGGCTGATCGTCAGCATGCCCTGATCCTGCCCGTCCGTCGTCCGAGCCGGCTCAGGAGATCCGGCGACGGTAGGTGACGGTGGCGAACACGAAGGCCGCCACCAGGATGCCGACGCACCAGGCCAGGGCGACCCAGATGTCGGTACCCACCGGCTGCTCGGTGAACAGCCGCCGGATCGCGTTGACGATGGCGGTCACCGGCTGGTGCTCGGCGAACGCGCGGACCGGTCCCGGCATGCTGTCGGTGGGTACGAACGCCGAGCTGACGAACGGCAGGAAGATGAGCGGGTAGGAGAACGCGCTCGCGCCGTCCACGGACTTCGCGGTGAGGCCGGGGACCACGGCGATCCAGGTCAACGCCAGGGTGAACAGCAGCAGGATGCCGGCGACCGCGAGCCACGCCAGCGGACCGGCGCCCGAGCGGAAGCCCATCACGAGGGCGACGCCGACGACCACCACGACCGAGATCATGTTGGCGACCAGCGAGGTCAGCACATGTGCCCACAGGACCGACGACCGTGCGATCGGCATCGACTGGAAGCGCTCGAAGATGCCGCCCTGCAGGTCGAGGAAGAGCCGGAACGCCGTGTACGAGATGCCCGAGGCGATCGTGATGAGCAGGATGCCGGGCAGCAGGTAGTTGACGTACGAGTCGGTTCCGGTCTCGATCGCGCCGCCGAAGACGTACACGAAGAGCAGCATGAACGCGATCGGCATGACGGCCGTGGTGATGATGGTGTCCGGGCTGCGGACGATGTGCCGCAGCGAACGTCCCAGCAGGACGGCGGTGTCGCCGAGAAAGTGCCTGTTCATCGGTTGTCCTTGTCTGCGGTCGTGCCGACGAGGGCGAGGAAGACGTCCTCCAGGGTCGGCTGCTTCTCGACGTACTCGATCTCGGCCGGCGGGAGGAGCCGCTTCAGCTCCTCAAGGGTGCCGTCGACGGCGATCCGGCCCTCGTGCAGGATCGCGATCCGGTCGGCGAGGTGCTCGGCCTCGTCGAGGTACTGGGTGGTCAGCAGGACGGTCGTACCCCCGGCGGCGAGTTCCTTGACGGCCTGCCACACCTCGATGCGCGCCTGCGGGTCGAGCCCGGTGGTCGGCTCGTCGAGGAAGACGACCGGCGGGTTCCCGATGAGGCTCATCGCGATGTCCAGCCGGCGGCGCATGCCGCCGGAGTACGTCGCCACCCTCCGGTTGGCCGCCTCGGTCAGCGAGAACCGGCGCAGCAGGTCGTCCGCGACCGCGCCGCTGTCCCGCAGGTGCCGCAGTCGGGCGACCAGGACCAGGTTCTCCCGCCCGGTGAGGATCTCGTCGACCGCCGCGAACTGCCCGGTGAGGCTGATCGACTCGCGGACGTCGGCGGCCCGGGTCGTGACGTCGAAGCCGTTGACCCGGGCGGTGCCGGCGTCGGCCCGCAGGAGGGTCGCCAGGATCTTCACCATGGTGGTCTTGCCCGCCCCGTTCGAGCCGAGCAGGGCGAAGATGCTGCCTCGCGCGACGGTGAGGTCGACGCCGCGCAGTACGCGCAGTTCCTTGTACGACTTCTCCAGCCCTTGCACCTGTATCGCCGGCTCCTGGAGCCCTGGCGTGGTTGGCGTGATGTCCATGGCAGGCAGCATGGAGGGTTGACGCAGCGTCAAGGTCAAGCCCGCCGGGCCGTCCCCCACGCTGCTCGTGTGTGACCTCCGAGTTGATCAAGAGGTTCGCGTCAAGAAGATGCCCGTCGATGACGCGAAGCTCTTGATCAGCGGCGGAGCCGGTGGGTCACCGGCGGGCGCGGCGCAGGGGAGCGGGGTGGACGGACCAGAGCAGGCGCCGCCACCAGGGACGGGCCGCCCGCAGCGTCGTCACGTAGTCGGTGGCCACCTCGGCGGCGCGGGCCGCCTGGTCGGCCGTCGCGGTGCCGGGGGCGAAGCCCACCTGGTTGAGCAGCGTCGCCAGCTCGTCCACGGCCGGGTCGTGCCCCGCCGCCCCGTCGGACCGCGCACCGTCGGCGCGGCGGTCCCGGGCGTCCGCGAGAGCCTGCCGGGCGCGTCCGGCCACCTCGGTGGCGGCCAGGTCGTCGCCGACCGGCCGACCGGCCAGCCGCAACGCGTCCGTCACCTCCCGCCAGGCGCCGGCGATGCGCTGGCCGGGGTCGCCCCCCGCCAGCCGTCTTCGGGTGAGGGAGCGGCGCATCGCCAGCAGGGTGAGCAGCAGCGCCCCCACCACCAGCAGCAGCGACCCGCTGCCGCCCGCCACCAGCACCGGCGCGGACACGCCACCATTCGCGGGCTGCCCGTCGGGAGCGGCCACCGGCTCCGGCGACGCGGTCGGCTCCGCGGTGGGCGCGGGCACCTCCGACGGCGGCGGGTCCTCGGGTGTCGGGCGGAAGTCCTCCTCCACCGGCCGCGGCTCGTTCTCCGGGCGCGGCAGCGGGTCGAACGGCACCCAGCCCAGCCCGTCGAACAGCACCTCCGGCCAGGCGTACGCGTCACCGGCCCGCACCGGTCCCTGACCACCGGAGGAGAAACCCACCACCACCCGCGTCGGCAGCCCGGAGAGCCGGCCGAGCACCGCGAACGCCGCCGCGAACTGCTCCGACGTGCCCCGCTGGCCGCCCCCGTTGCGCGGGCCGAAGAGGAAGAAGGCCAGGTTCGGGTACGCGTGCCCGCTCGGCGCGTCCGCCACCACCCGGTAGTGCTCGCCCAGGAACTGCTCGATCGCCGCCGCCCGCGCGTACGGGGCGCCGTTGTCCTCGGCGAGTTGGGTCGCCAGCCGGCGCAGCGGGTCCGGCACCCCGTCGGCGACCCGCAGCACCCGGGCCACCTCCTCGCCGGCCGGCACGTTCGCGGTGGCCAGCAGGTTGGTGTCCGGGCGCTCCCGCACCGACGTCACCTCGTACCGCAGCCCCGGCGTCAGCCCCTCCGGCCGGATCAGCGTCCCCGTCGCCGGGTCGTACGCCACCCGCGCGCCGCTGACCTCCCGTGGCGTCGCCACGGCGGGGAGCAGCCGTCCGGTCAGCTCCGCCACGGTGATCTGCTGCTGGACGGTCTGCACCGTGCTGTCCCGGGCCGGCGCGGTGGCCGGCAGGATCCGCCCCGCGTTGCGGTACGTCGCACCGACCCGCCAGGTGATCCCGTCGTAGTCACTGAGCACCGCCAGCCGGATCCGCACGCCGGCCGTCTTCGGATCGTCCGCGTCGCCGGCCGGAGCGGTGGTGCCCGACGTGCTCACGTCGAGCAGCTTCTGCTCGGGGTGCAGCGCCCACCCCGAGATCCGGATCAGCGGGTTCTCGTCGAGCGTCTCGACCTGCGGCGGCTCCACGTACCGGCGCGGGTCGACCGGTCGCCCGTCGACCTGACCGGCGACCACCGGGCCGAGCAGCGCGACCAGACCGATCACCAGGACGACGCCGAGCGCCGCCGACACCGCCAGGCGGAGTCGCACCGCCGCGCGTACCCCGGGGGCGAGACCGGCCGCCGGATCACCACCGGCCGGCGGCGAACCGGTCGGCGCGGCCAGCCCCACCGCGGCGACCGCGACGAACGCCACCGTCGCCCCGATCGCCGGTTCGGCGTTCGGGCCGACCACGTAGAGGGCCGCCGCGTAGAGGCCCGCCGCCGGCAGGTAGCCGAGCAACACCCGGCCCGTGCGCAACGCCACCTCGGCCCCGGCCAGACCGGCCAGCCAGGCCGCCACCACCGGCACCAGCACCGTGTCCGGGGTGGGCTCTACCGGGATCATCGCGGTGAGCAGGCGGGGAATGCCGTTGCGCGCGGCGTCCGTGCTCACCTCCAGCAGGCTGCCCGGCAGGTCGGCGCGAGCGGCGGCCAGGCGCAGCGACCACAGTGTCCACCCGGCCAGCGCCGCCATCGACACCGGCGCCACCAGCCATGACGGCAACCGCCGGGTGGCCACGCTGACCAGCACCGAGCCCACCGCCGCGCCGATCACCAGCCGGGTCAGCAGATCGCCCGCGTACACCCGGCCCAGCACCACCCCGGCGAGCGCGACGAGCGCGATCAGCGTCAGCGGCACGACGGCCGCCCGCAGCGCACGGACCACGCGCCCGGCGCGGCCCGGGCCGTCCGCCGCCGGCTCCTGCGCGGCGCGCTGCGGCGCGATGCCCGTCACCACCGGCGTACCCCGTCCCACTCGGCGGCGAACTGCGCGCCGTCCACCGCGTCGACCACCACCAGGCCGGCCGAGCCCGCCGGCGTCGGCTCGGTCGCGCCGAACACCCCGACCAGAACCGACGGGTACGCGCCGCGCAGCGCCCCCACGTCACCCAACCCGTCCCGCCCACCGGGGCCGGTCAGAAAGATCAACGTGTCGCCGAGCCGGTCCTGGCGCAGCCGGGTGGTGACGGCGCGCAACGCGTCGTCGGCGTCGGACAGGCCGGCCGCGGCGAGCCGGTCCAGCGGCCCGAGGGCGGTGTCCCCGCCGTCCACCTGCTCCGGGCCGACCAGCAACAACAGCACCGGCAGGTCGGCCCGGTGCGCGGCGGTGACCACCGAGGCTGCCGCCTCGCAGGCGGACTCGAACGACTCCGCCACCCCGCCCGCGCGGCGCGGGTGCGCGGCCCCCCGATTGTCCAGCAGGACGACCAGGCTGGGCAGGCTGGTGTCCACGTTCTCCCGCACCATCAGTTCGCCGACCCGGGCGCTCGTGCGCCAGTGCACCCGCCGCAACTCGTCGCCGACCACGTACTCCCGCAGCGAGTCGAACGTGATCGACCCGTGCGGCACCCCGTCGACCCGGCCGTCGAGGCTGCGCCCCGCGCCGGTCGGCACCGCCGACAGCGGGTGGATCCGGGGGTGAACCCAGACCGGCGCCGTCTCCCCGTACGGCCGGGCGAGCGCCACCAGCCCCAGCGGGTCGCGCCGGGTCACCCGCAGCGGACCGACCGCCACCACCCCACGGCGGTCGGTCGGCACGTCGTAGCGGACCTCGGTGTCCCGACCGGGACGCAGGCGCAGCAGCGGCACCGGCACCGCGCGGCTGCCGCACCGGTCCTCGGCCAGCAGGTTCGCCGAGCGCAGCCGGCCGGCGTTGCGGACCGTCAACGTCATGCTCGCCGGCTCGCCGCGCGCCACCCGGTCCGGATCGGCCCGGCGCGTGACCACCAGCCGGGGACGCCAGGCCGCCGTCAACGCCGCGTAGCCCACGGCCGCGCCGGCCGCCGCGCCCAGCAACGTCAACTCGGGGTACGCGAACCGGAAACCCGCACCCAACAACACGACGGCGGCGACGAGCAGCCCGACCCCGCGGGCGGTGATCCCCATGCGCTGCTGCCGGTCAGCCCTGCACCGGGGCCGGCTGCCCCGACGGCAGCGGCACCGGCACCGAGGCGACCGCCTGGCGCAGCACCTCCGCGGCGGTCATCCCGCGCACCTGCGCGTCCGGCGTCAACAGCAGCCGGTGCGCGAACACCGGCTCGGCGAGCGCCTTCAGGTCCTCCGGCATGATCCAGCCCCGCCCGTCGATCAGCGCGTACGCGCACGCCGCCCGCGTCAACGCGATCACACCCCGAGGGCTGACCCCGACCCGGACCTGCGGATGGGTACGGGTCGCGGCGGCCAGCCGAACCGCGTACGCGTACAGCGGCTCGGCGATGTGCACCCGACGTGCCATCCGGACCATCTCCCCGACGGTCGCCGTGTCGGTGATCGCGGCGAGCGCCTCGGGAGAGCGGACCGTCGCGCCGCGCAGCACCTCCACCTCGACCGCCTCGTCCGGGTAGCCGACGGACAGCTTCACCAGGAACCGGTCGAGCTGCGCCTCGGGCAGCCGGTAGGTGCCGTCCATCTCGACCGGGTTCTGCGTCGCCACCACCAGGAACGGCGCCGGCACCGGGTGCCGGACCCCGTCCACGGTGACCGTGCGTTCCTCCATCACCTCGAGCAGCGCCGACTGGGTCTTCGGCGACGCCCGGTTGATCTCGTCGGCGATCACGATGTTGGCGAACACCGGCCCCGGATGGAACTCGAACTCCCGGCTCGCCTGGTTGAAGATCGTCACGCCGGAGACGTCCGACGGGAGCAGGTCGGGCGTGAACTGGATGCGCCGCCACTGACCCTTCACGGTCGCCGCGATGGCCCGGGCCAGGGTCGTCTTACCCACCCCCGGCACGTCCTCCAGCAGCACGTGCCCCTGGGCGAACAACGCCGTCAGGGCCAGCCGGACCACCTGCGGCTTGCCGAGCACCACCGCGTTGACGTTCTCGGCCAGCCGGGCGGCCAGGGCGGCGAAGCCCTGGACCTCCGGCTGGGTGAGCGGCTCGTGGGTGTTCACGGTCGGTGGTGCTCCTCGCCTGGTGCTTCAGCAGGTGGGCAGGACGTCGATGTTGTCGCCGCCCTCCAGGTTGAGCCAGGCCCAGGGGATGTAGTTCTTCCCGTTGTACTCGACCTGCACCCACCAGTTGCTCTGCTTCTGGTCGTTGTAGATCCACGAGTCGACGTTCTCACCGGACTTCTTGCAGTACGCTTTCAGCCTCGTGCCGGGCTTCGCCCAGCCAGCCTGCTGATCGTTGTCCTGCCGGGTGACCTTGAAGATCTCGTTGCCGTTGCGGCCGTCGACATCCCTGTTGCAGTAGGTCCGCTGGTCGCCGTCGGGGCCGTTGTTGCACGTCGCGATCCCGTAGAGCGGCTGCGTGTCCTCAGCCCGCTGCGCGGTGCCCTTCCCAGCGGCGTTGGTCGCCGTCACGGTGAACGTGTACTTCGTACCCGGCGTCAGGCCGGACATCGTGATGCTGGAACACGGTCCGGCCTTCGTCGGCTCACCCGACGTGCTCAGCGAGCAGGTGGCTTTGCCGCCGCCGGCGTCCACGGTGAACGTGACGGTCGCTCCCGTCGCCGTCGCCGTCGAACCGGTGACCGTGATCCGGGGCGCGGCGACCGTACGGGCCGTGGCGGTGGCCTCCGGACCGGGCCCGGCCTCGTTGACCGCCTTCACCTTCACCGTGACGTTCTGGCCGTTGCCCAACCCGGTGACGGTCGTCCGGGTCTCGGTCACCTCGCTGGTCTTGCCGCCCACGTCCACCTGGTACTTCGTCACCGGCCGGCCGTTCGCCTCCGCCGGTGACCACTGCACCGTGACCGCGCCCGGCTGCTCGGCGACCGTACCGGCCTGCAGATCCAGCGGACGACCCGGCGCCGCGAACGGCACCACCGTGTTGCTGACCGGCGAGGCCGCCGAACCGGCGCCCTTGTCGTTGACCGCCACGACGGTGAACGCGTACTGGGTGCCGTACTCCAGCTCACCGGCCGGCACCACCAGCTCGGTCTTGGTCGACTCGCCGGCCGGCGCGTTCGTACCCGCCGACGTGGCCGTCACCGCGTACTTCACGATCTTGTTGCCCTGGGCGTTCGCGGCCGGCCACTTCACCACCACCGTGCCGTCCGGCCGCTCCTGCGCCGTGACGCTGGCCGGCGGATCGGGCACCGCGGCGGTCGGGGTGACCGGGTTGCTGCTGCGCGGCGGACCGTCGCCCTTGGCGTTCACGGCGTGCACCGCGAACCGGTACGTCTCGCCGTTGGTCAGCCCCTTCACCTCGACCGCGCGCTGGTTGGCGCCCACCTCCAGGCGCTGACCGGCGCCCTCCACGACGTACTTGATGATCTCGGCGCCGTTCGCGGCGGCCGGCCGCCAACTCACCCGGGCCTGGGCGTTGCCGGCGGCGGCCGTGACGCTGCGCGGCGCGCTGGGCTTGCTCACCCGGGGCTTCTTCGGCGGAGGCGGCGGCGGGGGCGCCGGCGGCGGGTCACCGCCCAACACGTCGTTGGCGTACTTGTCGACCTCACGCACCTGGTGCTTGTCGTCCACCACCCGGGCCGTCGCCGAGTTGGGCGAGTTGATGAAGAGATGGTTCTCCCGGACCTCCATCTCCAGCGGCCCGGTCGCCTTGCCCTTGATGGTGTCGACCAACTGGCCGCCGGCGTCGAAGGAGTAGATGGTGCCGGTGGCCTCGTCGGCGCAGTAGAACCGGTCGGCCCACGCCACCGCCGGGCTCAGCCGGTCGCCGCTGCCCGGCACCGTGAACGTCCGCTCCTCACCGACGTCACCCACCACCAGCACCCGCCGCTCCGCCGGCACCGTCACCGGCACCCGGGGCCCCGACGTGCGGGCCGGCACCGCCGCCCGGCCGGGCAGCGTCAACGGCGTCGGGCGCACCTCGCCGCGTTGTACCCGCACCAGTCGACCGGCCGTCCGGTCCAGCACCGCCACCCCGTCGTCCAGGGTGGAGACCTGCAACTCGTGGCTGGGGTCGGCGACGTCGTACGTCTCCACCCGCTCCGGGCTGAGCCCGCCACCGGCCGGCGCGGCCGAGGCCGGCGCGGACGGCAGCTTCGCGGCGGTGACCGCCGAGACCGTCCCCTCGCTGGGCACCGCGATCCAGAGCCGCCCCTCACCGTCGAACGCGCCGCCGGTGATGCCCGGCGGATAGCGCACCGGCTCACCCACCGGGCTCAACGACCGGGGGTCGAGCTGCCGCACGATGCCCTGCACCGCGTCGACGACGAACGCCGCGTCCTCGTGCAGGGCGACGCTCACCCCCAGGCCGGGCGTGGTCGGCGTGGTCGCCGTGAGCTGCAAGGTGGCCAGGTCCAGTGAGCTGATCTGCCCGGTCTGCAGATCCCGCAGGATCAGCAACCGGTCGGTCTGGGCGACCTGCATCGGGTGCCGCCGGGCACCGGGAATCTCGGTGCGGGTGTCCACCCGGGCGGTGACCCCGTTGACCCGGGCCAACTCGCTGCGCAACCCGCTCCACAGCCAGGAACTCGCGTCGTAGTTGGCCACCGCGTTGTCCGCCGCGCCCAGCCCGAGGACGGTCAGCCCCATGGCCGCGAGCAGCGCGACGACCGTGCCGACCGTCACCAGCCCGCCGCGCAGTCGGGACCGGGAACGGGGGGCGTCGATCCGCTCGGCGTCGTCGATGCTGGCCACAGCCGGCTGCCTTCCCTGAGTCGTGGCAGGTGGCGTACGCCTCGCGGCGACCCCTCCCCTGAGCCGGGTGCCATCATATGGGCCCGGCCGGAACGGGGGAACCCGCACCGTCACCCCTGTGGATACCGAGCGTGCGCGGCGGACGCCCAGCTCAGCTCCACAATCGCCAATCCGACCGTGATCAGCGGTGAACGCGCGGGTCGCTCGCGTCCGTCAGCTCGGCGGTGTGGACCGCTCCCGGTCGGTGCAGACCTGACCGGAGGTGGCGAAGCTGTCGGTGGAGTAGACCGCGAGCACCGTGAAGCAGTAGTCCACCCGGGAGCTGAGCCCGTTGACCGTGTGACTGGTCCGCCCGGGCTCCACGGTGGCCATCACGCCGAGCGCCGATCCGGCCCGTCCACCCGCGACCATGAACGGCACCGTACCCCCGGACGGATCCGTCCAGCTCAGCGTGATCGTCACGGCGTCGTCGCGCAGCTTCAGGTCGCCAGGAGGCGGACCGCTCGTCGCCGGGGCCGCCGTCACCGGCGCTCCGGACGGCGGCGGCGTGTCGTCACGGCTCAACACCACCGCGCCCAGGCCCACGACCGCCACCAGGGCAACCCCGGCGGCCACCGCCGCGCCGATCACCGTCGCCCGGTTGCGGCCCGTCGAGCCATTCCCATCGGTGTACGCCGGCGCGTACGCCTCCTGCGGGTAGTGCTGCCCCGGGTACACCTCATGGCTGGCCGGGACCTGCTGCGCCGCGTACTGCTGGCCGGCCGGGTACCGCTCGGCGGCCGGGAACCCGGGCGTGACCGGCGCACCGTAGGGCGCGCCCAGACCCGGCACCAGATCGTCCACCGGAGTGGACGCCGAGCCGCCAGGCCCACCGGTGACCGGTCCCGGGCCGCTGTACCCGTACGGGACGGTCCCCGGGACGCCGTGTCCACCCGGGACGGCTCCCGGGATGCTGTGCCCCTGCGGGACGGTTCCCGAGACGCTGTGTCCACCCGGGACGGCTCCCGGGCCGTCGTGTTTGTCCGGGACGGCTCCCGGGACGTCGTGTCCACCCGGGACCGGGGCGGCGGGTGTCGGGACCGGGCCGGAGCCCGGCGTCCAGGTGGACGTGGCCGCAGCGGTGACCGGTTCGTCGGCGGCGGGCCGGCCCGGCGGAGGGGTCGCCGGTCCGACGACCGGGATCACCTCCGTCGACGCGGACGCGAACCCCGACGACTCGGCCGGCCCGGTCGCCGGCGCCTCGGTGCCTCCGCCGTCCGGCCCGGACCACTCGTGCACGTCCGCCGTGCCCTCCGAACCCGGCGTCACCTCGGCCACCGGGGCTGCCTGTCCGCCCGTCGACTCCCGCGCGTCGGCACCGGCGGCGGGCAGCGGTTGCGGCGGGGCGCTGCTGCTCCAGGGCGGGGCGGTCAGTCCCCACGGCGGCGCGCTCACCGGAGGCGCCGACACGGGGTGGTACTGGCCGGGTGGTGCCGACACGGGAAAGCCGGGCGGCCCGGACACCGGGAACGCCGGACCCGGAGGCCCAGAGACGGGGTGCGGGGGTGCGGAGGTCGGGAACGCCGGGGTCGGCGGTCCGGACACCGGATAGCTGGGGCCGGGCGGCCCGGACACCGGGTGAAGCGGTCCGGACATGGGGTGCGGTGTGTCGGACACCGGGAACGTCTGAGCTGGCGGGCTGGAGACAAGGTGCGGGGGTGCGGAGGTCGGGAACGCCTGAGCCGGGGGCCCGGAGACGGGCTGAGGGGGGCCGGAGGTCGGGAACGTCGGGGCACTGGAGACGGGATGCGGCGGTCCGGACACCGGGAACGTCGGGGTCGGCGGTCCGGACACCGGATAGCCGGGGCCGGGCGGACCGGACACGGGGTGGGGTGGCCCGGACACGGGGTGGTCGTACCCGGGAGGAGCGGATACCGAGCGGCCCGGCTGCGCGGCTGCTCCGGAGGTCGGCCCGGGAGGCAGGGGTGGTCCGGAGGCCGGTTGCGGCGGTGCGGCGGGCGTCGCGCCGAACGCGTGGTGCGAGGGCGTGCCCGCCGGTCCGTCCGTCGCCGGCAGCGCACCCGCGGGTGCCTCACCCGCTGTCGTGCCGGCTGCGCCGCCCGGACCCGCCGCCGCGATCCGAGCCGCCTCCTCGGCCAGCAGGGGCTCGATCTGCCGTACCTGGATCGTGGGGTCAGCCCACCGCGGAGCCGGCAGCGGTGCCGACGGCGCGGTGGGTTGCTGCGCGGTGCGGGGCGGCGCGGCAGCCGGCGGCGGCCCGGCCGGGCGGGTCGGCGTCTCGTCTGTTCGCTGACGCGGCGGCGCGGGTGGAGGCTGTTGCCGCGCGGGTGGCGTGGGCTGGGCGGCTATCCCGGGTGGGGGAGCGGCCACTGGTCGGGGTGTGACCGCCTGCTGCTCGACCCGCTGGCGCGGCATGGGCGGTGCGGCCGGCGTCGGGGAGACGGCGGACGTGGGCCGCGCCGGACCGGTAGGGGTCGGAGGCGGCGCCCAGGGCGACGCGGGTGCCGGCGGACCGGCCGCCGCGGGACGCATCGCAGCCAGTGTCGCCAGGGACAGTGTCGGGCCGGAGAGCGCCGACCGGGCCCCGGAATCGGTCGAGGCTCCGGAGGTGGACGGCCCCACGTACGGCTGCTCCGCAGCGGGGCTTGCCTCGCCCAGGTAGTCACGGGCGGCGCGTACCACCGGGTGGTTCTCGCCGAGTGCGGCGGGCCCGGCGGTGGCGACCCGGGTGTAGTTGCGACGGGCCTCGTGCCTGTTGCCCAGTTCCTCGGCGACTTCCGCCAGCTCGAAGGCGAGCGCGAGCATCGTCGGCTCGGCATGGTCCCAGCGTCGCTCGCCCGCCGCGAAGGCCTCCTCCAACACCCGGCGGGCGGCGAGCGGATCGTCGGCCTCGCGGTGCAGGCGGGCCAGCAGATGAGCGGTGTGCAGCGTCTCGGGATGATCCTCGCCGTACGGGGGGCGGGCGGACCCGACGGCGTCCGCGAGCAGCTGCCGGGCGGCGTCATGATCACCCGCCGCGCGCAGCGCGAGGGCCCGTTGCTGTACGGCGGCCAGGGGAGAGGGATGGGACACAGGGCAATGCTGCCGTCACCGGGCCCGCCGACGCTACCCGGGCCTGCGCTCAAGTCGACTCCGGTGACCCTGGGTGGTGGTGTGAGCAGCGGCGGGAGGGTGATGTGCATGATCCACGAGCGCCGTGTACAGTAACTCCCCGTGCGGCCCGCTGGGCCGACCTTCGGATGCAAGATCATCTGGGTCGGCGAGGTAGGCTGAACGAGCAAGTCCGGGTGGCGGAATGGCAGACGCGCTAGCTTGAGGTGCTAGTGCCCGTATAGGGCGTGGGGGTTCAAGTCCCCCCTCGGACACGTTAACCCCCACGGGTAGGCTTCACGGTCGGTGAAGCGCTCCGGTGGGGGTTTCTGCTGTTCGGCGCTGGCGCGGGACCGCTGGTAGTGGATGCGTCTGCGCCCGGGTGGGGATCTCGGTGATGGTCAGTGTTCCGCCGATTGCGCAGGTGACGTCGATGTCGTGTTCGAGTAGCGCGTCTGTGACGGCGTGGGGGTTTGTGGCCGGGATGTCGAGCCATTCGGCGAGTTGTTTGATCGCTTCTGCTTCGTGGATGTAGACGTTGCGGGGCTGCGGTGCGTCGCCTGCAATAGGGGTGCGGTGGCCGTGGCGGCAGCGGTAAGGCGGCGTGCTTGTTGACCCAGTGTGCGTCGAGGATCCGACCGCATTGCTGGCAGCGGATCAGTCCGGTGAGTAGGTAGCGCCCGCTCGGCGAAGTCGCGCTGCCACCGCGCCGACGACAGCCGGTCCTGGAACTCCCGCGTCGACATCCGGCCGTAGAACGCGAACCGGATGCCCAGCGGCTTCGGCGTTGTCGGGCGCCGCGTCCGCAGGCGGCCTCGCCGATTCGGCTGCCGTAGCCACCAGCCGAGCAGGTCGGGTCCGTCACGTTCCGCCGCGTACTGCATCAGGACCCACCACGCCGAAGCTCACAGACGGACCTCGATACGGAAGCTCAACGATGTGATGGGTCGCCGGACTCGGCCTTACACCACACCTGTTGGCACAGAGGAGGGCGTCAAAGCTCGGCCCTTGCGCGCCGCGACGCGCTGCCGGTGGCGGCCATGTCGCTGGTCAAACTCATCCGCCTACCCTCTCGCGGATCGGTAATCCCTGATCCCCGCCGCTCGGGGCGGCTGAAGCGACCGCGACACCGACGCCGGCGGCAGGTTCGTAACCGGACTGCCCGTGCACCTGGAGCTGCGCCGCAACGGCCGATCGGTGCTCGCCACCGAACGGCCGTTCCTCTTGCACCCGTGCCTGCACGACTACGGCACGCACGCGACTGTGCCCGACGACAGGCCCTGCCCTGGCGCGCCATGGTCACCATCACCTGACCGGCTGTCCGCGACGCGGCCGCCCCGCCGAACAGGACTGCCGGTGGCTGGCTCGTTTTTCGGCTCGGCTCGAAAAGAATCCGTTCGGCACCAATCCGGCGGCCGGCACGCCCCGAATGCCTCCTGACCGCACGTGAGTACCAACGCCGTACCTAGGCGGAGACGGAGATGTGTTGTGAGACTGTCCCGAGCCCTGTTCGCCCTGCCTGCGGCCGCGCTGATCCTCGCCTTTCCCGGGGTGGCGCAGGCCGACGAGAGCGTGCAGGTCCAGTTGCAGGACCTCAACGAGACCGGCGCGACCGGAACCGCCACGTTGACCGCGACGAGCGGCGGCGACCTGAAGGTCATGATCCGGTCGAAGGGCATGACGCCGAACTCACCGCACGCCCAGCACGTGCACGGTGCCGCGAACGGTATGGACTTCCACTGCCCGGACAAGTCCGCCGACACCAACGGCAACGGCTACGTCAGCACCGAGGAGGGTCTGAAGATGTACGGGGACATCTTCATCTCGCTGACCACCACCGGCGACACGACCAAGGCCAGCGGCCTGGCGGTGGACCGGATGCCGAAGGCCGACGCGAAGGGCAACCTCAGCTACGAGCGCACCATCCCCGCTGCCGAGCTGCCCAAGGGCACAATCGAGCACCTCAAGGACCTGCACGTCGTGCAACACGGCATCGACGCCAACAAGAACGGCAAGTACGACATGGAGGCGCTCGGCGAGTCGACGTTCGCCAAGTCCGTCGGCGTCAACGGCATCCCCGCCGAGGCCACCGACCCCGCGACCTGCGGCATGGTCAGCGGCGCAGCCGCCGGCTCCGTACCCGCCGGCGGAGTGGCCACCGGTGACGGCAGCACCTCGGGTGGATCGCCGATGACGATGTACGCCGTGGGTGGCCTCGCCCTGCTCGGCGCAGCAGGCGCGGTCGTCGCGCGACGCCGGCTCGCGGGCGAGCGCTGAGCCGGAGGTAACCATGACGGATTCCGGCGACGTACCAGTGCCGGCCGGCCGCCGCCGGGGGCGTTTCGCGCTCCTGGCGGTGGCCGGCGTCCTCACCGTGACGGCGGCCGTGACGATCGGTTGCGCGGTCGCGGACCCGGGTGGTGACCCACCACAACCCGACGCGTCCGCCTCGGCGCCAGCCGCGAACGCGTCGCCCGTCCCGGCCACCCGGGCAGGGGAGTTGACCTCGGGCCCGCTGATGGCCGGCTCACCGCCGACGCGGGTGTCGATCCCGTCGCTGAAGGCCGCCGCGGCGACGGTCCCCCTGGGTCTGCAGGCGGACGGTGCGATGCAGGTGCCGGACAACGCCACCGACGTGGGGTGGTTCACCAAGGCACCGACGCCCGGCGCTCTCGGCCCGGCCGTGCTGGCCGGGCACGTCAATTGGAAGGGCCGTCGCGGAACGTTCTTCGACCTGGGCAAGCTGGCCGTCGGCGCCGGGATTACCGTCGAGCGTCAGGACGGCAGCACCGCGATCTTCACCGTCACGAAGGTCGAGCGGTATCCGAAGGACCGGTTCCCCACCGATGAGGTGTACGGGGCGACCGACCACGCGGCGCTGCGCCTGATCACCTGTGGCGGCGAGTTCGACGACAGCACGCAGCACTACCGCGACAATGTCATCGCCTATGCCCGCCTTGCCCACGCTCATCCCGCCTAGCCTGCGGCGGCGGCGCGCCGAACCGTCGCCAGCACCAGAGAGGACATGCCGAGATGAGGGGTGACCCGGAGCAGGCGCGGCGATTACGGGCGGTGCCGCCGGACGAGGTGACTCCAGCGAGTGCCGACGAACTGCTCCCGCAGGTGGCGCGGGGTGACGAGGCGGCGTTCGCGGCGCTGTACGACGCTATAGCGGGCCGGGTGCTGGGGTTGACCCGCCGGGTGCTGCGCGATCCGGCGCAGGCGGAGGAGGTGACGCAGGAGGTGATGGTTGAGGTGTGGCGCACCGCAGCCCGCTTCGACGCCGGTCGCGGCTCGGCCTCGGCCTGGATTCTGACCATGGCGCACCGCCGGGCGGTGGACCGCGTGCGCTCCGAGCAGGCCCACACCGACCGCGCACAGCGGGTCGCCGCGACCGAGACGCACGTCCCCTACGACGAGGTCGTCGAGGACGTCACCGCCCGACTGGAGCGGGAACAGGTCCGCCGGTGCCTGGGCCGGTTGACGCCGGTGCAGCGCGAGGCGGTGACCCTGGCCTACTACGGCGGGCACACCTACCGCGAGGTCGCCGAGAAGTTGCAGACACCACTGCCGACGGTGAAGACACGGATGCGCGACGGCCTGATCCGGATGCGCGACTGCCTGGGCATCGAGATGGGGGAACGGGCGTGAGCGCCGACATCCACACCCTCGCCGGCGCGTACGCCCTGAACGCGGTCGACGACCTGGAGGGGGCCGCGTTTGAGCGGCACCTGGCCGAGTGCGAGTCGTGCCGTCAGGAGGTGACCGAGCTACGGGAGACGGTCGCACGACTCGCCGACGACACCGCCCTCGACGCCACACCGTCCGAGTTGCGGGAGCGCACCCTCGCCGAGGCGGCGCGCACCCCGCAGTTGCGTTCGGCGGCAGCAGCGGGCAGCGCCAGACAATCGGCCAGCAGGTGGCGACAGCTCACCGTGGCCGCCGCTGCCGCCGTCCTGGTTGCCGGCGGCGCGAGCGCGGTCACCTGGACCGTGGGCAACGATCGGATCAGCGACGAGCGGGCCCGTAGCGAGCAGGCGCGGCAGATCGCCGCCGTCCTGGACGCGCCGGACGCCCGGGTGTTCGAGCGGTCGCTGCAGCCCGGCGGCGCCGCGACCGTGGTGGTCTCCCGCGATCGCGACCGAGGGGTGGTGCTGCTGCGCGACCTACCCGAACCCGGCCCGGGCCGGATCTACGAACTCTGGCTCATCCGAGGCAAGGAACCCCGCAAGGTCGGGCAACTGGCCGAGGGGATCAGGGCGTCGACCATGGTCATCGGGCCGGTCGCCGAGGCGGGGACGTTCGGGCTGTCCAACGAACCCGCGGGGGGCTCCGTCGCCCCTACCCGCATCGTGGGTACGGTCGAACTGAGCTGAGCCCGGGCCGGCCACAGCCATAACATCGGCCTGACCGCTCCGATCGCTCGCTCCCCAGCACCGACCCATCCGCGGGGCGTTCCGCTCCGAATCACTCACATGGATGACGAGTTGCTCGCGGGGCGGTACCGCAGACTCCTGCTGATGGGAGACGCGGCGAGCCCGGGGCGCGTCTGGCTGGCACGCGACGAGATGCTCGACCGGCACGTCGCGCTCCGACAGATCGCCGTACCCGGTTGGGTGAGCGACGCCGAACGGACGCGGCTGCGGGAGCGCACGCTCGGCGAGGTGCGCGGCCTGGCCGGCCTGGACCATCCGGGCGTGGTCGGCATGTGGGACGTGCTGAGCACCGACGGGCACCTGTGGCTCGTCATGGAGCACATCCCCTCCCGGCCTCTCGCCGAGGTGGTCGCCGCCGACGGCCCGCTGGCGCCGACCGAGGTGGCGCGGGTTGGCCTGCACCTGCTCGCCGCCCTGGGCGCCGCCCACGCGGCGAAAGTGGTGCATCGGCAGCTCCGCCCGCAGAACGTGCTGCTCGCCGACGACGGTCGGGTCGTGCTCGGTGGGTTCGGCCTGTCGATCTTCGACAGCAGCAACCCGGCGACCGTCACCACGCCGAGCCTGTCGACGATTCAGTACGTCGCACCGGAGCTCGCCCGCGACGGCAGGTCCACCCCCGCCGCCGACCTGTGGGCCCTCGGCGCGACGCTCTACCTGGCGGCGGAGGGACGTCCACCGTGGAGCCGGTCGTCAATCCTGGCTACGCTCTCCGCGCTGGCCACCGAGGCGCCCGACCGGATGACCGTCCTGCCGCTCGAACCCGTGATCACCGGTCTGCTACGGCGTAACCCGCGTCAGCGTCTGTCTGCGCAGGAGGCACGCGACCTCCTTGAGCAGGTGGCCGAGGCAACCGTACCCATCGAGCCCGGGCCTCGACCGCGCCGCTGGCGGCGCACGCCCGCCAGCCGACGTCGTCCCGACCCCCCGACGTTGCCGATCGGACAAGGCGAGATCGACACCACGGTCATTCCGGTCGGGGCGTCGGCCACTCGTGACCGGACGACCGGCTGGGCGTTCGCCGGGGCCGTGGCGGGGCTGGCGGCGGTCGCGTCCGTCGTGGTCCTGGCCGGCGGAACGGTGATCAACGATCTGCGGGGTTCGGACGACGAGCAGGTTGCCGCGCCAGGCGGTGCGGCAGCCGGCGCGATGGAGTCGACCGAACCGGCGCCGCCCGCCCACCTCTGCCTGGACGACGACGCCTCCCGCGAGGCCGAACCCCTACATGAACCCACCCCGGCGCAGCCGGAAGCGCTGCCGGACGGGTGGGTGTGGCACCAGGACCCGGACGGTTTCCGGCTTGCGGTGCCTGCGGGCTGGACGCGGCACACCGAAGGCGGAACGGTCTGCTTCCGTGACCCCGCACAGGTGCGGGCCGTCGCGGTCGACCTGGCCGCGGAGGCGTCAGCGGTACCGTCCACGCAGTGGGAGATGGCGGAGCGAGAGGCGTTGGAGGCCGGGGCGTTATCCGGCTATCGCAAGATCAGCATCGGACCCGTGATCCGCCCGGGTGGTGCCGCCGAGTGGGAGTACACGTGCGACCAGCCCGATGGTGAGCGGCTGCACGTCCGTCGGCTGCTGGTCAACGACAACAGGACCACCGCCCACAGCCTGTCCTGGATCGCCTCGGACGGTCAGTGGGACGCCACCGAACCCTTCCAGCGACTGGTCCTCGCCAGCTTCGGTCTCACCTGACAAGCCACCGCGGCACCACGCACCTGGCCTGCGCAGCAGAGCCGAACACCTACCTCTGCGGGCAGAGACCGGCGCGAGGAAGCTCGTTCAGCAACGCAGGTCTCGGCGGCGGTAGCCGGCAACCCCGAGCGCGGTCAGAAGCGTGGCGAGGGCCAGCATGACTGTCGTGACCGTCATGCAGGCGTTGGTGAGTGGTACGGGTGCCAGGTGAGCGAACGGTGAGATGTCGCGTACCCAGTCCGGTGCTCCGACGCTCTCGGCGATGACCAGCAGCAGGAACCCGCCGATGGTGGGAACGCCGCCGAGGAGCATCGTCAAACGCGGCATCCAGCCGACCGCGAACGACGCCGCGCCGAGGCTGAGCAGCACGAGCGGGAGAATGTTCCATGCGCCGCGCAGGGCGGCGCTCGGAGCCAGCTCGCCGCCGATGGCGGCCCCGCCGAGCCAGGTCGCCAGACCGGCGCAGGTGGCCAGGACCGCCGCGGCCACGGCGGTGACCGCCAGTTCGGTGCCGATCAGCCGGGCCCGGGTGATCGGTTGACTCGCGAGCAGGGTCAGTCGCCGGTCGGTCTCGGCGGTCGGTGACCGTACCGTTTGGTGAGGTCGACAGCGCGCAGCGCGACGTCGGTCATGGCGCGAAGCCCTTCGGTCGGTATGGATCGATGACCGCCGACCAGGCTTCCCGGCACACCTGTGGTTCACCGTACCTCCGGCCCGCACCGGCCGAAAACCCCATGACACTGCGCGCGACCCGTCATTGTCGACTCACTTCTGCCGCGTCTCGATCCTCCGATCGATATCGGGCAGATGTTCCGGTAGCGCCACTGATCGCAGATCTGCGAGCACATGCTCCAGGAGCCGGTCGATTCGAGGCTGCTCGTGTCCCGACCGCCGGACGTCGTCGACCGCGACCGCGAGGAAACCGTCGAACGTCTGTGACCGGGCCCGTACGCGTGGGGTGCTGTCGGGGTCGTCGACGAGCAGACGGTGAGCGGGCCGGCCGGCGAGCCGACGCAGCAGGTCGTGCATCTCCTGGACGCTGCGGACCGCGGTGGTGGTGTCGTTGATGCCCGGCGACAGGGCTCGCTCGGCGATGTCGGTCAGTTGCCGGAACCCGAACTCGACGTCCTGACCGAGGGTCCGCTCGACGCCGAGGCTCACCGCGACGCACGCCCGCGCGTCCGCAACGGTCGTGGGGAGGGGGCCGCCGGGCAGCGGATGAACCGTGACCAGCGGTTGCCCCGCCACAACGAAGTCGCCCGGCGCGGGCAGGACCGACAGGGCGCAGTCGTGGTCGCGGGCCAGCGCGGCGAGCCGGCCGAGGTCGACGTGCTCGACGGCGCCAGGTCGCACCGCGTTGATGACCTGCACCGGCGGTGTCAGCGCGGTGACGGGTGCGGCGCTCGGGCCGACCGGGTACTGCTCTTCGATCACCCGGCGGCACTGAGCGCCGACCGCGGCGATGATGTGCGAGACCCGCATGACCGTGGTGACGTGGTGCAGGTAGTAGACGAACAGCCCGCTGCTGGCGAGCACGAGCGCCATCGCCACGGCCAGCGAGAGTTCCGGCAGTCGGGTGGCGGCGCCGGCCGGCAGCGCCGCCAGCACCACCATGGCGAACAGTGCGGTCGCCAGGAAGGTGCCCAGCGCCGCCTGCGTGATGCGGTCCTGCAGGAACGTCCGTAGCACCCGGGGCGAGTACTGGCTGCTGGCGAGTTGCACGGCCACCACGGTGATGGAGAAGACCAGCGCGGTGAACGAGATCATCGCGGTGATGATCGACGACAGCAGCGACCGGGCGCCGGCGACGCTGCTGGGTAGGAACCCGCCGGTCGGCAGGCCCAGTCGCAGCTCGGCGACCGACAGGCCGAGGGCCAGCAGCACGGCCCCGAGGGCGAAGGCCGCCGGCACCAGCCAGAAACCCGACCACGCTGCCGCCAGCCGGGATCGGAGGGTACGCGGCACAGGGCTCATCCCGCCGTAATCCCCCGTGCGCGCCTCCCGCATACCTGGCACAGGGTCTGTTTACCTGGGCAAAGAGCACGACTGGATGTACGAAGGGAGTGGGTCGGGATTCCGGCACGCTGATCATGAACAGTCGGGACATCACGGTACGCGTCACGTCCGCCGCCGTTCTGCTGCTCGTAGCCGCCTGCGGCGACGGCCGGCAGCCGGCGCCGACCTCGTCCGGCCCGAGCCACGCGGTGACGTCGACACCGTCGCCGCTTCCACCGAGTGCCTCGACGACCGGTGCGGCGCCCAGGCCCGCACCCACCACGGCATTGCCCTCGTCCAGCCCGTCGCCGTCGCGCACCCCGGAGGCCGGAGCGCGGGACGCCCTGCGTCGCGGCGACACCGGCGACGCGGTGCAGGCGTTGCAGGAGCGGCTGGACCGGCTCGGATACTGGATCGGCGAGCCCGACGGCAGCTTCGGCCTGCTCACCGAGCAGGCCGTCTACGCGCTGCAGAAGGCCGCCGGTCTCCGACCGGACGGGGTCGTCGGGCCGAGGACCCGCGCCGCGCTCGAGAACGGCAAGCGTCCGGACGCCCGCAGCACGGACGGTCACCTCGCCGAGGTGGACCTGGACCGGCAGTTGCTGATGATCGTCGACGACGGCGAGGTGAGCCGGGTCTTCAACACCTCGACCGGTACGTTCGAGCACTACGTTCACGAGGGCAAGACGTATCTGGCGGACACCCCGCGCGGCAGGTGGACCATCGACTGGCAGGTCGACGGGTGGCGCGACGGTCCGCTCGGCCGGCTGTACCGGCCGAAGTACTTCCAGGAGCAGGGGATCGCCATCCACGGCTACACCAGCGTCCCGCCGTATCCGGCGTCGCACGGTTGCGTGCGGGTGACGTTGTCGGCGATGGACTGGCTGTGGGCGCAGGACGTGCTGCCGAAGAAGACCCGGGTGTGGGTGTACTGAACGTTCAGCTCACTCGTCCGGTTGGCGGCGTGCGTCCTCGGTCCGTTCGCGACTGAGGAAAAACGCGCCGAGCGCGCCGGCCAGGGTGCCGAACACCGCCACCGAGTACGCGGCGAGCACCAGCTCCAGGGCCTGTGCGAAGGTGTCGTCGGCGCGCAGCGGCTCGCCGGTGATGGTGGTGAGGGCCGCGTCGTGCAGGGCCCGGGGGAGGCTGCCGTAGGAGCTGGTGACCGTGAGCAGTCGTCCGGCCGCGAGAATGACGGCCAGGGTCACCACCGCGAGCCAGGCCAGCCGGTCGGTGAGCAGGCGGCCGGCGGAGCGGGATCCGCGGATGGCGGCGGCGACGACCCCACCCCCTCGGGCCGCCCGCAGCGCGCTCGCCGCCCGCAGGAACCGCAGGAACGGCACCGCCAGGAAGATCAGTTGCCACCAGTTGTGTTTCCAGAACTCGCGCGCGTGGTGGCGGGCGAGCCAGGCGCGGAGCGTGAATTCGGCGACGAAGACCGCCCACAGGACCCAGCTGGTGACGGTGAGCGTGGTGCTGAGCGGTTCGTCGTGGATGACCGCCTGCGCGAGGACCAGCAGGAGGAAGAGCAACCCCAGGACGCCCATCGGCTTGTCCAGCCGGTGGGCGAGTCCGTTGAGCCGCGCGTCGTCCTCGCGACGGCGCCGGCGTGGATCGTCGCTCACGCTGCGGGAGACTACCCGGGTCTGGGTTAGGAAACCGGCACTCACAGCAAGGTCTCACAGGTGCCGCTCCCGCCACGCGCTGACCGCCTCCTCAGTGACATGCTCCTCCCGACGCAGCAGGCTTTTGACGCGTCTGCGGTCGACGGTCATGCGCTGCGACACCGCGAGTGCCCCGCACACCACGACGAGCACCGCGAGGGCGAGCAGCGGCGCGAGGTGAGCCCCGGCCACCGTCAGCGCGGCGACCAGGACGGCGGTGCCGAGAACGGGCCGGTTCGTGCGGTGAAATGCCCGACCAGCGATCGCCACCTGACTGAGCAGGTAGAGCGCGACGCCGCCGTGCAGGGCGACGCTCGCCGGCGCGGGCAGTGGGGAGTGCCGCACGGCGACCGCTTCCACCAGCAACGTGAGGCCCAGGGCGGTGCTCACCACGCCGAGAATGGTCAGCAGGTGCAGATAGGTGTAGACGTCGCGGGCCAGCGGTACCCGCACGGCGTCCCGCACACCGTGCAGACTCTGCTCCACGCCGGCGGCCAGGCTGTCGAAGTGCAACCACCACAGCGCGGCGACCAGCGCGATGCCCAGCACGGACGCGGTGAGAACCCGGGTGGTCAGCGCCAGCCTGTCGAACCGGCCGGGGCCGACGCCCAGCGAGATCACCACCTCGCCCAAGGCGATGAGCACGATCAGCGCGTGCCGCTCGGCCCAGTGCCCGGCCGACGGCAGCGACCAGTGCGCGTAGGGCAGCACCAGGCCGACCGCGTACTCCACGACCAGGGCCGCGCTCCACAGGATCAGACGGGCCTCCAGCACCGCATCGGCCGGCACCCACCACGGCACGGCGACTGACAGCCCGATCGGTACGGCGGCCAGCAGCGGCGGAACGGTGACGGCGGCGGGCTGGACACGGGTGTGCCCGGCACGGGTGAGCACGAACACGAACCCGACCGAGGTCAGCGCACGCACGATCAGGTACGACCCGGCGAACACCAGAGGGCCCGGCAGGTCGTCCGGCTGATCGACGAAGGCCTGCGGAATCGCGATCGCCAGCACGAACACCGCGGCCATGATCCCGAAGCCGAGCACCGGCAGGATGCCATGGTCGGCGCGGACGACGTTGCCGAGCGCGACGAAGCCGGTCCAGCACCACCACAGCAGCGCCACCACCACGACACCGCTCACGACCTGCGCAGCTGCGAGATCATGGGAGACGAGGCCGGTGACGTTGAGGAAGGCGAAGACGAAGATCAGGTCGTAGAACAGCTCGAGCCGGGTGACCCGGCTGCCTGGCGCCACCGGTATCAGCCATCGGGACCGGCGCAGGCGCGGTGGGCTGCTCACCCGGCCAGTCTCAGGCATCCGACCGGGGCGGGTCCCGGCTTTTGCGCCCCCGTGCGGGTCGAAAGCTGCGGCATCGCGTGTGCGGACCGTTCGCCCGGGTACGCCCGGAGCAAGCGGCCGCGTAGTGGGAGGTGCGATGAGCGACGGGACCGTACGACCGGACGGGCGGCGAAGCCCCACCGAGCGGCTGGCCGAGGACGTGGCCGACGTCGTACGCGAGGAGGTCCGGGCGGTCCGCGCGCAGGTGGGCGAGGCGGCCCGCCCGGCCGGCGTGGGGATCGTGTTGCTGGCGGCCGCCGGTGGCTGCCTCGTGTTCGGCGCGGGAGCGGCGTCGACCACCGCGTTGCGCGTGCTGGAGACGATGCTCCCGCGCCGGCTGGCCGCCGCCGGCCTCACCGCCGGCTACCTTGTCGCGGCCGTGGTGCTGGGGCGGGCGGGGCTGGCGCAGTTGCGGGCGGCCGGGGGACCCTCGGCGCGGCTCGCCGACGACGTGCGGGACATGGTCACCGAAACCGCCGGCCGGGTGTTGCCGGCGGGCGTCGACGCCGCCCGCGACGAACTGAACAGGTGACACCGGATCAGGGAGGCAGCGAGATGCCGGACAAGCACGAGCAGGCCGACCAGATGCGCGACGACGTGCCGTCAACGATCGCGCGTTCGGACGACAAGGCGGTCCGCACGTACAAGAAGACCCTGGAGTCGGCCGAGGACAGCTACGGCGACGGCGAGCGGGCGCACCGGGCGGCGTACGCGTCGTTGAAGCACACTCACGAGAAGGTCGGCGATCACTGGGAGCCCAAGGAACGCAAGGGCCCCTCAGATCCGCAGGCAGCCCAGGGCACCCCGGCGTCCCGCGACCGCGAACGGCCGACCGCGCAGGGGGTGGATGCCAACGCCAGCAAGGGGCACCTGGACGACGTGGCCCGCAAGATCGGCATCGACGAGCCGGAGAACATGAACAAGGGGGAGCTGGTCGAGGCGATCGAGAGGGCCAACGCCCGGGCCACCGCTCGCGCTCGACACAGGTGAGGTACCAGCAGCGCGCAGCGGGTGAGGTCGCTGGCACGACGGGTAGCGGGCGGGCATGAGTCCGCTGCTGCTCGCGTACGCCCTCGTCGGAGGGCTCGGTGTCCTGCTCGCGTTCTGGTCCAGCGCCATCCGCCGGACCGTGCTGTCCGAGCCGCTGCTGGCGCTGGCGCTGGGGGCGCTGGCAGGCCCGGTGCTCGGCCTGATCGACCTCAGCGACCGGCTCGGCGACGAGCTCAACCGTGAGGTGAGCCGGGCCCTGCTGGCGGTGTCGCTGATGGCCGTCGCGCTGCGCTTCCCGCTCGCCGGCTACCGGGCCGTGCTCCGCCCGGTCCTGGTGCTGCTCTCCGCCGGCATGATCGGAATGGCGCTGCTCAGCACCGGACTGTCCTGGCTGGTACTCGGCATGCCGCTGGGCCTGGCCGCGCTGCTCGGCAGCTGTCTGACCCCCACCGACCCGGTGCTGGCCTCGGGCATCGTCTCCGGCGGCCCGGCTGAGCGGCAACTGCCCGACCGACTTCGGCAGGTGATCAGCGGCGAGTCCGGCGGCAACGACGGGCTCGCGTTCCCCCTCGTCGTCCTCGCCCTGGCCGCTGTCGGCGCGCAGCCGTGGACGGACCAGGTGACCGCGGCGGTGTGGGGTGTGCTCGGCGCGGTGGTCGTCGGCGTCCTGCTCGGTTGGTTGGCCGGTCACGCCGTTCGTGCGGCGAGCCGTAGGGAGACGCTGGACCAGGGGTCGCTGCTGGTCTTCGCGGTGCTGCTCGGTATCGCCGCGCTGGGGGTCGCGCGGGTGCTGGACACCGACGGCATCCTCGCCGCGTTCGTCACCGGGCTGGCCTACAACCGGGTCATCGGCGACCAGCCCCGCATCGCCGAGCAGAAGCTGGACGACTCGCTCACCCGTTACCTGGTGCTGCCACTGTTCTTCCTGCTCGGCGTCGAACTACCGTGGCGCGACTGGCTCGACGCCGGCTGGCGACTGGCGCTCTTCGCCGTCGCGGTTCTGCTGCTGCGGCGCCTACCGGTGGTGCTCGCGCTGAAGACACCGCTTGGCCTGCCGTGGCGGGAACTGGTCTTCCTCGGCTGGTTCGGCCCGATCGGCGTGTCCGCGCTGTTTTACCTGGCCTTCAGCGCCGACGAGGGCGCGCGGGACCCGATGCTCTGGACCGCCGGCAGCCTCGTCGTCGCGCTCAGCGTCGTGGTGCACGGCACCACCGCGATGCCCGGCCGCCGCTGGTACGCCGCCGGACGGTCCGAGATCTCGAAGCGATAACGGTCCCCGGCTCGGCGTTTGACGACGGCCCACCCGGAAAGCGATCGACGTAGCTCGCGCTTCGAAGCCGTGGTGTCGACAAACGGCACCAGGACGGCCACGTCCACCCTGGCGGCTCAGCGCGCATCTCCGGGGCTCATCCCTGCCCGCACGCGAGTCACGCGGCCGCGGCGGCCCCGCGACCGCTGATCCGCTGCCTCGTGTGGAGGACGTCCATGACCATGTCCGCACTGCGCTCCGACGCCGGCGTCGACGAGCTGTTCGCCATGCTGCACGACGCCGTCGACCCGACCGGGCGCGTCCGGGAGCGCCTGGTCGAGACGCACCGACCGCTCGCGGTGGGCCTGGCCCGCCGGTACGCGCACCGCGGCGAGCCACTCGACGACCTCGTCCAGGTCGCCTGCTACGCGTTGGTGAAGGCGATCGACGCGTACGATCCGCGGCGCGGGGTGCCGTTCGCCGGCTACGCCACCCCGACCATCCTGGGTGAGTTGAAACGCCACTTCCGCGACCACGGCTGGGGGGTCCGGGTCCCCCGCACCCTCAAGGAGCGGTACCTGCTGGTACACGCGGCCGAGGCCGAACTGACCCGCCGGTCGCAGCGCGTGCCGCGGGCCGACGAGGTGGCCGGGCACCTGCGCATACCGGTCGAGGCGGTGGTGGAGGCGTTGGCCGCCGGGCAGGCGTACCGCAACGTGTCGCTGCACCGGCCAGCCGGCGGGGACGACGACTCGGGGGAGCGAGAGGACCTGCTGGCCGAGCGGGACTCCCGGGTGGAGGGCCTGAGCGACCGACTCGACCTGCTGGCGGCGCTGCGCCGGTTGCCGGAACGGGAGCGGGCCGTGGTGATCCGCTACTTCCAGGGCAGCCAGACCCAGGAGCAGATCGGTGATCTGCTCGGCATCTCGCAGATGCACGTGTCCCGCCTCCTGCGCCGGGCGATCGGTCTGCTGCGACGGGAGATGACCGCCGAGCAGCCGGCCGATGTCGGCTTCGACGGCGGTCGGGTCCGGGTGATGGTCCGCCGCACCGGCAGCACCGCCGTGGCGACCGTGACCGGTGTGCTCGACGACGACGGCGTGGAGCTGATCCGCGACCGGCTCACCCGGCTGGCGGTGACCGACCGACCCCGTGCCCTGGTGGTGGACCTGCGGCGGGCGTCGATCGAGTCGCCCCGTCTGGCCCGGACGGTCCTGGACCTGTGCGGGACCTGCGCGCACGTGCGCGCGCGGCTCACGCTGGTCAACCTGCCGCCGAACGGGATGAGCCTGCTGCGGCGCACGGGCCTGATCCGACTGGTCTCCTGCCTGCCGGCCCGGGGCGGCATCCCCCATGTCGTCCAGGCGCGGCCCGGTGACGTCGATCCGGGGCGGCTCACGCAACCGTGCCGGCCGCGACCGGCGGGGATAGGGTCGAGCCGCGACGACGACGGGCCGACGGTGGGGACGGGACGTGACGCGACGGCGAACGGCGGCTACTCCGCCCCCACCCCTGGTGGGAACCGTGCAGCGGCTCCAACGCGAGCTGGACACGCTGCGTCGGGAGCGGCGCGCGCACGCGGTGGTGGAGCAGGCCACCGGTCTGCTGATCGCTCGGCTGGACTGCTCGCCGGAGGAAGCGTTCGCGCACCTGAGACGGATCTCCCAGCACACCAACATCCGGCTGGTGGACGTGGCCGCTGGGCTGCTCGGCACCGCCGCCCCGCCGCCTTCGGCCCCGCCGTCGGCGTCCTCGCCCGAGCCGTTCCGGCCGGAGCGCTATTTGCACCCGCTGCCCCCGTCGCCGGAACCGGAGGTCACCGGTGCGCCGTCCCTGACCGGCGAGGCCGCCGCCCGCTACCACCTGACCCGAGCCGCCATGGCGGCTGCCACCGAGGCGGACGGCGTGGCCGAGGCGCTGTCGGAGGGCGTGTGTCACCTCGGCGCGGGCCCGACCCTGCTCGGTCTGCTGGAACCGGACGGCGCGGTGCGGCTGGTCGGCTCGTACGGACTGCCCCGATCCGTGGCGAGCCTGTGGCAGCGCGCTCCGGGCACGGTCAACATGGCGCTGCTGCGCGCGGCCGTGGACGGGAACCCGTTGTGGCTGACCCGGGACGAGGCCCGCCGGCGGGGCTACGGCTTCATCGGCGGTGGCGCCATGCGGGTCTGTCTCCCGCTTCGCCGGGCCGAGCGCACGATCGGGGTGGCCGCGATCAGTTGGGACAGCCCACGGGATCTCGGCGACGCGGAACGCGCGTACGTGATGGCGGTCGCCGAGGCCGCCGGCCGGCGGCTGTCGGCGCTGTCCTCGGGGCTGGTCGACGCGCCGGCAGCCCACTGGCTGGAGGCGGTGCTCGACGCGCTGCCTGGCTCGGCGGCGCTGTGGTGCCCGGTACGCGACCACGACGCAACGATCGTCGACTTCCGGCTCGACCGGTGCAGCCCGGACGCGACCGACGGCGCGGACCGCGGCCGGGACGCACTCACCGGCCTCCGGCTGCTCGAACTCCACCCGTCCGCGGCCGACGACGGCATCGTCGCCGGCTGCGCCCGTGCCCTACACGAAGGGCGTCCTTTCCGGTGGGGGCCGGGCCAGGTGTGGCGGGCTGGCGGCGCACGGCCGACTCAGGCGTTGCTCAGCCTCCGGGCTGTCCCGTTCGGCGACGGCCTGCTCACCAGTTGGTGTTACCACGACGAGCAGCGACGTGTCGCGGACCGATCGGCCCGCATCGAGCGGGTCGGCGACGCCGGGTGGGTCGAGTGGGATCTCGCTGCTGGTGAGATGGTCTGGTCCTACGGCGCCTACCAGATCCCGGCCGGGATCCGGCAAACGGTCCGTTACCCCTGGGTGCCCTTTGTCGCTGGGCGGTGCCGGCGGACGCCACCCGGGTTCAGGAGGCACTGCGCGGCCTCATCGAACGGGCCGAGCCGGTCGACATGGAGTTCGGCGTGCGCCGCCGTGGTGCGGCGTGGCACGTTCGGCTCATCGCGGACCCCGCCGTGGATCGTGACGGCCGGGTGACCGCCGTGCACGGCGCGGTGGCCCGCCGCTGACCGTAGCCGCAACGCCGGACGTGACACATTTCCACCTGGCGGTGGGCATGGTCCGGCTGCCGAGTCCGGCGACAACCGGCGGGAAATGACGCCGCCCGGGTTTGCGCTCCGGCCTGGCCGGACATGGGTGCCGCACCTGGGGAAGGGGAGCGGATGGACCTGTGGACGGCTCCGGGGTCGGTCGACGTGGTGGGGCCGGTCCACCGACCGGTGCGCGGTTCGGCGCTGGCGCGGCTGCTGCGCACCACCGATGCCAAGCAGATCGGCGTGCTCTACCTGACCACCGCGTTCGGCTTCTTCCTGGTGGGCGGGCTGCTGGCGCTGGTCATGCGGGCCGAGTTGGCCCGGCCGGGTATGCAGGTGCTCTCCTCCGAGCAGTACAACCAGCTGTTCACCATGCACGGCACGATCATGCTGTTGCTGTTCGCCACGCCGATCGTGTTCGCCTTCGCGAACTACCTTGTGCCCTTGCAGATCGGCGCGCCGGACGTGGCGTTTCCCCGGCTGAACGCATTCGCCTACTGGCTGTACCTGTTCGGCGGGCTGCTCGTGTTGGGCGGGTTCGCCACTCCGGGCGGCGCCGCCGACTCCGGCTGGACGGCCTACCAGCCGCTCGCCGGGCCCGCACACTCGCCCGGGACGGGCGCCAACCTGTGGCTGCTCGGCCTGGTCGTCTCCGGGTTGGGCACGATCCTCGGCGCGGTCAACCTGATCACCACCGTGCTGACGTTGCGCGCCCCCGGCATGACCATGTTCCGGATGCCGATCCTCACCTGGAACATCCTGGTCACCGCCGTTCTGGTGATTCTGGTGTTCCCGCTGCTGGCCGCCGCGTTGCTCGCCGCGCTCGCCGACCGGCAACTCGACGCGCACGTCTACGACCCGGCGACCGGGGGGCAGATGCTGTGGCAGCACCTGTTCTGGTTCTTCGGGCACCCCGAGGTCTACATCGTGGCGTTGCCGTTCTTCGGCATCATCACCGAGATCATCCCGGTGTTCTCCCGCAAGCCGGTCTTCGGCTACCGGGGACTGATCGGCGCGACGCTGGGCATCGCCGCGCTGTCGATGAGCGTGTGGGCGCACCACATGTTCGCCACCGGCCAGGTGCTGCTGCCGTTCTTCAGTTTCCTGAGTTACCTGATCGCCGTACCGACCGGGATCAAGTTCTTCAACTGGATCGGCACCATGTGGCGGGGGCAGATCACGTTCGAGACGCCGATGCTGTTCGCACTCGGCTTCCTGGTGACGTTCCTGCTCGGTGGGTTGACGGGTGTGCTGCTGGCCAGCCCGCCGGTGGATTTCCACCTGCACGACTCGTACTTCGTGGTGGCGCACTTCCACTACGTGCTGTTCGGCACCATCGTGTTCGCCGTCTTCGGTGGCGTCTATTTCTGGTTCCCGAAGATGTTCGGCCGGATGCTCGACGAGCGCCTCGGTAAGGTGCACTTCTGGCTCACCATGATCGGCTTCCACGCCACGTTCCTGGTGCAGCACTGGCTCGGCGCCGAGGGCATGCCCCGCCGGTACGCCGACTATCTGGCCCTGGACGGCTTCACCACGCTGAACACGATCTCCACGATCGGATCGTTCGTGCTCGGCATCTCGACGCTGCCGTTCCTGTGGAACGTCTGGCGCTCCTACCGGTTCGGACCCGTCGTGCGCGAGTCGGACCCGTGGGGTCACGGTCTCTCACTGGAGTGGGTCACGTCCTCGCCGCCGCCGCTGCGCAACTTCGACCGCATGCCGCGAATCCGCTCCGAGCGGCCCGCGTACGACCTGCGGCAGGAGCGGGCGGCGGCGACGCTGCCCGGCCCGCGCGGCGCGGTGGACTGACCGTTACCGGGCGGGAACGTCGGCAGGCTGGCAGGGTGAAGACACCGATTCGGAAGGGACCGACGAATGGGGCGATACGGGCCGGTGCTGGCCATGCTCGGGCTGGCCGCCGCGCTGGTGGGCACCCTCTACCTGGCACACCTGCGGACCGCGGTGGCCGGGCCGTCGACCGTCGCGGCGTTCCGGTCCGGGCTGCCGCCCCGCGAGCACGCCGTCTCCCGGTTCCACGTCCGCTGGTACGCGATCAGCCTGCTCTTTCTCGCCTTCGACGTGGAGATGCTGTTCATGTACCCGTGGGCGGTGGTGGTCGTAGACGTCGGCACGCGCGCCGTGGTGGAGATGTTCGTCTTCCTCGGCCTGCTGATGGCCGGCGTCGTCTACGCCTGGCGGGAGGGCGCGCTGCGGTGGGCCTGATCGGCGACGTCCTGGCCCGTTGGGCGGCCCATCGGCCGCACCTGCTGGTCGCGGCCGTACCCGGCGCCACCGACGCCCGCCTGGCCGTGGAGGCGCATGCCGACCGGGCCGGCTGGCCGCTCGCGGCGTCCCCGGCCGACGCCGACCTGCTGGTGATCGCCGGGGAACCTGGTGCCGAGCTGACGGCGGCGATCGAGCGGGTGTGGGACCAGTTCCCGGGACCCCGGGCGCGGACCCGGATCACCGACCCGGCCGGGGCGGCGCCCGCGCTGCGCACTGCGGTCGCCCGGTTGACCGGGGCGGGCGGCACGCCGCCGGACCTGGGGCCGGGGTGTGCGCAAGAGAACGGTTCCTCGGCCGACCAGGATGGAAGGCGCGGCCAGGAGGAAGGGCCCGGCCAGGAGGAGGGACGGCGCGGGCCGGCCGCGTGCCACCGGGAGCATTCGGGCCACGGGCAGGAGACGCGCGACGCGTGGAGCGCGGACCACGGGCAGCACGGTGGTGGGTCGGGGCGGCCCGAGCACGCTGACCACGACGGGATGTCCATGCCGGGCGGGCTGATGATGGCCCAGCGGGCCGAGGACCGCGACGGGCTGAAGCTGGACGTGCTGCACCTGGCGCTCGGTCCGGTGCTGGCGGACTGGCCAGCCGGTCTGGTCGTCGAGCTGGCCGTGCAGGGCGACGTGGTGCAGTCGGCGAGCGCCCGCATACTGCCTCCGGCCGACCCGGCGGCCGTGCGACCGTACCCGGACGTGAAGCACCCCGGGCTGTGGCGACGCCGACAGGCTGTGGCCCATCTCGACTCGCTGGGCCGGCTCTGGGCGGCCGTGGGCTGGCCGGCCGGCGCGACAGCCGCTCGGCGGCTGCGCGACGCGCTCGTCGACGATGTGCCGCTCGCCGTGGCGTACACCGGCTTCCGACCGCTCGCCCGGTGGGCCCGGCGCTCGCGCGCGTTGCACCTCGCCACCGACGGCCTGGGGGTGCTGTCTCCGGTGGCGGCGGCCCGCGCCGGCGTGCGGGTCCCGGCGGCGGTCTGCGGCGACGCGACCGCCCGGTGGCGGCACCGGCTGGCCGAGACGGACCGGCTGCTGGCCGGCGGCGAACCCGACGCCGCGCCGGAGCCGGATGCGGCGGCGGTGCTGGCAGTGGCGACGCGGCTCATGGTCGGGCTGGATCTGGCCGCGGCCCGGGTGGTGCTGGCCTCGTTCGACCCCGACCCGGACGGGCTGCTGACCTGCGGGGCGGGGTTGTGAGCGTCGGCCCGTGGTGGGGGGTTCTGCCCGCCGCCGGAATGCTGCTGGGCGCGGCGCTGGCCGCTGCGGTGCTGGCGGGACTGCTCGACCCGGCCGGCGGGCCGACGCTCGGGCACCGGGCCGGGCGGCCGCTGTGGGAGACCGCCCGACTGCTGCGCCAGCGCCGGCGGGGCGTGGTGGCGGCGGATCTCCTGCTGTGGCGGCTCGGGTTAGCCGGGCCGCTGGTGGTGGCGCTGCTCATGGTCGTGGTGGTGCCGCTGGGCGACCGGGTGGTGGCCGACCTGCCGGTCGGGGTGGTCTGGTTCAACGCCATGGACGTGCTGCTCTGGGCGGCGATGTGGCTCGCCGGTTGGGGAAGCAACAGCGCGTACGGCCTGGTCGGAGGTTACCGCTTCCTGGCGCAGGCGCTCGGCTACGAGCTGCCGCTGATGTTCGCGCTGACCGCCCCGGCGGTGGCGGCCGGCAGCCTGCGGATCGCCGACGTGGTGGCGGCGCAGCGGGAGCTGTGGTTCGTGGTGTCGATGCCGGTGGCGTTCCTGGTCCTCCTCGGCGCGGTGCTCGCGTTCAGCATGTTCGGGCCGTTCGCCTATCCAAACGGGCGGGACGCGGCCGGCGCAGTGCTGGCCGAGCCGTCCGGCGTGGACCGGCTGGTCCTGCTCGCCGGCCGGTACGCGCTGCTGGTGGCGGGCGCGGCGACGGCGGTGGCGCTGTTCCTCGGCGGCGGTTCGGGGCCGCTGCTGCCGGCGTGGCTGTGGAGCGTGGTGAAGACGTTGGCCGTGGTGGCCGCCCTGGTGACGCTGCGCGGCCGGGTGCCGGTGCTGCGGGCGGACCGGCTGATGCGCGTGGCCTGGCTGGTGGTGCTGCCCGCCACGCTGGCGCAGGTGCTGGTGGTGGCGGTGATCGTGGTGGGAAGGGGCTGAGGTGGCCGTCGTCGCCTTCCTCGTGCTGGCGCTGGTCGCCGTGGCGTCCGGCATCGCCGTGTTCACGGTGGACTCGATGGCCCGGGCGACGTTCGCGTTGGCGCTGTCGTTCGTCGCGGTGGGTGGTGAGCTGCTCCTGCTCGACCTGGGCTACCTGGGCGTGGTGACCGTGCTGATGATGGTCATGGAAATGGCGATCATGGCGGTCTTCATGGTCATGTTCATGATGAACCCGGCCGGCCTGATGCCCATGTCGATGCTGCACAACCGCCGGGGCGCGCTGGCGGTCTCGGTCGGTGTCTTCGTCGTGCTGGCCGCCGGCTCGGTGCTCGTGCCGTGGCCGACCCGCCGCGGGGGGCCGCCCGCCGACCCCACCCGGGTCCTGGGTGAGGCGATCATGGGTTCGAAGATGCTCGTCATGATGGCGGTCTCGGCGGTGCTGTTCGCCACCATGGTCGCGGCGCTGGTGCTCGCCACGGCCCGGGGCCGCTACGACCGCGCGGACTCCCCGGAGCTGCCGTGACGCTGCCGATGTTCCTGCTGCTCGCCTCCGCGCTGTTCAGCGTCGGCCTGTACGGCGCGCTCAGCCAACAGGCTGTGGTCATGGTCATGATGGGCCTGGAACTCATGATCAACGGCGTGATCGTGGCCGCTGCGGCTCTGTGGTGGTTCCTGGCTCCGCAGCAACCGGACGGGCAGGTGCTGGTCCTGGTGGTGATCGCCGCGATGACCGTGGAGATGGCGATGGGCTTCGCCGTGGTGACCCTGCTGTTCCGTTCGAGCGACGCCGACATGACCGACATGGCGGGGGAACTGCGGGGATGAGCGCGGCGTTGTGGGCGCTGGTCCTCCTCCCGGCCGTCGCAGGAGGGACGCTGCTGCTGGGTGGACGGCGGGCGGATCGGGCCGCTCCGGCGCTGGGGCTGGCCGTGGCGGCGCTGGTGGCGGCCCTGGCCGTGACGGTGGGCCTGACCCGGCCGGCCGTCGACGCGCCGTTTTTGGCCGGCGCCCGGTGGGGCCTGGCCGTCGACGGGCTCGCCGCGCTCGTCGTACCGGCGGTGGCCGGCGTGGCGCTGCTGGTGCTGGCGTACGCCGCTGTCGAGATCCACCGCGACCGGTCCCGGTTCCACGGGTTGATGCTGGTCTTCCTCACCGCGGTGCTGCTCACCGCCACCGCGACCACGCTGCCGGTGCTGCTGCTGGGCTGGGAGATCATGGGCGCGATGTCGTACGCGCTGATCGCGTACCACTGGCGGCGCGACGACGCCGTCACCGCGGGCGGCACCGCGTTCCTCACCACCCGCGCCGGCGACCTCGGGCTCTACCTGGCCGCCGGGGCCGGACTGGCCGGCGGCACGCTCGACCTGACCGGGCTCGCCGCGCTGCCGCCCGGCTGGCGGGACCTGGCCGCCGCGGGCGTGCTGGCCGCCGGCTTCGGCAAGGCGGCCCAACTGCCGTTCTCGTTCTGGCTGTCCCGGGCCATGCTCGGCCCGAGCCCGGTCAGCGCGCTGCTGCACTCCGCCGCCATGGTGGCGATGGGCGGCTACCTGCTCGTCCGCGCGCACCCGCTGCTCGTGGCGACCGGCTGGGCGGTGGACGTGGCCGCCTGGGGCGGCGCGCTGACCGCCCTGGCGCTGGGCGCGGTCGCCCTCGCCCAGACCGATCTGAAACAGCTGCTGGCCGCCTCCACCAGCGCCCAACTGGGGTACGTCGTGCTGGGCGCCGCCGTCGCGCCGGCCGGCGCCGTTGCGCACCTGATCGGCCACGCGGCCACCAAGGCGCTGCTGTTCCTCGCCGCCGGGGCGTGGCTGACCGCGCTCGGCACCCGGCGGCTGTCCACGCTGCGCGGCGCGGGTCGCCGCTACCCGCTGGTGGGGGCCGTGTTCGCGGTGGGCGCCCTGGCGCTCGCCGGGGTGCCGCCGCTGGCATTGTGGGCCACCAAGGACGAGGTGCTCGCCGGCGCCCGCGAGCGGTCCCCGGCGCTCTACCTGGTCGGCCTGGCCGGCGCGCTGCTCGCGGCCCTCTACGCCGGTCGGGCGCTCGCGGTGGTCCTGCGCCCGGTCCCGCCCGGGGCCGAGTCCGGGTACGACACCGAACGCGACGGCAGCCGCGAGGTGACCGCCGGGCAGTGGGTGCCGCTGGTGCCGCTGGCGGTCGGCGCGGCCGTGCTCGGCGTGCTGGCGCTGCCGCCGCTGTCCCGGGCGGTGGCCGGTGCCGTCGGCGCCGGTGCGGCGCCCCCGGTCCGGGTCGCCGAGCTGGCCCTGTCCGGCCTGCTCGCGGTCGCCGGTGTCGCCCTGGCGGTCGCTGCGCCGGCCCGGCTGCCGGCCCCGGGCTGGGCGCGAGCCTGGTTGGGGCTCGACCGGGCCGCTCGGCTGCTGGTGGTGCGGCCGACGCTGGCGCTGGCCCGAGGGCTGGCCCGGTTCGACGACCGGGTGCTCGACCGGGCCGTGCACGCCGTGCCGCGCGGGGCCCTCGGCGTGTCGCGGGGGCTGGCGAGGTTCGACGACGTGGGGCTCGACCGGTCGGTTCGCGCCGTGCCGGCCCTGACCGTGCGGGCCGCGGACGCCCTGGCCCGGGTGGACGACCACGGGGTGGACGCCCTGGTGCGCCGACTCGCCGGGGCGGCCCGCCGGCTCGGCGCGCTGGCCCGCCGGCCGCAGACCGGCCTGATCCACCAGTACTACGTCCAGGCGGTCCTCGGGCTGGGTGCCGCCGTGCTGATCCTGCTGCTGGCGAGGTGAGTCGTGCTGTCCCTGATCGTCTTCGCGCCGCTGGCGGTGGCCGTGCTCCTGCTGCTCTGGCGTGGCCTACCGGCGCGGGCGGTGTCGTGGCTGTGGATCGCGGTCACCGGCGTCGAGGTCGCGGCGGTGCTGGGCCTGTGGTGGACGTACCCGGGCGAGGGGTTCGCGTACGAGGTGGACCGGCCGTGGGTCCCGGGCGCGGGGGCCAGCTACCACGTCGGGGTGGACGGCCTGTCGCTGCCGCTGCTCGCGCTCACCGCCGTCGTCTTCGCCGCCTGCGCGGTGTACTCGCTGCGCCGCCAGCACCGGCCGCGGCAGTTCGCCGCGCTCTTCCTCGCCCTGCAGACCACCTGCCTCGGGCTGTTCGTCGCGCTCGACCTGATCCTGTTCTTCGTCTTCTTCGACCTGTCCATCGTGGGCATGTACGCGGTGATCGCCGGCTGGGGGCACGGCCCGCAGGCCCGCCGCTCCGCGTTGACGTTCTTCCTCTACACGTTCCTCGGCTCGCTGGCGCTGCTGCTGGGCTTCATCGGCCTCTTCGTCGCCGCCCGGCCGCACACCTTCGACATGGTGGCGCTGACCCGCAACCCGCCGACGCAGGGCGTGGCCGGCGCACTGGTGCTGCTGGCGGTCCTGCTCGGGCTGGCGATCAAGACGCCGACATTCCCGTTCCACACCTGGTTGCCGCCGGCGCACACCGACGCCCCGGCCGCCGGTTCGGCCGTGCTGGCCGGCATCCTGCTCAAGATGGGCACCTACGGGTTCGTCCGGATCGCCATGCCGATGTTGCCCGACGCCTGGCGGCGCTACGCCGGGGTAGTGGTCGTGGTCGGCGTGGTGAGCGTGCTCTACGGGGCGCTGGTGGCCTTGGCCCAGACCAACTTCAAGCGGATGGTCGCGTACACGTCGGTCAACCACATGGGGTACGTGGTGCTGGCCGTCGGTGCGGCCGGTCTGGTGGCCGGTTCGGACGTCGAGGCCCGCGCGGTCGCGGTGACCGGCGCGGTCACCCAGATGGTCAGCCACGGGCTCATCACCTCGGCGTTGTTCCTGCTCGCGGGCGTCCTCTACGACCGCGGCGGCACCTACCGGATGGACGCCTACGGCGGGCTGGCCGGGGACACCCCCCGGTTCGCCGCGCTGACCGCGGTGGCGGCGTTCGCCAGCCTCGGCCTGCCCGGCTTCTCCGGGTTCATCGCCGAGTTCCAGATCTTCGCCGGCGGCCTGGGGTCCGCGCCGGTGGCGGTGGCGATCGCGCTGCCCGGCATCCTGGTCACCGCCGGGCTGTTCCTGTGGGCGCTGCACCGGGTCTTCCTCGGCCCGGCCCGCCACGGCCTGTCGGCGACCGCCGACGTGACCGCCGCCGAGACCGTGGCGGTGCTGCCGCTGTTGGCGCTCGCGCTGCTCCTCGGCGTGTTCCCCCGACTGCTGCTGGACGTGGTGGATCCCGCCGCTCGGGCCGTCACCGATCTGGTGGCCCGGTGAACGAGCGTCCACTCGCCCTGCTGCCGGAGCTGCTCCTGCTGTTCGGCGCGGTCACCACGCTGCTCACCGGGGCGTTCCTGCCCCGGAACCGGCAGTGGGTGGCCCGGCTGGTCGCCGCGGGGGCACTGCTCGCGGCCGTTCTCGCCACCCTGCCCGTCGTGGGCGAGCGGTCCACCGTGTACGCGCACAGCTACGCCCTCGATTCCGCGACCACCGCGGCCCGGCTGTTGATTCCGTTGGCGGGGCTGCTGGTGGTCGGGATCGCCGCCGGCCGGGTCGCCGGCAGCCGGCGGGAGACCGAGTTCTACGTGTTGACGCTGCTCGCCGTGCTCGGCGCGGTGCTGCTCGCCGGCGCGTCGGACCTGCTGCTACTGGCCGTGGCGTACCTGTTGTCGTCGGTGCCGTTGGCCGGGCTGGCCGGTTGGGGCCGCGACCGGCGGGGCGCCGAGGCGGCGCTCAAGGTCTACCTGATGGGCGCGCTGGCCGGGGTCGGCCTGCTGGCCGGCGCGGCGCTGCTGACCGCGCTCGGCGGCGGGGCGAGCGACTACGACCGGCTGGCCGTCGGGCTGGCCGGTCCGCCGTCCGCCGCCGTCGCGGTCGGGGTGGTCGGGGTGCTCGCCGGCCTGCTGTTCAAGATCGGTGCGGTTCCGGGGCACTTCTGGGTGCCCGACGCGGTGCAGGGCGCCTCGATCCCGGCGGGCGCGTTGTTGACCACCGTGCCGAAGCTCGGCGGTCTACTGGCGGCGTACCGGCTGTTCGCCGTGGCGGTGCCCGCCGACGTGGTGGACTGGCCGCTGCTGGTCGCGGTGCTCGCGGCTGTCACGATGACGCTCGGCAACTTCGCCGCGTTCGGTCAGACCGACCCGCGCCGGCTGCTCGCGTACTCCACCGTGGCGCAGGTGGGTTACCTGCTGATGGCCGTCGCGGTCGCCGGCCGCGCCGAGCGTGCGCTGCCCGCCCTGCTGGTCTACCTCACCGGGTACGCGGTGACGAATCTGGGGGCGTTCGCGGTGCTGGCCGCCGAGCCGCACGACACCTTCGACGACTATCGAGGGCTGGCGCGCCGCCGGCCCTGGCTTGCCGCGGCGTTGACGATCTGCCTGCTGGGACTCGTCGGCACGCCGCCGACGGCAGTCTTCGCCGGCAAGCTGACCGTGTTCACCGCCGCCTGGGACGGTGGGCTGGCCTGGCTGGTCGTGGTCGCGGCGGCCAACACCGTGGCCAGTCTCTTCTACTACCTGCGCTGGCTGCTGCCCGCGTACACCCCGGCGGGGCGGTGCACGACCCCTGGCGGCCGGAGCCGCGCCGTGGCGGCTGCGGTGGCGGCCGGGGCGGCGTTGGTAGGTGCGGCGTTGACCATGCCGCTCTTTCAGTTGGTGCCGCAGGTTCCCGCCCACTGATCGGGTGACTGTCCGCTTAACTCGGGCGTGGGCGGGTAGCGGGAGCGCGCACGAGATCCGCGCGGGACCCCGGCGGGTCGGACCGGGATGGGGTGGCGGTGACGGGATTCGCGCTCTACGTCGCCGCACTGGGCGCGGTGGCGGTCCTGGCCGTGCTGTCCAACCGGCTCGCCGACCGGTTGCGGTTGCCCGCGCCAGCGCTGTTCCTGTTCGCCGCCGCGATCGTCTCCGACCTGTTTCCGAAGCTCAACGAACTGTCCCTGTACGCGGTCCGGCATCTGGTCGAGATCGCGCTCGTGCTGGTGCTGTTCAGCGGTGGGATGAGCATGGGCTGGCGGCGGCTTCGGCCGTCGCTCGGGCCGGTCGCGCTGGTGGGCGTGCTCGGTACCCTGCTGACCGCCGGCGCGCTGGCTCTGGTGCTGCGGTGGGTGTTCGGATTCGACTGGCTCGCCGCGCTGCTGGTCGGCACGGCTCTGTCGCCGACCGATCCCGCCGCCGTCTTCTCCGTGCTGGGGCGGCGCACCGTCGTGGGACGCAGCGGCACGATCCTGGAGGGCGAGTCGGGCGCCAACGACCCGGTGGGGATCGCGCTGATGGCGAGCCTGCTCGCCGCCGGGACCGCCGGCGGCTGGTCCGCGGTCGCCTCCGGGGCGGGAGAGTTCGCGCTGCAACTGGTGGTCGGGTCGGTGGTCGGATTGGCCGGCGGCTGGCTCATCCTGCAACTGATGCGTCGGGTGTCCCTGCCGGACGAGAGCCTCTACCCGCTCCAGGTGTTGTTCGCCGCCGTGTCGATCTACGGCGCGGCGACGCTGGCCCGTGGTTCCGGGTTCCTCGCGGTGTTCCTCGCCGGCATCGTCGTCGGCGACGCCCGAGCACCGTTCAAGCGGGAGATCCAGCGGTTCCAGGGCGCGCTGGCCAGCCTTGGCGAGATCCTGGCGTTCGGTCTGCTCGGCCTGATCGTGTCGCTGCGCAGCATGGTGACCGAGCGCGCCTGGCTCACCGGCCTGGCGCTGGCCGTTCTGCTCACGTTCGTGATCCGGCCGATCGTCGTCGGTGGGCTGCTCAGCGCGGTCCGGCTGCGGTGGGGTGAGCGCATCTTCGTGGTCTGGTCCGGCCTGAAGGGCGCGGTGCCGATCCTGCTGGGCACGTTCATCCTCACCGCCGACCTGGAACAGGACCTGCGGTTGTTCGACATCATCTTCGCCGTGGTCGCGTTCTCGATCGTGGTGCAGGGCGGACTGGTTCCCCTGGTGGCCCGGTGGTGCCGGGTTCCGATGCGGACCACCCCGCTGCAGCCGTGGGCGGTCGGCATCCGCGTGCAGGGCGAGCCGGTCGGGCTGCGCCACTACACCGTCGCATCCGGCGCCCCGGCCGACGGGCGGCCGCTGTTCGAACTGAGCCGGGACGAGGGGGTGTGGGTGAGCCTGGTCAGCCGCGACGGCGAGCAGGTCCGGCTCGGTCGGGCGACGGTGCTGCGCGCCGGCGACGAGGTGCTGGTGGCTGGCGGTGAGCAGCCCGCGGCGGAGCGCGTCTTCACCGGTCGGGACGAGTGAACGTTTGGTGGGCGTCTCGCCGGGTAGCCGGCGGCTCTCGGTAAGGGGGTGCGCCATGGACCGCGGCAAGCTCGGTGACGTGGTGGTGGGGGTCGCGGGCGACGTGGCCGGCAGCGTGGTGGACCCGAAGGCGGGCCTGGCGCGATTGCGCTCCGCGCTCACCGCGCGCGGGTTGGTGACGCTGACCGTCGGCGCGCTGCTCGGCTATCTCGCGGCCCGGTCGATGCGGCGGCCCTGAGTCCGGCGGTCGCCGGTGGATGCCGTCGGCGCTCTCGTCGGCCATCCAGGCTGGCTGGTCTGGGTGGCGGTGAAGGCGCTCCTGCTCTACCTGACCGCTGTGCTCGCGATGCGCGTCGGCGGTCGCCGGACGCTTGCCGAACTGTCCGCGTACGACTTCGTGGCCGCCGTCGCGGTGGGCGCGATCGTCGGGCGGCTGCCCAGCGCCCCGGACGCGAGCTACCTCTCCGGCGCGGTGACCCTGGTGTCCATCCTGGCCGCCCACGCGCTGATCACCTGGGTACGGCTGCGGCCCGCCGGCCGCCGGCTGATCGAGAAGGGGCCGGTGGTGGTGGTCGCTCACGGCCGGGCGCTCACCGGCAACCTGCACCGTGCCGGGATGACGCGCGCCGACCTCGATGCCCTGCTCCGGGAGCACGGGGTGGGCGAGGTCGACGCCGTGCATCTCGCCGTGCTGGAGGGGCGGGGACAGCTGTCGGTGCTGCCCCGGCACGAAGGGCGCCGATGACCATGGCCCGAAACCGGTGGCCCTGGTGGGTTTGCGGTCCGGAAGGCCGGGTAGCCGCCGCCCCGTCCGCCCTGGTCCGCGGTGTCCGGTGGGACAGGTCAGATCCGCTCACGCGGACGGGTGAACCCCCGGAAAGAGGAGGACGACGTGCAGGAGATCGTGGGCGAGAGCCTGGCCCGACGCTTGGTGGAGTGGGGGGTCGACACCGTGTTCGGCCTGCCCGGTGACGGCATCAACGGCTTGATGGAGGGGTTTCGCCGGCAGCGGGAGAAGCTGCGGTTCGTGCTGGTGCACCACGAGGAGGCGGCGGCGTTCATGGCCACCGGCTACGCCAAGGCCACCGGCCGGCTGGGGGTCTGCTGCGCCACGTCGGGGCCGGGGGCGATCCACCTGCTCAACGGGCTCTACGACGCCAAGCTCGACCACGTGCCGGTGCTGGCGATCACCGGAATGCAGGAGACGTCGGTGCTGGGTTCGCACTACCAGCAGGAGGTGCACACCACGCAGCTCTACCAGGACGTCGCCTCCTACAACCTGATGGTCACCAATCCGCAGCAGATGCCGGCGGTGGTGGATCTGGCGATCCGGGACGCGCTGAGCAAGCGGACCGTGGCGCACCTGACCTTCCCCAACGACGTGCAGGTGGCCCCGGCCTCCGACGACCCGTACCGGCACGTGAGCCCGGGCAAGCCGCCGATGAGCGCGGCCACCGTGTCGTACCCCCAACTGCCCGCTGACCCGGGGGAGCTGGCGAAGGCGGCCGAGGTGCTCAAGGCCGGCCGGAAGGTGGCCATGCTGGTCGGCGTGGGCGCCCGAGGTGCCCGCGAGGAGGTGCTGGCGGTGGCCGAGGCCCTGGGCAGTCCGATCGTCAAGACGCTGCCCGGCAAGCTGGTGGTGCCCGACGACCATCCGCTGACCACGGGCGGGCTCGGCCTGCTCGGCACCGCGCCGAGCGAGGAGCTGATGGAGGAGTGCGACACCCTGCTGATGGTGGGCACCTCCTTCCCCTACGGGAAGTACCTTCCCGCGCCGGGGCAGGCGAAGGTCGTGCAGATCGACGTCGACCCGAGCCTGATCGGCATGCGGTTGCCGGTCGAGGCGCCGGTCTGCGCGGACGCCCGGCTGGCGCTGCGGGACCTGCTGCCGCTGCTCGGCCACACTCCGGACCGCGCGTTTCTGGAGAAGTACCAGGGCAAGATGCGTGACTGGCGCGGGGAGATGGCCAGCCTGGTGGACCCGCAGCGCTCGCCGATCGCGCCGCAGTACCTGATGGGCTGCATCGACGACGCCGCCGCCGACGACGCCATCCTGACCTGCGACTCGGGCACCATCGCCACCTGGTCCGCCCGGCACTGGACGATTCGTGGCGACCGCGAGTTCTACCTGTCGGGCAACCTGGCCACCATGGCGCCCGGCCTGCCGTACGCGATCGCCATACAGCACGCCTACCCGGGCCGGCAGGTGATCGCGTTCGTCGGCGATGGCGGTTTCGCCATGCTGATGGCCGAGTTCCTCACCGCGGTGCGGCACGACCTGCCGATCAAGGTGGTCATCAACAACAACAACTCGTACGGGCAGATCCTCTGGGAGCAGATCATCCTCGGCTACCCCGAGTACGCGGTACGGCACCGCCAGCCGGAGGCGGACTTCTCCACCTGGGCGCGCGGCTGCGGCGCGTTCGGGGTGAAGGTGACCGACGCGAAGGCCCTGCCGGGCGCGATCCGGGAGGCCCTCGCGCACCCCGGCCCGGCGCTTGTGGACTGCGACGTCAACCCGAACGAACCCCCCATGCCCGGCAAGATCAAATATGACCAGGCGAAACACTTCACCGAGGCGTTCCTGCGCGGTCAACCGCACAAGGTCGCCACCGTGGCGTCCGTCGCCCGCGACAAGATCAACGAGCTGCGCTCATGACCGAGGTGCTTCCCGACCCGGTCCTGCGCCCACCCGGGCCCGCCCACGACGTCGACCTGGCCACGCTCGCCGCCGACCTGCGGGCCGAGGTCGACGGCGAGATCCGCTTCGACGCCGGCTCCCGCGCCGCCTACTCCACCGACGCCTCCAATTACCGCCAGGTGCCACTGGGGGTGGTGGTGCCCCGCACCGTGGAGGCCGCGGTGGCCGCGGTGGCCGTCTGCCGCCGCCACGGCGCGCCGCTGACCTCGCGTGGCGGCGGCACCAGCCTGGCCGGCGAGTGCACCAACACCGCCGTGATCCTCGACTGGTCCAAGTACTGCCACCGCCTGCTGGAGGTCGACGAGCGGGCCCGCACCTGCCTGGTCGAACCCGGCATCGTGCTCGACGAGCTGAACGCCCAGTTGGCGCCGACCGGGCTGGAGTACGGGCCCCGGCCGGCCACGCACAACCACTGCACGCTCGGCGGCATGATCGGCAACAACTCCTGCGGCGCCACCGCGCAACGCGCCGGCAAGGTGGTCGACAACATCGTCGAGCTGGAGGTACTGCTGTACGACGGCACCCGCCTGTGGGTGGGGGAAACCAGCGACGAGGAGTACGCCAGTATCCAGCGCGACGGCGGCCGCCGGGCCGAAATCTACCGGCGGCTGCGGGCGTTGCGCGACGAGTACCTGGCCGACATCCGTACCCGCTACCCGCACATCCCCCGCCGGGTCTCCGGCTACAACCTGGACAGCCTGCTGCCGGAGAAGAACTTCCACGTCGCCCAGGCTCTGGTCGGTTCCGAGGGCACCCTGGTCACCGTGCTGCGGGCCCGACTGAAACTGGTCCCGCGGGTCAAGGCCGACACGCTGGTGTTCCTCAGCTACCCGGACATCGCGTCGGCCGGTGACGACGTGCCGCGGATCCTGGAGCACCAGCCGATCGCGCTGGAGGGCATCGACGACAAGCTCATCAGCTTCGAGCGGCGCAAGAGCCTGCACCCGCACGCGCTGCACGAGCTGCCCGAGGGCGGCGCCTGGCTGATGGTGCAGCTCGGCGGCGACACATCCGAACAGGCCCGGGCCGCCGCCGGCCGGCTGATCGACGCGGTGCGCCGCGACGGCGGTCCCCGCGTGCACGAGTTCGCCGACCCGGCCGACGACAAGCGGATGTGGGGGGTCCGGGAGTCCGCGCTCGGCGCCACCGCCCACGTGCCCGACGCGGACAACACCTGGCCCGGCTGGGAGGACTCGGCGGTCGCCCCGGACCGGCTCGGGGACTACCTGCGCGACCTGCAGGCGCTCTACCGCGAGTACGGCTACCAGCAGGCCTCGCTGTACGGGCACTTCGGGCAGGGCTGTGTGCACACCCGGATCCCGTTCCAACTGCGCACCGCCGACGGCGTGCGCGACTTCCGCTCCTTCGTCGAGCGTGCCGCCGACCTCGTGGTGTCCTACGGCGGGTCGTTCTCCGGCGAACACGGCGACGGCCAGGCCCGCGGCGAGCTGCTGCCCAAGATGTACGGCGAGCGACTGATTCGGGCGTTCGGCCAGTTCAAAGCGATCTTCGACCCGGACGACCGGATGAACCCGGGCAAGGTCATGCCGCCCTACCCCCTCGACAGTCACCTGCGCCTCGGTGTCGACTACGACCACGGCGGTGTGCGGACCACCTTCGCCTATCCGGACGACCGTGGCAGCTTCGGCGACGCGGTGTTGCGGTGCGTGGGTGTCGGCAAGTGCCGTCGGCACTCCGGCGGGGTGATGTGCCCGTCCTACATGGTGACCCGGGAGGAGGAGCACTCGACCCGGGGCCGCTCCCGGCTGCTGTTCGAGATGCTCGACGGCGCGGCCCGGGGTGGCACCATCGCCGACGGCTGGCGCTCCGACGCGGTCCGCGACGCGCTCGATCTCTGCCTGGCCTGCAAGGGCTGCAAGGCGGACTGCCCGGTCAACGTGGACATGGCCACGTACAAGGCCGAGTTCCTGTCGCACCACTACGCGGGCCGGCTGCGCCCCCGCGCGCACTACTCGATGGGCTGGCTGCCGCTGGTGGCCGTCGTCGCCGCCCGGCTGCCCCGCGCCGTCAACGCGCTCGCGCACGCACCGGGCCTCAGTCGCCTGGCCAAGGTCGTCGGCGGGATCGACAGACGCCGGGACATCCCGCTGTTCGCGCCGGAGTCGTTCCAGCACTGGTTCGCCCGTCGTACCCCGACCGGCGACGGCGCCCGGGGCGAGGTTGTGCTCTGGCCGGACACCTTCAGCAACCACTTCCACCCGGGCGTGGCCCGCGCCGCCGTCGAGGTGCTGGAGGCCGCCGGCTGGCGGGTACGGGTACCGGAGCGCCCGGTGTGCTGCGGTCTGACCTGGATCTCCACCGGCCAGCTCGACGTCGCCAAGCGGGTGCTGCGCCGTACGGTGGACGTGCTGCGGCCGTACCTGCGCGCCGGTACCCGGGTGGTGGGGCTGGAGCCGAGTTGCGCGGCGGTGTTCCGCAGCGACGCGCACGAGCTGTTCCCGGCTGACGACGACGTGACCCGGCTGCGGGAGCAGACCGTCACGCTCGCGGAGCTGCTGCACGACCACAGCCCCGGTTGGCAGCCGCCCCGCCTGGACGCGCATGCCCTGATCCAGACCCACTGCCACCACCACGCGATCCTCGGCACCGCCGCCGATCAGGCTGTGCTCTCCGCGGCCGGCGTCGACGCCAATTTTCTGGACTCCGGCTGCTGCGGTCTGGCCGGCAACTTCGGCTTCGAGCAGGGCCACCACGAGGTGTCCGAGGCGTGCGCGGAGCGGGTCCTGCTGCCCGCCGTGCGGGACGCCGCCGACACGGACGTGATCCTCGCCGACGGGTTCAGCTGTCGTACCCAGGTCGAGCAGGGTGCCGCCGACGGTCGTTCCGCGCTGCACCTGGCCGAACTGCTGCGCGCGGCGATGTACAACGACACCGTTCCCCGGCGGCCGGAACAGAGCTGGGGGGACCGGCCCCGGTCGCCCGGCCCGATGACCCGTTGGGCGACGGTCAGCCTGGTCGCCGCCCTGGGGCTGGCCGCGGTCACCGCGCTGGCCCGGCGGTGGGCGCGGTGACCGGCGTCGGCGTCACCGCCGAGGCGTACCGGATCCCCACCGACGCCCCGGAGGGCGATGGCACCCTCGCCTGGACCGCTACCACGCTGGTGCTGGTCCGGGCGCGTGCCGACGGGCACACCGGGATCGGCTGGACCTACGGCCCGACCGCCGTCGTCGCCGTGGTGGCGGACCTGCTCGCGCCGGTGCTTGCCGACCTCGACCCGGACGACGTGCCGGCGGCCTGGGACCGGATGCGACGGCGGCTGCGCAACGCCGGCCGCCCCGGCATCGCCGGGCTCGCCCTGTCGGCCGCCGACTGCGCGCTGTGGGACCTGAAGGCACGCCGGCACAACCTGCCGCTGACCCGGTTGCTCGGCGTCGCCCGCCGGGAGGTGCCGGTCTACGGCAGCGGCGGCTTCACCACCTATGACGGCCAGCGGCAGCACCGGCAGCTCAGCGGCTGGGTGCACGAACAGGGCATCCCCCGCGTGAAGATCAAGATTGGGGAGTCCTGCGGCACGGCGGTGGAGCGCGATCTGGAGCGGATGAGGCAGGCGCGTCGCACGATCGGCGACGACACGCAGCTGTTCGTCGACGCCAACGGCGCGTACCAACGCAAGCAGGCGGTCCGCGTCGCGCACGCCGCCGCGGACCTGGACGTGCGCTGGTACGAGGAGCCGGTCAGCTCCGACGACCTGCCCGGCCTCGCCCTCGTCCGCGACCGGGTCGCGGCCGACGTGACGGCGGGGGAGTACGGCTTCGACCTGGTCTACTTCCACCGGATGGCCCCGTACGTCGACTGTCTCCAGATCGACGTCACGCGGTGCGGCGGGATCAGCGAGTTCCTCCGCGCGGCGGCGGTGGCGGACGCCGCCGGGATCCAGGTGTCCGGGCACTGCGCACCGCATCAGCACCTCGCCGTCGCCGCTGCCACGCCGAACCTGCGGCACCTGGAGTGGTTCCACGACCACGTCCGCATCGAGGCGATGCTCTTCGACGGGGCACGGTCGGCCACCGGCGGCGCGGTGCAGGTGCAGAACGACCAGCCCGGCAACGGGCTGGAGTTCCGCGCCGAGCAGGCCCAGCAGTTCCGGGTGGCCTGACATGGGATGCCGATCCCCGGGACGAACTCTGCGACGCGCGGCACTCACCGGCCGCGTGGCCTGGGGCAGCCTGCTGCTGCTCGCCCCCGGCGCGCTGCTGCGGCCGGTCGGACCGCCGACCCCCACCGCCGTGGCGACGCTTCGGGTGCTCGGCGCCCGACACCTGGCGCAGGCCGCCCTCACCCTGCGGTGGCCCGCATCGGGAGTGCTCGTGGCGGGCGCGGCGGTCGATGGCCTGCACACGCTCACCGCGCTCGGTCTCGCCGCCGCCGACCGGCGGCAGCGGCACGCCGCGCTGGCCGACGCGGCCGTCGCTGCCGTCTGGGCGGTGCTGGGCGCGACCACGGGACGACACGAGGAGGATTCGTGAAGGTCGATGAACTGCACCAGCCGACCGGCCGGGTGCTGGTCGTCGTCTGTGACAAGGGCGACGAGCCGGTGACCGCTATCGGCGACGCGCTGCGTCGCCACGACCTGCGTGCCGGCCGGGTGACCGCCGTGGGTGGATTCCGCGAGGCCGACGTCGGTTGGTTCGACCGGGACAAGGGCGACTACCGGCACATCCCGGTCCGCGAGCAGGTCGAGGTGTTGTCGCTGGTCGGAGACGTGGCCGCACGCGACGGCGAGCCGGCCCTGCACGTGCACGCGGTGCTCGGCCGCTCGGACGGCAGCACGGTGGGCGGCCATCTGCTCTCGGCCCGGGTGTGGCCGACGCTTGAGGTGATCGTCACCGAGGTCGCACCCGAGCTGGCCAAGCGCGTCGACCCGGAGACCGGGCTGGCGCTCATCGCCGGCCCCGGTCGGTAGACCGGTCAGCGGCAGGGGTCGACCTGGCCGAGCGTCACCGCGGTCTCCAACATCAGCGCGTGCACGAATCCCTGGGGCGCGTTGCCGCGGAGCTGGCGTTGCCGTACGTCGTACTCCTCGGTGTAGAGGCCCGGTGGGCCGCAGGCGGCCCGGCTGCGTTCGAACCACCGGTTGGCACCGACCTCGTCCCCGGCCTGCCACGCGGACAGCGCGGCGGCGAACCCGCACAACAGGAACGCGCCCTCGGCGTCGCCGAGGGGTCGCCGGTCCGGACGGAACCGGTAGAGATAGCCGTCCTGGGCGAGGTCGGCGACGACCGCCTGGCGGGTCCGTTCGGTGCGTGGGTCCTGCGGCGGAAGCGCGCCCCGGATGCCGGGCAGCAGCAGCGCGGCGTCGACCCGGTCGTCGTCGTACGCGCGACGCCAGTGCCCGTCCGCCGTCAACCCGTGCGCGGCGGCGTCGGCCAGGATCCGGTCCGCCAGCGCCGACCAGCGCGCGGACGGGCGGGCCGTCGTGGTACGTGCCGCCGCCCGCAGTCCCGCCACACACGTCAGCTTCGAGTGCGTCCACTGCCGGGGCGGCAGCTCCCAGATCCCGGCGTCCGGTTGCGCCCAGCGCCGCTCGATCACCTCGGCGGCAATCCGCATCGCGTGCCGGCCGTCGCTGTCGAGCCGGTCGTGGCGCTGCGCGGCGGCCAACACCAGCAGCACCTCGCCGAACGCGTCGAGCTGGAACTGGCCGCGTACCCAGTTGCCGATGCGGGCCCCCGCGCCCGGATACCCGGGCAGGCCGGTCAGCGGCTGCTCCCGCGGCACCGGATCCCCGCCGACCGTGTACGCCGGCGCGAGCCCGTCCCCGTCGGCCAGTACCCGAGCGGTCAGGAACGCGACGGCGTCGTCGAGCAAGTCGTACCGCCCGACCAGCGCGGCAGCCTGGCCCGCGAAGGACTGGTCCCGGATCCATGCGTACCGGTAGTCGTAGTTGCGCCCCGCCATCGCCCGCTCCGGCAGGGCGGTGGTGGCGGCGGCGACCATGCCACCACCCGGGCGGGTCATCCCGCGCAGGACCGCGTAGGCCAGCGTGGCGTCCCGGGCGGCCGGACCGGCCAGCGGCGGGACCACCGACGCCCAGTGGTGCTCGGTGGTGCGCCACAACTCTCCCGGGGGTTCGCACGGCTGGCCGAGCGGACCGGCGGCCAACTCCAGCACCACGTCGTGCCGGCCGCCCGCCGGGATCGTCAGCTCGCCGGCCAGGAAGCCCTGCGGGTCCCGGCCCAGCTCGCCGCCGCCCTGCACGCGCAGGTGCAGTCCACCGGTACGGGCCAGCCAGCGTTCGCCGTCGCGGGTGACCTCGCGCACCGGTTCCCGGCCGAAGTCGGCACGCGGGTTCAGCACCATCCGTACCCGCGCCGGCTGTTGCAGCGCGCGGACCTGGCGCAGCAGCACCAGCCGGCCGGCCTCGCCGGGAAAGGCCAGCGCGTCCCGGGACTCGACGATCCCGTCGCCGGTGACCCACCGGCTGCGCCAGATCAGAGAGCCGGGCTCATAGTGCCCTCCCCAGACGAACCGGTCGGCCGCCGGCGCCACCAGGAACCTGCCCGCCCCGCCGAGCAGAGCGCTGAACACCGCCGGATCGGACCAGCCGGGCGCGCACAGCCAGGCGACGTCCCCGCCGGGGCCGACGAGCGCGCCCCGGTGCCCGTCGGCGAGCAGCGCGTAGTCCCGCAGCACCGCGGGCGTGGTGCCGGCGGCCTGGTCCGCGTCCGCTGCGGCCATGGCTGTCGCCCCTTTCCTCGGCGTCCGTGGCGTGCGGTACCCGTCCGACCCGACCTGACACGTGCCAGATGCGCGGATCAGGCGCGCCGGAGGTGACTGAGCCGACCGACGACGGGTAGTGCGGGCAGCAGAAATCGGCGACGGAAGGCGGGATGAGCATGCGGCGGCAGGACGTCAAGGTGGCGGTGGTGACCGGCGCCAGCGCGGGAGTCGGCCGGGCCACGGTACGGCTGCTGGCGCGGCGCGGCATCGCGATCGCGCTGCTGGCCCGCGGGCGGGTGGGGCTCGACGCCGCCGCCGAGGAGGTACGCGAAGCCGGCGGCCGAGCCTTGCCGATCGAGGTCGACATGGCCGATTACGAGCAGGTCGTCGACGCCGGACGGCGGGTCGAGGCGGAACTGGGCCCGATCGACCTGTGGATCAACGACGCGTTCAGTTCCGTCTTCGCGCCGTTCCAGCAGACCCGGCCCGAGGAGTTCCGCCGAGCCATGGAGGTCACCTACCTCGGCTATGTGCACGGCACCCGTGTGGCACTGTCCCACATGACGCCCCGCGACCGGGGCACCATCGTCCAGGTCGGTTCCGCGCTGGCCTACCGGGGCATCCCCCTGCAGGCGGCCTACTGCGGGGCGAAGCACGCCATTGTCGGGTTCACCGAGTCGCTGCGCTGCGAGCTTCTGCACGAGCGCAGCAACGTCAAGGTCACCATGGTGCACCTGCCAGCGGTCAACACCCCGCAGTTCGAGTGGCTGCTGTCCCGGCTACGCCGGCGCGCGGAGCCGGTACCGCCGATCTACGAGCCGGAGGTGGCCGCCCGCTCGATCGTCGGCGCCGTGGACCGGCCCCGCCGGCGCGAGTACTGGGTCGGCACCTCCACCGTGCTGACCATCCTCGGCAACCGCATCGCGCCCGGGATGCTGGATCGCTACCTGGCACACACCGGCTACAAATCCCAGCAAACCGGCCGTCCCGCCGACCACGACCGGCCGAACAACCTCTGGCATCCCCTCGACGGGCCCGGCGGGCACGACTACGGCGCCCGTGGTGACTTCTCCTCCCGGGCGCACGGCCGCAGCCCGCAGGCCTGGCTCTCCCGACACCGCCTGGGGGTGGCCGCCGGCGTGCTGGGGGCGGGGGCGGCCGTCCTCGCCTGGCGCCGGAGCTGATCAGTCGTCGCCGGTCGTCCCGGCGCCACCGACCGCACCACCCCGGTTGGTGGCCTCGGGAAGGTCACTCACCGGCGGCGGCAGCAGGCCACGGTCCGGCGCCCCGCTGATCCGGCGCACCGTCGCCCGCACCGCCGCGGCCCGCAGCCGATGACCGCCGGCGTGCAGCAGCGCCGCCTTCGCCGCGTTCGCCCCCGGCCCACCGTGCACCCCGCCGCCCGGGTGCGCGCCGGCACTGCCCAGATAGAGCCCCCGGACGGGCGTCTCCGCCCGCCCCAGCCCGGGCAGCGGCCGGAACACCAACTCCTGGTAGATCTTGGTGGTACCGCCGTTGATCGCGCCGCCCACCAGGTTCCCGTCCGCGTCCGCCAGGTTCGCGGGTGTCTGGACCACGCGGTTGAGCACCCGCTCGCGGAAGCCGGGCGCGTGCCGCTCCACCAGGTTCTCCACCGCCGCCACCTGCCGCCGCACCACACCGGGATCGAAGTCCACCCCACGTGGCAGGTGCGTGTACGCCCACACCACCTCCGTGCCCGCTGGCGAGCGGGTGGCGTCGGCCGTGGTCATCTGTCCGAGCAGCAGAAACGGCCGGCGCGGAGCACGGCCGACGGTCAGGTCCGCCGCGTAGTCCGTCAACCCGTCGAGCCCTTCGCCGAGGTGGACCGTGCCCGCGCCGGCGACCTCCCCGGCGGTCCACGGCACCGGCCCGGACAGTGCCCAGTTCAGCTTCAACGTGGCGGGATCCCAGTCGAACCGGCGCAGGTCCGACAGAACCCGGTCGGGCAGCCGCTCCGCACCGACCAGACCCAGATAGAGCGTGGGTACGTCGACGTCGGCGATGACCGCCCGCCGTGCCAGGATCCGACCCGCGCTGGTCACCACACCCCGCGCCCGGCCACCCACCACGATGATCTTTTCCACGCGGACACCGCAACGCAGCTCCCCGCCGGCCGCCCGCAGTCTGCGCACCAGCGCCTCGACGAGCTTGCCGGACCCGCCGCGCGGAACCGGGAAACCGGTCCGCTGCCCGACCATCGTCATCAGCCACCCGAACAGTCCGCTGCCCGGCTCGTCCGGTGACATGTCCGAGTGCAGCGCGGTGCCCGCCAGCAGCAGTCGCGCCCCGTCGCCGCGGAACTGCTCCATCCCGAGACGCCGGACCGGCAGGGTGGCGAAGCGGGCGGCCCGCAGGGCGTCGGCCGGGCCCATCCGGGTGAGCAGTCGGACCCCGGAGCGCAGCGGCGGAAACGGACTGAACAGTGCCTGGAGCACGTCGTCGCCGTACCGGTCCCACCGCTGCGCCAGGGCCTCCCAGGCCGCGCCGTCGCCCGAGGCGAAACGCTCGACGGACGCCGCCGTCTCTGCCACGTCCCGGGACAGCACGACCGCCCGCCCGTCCGGCAGGAGGTGCGCCAGCGGGACCGGAGCGTGACTCCACCGGAGCCCGTGCCGCTCCAGATCGAGCGCGCGAAGCACCGGCGAGGCCGCGCCCAACGGATAGAACGCGCTGAACAGATCAGTGGTGAAACCGGGGCCGAGCACTTCCGCGGACCGCACCGCACCGCCGGGCGCGTCGTCCGCCTCCAGCACGAGTACGTGCCAGCCGGCGTCGGCCAGCAGGTTGGCGGCCACGAGCCCGTTGTGCCCCGCGCCGACGACGACCGCGTCGTACCCGCCGGTGCTCATCGGGTCGTTCCTGTCGGCTTGCGCATGTCCTCGGCGTTCCCCCGCGACACCGGCCGAAACGAGCGGTTACTCGTCGAGCTGCGCCGTTGCGTCGGGTACGTCGGCGAGGCTGCTGCCGTCGCCGAGTTGGCCGCGGGTGATGACGCTGAGGCTTCCGTCGGTCTCCAGCACCACCGCCGCGAGGCTCCCGAGGTCGCCAATGCCCTGGCTACGGGCGGCCTGCCGGATCTCGCTCTCCGCCACCCGGACGCTGCGCATGCTCTTGTGCCGGAGTCGTCCGTCGTGCAGCAGCAGGGTCGGTCGGGCCTTGAGTAGCCGCTGTGACGGCGGCCAGCGGACCGCGAGCAACGCGGCCCCGTACTGCAGGCTGACCAGCAGAGCCAAGGCGAGGATCCCCTCGACCAGCGAGACGTCCCGCGACAGCAGGATCGTCGCCAGCGTCGAGCCCAGCGCCACCGTGACCACGAAGTCGAACGCGTTGAGCTTGGACAGCGTCCGCTTCCCGGACACCCGCAGGATCACCACCAGCACCGGGTAGACGAGTAGCGCGACGACGAGCAGACGGAGGAGGTCCATCGGGTTCTTCCACACCATTGCGGTCAGCTACCCACGATCCCCCGGACGCACGCCGCCGGGATCGGTCGGCGGCGAGGTTTCCGACGCTGACGGCGTAACGGCGGCGAGCGTGGGGGATGTACGGCCTCATCGCCACGCCCGGGTCGTCGCTGGTACGCGCGTCGGTCGTCGCGCTCCGGGTTGCGGAACGCGTGGCCTCTGCGGCGACCTCTACCGATGGTCGGACGAGGCGGCGGCTGGTTTCATGGGGTGGGGTGTGTGGATGGTGATGTCCTGGGTCTCCGATGCCACCCGGATGCCGCCTTCGGCGAAGCGTTCCAGCACCCGCCGGGTGACCTGGTCCTTGACCTGACGGGCGCCGCGCACCGGCACCACGAACCGGGCCGACAGCTCGTTCCAGTTCGAGGTGGCGCGGACGAACACGCGCGGATCGACTTCCGCCTCGGCAGTCGGGTAGCGGTGGCGCATCGCGTCTATGGCACTGCGCGCTGCGGCCGTCGAGGAGACGTTCTGGGCTTCCTCGCAGAGGATGCTCTCCGCGAGGTGCCAGTCGGCCTCGTAGGGGACGGGCAGGGTCAGTTCCTCCCACAGGTGGTCGAGCACCATGCTGCTGTTGTAGACCGGTGAGGCCGATCCGGCCGGCGAACGGCTTCCACAGCAGCGCCCGCGCGAACAGCAACGCCACGACGGTCAGGTAGTGCGTAGCCTTGCGCAGGTAGTAGCGGTTGGATGTGTCCTTCACCCGCAGGGTGGAAAGACGCCCGGCCAAAAGGGCGATGACGAGGGCAAGCACGATCAGAACGATGCTGGTCACGAGGCGGCCGCTCACACTGCTCGTGTCCCAGAGTGCCTCCAGGAACCGCTCCATGGTGCTTGCCCATCGTTCTCGGCGGCGACCGGTCGGTGCGTTGCTGTCGCGTCTGCTTCACCTTAGGCAGCCGTCGTCAGCGGATTCTCGGAAACGGTGGGTGCGGCCGTGGGCCGGACGAACTCGGCTCGGCGACGCGACGGTGTGGCCTGCTGGCCCCCCACGGTGTCGGGAACCACCGGGCCTCCGCCGAGCGCCTGGATGTAGGCCGCCAGTTGGCGGACCTGCTCGTCGGTGTACAGCGGAGGCTTGCGTAACGCCCGTGCCTCCTGCCGCGCCAGCGGCATCCGCCCCGTGCCGACCTGGAACTCGACCGAGGCTTCCACCCCGACCCGACTCGGCCCCCGCCCCTCGACGCCGCCCGCGTTACGCCCGTGGCAGGTGATACAACCGGGTCGATCAACGCCTCGCCCGCTGCGGCGGCCCGCTGAACCCAGCCTCCTCCTTTGGGCATGTGCGCCGGGCGCGAGCGCCGCGTACACCGCCGGTAAGGGCAGCGGCCGCACAGCGCACCAAGGCGCGAGCCGCACAAGCCATCTGCCTCGAAGCGGTGGCAGTCCGGCGCTATCCGTCAGACCGAAATCGCGCGCTCACCTAGGCAGCGTTTCGCGCCGCCTGCCGGACCTGCCGGTTGGCGTCGACCACGGAGCAGCCCGTGGCCCGCAGCAGGTCGCTGGCCGTCGCGCGAATCTGTGTCGTCGTGGTGACACCGAAGTCGCGCAACCCCGAAGCGGTGGCTCGCCCGGCTGCCTCCGCCGCCCGCAGGGCGTGTCGCCGAGTCTGGTCGTGGGGTTTGTCGGTCCGCGTCTCGTGACGCAGTTGCCGGACGGCATCCGCCAGGGATCCGACGGCGTCCGGGAGGTCGGGCGGCAGTGGCTCCTGGTACTGCATCATGGTGGCGGACCGTCGCGCGAGGGCCTTGCTGTCGTCGATGACGCGGATCATGTGTGTGACGCCTCGGTCGTACCGTTCGAGATGCCGCCGCCAGTGCCATCGAGCCGGCGCGATTGTCACCACCTCCTCGGCGCCACTGAGTGCTTCGCGTAGCCGCTCGCTGTCTGGAGCCATGGCACGTAGACCATTCAGGGCGTGCACCGCACGGTCGGGTTCGTTGGAGCGCAGCGCCGTCTCGATTTCACGGAGACGGGTCTCGAGTGCGTCGAAGACCGGCGCCGCAGCCCGGTGGAGGACGCGCAGGGGGTGCAGTGGCAGCAGCAGCCCTACCACCGCGAGACCGACGGCGCTGCCGGTGACCGCGTCGACGATCCTGGGTAGTTCCAGGTTCTGTTGACTGGAGGAGAGCGTGGCGATCAGCACTGCCGTACCACCCACCTGGCTGACCACGGTGCCGCCCCGGCCCGCGAGGCCGAGGGCGACAGCGATGGCCAGGGTGACGATGACGCCTGTCTGCCACGCGCCGGCGCCGATCAGGAGGACGAGTCCGTCGCCGATGGCGATGCCCAGTCCCACCCCGACCAGCAGTTCAACGGTGCGTCGGGTGCGTTGGCCGATCGCTGCCGCGATGGTGCCCACCGCCGCCGTGGGCGCGAAGACCGGGTTGGGGTTGCCCAACAGGTCGTGTGCAAGCCACCAGGCGAGCGCCGCCGCCAGTCCCGCCTGTAGCGCGATCAGCCCGATGATCTCCAGCTGGCGCAGTCGTAGTCGAGCCGCCTGGCTGCCTCGCCGGTGAGTGCCGCCGACCAGCCCTCGGATCCGGTTGGTCAGGGCGACGAGCGGCGCCGGCGCGGCCGGTCGGGGTCGCGGAGCGGACATGCGGAGGACTACCCGTCACGGCACTTCCGAACCGTACCTGCATGACCGCGGGTACCCGTCAGGGTGTGCCCGTACCTGCTCGCTGGCTCGCGTCGTCAGGTGCCGACGCTGACTGTTCCCAGTGCTGCCACCACACCTCCTCCGTCGGCTCCCCGGCGGCGATCACCAGAGATTCGATCAGCTCGGCGGGCGTGCGTCGGCGTCCGGCGTCGGCGACGGTCAGCAGACGCCGGATTTCGGAGGTTCGGCGTCGCATGACAGCGCCCACGAGCGTTTTGCCGCCCTCGGTGAGGCTCAACCAGGCGACCCGCCGGTCATCGGGTTGCTGGCGGCGGACCACCAGTTCTCGCCGGACCAACCGGTTGCACGTTCTCGTCGCCGTCGACGGATGCACCCCCAACAGGGACGCGAGATCCACGGTGCGCAGCGGCGCGTGCGAGGCGAGAATGACCAGTGTCCGGTACTGCGGCAGGGTGACCTCGGCGTCCACCGATCCGAGGGTGCGGGCGGTGATCCCCACCAGGGCGCGGGCCAACGCGGACAGGCCGTCCACCAACCGGTCCTGGGCTGCGGTCGACGTGGTGCCGTCTTCCCCGTACAGTTTCACCGAGAAATGATTGCACGGGTGCACGTATAATTCTCGGGTGGGCTGTTCATGCAGGTGAGGACTGAAGCGCCGCCCGCCGACCGGGCTGCGCGGTGGGAACGCCTGACGGCGCTTCCGCTGACCGGCCTGTCGGTCCTGTTCCTCGTGGTCTACGCGGCACCGATCCTGCGACCCGATCTGGCGGAATCCTGGCTCCGGGTGTGCGAGGCGACGACCGTCCTCATCTGGCTGACGTTCTGGGTCGACTTCGTGGCGCGGCTGAGTCTGAGCAGAGCCCGGCGGCGTTTCCTGCGGGATCACCTCTTCGACCTCGCGGTTCTGGCGCTTCCCGTCCTGCGCCCGCTGCGTGCCCTGCGGCTGATCACCGTGGTGTTGAGTCTGAGCAGGCGCGCGGAGTCGTGGGCGCGTGGCCGGCTCGCCGTCTACGTGGGTGCCACCACCATGCTGCTGGTGCTGGTGTCCGCGCTGGCGGTACTGGACGCCGAGCGGTCCGCCGCGAACAGCAACATCGCCTCGTTCGACGACGCCCTCTGGTGGGCGACGGTGACCATCACGACCGTCGGCTACGGAGACCACTACCCGGTCACCGGGACGGGGCGGTTCGTCGCCCTGGGGCTCATGATCGGCGGCATCGGCCTGATCGGTTTCGTCACCGGCTCATTGGCGACCTGGATCGTCGATCGGGTCTCCCCCAAGGGCGGTGCCGCCGCGGCGACCACCGACGACATCGCCGCCCTGCGCGCGGAGATCGAGGCACTACGACGACAACTCGACCCAGAGACGACGCCCGCGGGCGGCGATCCGGATCGGCGGAGCCATGCGGCCCAGCCCTCTGGTTGAGCGCAGCGCGGGCAGGGGGTCGACCGCCCGTTCCTTCGTCGCTGACGAGGAGTCGGGCAGGTTGACCCGCTGGCTCGGGTTGCGGCTGGCCATCGGATTCATCGCGATGGTCCTGCTGATCGACGTCGCGGCGGGCACCCACGCCGTACTCATCGGCTTTCTGGCCCTTGCCCCGCTGTTCGCGGCCGCCGTCGAGAGCCCACGCCGCACCGCCGTCGTGTCGGCCACCGCGACCACGGCAGCGGTGGGGGCCGGGTTGCCCGGCGGGCTGCTCGGCAGCCTCGATCACGTGCTGCGGGTGGCGGTGGTCATCACGGTCAGCCTGATGGCGGTGTACGTCGCGCAGGCGCGGACGAGACGACAGGAGCGTCTGCGCCGGATGACCGAGATCGTGCGGATCACCCAGGGTGCGATCCTGCGTCAGCCGCCGCAGTTTGCGGCCGGCGTGCAGCTGGCCGTTCGGTACGTCTCGGCCTACGAGGAGGCCGGCGTGGGCGGCGACCTGTACGAGGTGGTGGCCGACCAGGACCGGCTGCGGATCATCGTCGGTGACGTCTGCGGCAAGGGGCTCGCCGCGGTGCGGCTGGCGTCGGCGGTGGCGGGAGCGTTCCGGCAGTCGGCGATTGTCCGGACCGATCTGACGCAGGTGGCGCACGACCTGGACGATCTCGTCGCTCGGGAGCCGGCACCGGCTCGGGGCGCGACGTTCGTCACCGCCGTCCTGATCGAGCTGCACGGGGGAGCGATCCGAAGCGTCAACTGCGGTCACCCCGCGCCGGTCCTGCGACGTCGTACAGGAGAACTGGAGGAGCTGACGATGGCTCCGCCGGATCGGCCATTGGGTCTGGGTGGGCCGCGGACGCCGGAGACGGTGGGCCGTTGGGACGTCGGTGACCGACTGCTGTTGCTCACCGACGGCCTGCTCGAGGCACGTGACAGCGATCGGCGCTTCTTTCCGATGCCGACGCTCCAGGCGTGTCTGGCCGAACCGACGGCGGACAGGTGTCTCGACGCGCTCTGGGACGCGGTGCATCGGCACGTGGGCGGCGAACCGCACGACGACATCGCACTCCTGTTGGCTGAGCGTCGGCCCACGACCGGGTGAGAGACGACCACGTCCCGCAGTTGGCGATCTTGGAATCGGGCCCGGTCAGTGGATAGGCTGCCTGCGAAAGCAGTTCATTGCACACATGCAGGTTTCACCTGGCAGTACCGCGGTTAGGAGGCGTGCGTGGAATTGACAGTCGGCACGTCGCAGGTCGGAGCCGTCGCCCGCATCCGACTGGGCGGGGAGATGGACCTCGCAACGAGCGGACTCGTGCACGACGCGGTCATAGCGGCGTTGGCGTCCGATTCGGTGCGAGACGTCATCCTCGATCTCGCCGACCTCACCTTCATCGACTCCACCGGCATGGGGACGCTCGTGGCGTGCCAACGCGCCGTCGCCGTGCGGGGCGGCGACCTGCGGTTGGAGAACCTGGCGCCTGTCGTTCGACGGCAACTCTTCGCCGCCGGCCTGCTCGGCCTGCTCGGCGGCGGGACGGACGACCAGGCTGCCCCCTCGAATTGACCCCGCCGTCCCCTCGGTCACCCCACAGATCGGACCCCGCTCGTGACTTCACCCCCGGACGCGGCACCTCCGCGTCGTACCAGCCTGGCAGCATGCGTCAGGCACGCGGCCGCCCGGTCGCGCCGGATCGTGCGCTCGCCATGGGTGGGTCGTGTCCTGGCCGCGGGCGCGCTGGTCGCGGTCACGGCTGGGGGCATCACGATCGGCACCCTTCTGGGCGCCAGAGGCGCCAGTGACGTCGGGCCGTTCCGGGTCGCTTTCCAGCTGACCCCGTCCGTGGACGGCGGCACGGAGATCGCCATCCCCCCGCTGGGATCGCTCTTCCTCGACAGCCACGACGGCCCCGCGCGACTGACCGTCCGCCTGGATTCGCTCGACCAGCGACGCACCGAGGCTCTGCTCGACGACCCCGCCGGCCTGGCCCACGCCGGCGCCACGGCCCCGGAGGACCTCCGCGACGCCCTGGTCCGCCTCGGCGTTCGTACGCTCGGTGTGTCGGTCCTCGCGTCCATGCTGTTGGCCGGGGTGACGTTCCGGTCCGTGCGCCGCATGGCCTGGTCGGGTGGGCTCGCGCTGCTGGTCACCGGCGGCACCCTCGGCACGGCCGCCCTGACGGTACGACCGCAAGCCCTGGCCGAACCCCGATACGAAGGACTGTTGGTCAACGCCCCCGCGCTGATCGGTGACGCACAACGGATAGCCGACGACTACAGCCGGTACGCCGCGCAACTCCAACGGCTCGTCGGCAACGTCGGCGAGCTGTACAGCACTGTGTCGACCCTGCCGATCTACCAGGCGGCGCCCGACACGACGCGGATCCTGCACGTCTCGGACCTGCACCTGAACCCCGCCGCCTGGCCGATGATCAAAAGCGTGGTCGAGCAGTACGACATCAACCTCGTCATCGACACCGGCGACATCACCGACTGGGGCAGCGAACCGGAGACCTCGTACGTCTCCATGATCAGCCAGCTCAACGCGCCCTACGTCTACATCCGAGGCAACCACGACTCACCGCGGACCGCTGCGGCGGTGGCCAGCCAGCCGAACGCGGTCGTGCTGGACGACTCCGTCACCACGATCGCCGGAGTGACGATCGCCGGCATCGGGGACCCCCGTTTCACGCCCGACAAACAGGAGTCCGAGGCAGGACCGTGGGAGGAGGCAGCGACGACGGTCGAAGGTACGGGGAAGCAGCTCGCCGTGACGATCCGTTCGCTGGACCGACCGGTTGACATCGCACTGGTGCACGACCCCGCATCGGCGACAGCGCTCAACGGTGTGGCACCGCTCGTCCTGGCCGGCCACACACACCAGCGAAAGGTGACGGAGCTGCCGTCGATCGGTGCGATCGACACCCGGCTGGCGGTGCAGGGCTCCACCGGCGGGGCGGGGTTGCGCGGACTGGAAGGTGACGAACCGATGCCTCTGGTCATGTCGGTGCTCTACCTCGGCGCGGATCATCAGCTTCAGGCGTACGACGACATTCAGGTCGGCGGTGCCGGCACCGCGCAGGTCAGCCTCAACCGCAAGGTGATCGACGGGACACCACAGGTGAATCCAGCCGCGCCGTCGGCGACACCGGCCGACAACTAGCGCCTGTCTTCACGCCGAGGCCGGAACCGACCGCGGATCACCGGCGTCGTCATGGACGGTCATGGCGTCCTGCCGGAGGGGTTCCTCGCGCAGGATCGCGGCGTGCAGCCACGAGTCCGGGATGCCGAACCCGTCGACGAGGGTGCGCAGGTGCGGGCGTAGCTCCTTGAGTAGGGAGTTGACCACGCCCGTGATGGCCTTGGCCCGGGCCGGCGTGAGACGGCCGTGCTCCAGAAACCATCCCTTGTTGGCCTCGATGACGCTGAGCGCGTAAAGGTCGCAGACCCGGGAGAGCAGCGCCCGGACCGCCGGGTCGGCGGTGTCCTCGATGCCGGCGACGAACGCCTCGAGAGTGATCCGGTCGACGTGCGCGGCGGCCACGGCCAGGACGTGGTCCTGGACGTCGTTGAAGATGTCGAAGGGTCGGTCCTTCTTGGTGGCGGCGCCGTTGCGCAGGCGGCGGACCGCGCCGTCCAGGAGGTGCCGCTCGCGGTCCTCGAATGCCTTGAGCTGCCATCCGCGGTCGGTGACGGCGACCTCCTCGTCGCGACCGGGCACGGCGCTGATCAGGCGCTCGATGACCGACCGGGCGGCGGTGCGCTCGAGCACCATCTCGCGGACCTGCTCGACGACGAAGGAGGCGCGCCCCCAGCCGTCCAGCGAGCCGAACTCGTCCCGGTAGCCGGTGAGCAGTCCCTTGGCCACCAGCTGCAAGAGCACCGTGTTGTCGCCCTCGAAGGTGGTGAAGACGTCGGTGTCGGCCTTGAGGCTGGGCAGCCGGTTCTCGGCCAGGTAGCCGGCGCCGCCGCACGCCTCGCGGCACATCTGGATGGTGCGGGTCGCGTGCCAGGTCTGCGCGGCCTTGAGACCGGCGGCCCGAGACTCCAGCTCCCGTTGCCGGTGCTCGTCGACCGGCCCGTCGCCGCCCTGCACCTCATTGAGCGCGACGACCAGCTGGGTCTGGGCGAAGTGCAACGCGTAGGTGGTGGCCAGGGCGGGCAGCAGTTTGCGCTGGTGGGCCAGGTAGTCGTTGAGCAGCACCTCCCGCTCCGCGTCGGGCGTGCCGAACTGGCGGCGGATGTCGCCGTAGCGCACCGCGATGGTCAGCGCCGACTTTGTGGCCGCCGACGCCGCGCCACCCACGCTCACCCGACCGCGGACCAGGGTGCCGAGCATGGTGAAGAAGCGCCGGGAGTCGTTCTCGATCGGGCTGGAGTACGTTCCGTCCGCCGCGACCTGTCCGTAGCGGTCCAGCAGCATGTCCCGCGGCACCCGCACGTGGTCGAAGGTGAGCCGTCCGTTGTCCACGCCGAGAAGGCCGGCCTTGGCTCCGGCGTCGCCGATACGTACGCCGGGCATCGGGTTGCCCTGCGCGTCGCGGATCGGCACCAACCACGCGTGTACGCCGTGCCGCTGGCCGTTCGTGATCAGCTGCGCGAAGACCACCGCCATCCGCCCGTCCCGGGCGGCGTTGCCGATGTAGTCCTTGCGGGCCGCCTCGTGTGGGGTGTGCAGGTCGAAGGTCTGGGTCTGTGGGTCGTACGCGCAGGTGGTACGCAGCTGCTGGACATCGGAGCCGTGTCCGGTCTCGGTCATCGCGAAGCAGCCGAAAATGTCGCCGGAGATGATGTCCCGCAGGTAGGCGTCGTGGTGCCGTCGGGTGCCCAGCGCCGCGACCGCGCCGCCGAACAGTCCCCACTGCACGCCCGCCTTGACCATCAACGACAGGTCGACCTGCGCCAGCATCTCGCTGGCGACGATCGAGCCGCCGACGTCGGCGCTGCCGCCGTACTCGCTGGGGAAGGCCGATGCCATACCCAGTTCGGCGGGGAGTTCGGTGAGTAGTCGGGTGATCCGCTCGCGTGCCTGGTCAATGGTCTCGCCGTACACCGGGAGGAAACGCGCGTCGAGGTGCTCCCGGTGCGCGTCGCGAACTGCGGCCCACGGTCCGTCGAGCACGTCCCGCAGGCGAGCGAGGTTGATCTGATCGGGCACGGTGCCTCCTCACCTAGCGGACATATGCGCACAGGTCGTACTCGATCAAGGATACCGGCGTCGGTGAACGCTGACGCCGGCTGTGCCGCCGTCGCCCCAACCCCTCGCAGTCGAACGTGACGAGGGGCACGGTTCGTCGTCACGAAAGCGGGCAGGAACCGTCATCGTTTCGTCGTCTAGTCCCGGACGTCCCTTGGGTAGGGCAAAGGAAGCAGACGCTACGGAAGGAGCAGCTCATGCCATCCGACACGACGGCGATTCTGGTCAAGCTCGGTGACTCCGGGCAGACGATCGCGGCGCCCGAGCAGGATGTGCGCGGCCGGCGCGTCCTCGACGCCGACGGCGACGACCTGGGCAAGGTAAACGACCTGTTGATCGATCGCGACGAGCACAAGGTGCGCTTCCTGCGCGTCGAGCATGGAGGGCTTCTCGGTATCGGTGCCACCGCCACCTTCATCCCCGTCGAGGCGATCAGCGACGTCACCGAGGACACCGTGCGCGTCGACCTGACCCGGGAGAAGATCGAGCAGGCCCCTACGTACGACCCGGAGGTCGTCGAGGAGACCGGCTACTACGAGGACGTGTACTGGTACTACGGCTACGCGCCGTTCTTCAACCCGAGCGGTGTCGCTCCGCCGTACCCGGCGCCCCCGACCCGACGCTGAGTTCCGGCTACCCCCGACCGGTGTTCCGGCGGCCGACGTGAGTCACCGGACCACCGAAGCACCCCTGAGGAGGCACGATGACCTACGTCCCCTGGTTCTTCCCCGGCGACCCGCCGTCGCTGATCCAGGCCGGCCCGCTCTCTGACGATGCCCGGCTGGCCTGCACGTTGCTTGAGCGCATGCAGCGCGATCCCCGGTTGCGTCACGAACGCATCTGCATCGAAGTACAGAACCGCGTGGTCATCCTGGAGGGCGTGGTCACCTCCGTTGATGTGCGCACGCAGGCACACGCCCGAGCGTGGAACACTCCGGGAGTGCACGACGTCAACGACCGGCTGCGCCCGTTGGAGGGGTGAACGGCGGTCGCAAGCTCGACCGCGCTCCGGCAAGCAGGTCCCGGCGGCGGTAGCCAGTCCTGTCGGCGACCACCCCTGCTGCGGCGATGCCGGCCATCACCGACGCTGCGACCGAGGTCGGTGCGGTGGCCGGCACCGCGGTCAGGTGCCCGAACGGGAACAGCCCACCGATCCAGCCTCCAGAGCCCTAGCACGACATGACCTGCCGACCAGGCTTCCCGGCGCCCCCAGGCGCGGGTACTCCCGGCGGTCGCGGCACGGAGGCCGCCCGGCTGGCATTCGGGCCACTGACTGCCGATGTTCGGCAGCGATCCCAGGGTGATGTCAGCCGGATCCCGCCCTGGATGCCGGACCGGGAGGCCAGCGACGATGTGGGCATGACAAGCGACATCGCCCTACTCACCGAGGACCTGACCAAGTTCTACGGTCAGCGCCGCGGCATCGAGGGCCTCAGCCTGGAGGTTCGCGCCGGGGAGGTGGTGGGATTCCTCGGTCCGAACGGTGCCGGAAAGACAACCACGATCCGGTTGCTGTTGGACTTCCTGCGCCCCACTCGCGGATACGCGACTGTGCTCGGGCTCCACCCGCGCCGGGACAAGGCCGCACTGCACCGTCAGATCGGCTACCTGCCCGGCGAACTCGTCCTTCCCGGGCGGGACACGGCGGAAGGCCTGCTGCGTTTCTTCGCCGCGGCACGCGGCGGCGTGCCCTGGGCACAGGTGACCGAACTCGCTGAACGACTCGAGCTGGACCTCTCACGCTCGGTACGGACGATGAGTAAGGGCAACAAGCAGAAGGTCGGCTTGGTGCAGGCGTTCATGCACCGGCCGGCGGTGCTGGTCCTGGACGAGCCGACGAGTGGGCTGGATCCCCTCATGCAGCAGGAGTTCCTGGCCATGGTCCGCGACGCCAGTGTTGCGGGCCAGACCGTCTTCATGTCCTCTCATGTCCTGGCCGAGGTGCAGCAGGCCGCTGACCGGGTCGCCATCGTCCGCGACGGCCAGCTTGCCGCGGTCGAGCGGGTCGAGTCACTGGGGAAGCGGGCAATCCGCGCCGTCGAGATTCACTTCGATGATCCGGTGGACCCGACCGAGTTCACCGGACTGCCCGGAGTCAGTGACGTGGTGGTGTCCGGGCCGGTGCTGAAGTGCACTGTCGATGGCCGCATCGACCCGCTGATCAAAGCGGCGGCGCGTCACCAGGTGGTGGACATGTTGTCGGCCGAACCCGACCTGGAAGAGACGTTTCTGTCGTTCTACTACCACGGGGAAGGAGCCGGCGATGGTTTCCGCGCTGGTGCGTAAGACCTGGCGTGACGACCGCCTGGCACTGATCGGGTGGGCCGGTGGCGTCGCCGCCTTCACCGCCATCTACACCTCGTTCTACAGCCAGTTTCAGGGAGCCGCGGAGCTGAAGCAGGACGCCCTGCCCCAGGGCATGCTGGACTTCCTCGGTATCGCCGACATGCTGTCGCCCGCCGGCTATCTGCAGGCGACGATTTTCAGCCTGGTCGGCCCACTGCTGGTCCTGATGTGCGCCATCACGCTGGCGGCCCGCACGATCGCTCGGCCGGAGGAAGACGGTGGCATGGAGTTGATGCTGGCGAACCCGGTTTCGCGTAGTGCGTTCGCCGGGCAACGGGTGGCCGCCGCCGGCAGCGCGCTCACCGTGATCGCCGCCATCCCCGGGATCCTGCTGATGATCATCGTTCCGTGGATCGGCATGGACATCGCCCTGTCCAACGTCGCCGCCGCGTCCGCCGGCCTGGTCGCCCTGGTGTGGAGCTTCGCCGGCATCGCCTTCCTCATTGGCGCCGCCACCGGACAACGGGCCGCAGTCCTCGCGATCACCGGTGGTCTCGCCGTCGCCACCTACCTAACCAACGCCATCGGCGGCATGCTCGACAGGTGGCACTGGGTGCGCTGGCTCTCACCATTTCACTACTTCATCGGCACCGATCCGCTGCACACCGGTTGGCACCCGATCGAACTTCTCACCCTCGTGCTCGTCGGTGCCGCGACCACGATCGCCGGGGTCGTCGTGTTCGACCGCCGCGACATCGGTGCGTGAGCCTGATGCTGGTGGTCGCCCTGCGCCGACGGTCACCAGCGCACCGACAGGGAACCACCGATGAGCGAGCACACCTGGCTGGTCGCCGACTGCCAGAATCTCCTGTCCGTCCCGGCCGGTGCCAGGCGTCAGGAAGCGGTCAACCTGGGTGCCCGCGCCGCCGACGGCGGAGTGAAGTTGCGGGAGCTTGTCACCAGCCTGCTGGACGCCGCCGTCGCCCAGTGGAGCGCCACGTCGGTGGAGGAGACCGCCACCGCCATGCACGCCCGCGCCGAAACCCTGCTGGACACCGCCCGGGTCCTACTCGCCGCTGCGGTCGACGGCTACACCCGGCAGAACCGCGCCGAGTTGGACCGCCATGACACGGAACGCCTCGCGTTCATCAACGATCTGCTCACGGGCCGCGCCGACCCCGGCGACCTGGCCGAGCGTGCACATCGATACGGCATTCGACTCTCGGCCACCCACACGGTCCTGATCGCCCGTGCGGCCAACCTGACCCCCGGCATCACCCACCGCATTGACGCCGCGCTGGCCGCCAGGTTCGGCGAAGGGAACACCCTCACGACCCTGCGCGACGGCGACGTGGTGTGCATCAGCGCCGGTGGCCTGCGGGGCATCGCGGCTGAACTCGCCCACCTACTCCTCACCGAACTCGGCGCCGGCACCTGGCAGATCGCCGTCGGCCGCACGCAACCCGGCGTGCACGGCCTGGCCACGTCCCTCGACGAGGCCCGCCACACCCTCGATCACGCCGCTAAGCTCGGCTTCACCGCGCCCGTACTCAACGCTGCCGATCTGCTGGTCTTCCCGGTGCTCCTGCGCGATCGCGACGCCATCACCGACTTGGTGACCACGGTTCTCGGACCACTCGCCACAGCCCGCGGCGGCGTCGAACCGTACCTGGAGACCCTGTCTGTCCTTTTCGACAACCAGGGCAACCACAGCGCGACCGCTCGGCAGCTGCATCTGTCTGTGCGTGCGATCACCTACCGCCTCGACCGCATCCGTGACCTCACCGGTTATCACCCCGGGGAGCCCACTCAACGCTTCACCCTTCAGGCAGCCGTGCTCGGTGCTCGGCTGCTCGGCTGGCCCGGCTAGCGACGGCCGCCCCGCTGTCCCATGATCCGCAGGGTGTTGCAGACATCGAAGACGCCAGGTGTGTCCCAGGCGAGTTCGCCAGCGATGTGCCGCGCGTTCGTATCGTTTACCAGGCCCAGGAGGATGACGACCCGGTTCTGCACGGCGACGCTGATCTGCTGCTGCCGGGTGGTCCAGTCGCCGCTCAGGCGTTGGGCGACCAGCGCTTCGATCCGCAGATCCTCGTGGTCCGGCCGGGGCTGGTCCGAGTCGTCGGCGAACCAGTCTTCACCTGGTGATGGCCAGTGCATGTACACGGGACTCCTTGTGGTGTTCGGCGATGCGGAATCCGTGGTTGGCATCTTCATGCCCGCGTCGAGGCAATGTCGGCCTCATCGGGCAGGCTTACCGTTCAGCCCGGGATCAGGAACGAGCGGTTGCCGTGGCCGGGAAGGCCGTTGAGCTCGACGGCGTCGCGCCGGACAGGTGAACGAGAGCGTCGGTGCGGCTGTCGAAGATGGGGAACGCCGCTTCCAGGCGCATGGTGTGCAGGACCGTGCGGATGAACCGCGACGGCGCGGCCAGACACAGGGTGACGCCGCGGTCGCGGGCGTCACAGTGGGCGCGAACGAGAAGCCCGAGACCGGTGGAGTCGATGAGGTGCACCCGGGTGAGGTCGACGACGACGTGTCCCCCCATGTCGGCCGCGTGGCGCAGGGCGGCGCGCAGCGTGTCACCGGTGTCGAGGTCGATGTCGCCAGTGACGACGACGACGGTCACGTCGTCCAGGTGGTCGATGCCGAGGATGCCACCCGGACCGTGGTCGTCGCCTCGGGCGGTGCCACCGCCGGAGATTGGCAGCAGGCTGCAGTGCGGGCAGCGGTGCGGACCGGTGGCGAAAGGGGAGCCGCTCCAGCCCTGCTCGGACACCAAGGTCCAGACGACCTCGGCGTCGGGGAGCACGCACGCGCTGGCCCGGACGGAATCGCCACAGATGTCGCAGATCAGTGTCATGAGGTGGTCGTCCGGGACGACGGTCATTCTGATGTCCTTCCGACGGTCGGGCTGATGCTCCGCAAACCCGCGCTTCAGCGTTCAGGCGTAGTGCGGCCATCGGTCATCACTGGGGCGAGAACGATGCCGACGGCGTGCTGGCTGTCGGGTTCGTCAGTGCGGGGCGTGCACCGACGCCCGGCCGTGAGCGACCAGCGGCGGGTGTGCTGGATCAGGCTGCTGGCCCTCGGTCGGTGGGACGGATGTGCACGACGGGGGACTGCTGATGATTTGCAGGACCCGGTCGAGACGCGCGTTGTGCAGGATGCGCGCGATACGGGGATTCGGGTCACGGACGGTGAGGACGCCGTCGGCACGCGCCAACCGCCGGTGCACCTCGAGCAGCAGGCCGATCGCTGCGGCGTCGATGTGCCGGCACCTCGACAGGTCGATGATGACCCGCTGGGGATGCAGGTTCAGCAGTTGGTCGAATACGGCTCCGGCCGCCGGCAGGCAGTCCCGGGAGAGTTCGGTGACGTCTACCTCGACCAGCGGCAGCGTGCACGGCGTCGGCGCCAGTGGCCCTGTCACAGGCGTGTCCCCTCCCAGTCGCGGACCCAGTCGCCTACGACCGTGCCGTGTCCACTTGGCAGTCACTGCGCGGATGTATGACAGTCGCGTGACAAATCCGTCGGCCGGTCGTCAGGGTTGGCTGGCGGGCCGCTGCTCTGGGGATGATGCCGGGTATGACGGCCGTACTGTTGATCGAGGACGACGACCGTATCCGCCTGGCGCTGCTGCTCGCCTTGGAGGACGAGGGCTACGAGGCCGTCGGTGCGGCCACCGCCGAGGAGGGGCTGCGCGCGCAGCGCCGCAGCCCGGCCGACTATGTGTTGGTCGACCTGATGCTGCCCGGTCTTGACGGCTTCGAGTGCATCCGGCAGATCCGCCGGGACGACGACGTGCCGATCGTGGTGGTCAGCGCCCGCGACGACACCCAGGACATCGTGGCCGCCCTGGAGGCCGGCGCCGATGACTACGTCGTCAAACCGGTAGCGATCAAGGAGCTGACGGCACGGCTGCGCGCGCTGCGCCGCCGTGCGCGCAGCGCCGCTTCGGGGCAGGTGCTGGAGCCGGTGCCCGTGCTCGCCTTCGGTGAACTGGAAATCAGCCCCGACGCGGGAGAGGTCCGTTGCGCGGGCCAGCCCGTGGGGGTCACCCGCACCGAGTTTCGGCTGCTCTGCGAGCTGGCCGAACACGCTGGCCGGGTGCTGTCCCGTCAGCAGTTGCTCAGCCGGGTCTGGGGGTACGACAACGGTGATGAACGGCTGGTCGATGTGCACGTCGGCCGGCTGCGGCAGAAGATCGAGCCGGATCCGGCGAACCCGAAGCGCCTGGTGACCCTGCGGGGTCTGGGCTACAAGCTGCAGCGATGAGACGCCTCGGCCTGCGGACCCGGGTCACCGCGGCGTTCGCCGTCGGCGCGCTCCTGCTCGCGGCGTCGATGGCCCTGGTCTCCTACGAGCTGACCCGACAGTCCCTGATGAACGAGCGGGAACGCACGGCGCTGCGCGCCGCCTACTTCGACGCCACGGTCGTTCGCGCCGGCCTGGACACCGACACGCCCGACGTCGTGGAGGTGCTTCGGTCGTTGGACACCGGCGGCAGCCGGCGGCCCGTGCTGCACCTCGACGGCGAGTGGTACGCCCGCACCGCCGACCCGGGCACCACCACCGCCATCCCGGCCGACATGAGACAGATCGTCGCCGCCGGCGAGCCGGCGGTGCAGCGTGTGCGCGTCAACGGCCAGACCGCCCTGGTGGTCGGGGTGCCCCTGTCGGCGACGGCAACGTACTTCGAGGTCAACTCGCTGATCGAGTTGGAGCAGACGTTCCAGGTGCTGGCTCTCGCGTTGACCACCGTTGCGATCATGGTGGCCGGGTCCGGCGCCGCCCTCGGGTGGTACGCCACCCGGCATGGCCTGCGGCCGTTGACCGCGGTGGCCGACGCTGCCGAGAAGATCGCCGCCGGTGACTTCACCGCTCGGCTCGACCCGGCCACGGATCCCGACCTGACCCGGCTGTCGTCCTCGTTCAACCAGATGGTGGACCGACTCGCCCACCGTATCGAACGCGACCGCCGCTTCGCCGCCGACGTCAGCCACGAGCTGCGGTCGCCGTTGCAGACCCTGGCCGCAGCGGCAAGCGTCCTGGCTCGCCGCAGGCAGCACCAGGACGAACGAACCGCTGTCGCGGCCGGGCTCGTCGCCGACGAGATCGACCGTTTCCAGCGGCTGGTCAACGACCTGATCGACCTGGCGCGCAGCGACCAGCCCGCCGACCGCACCCCGGTGGACGTGGCGGCGCTGGCCCGCGAGGCCTGCCGCACCCTCGACCTGCCGGATTCGATCGTTCACCTGGCCCCGGCCACGCCCGCGACGTGGCGGATCGACCGGCGACGTGTCGCGCAGGTGCTGGCGAATCTGCTCGACAACGCCGTGACCTACGGCGGAGGCCCGACGTCTGTCCTGCTTACCCATGACGGCGGCGCTGGTGTGATCGAGGTCGACGACGAAGGCCCGGGGGTCCCTGTCGAGGACCGCGAAGTGATCTTCGAACGCTTCGTTCGCGGTCGAGCCGCCCACACTCGCGCCACCGGCGACGGCACCGGTCTTGGTCTCGCCCTGGTCGCGCAGCACGCCGCCGCGCACGGCGGTCACATCACCGTCACGGACCGCTCTGACGGCGGCGCCCGCTTCCGCGTCACCCTGCCGGAGAGCCTGACATGAACCGACGTCATCTCGTCGCGGTGGCGTTCGTCGCGCTACTGGCCGGTTGTGGCATCCCAGCCGACGACGCGCCCCGTACCGTCCAGCCTCCGCCGGGCCCGTTCGAGAGGTCGACACCCACCGACGCCACCACGCCGGCCGGCCCCGCCACCGAGACGCTCTGCATGGTCCGCGACAACCGGCTCATCCCGGTGCCCCGACGCGCCGACCGGCCCGCCACTGTGGAAGACCAGCTGCGGGATCTGCTCGGCGGACCCACCACCGCGGAACGCGACAAGGACCTCACCAGCGCGCTGCCGGGAGCCGTCAACGCCGCCGGTGTGACAGTGACCGGAACGCAGGCCCAGGTCATGGTTGACGAACCCGGCAACGACGCCGGCCGCAGCGACGAGGTCCTCGCCTTCGGGCAGATCGTCTGCACCCTCACCAGCCGCGACGACGTCACCTCGGTCACATTCCTGCGTGACGGCAAGCCACTGGCCGTACCCCGCGCCGACGGCTCGCTGTCCGACCAACCCCTCGTGCGTGCCGACTACACCCCACTGATCAAGGCTCGTTGAAGGATCACCACGCCGGGACGCTCAGTCCCAGACCGCCACCTCCTGCGCCACGAGCGCCCGTCCCCCTTCGAAGGCCCGGTATGGTCCGGCGGGCCCAAGGTGGTAGCGGTCCGCGAGGGCACGGTGGGTGAACGAGGCCACCGTGCCTCGCACGGTCACCAACTGAGGCGTGGCCAGTTCGGACGGACGTTCCGACAGTACGAGCAGCGTCCCGTCGGTCAGATCCGCGTCGCGTACGACGAACGCAGTCTCGGTGATGACCCGCTCGACGGTGGCGGTCACGGTAAGACGATCGCCTATCTCGGCTCGCGCGACCGTGCCTGCCTGGGTCGTGGGCATGGGCTCGGGAGTGGGTCGCGGAGCCGCGGACCGCTGGGTGCATCCCGTGGCGAGCAGAACCGCCAGGAGAGGAATCGCCAGCGCCATGCGCTTCCGATCGTGCCACCTCTCCATCTCCGTCCTCCTCTCCAGATAAGGGTGCACCTGCGAATTGCCCAGGTGATGTGGCGGTACGACAACAGCCACGTGACAGTCGTGTGACGATCTTCGCCGCCGAGCAGGAGCCTTCTTGAACAGGAGTTTTGGCCCGCTCGGCTCGGGTAGGGCCGAGCGTCGAGGGGAAGTCGGCGCGACCGGGCGGTCGAGACGTCACCGACCGCGAGTGAGCGCCGATGCCGGACGACAACCGGAGAGACGGACACATGCGACTCCTGCAGCAGCGCTACCGGCTCGACGATCCGGTCGGTCATGGCGGCATGGCAGTGGTCTGGCGCGGTTTCGACCTGCGGCTCCAACGGATGGTCGCGGTGAAGATGCTCTCGCCCGAGTTGCTGGACGACCCGTCGGCGCGTGAGCGGCTGCGTGCTGAGGCGCTCGCCGCGGCGATGCTCGACCATCCGCACATCGCCGCCGTGTACGACTACGGCGAGCAGCGGCACCGCAGGAGACGTACGCCGTTCCTGGTGATGGAGTTCGTCGACGGGGAAACCCTCGCCGCCCGCCTTGAGCGCTCGGGCGCAATGGCATGGCCCGAAGCGGCCCGAATCGGCGCCGCGGTCGCGGACGCCCTCGCCAGAGGTGTGCTGGACCCGCGCCGGGTCGCGGTGCCGCTGGCGGACGCGCTGCCCGGCGTCCGAGTGGTGGTGGGCGAGGTCGACGGCATCGATGTGGACGGGCGCACGGTGTCGTACACCGATGTGGAGGGGCGCGGTGGTCGGTTGGCGTATCACCGGCTGGTGTTGGCCGCGGGCAGCGTCAACAAGCTGCTGCCCATCCCCGGGGTGGCCGATCACGCGCACGGATTCCGAGGCATCCCCGAGGCCGTGCACCTGCGCGAGCGGTTGGTCCAGCAGATCGGAGTCCGCGTTCGCCTCGTACCGCGGTGTCGCGCCGATAGAAGTTTCATCCGGTGACGTCCAACGCCACCGCCTGTCACGCGCCGGCGACCGGCAACTGAACTACGCGCTGCATGTGATGGCCATGGCCCAGATCAAACGAGCGACCCCAGGCCGCAACTGCTACCAGCGCAACGAGCCGCAGGCAGCAACGGGTGCAGGTGCTGCCATTGGATGTCGCTAAGGTCATGCCGCGCCGCCGCCGCTAGGCTGGCCACAAGGTCTCCGGTATTCAGGTTTGCTCGGTCGCTAACCCACTTATTGGAGACCTCTTCAGTTATCGACCACCGCCACGCCGTGACCTCACCCGGCCAACATTCACTTACGAAACGCGCCCTAGTTCAGCACCCCAAGAGCAGGGCGTCTGCGCAATAGACGGACCTCGCCAAGCGAACCTCAAGCCTGCCCTCTTTGTGCCGTCATTCAGAAGAGGGGCGCCGCTTCTTCGCATGAGCGCTCACAATGGCTGTCTGCACCTTGATGGGACTGCGTCGCGGACGTGCGTAGGGGGAGGGAGCCAGTTGCGCAGTTCGGTCACCGCCGCGTCCCGCCATGATCTTGGGGATGTCGGCGCGGCCGAGCTTGCGCTGGGCGATCCCGGCCCGCACCGGGCCGTCAAGGAGCTGACCCCGGTGTACGGAGCCATCGATCTCCTGGCAATGATCGACGCACAGACGCCGTCCGGGTACCCGTCGTTCACCACACGCCGATGCCGACGTTTCGCCGTCCTCCGGCGGGGACCGACGACCGGCAAAAGCGGTTCGGTCAGCCCGGTGGACGCGGGCGCAAGTACCGGCCGACGGATGGCCGGACCGGATCGAACTCCGACAGGTACATGGATGTGAACATCGGCCTGCCGGGGCGAGGGCCGCACTGTCGGCGACCTGCTGTGAACTCAGGCCACCCACCCGCGCCCGTCCGCCCGTCGGGCCTGACCACTTCGAGCATCGTCCGGATCCGTTAACTCGGCTGCCCAGCCGGAAGATCGGTGTGTACAGCGGGCTTGATCGACGCACGCGCCAGGGAAATCGATGATTTCGCTGGGGCAGGCCGACCACGGTCAGCTTGTCACATTTGCGACAGGGGTGGTGATGGCGATCAATGCCTAAACTCTGATATCAATCATTCAGCACCGGTGCATGGTTCGCGCAAAACCAGAGGCAAGGTCGAAACGGGGAGGACCAGAATGCCAAACAGGGTGCGCATTTTCGCCAGAATTTTGGCGGTGATCACGTGTCTGGCCGTGATCGCGCCGATCAGCGCTGCGCACGCCAGTGCGCCCAGCGACGTGAACTCGGCCGAAAGGCAGGGAACGCCAGGACCGACGATCGACGGCGGTAGCGTCGTTATCCAGTCCTGCTATGGCAACGCGAAGAGCTACGACGCCTACAACGATTATTTCTACTGGCCCTTGACGGGGTACGCAAAAACAACAGCGGCATGCGCCGACATTAATATCAAGCCCACGGACCGTGGCATCTACGCGCAGGTCTGCTTCCGACGCACCGGCACGTGCAACGGTTACAAATGGGCGGCACGGAATAGCTGGACGGTGATTGCCACGAACGTCCTCGACGGTACGGACTACTGGCTGGACTTCAGCGGGGTGAGCAGAGGGCTGGTTGCCGCCTAGCGCTCTTCGAGCCGGGCAGCAGAGGTGAGGCATAACGCCCGCCACGTGCAGCGGGTTATTGCCAATCGCACCGTGTGCTCGTGGCCCTGGTGAGGGACATCGAAGGCCCTGGCGGGGACTAGCGTCCCGGCCAGGGCCCTCGCGGTGGACAGACCACCGCATTCGATGCCGTCAGCTGGGAGCCAAGGCTGGTCAGCTCGGGTTGGCCGAGATGTCGACCGTGGTGAGGTTGCCCTTGCCGATGGTGTGCACCAGGGATCGGTCGTCGGAGAGGAGCCAACTTGTTGGATTGGTGGCGGAGGTCAGGGTCTGCAGCCATGATTTTCGAGGTTGTGGTCGGGGTCGCTCGGGAAACACCTGCCGCCCACGGGCTGGCCCTCGAACAGCCTGCGCCCCGGCCATAACCGCCGGCGGGAGTGGCTCGAGAGAGGTCTGTTTAGCCCGAAGTTGGTCTGCCCTCCTCGCCGAACCCCTTTTTCCCGGCCCTGCAAGGAGACCCCGTGCGCTCCGCCGCACCGTCAGCAACTGCTCCGGTCGTCATCGCGATCGATCCTCACAAGGCGTCCTGGATCGCCGTCGCGGTCGACAACCGACTGCAGCCTCTGGCCGCGATCCGCGTCGAGGTCAACCGTGACGGCTATCGGCAGTTACGTCGCTTCGCCGGCCGCTGGTCGCATGCCGTCTGGGCGGTCGAAGGCGCGACCGGCCTTGGTGCCACGTCGACCTCTCGTCTGGCAGCCGACGGCGTGGACGTCGTGGATGTGCCCGCGAAGCTGGCCCGCCCGCGTGCGGCTGCTGTCCACCGGGCACGGCCGCAAGACCGACCAGGCCGACGCCCTCTCGGTGGGAGTCGCCGCGCACACCGCTGCTCGACTCAACACCGCCATGGTGGATGAGGCGGTCGCCGCCCTGCGGTGCCTCACCGAACACCGCGATGACCTCGTCCGCAGCCGCACTCAGATCGTCAACCGGCTGCATGCGCTGCTGGCGCAGCTCATTCCTGCCGGTCTGCCCCGCGGACTGACCGCCGACAACGCCGCGGCCGCGCAGCGCAGCATCCGCCCACGGGCCGTGTTGGCCCGCACCATGCGCCAGGTCGCCGTGGACCTGCTCGGCGAGCTGCGCCGCCTCGATCGGCGCATCGCCGAGGCAACAGCAACTCTGTCCGCCGTGGTCGCAGCGTCTGGCACCACCTTGACCGATCTGCACAGCATCGGCGACGTCACCGCCGCGAAGATCCTCGCCCGCTCCGGCGCCGTCAACAGGTGCCGGTCGGAGTCCGCGTTCGCCTCGTACTGCGGTGTCGCGCCGATAGAAGTGTCATCCGGTGACCGTCCAACGCCACCGCCTCTCGCGCGCGGGGGACAGGCAGCTGAACTACGCGCTGCACGTCATGGCCATGGCCCAGATCAGACGAGTGACCCCGGGCCGGGACTACTACCAGCGCAAACGAGCCGCCGGAAAGACCCACAAGGAGGCCATGCGCTGCCTGAAACGGCGCCTGTCCGACGTCGTCTACCGCACCATGATCAAAGACACGGAGACCTCTCTGCTGCCGATGCCTTGACACAGAGAGATGCCGTTAGATCCACAGACCCCCGTCAGGCCGCGCCGAGGCCGTTCATGAAGGTGGCTACGACGAGGTCGGCGGCTTGCGGTGGCGTCAGGGTGGGGAACTGGTGGGCTGCGGCGTCGACGAGCTGGTCGAGGACCGTTCGCGCCCAGGTCATGTCCACGTCGACGCGGAGGTATCCCTCGTCTCGTGATCGGCGGATGAAGGCGTCGACTCGGGCGCTCTGCTCCTGACGGCGGATGCTGGCGGCAGGGTCGTTCTGCATCATGCGGCGAGTGTCGAGAGGCCATTCGCGGCTGACGGGGACGATTCCCTCCACGTAGCGGTGCAGGGCGACGGGCACGGGGGCCTCGGTCAGGCGGGCCTCGTCGAGGACGTTTTCGGCGGAGTCGAGCTTGGCCTGGAAGACGGCACTGAGCAGGGCTTCGCGGTTCGCGAAGCGGCGGTGCACGGTGGTGCGGTCCACTCCGGCGGCAGCGGCGACGGCTGACATGGAGGTGCCGGGGTCCTCGGCCAGAAGTCGAGCTCCGGCGCGGAGGACGGCATCTAGATTACGGGCGGCATCGGCTCTCATGGTGCTGCGATCATACTCGACTGTTTCAGCTACCCGGCAATCTTCTACGTGTGAGCAGCGGAACAGAATATTATCGCCTCACTGCTGTTGCATTTAGCGACCGTAACTCTACGGTTGTGTTGCTGCCCGCTTCGGGCGGCGAGGAATGACAGGCGAGAGGATACGTACGATGACAAGAACTTGGCTGATCACCGGTGGCTCGCAGGGCCTGGGCAAGGCACTGGTGCTCGCAGCGCTGGAGGCCGGTGACCGAGTAGTGGCGACCTCCCGCAAGCCGGAAGCGTTGGCTTCCCTGGTGGCAGAGCACCCCGAGCGTCTCGCGACCGTCGCGCTCGACGTCACCTCCCCGGCGCAGGCCCGAGAGGTGGTCGCCGCGGCGGTGCAGCGGTTCGGCTCCATCGACCTGGTGGTCAACAACGCGGGCTACGCCACCAGCGGCTCGATCGAGGACTTCCCCGAGGAGGAATTCCGCGCGCAGGTCGAGGCGAACCTGTACGGCGTGGTCAATGTGACGAGGGCGGTCCTACCCGTGATGCGCGGGCAGCGCTCCGGGCACATCGTGCAGATCTCCTCGATCGGCGGTCGCGTAGGCGGCACCCCCGGCCTGGGTGCCTACCAGACGGCGAAGTTTGCTGTGGAGGGCTTCTCCGAGGTCCTCGCCAACGAAGTGGCCCCCTTGGGCATCAAGGTCACCATCGTCGAGCCGGGTGGTATCCGCACCGGCTGGGCCACCGGGGCCGCCCAACCCTCCGGTCCCATCACGCCTGACTACGAGCAGACGGTTGGCGCATGGCTGGATCGATTCGCACAGTATGCCGGGAACGAGCCCGGCGACCCGCACCGCATGGCCCGCACCATCGTCGACACTGTGGGCGCCGCGGAGCCTCCGCGCCGGCTGCTGCTCGGCAGCGACGCACTAGGGATCGCGATCAGCTCAGAGGAAGGCCGTATAGCGGAAGCCAACTCGTGGGCCAAGGTGAGCCGGTCCACGGATTACCCCACCGCCTGACCGACGCCGTGGTGGCTGGGGAACGGGGCCGGTCAATGCGCGCCGCATACCTGCCCCGCTCCGCGAGCGCGCCCAGTTCGCCAAAGGGATGAACGCAATGATCAAGACCTTTTTGATAGCCGGCGCGGCGGGGGGACTGGGCGGCCGGGTCGTCGAGGCCGCCCTCGCCGCCGGCCACAACGTAGTCGCGACCGACCTCGCGCCCCACGGCGTATCTGTACCTGACGAGTACCGCGACCGGTTGCGCGTACGCATCATGGACGTCACCGATCCGGACTCCGCCCGTGCTGCGGTCGCCTGCGCGGTCGCCGAGTTCGGCGCGGTCGATGTGCTCGTGAACAGCGCCGGTGCCCGAACTGTCGGTTCGATCGAGGACATGTCCGACGACGATTTCCACCGCGATGTCGACGTCAACTTCTTCGGTGCGGTCAACACGGTGCGCGCCGTCCTGCCGGTGATGCGCCCGCGTCGTTCTGGCAGCATCATCAACGTCTCCACCATCGGCGGCCGGCGCAACCAGCCCGGTCTGAGCGCCTACCAGTCATCCAAGTGGGCGCTGGGCGGTTTCACCGAGATCCTCGCCCGCGAGGTAGCCCCCATCGGGATCCGCGTCACCTTGGTGGAACCTGGCGGAATCCGAACCCCGTGGGCAGTCGCCCCGATGACGGTGCCGGACATCCACCCCGAGTACGAGGAAACGGTCGGCGCCTTCGCCCGCACCTACAGCAACAACCCCGACGTGCAGCGGGGCGACCCGGCCAAGATGGCCGCCGCGATCCTGAGGCTCACCGAAGAGCCGGCACCGCCGATGCGGCTTCTGCTCGGCTCCGACGCTGCCTGGCTCGCCCCGCAGATCACGACGGCGCGAGCCGCGGAAGACGCGGCGTGGCGCGAACTCAGCGTATCCACCGACCGCGACGGACTCGGCGATTTCGCCGACACCGAGGTCGCGCGGATGGTCCGCCCGGCCAAGCCCTGATACCCACCCCACCATCCCCTTCCCTCCACCACTTTTCACCTAAGGAATGACAGACATGACTGTGCGCGACAAGCTCTACATCGGTGGTTCCTGGGTGACTCCCAGCGCACCTGAGCTGATGCTCGATATCCTGTCGCCCCACGACCAGTCGGTCATCGGCCGTGCGGCGCAGGCCGCGCCGGCCGACATCGACAGGGCGGTCGCTGCGGCGCGTGAGGCATTCGACCACGGCCCGTGGCCGCGTACCACGCCCGAAGAGCGCCAGGAGGTCGTGCGTCGCTACGATGCGCTGCGCACCGCTCGGGCCGACGACATCGCCGCGGCGATCTCGACCGAGAACGGCTCGGCGGGCTGGTTCACCAAGATCGGTCAGCCATTCCTGACCCGTCAGACCAACGCCTACCTCCAGGCAGCCGAGGAGTTCGGCTGGGAGGAAATCGTCACCCCGTCCGACCCTTCGGTGGCCTTCGACACCATCGTGCGGCGCGAGGCGATCGGTGTGGTCGCCGCGGTCATCCCGTGGAACTCCCCGTTCTCCGCCGCCACCGCGAAGCTGATCCCGGCTCTGCTGGCGGGCAACACCGTCGTGCTGAAGGTCTCCCCGGAGAACTCGCTGAGCATGATGCTGCTGGCGGACCTGTGGCACGAGGCCGGCCTGCCCGAGGGCGTCCTCAGTGTTCTTCCGGCCGACCGTGAGACCAGCGAGCACCTCGTCTCGCACGCCCACGTGGACAAGATCTCCTTCACCGGATCGACCCGCGCCGGACGGCGGATCGCGGCGATCGCCGGGGAGCAGCTGAAGCGTGTGGGTCTCGAGCTGGGCGGCAAGTCCGCCGCCCTGATCCTGGACGACGCCGACCTGGCGGCCGCGATGCAGGGCCTCAGGTTCGGTTCGCTGGGCAACAACGGTGAGGCGTGCATCCTGCAAACTCGGATCCTGGCCCCGCGCAGCCGCTACGAGGAGGTCGTGGCCGCAGTGAAGGAAATGGTCGAGTCGCTGAAGGTCGGCGACCCCTCCGCCGCCGACACCTTCATCGGCCCGATGATCCGCCGCGACCAGCAGCAGCGGGTCATTGATTACATCAACATCGGCATCGAGGAGGGCGCACGGCTGGTGACCGGCGGGCCGCATGTCCCGGCAGGCCTGGAGAGCGGCAACTATGTCACACCGACCGTATTCGCCGACGTCGACAACCGCATGCGCATCGCGCAGGAGGAGATCTTCGGCCCGGTCCTGGCCGTCATCGCCTACGACAACGACGACGATGCTGTGCGGATCGCCAACGACTCCGAGTACGGACTGTCCGGCGGCATCTGGTCCACGGACGCCGCCCGCGCCCTGGCCGTCGCCCGCCGGCTGCGCACGGGCACAGTCACGCTGAACGGCTCTCCGATCAGCTTCGACGGACCCTTCGGCGGCTACAAGGCCAGCGGCCTCGGCCGCGAGTACGGCAAGGTCGGCCTGACCGGCTACGTCGAGCATAAGTCGATCACCCGCACCCGGTAATCGCGTGTGCGAGGGCCTCGTGTGAGCGGCGTTCTCGTCTGCGCCCGGTTGGCCTCCGCAATGAGCTCGAAGCTCTTGAGCCGGTTACCGTATGCGTGTGTGATATTGGCGATCATGATCTCGTTCGCCCCCGTGCGCTCGGCGAGATCCTCCAACCCTGCCTTGGCCGTCGTCGGTTGTCTGAACAGCGCAGACATCGAAGAGGGGGTGAACCTCGTGCACTGACAAGAAACTCGGCCGCGTCCGCGACGGCGGCGGCTGGCGAGTCCTCGGGCGAGACAGCCTGGAACACCGACGTGCCCGCTACGCCAGCCGGGTCGGCTTCGACTACGTGCACTGCGCCATCGACGACCACACCCGCCTCGCCTACGCCGAGATCCACCCCGACGAGAAGACCGACATCTGCGCCGGCTTCCTGCGCCGCGCCGCCGAGCACTTCACCGCCCACGGCATCCCCCGCATCGAACGCGTCATGACCGACAACGCCCTGGCCTACCGCCGCGCCCGCAGCTGGCACCAGGCACTGGCGTCCACCTGAAACCCGGCCAGGATAACGGCCCGATTCCCCGAGCGCGTCCATCGATCGCTGGTAGCGCGCCAGGTGCTTGGCGAGAGTTTCGTCGCCGATCGAGACCGCAACGGCCGCGGGGCCCAGACATGGGAGCGTAGGTAGCCGTCGCCGAAGAGGTCACCGCAACTGGACACGCGCGAGCTTCAAAGTTGCGCCGAGTGTCATTGGCGGTGGGCAATGGGTCGTGTCGCCCGCGGACACAAACCATTGCCCCACGGTGCGCGCTGAGATTGACTTCGGCGCGCACCGTTTGCGTTTCCGGCTGGTAGTTGAGCCGGAGTCCGAGTTGCCGGTAGACCTCGGCCTTGTCGGAGGGGTCGGCGTCGCGGAGCACGGTGGTGATGTCGCCGAGTGGGGTCACCAGGGCAGCGATTTCTGCTCGGCTCATCCGGCGCGGGGTGGAACCCGCGATGGCGCGTAGGTCCGGCTTCTGCTCGGGTGCGTTCGGCCTGGGTTTGCGCGATCCAGCCGGTGACCACCGCCGGGTCGGTGCCGGCGTCGAGGGCGGCGCGGTAGCGCTCCAGCTTGGCGTCGCACTCGGTGATGATCGCTTGGGCTGTGCTGCCCGTTGTGGGCGGATGGTGGAGAGGTTCGGCGTCGGCCATCGCGATGATCGTCTGCGCGATGCGGTGGGGTGCGAAGGCGGAGGCCAGCCAGGTGTCGAGCGGGTCGGTGAGCGCGTCTTCGCGCAGGTACACGTCGCCGTGGTTGTACTGGCCCTGCATACGTCGGTTGCAGGCGGCGCAGTAGATGAGGCCGCGAAAGACGTACGGGTTGCGGGTGCGCTGCCGGACGTGTTGTCCGCCGGTCCCCCGGCCCCGCTGTTGCAGGATGGCTTGGGCCCGTTCGAAGGTCGCGTCGTCGATGCGCGGTTCGTGGGTGATGTCCTTGGAGACCACCTACTTTGTCGGCGCGGCGTGCCGCACGCCCGGGTGGGCCAACCTGCTGAGAAGAGCACCGTCTTCACACCAAAGTGCTCCGCGGTTTTGCGCAGCTTATGAAACCGATCCATGTCGTCTGTTGGGGGAGTCAACTAGCGACCCAACAAGCCGCCGAGCGGTCGTGCGGAGAGGCAATTCATGCGACCCGACTCGGCGCACATGGTCCTTTCGCGTCATACCGGCTCACACGGTGGTCGGTGAGCCTGCCTGATCCCGCCACCGGCGATGTACCCGGCGCGCGCGGCATCGAGGCTCAGCCTCCCGTTTGGTCCACCCCTCACCACAGCGCTGTCGTGCTCATCTTGGCCGTCGTCTTCCCACCAGCACTCATCGCAGATCTCGTACCCGCCGCGCTCCGACAAGGTGGCGTGGCCGCAGCATGGACAGGTGTAGAGAGAGTCGTCTCTGGCCGGGGCCAGGACATTCTTCTGCGCAATGTAGGTGTCGAACCAAGCGACTCGCCGACGAACCAGCTCATCGTCTGACAGAGAAGGATCGTCGTTCGGATGACGCTGCACGGGTGAGCTGTCCACCAGCTCATGGTGCCAGGCGCGGGTGCCGCCTCGACGTCCGCTTCTGCCGCGAATCGCGCGCTGGTCCGGGGACCGGTGTTGGGAATCGGCGAAGTGGCACACTTCGCTCGTGAACTCGACGGTGGCAGTCGGCCGGCTCTCGGAGATCCGGGATTCTCTCGCGGCGCAGGGTTTCGACCCCCGACCGCTGGTGGTGGATGCGCCGGCTTCGCCGGGAGATCGATGCGGTAGAGGGCCTCCTTCGAGGACTTGCTCATCCGCTGGATCCCCCTGGCCTGTCCGGAAGCCGAAGATTGGCAGTGGCTGCCGTTCTGCGCACGATCAGACGAGGGCCTCGACCCCTCGTCCACGATCGCCCGGCAATGGACTGCGCTCGTACGACTCAAGAGCGGCGACCCGTAGTCGATGGGGTACTGCGGGTGCATCGCGCCGACACCGGCGCGCTCGTGCGGACCGTCACGCTTGAGCGGCCCGGGAGGGTCGACGGCTTCGACGTTGCCGCGGAGGGGGTGCTGGTGTACCAGTCCGACCAGGGGAGCTGCTGGGCAGCGCCGTGTTCGACCTGACGACCGGCCGGCAGCTGTGGCGGCATCCGGCCGAGCCGGACGGTGTTCAGCTCCAGTGGTGCGGCGGCCTGGTGTGCCGCACCGGACGCCGCTGATCGGCGCGCTCGACCGCGACCGGAGCGGTGCACATGCTGGGCCGGGCCGCCTCGCCGCCGACGCAATGCATCACGACCGCGACGCTCATGGCCTGTTGGAGCGGCCGGGTCTCGATCTGGGCCTCGGCCGCCTGAGGAGGGAGGCAACGCTGTGCGAGCAATCCCGCTGTTCGTCGTGGCACTGGTGCTCTGCGGGTGTACCGCACCAGCCCCGCCCGCCGCCGGCCCGGCCTTGCCGACCGCGTCGCCGCCGGTGCCGGCCTTCCAGCAGAGCCTGCCGGGCAGCGCCCGCCGCGAGTGTGTCGCGGTGCCCGGCGACGCCACGCTGGTGCGCTCGGGCGACTTCATCGCCGGGGACTTCGTGGAGTACCGCCGGCAATGGCATCCTGACCTGGGCCCTGATCTGGGCAAGCTGTTCTGGTTGCCGGCCCGCCCACAGCTCAACGCCGCGCTCACCGTGACCGCGACCTCCGGTGGCCGCACCGAGACCTACACTGCCGGCTCGCTGGCCACCAACGACGCCGGGCAGGCAATGTACCCCAGCGGCATCCCGTTGCCGGCCACCGGAAGGTGGAAGCTCGTCGCGCAGGCCGGCGACGGGTGGGGGTGCTTCGAGCTGACACTGCTCTGACCGGCGTTCGGCGCCCGCCCGGACCCAGCTCAGCCGACAACACCAAAGCCGGTCAAGCACCCCGACAAACGAGGCGGCCGCCGTGATCAGGGCGACGCCGTACGCCAGGCCGGTGGCGCAGCGTCTCTCGGATGTGCTGATAAGCCTCGGCAAGGAGCACCCGGCTTCGCCGACGTACCAGCAGCGCCGGCGACAAGCTGACCACCGGGATACTCGGCAACTCCTCACCCGCCACCGCGGGATGGGTTTCCTGGTGCACCTCCGTATCCAGGCGTTCCTCGAGAAGGCCCACGAGGGGGGCTGGGGAAAGTATCGACATTCGTCTAATTCGTCGTTCCTCGCTGCATCTGACGGTGACCGGTCCCGCCGGACGTATCAACCGCGCCGCGCCGCGCTCCTGAACAACGTCATCGCGTGGGCCCGGTAGGCGACAACGCCGGGTCGGCGGTCCCCCGACGATGGGAGAAGCCTGTCATGGGCAACGTAGGAAGACGAGTCCGCCGTTCGGCGCTGGCCGTGCTCACCGGCACGGCGCTGGCCGCCCTGCTGGCGGTCACCACGGCCGCCGCCGCGCCGGTCGAGGCGCGGCAGGACAAGGCCGCAGCGGCCCGCACCGACGTCTACATCCGGGACGTCGCCGCCGATGTCGGCGTCCAGCCCCACTCGTTCAACCCGCTGTGGGCCAGCCCCGACATCAAGGTCTGCCCGACCGCCGTCGAGTGTGCCGTCAGCCAGAACCCGATCGTCGGCGTCACCAACTACATCTTCGTCAAGCTGCGTAATCCCGGCCCGTACGGCACCGGCACCAGCAGCGGCGTGCTGCGGGTCTACCGGACGACGCCGGGTGGCGGTGCTGTCTGGCCGACGCACTGGACCCAGATCGGCGCGATGAACGTGACCGTCTTCGCCGGCACCACGACCGTGACGATCCCGTGGAACGGGGTGCCCGGGCCGGGCCACTTCTGCCTGCTGGCCCGGTGGGTGTCGGCCACCGATCCGATGACCTTCGAGGGTCCGGACATCAGCACCAACACCCGGAACAACAACAACATCGCCTGGCGCAACGTCGACTCGGTGCGGCTCGTCGCGGGCGGGACGCCGGTCGTGCGGCCGTTCGCCATCGGCAACTCGCTCCGGGTGGCGACCAAGAACGATCTGGTCTTCACGCAGCCGGGGGAGCAGATTCAGGGAGTGGGCGGCCGCGTCGTCGTCGACCTCGGGCCGACCCTGTTCGAGCGGTGGCAGGCCGGGGGCAAGGTCGGCACCGGCGTACGCGAGGTCGGTAAGAACCAGCTGGAGGTCGTCGAACCGGCGAAGGCCACCCTCGGCAACCTGCTGCTGGAACCGGGTGAGCGGGTCGAGTTCTCCCTCACCTTCGCGGCCGCGGTCGCGTCGGACAAGGAGTTCGCGCTCGACGTGACCCAGTTCGGCCCGGACACCAGCGGTGCGGAGCGGACCGACCTCGGTGGTGTGGAGTACCTGATCAGCGTCGGGAAGCAGTAGCCCCGGCCACCAGCGGGGGTCGTGGGCCCGGGCAGCCCGCGACCCCCTTCGCCGCGCGCTCGCCGGGACGGTCCGGGCGTCCCGGGTGCGCCGCCGTGCCGGGTGGACGGTGGGTCAGCGCAGCGAGACCCAGGTGGTGGCCACCGCGTAGTCGGCGGTGTGGGCGCGCAGCCGGACCGGGCCGGGCGGGGGAGCGTCCAGCGAGAAGAGGCCCACCGCGTCGACCGGCGCCTCCGCGTACGTGCCCGAGGCGGTCTGCGCGGACACCCGCCCACCCCGCGGCGGGGAGAGTTGACCGACGATGCCGGCGTCGGTCACCTCGATCTCCAGCGTCACCACGGCACTGCGGAACGACAGCGTCCGCGTCGACCCGGCCGACCGGGTCAGCGCCGGCGCCGCGTCGCACGCCGAGTCGAACGTCAGCTCGGCGAGTGCCACCTCCGCGTCGACGTTTCGCCAGGCGAACGCCGCCCGCGCGGCGGTCAGGAACTCCTCCGGGACCGACCCGACCTCCCGCAGCGCCGCACCCAGCTCGGCGGTCAGGGCCGCGTCATCGGCCGGCGGCAACGGCTCCATCGCGTTCACCTCCGTTCGTCCGGGTCGTGGCCGTTTCGAGAAACGGGGCGAGCGCGGGGCAGTCCCGTAGCCGGCGCAGGCATCTGGCCTGAGTCGGTCCGATGCTGCCGACCGGCACGCTCAGCCGTTCGGCGATCTCCCGGTAGCTGGCCGGCGGGTCGGCGGTCAACAGGGCCAGGAGCTGCTGGCAGCGCGGCGGCAGCTGCGCGAAGCCCTCCCGCAGTGCCTGCCGCCGCTCCGCGCGCAGCAGTTCCTCGTCGGGGGCCGCCACGTCCGCCGTGCGGGAGAAGCCATGGTACGCGTCCAGCGCGTCGTCGTACGGGTCGAAGAGCTGGGTGCGACGGCCGAGGCGGGACAGCCGGTAGCACTCGCGCCGGGCGGTGGTCGCCAGCCAGGAGGCGAGGGCCTGCGGGTCCCGTACCCGGGTCAGCTGCTCGACGAGACGCAGCCAGACGGTCTGGTTGACGTCGGCGGCGTCGGCGCGGCTCAGGTCGTACGACCGGATCACCGAGTAGACGAGCGGGGTGTACCGGTGGACCAGCTCCACCCACGCCGACTCGTCCCCGCCCGCCGCGGCGGTCACCAGGTCGGTCGCGCTCGGGTCGGTCACGGCGACGCCGTCCGCCCGCTGTTGCGGAGCTGCTCGCTCGCGGCCCGCTCGCTCATTCGACGAGCACGCCGTAGTCGGGGTGCCAGCGCGGCGCAGCGAGCAGCGCCAGCCGGGCCGCGTCGGCACTCAGGCCGCCGGCGGTCATCAGGGTGGCGAGCCGACCGGAGACGTGCGCCGCGGCGAACGAGGTACCGGCCCAGGCGGCGAAGCCGTGGAACACCCGGGTCGGCAGGCCCGGCAGCGGTAGCTGCCCCTCGACGTACGTGCTGTGGCGCTCGCCGACCGCACAGACGTCGATCCACGGCCCGTACCCGCTGTAGGTGGCCGGCACCACGCCACCGGCGCGCCGGCTGACCGCCGCCACCGCGACGACCTGGCCCAGCGCGGCGGGCCAGGTCGGCCGGCTGGTGCCGGCGTTGCCCGCCGCCGCGACCACGGCGCTCGTCGTGGGTAGCGCGGCCACGGCGTTGGCCAGGGGCAGCGACGCCCTGTCGTCCTGGGTGAACCCGCCCAGGGACAGGTTGACCACCGACACCGCCGGCGCGAGGCGGGCCATCGCGGCCACCACCGACGCCTCGTCGCCGAGGCCGGTGGCGGTCAGCGCCTGCTCCGGGTCGACCTGGACCCCCGGCGCAGCCTGCCGCACCACCCCGGCGACGAAGGTGCCGTGCCCGCCCTGCAGGGCGAGCACGTCGGTGTGCACGTAGAGCGGGTCCTCGTCGTCGACCTCCGGCAGGTACGCCCCGCCGAGCCACTGCGGGTGGTAGCCGCCGGCCTGCCGCCACATCCCGGTGTCGCAGATCCCGACGGTCACCCCGGTGCCCTCACCCGTCCGGGCCGGGTCCGGCGGCGGCAGCGCGGCGACCGTCATGGGTGGGCTGCCCGGGTTGCCCATGATGTTGCCGCAGCCCAGCAGCACGTGGTGCGGCTGCACCTTCGGCACCGGCCGTCCCGGCCACTGTTGGGGGTCGCGCAGCTTGGTCACGAGCGCGGGAACGTCGGTCTCCCGGTCGAAGAGCAGCCGGGTGACCCCGGCGAAACCGTCGCCCACGGCCACCTGGTGGCCGCGGGCACGCAGCCAGGCGGTGACCCGCTGGGCGTCAGCGTCGGCGGCGAGCAGCTGCCGTGGCCGGTAGAGGAACTCCCGGCCCGGTGTGGTGTGCCGACGCACGTTCTTGTCGGCGGCCAACGCCTCGTCGAAGGCGCGCTGGTAGGCGGCGTCGTCCGCCCCGTCGGCGCGGGCCGGGGCCGCACGGGACCCGGCGGCGAACGACGCTACGGCGGCAAGCGCGGACGCGGCCAGCAGTCGCCGTCGGGACAGTTGGCTGGCCGGGTGCGGCGCGGCGGGATGGTCAGGCGACACGGGTCCTCCATGCGGTCGGCAGAAGCGCCCGCCACTGGCCGGCGTGGCCGCGTTCCCGGGTGTCGTCGATTCTTCCAAAGCATAGTCGCATGTCAATGCCGTTAATGGTGTGTGCAGATTCCCGACAGGCTCGCACAGACATTGACGGCTGGACATGGGTTCGGGGACTCTGTGGGGCATGCCCGACAGCACCGGTTCCGGTGCCGGCACGGCCCAGGCGGCGCTTGACGCCGTCCAGCGCTACCCGCGCGAGGCGATCGCGATCGCCCAGCGGGTGCTGGCCGCCAGGCCCGCGGCCGGGGCCGACGAGCGCTCCACCGCCGAGCGGGCCGTCGGCCTGGCCCTGCGGGAGCTCAACGACCTGCCCGGCGCGCTGCGCCACCTGCGCCGCGCGGTCCGGGCCGCCGGCACGCCCCGGACCCGAGCGTTGGCTCGGATGAGCCTGGGCTACGTGTTGGCCAACGCCGGCTACACCGCTGCGGCGCTGCGCGCGGTGACCGCCGCGCTGCCGCAGCTCGTCGGCGCCGACGCGGGGCGGGCCCGGATGCAGCGGGGCGTGGTGCTGCACTACCGAGGTCGCTACGACGAGGCGGTACGCGACTACGGCTTGGCCGTCGACATCGCCCTGCGCGAGGGTGATCTGTTGCTGGAGGCGCGGGCGCGTAACAACCGGGGGCTGCTCAACGCCCACCGGGGCGCCGTCGGCGGCACCGACGACGACCTGTCCCGCGCGGCAGCCGCCTTCCAACGGCTGGGCCTGGACCTCGCGGCGGCCGACGCCCGGTGGAACGGCGGCATCGCGGCCGGCCAGCGGGGCGACATCGCCGGGGCGCTGCGCTGCTTCGCCACCGTCGACGAGGAGTACCGGCGGCTCGCCGTACCCCGGCCGGCGCTGCTGCTGGACCGCGTCGAGCTGCTGCTGTCGGTGCCGCTTGTCGACGAGGCGGTGATGGTCGCGACGGCGGCCGTCCGGGAACTGCGGCGTCGGGGCATGGCCTCCGACCTTGCCGAGGCGCTGCTGGCCCGGGCCCGCGCGGCGCTGCTCGCCGCGGACCTGGACACCGCGACCGAGGCCGCCGCCGCGGCCCGGGCCCGGTTCCGTCGCCAGGGCCGGCGCACCTGGGCCGTCTTCGCCCGGCACGTCGAGCTGCGCGCCGAGTACCGCCGGGGCACCCGCTCGGCACCCCTGTTCACCGCCATGGCGCGTACCGCCGACCAGCTCGACGCCACCGGGTGGCCGGGCCCGGCGCTGACCACCCGGATCGAGGCCGGTCTGGTGGCCGCCGCGCTCGGGCGGCCAGGCCGGGCCCGTAACCTGCTGGAGGTAGCCGCCCGGGCCCGCCGTCGCGGCACAGCCGACCGGCGAGCACAGGGCTGGTACGCCCTGGCCCTGTCGCGCCGGCTCGGTGGGGATGAACCCGGGGCCGCCCGGGCGCTACGCCGCGGGCTGGCCGTACTCGACCGGCACCGCATGTCGCTCGGTGCCACGGAGCTGCGTGCCCACAGCGGAGCGTACGGTCAGGAACTGGCGGCCGAGGGCCTCGACATCGCGGTCCGGGCGGACGCGCCGGCGCGGGTCCTGGCCTGGGCGGAGCGGTGGCGGGCCAACGCGCTGCGGGCCCGGCCTGCCCGGCCCCCGGCCGATCCCGAGCTGGTGGCGGTGCTCGCCGAGCTTCGACTGGTCAGCGGCCTGCTCGAAGACGAGGTGCTGGCCGGCCGCCCGGCAACCGCCCTGCGCGGCCGGCAGGCCCGGCTGGAGCAGCGCATCCGGGACCTGGCCCGGCGGGTGCCCGGTGGCGGCGCCGTGCTGGCCCCGCCCGGGGTGGGCGCGCTGGCCGCGCGGCTCGGCTCCCGGGTGCTGGTCGAGCTGGTGGCCCACGGCGACCGGATCCGGGCGGTGCTGGTCCGCGACGGTCGGGCCAGCCTGCACGACCTGGGTCCGCTCGCCGCCGCGGCGGACCTGGCCCGCCGGCACCGGTTCGCCCTGCGCCGGCTGGTCACCACCGGCGACGCGGCCGCCGCGCGGGCGGGGGCCGTTCACGCCGCGACCGCCCTGGACCGGCTGCTGTTCGCTTCGCTGCGGCGGCGGCTGGCCGACCGGGCCCTGGTGATCGTCCCGGTCGGGGCGCTGCACGCGGTGCCCTGGTCGGCGCTGCCCACCTGTGCGGGGCGTCCGGTGACCGTCGCCCCCTCGGCCACCGCCTGGCTCGGGGCGGACCGGCGGGAGCTGCCCGCCGGGCCGCCGGTCCTGGCCGCCGGTCCGCGCCTGGCGGCCGGGCACACCGAGGTATGCCGGCTCGCCCAGGTCCTGCCCGGCGCGCGGCGGCTCACCGGGCCCGACGCCACCACCGCGGCGCTGACCGCCGCGCTGGACGGGGCGGGGTTGGTGCACATCGCGGCCCACGGCACGTTCCGCGCGGACAACCCGCAGTTCTCCACTTTGGAACTGGCCGACGGGCCGCTGTTCGCCTACGAGTGGGAGGCGGTCGCCCGACCGCCCGGCTGCGTGGTGCTCTCCGCCTGTGACTCCGGCCTGACCGGGTTACGCCCCGGCGACGAGGTCATGGGGTTCACCGCGGTGCTCCTGGCGCTCGGCACCCGATGCCTGATCGCGACCGTGTTGCCCGTGCCGGCCGAGCCCACCACGGCACTGATGCTGGACCTGCACGCGCGGATGCGGGCTGGCGCCGGCCCGGCGCGAGCCCTCGCCGACGCGCAGCGGGCGTTCGGTGCGGCGGGCGATGGTCCCGCCCAGGCCACCGCGGCGGCGTTCGTCTGCTTCGGGGCCGGCTGACCGGAGCGGGAGCGGTCCCGAGCCGGGTCGGCGCGGCGCCCGGACGTACACGTACCCCTGGTTCGGACGGACGCTGGCTCGGGGTACGAGCTGGCCCTCGGGGGTGCGCACCGTGTGCGTGGGCGGGGATGCCGGACCCCAGCAAACGAACTCCAACGATGATCATGTTGTTGTTGATGTTGTCCTGCCGGCAGCAGCGCTGCCGTGCGGTGCCTTGACAGGAAGGCGGAACAGCAGGACAGTCGACACACTCATCGATGCATGACTATTTATGCGAGGTGTGCCATGCGGAAGTCGCTGACTGCTGTGGCCGCCATCGCTGTTGCCATGGTCGCGATGATGGCCGCGATCTCACACGCCAGTGCGGCGAACGCGTCGGCCGGTTGTCGGGTGAACTACGTCGTCACCAGCGAGTGGACCGGTGGCTTCCACGCCGACATCGCGATCACCAACTTGGGTGACCCAGTCAACGGGTGGACGCTGCGGTTCGCGTTCCCCGCGGTCGACCAGCGGCTCACGCAGACCTGGAGCGCCACCTGGGCCCAGGCGGACCAGCAGGTCAGCGCGACCAATCTGGGCTGGAACGCGACCCTGGGCACCAATGGCTCCACAAACATCGGCTTCATCGGTGCCTGGTCGGGCAGCAACCCCATGCCGGCGTCGTTCATGCTCAACGGCGTCGCGTGTGCCGGCGGCGTCCTGCCCAGCGTGACGCCGACGCCGACCCGGACGCCCACACCGCCGGTCGCTGACTACCCGGCGATCGTCACCTGGCTCAGCCCGACCTTCGGCGCGGTGTACACCACGCCGGGCGCCGTCCCGTTGGCGGCGACCGCGACCGTGGGAGGCGGACACAGCATCACCTCGGTGTCGTTCCGGGTGGACGGCGTCACGGTGGCCCAGGGGGTGAGGACGACCGGTGATCGGTTCGAGGCGCTGTGGACACCGCCGATCGGGGAGCCCGGCACCAGCACCACCTTCGTGCTGTACGTCTCGGCCGGCACCGACCAGTCGCTGTCCGGCGCAGCCCCGCCGTTGCTGGTCACGGTGGTGACGCCGGCCTCCACCGGCACCAACCACCCGCCGGCGGTGGCGCTGAGCACCCCCGGCGGGCAGACCTACTTCCTCGAACCGACGACCGTCACGGTGGTCGCCGACGTCGCCGACACCGATCCCGGGGACCTCGTCAGCCGGGTGGAGCTCTACCTCGGCTCAACCCGGCTGGCCGGGACGCCTACCAACAGCGGACAGCGCTACCAGTTCCAGGCTGCCCTGTCGGCCGGCACGTCATCCACCTTCACCGTGCGGGTCCACGATTCCCACGGCGGCCTCGGCATCTCGAACCCGCTGACCTTCACCATTCGTTAGCGACCCGACCCTCCGTTAAGGGCAGGCCGCAGCTCGATGGAGGTCGCGGTGCAGGTCACCGCCGACCGGTGGGATCGGGCCGTTCCGCCCACCGACGTGACCACCGCCCACCTGGTCATGGTCGCCATCGACGACGGCCAGCCGAGGACGGTGCCACCACTGCTACCCGAGACCGACGGCGACCGGCGGCGGTCCGGTGGGGGAGCGCGGCAAGGCTCAGCGTGAGCGCGAGCGCGAGGCAGCCGCAGATGAACGCCAGTGACATGGCGGGCTGACCGAGCCATTCCCACGGCAGATGCCAGCGAGGGTGTGGCTCGCTCAGGTGGTGCGAGAGCAGCAGCGACGTACTCAACAGGATCGGTGCCCACCACAGCACCATCGCGAAGCCGAACAGCAACTTTGTCGATCCTTGGGCCAGCGGATGGCGTCCCTGCAAACTTCGACTGGCCCAGCCGAACAGGCACCAGCCACTGAGCACGCCGAGCACGAAGGCGACGACGCCGACGGGGTAGGCGCTCCACGGGGTTGATCGGGTCAGGGCGAGGCTCATCTTCGGCGTCGTGTTGTCGTCGTTGATGGACACTTCGAGAATGTCGTCGCCACGCTGCGCGTAGACCGCGATGTTGGAGGGTATCGTCGCGGGGTCGCAGCGCGAGTCGTCGGGAACGCAGTCATACGCGTTGGAGTAGACGGGTTCGGTGTACTCTCATCCGGAGGCCCGCAGCCGCTGCAGAAGCTCGGCGAGGACTTGCGGGCGGCTGTCGGCCGGTAGCTGCTCGAAGGACGCGCCGAGACCGGCCAGCGAATATTCGCCGCCGTCGCCCAACAGCAGGTTTGAAGCGGAGCTCCAGCTCAGCGGACTGCCGTAGATGACGAACACCGACGGCGGGTCGTCCGTGTCGATCTGGCTCACCGGCTTGTCCGGATACAACTGGCTGACCGCGACGGCAAGCTCGTCGTGGTCGAGCGGACGGGAGCCGAGCCAGGTGAGCCAGGTGCCGAAGGACGCGGCGAACAGACCGCAGGCCACCGTGAAGACCGTTGCCCAGAGGACCACCGTACGGCTCGCGGGTCGGCCGAGGCGGGCGCGCAGACCGTGACGTACGAGATTGGCCGCCACCCGCACGCCCGGGTAGGTGGACGCGGTGTCGTGTACCGTCTCGAGGATTTCGGCGCCGCGCTCCCGACGGTAGTCGCGCGGGTAGGACAGCAGTAACCAGCGGTACATGGGATCTCCCAGGACGCGGCGACAGTCGGGATCAGGCGGGGTTGGGCCGCAGGTGGCGCAGCCGGGATTCGGCGGCGGATGCCAGTTGGCGCAGCCGTTCCGTCTGCAGTGCGAGTTCGGCACGGCCGTCGGCGCGCAGCCGGTAGTACCGGCGCAGCCGGCCGTCGACGACCTGCTCGTGGCTGAGCTCGACCATGCCCTGCGCGGCCAGTCGGTCCAGCGCGGCGTAGAGGGTTCCCGGCAGCAGGGTGACGCGCCCGTCCGACAGAGCGGTGACCTCCTGGATGATCCCGTAGCCGTGGCGCGGTTCGTCAGCCAGCGCGGTCAGGATCAGGAAGGTGGCCTCGCGCATCTCAGTCACCGGGGCAACATATATCGTTGATCAATCTATCGTCAAAGCGTTTGCCTGAGGATCAGTCGGTGCGCGGCGGACCCACCATCTGAGGGGCGTATCCAAGGCGACGAAGGGGCCGTGTCCGGCTGCCGGCGGTGGTCCCTCAGCGGGGTGGTCTCACGGCGGGCGGCCTTCGTGCAGCACCACTGCCTCTGGACATCTTCAGTTAACAAACCTAATAATTAGTCACCCGTCGATATCTCGACCGGGCACCCCTCGGGAGGACCGGATGGCACGCAGATCACGAACACCCTTCCTGGCTGCTCTGGCGGCCCTGGTCTCCGCCGCCGCGGCGACCCTGACCTTCGCTTATCCAGCCTTGGCCGCCGGCCCGACGGCCAGCTTCACCAAGACGTCCGACTGGGGCACCGGCTGGGAGGGCCGCTACACCATCACCAACGGTGGGTCGAGCACGATCACCGGCTGGCAGGTCGCCTTCACCCTGCCGACGGGCACCACCCTCGGCTCGTACTGGGACGCCACGGTCAGCAGCGTCGGGCAGCGGCACACCTTCACCAACCGCTCGTGGAACGGCACCCTGGCCCCGGGCGCGTCGGCGTCGTTCGGCTTCCTGGCCACCGGCTCCGGCACGCCCGTCGACTGCACACTCAACGGCGCGCCATGCGCCGGTGGCACACCTCCCACCACGACACCACCGACCACCGCGCCCCCCACCAGTGCGCCGCCGACCACTGCGCCCCCCACGACTGCGCCGCCGACCACGACACCGCCCACCAGCCCGCCGCCGAACACGGGGTTGGCGAAGCACGCGCTGATCGGGTACCTGCACGCCAGCTTCGCCAACGGGGCCGGGTACCTGCGGATGGCCGACGTGCCCGACGACTGGGACATCATCAACCTCGCCTTCGGCGAACCCACCTCGGTCACCTCCGGCGACATCCGCTTCCAACTCTGCCCGGTTGCCGAGTGCCCCACCGTGGAGACCGAGGCCCAGTTCACGGCGGCGATCCGCGCCAAGCAGCAGCAGGGCAAGAAGGTGCTGCTGTCCATCGGTGGCCAGAACGGGCAGGTGCAACTCACCACGACCGCCGCGCGCGACACGTTCGTCCGCTCGGTGTCGGCGATCATCGACCGGTACGGCCTCAACGGCCTGGACATCGACTTCGAGGGCCACTCCCTCTACCTCAACACCGGCGACACCGACTTCCGCAACCCGACCACCCCGGTCGTGGTGAACCTGATCTCGGCGATCCGCGAGCTCAAGCAGCGTTACGGGAGCGGCTTCGTGCTCACGATGGCTCCGGAGACGTTCTTCGTGCAGCTCGGCTACCAGTTCTACGGCTCCGGCCCATGGGGCGGTCAGGATCCCAGGGCCGGGTCGTACCTGCCGGTGATCTACGCGCTGCGCGACATCCTCACCGTCCTGCACGTCCAGGACTACAACTCCGGCCCCATCGTCGGGCTCGACGGTCAGTACCACACCATGGGCAGCGCCGACTTCCACATCGCGATGACGGACATGCTGCTGGCCGGCTTCCCCGTGGCCGGCAACGCCAACGCGGTCTTCCCCGCACTGCGCGAGGACCAGGTCGCGTTCGGCGCGCCCTCCTCCACCAGCGCCGGTAACGGCTACCTCGCCCCGGCCGGCGTGCAACAGGCGGTGAACTGCCTGGTCCGAGGCCAGAACTGCGGCGCGTACACCCCGCGCAGCGGAACCAACCCCAACTTCCGAGGGCTCATGACCTGGTCGATCAACTGGGACCGCTACTACTCCTGGGAGTTCCGGCTGAACCACGGCCCGTTCCTCAAGGCGCTGCCCTGACCGCGAGGCCGGCCCAACCAGCCGGAATCAGCGTCGCGGCCCGGCCGATCCGGACCGGGCCGCGACCTGGCCCGCGTGCCACGTTCCACCGTGGACGTGAGCGGCCCAGCAACCTCGACGAGCGTCGGCTGAGCACTTCCGGTGACGGGGGTCGACGTGCTTTGGTGTGAGCACGTCACCACCGCGCGTCACTGGAGGCAGCGATGACCCGGATCTCCCGGATCGGTTTCCTGGCCGGTCTGACCGCTGGCATCCTCGTCGCAACTCTGGGACTGCCCGGCGTCGCCACAGCCGGGCCGCAGGCGCGGACCGTGTCGGCGTGCACGCTACGGCCACTGCCCCTGCCAGCGGACCTGAATGGTCAAGCTCGGGCGGTCGACCCGACCGGTCGGTTCATCGCCGGCCCCGGCTACCGAGTCGATGGCGAGGATCGGCAGCCGCTGCTGCTGCTCTGGGCCACCCGGCCCGGGGTGTGGAACCAACCCCGACTCACCGTCGTCGAGTTTCAAACGGAGCCGCAGGTCTACGGCGTCAACCGGTACGGCGTTGCCATCGGCACCGCCTATGTCGGTGACGTCTACCGCCCCTGGCGCTACGTGCAGGGGCGGCTGGAGTGGCTACCCGTCCCGCCGGTGGTCGCCAACGTCTCGGTGCACAGCATCAACGCGCGCGGTGACATCGTCGGCGCCGGTGCCGTCGAGGAGACCGAGACGTCTCTGCCGCTGCTCTGGCCCGCCGACCGGCCGGGCACCGTCGAGGTGATCGACGTCCCGCCCCACTACGGCGCGGCGGAGATCTTCGACGGCGGCACCATCGTCGGCGGCACCGGCGTATCCGGCTGGGTACGCCACCCCGATGCGACGATCGACCGATTCACCGTCCCCGGTGCCCGGTGGGTGTACGTCTACGCTGCCCGAGGGAACTGGGCGATCGGCCGGTTCGGCATCGGCAGCGAGGACGAGGACAGCACCCTGGTGCGCTGGGATCTGCGCACTGGCGTGGGCACCACCCTGCACCCGTCGCTGGTGTCGCCGCAGGACGTGAACAGTCAGGGCACGGTGCTCGGCAACCGAGTCGTCGACCACGGCGACCGGCTCGTCACCCTGCCCGGCGTCATCCCGGGCGTCCAAACCCTCATCGGCTGGGAAATCGCCGACGACGGCCTTGTCGTCGGCTACATCAACGGCACCCGACTGCTCCCCGCGCGCTGGACCGACTGCTGACACAGTCGCCACCACGACCGGTGTTCCGACCGGAGGTCGGCCCTTGCGAGAGGTCTGCGGCCCGGTCGGGTGCCGGCGACTACCGGCGTCGCCGGGTCGGCGAGGCGCGTCACGGTGCCGGGTGGGGCGCCGAGGCCGGCGCACGCTTGGCCCGCTGGATCTGCGCGTAGACGTGGGTCCGCAGTTCGGTGAACCGGGGCAGCGCCCGGGTGGTGAGCTGGTCGCGCTCTGACGGGAGGTCGATCACGAGGTCTTCCTGCACCCGGGTCGGCGAGTGGGACAGAATGAGCACGCGCTGGCCCAGATACACGGACTCGTCGATGTCGTGCGTCACGAAGACAGTGGAGATTCCGCGGTTCAGGTGCAGGTCGCGTACGAGGTCCTCCAGGTCCGCGCGGGTCTGCGCGTCCACCGCCGCGAACGGCTCATCCATGATCAGCACTTCGGGCCGGTACGCGATGGCGCGCGCGATGGCCACCCGTTGCTGCATCCCGCCGGAGAGTTGCCACGGATGGCTGCGTGCCGACTGCGGCAGTCCCACCGCGTCGAGGGCGTCGACGACCCTCCGGTCGCGTTCGGCGCGGGAGAGATTCTTGTGTCGAAGGGGAAGCTCCACATTGCCCCGGACCGTCAACCAGGGATAGAGGCTGCGGCCGTACTCCTGGAACACCACTGCCATCGCCGGGCTCGGGCCCGTCACCGGCGAGCCGTCCATCTCGACGAGGCCGCCGGTGGGCCGCAGCAGCCCGGCGAGGCATTTCAGGAGGGTGGTCTTGCCGCAGCCCGAGGGGCCGACGACGCACAGCAGTTCGCCGGGCATCATGGTGAAACTGAGATCCCCGATCGCCTCGACCTCGCCCCGGCCGGAGGCGTAGACCTTCCGCAGGTGCTCGACCCGCAGCAGCGGACGTACGTCAGGCACGGGTGACCTCCCTCATTCCGTGGTACCAGCGCAGGACGCGGCGTTCGACGACGCCGAAGGCCACGGCGAGGAGGACGCCGATGAGGCCGAGCAGGAGGATGCCGCTCCACATCTCGGCGATGAGGTAGTTCCGCTGGAAGTACGCGATCCGGTAGCCGAGGCCGGCCGAGGACGCGAACATCTCCGAGATGACCATGAGGATCAGGGCCACCGAGAGCGCCTGCCGTACACCGGTCATGATGCGCGGACTCGCCGCCGGGAGGATCAGCAACCACACCCGTTCCCACCGGGAGATCCGGTACGAGTCGGCGGTCTCCAGCAGCACGCTGTCGGTCGCCCGGACGCCCTCGATCGTGTTCAGCAGGATCGGCCAGATCGCGCCGGAGGTGATGACGACGACCTTCATGGTGTCGGTGATGCCGAGCAGCAGCATCGCGACCGGGATCAGCACCGGTGGCGGAATCGCGCGGAAGAACTCCAGCAGCGGTTCGAGGATCTCGCGTAGCGGGCGGAACCGGCCGATGAGGACGCCGACGGCGACACCGATCAAGATCGACGCGAACAGGCCGACCAGCAGCCGGTACACGCTCGGCAGCACGTCGTCGACGAACGCCGGGCCGATCCAGGTCCGCCGGAACGCGTCGAAAAGCGGGCGGGGGCCGACGAGGAACCGGTTGGCCGACCGGGTGGACCAGACGGCCCAGAGCCCCACGGCCAGGACGGGAAGCCCGACCGCGTACAGGACGTCCTCGGCGACCCGGACCCCGAGGCCGCGAGGGGCGGTCCTGCCCGTACCGAGGGCGGTCATCGGGTTGCCTCGTCCGCGAGCACCGACTGGTGCCAGGCCAACGAGCGGCGTTCGGCGAAGCGGAACACGACGTTCACCACCACGCCGAGAAGGCCGGTGACCACGACGAGGCCGTACAGGCCGACGGCGTCCCCGGTGGAGCGCGACAGCTCGATCATGCGTCCGAGGCCGGGGTTGCCGATCACCATCTCTGCGGTGACGGCCAGGATGAGCGCGACCGTCGCGGCGAGGCGCAGGCCGGTCATCAGGTACGGCAGAGCGGTCGGAAGGATGAGATACCGCAGCCGTTCGTAGCGGGTGAGGCCGAAGCTCCGCGCGGTGTCCCGGGCGACCGTGTCGACGTCCGCGACGCCGTAGATCACCTGCACGAACACCTGCCAGAACGCCGCGTAGACGATGATGACGAGTGCGGCGCGCATCTGCAGTCCGAACATCAGCACGGCGAGGGGGATCAGCGCGACCGACGGCACCGGCCGCAGGAACTCGACGCTCGTGTGCGTGGCGCGACGCAGGAACGGCAGCAGCCCGACCACGGTCCCCAGCGTCACCGCCGCGAGCGTCGCCAGCGTCAGACCGATCGCCCATGACGTCATGGTGAGCCGGAGCCGCCGCCAGAACGCCAGGTCGCGGACCTCGTGGAACAGCCGGCCGAACACGTCGGTGGCGTACGGCAGGTCGTGCCGGTCGACCAGCCCCAGAGCGGGGAGCAGTTGCCAGACGGCGAGGAACCCCAGCAGGCCGACGGCGCCCAGCAGGATCTTGCGCATCGGCCGGCTACTGCTGCTGGACGAGACGGTTGAAGTCGGGCTGCCGGTCGAGTACGCGGTACTTCCGGGCGAGCGTCGCCAGTTGCTCCAGGCCGGCCCGGTCGATCTCCCACCCGAACGCCGGGAGCCGGACGGAGTCCGCCACCGGCTCCGGCAGTTCGAGGTTGTCCTTGATGGCCTGGCGGAGGTCCTTCTCGTTCGCCGGGTCGTTGGCCCAGGTGAGCGTCTTCTTCATCGCCGCCGAGAAGTCCGCGACCAGGGAGGCGTCGGAGTCCTTCAGCTTGCTCGACGTGATCGTGGTCAGGGTGGTGAGCCCGGGAACGGTCGCCTGGTAGGGGGCGACCACCAGAACGTCGCCGCGCTTGCGCATCTGGGTGATGAACGGCTCGGTCACCCAGGCGGCGTCGATGTTGCCGGCGGCGAGCTGGGCCGGTGCGTCCGGAAAGGCCACCTCGACGAACTTGACCTTGGTGGGATCGCCGCCGTCCTTCTCGACCGCTGCCATGATCGTGACATCGCCGGCGGCTCCCAGGCTGTTCACCGACACCTTGCGTCCGGCGAGCTGGGCCGGCCGGGTGATACCGGACTTCGTGGACGCCAGCACGGCGTTGATGTCGTCGCCGTCGGCGTAGGACGACGCGTAGTTCCCGATGATCACCACGCCGAGGTTCTGCAGATCGGCGCGGAACGGGCCGAACGGCTGGCCGATGGCGAAGTCGATGTCGCCGTTGAGCATGGCCGGGATGGCCTGGGCGCCACCCTGTGCGGGCACCACCTCCACGTCGAGCCCCTGCTCCCGGAAGATGCCCGCCTTGATGCCGCCCCACAGCGCGGCGGTCTCGCTGATCGGCAGCGCCGCCACGCGGACCTTCCGCAGGTCGCCGCTCGACGACCCGGGGGACGGATCGGTGGCATCGGAATCCGTGCAGCCGGTCAGGGCGATCACGACGCCGGCGAGAACAGCGAGGGCAGTGACCTTCTTCATGGACGGGCCCTTCCGTGCGCAGCGCTTGTGCAGCCTGAGGAGTGGGGTCGACGGAGTGCCAAAGGCATCCGACCGCGTCGATCAGCGTCATGCAGAGGCGATTGATTGTCAAGAATTCCGAAAGAGCGAATCGCATGGCGCTGCGAGTGGTCCGATGGTGGCGAGAACGCGTCTTGACGACCGACGATTTTGTGACCAAACTGTGCGGTTGGTGGCGCGGGGCGGAGAGGGCGACGACGTGGCAATCGTGATCGTGGGCGCTGGTATCGGTGGCCTCACCACCGCGCTCAGCCTGCACCGGGCCGGCTTCCGTGAGATCACCGTCTACGAGCGCGCCGCCGCGCTTCGCCCACTCGGCGTCGGAATCAATCTGCTCCCGCACGCCGTCCGTGAGCTGACCGAATTGGGTCTCGGGGAACGCATGGAAAGGCTGGGTGCCGCACCCGGCACGCTTGCCTACTACAACCGTTACGGTCAGCAGATCTGGAGCGAGCCACGCGGACTGGACGCCGGATATCGCTGGCCGCAGCTTTCCGTGCACCGCGGCCGGTTCCAGATGGAACTGCTCGCCGTGGTGCGGGAACGGCTGGGCGCCGACGCGGTGCGCACCGGGCACCGGCTCGTCGGCGTCCGCGACGGCGTCGCGCACTTCGAGACGGCGGCGGGGGAGGTGACCGTCGCCGGCGACCTGATCGTCGGAGCGGACGGCATCCACTCCGCGCTGCGGGGGCAACACCATCCCGGCGAGGGAGCGCCACTGTGGAACGGGCTGACGCTGTGGCGGGGGACGGCACGGGCACCCGGATTCCTGGACGGACGCACCATGATCATGGCCGGGGACGCGGAACAGAAGTTCGTGGCGTACCCGATCGGTCCCGGCCTCATCAACGTCGTGGCCGAGCGGCGCGGGCCCGGTTTCGCCGGGCCCAACGCGGACTGGAACCGAACGGTCGACCCCGCGCCGGTCGTCTCGCTCTTCGCGGACTGGCGTTTCGGGTGGCTCAACGTGCCGGAACTGCTGGCCACCGCCGACGAGATCCTCGAATACCCCATGGTGGACCGCGATCCGATCGACACATGGAGCCACGGCAACAGCACGCTGCTCGGCGACGCGGCGCACCCGATGTATCCGAACGGTTCCAACGGGGCGTCGCAGGCGATCCTGGACGCACGTACCCTCGCCTTCCACCTCGCCACCGCGCCGACGGTCCGGGCGGCGCTCGACGCCTACGAGGCGGATCGGCGGCCCGCGACCACCGCGCTCGTGCTGAGCAACCGGCGGCAGGGCCCGGAACAGGTGATGGTGCTCGCCCACGAGCGCGCGCCGGACGGGTTCGCGCACATCCACGACGTCATCCCGCCCGAGGAGCTCACCGCTATCGCCACCGGCTACAAGAAGGCGGCCGGCTTCCTGCCCGCCGACCTCAACGAACGGGCCTCCCTGACGCCGACGGCCTTCTCCGGTGTCCTGCCGTGACCGGCCCGGAGACGACCGAACTGGACGCGGCACGCCTGGCCTCGGTGATCTCACCGCTGCGCCGCACGCTGCTCGCCGCCGCCCGGGCCGCCGAGCACCTGCCGGAGATCCCGGACGCGCAGATCGAGATCGTGCGGGCGTTGCCCCGGGGCACCGTGTCCGGCCCCGGTGAGCTGGCCGAGCGGCTGCGCCTGAGCCGATCCACGGTCAGCAACCTGCTCACCGCGATGGAGAGCAACGGTCTCGTCGAGCGTCGCCCCCGTCCCGGCAACCACCGCCACGTCGATGTCCTCGCCACAGCGAAGGCCCTCGACCTGTTCGACCGCTTCGACCTCGCGAGCGGCGACCTGGTCGCCCGCGCCGCGGCGACGCTGCCGGCGGCGGACCGCGCGGCCCTCGCCGCCGCGGTGCCCGCGCTGGAACGCCTCCGCGACGCCCTCGCGCACGCCGAGGACACTCCATGAGTACGCGCCGAGCCGCCGGTCGGGACGCCGTGACCGCCCCGCCGGTTCCCGGGCTGGAGGCCGCGTTCGAGGTGCAGGTGCGCCTCGGCGCGCTGGAGGACCACGGGGTGACCCGCGCCGGTCACCGTCGCGTGGTGCCGGTCCTCGGCGGCCGGGTCACCGGTCTGTTCGAGGCGGACATCTTGCCCGGCGGCGCCGACTGGCAGGTGGTCCGCCCCGACGGCGCGATCGAGATCGACACGCGCTACTCGGCGCGTACCGTCGACGGCGGTCACGTCTACCTACGTACGTTCGGCGTCCGCAGCGGCCGCCCGGAGATCCTCGCGGCGTTGCTGCGCGGCGACGCCGTCGACCCGTCCGAGTACTACTTCCGCCTGGGTGTACGACTGGAGACGTCGGTGCCCGCGCTGGCCGTCCTGGAGCAGTCCGTCTTCGTGGCGTCGGCGATCCGCGAGGCCGACCGGGTGCGCTACACCGCCTACCGCGTCACGTAACTGTTCCCGCCCGGGGCCGCCAGGGGGCGCTTGTCGGGCTTGCCGCTGGGAGCCACTGGCACCCGGTCGATCGACTGGATGGTCCGGGGGACCGACCAGCGTGACGCTCGCAGGTGGGCACGCCCCGCTAGTCTCGCTGTGTCAGCGGGGTTGCCCGGGGGTCGGTTGGCGGAGGCATCGTGATGGGGCGTGTTCTGCTCGAGCTCCTGCTCGCAGTGCTCTTCATCGTGATCGGAGTGGCCCTCGCGAGCGATTGTCGCGGCATTGCGACGAAGCACATCGAGCTGTCGATGCGGGTCGTTCGTCCGGTCAGCCCTCTGCGCTGGGAAGACGATCAACTCGCGCGGCGCCGGGCGTTCTTCATTGTGTTCGACAGGCTGTTCGGGGTGATGATGACACTGGCCGGCGTGGGGATGCTGGTTGCCGTCGGGCACTCGCTGCTCAGTGGGCGCTCGTAGCTCAACCAGATGGTGCCCGGCATGCGTGGCGGTCCGGTCACGGGGGTGGAGCGACGTCAGCCAGCTCGGCGTTCAGCAGATCGGCCGCATCCTCGACGGTGGCCACGAACTCCTCGGGCGGGATCCTGGCGACGAAGACCGTGCCCAGGTCATCCGGACGAGGATGGTCTGGCCGCCAGAACGCAAAGACGATCACCAGGTCGTCGTCCAGGTAGGCGTACCTGGAGACGTTGTCGACGATCTCGCCCCACTGCAGGAACCAGAACCGCTCCCGGAACTCCGTATCGTCCGCCTCCAGCAGTTGGAAGATCTCCTCCGGCGTGCGGCCCGAAAAGGGACAGGGCTCGACGTCGCGCCGGCTCACCCGCGCCGCACTTGACCGCATGGCGCGGATGAAGGACGGAAGAAAGACGCAGTTGTCCCCGGTGGTCAGCCTCCTGCCGGCCGCCCACAGGTCGACGACGCGGAGTTGATGCGGCTCCGCCTCGCCGATCTCCACCGCTAACCTGGTCCGGTCACCGAAGCGTCGTGTCATCGGCCGACGGGCGCAGTCATCGAAAGGGCCGTGCGCGAGGCCCGGTACGGACGAACGCGGTCTCCGAGCTCAGCGTGGGTCATGGCTTTGGTCACCGTGCTCGGGCTGGAAGTAGCGCTGGTTGATCCGTGCGGCGCCGCCGGGCTTCCCGGCCAGAATCTGACGCCCCTGCCACTCGACGGTCCGCTCATCGCTCCAACCGACGCAGAAGTGCAGTCGCCCTCCGGCGTAGAGGTTGCCGGGTTGCCACAGCGTCATCGGTAGCAGATCAACCAGGAGGGCTTGCATGGCGTGAGGGTAGCCGTGGGCCACGCACCGGTGCGGCCCCGCACCGGTGCGCTCGACACCGGGGGCGAGATCCGCTGTCTGAACACTTTCCCGCCTGATCGGCAATGTCAGGGTGGAGCGCGGACTTTGCCGAGGAGGGCCATGGCTTCGGATGCGGATTTGATAGGCCGGTCGCTGGGTGGCGATGTCGACGCCTTCGTAGAGGTGGTCGAGCGTCATGAGGCCGCCGTCGGTTCGTACCTCGTCCGCCGGGTGGGGCGGGACACGGCTGAAGACCTCCTGGGCGAGGTGTGGGTTGCGGCGTTCGAGTCGCGGCGATCGTACGACCGGTCGTACAACGACGCGCGGCCGTGGCTGTACGGGGTGGCATTGAACCGCCTGCGGCGCTACTGGCGGTCCCGGCCGGCCGAGGACCTGGTCGCGGACGTGCCGGACGTGGCTGACGGATGGGATCCGTGGTCGGCGGTGGACCTCGGCGTGGACGCGCGGGCGGTGCTCCGGTCGGCCCTGACGCGGCTCAAGCCCGAAGAGCGGGAGGTGCTCAGGCTCGTCGCCTGGGAGGACCTGACCGCAGCCGACGCCGCGCGGGCACTCGGCATACCGGCCGGCACCGCGCGACGGCTCCTGAGCCAGGCCAGGACGGCACTGCGAGACGCCCCGGGGGTGTCCGCGCTTCTGAAGGACCGCAACAGCGCGAAGGAGAGACACCGATGACCGACGAGCTGGATCTGGTCGGTGCGTTGGGCAACGCGGAACCACTACGCCCCGAGGCGTATCAGCGGGCGCGGGCGGTGCTGCGGGCGGCTATGGCCGATTCCGGGACCGTGCGGATGGTGGGCGCGATATCGGCGGGGGACACGACTATGGAGGCGACGTCAACCATGGAAACGACGACAAGCACGCGGAACCACGAGTCCGGGCCGGCCCTTCAGCGCCGCCGCCGGATCGGCCTCGCGGGCCGATGGGGCATCGGCGCCGGGGTGGGGGTTGTCGCCGCGGCGGCGGTCGTCGCTGTCGTGCTCAACTCGCCGGCGACCGGGGGCATCGAGGCCAGCAAGGATTCGTCGGCCGCCACCACCTCGGGCCCGACCACCGTCGACGAGTCGGCCGAGCGCGCGCCGCTGATGACCCTGGCCGGGTCCATCAAGACGGTCACCCCAACGGAGGGCGACGCGTGGCTGGTGAAGGCGACGCAGGTCCACGGCACCAGGACCATGCAGGTCGTCTACACGCTGTACACCGACGGGCACGCGATCTACACGGGCAACAGCGTCAAGGACATCAAGCGTGCGATCGCCCGTCACCAGGACCAGATGAAGGACGGCGGCTACGCTCCGCTCCTCAAGGCGGCCGTCGCCGCGGCGGACAGCAGCCCGGCCGGCGGCCGTGTCCAGATGCTCAAGGCAGCCGAGGATCCGCTGGTGGGCCTCGACCCCGCAGCGCAGAAGGCGGTGTGGGACAAGCAGCAGGCGGACGTCCAGGTGATCATCAAGCAGAAGGGCGGCAACGCCAAGCCGAAGCCGTACAGCCCCGAGGCCGTCGAGCGGCACTTCGACAACGCCTTGTGGACGTTCAGCACCGAAGCGCTGTCCGCCGGCGACGGGAACACGCAGGTCCGGGCCGGCGTGCTGCGTCTGCTGTCCACCATCTCCGCTGTCGACGTCAAGAACTCGACAACGCACGGCAGGGCCACGCTGACGATCACCGCCGGTCCCGAGGTGTTCGGCGGCGAGGGCAGCGAGGTGCTGACCATCGACGCCACGACCGGCATGCTGGTCAAGGACGTCTCCACGGTGCCGGGCCTCCCGCGGGCCTCCACGACGTACGAATCCTCCCGCGTGTTGAAGGCCGACCTGTAGACCGGTAACTCTCACCCACCAGCATCTCGTCCGACGCTCGACGACGGTGCGGGCCGCCTCAGAGGCGGCCCGCACCGTCGTTTCGTCTGGGACGGATCGCGTTGACTCGACCACGGGCCGTAGTTAGGGTTTACACCCTTCGTCCACTTCGGAGCGCGCCACCACCACGCCGCCAAGGAGGACCAATTGCGACTGCGACAGCCAAGGTCACGTCCCGGACCGAGTCGGAAGAGTAGAGCGGCCGTGGCCCTGACCCTGGGGGCACTCATGTCGGTTCCGATCGGTGCGACACCCTCGTACGCTGCCGAGCAGCGGCTCGATGAGGGTCTGGTGCACCACTTCGCGCTCGACGAGACCAGTGGTACGACATTGGTCAACTCGGGTAGCGCGGGCTCGGCGGCGAACGCCACCCTGGTGAATCCCGGGAAGGCGAGCCTGACCGGGGACGGGGTCAGGTTCAACCCCGACTCCTACCAGGGCGCCCTCGACGGCGCGTACGTGGCGCTGCCGAGCGACATCACCGCCGGTATGTCCAACCTCACCGTCGACTACGACGTGTGGATCGACCCGGCGAACGTCGGCGAGCACCAGATGTGGAGCTTCGGCCGCAAGTCCGGCTCGTGCGACGCCGACACCGGCGCCGAGGGCTCGATCTTCGCGTCGAACACCCAACGGTTCCGCGTCGCGGTGGGTCCGGCGAACCTGCAACAGAACCGGGTCCGCATGCGGGAGGGAGCGTGGACGCATGTCACGTACACCCAGTCGCTGAACCCGGACGGAACGAGCTGGACCGGCCGGCTCTACCTCGACGGCGTACCGCACGCGACGTCGACGAACCTGACCACGCCACCGTCGGTGAGCGCCGCCGGAACCAACTGCAACTTCCTCGGTCGCTCCCAGACGTCGAGTCACTACTCGTTCCGCGGCACGATCCGGGACTTCCGGGTCTACGACCGGGCACTGAGTCCCGACGAGACGCTCACCCGGGCGGATCGGACCGTCTCCGAGGGCGTCCGCGCCGACGCCGCCGCCATCGACCTCGGTCTGACCAGCGCGGTCGTACACGACATCGTGCTGCCCAAGGTGGGCTCCGTGGCGGGTTCGGCCATCACCTGGACGAGTTCGGACCCCTCGGTCGTCGAGGTCCACACCCCGCCGGCTGTCGCCAGCGCCCGCAAGGTCGCGGTGATCGGCACGATCAAGCGGCCCGCACAGGGGCAACCCGACGCGACAGCCACGCTCACGGCGACCGTCCGCAAGGGCGCCCAGGAGGTCACCACACGGGAGATCCCCGTCGTGGTCAAAGCCGAGTTCGACGACGCGCAGGCGGTCGACCGCGACACCGTCGACCTGACCCTGCCGGGCACCGATGACGTACGCGGGAACCTGAACCTCGCCGCCAAGGGCGAGTTCGGCTCGACGATCACCTGGAGGTCGACCACCACACTCGTCACGCCGACGGGCGAGGTGACCCGCCCGTCATTCGGCCACCAGGACGTCACCGGCACCCTGACGGCGACCATCACCAAGGGTACGGCCTCGCGGACCAGGTCGTTCCCGGTGACCATCACCGCCATGCCCCGTTCCGAGGAGTACGAGCGGTACTTCATGGGGTACTTCAAGGGCGAGGGAATCGCCGACGGTGAGCAGATCATGTTCGCCACGTCCAACGGAAACACCGCTCTGGACTGGACCGGGTTGACGGGTGGCCGGCCGTCACTCATCTCGCAGCTGGGCGACCAGGGCCTTCGTGACCCGCACATCGTCCGTTCCCCCGACGGCGACACGTTCTACATGATCGCCACCGACCTCAACTGGTACGACCAGGGCGGATACGCCATCAACGACACCCAGTACATCGAGGTGTTCGAGTCGCACGACCTGGTGAACTGGACCCCGCAGCGGCACGTGAAGGTCGCGCCCGACAACGCGGGCAACGCCTTCGCCCCGGAGTCGCTGTGGGTCGAGGAGATCGGCGCCTACGTCGTGTTCTGGGCCCAGTCGCTCTGGAACGACCCGGTGAACCGCACCGGCCAGGGCAACGCGCAGATGTGGTACGCCACGACGCGGGACTTCAAGACCTTCTCCGCCCCCCAGGTCTGGCAGGACCCCGCTCCGCTGTCGCGGATCGACACCACCGCGATCCGGGTCGGCGACCACTACTACCGGGTGACCAAGAACGAGGCCGGCAACCAGGGCTCGGACATCTTCTCGGAGAAGCACACCGACTTCCTGGACAGCAACCTCGACAACTGGACGATGGTCGCGCCGGCGCTGGGGCGCACGACGTGGGTCGCCAACCAGGGGTACGAGGGACCGGTCATCTTCAAGGCGAACCCCGGGGACACCTCCTGCCCCGGCCAGTTCTACCTCTGGGGCGACCGGTACACGAACGGCGGCGGATACCAGGCCGCGTGCCACGAGAACATCGAGGCCCCGACGTGGAACGCCAAGGCGATCACGATGACCAACGCGGGTGTCGTCCGTCCGCGGCACGGCACCGTGATCCCACTGACCGTCCGCGAGTGGAACGACATCCGCGGGATCCCGAACAACGACGTCACGACCACCACCGAGGTGGCTGTCACGCCGTACGCGAGTAAGGCCCAGACGACCGAAGCCACCGCGACGGTCACGGCGGCCGACGGGTTCGAGACCGGCGGTCAGGTGCGGTTCAGCATCGGCTCGTGGTCGACGCTCGCCCACCTCGAGGACGGCGCGGCCACCGTCACGCTTCCGGCAGGTCTGCCGGCGGGCACCCGGGGGCTCAAGGCCGAGTACCTCGGCTTCGGCTACCTGAAGGCGTCGGAGGGTACGGCGTCGTTCGAGGTGCCCTCCGGACCGGCCGCCGTCAAGGTCAAGGCGAAAGCCACGCCGGCGTCGGTTGTTCGCGGGGAGACGTTCAGGTTGGCCGTGACCGTCGAGCCGGCGGGCGGACCGAAGCACCACGCTCCGACCCCGACCGGCGAGGTCACCGTCACCTTCGGCGGTACCGCCCAGGTCGTACCGCTGGTGGATGGTGCGGCGGTCGTCGAACTGCGGACCGCCGACCTGCGTCCCGGGACCTACCAGGTCCACGTCGCCTACTCCGGTAACCCGACCTACCGGCCGCACGCCGCCAACTACCAGAAGTTGCGGGTGCGCTAGCCGGCACCGGCGCCCCGGGACGTGCGGGGACGGACCACAGCGGCGGGCGGGCGAGATTCGTTGATCTCGCCCGCCCGCCGTGGTCGCTGACCGCCGTATCAGCCCGGTGACCGGGTACGCCTATGGCAGCAACCACGGTGCGGGGTACGGCACCGACGCTCCCTCGGTCGAGAAGGCCCATCCGCCCGCCGGCGCGCTCTGCAGCTTGACGACGACGTTCGCGATGTACGCCGAGCTGACCGGGGTGAAGTCGACGTCGTTGTACCAGGTTCTCCCGTTCGGGGCGCAGAAGTCCGACACGTTGTCGGTGTAGGGCACCACCACACCGTTCTGGTAGGTGACGACCATCTGGACCCGGACGCACTCGCCGGACGCGTTGTTGATGTAGATGCGTCCGAGCAGCCGAGGCGCCCAGGTGCCGTTGACCAGATCCCACTCCAGCCGGCCGTCGGCCTTGGGATCTCCGGAGATGTTGCCCAGGTCGTCGTCGCCGAAGTCGAAGTGCCGTTCGGTGATGGAGAACCGGTCGGTCCGCTGTACCGCGGCCTGCGCCGGGCTCGCGGCGATCAGCCCGAGTGCGCACACCACGGGCAGTACCAGGAGCCGGGTCGCCGTCCTGCTGAAACGCATGTCTTCCTCCTTGGTCGCGCCGCGCCCTCTGCGGCGTTCGACATCGAGTCTCGGCAGGGACCTCAGGGTCACGTCACGATCTGCTCCGGGTGGCGACTCGGAGCCGGCGCACCATGACGCCACCCTGAGGTCGGACCGGAGCATGGGCGATGAACGGCCCGACCGGGCCGGCGAGAGCGAGGTAGCGACATGCGCACGATGGACATCGCACGACGGACGGGGGCGGGAGCGGTCGCCGTCGTGCTGGGTACGGCGGCCGGGGCGGCCGCACCGGACCGGTCCGCCCACGCGGGCGGGCTCGCACCGGTACGCGTCGAGGAGGTCAGCGAGAACGACGCGAGCGTGACGAAGGTCGTCACCGCGAGTTGCCCGGGGAGGCTATCCGTCTTCGCGGCGGGCGCTCGGATCGTTAACGGGAACGGCGGTGTCGTGCTGACCGCGATGGAGCCCGACGCGGAACTGACCTCGGTGACCGTCACCGCGACAGCCCGGACGGGGCACGCGAGCGCATGGTCGGTGGTGGCCTATGCCACGTGCGACTGGTCGACGAGCCCACCGGTGCGGACGACGGCCACCGTCGGATCGGCGTCGACGGTGGAGGTGAGCTGCCCCGGCGACACGCGGCTGGTCGGCACCGGCTTCCGTGTCGAAGGGGCGGTGGACCAGACGTACGTTGACGAGGTCGCGTTCGGTCCCGGGCTGCGGACGGTGCGGGTGCACACGGGCGGCACCGCCGAGCCGGCTGCCCTCACCGCCGTCGGGGTCTGCAAGGAGCCCACGCAACCGACCGGACCGCCCGGCGTCCGCGTCGAGGCCGCCACCGGGTACGACGGCGCCTGGCCGAAGACGGTCGGCACCGCGCCTGCCGGTCCGGACGCCCACGTGTACGGCGTCGGCGCCAGCGTGACGGGCGCGGGACCGTTCTTCCTCAACGCGCTCGTTCCCAGCGCGAACCTCCGCCAGGCGGGCGCCGAGGCCGTCCGGGCGAGCCAGTTGCCGGGGCCGGCCGCCGCCCGGGCCGACGCCGCGGGGGACGGTGCGGGCTCGCTCGCCGTGTCCGCCGCGGAGATGGCCGCCTTCCACTGACCGGTAGCCGTCCCGCCGACCGACCACCTCGCTCGGGGCGCCGCTGTCCCGCCGCCGGCAGCGCCCCGGCCGGTCAACACCCGCGATCGGGTACCGGACCCCGCCGGCCGTTGGCGGCGGCCGGCGACCGCTGGCGAACGGCGGCCGGTGGCTGCCGAGCCGGGGCAAGGATGAGCTCGTCCGGCGGGTGCACCCCGATGACCCGCATCGCCTCGCGGTACCGGGCGAGAGCCCGGCGGGCCTCGCCGTGCTGGCCGCCGGCGACCAGCGCGCGCACCAACGCCCGGTGTGCCGGCTGGTCGTACGGATCCCGTTCCAGGAGTCGCAGCAGGTACGGCACCGCCGCAGCCGGGCCCGCCGTGGCCCGGCTGACCTGGGCCAACAGGCGCAGCATGCCGAGGTACGCCGCCCGCGCCTCCTCGCGCAGCGGACCGGACCAGTCGGCGTACGGCTCGTCCTCGAACGCGTCGGCGCGGTACTGCCGGTCGGCGGACAGCAGCACCGTCCGCGCCTGGTCCAGCGCTCCCCGCTCCACCAGGCGGCGCGCGTGCGCGACGTGCGCGAGGAACTCCTCGACGTCCACCCGCAACCGACCGACGTCGAGCGCGATGCACGCCTGATCGGCGATGAGGAAGTGATCGGGAGCGAACGTCTTCGTCGGGTCGAACACCCCCCGGACGATCGAGAGCAGGACCGACAGGCGGTGCCCGGTGCGATCCGGGTCGTCGTCCGGCCAGAGCAGCTCGCACAACTCGCCCCGTGGCACCGGCCGGCCGCGCCGCGCGACGAGGATACGGACCAGATCACGCGCCTTGCGGGACTGCCACTGCGAGGCTGGCACCGGCTGGCCGTCGAGATGCACCTCGAACCGGCCGAGGGCCCGGATCACCACCCGCTGGTAGACCGGCCCGGCACCGGGCGCCCCCGCGCCGGAGCCGCTCGCGGTCCGATCCACCAGGGCGCCGGCGAGGGCGACCTGCTCGCCCGCGAGCAGGCCGGCCAGCCGGTCGTCGATGTCGGCCCCGGGCAACCGTCCGAGTACGACCAGCAGCCGGGCCGCCTCGACCGCCGCACCGGCTCGGGTCCAGATCGCGTACGCCTCACGCAGCGCCTCGCGGGCCCGCCCGAGGTCCTGCTCCGCCGCGGCCCGCAGTTCGAGCGCGTCGGCCAACCCCGCCAGGTCCCCCTGACCCCGTGCGATGCGGGCCGCCTCGTCGGCGAGCGCGGCGGCCCGGTCGGGCGCGGCCATCCGGAGCGCGACCCAGCCCTGGGCCAGCAGCGCCGGTGCCACGATCTCGTCCCCGACGTCCCGACCGGCCCGGTCGGCGTAGCGCGCCGCCGCCGGCACGTCGTCGTCCAGTCGTACCAGCGCCAGCCCCGCGAGCGCGGGCACCAGGACGTGTGCGTTCCCGGTCTCCTCGGTGACCCGGATCGTCTCCTCGTACGCGGCGCGCGCCTGCTCGCGCCAGCCTCGCCGGCGGTACAGCTCACCCAGTCCGAGCAGCGCGTGGATGAACCGTCGGGAGCCCTTCTGCTGGTAGAACCCCAGCGCCGTCTCGTACCGCTGCACCGCCTCGTCGTACCGGCCGAGCATCGCCAGCGCTTCCGCCTCGTTGCTGGTCGCGATGGCGCGCAGGCTGGGCGCGCCGGCCAGCGCGGCGTACCGGGCCGACCGTTCGGCCATCGTCAGCGCCTCGGCGAACCGGCCGGTACGCAGGAACTGGTGGGTGCGGTTGGTGTGGATGCGGGTGAGCAGCAGGACGTCGCCGATGCGTTCCGCGATCGGCAGTGCCAGGGCGAAGTGCTCCTCGCTGCCCGCGATGTCACCGGCCACACTGAGGCACAGCGCGACGCTGAGGTGGGTGGCGGCCAGTACATCGTCCTGACCGGCGCTGGTCGCGGCGGCGAGCGCCTGCCGTGCGCATGCGGTGGCGGCGTCGGTGTCACCGGCCAGCAGGTGCGCGTGCGCGGTCCAGGCGAGCAGCAGCGCCCGATCGGGGAGCGGGTCGGACCCGGCGAGCGGCCGTTCGAGGATCGCCAGGGCAGCCCGGGCGTCCCCCCGCTGGTAATGGATCCGGCCCAGCCGCCACGCGAGGCCGGCGTCCCAGGCCTGCTCGGCGACGGCGTCGTACTCGCGGGTGGCCGCACCGAGGTCGCCGAGGGTGCGCAACGCGTCGCCGAGCAGCAGACGCAGCCGGCGGCTCCGATGCTGTTCCGGCAGCACGCGCACCAGCTCGACCACCGCGCCGGACCGACCTGCGGCGATCATCCGGTCGCCGTACGCGTCGAGCACCCGCGCGGCCGCCGCGTGGTCCCCGGCCCGCAGGTACTCCCGGGCCGCGGCGACCGGCGGCCCGTGCTCGTCGTACCAGGCCGCTGCGATGGTGGCCGTGTCGCGGAGCTGACCGGCGGTCGGTGCGCGGTGCCCGTGCCGGGCGGTCTCGACGACGATCGGCACGAAGAGTTCCTCGGGTGCCGGTGCTCCCGGCCCGGCCGCGGCCCAGGTCGTCCGGGTCAGCAGGCCGGTACGGCGTAGCCGGTCGATGACGCGTGGGGCACCGCGGTGGCCGAGCGCACGGCACAGCCCCACACTCACCGGCGCCAGCGCACCGACCTGACGCAGCAGCCGGTTCGCGTCCGCAGGAAGCGCGGACAGCACCTCGTCGGCGACGTACCGCGCCAGCGGCCCACCGGGTTCGCTGAGGATCGGAGCGAGCGGTCCGGGCGGCACCCCACCCAGCCGCAGAGTCTCGGCGGACAGATGGACGAGCGCCGGCCAGCCGCCGGTCGCCGCGTACAGCCGCTCGCCGAGGTCCGGTGTGGAGAGGCCGTACTCCTCGGCGATCAGGTCGGCGATCCGTTGCGGGGAGAGCGCCAGGTCGGCCGGGCCCAGCTCGGTCCAGAGCCCGCTGCCGAGCAGACGTGTGGACGGTGCGGACAGCGGCCACCGCGAGGCAAGGACGACGGTGACGTCATCGGCCCACCGCGCGATCTCCTCGAGCAGCTGGTGCAGCTGCTCCGCCGAGGTCGGCGGCAGGTCGTCGACCACGACCACCCGGTCGCCGGCCGCGACGGCGTCGGCGACGAGCTGGCGTACGGGTGCGTCGTCGCCTCGGCACCAGCGGGCGCCAGATCGAGGAAACCAGCGGCGTAACGCGGTGGTCTTGCCATAGCCGGCGGCGGCCACCACGCAGCAGACTCCCCGCTGGTGACCTGCCCGCAACGGATGCACCGCGCTCCCTCCGGCCGTGCCGCGCGAATCCGGACGACCGGCTCGCCGCTCGCCCGTGGATTAAGGTTCACCGGGGACGTCTGGGGAGGCAAGGCCCTGGTTGGTCGCGTACCCGATCCACGGTGCGCGCTGACATCAGCTTCAGCGCGTACCGTCTGCGTTTCCGGCTGAGAGGGGCGACCGGCCACGGACGTCCGCCGGACGGTGCACCGTGAGGTGCGTGGAGAGGGCGTTGAGGAAGTCCACGGCGTCGAAGGCCGCGCCCGCGGAAGCGACACCTGTCATTCGGGTACGGCCGGTGCGGATGCGGTCGACGGCCTCCACCGCGAGCGGCGCGCTGACGGCGTAGATGTCCTGGCCGCTGGCGGCCAGTCGGCGTTCCGTGTCATCGGACCGGACGAGGACGTCGACGACGAACGTCTGCGCGGAGCGGCCCCGCTCGTCGACGGCGGTCGGCGCGCTGGGGTCGGGAGATCCCAGGTCCGCGGCCGCCTGGGTGGTCATGTAGCTGCGGACCTCGGGCACGGCCAGGTGGCTGGAGATGGTGACGACGTCGGCCATGGTGAACTCGCCGAGGACGGGCCGTGGGCCGAGCGGGGCGGGGAAGGGCCACTCCAGGGTGGGCAGCGCGTCGTCGTGGTGATGCAACCGTCCGCCGGTGAACCGGAGGCGGCGGCCACCGCGCCGCTGGGTCGAGACCGTACCCGAGGCCAGCGTGCCGCCGGTGGGGTGCCAGCTCGTGAGGCCGTACGCGACATGCACCTCGTCCGCGGCCGTCCAGTCGCCCATGGCGGCGGTGGCCAGCAGGTCGCCGAGGCCGCCGAAGAAGGCCATCGCGGGCACCACCAGAGTGCCTGCGGCGTGGGCGCGCTCGGCGTGGTGCGCGAAGGTGTCGAGGTTCGCCTCGATCTCCGCCGCCACGTCGACGTAGGGGATGCCGGCCCGCAGGGCTGCCTCGACCACCGGGCCGGCGGTCGAGGCGAACGGTCCGGCGGCGTTGATCACGGCGTCCGCGCCGTCGAGGGCCCGGTCGAGCGAGGCCGGATCGTCGACCGACGCCGGTCGTACCTCGGCATGCGGATGGCCCTGGGTCAGCGCCAGCAGCCGGTCCCGGTCCCGGCCGAGCAGCAGCGGGACCAGCCCGCGCCTGCGCAGCTCGGCCACCACGAACCGTCCGGTGTGCCCGTACGCGCCGTGGACCGCGATGTTCCCGACCGTCGCCATGTCCAGCTCCCCGTGCCTCGAAGTGATCCACTGCCGGAGATCCTGGTCCGGTCGAATGATCGCCACCAGTGTCCGGAAGGACGCGACCCATACAATTCCCGACATGGCTGTCGTCCCGCGCTCCGTCGCCATCGCCGCCACCGACGGCATGCTCCACTTCGAACTGGCCCTGGCCTACGAGGTCTTCGGCTCACCGCCCGACGCCGTCCCCGGCCCCTGGTACGACGTGAGCGTCTGCGGCACGAGTCCGGTGCGGGTCGGCCGGTTCCGGCTGGAGCCGGACGGCGACCTGACCGACCTGGCCCGCGCCGGCACGGTGATCGTTCCCGCGCTCGCGGACGTCGACGCCGAACCGCCGGCCGACCTCGTCGCGGCGGTACGCGTGGCCCACCGGGCGGGCGCCCGGGTCGTCTCCCTGTGCACCGGGGTGTTCGTGCTCGCCGCCGCCGGGCTGCTGAACGGCCTGCGGGCGACCACGCACTGGGCGCACACCGGGCAACTGGCCGCTCGCCATCCCCGGGTGACGGTCGACCCGGACGTGCTCTACGTCGACAACGGCGAGGTGCTGACCTCGGCGGGCAAGGCCGCGGCGATGGACCTCTGCCTGCACCTGGTCCGGCGTGACCATGGCTCGGCGGTCGCCAACATCGTCGCCCGTCGCCTGGTGGTGCCGCCGCACCGGGCGGGTGGCCAGGCCCAGTTCGTCACCACGCCGGTGCCGGTCCGGGACGACCATCCGCTGGCCGATCTGATCCCGTGGGTGATGTCACGGCTGGACCAGCCGCTCACCGTGGAGGACCTGGCGCGGCAGGCGAACCTGAGCGCCCGCCACCTGACCCGGCAGTTCCACGCCGTCACCGGCACCACCCCGCTGCAGTGGCTGCTGACCCAGCGGATCCGGCGCGCGCAGGAGATGCTCGAGACCACCGACGACGGCGTGGACGCGATCGCGGCGGCCGCCGGCATGGGCACCGCGACAACGCTGCGTCGCCACTTCCAACGCTCGGTCGGCGTACCGCCGGACACCTACCGCCGCACGTTCAGGGCGTGACCGTCACCGGTACGCCGGAAAGGGCTGCGTTGCCCTGACCGGGCCCCTACCCGAAGCAGCCCCTCCCGGCGAGCGTGCGACCACGCCGATCGGGCGCAGCAGCGCGGTCGTACTCGTGGTGGCAGTTCACGCGGAGTTGCGCCACGTACGGCCATGCCGGCCGATGAGCCGGTCGGCGTCGGTCGGGCCCCAGGAGGCGGCCTCGTACGTGGGGATCGGCGAGTTGTCCTTCTCCCAGTGGTCGATGATGGGGTCGACGATCCGCCAGCACTGCTGCACCTCGTCGCTGCGGATGAACAGCGACGCGTCACCGATCAGCGCGTCCAGGAGCAGACGCTCGTACGCCTCCGGCGACTCCTCGACGAACGTCTGGTCGTAGGAGAACTCCATCGTGGCGGTGCGGACCCGGAAGGAGTGGCCCGGCACCTTCGCACCGAAGCGCAGCGAGATCCCCTCGTTCGGCTGGATCCGCAGGATCAGCGCGTCAGCATCGAGGCCGGTGAGCTGATCGGTGGGGATCGGCAGGTGCGGCGGTCGCTGGAACTGCAGTGCCACCTCGGTGAGCCGGGCCGGCAGGCGCTTGCCGGTGCGTACGTAGAACGGCACCCCGGCCCAACGCCAGTTGTCCACGTTGAGCCGCATGGCGGCGTAGGTCTCGGTCCGCGACAGGGGATCGACGCCGGGCTCCTCGCGGTAGCCGGCCATCAGCTCCTCGCGGGTGCCGCCCCGGGTGTACTGTCCCCGGACCGCGGCCTCGGCGATGTCCCGGTCGGTGGGGAGGCGGATCGCCTGCAGCAGCTTCACCTTCTCGTTGCGCAGGCCCTCAGCCTCGAACGAGGCCGGTGGTTCCATCAGTGCCAGCGCGAGGACCTGGAGCACGTGGTTCTGCACGATGTCCCGCATCGCGCCGGCGTCCTCGTAGAAGCCGCCCCGGCTGCCGACGCCGAGGGTCTCGGCGACGGTGATCTGCACGTGGTCGACCCAGGAGCGGTCCCAGATGGGCTGGAAGATCGAGTTCGCGAAGCGCAGCGCCAGCACGTTCTGGACGGTGTCCTTGCCCAGGTAATGATCGATCCGAAAAACCTGGTGCTCGTCGAAGGCGCTGTGCACGACGCCGTCGAGTTCGCGGGCCGTGACCAGGTCGCGCCCGTACGGCTTCTCGATGACCAGGCGGGAGAATGAGCCTTCGCGGGGCTGGTTGAGCCCGACACGGGCGAGTCCGTTGATCACCGGCTCGAAGGCCCCGGCCGGGGTGGACAGGTAGAAGATCCGGTTACCGGACGTGCCCCGCTGTGCGTCGAGCTCGTCGAGGGTCTCCACGAGCCGCTTGTAGGTTTCCGGGTCGTCGTAGCCGCCGGTCACGTACCGCACGCCGCCCTGAAGTTGGCGTTTGCTGGCCAGGGTGTGTTCGCCGAGGGCGCTCTCGGCGAACTGCTCGTCGGTCATCGACGTGCGCGCGACACCGACGAGGGCGAACTGATCCGGGAGCCGCTCGTGCCGAGCCAGGCTCTCCACCGCGGGCAGCAGCTTGCGCCGGGTCAGGTCACCGGAGGCACCGAAGATCACCAGCGTGGCCGGCGGGGCACTCCGCTCCTGGATGAGCTGGGATGCGTGGTCCATGGTCTGCGATCCTCCGGACACAAGGGGTGTGGGGTTGGGGGTGCGGTGCTGTCATGCCGAGGCGGTGGGGGCATGGCGGTAGCGGCCGGCGTGGCCCGTTGGATGCGGAGCTTGAGCCTCGCTTGCGTTCGTTGCCGCCACGCTCGGGGATGCTACGCCGACGCACCTGCGGCTGTCTGACGGTGAGCTTCTGCCCCGGCGTCCTGCTGGCGTACACCTGCGGTGTGAACCTCGCGGAGGTCGCCTCCCGGACGCCGCTGACCACGCGCTACCCCCACGGTCACCGCCCTCGTGGTGGACTCGCTGGTACGCGCCTGACTGACAGTCGCCGCCGGCGCGATGACCGCGCCGATTTCCCCACGGTGCGTGGTGTCTCTCGGCGTCTCGCGCGGTCCCCGTCCCGTCGGGCGGGGATGGTGCGGTGCGGGTCAGGACGAGGTGGTGGCGAAGGGACCGCCGTCGCCGAACGCGAGCCGCGCGAAGTTCTCGGCGATACGGCGATGTCCGGCAGGGTCGGGGTGCACCTCGTCGGGAAGGGGGAGTTCGGCGTAGTCCGCCTCGCCGTACAGGTCGCGTCCGTCGAGGTAGTACAGGTTCGGGTCGTCGGCCGAGCGCTGTTCGACGATCCGGGCGAGTTCGTCACGGATGACGTTGAGGGTCAGCCGCCCGGCGCTGCGCTCGGCCGGATCGCCCGTGGCCTTGAACCGCAGAGCCCCGCCCTCGAAGTCCGGCACGAGGGGACCGGGCGTGTCCTCCTGAACCGGGCACAGGATGGCGGACACGACCAGCAGGGGTGCGGTCGGATGCCCCTCGCGGACAGTGTCGAGGAAGCCGTGGACCGCAGGGGTGAAGCCGCGGAGACGCATCACATCGCTGTTGACGATGTTGATGCCGATCTTGACACTGATCAGGTCCGCAGGGATGTCCCGCATGGCGCGGGCGGTGAACGGGTCGAGCAGCGCGCTCCCGCCGAACCCCAGGTTGACCAACTCCACGTCGCCCTCGGCCGCGGCCAGGGCTGGCCAGATGGCGGTGGGATGACCGGCGTTCGAGCCGTGGCTGATGGAGCTGCCGTGGTGCAGCCACGTCCTGCGTCCGTCGGGTGGGGTCTGCGCGACGGGCGCGTCAGTGCGCAGCGCGATCAACTCGGTGATCTCCGTGTGTGGCAGCCAGATCTCGATGTCCTTCTCGCCCTCGGGCAGACCCGCGAAGCGGGCGGTGCCGGACGGCCCTTCGGTCAGCACAGAGGTCTGGGTGAACATGTCGGTGACCGTCCGGACGTTGCCTTCGGGCACCGAGGACTGTGCGGCCAGGCGGCCGTTGACCAACAGGTCGTAGACGCCGTCCGGTGGGGCCGGAAAGCCTTGGTAGACCCGCTTGGTGGGCAGTGTGTCCAGTTCGATGGTGGTGGCCCGGGTACGGAAGGCCAGCCGTACGCCGGAGGGCTGGGCCTCGGCCATGGCCAGCTGGTCGTCGGGGATCTGCTGGCGTGCCCGGGCGGTCAGCCGATGCGGCAGTAGACCGCGCGCGGTCGCCTCCAGATCGACAAAGCCGCGCAGAAGGCCCGCGGTGACCGGGGTGGTGATCCACTGGTGTTCGGTGGGCATTGCCTCAAAGCCTCTCGATGTTGACGGCGCGCTGCGCGCTGCGAACCGCTGGCGGCGGTGCGGCCCCTGTCGGGGTCAGCGAGTGCTGCGGTCGCGCAACATCGCGTCGAGCGAATCCACGATCCATTCCCAGGATTCCAGCGCGTTGGGAGCGCTGTGTTCGAAACCACCGGCCAGCTCCAAGCTGACGTAGCCGTGGAAGACGCTGCCCAGCATCCGGACCGCATGGGTCGCGTCCGGCTCGTCCAACCCGTACCCCCGCAGGATCGCCCGAGCCAGCTGCGCGTGCCGGACACCGGCGCTGGTGGCCGCCGATTCCGGATCGAGCCGGAGCCGGGCGGCGGCATAACGGCCGGGGTGATCCCTGGCGTACTCGCGGTAGGCGCCGGCGAACGCGGTCAGCGCGTCCCTGCCGGCCCGACCGGCGACGGCATCGGCGACGCGGTCGGCGAGTTCCTCCAGCGCGAACAGCGCGATGCGGATCCTGAGGTCCTGTGAGTTCTTCAGGTGCGAGTACAGGCTCGGGACCTTGACGTCGAACCGCCGAGCGAGCGCCGAGACGGTGACCTGGTCAAAGCCGACCTCGTCGGCCAGTTCCGCCCCCGCTCGGGTCAGACGCTCCGGCGTCAGTCCTGGTCTGTCCATCACGCCCCCTATCTACCTATAGGCATTATGCTCGCGCCTAATACCTATAGGCAAATCGGCCCGCGTGCTGATCCATACGGGTTCGGCGAACTCGGGGTATCCGGGACCGGTCGACGCCTGCGGATCGGCGAAGTCGAGTTGATCATGACCATCCGTGAGGTGGCGCTGAGGGCAACGTTCCGCTGGATCGGGTGCGCGTCAGCACTCGGGGACGAGATCCCGGGCGCCAGGAGCGGCCCAGGCGTCTGGGCGTACCCGATGATCATGCTGTTGCGCCACGGGAAGCTGCTGACGCTGTCTGGGCCGAGGTCGCGCGGCGCGGTTTCGCGCCTCGCCGATCAGGCGGGCGACATCCGGCGGTCGCGACGGCGGACTAGCCCGCGGATTCGGTCGACGGGCGCTCGGCGGTGATCCGGAGAAGTCCTTCGACGCCGCGGAGGAAGGTATCGGACACCAACGCGGGGTCGAAGAGGCATCCGGCGGCCATGGCGCCGTCGCGGAGCATGACGAAGTGACGCGCGGCGGACTCTGCCGTCTCCTCCTGGACCTGCGCCATCAGCATGGTGAGCGTGTCCAGGAACCATTGCCGGTGGGCGATGATTTCCTGGCGTACGGGATGTTCCGTGTCCGGATACTCCGCCGCAGCGTTCAGGAACGCGCAGCCACGGAACCCCGGGGACTGGATGTGCTCAGCGATGAAGTTGGCAATGGCCAGCAGTGGGGTGACCGGCGGTGAGTCGGTGGTGATGACCGCGTCGACCGCACCGCGATCCATCTCGTGGATCTCACGCAGGTAGGCGAGGATGAGGTCGTCCTTGCTGGGGAAATGCCGGTAGAAGGTGGCCCGGGTCACCTTCGCCTCGGCGATGATCCGGTCCACGCCCACGGAATGGATGCCCTCCGAGTAGAAGATTCTGGTGGCCGTGGCAAGGAGCCGTTGGCGCGCCTCGGAGGGCCGGGCGCCGGGTGCTGTGGTCGCCATCTCGCCATCCTAGCGGATAGAACGTTCGGTCTGAGAGACGCGAGCGGCCGCAGACGTGACAACGAGGCAGTGGATAGAACGTTCGGTCTTGACGATGCCGGTCGAGCCTGGCATGCTGAACAAGACAGAACGATCGGTCTACCTAGCCCCTCCGGTGAAAGGGTCACCCGTGACCACCATTGCTGCTTCGCCCGGTATCTCCCAGGCGGCCTCCGCGCTGCGGCGGCTGTACTTCGTCCGCTTCGCCTTCGCCATCGTCTGGGCCGGCGTGGCGATCACCACCGCCAAGGACATCGGTCCGCTCGCGGTGGCGCTGTTCGTGCTCTACCCACTGTTCGACGTGGGCGCTGCCATCTACGACCTCCGGTCGTCGCGGGCCACCGGCTCGCCGACCCTGCTGTACGTGAACATCGCGGTAAGCCTGGTCGCGGCTGTCGGCGTGGGTGTCGCCGGCGCCTCCGGTGTTCCCGCTGTCCTGCGGGTGTGGGGCGCGTGGGCGATCGTGGCCGGTCTGGTTCAGTTGATCGTGGGGGTCACCCGTCGGAAGATGGGCGGGCAGTGGCCGATGATCATCAGTGGTGGCATCTCGGTACTGGCTGGCGGGTCCTTCATCGCCGCTGCTTCCGCGGACAACCCGTCGCTGACCAACGCTGCCGGCTACGCCATTCCCGGCGCCATCTTCTTCCTCATCGCGGCCATCCGTCTCGGCCGTACCGCGAAGGGCGAGTGACATGACCACCATCGAGTACGACGTCGTTGTGATCGGTGCCGGTCCGGTCGGGGAGAACGTGGCCGATCGGGTCGTGCGGGGCGGGCTGACCGCCGCCATCGTCGAGCGGGAGTTGGTCGGCGGTGAGTGCTCGTACTGGGCCTGCATGCCGACCAAGGCTTTGCTGCGCAGTGCGTCCGCGTTGCGTGCGGCCCGCCAACTGCCCGGTGCGCGGGAGGCGGTGACGGGAGACCTGGACGCGGCTGCGGTGCTGGGCCGGCGGGACTCCTTCGCGTCGCACTGGCAGGACGACGGTCAGGTTTCGTGGCTGGCGTCGGCCGGCATCGCGCTGCACCGCGGTCAGGGGCGGATCAGTTCCGCCCGCGTTGTCGAGGTGGCCGGCGTCGACGGCGTCACGACGACGCTGACCGCGCGGCACGCCGTGGTCGTCGCGACCGGCAGCAGCGCCCTGTTGCCGGACATCCCGGGGCTGCGCGAATCGGCGCCGTGGTCCAGCCGCGAGGCCGCTTCGGCCCGTTCGGTCCCCGGTCGACTGGCCATCATCGGTGGTGGCGTCGTGGCAGCCGAGATGGCGACCGCGTTCGCCGCACTGGGGTCTGCGGTGACGGTGCTGGCCCGCGACGGCCTGTTGCCGTCGGCGGAGCCGTTCGCCGGTGAACTGGTCAGCGAGTCGTTGCGCGAGGCCGGTGTGTCCGTACGCCTCGGCGCGGAGGCCGTCGCCGTCAAGCGCGACGACAGCGGAGCCGTCCACATCACGACGGCCTCCGGCGAGCGGGTCGAAGCTGACGAGGTGCTGGTGGCGGTCGGTCGCACACCGAACACCCAGGACATCGGCCTCGACCGGGTCGGGCTGGCACCGGGTGCCTGGCTGCCGGTCGACGACACGCTGCGCGTCGTCGGCGGCGGTGAGTGGCTCTATGCGGCGGGCGATGTGAACCGGCGGGTGCTGCTGACCCATCAGGGCAAGTACCAGGCGCGGGCGGTGGGCGATGTGATCGTGGCCCGGGCGAAGGGCGAGAAGGTCGAGGACGGCCGGTGGGGCCGACATGTGGCGACGGCCGACGAACGTGCGGTGCCGCAGGTGGTCTTCACCGACCCGGAGATCGCGTCGGTGGGCCTGACCGCGGCTGCGGCCGAGGCGGCTGGGCTACGGATCCGGGTGGTGGACTACGACCTCGGGGCCGTCGCCGGAGCGTCTCTGCACGCCGATGGCTACCGGGGGCACGCCCGCATGGTCGTCGACGAGGACCGGAAGGTGATCGTCGGCTTCACCCTGGCAGGCCCGGACGTCGCGGAACTGATCCATGCCGCGACCATCGCCATCGTTGGCGAGGTCCCGTTGGACCGGCTGTGGCACGCGGTTCCGGCCTACCCGACCGTCAGTGAGGTGTGGCTGCGGCTGCTGGAGACCTACGGCCGCTGAACAAACATTCGGTCCACTTCGAGGAGACTCCCTTGCCTACCAAGATCACAATCATCATCGACAACCCTGCGAGCCCCGACGACTTCGAGCGGGTCTACGCGGACGTGAAGGCTGCCGCAGCGAAGTTCCCGAAGCTGCGGCGACTCGAGTCCGCCAAGGTGTGGCCGAAGGAGGATGGCACCGCTACCCCCGCTTACCGGACGCTCGACCTCTACTTCGACAGCTACGAAGACGCCTCCGCAGCGGTCGCGACAACCGTTGCCGCCGATGTCTTCGGCGCCCTCGTGGGGACGCAGGTCCCGTTCAAGGGGCTGTTCTCGGACATCGAGCAGGCTTAAGGGCTACAGGCTCCCGGGCGTAGGCGGAAACGACGCCTACGCCCGGCGTGCTGCCGCTCAGCAGCGGGGTGGGCGAGATTCTCGGGAGGCTCCGGCTGGCCGGGTTGGCATCTCATGCCCGGCGTGCGTAGCCCTCTGGCCGGCCGGCAAACCTGCCGACAGCGTCAGCGTCGTCGCGTCTCAACTGATGCGGATCCCTATTCGCGCCCTGCTCAGTCCTCGTCCTGCCACCTGCGTAGATCCGTCTGGTCGTGGTAGGGCATGCGGTCCGGCGTGGTGATGAATTCCATCGTCGTGCCCCAGGGCGTGCGGCAGTAGCACACCTTGTTTCCAGGGCCTTGCTCGGTTGTATAGGGAATAGGCCGAGGCCCCGTGAGTGGCGTGCCTCCGGCCCGTTCGAAGCGCTCAACGGACGCGTCGATGTCATCGGTGTAGAGACCGAAGTGCGTGATGCCGAAGTCACTCGGTCGAACCGGCTGAGCTTGTTCGGGGCCGTGCATTTCGAAGAGCTCGAAGTCGGGTCCGGTTCCAATCTTGACCATCGCCTGCGCTCGTACGACCGTTCCAGGGAAAGCGCCAACGGCCCGCTCGAAGTCGGGCCCCTGCCGCGGCGGATCCTCCGGTCCGAAGGACTGGTAGATCACCTGGGCTCCGAAGGCTTCCACGAAAAACGTTATTGCGGCTTCGATGTCGGGCACGGTGATGCCGATATGGTTGACGCCGCGGATAACAGGTGCGGTCATGACAGCTTCCTATCTTTCTTGATCGGTCGACCGGGATGGGTGCGGACGCCACCTGCCCGCAGTGCCGCGATCCGCCCGCCCCACGACGGCGCGGTCGCAGATCTTCACTTGGCCCTGAGGAAGTCGATCAGGGCGGTCGCGACTTCATCCGGCCGTTCGTCCGCGACATAGTGGCTGCACCGCGCAATCGAGCCGCCCGTCACGTTGCTGGCGAACTCGCTGAGCATCGGCACCATCTGCGCACCGAAGCGCTGATCCCCGCCGAGACCCAGCACCGGCATCTCGAGCGGTTGCTTCTTGTACTCGAGCGCGGCCGCGTGGTCGGCGGTGAAGGTCCGATACCATTCCATGCCGCCGCGGGTGCGGCCCGGAAGCGCCATCGCTTTGGCGTAGATTTCGATGTCCGCCGGATTGAAGGTGCTGTGATCGTAGAACCGCTCAGCCATGAAGGCCGAAATGTAGTCATATTCCCGGCCATGGATCAGGCGCTCGGGTAGATCCCGGTTCATATGGAAGCTGAAGTGCCAGAGTCCTGCAGCCGCCGCTTCCCATCCGGTCCAGCCGGGAAGCGGAACGTCGAGGACGGCCAGGTGGGTGACAGCCTTCCGAAAGGTGGCGGCCTGCGGCAGGGCGACCATTCCGCCGATGTCATGTCCGCACACGGCGTAGCGTTCATGCCCCAGGGCAGCCATGACTTCGTGCGCGTCGCGCGCCATCGTCGCCTTGTCGTAGCCGTCGAGCGGGCAGTCGGAAAATCCCGCGCCGCGCAGGTCGATGGCTACCACGCTGAAATGCTCGGCCAGCAGCGGCATCACCTTGTGCCATCCCCACCATGTTTCCGGCCAGCCGTGAAACAGAAGGATCGGCGGGCCGGAGCCCCCCGTGACAGCGTTGATCTTGATGCCATTCGCCGGCACCAGTTGCTGGATGAACCCCTTCAAGGTTGCGGTCATGATCGCTTTCCAGTCAGATGTTGACGACCACACGGGGCTCGTGGCCGGCGCTCAGCGCTGCTTGACAGCGGTGGCGATCGTGATGTCGCGCCGGACGTCGACATAGCTGCGGGGAGGCAGCCGACTTTCGCTCGGCGATCGAGTGCACGATCGGGCTGAACGGCAGATGATCGGCCAGTCCTCACGCGTCTGAGGCCAAGCTACCGCGACCGGGTAGGTTCCGGGCACGTAACTGAGATCGCGGTCGAGGCGGCAACCCGGGCGGTCGGACGGCTGGTAGGTCGTCGTTGTCCTCCGATGTTGACTGCCTGCTACTGCTTCGGCCGGAACCCTCGGCGACCACCGCTGTGCGATCCGGCCAGCGCGTGGCGTATCGCCGTGGCGGGCTGACCTCCGGGGGCGAGATGTCGCCGGCCGGGCTGCCGTACCAGTGAGAACGCGCGGGGGTGTCGTGCCCGGGACGGCCGAGCACGTCTGCTGGTGGCTTTCCCCGACGCCGTGTACCCACTGGCAATCCAGACGCTGTCCAGTGGTGTTCGGGCCGATCTGACCGGCGGGTGACACCCTCCGCCCGAGCAGAGGAGGTCGACCATGTCGGTTCACGAGCTGGACGGGTGCCGCTGGAGCACGAGGAGCGTGGCTCGGTGGGCGGCTTGCCGCCGAGCCGGGCGGCCTGGTGCTACGGGGCACCGGGAATCGCGCGGGCGCTGCAACTGGCGGCACACGCCTTGGGGAGCCAGCCTGGGAGCAGGCCGCGCTGACCACCCTGGCTTCGGCACAGGCCGCCCCTGGTCCACGATCGGCATTCGCGACGCCTCTCTCTGCCATGGCTCTGCCGGAGTTCTGCACATCCTGAGTCTGGTGGCCCGCGACGCGACCTCGCCCGCGGCCGTCGAGCCGCTGATCAGGCTGGTCCGTGCACACCTGGACACCTTCGTCGACCCGGAGAGCAGGTTCGACGTACGAACGGTTCGAGCGCACTGGGCCGGCGTGCTCGATGGTGCGGCCGGCGTCGCGCTCGTGCTCCGCGGTACACCTCCGGCGGCCACCACGCTCACCTGGGATGCGGCACTGCTGCTCGCATGACCGAAACGCTGGTATTCAGCCCCGGATGGAACATCGCCGGCCGGAACGGGGACCCTCGACCTCGTCCCCAGCCCAATTGCGGTCGGTCCGGCTTTCCCGTACGCCGTGGAAGCTTCCCGGAACCCGGCCTCCTTCGGATCTCAGAGGTAGCAGATCTGTCGCAAGGGAACAGCCGAATAGTCGCTGTCGCAGGTCGTTTCTGATCGTGGTCACAGGTCCCGTTGGGGATGGTCAGACGGTAGCCTGTGACGACCGGGCCCGCCGGGACCCGAACCGCCATGCCCTTGAACCTGTGAGTACATGAAAACTGCGCAGACCAGCGGTGAACAGGTACGGCACCGGATTCAGACGGTGCTCGTCGGTGTGCTCGAACGCACCCGGCTGATGCGGGGTCAGGCCAGCCGCCAACTCCTCGTCGAACAACTCCAGGACCGGCTCGGCCCCTTCCCGCTGCGTGAGCACCCTGAGTTGCGGCTGCAAACGGTCGAGCTGGTGCGTGCCTGCAGCAGGCGCGCCGACGGGCTGCAGATCCTGGTGGAGACGGTCGAGCACCTGGAACCCGGCACCGAAGAGGTCGTCCGGTTGCAGCGTCTCCGGGACGAGTGGGAGGCGGTCGATGTCCTGACCGAGGAGGACTGGAGCCGGCTGCGCCCGCTGCTGAGCAACCTCGTGCCCGTCAACCTGACCGTGTTGTATCAGCGCGCCACCGAGCACCGGTCGCCCGGACCGCCGTCGTGGTGCGTCGACGCCTGGCAGGCGTTCGTCCACCTGGCCGGGCAGAACGCCGGCCCCGACGGCCTGCCGCCGAGCATGGCCTTCCTGGCGTTGCTCGAAGACCAGGTCGACGCGCAGGACGCCCGGTGGATCCGACTGCGGAACAGCCGGGTGGCCACCGGACAGGAGCTGACGTCCCAGCTGGAGGATCGGCGGGCGTACCTGCACCGCGGCGGTGAACAGCCGATGGGCACCACCGCGTATCTGGTCGTCCAGGTCGAGCCGCACGTGGACCCCGACGGCAGCGACGACACCTACGCGTTGTCGCACTTCCGCCAGTGGTACGGCGCAGACTCCTGGCATTCCCGGCAGGGTGAGCCCCGCCTGGTCCGTCTCCACGACCTGGAACGTGAGGTGGAGCGGGTGATCGAGCAGATGGAGATCGAATGGTCGGACCGGACCGGCACGGTCGTGGTCGAGTTCGTCCTGCCGTGGGAGTTGCTCAACGTCGGGGTGGACCGCTGGCGTAAGGAGATCGACAGCTCGCGACCGACCGCCCTGGCCATGGACTATCCCGTGGTGGTTCGTAGTCTGGAACGGCTACGCACCCGGCGCTGGCACCGTGCCTGGCACCAGCGTTGGCGGCAGTTGCTCGCGGCTCCCGCCCACAGCGTCGTCTTCTGGAGCCAACCCAGCGGCAGCGACTACTTCACCCGGCTTGAGACGGAGCTCAAGGCCGACGACCGGGTGGTCTCACTCGTCCTCAGCGAACCACCGACGCAGCACGGCGAGACCGGTCAGCAAGAGATCGAGGCGGCCCTGCGGGCCGGGCTGCCGGTGATCATCTGGCATCGGGGTGACTGTACCAGCGCCGAGTTCCGGGAGGTCGTCTCCAGTCTGGTAGATGATGGAGGTCTGGGACAGCTGCCGATGCGTGCTAAAGAATTGCGGCATCAGGCGCTACAGCTCGAGCCCGCGTTGCGGGACGGCCACATCGGCCACCACCTGACGATCCTTTGGGACGATCCGGAGCGCAGGCCCGATGCGCTGGGCGCTCCCGTTGGTCGAGGAACAGGGGACAGTTGGTGACCGGAGGTGACGCGGAAGCCACCTGGGAGGCGATCTCCCGGGCGCTGCGCCCGCTGTCCGGTTCCTCGCCCGCCCCGGCGGCCGGGTCGGGTGTGACGGTGCTGGTCGATGCCGTCCCCTCGATGGCGGTCTGGCGCGACACTGTCGACCGCCTGGTGGCGGTGTTGCGCGATCACGAGGGGTTCGCCGGCATCGAGGTGGTCGGGTTCGACTCCGCCGAGACGGGGCAGGCTGTTCTGGCCCGGCAGGTGGCGGTGGACGGACGGATCGTGCTGGTGCTGTCCGACGGGGCCGGCCCGGCCTGGCACGCCGGGACGATGTCGGCCCTGCTTCGGCTCTGGGGCCTCCGCGCGCGGGTCGCCGTCCTGCACCTGCTGCCGCAACTGCAGTGGTACCGGACCGGTATCCGGCCTCGTCGCCTCCGAATGCGGTGGACCGCGGGCGGCGGTGCCGCCAATGCCGACCTCAGGTGGGAGGTGCACAGCCCGGTCCCGGACGTCCTCGACGATCCCGGGCACGAAGGCACCGATCCCGTCCCGGTGCCCGTGCTCGAACTCGACCCCCGCTGGCTCGCCGCCTGGGTCCGGCTGGTCACCGGCGGCGAGGCACACCTGCCCGCGGTGCTGGCCGCCGTCGGGCTCCCGGAGACCACCGCCTGGTCCGCGCCGGAGGGGGCACCGTCCGCGCGGACGCGGGTACGCGAGTTCACCGCCTGGGCGACGCCGACCGCGGTCACGCTCGCCACGCAGCTCGCCGCCGCCCCGCTCAACCTGGCGGTGATGAGATGGGTTCAGCAGGCCCTGATCCCGGATTCGCAGACGTCACACCTGTCCGAGATCCTCAACAGCGAGTTGCTGCATCCGGTGGCCGTCGCGGCGTCGACGGCCGACAGCGCCGGGGTCACCTACGAGTTCCACCGGGGCGTCCGCGAGGAGCTGCTCGCGGCCGGGCGCCGTGCGGACGCGGTCCGGGTGTTGCGAGTGGTCGGTGAGCACCTGGGGCCCACCGTTCCGGCGGTCCGTGGGCTCAGCCGGATGCTCGACGATCCCGACGCTACGCCGGTGCCCCCGGTGACGCCGGAGACCGCCCCGTTCGTACGGGTCGAACAGGCCGTCCTCCACGCCCTGTCCGGCCGTTATCTCGCCCGCGCGCGCCATCTGCACGAGGCGCTCGGTGGGGACGCGGAAACATGGTCGAGCACTGCTGCGCCGAGCACACTCCCTGTGACAATGACGGCGGCAGTGGGCACCGATGATCGGACGTCAGAAGGAGCATCAGTCGTGTCGAGCAGCGTGGCGGATGTGGTCGCACCGCAGAGAACCCCAGCCGGCGCGCCCGCCATCTGGGGCAACGTCCCACCTCGCAACCCGAACTTCACCGGCCGCGAGTCGCTGCTGGTGCACCTGCACGAGCAGATGCTGCAGGGTGTGACGGCGGTGCTGCCGCACGCGCTGCACGGTATGGGCGGCGTCGGCAAGTCGCAGCTCGCGATCGAGTACGTCTACCGCCACCTGGACGAGTACGACGTGATCTGGTGGATCCCGTCGGAACGGCCGGCTCAGATCGCCAATGCGCTGGCCGAGCTGGCCCAGCGCCTGCATCTGCCGGTGGGGCTCGAAGCCAACGCCGCGGTGCCGGCCGTGCGGGAGGCGCTGCGGCTGGGGCAGCCGTACGCGAACTGGCTTTTGATCTTCGACAATGCGGAGAGCCCGGAGGCGGTGCGGCGCTACTTCCCCAACGGTGGGTCCGGCCGCATCATGGTCACCTCCCGCAACCCGCAGTGGTCGAACGTCGGCCGCCAGCTCGCGGTGGACGTGTTCCCCCGGCAGGAGAGCGGCGATCTGCTCCGTCGCCGCAGCCCGGACCTCAGCGAAGAGGACACCGATCGGCTGGCCGAGGCGCTCGGCGATCTTCCGCTGGCCCTGGATCAGGCGGCGGCCTGGCTCGCCGAGACCGGCATGCCCACCGACGAGTACCTGCGCCTGTTCGAGGAGAAGCGCGTCGAACTGCTCGAGGTGTCGGTGCCGCTGGACTACCAGTTGCCGGTCGCCGCCGCGTGGAACGTGTCCCTCGACCGGTTGGCCGGCTCCAGTCCCGGGGCGCTGCAACTCCTGCAGGTGTGCTCGTTCCTCGCCCCCGAGCCCATTCCCCGCAACCTGCTCAGCCGTGGACGAGCCGGCAGCGTCCACCCGGAACTCGACGAGGCGCGGCGCGACCCGATGCGACTCAGCAGGGCCATCCGCGAGATCAACCGGTACGCCCTGGCCAAGATCGACCATCGGACCAACTCGATCCAGATGCACCGGCTGGTCCAGGCGGTGCTGATCGACCGGCTCGACGACGCCGAGCAGGCGGCGATGCGGCACAGCGCGCACCTCATGCTCGCCGACGGCGACCCGAACGACCCGAACTCACCGGACAGCTGGCGCACCTACGCCGACCTGTACCCGCACGCCATGACCGCGCAGGCGTTCCGGTCCACCGACCCGTCGGTGCGGCAGCTGATCGACAACCTGTCCCGCTATCTCTACTGGTGGGGCGACCATCTGGCGGCGTTCGAGCTGGCCGAGCGGGCCTACCAGTCCCGGCGCGACCAGTTGGGCGTCGCCGATCCGTCCACGCTGCGGATGGGTCTGTGGATGGGCTGGCTGCTGTTCGTCCTCGGCCGATTCGAGGAGGCGGCCCGGCTCAACCAGGAGGTGCTCGCCACCTACCAGGCCACTCTGGAGGAGGACAACGAGGATTTCCTGCGTGCCCTCAGCGCCGTCGCCGCCGACCGGCGGGTGGCCGGGGACTTCCAGGGTGCCCTGGAGCTCACCGAGGAGATCTACCAGCGGCACGTGCGGGCCCTGGGCCGGGACGACGTGCAGACCATCAACGCGAACCACAACCTCGCGGTGAGCCTGCGGCTGGCCGGTGACCTCAAGCGGGCCTACGAGATCGACCAGGAGAATCAGCGGCTGCGCATCCAGCTCTTCGGCTCGGACCACCCGATCACGCTGGAGAGCACCCGCAACCTCATCACCGACCGGCGGGAGCTCGGCGACTACCTGGGCGCCCGCACCGAGGCGCAGGCGGTCACCGACCAGCTGCGCCACCAGCTCGGCCCAGGTCATCCGCAGACCCTGCGGGCGATGCGGACGCTGGCGCTGACGCTCCGCAAGGCCGGTGACCACCGGGCGGCCCGCCTGGTCTCCACCGAGGTCCGCGACCGCTTCCTGACCCGCTACGGGCAGGACCACCCGGACACCATCGCCTCCTCCCTGAACCTGTCGATCGACCTGCGGGAGACCGGCGACCTCGACGGCGCCGCCGTGCTGGGCGAGCAGGTGTACGCCAGCTACCAGCGGCTGCTGGGGAACGAGCGGCACCCGCACACCATCGCCGCCCGGCTCAACTGGGCGGTCACCGAGCGGCTGCGCGGCCGGGTGGCGCAGGCGCGGCAGATGGACGAGGAGGGTTTCGCCCAGTTGCGGGAGCAACTCGGTGACGACCATCCGCTCACCCTGGCCGCGGCGCTCAACCTCGCGAGCGACCTCTACGCCGAGGGTCACTACGCGCAGGCGTACGAGCGGGATGTGGACGCGACCGAACGGCTGCGGCGAGTTTTGGGCGCGGAGCATCCGACCACTCTCGCGGGCTACGGCAATCTGGCGATGGACCTGTTCAAACTGGGTCGCGAGCAGGAAGCCGCAGAGCTGCACGCGGCAACGGTGGCACAGTTCCGGCGAGTTCTCGGCGACGATCACCCGGCCACGGCTGCGGCGATGGACCTGGACCGGCGGGCCAACTGCGACATGGACCCGCAGCCGCTGTAGGGGGACAGCCGGTCATCGCGACCCGATCCAGGCGGCGAGCTGCACCGGATCGGCCGCACCGCCGCACATCCGTACCGCCCGGTGCACGGCGCGTACCAGCTCAGGGCGGTCGCGCAGCGCATCGGCGGCGGGGCCCGGCCGGGTGTCGGCCAGGATCAGCCCGAGCCCGGCCCAGGCGCCCGGCCGGTCGGAATCCGTCGACAGTTCGTGCAGATATCCGCGCCGGGCGGTTTCCCGATCACCGGCCACGAGCGCCAGGTCGGCGGGAGCCGCACCCGTTACCCGCGTGCCGATCGGCGCCGTGTCCGCCCGAAGGCGCTCGAATCCGGCGCTGTCGGTCAGGCGCCAGAGCTCCAGGACGGCTCGCGCGTCGAGCCCCTGGGCGCTCGGGTCGGCTTCCAACGCCGGTGCGACGGCGGTCAGGTCCGGCCGGTCGGCGCCCGCATTCCAGCACTTCGTGAACGCGGTAACCACCTCTGCGGGCGGCCGCAGATGGTGAAGCCGCCACCGGGCCCGATGGTCGGCGACGGCGTCGTGGGCGGCCGCGAGTGGTTGATCCGGGACGCTGTCGGTCTGCCATCGGTCCGCGGTCGCGGTGAGGCCGGCCACGAGTCGGCGACCGACCTCGGTGAGCTGCGGCATCTGCGCCAACAACGCGAGTACGGTGCGCACCTGCCGACGCCACCGGGCGAACTCGAAGTGCGCCAACGTGCCGGCGCCGTCCGTGGCCCGGTGGCTTGCCGACCGCCAGAACTCGGTGATGCCCGCGAACGCGTACACCCCTTGCAGCAGGCCACCCAGCGGCCGGGGATCGTCTCGCCACGGCGCGTACAGCCGCCGGGCGGGCTCGCCGGTGTGCAGCGGAGCCAGGTGCAGGAGAGCGCCCAACTTGATGTGCTGAAACTCGTGCACCATCGTCACCGCCAGCTCGGTGGCGTCCCGCGGCTCCGACATGATCATGCATCCGAAGGCGTCGCCGGCCGAGGCGCTCATCGTGCGGAACCGTTCCGTCGGCGGCTGTGGCACCACCGAGAAGAGGCCCCGGGTCATGGGCAGTGCCAGGGCAGGGCTGGTCTTGACGAGCAACTCCCACGCCTGCGTGAGCAGACCGCGCCAATGACCCAGCTCCGGTTCGCTCAGCGCCCGGGGCGGCGTCGGAGCCCGCAGATTCCGGTACGGGTCGAGGCAGTCCAGCCGCACCACGAGAGTGTGCCCGTCAGCCTGGACACGCACACTGGGCATGGTCTGCCAGCCGTCACCACCGACTCGCACCTCGCCTGCCGGCGTGCCGACGGCCCCGTGGCCGGCGGATCCGTGCATCTCGGTGCTGTCCCACCGCTCTGCTTCCGGCACCGCGACGGCACCGAGGGTCGGCAGCACCACGAAGCCGTCGCGGACCGGCACGATCATGCGGAAGTCGATCCCGGCGCAGAGGGCTGCCGCGGCGGCGAGAGAGTGCAGATAGCCGAGGTCCACCCAGAACGGCGCCCTGGAGGGAGCGGTGCCGCGCAGAAGCCGCAACGTGTAACCCGCCCATACTCCCACCTGGGGATGCAGGAGCAGGTCGTCAACCTTGGCGGGGTCGTGCCGTTCGGCCTCGATGAGGAGATCCCAGGCGTCCCCGACCGGCGGGAGTGGACCGGTGTCATGGTCGGGGCCGACGATGTCGAGCAGGGCCCGCAACTGCAGGAGACGCCAGCTCCGCTCGACGGCGAGCAGCTGAGCGATCGTGTCCACGTCACCGCCGCCGGAGCAGAGCGCGCCGACGTGCTGCTCGGCGAGTCGGTGTTGGCGGGGTGGCCCGTTCACGGTGGCGTCACCGCCCATCCAGGAACCCCAGGCGACACCTGTCAGTCGACGCGTTGCGGATTGTAGCCACTGGTGATGCTTTCGGGATCGTCAATGCGACGCAGTAGTCGCCGTATGGTCGGAGCGAGGATCCGCTCGTCGTACGTCGGCAAATCGGCAAGTGTCACCTCCGTGAGGTCTATCAGATCCGACTCGATGTCGTCGATCGATCGGCTCACTACCGGCTTCTCCTCACGTCGTGCGGTTCCTGCAGTCATCATGTCGCACGTGGAGACGATTCCGGAAGCGGCAGGTGACCCTGTGCGTCCACTCCGGACGCCGCCAGAATTTGCCCACTCACGGTAGCTTGTCGCTATGCCCGAGCGCCTCGGAGTCGTTTTCGTACACGGATTTCTGTCGTCCGCGGCTACCTGGTCGCCGTTGCTGCGGCTGATCGAGACTGATGCCGACCTCGGATTCCTCGACCTCCACACCTTCGAGTACCCGAGCCCGCCCATCTCGCTGAACCCCTTGCGCCGTATTCCGGACATCAATGACATCGCCGACAGTCTTCGCACCTACCTGGCGCAAATCGGCAGCGGTCACTCCGGAATTGTCCTGGTGACGCACAGCCAAGGCGGTCTTGTGGTGCAGCGGATGCTGGCCCGGACCCTCGCCGTTGGATGCGGGCCCGAACTGGCCAGGATCCGCAGGATAGTGCTGTTCGCCTGTCCCAACTCCGGGTCCGACCTGGCTCTGCTGCTCCGCCGGGGTGGCCTGTGGCGACACCCCCAGGAGCGCGAGCTGCGGCCACTCGACCAGGCCATCTCCGACGCGCACCGGATCGTCGTCAACCAGATCATCCACGCCACCGCGGTCACGCCCGCCACCTGTCCGATCTCGATCGTCGCGTACGCCGGCGACCGCGACGGAGTCGTGACGCCCGTCTCGGCGAGGAGCGTCTTCCCCGAAGTGGGTGTGCTGCCCGGCGACCACTTTTCGATCATCAAGCCGGACTCGCACGAGCACCGGACCTACGTGGCCCTGAAACGCCACCTGAAGGAAGCCCTTCCGATGACCGATGTTCCGGCGCCGCGACCGTCCAGCGAGGGACTCACCCCGACGACGCAGCCGGCCCGTGTGACGGCCGCCGAGTATCGCGCGCTGGTGGATCTGTTGCTTGCCGTCCCACGGATGACCGAGCCCGCATTCCGCGAACAGGTCTACGACCTCCTACCGCCGGTGATCGTGCACCAGTTGCGGCGCGACACCGCGGCCCGGGTGGAACTGTTCGCTCTGGTGCGGAGTTTCGAGCACTACCGGCACCTGGCGCCCGGAGGTTCGCTCGCCTCCGCGCTGGAGACACTCGTCCCTGACCATCCGGCGGTCGCCGATGTGGTCGACGCGCTGAGCGGCGCGGGACTACACGATCCGTCGGAGCGCCGATGAGCGGGACCGGAGAGCGACAGGTGTTCAGGCGCGTGGGTTGACCGAGCTCATGTTGTCGCCCGAGAAGGGAGCCGGTACGAGGCGCGGGGCTCACTGTCGGGTCAGCTTCGCGGAAGCACCGAGATGGCCACGATGACGCTGTTGACGACAGTGGCCGTCACGGTCCGAGTCACGGCTGCCCCTGCGGCGTCGGCGCCCCAGTCGCCCTGCTCAAACTCCTTGGCTCGGCTGATCACCGGTGACGTCCACGGGATCTCGCGGTGGAACTGCGGGAGGGTCCCGCTCGCCGAGAGCAGCGCCCCGAGCGCGGCGACCCGGGCCGGCGGCTCGGCACCGTCCACCAGGACCCGCCGCACGTCGGCGAGCAGGCGGGACCGGCGTTCGGTCCGGCCGTCGCGCAGCGCCGTCGTCCGGAACAGGCCGAGCACCTTACGGGGCTCCTGGTCGATGTCGCCCCGCGCGATGAGCCGTTCCAGAACCGGCTCTCGCAGGGCGGGACCGATCGCGGCCAGCGCCGTCTGCACCCCGCGCGGTTTCTCGGCGAGGTAGTCCCACGCCGGACGCAGGAGGGTGCCCGTCGGCGGGTGACCGGCAAGGCTGCTGACCCGCTGCCGGTCCGTCGTGGTCAGGTGTTCGCCGAGGGTGAGGTCCGCGAGGACGGCCCCGCCGAGGACGTAGAAGAGGGTGTTCTCGCCGGCGATGGTCCCGGATGCGGGCTGGAACAGGAGCAGGAGCAGATCCTCCACGAGGGTCGGGGCGTCCGACCGAGGATCGGCGGTCATCGGCGGGGCTCCCAGCGGAACAGTCGGGTGGCGAGGGTGACGGCGGCGACGACCCAGCCGAGCGTGGGCCCGAGCAGGGGCAGGGAGTCGGTCACGGCGACGCCGCCGTTCCAGGCGTTCATGATCAGCTCAGTGGCCGCCCCGCCGGGCAGCAGCCGCTTGAGCAGGGCGAGGCTCTCGGTGCCGGAGATACCGACCCAGCTGGCCACGGCGATCACACCGAGCGTGACGGGCAGCGTGGTGACCTGAGCGTGTTCCGGCGAGTTCGTCAGCCCCGCGGTGGCCAGGGCCAGACCGATCATCATGGCCAGGGTGGCGAGTGCCGCCACCACCAGCAGGGCGACGTTGGACGGTCCGCCGGCGACCACGGCCAGGGCGGTCAGGATCGCGGTCACCTGCATCGCCGCGATGACGAGTACGGGCAGCAGGAGCCCGGCGAGGATGCCGGCGTCGCTCTCGGCGGTGGAGCGCAGCCGCTTGAGAAAGAGGTTCTGTCGCCGGGAGGCCAGGGTGGTGACGGCCGCGGCGTAGAGGCCGAACGCGGACACGGTGAACATGACGATCGCGGCGATGTAGCCGAGGCTACCGAGCGCGGCGTACGTCTCGTGCTGACGCACGAAGAACGCGCTGACCGCGACCGGGATGATGAGGCTGGTGATCAGTATCAGTCGGTTGCGGAAGATCTGGATCAGCTCGCTGGACGCGATGGACCACATGCGCTGAGGCTCCTTCGGGGTGGACGGATCAGTTGCTGATGGCCCGGAACACGTCGTCGAGCCGGGTCGGCCCCGCCGCCAGGTCGCGCAGTTCCACGGCGTGGTCCTGCGCCCAGGCAAGCAGGAGGTGCAGGTCCTTCTGCAGCTCGAAGGTCTCGACCGTGACCCTCCCGTCGGCGTCCACGACGGCCGCCAGCGGAAGTGGCGCAACCGGTGCGGCGAAGGAGAAACGAATCACGCCGGGGAGGGTGCGGGTCAGCTCGGCGACGGTGCCCTCGCGGTGCAGCACGCCCTGGTGCATGAGCCCGATCCGGTCGGCGCGCTGCTGCGCCTCCTCCAGGTAGTGGGTGGTGAGCACGATCGTGGAACCGTTCTCCCGGAGCCGGTCCACGGTCGCCCAGACGGCGTCGCGGGACTGTATGTCGAGGCCGGTGGTCGGCTCGTCCAGGAAGATCAGCTCCGGGGTGCCGTAGACCGCGGTGGCGAAGTCCAGCCGCCGCTTCTCGCCGCCGGACAGTTGGGCCACCTTGCGACCGGCCCGATCGGTGAGGTCGACCAGGTCGATCACCCGGTCGACGTCGTCGGTGCGCCGGGTGAGTCGGCCGACCAGGCCGACCGACTCACGGACGGTGAGATCCGGGGAGAATCCGCTCTCCTGGAGCATAACGCCCATCCGGGGACGTACCGTCCGGCGGTCGTCCGGGCTGTGCCCGAAGACACGAACGCTGCCCGAGGTGGGTTTCCGGTGTCCCTCGACGACCTCCAGGGTCGAGGTCTTCCCGGCGCCGTTGGTGCCCAGCAGCGCGTAGAGCTCTCCGGGCCGCACCGCGAAGGTGAGGTCCTTGACGGCGTGGAAGTCGCCGTAGGCGAGGTTCAGCCGTTCGACGTCGATGACGGGTGTGGTGGACATGCACCCATGACAGCGCGGGTACGGCCGGCCGGTCAGTGGCGTCATGTCATCACCGGATGTGACGTGGTGTCACTGGTCGGGGCGGCTGGCGGCCCGATACTGGTGGGGTGGCCGGGAGATCACTGCGCTTCACCGAGTCGACGCAGGGGAGGCTGCGCCGGCTCAATCTCGCGACCTCACTGCCGCCGGTGGTGTTCGCCGCGGTGGTCCTGCTGTACACCGACGCGCGTACCTGGTGGCATCTCGTCGTCCTGGCTCCCGGGGCCGTGGCGGCGGTGCTGGCCTTCGAACGGTGGACGGCCAACGACCTGGCCCGGGTGGCGCTACCGTGCCTGGTCGTAGCGGGGGTGGTGTGGCCCCTGGGGGTCCTGGTCGTCGGCAGCCCCAACGCCTACTGGGGGTTCTGCGCCGTCGGCTCCCTCACCCTGCGGGAGGTACGCAGGCGTCGGAAGCTGGTGGTGGCCGGGCTGTTCGGCTATGTCGCGGTCGTCGGCGCGGCGCGGCTGCTGGTGCAGCGGGACGACATCGGTCACGTCCTCCTGACCTACGTCCTCATTCCGACCGTCCTCACCGTCCTCGTGACCATCTTCACGGTGCTGGGCGAGCGGTTCTTCGATCTCATCCGGGAGCTCGAACAGACCCGGGAACGGACGGCCGAACTCGCCGTGATGCGGGAACGCGTCCGGTTCGCCAGCGATCTGCACGACATCCAGGGCCACACCCTGCACGTCGTCAAGCTGAAGATCGCCCTGACTCAGCGCCTGCTGCTCAGTGACACCGCTCGGGCGGAGAAGGAGCTGCGGGAGACGTACGCGCTGGTCAGCGACACCATCGCGCAGACCAAGGAACTCGCGTACGGCCAGCGGCGGCTCAACCTCACGGCGGAGATCGAGAACGCGAAGAACCTGTTCGAGGCCGCCGGCATCCGGGTTCGGGTGACCCGGGAGGGCGAGGTCGACGCCCGCGTCAGCGAACTACTCGGGCAGGTGCTCCGCGAGACCACCACCAACATCCTGCGGCACGCACAGGCCACCCAGGTGCAGATCACGCTCGGCGCGTCGGGCATCACCGTCGTCAACGACGGCGTGACCGCCACCTCGCCACCCGAGCTGCGGGGACTGGCGGCACTGCGGCAGCGGCTGGCGGGTGACGGAGGGGAGCTGACCGTGGAGCAGCAGCAGGGACGGTTCCGGACGGTGGCGACGTTCCCCGCCGTGGGTGCCGACGCGGAGCGGAGTGACAACCGATGACCACCATCGTGCTCGCCGACGACGAGGTGCTGCTGCGCACGGCGTTGGCCGCGCTGCTGCCCCTGGAGGGCGACATCACCGTCCTCGCCGAGGCGCAGGACGGCCGCGCGGCCATCGAGGCCACCCTGCGGCACCAGCCGGACGTACTGGTCATCGACCTGGAGATGCCGGACGTGGACGGCCTCGGCGCGGTCGCCGAGATCCGCCGCGTGCGACCCGAGCAGGTGATCCTCATGCTGACCCGGCACGCCCGACCGGGCGTGCTGCGCAAGGCGTTGAAGCTCGGCGTCCAGGGTTTCGTCAGCAAGTCCGCCGAGCCGGCGCACATCACCTCGGTCATCGCCACCCTGCACGCCGGGAGACGTTGGATCGACCCGGACGTGTCCGCGCTCGCCGTCACCGAGGACAACCCCCTCACCGACCGTGAAGCCGACGTGCTGCGAGTCACCGGTGAGGGCTACTCGGTCGCCGACATCGCCGTGCGGCTCCACCTCGCCCCGGGCACCGTCCGCAACTACCTCTCCAACGCGATGCGCAAGACTCAGACGCGGACGCGCCACGAAGCGGCCCGTTACGCCCGCGAACACGACTGGCTGTGACCAACGGGTGCCCATGCCGGTTCGGCATGGACACCACTGTCTCCGTCTTCGACCGCATGCCGGATCCCTGCCACTGTCGAGTCCTGTCCGACCGGCGCGCCCGCGCCGGACCCACGGCACCGACAAGGAGCGATCGTGATGCTGTCGACACACCGTCTGGTGGCCGCCGCGGCAGTGGTGTCCCTGGCCGCCTGCGGCCCCGCCGACGCCGCCGGGCAGCCGGCACCCGACGGTACGACGACGGCCACCGCGTCGACCGCCGCCGCCGCGTACCCCGATTTGCGGCGGCTGGAGGAGCGGTTCGACGTGCGGCTGGGGGTCTACGCGATCGACACCGGCTCCGGTCGCACGGTGCGGTACCGGGCCGGCGAGCGGTTCGCGTACGCCTCGACGTTCAAGGCGTTGGCGGCTGCCGAGGTCCTGGACGAGAGCACCGACGCCGAGTTGGACCGGGTGGTCCGGTACTCGGCGGATGACCTGGTGACCTACTCGCCGATCACGGAGCAGCACGTCGCCGAGGGCATGACGCTGCGCGCCATCGCCGACGCGGCTGTCCGGTACAGCGACAACACCGCCGGCAACCTGCTGTTGCGTCAGCTCGGCGGGCCGCAGAAGTTCGAGAAGGAGTTGCGCGGGGTGGGGGACAAGGTCACCGATCCGGCGCGTTACGAGACCGGGCTCAACGAGGCGAGGCCGGGTGATCGGCGGGACACCAGCACCGCGGCGGCCCTGGCCGAGGATCTGCGGGCGTACGCCGTGGGAGACGCCCTCGAACCGGCGGACCGCGACGTGCTCAACGGTTGGTTGAAGGGCAACACCACCGGCGGCGCGCTGATCCGCGCGGGGGTGCCCGAGGGCTGGGTCGTGGGGGACAAGACCGGTGCCGGCGGCTACGGCACCCGCAACGACATCGCGGTGATCTGGCCTCCGAACCGCGCGCCGATCGTCCTCGCGGTGCTGTCCAGCCGCGACCGGAAGGACGCCGACTACGACGACGCCCTGATCGCCCAGGCGGCCCAGGTCGCCATCAGCGCGTTGTGACGGCGCGTCGGCCCGCTCCCGCGGCGTGCTGACGTCAACCGGCGATGCAGGGCAAGCGCGCATCGACTTCCGACCCGCACCGGCGGATCGCGCCGGGTGAGGCAGTCGGGACCCGTACCCCGGAATGTCACGGTGAGCTGGTGACACGGTGGCACTGCACGTCGGACCTGGCCCGCGCTGGAATGGGGTCTCCAGCGTCTTCGAAAGGAATTTCCCGATGAGCGCGCCACGATCCGACGGACCCTGGGTAGGGGCGGAACGCCCAGGCCCCTCTGCTGCGGAGGGCGACCGTCTCCTGACGTCGATGCGGTCCGGGCCGGCCGTCGACAGCTCCCGGCCCTTCGGCGCGCACCTGCGCATGAGCTGGTGGAAGCCGCTCGTGGTGATCCTGGTGCCGCCGTTGGTGATGCTTGTTCTCCAGGTGGTGCTCTACCAGGCCGTGGGTGTCATCGAGGGCAGCGACGACCCGATGTCGCCGACGCTCACGCCGTTGAAGTTGCTGGCCATCAACATCAGCATCGGCGCGGCGGGTGTCCTGGCGATCCTGCTGTTGGTGTGGATCGCCAGGGTGCCGTGGCGGAGCCTGATCAGCTTCCCCCGCGCCTTCGACGCCCGCCGCCTGGCGTACTACCTGGTCGGGGCGGCGCTGCTGGTGGGTGCGGGGATCGGTGTCGTGGCGGTGGTCGCGCCCGACTCCCCGGGCTGGACCACCTTCGGTGTCACCGGCACGACGATCGGCGTGCTGGTGGTCACCATACTGAGTACGCCGCTGCAGTCCGCCGGCGAGGAGCTGATGTTCCGAAGCGCCGTGCTGCCCGCCGCCGCGTCCTGGGTGCGCGCGGTCCGACCCGCCCTGGCCGTCGGGCTCGTCGTCTCCGGCCTGGGCTTCGCCGTGGTCCATGGATCGACCGACCCCTGGCTGTTCGGTTACTACACGTTCATTGGCATCAGCACCGGCGTGATGGCCATCATCAGCCGTGGCATCGAGGCGCCGGTTGCCTTCCACGTCGCCAACAACGTCCTGTTCGGGATCGTCAACACGGTCCTGGCGGACGGCGCGCCCTACGCGATCGACCGGTCCACCGACTCCGGTGACGCGACGCTGCTGATCCTCGGCGCCGTCAACATCGCCATGGTGGTGCTGGTCTGGCTGCGCGAGCGGCGAGCCGGGACCACCCACCGGCCCCAACCCCACCAGGGCAGGGTGCCAGCCCGCCAAAGCGCGGATCACGCCGAGGACGGCAGGGCGTCGAGGCGGGCGCGGACCGACTCGCCCATTGGATGGTCGAGGTCGGTGAGAACGCTCAGGGCCTGCTGCCACACGATCCGCGCGGCGCCCGCGTCCCCCGCTCTGAGGTGGGTGTCGCCGAGGTGAGAGAGGGTGTCCGCCTCGTGGGCGCGGTAGCCGAGTTCTCGGAACAGTCCGAGGGCCTGCCGGTAGCAGTCGACGGCCCGATCGTACTGGCCGAGGTGGTGTCGGGCGTGGCCGAGGCTGTCCCAGGTGGCGGCCGTACCGCCGCGGTCGCCCACCCGGCGCAGGAGGCTGAGCGCGTGCTCGCAGTATTCGACGGCGGTGGCGTGGTCGCCGAGCAGCGTGTGGCACCAACCGACGGCGTTGAGCGCGAACGCCTCGCCGCGTTCGTGTCCGGCCGCGCGGTAGAGCAGGACGGCCCGGCGGGCGTGCTCCAGGGCGCTGGGCAAGTCCTTCCGGTGCTCGTGCAGGTAGGCGAAGAGGCGGTGGATGAACGCCTGCCCGGCCGTGTCGTCGCTGCCCACATAGAGGTCGAGGGCTCGGTGCAGGTGCTCCTGCGCGTCGTCGAGCCGCTGCAACCGCAGGTCGGTGTGGGCGAGGCTGAGGTGGGCGCCGGCACGCGCGGCCGGAATGCCGAGCCGGTCCGCGCACTCCAGCGCAATCCGCCAGGCGACGGCGCGGTCGTACCAGTACCCGCGTCGTTCGAGGTACGTGTCGAGGGCCCAGGCGAGCTGCCAGGCCGCCCGGTCGAGGCCGGACGCGGCGGCCAGGCGCAGCGTGGCGAGCAGGGCGGCGCGCTCGGCGTGGAACCAGGCCGTCGCCTGGCGCGGGTCCGCCAGGTGCTCCGCAGTGTCGGTGGCTGGCGGTGGGTCGAGCGCCAGCGGAATGGGATCCCGCTGGGCGTGCACGAGCCGGTTCGCGGCGTGTGCGGCGTGCGTGTAGTGGCCGACCAGGCGCGACCGCGCGGCCCGCCCGTCGTCGGGGGCAACCTCCTCGGCGGCGTACGCGCGCAGGAGGTCGTGCAGGGCGTACCGGCCGGGTGCCGGCTCGGCGACCAGGTTGGCGCGGACCAGTTCGGCCAGCAGGCGGCGGGTGGGGGCCAGCGGTTGCCCGGCGAGGCTCGCCACGGCGTACACGCCGACGTCCGGGCCCGGGTGCAGGCTCACCAGGTGGAACAGCCGCCGCGCGGCGGCGCTCAGCGCGGCCTCGGACCAGGAGAAGACGGCGCGTACCCGGGTGGTCGGATCGCCGGCGTCGAGGGCGTCGAGGCGGCCGTGCACGTCGTCGAGCTCGGCGGCGATCGCAGTCAGCGGGAACGCGGTCTGCTGCGCGCGGGCGCAGACGATGGCGAGGGCGAGCGGCAGCCGCGCGCAGGCGGCGATGATCTGCTGCACGGCGGCCGGCTCGGCGGTCACCCGGTCGACACCCAGGCGGCGGGCCAGCAGGAGCCGGGCCTCGTCGGGGTCGAGGACGTCGACGGCGAGCGCGTGGGCGCCGTGCACGGTCACCAGCGGAGCGAGCCGGTCGCGGCTGGTGACCACGGCGGCCGACGTGGGCGTGCCGGGCAGCAGGAGCCGGACCTGGTCGGCGTCGCGGGCATTGTCGAGCACGACGAGGATCCGCTTGCCGGCCAGCAGGCTGCGGTAGCGCGCCGCCTGCACGTCGGGGTCGGCGGGGATCCGCTCGGGCGGTAGGCCGAGGGATTCGAGCAGGCCGCGCAGCGCGGCGGCCGGCCGGACCGGCACCCCGCCGGGGTCGAAGCCGCGCAGGTCGGCGTAGAGCTGGCCGTCAGGGAACCGGTGGGCCACCTGGTGCGCCCAGTGCACGGCCAGGGTGGTCTTGCCGACCCCGGCGGTGCCGGAGATCACCGCGAGCACGCCGCCCGTCGCCACCCCGGTGGGCTCGGCCAGCAGCTTGTCGAGGCCGGTCAGGGCGTCGGTGCGCCCCACGAAGCCGCGGACGTCCGTGGGCAGCTCCGCCGGCACCGGCGCCGGCGTACCGGCGGCCGGCGCTGCCCGGGGTGGCGGGGAGGAACCCTGCAACAGCGCCTGGTGGAGCGTCTGGAGGTTCGGTTCCGGGTCGACGCCGAGCGCTTCGGCCAACCGCGTCCGCAGTGCCGCGTACTCCCGCAACGCGTCGGCGGTGCGCCCGAGCGCGTGTTGGGCCCGCATCAGCGCGGCGGTGAGCGACTCCACGAGCGGGTGTTCCGCCGCCAGCTCGGCCAGCAGCCCGATGGTGACGGCCGGGTTGTGCGCACCCAGCTCGGCATCCGCCCACGCCACCACGGCGTCCAGGTGCTCGCGGATCCAGCTCTCCCGCATCCGGGCGGCCCAGTCCCCGGCGATGCCGGCCAGCGGTACACCCTGCCGGAGCCCGATCGCCGCGCGCAGGGTGGCCAGCCGTTCCCGGTCGTCACCGGTGTCCCCGGCGCGCAGCAGCAATCGACGGAACCGGTGCAGGTCCACCAGTTCCTCGTCGATCTCCAGCACGTACCCGCCGGAGCGGTGCACCAGCGGCGGCGGGTCGGCGTCACCGGCCGCCTCGCGCAACACCTGCCGGATCCGGGTGACGTGCGCCCGCAGGCTGCCCCGTGCGTCGGCGGGGGCCTGCTCGCCCCACACCCGGTCGACCAGCGCGGCCTGTTCGACGACCCGGCCCGCGTCGACCAGCAACGCCGCCAACACCGCCCGCTGTCGCGGCGGCCCCGGGTCGACCGGTCGTGCGCCGGCGAGAACCTGCACCGGGCCGAGCAGTCGGTATCCGACCGGTTCGGCCCGTCCGTTCACCACGAGACCCGCACAGCATCAGCCACCTTCGGCGTCGCAACGATTCCACAACGGAACGGCCCATCGTCGGTTGTCATTCTCTTCGTGCCCGACCGAAACGGCACACGGGGGTCCGGAGGTATTCGGTCGAGCCGAGAGGGAAGGAGGCAGCCATGAAGATCGTCGTTCGCACCGTGGAGTCGGTGAAGACCACGCAGTACCCCGATTCCTGATCGAGCCTGGCGGGCGGCCGTCGTTCCCCGGCGGCCGCCCACCCCGGTGAAACCCCCCTCGGACCCGGAGGTTTGTCATGCGCGTCGGCCTCAAACCCTGCCAGTGGGAGCGCGTCGGCGACGGTCTCGTCGTCGTCTGCGACCCGAGTCGCTCGGTGCAGCTCGACGACCCGGACGGCCAGGTGGAACGCCTGCTCTCCGTGCTGTCCGACCAGCCGGGAACGGTCGCCGAGCTACGTGCCGCCCTGGCCGCCGACGGTGTCGAGGTCAGCACCGACGACCTCAGCGGCGCGCTGGACGCGCTCGACGGCCTCCGGTTGCTGCGGGATCTCGACCGGCACGTCGACCGAGCCGGGGCCGGACGGGATTTCAGCAACCTCGCATTCTTCGAGCTGCACGCGACCCTGGACGCCAGCGAGGCCGACCTGCAACGGCGGGTACGCGACGCCCATGTCCTGCAACTGGGCACGGGCGGGCTCGGCTCCAACGTCCTGCAGAACCTGGCCGGCCTCGGCGTCGGCAGGCTCACCCTGGTGGACGCCGACGAGGTGGAGCCGCGCAACCTCGCCCGGCAGTTCCTGTACCGGGAGGCCGACCTCGGTGTCACCAAGGTCGACCGCGCCGCCGACTGGGTGCGCGCCTTTCACTCCGGCATCACCGTCGAGGCGGTACGCCGCTGGATCGGCGGCCCCGACGACATCGCGGACCTGCTGCCCGGCGTCGACCTGGTGGTGTCCGGCGTCGACCAGGGCGAACGGATCGACAACTGGGTCAACGAGGCGTGCCTGCGCGCCGGGGTGCCCTGGATCCGGGGCGGCATGGTCGGCTCCCAGCTCATCTACTTCTCCGTCGACCCGGGCCGCAGTGCCTGCTACGAATGCCGGGTCCGCGCCTACGGCGACGGCCAGGGCATCGAGGCGTCGGTGCTGGAGCCGGCCGCCATGACCGCGCAGCGGCTCAGCGCCCGCATCTCCCGCGTCAACCGGGCCAACGGGCCGTCGGCCGCGCTGGTCGGGTCCCTCGTGGCGTTCGAGGCGCTGCGCTACCTGACCGGCTACGAACCGCCGTACGCGGCGGGCGCCGAGGTGTTGGTGGACCTCTCCGCGGGCTGCCGGCCGAATCGCGAGCCGTGGCCACGCGACCCGGACTGCGCCATGTGCGCGGTGGCCGGCGCCCGCACCGCCGCCACCGCGTCATGACCGACGCGACGAGCACGGTACGGCTGCGCCCGCTGACGCTCGTCGAGGAGGGCACGGACGTCCTCGTCGGCGACCCGGAACGGGGCACCTACGTCGCGATGCCCGCAGTGGGTGGCGTCGTCATCCGGGCTCTGTTGGACGGCGCCACGCTCGCCGAGGCCGCCGAGCGGGGCGAGGCGCTCGCGGGCGAGCCGGTGGACCTGGACGACTTCGTCGCCGTCCTGACCGAGCTGGGGTTCGTGGACACCGACGAGGCGCCCACGCCGGTGCCGACGGCCGCCGTGCAGCAACGCTCCTGGACCGCCGGCCCCCCGGTGGCACTGGTCCGGCCGCTGTTCTCCCGGGCGGCCTGGGTGGTCTACGCCGCCGCCGCGATCGGGGTGGTGGCGTGCCTCCTGGTACGCCCGGACCTCTGGCCCCGACCGACCGATCTCCTGCTGACCGGTGACGTCGGCACCAGCCTGCTGATCATGCTGCCGGTCACGTACGCCCTGGTGGCCGTGCACGAGGCGTGGCACTGGCTGGCCGCGCGCGCACTGGACCTGCGGACCCGCTTCGGCATCGACCGACGGCTGTTCTTCCTGGTCTTCGAGACCGACCTGTCGCAACTGTGGAGCGTGCCGCGCCGCCAACGCTACGGCCCACAGCTCGCCGGGTTGGCCGTCGACATGGTGCTGCTCGCGGCGCTGCTGGCCGGACAGCTCGTTCTCGGGCCGGTACGCCCACTCCCGGCGCTGGTCTTCGTCCTGGTGGCCAGCACGCTCTGGCAGTGCATGATCTTCCTGCGCACCGACCTGTACGCCGTCCTGGTCACCGCGATCGGCTGCCGTGACCTGTGGCGGGTCAAGTCCCTGCTGCTGCGGCGGGCCTTCGGCCGGCTCGACGAGCGGCACCGCGCCGAGCTGGACCGGGCCGACCCGCACGACGTGCGGGTGGGCACCTGGTTCCGCTGGCTCTGGCTCGCCGGGTGCCTGCTCGCCGCCGGCTACTTCGTACTGTTCTATCTGCCGCTGCTCCGTTACGTCGGCGGGTGGGCGGCCGACGGGTTCGCCGCCGGGGCGGGCAGCGCGCGGCTGTGGTGGGGCTTGGCGACGGCCCTGCTGGTCTACGCGCCGATCCTGGCGACGCTGGTGCTGGCCGTCAAGGCGGTGCGCACCCGAGCGGGACGGTGAGCCCGCTGCCGCACGCGTCGCGGAGGCATCCGCCCAAGCCCGAGCCCGCCCGGGGGCGGTTCACGGCGTCGCCATCTCGACCGTCCCACCAGGTCGGGCTAGTCAGGAAGTCCGCGCCCTGCTGAGGGTGGCCTTGGCTGTGGCCAGCCAGTAGGGCGAATGGACGTCGGTCCAGATGGCCACCGCCGCCTCGGCACGGCGTCGGGCGAGGTCCGGTCTTCCGGCAGACAACTGGGCTTCGGCCAGGCAGTGCAACGCGGCCGCCTCGCCCCAGCGGTTCGCCGCGGCACGGTAGACCCAGAGAGATTCGGCGAGTACGCGCCGGCCCTCGACCGCCTTGCCCTGTTTGACGAGGACGTCACCGAGCCAGCAGCGGGCGTGCGTCGCGCTCAACTGGTCGCCCAGCGACAGGCTGATCCGCTCGGCGGTGCGGTAGTGCCGTTCGGCGGCGGGGTAGTCGCCGCGCAGCCGGCTGACCTGCCCGAGGCAGCGCCACGCCTGCGCCTGCCCCGGCAGGTAGCCGATGGCCACGCTGCGCCGCAGGCTCTCGTCGAACACCGTCACCGCCTCGTCGCGGCGTCCCTGCTCCATCAGCGTGACACCGAGGCCGGTCGTCGCGTAGATCAGGCAGTTGTCGTTGCCGGCTGCCTCCGCGAGGTGGATGGCCCTGACGAAATGTTCCTCCGCCTCGGCATACCTGCTCTGCAGGCGGTAGAGGTAGGCCAATCCGGCTGAGGTGCTGGCGATGCGTGCCTTGTCGGAGGGATCAAGCATCTCGATCGCCGCGCGGTAATGGCGCTCCGCTGCCGGGTAGTCGTCCACGATCGTCGACAGCTCACCCAGGTTGCGCCGCAGGCTGGCCCCGACCGGGCCGTCAGCCACCGATCCCGTCGCGCGGCTGTGCAGGTGCAGCCAGTCGTCGAAGTAGCCCGACAGCTGCATGAATGGCGCGAGAGCCACGATCAGACCAGCCGCGGGCAGCGGCACGGACGGCAGCATGTCTTCGGCGAGCGTCTTGAGGAAGCCGTACTCGTCCCGGAACCAGGCGAGCGGGTCGTCCAGCACCGCGTCACGTGTCTGGTCGCTGAATGACCAGGGCGGGGCCGCGAACGGCACCTCGTCGAAGTCCGTGTTGATCCGGATGCCGGCGACGCTCGCCAGGCCCAACGCCCCGCCGAGCATCCGCAGTCTGGCCCGCTCCGTCTGCACCGGCGTGAGGATCTGCGTCGTCTTGTCCCGTGCGAACGCGGCGACCAGGTCGTGCATCCGGTAGCGCGGTGCCGCGTTGTCGGTGTAGCGCACGAACAGCAGATGCAACTCCGCCAGGTCGTCGAGGAGCTTCGTCGCGTCGGCCGGCGAGGTGTCCATCAACGCCGCGAGTGCCCACGGGGCGACGTCCACCGTGTCGAGCTGCGCCAGATAGGACAGTGCCTCCTGCTGGCTCCGGGACAGCGCCGCGTACGTCAGCTCGATGCTGGCCCGTACCGCCACGTCGCCCACCGTGAGCTCGTCAAGCTTTCGATGCTCGTCGGCGAGGGCTCTGGCCAGAGCGCCCAACGGCATGTCCGGGCGAGCGGCCAAGCGGGCCCCGGCAATCCACACGGCCAGCGGAAGCCGTTCGCAGCGGTTCACGATCTGGAAGGCGGAGGATTGATCCCGGGCGACCCGATCCTCACCGATCATGCGTTTGACCATCTCCAGCGCTTCCGGCTCGCTGAGCAGTCTCAGCGGCACCCGGAAGCCGTCCAGCCCAGGAAGGACGCTCCGGCTGGTGACGATGGTGGCGGTCTTCGGCCCCGAGGCGATGAGAGCCTGGACATCCCGGCCCGCGGCGGCGTTGTCGAGAACGACGAGCACGCTTCGCTGGGCGAGCAGGCTGCGGTAGAGGTTGATGCGCTCTTCGAGCGCGGCGGGCACGGAGTGGCTGCTGACGCCGAGGGCACGAAGGAAGACACCGAGTACGTGCCAGGAGACGCCCGACTGGGGGTGCGGGCCACGCAGGTCGGCGAACAGTTGTCCGTCCGGAAAATGCTCGACGGCCAGTTGCGCCAGCCGGACCGCGAGGGTCGTCTTACCCACACCGGCCGGGCCGGTGATCACTACCGTACGCCCGCTCTGCCCGTCGGCCCGCAGAATGTGCCCGGCCCGGGTCAGTTCCGCCTTTCGCCCCACGAACGAGGTCGGCCCACTCGGCAGCAGATACGGCGTGACCAGGTCCGTTCTGCTGGGGGTGGCACCGCCAACGGTCTCCCCCTCGACCTCCGACTGAGCCAGCTGACGACGCCGGCGTACCCATTCGGCCACCTCGTCCGGCGGCAGATCACACGCCTCCGCGATGGCGACCACGATGTCCAGGGACGGCAGTGTCGGTCGAGCGAGCGCCGAAGCCAGGGTGCTCGCGGGCAGGATCCGCCCTTTCTGCCGAGCCAGCCGGGTCAGATCCCGGAAGGAGCGCCCCGACCAGGCTTTCAGCTGGCGGAGCGCTGCCACATATTCCTCTGCGGTGGCCGCCGTGCGGGGTACCGGTGCTCGATCTGGCACGGTGAGGAGTGTAACTGGCTCGATTCAACCTCCCATCGCGTTTAACGTCTGGGTGGCTGGTCCAGGAGGCCCTCGGTCTGTGTCGTCGCCGAGGTCAGACGCCGCAGGCCAACGTGGTCGTCGACGTCTTGGACGTCCCGGTGGCCGCGTTGTAGATCGCACCCTTGAACGTGTGACTGGCCGTACCCGAGCATGGGTGACTCGTGGAGCGGCTCCGGTTGCCACTGAAGCTGGAGTAGTTGAGCAACCGCCAGCTCACGCCGTTCCAGACGTAGAGCTGCGTCTCCCAGCCGGAGGAACTGCCGCATCCGGACGTGGTGCCCGTGGTGACAGCACTTCCCGAGCTCTTGACCGGCGTCGAGATGGTCCAACTGCAGGCCGCCTGGGCGGGCAGGACGGCGGTCAGCGAGGCTGCGGCCCCCAGCACGCCAGCCCCCGCCACCACGACCCCCCGTTGCCACAAAATGCGCGTCATGGTCGATCCCCTTCGCATAGCTGCTCGGTATTCGCGGTTGGCTAGCGATTTGTTGCTACGCCACCACGGCATGCGGCGAGCCAATCATCGGTACTGAATTCGATCAAGACATCAACGTGTACGAGGCTGTTCGGATCTGTTCCGCACCGCGATCGACAGGGCAGGAACCATCGCCGACTCGATCCAGGTCAGATCAGCTGCCGGCAGGCTCAGGCGGGCCGGGCGCGGGCGTAGACGACGCCCGAGTTGGCCGCGTGGGGCAGCGCCCGCAGGTAAGGTCGTCGTCCGCGTAGGGGGCGCGCAGGGCCCGGGCGCAGAGTGGTTGCGGCTCCACGGCCGGAAGCCGCGACTCGCCGTAGCAGTACTACCTTCCGGTCCGTAGGTGGCCGGACGCGGCTGTGGGACAATGCCGCCAACTGATGAAACTGGTGAGTGGATGTCGTCGACAGCTGAATCGCAAGATCTCCTTGGGCCGCGGGCCGCTCTCGTACCACAGGGTTTTCGTGGCGTGACGAGGAACCTGGGCCTCAAGGACGTCGATGACGATTTCACGGTCATCGTGTCCGAGGTTCCCGCGACATCGGCGGCGGTGTTCACGCGCTCCCGGTTCGCCGGGCCCAGCGTCGAGATCAGTCGGCAGTCCGCGGCGGCCGGCAGTTTCCGGGGCATGGTTGTGGTCTCCCGCAACGCCAACGTCGCGACCGGGAAGGTCGGGGCCGAGAACGCCGCCGAGCTTCAGCGCAGGGTCGCCGACGTCGCCGGGATCCCCGCCGACCAGCTCTTGATCGGCTCCACCGGGGTGATCGGGCGGCCCTATCCGATGGCGCAGATCCGACGAGGGCTCGACGAGCTGTCGTGGCCGTTCCCCGACGCCGACTTCGACGCCAGTGCGCGCGCGATCATGACGACGGATACCCGCCACAAGGTGGTCCGGCTGCGCTGTGGAGACGCCGTGATCGTCGGCATCGCCAAGGGCGTCGGCATGATCGAGCCGAACATGGCGACGCTGCTGACGTTCTTCTTCACCGATGCGCGGGTCGACAGGGAGGACCTCGACGCGATCTTCCGCCGGGTGGTCGACCGCACGTTCAACGCGCTCAGCATCGACACCGACACCTCGACCAGTGACACCGCCGCGGTGTTCGCGAACGGCGTTGCCGGCCCGGTCGACCTCGGAGAGTTCGAGCGGACGCTGCACCAGGCGGCCCTGCACCTGGTCAGGGACATCGCCTCCGACGGTGAAGGCGCGAGCAAGCTCATCGAGGTCCGGGTGAGTGGTGCGCGCGACGACGCGCAGGCGAAGCTGGTCGGCAAGAGCGTCGTGAACTCGCCACTGGTCAAGACCGCCGTGCACGGCGCCGATCCGAACTGGGGCCGGGTCGCGATGGCGATCGGCAAGCTGGAGGACGAGACCGACATCGACCCGGACCGGGTGACGATCCGCTTCGGCGATCTGCTGATGTTCCCCGAGGGCTCCCTCGACGACATCCTGGACCGGGCCGCGGAGTACATGCGCGGCAAGGAAGTCGTGATCGACATCGACCTCGGGATCGCCACCGGTTCCTTCACCGTCTACGGCTGCGACCTCACCGACGGCTACATCCGCATCAACGCCGACTACACCACCTGATCAGGCCACGCATCCTGGGCGCACCGCGCGCGACCGGGATCGGCCGCAGGCGTATCAGCGGGAGTCGCTGCCCGGCGCCCAGGTCGGCGTTGACCCGGGCGAACCGGGCGCGGCCCGTCGTCGGTCAGTGCTGACGCACGTTCGACGTCCGCCACTTGCGCAGGGCGGGCTTGTCCACCTTCCCGACGGCGGTATGGGGAATGGTGGCGGCGAGCACGCTCTCCGCACGCACACCCAGGTCCTCGAGGACGGTACGGATCGCCGCGCGCACGCGTTCGTCCTCGACCCCGGGCGCGGGGGTCGCCACCACGAACGCACCCTCGGTCTCCCCGGGCAGCGGTGCCAGTACGGCGACCTCGGTGATCGGGCACGCGGCCGTCAGCGCGGCCTCGACGCCCGGACCGAACACCGGACCGGCCGAGCCGCCGAGCAGGTCGGCGACGCGGCCGAGGATCCGGTACTCACCGTCGAACTCGGCGACATCCCCGGTGTGGTACCAGCCGTCGCGGAACGTGGCGGAGGTCGCCGCCAGGTCACCGAAGTAGCCGACGCTCGTGTGCGTCGAGCGGGCCAGCACCTCACCGATCGAAGGCCACGCCTCGTCGAGGGGAGCGAGCCTGATCTCGACTCCGGTGACCGGGCTCATGCCGCGGGTGTCCTGTACGACATCGTCCATGTTCCCCAGCACGATGCCGAACTCGGTCGAGCCGTAGATGCGTCGGATGTGGATACCGAGGACCTCGGCCGCGTCGGCGACGACCTGGCCGCTCAGGTACGCCCCGCCGCAGAGCGGCATCCGCAGCGCGGACAGGTCGACAGACCGGCCACGTGCCGCCTGCGTCAGCAACTCGTAGTGCCTCGGCAGCGCGCTGCACACGGTGGCGCCGGTCTCTTCCAGCCACCGCAGCAGTTGGTCGGGTGCGGCGGACGGATCGGCCAGCACCAGGAGGGCGCCCGAGAGCAGCGCCGGGAACAGGTGGACGTCGCAGCCGTGCGCGACGTCCAGGGTGTGGCGGTTGAACAGCACGTCCTCGGCGGTCGTCCCGGTGTAGGCGATCCACTGTCGCCGGTCGTGGAGCAGGTCATCCTGGCGCCAGGTCACCAGCCGGGGCTTCCCCGTGGAGCCGGACGTCTCCAGCAGCCGGAACGCGCCCTCGTACGCCGCGAACGGCCGCGCGCCGACCAGTTCGGAGCCGGTCGCCAGCTCGGCGGTCGTCACCTGCTCGACGACGACGTCCGGCAGCGGCTCCGCGCCGACGACGAGTGTCGGTTTCGTCTGCTCGACCAGCCATGCGATGTGCTCCGGCGTCGCGGACCGGCTGATCGGCACGTGGACAGCGCCGCTGCCGGCCAGGGCGAGCACCAGTGCCACGTAGTCAATTCCGTTGTCCAGCCAGGTCGCGACCGTCTGGCCCTCGCCGATGCCCCTGGTCCGCAGCCAGCCGAGGGCGCGGTCGACCCGCAGCGCCAGCTCGCCGTAGCTCAGGCGTTCGCCGTCGGGAACCAGCACCGCCGGGGCGTCGGCCCTGCGGGCCACCACGGCACGGAACTCGTTCAGTAGCACGGTGCCTCCTCAGGCGGCCGTCGGCAGAGTGACCTGGCCGCGATAGAGCAGCCGCACCCCGTCGGACCCGATCGCGGTGCGGCCGTGCAGCGTCCGCTGGTTGTCGATCACCAGCAGGTCACCGGTCTGCCAACGGTGCTGGTAGAGGTAGCGCGGCGAATGCAGGTGCGCCGACAGCTCCGCGAAGAATGCGGCGGAGTCGTCGGCACTGACGCCGGCGACGCGCACCTGCCAGCCCTGGGGCACATCCGGCGGGAATCCGAGTGCCAGGTTCAGCGAGCGTACGCGGCCGTAGTCGCGGGTGGTCGGGATCTCGTACCAGTCGGCGGGTACCTGCGGAAAGTAGCCCCGTTCCTCGACGAGGTATTCGAGCCGGCCGTCGGCAAGAACCTTGCCGAGGTGCGCCGGCATCTCGCGCCACGCGCTGAGCTGGTCGCACACCGTGGTCTCGCCGGAACCAGGTTCGTCGGCGAAGTCCTTGGCGTACAGGACGATCAGGTCGACCTGCTCGCCCACCAACAGTCCGTCGGTGTGCAGCGGGAGGGGGCCACGGCCGGTGACGACCTTCCCCTCGTCCCTCGAGGCGTTGAGCAGCAGCAGATCGGCCTGGCCCTCGCCGAACTTGTGATCCACGGTCTGACCGAGGAGGTGGACGAGCCGCTGGAAGGCATTCTCGGTGAGGTCCAGATCGCGGGTCAGCGCGACCCCGCTGGTCAGGGCCGCCTCGCGGGTCCGCCGGGCCAGCTCTTCGAGGGCCTCCCCGGGCGGCGACGTCAACAGCGTGCCGAAACCCGAATCGGTCAGTGTGTTCTCAGCCATCATCATCTCCTCGTTCATCGGATCGTGGCGAGCGCGCGCGCGTAGACCTCGTCGGCGTTCCAGTCGTCGAGGTGTCCCTGGCCGGCCAGCGCCAGAAGGTCGGCGAAGCATGCTTGGTATACGCGGGAGGGGTCGTTCTGCCCGGAGTCGGCACTGAGCCGCCGCCGTACCCCGTCCTGCAGGTTCCCGCCGTGGTGTACGGCGATCTTGCGGCGCCACGCGATAGCGGGGGTGACGTGCGCGGCCATCGCGGTCCGCAGATGGAACTTCTCCCGCCCGTCGCGGACCTTGCAGGCGGGGGTGGTCTCCAACGCGGTACGCATCACCGGGAGCGTCCAGAACGGGTGGAACGTCTCGACGCCGTACGCCAGCGCCATCCGGTTGGCCAGCTCACCGCTGGTGCGGGTGCGCGCGACCGCCGCGATGCCCTGCTCGATCAGCTCGTCCGGGTGCTCGAACGGGGTGAAGAGCCCGGCATTGATGAGGTCGCTGCCGTACCCGGTGAGCAGCACGCGACCCGGTTCGACCACGCCGGACTGGTAGAACGCCGTGGCCGTGAGCGCGACCTCGACCACCTCCGGCGTGGTCACACCGAGCCAGCGGACGGCGGCGGGGACGGCACGGATGATGCTGTCCTCGTCGAGCAGCAGCGGATGCAACTTGAGGCCGGCGACCTCGCACAGCTCCGCGGCGTCGGAGAACTCGTCTCCCCAGGGCGTGCCGACACTGTACGGCCGCACGTCGAGGTTCCGCGCCGCGGCCAGGTAGGTCACGGTGCCCGAGTCGATCCCGCCGGAGAGCAGAGACGCGTACGTGGCGTCGGGGCGGGCGGCGGCGATGTCGGCGATCACCGTCTCCAGCTCGGCGAGTTGCGCCTGCCCGGCAGCGAGCGGATCGTCCCGGAACGGCCTGCGGAACTGCTCGAGGAAGTCCTCGGCCCGGGTGGCGGTGCTGGTCAGCCAGCCCGAAGCGGTCCGGGCACGGCGCTGCCGGACCGAGTGGTCCAACCGTCGGATCCCGTCGACAAGCGTGGCCTCCGGATCGGTGCCCACGGGACCCGGGCGCACCCGGGCGGCGAGGCCCCACGCGGGCAGGATCGCCGCGGCGAGCAGCAGGTCGGTGAAGAGGGCGAAGCCGTCGGTCGCGGGGTCCTCGGCAACGTAGATGGCGTCCTCGTTGAACACCGAGGTGAACGCGGTCACGGCGTCCTCGGCCACCTGCAGCACGGTCCGCTGCGCCGGTTGCGTGGGCAGCTCGCCGAGCGCGGGCGTCGCCGTCAGCGTACGGACGTCGATATCGAACGGCACGGTCGTGGGCAGCCCCGCCGCGAGGCCACGGTGGTAGACGAACAGATCACCGACCTCGAAGCACGCGCCCATCGACTCAAGTCCGGTCAGGCGCCGGTTGGCGACGACCACCCAGCCGCCGCTCATGCCTTGCCCACGATCCGGCGCATCTCCCGCTGCGGCCGCCCCGAGGCGAATCCTGCCCGATGTGATCTCTTGGCGTTGTCGCGCAGGACGTGCAGCCCTTGGATGTAGTCGCGGTTCATCTGCGGCTTGGTGTTGCGCACGGCCGCCGGGTTGTAGTCGGCGAAAGCCGCCGCGCGGGCCAGCGCGGTCGGCAGCACCTCGGCCCCGGACACCGTTTCGTGCAGCAGTCCGTCCCGCAGGGAGGACTCGGCGGACCATTCGTCACACGACAGGAGCATGTGCTGCATCACCGAACGCCCGACCGAGCGTTCCAGCATGAACGCGCCGAAATTGCAGGCGATGCCGACCTTGAACTCGGGCATGCGCAGGATCGACGAGTCCGCACCGACGCGGTAGTCACAGGTGAGCAGGAGTTGCAGGCCGATCCCGATGGCGTAACCCTCGACGGCGGCCACGGTGGGCTTGGTGACTTCGAGGCTGGCTACGTAGAGCTCGGTGATGTTGTCGATCCACTCGTCCACCTCGTCACCGCCCGAGAAGTGGCTGACCTCGTGAAAATCGCCGCCCACGGCGAAGGAGTTGCCCTCGCCGCCGTGCAGCACCACGGCGGCCACCGCGTCGTCGGCCTCGACCTCGCGGAGGATCTCGGTGAGCGCGCGCATCCGGCCGTTGCTCATCGCGTTCGAGTGGTGCGAGCCGTCGAACGAGATCTGTGCGACGCCGTTCTTCGTTGCCACCGTGAAGGTGTCGCGGGGTTGTGTCTGGACAGCGTTGTTCATTGAGCTGGTCCTCCATCATCTTCGGGGCGGAAGATGCCGCAGAAACGCACATCTCCCGGGTTGAGCACGATGACTACTCATTCATCAACACATGGGTGACTTGTTCAGGAGGAGCCTGACGTCGGCGCCGGGTGGGTCGGTCGACCCGCTCGAGCGACGAGGCCGGCGGAGACCTGTCCGGTGGCGACCTTCTCGACCGGTCCGGTCAACCGGATCGCGCCGCCGGCGTCGATGGACACGGTGACGGCACCGCCGCGCATCCGGACGTCAACCTCGTCGCCCACCAGACCGAGACGCCGCGCCGCAGCTGCCGCCGCGCACGCCCCGCTCCCGGACGCGAGCACCGGCCCGGCACCGCGCTCCCACACCATGACCTCGAGCGAACTCCGATCGCGCACCACCGCGAACTCCACGTTGACCCGGGAGCGGAACGCGGAGTGCCGGCCGATCAGCGGCCCCAGCTCCCGCGCGGCCGACTCGTCGACAGCCGGTAGGACGACGACCGCGTGGGGGTTTCCGTTGTGGACGCAGGTGACCCGAAGGGTCCGGCCGGCGACGGGCAACGCGTGGTCGACGACCGGACCGGAACCCCCGACCAGGCCGACGGCGTCCGCGTCGAAGTCCGGCCGACCGAGGTCGATCGACACCAGTCCCGTGGACCGGTCCAGTACCTGGATCCTGGTCTGGCCGAACCCCGTGTCCAGCACGAACTCCGCACCGTCGTCCCGGGACAGGTGCAGGCCGAGAATGCGCAGCCCGTTCGCGCTCCGCTCGCACGGGCTCCCGTCCGGGTTGAACAACCGGACCGGTACGGGCTGATCCGCGCCCGTGGGCGAGCCCCGGAAGACGATCCCGTCCGCGCCGATCCCGAAGTGCCGGTCGCACATCGCGACGGCTGTCGCCGGCGCGGCGGGTAGCCCGTCCTGCGGGTCCACGACCAGGTAGTCGTTGCCCATCGCCTGGTACTTCGCGAAGCGCGGTAGGCCGGCCCCTCGTGGCGAGGTCACCTGCGGCTGCCGTCAGCCCACCGTGGGCGGGTCTCGGCGAGCCGCTCGTCCAGGTAGCGCGCGGACGAGTTGAGTCGCCACAGTGTTCCGCGCGCGATGCCGATGCGCATGGCCTCGGAGGTCGCCGCCGGCTTCACCACGTTGTGGAACCACCCGGCTGCGTGCTGGGAGTCGACCGTGATGTGCAGTCGGTGGTAGGTGATGCCGACCTCTGGCAACCCCAGTCGCTCCCATGCGCGCACGACGCACACGAACCGGTCCGGCACCAGCCACTCGGTCATGCCGAGGTAGCCGACCGCCTCGGCGTACCGGTACCGGTAGCGCGACAACATCACCGCGAGGTTCCCGGACAGCAGCGCCGTGCCCGTGAGCCGGTCGGCGACCTCGTCCTCCCGCACGTCGAAGACCTCGAAGATCCGTCGGAAGAGCGTGGTGTGCACCTCGTCCGGCCGGCCGTTGCCCATCTCGTCCCAGTAGTTCGCCGCGATCTCCATCTTCGCGGGACCGTCGGTGCCGACCTGCATGAGGGCGAGCAGGTCGTCGAACCTCGCGTCGATGACCGACTCCTGGATCATGTACAGACGCAGGTCCTCCGCGTCCGCGAAGTTGCTGATGAAATCGGTGTAGTAGGGGTGCTTGTACACCCGGTGCTGCTTGGCCAGCGCCTTCAACCAGGAGACGTAGGCGGCCGGTTCGCTCGGCATGTCGTCCAGCAGGCCGGCTTCGATGCGGGCGTCCTCGGCGGCGCCGGTGGCGGACTCCACCAGGCGGGCGATCTCGTGAATGACGACCGATCCCTCGGCGCTCGGTTCACCCGGAGCGATCCGCAACCCGAGGTCATAGATCCGGGCGAGGATCTGCTGCTGCTGCAGAAATGCATCCGGGTCGCCCGCGGCGGCGCGGAGGTTCAGCTCTCGCACCCGATCGAGAACCTGTTCTCGCAGCGCACCCTGCACCCCGCGGTCAAGCTCATCCGCTGATATCGACAGCCAATTGGAGATGTCGTCGACGACAGACGCCGTACGTTGCACAGAAGCTGTTTGTTGCACGGTTGTACCCCCATGGAAATGATGTGTCATCTGATATCGGTCGCGCGCCGCGGAGGTTGCCATTCCTCGACCTCGACGCGGTTGTCGTGGAACACGGCACCGCCGCCCATGTCGGCGTCCCGCTCGTTCACCGTCGCGTTGACGGTCGAGCCGCCGGTGAGCTTCATCCAATGGCCCTTCGTGGTCGCCACGACTCCGCCGCGGACGTGTTCGGAGGCGTACGCGGTGGAGACGAAAGAACCGCGGTCGTTGAAGACCACGACCGGTGTGCCGTCGGTCAGCCCACGAGCGGCCATGTCGTCCGGGTGCAGCTCGACCCGTGGCGGACCAGCCCGCCGCCGTAGTTCCGGCTTGTTGGCGAATACCGAGTTGAGGAAGAAGTGCGAGGCGCCGGCGATCAGCGAGAGCGGGTACCGCGCGGCCAGTTCCGGGTCGGTCGACTCGCGTGGCGGGGTGTATCCCGCCACCGGCTCGAATCCGGCTTCCACGGCTCGCTCGGACCGGAATTCCAACTTGCCCGACGGTGTCGGGAAGCCGTCGGCGAACGGCACGAAATCGGCCGGATAACTGAGTCTCGCCCAGCCGTCTCGGCGGAGGGACTCGACATCGATCCCGGTCAGCGACGGATGGTCCGACGCCAGCAACTGGGCCGCCAGCTCGTGGTCCGAGTCGTAGAGACTCGGCTCGGGCAACCCCATGTGCCGGGCGATTCGGCGGAAGATCTCCGTCGTGGACAGGCAGTCGCCCGGAGGGGCCGTCGCCGGCTCGTTCCACGCGACGTACAGGTGGCCGTAGCCGTCGAGAACATCGAGGTGCTCGGTCTGCATGGTCGCGGGCAGCACGATGTCGGCGTAGTCGGCGGTGTCGGTCTGGAAATGGTCGGCGACCACCGTGAACAGGTCTTCACGGGCGAGCCCCTGGCGAACGCGTTGCTGATCCGGGTTGCTGACCACCGGGTTGGCCCCATACACGAACAGTGCCCTGACCGGCGGGGTCAGGTCGAGGAGGTTCTGGCCGAGCAGGGTCATGGAGAGCCGCCGCACCGGCGCCGCACGCAGGTCGCTGCGAAGAAGCGCCTCCCGGTTACCGCCGAAGTACCCGTCCGTCGAGTAGGTGAGGCCACCGCCCAACCTGCCCCAGTCGCCGGTGACGCCGGGCAGACAGGCGAGCACGCGAACGGCCGCGCCGCCGCCCGCGTGGCGCTGCATCCCGCTGCCGGCCCGGATGCCGGTGGGTCTCGTGGTGGCGATGCGTTCCCCCAGCTGCTCGATCTGCGCGCGGGAAACGCCTGTCAACTCCGCGGTCCGTTCCGGAGTGAACTGCTCGATGCGGGCGCGGAACTCGGGCCACCCCACGGTGTGGTCGGCCAGGTAGGCGTGGTCCGCCCCGCCGACGGCGACCACCACGTTGAGCAGGCCCAGCGCGAGGGCGGCGTCGGTGCCGGGTCGCGGTGCCAGGTGCTCGTCGGCCTGCTGGGCGGTCCGTGTGGCGACCGGGTCGATCGCGACGACATGCGCGCCCTGCTCGCGTGCCTTGTTGATGAACCGCCACTGGTGATGGCTTGTGGTGAGGGTGTTGACGCCCCACAGCACGATCAACCGCGAGTGGGCCAACGACTCCGGATCGATGCCCCGGTGGGTGCCGGTGGCGAGGTCCGCGCCGACCAGCCCCGCCACCGAGCAGATCGTCATGTCGTGCTCGGAGGCGCCGAGCACGTTCCACAACCGTGCGCCGGCCTGGCCCTGGAGCCCTTGGAGGTACCCCAGGTTGCCCGTTCCCTGGTACGGCCAGATCGACTCGCCGCCGTACTGGCGACGAACCTGGTCGAACCGTTCGGCGATCTCGTCGAACGCCTCGTCCAGGCTGATCCTCGTGAACCTGCCGGTGCCCTTCGGGCCGGTGCGACGCAGCGCATGACGCAGCCGATTGGGTGACGCCGCGTGGTCGAGGTACTGGTTGACCTTCACGCAGAGAGTGCCGTGGGTGAAGGGGTGCTCGGGGCGACCACGCAACGTGACGGCCGCACCGTCCCGGACGCCCACTATCCAGCTACAGGCGTCCGGGCAGTCCAACGGGCAACCACCCGCGACCTCACGGTCGACCACAGTGCCACGTCTACCCGCTGTCCTCATTGCGCCAAGGGTTTGCTGTTGAGCACCGCCTGGTCGTGCTCCTCGCCGTACCAACGCTCGGACCAGCGCGAGAACGCGGCGATGACGATGTCGCGGTGACCCTCCTGGCCGGAGGTGTCCGGGTGCAGATCCGTGACGTCGTGTGCGACGGCGCGATCATCGAGCAGCGCGGCGTGACCAGGCTGGACGGTGCCACGCCAGAACGGCTCGGAGGAGTCGAGGCCCTTCCACAGCCGCATCTCACCCCCGGTCACGTTGTGCCTGTTGAAGACCAGGATCGCGACGTACTCGTGCCCGTCCTTGTGGACGCCCTCCGGGGTGACCAGCCCGGGTTTCGCCTCCGTGGCGCGGCTGCGGTTCTGGTGAACGTTCACCTGCCAGCTCTCGGAACGGTCCAGTGGCAGCTCGGCGGCGACCGCGTGCAGGTAGGGGAGGAAGTCGGCCTCCAGGGGCTCGTACTCGCGCATGATGCCGCCCGCGACCGTGTTGTACTCGCGGGACTGGCCGTAGGGGCGGTGCGGGAGCAGTTCGAAGGTCCAGGCGTCGGAGACGTAGTCGAGCTTGTACTGCGAGAAGCGCTTGTAGCGCGTCTTGTTTCCCATGTAGACGTCGAGCGGGACATTGTCGTAGCTGTCCAACACCTCCGGCGAGATCGGAGGCAGATCGATGATGGCATAGCCGTCGACGAGTCGTGACATTCGAGATTTCCGTTCTGCTGGGCAGTCGTCTGCGGGAGAAGTGCCGATTGGCCGAATGGTGATGGCGACGAGAAGACTCGGGGGTCATCGTTGTCACCCCGATTTGTCGCCGGCTCTTCAATTGCCCTGTGACCTGGGCATTTATATCGAAGTGAGTGAATAGTATCCAGTGCGCCTCGTGGGCGTCAAGGCCGTCCGTACGAGAGGTTGCCTACCGAAATATGCTACGGAAAATGGGCATCCGGAAACCCTCGATGCCGTCAGCATCGAGGACCATCACCAACTCGATCAGAAGTGCCTGGTCAACTCTCCCCGGCGCCGGATGTCGAGAGAACAGCAATGCAGTCCGCCCCCGAGGGAACGGCCGTGCCGGAACCGCACGGGCACCGGCTCCACGCCGGCCTGCTCCAGCTGACGCATGAGGGAAACCTGGTTGGACGGGACGAGCACACGATCCGGGCCGAGCGCGAGGAGGTTCATCCCGACCCAGCGGGAAGCTCGTGGCCAGTCGAAGGCGAAACCGTCATCCTCGATATCGTCGACCCACAGCGTCTTCCAGCTCCGCAGTGCGCTCGGAATCATTTCAGGTGTCATTTTGGCGGCATTGGCCAACAGCAGGCCCGGCCGAAGTATGTGCAGTGTCGTGTCCACGTGATCGGCGCAGATGGACATCTCGTGGACCGTGAAATCCGGCCCCAGAACCCGCTGGAGCCAACGCGCACCTCGCCGGTTACCGGTGCTGCTGACGTTGAAGAAAATGTCGTACCCGCACCGCAGGAGGTTCGCGGCGTCGAACAAGGGTTCATCGTCGGCAACGACGGAGGCATTCGTCTCGTAGATGTACGTGGAGTCAGGCAGCGCCGGCTTCGGCGCCGACAGCCAGCGGGCTCCGGAATCGAAGTACTCGCTCAGCAGGCCGCGGTACGGGAAGACCTCGAAGTACCGGGACCGCATCGGCATCGGAACCTCGATCAGCGTGTCACCGATGACCGACAGGCAGTCTCGCGGCATGAGCGCGTGCATCGCGACGGACGCCCAGTTCGGCGACGCGTAATGCTGGCCCGGCACCAGGGGGTCGGGGCGTCGCACGGTGACACCGTGCGACTCGAGCACCGCGGTGAGATCGCGAAAGTCCTCTTCCGCCTCGTCGATGACCCGATCCAGCAGCGCGCTGGGGATCTTCTCGCCCTCCGCCTCGGCCGGCTGTTCGAAGAAGTGGCGGAGGGAGGGGTCCACCGGCGGGGGAGTGAAGCCGACGGCGGTGCCCAGGACGACCTCCTCCAGCGGGTCCCAGTCGTTACTGCTCCACACAGCGTTAACGGTCATAGGCAATCCCCTCGATCAGGTGGCAGGTAGCCGGGCACGTCCACGCCTCTGCGGTCGCGCGCAGCAGGATCAGAGCCGCCGGGAGGCCGCGTCCTGGCCGGAGACCGCCTCACCGCACGCGGACACGGTCGCCGGACCGCACCGGACCCGCAGTGATGACCCTCGCGTACACCCCGAAGTTGGTGTTTCTCTTTTCGGCCAGTACCCGGAGGACCTCCTTGTCGCGGGGCACGCCCGGCTGCGGCAGCGTGACCGTCACGCACCGCTCGGTCTGCTCGGTGATCTCGAGTCTCGTGGTCTCCCCGATGGACACCTCGCGGCCGATCCAGTCGTCGTCGAATTCCGGCCCCCACTGCCCGGCGATGACGATATTGGGCCGGAAGCGGGCCACCGGGACCACGGTTCCGCCCGGCACCTCGGCCGCGAGCGCGGTGAGGGAGGAGCGTGAGATCAGGTGGACCGCGCCGATGTCGAAGTGCGGTGTGCCCGATTCCCGGGCGGCCCGCACCGGCTCGCCGGCCAGCGCTGTGAGCGCCGCGTCGAGGTCGGGATCGCCGGCAGCCAGCACGGCGCCGGTCGACGTGTGTACCTCGACGCGACCGTGGCGTGTGCGCGCCGCGTAGTCGAGCAGGCCGTTGAGGCGACGGACGTGCTTCCAGGTCTTGCAGCTGCCCACCCGCCCATCCGGGAAGGTGGCGGCCCACTCGCGGTCGCCGGAAACTCCGCGGCTGTCGAGCCGTACGTCATCGACCGTCTCGCCCTGCATGGACTTGAACGGGTACCGGTAGAGTGCTTCGACTGTCGCCTCGACAGCGGACACGAGAGACTCCTTCGCGCGAGGCCCGGACGGTTGGCCGGGTCGGGTCATCGGTCGAACAGCACCAGGCTGGCCAGCGCGATGAGGACGGCGCTCGACAGGTAGTTGAGCGCACGCCCCACCCGGGGACGTGTGGCGATCTTGGAAGCCAGGGTGCCTCCGGTGACCCCGACGGTGACATCGATGGGCAGCGCGGTCAGCGGAACGATCAAGCAGAACCCGATCAGGACCAGCAGACCCGGATCGTCGAGACTGACGATGATCTGCGGGACCAGGGCGAGGAAGAACGTGACCGTCTTCGGATTCGTACCCTCGACCACGAAGCCCTGAAGGTAGCTTCGCAAGCCGGATACCCTGGCCGGTCTCTCGGTTCTGACCGTGAACGGCTGGTCACGGAGCCCCGAGATGCCCAGATAGAGCAGGTACGCCGCACCGGCGATCCGCAGCGCCGTGAAGGCCATCTCGGACGAGGCGATCAGGGCGGACGCGCCGATCGCCGTCAGGAGCGCCCACATCGCACTCCCGCTGGCCAGCCCGAAGGCCGCGAACACTCCGGCGATCCGCCCGTTGACGACGCTGCGCGACATCACGTAGAGGATCGACGGCCCGGGGCTCAGGTTCAGCAGGAACGCACTGAGAGCGAACGAGGCAAGGATGGTGAGCGTCATCCGGCTGGCCCTTTCTGCTGAGCTCCGGAGATGCGTCGCCGATGCGACGGAGTCACAGGTACGTCTCGAGTTCGCCGCGCCGGCGGACGTCCAGCGAACAGCAGTGCAGTCCGCCGCCGAAGGTGCGGCCGTGCCGGAAGCTGGTGGGGACCGCGGTGATGCCGGCGTTCTCCAGCTGCTTGATCACCCGGGTCTGGTTGGCCGGCACCACGACCGTGTCGGGGCCGAGAGCCAGGATGTTCATGCCGACCCAGACGGACGCGCGCGGCCAGTCGAAGGCATAGCCGTCGTCCTCCGGTGTGTCCACCCAGATGGTCTTCCAGGACCGCAGCGGGGCGGGAATCCGATCCGGGGTGAGGCGTTCCGAGTTGGCCAGCAGCAGCCCCGGCCGCAGGATGTGCAACGTCGTTCCGACGTGATCACTGCAGATGGAGATCTCGTGCACCCGGAAGTCCGAGCCCAGCTGCCGGCGTAGCCAGGCCGCCCCCCGCCGGTTGCCGGTGTTGCTCACGTTGAAGAAGATGTCGGTCCCGCACCGCAGCATGTTCGCCGCGTCGAACAACGGCTCGTGCTCCGCCACGACCGAGGCACCAGGTTCGTACACGTAGGTCTCGTCGGGCAGCAGGGGCTTGGGTGCCGAGAACCAGGAGGCGCCCGCATCGGAGTACTCCCGGAGCAGGCCCCGGAACGGGGCGGTCTCGAAGTAGCGGGCACGCATCGGCATCGGCGCCTCGATGATGCGGTCGCCGACCACCAGCAGGCAGTCCCGCGGCATCAGCGCGTGCATGGCGACGGATTCCCACTCCGGAGTGGCGTAGCGCCGGCCCACCGTGGTCGCGTCCGGACGGCGCACCCGTACGCCGGCACTCGTCAGCGTCTCGGTCAGCTGGGCGAAGTCCTCCTCGGTCTCGTCCACCACGCGTTGCAGCGTGCTGGCGTCGATCCGCTCGTCCCCGGCGTCCGCCGGAGGCTCGAAGAAGTGCCTCAGCGAAACGTCCACCGGAGGCGGGGTGAGACCGGTCGCGGAGCCGAGAATGACCTCCTCCAGCGGATCCCAGTCGTTGACACTCCAGACGGTGTGCGTCATCACTGCCCTACCTTTCTGGGTGGGTTGGAGCTGATCATTCGTAGGATCGGAGCGGCCCAGGGGCTCTGGGTATGGCTGTCATGGCTGAGACCACGAGATGGCTTAAGGAGCTTGGCCGCCCGGAGCCCCGCGACGACTCGACCGCCGATTGGGAATTGCGATGTGATCGCTGTGTAGGGCAACGTCGGCGAGGTCGTCTGCTGGGAGTTGGAGCCGTGTCGAGCTGGCGGAGGTGACCGTGCCCCGGATCTGGGCCGGAGTGGATATCGGCAAGGAGCATCACCACTGTGTGGTGATCGACGCGAGCGGTGGGCGGCTGCTGTCGCGTCGTGTTCTGAACGATGAGTCGGCTCTGCTGGAGCTGATCCGGGACGTTCTGGCTCTCGACGACGACGCGCTGTGGGCGGTCGATGTCAATCACGGCGCGGCCGCGCTGCTGATCGGTTTGCTGGTCAGTGGCGATCAGCCCGTGGCGTACCTGACCGGCCTGGCCGTGCATCGCGCCTCGGGCACCTACCGCGGCGAAGGCAAGACCGACGCGAAGGATGCCTTCGTTATCGCCGACCAGGCCCGCATGCGTAAGGATCTCGGCCTGCTGCGGCCGGGCGACGACATTGCCGTCGACGTTCGCACGTTGACCACCCGCCGCACGGATGTGGTGGCCGACCGGACTCGCCAGATCAACCGTCTTCGTGCCCAGCTGCTGGAGGTATGCCCGGCGTTGGAGCGGGTGTTGGATCTGACCAACCAGGGACCGGTGTTGCTGCTGACCGGCTATCAGACGCCGGCGGCCATCCGCCAGGCCGGTGCGAAGCGCGTCGAGACCTGGCTTCGCCACCGCAAGGTCCGCGGAGCCGGCACGTTGACCACGGCTGTCATGCAGGCCGCGCAGGCCCAGCACGCCGTGCTGCCCGGCGAGAAGCTGGCCGCCGCCATGGTGGCGCGTCTGGCCAAGGGGGTGATCGCCCTCGACCAGGAGATCGCGGAACTCGACGCCCTGATCGAGGCCCGGTTTCGTGAGCATCCGCACGCTGCGGTGATCCTCAGCCTGCCCGGCATGGGCAAGCTTCTGGGCGCCGAGTTCTTGGCGGCTACCGGCGGCGACATGGACGCCTTCGGCACCGCCGATCGACTCGCGGGATACGCCGGGCTGGCACCGGCCCCACGCGACTCCGGACGCGTCAGCGGTAACCTCCGCAGGCCCCGGCGCTTCCACCGCGGACTGCTGCGAGCGTTCTACCTCTCCTCGTTCGCCAGCCTGAAGTCCTGCCCAGCCTCGAAAGCCTTCTACCAACGCAAGCGGGCCGAGGGGAAAGGCCACAAACAAGCACTGCTGGCTCTCTCCCGCCGCCGCGTCAACGTCCTGTGGGCCATGATCCGTGACGGACAGTCCTACCACCTCTCACCTCCCGTCACAGCGGCGGCTTGACAACAGCATTGGGAAGCTCCTTGGTTCGACTCGGTCGGAGGCTGAGGCCGAATGGCTGGTCCGTGGGCATGAGCTCGATGAGGCTCACGTTGACTCGCTGCGGCTGGGAGATGCACCACTCCACGGCCTCCGCGATGTCCTGCGGGGTGAGCGGGTCGGTGCCGTCGTACAGGGCGTCTGCTCGGTCCTGATCCCCGTCGAACCGGGTCAGAGCGAATTCCGTACGGGCCATGCCGGGGGCGATGCAGCTCACGCGGATGCCGCGGCCCTCCAGATCGGTACGCATGTTCAGACTGAGCTGGTGGACGAACGCCTTGGTGCCGCCGTAGACGTTCCCACCGAGGTACGGGTACACCGCGGCGATGGAGCCGATGTTCACCACGTGGCCGCGACCGGCGGCCAGCATGAGGGGCAGGGCCGCGCGGACGCAGTGCAGGAGTCCCAGCACATTCGTGTCGACCATCTCGCGCCAGTGGCGCAGCTCGGCATCCTGGATCGGGCCGAAGCCCTTCGAGAGGCCGGCGTTGTTGACGAGGATGCCCACGTCGGAGAACGGTGCGGGCAGGTCGCTGAGAGCGTGGGCGACGGCGTCTCCGTCGCGTACGTCGACGGTCAGCGGATGCACCAGGTCGTGGCCGAGACGGTCGGCGAGCTCGGTGAGTCGTTCGCTGCGACGGGCCAGCGCCACGACCGGCCGCCCGGTCTTCACCAGTCGCTCGACGGTGGCCCGGCCGAAACCCGATGACGCGCCGGTCACTATCGCAGAAGGCAGGTTTGTCACTGTTCTGTACCCCTTTCCCGTAGGTCGACGACCGTCAGATCCGGCGGCGGTAGACGACGGAATTGCGCGTGGGATCCAGTTGGCTCACCCAGCGCCGAGGCCCGGCAGCGGGCTCGACCTCAACGAACCCGTGTCCGAGGAACCATGCGTTGGTCGGGCTGGACGCCGCGTACAGCGCACGCGCCGATGACCGGGCCGCCTCCTGGAGGATCCTGTCGAGCAGGAGGCTCCCGGTCCGGCGGCCCTGGAAGCTGCTCTGGACGCACAGGTTGTCCAGGACCCAGTCGTTCCCGAAACGCTGGACGCCGGCGCACGCCACTATCCGGCTGTCGTCCTCGACGACCAGGAAGTCGGCGTGGCGGCGGACGAACTCACCGACGTCACGATGGCGCAGCCGACCGAGCGCTACGAATGGAGCGGACAGCTCGTGCAGGGCCTCCGCGTCCGCCCGGCGGGCTCGTCGCAACGACAGGAGGCGAGCCGGACTGACGGAGGTGTTCACCGAGCCATCTCGTTGAACGTCGCCGAGGCGTTCGAGATCGGGCACCGCCACTCCGCCGGCTGTGGCTGTCCCGAGTACTGGAGGGCCTCCGGCTGCTCCCCGAAGTCCGCGAGGTTCGGGTTGAGCGACCCCTGCAGCCGCAGCTCGCGGGCACGGATCTTGTCCTGGAGCGAGGCGTAGAGCCCGTCCTGCTTCAACCGGTCGAACTGCTTGTGGGAGTTGAAGACGAGCACCGGGTGCGTGAACCGACGGGAGATCCTCGACGCCTGCGCGTGCAGACCCACGACGAAGAACGGATGTCCGGCGACGCTGTAGGCGAAGTCCAGGGCGTGGGGGTCACTGGAGACGCCCGGCGCCCACGGGTAGTTCTCCCGATCCACCTGGCGAAGCATGGCGAGCTGCGTCCACAGAGTGTGCTCGAACTCCACCTCGCTCAGCTGCCGCGGATTCTCGAAGATCGCCGCGAAGGAGCTGAACCTGGTCTCGTGCAGTCGGGTTCGGTCGACGAATCCGACAATCTCCCGATGCAGTTCCCGAGTGCTGTCGACGTCGAGCATCGACTTCAGTTCGACGCAATGCAATTGCTTCTGACGTACCGACGCGCGTGCTCCGAGGCAAGAGAAATCGGTGCCCTCAATCCAATCCTCGAATGCTGATGTCAGAGGTCTGGATATTTGGGCAAACTCGTCCTGTCGAGCCATCGAAATTCCCCCGTAACTTGATTGCACCACCGTGATATAGGCACGATCATGACCCCCCGGTCATCTGTCTTGGACAAGCATCGCCAGTGATGTAGGCTGATTTCTTGACGGCGAGTTGACAGCGACGTCGACACGGTGAGGTGCGACCTGAGCCGCAGGGTATTTCGGGCTTAGGGTATCTACGGGGGCATTGTGGGCTTGATGGTTCTTGGGCCGGTGGAGGGCAGATCGCAGGGTCGGCCGTCGTCGATGGGACGACCGCAGCAGTGCACGGTTCTGGCCGCGCTGGCCGTGGAGGTTGGACGGACGGTGCCGGCCGACGTGCTCGTCGAGCGGGTGTGGGGCCAGGAGCCACCCGAGCGGGCGCGGCGCACGTTGCACAGTCACATCACCCGCATCCGTCGATCGCTGGAGATGATCGACACGGAATCCGGGGATCCGGCCCGGTTGCTGCTGGGCTCCGGGGGCTACCGCCTCGACATGGCGCCCGACGACATCGACCTGCACCGCTTCCGCAGGCTGGTGAAGCGGGCCGACAGGCGACTGTGCTCCGAGGCCGAAGCGCGGGTACTGCTCCGGCAAGCCGTCGCCCTGTGGCGCGGCGAGCCACTGGCCGGCCTGACCAGCGCCTGGGCGGAACGCACTCGCAACGCGTGGACGCTGGAGCGGCTGGACGCCGTGGTCGCCTGGGCCCGGACGGAGCTGGCGATCGGGGACCCACAGGCGGTCATCGCGGAGCTGAACGTGCTGGCCTACGACTTTCCGCTGGTGGAGAGCCTGGCGGCGACGCTGATTCAGGCCCAGTACGCTGCGGGACGCACGAGCGAGGCCCTCGACCGCTACGCGGCCGTGCGTCGGCAGATGGTCGACGCGCTGGGCATCGAGCCGGGTCCCGAGCTGCAGCAGGTGCAGCAGGCGATCCTGCAGGGCGACCGGATCGGACCGAGCGTTCCGGCGATCAGCCGTGACGCCGTTGTCGCACCGCAGGTCCGGATCACGCCGCGGCCGATCCATGCCGCCTCCGGGCCCGCACCGCGCCGGCACCTGGTCGTTCCGGCGCAGCTGCCGATCGACGTCCGGGGGTTCGCCGGCCGCGAATCGGAGATGGCCCAGTTGTCGGGCATCCTCGAGAGCTCCCAGGCGGAGAAGCAGCCCGCGCTGTGCGTCCTCTGGAGTGCCGCCGGGTCAGGCAAGACCTCGCTGGCGGTGCACTGGGCACACCGGGTGGCGCAGCAGTTCCCGGAGGGGCAGCTCTACGCCAACCTGCGGGGCTTCGAGCCGAGCGGCGTGGTGGTGCGGCCGGAAGAGGTCATTCGCATGTTCCTGGACGCGTTCCAGGTGCCGCCGCAGAGCATCCCGATCAGCCTGGAGGCGCAGGCGGCGTTGTACCGCAGCTACCTCGCTGGTCGCCGAATGCTCGTGGTTCTGGACAACGCGCGTGACGTCGACCAGGTCCGGCCCCTGTTGCCCGGCGCCCCCGACTGCCTGGTCCTGGTCACCAGTCGCCGTGCGCTGCCCAGCCTCGTGGCGAGCGAGGGCGCTCATCCGATCGCGGTCGGCCCGTTGCCGTACGACGAGGCCAGGAGGGTGCTCTCCAACCGGCTGGGCGCCGCCCGGGTCGCGGCGGACAGTGCGGCGGTCGACCGGCTCATCGCCCGGTGTGCCGGGTTGCCGCTCGCCCTGGCCCTCGTCGCCGCGCGCGTCGCGACCCACCCTGACCTTGACCTTCGTACGTTCGCTGATGAGCTCGACGCGGCTGTCGGATCGACCGAGGTGCCGGCCGAGGCTGAGAGGGGTGTCCACGTCGTATTCGTGTGGACCTACCGGACGCTGAGCCCGGCCGCGGCGAGGCTGTTCCGCCTGCTGGGACTCTCGCCCGGTCCGGACATCGACGAACTGGCCGCGGCCCAACTCGCGGCGCTGGACCTGACCACGACCAGGACGTTGCTCAATGAGCTGAAGGACGCCCAGATGGTCAGCGAGCACAAGCTGACCCGGTTGTCCTTGCACGAGTTGCTCCGCGGGTACGCGATGGACCTGGTCCTCGCGGTGGACAGCGCCCAGGAGCGCTCCGCCGCCGTTCGCCGGCTGCTCACCCACTACGTGACCTCGTCACGCCGCGCCGCCGTACTGCTCGAGCGGCATCTGTCCCAGGAGGCAGCGGAGGGCCCGGAGGCCGAGTTTCCCCGTATCACGACGGCCCGGGAGGCGGTGGCGTGGTTCACCGCCGAGCACGCGATGCTGCTCGACATCGTTCGCCGGGCCGGGGACGAGGGTCATGACGCGAGCCTGTGCAGCCTCGCCCGATCGCTGATGGAGTACTTCAACCGCCAGGGCCACTGGCGGGACCAGATCAACACGCAGCGGCTCGCTCTGGACGCGGCCCGGCGGCTCGGCGACCGGCGCGCCATGGGTCAGGCGCACCGCGGCATCGGGGTGGCCCATGCCTGGCTGGGCCAGTACGACGACGCGTACACGCACAGCCGCAGTGCGCTCGACCTCGCCTGCGAGGTCGGTTCGACGCGTGACCAGGCCCAGGCGCATCTGGCCCTGGCGCGCGTCTTCGAGCGGCAGGGCCGCCACCGCGAGGCGCTCGACCACGACCAGGCCGCCCTCATGCTGGCCGAGATCGCGAACGACCGGCTGGCGCACGCGGTCTCGCTCAACAATGTCGGCTGGTCGCTGGCCATGCTGGAGCAGTACGAGGCCGCCAAGGACCACTGCAGCCGGGCCCTGGTGGTGCTGCGGGAGATCGGCGATCCGTCCGGGCAGGCGGCGACCTGGGACAGCCTGGGCTACATCAACCACCAGCTGCGCAACTCGGCCGAGGCGATCGAGTGCTACCGCGAGGCGATCAGGTTGAATCGGGAGGCGGGGAACCGTTACGCCGAGGCCGACAGCCAGCACCACCTCGGCAACACTCTGCTGACACTGGGCGACTTCGCGGGTGCCAAGGAATGCTGGCAGCAGGCCGTGGTCATCCTCGACGAGTTGAACCACCCCGACGCCGAGACGGTGCGGGAACGGCTGACGGGTCTCGAGCAGGCGCAATCCGGGACCGGCTGGGGACGCTGATCGGCCGGCCGGCCGGCCGACCCCGACGTGGGCCGGCCGGCCGGGCTCGCGGCGGCCCGGAGAGGGCCGTGGTCGTTGACTCAGGAGTCGTGACTGCTGTGGGCCGTCCCTACCCGCAGGGGTGCGGGAGCCACCAGGAGGGCTCGCCCTCTCGGCAGTGTGGTGACGGCGGCGACAAGCACGGCCGCGGCGGACGCCGAGATGAGCACCGTTGGGTCAATGAACTTCCCGACGGCGGCCAGTGTGATCCCGGCGAGCGGCATCGGCACAATCAGCAGCATGCCGAAGAGCCCCACGGTCGCCGCGTAGTTCTCCAGTGGCACCCGACGGGCTCTGACGACCCGGATGTACACGCTGAAGAACGCGTCGAGCAGCAGGAACGTACCGAGGCATCCAGCGAAGACCCACAGCCGGGCCGCCAGCGCGAGGCCCAGCGCGGCCAGGCACATCCCCACCGCGACCGCGATCCCGATCGTCGACAGCGACGCGCGCGAGGTCAGCCGGTGGAAGGTCAACAGGCCGACGATGGCCGGCACGCTGCTCGCCGCGTACATCAGGCCCAGCTGACTGCTGCTTGTCCCGAACGTTCCGAACGCGATCTGCGGCGCAGCCCCGTTGATCAGCGCGAGCACGTAGTTCAGGCCCATGGTGACCAGGACGATCCGGCGCAGGACGGGGTCCTCGAGCGCGGCGCGTACGGTCGCGCGCAGGGTGCGCTTCGCTGTCGACGGGGGTGCCGTGCCGCCCGACGGGACCGATATCGACATCCGCAGCGAGACTCCGAACAAGCCTGCCGCCACGAACATCAGCACCGGTGGTGGGAACGACAGCACCACGCCCGCCGCCGCCGGCCCCAGGACTATCGCCGCCTGCTCGAAGGCGGTCAGCTGTGATTGGAATCGCTCCTGCCCCTCGGGGCCGACCAAGGACAGTCCGATCTTCTCGCCACCGACGAATGTCAATTCGAAACAGAGGCCCACGACCATCGCGAATATCATCAGCACCGGCAGCACCGCACCGGGATACACCGCCATCATCAATCCGGCCGCGAGCGCGGTCGCGGTCCTGGTCGAATCCGCCACGACCATCAAGGTCCGCTGCGGTATGTTGTCGAGTCGCAGAATCGCTGCCGACAGTCCCAGAAGTCGCGGTCCCCATTGGAAGAAGACCGCCGCGCCCGACCAGCGCACATCGGCGGTCACGGTGTAGGCGAGCACTGGTACGGCGAACAGGACCAGGTAGTCGCACAGCCAGCTGGCGAATCGCATCGCATAATATCGCGCGATAGTCACGGCAGATACGCGGCAACTGGTCGCAGTTCCCGGCCCAGTCGCTCGTTGATCGCCAAAGCGGTGTCCGGATCGGAAGCGCGATAGCGGACATAGGCCACGCGCCGAAGGGCCTCATAGGCCGAGGGAATCTGTTCGCCGGCGGGGACCAGCACCTTTCGCTCCACGACATCGGCGTAGCGCGGCACGTCGTCCCATCCCTCGATCTGCGCATAGGCGGTGATGCTGCCGGGGTTTACGAAGCGGATGCCCGCCGCCCTCCCGGACGCCGCGTGTTCGTCGAGACAGGTATCCGGGTTCGCGCCGACCGCCATCAACAAGGCGGCGTCCGGCATCGACACACCTGTGACGTCGGCTACCAGGTGCACGATCTGGTCGCCCGGCAGTCGTGCGGCGATCTCCATGAGTACCGGTCCGTTCGGGGACAGGCGTACCTCGCAATGGAACACGCTGTTGTCCAGCCCGACCGCCCGGACCACCTGGCCGACGTACCTCTTGATCGCACCCAGATCACTTGGTCCCAGAGGAGCGGGCGTGATGTGACCGAGCTCGACAAAGGTCGGCTCGGGGCCGAGCAGCTTCCTGGTCACCGCGGCGATGCGCACGTCGCCGCGCCACACGTATCCGTCCGCGCTGTATTCATCGCCGGAGACGTATTCCTCAATGACGACCTCGTCACCGAGTGGCCTGCCGAGATCGACCATCCCGTCGGCTTCGATGGCGGCGTACGCCCGCACCACCTCAGCCGTGTCGCGCGCCTTCGAGACGTGGATGCTGCTCGCCGACTCGACAGGTTTGACCACCACCGGGAACGTCAGCGCCGCGCACGCGAGCTCCGCCTCCGCGCGGGAGGCCACCTTCCGGTGTCGGGGCGATCGGACGCCGGCGCGTTGCAGCGCCGCACGCATCTCGGCCTTGTTCCGGACGAGCGCGACAGCGGTGGTCGGCAGGCCGGGCAGGCCGAGTTTCTCCGCAACCAGGGCCGCGATCTCGACGTGGAACTCCGAACCGGCGACGACACCGTCGATCCCAGCCCCCGCTGGCGAGCGATTCACGGCTTCGACGATGGCGTGTGCGTCATTCGTATCCACCTGGATGATGGTGGATGCCAGATCCCTGGTCGCCGCCGTCAGAGTCCGGTCTTCGGCATCGAAGCTGGCAACCACGGTGTTCCAACCCATGGCTGCGGCTCGGACGACGAGCTCGTTGCCGGAAGATACCGGTTCAACGATGAGTACTGATGTCATCGTTCCTCTTGAGTCGTGTACTGCACATCGCGGCCGCAGCGAGAGCCCCGACCAGGGCAACGGCTTCGGCTACCGCCCCGATGACGCCTCGTGGTGGACAAGACCACGTCCTCTCGTGACTGATGCTTGCCACACCGACAATGCACGCCCGGGCTTGCACAAACCTTGACGGTTTGTTGACGATGCAGCTTGGCGGCGATTGCCAATGGGTGAGGCTCGTTCGCCAAGAGCGGCGGCAAGCCGTCCCACCGGGTCCGTAAGGTGCGATGAGCGAGGGGACTGGACGATGCTCTGCCGACGTCCAGACCGCCCGAGCAGTATCTCGTCACCTCCCCTGCGGAAGAAGGGGAGATGCCTGCCGGTGTGGCTCGCCGTCACGCGCCGGCCCCCACCCGCCCATCGGCGGCAGCCGGACCTCGTCCTCGGTGAGGATGGCCTGGCGCAGGTCCCGCAGCCGCCGGCTCGGCTCCAGGCCGAGTTCACGGCGCAGCGACGAGCGCAGCCGGTCGTAGGAGGCCAGCGCGTCGGCACCCCGCCCGCTGCCGTGGAGCGCGACCATGAAGGCCGCCTGCAGACGGTCCCGCCCCGGGTGGGTACGGGTCAGCGCGGTGAGTTCCGGTACGGCCCGCGCATGCCGCCCCAGACTCAGCTCGACCTCCAGCCGGTCCTCGATCACCTGCAGCCGCGACTCCTCCAGGCTCATCGCCTCCGGCTCCAGCACACCATCGGCGAGACCGGCGATGGCCGGTCCGCGCCACAGGTTCTCGGCCCGCAGGAAGTATCCGGACGGCCTCCGCCGCGCGACCCGCGGCCAGCGAGCGTCGAGCCTGGTGGGCTTCCTCGTCGAACCGGGTCCGGTCCAGCTCGCCGGGCTCCACATCCAGCAGGTAACCGCTCGGCCGCCGTACCAGCGCGCGCTCGGGCAGGCCACCGGCGACGAGCAGGCGGCGCAGGGCCGCGGCGCAGTTACGGATCTGATTGGCCGCAGTGGCCGGCGGCCGCAGCGGCCACAGGCAGTCGACCAGCCTGTCGACCGGAACCACCCGGCCGGCCCGCAGCAGCAGTACGGCCAGGATCCGCTGCTGCCGGCGTCCGCCGAGTGACAGGGGCGTTCCTTCGACGGACGCTTCCAGCGGGCCGAGGATCCGGAAATCCATGCGATGACCTCCATGCCGACCGCACCCCTCGCACGGTCCGGCCACCAGGGTGCCCAGCACGGGTTGGCGTTTTCTTGGCAGCGCGCACGGCGCTGCCAACCGGCCGGAGCATTCCCGATCTCAGCCCGCCATCACCGTCGCTTCGCCCGGAGGCCGGCCCCGCCCCACAGGAACATCGGCTATCCGGCCGGGACGCCGACCGGACGGCCGTCGTGCCGCTCCAGCAAAACCCGGACCATGTCCGCCTCGGGAGTGCCGAGCGCTTCCAGGATGCCCAGCGCCTCCCGCCAGGCCCGCGAGGAAGGCTCCAGGTGACCCAGGGTGATCAGCGCGCGGGCGCGTACCAGGGGTGCCCCGATCGCCGCCGCGCGATGTGCCGCCTCGCCGGCGAGCCGGGCCGCCTGCACGGGGTCGCCGTCCTTGCGGGCGATCTCGCCCAGCGCCGCCAGCGCGTCGACCTCGATCACTGCGGCGCCGGACTGTCGGGCCAACGTGACCGCCCGTTCCAGCGAGGAGCTGGCCAACAGCGGCGTCCGTTCGGCGACGGACGCGGCGAGGCCCACCAGGGCTTCGGCCTCGGTCGCCAACGTGCGCGCCGACCTGGCCCACTCGGCGGCCCGGGTGTACCGGGCCGCCGCGCCGGTGAGGTCGCCGGTCAGCCGGAGCAGGGAGCCCTCGGCGATGTCGATCGACGCCTTGCAGTGCCAGTCGTCGGTGCGGTCGGCGAGACGCTGCGCGGCGGCGAGCGCCGACCTCGCCTCCGGCACGTCGCCGCGTAGCGTGTGGATCTGGCCGATCCCCGCCAGCGCATTGGCCTCGATGGACGCCATGTCGACCTCATGGGCCGTCCGCACCGCCGCGTGGAGATCCCGCAGGGCGGCCGGGTACTCACCCCGATTGGTGTGCACGAGGCCGAGGTTGGTGAGGATGACCGCCTCGTTGGGGCGTGCGCCGTCCTCCCGGTGGATGACGATGGCGGCGGTGAGTCGCTCGACCGCCAGCCGCAGCCGCCCCGCCATGGCGTAGATCGTCCCGAGGTTGCTCGACATCACCGCGATGCCGTAACGGTGGCGGATCCGCTCGTTGAGCCGCAACGCGTGCTCGAAGCAGGCCGCCGCCGTCGCCAGTTGTCCGAGGTCGCCGAAGACCGCGCCGAGCGAGCCGGTCGCGGCGGCCTGGCCCTGCGCGTGCCGGGCGCTGCGGAACAGGTGACCCGCCCGGCGCTGGTGCGCGATCGCGACCAGATGTTTGCCGGTGAGGTGGTACACGTTGCCCAGACTCATGTGTGCCGACGCCCGCAGAGCCAGGTACGCGTCCCCCCTCGACGCGTGCAGGGCCGCCTGCGCCACGAGCAGCCAGTTCAGGGAATTGCGGGTGACCCAGAAGTACGTTCGTAACTGGTCGGCGAGCAGGGCCGCAGCGTCCCTCGACGTGCCGTCGGCGGCCGCCCTTATCAGCGCCACCATGTTCGACTCCTCGGCCTCGAGCCAGGCCAGGGACGCGTCACGGTCACCGATGCCGGCGTCGATGGCCGCCAAACCCGTCGGCAGCTCCAGGCGGACCCGCCCCGGGGCCAACAGGTCGCCGGCGGCCTGGGCGCGGACCAGGTACCACGCGAACAGGCGGGCGAGGACGGTGTGCGCCTCGGGCCGGCCGGCCTGCCGCGCACTGTGTTGGCCCGCGTAGCGCCCCAGCAGGTCGTGCAGCGTGACGTGATCGTCGTCGAACTCCACCAGGTGCGCCGAGAAGAGTCGGGCCAGCGTCCGGCGGGCCGCGTCCACGGATGTCTGCGCCAGGTGTGCGATCGCGTCGACCGACAGCCTGAGCCCTGGAAGGGTGCCGAGGAGGCGGAACATCCGCTGGGCCTCGCCGGGAAGCCGGGTGTAGGAGAGGTCGAACGCCGTCTGTACGGCGACACTCGGGTCGTCGTCGATCGCCAGGGCGGCGACGCTCCGCTGCCGCAACTGCCGCACGTACGCCGACACCGCGAGGTCAGGCTCGTCGTGCAGCAGTGCCGCCGCGATCCGCAGGGCCAGTGGGAGCCGACCGCAGACCTGGGCGAGGTCCCGGATCGCGTCGCGATCGGCGGCTCGCGGGTCGGCGCCGAGCAGGACGGTGAGCAGTTCGATCGCGTCAGGTTCCGGAAGAAGTCCGATGGTCAGGCGGTGGGCGTCCTGCTGGGCCACGAGCCCGGTCAGGCGGTCCCGGCTGGTGACCACGACCAGGCTGTCCACAGAGCCGGGCAGCAACGGCCGCACCTGCTCGGCGTCGAGTGCGTTGTCCAGAACGATCAGCAGCCGGCGGTCGGCGACGACGGTACGGTAGAGCGCCGACGCCTCCTCCGGGTCGGCCGGAATGCGGCCCGCCGGCACTCCCAGACCTCGCAGCAGCGCGCCAAGCGCCTCCGCCGAGCGCATGGGCCGGCCGGCGGAGTAGCCCCGCAGGTTGAGGAAGAGCTGACCGTCCGGGAAGCGGTCACGGACGCTGTGCGCCCACCGGATGGCGGTCGCCGTCTTCCCGACACCCGCCGTGCCGACGACCGCGGAGAGGATCAGGACCTGCGGCGCTGCCGCGTCGGCGAGCAGACGGTCGAGCTGACGCGACTCGGCGTCGCGGCCGACGAAGTGTCCCGGCGGCAGCGGTAGTTGCGCCGGACCGTCGGGAGAGGTCGCTGTGCCGTCCGAGGGTGCGGTGGCGCGGGACAACGTCCGGTAGGTCGCCTGGATCTGCTCTCCGGGAGCGACACCGAGGTCGGTGGTGAGCCGCTCGGTGAGGCTGGCGTAGGCCGCGATGGCCTCGCTGCGACGACCGATCCCGTTCAGGGCCAGCATCAGCAGCTCGACGGGCCGCTCGCGTGTCGGCGCCTCACCGATCAGCTCGTGCAGCGGCGCCAGGATCTCCCGGTGCTGGCCGACGTCGAGGCGGGCGCCGAGCAGCTCTTCCTGCGCGGTCAGGCGTGCCTCGTCGAGCTCCGGGAAGAGCCGGCCCTGCTGGGCGTCGTCGAAGACGTCGGCCAGGGCCGCGCCCCGCCACAGACCGAGCGCGGTGCTGAGCATCGCGATGCGCTGACCGGCATCGGTGACGTCCCTGCTCTGCGTCACCAGAGCGGTGAAGCGGTGCACGTCGACCCGCTCTGCCCGGATCTCCAACGCGTAGCTGTTGGGTCGGGCCAGCAACGCGGGCTCGCTCGACCGGCCCAGCTCCAGCGTGGACCGCAGGTGCGAGATCATGGCCTGCAGGCCCGCTCGTGCCTGGGCCGGAGGCTGATCTTCCCAGAGCAGGTCGATGAGTCGCTCCGCAGAGTGGAACTGGCCCGGTCGCATCGAGAGGATGGCGAGCAGCCGTCGCTCCTGACGACGTCGGACGGGCACGACCCGTCCGTCGATGACAGCCTCGACGGGGCCGAGTAGTCGCAGCTCCACAGCCGCAGGCTAACAAGGCGTACCGACGTCGACGGAGGGCCATGTGTCTATGTGGGACGCACCCGGCGGCCAGCTTCCCGGTCGGCCGAAGCCGCTGCGGATGACGGATCTCAGGGCCCCCGGGCCGGCCGGGGACCCTGACGTCCGCCTGCCTTCAGCTGATCCAGGGAGTGCACGTCCAGGCGCCGCCGTTGAGGTTGAAGCAGGCCTGGTGCTCGTCTGAGGAGTCGAGATCCTCGAGCATGTTGGTCCACACCCCACCGTTGGTGGAGAGGAACTGCTTGCTGAGGCTGCCCGTGTACCAGTATCCGTAGGACGACCACACCCGGCGCTCGATGCGTACGGTGAACGTGGCGCCCGCGTAGCGGACGTACTGGTCGTTCTGCAGGCGGGCCCAGGCCGCCCTGCAGCCGGGCGACTTCACGACGACGATGCCGAGTCCGCTGTCGTAGCCGCCGCCGGTCCAGCCGTACCGGGTGCCGCTGCACTGGCCGTTGGGATCGACGTTGTGACAGCCGGTGCCCGAACACGCGGCCAGCGCCGGCGACACCGGTACCGATGCGGCGACCACGCCGAATCCCATGAACGCCGCCAGGGCGATCAGCGTCCGTGCCAGGCGATGCGTCCGGACCTTCGCTACCTTCATGCTGTCCTCCTCAGTCGTGCTGCGTGTCGTGGAGGTGATCCTTCGGCGTCGCCGCATCGCGGCCGCATCGTCAGGCCATCCGCGCCGCGTCGAACCGCCATCACCGTCGGCGTGCACCGCCGGACGACGAACGAGCGGGCCCGCGACGCAGCCGGCGTACACCGTGCCGTGATGCCGGGGCGGTACGCCCACGATGCCGTTCTGGTACGCCGACGGTGCGCGCGGTTCCGACACTGCATCGACCCCGAGCATCCTGGAGGAACCGCAGTGTCGACATCACCACCCCGCCCCGCGCTGCCGCGCGGGCTCACTCCCGGCGCCGCCCGTCGCGGCGTCACCGCCGCGCTCGCCGCCACCGCGCTCGTCGCCGGCGGTCTCGTGGCGCTCCCCGCGCCGGCCGCCGCGGCGCCTGATACGCCCCCGAAGGACGTGGCGTCCACCGCGGTACCGCCCGGTCAGCGGGACTCGACCCTCAAGCGGGGCTGGCGGACGTCGCAGGACCGGGCCTGGACTCTCTCCGGCGACATGACCGGTCTGCACGTGCTCGTGGCGTCGGCCGCCTCCGGTTACAGCTGGACGACGGCGGCGACGCTGAGCGAGCCCGGACTGGAGACCGACCAGTGGATCGGCAACGGCTGCCTCACCGAGTCGGGCCGGCGGCTGGTCGTCACGTACGCGCCGCGCGCCTACACCAACAAGCCCGACCTGTTCGACCGCGGCGCCTTCGTGGCGGTCGTGGACCTCACGGACCAGTCCGTCCGGAAGGTGGCCGCACACGCGTCCCTCGCGTACTTCAGCCCCGGCTGCGGTACCGGTGAGAACGTCGTGCTGAGCACGTTCACCGGCGGCGACACCGGCTCGGGCAAGACCCGCCTGACGCAGCTCGACGCGGCGACCGGCACCGTGGCCGCGCCGATCCAGGTGGCGGGCCAGCTCACGTCCGCGCTGCCGGTCAAGGACAAGATCATCGCCGCCGACAGTGGCGCGCTGGTCACGGTCGACCGCAAGGGCCGCCGGTCGGCCGTCGCGAGGACCACCGGCGTACCGTTCCGGCTGGCGGCCAACGGCGACGGCGTCGTGTACATGGATGCCGACAGCAAGGCCGGCCGGGTCAAGCGGACCGTCGTGCGGTCCGGCGCGACGGCCACGCTGGCCGAGGGCGGCACGACCGACATGAACGTGGTCAGGGGAGCGGGCGGTCGGGTCGGCATCACCGGTACCCCCGGCAGGATGCACAAACTGCCGACGGGTGTCGCGAAGCTCGACGCGACCGTGCGGGCGGAGATGTCCAGCGAGGGTGACCTGTTGCTGGACGAGATCAAATGGACGACCGACCCGCGTGCCGCGCCGGCCACGGACGACTCCCGCGGACGGTCGCTCACCATGAGGGCCACGGTGCCGGCGACCGGCCGCAGCGTGAACTTCGCGGTCGCGCCAACCACGCCGACGTCGGGCGACGCCGGCGCTCGGGCGAACCCGAGGACGCCGGGGCGGGCCCGGTCGGCACCGGGTGCCACGACGCTGGCGACACCGCTGCACGACCCGGTCGACACGGCCGCCTGGTGCGCCGTCCCGCGCAACGACGTGCGGGCACAGGTGTACCAGCCGCGCGCCCGGGAGATCGAGTGGGTGGTCGACATGGCGGTGCAGGACTCGCTGATCCTCAACCGGGTCAACAACTTCAACCAGTCCGGCCTGCCCGGCTACAACGTCGCGCAATGGTTCCCGATGCGGCCCCTCACCGGCGGCGGCCATGTGCCCGCGCAGATCATGCTCGGCATCCTCGCCCAGGAGTCGAACCTGTGGCAGGCGTCGCCGCACGTCCTGCCCGGCGAGTTCGGCAACCCGCTCATCGGCAGCTACTACGGGCTCGACATCTACGACGCCGACACGAGCGACGACTGGACGATCCGCTGGGACAAGTCCGACTGCGGCTACGGCGTCGGGCAGGTCACCGACGGTATGCGCAAGGCCGGGTTCCAGAAGCCGAACGAGGTTCCGCTGCCGTACAACCAGCAGTTGGCCATCGCCGTGGACTTCGCCGCGAACATCTCCCAGTCGCTGCGGATCCTGCAGGACAAGTGGAACCAGGTCCACGCGTACAACATGAAGGTCAACGGCGGCGACCCGAAGTACATCGAGAGCTGGTTCTTCGCGGTGTGGGCCTACAACACCGGGTTCTACGAGCCGCAGGGCAGCACGGACGGGCCGTGGGGCGTCGGCTGGGCGAACAACCCGGCCAACCCGCGGTACCCGGCGAACCGCAAGGCGTTCCTGGAGGAGACCTACGACGACGCGCGGCATCCGAGCGACTGGCCGTACCCGGAAAAGATCATGGGTTGGGCCGGGCACCCGCTCAACGCGATCGAGAAGCCGGACACCTACACCGACGGCTACCGGTACGCGTGGTGGAGCACGAACGACGGGCGGGCGCGGGTGAAGCCGCACCTCCAGACGTTCTGCGACCAGTCCAACGACTGCTACTACGGCAACAACCTCCCGCCGACGGCGCCGGACGTGATCGACGAGCCGGCCGGCCCGTGCCACCACGTCAACGTCATCGGCGAACGGGACCTCAAGTGCTGGTACAACCGGTCCGCGGACTGGAAACCAGGCTGTCTGGACTGTGGTAACGCCGCCATCAGGTACGACCCCGGCTGGGAGTATCCGGCCGCCGGGGTGAGCTACTACCCGAAGTGCGGCACCGACCTGCCGGCGAACGCGCTCGTGGTCGACGATGTGGTCAACGAAGTCATCAGCCCACGCCGTGACGAGGCCGGTTGGCTCTGCACCAGACGAACGAACAGCGGCACGTTCACGCACGGATTCGCGGGTGAGACGCAGAACGGCACGCTCCAGTACCCGGGCAAGATCGACCTGCACCAGGTCGGCGGCGGGTACGGCGCGCACTACTGGTTCACGCACACCCGCGCGCCGGGCAGCAACCTCTACGTCAGTGGGACGTGGACACTGGACCGGACGGTGAACGGCTGGATGCGGGTCATGGTCCACATTCCTGATCACCTCGGTACCACCCAGCAGGCGGCGTACAAGATCACGACGAAGAACGGCGTGGTCAAGACCCGCATGGTCCAACAGCGCGGGTACGCGAACCGTTGGGTGGCGCTCGGCGTGTTCGAGTTCAACAACGTCCCGCAGGTGGAGCTGACCAACATCGTGTCGGACCTGACACCCGAGGAGCTGGCGCAGCTGCGTGACGATGTGCCGGCCGGCGGGCAGGGCGACCTCGCCCTGGGCCGGCCGCAGGAGAACGTGGCCTTCGACGCGGCGGCGTTCATTCCGCTTCCGGGCAAGCCGCAGCACCAGGTGGTGGCGCTCGGCGACTCGTTCTCGTCGGGCGAGGGCGCCTCGCCGGTGAACGGCTCGGACTACTACCGCGAGACCGACAACAACAGCAAGAACGCCTTCCGCAACGGCTGCCACCGCTCGAAGAACGCGTGGTCGCGCAAGGCCGTGCTGCCCGGGTCGTCCACGCCGATCGGGCTGCGGGCGGACATCACGAGCCAACAGCACGACGTCAACATGGACTACCACCTGATCGCCTGCTCGGGCGCGGAAACGGAGAACATCCTGCCCCTGCACAGCGTCAGCAACGAGCCCCGCAACGCCGACGGTGAACGGGGCAAGGGTCAGTACCTGGAGGCGTCCCAGCTCGACAAGGGCTACCTGGATGAGAACACCACGCTCGTCACGATCTCGATCGGCGGCAACGATGCGAGGTTCGGCCCGGTGGTCAAGGAGTGCCTCGTGATGGCCGGCCCACTGGACTGCTTCAAGGCGAAACTGTCGGGCGAGACGGACACCGTGGACGTGTCGACCCGGCGCCGCATCTCCGACGCGGTTCCGCGGTCGAACACGAAGGTGCTGGAGGAGATCCACAAGAAGGCGCCGAACGCCAAGATCATGCTCATGGGATACCCGAAGCTCGTCGAGATCGGCGGCGACCCGACCTGCGCCCTCAAGCTCGTCCTCAGCGACGAGGAGCGGGTGTGGCTCACCGAGATGAGCGTGCTGCTGCGTGACGAGCAGCTGGACGTCGTCCGCGACTTCAACACCGCGCACGGCGCGACGATCGCGTACTACTCCGACCCGATCGACGAGTTCGCGGGCAAGGCGGTCTGCGGCTCGCCGGCGGGCATCCACGGAGTCGTGACGGACAAGTCGCCGGGCGACACCCCGGACGGCCCGACGTCGACGCAGTCCTTCCACCCCAACAGCCCGACCGGTGTCAGCCTCTTCGCGCAGTCGATGAACTTCACCGTCGCGCAGATGTACCCGTGACGAACGCTGCACGACCCAGGAGCCCGGGCGGCCGTCGGCGGCCCGGGCTCCCGGCCCCGCGCATCAGCCTGGTCGACGTAGCTGGTGCAGACGCATGACGCTCGCGGGCAGGACGACCGTCAGCAACCGATCGTCATCCGTCTGTGGCGGCCTGCCGACTTCGGCGATGCGGACCGGCGCGGTGTCGGGAACGATCACGTCATGGACCTCGGATCCCCTCGTCCGGCCTCGCCGCGTCGGGTGGGTCGTTCCACGACGTGGTTCACGGTGCTGTCGCTGGTCGGCGTTCTCTTCCTCTCCGCCAGCATCGGGCTACGGCTGCTCGACCAACCCGAGGAGTACCGGACGTTCGACCCGTCGGCGACCGGGGTGGTGTCCCACGGCGACTTCGAGGGATTCTTCACCGGCTCGTTCGGTGTCGCCGCTGATCCCGGCACGGTGACCGGACTGCGCTGCGCCCTGACCTGCCCGGCGACGATGTCCGTCACACTCGATCAGTCATCCCCGGAAACCGTCGCCGTCGTTGTCCGCGCTGGGCTGATGGGCACACAAACGGGCAGGACGAACGCGCGCCTCATGGTGATCGCCCCACACGATTCCGACCACTTCACGCTTGCGGAGCACTCCCACCCGGGGGTGCGGTTGAAGGTGACCCCCATCGATGCGGTGAGCGCGGAGGCCGGTCGACCGAACCTGGCAACTGTCACGTTCACCGATATCTTCCCCCGACCTGGGGTGACATTCGAGCTGGACTTCCAGTGGCACCCGGGTGACAGCGGTGGCTGGAAGAAGTCGTTCTTCGGCCGGCGCAACCTGGGCGTCCCGTACTTCACCGGCGACCGTTTCTTCTTCGACCCGCCCACCGTGTCACTGCGTCCGGGCAACGGGCTCGACGCCTCCCTGTCCCGGGTGAACCTCGACGTCGCCGTGACGCCGCAGAGCCGCATCGGCAACGCGCTTCCGGACCCGGACCGCAAACCGTTGCCCCGGACCGTGCGGTGGTCGGTGCCCGGAGAACAATCCGCCGCCATCTACTTTGTCACTGCCGAGGAGCGCTGGAAGCGGATTCTGTTTGGGCTCATCAACGAGCAGGTCCTGTTCTTCGCCGGTCTTCTTCTCGGGGCGTGGCTGGGAGAGATTGCCTCCCAATGGCGGAAAACCTGAGGCGACCTGACAGGTGTCCGGAACTGTACGGGACCGTACGGGACTGTTCGGAACAGGAAAACCGTACTCGTCGCATTGAGCTTGGCGGGGGAGCGGGCTAGCTTCGATTCTCATCGATCGTCTGGTGGGACGCGAAAACCCGCTCGCCCCGGGATGCCGCTATTGGTCCCGACGAGGAGTGTTGGCATCGACGCTGGTGATCAGCGCGGCTGATCGGGTCGGTACATGGCGCATCGATACCCGACGAGACGCCGTGACGAAGGCCTACGCAAGGGAGAATTCGTATGCTTGGCAAAGGACGCCGGCCCGGGCGCGGATACCGTCTGGGGCTGGCCTCCGTGCTCGTGAGTGTGGTGGTGGTGATGTCGTCCGCGCAGCCGGTCCACGCCGCCAACCTCGGCAGCGAGCCGACCCTGCCCTACGCGCAGCCGACCAACGCCAGCCTGCCCAGAGCGGGATGCGACACGACCGCCACCGATCCGAAGAGTCCGCCGGCCAGCAGCCCGGCCGCGGTGCAGGTGATCTATGCGTGGAACGACTCCACCGGGAACCAGTACGCGACGAACGTCGAGCATGCCGCCCGTGTCATGGACCGCGTCGACTGGCTGCTCGACCAGGCCAGCAACTACGACCAGCACGTGAAGCTGAGCTGCCGGTCGACGACCACCAGCACGTACAACCAGTACGCGCAGGCCCTGGTGACACCCGAGAAGATCGACACCACGAACACCGACTACTGGTCGATCGCGAACGAGCTCTCGGCCAAGGGGTACGACGACAGCAACCGCTGGTACGTGGTCCTGACGGAATTCCCCGCCCCGTCCAACTCGGCGTACTGGTGTCCCACCAGTGGGGGTAGCGGCTGTGTCTCGATCGTCGAGGCGTGGGACAGCGGGGTCGTCGGGCACGAGGTGTCACACCTGCTCGGCGCCGGTCACGCCTACATGAGCGAGCACGTCTGGCAGGACTCCAACGGTAACTGGCAGGCCGAGCAGTACTGCCCCGACATCATGATGTGCGCCGGCGACTGGTGGGCCTTCGACATGGGCTACCGCCAGAACTACGACCCGAGCGAGACCAGCGCGCGGTTCTACGTGGACAACTATCCGTCGACCACGATGAACAACGCGGCGGTTCACCCGCTGCTCACCCCGCCGGTGTGCTGCGACGTCGGTGCCAACAACGACCTGCTGACCGCGCAGGAACGGACCATCGAGGCGCAGGCGCCGGGCACCTCGAACCCCACCGGGTTCTCCACCTCCGGTTCGGGGGCGGCCATCTCGGTGACACCGCAGGGCTCGTACGCCGGCGTGTCGGCCCGCTACTTCGACAACCGTCGCTCGTTGCAGTTCGTCAGCTCACCGCAGTCGGCCGAGAAGTCGGTCATCGTGAGCCGTAGGCCGGCGGTGACGGCCGGGCACACCTACAAGTTCTTCGTCCGGCTACGCGCCGACTCCGGCACCGCGGCGCTCCGTATGCGGTGGTACAACTCCGCGGGCACGCTGCTGTCCACGTCGCCCGGCAGCTCGTTCGGCCTGACGTCGAACTGGTGGGAGTGGTCCTACGAGGCGGTCGCACCACCGAACGCGGCCAGCGTGCAGATCTCCGTGGTGGCGCCGGCCGGTGGTTCGCAGCCAGCGACCCTGACCATGCACGTGGACACGTTGCAACTGACCGACTGCAGCGCCAATCTGAACTCGCTGTGCCGCCCCACCACCTGATCGCAGCCTGGTGAGTCGGCCTTTCCCCACGTCGCGCTCGCGCGACGTGGGGAAAGGCCTTCGGCCGACAAGGGTTCCGCGCGTCGCCAGAGGGTGGATCGGTCAGCGCGGGGATTCGCCGGACCGTAGTCCGTCGACGAGGAGCGCGACCATGCGCTGACCGTAGTCGGGTTCCTCGTCCGGGATGGGGGCGCAGAGTTTCGCGACCGCGTACAGCAGATCCTGGGCGCTGATGTCGGCCTTGATCTCGCCGCTGGCTGCCGCGGCGTCGAGCAGGGACCCGAGGGCCGGTCCCAGCTTCTGCACGAGGTAGCCGGGCAGACCGTCGAACGCCGGATCGCCGGAGTGCAGGGCTGCGGCGAATCCGCGTTTTGTCGCGACGAACGCGGTGAACCGATCGAGCCACTTCGTGAGGGCGGTCCACGGCTCGTGCGCGGCGGCCAGCACCGGGGCGGCGTCGGCACAGGCGTCGATCTCGCGCTCGATGACGGCCTTGATCAGGTCGGAACGCTGCGGGAAGTGCCGGTAGAGGGTGCCGACGCCGACGCCGGCCAGATCGGTGATCTCTTTGGCGGGGGCGTCCACGCCGGTCGTGCCGAAGACCGTCTTCGCCGCGTCGAGCAACGAATCGATGTTGCGGCGCGCGTCGGTGCGCATCCGGCGCGGAGCGCGCTCGCGGCCCTCCGCACCCGCCGTGCTGCCGGACACAGTTGCCCTCCCTTGCTGTTCCGGAAAGCCTTTCCGTATAGTTCTGGAAAGGCGTTCCGGATAACCACGATACCGCAGGGAGACGCTCATGCTGTACCGCACCCTGGGCCGGACGGGCATCAAGATCAGCCCGTACGCGCTCGGCACGTTGATGTTCGCCACGGTGATCGGAAACCCCGACCCTGACGACTCGGTCAAGGTCATCCACAAGGCGCTGGACGCGGGGATCAACGTCGTCGACACCGCCGATGCCTACGGCGATTCGGAGGAGATCGTGGGCAGAGCCCTCAAGGGGCGGCGGGACAGCGTCGTCCTCGCGACCAAGGTGGGCCTTCCCCGGCTGAACGCGCTGCCTCGGACGCCAGGCGCGGCCACGGCCATCGACCCCAATCGGCGAGGCGCCTCCCGGCGCTGGATCATGACCGCCGTCGAGGACTCGCTGCGCCGCCTGCAGACCGACCACATCGACCTCTACCAGATCCAGCGGCCGGACCCCGACACCGACATCGAGGAGACGCTCTCCGCGCTGTCCGACCTGATCCGCAGTGGCAAGGTCCGGGCGATCGGGTCATCCACGATGCCCGCGTCCGACATCGTCGAAGCCCAGTGGGTCGCCGAGCGGCGCGGCCTGGAACGCTTTCACACCGAGCAGCCGCCCTACTCGATCCTCAACCGGGGCATCGAGAGCGAAGTGCTGCCGGCCGCGCAGCGCCACGGGATGGGCACTCTGGTGTGGGGCCCTCTCGGGCAGGGCATGCTCACCGGCCGAGTTCGCAGGGGTGAGCAGAACGACCTGCGCCGTGCCCGCTTCTCCAAGCACCTGACCGACGAACGCCGGATCGGCGTCGTGGAACAACTCATCCCGCTCGCCGACGAGGCAGGCATGCCGTTGACCCACCTCGCCATGGCGTTCACCATCGCTCACCCCGGCGTGACGAGCGCAATCCTGGGTCCGCGCACGATGGAGCACCTCGACAACCTGCTCGCGGGCGTCGACGTCACGCTCACCGACGAGATCCTCGACCGGATCGACGAGATCGTCGCGCCCGGCACCGATGTCACCCGACTCGACCAGGCCTACCTGCCCCCGGCCCTGTCGAACCCGAACCTGCGCCGCCGGCCGCTCAACGAGCGCGGCGCCATCTGAACACCGAGACGCGGTGATCGTGTCGCCACCGTGGACCCCGCTGGCCGCGACGACGACGCATGGCGGGTCAGCCTCGTCGTACCGTGGCCCCGGCCCGGATCGCCCGCGGTATCTCGGCGACATCGTCGACCCGATCCAGCAGCACGGCAAGTTCGTCGCCGGACGCGGGTGAGCGCAACTCGACCTGGTAGGTGATGCCGCTCGATGTCCACGTCTGCGTGTCGAAGCCTCCCTCGGCCGTGACGCGTACCCCGTCGATCCGGATGCCGAGTACGCCCGCCTCCCGATAGATGTCGTTCAGGACGCAGCCCGCCGCAGCGAGGTGCAACAGGTGGGCGCCGGTGAAATCCGCCTCGACCGTGACCCCCTCGGCTGTCCAGCGATGAGGGAACCGGATCGCGGCACCGTCATTCGATCTGAACGAGCCGGCGCCGACCACGACCGCGAATTGCTCCACCGGTTGCTCCCGTCCGCCTTGCCTGCACCGATCGGCTCATTGTCGCCCGTTGCCGGCACCGCCACCAGATGCCGCGACATCCACCCTGCATGGCGTCAGCAGCGTCAGCGGGCGGGGGAGGAGACTCGTTCCCGCATCACGGGTACGGGCAGTGCCGGGTTCGCCGCCGCGGACTCGGCCAGCTCGGTGTCGTCGAGCAGTTCGACGATTCGATCCACCGGTAGCTGGGGGCATGCCGCCATCGCGTGGCGTACCGCGGCGTCGGGGTCGTGGGTGAGTCGGTCGACGAGTGCCGGATCAGCCTCGGGATCGCGGGCGACGAGCCGCCGGACCGCTGGATCCCGGTCGGGGGCGAACCGGGCCAGCGCCGCGGTCGGGAAGCTCGGCAGCGCCAGCAGCCGGTAGCGGTCGCAGCGGCGGTGCTCGTGCTCGCGGAACACCCGCAGCAGCAGATCGGGTGGCGCTGCCGGGTGGTGGTGGGCGAGGAGGGCTCGTACGACGGGATCGGGATCGTCGGCGAGCGTGGTGACGGCGTCGGCGGGCAGTCGTGGATCGACTGCAGCCCGCCGGCGCAGCAGCGGGTTGACCGACGTGGCGAGGCGCACCGACTCCGTCAACGGTGGCAGTGGTGGGGACGGCAACACTGGTCGGTGGTGCCAGCACAGGTCGATCCGGCGGTCCCACGGTGCCGTGGTCAGGTCGATGCCGATCGCCGCGCGGTCCCCTTCGCTGAGTCCGGGATGGACGGAGACGGCGGTGCGCACGGACGCCTCCGCGTCCGCGGCGAGCCGCGCCAACTGCGCAGTGGTCAGGTCGTCGCGCAGGGCGAGGCTGCGCCGGACGTCCGCCGACGGGTGCTCGAACATCGCCTCGACCACCTCCGGCGGCAGTGTCGGGTTGGTCGCCATCGCTTCGCCGCCCTGCCAGCCGTCCCGGTCGGCGAGCACGTACTCGATCAGCGCGGGCGAGAGCCGCCGTTCACTGAGCATGCCTCGGTACGCGTACCCGTTGCCGGGCAGGTCCGCAGGCTCCTGCACCCGTTCCCGCTCGGCGAAGAAGTGAGCGGTCGCCGCCCGCACCTCCGGTACGTCGTCGTGCAGCAGGGCCTCGCGTAGCCGGTTGCGGGACGTCTCGTGCACGAGGCCGAGCAGGTCGACGGCGGCGGCGCGCACCAGAGGTTCCGGGTGGGTGGCGATGGCCGACACCGATCGCTGGTCGCGGATCCCCACCTCGATCACCTCGCCCCGTAGCTCGACGGTCGTCAAGAGGTCACGCCGGAACTGCTCGACGAGCCGATCCAGGTACGGCAGGAACGCGCGGTCCGGCAATGCCAGGTCCGGATCCGCACGGACAAGGTCGACGACGCGACGCTCGGGGTCGTCCAGGAGGCGGAGTCGGATCGCCGGGTCGACGTGTGGGTTGGCCGCGAGCGCGCCGCGTACTCGGGCCACGGGGTGCCGCGTCGCCGCCGCGACGACAGTGGACGGTAGGTCGGCCCGTCGCCGAAATGCCGCCGGTACGGCCTCGGCGTGCTTGTCGAGCAGGCGCAGGAGCACGTCGACCGGTGCCGCTGGGTTACCCGCCAGGCCCCGTGTCACGGGGTCTCCGGCCGGACCGTCCAACCAGAGGTTGCCGTGGACGTAGAAGACCCCGGGGGTACGAAGCTGGCCACCGTTCGTCGAGGAATCGGCGGCCGTCCGGAGTGCCGTCCAACAGTCATCGGTGCTCACGAGAAGTGAGGGTATAGCGGCGAAACCGCAGCTCAACAGGGCTTTTCACCCGACTGACAACAGTCCGGGCCGGTTATATGCTGGACATGTCGCTGACACTGCCACCGGACGGCCGTAACCGGAGCTCCTCGTACTCTTTCCGGGTGCCGGACGATGCGAACTCCCTGCGCCTTCGCTGGGCGATCCTGGGGCCGCCCCTCGCCACGGTCCTCATGCTCGGCGTGGTCAGTTTCGCGGTCGCCGGTTGGCTGGGCGCCCTCATCCGCCGATTGGCTGGACAACCGACGTCAGCTACGACGGGACGGCGGCGAGTTCCGCAGCGCCGAACGAGACGGCGAATCGCTTGCACCAGATGCTGACGCTGCGGAACTGCGCCGGGTCGATCCCGGCAGCCAGCCGGTACACCTGGTCGCCGTGGTTGCCTTTGAGCTTGCCCAGTTCCGCGTACCGGCCGTCGTCGAACACCCGCCACCCGGCGGTGCCTGCGCGAACCTTCTGATCGGACAACCAGACCCGTAGGTCAGGACCGTCGCTGGTGTCCAGCCCGTCGATCTCCAGCTGGTGACTGCCGTCCGGGTTGCGGACCATCCGGACCGTCCCGCTGGTGTCGTGCTCGTGGGTGATGAAGGTGCCCTCCGCGAGAACGACCGGCGCCACCGGGGTGTCCGCAGGTTCGGATGAGGATCGAGACGGCTGCGGGACGGTGGAGAGGGTCTCCGTCACGACCCTGTCGGTGAACAACCGCCACGGCTGGAACCAGTAGAGCGCTCCTGCCGTGCCGATGCCCAGCACAGCAACGACGATCCAGGCGACGGGAGCGCGGAGAAGACGGCGAGTCACGGTTCAAGTCAAACCACCGGGACTCGTCGTCGCCAGGCGAGGCCGGATTACCGATTGCTTACGGCGCACGAGCGGCGATCCTGCCGAAGGCGTGCGCCGTTGCGCATTCACGCGAAGAGATTGCCGGTGATGTCGGCGTAGAAGAGGGCGGGGTCGCGGGAGAGGGAGGCCTTGACGTTGGCGGTGGGCCTGTCGGCGATGACTTCGATCTTGCCCGTCTCCAGCCCGTCGAGGGCCTGCGTGACAACCTCGTGGGGTGGGAGCTTGGGAATGTCGACGCCGGCCATCATGTCCGTGTCGGCGATCGCCAGCGCCAGGGCGGTGACCAGGGTCTTCTGGTCGGCCAACTCGAGTCGGACGCCGTTCGTCAGGGACCACTCCGCAGCCTTCGAGGCGGCGTAGCCGTTGCTGCCGGGCGCGAAGTTGTACCAGCTCAGCGCCGAGATGACGTTGAGGATGGCGCCACCGGCCAGCCTCGGCGCGAAGGCACGGGTGACGTTGAGGGTGCCCCAGAAGTTGGTGTCGAAGTCCTTTCGGACGTTCTCCGTGGAGGGGCCGAGCAGCGGGGCGTCGGTGGAGGTACCGGCGTTGTTGATGAGGATGTCGAGGTCGCCCACCTGGGCCGCCGCGGCCTCGATGGACGCCGGATCCGTGATGTCCAGTTGGAGGGCCAGCGCACCGGGGATGTCGATGCTCTCCAGGCGTCGGGCGGTGGCGTAGACGGTGGCGCCGCGGGCGAGGAGTGCCTCGACGAAGGCCTTGCCGAGGCCGCGGTTGGCACCGGTCACGAGAGCTGTGGAGCCGTTGATTCGCATACCACCACGCTAGAACCTCACGTTGACGTGAGAGGCAAATGCTGCGAGGTGGATCACGTCGCGTTCCCCGATTCAAGAACGCAGATCTCGGCGACGGTAGCCGGCGATGCCGAGCACGGTCAGGAGCGTGGCAATGGCCAGCATCACCGCCGGGGCCGTCATGCCGGCCTCGGTTAGTGGTACCCGTGCGCCGTGGGTGGCCGTGCCAGGAGCGGCGTGCTCGAAGGGCCGTTATGATCTGCGAGGTCTCTGGAGCGCCGGGAAGTCTGGTCGGCACCGTGTCGAACCCTGCCCCCCGGAGGTTTCCGTGCTGCTCCTCTGCTTCGCGGCTGTCCTGCTCGCCGCCGTGCTCGTGTCGGCGCTCGCGCACCGGACGATCCTGTCCACCGCGGCGCTGTTCCTGGTCGCCGGGTTCGTTCTCGGTGACGGCACCACCGGCGTGTTGGACCTACGGGCCGACTCGCCGATCGTGGCGCAACTGGCCGAACTGGCCCTGTTCGCGGTGCTGTTCACCGACGGGATGCGCGTGGGCTGGGCCGACCTGCGCAGCGCGTGGAAACTTCCGGGCAGAGCGTTGGGCTGGGGCCTGCCCCTGACGTTGCTGGTGACGGCGGCGCTGGCGCACTACGTGGCCGGGTTGGGCTGGGCGGAGGCCCTCCTGGTAGGGGCGATCCTGGCGCCCACGGATCCGGTCTTCGCGGCGGCCCTGGTCGGCAACGACAAGGTGCCCGCACGGTTGCGGCATCTGCTCAATGTCGAGTCCGGGGTCAACGACGGGCTCGCGTTGCCGTTCGTGGTGGTACTGCTCGCGGTCGCGGCCGGCTCCGACGACCTGCACCTGGGCGAGTTGACCACTGAACTGGCCGTCGGCCTGGTGATCGGGGTGGTGGTGCCGCTGGCGGCGCTCGCGCTGGAGCGAACCCGTTTCTTCGCCGCCTCGGCGGCGTACGCGCCGCTGAACGGGGTCGCGATCGGGCTGTTGGTGCTGGCGCTCGGCAAAGCCACGCACGGCAACCTGTTCCTCGCCGCGTTCGCCGCCGGTATCACCGTGGCGACCTTCGGGCCTCGGGAGCGCGCCGCGTTCGAGCACTTCGGGGAGAATGTCGCCGAACTGCTCAAGCTGGGGGCGCTGCTGGTCTTCGGGGCCCTGATCTCGGTCGACTTCCTCGGCGACATCTCCTTGGCCGGTTGGGTCTTCGCCGTCCTGGCCATCGTGGTCGCCCGGCCGATCGCGTTGTGGATCTCGTTCCTGCGCTCTGGGCTGAGCCTGCGGGAGCAGGCGGCGGCGATGTGGTTCGGGCCCAAGGGCTTCGCGTCGGTCGTCTACGGACTGTTGGTGATCGAGTCTGGCATCGGCGCGGCGGACGAGATCTTCCACCTGGTCGCGTTGACGATCGTCATCTCGATCCTGGCGCACTCCTCGACCGACGTCGTGGTCGCACGGGCCTTCGACGACACCGCCGACACGCCCAACTGGCACAACGCCCTGCGTCGGGTCCGTCGACGGGCAGCGGTTCCGAGTCGGTCGGCCGGCGAGCCTGCGACTCCTGCCGCGTCCAAGGTCGACGACGAGCCCGAGGACGGGCAGACGCACACGGGGTGACGCCGCCGACGAGGCCCCGCGACAACCGACGCTTGTCCCCGAGCCCCTGCTGGGCTCGGCCAGCTCATCGACCGGACGAGCCCCTCGCCCAGGGCCCGCATCCCGGTTGTCTACCTGCCAGGCTGATAGGTTGATCTCGGGTGTGCCGGGAAGCCTGGTCGGCGTTGCGACGACGGCTGGCCAGAACAGGAGAGACGCCTCATGAGCACCCTGGCCTGGATCGCGGTGGTCGTATTCGTCGCCGCCTACGTCCTGATCGCCACCGAGAAGATCAACCGGGTGACGGTGGCCCTGGGCGGTGCGTCGATCATGCTGGCGGTCGGCGCGACCGACGCCGAGCACGCGTTCTTCTCCGAAGAGGCCGGCATCGACTGGAACGTCATCTTCCTCCTGCTGGGGATGATGTTGATCGTCGGCGTGCTGAAACGCACCGGCCTGTTCGAGTACCTGGCGATCTGGAGCGCCAAGAAGGCTCGGGGTCGCCCGTTCCCGATCATGGTCATCCTGGTCGTGGTGACCGCCGTGGTGTCGGCGGCGCTGGACAACGTCACCACGGTGCTGCTGGTGGCGCCGGTGACCCTGCTGGTCTGTGAGCGGCTCGACGTGCCGCCGATCCCGTTCCTGATCGCCGAGGTCATGGCGTCCAACATCGGTGGCGCGGCCACCCTGGTCGGCGACCCGCCGAACATCATCATCGCCAGTCGATCGGGGTTGAGTTTCACCGACTTCCTGAACGTGCTGGCGCCGCTGGTGCTGATCGTGATCGTCGTGTTCATCGGTCTGTGCCGGATCATGTTCCGCAACGCGTTCCGGTACGACGCCGAGCGCGCCGCCCGGGTGATGGCGCTGCGGGAGGCGGATGCGATTCGCGACCGACGGCTCGTCGTGATCAGCCTGGTGGTGCTGGGCGCGGTGCTGCTCGCGTTCAGTCTGCACACGGTGCTGCACCTGGAGCCGTCGGTGGTGGCCATCCTGGGCGGACTGCTGCTGTTGGCACTGTCCCGGCTGGACGCGCAGGACGTCGCCAAGGATGTCGAGTGGCCGACACTGGTGTTCTTCGCCGGCTTGTTCATCATGGTCGGCGCCCTGGTCGCCACCGGCGTGATCGACACCATCGCTCGGTCGGCGACCGGAGCTGTCGAGGGCAAGCTGTGGCCGGCCACCACGTTGTTGTTGTGGGCGTCGGCGGGATTGTCGGCAATCGTGGACAACATCCCGTACGTGGCGACGATGAGCCCGATCGTGAGCGAGCTGGTGAACGCCGAAGGCGGGCTCGACAAGGCTCAGGTGCTGTGGTGGGCGCTCGCCATCGGTGCTGACTTCGGCGGAAACGCCACTGCCGTTGGCGCGTCGGCGAACGTGGTGGTGCTCGGCATCGCCGAACGCGCCGGACACAAGATCACGTTCTGGGGATTCACCAAGTACGGTCTGATCGTCACGGTGATCTCGGTGGCGATCGCGGTGCCGTACCTGTGGCTGCGCTTCTTCTGACGCTCAGGTGCCGAGCATCCGGTCGAGCAACCCGTCCAGGGTGATCGCGCCGGTCATCACCCGGTCGCGGTCGACGACCGCGACCAGCGGCACGTTCGAGCGGGCCATCACCGATGCGACCTCGAGCAGGGTGGCGTCGGCGCTGACGGCCGGCAGGTCCAGCCGGTTGCGGGGCAGCAGGTCCGCGACCGTGCGGTTGCCGATGCCCTCCAGGATCACGTCGGCGGCGGCCTCGTCGATCACCCGAGCCAGGGCCGGATCGTCCTGGCAGTAGGACGGCAGCGCCATCCGCAGCACCTGCGTGCCGGCCAGCACCGTCGAGGGGCGGCCCTTGCTGTCGACCACGATGAGGCCGGGCAGGTCCTGCGCCGCCAGGATCCGGGCGGCCTCCCGGGCCGGCATGTCCTCGGTAACGGTCTCGATCGAGGTCGCCACATCGCTCGCGCGCATGCACCGACCATACGCGCGATCGGCCACGTCGATCTGGTGGACGCCGCCGCCGGGCCCCGGTCTACCGCTGGTAGATGTCGGGAACGTTGTCATGATCGCGGTCGACCTGCTCGGTCTCGAGGATCTGTCGGTACGCGCGATCGCGTGTGCGCAGAATGATCGTGGCGAGCGCCGCGGCGATCAGGGAACCCGCCAGCACGGCGATCTTTACCCGGCCGTCGGCGTCGGTACCGATGCCGAATGCGAGTTCGCCGATCAGCAGCGAGACGGTGAACCCGATGCCCGACAGCACGGCCAGTCCGGCCACGTCGATCCAGGCCAGTCCGGTGTCCAGCTCAGCCCGGGTGAACCGGGCAACGAGCCAGGTTGCCAGCAGGATGCCCAGCGGCTTGCCGACGACCAGGCCGAGCATGATGCCCATGGCGATGGGGTCGCTGAACGCCTGCGCCAGGCCGGCGAGTCCACCGACAGCCACGCCGGCGGACATCAGCGCGAAGACCGGCACCGCGACGCCGGCGGAGATCGGCCGGAATCGGTGCTCGAAGTGCTCGGCCAAGCCGGGCCCCGGGCCGGCGCTTCTGGAGCGCAGGACCGGGACGGCGAAGGCGAGCACCACCCCGGCGACGGTGGCGTGCACGCCGGAGGCGTGCACCAGCGCCCACGTTGCGAACGCCAACGGCAGCAACAGCCACCACGAACGCACCCGACGCTGCACCAGCAGCATGAACAAGCCCAGCGGCACCACGGCGGCCAGTAGCGGCAGCACCGAGAGATGGGTCGTGTAGAAGACTGCGATGATCACGATCGCCAGCAGGTCGTCCACCACCGCCAAGGTCAGCAGGAAGGTACGCAGCGCGCTCGGCAGATGCCGGCCGATCACCGCCAGCACGGCGAGAGCGAACGCGATGTCGGTGGCGGTCGGGACCGCCCAACCCTGCACCGCGCCACCCGCGTTCAGCATCACATAGAGCAAGGCCGGGACGAGTACGCCGCCGACCGCTGCAGCGACGGGGACCGCAGCCCGACGGGGATCACGCAGGTCACCGGCCACGAATTCACGCTTGAGTTCCAGACCGGCGACGAAGAAGAAGACCGCCAGCAGCCCGTCGGCGGCCCACGTCGCCAGCGACAGGTCAAGGTGTAGCGCGTGGGGGCCGACGACAAGCCCCGTCATTGCCTCGTAGCGATGTGCCCACGGCGAGTTCGCCCAGATCAGCGCGACGACGGCGCCGGTCAGCAGCAGCGCGCCGCCGATCGTCTCCTTGCGAAGCACGTCGGCAATGCGACGTGCTTCGGTCCAGGATCCGCGGCCGAGGACGCGAGGGGGCGACTGGGGGTTCGATGTCATGCAGCCAGCTTCCGGAAGACGGGTCGGATCCACCTGCCGACCAGACTTCCCGGCGCACCGGGACCCATCGTACCGGCACTTCCGGGCTCGACCGGACTGCCAGGACTACCGCCGGCGGTGGGCCTCGTCACCGCGCGCGAGCAGTCGCAGGTGCCTGTTACCCACGCCCAACACCACCGCCACCACGAAGACCGGGGTGAAGCCCAACGGGGCAGGAGCCGGCGGAGCGCCGTCAGTGAGCACAGTGAGGAAGACACCCTCGGCGATCGTCGCCGTGACCAGTGCCGCGCGCCAATCCCTCAACGACGTGGCCAGCAGACCGCAGGCCGTTGCCATCACCAGCACACGCCCGACGGGCTCCTCGGCGGGGAACAACACCACGGCGAGGAACGAGGTCGCTACGACACCGAGCCCGCCCGCGGCCAGCTCCCGGATCAGCGCGACCCTGCGGTTCTCCGCTTCGTCGGCAGCGTTCACGGCTTCGGTCTCATCTCGTGGCGATCCAGACCCGACACTCAGACGGCCGGGAGCGTGGATCCAACGATAGACGCGCAGGGATCTTCTGGCTGTCCGCACCGGCGTTCCCCGCCCACATCGCCGCAGGCCCACGTGTCCGGGGATGAACGTGTCGTCGATGAGCGCGGCGGCCGGCGTCGTCGTGCACGTCACCGGTGGGCATCGGCGGTGCAAGACCGGGCGCCGTACGGCCCCTTCACGCGTCGTTGGTGACAGTTGCGCTACCCGAGCGGTCGACGGCCCGCTGCCGCCGGCTGTCGCGGGCGATCAGCGGCTCGGCCAGTACGAGCAGCAGCGCAGCGGCGGCGACCAGGCCACCCGCCAGTGCGGTGCCGGCGGCGCCGGATCCGGACAGCACGGCCCCGCCGAGGAGCGCCCCACCGGCGATACCGAGGTTGAAGGCAGCCGAGTTGCCGGCCGACGCCAGGTCCGAACTGCCCGGTGCCACCTCCAGCACCCGGTTCTGTAGGGCCGGGGTCAGCGCGCCGAGCGCGAACCCGGACAGGGCAAGCATCACGGCCACAGCCGGTTGCCAGCCGGAGAACAGGTACAGGCCGACCAGCGAGACCACGAGAACGATGAGCGAGCCCACCATGGTCCCTCGCTGACTGCGGTCGACCACGGCGCCGGCGACCGCGATTCCACCGGAGTTGACGAGGCCCCGCAGCAGCAGCAGAGGGCCGATCGCCGCCGCGGGAAAGCCGCTCACGTCGGTGAGGAATGGGGCGGTGTAGGTGAACGCGGTGAACAGCCCGGTGATGGAGAGGATGGTGGTCGCAACCAAGATCCAGTAGCGCGGGACGCTCGGCGCGGTGCCGGTCGCGGCGTGTGTGGCTCCGACCGGTGTCGTTGGCATCAGGAGGACGACCAGCCCGAGCGCGAGCAGGCCGAAACCAGCCAGCGCCACGAAGGTCCACCGCCGACCGGTCTGCTGGCCCAGCCAGGTCCCTGCCGGTACGCCGAGCATCGGTGCGAGTGCCGAGCCGCCGAAGACCGTCGACATGGCCCGGCCGCGTACCCGCTGCGGGAAGAGGCTGGCCGCTGCCGGCCCGACCACCGCCCAGAACACCGATTGACTGAGCGCCACGACGACCCGCGCCGCCAGCAACATCAGGTAGTCCACCGCTACCGCCGACAGCAGGGTCGCCACCACGAAGACACCCAGCAGCGTCGCTGCTCCCGCCGCGTCATCCACGATGACCTATCCCCGCGCTGCGCTTCCGACCCATGGCCGTAGCGCACCCCGTTGAGAGGCACCTCGAACGAGTTGGGTGCCCGTGCCGGCGTCTCCGGGCGTGCTCATCCGACGCTGTTCCGTGCGTTCCGGGACGATGCCAGGCCACCTTCGGGCCGGGAGCGTCCGCGAGTGGAGCTGGCTGTTCCGTCGCTGCTCACCTGCCAGCGCGGCGTCACGGTCGATCATGATCGAGGGCCTGGCCAAGCCCGATTCTCACGAGTATGACCGCATTGTCGGTATGAGCATGGGAATCTCATCGGCGCTCTCCCATTCGCATATTCTCATCGCTGACTGTCTACTTGGCAGGGAAGGTGGCGGCAAGCGCCCGGTCAGGACGACCGACTGGCGAAGCGCGGACAAGGGGACTGCGATGAATCTCCCGGACCACACGGGCAACGAGGGCGGCCGGGAGGGCGTCATGGCGCGCTGGATCTGGCTCACCGCCGGCAGTGGACTCCTGACCGTGGTGCTGTTGACGGTGCTCGCGAGCTGGGGTGAGGCGGACGCGACCGCCACGTCGGGCATCGCCGCCGTCGGCACGATCACGGCGGCCGCGTTCGGCGTCCTGGCGCTGATCGTCCGCAGGCGGGGCAGATGAACAAATGTGGCGCTACGACCGATGAGGTTTGGGCGCCGTGTCCGTCTGTACCGGTGAGATCAACCCACGGAAGGCTGGCAGCATGCGGAAATTGACCTTCGGGATGAATGTGACGGTGGACGGCTACATCGCCGCGCCCGGCGATGACCTCGGCTGGAGTGGGGGTGAGGGACCGGACTCGTCGTCGAGCGGCGAGCTGTTCCAGTGGTGGTCCGACCGGGTGGGGGCGACTGGCCTGGCGCTGTACGGGCGCAAGCTGTGGGAGACGATGAGCTCCCACTGGCCGACCGCTGACCAGCAGCCCGGCGCCACGGCGGCGGAGATCGAGTTCGCCGGCCGTTGGCGGGACATGCCGAAGGTGGTGTTCTCCTCGACGATCAGCACGGTCGACTGGAACACCCGCCTGGTCGCCGGCGACGCGGTCACCGAGATCAAGCGGCTCAAGGCCGAGGACGGCGGCCCGATGGACATCACCGGCGCGACGCTTGCCGCGGCGGCGATGCGGGCCGGGCTGGTGGACGAGTACCTCCTGGTTACCCATCCGGTCCTGGTGGGTGGCGGCACGCCGTTCTTCACCGCGCTGGACAACTGGGTGAACCTGAACCTCGTGGAGACGCGAACCTTTCCCGGCGGCGTCGTGCTGACCCGATACGAGACACGACGTTAGACACGAGCCGAGTGCTCAGCTCGTACGACCAGGCCAACCGCCTGCCGACGTGCTCGCTGCCCCGCCGGCAACCCCGGCGGGGTGGTCGGACCGGCGTGATCGACTCGACATCGCCGACCCGGGGGTATCAACCGCCCCCGGATACCCCGAGTTCGGCGACCTCGTGTGGATCACCGCCGGGTGGCCGTGTTCAGAGCGTCGGGGGCAGGTCCAGCCATGGCTTGTCGGTGGCGTCGAAACCGGTGAGCTCGGCGATCTTCCCGTCGACGATGTGCAGGACCGCGATGTTGAACAGCCGGTACCTCGGGTCGGTGGGGGTCCGGCGGTACAGCACGGCCGCCGGCATGCGGTTGACCGTCGTGGTGATACAGCGCCAGTCGTCGTAGCCGCGTTGGAAGAGCCCGTTGGAGACCCAGCCGTCGACCGCCTCCTTGGCGGTGACGACCAGGGTGCCCGGCGTCGGAAGCATCGCGAAGCGCAGATCGTCACGCAGCAGGGCGGTCAGTCCGTCAACGTCATTGCGCTCATGAGCGTCGATGTATGACTTCACCACGGCACGCTCGTCCGTCGACAGTTCGTGCGTGGCGGGGCTCCGCCAGTCGAGGCGACGGTCGGGCAGCTTCTCCCGCATCGTCACGCGTGCCCGCTGCAGTGCGCTGGTCACCGAGGCGACGGTCAACTCGAGAGTGTCGGCGGCCTTCGACGCCGGCCAGCCGAGAACGTCGCGCAGGATGAGCACCGCCCGTTGCCGCGGCGGCAGGTGCTGGACGGCGACGATGAAGGCCAGCTCGATCGTCTCCCGCGCCACCACCGCTTCCTGCGGGTCCGGCGGGAGCATCCGGTCCGGGTAGGGCTGCAGGTAGCGCACCTCCGAGCCCTCGTCCGGCAGTTCGGCAGTCACGGGCGTGCGGTCGTCGCGCTTCTCCAGGAAGTCGAGGCAGGCGTTTGTCGCGATCCGGTACAGCCAGGTCCGCAGGGCCGCGTGGCCCCGGAACGACTCTCGCTTGTGCCACGCTCGCAGGAACGTCTCCTGTGTCAGGTCCTGGGCGTCCTCGTAGTTCGCAAGCATCCGGTAGCAGTGCACCTGCAACTCCCGGCGGTGCCGCTCGGTCAGCTGTGCGAAGCGCGCCGTGTCCCGGGAGCGGACCGCCGCGATGAACCTGGCCTCGTCGTCGCCCCGCGGTCGAGCGTCGGTCATGGTCATGAATCCTTCCATCCGGGCAGGAGGGCCACCAGAACTGACGACGAAGCGGAGGGTTTCTGATCGGTCATCCACTGACACCGTCCCGTCGGTCACGGCGGCGGCCGTCACCGGCATCGGTTCGGCGACCGTCGAGCACTGTTCGTCCGACTGACGGCTCGGCGTGACGTCCCCGTCAGGTCCATCGGTGTCCATGTATCCATGACTGGACATCACCCGCACCACTGCCACCACGACCACGGATCCGACGACGAGGTGCCGTACGGTCAGGTTGCGGTCCCCACCGGCTTCGCCCGGCGGACGCTGCTGGCCGGTGCCGGCGGGACACTGATGCTGGCGGCGCTGCCGGCCGCGGCCCGGGCAGCCGACACGACGATGGCCGGCGCCCCGACCGCGGCGGTCGGTGCCGGCCGGTCGTCCCGGATCACCCAGGGCACGATGTTGGTCCACGCCGACATGCACAACCACACGGTCATGTCGGACGGTGACGGCAGCGCAGAAGCGGCGTTCGCCTCGATGCGTGAGGCCGGTCTGGACGTCGCCGCGCTGACCGACCACGCCACGCTCTTCGCCATCGACGGGCTGAGCTCGTCGGAGTGGCGGACCACTGGTGACCTGGCCAACGCGGCCAACGATCCGGGGCGGTTCACCGCCATCCGCGGGTTCGAGTGGTCGCATCCTCTGCAGGGGCACATCAACGTCTGGAACACCTCCGACTTCGCCGACCTGCTGCGCGCCAGCAGCCCCGGCAGCCTGTACAACTGGCTCACCGGCCGGCCCGGGGGATTGGCGAGCTTCAACCACCCAGGTCGGGAGGCGGGCCGGTTCGACAACTTCTCGTTCAACTCCTCGGTCCGGGATCAGCTCGTGGGCCTGGAGATGTTCAACCGGACCGACGACTTCCTCTTCGAAGGGTGGTCGTCGGGTGTGACGTCACCGCTGTTGGCGTGCCTGAACGCGGGTTGGCGGCCGGCGCTGACCGGCGTCACCGACGAGCACGGCACCACCTGGGGCTTTCACGAGGGTAAGGGCCGCAGCGGCCTGTGGGTCGCGGAGAACACCCGCGCCGCAGTGTTCGAGGCGATGGCCGCCCGCCGGTCCTTCGCCACCCGCGTCTCGGGCCTTCGGGTGGACGCCACCGCCAACGGCGTACGCATGGGTGGGGTGCTGAACGTGACCGCCGGCGACGTCCGGTTCCTGCTGGACCTTGACCGCGGCTCGGCCTGGGACGGCAAGCCGTTGCGGATCCAGGTGCTGCGTCCCGGTACCTCGGCGCCGACCGTCGTCGATGTCATCGACACCGTCAACGGTCAGGTCACCGACTTCACCGTTCCGCTCGATGTGAGCGACGGTGACTGGGTGGTGCTGCGGATCTCCGATCCGTCCCTGCCCAACGGCACCCCCGGCCCGGCCGGTCACCCGTGTAACGACTTCGCGGTGGCCTACACCAGCCCCTGGTGGCTCCGCCCCTGATCCGCCGCGCCGGTGCCGGCACGGCCGGGGCAGCCACCGTCGGCTGTGCCCGCCGGTCCGGGACCGGACTGCGGCGTTTCCGCGTCGTCGGAGCTCTGCTTGCTGGCGGCGTCTACGCACGGCCGACACGCGAATCGGCGGCGACCGTCCGGATGAGGGTCGCCGCCGATTGCGTGGTCGATTCGGTCAGCTGGCCGAGCAGGCGGCGTCCAGCTCCTCGATGGCGGCGTCCAGGGCCTTCTTGCTGGGCTTGGCGTCGGCCGACTTGTTGTACGCGTCGCTCAGAGCCATCATCTCGTCCTGGATCTTCTCGGAGGCGGCGGTGACCGCCTCGTTGGCGCCGATCGAGTGCGCCAGGATCGCGACGGAGCCGGCGGCCCACTGGGCACTGACCGCGAAGTGCCCGGCTGGCGGGCCGATCTTCTCAGCCTTGGTGATCTTCGCCGCGTTGTCCTTGATGTCCTTCCTGATGTCGGCGCAGGCCTTCACCGTGGCCGCGTCGTTGGCCGCGGTGCTGGTCGTCGCGCTGGCCGTGCCGCCGGTCGGGGCGGCGCTCGAGGCCGCCGGGGACGGCGAGGTCGCGGTGTCCGCGGATTCGGGCTGCGGATCGCAGCCGGACACTGCGATCGCCGCTGTGACGGCCAAGCCGATCAGGATGAGTCGGTTTCGGTTCATTTCGATGTCTCCCCCGTGATCTTCAATGTTCGGCGCACGCTACCAGCGGTGGTCGAACGGGTGGGACCGGTTTTCGGGGCCGACGAGCACCGATCCCCAGACCTGCAACTGGGTGCGAGGCGGGACTGGTGGAGCGGCAGCGCCCCAGCAACTCGTCGATGTGACGCGACGGGCCTATCCGAGCAGTGCCGCCACCGCGGCCAGGGTGACCAGCGACAGCGTCGTGGTCACCAGTACCGCCCGGTTGGCCACCGTCTCGCCGACGCCGTACTCCTGACCGAAGATGAACGTGTTCTGCGCCGTCGGCAGGCCCGCGCACACCACCACGGCGAGCAACTGCGGCGCGGGCAGGCGCAGGGCCAGCCCGGCCGCGTACGCGATGACCGGCTGTGCGACGAGCTTCAGCACGGTGATAACGACCAGTTCGGCCGGCCCGGTCGGCTCTGCCCGCGACGGCGTGGTGCGGTGCAGCGACGCACCGAGCGCGACCAGGGCGGCCGGCACCGCGGCACCCGCCAGCAGGGTGAGCGACACCTCGACCGCCGACGGCAGCCGGAAGCTGGCCGCCGAGCACGCCACACCGAGCAGCGACGCCAGGATCACCGGGTTGCGTACCGGCAGGGAGGCGATACGGCGGATCCGTACCCGCCCGGCCGGGTCGGTGTGCCGGTCCAGGGCGATCAGGATCACCGGCGTCACCACCAGCACCTGTAGCAGCACCACCGCCGCCAGGAACGACACGTCGCCGAGCACCTGCGTGGCGATCGGGATGCCGAGGTTCGCCGAGTTCACGTACCCGGCGGCCATGCCCCAGATCGGCCGTTCGTCGGGGCGGCGACCGAACAGCCGGCTCGCGCCGACCCAGCCGAACCCGATGACCGCGGCGGTGCTCACCCCGAAGGCGAGCAGCGCGCGGCCGGCGAACCCGGACAGCGGCATTCGGGACAGTGCCAGGAACAGGGCGGCCGGCATCGCCAGATGGAACACGAACCGGCCGAGCACCGCTGCCACCGCCTCGCCCAGTAGGCCACGGCGGCAGGCCACGTAGCCGACCACGGTGAGGATCCAGATCGGTACGAACGCCGACGCCAGGCTCATCCGGGGGTCGATCGGTGCGTCACAGGTTCAGCCTCGCATCCGCCCGGTCCGGGCAGACAGCCGGCTCATCCACGGCTTTCCGGGCGTACCCGACGGCTGCGGCGCGGCCCGCCGGAAAAGTGCGGCGCCTGCGCGGCGGTGGTTGGGTAGCGTGCCCGGCGTGATCGAGCTTGTGGAGCGGCACACGGTGCTCGCGGTCGTGGTCGGGTCGCGGGCGTACGGACTGCATGACAGCGCCTCCGACCACGACCGGCGGGGTGTGTACGTGGCGCCGACGCGGGCCTTCTGGCACCTGGACAAGCCGCCGACGCACCTCGACGGTCCGGCGCCGGAGCAGTTCTCCTGGGAGTTCGAGCGCTTCTGCGCGCTGGCCCTGCAGGGCAACCCGACGGTCCTGGAGGTGCTGTGGTCACCGCTTGTGGAGTCGATCACGGTCGACGGTGAGTGGTTGGTGGCGGCCCGGCGGGCGTTCCTGTCGACACGGGTGGCCGAGACCTACGGCAACTATGCCCGGGACCAGCTCAACCGGGTGGCGGCCCGCCGCGAGCGCACCGGCGAGACGAATCACAAACAGGCCATGCACATGATCCGGTTGCTGATCGCCGGAGCGCACGTGCTGCGTACCGGGGAGGTGCTGGTCGACGTTCGCCACCTGCGTGAGCGGTTGCTCGCGGTGCGGCGCGGCGAGGTGCCCTGGGCGGAGGTCAACGCCTGGGCGGCGGAACTCCTGGACGACCTGGCCGACGCGGCGGCCGCTACCGTGCTGCCCGATCAGGCTGACCGGGCCGAGGTGGATCGGCTCCTTGAGGCCGTACGGGAGAGGAACCTGTCATGACCGTCGACGTGCCCTCGTGGGCCGGCGAGGTGGCGCGTGCGCTACCCCGTCCGGTGCTGTTCGCCACCGTCAGCGGTGCGCATCTGTACGGATTCGCGTCCGTCGACTCCGACCTGGACCTGCGGGCCGTGCACCTGCTCCCGGCCGAGGAGGTGGTCGGGTTGCGTACCGGTCCGCAGACCCTGCAGCACATGGGCGTGCGCGAGGGCGTCGAGTTGGACGTGGTCAGTCACGACCTGCTGAAGTTCGCCACTCTGCTGAACAGCCGCAACGGGTACGTACTGGAGCAGGTGTTGTCGCCGTTGGTGGTGGTGACGACGACGGTGCACGCCGAACTCGTCGCGCTGGCCCCGCGCCTGGTCACCCGGCACCACGCGCACCACTACCTCGGGTTCGCGGCCGGCCAGGAGCGGTTGTCCGCGAAGACCGGGCAGCTCAAGCCCGCGCTGTACACGTTGCGGGTGCTGCTCACCGGGATCCACCTCATGCGCACCGGCCGGGTGGAGACAGATCTCGGCGTGCTCGGCACCGAGTTGCCGTACGTACCGGATCTGATCGCGGCCAAGCGGGAGGCCGAGCACGGGCCGCTGCCCGCCGGCGCGGCGGCCCGGCTCGCCACCGACGTGCCGCGGTTGCGCGCCGAGCTGGAGGCGGCCCGGGACGCCTCGACGTTGCCCGAGCAGGCCGCGCCGGCGGCCGTGGCGGCCCTGCACGATCTGGTGGTACGCACCCGACTACAGGGGTACCCGGGCCACCGACCCGTCGCCCTTGCCGGTCCGAGGCCGGGGGAGCGGAGGGGGGACGACCAGCGACGCTGAACGGCGGGCGGCATTCAGTGCCGCGTGACCGACACCTTCCGGTCCCCGGTCCAGGCCGCTTCGAGGATCGCGGTCAGGCTGGCGGTGTCCGTCGGGCCCGGATGGTTCTGGATCAACCGGGTGACACCGCCGGCCATCTCCGCGAAACGCGGGAGGTCGGCGCGGGCCACGCCGATGTCCGCCAGGCTCGGTGGGATGCCGATGTCGGCGAGCAGCCCGTCGAGCCAGGCGAGGAAGGCGTCCGCGGCCTCGGCATCCGAGGCGTCGGTCACGTCGAGCCCGCACACCCTGGCGAGGTTGGCGAGCCGCTCGCCGATGGCGTCTCTGGCCGCGTCCAGCGCGTACGGCAGCAGCAGCCCGACGCCCAGGCCGTGCGGGGTGTGGGTGGCTGCGCCGATGGGGTACTGGAGGGCGTGCGGGGCGGCGTTGCCCGCGTGCGAGAAGGCGAGTCCGGCGAGCATGGACCCGTAGGACATGTCCGCGCGGGCCTCCGTGTCGCCGCCGTCCCGGACCGCCCGGCGCAGGCTACGGGCGATCCGCTCCGCGGCCAGCAGCGCGTAGTGGTCGGTGATCGGGTTGCGGCCGAGGAAGACCTGCTCCACCGGGTCACGCGGTCCGTGGGGCCGGGGTCGCGCGGTGTAGCTCTCCACCGCGTGACAGAACGCGTCGATGCCGGAGTGGGCGGTGACGGTCGCCGGGCAGGTGTAGGTGAGCTCGGGGTCGACGATGGCGAAGTCGGGCACGATGTGGACGCTGGAGACGCCCACCTTCAGCGCCCGGTCCGGGTCGGTCAACACCGAGACGGGGGTGAGTTCGGAGCCGGTGCCGGACGTCGTCGGGACCGCGACGAGGGGAAGCGTCGGCCCGGGCACCTTCGACTCACCGTAGAAGTCGCGCGGCGTCCCACCGTGGCGCCGAATGACGCCGACGATCTTGGCGAGGTCGATCACCGTGCCACCCCCGATGGCGAGGATGACGTCGGCGTCCACCTCGGCGGCGGCCGAGACGGCCAGGGCGACATCGGTCAGTGGCACGTCCGACGTCGCGTCGGAGAACACCTCGACGGCGTCGACCTTCTCCCGGACGGCGGCGACGATCTCGGCCACGCCGGGCTGGCCCAGGAGAACCCGGTCGGTCACGACGAGGACCCGCGAGCCACTCTCGGCCACCACCCGGGGGATGTTCTGCGCGACCCCTTCGCCCACTATCAGCTGGCGTGGTCCGCGGACGGTCTCAAGCATGTCGGTGCCTCTCTCGGAACGTCGGCGGCGATGTGCGGGACGTAAGCCCAGGTCACCTGCGGGACCGGGGCGCGTCGGCAGGGCGGGCCGCCCGGGTGGCGCGGGTGCGCGCGCCGGGCGGCCGGAGCAGCAGGCCGGTCACGGCAGGTCGATCGCCGCGTAGGTGAGGTCGAGGTATTCGAGGATGCCCTCGTGCGACCCCTCCTTGCCGATCCCGGACTGCTTCACGCCCCCGAACGGAGCTGACGGATCCGAGATCAGCCCACGGTTGATGCCGATCATCCCCGTCTCCAGGCCCTCGGCGAACCGGAGCGCCCGCGCCAGGTCGCGGGTGAAGACGTATCCGACCAGACCGTGCTCGGTGTCGTTGGCCTTCGCCAACACCTCGTCGTCGGACGTGAAGGAGATGATCGGCGCCACCGGGCCGAAGATCTCGGTCTTCAGCATCCGTGCCTCGTCGGGCACGTCGACGAGGACGGTGGGTGGGTAGAAGTGGCCCGGCCCGTCCGGGCGCTTACCGCCCACCAGCACCCGGGCGCCCCGGTCGACCGCGTCGGCGACGAGGTCGTCGATCGTGGTGACCGAGGCCTCGTCGATCAGCGCACCGACGTCCACACCGTCGTCGAGACCGTGACCGACCGAGAGCGCGCCCATCCGCTCGGCGAAGCGCGCCGTGAACTCCTCGCGTACCGGCTCCTCGACGTAGATCCGGTTGGCGGCGATGCAGGACTCCCCGATGTTGCGCATCTTGGCCACCATCGCGCCGTCGACGGCGACGTCCAGGTCGGCGTCCGCACACACGATCAGGGCCGCGTTGCCGCCCAGTTCCATCGAGGTACGCAGTACGTTGTCGGCGGCCTGCCGGAGCAGCACCCGCCCGACCTCGGTCGAGCCGGTGAACGACAGCTTGCGGGTCCGACCGTCGGCCAGCAACGCGGAGACCACCTCGCCGGAACGCTTGGTGGTCACCACGTTGACGACGCCCGGGGGAACGCCGACCTCCTCCATGATGCGGGCCAGGAGCAGCATGGTGAGGGGCGTCTGGCCCGCCGGCTTGGTGACCGTCGTACAGCCCGCGGCCAGCGCGGGAGCGATCTTGCGGGCGCCCATGGCCAGCGGGAAGTTCCAGGGCGTCACGAAGACGCACGGCCCGACCGGCTTCGGCACGGTGAGGACGCGGTATCCACCTGCGGGGGCGGTGCTGTAGCGCCCCTCGACGCGTACCGCCTCCTCGGCGAACCACCGGAAGAACTCGGCGCCGTAGCCGACCTCCGCCCGAGCCTCGGCGAGCGGCTTGCCCATCTCCAGCGTGATCAGCCGGGCGATGTCCTCGGACCGCTCGATCAACGCCCGGTACGTCGCGGTCAACAACTCTGACCGTTTGCGGGGCGGGGTCGCCGCCCACCCCGCCATCGCCGTGCTCGCCGCGTCCAGGGCGGCGAGCCCGTCGACGACACCGGCGTCCGCCACCTCGGCGATTGTCGTGCCGGTGGCCGGGTCCTCGACGGCGAAGGTGCGTCCGCTCGCGGCGTCGCGCCACGCGTCGCCGATCCGGAGCCGGCGGTGCTCGGGGGCCAGGACGGTCATCGGGTCACTCATTGCGTCGCCTCCTGTGATCTTCGTGGTGCTGTCCGGAGCCGGCGCGGTTACCGCCCCGCCTCGGAGAGCGACAGCCCGGTGTCCGCATCGAACAGGTGCGCCCGGTCCAGGTCGACCGTCACCGACAGCCGCTCGCCCGGGGTGCCGGTGATGGTGGGTCGGGCCTTGACCTTGAGGATCTCGGTCCCCACCCGGACGTCGACCACCGTGCGGTCCCCGAGCGGCTCAAGTCCGTAGAGCTCTCCCGCCAACGACGCGGGCCCGCGCTGCTCGACGGAGAGGTCCTCCGCCCGTACGCCCAGCAGCAGCGGCCGCCCCTCCTCGGCCGTGGTCCAGCGGGGCCGTGGCAGCGTCCAGCCGTCCGTACCGACCAGACGGTCTCCCTCGGCGCGGCAGGCGAGCAGGCTGATCGGCGGGCTCCCGACGAACCCGGCCACCCACTGGTTGGCGGGGCGCTCGTACACCTCGGTCGGCGTGCCGACCTGCTGCACCTTGCCCTCCTTGAGAACCGCGACCTGGTCGGCCATGGACAGCGCCTCGACCTGGTCGTTGGTCACGTAGATGAAGGTCGCGCCGAGGCTCCGGTGGATGCGGGTGAGCTCGGTGCGCATCTCCACGCGGAGTTTGAGGTCGAGGTTGGTCAGTGGCTCGTCCATGAGGAACGCCCGAGGGCTGCGGACCAGCGCCCGGGCCAGGGCGACGCGCTGCATCTCGCCGCCGGACAACTGCGCGGGACGACGCTGCAACAGCCGTTCGATGTGCAGCAGGTTCGACATCTTCTCGACGGCGGTGGAGATCTCGCTCGGCGAACAGCGGCGGGCCCGCAGCGGTGAGGCGATGTTCTCGTACGCCGTGTGTCGCGGGTAGAGGGCGTAGTTCTGGAAGACCATCGCCAGGTCCCGTGCGGCCGGCGGGTCACCGGTCGCGTCTCTCCCGTCCAGGTGCACCGACCCGCCGTCAAGCTTGTCCAGCCCGGCGATCGCCCGCAGGGTCGTCGTCTTGCCCGCCCCGGAGGGCCCGAGCACGACGAAGAACGAGCCGTCCGGCACGTCCAGCGTCACCCCGTCCAGGGCCTGGACCTTGCCGAAGGACTTGCGCAGCCCGTGCGCTGCCACGGTTCCCATCAGGCCACCAGCTCTTCCGTGCTCACGTCGTAGACCGCCGGGGTTCCGCCGGTGTGCCGCAGCCCGACCTTCGCGTCGGCGGCGAAACGCACGGTCGGTGGCATCCGGACCCGTACGTCGCGCTGACCGCCGTGGTCGACCACGTAGATGATTTCGTCGCCCAGCCATTCCGCGGAGACCACCCGGGCCGGGATCGTGCCGTCCGCGCCCGGAGCGGTGACCTCCAGCGCCTCCGGCCGGACGCCGGCGACCAGGCGACGGTCGCGGGACAGGCCGGGCGGTGGCGTGAGGACCAGTCCGCCCTGACCGTGCAGCTCACCGTCGGCCACCTCCACGTCGATCAGGTTCATCGGCGGGGAGCCGATGAACGCGGCGCAGAAGAGGCTCGCCGGGCGGTCGTAGACCTCCAGCGGCGTACCGATCTGCTCGACGCGTCCCTTGTTGAGGATGGCGATCCGGTGGCCGAGTGACATCGCCTCGACCTGGTCGTGGGTGACGTAGACCATGGTCGCGCCCAGCTCTCCCTGGAGGTGCTTGATCTCCGTGCGCATGTCCGCCCGCAGTTCCGCGTCCAGGTTGGTGAGCGGTTCGTCCATCAGGAAGGCGCGCGGTCGGCGAACCAGAGCGCGGGCGAGCGCGACGCGCTGTTGCTCGCCGCCGGAGAGCTGGCGCGGTCGCCGGTCCAACAGTGGACCGAGCCGCATCAGCCGGGCCGCCTCCTCGACCCGCGCATGCACCTCCTGCTTGGGCAGTCCCTCGGCCCGCAGCGGGAACGCCAGGTTGTCGCGGGTGCGCAGGTGCGGGTAGAGCGCGTAGAACTGGAACACCATGGCGATGTCGCGCTCGGCGGGTGGCAGGTCGTTGACCAGCGTGTCGCCGATGCGGATGTCGCCGGACGTCTGCCGCTCCAGGCCGGCGATGGCCCGCAGCGTGGTCGTCTTGCCGCAGCCCGACGGGCCGAGCATCACGAACAGCTCGCCGTGGCCGATGGACAGGTCCACCCGGTCGACGGCGACCGTGCCGTCCGGGTAGCGCTTGTGCAGCGCGCTCACCTCGATGCTGGCCATCAGCGTCGCACCGCCCCGAGCGTCACACCGGCGATGAGGTGCTTGCGCACCAGGTAGGCGAAGACGAGCACCGGCAGGGCGAAGACCACCGAGGCGGCTGCGACGAGACCCCAGTCCGTCGTGGTGCCGCCGATCAGGCCGGCGATGGCGGGTGGGGCCGTCCGGACGCTGTCGCTGGAGGTGAGGAAGATGGCGAACACGAACTCGTTCCACGAGAAGATGAGGGCGAAGACCGCCGTCGCGGCGATGCCGGGCACGAGCTGGGGGAGCGTGTACCGCCAGAACGCCTGGAGCCGGGTGTAGCCGTCGAGCATGGCGGCGTCCTCGTACTCCGACGGCACCTCGTCGACGAAGCCCTTCATCATCCAGATCGTGAACGGCACGTTGAACGCGGCGTAGATGAGGATCAGGCCGATCTTGTTGTCGATGAGCCCGACCTGGCGGTACATGAGGAAGATCGGGATCACGACCACCACCGGCGGCATGAACCTGGTGGAGAGGATGAAGAACAGTTGGTCCTTCTTGGCCTTCACGGCGAAGCGCGAGTAGGCCCAGGCCGCCGGGACTCCCAGCACGGTGGCCAGCACCGTGGAGGCGCCGGCGACCACGAAGGAGTTGAGGAAGCTGACGGACACGGGCGTGCGGCCGTCGCCCTGAGCGACGAACACGTCCTTGTAATGCTGGAGGGTGACGGCGAAGTCGAAGAACTTCGCCGGGATGGCGTAGACGTCCCGGTTCTCCTTGAAGGACGTCTCGATCATCCAGAGCACCGGGAAGAGCATCACGGCGGCCAGCACGGTCAGCAGCACGACCTCCACCGCGGAGCGGCCCCGACCGCTGGAGCGGCGCGCGGGAGGTGGGTGATCCCCGGCCGGACCGGTGGACACGGCCTCGTCGACGGAGACGGCCATCAGTCCTCCTTGAGCTTGTTCAGGTAACGCAGGTAGAGCTGCGTGAGGACGATGACCACGAGGACCATGAGGATTCCGTACGCCGACGCCGTCCCGGTGTTGAAGCCCAGGAACGCGACCTTGTAGATGTGGAACGACAACGTCTCGGTGGAGACGCCCGGACCCCCGTTGGTGAGGATGTAGACCAGGTCGAACAGCCGGAACGCCTCGATGGCCCGGAACATCACGGCGATGAGCAGCAGGGGCCACACCAGTGGAAGAGTGATGGTGCGGAACTTGAACCACTCGGACGCCCGGTCGATCGAGGCGGCCTCGTAGAGGTACTTGGGCACCGCGCTGAGGCCGGCGAGCGCGATGAGCATGATGAACGGCGTCCACTGCCAGGTGTCGACCACGATCAGGGAGATCAGGGCCGTACGCTGCCGGGTGAGCCACTCCACCTGCCCGAGGCCGACCGAGCCGAGCATGCTGTTGACCACGCCGAACTGGGCGTCGAGCATGAAGCGCCAGAACAGCCCGACCACCACCGGCGACAGCATCATCGGGACCAGGAACAGGGTGGTCAGCGCTCCCCGCCCGCGCGTGCGCCGGGAGATCAGGTAGGCGATGCCGAAACCGAGCACGGTCTGCAGGGCGACCGCGCCGATCACGTAGATCACCGTCGTCACGGCCCGCGTGTGGACCTGCGCCGACGTCAGGATGGCGGTGTAGTTGCCGAACCCGACGAAGTTGGCGGGGCCCCCACGGGTGGCCGAGTAGTCGGTGAAGGACAGGTACAGCGCCCACAGCAACGGGAACACCGACATGGCGAGCAACAGCAGCAGCGCGGGGGAGATGAAGGCCACGGCGAGCCCACGGTCGCTCAGCCGGCGGGACCGGCCCGGTGCAGGCGGCGTCACGGACGCCACCTGCCCGGGCTGGTCGGTCGTCAGAGGGGCGGGGTTGCTCACAGTCCGCCGCCGCCCTTGCGGTTACTCGAGTCGAGCACGCTCTGCTGCTCCTTGGCGATGTCGTCGAGCGCGTCCTTCGGCTTCTTCGCGCCGTTGAGGGCCGCGTTCACGTTGGTGTTCTCGATGTCCACGAGGCGCGCGTACTCGGGCACGTTCCACATGTCCCGCATCCGCGGCACCGAGTCGGCGTACACCTTGTTGAACGGCCCGGCGTTGAGGAATTCGGGTGACTGGATCGCGTCCGTCCGCGATGGCACGCCACCGGCGGCGGCCCACTTCTTCTGGATGTCAGCCCGCTCGAACCACTTCATGAAGTTGAGGGCTTCCGCCTGGTTCGCCGCGCCAGAGTAGGCCGACACGTGCATCCCCATGCCGCCGAGCGGGACCAGGTCCGTCTTCTGGGTCGGCAGGGTGGCGAAGCCCAGCTTGTCGAGGATCTGCTCGCGCGTGGTGCCGAGCGTCGACTGCTTGGGGTCGAGCAGGCCGCCGCTCGCCGCGATCCAGTTGAACGCGATGCACGCCTTGCCCTGGGCGACCGCCGCGTTCACCTCGTCGATGAACCAGTTGCCGGAGCCCTTGGCGGTCAGCGGCTTCATCTTGTTGACCAGGACGTCCATCGCCTCCTGGCCCGCCGCGTCGTTCAGCACACCCTGGATCTTGCGCGTCTTCGAGTCCCAGAGGTTCCCGCCGTAGACGCCGTTCACCGTGTTGTAGGTGACGGCGGCGGCGTCGGAGCCGTTGGCCTGGTGGAAAGCGAGCCCGCTGACGCCGGGGTTGTCCGCCTGGCACTTCGTCGCGACCGAGATCATCTCGTCCCAGGTCTGCGGGGGCTTGTCGCCGATCAGGTCCTTGCGGTAGATCATCGTCCAGGTGTCGCCGAGCAGCGGCAGCCCGTACAGGCTGGCGTTCTCGTCGCGTTTGCCGGTCTCCGCCTGGGGGAACTGGCCGTAGGCCGCCAGGAGGTACGGGTCGTACGCAGAGACCTCGATGTTGTTCTTGACGAAGTCGGTGAGGTCGAGGATGTTGCCGTTCGTCACGGCCTCGCCGATGTGCTGCGAGTCCAGGATCGCGATGTCGAAGTCGGTCTTACGCGCGGCGAACTGGGTGAACATCGCGTCGTGCCAGTTCGCGTTCGGCACGGTGTTGACCTTGATGGTCGCGTTCGGCCGTTCCTTCTTGTACTCCGCGTTCGCGAAGGCTTCCAGTGCCTGGGCGGGCGGCCAGTCGAACCAGATGAAGCTGAGGGTCAGCGGATCCTTGCTGAGCTCCGGGACGGCGGCCGGCGCCTTCGGTGCGCTCGCCTTTGCGTCGTCGTCCTTGCTGTCGCCGCACGCCGCCAGGGTCGAGGCCACCAGCAGCATCGCCGCCGTCGCCAGCCGCACCTTCCGACCGGTAGCGGGCATTCTTCCTATTCGCTTCTGATCGCGCATGTTATGCCTGCTTTCTGGGTGGGAACTTCTAGGACCTCGCTATGTGCTTCGCCGAGCCGTTGCTGGGTTGTTCCGAGGTGCTGCCGCGCCGTCGCGGGGGCCGGCGTCACGGGTGCGCCAGGAGGTGGAGAATGAAGATCATCCGCCACTTTTCCTATACGATCTGGTGGGGGCGTCAGCATGCCGCAGCGCTGTGACTGATGTCAACAGGTCGCAAAGGCGCAAGAAGGGACCTCACGTCACCATGGACGACGCAGCGATGATCGCCCGGGGCCGCCGGGCCGGGCCGGGCGGAACGACGGCCGGAAGATCGGGCGGCCGGCTCGCCGACGAGGTGTACGACACGCTGCTCGGACAGCTGATGTCGCTACGGATCGAGCCCGGCTCCCGCGTCACGATCGACGTCCTGGCGCGAGAGTTGGGCGTCTCCCAGACGCCGATCCGAGACGCCCTGAACCGGATGGAGGCCGAAGGGCTGGTCGTACGGGTGCCCCATGCCGGCTACCGCATCCCGCCCCAGATCACCCGGCACCGGTTCGAGGACATGCTCGAGGTCCGCCTGCTCCTCGAGCCCGCGGCGGCGCGCCGGTCCGCCGAGCGCGCCACTGTGGAACAGGTGGCCGGTCTGCGTCGGATGCTCGAGGAGATGGCGGAGCTGGAGGGGGGCGCCGGTCCGGCGGCGTACGGCGCCTTCGGGCTCCGCGACGCCGCGTTCCACGACCTGGTCGCCCTGAGCGCGGAGAACCAGGTGATCCGGGAGGCGTTGGCTCGCCTGCACAGCCACGTGCACCTGTTCCGGCTGCACCACGACGCCCAGGTCACGCACCTGGCCATGGCCGAGCACGAGGCCGTCGTGGCCGCGATCGCCGCGCGGGACCCCGACGCCGCCGCCTACGCGATGCGCCGACACATCCTGCGATCCGGCGAGCGTTTCCGACGATTGTTCGACGAGGTCACGGACGCGGACCCGATGGCGGCGGTAGAGGCTTGACGGGCGGGCTGGGCCGAGGAATGCTATCGCCACCGGATCGGATCGGATTGGATCTCCACCACCCGCCCCCAGATGCGAGGAGAAGCAGGTGCCCAGAGCGCTGCTCCTGACCGGCGACGCCGCCGAGGAACTCGACACCATGTATCCCTACTACCGCGTGCAGGAGGGCGGCTGGGACGTCGACGTCTCGTCACGGACGCTGCGCGACGTGCAACTGGTCATCCACGAGTTCGACCCCAACTCCGACGCCTACGTGGAGAAGAACGGTCGCAAGCTGCCCGTCGACGTGCCCTGGGCCGAGGTCGACGTCGAGCGCTACGACGCCCTGATCATCCCCGGCGGGCGCGCTCCCGAGTGGATCCGCGTCGACGCCGACGTCCGGCGGATCACCGAGCACTTCTTCGCCCGCAACCTTCCGATCGCGCTGGTGTGCCACGGCGCGCAGGTCCCGGCGGTGTACGGGCTGCTCAAGGGCCGCAAGACGGCGTGCTTCCCGCCCATCACCGGTGACATGGAGAACGCGGGCGCGACGGTCATCGACGCTCCCGACGTCGTGGACGGCAACCTCGTCTCCTGCCGCGGCTGGCCGGACATGCCGCAGTTCGGCCGGGCGATGATGGAGGTCTTCTCGAAGTCCGTCAGCTCCGCATCGGCATGAACGCGCCTGGCCTGCCCCGGTGACCGCACTCCGAACCGTCCCGGTCGACGGGTTACCCGTCCACCTTCTGGAGAGCGGCGCCGGGCCGGCGGTGCTGATGCTGCACGGCTCCGGACCCGGCACGACCGGGTCCGGCGCCTGGGCATCGACCGCCCAGGCGCTGGGCACGTCCTGGCACGTGGTTGCTCCGGACCAGGCGGGCTTCGGTGGTACCCCCGTGCCGGCGGGCTCCCGGGGTGGTCTCCGGCTGTGGACGGAGCAGGCCGCGGGCCTGATGGATGCCCTCGGTGTCGAGCGCTACGCCGTGGTGGGTCACTCCATGGGCGGCGCCGTGGCGCTGGCGTTGGCCGCCGCGCGTCCCGAGCGGGTCACCCGGGTCGTGGCGGTCTCGACAATGGGCGCTCCCGAAGCGCCGCTGTCCACCGATCTCGACGCGGTCTGGGCCGCTCCCGCCGACTCGCTCGGGGCCCGGGACATGCTGAGCCGGCTTTTTCTCGACCAGGCTCTCGTGACCGACGCGGCCGTCGAGGCCCGCGCGGCGGCGATGCGCGACGGAGCGGCCGCGTACGCGTCGTTGTTCCCCCCACCGAGGGCGCGATGGGTCGACGACCTCACCCTCTCCGCGCAGACGCTGGCGGGGATCCGCGTGCCCGTGCTGCTCGTGCACGGCGCCCAGGATCGGCTCACCCCTCTCGACACGGCCGCCCGACCCCTGCTCGAACACCTGACCGACGTCCGTCTGCACGTGTTCGGCCGATGCGGCCACGTACCGGCGATCGAGCACCCGCGTGAGTTCGGGCGACTGCTGTCGTGCTTCCTGCACCCCGACTGAGGCACCGGGCAGGTGTCCTGTCGGCCACCGGGACGGGAGCCTCGACATGACCGGAGGCGGCGACCGCGACGTGACGATCGTCGATGCGTGCACGCGCCGTGGAGCAGGGGGCAGCCCTACCGCCGTCCTGATCGATGACAGCGCGCTCGACGACAGCGCTCGGCAGGAGATCGTCCGGCGAGCCGGCACCTCGCACGCGGCGTTCGTCGACACCGAGGCGGACACCGCGCCGACGGTGCGGTTCTTCACCGCGTACGGCGAGCTCACCAACTGCGGCCACGGCACCATAGCCGCGCAGGCCGTCCTGTTGCACCGTCGCCGGTCCGGGGAACTCCGCGCTCGCCAGCGGACGGGTGGCCGCGCCTTCGACACGACCGCGATCCAGCGTGACGACGGCATCGAGGTCTGGTTCGACCAGGGCACGGTGGACCTTCAAGGTGGTACCGCTGCGGGGCTCGACCGCGTCCTCGCCGCTCTGGGCATCAGACCGGACGACATGCCCGCCGAGGACGCCCCGTGTGTCGCCTCACCGGGAACACCGCGCCTGCTCGTACCGGTGACGGCGCTGCCGACCCTGCTCTCGATGCGGCCCGACCTTCCTCGCCTCGCGGCAGAGTGCCGTCGCCTCGGTTATCTCGGCTGTTTCGTCTACACGCTCTCCCCGACCGGCGCCGCGGCGACCGCGCGCATGTTCGCGCCGGCCATCGGAGTCGGCGAGGACGTCGTCAACGCGAACAGCACCGGGTGCCTCGCCGCGTACCTGTTCGCGACCGGCCGCCCCGGCAGCATCGAAGTCGAGCAGGGGCACACCGCGGGCCGTCCCTCGTCGGTCTTCGCCACCGCCGGCGCCACCGCGGACGGCATCTCCGCCCGAGTCGGCGGAATGGCCGTCATACGATCCGGACCCAACGGCTGAGAGGGTCGGCTCGCGGCCGGCACTCGCGTCTGACGGGGGGACGCATTCGATGGAGAACGGGTCGTCTATCGGACTCGTTGCGGGTCTCGTTCGCCAAACTCTGGCCATGTAAGAATTCATTCGCCGTGCGGATTGTCAATGGCTGACATGTTCCCATGGAACATACGCGAATCCCATTCGCCATGAGGTTTGCCGCGCGGAACAATCAACGCATCCCGCGGCCACCCGACCGGGCAGTGCACCAGTGGCACGAGGATGATCATTATGACTCAGGCGACAACGAACGACACCACCTCGACCGAAACCGTCCCCACCCGCCATCCGCTCAGCAGGCAGTTGTTCTGGCTGCTCCCCGTCGCCCTGGCCTCGGTCGGAATCTGTGTGTTGCTGTTTCAGAAGCAAGCGTGGGGTGCAAACGCCGCGGCCATCATCAGCGTTCCGATCAACATCGCGGCCATCGTGGTGACTGTCCTGGTCGACCGGGGCGCCTTCAAGACCCCCGCTCTCCGCAAGCCACGTGGCAAGTCGTGGAGGATGAAGGTCGCTGTCTACTTCACCGCGGGTGCCCTCGTCCTCAGTGCCGCGTTCTGGTGGTTCCAGCGGGAGCCCGACCCGTTCGACTACATGTCGGGCGAGGTCCGGATCGGTTACAACGCGTTCCAGTACGAGGGTTGGCACACCGACAAGAATGGCGAAACCGGGTTCGATGTCGCCCTTGCCAACGAGATCCAGTCGCACTTCGAGGGCGCCCGTCTCAAATGGGTAGACCTGGGCACCCTGGACAACCGGATCAACGCGCTACGTGGCAAGTGGCGTGCTTCTGACGGAGGCCCGCGCCAGGAACCTGTCAAACTCGTGATCTCCAACTTCTCCTCGACTCCGGCACGAGCCGAGGTGATCGACTTCGCCGGCCCTTACTTCGTCGACATCCAGGGCTTCCTCAGTCGGAGCGATGCCAAGAACATCGCGGAAATCCCACGTGGCAAGGTTTGTGCCATCAAAGGCTCGACCACTTTGGCGAAACTGGAGCAGATTCACTGGAATCCGGTAGAGGCCCATTCCATCGCCGAGTGCGTCAACAGATTCAAGAGCAATGAGGTCGATGCCGTGTCGGGTGACCGTTCGGTCCTTGCCGGATACGCGCTGAGAGTAGGCGTCAATCCGCCGATCTCCCTCGGGTACGGGCAGGAGAGGTACGCCGTCGGCATACCGAACAACATGCCGCGCCTGTGCCGGGAGATCAGCAAGGTGATCACCGACTTCCTGGAGTACGGCTGGCAGACAACCTTCGACGACACCCTCGGACCCGTTGGCCTGTCCGATTCACCACCACCGCAGGCCGTCGAGCCCTGCGAGCCGGCGGCGCCGTGGCTCAAGCGGTAGCGCGAGCCGACCGGTCTCCATGGCGATCATCGACACCTATCGCTACGATCCGGTATCGAACCGTAACGATGCGTAGGGATGTGCTGACCCATGCCCTGGGCGTAGGCGATCCGAAGTCGCTACCAATGTGACGCCGGCCTGATGATCGCGCCGTCCCGACGAAGGGAATCCGGATGACCGACAGCGCGCAGACCACCGGGAGCCGAACCGTTCCCACCGCCCGGCCGTACCCGTTCAGTGTGCCGGACCGCCTCCTCGTCGATCCCACCTACGGCGAGCTGCGCGAGCACGAGCCGATGACCCGGGTGCAGCTCCCGTACGGCGAGGAGGCGTGGCTCGCCACCCGGTACGAGGACGTCCGTACGGTCCTCGGCGACGTGCGGTTCGGCCGCGCGCCGGCCGTCCACCGCGACGAGCCGAGGCTCACCCCGCGCCAGCAGTACAGCGGCATGCTGACCATGGATCCGCCCGATCACACCCGGCTGCGTCGGCTGGTGGCAAAGGCGTTCACGGCACGTCGGGTGGAGGCGCTGCGCCCCCGGACCCAGCAGATCGCCGACGGGCTGGTCGACGACATGCTCCGGCTCGGTCCTCCGGCCGACCTGGTGGAGCACGTCGCCACTCCGCTGCCCATCCAGGTGATCTGTGAGCTGCTCGGAGTCCCGTACGCCGACCGCGACCGGTTCCACCTCTGGTCCGAGGCGATCGTCTCGACCACCTCACTGCCGCAGGAGACCATCCAGGAGTACCTCAACAACCTCTGGGGCTACATCGGCGGTCTGGTCGCCGAGCGCCGCCGCGAGCCGGAGATCGACGACCTGCTCGGCGCGTTGGTGCGGGCCCGCGACGAGAACCAGGACCGGCTCAGCGAGACCGAGCTGGTGGAGCTGGCCGCAGGGCTGCTCGCGGCCGGGCACGAGACGACGGTGACCCAGATCCCCAACTTCGTCTACGTCCTGCTGCACAATCCGGACCAGCTCGCCCGGCTGCGGACCGATCCGTCGCTGGTGCCGGCCGCGGTCGAGGAACTGCTGCGGTACGTGCCGCTCGGCGTCGGTTCCTCCTTCGCCCGGTACGCCAAGGAGGACGTCGAGGTCGGCGGGGTGCTGGTCCGGGCCGGTGAACCGGTCCTCGGCTCACTGTCGTCGGCGAATCGTGACGGTACCGTCTTCGCCGACCCGGACCGGCTGGACTTCGCGCGGGAGCAGAAACCTCACCTGGGCTTCGGGCACGGCGTGCACCACTGCGTCGGCGCGCAACTGGCCCGGATGGAGTTGCAGGTCGCCGTCGCCACCCTCGTGACCCGCCTGCCCAGGCTGCGGCTCGCCGTACCCGAGACAGAGCTGACGTGGAAGCGCGGCATGTTGGTACGGGGTCTGCTCAGCCTGCCGGTGGCCTGGTGAGCGCCGCCTGGCGGATCGGGGTGGACTCGGGCCGTTGCATCGGCACGAGCATCTGCGCCGGCACCGCGCCCGAGCATTTCCGCCTGGTCGACGGCCTCTCCGCACCGTTGGCCGACGTCGTCGCGCCGGCCGAGGTCGTCCTCGACGCGGCCAACTCGTGCCCGGTGGAGGCGATCATCGTCCGCGACACGACCGACGACCGGCTGCTCGCGCCGGAGGAGTGATCCGTCCTCCACGCCGAGCCTCAGCGCGAGTTTCGTCCGGCGTTGGCATCGCTGCGGTTGCCGCCTATGGTGGAGACATGTCCCCGGTGACGTTCCGCTCTTCTGCCGTCACCGGTGTGGCGGCAATCGGGGCTGCCCACCTGGCGGCGGCGTGCCGGATGGTCGGTATGCGGGTGCCGGTTGTCCGCGTGGCGCACATCGCGCCCATCTCGCGGCTGTTGAACCCGACGCGAACCGGCCGAGGCCCACCTGCGGAATCGTTGCAGTACGAAACGACCGCCAGGGCGAAGCTATCCAGCTTCGGCCCTTTTTCTTTTTCCCTTCGAAAGTAGAGGTAGCACCATGAGCGTCGATCATCGAACCGTCGACCAGGGTTGGTTGGCTGATCTACGAGCCTCGCTGGCGGAAGACTTCGCCACGCAGACGGCTCGGCTGCGGGAACTGACCGAGCTCAACGCGGACACCGGCGACCCGAGCGAGGCCCACCACCGGGCCGCACTGCTGGTGGCCACCCGCCGCAACATCGAGCAGATCACCGGTGCGCTGAGCCGGATCAGCGCCGGGACCTACGGGGCCTGCGCGGGGTGCCGCAAGGACATCCCGGCCGAGCGGCTCGAGATCCTTCCGCACGCGCAGTTCTGCGTGTCCTGCCAGGCGAAGCAGAACGGCTGACCGGCGGTGTGGCTGCCGTGCCGTGGTGGGCACGGCAGCCACCGACCGTCAGGCCGGAGCGGGCTCGGTCACGGTGACGATGTCCAGGACGTCGAGGATGCCCAGGAGTCCGGCGAGGGTCACCGCCTCGGAGCGGGTCAGGGTCAGCGAGCAGGTGGCATCGGGGTCGTCGGGGGACTCGTAGACGAGGTCCCGCCGACCGCCCGGGTGGTGCGTGACCACGCCTACCCGCCGACCGTCGGCGGTGGTGAACATGCGGCGGACCCCGATACCGGGCAGCGGGGTCAGTTCGACAATCATGAGGGCTCCAGCGGGCAGGGTGGCGCATCCGCGTAGCGAGTTCGACGGCGGTGCGAGCGGATCAGGCGAGGCCCAGCGCGCGGCGCGGCGGGGCGCGATCCGCCGACCACGCGGGCACACAACCGGGGGTCGCCCGCCGTGCGGAACGGAACACGATGCACAGCCCGATCGACCGGGTGGCCGAGAGCACCAGCACGAGCACGGCCAGCAGCAGCATCGTCGGCAGCGGCGTCCGCTCGCCGACGCGCCGAGGGCCACGTCGCTCGTGCATACCCGAACCATAGCCGTCGCCCAGAGCGATCCCTAGACCACACGGCGGCGGACCCGCCACACCACCACACCGATCAGGACCACCGCGGCGGCGACGAACAGGGACGCCTCGACGAGCTGGAACGTCCAGAACCGGTCGGCCGGGTGGTAGACCCCGAACTGCTGGACGCCCCGCTCGTGCAGGAACTGGTTGAGGTTGGTGCCGGCCCGGTCGGCGGCATCCTCCAGTTCGTGGTACTCGACGCTGCTCAGCCTGTGCCCGGTGGCGTCCGCGTAGCCGCGTTCGATCACCCAGTCGGCGACGCCGGGCACGAGCCGGTGCCGTACCTGCTCCGTGGGGCCGCCCGCGGGAACCGGTCCCATGGTGGTGAGCGGCGTGGCGTACGCGGGACGGGCCAGCAGCGCCACCGACATCCGGGCGGCGAGGAACGCCCCGAACGCGACGCCGAACGCGGGCAGGCTGCGCCGCAGGATCGCCCCGGCGGCGGTGGCGACGCCGAACGCGAACAGGGCGTACGCCACCGGGACGAGTCCCTCCAGGTCGAAGGCGTCGTACTGGAACCGCCCCTCCCACGCGTCGAACGGTTGACGGAACCAGGTGAGCACGGCGGTGAACATCCCGGTGAGCGTGACGGTGACGGCGGCGAGCGCCGCGAGCTTGGCGGCCAGCCAGCGCAGCCGCGGCACGGCCTGCGTCCAGGCGAGCTGCCAGGTGCCGTCCTCCAGTTCGCGGGCGAGCAGTGGTGCGCCGAGGAACGCGCCGATGACGACGGGGACCAGGTAGAAGGCCGCCAGCAGGTTCTCGACGTACCCGTACTCGTCGTCGAGCCGGCGGAAGGAGGCCGTGCAGACCTCGTCGACGCCGTCCGCACCCGCGCACCGGGCCGGACCGCCGGGGAACAGGTCGTGGGCCTGCGTCCCGAACACGAGCAGGGCGATGCCGAACAGGCCGACGAGCAGGCCCAGGACGCAGACCTCGGTCCGGTGCTGACGCCAGAGCAACCACGTCATGCGGCCACCTCCGACGCGACCGTGGCGCTCTGCTCGGACGGCCGGCGCAGGTACGCCAGCACCAGGTCCTCCAGCGCGACCGGTCGGGCCTGCCACCCGGGCGCGGTCGGGAGCCCGCCGTCGCGTACCAGCAGGGTGGTGTGCCGGTCGCTGTGGACGGCTTCCACGACGGCGCCGGACCGGTCGAGGTCGGTGGCCGTGCGCGGGCCGACGAGCAGCCGGTGCTCGGCGAGGAGGGTGTCGATGTCGCCGGTGAGCGTGACCCGGCCCTGGTTGAGCACGACCAGGTGGTCGCAGACGCGTTCCAGTTCGTGCACGACGTGGGAGGAGAACAGCACGGTCACCCCGCCTTCGGCCACCGCGCCCATCAGCACCTGGAGGAACTCGTGCCGGGCCAGCGGGTCGAGGCTGGCCACCGGCTCGTCGAGGACGAGCAGGTCGGGCCGCTTCGCCAGGGCGAGCGCCAGCGCGACCTGGGCCTGCTGCCCGCCGGAGAGCGAACCGGCCCGGCGGTCGAGCGGGATGCCCAGCCTCGCCAACCGGCGCTCGGCCAGCCCCTGGTCGAACCGCAGGTTGCAGGCCCGGCCGAAGCGCAGCATCTCGGCGACGGTGAAGCGCTTGTACAGCGGGTGGTCCTGGGCCAGGAACCCGACCCGGGACAGCGTCTGCGGGGTGCTGGCGGTGACGTCGTGGCCGAGGACCTCCACCGTGCCGGTGCTCGGCGCCAGCAACCCGACGACCATGCGCAACAGCGTGGTCTTGCCCGCGCCGTTCGGCCCGACCAGGGCGATCACGCCGCCGGTCGGCAGGGCCAGGGTGCAGTCGCGCAGCGCCCAGCCCTTGCGGTACCGCTTGCCCACGCCGTCGGTGCGTAGCGCGAACTCCGTCGCTGTCACGCCACGTCCTCGTTCCTGGTCTGCTGGTGCACGGAGGTGAAGAGCGCGTCGACCGCCTGTTCGTCGAGGCCGGCCGCGTAGGCGCGGCGCAGCCAGGTCGCCAGGCCGCGGCGCAGCGACGTGTACGTCGACGCCGACATCGCGGCCGACTGCTGCGCGGTGACGAACGTGCCCTGGCCGGGTCGGCCGGTGACCAGGTGCTCCTGCTCCATCTGCCGGTACGCCTTGGCGACCGTGTTCGGATTGATCGCCAGGTCCTCGACCACCTCGCGGATGAGCGGCAGGCGGTCACCGGGTTGGAGGAAGCCCAGCAGCACCGCCTGACGGACCTGCTGGACGAGTTGCAGGTACGGCGGCACCCCGGAGTGGGTGTCGAGCCGGAAGACGAACACGGTGCTCCTTTGCTGCTTTACTAGGAGCATAGTAAAGCAGCAAAGGGGCGGTCAGTACACCGTCAGCCCGTGATCCTGGAACTGGCCGATGACCCGCCGCAGCAGCGCCTCGTCCGGCGGTGGGGTGCGCTCCAGGGGAAACGGCAGGCCGAGGGCGGCGTACTTGCGCGCGCCGAGCCGGTGGAACGGCAGCACCTCGACGCGTTCGACGGTGGGCAGGTCGGCCGCGATGGACGCCACGGCCTCGACGTTGCCCGGGTCGTCGGTGAGGCCGGGCACCAGAACGAAACGGACCCAGATCGGCATGCCACGGTCGGCCAGGCGGCGCGCGAACCGTACCGTCGGTTGCAGCCGCCCGGTGCGGGTCACCGCCCGGTACGTGGCCGGGTCGCCGGACTTGATGTCGAGCAGGACCAGGTCGGTGGCGTCGAGCAGTGCGTTGTCCGCGCGGTCGCCGAGCAGGCCGCTGGTGTCCAGGGCGGTGTGCAGCCCCATCTCCGTGCAGCGGCGAAGCACCTCGCGGGTGAACGCGGGCTGGTGCAGCGGTTCGCCGCCGCTCAGGGTGACGCCGCCGTGCGCGACCTTGAGGAAGCGTTCGTAGCGGCGGATCTCGGTCACCAGGTCCTGTACCGAGGTGGGTCGGCCGTACCGGCGGTACTGGGTGTCGGGGCTGTGGCAGTAGAGGCAGCGCAGCGGACAGCCGGCCAGGAACGCGACGAACCGGGTGCCCGGCCCGTCCACCCCGGTGGAGATGTCGAAGGAGTGGACCGAGCCGGTCACCGGCGCCGTGCCGACGGTCAGCACAGCGATCCGTGGAAGGTCCGGGAGATGACGTCCCGCTGCTGCTCAGCCGTGAGCTTGACGAAGTTCACCGCGTACCCGGAGACCCGGATGGTCAGCTGCGGGTACTTCTCCGGGTGGGCCATGGCGTCCTCGAGCGTCGCCCGGTCCAGCACGTTGACGTTCAGGTGGAAGCCGCCGCTGTCGGTGTAGCCGTCGAGCACCCCGGCGAGGTTGGTGATCCGTTCGTCACGGGCGTGACCGAGGCCGTCCGGGGTGACGGTGATCGTCAACGAGATGCCGTCGCGCGCGCTGCGGTACGGCAGCTTGGCGACCGACAGCGCGGCGGCGACCATGCCGTGCGTGTCGCGGCCGTTCATCGGGTTCGCCCCCGGCGCGAACGGCTCACCCGCGCGCCGCCCGTCCGGCGTGTTGCCGGTGTGCCTGCCGTAGACCACGTTGGAGGTGATGGTGAGCACCGAGAGCGAGGGTTCGGCGCCCCGGTAGGTGGGCTGCCGCCGGATCTTGGCCATGAATCGTTCGACCAGGTCGACGGCGATCGCGTCGACCCGGTCGTCGTTGTTGCCGAAGACCGGGAAGTCGCCGTCCACGGCGTAGTCGACGGCCAGGCCCCGCTCGTCGCGCAGCACCTTCACCTGGGCGTGTTTGATGGCGCTCAGGCTGTCCACGGCGACCGACAGGCCGGCGACGCCGGTGGCGAGGAAGCGGTGCACCGGGTAGTCGTGCAGGGCCATCTCGATGCGTTCGTAGGCGTACCTGTCGTGCATGTAGTGGATGACGTTGAGCGCGTCGACGTAGGTCTCGGCCAGCCAGTCGAGCGTCCGGTCGTACGCGGCCACCACCTCGTCGTAGTCGAGCACGTCGCCGCCGACCGGCTCGGCGACGAAGATCTGCTCGCCGGTCAGCTCGTCCCGGCCGCCGTTGATCGCGTACAGCAGGGCCTTGGCGAGGTTGGCGCGGGCGCCGAAGAACTGCATGTCCTTGCCCACCCGCATGGCCGACACGCAGCAGGCGATGGCGGTGTCGTCGCTGTACGCGGGCCGGATCAGGTCGTCGTTCTCGTACTGGATGGCGCTCGTGTCGATCGAGACCTGGGCGCAGAACCGCTTGAACGGCTCGGGCAGCGCCGGCGACCACAGCACGGTCAGGTTCGGCTCCGGCGCCGGCCCCAGGTTGTACAGGGTCTGCAGGTAGCGGAAGCTGGTGCGGGTGACCAGCGGGCGGCCGTCGCAGCCGATCCCGGCGAGCGTCTCGGTCACCCAGGTCGGGTCGCCGGAGAACAACTGGTCGTACTCGGGCGTGCGCAGGAAGCGGACGATCCGCAGCTTGATGACGAAGTCGTCGACGAGTTCCTGTGCCTCCCGCTCGGTGACCCGGCCCTCGGCGATGTCGCGCTGGAGGTAGACGTCGACGAAGGTGGCGGTCCGGCCGAGCGACATCGCCGCGCCGTTCTGCTCCTTGGTGGCCGCCAGGTAGGCGAAGTACAACCACTGGATCGCCTCCTGGCCGGTGCGGGCCGGGCCGGCGATGTCGTACCCGTACCGGCCGGCCATGAGTCGCAGCTCCTCCAGCGCCCGAATCTGCTCGGCCAACTCCTCCCGGTCGCGGATCACGTCCTCCGACGACAGGTGCGCGTCGAGCGACGCCTTGACGGCACGGCGCTCGGCGATCAGGCGGTCCACCCCGTACAACGCCACGCGCCGGTAGTCGCCGATGATCCGGCCCCGGCCGTACGCGTCGGGCAGTCCGGTGATGATGTGCGAGCGGCGGGCGGCCTTGACGTCGGCGGGGTAGGCGTCGAAGACGCCGTCGTTGTGCGTCTTGCGGTACCGGGTGAAGACCTTCTCCACCATCGGGTCGAGGGTGTACCCGTACGCCTCGAGGCCGGCCTGCACCATCCGCAGTCCGCCGTTCGGCATGATCGCGCGACGCAGCGGCGCGTCGGTCTGCAGGCCCACGATGAGCTCGTCATCCCGGTCGAGGTAGCCCGGCTCGTGTGCGGTGATCGTGGACGGGGTGTGGAGGTCCACGTCGTAGATGCCACGGCGGCGCTCCTCGACGAACATGTGCCGCAGCTTCTGCCAGATCCGCTCGGTACGGGGTGTCGGCCCGGTCAGGAACTCTGGCCCGCCCGCGTACGGCTCGATGTTGTCGTGGACGAACCCGCCGACGTCGATCGTCTCGCGCCAACCGGTGCCGCGGAATCCGTGCCAGGCCTCGTGGGATGTGGTGGCCATGACCCCTCCTTCGTCTCCTCCCAGCCTTGCCGAGGACGTCGCCCGGATTCAGGGCCGGAGGTCCCGGACGGGCCGGGACCATCCGGGACCTGCGGGTGGTGTCATCGTGGCCGTCTACCGGCTGTCCGAGCCGGTCACCGTGCACGCGGCACGGCCGGCTTCGAGACGGGCGATCGGGACCCGGAACGGCGAGCAGGACACGTGATCCAGGTTGGCGTCGTGGAAGAACCGCACCGACGTCGGATCGCCGCCGTGCTCGCCGCAGACGCCGACGGTCAGATCGGGCCGGACGGCGCGGCCACGCTCGACGGCGGTGCGGACCAGCTCGCCCACACCGTCGCGGTCGATGCTCTCGAACGGTGACACCGCGAAGATGCCCAGCTCGAGGTACCGGCCGAAGAACGCGCCTTCCACGTCGTCGCGGGAGAAGCCCCAGGTCATCTGGGTGAGGTCGTTGGTGCCGAAGGAGAAGAACTCGGCGACGTCGGCGATCTGCCCGGCGGTCAGGGCGGCCCGGGGCACCTCGATCATGGTGCCGAGCCGGATCTGCGGCGCACCGGGCACGCTCGCGAGCACCGACTCCGCTTCCGCGCGTACCGTCTCGAGTTCCTGTACCGCTCCGACCAGCGGAACCATGATCTCCGGCCGTGGGTCGCCGCCGGCGGCGACCCGCGCGGCCGCGGCCTGCGCGATCGCGCGGACCTGCATGGCGAACAGACCCGGGACGACCAGGCCCAGGCGTACGCCGCGCAGCCCCAGCATCGGGTTCTGCTCGTGCATTCGCCGTACCGCGGTCAGCAGTGCGCCGTCGTGGCCCGGATCCCCGCCGAGCGCCTGGGTGTGGGCCACCCGGGCGGCAAGTTCCTCCAGCGGGGGCAGGAACTCGTGCAGCGGTGGGTCGATGAGCCGCACGGTCACCGGCAGCCCGTCCATCGCGGCGAACAACTCCTCGAAGTCGGCCCGCTGCAAGGGCAGCAGCGCCTGGAGAGCGTCGGCGCGCGCCGCGTCGTCCTCGGCCAGGATCAGCCGCTCGACCAGTTGTCGGCGGTCGCCGAGGAACATGTGCTCGGTACGGCACAGGCCGACCCCGGTGGCGCCGAAGCGGCGGGCCCGGGCGGCGTCGGCAGCGGTGTCGGCGTTGGCGTGCACGTCGAGCCGGGCCCGGTGGTCGGCGTGGGCCATCAGTCGCTCCACCGCGGAGAGCAGCGGGTCGCCGTGCGCCCGCAGTTCGCCCTCGAAGTACCGCACGACGGCGGAAGGCCGGACGGCGACCGACCCCGGATAGACCCTTCCGGTGGTGCCGTCGATCGAGATGACGTCACCGGCGTGCAGGGTGCGGCCGGCCACGGTGACCGAGTCGCCGTCGATGCGCAGTTCCTCCGCACCGCAGACGCACGTCCTGCCCATGCCACGGGCGACGACCGCGGCATGTGACGTCTTGCCGCCGCGCGCGGTCAGCACACCCGCAGCGGCGATCATGCCCGGCAGGTCGTCGGGGTTGGTCTCCCGGCGCACCAGGATGACCGGCTCGGTCGCCGCCGCAGCGGCGGCGGAGTCGAAGACGATCGCGCCGACGGCCGCGCCCGGAGAGGCCGGCACGCCGGTGGTCAGCGGCGGGGGAGCGGCGGTGGTGTCGAAGCTGGGGAACATCAGTTGGGCCAGTTGCTCGCCGGTGACCCGTTGCAGCGCCTCGTCCAGGGTGATGGTGCCCTCGTCGACCAGTTGGGCGGCGATGATGAACGCGGCGGCCGGGGTGCGCTTGCCGACCCGGGTCTGCAGCATCCACAACCTGCCGTTCTCGATGGTGAACTCGATGTCGCACAGGTCGCGGTACCGCTGTTCGAGCCGCTGCATGATCGACAGGAGCTGGCGGTAGCTCGTCGGATCGATGGTGGCGAGCTCGGCCAGCGGCACCGTGTTGCGGATTCCGGCGACCACGTCCTCTCCCTGGGCGTTGCGCAGGTAGTCGCCGTAGACGCCGCGCCGGCCGGTGGCCGGGTCCCGGGTGAAGGCGACGCCGGTGCCGGAGTTCTCCCCGCGGTTGCCGAAGACCATCGTCATGACGTTGACCGCTGTGCCCAGGTCCTGCGGGATGCGCTCCTGCCGCCGGTACAGGACGGCACGCTCGGCATTCCACGACCGGAACACCGCGCCGATCGCCAGGAACAGCTGCTCGTGCGGCGCCTGCGGGAAGTCCCGGCCGACGTGCTCGCGGAACACCTTCTTGTACGCGTCCACCAGGTTCCGCAGGTGAGCGGTGTCGAGTTCCGGATCCGTCGCGACGCCCGCGATCGACCGGGCCGCCGCCAGTTCCTCCTCGAAGGCGTCGCCGGGAACGTCGAAGACCGTCCTGCCGAACATCTGGATCAGGCGTCGGTACGAGTCCCAGGCGAACCGCTCGTCCGCGCTCTGCCGGCCGAGACCGACCACGCTCGCGTCGTTCAGGCCGATGTCCAGGATCGTCTCCATCATTCCCGGCATCGAGAACTTGGCGCCGGACCGCACCGACAGCAACAGCGGGTCGCGGGCGTCGCCGAAGGTCTTGCCCATCCGGTGCTGCATTTGTCGCAGGTGCTGTTCGACCTCGGTGAACAGCCCCTCGGGCATCGCGCCGGTGCGCAGGTAGACGCGGCAGGCCTCGGTGGTGACGGTGAATCCGGGCGGCACCGGCAGGCCCATCAGAGTCATCTCGGCCAGGTTGGCGCCCTTGCCGCCGAGCAGGTCCTTGAGGTCCTTGTTGCCGTCGGTGAAGTCGTGGACGAATGTTGTCATGGCACCTGGCACCCCTTCCCTTTTCTCCTTTGTAGGCCGGTAGGTGTGCTTCGTCGTAGGGTCGGACGTCCCTGGTCGACGGGCCGTGCGATGGTCACTGGTCGTCGCGTTCCAGCACTTCGGACAGCGGTCGGCGCGGTGTCACCGGGGCCTGCGGCCCGTACCCGATTCGGATGATCATCTGTGCCCAGCGGCCGGCTGTGGTGTCGGTGAGCAGCGCGCGGATCGCCGGCACCTCGACCGGTTGACTGATCGGCGTGGTGGCCAACCGCAGCCGGGTGGCTACCAGCAGAACGTGCTGTAACGCCTGACCGGCGCGGACCCAGTCGTTCTGGCCGTCACCGAGCGTCGCGAGTACGGCGATGGTCGGGTGCGCCTCGAAGAGTTCACTCGTGCGCCAGGGCTGCGACCGAACGAGGCCGAAGTCCCGGATCGGCATCCGTTCGAGAGCGTCCCACGGTCCGATGGCCGTGGCCGGGACGCCGTCGTGGCGGCCCGGGATCGGTCTGGTCCATCGGTTCAGCTCGGCCCGGTAGCGGCCGCTCGCCCGCAGCCGGCGCTCGGCCTGCTGCCCGAGCCCCAGGATGGCGTTCCGGGCGACCGGGCCGGCGACCGCGAGGGCCGCCCCCTGGTCCGTGGCGGCCCGGGTCAGCTCCTCGATCGCGTCGGCGGGTACCACCGAGTCGGCGAACGGCCGCCGGTTGGTGTGCCGCCGGGCGATCGCCTCGGCCAGCGTCGTCACGGTCTCCGGCGGTGAGGATTCGCGGTCGAGGAGCACCCGGGCCACCAGGTCGGGCGAGTCCGGCTCCGGGAAGAGGACGTACGTCGTCCGCCACCCCTGCGCGCGCAGCGCCAGCCGCAGGGTGAACACGGCCGCGCCGACACTGATCAGGAGTTCACGCCCGGACGCGTCGAGCGCGTCGAGTCGGCGGCTGTGGTCCGCGTACACCCACACCTCACGGTCGGTGATCCGGAACCGCCACGGCTGGCTGTTGTGCAGCGAAGGGGCGAGGGTCGCCGCGGCCACGCACCGCACGAGCACGCTCATGACGTGCCGGCCGTGGTCGCCGGTCCGTAGTAGGCGGCGCGCATCAACTCCTGCATGTCGTCGAGCATCGGCATCCGGGGGTTGGCCGGCGCGCACTGGTCCTCGTACGCGTTGAGCGCCTGCTGGGGCAGCGCCGCGAGGAAGGCGTTCTCGTCGACGCCGACGGCCGCGAACGAGGGTTCGATGCCCACCTCGTCGCGCAGCCTCTCGACGGCCGTGGCCAGCGCTTCGACCGCTTCGGCGTCGGTCGCCGCGGGCAGCCCGAGGGTACGGGCGATGTCGGCGAAGCGCTGCGGTGCCCGATAGCTCTCGTACTTCGGCCAGCCGGTCAGCTTGCTCGGCACCGTTCCGTTGTAGCGGATGACGTGCGGCAGCAGGATCGCGTTGGTACGCCCGTGTGCGACGTGGAAGGTGGCGCCCAGGGTGTGCGACATGGCGTGCACGATCCCGAGGAAGGCGCTGCCGAACGCCATGCCGGCGATCGTGCCGGCGTTGTGCATCTTCTCGCGGGCCTGCGGGTCGGCGGAGCCGTGCCGCACGGCGCGGGTGAGGTTGCCGAAGATGAGCCGGATGGCGTGCAGGGCCAGACCGTCGGTGAAGTCGCTGGCGTAGACGGACACGTACGACTCGATGGCGTGGGTGAGCGCGTCGAAGCCACTGTCCGCGGTGACCACCGCGGGCAGGTCGGCGGCCAGCACCGGGTCGACGATCGCCACGCTCGGCGTGAGAGCGTAGTCGGCGAGCGGGTACTTCTTGCCGGACGCGGTGTCGGTGATGACGGCGAACGGGGTGACCTCAGCCCCGGTGCCGGAGGTGGTCGGGATGCACACGAGTTGGGCCAGGGCGCCGAGGGTGGGGAACTTGAAGGCCCGCTTGCGGATGTCGAAGAACTTCTCCCGCAGATCGGCGAAGACGACCTCGGGGTGTTCGTAGCGCAGCCACATCACCTTGGCGGCGTCCATCGCCGAACCTCCGCCGAGGGCGATGATGGTGTCCGGCCGGAACGACCGCATCAACTCGGCGCCCCGGTCCACGGTGCCCACGCTGGGCTCCGGCTCGACGTCGTCGATGATCTGCAGCGCCACCTGCTCGCGGCGGCGGTGCAGCACCGACAGCACCCGGTCCACGTACCCGAGCTTGGTCATGGTGTGGTCGGTGACCACCGTGACCCGGTGCAGGTCGGGCATGTCGGCGAGGTAGCGGATGGCGTTCGGTTCGAAGTAGATCTTCGGCGGCACCTTGAACCACTGCAGGTTGTTCGTCCGTCGGGCGACTCGTTTGATGTTGAGCAGGTCGACCGCGGTGACGTTGTGCGACACGGAGTTGTGGCCGTAGCTGCCGCAGCCCAGGGTCAGCGACGGCAGGAGGGCGTTGTACATGTCGCCGATGCCGCCCTGCGAGGCCGGCGCGTTCCAGATGATCCGGACGGCCTTGATCCGGCGGCCGTACGCCTCGGCCAGTTCGGCGTCCCGGGTGTGGATGACGGCGGTGTGGCCCAGGCCGTCGAACTCGACCATCTGCTCGGCGTACCCGAGGGCCTGTTCGTGGTCGCCGGCCGGCAGCAGGGCGAGCACCGGGCAGAGCTTCTCCCGGGTCAGCGGCTCGGCCGGGCCGACCCGGTCGACCGGGGCCAGGATGATCGAGGTGTCCGGGGCGACCGGAAAGCCGGCGTGCTCGGCGATCCAGGCAGCCGACTGCCCGACGACGTCCGGGTTGAGTTTCCCGGCGCCGAAGAGCAGCTTGTCCAACAGCGATTTCTCGTCCGGCGTCGCGACGTGGGCGTGCAGTCGCCGGAACTCGGCGAGGACGGCGGGCCGGATCGCGTCGTCGACGATGACGGCCTGCTCGGAGGCGCAGATCATGCCGTTGTCGAACGACTTGGACAGCACCACGTCGTTGACCGCGCGGGCCACGTCCGCGGTCGCCTCGAGGTACGCCGGGACGTTGCCGGCCCCCACGCCGAGCGCCGGTTTGCCGGTCGAGTAGGCGGCCCGGACCATGTCGTTGCCGCCGGTCGCGAGGACCACCGAGACACCCGGGTGCTGCATCAACTCGTTCGTCGCGGCCACCGAGGGATGCTCGATCCACTGGACGCAGTGCTCCGGCGCTCCGGCGGCGATGGCGGCGTCGCGGACCGTGCGGGCGGCTTCCTGGCTGCAGCGCTGCGCCGCCGGGTGGAAGGCGAAGATCACCGGGTTGCGGGTCTTGAGGGCCAGCAGCGCCTTGAAGATGGTGGTCGAGGTCGGGTTGGTCACCGGAGTCACCGCGGCCACCACCCCGACCGGCTCGGCGATCTGGGTGATCCCGGTGATGTCGTCGCGGGCGATCACCCCGACCGTACGGATGTCGGCCATGTGGTTGGTGACGTGTTCGCAGGCGAAGATGTTCTTCACCGCCTTGTCCTCGAACACGCCCCGACCGGTCTCCTCGATCGCCAGCAGCGCGAGTTCGGCGTGTCGGCTCAGCGCGGCCACCGACGCCTTCTTCACGATCTCGTCGACCTGTTCCTGGTCGTAGGAGTCGTACCTGGCCAACGCCGTGCGGCCGTTCTCCACCAAGGTCCCGATCATGCTTCCGCCCTCCGCCGGTCCGTCCTGTCGACCGTATTTCCGGAGTGGCCGGTGGCGGCACGGCCGATGGACTCGCGCGGACGGGACCACCGGCCCGGTGGTCTCCCGCCGCCCCCGGTTCAGCAGGGCGCCTGCTCCCGGACGCTCAGGCGCTTACGCGGATGACGGTCTTGCCCTTACGCCGCTCGGTCGGGTTGAGCGCGGGGATGGCGTCGTCGAGACTCGCGACGGTGCCGATGTGCGTGCGCAGGCGTCCGTCGCGCACCCGGTTGACGATCTCCACCAGCTGACCCGGAACGGACTCGACGACGAAGTCGACCGCCAGGCCGTCGGCAGGGCGAGCCTGCACCGGTCCGACCACCGACACCAGTGTTCCGCCGGGTCGGATGATGTTCGCCGAGCGCCGTTGGACATCACCGCCGATGACGTCGAAGACCAGATCGACCCCGCGGATGTCGTTGAGATCCTCGTGGCCGAGGTCGAGGAACTCGTTCGCGCCGAAGTCGAGCGCCGCCTGGCGGTCGGCCGCCCGACCGGTGCCGATGACGTAGGCGCCGAACTCCCGGGCGAGCTGCGTCACCATCGACCCGACGGCACCGGCGGCACCGTGTGCGAGCACGCTCTGCCCCGCCCGAAGGCGGCCGTGCTCGAACAGGCCCTGCCAGGCGGTCAGGCCGGAGATCGGCGTACTCGCGGCCACCGTGAAGTCGATGTTTCCTGGCAGAGGCGCGAGGTTGCGTGCCTCCACGGCCGCGTACTCAGCCAGCGTTCCATCGCGGTGCCAGTCCGTGATCCCGAACACCCGTTGCCCCAGCGAGAGCCCTGTCGTGCCGTAGCCCAGGGAGGAGACGACTCCGGCGAACTCGTGGCCGATGACCGGTTGGTTGCGATCGTGACCGGAGCGGTCGACCCACGTCGAGGGCCACTCCCACTCGGCGGGGACGAAGCCCGACGCGTGGACTTCAACGACGACGTCGTTGATCGCCGGCTTCGGATCTGGCCGCTCCGCCAGCGTGATCCCGGCCGCCTCCGCAGCTTGATCCATCGCGACGACTGCCTTCATGGATGCCTCCGTGTCTCTCGTGCCCGCTGGCGTCTGTCATTTTGGGCCTGTCAGCCCACTAATGGCACTCAACCCGATGCGGCTATGGGCTGTCAAGCCCACTCCGGTTATTGTGGGTGTCATGGAAGCCACAGTGGAAGCTCGACTGCCGCAGAAGCTCACGAACAAGGGGCAGGCGACTCGGGCCCGCATCCTGGAGCACGCTGCGGAGCTCATCTACAGCAAGGGCGTCCACGCAACGAACAACGAGCAACTCCGCCGAGCGGCGGGTATCAGCGGGTCGCAGCTCAACCACTACTTCCCGACCAAGGAGAGCCTCGTCCTCGCGGTCATCGAGTGGCAGGCCGAGCGGGTTCTCACGTTCCATCGCAGTGAGCGGTTCGCCAACTTCGAAAGCCTCGACTCCCTCCGGGAGTGGGCGGGCTTCTACATCGCCTACGAGCGCTCCTACCAGGAAGGTTGCAGCCTCGGCTCGCTCGCCAGTGAGGTCATCAAGACTGACCTCGACGTCCACACGGAACTGGCCAACGCGTTCGAGCAGTGGAGAGACATCTTCCGGGCCGGGCTCGAACGGATGCAGAGCCGCGGGCGCGTCAGCGTCGAGGCGGACCCCACCCGACTGGCCCACCTCCTGCTCTCCGCCTTCCAGGGCGGCATGCTTCTCGCCCAGGTCGCCCGCGACATCACACCGCTGAAAGACGCCCTCTGGGTCGCCATCGATTACGTGCAGACATTCGCGACATCAACTGGCGGCGGCTCACCCGACGAACCCACCGAGGCGCGCCGCTGGTAACCCCAGCCCGATGATCACGCCCGGCCCCGGTGACGGCGGCGGCCCCGGACGTGGTCCGGGGCCGCCGGTCGTGCGGTTCAGGTCAGGCCGAGATGCGGCGGTCCGTCACCGCGGGTAGTGGTGGATGTTCCTGGTGGTCTTGCCGTCCACCGACGTGGTGGGAAGTGTCGCCGGGGCCCGCCCCTTCTCCACCCAGTTGACCAGGGCGTCGAGGTCGGCGCCCGGGTTCACCAGCGGCCCGGTGCTGAACAGCGGCGTTCCGCAGTGGTCCACGCCGGGCAGCAGGAAGAGGCGGTAGAAGTCGTCGACCCGCTTGTTGCCGCCGAAGACGGCGTTGACGTGCCTGCGGTAGTCGACCGTCCCCTCGGTCGGGATCAGCTGGTCGGACTGGCCGTGCCAGGTGAGCAGCTTGCCGCCGGCCCTGGCGAACGCCGACAGGTTCGGGTCGTTGTCGGCGATGACGTCGTCGTACTGCCTGGTCGCCGAGGTGAAGAGCTGCGTGAAGGTCCGGTAGGTCAGCGTGGTGCTGTCGAACGACGGGTCCTTCGTCACGAAATACCTGGCCCACTGGTCGGGCACCTGGAAGGGTGCGCCCGGGTTGGCGATGAAGGCGAACGTGGAGCCCTTGTTCTGGCCGTACCAGAGCTTCTTGCCGGACGGTGCGACCGGCCCGGCCCAGATCTTGTTGACCGCGTCGGCCACCGCCCTGGTGATGGTGATCTCCGCACCGTCACACTCGACCTTCGTGCCGACCAGGCGACGCGCGTCCCACCTGCAGTCCTGCGGGTTGTCGATGACGCCGTCCCGGACGCCGTCGAGGGTGTCGCAGGCCGCGACCGCCGCGGTGTTGAAGGCGTTCAGTTCGCACTGCGAGGGTGCGACCTTCTCCTCGTTGTAGACCGCCTGCGACCACAGCGTGGCGATCTCGAACCGGTTCCACTCGATCGCCGGCGCGTTCGCCAGGATGCCCTGGAAGTCCGTCGGGTGGTTCTGCGCCTCCGCGTAACCCTGGCGGCCGCCCGTCGAGCAGCCGGTGAAGTACGAGTACGTCACCGCCCGCCGGTAGAACCTCTGGGCCACGTCCTTGCCGATGACCGCCATGTCGTGCACCGATCGGGAGGCGAAGTTGGTGAGCAGCCCGGTGTTGGTCCTGCCGTCGGCGGTGAGACCCCAACTGGCGTCCAGGCCGGTCTTGACGCCGGCATCGGTGGCCGCGCCGACATATCCGCCCTTCACCGCGCTGATCAGTGGGACGCTCAGATCGCTGAGGTCGCCGGCGGAGTAACCGCTGCCGCCGGTGGCCTGGAAGCGGCCGTTCCAGTTCTTCGCATCCTGCGGGAGCGAGATCTTGATGGTGACAGTGTCGTTCGCGCCCGGATGGGTCACGACGACGCTGATGTCACACCAGTCCGGCACGGCCGTGATCGGCGGATTCTGCGGAAGCCCCGGGGTGGAGGGGAACGTGAAGTCGCCCCCGGTTCTGAAGGCCGCCTTGACCGACACCACCCGGGTGCCGGACGGCGCGGAGACGGGAACGGCGGCGCAGGTGGTGGCGGCGGTCGGGCCGCCGTCGCGCGTGGCGGCGTTGACGGCCACGGGCAATAGGGAAGCCGCGAGCGGAACCGCTGCGGCCGTCAGGAGCATCAAGCGTCGCTTCATGCCCACCACTCTCACCGGCCCTCGTCGGCCTGACCCCAGGGTGCGGCACTGGTTGACCCCCTGGCCGGGACCCGGTGGCTTCCGGGTGTGTCCGTAGCCCGACGCCGACCGCCTGCTCAACCACCGATGGCGGTGCTGCGGGCTTCGACGACCCTGAGCGTGTTCTGCAACGCCTTGCGCAGCACGCCTTTACCCACCGAGCCCAGCAGGATGCCGGTCAAACGGCCCTTGACGTTCCTGCCCTCGCGAATCACGACGACGTCCAGCACGGTCGTACCGTCCGGCTGCGGCGTCAACGTGTAGGTGTGGCCCGACCGGCCGCCCCAGATGTTGGAATCGGTCGTCGTCATGGTGACGCGGCGGGGGTTCGACCAGTCGTAGCGCAGCCGCTCCCAGATGCCGCCCGAGCCTTCCGTGACGTCAGCCCAGTCGGGACCCTGGCCGTGCACGGCCAGATATTCGTCGGCGCTGTTGCCGAACACCTCCGACCGGCCCGGCCCGAAGTCGGTGAGGGCGGCAAGAACCTGCTCCGGCGTCGCGGTGGTGTTCTCGACGAAGTGAATGACCGACATGGCGCGCTCTCCTGGATCTTCCGGCTGACGTCCCTCCAGGCTCGCCGACCGCAGGGTCGGGTGAGCCCGTGTCACACCCTGGTTTCTCGCCTCGACCCCCTGGTCGATCCCGGGCCTCGATCAACACCTCGCCGCCGGCCGGTGGACACCGTGCTAGCGTAATAAGAGTCCACTGGCCTCTAAAGCCGGAGCGGTCGGCGCGGGTGGGAAGAACCCGACCGCGACGGCCGCCGCCGATACCGGTCACACAACCCGAGAGGGGTACGAGATGAGCAAGACCTGGTTGATCACCGGAAGTTCCCGCGGACTGGGCCGGGAACTCGCCGAAGCCGTACTGCGCGCAGGCCACCGCCTGGTGGCCACCGCCCGGCGTCCCGAGCAGCTCGACGACCTCGTCGACGCCTACGGCGACCGGGTCCGCGCGGTCGCGCTGGACGTGACGGACGCCAGCGCGGCGCGCGCCGCCGTCGGCGTCGCCGTGCAGGCCTTCGGACGCGTGGACGTCGTGGTGAACAACGCTGGCTACGCCGACGTCGCGTCGATCGAGGACATGCCCGAGGACGATTTCCGCGCGCAGGTCGACGCCAACTTCCACGGGGTGGTCAACGTGACCCGTGCCGCGTTGCCGACCATGCGTGAGCAGGGCGGCGGCCACATCATTCAGATCTCCTCCGTCGGCGGGCGGGTGGGCGGCCCGGGCCTGAGCGCGTACCAGTCGGCCAAGTGGGCGGTGGGTGGATTCTCCGAGGTCCTCGCCAAGGAGGTGGCACCCTTCGGGATCAAGGTCACCGTGGCCGAGCCGGGTGGCATGCGTACCAACTGGGCCGGATCGTCGATGACGACGCTGCCGATCAGCGACCCCTACAAGCCGGTCATCGAACCCGTGGTCGCCCGCCTGCGCGCCGCCGACGGCAACCAGTCCGGGGACCCCGCGCGAATCTCCCAGGTGATCCTGGACCTCACCGAGGTTCCGGATCCGCCGGTGCGTCTGCTGCTGGGCGCCGATGCGGTGGCGGTGGCACAGGCCGCCGCGACAGCTCTCGCGGCATCGGACGCGAGGTGGCGCACGGTGAGCGAGTCCGTCAGCTACGACGCCTGACCGTCGTCTCCGCGGGGGTCGGTGGGCGGGCCGCGTAAGGTACGCGGGTGACAGGGGAGCGTTCAGAGGTGGAGCCATGAGCACCAGCGGTCAACCACCGAGCTTCCAACGCGCCCGCAGGCCCGAGCAGCGCGAAGCGCGCCGACGCGTCATCCTCGAGAACGCGGCGCAGCTCGTGGCCGAGATGCCGGTGAGCGACATCAGCCTCCGTGAACTCGCCCGACGGGTCGGGTTGTCGAAGACGAACGTCGTGCGCTATTTCGAGACCCGCGAGGCGGTCTTCTTCGCCCTGCTCAACCAGGCCATCGACGGGTGGCTCGACGACCTTCCCGCCGAGCTGCCACCCGCGACGGCCAGTGACACACCGTCGCCCGCCGCCGTCGTGGACGCCCTGGCCCGTTCGGTGGCCGACCGACCGCTGATCTGCGAACTCTGGAGCTCGCTCGGCACGGAACTCGAACGCAACATCTCCGCGGAGGCCGTCCGGGCGTTCAAACTCGCCCACACGGACCTGCAGGTACGCCTCGCCGGGCTGCTCAGGCAACGCATCCCCGCGTTGACCGTGCCGGCATCCCGGGAACTCGTGGCCCTGTCGATCCTGCTGATCGCCGGTCTCTGGCCGTTCGCCAATCCCTCGCCCGCCGTCGCGGAGGCTGTTCGGGACCCGCTGCTCGCCAACTCCCGCGTCGACTTTTCCGACCGGCTCAGCCGTGCACTCGTCGTCACCGTCACCGGCCTGTTGACGGTGTAGTCCGTACCGACGTGCTGTCCCGCCCGCCCACGGCGGCCGTCCGCGGTGTAGTAATTTCGCCTGGGAGACAACGTGCCGAGTGACAACATGGGTTTCGATCTGCTCGGCCGACAACGTGAGCGCGACGTGCTCGACCGGCTGATGCACGACGTCCGAGCCGGTCAGAGCCGTGTGCTGGTGCTGCGTGGCGAGGCCGGGGTCGGCAAGACCGCGCTGCTGGACCACGTGACCGAGCGGACCCGGCCCGACCGCGTCGTGCGGGTCGCGGGTGTCGAGGCGGAGACCGACCTGGCGTACGCGGCGCTCCAGCTTCTGTGCGCTCCGCTGCTGACCCACCTGGATCGGCTCCCCGAACCGCAGCGCGACGCGCTCGCCACCGCGTTCGGCCTCCAGGCCGGCCCGCCGCCGGAGGGGCTGCTCGTCGGTCTCGCCGTGCTCGGCCTGCTCGCCGAGGCGGCGGCCGAACAACCCCTGGTCTGCGTGGTGGACGACGCGCAGTGGCTGGACCGCATGTCCGAGGTCATCCTCACCTTCGTCGCCCGCCGTCTGGACGCGGAATCGGTCGCGTTGCTCTTCGCCGTGGAGAGCCCCACCGAGGAGCAGCTCCTCGACGGCCTGCCGGAACTGTGGGTCGAGGGCCTTCCGGAGGCGGACGCGCGGGCGTTGCTGGACCTGGTGCTGCCGGGGCTTGTCGACACCCAGGTGCGGGATCGGATCGTCGCCGAGACGCGAGGCAACCCCCTCGCGCTGATCGAGTTGCCTCGCGGCCTGTCACCGGCGGAACTGGCATTCGGATTCGGCGGGCACAGCGCGACACCGGTGGCCGGCCGGGTCGAGGCGGGCTTTCAGCACCGAATCGCGGCGCTGCCGCCCGACAGCCGGCGGCTGCTGCTGACCGCCGCGGTGGAGCCGGTCGGAGACGTGGCGCTGCTCTGGCGCGCCGTGAACCGGCTCGGGGTCGGTCCCGCCGCAGCGGTGCCGGCCGAGGCGGCCGGCCTGGTCGAGCTGGGAACCCGGGTACGCCTGCGTCATCCGCTGGTGCGCTCGGCGAGCCGACGTTCGGCCGAGCCCGCCGAACTGCGCGCGGTGCACCGGGCACTGGCCGACGTCACCGACCCACAGCAGGACCCGGACCGACGCGCCTGGCACCGGGCGCATGCCGCCGTGGGGCCGGACGAGGAGGTCGCCGGTGAGCTGGAACGTTCGGCCGGCCGAGCGCTCGCCCGTGGCGGTCGCGCTGCCGCTGCTGCCTTCCTCGAGCGGGCCGCCGAGCTCACCGGCGACTCCAGCGCCCGGGGACGACGGATCCTGGCGGCAGCGCAGGCCCGACTCGCCTCCGGCGCCACCGCTCAGGTGGCCGGCCTGCTGGCCGCCGCCGAACTGAGCAATCTGGACGCGGCGCAGCGCGCTGAGGTGGAACGGCTGCGGGCGCGGGTCGCGTTCGCTGTCAACTCCGGCCGAGCAGCGGTACGGCCGATCCTCGAAGCCGCCCGTCGGCTCGAGGCGCTAAATCCGGCCGCGGCCCGCGAGACGTACCTCTCGGCGGTCGGCGCGGCCGTGAACGCCGGGCGGTTCGGCGGCAACGACCTGCGGCTCGTCGCCCGGGCTGCCCGGCGGGTGCCCGAGGGTCCCGAGCCGGCCGGCCTGCTCCTGGCAGCCTTCACGGCGTGGAGCCTCGATGGGCAGGCGGCGGCCGTGCCGCTCTTCGCCCGGGCGCTGCACGCGGCCACCGTGCAGGCCGATGTGGACCTGGCCTGGCTGGTCGGCCTGGTCCTGCACGAGGTGTGGGACGACGTCGCCTTCCACACCCTCACCGAGCGGGTCGTGACCTTCGCGCGGGAGACCGGGCGGCTGTCGCTGCTGCCGACCGCGTTGACGTTCCGGGCCACCGCGCTGATCTATGCCGGTCGGTTCGCCGACGCGTCCGCTCTGCTCGGCGAGGCAGAGGCCCTCGCGTACGCGGCAGGGCCGTCGCCACACCCCGCGACCGCGGTGATCCTGGCCGCGTACCGGGGTCGCCAGGAGCCGGCCGTCGAGCTGATCGACGCCCTGGCCAAGGAGGCCGGTACGGCTGGCATGGGCTGGTTGTTCAGTGTCGCCGGTTACAGCAGGGCGGTGCTGTTCAACGGACTCGGCAACTATCCGGCGGCGCTGGATGCCGTGCGGTGGGCGACCGAGCGAGATGACCTGGCCGTTCAGCAGTGGGCGCTCGGTGAGCTGGTCGAGGCGGCGGCGCGCTCGGGTGCGGACGCCGTCGCCGCGCGGGCACGCGACCACCTGGCCGAACGGACCGGTCCGGTGGCGACGGACTGGGCGATCGGTACGCAGGCCCTCGCGGACGCGCTCGTCGGGGCGGACGCGGAAGCGGACGAACGCTACCGGACAGCCATCGACCGCCTCGCCACCACGCGACTCGGTCTGCAACTGGCCCGGGCCCGGCTGCTGTACGGGGAGTGGCTGCGCCGGTCGAACCGCCGTGGCGACGCCCGAGCCCAGCTGCGGTTGTCCCACGAGGCGTTCACGGCGATGGGGGCGGAGGCGTTCGCCCGGCGAGCGGGCCGGGAACTGGCCGCCACCGGCGAGACGGTCCGCAGGCGCGCCGCGGGCGTAGCGGAGGAGTTGACCCCGCAGGAGACGCAGATCGCGCGACTGGCGGCGGCCGGTCGGACGAACCGGGAGATCGGCGCCGCGCTGTTCCTCAGCGCGCGTACGGTCGAGTGGCACCTGCGCAAGATCTTCACCAAGCTCGGCATCACGTCCCGACGTGCGCTCCGCGCGGCGATCGACGTCAGCTCGCCCCGCCCCTGACGGTAGGCGCTGCGGTATGTGTCGCCCGACCGTGGACGGCCGCGGGTGCGCGGCCGTCCACGGTGGTGTCACGGATGCGAAGGGGTCGCCCCGAGGCTCAGCGGTGCGCCGCCCCGGCGGTCGGGGTGGGCTGGACCCGCTCGAACCGCACCTTGCTCAGCCAGCCCGGGAGGTCGCTGAGCACGTACAGCTCGCCGTTCACGTCGGCGCCGAACGCGGTCGGCTGGGTGGGGAAGGTGCCGATCTCGGCGGACTCGTAGCCACCCGTGGACGTCTGACGCACGGCGAACGCGCGGGTGGAGCAGTAGTCGCTCGCGATGTAGGTGCCCCGCGCCTCCGGGGTGACGGATCCCCGGTACACCAGGCCGCCGATGATGGAGCAGTTCTCCGTCAGGTAGTGCTCGTACTCGACGACCGGGTCGGTGAGCCGTACGCCGGGCCGGCACTGCGTCTGGTCGAAGACCGGCGTGCCCTCCTTGCAGGACCAGCCGAGGTTCGCGCCGCGCTGCGACGGGCGGATGTGGTTGATCTCCTCGATCAGGCCCTGGCCGACGTCGCCGATCCACAGCGAGTTGTCGACCGGGTCGATGGAGAACTTCCACGGGTTGCGCAGCCCGTAGACCCAGATCTCCGGCCGCGCGCCCGCCGTGCGGACGAACGGGTTGTCGAAGGGTACGCAGTAGGGCTTGCCCCCGCAGCTACGGTTCACGTCGATCCGCACGATCTTGCCGAGCAGGGTGCCGAGGTTCTGACCGCTCTTGAACGGGTCGTTCGCGTTGCCGCCGTCGCCGGTGGACCAGTAGAGGTAGCCGTCGCGCCCGAAGGCCACCTGTCCGCCGTTGTGGTTGCCGAATTCGGCGTGCTCCTGGGTGAGCAGCACCTGTAGCCGGTCGGGAGCGCCGAGCGGCACCCGCGCCAGGGTCAGCGCGCCGGCCGGCAGGCTGGTGTAGGCCACGTAGAGCATCCCGGTACGCGCGAAGTTCGGCGCGGGCGTGATGCCGAGCAGGCCGCGCTCGTTGTCGGACGTGTCGATCCGGGCGGTCAGGTCGAGCACCGGCGCGGCCGCCAGGCCGGTGTCCGGGTGGTACGCCCGGACGGTGCCGTTCTTCTCCGCGATCAGCATCCGACCGTCCGGCAGGCCGGTGATCGCGATGGGACGCTGCAGACCGAACGCCACCCGTTCGGACACCACGGTCAGCTCGGTGAGGGGCACCGCGCGGGCGCGGGATGTGCCGGCTGCCGCGCTGCCGGCCACCGAGGCTTGTGGCAACAGAAGGGCGGACAGGGTCAGGATGAGCAGCCCGGCCAGCGTGGTGGCCGGGCGATGTCGCCGTCGCTGCATGTTCGGCTCCTCGGTCAGGTGGGTGGAGGGTGGTGTGGGAGCGTTTCCACACTACATCGATCTAAGTCGATGCCAAAGCCGCTGGTCGTCCGCCGTCCGAGCCAACGTCGTCGACCGCCGACTGCCCAGATCGAACTGATTCGATATAGCATCGCGGCAGGGCAGTGTCACTCCGCAGGGGCGTACGGGCGCGGAGTGTTCGTCATCCACCGGGCGGGCCGGGCAGCCGGCGGTGGCCACCGATTTCGGGCGCGGCGGGGTTGACGCCGGCTCGACGTCACCTGTGGCGTGCTGGTCCAGCGGCGAGCGCGTGCTCCGGGTCGTCGGCCGAGCGGCGATCGTCGTTCCGCGCCTCGGTTCGGGCAACGGACCGGACCGAACACCGAGGAGAAAGCACAGATGAACGACGTACCCGCTCGACCCAGACGCCGAACCAGGGGGCCCGCCAGACTGCTCCTGGGCGGGGCCTGCGCCCTGGCGATCACGGTGTCCTCGATGGCGCTGGCGACCTTCGCCCGGGCCGATCTCCCCGGAACGCCCGGGACCACCCTGAAGGCCGCCGCCGAGCGCAGCGGCCGCTACTTCGGCGCCGCCATGGGGTCGGACCGTCTCAACGACTCCGGCTTCCTGGCCATCGCGAGCCGTGAGTTCGACATGATGACGGCCGTCAACGAGATGAAGCCCGACGCGACCGAGCCCAACCCCGGCCAGTTCAACTTCCAGCGCGGTGACGCGATCTACAACTGGGCCGCCCAGCGCGGCATGCGGTTCCGTGGCCACACCCTGGCCTGGCACGCCCAGCAGCCGAGGTTCTGGGGGAGCCTGAGCGGCAGCGCCCTGCGGAACGCGATGATCAGCCACATCAACGGGGTGATGGCGCACTACAAGGGCAAGTTCGCGTACTGGGACGTGGTGAACGAGGCCTTCGCCGAGAACGGCAGCCGGCGGTCGTCGAACCTGCAGTCCACCGGAAACGACTGGATCGAGGTGGCGTTCCGGACCGCACGCGCCGCCGACCCGAGTGTGAAGCTCTGCTACAACGACTACAACATCGAGAACTGGACGTACGCCAAGACGCAGGGCGTCTACAACATGATCAGGGACTTCAAGGCTCGTGGCGTCCCGGTCGACTGCGTGGGCCTGCAGACCCACTTCACCGGCGGCAGTTCGCTGCCGGGGAACTTCCAGCAGACCCTGTCCAGCTTCGCCGCACTCGATGTGGACGTGGCGTTGACCGAGGCGGACGTCACCAACGCCTCGACCAGCCAGTACCAGGGCCTGACCCAGGCCTGCATGAACGTGCCCCGCTGCGTCGGCATCACGACGTGGGGCATCCGGGACAGCGACTCCTGGCGCGGCAGCGAGAACCCGCTGCTCTTCGACCGCAACAGCAACCCCAAGGCGGCGTACACCGCCGTCCTCAACGCGCTCAACGCCGCATCCACCACCGTGCCGGGCACGCCGCCGACGACGCCCCCGCCGACCACGCCTCCGCCGACGACCCCTCCGCCGACCACGCCTCCGCCCACGACGCCTCCGCCCACGACGCCGCCACCGACCACGCCTCCACCGGGTGCCTGTAGTGCGACGTACCGCCTGGTCAACAGCTGGAACGGCGGCTTCCAGGGCGAGGTCACCGTGGCCAACAACGGCTCCGCGACCCTCAGCGGCTGGACCGTACGGCTGACGCTGGCCAGCGGGCAGACCATCGCCAACGTCTGGAGCGGCATCAACACCGGCACCAGCGGCACGGTCAGCGTCCGCAACGCCGACTACAACGGGACCCTCGGCGCGAACGCCTCGACCACCTTCGGCTTCCTGGCCAACGGCAGCAGCACGGCGCCCGGCAACCTCTCCTGCACCAGTCCCTGATCCGCGACACGTACCGGTCCCACCGCGTCCCGAGCGCTGACCGGGCCCGGAGCCAACGGCTCCGGGCCCGGGCGCCGTCGTGGTCGGACCGCCGTCACCTACCGCTACTCGGCGATATGGAGAATGACCATGCGTAGCTTTCTCGCGGCGATCAGCGCCGCCCTGGTCCTCGGCGCAGCGACTGGCAGCGTTCCGGCCGCCGCCTCGGACACCTCCCCGCGATCGTGCCCCCGTGGCCTGCTCTTCTGCGAGGACTTCGAGCGCCTGCCCGTCGGCGGGCCCAGCACGCTGAACTGGGGTGTCGACACCCGCCACGGCACGCTGACCGTCGAGCGCGCCCGCCGTGGCAACCAGGTGCTGCACGTCCACACCGTCGACAACGGGCGCGCCTTCCTGCGCGTCGACGACTTCGCCGCGCCGGGCAACCGCTTCTACGGCCGGATGCGGCTGCGCGTCGACGCCTTCCCCACCGCCCCGGACTGGGCGCACTTCACGCTGGTCGAGGCGACCGGTAGCGGCAGCGCGGAGGTCGTCCGTCCGATCGGTGGCCAGTACGCGCCCACGGTCCCCGGGACGTTCTGGGGCATCGGCGCCGACGGCGGCCCGACCGGCGACTGGACCAACTGGCGGGAGTCCGCCCCGGTCGTGGAGGACACCTGGCAGTGCTTCGAGTGGAAGATGGACGCGGCGGACAACCGCGTCGCCGTGTGGATCGACGGCGTGGCGAATCCGGAGTTGACCGCCGCCACGAACGACCACGGCGGTAACGACGTCCCCTTCGTTCTGCCCACCGTCGACACGGTGAAGATCGGTTGGCAGCTCTACCAGGGCGGCACGACGCCGGGTGAGTTCGACCTCTGGATCGACGACATCGCCCTGTCGACCAAGCGGCTCGGCTGCTGACCTGAAGCCCATGCCTGCCGGGGTGCGGCCGTGCCGCCGCACCCCGGCAGTGGTGTCGCCTTACCCGCGCCGGGGCACCTCAGGAGCAGTTCTTGTCCCTGTTGATGCACGCCGCGATGCGTTGCATGGTCCGGGTCGAGTTGACGTTGACGAAGTCGTTGTGGTCGGAGAAGGGGTTGTGGTTCTCCTCGGGGAACGAGTCGAGTGCGTACTGGCCCTTGACCTGCACGTCGCGCGGGATGTCGTAGGCCACCGTGATCCGTAGTTGCGGGATCGCCCGGAAGCCCTGCGGGCAGACGCCGGTGGCCCGGTCGGCGAACGCGACATGGTTGCGGTGGTTGTCGCTGTCGATGTTCCGGCCGTCCCAGCAGCCGGGGAAGTCGTGCACGCGCTGCACCCGGCTGCCGGCGGGGCAGATCGGGTACCTGTCGGAGAGCCGGTCGGTGAAGCCCGAACAGGTCCAGGTGGCGCGGGCGTTGGCCGGACCACGGCTGGTGGGCTTGGCGTCTCCGGTGAGGGCCCGAAGGAACCTCGGCATCGGCACCACCTTGCTGGCGGGGTTGCCCCGGTACTCGATCAGCACCTGCGCCGGGCGGACGATGCCACCGGTGTTGCCCGGTAGTTCGAAGTTGGGTCCCTGCGGATCGGGGAGCGCGGCGGTAGTGGGCGCGCTGCTCGGCGCCGCCGGGGAGTTCGGGGCCCGGTCCACCCGGCACGGAGCGAGCGCTTCGAGACCCTGCGGGCGGAAAGCCTGCCGTCCGATCGCGATGGCGATCCGGTCGAGCGCGGCGATCCGTTTGGCCCGCAGCGGACCGAGGATGGCGTTGTCGACGAACGCTGGCCCGCCCTGGCCGGCGCTGGTGACGAGGCGTTCGTCGGCCTCGGAGATCTGCCGGTCGAGGTCGTCCAGGTTGCGGTTCACCTCGGCGAGCGCCCCAGCGGGGACGCCGGGCAACCTGTCCCGCACGGTGGGGCACTGGACCCGCGGATTCGCGGCCCGGGCCGCCGTGGCGCTCGCGCGATGGGCGCTGTCGGGCATTCGGGCGTGCATGTCGTCGTAGGAGACGTCACAGTCGACAAGCGAGACCAGGCCGGGTTGGCCGCCGCCGGCCGCGATGACCGAGGCGGTGATCTCCCTGAGCAGCGTGGCACGACGGGCCCGGAGCGGGTCCAGGATCTCTCGGTTGAACGCGGCGTCGATGCGGCCCCGGCTGGCGCTCATCCGCTGGTTCGCGGCGGCCTGCTGCCGGTCCAGTTCGGCCAGCAGACGGTCGACGGTGGCGCGAGCCCCGGTGGGGACGGCGCGGAGCCGCTTGCCGACCGAGGGGCACACGACCATTGGCTGGGTCTGGGCCAGGGCCTGCTGGACCTGCCTGCCACTGCGAACAGTTCGGTCGATCCGTACGACCGGCCAGAAGTAGGAGGACCTGTCCCCGTTACGGCAGGTGGTGCCGGCGGCGTCCAGGTCGGCGTCGGAGGAGTTCGCGGTGATGGCGAGGTTGCCGACGAAATCGTGGACGTGTTCGGCGCCGTTGCGGATGCCGGGCTGGGCCACCGGATTGTCCGGGCTGAACTTGCCGTTGCCGTTCGTGCCGCAGTCGACGGTGAACCGGCCGGTCGACGCACCGGCAGTCGGCCGCGGATCCCGCACATTCGGTGGCACCTCTTCGATCGGCACGAACTGCTCCAAGCTGGTGGCGGCATCCGCGGTGCCCTTGCCTCCGCCGGAGACGAAGGTGACGGTGAGCGCACCGGTGGCCGCCAGCACGAGCGCGGCCATGGTGAGCCGGGCCGTCCGGGTCTGGACCAGTGCGGTCCCGTTCTTCCTACGGTTCATCAGACGCTCCTCGAAGCCGGTGTGCTGTCTCCCCTCGGTACGGGCCGCCGTACCGCCAGGGTCGACGCTGGCCCGGCCCGTCATGGTTCGGTAAGAAGTCGCCGGGACGAAGGGTCGGTGTCACGCGTCACCTGGTAGCGGACTCGCGAGTCCGGTACCGTCGACGCTATCCGGACTAGCGGGTCCGGATATTGGAAGGGGTGCCCGATGACACCGGTACGTATCAGTGACGCCATCCGCGACGTGGCCTTCGAGCCGCGCCTCGCCCTGCCGGAGGCCGTGGACAAGTACTACGCCCCCGGCCTGGTCCATACCGCCGACGGTCGGACGCGCGATCGCGGCGAGTTCGCGGAGATGGTCGCCGGCATCCGCGACACGGTCGTCGAGGGCACGGTGACCGTGCTCGACGAGCTGTACGACGGTCTGCACTACGCCGAGCGGCACCGCTACAAGATGACCATGACCGACGGCACGGTGGTCCACCGGGAGGTGTACCACTTCGCCACGCTGGCCGAGGACGGTCGGTTCCAGCAGGTCCACGAGACCGGCTTCGACGTCGAGCCAGACCGACAGTGAACGTTCCTCGGCGCGCGGACGCGCTGCGTAACCACGAGCGGGTCGTCGCGGCGGCCCGTGAACTGTTCGCCGAGCGCGGCCTGGACGTGACCGTGCCCGAGGTGGCGGCGCGCGCCGGAGTCGGACGGGCGACGGTCTACCGCAGCTATCCGAGCAAGGACGAACTGGTGCTGGCGGTCGCGCAGGAGGGTTTCGATTCGCTGCGGGCGCGTACCCTCGCCGCTCTTGCCGCCGACGACGCCGACCGCGCGTTGCGCGACTACCTGCCGGATCTGCTCGGCCATCTCGCCCGCGACCGTGGCCTGGCGACGGTGTTCTTCGAAGGCCGTCTGCTGCCGGCCGCGGAGCTTGTCGACCTGATCGCCCGCCTGTTCGATGCGGCGAAGGCGGCCGGCTCGGTGCGGCCGGACGCCGGTGCCCTCGACGTCCGCGTCGTGTTGTGCGGCGTGGCCCGCCAACTCATCCTGCTGGACGAACGCGATCCGGCCGTGTGGCGTCGCTACGCGGGTCTGATCCTTGCCGCCTTCCGTCCCTGACCACGCTGACGAGCGAAGGTCCGAGCCCGGCGTCGCCGCCGATCCGACCACGGCGGGCTGACGGCTCGTCGCCGACGGCTTCGCCAACGGTCTGCCCCGCCGCCAGGCGGAGGTGCTCGCCGTAACCCAGACGAGACGCGACATCACTCGGGTCGACGCCGTTCACCTGGGCCTGATCTCGCATCCCGACCAGGCCAGGGTCATCCTGGAGGCGGCACGTACGACCACCTGACCAGGTGTCGAGACCTCGACCGGGAGGCCGTGGCATCGCGGTGAGCGATGCCACGGCCTCCCGTCGTGTCAGCTCGTCGCCTTGGCGGCAGCCTCGATCTGATTGGTGACCGCGCCCGCGTCGGTGACCATGGACAGGTGCGGGGCGTTGATCTCGATGGTGTGCGCCTTGGCGCGCTTGGACATCACGACCTGCTGTGCGGCCGGGATGACGGCGTCCTGCTTGCCGATCACGGACCACGAGGGGATGGTGCGCCAGGCCGGCTCGGTGGCCTCCTCGGTCAGGGCGTTGTAGGCAAGGGGGCGTTGCCGGGCGGCGAGCACCGCGACGTCCCTGGCGGGGATGCTCTTGTCGGCGAACGCCTTGCCGTAGACCGACGGCTTGACGTACAGGTTGACGTTGTGTGGGTCTTCGTCGTTGGGGTTGGCGACCACGTCGAAGACGGTGGACGATTCGGCCGCGAAGACCGAGCCCGGCAGGGCCGAGGTCAGCCCGTACACACTGTCGTGTTGGTCCGGGATGTACGCGTCCACGTACACCAGGGCCTTGACCTGCTCGTCGCCCAGGGCGGCGTTCGTGATGACCATGCCGCCGTACGAGTGCCCGACGAGGACGATCGGTCCGTTGATGGTGTCCAGGTACGCGCGGAGGTTCTTGGCGTCCTTCTCCACGCCCGACAGCAGGTTCGGCGGGGTGACCACCCGGTAGCCGTCGTGCTGGAGCTTGGCCGTCACCTTGTCCCAGCTGGACCCGTCCGCCCACGCCCCGTGCACGAGCACGACCGTCGGCTTGACCGTGGAACGCGACTGCACGGCGTGGTTCGTGGCGGCCTGCGCGGTGCCGATGCCGGCACCTGTCACGACCAGGGCGCCGATGGTCGCGCCCACGTAGACGAGGCGGCGACGGAAGGACAGCTTCACGATGGTTCCTCTCACTTCTGAAGAAAATCGAGCAGAGCGGCGTTGACCTGATCGCCGTGGGTCCAGGCAATCGCGTGCGGTCCGCCCTCGATGACGAGCAATCGCGCATCGGTGATGAAGGCGGGCAGCCGCTGGCCGGTGACCCCGATGGGTAGGACCCGGTCCTGGTCGCCCTGGATCACCAGTACCGGGACGTCGATCGTGGCCAGGTCCTCGCGGAAGTCGGTGAGCCAGGTCGGGATACAGGCCACCGCGGCGACGGGAGATCCGGCCTCGGCCACGTCCAGACTGGCCTGGAAAGCCTCGTCGCTGACCAGTGATCCGCCGTAGACGTCGAGGTTGTAGAAGTTCTGCAGGAACTGCTTGAGCCACCCGTTGCGGTCCGCCCGCGCGGCCTCGATGAAGCCATCGAACAACGACTGCGGCGCGCCTTCGGGATTGTCGTCCGTCTTCAGCAGGAACGGCGGGATCGGCGACATCAGCACGGCCTTCGCGACGCGCCCGGTGCCGTAGCGACCCAGGTACCGGGCGACGTCACCGGTTCCCATCGAATGACCCACGAGGATGGCGTCGCGTACGTCGAGTGTCGTGAGGAGCGCATTCAGATCGCCGGCGAACGTGTCGTAGTCGTATCCACCGGCGGGCTGGCTGGAATTGCCCCAACCCCGCCGGTCGTACGTGATGACGCGGTACCCGGCGGCGAGCAGTGCGGCGACCTGCTTCTCCCAGGCCCGTCCGCTGAGCGGATAGCCGTGGCTGAGAACGACCGGGGTGCCGGCGCCGTGATCCTCGTAATAGATGTCGATCGGGTCGGCTCCCTCTGAGCCAACGCTGACGTGGGGCATGCACTCTCCTTGGCTTGCGTTCCGCGCTGGAACCCTGCCGAAGGTACGGATGTGGGACCGTTTCGCGAATCACCCGAAGCACGTAGTCCCGGGCTTCGTCGACCGCCCGAAAGACAACGAGAGATGGGCGATGCGGCGGACCCGGAACAAGCCGCAGGCTTGGGCCGAAGAGCGAAATCGCCACCCTTTGATCTCTAGGATGTCAATCGTGACCACGCCCGACCGCAGGCTCCCGGACGGGCCGCCGTCCCACTGCGAGTTCAAGGTCTTCGGCGGTCTCGGCTGCCGGCGGGACGGCTCGGACGTCGATCTCGGCCCGGTTCGCCAGCGGATCATCCTCGCCAAGCTCCTCGCGGCCGGCGGTGACGCGGTCAGTCTCGACAGCATCGTGGACAGCGTCTGGGACGACCAACCTCCGGCCAGCGCCGCCAACCAGATCCACCGGCACGTCGGTAACCTCCGGCGGATTCTGGAACCGGACCTGGACGTCCGCGAAACCGGTCGCTACCTCCTACCGGCCGGTACGGGCTACCGCCTGATCCTCGCGACCGAGGCATCCGATCTGGCCATGTACCGCGAGCTGGTCCGGCGGGCCCGCGAGGCGCTCGCCGGCGGGGATGCCGAGGCCGGCGTGCGGGCGTACCTGACCGCACTGGAGCTCGGCCGCAGCCCGGCGTTCACCGACCTTCCGACCGGCGCGTTGCGTTCGCCGGAGTTCGTTGCCATCGAACGGGAGCGCATCGCGGTGGCGCTCGCGGCCAGCGAGGCCGCGATGGCCCACGGCATGGCCGACGCCGCGTTGACCCCGCTGGTGAGCGTGGCCGCCGCGGCCCCGTTGGACGAGGCCCTGCAGGCGTGCCTGATGCGCGCGTACGTGGCCACCGGCCACCGGGCCGAGGGGGTGCAGGTCTTCGAGCGGACCCGTCAACGTCTCGCCGAGGAACTGGGGGTGGATCCGGGGTCCGAACTGCGCGAGGCGTATCGGGAACTGCTCGCCAGCGGCTGGACCTCGCAGGACGAGCTGCGCCCACCGGACGCCCCGCGGCCCGCGCAGCTGCCGCCGCCGGTCGCGGGCTTCGTCCGACGCAACGACACGGCCGCGGTGCTCGACGCCCTGCTGTCCGACGCGTTCAGCGACGCGACGATCGTGATCACCGTGCTCGGCGGCATGGGTGGCATCGGCAAGACCGCCCTCGCGGTGCACTGGGCCCACCAGATCGCCAACGAGTTCCCCGACGGCCAGTTGTTCCTCAACCTGCGGGGCCTGGACCCGGACGGACGGGTCATGTCATCGCAGGAGGCGCTCGCCACGTTGCTCGCGTCACTGGGCGAGCCGGCGGTGTCGTCCCCACAGGAGAACGTCGACGCCCAGGCGGCTCGTTACCGCAGTCGCCTCGCCGGTCGTCGCGTCCTGATCCTCCTCGACAACGCCCGCGACTCCGATCAGGTCCGCCCGCTGCTGCCAGCCTCGCAGGGCTGTCTGGTCATCGTGACGAGCCGCCACCGGATGACGAGCCTCGTCACCCGGGAGGGGGCACGCTATCTGCAGGTCGACCGGCTGACCAGGGCCGAGTCCCGGCAGCTTCTGATCAACCGGCTCGGCGTCCGCCGCGCCACCGTGGACCCGGATTCGTTGGACAAGGTCATCACGCTCTGCGCCGGGCTGCCGCTCGCACTGGCGATCGTCGCCGCCCGCGTGGCGCTCAACCCGGCCCTGCCACTGAGCGCTGTCGTGAGCGGCGTCTCGGACCCGTCCGCCAGACTCGACGCGTTGTCCAGCGCGGACTCGTCCGACGATGTCCGGTCGGTGTTCTCGTGGTCGTTCCGCGCTCTCGATCCATCGGCGGCGCAGGTGTTCCGTGCTCTCGCCGTCCATCCGGGTCCGGGGGTCTCGCTGGAGTCGATGGCGAGCGTCGTCGGGGTCAGTCGGACGAGGGCCCGCGCGCTGCTCACGGAACTGGTGACCGCCAACCTGCTCGACGAGGCGCAGTCCGGGCGGTATGTCCTGCACGACCTGCTGCGGGCCTACGCGGGTGAGCTGCTCGACGAGGACCGGGAACGACCGGAGTACGAGCGACGTCTCGTCCTGCATTACCTGCACTCCGCCCGGGCCGCGTACGCGAGCCACCACCGGCAGCCGGTCGGCACCGTCACCGGTGTCCCGCCGGACGTGACGCCTGAATCGTTCGACAGCGTGTCGCAGGCTGCCGCCTGGTACGCACGCGAACGGGCGGCGCTGTGGGCGACGATCGATCTGGCCCTCGTGCACGGTCTGGAGCGCGACGCGACGGCCATGGTCCTCGCGGCCTCGGCACCGGGCAGCAACTCCATCCCCGCGGGCCGGACACGGACCGTACTCGCGATCCTCGACGTGGCCGGCGCGCTCGACGAGCCGCTGATGGAGGGCGAACTTCTTCGTGCCGTCGGTGAGGTCTTCGCCCCGCTGCCACCGGCCGACGAATACCTCCGTCGAGCCCTGTCCATCTTCGAAGGCGCCGGAGACCTCGCCGGGCAGGCCGACGTCCTGCGAAACCTCGCCGTGCTCTCGCTGTCGCGGGGCGAGCACGACGCCGCCAACGCGTACGGCGAACGCTCCGTGGCCCTTGCCCGGCGTACGGAGCGTCAGGAACTGCTCGCCGTGTCGCTGCTGACACTCACGAGAGCGTGCCTCGGATCCGGTCGGTTCGACGATGCCGTACGTGCCGCGGACGAAGGGCTGGCCATCGCGATGGTGCAGCACCTCGACCACCTGAACATCCGCTACGCGCAGCTCATCGCGGAATCGTCCTGGAGACTCGGCCAGCTCGAGCGAGCGGTGACGGTCTCGGAGTGGGGGTTGGCGGAAGACATCAGTGAGTCGAACGGTCCCCGCTGCGCCATCGCGGCGATCCTCGCGCGGGCCGCATTCGACCTGGGCGACCGGGCGCGCGCGGAACAGGGCTGCCAGCGGTTCGAGGGCCTGATCGCCGACAACGGCTTCCGGGAACTCATCGAGTTCTCCGGCATCGAGGAGGCCGAGGCATACCGAACCATGGTCGCTTACGTCCGGGCCCGGCTGAGCCTGATGAGCGGCGCGTCGTGAGCGGTCAGGGCGCGAGCACTCAGTCTGCACTCGTCGCGCACAGCGGTGCGTTCGGATGGTCGTCGAGACCCCGAACCCTCGCCCGAGGAGCACGATGCACCGCGTCCCAGCCGAGCCCGCCCGAGTTCTTCCGGGTGCGACGCTGACCCCTCGACAGGAACAGATCGCCCTGCTGGTGGCGGCAGGCTCCACCAACGTCGAGGTCGCACGACACCTGGTCATCAGCCCACACACCGTCAAACACCATCTGCGTGGAGTGTTCCACAGGCTGAACGTCGCATCCCGCCGCGAACTCCGCAGCAGGCTGAACCGCCGCGACACGAGCGATCGCTTCGCTCAGAGCTGCCGACTGACCGGCCAGGAGCGCGACATCGCGCGCCGGGTCTCGGAGGGCGCGTCCAATCGGGAGGTGGCGGCACAGATGTTCATCAGCCCGAGCACGGTGGACTACCACCTACGCAAGATCTTCCGCAAACTCGACATCACCTCACGTCGAGAACTGGCGGCTCGCCCTCACCTGTGACGTCCCAGCGTCCGACGTCCGCTCCCCATCCGGACGGCGCTGCCGGACGCAGGTCGTCACGATTGAACGTCCGCAGATCGGCCGCTCGCACCTTGACGACCGGGGTGTCGAACGCGAACTGCACGTTCGACCCGTCCGCGAACGAGACGGTGACATGCGTGTCGGGACCCGCCGGGTGGTTGTCCAGCCACTGGACGTGGACGACCTCGGCCGTCACGGAACCGTCCGGACGCACCAGCGTGAATCCCTCGAGGTCCCCCTGGGCGACATCGGGATGGAACGGGTCACGCCGCTGTGCGAGCTGGTGCTCCCGCCAGCGCCTGCGCGCATCGGTGTTCGCCACACGAAGCATTCTTCACCGGGCCCCGCGCGACGCGTACCCGGTCGGCAGCCGGCGCGGGACGCGCGCCGCCCGGGACGGAACCCGAGCGGCGCGCGTTGGGCGTCGTGGCTAGTTGCGCGTGCTCCACTGCTGGTTGGCGCCACCGTGGCAGGACCAGAGGTGCAGTTGGGTGCCGTTGGCCGTACCGGAGCTGACGGCGTCGAGGCAGAGGCCCGACTGGACCCCGGTGATGGTGCCGTTGGCGTTCAGGCTCCACTGCTGGTTGGCCTGGCCGTTGCAGTCCCAGATGATCACGGCGGTGCCGTTGCTGCGGCCCCCGCCGCTGGCGTCGAGGCACTTGTTGCCGTAGACGGTCAGGGTGCGGTTGGCGGTGAAGGTCCAGCGCTGGTTGGTGCCACCGTGGCAGTCCCACAGCTGCGGGCGGGCGCCGTTGGCCGTGCTCGAGTTGGGCACGTCCACGCATCGGCCGGACTGGCTGCCCGCGATCAGCACGTTCTGCTGGCCGGGTGGCGGGGTCGTCGGCGGGGGAGTGGTGGGCGGGGGAGTGGTGGGCGGCGTGCCGCCGCCGAACTGGGCGAAGAAGTTCCACACCTCCTGCTTGACCCAGCTCCGCGCGCCGCTCTCGCAACCGGCGCATCCGTCGACCGGGCCCTGCTGGTGGCCGCCGTCGAACGCGGCCCAGAGCACCGGGTAGCCGGGCTGGCAGGAGTAGGCGGTGGTGATGTGGGTCCGGCTGCCCGCCGCGGGCTCGGGCGGGTTCTGTGCGGCGCAGCCGTTGTTGCGGACGAACCTGTCGCGCAACGCCCGGCCGTTCGGGATGTTGTCGTTGATGCCGTGGATACCCAGGTACGCCACGGGCTGGGTGCCGCCGCTGCATCCGCTGATCGCACCCGGGGCGGCGATGGCCGCGACGGCGCGGAACACCGTAGGCCGGGAACACGCCAACGAGTAGCTCATCGCGCCGCCGTAGCTGAACCCGACGGAGAAGAGTTGTGTCGTGTCGACGCAGAGGGCGTTCTCGATCACGCGGACCATGTCGTCGGTGAAGGTGACGTCCTCACCGTTGGCGTTGCCCCAGCCGTTGTTGAGGCCCTGCGGGGCCACGAAGATCGTGGTGTTGTTCGCCTGCGAGAGCATGCCGTAGTAGGCCCACGGCGCGCCGTCGGTCCCACCCGACGCGACCTGGCTGGCGGTGCCGCCCAACCAGTGGAAGCCGAAGGCCAGCCGGTGGGCGTAGGTGTTGTTGTAGCTGTCGGGTAGCCGAAGGATGAAGCTGCGGCTCTTCCCGCCGCTCTGGATGGTGTGGGTGCCGCTGGTCAGTCCCGGCGCTTTGCCGCAGCCGGCGGTGGTGGCCGCGGCGGCCGGAGTGACGGTGCTGACGACGTACGTGCCGACGGCGATCAGGAGCATGGCCGCCAGTGCTGCCCCCAACCAGGGGGCGGACAGTCTGCGGAGTGGCACAGCTGGATCTCCTTGTTCAGGTGGAAGGGGTGTGCGACGAACGCGCGCCCCGTCACCGTCGGTCACCCCGTCCAACGGGCTCGCCGCCGAGAAACCCTGAAGACGTGAGGTGCCCACGAGGACGGCCGGCTCGGGCCACGGCTGCCCGTCACTGGTCTCGCCGCCGTGCGGGACCGGGCTGCCGTCGAATCGTCGGTGGTCACCACGTTCGCCCGAACACCACGCGATCGTCCGTCGGAGGATGCCGGAGCATCCGGTCCGAGGTCGAATCGATTCGCCCCGACGCTAGATCAGGCAGGGAAGTGTGTCAATGTCGTGGCCGGCCGCTCGACGGTCCGTCCGTGAGCACAGGAGCGGCCCGCGCGGTGTTCCGGTGGCTGCCGGGAACAGCCGTACGGGCCGGCCGGTAGGGCGTCAGCGGATGCCGATGGTCTGGTGATCAGGCTCGATGACGGCGACCACGCGTTCGTGGTCGCGCGGGTAGGTCCCGTCGGTGTACTTGGCGACGATACGGTCGATGATCGACCATCCGGCGTCGCCGTCGATCCACGCGACGACGCGGCCACGTACGGCGACCGGGGTGAACGGGTCGTCGGCCGGTGCGACAGACAACGCGAGGCGCGGGTCGCGGCGCAGGTTGCGCGCCTTGCGCTTGCCGGGGCCGGTGAATATGACGATGTGGTCGCCATGCGTACCGACGTACACGGGAGTCGCGTGCGGTGAGCCGTCCGGTAGAACGGTGGCGAGGTGGGCGATCGGTGCTTCGTCGAGCACGCGGCGGATGTCGGGATGCAGCACGGTTGTTTCTCCCCGGGTGTGGTGGTCAGCGATCGTGGTGGGTCCGCCAGGCGACGTAGTCGGCCACTGCGGTGGTGAGGTCGAAGGTTGGGTTGAACCCGGTGTCGGTGCGGAGCCGGGAGATGTCGAGGTAGGGATCGCGCCCCGGGCCGGTCCGGCGTCCGTCGACCACGTCGAGCCGCGCGTGCGGAACGGCCGCGCGCACGGCGTCGACGAGCTGCCCATTGGTGAAGGGCTGTCCGCTCGAGACGTTGTAGACGTCGTGGGCGAGGGTGTCGGCGGTGATGAGCATGGCGATCGCGCGTCCGGCGTCCGGCGCGTAGCAGAAGTCCCCGCCGTCCTGGGCGTGCACGGCTGCGGGGCGTTCGCCGCGCAGCACGGCGCTGATGTAGGGCGGGATCGCGTTGAACGGTGTCGCCGGGTCCATGAGCGGTCCCCAGGTGCTGCCGATGCGGAGCACGACCGCCTCGGTTCCCGTGCCCTGCAGGGCGTTCGTGGTCAGTGGTTCGACCGCCTTCTTGAACGCGATGATCGGGTGTGGTGCCGGCGCGGTGGGCAGGGCCAGGTCTTCGTACCAGGGGACGTCATCGCGGCCCAGGTAGGAGCCGAGGCTGCCGGCGACGGCGAAGCGCCGTACGCGCCAGGCGCGCGCGGCGTCGAGCATGGTGAGCAGGCCGGCGGTGTCGGCCCGGAAGTACGCCACCCGGTCCTCGCCGGGGATGCTGCCGGCCAGGTGGACGATGTCGGTGATCCGGTACCGGTCGCCGAGAGCCGACACCGCGGCGGGGTCGGTGACGTCGAGTCGTTCGACGACGACGTCATCAGGCAGGAACGTCGGGCGTTCGGTCCGCCGGTGGGCGGTCGCGACAACGGCGTGGCCGAGGTCCGTCAGGGCGCGGGCGGTCTGCGCGCCGATCATGCCGAGGCCGCCGGTCACGAGGATCATCGGACCACCTCGTAGTGCAGGTGGGTCACGGCCGGTGCGGCGACGGCCTCGATCAGGCGAAGCTCGACCGGCGCGGACAGGGTCTGGAAGTACGGCCGGCCGGCGCCCAGCAACACCGGCCGCTGGTGCAGGATCAGTTCGTCGACCAGACCCGCGGCCAGCGCGGCGGTGGTCACCCCGCCGCCCATGAGAGCCACGTCCTTGTCGCCGGCCAGGCGGCGGGCCGTCTCGACGGCCTCGGCGATGCCGCTGGTCACCAGATTCTGACGGGGGTGCGTGGCGGGCAGCGGCCGGTGGCTGAGCACCACGAGCGGCGCGTCCGGGTGCGGGGTGCCGCCGGTGTCCCAGCCGGAGTCGTCGTAGGTGTTGCGCCCGGCCAGGCTCGCGCCCACCCGTGCCGCGGCCGCGTCGAAGACGCGGGCGCTGGGGGCGCTGAGCCGGAACCCGTCGATCACCGCGCTCGGAGTGTCACCGTCGAAGTACCAGTCGAACAGCATGCCACCGTCGCCGAGTCCGCGTCGGGGGCCCGGGTCGCGGCCGGTGATGTACCCGTCGACCGAGACCGACAGTGCTGCGAGGACCTTGCTCATGGATCGCCTTTCGGTGGTTGTCGGACACCTCAGAGGGTTGTCGGACACCTCAGAGGGACTGCGGGAAGCCGAACAGGTGCTGTGGGTCGTAGGACTGTTTGACGACGGCCAGCCGGGCGTGATTGGTACCCCAGTAGGCGTCCGCCGGCCGGTCGAGCAGGGGGTCGGGGAAGTTGGGGTAGACGCGGTGTGACGAGTGCGGGTGGGCGAGCGTCCACGACGCGTCGACCCAGGGGTCGCCACGATGGCCGACATGCTCCAGCAGGTACCGCTCGCGTCGGTGCACGAATGCGGTGTCCGCCGGGCCGACACGGTTGTAGGCGCCGCCCATCGGGGTGAACGTGAGTCGCCTGTGGTGCCCGGCGTCCCCCGAGGTCAGCAGCGCGAGCAGGTCGGTGACGACATCGGGTGGGAGGGGCCGTGCGAAGTACTCCGACCGCAGGCGGCCGTCACCGACGTCCTGACGGGGATCGGCCGACGCCCACTTGGCGAGGGTGAAGGGCACGGGATCGGCCACGGACAGCCGGGCGCCGGCACCCGAGTCACGGGCAAGGTCGCGCAGCCACGCGCCGGCGCGGGCGGCGTCCACCGCGATTCCCGACACGACCACGCGGACGCCTCGGCCCGGTTCGCCGGTGAGTTCGAGGGCCGTCGAGATGTCGTCCGGCGCGTCCGGTGCCGACGCCTGCCACGATGCGACGACCCGGGCCGGATCGCCGTCGAGGCAGGTGAGGACGACCCGGGCGGTCAACGGCTCGGTGACGGTGGCGAGGCGCAGGGAGGTGACGACGCCGAACTGCCCACCGCCGGCCCCGCGCAACGCCCAGAACAGCTCGGGGTCGCGGTGTTCGTCGCAGTCGATGACACTGCCGTCGGCGAGGACGACCGTCGCTGCCACCAGCCGGTCGCACGTCAGGCCGTGAAGCCGCCCGAGCAGCCCGATGCCGCCTCCGAGGACGAGTCCCGCGACACCGACCGTCGCGCCGCACCCCGCGGGTAACGTCCGTCCACGGGAGTGCAGCGCGCCGTAGAGCTGACCGAGGCGTACCCCGGCGCCGACCGTCACGGTCCCGTCGTCGGACAGGTCGACGCCCCGCAACCCGGAGACGTCGATCAGGATGCCGTCGGTGGACGACCGGCCGGCGAAGCAGTGCCCTCCGCCGCGTACCGCGAGGGCGATGCCGGTGTCACGCGCGTACCCGAGAGCCGCGGCGACGTCACGCACGGACCGGCACCGCAGTACGACGAGAGGTCGCCGTGCCGCGCCGGCAGAGCCGACCGGTCGACGCGCACTGTCGTACCCGGCCTGGTCGCGGGTGAGCACCTCACCGTCGAAGTCCCCGGGCAGGCGGAGTGGATACCGGTCGATCACGGGGCGACGTTATCGAGCGTCCCGCTCGCCGGTCTTGAACGAATCGCGCACCCTCACCGGGGTACCCGTGGACGGCGGCCCACGAGAAACGGCGCGTACGACGCGGTGTGGTCGTGACCGCACGAGCACCTCTCGACGTCAGCGCCGAGCAGGCCGCCCGGTGTCAACCCGGTGAGGCGGCGTACCTCCCGGCTCAGGTGGGCCTGGTCCGCGTACCCCACGTCGACCGCGAGTCCCGCCATCCCGTCGGCCCCACGGCGTCCCGTCGCGGTCGCGCCCGCCTGCGCCAACGCGAGGAAACCCTGGAACCGCAGCGTCCGCTGCAACGACTTCGGCCCTGTTCCCACCGCCCACCGGCAGCGACGCCGGAACTGGCTCGCCGACAGTCCGAGGTGGTCGGCGACCGCGCCGACGTCGCGCGACGTCCAGGGCATCAGCAACCGCACCGCCGCGCGGACGAGCGGATCCGGAGCGGCGGTCCGTACGCGGTGCAGCAGGAAGTCCTGCAGGACACGCAGCGCCGCCCGCGGCGTGGCCGCGCCGGCGATCGCCTCACCCAGGCGGTCCACCCACCGGTGGCCGAACTCGTCGAGCGAAACCCGCTGGTCGAGCAGGTCCCCGACGCCTCCGGTCGTCAGTAGGGGCACCCCGGGGTGGAACCGGACACCCAGCAGGGTCGTCGCCGCAGGGATCACTTCGACCCGCGGACCCGTCAACGGGCCGAGCAGCCGGGGCGGTCCACCGATCGGCCAGTGCAGCTCCGCGCCACCGGTGGGCAGGTGCCGCTGCACGTAGGGCACCGTCCCGGTCGTCTGCACCCACACGGTCCGAACGTGGTCGACCAGCCCCGGCGCCGGGGCGAGCTCGACGTAGGACGCGGTCGTACGCGTCGTCGGGCTCACGCGCGCAGCCCGTGCCGGGCCGTGTACCAGAAGAACCAGGACAGGAGGCCGGCGAGCATGACGACGTACTGCACGTTGGTGAGCGTCGCGACCGCGTCGAGGTCGACCACCATGGCGATCGCGACGCGGACCAGCGCGTCCAGCATCAGCACGACGCCGACCACCACACTCACCAGGCGCAGTCGGCGCCGGAAGACGGGATCGTCGGTCCAGCGCTGCTGCCACGCCGCGGCGCCGGCAGCACCGACCTTCGCCGTGGCGATGACCGTGCCGAGGTGGAGCATGAACGGCCGCTTCATGGTCAGCGACAGCAGCACCCACGCGCCGAGCAGGCCGGTGAGCCAGCCGTCCTTGACGTACAGCAGCCGCGCGTCCCCGGTCACCACGCTCAGCGCGCCCCCCACCAGAAACAGGCTGACGACGACGAGACCCGCGACGTCGATCCGCCGGCTGCGGGCGGCGACCAGGGCGGCGTTCGCCGCGGGAACCGCCCCCGCGGCGAGGGTGGCGGCCAGCACACCGGCGCCCAGGGCGCGGAGCGCGTAGTAGACGAGCAGGGGCAGGACCACGTCGACGACGATTCGTCCGACCAGAGCGCGGCGTGCGCCCTGTCCCGGACGCCCGGCGGCAGTCGGCGTCGGCCGGGCGTCGTTCCGGACCGGCCTCACGGCAGCACCTCGCCGAGATCTCCCGGGGTCGGGTCCGCCGCGATCGCGCGGTCGAAGAGCCCGCACAACTCCTCCGCGTAGGCGACCAGGTCCATGCCCTCGCCGCCGGCGAACCGCTCGACGGCCGCATCGACGGCGGCACGGACCGTCGCCGCCATGACGACCGGGTCGAACCGGCGCAGTTCCCCGGACTCCTGGCCGGTGACGAAGAGCTGCGCCAGCAGCAGCACCGGTACGTCCTCGTGAACATCCGCATCCGCCGCGTCCCTCGGCAGGTTACGGACTATCTCGACGGCCGCGCGGGCGTACGCCGGTCGTTCGCCGAGGAAGCGGAGATTCGAGCGCAGGTACGCGGCGAGCTTGCCGCGCGCCGACGACTCGGCCTCGATCGCCGGGACCATGTACTGCTGCGCCCGCTCGCCGATGTGGCGCAACGCCGCGGCGACCAAATCCTGCTTGGTGTCGTAGTGGTACGTGATGAGCCGCGTGCTGCTGAGTCGCGCCGTCACGACGATCCGCGCGAACGTGGCCCCCGCGTAGCCGTGCTCGGCCAGCAACTCGACGAACGCCTCGAGAATCCGCGTCTTCCGATCAACCTCCGGTGTTATCTGCACGGATAAAATAGCAGCAGAAGGCCGGCTTCCCGTCAAGGGTGTAGAGATCGGATTCGACTCCAGCACCGGGGTGGAGTGGAAGTGTCTCGATGTCTCGTCGATCGTGTCGCCGCGACGGTGTCGGGCAGAATACGATCCGTGTCCTCTTCCCCCGACAAAGCGGCGCGGCAGCAGGCGGTGGCCGCCGACGCGACGCTCGCGCGGATCAACGAAGGCGTGCAGCTGCACCATCAACAGGGCCAGCGGGTGGCGGCCCGGGACCTCTTCACACGGATCTGGGACGAGATCGACGGGGAGCGGGGCGATCCGCTGCACGTCTGCGTCCTCGCACACTCGATGGCCGACGTGCAGGACGACGTCGAGCAGGAGTTGATCTGGGACCAGCGGGCCCTGGTCGCGGTCGACGTCCTCACCGATGCCCGCCTGGCACAGGCCGGGGTGCCGATGTCGGTGGCGAGCCTGTATCCGTCGTTGCACCTCAGCATGGCCGACTGCTACCGCAGACTCGGTGACCGTGACCGGGCCCGCGACCACCTCGGGCGGGCCCGGGCACGGATCGACGCGCTCGGCGACGACCCGTACGGTCAGCTCATCAGGGACGGACTCGATCGGCTGACCGCGCAGTTGACGCCCTGACTCCCGACCCGGTCGGAGCCTCCCCGGCGAACCGGGGAGGCTCCGACTACGCGTCCCGGCTCAGATACGCGGGTCCTCCTGCACCTTCAGAGCGTTGAGGATCGGATCGCCCTCGCCCTTCTCCCGGGTGAACTGGATGGTCAGGTCACCACCGGTGTGCTCGACCGTGACCGTGTTCGCGTCGACGGTCAGCGCACCCACCTTCGCCTGCACGTCGTGGTCGTAGAGCACGACCTTGCCGTCGGCGAGCACGTCGAAGGCACGCTTGCCGGCCTTCACCTTCTCGAGCTCGGCGAAGTCGAGGCCGATCCGGTACGTCCCGGCGGGGGCGTTCTTGAACACGTAGCTGAACGTCTCGCCGGTCCGCTGGGTGCGGAACAGCGCGTCGTCAGTCGTGCCGGCGATGTCGGCCTTGGTGGTGTGTGCCTTACCGCCGACGTAGCCCCAGGCCCGTGAGCCGAGTGCCTGGTCGGGTGCCCAGAAGAAGCCCGAGGCGTCGACGTACCCGGACCCGCCCGCGTCGACGCCCTTGAGGTAGGCGGACGTCGCCAGGCGGACCGGCGTGAGCTGGCTCTCGCCCTTGCCGGCGTTGGACGCCACGAGCACGTCCCCGACGAGCACGCCGGGCTTGAGGCCGGCGTTGTCGCCCGTCACCGTGACCGTGGTGGACGTGCCGGCGGCGAGCGTGACCGGGCCGGTCGCGGCCGGGCCTGTGAGGGTCAGCCACGGCAGGTCGGCGGCCTCGTGCCCACCGTCGCTGGTGCGCTGCTGCTCGCTGACCCGCACCTCGAGCGGTGCGGAACCGGTGTTGGTGACGGTCACCTCGGCCGTCGCCTTCTGGCCCTTGTCGAGCAGCCAGTCGATGTCCTCTCCGGAGACGGTGGCGACGCCCGTGGTCAGCGCCGTGTCGACCACCTCGGCCTGGTCCTTCCTGGCGATGGTCACGTTCTGGCTGGTGGTGACGTAGTTGGGCGCCTCCACCTGCACCGTGTTCCCGCCGATCAGCGCCTGGGCCTTCCACCGGCCCTTCATGTCGGTGGTGATGACCCGCTCACCGGCCGGTCCCTTGAGCGTGACGATCGCTCCTTCGATCGGCTTGTTGTCGTTCTTGTCGGTGACCGTTCCCTCGATCGTGCCCGCGGCCGGGAGGGTGTACTCCAGGCCCACGCCGGCCTTCAGGACCGGCTGGTTGAAGGAGAACTGGCTCGCGGGGTTGCGGTTCAAGCTCTCCACGCCGACCGTTGCCGACGAGCCCTTGGTGAGGGGGTTGTCGCCGCCGACGCCGTCGCCGTAGCCGATCTGGATCCGTCCGTCGGCGACCAGGGTGACCGAGAAGCTCACCCGCGCGGTCTGGTCGCTGTAGAAGGTGACGTTGCGCCACTCGATGACCTGCGCCGGCACCCCGTCCACCTCGGTGGTGCCGAGGTAGATGCCCGCCTCGTCGTCGACGACGAGGTCGTCCCAGAACGGATAGATCGCGTCGACCGGCGTGCCCGCCGACGGCAGCTCCGTGTTGGTGGACCACACGGCGGCGCGGTCGAAGGACAGCGAGCCGTTCGTCGTGACGCACACACCGTCCCAGGCCGTGTCGTAGAACGGCTGGAGGTAGTCGGCGTCGAAGAACAGCGGACCGCACAGCTCGTCGCCCCGCCACCCGGACTCCTGGGTGCCCTGGCGGTAGAGCCCTTCGGTCACCTTCATCGAGTACGAGCGACCGGCGGGGGCCACCGGTACCGGACCCGGGTCCGGCTGCTCGGGCTCGGGGTCCGGCTCCACCGCGTCCGCCCGCGGGTCGAGCGTCACCCGCAACGCGGCGATGCTCGGGGCCTTCAGACCCTTCGAGCCCCGCAGCTCCACGGTCAGCGGACCGCCCTCGTGCTGCACCACGGCCTTGCGCCAGTCGGCGGCGTTCGGCCCCACGGCCGCGGTCGGGTCGTACGCGTAGTCCGTCAGGGTGCCGTTCACGAGGACGTCGAACACCCGCTTGCCCTTGGCCACCTTGTCGATCTCGGCGAAGCCGAAGTCGATCGCGTAGGTGCCCTTGGGCGCGTCCGGGAAGCGGTAGAACAACTGCCGCTCCGCCGTGCTGCGCTGGGACTGGAACAGCAGGTCGTCCGTCGTGCCGGCGATCCCGGCCTTCGTGGAGGTGACCTTCGTCCTGCCCTCGTACCCCCAGGCCTTCTTGTTGGCCGGCTGGTCGGCGGACCAGGTGTAGCCGGTGCCGTCGGTGAACGTCGCACCGCCGGCGTTGACGCCGACCTGGTACTTCGTGGTGGTCAGCGTCACCGGCACGTAGCTCTTGGGCTGACGTCCGGAGTCGGAGCGGACCACGATGTTCGCGCCCTGGACGCCGGGCTTGACGCCCTTCGAGGAGATCGAGACCCGGATGGTCGTCGACTGCCCCGGGGCGAGGGTGCCCCCGGTCGAGGAGAGCGACAGCCACGGCAGGTCGGTGAGCAGGTCGTCCTCGACGTCGACGAGGACGACGTCGTCGGCGACCTGATCGACCGCCCACAGCGCGCCGGTCGAGTCGGTCTCCAGGCCGCCGCCCTGGTTCGTCTTCCTGCCCGGGAACCACCACGCGTTCACCAGTGAGCAGTCGTCGGGGTCGACCTGCAGCAGGCGGGTGGGCCGGTTCGAGGTGAGGTCGGTGTACCAGATGGTGTCCGACGCCTGGTTGTAGGCCAGGCCGATGATCTCGGGCAGCGGCGGGGTGCAGTAGGACAGCAGCGCGCCCGGCTTGTCGTGCGACGTACCGGCCACGGTCCCGATCTTGCCGTTCCGCCGGCCACCGACGTAGAAGACGTCCTTGGCCGGGTTGTAGGCGAGACCGGTCAGCTGCGAGGTGACGAAGTCACCCTTGATCTGCCTCGTCTCCTTGCCGGTGTCCCGGTTGAAGCAGTGGATGAAGCTGGCCGGGCTGTCCTCCATCTGGCACATGTCACCGGTCCTGGTGTCCAGCGTCATGTCGAAGGCCCGGTAGTCGGGGTTCCACGCCGCGTCGAAGACCTTGCCGGTCTTCTTCCCGGTCACCGTGTAGGCGGTGTTGGTCCGCGCCTCGTAGTCGTGGACCCAGACGTCGCCGTCGTAGCCGACGCCGGTGGGCACCTTCTCCCCGACCTTGCCGGGAATGGAGATCCGGGTGATCACATCGCCGCCGGAGGTCGCGCCGACCTTGGCCGCCGCCTGCGCCTCCGCGGCGCTCGACGCGGCCGTCGCGCCATCGGCGTTCGACGGCTTCATGCCGCCGCTCGCACCGGCCTTCCAACCGGCGAGGTCGATCGTGCTGGCCGCACCCGTGCCGGTGCGCGCGGTGGTGCCGGCGGCGTCGAGCTCGGGGTGCCGCGCGGCCTCACCCAGGGTGTACGTGAGCGGGGCGGAGCCGGTGTTGGTCAGCGTCAGCGAACCCACGCCGTTCTGGTCGGTACCCAGCAGCGTCTCGAGGCCGTCGGCCTTCAGGCCGGCGACACCCGTGGTCAGCCGGGCGTCGACCTTCGCCCGCGCGTAGAGCTTGTCGAGCGAGAAGGGGTACGCCTGAGTCGGGTAGTTCGGCGCCTCGACGGTCATGGTGTAGTCACCGACCGGGAGCTGGCGGTGCACGATGCCCGTCCCGTTGGTCGTGACCGTCTCCACGAGCCCCTTCTCGGTGCTGAAGGAGACCTTGGCGCCGGCCACCGGCAGCCCGTCGTTCTGGTCCACGACGGTCGCGTCGAGGTACCCGAAGTCCGGCAGGTCGTAGGTGACGATCAGGCCGTCGCGCAGCACCGGGGCGTGGTCGGAGAACCGGATGCCGTCGACGCCGGCCCAGCCCTGGATGCCGGTGACGCCGGTCGCGCCGGCGGTCACCGGGTCGTCCGAGCCGACGCCGTCGCCGTACCCGAAGATGATCGTGCCCGAGCGGGTGAACGTGGCCGAGAAGTTGACCGGTTCGGTGTACTCCGAGCGGATGGGGTAGGCCCAGAGCTTGGTCTTGCGGTACTCGACGACGAACGCGTCCTCACCGTTGACCTTCGTGGCGGCCGTGAAGACACCGCCGCCCGGGGCGAACTCGACGGGACTCTCCAGGTAGAACGGGAAGGCGCCCGCGCCGCCGTAGCCGGGGCCGGTGCTGCCGTCCGGAGCGATGATGCCGCGCAGGCCGACGCCGAGGGTGTCGTGGCTGCCGTTGTAGAGCGCGATCGGGAACGGCAGCTGCACCGTCGCCCACACACCGCTGCCGAACGTGACCGGCTCGGTGCCGCGCAGGTACTCGCCCTCGGTGACGGCGCAGCTGTAGCCGCCCTTGTCGACGACGAGCCCGACCGGGATCTCCGGTGACTCGTTCTGCGCGCCCACCGTCAGCGGAAGCGACGTGGGGGAGAAGCAGGCGTTGGGAGTGGCGGTCAGCTTGTACGTGCCCTCGGGGACGGCGGTGATCGTGAACGCGCCGGTGGCGTCCGTGCGTACCGGCTTCAGCGGCGTGTCCCGGATCGCCACGTCGGCGTTCGGCACGGGCCGCTTCTTGTCGTCGACGACCCGTCCGCTGATGTCGTGCTTCGCGGCGGCGGTGAGCGGCAGCGTGACGGAGCTGTTCTGGCCCTGGGCGATCGTGACGGTGGCGGTCGCGGTCAGGTAGCCGAACACCTTGGTGCTGAGCTGGTAGTCGCCCACCGGCAGGTTGGTGGTGAACCGGCCGTCCTTGTCGGTGCCGATCGACCGGCTGAACGGCCCGCTGATCGTCACGTCGGCGGCGGGGACCGGGGCGCCGTTGGCGGTGACGACACCGGTGAGGGTGCCGCCCTTGCGGGGCGCGAGCTCCAGCAGGCGGACCAGGTCGAGCCGGCCCTCGCCGTACTTGTTGTTGACCTCGGCGGTGCCACCGCACTCGGTGTCGTCGACGTCGGTGGCCGACTCGGCGAGCAGGCGACGGGTCTCGTCGACCTGCCCGATCAGGGTCGGGTCGTAGCTCCAGAGTGCCGCCACGGCACCGGCGACGTGCGGTGCCGCCATCGACGTACCGGCCATCTCGACGTAGCTGTTGTTCGGGTAGGACGAGCGGACGTTGACCCCCGGCGCGGAGATCTCGGGCTTGATCCGGCCGCCCTCACCCTCGCCCTTGCGGGAGAACAGCGCGAGCGTGCCGTCCTCGGCGTACGCGCCCACCGAGTAGGCGCTCGCCGCGGAACCCGGCGAGGAGACCGTGTCACAGGCCGCGTACGGCGAGGTGTTCCCCGACGACCAGGTGCTGAACATGCCCGCGGCGGTCCAGGCCTCGTCGATGGCCTGGAAGAAGTCGTCGAAGTCATGCTCGACGGTCTGGCCCCACGAGTTGTTGACAACGTGCGGGCGCTTGGACGGGTCGGGGTTGTTGCCCTGGAGGTCGGTCGGGGCGAGCAGCCACCAGCCGGAGCGCAGCAGCGACTCGACGCCGGTGCTGTCGCAGCAGCCGTTCGTGGCGATCCACTGCGCGTCCGGGGCGACGCCGACGTGGTCGGCGCCGTCGACGCCGACCATGGTGCCCATGGTGTGCGTGCCGTGTCCGTTGTCGTCGCACGGTGCGCTCGCGCACGAGCCCCGGGTGGCCATCCAGTTGTAGTTGTGGTCGACGGTGCCGTCCGGCTTCGCGCCCCGGTACTGGCGGGCCAGGGCGGGGTGGTCGAACTGGACACCCGAGTCGAGGTTGGACACGGTGATGCCCGCGCCGGTGGCGCCCATGGCCCACGCCTGCGGGGCGTGGATGGCCTCGAGACCCCAGGTGACGGTGTCGTCCGCGCCTGCCTTCGGGGCGGCGGGTCGGGCGGCCTGGTCGGCGGGGAGCTTCTTCTCCACCGGCTGGACCAGGGCGACCTGCGGCGTCGCGTGGATCTCGGCGACCTGCACCCGGGCGGCCACGTCGAGGGCGAGCTTCTCGGTGCCGCCCTTGACGAGTACGGCGTTGGCGATCGGGTAGGGGGTGTACGTCACCTTGGCGCGGTCGAGGTCGGTGGAGACGGCGGCCAGGGACTTCTTCGACGCCGCGGTCAGGGCGTCGTAGACGAACTGGCCACGGGCGGTCCAGTCGGCGATCTTCTTCGCCGGCGCGAGGTCGGCCTTGCTGTCGAAGGTGATCCAGAAGTCGGCGGCCGGCTGGGTGCGGAAGCGGTCCTTCAGGGTCGGTGCGATCTTGGCCGCCGTGCCGGGATCCGGCTCGGCGGCGGACGCCGGTATCGGCTGGAGCACGCTCAGGCCGACCGCTGCGGCAAGTGTTGCCGCGAGGGCTGTGAGTCTCATGGGGGTCCTTCGCCTACAGGGGTTGGTAGGGGTCGTGGCTCGCGTGGTCGACGGCGGCGTCGGCGTCGGGTACGTCGGAGGCGTCGCGCGCGGTGACGCGCGATTCGCCGAGCCGCTCGGACGGCGGCTGGTGCTCGACGGCGGAGTCGTCGGGCACGACGGATCGCTCAGGCATGCATTGCCCACCGGCTATGGATCATGGAGTCATGCTCGGCCCAGCCGGGTGACGTTAGCTATCCGGTGGATACGTCAAAATTCATGAGGCGTTGTCGAGGGATTCGTCCTCGGCAAACACGCCGGCCTCCACCGCCTTGACCGCGAGCGCGGTCCGGCTGCTCACCTTCAGCTTGCGCATGGCGGCCCGGAGCTGCTGGTCCACCGTGGCCGGAGACTTGGCCAGGATCCGGCTGATCTCCCGGTTCGTCTTGCCCGCGACGACCAGTTGGACCACGTCGAGCTCGCGAGGGGAGAGCTGGTCCCCGTACCCACGTCGGCCGCCGCGCCACAGGCGCGGCACCTCGGCGCCGTGCTCGCGGAGCCGTTGTGCGACCCGGTCCGCGTCGCCGCGGGCGCCAAGCCGGAACAACTGCTCGTACTGTTCCGCCAGCAGTTCGCGGCCCTGCTCGGTGCGGCCCTGCGCGATGATCGCCTCGGCCTGCCGCTCGCGGGCGCGCATCGCGTCGTACGGGCGCGGCAGGGCGCTCCACGCGCTCGCCGCCCGGGCGTACGCCGTCGCCGCGCGCGTGTGGTCCCCGGCCGCGGCGAGCAGCAGGGCACGACACACGGTGAGCGCGGCGCGCGGCGCGGGCGCCGTACGGCCACGCAGTCCTCTGGCGAACTGGTCCGTCAGGCGGGTTGCGGCCGCCAGGTCACCGGCGGCGAGGTGCGCCTCGACCCGGGCGGGAACGAGGTCCGTCGCCCAGATCCAGATGCCCTTGCGCCGCACGGTGTCCATCGGCTCGTTGGTGATCCGCAGCGCCCGGCCGCTGTTGCCGTCCGCCAGCCACAGTCTGGCCAGCGCCGCGGCGGCCTCCATCGTGTCGTCCGCCGCGCCGAGCCGGGCCGACTCCTCGAGGACCAGCCGGAACTGCTCCTCGGCGGCCCGCCGCCGTCCGGCCGCCGCCGCCAGTCGGGCCGCGAGGCGGATGCTGCCCAGGTAGTGCGCCGGCCGGTCCCGGTCGGCGTCGGCGAGGGCCGCGCTCGCCTGGGCCAGGCCGTCCCACCGACCGGTGAGCCACGCCAGGTTGGCCTGTTCGAGTCGGACGTTGTGCTGCAACCGGGACGCCTGCTCGGCCTCGGCGAGGCGCATGGCCACGTCGAGGTGTTCCGCCGCGTCGGCGTACCGGCCCCAGATCAGCGCGCCGGTGCCGACGTTCGCGTGGATGCGGGCCACGTCGAGACGCTCGGCCGGGGTCGTGCCACCCAGGGGCAGGTCGGCGACGACGTCCCAGGCCTCCTGCTCGCCCAGCATGAGCAACGCCGCCGCGCGGTTCCCGGCCAGGTTCAGCCGCTCGGCGGGGGAGTCGATCTGGGCGGTGAGGTCGGCGGCGCGGTCCAGCCATCGGCGGTGCGTGGCGGCGGGCCACGGTCCGGCGTAGGCCCAACCGAGGTAGGTCATCGCGCGGGCCGCCTCGACCGGGTCGTGGTCGAGGTTGGCCACCGCCTGCTCCAGCTCGCCGAGGGCGGCCTGCGCCTCACCCCCGGTGATCAGGAGCCGACCCAGGGGATTGCGGATCTCGGCCTGCTGCCGGGCGGAGAGGCCCGGGCTCTCCAGCACCGAGCGCAGCGTCCGGACCACCCGGTGGTAGACCTGATCGACCTGTTCCCGGCGGCCCAGCGCGGCGACCCCGGCGATGCGGGCGACCCGCGCCCGGTCCGCCGGTGGCAGCACGGCCCACGACAGCAGGTCGACCAGCAGGTCGACCGCCTTGGTGTGGTCGCCCGAGGCGATGGCCAACTCGGCGCCCTGTTCGGCGTACCGCGCCCAGGAAGGGATCTCGCCGGCCTCGCGGAAGTGGTGGGCGAGGCGTGCCACGGGCGGTGGGTGTACCTGCTCCAGGGCGCGACCGGCCAGCAGGTGGACGTGTCTGCGGTCGGTCAGTGGGATCGACTCGTAGACCGCGGTGGCGGCCAGGACGTGCCGGAACCGCCACCTGCCGCGGTCGTCTCCGTCCAGGACGCCGGCACTGGCCGCCTCGGCGATGGCGGTCCGGCACTCGCCCGGTGACAGGCCGGCGGTCAGCGCGATCGTCGCCACCGAGGACCGGTCCGCCAACGTCGCCGCGGCGCGCAACGCCTGCTGCGCCGTGGGCGACAGGCGGCTGACCCGTTCCCGGGTGGAGTCGCGCACCGTGGGTGGCACCTGTAGCTCGCGCAGCTTCAGCCGGACCCACTGGCCGTCGCGGAAGACGAGGTCGGCCCGATCGCACATGAGACGGACCGACTCCTCCAGTGCCAGCGGAACGCCACCGGTCCGTTCGTGCATGAACGTCGTGAACTCCTGCGAGATCGGGTTGCCGTCCAGCATCGAGGAGACCAGCGCCGCCGTGTCGTCGGGTCGCATGGGCGCAAGGGCGATCCGCAGTTGGGTCACGCCGGCGGGCAGTCGGGACGTCAGCCGCAGCAACAGCGACCCGTCGCCGACCTCCTCGGGTCGATAGGAGATGACCAGGCTCGGTCCGTCCGACTGCTGTCGGGAGATGACGAACAGCAGGAACTCCAGGGTCACCTCGTCGGCCCAGTGCGCGTCCTCGAGGACGAGGACGTCGACCCGCAGCGCCCGCAGCAACTCGTCCAGGGCGCGGAACAGGCGGTGCCGGGCCGCCTTCGCGTCGTCCAGGGGCGGCAGCGCGGGCGGCAGGTTCGCCGACCACTCGGGGAACAGCGGCCGCAACGCGCCGGCGAGCGCGGTGAGCCGCAGCTGCGACACCGGACCGTCGATTCCGTGGAACGCGTCGACGATGGGCCCCAACGTCAGCGACTCGCGCAGCGGTGGGCACACCGACACCAGGGCGGTGCGCTCAGCCGGCGTGCTGAGCCACTCGCGCAGCAGCCGGCTCTTGCCGATCCCCGCCTCGCCCTCCACCAGCACGATCGCCGGTGGCTGGGCCAGGGCGCCCCGTAGTGCCGTCAGCTCCCGGTCACGCCCCACGAAGCGCGGGGTGGAGACGGTTGGCGCGGTCCCGTCGTCCTCGTTCGAGGGGTCGAGCATGCGTGATGATCTCGTTTTTCGGTGCCCGGGCACAAGACCGCCGTCGGGCGGGACGCGGGCCGTCTTGCGGAAATCATCTTAGTCATTAAGATAATCCGCATGGGCATATCGACGAACTTCTCGGTGGCTATCGCCGGCGCCGGCCTCTCCGGTCTCTGCCTCGCCCAGTACCTCACCCGAGCCGGCATCGACGCGCACGTCTACGAGCGGGACCCCGGCCCCTTCGTGCGGCGACAGGGCTACCGGATCATCCTCGACCGCCACGGGCTGGCGGCGTTGCGCGAGAGCCTGCCCCGCCCGCTGTACAACCTGGCGCTGACCACCGGCGACGAGCCCGGCGGCCACCTGCGCTTCACCGACAGCCGACTGCGGGACGCGTTCACCATCACCTTCAAGGACGAGCCGTACGCCACCCGCCAGGTCGACCGGCTGACGCTGCGCTCGATCCTGCAGACCGGGCTGAACGGGCGGATCCACTACGGCAAGCAGGCGGTCGCGGTGGACAGTGGCGGCCCGGCCGGGCTGCGACTGCGGTTCGCCGACGGCGGGGCCGTCGCGGCGACCGTCGTGGTGGGCGCGGACGGCGTCGGCTCGGCGCTACGGGCACAGCTCATGCCGGACGCGGCCCCGGCGAGCGCGCCGCTGGCGGGCATCTACGGCCGGTCACCGCTGCACCGCAACGGCGAGAGCATGATCCCGGACGCGCTGCGCAGCAGCGGCGTGCTGGCCATCGCCGATCGACCCGGCCGCGCGTTCTTCTTCACCCCGATGCGGTTCGGTGAGCGGCCACGGGAGGCGTTCGCCCGGCTGGCGCCGGGCAGCTACGCGCCCACCGGCGACGACTACGTCATGTGGGGACTGCTGCTGGGGCAGGGGGAGGTGCCCATAGGCGTCCGTGGCGACCTGCTCGCGCTCTGGCGACTGGCCGCCGGGCTGAGCACCGACTTCCACCCGCTCATCCGACGGCTGGTCGCCACCGCCGAGTTGGACGCCACGGTGCTCAACCTCTTCGCCACCGGCCGGCGCCCCCGGCGCTGGGCGGTGCCCCGGGCCACGATGATGGGCGATGCCGTGCACGTCATGCCGCCGTTCGGCGCCCACGGCGGCAACACCGCGCTCCGCGACGCCGCACTGCTCGGCCGTAGGCTGCTCGAGGCCCGGGCGACCGGCCGGGCGGTGGAGGAGGCGATCGCCGCCTACCAGGACGAGATGGTCCCCTACGCCTTCCGCGCCGTCGACACCGCCGGCCGGCTGATGCGCCGTCTCACCGGGGGCGCGGCCGCACCACACTGGGTGCTGACCCGGGTGTTACCTCGGCTGCACCGGGTGACCGTGCCGGAGGCATGATTGCGGGCATGTCCCAGGTGCCGGCCCGTGCGACCGCGATCGCCGACCTCATGCGCGCCGGACGGGAGATGTCCCGGCTGTCCATGGTGTTCCGGTACGCCATCGCCGAGCGGCTGGGCCTGACCGTGAGCGACCTGGAGTGCCTGGACCACCTGGCGGACGTCGGATCCGCCACGGCGGGGCAGGTCGCCGAGCGGACCAACCTCACCACCGGGGCGGTCACCAGCATGCTGCGCCGGCTCCAGCAGGCGGGCTACGTGACCGCCGAGCGCGATCCGGCGGACCGACGGCGGGTGATCGTCACCCTGCGTCCGGAGCGGGCGGCCGAGCTGACGCGGCCGTACGAGCGGTTCGCCGAGCGGGCCGAGCGGCTCGTCGAGGGCTACAGCGCCGAGGAGGTCACGATGCTGGTCCGGCACTACGACCGCATGCAGGCGATGTACCTCGCCGAGTTGGACCGCCTCCGCGAGGGTGACACCGCGCGGCGCACCCGAGGTCAGGGTGCGGACCGGCCGTCGTCGTCCGGGTCGGCCAAGGGCCGCGGGTAGCCGATCTCGTACGAGATCTGGTTGGCGGTCTCCAGGAGCAGCGGCAGGTTGCCCTTCAGCTCGTCGAGGTTCGCGATGACCTCGATCGCCGTGATCGAGACGGCGGCGATGACCTGCCCTCGGGAATCCCTGATCGGGGCGGCCACGCACATCACGTAGGTGTCGTGCTCACCGTTGTCCACGGCCCAGCCGCGTTCCTGGATGTCGGCGAGTTCGGCGTCGAGCGCGTCGCGGTCGGCGAAGGTGGTGTCGGTGAACCGCTCGAACACGACGTGCGAGAGCAGCCGCTCGCGGTCCTGGCGGGGCAGGTACGCCAGGATGGTCTTGCCCACGGCGCTCGCGTAGATCGACACGGCGCGCCCGACCCGGGAGGGGAGCTTGACGGCGTCGAACGCCGGACTGTCCACCTTGTCGATGTAGATGATCTCGTCACCGGTCAGTTGGGCCAGGTGCACGGTGTGGCCGGTCTCGCGTTGCAGCGTACGGAGGTGGGCGGCGGCCGGCTGGCGCAGGTCCATCGAGCCGAGCGCGAGGTCCGCCAGCTCGATCAGCCCGCTGCCGAGCACGTAGGTGCCCGCGCCGGTACGGCGGACGAAGCGCGCCGACTCCAGGGTGTGCAGTATCCGAAGCGCCGTGGACTTGTGGACGCCGAGCACGTCCGCGGCCTCGGTCAGGGACAGCGGGCGTTCGGCTGACCGACGGATGAGGTCGATCGCGCGGCGGATCGATTGCGCCAAGGCTCTGTCTCCCCTCGTACGGCGCGGCATCGCCGCTGTCGTTGCATCATGTGCAATGTAGATGACGCGATACGCAACCGCCACTTGACAACGTTGCACATGTCGCTACGATCGTTGCAATTTATGAACGTGACTCCGACTCGTAACGGTGGAGCGACGATGGGTAAGCGGTGCGCTCGTATCGGCTTCGCCGGGGCGACGAACGACGGCGACCGACATGCCCTCGCGTCCTGAGACCACCGACGAGCGGCCGATGCTGACCAGCGACGGCGGACCCCGACGCGAGGACTGGGCCGATGCCGCCGCCGAGGCGTTGCCGGACGACGCGGACAGTGTCCTGATCGGCCGGATCTGGGACCCGTCCGTCGGCGGTCCCACCCCCGTGGCCGTCCGCGACGGCGAGGTCATCGACCTGAGCCAACGGTTTCCGACCGTCCGGGACATCTGCGAGCTGCCCGACCCCGCCGTCACCGTGGCCGGGCTCGACGGGGCACGGGTCGGGGACTTCGCGGAGATCCTGGCCAACACGGCGGTCGCCACCCGCGACAATGGCCGGCCCTGGCTGCTGGCCCCGGTCGACCTCCAGGCGCTCAAGGCCGCCGGCGTGACCTTCCCCGTCTCGATGATCGAGCGGGTCATCGAGGAGCGGGCCCGTGGCGACCTGGCGCTCGCGGCGGACATCCGGCAACGGATGTTCGCCGACATCGGTGTCGACCTGCACCACCTGGAACCGGGCTCGGTCGAGGCGGACCGGCTCAAGATCCTGCTGGTCGCCGAGGGCATGTGGAGCCAGTACCTGGAGGTGGGGATCGGTCCGGACGCCGAGATCTTCACCAAGGGACAGGTCCTCTCCGCCGTCGGCACCGCCGTCGACGTCGGCGTGCTCGCCGCGTCGACCTGGAACAACCCGGAACCCGAGATCACGCTCATCGTCCAGTCCAGCGGCCGGATCGTCGGCGCCACGCTCGGCAACGACGTGAACCTGCGCGACATCGAGGGCCGCTCGGCGCTGCTGCTTCCGTTGGCGAAGGACAACAACGCCTCCTGCGCCCTCGGCCCCCTGATCCGGCTCTTCGACGACCGGTTCGGTATGGAACGGGTGCGCGAACTCGAGGTCCGCCTGGAGGTCCACGGGGTGGACGGCTTCCGGCTGGAGGCGGTCTCGGAGATGACGCAGATGTCGCGTGACCCGGAGGACCTGGTGCGCCAGCTCGTCGGCCCGCACCACCACTATCCCGACGGCGCCGCCCTGATGCTCGGCACCATGTTCGCGCCCATCCAGGACCGGGGTCACCCCGGTGAGGGCTTCACCCACAAGGTCGACGACGTGGTCCGGATCAGCTGCCCGGCGCTCGGCACCCTGGTCAACCGGGTGCGGCACGCCCAGGAGTGCGAACCCTGGCAGTTCGGTGTCCGTGACCTGATGGGCAATCTGGCAAGGAGAGGACTGCTGTGAACGTGGTCAGCACGGTCGATCCCCGCGACGGCACGCGTCGCGCGACGGAGCTCACCGAGACCGACGAGTCCCGGGTGGACGAGATCGCCGGCCAGGCGTCCCGGGCGACGCGCTGGCTGACCGACCTGGGCCGACGCGGCAGGGCGGAGTTGCTGGACGCGATCGCGGCCTCCCTCGATGCCCGACGGGCCGACCTGGTCGCGGCCGCCGAGGCGGAGACCGGGCTGGCCCACGCGCGGCTGGACTCGGAACTCACCCGGGCCGCGGTCCAGTTCCGGATGTTCGGCGACGTGCTCCGCGACGGGGCGTACGTCGAGGCGGCCATCGACCACGCCGCCGACACACCGCTCGGGCCCGGCCCGGACGTGCGGCGGATGCTCGTACCTCTCGGGCCGGTCGCCGTCTTCGGGGCCAGCAACTTCCCGTTCGCCTTCTCGGTCGCGGGCGGTGACACGGCCGCCGCGCTCGCCGCCGGCTGCCCCACCGTCCTGAAGGCGCATCCGTCCCACCCGCTGACCTCGCACGCGTCCGCCGCCGCGATCGGAGCGGCGGTCCGCGACCTCGGCGGGCCCGAGGGCGTCATCGGGATCGTGTACGGGGAACAGGCCGGCCGTTCGCTGGTGCGGCACCCCGCGATCCGTGCCGCCGCGCTCACGGGTTCGGTCAACGCCGCCCGCGCCATCCAGGCGGCCATCGACGAACGACCTGATCCGATTCCGCTGTACGCCGAGCTGAGCAGCGTGAACCCGATCGTCGTCCTGCCCGGTGCGGCCACCGATCGGGCCGAGGGGATCGCCGAGGGCCTGTTCACCTCCTTCACCGCCTCCGGCGGCCAGCTCTGCACCAAGCCCGGCCTGGCGTTCGTCCCGGCGGGTGAGGGTGGCGACCAGCTCGTCGACGGCCTGCGCGAGCGGGTCGCCGGCGCGGGCGGCGCGTTCCTGCTCAACGAGCGCATCCGGGACGCGTACGAGATCCGGGCGGCGGAGTTCGAACGGGCCGGCGCCCGGGTCTCGGCCCGGCCGCAGGTCGAGCCCGGAGCGGGCTTCGCCGTCGCGCCGAGACTCCTGGAGGTCGACCTGAAGGGGCTGACCGCCGAGATCGCCGACGAGTGTTTCGGCCCGCTCATGATCGTGGTCCGGTACGGCGACGTCGCCGACCTCGACGCCGCGCTGGACACCGTCCCGCCCTCGCTGACCGGTTCGGTCCACCGTGGCCCGGCGGACGACGCCGACGTCGTCCGGCGGCTGGTCGACGTGCTCTCCGCCCGCGCGGGCCGGATCGTCTTCGACGGCTATCCCACCGGCGTCCGGGTGTCCTGGGCCCAGCATCACGGCGGGCCCTGGCCGTCGACGAACGCGGTGCACACATCTGTGGGCGCGACGTCGATCCGCCGGTTCCTCCGGCCGTTGGCGTGGCAGGACGCCCCGGCCTGGGTGCTTCCCGAGGAGTTGCGCGACGATTACACCGCCATTGCGCGCCGGGTCGACGGGAGGTTGACGCCAGCGGCCGAATAATTGCGCCTGACCGTCTCCCGGGTGCGTTCCGACGCCACCTGTGGTGCACGCGTGAATTCGTTAGCCAAATTGATCCGACAGAGCATCCGGCCATCAATTCCGTGGTCCCGTACGGCGTTGTTTCCGGACACAATTGTTCCGGTCCTGGTCGGACCGTCGACGCGATTCTCCGTACTCCCTGTGGTGGGGAAGTCCCGGGCCGCGCACCCCTCGGTGAAACCGGGGGTGCGCGGCCCGGGGTGGTTCACGGGGTGACGTCGGTGGCGTGCAGCCGCAGCATGGTCCACGACGCGGGCGCAAGGGTCAGCCGGACGCCGGCGTCGCCGGCGCGGACCGGCTCGGTGGGGCGCGGCTCGGCGTGGTCCGGGCCGGCGGCGGTGTTCTTGGCATCGAGGTCGTCGCCGCCCACGGTGACGCACTCGATGACCTCGCCCACCCGGGCACCGGCGAGGTCGACGGTCACCTCGGCCGGGGTGTCGACGGACCGGTTGACGAGGAACACGGTCAACTCCCCGGTGCTGTCGTCCCAGGTGGAGACCGCGTCGACCGCGGCGACGACGCCGTAGCGGTCGGTGCTCGTGGTGCTGCCGTCGCGCAGCACGTCCAGCACGACGCCCCGGGCGTGCCGGGCCGTGCGAGCGAACGGGTGGAAGATGGTCTGCCGCCAGGCCGACCCGTCCGGCTCGGTCATGATCGGCGCGATGACGTTGACCAACTGGGCCTGGCACGCCGCGGTCACCCGGTCGCTGTGCCGCAGCAGGCTGATGAGCAGGCCACCGACGACGACGGCGTCGGCCACGCTGTAGTGGTCCTCCAGCAGCGGCGGCGCGACCGGCCAGTCCTCGCCACTGGGTGGCGTGGACGGCGCCGCCGACTGGTACCACACGTTCCACTCGTCGAACGCGATCATGATCTTCTTGGTGGACCGGCGGATCGCGCCCACCGAGTCCGCGATGGCGGTGACGGCGTCGATGTACCTGTCCATGTCCTCGGCCGAGGCGAGGAAGCTGGGCAGGTCGTCGTCGACCGGCTGGTAGTAGGCGTGCAGCGAGATCAGGTCGACGTCGTCGTACGCCTCGGTCAGCACGTCCCGCTCCCAGCTGCCGAAGGTCGGCATGCCGAGGTGGGACGAGCCGCAGGCGACCAGTTCGAGGTCGGGATCGAAGCGGCGCATGGCCTTCGCGGTCTGCGCCGCGAGCCGCCCGTACTCGGTGGCGCTGCGCTGGCCCACCTGCCACGGACCGTCCATCTCGTTGCCCAGGCACCACAGCCTGATCCCGTACGGGTCGGCGGCGCCGTTGGCGCGGCGCTGGTCGGCGAGGTGGCTCCCGGCGCGGTGGTTGGCGTACTCCAGCAGGTCGACGGCCTCGGCCGTGCCCCGGGTGCCGAGGTTGACCGCCATGATCGGGTCGACGCCGGCCTTGCCGACCCAGCGCATGAACTCGTCCAGCCCGAAGGCGTTGGTCTCCAGGCTGTGCCAGGCGAGGTCGAGCCGGGCCGGTCGTCGCTCGACCGGGCCCACGCCGTCCTCCCAGCGGTAGGAGGAGACGAAGTTGCCGCCCGGGTAGCGGACCGTGGTGACGCCCAGCTCACGGACGAGCGCGAGGACGTCGCCCCGGAAACCGTCCGCGTCGGCGCTGGGGTGGTCGGGCTGGTAGATCCCTCCGTAGACACAGCGGCCGAGGTGCTCGACGAACGAGCCGAAGAGCCGGCGCGGCACGGGTGCGACCCGCCGACGCGGATCCAGGAGCAGGCGTGCGGTGTTCACGACCGCCCTCCCCGCTGGCTCTGACGTGGCCGGACGGCCGAAGCGGCGCGGCGGGGGAGTGGGTCCGGCGCTACGTCGAGGTGGGTGTTCAGGGCGGGGCTCCTCTCGGACGGGGTCTCCGACGTCGAGATCGGTGTTCGCGGCGCCGGGGACCCGGGGGTGGTGGGTCGGTGCGAGCTCTGGACATCGCCATGATCATGGATTACGTTCGCGATCGATGTAAACGTTACCGATCATGCTCCCCGGAGGGAACACCCCGTTTCGGAATGGCGCCTGACGGAGAGTGGCGCCCCGTTGTCAACGGGTGGCACCCGTGCGCGAAATGGCGCGGTTTTGCGGTGCGCGAAGTCCACCGTGCACGATCCCGGGTGGACCTTTCGGGGACCCTCGCGTCGGGATGAAAAGGTCTTGTGTTCGCAATCGGGGTCGGTTACGTTGGCAACATCCTGGAAACGTAACCGATAACGATTGCAGTCCAGAGAGAGTGGCATGATCGAAGCCAATGCGCCGGCGACAATGAGTGATGTCGCCCGGGCCGCCGGTGTCTCCACCGCCACCGTCTCCCGCGTCGTCAACGGCCACTACGGCGTCAGCGCCCGCACCATCGCCCAGGTCCGTACCGCCATCGAACAGCTCGGCTACGAGTCGAGCCTGGTGGCCTCGAGCCTGCGGCGCAGCCGCACCAACGTCCTCGGCCTGGTGGCGCACAGCTTCCAGTCGTACACGGCGGAGGTGCTCAAGGGAGTCATGCAGGCGCTCAGCCGCTCCGGCTTCGACCTCATCATCTACGCCAACAGCGACCTCTACGGGTCCTACTCGGAGGGCTGGGAGCAGCGGCACCTGACCCGCCTGTCCGGCACCCTCACCGACGGGTGCATCGTGGTCACGCCCTGGGGCGAGATGCGCAGCCGGACGCCGGTCGTGGCCATCGACCCGGTACGCGGCGCGACGGAGCCCTCGGTCACGGCCGACAACCTCACCGGCGCCACCACCGCGGTCGAGCACCTGCTCGACCTGGGCCATCGCCGCATCGGCTTCATCGCCGGGCGCGACAGCCTCGCCTCGGCCTGGTCCCGGGAGGAGGGCTACCGGGCGGCGCTCACCGCCGCCGGCGTGCCCGTGGACCCGACGTTGATCGGCCGGGGGGACTTCAATCCCGAGTCGGCGGTGCCGTTGGCCCGTGCCCTGTTGCAACGGGCGGACCGGCCGTCGGCGGTCTTCGCGGCGAGCGACGGGATGGCCCTCAAGGTGTTGGAGGTCGCCCGGGAGTTGGGCCTGCGCGTCCCGGCCGACCTGTCCGTCGTCGGCTTCGACAACATCCCGGAGGCCGCGTCGACCGAGCCCGGTCTGACCACCGTGGACCAGTCGATGTACCAGCTCGGGTACGAAGCCGCGCGGATGCTCAAGTCACTGGTGACCGGCGAGTGGGACGAGCCGCACCAGATAGTCCTGCCGACCAGCCTCGTGGTCCGCGAATCGACCGCGCCACCGACGAACGACCGAAGGAGGTGAGCGCTACCGCACGGCGAGATCCACCGATGGGTTGAGCCGGTCAGCGGGTCGCATCCGCTACCGGCACAGGAAAGGAGTGGAGCGTGACAAGCGAACAGTATCACGGGCGCTTACGCCGCCTCAGCGTACGCCGGCTCTCGGCGGTGTTGGGCGCCGGAGTCATCGCCATGGCGGCGTCCCTGCTCGCGCCGCAACCGGCAGCGGCGGCGGACACGCCGTGGCTGGACGTCTCCCCGGACCGCTACGCCTCGTTCACCGTACCGGCCGCGTACGTCCAGGAGCACCTGGGCACCGTCTCGCAGGTCGTCGTCGAGGGCAACTTCGGCCCGTCCGCCAGCTGGGCGGAATTCGGGCTGACCCGCCGCGGTGACGTGTGGTCCGGTGTGCTCGGCGCGCTGACGCCCGGGCTGTACCGCTACCAGGTGACCGCCGACGACACCAAGACCATCAAGGATCCGACGAACAGCACGAGCGTGGCGTCCGACCCGCTGCTGAGCACCTTCCTGGTCGCCGGGGAGTCGGCGCGCTGGCTGGCCGACGCGCCCGCCGGCACCGGCGGTACGGTCGGGACCCTGACCTACCGGGTCCGCGCCGAGCAACGCTCGGCCCTGGTCTGGACGCCACCCGGGTACGCGGCCAAGAAGCCGAAGGGCTACCCCACGCTCTTTTTGGAGTCGGGCGACGGCGTGGCCGCCAGCGACTGGCTCGATCTCGGTCGCACGAAGCAGATCCTCGACAACCTCTCGGCGGCCGGCGCGATGCAGCCGATGGTCGTGGTCATCGCCGACAGCGCGGACGACCGTGAGCTGAAGGACCTCCGCAAGGCGGTCGCCGACCACTATCGGGTCCTTCGTGATCCGGCGCACCAGGCCATCGCCGGCGTCGCCGACGACGCTGGGCGGGCGGTCCGGGCGGCGCTCGCCAAGCCCGGCCAGTTCGGCTACGTCGGCTGGTTCTCCGGCACCTCGGCGCCGACGATCGACCGCAGGGACGCCACGGCGTTGCACCACCTCAAGCTGCTGCGGCTCTACACGGGGAACGTCACCGACCCGGCCTACAACACCACCTACCGGCTGACGAAGGCGTTGGACCGGGCCGGCGTCCGGTTCGAGTTCGACGGGGTCAACCCGGACGGCGGCGGGAACTGGACCACCTGGCAGGAGAACCTGGTCGACTTCGTGCCACGACTGTTCGGGCACGTGTCGGACCACGGACCGAGCCCGGGCCACGGGCGGTTCACGGGCGAGTTCACCCCACCGCCGGCCGGCACCACCCCGACGCCCTTCGTCACCGAGGACGGGTTCGTCACCTTCGAGACCACCACGGACTTCGCGGACGCCCAGCACGTCACGGTGTGGGCCAACATCGCGCCGGGCGGCAGTTGGCTGCGCGTGCCGCTGACGCGCGACGACGACCGGTGGCGGGCCACCGTGGGGCCGCTGAAGCCCTGGTTCTACTACTACCGGCTGATCGTCGACCGGGTGCCGTTCAAGGACGTCTCGAACCCGACGAGGGTGACCACGGAGCCGATGTGGAGCACCTTCCTCATCCCGGGCCCTGCGGCCCGACTGCTGACGGACGTGCCCGCCGGGCAGGGCGGCACGGTCGAGACCATGACCTACGCCAGCACGGTGGCCGGCCAGGACCGCACCGCGCTGGTGTGGACCCCACCCGGGTACGACCCGCAGCGGGCGCAGCCCTATCCCGTCCTCTACCTGCAACACGGCGGTGGGCAGAACTACACGGACTGGGTCGAGATGGGCCGGGCCAAGCAGATCCTCGACCACCAGTTCCTCGACGGCGACCTCACGCCCATGGTGGTCGTGATGGGCAACGGCAACTCGTCGAACTTCAACCGGGAACTGCTGGAGAACATCGTGCCGACGGCCCGGTCCCGCTACCACGTCTCCAGCGACCCGTCCCAGCAGGCCCTCGCCGGACTGTCGATGGGCGGAGGGCAGGCGTTCGGTGTGCTGAAGGCATACCCGGGACAGTTCGCCTACGTCGCGGCGTTCTCGGCCGGCTTCGGCAGCGGCGCCGGTGTCGACGTCGCGGCGATCAACAACGGCACCAGGATGCTCCGGCTGTACGTCGGTGACCAGACCGACTTCGTGTACCCGAGCTTCATGGCGTCGCTGACCACGTTGGACACCCTCGGTATCCGCTACGAGTTCGACGGGGTCACCCCCGGGCCGCACGGCTGGGACGTGTGGCAGAAGAACCTCATCGACCTGGCGCCCCGTCTGTTCAAACGCTAGGAGCCTGCCCAGGCGACGCCACCGGGAGCGGGGTCCCAGCCGCCCCGGTGGCGCCCGCCGGCGCATGGATGTCTGTGCACCGCCACCTCCGAAGGGAACCATCTCAATGAAGAGAAGACGCATACTCGCCACGGTGGCCCTGCTCGCGGCCGGGAGCGGCCTGGTTGCCTGCTCCTCGGACGACGGCGGCAGCGACGCGAGCAACTGCACGAACACCATCACCAAGCAGAACGTGCCGGTCGTGACGATGTGGGGCTGGTACCCCAACACCCAACTCGTCGTCGACAACTTCAACAAGCTCCACGACGACGTGCAGGTCTGCTGGACCAACGTCGGTCAGGGCGGCGACGAGTACGACAAGTTCCAGACGGCCATCTCGGCGGGCACCGGCGCGCCCGACGTGATCATGGTTGAGGCGGACCGGATCCCGACCTTCCAGATCCAGGGCGCGCTCGTGGACATCAAGCAGTACGGCTACGACGCGGTGAAGGCCAACTACGGCGAGGGCGCCTGGAAGGACGTGTCGGTGGGCGACGCCGTCTACGGCGTCCCGGTCGACGGTGGCCCGATGGGCATGATCTACCGCAAGGACATCTTCGACAAGTACAAGATCACTCCACCGAAGACCTGGGCCGAGTACGAGCAGACCGCGCAGAAGGTGAAGGACGCCGGCGGTCCGCTCTTCGGGGATCTCGGCGCGAACGTTCCGGCGGTGCTGATGGCGTTGCAGATCCAGAAGGGTGCGTCGCCCTTCACCTACGACCCGGCGCAGCCCAAGTCGATCGGCGTGCAGCTCAACGACCAGGCGTCCAAGGACGTGCTGGACTACTGGGGCGGCCTGGCCAAGAAGGGCCTGGTGGGCACGCAGGACCAGTTCACCCCGGAGTACATCTCCGGCGTGATCAACGGCAACTACGCGACGTACATCTCGGCGGCGTGGGCGCCCGGCTACCTCACCGGCGCGGGCGTCGGTAAGGGCCAGGACACCGGCAAGTTCGCGGTCGCGCCCCTGCCGCAGTGGGATCCGGCCAACCCGGTGCAGGTGAACTGGGGTGGGTCGGCCTTCTCGGTGACCAAGCAGGCGAAGAAGCCGGAGTTGGCGGCGAAGGTCGCCTACGGGCTGTACGCCGACAAGGAGTCGCTCACCGACGGCTGGACCAACCAGATCATCTTCCCGCTGAACCTCACGGCGCTCAAGGATCCCGCGTTCGTCGACCTGAAGGTGGCGTTCTTCGGCGGCCAGCAGGCGAACAAGGAGGTCTACCTCCCCGCCGCCGAGGCGTACCAGGGGGTGTCCTACGCGCCCTTCGGCCAGTACTACCTGGACGCCATGACGAAGCAGGTCAGCGAGGTCATCAAGGGGTCCATCACCGGCTCGCAGGCGGCCGACAAGCTCCAGGAGGACGTCGCGAAGTACGCCAAGGAGCAGGGTTTCACCGTTTCGTGACCGCTCTGGGTGGGCCGTGTCGGCGCTGTCGGCCGGCCCACCCACGATCCCCGCGTCCCCGTCCCGGAGAGCACAGATGACAGTCCTGACCGAGCAGCGCACACCGCGTCCGCCGAGCGAGACGCGCAAGATCCGTGGCAAGGTGCACCTCCGCGAGCACCTGATGGGGTGGCTCTTCGTCGGGCCCTTCGCGCTCGTCTTCCTGGCGTTCCTCATCGCGCCGCTGGCGTACGCGCTGTACCTCAGTCTCTTTCAGAAGAAGCTGATCGGCGGCACCAGCTTCGTCCTCTTCGACAACTACGTGAAGGCGTTCACCGACCCGAGCTTCCTGTCCGGAGCCTGGTTCGTCATCCGCTTCTCGCTGGTCTCCATCCCGCTGCAGATCGTCCTGGCGCTCGTGATGGCCCTCATCCTGGACGCGGTGACCACGCTGTTCGCGCGCTTCTCCCGCCTCATGATCTTCCTTCCGTACGCGATCCCCACCGTCATCGGTGCGGTGATGTGGGGGTTCCTCTACAGCAAGGGCTTCGGCCCGCTCACCGACATCTTCGGACTGTTCGGCGCCACCGCGCCCGACTTCCTGGGCAGCGAGCTGATCTTCTACGGCCTGCTCAACGTCGTCACCTGGCAGTGGGCCGGCTACTACATGATCATCCTGTACGCGGCGTTGCAGGGCATCGACCCGACGCTCTACGAGGCCGCCCGGATGGACGGCGCCGGCCGGTGGCAGATCGCGACGCGGATCAAGATCCCGCTGATCGCGCCCGCGCTGATCCTGATCCTGGTCTTCTCGCTCATCGGCACCCTGCAGTTCTTCAACGAGCCGCAGATCCTGCGCTACCTCGCCGCGGGCACGATCGGGTCCGACTTCACCCCCAACATGTACGCGTACCAGCAGGCGTTCTCGCTCGCCAACTTCAACTACGGGTCGGCGATCTCGTTCGCGCTCGGCGGCATCGTCTTCATCTGCGTGTACGCCTTCCTGTTCTTCACCCGCAAGCGGAGGAGCTTCCTCTAGATGGCCGACCGCACCAGCGTCCGCGCCGGCGTCCGCCGGCCGCAGCGCTACCTCCCTCTGCAGATCCTCCTCGGCTTCCTGGTGATCTACTTCCTGGTGCCGTTCTGGTGGGTCGTCGTCAACAGCTCCAAGGACGCGCCGGGCCTGTTCGGGGGCGGCAACACGCTCTGGTTCACCGACCACGTCGACTACGTCGGCAACCTCCGGCAGCTCTTCACCTACGACGGTGGCATCTACCTGCGGTGGATCCTCAACTCCACGCTGTACGCGATCGCCGGCGGAGTCGGCGCCACGGTCCTGGCGGTGATGGCCGGCTACGGGTTCGCCAAGTACCGGTTCGCCGCGCGGCGTTTCAGCTTCGCCGTCGTGCTCGGCGCGCTGATGGTGCCGGCCACGGCCCTGGTCATCCCGACCTTCATCATGTTCTCCCGGCTCGGCCTGACGAACACGGTCTGGGCGGTGATCCTGCCGTCGCTGCTCAACCCGTTCGGCGTCTACCTGATGCACGTGTACGCCCGCGACGCGGTGCCGGACGAGTTGCTGGACGCCGCGCGGGTGGACGGCGCGGGGGAGGTGCGGACCTTCCTGCAGATCGCGCTTCCGCTGATGCGTCCCGCGGTGGTCACCGTGCTGCTCCTGTCGGCCGTGGCGTCCTGGAACAACTACTTCCTGCCCCTGGCCATGCTCTCCGACAACCGACTGTTCCCGGTGACCGTCGGTCTCGGCCTCTGGCAGGGGATCGCCTCGGCGAACAACTCGGGCGGCACGTCGCTGTGGAGCCTCATCATCCTGGGCTCGCTGGTGTCGGTGATCCCACTGGTCATCGCGTTCTTCAGCCTCCAACGACACTGGCGCGGCGGCCTATCCGTCGGAGGACTTCGCTAGGTCGCGTCGCGCGATCTCAGAGGCATGACAGAGAGGTGTGCTGATGTCGACGACAGATCGACCGCTGCGCAGCGGGCAGTGGTTCGGCGCCGAGGGCCGCAACGGGTTCATCCACCGGTCCTGGATGCGCAACCAGGGATTCGCGGACGACGTCTTCGACGGTCGCCCGGTGATCGGCATCGCCACCACCTGGTCGGAGCTGACCCCCTGCAACGCCCACCTGCGAGACCTGGCCGAATCGGTGAAGCGCGGCGTGTGGGAGAGCGGCGGCCTGCCGCTGGAGTTCCCGGCGATGAGCCTCGGCGAGCCGCTCATGCGTCCCACCACCATGCTCTACCGCAACCTGCTCGCGATGGAGCTGGAGGAGTCCGTCCGCGCCAACCCCCTCGACGGGGTGGTCCTGCTCTCCGGCTGTGACAAGACCACACCGGGCCTGCTGATGGGGGCGGCGAGCGTCGACCTGCCGACGCTGATGCTGACCGGCGGCCCGATGCTCAACGGCAAGTTCCGGGGCCAGGACATCGGCTCGGGCACGGTCGTCTGGCGGTTCACCGAGGAGATGCGGGCCGGCCGGATGAGCGCCGCCGACTGCGCCGAGGCGGAGGTCGGCATGTCCCGCAGCCGGGGGCACTGCATGACCATGGGGACCGCCTCCACCATGGCCTGCGTGACCGAGGCGCTGGGCGTGCAGCTGCCCGGGGCCGCCGCCGTACCCGCCGTCGACTCCCGGCGGTACGCGCTCGCGCAGGCCGCCGGGCGTCGGATCGTCGCCATGGTGGGTGAGGACCAGCGGTTGTCCTCGGTGCTCACCCGGGAGGCGTTCGAGAACGCCATCCGGGTCAACGCCGCGATCGGCGGCTCCACGAACGCCGTCGTGCACCTGCTCGCCATCGCCGGACGGCTCGGCGTGCCCCTGTCACTCGACGACTTCGACACCCTCACCGCCGACGTCCCACTGCTGGTCAACCTGATGCCGTCCGGGGCGTACCTGATGGAGGACTTCGCCTACGCGGGCGGCCTTCCGGTGGTGATGAAGGAACTCGCGCCGCTGCTGCACACCGACCACGTCACGGTCAGCGGCCGGAGCGTGGCCGAGAACGTCGCCGGCGCGCAGTGCTGGAACTCCGAGGTCATCGCCACCATGGCGGAGCCGTTCCAGGCCGCCGGCTCGGGCACCGTGGTGCTGCGCGGGTCGCTCGCCCCGTCCGGGGCGGTGCTCAAGGTCTCCGCCGCCTCCCCCCACCTGCTCACGCACACCGGTCCGGCGCTCGTCTTCGACCGGATCGAGGAGTACGTCGTCGCCGCCGACGACCCGGACCTCGACGTCACCCCGGACACGGTGATCGTCGTCCGCAACGCCGGCCCGCGCGGCTACCCCGGCTTCCCCGAGGTGGGCAACGTGCCCATGCCCCGCCGCTTGCTCACCGACGGCATCACGGACATGGTGCGGATCTCGGACGCCCGGATGAGCGGCACCGGCTACGGCACCTGCGTCCTGCACGTGGCGCCGGAGGCGTCCGTGGGCGGCCCGCTCGCGCTGGTGCGTACCGGCGATCTGGTCCACCTCGACGTCGCCACCCGCCGCCTCGACCTCCTGGTCGACGAGGCGGAACTCGCCGCGCGGCGGTCCGACTGGAAGCCGCCGCCGCCGGTCGCCGACCGGGGTTGGGTACGGCTGTACAGCGAGCACGTCCTGCAGGCCGACAGTGGGGCGGACCTCGACTTCCTGGTCGGTGGCGGCGGCAGCGCGGTGCCCCGCCACTCACACTGACGGCCACGCGAACGTACGAGGTAACCACCCATGGAAGAACGGACGGCCCGCCAGTGACAGTTCACGCGGAGAAAGCGGTGGCGACCGCCCACCGGCCAGCGGTCATGGCGGACGTCGCCCGCCTGGCGGGCGTGTCACACCAGACGGTGTCCCGAGTCATCAACGGAGCGCCCGCGATCAGGCGCGAGACGCGGGAGCGGGTCCTGGACGCCATCCGGCGACTCGACTACCGCCCCAACACCGCCGCCCGGGCGCTGGTCCGGGGACGCTCCGGGATGATCGGCATCATCGGCACCGCCCGGACGCTGTTCGGTCCGACGAGTATCCATCGCAGCGTCGAGGACGCGGCCCGCGCCGCCGGCTACTTCGCCACCTCGGTCAGCCTGGAGGAGGTGACGGTACGGGCGCTCAGCGACGCCACCGAACACCTCATGCGGGTCGGCGTGGAGGGCGTCGTGATGATCGCCGGCAACGACGAGGCGCTCGAGGTGGTGCGGATGACCCGCTCCGGGGTGCCCTTCGTGGTGGTGGAGGGCGACCTGTCCAGGGCGAGCGTCACCGTCGGCGTCGACCAGGTGCTCGGCGCCCGGCTGGCGACCGAGCACCTGCTCGGCCTCGGGCACACCGAGATCGTGCACGTGTCCGGCCCGCTCAACTGGGCCGAGGCCCGCGCCCGCCGCGACGGCTGGCGCACCGCGATGCTGGCGGCCGGCGTACGCCCGCCCGAGCCCGTCGAGGGTGACTGGATGGCGCACAGCGGCTACCTCGCCGGGCTGCGGATCTGCGAGATGCCCGGCACCACCGCGGTCTTCGCCGCCAACGACCAGATGGCCATCGGTGTGCTGCGCGCGTTGCACGAGCGCGGCCGGCGGGTGCCGCAGGACATGTCGGTCATCGGGTTCGACGACGTGCCCGAGGCGGCGTACCTGATTCCGCCGTTGACCACGATCCAGCAGGACTTCGGCGCGGTGGGGCGACGGGCCATCACGGCGGTCACCCAGGCCATCGACGACACGGTGCCGCGTCCCCTGCCGTTGGTCGTACCCACGCTCGTGGTGCGGGCGAGCACGGCGGCGCCGACCGGTACGTGAGCCGCGGACGCCGCACGGCGGGGCGGGCCCGGCGTGACGCCGAGCCCGCCCGGTGCGGTCGCTAGAGCGCGGCGAGCCGGAACTGCTGGTTGGTCTGTCCGTGGCAGTCGTAGAGCTGGATCTGGGCGCCGTTGGCGGTGCTCCAGACGTCCAGGCAGCGTCCGGACTGGACTCCGCTGATGGTGCCGTTGGCGTTGATGTTCCACTGCTGGTTGGTCTGTCCGTGACAGCTGTAGATCTGCACGGCCGCGCCGTTGCCGCTGCCCGCGGCGTCGAGGCACATGTTGCCGTACACCTGGAGTTGCTTGCCCGAGGTGTACGTCCAGGACTGGTTGACCTGCCGGTTGCAGTCGTAGAGGGTGACCCGCGTGCCGTTGGTGCGCGACGCGTTCGGTACGTCGACGCACCGGCCCGACTGCGCGCCGATGATCTGGCTGGCCGAGCTGGGCGGCGTGCTGGGTGTGCTGGTCGGCGTCGGGGTCGGACTGCTCGTCGGGGTGGTGGTCGGCGTCGGACTGGTCGGCGTCGACGGCAGCAGCGGGCAGGTGCTGCGGTAGGTCACCACACCGCTGTTGTCCAGCAACGGGCAGAGGAACTGGCTGTACCGGGCGTCGTTGTCGATGAACATCTTGACGAACGGCAACATGGTCCGGACCATCACCGGGTTCGACCGTCCGACCATGAAGCCGTGATCAGCGCCGGCGACCTCCAGGTAAACGCTCTCGGTGGTGCTCGGGATGCTGTTGTAGAGACCGGTGGCGTAGGACGGGGTGACCACCGTGTCCGCCTGGCCGGCGAAGATCATGGTGGGTACCCGGTCGTTGGCCAGGTTCGACGACGGCGAGTACGGCGCGATACCGACGACCGCCTTCAGCGACGGACGCCGCATGGCGGCGCTCAGCGCCCCACCGCCGCCCATCGAGTGGCCGGCGACGGCCAACCGGTTCGGGTCGACACGGTCGCGTACCGGGCTCTGCTGGGTCAGGTAGTCCAGCGCGGCGAGGAGTTGGGTGCCGCGCGCCGTGTCGAAGTCGTTGCGGCTGTTGGTCTCGATGCCGATCACGACGAAGCCGTGCGAGGCCAGCCACGGTCCCATCCAGGCCAGTTCGGCGGAGAACAGCGCCGTGTAACCCGGTGAGATCGCGATGGCCCCGAAGGTGCCCTGGCTGGTGTCGGTCGGGTAGTAGATCCGGCCGCCGTTGAAGCCGTACCCGGTCGGGACGGCGACCGACGTGTTGGCGAACGGTCCGTTCACGGCGGTGACGCTGGTCCGGGTGGGGTCCGGGCCGCGCTGGTACGGGTTGTCGGCCGCTGACGCCGACCCGGTCGCCAGGGTGATGGTGAGCAGCCCGACCGCGGCGGCCATCCCGGCGGCGGCAACCGTGAGCAGTCGTCCCCGGATGCCGGACGACCTGCGGTCGACCGGGGTGTCCGCCGGGGGCGGTGGGTGGTCTGCGGGTCCTCGCACTGTCGGTACCTCCTGGGGGTGGTGGTGGAAAGACGAGGGGCGGGTGGGCTCGTCAGGTGCTGAGCCCACCCGCCCCGGAGTGTGGCGAATCGTCAGCTGGACGAGAGCCGGAACTGCTGGTTGGTCTGTCCGTGGCAGTCGTAGAGCTGGATCTGGGCGCCGTTGGCGGTGCTCCAGACGTCCAGGCAGCGTCCGGACTGGACTCCGCTGATGGTGCCGTTGGCGTTGAGGTTCCACTGCTGGTTGGTCTGGCTGTGGCAGCTGTAGATCTGCACGGCCGCGCCGTTGCCGCTGCCCGCGGCGTCGAGGCACATGTTGCCGTACACCTGGAGTTGCTTGCCCGAGGTGTAGGTCCAGGACTGGTTGGCCTGCCGGTTGCAGTCGTAGAGCTGCACCCGGGTGCCGTTGGTGGTCGAGGCGTTGGGTACGTCGACGCACCGGCCGGACTGCGTGCCGACGATCGCACCGGCCGAGCCGGGTGGGGCGGTGGGCGTGGGCGAGACGGTGGGGGTCGGACCCGGCGTCGTGGGCGTGGGGCTGGTGCCGGGGCCCGCGCTGTTCAGCGCCTCCAGAGTGGCCGTGTACGCGGCCTTCTTGTTGCCGTTGCAGTCGAAGAGCAGCGGCGTGCCGCCGGAGCGCCACGAGTCGCAGTCCCGTACGCCCCACACGGTCAGGCCGTTGCAGCGCGCCACGGCGAGGCAGTCGTTGACCACGCTGCGGTAGGTGTTGGCCTGCGTGCTGCCGGAGCCCTCGATGTCCAGTTCGGTGATCTGCACGTCCACCCCGAGGGCGGCGAAGCTGGACAGCGTCGTGCGGTAGTTGCTGTTGTACGGCGAGTTGGCGTTGAAGTGCGACTGGAAGCCCACGCAGTCGATCGGCACCCCGCGCGACTTGAAGTCGCGCACCATGTTGTACACGGCCTGGGTCTTGGCCCAGGTCCAGTTGTCGGTGTTGTAGTCGTTGTAGCAGAGCTTCGCGTCCGGGTCGGCCGAGTCGGCGGCGCGGAACGCGGCCTCGATCCAGTCGTTGCCGGTGCGCTGGAGGTTCGAGTTGCGACGGGCGCCGCTGTTACCGTCCTCGAACGCCTCGTTCACCACGTCCCAGGAGTAGATCTTGCCCTTGTAGTAGCCGGCCACCCGGTTGATGTGGTTCAGCATGGCGCTGCGCAGCGCGCTGCCCTCCATGCTCTGCATCCACCCGGGCTGCTGCGAGTACCAGGCCAGGGTGTGACCGCGCACCTTCCAGCCCCGGGAGAGGGCGTGGTTCACGATCCGGTCCGCGTTGCCGAACGTGAAGTTGTTCTGCTGCGGCTCGGTCGCGTCGATCTTCATCTCGTTCTCGGGCGTGATCGCGTTGAACTCGCGGTTCAGGATCGTCGTGTACGCGCTGTCGCCGAGCTTGTTGGCGGCCACGGCGGCACCGAAGTACCGGCCGGACTGGGCCGCTGCCGCGCCGAGAGTCGTCTCGGCGGCCTGCGCCAGGTTGGGCAGCATCGATACGACAAGGGCTGCAATTATCGCGGCAGTTCCGGAAAGAGTGAACGCTCGTAGTCGGATACGCCCGGGGGGACGGGGCCGGGAAACCATGCTGATCCTCCGGTGGTGGGTGGGAGAACTCGGTCGCTCTTCGGATGGGTGGCCCGCTGTGCTGGCCGCGGTCGCGATGCTGGGGTCGCTCGGGCGGGCCGACGGTCGCATGCGTTGTCCGGGCGACTGTGGTCCGTCTGACCAGCGGCGGAAGGGTGGCGGTGGGGGCGGTGGTGGACGCGGTCGGATGGCTCGTGATGGGGCCTGGCGGATCGGGTGAGGCGCCTCCGGTGCGGGAAATGATCATGTTAACGATCACACTGATCGATGTCTCAGGCTCGCAGAAAATTCCGGCTTTATCAACCGGTAGTTTCAGGGCTGTTGCGAGACAGCACGTCAGGGCGTGAGCCGCGTCAGACGCAAGATCGGGTACCGTCCTGCCGTCGGCTCTTCCTGTTGCTCCGGAGTGTTCACGTGTTCTCGCCCTCGGTGCCCCGCCGGGCCCTGCTCGCGGTGACGTCCACGCTGATGGCCGCCACCGTGGCCGGCTGCGGCGACGGCAACGAGACCCAGCGGTACGCCGACCGCGTACGGGTGGAGGGATTCGCGTTGGTCAGGACGACGTACTCGAACGGCGAAGGTCGGTCCTACCTCGGGCCGGCCGGCGAAGGGACACCCCCGGTCACCGCCCCCGGGCTCACCCTGACCTCGGGCGGCATCGACACGTCCTACCTGTTCTACGACTACCTCGCCACCGGCCGGGGCACCGACTCGGACACGGGCACCTGCTCGGTGACCGTCTACGAGATCCGGGACCGGGCCAAGGCCGTGGACTACCTCGATGACGACCTGAACAGCAGCCAGCAGCGGGCGGTGCGTGACGGCACGTCGCGCATCCTGCATCTCGACGTGCTCTGCGACGCGCAGGCCGACACGTGAGTCGGTGCGGGCCGACGACTCCTGGCCGGCCCGCACCGATGGTCGGAGCACGCTAGGTCGCGGTCAGGGGGCCCAGGGGGCGGCGATGTTCCAGGTGCTGTCGGCCGCCCAGAGGCTGGGCGTGTTGTAGGCGTCGCCGCCCGCGCCGTTGCTGAGCCAGACCTCCGAGTTGTGGTGCCGGAGGTACTTTCCACGGAAGTTGTACGACTCCAGCGACACGCCGCTTCCGGTCAGCCCCACCCGGGCGCACCAGGTCGCGTCCGCCCGCAGCAGCGCCGACCCGTCGTTCGGCGAGTTGCGGACCCGGGAGTTCTGGTGCCGCAGGTACTGGCCGGGATAGTTGACCGACTCGAAGGAGTAGCAGGCGCCGTCGGCCAGGCCGGGTCGGACGGTGTACGTCGCGTCGTTCTTGAGCAGCGCCGAACTGCCCGCGTCGACCACCTCGGTGTACGCCAGGCTGTTCTGGTGGCGCAGGTACCGGTTGGTGTAGCCGGGGGTGGTCACCTGCAACGAGCGCCGGGTGTTGACCGGCAGGGCGACGGGCGCGGCGCTGCCGATCGTCCTGGACGCGGTGACGAGGGCGGAGTTGGCCGCGCGGACGCGGGCCTGGTCCATCTTGACGACCTGCCGGTCGTAGGTGAGGAAACCGTTCAGCTCCCCCTCCTGGTCGGCGATCTCCGTGTAGATCGAGGCGCTGAGACCCGCGCCGAGCATCAGGTTCTGCGCGCCCTGCACCAGCCCCACGTACCGGTCGGTGAGCGCATCCGAGGTGGGCTGCCACTCGTAGGCGAAGAACTGCCCGTTCGGGCTGTACTCGTGGCCGGGTGCGCGCAGGCCGAGGCCGCCGAACTCGCCGAGTACCGCGATCCGACTGCTGGACGGCGAGGGTGAGTCCGGGCCGAGGTAGACGTGCCAGTCGTCGATGTCGCCGTTGCCGGGGTTGCCGAGGGACTGGCAGCAGTTGTAGCCGCTGTGCGGGTTGACCAGCCGGGTGGGGTCCTGATTCTTGATGTTCTGCGCCACGCGGCGGGTGTCGGCCAGGGCGCGCTCACCCCAGCCCTCGTTGTAGGGCGTGTAGGCGACGACCGCGGGGGAGCTGCGGTGCTCGTCGACGATCTCGCGTGCCTCGGTCTCGAACTGCGCCTGTTGCGCGTCGGTGGGGTCGATGTTCTGCGCGGTGAGTGACGGGATGTCCTGCCAGACCAGCAGGCCGAGCCGGTCGGCGTGGTAGAACCAGCGCTGCGGTTCGACCTTGATGTGCTTGCGCACCATGTTGAAGCCCAGGTCCTTGTGCTTCTGCAGGTCGAAGGCGAGGGCGGCGTCGGTCGGTGCGGTGTACAGGCCGTCCGGCCAGAAGCCCTGGTCGAGGGTGCCCACCTGGAAGACGAACTGGCCGTTGAGCTTCGGTCGGAGCACCCCGTTGACCACGCCGGTGGTGATCTCCCGCATGCCGAAGTAGTGGGCGGTCTGGTCGACTGTCGCGCCGCCGGCGTTGCGGAGGCGAATCCGCAGGTTGTAGAGGAACGGATCGTCGGGTGACCAACGGCGGGCGTTGGGCACCGGGACGCTGAAGTCGGTGAAGCCGCCGGTGGCGGAGCCGACGACGGTGCTGCCGTTCAACGCCTCGGCGAGCACGCTGTGCCCGCTCACGTCGCCGCGGGTGAAGACCCGGACCCGCAGGGTGTTGGTGCCCAGGTTCGGGTAGACGTCGACGCTGCTGATCGACGACGCTGGCACCGGCTCCAGCCACACCGTCTGCCAGATGCCCGAGCTGGGCGTGTAGAAGATCCCGCCGGGCTGCTTGGTCTGCTTGCCGATCGGCGGCAGGCTGCCGTTCTGCCGGGTGTCGGTCGGGTCCCACACCTTCACCACGATCTCGTTGACGCCGCCGTTGAGCTGCGGGGTCACGTCGAAGGTGAAGGCGTCGTAGCCGCCGGTGTGCGTGCCGACCCGCACGCCGTTGACCCAGACCGTGCTCTGCCAGTCCACGGCGCCGAAGTGCAGCAGGGTCCGCCGGCCCGACCAGTTCGGCGGCACGGTGACGGTGCGTCGGTAGAACAGGTAGTTGCGGTTGTCGTTGGCGGCCCGCTGGACGCCGGAGAGCGCGCTCTCCACGGGAAACGGCACGTTGACCCGTTCGGGCAGGTCGGTGTTGAACTGTGGGGCGTCGTCGGTGGCGGACTGACGCAGCTGCCATTCCCCGTTCAGGGTGAGCCAGTCCGGACGGGTCATCTGTGGTCGCGGGTACTCCGGCAGGGGCGTCCCGGCCAGCGCCTGGCTGGTCCACGGGGTGGTCAGCGGCGGCGTCTTGGCCGGCGCGGCCCGCACCGGTCGGGCCGGTGCGGCGAACACGCCGACGACGAGGGTGAGGACGAGCAGTAGGGGCAGGGCGGGGCGGGCGGGGACCTGACGTGTCATGCCGTCTCCGAGGGGCGGGTCGCCGCGGGCCGTGCGTGCTGAGCCCGCAGCGCGCGGGCGGTGGACATCGGTTATAGAGCCACCCCGGATGCCCAGTCAATCGCTGACTGTCGATGCATCTTCTGTCCAGTGCTCCTCAACCGGCGTTGCCTACAACTCCAGGTGCATGGGTCATCAGCGAGCACGAAGGGTTCTCATCCAGCTTGCGGTCGTCGTCGTCGCCGTCTGAGTCGCCCGAGCGTGGGTATGACCGCCGACGCGACGGACGGCGGTGCCGGCCTGCTGATTCAAGGAGTGGAGCATGACCAAGGTTCTGATGGTGTTGACCTCGCACGACCAGCTCGGTGACACCGGCCGCAAGACCGGGTTCTGGCTGGAGGAGCTGGCCACGCCCTACTACCGGTTCCGGGACGCGGGATGGGAGGTGACGCTCGCCTCGCCCCAGGGCGGACGGCCGCCGCTGGACCCGAAGAGCGACGAGCCGGACTCCCAGACCGAGCAGACCCGCCGGTTCACGGCGGACGCCGAGGCCGAACGCCAGCTCGGGGCCACCGTACGGCTCGACTCGGTCTCCGTCGCGGACTACGACACCGTCTTCTACCCGGGCGGTCACGGACCCCTGTGGGACCTCGCCGAGGACGACACCTCGGCCAGGCTGATCGAACAGGTGGTCGCGGCGGGCAAGCCGATCGCGCTGGTGTGCCACGCACCCGGGGTGTTGCGGCACTGTGTCACGCCCGCCGGGGAGCCGCTGGTGGCCGGCAAGCGGGTCACCGGCTTCACCGACAGCGAGGAGGAGTACATGGGCCTGACGAAGGTCGTGCCCTTCCTCGTCGAGGACGAGTTGGTCGCGAAGGGCGCCGACTTCTCCAAGGCGGGCAACTTCGAGCCGTACGTGGTCAGTGACGGGCTGCTCGTCACGGGCCAGAACCCGGCGTCCTCCGGACCGGCGGCGGATCAGTTGATCTCGCTGGTGGGTCGCAGCGGCGGGTAGCAGCAGTGACCTCCGTCCGGTGGGCGTCACCGCCCACCGGACGGAGCCGTCAGGTGGCTGTGCCGCGACCTCAGCGGGCGCGCACGGTGTGGACCGCGGAGACCGCGCCGGCGCCCTCGCCGACGGCGGTCGCCACCCGCTTGGTGGAACCGGAGCGGATGTCACCCACCGCGAAGACGCGGGCGGCGCTGGTCTGGAACGGCAGTGGGGCCTCGTGCGTGCCGGACGGCAGCCGGCTGTCGGTCAGCACGAAACCGCTGTCGTCCGTCGCGATGCCCGTCATCCAGCCGGACTCCGGTTCGGCGCCGATGAAGCAGAACAGCCCCCGGCAGTCCAGCCGGGTGGAAGCACCCTCCTTCGCCACGACGATCGCCGTCAGCGCGTCCTCGCCGTGCAGCTCCCGCAGGGTGCTGCCGGTGTGGACGGTGATCCGGGGACTGGCCTTGATCCGGTCGGTCAGGTACGCCGACATCTTCGCCCCGAGATCGGCCGCGCGGACCACCAGGTGGACGGCGCAGCCGCGCTCCGCCAGCGAGAGCGCCGCCTGCCCGGCCGAGTTCGCGCCGCCCAGCACGGCGACCGGCTGCGACTCGTAGCCGCGTACGTCCAGCTCGGTGGCCGCGTACCGGACGCAGCCGCTCTGCTCGAACTCCGCCCACCGCTCGATGTCGAGGCGTCGGTAGCGCGCGCCGGTGGCGGCGATGACCGCGGACGTCCCGATCCGGGTGCCGTCCGCCAACGTTACGACCGGACGGTTCTCGTCGGAGACGTCGAGGCCGACCGCCGCGCACGGCGCGTAGATCTGCACGCCGAACTTCAGCGCCTGGAGCATCGCCAGCCGGGCCAGCTGCTCACCGCTGACGCCCTCGGGGAAGCCGAGATAGTTCTCGATGCGTGCGCTCTTGGCCGCCTGGCCGCCGATGCCGGTGCCGTCCAGCAGCACCGTGACGAGCCCTTCGGAGGCGCCGTACACCGCCGCGGCCAGCCCGGCCGGCCCGGCGCCGACCACGACCAGGTCGGCATCGCGCGCCGTGGCGACGTAGGTCAGGCCGAGCGTCTGGGCGACCGTGCCGGGAGTGGCGCGACGCAGGACGTGGTTGCTGGTGACCGCGACCGGCAGGTCGTCCTCGCCGACCCCCTCCGCCCGCATGAGCGCCCGTCCGGGCAGCGATGCCGCGTCGAGCCAGGCGTGCGGGAGGAGCATCTGGTTCACGTACGTCCGCAGCTCCAGCGACTCGGCCACCTGCGGCCGACCGACGATCTCCAGGGCGTTGCCGGCCTCGCCCCGCATGAGTTCACGCCGGGCCTGGAAGGTCTCGATCAGCACGTCGGCGATGTCGACCTGGTCGGCGAGCACGCGGCGCAGCTCGGGGGCGGTGATCCGGACGACCGTCCCGGCCGTCACGACACGGACCGTGAGGAACACCTGCTGCCCGGTCAGCAGGCTCAGTTCGCCGAGGAACTCGCCCGGCCCCCGCCGGTAGATCAGCCGTTCCGGCTCCAGCGCCGTCGCGTTCCGGACCGCCTCGGCGGTCGCCGTCCGCAGCAGGAAGAAGTCGTACGAGCTGTCGCCGGCGGCGTACAGGTGTTGCCCCGGACGGACCTCCTCCTCCGTGCCGTAGCCGGCGAGGCGGTCGAACTGGTCAGCGTCGAGGACAGGGCCGTCGGCGTCTCCGGTGCGCACAGTCGAACGGTAGGTGCCCGGTGTTGACGAGGAATGGATCGGCTCTGATTTTCGCCGGGTCGTGTCACTCACCGCGGGTCCTGTTCGTGGTCGGGACGGCTCGCCCGGGTCGACCCACCGTGGTGAGGTAGAGGAGCAGGCCGGCGCCGGTGAGGACGAACCCCGCCCAGACCGTGGAGAGGGTCCCCCAGCCGATGCCGAGGGCGACGGCGCCGCCGATCGCGCCGAGCGAGTTGGCGAGGTTGAGCGCGGCCAGGTTCAGCGCGCCCATCAGGGTCGGCGCGTCGGGTGCGAACTGGGTCAGCTTCACCTGGATCGCGGGGATGGCGAACATCATGGTCGCGCCGACGCCGAACAGCGCCGGCAGGAGGATCAGGATCTCCCGGCCGAGGAGTCCGATGGCCACGAGCAGCACCAGCACGTAGCCGAAGCCGAAGATCACCGGTCGGCCGTCCTCGTGGTCGGCGGCCCGACCACCGAAGTAGTTGCCGACCGCCATGCCGAGGCCGAAGACGGCCAGGGCGACCGGGATGAGCGCCGTACTCTCCCGCGCCGCGTCGGTGACGAAGGGCCCGACGAAGGTGTAGACGGCGAAGATGCTGGAGATGCCGAGCGCCGCGACCGCGACCATGAGCCAGACCTCGCGTCGTCGGAGAGCGGCGAGTTCGTGCGCCACCGAACTGCCGTGCAGGTCGTCGGTGCGCGGCAGCCAGGCCAGCAGCGCCGCGCCGGCCAGCAGACCCAGGCCGACCACGGTCCAGTAGGTCGCCCGCCAGCCGACCTGCTGGCCGACGAGGGTGCCGAGCGGCGACCCGACGATGGTGGCCACCGTCAGGCCGCCCATCACGGTGGCGAACGCCCGGCCGCCCCTGCCCGGACCGTAGACGTACGCGGCGACGACCGCCCCCGCGCCGAAGAAGGCACCCTGCACGCTTCCCGTGATGAAACGGAAGACGACGAGGGTCGCGATGTTCGGGGCCAGGCCCGACAGGACGTTGCCGACCAGGAACAACGCGATCAGACCCAGCAGGAGGGTACGGCGGTTCGCGCGCGCCGCGAGCAGCGTGATCGCCGGTGAGCCGATCATGACGCCGAAGGCGTAGGCGCTGATCGCGTACGTCGCGACCGGGATGGAGGCGCCCAGGTCGGCGGCGAAGAGTTGCAGGATGCCGTTGCTGCCGAACTCGCCGGTGCCGATGGCGAAGGTGCCCAGCGCCAACGCGAAGAGGGTCAGCCCCGGTCGGGGAGCCGACCGTGCCGGCGCGTCGTGGATGCCCTGGTCAGCCGGTTGGAGCCGGGTGTCGTGTTCTGTGGTCATGGAGCCTTGTCCTCGGGGCGGGATTGCCTTTCCGCGGACATGCTGACGACCGCCAGTTGACAACGTCTGGAGTCGGTCGGACCGCGCCTGCCCTCAGCCCACGCGCCCCCGGCTCGCGTCCCGGCCGAGCAGCACGAGAGCGGCCAGCGTCAGCAGCCCACCGACAAGTGCGAGCGCGCGTGCCCCCGACGCGGGCAGCAGAGCGCCGCCGAGCAGCGAGCCGCCGGCGATCCCGACGTTGAAGGCGGTGCTGACGGCGGCCGACGCGATGTCGGTGCTGCCGGGCGCCAGGTGCAGCATCCGGTTCTGCACGGCGGACGCGAACGCCGCGTAGGCGAGGCCGAGCCCGGCGAGCGAGGCGACCGCGCCGTGCGGGAATACACCGAGTGCGTACAGGCCGAACAATGCGGCCGTACCGACGCCCAGCGCCGTCAACAGCGAGGCGATCGGCCGGGTGTCCAGGGTCCGGGCCGCGAGCAGGGTGCCGAGCACCCCCGCGACGCCGGCGGTGAACAGCAGCGGCGTGAGCGCCGCGTCGGCGAAGCCGCTGACGTCGAGCAGGAACGGCGCGATGTAGGTCTGCACGGTCAGGAAGCCGCCGATGCTGAGCGCGGTGGCGACCAGCAACACGGCGAAGCGCCGTCCGTCGGGCGCGGTGCCCCGCGCGCCGCCGCCGGCCGCCGGGGGATAGCTGGGCAGGAGGGCGACCACCGCGCCGGCGATCACCAGGCCGACCCCCGCCAGCACCGCGAACGCGGTACGCCAGCCGGCCTGCTGGCCGAGCCAGGTGCCCAGAGGTACGCCGAGCACCGGCGCGAGCGTCGCCCCCGTCGCGAACAGCGCCACCACCCGGCCCCGTACCGCGACGGGGAAGGGCCCGATCACGGTCGCCGTGGCGATGGACCAGAACAGCGCCTGCGCGACAGCGGTCCCGAGGCGGGCCCCGGCCAGCACGGCGTACGACCGCGCGAGCGCGGCGGTGCCGTTCGCGGCGGCGAACAGGAGCATCGTGACGCCGAGCAGGTGACGACGGGGGATCCGCCGGGTCAGCCGGGCCAGTGGCACGGACGCCAGCACGACGACGACGGCGTACCCGCTGACCAGCAGGCCCACCCGCGAGTGGGACCGGTCGAGGTCCGACGCGATGTGTGTCAACAGGCCGACCGGCAGCAGTTCGGTCGTGACGAACGCGAACGCGGCCAGGGCGAGCGTGACGAGCACGGCCCTGGCCCGGGGTGGCGACACCTCGGGCGTCACCTACGCGGCCACCGTCCGACGGGCGCTTGACGGTGGGGACCGCGCCGATATAATTCATCGAACCGGGATGTCATCAGATGAGGAAACTCCTCCGTTCGGCGCGTACATACCCGTCGAGTCGAGCCGGCCCGCCGTTCGAGCAGCGTGGAGGCCCTGTGTCCACTATAGATTCGCCGCTGGCGGCGGTGCGGCACGATCTGCCCGCGCACGGCACCGGCTGGGTCGACGACGTCCTGCTGGCGGGCCCGGGCAACGAGACCTGCCTCGTCCTCGGTGCGCCGGTCACCCGGGCGCAGCTGCGCGCCGAGGTGGCCTCCCGGCAGGCCCGGCTCACCGACGCCGGGCTGCGCCCGGGCGGAGCGATCGCGCTCCGACTGCCCTCGTCGCTGGCGTACGTGGCCAACCTGCTCGCCGCCTGGCGGATCGGCGCCCAGGTGACGCTGCTCGACCACCGGCTGTCGCGCGGCGAGGTCGAGCGGGCGCTCGAACGCGTCGGCGCGCAGTTCCTCGTCCAGCCCGTGGACACCGTGCTCCCGCCGCTGCGCGGCTTCGTCACCGTCGACGAGACGGTCGTCGCGCGTCCGGCCGGGCGTCCGGCGTCGACACCGCACGCGCTCATCCAGCTCAGCTCCGGGTCCACCGGCCCGTCGAAAGTCATCGGCCGCACCGTCGACGACCTGGTCGCCGAGATCGAGCGGTACACGCTCACCGACGGGGTGCCCCGGCCCGGCGAGCGGCTCGTGCTGCTCGCGTCGATGGCGCACGTGCTGGGTCTGGTCGGCGGCCTGCTCTACGCCCTGCACGCCCGGGTCACGCTCACCCTGCCGGAGCGGATGACGGTGGGCGGCGTGTTGGGCGTCATCGCCGGAGAGGCCACGCCGACCACGGTGATCGGCGTGCCCGTGCACCTCGAGATGCTGATGGCCGGCCGTCCCGCTGGGCCGTTGCCGCAGTTCGTGCGGATGACCACGGCGGGCGAGCTGGTCCGGCCCGGCGTTCCGGAGCGCTTCGCGGAGTGCTACGACACCGTGCTGGGCAACATGTACGGGATGACCGAGGTCGGCGTCATCGCCACCGACCTGTTCGGCGTGCACCGGCCCGGGGTGCGCCCGGCGCCCGGGATCGAGGTACGGGTCGTCGACGGTGAGCTTCAGGTCCGCCGGCCCGTCACCCCGTACGTGGGGCTCGTCGACGAGAGTCGTTGGTCCGACGGCTGGCTGCGCACCCGGGACGCGGCCACCATCGACCCGGTCACCGGGCTGGTCACCATCCGCGGTCGCCTCGACTCGCAGGTGTCCATCGGGGGCCTCAAGGTCGACCTCACCGAGGTCGAACAGGCCATCCTCGACCTGCCCGGCGTCACCGAGGCGGTGGTGACGTTCGACGGCGGGGCCATCGAGGCGTACACGGCCGTCGACAAGCCGTTGACCGGGGCGGAGTTGGACGCCGCGTTGGAGGACGTCCTGGCCGCGTACAAGCGACCGCTGCGCTGGCAGATCCTGGAACGGCTGCCGCGTACGTCCAGCGGCAAGCTGGTCCGCGACGTGGCGGTGTTGCGCAGCGCGTCGGCCGAGCCGACGCCGTGATGACGCCCCGAGACGGGACGGGTGTGGCGCGGCCAGTGAACGGCCGTCACGGCGCGGTCGCCGGCGGTGGGTCGACGAGCAGCCGGATGCCGTCGGTGGCGACCTGGCGCGGTCGGTCCTGCCCGGCGACGGCCAGCACCAGGCCGCCGGGGAGGGTGCCGCAGGCCACCTCGGTCCGGCTGCCGGGCACCGGGCGCATCGGCAGCGACCCGGGCGGGTCCGGCCAGACGGTCGGCAGCAGCAGCGGTTGCCGGAGGCCGCCGCCGCGCAGGCCCGTGCCGCGCGCCTTGCCGATGGCCTCCTTCTGGGTCCACAGCCAGAGGAACGCGCTGGTGTGCAGCGACTCCGGCTGGTCGGTCAGCCAGTCGGCGTCGGCCGGCGCCATCCAGCGCCGGGCCAGCGCCGCGCCGGGCAGCGCGCGTTCGCGCTCGACGTCCACGCCGACCGGTGTCACCGCGGAGACGGCCACCGCCACCACGGCGCGTCCGTGGCTGATGCTCGCGTGCAACCCGCGCGCCGCGCCGGTGAGCCTCGGCCGGCCGGTCTGGTCCCGTGCCACGCCAACCTCGGCGGCCGGCACGCCGAGCAGGTCAGCAGCGGTGCTGACCAGATGCTCCGACGCCCGGTCCCTGGGGTCGCCGGTGATCGTCGCAATCCGCACCACGACCCATTCCATGGGAGGAGTCAAGCAATGTCAGATGAGGTTCGCCAGTCCATCGTCGATGCGCTGGCCCAGATGAACTACGACGTCGACGACGTCACCGGCGACACGGTGCTCGGCCCCGCCGGCCTCGACCTGGAGTCGCTGGCCGTCGCCGAACTCGCCGTCCGGGTCGAGGACACCTTCGGCGTCAAGTTCACCGACGAGGAGTTGGAGAAGCTGGCCGACTACACCCTCGACCGGTTCGCCGCCGAGGTGGCCGGGCGCGCGGAGCCGGCGCGGAGCGCCCCCGTCGCACCGGCCGCCGCGGCGGAGTGACGGTGGGCGACAGCGATCGCCGCGACGAGATCCTGTCGATCCTCGCCGATGTGGGCTACCGGACGGTCGACGCCTCGCGTGAGCGCATCGACTCGCTGGAGCTCGCCCGGCTGGTCTACGAGATAGAGCGGCGTTACGGCCTCGACCTCGACCTCGACGACGACGAACTGGCCGCCATGTCCACGGTGACCGGTGCGGCGGAGATCCTCGGTCGCCTCACCCTGACGGCTGCGGAGTCGGAGTGACCCACTCGACTGTCGTGGTCACCGGACTGGGTCTCCTGACGGCGCACGGCCGCGGCCCCGCGCCGCTGTTGACGGCGGTGCTCGCCGGGAAGCCCGCGTTCGGCGAGGTCCGTCGCTTCGACCCGGGCCGCAGCCGGGTACGCGCGGCGGCGACCCTCGCCGGCACCGGTGACCTGACCGCCGAGGTGGTCGCCGTCGTCGCGGACGCCTGCGACGACGCCGGGTTGGCGGGCCTCCGCGCCGGGTGCCCGCTCTTCTTCGCCACCGGCACGGGCACCAGCGTGGTCCGCGCCGGAGGGTCGGGCAACGGACCGGCCGAGCTGGCCGCCACCGTGGCCCGGCGAACCGGGCTCTCGGGTGTCGCGCGGGTCTACACGTCGGCCTGCGTGGCGGGCAGCACCGCGCTGGCCGAGGCGGCCTCGATGATCGCCCGGGGTCGGTGCGACCGTGCCGTGGTGGCCGGGGGCTTCCTGGTCGACGCCGACCACCAGGCCCTCTTCGACGCCGGCCGGGCGCTGGCCGACGACGGCGCCGTACGCCCGTTCAGCAACGGCCGGCGCGGCATGCTGCTGGGCGACGCGGTCGTCGCCGTGGTGCTGGAGTCGGCGGCCGGCGCCCAGGGGCGGGGCGCTCGGGTGCGGTCCCGGCTGGCCGGTTGGGCCCGGGCCGGCGACGCCTACCACGTCTGCCAGCCCGATCCGGGTGGCGCGGGGATGGCGTCGGCCATCCGGGCCGGGCTGGCCCGGGCCGGTGTGCCGCCGGAGGAGTTGGCGTACGTCAACGCCAACGGCACCGGCACCACCCGCGCCGACGCGGCCGAGAGCAGCGCGTTGCGCGCCGGCCTCGGCGCGGCGGCGGGATCGGTACCGGTGAGCTCGACCAAGTCCGTGCACGGGCACGCCCTGGAGGCGTCCGGCCTGCTGGAGTTCGCGGTGACCGCGCTGGCCCTCGACGCCGGCCGGCTGCCGGTCAACGCCGGCTTCGTCGAGGCGGACCCGCAGTGCCCGGTACCGGTGGTGCGCGAGCCCGGCCCGATGCGGGGTCGGTGGGCCCTGAGCTGCAATTTCGCCTTCGGCGGGGCGAACACCGCGCTGGTGCTGGGGGCGGCGTGACAGACCTCGACACCGCCGGCGGCGCGGTCCGTGAGCTGGCCCGCGCGGCGTGGCCCGAACCGGGTGACGCCGGCCGGCCGCCCGCGGTCCGCGGGTTCGTCGCCTCGCCGTTCCCCCCGCTCGTGGTGGCCGTCGCCGGTCGCTGTCTGCGTCGGCGCACCGGTACGGGGCCGGCCGGGCCGACCGCCGTCGTGCTGGTCAGCGCGTACGCCGACCAGGCCACCGCGGCGGCCATCGCGGGGGAGGTGGACGCCGGCCGGCGGGTGTCGCCGATGTACTTCTTCCAGTCCGTACCGAACTCGGTCCTCGGCCACGTCGCCACCGAGTGGGCCCTGACCGGACCGGTCGTGTGTCTCAGCCCGGCCGGTGACCCGGTCGGTGAGGGCCGGGCGGTGGCCGAGGGCCTGTTCGCCGACGGGGACGCGGCGGAGGCGCTGGTGATCGTCGTCGAGCACGACACCGACCCGGCCAGACCCTCCGGCGCGACGGCCCTGTTGCTCACGCCCGACCACGAGACGACCAGGCCGCCGACCGGCGGCGGACAAGGCGGTTGACATGACCGGATCGACCCGACCCTCGGCCACCATCACCGGCATGGGGCTGGTGACGCCCGTCGGGCGGGGCGTGTCGGACTTCTTCGCGGCGATCTGCACCGGGCGCTCCGGGCTGGTGCGCCCGCCCGAGGGGCACGGCGCGGCCGCCGCCACGGAGGTGGTCGGGATCGCCCCGGACATCGACCCCACCACCGTGCTGCCGGCCAACGAGGTGCTGGCCGCCGATCGGTTCCTGGTCATGGGCCTGGCCGCCGCCGACGACGCGATGCGCGACGCCGGCCTGGAGGTCGGCCGTGACGTCGACCCGCTGCGGGTCGCCGTCGTCGTCTCCAGCGGCGCGGGCGGCCTCACCACGTACGAGGCGCAGGCCAAGGCCCGCGAGGCGCGGGGCCGTACCGCCGTGAGCGCGTACCTCTATCCGGGTTTTCTGCCCAACATGGCGGCCGCCCGCATCGCCATCAGGTACGGCATCCAGGGCTACAGCTCGTGCATTGCGACCGCCTGCGCGGCCAGCGCCCACGCGGTGGCGGAGGCGCTGCGGCTCATCCGGTCCGGTGACGCGGACGTGGTCGTGTGCGGCGGGGCCGAGTCGCCGCTCGGGCCGACCGGCACCGCCGGCTTCGCCAACGCGCGGGCGCTCGCCACCGGCTGGTCCGACCCGACGCAGGCGAGCCGCCCGTTCGACCGGCGACGCAACGGGTTCGTGCTCGGCGAGGGCGCCGGGATCATGGTGGTCGAGCGGACCGAGCACGCGGACGCGCGGGGGGCCGCCGGCTACGCCGACATCATCGGGTGGGGTGCCACCACCGACGCCTTCCACCCCACGTCGCCGCGGGCGGACGGCGCCGGCGCCGCGCAGAGCATGCGCCGGGCGGTCGCCGACGCCGGCGTCGCGCCCACCGACGTCGACTACATCAACGCCCACGGTACGAGCACCAAGCGGGGCGACGTGGCCGAGAGCCGTGCCGTCCACACCGCGTTCGGTTCGCACGCACCGGCGGTCAGCTCCACCAAGGGCGTGACCGGGCACCTGCTGGGCAGCGCCGGGGCCGTCGAGGCGGCGGCGACCGCCCTGGCGGTCACCTACGGGATGCTGCCGCCGACCCACAACCTGGACGATCCGGACCCGGCCTGCGACCTCGACCACGTGCGGGGTCAGGCCCGCCCGGTCCGGCCCCGCGCGGTCCTGTCCAACTCCTTCGCGTTCGGCGGGCACAACGTCAGCCTGATGTTCGGCCCGCCCAGCACGGCGCGGGTGCGGGAGGCGGACCCGGCGGCGGTCACCACAACGGATCAACGATGAGAGGGGCGCGATGACAACGACGGAATTCACGCTGACCGACGAGGAGCGGGCCGCGCTGCCCACCGACGAGGACGTCCGGTCGTACGCCGAGCGGGGCTGGTACCTCAGCAAGAAGCTGCTCACCGACGACGAGGTGGACACGCTCGTCGAGGCCAGCGAGCGGTTCTACGCGGGGCACCGCGACCGGCGGTTGCCCCGGCGGCCGGCGAAGCTGGCCTACTGGGAGCCGGAACACGGCGAGGTGCAGCGGCACAACGACTACGTGCACTACGAGAGCGACGAGATCGCCGCCATCCTGCGTAAGCCGATCATCGGCGCGGTCGCGGCGCGGCTCGCGGAGGCGGCCGAGATCCGGGTGTTCCAGAGCACCCTGATCCTCAAGCCGCCGAGCCCCGGCGAGCCGACCAACATCGTGCCGTGGCACTTCGACCGGCACTACTGGCAGAGCTGTACCTCCGAGCGGATGCTGACCGCCTTCATCCCGATGCACGAGTGCACCGAGGAGATGGGCACGATCACCATGGTCGACGGCAGCCACACCTGGAAGGAGGTCGGCGGCGACGACAAGACCACCCGGCACTTCGCCGAGCGGGACCGTTCCGAGCTGGAGGAACTGCTCGTCAGCAATGCCGAGTACAACGGCGCTCAGGTCAACAAGATCCCCATGCACATCCCCAAGGGGCACATGAGCTTCCACCACTGCCGCACGTACCACGGCAGTGGCGCCAACCGCAGTCCGCGCCCCCGGCGGGCCATCTCGCTGCACCTGCAGGACGGTGACAACCGGTACCGGCGGTTCCACCGCTCGGACGGCGACCTCGTCGTCTACAACCACGATTCCCTGGTACGGCGGAACGAGGCGGGTCTGCCCGACTACAGCGACCCGCAATTCTGCCCGGTCCTCTGGCGGTCCGCACCCTCGTCGGGCGAGACGGAATGACCGTCGGCACGCCCCGGCCCGTGGCAGTCACACGGGACCGGGGCGACAGCCGGCGTGCCCCGCTGCTGTGGCCGGAGGAGTGCCTCTTCGCGGTGGCCCTCACGCTCGTCGCCGGGCTCGCCCTGGTCACCGGCGCGCTCTCCTGGGCGCTGATCGCCGTGTCGGCCGTGCTGGTCGGCGCGTTGGTCGCCGGGTTCGCGCTGGCGCGCCGCAGGCGTACCGTGGCGCCGGGCGCCCTGGCGCTCGACGCGGCGTCGGCGGGCGGCCCGGCGCGGGTGGCCAGGATCGTCGGCGGGGTGGCCAGGACGGCGCTGCCGTTCCTGTCCTGCCTGGTGATCTACTCGAGTCTGCGGACCATCACCCCCGAACTCGACTTCCCACTCGTCGATCCCGCGTTGATCGAGTTCGACCGGGCCGTCTTCGGCGGCGACGTCAGCCGTTGGCTCAACGACACCCTCGGCTCACCCGCGCTGACGTTGTTCATGGCGATCTGCTACCTGAGCTACGGCCTGTCCCAGGGGGCGTACGCCATCTTCTCGTACCTGCGGGGCCACGTGCGCGAGTACCACGACTTCGCGCTCGCGATCTCGATCACCGCGGTCGTCGGCTACTCCGGCTACGTGCTGGTGCCGGGGGTGGGTCCGCACATCTACCAGACCGACGTCTACGCCGACCCGCTGCCCGGCCACGAGGGATCGATCGGCGGCGCGCTGGACGCCATCACCGCCGTCCAGGGCCCGGCACGGGATCTCTTCCCCAGCCTGCACACCGCCATGACGGTGGTGCTGATGGTCTACCTGTGGCGCGACGCCCGTCGGCTGTTCTGGTGGTACCTGCCGATCGGCCTGGGATTGCTGCTGTCCACGCTGTACCTGCGCAAGCACTACGCCGTCGATGTGCTGGCCGGTACGGCTCTCGCGGTGCTGGCGGTGGTGGTGGCCGGGCGGGTCAACCGTTGGTGGTACCGGCCCCGGGTCGACCCACCCGCCGAAGCAGCTCGCTCATTCGCGCCGTCACCGCGTCGATGACCTGCGGATGGTCGAGGATGAAGTGCCCGCCGTCGACGACGGTCAGGTCGAAGCGCTCGACCGTCTCCTGCTGCCAGGCCAGCGCGCCCGCCGCGTCGGCCATCCGATCGTGGCGACCCACCACGGCGAGGATCGGACACCCCAACGCCGCCCGGGGTGGGCGGGCGTAGGTCTCCGCCAACCGCAGGTCGGTCCGCAGCACCGGCAGGGCGAGCCGCATCAACGCCGGTTCGGCGAGGACCTCGGCCGGGGTGCCGCCGAGACGCCCCAGCGACTCGATCAACCGGTCGTCGTCCAACGCGTGCAGGGGGCGGTGGGCGAGACCGGTGGTGGGTCCGTTGCGGCCGGCGGCGATCACCAGTTCGGGGGCCGGGCCGGTGCGCGCCAGCGTCGCCGCCACCTCGTACGCCAGCAGCGCGCCGAAGCTGTGCCCGGCCAGGGCGTACGGACCCGACAGGCGGCCGCGCACCGCGTCGCACCCGGCGGCCACCAGCCGGGGCCAGTCGTCGATCGCCGGCTCCTGCCGGCGTGCGCCGTGCCCGGGCAGCTCCACCGGCCGCACCGCCACCCCGGCCGGAAGCCACCGCCTCCACCTGGTGAAATGCGACGCCGAACCACCGGCGGCCGGAAAGCCGAACACCGTCACTGAGGGTGGGCCTGAACGGCCGTTCTCCCGGCCTTCTTCGGCAACCAGGACGTGATCTATCAGCATTGACATCTCGCTTCTCGTCCGATGTACTTCAACGTACAGGGAAATCATCAGGCGGGGAATGGCTGCTGCAGTTCACCGGACGGATGCACGTGGGGGGTGCCGTGGGGATGCGCCGCGACCGTCGCTCGCCCTCCAGGGCAGGTGCCACCGACATCGCGGTGGTAGGCGTCGGTTGCCGGTTCCCCGGCGGTGTGGACGACCTCGACTCGCTGTGGCGCGTCCTGGACGAGGGTCGTGACGTCACCGGCCGCGTTCCGCCCGGGCGGCCCGGCGCCGCCTCGCTCGAGACGGTCGGGGTGGGCGGGTTCCTGCCCGACATCGACCTGTTCGACGCCGAGTTCTTCGGCGTCTCGCCGCACGAGGCGCGCGAGATGGACCCGCAACAGCGTCTCCTGCTGACCCTCGCCTGGCGTGCCATGGAGCACAGCGGCGTGCCGCTGCCGGCCTGGGCCGGCAGCAACACCGGGGTCTACTTCGGCATCCTGGCGATGGACTACGCCGTGCTGCACGCCCGCACCCTCGGTGTCGACCACGTCGGGTCGCACTACGCCAGCGGCAAGGAGTTCAGTTTCGGCTCGGGTCGGGTGGCGTACACCTTCGGCCTGAACGGGCCGTGCATGACGCTGACCGCCGCCTGCGCGTCGTCGCTGCTGGCGGTGCACCTCGCCGCGCGTGCGCTGGCGGCGGGGGACTGCGACACCGCGCTGGCCGGCGGGGTCAACCTGATGGTCGGCCCGGAGCTGACCCTCTACATGCGACGCATCCAGGCGCTGTCACCGCAGGGGCTCTGCCGCCCGTTCGACGCGGACGCCGACGGCGTGGTGCGCGGCGAGGGCGGCGCCGTGGTCGTCCTCAAGAGGTACGCGGACGCCGTCGCCGACGGCGACCGGATCTGGGGCGTGATCAAGGGAAGCGCGACGAACCACGACGGCCGCAGCGCCGGCCTGACCGCGCCCAACGCAGTCGCCCAGGAGCAGCTGCTGCGCGACGCGCTCCGCGACGCCGACGTGTCGGCCGCGGACATCGAGTACGTCGAGGCGCACAGCACCGGCACCCCGCTGGGCGACCCGATCGAGCTCAGCGCGCTGGCCGCCGTCTTCGGGCCCGAGCGTGCCCCGGGGCGCCCACTGCTCGTCGGCTCGCACAAGGCCAACTTCGGCCACCTCGACTCCGCCGCCGGCATCCTCGGCCTGCTCAAGGCCCTGCTGGTCGCGCGCACCGGGGTGGTGCCGCCGCAGATCAAGGTGGCCCAGCCGACGCCACGGTTCGGCTGGTCCGGCTCCGGGCTGGTGGTCCCCACCACCCGTACGGCGCTGCGCCCCGATCCCCACCGCCTCACCGGCGTCAGCGCGTTCGGTCTGTCCGGCAGCAACGTCCACGTCGTGCTCGCCGCCCCCGGTGAGCAGCGCGCCGCGCAGCCGTCGGCACCCGTCTCCTGGCCGGTGCTGGTGCTGTCCGGCCCCTCCGAGCCGGCCCTGGCGGACCAGGTCACGCGGCACGCGCACCTGCTCGACGACCCCGCGACGGCGGAGCCCGACCAGTTCGGTGACCTGCTGTTCAGCGCCGCCGCCCGGCGCAGTCACCACACGCACCGGCTCGCGGTGACCGGCGCGAACGCCGCCGACCTGCGCGCCGCGTTGACCGGTCATCAGCACGGCGAGCGGTCCGCCCGTACGGTCAGCGGCGAGCTGCTGCACGACGGTCCGGCGTACGTGGTGCAGGTCTTCTCCGGCCAGGGTTCGCAGTACCCGGGCATGGGCCTCGACCTCTACCGCGCCGACCCGACCATGCGCGCCACCCTCGACGAGTGCGACGCGTTGACGCGGCAGATCGCCGGGTGGTCGCTGCTGGAGGAGTTGGGTCGCCGTACCGGCAGCCGGTTGTCCGACACCCGGTTCGCCCAACCGGCGATCTTCGCGATCCAGATCGGGCTCTCCCGGCTCTGGGCTCGGTGGGGTGTCCCGCCGGACACGGTCGTCGGCCACAGCATGGGTGAGGTTGCCGCGGCCTGCGCGGCCGGCGCGCTGCCGCTGGAAGACGCGCTGCGGGTCATCGTGCTGCGCGGGGAACTGCTCCAGCCGGCGTCCGGCAGCGGTCGGATGGCCGCCGTCGCGCTCTCCGCCGACGAGGTGACCGCCGCCGTCGAGCGGTACGCCGAGGTCGTGATCGCCGCGGTCAACGGGCCGCGCTCGGTCGTGGTCGCCGGCCCTGCGGCGGCCGTGGATCGGCTGCTGGCCGACCTGAGCGCCGCCGGGGTGCGGTGCGTGCCGCTGGCCGGCGACTACGCGTTCCACAGTCCGACGGTCGCGGCGTACGGCGACGAGTTGGCGCGCCGGCTCGACGGGCTGACGCCGGCCGAGCCGCGCGTGCCGATGCTGTCCAGCGTCGACCCCGCCGGTGTCGCGGAGTTCGGGCCGGCCTACTGGGGCCGTAACGTGCGTGAGCCGGTGCTCTTCTGGCCGGCGGTCGACCGGCTGCTGTCCCGGCGGCCGGCCGTCTTCCTGGAACTGGGCCCGCACCCGGTGCTGACCGGGCCGCTGGCGGCCGCACTCGTGGCCCGTTCCCGTCGGGGCACGGCGATCGGCAGCCTGGTGCGGGGCCAGCCGCCGGTGGAGACCCTGACCCGGGCTCTCGCTGAGGCGTACACCGCCGGTGTCGCGGTGGACTGGGCAGCGGTGCACGGCGACGGGCGACGGTACCTGCCACTGCCGCCGGTCCGGCTGACCGGCGAGCGGTACTGGCTGCCGACCCCCGAGTCCGTCGCCGCGCCGTCGCCGCAGGTGAGCGCCGCCGGCACCGCGCCGGCTGTCGACGCCGGGGTGGCGCTGGGCGAGCTACGTGCCGAGGTACGCCTCATCGCGCCGGACGGCACCGTCGTGCAGACCCTCACCGGGGCCGGTGTGCCGACGACTGCCGCGCCCAACGGCGGCACCGGCGGGGGTGTCGGCGCGGGACGCGGCAGCGGCGCGGCCGCCAACGGCGCCGGTGTCGACGGTGTCGGAGGTTCGGCGGCCATCGGCACGACCGCCACGGCGGCCAACGGCGCGACCGCCAGCGGTCCGGATGCCGCGGGCGTGGGTGCCGGCGGTGGCGGGGGCGGCATCGGCGGCCGCGACGCCACCAACGGGGCCGGCACCCGCGCCCGCACTCCGGTGCAGCGGGACCGGATCGCCGCCCTGGTCAACGACGCCGCCGCCGAGGCCCTCGGGTACGAACCCGGCCGACGCCTGGCGCGCGGGCGCGGCTTCTTCGAGCTGGGAATGGACTCGCTCGCCCTGGTGGCGCTCGTCAGTCGGCTCGAACGCGAGCTGGGTACCGTCCTCGGCGCTGCCGTCGGCATCGAACACCCCACCATCGACGCCCTCACCGACCACCTCGTCGCCGAGGCCATCCCCGCCGGGTGGCCACCCGCTGCCGAGCCGGCACCGGCGACCGCGCCGGCGCGTCCGGTCGAGTCACCGCGTCCGGTCGAGTCACCGCCGCTCGCGTCGGGGGTGACCGGGTCCGTCGCGTCGGTGGCACCCGGGCCGGCCGAGCCGATCGCCATCGTGGGCATCGGTTGCCGGCTGCCACGGGCGGACGGCCCCGAGCAGTTCTGGCGGCTGCTGTCCGACGGAGTCGACGCCACCGGTGACGTGCCGGCGGACCGGTGGGACGCCGAGGCGCTGCTCGGCGCGGGGCCCGGCGCACCCGGCACGGTGGTCACCCGCCGTGGCGGCTTCCTGGACCGGGTCGACCTGTTCGACAACGCGTTCTTCCGGATCTCGGCCCGTGAGGCCCGGGCCATGGACCCGCAGCAGCGCCTCTTCCTGGAGGTGGCCTGGGAAGGGCTCGAGGATGCCGGGGTCACGCTGGAGCACCGGCGATCCGCCCGCGTCGGCGTCTTCGTCGGCATGAACACCACCGACTACCAGCAACTGCTCACCCGGCGCGCCCGGGACGTCGACCTCTACTACGGCACCGGCAACTCCTTCAGCGGGACGGCCGGCCGACTGTCGTACTTCCTGGACGTTCGCGGCCCCAGCCTGGCGATCGACACGGCCTGCTCGTCCTCGTTGGTCGCGGTGCACCTGGCCGTGCAGAGCCTGCGCGCCGGAGAGGCCGACGTCGCGCTCGCCGGTGGGGTCAACGTGATGGTCCGGCCCACCGTGCACCTGGCCATGTCGGCTGCGGGTGCGCTGTCGCCCGACGGTCGGTGCAAGACCTTCGACGCCAGCGCCGACGGCTACGGGCGCGGCGAGGGCGCCGGCGTGGTGGTGCTCAAGACGCTCGCGCAGGCCGAGCGGGACGGCGACCGGGTGTACGCGGTGATCCGGGGCAGCGCGGTCAACCACAACGGCGCGAGCGGCGGCCTTACCGTGCCCGGCGGCGAGGCACAGGAGGAGCTGATCCGCACGGCGCTCGCGGCCGGTGGGGTCGCCTCGTCGGACGTGGACTACCTGGAGGCACACGGCACCGGCACGGTGCTCGGTGACGCCGTGGAGCTGCGGGCCATCGCCCGGGCACTCGGCGACGGGCGGCAGCCGGACCGGCCGCTGCTGGTCGGGTCGGTCAAGACCAACCTCGGCCACCTGGAGGCGGCCGCCGGTATCGCCGGGCTGATCAAGACCGCGCTGGCGCTGCGCCACGGCGAGCTTCCCGCGCACCTGCACGTCACCCACCCCACACCGCAGGTCGACTGGGCGCGGCTGCCGATCCGGGTCACCACGTCGACGACGGCATGGCCGGCCACCGCTGGGCGACCCCGGGTCGCCGGGGTGAGCGCGTTCGGGTTCACCGGGACCAACGCCCACGTGGTGCTCAGTGAGCCCGTCACCCCGGCGGCGCAGAAGGGGCACCTGACGTCGGACGGCGCACCGTCCTCCCGGGCCGGCGCGATCAGGTCCGGCCGGGCTCACCTCCTGGTCCTGTCGGCCGCCGGGGACGGCGCTCTGGCCGCCGCCCGGCAGAGCTTCGCCCACGCACTGTCCACGCGGGCCGGCGCGGAGATCGGCGACATCTGCCACGCGGCGGCGACCCGCCGTACCCACCTGGAGCACCGGTTGGCGGTGGTCGGTCGCGGGATCGTCGACCTCGCCGCGGGGCTGTCCGGCGGTGGCGGCGGCGTGCACCAGGGCGCGGCGTCCGCCGGGGCCGAGCGCCTGGTCCTGCTGTACGGGGACGGGGTGCCGGTCGACTGGCGGGCCCTCGATCGCGATGAGCCCGCCTTCCGGGACACGGTGGACGCGCTCGACGACGGTGGCGCGGTGCGGACGGCGCTGGCCGCCGGCGACGCGGAACGGGGCGAGCCGGCCGCCGTACTGGCGGTCCAGTTCGGGCTCACCGCCGTCTGGGAGGCCCACGGGCTGCGGCCGGACGCGGTCGTCGGCAGGGGCGTCGGCGAGCTGGCGGCGGCGTGCGCGGCGGGTGTGCTCGACCGGGCGCAGGCGATCCGTGCGGCGCGCGCCGGCACGACGGTCACCACGGCGACGCCCGCCGAACCGTCGACGGCACCCGTGCTGTGGCTGGCCTCGGTGGGTGGGCCGGTCTCCGGTCCACATCCGGTGCCCGTGCGGTCGGCGGCGTCCGGCTGGGACGCGCTGGCCGCGCCGCTCGCGGCGGCGGGGGAGCGGGTGCTGCTCGCTGTCGACGCCGGGCCGGACGCGGCGGCCGTCGCCACCGGACGGGAGCCGAACCTGCTGGCGGTTAGGGCGGATCTGGGCCGGCCCGAGGGATTCCTGGACGTCATCGCCCAGCTCCATGTGGTCGGTGTCGACATCCACTGGGAGCGGCTGTTCGGCCGTCGCCCGTACCGGGCGGTGCTGCCCCGCTACCCGTGGCAGCGCCGCCGGCACTGGGCGGACACACCGGATTCCGTGGGCGAGTCGACGTCCGTTGCCGAGCGGTCGACCTCCGCGGCCGCGGCACCGGCCGGTCCGGCCGGCACCGCTGACCCGCGCGGCACCGCCCCGGCCGGAGCCGCCGCGAACGTGGCTTCGTCGTTCGGCGCCGCCGCGAACGTGGCTTCCTCGGCTGGCGCCGCCGCCGACGTGGCCTCCTCGACCGACGGTGCCACGCGCGGTGCCTCCGCGACCGAGGACGGCGCGAGTGTCCAACCCGGGGCGACGGCCAGTGGATCCGTCGGTGTCGCCCTGCCCGACGACGTGCGGGACCGCTGTGCGGCGCGTACGTTCACCGTCCGCTGGCGTCGGGTCGTGCCGCCCGCCCCGGAGGCGGCCGGGCGGTGGCTCGTCGTCCCGCTCTCCGACGCGTCCGCCGAGGCGGGCCAGCGGGTTCTCGACGGGCTGCGGCTCGCGGGCGTCGAGGTGACCTGGCGGCCGCCGACCGCCGGCTCCGACCGCGACGACGACCGCGGCGGCACGCCGACCGACGGCCTGCGCGGGAGCGACCTGTCGCCGTGGGCCGATGTCCCATCGGACCACGGGATCGTGCTGGTCGCGGCGGCAGCACCCGGCAGCGTGTCGGGCGACGTCCTGGTGGCGCGTGTGTTGCGGGCGGCCCGTCAGCTGCGCGCCGGCCTCGACGTGCCGCCCGGGCGGTTGCGCGTCGTCACCGCCGGGGCGTACCAGCCGACCGGTGTGGGCGAGGTCGACCCGGCCCAGGCGGCGGTGTGGGCCGCCGGGCGGGTGCTCGCCATGGAGGCGGCACCCGGATGGGGCGGTCTGGTCGACGTCGACCCGCACCTGCTCGGCACCACCCCGCGCCACGCGAGCGACGGGCCGGGCCACGCGAGCGACGGGCCGGGCCAGGGGGACGCTGGTTGGACTGCCGGTGACGCCGCCGCCCTGGCCGGAGCGCTCACGGCGACGCGCGCGTCCGGGACCGGGCCGGCCGAGGACGAACTGTGCCTGCGCCACGGAGTCTGGTACGCCGCCCGGCTGTCGGCGGCGGACCCGCTGCCGACCGCGTTGCCCGAGATCGACTGTGACCCGGACGCCTGGTACCTGGTGACCGACGCGCTGCACCCGGCCAGCCGGCCGTTCGTCGATGTGCTCGTCCGCCGTGGCCTGCGCCGGCTGATCGTCGGGCAGAGCACACCGCTGGACGCCACACCCCTGGACGCCGCGCGGCTCGGCTCACCGTCCTCGGGCGCTACGTCATCGGACCCCACGTCATCGGACAGCGCATCCTCCGGGGACGACCGGCTCGCCGAGCTGGCCGCCGCCGGCGTGCAGGTGCGACACATCGACCTCACCTCGGCAGGCCGCCGGGCGGCAGGCCGTCGGGCGACAGGCCATACGGCGACCGACCGCACGACGACAGGCCACACGGCGACCGACCGCACGGCGGCGGATCTCGCGGCCGACCTGACGCCGGCCGCGTTGGGCGCCCCGCTCGGCGGCGTGCTGATCGTCGGGATGTCCGCGCCGGCCGCCCCGCTCGACACCCTCGACGAGGCAGCGGTGTCGTCGGCCATGGGCTGGGCCGAGGTCGTACACCGGCTGGACCTGGCGACCCGTGACCTCGCGCCGCCGCTGTTCTGCGTCACCGGCGCGGCCGCCGCGGTCTGGGGGGCCGCCGGGATGGCCGCGCGGGCCGCCGCCGAGGGCGCGGTCGACGCGGTGACCACGGCCCGGGAGCGGGCCGGTCTGCCCGCGCAGGTGGTCCGGTTCATGCCCGTCGACGATCCGGCCGAGCTGTCCCGCCGGGACCGGATGGTGATGGTCGACAGCGGCCTGCGTCCACTGGCCGGTGCGGAGGTCGGCGAGGCGTTCGAGGTGGCGCTGCGGGCGGGCCTGACCCGGGTCACGGTGGCGGACGTGGACGCGCCCCGGTACGTGCGGGTGTGCCGGGAGCGGGCCGACCGCGCGTTCCTGGCCGAGCTGGGCGTCGAGTCGGTGCCGGGCGACGGCCGACCGGAGGAGGCGGGGCCGGCGGTCGCACCACTGGCCGCCGTCGTGCTGGCGCTGCCGACCGAGCAGCGGTCCGAGCGCCTGCTGGAGGCGGTGCTCGACGCGGTGGCCGAGGTGCTGGGCGAGGCGTCCGGGGTGGACGTGCTGCCCCACCAGGGCTTCTTCGACCTCGGCATGGACTCGGTGATGTCCCTGAGCCTGCGCGGCTGGCTCGAACGCGCGCTGGGAGTGGACCTGCCGGCGACGCTCACGTTCGAGTTTCCCAACGCGGCGGCGCTCACCGACCACCTGCTGACGTTGCTCGACCCGCCCGTCGCGTCGGCCGTTTCGGGCGCGGTGACCAGCCCGGCGACCACCGCACCGGCCCCGGCGACCGACGTGCTCGACGGAGCCGGCGACGACCTGGCGGCGATGTCCGAGGACGAGCTGATCGCGCGGCTGTCGGCCGCGCTCGCGGAAGGAGGCTGAGATGTCGACGACCGCCTCGCGTACCCCGGACAGCCGCCGGCTCATGGCCGACGCGCTGCGCACCATCGAGGACCTGCGCCGCCGCCTCGCCGACAGCCGTGCCGGCTGGCTGGACGAACCGATCGCGATCGTCGGGATGGCGTGCCGCTTCCCCGGCGGCGCGCACTCGCCGGAGGAGTTCTGGACCCTGCTGCGCAACGGGGTGGACACGACCTCGGAGTTCCCGCCGGACCGCGCCGACGCCCGGGCGTACCACGACCCGGACCCGGAGGCGCCGGGCAAGGCGTACACCATCCGGGGCGCCTTCCTCGACCAGGTCGACCGGTTCGAGCCGGAGGCGTTCGGGATCTCCCCGCGCGAGGCGCTGGGCATGGACCCGCAGCACCGCATCGCGTTGGAGATCTGCTGGGAGGGGCTGGAGCGCGCCGGCTACGCGCCCGACCGGCTCGACGGCTCGCGCACCGGCGTCTACTTCGGGCTGAGCACGACCGACTACGTACGCTCCCGGCAGGCCGTCGGCGACATCGACGACGTCGATTTCTACCAGCTGACCGGCGAGCCCAGCTTCCTGGCCGGTCGTATCTCGTACCTGCTCGGACTGCGGGGGCCGAGCAAGGTCGTCGACACCTCCTGCTCGTCGTCGCTGGTCGCCCTGCACGAGGCGTGCCAGGCGCTGCGGCTGCGGGAGTGCGACCTGGCGTTGGCGGGCGGGGTGAACCTGCTGCTGTCGCCGTACGGCTTCGTGATGATGAGCAAGTTCCGCGGGCTGTCCGCCGACGGGCGGTGCAAGACCTTCGACGCGTCGGCCGACGGGTACGCCCGTGGTGAGGGCGCCGGTGTCGTGGTGCTCAAGCGGCTGTCCGCGGCGCTGGCCGACAACGATCCGATCGTCGCCGTGGTCCGCGGCTCTGCGGTCAACCACGACGGTCGCTCCAGCGGCCTCACCGTGCCGAATCCGCTCGCCCAGCAGGACGTGGTCGGCGCGGCTCTGGCCCAGGCCGGCGTCGGGCCGGACGGCGTGGACTACGTCGAGGCGCACGGCACGGGCACCTCGCTCGGCGATCCCATCGAGCTGCGCGCGCTGGAAGCGGTCATCGGCCGGCACCGCCGCCCCGACGACCCGCTGCTGGTGGGCTCGGTCAAGACGAACATCGGGCACCTGGAGCCGGCCGCCGGCATCGCCGGCCTGTTCAAGGTCGTGCTGGCGATGTCGCACGGCGAGATCCCACCGCACCTGCACCTGAACGAGCCGAACCCGAACCTGGACTGGTCCGGTCTGCACGTCCGGGTGCCGGTGGCGTGCACGCCGTGGCCGGACCGGGGTCACCCACGCGCCGGCGGGGTGAGCAGCTTCGGTGCGAGCGGGACGAACGCGCACGTCGTGCTGGCGGCACCCCCGGCGGGTACCGTCCGGGCCGGTTCGCAGCCGCCGTACGGGCTGTTCCTGGCCTCCGCGCGTACCGAGGAGGCACTGCGCGAGGCGGCCGACCGGCACGCGCGGTGGCTGCGCGGCCCGCACACGGTGTCCCTCGCCGACGCCTGCTACACCAGTCACGTCGGTCGCGCGGTCCAGGCGCACGGCCTCGCGGTCACCGCCGCCGACACCGACGAACTGGCGGACGTCCTGTCGGCGTACGCCCAGGGCCGCCACCCACGCGGGCTGACGGTGGCCGCGCTGCCCCGCCGCCGCGATCGCAAGGTCGCCTGGCTCTTCACCGGCCAGGGCGCCCAGTACCCGGGCATGGCCCGCGGGCTGCTCGGCAACACCGCCTTCCACGCGGCGTTCGAGGAGGTGGCGGCGCTCTTCGACCGCGAGCTGCCCCACCCGTTGGCGGACGTGCTCTGGGCCGACGGCCCGACGCCGCTCGACGACACCCGGTACACGCAGCCGGCGCTGTTCGCGGTCGAGTACGCCCTGGCCCAGATGTGGCTCTCCTGGGGCCTGCGACCGGCCGCGGTGGCCGGTCACAGCGTCGGTGAGCTGGTCGCCGCCGTCGTCGCCGGGGTGCTGGACCTGCCCGCCGCCGCCACCCTGGTGGCCGCGCGGGCGCGGCTGATGGCCGAGCTGCCGGCGGGCGGCGCGATGGCCGCCGCGGGCTGCACGGAGGATGTCGCCGTCGCGGCGATCGACGGGTACGCGGGAACGGTCGCCGTCGCCGCGGTCAACGGGCCCGAGGACGTCACGCTCTCCGGTGACGCCGCGCACCTGGCCACCGTCCTGGAACGGCTGGCGACCGACGGTGTCCGCACCCGGCGGCTGGCCGTGTCGCACGCGTTCCACTCGCCGCTGATCCAACCCGTGCTGGAGCCGTTCCGGACGGTGCTGGCCGGGCTGTCGTTCCGCCCGCCGCGCATTCCGCTGGCCTCCAACGTCACCGGCCGGCTGGTCGGCCCCGACGACATCGGCCCGGACTACTGGCTGCGGCACGCGGCCGGCGCGGTCCGCTTCCGCGACGGGGTGCGCGCGTTGCACGACGCGGGTGTGCGCACGTTCGTGGAGCTGGGGCCCGCACCGGTGCTGACCGCCCTGGCCGCCCGTTCCCTGGCCAGCGAGCCGGACTGCGCGTTCGTGCCCACGCTGCGACGGGGTGGCGAGGACCTGCGTGCGGTGCTCGGCGCGGTCGGCACGGTGAGCCTGCGCGGTTCCCGTCCGGACTGGCGGGCCTTCCACCAGGGCGAGGACGTGCGCGCGGTGCCGCTGCCGACGACGCCGTGGCGCGGCGCGCACTACTGGTTCCGCGAGGTCGGGCCGGTGGCCGCGCCGGCGGCCGCCGAGGAGACCGGGGTCGCCGTCGTGCGCGGCGACATCCCGGGCGTCGGCCGCCGCCTGCCCGGACCGGTGCCGGCGTACGAGGTGACGTCCCAGGCGCTGCCCGGCGAGTCGCCGGATCTCGGCGCGATGCTGGACGTGGCGATCCGGGCCGCCACGGACTGCCTGGGCGGCGGGTGGCGGTGCGCCGAGGAGTTGAGCCTGCACGCGTCGGTGCCCACCGGCGACCGGGGTCACCTGCGGCTCACCGTCACCGTCCGGGACGACGGCTCGGCCGCCTGGGAACTGCTCGGGGCCACGGCGGCCCGCGAAGCGCTGGCCGCACCGTGGATCCGGCACGCCAGTGGGGTGCTGCGTCGCCGGTGGCCGGCCGACCGCCCGTACCCCGACGAGGACGCCGACGCCGAGACCGCACCCGAGGTTCCGGTGCCGGACGGCGCGGGCTGGCACGAGGTGCTCGATGCGGCCCGGGTCGCGGTGACCGTGGCGGGCGGGGCCGAGCCGGCGGCCGAATCGACGGTGGCCGGTTGCGGTGCGCTCGGCGGTGTGTCCGTGACGTCGGGTGGTGCCGTGGCGCCGGCCGGCGTGCGGGCGGTGCGGGTCCGAGCCGGGTCCGTGCGCGCGGTCGACGACGCGCTGACCGGTGCCGTCGACCTGCTCGACGTCGACGGTGTCCCGATCGGCTGCGCGCGGGACGTGACCGTCGCGGCGGTGCCCGCGCCGGCGCACTGGGACGACCCGGCCGACCTGCTCTACGAGCAGACCTGGGTGCCCCTGTCCGGGCCGTCCCCGCAGCCGCCGGCCGACCTGGCCGGACGGAGCTACCTGCTGGTGGCCGACCCGACGGGTCCGGATGCCGCGCTGGTGACCGGGTTGGCCGCGCTGCTGCGCGAGCGCGACGCCGCGGTGACGGTGGCGGCGCCGCCGGTGGTGGGTCGGGGAGCGGAGTGCCGGCCCGACCCGGACGCGGTTCGGGCGCTGGTCAGCACCTGGTCCGCCGGCCCGGGTCGGCCCGCCGTCGCGGTGGTGCTGACCGGGCTCGACGCGCCCGCGTCGAAGGACTGTGCCGCCGCCAACCTGGAGGAGTACGCCGGGCGCGCGGACCTGACGACCCTTGCCCTCCTGGCCGCGATGCTCGACGACCCGGACTGCGCCGACGCCCGGCTCACCCTCGTCACCCGCGCCGCCCTGCGGGTGCCGACGGAGTCCACCGCCGCCCCGGACGCGGTAGCCCCGGTCGCCGGCACCCTGTGGGGCCTGGGCCGGGTGCTGGCGCTGGAGCACCCGGACCGGTGGGGTGGCGCGATCGACCTGGACCCGGAGCGCCGACCCGGCGAGGAACGGTTGCTGCTGGCCGCGCTGACCACGGGCGGGCTGATCGCCGACGACCCGTCCGGCGTCGCCGACGGCGCGGACGGCTACGACGACCAGCAGGCCGTACGCGCCGACCGCCGGTACGCGCTGCGCCTGACGCCCGCCCCACTGCCGACCGAGGCGCTGCGCCGCCGGCCGCCGGTCCACGGCGAGGCAACGTACCTGATCACCGGGGCGTTCGGCGGGATCGGCCTGACCGTCGCGGATTGGCTGGCCCGCGCCGGCGCCGGCCGCCTGGTGCTGCTGGCCCGCACCCCGCTGCCGGAGCGGGACGGTTGGGCCGACGCGACCGGGGAGGAGGCGCGTCGGATCGACGCGGTGCGACGGCTGGAGCGGTTGGGGACCACCGTCGACGTGGTCGCCGCCGACGTGGTCGACGAGGCGGCGATGACCGCCGTGTTCGACGCGTTGGGGCGGGACCGCCGGCCGCTGCGCGGCGTCGTGCACGCGGCCGGCGTGTCCGAGCCCGAGTTCGCCCGCACGGCCACCGACGCGGCGTACCGGCGGGTGTGGCGGCCCAAGGTGATCGGCGGCTGGCTGCTGCACCAGCTCACCCGGGACGTGGAGCTGGACTTCCTCATCGGCTTCTCGTCGATCGCCGCGACCTGGGGCTCACAGCACCTGGCCAGCTACGCGGCCGGCAACGCGTTCCTCGACGCGCTGGCCGGGCACCGGGACGCCGCCGGCCTGCCGGCCCTGTCCGTCGCGTGGGGCCCGTGGGACCTGCCCTCCGCGCTCTTCGGCGACGAGGTGCTGGCGTTCTTGAAGGCCACCGGACTGCGGCCGCTGCCGGCCGAGCAGAGCATCCGGTTGCTCACGGCGCTCGCGGCCGGCGACGCCGCGCAGCGGGTGGTGTGCGCGGTGGACTGGTCGGTGTTCAAGCCGGTCATGCAGGTCCACACGGAACGGCCGATGCTGCGCGGCATCACCGCCGACGAACCGGCCACCGACGACGTCGCGGAGGCGCCGCTGGTGGCCGGGCTGCGCGCCGAGCCCGACCCGCGTCGGGTGCGGGCGACGCTCGGCGCGTACGCGGTCGAGTTGGCCACGGACGTCCTGGGCGCCACGTCGGGTGCCCTCGACGAGGAGAGCGACGTGCTGGCCAGCGGCATGGACTCGCTCATGGTGATGGACGCCGTCCGGCGCTGCCGACGCGATCTCGGCCTCACCGTGCGTGCCGGTGACCTGCTCACCCTCGCCACCCCGGCACAGTGGGCCGACCTGTTCGCCGGGCTGCTGGCCGACCGGTCCGTCGACGCGTCCGCCGTCGACGCGGTCCCGCCCGGCGACCAGGACGGCGACGACCCGGCGGTCGACCAGGCCGGTGACCCGGCGTGGATCGCGGGCGACGTGACCCTCGCGCCGGACATCACGGTGGTCGGCGACCCGCCGGCCCGGGTCCGCGACCCCCGACACGTCCTGCTGACCGGCGCGACCGGCTTCGTCGGTGGGTACCTGCTGCACACCCTGCTCGAGTCGACCAGCGCCCGGGTGTGGTGCCTGGTGCGGTGCGCCGACGAGGAGACCGGCCTGCGGCGGCTGCTGGACAACATGGAGCGCTATCTCCCGCTGCCGGCCAACGCCGTCGACCGGATCACGGTGCTTCCCGGCGACCTGGCCCGACCCGGGCTGGGCCTGACCGCCGACCGGTACGACGAACTCGCCGACCTGCTGGACGGCATCTACCACTGCGGTGCCCGGGTGCACTTCGGCTACAACTACCGGCAACTGCGGCCGGACAACGTCACGGGCACCGAGGAGGTCCTGCGGTTGGCCGCGCGGGGTCGACCGACCGCGGTCCACCACGTCTCGACGTACGGCATCTGGGGCCTGCCGGCGCCCGGCCGGGACGTCGTCGGCGAGGACGACGACATCAGCACGGCCGGCCGGCTGGTGACCGGCTACGTGCAGACCAAGTGGGCGTCGGAGCGGCTGGTCGAGCTGGCCCGCGCGCGCGGCGTGCCGGCCGACATCTACCGGCCGGGCCGGGTGCTGGGCGACTCCCGCACCGGCGCGAGCCTGACCACCCACTTCACCACCCGGGTGATGAAGGGCTGCGTGCAGCTCGGGTTGGCGCCGGACATCGACATCAAGGTGGAGATGACGCCCGTCGACTACGTGGCGAGCGCGTTGGTGCACATCTCCCGGTACGGCCCGGCCCTGGGTGGCACGTACCACCTGGTGAGCCCGTACAAGGCACTCTTCGCGGACGTGGTGCGCGCGCTGCGTCGGCACGGCTTCGCGGTCGAGGTCGTACCCGTCGAGGAGTGGTGGCAGGCGCTCAAGGCGACCTATGCCGTCGGCACGAACGAGCTGCACCCGGTCATGCCGGTGGTCCAGGAGTTCGTGGTCGGCGGTGAGGAGGCCGTCCACTACGCCGTCGACAACACCGAGGAACAACTGCGGGGCACCGACCTCCGGTGCCCGCCGTTGGATGACGACCTACTCGACACCTACCTGCGCTGGATGGTGCGGACCGGTTACCTGCCCGCTCCCACAGCTGCCGATGAAGGAGCTTGAACGACATGACTGATCATCCGCGCAGCGCGCCGGAGTACGACGTCGCGATCATCGGGTCCGGCCTGTCCGGCACGATGCTGGCCGCCTGCCTGGCCCGCAACGGTGCGAAGGTGCTGATCGTCGACGGCACGACCCATCCGCGGTTCGCCATCGGCGAGTCGACCATCCCGGCGACGTCGATGATGATGCGGCTGGTCAGCGAGCGGTACGGGGTCCCCGAGATCAAGTGGCTGTCCACCTTCGAGGGCGTCCAGTCCAAGATCAACACGACCTCGGGGGTCAAGCGCAACTTCGGCTTCGTCTACCACCGGCCGGGGGAGCGCCAGGACCCCCGCGAGACCCACATGTTCCCGATCCCCAAGGTCACCCACACCGAGAGCCACTTCTACCGCCAGGACATCGACAACTGGATGCTGACGGTCGCCGCCAAGTACGGCACCACGGTCCGCCAGCAGGTGCGCATCACCGGCGTGGAGATCGACGACGACGGTGCCACGCTCAACCACACGGGCGGCCACTTCCGGGCCAAGTTCGTTGTCGACGCCAGCGGCTTCCGGTCGGTGCTGGCCGAGCAGTTCGGCCTGCGCGAGGAGCCGACCCGGTTCCGCCACCAGTCGCGGTCCCTGTTCACCCACATGGTCGGCATCCGGCCGTACGACGAGTTGGCCCCCAAGTCCCGCTACGGGCACCCGAGCCCGTGGCACGACGGCACGCTGCACCACCTGTTCCGGGGCGGCTGGATGTGGGTGATCCCGTTCGACAACCACCTGCGGGGCACCAACGACCTGTGCAGCGTCGGCCTGCAACTCGACCCGCGGATCCACCCGGTGCCGGACTGCTCCCCCGAGGAGGAGTTCCGCCGCTTCATCGCGCAGTACCCGGACATCGAGCCGCAGTTCGCCCAGGCCCGGTCGGTACGCGACTGGACGCGCACCGGCCGGCTGCAGTACTCGTCGCGGCAGACGGTCGGCTACCGCTGGTGCCTCACCTCGCACGCGGCGGGCTTCCTGGACCCGCTCTTCTCCCGAGGGCTGTCGAACTCGCTGGAGACGATGCACGCGCTGGTGCACCGCCTGCTCTCGGCGATCGAGGACAATGACTTCTCGGTCGAGCGGTTCGAGTACATGCAGGAGTTCGAGCAGGGTCTGCTGGACTTCAACGACGACCTGGTCGCCAACGCGTACACGTCGTTCGGTGACTGGCGACTCTGGGACGCCTGGTTCCGCATCTGGTCGCTCGGGCAGTTCATCGCCACCTTCGAGGTGAACCGGGCGTACGCCCGCTTCCTGGACACCCGCGACCCGGCGGTGCTGGCCCCGCTGGAGCGGCCGTGGTGGCGCGGGCGGGTCATCCCGCAGGACTCGCCGTACGGCGCGGTCATGGGTCTGTTGCAGCAGGTCAACGACATGACCCGGGCCGTGCAGGAGGGGCGGGCGGAGTCCGGGGAGACGGCCGCCGAGCTGCTGCGGCTGCTGCGCGAGGCGGACTTCGTGCCGCCCGCGTGGGGACTGGCCGACCCGGACAACCAGTGGACCGACGCCAACTTCTTCGAGATCGGCAAGACCCTGCGTTGGGCCCGCAAGAAGGCGCCCAAGGCCGTCGGCGACCTCACCTACGAGGGTCTGACGCTCTTCATGAAGAAGCGCTTCTCGCCCGGTGAGTTCGCCGTCGGCGAGGAACTCAAGCACCTCATCGCGCGCTGGCCCGTGGTCGGCAAGCGGCTCCGCGTCCCGACGCCGAAGTGAATCCGATGGATAGGGAGTCCAAGATGGAAGGTGCGGCCGCGCACAACGGGATGTTCGACGTGGTGGTGATCGGCTCCGGGCTGGCGGGCTCCACCCTGGCGGCGTGCCTGGCCGCCAACGGCGCGCACACGCTGGTGATCGACGCCGGCACGCACCCACGCTTCGCCGTCGGCGAGTCGACGATCCCGTACACGTCGATGGCGATGCGGTTGATCAGCGAGCGGTACGGCGTGCCGGAGATCAAGTACCTGAGCACCTTCGAGTCGGTGTACGCGCACATCAACACCACCGGCGGGGTGAAGCGGAACTTTGGCTTCGTCTACCAGCGTCCGGGCGAGAAGCAGCGGCCCGAAGAGTCCAACATGTTCCAGATCCCGAAGATCCTGAACACCGAGAACCACTTCTTCCGCCAGGACATCGACAACTTCATGCTCACCGTCGCGGCGAAGTACGGCGCGGTGATCCGGCAGCAGACGCGCATCGCGGGCGTGCAGGTCGACGAGGACGGGGTGACGCTCGACGTCGGTCCCGGCGCGCCGGTGCGGGCCCGCTACCTGGTGGACGCCAGCGGGTTCCGCTCGGCGCTGGCCGAGCAGTTCGACCTGCGGGAGGAGCCGACCCGGCTGGAACACCACTCGCGGTCGCTGTTCACGCACATGGTGGGCGTGCGGCCGTACGACGACTTCGCGCCGCGCGGCACGTACGGCAACCCGACCCGGTGGCACGAGGGGACGCTGCACCACATCTTCGAGGGCGGTTGGATGTGGGTGATCCCGTTCGACAACCACCCCCGGTCCACCAACGACCTGTGCAGCGTCGGCGTGCAGTTCGACCCGCGGATGCACCCGGTACCGGACTGCTCGCCCGAGGAGGAGTTCCGCCGGTTCCTGGGCCGGTACCCGGGTATCGCGCAGCAGTTCACCAACGCCACCCCGGTGCGCGAGTGGGTGCGCACCGGCCGGTTGCAGTACTCGCCGAAGAAGACGGTCGGCTACCGCTGGTGCCTCATGTCGCACGCGGCGGGCTTCGTCGACGCGCTGTTCTCGCGTGGCCTGTCGAACACCATGGAGATCATCAACGCGCTGACCCAGCGGCTGCTCGACGCGCTCAAGGACGACGACTTCGCCGTCGAGCGGTTCGAGTACGTGCAGGAGCTCGAACAGGGTCAGCTCGACTTCAACGACGATCTGGTCAACAACGCGTACATCGCGTTCCGGGACTGGGACCTGTGGGACGCCTGGTTCCGGGTGTGGGCGTTGACCCAGATCCTCTCCACCTTCGAGATCAACCGGGGCTACGCGCTCTACTCCAAGACCCGTGACCCCGCCGTGCTGCGGCGGATGGAACGGCCGTGGTGGCGTGTCGAGCTGCGCGAGTTCGACCGGTCGAAGGTCGACGACCCCGACCACGCCGAGGTGCTCGAGTTCCTGGCCGGCGTCAGCCGGATGATGCGGGCCGTCGACGCGGGGGAGGCGAAGCCCAAGGACGTCGCCAACCAGATCCGCGACCAGCTCGCCCGCGCCCGGTTCGTGCCGCCGGCGTTCGGCCTGGCCGACCCGGCGATCCGGATCACCGGCGCCTCCGCCGCCAAGGTGCTCGGCACCCTGCGCTGGGCGAAGCGGGACGCCCCGCCGGCGATCGGTGAGCTGACCTACGACGGCCTGACCCTCTTCATGCGCAAGCGCTTCGCCCGGGGCGAGTTCGAACCGGTCGAGGAGATCAAGCAGAAACTCGCCGGCTGGCCGGTGGTCGGCTCCCGGCTGCGCGTTCCCGAGCCGAAGTAACCCGAGGAAATTGGAGTGCACGGTGAGTGAATTGATCGAGGCCGAGAAGGCCACCTATGACGTCGCCATCCTCGGCGCCGGTTTCGCCGGCTCGATGCTCGGCGCGATCCTGGCCCGCAACGGGGCGAAGGTGCTGCTGGTCGACGCCAAGGCGCACCCGAAGTTCGCCATCGGCGAGTCCACCATCCCCAACATGCTGGTGTCGCTGCGCACCATGTCCGAGCGGTACAAGGTGCCGGAGTTGATGACCCTGGCGACGCTCACCGCGTGCCAGAAGATCATCTCGCCCTGGCACGGCAAGAAGGACCACTTCGCCTTCCTCAACCACCAGGAGGGCAAGCCGCAGGACCCGAAGCAGGTCACGATGTTCAACTTCCCGAGCCTGCTGCACGAGACGCCGCACATGTACCGGCAGGACACCGACGCGTACCTGTTCCACGCGGCGATCAAGTACGGCTGCACGGCCCGGGTGAACTTCACCATCGCCGACGTCGACTTCGACGACTCCGGCGTGACCGTGAGTTCGACCCGGGGCGAGCAGTTCCGCAGCCGCTACGTGGTGGACGCCAGCGGCTACCGCTCACCGCTGGCCGAGAAGTTCGGGCTGCGTGAGGACCCCTGCCGGTACAAGCACCACTCGCGGGCCGTCTGGAACCACATGATCGACCTCAAGACCACCGACGAGGTGTTCAACCGCACCGGAGCGGACAAGCCGCCGGTGCCGTTCTACGAGGGCACCGTCCACCACCTGTTCCCGCGCGGCTGGTCGTGGGTGATCGCGTTCAACAACCACAAGGACTCGAAGAACCCGCTGTGCAGCGTGGGCCTCACGATGGACCCGCGGATGTACCCGAAGACGCCCGGCATGTCGCCGGAGGAGGACTTCTGGAAGCACATGCAGAAGTTCCCGGGCATGGCCGCCCAGTTCGAGGGCGCCCGGCCGATGCGGGAGTGGGTGGGCACCGACCGGGTCCAGTACTCGTCCAAGACCACCGTCGGTGACCGGTGGGTGCTGCTGGCCCACGCCGCGGCGTTCATCGACCCGCTCTTCTCCCGGGGTCTGTCGAACACCTGCGAGGCGGTCAACGTGCTGGCCTGGCGGATCCTGCGGGCGGTCGGCGACGACGACTTCTCGGCCGACCGGTTCGAGGGCGTGGACACCCGCCAGCAGGCGCTGTTCGACGGCAACGACAAGTTGGTCAACGCCGCGTACGCCTCGTTCGAGCACTACTCGCTCTGGACGGCGGTCTTCCGGATCTGGGCGTGGGGTTCGAACGCCGGCACGTTCCGGGCCCACGAGGCGTACCGCCGGTGGCGCTCGACCGGGGACGAGCGGCATCTGAACGAGCTGGAAGAGGTGAAGAACCCGGGCCTGCACTGGTCCGACCACGAGGGCTACGGCGAGCTGTTCGAGGACATGGTCAAGCAGTGCGGCGACTTCGAGGCCGGCAAGATCACCGGCGACGAGGCGGCCGACGCGCTCTACGACCACCTCAACCGGGCGCCCTTCGTGCCGGACCACTGGGGCTGGAAGGACCGCCACCTCCGGTTCATCAACCCGACCCCGCTCAAGATCGGCCGGACGATGCTCTGGGCCGCGACCAAGGCGCCGCCGGACGTGCGGCGGCTGATGCTCGGCTTCCTGCGCGAGGCCGGCAAGGAGCAGCTCATGGGCCGGAAGATCTTCTAGGAGGCCGGATGACCACCACCGAACCCGACGCCGCGGTGTCGTACGACGTCGTGATCCTGGGCAGCCATCTGGCGACCGGCCTGCTCGCCACGGTCCTGGCCAAGCAGGACCTGCGGGTCCTGATCGTCGGCTCGCCCGACGACCCGGTGCTGCCGTCCGGCGACAGCACCGTGCCGTACACGACCGCTGTGCTGCACCTGCTGGCCGAGCGGTTCGACGTGCCGGAGATCGCCTCCTTCGCCCACTTCGAGGACCTGCCGGACGCGGTGCGCCGGACCAGCGGGATCAAGAAGAGCCTGGCGTTCCTGCACCACACGGCGGGCCGCCGGCACGACCCGGCGCACGCCGTGCAGTTCCACGTGCCGGGCGAGCACAGCGAGTGGCACCTCTACCGGCCGGACGTCGACGAGTACGCCCGGGAGTTGGCCGTGCGGTACGGCGCGTCGGTGCTGCCGGAACGGGTGGCCAGCACCGAGGTCCGGCTGGCCCCCGAGGCCGTACACCTGACCTTCGGCTCGGGACGGACGGCGACCGCCCGGTTCGTGGTGGACGCGTGCGGCCAGGAGTCACCGCTGCGGGCGGCGACCGCCGACGGCGATCCGCGCCCGCTGCTGTTGCGGTCGAAGATGATGCACGCCCACCTGCGCGGCGTCCGCACGTTCGAGGAGTGCAGTCGGCTCGCCGACTACCACCGGGCGACGACCTGGTCGCGGGGGACCGTGCACCACCTCTTCGACGGCGGCTGGATCCAGGTGGTGGACTTCCGCAACCACCACGACGCGGCCAACGACCTGTGCAGCGTGACGGTGGGACTGGACCACGACCGGTTCGACGACCTGCCGGCGGACCCGGACGCCGCGTTCCAGGCGCTGGTCGCGCCCTTCCCGAGCCTGGCGGAGCAGTTCGCCTCCGCCACGGCGACAAAGGGCTGGACCACCTCCCCGAACTGGCAGCACCGGGCGGCGGTGACCCACGGACCGCGGTGGTTCGCCATGGAACGGTCGGCCTGCCGTACCGACGAGTTCCTGTCCCGGGACGTGACGATGACGGCGGAGATGGTCCACGCGCTCGGGGCCGCGCTGCCGCGAGCGCTGCGCGACGAGCCGGCGACGGGCGCGGTGCTGGCCGAGGTGGTCGCCTTCCAGGACGCCCTGATCGAGTTCAACGATCAGATCCTGGCCGCTGCCCGTACGGCCGCCGGCAGCTTCCCGTTGTGGAACGCGTACAGCCGGGTCTGGCTGCTCTGGCAGATCCTGGCCCACCTGTCGCTGAAGCGGGCCACGAACGACGCCCTGGCCGCCGGGACCTGGGATCCGGTCGAGCGGTTCGCCGACGGCGGACTGTGGTTTCGTACCCCGGACGGTCTGCGCCAGCTGTTGGACTGGTTCTTCGAGGTCTTCGCCCGGGTCCGGGCCGGTGGACTGCGACAGGCCGAGGCGGCTGACATGATCTTCCGGGAGCTGCGCCGGGCGCGGTTCGTGCCGCCGCTGTACCGGTTCGGCGACCCGGGCGCGCGGTACTACCACTTCACGATGCCCCGTCGCCTCCTCATGGTGGCCTGGGTCATGACGGTGGCGCCCGCGGACTTCAAGCGGCTGCTGACCAAGGACAACGTGACCGGCCGGCGGGACGACGCGCCGGCGCCGAACCGGGGGCGGGTGCCGGTCGAGAACGGGCGGGCCCACGACGTCGGGCGCGCGGACGGCCCGGCCGCCGGCGCGCCCGGCGTCACTCAGCCAGGTCGGCGGTGAGGTAGTGCTGGATCGTGCGACCCATCATCCGGGCCAGATCGTCGCGGTCGTGCCGGGACAGCTCGGTGCCGTCGATCAGGTAGCGGCACAGGGCCAGGCCGATCACCTGGGACGCGGCGAGCGCCGCCCGCAGTTCGTGCCGGTCGGGGCTGACCCCCTCGGCCAACGTGCCGAAGAACGCCCGGACGAACTCGTCGCGCATCAGCTCGGCGATCTCGTCACTGGTCAGCGAGGCGGACAGCCGGGCCCGGTAGGAGATCGTCGTACGCGGGCTGTCCCAGTGGGCGAGCAGGGCGGTCGCGGTGGCCCGGCCCAACCGGCGCCGACTGCCGGCGAGCAGCTGTTCGGCGAGCTCGACGGGGTTGCCCTCGACCTGCACCGCGTGGCGCAGGAGTTGCTCCTTGGAGCCGTAGTAGTGCCGCACGAGCCGCGGGTCGACACCCACGCGCCGGGCGACGCTGCGGATGCTCACCCCGGTCAGGCCGCACTCGGAGATTTCCCGCCGGGTGACGTCGAGGATCGCCTGCCGGATGCCGCTGCCACCGTCGAATCCCTGCTGCGTCGTCAAGGCAACCTCTTACGAGTTCCCGTACGCCCGAGCGCACGGCCCGATGAAAAGCCTAAGTCTAGACCTTTGAGGATATGTCAGTCCGGTCCGGGTTGCTCCTGCAAGCCGGTCATTCCGCCGCGCCGGTTCACCACGCGGTCGAGGGGGCACCGTGGACTTCGCCTGGACGCCTGAACAGCGGGACGCGTACGACGAGGTGCGCGCGAGCGCCGAGCGGGCCTTCCCGCCCATCGCCGACGCCAGCCGGCTGCACGACCGGGAGGCCTGGCGGCGGCTCGGTCGACTGGGGCTGCTCGGCCTCTGCATTCCCGCAGAGTACGGCGGCGGCGGTCAGGGCGCGCTGGACACCGCGCTGCGGGTCGAGGCGTTCGGTCGGGGCTGCGCGGACACCGGTCTGGTGTTCGCGGCCAGCGCGCACCAGTTCGCGTGCGCGGTGCCGATCGCCGGGTTCGGCGCGCCCGAGGTGAAGAAGGGCCTGCTGCCGAGGATCTGCTCGGGCGAGGTGGTGGCCGGCAACGCGATGACCGAGGCGGGCGCGGGCTCCGACGTGTCGCGGCTCGCCGTGACCGCGACGGAGACGGCGGACGGCTACCTGCTCAACGGGGAGAAGACGTTCGTGACCAACGGGCCGGTGGCCGACGTGCTGGTGACCTACGCGACCACCGATCCGGCGGCCGCCCACCTCGGTGTCACCGCGTTCGTGCTGGACCGGGACACTCCGGGCCTGACGGTCAGCGAGCCGTTCGACAAGATGGGCCTCGTGTCGGCGCCCGCCGGCCGGGTGTCCTTTCAGGACTGCCTGGTGCCGGCCAACCGGGTGCTCGGCGAGCCGGGCCAGGGCGCGGCGATCTTCCAGCACTCGATGCGCTGGGAACGCGCCTGTCTGTTCGCCGGGTATGTCGGCCTGCTGGACCGCCTGGTGGAGCGCTGTGTCGAGCACGTGCGATCGCGCCGTCAGTTCGGCCGGCGGATCGGCGACTTCCAGGCGGTGGCGAACCGGATCGTGGAGATGAAGCTGCGGACGGAGTCGGCGCGGCTGCTGCTCTACCGCTGCTGCTGGGAGATGGACAACGGCGGCGGCTCGGAGCTCAACGTGGCGTTGTCGAAGCTGGCCGTCTCCGAGGCGGCCGTCGCCGGGGCGCTGGACGCGGTGCGCCTGTTCGGCGGGCTCGGGTACCTGCGCGACACCGGGATCGAGACGATGCTGCGCGACGCCGTCCCCAGCACGATCTTCTCCGGCACCTCGGACGTCCAGCGGCTGCTCATCGCCCGCGAACTGGGCCTGTGAGGGCGGCGGCGTGACCAGGGAGGTGTCCAGCGTGCGGGACGTGGACCAGTCCGACCCGACGGGTGGCGTGGGGATCCACGGCTACCTGGCCGAGTGGGCCCGACGTACCCCGGACGCGCCGGCGGTGGTCGCGGACGACGAGCAGCTCACCTACGCGGAGCTGGCGACGGCCGCGCGGCGCCTGGCGGCGGGGCTGGCGCGCGCCGGGGTGTCCCCGGGTGACCGGGTGGTGCTCTGGTCCGACAAGCGGGCCGGCGCGGTGGCCCTCATGCAGGCGGCGTTGTCGCTGGGCGCGCCGTACGTGCCGGTGTCCGCGGCGAATCCACCCGCCCGGGTGTGGCGCATCGCGGCCGACTGCGCGGCGACCGTCGTCATCGCGGACGGCCCGGCCGCGGATCGGGTCGCCCGCGAGGGCGGCGCCCCGGACGGGCCGCCGATGGTGTCGCTGGACGAACTGGCGCGGTGGGGGGCCGAGGCGGACGTGCCGCCGGTGCACCGACCCGAGCCGGACGACCCGGCGTACATCCTCTACACCTCCGGGTCGACGGGGGCTCCGAAGGGCGTCTGCCTGAGCCACCGCAACGCCGCCGCGTTCGTCGAGTGGGCCGGCGACCTGCTCGCCGTGTCGCCACGGGACCGGCTGGCCAACCACGCCCCGTTCAACTTCGACCTGTCGGTCTTCGACCTCTACGCGGCGTTCCGCGCGGGCGCGTCGGTGCACCTGGTCCCGGCCGAGCTGGCGTACGCGCCGGTGCAGTTGGCGCGGTTCGTCCGCGACGAGGGCATCACCATCTGGTACTCCGTGCCGTCCGCGCTGACCCTGATGATCCGGGACGGCGGGCTGCTCGACGGCCCACCGCCGCCGACCCTGCGGGCCTGCGTCTTCGCCGGTGAGGTGATGCCGATCCGGTACGTGCACGAACTCCGGGCCGCCTGGCCGGGCGTACGGCTGCTCAACTGGTACGGGCCCACCGAGACCAACGTGTGCGCGTCGTACGAGGTCACCGACGTCGACGAGGGGCGCGACCGCCCGCTGCCGATCGGCCGTCCGGCCAGCGGCGCGGTGCTGACCCTGGTCCCGCCGGACCCCGACGGCGCTGCTGGTACCGGTGAGTGCCCGGAGGGCGAGATCGTGGCCGACGGGCCGACGGTGATGCTCGGCTACTGGGGGCGCGAGCCGCAGCGTGGACCGTACCGGACGGGTGATCTGGGGCGGTTGGCGTCCGACGGCACCCTGGAGTACCTGGGCCGCCGCGACGACATGGCGAAGGTGCGCGGCAACCGGGTCGAACCGGGTGAGATCGAGGCCGTCCTCGCCGCGCATCCGGACGTCGCCGCGGCCGCGGTCGTCGTCGCCGGCGTCGGGCTCGCCGCGCGGCTGCACGCGGTCGTGGTGCCGGCGGGCGACCGCCGACCCGGCCTGCTGGAGATCAAGCGTTGGTGCGCCGGACAGCTGCCGACCTACATGATCGTCGACTCGGTCCAGGCGGCCACGAGCCTCCCGCTCACCCCGAACGGAAAGACCGATCGAGCCGCGCTGTTGGCGGCGATCGAAGGAGGTGGACCATTACTGGCACCGAACTAGTCAACGTGGCGCCGAGTGCGTTCCTGGCGATCATGGGCTCGCTGGCCAGCGGCGTCAGCGTGGTGACCGCACTCGACGCGTCCGGGCGGCCGCACGGCCTGACCTCGTCGTCGGTGTGCAGCGTCTCGAAGGACCCACCGCTGCTGCTGTTCTGCGTGCGGCAGGTGAGTTCCACCCTGGACGCCATCCGGGAGACCGGCGGATTCGCCGTCAACTTCCTCGATGCCGACGGCCACGAGATCTCCGACCTGTTCGCCAGCTACAACAGCGACAAGTTCGCGAACGTGGCGTGGCGTCCCGGCGACGTGGCCGGTATGCCGCGGCTGGAACCCACCGTCGCCTTCACCGAGTGCGCGCTCCACGACGTGATCACCGCTGGTGACCACGTCATCGTGCTCGGCCGCCTCGTCGGCGGCGCGACGGCGCCGGACCGGTTCCCGCTGGGCTATTGGCGCGGGACGTATGTCCGGGTCTCCCACCCCCATTACCGACGAGAGGAGCGCAACGGGCAGCGACCCAGCGATCCTTCCCAGTCAATCCATCTCGAGTAGGGAAACAGAGTGGACAAGAACCAACCAGCGACCCACAGCGCCGCATGGACGTGGATCGCGGCGCTCGTCGCCGTGTTCATGGTCGCGATCGACACCCTCGTCGTCACGACGACGCTACCGGTCATCCGGACCGAACTCAGCGCGAGCCTTGAAGATCTCGAATGGATCGTCAACGCCTATACGCTCACCTTCGCCGTCTTTCTGCTCACCGGCGCCGCCCTCGGTGATCGCTTCGGCCGGCGGAAGGTCTTCACCATCGCGCTGCTGGTCTTCACCATCGCGTCGGCGCTGGCGGGCCTCGCCGACAACATCGAGTTCCTGATCGCCGCTCGCGCGGTGCAGGGCCTCGGCGCCGCGGTCGTCCTCCCGCTGACCCTCACGCTGTTGGCCAGCGTCGTGCCGGCGCGCCAGCGCGGTCACGCGTTCGGGCTGTGGGGCGCGATGGTGGGTCTCGGTATCGCCCTCGGGCCGGTGATCGGTGGCGCGGTGACCGAAGCCTGGTCGTGGCAGTGGATCTTCTGGGTCAACGTGCCCATCGGTCTGCTGCTGCTGCCGGTGATGACGCGCGTGCGGGAGAGCCACGGCGGCTACGGCCGCCTGGATCCGATCGGCGTCGTCCTGGTCACCGCCGGCATGCTCGGCATCGTGTCCAGCCTCGTGCGGGGCAACAGCGCCGGCTGGGACAGCCCCTCCATCCTGGCCGGGTTCATCATCGGCGGACTCCTGGTGCTCGTGTTCATCTTCTGGCAGTCGCGGGCCCGTACGCCGATGGTGCCGCTGTCGTTGTTCCGCAGCCGAGGCTTCAGCCTCACCATGGTGGCGACGATCATCATGCCGTTCGGCGTCTTCGGCGCCGTCTTCCTCGGCACCCAGTACCTGCAGAGCATCCTCGGCTACTCACCGCTGGAGGCCGGCGTCCGTACCCTGCCGTGGACGGCCATGCCGATGATCGCGGCACCGATCTCCGGCATCCTGACCGACAAGATCGGCGGTAAGCCGCTGGTGATCCTCGGCCTGACGATGCAGGCCATCGGCGTCGGCTGGATCGGCTCGGTCGTCGGCGACCTGACGTACTCGAAGCTGGTGGTGCCGTTCGTGATCACCGGCCTCGGTCTGGGCATCTTCCTCGCGCCGATCGGCCGGTTGGCCTTCGGGTTCGCACCCGCCGAGCTGGAGGGGGTGGCCTCCGGCGTGTCCAACGCGATCCGGCAGACCGGCACCGTGATGGGTGTGTCGGTGGGCGGCGCGATCCTCGGCGCGAACGGCGGCTACGAGTCGGTGGCGACGTTCGTCAACGGCCTGGAGGAGGCCCACCTGGTGGCCGCCTGCGCGCTCGCCGCGGGCGCGGTCATCGCGCTGTTCATCCCGCACCTGCGTACTCAGGGCCACGGCCACGCGGTCGAGGAAGAGGAGGAGGTCCTGGCGGCGGGCGCTCCGACCTGAGCGGTCCACGGGAATCGAGGCCCCGACCGTGCGGTCGGGGCCTCGATCGCGCCAGGGGGGCTTGGCGCGGTCGGAACGGTCGATGGTGAGGTGGTGGACCACCGGTAGCCGGTGTCGCAATGGCGGCAGGCGTGACGGTGGGAGCTGGTTGCGCCCGCAGGGCGTCGGGTACCGGCGCGACGTGCCCGGACCGGGACGTCACGGCGCGGAACGCGGGGTCGTTCGAGAGCGACATCGGCGTTGGCCCACGTCAGGCGGGTTGGCCGGAGGCGGCTGATTGCCGTGCTCGCATTCGTGTGCGTCATCTCGGCCCGGGACGGCGTGCCCGATGAGACCTATTCAAGCCAGAACGGTCCGCAACCCGACCGGTGCCGCGCGATGGCCCACCCATTTAGGGGGGGACAGCGCGGCCCTTGGCAGGATAACATCCATCGATGAACTGGCGGTACGCTAATGGGGGATGGGGCCACCAGGGATATGAAGTCATCAGCGCTAGCAGTTACGGATGTCCAGGTGCTCTTCTACGAGCCGGAAGGGCTGTTATTGACAGCGGGACTATTGCCGGCTGACGCAGGCGGGCGCGAGTACCGCGTAATGTTTCAATTAAGTTACCTGGGCAGTGGTGAGATTACCGCGCACGTGGGCTTCCAGCAGTGCGACGGCACCGACAAGACGGCACCCGAGTTTGTCACGGTGGAATTGCTGGGAGCGACACGACACCGCATGCCCATTATTTGGACGGCCTCGGCGTCGGTGCGAGCGGAGCAGGTGAACTGCCGGCTCATCATCTGGGGGGAACCCGCCGGCGACGACCTGCTGCGGGGGGAGTTGATCGCCGAGGTGTCCGGGCGGCTGCCGGTGTTGACGGCCAGGTGCCAGGCGTCGGTGACGCAGGCGGAACTGCCCACCCACGAGCGCGTCGCCTAGCCGGCTGGCTGCCCTCCGTCGTGGCGCGGAGGGCGGTCAGCCCTCGGGGAGAGGTGACATGACAGTCCCTTCGCGGTCAGCGGCTCGACAGACCGGCCGGACGCCGGGTGCTGCGGGTTGTCGGGTCACGCTTGCGGTGAGCTGGCGCCCTGCCACGGGCGCAGGCGGGGGATCCACGCCGGAACCGCGGCGCGGTAGGTGTCGTACGCCCCGCCGTACCGTCGGCGCAGGCCGGGTTCCTCGTAGAACCGTACGAACGCGGCCTGGATGAGGGCGATGGCCAACCCGTACCACAGGAGCGCGGCCTGGCCGAAGATCAGTGCCTGGCCGAGGATGGCCGTCACCACCGCGACGTACATGGGATTGCGGACGTACCGGTAGGGTCCGCCGATCACCAGGTGTTCGGTCGGCGCCACCGGGGCCGGAGTGCCCAGGCCCTCCACCACGAACCGCACGAACGACTGCAGGAGGAACGCCACCGCGGCAACCAGCATCAGCGCGCCGACGACTCGCACCGGCTGGTAGAAGGCGAACGGCGTTTCGACCTCCCAATCGGATATCCACCACGGCACGAGACCGGCGACCACGCCCGGCGCGGCGCAAAAGAAGACAAGACTTCCGACGACGGCCCGTGTTCGTAGCACTGCGCCATGCTACGGCGCGTGCGGGGCACCATGTCAAGGCATCGTTACGTAGTGTTGTCGTTGCCTCGCCACAGAACCTCCGTATTTCCGCACGTAGGAAGGCGATACTATGGCGTTTGCCCCCATACGATGAATAGGGCATGCGATGAACTGGGAAAGGTGAACTTGTGGGCGCGGAGGTGTCCCCGAACGGTGCTCCACGACGACGGACGGGGCGACGTGTCGGGCCGACGGTGAGCCATCAGCTCATCCTCGAGATCGCTCGTGGACAGTTCGCGGAGCGGGGCTACGAGGGCACCACGGTGCGCACCATCGCCCAGGAGGCGGGCGTCGACAGCGCGCTGGTGCACCACTTCTTCCTCACCAAGGAGGGCCTGTTCGAGGCGGCGGTGCGGGGTGCCCTGCAGCCGCCCGATCTGGTGGAGCGGGCGATGAAGGGCCCGCGTGGCCAGGTCGGCCGACGCGCCGTCGAGCTGTTCTTCAGCCACTGGGACGAGCCCGACACGGCGGCGCGGCTCGGCGGCATCCTGCGGTCGATGACGGCCAACGACATGGCGGCGGACGCCGTCCGTAACTTCCTCGGCGACCAGGTGATCCTCCCGCTGACCCGGGCGCTGGGTCACTCCCAGCCGGAGCTGCGCGCCGCCATGGTCGGCTCGCACCTGATCGGTCTCGCCACCACCCGGTACGTCTTCCGCGTGCCGGCGATCGCCGAGCTCACCGCCGCCGCTCTGGCCGCGGGTACGGGCAAGGCCATCCAGACCTACCTCACGGGCGTCCTGGCCTGATCCGCCCGCTCTCGGCGGGCGGGCGTCACCGTCGTCAGGCCAGTGGCTGACGTCGATCCTTGTGCGGCATCCCCTTGACGAACCCGTGTGGGCTTCTAGAATTCATCGAGCAGGGATGTCATCAGAGGGGGAAATGCCGGTGGGTTTCCCGGCTTCCCGGATGACGCCCCACGGGGGAGACCACGTCCGGCGACCTGGGAGGGGTTTGTGCCGACAGACCAACGCGACGAGATACTCGGCCAACTGATGGTGTACGTGCGCCACGAACTGATCGGCGACCAGGACGAGGCGGTCACCGGAGTCGACCTGCGCCCCGACTCGCCACTGCTGGAGTGGGGCGTCCTGAACTCGCTGAACACGGCTCGGCTCATCGCGTTCGTCCGGGCGGAGCTCGACGTCGACGTGCCGCCCTCGCACATCACGGGACGGCACTTCCGCAGTCTCGACACCATCACCGACCTGATCCTGTCGTTGCCCCGCGCCTGACAGGCCCGCCGAGGAGGCGCCATGAACACCAAGCCAGCAGAGTGGGACGTCGGCATCATCGGAGGCGGGCCCGCCGGGTCCACGGCCGCCGCGTACCTGGCCAAGGCGGGACTGTCCGTCGTGGTCTTCGAGAGCGCGCACTTCCCGCGCGAGCACGTGGGCGAGTCGTTGGTCCCGGCCACCACACCGGTGCTGTTGGAGACCGGGGCGATGGCCGCCGTCGAGGCCGCCGGCTTCCCGCGTAAGTTCGGCGCGGCGTGGACGTCGGCCGAGTCGCGGCCGGTGAGCCACATGGGCTTCTCCAACCTCACCCACGACTTCCGGCTCGCGGAGGTCATGTTCAACGAGCGGGACCAGGCCGGCGTCGACCGGGATTACACCTTCCACGTCGACCGGGGCAAGTTCGACCAGATCCTGCTGGAGAACGCGGCGAGCCTCGGTGCCGAGGTCCACCACGGCGTACGGGTCAACCGGGTCGACTTCGACGGCGAGCACCCCGTCATGCACACCCGCTCCGCCGACGGGCAGCGCGAGGTGCCGGTGCGGCTGGTGGTCGACGCCAGCGGCCGGAACACCACGTTGGGCAGCCAGCTCAAGGTGAAGGTCGCCGACCCGGTCTTCAACCAGTACGCGATCCACACCTGGTTCGACGGCTTCGACCGGCAGGCGCTCTCGGCGGAGCAGTCGAAGTCCGACTTCATCTTCATCCATTTCCTGCCGCTGACCGACACCTGGGTGTGGCAGATCCCCATCACCGAGACGGTCACCTCGATCGGCGTCGTCACCCAGAAGGCCCGGTTCGCCGAGGCCGCCAAGGAAGACCTGGAAGCCTTCTTCTGGGAGTGCGTGGGCAGTCGGCCCGAGCTGGAGGCGGCCCTGCGCAGTTCCGAGCAGGTACGGCCGTTCAAGGCCGAGGGCGACTACAGCTACGCGATGAAGCAGATCTGCGGCGACAACTTCGTCATGATCGGCGACGCCGCCCGCTTCGTCGATCCCATCTTCTCCACCGGCGTTAGCATCGCCCTCAACAGCGCCCGGCTGGCCTGCAACGACATCATCGCCGCCGCCGAGGCCGGCGACTTCAAGCGCGAGCGGTTCACCACGTACGAGATGTTGCTGCGACGCGGCGTGCGGAACTGGTACGAGTTCATCTCGGTCTACTACCGGCTCAACATCTTGTTCACCGCGTTCGTCCAGGACCCGCGGTATCGCCTCGACGTGCTGAAGATGTTGCAGGGCAACATGTACGACGAGGCCGAGCCCAAGGCGCTCGTCGAGATGCGGAACGTCATCCGGGCCGTTGAGCAGGACCCCGAACACCTCTGGCATCCGTATCTCGGTGAGCTGTCGGCTCCGACGGCGGCTCCCATCTTCTGACCACAAGGGGGCCGCTCGGCCCCGGTAGGGGGGACATCAGTGAGCGTGGGCAGCAGTGTGTTCAGCGACCTGGCTGTGCACCACGTCGAATTCCATGTGACCGACGCGGTCTGGGCGGCACGCGAACTCGCCGCACAGTACGGCTTCGCCGTCGCCGGCTCACGCCGCACCGAGGACCACGTGTCGGTGGCGCTGCGGCAGGGTTCGACGGTTCTCGTGGTCACCGAGGGGCTCGTCGACGCACACCCGGCCAGCCTGTACGTGCAGCAGCACGGCGACGGGGTCGCCGACCTGGCGATGCGTACCCCGGACGCGACAGCGGCGTTCGAGGTCGCGGTGTCCCGCGGCGCGCGGGCGGTGGCCGAGCCTGCCGCCCGCGACGGGTTCGTCACGGCCACGGTCGGCGGCTTCGGCGACGTGACGCACACGTTCGTCCAGCCACCCGAGGGCGCGGCCGGGCCGGTGCTGCCCGGCCTGACGCCCGGTCTACCGGACGGGCACCTGCTCCCGGCGGGTCCGGGGCCGGAGTTGGGCGTGGTCGACCACCTCGCCGTCTGTCTCGAGGCGGGCACGCTCGAGGAGACCGTGGAGTTCTACCGCACGGTGTTGGACTTCGACATGACCTTCGAGGAGCACATCCTGGTTGGCAACCAGGCGATGTTCTCCAAGGTGGTGCAGAGCCCGTCCCGCTTGGTCACGCTCACGCTCATCGAGCCGGACGCCTCGGCCGCCGCCGGGCAGATCGACGACTTCCTCAAGGGGCACGGCGGCCCCGGGGTGCAGCATGTGGCGCTCTGCTCGCCGGACATCGTGTCGGCGATCTCGGCGTTGACCGATCGCGGCGTGGAGTTCCTGCGCACGCCGGAGACCTACTACGACCTGCTCGGCCAGCGCCTCGACCTCGCCCGGTACGACGTGGACCAGCTGCGGTCCCGCAACATCCTCGTCGACGAGGACCACGACGGCCAGCTGTTCCAGATCTTCGCCCGGTCCACCCATCCGCGCCGCACGTTCTTCTTCGAGGTCATCGAGCGGCTGGGTGCGCGCACCTTCGGCAGCGGGAACATCCGGGCGCTCTACGAGGCGGTCGAGGCGGAGCGGACCAAGACCCACGACGTCCTGTGACCACCATCGCGGACCGGGGAACCGACCTCGCCGCCCTGCTCTGCCTCGACGACGTGGCGTCGGCGGCGCGGCGGGTGCTGGCGGAGCCCGTCTGGGACTACGTGGCCGGGGGCAGCGGCACCGAGTCGACGCTGCGGGACAATCGGGACGCGTTCGACCGGGTGCATCTGGTCCCGCGCGTGCTGGTGGGTGCCGAGCCCGGCGACCTCGGCGGGGAGCTGCTGGGCACGCCGATGGGCCTGCCCGTCGGGGTGGCGCCGATGGCTTACCAGCGGCTCCTGCACCCGGACGGCGAGGTGGCGCTCGCCGAGGCGGCCCGGGACGAGGGCGCGGTCTTCGTCGCCAGCATGCTCAGCAGCGAGCCGATCGAGCGGATCGCCGCCACCCGGGCGGCGGTCTGGATGCAGCTCTACTGGCTGCGCGACCGCGCGGTGGTCGCCGACCTGGTGACCCGGGCCGAGAACGCCGGTTGTCGGGCCCTCATGTTGACGGTCGACGTGCCCCGGATGGGGCGTCGCCTGCGGGACATGCGGTCCGGTTTCACGCTGCCGGACGACGTGGTGGCCGCCAACCTGCCGCCGGAGGTCGGCGCGCCGGCGCACTCCGGCGGGCTGCACAGCTCGGCGCTGATGGTGCACACCGGCCTCGCGTTCGACCCGAAGCTGTCCTGGCGGGACCTGGACTGGCTGCGGCGACGGACGCGTCTGCCGATCGTCGTCAAGGGTGTGCTGCACCCGGACGACGCGGTACGCGCGGCCGACCTGGGAGTGGACGCGGTGGTGGTGTCCAACCACGGCGGGCGCCAGCTCGACGGCGCGGTGCCCAGCATCGCCGCGCTGGAACCGGTGGTGGCGGCCGTGGCCGACCGGTGCGCGGTGCTCTTGGACAGCGGCGTCCGCAGCGGCGTGGACGTGGCACGGGCGCTGGCCCTCGGCGCCTCCGCGGTGCTGGTGGGCCGGCCCGCGCTCTGGGGGCTGGCGGTGGGTGGCCGGGCCGGTGCCCGGCGGGTGCTCTCGTTGCTGCGGACCGAGTTGGAGGATGCGATGGCGATGATGGGCTGCGCCGACCTGCGGGCGCTGCGGCACGGCACCACGGTGGCCGGCGGTGGGCCGAGGTCGGCGGCGCGGGGCCGGGCGTCCGGTGACGTCCCCGCCGGACGGTCGCGATGACCGGCGGGTCGGGTACGACCACGGTGGGTGTCCGCACGCCGATCGCGCTGGCCGACCTGCACGGCTCGCTGGCCGACCCGGTGCTCGACTCGATGACCTTCCTCAACGAGATCGCCGGTCGTTTCCCGGACGCGGTGTCGTTCGCGGCCGGCCGGCCCTACGAGGAGTTCTTCGAGGTGGAGGCGGTGCACCGCTATCTGCGCCGCTACTGCGACCACCTGCGTGATCAGCACGGGTTGAGTGAGCGTCAGGTCAACCGCACCCTGTTGCAGTACGGGCGGACCAAGGGCATCGTCCACGACCTGGTGGCCACCAACCTGTCGGTCGACGAGGGGATCGATGTCGACCCGGAGGCCATCGTGGTCACGGTGGGCGCGCAGGAGGCGATGTTCCTGGTGCTGCGGGCGTTGCGGACCGATCCCCGCGACGTGCTGCTGGCGGTCTCGCCCAACTACGTGGGGATCCGCGGGGCCGCGTCGCTCGTCGACATGACCGCGCTGCCGGTGCGGGACGGCGCGCGGGGGATCGATCTGGCCGACCTCGCCCGGGTGGTGCGCACCGCCCGGGCGGCGGGGCAACGCCCCCGCGCGCTGTACCTCGTGCCCGACTTCGCCAATCCGGCCGGGGCGAGCCTGGACACCGACACCCGGGTGGCGGTGCTGCGCGCCGCCGCCGAACACGACCTGCTGATCCTGGAGGACAACCCGTACGGGTTGTTCCACGCGGGCGGCGAGCGCCCGGCCACCCTGAAGGCCATGGACGACGAGCGGCGGGTCGTCTATCTGGGCTCGTTCGCCAAGACCGGGATGCCCGGTGCCCGGGTGGGTTACGTGGTCGCCGACCAGCCGGTGGCCGGTCCCGGGGGAACGGGCCTGCTGGCCGACGAGCTATCCAAGATCAAGAGCATGGTGACCGTCAACACCTCCCCGCTGGCGCAGGCGGTCATCGCCGGCAAGCTGCTGGAGCACGACGGCAGCCTGGTACGCGCCAACGAGCGGGAGGCCGGCGCGTATCGGCGCAATCTGCGGCACGTGCTGGACGGCCTGGCGGCGCGCTTCGGGCCGGGTACCGGCGTCTCCTGGAACACCCCGGGCGGCGGTTTCTTCCTCGTGGTGACGGTGCCGTTCGTGGTGGACGACGCGCTGCTGGAGCGCTCCGCCCGCGACTTCGGTGTGTTGTGGACGCCGATGCACCACTTCTACGCCGACGGCGGTGGACGGCACCAACTGCGCCTGTCGGTCAGCCTGCTGCAGCCGCCGCAGATCGAGCAGGGGCTCGATCGGCTGGCGGCCCTGATCACGGAGATGAGACCGGTATGAACGCACCCGTCATGCCGTTGGCTGGCGGGCAGGTCGTGATCCTGCTCGTCCAGATCGCGTCCCTGCTCCTGCTCGGTCTGGCCCTCGGTCGGTTGGTGGCCCGCTTCGGGCTGCCGCCCATCGTGGGCGAGCTGATGGCCGGCGTGGTGCTCGGACCGTCGCTGCTCGGCCACGCGGTGCCGGCGGTGCACGACTGGCTGTTCCCCACCGACCCGGCGCAGATGCACCTGCTGGACGCCGTCGCCCAGATCGGCGTCCTGCTGCTGGTGGGGGTGGCCGGCATCGAGTTGGACACCCGGATCGTCCGCCGCCGCGGCACCTCGGCTCTCCGGATCAGTCTCGGCGGCCTGCTCATCCCGATCGGCTTCGGCATCCTGATCGGTTACCTGGCCCCGGCCGTCCTGGTACCGGACACCACCGAACGCCCGGTGTTCGCGCTGTTCCTCGCCGTCGCCATGTGTGTGACGGCGATCCCCGTGATCGCCAAGACCCTTGCCGACATGAAGCTCATCCACCGTGACGTCGGGCAGCTGATCATGACGTCCGGCATGGTGGACGACGCGGTGGGCTGGTTCCTGCTGTCGGTTGTGTCGGCCATGGCGACCGTCGGCGTACGCGCCGGTCAGGTCGCGCTGTCGCTGTTGCTGCTGGTGGCGTTCGTGACCGCCGCGATCATCGTGGGTCGGCCGCTGGTGCGCGGCGCGTTGCGGCTCGCCGGCCGATCCGCCGAGAGCGGGCCGACCATCGTCACGGCCGTGGTGATCGTCCTCGCCGGGGCGGCGATCACCCAGTCGCTGCACATGGAGGCGGTGTTCGGCGCGTTCGTCGCCGGGATCCTCGTCGGACAGGCGATCCGGGAGCGGCGGGCGGTGCTGGCCCCGCTGCGGACCATCGTGCTCACCGTGCTGGCACCGATCTTCCTGGCCTCCGCCGGCCTGCGGATGGACCTCGGCGTGCTGCTCGACCGCGACGTGGCCATCGCCGCCGTCGTGGTGCTCGCGGCGGCGATCCTGGGCAAGTTCACCGGCGCCTACCTGGGTGCGCGATCCAGTCGGCTCGGCCACTGGGAGTCCCTGGCCGTCGGGGCGGGCATGAACGCGCGGGGCGTGGTCGAGATCGTCGTCGCCATGGTGGGGTTGCGGCTCGGCGTCCTGGACATCGCCACCTTCACCATCATCGCCCTCGTCGCGATCGTGACGTCGATGATGGCGCCCCCGCTGCTGCGCCTGGCGATGTCCCGGGTCGCGCACAGCGCCGACGAACTCCTGCGCAAGGCCGACCACGAGGAGCAGTGGTCGACCGGACCGGTCGTCCGGCCGGCGGGAACGGGCGCCCCACCGGCCGCGTAGCGGATCAGTCCGCCGGCCGCGTCAACCGAGCACGCCGGCGGGGCCGATGGGGTCGGCCTCACCGGCATCGTGCAACGCCAGGATCGCCTCGGCCGCGTTCGCGGGCCCGTCGGTGGCCGCGTACCAGCGTTGGACCTGCTGGGCCGCCGCCCGGTAGGACCGGTCGGCCAGCATCTCGGCGGCGAGCGCGGCCAGCCGCGCCGGCACGTGCCTCGGTGCCAGCAGGCGTGCCGCGCCGATCCGTTCCAGCAGCGCGAGGTTGAGGTCCTGCTCCGGTTGGAGCGGAAACCCGAGCACCGGGGCGCCGCCGGCCATCGCGGTCTGCACACTGCCCTGCCCGCCGGCGGTGATCGCCAGGTCCACCTTCGGCATGATCAGGTGGCTGGGCAGCACCCCGCCCACCATGACCCGGTCGCCGGCCATGTCGTGCAGGTCGTGGTGAGTGCCGGCGACCAGCACGCGCACCGGCAGGGCGGCGATGGTCGTCACCACCCGCCGCACGAAACCGACCTCGGCCGAGTTGACCGCCACGTAGACGACCGGCCCCGGCTCGGCGAGGAAACGGGCTACCCGCTCCGGCAGCGGCAGGTCCAGCCGGGCGTAGAGCGGCCCGACGCAGCGCAGCCGGGTGCTCGCCCGGTAGCCGGACCGGCCGTCCGGCCGCCAGTCGGCCACCTCGGTGGCGGACACCCCCAGCACCTCCGGCACCTCCGGGATGAGCGCCAGGTCGCCGAGGACGAGCGCGGCGAGGCTGGGCACGCGCGGTACGCCCAGGTCGGCGGCGAGCCGGTTGAACCCGCCGCAGTAGAAGCCGACCCGGGGCGGCAGGGTGTTCGACAACCACCGCAGCAGCGGCGACGGCAGCAGGCCGAAGTGCGCCTGGCTCGGCGCCGGCAGCATCCCGCGCTCGAACAGCGGCGGTACCCAACTGCCGGCGTGCTCGGTGACCAGTCGGGCGCCGGCCAGCCGGGTCGACAGCAGGGTGGTCAGGGTGAAGCCGGTGACCACCGTGCGGATGTCGTGTCTGCGGAAGTACTCGGTCTCGGCGGTGACGTAGTCGCGCATCTCCCGGTCGGTGTACATGCTCTGACCGACGTACCCCATGCCGATCTCGTCGCGGATGAACCGTTCGCAGCGTTGCGGCGTCATCCGCTCACCGACGATGTCGTACGGGACGCCGACGTCCCGGAGCACGTGCTCGTAGGTGCCGCCGTGGGTGGCGATGCGGGCGGTCACCCCGCGCTGGCGCAGCGCGCGGTAGATCTCCAACATGCGCGAGGTGGCGGACAGGAAACCGCAGTGCGGCATGAGACAGATCATGGCGTGGTCGCCTCCGGGAGTGGACCGGCCTGCGACGCCGGGTCGACGCCGCGGGCCACCGCGCGGACCTCGTCGAGCACCCGGGCGACCGGTACCTCGGCCCGCTGGGCGACCGCCAGGGCGTCGTCGTACTCCGGCTGCACGCTGACCAGGCGGTCACCCAGGTAGCCGCGTTTGACCCGGACGGCCGTGTCGCCGTACGGCAGGGCGATCTGGTCGCGGCGCAGCCGGCGCCGCTGCACGCTGGACACCCGCACGCCGAGCGTGCCGGTGTAGGTGAACACCAGCCGACAGACCAGGTCGAGCTGCGCCGGTGCGGCCAGCACGCTGAGCAGTTGCCCCGGTCGCCCCTTGCGCATCAGGACCGGAGTGCACCAGGCGTCCGCCGCGCCCACGGCCCGCAACTGCTCCAGCAGGTCCGGCCAGACCCGGGGGTCCACGTCGTCGATCGTGGTGTCGACCCGGTGCAGCGGCTCGCCCTGCCAGGGCGTGGCGTCGGCGTCCGGCGCCGCCGAGGCGCCCACCAGCACCCGCAGGATGTTCGGGTGGCCGGCCGGATCCCTGGTGCCGGCGCCGACCCCGACGGCGTGCGGCACCAACGCCGGTGGCGGCCCCCAACCGGTGGCGAGCGTGGCGAGCAGGGCGGCGCCCGACGGCGTGCACAGCTCCATGGCGGCCGGATGGGCGGCGATCGGGGCCCCGGCGCGGGAGAGGATCTCCAGGACGGCGGGCACGGGTACCGGCATCGGACCGTGCTCGGTGCGGACCGTGCCGGAGCCCACCGCGACCGGGCCGACCACCCGGACCGAGGCGTCCAGCAGCCCCAGGTCGGCCAGCGCGAGGGCGCAACCGACCAGGTCGACCACCGCGTCGAGGGCGCCGACCTCGTGGAAGTGGATGTCGGCCAGGGGTACGCCGTGCACCCGCGCCTCGGCGTGCGCGAGGGTGGTGAAGGCGGCGACCGCGAACTCGTGCACCGCCGGCGCGAGCGCGGCCCGACCGATGATCGCGGTCACCGCGGCCAGGTCGCGGTGGGTGCCGCTGTCGGGCGCCGTGACGACCAGATGGGCGGCGCGCAGGCCGTGCCGGCGTACGCTCTCCAGCTTCAGTGTCACCGGCTCGACCGCGAGTCGCGCCACGCCCTGCTCGACGACCGACAGGCTCGCGCCCGCGTCGAGCAGCGCCGCCAGCAGCATGTCGCCGGCGGCGCCGTTGCCGGGGTCGACCCACAGGGCGGTGGTCGACGCCGAAGGGCTGGTCCCGTCGGCCGTCGCCCGCGGCTCAGCCATTCGCGTCTGCGCAGCTCGGCGTGCGGCGGGCGATCCTGGCGGCGGCGACGCCCGCGCCGAAGCCGTTGTCCACGTTGACCGTCAACACGCCCGGGGCGCACGAGTTCAGCATGCCGAGCCATGCCGTCAGGCCGTCCAGGTGCCAGCCGTACCCGACGCTGGTCGGCACCGCGATCAGCGGGCTGCCGACCAGTCCACCGAGGACCGACGGCAGCGCGGCCTCCATCCCGGCGATGGCCACCACCACGTCGGCGCGGGCGATGCGGTCCCGTTCGGCCAGCAACCGGTGCAGGCCGGCCACCCCGACGTCCACCACCAGGTCCGCCCGCGCGCCGAAGACGGCCACGGTGGCCGCGCACTCCCGGGCGACCGGCAGATCACTGGTGCCGCCGCAGGCGATGGCGACCGTGCCCACGGGCGTGCGCTCAGGGCCCACCACCGCGGTCCGGGAGACCGGGTCCACCACGTCGACGCCGAACTCGTCGGTGCACCGGGCCATGGCGGCGTCGCTGAGCCGGGTGGCGAGGATCGGCGTGTCGGGGTGGGCGGCGCGCAACGCGTGTATCGCTCCGGTCACCTGTTCAGGAGTTTTGCCCGCGCCGTACACCACCTCGGGGTCGCCGGTGCGCGACAGACGGTCCACGTCCATCCGTGCGAATCCTAGGTCGATGAATTCCGGTGCGGACACCTCACGCTCCTTCCAGTACTGTCGAGCTGTGAGACCTGATGAATGGGCCTGGGGGGCCGCGGATCAGCTCGTCGCAGAATTCACACGATACGGCAAAACACTCGTCGCATTCTCCGGTGGCGTGGACTCCAGCGTCGCTCTCGCGGCGGCGGTGCGGGCACTGGAACCGGCCGATGTCGCTGCGGTGACAGCGGTTTCGGCCGCGGTTCCCGCCGCGGAGGTGGCCGCGGCCCGCGACTTCTGCGCCGGGCTCGGCGTGGCGCACCACGTGCTCGGCACCCGCGAGATGGACGTCGAGGGCTACCGCGAGAACGGCCCGCGACGGTGCTACTTCTGCAAGAGCACGCTCATCGACACCGTCCGCGAGCTGGCCGACCGGCTCGGCTTCGACGCCGTGGTGACCGGCACCAACGCCTCGGACCTGGCCGCCGGCTTCCGGCCGGGGATCGCCGCCGCCGCCGAGCGCGCGGCCCGCACGCCGCTCGCGGACCTGGGGTTGGACAAGCCGGCGGTACGCGCCATCGCGGCGCTCTGGGGGCTCGACACGGCCGCCAAGCCGGCCGCCGCCTGTCTGGCCAGCCGGATCGCGTACGGCGTGCCCATCTCGCCGGCCCGACTGGCCCGGGTGGAGCTGGCCGAGCTGGCCGCCCGTCGCCTGCTGGACCCGCACGGGGTGGTCGACCTGCGGGTCCGTGACCTGGGCGACGGCGTACGCCTCGAGGTCGACGCGCCCGTCGTGGAGCGGGCCCGTGCCGACAAGGGGCTCGCGGCGGCCATCCGCGCGGCCGGGTTCCCCGACGTGCCGCTCACCGTGGAGGCGTTCCGGTCCGGATCGATGAACGAGCTGCTCGACGATCCGGACCGTTGGCGCTGACCGGGAGCGCCGTTTTTTCCGCGAATCGGTGGGCTGACGCGGGGCCCGTTTGACGCTATCCTCAGCTGGTGAATTACAACCCGGGTGACCGACCCGCCCTGCCGAACTGGTCTCTCGATGGTGCCCATGTCCTGCTCACCGGGGTGACCGGGTTCCTCGGGCAGGCAGCTCTGGAGCGGCTCCTCGCCGACCACCCCAACACCCGGGTGACGGTGCTGGTGCGGGGGCGCGGCGCGACGTCGGGCGCCGACCGCGTCGCCGGACTGGGGCGCAAGCCGGTGTTCCGCACGCTGCGTCGCCGGATCGGCGGGCCGGCGCTCACGAAACTGCTGGCCGAGCGGGTCAGCGTGCTCGAGGGCGACCTGACCGAGTCGGTCCCGGCGCTGCCGGACGACCTGACCGCCGTCCTGCACTGCGCGTCCACGGTGTCCTTCGACCCGCCGATCGACGAGGCGTTCCAGGTCAACGTCGGCGGTCTGGTCAACCTCTACGACGCGGTCGTCGCGCTGCCGCGGCGTCCGCACGTGGTCCACGTCTCCACGGCGTACGTGGCCGGAGCGCGCAAGGGTGTGGTCCCGGAGGCGCCGCTGGACCACGATGTCGACTGGCAGGCCGAGCTGACCGCCGCGCTGGCCGCCCGGGCCGAGGTGGAGCGCGCGTCCCGCCGTCCGGAGGCGCTGCGCGCGCTGCTGGCCGAGGCCCGTGCCGAGCACGGCAAGGCCGGCCCGCAGGCGACCGCCCGGGCCGCCGAGGAGGCGCGGCGCCGCAAGGTGACCGAGCGGCTGGTCGACTACGGCCGGCTGCGCGCGCACAGCGTCGGCTGGCCGGACGTCTACACGTTCACCAAGGCGCTGGGGGAGCGGGTCGCCGAGCAGTACGCCCGCGACGAAGGGCTGCGCCTCTCCGTGGTGCGCCCGGCGATCGTGCAGAGCGCGTTGCGCCACCCGTTCCCCGGCTGGTTCGACTCCTTCAAGATGGTCGACCCGATCATCCTGTCGTACGGGCGCGGCACGCTTCCGGACTTCCCGGGCCTGCCCGACGCGGTGGTGGACATCGTCCCCATCGACCTGGTCACCAACGCCCTGCTGGCGGTCGCGGCCGTCGAGCCGGAGCCCGCCGCGCCGGTCTACTACCACGTCGGCACCGGCGCGCGGAATCCACTCACCCAGCGCCAGCTCGACGAGAACATCCGCAACTACTTCCGCCGTCATCCGCTGCCCGAGGCGGGTCGGGGTCACATCGCGGTGCCGACCTGGCGCTTCCCGGGCGCGAGCCAGATCGAGCGCCGGTTGCGTACCGGTGAGCGGGCCGTCTCCTTCGCCGAACGGGCGTTGCTGCGGCTGCCGGCCTCGCCGCGCACCCGCGACTGGATGACGAAGGTGCACAAGGAGACCAAGCGGATCGAGTCGCTGCGTCGACTGTCCGACCTCTACGGCGTCTACACCGAGGTCGAGGCCATCTACACCGACGGCAACGTGCTGGCGCTGCACCGCCAGTTGCCCGAGGAGATGGTCAGCCGGGGCAGCTTCGACGTCGCCGAGGTCGACTGGCCGCACTACCTCCAGGAGGTGCACTGCCCGGCCATCACCGCGCTGCTGCGGCAGTCGGTGACCCGCCGTCCCCGCTCCGGCGGGCGCGGCCCGTTGCCCGAGGGCCGCGACACGGTGGCGGTCTTCGACCTGGAGGGCACGGTGGTGGCGTCGAACCTCATCGAGACCTTCCTCTGGGCCCGCCTGTCCGACCGGCCGAAGGGCGGCTGGGCCAAAGAGCTCGCCGCGCTCGCCGGTGCCGCGCCGCGTTACCTGCGCGCCGAGCAGCGCAGCCGGGGCGAGTTCATCCGGACCTTCATGCGGCGGTACGCCGGCGCCTCCGAGGAGGCGCTGCGCGATCTGATCCGGGAGCGGATGGGTGACGCGCTGCTGCGGCGGGCGCTGCCGGAGGCGATCCGGCAGATCCGCGCCCACCGCGCGGCCGGGCACCGCACCATCCTGATCACCGGCACCGCCGACATCCTCATCGAGTCACTGCGACCGCTCTTCGACGACGTGGTCGCGAGCCGGTTGCACGTGCGCGACGGCGTCCTGACCGGCTTCCTGGCCTCACCGCCGCTGGTGGGTGAGGCCCGCCTGGCCTGGCTCCGCCACCACGCCGACGACATCGGCGCGGATCTGCGCAGCTCGTACGCGTACGGCGACAGTTTCTCCGACCGATCACTTCTCGAGGGGGTGGGCAATCCGGTGGCCGTCAACCCCGATCCCAAGCTGTACCGCCACGCGAAGCGCCAGAACTGGCGCATCGAGGAGTGGGGTGGGCACACGGTCGGCGCGGTCGAGACCATGGTCGAGCTGACCACCTCGGCCGCCGGCCCCGGCGCGCGGGGAGCGGCCCGATGATGCCGGCCCTGGAGTACCGCCAGTCGACTCCCCGCTTCCTCGCCGCCCGTGGCGCCAGCTCCACCAAGCTCGGCGGCCGCATGTCCGGGGTGCTCGCCAGCAACGTCGCGCCGCTGCGCCTGGTGCACCGGGCCGAGCCCAGCCTGCCGTCGGGCGACTGGGTCCGGCTGCGACCGCTGCTCTCCGGCATCTGCGGTTCCGACGTCAGCCTGCTGACGGGCCGCTCGTCGCCGTACTTCGGCGCGGTCGTCTCGATGCCGTTCGTGCCGGGCCACGAGGTGGTCGCGGAGACCCTGGACGACCTACCCAACCTGCCCAAGGGCAGCCGGGTGGTGGTCGACCCGGTGCTATCCTGCGCCGTCCGTGGCGGCGAGCCCTGCCGCTGGTGCGTCGCGGGGCAGCACAGCCGGTGCGACCGGGTCACCGCCGGTCGTGTCTCCGCCGGCCTGCAGACCGGATACTGCACCGACACCGGCGGCGGCTGGGGTCGGCAGATGGTCGCGCACGCGGCCCAGTTGCACCCCGTACCGGACACGATGGACGACCGCCGGGCGGTGCTCGTCGAGCCGCTGGCCTGCGCGGTCCACTCGGTCCACCGGGCGCAGGTGCCGGCCGGGGCGGCCGTGCTGATCGTCGGCGCCGGCACGGTCGGCCTGTTGACCCTGCTGGCGTTGCGGGCCCTGACCAAGGCCGGCCCGATCTACGTGGTCGCCAAGCACGCGCACCAGCACGCCCGGGCCCGGGAGCTCGGGGCCACCGAGGTGTTCCAGCCGTCCCGCGCGGCTCGGGCGGTCCGGCGTGCCTGCGGCGGCACGTTGGAGCAACCCATGATCGGCGGCGACTTCCTCCTCGGCGGGGCGGATGTGGCCTTCGAGTGCACCGGCGCCGGGGCGGGCCTGGACATGGCGCTGCGGCTGGTCCGGGCCGGTGGCACGGTGCTGCTCTCCGGGATGCCCTCCGGCGGCGTCGACCTGACCCCCGTCTGGTTCCGGGAGTTGAACCTCGTCGGGTCGTACGCCTCCAGCGGCAGCGCGGCGGCGAGCCCGACCGCCGAGGCCGACCCGCAGGCGGCCGACGAATCCACCGGCGGCACGTTCGCCGAGGCGATGGCGCTGGCCGCCGAAGCGCCCCTGGACGGCTACGTCGACGCGGTCTACCCGCTGTCGCGCTGGCGGGAGGCGCTCGGTCATGCCGCCAAGGCCGGGCAGCTGGGTGCCGTCAAGGTCGCCTTCGATCCCAGCCGCAACTGATCCAGCAGCCCGACGCACCGCACGAGCCGGAACGACGAAAGGACAATCCATGAGCAGACCTGGCTTCGTGCTCGAGGTCGACGAGCGTACGCCGCCGCTGCTCGTCCATCAGGGGGAGGGATTCCTCCTCGAGCGGTTCCCGCTCGGCACGCGGGTGGTGTACCCGCCGGACTCGCTTCCGCCCATCGCCAACGTCGACGCCGCCATCCAGCGCGCGCTGCTGCACCCGGTGGATTCCCCGCCGCTGCCCGACCTGCTGCGACCCGGGATGCGACTGACGATCGTCTTCGACGACCTGTCGCTCCCGCTGCCGCAGATGCGCCCACCGGACATCCGGCAGCGGGTCATCGAGAACGTGCTGGAGCTCGCCGCCGAGGCCGGTGTGGACGACGTCGAGCTGATCGCGGCGAACTCGCTGCACCGGCGGATGACGCCGGCCGAGCTGAAGCGGATCGTCGGCGAGCGGGTCTTCCGGGCGTTCTTCCCCAAGCACCTGAAGAATCACGACGCCGAGGACCCGGACGGTCTGGTCCACCTCGGCACCACGCCGCACGGCGAGGACGTGGAGATCAACCGGCGGGCCGCCGAGAGCGATCTCATCGTGTACGCCAACATCAACCTCACCGCGATGAGCGGCGGCAGCAAGTCGGTCACCGTGGGGCTCGGCTCCTACAAGAGTCTGCGGCACCACCACAACGTCCACACGCTGCGGCACTCACGCTCCTTCAACGACCCGCCGAACTCGGCCATGCACCACTCGTACGACCGGATGGCCGAGGTGCTGGGCGAGGCGGTCAAGGTCTTCACGGTCGAGACCACGCTCAACCTCGACTCGTTCCCCAACCAGGTCGGCTTCCTCAACAAGCGCGAATGGGAGTGGGGGATCGGCGACCAGCTCTCCTACCTGGCCGCCAAGCGGGCCAACGACCTGACGCCGCCCAAGCTGCGCCGGCGCGTCTGGCAGAACAACGACGCGCCGTACGGGGTGACCGGGGTCAACGCGGGCCGGCCGGACTCGGTCCACCCGCTCACCCTCGCCAACGTGCACCGTCAGCAGCTCACCGAGGTGCAGGGTCAGAGCGACATCGGCGTCTGGGGCCTGCCCTTCATCTGCCCGTACAACGTCAACTCGATCATGAACCCGATCCTGGTGATGTCGCTGGGCCTGGGCTACTTCTTCAACCTCTACCGCAACCAGCCCATCGTGCGGCGCGGTGGAGTCGGCATCTTCTACCACCCGCTGCCCAAGGAGTTCCACCCGGTGCACCACCCCAGCTACATCGACTTCTTCGAGGAGGTCCTGCCGCAGACCACCGACCCGGCGGCGATCGAGGCGAAGTACGAGCAGCAGTACGCGCAGGACCCCTGGTACCGGCACCTGTACCGGACCAGCTACGCGTACCACGGCGTGCACCCGTTCTACATGTGGTACTGGGGGGCGCACGCGATGGAGCACCTCGGCGACGTGATCTTCGTGGGCGCCGACCGGAAGACGGCGGCGGTGATGGGCTTCCGGGCGGCGTCCTCGCTCGCCGACGCGCTGGAGATGGCGCGTGACACCGTCGGGTCGAGCCCGAGCATCACCTATCTGCACGCCCCGCCGGTGACGCTGGCGGACGTCCGATGACCCGGGAGGCGACGTGCGCCTGATCGACGAGGTGAGGCTGCTGCGCGGCCGCCGCGACTGGCGTGGCCGGGCGACGACCCCTCGCTCCGCCGAGCCGTACGAGATCCGCCGCGAGCGTTCGGAGTTCCCCACCGCCTGGGCCCGTACCCGGGCGGCGGGGGCGGTCCGCTTCGGCCTGCAGCGGGGTGTGCTCAAGTCGGTGGCCTGGACCCAGACCCACCCGGTCATCCGCGGCACGGAATACCTGGACGGGTTGCAGGGGCCCGCCGTCTTCGTCTCCAACCACGCGAGTCATCTGGACACGCCGCTGATCCTGGGCTCGGTGCCCCGCCGGTTCGCGCGACGGCTGGCGGTCGGTGCCGCCGCCGACTACTTCTTCGACGCGCGCTGGCGTGCGGTCGTGACGTCGCTGGTGTTCAACGCCTTCCCGATCGAGCGGCAGGGTGACCGGCGGCTGCGCAGCCTCGCCACGAGACTGCTCGGCGACGGCTGGAGCCTGCTGCTCTTCCCGGAGAGCAGCAGGTCCACCGACGGCTGGATGAGCGGGATGCGGCTCGGCGCGGCGCACCTGTGCTGCACCCACGGCGTGCCCGCGGTGCCGGTCGCGCTGCGCGGCACGTTCGGTGCCATGCCGCGCGGACGGAACTGGCCGATGCCCGGCCGCCGCACCGTCGTGGTGCGCTACGGCCGGCCGCTGTGGCCGCGTGAGGGCGAGGGCGCGCGGGCGTTCCACGAGCGGATGACCGCCGCGATCGGCCGGTTGTGGGTGGAGGAGGAGGTCGGCTGGTACCGCTCGCTGCGGACCGCGCCGGCCGCCGCGGTCGCGGCCACCGCCGGTCCGCAGGCCGCCGAGTGGCGGCGGATGTGGGAGTCGACGCGCCCGCTGCCCGCGGCCGACGGCCGGCCGGCCCGCCGCATCTGGCCGACCAGCCGATCCTGACCGTCGGGCGAAGCCCGCTCAGGCAGGTTGACCAGTCCAGCACGACCGCGCCCTGGACGAATTCGAACCCATCGGGCGGCCGGCGGTGACCCTCGGTCACCTCCGTGGCGGCGGATACGGTCGTCAGCGGCATACCGCAGAGGCATCTTCATGCCTCTGCGGTATGCCGCCCAACAGCACATCGATCCGAACGGCAGCCACAGCGGATGACCAGCGCCGTTTCCCGCGGACCCATCCCCGTCGTGGATTGAGGAACCACTCGTCCAGGTCCGCTCGCGGGGGTCTCCGGTCGTTCCGGGCTACGGTCGTTCGCGCGGGAGATCGGTGGGTGCCGGCCCGGCGGCGGCGTTGCCGGCCGGGAGACGGTAGGCGGCGAAGAAGACCGCGAGCCCCACCACGACGGTGAGCGCCAGCAGGGCGTTCTCCGCGACGCTGTCGACGGCCGGCAGCGCCTGCGCGTGGGCCAGGTGGAACAGCAGGTGTGGCGTGTTCGCGACGATCGACGCGGCCGCCGCGGCGAGCAACAACTCTCGCACCGGCCGTGCGGCCGCCCACCCGAGGGCGACCGCCAGCGCCAGGTAGGCGTAGCCCAGATCGGACAGCAGGTGTTGGTTGTACGGGCCACCGGCGGCCACCCAGCCCGCGCCGAACGGGAACCAGTCGAAGAACCAGCGCGGTGCCACGGATGCCGGCCCGCCGAGGGCGAGCAGCTGCGCGGCCAGCACCCCCGCTCCGATCCGAATCCACCGAGTGGGGTGCTTACGCGTCGCTTCCGCTTCGTGTGTCGGCATCTTGCCTCTGCTCAAAGGTTCGTTGACACCCTTCGACGCGGGCATCTATGGTTCGACCGTTCCTCGGCCAATGAATTAGTAGCACAGACTCGCTCACGGGAGGGGGCTGCGACGTTGCGATCGTACGGGTCCTACATCGCAGGTCAGGACGTTCCAGCGGACAAGTGGGTACATTGCCTGCGCGCCTCGGCGGTGCTCGACGACATGCTGCCCCAGCTTTCTCTCAAGCGTGACCTGGACCGCGGCCGTCGCCACGACGGTGACGAGCACGCGAGCGTTCTGGCCCGCTGTGCGGTGGCCGACGACGCCGTGGTCGAGCGGGCCATCCAGGCCGCCGCCGCGGCGGCGCCCGTCTGGGGCGCGATGCCGCTTCAGGTACGACTCCAGGTGGTGCACCGACTCCACGAGGAGCTGCGCCGGCGGCACGACGAGGTGGTGGAGGTCCTCGTCCACGAGGGCCACCCGCGCGCGCTCGCCGAGTGGGAGCTGGCCGGCTGCCTGCACGGCACCAGCCCCGAGACGATCGGGTTGTGCGCGGAGCAGATGCACCGCGAGTACGACGACGCGAACCGGCGTCTGCTGGTGGTGCGCAAGCCCGACGGCGTGGTCGCGCTGAGCCCACCGCAGAACGCGGCGGCGGTCAACTCACTGCTCGGCGTGCCCGCGCTCGCCGCCGGCAACGCCCTCGTCGTGAAGGCGCCGCGCGGGAGCCCTTACGGCGTGATGTTCGTGCTGCGTGAGATCGTGGCGCCGATCCTCGACGAGGTCGGCGCGCCGCCCGGCACGCTGAACGTGGTCTGCGGGCCGCCCAAGCGGATCCTCGACCAGTTCCTGGCCAGCCCGCTCGTCGACGACATCTTCTACTTCGGCAGCAGCGAACTCGGCATCCCGCTCGGCGAGGAGGCGGTACGCCGGGGCAAGAAGCCGATCCTGGAGTTGGCCGGCAACGACGGTTGTGTGGTGTGGCACGACGCCGATCTCGACCGGGCCGCCGAGGCGCTCACCGAGAGCTTCTTCGGGTCCGGGCAGATCTGCATGGTCCCCAACTACGTGGTGGCCCACCCGGCCATCGCGGACCGCCTGCTGGCCCGCCTGATCAGCCACGCCCGCAAGATCCGGCCCGGCTATCCCGAGGACCCGGACGTGCTGTTGTCGCCGGTGCTCAAGAGCGACCAGTTCGCTCGGTACGTCGAGCAGGCCACCGAGTGCGGCGGCGAGGTGCTTGCCGGCGGCAACCGGATGGAGCTGGACGGCTCGGTCTCGTCCACCGGGGTGTTCGTCGAGCCGACGGTCCTGCGGGTCAACGGCCTGGCCGACGCACGGGCGGTGTGGGCGGTGGCCCGGGAGACCTTCTTCCCGCTGCTGCCGGTGGTGGTGCCCGACCCGGACCACGGTGACGGCCTGCTCGACGACGTCATCGACTTCCTCAACGCCAACGAGTACGCGCTGCGTAACTCGGTCTGGACCGGCGACGAGTCCACCGTCGAGCAGTTCGTGGCCCGGGTGCACAACGGCGGCCTGCTCAAGATCAACGATTCGCACATCGGTTTCGTCCCGTACCTGTCCACCCACGGGGGCGCCGGCCTGACCGGCGGCCCGCTGGGCGAGAGCAACTATCCAATGCTGCGGACGTCGCACCTGCAGGGCATCAGCATCGGCCGCGACGTCCAACCCCGGCGGGCGGCACTCGCCTCCCCGCTGCGTGCCGAGCGGGAGGGTCTGGCCGCATGAGTTTTCTCGACACCGAGCGGGACACCTGCGAGATGCTGCTTCCGGGCCTGCTCAAGAGGCTCGGCGAGGTTCCGCTGATGGAGCTGGAGCGCAAGGGCGGCCCCGGCGTCGCCCTCTTCCGGGAGGCCGGTGGCACGGGTCTGGTGGTGCCGAAGACGTACCACGGGCTCGGCGCGTCCGCGCTCCAGGCCGTGCGGGTGACCCGCGCCCTGGCCGCGCAGGCACCCTCGCTGGCGGTCGCCACCACGATGCACCAGTTCTCGGTCGCCGGCCTGGTGGCCCTGGCCCGGGCGAACGTCGGCTTCGAGTGGATGCTGCTGGAGGCGGTGGCCACCGACCGTCGGCTGGTCGCCTCCGGCTTCGCCGAGGGGCACGCCGGGCGCGGCATCCTGACGCCGACCATGACCGCCCGGCGTGACGGCGCGAACTGGCGGGTCACCGGCGCGAAGCGGCCGTGCAGCCTCTCCGCCTCGATGGACCTGCTGACCGCGAGCGTCGCGGTGCCCACCGAGGACGGTGGCACCCGGCTGGGCGTGGCGCTCATCCCGGCGGAGTCGCCGGGCATCACGATCGAGCCGTTCTGGGCGTCGTCGGTGCTCACCGGCGCCGAGTCCGACGCGGTGCTGCTCAACGACGTCGAGGTGCACCCGGACCTGTTCGTCTATCCGGAGGTCGCGCTCGACGGCCAGCTCGACGACCTGCAGACCATCGGGTTCGTCTGGTTCCAGCTCCTGGTGACCGCGTGTTACCTGGGGGTGGCGTCGGCGCTGGTGGAGCGCGCGCTCACCAGCGGCCGGGGACCGGTCACCGAGCGGGCCGAGGTGGCGACCGCGGTCCAGGGCGCGGCGATCATGTTGGACGGCGCGGCACGGAGCCTCGACGACGGCGACGGCGGCAACGACGCCCTCGGCCGGGCGCTCGTGGTGCGGTTCGCCGCCACCACCGCGATCGCCACGGCGGTGCGCGGCGCGGTGGACCTGCTCGGTGGGATGGCGTTCATCTCCTCGCCCGAGGTGGCGTATCTCGCGGCCGCGTCGCACGCGGTCGCCTTCCACCCACCGTCGCGGGTGAGCAGCGCCGCGGAACTGACGGCCTGGTTCGGCGGCCAGCCGCTCGTGGTGAGTTAGGGGGAGTGGTGACCACCAGCAGCGTGGAGATCGATCACCAGGTACGGGAGCAGGTCCGGAACAACTACCGCCGGTACCTGTCCCGGGGCCGCGCCAAGCTCGGCGACATGTTCGGTGGACACGTCGAGGTCGGTTCCGAGGGTGCGTGGGTGCACACGTCGGACGGCGACCGTTTCCTCAACGTCGGCGGCTACGGCGTGTTCCTGCACGGGGCCCGGCACCCGGCCGTGGTCGCCGCGGTCGTCGCGCAGATCCAGAGCCATCCGATCGCGACCCGACTGATGTTGGAGCCGTCGGTGGCCGAGGCCGCGGCGGCGCTCGTCGCGGTGGCGCCGCCCGGCCTCACCCGGGTGCACTTCGCCGGCTCCGGCGCGGAAGCCGTGGAGGCGGCCATCAAGATGGCGCGGGTCCAGGGTCGGCGCCGGCTCATCTCGACCGTCGGTGGCTACCACGGCAAGACCATGGGCGCGCTCTCCGTCACCGGACAGGACCTCTACCAGCGACCCTTCCGCCCGCTGTTGCCGGACGCCACGCACGTTCCGTACGGCGACGCCGAGGCGCTCGGCGTCGCGCTGGCCGCCGGGCCGCCGGCCTGCGTGATCATGGAGCCGGTGCAGGGCGAGGGCGGAGTGGTCGTGCCACCGCCCGGATACCTGCGCGAGGTGTCCCGGTTGTGCCGGGAGCACGGCGCGTTCCTGGTGCTCGACGAGATCCTCACCGGCGTCGGCCGCCTCGGTCACTGGTGGGGCGCCCTCCGCGAGGACGTGACCCCGGACGTGCTGCTGGCCGGCAAGAGCCTGTCCGGCGGCATCGTGCCGGTCTCCGCCGTGGTCGCCACCGCCGAGGCGTTCCAGGCCTTCGACAAGGACCCGTTCCTGCACACCTCGACGTTCTCCGGCGCCCCGATAGCGATGGCCGCCACCCGCGCGGCGATCACCGCCGTCACCGAGGAACGGCTGGTCGAGCGCGCGGCGACGCTCGGCGACGAGCTGCTGGCCCGGCTGCGGGCGGTGGCCGGCGGGTACCCGCACCTGGTGCGGGAGGTACGCGGCGTCGGGCTGCTGATCGGGGTGGAGTTCACCGGCCCGGGGCTGGCCGGCGAGGCCATCCTCGAACTGCTCAACGCCCGGGTGATCGTGAACCACTCGTTGATCGCCAGCGCGGTGCTGCGCCTCACGCCGCCCGCGGTGCTCTCCGGCGACGAGGTCGCCCTCCTGGTCGACGCGTTCGACGGCGCGCTGCGCACGCTCGACCACCGCTATCCGACAGCAGACCGGCTGGGGGTCCACTGACATGCGACGGGTCGAGATTCAGGCGTTCCTACCCGATGGGGACGGCGGCGCGGTGTTCGACCAACTGGTCGACTTCGAGCGCTATCCGCAACTGGTCGACGTGGTCCAGACGGTGACGGTGCAGTCGCCGGCCGGCGCGCGACGGGTCGTCAGCTCGTGGGAGGTCCTGTTCCGCAACGGGATCCTCGCCTGGACCGAGGCCGACGACCTGGACCGCGATCGCCTGACGATCGCGTTCGACCAGATCGACGGCGACTTCGACGAGTTCTCCGGCGCCTGGACGCTGCGCCAGGAACCGGACGGGGTGGCGATGACGTTCGTGGCGAGCTTCGACTTCGGAGTGCCCAGCCTCGCCAGCATCATCGACCCGGTCGCCGAGCGGGTGCTCACCGAGACGATCCACCACGTCCTGCGCGGACTGTTCCCGGCGGTGACCATCCCGGACGGCGCACTGGCGACCGCGTCGGCCGGCGTCAGCGGGAAGGACTGACGATGGACCAGCTCAACACCTTCGACACGCCGACCACCGCCCGGCTGCACCGCGCCGAGTGGTTCGCCGGGCTCGCACTGGCGAGCGGCCTGTTCATCGCGCACTGGGACGAGATCCGCTGGCTGCCGGCGATCGGGCTGTTCCTCTACATCGACCTGATCGGCTACCTCCCCGGGGCGATCGCCTACCACCGCAGCCCCGACGGGCGGATTTCGAAGGCGTACTACGTCCTCTACAACAGCATGCACAGCCTGCTCAGCGCCGGACTGGTGGTGGCGCTCTGGGCCTGGCTGATCGGGCCGGAGTGGGCGCTGCTGGCCGTGCCGATCCACCTCTTCGGTGACCGTTCGCTCTTCGGCAACCAGCTCAAGCCCTTCGGTGTGCCGTTCGAGCCGAAGCGCCTGCCCGCCTTCGACGCGCTGCTGCGTGAGGTGACCGGCCGCCCGTCGCCGACCGCTGCCGGACGGTCGGACGCGCCGGTCGCGGCGGCCACGTCGAGACCCACCTCGGTGGCCTGATGAGCGGGCCGGGCTCCGCGGCGAGCGGTTGGCAGCGCGACGACCCGCGCTCCGCGCGACAGCCCGCCCTCGCCGCCGACGCGGAGGCGTCCGTCGTCATCGTCGGCGGTGGGCTGGCCGGCCTGGCGCTGGCGTACCAGCTGACGAACCACCTGCCCGCGCGCGACATCCTGGTCCTGGAGGCCACCGAGGTCGGCGCGGGGGCCAGCGGGCACAGCACCGGCATCGTCGGCCCCGGGGTCGGCGGCCCGATCACCACGCTCGTCAACCGGTACGGACGGGACCGGGCGCGGACCATGTTCGCCGCCACGCTCGACGGGATCGCCGCGCTGCGGCGGATGGCCCGGGCCCTGCCCGACGGTTGTGAGCTGACCGAGGGCTTCCAACTCGTGGCCGCGTCGGCGCCCGTGCACGCCGGATCGCTCCGACGCCAGGCGCAGACCCTGCGTGACCTCGGCTTCGACGCCTCCTACCTGGACCGCGAGGGCACCGCCGAACGGATCGGCAGCGCCCGCTACCACGGCGCGTTGTGTTATCCCGACGTGGCGCTGGTCAACCCGTGGCTGCTGGTCCAGTCACTCCGGGCGGCGCTGCTCGCGGCCGGGGTGCGCATCGCCGAGGACACGCCGGTCACCGCGATCACCGGCGGTGACCCGGTCACGGTGACAGCCGGGGGGCATCGGGTACGCGCCAGCCGGGTGGCCCTGACCACGGACGGCTTCACCACCGGGCTGGGGCTGTTCACCCGGAACGTCGCGGTGATCCGTACCCATGTCCTGCGCACCGGACCCGTACCCGCCGACCTGCTGGCGCGGACCGGCTGGGACGGGCGCGGCGCGGCCGTCGACAGCCGCTCGTTCTTCAACTACCTGCGGATGACCGCCCGCGGCCGGCTGCTGTTCGGCGGTGGTCCCGCCCTGCTGGAGCCGCGCGTCGACGAGCGCGGCGTCGCCGCCGTGCGGGACCGGCTGGTACGCGAACTCGCCGCGACCTTCCCGGCGCTGGCGGACGTGCCGGTGACCGACTTCTGGTCCGGCGTCACGGCGTCCACGTTCGACCGGCTGCCGATCGTCGGTCCGGTGCCGGGCCGGCCGGGCGTGTGGTTCGCCGGCGCGTGGTGTGGGCACGGCCTGGCCCTCTCCGCGCTGACGGCCGAACTGCTCGCCCCCCGGCTGGCCGATCTCGCCGGTGGTCCCGACCAGGCAGCGTCCGCACCGGACCTGCCCTGGCTGCGCGGCAGCGCGGGTCTGATGCCGACCGGCCGGGTCGGCAACCTGCTGCTGGCCGGCTACCTGCGCGGCCTGGACGCGGCCGACCGGATCGCCGCCGTCCGCCCAGGGCCGAGGTCGACCCCGCCGGCCCGCACGGCGTCCGCCGTGCCGGCCGAACCGGCGGCGTCCGCGTTGCGGCCCCGACCGCCGGTCGCAACGGCGACGGAGCTGCCGGCCACGGCGACCGGGTCCGGCGTCGCCACGGCGTCGGAGCCGCCCACTTCGGCGGGAGAGGTACTGATCTCCGGGAGCACGCAGCGGTCGGGCCCGACCGAGGAGCCTGCGGTCGCTGTGCCGGTCGGCGCGGCGGTCGTCGGGAACCGGGCGGTGGAGCAGCAGGTCGACGTCGTGATCGTCGGGGCGCGGGTGGCCGGCTCGGCGCTGGCGGCCCGGCTCGCCGCCGCCGGGCTGTCGGTGGCGGTGTTCGACCGTGGTGACCTGCCCGCGCCGACCCTGTCCACGCACATCCTGCACGGCACCGAGGACCTACGGATCGAGGGCGTGTACGACACCGTCGTGGCGCACGGCGTGCCGCCGCTGCACGACGTGTGGGTCCGGCTGGACGACGTGAAGCTGCACTTCCGTCATCCGGACGATCCCGGGCTGTGTCCGCCCCGGGACGTCCTCGACCAGGTCCTGCTGGACCGGGCGGTCGCCGCCGGTGCCAAGACCTCCACCGGCACCGCCGTGGTCGGCCTGCGGCGCGGCGTCGACGGCGCGGTGCGCGGCGTGACCGTGCAGCGTGCCGACGGGTCGGTCCGGGACGTGTCGGCGCGGCTGGTGGTGGGCGCGGACGGCCGCAACTCGTCGGTGGCCCGGTGGGTCGGGGCCCGGCAGTACCTGACGGCGCGCAGCGAACGGGCGCTGCTGTGGCGGTACTTCACCGGCGTCCGGATCCCGCCGGCACTGCTGTGGCACCGCATCGGGGTGCACATCGTCTCGATCCTGCCGACCGGCCCGGAGGATTTCGTGGTCATCGCGCAGCCTCCGGAGCGCCTGCAGGGCGAGCTGGCCGGGCGCGACGTGGCCGGGTTCCTGCGGCACGTCGAGTCGGTCAGTCCGGAGGTGGCTCACCTCGCCGCGTCCGGCGACGCCGTGGGGGAGCTCAACCGGGTGGTGCGGTACCCGTGCTTCTTCCGGCAGCCGTTCGGACCGGGGTGGGCCCTGGTGGGCGACGCCGGGCACGCCAAGGACGCCACCCTGGGCCACGGGATCAACGACGCGCTGCGCAACGCCCGCGCACTCGCGGCGGTGCTCACCGCGCACTGGGAGCAGCCGTCGGCGCTGGCGGCGGGGCTGGCCCGGTGGGCCCGCGACCGGGACCGGGCCGAGCTGCCGAACTACTGGTACGGCCTGGACATCGGTCGGGGCGGACCGGTCACCACGATGGAGCACGCCTTCCTCGCCCGCCTCCAGCGCGACTCCCGGGCGGTCAGCCGGCTCGACGACGTGATGGGCGACCGGCTCGATGCCGACCGGCTGCTCACCCTGCCCCGGCTGGCCGGGGCCGTCACCCGTCGCGTCACCGGCGGTGAGTCCGCCTCGGCCGTCGGCCGCGAGGCCGTCGACCTTGTCCAACTCGCGTGGGCGCGCCGACGCGCGGCGGCCCGCCACGACCCGTCCGCTCCCTGACAGGTGGAGGCCGCCGCCATGGAAACGATGACCGCCCTGGCCGTCCTGCGCCGGCACGCGCAGCACTCCAGTGCCGCGCTCGCGCTGAACAGGGACACCCGACACTTCACGGTGTCCGGTCTCGACGGGTTCATCGCGTACCGGCCGGCCGGGCGGCGGCACGCCGTGCAACTGGGCAGCGTCTACGCCGACCCGGAGGACCGTAAGCGGCTGCTCGGCGCGTTCCACGGGTGGGCCCAGCAGGAGGGCCGGCGGCTGTGCGCGGTCCAGCTCACCCCGGACGACCTCGACCTGTACACCGAGTTCGGCTACCAGCTCAGTCAGCTCGGCGCCGCGTACTCGATCGACCTGGAGACCTTCACGCTGCGCGGCCGCAAGTTCGAGAAGGTCCGCAACAAATTGGCGCGTTCCCGACGGGCCGGGGTCACCGTGGTGGAGGCCGGTAGGGACGTGCCGTACGACGCGGCGCTCGCCGCGCGGCTGGACGCCCTGGACGCCCGGTGGCTCGCGGACAAGGGCCGGCACGTCAAGCAGATCGAGTTCCTGGTCGGTGAACGTGCCGGCCACGAGGACCGGGTGCGCCGGTTGTTCCTCGCGATGTACGACGGTGAGCCGGTGGCGTACGTGTCGTACTCCCCGGCGTTCGGCCAGGAGGGCGGCTGGCTGTACGACATCACCCGCCGCGAGCCCGACGCGCCGCCCGGCGCGGTCGACCTGGCGTTCGTGGTGGCGTTGCAGCGCTTCCAGGCCGAGGGCGTGCGGTGGCTGCACCTGGGCCTCACGCCGTTCCGGGAACTGTCGGCCCGGCATGAGCCGGCCGGCGGCGGCCACCGGGGCACGAACCGGCTGATCGGGTTCATCGCCGAGCACGGCGACTGGATCTACCCGGCCCGCAGCCAGGCCGAGTTCAAGGAGAAGTGGCAGCCCAGGGTGACACCCGAGTACGTCGGCTTCTACCCGAGCGTGTCACTGCGGACCGTGTGGCGGTTGCTGCGACTGACCCGGGCGGTGTGACGGCTCCGCGGGCGACCCGTCACCGCTCCGGACCGCTGGCCGGTGCCGCCGACAGCGCCGGCCGGGCCATCCGCTCGAGGGCGTCCTCCCGACTGTCGAAGATCGGGAAGACACCGTCCAGCCGCATCGTGTGCAGGACGGTCCGGATGAACCGGGACGGCGCGGCGAGGCCGAGCGTCAGACCCCGCTCGCGGGCGTCGAGGTGGGCCCGCACCAGCAGGCCGAGGCCGGTGGAGTCGATGGTGGGTACGCGACTCAGGTCGACAAGCACGGTCGCGTCCGCGTCGGCCGCCTCGCGCAGCGCGGCGCGCAGCGCGTCACCCGTGGCGAGATCGATGTCGCCGCTGACGGTGACGACGGTGGCATCGTCCAGGTGGTCGATGCCGAGGACACCACCGGGGCCGTGCATGTCGGCGCTGGACTGGCCGGGCCGCGTGGGTGGGAGCAGGCTGCAGTGCGGGCAGCGGTGCGGGCCGGTGGCGAACGGGGAGCCGCTCCAACCGTGTTCCGCCACGAGCGTCCAGACGACCTCGGCGTCCGGGAGCACGCAGGCGGTGGCGGTGACACTGTCGCCGCAGACGTCACAGATGAGTGTCATCAGGTTGTCGTCCGGGACGACGGTCATGCTGCTGATCCTTCCTGTCCGGGAGTGTCCGGCCGGCGGGGTGCGGCGACGCTCAGGGGCGGGGCGCGACGCGCGCCCGACCGAGGGCGACCAGCGCCGGCTCGGCCGGGCGGGGCTCGTCGGGGGTCGCCGGACCGCCGGGCGACCCCGGCCCGGTGACGATCGGCAGGACCTGGTCCAGCCGGGCGTGCTGCAGGATGCGGTGGATCCGCGGGTTGGGGTTCCGCACGACCAGCACCCCGTCCGCGTGGGCCAGCCGTCGGTGCACGTCCAGCAGCAGGCCGATGGCGGCGGCGTCGATGTACCGGCACTCCGACAGGTCGACGACGACCTGCCCGGGTCGCAGCGCCAACAGCCGGTCGAACACGGCGCCACTCTCGGCCAGGCAGCCCAGGTCCAGTTGGGTGATGCTGACCTCCACCAACGGCAGCGCGTACGACGGAGGTTTGCGTGGTCCCGTCACTGTCGTACCCCTTTCTGGCGGCTCTGGTCGTCTGCCACCGTGCCCGCCCGGCGTGGCGGGCGCCGCGCGGATCTATGACAGTTGCGTGACAAATCACCAGGCCGACGGACGCGATTGGCCGTGCCGTCGTGGCCTGGGGATGATGCGGTTATGACGGCCGTACTGGTGATCGAGGACGACGACCGGATCCGCCTGGCGCTGCTGCTGGCCCTCCAGGACGAGGGGTACGACGCGGTGGGCGCGGCCACCGCCGAGGAGGGCCTGCGGGCGCAGCGCCGGGACCCGGCGGACTACGTGCTGGTCGACCTCATGCTGCCCGGCCTCGACGGCTTCGAGTGCATCCGGCAGCTCCGCCGTAGCGACGACGTGCCGATCGTGGTGGTCAGCGCCCGGGACGACACCCACGACATCGTCGCCGCCCTGGAGGCCGGTGCCGACGACTACCTGGTCAAACCGGTCGCGATCAAGGAACTGACCGCGCGGCTGCGGGCGCTGCGCCGCCGCGCCCGTGCCGCCGTCGGGGGACCGGCGGCGGAGCCGGTGCCGGTGCTCGCGTTCGGCGAGTTGGAGATCAGCCCCGACGCGGGCGAGGTCCGTCGCGCCGGCCGGCCGGTCGCGGTGACCCGGACCGAGTTCCGGCTGCTGTGCGAGTTGGCCGAGCACGCCGGTCGGGTGCTGTCGCGCCAGCAGTTGCTGCAACGGGTCTGGGGCTACGACATCGGCGACGAGCGGCTGGTGGACGTGCACGTCGGTCGGTTGCGACAGAAGATCGAGCCCGATCCGGCGACCCCCCGGCACCTCGTCACCCTGCGGGGTATGGGTTACAAGTTGCAGCGATGAGACGCCTCGGACTCCGTACCCGGGTCACCGCCGCGTTCGCCGTCGGCGCGCTCCTGCTGGCCGCCTCGATGGCCCTGGTCTCCTACGAACTGACCCGCCGATCCCTGATCGGGGAGCGGGAACGCACCGCTCTGCGCGCCGCGTACTTCGACGCGACGGTCGTCCGCGCCGGGATCGACACGGACACCCCGGACGTGGTGGAGGTGCTGCGGTCGCTGGACACCGGTGGCGGGCGTCGCCCGGTGCTGCACCTGAACGGCGAGTGGTACGCCCGCACCGCCGACCCCGGACCCACCGCCGCCATTCCCCACGACCTGCGGCGCGTCGTGGCGGCCGGGCAGCCGGCGGTGCAGCGGGTACGGGTGGACGGCCAGTCCGTCCTGGTGGTCGGCGTGCCGCTGTCCGCGACGGCGACGTACTTCGAGGTCAACTCCCTGCGCGAGTTGGAGCAGACATTTCAGGTGCTGGCGCTCGCGCTGACCACCGTGGCCATCATGATCGCCGGGTCCGGTGCCGCGCTGGGGTGGCACGCCACCCGGCACGGGCTGCGTCCGTTGACGGCGGTCGCCGACGCCGCGGAGAAGATCGCGGCGGGCGACTTCACGGCCCGCCTGGACCCGGCCACCGACCCCGACCTGACCCGGTTGTCCTCCTCGTTCAACCAGATGGTCGACCGGCTCGCCCACCGCATCGAGCGCGACCGGCGTTTCGCCGCCGACGTCAGCCACGAACTGCGCTCGCCGTTGCAGACCCTCGCCGCCGCGGCGAGCGTGCTGGCCCGCCGTCGGGAACACCAGGACGAGCGGACGGCGATCGCGGCGGGGTTGGTCGCCGACGAGATCGACCGCTTCCAGCGACTCGTCAACGACCTGATCGACCTGGCCCGCAGCGACCAGCCCGCGCACCGCGCGCCGGTGGACCCGGTGCCGCTTGCCCATGCCGCCTGCGCCGCGCTCGACCTGCCGACGTCGATCGTGCGGCTGGCGCCCGGGGTGCCCGTGCCGTGGCGGGTCGAACGGCGGCGCGTCGCGCAGATCCTGGCGAACCTGCTGGACAACGCGGTGACGTACGGGGGCGGCCCGACGTCCGTCCTGCTCGACCGGGACGGCAGCGCCGCCGTGATCGAGGTCGAGGACGACGGCCCGGGCGTACCCGTCGAGGACCGGGAGGCGATCTTCGACCGGTTCGTCCGGGGACGTGCCGCCCACACCCGCGGCGCGGGCGACGGCACCGGCCTCGGCCTGGCCCTGGTCGCCCAGCACGCCGCCGCGCACGGCGGGACCGTCACCGTCACCGACCACCCCGGCGGCGGTGCGCGATTCCGCGTCACCCTGCCGGAGAGCGTGGCATGAGCCGGCGGCGTCTCCTCGGGCTGGGACTCGTCGCGCTGCTGACCGGTTGCGGCATTCCCGTCGACGACGCGCCCCGCCCGGTGCCGCCGCCGCGCGGGCCGTTCCCGAGCACCGCCGACACCGCCCCCGCCGACTCCGCGCCGGCCGGCCCGGCCACCGAGACCCTCTGCCTCGTCCGCGACAACCGGATCGTCCCGGTGCCGCGCAGCGTCGATCGTCCACCCACCATCGAGGAGCACCTGCGGCACCTGTTCGCCGGCCCGACCACGGCCGAACGCGACAGCGACCTCACCAGCGCCCTGCCGGGAGCGGTCAACGCCGCCGGCGCGACGGTGGTCGACGCCCAGGTCCGGGTGATGGTCGACGAACCCGCCGAGGACACCGGCCGCAGCGACGAGGTGCTCGCCTTCGGGCAGATCGTCTGCACCCTCACCAGTCGACACGACGTCAGCACCGTGACGTTCCTGCGCGACGGACGGCCGCTGGGCGTGCCCCGCGCCGACGGCCTGCTGTCCGAGCAGCCGCTCAGCCGTACCGACTACGCGCCCCTGATCACCCCGCAGTGATCCCGTCCGCCGCGCGGTACGTCCGACGTGGATCGTCCGATGTCGTTTCAACCGCACGGGTGCGTGGGTATCTGCCCGCCGGCTGATCGTCCGATCGACGGAGACCCTCGTGATCATGGCTTTGCTGCTCGACCTCGCCAACATCGTCGGCGGCTTCCTGCTCGCCGTGGCCGTGCTGCGGCTGCTGCCGCGCGTCGGTGACGACCTGGGCCGGCTCGCCGGCCGGGCGGCGCCGATCGCCTGGGTGGTCGGGCTGGTGGCGCTCGTGACCGGTGGCTACTACCTGATCGTCCACCTGGTGTCCGGCCCTCGGGTGTTCCACTTCGAGGTCGTCGGGATCGGTGTCGGCCTGGCCCTGTTGTGGGACCGCCTGACCGGTCGTCCCGCGCCCCGGGCCGAGCGGTCGGACGCCGCGACCGGAGTCCGCCTACTGCTCGCGATCTTCGGTCTGATCGCGATCGTCGTCGGCATCCAGGGGCTCTTCACCCCGGACGGCTGATCGCCACCCCCGCACCTCCCCCCTCGAACAAGGAGACCACCCATGTCGGTTCAGGCACTTCTCTACGTCATCGCCGTCATCCTGATCGTGCTCGCGGCCCTGCCCCTGCCCACCCGGGGTATCTCGTTCGCGCTGCTCGGCGCCGCCTGCGCGTTGCTCGCCTACGCCTGGCCGGTGATCACCGACTGACCAGCGCCGTCGACAGCCGGTGGCCGGGAGCGCGTGTGCGCTGCCGGCCACCGGCTTTCAGCGCGGCGGACCGAAATGGCGGGTGAGCGCGGCGCGCAGCGTGTCGGCGTTCCCGGCCGACCAGGCCACGAAGCAGTCGGGACGGACGAGCAGCCCGGTCGCGGTGGTGCCCGTCAGCCGGCCGGTGACCACGTCCACCCGGTCCCGCCAGGGCGCGGCGACCTCCGCCCAGCCGCCCGTGGCGTCCAGGAGCAGGGGCCGGGCGGTGCGGGTCAGCTCGGCGAGGCGTACGGGGCCCCGGTCGCCGTGGACGACCACCTCGGGGGCGGACCGGCCGGCCATCGGGTCGGCGGGGTCGGCGGGGTAGCGGACGTCCGCGCCGGACATCAGCGCCGCGATGTGCCCGGTGACCTCCGGGATCCGGAGCAGTTCGGCGAAGAGTTCCCGCAGTCCCGTGATCTCCTCACCGGGACCGATCAGCGCCGACTGCGCCTGGGTGGACATGACGACCCGCTCGGCGACCGGACGACGCTCGGCCTCGTACGTGTCGAGCAGACCCTCCGGCGCCCAGCCGCGTACGGTGGCGGCGAGCTTCCACCCCAGGTTCACGGCGTCCTGGAGGCCCAGGTTGAGGCCGGGACCACCCATCGCGGGGTGCACGTGCGCGGCGTCGCCGACCAGCAGCACCCGCCCGGCGCGGTAGCGGGCGGCGATCCTGGTGTTGCCACCGGTCAGCCGGCGGAGCAAACCGGGGCCGTCGGCTGGACCGAAGGGGACGTCGACCCCGAGCACCCGGGTGACGCTGGCGCGCAGCTCGGCCAGGGTCATCGGGGTCTCGTCGCTGGTTGGCGCGTCGGGCCACTCCGTGGTGCTGAGCAGCGCCGGGCGGCCGGGGAACGGGGCCCACGCGATCAGGCCGCGCGGGGTGCGGGTGTGCTGGAACGGCGGCACGATCCCGTAGCCGGGGGCGAGCAGGCCGCCCGTCTCGGGGTCGAGGGACGACGCGGGGACGGTCACCGTGGCGGTCCGGGAGACCGACCTGTCGTTGGTGACGCCGGGGAACTCGATGCCGGCGGTACGGCGTACCAGGCTGCGGCCGCCGTCCGCGCCGACGAGAAAGCGGGCGGTGAGCCGCGTACCGTCGGCGAGGTCGACCTCGACCGCGTCGGACCGTTGGCGGAGGTCGACCACGTCGTGGCCGCGGCGCAGGTCGACGCCGAGTTCGGCGGCGCGGGCGGCGAGGGCGGCTTCGAGTTGGGCCTGCGGTACGCCGAGCACGTAGTGCGGGTTGTCCGCGAGGACCGTGAGGTCCAGCGGGAACGCGCCGAAGGCGAAGGCGGGTTGCGGGGACGGGGGACCGTCGTCGCCGCTGAGGCGCGCGTAGAGGCCGCGCCGGTCCAGGAGGCGGACGACCTGGCCGACGAGGCCGTTGGCGCGCGGTTCGCCACCGGGTGTCGGACGGCGTTCGAGGACGACGGGGTGGACGCCGGCGAGGGCCAGCTCGCAGGCGAGCATGAGGCCGTTCGGGCCGGCGCCGACGATGAGGACGTCGATCACGGTCGTGATCCCTTCGGGGCGTGCGTCATCGCCACGGCGGGCGCGGCGTACGGCCGGACCGCCGCGGTGTGTGACGCGGCTGAACAGGAATGTGCGGGGATGCCCCGGTCAGGGCCGGGGCGTCAGCGCGGCGGTGCGGGGAGGCCGGCGGCGACCTGGGCGAAGGCGTCGGCGACGAGGTGTTCGATCGGGGTGGGCGGGTCGGCGCTGTCGAGGTAGTGCTGCATGGCGACGGCGACGGCCGCGCTGGCGGCGGCCGCGACGAGTCTCGGGTACATGTCGGTGGCGAGGTCGGTCCCGGTGCGCTCGGCGACCGCGGCGGCCAACTCGGCCTCGGCGGTCGCGACGGCGCGCAACCGTTCGCCCTGTAGGGCGGGCTCGGCGAGCATGGTGCGGACGCCGGCCACCCACTGGGCGTGTGCGGGGGAGGGCATCGCCTCGACCTCGGGCCCGCGCGTGAACTGCGCCAGCGCGGCCTGGGTGAGCGCCTCCCACAGCGGCTCGTCGGCGGGCCGTTCCCGCAGCGCGGCGGCGGTGCGCAGGCTGCGGTCGAGGTGCCGCGAGGCGATGGCCTCGGCCTTGCTGGAGAAGTAGTTGTTGAAGGTACGCGGGGAGACGCCGGCCGCCTCGGCGATGTCCTCGACGCGGACGTTGTCGTAGCCGCGCTCGGCGGTGAGGTGGATCGCGGCCCAGCCGAGCGCCGCCCTCGTCTCGGCCTTCTTGCGCTCCCGTAGCCCCGTCATGCCACCACACTAACACTAGTTGCGTGCCACGCAAAGATGCGTGGCACGCAACTAAATGGCTCTTGGGTCCGGCGCGTCCGGGGGCAGATGATGTGGCGGTGGAAGAACTCACCCCGCCGCTCGGCTATCGGCTCATCACCGGACCCGACGACGCCGCGTTCTGCGCCCGGGTCAGTGCCCTGCTGACCGAGGGCTACCGGCTGTACGGGTCTCCCGCGCTCACCTTCGACGGCGAGCGCGTCATCGCCGCACAGGCGTTGGTGCTGGCCCACCCGCACGGCTGAGCACCGTCCGGCGGGCGCTCGGAGCCCCGCTGTCGCCTCCTCGTACGCCGATGTTCGGCGTCCCGTCGACTGGGGTCGATAGAGTGCGCCGACCGCCACCGACGGCGGTTCTCATCCGTGCGAAGGGGAGTCGATGTCGACGACAACGTGCCGCCCAGCCCGCGCCCTCGGTGCTCTCGCAGCCGCCATCGCGCTGGTGGCGGCCCTGCTGCCGGCCACACCGGCGGCCGCCGCGACCACGGCCTTCCGGGCGGCGACGCTGAACATCTACAACGGGTTGAGCCAGGCCGACTTCGCGCACGACCTGAACCTGATCGCGTCCCGGGCGGACCTCGTCGGTCTGAACGAGGTCGGCAACCGCAAGGACTTTCTGGAGAGTTGGGCCGCCGACAACGGTTGGTGGTTGTACGCGCCGGGCGGCACCAACCAGGCCGGCGAGGCGCTGATCGCCCGTCGGAGCATGTTCGACGTACGGGACAAGGGCTCGATCTTCGTCTGTGACACCAACGGCCCGGGCGAGGTGCCGCCCGCGCGGTACAACAACTGGGTCACGTACCGCCACAAGGCGAGCGGGCGCACCGTGACACACATCAACGCCCACGCCGTGGCCGGCATCGAGAACGCCGGCCAGCCGGAGGACCTGCCGCGTACCCGGTGCGCCGAGGCGCAGTTCCAGGGCCTCAAGGACCTGGCGGTCGACAAGCAGGGCCAGGGTCAGGTCATCGTGAGCGGTGACCTCAACGTCGACTTCAGCGCGGACCGCGGCTACGGGTACGCGAAGTTCCCGTGGCGGGTCTTCGAGGCCAACGAGCTGCCCAACCTGCGGTCCACCTACAACCTTTACGGCGAGAAGGGCGCCGGCACGCACGGCAACCGGCACATCGACTACATCTACTTCTGGAAGCGGCTGCCCGAGTACCAGCTCATGTGGATGACCGGCTACGACATCGTCGGCGGCACCGCGTCCGACCACAACGGTGTCGTCGCCACGTTCACCATCCAGACCTGACACGCCCGCGCGGCACCGACCACCGGCGTTGGGGCTTCTCGTCCGAGCGACTGGGCATTGCGATTCACTGGGCAATCGGCCTTCCCACGTTCGACTCCGGGCTGTCGTCGTGCCGAGCCCTCGCCGTTCCCGCGTTGTCACCTCGCGCGATCTTGGACAGAATGGTGGTGATCACTGCGGCTGGTCGCAGACCCGACGCATGTCGGGGCGGCAGCGGCCGGCCCGGTGGCGACGGACGGTGGGAGGAGCGGCGGTGGCGCAGCCGAGAGCACTTGTGGTCCGAGGCGGATGGGAGGGGCACCAGCCGGTCAAGGCGACCGAGTTGTTCATCCCCTTCCTCGAACGGAACGGCTACGCCGTACGGGTCGAGGAGTCCACGGAGATCTACGCCGATGCCGACGAGTTGGCCGGCACCGACCTGATCGTGCAGTGCATGACGATGTCGGAGATCACCCCGGCCCAGGTGGCCGGGCTCGGCGCGGCGGTCGTCGCCGGCACGGGCTTCACCGGCTGGCACGGCGGCATCGTGGACGCGTTCCGCGCGTCGGCGGAGTACCTGCACCTGGTGGGCGGCCAGTTCGCCACCCACCCGGGCAAGGAGCCGTGCGAGCGCCACGGTGGGGAGGAGGACAATTTCCTGCCGCACACCGTGCGCGTCACCGACCTCGGCCGGGAGCACCCGATCACCGCCGGCATCGAGGACTTCGACCTGGTCACCGAGCAGTACTGGGTGCTGCACGACGACCTCGTCGACGTCCTGGCCGTCACCACCCACCCGACGCGGGAGTGGCAGCCGTGGCACCGGCCGGTCACCTCGCCGGCGGTCTGGACCCGACGCTGGGGCGCTGGCCGCGTCGTCGTGACCACCCCGGGCCACAGCCTCGACGTGCTGGAGCACCCGGCCGTGCGTACCGTCATCGAGAGGGGGATGGTGTGGGCGACCCGCACGGCGTCGGCATCGTAGGTCTCGGGGTCATCTCCCGCGCCTACCTGGAAACCCTCGCGCACCACCCCGCGGTACGCGTCGTCGCGCTGGCCGACCTCGACGCGTCCCGGTCGGCCGCGGCGGCGGCCACCGTCCCCGGCAGCGAGGCGATGAGCGTCGACCGCCTGCTCGCCCACCCGGACGTGGACACGGTGCTCAACCTGACGATCCCCGCGGCGCACGCCGACATCTCGCGCGCCACGATCGACGCCGGCAAGAACGTGTACGTCGAGAAGCCGCTCGCCGTGACGTTCCCGGACGGCCGTTCGATCATCGACCGGGCCGCCTCGGCGGGCGTCCACGTGGGCTGCGCGCCGGACACCGTCCTGGGCACGGGTACGCAGACGGCGCGTGCGGCGATCGACGACGGCCTGATCGGCCGCCCGATGTCCGCGACGGCGGTCATGGTCACGGCCGGCCACGAGCGCTGGCACCCGCACCCGGACTTCTACTACGCGCCGGGCGGCGGCCCCCTGTTCGACATGGGGCCGTACTACCTCTCCGCGCTCGTGCACCTGCTCGGCCCGGTCCGTGCGGTGGTCGGTGCCGCCAGCCGGCTGCGCTCCGAGCGGGTCATCGGCTCGGGTCCACGCGCCGGTGAGCGCATCGCGGTGGGGGTGGACACCCACGTCACCGGCGTCCTCGAACACGTCGACGGTGCGCTGTCCACGATCACCACGAGCTTCGACGGCACCGCGACGACGGCCGCGCCCATCGAGGTCCACGGAGAGACCGGCAGCCTCGCCGTACCCGACCCGAACTACTTCGACGGCGAGGTCCGCCACTTCGCGCTGGGCGGCACCGAGTGGCGTGCTCTCCCGGCGCGCGCCGGGTACGCCGAGAGCGGCCGGGGCATCGGCCTGCTCGACCTGGTGCTGGCGGACGGTCAGCGGGCGCCGCGCGCCGGCGGCGACGTCGCGCTGCACATCCTCGAGACGATGACCGCGCTGCTGGAGTCGGCGGCGCAGGGCCGGCGGATCGAGCTGACGACGGCGGCGGAGCGGCCGGTCCCCGTGCCGCTCACCCCGGCAACGGAGTGGAAGAAGGGCTGACCGGGTCGGCCGGCGGGCGTCAGATGGTGATGACGACCTTGGCCCGGGCGTGCTCGCCCTCGACGTACCGGATGGCGTCGGGCACCTCGTGCAGCGGGTACGTCCGGTCGACGACCGGGGTGAGGCGACCGGCCTCGACGTGGGCGCGGAGCGTGTCGAGGTGGCGTCGGCTCGGCGTGGTGGCGAGCGTGACGATGCGCTGCCGGACCAGCGGCGCGAGTAGTCGTCCGCGCGCGATCAGCCATACCGGCCCGACGAGGCTGCCGCCGCCGTACACGCCGCCGCCGGAGAGCACAAGCGTCCCGGTCGGGGTCAGCGCCCGCCGCAGCTCGGTGAGGGAGCGGTTGCCGACCAGGTCGAGCACGACGTCGTGGCGGTGGCGACCGTCGGCGAAGTCGTCCCGGCGGTAGTCCACGACGTCGTCGGCGCCGAGGGAGCGGACCAGGTCGACGTTGCGGGTGCTGCACACCCCGGTCACGGTCGCGCCGAGCGCCTTGCCCAGTTGCACCGCGAGGGTGCCGACGCCGCCCGAGGCGCCGTTGACGAGCAGGCGTTGACCGGGCTCGACCCGCCCGACGTCGCACAGGCCCATCAGCGCGGTGCTGCCGGCCAGCGGCAGGGCCGCCGCCTGCTCGGGCGTCAGGTTGGCCGGCAGGGCCGCGACCTGCGTCCGGGGCACGCACGCGTACTCGGCGAACGCGCCGTTGGCGTCGCCGAGGTCGCCGAAGACGGCGTCGCCGGGTCGGATGTCGCGCACGTCGGTCCCGACCGCCTCGACGCGGCCGGCGATGTCCCGGCCGCGGATGCGGGCGCGAGGCCGCGACAGGCCCATCGCCAACCGCGCCATCCGGGGATCGCCGCGCATGGCATGCCAGTCGTACGCGTTGAGCGAGGCGGCCACCACCCGGACGAGTACGTCGTCCGGGCCGGGCGCCGGGGTGGCGACGTCGGCGAGCACGAGGGTTTCCGGGCCGCCGTAGCGGTTCTGCACGATCGCCTTCATCACGCCTCCCTGAGGTGTACGGTGTACACCGACGGTAGGTGTACGCCGTACACCTGTCAAGGTGGTTATCGTTCATCAACCGCCGGACAGGACGAGGACGAGATGGTCGAGCAGGCTGAGACACTGCGCCGCACGCCGCTGAGCAGGGAGCGCATCCTGCGAGCGGCCGTCGCGCTCGCCGACGAGACCGGCATCGAATCGCTCAGCATGCGCAACCTCGCCCACGACCTGGGCGTCGTGCCGATGGCTCTCTACAAGCACGTCGCCAACAAGGACGAACTGCTCGACGGCATGATCGACGTGATCGTCGGCCAGATCGACCCGCCCGAGCGCGACACCACCTGGAAGGACGCCATCCGTCGGCGCATCCTCTCGGCGCGGGAGGTGCTGCGTCGGCACCCCTGGGCGCCGCTGGCCATCGAGTCGCGGACCATGGCGACGCCGGCCGTCCTGGCCTACCTCGACTCGGTGGTCGGCACCCTGCGGGCCGGCGGGTTCTCCGCGAACCTCGCGCACCACGTCATGCACACGATGGGCAGCCGGGTGCTGGGCTTCAGCCAGGAACTGTTCGACGACTCCCGCCGCGCCGGCCGGTCCGGACCGACCAGCCCCGAGCCGGCCGCGGCGCTGCCGCCCGAGTTCGCCGCCCGGTTCCCGCACCTGGCGGAGATCGCCACCGCGGCGTCCCACGACGACGAGACGGTCGTGGGGCAGGGCTGCGACGACCAGTTCGAGTTCGAGTTCGCGCTGGACCTGCTGCTGGACGGCATCGAACGGCTGCACGAGCAGGGCTGGACGGCACCGCGACGACCCCGGTGACGCCGAATCTTCACCCCGATGTCACCGGTGGACCCCACAGGTGACGCGTCGCCGTCCGTCGGCGGGGGTTGGCTGTCGGCCGTCGCACTTGTCTTGATCAGGAGCTGATCCGCGTGCCTTCCTCCCGTCGTACCTTCCTCGCCGGCGGCGCCGCAGCCGGTGTGGGCCTCGCCGTCGCCGGCGGCCTGCCGTCCCTGGCGCAGGCCAGCCCCGCCCGACCGCACTCGCCGGGCCCGGGCGGTCGCGTCCCCTTCCCGCCGCTGGTGGACGACCCCAAGGGAATCCTGGCCCTGCCCGAGGGCTTCCGCTACACGATCGTCACCCGCGCCGGTGTCACCCGCCTCGACCGAGGTCAGGGCGTGACCCCGGCGGACCACGACGGCATGGCCGTCTACGACGCCGGACGTGGCCGCTACACCCTGATCCAGAACCACGAGATCGACCCGGGCGCCGAGTTCGGCGTACCGCACGTCAAGGGCACCGTCTACGACCCGGGCGCCGTCGACGCCGGTGGATGCACGGTGATCACGACCGACGTCGCGGGCCGCAACCTGGGCGAGTTCGTCGCCCTCTCCGGCACCATCTCCAACTGCGCGGGTGGCCCGACCCCGTGGGGCACCTGGCTGACCTGCGAGGAGACCGAGGACCGGGCCGGCGACAGGTGGACCGAGGGTGACCGTTCCGGCGTCTACGCCAAGGACCACGGGTACGTCTTCGAGGTCTGGGCCGACGGCAGCGCGGACCCGCGGCCGATCAAGTGCCTGGGTCGCTACTCCCACGAGGCCCTGGCGATCGACAAGGACCGCACCCACGTCTACCTCTCCGAGGACGCCGACGAGCCCAACGGACTCTTCTACCGCTGGTCCGCTCCGCGCGGCGTGAAGCTGGGCCCCGGCGTGCTGACCCGCCTCGCGCCCGACGCCGGTGTCCTCGCCGCGATGCAGATCATCATGGACGACGGCTCCGTGCTGCCGGACGTCGCCTACCTGACCTCCGCCCAGCTCGGCCGTCCGTTCCCGGTGCGGTGGATCGAGGTGCCGGACCGCGACGCGCGGCACACCTCCGTCCGCGAGCAGTTCGCCGACGGCCAGGTCACCCGGGGTCGCAAGTTCGAGGGCGTGTGGAGCACCGACGAGGGCGTGTACGTCGTCAACTCCTACGCCTGGGACGAGGGTGACCTGCCGGCCGACGCGGCGCCGCACGACGGCATGGTCTGGTTCTACCACTTCAAGAACCAGACCATCCAACTCGTGACGTACTTCCCGCACCAGACCGCCTCCGAGGAGGGGGCGCCGGTCAGGTACACCGACCTCACCTTCGACGGGCCGGACAACGTGACGGTCACCCCGTGGGGCAGCCTCGTGCTCGCCGAGGACGGCAAGGGCGCCTCGCACGTGCTCAGCACCATCCCGGGCGGCCCGACGTACGCGATCGCCCGCAACCAGCTCAACGACTCGGAGTTCTGCGGGCCGACCTTCAGCGCCGACGGCAGGGTGCTGTTCGTCAACATGCAGGACCCGGGCCTGACCCTGGCCATCACCGGCCCGTGGGAGAAGTACCTGGGCTGACGACCGGCCGGACCGGCAGGTGGGTATCGGGCGACGCCGGGTGCCCACCTGTCGTCTTTTCAAACCTCCACAGTGCCTGACTATTGTCACCAGTTCGGGTGCACCTCGCATCACGGTCGGTGACTAAGCGCACTGGAGGCCACCGGGGCCCGTCGATGAGACTCGATGCAACGCCGGATGACAGCAGCCGGCCGGAATCGAGAGGCGGCGGGACGGTGGACGAACGCTACGACAGCTACTGCGCCGCCGATCGCCTGTTCTACGACTCGCTGGGCAGCGCGGTCGCGCAGCCCGTCTTTCCGGCCGCCGAGCGGGAGATCCCGACCGGCTGGCGCCGCGAGCCGCTCGACGACTGGCTGATCTACGCCCCCGACGGCGGCTCCCTGCCGCAGCAGGGCTGGAAGATCCACGTTTCGGCGGGACTGGCGAACGCCGAGCGGGTGCTGGACGCCGTCTGGGCCTACTGCGTACCCCGGGGCCTGTCCTTCAAGTTCCTCCGTGGACCCCGCACGCTGCTGCTGCGCAACTCCAAGTACGCCTCCCGCGCCGCCAGCGGCAAGTTCGTCACCGTCTACCCGCGTGACGAGGCGGAGCTGGAGCTGGTCTGCAAGGAGCTCGACGAGCTCCTGACCGGCGAGACCGGGCCGTACATCCTCAGCGACCTGCGGTACGGCGCCGGCCCGGTCCACGTGCGTTACGGCGGATTCGCCGCCCGCTACTGCCACTCGCCGGACGGTCAGGTGGTGCCGGCGATCGAGGACGACTCGGGCACGCTGGTGCCGGACCGCCGCGACCCCGTCTTCCACGTACCGGACTGGGTGACCCTGCCCGACTTCCTCGGCCCGCACCTGGCGGCCCGCAGCGGAACCAGCACCGACCAGGTGCCGTACCGGATCGAACGGGTCATCCACTTCTCCAACGGCGGTGGCCTGTACGTGGGCCGGGATCTGCGTACCGACACCCAGGTGGTGTTGAAGGAGGCCCGGCCGCACGCCGGCCTGGACGCCGACGGCGTCGACGCGGTCGCCCGGCTGGCCCGGGAGGCCGACGCCCTGCGCCAGCTCGCCGACCTGCCGCAGGTGCCGCGGGTGCACGACGAGTTCGACCTGGGCGAGCACCGGTTCCTCGCGCTGGAGTTCATCGAGGGCCGGCCGTTGAACAAGGTGCTCGTCGACAGGTACCCGCTGATCGACGCCGACGCGACCGACGAGGACCGGGCGGCGTACGCCCGCTGGGCCCGGCACGTCCACGAGCAGGTCGAGACCCTCGTCGCGGCGATCCACGAACGCGGCCTGGTCTACGGCGACCTGCACCTGTTCAACATCATGATCCGTCCGGACGACCGGGTCGCGCTTGTCGACTTCGAGGTGGCCGCCCCGATCGACGGGCACCGCCGACCCGGGCTGCGCAACCAGGGCTTCGCGGCTCCCCGGGACCGGACCGGGCCGGGGGTCGACACGTACGCCCTGGCCTGCCTGCGGTTGGCGTTGTTCCTGCCACTGACCCAGCTGGTGCGGCTCGCCCCGGCGAAGGCGGCGCACCTGGCCGACGTCATCGCCGCGAACTTCGGCGTGCCGAGGTCCTTCCTCGACCCGGCGGTCGAGGAGATCACCGGCGGCCCGCAGGTGACGGGAGCGCACGACGCGCCCGTCACGCCCGACCGGCTGGCGACGGCGATCCTGGCCAGCGCCACCCCGACGCGCGACGACCGGCTCTTCCCCGGCGACATCGAGCAGTTCCGCAGCGGCGGCCTCAACCTCGCCCACGGGGCGGCGGGAGTGCTGTACGCGCTGCACACCAGCGGCGTCGGACGATGGCCCGAGCACGAGGACTGGCTGGTACGGCGGGCGACCGCGCCCCCGTCCGGCACCCGCTGCGGCTTCTACGACGGCCTGCACGGTGTCGCCCACGCCCTGGAACGCCTCGGCCGACGCCAGGACGCGCTGGACGTGCTCGACATCTGCCTGCGCGAACCGCTCGACGGGCTCGACCACAGCCTGGCGAGCGGGCTGTCCGGGATCGCGCTCAACCTGGCCGAACTGGCCGCCCGCACCGGGGAGGTGTCGTTGCGCGACGCCGCGTGGCGGGCCGCCGAGCGGGTGATCGGGCACCTGGCCGACGACCCCGGCCCGGACATCAGCGGCGGTCGGCACCCGTACGCCGGGCTGCTGCGCGGCCGGACCGGACCGGCGCTGATGCTGGTGCGGCTCTACGAACTCAGCGGCGACGAGGACCTGTTGACGCACGCCGCCACGGCGTTGCGTCAGGACCTGCGCCGGTGCGTGCTGCGCCCGGACGGCGCCCTGGAGGTCAACGAGGGCTGGCGGACCATGCCGTACCTGGCACACGGCAGCGTCGGCATCGGACTGGTCCTCGACGCGTACCTGAGCCACCGCGACGACGACGGGTTCGCCGAGGCCAGCGCGGGGATCCGCCGCGCGGCGCGGTCACCGTTCTACGCGCAGACCGGGCTGTTCGCCGGCCGGGCCGGCATCATCGCCTACCTCGCCGCGTCAGTTCGGGACGGCGACCGCCGGGAACTCGACGCGCAGGTGGACCGGCTGGCCTGGCACGCGCTGCCGTACCAGGAGGGGACCGCGTTCCCCGGTGAGCAGTTGCTCCGGCTCTCCATGGACTTCGGCACCGGCACCGCCGGCGTGCTCTACGCGCTGACCTGCGCGCGGCACGACGACCCGCCGACGCTGCCCTTCCTCGCGCCCCTGCCGGGCGCGCAGAGACTCCCCCGTCACAGCGGGGGCGACAGGATCGACGATCGGAAGGAAGGGAGGTGAACGACATGGCGCTTCTGGACCTCCAGGGCCTGGAGATGGCTCCGGCCGACCGCACGGGTGGCGGTAGCCGGGCGAGCCTGCTGCTCTGCGGCGACAGCTCGCTCTCCGTCACGACCTGCAACTGATCCGTCGCAACAACGTGATCGCCCTGGGTGGGCAGACGTGCCCACCCAGGGCGACCGCGTAGCACCGGGAGGTCCGATGTCGACGTTCGACGCGGGGGACCGGCTGCTGCGGCGGACGGTCCTGGCCGGCGGCGGCTGGACGGCCGGCCTCGCGGTGGTCGCGCTTGTCGGCGCGGCCGCCGAACTGTTGCTTCCCGCGGCCCTGGGTCGCGCCGTCGACGCCGCCCTCACCGGTGGCTCGATCTGGTGGGCGGTGGCCGCCTGCGCCCTGGTGGTCGCGCTCGTCGGCGTCGACGCCCTGACGGACCTGGCCAGCGGATTCGGCGCGGCGCGCGCCACCGCCGGGTTACGCCGTCACCTGTTGCGCCACCTGTTCGCGTTGGACGTGCGGGCCACCCGCCGGTACCCGGTGGGAGACCTCGTCGGTCGGTTGGTCGGCCAGGCCGCCGACGCGGGACAGGCCGGCAACGCCGTGGTTCTGACCGCCGTGGCGGTGCTGCCGCCCCTCGGCAGCGTCGTCGCGCTCGCCGTCCTGGAGCCCGTCCTCGGGATCACCCTGCTCGCCGGTCTCGGCCTGCTCGCCGTCCTCATGCGCGCCTTCGTGGCCGACGCCTCCACCGCGACCGCCGGCTACCAACGGGTGCTCGGCGTCATCGCCGGCCGCCTGCTGGAGTCGCTGACCGGGGCCCGGACCATCGCCGCCGCCGCCACGATCCACCATGAGGAGGCCCGGGTGCTGGCGGCCCTGCCCGAGTTGGGCCGGCACGGCCGTCGGACCTGGGACCTGCTCGCCCGGGCCAGCGCGCGTACCTCCGCCGTGGCGCCGCTGCTGCACCTGAGCGTCGTCGCGGTCGGCGGGTACGCCCTCACGGCCGGCTGGCTCACGCCCGGTGAGCTGGTCGCCGCCGTCCGGTACGCGGCCATGGGCGCCGGGCTCGGTGCGGTCCTCGCCACCCTCAACCACCTGGTGCGCAGTCGTGCCGGGGCGCACCGGGTCGCCGAGCCGCTGCGACAGTCCGCCGCGACCGGCGGTGACCGGCCCCTCCCGCCCGGCGGCGGCGCGCTGCGGCTGCGCGGCGTACGGGTGTACGGCGACGACGGCCGGCCCGTCCTGGACGGCATCGACCTGGACGTACCGGCCGGCGCGACCGTGGCCGTCGTCGGCGCGTCCGGTGCCGGCAAGTCGACCCTCGCGGCGGTGGCGGGACGGCTGCACGACCCGGACCACGGCGAGGTGCGCCTCGACGGCGTACCGCTGCGCGAGCTCGACGCCTCGGTGCTGCGCCGAGCCGTCGGCTACGCCTTCGACCAGCCGGTGCTGATCGGGGCGACCGTCCACGACGCGATCGGTCTGGCGTTGCCGGATGCCGCCGCGGCACCCCCGGCCGACGGGCGGCCGGCCACGACCGCGGTCCTGCGGGCGGCCCGGCTGGCGGCGGTCGCCGACGTGATCGACCGGCTGCCCCAGGGGTACCGCACCCCGCTGGTGGACACGCCACTGTCCGGTGGGGAGACCCAACGCCTCGGCCTGGCCCGGGCGTTCGCCGCCGAACGGCTGCTCATCCTGGACGACGCCACGTCCAGCCTGGACACCGCGACCGAACACCGGATCACCGAGGCGGTCGTCGGGCGCGCCGGCGAGCGGACCCGACTGGTCATCACCCACCGGACGGCGGCGGCGGCCGGCGCCGATCTCGTGGCCTGGCTGGACGGCGGTCGGCTGCGCGGGCTGGCGCCGCACCGGCGACTCTGGGCCGACCCGGACTACCGGGCCGTGTTCGGGCCGGCCGGCGGTGGGTCGTGACCCCGCCGACCGTACGCCAGGTCACCTGGCGGGCGTTGCGGGCCCGCCGGGGTGACCTCGCCCGGCTCTGCGGGTGGTCGCTCGTCGAGGCGCTGCCGGCGCTGCTCGCCGGCCTGCTCGTCGCCCGTGCCGTCGACCGCGGCTTCCTGGCCGGACGCCTGGTCGACGGCCTGGCCTGGCTGGCGGTCCTCGCGGTGGCCGTGCTTGTCGCTGCGGTGGCGACCGGTCGGACGTACCGGAGCCTCGGCGCGCTGGTCGAGCCGTTCCGTGACGAGGTGGCCGCCCAGGTGGTGCGGGGCGCGCTGCGCGACGCCACCCGGGCCGGCGGCCGTCCGGACAGCGCGGCGATGACCCGGCTCACCCACCAGATGGAGATCGTCCGGGACACCTTCGCCGGGCTGCTGATGGTGACGCGCGGTTTCCTCTTCTCCGCCGGCGCGGCCCTGCTCGGCCTGGCCGCCCTCGCGCCGGTGGCGGCGGTGCTGGCCGCCGCGCCGCTGGTCGTCGGCCTGGTCGTGTTCCTCGCCGCGCTGCCGGCCATGGTCGCGCACCAGCGGGCGTACGTGCTTGCCGGTGAGCTGCTCGGCCGGTCGGCGGCGACGGCACTGGCCGGTCACCGGGACGTGCTGGCCTGCGGCGCCCAGGCGCGGGTGACGTCCGATGTGGAACGCCGCGTGTCGGCGCAGGCCGCCGCCGAGCGCACCCTCGCCCGGATGGCGGTGGTCCGCAGCCTCAGCCTCGGTATCGGCGGCTGGTCACCGTTGGTGGTGCTGCTGGTCGCCGCCCCGTGGCTGGTCGACCGTGGGATGACGGCGGGCGCGATCCTCGGGGCGCTGATCTACGTGTCCACCGGGCTGCAACCGGCCCTGCACACCCTCGTGCAGGGCCTCGGCGGCGGCGGGCTGCGCTACGCGGTCACCCTGGAGAACATCCTGCGCGTCCATCCCGAGCCGCCGGCTCGCGGGGAGGCGACGCCCGGCCCACGCCCGCCCACCGGGCCGGTCGGCGGCGCACCGGCCGCCGAGGTCCGGGGACTGACCTTCCGGTACGGCCCGAGTGCCGCGCCCGTGCTCCGGAACTTCTCCCTGACGCTGGCCGACGGTGATCACCTGGCCGTGGTGGGGCCGAGCGGCGCGGGCAAGTCCACTCTGGCCGCCCTGCTGGCCGGTCTGGTGCCACCGCAGGAGGGCACGGTCCACCTGGCCGGCGTGCCGGTCGCCGACACCGCGCCGGCCGCGCTGGCCCGGCTGCGGGTGCTGCTGCCCCAGGAGGCGTACGTCTTCACCGGCACGCTCGCCGACAACCTGCGCTACCTGCGGCCCGACGCCGACGACGACACCCTGGAGGCCGCCCTCGACGCGCTCGGCGCGCGTCCCCTGGCGACCCGCCTGGGCGGCCTGGCCGCGCCGGTCGTACCGGCCCTGCTCTCCGCCGGCGAGCGGCAGCTCGTGGCGGCGGCGCGGGCCTGGCTCGCGCCCGCCCCGCTGGCGGTCCTGGACGAGGCCACCTGCCACCTCGACCCGGCGCTGGAGGCGACCGTCGAGGCCGCCTTCGCCCGGCGACCCGGCAGCCTCGTCGTGGTCGCCCACCGGATCAGTTCCGCCCTGCGCGCCGAGCGGGTGCTGGTCCTCGACGGCAACGCGCCCACCGTGGGCACGCACGAGCAGTTGCTGACCCGTTCGGCCACCTACCGGGCGCTCGTCGGCTGCTGGGACGAGCCGAGGACGACCTTGCGAGTGGCGGATCGGCAGGGCTGAGACCGGCCGGTCAGATCCAGCCCGCCTCGCCCGCCAACCGCACCGCCTCCACGCGGGTGCGCGCACCCACCTTGCGGGCGATCCGGCCGAGGTGGTTGCGGACCGTGCCGCGGGTGAGCCCGAGCGTCGCCGCCACCTCGGCGACCGGCGCGCCCGCCGCCGTCAACGTCAACACCTGCCGCTCCCGGTCGGAGAGCGGGTTGTCCGAGTGCAGGGCCGCGACGACGAGGTCCGCGTCGAGGACGGGCTCCCGGCGGGCGAGCCGGCGGATCCCGTCGACCACCCGCTGGGGAGCGGCGTCGTTGCGCAGGATGCCCACCGTCCGGGACGGGCTGAGCATGCCCCGCAGTCGGCGGGCCCGCTGCGGGTGGACCAGCATCAGGACGGGGCACAGGCCCAGGCGGCCGGGCACCTCCTCCTCGACGAGGTCGAGGTCGGCCACCACGACGTCCGGGCGCTGGGTACGGACGGCGGCGGGGACCGCGTCGCCGCGATCCAGTTCCGCCACGACGTGGATGTCCTCCTCGGCGGCGAGGACGAACGACAGCGCGCCCAGCACCAGGGCGCCGTCCAGAGCGAGCAGGGTACGGATCACGACGAACCTTCCCGCGCTTGCATAGTGATCACTCAACGTCAATATTCAAACACGCTTCCATCCGGGCCGCACGGCGACGGGGCGGGTCCGCCGGGGCCCGCCCCGATGCCTACAGCCAGCCGTTGCGCCGGGCGTGCCACACCGCCTCCAACCGGTTGCGGGCCCCGATCTTGCGCAGGATCGCCGACAGGTGGTTACGCACCGTCCCGTGGGCCAGGAAGAGGCGACCGGCGATCTCCTTGAGTGGCAGTCCCTCGGCAGCCATCCGCAGCACGTCCAACTCCCGGGGCGTCAACGGCATCTCCGGGGGACTGAGCACGGCCACCGCGGCGGCCGGGTCGATCGCCCGCTCCCCGGCGGCGAGCGCGCGGATCGCGCGCACCAGCTCCACCAGTGGGCTGTCCTTACCCAGCAGGCCGCGTGCGCCGGCCGCCAACGCCGCCTCCACCAGCGCCGGGCTCCACCGGGGGCTCATCGCCAGCACGGCGGCGTGCGGCGCCTCGGCGCTGATCCGGGCGACCACCTCCACCGGATCGGGCAGTTCCGGTGTCAGCGCCAGCACCACCACCTGGGGCCGGCACCGGCGGACCGCCTTCAACAGGTCGCCGACGCCCTCGACGTCGGCGACCACCTCCATGTCCTCCTCACGGGAGAGTGCGGCGCAGAGCGCCCCGCGCAGCAAACCCATGTCCTCGGCGACAACAACGTGGATCACCGTGTTCTCCGATCTCAGGTGCACGGCACGACGGTCACCGAACCCGGTGTGTCCACGGGTCGGCCACGATCGTCGTGCGCGGAAAGTCGGGCGGCCACGGGCCCACGACGCCGTTCGGGCGGGCGCGGGAACCGTTGGCCAGGCCAGCGGGAGGGACCGACCACGCGGGCGGGCAGCCCGGGGGTCGGTGGCCGGCCTCAGCCCGGGCGGGCGATCGCAGACGGAGTTCGGCTCTCGACGAAGAGCGGCACGAGGTGACAGGGCGCGGCGATGCCGGGGTGTGACTGCCGGTGAGCGGGCCGGACCAGACCCGGCGTGGGCGTCGAGCCCCCGTCGGTGCCGGCGGCATCCTGGTCGACCGGGGTGACGGGCTGACCTGGAGGATAGGCCGCCGAGCCCGGCGGCGCCGGGCGTGCGGCGTGGTGGCCCGGTGGGGCCGGGGGAGGTCGGTACGCGGCCACGGCTGTCGGCGGTGGCGCGGTCAAAGGCGGCGTCGCCGCGGCGGGTACCGGTGGCCTCGCCGGAGCCGGCGGCGGCGTCGGTGGGCCCGGCGCGGGTGCCGCGCGCGGCGGCGGCGCGGCGGTCGGCTCACGCGCCGGGGGAGCGCCCGGTGTACGCCGCGCGGGTACGACCACCGCGCCGAGGACGGGTGGCAGGACGGCGTCGACGACGTGCCGGAGCGCCGTGACGACGGGCTCGATCGGCAGTGCGCACACGACGCCGACGACGGGCCGCAGGACCGGGGTGAGCAGGTCCGCCACGGCCGGCACGGCGAGCGGTCCAGACAGCTCTCGGTGGTCGGGCCCGGCGTCGCTCGACTGTCGCGCGGGATCCGCCGCCGCACGGGGTGGGCGGGCACGCGGGGCGGGACGATGTGTCGCGCGGCTCGCGGTCGAGGAGCGCAACCGTTCGTGCCGGGCGGCGTCGGACCGGACGGATGTGCCCGCCCGGGACGGCGGCACGGACACCCGCGCGGTGTCCGTCGGCCGGCGGGACACGGCCGGGGACGGTACGTCACGGGCGCCGACGACACCGGCGATCGCGCCGGTCAGCGGGGCGCGGTGCCCGTCCGGGCGACGGTCGTCGGCGCGTACGTCGGGCCGGCGGTCGTGGTCGACGTGCGCGCTGACGGTGACCCGTCGGACCGGCTCCACCAGAGCCCCGAGCTGCCGATGAAGCTCGTCACCGGAACTGCCGCGCGTGCCGTCGGCGCTGGCCGGCCCCTGGAACATCAGGGCCAGGAGGAAGCCGCCCCCGATGGCGACCGCGACCAACGCCAGCCGCCGGGCGAGCCGGCGCAGCCGGTCGGCCACGACCGGCCCGGGTCGACCCGGCGCGGACGTCGGCGCGGTTCCGTTGACGGGACTTCGCACGCGGGCACGACCTCCTTCCCACTGGATTGCTGACCCATCGTAGCGATGCCATCACGTATGCGCATCCGCTGATGAACGCCGGCAATGGCCGGACGCGCTCCCCGGCGCGTGCGACGGACGCTGGCGCGGGGTCGGTCTCCACCGGGGCAGCGCGGGGGCGGCCGCCCGTCGACGGTAGTGTCCGCAGCGTGGTGCGGCGGTGGGCTCTGACGGTGTTGACGGCGACCCTCGGCGTGGTGGTCCTGGCGTCTCAACTGGCCGCCGGGTTGCCGGTGGTCGGCGGTGTCGAGTTTCTGATCTTTCTGGCGGTGGCGTTCGCGGTGTCGCCGAGGGCCTTCCCCCGCTCGACGGGGGCCGCCGAAGCGCGGCGGGCCAGCGCGGCGGACGGGCTCCCGATCGTGTACTGGCGCCCCGGCTGCCGCTACTGCCTCCAGCTCCGCCTCTCGCTCGGCCGGCTCGCTCGGCAGGCACACTGGGTCGACATCTGGCACGACCCGGAGGGTGCCGCGGCCGTTCGGGCGATCACCGGCGGCAACGAGACGGTGCCCACGGTCGTGTTCGACGCCGAGGCCGTGGTGAACCCCGACCGCGGCTGGCTCCGCGAGCGGCTCCGCCGGCTCTGACCCTCCCTCCGCAGGTCGAGGACCGCGGACGTTCTGCGCCGAACGTAGGACTTATTCGCATAAGTCCGGTTGATGTGAGTTCGGCTCTACTACGTTTCCCCGTGGGAGCGACAACCGATTTGTCGCTGTCTGCGCCGACTGAGGCGTCAGAGACACGGTGTACGGAGAAGGGCCAGACATGTCCAACCATCGACACCCGAACGTCAGCGCTGCGGCGGCAGACCAGCCCCGTCCGTCGAGGAAGCGCCGGGCCCGTTGGCTCGTCGCCGGGGTGGCCGGACTGACCGGGGTCGCCGGTCTGGCGGCCGTCAGCGCGCCCGCAGGGCTGACCGGCGCCCTCGGAGCGGGCGGCGGACTGCTCGGGAAACAGGTCCTCGCCGGCAGCAGCCGGGCGGACGACGACAGCGGAAAGCACGACCCGGGCGGTCGCGACAAGGAGCACGGGGGCGACAAGGAGCGCGGGGGCGACGACTGGAGCGGTGGCGGTCGGGACGCCTGGGACGTGCCGTGCGGCGCCAACGAGCTGATCGCGGCGATCGTCCGCGCGAACGCCGGTCACGGGGCGAAGCTCCGGCTCGCCAAGGGGTGCACGTACACCCTCACCGCGTCCGCGCCCCAGCCACCCGTGCCCCACGGCCCCGTCGGCCTGCCGATCGTCACCCAGCCGATCACGATCGACGGCAACGGTTCCACCATCGTCCGCGCGGCCAACGCCACGCCGTTCCGGATCCTCGAGGTGGGGGCCGGCGGTGACCTGAAGCTCCGGGACGCCACCGTCAAGGGCGGCGACGACACGAGTGGGCTCGGCGGCGGCGGTGGCGGCATCCGCGTCGACGTCGGCGGCCGGGCCACCCTGGAGAACATCGACGTCGTCTTCAACCACTCCAACGGCTCCGGCGGAGGCATCGCCAACTTCGGTGACACCAGGATCCTCGGCCGCAGCGAGCAGGGCGGCAAGGACAAGGACGGCAAGGACCGGGAGCGGTACGGCGACGACGAGAGCCGGATCAGCGACAACGGCGCGCTGTACGACGGCGGCGGTGTCCACAACAACGGCAACCTCACCATGCGGAACACCCGGATCAGCGACAACAACTCGATCGGGACCTTCACCATCGTGCCGATCGGCGGTACGGGCGGCGGCCTGTCGAACTCCAGCGTCGCCGTGCTCGACAACGTCCGGGTGCACCACAACAGCTCCGGCTTCCGGGGCGGCGGCATCCGCAACGGGATCAACGCCACCACCACGGCCCGGAACATCGAGGTCACCGAGAACACGACCGGCAGCGAGGGCGGCGGGATCTTCACCGACGGCGTCTTCCAGCTTCAGCACGGAAAGATCGTTCGTAACGACGCCGGCCAACGCGGCGGCGGCGTCTTCAACCAGATCGGCCAGTTCGTGGCCGAGGACAGCCAGATCAGTGAGAACGCCGCCAGCACGAGAAGCACCATCGAGAACGGCGGCGGCGTCTACAACGGCAGCGGGGAGGTCGTCCTGCGGCACACCGTCGTGGCCCGCAACAAGGCGTTCGGCACGAACTCGCGCGGCGGCGGGATCTACAACAACGCCAGGCTCACCCTCACCGCGTCGAAGGTCACGGAGAACGTCTCCGTCGTGGCGCCGGGTGGGGTCTTCAACGACGGTGGTCAGGTCACGGTGGACGACAAGTCGGCCATCGCCGGCAACCGGCCCACCAACTGCACGCCCAGCGCACCGCCCGTACCCAACTGCTTCGGCTGACCGAGGCGCGGGTCTCCGGTCCCGCCCGGACCTGATCACCAGATCGGGTCCGGGCGGGACCGGACGCGTGCGGTCAGAGGCGGGAGGTGAAGGTGGCCAGGAAGCGGTGCGGGGTGACCGTGCCGGCGTTGTCGAAGCAGATCACGTCGACGTCGGCGTTGGTGGTGTACGTCCACGGCTGGGTCAGGTGGCAGTAGTTGCCGCCGGCGCCCTGCGCCACCACCTGGGCGTGCGTCTCCTTGAGACCGATCTGCGGGAGGGTCGCCAGGTAACGGCCGGCGGGCGCGATGGCCGCCACCGTGTTCGCGCCGACGCCGAGCACCGAGTTGTCGTTGGTGGATCCGCCGACGGCGGTACCCAGGTAGCCGAAGTACGACGGTGGGCCGAGGGAGCCGATCACCGGCCGGCGACGGTGGTACGAGAGGACGAAGTCGGTGTTGACGGCGGCCCCGGCCTGGTCGTAGCAGAAGACGTACACCTGCACCTCGGTGCCGACCGCGCCCCAGGAGTTGACCTTGCACCGGCGGGGTCCGGCGTTCGGCTGGACGGCGGTGACCTGCACGTCGCCGGCGAGCACGCCGGCCAGTCCGACGCCGGGGAGTCGTACCAGGTACTGCCCGACGCCCACCGGTCCGACGGCGTTCACCGCGCCGGTCGAGTTGTACGACTGCACCATCACGCCGCTGGTCCACTGCACGTACGCGTGGGAGGTGCCGGCCGGCAGGACGCCGGAACTGGTCGTCCAGAGGACGGTGAACGGGGTGTCCTCGCGGGTGCCGCCGGGCCGGTGGCACTGCACGTCGACGATCTCGTCCGCGCCGGACTGGAACCAGCGGACCACCTCGCAGTAGTGCCCGGTCCGGTTCACCGGGGTCACGTGCGGCACGCCCCGCGAGCTGGCGCCCACCTGGGGGAAGCGGACCTGGAACCGGCCGGGCGCGAGCTTGACGCCGTCGGCCCAGGCGGCGGGGAACGCCGTCTTCCAGCTACCCCACTGCCGGCTGGTGTCCAGCACGGTCCAGGCCGGCACGGTGGGGTCCTTGACGAACGCGAAACCCCAGCGGTCGGCGGTGGCCGCGGCGGCCGGCGTCGGTGGGGCGAGCGCGCCGGCGGCCAGGACGGCGGCCAGTGCGGCGGTGACGAACGAGCGGAGACGCATGTGTTCCTCCATTCGACAGGGACGTGTCGGGGAGGAGTGTGCTTTCCGTGACGATGCGATGACAGTCGGCTACTGCGCGCTCCGGTGTCGGGTGTCCGCTACCGAACAGCGGCCCCACGCCTGCGCGTGGGGCCGCCCGGTCGGGTGCGGTGCGTGCGGATCAGCCGCCGGCGAAGGTCACCTCGGTGCCGCACTTGGCCTTCTGGTTGAGGCAGGACTTCACCAGGGGGCCGAGGTGGGTCGGGTCCCAGGCGTTCATGACGTCACCGTGCATGGAGGACGGTTTGCCGGAGGAGAGGCTGAGACCGTTCCCGCCCAGCGACTGGTAGTTGACCATGAAGGAGAGGTTCGGCACCGCCACCGGGTACTTGCCGGTGCAGACGCCGTTGACCGGGTCGCCCATGTGCGACTTGTGGTCGGGGGAGTCGATGTTCCTGCCGTCCCAGCAGTCCTTGAAGACGAGCTGGAAGATGAGGTTGCCGCCGGAGGCGCAGACCGGCCAGTTGCCGTCGGAGCTGCGGCCGGTCTCGGCACTGCCGGCACACCAGAACTGGTTGCTGCCGGCGTTCTTCGGGGTGTCCACCTGCTTCTTGGCGTCGCCCTCGACCATCCGCAGGCCCGGCGGGAAGGGCTTGACGGTGGACGGGTCCTTCACCCGCGAGCCGTAGTAGACCCGGAAGCTCTTCATCGGTACCGGCTTGCCGTCCTTGCGCAGCTCCGGTGTCCAGTACGCGCTCAGGTCACCGGGGGCGTTGCAGGTCGTCGTCGAGTTGAGCAGCTTGTCGGTGGTGGTGAAGGCGTCGATCTTCGGGCCGAAGAAGGTGTGCATGTGCGACGCGCCCGGCAGGCCGGGGACGACGATCGGGTCGTCCGGAGCGGAGTTGGCGAGTTCGCAGTCGGTGTGGAACTCGGGGACCCGGGTGGTTCCCGGCGTGACGGGCTTCGGCGTGAGCTTGTCGAAGGCCGCCAGCTCCTTGTCCCACCGGGCCTGGTCGACCGGCACCCAACCCGCCACGGGCGCGGTGCCCGGCGTGGTGGGCGTCGCGCCCGGGGTGGTGGGGGTGGTGCCCGGGGTCGTCGGCGTCGCCGGGGGAGAAGCCGGGGTGGGTGGCGTGCTCGGCGTGCTGCCGGTCGCGGAGCCGAACGTGAACCAGTTCAGGTTCACGAAGTCCGACCGGGAGGCGCTCTTCATGACGGCGAAGACGGTCTGCGGGCCGGCCGGCACGCTGGCCGCCGTGGCGGTCACCGTCGTCCACTTCTGCCAGCCGCCGGTGTGGGCGATCGGGAAGCTGGCCAGCAGGGCGCCGGTCTGCGTACCGAGGCGCAGCTCGACGGCGCCGCCGTCGGTGTTGTTCGCGGCGACCCGGGCCTTCAGGTCGGCGCCGGTGATCGAGACGCCGTCGTACCGCAGCCAGTCTCCATTGCCGAGCCAGCCGACGTTCCGGCCGCCGTCGGCGTCGCCGGTGCTCTCGGTCTGCGCGCCGGACTGGGCCGCGAAGGCCTCCGCCTGGATCCGGCCCGGCACGGCGACCTCTTCGGCCTGGGCGCCGGCGATGTAGATGCCGCTGCCGACCAGGGCGGCGGCGACCCCCGAGGCGAGCGTGATGCGAGCGATGCGGCGGCGCTTGCGCGCCCGGTCCGGCGGTGCGACGTGCGCGGGGGGAGGATTGCGCATTACCAGTGATTCCTTCGAGTCGACGATGGCGCTCTGTCGGATGAAGTATGTGCACGTCGGAGGCTTGCGGCAATCTGCGGAAAAAGAATTAAGGAGAGTCCTTGGCAAGCGACCTGGTGGCCGCCGAGTCGGTTCCGGATAACAATTTTTTGCCCTCGCATCCTTAAGTTTTTATTAATACTGATGGCATGCCTGCCAGGACTGGCGTCCCCCGCCTCACGCGTCAGCCGGGGCGGCTGGTCGCCTTCAGCGACGCCGTCTTCGCCATCGCCGTCACGCTCCTCGTGCTGGAGATCCAACCGCCGAAGGACTTCGGACACCTCCTGCGGGGCCTCGGCGCGTTGTGGCCGTCGTACCTGGCCTACGCGCTGAGCTTCCTGCTGGTGGGTCAGGTGTGGGTCAACCACCACGTCATGTTCGACCGTGTCCGGCACGTCGACCGTCAGGTCCTGTTCCTCAACACGTTGCTCCTGATGGTCATCGCGTTCCTGCCGTTCTCGACGTCGCTGCTCGCCGAGGCGCTCCGCGCGGAGCAGGGGCTGCGGACAGCGGTGGTCGTCTACGGCACCACACTGTGGGTGGCGGCGGCCCTGTTCAACGTCGTCTGGGCCCACCTCCGTCGGGCCCACCTCCTGGACCCCGACCTCGGCCCGCGCGGTGTCCGGGCCATCGGCCGCCGGTTCGCGCTCGCCCTGGCCTGGATCGGCTCCGGCACCCTCGTCGGCGCGTTCCTGCCCATCGCGGGCGTGGTCATCATCGCGGCCTTCCTGCCCGCCTACTACCTGCCCATCCGCGGTGAGGACGGCGAGTCCACCGACCGTCAGGGCTGACTCGACGAAAAACTTGGACGTGGCTGTCGATCGGGGCCGGGTCCGTTCGTAGCCCTGGTGAGAGCCCGGCATCGAGCCGGGCCACCCACCCGCTGGAGGGCACGATGACCACGACCGCGCACACCACCCGCGCCACCGGTTCGACCGTCGGCGCGCTGGTCCGGACCGGCCTGATCGCCACGGCCGCCGCGGCCGCCGCCACCATGATCGTCGCCGCCGCCGGACAGGCTGCGGGCGTCAGCCTCGACGTGAGCGGCGCTCCGATACCGGTGTCCGGATTCGGTGTGCTGACCACCGTCTTCTCGCTGGTCGGTGTCGTCCTCGCAGCGCTGCTGTCGCGGTTCGCGCGGCGACCGCGGCGGACCTTCGTCCGTACGACGGTGGCGCTGACGGTCCTGTCCCTGGTGCCGGACGTCATCGCCGACGCCGACACGACCACCAAGGCGCTGCTGATGCTCACCCACCTGGTCGCCGCCGCGATCGTGATCCCCGCCGTCGCGCGCCGCCTGGCCGCCTGAACTGCCACCATCGGAACCGTCACACCACAGGAGGATCATCATGAAGCAGTACCTGTTGTCCGTGCATTTCGTCGAGGGCGCGCCCGCCATGTCCGACGAGGAGGTGCAGGTCATGTTCGCCGAGACCGGCCGCATCAACGACGAGATGCAGGCCGCCGGCGTCTGGGTCTTCGCCGGCGGCCTCGTGTCGCCGGAGAGCGCCACCGTCGTCCGGATCGACAACGGCGCCACCACCATGAGCGACGGGCCGTTCGCCGAGACGAAGGAGCACCTCGCCGGATTCTGGATCATCAAGTGCCCGGATCTGGACCAGGCGCTCGCCTGGGCGGAGAAGTGCGCGGCAGCCTGCGGTCCGATCGAGGTACGCCCCTTCGACGACCTCTCCCAGGCCTGACCCGGAGCCGGTCGACCGACATGGACCTGGCGAGCGTCTACCGCGCGGAGTACGGCCGTTGCGTCGCCACCCTGGCCCGCCTCCTCGGCGACATCAACCTCGCCGAGGAGGCGGTCCAGGACGCCTTCACCACGGCCGTGCAGAAGTGGGACACGTTGCCGCCCAACCCGGGCGCCTGGATCGTGACCACCGCCCGCAACCGGGCTATCGACCGGCTCCGCCGAGAGTCGACCCGCGAGGCCCGGCACGCCCAGGCCCTGCTGCTCCACCAACCGGACGCACCCCAGGAGGTGGGACCCGTGAAGGACGACCAGTTGCGACTCATCTTCACCTGCTGCCACCCGGCGCTCGCTCCGGAGGCGCGGACGGCCCTCACGCTGCGCCTGCTCGGTGGCCTCGAGGTCCCGGAGATCGCCCGGGCCTACCTGGTCCGCGAGACGACCGTCGCGCAGCGGATCGTGCGCGCGAAGAAGAAGATCCGGGACGCGGCCATCCCCTACCGGGTGCCCGCCGAGCACGAGCTGCCGGACCGGCTGCCGCCCGTGCTCACCGTGCTCTACCTGATGTTCAACGAGGGCTACGCCTCCACCGCCGGGCCGCTGATCAGGACGGATCTCTGCGCCGAGGCGATCCGGCTGGCCCGCGAGCTGGCCGCGTTGATGCCGGACGAGCCCGAGGTGCTGGGTCTGCTCGCCCTGCTCCTGCTGATCGAGGCGCGTCGTCCGGCCCGGCTCGGCCCGGCCGGCGAGCTGGTGCTCCTGGCCGACCAGGACCGGTCACTGTGGAACGCCACGCTCATCGCCGAGGGGCACGACCTGGTCCGCCGCTGTCTGCGACGCAACCAGCCCGGCCCGTACCAGATCCAGGCCGCGATCAACGCGGTGCACACCGACGGCGCGGCCACCGACTGGCGACAGGTCCTGGCGCTGTACGACCAACTCCTCGCGCTCACGCCGAACCCCGTGGTGGCGCTCAACCGGGCGGTGGCGGTGGCCGAGGCGCACGGTCCCGAGGCGGCCCTCGCCGCGCTGGAGACGGTCGAGCTGCCCGGCTACCACCGGCTGCCCGCCACCCGGGCCGAGCTGCTGGCCCGGCTCGGGCGCGACGCGCAGGCCCGCGCCGCCTACGCCGAGGCCATCGCACTGACCAGCAACGAGACCGAACGCGCCTTTCTCGAGGCGCGTCGCAGCGAACTCACCCATGGCAGGAGACCAGCGTGACCGCCACCTACACCTTCGACGTCTTCAGCAGCCTCGACGGCTTCGGCAGCACCACCGGCAACTGGGGCGGCTACTGGGGCAAGCAGGGCCCGGAGCTGCTGGAGCGTCGCCTCGCCCTGTACGACGATGAGCACCGCATGGTCTTCGGTGCCCGCACGTTCGAGCTGTTCCGACAGCTGCTGGCCGACAGCACCGAGGAGTCCGGCGTCCGCGACGCCTGGGTCACCCGGATGAGGAGCCTGCCGGCGACGGTGGTGTCGAACACTCTTTCGGGCCCGCTCGACTGGCCGGACGCCACCCTCGTACGCGGCGACGCGGTCGACGTGGTCGCCCGACTCAAGGAGGAGTCCGAGGTGCCCCTGCGCTCGCACGGCAGCCTGTCGATGAACCGGACGCTGATGGCCGCCGGCCTGGTCGACCTCGTACAGGTGACGCTGTTCCCGGTGGTCACCGGTCAGACCGGAACCGAGCCGATCTTCCACGGAGCGGCCGACTTCGACCTGGAGTTGGTCGAGACCCGTACCCTCGACGGCCGGACCCAGGAACTCGTCTACCGACCCACCCCGCACAACTGAATCCGCCGGTTTCGCCTCGGCGTGGACGGGGCCGTCGACACCCCGTCTCGTCGATGCGCCACATTGATACTCGCCGTGGCCCGTTCGGTAGCCTCTGACACGCTCTGACAACGTCTGACAAAGTCGTCTGACCTGGGGGACTGATGAAGGACCAGCGTGTCGCCGCGGAGTCGGGTCAGGACGGACGACCCGCCGAGAGGTTCGCCGAGCAGTTGCGGGCACTGCGCAGCGCCGCGGGCGACCCTTCGTTCCGAAAGATGGCGGGGCGATCAGGACGGATCTCGCACACGACCCTGCACGAGGCCGCCGCCGGGACCCGGTTCCCCTCCTGGGAGACCACGCGGGAGTTCGTCCGAGCCTGCGAGGCGGACGAGACCCTGTGGCGGCGCCGCTGGGAGGAGGCGCAGCGCCCGCCGGCGGCAGCCCGACCCGGCGGAGACGCTGACCTCGCGCCGACGAACGCCGCGTCCGTACCGGCGATCGCCGCGTCCGCGCCGACGGAGCAGGGCGTGCTCCAGCTCGACGCGGATCCGCGGTCCGAGGAGCGCGTGGTGGGAACGCGTCGGTCGCGCCTGCCGTGGCTGAACGCCGCAGCGGTGGTGCTGGTGGTGGCGGTGGCCGCCGCCCTGGGCGTGAGCGTCCGTGGCCGGTCCGGCTCGGACGGCTCCGGCACAGCGAGGCCGTCACCGACCGTCTCACCGTCCACATCGGCATTCTCGGACTCGCTGATCCCCGGGGACTCGAGCAAGTTCGTCGCCGACGTCACCATCCCCGACGGCACCCAGGTGAAGGTGAACACCCAGTTCGACAAGGTGTGGGCGCTCGCCAACGTGGGCAAGGTCGACTGGCACCACCGGTACCTGGCGCGGATGGACACCGCCGCCGACGGCGCCGGCTGCCGGACACCGGATCGGGTGCCGATCGGTGACACGCCCCCCGGCGAGCAGGTGATGATCCGTGTTCGGGTCACCGCGCCGAGCCGCCCCGGCAGGTGCTGGGTCAGTTGGAAGATGGTCGACGAGGCCGGGCGGGAGTACTTCCCGACCCGACGACCGGTGTACTTCATGGTCACCGTGACCGCCTGAGGTCAGGTCGCGGTTGTCAGGTGCGGGCCTCGAATCAATTCGAATCAACCTGACAACACCGCATTCATCGAGGTCGGTGACGGCCTGACGGATCTGACAGGACACCGGGGGTACCGAACACCAGGGCACTTCTCGCAGGGTGATGTCGAACCGAGAACGACTCACCACTTGCGAGGAGGACCATTGTGCGCCGTCCCTGGTTAACCGCCGGACTCGTCGCGCTCTGCGTGGCCGTCGGCGTTCCGGCCCACGCGGGGGCATCCGGCGCCGCAGCGCAGCGGACCGCCACCACGGCCGCGCTGCCGGTCGTGGACATGGAGGCCACCGTCCTGGCCGCGCAGATCGATCCCCGCCGCCCCGACAACACCCTCACTCCCGGCGCGAAGAGCTCCGTGCTCGCCGTCGAGCAGGCGTTGCAGGCACAGGGCCTGCTGAACGCGCAGTGGGTCGACGGCTACTTCGGCACCGTGACCGTCTCCGCGTACGCCGCCTACCAGCGCTCGCTCGGCTACACCGGGCTCGCCGCGAACGGCCTGCCCGGGGTGACATCGCTGACCAAGCTCGGGCAGAACCGCTACACGGTCACCAAAACGATCGGACCGGGCGCGAAGGTCGCGCGCGACGGGTACGTCGTCAACGCCCGGACCCAGGCGATGCTGGCCGAGGCGCAGCGTCTGCTGGGCCAGACCCTGGTGCTCGAGCAGGGCTCGTACAACCCCGGGGGTGACCCGACCTCGGCCGGTACGCACGACGGCGGGGGTGTGGTGGACATCGCGGTCACCGGCATGACCGCGACCCGGCGCACGGCCGTCGTCCGGGCGCTGCGACGGGTCGGCTTCGCCGCCTGGGTCCGTGACCCGAGTCAGGGCGACTGGCCGTGGCACATCCACGCCGCGGCGATCAGCGACACGGACCTGTCCAGTCAGGCGCAGCACCAGACCGGCGACTACCACCTCGGCTTGAACGGCCTGGCCAACCGTGGCCCGGACGACGGTCCCCAGATCCCGATCCAGACCTGGGAGCAGTACCAGCGCGGGTAGTGACCCGCACCCTTCCACCGTTTCTGAAAGGACACCATGAACATCCGGAAGAGCCTGGCCGCCTGCGGCGTCGCGTTGGCGGCGGCCACCTCGATCCTCAGCGTCGCGTCGCCCGCCTCGGCGGCGGCCCGCGACGGGGTCTGCGACAGCGGCGAGTTCTGCTACTACTACAACAGCGACAACGCGGGATCGGTCTCGGACTTTACCGGCTCGCTCGACGACTACGGCACCGAGCAGCCCTCGTGCTACGACTTCAAGGGCGCTGGCGCCGGCAAGGGCCTGTGCATCAAGAACGAGGCAGCCTCGGTCTGGAACCGCAGCACCAAGACGGTACGCGTCTACTACAACAGCGGCTACGCCGGTTCGTACCAGGACTTCGCGGCCGGTGCGAAGGGCAACCTGAACGCCACGCTGAAGAACAACAACGCCTCGCACCAGTTCTCGCCGTCGTCGCGCACGAACCTGTCGTACGCGCTGTACCAGGCCAGCGGCGGCGCGGTCACCTGTGGCTTCGACGGTTACACCACCACGCCCGGCCGGCACGAGGGCATCGACATCGCCCGTAGCGTCGGCTCGGACGTGCACGCCCTGGTCTCCGGAACGGTCACCTACGTCGCGCGGGGCGCGACCGGCAGCGGCGGCCTGTCCACGATCTCGGTCTACAACTCCTCGCTGAACAAGACGGTGATCTACCTGCACACCGCGCCCAGGTCCGGGGTGAGCGTGGGCGACGCCATCAGCAAGGGCGAGATCATCGCCGACGAGTCGTGGCACGGGGTGTCCTCCAGCTCGGGCGCGCACACGCACGTCGAGGTCCGGTCGGGCCGGCAGACCCACGCGTCGGTCAGCGTCAACGACCCCGTCCTGGACAACGCCGACCCGACCGCGTTCTGGAACTCCCAGGGCTACAACGAGAGGTAGGACGCCGTGAATCTCCGCAAGGGCCTCGCCGTCATCGGCGCCGTCCTCGCCATGTCCACCTCCATCCTGAGCGTCGGCTCGCCGGCGGCGGCGGCCGAGCGGGACGGGACCTGCGACAGCGGCGAGTTCTGCTACTACTACAACAGCAACCAGGCCGGCTCGGTCTCCGACTTCACCGACTCGCTCGACGACTACGGCACGACCCAGCCGACCTGCTACGACTTCAAGGGCGCGGGTGCCGGCAAGGGCCTGTGCGTGAAGAACAACGCGGCGTCGGTACGGAACCGGACCGGCAAGACCGTGCGGGTCTACTTCAACAGCAACTTCGCCGGCTCTTACCAGGACTTCGCGGCCGGCGCGACTGGCAACCTCAACGCCACGTTGAAGAACAACAACGCCTCGCACGAACTGCTGAGCGGGCCGACGGGCTGTAGCACCGACGGCACCAACAGCAAGCTGCCGAGCACCATCCTCGTCTACCGGGTGGGTCTCGGCCGGGTCGACCGGGTCGACTTCAAGACGTACGTCAAGAACGTCCTCCCGAACGAGTGGATCACGAGCTGGCCGGCTGCCTCACTGGACGCCGGTGCGATGGCCGTGAAGAGCTACGCCTGGTACTGGGCGCTGCACTCGACCCGGAAGACGTCCGGCGGCCAGTGCTACGACGTCCGGGACGACACGGGCGACCAGGTCTACCGGCCGTCGTCGGCGCAGAGTTCCACGTCGGCGGCGGTGGACCGGACCTGGTCGACCCGGATGACCCGGAGCGGCAACATCCTGCGGGCGCACTACTGCGCCACCACCACCGCGTGCGGTGGCTGGGTGGACGGTGACTGGATGTCGCAGTACGGCTCGCGTGATCTCGCCAACGCGGGCAGCAGCTACCAGGCGATCCTGCGCCACTACTACCGCGACGTGGTCATCTCCTGACGTCACGCGTCGACCCGTGCCGCCCGCCGCGCATCCGCGGCGGGCGGCACGATCGTGGGCGGCCCGCCGCGCCCGCGCCGCCGGTACGGCGACAGGTGGCAGACTCGGCGGAGTGAACGACATGGTCGCACCGACGATGGACGGTGAGCTGGAGAGCGTCAGTCTGGTGGACCTCGCCGTCTCCCGGTTGACCCGGGAGATTCTCAGCGGCAAGAGCGATCCGGGGGAACGCCTCGTCGAGGAGCAGCTCACCCGTCGGCTCGGGATCAGCCGCGCGCCACTGCGGGAGGCGCTGCGGTTGCTGGCCCAGCAGGGGCTTGTCGAACATGTGCCGCGGCGCGGCGTCCGGGTGGCCACGCTCTCCGACCGGGACGTGCGGGAGCTGTACGAGCTGCGGGACGTCCTCGAACGGTTCGCGGTGCGGGCGGGGATCCCGGTCGCCCGGGAGAGCGAGCTGGCCGGGTTGCGGGCGACGCTGGAGGCGATGCGGGAGGCGACCCGGGTCGGCGACCGGATGCGGGTCGCCGAGTCGCACCGGGCGTTCCACGTCGCGCTCGTCGCGCTCGCCGGCAACCGCCAACTGTCCGCCGTGTACGGCTCGATCCTGGTGAAGTTGCAGCTCTACATGGCGATCAACCTGCGGCGTGAGGCGGAGGTGGCGCAGCCGTTGGACGGGATCCACCGGCACGAGCGGTTGTTCGAGGCGGTCGCCGGGGGCGACCCGGAGGAGGTTCTCGCCGTGCTGTCCGGGCACGGCGCCCGCTCCTACCTGGACTGATCGGCGGCCGACCGGCCGTCATGTCCCCGTTACAGAACGCGCCGCCCGCTGTAACAGAACGGTCGACAATCGACTGTATGCCAGAGCCAGTCGGATCCATCTCGGAGCTGCGGACGGCGTACCGCGAGGGCCGCCTCACCCCGGCGGACCAGGCCGAACGCGTACTCGACGGGCTCGCGTCCAGCGGCGGCGGGCCGGTCTGGATCAGCACCGTGCCGGCCGATGACCTGCGGGCCCGTGCCGAGGCGCTGACCCGCCACGGTGATCCCGCGTCCCCGCTGTACGGCGTCCCGTTCGCGGTCAAGGACAACATCGACGTCGCCGGGATGGTCACCACGGCCGGCTGCCCCGACTTCGGGTACCTGGCCGCGACGGACGCACCCGTCGTGCGCCGACTGCTCGACGCGGGCGCATTGCTCGTCGGCAAGACCAATCTGGACCAGTTCGCCACCGGCCTGACCGGCGCCCGCTCGCCGTACGGCAGTGGCGAGAGCGTCTTCGGCGGCGGCCTCATCTCCGGCGGCTCCAGCTCCGGCTCGGCCGTCGCGGTGGCCGCCGGCCAGGTCAGCTTCGCCCTGGGTACGGACACCGCCGGCTCCGGCAGGGTGCCGGCGGCGCTCAACGGGATCGTCGGCCTCAAACCCACCCGTGGTCTGCTCAGCACGGCCGGCGTGGTGCCCGCCTGCCGCTCGCTCGACTGCGTGTCGGTCTTCGCCGCCGACGTGCCGGACGCGGTGGACGTGCTGCACGCCGCCCGTGGCGTCACCCCGGCCGACCCGTGGAGTCGCCCGTTACCGGCGGAGCGGGTGGTCGCCCGCACGCCGGGCACGCTACGCCTCGGGGTGCCCTGGGCAGAAGACCTCGAGTTCTTCGGCGACACCGGGCAGGAGGCCCGCTTCGCCGCCGGCGTGCAACTGCTGCGTACCCTCGTCGGATCCCTGCGGTCGGTGCCGCTCGACGCCTTCTTCGCGGCGGGTGACCTGCTCTACCAGGGGCCCTGGGTGGCCGAGCGGCTCGTCGGCCTGGGTGACTTCCTGCGGTCGCGCCCCGAGTCGGTGTTGGCGGTCACCCGGGCCGTGCTGGAGACCGGCCGGCGCTACGACGCGGTCGACGCCTTCCGGGGGCAGCACCGTCTGCGGGAGCTGCGCGCCCAGGTCGACACGCTCTGGCAGGACGTCGACGTGCTGGTCGTGCCGACCGTCGGCACGACGTTCACCCTCGACGAGATCGCCGAGGATCCGATCGGCCGCAACGCCATGCTGGGCCGCTACACCCAGTTCGCCAACCTGCTCGACCTGGCCGCGGTGACGGTCCCCAACGGCTTCACCGCCGCCGGCCGGCCGGCGAGCCTGACCCTGCTCGGCCCGGCGTTCAGCGACACCACCCTGGCCCGGCTCGCCGCCGCCCTCACCACGGGCGGCGACGCCGTGCCCGGCCCGCCGGTCGGTGTGCCGCCCGCCGTGCCCTCGGCGGAGGTGCTGCTCGCCGTGGTCGGCCGGCACCTGAGCGGCGAGTCCCGCAACGGCGAACTGCTCGCGTACGGCGCGACTTTCGCGGGCGCCGCCCGTACCGCGCCGCTCTACCGGCTCTACCGGATGGACACCACCGACGGCGAAGGGCTACCGGGGTTGGTCCGGGTCGCCCCGGACACCTCGGCGGGTCACCCGATCGAGGTCGAGTTGTGGCGGCTGCCCAGCGCCGCGCTCGGCGGGCTGCTGGCCGGTGTGCCGGCACCCCTCTCGCTCGGCTGGGTGCGGCTGCACGACGGACGGGACGTGCTCGGCTTCCTCTGCGAGGCGTACGCCGCCGGCCCGCCGGCCGAGGACATCAGCGCCAGCGGTGGGTGGAGGGCCTACCGCCGTTCCGCCGCCGCCCGGCGGTGAACCGGGCCGCATCAGCGATCACGACAGGAGGCGAGAGGATGGGAAGCATCGGGCCGGTACCGGCCAACCCCTACCCGTGGCCGTACGACGGTGTCGCCGACACCGCGCGCACGGCGCTGCTCTGCATCGACTGGCAGACCGACTTCTGCGGTCCGGGCGGTTACGTCGACGCGATGGGCTACGACATCGGCCTCACCCGGGCCGGCCTGCCGGCCACCGCCCGGCTGCTGGAGCACGCCCGCTCGCTCGGGATGCTGGTCGTGCACACCCGCGAGGGACACGATCCCGAGCTGTCCGACCTGCCGGCGAACAAGCGCTGGCGCTCGGCCCGCATCGGCGCGGAGATCGGCGCGGCCGGCCCGGCCGGGCGGATCCTGGTGCGCGGCGAGCCGGGGTGGGAGATCGTGCCCGAGGTCGCCGCGCTGCCCGGCGAAGTGATCATCGACAAGCCCGGCAAGGGCGCCTTCTACGCCACCAACCTGGACCTCGTGCTCCGGACCCGGGGCATCACCCACCTGATCCTCACCGGCATCACCACCGACGTCTGCGTGCACACCACGATGCGCGAGGCGAACGACCGGGGGTACGAGTGCCTGATCCTGGCCGACTGCACCGGTGCCACCGACAAGGCCAACCACGAGGCCGCCCTGCACATGGTCACCATGCAGGGCGGCGTGTTCGGCTGCGTCGCCACATCCGACGACGTCATCGCCGCCACGGCGAAGTGAGGTGAGCCATGCCGACCATCGCCGCCGCGCGACCCGGCCCGTACTCCTTCGACCTCTCGACCACCGCGTTGCTCGTCATCGACATGCAGCGGGACTTCCTGGAGCCGGGCGGGTTCGGGGAGAGCCTCGGCAACGACGTGAGCCAGCTCCGCCGTACGATCGCGCCGCTCGCCGCCCTGCTCGCCGACGCCCGCGCCGTCGGCCTGGCCGTCGTGCACACCCGCGAGGGGCACCTGCCGGACCTGTCCGACTGCCCACCCGCCAAGCTCAACCGGGGCGCGCCGAGCAAGCGGATCGGGGATCCCGGACCCACCGGCCGGATCCTGGTCCGGGGCGAGTACGGCCACGACATCATCGACGAACTCGCGCCGCTGCCGGGCGAACCGGTCGTCGACAAGCCCGGCAAGGGCGCGTTCCACGCCACACACCTGGACGTCCTGCTCGCCGAGCGGGGCATCCGCAGCCTCCTGGTCGCCGGGGTCACCACCGAGGTGTGCGTGCACACCACCGTCCGCGAGGCCAACGACCGGGGGTACGAGTGCCTCGTACTCGCCGACTGCGTCGGGTCCTACTTCCCCGAGTTCCACCGGGTCGGGCTCGACATGATCGCCGCCCAGGGCGGCATCTTCGGGTGGGTCGCCGAATCGACGCAGGTCCGCGCCGTGCTGCCCACCACGTCCGCGTTGCAACCCTCCTCCTGACCGGGAGCAGCCATGGCCCTCTCGAAGCCCACCGTCGTCCCGCTCCCGTTCTGGGTGCGCGGCGACACCAACGCGTTCTTCGGTTTCGGCGTCAACGTCCTGGTCAACGTGCTCACCCTGACCGGGCTCTGCATCGGGGTGGTGAAGCTGCCCGAGGGGGAGGTGTTCGGCACCATCCTGCCGGCGCTCGGCATCGCCCTGGTCGCCGGCAACATCTACTACACCTACCTGGCCCGCCGCCTGGCCCGCCGCGAGAACCGGGCCGACGTGACGGCCCTGCCGTACGGGCCGAGCGTGCCGCACATGTTCATCGTCATCTTCGTCATCATGCTCCCGATCTACCTGCGCACCCAGGACCCGGTACGCGCCTGGGAGGCCGGCCTGGCCTGGGCCTTCATCATCGGTGTGATCGTGCTGATCGGCGCGTTCGTCGGGCCCTACATCCGCCGGTACGCGCCCCGGGCGGCGCTGCTCGGCACGCTCGCGGGCATCTCGATCACCTTCATCTCGATGAACCCGGCCGGGCAGATGTGGCGGATGGCCTGGATTGCCCTGCCGGTATTCGCGTTGCTGCTGATCGGCCTGCTCACCGACGTGAAGTTGCCGTTCAACTTCCCGATCGGGCTGGCCGCCCTGCTGGTGGGCACCGCGATCGGCTGGGCCGGCGGGGCGATGTCGGTGCCGGACGTGACGGCCGCCGCCCGGGACATCGCGGTCGCCGTACCCTCGTTCAAGCTCGACCTGCTGTTCACCGGGCTGTCCGACATGGCGCCGTTGCTGGCGACGGCCATCCCGCTCGGCGTCTACAACTTCACCGAGGGCATGACGAACGTGGAGAGCGCGGCGACGGCCGGCGACAACTACAACCTGCGCAGCGTGCTGCTGGCCGACGGCGCGGGCGCGGTGATCGGCGCGGCGCTCGGCTCGCCGTTCCCGCCCGCCGTCTACGTCGGTCATCCGGGCTGGAAGGCCGCCGGTGGACGCAGCGGCTACTCGATGGCGACCGGCGTGGTGATCGCCGTGCTCTGCTTCCTCGGCATGTTCGGATTGCTCGCGGCGATCTTCCCGACCGCGGCCATCGTGCCGATCCTGCTCTACATCGGCCTGCTGATCGGGGCGCAGGCGTTCCAGGCGACCCCGCGGGCACACGCCGCGGCCGTGGTCGCCGCGCTGGTGCCGAACATCGCGGCGTGGGCGACCGGGCAGATCGACAACGCCCTCGCGGCGGCCGGCACCAGCGCCGCCGCGGTCGGCGACGACGCGCTCAACGGCGCCGGCGTCGTGTACGACGGGCTGCTGGTGCTGGGCCAGGGCGCCATCCTCGCCGGCCTGGTGCTCGGCGCGGTGGTGGTCTTCGTCATCGACAAGCGGTTCGTCCGCGCCGCAATCTTCGCCGGCTCCGGCGCCGTGCTCTCGTTCGTCGGGCTGATCCACGGCGAGCGGATCGAGTGGAACGCCAACGGCCAGGTGGCGCTCGGCTACCTCTTCGTCGCGGTGCTCTGCGGGGTCTTCGCGCTCGGTCGGCCCACGCCGCGCGAGCCCGAACCGGGGGAGGCCGACCTGGACGAGTCGCCCGCCGTGGCCGCGCCCGACGCCGATCGGGAGGCCGGGACGCCGCAGACCGCGGCGGTGCGTGGCTGAGCATCGACCGGCCCGAGGAGAGGGAGAGGACGTACCGGATGGAGATCGATCGCGCGGACGTGGTCGCCGAGGTGGCGGCGGCCTTCGCCGGCTACGAGCGGGCGCTCACCGACAGTGACGCCGAGGCGATCTGCGGGTACTTCTGGGACTCCGACCGGACGGTGCGGTTCGGCCTCGCCGACCACCAGTACGGGCTGGACGAACAGCGCAAGTGGCGGGCCGCGCAGCCACCGCTGCCGGCCGGCCGCCGGCTGGTCGAGACGAGGATCAGCGCGTTCGGCCCGGACCTCGCGGTCGTGACGACCCGATTCGGGTACGCCGACCGCGCCGCCACCGGGCGACAGACCCAAACCTGGGTACGGCTGCCCGTCGGCTGGCGGATCGTCACCGCCCACGTCTCCGAGCCCGCGCCGGACCTCGGCTGACCCCGCCGCCGAGCCGGCACCCGCCCAGCCCGACCCAACGCTCGACCGCACGACGAAGCGCCCCGTCCGGTGTGGACGGGGCGCTTCGTGGTGTCAGCCGAACGGCGTGCCGGGCGTCGGACGGTCCTCGTCGGCACGCGACGGCGGCGTGGCCACCTCGATCCGGGGCGACCGGTCCGGCGGCAGATGGGCGGGGTCGGCGATGACGACCACGTCCACCTCGCCGTCGACCATCTTCTGCTCGACGGCCTCCCACGGTGCGCGGATGATCCCGTTCAGTCGGTAGTCATGTCGGCGCAGGTGGTGCAGGCACGTCGCGATGGCCTGTTCCGACGGCTCGATGTCGGCCGGTACCCAGATGATCGCTAGCTCCATGATCTCTCCTGATCAACGTCGTGGACGTGGCTGGGTGATCAGGAGCTGCCGGGGTGGCGGGGGACCCCGCGGTACGGGTCGACCGGTGGCCCGGCTGTCCAGGGGGCCGACGGCACGCCCTCGACGCAGCGGCCCGATGGTCGGCGGCGTGTCGGTCGCCGACGCGGTCAGGTCGGGGCCTCCGGCGCCGGTGTTGGTGGGCGCGGACACGAATGCGGGTACCAGCGCGGGTTGCGCTGGTAGAGGAAGAGGCGCGGGGACCGGCGTCGGTGACTTCTCGGCCGTCATCTCCGCCGGCCTGCGTGCCCGCACGCGGCGGTCGGCGGGGTCGGCGCGGGATGCTCGCACCGTCACCGGTGGCGACGACGGTGGGGTCCGGCGCGCGGTTGCGGAGGTGACCGGCGTCCACGCGTCGGGTGGCGGGGACGAGCGTCGGGTCCCGGATGTTCGGGTGGGCGGGGGAGTCGCGGGTTCGCCCGTCGACGCCCGTGACCCAGTGACCTTCGGCAGGGGCAGGGGGGTGGCTGTCGGCAGAGGAACTGCCGTCGGCAGCGGGACAGCGCTCGGCAGGGGCAGGGGCAGTGCCGTCGGCAGCGGCAGGTCGATCCGCAGGGGAGTGTCGAGCAGACCTCGCGCCGGCGAGCCGACGGGTCCCCCAGCGGTGGCGGTCTCCGCCGGCCCGGTGGTCGCCGGCGTCGGGACTCGCGTCGTCTCGGCGGCGGCGGGCTCGGCGCCCAGGGTCGCCGCGAGCGCGGCAGCGCCGAGTGCCACCGCGCCGAGCGCCACCGGTGGCGGGCAGTGCCTCGGCGGCGTCACGCGGGTGCCGCCGACCGTCGCGTCACAGCGGCATCGGCGCGTCGGCATCCCTGGCCGAGCAGTCGCTCGTCGACCCGCCGTGTACCACCCATGCGCGGACTGTTGCCCCTTGAGAACTCGGGCTACACCTGTCGCGGGCGATCGACGTCCCTCGCGGTAGAGGGGACCGGGACGGCCGACTCTGTGAGCGATAACAAGCATCGCACCCCTCGACATCACCGCACCATCCGGCCGCGCTGACCCCGCAGCAGTATCGGCTCGGGTCGATGCCGAGCGAGGGCCGTTTGTCCGGCTCGTTACGTCTTGACGAACAGCATGTTATCGCTCACCCTCGATGCAGAGGTCGGCGGCGTCGGTGACTCACCGGGCGGGTCCCCGTGGTCGCGCCTCGCCGTACGGCGTCCCTCCGGGCAACGGGCGCCGTCTCAGGACTCGTGTGGTTCCCGGCGAACGCCGGCCGATCCCGCGTGCGCCGGCGCCCAGGATGACCGTCCCGGATTCCTCGGCCCAGTCGACGCGCGCCGCCGGGAACAGGTCGTCCTGAGCGAAGTGGCACATCACCACCGCCGATGCACCCACTCCAGAAGGATCGACATGAGACCAAGAAAGACTCTGCTGGCGACGGCGACCCTCGCGGTCGCGCTGACCGCGGGTATGACGGTCGCCCTGGCTCCCACGGCCAGCGCCGGAACGACGTTGAAGGCGTCGGCCGCCGAGAAGGGCCGTTACTTCGGCGCCGCCGTCGCGACGGGCAAGCTCTCCGACAGCCAGTACGTCAGCATCCTGAACGGCGAGTTCAACAGCGTCACCCCCGAGAACGAGATGAAGTGGGACGCCACCGAGCCCCAGCAGGGTCGGTTCAGCTACACGGGTGGTGACCGTCTCGTCAGTCACGCGCAGGCCAACGGCATGAGCGTGCGCGGGCACGCGCTGCTGTGGCACGCCCAGCAGCCGAGCTGGGCGCAGGGCATGTCCGGCACCGCGCTGCGCAACGCCGCCATCAACCACGTCACCCAGGTCGCCACCCACTTCCGCGGCAAGATCTACGCCTGGGACGTGGTGAACGAGGCGTTCGCCGACGGCGGCAGCGGCGGCCGACGCGACTCGAACCTGCAGCGCACCGGCAACGACTGGATCGAAGCGGCGTTCCGCGCCGCCCGCGCCGCCGACCCGGGCGCCAAGCTCTGCTACAACGACTACAACACCGACGGCATCAACGCCAAGTCCACCGGCATCTACAACATGGTGCGCGACTTCAAGTCCCGCGGCGTCCCGATCGACTGCGTCGGCTTCCAGTCCCACCTCGGCACCACGCTGGCCGGCGACTACCAGGCCAACCTCCAGCGCTTCGCCGACCTCGGCGTCGACGTCCAGATCACCGAGCTGGACGTGATGACCGGCTCCAACCAGGCCAACATCTACGCCTCCGTGACGCGGGCCTGCCTCGCCGTCGCGCGCTGCACCGGCATCACCACCTGGGGCGTGCGGGACAGCGACTCGTGGCGTGGCGGTGACAACGCCCTGCTGTTCGACCGTTCGGGCAACAAGAAGGCGGCGTACACCTCCGTCCTCAACGCCCTCAACGCGGGCAGCGGCACCCCCACCACCCCGCCGCCGGGCTCCGGGGTCGACACCACCGCCTGGTACGTCCTGATCAACCGCAACAGCGGCAAGGCCCTGGACGTGTACGAGCGGGCGACGACCGACGGTGCCCGGATCAACCAGTGGACCCGCAACGACGGGGCGTGGCAGCAGTGGCAGTTCGTCGACTCCGGCAGCGGCTACTACCGGCTGAAGTCCCGTAACTCCGGCAAGGTGCTGGACGTCTACAACCGTTCGACCGCCGACTCCGCCGCGATCGTGCAGTGGACCGACGGCAACGGCACCAACCAGCAGTTCCGGCTGGCGGATTCCGGGGGCTACGTGCGCCTCATCAACCGCAACAGCGGCAAGGCCGTCGAGGTGCAGGGCGCGTCCACCGCCGACGGCGGCAACGTCGTGCAGTACGCGGACTGGGGCGGCAACAACCAGCAGTGGCAGTTGATCCGCATCGGCTGACCACCGTCGGCTGCACCGGTGGCGCGGACGCTCGTCGTCCGTGCCACCGTCACCGCTTCCCACCACGTCTATCGGAATGTGGCCGTTGCGCCGTGCGCGTGAACACGCCACGCTTCGGACAGCAGATGGACAAGCCCGGCACTATTGGAGAGCATCGATTTCATGATTATCCGGTCCGCCACCCCGCCACCAACCTCGGAAGACGTGACCCCCGACGAGATCCCCGAGGATCGGCCGCCGGCCGACTGGGGCCGATGGAACTGGGCACGCTCCGAATGGACCGTGGCGGTGGTGGCGAGCCTGCTGCTGGCGGTGGTGCTGACCTGGCCGACCCTGCGCCACCCGGCGACCACGATTCCCGGCGACCTGGGTGATCCGCTGTTGCAGGCGTGGCAGGTCGCCTGGTCGGGGCACGCCCTCCTGAGCAGCCCGGGCGATCTGTGGAACTCGAACACGTTCTACCCCGAGACGTACACGTACGCCTACAGCGACACCCTGCTCGGTTACGCCCCGATGGGGATGCTCGGCTCCGGCTTCACCGCCGCCGTGATCCACTACAACCTGCTGTACGTGCTGCTGCACGCGCTGGCGTCGTTCGGGGCGTACGCCCTGGCGCGGCAGCTCGGCGCGAACCGGTGGGGCGGCGCGGTCGCCGCGGTCGCCTGGGCGTACGCGCCTTGGCGGCTGGCGCACTCGGGGCACCTGAACATCCTGTCCAGTGGGGGGATCGCGCTGGCGCTGGCCATGTTGGCCCGTGGTCACGGCTGGTCGCTGCGCCACGGGTACCGGCCCGAGCTGCGCAAGCCCGGCTGGGCGGTGGCCGGTTGGCTCGTCGCCGCCTGGCAGGTCAGCCTCGGCTTCGGCATCGGCCTCCCGCTTGTCTACTTCCTGCTGGCCACGGTTCTGGTGGCGGCCGGCTGCTACGGCTGGTCCTGGTGGCGCAAGCGGGAACGGCCCCCGTTCGGCCGGCGGCTGCTGCTCGCGGATCTCCTCGGCGGCGGAGCGTTCGGCCTGGTGACGCTGCTGCTGGGCATGGTCTACCTGCGCGTCGTCGACCTCAACCCGCAGGCCGAGCGGACGCTGGACTGGACGAAGATGTTCTCGCCCCCGCTGATCGGCTTCGTCACCGCACCGGCCGACTCGTGGCTGTGGGGTGAGCGGCACGCCGCCGCACGCGAACAGCTCTCCTGGCCGCCGGAGATGGCGCTGCTGCCGGGCATGATGCTGATCGGGCTGGCCGCTGCGGGGCTGTTCCTCTCGGCGTACCCGCTGCGGCACCGGGTCGCGCTGGGTCTCGGCGTGGTCGGCACGGTCCTGTTGGGGCTGGGTGCCACCCTCGGCGGGGACGGGGACCCGGGCTACCTGACCCTGTCCACGCTCCTGCCGGGCTGGGACGCGTTGCGGACGCCCGGCCGGATGATGCACTGGACGAGCCTGCTGCTGGCGGTGCTGGCCGCCGGCGCGGTGACGGCGCTCGCCGAGTCGTTGCGCCAGTCCACCCCGCGCCAGTGGGCGCGGACCCTCACCCCGCTGGTCCTGCTGATCCCGCTGACCGTGGTCACCCTGGAAGGCGTCAACCGGACTCCCCACCCGACCGTGCCACAGCCCCCGGCCGCGATGCGGACGGTGCAGGACCCGATCCTCGTGTTGCCGGCCGGCGGAGTGGGCGACCTGACGTACATGTTGTGGACGACCGACGGGTTCCCGCGCGTGACCAACGGCCTGGCCGGCTTCGAGCCGGTCAGCCAGGCGCAGACCAGGACGGCGGTGGCGTCGTTCCCCGACCCGGTCAGCGTCGCGCACCTGCGGGGGATCGGCGTGCGGTCGGTGGTGGTCGTGCCCAGCCGCGTCGTGGGAACGCCGTGGGAGAGCATCGCGACCCGGCCCATCGACGGGTTGGGCATCACCCGGGAGGATCTCGATGGCACGCTGGTCTACCACCTCTGACCGGGTGGGTCGCGGACGCCCGGCTGCGGGCAGGGTGAGGTGACGAGCGTGCGACTGTCCGTCGTGGTGCCCTGCTTCAACGAGGAGGCGTCGGTCGAGCGGCTGCACGCGACCGTCTGCGCCGCCCTCGCCGAGGTGCCGGACGTCGAGGTCGAGGTGGTCTACGTCGACGACGGCAGCGAGGACGGCACCCTCGATGCGCTGCGCCGGCTGGCCGCCGCCGACCCCACCGTCTGCTACACGTCGCTGAGCCGCAACTTCGGCAAGGAGGCGGCGATGCTCGCCGGGTTGCAGCGCGCCACCGGTGACGCGGTCGTCATCATGGACGCCGACCTGCAGCATCCGCCCCGGCTCCTGCCCGAGATGGTGATGCTGTACCAGCAGGGCTTCGACCAGGTGATCGCCCGGCGGGACCGCCGTGGTGACCGGTTCGTCCGCATGGTCGCCTCCCGGTCGTTCTACCGGATGATCAACTGGTGGATCGACGTGCGCCTGCAGGACGGCGCGGGTGACTTCCGACTGCTGTCCCGGCTCGCCGTGGACGCGATACTGGCGATGCCGGAGTACAACCGCTTCTCCAAGGGGCTGTTCTCCTGGATCGGCTTCCGGACCGCCGTGGTGGCCCACCCCAACGAGACCCGGCAGGCCGGGCGGAGCAGGTGGACGCTCAGCAAGCTCTTCAACTACGCGTTCGACGGGCTGTTGTCGTTCAACAACCGGCCCCTGCGGTTGGCCATCTACGGTGGCCTGTTCCTCACCCTCATCGCGCTGGCCTACATGGCGTGGGTGGTCGCGGACGCCGTCGAGAAGGGCATCGACGTACCCGGGTACACGACCATCATCGTCAGCGTGATCGGGCTCGGCGGCATCCAGATGACCATCCTGGGCGTCATCGGCGAGTACATCGGCCGGATCTACTACGAGACCAAACGTCGACCGCACTACCTGGTGCAGGAGACCGAACACCTCGTCGCGGAGACCGGCGGGCGGCCGGGCCGGCCGGTCCCGCCCACACCTCGCGCTCCGGTGCAGGGGCAGCGGACCACGGTGGCCCGGGAGAGTCCCGCACCCCGGCCGGCGCCCGGTCGGCCCGGGGCCGGCGACCGGTAGAGGAGCGGAGCCGGGCCGGCGGTCGATCAGCGGCCGCAGGCCCGGCAGGCGGGACGGGTACGCAGGTGGTAGTCGCTGGACGCGACGAGCAGGCCGAGCCCCAGCAGGCAGTACGCCGACATCGCCACCCAGAGGAACGCGTCGGAGAACTCGCTCGCCGAGCCGGACGCCACCTGCGCCATGCCCATGCCGAAGTAGGCGACGATTGCCGTGCCCAGCCCGAAGCCCGGCACGAGCAGGAGCCGGCGGGGGATCGTTCGGCCGGCGAGCAGTGGCACCCAGCCCGGCCAGGTCTCACCCCAGGGCCGCACCAGGGCCAGCGGCAGCAGCACCCCGGCCAGCACCAGGCCGATCTCCAACCCGATCACGGAGGCGTCCTGCCCGAGGCCGTCGAGGCCCACCACGGCCTGTGCCGCGAAGCGGGTCACCAGTCCGGCCACCGCCAGGTAGGCCGCCCACCGTGCCCACGGTGCGGGCGACGAGCGTCGCCGGCCGGGTCGGATGGTCCGGCAGCAGGCGGGGCAGTCCCCACGGGTACGCCGCTGATAGTCGAAGACGGCCAGGCCGAGAAGCGCCGCTCCGATGGCGCAACCGAGCCGGCTGGCGAACGCCACCGGGTCGAACGACGGGCCGGGCGCGAGCAGCAGGAGGCTCACCAGTTCCGGCAGCAGGATCGCGGCCGACGCGACCAGCGCGCCGGTGACGACCCAGGCCAGTCCGGCGAGCGCCGGCCGCCAGGTCGACGTCCGGTCCAGGGCGACCGCCACCGCGCCCGCGGTCAGGCAGAGCACCACCGACCTCCAGCCGGTGAAGCCGAGCAGGTCGGACCCGAAGGGCGGGAACTCCGGGGCGCTGCCGACAGTCCACCACAGGCGGAGACCACCGTAGGCCAGGGCCCAGCCGAGCAGGGCGTACGTCAGGCCGTGGCCGCTGCTGCGCGTGCGGGGCGTCGTCGTCATACCTGCGATCTTCGCGACGCCGCCACCGGAGGGCTTCCCTCCGATCGGGGACGGTGCTCCCCGATCGGAGGGAGCCGTGCCGCCGGGCGTGGGTGCGGGCGGGACCGGCCCGCACCCACGCCCGAGCACGCTCAGAGCGTGAACACGAGGGTCGAGATGCTCCGCGCGCCGACGTTGACCGTGGCCCGGCCTCCGCTCACGCTTGTCGGCTGGCTCGCCGCGTTGGCGTTCTGCGAGGTCAGGTAGTACTCCGCCCTGCTGACGTTCTGCGGGGCCTGGATCACGGCGTTGTTGACCGCGCTGTTCGACCGGTTGAGGATGACCAGCGTGATCTTGCCGTCGCCCTGGTAGGCCGTCACCTCCAACGGGGACGCCTTGGAGCTCTTGGTCAGGGCCACCCGCTGGTAACCCGGGCGGACGTACTTCGCGTACTGGGAGAACGCGTAGCCGCGCTTGAGCGGGGCGCCCGCCGTGGTGCCGTACGCCGCCTCACCGTCACCGATGAACGAGTAGTAACGCTTGCCGTACCACCAGATGTAGGCGCTCCAGTTGGCCTCCATCGACTTGTGCACCGTACGCATGATGTCGTCGAGCGTCTCGTTCCAGACGGCCAGGTTGCTGGGGTTGCCCCAGATGTTCGAGCCGCCGCCGTCCGCCGCGTGCAGGTTCCACTCGGTCATCCACACCGGCTTGTTGTACTGGGCGGCCAGGTTGTACGGCGCCAGTCGTCCCGCGGACTCGGTGCCGTACAGGTGGCCGCCGATGTAACCGATGTTGTTCCGGGCGGTCGCGTCGTTCAGGGTCGGGTCGGTGTAGCTGTAGTTCAGGTTGACCGCCTCGGCGACCATCAGCTTGGTGTTCTGCACCTTCGTGCCCTGGTCGCGGACGAAGGTGCGCAGCTCGGTGCCGCTCCAGTCCATCGAGTCGTAGTCCGGGTGCCAGTCCGGCTCGTTCTGCACGGACGTGACGTCGATGGTCACGCCCTGCCCCCGCATGTACTGGACGTAGCTGTTCAGGTGGTTCGCGTAGTCGTCGTAGTAGTCGGTCTTCAGCTTTCCGCCGTTGGTCCTGCTGTTGTTGGTCTTCCAGGCGGCGGGCGCGGTCCACGGCGAGGCGAGGATCTTCACGTTCGACCCGTACGCCTTCGCCGTCTTCAACGAGTTGACGTGGGTCGCCCACTCGCTGGACTCCGGCGAGAGACCGGTCCGCACGATGGACAGCCCGAGCTGGTTGGCGCCCAGCCCGACCAGCGTCTGGGTGTCGGTGGTCGACCAGGCGCTACCCCAGATGGACTGGGCGGCTCCGAAGCCGTCGATGGTCTGGTACCTGGTGGCGCCGTTCACCGTGATGTCCGCCGGTCCGGTGGGCGGCGGTGTGGTCGGGGGTGGCGTGGTCGGCGGCGGCGTGGTGGGTGGCGGTGTCGTGGGGGCCGGCGTCGTGGGCGTCGTGTCGCCCGTGCACGTCACGCCGTTGAGCGCGAAGCTGGTCGGATCGGGGTTGCTGCCCGTCCACGAGCCGTTGAACCCGAACGACACCGTGCCGTTGGTGGCGATGCCGCCGTTGTAGCTGACGTTCTTGGCGGTGACCGCGGCGCCGCTCTGGGTCAGTGTCGTGTTCCAGGCCTGCGTGACGGTCTGCCCGGCACTGTAGGACCAGTTCAGCGTCCAACTGCTGACCGCGTCGCCGAGATTGGTGATGGTGACGTTCGCGCCGAAGCCGCCCTGCCACTGCGAGGACACGGCGTAGTTGACGGCACAGCCGGCGGCTGCGGCACCGGCGGGCGCGGCCAGCGCGACCGCCGTCGACGCCAGCATGACGGCACCCGCCGACACCAGGGCGGCGTTGGTGACCCTTCGTTTTCTCATCAGGCTTCTCCCGAGGTGGTGGTGGCGGCCGACGCGTCCGGCTGGTCGGTTCGGAGAGCGTCGGGCGGTACGTCAGGCGTCGCCGGGAGCGCTCCCAAGCGCGCGACGGTGGGTCGTCGGATCTGCTGTCCAGATCAGCCCGGGCCGGTCATCCTCGACCTACCTGTCGGCCGCCGACCCGACCCCGCGCGACAGATCCGCCGGGGGAGTGGAGCACCGGGGAACGCCGGTGCGGCGGCCGGGAGTCGACGCCGGACCGGCACTCGCGCCGGCGGTGCTGCGGGGCGCGACGAGTGACGGTGCGACGAGCGGGTCCGGCGGGGCTGCGGCACCCTCCTTTGTCGACCGGCTCGTCGGGCGGGCGGCCGCTCTGCTCGTTCGCCGCTCGCGGGTGAGTGCCGCACAGCGAGCGCGCGAAACAGTTTCTCGTTGCCAGGAATTTATTTCGTTCAATGCTCCCTGTCAATGCCCGACCCACCCACCCGACCGCCCCGCCGGCCCTCGGTGATCATGAAGTTATCGCCCCCGGCGGCGGCGTGTCGTGGCGATAACTTCATGATCACCGAGAGTGGGTGTGCGGACTGCAAAAAACCTGCAAACGGTAGCTATTGCGTCGGGGAAAACGCTTTCCCTACGATTGTGTCACGTCGATGTTTCCTCTCGGGGCCGGCTGGTGCGCCTCGGGATTGTGACGGCTGCGTGCCGGTTGGCCAGCGGCTCTGCCGTGCTGTTCTGGGTGAACATATTCTTTCTGGTCGATTCGTAATCGATTGATGTCTTTCCCGGATCGCGCGACGGCAGTCTTGTCGGGCCGCCACTGTCGTCGTCCGGCATCGACGAATCATCCAATTCTTCGAAGGTGAGGCGAGATGAGACGAACAGTCGTGCGCCGGCTTCCGGCGGCGCTCCTGACGGTCGCCGTCGGCGTCGCGGCCGGCGTGACCGTCCAGGGCAACCGACCCGCGGCGGCGGTGGGCGCCGCCACCGGGTACGCCACCCAGAACGGCGGGACCACCGGCGGCGCGGGAGGGCAGACGGTACGCGCCAGCACGGGCACCGCGATCCACGCGGCCCTGTGCGGGCGGGCCAGTAGCAGTACTCCGCTCACCATCGAGGTGACGGGGACGATCAACCACGGCAACACCAGCAAGGTGTCCGGGTCGAGCTGCAACACGGCGGATGGTGTGATCGAGCTGAAGCAGATCAGCAACGTCACCATCATCGGGGTCGGCGGTGGAGCGGTCTTCGACCAGGTGGGCATCCACATCCGCGACTCCCGGAACATCATCGTCCAGAACGTGACGGTGCGGAACGTCAAGAAGTCGGGTTCGCCCACCTCCAACGGCGGGGACGCCATCGGCATGGAGAGCGCGGTCCGCAACGTCTGGGTGGACCACGTCACCCTGGAGGCGTCCGGTGGCGAGGCGGAGGGGTTCGACGGCCTCTTCGACATGAAGGACGACACCCGGTACGTCACCCTGTCGTACAGCATCCTGCGTAACTCCGGGCGGGGCGGCCTCATCGGGTCGAGTGAGAGCGACCTGTCGAACGGCTTTGTCACCTTCCACCACAACCTCTACCAGAACATCGACTCCCGTACGCCGTTGTTGCGTGGCGGTGTCGCCCACATCTACAACAACAGCTACGTGGGCCTGCACGAGTCCGGCATCAACTCCCGGGCCGGGGCCCGGGCCAAGGTGGAGAACAACCACTTCCGGGACTCGAAGGACGTCTTGGGCACCTTTTACACCGACCAGCGCGGTTACTGGCAGGTCAGTGGCAACATCTTCGACAGCGTCACCTGGTCCACCCCCGGCAGCGAGAACTACCCCGCCGGTCCCAACCCGACGTCCACCACCACCGTCAGCGTGCCGTACGCGTACCGGCTCGATGCCGCGAGCTGTGTTCCGAACGTGGTCGGCCAGACGGCCGGCGCCAACACGGGCCTGCGGGTGTCCGACGGAAGCTGCGCGTCCACCACCACGCCGCCCACCACCCCGCCGCCCCCGACCACCCCGCCCCCGACCACGGCACCGCCGACCTCTGCGCCGCCCAGTGGACCGAACCTCAGTCTCGGCGCCGGCGCGGACGGTTCCAGCAAGGCCGGCGGGACCAGCTACGGCAACGTACGGGACGGCGACATCACCACCTACTGGTCACCGATCGGCGCGACCGGCACGATCTCGATCAAGTGGGCATCGCCCACCCGGGTGTCCCGCGTGATCATCCGGGAGCCGTCCGGGACCCAGGGCTCCATCGGAGCCTGGCAGCTCGTCAACCACGACACCGACGCCGTCCTGGCGGCCGGCACGGGTGCGGGCACGATCACGTTCGCCGCGACGACACTGAGCAAGATCACTTTTAGGATCAACGGCTCCAGCGGTACGCCCCGGGTCGGCGAGTTCGAGACGTATGCCAGCTGACCATCGGATGGTGGGTGCGTCGTCACCTCTGCCGGGCGGGTGCCTCGACTCGCAATCACGGTCGGTCGTCGCAACGTCGCTGTTAGCATGCGGCAATGTCCGCAGGTCAACGGGGGATCCAGGCAGGCGACGGCGATCCCGCGGTGACCGACGCCGGTCGCCTGGCGGCGTTCAGCGACGGCGTGTTCGCCATCGTCATCACCCTGCTGGTGCTGGATCTGCGGGTGCCGGATTTCCACGAGGGCGGGCTGGCCGACGGGCTTCTCGACGAAGGGCCGGCGTACCTGGCCTTCGTCGTCTCGTTCATCTACGTCGGCGTCCTCTGGCTGAACCATCACGCCGTGCTCCAGTTGGTGCGGGGCACCACTCCGGCATTCAGCTCCATCAACCTCGGCATCCTCTTCGGCGTCGTGATCATTCCGTTCCCCACCGCCGTGCTGAGTTCGGCGCTGGCCGACGGCAACACCGACGACCTGCGCGTGGCCGTCGTCCTGTACGCGTTCGCCGCGTCCCTGATGTCGGCGCCCTGGTGGGTCCTCTTCGCCTACGTGCGCCGCCATCCGGCGCTGCGCGCCGACACCGTCCACCAGGACCAGGTCCGGGTGCAGGAGGTCCGCCCGATCGTCGGCCTGATCCTCTACGGCCTGACCGGTGTGCTCGGCTGGCTGGTGAACCCGTTCCTCGGTCTGGTCGGCATCATCGTAATGATCATCTTCCATGGTGCCACCAGCCAGGGGCTCCGCGCCGGGCGGTGGTGGCCCGGGGGCGGCGCCCGCCGGAGCTGACCCCCGCCCCACCTCGGTTCGCGCAGGTCGCGGCGCTGCCGCTATGTTTGCGCACGCTCGGGGGAGCGTCTGGGGGGTAAGGAATGACCATCATCGGCGATCGGATGGCGGCGGCGTACGACGACGCCATCGAGGATCTGTGCGGTGCGACACCGAAGGGCCACTACGCGCGACGGAGCACCGCCCGTGCGGCGGTCACCCACGCGCGGGCGGCGACGCTGAACGTGGCGTACGACCTGTCGCCGGAGCCGGATCTCGACGTGCTGCACGAGCTGGCGACCGAGGTGTCCCGGCAGGTCGAGGCGTGGTCGATCATGGTCCGGTACGACGCCGACGGGTCGGTGGCCGAGCTCGCCGCCCGCCACGGGCTCGCCGCGCGCAGCGACCTGCCCCTGCTGGCCGGCGCGGCTGACGAGCTGGTCTTGCGGGCGGACGAGGCGCAGCTCGCCCGGGTGCGCCGGGTCGGCGCGGCGGACAGCGATCGGTACACCGACGTCCTGACCAGGGGCTTCGAAGCGCCGGACGGACTGTTCGGGCCGCTGATGGGCGGCGCGGTGCTCGACGCCGAGCGAATCGACGGCTACCTGTACGAAGAGGACGGCCAACTGCTCGGCACCGGTCTCGGGATGCACACCCGGGGCGTGGTCGGCGTGTTCAACATCGCTGTCGTCCCGGCCGCCCGGGGTCGCGGTCTGGGCCGCGCGATCACCGAGAAGGTGGTGCGCGACGGCGTCGCGGCCGGCGCGGATGCGGCGTACCTGCAGTCCAGCGCGCTGGGCCGGCCGCTGTACGAGTCGATGGGCTTCCGCTTCCAGGAGAACTGGATCGCCTTCCATGCCTGAGCAGCCGCCGCCGGGGCCGGAAAGCCGCGACCAGCCGGGACAGACGAGGGGAACCGACCGTGAGCTTCAGTGAGGACGTCCGCTCGGCCTTCCGTCGGGGCGAGACCGAGGCGGTGGTACGGATGAGCACGGCGGAGATCGAACGTGCGCGGGCCGCCGGCGATGCCGCCAACGAGGTGGAGGCCCGCTACAGCCTGGCCCGGGTGGCGATTCGCGGCGGCGACCTGGCGCTCGGGGAGACACGGGCCCGCGAGGCGCTCGACGTCGCGGTGCGCTCCGGTGACCGTGCGTTGGAGGAGCGGCCCCGGCACGTGCTGGCCGCCGTGGCGCGAATGGCCGGCGACCTGGACCGGGCCCGGGACCTGTACCGCGAGAGCATCGCGCTCAACGAGTCGCTGGGCCGGCCGGAGACGGTGAACTCCGAGACGCACAACCTGGCCTTCTGCGAGCTGGGCCTCGGCAATCTCGCCGAGGCGCGGCGGCTGTTCACCCTCAGCCGTACCCGGGTGTTCCAGCACCGCTGGGACGACTTCGTGCCGTACGTCTGCGTGGCGGGCGCGGCGCTCGCCTCCGCCGAGGGTGACCACCCGCGGGCGGCGCTCATGGTCGGCCTCGCGGACGCGGCGTTCGCGGCCATCGGCCAGGTGCCGGACCCGGACGACGCGGCCGACCTCGCCGCCGTGCGCGAGGCCGCGATCGAGGTGCTCGGCCCGGCGGCCCACGCCGCCGCGCAGGAGCGGGGTCGGCACCTCGACCCCCGCGCGGCGTTCGCCGACGACGACCGCTGAGGGCATCCGGGCGGTCAGGCCGACCGCGCGGCGGCGACGGCCTGGCCGCGCTCCGACTCGGGAAAGCGTCGGAGCATGGCCCGCACCTCGTCGGCGCTGACGTTGGCGCCGAACAACTCGCTGCCCGGTTCGAGGCGTACGCCCTCGGCGAGCGGACCGGCGACGACCGGGTCGAAGCCGAGGGCGTCCACCAGCGCGGCCACCGGAGCGAGGTCGGCCTCGTCGTCACCGGCGATCGCGATGGCCTTGCGCTCGGCCGTGCCCGCCGGCCGCGCCCCGTCCTCGAGATCGTGGTAGCCCATGTGGTTGAACGCCTTGACGACCCGCGACCCGGCCAGGAACGCCTGGACGATCTCGCTGGACGAGGTGCGCGGATCGGTCAGGTCGTCGCGGATGCCGTCGACCTCCCACCAGTAGTTCATCGCGTCGATGACGAGCTTGCCGCGCAGCGCCTCGACGGGTAGCGCCCGGTACTTGCCCAGCGGAAGGGCCAGGATGACGATGTCGGCGTCCGCCACGGCGTCGACTGCGGTCGTCGCCACCGCGCCGGGCGTGAGCACCTCGACGGTCAGGGCGATCTTCGCCGGATCGCCGGAGCCGGCGATGCGCACCCGGTAGCCGGCGGCCAGCGCGAGCCGGGCCAGGACGGTGCCCACCTTGCCGGCGCCGAGGATGGCGAGGGTCCGTGGTCGGTCGGAACCGCTGTCGTTCATGTCTTCCTCTCGAAAGGGGCGGGCGGTGGATCAGCTGGCCAGGATGTCGCGGACCATGGGGATCACCCGGGAGCCGTACAGCTCCACGGCGCGCATCCGCGCGCTCACGGGCTGTGCCCCGGCGGTGTAGATGAGGTCGAACCGGCCGACACCGAGTCCGCGGATGGCGGCGGCCATCCGCCGGGCGACCGTCTCCGGCGAGCCGATGTAGAGCGAGCCGTGCGCCACCTCCGAGTCGAACTCCTGGCGGCGGATCGGTGGCCAGCCGCGCAGCGCGCCGATCCGGTCGCGCATGACCCGGTAGTGCGGCCAGTACAGCTCCTTGGCCTCCTCGTCGGTGTCGGCGATGAAGCCGGGCGAGTGCATCCCCACCGGGTGCGCGGTGGTGCCGAGCTGGTCGGCGGCCCGGCGGTAGAGGTCGATGTAGGGCGCGAAACGTTCCGGAGCGCCGCCGATGATGGCGAGCATGAGCGGTAGGCCGTACCGGGCGGTCCGCACCACCGACTGCGGCGAGCCGCCCACGCCCACCCAGGTGGTGAGGTGTCCGGACTCCGTCTTGGGAAAGACGTCGGCGTCGGTGAGCGGGGCGCGGGTGGTGCCGCTCCAGGTGACCGGCTGCTCGTCGAGCAGCTTCGCGAACAGGTCGATCCGCTCCTCGAACAGCACGTCGTAGTCGGCCAGGTCGTAACCGAACAGCGGGAAGGACTCGGTGAACGAGCCCCGGCCGAGGATGACCTCGGCCCGGCCGTTCGACAGCGCGTCGACCGTGGCGAAACGCTGGAACACCCGGACCGGGTCGTCCGAGCTCAGCACCGTGACGCCGGAGGAGAGCCGGATCCGCGAGGTGCGGGTGGCGATGCCCGCCAGCACCGTCTCGGGCGTCGACACCGAGTACTCCGGTCGGTGGTGCTCGCCCAGGGCGATGACGTCGACGCCGAGATCGTCGGCGAGCACCGCCTCGTCGACGACCTGCCGGATCGCGGCGGCGTGGGAGACGGGCTTGCCGGAGTCGTCCTCCGGCACGTCACCGAAGGTGTCGAGGCCGAACACGAGATCAGACATTTGTGGGCTCCTTCGCCAACAGCTCCCGGACCCGTGGCGCGACCTCGCTGCCGAGCAGCTCGATGGTGCGCGCCCGCGCCTCGCGAGGCAGGTGCATGATGTCGTACTTCAGGTCGAACCGACTCAGTCGCAGGTCGCGGGCCATCGTGGCGATCTTGCGGGCGACCGTCTCCGGCGACCCCACGAACAGCGCGCCGTGGTCGATCTCGGCCTCGTAGCGCTGGCGGTCCGGCTTGTAGAAGCCGCGCTCCTCGGCGAGCCGCGCCACGGTCGGCTGCCAGTACCGCCACCACGTCTCGACGGCCTCCTCGTCGGTGTCCGCGACGAGGCCGAGCGAGTGCTGCCCGACCGGCTGTGCGGCCTGCCCGAACTGTTCGAGCGCCCGATGGTAGAGGTCGACGTGACCGGCGAACCGCTGCGGGCGTCCACCGATGATCGCCAGCATGAGCGGGAGCCCGTGCCGGGCGGCCCGGATCACCGAGTTGGGGCTGCCGCCGACACCGATCCAGGTCGGGATCCCGCCCGGGCGCATCCGCGGGTGCAGCCGTTGCGCGACCAGCGGGGCGCGAACGGTTCCGGACCAGGTGACCGTCTCCTCCTGCTGGAGCCGGAGGAAGAGGTCCAGCTTCTCCTCGAACAGTCGTTCGTAGTCCGCCAGGTCGTAGCCGAACAGGGGAAACGACTCGGTCGCCGACGCCCGACCGAGGACCAGTTGGGCCCGGCCGTCGCTGACCGCGTCCAGGGTGGCGAACTCGTGGTAGAGCCGTACCGGGTCGTTCGTGCTCAGCACGGTGACCGAGGTGCCGAGCCTGATCCGCTCGGTCGCCGTGGCCATCGCCGCGAGCAGGACGGGGGTGGCCGAGTCGTTGTGCCCCTCCCGGTAGTGCTCGCCCAGGCTGAACACGTCGAGCCCGACCGACTCCGCGAGCCGGGCCTCGTCCACCAGCAGCCGGACGGTCTCGGCGTCACTGAGCGTCCGGTCGCCGTCGGTGGCTACCTCGCCGAACGAGTTGAGCCCCAGTTCGAAAGATCCGGCGGACATGTCTCCTCCTCGGCGTTCCTCGCCGTCGACGCGCGGGAAGCGGTCTTCCCGGTTGACGTGTCAATGATGCTAACCTGCGGATTGACACGTCAATTCCCGGGAGACTGGAATGATCGACGACACCCCCGAGCGGCGCAGGGGTCGCCAACTGCCGACGGCGGAGGAGCTGCGGATCTGGCGGGACTTCGTCGAGACGACGGGGGCTCTCACCTCCCGGGTCGGGTCGCGTCTCCAGGTCGACTCTTCCCTCTCGCCGGGCGACTACGCCGTCCTGCTCGCCCTCAGCGAGGCACCGGAGCGGCGGATGCGCTCCTCCGCGCTGGCCGCACACATCGGGTGGGAGCGGAGTCGGCTCTCGCACCACCTGGGCCGAATGGAACGACGCGGGCTCATCCGTCGCGAGGAGTGCGCGACCGTCCCGCGCGGGGCGGAGGTGATTCTCACCCCGGGCGGGGCCGACGCGTTCCAGCAGGCGACCTTCCCGCACCTGCGCACCATCCGGGAACTGTTCGTCGACGCGCTCACGCCGGACCAGTTGCGCGCCGCCGGCGACATCGCGCGGGCGCTGCGCGAGCGCCTAGGGTCTGACGCCGACGAGTAGTCGGCGCATGGAGGCCGGCACATCGGGTACGCGCCTGCGGCCGTCGGACCCGACGTGCCGCAGCAGCCCGAGGAGCACCGACATGTCGAGCACGGGGCGGGCGCGACTCGGACCGAACGTCTCCCTGGTCCTGCTCGGGTCGATCCTCGTGTCGTTCCTGGCCGCCTCGGCGGCCCCGACCCCGCTCTACGGGATCTACCAGGAGCGCTGGCACTTCTCGGCGGTCACCACCACCGTGGTCTTCGCGGTCTACGCGCTCGCGGTGCTGGCGTCGCTGCTCACCTTCGGCAAACTCTCCGACCACGTCGGCCGGCGTCCGGTGCTGGCCGTCGCGATCGCCGTGCAGATCCTGTCGCTGCTGGTGTTCATCCTCGCCAACGGCGTACCCGCGCTGCTGGTCGCCCGCCTCGTGCAGGGGCTCGCGGCGGGCGCCGCCACGGGCGCCGTCGGCGCGGCCATGCTGGACATCGACCGGGCACGGGGGACACTCGCCAACTCGATCGCCCCCGGCCTCGGCACCGGTAGCGGCGCGCTCCTGTCGGCGCTGTTCATCCGCTACCTGCCCGCCCCGACGCGGCTGGTGTACGTGGTCCTCGTCGGGGTCCTGCTGATCCAGGCCATCGGGGTCGCGCTGATGCCCGAGACCGTCACGCGGATGCCGGGAGCGCGCCGCAGCCTGCGACCGGAGATCAAACTGCCGCGCGCGGTACGCGGACCGGTGCTGGTCGTCGCTCCGGTGCTGTTCGCGGTCTGGGCGCTGGCCGGCTTCTTCGGCGCGCTCGGTCCGGCGCTGGTACGCAGTCTCATGGACACCTCGATCGTGGTCGCCGGTCTGGTCCTGTTCGTCTTCGCCCTCTTCGGGTCGGTCGCCGTCCTGCTGCTGCGCGACACCGCCGCGCGGACGGTGATCCTGACCGGGATCGTCGCCCTCATCCTGGGCATGGTCGTCACGGTGGTCTCGGTGATGGCCGAGTCCGTACCGGGGTTCTTCGTCGGTCTGGCGCTCGGCGGTGTCGGCTTCGGCGGCGGGTTCCAGGGCAGCCTGAAGACGATCATGCCGCTGGTCGAGGCGCACGAACGCGCCAGCGTGCTCTCGCTGCTCTACGTCGTCTGCTACGTCGGTTTCGGCCTGCCCACCGTGATCGCCGGCTTCCTGGTGGTGTACGCCGGGGGCCTCCCGCAGACCGCCGACGAGTACTCCGTCGCCGTCATCCTGCTCGCGCTGGTCGCCCTGTTCGGGCTGCGCAGGGCGACCAGGGCGGCACCGGGCTGATGTCCCGAACGCCGTACCTCGCCGGGGCGCAGGACGTAGCGTGGTCGTCGACGGTGGGGCGGTACACCCAGGAGGTCGCGATGAGCCCGAAAGCCGATCGGGGCGAGCCCGGCCTCGCGAGCCTCGACGTCAAGGTCGAGGTGATCGTCGTCCCGGTGGCGGACGTCGACCGCGCGAAGCGGTTCTACCAGGGCCTCGGCTGGCGACTCGACCAGACACCGCCCGGGATCGTCCAGTTCACCCCGCACGGCTCCCCGTGCTCGGTGCAGTTCGGCACGCAGCTCACGTCGGCCGCGCCGGGTTCGGCGACGGCGTACCTGGTCGTGTCGGACATCGAGGCGGCCCGTGACGCGCTGGTCGCCGCCGGCGTCGAGGTGGGGGACGTCTTCCACGTCACCCCGGATGGGCCGGCCGACGGTCCCGACCCGGAGCGCCGCAGCTACGTCTCGCGGGCCACGTTCCACGACCCGGACGGCAACACCTGGTTGATGCAGGAGATCACCACCCGTCTGCCCGGGCGCGTCGAGAGCGAACTGACGTCGTACCGGTCGGCGACCGACCTCGCGGACGCGCTGCGGCGCGCGGCGGCCGCCCACGGCGAGCACGAGGAGCGCACCGGCCAGCGGGACGACAACTGGCCCGACTGGTACGCGAGATACCTGGTGGCCGAGCAGTCGGGGGCGACGCTGCCCGAGTGAGCCCGCGCCCAGCCGCGCCCGCCGGTCCACGAGGCCGACGCGGCGCGGCTGCGGCCATTCATCGGACGTATTGCCTCCCCTGGTCTCGCTCGCCCCTGCCGTGGTGAACGCATCTCCCCACCCCGCTGTCACCCGGGTCGCACCCGGGTCGCCATAGGCCGCCGCCGATCAATGATCCGCCAGCGATCGACCGTTGCCTATTGCGTGACGCCGGAGTAATCTTCCCGAAACACATCGGACGTTTGGTCGTCCACGGGTCTGCCTACGACCTGCGCTGCACGGTCGGTGCCACCGCGCGGATCCACTATCGGGGGTCGTCGTTGTCGCGCTTGGGTGGCCGCACCGGTCACCGTTTGGAGGATCGATGTCAGACCTGACCCGGCGACAGGCCCTCAAGATCGGCGCGGCCGGCGCGGGTGGCGCGCTGCTGCCGCTGCCGTGGACGGCGACCGCCAATGCCGACTCCGTCGCGCCGCCGCAGGTGCTGGCCGCCAACGACCTCGCCCTCTGGTACGACGAGGGTGCCGGCACGGACTGGCTGCGGGCCCTGCCGATCGGCAACGGCCGGCTCGGCGCGATGGTGTTCGGCAACGTCGACGCCGAACGACTCCAGCTCAACGAGGACACCGTCTGGGCCGGCGGCCCGCACGATCCCAGCAACACCCGAGGCGCGGCCGCGCTGCCGGAGATCCGGCGGCTGGTCAACGCGAACCAGTGGACCCAGGCCCAGGACCTCATCAACCAGACCATGATGGGCAACCCCGGCGGGCAGTTGGCGTACCAGACCGTCGGCAACCTCCGGCTGGCGTTCGGCTCGGCCAGCGGAGCGTCCCAGCACAACCGCACGCTCGACCTCACCACCGCGACGGCCACCACGTCGTACGTCCTGAACGGCATCCGCTACCAGCGGGAGGTCTTCGCCAGCGCACCGGACCAGGTCATCGCGATGCGACTGACCGCCGACCGCAACAACTCGATCAGCTTCACCGCCACCTTCGACAGCCCGCAGCGCACCACGGTGTCCAGCCCGGACGGCACGACGATCGGCCTCGACGGCGTCTCCGGCAACCAGGAGGGCGTCACCGGGCAGGTCCGCTTCCTCGCCCTGGCCAACGCCACCGTCACCGGCGGCAGCGTGTCCAGCTCGGGCGGCACCCTGCGCGTCACCGGCGCCACCAGCGTCGTCCTGCTGGTCTCCATCGGCTCCAGCTACGTCAACTACCGCAACGTCGGCGGCGACTACGGGGGCATCGCGCGGCAGCGCCTGAGCGCCGCCCGCGCCTACAGCTACGACCAGCTGCGCACCCGGCACGTCGCCGACTACCAGGCGCTGTTCGGCCGGGTGACGCTGGACCTGGGCCGCACCTCCGCCGCCGACCAGACGACCGACGTACGCATCGCCCAGCACAACAGCGTCAACGACCCGCAGTTCTCCGCGCTGCTGTTCCAGTTCGGGCGGTACCTGCTGATCTCCTCGTCGCGCCCCGGCACCCAGCCGGCGAACCTCCAGGGCATCTGGAACGACTCGCTGACGCCGTCCTGGGACTCGAAGTACACGATCAACGCCAACCTGCCGATGAACTACTGGCCGGCCAACACCACCAACCTGGCCGAGTGCCACAACCCGGTCTTCGACATGGTCCGGGAACTCGCCGTCACCGGAGCGCGGACCGCCCAGGTGCAGTACGGCTCCGCCAGTGGCTGGGTCACCCACCACAACACCGACGCGTGGCGGGCCACCGCCGTCGTCGACGGCGCGTTCTGGGGCATGTGGCAGACCGGCGGCGCGTGGCTGTCCACGTTGATCTGGGACCACTACCTGTTCAACGGTGACATCGAGTTCCTGCGGACGAACTACCCGGCCATGAAGGGCGCCGCGCAGTTCTTCCTCAACACCCTCGTGACCGAGCCGACCCTCGGTTACCTGGTGACCAACCCGTCGAACTCGCCGGAACTCAGCCACCACTCGAACGCCAGCGTGTGCGCCGGCCCCACCATGGACAACCAGATCCTGCGCGACCTGTTCGACGGCGTCGCCCGGGCCAGCGAGATCCTCGACGTGGACAGCACCTTCCGGGCCCAGGTCCGGGCCACCCGGGACCGGCTCCCTCCGATGAAGGTCGGCTCGCGCGGCAACATCATGGAGTGGCTCTACGACTGGGTGGAGACCGAGCCCAACCACCGGCACATCTCCCACCTGTACGGCCTCGCCCCGAGCAACCAGATCACCAAGCGCGGCACCCCGCAGTTGTTCGAGGCCGCCCGTCGTACGCTGGCGCTGCGCGGCGACGACGGCACCGGCTGGTCGCTGGCCTGGAAAATCAACTTCTGGGCGCGGATGGAGGAGGGCAAGCGGGCCCACGACCTGATCCGCTACCTCGCCACCACCGCCCGGCTCGCCCCGAACATGTTCGACCTGCACCCGCCCTTCCAGATCGACGGCAACTTCGGCGCCACCGCCGGCATCGCCGAGATGCTGCTCCAGAGCCACATCGGGGAGCTGCACATCCTGCCCGCGCTGCCGCCGGCCTGGCCCAGCGGCCGGGTGACCGGGCTGCGCGGCCGTGGCGGGCACACGGTCAGCATCACCTGGGCGAGCGGCGCGGCCACCGAGGTGCTGGTACGACCGGACCGCGCCGGCACGGTCCGGCTACGGTCGCGGTTCCTGACCGGCACCGTCAGCGTCGTCGACACCGCCGACGGCACCTCACCGCGGGTGACCCGGGTCGAGTCCGACCTGATCGAGGTGACCGTGCAGGCCGGACGCACCTACCGGGTCACCAGCACGGGCGCCACCACGCCGACGCTGGAACAGAGCTTCACCAACGCCGGCATCACCAACGACAGCAACACCAACGTCGGCAACTTCGACGGCAACGGGGCCACCCTGTCGGCGCAGGCCCTGGCGCAGGCCGGCGCGAGCCCGGGCAGCACGGTGAGCCGCAACGGGGTGAACTTCCGCTGGCCCAACGTCAGCCCCGGCACCGCCGACAACGCCATCGCCTCGGGCCAGACCATCGGCATCAGCGGCACCGGCAGCACGCTCGGCTTCCTCCTGACCGGCACCTACGGGGCCGTGTCGGGCACCGGAACGGTGGTGTACGCGGACGGCACCCGCCAGACGTTCACCCTCAGCACGCCCGACTGGTACGGCGGCCCGGTGTCCGGGGCGACCGCCGCCATCGTGTCCGCGTACCAGAACCGGCCCAACAACGGTCGCCAGGCCACCGCCGCGTGCATCTACTACGTGGGCGTCGCCCTGCAGAACAAGGCGGTGACCCAGGTCGTGCTGCCCAACATCAGCGCCCGTGCGGCGGCGAACGTGCCGACGATGCACGTCTTCGCCATCGCGATCGGGTCCTGACACCAGCTCGCGTCGCGCCGCCGGTGACGGCACGGTCACCGGCGGCGCGGCGTGATCAGTCCCGACTCGTACGCCCACACGACCAACTGCGCGCGGTCCCGGCAGTGCAGCTTGGTCATGGCCCGGTTCACGTGCGTCTTGGCGGTCAACGGGCTGATCACCATGCGTTGGGCGATCTCGTCGTTGGTCAGCCCCCGGGCGACCAGCTCGACGATCTCCTGCTCCCGGGCGGTCAGCACGTCCCGACCGGCGCTCGGCGCGGCCGGGGGTGGCCCGGCCACGAACTCGCTGATCAGCGTACGGGTCACGGCCGGCGCGAGCAGCGCGTCGCCACCGGCCACGACGGCGACGGCCTGCAACAGGTCGGCGGGGTCGGCGTCCTTGAGCAGGAAACCGCTCGCGCCCGCGCGCAGGGCGGCGAAGACGTACGAGTCGAGCCCGTAGTTGGTGAGGATGAGGACGCGGGTCGCGGCGAGGTCGGGGTCGGCGGCGATGCGTCGGGTCGCCTCGATCCCGTCGAGTCCGGGCATCTGCACGTCCATCAGCACGACGTCCGGGCGGAGGCGTCGGGCGAGTTGGACGGCCGACGTGCCGTCGGTCGCCTCGCCCACCACCTCCAGGTCGTCCTCGGCGGCCAGCAGCGCCCGGAAACCGGCCCGCATCAGCGCCTGGTCGTCGGCGAGCAGGACCCGGATCATCGGTGTGACCGCCCGGTCATGCCGGCCCGTCCAGCGGGAACGTGGCCCGCACCGTGAACCCGTGGTCGTCGTTGGCGGCGGCCCGCAGGGTGCCGCCCAGCCCGCTGACTCGCTCCCGCATGCCGCGCAGTCCCACCCCCGGCGTCGGCGGTCGGGCCGGTGACGCCTGCCCGTCGTCGCTGACCGCGACGGTCAGCCCGGCCGGGGCGTACTCGACCAGGACGCGTGCGGTCGCGGGCCCGGCGTGCCGGGCCACATTGGTCAGCGCCTCCTGGACGACCCGGTAGCCGGCCTGGTCGACCTCGTCCGGCAGGGGCCGTGGCCGGCCGGTGACGGTCACCTGGACCGGCACGCCGACCGCCCGGGTCCGTTCGGCGAGTTCGTCGACCCGGGCCAGCCCGACGCGGTCGTCGTCGGGCGTGCGCAGGACGTCCAGGGTGGTGCGGAGTTCGCGCATCGCGGCGGCGCTGGCCTCCTGGATCGCCAGCAGCGTGGCCGACGGCTCGTCGCCCTGTTTGCGGGCCAGGTGCACGGCGATGCCGGCCTGCACCTTGATCACCGAGATGCTGTGCGTCAGGGAGTCGTGCAGGTCGCGGGCGATGCGCAGGCGCTCCTCGCCGGCCCGCCGCAACGCCATCTCCTCACGGGTGCGTTCGGCCTCGATGGCCCGCTGTTCGACCTGCTCCAGGTAGGCCCGACGGTGCCGGCCGACCAGTCCGGCGACGTTGGCCGCCACGAACCAGCCCAGCAGCAGCGCCGTCCGCTCGACGATGAGCTGGTTCGGACGGTCGACCGGCGCCACCGAGACGTCGTGGGCCAGGAAGCCGCCGAGGAAGGCGACGCTGGCCACGACGGAGGCGAACCGGTACCCCCGCCACGCGGCCAGGTAGACCACGCCGAGCACCGGGAACGCGGCGGACACCCCGGAGTGCACCCGGATGTGCAGGGCCAGCATGGCGACGGTCACCACGCCCAGCGCGAGCACCGGATGGCGTCGGCACACGCCGAGGGCGGCGGCCATGACGAGCACCAGGGTGACGTCGAGGGCCCCGACCGTCGCGGCGTCCGGTGCGAGCGCGGCGTTGCCGAGCAGGAGACCGCCGAGGACGAGGCCGCTGACGACGTACGGCAGGTCGCGGCGCATGGTCGCACTGTAGAACGACCGTCCGCACGGGAGCATCCCGCGCGCGCGGTAGATCAGGCGTACCACGGTCGTGGTATCCGGGCGGCGGGAAGTGTCTGCGCCGGCACGACGCCTTCGCGGGCCGTCGCCGCGAGCATCGACCGCATGACATACCGCTTCTTCACCCCCGTCCCCACCAGGGCGGCCACCGGTCGCACCGCGGCGGTCTACCAACAGCTCCGCGAGGACTTCCTCGGACCGCTGCCCACCTTCCAGGCGCTCTCGGCCGTGCCCGAGGTGCTGGCCGCGACCTGGTCGCTGCTGCGCGAGGCCCTGCTCGCCGGCGACACGTCCCGGGTCGACCGCGAACTCGTCGCGGCGGTGGTGTCCCGGGCCAACGGCTGTCAGTTCTGCCTCGACGCCCACGTGCTGCTGCTGCACGCCCTCGGCGAGCACGGGTTGGCCGAGGTCGTCGCCCGGGGCGAGACGCCGGCCGAGCCGCGACACGCCGAACTCGCCCGCTGGGCCCGGGCCAGCCGCAGTCCCCGCGCCGGGGACTGGACCAGCCGGTACGGCCCCGAGGTCACCGGCACCCTGCTCGCGTTCCACTTCGTCAACCGGGTCGTCTCGGCGCTGCTCGACCCCGACCTGCTCCCCGGCGGCCTGCAACGCGCCCCGCTGGTGCGCTCGGTCGGGGGACGGCTGTACGCCAGGTCCGCGCGGGAGCCGAAGGAACCCGGACGCAGCCTCGCACTCCTGGACCCCAGCCCGACACCGCCGCCGGCCTGGGCCGGGGGCAGCCCGGTCGGGGTCGCGTACGCGTCGTTGCGCGACGCCGCCACCCGGGGCGGCGAGCTGCTGGGTGACGTGGCCCGCCAGACCGTGACGGCCACCGTGCGCTGGGAGGACGGCCGGTTCCCGACCCGGCCCGCGGACTGGGCCGTCGACCTGGTCCGGGACGTGCCCGGCCGGGACCGGGTCGGCACGCGGATCGCGTTGCTGGCGGCGTTCGCGCCCAGTGCGGTGAGCCCGGGCGACGTCGCCCTGTGGAAGCTGTCGCACCCGGCCGACGCCGACCTCGTCCGGATCGTCGCCTACGGGGCGATCACCGCCACCGACCACGTCGCCCGGGCGTTGCGCTCGGCGCAGCTCTAGGAGCCCAGCATGCGTAAGGCATTCGTCGTCAGCAGCGGACTGCTCCTCACCGCGTTCGCCCTCCAGTTCGTCTTCGCCGCCGTCGGCGCGTTCACCAAGCCGGCCGGGGACGGCGCGTACGCCCTGCACAGCGTCAACGGGATGGCCGTCATCCCCGTCCTCACCCTGCTCACCGTCCTGCTCGCCGCGTTGGCGAAGGCGCCGGGTCGGCTCGTCGCGCTGGCGGTCCTGCCGCTGGGCCTGGTCATCGTGCAGGCGCTGCTCGCCATGCTCGCCAGCGCCGGCACCGACGCCGTGGGCGCCAGCACGCCGTTCGGCCTGACCATCGGTGGGCTGCACGCGGTCAACGGCATCATCGCGGTACATGTCGTGGTCGGCGTGATGCGGGGAGCGCGCCGGCTGGCCGCCGGGACGCCGACGGCCGACGCTGCTGTGGTCGTACCCCAGGGGGAGCCGGCATGACGACCGCCTCGCTGCTCGCGGCGGACCTCGTGCTGACGGTCCTGGCCGCCGCCGGCTGGCTGGGCGGCGGCGCCGCGGCGGCCGCCCGGCGTCGGCCCCTCGCGCTCGCGCTGGCCGCCGTCGCGCTGCTCGCCACGCTCGCCCGCGCGAGCACCGTGGTCGCGCTCGCCCGGGCCGGCTGGTGGTTCGCCGCCGAGAAGGTCGTCGTCGCCGCGCCGCTGTCGCTCGCGGCCGTCGCCGTCGCCGGGCCGCGGCTGCTGCGGGCCGCGGACGACATCCGGTCCGTCGCGGTGCCGCTCCTGTTCGCCGGGTACGCCGTGAGCGCCGCCCTGCTGGTGACGGTCCTGCACGGCTACCCGGTGTCGGCGTCGGTGGGGCTGCTCGCGGTCGCCGGGGTGGTGGCGGCGACGGCGGTCTCGTGGCGTCTGCTCGACGCGCGCCCGTCCCGGACGGTGTCCCGGGTGGCGGTCGCGGTGGCGGTCGCGGCGCTGCTGGCCGGCACCGGGTTGGCCGTCACCCCGGGGACGGCACCCGCCGCACCCCACGAGCACGGGTACCCGCAGGCCCGGATCTCCGACCAACCCACCCGACGGTTCACCCTGACGGCCGGTACCGCCACGGTGCGCGTCGGCGGTCACGACGTCGCGGCGTGGGCGTTCGACGCGCAGGTACCCGGACCGGAGTTGACCGCCACGGTCGGCGACGTGGTGGAGGTGACGTTGCGCAACCGGGACATCGGGCGGGGCGTCACCCTGCACTGGCACGGGTACGACGTGCCGAACGGCCAGGACGGTGTGCCCGGGGTGACCCAGGCGGCGGTGCTGCCCGGTCAGGAGTTCGTCTACCGGTTCCGCGCCGACCAGGCCGGCACCTACTGGTACCACACCCATTCGGTGTCCGACGTCGGCGTACGGATGGGCCTCTACGGTGTCCTGGTGGTACGTCCCGGGCCGGCGACCGGCCTCGACGTCGTCGTGCCGGTGCACACCCTGGCGGATCGTCCGCTGCCCGACGCGCGGGTGGAGTCCGTCGAGGCCGGCGTTCCGGTGCGGCTGCGGTTGATCAACACGGACAGCACCACACACCGGTACGCGTTGGCCGGCACCGATTTCCGGGTCGCCGCGATCGACGGCCACGAGCTGAGCGGTCCGACGCCGGTGCGGGACACGGCCGTGCTGATCCCGGCCGGGGGCCGTTACGACCTGGTGTTCGATGCACCGGCCACCCCGGTGGCGCTCCACGTCGACGGACGCCGCGTCTACTCGACCGGCGCGGGGTCGACGGCGACCGACGGGTGGCCGGTCCTGGACCCGCTCAGCTACGGCCGGCCGGCCCCGGCGCCCTGGTCCCGCTTCGACCGGGACTTCACCCTCGTCCTCGATCGCGGTCTCGACCTGCGTGGACTGCTGCCGCGGTACGCCCACACCGTCAACGGCGCGGCCGATCCGGACATCCCGCCGCAGGTCGTCCGCCGCGACGACGTCGTCCGGTTCACCATCGTCAACCGGTCGCAGGTCGTGCACCCGTGGCACCTGCACGGTCATCACGTGCTCGTGTTGGCCCGCGACCGGCGGCCGGCCACCGGAAGCCCGCTCTGGCTGGACTCGTTCGACGTCCGGCCCGGTGAGGTGTGGGAGGTGGCGTTCCGGGCCGACAATCCGGGCGTGTGGGCCAACCACTGCCACAACCTGGGGCACGCCGACGCGGGAATGATGCTGCACCTCGTGTACTCCTGAGCACCCGGGCGGCGCCCGGCCCCCGTCGCGTGGCGGCGGGGGCCGGAACGTGCTGCGGTGGTACGGGTCAGCTGGTGCGACAGCTGATCGTCGGCCAGGTCCAGTTGCCGTTGGCCATGATCGTGATGCCGAAGTTGTTGCCGTTGCCGTTCGGTCGGGCGGTCACCGTCCCGCTGGTGCCGCTGACGGACGCGTTCCAACTGTTCTGGATGTACTGGCCGCCGTTGAGGTTGAGGCTGACGATCCAGTTGTTGGTGCCGCTGACCGCGACGTTCAGGTTGAACCGGTCACCCCACTGCTGACCGGCGGAGAGCGTCGCGTTGCAGTTGCCGCCGCCCGGGTTGCCGGTCGTCGGTCCGGAGGTCGGCCCGGAGGTCGGGTTGCCGCCGCCGCCCTCGGACACGGTGACGTCGGAGCTGCCGGCGCTCTGGTAGCCCTCGGTCGCCATGATCTGGTACGCGTGGTTGGTGCCGAGGTTCAGGCCGGCACGGGCCCAGGCGTCGAAGTGGTTGGCCGTGGTGATGGTGCCACTCGACCGCTTGTTCTGGCGGACGCTCCAGTACTGGTAGAACGTCTGGTTGCCGTCGATCGACGGGGCGTTGGTCCGCAGGCTGCGCAGGATGTCGTAGGTGCCGCCGTCGGTGGTGACCGTGCCCAACCGGGTGGCGCCGTTGCTCGGGTTGTAGCTGCCGAAGTTCTCGACCACGTAGTACTCGATCAGCGGGTTGCGCGTCCACCCGTACAGCGCGAGGTAGGTGTTGTTGTTCCCCGGGTTGTAGTTGGCCGAGTAGGTGACCGTCCGGCGCGAGCCGGTGGCCCAGCCCTTGCCGCCGACCCAGTTGTTGGTGCTGCGGTCCCAGCTGCTGGAGTACCGGCCGTTCTCGCGCAGCGTCATGCTGGCGTTGCCACTGTCCTTCCAGAAGGAGAAGTAGTAGCCGTTGTGCGTGCCGGTCAGGCTCGAGGTGAGCGTCCGGTCGGCCTCGGCGTACGCGCTGGTGGCCGTGACCGCGACCGTGCCCGTGACGGCCAGGACGACCGCACAGGCGGCGCCGAGGAGCAGCCGCATCCGGCCGCGTCTCGGTGCTGCGGTGGGAGTGTGGTCGGTGTCGATCATGTAGGTGTTTCCTCCTCGTCACGGCTGGCGCGGGGCCAGCGGTGCGGTGCGACGCAACGGGCTGTCGGCCACGGCGTCGTACCGCGTGGTGGTGGTTGACCGGTTGTCCCGCACCACGACCGGAGGCGGCAGTCGCGGCACGGACGACGACGGCGATTGAGTGCCGTCGATGGCGACGGTATTGAGCCGGTCGTCCGCTTGTCAACATTTTCCGGAAGCCTCGCGGCGGCGCCCGGCCCGCCGTCGGCCTCGAAAGGACGCGTGTCTGTCGAGGTCAGTAGTCGATCAGGGGTGGTCGTGGCGAGGGTGGCAGGCGGCCGGCCGGCGGACATCATCGGACGAATGTCGGTCGGAACTTCCGGAGAGTTTCCGGACCATCCCGGCGGTGGGGGAGTCTGCCGCGGCGGCCCGCGACCGCCGGCGCGCCGGCCACCACCGGGTGAACCGGGCGTGAAGGTTGCGCCACGCCGACCCGAGAGTGGGCAAAACTTGATCCGTTCCAAAAAAGTGAGCTAGTGTGCAGCGCGTGATGTCCGACCTCGAAGCGCAGCTGAGAGGGGTCTCGTTACGAGTGACGCGACCCCGGCTGGCCGTGCTCGCGGTGCTGCGGGATCACCCCCACGTCGACACCGACACGGTGATCGCGCTGGTCCGGGCGGACCACCCCACCATCTCGCACCAGGCGGTGTACGACGTGCTGCGCGCGCTCACCGACGCGGGTCTGGTGCGGCGCATCCAGCCGGCCCGCGCGACCGCCCGCTACGAGTCGCGGGTGGGGGACAACCACCACCATGTCGTGTGCCGCTCCTGCGGCGCCATCGCCGACGTCGAGTGCGCCGTCGGCCACGCACCCTGTCTCACCGCCTCGGACGACCACGGCTTCGTGGTCGACGAGGCGGAGGTCGTCTACTGGGGCACCTGCCCCGGTTGCGCGTCCGACCGCACCTCCCAGCGATCCGCCAGTTCGGAAGGAAGTACATGAGCGACACCCAGGACAACCGCCCCGCCAGCGCGCAGGGCGTGGACCAGAAGGCCGCGGCGGGCTGCCCGGTCGCGCACGACTCGGTGACCGCCCACGGCAGCGAGAGCGAGAACCCGGCGATCGACTCGCCGACCCCGAAGACCGGTGGTCGTCCGCGCACCAACCGGGACTGGTGGCCCAACCAGCTCGACCTCTCGGTGCTGCACGCCCACTCGCCCAAGGGCAACCCGCTCGGGCCGGACTTCAGCTACGCCAAGGAGTTCGCCAAGCTCGACGTCGAGGCCCTCAAGCGGGACATCACCGAGGTCCTCACCACCTCGCAGGACTGGTGGCCGGCCGACTTCGGCCACTACGGCGGCCTGATGATCCGGATGAGCTGGCACGCCGCCGGCACCTACCGCATCGAGGACGGCCGTGGCGGCGCCGGTGACGGTGGTCAGCGGTTCGCCCCGCTCAACAGCTGGCCGGACAACGCCAACCTGGACAAGGCCCGCCGCCTGCTGTGGCCGGTCAAGCAGAAGTACGGCCAGAAGATCTCCTGGGCCGACCTGCTCGTGCTGGCCGGCAACGTCGCCCTGGAGTCGATGGGCTTCAAGACCTTCGGCTTCGGCTTCGGCCGCGAGGACGTCTGGGAGCCCGAGGAGATCTTCTGGGGTCCGGAGGACACCTGGCTGGGCGACGAGCGGTACGCCTCCGAGAAGGAGATGACGCCCGGCGTCGGCTCGACCGAGATGGGCCTCATCTACGTCAACCCGGAGGGCCCGCGCGGTAACGCCGACCCGGCCGCGGCGGCGCACTTCATCCGGGAGACCTTCGGCCGGATGGCGATGAACGACGAGGAGACCGTCGCCCTCATCGCCGGTGGACACACCTTCGGCAAGACCCACGGCGCCGGTGTCGCGGACAACCACGTGGGCCCCGAGCCCGAGGGCGCCCCGATCGAGGCGCAGGGCCTGGGCTGGCTGAGCACCCACGGCAGCGGCAAGGGCGCCGACACGATCACCAGCGGTCTCGAGGTGACGTGGACCGACGTGCCGACCCAGTGGAGCAACCGCTTCTTCGAGATCCTGTTCGGCTACGAGTGGGAGCTGACCACCAGCCCGGGTGGCGCGAAGCAGTGGGTCGCCAAGGACGCCGAGGCGATCATCCCGGACCCGTTCGACCCGTCGAAGAAGTACAAGCCGACGATGCTCACGACCGACCTGTCGCTGCGCGTCGACCCGGCGTACGAGAAGATCTCGCGGCGCTTCCTGGAGAACCCCGACGAGTTCGCGCTGGCCTTCGCGAAGGCCTGGTACAAGCTGCTGCACCGCGACATGGGTCCGATCGAGCGTTTCCTCGGGCCGTGGGTCGCCGAGCCGCAGCTCTGGCAGGACCCGGTGCCGGCCGTCGACCACGAGCTGGTGGGTGACGCCGACGTCGCCGCCCTCAAGGCGAAGGTCCTCGACTCGGGCCTCACGGTCGAGCAGCTCGTCTCCACCGCCTGGGCCTCCGCCGCGAGCTTCCGCAACACGGACAAGCGCGGCGGCGCCAACGGCGCGCGCATCCGCCTGGAGCCGCAGCGCAGCTGGGAGGTCAACCAGCCCGAGCAGCTCGCGACGGTGCTGAGCACGCTGGAGGGCATCCAGCAGGAGTTCAACGCCGCCGGTGGGGCGAAGATCTCCCTCGCGGACCTGATCGTGCTGGCCGGCTCGGCCGCCGTCGAGAAGGCGGCCCGCGACGGGGGCGTCGAGGTGACCGTGCCGTTCCGGCCGGGCCGCACCGACGCCAGCCAGGAGCAGACCGACGTCGACTCCTTCCGGGTCCTCGAGCCGCGCGCGGACGGTTTCCGCAACTACCTGCGCGCCGGCGAGAAGACCCAGCCGGAGGTGCTGCTCATCGACCGGGCGTACATGCTGAACCTGAGCGCGCCCGAGATGACCGTCCTCGTCGGCGGTCTGCGTGCCCTCGGCAACAACGTCGGGGGTGCGTCGCACGGCGTGCTGACCGACCGGCCGGGCGTGCTGACCGGTGACTTCTTCGCCAACCTGCTCTCCCCGGGCACCCGGTGGAAGGCGTCGGAGACCGACGAGCACGTGTACGAGATCCGGGACCTGGCCACGGACGAGGTGAAGTGGACCGCCACCGCGGTCGACCTCATCTTCGGCTCCAACTCCCAGCTGCGCGCCCTCGCCGAGGTCTACGCCAGCCAGGACGCGCGCGAGAAGTTCGTGCACGACTTCGTGGCCGCCTGGACGAAGGTCATGGAGCTCGACCGGTTCGACATCGCCTGATCCCGCGTCACCTGACGAGCCCCGGCCGATTCGGCCGGGGCTCGTCCGCGTTTCCCGGCGCAGCGGGCCCCGACCGTCGGACGCGTTTGCGATGCTGTGCCCGTCCACGAGCCCACAGCATGTGATGTGAAGGAGCACCGCGATGGCGAAGGTCATCTCCACGCTGTTCATCTCGGCCGACGGCGTGGCCGAGATCGACCCGGACTGGCACTTCCCGTACTTCGACGAGAACATGGGCCGCGCGGTCACGGAGGACTACGACACCTCCGACGTGCTGCTCATCGGCCGGGTGACCTACGACAGCTTCGCCGGGGCCTGGCCGGACCGGGAGGCCGCCGGTGGCGAGGACGCCGGGTTCGCCAAGCAACTCGGTGACACGCGCAAGGTCGTCGTCTCCCGTCAGCCGCTGGACTTCTCCTGGCGCAACTCGGAACTCGTCGCCGGTGACCTCGCCGAGGCCGTCGCCGCGCTCAAGGCCGATCCCGGGATCAAGGGCATTCTCATCCCCGGGTCCATCTCGGTCGTCCAGCAGCTCCTCGCGGCCGGTCTGGTCGACGAGCTGCGGCTGCTCGTGCACCCGGTGGCGGCCCGCAAGGGGCGCCGGCTCTTCGACGACGGCGACACGCCGTACCACCTGCGGGTCACCGCGACCGAGGTGTTCCCGACGGGCGTGCTCCGCGTGATCTACGCGCCGACGACGGCGCCCGGCGCGGTCGGGTACGACGAGATCGTCGACCAGGTACCCGCCGGCAACTGAGTCGTGCCGGCCCCGCCGCCCTGGGCGACGGGGCCGGCTCGGTCTCCGGTGGACCGGACCGCCGTGCTCAGGCGGTCGTGCAGGTCGCGCCGTTGAGGGTGAACGAACTCGGCCGCGCGGTGTTGCCGGTGTGCGTGGCCTGGAAGCCGACGGTCACCGACCCGTTCGGCGGAATGCTGGCGTTGTACGAGGCGTTGCGGGCCGTCACCTGACCGGACGTGGGGGAGTAGGTCGCGTTCCAGCCCGAGGTGATGTTCTGGCCGCCGGGCAGGGTGAAGACGAGCGACCAGCCGTTGACGGCGCTGGTCCCGGTGTTGGTGATGGTGAGGTTCTCGGTCAGCCCGTTGTTCCAGGCGTTGATCGCGACGCCCACCCGGCACGCGCCGGAACTCGGCGGCGGCGTGGTCGGGTTCGGCGGCGGGGTCGTCGGGTTGGGCGGCGGGGTGGTCGGGTTGGGCGGCGGGGTCGTCGGGTTGGGGGGCGGGGTCGTCGGGTTGGGGGGCGGCGTGGTCGGGTTCGGCGGGGCGGTCAGGCCGAAGAACGTGACGGCGGCGGCGGCCATGCCGCCGGACGGCAGGCTGTGGCCCGCGCCCTGGATGCTGTACGCCTCGACCTGGACGGTTCCGTTGGCGTCGGCGTACCGGCGGCGGTTCCAGTTGGCCTGCGGCGTGTCGGTGGAGGTCGGTGTCTGGCTGAGCCCGAACACGTTGGTCCACTGCTCGATCGTCTCCTGCAACAGCGAGAACGGGACGAGCGTGTCGCTGGTGCCGTGCCACAACTGCACCCGCGGGCGGGGGCCGGAGTAGCCGGGGTACGCCCCGCGCACGGCGTCACCCCACTGCTGCGGGGTCCGGTTCATGTTCCCGCCGGTGCACTGGCTGCTGCCGGGCGGATAGTCCGCCGCGTTGGCGAAGCAGTTGTAGGGGACGCCCATGAACGCCGCGCCGGCCTTGAAGACGTCGGGGTACAGGGCCAGCATGTGGTTGGTCATCATGCCGCCGGACGAGCTGCCGGTGGCGTACACCCGGTCGGGGTCGCCGCCGTACTGCTGCTGGGCGTAGCGGATCATCGAGATGATCGACACCGGGTCGCTGCCGCCGCCACGGCGCTTGGCGGCGTCCGACCAGGTGTCGAAGCAGTTGCCGAAGCCGGCCTGCTGGGTCGCCGTCGGGTAGATCACGATGAACCCGTACCGGTCGGCCTGGGAGGCGAACTCGCTCCCGGAGTAGAAGCCGGGGCCCGATCCGCCGCAGCCGTGCATGGCCACCACGATCGCCGGCTTGGCCGGGCGGGCGTCCGGTACGTAGACGTGCATGCGCATGCGGCCCGGGTTGTCGCCGAACGCGGTCACCTCGGTGAGCGAGGCGGCGTACGCGGGTTGCAACGCGGGGGCCACCAGGCCGGCCGCCACCAGTGACGTGACCAGGCCGAGCAGCAGTTTCCTTCGGATCTTCACGGGGATGACTCCTTCGATCACCTGTGCGGGGTGGGTGTGGGGTCGCGCGCTGTGCGGTCACGGGTGCGCCCGACTCCCGTGGTGATCGCGCCTCGCCCACTACGTGTGCTCGCCCTGTGCCCGGCTGCGTACGGCGTCGCGTAGCAGATAGTGTTCCTCGCGGTCGCTGAAGTGTCAATCGACGTACCTCGATCAGGAGGTGCTGGTGCCGACACCGCCGTCCGGGCGGTCCGTCTACAGTCGGTGCACCGTCCCTGAGCCGAGCCGGGAGCGCCTGTGGCAAACCCCTTCACGATCGAGGAGATCTATCCCGACGACGGGGACGAGCCGCCGCGACTGCCCCGACGGCAGACCGGCAGCTCCCCGCAGGATCTCGCGGTGACCCTGCTGGCCGACTACACGCTGCGGACCCGGGCGCGGGTCCCGTCCGCGGCCCTCGTCGCCCTGCTCGCCGAGTCCGGTGTGAGCACCGCGGGTGCGCGTGCCGCGATCAGCCGGCTGGCCCGGCGCGGCGTGCTGGAGGGCAGTCGGGAGGGTCGGCGCAGCTCCTACCGGCTCAGCCGCGCCGCCGCCGCGTACCTGTCCAGCGGCGGCAGCTGGATCCTGGCCGCCACCACCGAGGTGCCCGCGTGGGACGGCTGCTGGACCATCGTCGCCTTCTCCCTGCCCCAGGACCGTGGCGCGCAGCGGCGGGCCCTGCGGGGCCAGCTCCGCTGGCTCGGGTACGCGCCGCTGTACGACGGCTTGTGGGTCTCGCCGTACGAGCTGAGCCCGCAGGGCAGAGCCCAGCTCGCCCGGTTCGCCCCGGGCGCTGTCACGGTGTTCCGGGGCCGACAGGCCGACCTCGACGCCATCGCCCAGCGCACGCCGATCGACGCCTGGGACATCGAGGCGATCGGCCGGCACTACGAGGAGTTCCTGCGCCGGTGGACGCCGCTGGTGCCGCAGACGCGGTCGACGGGTGTCGACGGCGCGACGGCCGTACGGACGCGTACCGAGGTCATGGACACCTTCCGCCGTTTTCCCACCCTCGACCCGCGGCTGCCCCTGGACCTCCTGCCGGCCGGCTGGCTCCGGCGGCCGGCGCGGGAACTCTTCGAGACCATCTACGACGGCCTCGCCGCACCCGCCGAGCGGCACGTCCGCGCGGTCGTCGCCCGGTTCGCCGACGAGGCGCAGTCCGGCATCCGGGCGCACACCACCGCCGACATCCTGGCCGGGCTGCGCGACGTGGAGCCGGCCGACACGGCCCAGGGCTGCGCCTCCTGAGCGCGCCGGCGGCGGGTCCCCGCCCCGCCGCCGATCTGTGTACCTTGTGGAGGAACGCACGACGACGGGGAGGTCGGATGACGTCGTACGGCGGGCACCCCCCGGCCACCGACCGGATCGACACGTCGGTCGCGCACCCGGCGCGCAGGTACAACTACCTGCTCGGCGGCAAGGACAACTTCGCCGCCGACCGGGCCTCCGGCGACGCCCTCGCGGCGGCGATGCCCACCATCCGACTCGCCGCGATCGAGAACCGGATGTTCCTGCAACGGACGGTGCGTTTCCTGGCCCGGCGCGGTGTCCGGCAGTTCCTGGACATCGGCACCGGCATCCCGACCGCCGACAACACCCACGAGGTGGCGCAGGCCATCGACCCGTCGGCCCGGGTCGTCTACGTCGACAACGATCCGATCGTGCTCGCCCACGCCCGCGCGCTGTTGTCCAGCACGCCCGAGGGGCGGACGGCGTACCTCGACGCCGACCTGCGGGCACCGGGCGAGATCCTCGCCCATCCCGAGCTGCGCGCGACGTTGGACCTGACCCAGCCGGTCGCGCTGATGCTGGTGGCCATCCTGCACTTCATCCGCGACGACGAGGACCCCAAGGGCATCCTCGACCGGCTCGTCGCCGCGCTGCCGTCCGGCAGCTACCTGGTGGCCTCGCACGTGACCTGGGAACACCTGCCGCCGGCCGTCACCGCCGAGTTGGCCGCCAACAACCGCGACGGCCGCTTCCAGGCACGCAGCACCGAGCAGTTCGCGGCCCTGTTGGACGGGCTGGACCTCGTCGAGCCGGGCATCGTCTCGGTGGCGCGCTGGCACGCCGACGACGCGCCGCAGCCGCGTCCGTCCGTGCGGGACGTGTCGTTCAACGGCGCGGTCGCCCGCGTCCGCTGACGCACGGCCTCACCGACGAGCGGACCCGCTCAGCGGGTCTTCTTCGTCGGTCGCTTGCGGGGCGGGGTCAGCAGGTCGGCGATCGCCGCGATCGCCGAGGGCACGATGCGGTAGTAGGCCCAGACCCCACGCTTCTCCCGCTCGATCAGGCCGGCCTCGGTGAGGATCCGCAGGTGATGGCTCACGGTCGGCTGCGAGAGGTTGAGCGGCGCGGTGAGGTCGGTGACCGAGGCCTCGCCGTCCGGGGCGGCCTGGATCAGACTGAGCAGCCGCAGGCGGGCCGGATCGGCGAACGCCTTCAGCACCCCGGCGAGTCGTTCGGCGTCGGCGCGCTTGATCGGCTCACCGGCGAGTGGCGAGATGGCAGGCATGGCGGTATCGGCAGTTCCCACGACAGTCATCGTTCCACCAACTTGGCGGATCGAGCGGCTGAACCGGACAAATCGCCGGACCGATGATGTGCTTCGCACGACACTGACGTGTCGGCCACCGCCGATGCGCTCTCCGGCGTGGTCACCGGAGGGCGCATCGGCGCGGGCGTACGGGCTGCGTCGTTGCGGTGTGCCGACTCAGGCCGCCGCGAACTGCTCGCGGTGGTCGTGCGCGAACTCGGCGAAGGTCCGTGCCGGTCGGCCGGTCACCCGGGCGACGTCGTCGTTGGTGAAGTCGCCCCAGCCGTCGCCGTAGGCGACCCGGTACTCGGCGAGGACCTCCGCCGACCACTCGTCCAGCCCGGCGGCGAGGAGCCCGTCCCGGGTCTGCTCGGGACTCTGCGGGACGTACCGCACCGGGCGGCCGATCGTCCGGCCGATGTCCTGGGCCGCCTGGTCCAGGGTGATGCTCTCCGGGCCGGTGGGCGTGTAGATCATGCCCTGGTGCGGCTGTGGCGCGGCGAGGATCGCGGCCCCGACGGCGGCGATGTCCCGCGCGTCGACCAGGCCGACCCGCGCCGCGCCGAAGAGTCCGTACAGTTGCTCGCCGGCCAGCGACCCGAGCAGGTTCTGCATGAAGTGACTCGGGCGCAGGATCGTCCAGGGGATGCCGGACGCCTGCACCTCCGCGTCGGAGAGCGCGTGCAGCCGACCGTTGCGGGTGGGTGCGTCGTGCGCGGCGCCGATCGCGGAGAGCCGGACGATGTGCTGCACGCCGGCCTGCCGGGCGGCCCAGACCGCGTTCATGCTCTGGCTGGGCGCGATCGGGCCCATCGGGGTGAGCAGCCACAGGGTGCGTACGCCCTCGAACGCCGGCGTCAGCGTCGACGGGCGGTCCAGGTCGCCGACGACGTACTCGACGCCGTTCAGCGCGGGTGCTCGGGACGGGTCCCGGACGAGCGCCCGCACCTGCTCGTTGCCGGCGAGTTCGCGCAGCACCTCCCGCGAGACCGTGCCGGTCGCTCCGGTGATCAGAATGGTCATGGTCGTCCTCCGGATTCGGGTGGGCCCGCTCGGGCCCGCTGATGACCGGCACGACGTTATAGTCCAAAACTTGTACCGTCCAATGATTGGACCAAAATATGAAGCGCAGCACACGTAAGGAGCAGGACCCCGATCTCGGCATCCTGGCCGTACAGCTCTCCGGACGTGTCCAGCGGGAGATCTTCACGCGCGCCGCCCACGAGGGCTTCGACGACGTGCGACCCCGCCACGGCGCGGTCCTGGCCTACCTCGACCCGGAGGGGACGCGCCCCGGCGAGCTGGCGCGACTGGCCGGGCGGAACAAGCAGACGATGGGCGCGATCCTCGACGAGCTGGAGCGGCTGGGCTACGTCCGGCGTACCCCGGACCCGGCCGACCGCCGGGCGAAGCTGATCGTCCCGACCGAGCGGGGACTGCGGCTCATGACGGCGTCCGACGGCTTCGTGGCGGCGATCGAGCGGCAGCTCTCCGACGCGCTCGGCCCCGACCGGTACGAGGAGTTCCGGACCGCGCTGCGGGACAGCCTGGCGCACCTGCCGCCGAGCGGCCACGACACCGAGGGCTGAGCGCCCCCGGATGCCGGGGCCGGCCGGTCAGCTCCCGGCCGGCGCCGGGGAGACGGGCGTCAGGTCGGGACGCCGACGCCGGGACGCCACGCCCACGACGACGTCGACGACGCCGAAGGCGAGCAGGCTGAGGCCGAACAGGGGCAGTGCCCAACCCACCGCCACGGTCACCGCCGCGCCGAGCAGCACCGCCCACAGTGGCATCCGCCGTACGCCGCCACGGGCCGGCGGCGCTCCCACCAACGCGTGGCGGTCGGCCCGGGTCGGCCGGCGCTGCCACCACATCCGGTAGCCCCAGAGGATCACGCAGAGCAGCCCGAGGGCGAGCGCGGCGAGCAGGATCTGGTTGACCGGGCCGAAGAGCACGCCCATGTGGGCCTGGGTGCCGAGGCCGCTCAGTTTCGCCAGCAGGGGCCAGTCGGCGAAGTCGCTGCGGGCGGTGATCGTCGCGCCGGCGGGGTCGACGGCGACCCGGTCCTTCGCCACCGGCCAGGTGTTGTCGATCTGCGTGACGGTCCACGCGGTGCCCGGCTCCTGCGCCGGGGTCATCTCGACCGGGCCGGAGAGGCCGGCCGTACGGGCGGCCGCCAGGACCCGGTCGAAGGCCGCCGGGTCGACCACCCCGCCCGCCGGGGTGTCGCCGTGGTGGTGACCGCCACCGGTCTCGGCGGGGACGGCGGTGAGGCTGGTGGAGATCTCCGGGGAGCGCGCGTCGAGGGCGTCCAGGCCGGCCCCGAAATTGCCGCCCGCGTAGCGCGACCAGGTCAGTCCGGTCACCGAGAGGAACAGCAGGCCGACGACCAGCCAGACACCGGTGGTGGCGTGCCACCCCCGGGTACGGCGCACACCCCGGCCGGTGGACAGGTTCGGCACGAACAGGTGCCGCGCGGCGGACCGGGAGGCGGCGCGTCGTCGCCACCACAGGACCAGCCCGCCCAGGGCGAGCACCCAGAGCCAACTCGCGGCCAGCTCCGAGTAGTGCCGGCCGACCGCGCCCAGGTGCAGGTTGCGGTGCAGGTCGTCCAGCCAGGTGGTGGCCGGCGTGGAGCCGAACCAGGTGGTCAGCTGACCCCGGACCTCGGCGGTGTACGGGTCGACGTAGACGGTGCGCACCTTCTCGCCGAGCTCGGGCAGGGCGAACGCCACCCGGGTGGTCCGGTCGCCGTCGCCGGGTTGGACGGTGGCGATGGTTCCGGTGGGATGCGCGGCGCGGGCGGCGGCGATCTGGTCGGCGAGGGGGAGTGGACGGTCACCGGGCGCGCCCACGGTCAACCGGTCGCCGTAGAGCGCACCGTCGAGTTGCGGCGCGACCGTGTAGGCGAGCCCGGTCAGCGCGGCCACCACGAGGAACGGCGCGACGAGGACGCCGGCGTAGAAGTGCAGCCGGAGCAGCAGCGCGCCGAACGGCGAGGTACGCCGGGTCGGCGGGGTCGGCGGTTCCGCCGGGGCGGGTTCCGGCGTCGGTGCGCCGGACAGCTCGGTCAGAGACATGTTTTTCCGATCGGGATTGTCGGGAGGCGCCCGAGGGCGCTCCCGGTGCTGGCGGTTCGCCCGGCGTGGTCTGTCGCGTGTGGCCCGGTGAGGTAGTCGTGACACGGGCCGGTGTGGTTCCCGCCACTTCCCGGATCGGATCGGGACGCGGCGGCGTACGCCGCCGGTCAGGGCAGGTCGATGGTGTACTCGGCGGTCTGCACCGTGCCGTCGACCTGGAAGTCGAAGAAGGCCCGGTACCGGCCGGCACTGGGGACGGTCAGCCAGAAGGCCACCGCGCCGTCGACGACGTCCCGTTCCGGGTGCACGTGCACGTAGCCGAGGTCACCCTCGCGGACGACGACCAGGTGCCCGTACGCGCCCAGGTAGCGCTGCGGCTGCACCGGCCCGGTGGCGCCCGTGCGGCTGATCTGGAAGCGGACCGGTGCCGTCACGCCGGCCGTGGGGGTGCCGGTCATCGACACCGTGAACTTCCCGGCCGTCGCCTGCGCCTGCGCCGGTGGCAACGCGACAGGCGCGTATCCGCCCGGCACGTGGTGGTCGACGCCCAGCACGAGAGGCACCTGCCGGCCGTCGGGGGCGTCGACGGAGAAGTCGGCGAAGACGCGGTAACCGCCGGGCCGGGCCAGGGTCAGCGGGACGCTCCAGGTGCCGTCGGCCGCCATGCTCGGGTGCAGGTGCTGGTAGCCGCCCAGGTCACGACCGACCACGATCAGGTGCAGGGGCTTGTCGTGCACGACGGCGAACCGCGTCACCGGCTGCCGGTCGGTCCCGACGATCCGGAACCGGTAGTCGGCGCGTACGCCGCTCGGCTGGGACCGCTCCAGGGGCTGCAACGTGTACCCGCCGGCGCTGACCGTCGTCCCGGCGGCCAGGGTCTCGCCCGCGCTGGCGTCCCCGGGGTGCGAGTGCGGTCCGGTTCCGGGGGCGTGGTCGTGGCCGACCCCCGCCGAGAGGGCGGAACTGGACGACGCCCCGCCGGGACCCGCCGGCCGCCGCGCGTCACCGGCCGGGGACGCGTCGTCCGCACCGATGCGGGCGAGGCCGAAGCCGGTCAGCAGCGCCACCACCAACCCGCCGACGAGGAGCGCCAGGCGGGCGTTGGTGAGCCGTTCCCCTCGTACCGACGAGGTGTCGTCGGGCTCGGACCGCGACGGTTCGGCGGACGACCCACGCTCCGGGGCCGGTACGGCCGACGACGACCCGACCGCGACCCGGCTGCGCGCGGCGGGCACCGCGCCGCCGCGCGGTCGGCCGCCGGCCCTGCCCCTGCGGCCGCCGCCGGACCGGGGCGCGGCCCCGCGCCGCCCGGCGGGCGTCTTCGACCCTCGGGCCCGGCCCGATGCGCTGCCGGCGGCCGGGGAGCGACGACGCCAGGTGACGTAACCGGCGACGGCCGCCAGGACGGCGACCGCGCCGCCGATCCAGAACAGGGCGCCGGAACCACCCTCGTCGTCCGAGGACGCCGCCGCCGGTGCGGACGGCGCAACCGGCGACCCGGTGGGCGCGGCCGACGTGGCGGGCGGCTGGCCCGAGGACGAGTGCTGCTCGATGGCCGCCAACAGCGCGGGGTCCGGCTGCTGGGTCGGTGGCTGCCAACCCGCCGGAGCGGCGGTCGCGCGGCCGGAGTAGCGGAAGGTCATGGTGCCGCGCACCGCGTCGCCGTCCGAGGCCACCGACAGGTAGCTCACCGAATACTGTCCCGCCGCCGGTAGGTGCGCGACCGAGACCACCGCCGGAAAGCCCGTCGTGTACTCGCGGGGCTGGAACTGCCCGTCGACGAGGAAGTACTCCCGCACCGGTTTGGTCAGCGGCTTCGGCTCCCCGTAGGTCCAACCGTTGTCGACGCGTACGCCGTTCGGCGCGGTGATCGTGAAGTACGCGTTGGCGCTGACCTTCTCGGTGAAGTACAGCGCCACCGTCGGTACCGCATCCTTGACCGTCGAGCCGTCGGCCGGTGTGGACATCGCGAGCGTCCCGTGCGCCGCGGCGGGGTGCGCGGACGCGAGCAGGGTGACCGCCGTGGCGAGGACGAACGCGAGCAGGCCCGAGACCAGCCGGCCGACGCTCTGGAGGAGACGACGCATCTGAATATCGTCGCCACGGCGAGGCTTTTTTCAAGAGGAGCCGATCTTTTTTCGGGAAAGAAAAAAGGTGGTGGCGGCGTCGGGTTGGGCCGGCGAGCCCGGTCGACCCCGTCCCGCGTGGTGGTGCTGCCACGCGGGACGGGGTCGAGGTGTCAGCCGGCGGTACAGGAGCGGATCTGTGGCCGGGCGTTGCTGTTGCCGTTGAACATCGTGGTGAAGCCGAAGGTGTTGCCGCTGCCGTTGGACCGCACGGTCATCACGGTGCCGCTGCTGTCCCAGGTGGCGTTGCCGTTCCACACGGTGGAGACCCGCTGCGGCGAGGTGAGGGCCACGACCACGGTCCAGGTGTTGCTGCCGCTGACCGTCACCGAGGTGTTGTACCGGTCGCCCCACACGTTGGTGGTCGACGCGGTGGCGGTGCAGGAGCCGCCGCTGGGCGGAGGGGTCGTCGCGCCGGGGGGCGGCGTGGTGCTGCTCGGCGGCGGGGTGGCGCCGTCGGGCGCGACCGCCCGGCCGGTGGACGGCGAGATCATGCCCGGGCAGAGGTTGCGGCTGGTCAGGTTGGCCATGATCTGCCCGATGGCGTCCCGGGTGTTCTGGATGCCGTCGTGCATGAGGATGACCTGGCCGGCCTGGAGACGACTGGCGTTCGACACGATCTGGCTGACGCTGGCGCCGTTCCAGTCCTGGGAGTCGACGTCCCAGATCACCTGCCGCATCCCGAGCGAGGAGGCGACCGACTGCAGGGTGGAGTTGGTCTCCCCGTACGGGGGCCGGAACAACTGGGGTCGAATGCCGGTCGCCGACTGGATGGCCGAGCTCGTCTGGGACAGGTCGGACTGCATCTGGGACTGACTCATCGAGGTCATGTGGGCGTGGTTCCAGCTGTGGTTACCGACCCACATGCCGGCGGCCACCTGTGCCTGCGCCGCCGACCGGTTGTTCTGCACGTTCTGCCCGACGTTGAACATGGTGGCCCGTACGCCGTTGGCGCGCAGCACGTTCAGCAGGGCGCTGGTGCTGCCGGTCGGACCGTCGTCGAAGGTGAGGCCGACATAGCCGTTGCAGGTGGCGGCGCTGGACGGGGTGGCGGTGGCCGCGATGACGATGCCGCAGGCCGCGGCGGCGGTGACGAGGATGGACAGCGCGGCCCGTAGTGGCCTGGACCGTACGAGCGTGCCAGCGGAGACGGTGCTCATCTGTGCCCCTTCTACCGGCCCGGGTCCGTCCCGGTGTGGCAGGACAGCACGGTCCGGACGTTGTGGTGGTGGGTGCGGAGATCGACGGCGGTCGCGCGGACATCGGATCGCATCGATCACAGTGGATCGGAGTATTGCAGCGCAAATTCGGGACCGTCAACAACTTCCGGAAGTCCTCCGGGAGTCCGGCGCGGGCGTCGTCGATCGGTCATTCCGGCGCGGAGCAGTGGCGATCCACCTGCGCCAAGGTGTCGACGGCCGACCCGGCGGGCGTCAGCAGTCGAGCGGAGATCGACGTGATCCGGAAATTCATCGGAACTATCGGCGTCAATCTGATCGCGCGGCGAGAATCTGCGCCGCCGCGTGTGAGCCTGATTGCCAGGCCGGTGCCACGGCCAGCGAAGACGACTATTGGCGGTCAGCCGATATGCCGTCCGACCTTTCGCAAAGTTTCCGAGAAACGTTGACACCGCGCTTGCGTCGTACCAATACTTTCGCCACCGACGGACCTCGATGAGCGTCGATCAGGGTCGTCCACGGCGACCCGAACGCCGGCCGCCGATGGCGGGGCGGGCCGGCCGACGCCGTCGCGTCGCACGACGTCGGTGCGCGCAGGAATCCACCCGCCGGGAGGCCCGCCCGGTCGGGCGGTGACTGCGCTGCGGGGCCGCCCGGAGCGGCGGACCGGGCGGTCCGGCTCGGCGCCGACAGGCGCTGGTGGCGCGGCGGTTGCTGGGCCGCCGCGCCACGCCGCCACCGTCCCTGTCAGGCCCCCTGCTCGACGTCGCGGGCCCGGTCCGACCCGCGCGCCCTGTTGACGGGATTTGTCCTCGATCGCACGAAATCGTTGACATCTGCCGGCAATCCATCTTTGATGGTCGATGTTGCCTTCGGCGCGGCGTCCGGTCGGTGCCTGAGCGTGGTGGGCGGCGGCCGGACCGCCGGCACCGGCATCTCCATCAACGACTGCGCCGGGCAGGCCAGCCAGGCGTGGACGTTCACCACCGCCGGTGAGTTGCGGGTGTACGACGCGGCGATGTGCCTGGACGTGGTCGGTCAGGACACCACCGCGCCGGCCGCGCTCCAGATCTACGGCTGTACCGGCGGTGCGAACCAGCGCTGGCGGGTCAACGCCGACGGCACCATCGTCGGCGTCCAGTCGGGACTCTGCCTGGACGTGACGGGCGCCGGCACCGCCAACGGCACGACCGTCGGTCTCTGGACCTGCAACGGGCAGGCCAACCCGAACAACAGCAACGAGCGCGTCCTGCACGTGACCCTCGGCTAGGCCGGTCCCCGACGGCCACCACGACGATCCGGTGGCCGTCGGGGACGCCCAGCCCGTCAGGTCCGTGGTGTCGCGGCCACGGCCGCCGCCACCACCGCCTCACCCCAGCGCCGGGCGCGCTCGCGCTCGCCGTCCACCAGCGGTCCGGGAGTGCCCACAACGTGGAAGCTCTGGGCCGCGACGAGCATCCGGCAGCCGAGTCGCCGCAGCCGACGCTCCGCCTTTCGGGCGGCCGAGCCGCTGAACCGCTTGTCGACCCTGGTGTCGAAGACCGCCGCCGGGACACCGGACAGCGCCGGCGCGGCGTCCAACCACTCCCGCAGGCCGACCGTCGCGGCGTCGTCCCGGGTGGCCCCCTGCCGTACGGCGTCCTGCCGGGTGGCCGGTCGGCTCAGACCGAACGCGTGTGTGGGACCGCCCAGCACGATGACGTCCACGCCGGTCGCCAGCGGCATCGTGCCGACGTCGACGACCGTCACCTCGGCCAGCCGGGCCATTCCGTCCGCCACCGCACGCGCGACGGCCTCGGTGTTACCGAACATCGACTCGTACATCACCAGCGCTCTCATGGTCTCCACGCTCGTCGCGGCGGGCCGGCGCGGACAGGGCCGGGCGACCCGTCCGGCCGGGACCGGCGGCGGGCCGACAGGCACCGGCCGCCGTGCCGGCCCGCTACCGCGTACCGCGAGGGTTCGGCGAGCGTTCACGCTCCGCTCGCGGCCAGGTCATCGCGGCCGACCGTCTCCCACCTAGCGTGACCAGGGCATCCGCACCTGAAGAGCTGAGGTTTTCGCGCCATGTCCCTGCGTCACCTGCTGGTCGGCCTCGCCGTCCTGCCCGCGCTCGCCGTCCCGGCGGCCGCGCACGCGTCGACCGTCGACAGCGCCACCGCGCTGCTGCCCCAGAAGACCCACTTCGACCTCCAAGCGCACCGCGGTGGCATCGGCATGACCACCGAGGAGTCGCTGGAGGGCTTCGCCAAGGCTCTGCGCCTCGGCGTCACCACCCTGGAGCTGGACACCCAGATCACCAAGGACCAGAAGGTCGTCGTCACCCACGACCGCCAGGTCAGCGCGCAGAAGTGCGCCGACACCGCACCGGTTCAGGCCGGCGACCCGATGTACCCGTACGTCGGCAAGTACCTCAAGGACCTCACCCTCGCCCAGGTCAAGACCATGGACTGCGGCTACCAGCAACTCCCGGGCTTTCCCGAGCAGGAGCAGATCAAGGGCTTCCGGATGGTCGAGTTGAAGGACGTCCTCGACCTCGTCAAGAGCTACCGGGCGAAGCAGGTCACCCTCAACATCGAGACGAAGGTCGAGGCGGGAGCGCCCGAGCAGACCGCGCCCCGCGAGCTGTTCGTCCGGCGCGTCTTCGAGGAGATCCACGCCTCCGGCATCGAGAAGCAGGTCACCATTCAGTCGTTCGACTGGGGCGCGCTGAAGGTGATGCACCGGCTCGCGCCGACGTGGCCGCTGGTGGCCCTGACCAACTACGACTTCCTCCAGGTCGGCAAGCCCGGCGCGTCCCCCTGGCTCGGTGGGATCGACGCCGACGACTACGACGGTGACTTCGTCAGGGCCGCCGCCGCCATCGCCGGCGTCACCGCGCTGTCGCCGAACTACGGCTTTCCGCAGAACGGCACCATCGCCGACCCGACCTTCCGCTTCTACCCCGACCCGGCCATGATCGCCGAGGCGCACGCCCGGGGCCTGAAGGTCATCCCGTGGACCTGCGACGACCCGGCCACCGTGTCGGCGCTGATGGACATGGGCGTCGACGGGATCATCACCAACTACCCCAACCGGGTGCGGGCCATCATGGCCGAGCGCGGCATGCGCCTGCCGAAGAGCTACCAGCCCCGCCACTGATCCCACGTCCGGTGAGCCTGCAGGCCCGGTGAGCTGCCCCGGCAGGCTCACCGGGCCGGTCCGCGCACCATGGCCCGCCAAGGTTCGCCGGCCCCCGCGCCGCCGGCGACCACCGGTCAGACCGGGTGTCCGAGGAGCCTCCTCGGCTTGCGTTGCACGGGGACACCGGTCGGACTGCGACCCGCATCCACCTCGGCCGTCCACGGTGGCTGGGCGGACGGCGTCCGCCACCGGGTCACCCGCCCTCCCGGCCCGGACGACGAGTCCGCCTGCTGTGCGGCGGTGTCGACGCCGGTGGTCGGCCCGCCGGCCGGCGCGATGCCCAACTCCCGCATCCGCTCGACGTACGTGCGGTAGCGGCGTTGCGCCTCACCGTGCCGCCCGGCCGCGCGGAGCACCTGCACCAACTCCAGGTGGGCGTCCTCGTCGTACGGGTCGCGGTGCACCAGCCGCATCAGGTAGACGAGCTTCTGGTCGGTGTCCGCGGCGTGCTGGGCCAGGGCCCGCAGCACGCTGGTGTGGGCCACCTGCGCCTCCTCCCGCAGCGGCTGGGCCCAGTCCTCGTACGGGTCGTCCGCGAGGAAGTCGCCGCCGTACAACTCGTCGGCGCGGACCAGTGCGCGGAGCGCGTCCGGGTGCCCGGCCCGCAGGGCGACCTGCGCCTCCTCGGCCGCGGTGAGGAACGTCTCGACGTCCACATCGATCACGTCGAGGTCGACCGCCACCGAACCCCGGTCGGCCAGCACCGCCCCCCGACCGCTGGTGTGGTGCCCGGTGCCGAGCACCCGGCGCAACGTGGACAGCAGCACCGACAACCGGTTCGCGGTGCGCGACGGTGACTCGTCCGGCCAGAGCAACTCCATCAGCCGGGCCCGGGGCACGGCGCGACCCCGGTGCGCGACGAGGATCTTCAGCAGGTCCCGGGCCTTCTTGGACTGCCACTCGCCGTACGGGACGACGGAACCGGCCCGGAACACCCGGAAGTCGCCCAGGGTGTGGATGACCACCGCGGGCACCCGCAGCGTGATCGCGGTCAGCCCGTCGGCGACGCCCGGGTCGAGGCGTACCCCGCAGCGGCGCAGCTTCTGCTCGGCGCCCTCGGCGCCGCGACGGGCCTGCCGCCCCTGCAACCGGGCGGCGATCAGCCGGACGGTGGCTTCCTCGGCCGCGTCGCCCAGCTCCCGGCAGAGCGCCGCGGCGTCGTCGAGCAGCCCGGCGGACGCGCGTGGGTCGTCCGCCGAGAGCACGGTGAGCTGGAGCGCGTCGACGAGGGTGGCGCGTCGCCGTCCGACGGTGGCTCCGGTGCGGGCCTCGGCGGCGTCGAAGTGGGCGGCGGCGGTGTCGCCGCGCAGCAGCGCCACCCACCCGCGCGCCAGCAGGGCGTACGGCCGTTCGGGCTCGCGGGCCACGGTGACCGCCCGGTCGGCGAGGTCCTGCGCGGCGGCCAGGTCGTCGGCGGCGCGGATCCGCGCCAGCTCGGCCAGCACCCAGGCCGGCGAGGCGGGGCGCGACGGAGACGTGGCGAGCGCGCTCAGGGCGCCCTCCAGCGCCTGCCGGGCCTGGCGGGGCTCCCGCCGCCGGCGGTGCACCATCCCGAGCGCGGCCAGTGAGAACGCCTCGTCGGCGGTGATTCCCGCCAACTCCCGCAGGCGAAGCCCCGCGGCGCCGTCGGCCAGCGCCTCCTCGAACCGGCCGAGCTGGCACTTCGCGACGGCGGTCAGGGTCAGTGCGTACGGCTCGTAGCCGGAGTCACCCGCCACTTCGGTCAGTCGGACGGCCGCCTCGGCCTGTCGCAGCGCGTCGGCGGCGTCGCCGGCACGGATCAGGTGACCCGCCAGGTCCAGGTGGACCATCAGCCGGAACAGGTCGGCGTCGGCGCGGCGCAGCCCGGTGGTCGCCTCCGCCCGCCCGAGGGTGGCCGCCACGTCGCCGGTGGCGGCGGCGAGCAGCACGACCACCCGGGCGTACGCCTGGTGAGCGGTCGGTACGCCGCACGCGTGCGCGGCCCGGGCCGCCTCCTCGACGTCGGCGCTGGCGCGCTCGATGTCGTCGTCGAGCAGGTGGTGCACCGCGGCGTGACAGTACGTCTGCACGGCGTGCGGCCCGGTCGCGCCGGTCGGCGCGGTCGCCAGGAGGGCTGTCGCCAGGTGTGGTTCCCCGGCGAGGTGGTGCCGCAGCGCCGTGCGCCAGATCTGGGCGGCCGGGACGTCGGCCTCGTCGGGGCGCGCGGCGAGCAGGTCGGGTTGGGTGGCGAGCCACAGGTGTGCCGCCGTGCGGTCACCGGCGGCGGCGAGGTGCCGCAGCGCCCGCCCGGGATCACCGCTCGTCCGTTCTCGTTCTACTGCCGACGCGTCGCCTCCACCTTCGCTGCGAGCCGGCGTCGACGTGCGCCAGGCATGGTTGACAAGGTCTCCGGACATTCACCGCTCCTGTGTTCTCTCGTGGAGGCTCAGGCGAGCGAAGAGACAACCGGGCCCTGCGAGTCGTCGCCCGGCGTGGCTTCCCCCCGGCACGATCATCGCCTTCATCGAGCGCCATCGCCATAACCAAAAGAGTCGGTGTACTTACTGACTGCAATGCGCTATCGGCATAAAGCCGCACTCAGGTTTCCCTCAGACCGCCGCAACGGCACCCGAACGGCCCGTACAAGCAACCGGCACGGGCCCGGGCCAGACTCCCGGTCATTGCGTGTCACCCGCTGATCGGAGCTGAGATCCGATGACCGAACAGACAATTCTTCCTGGCCTCTCCGCCTTCTGGGAGCGGCGGTTCGCGGCCCTCCCGGAGCCGCCGGACCTGCCCTTCACGCCGACGTCAGCCCCGCCCGTCGACGCCCGAGTCGACCTGGGCGACGAGGTCGAGCCGCAGGTCAGCGCGTTGGCCGGCCTGTTCGCGCTGCTGCGCCGCTGGGCCGGCGCTCAGGATCTCGTCGCCGAGACGCCGGCCGCGCCGGCCGGCGGGTCGGGCTGGCTGCCGGTCCGGGTCCGGCTGCCCGAGGATCCCACCTGGATCGAGCTGCGGGACCTGGTCCGAACGGCGCTCCGGGAAGCCCGCGAGCACGATACGGAATTGCCCGAAAATCCCCCCGACTATCGGCCGGTGGTATCGATCGGACCCGATCAACTGCCGCCCGGTAATCGTGGTGCGCTGCGGTTGCTGATCGGCGACGAACGGCGGACCGTCACGGTGTCCGGTCACCCGCACGCCCCGACGATCGGGGCGGCGCTCGCCGTCCTGCTCGACCGGGTGCGGGAACGTCCCACGGCGCGGCTGTCCGACCTGCCGCTGCTCGACCCGGCGACCGAACAGCGGGTGGTGCGGGACCCGAACGCCACCGACACCGACTATCCGCGCGAATCGTCGCTGCCCGCCCTGTTCGCCGAGTGGGCCCGGCGGACCCCGGACGCGCCCGCGCTGCGCGACGACGACCGGACCCTCGACTACCGCGAGGTGGACCGCCGGGCCAACCACCTGGCCGCGCGGCTGCTCCGGCTCGGGATCGGCGCCGAGACCCTCGTCGGGATCTGCGTCGCCGACACCACGACCTGGGTGGTCGCCGCGCTGGCGACGCTCCGGGTCGGCGCCGCGTACCTGCCGCTGGACCCCGGATACCCGCCGGAGCGGCTGGCGCTGATGTGCCAGGACGCCGCGCCGGGCGTCATCCTGCACGCCGCCGCGCTGGCCGACCGGCTCCCCGACGACGGCACGCCCCGGATCGCCGTGGACCGGCTGCCCGCCGAGGACGGTCCGGCGCAGCCGCCGGCGGTCACGGTCCACCCCGACCAACTCGCGTACGTCATGTACACGTCCGGGTCCACGGGCCGTCCCAAGGGCACCGGCGTCAGCCACCGCAACATCGTCCGGCTGGTCCGCGACACCACGTTCATCGACGTACGCCCCGACGACGTGATGGGGCAGGCCGCCACGATGTCGTTCGACGCGGCCACCCTGGAGGTCTGGGGCGCGCTGCTCAACGGCGCCTGCCTCGCCGACCTGGACATCAACGACGTGATCGTGCCGGACCGGCTGCGGGCGCGGCTGCGCGACACCGGCGTGACGATGATGTTTCTGGCCACCTCGGTGGCCCGGCAGGTGGCGACCGAGGCCCCGGACGCCCTGGCCGCGCTGCGCTACCTGACCTTCGGCGGCGAGCAGGCCGACCGGATCGCGGTGGACCGGCTCCGGACCGCTTGCCCGGACACCACGCTGGTCAACGGGTACGGCCCGACCGAGGCGACCACCTACAGCACCACGTACGACTGCGCCCGGCTCACCGCCGCGGACCCGGTCGTGCCGATCGGCGGCCCGGTCGCCAACACCCGGGTGTACGTGTTGGACCGGCTCCTGCAACCGGTGCCGCCCGGGGTGCTGGGCGAGTTGTTCATCGGCGGGGACGGGGTGGCCCGTGGCTACCTCGGCCGCCCCGACGCGACGGCCGAGAGGTTCGTGCCGGACCCGTTCGGGCCCCGGGCCGGAAGCCGGCTCTACCGCACCGGCGACGTGGTCCGGCAGCGCCCCGACGGGCTGATCGAGTTCGTCGGCCGGACCGACCACCAGGTGAAGATCCGCGGGTACCGGGTCGAGCCGGGGGAGGTGACCGAGGCGCTGCGCGGCGGCGGGCTGGTCCGCGACGCGATCGTGCGCGCCGACCGGGACGCCGCCGGTGACGCGCGACTGGTCGCGTACGTCGTGCCCGACGACGGGGTGGGCGTCGAGGCGATCCGGGACCGGGCCCGCGAGCAACTGCCCGACCATCTGGTGCCGGCCGTGTTCGTGGCGCTGCCCCGGCTGCCGCTCAACCGCAACGGCAAGGTGGACGTCGCGGCGCTGCCCGCCCCCGACGCCGGAGCCACCGCCAACGACGACGCCCCGCGTACGCCCACCGAGCGGACGGTGGCCGAGATCTGGCAGGACGTGCTCGGCGTACCGGTACGCCACCGCGCCGACGACTTCTTCGACCTGGGCGGGCGATCCCTGAAGGCGACCCGGGTCCGCTCCCGGCTGACCGCCGCGATCGGCGCGGAGGTGCCGTTGCGGCTGATCTTCGACCATCCGACGGTGGCCGGGCTGGCCGCCGCGCTGGACGAGATCGGTGGCCCGCCCGCCGAATCCGCCGCGCCGACCGTCCCGGCCGCGCTGGACGGGCCGCCCGCCGCCGACCTCGCGGGCCTGCTCGACCAGCTCGAACAGGGTGCCACCCGATGACCGGCGGGCTCACGTCCGACCGGTTGCGCCAGCGCGTGGACGCCCTGCCACCCGAGCGGCGGCAGGCGTTCCTCGCGGCGATCCGCGCCGACGGCGACCGGTACGGCATCCACCCGCTCACCGCCGCCCAGGAGTGGATGCTGCTGCTGGCCCAACTCCGACCGGACAGCCCCACCTACCACGTGCCGTACCGGGTGGACCTGCGCGGTGACCTGGACGTGGCCGCGTTGCGCGGCGCGCTCGACGAGATCGTGGCCCGGCACGAGTCGCTGCGGACGGTGTTCGTGCCGCTGGACGGTCAGTCGTACCAGCTGGTGCTGCCGCCGACCGGCCTGCCGCTGGCCGTGGTGGACGTCGCGCCGCAGGAGATCGACGAGTACGCCGCCGCCGAGGCGGTACGCCCGTTCGACCTGGCCCGGGGGCCGCTGGTGCGCGCCACCCTGTGCCGTACCGGCCCGGACGACTTCTCGCTGCTGCTCAGCCTGCACCATATCGTCTGCGACGGCTGGAGCATGGGTCTGCTCTTCGAGGAGTTGTCGGCGGCGTACGCGGCCCTGCGGGCGGGCCGGGCGGTGGCCCTGCCGGCGGTTCCCCGGGACGTGCCGGCGGCCCTGGCCCAGGATCGGCTGCTCGGTCCGACCGAGGTGGCCCGGCGGCTCGACTGGTGGCGTGCCGCGCTGGCCGGCGCGCCGCCCGGGCTCGACCTGCCCACCGACCGGCCCCGTCCGGCGGAGCTGGAGGACGCCGGCCACGAGATCGAGTTCTCCTGGCCGCGGGCGCTGGCCGACCGGGTCGCCGAGGCGGAACGACGTACCGGCGCGACCCCATACATGATCTTCGCGGCGGCCTGGGCGGCGCTGCTGCACCGGCGCAGCCAACAGCCGGACCTGCTCATCGCCACCCCGGTGGCGAACCGGCAGACACTCGACAGCGAGACCGCGGTGGGCTTCTTCGTCAACACGCTGGTGCTGCGCAGCCGGGTCGACGGTGGACTGACCTTCGCCGCGCTGCTGGACCGGCTCCGCGACTCGGCGCTGACCGCGCTGACCGACCCGGTGCCGTTCGACGCCCTGGTGCAGGAGCTGCGCCCGGTCCGCGACCCCGGCCGTCATCCCCTCGCTCAGGTCATGTTCGCCGTCGAGGACGGCTGGGAACAGCGGCTGACGCTGCCCGGGGTGACCGTGCTGGCCAGCGGCGAGACGCACACCGGCACGTCCATGTTCGACCTGACGCTGACCGTCATCGCGCACGAGGGCCGGATCGACGGGCGGATCGAGTATCGGACGCGGCTCTTCGACACCTCCACCGCCCGGGCCCTCGCCGACCAGCTCGACACCCTGCTCATGGCCGCGCTCGCCGCCCCGGACACCCCGGTGGACCGGCTGCCGCTGCTCGATGAGGCCGCCGGGCGGGACCTGGTCGACCGTTGGGCCGCCACCGCGCCCGCGTCACCCGAGCAGCCCACCCTGGGCGAGCTGGTCGCCCGCCAGGCCCGCGAAACCCCCGACGCGGTGGCCGTGGCGTACCGGGATCAGACCGTCACCTACCGGGACCTGGACGCCCGGGCCGACCGCCTGGCCCGAACCCTCGTCGCCCGGGGCGTGCGGGCCGAGACGACCGTCGGCGTCTGCCTGCCCGCCGGCCCGGACTGGGTGGTGACCTTCCTCGCCGTACTCCGCTCGGGTGGGGTCTACCTGCCCCTGGACCCGCAGCTACCGGCGGCCCGGCTGGCGCACCTGCTCGCCGACTCCACCGCCGCGCTGGTGGTCACCACGGCCGACGCGCGACTCGCGCTGCCCGCCACCGACCTGCCGCTGCTGCACCTCGACGACGACGCGTCGCACGACGACGCCGCGCCGCTGGCGACAGTCCATCCGGACGCCGCCGCCTACCTGATCTACACGTCCGGCTCGACCGGGCTGCCCAAGGGCGTCATCGGCACCCACCGAGGGCTGGCCAACCTCGTCGAGGCGCAGGCCCGGCTGGTCGGCGTCCAGGCCGGCGACCGGGTCCTGCAGTTCCACTCGATCGGTTTCGACGTCGCGCTGTCCGATCTGGTCACCACGCTCACCGTCGGCGCGACCCTGCGCCTGCTCGGCCCGGACGAACGCACGCCCGGCCCCGACCTGGCCGCCGCGCTCGTCCGGCACCGCGTCACGGTCGCCGACCTACCGCCCGTCGTCCTCGACGCGCTGGACCCCGCGGCCGTCCCCGACCTGCGGGTACTCACCGTGGGTGGGGAACCCTGCGCCCCGGACGTCGCCGCCGCCTGGTCGCGCGGCCGGCTCCTGATCAACGGGTACGGCCCCACCGAGGCCACCGTCACCGCCACCGCCGCGCGCTGCGCGGCCACCGACACCGAGCTGCCGATCGGCCGACCGCTGACCGGGGTACGCGCCTACGTCCTCGACACCGAGCTGCGGCCGGTGCCGGCCGGGGTGCCCGGCGAGCTGCACCTCGGCGGCGTCGTTGTGGCGCGCGGCTACCACGGCGACGTCGCGCTCACCGCCGGCCGATTCCTGCCCGACCCGTACGCGCCGACGCCGGGGGCCCGGATGTACGCCACCGGCGACCTGGTCCGCTGGCGTGCCGACGGGCAACTCGTCTTCCTCGGCCGGGCGGACAACCAAGTCAAGATCAACGGCTACCGGATCGAGCTGGGCGAGGTGGAAGCCCACCTGCGGCAGTACCCGGGCGTGCGCCGGGCCGCCGCCGTGGTGCGGACCGACTCGCCGGGCGGCCGGCGACTCGTCGGTTACCTCGTCGGCGACGGGTTGGCGGTGGACGAGCTACGCCAGAGCCTGCTCCGGCGCCTGCCCCGCTACCTCGTGCCGAGCGCCTTCGTGGTGGTGCCCGACCTGCCGGTCACCGCCAGCGGCAAACTCGACCCGTCCCGCCTGCCCGCGCCGGCCGTGGCCCGCGCCGACCTCGGCGCCGCGTACGTGGCCCCCGACGGCGCCGTGGAACGGGCCATCGCCGACACCTGGCGGCAGGTGCTCGGGGTGGACGACGTCGGGGCGGACGACAACTTCTTCGACCTCGGCGGCACGTCCCTGCTGCTGGCGCGGGTGCAGGCCCGACTCGCCGACCGGCTGGGCCGACCGGTTCCCGCGGTGGAGCTGTTCCGCTACCCGACGGTCGCGCAACTGGCCCGCTTCCTCGACGGCGGGTCCGCGCCGACGCCGACGCCGACCGGCGGCCGGCGACGAGACGAACGCAAGCAGGCACTGGCCGACCGGGCCCGCCGGGCCCGCCCGGTGCCGGCGGGGGAGGGACGATCGTGAGCGACCAGGAGACCGGACTGGAGATCGCCATCGTCGGGATGGCCGGCCGCTTCCCGGGCGCGGCCGACGTCGACGAACTGTGGCAGCGGATCCTCGCCGGCCAGGAGACCATCACCCGGTTCACGGACGCGGAGCTGGCCGCCGCCGGGCTCAGCGAGCAGGAACGGCGGCACCCCGACCATGTGCCGGCGCACGGCGCGCTGGCCGACGTGGACCGCTTCGACGCCGCCTTCTTCGGCTACTCGCCCCGCGACGCCCGGCTGCTCGACCCGCAACAGCGGCTCTTCCTCCAGACGGCCTGGACCGCCCTGGAACGCGCCGGTCACCTCGCCGGGAACCCTGACCGGCTGGTCGGCGTGTACGCCGCCGCGGCGGCCAGCGGCTACCTCCTGCACCACCTGTTCCGCAATCCGCGACTCGACTCGGTCTCCGAGTACGAGCTGATGCTCGCCAACGACAAGGACTCGCTGCCCACCCGGGTGGCGTACCACCTGGACCTGCGCGGACCCGCCGTCGCGGTGCAGACGGCGTGCTCGTCGTCGCTGGTCGCGGTGCACCTCGCCGTGCAGGCGCTGCTGGCCCGCGAGTGCGACGTCGCCCTCGCCGGCGCGGCGCACGTCCTGCTGCCCACCGGCACCGGCTACCGCCACGAGGCCGGCGGCATCATGTCCCGCGACGGGCACTGCCGGCCCTTCGACGTCCGGGCCACCGGAACCGTGGGGGGTGACGGCGCCGCCGTGGTCGTCCTGCGCCGGCTGGCGGACGCCCGCGCCGACGGCGACCCGGTGTACGCGGTCATTCGCGGCTCCGCCATCAACAACGACGGCCGGGTGAAGGTCGGCTTCACCGCGCCCGGGGTGGACGGCCAGGTGGCCGCGATCCGGGCCGCCCAGGAGGTGGCCGAGGTCGACCCCGCCACGATCGGCTACGTCGAGGCGCACGGCACCGGCACCGAACTGGGCGACCAGATCGAGCTGCGCGCGCTGACCGAGGCGTTCGGGGGCGCGGCCGGCGGGCGGTGTGCCCTCGGCTCGATCAAGTCGATCGTCGGTCACCTCGACGTCGCCGCCGGCGTCACCGGGCTGATCAAGGCCACGTTGGCGCTGCACCACCGGGTGGTGCCGCCCAGCCCGTACTGCACCGAGCCGCACCCCGAGCTGGCCGGCGGGCCGTTCCGGGTGCCCACCACCGCGCAGCCCTGGCCCGACCTGGGTACTCCACCCCGCGCGGCGGTCAGCTCCTTCGGCATCGGGGGCACCAACGCGCACGTCGTGCTCCAGGCGGCCGAACCGGCGGAACACCTCCCGGACGACGAGCGGGACGCGCAGGTGCTGGTGCTCTCCGCGCGGGACGCCGACGCGCTCGACGAGGCCCGTACCCGGCTCGCCGCGCACCTCGACGCGAACCCGGACCTGCCGCTGGCTGATGTCGCGTACACCCTGGCCCACACCCGACGGGTGTTCGGCCACCGGCTGGTCACCGTCGCCCGGGACGCCCGCACCGCCGCCGCCCGGCTCGCCGACCGCGACTCGTCGCTGGTCCGCACCGGCGTCGCCACCGGCACGCAGGCCGGGGTGGCGCTGCTCTTCCCCGGCCAGGGCGCGCAGTACCCGGGCATGGGCCGCACCCTGTACCGCACCGAACAGGTCTACCGGGCGGCCTTCGACCGCTGCGCCGAGCTGCTGCGCCCGCACCTCGACGTGGACCTGCGCACGCTGCTCTGTCCACCCGGCGAGCCGGTCCCCGCCGCACCGGAGCTGGACGAGACCCGACTCACCCAGCCGGCCCTGTTCGCCGTCGAGTACGCCCTCGCCGAACTGCTGCGCCACCGTGGCGTACGGCCGGTCGCGATGGCCGGACACAGCCTCGGCGAGTACGTGGCCGCCTGCCTGGCCGGCGTCTTCACGCTGCCCGACGCGCTCGCCACCGTCGCCGTACGCGGCCGACTCATGCAGGCACAGGCGCCCGGGTCGATGCTCTCGGTGGCGCTCGGCGTCGACGAGGTCACGGCGCTGCTCCCCGCCGGCGTGGAGGTGGCCGCCGCCAACGCGCCGCGCCTCGTCACCGTCTCCGGCACGACGGCCGCCGTCGCCGCGTTCGCCGCCGACCTGCGGGGGCGCGGGGTGGCCTGCCGGGAGGTGCGCACCTCGCACGCGTTCCACTCGGCCCTGATGGAGCCCGCCCTGGCCGGCTTCGCCGCGCACCTGCGCGAGATCCCACTGCGTCCGCCCGCCGTGTCCTTGGTGTCCAATGTGACCGGTCGCTGGCTCACCGACGACGAGGCCACCGACCCCGACTACTGGGTGCGGCAGCTTCGCCGCCCGGTCAACTTCACCGCCGCGGCCGAGCTGCTGCTGGGCGAGCGGTACGCGTTGCTGGAGGCCGGTCCGGGCCGCACCCTGGCCACCCTCGTCCGGCAGCACCCGGCGGCCCGCGGGGCGACGGTGCTGACCAGCCTGCCGGCCGACCGCACCCCGGCCGGGGAGGACGACGTCGTCGCGCTGGCCGTTGGCCGGCTGTGGCTCGCCGGGGTACCCGTCGACTGGCCCACCGGACGACGGCGGGTGCCCCTGCCCACGTACCCGTTCGCGCGCGAGCGGCACTGGGTCGACGCGTACCGGCCGGGTCCGGTCACGGTCGACGAGGAGGCGCCCGATGCCGCCGCCCCGCCACCGACCGCCCCGGCCGTCGCCACCGTGCCGACCGACGAGCCGTACGAGGTGGTGCGGCGGATCTGGGTGGACCTGCTCGGGGTGGACGAGATCGGCCCCGACGACGACTTCTTCGAGCTGGGCGGCCACTCGCTGCTCGGCACCCGCGTGGTGGCGCGACTGCGCGACGCGTTCGGCGTCGACCTGCCGCCCGCCGCGATCTTCGAGTCACCCACCCCCGCCGCGCTGGCGCGTACCGTCGCCGACCTGGCCCGGCCCGCTCCCGCCGTGCCGGACGGCGACCTCACCGACCTGCTCGCGGAGATCCGGGCGCTCTCGCCGGAGAGTCTCGCCCGCGAGTTGCACCTGGCCCGACACGAGGAAGGCAATTCCAATGGCTGACGAACACCGCGTGGTGGTCAACGACGAGGAGCAGTACGCCCTGTGGCCCCGGCACAAGGAGGCGCCGCACGGGTGGCGGGACGCCGGCTGCGCCGGTAGCCGCGAGGAGTGCCTGGACTTCGTCACGCGCACCTGGACCGACATGCGCCCCCGCAGCGTCCGCGAACACCTCGCCGCCGGCTGACCGGCCGGCCACCGTCCCGCCGGCAGAAGTCGGCAGCCCGGCAGGCGGTGGCCCGGCAGGCGGCAGCCCGGCAGGGGAGGGTAGGGGTGCACTGTGCTGCCTGTCGAGCTGCCCCGATTCTGGGGCAGTGCAACGGGCTCGGGTCCGTCCCGGAAGTGGGGTAGTTCGACAGGGTCGGGTCCTGCCAGGGAGGGGGCAGCGCAACAGGATCGGGTCCGTCCCGGAAGTGAGGCAGCTCGACAGGGCCGGGTCCTGCCCGGGAGGGGGCAGCGCAACAGGCTCGGGTCCGTCCCGGAAGTGGGGCAGCTCGACAGGGTCGGGTCCTGCCCGGAAGGGGGCAGTGCAACAGGGTTGGGTCCGCCCCAGAAATGGGGCAGCTCGACAGCGTCGCTGGATGGGTACGGACACCCGGCACGCGCGGCACCGCGGCCGGCCCGGACACTCGCAACGTCGAGCTGTCAATGTAGCGTTGACACGATGACGACGCCGTTGGCCGGCCTGGCTGAGGTGCGCGCCGCTCGTGCCCGCCTGGACGAGCGGGAGGCCTCGCTGATCGACCGGGCCCGCCATGACGGCGCGACCTGGGCGCAGATCGCGACCGCACTGGGCCTCGGCAGCCGGCAGGCCGCCGAGCAACGCCGGCAGCGCCTGGCGGTGGCGCGACGTGCGCGGCGGCAGGAGTTGGACCGGGGCTACCCGCGGCAGATCGCCGCGCTGCGAGCCACGGTGGCCGAACTGGGACGCTGGATCGCGACGGACCGCTGGTGGGACTCCCGCTTCCGCCGGGCGGCACTCGTGCGGAGCACCGTGGATGCCGCCCTGGACGCCGACCCGGGCTCGCTCTACGCCCTGGTCCTGCACCTGCGGACCGACCTCGACGAGGCGGGCGACCGGCTGCCGCCGCCGGTGCGGGCGGTGGCGGCGACGATGACGACCGCATTGTCAACGCAAGATTGACATCCACCGACGGCATTGCCCGAGCCTGGCTCAAGAATCAGGATGTGAGTCAACCCGACTCAACCTGGGAGGCCCCATGCGGCGTAACGCGGGTCTGTTCGTGGCGATCTCGCTCCTGTCCGGCTTCGGCAGCAGCGCCATGGCCCTCGTCTCCGGCATCTGGATCCTGGACCTCAGCGGCTCCACCGGACTGGCGGCCCTCGCCGGACTCTGCGTGTACGCCCCGGTGCTCGGCGGTCCGTGGCTGGGTGGCCTGCTCGATCGGGCATCGCGGCGACAGTTGGTGATCGCCGTCAACCTCGTGCTGGCGGGCGCGCTGCTGGCACTCCTCGCCGTGCGTGGCCCCGGGCAGACGTGGGTCATCTTCGCCGTTTCGTGCGCCTACGGCATCAGCTACGTGCTCATCGACGCGGGAGAGACCGCGCTGCTGCCGTCGGCGCTGTCGGCGGCGGAACTCGGTGCCGTCAACGGGTGGCGGTCCAGCGCCCAGGAGGGCATGAAGCTCGTCGCGCCGCTGGCCGGCGCCGGCCTCTACAGCTGGCAGGGCGGCCACGCGGTCGCCGTGCTGAGCGCGGTGATGCCGATCCTGGTCGCCGTCCTCTACCTGGCGGTCCGCCTGAACCGCACGCCACCCGAGCGACCGACGCGGCGGGACCGCGGGCTCCGCGACGGACTGTCGGTCGTGGCCGGACAGCGGTCCATCCGGGTCCCGGTCCTGCTCGCCGGAGTGTCGATCGCCATGTCCGGCTTCGTGACCGCCGCCCTCTACACGATCGTCGTCACGGACCTGCGCCTGCCGACGACCTTCCTCGGGCTGCTGGCCAGTGCCCAGGGCGCCGGGTCCGTCCTGGGTGGAATCGTGGTCGGCCGGCTCCTCACCCGACGGGGCCCGGTTCCCGTCGGGCTCGCCGGAACGGTGCTGTTCGCCGTGAGCTGTCTCGCACGCTGCCTGCCCTGGTGGCAGGCGACCGTGGCGGGTGCGGTCGTCGCCGGCGTCGGGCTGCCGTGGACCCTTGTCGCGGCGGTCACCGCCGTGCAGACGCATGCCCCGACAGCGCTGCTCGGCCGGGTCGCCGCGACGGCCAACACCGCGATGTTCGGGCCGCTCGTCCTGGCGATCCCGCTCGGGTCCGTCGCCGTCCACCTGGGTGGTCGCCCACCGGTCCTCGCCGCCACCGCGCTCTGCCTGACCGCCGCGGCGGCCTCCGCTCGTGATCGTTGGCCGCTCGGCAACACGACACGCCGGAGACACCACCGCCCAGCAGCCGACGATCACCACAGACAGCCGTCCCCGACGCGTTGACCCGGTCAGCCGTCGAGGTCGCCGACCGGGTGAGTGGCCTGGAAGGCGAGTCGCCGGTCCGCGTCGGCGGCGATCCGGTCGAGGACGTCGTCCAGCTCGATGAACGCCGACCACTTCTCGCGACCGGTCGCCTCGGCCAGGCGGTCGACGAGCAGATCCTCCAGGTCGGTGACCCGCTTGCCCTTCCAGACCTTGTCGGCGACGCTGACCAGCAGGTCGTCGACACCGATGTCGTCCCGGTGCCACGAGGCGTGGGTGCGCGCGAAGCGGGCCAGTGGGGCGGCGACGCCGTGCTCCAGCAGGAGGTCGTAACCGGCGGGCTCGTGGGCCGAGCCCGGCCCGGACAGCTCCTCGGGGTGCCGGATCTTGCCGATGTCGTGGGTGGCGGCACCGAACAGCACCGCCGAGCGGTCGACCGGCAGCTGCGGGAACCGTTGCGCCACCGCGTCCGTGAGTTGCGCGGCGACATCGTGGACGGCACGCAGGTGCGCGGCCAGACGCGGTGGCGCGTGCAGCGTCTCCAGCATCGCCACCACCTGGTCGGGCAGGGGGCGCAGGACCGGGTCGCCGGGTTCGGTCAGGGCGCGGCGCAGTGCGGCGGAGATCACCGCGCCAAGGGTACGACGGGATCCACGGCATCGAGATCTATTCGTGGCCGTACCGTCGTCGGTCGGGTGCCGGGCGTCATTAGCGTGGCGTCATGCGCCCAGCCCTGTCACCGCACCCTCCGTCGGTCGACCCACCTGCCACGGCCTCGCGCACCGGTTGGATCGTCGCGGTCGCCGTCACCCTCGGGTGCCTGGCGGCACTCGCCGTGCCGGTCGGCGGCTTTCTCCTGTGGATGTACGCCGGACCGGACGTGGACGAGCCGCGTGCGGCGGCCGACCAGTTCGTCGGTCGGCTGGAGCGCAACGACGACACCGCCGCCCACGAGTCGCTGTGCCACCAGGTCCGGGCGCGGACCGACCTGGCGGCGTTCACGGCGGCGGTGGAGCGCCTCGGCCGGCCCGTGTCGCACACCATGGGCCGGGCCGTCTTCACCGACGAGGCCGGCAAGAGCGCCTCGGTGACCGTCGAACTGACCGGCCGGGACGGTCGGACCACGACGCTCAAGCTGCGCCTGGAGTCGGAGACCGGCTGGCAGGTGTGCAACGACGACCTCGTCGGCTGACCGGCGCGTCACTCCTCGGCGAGGTCGTCGGGGGACTCCAGCGCCGCCTTCACCCCCTGGAGGAAGGCAACCGCCTCGCGTCCGTTGACCACCCGATGGTCGTAGACGGCGCTCAGGTTGACGAACCGGCGGGTCACCACCTGACCGTCCGCGTCCAACGCCAGTTCGTCCTGGGTGCCGCCGATCGCCACCACGCAGGTCTGGCCGGGAAAGACGATCGGCCCGGCGAGCACCACGTCGGGGTCGGTGTGCAGGGACACGACGATGGTCCCGCCGGCCAGCTCGCCGGCCCGGAAGCCCTCGCCGCCGGCCCGGGAGCGGAAGTCCATCAGTGTCTCGGCGATCTCCGGGCAGGTCAGCTCCTCGACGTCGCGGACCACCGGGATGAACAGGCCCGTACCGACGTCGATGGTGACGCCGACGTGCGCCGCCTCGGCCAGTCGTACGCTGCTGCCGTCGCCGGGGGAGGCGAAGAGCAACGGGTGGTCCTCGCGCAACCCGCCGATCGCCTTGACCAGCAGTTCCGGCAGGCCGACCAGGGTGCGGGTGGCGCGGGTGAGCTGCCGGGCCACCGCGATGGCGGCGTCGGCCCGTACCTTGATCACGGCGAGCGCCGCCGGCACCTCCCGGTGCGACTCGGTGACCACGGCGGCCACCGCGCGCTGGGCGCGGGACAGCGCGTGGACCGGGCGCGGGTCGTCCGGGTCCGGGCCGTCGCCGGCCGCCAGCGCGGCGGCCGCGGCCACCACCACCGGCTCGGTCGCGGCCGGGGGCGCCGCCGACCGGTCGGCCAGCAGGCGTTCCACGTCGGTACGCCGCACGACCGCCTTGCCGAGCCCGCGCAGCTCGTCGTCGGCGAGGCCGTGCGCGGCGGCGAGTTCCCGGGCCGAGTCGGTGAGGACGGGTCCACCCGGTCGCACGCCGGCCGTCGGGGCGGCAGGGGTGACCGTCGTGGTGAGGAACCGCTGCCGGGCCTCCTCGCTGTCGAAGACGTGCCCGATGACGTCGCCGGGGGCGCACTCCTGGTTGACCTCGACCAGCCGGTGCAGCACCCCGTCGCCGTCGCTGAGCAGCTCCTCGGCCGCCTTCGACGTCTCCACCTCGGCGATCGGGTCGCCGGCGCGTACCTGCTCGCCGTCGCCGGCCAGCCAGTCGAGCAGGACGTACGTCGTGTCGTTGTTGTTGAGTTTGGGGACGACCAGGTCAGTCACCACTGACGACCTCCTTCACGGCCTGGTGGATGTCGGCGTCCTGCACCAGCACGGTGCGTTCGAGGTGCGCGGCGGTCGGGATGACGCTGTCCGCGGAGTGCACCAGGCGCACCGGCGCGTGCAGCGACCCCCAGAGCCGCCGGTGCACGACCTGCGCCAGCTCGGCGCCCCAGGTGCCGCCGGCGGTGCTCTCCTCGGCCACCACCACCCGCCCGGCCCGGGCGATCGGTGGCAGCAGGGTGTCCACGTCCAGCGGCCACAGCCGCGACGGCACCAGCACCTGGCAGACGACGTCGTCGCGCAGCAGCAGCTCCCGGGCCACCGACACGGCCCGGGTGGCCAGTCCGCCGGGTACCACGAGCACGCAGTCGGCCTGCTCCTCCTCGTCCACCCGGATCCGGGCGACGTCGCCGTCCGGACCGATCAGGTCGTAGCGGAGCAGCTCGTCCACCACGCCGTCGGCGTACATGCGCGTGGTGTAGAGGACCTTGTCCTCGAAGAGCAGTCCCGGCCGGCCGGTGGCGAGCATCCCCGCGAGGACCGCCCGGTTGTCGTGGAACGGCGACACCTCGTGCACGCTCAGGCCGGGGATGCCGATGAAGTGCTTCAGCGGGCTCTGGCTGTGCGTCGGGCCGTACCCGCGGTTGCCGCCGCTGGGGCAGCGCACCACCAGCCGCATCGGCACCCGCCGGCCGTACATGGCGGTGGACTTGCTGGCGAAGTTGAGGATCTGGTCGAACGCCAGCGCCACGAAGTCACTGAACATGATCTCGACGATCGCGCCCTGCCCGGCCAGCGCCAGCCCACCGGCCACGCCGACGATCCCGCCCTCGCTCAGCGGGGTGGACAACACCCGCTCCGGCCAGCGCGCCGACAATCCCCGGGTCACCTTGAACGCCCCGCCGTACGGGTCGGCGAGGTCCTCCCCGAGGACGGTCAGCGTGGGATCGTCGGCCAGCAGCGCGTGCAGGGCCTGGTTGAGGTTCTCCACCACCCGCTCAGCCACGGTTCTCCTCCGTCCAGCGGCTCGCCGGCCGGCCGGCGACGTCGGCGACCACCCGGGCGACGTACGCCCGCTGGCGTTCGTCGTGCGCGTCGAACTGCTCCGGGTACGCCTGCGCGTACCGCGCGTACCAGTCGTGCGCCCGCGCGTGTGCGATCTCCTCGGGGCGACGGCTGTCGTCCCCCTTGCTGTGCGGCCCCACCCGGTGGGTGAGCAGTTCCACCACGTACGGCGTGGACCGCTCGCGGACCCGGCGCAGCACCGGCGTCAGCGCGGCGCGGACCACCTCGGTGTCGGTGGAGGTGATCCGCAGGTGGTCCACCCCGAACGCCCGGGCCCGGCCGCCGATGCTGCCGGCGAGCTGCGCGGTGGTCGGCGTGGACTGGGCGATGCCGTTGTTCTCCACCACCAGCACCAGCGGCAGGCCCCACAGCGCGGCCATGTTCAGCGCCTCGTAGACGGCGCCCTCCCCCCAGGTGCCGTCGCCCAGGTAGACCAGCGCCAGCCGGCCGGGCTCGGTGCGTTTGAGGTGCAGCGCCACCCCGGCGGCCACCGGCGCGCTCTCGCCCTGCACGCCGGTCGACAGGTAGCGGTCCCGCAGGATGTGCTGGCTGCCGCCGACGCCGTGGCACACCGCGCCCTCGCGGCCCATCACCTCGGCGAGCAGGCCGTGCGGGTCGGCGAACCGGGCCAGGTAGTGGCCGTGGCCCCGGTGGTTGCTGAACACGAAGTCGCCGTCGTCGAGCAGCGGGCGCAGCGCCACCGGCACGTACTCCTGGCCCAGGCAGGTGTGCGTGGTGCCGTGCAGCTCGCCGCGTCCGAACATGTCCAGCAGGGCCAGCTCGAAGTGCCGGATGAGCAGCAGCAGGTCGAGATCGTCGTCGGCGAGCCGGGTCGGCGCGCTCGGCGGCGCCTCGACGTGGGTGGCGGTCACCGCGCTGCCCCGTCCAGCTCGCCGGCGACCAGGTCGACCAGCTCACCGACGGCGGTCACCGCCAGGTACGACCGCAGGTCCAGCCGTACGCCGAGATCATCCTCCAGCGCGGAGAGCAGCCGCAGCGCCTCCAGGCTGGTCCAGTGAGCCAGCGACGCGAACCGGACGTCGGGCGAGATCTCCTCGGCCGGTACGTCCGCGACCTGCTCGATGAGGCCCGCGACGGTGGTGAACAGGTCAGGCACGGATGTCTCCCTCCTCCAGGGCGATCCACGCCGGCAGCAGCCGGGGCGGGGGGTGCAGCGGCAGCACGTGCCGGGTGGTCCCGTCCTCGACGGCGGCCACGGTGAAACCGGCGGACGGCCAGACGGCCCCGCCGGGCTTGTTGCGGGCGGTGGGCCGGAACAGCGCCTCCAGCCGGGTCGCGCCGGCGGACCGGGCCAGCTCGGCGACCCGGTGCAGCGCGGCCTGCTCGACGCCCCGGGAGAAGACCCGGCAGCTCAGCACGAAGTTCTCGATCACCCAGGCGTCCGGGTCGGTCCGGTCCAGCCACAGGCCGCCCACCAGCCCTTCGGCGCCGAACCGGTCGGCCACCTCGACGGTGAGCACGAGGTGGTCGGGGGAGTCGGCGCGCGTCCGGGTCTGCGCCTCGGTGTGCGCCCGCTCGGCCATCGTGAACTGGTTGGTGCGCAGCCCGAGCTGCGCGACCCGGGGCAGGGTGTGCGCGTCGACCTCCCGGACGCTGACCCGCAACTTCAGCTCGTGCAGGTAGTCGGCCGCCGAGTCGAAGGTGGCGGCGAAACGTTCCCGCCCGGCCCGCGCCCGGTACAGCTCGGTGCGTTCCCGGTCGGTGGCGCCGGTGGCCAGCACGCTGAAGTGCCCCTCGGCGAGCAGTTTGGTGGCGAAGCCGGCCGGGTCGCCGGCCAACTCCACCACCCGTACGCTGGGCAGCTCGTGGCGTACCAGCTCGCACTCGAACGGGCTGTCGTCGGCGAACACGACGGCGTCCAGGCCCAGGTTCAGGCCGGTGGCGAGTTGGCGCAGGTTCTCGTCCTTGCGTCCCCAGTTCACCGCCTGCGCGACGAAGTCGTCGGCGCGCAGCAGCAGGTCCGGATGGTGCGCGAACGCCTCGGTCACCAGGTCCGGGTCGTTCTTGCTGCACACCGCGAGCAGCACGCCCTGCCGGCGCAGCGCCAGGGCGCGACGTTGCACGTCCCGGTGGCAGTTGCCCGGGTAGTCGGTGCCCAACCGGATGCCGGTGAGCCCGTCGTCGCCGAGCACGCCCGCCCAGAGCGTGTTGTCCAGGTCCAGCGCGAGCACCTTCGCCGTCCGGCCGAGGACCGCGCGGCAGAACGTGGCCGCCTCGTGGGCGTACCGGCGTTCCACGGTGGGCGTCCACGCCATGCTGGCGAACCGGTACAGGCGCTCGTCGCGCACCGGACCGTCGTGGTCGACCAGCAGCGTCTCCAGGTCGAGCGTGTACGTGGTGTCCCGCCCGCCCAGCTCCAGAAGCTGCGCGTTCAGCTCCCGCCAGACGCGGCCCAGCTCGGCCCGGCCCCGGAAGCTGACCAGACTGCGGTGCTCCAACGGGGACAGCGGCACGGTGTGCAGCAGGACCGCGCCGTCGGTGCGGGCGGCGTACCCGCGCAGCGCGGCGGTGAGCACGGCGGTCCGCTCGCGCAGCACGTCGGCGAGGCCGGCCAGGTCGCCGGGGTCCCACTCGGTGGGCAGGAACCAGCCGTCGTGCAGCAGGCAGAGCGTGACGTCCGGCCGGAACTCGGCGAGTGCCGAGCCGGGGTCGCTGAGGTCGAGCACGAGCTGGTCGAAGCCGGAGACGTGGATCTCGGCGGCGATGCCGATCCGCAGCAGCGCCACCCGCAGCAGCGGTTCCAGCGTGCCCGGGGTGAACGTGCCGGTGACCGCGACCCGCAGCGGGCGCAGCGGGAAGTCGGGGCTGGCCAGCTTCTCGGCGGGCACGTCGGCGAGCAGTCGGCCGGCGGACGCGACGGTGGTGACCGCCGCGTCGTCCAGGTGGACCAGGCCGGACGCCAGCTCCGGGTCGACGGCCGCGTCACCTCGGCGCAGCCGGCGGATCCGGTGCAGGACCTCCTCGACTCTCATGTTCGGTGTTCCTTCCCGTGGGTGGGGTGCGGCCGGTCAGACCCGCAGCAGGGTGCAGACCCAGTGCATGCCGCTGCCGGTGCTGGTCAGGGCGACCAGGTCGCCGGTGGTCACCTCGCCGCTGTCGAGGTGGTGCTCCAGGCCGATGAGCTGGTCGGCGCAGCCGATGTGGCCGTGCGCGAGGGCCAGCTCGACGTTCGTCCGTTCCAGGTCGACGCCGAGGTCCTTGGCCAGCTCGGCGAACTGCCGGGCGTTGTCGTGGAAGTGCACGAACCGGCGGACGTCGGCGAGCGTGACGCCGGCCCGGCCGCAGGCCGCCTGGACCACCTGCCGGTTGCGCTCGCGGATGGTCGCCACGAACCGGAACATCCGCCGGACGTCCCCGGCGAAGAACTCGTTGAGCCGGTCGGCCGGATCACCGACGCGGGGGGTGCCGGCGTCCGGCGTGAACGGCTGGGCGGCGCCACCGACGGGCATCCGCATGAAACCCGCGTACCGGCCGTCGGTGATCGTCTCGGTGGCCAGCCAGCGGCACCGGTCGTGGTCGCGGACCAGCACGGCCGCCGCAGCACCGTCGGAGAAGACGCTGGTGTTCACCTCCATCCGGTTCCAGTACGGCTCGCACACCCGGTTCGCGCCGATCACCAGCGCCGTGCGGTAGTCGGGATGGGTGGCGAACCGCCCGGCCACCGTGTCGAACGCGGCCACCCCGCCGCCGCACGCCTGGTTGAGCAGCACCGCCTCGGCCCGGTGCGCGCCCAGGCGGGCCTGGGTGTGCGCGGCCGGATCCCAGTAGAGGTATTCGGCCAGGTCGGGGACGGCGAGCACGACGAGGTCCACGTCGGCGGCGGACAGCCCGGCCCGGTCCAGCGCCGTGCCGCCGGCCACCACCGCCAGGTCGGTCACCCCCACGCCGGGCCCGGCCCGGTGGAAGGTCCGGTACTCCCAGGACCGCAGACGATCAAGATCCTTGGTGTACGCGGCCGCGGCCGCCGCCACGTCGACCGGCTCGCCGAGGACGTGCGCCAGGGCGGCCACCCCGACACCGACCGGTGGTGCGCTCATCGCCGTACCCCCGTGGTCCGGTCGTCGCTCGCGTGGGCGGCGTGCAGCCGGACCCGTGGATCGGCGGAGGCGACACCGTCCAGCTCGGACAGGAAGCGCCGGGCGGTGCCGTTGCGGCCCGTGTCGGTCCAGCGGACCAGCACCTCTCCCGCGCCGGCCGCGCCGGCCCGGCGGGTCAGCTCCCGCAGCACGGTCGCCTCCACGCCCTTGCCCAGCACCGGGCAGGAAAGCGAGAAGACGTCGACCGTCCAGCGGCTGTCGGCCCGGTCCAGCGCGACGAGACCCGAGGTGCCGTAGTCGCCCAACCGGTCGCGTACCCGGATCGCCAGCAGGTCGGCGGCCCGCTGCGCCAACGCGGCGGCCGGTGGGGCCGGGGCGAGGGCGAAGTCGTGCGCCCGGGCGACCACCTCGGCGACCTCGGCGACGCCCTCGGCGGCCACCGGCCGGTAGTCGACCTGGACGTCCAGGCCGGCCACGAAGTCGTCCAGGGACAGCTCGACGGGCGCGGCGGTGGGTCGGGACGTGCCGCCCGACCACCGGCGCTCCGGCAGCCGGTCGGTCAGTCCCGCCGCCCGCAGCTCGTCCGACCAGGCCGCCGGGTCGGCCCCGAGCGGCACGCGCCGCGGTGGCCCGTCGCCTCCCGGCGGCTGCGCGCCGACGCCGGTCAGGACGAGCTGGGCCGGTACGACGTCCAGCTCGGCGGCGATCTCCGCGAGCTGGTCGGTCGGCGGCCGGTCGTCGGTGACCCAGCCGTCGAGCACGCTCAGCAGGTCGACGGCGTCGCCGTTCGACCACCAGTCGTCGCCGGTGGCCCGCAGCGCCACCCGTACGCCGGTGGCGCGCAGCTCGCGCAGCGCCGGCAGCAGGTGCGCCGCGCCGGTCAGCCCGTCCGCGTCGACGACGAGCGCCCGGCAGCCGGCGCCGAACCAGGAGGCCACCAGCGTGGCGGCGGTCGCCCCGAGCCGGGCGAACACCTCCTCGGTGTACGGCACCTTGGCGAGGCGGAACAGCACCGGGTGGTACGCGTGCTCGTCGCCGACGGCGCGTACCGCCTCGTCGGCGTCGACGAGCAGCACTCCCGGGTCGCCGGCCAACCGGTCGCGCAGGCGTTGCCGTACGACGGTGGCGCTGGCGGCCACCCCGTCGGCGTGCATCGCGTCGGCCGGCCCGGCCGGACGGTCGGTGGGGACGGCCGGCAGCACGTACACCAGCAGGGCGCCGTGCCGGCGCGCGGCGGTGACGGCCGCCTCGGCCCCGGCCAGCAGCTCCGCCGCCCAGTCGTCGCCGGCGGGGCCGGGCTCACCTGCCTCCTCGAGGCGTTGCGCCACCACCAGCACGTCGGGGCATGCCGTGGTGAGGAAGCCGTCGGTGGCCAGGCACTGCTGCACGACCTGCTGGAACGGGCCGACGGTGAGCGTGGCGGCCAGGCCGGCGTCGTGCAGGCCGAGGCCCAGGTACGGCACCAGCGGGTCCACCGTGTAGCTGGCCAGCAGCGCGACGCGCAGCGCCGGGGTCGGTCGCCGGCGGGTGAGCGCCTGCCAGCGGCTGCGCTGGGCGAACAGGACGCCGCTCATCGCGTCTCCGTTCCCTTGGCGCGCAGCACGGTCCGTAGCTCGCCGACGCTGCGCACGTCGCGGATCTCGTCGAAGGCGAAGGAGAGCCCGTAGACCTCCTCCAGGGTCACCACCAGTTGCAGGTGGCGCAGGCTGGTCCAGGTGCCGATGGTCTCCGGCCCGGACTCGTCGGTCACCTCGGCCGGATCCACCTCCAGGACCCCGGCCACCACCTCGGTCAGCGTCACTTCGCCACCACCGCGCGGTCGTCGGTCAGCTCGTCGGTGCCGGTCGGCGACGGCAGCGGGGCCGGCGGGTCGGTCGGCTCGTCGTAGTCGGGCAGGTCGACCTCCATCCGGCGGACGCTCGGCGAGAAGAACCCGGCCGCCGCCACGCCGATGCCGAACACCCCGACGATCACGAAGATCAGGCCCATCCCGGCGCCCGGTCCGCTGCCCACCAGCCACCCGAAGTACGGCACGCCGGGGCCGCCCTCGCGCATCATCGGCTCGAACCAGCGGTCCGCGGCGATACCCGCCAGGGCGGTGCCGCCGGGGTACGCCAGGTCCTCGATGAACTGGCGGGCGGCGAAGACCCGGCCCTGGTGGGACGGCTCGACCTTCTCCTGCCACACCGACTGGGCGTACCCGTCGATGAACGGGATGGACAGGTGCAGGAAGAGCAGGGCCACCGACCAGACGATGATGCTGTCCCCGACGCCGTAGACGATCCGGCCGAGCACGCTGAAGACCAGGATGGCGATGAGCATCCGGCGGATCTTGTGGCGGGTGTTGGGCAGCAGCCCGAGCAGCAGCGCGCCGGCCACCCCGCCCACCGCGCCGATCGTCTGCACCAGACCGACCGCGTTGGTGCTGCTGTCGGTGCGGGCCAGGATCTGCGGCACCAGCAGGGCGAAGCCGACCGCGGCGAGCACGTTGATGGCGAACATGATCGCCTCCAGCCCGGTGAACGCCCGGCTGGTCAGGATGTAGCGGAAGCCGTAGATCGTGTCGTACCAGAAGCCGCCCTCCTCCGGCTGCGTCGAGCGCGGTACGGGTGGGAGCTGCACCAGCAGCACCGCGCCGATCGCCACCACGTAGGACAGCGCGTCGATGAGCAGGATGACCTTGATGTCCATCAGGCCGAGCAGCGCGGCGGCGAAGCCGGGCGCGAAGATCACCGGGATGGTCCGGACCGCGAACATCATCGCGTTGGCCCTCGGGTACTGGCCCTTCTCCATCATCACCGTGATGGTCGCCTGGTACGCCGGGAGCTGGAACGCGAGGAACGCGCCGGTGACCAGGTTGACCAGGTAGAGGTGCCACACCTCGACCGAGCCGCTGAGGAACAGCAGCAGCACGACGGCCGTGGTGACCGCCGAGCCGACGTCACTGAGCACGATGGTCAGTCGTCGTCCCCACCGGTCGACGAGCGCGCCGGCGATCGGGCTGAAGATGACTGTCGCGCCGAACGCGAACGCCATCAGCATGGTCAGGTCGAAGGCTCGGCCGGTGGCGTCCCACACCCAGATGCTCAGGGCGAAGTTCGTCATCCGGGTGCCGAGCGCCGACAGCAGCTGGCCGAACCAGATCGTGGTGAACCCGGCGAACCGGGACGGGCGTCGGAACGCCATGGGGTCTCCTCCTACTGCCGTGGCGGTTGCCCGGGGCGTCCGGCCAGGCGCAGCAGGCCGTGCCGGATGCCGTCGAGCAGGTTCTCAGCGGTCTCCGGCCGGAAGGCCGGAGTGGCGTAGCTCAGATCGACGCGCAGCTCGGGGCCGGTGAGCGACCCCGTCACGTCGAAGGGGAAGGGCCAGTGCCCGTCGGGGTCCTCGGTCGGGCCGAACGGCGCCGCGCAGACGTCGAGCAGGTGGTTGGCCGGGGCGACGTCGTCGAAGCCGTACCCGCCCATGTAGTTGACCGCCACCATCGGCGGCGCGGTGGCGGCCAGCCGGGCGCGCACGTCGTCGTCGGGGCAGAGGTGCCGCAGCAACGCGTACCCGATGCCGTTGTCCGGGACGCGGCCGAGCTGGCGGATCACCGAGCGGACCGAGCGGGTCGCGTCGGCGGTCGTGGGCAGCTCCAGGCGCAGCGGGTACAGCACCTGGAACCAGCCCGTGGTGCGGCTGACGTCGACGTCGTCGAAGAGCGGCTCCCGACCGTGGCCGGTGGTGGCGACGGTCACCGCGCCGCCGGTCCGCCCCGCGACGGTGTCCACCACGGCCCACACCAGCAGGTCCCGCACGCTGGCGCGCAGCCGACGGGCGGCGGCGTGCAGTCCCCGGGTCGCGGTCTCGTCCAGGGTCACGGTGGCCAGGCCCAGGTCACCGAGGCGGAACGGCGTGGCGGTCGGCTCGTCGGCCAACCGGGACAGCACCCCCTCGTCGGCCTGGGCCAGCCAGAACGGCAGCTGCGCGCGCAGTTCCGACGAGCCGGCGTACCCGGCCAGCCGCCGCGCCCAGTCCCGGTACGACGTGGTCTTGGCGGGCAGGGCCGGCTCGACGCCGCGTTCGAGCTGGTCGCAGAGCGTCTCCAGGTCGGCCAGCAGGACGCCCCGGGAGACCGCGTCGACGACGAGATGGTGGTTGACGAGCAGGAGCCGGTCGGGCAGCTCCGGGCCGAGCCGGAAGTGCGCCACCCGGGCCAGCGGGCCGGCCGTGAGGTCCAGGGCGGTCTGCGCCTCGGCGCAGTGGGCCTCGACCGCCGCCGTCCGCTCGTCGACAGCGAGCCCGGTCAGGTCGTGGCTGACGAACGGCACGGCGTCGGCCGGGTCGGCGTGGTGCTGACGCCAGCTCCCGTCCGCCTGCCGGGTCAGCCGCAGCCGCAGCGCGTCGTGCTGGGCCACCAACCGGCGTACCGCCTCGCGGACCAGGCCGGTCGGGAGCGGCCGGGCCAGTTCGAGGTAGTAGGGGTGGTTGAACAGGGCGGGCCGATCCATGGTGGGGGCGATGACGTCGGTGAACCAGCGCTGCGCGCCGGTCAGCGGGGCGTCGCCGTGCACCTCGCCCTGCTCGGCCTGCGGCGACGCGGTCGCCTCCCCGAGGCTGGCGGCCAGTTCGGCCACCGTGGGGTGGCGGACGAGCTGTCGGGGGGTGATGTGGATGTCGGCCGCCGCGCAGCGGGCCACGAGCTGCATCGCGAGCAGCGAGTCGCCGCCCGAGGCGAAGAAGTCGTCGGTGATGCCGAGCTGGTTGGTGCGCAGCAGCTCCGACCAGATCGCCACGAGCTGTCGTTCCCGCTCGGTGCGCGGCGCGGCGGCGGCCCGGTCGGCCGAGCGCCGGTACCCGTCGGTGACCGCGTCGCGTACCGCCGCCGCGTCAGCCAGCTCGGTGGCCACCTCGGCCAGCAGCGCGGCGGGAATCCGGTCGACGGGCGCGTCGCCGTCCACGGTGGTCCGGGCGTCCAGCGACCAGAGACCGCGCAGCACCTCGACCGGCCCGATTCGCTCGTCGACGGGCAGCGCCGGGACGTCGGGCGGCGCGGGTACGGAGTCCGGATGCAGGAGCAGGGTGGCCGCGTCGGTGGCGGGGGTCGGGGCGTACCCGATGATCCCGGCGGTGACCAGCGCGGACAGCTCGGCGCGCTGCGGCGTCGTGGTGAGCAGCAGCTCGCGCCCGGCGCGGGCCTGGGCGGCGAGCAGCCGTGCCAGCTCGGCCTGCCGGTGCGCCGGCCCGGCCGGTACGACCAGCCGGCGCAGCGCGGGATGCCGCACCGCCCGCCGCACCAGCAGCGTCGCGGTGACCGCCGCCAGCTCCGGCGACCAGGCGTCGTCGGGCAGCTCCGGCACCCGGTAGCGCCGCGCCCACCCCTCGATCGCGACGACGTCGACGTCCGGCCGGGCCTGGGCCAGCCGCGCGGTCAGCTCCGCGAAGACCGCGTTCCACGGTGCCGTCCGGTACGGCGGCGACGGCGGGCAGACCGCGATCGTCAGCGCCGCCGCGCTGTGCGCCCGGTGCACGTCCAGGGCCGCCAGCAGCTCGGCGTGAAAGTCGCGCAGTGCGACGATGCCCGCCGCGAACGGACCGGGGGTGAGCCGGTCCTCCCAGCGCAGGACCAGCGCGTTGCTGTCGCGCCGGCCGGTCGCCAGGCCGGCGGCCGGGTCGCGCAGCAGCCGCAGCAGCGCGCCGGGCTCGACCTGTTCCAGGGTGTGCGGCAGGTGCAGCAGCCCGGCCCAGAAGCGGACGGTCTCCGCGAGCCGTGGCACCTCGACGGTGCCGCCGACCACCAGCCGGGGCGCGGGCGGCGTCGTGCGCCGGGACGCCGGCGCACGCCGACCCGCGCCGATCGGCGCGTCCGGTCGACGCAGCCCGTCGTCGAGCACCCGGGCGAGCCCGGTGAGCAGCCGCACCATCCGCTCCGGGGTGAACAGGTCGGCCCGGTACGCCAGGTCGGCGTGCAGGTCGTCGCCCTGCCAGGTGACGCTGAGGAACAGGTCGAAGTCGACACCGGCGCTCGGCACCTCGACCGGCGTGGCGGTCAGCCCGGCGAACTCCGGCAGCTCGTCGGCGCCGTCGAGGACGTTCAGCACGCACTGGAACAGCGGGTGGTACGCGGCCTGCCGGGGCAGCCGCAGCGCCTCCACGATGGTCGCGAACGGCAACCCCTGGTGCCGGTACGCCTCCCGCGCCGTGCGGTGGGCCCGGGTGACGAGCTGGCGGAACGTGGGCCGTCCCGCCGTGTCCATCCGCAGCGGCAGCAGGTCCGCGAAGCACCCGATCAGCGGGGCCAGCTCGGCGCGTTCCCGGCCGGCGGTGGGTGTGCCGAGCACCAGGTCGCCCTGTCCGCTCTCGGCGTGCAGCAGGGCCGCGAAGCCGGCCAGCAGGACGGCGAACGGGGTGACCCCCTCCGCCCGGGCCAGCTCGCGCACGGCCGCGCCGAGCCCTGTGCCCAGCCGCTGGGCCTGGTAGCCGGCGACGTCCGAGGGCTCGTCGGGGCGGGAATGGTCGGTGGACAGGTCGAGCAGGGGTGGCGCGTCGGCCAGCCGCTTGCGCCAGTACGCCAGGTGCGGCTCGACGGCGCTGGACGCCAGCCAGTCGCGCTGGTGGCGGGCGTAGTCGGTGAACTGCACGGGCAGCGGCGGCAGTGGCCGGTCGACGCCGGTGGCGTGGTGGGCGTACCGGGCGGCCAGCTCGTCGAGCAGGATGCTCCACGAGGTGTTGTCGCAGACGATGTGGTGCATACCGATCAGCAGGTGCCAACGCTGCTCGGGCAGCCGCAGCAGGCGGGCGCGCACCAGCGGCCCGGCCGCCAGGTCGTACCGGTGCGCGGCCAGCTCGGCGGCCGCTCGGCGCAGCGCCCGGGCCTGCTTCGCCGCCGGCAGCGCGGTCAGGTCCAGCGTCTCCAGCCACGGGTCGACGTGCGGGTGGAGCACCGGCTCGGGTTCGCCGTCGCGGCCCCGGAAGGTGGTCCGCAACACCTCGTGCCGGGCCAGCACGTCGTCGAACGCCCGGCGCAGCGAGGTCTTGTCGAGATCGCCGCGCAGCTCGACGGCGGCCGTGGTGTTGTGCCGCACCACGTCGTCGTCGAGCTGGTCGAGCGCCCAGAGCCGGACCTGCGCCGAGGACGCCACCGCCGGCGTACCCGCCGGGGCGGGGGTGAGCGGGGCGAGCGCGGTGGCGTCCTCATCGGCGTCCAGCACGGCGGCGAGCCCGGCCACGGTCGGGTTGGTGAACAGGGTGTAGAGCGACACCTCCCGACCGAACTCGGCCTGCACCTGCGAGAGCAGACCGGTGGCGAGCAGCGAGTGTCCACCGAGGCCGAAGAAGTCGCTCGTCACGCCGACCTGTTCGACACCGAGCGCGGCGGCCCAGAGACCGGCGAGCCGCTCCTCGGTGGGGGTGCGCGGCAAGACGATCTCGTCGTCCGCGGCGGTGCGGACCGGCGCCGGCCGGCTCCGCTCGGCGACCGCCGCGGCGGTGGCCAACTCCTCGACGACGTACGCGGCCCGCTCGGACCCGATCGGCGTGCACAACTCACTCAACCCGGCGCTCGGCACCGGCGGGTCCAGCGGCCAGACGTGGGCGAGCAGCCGGCGCAGCTCGTCCCACGAGGCGGGCACGGCCAGCGCCAGCACACCCGGGTGCTCGCCGCGCAGCGCCGCCACGGCCTGCGGGTCGGTGTCGAGGACCACCGTGGTGGCCGGTTCGGCGGCGGCGAGCGCTTCCGCCGTGTACGCCCGCACCTCGTGGCCGGGCAGCGCGGCGGCGAGCCGGTCGACCGGCAACCGCTCGGCGTCGACCAGCACGAGCCGGCGCGGCTGACCGGCGAGCCGCCGCAGCTCGCGCAGCACGATCGTGCCCAGCGCCGCGAAGTACTCAGCGGTGTACGGGACGTGGCCCAACTCGTCCGCGCCCTCGTCGTCCACCTCGCCGACCGGGTAGGCGCGGGCGTGGTCGGCCGCCCAGACGACGTGCACCCCCGGGGTACGCGCCGCCAGCGCGGCCAGCCGGTCGTCGAGCCGGCCGTGTTCCTGGCCGGCCGCGCGCGGCGACGCGGGGCAGACCACCAGCAGCAGCGGGGCGTCGGTCCGCCGCCGGTACGCCGCGACCGCCGCGTCGAGGTCGTCAACCGCCGCGTCGAGAGCACCGACGGTCTGGTCCTGCCGGCGCAGCCAGTCCTCCCACCGCAGCAGGCAGACCGTGGCGTCGACGGTCGGCCCGGCCAGCAGGTGGGCCACCAACTGGCCGTACCCGACCAGCTCCACCGACGCGGGTACGCGCAGGAAACGCAGCCAGAACTCCACCGGGTCGCGCAGCGGGTCCACGGTGAAGGTGGCCGCCAGCGCGATCCGCTGCCGGCGCAGCCCGGGCACCGCCGACAGTGGGCGGTCCGGGTCGTCCACCAGGGCGCGCAGCAGCTCGGGCAGTCGGCCCACAGTGGCGGCGATCGTCTCGTCGAGGTACAGGTCGGCGTTGAAGTCGACCGCGCCGTCGATCCGGTCCCCGTCCACGGTGAGGCTGACGAACAGGTCGAAGTCCGTGAGGCCGCTCTCCGCCGGCACCGGACGGAACGTCGCCCCGGCCGCCTGCCGCTGCCGTACGCCGCCGTCGGTCATGGTCGCCAACACCTGGAAGAGCGGGTTCACGCTCGGGTCGCGGACCGGGCGGACCTCCTCCACCACCCGCGCGTACGGGGCCTCCTGGTGGGCGTACGCCTCACTGACCGTCCGGTGCACCCGGCGGACGAGGTCGCGCACGCTCGGGTCGCCGCCGGTGTCCACCCGCAGCACCAGCATGGTGGCGAAGCAGCCGATCAGCGGTTCCAGATCGGTGCTCGCCCGACCGGCGGCGGGCATCCCGAGCAGCAGATCCTCCTGGCCGGTGGCCTGGCGCAGCAGGGCGGTCAACCCGGCGAGGACCACCGCGTTGACGGTGGCCCCGGCGCGGCGGGCCAACCCGCCGAGGGCGTCGGTCAGCTCGGCGTCGATCGTGAACGGCAGGCTCCGGCCCCGATGGGTCTGCACCGGCGGCCGGGGCCGGTCCGGTGGCAGTGTGGAGCGGGCCGGCGCCGAGGCGAGCCGTTCCCGCCAGTGCGCCAGGTGCCCCGCCAGCTCCCGTTCGGCCTCCGGCCGGCGACGGGCGGCGACGTGCGCCACGAACCGGGTGGGCAGCGCCGGCAGTCCCGCCGGGGCGTCCCCGGCGAACTCGCCGTACCAGCGCACCAGTTCCTCGACGAACACCCCCGCCGACCAGGCGTCGAAGACGATGTGGTGCGCGGTCACCAGCAGCAGGTGCTCGTCGTCCGCGAGGGTGACCAGCCGTGCCGCGAGCAGCGGCCCGCTGGTCAGGTCGAAGTGGACCGCCGCGTGCGCCGCGATCTCCCGCTCGGCCGCCGCCGCCCGCTCCGACGCCGGTAGTCCGCTCAGGTCGAGCAGCGGCAGCGGCACCTCCAGCGCGTCCGACACCCGCTGGGTGACGGTGCCGTCGACGGTCGCGAACACGATCCGCAGCGCGTCGTGTCGGGCCACCACGGCGTTGACCGCGCGGTGCAGCGCCGCCACGTCGAGCGGACCGGTGATCCGCTCGGCGAAGGGCACGTTGTAGACGGGCGTGCCGGGCTCCAACCGGTCCAGGAACCACAGTTGCTCCTGGGTGAAGGAGAGCGGATAGCTGGCCGCGGGTGTCGGATCGGCGCGGGCCTGGCTGGCGTGGCCCTGGGTGGCACGGGCCTGGCGCAGTCGCAGGGCCAGCAGCTCCCGCTGCTCGGGGGTGAGGTCGGCGAGGTCCGGGTGCAGGTCCTGGGTCATCGGGTGGCCCCTTCGACGTACGCGCGGTCGGCGGCCGGCCCGCCGTCGAGCAGGCGGGACAGCGGGGGAGGCGTGTCGTGCAGGTAGAGATGACCGCCCGGCACGACGGTCAGCGAGAAACCGGCGGCGGTGCAGGCCGCCCAGCCGGCCACCTCGTCCGGGCCGACCAGGGGGTCGTCGGCGGCCGCCACCGCGTCCACGGGCAGCGGCAGCGGCGGTGCGGTCGCCGGCCGGTACGACGCGACCACGTTCAGGTCGGCCCGCACGGTGGGCAGGATCAGTTCCAGCAGGCCGGGATCGGCGAGCACCTCGTCGGGGATGCCGCCCAGGTCGACCAACCAGCGGGTCAGCGCGGCGTCGTCGAGGCGGTGCGCCGTACCGAGCGGTGCGGCGTCGCGCGGTGGACGGGCCGCCGACACCACCAGCCGCTGCGGCGTCGGGCCACCCCGCGCGATCAAGCGGGCCGTCACCTCGTACCCGATGAGGCCGCCCATGCTGTGCCCGAAGATCGCGAACGGCGTCGGCACCCGCGCGGCGATCGCGTCGACGAGCGGCGGTACCAGGTCGTCCATCGTGTGCAGGGGTTCCTCGGCCAGCCGACGCTCACGACCCGGCAACTGCGCGGTCCACACCTCCACGTCGTCGCCCAGCAGGGCGGCCCACGGCCGGTACGCGCCGCCGCCGGCCCCGGCGTACGGCAGGCACACGAGCCGCAGCCGGGCGGCCGGGCGGGGCGCGACGCAGCTCAACCAGGCGGTGACGTCGGCGGTCGTCGGCGGTGTTACGGGTGGTGTCGCCATGCCCGCACACGCTAGGAACGGGCCTTGAGGGCGGTCTTAGCGTCGGCTGAGCGTTCCTACCGGTGTCCGCTGCGCGCGGCCGCCCCGACTCAGTCGACGGCGGTGGCCGCGATGGCGTAGTGCGGCCGGTGCGGGCCGCCGTCGGGGCGTTCCAGGCGCTCGACCTCGGTGAAGCCGGCCCTCGTCAACCGTCCGGAGATCTCGTCGACCGGCCACCGGTACGCGGTGGTCACCTTGTGGTCGAAGGCGTCGACCTCGTCGCCGGAGAAGAGACCCAGCACCAACGCTCCGGACGAGGTCAGGGCCCGTCGGAATGTCGTCAGGACACCGTCGAGGCGCTCCGGCGGCAGGTGGATCAGCGAGTACCAGGCCAGGATGCCGGCGACGGAGTGGTCGGCCACGTCGAGGTCGTCCAACGACCCGAGGCGGTAGCTGCCGTCCGGGTGGGTCGCCCGGGCGTGGGCGATGAACTCGGGCACGATGTCGATGCCGGTCGCGTCGGCGCCCAGCGACCGTAGGTGGTCGGTGAGGTGGCCGGGGCCGCAGCCCAGGTCGAGCACCGGCCCCGACAGACCCGTCAGGTGCCGCCCGACGAAGGCGAGGTCGTCGGGGTGCACCTGCTCGCGGGTGCCGAACAGTTCGATGTACAGATCCGCGACCGCGCCGTACGCCTGCCGCACCCGTTCCGTGCCCACCGCGCGACTATAGGGGATCACGGGCTCAGGGTCGCTCGGTGGAACACCTGAGCCGCAAACCAGGGGCCGTACCGGGGCTCTGCCCGGAGTCCGGACACCTGTGGACGGCCGAATGATGGCGTTCATGAGACGCACCGCATTCTTCGTGATCGCCGGGCCGGCCTGCATCGTGGGCTACGGGCTCGTACGCCTCTGGGCTAGGTCCGACGGGACGTACGGTCCCGGGTTCGACTGGCAGGCCGCCCACCTGGTCGGCCTCGCGGGCATGGTGTTCTTCGTGCCGGTGGTGCTGGCGCTGGCCGGCCTGCTGCGCCCCAGCCGGTGGCGTACGTCGGTCGTGGCCGGCACGCTGGTCGGGCTCGCCGCCACGATGGTGCAGTTCGGCGCGGACATCGTCGAGGGTCTGCTGGCCGCCGACCGGGCGGAGATGTCGGCGCTCGGCGCGGACTTCAAGGACCTGCCCGGCGTCGAGGTGGTGGTCTACGACGTCGTACCCCAGTTGTTCTTCCTCGGTCTGCTCGTCCTCGCGGGCATGCTCGCGGCCCGCCGGCTGCTGCCCTGGTGGAGTGTGGCCCTGCTGCTCGTCGGCATCCTCCTGCCGGTCGTCACGCTCGACCTGCTGCCGCTGGGCGGCCTCTGCATGCTCGTGGCGCTCGCGCCGACGCTGCCCGCCCTGCGCCGGGACGCCGCGCGGACCCACCCGGAAACCGTAATTGGATCTTCCTTGCCGGAGTCGCTCTGACCTGCCGAGATAGCGCTCTCTCGAATAGTGCGGAAGTCCTTGACGAGGTGGTAATCGACCCGTAACGATGCATGCACCTCACCACCACCGGCGTGATCGGCGCACGTCGTCCGCGAAAGGACCTATCCGTGCGCAGATCCCCGAGAGCATGGCTCGGCGCTGTGTTGAGCGCGATCCTCGTGTTGGGCGGCGTCGTCGCCACGCCACCGGCGGCCAGCGCCGCCCCGTACACCGTCCTGGTCTTCAGCAAGACCGCCGGATTCCGGCACGGCTCCATCACGCCGGGCATCGCGGCGATCCAGCAGCTCGGCGCGGCCAACGGCTTCACCGTCGAGGCCACCGAGGATGCCGCCCAGTTCACCGATGCCAACCTCGCCCGGTTCGCGGCGGTGATCTGGCTGTCCACCACCGGCGACGTGCTCAACGCCGCCCAGCAGGCGAGCTTCGAGCGCTACATCACCGCCGGCGGTGGGTACGTGGGCGTGCACTCCGCCTCGGACGCCGAGTACGACTGGCCGTGGTACGGCGGGCTCGTCGGCGCGTACTTCGCCTCGCATCCGGCCGAGCAGACCGCCACCGTGACGGTCGCCGACCAGGTGCACCCGTCCACCAAGGGGCTGCCGCAGCGGTGGAGCCGCTTCGACGAGCTGTACAACTACCGCGCCAACCCCCGGGGCGCCGTGCACGTGCTGGCCACCCTCGACGAGAGCACCTACACCGGCGGCAGCATGGGGTACGACCACCCGATCTCCTGGTGCCAGAACTACTCCGGCGGCCGGGCCTGGTACACCGGCCTCGGTCACACCGACGCCTCGTACGCCGACGCGGCCTTCCGTCAGCACCTGCTCGGTGGCATCCAGACCGCGGCCGGGGCGGTGACCGCGGACTGCGGCCCGACGGTCACCAGCAACTTCCAGCAGGTGGAGCTGGCCAAGGGCGTGGCCGAGACCGGCGAGCCGATGAGCCTCACCGTGCTGCCCGACCGGGGCGTGCTGCACACCTCCCGCAACGGCGTCATCCGGCACACCGACGCCGCCGGCAACACCAAGGTCGCCGGCACCCTCGCCGTCTACTCCGGCGACGAGGAAGGGCTACAGGGCATCAAGGCCGACCCCAACTTCGCCACCAACCGTTGGGTGTACGCGTACTACGCGCCCCCGTTGAGCACCCCCGGCGGCGGCGCGCCGGCCACCGGCACGGCTGCCGACTTCGCCGTCTGGGACGGGGTCAACCGGCTGTCCCGCTTCACCGTGAACGCCGACAACACCATCAACATGGCCAGCGAGACGCTGATCCTCAACGTGCCCACCAGCCGGGGCATGTGCTGTCACGTCGGCGGCGACATGGACTTCGACGCGGCCGGCAACCTCTACCTGTCCACCGGGGACGACACCAACCCGTTCGACTCGGCCGGCTTCACCCCGATCGACGAGCGGTCCGGCCGCAACCCGGCCTTCGACGCGCAGCGCACCTCGGCGAACAGCAACGATCTGCGCGGCAAGGTGCTGCGCATCAAGCCGAGCGCGGCGGGCGGCTACACCATCCCGGCCGGCAACATGTTCACGCCGGGTACGGCCCGGACGCGTCCGGAGATCTACGCCATGGGCTTCCGTAACCCGTTCCGGATGAGCGTGGACAAGGCCACCGGCATCGTCTACCTCGGTGACTACGGCCCCGACGCGGGCACCGCCGACCCGAACCGGGGGCCGGCGGGCAACGTCGAGTTCGCCCGGATCGACCGGCCGGGATTCTACGGCTGGCCGTACTGCACCGCCCGCAACGACGCCTACAACGACTACACCTTCCCGTCCGGGCCGTCCGGGCCGAAGTTCAACTGCGCCGGCGGGCCCGTCAACGACTCGCCCAACAACACCGGCATCACCCAACTCCCGCCGGCCATCCCGGCCTGGCTGCCGTACGGCGGCTCCGGCTCGCCGCCCGAGTTCACCGGCGGCGGCCTGTCGCCGATGGCCGGCCCGGTCTACCGGTACGACCCGAACAACACCTCGCCCGTGGCGTTCCCGCAGTACTACGACGGCACCTTCTTCGCCGGTGAGTTCGGCCGCCGTTGGATCAAGAACGTCAAGCTCGACTCCACCGGTCAACCGTTGAAGATCAACCCGTTCCCGTGGACCGGCACCCAGGTCATGGACATGGAGTTCGGCCCGGACGGCGCCCTCTATGTGCTCGACTACGGCACCGGCTGGTTCAACGGCGACGCCAACTCGGCGCTCTACCGCATCGAGTACGCCCGCGGTGGCCGGGCGCCCGTCCCGAAGGTCACCGCCACTCCGACCAGCGGCACCGCGCCGCTGACCGTGGCGTTCTCCTCGGCCGGCACCCTCGACCCGGACGGCGACCCGTTCACCTACGCCTGGGACTTCGACAACAACGGCACCACCGACTCGACCGCCGCGAACCCGAGCTTCACGTACACCACCAACGGCACCCGCAGCCCGACGCTGACCGTGCGGGACACCACCGGCAAGACCGCCACCGCGAGCGTGGTCGTCACCGTCGGCAACAGCGCGCCGGTGGTCACCGTGAACACCCCGTTGAACGGGCAGACCTTCACCTTCGGGGACGCGATCCCGTTCTCCGTCACGGTCACCGACGCCCAGGACGGCACCGTCAACTGCGCCCGGGTGAAGGTGAACTACGTCCTCGGGCACGATTCGCACGGCCACCAGCTCGGCAGCGCGCAGGGCTGCACCGGGGTCATCCAGACCTCGGCCGACGGCGAGCACGACAGCGCGGCGAACATCTTCGGCATCATCGACGCCGAGTACACCGACCTGGGCGGGGGCGGCCAGCCGGCGCTGACCACGCACACCCAGGCGGTGCTGCAACCCCGGGTCCGTCAGGCCGAGCACTTCGGTGACTCGTCCGGCGTGCAGATCGTCGCCGGGGCCGCCGGGCACGGCGGGGCAGCGGTCGGCTACATCGACAACAACGACTGGATCTCGTTCCGTCCGTACAACCTGACCGGCGTCCAGTCGTTCAGCGCCCGGGTCGGCGCGCCGGCCGGCGGCGGCGGAACGCTGGAGCTGCGCGTCGACTCACCCACCGGACCGCTGGTGGGCTCGGCGACGGTCACCTCCACCGGTGGGTACGCGAACTTCGCCACCGTCACCGGCGGCGTGACCGCGCCGACCGGCACCCGGACGCTGTACCTGGTCTTCAAGGGCACCGGGCCGTGGTTCGACATCGACGAGTTCACCCTCTCCACCAGCCCCGGCGGGCCCGGCCCGGACCCGGACCCGGATCCCGGCACGGGCACGAACCTGGCCAAGGGCAAGCCGGCACGAGCCTCCAGCTACGAGGGCGCCTTCGTCGCGGCCAACGCGTTCGACGGGGTGGCCGGCACCCGCTGGGGCAGCGCCTTCGGCGACCCGCAGTGGATCGACGTGGACCTCGGCGCGACGTACGCCCTCAGCCGGGTCAAGCTGACCTGGGAGGCCGCGTACGGCAGCGCGTACCAGATCCAGACCTCGACCGACGGCGTCACCTTCACCACGATCCGCACGGTGACCGGCGGCGACGGCGGGGTGGACGACCTGACCGGGCTCACCGGCTCCGGCCGGTACGTCCGCCTCCTCGGTACCGGTCGCGGCACGGCCTGGGGCTACTCGCTCTACGAGTTCGAGGTGTACGGCGGCACCGGCACCCCGACCGGAGGCAACCTGCTGCTGAACAAGCCGACGACGACCTCCAGCACCGAGGGGGCCGACGTGGGCGGCGCCCAGGCCGTCGACGGCAACCTCGCCACCCGCTGGTCGAGCGCGTTCTCCGACCCGCAGTGGATCCGCGTCGACCTGGGCACCCCGACCGCGATCGGGCGGGTCAAGCTCGCCTGGGAGGCCGCCTACAGCAGCGCCTACCAGATCCAGACCTCCAACGACGGCACCACCTGGACCACCGTGAAGACGGTGACCGGCGCCGACGGTGGCGTGGACGAGCACAGCGGCCTCGGTGCGAACGGCCGCTACCTGCGCATCTACGGCACGGCCCGGGGGACCGGCTACGGCCATTCGCTCTGGGAGGTCGAGGCGTACACGAGCTGAACCACCACCACGACGTGGCCGGCACGGGTCTCCGTGCCGGCCACGCCGCTCGTTTCGTCAGTCGTCGGCGACGGCCACCGGTTCGGTGCCGATGCAGCGCACCTTCAACTCGTGCTTACCGGCCGAACCCTCGAAGGTGACCTCGACGTCGTCGTCCGGGCCCCGGTCCACCTCGTGCACCCGGTAGCCCTGCGCCGGTGCCCACGACACGAGGCGTACCCCGTCGGGGCCGCACTCGGCCACGGCCGTGCCGCCGCCGGTGGCGAAACTGCGGCGGACCCCGGCGCTCGCGCTCGGCGCGGCACTCGCCGTGGACGGCCCGCCCGTGGTGCCACCGGGCGTCGGCTCCGGGGCGGCGAGTGCCCGTTCGATCTCGGCCTCGCTGCGCACCCCGCCCGGGGTGCCGGTGATGCTCTCGCCCACCAGCCGGATCGCGCCCACACCGATCAGGGTCGCCACGGCGACGGTGGTCATCCACCCGACGGCGACGAGGACCGAACGACGGCTCATGGCACCGACTATCCCCGATCCACGGTTGTCGTCGGCATATCCGGAGGCTAAGGCACGGTTAAGGCGCGTCACGCCGGCATCGGCACCGGCTAGCCTGCCTGCGTGGCCCGCCTGCTGCTCATCGAGGACGACCTGACCATCCGTACCCCGCTGCTGCGGGCGTTGCGGGAACGCGGCCACGCGGTGGCCGCGGCCTCGACCGCGATGGCGGGCCTGCGGGACGCGCTGGACGACCGGCCCGACCTGGTGGTGCTCGACCTGGGCCTGCCCGACCTGGACGGACGCGAGCTGCTGCGGATGCTGCGCGCGGTCAGTTCGGTGCCGGTCATCGTGGCGACCGCCCGGGACGACGAGGCGGAGATCGTCCGGGTCCTCGACGCGGGTGCCGACGACTACGTGGTCAAGCCGTTCACCGCCGCGCAGCTCGACGCGCGGGCCCGCGCGGTGCTGCGCAGAGGTCCCGCCGGGCCGGACGCGCAGGAGGTGTCCCTCGTGGTGGGTGGCCTGCGGGTCGATCCCCGGTCCCGGCAGGTCACCCTGGACGGCACGCTGGTGGAGCTGACGCCGCGCGAGTTCGACCTGCTGCACCACCTGGCCGGGCGGCCCGGTCAGGTGGTCACCAAACGCGAGTTGCTCACCGAGGTCTGGCAGATCCCGTACGGCGGGGCCGACAAGACCGTCGACGTGCACCTGTCCTGGCTGCGCCGCAAGTTGGGGGAGACCGCCCAGCAACCCCGCTACCTGCACACCGTGCGGGGCGTCGGCGTACGCCTCGAAGCTCCCCCGGCCCGCCCGTGAGGGCGCGACTGGCGCTGCTGGTCGCCGCGGTCAGCGTCCTCACGCTTATCGCGTTCCTGGTGCCGTTGGCCCTGCTCGTGCGTACCGTCGCCCAGGACCGGGCGACGGTACGGGCCACCGCCGACGCGCAGAGCCTCGTGCCGGTGGTCGGCACCGCCGACGCGCCCACCATCCGGCTCACCGTCGAACAGCTCGCGGCCGAGTCCGGCCGACCGGTCAGCGTCTTCCTGCCCGACGGCACGGTGCTCGGCGCCCAGGCGCCCCGTACGCCCGCGGTGGCCCTGGCCGCACGGGGGCAGAGCCTCACCGGGGAGTCGGCGGCCGGCCGGGAGGTGGTCATCGCCGTGCAGGGCCGGGCGGACGGCACCGGCGTGATCCGGATCGTGGTGCCCCGGCAGGAGTTGACCGCCGGGGTGACCCGCGCCTGGCTGGTGCTGGCGTTGCTCGGTGTGGTGCTGGTGCTGATCGGGCTGGCGGTCGCCGACCGGCTGGCGCGCACGCTGGTACGGCCGATCAGCGACCTGTCCGTCGTGTCGCACCGGCTGGCGAACGCTGAGCTGGACGCCCGGGTGGTGCCCGCCGGCCCGGCCGAGCTGCGCGAGGTCGCCGGAGCACTCAACCACCTCGCCGGCCGCATCCAGGTCCTCCTGCGCCAGGAGCGCGAGCAGGTCGCCGACCTGTCCCACCGGCTGCGCACACCCCTCACCGCGCTGCGGTTGGAGGCGGAGTCGCTGCGCGACCCGGACGACGCGGCCCGGATCGCGGCCGCCGCCGACGGGCTCGAACGCGCGGTCACCGGGCTCATCCAGCAGGCCCGCTGGCGTCATGCCCCCGCGCCGGGCACGGTCGCGTCCGACGCCGCGGCGATCGTCGCCGACCGGGTCGCGTTCTGGTCGGTGCTCGCCGAGGACACCGGCCGGGCCGTCCACCTCGACCTGGCCCCCGGCCCGTTGACCGTCGGGGTGGCCGCCGACGACCTGACCGCCGCCGTGGACGCCCTGCTCGGCAACGTCTTCGCGCACACCCCCGACGGCACGCCGTTCACCGTCCGGCTCGTGTCCGACGCCGGCGAGGTGCTGCTCACCGTCGCCGACGAGGGCCCGGGGATGCCGCCGGGCGCCGTCCAGCGGGGCGCCAGCGCGGCCGGCTCCACCGGGCTCGGGCTGGACATCGCCCGCCGCGCCGCCCAGGCCGGTGGCGGCCGGCTGGAGCTGCGCTCCGGCCCGAAAGGTGGGGCGCAGGTGGTGCTGCGGCTCGGCCCGCCGCCGCAGCGCGAGGCATAGCCGCTGCGCTGCCGGGTAGCTGCCAGCCATGGCGCGGTATACGAAACCCGAGCTCAGAGAGCAGATCAAGGAAGAGATCAAGGCGTCCGACAAGGGCGGGAAGCCCGGTCAGTGGTCGGCACGCAAGTCACAGCTGGTGACGCAGGAGTACAAGCGGCGCGGCGGCGGATTCCTGGGCGAAAAGGACCAGCGGCAGAAGGCGTTGCAGCGCTGGGGCAACGAGAAGTGGCAGACGAAGGAGGGCGACACGCGCGCCCGCAAGGACGGCACGACGAGCCGTTACCTGCCCAAGAAGGCCTGGGACGAGATGTCCGAGAGCCAGAAGCGCGCGACCGACACCAAGAAGCGGGAGGCGTCCCGCACCGGCCGGCAGTACGTCGCCAACACCGGCCCGGCGAAGAAGGCACGACGCGACGCCACCACCGCCGGCCGGATGTCGGAGATGTCGGTCGCCGAGGCCAGCAAACTCGTCCGTGGCCTGGACACGCGACAGCTCCGGACCGCCCTGCGCAACGAGCACGCCGGCAAGGACCGCAAGACCCTCGTCCAGCGCCTCGAGGCGGAACTCAACCGGCGCGGCTAGCTGTAGCCGTTCCGAAGCCGATCGAGGTGACCCGGTCGTCGTCCCGGCGACGCAGGATCCGCATCTCGGTGGTGGCCTCGGTGCCGGTCAACGGCAGCACCGCCACCGGAGGGGGTGCCACGGCGGTGATGCTCGCCGGTGCGATCGTCACTCCGAGGCCGGCCGCGACCAGGTGCGCCAGAGTGGTCCAGCTGCCGGCGTCCTGGACGATCCGCGGTGTGTAGCCGGCGTCCAGGCACGGCCGGAGGTTGCGCTGGTAGGCCCGCTCGCCGGCCACCCGTGGGAAGAAGACGAACGGGTCGTCCCGCAGCGCCTCGGCGTCGATCGCGCGGTCTCGGGCGTGTGGGTGGTCGGCCGGCAGGACGGCGACGAAGGACTCGGTGGCGAATGTGGTGCCGACCAGGTCGTCATGGTCGTCCGGGTCCCGGACCACGCCGAGATCGACCTCCCCGTTCAGCAGCCGGTCGACGATGTTCGCCGTGTACGCCTCGTGCAGGCGTAGGTGGACGGCCGGATGACGCTCACGGAAACGACGGATCGGCCCGGCCAGCCCGAGCTGGATCGCCGAACTGACGAAGCCGATGTCGAAGCGCCCCTGCTCCCCGCGCCCGATGCGGCTCGCCTCGTGCACGTCGTCGGAGACGGCGGCCAGCACCCGCCGGCACCGGACGAGGTACGCCTCGCCGGCGGGCGTCAGCGCCACCGACCGGGAGGTGCGCACGAACAGCGGCGTACCGATCATCGCCTCGAGCTGACGGATCTGCTGCGACAGCGGCGGCTGGGCCATCCGCAGCCGCACCGCGGCCCGGCCGAAGTGCAGCTCCTCGGCGACCGCGACGAAGTACCGCAGGTGGCGCAACTCGGGATCCATACGCCGAGGATACGAATCAATCCAAACAAGATATTGGACGTTCGAATGGCGGCGACCGGAGAATCGGCTCATGAAGCCGAGCACGCTGACCGTCGCGTCGATGACCACAGCCGAGGAGGCCGCGGCCTTCCGGACGCTCAACGAAGAGTGGATCTCCCGCTTCTTCGCCATTGAGGAGTCGGACCGCAGGACGCTCGGTGACCCGTTCGCCGCCATCGTCGAACCGGGCGGCGACGTGCTCGTGCTCCGCGACGGCGGGCAGATCGTCGGCTGTGTCGCGCTGGTGCACAGCTCGGCGGGCGCCTTCGAGTTGTCGAAGATGGCGGTGACGTCGGCGGCGCGCGGCAGGGGCCTCGGCCGCCAACTCATCGCGGCGGCGATCGAACGCGCCCGCCAGCTGGGCGCGGCCACCCTGTTCCTCGTCAGCAGCACCAAGCTCCCGAACGCCGTGCACCTCTACGAGACGGCCGGCTTCCAGCACGTCGGAGCGGACGAGATCCCGCTGTCGCCGTACGCCCGCGCCGACGTCTTCATGCGGATGGCGCTCCCGCCGGCTTAACCCGGCCTTAGCGTTCGGACAGCGCGCTGCTATCCCGGTTCCGCCGATCCTCGTAGTCGACAACGAGGAAAGGTGGACATCATGAAGCGGACCAATCTCCTCCTGGCGTCGGCCGGCGGGGCGGCGGTGCTGGCGGTTGCCGGGGTCGCGCTCGGCGTCACCGCCGCGAACGACTCGCGTACCGACACGACGCTCGCCGCGGCGACCGTCGCGCCGACGGACGACAGCGCCACCGCCGCGCCGGCGACCGGCGATCCGTCGTCGACCGGCACTCCATCGGGTACGCCGACGAGTAGCGCCCCGTCCGCGGGCGGCGCGCCGGCCGGCGCCGCTGTCGACGAGAGGCGAGCCGGCGAGATCGCGCTCGCCAAGGCTGGCGGCGGCCAGATCGTGGAGGTCGAGGCCGAGCAGGAGCACGGCCGTCCGGTCTGGAGCGTCGAGATCGTCTCCGGCGACACCGAGCACGAGGTGGACGTCGACCGGGAGAACGGCTCGGTGGTCAAGGCCGAGCAGGAGCCGGTCGACGCCGACGACGACGGCGATGACAAGGACGACGACACGGACGACGACGACTGACCGTCGCAGTTCGCCGCCCGCCCCGGGATCGACCGGGGTGGGCGGCGTGGCGTTGCTGGGCGTGGCGCGGTTCGTGACGCTGGTTCCGTCCTAGATCGGCACGCGTTGTTCGGGGACCGTCGGTTGCTCCTGGGCGAACTGCGTGCGGTACAGCTCGTGGTAGCGACCGCCGGCCGCGAGCAGGTCGCCGTGCCGGCCGCGTTCGACGATCCTGCCGTTCTCCACGACGAGGATCTGGTCGGCCGCCCGGATGGTGGAGAGCCGGTGCGCGATGACCACGCTCGTGCGGCCGGTCAGGGCCTCGGCGAGGGCGTCCTGGACCGCCGCCTCCGAGGTGGAGTCGAGGTGCGCGGTGGCCTCGTCGAGGATGACCACGCGCGGCTTGGCGAGCAGCAGCCGTGCGATGGTCAGCCGTTGCCGTTCCCCGCCCGACAGCCGGTACCCGCGCTCACCGACGATCGTGTCGAGCCCGTCGGGGAGCGCGCGGATCAGGTCGTCGAGTCTGGCCCGCCGGAGCGCGTCCCACATCTCGTCCTCGGTGGCGTCGGGCCGGGCGAACGCCAGGTTGGCGCGGATGCTCTCGTGGAAGAGGTGCCCGTCCTGGGTCACCACACCCAACGCCGTCCGGATCGACTCCGCCGACAGGTCGCGGACGTCGACGTCGCCGAGCTTCACGGCCCCGTCGTCGACGTCGTACAGGCGGGGCACCAACTGTGCGATCGTCGACTTGCCCGCCCCGGAGGAGCCGACGAGGGCGACCAACTGGCCCGCCTCGGCACGGAACGACACCCCGTGCAGCACGTCCTCGCCGCCGCGCGGGTCGAGCTTCACCACGTCCTCGAGAGACGCGAGGGACACCCGGTCGGCCGACGGGTAGCCGAACCGTACCCCGTCGAACTCGACCGCGACCGGCCCGTCGGGGAGGGGCCGGGCGTCGGGCTTGTCGACGATCAGCGGCCGGAGGTCGAGGATCTCGAAGACCCGCTCGAAGCTCACCAGCGCGCTCATCACCTCGACCCGGGCGCTGGCCAGCGAGGTCAGCGGCGCGTAGAGGCGCGACAGGAGCAGCGCGAGGGCGACCACCGTCCCGGCGTCGAGGCTGCCCCGCAGGGCGTACAGGCCGCCCAGCCCGTAGACCAGGGCCAGCGCCAGCGAGCCGACCACGGTGAGCGCGGTGATGAAGACCCACTGGAGCATCGCCGTACGGACGCCGATGTCCCGTACCCGCCGGGCGCGGGCGGCGAACTCGGCGGACTCCTCGGCCGGCCGTCCGTACAGCTTGACCAGGGTGGCGCCGGGCGCCGAGAACCGTTCGGTCATGCGGGTGCTCATGGCGGCGTTGTGATCGGCCGCCTCGCGCTGCAGGCGGGCGAGCCGGGACCCCATCCGGCGGGCCGGTAGCACGAAGATCGGCAGCAGGACGAGCGCCAACAGCGTGATCTGCCACGAGAAGCTGAGCATCACCGCCAACGTCAACATCAGGGTGACGGCGTTGCCGACCACACTGGACAGGGTGTCGCTGAACGCCCGCTGCGCGCCGATCACGTCGTTGTTCAGGCGGCTGACCAGGGCACCCGTCCGGGTCCTGGTGAAGAACGCCACCGGCATCCGTTGCACGTGGTCGAAGACGGCCGTCCGCAGTTGGACGATCAGCCCCTCACCGATGCTGGCGGAGAGAAATCGCGTGACCAGGCCCAGGCCCGCTTCGGCGAGGGCGATCACGGCGATCAGGACGGCCAACCGGACCACGACGCCGCCGTCGGCGCCGTCCACGATCGCGTCGACCACCCGACCGGCGAGAATCGGCGACGCCACCGTGAGCACGGCCGTCACCACACTCAACAGCAGAAATCTGACGATCATCGCGCGGTGCGGTCGGGCGAACCGCCCGATCCGCTTCAGGGTGGCGCGGGACAGCGGTCGCTCGTCCCGCGCGTTCATCGCGTGGCGCAGGGACGTCCACGCGGTAACTTCCATGCTCATTCCTACCTCCGATGTCGGAGGCTAGGACCTCATCCGAACTTCAGGTCAAGTCGCGCGATAAGGTTCCCGCGTGCCGTTGACCAATCCCTGGCTGGCCGGGCCCACGCCGGCTGGGCGGCTCCCTCGTGAACGGCTCGAAGAGCGCATTCTCCACCTGCTGTCGTCGCAGAACATGTGCGTGCTCGCCACCACGGGTCCGGACGGCCCGCTGGCCACGCCGGTGCGGTACTACCCGCTCGGCTTCGCAGTGCTGTTCACGGCCGCGCCGCGTTCGCCCAAGATGCGCAACATCGCTGCCGATCCACGAGTGTCCGTCGGGATCTTCGCGCCCCTGGTCGGGCTGGCCAGTAGCCGAGGGGCCCAGGTGTTCGGAACTGCCCGGGTCATTGACCCGGGGCACCCGGACCGTGCGCATTACTGGGAGGCGTTCCGATGGGAGAACGAGCACGCCGAGCGGGGGCGACCGCTGTCCGAGCCTCCCGAGGACACCCTGGTGGTCGTCGAGGCTGATCGGATCGTCTACACGGAGCACTGGCTGCGACGCGAAGGACTGGCGCCCCGCCAGCACTGGCGTCGCTGAGCATGCCGCTCGGCCCGCCTCTATGGAACAGGCTTCAGCAGCGTCGGTGGTAGTGGTTACGGCGGGGAATCTGGGTAGGGTCCAGCCAGGCCGGCGGGACGAACATCGGGTGGCCGTCCTTGCCGAGCCGGACCGTCCACTCTCCCTCGTGCACCCGGCGATGGTGGTAGCCGCAGAGCAGGACGCCATTGGTGAGGCTCGTGGACCCGCCGTCGACCCAGTGACGGATATGGTGGGCGTCGCACCAGCGGGGCGGCCTGTCGCAGCCCGGGAAGGCGCAGCCACGGTCACGCAGCACGAGCGCGCGTCGCAGGGGACCGGTGATGAGGCGGCGCTGCCGGCCGACATCGAGGGGCTGGCCGTTGCCGCCGAGAACGGCGGGGAGGATGGCGGCGTCGCAGGCGAGCCGACGCACCGTCTGCGGGGTCAGGGCGAGGCCGGTGTCAAGCGTGCCGGCGCCGAGCTGCTGACTCAGGGAGTCGTAGCCAGCGGTGACGACGATCTGGGCGGGCTCGCCGCCGTTCGCCGGTAGGTCGCCGGTGCGTAGGGCGAGTCGGCAGACGTCGGCGAGAGCGTCGTGGCGGCGTTGGCCCGGTGTACGGGTGTCGTCCGGGCCGGCGGGCCCGCTGAGCGGGTCGATGGCGGCGCGGAGCAGGCCGGCGGTCTCGGCGTCGAGGGTGCCGGTGAGTCGCAGCCGCCCGTCGGTCTGCTCGGACACCGTCAGGTGCCGGTCGTGGTCGGCTCGGCGGGCGGCGGCGTCCAGCGCGGCCTTCGCGGCGGCGTCGGCGATGTCCGGTGCGACGTGGTCAAGGATGCGGGTGCTCATCCTGCGCAACAGGTTGGGGTCGAACTGGCCGGCCCAGTCGACGAGCACGCTGGCGGCTTTGTCGGCGACCTCGGCACCGGCGGCGGAGTGCACAGTGGTCACGGTGTCGGTGATGACGCGTGCCTGATCGGCGGTGATGGCACCGTGGGCCAGTGCCTGCCGTGCCCCGTCGTTGCGGCCGTCGTCGAGGGCGGCGGCGAGGTCGACGAGCCGTCGCGCGGCAGGAATCGTGAGGCGCAGGCGTTCGCGGAGCCAGACGGCGGTGCTGGACGCGCCCTGAGCACGAGCCGTGCCGCGACCGTCGAGCTCGCGGACGAGGGTCAGCTGGAGCGCGGCGAGGCGTTGTGCGAGGCGATGCGTGGCATCGAGCGCGGCGATCAGCTCCTGCTCGGTGCGGCTCCAGGCGGTCGCGTCGAGGCAGGCGTCAACCGCCTCGTCCACCTGCGCCAGCTCCTCCACCACGACCCGAGACTAGAACACCTGTACGACACTTTCAGTCATCATGATCGATTGAATGCCCGGTCCGTCGTGTGGGTGCCAGCGCATCCTGATGCGGTCGACGGCCTGGACGTGGTCGCGCCGCCACCCGTGCCCCTCCGAGGCGTGGATGGCGGCGCGAGGCGTCACCTGATTATCAGCCGATGCGGAACTGCTCGCCGTAGACGGCGAAGACCAGCGGCGTGTTCAGGTTGAAGTTGCCGTTGTTCAGGAACACCCGCTGGGCCGTGTCGACGCGGGAGGTGTCCGAGTGGGCCTCCTCCTTCTTCATCTCGATGACCCGCTCGTCCAGGAACGCGTTGAGCCAGGTCCGCTCGTCGCCACCCTGTGCCGGGGGCTTCGCCCGGGTGAGGGCGCGGCTGCGGATCTGACGCATGCCCTCGTACCCGTGCATGACCGCCGCGTCGTAGTAGGCGAACTGGCCGAGTGCCCGTACCCCGTCGTTCTTGCCGTCGCGGACCGACGGGTTGAAGTAGACCCGGTCCCGCTCGGCCTCCTGCGCGGCCCGGAACACCGAGTCGTTGGCGGCGGTACGCCAGTCGCGGGGGAAGTTGGGGTCGAGGCCCGCGTGCGACGCGGTGCCGTTGACGGCGCGCAGCGCCGGCAGGTAGCCGGACAGTACGTTGCCGGGCTTGGTGTTCGTGTACGCCTGGACGAGTTCGAGCATGTCGCCGGTGCCGGAGCAGAAGCCGATGATGCCGGCGGTGTAGCCGCGACCGTCGCCGATGTCCTCGATGTAGGAGAACTGGGCGCGCCAGTCGAGCGAGGAGTTCTCGGCCGCCGAGACGAGTTGCATGGCGACGTCCTTCTTCGCCGGGTCGTCCAGGTTGGTGCCGGTGGAGCCGCTGGTGGTCGGCGTGGGGGTGGGGGTGCTGCCGCCGGGCAGGGTCCACTGCTGGTTGGTGGTGCCGCCGCAGGTCCAGATCTGTAGCCGTGCGCCGTTCGCGGTGCTCCGGTCGGTCACGTCGAGGCACTTGCCGGAGGCGGTGTTGACCAGGGCGCCCCCGCTGCCGGCGGTCCACTTCTGGGCGCCGGTGTTGTTGCAGTCGTACAGCTGGATCTTGGCGCCGTTGGCGGTCGACGCGGCGGTGACGTCGAGGCACTTGCCGAGCGCGCGGATCGAGTTGTCGCTGTTGCCCACCGTCCAGGTCTGGGCCGCCGTGCCGTTGCAGTCGTAGAGCTGCACCGCCGTGCCGTTGGCCGAGCTGGCGCCGGCCACGTCGACGCACTTGCCGGCCAGGCCGGTGATCGGGCCGGCGGTCGCGGCACTGGCCGACGGCAGGCCGTAGCCGACCGCCGCGACGCCGATCAGCAGGGTGCCCACGGCGTAGGCGGCTGTTCTCTTGCGCACCATGGTGTTCCTCGGGGGAAAGGGGCGGCATGCCGCCGACCGGTCGGGTGCCCGGCGTGGGGGAGGGCGCCGGGGCAACCCGAATAACAGGAAACTGTATTAACAGATAGCAGTATGTCGATCACCTGTCAATCGGGCTCAACCGGGCATTGTGGTGGCGGCACCCTGGAGCGCGGAGACGCACGCGAGCACCGCGGGGTGCTCGCCCGCCCCTCTGCGGTAGGCGACCCGCGTACGGCGGCGAATGGCCAGCGGGAGCAGCCGAACCTGCGGGCCGGGCCGGGGAACGGCGAGTTGAGGAACGAGGGCGACGCCCTCGCCGGCGGCGACCAGGGCGAGCGTGGCGGTGAAGTCGTCGACGTGGTGCCGCACCGCCGGCGCGAAACCCGCCACCCGGCAGACGTGCAGGGCCACCGAGTGACAGAGCGTCCCGGGAGTGCCGACGATCCACGGCGCGTCGCGCGCCGCGCCGACCGGATCGGCGCCGCCGCCGTCCGACACGACCCCCGGGGGTACGGCGAGGTGGACCGTCTCCTCCAGCAGTGCGACCGAGTCCAGCGCCGGATCGGGCGGGACCGGCGTGATGTCGTAGTCGTGCAGCAGCGCGACGTCGAGCTGCCGGCTCCGGAGGGCGGTCGGCATGTCGACCGGATCCAACTCGGTGATCATCAGATCGAGCGCGGGATGGTCACGGGCCAGGGTGACCAGCGCCGCCGGGAGCAGGGTGCGGACGGCGCTGGGGAAGGCGCCGATGCGTACGCTCCCGCGCAGCCCCGTTCGGGCGGCCGCGAGGGTCGCGTCGGCGGCTTCCAGCGCGGCCAGGATGACCTCGGTGTGTCGCACGAGGGCGTGGGCTGCCGCCGTGAGGCTGACCCGGCGGCCGGAGCGCTCCAACAGCCGGGTGCCGGCCTCCCGTTGCAGCGCGGCCAGTTGCTGCGAGACGGCGGACGGCGTGTACGCGTGTGCCTGGGCGACCGAGGCGATGGTGCCGAGACGGGCCAGGTCCCGCAGCAGGACGAGGCGACGGACGTCAAGCATCAGTTCAGCTTAGGTATTGCCCCAGCAATCGGAACTGGACCTGTCCGGTCCGGTCCACCGAGAGTGGAGGCATGACCCTGACCGGCCTGTACGTGCCCCTGATCACCCCGTTCGACGGCACCGGAGCCGTCGCCACCGACGCGCTGACCGCGCTGGCCGTCGACACCCTGGACGCCGGTGCGGCCGGTCTGGTCGCGCTGGGAACGACGGGCGAGCCGGCCGCCCTCAGCGACGAGGAGCAGAGCGTGGTCCTCGACGTCGTGGCCGAGGTCTGCCGAGCGCGCGGCGCGCGCCTGCTCGTCGGCGCCAACAGCGTCGCGGCGTTACGCGCGCTGGGGGACCGGCCCGAGGTGACGGCGGCCCTGAGCCTGGTACCCCCGTTCCTCCGTCCGGGCCCCGCGGGGGTGCTCGCCCACTTCGCCCACCTCGCCCGGGCCAGCCCGGTCCCACTGGTCGTCTACCACGTCCCGTACCGGACCGGGCAGCAGCTCCACGCCGACGATCTCCGCCGGCTCGCCGAGGTGCCCGGCGTCGTCGGCGTCAAGTACGCCACGGGTGGGATCGACGCGGACACGATCGATCTCCTCGCCGACATCCCGCCCGGCTTCGCCGTACTCGGTGGTGAGGATCCGCTCCTCTCGCCGCTGCTCGCTCTCGGCGCGCACGGGGCCATCGCGGCCTCGGCCCAGGTCGCGGCGGCGGAGTTCGTCCGGTTGGTCAGCCACTGGCACGCGGGCGACGTGGCTCGCGCACGGTCGCTCGGTCATCGACTCGCGGGCCTGTCAGCGGCGCTGTTCGCCGGCCCCAACCCGGCCGTCATCAAGGCGGTGCTGCACGCGCGAGGGCGCATCCCGACCCCGGCGGTACGACTGCCGCTGCTGGCCGCCGACCAGGACGCGACCCGGCGGGCGCTCCGTCAGCTGGACGGGTTGGCAAGCGAGCCGACATGACCGGGCGACCCGACCCGGCGGAGATGAAGATCATTTGTTCATCCGGCCGATGCGCGCCCGTCCGCGTCGGTCGCTATCGTCAGCCGGCGCGCGGGCCCCGACGGTGCCCGGAGCGCGCAGACCGATGGGCGCCAGCAGCGCCACGAACCCGCGAGGAGCCCCGCCATGGCCGTCGATCTCCGCCGTACCCTGCCCTGGTGGGCTGCCGTGCTCGCCGTGGTGGCGCTGTCGGCCTGCGGGACCGCCGACTCCGCCGAGCCGGCCCCCGCGCCCGCCACCAGCGGCGCGGTGGCGACGACGCCGCCGCCCGCGCCGGCGCGGGGAAAGCTGCGCGGGTACGGCACGGTGCAGCAGCTCACCGAGGCCGCGGACCTGGTGGTACGCGGCGAGGTCGGCACCGCCGGCTTCCGGGTCGACGAGGTGCTGCGGGCCGGGACCGATTCCGGGGTACGCCCCGGAGCGTCGATCACGCTCGCCCGCCTCGATGCCGGGGTGGCCGACATGGCGAACATGTCGACCATCGAGGCGGGTCAGCCCGTGGTCCTCTACCTGTCCCAGGACGCGGGGGCGGCGACGCCGACGTACCGGACGCTCAGCGGCGACTTCGGTGTCTTCGACGTGACCGGATCCGGCGACGACGCCGTCGCGTCCACCCGCTCGCAGGCGATGGCCGTCACCGGCCTGCGTACCGAGGACGCGACGGCGTCGGGTCACGGTTTCCGCACCACCCTCGGCCAGTTGCGCGCGGTCGCCCAGCGGCCGTGAGGCTGCCGCCTGCTCAGTGTTCCCGGTAGGTGGCCCGGTCGAAGTCGGCGTACACCCCGTCGCCGCCGAGATCCTGCACCCACAGCCCGAGGAAGGACCCGGTGAAGCCCCACGCCGCCGGCTCCCCGTCGATGATCAGCGCGGCGTGCTCGTCGGACAGGATGGTCGCGTCCAGGTCGACGGGCAGGCGCTGCCAGCCGGACCCCAGGTCGTAGTCGAAGCGCACCACGGGCCCGTCGAACACCGCCCGCAGACCGACCCGGGTGACACCGCTGGCGTCGACGGTCAGCTCCGGGTACGGCGTGCGCCGGCCGTTGTCGGAACTGAGCAGCTCCAGCACCGTGCGCCCGTCGTCGGCGCGGGTCAGGTAGAGGTGGTGCCAGTTCAGGGTGTTGTAGTACGCCGTGATGCCGGCGAGCTGCCGGTGGTCGATCGGGTCGAACTCGACGACCGTCTCCAGCGAGCAGTGGGTCGCCCCGACCCGCCGCGCGACCAGGCTCGGCGCCTGCCGGCCCACCGGCGACTGTCCACCGTGGATACGCAGGTGCGAGGGGCGGGAGTGCAGGTCGACCCAGTCCGCGGTGGCCGGTCGGCGCAACGTCGACCAGCAGGATGCCAACTCGGCGGCGTCGAAGTCGTCGGTGGCCGGCTCCTCGGGCCACGGGTGCGGCGACAGGTCCGGCGCGACGACCTCCTCGGCCGGAACCCCGCCCGGGATGCGGGGCCAACCACCGTCCGGCCACTCGACCCGCTGGATCGCGGTCTCGCGCCCGAGCACGCAGTTGCCCAGCGGTGAGTAGGGGCGACCGACCAGGTGGGCCAGGTACCACCCGCCGTCGGGGGTCTGGACCAGGCTGCCGTGCCCCGCCTTCTGCAGGCGCAGGTCGGGTCGGCCCACCGAGGTGAGCAGTGGTCCGTTCGGGTCCACCTCGTACGGGCCGAACAGATCCCGTGAGCGCGCCACGGTGACCTGGTGTTCCCAGCTCGTGCCGCCCTCGGCGGTGATCAGCCAGTACCAGCCGTCGTGGCGGTACAGGTGCGGCCCCTCGGTCACCCCGACCGGCGTGCCGGTGAACAGGATGCGCGGCCGGCCGACGAGCCGACGCGCCGTCCGGTCGTACTGCTGGATCTCGATGCCGCCGAAGCGGTCCCGGCCGGGACGCCAGTCCGCGCTCATGCTCAGCAGCCAACTGGTGCCGTCGTCGTCGTGGAACAGGGCGGCGTCGAAGCCGCGCCCGTGCAACTTCACCGGATCCGACCAGGGGCCGGCGATGTCGGGCGCGGTGATCAGGAAGTTCTGCGGGTCCCAGTAGCCGCTGGCGAAGCTGGCCACGTCGCTGTAGACGAGGTGGAACTCGCCGTCGTGGTACGTCAGGTCGGGCGCCCACACGCCGTTGGAGTCGCCGCAGCCGCGCAGGTCCAGCAGGCGGCGGTCGGTGATGATCCCACCCAGTGGGCGCCAGTTCACCAGGTCGCGCGAGTGGTGCACGCGTACCCCGGGATACCACTCGAAGGTCGAGGTGGCCAGGTAGAAGTCATCGCCGACGCGCAGGATCGACGGATCCGGGTGGAACCCGGCGAGGACGGGGTTGCGGATCGACCAGGCAGCGGTCGCCACGTCAGCGGTGTCGGTCGACACGAGGGCTCCTCTGTGCGGTGCGGCTGTGAAACTTCCGGAAACTTGCGGGAACCAGATCACTGGAAGCCCCTCGTACGGTAGCCGGTCTTATCGCGATAGGACAGGGGTCTTGACCGCTGGGGGAACTGCTCGTAGCGTCCCGGCCATCGATCGGTAATACCGACGAAGCAATGAAAGTTCCGGAGATCCAGGTTCGAACCCTTGCCGGCTCGGCCGGCGTCCGAGCAAACCGTGAGTCCCCGAAGGGATGGATCATGACAGCGCACCTTTCCCGCCGATCGCTGCTCGGCATCGCCGGCGCCGGCGCCGGCGCCTACCTGCTCAGCGCCTGCAGCGGCGACGACAAGTCCAGCGACCCGAACTCGCCGCAGACGATCAACTGGTGGCACATCCAGAACACCGAGCCGATGCTGCCGGTCTGGGCCGCGATGGCCAACGAGTACAAGACCGCGCACAGCAACGTCACGTTCACCATCCAGCCGCTGGAGAACGAGGCGTTCAAGGCCAAGCTCACCACCGCCACGCAGGCCGGCGACCCGCCGGACCTGTTCCAGTCCTGGGGCGGCGGCGTGCTCAAGCAGCAGGTCGACGCGGGTCTGGTCAAGGACCTCACCGACGACGTGAAGGACCTGGTCAGCGGCATCCTGCCGGCCGCCATGGGGCCGTACACGATCGACGGGAAGATCTACGGCATCCCGTTCGACATCGGCATGGTCGGCTTCTGGTACAACAAGGACCTCTTCACCCGCGCCGGCATCACCGAGCCGCCCGCCACCTGGGCCGCCCTGCTCGACGCGGTCCGCAAGCTCAAGACCGCCGGCATCACCCCGGTCGCCATCGCCGGCAAGGACAAGTGGCCGGCCCACTTCTACTGGTCGTACCTGGCGATGCGGATCGGCGGCGTCGGCGCGCTGCAGAAGGCCGTCGACGACAAGAACTTCGACACTCCCGACCTCGTGGCCGCGGGTGAGCGGCTCAAGGAGCTCGTCGACCTGCAACCCTTCCAGAAGGGCTTCCTCGGCGCCGAGTACGGTTCCCCGGACGGGCAGGCCGCCACCATGGGCAACGGCGGTGCGGCCATGGAGCTGATGGGCCAGTGGGCGCCGGCGGTGCAGGCATCCAGCTCGACCAGCAAGAAGGGCATCGGCGACAAGCTCGGCTTCTTCCCGTTCCCCGCCGTGGACGGCGGTAAGGGCAGCGCCACCGAGGTCTTCGGCGGCGGCAACGGCTTCGCCGTCGGCAAGGACGCCCCGGCCGCGACCATCGACTTCCTGAAGTTCCTGCTCAGCGTGGACAACCAGCGGCGGTCCGCGAAGACCGGCGCGGTACTGCCCACGGTGAAGGACGCCACCGACGCCATCAGCGACCCGAACAACAAGGTCGTCGCGGAGACCCTGGCGAAGAACACCGGCTTCCAGCTCTACCTCGACCAGGCGTACGCGCCCGCGCTCGGGCAGCAGATCAACGACAGCGTCGCCGAGATCATCGCCGGCAAGAAGGCGCCTGCGGCGATCCTCAAGGACATCACGCAGGTGGCAAAGACCGTCTGATCGTGACCCCGTACCCATCCGTAGCCGGCGATAGATACCGAGTGGAGCAGGCATGACCAGGCCATCGACCGTGTCGTACCCAGGACGCGGCGACACGGCGACAGATCCGCCGGCACCGGGGCCGGGCACCGCGCGACGGCGCGGCCGCCAGCCCCGGCCGGGGCGGGGTGGCGTCCTTGCCGTCTTCCTGACGCCCGCCCTGACGCTGTTCCTGCTGCTGGTCATCACGCCCATCCTGGTGGCCGGTTACGCCAGTCTGTACAAGTGGAACGGCTTCGGGCTGCCGGAGAACTTCATCGGGCTGGACAACTACACCCGCGCCTTCGCAGACCCGACCTTCCGCGGTGACCTGTGGCGCGGGCTGGTGCTGGTGCTGCTGTCGCTGACCGTGCAGCTGCCCGCCGCGCTGGCCCTGGCCATGCTGCTCAACCAGCCGCTGCGGGGCCGAGCCGTCTACCGGCTGATCTTCTTCGCCCCGTACGTGCTCTCCGAGGTCACCACGGCCGTCCTGTTCACCCTGGTGTTCTCACCCAACCGGGGCCTGGGCGAGTCGGTCTCCACGTTCCTCGGAGCGGAGGCGGGCGCGGTCTTCGCCGACCCGTCCACCGTGCTGTTCGCGGTCTTCCTGGTGGTGTCCTGGAAGTACTTCGGCCTCTACATGATGCTCTTCCTGGCCGCCCGACAGGGCATCCCGAAGGAGCTGTCCGAGGCCGCGGTCACCGACGGCGCCACCGCCTGGCAGGCGTTCCGCCACGTCACCCTGCCGCTGCTCGGACCGACGATCCGGATCAGCATCTTCCTGTCGGTCATCGGCACCATCCAACTGTTCGACATGGTCTGGGTGCTCACCGGCGGCGGTCCGATCCACTCCTCGGAGACGATGGCCGTCACCATGTACCAGTTCGGCTTCCGCCGGTTCGAGGTCGGCTACGCCAGCGCGATCAGCATGGTCATGTTCCTGCTGAGCCTCGTTTTCGCCCTGTTCTACCAGCGCATCGTCCTGCGTCGGGACACCGCGGGCGCGATCACCAACCAGGGAGGCCAGCGATGAGCGCCACGACCAGTAGCGCCCAGCGGACTCGCAGCGTCGTGCTGCACCTCGTCTGCATCGTCGTCGGCGCGCTCATCGTCGTGCCGGTCTGGTTCGGTGTGATCGGTGGCTTCAAGGACAACGGCCAGCTGTCGACCAACCCGCTGGGTCTGCCCGACCCCTGGGTGCCGTCGAACTACACCGATCTCTTCGCCTCCGGGGTGTTCTGGCGGCAGCTCGGCAACAGCCTGCTCATCGCGGTCAGCAGCACGTTCATCGTCGTCGCCGCGGCGGCGATGGCCGCGTTCGTCTTCGCCCGGTACGCCTTCCGGGGCCGCGAGTTCCTGGTGACCCTGTTCGCGATCGGCCTGATGTTCCCGTTCGCGGTGGCGATCCTGCCGCTGTTCGTCCTGCTGCGCGCCATCGGGCTGCTGGACAACCCGCTCGGCGTCATCCTGCCCCAGGCCGCCTTCGGGCTGCCGATCACCATCATCATCCTGCGTCAGTTCTTCCGGACCATCCCCGGCGAGGTGGAGGAGGCCGCCGTCCTGGACGGGTGCAGCTCCTTCGGGTTCTTCTGGCGGGTGCTGCTGCCGATGGCCCGCCCCGCGCTGGCCACCGTCTCGGTCCTGGCCGTCGTCACCAGCTGGAACAACTTCATGCTCCCGCTGGTCGTCTTCAGCGATCAGAGCTGGTGGACCCTGCCCGTCGGGGTCCAGGCGTTCCAGGGGCAGTACGCCGACGACACCGCCCGGGTGCTCGCCTACGTCGTCCTGTCCATGCTTCCCGCACTGGGCTTCTACGCCGTGGCCGAACGTCAACTGATCGGCGGCCTGACCGGCAGCGTCAAGGGGTGAGAACACCGGATCGCCGACCGACCTGAAACGCCCCGCCAGACAAAGGAGCGGACCGTGGGCTCCGACAACGGCCGAAACGTCACCATCGCGATGATCGCGCGACTGGCCGGTGTCTCCGTGCCCACGGTCTCGCGGGTCATCAACGGCCGCACCGACGTCGCTCCCGAGACCCGGGAGCGCGTCGAGGCCCTGCTCAACCAGCACGGCTACCGCCGGCGCACCCAGGCCCGGCGGACCGAGGCCGCGTTGATCGACCTGGTCTTCAACGACCTGGACAGCCCGTGGGCGGTGGAGATCATCCGCGGGGTGGAGGACGTCGCCCGCGCCAACGGTGTCGGCACCGTCGTCTCCGCCATCCACTGGCGCATCTCCTCGGCCAAGCAGTGGCTCGACAACATGCGGACGCGATCCACCGAGGGCGTCATCTTCGTGACCTCGATGGTGAACCCGCCACTACAGGCGGAGCTGCGCCGGCTGCACCTGCCCGTGGTCATCATCGACCCCGCCGGCGTCGACCCGCAGGAGTCACCCACCATCGGCGCGACCAACTGGGCGGGCAGCCTGAGCGCCAACCAGTACCTGATCGGCCTCGGTCACCGCCGGATCGGCTTCATCGCCGGCCCACCGCACCTGATGTGCAGCCGGGCCCGGATGGACGGCTACCGCGCGGCGTTGGGAGCCGCCGGCATCGCCGTCGACGACGCCCTCATCCGGCCCGGAAACTTCTACCACGAGTCCGGCTTCACCTCGGGTACGCAACTGCTGTCCCTGCCGGACCCCCCGACCGCCATCTTCGCCTCCAGCGACCAGATGGCCCTCGGCGTCTACGAGGCGGTCCGCAAACGTGGCCTGCGGGTGCCCGACGACGTCAGCGTGATCGGTTTCGACGACCTGCCCGAGGTCCGTTGGTGCTCCCCGCCCCTGACCACGGTCCGTCAACCGCTCGCGGAGATGGGCATGCTGGCCGCCCGGACGGTCCTGCGGCTCGCCGGGGGCGAGAAGACCGAGAGCCCGCGCATCGAGCTCGCCACCGAACTCGTCGTCCGCGACAGCGCCCGACCACCCCGCTGACCGCTGCCTTTCCCGACAGTCAGCCGCTGTTCGGGTCGCGCCGGCAGCGATGAGCGGCGCGGGGCGAGACGATTACGGTCGCGTGAGGGCTGGGCCGGGCTCAGCCGAGGTCGTGTTCCTCCGGCGAGGTATTCACGACCCAGGCGAGCGGCATGCTCGCCCGAGCCGCATACTGCTCACCGTCAAGGCGATGCATCGTGACGGTCTGGGTCGAGTCCTGATCGACCACCCAGTATTGGGGAATGCCCGCGGTAGCGTATTCGATGCGTTTCGTCACTGTGTCGACACCCTCGGAACCCGGCGACACGATCTCAACCACGAGGAGCACGTCCGCGACGGGGAGCCAGACGCCGTCCGCCTGCGCCTTGCTCCACACGACCAGGTCCGGGATACGCCCGCCGATCCCGCCGTCTCGGCCGGGGATGCGCAGGCCGACGGCTTGGGCGATGCGCTCCGCCGGTACCCCGCCCTGCGCGAGCCAGAGCATGAGCCGGGTCGCGATGATCGCGTGGGCATATCCCGGCGGCGGCATGATCGAGACCACTCCTTCGGGGCTGATTTCATACCGGTGGTTCTCGTCCGCAGCCATCATCGCGGTGAGGTCGTCGAGCGTGACGACAGAGGGCATGAACCTGCCAACCGCCTCTGAGCTCATGGACGCATGGTACTGGTTTGTCTCCCGATCCTGTGCTGCCTGCAGCTGCTGCGTGTTGTCCAGAGGCGCACGCGCTCGATTTGTTCAGAGCCAGCCGTTGGCGCGGGCGGTGCGGGCCGCCTCGATGCGGTTGCGGGTGGCGGTCTTGCCGATGGCGGCGGACAGGTAGTTGCGCACGGTGCTCTCGGACAGGTGCAGCGCGGCGGCCATGTCGGCGACGGTGGCGCCGTTCACGGCGGCGGCGAGCACCTGGCGCTCCCGGTCGGTGAGCGGGTTCGGGCCGGCCGCGAGGGCGGCGGCGGCCAGCGTCGGGTCGATCACCCGCTCACCGGCGAGCACCCGTCGCACGGCCACCGCCAACTCCTGCACCGGCCCGTCCTTGACGAGGAAGCCGTGGGCGCCGGCCTCCATGGCCCGGCGCAGGTAGCCGGGCCGTCCGAAGGTGGTCAGGATCAGCACCCGGCAGGACGGTAACCGGTCGCGCAGCGCGGCGGCGGTGTCGAGGCCGCTGCCGTCGGGCATCTCGATGTCCAGCAGCGCCACGTCGGGGCGTACCCGAAGGGCCTCCCGCGTGGCCTGCGCGCCGGTCGCGGCCTCGGCCACGACCTCGATGTCGGGTTCGAGGTTCAACAGCAGGGCCAGCGCGCCGCGCATCATGCCCTGGTCCTCGGCGAGCAGGAGTCGGATCACGACGTCCACCGCCCGGCGGGCGGGTGGGGTAGTCGGGCGGTGAGCAGCAGCCCTCCGTCGCGGGTCGGGCCGACGTGCAGCGTCCCGCCGGCCTGCGCCAGCCGCTCGGCGAGGCCGCGCAGGCCGTTGCCGAGCTGCGGTCGGCCACCCACCCCGTCGTCGCGGATGGTCAGCACCGTCTCGCCGACGTCGGAGGCGATCTCGATGTCGCAGCGGGATGCCCGGCTGTGCCGCACGACGTTCGTCACTCCCTCCCGCAGGACCCAACCGAACGCGTCGTCGGCCTCCACCCCGAGCGGACGGTCCACGCCCTGGACGGTGACGGCTATCCCGACGTCGGCCAGGGCCGCACGGACGCTGTCGAGTTCCCGGGCGAAACTGCGCTCCCGGTAGCCGGTGACCGCCTCGCGCACCTCGGCGAGCGCGGTACGACCGATCCGTTCGATGTCCGTCGCCTCGGTGACGACCCGCTGCGGGTCCGTCGGCGCGAGCCGCCGCACCACCTCCGCCTTGACCACCACCAGGGACAGCGTATGACCCAGCAGGTCGTGCAGGTCGCGCGCGAAACGCAGCCGTTCCTGCTCCACGGCCGTGCGGGCCAGCTCCCGCTGGGTACGCCGCAACTCCTCCACCAGCCGCGCCATGCGGGCGAACGCCAACGTCAGCGTGCCCCCGAGCAGGGTGATCAGCGCCATCTGGGCGGTGTCGGCAGCCGGCAGCCGATGCGCCGTACCGATCACCACGATGGCGGCGACTGATCCGCCGACCCACCCGAACCCCCAGGCCGGGCGGACGAAGGCGACCGCACCGACCGTGGCGACGTACAGGAAGAGGACCAGCCAGCCCTCCGGCCCGCCGCCGTACGCGACAGCGAGTCCGGTCCCGAGCAGCGCGAACACCACGAGCCCGCCGTGGTGCACCGTTGGTCGGACGGCCAGGTCCGCCACGGGTACGGCCACCAGGGCGAGATAGAACAGGGCGAAGACGACAAGTCCCGCCGCCGCCGGTGCGGCGGGGCGCACCTGCCCGTGTGCGATCGCGGCGGCCGGCGTCAGCAGCAGCCAGAGCCAGAGGGTGTGCGCGGCGACCAGCCAGAGGCCGCGACGGTTGCGGCTGAAGCCGGTCGTGCCCGACGGCATGGTGAACACCGTATCGGGGGTCACCGGCGAACGGTGGACCGCCGGTACGCCCACACCGCGAGCGCCGTGAACGCCAGCGTCCACCCGGTGAGCACGGCGAGCCCGGACGGGGTGGGCGCCAGCCCGGCGGCCGACCGCCAACCGAGTTCGGCGAACCGGTACGTCGGCAGGGCGTGTGCCAGATGGCGCAGCACGGCCGGGAAGTACGCCACCGGCACCAGCAGGCCACCCAGCACCGACAGACCGAGGAAGACGAGGAAGTTGACCGGCTGGGCGAACTGCGGGGCGAGACCGTACCCGATGGCGAGCCCGAGCAGGGCGAACGGCACCGTGCCGACCCACATCAGCAGCAGCAGCGCGGCCCACCGGCCGGCGCCCAGCTCGACGTGGTGCTGGATGCGTCCGGCGCAGCCGACCGCGACCACCGACGGCACCCCGCTGAGGGTGCAGACCAGCGCCTTCGCGGTCACCGCGCGCCAGGCGGGCAGCGGCGTGACGCGGAGCTGGCGCAGCCAACCGGAGACCCGCTCCTGGGAGACCGACGCGCCCACCGAGAGCACGCCGGCCACCGCGCCGTAGCCGGCCAGGCCGACCATGAGGGCCACCGCCGCGTCGACGCCCTCCAGTCGCTCACCGCCCGGGCCGACGCCCGAGAAGATGAGGTACGTGACCACCGGCGTGAGGACGGTGAACAGCAGCAGCCGCGGGTCGCGGGTCAGTCGGCGCAGTTCGAATCGCAGGTACGCGCGCATGTCAGTGCTCCGTCGGTGTCGCGGTGAGGGTGAGGAAGGCGGCTTCCAGGGCGACGGCGGTGACCTCCAGGCCCTGGAAGCCGCGCGTGCCGGCGAGCGCGAGGACGGTGGCGTCGGCATCGTCGGTGGTGAGGGCGACCCGATCGCCCCGGACCTGCACCGATCGGACCCCGGGGAGCGCGTCGAGGCCGTCGACCGGCCGGCCGTCCAGGTCGAAGGAGACGGTACGGCCGCCGGCCAGCGCGCGGATCCGCGCGGGCGGCCCGTCGGCTACCACCCGTCCCGCGGCGAGCACCACGACCCGGTCGGCGAACTCGTCGGCCTCGTGCAGGTGGTGGGTGCTGAACAGCACGGTGTGCCCGTCGGCGGTGTACCTGTCGATGGCCGCCCAGAACGCCCGCCGGGCGGCGACGTCGAGCGCGGCGGTGGGTTCGTCGAGGACCAGCAGGTCCGGGTCGCCGGCCAGCGCGAACGCGAAACGTGCGCGCTGCGCCTCGCCGCCGGAGAGTTTGTCGAGGCGGCGACCGGCGCGTTCGGTCAGCCCGGCCAGCGCCAGTATCCGGTCGGTGTCGAGCGGGCGCGGGTACAGCGCCCGGGCCAGGTCGACGACCTCCCGGATCGTCGCGCTCGGCGCCCAGCCGGCGTCCTGGAGCATCGCGCCGACCCGTCCGGCCCGGACCGCCTCGTCCGGTGTACGACCGAAAAGGCGCACGGTTCCGGTGTCCGGCCGGTCCAGGCCCAGCATGAGCGAGACCGTGGTGCTCTTGCCGGCGCCGTTGGGGCCGAGCAGGGCGACGGTGCTGCCCCGGGCGATCGTCAGGTCGAGCCCGTCGACGGCGCGGACCGGCCCGAACCGGCGGGTGAGACCGCTGAGGCGTACCGCTGTGTCATCCATGGCCGTCACGCTAGCCAGGCGGGCGCGGCACGGGCAGAGTCACCGGTACGCGGTCGGCCAGGACATTTGTCCCGGCGGGTGGGGTGTCCTCTTGAGCTGCCCGGAATCGCCGTGACATTCTTGGCCGTCGATTACCCGCCGCGCGGGGCCGACACCCGTCCACTGGGCAGCCGGGACCGGAGCACGGTCGTGGGGGACGGGACAGGAGCGACGGTACGCCGGGGCCGTTCGCCGTGTGACGTACTGTCTCTCGCCACGAAGGAAACCCAGCCATGCGCAAACCGAACCGCCGTGCGGCGCTCCTGGCGGGCGTGCTGCTCGCCACCGGCGCGCTCACCGGCATCCCGCCGTCGACAGCGTTGGCGGCCGCCGAGCCTGAGCCCGACGCCGTCGCGGTGACCGTCAACGTCCGCGCCGGGTTGGCGAGCGTGTCCGACACCGCGTTGGGCGTCAACCACGCCATCTGGGACCAGAACCTGGGTACCGCCGGGACGTCGGACCTGCTGCGCGACGCCGGTGTGCAGATGATGCGCTATCCCGGCGGCTCGTACGCCGACATCTACCACTGGAAGGACCACACCGCACCCGGCGGGTACGTCGCGCCGAACACCGACTTCGACACGTTCATGACGGCGGTCAAGCGGGTCGGCGCCCAACCGATGATCATCGCGAACTACGGCACGGGCACCCCGGCGGAGGCCGCCGACTGGGTGCGCTACGCCAACGTCACCAAGGGCTACGGCGCGCGGTACTGGACGATCGGCAACGAGAACTACGGCAACGGGCTCTACGGGTCGGCGTGGGAGGCGGACGACCACCCGGACAAGAGCGCCAGCCAGTACGCGCGGCTGGTCGTCGAGTACGCCGACGCGATGAAGGCGGTCGACCCGAGCATCAAGGTGGGAGCGGTACTGACCATGCCGGGCAACTGGCCGGACGGGATCACCGCCGGCGGCGACCCGGGCCCCTGGAACCAGACCGTGCTCTCCCTCGCCGGCTCGAAGATCGATTTCGTGGACGTGCACTGGTATCCGGGTGGCACCGCCGCCGAGTCGCTGGCCCGCACCAACCAGCTTCCCGACGCGACGTACCTGCTTCGGCAGCAGCTCACCCGGTACGCGGGCCCGGACGCCGACCGGATCGGCATCAGCTTCACCGAGCTGAACGTCGACGTCGGTCGGACCACCCAGCCGGGAGCCCTGTTCCTGGCCGACGCGTACAGCGGGTTGCTGGAGAACGGGGCGTTCACCGCCCAGTGGTGGAACGTGCACAACGGCATCGGCACGGTGAGCGAGTTGGCGGGCCAGACCGACTACAACGACTTCGGCCTGCTCTCCAGCGGCACCTGCACCGCCGACGGCTCGGCGTGTGAGCCGCCGCTGAACACGCCGTTCGCGCCGTACCACGCGTTGACCATGATGAAGCTCTTCGCGAGGACCGGCGACCAGTTCGTCCGCGCCGGCAGCGACGAGCCGCTGGTGACCGCGCACGCCGTCCGGCGGGCCGACGGCGAGGTGGCCGTGCTGCTGCTCAACAAGGACCCGGACAACGCGCACCCGGTCACCATCGACTACGCCGGGTTCACGCCGTCGGCCGCCGCGCCCACCGTGCACACCCTGACCAACGGCGCGACGGGCATCGCCACCGACCGGTCCGGCTCGGCGACCAGCCGCACGCTGCCGCCGTACTCGTTGACGACGCTCGTGCTGCGACCAGCCGGCGCGACCGCCGGGCGGCCCTCGGCGCCCGGCCAACCCACCGCGAGCGACGTCACCGACCGGACCGCGACGATCATCTGGCCGGCGGCCACCGCCGGTGCCAGCCCGATCGCCAAGTACGAGGTGTACCGGCAGAACGGCGCGGTCAGCGAGCAGCTCGGCGAGACGGCGGGCACCTCGTTCACGGTCGGCAACCTGGTGCCGGGCAGCCGGTACACCGTCAACGTGCTGGCCCGGGACACGGCCGGCCGGGTGTCCTGGGCCTCACCGCCGCTGACGTTCGCCACCGGCAGCCCGACGACCAGCGCGTGCACCGTCCGGTTCAGCACCGCCAACGACTGGGGCAACGGCTACATCGGCGGCGTCGAGATCACCAACAACGGCGCCCGTCCGATCAGCGGGTGGACGCTCACCTGGACCTGGCCCACCGGCTGGCAGCAGGTGAGCAGCGGGTGGAGCGCGACGTGGGAGCAGGTCGGCACGGCCGTGCGGGTGACCCCGACCGACGACAACCGGCAGATCGCCGCCGGTGCCACCGTCAGCGCGGGCTTCGTCGGCGCGTACAGCGGGCCGAACGTGTTGCCGACCGCGTTCCGGCTGAACGGCACCGTCTGCACGGCGGGCTGACGCTGTGGTCCGGCCGGCCTGTCGGGCCGGCCGGACCAACCGGCCGTTCCGGTCCGCTCCCGAACGGACCACAACCCAGGGTGTACGCGTCGCGCTTCAGACGCCTCGCGACCGTGCGGCCCGCGCCGGCTCTGCCCCGACGTCCCGTGGGTTCGGGGTCCACCCGGCGGCGACGAGGGCCCGCCGAACGGACTCGGCGACCTCGTCGGGGCGGGCACGGACCAGCCAGGCGGGGAAGCGCAGTATCCGGTCACCGCTGGTCCAGACGTCGTTCTGCCGGCGCATGTCGGCCGCCCACTGCCGGGCGTCCATGTGGTGCGCGCCGTCGATCTCGACCTGCACGCGCCACTCCCGCCAGTACGCGTCCAGCCAGCGATTGCGGCCCGCCGCGTCGACTCGATGCTCCTGGAGGTCCGGTGCGGGCAGCCGATAGCGCCGACACAGTCGCAGGAAGTCGATCTCGGAGAGCGCCTCCGCGCCGCCGGCGATGTCGTCGACGGTCTGCCGGATCATCCGTCGACGGGGTGCCCGGGGCAGGACGGCAAGTACGGCCGCCAGTTCCTCGGGCAGCACCCGACGCTGCTGGCAACCGGCCGCCAGCAACCCCTGCGCCTCGTCCACACTGGCGGCCCAACCCGCCGCGTCCACGAGAGCGCGGGCCGTCGTGGTGCGCGGCGGGCGGGCAAGCTGGACATGTGCCTCGGGTAGCGCCGCCGTGCGGTGGACCAGCACCGCGGGCATGTCGATCGGAAGTCGACGCAGGGTGGTCCGCGCGGCGCGTCGGTCGGCGGGCACCAGGACGTGCAGGGGTTCGCGGCGCAGTCCCCGCACCCCGGCCTCGGCGGCGGCGGTCACTCCGGCCAGGACCGCCCCCGGCCCGGCCGCCAGCACCGCGACCCACAACTGCTGGTCCTGAGTCAGCCGGCCGTTGCCGGTCAGCACGATGCCCCGACAGATCGACCGCCAGTGCCCGGAGCGGATCCGGCCCCGGACTGTCCCCTCGCTGAGCAGCCCGGAGAGCTGCGCGGTCGTCAGTACGCCCGCCTGCTCGAACGCGAGCCAGTCGAGTGCGTCGGCGTCATCGGCGGGCAACATTCCGAGAACTCTTGCGGCCGCTTCAACGCAACGCCACCAGATCTTGGACACTCCCGCCGCCCGCCGCCCGCCGCCCGCCGCCCGCCGCCCGCCGCCCGCCGCCCGCCGCCCGCCGCGTTCGTGCGAGATCTTGGACAGTTTCCGTTAGCAGCTAACTGTTAGCAGCTAACGGAAACTGTCCAAGATCTGCGCAGATTGGGCCAGAGCGGAGGGCCGGTTAGCGGGCTGCGGCCCACGTCGTGAAGCGACCGGTGAGGTCACTGGGGGGATTGTCCGGATTGAGTGCGGCGAGGTGGGCGGCGGCCTCCCTCTGAAGGGCCGCCAGGTGGGCCAGCAGGGCCGGTCGATCAAGCCGGTAGGTCGCGAGGAGGCGGAGCTTGGCCGGGGAGCAGGGCCAGGCGATTCCGCAGGTGCCGCAGCGCCATGTCGGGCGGACCGGCTGATGGTCGGGGGCGCGGCGGGGCATCAGCCGACCCGTACCGGGTCACGCGTCACCGGACGCCGAGAACCACCACTCCCCGTGCGGTGGCCGTGCGTTGTGGGGCGTGAGGCGGTGGTGCGGCGTGGGCCGGGAGAGGGCGGTGGGGTAGAGCGTGGGTACGTGAGCCGACGCGCGCCGGCGGGCATCAGGTACAGCTTGCGGCGGACGACAGCGTCGCCAACCGGGCCGAGCTGGTAGGCGTCGATCCACAACCAACCGTGGTACGTGGGACGGTCGGTGCGGGCGCGGATCACGCGGACGGAGATGGGGTGGGCGAACTGCGGGCTCGCGGTGCGGGTCAGGTGCAGCAGGTCACCGGAGCGCACCTGCGGCGGCTGGTCGATGGGCACGGTCATCCCCCTGGCGGACGTTGGGAAGGGGCCGCCCCGTGAGTGCTCGCCCGCAGGGCGGCCCCGGTACGAACGCGTCCGCCGGGTCTCGGGTCCTCCACCGGCCGCGCCGTTGGTGACACTCTGCTGTGGAGGTCACTACGCTCGGAAGGTGCTTCGTCGCTCCGGGTTGAGCTGGCGAAGCGATCCGCGCCGGGCAGCGGCGTGAATAGTCGATCTTCCGATTTGGGGAGCTTTGAATGGCCGATCTGCCGCACTCGCTCGCCGCGTTCATCGTCGGCGAGATCCGTCGCGCCCGAGGCGCGTCGGGGATGACGCAGGAGGCGTTCGGCCGGGGCGCCGGCTTCAGCGCCTCGCACGTCAGCGCCGTGGAGGGCGAGACGCGGGCGCTGACGATGGACTTCATCAAGGGTGCCGACCGCGCCTTCAAGAACGGCGGCCTGTTCGAGCGCATGGTCGCGAAGCTCGGTGCGCCATCCTGGTTCCTGCCGTGGCTGGATGCTGAACGTGTCGCGACTCAGCTCCGGTCATGGCAGCCGTCCCTGGTGCCGGGCCTACTGCAGACCGAGCAGTACGCACGAGCGGTCATTCGCTGCGACGACACGCTCAGCGAGGAAGAGGTCGATGAGCGGCTTGCCGCGCGGCTGCACCGGCAATCGATCCTCACACAGCCAAAGGCACCGCAATTTGTTGCGGTCATCGGGGAGGAGGTACTGCGGCGTGCGGGCGAGGATTTTCGAGGAATCATGGCAGGGCAGATCACGCACTTGACGGTTATGGCGGAGCGCCCGAACGTCAGCGTGCATATCGTGCCGGGCGACGTGAGCATGCACGCTGGGCTGACCGGTCCGTTCATCCTGGCTCGGGGTGCGGACGGTAAGTGGGTCGGCCAGTTGGAGAACCAACTTGGCGGGCTGGTCATCAGTGGCGACGATGACGTGGCTACGCTTCTGTCGAAGTGGGAGACCATACGGAACGAGGCCCTACCTCGACGGCAGTCAACCGACCTGATGAAGGAAGTGGTGACGTCATGGAGCTGACCGACGCCAAGTGGCGCAAGTCCACCCGCAGTGGATCCAGCGGGGGCGACTGCGTCGAGGTTGCGGACAATCTGCCGGGCATCGTCGGTGTGCGGGACTCCAAGGACCCGGACGGGCCGGCCCTGGTCTTCGGGCCGGCGTCGTGGCGGGCGTTCGTCGCCGAGTTCGCCCGGCGGTCGTAGCAGGCGGACGTGGGATCGCCCCGTGACCCGCAGGCCGGCACCATCGAATGGACGCTGTGGAGCTGATGTCGCGAACGAATCGCCCGGCGTCCCGCGGGCCTGATGCGTTGACGACATCAGCTCCATAGCGTCAGACTCCACCACCACCCCGCGACCCGGCCCGGACGTCAAGGCGGCACGACGTGGCAGGCTGCCCGGTGCCGACGAGGAGTTCCGTCAGCCGTCGATGCTGCGGAAGGTGGTGTCGTTGCAGGAGTAGCCCGAGTAGTCCTCCGGACCGTTGGCCCCGCAGATCTCCATCCGGATCACGTCGTTGGCGTAGACCTGCACCGGGTCCCAGATGATCGAACTTCCGGAGCCGCCGCCGTTGTACTTGATGTCGATCAGGACACCGTTGCGGTAGACCCGGCCCAGGACTCCGTCGCCGTTGGCGCAGGTGTCGCGCACCACGAAGTAGTCGTCGTTCATGCCGCCGCCGGGTGCGCCCTCGCCGTAGTCGACGAAGTCGAGGCGACCGCCCTGGCAGTTCTTGTAGCTGTCCCAGTAGGTCACGTAGTGGTCGTCGCTGCCGGCCGCGGCGGCCGGTGACGCGCTGACGACCAGCGCGCCGGCGACCGCTGCGGCCGCCATCGACATGGTGAGTGCGAGACGCTGGACCTGCATGTGCGACCTCCCCGAGTGGTGCCGGCCGATGGATTCGGCGGCCGGCACCAGCGTAGGGACGCGATTTGACAGGATTCCAGCGTTGCCGCCTGTTCCGCACAGGCCGCCGCTGTTCGGGCTGCCGGGCGGCGAGTTCGGTTCTCGACCGAACACGGTGTTCGGTCAGGCGACCACCGACCGCAGTGGCACTCCGGCGGCGCGCAGCGCGCGTACCAGATCGTTCGTGAAGGGGTGTTCGTCGGCCTGGAGGCCCTGCGGGTTGGGGATCACGACGTACGCCGAGGTGTTCTTCGTGGCCGTGCGGGCGTCGGTGCTGAAACGGTCGACGACGGCCCGCGCGCGCGGCAGGTCCGTCGCCGCGACCTCGATGGTGATCGGTCGCCAGCCGCCGCCCAGGTCCGCCGCGACCGGCGCGGCGGCGGCGCCGGCGCGCGCCGCGTCGACGCCCGGCGTGCGTCGGGCGTCCGGTTCGCCGGCGGGGTACAGCAGCGCGTTCGCCACCAGGTGCAGACCGTTTTCGTTGTACGCCCGAAAGAGCGGGTTGAACGCGAACAGCACCGCCCGGCCGGCGCCGGTGGGCTCGTCGACGACGGCGGCCGTGCCCTTGAGGGTGTCCGCGCCGACGGTGTAGCCGTTGGCCCAGAACGTGTCACCGGCCGGGTAGCTGAGCACGTTCGTGCCGGTGCTGGTCGGGGTGAGGATCGGGTCGCTGTTGTTGAACTCGAAGTCCTCGGCGGGCCGCCCGAGGGCGACCGGGTTGTCGGTGGCGACGTCGACCCGCAGGTGTGAGCCGATCACCAGGTAGTCGGCCGGTTTGGCCTTCTCGGTCGTCGAGGTGAGGCCGGCGGCGCGGGCCAGCCGGGTGCCCTCGTTGCGCAGCCCGACGTAGGTGTGGCCCTGGGCGATCCAGTCCCGCAGGTTGGCCTGCCCGGCGGCGGTCAGGCCGCCGGTGGGGCTGCTGCCGTCGGGGACCAGCAGCACGGTACGGCCGGTGAACGCCTCGGTGTTGTCGTTGATGTCGGCCGTGGTGACCGGCTTCAGGTCGAGTCCCCACCGCTTGCCGAGTACGTAACGGGCCTCGCCGTGCGAGCCGGACGTGGTGGAGATGCCGGTGCCCTGGAACAGCCCCACGTCGGGCAGGCTCAGGCGGGTGCCGGTGACCCGCCCCGCCGGGGCCAGGGTGACGCCGAGCGAGCGGGCCAGCTCGTCGGCCGCACGGTCCCACCTGCTCGCCGGGACGGCGACCGTGTTGGTCGCCAGGTCACGGGTGACCGGCACGTCGCGCCCCAGCAGGGTGAACGTGAGTTCCGCGGCGGCGGCCGAGTCCAGCGGGTAGGTGTAGGAGCCCCACGGCCAGGCCAGCCCGCTGCGGCCGCCGGAGATTCCCCGGACCGGCTGGGCCTTCGGCCGGACGTCGTCTCCGGTGTAGAGGGTGGACACGCCCATCAGCAGCGGGTTGCTCCACGACGAGACGTCGTAGAAGTACGGGAACGGGACGTACGGGTCCTCACCCATGATCGCCTGGATCCAGTGTTTCTGCGGTTGGTCCATCGGAATCCAGTACGCGCCCCTGGGCACCGTGACGTTCGTGGCGCTGCGGCCACCGAACACCCGCGCGGTGGGCACCCGGGTCGGCTTCTGCACCTCGTACACCTCGACGTCCATGCGGCGCAGCCGCTCGACGAGCCGGCGAACGTCGGCGAGCTGCCGGTCGGGCAGCAGGAAGTACGAGCGGATCGGGACGGCCGGCACCGGGAACTGGACCTCGTTGGTGGGCTGCACCACCTCGTTCGGTTCGAGGGTGCCCGCCCGGCCCTGGGCGAGCGCGTCGGTCCAGATGTCGAAGTAGCCGTCCAGCACCTCGCGCTTGTGGGCGGCGGCCCAGCCGAGCGTCGACCACTGGGTGTGGAACTGCTGCTGCACCCGGTCGGCGACGGCCGAGGCGCTGCCCTTCTCGTACGTCATGCCGGCCGCGCCGAAACCGGTGGTCGGCACGGTGTCGCCGTAGCCCATGAAGAACATGTCGTACGTGTCGTAGTTGAAGTAGCACTCGGTGGTGACCGTGTCGTCGCAGGCGCCGTTGTAGCCGAAGCCGGCCTTGTTGGCCTCGCCGATCCGGTTGATCCAGTCCACCGCCTCCCCGGCGATCTCGTGGTGGATGGGGTCGGCGTTGGGCGGGAAGAAGTACTGCCGGCCGCCCATCTCGTGCGCGTCGACGAACACCTGCGGCGGGTAGCGGCGCAGCAGTTCGAGCTTGCCGTCGGTCTCCTGCTGGGTGCGGGCGAACCAGTCCCGGTTCAGGTCGAAGCCGTACTCGTTCTGCCGTCGGGTCGCGTCGCGGCCGTCCGGGTTCTGCGTCGGCACGACGACGGTGACCAGGTTGTCGTTGCGCCGGGCGACCTCGCAGGACAGGCCGGCGGCAAGCTCGTACAGCGTCTTGAGGGCCGCGTCGGTGCCGCTCTTCTCGCCGCCGTGCACGTTCGCGGTGACCCAGACGATGGCCGGGCTGTCCTTCGCCGTACGGGCGGCCGTGCGCGCGCTCGTCCGGCGGGGATCACGCAGGTCGCGTACGTCGTCGGCGATCTTCCGCAGCGCGGACGGGCGTACGTGGCGCTCGTCGGACACCACCGCGTACGGCAGGGGTTGCCCGAGCACGCTGGTGGCCAGCACGCCGGTGACGACCCGGTCGGAGGCGCGGTCGACGGCCCCGAGGTACGCGCGGACCTCGTCGTTGGTGACGACCCGTTCCTGGCCGGTGCCGAGGGGGAAGCCGAGTGCCGTCTCGGGGCTCGGCACGTCGGCCAGCCGGGCGGTCGGGTCGCTGCTGCATCTCGACGGCGGGGCGGCGCTCGCGGCCGGCGTGCCGCCGAGCAGGGGAGTGGTGCCGAGCAGGAGCGTGACCGCGGCGACGCCCGCCAACCGCCTCGCAGGGACCGTCCAGAGCGGACGCAACGATGGGGCCATGTCTCGGGTTCCCTTCTTGGGGGAAAGCCTCGCAGTGGCCGGAGCCTATGGATCGGCCGAGTCGGCGGTCAAGCTCTGATCGACTCCGGTGACTCTCCGGGGCTGCCCGATCGCGACGCTGCCTGGCAGGATGAGGGCGTGGGGTTTGCCTTCACCGAAAGGAGAAGACGGTGCCCGCGTCTCAGGAGACCATCACGCTCTCGGTCCACCCGGATCTCCCCTCCGCCGATGCTCGTCGTTCCCTCGCGTCGTGGTTGCGCTCCGAGGACCGGCTCCGTGGGAGGGTGACCTCCGCTCCCGCCCCGGACGCGACCATCCCGGCCGACGAGATGTCCGCCGGAGCGGCGGACGTGCTGCTGGTGGCGGTCGGCAGTGGCGGCGCGGCGATGGTGCTGGTCCAGTCGATCGCCGGCTGGCTGACCCACCGGCGTGAGGACGTGACGGTGCGACTCACCCATCCGGACGGCTGGTCGGCGGAACTGGACGTACGCCGTGCCCGGGACATGGGCCAGGTCACCGCCCTCGTCGAGGCGGCGGTGCGGGCGCTGGCGGAGCACGCGCCGCCGATCGGATCCGACGATCCGTGAGCCGTCCCGACCCGACGCGGTCGACAGCACTGCTGATCGGCACCGCCACACACACCAACTCGGCGGTGGAGGATCTGCCGGCGGTCCGGGCGAATGTCACCGAGCTGGCCCGACTGGTCACCACCGCGCCGGTTGACCTGGTCAGCGTGGAACGCTGCACCCAACTGCTCGACCTCGCGCATCCCGGTGAGGCGGGGGTGACGATCGCCGAGCGGTGCGGGGAGGCCGAGGACCTGCTGGTGGTCTACTACGCGGGCCACGGGCTCCTCGATGACAACGGGGAGCTGTTCCTCGCGCTGTCGGGCACGAACCCTCGGCCGGAGTGGCTGAAGTACACGGCGATCCCGTTCAGCTGGATCCGGGACGCGATGCGCGACAGCCCGGCGCGTACCCGGGTGTTGATCCTCGACTGTTGCTTCGCGGGCCGCGCGCTCCACACCATGTCCGCCGCCGACGTCGAGAACGGGCTCGCCGACCGCAGCGAGATTCAGGGCACGTTCACGCTGACCGCGACCTCCGACAACGTCGCCGCCATCGCCCCGGTCGGCGCGGAACACACGGCGTTCACCGGCGAGCTGCTCAACCTGCTGCGGTACGGGCCACCGGCGCGCGACGGCCACCCCGACGGGGAGGACCTGACCCTGAGCGCGGCGTACCGTCACCTGGCGGTCACCCTGCCGAGCCGGGGCCTGCCCCGTCCGCGCCAACGCAACACCGACCTCGCGGCCGACCTGGTGCTGCGTCCGGGCCCCAGCGCCGCGCCGCAGCGGTCGGCGACCACGCCTGCCGTCGCTCCGGGCGGGGGCCTGCCCGCGCCGACCGGGGCGCGGCCGGTCCTGGACACGTTGCGCCGACCGCAGCGGCTGTTCCACCCGCTGCACCGCGCCCTGCTGGCGAGGCACTGGCGACGGCTCGCGCTGTCCGCCGGCGTGGCGGTGCTGTACGTGGCGTTCCTGCTGACGTGGTTCGTCGCCGTCGCCACACCGGCCACCAGGGCGGGCTGGGTCGACGCCGGACTGCTGCTCACGTTCTTCGAGCCGGTCGCCGTGGTGCTCGCCACCGTGCTCGCGGCGACCTCCGGCCGAGACGTACGGGCGGGGTTTCCGGCGGACGCCAGAGTCAAGCGGGGCCTGGCGATCATGGTGTGGGGTGTCATTGTGGCGTACCCGCCGATGGCACTCGTCGTCCATGCAGCGATGGCGATGGCCCGCCAGCCGACGGCGATCTCTCTCGTCCTGCTCTGCGTCGTCCTCTTCGTGTCGTGGCGGCTGGGTGGGTGGCTCTACTACCGCAGCGAGAGGTTGCGGGCGTGGTGGCTCGTCCCGCTGACCATCGGCGGCGGCATGGGCGGCTGGGTGGCCCTGCATCTGGTCGAGGCCGACAACCGGCGGGTCGCCTGGTGGTGGATGCCTGTCGAGTCGCATGCGCTGGGTGAGGTGTGGCTGCTGGCCGGGCTCCTCGCCATCGGTGCCCTGGTCGTCGTGCAGGCACGGGATGTCCTGACCGGTCACCTCGCGCTGGCGCGACGGCCGCTGGTCGTCGCGCTGTCCACACAGGGCATCGGCATGCGGAGCAGCGCGCACAACCGGTTCATCGCCTGGCACCACCTGGACCGGATCTTCGTGGCCGGCAACGTACTCGCCGTCGCCTTCAAACGGGACTATCCAGAGGTGGAGAAACCGCGCGAGTTCGGCTACTCGGCCGAGCTCGGCGGTTTCACCGTGGCCGACATCCGCCACTTCCCGCACGACAGGGCGAGCGTCCTGCACTCCCTGTCGCACTTCGCGGGCGCCACCCTGCACGGAGTCTCCGCCCCCGGTCCGCACGACGATGAGCGGCCGACCCGCCCGGACGGGAGCCCGGCCTGGCGGTTCAGCGAGCGGTGGAGCAGCCAGTGACAGGCTCCGGCCCGCCGGTCGACCGGGTCACGGTCGGCGGCGGGCCGGGGAACGCTGCGGGTCGGGTGCCCTACCAGGTGGTCAGGCCGAGGCCGATCGTCTTGGTCAGAGTGGCGTTGTCGTCGTCACCGTCGAGCGACCAGACCATCGCGCCGCCCAGGCCGGTCCGTCGGATGTAGAGCGTCTTCTGCAACACGACGGCCGGGTCGTCGTACGTCCAGAGGGTCGTACCGTCGAACAGCCAGGCGTGCCCGGCGCGCAGGTCCCGGTGCACGGTGTAGCCCTTGCCGGGCAGGGTCTTGAGGTTCTTGTAGTCCTCGTTGCCGGCCTCGAAGGCGGCCGGTGCGGGCCCGGTGGCCGGCTGGAAGAGGCCGTTGCCGCCGCCGGTGATGCCGGTCCAGCCGCGGCCGTAGTAGGGGATGCCCAGGACCAGCTTGTGCCGTGGCGCGCCGCGGGCGATCCACCCGTCGACGGCCACCTCGACGGAGAAGTCCGGGTTGTCGGGCGAGCCGGCCGGTACCCGTAGCGCCGACTGCTGGTTGGCCCGCGCGTCCCAGCCGCCGTGGAAGTCGTACCCCTGCACGGTGGCGAAGTCCAGGTACGTGAAGATCTTGCGGCCCTCGTAGCCGGCGTCCATGGCGGCCGGGTTGGCGGGGAGGAAGGCCGTCAGCGGGTGGTGTGCGCGGGTGGTGCGGCCGTACGCGTCGAGCTGCCGGCGGAACTCGGCGAGCAGCTTGGTGAAGTTCTCCCGGTCCTCGGGGCGGATGACGTTGCCGGGCTCCCCGTCCCAGTTCGGCCACTCCCAGTCCAGGTCGACGCCGTCGAAGACGCCGGCCGCCGCGCCCGGCGCGCCGGGGAGGTTGCCCTTGAGGTACAGGTCGATGCAGGAGGCGACGAACGCCTTGCGGGAGGCGTCGGTACGGGCGGCGTTGGAGAAGTACGTCGACCAACTCCACCCGCCCAGCGAGATCAGCACCTTGAGCTGGGGGTGCTTCGCCTTGAGCTTGGCGAGCTGGTGGAAGTTGCCGTTGAGCGCCTGCCCGGGGCCGTCGGCGACGCCGTCGACGCTCTCCTCGGCGGGCACCGGTCGCTGGTAGTCGGCCCAGGCGTCGCCTTCGCCGGGCCCGCCGTCCAGGTAGCAGCGGCCGTCCTCGCTGATGTTGCCGAAGGCGTAGTTGACATGGGTGAGGCGGCTCGCCGCCCCGGACGTGTCGAGCTTCTTGACCGGGAAGGCCCGACCGTAGATGCCCCACTGGGTGAAGTAGCCGACCCGGTGGTAGCCGGGCTGACGGTCGGGCTTCGCGGTGGCGTTCGCGGCGGCGGGCGGCGCGGCGGTGATCAGCAGGGTCGCCAGGGCGACGACGGCGGTGAGGCGGCGGTGGCGCAATTGACGCATCGGCACTCCCACGAGGGATCAAACAGAATTAGTAAAGACACTTATCTGATTGATGAAGTTAAGCCGATCACGCTCTGCGGTCAAGAGCCGCCCGTGCGCCACCGCCGTCGTCGGTCAACCGACCTGGCTGTTGTCCTTCATCGACCCCCAACCGTGCCACCGGTCGATGTCGATCAGCGCGCTGACCCGGCCCCGGTCACGCCGGGGATAGGGATTGCCCGTGTAGTGCCGGGCCAACCGGTCGATGTCCGCGAAGTCCTCGTCGGGGCGTAGCTCGGCGACGTGCCCGATGATGCTCACGTGGGTGTACCACCCGGCCTCGTCCAGCACCGTCAGGGAGACCCGGGGGTCGTTGCGGACGTGCTCCAGGCGGCGGCGACTCTCGTCCATGTTCACCAGGATCCGGCCGTCCTCCCACAGGTACCAGGTCGCGGCGGACACCGGCTGACCACCATTGCGAAGCGTGGTCATGACAGCCGGGTTCGGCTTCAAGAGCATCTCGACCGCGGCCTCGGGGAGCGGTGGCTTGGACATGGCTCTTCTCCTCACATGATCGGGTACCCCCTGCACGGTACGCACCCGGCCGCTCCCCGCACGCCAGGACGCGGATCGCCGGGTGACTCAGGCGAGCCACCCGCCGTCGCGCATGAGGACGCGTCCCTTCAGCTCGTTCGCCTCCCGCCAGGCCAGGACGCGCCGCGGCCGGATCGCGAAGTACTGATAGGGCTCCGCGCTGTCGCCCGGGTCGAAACCCGTCCTGGCGGCGAACGCCGCTCGCCTCTGCTGGCCGAGGTCGGCGGTGTCCACCGCCTCGGCCACGCCGTCGACGATCACTACGTCCCGCGTCGTGCCCAGGCTGAGCCGGAGCCGGCCATCGCTGAGCAGGTTGCGGCCGGTGACCGAGGCGCGTGGCGTCGAGATGAGAAACACGGTCCCGTCCCAGAGGAAGGAGAGCGGGACGAGGTGCGGGCCCCCCGGGGAGCCCGCCGTGGCGACCCAGAGGTCGACGTCGTTCTCCAGCCTTCCGCGGGTGTCTCGCAGCCGCTCCTCACGGCTGCGCGGTGGCGCGCTCGCCATGTCGTCCCCCGTCGGCCTCGTGGTTCCGGAGTGGTTCGATCGTCCCCGCCGTGACCAGTGGCAGGTCCGGCGCGTGACCCGGTCGGGCCAGGTCGTTCAGGCGCTGCTGCTCGGCGCGTGCGCGCCCCCAGGCGGCGATACACATGGGCTCAGCGCAGTTCCTGAATGCGGACCATGTTGCCGGCGGGATCACGGAAGGCGCAGTCCCGCACGCCGTACGGCTGCTCGGTCGGCTCCTGGACGACCTCGGCGTCACCGGCCTGCACCTTCTCGAAGGTGGCGTCCAGGTCCCGGGTCGCCAGCAGGATCCACCCGTAGGTGCCCTTGGCCATCATCTCGGTGATGGTGCGCCGCTCGTCCTCGGTGATGCCCGGGTCGGCGGTCGGGGGCGCCAGCAGGATGGACGTGCCGGGCTGCTCGACGGGGCCGACGGTGATCCACCGCATCGTGCCCTTGCCGACGTCGCTGCGGACCTCGAAGCCGAGGACGTCGCGGTAGAAGGCCACCGAGGCCTCCGGGTCGACGTGCGGGAGAACGGTCGTGTGAATGGTGATATCCATGCTGATCATGCTAGGCAGGGCCGGCGGCGGAGACTTCTCGATTCCTGATCGATGCGGCGGCCGGCTCGCCGGTACGCACCCGCGTGCGGGCCGCCGGGGCGGGCCGGCGAGGATGGGTCCATGACCGATCCCGTACTCCCCGGACGTGTCGTCGTCACCGGCGCCACCGGCAAGCTCGGCCGCGCCGTGGTCGCCCACCTGCGCGGCGTCGGCGTCGACGTGCTGGCCGTGGACCGTGCCGGCGGACGCGACCCCCGCGACGTCGACGGCGAGTTCCTCCTCGCCGACCTGACCGACTACGGGCAGGTGGTCGAGGCGTTCACCGGGGGTGCGGACGAGCACCCGGGTGGCATCGGGGCGGTCGTGCACCTGGCCGCCGTTCCGGCGCCCGGACTCCGGTCGAACGCGGTCACCTTCGCGAACAACTCCGCCGCGACGTACAACGTCTTCGCCGCTGCCCGGGCCGCCGGCATCAAGCGGGTGGTGTGGGCGTCCAGCGAGACGGTGCTCGGACTGCCGTTCGACACCCCACCGCCGTACGCGCCGGTCGACGAGGAGTACGCGCCCCGGCCGGAGTCGACGTACTCGCTGAACAAGGCACTCGAGGAGGAGATGGCCCGGCACTTCTGCCGGTGGGACCCGGAGCTGGTCATGGTGGGCCTGCGCTTCTCCAACGTGATGGACGTCGAGGACTACGCTCCCTTCCCGTCGTTCGACGCCGACCCGCGGGCGCGACGGTGGAACCTGTGGGGCTACATCGACTCCCGCGACGGCGCGCAGGCGGTCGAGCGGGCCCTCGCGTACGACCGGTCCGGGGCGGACGTCTTCATCATCGCCAACGCCGACACCGTCATGACCCGCTCCAGCGCCGACCTGATGGCCGAGGTCTACCCGGGTGTCGAGATCCGTAAGGAGCTGGGCGAACACGAGACCCTGCTCAGCATCGACAAGGCGCGGCGGCTGCTGGGCTACGAACCCCGGCACTCGTGGCGCGACCATGTCGAGCCCGCTGCGGGCGATCCGGCATAACCACCGGGCGTACCGGGATAAAGTGCCCTCAACCGGTACTAGGGGGTGCGGCCATGCTGACGCCCACCTGGATGCGCGGCCTGGCCGACAGCACGAGCCCGCGCTCGGCGACCGTCCTGGAACTGCTGTTCGACATCGTCTACGTCTTCGCGCTGGCCCGTCTCGCCGGGCGGGTTGCGGACGACCTCACCATCGTCCGGCACACGCTGCTGTCCGAGGCGGGTCAGACGCTGCTGTTCTTCACGGCGATGTGGATGATCTGGTCGTTGAACGCGTTGCTGGCCAGCACGTACGACCCGCGCCGGGTGGACCTCCAGGTCGTCCTGCTCGCCACCATGTTCGGCACGCTGGTGCTGGCGGTGTCGCTACCGCAGGCCTTCGGTGCGCGTGGTGTGATCTTCGCCTGCACGTACGTCGTCGTCCAGCTCGGCAGACCGCTCTACCTGGTGTTCGCCCTACGGGGCCATCCGGCGCAGCTGTTCTCGTACCGGGTGCTCGTCTGGCACTCGGTCTCCGGCGTGCTCTGGATCAGTGGCGGCATCGACGGTGGCCTCGGCCGGGGCATCCTCTGGTCGTTCGCGCTCGGTGTCGAGCTGCTCGGGGCGGCCGTGCACTGGCCGGTGCCGCGCATCGGCCGCGCGCCGATCGGCGACCTGGCCGCGGTCTCCCAGGTGCACCTCGCGGAGCGGTACAACCAGTTCTTCATGATCGCGCTGGCCGAGGTGGTGCTCGAAGCCGGCGCCGCCGTGAGCTTCCCGGGCTTCTCGACCGAGCGGACGATCGTCCTCGTGGCGGCGTTCGTCGCCACGGTCTCCTTCTGGCGGCTCTACTTCTACCATGTGGGGCCGGGTAAGCAGGCCAGCGGCAGCGCCGGGGGCGAGGGGATCGAGCTGTCCCGACTGGCGAGCTACAGCCTGCTGTTCATCGTCGGTGGCATCATCTGCACCGCCGTCGGCTTCGGACAGATCATCGAAGATCCGCACCCACCCATCGACTGGGCGCTGGTGGTCATCATCTTCGGTGGCCCGGTGCTGTTCCTGGTCGGGCGCAGCTACCTGGAGCGCCGGTACTCCGTCGCGCCGCGCTGCCAGATGTTGTTCATCGGCGCGTTGGTGCTGGCGGTCGCGGCGCTGCCGAGCGTCCTGCTCCCACCGGTCGCGGTGGCCGGCCTGGCGGCGCTGATCCTGGCCGTGATCGCCGTCATCGACGGGCGCGCTCACCTGCGGGGCGCGCAGACCAACCCGACGCTCTGAAGCGGGCGTTGAGCGTCGACGACGCCTCGCGTATCGTTGCGGCACGCCGTCGAGCCGAGAGGAGGTCAGAACAATGTCCGATGTTCTGCGCCCCCTCCGCGCCCCGGCGTCCACGCGGAGCTGACCCGGGGCGCTCGCTCTCCGGAGGGTCACCGCATGTCCGACCTGCTCATCCGCCCGCTCGTCGCGGGCGAGGAAAACCTCTTCGACTCCATGGCCGATCCGCTGCCCCAACTGCGGCAGGTCCCGTACGCCGACGGCATCGCCGGCGGCGGCTACCGACCCGAGACCACCTGGATCGCCCTGCGCGGCGGCCGGGTCGTCGCCCGGGCGGCCTGGCTCCGCCCACCCGGCGCGGTGGGCGCGCCGTGGCTGGAACGGTTCGACCTGGCCGCCGAGCCCGAGGTCGGGGCCGCGCTGCTGCACGCCGCCCACGAGGCGCTGGGCGGTCCCGGTCGCTACTACGCGGCCCTGCCCGCCCACTGGCGGCGGCGACCCGAGGTGCTGGCGGTGGTCACCCCGCCGATGGCGGCGGCCCGGCTCGCCGGCCTGGTGGAGGCGGGTGAGCGGCTGCGCTGTTCGTGGACGGGCACGCCGCTGCCGGCGACCTCCGGCCGGTACACGTTCCGCCCACCCGTCGACCTGGCCGAGATCAACGCCCTCGTCGCCCGGATCGCCGAGCCCGACGTCCTGACCGGCCTGGAGATCGCGCGTGCCGTCGGCGGTGTCGACCTGGCCACCGATCCGCTGGCCTGGCTGGGGGAGTCGACCGACGACTGGCGCGTGGGCCTGGTGGACGGCCGGCCGGTCGGCCTGGTCGGCACGGCCGGCGACGCCTGTTACCCGCTCCTGGCGTACCTCGGCCTGCTCGACGACGCGGCACGCGGGGAACTGCTGGCCGAGGCGGTCCGGGTGCTCGCCGCCGGTGGCGCGCGGGAGGTGATCGCCGACGTGGACGCCCACCGCGTCGCGGTGCTCGCCGAGCTGGAACGGACCGGGTTCCGCCAACTCCGCGCGCGCGTGCTGTTCGCGCCACCGGCCGCTCCGGGCGGGACCGCGTAGTCCCCGCGGGTGCGCCCCGGATCACCGGGGCGCACCCCCGCGGCGGCCGCGCCCGCACCTGCTGCCAGGATCTGTGCCCGTGCTGGAGATCATCGCCCTCGTCGTCGGCGCGACGGTGCTGGTCGCCGCGGTGGTCGCCGGGCTCTACCTCTGGCCGCTGGGCCGTCGTGCGCTGCGCCTCGCGCCGACGCCGCCGCTCGACTTCGCCGCCGCCACCGCTGCCGCCGCGCGCATCACGGCGGCGGAGGCCGCCGACCCGGAGGTACGGCCCGAGTCGCGCAGCCGCCTGCTGAGTCACGGCTCGCGTACCAGCCGGGCCGTCCTGCTGCTGCACGGCTACACCCTCGCGCCGGAGCAGTACGACGCGTTGGCCGAGGTGTTCTTCGCCCGGGGCTACAACGTGTGGATACCGCGCGCCCCGCACCACGGCACCGTCGACCGGCGGGCCCACCACCGGATCGGGGCCGGCGAGCTGACGGCGTACGCCGAACAGGCCGTGACGGTCGCGGCGGGCCTGGGGGACGAGGTGGGTGTCGTGGGCATCTCCGGTGGCGCGGTGCTGGCCACCTGGCTGGCCCAGGTCCGGGGGGACGTCGTACGGCGGCTGCTGGTGCTGTCGCCGTTCTTCGGCCCCCGGCAGGCCCCGGCGATCGCGGTCCGGCCCCTGATCACGCTGTACGGGCGGCGCGTCCTGCGGGACCGGGTCACCGCGCGCGGCTACTCGCTCGCGGCGGTCACCCGGTACCTGACGATCGTGCGGTCCCTGCCGCGCCGGCCGCGACGGACCGGGCTGCTGAGCGCGGCCGTGGTGATCAGCCCGCTGGACACGGTGGTGGACCCCGTCGCGGCGGTACGGGTGCCGCGCCGGATCGCCCGGGCGAACGGTATCGACCTGCGGGTGTACGCGCTGCCGGAGTCGCTGGGGGTCCGGCACAACACCCTGGACCTGGCCGCGCTCGGTGCCGACGCCGCCGACGTGCTGCGGCGCTACGTCGACCGCTACGAGGGCGTTGCGGAGGCGACGTCCGACGCCGCGACGGTCGGCGGCTGACGAACGGTGTGCCGCGGACGCGCCACGGCACACCGTCGCCCGGTTTCAACTCGCCGCGTTGACCACCGGCGGCGCGTAGCCGGCCGGCTTGTCGCCGACGTGCAGACCCGGGCTCACCAGCCAGGACTGGTACTGCGGGGTGAACATCCCGTACGGCAGCCCGAGGTTCGGGGCGCTGGCCTCGTCGATGCGACGCCGGGCGTCGGCCGGGATCTCGAAGTCCAGCGCCCCGAAGTTGCTGGCGACCTGTTCGGCGCTGCTCGCCCCGATGATCACCGAGCTGACCGCCGGCTGGGTGGCCACCCAGTTGATCGCTACCTGCGCCATCGGCCGGCCGAGGTCGGTGGCGACCTCTTCCAGGGCCTCGATGACCTTCCAGTCGTCGGGGCTGATCTCGCGGCCCGCGGCGTTCGGGGTGGTCAGCCGGCCGGTCCCGCTCAGCCCCGCGTCGGTGCGGCGGTACTTTCCGCTGAGCAGGCCACCGCCGATCGGGCTGAACGCGGTGATGCCCATGCCCAGGTTCTGGGCCATCGCCGGGTACTCCGCCTCGATGTGCCGGCCCACCAGCGAGTACGGGAGTTGCAGGTTGATCATCGGGGTCAGCGCGTGCGCCTCGGCGTAGCTCTGCGCGCGGGCCGCGTACCAGGCGGGTACGTCGGAGAGCCCGGCGTACCGGATCTTGCCGGCGCGTACCAGGTCGTCGAAGGTCCGCACGACCTCCTCGGCCGGGGTGATCCGGTCCCAGGTGTGCAGCAGGTACAGGTCGATGTAGTCGGTGCCGAGTCGGCGCAGCGACGCCTCGACGGCGCGGATGATGTGCTTGCGGCCGTTGCCGCTGGCGTTCGGGTCGCTCGGGTCGACGGTGTAGGTGAACTTGCTGCCGAGGACGACCCGTTCCCGGATTCCGGCGCGGCCGATCAGGCGGCCGAGGATCTTCTCGCTCTCCCCGGCGGTGTAGAAGTCCGCCGTGTCGACGAAGTTGCCGCCCGATTCGAGGTACTGCCGGAAGATCAGTTCGGACTCCGCCTCGGTCTTGCCGTACGCGGCGTGGAAGCCGTCGACACCGAAGTTCATCGTGCCCAGCGCGAGTCGGCTCACCCGCAGGCCGGACCGTCCGAGCAGGTAGTACTGGTTCATCGTCGTGTCCTCCTGGTCACTGTGCGGGGCCGCGGAGCGGGCCGCGCGTCACCGACCTTGGCTCGCCAAAAATGGACCTGCAAGTCCAAAAGTCGCGCTAGGGTGAGGCCATGACACGCGCGTTGACCCGCAAGGGCGAGGCGACCCGTGCGCGGATCGTCGCCGGCGCCGCCGCCGAGATCCGTGAGCGCGGCGTCGACGAGGTACGCCTGGAAGATGTGATGGCCCACACCGGCACCAGCAAGGGCCAGCTCTTCCACTACTTCCCGGACGGCAAGGAGGAGTTGCTGCTCGCGGTGGCCCAGCACGAGGCCGACCAGGTGCTCACCGACCAGGAGCCGATGCTCAGCAACCTGACCTCCTGGTCGGCCTGGCAGGCGTGGCGGGACCGGCTCATCGAGCGGTACCGCGCCCAGGGCGTGAAGTGCCCGCTCAACGGCCTGCTCGGCCAGACCGGCCGCCGCGCGCCGGGGGCGCAGGCGATCGTGACCGGGCTCATGTGGCGCTGGCAGGACAAGATCACCGAAGGCGTCCGGCACATGCAGTCGACCGGGGACATCGCCCCGGAGGTCGATGCCGAGCGCGCCGCCGCGGCACTCCTGGCCGGCATCCAGGGCGGCGTCCTGCTGCTGCTCTCCACCGGGAGGACCGACCACCTGGAGGCCGCCCTCGACCTGACCATCGAACGCCTCCGGGCGGACCGCCGAGAAGACCGGAACCCGGAAGAGGTACGGCAGTGAACGACGACGACAACCGACCGCCGCTGGTCCTGATCCACGGCCTGACCTACGACAAGCGGCAGTGGGATCCGGTCCGGCGTGAGCTGGCGGCGATCGACCCGGACCGGCAGGTCCTCGCCCTCGACCTGCCCGGGCACGGCGACTCGCCCCGGCGGGACTCCTACCTGATGTCCGAGGTCGCCGAGGTCGTGCACCGCCAGGTGACCGAGGCGGGTCTCGGCACGCCGGTCGTGGTCGGGCACTCGGTGGGCGCGGTGGTCGCCACCACCTACGCGGCGCGCTATCCGGTACGGGGCGTGGTGAACCTGGACCAGATCCTGCTGCCCGGTCCGTTCGGCGCCGCCGTACGCCAGGCCGAGCCGACGCTGCGCGGCCCGCAGTGGCGGCAGGTGTGGGACCGCATGCTGGCCGGCATGGGCATCGAGTCGTTGCCGGCCGAGGCGCGGGCGATCGTCACCACCGCGACCGATCCCCGGCCGGATCTGCTGCTCGGCTACTGGGGCGAGATCCTGCGCTCCTCGGACGCGGACATCGCCGCCGGGCGCTCCGCCGACCTGCGGACGATCACCGAGCGGAGAGTTCCCTACCGCTGGGTGACCTCGTCCGAACCGCCGGCCCGTTACCTGGCCTGGCTGACGGAGGTCCTGCCGGAGGTCGAGGTCACCGTGCTGCCCGGCAGCCACTTCCCGCACCTCGCGGAACCGGCGACGATCGCCCGACTGCTGGTGAGCTGAGCGCGTCGGACCGGGCGAGGGTTGTTCGCCCGGAGCCGGATATCCTTGCCGCCGAACTGCCGGAGATCGGAGCAGACGTGGCAGGTGACGACGACATCTCCGGGTGAGCACCCGGACCGGCCGCCGACCGGCGCGTGATCGCGCCGCTGTCGCCGCGGCCTCCGTCGTCATGCCCTGCTCCCGCCGGGCCGCCCGCGTGCGCCCGGATCGTCGTCCTCCGGAGTCCCCATGTCTGCTCGACCTGCGCTTGTCGCCCAGGACGTCGTACGCGTCCGCGGCGCCCGCCGCGTGCTCGACGGCGTCTCCCTGACCGCCGCGCCCGGTCACCGGATCGGCCTGATCGGCGAGAACGGCACCGGCAAGACCACCCTGTTACGGGTGCTGGCCGGCGTCGACGAACCCGACTCCGGCACCGTCACACGTCCGCCGGACGTCGGGTTCCTGCACCAGGAGATGCCCTTCGACCCGTCCGTGACCATCGCCGGCGTCCTCGACGACGCCCTGCGTGAGGCACGCGCGGACCTGGCCGAGCTGGATCGGCTGGCCCTCGCCCTCGCCGACGCGTCGCAGGGCGCCGAGGAGCACGCCCGGCTGCTCGCCGCGTACGGTGCGGCGCTGGAACGGGCGCAGGACCGGGACGCCTGGGACGCCGACCGGCGGGCCCGGACGGTACTCGACGGGCTCGGCCTCGGCGGGATACCCCACGACCGGACGGTGGCGGCCCTCTCCGGGGGCCAGCGTGGCCGCCTCGCCCTCGCGGCCATGCTGATCCGCCGGCCGAGCGCGCTGCTGCTCGACGAGCCCACCAACCATCTCGACGACGCGGCGGCCGCGTTCTGCGAGGACCAGGTCCGCGCCATGTCCGGCGTGGTCGTGGTGGCCAGCCACGACCGCGCCTTCCTGGACGCGGTTTGCACCGACGTCATCGACCTGGACCCGGCGGTCGAGGGGCCGGTCCGCCACGGCGGCGGCTACACCGCGTACCTGACCGCGAAGCGCGCCGAGGCGCAGCGGTGGCGTCGGCGCTACGACGAGGAGCAGGCGCTCCTGGTCGACCTGCGGGAGACCGCCGCCGTGACCGGGCATCAGGTCGCTCACGACCGGGCGCCGCGCGACAGCGAGAAGATGGGGTACGGGCACACCGCCGGCCGGGTACAGAACCAGATCTCCCGCCGCGTGCGCGACGCCACCCGTCGACTGGAGACGATCGAGCGGGATCGGATCCCGGCGCCGCCCGAGCCGTTGCGCTTTCACCCGTCCGCTCTCGCCACCGGTGACGGCGCCGAGGTGATCGTCCGGGCGGAAGGGCTGGAGGTTCCCGGCCGGGTACGGGTGGCGCGACTGGAGCTCAGGGCCCGCGATCGACTGCTGGTCACCGGCCCCAACGGCGCGGGCAAGTCGACCCTGCTCACGGTTCTCGCCGGTCACCTGACCTGCACCGGCACCCTGTGGCGACGAGCGGGCCTGCGGGTCGGCCGACTGGGGCAGGACAGCGAGTTCGCGGACGCGTGGCGCACGGCCCGGCACATCTTCGACACGACTGTCGGGGTACGACGGGCCGAGGAGGTGCCGCTGTCGTCGCTCGGCCTGCTCGCGGCGGCCGACCTCGACCGTCCGGTCGCCGACCTGTCGGTGGGACAGCGCCGGCGGCTCGCCCTGGCGGTGCTCGTCGCCGACCCGCCGGAGCTGCTGCTTCTGGACGAGCCCACGAACCACCTCTCGCCGACGCTCTGCGACGAGTTGGAGGACGCCCTGGGCTCCAGCCCGGGCGCCATCGTGGTGGCCAGCCACGACCGCCACCTCCGTACCCACTGGCAGGCCCGCCACCTCCCGCTCCGTCCCGTCGGACTCCAGCGGTGATCAAGAGGTTCGCGTCACGACACGCCGGGTGCGCTGACGGGAACCTCTTGATCACCGAGGTCGGACGAGGTCGGACGAGGTCGGACGAGGTCGGACGAGGTTGGAAACGTTTTCGTAACGGGGGGTTGACCTCTCCGACGCACCGGTAGCAGACTCCCCGGAAACGTTTACAGCTATCGGGTGGAGGTGCCGGACGTGGGTCGTAAACGTTTACAGGAATCGGTGGACGGCCGTCCCACGGTGCACACCGTCGCCGCCCGCGCCGGCGTCTCCATCGCGTCCGCCTCGCGGGTGCTCAACGGCGTCGGCGGTAGCCCCGAGACGATCCGCAAGGTTCGCGAGGCGGCGGCGGAGGTCGGCTACGTGCCGAACGCGATCGCCCGGTCGCTCCAGTCGCAGCGCACCGGCCTCGTCGCGCTCGCTGTCGAGGACATCGGCAACCCGGTGTACGTGGAGATGATGCGCGCCATCGAGGCCGTCGTCGCCGGCTCCGGCCGGCAGCTTCTGGTGCACGCCACCGGCGGACGGATCGACAACGAGACCGCGCTGCTGCGGCGGCTCGCCAACCGCTACGTCGACGGGATGATCGTCTCGCCGATCCGGGTCACCGACGATCATCTGGCCGCCCTCGTGGACAGCCCGGTGCCGGTGGTCGTGGTCGGTCAGCTCGCCGCGGACGCCCCGGTCGACAACGTACGCACCGACTCCCGGCACGGCATGGCGCTGGCGGTGGACCACCTCGTCGCCACCGGCCGACAGCGGATCGGCTTCGTCAACGGTCCGCTCGACACCGTCCCGGGCGCGGCCCGTGACGCCGGCTTCCGGGCCGCCCTGGCCCGGCACGACATCCCGCTCGACGAACGGCTGATCGAGGTCGGCGACTTCCAGTACGCCGCCGGACGGGACGCCACCGAGAGGCTGCTCGCCCGCGCCGACCCCGATGCCCTGGTCTGCGCCAACGACCTCATCGCGGTCGGGGCGCTGCACGCCCTGCTCGCCGCCGGACGGCGGGTACCGCAGGACGTCGCCCTGGTCGGCATGGACGACACCGAGTTGGCCCGGATGATGTTCCCCCAGCTCTCCAGCGTCTCGCTCGGATCCGCCGAGCGCGGTCGCCGGGCCGCGGAACTGCTCCTGCAGCGCATCGCCGACGCGGCCCTGCCGCCGCGCCGTGAACAGGTGCCGCCCAGCCTCAGCGTCCGCGCGTCCAGCGCCGCGACCCTGCCCGCTCCCCGGCCGGGCGACCCGCCCACCATCCACCCGTTCACCGAAGGGGTGACCGCATGACCGCCCTGGCCGAACGGCCGGACGTCGAGCGGGCCGGACCGGTCCGCCGGCCGAGCCGGTTCCGCTCCGACCGCACCACCATCTACCTGCTTCTGCTGCCGTCGCTGCTGCCGATCCTGGTGCTGTCGGTGTTCCCGCTGCTGCGCGGCATCTACCTCGGCTTCACCGATGCCCGGGCCGGGCGCAACGTCGAGGTCAGCTTCACGGGCCTGGCGAACTACCGGGAACTCCTCGGCGACGAGCTGTTCTGGAACTCGTTCAAGATCGGCCTGCTCTGGGCGGTCGGGGTGACCGTCCTGCAGTTCCTGCTGGCCCTCGGGCTGGCCCTGCTGCTCAACCAGCAGCTGCGGTTCCGGGGCGTGGCCCGGGTGCTGGCCGTGGTGCCGTGGGCGATGCCGCCGGTCGTGGTGGGCATCCTGTGGAAGCTCGTCTACCACCCGGACGCCGGCCTGATCAACGAGTTCCTCCACCGCGTCGGCGCCGACGGGCTGCGCAGCAACTGGCTGGGCGACTTCAGCACCGCCCTGCCCGCCGTGATCCTCGTGGGGGTGTGGGCGGGCATGCCGCAGACCACCGTGGTCCTGCTCGCCGGCCTGCAGGGCGTGGGTCGCGAGCTGCACGAGGCGGCGGCCGTGGACGGGGCCAGCACCTGGCACCGCTTCCGGCACGTCACGCTGCCCGCCCTGGCCCCGGTGATCGTGGCGATCACCTCGCTGGACTTCATCTGGAACTTCAACTCGTTCGGCCTGGTCTACGTGCTGACCGCCGGCGGACCGGGCGGCAAGACCATGCTGCCGATGCTGTTCGCGTACGAGGAGGCGTTCCGCTACGGCAACTACGGCTACGCCGCGGCGCTCGGCAACGTCATGGTCGTGATCATCGTCGCGCTGCTCGCCGTCTATCTCCGTCGCCGGCTCAGGGAGGCGAACTGACATGTTCGGAAAACCGAGTCGCGCCAGCCGGACCCTGCAGTACCTGGCGCTCGCCGGCTACCTCATCTTCCTGGGGTTCCCGCTGGTGTGGCTGCTGTCCACGGCGTTCAAACCGCCGCGCGAGCTGGTCCGGCTGCACCCGACGCTGATCCCGGACAACCCGACCCTGCAGAACTTCGTGCAGGCGTTCACCGAGCAGGAGCTGGGCCGAGCGGCGCTCAACAGCCTCCAGGTCTCGCTCGCCTCGGCCGTGCTGACCGTGCTGGTCGCCATGCCCGCGTCGTACGCCCTCGCCCGGTTCCGCTCCAAGCTCGGCACCGCCGCGCTGGGCTGGGTGCTGCTGTCGCAGCTCTTCCCGTTCGTGCTGCTGATCATCCCGATCTTCCTGGTGCTGCGGCAGATCGGCCTGGCCAACACACACGCCGGGCTGGTGCTGATCTACGTGGTCTGGGCGCTGCCGTTCGCGCTGTGGATGTTGCAGGGCTTCGTCCGCAACATCCCCCGGGAACTGGAGGAGGCGGCCTCGGTCGACGGCGCGAGCCGCGTGCAGGTGCTGCGCCGGGTGGTGTTCCCGCTGCTCGCCCCGGGCCTCGTGGCAACCGCCCTGTTCTCCTTCATCTCGGCCTGGAACGAGTTCTTCTTCGCCCTGGTCCTGATCAAGACCCCGGAGCTGGCCACCCTGCCGGTCGCGCTGGCCCGTTTCGTCGGCATCGAGGGCACCGCCCGACTCGGGCCGCTGGCCGCCGGCTCGCTGCTCGCCACCCTGCCCAGCCTGATCTTCTTCGCGTTCATGCAGCGCCGGCTCTCGTCCGGATCGCTCGCGGGCGCGGTCAAGGGCTGAGGCGTCCCCCCGAACCACCACCAAGGAGGTAACCCCCATGTTCCGTACCCGATTCCGTCGACTCGCGGCGGCCGCCGCGGTCGCGGTCGTCGGCCTCGGCGCGCTCAGCGCGTGCGGGTCCGGCGGTGACGACGAGGCCGCGTCCGGCCCCGCCAAGCTGCGCTTCCTCAGCCTCGCCTGGCAGAAGGAGTCGCTCCAGGTCAACAAGGACCTGGTCGCCAAGTGGAACGCCGAGCACCCGGACATCCAGGTCGAGTACGTCCAGGGTGACTGGAACTCGGTACACGACCAGCTGCTCACGTCGTTCGAGGGCGGCGACGCCCCGGACATCGTGCACTACGAGGCCTCCTCGATCGGCGAGTTCAGCAAGCAGGGCTACCTGGCCGACCTGTCCGACCTGGTCTCCGACGACCTCAAGGGGCAGATCGACAAGGGCATCTGGGACACCGCCACCACCGACGGCAAGGTCACCGGCGTGCCGTTCCTGCTGGAGTCGCAGGTCGTGATCGCCAACAAGAAGCTGCTCGACGCCGCCGGTGTCGCGGTGCCGCCCGCCGACGGCGGCTGGACCTGGGACGAGTTCCAGGCCAACGCGCAGAAGCTCACCAAGCCCGGCCAGTACGGCGCGGCGTGGGCGCTGAAGTCGCCGACCAACCGGGTGCTCAACCTGGCGCTCAACTACGACGGGAAGTTCTTCTACTCCGACGGCGGACGCACCGAGGTCAAGGTCGGCGACGCGGAGAAGGAGGTGCCGAAGCGGATCCACGACATGCTCTACACCGCCAAATCGGCCTCCCCGGAGGCGCTCGGCATGAGCGGCGCGGACACCCTGCCCGGCTTCTTCGGTGGCAAGTACGCGATGCTCCCCGGCTCGGTGTCACTGCGCCAGCAGATGGTCGAGCAGGCCCCGGCCGGCTTCGAGTGGGTGACCCTCCCGCCGATCAAGGGCCTCTCCAGCAAGCAGGCCGCCAACCCGCAGACCCTGTCCATCGCCGAGGACAGCACGCACAAGAAGCAGGCCGCGCAGTTCCTGGACTACTTCCTCAACCCGACCAACATGGCCGCCCTGGCCAAGGGTGACTGGCTGGTGCCGACCGGCAAGCAGGCCAACGAGGAGCTGGTCGCGCTGACCGCCGGCAAGCAGGGCTGGGACGTCGCGGCGGACAGCGCCGCCGACCTCACCGTCGCCCCGTTCCAGCAGGCCGACGGCTACCCGGAGTGGAAGACCAAGTACGCCACCCCGGCCCTCCAGCAGTACTTCGCCAACAAGATCACCCTCGATCAGCTCGGTACCCAGCTGGTCGACGGTGGCAAGCAGGTTCTGAGGTAACGACATGTCACTCTTGCTCGACACATCGGTCGGTTGCCTGGTCGGCGCCGCGGTCGGAGACGCCCTCGGCGGCGCCACCGAGACGGCCCTGCCCGAGCAGATCCGTACCCGCTTCGGCGGCTGGGTCGAGGGCATCGTGCCCCCGTACCACGCCGACTGGGCCACCGCGCGGCCGCTCGCGCCGTACCACAAGGGCGACGGGCACATCACCGACGACACGTTGATGACCCACGCCCTGGTCCGGGCCTACGCGGCCAAACGGGACCACCTCGACGCGTACGACGTGGTGGAGCTGCTGGTCCCCGATCTGATCGAGCGGGTGGTGCACATCCCCGACCTGGAGCGGGACGGGGTGACCTTCCACCGGCTCGCCGCCGCCGAGCGGTGGTTGGTCACCCGTCTGCACCACGCCCACGCGGACCCCCGCGAGGCCGGGGTCGGCAACATCGTCAACTGTGGCGCGGCCATGTACATGGCCCCGGTCGGCATCGTCAACGCGGGCGACCCGGCCGGCGCGTACGCCGAGGCGGTGGAGATCGCCGGCGCGCACCAGCACAGCTACGGGCGGGAGGCCGCCGCCGTCTTCGCGGCAGCGGTCGCGGCGGCGGCGACCCCCGGTGCGGGCGTCGACGACGTCGTGGCGGCGGCGCTGGACCTGGCCCGCGACGGCACCCGGGCGGCCGTCGACGCGGTGGTCAAGGAGGCCCGGAGCCACCAGGACTGGAAGCAGGCCATCCCGGCGCTGCGGGCGGCGGTGGCCCCGTACGACACGGTGGGGGAGGAGTACCGCAGCCCCGGGCTGGGCGCGCGCCGGCCGAGCCGCCTGCACGCCATCGAGGAACTGCCGGTGGCCCTCGGCATGCTGGTGGTGGCCGGCGGCGACTTCCGGGCCGCGGTGCTCGGCTCGGTCAACTACGGCCGCGACGCCGACTCCACCGCCACCATGGCCGCCGCCATCGCGGGCGCGCTGGGCGGCGCGGACGCGGTGCCGGCGGAATGGTCCGAGGCGGTCGCCACCGCGTCCAGGACCGACCTGGTCGAGCCGGCCCGGATCCTCGCGACGGTGGCCGGCGAGGTCTTCGAGCGCGACCGGGCCCGGTTCGCCCGACGGGCCGACCGCTTCGCCGCGCTGGCCCGGGAGTCGACCCGGTGAGGATCACCTGGGTACAGCCGGAGGACCTGCTGCCGCACGAGCTGGCGGCCAGCCGGGACGAGGGACGCGAGGTGACGGCCCTGGCCGAGCGCTGGACGGCGGCCGGCGGGGACCTCACCCCACCGGTCAGCGGGGCGTCGGCGGCACCGGCGGCACCGGCGCTGCGTGCCCTCGCCACGGAACTGCTGGACGCCGCCGACGCGCTGCCCGCTGTCGACACCGCCGACGAGGCCGACGACGTGGCCGGGCTGCGCGCCGGCTGGCCGGCTGCCTGGTCACTGCCGACCGACGTCGCCTACGACCGGCTGCACGGCGCGTGGCTCGGCCGAGCGGTCGGCTGCCTGCTCGGCAAGCCGGTCGAGAAGATCCCCCGCGAGGGCATCCGGGAGATCCTCACGGCGACCGGCCGGTGGCCGCTGCGGGACTGGTTCACCGCCGAGGGCCTGCCGGCCGAGGTCGCGGCCCGCTGGCCGTGGAACCGGCGCAGCGCGCCGACCAGCCTCGCCGAGACCATCGACGGGATGCCCGAGGACGACGACCTGAACTACGCCCTGCTGGCCCTGCGGGTGCTGGAGACGAAGGGCCGGGGCTTCACCAGCGCCGACGTGGCGCAGGCCTGGCTGGACTGGCTGCCCGCCGGGCGGGTCTTCACCGCCGAGCGGGTGGCCTACCGCAACCTGCTGCTCGGGTACCCGCCACCGGACAGCGCCCGCCGGCACAACCCGTTCCGCGAGTGGATCGGCGCGCAGATCCGCACCGACGTGTACGGCTGGGTCAACCCCGGCCGACCGGACCGGGCGGTCGAGCTGGCCGTACGCGACGCCGCCGTCAGTCACGTCCGGGGCGGCGTGCACGGGGCGATCTGGGCCGCCGCCCTGGCCGCCGCCGCGCCCGTCGCGGGAACGATCGACGAGGTGCTGGACGCCGCCGAGACGGTGCTTCCGCCGCACAGCCGGTTCGCCGCGACGGTCCGCGACGCGCGCGCGCTCGGTGCGGAGGCCGACGACTGGGAACGCGTCGTCGACGAGCTGTACGACCGCCACGGTCACCTGCACTGGGTGCACGTCCGCAACAACGCGGCCCTGGTCGCCGCCGCGCTCGCGTACGGCCGGGGTGACCTGGAGCGGTCCATCACGGCGGTGGTCAGCGGCGGGTGGGACACCGACTCGACCGGCGCGACCGTCGGCGCGGTGACCGGTGCGCTGGCCGGGGCGTCCGGCCTGCCGGCCCGCTGGGTCGACCCGCTGCGCAACCGGCTGGCCAGCAGCATCGCCGGCTTCGACGGGATCGGCTTCGACGAGTTGGCCGAGCGGACCCTCGCCCTGGCCGAGCAGGGCACGACGGAAGGGAGCGTGGCATGAGCGCACGCGTGGCGGTGGTGGGCAGCAGCAACCTGGACCTCGTGGTCACGGCGTCGCGGCTGCCGGCCCCGGGCGAGACGGTGCTCGGCGACAACTTCCGGACCGTGCCCGGAGGCAAGGGCGCCAACCAGGCCGTCGCCGCCGCACGCGCCGGCGCCGCCTGCGACTTCGTGGGGGCGGTCGGCGACGACGACTTCGGTACGCGGATGCGGGCCAGCCTCGTCGACGCCGGTGTGGACGTGCGCGGTCTGCGGACCGTCGCCGGCCCGTCCGGCGTCGCGCTGATCGCCGTCGATGCGAACGCGGAGAACTTCATCGTGGTCGCGCCCGGGGCCAACGGCACCCTGACCGAGCTGGACGCCGACGACCGGGCCACCATCGCGGCGGCCGACGTGCTGTTGCTGCAACTGGAGGTGCCGTTGCCGGCGGTGATCCGCGCGGCGCACTGGGCGCGCGCCGACGGCACGACGGTCGTGCTGAACGCCGCCCCCGCCGCGACGCTGCCCACCGAACTGCTCGACCTGGTCGACGTGCTGGTCGTCAATGAACACGAGGCGGCCGTCGTCGCCGGGGTCCCCTCCGGCGATCCGCCGGTGCTGCTGGACGCCCTGCTGAAGCTGGTGCCCCGGGTGGTGCTCACCCTCGGCGCGCGGGGTGCCGCGTACGCCGATCGGCACGGCCTGCGCGTCACGGTGCCGGCCCCCCGGATCGAGGCGGTGGACACCACCGCCGCCGGGGACGCGTTCACCGGCGCGCTGGCCGTGGGCTGGGCCGAACGTGGCGACGCCGGCAGCGAGGACGCCGTCACGGCGAGCCTGCGCTGGGCGTGCGCCGCCGGAGCGGCCTGCGCCCAGCGGCCCGGAGCGTCCACCGCGCTGCCCGACCGGCCGGCGATCGACGCCCTCCACGACGCGACCTACCGAGGTGCACCGTGAGCTTCAACCCGTACGTCCCACGCCCGATCGACCGGCCCACCGAGGTGCCGCTCGACGCGAACGCCGACCTGAGTGTCCTGGACGAGGCGAAGATCTTCGCCGCGCCCGACGACCCGGCGGACTGGCCGGCCTGGCGCGAGCAGATCACCAGGTGGCGGGCCGACGCCCGGAACCGGATCGGCTACACCGGCGAGCACTACGACGAGATCACCGGCGACTGCCTCAGCGTCGCTCTGATCTGGCTGTGGGACGAGACGCTCTACGACCACGAGCGCGGTGTCTTCACCGTCGAGGAGTTCCTCGACGCCGCCGGGCGCGACTTCGGCGGCTTCGACGGAGTGGTCCTCTGGCACGCGTACCCGGTGATCGGCCTGGACGACCGCAACCAGTTCGACTGGTACCGGGACGTGCCGGAGCTGCCCGAGGTGGTCCGCGCGTTCCAGCGGCGCGGGGTCCGGCTCTTCGTCGACTACAACCCCTGGGACACCGGTACCCGCCGCGAGCCGGGCGCCGACGCCGAGGAGGTCGCGGCGCTCGCCGGCACCCTCGGCGTCGACGGGGTCTTCCTGGACACCCTCAAGGAGGGCGCCGGGGAACTGCGCGCCGCGCTGGACGCCGTCCGCCCGGGCCTGGTCCTGGAGGGCGAGAGCCGCGTCCCGCTGGCCCGCATCGCCGACCACGCCATGTCCTGGGCGCAGTGGTTCGCCGACTCGGCCGTGCCCGGCGTGCTGCGGGCGAAGTGGTTCGAGCGCCGACACGTCCTGCACCACACCCGGCGCTGGCACCGCGACCACCTCGACGAGCTGCACTCCGCCTGGCTCAACGGCGTCGGTGTGCTGGTCTGGGAGAGCGTCTTCGGTGTCTGGGTCGGCTGGAACGACCGCGACCGCGCGGTCCTGCGGGCCATGCGGCGGGTCCAGGGCAGCCACGCCGCCTGGTTGCGCTCCGAGGACTGGGTTCCGCTCGCGGACCACCCCGGCGCGGGTCAGGTGTACGCGTCGCGCTGGACGCACGACGGCGAGCCGCTGTGGACGGTGGCGAACCGGGGCGCGGATCACGACGGTCCGTGGTTGGTCGTCGACCCGGGTGCCGGACGACGTTTCGTCGACCTGGTCACCGGTGTCGAACTGACCGTCACCGACACCGCCGACGGCCGGCTCGCGGTGGGTGGACCGCTGGCCGCCGGAGCGGTCGCGGCGGTCGTTCCCGGCGTCGCCACCGCGCGGCGACACGAACCGCCCACCGGCGATGCGTCCTTCCCGGCCCGCGCCGCGGTACGGGTCCGCACACCGTGGGCGCCGCAGCCGCATGTCCCGCCGGGCCTGGTCGCCGTCGACGGCGGACGGCGGGACCTGGTCGTCCGGCACCGGGTACGGGAGACCGGGCTCTACGGCGAGACGCCCTACGTCGACGAGTGGAAGCCGCTGCCGCCCCGTCTGCACCACACCGGGACGCTGCGGCGCAGTGTCCACCTGGGTCGGTTCGCCATCGCCACCCACGAGGTCACCTACGGCGAGTACGCCGAGTTCCTGCGCGCCACCGGCTACCACCCGGTGCGTCCAGAGCGGTTCACGACCGGTCAGGGGCCGACCGACGCCCCGGTGACCGGTGTCGAGCTGACCGACGCGCGGGCGTACGCGTCGTGGGCCGGGCTGCGGCTGCCCACCGAGGACGAGTGGCAGGTCGCCGCCGAGGCCGGGCTGTTGGTCCGGCGCGAGCCGTTGGTGTGGAACCTGACCGAGAGCGAACACACCGACGGTCGTACCCGCTTCGTGATCCTCAAGGGTGGCGCGGCGTACCGGGCGGAGGGTTCCGACTGGTACCTCGACGGCGGGCCGCAGCCGGCGGACGTGTCGGTGAAGCTGCTGCTCACCGGCGCCGGCCTCACCCGCTCGGACCAGGTCGGTTTCCGCTGCGCGGCCGATCTGCCGGAGGTGACCCGGTGACCGCGCCGTTGGACGGCATCACGGTCGTCGACCTGGCCACCCTGTTCGCCGGTCCGCTCGCGGCGGCGTTCCTGGGCGACTTCGGCGCCGACGTGATCAAGGTGGAGCATCCGGCCAAGCCGGACCCGTCCCGGGGGCACGGCCCGTCCCGCGACGGCGTCGGGCTCTGGTGGAAGGTGCTCGGCCGCAACAAGCGGACCGTCACCCTCAACCTGTCCGACCCGGACGGCGCGGAACTGCTGCGCCGGCTGCTCGCCGACGCCGACGTACTGGTGGAGAACTTCCGACCGGGGACCCTGGAACGGTGGGGGCTCGGCCCGGCCGAGCTGCACGCCGTCAACCCCCGGCTGGTGATCACCCGAATCAGCGGGTTCGGGCAGGTCGGCCCGTACGCCCGCAGGCCCGGCTTCGGCACCCTCGCCGAGGCGATGAGCGGCTTCGCGGCGGCCACCGGGGAACCGGACGGCCCACCGACGCTGCCGCCGTTCGGGCTGGCCGACTCGGTCAGCGCGCTCGCCGCCGCGTACGCGGTCATGCTCGCCCTGCGCGCCCGGGACGTCACCGGGACGGGCCAGGTGGTCGACCTCGCCATCATCGAGCCCATCATGGCGATGCTCGGGCCGCAGATCACCTGGTACGACCAGCTCGGCTACGTCCAGCCACGGCTGGGCAACCGCTCCAACAACAACGCCCCGCGCAACACGTACCGGTGCGCCGACGGACGCTGGGTCGCCGTCTCGACCAGCGCGCAGAGCATCGCCGAGCGGGTGCTGCGGCTGGTCGGCCGCGCCGAGCTGATCGCCGAACCGTGGTTCGCGACCGGCAGCGGCCGGGCGGCGCACGCGGACGAGCTGGACGCGGCGGTGAGCGCCTGGGTGGCGCAGCGGGACCGGGACGAGGTGGTGGCCGCGTTCGAACAGGCGCAGGCCGCTGTCGCGCCGGTCTACGACGTACGCGACATCCTCGCCGATCCGCAGTACGCGGCGCTGGGCACCGTGCGGACCGTTCCCGACGAGGAGTTGGGCGAGGTGCGGATGCAGAACGTGCCGTTCCGGCTCGCCGCCACGCCGGGGGAGATCCGGCATGCCGGTCGTCGGCACGGGCAGGACACCGACGCGGTCCTCGGCGCGCTCGGCCTCGACGCCGACGAGCTGGCCGCGCTGCGCGAACGGGGGGTGCTCTGATGCTGCTGAGCCTGCTCTACGTTCCGGGCGACCGTCCGGACCGGTTCGCCAAGGCGGTCGCTTCGGGGGCCGACGCGGTGATCCTCGACCTGGAGGACGCCGTGGTCGCCGGGCGCAAGGCGTACGCCCGGGAGGCGGTCGCCGAGTTCCTCGCCGAGGCGCATCCGGTGCCGGTGCAGGTACGGGTCAACGAGCTGACCGGTCCGGACCTCGACGCGGATCTCGCGGCGGTGGCCGGGCGACCCGGCCTGACCGGCCTGCGGCTGCCGAAGGTCGAGTCGGCCGCCGTGGTCGCGTCGCTCGCCGACCGGGTGGACGTGCCCCTGCACCTGCTGCTCGAGTCGGCCCTCGGGCTGGAGTCCGCGTACCCGATCGCCTCGGCCCACGCCGCGGTGGCCTCGATCGGGCTCGGCGAGGCCGACCTGCGCTCGGACCTCGGGGTCGGTGACGACGACGGCCTGGCCTGGGCCCGGAGTCGGGTGGTGGTCGCCGCCCGGGCCGCCGGCCTGACCCCGCCGGCGATGTCGGTCTACGCCGACGTCGTCGACGTCGCCGGTCTGGCCGCGTCGTGCGCGGTGGGCCGGCGGTTGGGTTTCCTCGGCCGGGCGGCGATCCATCCGCGCCAGCTCCCGGTGATCGTCGACGCGTTCCGACCGGTCGACCGTGAGGTGGCCCGTGCCGAGGAGTTGCTGGCGGCGGTCGCCGAGGCGCAGCAGCGGGACTCCGGGACCGTGGTGCTGCCCGACGGGCGTTTCGCCGACCGGGCCATGGTGGCCGCCGCCCGTCGGACCGTCGACCTGGCCGCCCGCTACGCGGCCTGAGCGTCGCGGGTCCGTCAGGTCGCGTGCGGCGTCGGAGCGCGGTCGAGCTCATCGAGGCGGGCCAGGTCGCCGTCGCCGCTTCGGATCACGGCCGTGGCCAGCGCGGTGGTGTCCGGGTGGACGCCGGCGCGCTGCTCGGCGGCGGCGATCGTGACGGCCTGCGCGAGGTGGGCCCGCAGATGCGCCGCGAGCAGGCGCTGGAACGTCTTCCCGCTGGCCGACCGCAGCACGGCCAGCTCGTCGGCGGTGATCATGCCGGGCATGTCGTGACCCTCGTGTGGGTTGGTCGTCGGCGCGCCGGCCCGGGTGAGCAGGTCGCGCGAGCGGTTCAGGTCGGCCCGGGTGCTCGCCTGGACCTGCGCGGCCAACCGTCGCCAGGTCGGGTCGGTGGTGTGGGTGGGTACGAGGTCCAGCACCGGCAGCAGCCGTTGCGTCATCGCCGCCGTGAGTTGCAACCAGGCGATGTCGGTGGGGCTGAAGGCGCCGGCCGTCGGGCTGGCGGTGATCGGTGCGGACGGCTGCGGCACCGCGTCGCCCTTGGTGCGGGACGGCCCGCCGGCGCAGCCGGCGACGAGCATCGCCGTCATGAGCAGCGCGACGTGAACGCGCATGCCTCCTCCTTCCGGCGTGGCTCCCCAGGCGAGGGGGCGGCCCGGCAGGACCGGGCCGCCCCCTTCGGACGGATCAGATGGGTCGGCCGTCGTGGCCGCACTTGATGACCGGACGGATGCAGTCCTGGACACGACGGGCCATCTCCGCTGTCGGCCAGGCGTTGAAGAAGTCGCCGTGCATGGTGTAGCCCGGCCCGGAGGCGAGCCGGAAGTGCGACGGGTCGCCGTTGACCGGGTAGCGCAGCACCTGGCGCAACTTCGGCACGTGCACCGGGTGGGTGCTCGGGCAGGCCTGGTTCACCGGGTACGCCAGGTGGCTCTTGTGGTCCGCGGAGTCCAGGTCGCGGCCGTTCCAGCACTGCGGGAAGTCCAGGTACGACTCCAGCATGGTGCCGGCCGGGCAGTTGACGAAGTCCTTGGACGGTGGCACCTGACCGGCGTGCAGGCAGGACCAGCGGGCGATGCTGTCGTTCGGGCCGGTGGCCTTCGCGTTGCCCGCGACGAGCCGCAGGCCCTGCGGGATGGGTTGGGTGTTGGCGACGACGTCGGCGCGCACACCTTCACCGAGGTAGTAGAAAGTGGCGATGGCCGGTTCCACCGCCACGTTGTCCCGGTAGAGGGTCGGCACCCAGTACGACGAGACGTCCACCGCCGGGTTGCAGGTGGTGGTGGACTTCACCAGGTCGGGCAGGGTGGTGGTGGCGTTCGTCGCCGTGCTGCCGAAGAAGCTGTGCATGTGTGACGCTCCCGGCAGTCCGGGGAAGACGATCGGGTCGTCCGGCAGCCGGTGGCTGTACGTGCAGTCGGCGGGGAACTCGGCGACCCGGATGACGTTGGCGACCGGGGCGGCGTCGGCCCGGTCGGTGGTCGAGACCAGGTACGTGCCGAGGAGCGTCAGCAGGGCGCCGATCGCCATGGTGAGGCGTAGCCGGCGGTGGGAGAGGGGTGCGGCCCTGTCCATCGGAACTCCTGTCGGGGGACGGGTCAGGGGCAACTCCGATGCCGCCGCCGAAGACAGCGGAGTTTGTCCTGGCCAGACTGGTGGTGGCCCGCTGGGGCCGGTGCGAGAGAGCGCTCTCAGCAGTTCAAGCCTCACCCAAATGTCGAAACTTGTCAATACGTGCCGCAGGTGGTGGAAAAATGGCGATGACAGCACAAGGGCCGGGCCCCGTGGTGGGGTCCGGCCCTTGTCGGTGGTGCTGGTGCGTGGGTCAGCTGGTGGCGTAGCCGCGGGTGGCGATCCAGTCGGCGAGGTGCTCGACGGTGATGTCGTAGGCGGCGGTGTTCGGGTCGGCCGAGTCGGCGATCCGGACGACGTTGCCGTTGTCGCGGTAGCCGGTGACGCTGATGTAGTGCCCGCCCTCGAAGGAGTGGGTGTTGCCGTCGGTGTCGGTGCTGGTGCCGGCGATGTTGGCGACCACGGCCCGACCGTTGTCCACGGTGCGGATGATGTCGGCGCGCAGCGTGTCGGTCTGCTTGGCGTCGGCGTCGGGCTTGCTGATCTCGACGCTGTGGTAGGCGTCGGTCTTGCCGGTCTCCTTGTTCAGCACGGGGGTGATGTCGTTGATGCTGTTGGTGCCGGCCTCGGTGGTGCCCATCTCCTTGGCCATGGCGTCCACGCTGATGTCCTTGCCCTGCACGCTCAGGGCGTTACGGGCGGCGGCGGGGCCGCAGTAGTAGAAGTTCGGCTGGGCCTCGTACCGGACGCCGAGCTGCCGCTCGCCGTGACCCTTGCGGTCGGTCTGGGTCTGCGACACGGGCTTGGCGGTGCTTTCGGCGGCGAACGCGGTGGTGACGGGTCCGGCGATGGCGCCACCGGTGAACGCGAGACCAGCAGCGGTCAGAGCGGTCTTACGAATCAGATCGGTACGCATGATGGCGTGCTCCTCTGCTTCATCCGGGGGATACGCGCGCGGCACACGGGGGTGTGCCGGGCGGGGAAAGTTCGTGAGGGGGGTCTGTCCGGCGACCCGACGACGGGGGTCTGCGCGGGGGTGGTGCAACGGTCCGGGCCGGCGGGTCATTCCCGCCGGGGGACCGGGGGGCGGCCCGGTGGTGCTCGGCCGTGCGGGGGTGTAACGACACCGGTCCGGCGGGTGTTCCCGGCGGTGGCTGCCGCGCTTGGCGACCGGAGGGCCGCGGCGTGCCCGGTATAACGACCCCGCCGGGTCACCGATTCCGCCGCCACGGTGTCACCGGCCACCACCCAGCCTGGCAGAAACCGGACATACCTCCCACCGGGCGGCCGGTCGGGGCGTGCCGGTGGGCATGATCGACTCCAGATCGCCGAAGTCGGGGCATCCTCGCGCAGGGATAGCCCGACATCACCGACCTGGAGTGGATCATCTCCAGCCTCGCGGCGAAGGCGGTCGGAGGCTACGACCTATCCTCCTAGGATGCCCACGCGGGTGTGTGGTGGCCCGCACCACCGGCATCGCCGACTGCGGAAGTACGGTGCTGCCACCGGGGCCGGTCTCCGACGCGAGGAGACCGGCCCCGGTGTTGCGGTGCGGTGCCGCTCGCGAGGTGTCAGCCGTTGCGACCGGGAAGCCTCGCCAGGGCCTTCGAGCGCTCGGCGACGAGGTCGGCGTAGGTGCCGTCGCGCTCGGCCCAGCGGTGCATGTGCACGCCCTTCACGAGGATTTCGCGTGGGGTGGGGTTCGCCGAGAGCAGCTGCATGACCTCGGTGGCGAAGTCGTCGAGCGGCAGCGCGCGCGGGTTCACCGTCTGCTGACCGGCGGTCGCGACGGCCGGGGGGACGAGTTCGACGACGTCGACACCGGTGCCGTCGAGTTGCGCGCGCAGCGCCTCGGAGTAGGCGTGCACCCCGGCCTTCGAGGCGGCGTAGCTGGGCATGGGCGGGAACGGCAGGAAGGCGATGCCGGAGGTGACGGTGATGAAGGTGCCCGCACCCCGACCGACCAGATGCGCGGTGAAGGCGTCGATGACCCGGATGGTGCCGACCAGGTTGGTGTCGATCGTCGTCTGCGCTGCCGCGAAGTGCGCGGGGTCGCGGAGGTCTTCCATGAGCATGGCACCCGACATCGTCACCACCGTGTCCAGCTCGGGGTAGCGGGCGAGCACGGCGTCCCGGGCGGATGCGACAGAGGCGCCGTCGGTGACGTCGATGCTGAACGTGCCGAAACCTTCCGTGGCGAGTTCCGCGAGGGCCTCGGGGTTGCGACCGCCAACGGCCACCGTGCTGCCCGCCGCGGCGAACCGCCGGGCCAACTCCCGCCCGATACCCGAGGTGCCGCCGACCATGAGAACTGTGCGGTTGGAGAGATCCACGAGATCTTCCCTTCGATCCAGAGGGCGCCGGCGCGGGAGACTCGCGGGCGCAGACAGTGCTGCTCGCTGTCCCTGCCGACCAGGGCGATCACCAGTCTCGACCGAGCCCGGCGGGGGTGGCAGGGCCCCCGTTTACCCAGGTCCTGCCAGGGCCCCCGCTGCGGCACGCACGCCGCACTACCGTGGTGACCATGGGTGAAGAGGTGTCGGACGGCGGCCACTGGCTCGGCAGCTACCTGCGGGCCCGGCGCGAACTGGTCACACCGTCGCAGGTGGGGCTCCCGACCGGCGGCAGGCGCCGCGTCCCCGGCCTACGACGCGAGGAAGTCGCCCTGCTCGCCGGGATCAGCCCCGACTACTACCTGCGGCTGGAACGGGGCCGGGACAGGAACCCCTCACCGCAGGTCCTCGAATCGCTCGCGCGCGTCCTGCAGCTCGACGACATCGAGCGGATGTATCTGCTCGACCTCGCTGCCGCGCGCCCCAGGGCGCCGCGTCGCAAGCGGTCCGAGCAGGTACCGGCCCGGGTGTACGAGCTGCTTGCCCACCTTCAGATCCCCGCGTTCGTCGAAGGACGCGCCTTCGACGTGCTGGCCTCCAACCCGATGGCCGTGGCGTTCTCCCCGCGCCTGCGGCCCGGTCAGAACCGGCTGCGGTCGCTCCTGCTCGACCCCGAGGAACGCGCCTTCCACCAGGACTGGACGAAGGCCACCGCCAATTTCATCGCGACCCTTCGTACCACCATCGGGGACGACATCGACAACCCCCGGTTCGTCGAGCTGGTGGGCGAACTCGCGCTGTCCAGTCAGCGGTTCCGCACCCTGTGGGCCCGCCACGACGTCCGCAATCTCGACGGAGGCACGACGACGGTGCACCACCCCGTCGTCGGTGACCTACGCCTGCACCGGGACAAGCTCCCCATCGAGGACGTCATCCTCGTCGTCTACTACCCGGACAAGGACAGCGACAGCGACGAGAAACTGCGGCTCCTCGCCACACTCGCCCACACCGGGACCAGCGACGACCAGACACGGGTGGGGCGGCCCGACGCGTCGTCGGACCGCCCCACCCGTTGACGGAGCCGGTCAGAAACCGAGCACACCCCGCCCGCCCACCACGGGCAGTCGCAGTTCGCTGTCGTTCGGGGCGATCCGCAACTCGGTGCCGCCCAACGGCAACAGCGTGTACTCCTGGTCGGAGGAGAAGACGACCACGCCGATCCGGTGGCCCGCCGGGAAGATGTAGTCCTTCGGCTCCATGGTCCACCGGTAGTCGTACAGCTTGCCCTGCTTGACCGGCGCGGTGCGTGCGGCGCTGACGCGGTTCTGCGGGTCCATCCAGCCGCGGGTCACCACGACGGGCGCGGCGGTCGACCCGGCCGGACCGTAGTCGACCAGGTACGCGGTCAGGTTGGCGTCCGGCTTGTTGTCGATCGCCATCCGCAGCCGCATCTCGGGGCGGCCGGAGATGCGCACGCTCTGCGCGAGCGCGGGGGAGCGGTAGGTGAGCCGGTTGGCGCTGGCCGTGTCCGGGTCGGCGACCAGGGTGTCCGGGTGGATCGTCCGTCCCTCGTCGACGAAGCTCTGCTCGACGCGGGCCTTCGGCGGCCTACCCGTGGTCAGGGTGCCCGGCGCGGTGGCGTCGGTGGCGGCGAACCGCAGCCCGACCTCGCGCGCGGCCGGGTCGGGCCAGTTGGCGTACGTCGTGTACGCCCGGTCCTCGCGCTGGAGCACCGCCGTCGGCTCGTCCATGATGCCGTTGCGCACGTTCCACAGCCAGTAGTCGAACCAGCGGTTCTCGGTCTGCTTGTACGTCCAGGTCTGCCCGCTGGGCAGGGTCACCGAGGCGCTGCTGCCCGGCCCGCCGTGCCCGCCCTGGTGCAGCCAGATCTTGCGCGGTACGTGGCGCTTGGCCAGTTCGTCCCACCAGCCGGCGAAGTGCTCGGTCTTGACGTTCCAGTCGTTGAGGCCGTGCACGACGAAGACGCTGGCCTGGACGTTGCGGGCGTCGAGGTAGTCGCGGTCGCGCCAGAACGGGGAGTAGTCGCCGGTGACGCGGTCCTGTGCCTTGGTGAGCTGCGCGAGTTCGTCGGCGCAGGGTCCCTCGGCGCGTGCCTGCCCGGCCGTGTACTGGGCCAGGATGTCGAGGTCCTCGCCCTGGAAGGTGCCGGGCGCGACGACCAGGCCGTTGGCCCGGTAGTAGTCGTACCAGCTGCTGATCGCCGAGACCGGGACGATGGTCTTCAGGCCCTTGACCCCGGTGGTGGCCACCTGGTTGGGCAGCGTCCCGTTGTAGGAGACGCCGGTCATGCCGACCGCGCCGGTGGTCCAGCCGGCGGTGACCGGGGCGCCGCTCGCGTCGTACCCCTTGGCCCGGCCGTTGAGCCAGTCGATGACCGCCTTGGTGCCGAGCGTCTCGGCCTGGTCGCCGCTGGTCGGGCAGCCGTCCGAGTCGCCGGTGCCGACGCTCTGGCCGAGCACCACCGCGTACCCGCGCGGCACGTAGTAGTCGTCGAGCGAGCCGGGCAGGTTCGCCTTGGCCTGGGCGCGCTGCGTGCCGGCGTCGAGCGCGCGCCGGCCGGAGTGGTCGGTCAGGCCGTTCTGCGGCAGGTCGTCGACCAGCACGCTCGGGTACGGCACGTCGCCCCAGGTGCCCTTGCGGTACGGGCTGTGCTCGAAGATGACCGGCACCTTGAAGCCCTCGGTGGCGGTCTCCCGGGGCCGGGAGATGTCGATCGCCACCCGGTCGGGACGGCCGTCGTGGTCGGTGTCCACCGGGGTCTGGACGTACACCCGCTCCTCGATGGCGTCGGCGAGCGAGAACACCGGTTGGGTCATGCCGTCGGCCACCACGATGCCGGTGGGCGCGGACGTCGTGGGGCGGGCGGCTGCGGGTGTCGGTGTGGCGCTCAGGACCAGTGCGCCGGACACGCCGACGCTCAGGAGTGCCAGATGGTGGGGTCGACGCACGCGCGTCTCCCTTCGGTCGGGCTGGTTGCCGGGTCGCGGCAGGGGCCAGTCGCGAAGATCCATTCGTCGCCATGCTAGGTGCGGGGCCCCGTCGGCGTCGATCCCTTCGGGTGGTCGTCGCCGCCCGTTCTGCCGATCGGGACGGCAGCGGTAATCGAATCGACATCGAACCGGGCACACCGCCGTCACCTGGCGGAAAACGTTGTCTCGGACGGAGAGAAAACCCCTGTCGTGGCCTCCCGGAGATCCGCTTCGCGGACCTATGATCTTGCAGCATGTCGCCCAAGAGGCGTCATTTGTCCACATGAGACAGGAGCGAAATGCTCAAGAAGACTCGCTGGCTGCTGGCCGTCGCCGTGACGGCCACGGCGCTGACCGCCGTGCCCGGCGGCACCGCCACAGCCGGCCCCGGCAGCATCGCCGGCACCGACACACCGCGCACCTCCGGCGACGGGAAGACGCACACCGTCACCCTGCTGACCGGCGACGTGGTGACCGTCCGTAGCACCGGTTCCGGGTGCCCGCAGGCCACGATCCGGCCGGTCGACGAGAACGCGGTGATCGACCAGAGCTGCGGCCCCGACGGTCACCTGCACGTCGTTCCCGCCCGTGTCGCGTCCCAGGTCGGCTCGGTCCTCGACCCCGACCTGTTCGACGTCACCGCGCTGATCGCCGACGGGTACGACGACGAGAACACCACGGAGCTGCCCGTCATCGTGCAGCCCGCCACCGCGTCCGCCCGGGTGGCCGCGCTCGCCGACGTGCAGACGCTGTCCAGCATCGGCGCGGTGGCCGGACACGTACCCAAAAAAAGCCCCGCCACCGCCAAGCTGGCGACGAACTCGCTGCTGGCCGGCGCGAAGAAGGTCTGGCTCGACCGCAAGGTCCGCGCCACCGCCCTGCCGGCCGGCGCGAAGCCCGCCGGCCTGGACCGCAACCTGACCCAGATCGACGCGCCCGACGCCTGGAAGGCCGGCTACACCGGCAAGGGCGCCCGGGTCGCGGTGCTCGACACCGGCGCCGACTTCAGCCACCCGGACCTCGCCGGGCGGGTCGTCGAGCGGGCTGACTTCACCGTCGAGGACGGTGACGCCGTCGACCACAACGGCCACGGTACGCACGTCGCCTCGACCATCGCCGGCACCGGCGCGGCCTCGCACGGTCAACGCCGTGGCGTCGCGCCGGACGCCAAGCTGGTGATCGGCAAGGTGCTCGACGACCACGGCTCCGGCGAGGACTCCGGCATCATCCTCGGCATGGAGTGGGCGGCCAGCCGGGCCGACGTCATCAACATGAGCCTCGGCGGCAGCCAGGCCGACGACGGCAGCGACCCCCTCTCGCTCGCCGTCGACGCCCTGAGCAGGCAGACCGGCACCCTGTTCGTCATCGCGGCCGGCAACAGCGGCGCGCAGATCTCCTCGCCCGGCTCGGCCGCCACCGCGCTCACTGTCGGTGCCGTCGACCGCGACGACAAGCTCGCCGACTTCTCCAGCCGGGGACCGCTGATCAACAACCACGCGGCCAAGCCGGAACTGGTCGCGCCCGGCGTCGACATCGTCGCGGCCCGCGCCGCCGGCACCAACCTCCAGGACCCGATCGACGGGTACTACGAGTCGCTCAGCGGCACCTCGATGGCCACGCCGCACGTCGCCGGCGCCGCCGCGCTGCTCGCCCAGCGGCACCCCGACTGGACCGGCGAGAAGATCAAGGCCGCCCTGGTCGGCGCGTCGGATCCGCTGACCGGCATCGACCCGTGGGCCATCGGGGCCGGCCGCCTCAACGCGGCCCGTGCCCTCGGCGGCCCGACCAGCGGCCAGCCGGTGGTCAACCTCGGCACGTTCGCGTACCCGCAGTCCGGGACCAGCGAGACGACGCTGAGCTGGACCGGGGGGTCCACCCCGGCCACGTCGGTCCTCGACCTGGACGTGTCGATCGTCAACCACGACGGTCAGAGCGTGCCGCGCGGCGCGGCGTCGCTGTCGACGAGCCGGGTGACCCTCAAGCGGGGCGCGACGGGGACGGCGACGCTGCGGATCAACCGCGCGGCGCTGGGCAGTCGGCCGGGCCTCTACCTGGCCACCGTCACCGCCCGCACCGGCCGAAAGGTGGTCGCCACCACCCCGGTCAGCTTCTACGTCGAGCAGCCCAGCTACGACCTGACGATCCACACCAAGCCGATGCCCGGCCTGCGGGACGGCGCGGAAAGCTGGATCAACCTCATGGTCGCCAACCTCACCGACCCGCTGCTGTTCTACGGCGGGGGCGGTGGTACCCCCGGGGACACCTTCACCCTGCGGGTACCGGCCGGCCGGTACTCGGTGCTCGGCGCGTCGGTCGCCTATTACGTCGACAGCGACGTGCTGGAGACCACCCTCACCGCGGCCGGTGACCTGGACGTGCGCGGCCCGCGGAGCGTGACCCTCGACCCGGCGCAGGCCCGGCCGGTCACGGCGACCGTCGACGGGGCGGCCACGAAGACCACCCGGACCGACGTCACCACCTTCCAGACCGCGGTGAACGGCCTGCCGTGGTGGCACCAGATCAGCGGGTTCGGGGTGGCGACGGCGGTGCGCAGCGTGGCGATCCCGAAGCCCACCATCGGGTCGCGGCGCACCTGGGCGGCCGTCAACATGGACTCGCCGGCCGGTACCGCGAAGCCGTACCGCTACAACATCGTGCACGAGTACGCCGACGGCGTGCCGGCCGATCCGTCGTTCCGGGTGACCAGGGCGGAGCAGGCACGACTGGCCCGTATCGACGAGCGGTTCCACCAGACCGACTCGCCGGAGATGTACACCACCTTCCTCCGTTTCGGCGAGACGGCCGACGGGGTGCCGGTGACCCAGACCTTCGAGGGCATCATGCCGCCGAACCGGACGTCGTACCTCTCCCCGGAGATCGTCTGGGCCGACCAGGGTGTCTACGGCGGACTGGGGGCCATGGAGGCGCCGCGCCAGTACCGGCCGGGCAGTCAGCAGTCCAAGGTCTGGGCGCGGCAGCCGCTGCACTCCGACTGGTACGACGACCCGGCCGGTGACGGCTGGAGCTGCGCCAGCCCGCCGTCGCGGACCCGGGGCAACCTGCACCTGGACATGGTGACGCTGACCGACCAGCACCAGCGCGCCGACTGCCTCCAGGGCGAGGCGATCGGCGTGAAGCGCACGCTGTCGCTGTACCGCGACGGCAAGCTGGTCGAGCAGAAGCAGCATCCGATCGGTGACTTCACGGTGCCGCAGGCGATGGCCGACTACCGGCTGACCTTCGACGTCGACACCAGCCTCATCCTGCCGATCTCCACCAGGGTCAACACGTCCTGGACGTTCCGGTCCGCCGGGCCGGAGGGGACCGACCGCGTGCCGTTGCCGCTGCTCGCGGTCGACTACACGCTGCCGATGGACCACGACAACCACCCCGTCGGCGGAACCGCGGAGCTGGCCGTCCGGCAGGCGCACGGCGTCAAGGCGCAGAAGGTGACGTCGATGCAGGTGTGGACCTCGACCGACGACGGTGTCACCTGGACGTCGGCCCGGGTCACCGCGAGCGGTGACAGCTACCGGTTCGAGCTGCCGAAGGTCGCCTCCGGGCAGGCCGTCTCGCTGCGGGTGAAGGCCGCCGGCAACGGCGGTAGCGGCATCGAGCAGACCGTGATCCGGGCGTACCGCGCCGGTTGACGGGCGACGTGGTGTCGGCCCGGCAGGCACCGGGCCGACACCACCGCCGTCACTGACCCTCCCAGACCGCCTTCGCGCCCGAGTCGCCGGTACGGACCACGTAGTACACGGCGACGGCGGCGGCCACCACCGACAGCACCTGCAACGTCACGGTCACCGCCCGGTTGGCGGGTACGCCCTCGGCGGCGCGCGGCGGGACGAAGCGGACCAGGGCCAGCGCCACGATTCCCAACGCGATCGCGGCGTACAGCGTCATGTCGCCGAAATCCTGGTGCGCCTCCAGCTTCGGGACGAACTCGGGGGTGACCCGGTTCGCCGAGCGCAACCGCTCGAAGAAGGCGTCCCCGGTGAGCTTCGCCAGCAGCGCGCAGATCGGCGCGCCCACCGCGAGCAACGCCAGCACCCAGCGCGTGTGCGGCCGGATCGGCGCGACGAGCGCGTAGGCGATCGCCAGCAGCGCGAGCAGCGGCACGAACACGACCGCGGCGTGCAGCACGAGCGGGTGGGCGGGGATGCCCTGGAACTCTTCGAACATTCGGCGACTCCTCCGGCCGTGGCGGATCTCGATGATCCGAGGCATGGAGGCTATCGGCACCGGCCCGGCGTGCCCAGAGTCGTGTACCCAGAGCCACCGCTCAACTGCGCGAGCGCGGCAGGCAGTCCTTTTTGTACTTCAGGCCCGACCCGCACCAGCACGGGTCGTTGCGCTCGGGTGGCCAGGGCACCCGGGCGGAGGGCCGCGCCGACACCTCGGCCGCGTAGCCGGCCCGGACCGCCGCGTCGGTCGGAGAGCCGTCGCGTCGACCGGCGAAGGAGTCCAGGCCGGCCACGCTCGCCCGGTACACGCCCAGACCGGTCCGGCCGGCGCCGGTCAGCCGGACCAGCTCCTTCTCCAGGCGCGCTCGGTGCGCGTCCCAGTCCGGCCCGTACACGTCGGTCAGTTCGGGGTGGGTGGCGAGCAACTTGTCGAACTCGTCCCGGGGCCAGAGCAGCAGGTCCGACGCGCCGCCCTGGCGTTCCGAGACCTGGCGGACGAGTTGGTTCTCCAGCCGGTCGGCCAGGTCGTCCTGCCGGTCGTGCGGCAGGTTGAGGTTGCGGCGTACCCGGTGCCGCTGTTGCAGCAGCAGGAACAGCACACCCGGGTCGTCCGGCGGACCTACCTCCGGGTCGGCCGTGGTGTCGCGCTCGCCGAGCAGCGTGTCGACCGCCTCGCTCAACCACGTCTCGGCGGTCGACGACCGACCGACCGCGTCCAGCGCCGCGCTCAGGTAGGCGGGCACGTCGGGTTGGGTGAGCAGCAACGGACGCAGCGCGGTCAGCTCGGCCATCGCCTCGTCGTCCCGGCCGCCGGCCTGGAACATCACCCGGGCCCGCAGCGCGCGGGCCACGCCCGCCCGGGGGTCGTCCACCGAGGGGTACGCCGCCAGCGCCTGATCCGCGTATCGCAGCGCGGCCTCGGTCCGGGTCCGGATCCGGGCGATCTCGGCGGCCAGGGTCAGGGCGTCCCCGGCGTCGTCCGGATCCTCCAGCCGGCCCTGCTCGACCGCCTCGGCGATGTCGGCCGCGACACCGAGCGGGTCGGCCGCCCCGAGCGCAGTGCGGCGCAGTTCGGCGAGGTCAGCCTTGGTGAGTACGTCTCTCGTCGGCACGATCTCACGGTACGTCGGAGGGCTCCCGTGCGGCCCAATTATGGTCATCTGCCGTCAACCCGCCCTCGATAGCGTCCGGTCGCCAGTTTCTCGACCAGAGCACACAAAGGCGGAGTTATGGGCACGGTGGATCGGCGTACGTTCCTCAAGGCGATGGGAGTTCCCGCCATCGGCGCGGCGCTCCCGCTGGATCTCAGCAAGGCGCTCGCCATCCCGGCGAACAACCGGACCGGCTCGATCGAGGACGTCGAGCACGTGATCATCCTGATGCAGGAGAACCGCTCCTTCGACCACTACTTCGGCACCATGCGCGGCGTACGCGGCTTCGGCGACCCGCATCCGGTGACACTGCCATCCGGTAAGGACGTGTGGCACCAGCCCGACGGCGCCGACGAGCTGCTGCCGTTCCGGCCCGAGGTGAAGGACCTCGGCCAGACCTTCCTGCCGGACCCGCCGCACGGCTGGAACGACGGGCACGCCGCCTGGAACGACGGCCGGTTCGACGGGTGGGTGCCGAACAAGGGCGTCACCTCGATGACGTACCACACCCGGCAGGACCTGCCCTACCACTACGCGCTCGCGGACGCGTTCACCGTCTGCGACAGCTACCACTGCTCGCTGATGGGGCCGACCGACCCGAACCGCTACCACATGTGGAGCGGCTGGGTCGGCAACGACGGCAAGGGCGGCGGCCCGGTCATCACCAACGCCGAGGCCGGCTACGACTGGTCGACGTACCCGGAGCGGCTGGAACGCAACGGCATCACCTGGAAGATCTACCAGGACGTCGGCACCGGCCTCAACGCCGCCGGCTCCTGGGGTTGGACGAACGATCCGTACATCGGCAACTACGGCGACAACTCGCTGCTCTACTTCCACCAGTACCAGAACGCGCAGCCCGGCACGCCCCTCGCCGACCGCGCGAAGACCGGCACCGAAATCCGTACCCAGGGCCGCGACCCCGAGGCGCTGCTGGCCGACTTCCGGGCCGACGTCGCGGCGGGACGCCTGCCGCAGGTCTCCTGGATCACCGCGCCGGAGGCGTACACCGAGCATCCGAACTGGGGGCCGGCGTTCGGCGCCTGGTACATCTCGCAGGTCATCGACATCCTCGCGGCGCACCCCGAGGTGTGGAGCAAGATGGCGCTGTTCATCACGTACGACGAGGAGGGCGGCTTCTTCGACCACGTGGTCCCGCCGACTCCGCCGCAGACCCGCGAGCACGGGCAGTCCACCGTGCCGACCACCAACGAGATCTTCCCCGGCGACGCCGACCACCCGGCCGGCCCGTACGGCCTCGGCGTCCGGGTACCCATGATCATCGTGTCGCCGTGGACGCGGGGCGGCTACGTCAACTCGCAGGTCTTCGACCACACCTCGCTGATCAAGTTCCTGGAGACGCGGTTCGGCCACGGCCGGCCGGACCTGGTCGAGCAGAACATCACCCCGTGGCGGCGGGCCGTCGTCGGTGACCTGACCAGCGCCTTCGACTTCCGGCACCCGAACCGGTCGCGCGACGTGCAGCTGCCGGACACCGACGACTTCAAGCCCGACGACCTGGTCCGGCACCCCGACGAGGTGCCGGTGCCGCCGGCCGAGGGACGGCTGCCGAAGCAGGAGCGCGGCGTACGGCCGGCGCGGGCGATCCCGTACGCGCTGCACGCCGACGGACGCCGGGGCGACGGCGAGTTCCGGATCGAGTTCCGCAACACCGGCGGCGCGGGAGCGGTCCTCCAGGTCCGCCAGGCCGGCAGCCCGGCCGCGCCGCGCAGCTACACGATCGAGCCGGGCAAGCGCCTGGCCGACACCTGGAAAACCCCCTCCGGGTACGACCTGTCGGTGCACGGACCGAACGGCTTCTTCCGCCGGTTCGCGGGCGGTGCGTCGGACCTCGACATCACGCCGTCGGTCGACGAGCGGGGCGACAAGCTCACGCTCACGCTCACCAACCGTGGACCCAAGCGGGTCGAGGTGACCGTCCGGGACGGGTACCACTCCCGGCCGGTCACCCTGTCGCTGCGCCCCGGCCACACCGAGCGCGCCGGCTGGCCGCTGGCCCGTACCCACGGCTGGTACGACCTGACGGTCGCCGCGGCGGGTGACCCCGGCTTCGCGTACCGCTGCGCGGGCCACGTCGAGAACGGCAGGGACAGCATCAGCGACCCGGCCCTGGGCGGCCTGGTCTAATCCCCCTGCCCCCTCCTGCCCCCGCCGATCTTGCACTTTCGGTTGTCGATATGAGCGGTTACGCTCCAGATGTCGCCGCCGAAAGTGCAAGATCGGCGCAGTGGGGACCGGGGGAGGGGGCACCGGATGCCGTGGCGAGCGTGATGCCTCAGCGGCATCTTGATGCCGCACAGTCATCACGTTCCTCCCGGCGCCCGCCCCCACCGAGGTCACCCACGGTAGCGATCAATCGGATGCCCTCGACGCCTTGCTATGGGGTGCGGGCGAGGTAGGCGCGCAGCTCGTCGCGGGTGCCCGGGAGGCCGTAGCCGCCAACCAGCTCGGTGACGTTGCCGAACTGCACACCGTCGATCAGCCAGGGCTCGGTCGACCGGCTCAGTTCCTCGGCGAGCCGGCGCTGCCGGGGCGTCAACGCGTCGACCGGCGGCTGCGTCGCCGCCGGGCCGTCCGGGAACGCCAGGCGCAGCGCCACGTTGAGCAGCGTCAGCGACCGGTCGCCGTCGACGGTGGGCAGCCGGTCGAGCAGCGCGTCGAACGCCCGGTCGGCGTGCTGGGGACCGAGCTGTCGCAGGGCGAGCGCCGCGTAGCCGCCGAGATCGCCGGACAGGAACGGCACCCACTCACCCTCCACCGGCTCGTCCGGCGCCTCGCCGGACGCCGCCGACGCCCAGCCCACCACCTCGTCGACGGTCGCCGCGTCGGCCGCCGCGCCGAGGACCCGGGCCCGGCCGATCGCGGCGCCCCAGCGGACCAGCGGACGCGGGTCGGTCAGCCACCGAACGTCCGGCGCGGCGTCGAGCAGCCCTGAGGACACCAGCATGGTGGCCACCTCGCCGGGCGTCGCCGCGACGCCGGTGGCGGCGTCGACCGCGCGGGCCAGCGCGGCCACGCTGCCGTCGGCCTCCTCCGGAAACCAGGCCAGCAGGTACGCCGCGACCAGGCGCACATCGGGATCGGCGTGCTCCAGCAGGGCGCGGAACACGGGAACCCCGGCGCGCACCGCGTCGTAGGTCGCCACTGCGACGTACGCCCACAGTCGGCCCTGATCCGCCGTCGACAGCGACTCGACGTAGAGGTACTCGACGTACTCCTTCTGGGTCTCGTCGCTGCCGGTCCACGGCGGCGGCTTGGCCGCGAGCAGCGCGCGCCCGCCCTCGGCGGCGCGGCGGTACTCGGCCACCGGGAAGCCGTCCGGTAGGACACCCTCGTCGTACCCGATGGCCAGGGCGCTCAGCAGACCGAGCACCGCCGCCGGGTCCGGGGTGGCCGGATCGGTGAGCATCTCCAGGAGGAACGGCACCGCGTAGGCGCTCGCCTCGAACCGGTTGCCCTGGTGGAACACGTTGCCGTAGAGCTCACCCAGCGCCTCGTCCCGGACTGTCGCATCGGGGTCGAGCAGAGCACGCAGCTGGCCGGGCACGTCGTCGGCCGAACCGTAGGCGTGGCCCAGCCGCGCCCAGTCGATGTCGTCAAGTCCGTCGAGCACGTCGACATGCTCTCCCGAGCCCGGACCGTCCGGTGTGGCGGGTCGGTCAGAACTCCTCGTACACCGCAGGGTCCTGATCTGACAGCCGCCCGTCCGGGCGGCCCAGCGCGGTGATGGCCTCGACCTCGGCGTCGGTGAGCGTGATGTCGAAGACCTCGAGGTTCTCGACCTGCCGCTGCGGCGACGCGGCCTTGGGCAGCGGGATCAACTGGCGGGCGAAGTGCCAGGCCAGGATCGTCTGCGCGGTGCTGACACCGTGCGCGGCGGCGATCTCGGCGATGACCGGGTGCTGCCGCAGGTCGTTGCCGTGCCCGAGCGGGCTCCAGCCCTGCACCAGGATGCCGTGCTCCCGGTGATAGGCCAGCGCCTCCCGCTGCGGGAAGTACGGGTGCACCTCGATCTGGTTCACCACCGGGGCGACCCCGGTCTCGGCCACCAGCCGGTCGATGTGCTCCGGCAGGAAGTTGGAGAGCCCGATGTGCCGCACCAGACCCCGCTCCCGCGCCTCGATCAGCGCCCGCCACGCGTCCACGTACCGGCCGACCTTCGGGTTCGGCCAGTGGATCAGGTACAGGTCGATCCGGTCGAGGCCGGTGCGGAACACACTCTCCTCGATGGTGGTCAACGCCTCGTCGTAGTCGTGGTGCCGTCCCGGCAGCTTCGAGGTGACGATCAGCTCGTTGCGTACGCCGTCGCCCGCGTCCCGCACGGCCCGACCGACCGCGCCCTCGTTCTCGTAGTTCACCGCCGAGTCGAGCAGCCGGTAGCCCGCCCGGATCGCGTGCCCGACCGCGTCGACGCCCGCCGAGCCGTTCAACTGGTACGTGCCGAGCCCGATCGCGGGCAGGGTGGTGCCGTCGGCGGCGCTCAGGTGCGGAATCGTCATGATCGGGACCCTACTCGCCCGAGTGGCGCGTCACCCGTCGGCTGGGTAGCCCAGGCAGCACCGGCGAATCTCAGTCGTCGTCGCCGTGCCCGGCGGACGCGGCCGGGGTGTTGCCCCAGACCGCCTTCGCCCCGGAGTCACCCACCCGGTAGACCTGCACCAGGTTCGCGGCCGCCACGACGACGGCCAGCGCGGCGACCAGCACGGCCACCTTCCCCGAGGTGCCGGTCGGCCGCCCCGCCGGCCGCGACGCGCGGCGGTGCAGCCAGAACAGCGCCACGGCGACGGCGAGCAGCGGTATCGCGAACCAGATCAACGTGTCGCCAAGCTCGGCGTGCACGCCGGGGTCACCGACCCGGTGCTCCAGGTCCTCACCGCTGGAGGAGGCGAGCGGCACAGCGAGCGTGGCCAGCGCCGTGATCACCACGACGAGCGCGCCGTAGCGACCGCGCCACGACGGTCTGACGGCCAGCGCGGCGACGCCGATCGCGGCCAGCGGCAGCAGGACCACCACGACGTGCACCACCAGGGGGTGCAGCGGCAGGCCATTGACGGTGTCAGGCACAGGATCTCCTCGGCGCTCGGATGTCACTACGCGCGACGTTATTGCCGAATTCTTGCGAATTCCTTGCGGGGCCGAATTCCCACCCGACGGGTCAGGCCGTAGGTAGCAGCAGCGTGAACGTGGCACCCCGGCCGTGGGCGCCGGTCACCTCGAGCGAGCCCCGGTGCGCCTGCGCCACCTGCTGGGCCAGCGCGAGGCCCAACCCGAACCGACGACCCGTCCCGGCGGTGCCGTGCGCGAAGCGTTCGAAGAGTCGATCCGCCTCGGCCGGGTCGAGGCCGACCCCGTCATCGACGACCTCGGCGGCGACGCACCCCGGTCGGTGACGCACCCGCACCCGCACATGCCCACCCGCGCTGACGTGTCCCAGCGCGTTGTCCACCAGCGCGGTCAGCGCCCGCCGCAGGGCTACGGGGGCGCCCCGCACCGGTGCGGTCGCCTCCACCTCGGCGCGCAGCTCGACGTCCCGCTCCCGCGCGTACGCCGACATGCTCGCCACCACCTCACGGGCCACCTCGGCCATGTCGACGACGGTGTCCGGGGGCGGTTTCTGCTCGGCCGCGGCCGACACCAGCAGATCGTCGACGACCTCACCGAGCGCCCGGGTGTCCGCGACAAGCTGGTCGAGCTGGTCGATGAGCTGCTCCACCGGTTGGGCCCGGGCTCGGCGGGCGATCATCTGCGCCCGGGTGTGCAGCACGGTGAGCGGGGTGCGCAGCTCGTGCGAGGCGTCGGCGACGAAGCGGCGTTGCAGGGACAGCGCGGTGGCCAGAGGAGCGACGGCTCGGCGGGCGAGCAGCGCGGCGGCGGCCAAGGCTCCCGCCAGACCGGCCAGTTCGGCGACGAGCAGCGCGACGCCGAGCTGCCCCTGCCGCTCGCGCAGTGGTGCGAGGTCGGCGGCGACCGCCCAGCGGCTGCCGTCGGGCCGATGAGCGACCAGCACACGGACCGGGTGGTCGTCGCCCGCGTCGGTGTCGAATCTCCCCGGCTGCCGCCGCAGCGCGTCGTCGAGAACGCGCACCAGCTCCGGCGACGCGCTCGGGGTCACCTCGACGGCATCGGTCCCGGCTGTCCGTTGGGCGAGGACCTGGCCGGGTGGTGGGTCGTCCACGTCCTCGGCCATGGCGAGTACCTGACCCAGCTCGGCATTCAGTACCCGGGACTCCTGACGGCTGGTGAGGACGAACATCAACGCGCCGACCAGCAGCAGCACGACGCCGATCGCCCCGGCGGTCTGGGCCACACTACGTCGACGTGCACGAATCAGTCGGGCCTCGTTCACGCGGTCAGCCCGTACCCATGCGGTAGCCGAGCCCGTGCACCGTGCGGATCGCCCCCCGACCGAGCTTGCGGCGCAGGTGATGGACGCAGGCGTCGACGCTGCCGGGGGCGTCGGCATGGGTGAACGCGGTGCTCAGCAGCTCCGCCCGGGTGAAGACCTTCAGGGGTCGGCCGGCGAGTGCCCGCAGTACGGCGAACTCGCGGGCGGACAACGGGATCTCCTGGCCGTCGTCGAGCACCTGTCGGTTACCCACGTCCAACCAGCGCCGTGGACCCAGTGGCAGTCGGCTCGCCACGTCCTGATGGCGGCGGCGCAGTGCGCGCAGCCGGGCCAGCAGCTCCGGTACCTCGAAGGGCTTGACCAGGTAGTCCTCCGCGCCGGCGTCGAGACCTTCCACCCGGTCGTCGAGGGCGCCCCGGGCGGTGAGCATCAGCACCGGGGCGGTCACACCGCGTCCGCGCAGCGCGGTGACCAGGCCCAGGCCATCCAGCACCGGCAACCCCCGGTCGATGACCATGAGCTGGTAGTCGCGGGCCAACGCCTGGTGCAGGCCGCTCTGCCCGTCGGCGGCCAGGTCGACCTCGTACCCCTCGTCGGTGAGCAGGTCGGCGAGCAGCGCGGTCAGCGCACGGTCATCCTCGACCAGCAGCAGGCGGGGGCGGGCACTCTCCACCGGCCCAGTATCACGGGGTGCGGGAACGTTAGCCGTGCAACTCCCCCTCAGACGGACCCGGGATCGCCAACGGGTGCGTCCCGGATGGCGAGCGCGGCCTGGACGAGCGCGGCGTGGGTCAGCGTCTGGGGATAGTTGCCGAGGTGGGCACCCGTCGCCGGGTCCACCTCTTCGGCGTACAGGCCGAGGGGACTGGCGTACTCGACCATGGCCTGGAACAGCTCGACGGCCTCGCGGCGACGCCCGGTGCGGGCCAGGGCCTGAACGAGCCAGAACGAGCAGGGCAGGAACGCGCCCTCGACGCCGGGCAGGCCGTCGCGCCCGGGCGGGTAGCGGTACAGCAGGGGACCGCCGGCGGACAGCCGGTCCCGGATGGCGTCGATGGTGCCGCGTACCCGGGGCGACCCGGTCGGGTCGATGCCGAGCAGCGGCAGGACGAGCAGGGCCGCGTCGAGATCCGGGGAGCCGTAGGAGCGCAGGTAGCTGGCCGCCGCCGGGTCGAAGCCGCGCGCCCGGACCTCGGCGGCGATGGCGTCCCGGGACCGCTGCCAGCGTCGACGTTGCCGGCCCGGCAGGGGATGCGTGTCGGCGATGGCCAGGGCGCGGTCCAGCGCGAGCCAGCCCATGAGCTTGGAATGAACGTGTTGGGCGGGCTCCCGCACCTCCCAGATACCGGCATCGGGCTTCGGCCACCACCGGGCGACCACGTCGGCGAAACCGCGCACCGCCCGCCACGTCTCGGCGTACAGGCGGTGCCCGGACTGGGCGAACGCCCAGGCGGCGTCGATCACCCAGCCGTACCCGTCGAGCTGGTGTTGGCCCGCGGCCGCGTTGCCCATCCGTACCGGACGGCTGTCGAGGTAGCCGGGCCAGCCGGGAAGCGCCCGCTCCGCCGGTACGTGCCGGCCGTGCACGGTGAGCAGCGCCGGCAGGCGCGGCCGTTGCAGCCGGCTGGCGTGCAACAGCCAGGCGAGGAACCCCTGTGCCTCGTCGGCCTTGCCGACACTGAGAAACGCGCTGACGCCGATGCTGGCGTCACGGGGCCAGACGTAGCGGTAGTCCCAGTTGCGGTCCCCGCCGGGATCCTCGGGCAGGGACGTGGTGGGCGCGGCCACCGGCGCTCCCGAGGGCGAGTAGGTGAGCAGCCGCATCGTGAGCAGGCTTCGTACGACGTGCTCCCGGAAGGGCACCCGCTCGTCGATCTCCCCGGTCCAGGTGCGCCAGCGGGCCTCGTCCTCGACGAGCAGGTCCCAGGCGGCCGTCGGCTCGACGTGGATCACCGGTTCGCGGTAGGCCACGGCCAGCACGAGGGTGACCGGATGACCCGGCCGCACCGTGACCGGGGTGGGTCGGCCCGGTTCGATCCCGAACGCCGGCGTGCCGTCCAGCGCGACCGCGAGCGCCCCCCACTCACACACCAGGCTGTGCCGCCGGTGCTGCACCCGGGGCCGGCGGTGCCGCACGCCCAGGCGGGGATCGAACTCCACCACCGCGTCGACAGGTGCCCGCTCGGCCTCCAGCCGCCGCACGATCAGCGTCGTGGGCAGCAGGCGACCGGTGACCTCGGCGACCATCGCCTCGGTGAGGCGGAGCCGACCGCCACCCACCGCCCAGGTGGTCTCCAGGGTGGCGGTGTGCTGCCGGTACCGCCGTTCGACGACCGTGGCCGGCCGGGCCGGGCCGACCCGGAACGTCCCGGCGTCCGGGCCCCCGACCAACCGGCCGAACAGGGGATCGCCGTCGAAGCGCGGCACACAGAGCCAGTCCATCGCGCCGTCACTCGCGACCAGAGCGGCGGTACGCGTGTCGCCGAGCAGCCCGTAGTCGCTGATCGGTCGCTCACCGGTCACGGCGAACGCTCCCGCACGAGCGGCGGGTCACGGCGGTCGCTCCCGCACGAGGGGCGGGTCACCTGGCGTGCAGGAGCAGCCCGAGAGCGACCCCGTACACGACGTGGACGACGGCCGTGACCAGGGGAGTCTGGACGCCGTAGTTGAGGGCGAACAGCCCGGGCGGCTCCAGCACCGCCGTGCTGGCCGGTCCCGCCCGCTGCGACGCCATCCGGGGGTGGACACCGGGAAGCAGCGGCAGCAGCACCGTCAGGGCGATCCCGACGTGCACGATCCCGAGCAACGCCCCGATCCACCAGTCGGCACGGTGCACCAGCGCGAACGCGGCCGCGTAGCCGAGGGCGAAACCCTGCCCGGCGCCGACGTGCAGGACGAACCCGACGACCCGGGCCCGGTCGGGATCCCCGGTGAGGAAGGTCCCGAGCACCAGGGGCAGATCGAGCCGGGTGAGGCCGACCAGTTGAGCGGTGATCATCGCCGCGGTGAGCGCCGCGGTGGCGATCAGCCCGAACACCGCCCATCCGGCCCAGTCCATCTCAGCAGTCGTCGACGCCACGGGCGTTGTCGGTCATCGGTCCACCCTCCGGCTGAACAGCGCGCAGTTCACGGCCCAGACGCTCCCTGGGCGTCCGGTTTATCACCATAAGCCACCGGGGTTGTCGCCCTGGCCTGCTCGCCCAGACGTCCCGCACGAATTCGGCCGCAGGCCCGACCGCCGCAACCATCTGCTGGTTGGGCCCCAACCGGACCGGCCTCTCGTTCGTCCAAGATAGTGAGGACAACTTCGAGGGGACTCCGTCGTGGCAGGTTGGGAGCAGGCGTTGGCGGATCTCGTCAACGCCAGAGGCGCGGCGCTGAAGCGCTACGCCTACCTGCTCTGCGGCAACGACAGCGACGCCGAGGACCTGGTGCAGGACGCGTTGGTGCGGGCATTCACCCGGCCACGGCGCGACAGGGTCGAGAACTCCGAGCAGTACGTGCGCAAGGCAGTCGTCAACCTCTACCTCGACCGGGTACGGCGGCGGGACGTGTGGCGGCGCGTGATGCCGTTCGCGCTGGCACCGGAGCGGATCGAGGACGGCTCATCTGCCGCGGATGCCCGACAGGACCTGCGGGCGGCTCTCCTGGAACTCACCCCACAACAACGTGCCTGCGTTGTCCTCTACTACCACGTCGATCTGCCCGTTCCAGAGATCGCCGCACAACTCGGCTGCGGCGCCGGCACGGTGAAACGCCCCCTGCACGACGGTAGGCGCCGCCTGGCCGGGCTGCTGCACGATGACAGAGGGGAGGCCGACCGTGCCGTCCGATGATCGTCTTTGGCGGGACCGTCTGGCACGCGTGGCGGACGAGGCCGGTCCGCCGTCGTTCGCCACTGATCGTGTGCGCGTACGTGTCCGGCGCTGCATCGATCATGGTGATGTCGCTGGTGACGGTCGCCGTGGCCGGGATCGTCGGCGGCGGCGAACCGACCATCGGCACAGGCGCGAGTCCGGGGCCGTCGACCCCGACCGGGCCAACCGCCACCGGCGTGAAGGAGCCCGGAATGTACGTCTGCGGCGACCGCTACGACCACGTGGTCCCCACACCGGGCGGCCTCCTCACGGCAGAGGTGTCCTCGGTGGTCAAGGTGAAGAATGACTCCGGTCCAGCAGTGACGGTGACATTCGCTGCCACGCGGGCGGTCCATGTGGCTTCCAGTCCGCCGTCGCTTCTTCAGGTGCTCTATCTGAAGGACGGTGTCATCGTCGGTGGAGGACCGATGGTCAACAAGCCGGGCGATCCCAGTTCCCAGGGCATCGATGCGATCCGAGGTGGGTTTGATCTCGCTCCCGGCAAACCTCACGAACTGCAACTGGGTCCGCGAGAGATTTTGTGCCCGTCCCTGACCTGGCCCGACATCTGGGCCACACCCGATCGCTACGAGGTCGCGGTGGTGCTCGGCCCGGTCGAGGACCGCGGGGGTGAGCTTCTCCTCGATGTCCCGCTCCCACCCTCGGCCGCATCGCTGGTGACGAGAGTGGTGTTGCCGGGCTGAGCGACGTCTTCCCCGCGCGGCCTGCGGAGCGCAGCATCCCCTCTCCACGTGTCCGGGCTGCTGCCGATCCACCCGTGGTCAGCCGATGTCGTCCCCGACCGCTTTCTCGTAAACCGTCTCGACTGGCCGGACCACCTTGACCATCGAGGCGAGGTACTCCCGCGTCTCGTGATCGGTCGAGTAGACGATCGTGCCCTTCATCCCACGAGTGAGCAGGACTTTGTAGGTGTTCCGAATCAGCAGGTCCGCTTCGGTGTCGCTGACGGACTTGCGACTGCGGAACGCTGGATCCTTCGACTCCTCGCGTCGGGTCACCAGCTGGCCGTCCCTGGCTACCAGGTCCGGCCCGATGATGACACCGGACCAGTCGTACTCGAAGCCCTGCGCCGTGTAGACGCAACCCACCTGGCCGAACCCTTTCGGGTCGGTGGCCCAGAACGCGCTGCCCGGCGCGTCTCCGACGCTGCGGTCGCTCTTGACATTCCACGGCCGTGACCACGCGCCGATCTCGACATCGGACACCAGGCTGTCGTCCGGACGCGGATCGCTCCACGGCCAGCAGTACCCGGCGGACATCCGGGCAGTGACTCCGGACGCCTGTTTGCGGGCGAGGAAAACTTCCATCTCCTCGGGCGATTCGGCGAGACGCAGGTCGACCCTGCCGTCGCCGATCCACACCGACGGCTCATCGCCGTCCAGGCCAAGCAGCTCGATGACCCATTGCTCGTACGTCTCGCTGCCTCCGCAGCGGAACTGGTTGTGTAGCGACACGACCTCGATCTCCAGGTCGAGCTGCCTCGCGTGAGACGAGATGACCTCGACATTGCCCAGCTCACCCGGCTTCACCACCTGGTGTTCGTCGAGCAGGAAAACCGGCACCCGGGCGGCGGCGATAAGTTCGTCGATCTGTGGACGAGACTTCTCCCGCTTGGCTTTCGGAGTGAACCGGTTGACAGAGGTCTCTCGGATGCGGTGGGCCTCGTCGCAGATCAGCACGTCCAGCCCGTTGCGTTCGGCGGACATGAAGCTGTTGAAGTAGCCGAAGAGGTTTCTCAGCCGGGTCGACCCCTTGCCGGCGTATCGGCGCAAGGTCTGGGTGAACGAACGCGAGCCCGTCGCGTGCATGACGGAGCGGTTCTGGCGCGCCAACTCACCGAGCACCGACAGTGCGATCACGCTCTTGCCGCTGCCCGGCCCACCGGCGACGACCACGACCGACTTGCGGTCCGCCGATCGTGCCCGCTCGACGGCGTGCAGCACCAACTCGTACGCCACACGCTGCTCGTCCAGCAGGGTGAAGTGCGATCGGTCCTTCAGTTCCTGCGCGGCGTACCTGAGAAGACGGCGACTGGGCCGAACAGAGCTGGTGAGGAAACGGTCGGCGGCGCCTGCGCCTGGTGCCGGAGCCAGGTGGCTGCGTAGGTAGTCGAGGAACTGGCCACGCCGCTGCTTCGTGAAGATTCGGCTCTGCTCGGTTGCCGGCCGGTCGAACAAATCACTGATGTCGCGGTCGACCGCGTTGTGCAGGTATGCGACCCCGTGCACGGGGTGGTGATGCCCGGCGAGGATGCCGAGGAAATCCGTCAGGTATTCGCAGTACTGCTCGACCTGGACGCCGGGATGCAGCCGCGGGCCACGTGCGTGCTCGATCGCCACGAGGGTGTCGGAGCCCTCGTAGGACTCGGCGTATGACCATTGTTTCAGCTCTACGACCACGTAGGAGTCCTCGGCCGTCCTCGGATCCACGCCCGCGAGCACCACGTCGACCCGCTTGCTGGTCAGCGGTAGCTGGTACTCGACAAGCATTTCGACCTGGCCCAGCCCTGCGTCGACCAAGTCCTGCCCCAGCACCTCGAGGCTCCGCGACCAGGAACGGCGTTCCGCCGGGCTCACGTTGCGCCCGATCTGCTCCACAATTCGGTCTGCGAGTGTGCCGCTGCCGACCAGACGCAGCAGACCATCGGCGGACGTGCGGAACGCTGACAACACTTGCCCCCGGGCAGCACGAAGTGATCGTGCGCATGGGGGGCGTGTCCGGCAGCCGCCGGAAGCCCGTCGTGACGCGCTCCTACGTGATGGACTGTAGCGAAGAGATCAATTCAGCGCCATGGTGGCGCTGCCTGCGGTTACCGCTTCGCCGCCGATCCGCGAGCCTGGTCAGCCGGGTAGCGGCGAGCCACTTCCTCGAGTTTGCTCGACGCCGCCTCGATTAAGTCGATGCCGAGGACGTCGGCGAGCCGGGTCAGATAGATCATGACGTCGCCGATCTCGGCTCTGACCCGCGCGCCGGCCTCTTGGTCGGTCATGACGGCTGCAGCCTGCTCAGGCGTGAGCCACTGAAACTCGGCGATCAATTCACCGACCTCACCGGCGAGCGCCATGGCCAGGTTCTTCGGCGTGTGGAACTGCTGCCAGTCGCGCTCTTCTGCGAACGCCCGTACATGACTCGTCAGGTCATCCATGGTGGGGAGCATCGCAGAAGTCCTGCGTTCGGTGTGCAACCCCGACGGACGATCTCCGGCTGATGGAAATTAATGCCAACGCCATACGAATGCGTCAACCTGCCGCGTGGACACCCGAAATTCTAGGCAAGGGCGGCGTACCGCACAGATGGTTCGGCGCGACTGTCGGTCACAACGAGACGACGACCGGTTGGATCTGGACGTTCTTGGTCAGTTGCTCCGGTGAGGGAACGGGCGTGCTGATATTGACAGGCAGGTTGTAGCCGTAGATTGCCACTCCGTCGAGGTGGTTCGCGCCCGGCCAGTCCGACTCCAGGCGGACCGCCATCCGAGTAGGAAAGTTGGTCACCTTCTCGGCGCACGACCGGATCAGGACCACGCTCGGGGTGGCGGTCAGGTGGGTGGCCAGCATCCGGGCCAGCTTCTTGTAGGTCCAACCCCAGTCCTTGGCACCGGCCTCGGCGTCGCCGATCTCCTCGTCGTTGCCGTGTGCGCGGATGCACAGTGGCTCGCCTGCCTGCACCCCGGCCAGGTAGGTCGCCAACTGCCGATCCGCCTCCGCCTGCGTGAGCCCAGCGTCGATGGGCAGGAGGGAGCCCCACGCCGCCGCGCCCGATTCGGCTCCCTCAGATTGACGGCGGGTATTCGGATCCTGGGTCGCCACGATGAACATGACATGCACCTCCGGGCTCGCTGCCTCATTGTGCGGACGAGAGGACGTTAGCCCGATGCGCGAAGAACCACGCTGTCGGCTATCCGGCCCGAATTACCGTGGTCGCATGTCGGACAACTGTCTGCCGGATATTTGTGGACAGGGTTGACCAATCTGTGTCGCTCGGCTCGTAATTTCTGGACAAACAATTTGCGCGCGGCCGAGCTCGAAGATGGTATGGGGTTCCGCCCTCCTCGGCCGCGACCCGCGCTTCCGCGAGTTTGGCGAAGCGGCGGCATACCGCTGCTGCCTCCTCGTGGGGCCGCGCATGATCCTGCGCGAGTTCGTCGGCGACATCCTGACCTGCGGCAAGCCGTCCCGCGTCGATCAGATCGGGGATGCGGGCCCGCGCCAGTTGATCAGGAGCTATCGGCGGCGGGGCGGCGACGAACCGTCGGTCAGGGGATGCGCGGACTGGTTCGGCGCGGGCTCAGTACGAGCGGGTGATCGCGGTATGGGTAGCAGCGACAACACCCGCGTTGTGTCGCTCGACGCCGCGGGATGCGAGTAGAGGGCCGAAGACCAGGTATGCGATCCACGTCAGGGGCATCGTCACGAGACCGACGACAGCGAATATGAGGAGGAAGTTGATCCAGAAGAGCCCCCAGAAGGACAGCATCAGGAGCACTCCGGTTGACGTGCGACCGGCATACAGGTTGCCCACGCCGAAGATGCCGAAGAGGCCCAGGATCAACTCGAGGGCGACGGCAGCCCCGGCGGATTTCTGTGGAATGAGCACCGCTTGGGGTCCGACGTAGACCGGCTGTGTGGGCACCGGAACGTGATATTGCTGAGTAACAGGTACCGGTAGCTGCTCGGTCGGTGCGGGCTGCCACTGCTGATAGGGATCGGGATGAGTCACTGCACGAGTCTCGCGTTCGGATAGTCTGCGAGTCACCCGCCGTTTGGTCCCGTGCATCGGACTGCAAGGGCCGTTCCCGCGTCCGTGTGGCCACCGGGTATACGACTTCAACGGATCAGCGCGTTGTCGCGGACGCTGCTGACGAAGGCGGACCAAATGGTTGGGCGGAAGGTGAGAGCCGGTCCGGTCTGATCCTTGGAATCCCGGACGGCGACGATGCCGGGGACGTTGGTGGCCGCCGTCTCGTCCCGGCTGCTGCGGCTAACGCTCGGTCGGGCGGATCAGCTCGACCTGGTCGCCGGGCTCGACTTCAACCCTGCCCTTGCCGTGGCGGATCTCCAGCACTGGAACGCCTTCGTCCAGTTGCAGCTCGTTCCGTTCCTGGCCGGTCGGCATCCGGGCGATGACCGACGCGCCGGCAGGCAACTCGACCCGCTGGCGATGGGGCGCGCGTCGCACCCGCGTCCCGTGCCCGCGGACGGTGCTGACCAACCCTTCGGACCGCAGGATCGAAATCGCCATCCGGACCGCCTCGCGGCCAATGCCGTACTCCTGTGTCAGCCGGGCTTCGCTCGGCAGCGACACCCCGGGCGCCAGTTCACCGGACTCGATCTGCCTCCGCAGCAGGTCGGCGACCTGCACGTAGACGGGCGTGTGGGAGCGCGGATCGATGGTCATGCCTGCTAAGCCTTGTCCCCCCGTGTGCCGCACTGGTTGTGCCCCTGTGCCCCTGTCCGTATATTCATCAAGGCGGCGGCAGTTGTAGCCGGGATGCGGATCTGTAGCTCGGTCGAGTGAGACCTTGCCGCAGCCTGCTGCCGTGGGCTGTCCAATGCGGCGGCAGGCAGCGTGTGTTCGCGTAAGCGACATGCACACCGTCCCGCCCCTCAATCATCGGAAAGCAGGTTGGCGAGATGAGCGTCCGCAACCAACGACCGGCGCGGGATGTCGGAGTGAGCCGCTCCGGCGCGTACACCAGTTTGCTGCCATGGCAGGTGCGTGAGCGGCGCTTCGTGCCGGTCGGGCTTGGGCGTCGCGGTCTTGACCCCGACGACGTGTACGCCTTCCTCGACCGGGTCGCCGTCGACATGGCCGCCGTCTACGCGGCCCTTGTCCAGAGTCGCCGCGAGACCGTCCGGCTCAGGGGCGAGCTGGACCGCCGGCAGGCGGGAGGTCAAGGTCGATGAGCCAGCGGTACGTGATCCACCTGCCCGTCGTCGCCACCGACCTGCCCGCCGCGCAGCGCCTGGCCCGGGGCATCGGACGGTGGATGCTGGTGCTGCCGATGGCGGACCCGGGGGAGACCACCGTCTCCGAGGAGGATCAGCAGTGCCTGCGCCATCGGGTCTTCTGCGACCTGCGGCTGCCCGGCGGCCGGCGCTGCCTGCTGCGCGACGGCCACGACGGTGAGTGTTCCCGCCGCTTGCGCCGGTGAGGGGAGCCGCCGCCGACCGAGCGGGGCCGGCGGCGGAACCGACGTTCAGTACGTGAAGCTCCAGAGGAAGTAGAACCCGGGGGCGTTGGGACCGTACTGGCGGTACTCGCAGTAGTACCAGCTCCACTGGCCGGTCTGGACACCCTCGCTGCCGTAGCTGTTGCAGAACTGGCCGTCGTAGTAGACGCCGCGGAGCGTGCCGCCCTGCGGGTCGGCTGCCGCCGGGGCGGCGCCGGTCCCGACCAGCCCGCCGAGTGCGAGCGTCGTCGCCACCGCCAGCGTCGCCCATCTGCGTCCGCGCATGGAGTCTCCTTCCATCACCGTCCACAGTGCACGTACTCCGCGCCGAGTCGTGACCGGGACATCGAAGTCGGTGAAAGTAAGGCTATCCGCCGACGTGGCCGCCGTAGTACGGGCCGAACGGGTAGCGCACGAGTGTGGTCGAATCCGGAACGGGCGGGGCCAGCCCTTCGAGCGAGCCAGGTGAAAGGAGCCAGATGTCGATGAGGAGCCTTACGATCGCTGAGCGGATCGTGCAGGAGTTGCTGCGTGCTGGGACGCCGCTCGATGACGACGAACTTGCCCGACGGCTCGATGTGCAACCGCGGCAGACGGTCAACCAGGTGTGCCGGCGCTTGGAGCAGAGCCGTCGACTCAGCAGATACATCGGCCCTGCCGGCAAGATCGTGAACGAACTCTCGCGGCAAGGCAGCGCGTCGTCGCCGATCGTGGGGCAGGAGACCCGGCCGGGACCGGCTGCTGGCGACAGCGCGGTGCAACGGCACGCCGAGAGCGTGATGCTCGGGCTGCTCGGCGTCCGGCTGGGCTGCACACTCAGTCCTCGGCGATTCGTGCTGGAGGATGGGTCCCGCGTCGAGGTCGACGGGGCGGACGAAAACCTGACCGTCCTCGTCGAAGCATGGGCGCACCAGGGGCCGCCGAAGTCCGCGCAGAAGCACAAGGTGCTTGCGGATGCGTTCCGCCTGCTGTTCGTGGCGTCGTCGCTGCCCACCCCGCCACGCCTGGTGCTCTGCCTCTCCGACCCGCAGGCGGCTCACCACTTCACGACGGCGCGCTCCTGGGCCGCTGCGGCGTTGCGTGGGTTCGGGCTGGAAGTCGAGGTGGTCGAGCTGCCAACGGAGGTGAGGTCGGAAATCCTCGCAGCCCAACAGCGCCAATACCGTTGAGCTTCGTGCATCGGACTTCACGCCTTGGTTCTCGCCCAAGCCGTTTGGGCTCGAAGAGCTCCCGCGCCGGCGGCCGAGGTCCGCGTCGTACCGATCGACGAAGAGACAGAGTCAGCTTGCAAACAACATCCTCGTCGGGAATTCGCCGCTGGACCGCCAGGTCTTGACGATCTTTGCGGTGATCGAACCAGCGGCCGAGTCGAAATCGCCATCCTCGACGTGGGCGTCGAGGGTGCTTGGATCGATCGTCAGAATCCGGTCGAACTTGTCATCCAGACCGAACTCGTATCGGACCTCACCGGCAGTCGCCTCGACGCGTCGGGCGGTCACCATCATTCCCATGCCCTAGCCTCCCATGTCCGCGTAGTCCTCGTAGGTCGGCCTGGGTATGGACGACTCCCAGTTGGACGCCTGGTTGGCGGCAAGATGCGCTTCGCGGTATGTCGCCTGCGGATGTGCCCGGTAGTACTGCAGCTCCGCCAGTTCGTGCTCCAGTAGAGCGTAATCCTCGGGTAGCGGGCTGCCTCGTCGCAACCGCAACCAGGCCTCCGCCATGGGCGGGCTCGGATCATATCGTTGATGGATGATCCCGCCCGCGTAGTCATCCATCGGGTGCTCATCAAAGAAGATGTGCCGGCGGATCTCTTCTATCTCCTCCCGTGCGAACCCGCGGGAACCGTCAAGGCGGGGAGCATCGGCGACCTGGCGAGCTATCAGGTCAGCATCGTCCTGCCTACGGATGGCGTCGTAGGCCTCTTCCGCCCAACGGTCCTGCCGTCCATAGTCCGCCAGATCACGAGGCCGAGTGGTGTGGCCGCCGTGGAAGCCCTGCGCGCTCTCTCCGGCGGGTCCTGGCCGGGCCGTTGGCGAATCAAGCAGCCGCCCCAACGCCTGCTTGAGCTTGTCGATGAGGTCGCCGAGTCGGCGTACCTCCGGGATCAGCCGTCGCAGGCTGGCCAGCAGTGCACGAAGCAACCGTGCGATCCGCGCCCCCCACGACGCCACCAGCGTCGTCACCTGCTCCACGACCAGCGGCGTCGCCAGTCCGCCGGTGATAACGAGTTCGCCCGCGTACGTGATGAGGCGGGAGACGCAGGTGGCGATGGCGTCGCGGACCAGGAGTCGGACGGCGGCCACCAGGCCGGCGGCGCCTTCGGTGATGGCGGCCATGGTGTCGGCGCCCTGGGCGAGGCCGGTGATGGCCTGGTGTTGTTCGGCGGCCCAGGCGCGGTAGGCGGGGCCGGCGCTGCCGCCCCAACCGGCGACGTCGTCGCAGACAGCGCGCGCCAGTTCGGCCGCGTCCTCGCGGAGCGAGACGGCGACGTTGCGCCAGGTCTGGGCGTGTGCGGTGATCTGCGCCGGGTCGCCGGCGAGCCAGTCGAGCGCCTCGCTGAGTGGCTTGACGTGCTCGATGAGCCAGGCGATCCCGTATTGCAGGAGTGCGCCGACCGGGTCGGAGACGAACGCGAGGGCGTCGAGGCCGGCACTCACGACACCGAGGCTGCCGTCGATCCAGCTGCCGCTGCGGATGCCCTGCGCGATGAGTTCGATGTCCTCGCAGATCCACACGCCCGCCCAGGCGCTGGGCGGGGTGTCCGCCGCGACGGCGACGAGCGGGTTGGACGTCACGAACGCTGCCGCACCCCGTCGAGCGGGTGCTGCCGCACCCCGTCCAGCAGGTGCTTGGCATGGGCGTCGGAGGATCGGTAGCGGTCGGCGCTGCTCCGCAGCTTTGCGGCGGTGTCCCGCACCGAGCCCGCAGCGGCGCCGATGCCGTCGACCAGGGTCCGCTGGAGGCCGTCGAGCAGCGTCGGCATCAGTGCGCAGAGCTGCCCGTACGCCTCGGTGCCCAACCGGACGTGCTGACCTGCCTGCTGGGCCGTGTCGAGGCTGCCGGCGCAGCGATCGAGGCGTGCGGCGTGGGTGGTCAGGTCGTCCGGGTCGACCTGGATGCCGTCACCGGCGGGCATCGCTCGGCCCCTGATCGCCGCTCAGCCGGCTGGTGTAGGAGTCGATGATGGCCCGGGCGCTGGCGTCGTCGCCAAGAGAGTCGGCGACCTGTCGCAGCAGGTCGGCGCGGGCGGCTCTCGTGGTGTCGATGATCTGCTGGGCGGTACGTGCCGCGGGCTGCTGCCGGGTGCGCTCGTCGAGCCACAGGTCGACCAGCAGGCCGGCCGAGTCGACGGTGACCTGGACCGTCCGATCGGGGCTCTCGGCGGAGCCGGTCAGCTCCCGCACCCGCGCCGACAGCGTCTTCGCCCGTTCCGCCCGTTCGGCGAGCGACGACTCCCACTCGTCGAGCCGGTGCCCCGCCGCGTCGAGCGCGGCGTCGTCCGCCCACATGCTGACCCTCCCCAGGGGACCACCGCCGGCCACCCGCCAGCGAGATCACCGGTACGCTACCAACCAGTCGCGTTCCGTGCATGCCTGAGACGTTCGCCTCGTGCCAATCTGCGCCACGCGGCGGTCAGGTCGAGGAAGATTGCCTCCGTGACGAGCAACAACCCACACCGCGGGTGGTCCAGCCGAACGGCCTGGCAGGGGCGGATCAACGCCCCGCTGCGCGCGTTCCTGCGGACCGAGACGGGCGGCGCGCGGGTGGTGCTGGTCGCCGCCGTGGTGGCCCTGGTCTGGGCGAACCTGCACCCGTCGTCGTACGAGGCGGTGTGGCGTACTACCCTGTCGGTCCGGCTCGGCGACTGGCCCGTCTCGCACGACCTGCGGACCTGGGTCAACAGCGGCCTCATGACTTTCTTCTTCCTGGTCGCCGGGTTGGAGCTGCGCCGCGAGTTCGACATCGGCGAGCTGCGCGAGCGGCGGCGGCTGGCGTTGCCGATGCTGGCCGGGTTCGGCGGCATGCTGGTGCCGATCGGGATCTACCTGGCGTTCAACGCCGGGCGGTCCACGGCGGTGGGCTGGGGCGCGGTGATGGCCACCGACACCGCCCTCGCGCTCGGGGCACTGGCCGTCTTCGGGCCGCGCTTCTCGGACCGGCTGCGGGCCTTCCTGCTGACGGTCGCGGTCGTCGACGACCTGGTGGCGATCGCCGTGCTGGCGATCGCCTACCCGGCGCACTTCTCGCCGACCGCGCTGCTCGTCGCGGCCCTGATCTTCGCCGTCGTGGTGCTCGTCCGGACGTGGGGCCTGCGACACGGCTGGTTCTACGCGCTGCTCGGCGTGGCGGCCTGGATCGCGGTGTCCGAGTCCGGCGTCGACCCGGTCGTGGTGGGCCTGGTGATGGGGCTGCTGACCTACGCGTACGACCCGGGCCGCAAGGACCTCCAGTGGGCGAGCGACCAGTTCCGCCTCTTCCGGGAGCAACCGACGCCCAGGCTTGCCCGGATGGCCCAGGCCGGGCTGACCGCCGCGCTGTCCCCGAACGATCGACTCCAGAGCCTCTACCACCCGTGGGCGAGCTACGTGATCGTGCCGCTGTTCGCGCTGGCGAACGCCGGGATCGTCATCGACGGCGAGCTGCTGGGCCGGGCCGTGACCTCCCCGGTCACCCTCGGCGTGGTGGCGGCGTACGTCGTCGGCAAGCCGCTCGGCATCGTGCTCACCTCGTGGTTGGTGACCCGGCTCAGCGGCGAGCGGTTCCGGCCGCCGGTCGGCTGGGTCGCCGTCGTGGGGGTCGGCACGGTCTCCGGTATCGGGTTCACCGTCGCGCTCCTGATCGCCAGCCACGCCCTGCACGGCCGTGCGCTGGACGAGGCGAAGCTCGGCATCCTCGTCTCGACGGTGGGCGCGTCCGTGCTCACCTGGCTGCTGTTCCGCATCGTCGCCCGGCTCTCGCCGACGCGACGCGCGCGGGCGCTGCTCGGCATGGCCATGGGGATCGTCGACCTGAAACTCCCGGTCGATGAGGAGCGCGACCACCTGCGCGGGTCGCTCGACGCGCCGGTCACGGTGGTGGAGTACGGCGACTTCGAGTGCCCCTACTGTGGGCAGGCCGAGCCGGTGGTCCGGGAACTGCTGGCCGACTTCGCCAACATCCGGTACGTCTGGCGGCATTTGCCGCTCACCGACGTCCACCCGCACGCGCAGCTCGCCGCCGAGGCCGCCGAGGCGGCGGGCGAACAGGGCGCGTTCTGGGAGATGCACGACCTGCTGCTCGCCCACCAGGACGCTCTGGACCCCGCCGACGTGCTGCGCTACGCCGAGCAGCTCGGCCTGGAGCTGGACCCGTTCCGGGAGCACATGGCCAAGCGGATGGGCGTCGACCGGATCGCCGAGGACGTCGAGTCGGCCGACCTCAGCGGCGTCACCGGCACGCCGACCTTCTTCATCAACGGCCAGCGCCACCACGGGGCGTACGACATCGCCGCGCTCAAGGCGGCGGTGAAGTCGGCGTTCACGAGCGCGCGGCTGCAACCCGAGTACCACCGTCGCGAGCCCGGCCAGGGCAAGGGAGCGACCCCGGACTGATCGCAATAAATGCGCTCCGACCTGCGTGAACCGTCGACACCCACGCGCTCTACGATCGCCCGCATGCGGATCGGTCCCCACGCCGTGACGCCCGCCCTCGACGTGGAATCGCTCCCGCTCACGGCGGACGCCGTGGACGTCTACCAGGATCTCCTGCGGGTGGCGCCGGTGGCGCAACGGGAGTTCCTGACCACCGCGTCGGCACCGGCCACGCGCGCGCTCGCCGGCCTGCTGAACAGCGGAGCCGTGCACCGCGACGCCGCCGGCGTGCTGCACGTCCGGCCGCCGCGTACCGCCCTGGAGAACTGGGCCGCGCAGCGGGAGCTGGAGGCCGCCCAGGCGCGTGCCGCCGCCGAGACGCTGTCCGGGCTCTACACCGCCGTGCACGGCGCCGGCGCGGCGTTCGTCGAGGTCATCGAGGGCAAGGACGCCGTCCGCGAGTTGTTCCGCCAGTTGCAGGCCGGCGCCCGCACCGAGGTACGCGGTCTGGAACGCGGACCGTACCTGCGCGACACCACCCGGGTGCCGGAGGAGGTGCAGTACGACGCGCTGCGCCGCGGCCGGCGGTACCGCTGCGTCTACGAGGGCGAGCTGTTGCACGACGAGGCGATGCTGGCCGCCGTACGCGCCACGGTCGCCGCCGGTGAGCAGGCGCGGGTCTTCCCGGAGTTGCCGCTGAAGATGATGCTCGTCGACGCCGACCGTGGCCTGGTCGTCCTGCCCCGAGCCGGCGGGGACGACGCCGACGCCGTGCTGGTGCACCGCTCCCGGTTGTTGGAGGGGCTGTCCGAGCTGTTCGAGGTGTTCTGGCGGCTCGGTGCGCCGATCCACGCCACCGCCGCCACCGCCGAGCCGGACGCCGAGCCGACGGTGGCCACCCAGCGGCTGCTCGCGCTGCTCACCGCGGGCCTGACCGATGAGGCGATCGCCCGTGACCTGGGCGTCAGCAACCGTACGGTGCACCGGCGGGTCAGCCGCCTCCAGGAGTTGCTGGGCGCGCGCAGCCGGTTCCAGCTCGGGGTGCAGGCCACCCGGCGCGGCTGGTTGTAACTGGCCGGAACCTGCCATGGCGGGTCTTCGTCACGCCGGGACGGCGGCGGCGAAACACTCCTGGGCCAGGGTGAATGCCGTTCGATCAATCGCTGTACGAGAGGACGGGACGATGCCCCATCCCACGACCGGGTCGCGCCACCCACGCCGCGTGCGCCGGCCGGCCGCCCTGCTCGCCGTGACCCTGGTCGCGGCGGCCCTGACCAGCGGCGCGGCCGGCACCTCGGCCAGCGCGGCCACGGCCGCCGAGCCGGACACCGCCGCCCTGGCCGCGCCGCTCGCCACCCAGCGGCTCACCTGGGAGCCGTGCGGGCTGGCCGAGGTCAGCCCCGAGGACGAGGCGCAGCTCGGTCTGTCCTGCGCGACCGTCACCGTGCCCCGCGACTGGCACAACCCCCGCGACGGCAGGACGATCCAGGTCCGGATCAGTCGTACCGCCGCGTCCGGCCCCGACCGGGCGGGCATCCTCCTGGTCAACCCGGGTGGCCCCGGCGGCAGTGGCCTGTCGCTGGCGCCGTACGTGGCGCGGTCCGCACCCGCCCTCGCCGAGCGGTACGACGTGATCGGCTTCGACCCGCGCGGTGTCGGGCAGAGCACGCCGCTGCTCTGCACGGTGACCTACCGCGACACCGACAACACCAACGACCTGATCACCCAGGCCAACGTGCGCGGCTGCCGCGGCACCGAGTTGACGAAGTACATCACCACCGAGCAGACCACGTACGACATGGACTTCATCCGGGTGCTGCTGGGGGAGCGCAAGCTCAACTACCTCGGCTACTCGTACGGCACCTGGCTGGGCACCTGGTACGCGGCGACGTTCGGCAGCCGGACCGGCCGGATGGTGCTCGACTCGGTGGCGGCGGTCGGCTCGCCCACGCTCCAGGAGACCTGGGATCTGCAACCGTTCACCCGGGACCGGGCGTTCCAGGAGCAGTTGCTGCCGTACATGGCCCGGCACGACGACCTGTACGGCCGGGGCAGCGACCCGATGAAGATCCGGGAGATGTTCGAGCGCGCGGGCGGCACCCGGGTCGGCATGGGACCGTTCATGTTCGGCTGGTTCATCCTCGGCGCGCTCTACGACACGCAGAACTACCCGACCGCCGCGGCGGCGGTGAACACGGTCATCCAGTACTACGAGGAGTGGAACGGCTGGACGCCCGAGCAGATCCTCAGCGCCGCGACCGCGAAGCTGCTCGCCGCGCCGGGCATCACGGCCGACGACCGGGCGTACATCGAGCAGTCCCGGGTCGCCGCCCAGGCGGCGCTGAAGACCCAGCGCGACCGGTCCCTGCTGGCCCAGGGCACGGACGAGTACACGTACGACATCGACTACGTCTTCGAGGTGATCCGCTGCCAGGACGGGCAGTGGAACGACAGCGTCGCGTACTGGAACGCGTTCAGCCGACGCCTCACCCGGGACGCGCCGCTGGTCGCCCCCTACCTGCAGAACCCGCCGGCCTGCGCGTACTGGCCGACCAGCAACCGGATGCCGAAGTTCGACAAGAAGACGTTCCCGAAGGTGCTGATGCTCCAGGACGAACTCGACGTGGCGACCGCGTACGAGGGTGCGCTGGCGGCGTCGAAGAAGCTGCCGGGCGCGTCGATGATCAGCGTCGACAACGAGGGCAGCCACGGTGTCTTCCCGTACTACACCCCGTGCGTGGACGACCCGGTTTACGCCTACCTGCTGGACGGCCGGCTGCCCGCCGAGACGTACACGGGTTGCCAGGCGGTGCCGCTGCCGGGCGAGAGCGCGGTGTTCGAGGTGGGCGGCAAGCTCACCGGTAAGGGCACGGTGAAGACCCGCCTGATCACCGACGACATGCGGGCGGCGAACCGCATGCTCAAGCGGATGCTGCGCACCGAGCCGGGGCCGTCGTACCCGGAGTGACGCCGCACCGGGGAGCGGGTGGCGACCCGCCGCCCGCTCCCGAGTGGACAGGACGCGGCCTCTTGACTCCGGGGGAACATCGGGCCACCATCTGACAACGTTGTCACCACCACCCCCCGAGCACCTGACAACGTTGCCACCCTGGAGGCGCAATGTCCGAGCCATCGCCCGTATCGCGGCGTACCTTCCTCTCCGCCGGAGCGACGCTGCTGGCGTCGGTCGGGGTGACCGCCGTCCTGCCGGACGCGGTCGCCGGCGCCGCGCCGTCGGCCGGCAACCCGTCGACCACCACCGACCTGGCCCGGTACCGCCCGGTGGCGGTCTCCTCGACCGACTACGCGCCGACGCCCGCCACGTTCGCCGTGGACGGCCTGCCCCAGGTCGGCGTCCGGGGCAGCGGATGGCGTGCCGCGAACGGTGATCCCCAGTGGATCTCGGTGGACCTCCAGGCGCAGTGCCGCGTCGAGGCCGTCACCCTGGTCTTCGAGGCGACCCTCGCCGACGGACCGTTCGACGGCAACTACACCGACACCGACGGCGACGAGATCCTCTCCAGCGCCGCGACGGCGTACCGCATCGAGGTCTCCACCGACGGCCGCGACTGGCGGTCGGTGTACGAGACCACCGACGGCCAGGGCGGCGTGCAGGCGATCAAGCTCCCGCAGCCGGTCACGGCGCGCTGGGTCCGGATGACGGTCACCGGGCGGTCGAACAGCAACCCGGTCGGCCTGAACGGCTTCCAGGTCTACGGCGTCGCGCTGTCACCCCGCCCGAAGGCCGAGGGCTGGACGAGCTGGGAGGGTGGCAACACGGGTCGCGCCCCCGAGCTGACCGTGGCCCCGGACGGCACGGTCGCGCTGGAATCCGGCTGGTCGCTGACGATGGACGACTTCGCGGGCACCGCCGACGGCGCCGAGCTGTCCCGCGCGGGCGTCGACGTCAGCTCCTGGCTGCCGGCCACCGTGCCCGGCACCGTGCTGGGCACCCTGGTCGAGCAGGGCCACCTGCCCGATCCGGTCGCCGGTTTCAACAACCTGCGCATCCCCGAGGCGCTGTCGCGGCACACCTGGTGGTACCGGCGGGCGCTGCGGCTGCCGCGCGGCCTGGACACCTCCGCCGGCCGCCGGATCTGGCTGGAGTTCGACGGCATCAACCACGAGGCCACCGTCTGGGTGAACGGCGTATCGGTCGGCAGCGTCAAGCACCCGTTCGCGCGGGCCGCCTTCGACATCACCGAGGCTCTCGCGGGCCACCGCGACCACGTCCTGGCCGTACGGGTCACCCCGATGCCGCACGTCGGCACCCCCGGCGACAAGGGGCCCGACGGCCGCACCTTCCTCCAGTCGGCCCACCACTACCTCGACGCGCCGACCTACCTGGCGGTGTCCGGCTGGGACTGGATGCCCGCCGTCCGGGACCGCGTCACCGGCCTGTGGGACCACGTCCGGCTGCGCAGCACCGGCGCCGTGGTCGTCGGTGACCCGCACGTCGAGACCACCCTGCCGAAACTGCCCGACACCGGCACGGCCGAGGTCACCATCCGGGTGCCCGTGCGCAACGCCACGGCCACCGCGACCACCGTCACCGTCCGCGCGGAGTTCGACAAGGTACGCGTCGAGTCCACGGTGACCGTCCCCGCCCACGCCTCCACGACGGTCACCTTCGCGCCGGAGCGTTTCGGGGCGCTGCGCCTGCACAAGCCCCGCCTCTGGTGGCCCAATGGCTACGGCGAGCCGCACCTGTACGACCTGACGCTCACCGCCACCGTCAAGCGCACGGTCAGCGACCGGCGTGAGCTGCGCTTCGGCGTCCGCCAGTTCGGCTACGACTGGCACCAGCCGATCGTGATCTCCCCGCCCGGCCAGCCTCCGCTGGACTTCGTCGACGGAGCCGCCACGCAGACCGTCACGTTCGACCGGCAGCACGCCCGGCACGTCCGTATCCAGGCGGGCCAGCGTGCCACCGGCTGGGGCATCTCGATGTACGCCCTGTCGGTGGCCGACGGCTCGGGCCCGGACCTCGCGCTGGGCCGCGACGCGACCGCCTCGTCGTCGGAGAACGACACCAACGTGCCCGCCCGGGCGGTGGACGGTGACGCGTCGACCCGCTGGGCCTCGCGGGCCGAGGACGACCAGTGGATCCAGGTGGACCTCGGCGCGGCCGTCGACTTCGACCGGGTCACCATCGTCTGGGAGCAGGCGTACGCCCTCGACTACCGCGTCCAGGTCTCCGCCGACGGGCAGGAGTGGACGGACGTCACGTCGGTCAGCAACGACACCCCGCTGGGCAGCCGCGCCACCCAGGTCGAGACGTTCGCCAGCCGGACCGCCCGGCACCTGCGCATCCAGACCGGCGCGCGGGCGACGTCGTGGGGCGTGTCCATGTGGACGCTCTCGGTGCAGCGCCAGGCCGAGCCCGACGTCGACCTGGCCCTGGGCCGGACGGCCACCGCGTCGTCGTCCGACGGCGACTCCACCGGGCCGGAACGGGCCGTCGACGGCAACCCGCGTACCCGGTGGTCCTCGACGTTCGAGGACCACCAGTGGATCGCCGTCGACCTCGGTGCCCCCGTCGCCTTCGACCAGGTGACGATCGTCTGGGAGCAGGCGTACGCCCGCGACTTCGTCCTCCAGGTCTCCGACGACGGCAAGGAATGGACCGACGTCAAGGCGGTCAGCAACAAGATCACCGAGCTGAAGATCAGCGTCAACGGGGTGCCGGTGTTCGCCCGGGGCGGCAACTGGGGCTGGGACGAGCTGCTGCGCCGGGTGCTGCCCGACCGGCTGGCCGACACGGTCGAGATGCACCGCGACATGAACTTCACGATGATCCGCAACTGGCTGGGCAGCAGCAACCGCGAGGAGCTGTACCGGGCCTGCGACGAGCAGGGCATCCTGGTGTGGAACGACTTCTGGCAGGCCGGCGGCTTCCTGCCCAACCCACCCGGCTACGTCGACATCGCCGCCGACACGATCCGGCGGTTCCGCCACCACCCGAGCATCGTCGTGTGGTGCGGCGCGAACGAGGGCGACCCGCCGCCGATCGTCGACGCCGGCCTCAAGCAGGCCGTCGCCACCGAACACCCGGAGATCCTCTACATCCCCAACTCGGCCAGTGGCATCGTGAGTGGACGCGGACCGTACGGCTGGGTCGACCCGACCACCTACACCGACGCGACGATCTACGAGGCCGACTCCTTCGGCTTCCACACCGAGATCGGCATGCCCGTGGTGTCGGTGGCCGAGAGCATGCGAAACCTGGTCGGCGACGCGCCGGAGTGGCCGATCGGCGAGGTGTGGAACTACCACGACTGGTCGACCATCGGGAACCAGCGCGTCGGCACGTACCAGGAGGCGATCGACGCGCGGCTCGGCGCGTCCGGCTCGCTCGACGAGTTCGCCGCCCGGGCGCAGTTCGTCAACTACGAGAGCCACCGGGCCATGTTCGAGGCGTGGAACGCCAAGCTGTGGCAGGACGCCACCGGCCTGTTGCTCTGGATGTCGCACCCGGCGTGGCACAGCACGGTCTGGCAGACGTACGACTACGACCTCGACGTCAACGGCGCGTACTACGGGGCCCGCAAGGGGTGCGAACCGGTGCACGTCCAGGCCGACCCGGGCACCTGGCAGGCGCGGGTGGTCAACCACACCACGGCGGCGCTCAGCGGCGTGACGGTCACCGCCCGCCGGTACGACCTCAACGGCCGGTCGCTGGGCACCGCCCAACGTCAACGGGTCGACGTGGCGCGCTCGTCCACGACGCCCGTGTTCCCCGTCGCCGCGCCGGACGGCGGTGGGCTGCACCTGCTCCGGTTGGAGCTGCGCGACGGCCGGGACCGGCTGCTCGCGGAGAACACCTACTGGCGCTACGACAAGCCCGAGCAGATGCGGGCGCTCACCACCCTGGCCGGCGCCCGCCTGTCGACGTCGACGAGCGGCGTACGCGTCGTGGACGGCCGCAACACCGTCACCACGACGGTCCGCAACCAGGGTCGTACGGTCGCCGCCATGGTCCGGCTCGCCGTCCGCGACGAGCACGGCCGGCGGGTCCTGCCGGCCCGCTACGACGACAACTACCTCTGGCTGCTGCCCGGGGAGACGCGTGCGGTGGGCATCTCCTGGCCGGCTCGGCCGGGCCTGCCCCGCAAGGCCACCGTGACCGCCGAGGCGTACAACGCGGCCTAGCACCTAGCATTGCCCGCTGGGAGGCGGCCGCCGAGGGCCGCCTCCCAGTTACCCAGTGAGGTGTTGTCATGTCGTTCACCACCCGACCGACCCTGCAGGGCACCTTCGGCATGGTGTCGTCGACGCACTGGCTGGCCAGCCAGTCCGCGATGGGGATTCTCGAACGCGGCGGCAACGCCTTCGATGCTGCGGTGACCGCCGGGTTCGTCCTGCACGTCGTCGAACCGCACCTCAACGGCCCGGGCGGCGAGGTGCCGGCGATCGTGGCCACCGCCCGGGACCCGCGCCCCACCGTGCTGTGCGGGCAGGGACCCGCGCCGGCCGGTGCGACGATCGCCCACTTCCGGTCCCTCGGCCTGGACCTCGTGCCGGGCGCCGGTCCGCTCGCGGCGGCCGTGCCCGGCGCGGTGGACGCCTGGCTCCTGCTGCTGCGCGAGCACGGCACGCTCTCCCTCGCCGAGGTGCTGGAACCGGCGATCGGCTACGCCGCCGCCGGCCACCCCCTGGTGGGCGCGGTCGGTGCGACGGTGACGGCCGTGCGGTCGCTGTTCGAGCAGCACTGGCCCACGTCCGCCCAGCTCTGGCTGCGCGGCGGCCGGCCGCCGGTCGCGGGGGAGCGGTTCACCAATCCGGCGTACGCGCACACCCTGCGCCGACTCGTGGAGGCGGGGCAGGCGGCCGGCGGTGACCGGGAGGCGCAGATCGAGGCGGCCCGCCGCGCCTGGGGTACGGGCTTCGTGGCCGAGGCGATCGACGCGTTCAGCCGGCGGCCGTTCCGCGACTCCAGCGGCCGCGCACACGCCGGACTGGTCACCGGCGACGACCTGGCCGCGTACTCGGCGACCTGGGAAGAGCCGGCCACCCTCGACTGGCGGGGCCACACGATCGCCAAGACCGGGTTCTGGGGTCAGGGCCCGGTGCTGCTCCAGAGCCTGGCGATTCTCGACGCGCTCGACGACGGCGCGTACGACACGGCGAGCGCCGCCGGCATCCACGCCCAGGCCGAGGCGCTGACGCTCGCGTTCGCCGACCGGGAGGCGTGGTACGGCGACAGCGCCGACGTGCCGGCCACGGCACTGCTCGACCCGGCGTACGCGCGGGAGCGGGCGGCCCTGATCGGTGACCGCGCGTCGCGGGAGCTGCGCCCGGGGAGCCCCGGGGGTGCCCAGCCGCGCCTCCCCGACCACGTGCGGTCCCGGGTGACCCACCGGGTCGACGTGCCGGACCCGACCACGGGCGAGCCGACGGTGCGCTCCGACGGGGTGACCCGGGGCGACACCTGCCATGTCGACGTCGTCGACAGATGGGGCAACATGATCTCCGCGACGCCGAGCGGTGGCTGGTTGCAGAGTTCGCCCACCATTCCGGAACTTGGGTTCCCGCTCGGCAGCCGGTTGCAGATGTGCTGGTTGCAGGAGGGACTACCCGCGTCGCTCGTCCCGGGCCGCCGCCCACGCACCACGCTCAGCCCGACCCTGGTGCTGCGCGACGGCGAACCCGTGCTGGCGTGCGGCACGCCCGGCGGCGATCAGCAGGACCAGTGGCAGCTCCCCTTCCTGCTGCGGCACCTCGTCGGCGGCCAGCACCTCCAGCAGGCCATCGACGCGCCCGCCTGGCACAGCCTCGGCGTGCCGTCGTCGTTCTACCCCCGCGAGTCCGAGCCCGGCGTGCTGCTGGTGGAGGACCGGCTCGACGCCGCCGTGGTGACGGCCCTGCGGTCGTACGGGCACGAGGTGCGGCTCGCCGACGCGTGGAGCCTCGGTCGGCTCTGCGCCGTGTCCCGGGACCCGGCCACCGGCGTACTCGCCGCCGGGGCGAACCCGCGGGGCATGCAGGGCTACGCCTGCGGCCGGTAGCGGACGCCGGTCAGCCGCCGCGCGCGAACAGCGCGAGGCGTACCCGGTTGGGGCTCTCGGTCTTGGTCATCAGGCTGGTGATGTGGGTCTTGACGGTGGTGACCCCGATGTGCAGCCGCTCGGCGATCTCGGTGTTGGACAAACCCTCGGCGACCAGGGTCAGCACGTCCTGCTCGCGGGCGGTCAGCCCGTCGAGCTGCCGGGGCGGCGTGACGCGGGCCCGCACCGCGCGCTGGACGAGGCGGTGCAACACCTCCGGGCTGAACGGGCTGTCGCCCGCGGCGGCCCGTCGGATGCCGTCCAGCAGCTCGGCCGGCGGCGCGTCCTTGAGCAGGAAGCCGCACGCGCCGGCGCTCAGGGCGGGATAGAGGTGGTCGTCGTCGCCGAACGTGGTCAGCACCAGCACCCGGGTGGCCGGACGTTCGGCGAGGATCCGACCGGTGGCGGTGATCCCGTCGACGCCGGGCATGCGCAGGTCCATGACGACGACGTCGGGGACGAGCCGCGCCGCGAGGGTGACCGCCTCGCGGCCGTTGTCGGCCTCGCCGACGACCTCGATGTCGCTCTGCGCGTCGCACAACATGCGCAGGCCCGCGCGGATGAGGTGCTGGTCGTCGACGAGCAGAACCCGGATCACGCCGACCCCCCGGTGCTCGCCGGGGCCGTCCGGGGCGCGGGCAGGGTGTTCGGCAGGACGGTCCGTACCCGCCAGCCCGTGCCGGCCGGGCCCGCCTCCAGGTGCCCGCCGAGGACCTCGACGCGTTCGGCCATCCCGGTGATGCCGTGACCGCCGCCGGCCGGCACCGCTGTCGACGCGTGGTGGCCGTCGACACCGCCCCCGTCGTCGGTGACCTCCCAGTGCACGGCCCCGTCGCGGACCGCCACCACCAGGCGCGCCCGCGCGGACGTCCCCGCGTGCCGTGCCACGTTTGTCAGCGCCTCCTGGGTCAGCCGCAGCACGGCCAGACCTCGTACGGCGTCGAGCGTGCCGATCGCGGTGTCCACGTCGGCCTCGACGGTGATGCCGGCCCGGCGGGCCCGGTCGACGGCCGCGCCGAGCGCCGACGGGAGCGCCGCGGGCTCGATCGCGGTCAGCGCGGCGTCACCGCGTACCCCGTCGGGGTCGCGCAGCACCGCGACCAGCCGGCGCAGTTCGGACAGGGCCGCGCTGCCCGTGCCGTGCACGTCGTCGAACACCTCGCCCACCCGGGGGTCGAGGTCGGTCAGGACGTGCCGGGCCACCCCGACCCGCAGCACCATCGACGCCACATGGTGGGCGACGACGTCGTGCAACTCCCGGGCGATGGCGGCGCGCTCGTCGGCGCGCGCCGCGCGGCCCTCCGACTCGCGGCGGCGCTGCTCGGCCAGCGCCCGCTCCACGGCCTGCCGGTCCACCTCCCGGTTGGCCCGGATGACCAGACCGAGCAGCACCGGGACGCCGACCTCCAGGCCCAGCCCGACGACACCGGAGCCGACCTCGCGCAGCGAATCCCCGATGCTGTCGGTGAGGTCGACAACGGCCAGCAGCCCGGCCGCCAGCCAGATCGTGCGGGAGCGACCGGCGCGTATGGTGACCTCGAGCAGGGCCCAGCTCGCGCCCACCTGGTTGATGGTGATGTCGTCGATCAGGCAGATCGCGACCGCCAGCAACGCCGCCTGCGCCGCCAGATTGACCACCGGCCGGCGGTACGCCACGAGCGCCACGGCGAACGCGGCCAGCGCGAGGATCCACTGTGTCGGCGTCGGCGCGGGAGCGGAGTGGGGCACGAAGAGCAGATAGCCCAACCCGCTGAGGTCGAGCAGCACCATCCGCACGCGCGCGTCCCGCGCGTCGAACAGCCGCCCCCACCACCGCACGGTCGTCAGCCTAGGTGCTCGGAGTCGCCGGCAGCGACCGCCGGCCGCCACCGCGCGCGGACGCCCAGGTAGGCGGCCAGACCGAGCGGTCCGAGCAGGATGGTCAGCAGCAGCACCGGTGCCATGACCAGCGCCGGTACCCCCCGTTTCCGGCTGTCCAGCCACGCCCAGCGACCCACGAACAGATCGAACGCGATCATGTGCGCCCAGCCGGCCGCCGCGCCGTCGGGCGTGCCCAGCAGTTCGCGTACCCCGTCGAGGGTCGGCGACGCGACGGCGGGCAGCACCGTGCCGAACGCCGGCACCACCAGCAGCGCGTAGATCACCACGACCGGCAGCACGATCAGCGGCGAACCGACGATGCGAGCCGTCCACGACCAGCGCGGCAGCAGGATCATCAGCGCCCAGAACGGCGCGGCCAGCGCGAACGTCAGCGAGAACAGCGCCCCGGTCATGCCGCGAGCGCCAGTTCCGGGCGGCGGCGCGCGAGCACCAGGCCGGTGGCGGTCGCGGTCGCGACCGCCAGAGCCGCGACGACGGCCAGGGTGAGGGCGTCCGGGCGCAGCAGCGGCTGCCCGCGCAGGGCCTGCCAGGTCAACACCATCGTGAGTACGCCGTACGCGGTGCCCGCGACGACCAGGAGCCGGACGCGGGTCCGCCCGTCGAGCCGGGACGCGAACCGGGTCAGCACGATCGCCAGGATCGGCAGGGCCTGCAGGGCGTGCAACCCCACGAAGTGCCCGATCCGCAGGTCACCGCCGGTGGTGCTCCAACCGACCACGGGGAGCCCCGGCCCGCCGTCGGCCACACCCACGCTGTGCGCCCCGGAGACACCCTCGATCGCCGGGTCCGGCGTCCCACGCACCATCGGCACGGCCGCGAGCATACCCAGCAGGGACAGGCCGAGCCCCCACCCGACGGCGGTCGCGGCGACCCGGTCCGGGATCCGCCGGATCAGCAGGACGACCCCGAGGACGAGGTGCGCGGCGAACAGCACCATGATCGCCGCGCCCATCACCGCGAAGAGAGCGGCGTTCAACGGGGTGGTGTCGTTGAAGTGGCTCGTCGTACCCCGGATCACCTGCGCGACGATCACCACCATCTCCACCAGCGACAGCGCGACGATGATCGCCGCCGCCCACTCCGCGACCCGGCTGCGGCGCGGCAGCAGCGACAGCATCCAGGCGAGCGTCGCGCCGTACAGCACGAAGGAGACCGCGAACTTGAACGGCTTGAGCCAGATCGGCGCCCCGGTGAGGACGCGGGGGTCGGCGACGATGCCGACGGCGGCGACGACGGCGAGCACCGCCATCGCGGCGACGAGGAGCATGAGCGGGCGGTTCCACTGTGTCGCCCGACGCAGAACGGTAGTCATGCCTGTAGATGCTCGTGACCGTCGCCGCCGCGCGCGTCCGACCTCGGGCCTCGGTCGCGGCCCCCGGTCGTAGCCCACCTCCTCCCTGGGTAGGAGGTGAGATCGGGCGCGAGCCGGCGCCGATGCTGGCACAATGGCCGGCCTGCCGACCGGGGGAGTGACCGTGACGATCAGCGAGGACCGGGTCCAGCCGAACGAGACGACCGTGCCGCTGCTGCCCTGCCCGGCGCCGGAGGAGACCCTGGCGTTCTGGCGAGCCCTCGGCTTCGAGGTGACCTACGAGCAACTGCGGCCCTACGTGTACCTGGCGTTCCGGTTCAGCGGGTTCGACCTGCACTACGGCCCCGCGCCCAAGGACCTCGACCCGACGCGGGAGCAGTCCGGCGGGGCGCTGGTGATGGTCGACGCGGTCGCGCCGTACCACGCCGCGTTCGCCGAGGCGATGCGCCGCGCGTACGGCAAGGTGCTCGTCAAGGGCCTGCCCCGGATGACCCGCTTCCGGGCGGGGGCGTCGCGGTTCAGCATCGTCGACCCGTGCGGCAACACCATCGTCTTCATCCGGCGCGACGAGCCACAGGATCTGGAGTACGGCGGGTCGTCGAAATTGCAGGGGCTGGCCCGGGTGTTGGACAACGCGCGGATCCTGCGCGAGTTCAAGACCGACGACCGGGCCGCCTACCGGGCGCTCGACTCGGGGATGCGCCGCCGGGCCGAGGACGCCCCGGTGGTAGAGCAGGCGATGGCGCTCGCCGCGCTCGTCGAGTTGTCGGTGGCGCTGGGCAAGACCGACCGGGTGCCCGAGTGGGGTGCCCGGTTGCGCGCGCTGACCTTGACGGAGTCGGAGCGTACCCAGGTCGCGGCCTATGTCGCGGACCCGGCGCTGCTGGAACCGTTCTGGTCCGATCCACGCTGACCGCGCGGCGCGGTCAGCGATTGGCGCTGCTGCGGCGGAACAGCAGCGTCACGCCGCCGAGCAGGACGAGGAGCAGGCCGGTGAACCAGTTCATGGCCGTGATCGTGCTGACCGCACGGGTGGCGATGCCGATGCCCAGCGCCGGCAGGCTCATCCCGAGGTAGGCGATGAGGAACAGCCCGGCCAGGGCCTCACCGCGCCGAGCCGGCACGGCCATCGCCGCGACCGTACCGACGGCGGCCTTGAACAGCACACCCGCGCCGACGCCGGCGAGTACGCCGCCGATGAGGAACGCGGTCAGGCTCGCGGTGTGCATCCCGACCAGCACGACGGGCACGCCGACGGCCTGCGCCAGCAGCCCGAGTCGTACCTTCGCCGGAGCGGGCAGCCGGGTGGTGAGGCTCTGCGCCACGGCCGCGCCGCCGAACACGGCGAACACGACCGCGCCGGCCAGCGCCCGCGACGGCAGGTGCAGGGCACCGGCGACGAAGCCCGGGGCCACGGAGGTGAAGAGGCCGAACACGGCGAACGAGGCGAAGCCGGCGGCGGCCGCCGCCACGTACCCGGCGGGGTCGCCGTGGTCGGCGCTGATCCGCTGCGGCCGGTAGGCCGGCGTCACCAGGCGTTCCCGGACCGTCTCCGGAGTCGCCGCGACCGCCACCAGGCTGACGGCCAGCAGCACGGCGAACACCAGGTACGGGGTGCGCAGCGGGGCGTGGACGTACTGGGCGAGGACGCCCGCGATCAGCGCGCCCACGCCGAGGCCGCCGATGTTCGCGGCGGTGGAGACCACCTCGAAGCGCTGCCGGGACGCGCCGGGGCGGTGCGCCGCGTGCAACTCCTGGAGGTACGCGGTGGCGGTCGCGGTGATCATGCCGATGCCCAGACCACTCACCAGCCGGGCGAGGAGCAGCACCGGCAGCGACGTGTCGCCCAGGAACAGCGCGGCGGCGACCAGCTCCAACGCCAGCGCCGGGATGAGGATCTTCTTGCGGCCGACCCAGTCCGACACGTGCCCGGCGAGCAGCAGGCTGGTCACCACACCCACCGCGTACGCCGCGAACACGATCGTGACCATGAACGTGGAGAAGCCGTCCCGCGCCTGGTACAGCGGGTAGAGCGGGGACGGCACGGTGCAGAACGCCATCGCGGTGAGGAACGCCAGGGCGATCGCCCAGAAGCCACGGTCGTGGCGGGACGATCCTTCGTGCGGGTCACCCGGTGCGACAGGCTGTCGGGAGGGCAGGGTCGTTGACGACATGACCCCACTGTCACCCCAGCCGATCATCACGTCCAACGAAAGTTGGCGCTAGTTACCATCGCCGTAGGTGATACTTGGCGGCGTGGAACTGCGCCAACTCGAGTACTTCGTCGCGGTGGCCGAGGAGCAGAACTTCACCCGCGCCGCCGCCCGCCTGCACGTCGTCCAGTCCGCCGTCTCCGCGGCGGTCAAGACCCTCGAACGCGAGCTGGGCGCGGCGCTGCTGGACCGCAACTCCAAGCGCGTCCTGCTCACCGACGCCGGTGCGGCGCTGCTACCCCGCGCCCGGATCGCCCTGGACGCGGCCCGCGACGCCCGCGACGCGGTCGCCGAGGTGCACGGCGGCCTGCGGGGCACCCTGCGGATCGGCACCATGACCTCGATCCGGCTGCTGCACCTGCCGGCCCTGCTCGGCGAGTTCCACCGTCGGCATCCCGGGGTGCTGCTGCACACCAGCGTCGCGCCGTCCGGCTCCCAAGGGCTGATCGACGCGCTCACCGAGCGCCGGCTCGACCTCGCCTTCGTCTCGCTGCCCGGCGCGCCACCCGCCGAGATCCACCTCACCGAGCTGGCCCGCTCGGTGATCGACCTCGTCGTACCGGACGATCATCCGCTGGCCGCCCGCGAAGCGGTGTCGCTGCGCGACCTCGCCGGCCTCGACTTCATCGACTCCCCGATCGGGTACGGCAACCGCACCGTCACCGACCGGGCGTTCGCCACCGCCGGCCTGTCCCGACGCGTGACCATCGAGATCCCCGACATCGCCACCGGCGTCGACCACGTCCGGCACGGCCTCGGCATCGCGCTGCTGCCCCGCTTCGTCGTCGCCGACGCTCCCGGCGTCCGCAGGCTGACCGTCACCGACGCCGACCTGGACTGGATCGCGTCGCTGGCCACGCCGGTGGACCGCCCGGTCGGCGCGGCCGCCCGCGCCCTCATCGCCCTGACCGGCGAGTTCCTGCCATGACGAGGACGATCCTGCGCTGGACCAGACTGTGATGCGACAGAGGGTCCCTAGGCGTCGTTCTTGCCCCAGTTGCCGAGTGCGACGATCGCCTCGCGTAAGGCGAGCCCGCGATCGGTCAGCGCATAGGCCCGCGTGTTGTGTCGAAGGGGCAGGCGGAACAGCACGCCAGCCGCTTCGAGTTCGCGCAGGCGTGTCGCGAGCATGTTCGTCGGCACGCCGAGGTCGCGCTGCAGATCGCCGTAGCGTTGTGGTCCGTCGAGCAGCCGTTCCACGATGAGCAGGGCCCACCGTGCTCCGACGATGTCGAGGGCCGCGGCGAGGTCGCTCACGCGGTTGGATCGGCGTCCGCCTTCATCCAGAACGGTGAGTAGTGGTAGCCGTCGGGGTCGTCGAATTGGCGCTGGTACATGAAGGGGTAGTCGTCGGTGTCACCGACCCGCCCGCCGGCGGCGCCGGCGCGGTCAACGAGCTCGTCGACCGCCTCGCGGCTGCCCAGGTTGAACGAGACCGTGACCTTCGAGGGCGTATCTGGTCCGCCGATCAGCTCTTCGACTCCGCCGACGCTCGCGTACATCTCGCGGCTGCCGAGCATGACGTACTGCTCGGGCGCGATTGCGAAGCACGACACATTGTGGTCGGACATCTCCGTGTTGAGGGTCCAGCCGAGGGCCGTGTAGAAGGCGGTTGCGCGCTCGACGCTCTCGACCGGGCAGGTGATGAAGAGGCTCATGCGTGCCATACTTGCAAAATGCAAGTGACCCGTCAACGGGCATGCGTCCGGCAGGATCGGGTACCGCGATCGGCCGGCAGTGCGACTCCGCGGCCAGATGGACCTTGGTGGTCACGCTGGCGGTCCGCCGCACCACTCCGACGGTCGGAATCAGTCGTCCCACCGGTTCTCGAACGGCAGGGCGAGCCGCCGCACGTCGTCCTGCAACTCGGCGGACGCGCCGTGCTCGCGCAGTACGGGCGGCGCGGTCCGTAGCACCCACAACGACAGGGCGGCGCACCAGTCGGCCGCGTCGTGCCAGCTCTGCCAGGGGAGCATGTCGCCCGGTAGGTCGTAGTTCCAGTGCTCGACGGCGACCACGAACCGCGTCGCCGCGGTCTGGTCACCCAGCAGGCTGGCCCAGGTGGTCAGCCACGGCGTGAGCCGTACGGAGATCTCGGCGAGGAATTCCAGCGCCTCGTGGGCGGGCACGGTGGCGTCGGGATCGACCAGGATGTGCTGCCACCACGCGTCCAGGAACGTCTGCACGGCGTCACGCTGCGCGTTGGGCCAATCCCGCCAGCGGCCACGGATGAACAATCTCATCAATCCGCCGATCAGCACCACCTCGCCGCTCACCAGCCCCTGGGCCACCTGCGGCAGTATCCGACGCAGCAGCGGCCCCGGATAGGTCCAGTCAGCCAGCCAGTAGGTGCGCCGGAGCAGGTCGTCGTCGAGGGGAACGTCGGGCGTCTTGAGCAGAGCCAACTCCTGCGCGCTGCCCCAGTGGCACTCGCAGTTGGACTCCGACGGGTGGGCGGTCATGCCGCGGAACGTGGCGGCCACACCCGCTACTGCGGCTGCCAGCTTGTCGTGCACGTCGGTGAGATCAGGTGTCACGGGGACGCCTTCGGGGACTCCGCGCGGTACACCGCCGAAGAGAGCGAGTCTAGACCACGGCCAGAACCAACGCGGGCGCCTGGAATGCGCCCTGCGGTGTGCGGTCGTTGCCGCACTCAGGCTGGTCTTCGTAACCTGGATCCGCGAGACTCCCCGGTATGCGTGATCGTTCTCGCCGGTGGGCGTGGGTCGGGGTCTTCGTAATCGGGCTGATCCTCTATCTCGCGGTGCTGCGGACCCTGGTCCGCACCCAGAACCCGAACTTCGTGCCGGCGTTGATCCTGCTCGGCGCGACCCTGGCGCCCCTGACCTTCCTGACCTTCGCCCAGGCCCGTACCGGGCGGTGGCAGGTGCCGGCGTGGGTGCTGGTGACCTCGGCGTTCTTCGGCGGGGTGATCGGCACGGTGGTGGCCGGCACCCTGGAGTACGACACCCTGCGCGGCCTGGGCACCCTGCCCATGCTGTTCGTGGCGCTGATCGAGGAGTCGGCCAAGCTGATCGTTCCCGTGGTGCTGTTGTTCACGGTCCTGGCGCAGCACCGCCGCCGGGTGCCGTCCGACGGTCTGGTCATCGGCGTGGCCGTCGGCATGGGCTTCGCCGCGTTGGAGACCATGGGGTACGCCTTCACCGCGCTGCTCAGCTCGAAGGGCAACATCGGCGCGGTGGAGCAGACCCTGTTCATCCGTGGCCTGACCGCGCCCGCCGGGCACACCGCCTGGACGGGCCTTACCGCCGGGGCGCTGTGGGCGCTGCTGGCCACCCCGAGCGTCCGCCGGCTGCTCGGGTTCCTCGGCACCTTCGTCGGTGTCGTCGTGCTGCACACGCTCTGGGACACCTTCACCGGCTCGGTCGTCTTCGTGGTCGTGGCGCTCGTCAGCATCGGCTGGCTGTTCTGGGAGCTGCGCCGCTACCGAACCTTCGGCGACCACCTGGCCGTCGAGCACCAGTCGAGATGATCACTATGACGCCTTCCTGCTGATCTCGCTGCGGCCGACCCGACCCCTCATCTAGTGTCGGAGTATTCATATTTCGGGTCTTTGGTGGGAAAGGTGCAGCGATGGGGGTGCGCCGCTGGATCGCGAGCTGGCCGCTCTATCGCCAGCTCGCGGGCACCGACCCGCTCGGTCGCGGTGCCGCCGCCACGTCGGCCCGATCCCTGTCGTTGACCGCCCGCACCGAGAGCGCCGATTCTGTCGCGCGGTCGGTGTGCCCGTACTGCGCGGTGGGGTGTGGTCAGCGGGTGTTCGTGGCGGACGGCCGGGTCACGCAGATCGAGGGTGATCCGGACAGTCCGATCTCGCGGGGCCGCCTGTGTCCGAAGGGGTCGGCGAGCAAGAGCCTGGTGACGAGTCCGCTGCGCCAGACCACGGTCCGTTACCGCCGGCCGTACGGCACCGAGTGGGAAGACCTGGACCTCGACACGGCGCTCAACATGATCGCCGACCGGGTCCTCGCCGCCCGCGACGAGACCTGGGAGGACGTGGACGAGCAGGGCCGGCCCCTGAACCGGACGCTGGGGATCTCCAGTCTGGGTGGGGCGACGCTGGACAACGAGGAGAACTACCTCATCAAGAAGTTGTTCACGGCGATGGGGGCGTTGCAGATCGAGAACCAGGCGCGTATTTGACACTCCGCCACCGTCCCCGGTCTGGGGACCAGCTTCGGTCGCGGCGGTGCCACCCAGTACCAGCAGGACCTGTCGAACTCCGACGTCATCGTCATCCAGGGTTCGAACATGGCCGAGGCGCACCCGGTGGGTTTCCAGTGGGTGATGGAGGCCAAGCGTCGCGGCGCCAAAGTGTTCCACGTCGATCCGCGCTTCACCCGTACGAGCGCGCTGGCCGACGCGTACCTGCCGATCCGGGCGGGCACGGACATCGCGCTGCTCGGTGGGGTGATCCGCTACATCCTCGACAACGAGCTGGACTTCCGCGAGTACGTCCTCGCCTACACCAACGCCGCCACCATCGTCGGCGAGGATTTCCGGGACTGCGAGGACCTGCACGGGCTCTTCTCCGGCTTCGTCGAGGAGAACGCCAGCTACGACCAGAGCAGCTGGCAGTACGAGGGCGCCCCGGAGAACATCTCCACCCGCGACACGGAGACGCAGCGGGAGACGGGGGCCGGTCTGGAGCACGAGTCGCACGGTGCGCCGGTGGGCGGGCAGACGCAGCGGGACGAGACGTTGCAGCACCCACGGTGCGTCTACCAGATCCTCAAGCGGCACTACGCCCGCTACACCCCGGAGATGGTCGAGCGGGTCTGCGGGATTCCGCAGGAGAAGTTCCTGGAGTTGGCGCGGGCGTGGACCGAGAATTCCGGTCGGGAACGCACCGGCATGCTGGTGTACTCGGTCGGGTGGACGCAGCACAGCGTGGGCGTGCAGTACATCCGGGCCGGGGCGATCATCCAACTGCTGCTGGGCAACATGGGTCGCCCGGGTGGTGGGGTGATGGCGCTGCGCGGGCACGCCAGCATCCAGGGCTCGACGGACATCCCGACCCTGTTCAACCTGCTGCCGGGCTACCTGCCCATGCCGCACCACGCCGACCACCCGACCCTCGACGAGTGGATCAACAGCATCGCCCATCCCGACCAGAAGGGCTTCTGGGGCAACGCGCGCGCCTACGGGGTGAACCTGCTCAAGGCGTACTGGGGTGACGCGGCCACCGCCGACAACGACTTCTGCTACGGCTACCTGCCCCGGATGACCGGCGACCACGGCACCTACCAGCAGGTCCTGGACATGATCGACGGGAAGATCAAGGGGTACTTCCTGCTCGGGCAGAACCCGGCGGTGGGTTCGGCGCACGGCCGGGCGCAACGCCTCGGCATGGCGAACCTCGACTGGCTGGTCGTGCGGGACCTGTTCATGGTCGAGAGCGCGACCTTCTGGAAGAACGGTCCGGAGATCGAAACGGGCGAGATCGTGCCCGAGGACTGCCGGACCGAGGTGTTCTTCCTCCCGGCGGCGTCGCACGTGGAGAAGGAGGGCACGTTCACGCAGACGCAGCGGTTGTTGCAGTGGCGGGAGAAGGCCGTCGAACCGCCGGGCGACGCCCGCTCCGAGCTGTGGTTCTTCTACCACCTCGGCCGCATCATCCGCGAACGCCTGGCGCGCTCGACCCGCCCCCGGGACCGCGCGCTGCTCGACCTCACCTGGGACTACCCCACGCACGGTCCGAACGCGGAGCCCAGCGCCGAGGCGGTCCTGCGCGAGATCAACGGGTACGAGGTCGCCAGCGGCCGACCCCTCGCCAGCTACACGGAGATGACCGACGACGGCTCCACGGCAGGCGGCTGCTGGATCTACACCGGCGTGTACGCCGACGGCGTCAACCAGGCCGCCCGCCGCAAGCCCGGCGCGGAACAGTCCCTGGTGGCGCTCGAATGGGGTTGGGCGTGGCCCTCCAACCGGCGGATCCTCTACAACCGCGCCTCGGCCGACCCCGACGGCAACCCGTGGAGCGAGCGCAAACGCTACGTCTGGTGGGACCCGGACAAGGGCGAGTGGACCGGCTACGACGTGCCGGACTTCGAGAAGACCAAGGCACCCTCGTACCGGCCCCCGCCGAACACCTCGGGCGTCGCGGGCATCGCGGGTGACGACCCGTTCATCCTCCAGGGCGACGGCAAGGGTTGGCTGTACGCGCCCAGCGGCGTCTTGGACGGGCCGCTGCCGACCCACTACGAGCCGGTCGAGTCGCCGGTGCGCAACCCGCTCTACCGCCAGCAGGCCAACCCGACCCGCAAGGTCTACACCCACCCGATCAACAACCTCAACCCGAGCCCGCCCGAGCAGCACAGCGACGTCTTCCCGTACGTGTTCACGGTCAGCCGGCTCACCGAGCACCACACCGCCGGTGGGATGAGCCGGACCGTGCCGCACCTCGCCGAGTTGCAGCCGGAGATGTTCGTGGAGGTGTCGCCCGAGTTGGCGGTCGACCGAGGGTTGAGTCACCTGGATTGGGCGCACCTGGTCACCACCCGCGCGGCCATCGAGGCGCGGGTGCTGGTGACCGACCGCGTGACGCCGCTACGGGTGGACGGTCGGATCCTGCACCAGGTGTGGCTGCCGTACCACTTCGGCTTCGAGGGCCTGGTCACCGGTGACTCGGCCAACGACCTGTTCGGCATCACCCTCGACCCCAACGTCCTCATCCAGGAGAGCAAGGTCGGCACGTGTGACATACGGCCCGGCCGGCGTCCGAGAGGGCAGGAGCTGCTGGACCTCGTCGTCGACTACCGGCGACGGTCGGGCAACCTGAGCCACCGCTACCCACCGCTGGTCACGACGGACGTCGCCGACAGCAGCAGCGACCAGGAGGACTGAGCGATGCCGCACGCCAACGCCCTGTACGGGCCGCTCGATCCGGCGCCGGACGCGGGTTATGTGGACGCGCCGGAGCGGATGGGGTTCTTCACCGACACGAGTGTGTGTATCGGGTGCAAGGCGTGTGAGGTGGCGTGCAAGGAGTGGAACGGGGTTCCGGAGAGTGGCTTCGATCTGTTGGGGATGTCGTACGACAACACGGGGGCGTTGACGGCGAACTCGTGGCGGCACGTCGCGTTCGTCGAGCAGCCGCGCGGCGCCGGCTGGGCCACCCCGGCGTTCGCCGGTTACCCGGACGGGCCGGCGGTCAGCCCGGCGACGGCGGCCGTCGGGGCGCGGACCGAGGCCGACACCGGCACGGACCCGGGTCTGCCACCCGGCTCGCCCGGCGCGGCCACCCGCATGTCCGGCGGCCCGGAGTTCCTGGGTATGCCGGGGGCGCAGCCGCCGGGGCGGGGTACCGGTGTGGAGGGTCGCAGTGATTTTCGCTGGTTGATGATGTCGGATGTGTGTAAGCACTGCACGCATGCGGCTTGTTTGGATGTGTGTCCGACGGGGTCGTTGTTCCGGACGGAGTTCGGGACGGTGGTGGTGCAGGAGGACATCTGTAACGGGTGTGGGTATTGCATTTCGGCGTGTCCGTACGGGGTGATCGATCAGCGTCGGGGTGATGGTCGGGCGTGGAAGTGCACGTTGTGTTATGACCGGTTGGGTGCGGGGATGACGCCGGCGTGTGCGCAGGCGTGTCCGACCGAGTCGATCCAGTACGGGCCCCTGGACGAGTTGCGCGACCGCGCCGCGCAGCGGGTGCAGGTGTTGCACGAGCGAGGCGTTCCCGAGGCGCGGTTGTACGGGCACGACCCGAACGATGGTGTGGGTGGTGACGGCGCGTTCTTCCTGTTGTTGGACGAGCCCGAGGTGTACGGGCTGCCGCCGGATCCGGTGGTGACCACCCGGGACCTGCCGGCCATGTGGAAACGCGCCGGCGTCGCCGCCCTGACGATGGCCGCCGCCACGGTGGTCGCGTTCCTGGGCAGGCGGCCATGACCGACCCGACGCCACCGGTGGGCGACCGGTTCCGCGCGTACCAGGCCCGCCTCGACCAGCCCGGCGGGCGGCGCGGGCGCGGACACGGCGGCGAGCAGCTGACCGTGCCACCCGCCGACTTCAGCTCCTACTACGGTCGGCCGATCCTCAAGGCGCCGGTGTGGAAGCGCGACATCGGCGGGTACCTGTTCACCGGTGGCCTCGCCGCCGGCGGCGCCCTGATCGGCGCGGGCGCCCAACTGACCGGACGCCCCGCCCTGCGCCGGGTGGGCCGCTGGACGGCCCTCGGCGGCACCGTCGCCAGCGCGTACCTGCTGGTGCACGACCTCGGTCGGCCGGAACGGTTCCACCACATGCTCCGGGTCGCCAAACCGACCTCGCCCATGTCGATGGGCACCTGGATCCTCACCGCGTTCGGCCCGGCCGCCGGGGTGGCCGCAGTCGCCGAACTCGCGCCCCTGCTACCGCGACACGGGGTGCTGGGCCTCGCCCGTCGGCTGGCGCCCGGCGTCGGTGACGTCGCCGGTCTCGCCGCGGCGGCCACCGCGCCGGCACTGGCCACGTACACCGGGGTCCTGCTCGCCGACACCGCCGTACCGGCCTGGCACGACGCGTACCCCTTCATCCCGTTCGTCTTCGGCGGCAGTGCGCTCGCCGCGGCCTCCGGGGTGGGTCTCATCGCGGCGCCCGCCGCCGAGACGGGCCCGCTGCGCCGGCTCGCCGCCGCCGGTGCGGCCATCAAGCTGGTCGGTGGCCACCGGATGGAGCGGCTCTGGATCACCGGCGAGCCCTACCGCAGCGGCCACAGCGGCCGCCTGGTCCGGGCGGGCAACGTGCTGCTCAGCGTCGGTGCGGTCGCCGCGCTGTTCTCCCGACGCAGCCGGCTCCTGTCGGTGCTCTCCGGCGCGGCCCTGGTGGCCTCGTCGCTGGCCACCCGCTTCGGGATCTTCGAGGCGGGCGCGGTGTCCGCGCGCGATCCGAAGTACACCGTCGTACCCCAGCGGGAACGCCTCGCCGACGGCGGCCCGGCGGCGGACGTCCGGTGAACGCCGGCCGCCTCAGCTCGTGAACAGCTTGGCGGCCGTGCTCAGGGTCTGCACGATCCCGTAGCCGAGCAGCACCGCGACGAGCAGCCAGGACAGCCAGAGCCGCCCGGTCTGGTCACCGACGTGGTCGGGCACCGGTGGCGTGCTCTGCGGGCCGAGGGCGACCGGCTCGGTGACGCTGGCCTTCGCCACCGGCGAGGTCGACCCCTGGTCCGGCTCGTGGAACCGGTCGGGCACGGCACGGACCAGCAGGTTGGCGACGAAGCCGATGGCGAGCACGCCGACCATGGTGAACAGCGCGGGCCGGTACGCCGACGCGGTGAGCGTCCCGGGCTTGCCCTGGGTGTCGAGGATCCGGTTGACGATCAACGGCCCGGCTACGCCCGCCGCCGACCAGGCGGTCAGCAGCCGCCCGTGGATGGCTCCGACCTGGAAGGTCCCGAAGAGGTCCCGCAGGTACGCGGGCATGGTGGCGAAGCCGCCGCCGTAGAACGAGATGATCAGCGCGGCGATCAGCACGAAGAGCGCCGTCGCCGCGTGCCCGGCCACCGCGAGCAGCGCGTAGAGCACCATGCCGACACCGAGGTAGACCAGGTAGATCGGTTTACGGCCGATCAGGTCGGACGTCGTCGACCAGACGAACCGGCCGGCCATGTTGAACAGCGACAGCACGCCCACGAAACCGGCGGCCGCCGACACCGACACGGCGGTGGACCCGTTGTCCCGGAAGAAGTCCTGGATCATCGGGCTGGCCTGCTCCAGGATGCCGATGCCCGCCGTGACGTTGCAGAACAGCACGATCCACAGCAGCCAGAACGAGCGGGTCCGTACGGCGTTGGAGGCGGACACACTCGCCCTCGTCACCAGCGGTCGGGCGGCGACGCGGGCGGGGTCGAACCCGGCGGGCCGCCAGTCGGGTGGTGGCACCCGCACGTTGAACGGACCAAACATCATGATCACGAAGTAGCCGATGCCGAACGTGACGAAGAGCCCCACCAGGGCGCCCCCCGAGGCCACCGCCGCCGGGTTCGCCGGGTTGTAGCCGGCGTCGTAGAGCGACAGCAGTTGGCGCGCGAGCGGACCGGCGACCAGGGCGCCGCCACCGAACCCCATGATCGCCAGGCCGGTGGCGAGACCCGGGCGGTCCGGGAACCACTTGATCAGCGTGGAGACCGGTGAGATGTAGCCGATGCCGAGCCCGATGCCGCCGATGACGCCGTAGCCGAGGTAGAGCAGCCACAACTGCTTCGTGGCGATGCCCAGCGCCCCGACCAGGAAGCCGGTGGCCCAGAAGCAGGCGGAGACGAACATCGCTCGCCGTGGGCCGTTGCGTTCCACCCAGCGGCCGCCCACCGCCGCCGACGACCCCAGCATGACGATGGCGATGCTGAAGATCGCCCCGATCGCGGTCTGGCTGGTGTCGAAGTGCGCGATGAGGGAGTTCTTGTAGACGCTCGTCGCGTAGACCTGACCGATGCAGACGTGCACGGCCAACGCCGCGGTTGGGATGAGCCAGCGGCTGTATCCCGGGGGAGCGACGGTGTGCCGGGGATCGAATACCGACAGCATGGTGTCCGCACCTCCTGCGGGTGAGCGGGCAGGCGGCGGGCGCGTCCGGCGTTCGCCGTTGATCGGCTGTGTTTCACGTTACGTGCTCACCGGGCGCGGCTCTCGGATACCGGAAAACGCGCCGACCCCGGATCGGGGCGGCCGGGCCCTGCTGAGAACCTGCCCAAGTCAGGCAGCAGTCAGGCGCGGGCGATCCGTGGGTCCTGCCGGTCGGTGAGCCGCAGCCCGACACCACGGACCACCTCGATCGTGGCGGCGGTGCCGAGGTCCCGCAACTTGGGGCGCAGCCGCTTCACCAGGGACTGGACGTCCGCCCTGCGCCCGCGCCCCTCGTCGTGCCAGACCGACCGGTGCAGCTCGGCGTAGCTCCACACCCGCAGCGGCTCGGTGGCCAGGCAGGTCAGCAGGTCGTGCTCCAGCCGGGTCAGGTCGACCTCGCGTGCCCCGTACCGGGCGGTGCACCGGGCCGAGTCGACGACCAGGGCGGGGTCGGGCTCGGCGGCGGGCGTACGGTCCGGCGGCGGCTCGCCCGGCGGTCCGGGCCGCTGCTGCGGCGCCCCGATCAGCCGGCGCAGCTCGTCGAGGTCGGCCACCAGCAGCAGCGGGGCGACGCCGTCGAGCCGCTCCGCGAGTCGGATGCGCTCGCGCGCCGACGGCGTCACCGCGATCAGCAGCGGGAACTCCTCGTCAGGCGGGTCGCCCCCGTCCAACGCCGCGTCGTCGGTCTCGGCCACCGCACCGCCTGCGAATCGATGGGCATCCCTGCCGACCTATCGTCATGGTGCTGACAACGTTTGGCAAGCGCGTCGCCAGCAGGGCAACCGGTAGCGACAAGATGCTCACAGCAAGTTCTTGATCGTCCTTTCCTCTCGATCATAGTGTCCACTCGGGCAACCGGCGTGACCCGCGCGGTGCATGGGGGAGGCATGAGGGGTCCGTTCGCTCGGTTCCGTCGAGTGGATCTCGTGCACTTCCCACCATGGCCCACGTACACCCCTGGGTCGTTCTGAGGAAGGCGGCACCGATGTTCAGACGTCCACAATGGAGACGCACGGCCAGATCGGTGGTGAGCGCCGGCGCGGCGCTGGTCCTCACCGTCACGTGCCTGGCCAGCTTCGGCTCCGGGGCGCAGGCCGCGCCCGGCTCGACGGGCACCGCCGTCGGGGACAAGATCCGGCCGGAACTCGCCAAGCAGTTCCAGGCCAAGAGCGCAGGGGACTTCTGGATTCGGTTCAAGGACCGCGCGGACCTGAGCAAGGCCAGCGCCATCAAGGACTGGACCAAGCGGGGTTCGGCCGTGGCACAGGCGCTGCGCGAGAGCGCCGCCGCGAGCCAGGGCAAGGTCCGCGCCGAACTCGACAGCTCGGGTACGAAGTACCAGAGCTTCTGGGCCACCAACGCCATCAAGGTGAACAGCGGCTCCCTGGCGATGGCCCAGCAGTTCGCCGCGCACAGTGAGGTCGAGGGTCTCTACGCGCCGGTCGCGTACGAGCTGCCGAAGCTCACCAAGGGAACCGACGAGAAGACCGTCAACGCCGTCGAGTGGGGCGTCGCCAACATCAACGCCGACGACGTGTGGTCCCAGTACGGCGTCACCGGCGAGGGCGTCACCATCGCGAGCATCGACAGTGGCGTGCAGTACGACCACCCCGCCCTGGTGAACTCCTACCGTGGCAACAACGGCGACGGCACGTTCGACCACGACTACAACTGGTTCGACGCCGCCGGGACGTGCGACGGCGCGCCCTGCGACGACGACGGCCACGGTACGCACACCATGGGCACCATGGCCGGCTCCGCCGGCGCGAACCAGATCGGTGTCGCGCCCGGCGTCAAGTGGATCGCGGCGAACGGCTGCTGCCCCACCGACGAGGCGCTGATCGAATCCGGTCAGTGGATGCTCGAACCGACCGACTCGAACGGCCAGAACCCGGACGCCAGCAAGCGCCCCAACATCATCAACAACTCCTGGGGCACCCGACTGCCGTCCAACGAGCCCTTCATGGAGGACGTGACCCTGGCCTGGGCCGCCTCGGGCATCTTCGGGGTGTTCTCGAACGGCAACAGCGGGCCGGCGTGCCAGACCAGCGGCTCGCCGGGAAGCCTCGCCAGCAACTACTCGGCGGGCGCGTACGACGTCAACAACACCATCGCCAGCTTCTCCGCGCGCGGCGTCGGGCAGAACGGCGAGATCAAGCCCAACATCTCCGCGCCCGGCGTGAACGTCCGGTCGAGCATCCCCGGCAACGGGTACGGGACCGCCAGCGGCACGTCGATGGCCGCCCCGCACCTGGTGGGCGCGATCGCCCTGCTGTACTCGGCGGCACCGTCGCTGGTCGGGGACGTCGACGCGACCCGCGCGCTGCTCAACGGCACCGCGATCGACAAGGCCGACGACCAGTGCGGTGGCACCGCCGCCGACAACAACGTCTGGGGTGAGGGCCGGCTGGACGCCCTCGCGCTGCTCAACGCCGCCCCCACCGGCGACGTCGGCACCCTGGCCGGCACGGTCACCGACGCGGCCACCGGCGCCCCGATCGCCGGCGCGACCCTGACGCTGACCGGTCCGACCTCGCGGGAGATCACCACCGGCGCCGACGGCACGTACTCGACCCTCGTCCCGACCGGTGACTACCAGGTCGTCGTCTCCGCGTTCGGGTACGGCAGCGTCACGAAGTCGGCGACCGTCACGAACCGTACGACCACGACGCTCGACGTCGCCCTGACGGCGGTGCCGCGCGTCAACGTCACCGGCTCGGTCACCGACGGGTCGGGCCACGGCTGGCCGCTGTACGCCAAGGTCAGCGTGAGTGGCCCGGCGGGCGTGTACGACTACACGACCCCGTCGAACGGCCGCTACAGCATCACGCTGCCGGCCGGTCAGACGTACACCCTGACGTACGAGGTGCAGTACCCGGGCTACCAGAAGGTCACCAAGGAGGTCGTGGTCGGCACCCGTAACGTGACGGCAAACGTCGCGGTGCCGGTGGACACCACCAAGTGCACGACGGCCCCCGGCTACACGTTCGGCTCCGACGGGGTGTACGAGAGCTTCGACGCGACGACCACTCCGGCCGGCTGGTCGGTGGTGGACAACGTGGGCGCGGGTCAGGTGTGGAAGTTCACCGACGACGGTGATCGGGGCAACCTGACCGGTGGCACCGGCAACTTCGCGATGATCGACAGTGACGACTACGGCGCGGGCAAGAGCCAGGACAGCTCCCTGGTCAGCCCGGTCGTCGACCTGACCGCCGTCAGCGCCCCGGTCATCCGGTTCAACCAGGACTTCAACCAGCTCAACGACGACACCGCCGACGTCGACCTGAGCATCGACGGAGGCGCCACCTGGACGAACGTGCTGCGCCAGGAGACCGACGTCCGGGGACCGAAGCTCACCGAGATCCCGATTCCGCAGGCGGCCGGCAAGTCGCAGGTCCAGGTGCGGTTCCACTACTACGACGCCAAGTTCGACTGGTGGTGGGAGGTCGACAACGTCCTGATCGGCAGCCAGGTTCTCTGCGTGCCGGTCGACGGCGGCCTGGTCGTCGGCAACGTCCGCGACAAGAACGACAACAGCTACGTCAACGGCGCCACCGTCACCAGCAACGACCGGCCCGCCGAGAAGGCGGTCACCGTGGCGACCCCGGACGACCCGGGGCTGCCCGACGGGTTCTACTGGATCTACTCGACGCTGACCGGCACCCACAAGTTCACCGCGACGGCCGGCAGCTACGTCAGCCAGAGCAAGCAGGTCGACGTCGAGCCCGACTGGGCGACGACCGCGAACTTCGTCCTCGCGGCCGGCCGCCTGTCGGTGACACCCGCCGCGCTGAGCGCGACGCTCCAGATGCCCGGCGGCAAGGCGACCAGGACGTTCACCGTGACCAACACCGGCGGCGCTCCGGTCGAGGTCGCCTTCGGTGAGCGGGACGACGGCTTCGAGCTGCTGCGGGCCGACGGCTCGCGGGTGACCCGGCAGCAGGCGCTCGGCGCGGCCGGCGCGCCCGAGCAACGGCTGACGGTCCCGACGTCGGTCGCGGCCAGGGCGTCCGGCAAGGCGAAGACCGCGACGCCCGCGGCGGCCGGTCCGCAGGCCGCGCCGTGGACGGACATCACCGACTACCCGGGCAACATCATGGACAACCGGGTGGTCACCCTGGACGGCAAGGTGTACTCGATCGGTGGTGGCGACGGAACCGCCTCCACCGTGAAGACCTACGCCTACGACCCGGTCGCGCAGAGCTGGACGGCGGCCGCCGACCTTCCCGGCGCCCGCAACGCGCTGACCGTCGGCGTGGTCGGCGGGAAGATCATCGCAACGGGCGGCTGGGGCGATGCGGGCCCGGACGCCGCCACCTGGTCGTACGACCCGGCAGCCAACACCTGGACCGAACTGGCCGACAACCCCGCGCCGCGGGCGGCGGCCGGGCAGGCGGTCGTCGACGGCAAGCTCTACGCCGTGGGCGGCTGCACGACCGCGGCCTGCGTGCCGATGTCGAACACCGTGGTCCGTTACACCCCCGGCACCGACACCTGGGAGACGGTGGCCAACTACCCGAAGTCGGTGGCCTTCGCCTCCTGCGGCGGGATCGACGGCGTCCTGTACTGCACCGGTGGCAACGACGGCACCGCGGCGCAGAAGGCCAGCTACGCCTACGACCCGGGCGCCAACACCTGGACCGCGATCGCGGACGCGCCGACCGACAACTGGGCCAGCTCGTACGCGGTGGCCAGCGGCAAGCTCCTGGTCGTGGGTGGTTCCCAGGGCGGCGCGATCACCAACGCCGGTTTCGCCTTCGACCCGGCCACCAGTTCCTGGTCGAACCTGCCGAACGCCAACACCGCCCGCTACCGGGGTGGCGCGGCGTGCGGCTTCTACAAGATCGGTGGTTCCTCGGGCAGCTTCGACGCGGCGCCGGACAGCGAGGCGCTGCCGGGCTTCGAGGGGTGCGCCGAGGCGGCGGCCGACGTCAGCTGGATGACGATCGACAAGACCACGGCCACCCTCGCCCCGGGGGAGAAGGTCACGGTCACCGTCGGGTTGACCGCGAGCGTGGACCAGCCGGGCACCTACTCGGCCGCGGTCACGATCCGGGAGAACACGCCGTACTCGGTGCCGCCGGTGACGGTGACCATGACGGTGACGCCCCCGAAGACCTGGGGCAAGCTGATGGGTACGGTGACCGGGACGAGCTGCGGGGGCGCGGCCGCGCCGATCGCCGGTGCGGTGGTCCAGGTCGACTCGTGGGCCATGTCGTTCACGTTCACGACCGATGCCGCCGGTAACTACGCCTACTGGATGGACCGTCGGAACAATCCGCTCACCATGATCGTCGCCAAGGACGGCTGGAAGCCCCAGACCCGTCAGACGAAGGTCAACGTCACCACTCCCACGGTGGAGAACTTCGGGTTGTCGCCGATCCGGTGCTGACCCCCGAGCGGTAGCGCAGTGAGCCGGCCCGCCTGGTCCTCGACCAGGCGGGCCGGCGATTTTCCTACGAGGCAGACCTCAGATCGGTGCGAGCCGGAAGCCGACGCCGCGGACGGCGTGGATCGTGGCGGTGGCGTCGAGTCGGGCGAGCTTGCGGCGGACCCGACGGACGACCGAGTGCATGTCGGATCCACGGCCGAGGTGCCGGTTGCCCCAGACCTCGAGGTGCAGCCGCTCGTACGTCCAGACCTGCCCGGGCGCGTCGACCAGGCAGAGCAGCACGTCGTGTTCCAGCCGGGTCAGGTCGATCTCCTGATCGCGCCAGCGCAGCACCCGGCGGTCGGAGTCGACGCTCAGGTCGGGCGGCGGCTGTGGGCGCTGCGCCACCTCCGCGCGCACCGGCGGGACCGGAGGAGGTGCGACGGGGGGCACCTCGCCCACCCCGAGGAACTCCCGTGCCTGCTCGACGTTCGAGACGATCAGGAAGGCGTCGCTCCCGCCGAGCAGGCGGGCCAACTGCCGGCGCTCGGCCGGCGAGGACGCGATGCCGATGACGAGTGGCGCGACCGAAACCCCATGCATTGCCCAACCCCTTCCGGTTCCCCACGAACACTCCGGATGGTTTACGCACCGCCGATAAGATCGATCGGCGTCTTGACCTTAGTGACGGCTCGTCTCGGGCGGGTTAAACATAGTTGCATGTAAGCATGTGAATGCCGGTTCACGTCCGGTCGGCGTCATGACAGGGCGCGCTGGCGGGCGTTCGTGGGGGAGGATCGCCCGGTATTTCCCGTACGAGGGCCGGTTGTGACAGAACCAAGACAATCCGCGGACAGCGCCCGGATCTCACCGGCCGAGCATGGTCGCATGTCCCACACATCGTCGTACTTCATCGGTCGGTCGCCGGTGCCGACACCGGCGGTGCCGCCCGGCCCGGCCCGCGCGCCGGCCCTCGCGGTGCACCCGGCGCTCCGACTGCTCGCGGCGGGCGTCTGTTGCCTGCTCGCGCTGGGTCTGGTCGGCCTGGTCTTCGTGTGGACCCAGCCCGGCCAGTGGGTCGACGGACTGCTGCTGCCGCGCGCCGAGCGGGGCGGGGGTTACGCGCAGCCCGGCGGGCTGTTCGAGCCGGCCACGGTCGTCCTGCGGCACTTCGGTCACCCGGCGCTGCTGGCCGTCCTGCTCGCCGCCGTGCTGGTGGTGGGCGCGCTCGGTCGCCGGCTGCTGCCCGGCGTCGTGGGCGTCGGTCTGGTGCTCGGCGCGGTGCTGGTGGCCGGCGCGGCGAAGTCCGCGCTGCCCCGCCCGGAACTCGCGGTCGCGGGTTCGACCACCCACAACAGCTTCCCCAGCGGTCACGTCGCGGTCGCGGCGGCACTGGCGCTGGCATTCCTGCTGGTGACGCCCGACGCGGCCCGACGGTGGCTGGTGGTGCCCGGCGCGGCGGGCGTCTCGGTGATCGGCGCGGCCACCATGATCGCCGGATGGCACCGGTTCAGCGACGTGCTCGGGGGCGTTCTGGTGAGCCTGACGCTGTTCTGTCTGGCGGCCGCCGGGCTGGCGGTCCGGGTCGGTGGCGACACGCGTCGTCCGGCTGCCGCGCCGAGGTCCGGCCGGGTCTGGCGCGCGCTGGCTCAGGGGGCGGTGGGACTGCTCGTGCTGGTCTGGGCGGTTCGGGTGCTGCTGCCGGGTCTGGCCGCCGAACTGCGGTGGGGGCCGCTGGTGGCCGTCCTGGCGGCGACCGGGTTGACGGTGCTCGCGCTGGGCGGGGCGGCGTTCCTGGTCCGCTCGATGGAGTTCGTCGGCTCGACCCGACCGGCGGGCCGACGGGCGCACAGCATCGACGAACGTGAACAATACTCGTGATGGGATACTTGACGGCATGCCCCAGGTCCTGCTGATCGAAGATCACCAGACGGTCCGCGACGGACTGCAGTTGGCGCTCACCCGGCAGGGCCACACCGTCGTCGCCGTGGCGACCGGTGAACAGGGCCTGGAGCGGCTGCAGACGACCGCCTCCGACGTGGTGGTCCTCGACATCATGCTGCCCGGTATGGACGGGTTCGAGGTGTGCCGTCGGATCCGGCAGCAGGGCGACCTGCCCATCATCATGCTCACCGCCCGCAACGACGACATGGACGTGGTGGCCGGTCTGGAGGCGGGTGCCGACGACTACGTGGTCAAGCCGGTGCAGGCCCGGGTGCTCGAGGCGCGCATCCGCGCGGTGCTGCGGCGCACCGGCGGCGACTCGCGGCGCCCCGGCGCCGATCGACCCGGGCTGCACCGGCACGGCGACCTGACCATCGACCGGGCCGCGCTGGTGGTCAGCAAGGGCGGCGTGCCGGTCGGCCTGGCCCCCACCGAGCTGCGGCTGCTGCTCGAACTCTCGCACACGCCGGGCCAGGTGCTCAGTCGTCAGCAACTGCTGGAGGCCGTCTGGGAGCACGGCTATCTCGGCGACTCGCGGCTGGTGGACGCCTGCGTCCAGCGGCTGCGCGCCAAGATCGAGGACGAGCCGTCGGCGCCGGTCTACATCCAGACCGTACGCGGCTTCGGATACCGGTTCGGGCCGCTGTGACCCCCTGGCACCGGGCCCGCGCCATGGCGTTGGGTCTGCGCACCCGGCTGCTCCTGGCGTTCGCCCTGCTGGGTGTGACCACCACGGCGGTGGTGGCCAGTGGCAGCTACTTCCAGGCCCGTACCGTCATCCTCCAGCAGGCGCAGGACGCGGCGGTGGCCTCACTCACCGACCAGCTCTCGAAGGTGTACCCGGTGCTGCGCCTGCCACCCAGCCAGCAGGAGCTGGACCTGTTGGCGGGGCAGCTCTCCGACCGGGACAGCTACACCCTGGTCCACTACCGGGAACGGTGGTCGTCAGGCGCCGACGGCACCGAACAGCTCACCCCGCAGCTGCGGCAGGAGGTGGCGACCGGTCGGATCGCCTGGCAACGCGTCGAGCGGGCCGGACAGCCGGTGCTTCTCATCGGCACGCAGCTCCGGCTCGACCGGCCCGACGGCACGTCCGTGGCGTCCGGAGTGGAGGTCTACTCGGTGCGTAACCTCGCCTCCGAGCAGGAGAGCATCGACCGGCTCGCCACGCTCGCCTGGGTGACCGGCGGGCTCTCCCTCATCCTCGCGGTCCTGCTGGCCCTGCTGGCGGCGCAGGGGGTGCTGCGGCCCGTCCGCGAGCTGGGTCGCGCGGCACGCCGGCTCGGCGAGGGGGACCTGTCCACCCGGCTGACCGTCCGGGGCGTCGACGAGCTGGCCGACGTCACGCGCACCTTCAACGACACCGCCGCGACCATTGAGCGTCAGGTCGGTGAGCTGCGGCGGATGGAGGCCGACGCGCGGCGCTTCGTGGCCGACGTGTCCCACGAACTCCGTACGCCGCTGGCCGCCATGACGGCGGTCACCGACGTGCTGGACGAGGAGGCGGACCGGCTACCGGGTGACGCCGGCCGGGCCGCCCGGCTCGTCAGCCAGGAGACGCAGAGCCTCACCCAGCTGGTCAACGACCTCATCGAGGTCAGCAGGTTCGACTCCGGCACTGCCCGGCTCGCCCTCGACGACGTCGACGTCGCCGAGGCGGTCAGCGCGACGCTGCGGCTGCGGGGGTGGACCGACCGGGTACGGGCGCACCTGCCGGCCGGTGTCGTCGCTCGGCTCGATCCCCGGCGGCTCGACGTCATCGTCGCCAACCTGGTCGGCAACGCCTTCCGGCACGGCACCGAGCCGGTGTCCGTCCGTCTTGTCGCCGAACCCGACTGGTTCACCATCGAGGTCACCGACCAGGGCCCGGGGTTGGACCCGGAGGTGCTGCCGCACGTGTTCGACCGCTTCTACAAGGCGGACACCGCCCGGACCCGCTCCGAGGGCAGTGGCCTCGGACTCGCGATCGCGTGGGAGAACGCGCGCCTGCACCGGCACGCCGGGCAGTCCGGGAGCCTGGTGGCGAGCAACGGCCCGCGGGGCGGGGCGGTGTTCACGCTCCGGCTGCCCCGGACGGCGTCCGACACCACGGACGTCGGAGTCGTACGGTGAGCCGCCGTCGCGGGGCGTGGGCCTCGCTCGCGGTCGGGCTCCTGGTCGCGGTGCTGACGGCCGGGTGCGGAGTCCGGCCCACCGACGTCATCACGGGCCGCTCCGCGGTGAGCGGCCCGTCCGCGGACGGGGGCATCTACCTGATCGCGGACGGCGAGCTGGCGCTGGCGCTCCGGCCGGTGAAGAACATCCCCCGGTCGCCGGCCGAGACACTCGTGCTGCTCGCCGCCGGCCCCGATGACAGCGAGCGCGACGCGGGGCTCACCAGCGAGGTGCCGTCGGACATCGGTCCGGCAGCCGTGACACCGAGCGCCGACCAGCCCGGCGTCACGGTGCGGATGAAGGGTGCCGTGCTGCCGCTCTCCACCCTGGCGGTCAACCAGATCGTCTGCACCGTGACGCTCGCCGGCCAGCAGGGCAGCTACGCCCCGGTCACCCTGGTCGGCTCGGACGGCACCCGGCCGCCCTGGTCCTGCCCGCTCGACTGACCAGGGCGGTGTCCGCTCACACCAGGTCGACCGCCCGCCCCGGCTCAGGTAGCCGCTGCGCCAGGACCCGACCCCTTTCGGCGAGCGCGCCGGAGATCAGGATGTCGAGCAGGGCGGGGAACTCGACGCCCGCCCGCTGCCAGATCTGCGGATACTGCGAGGCGGCGGTGAAGCCGGGGAAGGTGTTGACCTCGTTCACGATGGGCTCGGCGCCCTCGTGGGGGAGGAAGAAGTCGACCCGCAGCAGTCCCCGGCAGTCGAGGGCGTCGAAGGCGCGGATCGCCCGGTCCTGGAGCACCTCGGTGGTGGCCGGGTCGAGCTGCGCCGGGATCTGGAAGACGGCGCCACCGTCGTACTTCGCGTCGTAGTCGAAGAAGCCCGCCCCGCTGACCCGGATCTCCAGCGGCGGCCCGGCCTGCACCCGGCCGTCGGGGTGTTGCAGGACGGCGACGTCGATCTCCCGACCGTGCGCCCCCTGCTCGACGAGCACCTTCGGGTCGACCTGGCGGGCCTGCGCGAGCGCGGCGGGCAGCGCCGACCACTCGGTCACCCGGACCACGCCCAGGCTGGACCCGGCCCGCGCCGGCTTGACGAAGACCGGCAGGCCCAGCCGCCGCTGGTCGGCCGGCGACAGGGTCTCCTCGGGCCGCAGGGTCACCCCCGGGCTGACCCGCAGGCCCTCCGCGGCGAGGAGCCGTTTGGTGACACCCTTGTCCATGCCCGCCGCGCTGGCGAACACCCCGTTGCCGACGTACGGCACGCCGAGCCATTCCAGCAGCGACGCGACCGTGCCGTCCTCGCCGTACGGGCCGTGCAGGGCGGGGAACACGACGTCCTGGGCGCGCAGCACCCGCAACGCCTGCGGCAGACCCATCGGCCTACCGTCCACGTGCCAGCCGCCGTCGGTGTCGATGAGCACTTCGGTGACCTGGTACCGGTCCCGGTCCAGACCGGCGAGGATGGCAGCCCCGGAGCGCCGTGACACCTCGTGTTCGCCGCTCTGCCCGCCGTACAGCACTGCCAGTCGCGTGATCATGCGAAGTCCGCCCTTTCGTGGAGATGGACGCGGCCCACCCGCGCCCCGATTCCGGTCAAGATCTCGTGTGGGTTGGTGCCGGCCCAGCGCGCCCACTCAGCGACGGTCGGCGCGTCGTCGTCGCGTCCCGCGCCGATCACCACGACCGGGTCGCCGATCCGTACCGCCAGGTCACCCGCGTCGACCACGCACTGGTCCATGGCGATCCGTCCGACCACCGGGCAGCGCCGGCCGCCGAGCCACACCTCGGCCCGACCCTCGGTGACCCGGGGCAGCCCGTCGGCATAGCCGAGCGGCAGCAGCGCCAGCGTCGTCGGGGCGGCGGTCACGTGCTCCGGCCCGTACGAGACGCCCGTGCCGGCCGGCACCCGCTTCACGTTCACCACGGTCGTGCGCAGCGTCAGGGCGGCGTGCAGCCCGAACGCGCCGGGACCGACCGCGCCGAACGGATCGACGCCGTAGAGGGCCAGCCCGATCCGGCAGAGGTCGAAGCGGGTCCGGGGCGCCGACAGCGCGGCCGCCGAATTGGCCAGGTGGACGAGATCAGGGTCGAGGCCGGCGGCCCGGGCGACGTGCAGCGCCTCGGTGAACGTCCGGAGCTGACCGGCCAGCGCGGGCGCACCCGGTACGTCCGCGTCGGCCAGGTGGGACCACACGCCGCGTACCCGGAGCGCGCCCTGCACCTCGTACTTGCGGGCCCAGGCCACCAGGTCGGGCCACTCGTCCCGACCGGCGCCGTTGCGGGTGAGACCGGTGTCCGCCTTGAGCTGCGCCGTCGCGGGTACGCCGAGCCGCACCGCCGCGTCGACCAGCGAATGCAGGTGGGTGAGGGTGGAGACACCCACGTCGACGCCCGCGAGGATCAACTCGGTGAAGTCGTCGTCCGGGCGGTGCAGCCAGCTCAACGTCGGCGCGGTGATGCCCGCGGCGCGCAGGGCCAGCGCCTCGGCCGCCGAGGTCACGCCCAACCAGGTGGCCCCGGCACGCAGCGCGACCCGCGCGACCGGCACCGCCCCGTGGCCGAACCCGTCGGCCTTCACCACCGCCATCAGGTCGGTGCCGGTGACCGCGGCGACCGTCCGGACGTTGTCCGCGATCGCCCCCAGGTCGACCACCGCCTCGGCCAGGGCGGTCATCCGGTCACCGCCGGGCGGCGGGTGCCGGGGAGCGCGAACAGCCAGCGGGCGCGGGCCGCCAGCAGCCCCCGGTGCGCGGCGAGGCTCAGACCGGTGACGAGCGCGGTCAGCACGACCGGGTAGCCGAGCACGATCAGGCCCTGCGCGCCCGCGTCCAGCTCGGAGACCGGGGCGACGAGCAGGCGGTGCAGCAGCGCCACCAGCGGCAGGTGGATGACGTAGACGGGCAGCGTGACACGCCCGAGGACGGCCAGCCGGTCGCCGAGGGCGGGCCACCGGACCAGGCGGGCGGCGGCGGTGACGCCGAAGGCCACCGCGACGACGGAGACCGCCGGCCACACGCCGAACCACCGCTGGGCGCCGGCCGCCGCCATCGCGGCCAGCGCGAGGGTGTACGCCCCGCCGGTCAGCACCAGTCGACGCCGGGTCGCGGTGGCGACCCAACGCTGGATGGGGGACCGCAGGTACAGGCCGGCCAGGAAGAAGACCAGGTTCTGGTATAGGCCGGCCCGGTTGCCCGGGGTGGCCAGCAGGCCGGCGGCCGCGACGGCGGACAACACCGCGGCGGGTACGACGACGAGCCACGACGGCAGCCGACGGGCCGCCTTGGCGAGCGTGAAGTAGAGCGCCAGGGCGTACAGGTACCAGAGGTTGGAGGGAGTGACGGTGAGCTGTGCCAGCAGTCCGACGACGGACGTGGCCCGGTCGGTCGGGAAGTCCGGCGTCACGGCGAGGACCGCGGTGTGGATCAGCAGCCAGAGGGCGTACAGGTAGAGGAACCCCGCGATGCGGCCACGGGCGACGGCGCGCCAGGGCCGGTGCACGGCGTTGGCCGCGAAGAGACCGCTGATGGTGAAGAAGAGCGGCATGCGCAGCGGCAGCAACTGCTCACCCAGCGTCCCCCACAGGCCCGGCACGGGCACGCCGACGTGCCAGTCGATCCGCAGGTAGTCCTTGACGACGATGTGCCAGCCGACGACGAGGAGGATGCACACGCCCTTCGCGGCGTCGGCCCACTGCACACGCTGCGGTCCGCCGGTGTCGGCCCGCCGTCGGTGGCGGAACCGGACGCGTGCGTCGTGCCCCTCCGGTCGGGGCTCGGTGCGAGACAGCTCTTGGATCACTCAGCAGAAGGTGCCAGCGGGATATCCGCGCCTGATCCTCGAATTGTCATGATCCGGTAATGGACCGACGAGGGCTGCCCTCCCGCCCAGGGAAGGACAGCCCTCGTCGGTGACGGATCAGGCCACCGAGGCGGGGAATCGCTCCCAGACCCGGTGCGCGGCCATCAACCGCTGCACCCCGGTCAGCGCCTCCGCGCCGGAGCCTGCGGCCACGATGCCGGGGGTGCCGGCCACCCCGGCCTGCTCCAGCACGGTGACGCCGGCGCCCCACGCGCCGATCGCCTTGGCGTGCCGCCAGCACTCCTCGACCAGGAGCAGCACGCGGGGGTCGACGGTCGCCGCGTCCGGCCGGCCCGCCTTGGCGTCGCGGGCGGGCAGCGCGTCGGGCGCGGGCACCGGCGCCCCGGCCAGCAGCAGCGCGTCGAACTCCACCGAACGGCCGGTGGCGAAGGTCCGCTGGACCGGCAGGTCGCCCACCATGCCACCGTGCGGGGCGATCAGCAGCGGCACCATGCCGGCCTCGAAGACGGCCCGCCGGACCTCGCCGACGTCGTCCAGGTCGCCGTCCGGGTCGACGACGATCCCGACGGTACGGCCGTCGGCCGGCCACTCCCGGCCGACCTGCGACAGGGCCGGGCTCGGCGTGACGTCGACCGGCGTCACCGTGGGCTGCGGCGCGGGCAGCCCCAGGCCGGTGGCCACCTGCTCGCACAGCACCGGGTCGATGTTGGCGAGGCACTGCAGCTGACGTTCCTTGATCGCCTGGTGGTAGCACTTGCCCAGCTCGAAGGTGTACGCCCGGATGATGTGCTCCTTCTCGACCGGCGACATGCTCAGCCAGAACAGTCGTACCTGGCTGTAGTGGTCGTCGAACGACGCGGGGCTCGCGCGGACCTTCGGCGCCTGCGCCACCGTCACCGGCACGTCGACGAAGGCGTGCTCGGCGTCGCCGGCCTCGAAGGGGTTGCCGCCGTCGAGCGAGTTCGGCCGGTACGGCGCCACCCCGGCGTGCACGGCGTGCTGGTGGAAGCCGTCACGCAGCATGTCGTTGACCGCCGCGTGCGGACGGTTGATCGGGATCTGCGCGAAGTTCGGGCCGCCGAGGCGGGTGAGCTGCGTGTCGACGTACGAGAAGAGCCGCCCCTGGAGCAGCGGGTCGTTCGTGACGTCGATGCCCGGCGGCAGGTGGCCGAGGTGGAAGGCGACCTGCTCGGTCTCGGCGAAGAAGTTCGTCGGCGTCCGGTTGAGCACCAACCGGCCGATCGGCTGCACCTCCGCCAACTCCTCCGGGACGATCTTCGTGGCGTCCAGCAGGTCGATGCCGGCGAAGGTCTCCTCGGGCGTGTCGGGGAAGACCTGGATGCCGAGTTCCCACTCGGGAAACGCGCCCGCCTCGATGGCGTCGTAGAGGTCCCGGCGGTGGAAGTCGGGGTCCATGCCGCCGAGCAGCTGCGCCTCCTCCCAGGTCAGCGAGTGCACGCCGAGCTTCGGCTTCCAGTGGAACTTGACCAGCACCGTCTCCCCGGCCTCGTTGACCAGGCGGAAGGTGTGCACACCGAAGCCCTCCATGGTCCGGTACGAGCGCGGGATGCCCCGGTCGGACATGTTCCAGATGGTGTGGTGCTGCGCCTCGGTGTGCAGCGAGACGAAGTCCCAGAACGTGTCGTGCGCGCTCTGCGCCTGCGGGATCTCCCGGTCCGGGTGCGGCTTCGCGGCGTGGATGATGTCGGGGAACTTGATGGCGTCCTGGATGAAGAAGACCGGCATGTTGTTGCCGACCAGGTCGAAGGTGCCCTCGTCGGTGTAGAACTTGGTCGCGAAGCCCCGGGTGTCCCGGACGGTGTCGGCCGAGCCACGCGAGCCGAGGACGGTGGAGAACCGGACGAAGACCTCGGTCTCGCGTCCCTTCTTCAAGAAGCCGGCCCGGGTGACCGCCTCGGCGGTGCCGTAGGCGGTGAACACCCCGTGCGCGCCCGCGCCCCGCGCGTGCACCACGCGCTCCGGGATGCGCTCGTGGTCGAAGTGCGTGATCTTCTCGCGCAGGTGGTGGTCCTGGAGCAGGACCGGTCCCCGGGGACCGGCCTTGAGCGAGTGGTCGGTGTCGCGCAGCCGCGCTCCGTTCGCCGTCGTCAGGTACGCGCCCTGCTGACCGTTCGCGGTCGTCGGCGCACCGGTCTCGGCGCCGGTGGGCGTACGCGTCTGCGGGGCGCCCTGTTCCGTCTTGGGCGGCAGCGGGTCGCGGGGCGAGGTCGGCTCCTCGACGGTCGGCGGTGCGCTGCCGGGCGCGCCCGGCACATCCGGCGTGAGGGCGTCGGCGATCTTCTCGGAGGCGGTCTTCACGACGTTCTTGACGGCTTCGGCGGGCTTGCTGGATTCCACTGAGCGGACCTCTCCCTGGAGCGTTTGAGCAGGCCCCTGCACCCCTACCCCTGGTCGGAGGGGCGAAACGCACGAAAAATCCGCTCCTTCGGCAGGACTGGTGATTTCACCGATGTGTCGGTCGCCCCGGGCCACCAACACTGACAAGCGTCGATATCCCTCGACTCTAGGGAGTGCCCGACGTGTCGTCACCAACCACCACCCGTCCCCGTTCCCTGCCCGCCCGGGTCGCCCGGCTCGCGCTGGCTACCACCCTGCTCGTCGCCGGCGTCCTCGTCGGACCGACGGGTGCCGCCCAAGCGGCCGGCCCGTACGAGCGGGGCCCGGCCCCGACCACCGCGATCCTGGAGGCCAGCCGCGGTCCCTTCGCCACCGCCTCGCAGAGCGTGTCGTCGCTGAGCGTGACCGGCTTCGGCGGTGGGGTCATCTACTACCCGACCAGCACCAGCGAGGGCACCTTCGGCGCCGTCGCCATCTCGCCCGGCTACACCGCCGCATGGTCCAGCATCAGCTGGCTCGGCCCACGGATCGCCTCGCACGGCTTCGTGGTGATCGGCATCGAGACCAACACCCGACTGGACCAGCCGGACAGCCGCGGCCGGCAGTTGCTCGCCGCGCTGGACTACCTCACCCAGCGCAGCTCGGTGCGGAGCCGGATCGACAGCAGCCGGCTCGCGGTGGCCGGGCACTCGATGGGCGGCGGCGGCAGCCTGGAGGCGGCCTCGTCCCGGCCGTCGTTGCAGGCCGCGGTGCCGCTCGCGCCCTGGAACCTGGACAAGAGCTGGTCCGAGCTGCGGGTGCCGACGCTGATCATCGGCGGCGAGAGCGACAGCGTCGCGCCGGTCGCCACGCACTCCATCCCGTTCTACAACAGCATCCCGTCCTCGGCCGAGAAGGCCTACCTGGAGCTGAACGGAGCGAGTCACTTCTTCCCGCAGACCGTCAACACCCCGACGGCGCGGCAGATGGTGGCCTGGCTCAAGCGGTTCGTCGACGACGACACCCGCTACGAGCAGTTCCTCTGCCCGGGCCCGAGCGGGTCGCAGATCCAGGAGTACCGCAACACCTGCCCGAGCGCCTGAGCGCGCTCGTGAAGGGACGGCCGCCCCACGGCGGCCGTCCCGGCCGTTCGGGCGCATCGAGGGGTCTTGACGCGATCACCGAGAAACGTACACTGCGAGTGTAAATAACACCCGCCACGGCAGAGGGATGGGTGCATGGAGCGCGGCCTCGAACTGCACGACATCGGCGTCCGTTTCGGCGGCCTCACCGCCCTCGACGACGTCTCGCTCCGGGTGCCACCCAACCGGGTGGTCGGCGTGATCGGGCCCAACGGCGCCGGCAAGACCACCCTGTTCAACGTGGTCTGCGGCTTCGTCACACCGCAGACGGGTTCGCTCACCCTCGACGGTCGGCCGCTGCGCCCCCAGCCCCACCGGCTGACCCGGCTCGGCATCGCCCGGACCCTGCAGGGGACCGGGCTCTTCGCGGGGCTCAGCGTGGTGGAGAACGTGATGACCGGCGCGTCCCACACCGCCCGTGCAGGTTTCGGCGCGGCGCTGTTCGGGCTCGCCGGCAGCGACCGCGACGAGCGCCGGCTGCGCCGGCACGCCCTGGACGTCCTCGACGGTCTGGGCATCGCCGCGCACGCCGAGGCCGCGCCGGGCACGCTGCCCTTCGCCGTACGCCAGCGGGTCGCCCTGGCCCGCGCGCTCGCCGCGCGGCCCCGGCTGCTGCTGCTCGACGAACCCGCCGGTGGCCTCGGCGCCGACGACATCGCCGAGCTGGCGGACCTGATCCGGCAGCTGCCCCGGCGCGAGGTCGACCCCTGCGCGGTGCTGCTCGTCGAGCACCACATGGACCTGGTGATGGACGTCTGCGACGAGATCGTGGTGCTCGACTTCGGCCGGGTGATCGCTACCGGCACCCCGGACGAGGTCCGCGACGACCCGGCGGTCACCGACGCGTACCTGGGCGCCCTCGTCGAGGAGACAGCGTGAGCGCGAGGAGTGAGCCGGGTTTGCGAGCCCCGCAGTCGCGAACGAAGGACGGGTCAGCGAGCGCGCCGGATCTGCTCGTGGTCCGGGGACTGGTGGCCGGTTACGGCGCCGCGCCGGTGTTGCGGGCCGTCGACCTCACCGTGCCGGCCGGCACCATCGCCGCCGTCGTCGGCGCCAACGGCGCCGGCAAGACGACGCTGCTGCGGGCCCTCTCCGGCATGATCCGGCCGGCGGCCGGCCAGGTCGTCCTCGCCGGGGAGGATCTCCGGGGTACGCCGGTGGAGCAGCTCGTGCGGCGCGGCATGGCGCACGTCCCGGAGGGTCGGGGCGTGATCGGCGAGCTGACGGTCGACGAGAACCTGCGGCTCGGTGGGCTGTGGCGGCGGGACCGGGCGGACGCCGGGCGCGCCCTCGACGAGGTCTACGAGCTGTTCGAGCCGCTCGCACGGCGTCGTCGCCACCACGGCCACCAGCTCTCCGGCGGCGAGCGGCAGATGCTCGCGCTCGGCCGGGCCCTGGTCGGGCGGCCGCGCCTGCTGCTGCTGGACGAGCCGTCGCTGGGCCTGGCGCCCCGGGTGGTCGCCCGGATCATGGCCCTGCTGCGCCAGTTGCGTGACCAGACCGGCCTGACCGTGCTGCTGGTCGAGCAGAACGTGCGCAGCGCCCTCGCCGTCGCCGACCAGGGCGTGGTGATGTCCCTCGGCCAGGTGGTGATCGCCGCCCCGGCGGCGACGCTGCGCGACGACGCCGACCTGCGTCACGCGTACCTCGGTTTCTGACCAGCATCGAAGTCTTCACGGAGGGAGGACAGTTGGACCGCTTCGTCTTCCTCACTGTCGACGGCCTGTCCCGGGGCGCGGTGTACGCCGCGTTCGCGCTCGCGCTGGTGCTCATCTGGCGGGCGGCCCGGGTCGTCAACTTCGCCCAGGGCGCGATGGCCGTCGCCGCCGCGTACGTCGCGTACTCGGTGTCCGCCGCGACGGGCTCGTACTGGCTGGGTTTCGTCGTCGCGATCGTCGCCGGACTGCTGCTCGGCGCACTGGTGGACCGGGTGGTGATGCGGCACGTCGACCACGCGTCGCCGCTCAACCCGGTCATCGTCGCGCTCGGCCTGGTGCTGCTGATCCAGGCGGTGCTGGGCATGGTGTACGGCAACGAGTTCCGCCCCGCCGACGTCCCGTTCAGCCGGTCCGCGTTCACCGTCGGGGGGATCGCCGTGCTGTCGCCGTACGATCTGTTCGTCTTCGCCACGATCGCCGTGGTGGTCAGCGGGCTGGGCTGGATGTTCGCCCGTACCTCGATCGGGTTGCGGATGCGGGCGGCGGCGTTCGCGCCGGAGGTCTCCCGCCTGCTCGGGGTGAACGTCGGCGGCATGTTGACGCTCGGCTGGGCGTTGGCCTCGGGCGTGGGCGCGCTCGCCGCGATGCTGGTCATCCCCACCGAGTTGGGTCTGCACCCGCACGCCATGGACCTGGTGTTCGTCTCGGCGTTCACCGCGGCGGTGGTGGGTGGGTTGGACAGTCCACCGGGGGCGGTCGTCGGCGGCCTCGCGGTGGGGCTGCTGCTCTCCTACGTGAGCGGGTACGCCGGCAGCGACCTCACCCCCCTCGCCGTGCTCCTGCTGCTGCTGGCGGTGCTGCTGGTGCGCCCCGGCGGGCTGTTCGCCCCGGTCGCGGCGAGGCGGGTGTGAGCGCCACCCGGGCGGTCCTGCCGCCGGAGCAGCGACCGGCCGACACCGACGAACGCCCGCCCGAGCCGCGACGGGGCTCCACGCTGCTGCGGCACCTGGCCGTGGCGCTCGCCGTGGGGGCGCTGCTCGTTGCGGTCAGCTACGCCGTCGAGCCGTTCCGCAACTTCCAGCTCGCCACGATCGCCGCGTACCTCTGCGCCACCGCCGGGCTGACCGTCCTCACCGGACTCAACGGGCAGCTCTCGCTGGGGCACGGGGCGTTGATGGCGACCGGGGCGTACACGGTGGCGCTGTGCCAGAACGCGTTCCTCGACCAGGGCTGGACCGGCGGTTGGCTGTTGGTGCTGTCGCTGGTCGCGGCGGTGGCGGGCACGGTCGTGGTCGGCGCGGTGGTCGGGGTGGCGGCGGCCCGGCTGCGCGGCCCCTACCTGGCCGGGGTGACGCTCGCCGTGGCCGTCGTCGTGCCGGCGCTGGCCGTCACCTTCGACGGTGTGCTGAACGGCGAGCAGGGGCTGTCGGTGCCGGTGGAGCCGCCGCCGCTGGCGCTCGGGGCCTACTTCCCGTACGAGCGGTGGCAGCTCTGGATCGCGGGCGCTGCCACCCTGCTGGCGCTGCTGCTGCTGGCGAACCTGGTCCGCAGCCGGTACGGGCGGACCTTCCGGGCCGTCCGCGACGACGAGGTGGCGGCCCGACTCGCGGGCATCCACGTCGCCCGTACGCAGGTTCTTGCGTTCGTGGTCAGCGCCGCCACCGCCGGGCTCGGTGGTGGCCTGCTCGCGGTGCTGGCGCAGAGCGTGTCGCCCGGGGCGTTCTCGCTGACCCTGTCGCTCTTCCTGCTGATGGCCGTGGTGATCGGCGGTCTCGGCCGGCTCGCCGGCGCGCTCTGGGGGGCGGTGCTGCTGGTCGCCCTGCCCGACCTCACCCATTCCGTGACCGAGCTGCTCACCCTCTCGCCGGCGGTGGCGCAGCGGCTGGAGGGCAACCTCCCGCTGGCGATCTTCGGCGTCACGTTGATCGTCGTGATGATCGCCGCGCCCGGCGGTGTGCAGGGCCTGCTGGCCCGGCTCGGCCGGACGTTGCTGGCCCGCTGGCCGGCGCGACGTTCCTGACTGTTTCCCGGCCCGGCTTCCGCCGGGCGCCCCACCACACCGCTCCCACCCAACCGGACCGAGAAAGGTCGGTGTCTCCCATGCACCCTTCGGCGCGACGCGGTCTCGCGATCGCCAGCACCATCGCCCTGCTCATCGCCGCCGCCGGCTGTGGCGGCGACGACGGCCCCACCTCCGGCGGGAGGTCGGTGCCGGGTGTGACCGACACCGAGATCGTCGTCGGCACCCACATGCCGCTCACCGGGCCGGCCTCGGCCGGCTACTCCAAGATCGCACCAGCGACGAAGGCGTACTTCGACTACGTCAACGCCAACGGTGGCGTGCACGGCCGGAAGATCACCTACAAGGTGATGGACGACGGCTACAACCCGGCGAACACCCAGCAGGTGGTCCGCCAGCTCGTGTTGCAGGACAAGGTCTTCGCCATCCTCAACGGCCTCGGCACGCCGACGCACAGCGGCGTGCTCGACTTCCTCAAGAGCAACCGGGTGCCGGACCTCTTCGTCGCCTCCGGCAGCCGGAGCTGGGACCAGCCCGACACCTATCCCGGCACGTTCGGCTTCAACCCGGACTACACCGTCGAGGGCAAGATCCTCGCCAACTACGCGAAGTCGACCCTGGCCGGCCAGAAGGTCTGCTTCCTCGGTCAGGACGACGACTTCGGCCGGGACAGCCTGGCCGGCGTGGAGAAGGTCCTCGGCGCCGGGGCGGTAGCGGTCAAGCAGACGTACGTCACCAGCAACACCAACGTCGCGCCGCAGATCGGCGCGTTCAAGGCGGCCGGCTGTCAGGTCGTCGTGCTGGCGACCGTGCCCGGCTTCACCGCGCTGTCCATCGGTACCGCCGCGCGACTGGGCTTCAAGCCGCAGTGGCTGGTGTCCAACGTCGGGGCCGACCAGCCGACCCTGGCCAAGCAGCTCGGCGCCGCCGCGCCGCTTCTGGAGGGCATGGTCGGTACCAACTACCTGCCGATGCAGAACGACACCGCCAACCCGTGGATCCAGCTCTTCATGAAGATCAACAAGTCGCACAACGGGGACGCGCCGTTCGACGGCAACACCGTGTACGGCATGTCGGTCGGCTACCTGTTCGTGCAGGTGCTGCTGGCCGCCGGCAAGGACGTCACCCGTGAGAAGGTCGTCGACGCGGTCGAGAAGGGGGGCTTCCAGGGCCCCGGCCTCGCGCCGCTGCGCTTCGCCGCCGACGACCACTCCGGCTACGGCGGGCAGCGGTTGAGCCGGGTGAGCGGGGGAGTGCAGAGCTACTTCGGGCCGACGTACGAGACCGACGAGCGGGACGGTCCGGTGCGGGAGTACACCGCCGCGCCGGTCGCGCCGCCCGCCAACGGGGTGCCGACCGCCTCCTGAGCGTGCGCCACGTCGTCGTACGGCCCGACGGTCACCCCGTCCGGGCCGTACGACGACGCGTTGACCAAGACCTTCCGACTCTCATACTATTTGCACCGTGAATGCAATCCGGCCGGCCCGGATGACGCCGCCCACGCGTACCCGAACCGTTTCGATCACCGCCTGTCTAGACTCGTCGCAGAGCCGGACGACACCGTGTCGGTGAAGGGGCGGGGGCGAATGAACAGGGTCGAGACGCCGGCGCGGGTCGACGGACGGACGGCCCGCGCCGAGCGCACCCGGGCGGCCATCGTCGAGGCGCACCTGGCGCTCATCGCCGAGGGTGACCTGCGGCCCACCGGTGAACGCATCGCCGAACGGGCCGGCATCTCGCTGCGGACGCTCTGGACCAACTTCAAGGACATGGAAACCCTCTTCGAGGCCAGTGGCGCGGAGGTGCTGCGCCAGCAGGACGCCGCCTACCGGCCGATCTCGACCACGTTGCCACTGGCCAAGCGGGTCGACGCGTACTGCCGGCAGCGGGCGCGGCTGCTCCAGCTCATCGCGCCGTCGGCGCGGGCCGCGCAGATGCGCGAGCCGGTCTCCGAGCAGTTGCGCCGCAACCGCCGCAAGCACATCGACCGGGTACGTGACGAGGTCGAGCATCTCTTCGCGGCCGAGTTGGCGCGCGCCGGGCGCGAGCGCAGCCAGTTGCTCAACGCGGTGGTGGCGGCGAGCATGTGGCCGGCCTGGTCCATGCTGCGCTACGGCCTCGGGCTGGGCGTGGACGCCGCCCGCGCGGTGATGACCCGGACGGTGGGCGCGCTGTTGGCCGAGGTCGCGGCCGACTGATCCCAGCCTGTCCTCTTTCCATCCGCTTCTGGATGGGTGACACTGTGACGCATGGTTACTGCATCACAAGTGCAAATAACTGTGCTGCGCGGCCGGGACGACCAGTGCGCGGCTGTCCGTAGCCTGCTGGACGGCATCACCGACGGTGGCGGCGCGCTACTGCTGCACGGCGAGCCGGGTTCGGGCCGGACCGCGCTGATCTCCTACGCCCACCGGTACGCGAAGGACTGCGCCGTGCTGGCCGCGACCGGGCTGCCGGAAGAGGCGATGCTGCCGTACGCCGGCCTGCAACGCCTGCTCGACCCGGTGCGCGACCGCGCGACCGCCCTGCCCGAGGAGCGCCGTCGCCTGCTGTACCGGGTCATGGACGGGGAGGGCTGCCCGCCTGAGCGCCGGCTGGCCCTGTCGGTGGCCGTCCTCGGGCTGCTCGCAGCGACCGCCCGGGAACGTCCGCTGCTCGCCACCATGGACGACGTGGACCGGGGTGACCCGCAGACCACGCAGGTGCTCGCGGTCGTGGCCCGCCGGCTGCGGCAGCTGCCGGTCGTTGTCCTGCTCACCGGGGACGCCACCGCCACCGTCGGCGGTCTCGTGACCCACCGGCTGGCACCGCTGAACGAGCGGGACAGCATCGCTGTCCTCACCGACCGACTGTCCGAGCGGCCCGCCGCCCCGGTCGCCGCCGCGCTCGCCACCGTGGGCGGCGGCAACCCGCAGGCCCTCGTCGACCTCGCCGACGTGCTCACCCCGGCGCAGTGGCGCGGGGAGGAGCCGCTTCCCGTCGCACCGCCGGCCGACGGCGCGCTGGGGCGCTCCTACCGGGCCCGCCTCGACCGGCTGCCGCCGGACACCCGCCGGATGCTGCTGCTCGCCGCGCTCGACGAGTCGGACGACGCGGCCACCCTGGTCCGCGCGGCCGAAGCCACCGGCGCGACCCTCGATGCGCTCGCCCCGGCCGAGGCCGCCGGGCTTGTCCGGGTCGAGTCGGGCGGCGTCACCTTCGCGCAGCCCCTGGCCCGCGCCATGGTCGCCGCCGGCGCTCCGCTCACGCAGCGGCGGGCCGCGCACCGGCTGCTCGCGGGCGTCCTCGATCCGCTCGGCCAGCGGTTACGCCGGGCGATGCACCTCGCCGACGCGACCGCGGGCGCCGACCCGGTCCTCGCCGCCGAGTTGGAGCGGGCGGCGGCCGGTGGCCGCAACGGCTGGGCCGTGGCGTCGGCGGCGCTGTGCCGGGCCGCCGCGCTCAGCGACCGCCCGGGCGACGCCGCCGCCCGCCTGCTCGCCGCCGCCCGCTACGCCTGGGCCGGCGGGGAACCCGGCCAGGCCCGCCTCCTGCTCGACCGCCTCCGCGCGACCTGCGCGGACCCGGTCGTCGAGGGTCAGGCCGGGCTGTTGCGCGGCGAGATCGACCTGCGCTGCCAGGACGCCACTGGCGCGGCGGCCACCCTGCTGTCCGCCGCGCGGACGGTGGCCGCCGTCGACCGCGCCCGGGCCATCCAGGGGCTGGCACGCGCCGGTGAGGCCGTCTGCTTCGCTGGCGACCAGTACCGGTACGCGGAGGTCGGCCGGCACGCCGCCGCGCTCCGGGGCCGGGACGACCCGCCGGCCGTGGAGCTGGCCGGCTGCCTCGTCACCGGGGTGGCGGCCACCCTGCGGGGCGACCACGAACGGGCCGGCCCCGAGCTGCGGCGGGCCGTCGTGCTCGGTGGCCGCCTCACCGGGCCGGAACTGACCCCGACCGCGCTCGCCTGCGCGGCGGCGGCCGGGCTGGTGGTGGCCGTGGACGGCGCCGCGCACCGCCTCGCCGAGCGTGCCGTCGGGTTGGCGCGTGAGCGCGGCGAGCTGTCCATGCTGTCCCGCGCGTTGGAGTTGCGGGCGGTCGCCGAGTACTGGCTCGGCCGGCACGAGGCGGCGGCCGAGACGTCCCGCGAGGGACTGCGGGTGGCGCTGGCCACCGGACAGTCCAACTGCGCCGACGTCCACCTGGGGATGCTCGCCGTGCTGGCCGCCATCCGCGCCGACCGGGAGAGCAGCCTGCGGCGGATCCGGGAGATCGGTACGACGCCGGCACCGGGCAGCCGACCGCACGCCCTCGCCGGCTGGGCGCTGGCCGTGCTGGACCTCGTCGACGGTCGGCACGCCGAGGCGGCGGCCCGCCTCGCGTCCCTGGCCCGGCTCGGCACCGGTCGGGGTCAGGTGCTGGTCCAGGTGATGGCCACGCCGTACCTGGTGGAGGCCGCCGCGCACCTGCCGCACCGCCCGGCGGCGACCGCCGCCCTGGCGGCCTTCGACAGGTGGGCGAGCAGCACCGCGAGCCCGCTGCGTCGCGCGCTGTCGGCCCGGTGCCACGCGCTGCTGGCGCCCCGGGGCGGCGTCGAGGCGGAGCGGGAGTTCCAGACGGCGCTGCGGTTGCACCCGCTGGAGGCCGGCGCGTTCGAACGGGCCCGCACCGAGCTGCTCTTCGGCCAGGAGTTGCGGCGCAGCCGGCGACCACGGGACGCGCGGGCGCACCTGCACCGTGCCCGGGAGGCGTTCACCCTGCTCGGGACCGGTCGCTGGGCTGAGGTGGCCACGGCCGAGCTGCGTGCCGCCGGGGAGTCGGTCGGGCCGCCGGATCTGCCGGCGGCCCGGCTGCTGACCGGTCAGCAGCTCCGGATCGCCCGCCTGGTCGCCGAGGGCGCGACCAACCGGGAGATCGCCGCCCGGATGTTCCTGTCCACCCGGACGGTCGACCATCACCTGCGCAACGTCTTCCACCGGCTCGGCATCCGTTCCCGCACCGAGCTGGCCCGCGCGTTCGCCACCGAACAGCACGCCGGAGTGGCCGTGGACCGCTGAGCGGCGTTCCGCTCTGGACGGCGTTAACTATCACCGCTAGTTTGTGCGTCAGGCACCCTCCAGCACTAAGGACACCCGCATGCGCGTCTTCACCTCCGTCGACGAGCTGACCGCCGCGGTCGGCGAGACCCTCGGCCCCGGCCCCTGGCAGCCGATCGAGCAGGATCGCGTGAACCTGTTCGCCGACGCGACCGACGACCACCAGTGGATCCACGTCGACCCGGAACGCGCGGCGGCCGGACCCTTCGGCGCCCCCATCGCGCATGGCTTCCTGACCCTGTCGCTGGTGCCGGCGCTGGCCGCCCAGCTCTACCGCGTCGAGGGCGTCGCCATGGGGGTCAACTACGGACTGAACCGGGTGCGCTTCCCCGCGCCGCTGCGGGTCGGCGCCGCCGTACGGGCCAGCGCGGTCATCGCCGAGGTGTCGCCGGTCAGCGGTGGGGTGCAGCTGGTCACGGCGGTGACGGTGCACAGCGACGGCGGCGACAAGCCGGTCTGCGTCGCCGAGACGGTGAGCCGCCTCTACCGCGCGGCGAGCCGCTGAGGTCGGCCGATGGTCGTCGGTCGCGGCGAACAGCGCGACCGGCCGTGACCCTCGGTCACCTCGGTGAGGGGGGATGCGTTCGTGAGCGTGATGCCGCAGAGTCATCTTGATGCCTCTGCGGCATCACGCCCACCAGCACATCGACCCGGCGTCCCGCCACCACGGATGGTCAGCGCCCCGGTCTGGCTGATCTTGGCTGAATCGATGTCGTGCGAAGCTGTCGTATCCGGGCCGCGTTGTTCGTAGCCAAGGTGAGCGGTCGCCCACGAGGGGCGGTCACAACCACAGGAGATGCCGAACGATGCCGCACCCGCTGTCCAAGATCCACCGCATGTTCGAGTTCGTCGAGCCGATCGCCACCGTCACCTTCTCCGAGGTGCCGAACGAAGCGTTCCTGGCCGTGGGTATGCGCAATTACTGGGACGGGTACTTCGCGGGCCGGGCCGCGCCGCTGGGGATGGCACCGGCCGAGGTGGTGCACGCGGTCTTCTACAACTTCGCCGACGGTGAGGTGTCGCGCCACATCCCGTGGGTCTGGGGGAAGATCACCCCGCAGGAGGCGATCGCGGTGCGCGAGCGGGGCAGCGCCGCAGCGCTGCGGCAGCTGATCGGGCAGCTCGCCGACTCCCCCGGTCTGGTGCGGGTCGCCGACCTGGCCACCCGGGCAGCGGTCAGCGCGCCGACCGAGGGCCGCGCGCTGTACGCCGGGCTGCGGGCGCTCGACGTGCCCGAGAAACCGGTGGCCAGGCTTTGGCACGCGGCGACGCTGTTGCGGGAGCACCGCGGGGACGGTCACAACGCCGCCCTCCTCGCTCACGGCATCGGCGGCACCGAGGCCCACGTCCTGCTCGCTCTCTCCCTCGGCATGAGGGCGGAGGAGTTCGGCCGGATCCACCACCTGCCGAAGGCGCAGCTGGCTGGTGTCATCGACGGGTTGCGCCGCCGCGGCCTCGTGGACGCCGCCGGCGGGTTCACCGACGCCGGCCGGGAGACCAAGGAGCGGATCGAGGCCCGCACCGACGAGCTGGCGGCGCCGGCGTACGACGTGCTCACCGCCGACGAGCTCGACGAGCTGATCGCCGCCCTCGAGCCGATCGCGTCGACCTGCTTGCCGACTAGCGGGTACTCCTCGGGCAACGGGCAATGACCCCCCGCGCCGCGGTGAGTACGGCCGCGTCCGCAGGATCGACCAGGTCGGGCGCACCGAGAGCCATGGCCGCATCCAGCAACGCGGAGGCCGCCGTCGTCCACGGGTCCAGAAGCACCTCTTCGTCCTCTTCGTCCTCGGCATCGATCGTGAACGCCGCTGAGCCGGCACGCTGCCGGGCGCTGTCGACCACGCGCGTCCACAAGACGGTGAAGCCGCACCTGATCGGCGAACTGACCGGACCGGCTCCGGGCGTCGCCAGTACATTGCTGTGATCGCTGCTGCGGTACTGCGCGCCATTGGGCTGCTCGCTCAACCAGCGTTGCCACGCGCGGCTGTACGCCTGATCGGCGCTCGGATGCCGTGCCGCTGTCAGCTCGTACGCGACGGGCTCGGTGAGCAGGCGGGCGCACTCCAGAACCTCGGCTACCGCGTCGCCGTTCGGGCCGAACAGGATCCCGGGACGCAGTTCGGCCACGACGTCTACGGCGAACACGCGGGTGTAGCTCGCATCGGCCTTCACTCCCGCGGCAGCCCGCGCCAGGGCTATTCGTTCCTCGTCGCTGCTGGGCGGAACGCTTCTGACGCGAAAAAGCCGACCCGGCCATCGCGGCACGATAACGGCGTCAAGATGGTGAGCGAGCACGATCCATGGCGGATCCCAGGAGGGCGTCTTGACCCGTTCGCCAGCCCTCGCACCTGTCAGAGGGCCGGGCCGGTCGTCGCTGACGTACACGAAACCCTCGACCACGCACGGCAGGATAGCGCGCACGTCGCACAGGGCGGGTTCCCGTCGGGTGGGCGGCCGCGTGAGGCCGCGAGTACCAGCGAACGCAACGTCCGATCGCCGCCAGACCGCCGGGCTTTTATCGACCAGGCTTTGCGCCATGAACAACGCACTTGACGGCAAGACAGCTCTGGTTACCGGCGGCAGTCGTGGCATCGGCGCTGCCGTGGCATTGCGCCTGGCCCAAGAAGGTGCCGATGTGGCGCTGACGTTTCAGCGGAACCAGCAGCGCGCCGACGACGTGGTGGACCAGATCAAGGCCTTGGGGCGGCGGGCGATCGCGATGCAGGCCGACAGTGCCAAACCGGCGGCGGTCGTCGACGTGGTCGACCGGGTCGCCGGTGAGCTGGGTCGGTTGGACATCCTGGTCAACAACGCTGGCGCGTTCCTACTCGGACCGCTCGAGCAACTGAGCCTCGAAGAGTTCGAACAGACCGTCGCGGTCAACATCAGGGCACCGTTCGTCGCCTCGCAAGCCGCAGTACAGCACATGGCGGCCGGTGGCCGGATCATCAACATCGGCAGCAACATGGCCGAGCGGGCAGTTTTCCCGGGCTTCTCGCTGTATGCGATGAGCAAGACCGCGCTGATCGGCCTGACCAAGGCCCTCGGACGCGAGCTCGGCGGCAGGGCGATCACCGTGAACCTCGTAAATCCAGGGGCCACGGACACCGAACTGAACCCGGCCGACGGCCCCAACGCTGATGCGATCAACGGGTTCACCGCCCTCGGCCACTACGCCGCGCCAGCGGACGTGGCCGCTGCGGTGGCGTTCCTCGCCAGCCCGGACGGGCGTTACATCACCGGGGCGACGGTCAACGTCGACGGCGGCTTCACCATCTGACCACCGATTCACCCCTTCTGCTCGCCCTCACCCTCACGCACAGCTGCGGCCCGACCCTTCCCGGGACGGGCCGCAGCTGTTCCCAGCCGCTCAAGTCGCAAGCCGGAGCATCCTCAACTCGGCAGGTGTGCGAGCTTGCCATGAAGGTCACCGCAGAAGGGGTCAGGCTCAGCGCGTCTCGCTGAGCCTCGCGCAGGCCAGCACGGTCAGGGCGGCTCCAAGCAGCAGCGCCGCGACGGCGACGGCGGTCTCCACATCGGGTCCGGTCTCGACGGCCACGGACACACTGACGCCCGTCTGGTAGAAGGCGTCGCTGCCGCGCGGCTCCGGCCGGCTCCGCCAGGCATCGTCCACCGCGAGCCAGGCCGCCGTGGCCAGCAGCGTGGCACCCACCGCGGCGATCGGGGCGGTGCCATGACGCCGGACCGAGCGGCTTACGACCCAGGCATACCCCCCGAGCACGAGCAACACCGCCACGGCCACATTGGTGAACGAGCCGAGCACGGCGGTCAGCCCCGCCGGGAGAAGGGCGACGAATACCAGGGTGACCAGCGTGAGTACGCACACGGCCGGCGCGGCCCGGCCGAGCCGGCTCAGCCTCTCCCGCGGCAATTGCCCGATAGCGACGCCGAGGCAGGCGCAGGCCAGGATCAGGCAGCCTGCCACGGTGAGCTGTCGCAGGAACTGCGTCCGCTGCCGTGCCGGGTCGGTCACCAGCGCGATCAGCTCGCTCGCGCTCGGTGGGGCGTCGCCGAGTGACGAGGCCGCCCATCCCCACATCTCCACGACACCCGCGAGGGCGAGGAGGAGCAGTCCACCCTGCAGCAGCAGACGTGTCGAGCGGGGCACGGCGGGACCGGTCACCGAAGGGTGGACGGCGAGAACGCCCAGCACGACGACGCCGCCGGCCCCGGTCGCCCAGGGGGACCCGAACAACGCGCCCACGACGGCGACCAGGGCGGCCCCGAGGAGCAGCAGAAGCTGCTTCGCTGATGGCATCCGCACAGGTTATACAGGTGGATCCCAGGGTTGACGCTCGCGGACGCGACCGACTCGAGCTTCCAGAATGCCGGCCCTGGCGGTCGCTGGTCGAACAGGCTGACATCGGCAGGTCCGGTCGTCTCCCGCGCGCTGTGAGCGGCAGGTCCGGTGATGAGCCGAGAGCTGCAGGGGCGGCGAGAAGAAACTCTCGCCGCCCCCGCGTTCGGTGTCCGGGGCGTGGGTCAGGCGATCGAGCAGGCGGTGCCGTTGAGCGTGAAGGCGGTCGGTTTGCCGGCGTTGCCGGTGTGGGTGGCCTGGAAGCCGATGTCGACCGAGGTGTTCGGGGCGATGGTGCCGTTGTAGGAGACGTTGCGGGCGGTGATCGCGCCGCTGGTCGGGGAGTAGCTGGCGTTCCAGCCGCCGGTGATGGTCTGTCCGCTCGGCAGCGTGAACCCTAGGGCCCAGCCGTTTATCGCGGTGCTGCTCGTGTTGGTGACCGAGACGGCTGCGGTGAGTCCGTTGTTCCAGGCGTTGACCGTGTACGTCACCCGGCAGCCCGCCGCGGGCGGCGGAGTCGTCGGGGGCGGCGTGGTCGGCGGCGGGGTGGTGGGCGGCGGGGTCGTCGGCGGGGGCGTGGTGGGCGGCGGCGTGGTGGTCGGTGGCGTGTCCCCGCCGATGCTGCCGGGCACCGCGCGCAGGGCGTCGTACCAGGCGACGGCCATCTTGCGGTAGCCGGTGGCGTTGGGGTGCACGCCGTCGGCCAAGTCGCTGAGCGTCAGCGCGCGGTACATGTCGACCAGGTGGACGCGCTTGCCGGCCGCGGCCCGGGTCTGCACGATCCCCGGGATCGCCGCGTTGTAGCCCCGTACCACGTTGTCCGCGCCGGACTTCGGGATGATCGTGGCCACGAACACGTCCGCGTTCGGTGCGGTGTTGGTGATCCGGTCGACCAGGGTGGCCAGCCGGCCCGGCGCTCCGGAGGTGTCGCCGTACATGTCGTTCGTGCCGATGTGCAGCAGCATGGTGCGCGGGTTGGTGGCGCGCAGCCAGTTCACGATGTTGGCGTCGATCTGCGCGATGGTCCATCCGGAGTGACCCTCGTGGTCGTGGTCACCGAGGCTGGACGGGCCGTTGAACATCGAGCCGACGAAGTCGATCCGGTAGCCGCCGGACGTGAACCGTTGCCAGAGTTCGATCCGGTAGCCGCCCGCGACGTTGAAGCCGTCGGTGATCGAGTCGCCGAGGGGCATGACGCGTACGCCGCCGTTGGATTCGGCGCTGGCGGGCGCGGTCGCCACCGGCACGGCGGCGGCCATGGCCGCGACGGCGGCCAGCGCCGCCCACCACAGCCGGGCCCGGCGGGGCCTCGGGCTCGTCGCGGGCCTGTCGGGTGTCGGGGGTACGGGTTTACCAAGGGTCACAGTGCTCATGGGGCTTCCTCGGGTGGTGGTTCGACGACCAGGAACCCGGACGTCGGGATGTGCCCTTCACCCCGCCCGGACGCACCATAGCTTGTTATCGCTAACACCGGCAATGCATCGATCGCCGACCATGGCCGGGCTCAGCCCGCGAGTGTCGCGGCGAGCCAGCGCAGTTGCCGCCGGACGTGCAGGGCCTCGCCGCTCTCGTGACCGTTGAACGGGTACACGTGCATCTCCCGTCGGGGCGCGTCGGGCCGGCCGGACGCGGCGCCGTACTGGTTGTAGGCGGCGAAGCCGGTGCTCGGCGGGCAGACGGTGTCGCGCAGGCCGATGCCGAAGTGCGCCGGCGCGGTGGCCCGCCGGGCGAAGGTCACCCCGTCGACGTAGGACAGCGTGCGCCGGACCGCGTCCTCGGCCTCCCGGTGCACCGCCAGGTACCGGGCGATCTCACCGTACGGCGAGGCGTCGCTGAGCGCGATGGCGTGCTGCACGTCGCAGAGGAACGGCGCGGTGACCAGCACCGCCGCGAGGTCGTCGACCAGGCCGGCGACGGCCAGGGCCACGCCCCCGCCCTGGCTGTTGCCGAGCACCGTGACCCGGTTCGCGTCGACGCCGGGCAGGGCGCGGACCGCCTCGACGGCCCGGACGGCGTCCGTGATCAGCCGGCGGTAGTGGTAGTCGTACGGGTCGAGGATGCCCCAGGTCGCCGGCCAGGGACCGCCGGGCGCTCCGTGCGGGTCGGCGGTGTCGCCGGCCGCGTACAGGCCGGACTGGCCCCGGTTGTCCATCAACAGGTGCGCGTACCCGGCCGCCGGCCAGACCAGCCGCTCGTGCGGGAGGCCCCGGCCGCGTCCGTACCCGGCGAACTCCACCACGGCGGGCAGCGGTTCGGGTACGCCCGCCGGGCGGGTGAACCAGGCCCGCACCTCGTCGCCGTCGAAGCCCGCGAACGTGACGTCCCAGGTGTCGAGCACGCGCAGGCCGGTCGGCTCGGGACGGACGTCGACGAGCACCGGCCGGGCGGCGGCCGAGGCGAGCGTGTCGCCCCAGAACCGGTCGAAGTCCTCCGGTTCGGTGACGGTGGGGGAGTATCGCTCGAGCTCGTCGAGGCGGACAGCGGCGTCGGACACGGTTCCTCGCAGGGGTCAGCGCGGCGGGGCGGGGGGCGCGGTGCTCTCCCGGACGACCAGTTCGGTCACCAGGTCGATCCGGCTGGTCGCCGGTACCGTGCCGGCGGACAGGTTGAGCAGCATCTGGGTGGCGATGCCGGCCATGTCGCGCAACGGCTGGTTGATCGTCGTCAGGGCCGGGTCCGTCCAGGTGGCGAGCGGCAGGTTGTCGTAGCCGATCACCGAAAGATCCTCGGGGACGCGCAGGCCGCACCGACGTGCGGCCCGGAGCACCCCCATCGCCTGGATGTCCGAACCGGCGAAGATCGCCGTGGGTCGGTCCGGTCGTTGCAGGAGCTGGAGTCCGTGGGTGTGCCCGGCCCCGGCGGAGAAGCTGCCGTAGCGGACCAGATCGGGGTCGAGGGTCAGGCCGGCCTCTTCGTGCGCGGACTGGAATCCGGCGGCCCGGGCCCGGCTGCACAGCATGTCGGGTGGGCCGGAGATGACGGCGATCCGCTGGTGCCCCAGCTCGATGAGGTGTCGGGCGGCGAGCAGGCCGCCGTTGAAGTTGTTCGAGCCGACGGTGGGCACGGAGGCCGAGGTCGCGCTGTCGGTGTCGATCACGACGAACGGTACGCCCTGACGCCGCAGGAGCTGCTGTTGTGCGTCGGTGAGGTGGCAGAGGACGAGCAGCACGCCCAGCGGACGCTGACCGAGCAGGGTGTCGAGCCAGCGCGCCGCCGGACGGTGCGCGCCGCCGAGCTGGGACACGGCGAGACTGACGCCGACGACGCTCGTCACCGCCTCGACGCCGCGCAGGACCTCCATCGCCCAACCGGTGTCGAACTCGTGGAAGACGAGGTCGATCCGGCGGGTGGCGGACGAGGAGCGCCGGTTGCGCCGCTGGTACTGGTGCCGGTCGAGGCTCTCCTCGACGCGCGCTCTGGTGCCGGGGGAGACGTCCTCACGTCCATTGAGGACTTTGGAGACCGTCGCGACCGACACGCCGACGTCATGGGCGATCGTCGCGATGGTGGTGGTGGAGCCGGGTGGGCCGAGCGGGTGGTGCTCTGTCATCGCAGCCTCGTGCAGCATCCGAAAGTTTCGGACGACACTAACACGATCAGTCGACGATTCCCGTCGATGCAGCTAGGCGGCCTGGTAGGCGTCCCACGACGCATCGAAACTCTTGACACACCCTGGCGGCGGACTTAGGTTGCCGAAAAGGTTGCTCTGGTTTCCGGAAAGTTTCGGATTGTGGAACCGCGCGCCACGAACCGGTCCCACGACGGGCGGTTCGTGGCCGAGCTAAGGGGTCTCGGCATGAGAAGTCAGCAGCCCGCCGACGCTGAACCGGCGTCCCGCGACGCCGCACCGTGGCGCGACACCGGGCGGTCGCCGGCCGAGCGGGCCGAGGCGCTGCTCGCGCTGATGTCCGTCGAGGAGAAGGTCGCCCAGCTCTTCGGGGTGTGGGTCGGTGCCGAGGCGTCCGGTGAGGGCGTCGCGCCGCACCAGTCCGACATGGTCGCCAACACCCCGTCGTGGGACACGATCATCCGGTACGGGCTGGGTCAGCTCACCCGCCCGTTCGGCACCGCGCCGGTCGACCCGGTGCTCGGCGCACGCTCGTTGGCCGCCTCGCAGGAGCAGATCGTGGCCGCCAGCCGGTTCGGCATCCCCGCGCAGGTGCACGAGGAGTGCCTGACCGGGTTCGCGGCCTTCAAGGCCACCGTCTACCCGACCCCGCTGGGCTGGGGCGCCTCGTTCGACCCCGAGCTGGTCGAGGAGATGGCCGGGCGGATCGGCGCGTCGATGCGCGCCGCGGGCGTGCACCAGGGCCTCGCGCCCGTCCTCGACGTCACCCGCGACTACCGCTGGGGGCGTACCGAGGAGACGATCGGGGAGGACCCGTACCTGGTGGGTACGACCGGCGCGGCGTACGTGCGGGGTCTGGAGAGCGCCGGCATCGTGGCGACCCTCAAGCACTTCGCCGGCTACTCCGCCTCCCGGGGCGGACGCAATCTCGCCCCGGTGTCCATGGGCCGCCGCGAGCTGGCCGACCACATCCTGCCGCCGTTCGAGATGGCCCTGCGACTCGGCGGGGCGCGGTCGGTGATGAACTCCTACGCCGAGATCGACGGCATGCCCGCCGCCGCCGACGAGCAGTTGCTGACCGGGCTGCTGCGCGACGAGTGGGGCTTCACCGGCGTCGTGGTCGCCGACTACTTCGCCGTACGGTTCCTCGAGACCCTGCACGGCGTCGCCGGGGACGCCGTGGACGCCGCCCGTCTCGCCCTGCGCGCCGGCATCGACGTGGAACTGCCCACCGTGGACGCCTTCGGCGACGCCCTCGTGCAGGCGGTGCACGCCGGTGCGGTTGACGTGGCGCTTGTCGACCGGGCGGCGCGCCGGGTGCTGATCCAGAAGATCGAACTCGGACTGCTCGACGAGGGCTGGCGGGCCCTGCCCGACGACGTCGCGGCGCTGCGCCTCGACGACGAGGCCGGCCGGGACGTCGCCGTACGCCTGGCCCGGGAGTCCGTCGTGCTGCTGCGCAACGCCGGCGTGCTGCCGCTGCCCGTCGCGAACCGGGTCGCCCTGGTGGGTCCGCTCGCCGATGATCCGATGGCCATGCTCGGCTGCTACACCTTCCCCAACCACGTCGGCGTGAACCACCCCGAGCACGGCCTGGGGGTGGAGATCCCCACGCTGCGCGACGAACTGGCCCGCCGTGTCCCGCTCCTGGTCCACGAGCCGGGCTGCGCCGTCACCGGCGACGACGCGTCCGGCATCCCGGCCGCGGTCGCCGCGGCGGCCAACGCGGACGTGTGCGTGCTCGCCGTCGGGGACCGGGCGGGGATGTTCGGCCGGGGCACCTCCGGCGAGGGCTGCGACGCCGCCGACCTGCGGCTGCCCGGCGTGCAGGCCGACCTGGTCCGGGCCGTCCTGGCCACCGGCACCCCGGTGGTGCTGGTGCTGCTGACCGGCCGCCCGTACGCGCTCGGCCCGGAGTTCGACCCGGCGGCGGCCGTGGTGCAGGCGTTCTTCCCCGGCCAACTCGGCGGGCAGGCGCTCGCGGAGGTGCTCACCGGCGCGGTGAACCCGTCCGGACGGCTGCCGGTCAGCGTGCCCCGCGACGCCGGCGGGCTGCCGGGCACCTACCTGTCACCGCCACTCGGGCGACGCAACAAGGTGTCCTCGATCGACCCGACCCCGGCGTACCCGTTCGGCCACGGCCTGAGCTACACCACCTTCGAGTGGTCCGGCGCGACAGTCGTGGGCGCGGCCGGGGACGAGGCGTCCCACTGGCCGGTCGACGGTGCCGTCCAGGTGCGGATCACCGTCCAGAACACCGGTGACCGGGCCGGCACGGAGGTGGTGCAGCTCTACCTGCACGACCCGGTGGCGCAGACCACCCGGCCGGTGCACCGGCTGGTCGGCTTCGCCCGGGTGCCGCTGGAGCCCGGAGCGCGGGCGCACGTCACCTTCGGCGTACCGGCCGACGTCACGTCGTTTCCCGGTCGGTCCGGCCGGCGGGTGGTCGAGCCCGGCGCGGTCGAGCTGCGGTTCGGGCGCTCGAGCGCAGGAATCGTGGACGCCGTGGCGCTGTGGCTCACCGGGGCCGAGCGCGAGGTCGGGCACCAGCGGGACCTACTCACGTCGGTGCGGATCGAGCCGCTGGTGGCCGTTCCGCACTCCGCATAGGAGGCGAGGATGACATCCGAGACGTTACGGCCCTCGCCGCCGGCGCCACCCGACGCCGCGCGGGAGGCCACCGTCCCCGCCCCGCGCGCGCCCCGTCGGCGGCGCACCTGGCGACAGGCGCTGCGCCGGGACTGGCAGCTCTACTCACTGGCCGTCGTTCCATTGCTGTTCTTCCTGGTCTTCCGGTACCTCCCGATGATCGGGAACATCATCGCGTTCCGCCGGTTCAAGCCGGGCGGGAGCATCTTCGGTGAGTACTGGGTCGGGCTGCGGTACTTCCGGATGTTCCTCACCGACCCGACGTTCTGGGACGTCTTCACCAACACCCTGGTGCTCGGCACGCTGACCCTGGTGTTCTGCTTCCCGTTGCCGATCATCCTCGCGCTGCTGCTCAACGAGGTACGTGCCCGGCGGCTGCGGCGGTTCGTGCAGTCCGTGTCCTACCTGCCGCACTTCCTGTCGATCGTGATCGTCGCGGCGATGGTCATGCAGTTGACCTCCGTCGACGGGACCGTCAACCAGATCGTGCAGGCCGCCGGCGGCGACGCGGTGCCGTTCCTGCAACGCGCCGAGTGGTTCCGGACGATCTACGTGTCGTCCGAGGTCTGGCAGACGGTCGGCTGGGGCACCATCCTCTACCTCGCCGCGCTCACCACCGTCGACGACGACCTGTACGAGGCGGCCCGTATCGACGGCGCCAACCGGTGGCGGCAGACCTGGCACGTCACGCTCCCGGGCATCCGACCCACCATGGTCACGTTGCTGATCCTCAACATCGGCACCTTCATGGCGGTCGGGTTCGAGAAGATCCTGCTGCTCTACAACCCGCTCACCTACCCGACCGCCGACGTGCTCTCGACGTACCTGTTCCGGATGGGCTTCGGGTCCAGCAACTTCAGCTACGCCGCCGCCATCGGGCTGTTCGAGGCGGTCATCGGGCTGACGCTTGTCCTGACGGCGAACCTGATCGCCCGACGCACGGTGGGGACGAGCCTGTGGTGACCGTCGACGCCACCGACACCGCCCCCGCCGGCGACCTGCCCGCCCGCGTCCGGCCCCGCGGTATCCGGCCCACCCGGGGCTACCGCATGTTCCAGGCCGCCAACGCGGTCGTGCTCACCATCGTGGTGGTGGCGACCCTCTACCCGTTCGTCAACGTGGTGGCCCGCTCGCTCAGCGACGAGGGGTACATCATCGCCGGCCAGGTCAACCTCGTGCCGCGCGGGTTCAACCTGGACACCTACCGGCTCGTGCTGCACGACTCGCTGTTCTGGACGAACTACCGCAACACCGTCTTCTACACGGTCGTCGCCACGACCATCTCGATCGTGCTGACCACCTGCTACGCCTACGTCCTGTCCAAGAAACACCTGCGGGGTCGTACCGCGCTGATCGGCATCGCGGTCTTCACCATGTTCTTCACCGGCGGCCTGATCCCCAACTACGTGCTCGTCACCAGCCTGGGCATGAAGAACACCGTCTGGGCCATCGCGGTGCCCAACGCGATCAACGTGTTCAACCTGCTGGTGATGAAGGCGTTCTTCGAGTCGCTACCCACCGACCTGGAGGAGGCCGCCGCCGTCGACGGGCTCAACACGTACGGCATCCTGCTGCGCATCGTGCTGCCCCTGTCGAAGGCGATCGTCGCCACCATGGTGCTGTTCTACGCCGTCGCCTTCTGGAACTCCTGGTTCGCCGCCTTCCTCTACATGGACCGGCAGGAGTTGTGGCCGGTGACCGTCTACCTGCGCAACCTGATCGCCGGGGCCACCGGAGCGGAGAACGTCGGCGCGATCGCCGAGGCCGACGAGGTGCAGGCCGAGGCGACGCTCAAGTCCGTGACGATCGTGCTCACCACCCTGCCGATCCTCCTGGTGTACCCGTTCGTCCAGCGGTACTTCGTCCGCGGCGTGATGCTCGGCGCCGTGAAGGGCTAGCCAGCCCGTCCACCCCTTTTCCCTCCACCGAACCCGAAAGGACCGCCATGCTCCACCGATCGTGGCGCCGCGTCGCGACAGCGGTAGCCGTGCTGCTCACGGCGACCAGCATCGCCGCCTGCAGTGATGATCCGTCCGACGCCAAGGACCTGTCGGAGAACAAAGCCGGTGCGATGGCCGACTACGGCATCGGCAAACAGTTCAAGGCGAGCGAGCCGGTCTCCTTCTCGATCCTGTACAACAACCACCCGAACTACCCGCTGCGCGAGGACTGGCTCTTCTGGTCGGAGCTGAAGTCGCGGACCAACGTCAGCCTCACCCCGGTCGCCGTGCCGCTGAGCGACTACGAGCAGAAGCGCAGCCTGCTGATCGGCGCCGGTGACGCGCCGATGATCATCCCGAAGACGTATCCGGCGCAGGAGGACGCGTACGTCTCGTCGGGTGCGATCCTGCCGGTCAGCGACTACCTGGACCTCATGCCGAACCTGCAGGACAAGATCTCGAAGTGGAACCTGAAGCCCGAGATCGACACGCGGCGTCAGGAGGACGGCAAGTTCTACCTGCTGCCCGGCCTGCACGAGAAGCCCTGGCACGACTACTCGCTGGCGATCCGCACCGACATCCTCGACGAGCTGAAGCTGAGCCCGCCGAAGACCTGGGACGAGCTGTACACGGTGCTCAAGGCGATGAAGGCCAAGTACCCGGACGTCTACCCGTTCTCGGACCGGTGGAGCAAGCCCAACCCGGCCGGTAACCTGCTCAACCTCCTGGCCGTGTCGTACGGCCTGCAGGGCGCGGGCTGGAACTTCCAGCACACGAGCTGGGACGCCGACACCAAGAAGTTCGTCTACACCGGCGCGAGCGACAAGTACAAGCAGATGCTCCAGTACCTCAACAAGCTGGTGACGGAGAAGCTGCTCGACCCGGAGAGCTTCACCCAGACCGACGACCAGGCCCGGCAGAAGCTCGCCAACAGCAAGTCCTTCGTGATCAGCGCCAACGCGCAGGCCGTGGTGAACGACTACCGCCCGGACCTGGCCAAGACCAACCCCAAGGCCAAGATCACCAAGATCCCGCTGCCGATCGGGCCGGCCGGTGAGATCAACCCGGCCAGCCGGATGGAGAACGGCGTGATGATCTCCTCGAAGGCCCGCGACAGCAAGAACTTCGTGGCGATGATGCAGTTCATCGACTGGCTCTGGTATTCGGACGCCGGCCAGGAGTTCGCCAAGTGGGGCGTCGAGGGGACGACCTTCGTGCGGGACTCCGCCGGCATGCCCAAGCTGGCGCCCGACGTCAACGTCATCGGGCTCAACCCGAAGGCCACCAAGCACCTGCAGAAGGACTTCGGCTTCTACAACGGGGTCTTCGCCTACGGCGGCAAGCCGGAGCTGGTGCAGGGCTTCTTCTCGCCGGAGGAGCAGGAGTTCCAGAAGGTCATGAACGCCCGTACCCCGGTCGCGGTGCCCCCGCCGCACCCGCTGAGCGACGAGGAGCGGGAGCAGGCGTCCCTCTGGGAGACGCCGCTGAAGGACGCCGTCTACCAGGCGACCCTGCAGTTCGCGTTGGGCCAGCGGGACTTCGCCCAGTGGGACGCCTACGTGGCCGAGCTGAAGGGCAAGAACATGGACGCCTACCTGGACATGGTCAACAAGGCGTACGAGCGTTACCAGAAGGACCACCGCTGAGGTGTCGGCCGGTCCGGTGACGCGCCCGGACCGGCCGACCACGGCGGCCCGCGCGACCGGCGCGGGTCGCCGCACCGACCCGGGAGGAGGACGACGGTGAACGACACGACGCACGTTGGGCGGCAACTCGGCGACGGACCCCTGTCCCGGTTCGCGTCGCGCGTCTACATCCTGCTCGTGGTCGAGGTGCTGCTCCTGCTCACCACCCTGCCCGCCCTGCTCGCGCTGCTGCTGCTCGACCGTGACCCCAGCAACCTGCTGCTGGTCGCGCTGCTGCTCACGCCGGTCGGGCCGGCGATCTCCTCCGCCCTGTACGCCCTGCGCCACCAGCGGCCCGACCTGACCGACCTGCGACCCGCCGCGCTGTTCTGGCGGGGTTACCGGAGCAACGTCGGGGGCGCACTGCGGGTCTGGGCGCCGGCGCTGCTGTGGCTGACGGTGCTCGCGCTGAACCTCGCCTACCGCGACGCGGTCGGTCTGCCGAGCTGGTGGGTGGTGCCGCTGGTGCTGGTCGCGGTCGGGGTGATCCTCTGCGCGCTCAACGCGCTGGTGATCACCTCATTGTTCGAGTTCCGCACCCGGGACGTCCTGCGCCTGGCCGTGCACTTCCTCGTCCGGACCCCCGGCGTCACCGTCGGCAACGCCCTGCTGCTCGCGGCGGCGGCCGGGATCACCGCGGTCTTCTCCGAGGCGGTGCTGGCGCTGCTCGCCTCGGTCGTCGCCCTGGGGGTCCTGCGCGTCGCCGACCCGATGGTCCACCTGATCCGGAAGGAGTTCACCGCGTGAGCGCGTACGACTCGATGGACCTGGAGGAGCCGGTGTTCGTGGCGGAGCCGCCCGACGTCGAGGATCCACGCGTACACCCCGCCTGGCTGCCGCCGGAGGCGTTCCGGGCCCTCGGCGCGCGGCGCGTCCTCGTGCACGGTGACGGGCTGCTCGTCGACACCGTGCTCGACGAGGTGACCCGCGCCTGCACGCGCTACGGCGGGCGGGTGTGGCATTCACCCTCCTGGGACGTCGACGTCGACCTGGTGCTCACCCTGCGCGGGGCGGGTGAGCTGCCCAGTTCAGCGGTCGAGGCGGCCCGCGCGGCGGGGGAGGCGGCGCTCGCCGACGTCGGCGACGGTGAGCCGCTCGGCGACGAGGGTTTCCTGCTGGCCCGCAGCGGCGAGACGACGGTGGTACTGGCCGACGCGCCCGCCGGCCTCCTGTACGGGCTGTTCCACGTCGTACGGCTCTGCGCGGCGGCGTTCGACCCGGCCCGTCCACCCGAGCTGCACCGGCCCGCGCTGCGCCGACGCATGCTCAACCACTGGGACAACGTGGCCGTGCACCCGGTGATGGGCCAGGTAGAACGGGGGTACGCGGGCGGCTCGATCTTCTGGGCTGGTGGCCGTCCGCGCGGGGACCTGGCCCGGATCCGGGAGTACGGGCGGCTGCTGGCCGCCAGCGGCATCAACGCCATCTCGGTGAACAACGTCAACGTGGGCCGGGCCGAGGCGCTGCTGCTCACCGACCGGCTCGGTGACGTGGCCCAGATCGCGGACGTGCTGCGTCCGTACGGCATCCGGGTGCACCTGGCGGTCACCTTCGCCGCGCCGATGGTCCTCGGCGGACTGCCCACCGCCGACCCGTTCGACGAGGAGGTCCGCGCCTGGTGGGCGGCCACCACCCGGCGCGTCTACACGCGCATCGGTGACTTCGGCGGCTACCTGGTGAAGGCCGACTCGGAGGGGCAGCCCGGCCCGTTCAGCTACGGGCGTGACCACGCCGACGGGGCGAACCTGCTCGCCGAGGCGCTCGCCCCGTACGGGGGAGTGGTGCACTGGCGGGCGTTCGTCTACAACCACCACCAGGACTGGCGGGACCGGTCCACCGACCGCGCCCGGGCCGCGTACGACCACTTCACCCCGCTCGACGGTCGGTTCCGTACCAACGTGGTCCTGCAGGTGAAGTTCGGCCCGGTGGACTTCCAGACGCGCGAGCCGGTGTCGCCGGTTCTCGCCGCCATGCCGGCCACCCGGGTCGCCGTGGAGGTGCAGGTCACCCAGGAGTACACCGGTCAGCAGCGGCACGTCTGCCACCTCGGCCCGTGCTGGGGCGAGGTGCTGAGCTTCGCGCCGTGGGGGCCCGGTGGGCGCACCATCGCCGACGTGGTCACCGGTGAGGCGGGCATGGGTGGCGGCCTGGTCGCCGTCGCCAACACCGGTGACGATCCCTTCTGGACCGGACATCCACTGGCGCAGGCCAACCTCTACACGGTCGGCCGGCTCGCCTGGAATCCGCGGCTCGACCCGACGACGATCCTCGACGAGTGGATGACGTTGACGTTCCCACCGTCGGCGACAGCCGACCCGGAGCTGGTCCGGCGGACGCTGCACGAGATCATGGACGACTCCTGGCGCACCTACGAGCGGTACACCGCCCCGCTGGGTGTCGGCTTCATGGTCCACCCCGGCGACCACTACGGCCCGGACGTCGACGGGTACGAGTACTCGCGGTGGGGCACCTACCACTTCGCCGACCGCGACGGCGTGGGCGTGGACCGCAGTCGCGCCTCGGGCACCGGCTTCGCCGGCCAGTACCCGCCGTACTGGGCCGACGTGTACGAGTCGCCGCAGACCTGCCCGGACGAGTTGCTGCTGTTCTTCCACCATGTGCCGTACGACCACGTCCTGCACAGCGGGTCGACGGTCATCCAGCACATCTACGACACCCACTTCGCGGGCGTCGAGGAGGTGGCGGTGATGCGACGCCGGTGGCAGACCCTGAACGGGATGATCGACCCGGCCGTGTACGAGCGGGTGGCCGAGCGCCTCGACGAGCAGGTGCGCAGCGCCACCGAGTGGCGGGATCAGATCAACACGTACTTCTTCCGCAAGTCCGGGGTGCCCGACGCGCGGGGGCGGCGGATCTACTGACCGGGGTGGCTCACCAGGGGTGCACGGTGCCGTCCTCCAGCCGGTTCACCGGCAGGTAGGCGGGCGCGTAGGGGTAGCGGGCCGCCGCCTCCTCGTCGATGTCGACGCCCAACCCGGGCGTCTCGGCGGGGTGCAGGTAGCCGTCGGCGAAGTGGTACCCGTGCGGGAACACCTCGTCGGTCTCCGCGGTGTGCCGCATGTACTCCTGCAGGCCGAAGTTGGGGATCGAGACGTCGAGCTGCAGCGCGGCGGCCATGCAGACCGGCGACAGGTCGGTGGCCCCGTGCGAGCCGCTGCGGACGTGGTGCAGCGCCGCGAGGTCGAAGATGCGGCGCAGGTGGGTGATCCCGCCGGCGTGCACCACGGTGGCCCGGATGTAGTCGATGAGCTGCTCGCGGATGAGCTGGGCGGCGTCGAAGACGCTGTTGAACACCTCGCCCACGGCGATCGGCGTGGTGGTGTGCTGCCGGATCAGCCGGAAGCCCTCCTGAAGGTCGGCCGGGACCGGATCCTCCATCCAGGTCAGCGCGTACGGCTCCAGGCTGCGGCCGAGCCGGGCCGCCTCGATCGGGGTGAGCCGGTGATGCACGTCGTGCAGCAGCCGCAGGGTGGGGCCGAACTCGTCGCGCACCCGCGCGAACACGCCCGGCACGTGTGCCAGGTACCGCTGCGTCGACCAGGTGGCCTCGCTGGGCAACGCCGCGTCGGCCGGCTCGTAGAAGAGCTTGTCGGCGCTGACCCCGTACGTCTTGGGCAGGCCCGGCACACCGCACTGCACCCGCACGGCCCGGTAGCCGAGGTCGACATACCGGGCGACCTCGACCAGCACCTCCTCGACGGTCTCGCCGTTGGCGTGGCCGTACACCGTGACGCCCTCGCGGGACCGGCCGCCGAGCAGTTGGTAGACCGGCAGGCCCGCCACCTTGCCCTTGATGTCCCACAGGGCGGTGTCCACCGCGGCGATCGCGCTCATGGTGACCGGCCCGCGCCGCCAGTACGCCCCCTGGCACAGGTACTGCCAGGTGTCCTCGATCCGGGCCGGGTCCCGGCCGATCAGCAGCGGCGCCACATGGTCGCGCAGGTACGACGCGACGGCCAGCTCCCGGCCGTTGAGGGTGGCGTCCCCGACGCCGGTGACCCCCTCGTCGGTGACGATCTTGAGGGTGACGAAGTTGCGGCCCGGACAGGTCACGATGACCCGGGCGTCGACGATCTTCACTCGATCTCCTTCAAGCCCGCGCGAGTCGGGTGAGGACGCTCGCAGGGGGTCCGCGCCGAGACGGTCTGCTTATCGGGAACGTGCCGATAATATCCCGCCATCGGTCGCTGTCGAACGGTCCCGCCGGCCGGGATGAGCGTGCAGGTGACCGCGCAAACCCTTGCGCCGAAAGGTTTCCGAGAACCTTGACAATCGAGTTGGCTCGATTGAAGCTGACATCGGTCACGCGAGCCGCGGTCACGGTCGGGCGAAGGGCAGTCCTCGACTAACCCCCTTCCATGCGCCATTCTCCCGAGGAATCGCGAACCATGACACTGAAGACAAGGCTGCTCGGCGTCCTCACGGCGGTCGCGACGGTCGCCGCCGCCGCGCTGGCGTTCGCCACGCCCGCGTCGGCCGCGACGCTCACCCAGGTGACCGGCTTCGGCAGCAACCCCACAAACCTCCAGATGCACCTGTACGTCCCGGACCGGGTGTCGTCCCGACCGGGCATCCTGCTCGCCCTGCACTACTGCACCGGATCGGGCCCCGCCTTCTACTCCGGCACGCAGTACGCCCAACTCGCCGACCGGTACGGCTTCATCGTCATCTACCCGTCGGTGACCCGCAGCAGCAAGTGCTGGGACGTGGCCTCGCCGCAGGCGCTGCGCCGGGGTGGCGGAAGCGACCCGGCCGGGCTCATGTCGATGATCGACTACGTCAAGCAGCGGTACTCCGCCGACCCGGACCGCGTCTTCGCCACCGGCACCTCGTCGGGCGCGATGATGACCAACGTCATGCTCGGCGACTACCCCGACGTGTTCGCGGCCGGCGCGTCCTTCGCCGGGGTGCCGTTCGCCTGTTTCGCCACCGGGGGCAGCTCGGAGTGGAACAGCCAGTGCGCGAACGGGCAGCTCATCAAGACCGCCCAGCAGTGGGGGGACCTGGTCCGCGGGGCGTACCCCGGCTACAACGGCCGGCGGCCGCGGATGCAGATCTGGCACGGCACGAGCGACGACACCCTGCGCTACCCGAACTTCGGTGAGCAGGTCAAGCAGTGGACCAACGTGCACGGTCTGAGCCAGACCCCGACGTACACCGACTCTCCGCAGTCGGGTTACACCCGCACCCGGTACGGCAGCAGCGGCCCGATGGCTCCGGTCGAGGCGATCAGCATGCAGGGCGTCACGCACAACATCCCCGTCGACGCCGCCCAGGTGATCCGCTTCTTCGGCCTCGACGGCACCGCCCCGCCGACCACCCCGCCGACCACCCCGCCGCCGACGACGCCTCCGCCGACGACCCCGCCGCCGACCACGCCGCCTCCGACCACGCCGCCGCCCACGACGCCGCCCCCGACCACGCCGCCGCCCGGCGCGGGCGCCTGCCGGGTGACGTACACGGTCAACGCCTGGAACAACGGACTCACCGCGGCCATCTCGGTCACCAACACGGGCAGCAGCGCGATAAACGGCTGGGCCCTGACCTTCACGCTGCCCGGCGGTCAGACCATCACCGGCGGCTGGAACGCCAGCTACTCGCCGACCAGCGGCGCGGTGACCGCCCGCAACGTCTCCTACAACGGCACCATCGCCCCGAACACCTCGGTCGACATCGGCTTCCAGGCCACCCACACCGGTGACGCCGGCAAGCCCACGGCCTTCGCCCTCAACGGGGCCACCTGCTCGGTCTCCTGACCCCTGCGCACACCCAGATGGAGTCACCCGAATGCGAAACATGAGATGGAGGGCGGCGTCCAGAGCCGCCGTCGCGCTGGCCGGGGCGGGCACGCTCGCCGCCGGCATGGCGCTGGTCCTGACGGCGCCCGCCGCCGCCGGGACCACGCTCGGCGCGTCCGCCGCCGAGAAGGGCCGCTATTTCGGTACGGCGGTGGCCGGTTTCAAGCTCTCGGACAGCGCGTACACCACGATCCTGAACCGTGAGTTCAACATGGTGACGGCCGAGAACGAGATGAAGATCGACGCCACCGAGCCGCAGCAGAACCGGTTCAGCTACGGCTCGGCCGAGCAAATCGTCAACCACGCCCGCAGCCGTGGCATGCAGGTACGCGGGCACACGCTGGCCTGGCACGCCCAGCAGCCGAGTTGGATGCAGGGCATGAGCGGCACCGCCCTGCGGCAGGCGATCCTGAACCACGTGACGCAGGTCGCCACGCACTTCCGGGGGCAGATCTACTCCTGGGACGTGGTGAACGAGGCGTTCGCCGACGGCAACTCCGGCGGTCGGCGCGACTCGAACCTCCAGCGCACCGGCAACGACTGGATCGAGGCCGCGTTCCGGGCGGCCCGGGCCGCGGACCCGGGCGCGAAGCTCTGCTACAACGACTACAACATCGACAACTGGACGTGGGCCAAGACGCAGGGCGTCTACAACATGGTCCGCGACTTCAAGTCCCGTGGCGTGCCGATCGACTGCGTCGGCTTCCAGTCGCACTTCAACAGCGACTCCCCGTACGTCAGCAACTACCGCACCACGCTGTCGAGCTTCGCGGCGCTGGGCGTGGACGTGCAGATCACCGAGCTGGACATCGAGGGCGCCCCGGCTAACACGTACCGCAGCGTGGTCGAGGACTGCCTCGCGGTGGCCCGCTGCAACGGCATCACCGTGTGGGGCATCCGGGACAGCGACTCGTGGCGGTCCTACCAGTCGCCGCTGCTGTTCAACAACAGCGGGCAGAAGAAGCCCGCGTACGACGCCGTGCTCGCCGCGCTGAACAGCGGCACCAACCCGACAACCCCGCCGCCCACCACCACCCCGCCGCCGACGACCCCGCCGCCCAGCGACCCGCCGCCCACGACCCCGCCACCGGGACAGGGCGACTGCTCCGCCTCCGTGACGGTGAACCAGTGGAACGGTGGCTTCGTGGCGAACGTCCGGGTGACCGCCGGCTCCTCGGCCCTCAACGGGTGGACCGTGACGATCGACCTGCCGTCCGGCGCGACCGTCACCAACGCCTGGAGCGCCGACCGCAGCGGTAACAGCGGCACGACGAACTTCAGGAACGTCTCCTACAACGGCCAGGTCGCTGCCGGACAGTCCACCGAGTTCGGCTTCCAGGGCACCGGCACCGCCGGCACCCTGACCCCCACCTGCGCCCCCGCCTGAACCCCACCCCACCCAGTCCCACTTTCGTGATCAAGAGGTTCGCGTCACCCGCCCCGGCGTGTCGTGACGCGAACCTCTTGATCACCGGGGCTCAAGCGGGGGTGGGGTGGGTGGGTCAGCCGTCGATGCGGGTGATGTTGCGGATCTTGTTGGAGGCGTCCAGGGCGGCGACCTTGTAGGCCTCGGCCAGGGTGGGGTAGTTGAACACCGCGTCGATGAGGTAGTCGATGGTGCCGCCGCAGCCCATCACGGACTGCCCGATGTGGACGATCTCGGTGGCGGCGGTGCCGAACACGTGCACGCCGAGCAGCCGGCCGTCCTCGGGGGAGACCAGCAACTTCAACATCCCGTACGAGTCGCCGACGATCTGGCCACGGGCCAACTCGCGGTAGCGGGCGATGCCCACCTCGAACGGCGTCGACGCCTCGGTCAGCTCGGCCTCGGTCTGGCCGACGAAACTGATCTCCGGGATGGTGTAGATGCCGATGGGTTGCAGGCCGTGCATCTCCCGGATCGGTTCGCCGCAGGCGTGCTGGGCGGCCAGTCGACCCTGCTCCATCGAGGTGGACGCCAACGCCGGGAAGCCGATCACGTCACCCACCGCGTAGATGTGCTCGACGGACGTCCGGTAGTGGGCGTCGACGCTGATCCGGCCGCGTCGGTCCGCGGTCAGCCCGGCCGCCTCCAACGCCAGGTCGTCGGTCTGACCCTGCCGGCCCGCCGAGTACATGACGGTGTCCGCGACGATCTTCTTGCCGCTCTTGAGGATGCACAACGCCGCCGTCTGGTGCTTCTCCACGGCGGCCACCTCCTCGCCGAAGCGGAACGCCACCGACAGGTCGCGCAGGTGGTACTTCAACGACTCGACGATCTCCTCGTCGCAGAACTCGAGCATCCGCTCGCGGCGTTCGACGACTGTCACCTTGGTGCCCAGGGCCGCGAACATCGACGCGTACTCCATGCCGATCACACCGGCGCCGACCACGACCATGCTGCGGGGTACGGCCTGGAGGTTGATGACGCCGTCGGAGTCCACGATGGTCCGCTCGTCGAAGTCGACGCTGTCCGGGCGGGCCGGGCGGGTGCCGGCCGCGATGACGGCCTTGTCGAAGGTCACCTTCGACTCCCGCCCGGAGCCCGCGTCGACCCAGATGGAGTGCGCGTCCGCGAAGCGGCCGGTACCGGTGATCATCGCGATCCGGTTGCGGGCGAGCTGGTTGCGGATGACGTCGGTCTGCCGGGTGATGACGTGCTGGGTCCGGGCGGCCAGGTCGCTGACCGTGATCTCCTCCTTGACCCGGTAGCTGCTGCCGTACAGGTCGCGCTGGCTCAGGCCGGTCAGGTAGAGCACGGCCTCGCGCAGCGTCTTGGACGGGACGGTGCCGGTGTTGATGCACACCCCACCGAGCATGTCGCGGCGGTCCACGATGGCAACCCGCCGGCCGAGCTTGGCGGCGGCGATCGCGGCCTTCTGACCGCTGGGTCCGGAGCCCAGCACCAACAGGTCGTAGTCATACACGATCGTTAGCGTCGCAAGATGTCGCCGTCGACACCAGACCCCGGACGCGAGCGTTACTCGTCTGCCGCCACGCAGACGCCGCCGTTGAGCGTGACCTCCTCCGGCAGTTGGGTGCCGGTGGCGACGATGCCCAGCGACACCGTGCCGCCGGGTCTGATCACCGCGTTGTGGCTGGTGTTGCGGACCCGCAGGTAGCTGTTGTTCGGCCGGTCCACGACCTGCGCGCCCCACAGCGCCCGCACCTCCTGGCTGGCCCAGAACCGCCAGGTCATCGTCCAACCGTTCACCGCCGTCGTGCCGGTGTTCTCGACCGCGAGGTACGCCACGAAGCCGTCCGGCCACTGTCGGACGACGGTGCGGACCGCGCAGCTCGGCGGGGGCGGCAGGGTGGTCACGGTGACCGGCGGGGACAGCGCCGACCAGTTGCCCGCCTCGTCGCGGGCGCGCACCACGAAGGTGTACGTCGTGTTCGGCGTCAACCCGCTGACCTGGGTGCTGGTACGCCCTGGCGGGTGCTGGTAGACCTCGCTGACCCGGGTCAGCGCGCCGCCGGCGTCGACCCGGTACACCTCGTACCGGTCGAGCACGACGTTGTCGGTCGACGGGGTCCACCGCAGCCACACCAGGGTCGCGGCGACGTCGTACGCGACCGGCTGGCCGGGCGCGCTCGGCGGCTGGGTGTCACCCGGTGGCATGGTCAGCCGCAGCGTCGGGTTCGACACCGACCGGTTGCCCGCCGCGTCCAGCCCCGCGACGCTCAGGGTGTAGGTGCGGGACGGGAGCAGGCCGGTGATGCGGATGCTGGTGGTGTCGGTCGAGTACGCCCGGCCGGTGTCCTCGAACAACGCCGAGACTGCGTAGCCGACCACTCCCACGTTGTCGGTCGACGCGGCCCAGGTCAGCTCGACCCAGGTGGTGTCGATGTCGGTGACCGTGATCGGGCCAGGGGCGGTGGGGCGCTCGGTGTCGTCCGCGGCGTACGCCGGACCACCGGGGCCCAGCGCGGCGGTGGCGGCCACCAGCGCGGCGACGGCCAGGGCGACGGCCCGCGAGCGGGGCCATGGTCGGATTGGGTGCACGATGAATCCCTCGCCTCCGTTGTCCGCAGCGGGCCGGCGATTCACTGCCGTCGATTTTAGGACAGCGGACGATCTGAGGTTGCCCCGTCCCGCCACCCGTCCCGGCACCCGTCCTGCCGGCCGCCTGAGGCGGGCGGATGCCGGTGGGATTGGGCGGGCAGGGTGTTGTGCGGATCCTTTGGAGCTGAATCGTTTGCGGCATCGCCGGTGGTTCGACGATCGCGGCGCGGGGGTCGGGATGACGAAGGGTCGGAAGGACGGTAGGCAAACCGACAAGTCTCCGGCCCGGAGCCGACTCCCGATCGGACGTATCTGACCCGGGTAGCCCCACCTGCGCGGGCCCGCCGCGCTGGGGCGGCCCGACCCGCAGGTTCCCGCAAACCGGGCTGTTGGCGTGGTCGGAACGCCCCCACTTTCCTGAACCCGAGTCGATCGTGGACGTTGCTCCGCACCGGGTCGCCGACGTCGCGGCATCAGAGCGGCGGGACACCGCCAGATCGGGCCAGCCCTTCGGTGCCGGCAGTCCGGTGCCGGTGGTCTGGTGCCAGCGGTCCGGTGCCGGCGGCCTGGCGCCGGCGCTCCGGTGCCGGCGGGTGGGTGTCTCGGCGGTCCCACCGCCCTGGGGCTGATCGGCCCGGTCCGAATCGTTTGCGACATCAGCTCCAAAGGCTCCCCACAAGGCACCCGCCTCTCCTCCCGGGAGGTGGCACCAGCTCGCCGCCGGGTCGCTGTGCAGCGACCGGCAAGTGTCATCGGTGCGTGGCGCGATCGGAGCGGGGCAGCCGGTGGCGGTGGCCGCTAGCTGACCAGGCGGCGTTCCCAGGCCCAGGCGGCGATCTCCACCCGGTTCCGGGCCGGGAGCTTCGCCTGCACGCTGGCCAGGTGGGTCTTGACCGTGCCGACGGCGATGAAGAGCTGGCCGGCGATCTCGGCGTTGGTCAGGCCCCGGGCGACGAGCTTCACCACGTCCAGTTCCCGTGGGGACAGGCCCGCGTCGTCCCTCGGCGCGGTGGGCGAGCTGAGGTGCTCCAGCAGCCGTACGGTGATGGACGGGCTGATCAGCGCGTCGCCGGAGACGGCGGCGCGGACCGCCTCGACGAGCAGCGCCGGGCCGGAGTCCTTGAGCAGGAAGCCACAGGCGCCGTGGGACAGCGCGGTGTGCACGTACTCGTCGAGGTCGAAGGTCGTCACCACGACCACCCGCACCGGGTCGGCGACGCCCGGCCCGGCGAGCAGCCGGAGTGCCTCCAGGCCGTCGAGGCGGGGCATCCGGATGTCCAGCAGCACCACGTCCGGGCGCAACCGACGGGCCATCTCGACGGCCGCGATCCCGTCGGCGGCCTCACCGACCACCGCCATGTCCGGCTGCGCCCCGATGATCATGCCGAAACCGGTCCGGACCATGGCCTGGTCGTCGGCGATCAGCACCCGGATCACCGGGGCACCGCCGGGCGCAGGGGGAACGCGGCGTCGAGCACCCAGCCGCCGGAGACGCCCGGTCCGGCGGTGACCGTGCCGCCGAGGGCGCGTACCCGCTCGGTGAGGCCGACCAGGCCGAAGCCGTGCCCTCGGGTGGGCGCGGTGCGCGGGGTCGCGCCGTCGTCGGCGACCCGGACCAGCAGCCAGTCCGGCGTACGCCGCACCGACACCGCCACCGACCGGGCGTCCGGCGCGTGTTGGCGAGCGTTGGTCAGTCCCTCCATCACCACCCGGTACGCCGAGGTGGAGACCTCGACCGGCAGCCCGTCGAGCGGGCCGTCGACCGAGAGCCGGGCCGGCGCGTCGGTCGTGCCGTTGTGTCCCTCCAGCAGCGGCGCGAGGTCGGCCACCCCGGCCAGCGGGGCCAGCGGGGCGTCCGGCGGGGCATCCGGATTGCGGAGTACGCCGACCATCCGTCGCATCGAGGCCATCGTCTCGGCGCCGGCCCGTTCGATCTGCTCCAGGGCGACGATCACCCGTTGCGGATCCTGTTCGGCGACGAACCGGGCGCCCTGCGCCTGCACCACGATGCCGGTGACGTGATGGGCGATGAAGTCGTGCAGGTCGCGGGCGAACTCGGCGCGTTGCTCGGCGCGTACCAGCGCGATGGCCCGCTCCCGGCCGGTGGCGACGACGCGCAGGTAGATCCCGACGGCGGCCGCGCCGACCGCGCCGAGCGCCTGGAGCAGCCCGAAGATCACCAAGACGGGTTCGACGCCGCTGCGCAGCGGCAGTGCGGCGGCGGCGAGCGCGGCGACCACCGCCGCCCAGGGGGCGAGCCGGTCAGCACCCCACCGGGTCACCACGAACACCACCGCGACCATCCCGGCGGACTCGGCCAGTCCCCAGGTGCCGCCCAGCAGGTAACTCCCACGCGTGCTCAGCAACAGGAAGAACGCGGTGACGCTGAGTGAGACGACACCGAGCGCGAGCGCCGCGACCGGCAACGCCCGGGAGCCCTGCCGGTGCACGGGCAGCCAGATGACCGCCGTCGCCGCCGCCAACCCCACCTGCAACAGGGCCCGCAGCGCGTCGAGCATGCCCATCCCGCTGGCGATGCCGTACCGGAAGTCGAAGGCACACAGCAGGGCCAGCGCCGTCAGTCCGGCGAGCTGACCCAGGCGTACCCACCAGGTCGAGAAGATCGGCGCGTTCATCGTGACCCAGCGTAGCCACGCGGGTGGCCGGGACGGATCGGCCGAAAGACAGACCCACCACCCGCGTTCCCCGACCGTGGGCCGATGCGGTCGCCGCCCGGCGCGGGCGAGGCTTCCCCGGTCACACCGCAGCCACTGGAGGAACCATGACAACCCACGCCCCACCGCAGATCGGGCAGGCGGCCGTCGCGGCCGTCGACCTCGTGAAGGTGTACGGCGGCGGCGACACCGCCGTCCGTGCCCTCGACGGGGTCTCGGTCGCCTTCGGTCGGGCCGAGTTCACCGCGATCATGGGCTCGTCCGGCTCCGGTAAGTCGACGCTGATGCACTGCCTGGCCGGGCTGGACACGCCCACGTCCGGTCGGGTCCTGCTCGGCGGTACGGAACTGACCGGTCAGTCCGACCGGACGCTGACCCGGGCACGCCGCGACCGGATCGGGTTCGTGTTCCAGTCGTTCAACCTGCTGCCGCAGCTCACCGCCGCGCAGAACATCACCCTGCCGCTGGACCTCGCCGGCCGGGACGCCGACCGCGACCTGTTCGCGCACCTCGTCGACGTGCTGGGCCTCGGCCAGCGGCTCGGGCATCGACCCAGCGAGCTCTCCGGCGGCCAGCAGCAGCGGGTGGCGCTGGCCCGTGCCCTGGTGTCGCGTCCCGAGGTCGTCTTCGCCGACGAGCCGACCGGCAACCTCGACTCCCGCTCCGGGGCGGAGGTGCTCGCCATCCTGCGCGACTCGGTACGGGACCTGGGCCAGACGGTCGTCATGGTCACCCACGATCCGATCGCCGCCGCGTACGCCGACCGGGTGGTGCTGCTCGCCGACGGCCGGATCGCCGGCGAGGTCCACGAGCCGGACCAGGGCTCGGTCACCGACGCGCTGCGCGCCCTGGCGGTCGCGGCATGAGGGCGACCGTGCTGCGTACCCAGGTGATCGCCGCGGCTCGACGGCCGGGCCGGCTGATCCTCACCGGCCTGGCCGTCCTCGTCGCGTCCTTCGTCGTCTTCGGCGTGGTGCTGGCGCAGGACATCACCGAACGGACCGCCCGGGACACCCTCAGCGACACACCGGCCGCCACCGACCTGGTGATCGGTGACCCCGAACAGCCGCCGCCCGCCCTGACCGCGTTGCACGCCGTCCGGGCCGTGCCCGGCGTGGTCGAGGCGGTGGGTCGGGTGACCATCGGTGTCTCGGTCGGCGGGGGATACGTCAACCTTCAGGCGGACCCGGGTACCGGCCCGCTGGCCACGGTCCGGCTGGTCCAGGGCAGCTACCCCGACCGGCCCGGCGAGATCGCGGTCAGCCCCCGGACCGTCGAACGGATGGGGCTGACGGTCGGCACCGTGACCACCGGGAGAGGCGGCGAACTCGGCACCGAGACGCCGCTCACCGTCACCGGGGTGGTCGACACCCCCGCCGACGACGGCGCCAACGCGTACGCGCCGGACGACGTGGTGGCCGGGTGGGCTCACCTGAGCAGCGTGGAGCGGATCGACCTGCGGGCCGCCCCGGGCGCGACGCAGACGGTTCGTCAGCGCCTGACCACGACGGTTCCCGCCGGGGTGCCGGTCCGCTCGGGGGCCGAGGTCCGCGACACCGAGGCCGACGCGGCGGCCGAGCAGGTCGGGCGGCTGTTCGCGCTGGTCGGCATGTTCGTCGGGATCGCGGTGGCCGCCGCCGCTCTGGTGGTCACCTCCACCTTCCGCATCGTCTTCGCCCAGCGGATGCAGCACCTCGCGCTGCTGAGGGCGGTCGGCGCGGGCCGGGGCGCGTTGGTGGGCGCGCTCACCGCCGAGGGGGCCCTGACCGGGTTGGTCGCCGGTGTCGTCGGGGTGGCCGCCGCCCTGGCCGTCGGGCAGGCGCTCCCGCCGCTGCTGCGCGCCTTGGGCACGGTGGTGTCGTCGCCGGGGCTGCCGCTGACGGCGGCGGTCGCGGTGGTGGTCGGGGCGGTCGTCCTGACCGTGGCGGCGGTCCTCGCCCCGGCGTTCTCCGCCGCCCGGGTGTCGCCGCTGGAGGCGTTGCGGGCGGCGAGCGTCACCGCCGGACGGCGGGGCATCGGACCGGCGCGCCTGGTCTTCGGGGTCCTGCTGGTCCTCGGTGCGCTGCTGGCCGGGGTCGCGGCGGTACGCCGGATGCCGACACCGGACGCGGAATCCTACGACCCGATGGCCGGGCTGCTCCTGCTGGTCGCCTCGGGCGCGCTGGCGTTCTTCGCCCTGGTGGCCCTCGGGCCGCTGCTGGTGCGGCCGGTGCTGGCCGTGGCGGGCTGGCCGCTGCGTCAGCTCGGCGCCCTCGGGCGGTTGGCGGTCAGCGGGATCGGCGGCACCCCGCGTCGGGCCGCCGCCGTCTCCGTGGTGGTGGCGCTCGGGGTGACGCTGATCTCCGGGGTGATCATCGGTGGCGCGTCCATGCGGGTGGTCGCCGACCGCGACCTGGCCCTCTCCGCGCCGGCCGACTTCGAGGTGGCCTCCAGCGAGGGCGCGTCCCTGCCGGTCGCCGTCCTGGCCCGGGCGCGTACGACCAGCGCCGCGCTGGCCCGGGCGGTGCCGTACCGGATGGTCCACGACGTCGCGCTGTCGCGCGACGGAAAGCGCCTGGGCGACGCCGAGGTCGGGTTCTCCACGACCGACCTGGACCTGTCGGCGTTGCCGACCCTCGCCGACCTGCCCGTGGCGCAGGGCAGCCTCGCCGACCGGGGACCCGGCCGGGTCGTGCTCGGCGACCAGGTCGCCCGCGTCACCGGGCTGCGGGCCGGCGACACGGTCACCCTCGGCCGCGACACGTCGACCGTCGAGGTGCGGGTGGCGGCGGTTCTGCCCGGCCGTGGCCCCCTGTACGCGGGCATCCTCGCCAACCGGGCCGACCTGGACCGGATCGGAGGACCGACCGCGTACACCGGTCTGCTGGCGGACGCGGCCCGGACGGGCGAGGACGGCCGCACCGCCGGGGTGCGGGCGCTGCGGCAGGCGATCGGGACCGCCGCCGGGCTGCACATCAGCGTGCTCGCCGACGAGCGGGACCGGAACGACGCGGTGCTGAGCGCGCTGGTCTGGATCACCGCCGGGCTGGTCGGTCTCACCGTGCTGATCGCCGTGGTCGGGGTGGGGTCGACGACCGCGCTCTCGGTCGTGGAGCGGGTACGCGAGTCCGGGCTGCTGCGCGCCGTCGGTCTGTCCCGGGCCGGCCTGCGCACGATGTTGACCGTGGAGTCCGGCCTCTACGGGGTGATCGGGGCGACCTTCGGGCTGCTGCTCGGCGTCCCGTACGCCTGGTTGGCGGTGCGGGCGTTGGGGCTCGACGCGCCGTTGACGCTGCCGGTGCTGCCGCTGGTCGGGCTCTTCGCGGCGCTGGTCGGGCTGACCGCGCTGGCCGGCGTGCTGCCGGCGCGGCGGGCCGCGCGGGTCAGTCCGGTGGCGGCGCTGGGCGTCGAGGGCTGAGACCCGGTGGGGCGGGCCAGGGTTCGACGCCGGCCCGCCCCGGCGCGTCACGGGTGCATGGTCGCTCCCTTGAGGACCTTGTCGACCACGTTGCGCCCGGCGTGCAGGGCCAACCCCACCAGGTCGAGCTTGTCCCGGCCGACCGCCTGCACGGCGGCCCGGTTGTCCCGGTCGTTGCCGGTGGCGAACAGCTCGGACGTGAAGACCGCGAGCCGCAGTCCGCGCGCGAGAGCGCGGGAGTGCGCGTCGCTCAGGGTCGCGCGGCCGCCGGCGAAGACCAGCACCGGCTGGCGGAACATCGACAGGTACGCCGTGCCGTCCGCGTCGCGGTACTCGTCGCCGAGCAGCTCCGGTTCGGCGTGCGCGATGCCGCTGACCAGGAAGGCGGTGACGTTGAGGCGTTGCCAGCCGACGAGGTCGTCGCGGAGCAGCACGGCGATCTTGGTGGGAAAGCGGATCGGTTCGCTCATGCCGCTCAGCCTGCCGGCGCGTGCGCCCCCCGGTCTTGTACGTTCTTAGCATGGCCGCCCGGCCGATCGATTCGCAGGTCAGCGCGTGGCGACCCGCCGTCGCCGGGGTCGCCGAGGTCTTCCACGCCCATTTCGTGGACCACGCGTACCCACGGCACGTCCACGACGTGTGGACGCTGCTGATCGTCGACGACGGCGCGGTCCGCTTCGACCTCGACCGGCACCGGCACGGCGCGCTGCGCACGTCGGTCACCCTGCTGCCGCCGTACGTGCCGCACGACGGCCGTTCCGCCACGGCGAGCGGCTTCCGCAAACGCGTCCTGTACCTGGACACCTCGGCCCTGGCCCCCGACCTGGTCGGCCGGGCGGTGGACGAGCCGGACCTCGCCGATCCGCTGCTGCGGGACCGGATCCACCACCTGCACCACGTGCTCGCCGCCCCGGGCGAGGAGTTCGAGGCCGAGAGCCGCCTCGCGCTCATCCTGGACCGGCTGCGCGTCCGACTCCACGAGCGGACGTCGGCCAGCGCGGTACCCGCCGGGTCCGGCCTCGCCGACCGGCTCCGCGACCTGCTGGACGCGCGGACCGTCGACGGGGTCACCCTGCGCGAGGCCGCCGAGCTGCTGCACGCCCACCCGACCCACCTCGTGCGGGCCTTCACCCGCGCTCACGGGCTGCCGCCGCACTCGTACCTGACCGGCCGCCGGGTCGAGCTGGCGCGTCGCCTGCTCCTCGCGGGTCAGCGCCCCGCGGAGGCGGCCACCGCCGCCGGGTTCTTCGACCAGGCCCACCTGACCCGGCACTTCCGGCGCTTCCTCGGCGTCACCCCGTCCCGCTATCCGGCGGCGTCGAGGCTCAGCCGAGCTGAGCGCCGATGACGGTGAGCAGCCGCAGCTTGTCGTCGCTCTCCGAGCCGGGCACAGCGGTGAACACCAGCAGCGTCTGCGACTCGTCCGGGTCGACAAGCGTCTGGCAGTGCAGCTCGACCGGCCCCACCTCGGGGTGCAGGAACCGCTTCGGCGGGCAGTAACCGGCCGGCACCGGGTGCTCCTGCCAGAGCCGGGTGAACTCCGTACTCCGTTCCAGCAGGTCGTCGACGAGCGTCGCCGCCCGCGAACCCCGGCCGTCCCGGGTGTACGCCGCGTGCAGGTGCCCGACCAGGAGCCGGCTCTGCGTCTCGTGGTCCTCGACCGGGTGCAACGCCCGCGCCCTCGGGTCGGTGAACCAGCGGTGGTGCGCGCTGCGGGCCAGCCCGGTGTGCCGAGTCTCGTCGCCGAGCAGCGCGACGGCCGGCGGGGTCTGCGCCAGGGTCTCGCCGAGGTGGTTCACCACCTGGGCCGGGGTGTCGTGCAGTCGGTCGAGGATCCGCATCATCCCCGGGTTGACGTGGTCGGCCCGGACGGCGCGGTGGGGTATGGCGTACCCGGCGAGTTGGAACAGGTGGTCCCGTTCGGCCCGGGAGAGCCGGAGGCCGCGGGCCAGGGCGGCGAGCATCTGCTCCGACGGGTGCGACCCGCGCTGCTGCTCCAGCCGGCTGTAGTAGTCGGTGGACATACCGCTCAACGCGGCGACTTCCTCGCGGCGCAGCCCACCGGTGCGTCGGCGCGGTCCCCGGGGCAGCCCGACGTCCTCGGGCTGGAGCGCCTCGCGGCGGGTCCGCAGGAAGCTGGCGATCTGGGCGCGGTTCACGATGATCTCCGATCGGTGGGTTGCCGACGCGGGCCGGCACCTGGCGGTAACACGCGGACCGGGGGACGGTGTTCCGGCCGGACCAGGGCCTTCGCGGTCCGGCCGGAGCATCCCGTCAACGCTGGATGGACTTGGTCTCCAGGAACTCCTCCAGGCCCATCCGGCCGAACTCGCGGCCGTTGCCGGACTGCTTGTAGCCGCCGAACGGGGCGAGCGGGTTCCACCGGCCGGCGTTCACGTCGACCTGTCCCACGCGCAGCCGCCGCGCGACCGCCAGCGCGTGTTCCGGCGCACCGAAGACACCGCTGGTCAGCCCGTACGACGTGCCGTTGGCGATGGACACGGCCTCCTCCTCGTCGGCGTACGGGATGATCGTGAGCACCGGCCCGAAGATCTCCTCCTGGGCGATAGCGGACGTCGGGTCCACGTCGGCGAAGATCGTCGGCTGGACGTAGGCACCGTCCGTCAGCTCGGCGGGCCGGTCCGGGCCGCCGAACACGAGCCGTGCCCCGTCGGCGATGCCCCGCTCGATGTATCCGACCACCTTGCGCCGGTGCGCCTCCGACGCCATCGGACCGACCCGGGTGGCCTCGTCGGTCGGGTCGCCGACGGTGTACTGCCGCGCCGCCTCCACGGCCAGCGCGACGACCTCGTCCTGGCGGGCGGCGGGCACCAGCATCCGGGGCCACGCGCCGCAGACCTGCCCGCCGTTGGAGAACGCCATCGCCAGGCCGGTGGTGACAGCCTTCGGCAGGTCGGCGTCGTCCAGGATGATGTTCGCGCCCTTGCCGCCCAACTCCAGCGCCACCCGCTTGACCGTCGCCGACGCCACTGCGGCGATCCGCTGCCCGGCCCGGGTGGAGCCGGTGAACGAGATCATGTCGATGTCCGGGTGGGCGGAGATCGCTTCGCCGACGACCGCGCCGGTGCCGTACACGACGTTGAACACACCGGCCGGTACGCCCGCCTCGGCGGCGACCTCGGCCAGGATCCGCGCCGTCAGCGGGGCGTTCTCCGACGGCTTGAACACCATCGTGTTGCCGGCCAGCAGCGCCGGCGCCAGCTTGGAGACGATCTGCTGGAGCGGGAAGTTCCACGGCGTGATCGCACCGACGACGCCGATCGGCTCCCTGACGACCAGCGAGTTGCCGATCTCCTCGGTCCAGGCGAAGCCGTCCGCCAGGCCGGCGAAGGAGTCGATCACCGCGGCCGGGAAGCCGACCTGTGCCGTACGCGACATCGTGATCGGAGAGCCCATCTCGGCGGTGATCGCCGACGCGATCTCCTCCGAACGGGCGGCGAGCCCCGCGCCGAGGCGGCGCAGGATCTCCGCCCGGTGCCCCGGCGTCGTGGTCGACCAGGCGGGGAAGGCGGCGCGCGCGGCGGCGACGGCGCGGTCGACGTCGGCGGTGGTACCGGCCGGGGTCTCGGCGACGACGTCCCCGGTGGCGGGGTTGACGACGGCAAGCGTGCCGGCCGAGCCGGCGACGGTCTCGTCACCGATCCAGTGGCCGGTGACGGTGTGCGGGTAAGTGGTCATGCCCCGACCGTGGCACCGCCGGACAGGCCCAACCAGGTGCGGTTCATCCCCGGTCCGGCTCTCCCTGGCTGAGCGTCGAGGACCCGGCGGTCGGTCCGCCGTCGACCCGACACCCCGCCGACCGGGTCCAATCGGACGGCTGATCGGACGCCGCCACGCGCTGGTGACGAAAACGGGCGGCAACCTGTCACAGTCCCCGGATAGTCTGCCTCGGCACGTCGCGTCCCACGCCTGGTCGGCGCGGCGTCCGCCGCCACCGCCCACCATCCGCCGGACCAACCGACTTCAGGAGAGTTAGTGACACAGCAATCCGTCGCGACATCGGACAAGCTCGACGCCGCGGTGCTCAAGGTGGCGGGTGTCGTCGTCCTTGGCGCGATCATGTCGATCCTCGACGTGACGGTGGTCAGCGTCGCGCTGCCCACGTTCCAGACCGAGTTCGACGCGTCCTACGCCCGCGTGGCCTGGACGATGACGGGCTACACGCTGGCCCTGGCCACGGTGATCCCGCTCAGCGGGTGGGCGGCCGACCGGTTCGGCACGAAGCGCCTCTACATGGTGGCGTTGGCCCTGTTCACGATCGGGTCCGGGCTCTGCGCCACCGCCGACTCGATCGGTCAGCTCATCGGCTACCGCGTCCTCCAGGGCCTCGGCGGTGGCATGCTCATGCCGCTCGGCATGACGATCATGACGCGGGCGGCCGGGCCGCACCGGATCGGCCGGCTGATGGCCGTCCTCGGCATCCCGATGCTCCTCGGCCCGATCGGTGGCCCGATCCTCGGTGGCTGGCTGATCGATACGGCGAGCTGGCACTGGATCTTCCTGATCAACCTGCCGATCGGTGTCATCGCCCTGATCTACGCGCAGTTCGCCCTTCCGAAGGACGCGCCCGAACCGTCGGAGTCCTTCGACTTCCTCGGCATGCTGATGCTCTCCCCGGGTCTCGCGCTCTTCCTCTACGGCGTCTCGTCGCTGCCCGAGGCGGGCACCTTCGGCGCGACCAAGGTCTGGGCCCCGATGCTCGTCGGCGGCGCGTTGGTGGTTGCGTTCGTGCTCTACTCCTTCACGCCCCGGCACCCGCTGCTCGACCTGCGGCTGTTCCGCAACCGCAACCTCACCATCGCGGCGGCCACGCTGTTCGTGTTCATCATCGCGTTCATGGGCGCCGGCCTGCTCTTCCCGAGCTACTTCCTCCAGGTGCGGGGTGAGTCCACGCTCGCCGCCGGCCTGCTGATGGCCCCGCAGGGCATCGGCGCGATGATCACCATGCCGATCGCCGGAACGCTCGCCGACCGGGTGCCCATCGGCCGCACCGTCCCGTTCGCGCTGGCCCTGATCGTCGTCGGGTTCTTCGGCTTCACCCAGGTCGACCCGCAGACGTCGTACTGGCTGCTCGGTGGGTCGCTGTTCGTGATGGGCCTGGGCATGGGTGGCACGATGATGCCCATCATGACCTCGGCGCTGCGGACATTGCAGGCGCAGGAGGTCGCCCGCGGCTCCACGCTGGTCAACATCCTGCAGCAGATCGGCGGCTCGGTCGGTGCCGCCGTGATGTCGGTGATCCTGACCAACGAGCTCAACGGCTCCCGGCCGATCCCGGGCCTGGTGGACCCGGAGACCGGCAAGCCGGTCACCGAGGCCGGGCTGGCGATCGCCTCCCAGCAGCGGCCGGAGCTGCTCCAGCAGGTCGACCCGTCGATCATCGAGCGCGGTCTCGACTTCGCCGCGAAGTCGTTCGCCCACACGTTCTGGGTGGGGTTCGCGCTCGTGCTGGCCACCTTCATTCCGGCCGCCCTGCTGCCGCGCCGGCGTACGCCCGCGCAGCCGCTCGGCGACGAGCAGACCGACGCGCCGAAGACGCCGGTCGTCATCCACTGACCGACGCGCCCGCCGCGCTCGACACCCGTCACGGGGTCGAGCGCGGCGGTGTGCCGGTCAGCTCAGCGGACCGTCGCCCGGCCCGTTGGGGTCCTCGATCACGTGGACCGCGGCCTCCTCGGCGCTGGCGCCACCCGCGTCGATCCCCGCGTCCCAGGCCACCGAGTCGGCCTCGTCGTCCTCGCGGACGCCCTCGTCGTACTCGACGAGACGACCCGCGCGCGGCTCGGTCTCGTACCCCCGGCGGGTCAGCTCGTCCTCGTCGTCGCCACCTTCGGCGTACGGGTCGACGTCCGGCTCCTCCTGGGCGAGGTGCTGCTCCAACGACTCACCCGCCCGCTCCTCGGCGGGGGTGGTGCCGAACCGGTTCGCCGCCGTCCAGTGGTCGGCGGCGACGATGCCGGTGTCGAGGGGGTCGCCGACCCGGTCGTCGTCGAGGGTGTCGGAGGCGTCCAGCACCCCGTCGTCCTCGACCACGTTCCACTCGTCGACGGAATCCGTCTGGCTCACGGCGGTCTCTCCTTCGTCACGGCGCAGCGAAGTGCCAAGCCTATGACCGTGCAACACCGGCGGCCCCCGAGGCCTGCCCGCTGTGACGAACCGGCGTCGGGGGCCTGCGACGCGGCGAAGCTGGTGGCCGCGTTGGTGTCGGCGCGGACGTCACCGCTTCAGCAGCTCCACCACGGCCTCGGTGAACTCCGCCGGCTGCTCGATGTGCCCGAAGTGCCCGCTTTTGTCGAGAAGTGCCAGCCGCGAGTCCTTCAGTCCCGCGTGCAGTTCCTCGGCGTAACGCGGGCCGCAGATGAAGTCGTGCGCCCCGACGATCACCACGGCCGGCACGGTGATCTCACCGAGCCGGTCGCGTACGTCGAAGGGCTCCGGATCCTGCGCGCCGGCCGGCGTCGCCCAGGCCCGCAGACCCGCCTGCAACGGGGCGAACTCGGCCTGCCGGGCCCAGAAGTCCCCGAAGTAGACCGGCAGCGCGGCGCCCAGGCCCGCGCTCAGCGTCTCGTCGTCGGTGGCGGAGAGAGCCTGCTGGAGAGCGGCCGGGATCTCCGCCGCCTCCGGCCGGTCCGGGTGCCGCTGTGGGTAGGTGGCGAGGTTGGCCATCGCGTCGGCCCAGAAGTCGGCGCCGGTGCGCGGTGAGGTGTCGTACAGGGCCAGCCCGGCAACCCGGTCCGGGTGCTCCAGGGCGTACCGCTGGATGACGAAACCGCCGTACGAGTGCCCGAGCAGGTACACCCGGGGTTCGCCGAGGTGCGTGACGACCGCGTCCAGGAAGTGGACATACGTCGCCATCCGGTAGTCGTCGGCAGTGTCGAGTCGTCCCGACGCACCGGTGCCGACCGGCTCGACGTACACCATCGTGAAGTGTTCCTCGAGGCTCGGCGCCCGCAGGTAGGACCATTCGATGCCGGGCCCGCCCGAGTGCGCCACGCACACCGGGCCGGTGCCGGCGACGTGGTAGACCTGCCGCACTCCGTCGACGGTGAACGAGTGGGCGCCGGGCGCGAGCGCGCCGACGTCGTGCTGGGTGGAACCCATGAGCTGTCTCCCGATCCGTGACCCGTGCGGCGGGTGCCGCGACGGCAACTGGTGGCTGGACACGGACCAGATGCGTGGGTCGCCGGGAAAGTTCGCTCGGCGGGAAGGTTTTTTCAGAGTCGCGCCGGGACCGGGTGGAACAGGGTGAGCTGACGCACCCGCCCCTCGCGCAGCATCTGCACCCACAGGGCCGCGGGCGGGCAGTGCTCCGGGTCGTCCGGCGGGCTGATCAGGTCGGTCTCCCAGATCAGCACGTCGCCGCTGGTCACGACGTTGCGCAGGCGCTGTCGTACCCCGGCTTGCAGATCGCCCGTCATGCCGCGGATCGCGAGGTCGCGGTCACCGCGAGGTCCGCCCGCAACGACCATCTGGGCGTCCGGCCACCAGGTGTCGTGCACCACCTGGTCGAAGTCGCCCCGCATCGCCGTGGCGATCACGTCGGCGCCTTCGCGCCACCGGGCGTCGCCGGCCGCGCGCACGTCCGCGTGCGCGGCGGTCGCGGCCGTGCGCAGGCCGCCGGCGAGGGCCCGCCGGGCGTGGCTGAGGCGGCTGCGGACGGTGCCGACCGGGACCCCGCACACGGCCGCGATCTGCTCGTACGAGGAGGCGTCGCTGAAGTAGCGCAGCAGGGTGACCAGGCGGTCGGGTTCGGAGAGCTCCCCGATGGCGTGCCACACCCAGTCGCGCAGCGCGCCGGCGTCCAGAGCCTCCTCGGGGGTGGGATCGGTGCCGGGGTGGGCGAACCACTGCGGGTCGGCGACCGGTGTCGGCCGTGGCGCGCGCAGGGTCATCCGGGCGTTGTTACGGACGATCGCGCGCAGCCACGGGCCGACGGCGGCCGGGTCGCGGATCTCGCCGACCCGCCGCAGCGCCGTCACCAGGGCGTCCTGCACGGCGTCCTCGGCGTCCGGTCCGTAGCCGAGCAGGCTCACCGCGACCGCCCGCATGCCGGCCTCGTGACGGGTCAACAGCACGCCGAGCGCCCCCGCGTCGCCCGACTGCGCGAGCGTCACCAGTTCGACGTCACCCAGCGTCATGCCCAGTTCCTCCCCGAAACGCCCGTTCTGATCGTCCGCTGATCAAGCGTACGGCGGGCCGGCGCGCCGCCACGGCGGGCGGTGCGCAGCGCAGGGCCGATCCGTCGCAGCTACCCGCCCCGTCGGCGGGCCGTGCGGTGGGGCCGGGCGGCTGAGTCAGGATGAGAGGCGTGGATATCGAACCGGTCGACGGCGCGCCCCGACGAGCGTTCGTCCGGACGGTCCTGCGGCAGCGCTGGGAGGATCTCACCTTCCTGCACTGGACCGTCGCTCCGGAACTGGTCGCGCCGCTGCTGCCCGCCGGCACTCGTCCGGACACGCTGGACGGCGTGTGCTTCGTCGGGCTGATCGGCTTCCGGATGGTCGGGTTGGGGTTCGGTCGCGGGCCGGGGGTGCCGTACTTCGGCACCTTCGCCGAGACGAACGTCCGGCTCTACTCGGTCGACCACACCGGACGGCGGGCCGTCGTGTTCCGGTCGCTCGACGCCTCCCGCCTGGTGCCGGTGCTCGTCGCGCGGGCGACGCTACGCCTGCCGTACCTCTGGTCGTCGATGCGGCTGGACCGCGACGGTGACCGACTCACCTACCGGTGCCGGCGACGCTGGCCCGGCCCGGCGGGTACGACGAGCCGGATGGAGGTGCGGGTGGGGGAGCGGATCGTCGACCCCACGCCCGTCGAACACTTCCTCACCGCCCGCTGGGGGCTGCACACCCGGGCGTACGGTCGCACCCTGCACCTGCCGAACTGGCATCCCCGCTGGCCGTTGCACCGGGCAGAACTGCTGCGCCTGGACGACGGGTTGGTCGCCGCCGCCGGCCTGCCGGCACCGGTGGGACCGCCGGTCAGCGTGCTCTACGCGCCCGGCGTCGGGGTGCGGTTCGGCCCGCCGGTGGCGCTCCGGCGGCCCGGCGGATGACACCGGGCCGCCGGTCGCTCAGTAGCGACCGCCCTCCGGAGCGGGCAGGGCGTCGAGGTCGGCGAGTTCCTCCGCGCCGAGCCGCACGTCGCCGGCCGCGCAGTTGTCCACCAGGTATTTCGGCGTCTTGGTGCCGGGGATCGGGATCACCCGGTCGCCCTGGGCGACCACCCACGCGAGCGCGACCTGCGCGGGGCTGACCCCGGCCCGGTCGGCGATCTCCCGGACCCGGCCGACGATGGCGAGGTTGGCGCGCAGCGCGTCCTGCTGGAAGCGCGGCAGGCCACGGCGGAAGTCGTCGGCCGGCAGGTCGTCGAACGACGCGAACCGTCCGGTGAGGAAGCCGCGGCCCAGCGGTGAGAACGGCAGGAACGCGATGCCCTGCGCGGCGCAGTACGGCAGCACCTCGGTCAGCGGGTCCCGGGTCCACAGCGACAGCTCGGACTGCACCGACGCCACCGGATGCACCGCCTGAGCCCGCACGATCTGGGCCACCGTCACCTCGGACAGGCCGATCTGACGCGTCTTGCCCGCCGCGACGACCTCCGCCATCGCGCCCCAGGACTCCTCGATGGGCACGTCGGGGTCGACGCGGTGCAGTTGGTAGAGGTCGACGTGGTCGGTGCCGAGGCGGCGCAGGCTGTCGTCGATCGCCGCGCGGATGTGCTCCGGCCGGCCGTTGTTGCCGAGCTTCGGTGAGTTGCCGGGGCCGCCCGTCGCGGACGCCGCGACGAGCCCGACCTTTGTCGCCAGGACGGCCCGCTCCCGGTGGCCGCCGGCCAGCGCCCGCCCGACCAGCTCCTCGTTGGTGTACGGCCCGTACACATCGGACGTGTCGATCAGCGTGGCGCCCAGGTCCAGCGCCTGCCGGATCACCGCGATCGAGGTGTCGTCGTCGCGAGGGCCGGTGATGTCGTATCCGTGGCTCATGCCCATGCACCCGAGACCGATGACGCCGACCTCGGGCCCCGCACTGCCCAGCGTGGTGGTTCGCATGACCCCCACGCTACGGCCGCCGACCGCCGACCGCCGACCGCCGTGCAACTCGGCCAGGGGTGACCGGCGGCGATCCGACCCGCCCAGAAAAGTTCGGCGGCCATGTCGAGGACGCAGCGCCTGCTTCGACCAAAGATTGAGGGCCGGGCACGACCGGACCCACCGGCAGGCTGACACCGCACGAACCAAGGAGTGGACCGATGACGAGGGTGACGACCGGGGCGACGATGTCGTTGGACGGCTACATCGCGGACGCCTCACACGGCGGCTTCGAGCACCTCTTCCAGTGGTACGGCAGCGGCGACGTCGAGACGCCGACGGCCAACCCCGAGATGACGTTCCGGACGTCCGCCGCGAGCGCCCGTCATCTGCGGGAGCTCAACGAACGTACCGGCGCGCTGGTCGTCGGCCGGCGGCTGTTCGACATGACCAGCGGGTGGGGCGGCCGGCACCCGATGGACGTGCCCGTCGTGGTCGTCACACACAGCGTGCCGGAGGGCTGGGAGCGTGAGAGCGAGTCCTTCGTCTTCGTCACCGACGGCATCGTCAGCGCCATCGACCGCGCGAAGGCGCTCGCCGGTGACAAGGAGGTCGGCGTCAACGGTGGCACCATTGCGGCCCAGGTCGTCGAGGCCGGCCTGCTCGACGAGGTGCACGTCGACCTCGTTCCGGTCGTGCTCGGCGCCGGCATACCGCTCTTCGCCGGCCTGACCATTGCGCCGATGCAACTCGACGGTCCTTTCCGCGTCGTCGAGGGCGACGGCGTCACCCACCTGGCCTACCGCGTACGCCCGGCGGGCTGACCGCCCGGCCCGGGGGCCGGCCCGCACGGCCGGCCCCTCGACTGGCCCGGCACCGTGGTGTCCCCGGACCACCCGGCACGTCGCGCAGGAACCGCGCGGCGAGGTTCGGGAACTCAGAGTGGCGCTGCCGCCATGGCGGAGCCGACGTCCCGGCGGTATGCTCCGGCGTGATGATCACTTCCTCTCGCCACAGATTGGAGGTCCGATCCGCGAACGGTGAGTGCTGATGCGCTCCCGGGCCGCGGATGCGGATTCTCGACTCTCCCTCTGGCGTCGCGTGCGCGATTTCGCCGTGCCGCCCTCCATGATCGAACGTGCCACCGCTCGTCGCCTGGTCGGTGACTGTGCCGGGGCGTGCGCCGCCGCGCGCATCGGTCTCGACGTGAACCTGCGTACGGTCGCCAACCGCCACGGCCGCGACCTGGCGGCCCGGCTCCGGGCCGACCTCCGACACCTGGCGCCCGACCTGCTGCGGTGGCACCTGCCGAGGATCGCCCCCGACGGTCTGCTGCGTCCGGACACGACCGTGGCGCTGGCCCGGTACGACCCGGGGTCGCCCGGTGCCGGGGCGGTGCAGTTGGTGGCCCGGACCGCGCCCGGCTGGGCCGACGCCGGGCAGCGGATCAGCCTCGGGTTGTGGGACGCGGCCGACTCCGGTCCGCACCCCGACCAGCGATTCCGGCTCGACCTGCACCGCCACCTGTGGGACGTGCGTCGAGCCGCTGAGCTGGGGGCGCGATCCGGCGCGCAGCGGTGCCCCGCCGACGTGCCACCCGAGGGCGTGGCCGACGTTTTCGGTACGGCGGCGGCGCGGCCGGCCGGGTACGCGATCGACCGGTGGACGGCCGAGGCGGCGCTCCTGCTTCGCGCCGAGGGTCGGTCCAGCGGGCCCGTCGTGGTGCGGCTCGGCGTCCGACGGCGGATCGTCCTGCACGTCAGCGCGGAGGCGGTCGGTTCGCCCGCCACCGCGCGCCTGGTGGCGCCGGAGGACGGCAGGCGAGCGCCGGTGCTGCCCGACGCGGCGACCTGGGTGCTGCCCGACCTGGCGCTGCTGCGTGCGGGGCTCATCGAGGCCGACGAACTCCATCCCCTGGTGGCGTCGGCGCTCGTACCGGAGCATCGGGTGGTCGTCGGTGCGACCGTGCCGGCCCGGCCCGTGCTACCGCGCCTGGTCTCCTGCCGGGGCGCCCACCATCGCATCGACCTGGTCGACGGGGTGCTCGTCGCGCTGGACCACGATCCGGCGGAGATCCGCCGGGAGGAGTTGCTGAGCGCGCTCACCGGGACTCCGCTGCCCTGCCTGCGGGCGATCGACGAGGCGCACCGAGATCCGGAGTGTCTACCCGACGTGCGGGCACGGCTGGACCACGGCGACGCCGCCGGAGCGCTGGACACCGTCGAGGCGCTGCTCGGGCCCGCCGCGCTCCTGCCGGACGGCCCGCTGCGCGACGAACTCGAGACCGCCGCGCAGCGGCGGATAACCCATGGCCTGTTCCGGGCCGGCCTCATCGGGGCCGGGCCGGGCCCGACCATCGAGGGACCCCGGCGTCACGGCGAGCGACGCCGGCGTTCCCGGCACGCCACCGCGCGCTGACCCGCGCCTTCCGCCCCTTCCGAAATGGCGGCTTCTCCCACCCGCCGACAACCCACACAAGGTGATGACTCATGCCCGTATCTGCTCAGCTCGACGTCGCCGACGACCTGGTCGCCCTGCTCAACGCGACCACCACCGAGCCCCGTCCGGACAACCAGCTGGCGGCCCTGACCCTGGCCGTGGCCGCCGACCTGCCCGTACTGCTCTGGGGGGAGCCCGGCATCGGCAAGACGGCCGCCCTGGCCAACCTGGCGACCACCCTGGACCTGCCGCTGACCACTGTCGTGGCCAGCGTCCACGAGCCGTCCGACTTCTCGGGACTGCCCATCGTGGGCGACGACCCGGCCACCCAGGGCGTTCCGATGGCCCCACCGGACTGGGCGGTACGCCTGGTCCGGGCCAGCCGGGGCCTGCTGTTCCTCGACGAGTTGTCCACCGCGCCGCCCGCCGTCCAGGCCGCCCTGCTGCGCCTCGTGCTGGAGCGGCGCGTCGGCGCGCTGCGGCTGCCAGCCGGCGTCCGCATCGTCGCCGCCGCCAATCCACGCTCGTCGGCGGCCGACGGCTGGGAGTTGAGCCCACCGTTGGCGAACCGCTTCGTACACCTGCAGTGGACCCATGACCACGAGGTCGTCGTCCGTGGACTCGGCGGGACCTGGCCGCTCGCGACGCTGCCCCGCCTCGACCCGGCCCTACTGCCGGAGGCCGTCGCCTTCGCCCGGCGCGCGGTGTGCGGCCTGCTCTCCGTGCGGCCGGATCTCGTGCACCGGCTGCCCAGCACCGAGGTGGCGCGCGGCGGGCCGTGGCCGTCGCCCCGTAGTTGGGAGATGGCGCTGCGGTTGACCGCCTTCGCGACCGCCGCGGGCGTCTCGCGCGAGGTGCTGTCGATGCTGGTGCGGGGCACGGTCGGGGACGGCCCCGGTCTGGAACTGCTGGCCAGCATGGACCGGATGGACCTGCCCGACCCGGAGGAGTTGCTGGCCGACCCGGCGGCTGCGGTGCTGCCCGAGCGCGGTGACCTGCGGCAGGCCACGTTGGACGCCGTGGTCGCGGCGGTCCGCAACCGCCCCGAACGCTCGCGGTGGGACGCCGCGTGGGCGCTGCTGGCCCGCGCGGTGGAGACCGGCGCGCCCGACCTGGTGGTGGTTCCCGCGACCACCCTGGCCACCCTGCGCCGCCAGGACTGGGAGGTGCCCGCCACCATCGAACGCCTCTCGGGGGCGGTGTCGCTCTCGCGCCGCGCCGACCAGGTGGCGGCGCGCATCGCGGCCGGTGCGACGGGCGCGCGATGACCGGCGGAGGTACGACGACGGCGGGCGACCCGGTGCCGCTGGACGTCGACAAGCTGTACGCCGCCCGACTGCACGCCGCCCGCGTGCGCCCCTACCTGGCCACCGCGCTGTTCGCCCTGCGGCCGGTGGCGTCACGGCAGGTGCCGACGATGGCCGTCGACAGGTACTGGCGCTGCTACGTCTCGCCCGCCTTCGTCGCCCGTACGCCGCTGGAGGAGCTTGCCGGGGTGTGGGTGCACGAGGTGTCGCACCTGCTGCGTGACCACCACGGCAGGAGCGACCGGGTGGCCCGCGCGCGAGGGCTGAGCGGTTGTGGGGAGCGGTTGCGGATGAACATCGCCGCGGACTGCGAGATCAACGACGACGTGTTCGGTGACGGTCTGACGATGCCCGCGGGCGCCGTCCACCCGGCGTCGCTCGGGCTCGCCCCCGGCGAGCTGATGGAGGACTACCTGCGCCAGTTCGGGTTGGGGCCGCGCACCCAGGACCTGGTCTGGCTGGACTGTGGCAGCGGCGCGGACGGACTGGCGAGGGGGTGGGACCTGGGGCCCGACGGCGCGCACGGTCTCAGCGAGCAGGAGCGTGACCTGGTGCGGCACCGGGTGGCGGAGGGCATCACCGGGCATCCCGGTTCCGTTCCGCGGGGGTGGCGGCGGTGGGCGGAGCAGGCTTTCCACCCTCCGCAGCCGTGGCGGGACCTGCTGGGGGCGGCAGTCCGCTCGGCGGCGGTGGCCTCCGGGGTCGGGTCGGACCACACCTACGGGCGGCCGTCCCGACGGTCGGTCGGCCTACCCGGTGTGGTTCTGCCGAGCCTGCGCCGCCGTCCCCCGTCGGTGTGCGTCATCGTGGACACGTCCGGGTCGGTCAGCGACGCCGAGTTGGGCAGCGTGCTGCTCGAGGTGGCGGCGATCTCCCGGGCCGTCTGCGGTCGACGGGACCTGGTGAGCGTGTTGTCGTGCGACGCGGCGGCCCGGGTCGTGCACCCGCTGTGCCGCGCGGAGGAGATCCCGCTGATCGGTGGTGGAGGGACGGACCTGCGTGCCGGGTTCGCCCGAGCGCTGCGGGTGCGGCCTCGACCGGACGTCGTCGTGGTGTTGACCGACGGGCAGACGCCCTGGCCGTCCACGCGCCCGTCGGCGCGGACGGTGGTCGGGCTGTTTCCCCGACACCGAGCGTCGTGGAGCGAGGAGGTGGACCGGGTGCCGACCCGACCGCCGGCGTGGGCGCGGGTGGTGACCATCGGTCCGACTTAGAATCGACAGTGCTCACTGCTTTTGTCGGTGTGGGCTGGGGGCTGGCACGAAGGGCGGTGGGCGGTATGGGACCGGACGAGCGGCGACGGTTGTTCGAGCAGGCGCGGGAGCGCTCGACGCGACAGCGGACGTGGGCGGAGGCCGACCGGCTGTGGGTCCGGGTGATCGCGGCGTACCGGGAGGCCGTGCGGGAGCCCGGCCGGGCGGCGCGGGAGGACCAGCAGCAGTTGGCCCGGGCGCTGTGGCGGCACAGCATGCTGATGTCCGCGCGGGGCAGGGCCGCCGACGCGATGGCGCCCGGCGGCGAGGCGGTCGTCGTCTTCGAGCGGGTGTACGACGCCGTGGCGGCCGAGTTCGCGAGCGTGCTCGCCACGCCCCGGGACGAGGCCCTGGCCGAACTGATCACCGCGCTGGTGGACCTGGCCGAGGTCTCGTTCGCCGCCGGTCAGCCCGCCACCCGGCGGGACCTGTTGGAGCGTGCCGTGACGGTGGGCCTGACCTGCGCCGGGGAACCGCCGTCCGCCGGGCCGCGGACCCGGGAGGCGATGGGGACCGCCTACCACAACCAGGCGGTGGCGCTGCTGCACCGGCACCTCACCCGGCCGTCGTCGGCCCAGGGCGCCCAGGAGGCGGCGTTGGCCGCGTCGCGCGCCTGTGAGCTGCGGCAGGGGCTGCTGGACATGACGCGTCCGCTGTCGTTCTGGGAGATGGCCAACACCTACGGGGTGTACGCCCAGTGCCTGGTCCTGATCGGTGACCTGGACCGGGCGGCCATCGTGCTGAGTATGGGCAACCGATTCGTCGAGACGCTGGGCCCGGCCGCCGCCGAGCCGGCCCAGAAGTTGCGGATCGCGACCGAGATGCTGGCCCGGGAGAAGGGTACGACCGGTTCGCGTCGCTGGGGCTGGCGGCGCTGACCCGTCCGGCTTGCATGGAATCGTCATCCATCGATACTGTGCGCGAAGGCGCCGCCCCGCCGCAGACCACCACCGTCGATCCGAAGCGGGTTCCGCATGCGCACACTGAGACTTGTCACGTCGCTGGCCGTCGCCGGCCTCCTGGCCGGAGCGGTGGCGACGATCGCCACGCCGGCCAGCGCGGCGACCGCCGCGTTCTCCGTGACCAACAGCTGGGGCAGTGGCTATCAGGGCCAGGTCACGGTCACCAACGACACCTCCGCGCCGATCAGCGGTTGGCGGGTCGAGTTCGACCTGCCGTCCGGCACGAGCATCAGCCAGTCGTGGAACGCCCAGCAGGTGACCGCCGGCAGCCACTACACCTTCAGCAACACGACGTGGAACGGCGCCCTCGCGGCCGGCGCGTCCACGTCGTTCGGCTTCCTCGTCAACGGCTCCGGCACCCCGGTGAACTGCACCGTCAACGGCGCCGGCGTGTCCTGCTCCGGTGGCACGCCCCCGACCACGCCGCCGCCCACCACGCCACCCCCGACCACGCCACCGCCCACCACCCCGCCACCCACCACCCCGCCGCCGACCACCGGCACGCCGGTCGAGCGGTACGGGCAACTGCGGGTCTGCGGCACGACGATGTGCGACCGTACCGGCGCCCGGGTGCAACTGCGCGGCGTCAGCAGCATGTGGCTGAACTGGGAGACCGCCCCGTACGCCGAGAACCTGTCCGCGCTGCGGTGGATGCGGGACAACTGGAACCTCCAGGTGATCCGCGCGGCGATGGGCGTCGAGCCGGCCGGGGCGTACCTCAGCGATCCGGGCAGGGCGCGGGCGCAGGTGGAGACCATCATCAACAACGCGGTCAGCGCCGGGGTGTACGTGATCGTCGACTGGCACGCCCACGAGGCGCAGAACAACCAGTCCCAGGCGGTGGCGTTCTTCGGTGACCTGGCCCGCCGCTACGGTCACCTGCCCAACGTGATCTGGGAGACGTGGAACGAGCCGTTGCAGTTCACCTGGACCGGCGTCATCAAGCCGTACCACCAGGCGGTGGTCTCCGCGATCCGCGCCGCCGACCCGGACAACATCGTGGTGCTCGGAACGCCGACGTGGTCGCAGGACGTGGATGCCGCGGCGGCCAGCCCGCTCTCCGGCACCAACCTCATGTACACCCTGCACTTCTACTCCTGCACCCACGGCGCGTCGCTGCGCGCCAAGGGTGACGCGGCGATCCGGGCCGGCCTGGCGCTGTTCGTCACCGAGTGGGGCGCCAGCAACGCCGACGGTGGCCTCGACGGTCGGGCCTGCCTGCCCGAGGCGCAGTCCTGGATCGACTGGATGAGGGCGAACGGCATCTCCTGGACCGCCTGGAAACTCGACGTCGGCACCGACACCACCAACCTGCTCAGCCCGGGCGCGCCGGTGACCGGCGGATGGAACAACTACCTGCACGGCCACGCGCCGTTCGTGGTCGCCAACATGAGGTGACCCAGTAGCGCGCTTGATCAACTCCAGATCGCCGATGTCGGGGTGTCCCGCTGGCCCGGACACCCCGACATCGCCGATCCCGTGTTGATCACCCAGGGCGGTATATCGCGCTCGACCAGACCCGACCCCCGACCGTGGTGTAAGGCTCGCCGGTCCCGACCGAGCGGCGTCCGCCGGCCTGTGATGGGATACGACCGATGGTCGAATCGCAGGCGCCGATGTTGGAGATGCTGTGGGAGTCGCACGACACACTCCACGCGCTCGACGAACGGTTCGGCTTCGGCGATGCGGAGTCGGCCGGCCGCTGGGTCGTCGCGATGCTGAAGGAGCACTGGGGCGTCCGTGTCGACTCCTGCGAGCGAATCGTCATGAGCGGGGGCAACGCGATAGCCTGGGTCGGCACGCCGTCCGGCCGACTGCTCGCGAAATGGTCGGTAGTGCGCGAGCGTTTTCCGCGTTTGATGGAGACGGCGCGTCTCACGAGCTGGCTCCACGACCGAGGGCTGCCGGTCTCGCCACCGATTCCCGCAGGAGAAGGCGGCCTTCAGGTCGAGGCCAACGGTGTGTCAATGGGCCTGCAGCGCGAGATTGCGGGCGACCTCCTCGACACCGCTGATCTCAACCAGGTGCGGGCGGCCGGAGTCGTGCTCGCCCAATTGCAGGACGCGCTGGCCGCATACCCGGACGCTGATCGACTTCTCGACCCCGCCGTCCCGTTCACGCCGTTGACGGCCCGGGTCACCGACTGGCTCGACTCCCGCGCCGACCACCTGCCGATGGCCGCCCGTGACAAGCTGCGCGGGCTGGTCACCAGCGCGCCGTCCGACCGCCTTCCCCGCCAACTCGTCCATTTCGATATCCGCTCGGCCAACATCCTGTGGGCCCGCAACGAGGTCGCCGCGATCCTCGACTTCGAGGAGGCCCAGCATGATCACCGAATCGTCGAGCTGGCCCGCGCAGCGGTCCTGCTCGGCACCCGTTACCGCAACTGGGGGCCGGTGCCGGCCGACGTTCGCGCAGAATTCCTCAGCAGCTACCAGTCCGAGCGTCCGCTGACCTCGGCCGAGGCGGGCTGGTTGACCATCCTCCTGCTCTGGCAGGCCCTGGCGATGGTGCCGCCCGGCGACGACCCGACCGGGTGGGGACCGTCGGCCTTGAGCCAGCTGAGCCAGGAGACCGCAGATGCGCGCGGACCCGAGGCCTACGGCTCGTTGTCCGAAGAGGATCAGCGGCTACGCGCGTAGTCGATCCTCCGGCCGGTAGCCGGTGCGTCACCTTAACGCGCTGGAAACACCCTCGGTACCAAGCCTGGGAACGCTCGTCGGACAGCCGAGAGCACCGACACGCGAACCGGGGTGACCATGGCCGACAACACCACGAACGCGGCGACGTTCGACGGGCCGGTGGGCCGGTCCGGCAACCGCCGGGCCGTGCCCACGGCCCGTCCCGCACCGGCCCCGCCGGCGTACGACGACGACCCGGCGGACCTCGCCACCATCGGTGTCGAGGAGGAGTTCCACGTCGTCGACCTGCACACCCGGGAGCTGGTGCCCCGGGCCGGGGAACTGCTCGACCGGCTGCCGGCCACGTCGTACACCGCCGAACTGCACCGCAGCGTGGTGGAGACCAACACCGCCGTCTGCCGCACCCTGGACGAGATCCGCGCCGAGCTGACCCGGCTGCGGCAGGCGGCCGTCCAGGTCGCCGACCGCGCCGGGCTGGGCATCGTGGCGGCCGGTACGGTGCCGCTGCGCGCCGACGGCGACCCGAGCGTCACCCCCACGTCCCGCTACCGGCGGATGGTCGACGAGTACCAGTTGCTCGCCCGGGAGCAGTTGATCTGCGGCGCGCAGGTGCACGTCGGCGTCTCCGACCGGGACCTGGCGGTCGCCGTCACCCGCCGCGTCCAGCCGTGGCTGCCGGTGCTGCTCGCCCTCTCCACCAGCTCGCCGTACTGGATGGGCCAGGACAGCGGCTACGCCAGCGTCCGGTCGCTGGTCTGGCAGCGCTGGCCCACCGCCGGTGACCCGGGCGAGGTGACCAGCGCGGCCGACCACGAGGCCCTGGTCGCCGAGCTGATCGCCTCCGAGACGATCACCGACCCCGCGATGATCTACTTCGACGTCCGGCCGTCCGCGCACGTGCCCACCGTCGAACTGCGGATCACCGACGCCAACGCCGACGTCGAGACGATCGTCTTGCTCACCGGCCTGTTCCGGGCGCTCGTGCGACGCGAGGTAGCCGCCCTGCGGGCCGGCGTCGAGCGCACCGCCGTCCGGCCGCCGGTGCTGCGCGCCGCCGTGTGGCGGGCCGCCCGCTCCGGCCTCGAAGGCGACCTGCTCGACCTGCCCCGCTCGGCCCGGCCCGTATCCGCCGCCGAGGCGGTCCGCCGCCTGGTGAGCGACCTGCGCCCGCAACTCGAGGCGACCGGGGACTGGCAACAGGTCAGCGAGCTGACCCGGTACGCCCTCGACCGGGGCAGCTCCGCCGCCCGGCAGCGGCGGGCGTACGAGCGGCGGGGCCGGCTGGCCGACGTGGTCGACCTGCTGCTCGACGAGACCCGGGGCCGGGTACGTGCCCCGCTGCCCGGCGCGCCGCCACCGCCCGCGCTGCCCACGTACGCCGACGCGGGCGACGAGGTCTTCGGTCCGGCCGGGCCGACGCCCGGGTACCGCCCGTTGCTCGCCGCCCTGCGCTCCCTCGGTGCGGTCGGCCTGCGCCAGCGCGAGCACGACCGGGACGAGGAGCAGCGGGCCCGGGGCGTGACCTTCAGCGTGGCCGGCGAGGCCAGCACCCGCCTCTTCCCGGTCGACCTGGTGCCCCGGGTGGTACCCGCCGACGACTGGCGGACCCTGCGTACCGGCCTCGTGCAGCGCGCCCGCGCGCTCGACGCGTTCCTGCGCGACGTATACGCCGACCGGGCCGTGGTGGCCGACGGGGTCGTACCGGCCTGGGTGGTGGAGTCCTCGCCGGGGCTGCGCCCGACCGGCGCGCTGATGGGCCGGCATGGCACCCGCGCCCAGGTGTCCGGAACCGATCTCGTCCGCGACCCCGACGGCGGCTGGTACGTGCTGGAGGACAACCTGCGGGTGCCCTCGGGCATCGGCTACGCCGTGCAGAACCGGCGGCTCACCCGGGCGGTGCTCCCCGAGCTGCCGGTCCCCGCCGACCTGCTGCCCGCCGACGAGACACCGGCGATGCTGCACCGGGCGTTGGTCGCCGCCGCGCCGGCCGCCGCCGACGAGCCCGCCGTGGTGGTGCTCAGCAGTGGCCCCGGCGACCCGGCCTGGTTCGAGCACCGGCTGCTCGCCGACGAGATGGGTGTGCCGCTGACCGAGAGCGGTGACCTGCTGGTCCAGGACGGCCGCGTGCACATGGTCTCCGAGGGGCACCGCAGCCCGGTGGACGTGATCTACCTGCGGATGGACGAGGAGGCGCTGCTGCACGCACCGGGCGCGGACGGCGTGCCGCTGGGCTGGCCGCTGCTCGCGGCGGTGCACGCCGGGCGGCTCACGCTGGCCAACGCGCTGGGCAACGGCGTCGGCGACGACAAGGCGCTGTACGCGTACGTGCCCCGGCTCATCGAGTACTACCTCGGGGAGAAGGCGCTGCTCGGCGACGTGCCGACGTACCTGTGCGGGCTGCCCGAGCAGCGCGCCGAGGTGCTGGGCCGGCTCGACGAACTGGTGCTCAAGCCGGTCGACGGGTACGGCGGCGACCGCGTGGTGATCGGCCCGCGCGCCGAGGCGGAGGAGTTGGACGCCGTCCGGGAGCAGATCCTCGCCGCCCCGCACCGGTGGATCGCCCAGGAGATGGTCACGCTCACCACCCACCCGGTCTTCGACGGTACGGCGCTCGCGCCTCGCCACGTTGACCTGCGCGCGTTCGTGTTCCTCGGCGAGACTGCGGAGGTGGCGCCGGTGGCCCTGACCCGGGTCGCGCCGGCCGGCAGCATGATCGTCAACTCGTCGCGGGGAGGTGGGTCGAAGGACACCTGGCTGCTCGGCGGAGCCGGGGAGCCCTCGGTGTAACCCACGCTTGATGCGGATGTCATCGGGACGCAACCCGGTCCACCAAGCCTGGACCGGTCAGCGGCCCGAGCGGACCGAGCCGATGAGAGGTGTGTGCCATGTGCGGTATCGGAGGCGAGTTCCGCCTCGACGGGGCGCCACCGGACCTGGCGGCCCTGGAGCGGATGCTCCCCGTCCTGTCCTCACGCGGTCCGGACGGTGAGGGGCGGTGGCAGCACGGTCCGGCGGCGCTGGTGCACCGCCGGCTGCGGATCATCGACCTGTCCGACACCGGCGCCCAGCCGATGGTCGACGCCGAGCTGGGCCTCGCCCTGGTCTTCAACGGCTGCATCTACAACTACCGGGAGCTGCGCGACGAGCTGACCGCCGCCGGCTACTCGTTCCGGTCCACCTCGGACACGGAGGTGATCCTCAAGGCGTACCACCGGTGGGGAACGGCGTGCGTCGAGCGGCTGTTCGGGATGTTCGCGTTCGCCCTCGTCGAGCTGGCCACGAACACCCTCGTGCTGGCCCGCGACCGGCTCGGCATCAAACCCCTCTACCTGGCCGAGACGCCGGGCCGGATCCGCTTCGCCTCCACGCTGCCGGCGCTGCTCGCCGCCGGTGACGTGGACACCGACCTGGACCCGGTGGCGCTGCACCACTACATGAGCTTCCACTCGGTGGTGCCGCCGCCGCGCACCATCCTGGCCGGCGTCCGCAAACTGCCGCCCGCGACCGTACGGGTGATCACCGCCGACGGCCGCCGCACCGACACCGTCTACTGGCGGCCCGAGTTCAACCGCGCCGCCGCGCCGGCCATGTCCGCCGAGGAGTGGCAGGACCGGATCATGGCGGCGCTGCGCACCGCCGTACGACGTCGGATGGTCGCCGACGTGCCGGTCGGCGTGCTGCTCTCCGGTGGCCTCGACTCCAGCCTGATCGTCGCCCTGCTCGCCGAACAGGGCCAGACCGGGCTGGCCACCTTCAGCATCGGCTTCGAGGCGGCGGCGGGGGAGACCGGCGACGAGTTCCACTACTCCGACCTGATCGCCCGCCACTTCGCCACCGACCACCAGCAGATCCGCATCGACGCCGCCCGCTTCGTACCGGCCGTGCACGACGCCGTCGCCGCGATGAGCGAGCCGATGGTCAGCCACGACTGCGTGGCGTTCCACCTGCTCTCCGAGGAGGTCTCAAAGCGGATCACCGTGGTCCAGTCCGGCCAGGGCGCGGACGAGATCTTCGCCGGCTACGACTGGTACCCGCCGATGGCCAACGTCTCCCGCGCGGACGCCGTCGAGGCGTACGCCCGGGTGTTCTTCGATCGTCGGCACGACGCCCTCGCCGGCCACCTCGCGCCCGAGTGGATGCTCGACCACGACGCGAGCCTGGAGTTCGTCACCGCCCACTTCGCCGCGCCGGGCGCGGACACCGCGCTCGACGCGGCGCTGCGCCAGGACAGCCTGGTGATGCTCGTCGACGACCCGGTCAAGCGGGTCGACAACATGACGATGGCGTGGGGGTTGGAGGCCCGGGTGCCGTTCCTCGACCACGAGGTGGTCGAGCTGGCCGCAGCCTGCCCACCGGCGCTCAAGCTGGCCCACGGCGGCAAGGGCGTGCTCAAGGCCGCGAGCCGGGGCATCGTCCCGGACGAGGTGATCGACCGGCCCAAGGGCTACTTCCCGGTGCCCGCCATCCGGCACCTCTCCGGCCCGCTGCTGGACGACGTCCGGGACGCGCTGACCGCGCGCCCGGCGCGCGAGCGCGGCCTGTTCCGCAAGGACTACCTGGAGGAGTTGCTGGACACGCCGAACGCCCGGCGGACCACGTTGGGCGCCAACGCGCTCTGGCAGCTCGGGCTGCTGGAGCTCTGGTTGCAGCGGATCGGGGTTTAGATGAGCGTACGGACCGAGGTGCCGCGCCGGAACCGTCCCGCGCGGCGCCGGCCGACCGTGATCCTGCCGCCCGGCGAGGACTTCGCGCCCGCGCCGTCGCCGGACGGCCGGCGGGTGGCGTACGTGTCCGACCGGTCCGGCACCCCGACCGTCTGGGTGCGTGACGTGGACGCCGCCGAGGCCGTCGCGCTGCCCGGCGGCGACGAGCCGGTCCTGTCGGTGAGCTGGTCACCGGACGGGAAGTGGCTGGCCTGCGTCGTCGCGCCCGGCGGTGCGCCCCGCACCGAACTGTGGGTGCTGCGCCCGGACGGCACGGAACGCCGCCAAGTCGCCGGCTTCGGCCGGCACAGCGCGAGCCTGTCCCGGTGGCTGCCCGGCGGCGCGCTGATGGCGGTCACCGAGACCGCCGAGCGAAACGCGGCCGTGCTGGTCGACGCCGGCACCGGGCAGCGGCGGGTGCTCGCCGAGGACGACCTGCTCACCCTCCTGGACGTCACCGACGAAGCCCGCGCCGCCCTGCTGCGCCGGGGTCCCCGCAACGCCCGCTGGCTGGAACTGCTCGACGTGTCCACCGGCGACCGGGTACGCCTGCTGCCGGACACCGGTCGGGGCAGCACCGACCAGGGCTGGTTCGGTCCGGGCGGGACGAGCGTGCTGGCGCGTACCGACGCGTTCTCGGAGCTGGCGGCGCTGGTGCGCGTCGACCTCGCGGAACCGACACCGGCCCCGACGCGCGTCGCGGCCCGGCCGGACGCGGAGCTGGAGTACGTCGCGCTCGACGCCCAGCGGGAGCGGGCCGCGCTGCTGTGGAACACCTACGGCGGGCGCAGCGAGCTGAGCCTGTACGACCTCGCCACCGGCGTCGCACGGGCCGTCACCGCTCCCGGGGAGGTGCTCGACGACGCCGTCTTCGCCGACGGCGGCGACCTGCTCTGCGTCACCGCGCAGGGGCCGGTGCAGCCCCGGGAGGTCTGGCTGGTCGACCCGGCGACCGGTATCCCGCGCCCGCTGCGGCCGGACACCGACGCCGCGCGCACCGGCGCGGGTGTCGCGCCGCAGCTAGTGGACCTGCGCGCCCGCGACGGGCTGCCGCTGTCCGGGTGGCTCTACCGCCCGGCCGGCCCGGGCCCCTGGCCGACGGCGATCAGCCTGCACGGTGGCCCCGAGGCGCAGGAGCGGCCCGGCTACAACCCACTGTTCCAGGCCCTCGTGGCGCAGGGCGTCGCGGTGTTCGCGCCGAACGTGCGCGGCTCGTCCGGCTTCGGCCGCTCTTTCGTCGCCGCCGACAACCTGGCCGGCCGGTACGGGGCCATCGCCGACGTGGCGGCCTGCGCCGACCACCTCATCGACAGCGGTGTCGCGCGCCCCGGCCAGCTCGGCTGTCTGGGCCGCTCCTACGGCGGCTACCTGGTGCTCGCGGTGCTGGTGAACTTCCCCGGCCTGTTCGCCGCCGGGGTGGCCGAGTGCGGCATCTCCGACTTCCGCACCTTCTACGCCGGCACCGAGCCGTGGATCGCCGCCGCCGCCGTCAGCAAGTACGGCGACCCGGTGCGCGACGCGGAGCTGCTGCGTGACCTGTCGCCGATGACCCGCATCGACCAGCTCGACGTGCCGGTGCTGCTGATCCACGGCGCGAACGACACCAACGTGCCGGCCGGGGAGTCGGCGCAGGTGGCGCAGGCGCTCGCCGCCCGGGAGGTGCCGCACGCTCACCTGGTGCTCGCCGGTGAGGGGCACGATTTCCTGGCCCGGGACAACGCCGAGGCGGCGCGGACCGCCACCACCTCCTGGCTGACCCGACACCTCGCGGCGGCCACCCCGGCGGTGCCGCTGGTGGAGCTGCTTTCGGACGCCCGCAAGGGCACCTGAAGCGAATCGTAAGCGGGTGCCGGCAGTCTTCTGGGTGTCACCGGAGCACACGATCGACACCCAGGAGATACCGATGCGCAAGCTCGTCAACTCGACCTACATCACCCTCGACGGCGTCATCGAGAACCCGATGTGGACCGCGCCCTACTTCGACCAGGAGGCCATCGGCCTCGCCGGCGAACTGACCGACGCCGCGGACGCGATGCTGATGGGCCGGGCCACCTACGACGGCATGTCCGTCGCCTGGCCGCAGCAGGACGAGAGCGACCCGACCACCGGCGCGGCCTACTTCAACAACGTCAAGAAGTACGTCGCCTCGACCACCCTCACCGACCCCACCTGGAACAACACGGAGGTGCTCCAGGGCGACCTGGTGGAGGCGGTCCGGGCGCTCAAGGCCCAGGACGGCAAGAACATCATCCAGTACGGCTTCGGCTCGGTCACCGCCCAACTGGTCGACGCGGGCCTGGTGGACGAGGTGCGCTTCTGGATCCACCCCGTCCTGCAGGGCGCGTCGAGCGTGACGACGCCGCTGGAGGGCTTCACGGCATCGTTCGACCTGGTCGACACCCGGGTGCACAAGAGCGGCGTGATCGTCGCGACGTACCGGCCGAAGACCGCCGCCTGATCGACGTCGCCTCAGAGCTGAGCCCGGGCCTCGCCCGGGCTCAGCTTCGCGCCCTCGTTGACGAGCGCGTCGAAGCGCTCCGACCCGAGTTCGGCCCGGACCCGCTGGGTCACCCGGTCGACCTCGTCGCGTTCGGCGGGCGCGCACGGCGCTTCCGATTCCAGCCGGGCGGCGGCCGCCGCGCCGAGCAGCCGGGCCGCGACCTCCGGCACGCGTACCGCCGAGGCCATCCCCTCCAGCGCGAAGATCGCGTCCCGGGGCGCGGCCATCGCCTCGGCGGTCTCGAACGCCTCGACGTGCAGGGCCAGCGCCGCGTCCGGGTCGCCACCCTGTTCGACGGCGTGCCCCAGCTCGACCAGCACCGGCGGCAGGTACAACGCCGGCTGCGCCTCGGCGCGACCCCGCTCGGCGAGGTTGCCGAGGTGGGTGACGGCCAGGTCGAGCTTGCCGTCGCGGCGGGCGGCCAGTCCGAGGCTCAGCTCGGCGAAGATGAGCGCGCCCGGGGCGTCCTGCTCCACCGCCAGGTGGTACGCGCGTTCGGCCAGCTCCCGGGCCTGCGGATAGTCCCGGGTCTGCACCGCCAGCCAGGCCAGCCAGGACAGTTCGGTGCCGACCTGCGGCCATAGCCGCAACTCCTCGGCCCAGCGCAGCCCTTCGGCGTGCAGCGCGGCGGCGCGTTCGTGGTCGCCGCGCAGCTCGGCCAGTCCGCCCACCCACTCGGTGGCCTGGAGCCGACCCCACCGGTCGCCGAGGTCGGCGAAGAGCGCCGCGCTGCGGGTCGCCGCCCGTTCCAGGGTCGCCTGGTCGCCCGCGACGTGCGCGATCTTCGCCCGGGAGGCGAGCACCGCCGCCTCGGTCCAGGTGTCGGCCGCGGTGCTGGGCAGCAACTCCGCCGCCAGGGTCAGGTCACTGTTGTCGATCAGCGCGTTCGCGGCGAACCACGCGCCCCGGCCGGCCGGCTCCGCGGCGACCGCCGCCCGGACGTCCGCCGCCGCGACCGCGGCACCGCGCAGCAGCGCGAAACCGACCCGCCAGGGGGCGGCGGTCCGCTGCTGTTCCGGGTCGCCGCCAACGGCCAGGGCTCGGCCCGCCTCGGTGAGCCGTCCGCGCAGATACCAGTACCAGCTCAGCGCGACCGCCAGCCGCAACCCGCCCCCGTGGGCCAGCGCCGCGCGCAGGTTCGCCGTCTCGGCGTCCAGCACCGCCAGCCACCGCCGCTGGTCGGGCCCGCGCAACTCCGGGTCGGCGCGCTCGGCCAGCGCGGTGTAGTAGGCGGCGTGTCGCGCCCGGACCTCGTCGGCGTCGGCCAGCCGGTCCAGGCAGAACGCGGCCACCGATTCGAGCAGCCGGTAACGCGGACCCTCCGGCGAGTCGTCCAACACCACAAGCGACCGGTCCACCAGCCGGGCGAGGGCGTCCAGGTCGGTCCGGCAGATCTGCTCGGCGGCCTCCGGCGTGCAGCCGTCGCGGAACACCGCGAGCCGGGCGAGCACCCGCCGGTCGGCCTCGTCGAGCAGGTCCCAGCTCCAGCCGATCACCGCGGTCAGCGTCCGCTGGCGCGGCGGCACGTCGCGTTGCTGCGTGCTGAGAAGCCGGAACCGGTCGTCGAGCCGTTCCACCACGCCGTGCACGCCGAGCGCGCGGACCCGGGTGGCGGCCAGCTCCAACGCCAGCGGCAGGCCGTCCAGGCGACGGCAGAGCTGGGCCACGGCCGGCGCGGTGCGTTCGTCGAGGCGGAACCCGCGCTGCTGGGCGGCGGCGCGGGCGGCGAACAACCGGGCCGCCGCCGAGCGCCGGACCGCGTCCGGGTCACCGTCCGACGGCACCGACAACGGGGGTACGTCCCAGAGCAGCTCCCCGGTCAGCCCGAGGGGTTCCCGGCTGGTGGCGAGCACGTTCACCCCGGGCGCGTCGCGCAGCAACCGGGCGACCAGTGCGGCGACCGGCTCGACGACGTGTTCGCAGTTGTCCAGCACCAGCAGCAGGTGCCGCTGCCGCAGCGCCGTGACGAGCCGATCGGTGGGGGAGAGGCTGGCGCCGGCGGCCTCGCGCACGTCCAGCGCGCCGAGCACCTGCTCGGCGACGCCCGGGTCGCCGGCCGGCAGCGGCGCCAGCTCGACCAGCAGGACGCCGTCCGGTGGGGACTGCGTACGGGCGGCCTCGGTGGCCAGCCGGGTCTTGCCGACCCCACCCGGTCCGACCAGCGTGACCAGCCGCTGCGCGGGCAGCAGGGCCCGCAGCTCGGTCAACGCCTCGGCCCGGCCGACCAGCTCGTTGAGCTGCGCCGGCAGGCTGTTGCGGATGATCGCGGCCTTCGGTGGCGCGCTCAGGCCGGCGTCCTGTTCGAGAATCCGGCGGTGCAGGGCGACCAGTTCGGGGCCCGGGTCGAGGCCCAGTTCGTCGGCGAGCCGGTCCCGCAGGTCGGTGTAGCTGTCCAGCGCCTCGGACTGGCGGCCGGCCGCGTACAGCGCGCGCAGCTGCACCGCCCGCAGCCCCTCGTGCAGGGGGTGCCGGGCCACCAGTTCGGCCAGGTCGGCGGCGGCCAGGTCGTGCTCGCCCCGGGCCACCCGCGCCTCGGCCAGCCGCTCGTGTACGGCGAGCCGTTGTTCGGCGAGGCGGGTCGCCTCGGCGCGGACGAACTCGGCGTCGGCCACGTCGGCGTACGCCTCGCCCCGCCACAGCGCGAGGGCTTCGGTCAGCCGGCCGACGTCGGCGTGCCGGGCCAACTCGGCGAACCGGTCGGCGTCGACCGCATCGGCCCGCAGCAGGTAGCCGGGAGCGCGGGACTCGACCAGATCACGGGCGCCCGGCTCGGCGTCGTTGAGCGCCTTGCGGAGCTGCGACACCCGCACCTGGAGAGCGCCGGTGGGATTGGCGGGGGAGTCGTCACCCCACAGGTCGTCGATGAGCCGGTCGGCGGAGACGACCTGGTTGCGGTTGGTCAGCAGGTCGGCCAGGAGGGCACGGACCTTGGCGCCGGGCACCACCACCGGCTCGCCGACGTCCGTGGTGACGGCGAGCGGCCCGAGCACCCCGAACTGCACGGCGGTCATCCTATGGCGTGTATCGACGTCCACGGTCTTCGGAACAGTTCCGAACGCGCCGGTAAGTCGACCTGAAGCGGACCATAAGCGCGCGGGCGCACCGTGACGTCATGGACATCTACCACGAGATTCACGGCAACGGCGAGGGCCCGCCGCTGGTGCTCATCCACGGCGCGCTCTCCGGCATCGGCACCTCGTTCGGCACGATCCTGCCGCTGCTCGCCCGGTCCCGGCGGGTGATCGCGGTCGAGTTGCAGGCGCATGGCCACACCCCGGACGTCGACCGTCCGTTCACCGTCGAGCACTTCGCCGCCGACATAGCCGAACTGCTCGACCGCCTCGGTGTCGCCCAGGCCGACGTGTACGGGTGGAGCATGGGCGCGGCGGTGGCGCTGCGCCTGGGCACCCACCACGCCGACCGGGTGGGGCGGCTGGTGCTCGCCTCGGTGAGCTTCGACGACGCCGGCCTGCACCCCGGGCTGCTCGACGGCATCCAGGACCTGCAACCGGAGCACCTGCACGGCTCGGAGTTCCACGACGAGTACCTGCGGACCGCGCCGGACCCGGCGGGCTGGGCCAACCTGGTGAACAAGATGAAGGTGCTGGACGCGGACCTGCCCCGCTGGACGCCCGAGCAGATCGCCGCCCTGCCCGTACCCACCATGATCGTGCTCGCCGACTCGGACATCGTCCAGCCCGAGCACGCGGTACGGATGTTCCGGCTGCTCGGCGGCGCGGTGCCCGGCGACCTGACCGGCCTGCCCGCCTGTCGCCTGGCCATCCTGCCCGGCACCACCCACACCACGATCCCGCACCGCGCCGACTGGCTGGCCCCCATGATCGACGAGTTCCTCGACGACCCGGTGCCCCCCTCTCCCCGCGATCTTGCACTTTCTGTCGCGGCATAGCGCGCGAATGCCGCACAACGTCGACACAAAGTGCAAGATCGCGGGGAGGTTTGGGGCGGGGCAGGATGGGGGTGTGGCTGATGATGTGCTGTCCGTCCTGACCGGCGAGATCGACGCGTTCACCGGGGCCCTGGCGGGGATGCCGCCGGCGGGGTGGGAGCAGCCTTCGCGCTGTGATCCGTGGCGGGTGCGTGACGTGGTGGGGCACGTCATCGTCGTACTCTCGCGGGTGCCGGACATGGTGGCGGCGCCCGCTCCCGAGCGGGCCGGGACCACGGCGGCGGAGTACTACCGCGCGGACGGGCGGTTCAGCGACGACACGAACGACGAGCGGGTACGCACGGCGCAGCGCCGCGCGGCCGACCCGGACGCGGCCACCCTCGTGCGGGATCTCGCGGACACCGGGCGGACCGTCGTCGAGGTGTGCCGCGACGAGCCTGTCGACCGGGTGGTCCGGACCCGGCACGGCGACGCCATGCTGCTGTCCGACTTCCTGACCACCCGCCTGGTCGAGGTGGCCCTGCACGGCCTCGACGTCGCCGACGCGGTGCCCCGCGAGCCGTGGCTCACCCCGGCCGCCACCGAACACCTGCTGCGCCTGCTCTTCGGCCCACAGTGGCCGACAGCGCTCGCCGTCGCCCCCGACCCGACCACCCTCCTGCGCAGGGCAACGGGCCGCGCCCCCGTCACCCCCGACGAGGCCCAAGCCCTCAAGAGTCTGGGCCTGCGCCCCCTGACCCTGGGTTGACCCGCCCCCGACCCCGCGATCTTGCACTTTCTGTCGCGACATAGCCCATCCAAGGGCACGAATCGTCGACACAAAGTGCAAGATCGCGGGGGGAGGGCCGGGGGGCGATGGCGTACCGGGCGTCCAGAGGGTAGAAACGGGGTCAGAGAGCGCTCTCACCGCCGAGTGCGCCCATGGTCCGCCCAGTGGATAGGACGAACCACATGACGAGCCCGTCCCGACGTACCTTCACCCTTGCCCTGCTGGTGACCACCGCCGTCGCCATCAGCGGCACCGCGGCCAGCGCCGGTCGCCCGACGCACCGCGCACCCGACTTCGGGCCGAACGTGACCATCTTCGACCCGTCCATGCCGGTTACCCAGATTCAGCAGACCCTCGACGCCGCGCACGCCCGCCAGGTCGACAACGAGATGGGCACCGAGCGGCACGCGTACCTCTTCACGCCCGGCGCGTACGGCACCGCCGAGCAGCCGTTGCAGGCCAAGGTCGGCTACTACACCGAGGTCGCCGGCCTCGGCGCGTCCCCCACCGACGTCGCCGTCAACGGCAAGATCGAGGTCTACAACCGGTGCCTCGCCGACGGCGGCACCGGCAACTGCCTCGCGCTTGTCAACTTCTGGCGCACCCTGTCGAACCTGTCGCTCACCGTCAACGCCGCCGGCCAGGACGGTTGCCGCTCGACGGCGAACTTCTGGGCGGTGTCCCAGGCGGTCTCCATGCGCAGGCTCAACATCACCGGCGGCGGCCTGTCCCTGATGGACTACTGCACGGCCGGCCCGCAGTACGCCAGCGGCGGCTTCATCGCCGACTCGCGGCTGCCGGCCACCACCAACGGCTCCCAGCAGCAGTGGCTGACCCGTAACAGCGAGGTCGCCGGGTGGTCGAACGCGGTGTGGAACCAGGTGTTCGCGGGCGTGGAGGGCGCGCCGGACGACGCCACCTTCCCCGACCCGCCGTACACCACCCTCGACACGACCCCGGTGAGCCGGGAGAAGCCGTACCTGTTCGTGGACGCCAAGGGCCGCTACAACGTGCGGGTGCCGGCGGCGCAGCGCGACACCCGGGGCGTCTCCTGGGCGAACGGCATGACCCCCGGACGGACCATCGGGATCGACGACTTCTTCATCGCGAAGCCGTCCGACCCGGTCCGCGTGATCAACGCGCAGCTCGCCCGCGGCAAGCACCTGCTGCTCACCCCCGGCGTCTACGACATCGCCCGGAGCATCGAGATCCGGCGGGCCAACACGGTGGTGCTCGGCATCGGCCACGCCACCCTCACCGCCGTGAACGGCGCCGTCCCGCTGGACGTCGCCAACGTCCCCGGCGTCATCGTCGCGGGCGTCACGATCGACGCCGGTACGGTCGAGTCGCCGGTCCTGCTGCGGGTGGGCCGGCAGCACGGCCACGACGCCAGCAGTCCGGCCAACCCCACGACGCTGTCCGACGTGTACTTCCGGGTCGGCGGCCCGCACATCGGCCGGACGAACACCGCGCTGGAGGTCAACAGCGACAACGTGCTCATCGACCACACCTGGGTCTGGCGCGGCGACCACGGCGTCGAGGGCTTCACCGAGGGCGTCAACGGCGACACCGACCGCTGGCGCACCAACACCGGACGGTACGGCGCGGTCATCAACGGCGACCACGTGACCGCCACCGGCCTGTTCGTCGAGCACTTCCAGCGGTACAACACGGTGTGGAACGGCGAGCACGGCACCACGGTCCTCTACCAGAACGAGCTGCCGTACGACCCGCCGACGCAGGCCGACTGGATGAACGGCCCGGTCGAGGGGTACGCCGGCTACAAGGTCGGCGACCGGGTACGCCACCACGACCTCTACGGCGGCGGGGTGTACGTGTTCAACCAGAACAACCCGTCGATCCACACCGAGAACGGCTTCGAGGCGCCCAACCGGCCGGGTGTGCGGCTGCACCACATCATGACCGTCAACCTGAGCGCCGGCACGATCGACCACGTCGTCAACGGTGTCGGCGACGCGGCCGACATGACGAAGGTGGGCGTGCCGGTCTACCTCGCGCAGTACCCGGCGTCGTAACGCTTCGGGGCGTACCAAAGGAGGGGCCGGCACCGTCGTACGGTGCCGGCCCCTCGCGTCTTTCCGTCGTGCTGACTAACATTTTCATCGATCAGTCGCACTCTTGCGGGAACCCATCGACTGCTGCCACGATGGCCGTCAATGCCTTCCGTCCCGAAGGAGTGGTCCCCATGGCGGTAACCCGCCGCAGGTTCGTCACGTCCGTGTTGGCGGGCTCCGCCCTCGCCGCCGCCTCCACCACGAAACTCCTCGCCAGCCCCGCCCAGGCCGCCAGCCCAGTAGGTGATGTCGTCGGCAAGGTGACCGTCGGCTACCAGGGCTGGTTCAGCGCCCCCGGCGACTCGGCACCCATCGGCGGCTGGTGGCACTGGAGCCGCGACCGGTTCCAGCCGCCCTCGCCCAGCAACACCACCATCGTGTCCTGGCCGGACATGCGCGAGTACACGCGCAGCTACCCCACCGCCTACCCGAACCTCGGCAACGGGTCACCGGCCACCCTCTTCTCCTCCTACGACCAGCAGACCGTGGACACCCACTTCCGCTGGATGCAGGAGTACGGCTGCGACACCGCCGCCCTGCAACGCTTCAACCCGACCGGCGACGAGGGACCGACCCGCGACGCCATGACGCTCAAGGTCCGCTCGGCGGCCGAGCGCTACAACCGCAAGTTCTACATCATGTACGACGTCACCGACTGGCTCACCATGCAGGCGGACATCAAGACCGACTGGCTGAACAAGATGTCGACGCACACCGCGTCCAGCGCGTACGCCCGGCAGAACGGCAAGCCGGTCGTCTGTATCTGGGGCTTCGGCTTCAGCGAGCCGAGCCGGCCCTTCACCCCCGGGCCCTGCCTGGAGGTCATCAACTGGTTCAAGGCGCAGGGCTGCTACGTCATCGGCGGCGTGCCCACCTGGTGGCGGCAAGGGATCAACGACTCCCGCTCCGGCTTCCTCGACGTCTACCACGCGTTCCACGCCATCTCGCCGTGGATGGTCTACCGGACCGACACCCTCGAAGGTCTCGACTCGTACTACAACAACGTCAACATCGGCGACATGGCCGACTGCGCGGCGCGCGGCATCGACTATCTGCCCTGCGTGATGCCCGGCGACCTGGCCGGCGGGCACCGCCGCCACGGCGACTTCTACTGGCGGCACATCTACAACATGGTCAGACTTGGCTCCCAGGGCCTCTACGTGTCGATGTTCGACGAGTACAACGAGGGCAACCAGATCGCCAAGACCTCCGAGACGCAGGCGACCACCCCGGCCGGCGCGAACATCCGCGCCCTGGACGAGGACGGCGTCGCCTGCTCGGCCGACTACTACCTGCGGATCACCGCCGACGGCGGCCGGATGCTCAAGGGACAGCTCGCCCTCACCGCGACCCGCCCCACCCCGCCCATGGTCGGCACCCCACCCCCGACCAGCGGCGACCTCGCGGCCGGCCGGTCCGCCTCGGCCAGCAGCCAGAACGGCCCGTTCGTAGCCTCGAACGCGGTGGACGCCGACGCCGGCAGCTACTGGGAGAGCGGCGGCGGCTCGTTCCCGCACTGGTGGCAGGTCGACCTGGGCGCCAGCCAGCAGGTCAGCCGGCTCGTGGTGCGGCTCCCCGCCGGCTGGGAGGCGCGTACCCAGACCATCACCGTGCAGGGCAGCGTCGACGGCAGTTCCTTCTCGACGATCGCCGGGGCCTCGGCGTTTGCCTTCGACCCGGCGACCGGCAACACCGTCAGCCGCACGCTTACGACCACCACGGCCCGCCACATCCGGCTGAGCATCGTCGGCAACACCGGCTGGCCGGCGGGCCAGCTCGCCAAGGTCGAGGTGTACGGCGCCAGCGGCACCACGGACAACCCGCCGACCGCCCCGAGTGGTCTTGCGGTGACCGCCAAGACGTCGAGCAGCGTGTCCCTGGCCTGGACGGCGTCGACCGACGACAAGGGCGTGACGGGCTACCAGGTACGGCAGGGCGGCACTGTCGTCGCCACCGTCACGGGCACCACCGCGACCGTGAGCGGGTTGAGCGCGTCCACCTCGTACACCTTCACCGTTGTCGCCCGCGACGCGGGCGGCAACACCTCGGGCGCGTCGAACGCCGTCACCGTGACCACCGACGCCGCCGCTAACTCCGACCTCGCCCGCGGCCGGTCCACGTCGGAGAGCAGCCACGTCCAGAGCTACGGCTCGGGCAACGTGGTCGACGGCGACGCGAACAGCTACTGGGAGAGCGCCAACAACGCCTTCCCCCAGTGGGTGCAGGTCGACCTGGGGTCGGCGCGCACGGTCGGCCGGGTGGTGTTGAAGCTGCCGCCGTCGTCGGCGTGGGGTGCTCGGACGCAGACGGTCGCCGTCACGGGCAGCACGGACGGTTCTAGCTTCGGGACGTTGGTTGGTTCGGCGGGGCGGACCTTTGACCCCTCGACGGGCAACTCGGTGTCGTTGACGTTTGGTGCGGCGCAGGCTCGTTACGTGCGGGTCACGGTTACCGGTAACACCGGGTGGCCGGCCGGGCAGCTGGCGGCGCTTGAGGTGTACGCGAGCTGACCGGACGTGGGGCGGCCGCCGGACGCCGACCGGCGGCCGCCACCCATCGCGATAAGGTTCATCTCGCTTGAGTGCCTTTAAGCTGCGGATTTGGCTGCTTTCGCTGAACTGGCCTGCTGCGGTGCCCATAGAATCAGCGCTCCGTTGAAACCCTCGCTGAGGTATTCCTTGCGGCATTCCGAGGAGCCTGCGTCGGATCTCGGACTCGTTTCCCGCGCTCTCGGAGCTAGATTCCCTCTAGGACCAATCAATTAATTGTCTGTCTGGTCGTCGGAATCATCGGAATCATCAAACTCTGAGAAGTAGTCAGGTTCGGCAAGGGAATCTTCGGGAATGGGGACGTCCATTTCGCCGACTGCCTGCGGATCTCGTTCAAGCGCTTCGAGCCTGCGTTGAGTCAAAGCATTCAAGCGAGCGATTTGCGTCGCAAGTGTCCTGCGTAAGCCAGGGGAGACCCTTCGCTCGGTGATGCTATTAGCGAGCAGCGAGAGGGTGCGCGCCTGCCGGGCGATTCTTACATCAGGGTGACTGCGGTCAGGAAATATATCGCTGGGTACGATAACCCTCACAACGGGCTCAGGAAGTTCCTGAAGCGGTCCAGGGTAAATATCGCCTTCGTTTAGGATTGCACCTAAAGAACTTTGAGTGAGCAACTTATGGTATACGGTGAAGCCGTATGGATCTAGCGCAGCCTTTCGTTCCCTGAAGGGTAGTGCGCCAATTTCGGGCAATGACCACATAGAAACCGTGTGCACCTCAAAAGGGTCTAGAACGTGTCTCGCGACTGCGTCTGATCGCTGTCCTGTAAGGTGCCGGCCAATCCTCATACCGAACCCTTCAGCGGTTTGGCCGACGTAGAGCGGCTCGCCGTCGAAGTCGTAGAAAGCGTAGACCCCGGCTCTTGCTTGTCCAATGGTCTGACCCGGACGCTGTGGGTCCTCTGCCTTCAGTGCGAGTGCGATGGCGTGCCGGATGGCTTGCACTTCCCGAGGGAGCGATGTCGTTGAGAAATCGATCCAGGGATCGTGGGGCATGCATGCCTCCGAGGGTTGAGGGGTGGTCGACCGGTCAGCCTACGCTGATCTTGCTTCGATCGTGAGGCGCAACGCCGGACGCAGGAGGGCTGGGAAGTGCTCGGCACGCAGCCGCAGGATCTTGAAAGCTCTGGCCCTGCTTGTAAAGATCTAGGCATGGGCGAGAACGTAGGCAGTGCCGTGGTTGACGACGATGAGTGGCGGCAGGTGGCCGAACTCGCCGGGTCGCTGGGTCCGAAGGTGTGTGAATGGATCTTGGAACTGGCTGACGATGCAGGCCTTCACTTGCACTCGATTGAGAAAAGGACCAAAAGTCGCTTGCATGCTGAGCAAAAGATCGTCAACAAGGTAAAGAGTGACTATTCCCTAGGGGACATGACGGACGTTCTGGGCGTTCGTGTCATTACTTTCTTTCCTGACGAAGTTGACGTCGTGGCGTCATTGATCGAACAGGAATTCGATGTTGATCGAGACAACTCGGTCGACAAGCGTGCCTTGTTGGATCCCGATCGTTTCGGCTACTTGTCGGCTCATTATGTTGTTCGAGTGCGACGGGAGCAATGCTCTCTCCGCGATTTCAATAAGTATCAGAACTTCAAATTCGAAATCCAGATTCGAACTATCTTGCAGCACGCCTGGGCCGAGATTGAGCACGATCTTGGTTATAAATCTAAGGAAGAGTTGCCGTCTAACGTTCGACGGCGCTTCTCGCGCCTCGCGGGACTCTTGGAACTCGCCGACACCGAGTTTCAGCAAATCCGGGGTGATCTCCAGATCTATCAAGCGTCGGTAGGTGTTGCCGTGCGTGACGAACCAGGCGATGTTCCCGTCAACCGCGATTCGATCTCCGCTTTTATATCCGAATCGGATCTCATACGAAGTTTCGACGTCAGGCTCGTTGCCGAGATATACAGGGGGGCTAAAATTGCGAGTAAGCCGAGTCGGAAATACTCCTCTAGGTTGGCTGTGCTCCTGCAAGAATTCGGGTTTGAGAGCATCGGCAACATCGAGAATTCCTTGCGCGATCGCGAAGCTCTCTTCGTCGCTTTCTTGGCTCAGTACAAGGCGTCTCAGCAGAGGGAGACTGTTCCGATGGGCGGATGCCTTCTTTTCTACCTTATGCTAGAGGCTGCGCTACGTCCTGAAGAGGACGGCCGGAAGCTTCTGACTCAGATAACTTCGACATTGTCATATGAGAAGGCCCGGGCTAGGGCCCTTGCGGCGGAGGTCGAGAGAGTTTGAGTAGGCGGCGCGGCAGGTGTTAGGAATAGTGCGACAGCCCGGCATGCCATGTAGATGTTCGGCGATGGAGCTGGCAAACATCCTGGCGTGCAGCGCGCCTCCGCGCTTGCGGCGGTTCAATCGACTGAGATGAATGTCAGCCTGCTGCGCAGCCGCACTTCGGGGTGCGCGCAGGGCCGCCGGCGTGTGGTCTGGGGACATCAACGACCGTACGCTCGTGACGTGCGGATTAGGGCTTACCAGGCGGCGGAGGTAGCGGAACGAGAGCTGGCGGTCGCGTTACCGGGTAGGTGGAGGCACGTCCGCGCTGTAGCGGCGAAGGCACGCCAGTTGGAGCGCCTAACCCTCCCCGAGGATCAGGATCTGGTAGTTACGGCTGCTTGGCTTCACGACGTCGGCTACGCTCCTGGCATCGTTGATACGGGCTTCCACGCGCTCGACGGCGCACGATGGCTTCAACGTCATGGCTTTGAAGACCGCGTCGCTGCTCTGGTCGCCCACCACTCCTGCGCCGTCTACGAAGCAGACGAGCGCGGTTTGCGACAGGCTCTGGCCAGCGAGTTCCCGCGTGAAGAGAGCGCTGTCTCAGACGCCCTCTGGTACGCGGACATGACGACCGGCCCGGACGGCCAAGATCTCACCGTCGATGAGAGGCTTGCGGAGATCCGGCAGCGCTACGGGCCGGACGATGTCGTGACGCGGTTCTGGCTAAGAGCTGAGCCGACTCTCCGAGACGCCGTACGCAGGACCCAATGTCGTCTGTCAGCTCAGCCGATGTAGGGGACAGAGCGTCGCTCGAACCCGTGGTCGACCCTGAGCCGCATCGAAGGGTGCATCGGAAGCCCGTCCAGTTGGTCACGGGCCACCCACACCACGGACGAGGACTCGTCGCTGGTCATCGGGTCACCGGAGAGGTACTGGGCGCGGAAGCAGATTGAGAACTGCTGCCGTACCTCGCCGTCGCTGTACTCCACTAGGTGTCTGGGATCGGAGTAGATCCCGACTATCTCGGTCACCTCGACCTCGATGCCGGTCTCCTCGCGCGTCTCCCGCATGGCCGTCTCGGCAATGGACTCGCCGAAGTCCTGAGCACCGCCCGGCAGTGCCCAGAGGCCGTTGTCGGTCCGCTGGATGAGCAGCACCCGGTTCCGGTTCTCCCCGTCCTCAACAAAGACGGTCACTGCTACCACGATCTTGTTCGGCTTCGGAGCGTTCGGGTTGTCGAAGTGCTCGATCCGCGCCATGCCTTCCCCCTGTCAGTGTTCAGGCCACACAGCCCGCTTCTGCCCGAGCACTCGGTTGAAGCTCGCTACATAGCTGTCGAAGAGGTCTCCACCGCCAAGACGCCGCAGGTGCAGCACCGGCGAGTACGCGGCCGGTGTGCCGTAGAGATGAGTGTTGACCAGCATCTCGTCATCGAAGCGGTAGATGGAGTTGTAGAGGATGGTGTCGTGGAAGTAGATCCCCACGTTGTCCAGATCCCGAAGCTCCTTGTAGAAGGCCAACGCGTTCAGGATTTTGTTGGACATCGCCGGGCCGATGCCCTCGGCGTCGCCGCGCTCGGCGATGTGCACACCCTCCGGGTCGCCGAACAGCAGCTCTACCTGCGCTCCGGCCATCGCCTTCTCGCGGAGGGTCCCGATCCACCGGTGGTTGAACTCGGGCAGGAACAGTCCTCCGTAGACCAGGACGCCGACCTGCCGGGTGGCCTGCTCCAGGAGTCGCTGCCAGAGGTCAGTGGGGACGGCTCCGCGGCGCGGGTAGATGTGGACCAGCTCTGACTGGCTGATCTGCACGGCTCGCTGGGTCGGTAGCGCATCCGGCCAGAGGTACGACTCGCTCTCGTCCAGCAGTTCGGCGATGGAGTGGCGATAGCGCGGATACGGGATGCGAGCCTGGGTCACCCATCGCTCGACAGTCTTGGGATCGACGCCGACTCTCTCGGCCAACGCCGATGCCGTCAGGCCCTTCTTGAGCATCCCGTTGCGAAGACGATCGTTCGGCATCGCGTCTCCTGCTCACTGGGCCTGGGGACGGCATTGGGGACGACTCACCCTAGCAAGGACGTCCCTAATCGTCCATTACTCGCGGTGAAGTCGTCATCACGAATTCGCAGAGCCTGAATCCACAACACATGCCATCCAGATAGGACGCGACGAGCCATCGAAAACGTCGCGCCGATGGCCCGATGGAGGTGGCTATGCGCGGCGACGAGACGGCGAGCAAGGGTGAACAGGCTGAGGCGGCCGAGCGGGAGGCTGCCAAGCAGCGCATCCTTGCTCAGGCCGAGGCGGAACGCGTACCCGTGAACGACACGACCCGTGCGGTCCCGGACCGGCGGTGGCGACGTGAGCAGCGATGACCTCCCCATCGGACGCCGGGTCGCCGGCTGGCGGGTGCGACGGTCGATGACCCAGCAGATGCTTGCCGACCGCCTGCGCAGGTCGAAGAGCTGGGTGGACAAAATCGAACGCGGCGTTCGCCCCCTGGACCGGTACTCGGTCATCCAGGAACTCTCCCGCGTCCTGCGGGTCGACCCGGAGGTGCTACTCGGCCAGCCGCCCAGCCCTCCGAGCAGCACCCCGGCCGGAGTGGACGACATCCGGGCCGCCCTCGCCCGCTACGACACCCCGCCGAGCCGGCCACACATGCGCGAGCTGAGGCGGCAGGTCGGGCACGCCTGGTTGACGTACCAGCACGCGCACTACGCGGAGCTGCTGCGCGTGGTGCCGGGTCTGCTCGACGCCGCCCAAGGCGCCCGGTCGCCGGAGGTGCTGGTGCAGGCGTACCGGATCGCGGCGCTGTTGCTGGTCAAGCTCGGTGAGGCCGACCTCGCCTGGCTGGCCGCCGACCGCGCCATGGGTGCCGCCGCCGACGATGCGCACCTCACGGCGACAGCGGCAATCGCGGTCGCCCAGGCGCTACGCGCGTCGGTCCGGGAACGGCTGGCCCTGTCGGCGACCCTCACCGCTGCACACCGTGTCCTTCCCCCGTCAGCCGACGAAGGTGATCAAGAGGTCTGCGGCACTTTTGGAGATCAAAGTCGACGCCAACCTCTTGATCACCAGGGCCGGGGCGAACACGCGCGCCGGGGTGACCGTCGAGCGTGGGCGGTGGGCGGGACGTTGCTGGTTCAGGCAGCCCTCGCTGCCGCCGGCTGCGGCGAGCACCGCCGCGCCACCGAGCTGATCGACCGGGCAGCGGGCGTCGCCGCGAACCTGCGGGGGTACGACGAACCGCACGGCACCAGCTTCGGGCCGGTCACCGTGGACATGGCGCGCGTGCTCCTCGCCGCGCAGCGGGGTGACACCGACGGCGCACTGACACGGCATGTGAGCGTCGTGCGGCGGGAGGTGTGGCGGCGATTGCCGGCCGAGTATCGCGGCGCCTACCTGCTCGACGCCGCGCGGATCTACCTGCACGCCGGTGACGTGCGCGGGGCGGCGCGTGCGTTGGTCGACGCGGACAGTGTCGCGCCGGGTGAGGTTCGGGGGCGGGCTCTGGCGCGTACCCTCATCGCCGATGTTGCCCGTGCCAAGCCGGCGGCGGCCGGCGTGGCGCGGCTGGCGACGCTGGTCGGGCTTACCCGGTGACGGACTCGCGGTGGCGTACGTCGTCGGCGGGGTTGATGGTGCGGACCGGGTTCGGGACCGGGTTGCGGCGTTTCCACTCGCGGGGGTAGCCGAGGGAGACCTCCTCGAAGCGGACGCCGTCGTAGAAGGTCGTGCGGGGGATGTGCAGGTGCCCGTAGACCATCGTGGACGCGCCGAAGCGCAGGTGCCAGTCGCGGGTGCGCAGGGTGCCGCACCACTGGGCGAATTCCGGGAACCAGAGGATGTCGGTGGGTTCGCGTACGAGGGGGTAGTGGTTGACCAGCACGGTTGGCAGGTCCGGGTCGCGTTCGGTGAGGCGGCGTTCGGTCTCGGTGACGCGGGCGTCGCACCAGGCCTCGCGGCTCGGGTACGGGTCGGGGTGCAGCAGCGCCTCGTCCGTGCAGACCACGCCGGCCGCGTGGGCCAGGGCCAGCGACTCCTCTTTGGTACGGGCCTGGGGCACCCGGAACGTGTAGTCGTAGAGCACGAAGAGCGGGGCGATGGTGGCGGGGCCGCCCTCGCCGTCCCATACCGGGTACGGGTCCTCGGGGGTGACGACGCCCAGCCGGCGGCACATCGCCACCAGCTCGCGGTAGCGGGTCTCGCCGCGCAGGTGCTCCGGGTCGCCCGGTGGCGTCCACAGCTCGTGGTTGCCGGGCGCCCACACGACGGTGGCGAAGCGGCTGCTCAGCAGCGTGAGCGCCCACTCGATGTCGGCGAACTTCTCGGCCACGTCACCGGCCACCAGCAACCAGTCGCCGGGGTGGTCCGGGTGCAGCTCCTGGACGAAGGCGCGGTTCTCCGCGTAACTGATGTGCAGGTCGCTGACGGCCCGCAGCCGGGGCGAAACGCTCACGGATCGAGGCTAGGCGTCGGCAGGCCGATCGGCATACTCCGATTCGGTCGTGTCCTGCTCCGCTTGCCGTGGCTACCACGGGACGTGCCCGCCGGCCGGCATATCCGCAGGCCCGGCGGGAAAGCGCGGGGCGTCCGAGAGCCCGAAACCGGAGCAGGAGACGAAACATGCCTTTCATCACCGTGGGAACGGAAAACTCCGCGCCCATCGACCTGTACTACGAGGACCACGGGTCCGGTAAGCCGGTGGTGCTGATCCACGGCTTCCCGTTCAACGGCGCGACCTGGGAGAAGGAGACCAGGGCGCTGCTGAATGCCGGATACCGGACGATCACCTACGATCGGCGCGGTTACGGTAACTCGGCGCAGCCGGCGTTCGGGTACGACTACAACACGTTCGCGGCCGACCTGGACGTGTTGATGACCGAACTGGACCTCAGTGACGTCACGCTCGTGGGCCACTCGATGGGCACCGGTGAGGTCGTACGCTACCTGGGCAACTACGGGTCCCAGCGGGTCAGCCGGGCGGTGCTGCTCAGCCCGCTCGAGCCGATGCTGGCCAAGGCCGACGACAACCCCGAGGGCGTCGAGCGGAGCATGTTCAAGGGCTTCCAGGACGCCATCATCAAGGACCGGTTCGCCTACCTGACGTCGTTCTGCGACGCCTTCTTCAACCCGGACCAGAACATGGGCAAGCGGGTCAGCGAAGAGGCGTACCGGGCGCACTGGCAGATCGGTGCGATGGCCTCCGCCAAGGCCACCCACGACAGTGTGGACGCCTGGCAGGAGGACTTCCGGCCGGACCTGCCGAAGATCGACATTCCGGTGTTGATCGTGCAGGGTGACCAGGACCGGGTGCTGCCGTACCCGGTGACCGGTCAGCGGCTCGGCCCGATGATGCCGACCGGCACACTCGTCACGCTCAAGGGCGCGCCGCACGGTATCCCGTGGACGCACGCCGACGAGGTCAACAAGGCGATCATGGACTTCATGAAGCAGCCGGCCAAGGCGCGCGCCTGACCCGCACCGGTAGCCGATCGGACGCCAGCGCCATGACGGCGCTCCGGCACCCGGCCCCAGCGTTTCGCACCGGGGCCGGGTGTCGGCGTCCGCGCGGTCACGCCCGGATCAGCGTCACCAGCCCCGCCGCGACCAGCACGCCGGCCCACAGTCGGTCGACGTTGAACCAGGCCCGGCGCAGCACCCCCACCCCGAGCACCTCGTAGACCAGCACCGCGACGGCCAGGGCGGTGCCGAACATCGCCACGGTGTGCACCCCGGCGGCCGCCAACCCGGGCAGCGCGCCCACCGGTGCCGCCGCCAGGTGCCCCGAATGGCCCCCGGAGACCGGTTCGGCCACCAGCACCGGCAGCAGCATCAGCCCCGCGCCGTGCGCCGACGACATGAGGAACGACCAGCCGGCGAGCTGTGCCGCCGACAGTCGCATGCCCGCCCAGCGGAAGTGCCGCTCGGAGAGCAGCCGCCACAGTCCGAAGCCGACCAGCAGCACCCCGCCGACCACCGCCAGGACCGTGCTCGCCGTCACCGAACGGGTCGCCGTGACCAGCGCGGCGACGATCCCCACCGAGGCCAGGTGCCCCGCCGCGATCGGCGGCAGAGCCTTCAGCAGCGCCGAACGACTGCGTTCCTGAAGGCCCCGGGCGACCGCGAACAGCCAGCCCATCGCCGGGTTCAGACCGTGGAACGCGCCGAGCGCGGCGAGCGTCGCCAGGGTTCCGACGGTCACGGGAAGCAGTACGAGTCGGAGGACGCGTCCCCGCCCTGGAGGCGCGTCTGGTGCACGCGCAGCCCCCGGAACTCGTCCCCGTGCGGGAAGAACCGCTCGTCGGGGGTGAGCCCGCCGGCCTCGACGTCCACGTCGAGCTTGGCCAGCCACGCGCCCACCCCGTCGGGGTAGAACTGGTCGTCCCACGCGCCGTAGAGGGAGTTGCTGACGTAGACCCGCCGGCCGTCCCGGCTCACCTCCACCATCTGCGGACCGCCGGCCAGGGCCTCGTCGGGCGCGGACGGGTGGGCCGTACGGCGGACGATCCCGCCCAGGTGCACCGAGCCGGTCTGCACCGGGTGCAGCGGGTCGCTCACGTCGTACTGGCGCAGCTCCCCGGTGCCCCAGCACGACACGTACAGGAAGCGGTCGTCGACGGACAGGTCGATGTCGGTCACCAGTGGGGGCACCGCCCCGAACGGCTTGAGCAGGTCGGGCAGCTTCTCCGGGTCGGCCGGTTCGGCCGGGATGTCGAGCACCTTGGTGACCGCCCAGGCGTCCCCGTCGCGATGCCACAGCCAGACCGAGGCGGACAGGTCCTCGACGCTGATCACCACCCCGACGAACCCGTACGACTTGGTCGGATCGTGCGCCGGGCGCAGCTCCAGCGGCATCTGGTACTGATCGCCCAGGTCGACCCGCTGCACGTGCCGGCGCTTGGCGAGATCCCAGAAGTGGATGGCGTGACCGTAGCGGCGACCCAGCAGCAGCTCCCCGATGATGCCGTCCTCGATCATCGACGGGGTGCCCCACTCGCTGGTGACCAGCACGTCCTGGTTGAGGTGCCACCACACGTCGTACGCGAGGAACTGCGGCCCCCGGTCGGCCTCCCACGCCCCACGGACCTCGAAGGTGGTGTGGTCGAGGATCGCGACGCCACCCGGACCCTCCTCGCCGTCCGCGCCGCCCAGCGCGGACAGGTAGATGCCGTCCGGGCCACAGTGCACGGTGTGCGGCCGGGAGTAGCCGGCCCGCTTCGCCAGCTCCTCCGGGCCGATCACCTTGACGACCTGCGGCTGGCGTGGATCGGGCTGGGTGTCGACGACGTGGATGCGCGAGGAACGCAGGCCCGGCACGATCAGGTAGCGCCGCTCGACGTGCGGGTGCGGAGCGGTCGGGCAGAGCGCGCTGCTGCACGCGTTCCAGCCGAAGTGGTGCAACTCGTCGCCGAGGTGCGGCAGGTCGGTCCAGCCGACGACCCGGCCGTAGTCGGGGGAGTCCGGGTCGGTGTCGAGCACCACGATGGCGTCCGGGCGGGTGGCCGTACGGTCGAAGGCCGCCACGTAGGCGAGCTTCTCCGCCGGCGCGGTCGCCGCCTCGCGGGGTGACGGGTAGAAGGTGGGGTCGGGCGTCCAGCGGGTCATCGCATCTCCGCTTCGTCAGGTGGCATCAGGTGGTGGGGACGCTTCCTCAGGTGGTGGGAACGCTTCCTCAGGTGGTGGGGACGCTTCCTCAGGTGGTGGGGACGCCGAGGCGGTCGAGCAGGTGCCGGCGCAGCGCGCCGAAACCCGGGTCGTCCGGCGTACCGGTGGGGCCCAGGTCGACGGGCAGGTCCGCGGCGATGCGGCAGTCGTCGAGCAGCAGGATCCGGTCGGCGAGCAGCAGCGCCTCCTCCACGTCGTGGGTGACGAGCAGGGCGGCGAAGCCGTGCTCGGCGTGCAGCCGACGCAGCAGCACCTGCATCCGCAACCGGGTGAGCGCGTCCAGCGCGCCGAACGGCTCGTCGAGCAGCAGCAGGTCCGGTTCGCGCACCAACGCCCGCGCGACGGCCACCCGCTGCGCCTGCCCGCCGGACAGCTCGGCCGGCCAGGCCCGGTGCCGCTCGGCCAACCCGACCTCGGTCAACGCCCGCTCGATCCGGCCGGCGGTGTCCGGTCCGGACAGGCCGAGCCCGACGTTGGCGGCCACCCGCTTCCAGGGCAGCAGCCGGTGCTCCTGGAAGACCACGGCGGCGGTGCCGTGCACGACGGTCTCGCCGGTCGCCTCGCCGTCCAGGCCGGCGAGGATGCGCAGGAGGGTGCTCTTGCCCGAACCGCTGCCGCCGAGCAGGGCCACGACCTCGCCCCGGGCGATGCTCAGGTCGACGCCGGCCAGCACGACCGTCGGCCCGAAGGACCGGCGGATCGCGTGGGCGGTCAGCACCGGGGTCGCGCCGATCAGGTGGCTCGCAGTCCGCGTCGCCATGTCAACATCCTCCTCTCCGCCACGCGTAGGGCAAGGTCGGATATCAGCCCGAGCAGCGCGTAGACGAGCAGGCCGAGCACCACCACGTCGGTCTGGCTGAACTCCCGCGCCTCCATCATCAGGAAGCCGATGCCGGTCTGGGCATTGACCTGCTCGCCGACGACGAGACTGAGCCAGGCCGCGCCGATCGCGAGGCGCAGGCCGAGAAACAGCGACGGCAGCGCCCCGGGCAGCACCACGTGACGCAGCCGGGCGGCCGGCCCGAGCCCGCAGGCCCGGGCCGCCTCCACCAGCCGTTCGTCGATGTCCCGGATGCCGGCATAGGTGTTGAAGTAGACCGGGAAGAACGCGCCCAGCGCCACCAGGCTGATCTTCAGTGACTCGCCGATGCCGACCCAGATGATCAGCAGCGGCACCAGGCCCAGGTGCGGCAGCATGCGGGCCATCTGCACCGGCGGGTCGACCAGGTCGTCGCCGAGGCGCAACAACCCGGCCACCGCGCCCAGGACCAGCGCCAGCACGCCACCGATGAGCAGCCCCGCGCCGGCCCGGGTGAGCGAGTCCACCAGGTGCACGGCGAGCGTGCCGTCGCGGGACAGCCGCCAACCGGTCGCGAGGACGTCGCTGGGCGCCGGCAGCTTCTCCGGCGCCAGCAGGCCGGTCCGGGCCGCCAGTTCCCAGCCCAGCACCAACGCGACCGGGCTGACCATCCTTCGCCACCGCAGCGTCCGCCGTGGGCGGCGGGCTGCGGGCGTCGGTTCCGCCGCGACCCGCGGCGGCGTTTCGAGCAGCGGGGTACGACTCACTGGAACACCGCGCTGAAACGGTCGTCCACCCGGCTCCTGATGTCGACCGGGCCCGGGATCAGGTCCAGCGCGATGAAGCTGTCGGTGATCGCCTGGAGTTCGTCGCCGATGGCCGGGCTGACCGGCGCGAGGGGCTTGGCGCTGCGGTCCAGGGCGCGGCTGGTGACGTCCTCCGGGATCTTCAACTCCGGCGCGAGCGTCCGGGCCCGCTCCTGCGGGTTGGCGATACCCCAGTCGGTCACCTCGCGGTACGTCGCGAGGAACGCCCGGACGTCGTCCGTGCGTCTGGTGACCGCGTCCGGTGCGGCCAGCACGTACTCACGGTTGCTGGCCAGGCCGGTCGCGTCGGCGAGCACCCGTACGCCGGGCTGCTCGGCCAGGGCGAAGTACGGGTCCCAGATCACCCAGGCGTCGACCTGGCCGCTGTCGAAGGCGGGGCGTCCCTCGGCCGGCTTGAGGTACTTGACGTTGATGTCGCGCAGCGTCATCTTGTTGGCCTCCAGCAGTCGGACCAGCAGCCAGTGCACGTTGGAGCCCTTGTTGAGGGCGACCGTCCTGCCCTTGAGGTCGGCGAAGCTGCGGTAGCCGCTGTCCGCCTTGACGAGTACGGCCTCGCCCTGCGGGATCGGCTCGGAGGTGCCGATGATGGAGAACGGGATCTTGCCGGCGGCGGCGAAGACCGGCGGGGCCTCGCCCACCTGTCCGATGTCGATCGACCCGGCCTTGAGCGCCTCGGTGAGCGCCGGCCCGCTCTCGAACAGCGACCACTCGACGTCCGGGGCCGCGCCGCGTGCCTTGACCAGGCTGAGCCCGCCGAAGCGCTGGTAGCCGATCCGCAGCTTGCCCCGGTCGTCGCCGGCGTCGGCGGAACCGCCGCAGGCGCTCACGCCGCCCGCGGCGAGCAGCACGAGGGCGGTGAACGCCGCGGTGAGCAGGCGGCGACGCGGGGGATGAGCGGGTGAGGGGGTACGCATGACGGCTCCTTGGCTGAGCGGGTGGGCCGGGCCGCGTCGACCGGCGGGGAATGGCGTGGGCGGTAGCCTACTAACCCGATAGGTTTTATGGGTAGGCTGTCGGTGGGTTCGTCCCACCCCTCAGGAGCGCCCCGCGCACACACGGAAAGAGCCGCGATGACCCTCACCTTCCACTGGTTCCTGCCCACCAACGGCGACAGCCGGGACGTCGTCGGCGGTGGACACGGTGTACCCACCGGCGCGGCCGGGGGCGCCCGCCCGCCGAGCGTGGCCTACCTGGGGCAGATCGCCCGCACCGCCGAGCAGCTCGGCTTCGTCGGCGCGCTCACCCCGACCGGCGCGTGGTGCGAGGACGCCTGGCTCACCACCGCGATGCTCAGCGAGGTCACCGAACGCCTCAAGTTCCTGGTGGCGTTCCGCCCCGGCCTGACCTCACCCACCCTGGCCGCCCAGATGGCCTCCACCTTCCAGCGGCTGTCCCGGGGTCGGCTGCTGCTCAACGTGGTCACCGGCGGCGAGTCCAGCGAGCAGCGCGCGTACGGCGACTTCCTGGACAAGGACGCCCGGTACGCCCGGTGCGACGAGTTCCTGCACGTCGTACGGGCGCTGTGGCGGGGCGAGACCGTCGACCACGCCGGCACGCACGTACGCGTCGAGCAGGCGCGACTGCACCGGCTGCCCGATCCCACGCCGCCGGTCTACTTCGGTGGCTCGTCGGCCGCAGCCCTGCCGGTGGCCGTACGGCACAGCGACGTCTACCTCACCTGGGGTGAGCCGCCGGCCCAGGTCGCCGAGAAGCTCAACCGGGTCCGGGCCCTCGCCGCCGACGCCGGTCGGGAGCTGCGCTTCGGCATCCGGCTGCACGTCATCGCCCGGGACACCGCCGACGAGGCGTGGGCACAGGCACGCCGCCTGCTCGACGGCATCGCCGAGGCCGACATCCGGGCGGTGCAGGAGGGTCTGCGCCGCAGCGAGTCGGAGGGGCAACGCCGAATGCTCGACCTGCACGGCGGCTCCCGCGACAGCCTGGAGGTCTCGCCCAACCTGTGGGCCGGCGTCGGCCTGGTACGCGGTGGGGCCGGCACCGCCCTCGTGGGCAGCCACCGCGAGATCGCCGACCGGATCGCCGAGTACCACGCGCTGGGCATCGACGAGTTCATCCTCTCCGGCTATCCGCACCTGGAGGAGGCGTACTGGTTCGGCGAGGGCGTCCTGCCGATCCTGCGCGAGCGCGGCCTGTGGCGACACCCCGACGCGCAGCTCGCGGCGGCGGACCAGGTCGACGTCCCGTTCGCCGGGACGTCGACCCTTCGCCCGGCACCGCAGCCGGTCGCGGCCCGGTGAGCGACCGCCCGTTGTAGCGGATGCCCGGGCGGGTGCCCTGCGACTTGTCCTGGCGTGCTACCACGGAGGCACATCCGCGACCTGGTGGTGATCTCGTGGACGACGAACGGGCAGCCGACCCGCCCCGACCTGGCGGCCGGCCGCTGCCGCCTCCACGCTCCCGGTTCGGCGCGCCACCGAGGGACGTGTTCGACGACGACGTCCCGCTGGACGTGGTCCTGCTGGGCGACGACGTCCGGCTGAACAACGACCCGTTGTTGGACGACGACGTGTTGTTCGTTGACGACGACGTGTTCATCGACGACGTGCCGTTCGTCGACGAAGAGCCCGACAGCCCGCGCCCCGACAGCGGCCCGGTGGACGAGGGCGAGGACGCCGATGGCGCTGACCCGCTGCCCTGGTGGATCATTCACGGTGAAAAGATCAACGCGACCGCGCTGGCCAACCGCAAGAACGAGCGCGAAGAGCTTCGGCAGAGAGGTCTTCCCGCGGGCTACGACACGTTCTGGGGCCACGTCGAGGATGACCCCGTATCGGTAGTGCCCACCGTACGGGACGCCATACGCACGCTGGACTGGCTGGACCGCGCGCTGCAACCGTTACGCACGCCGCAGCTCCCACCGCTCCTGGTCGGCGTGGGTGTGGCCGCCGTCGCGGCGTTCGGCATCGTCGGCGGGTCACCAACCCACCGGCTGGCGGCCACCGCCACGAGCCTCCTCCTCGGGGTCGTGGCGGCGCTTGTCGTGGTGCGCTTCGCCATTCCGTCCCGAGTGACGGCGAGCGGGGGTGCCGCCGTCGCCGTGGTGAGCGTCGCGGTGTCGGCCACTCCCGCGATTCACCTGACCCGTTGGTACGACGTCCTGGTGGGGCTCGCGTTCGCGGGTGCCGGCCTGGTCGTCGTCGCTTTGTGGCCGCTCGCGTCCGAGTGGCGCATCAGACGGGATCTCTGGACGCGTCCGCACCTGGCGCTGGTCGCCGCGCTCCTGGAGTTCGGCGAGTGCGTCGAGGCGGATGCCGCGCCATCGTCCCGACGCCGCGCCGTGCAGGCCCTCGACCGCGCCGCGACCAGGTTCGAGTTCGCGTGGCCTCGCGTGAACCGGACCGGTGTCGACGTCACCGATCGGCAGTTGCGCGCGTGGACCGGCAGAATCCGGGCGGAGACGCGGGAATTACAACGCGGGCTCGCGTTCCACGCTCCGTCGAAGCTCCACCTGCTGCTGCGTACGTACCTGCTGATACAGGCGATCGTCAACCGTCATACCCTCGACGAGAACGAGGACCGCTGGGTGCGGCACGGCAGCTGGCGTCGACCGCCGACATCGGCGATCGCCCGGCTGTGGGCACGCGGCAAGCAGTCCGGGCGTTACGTGCGCCAGTGCCTGCTCGCCGCCGTCCTCGCCAGCGCCGCCCTGCTGTTGCTCGCCGTCACGGTGTGGAGCGCGGTGCCGACCTTCATCGGCACGCACGTCTCCCGTGACCTCGGTTCGGCGCTGACCTTCGACCCGACGATGCGTGTGTTCGTCGCGACGATCAGCCTGTCGCTGTTCGCCGTCGCCGGGCGTGCCTTCACCCATCGGCGTTAACCGAGCCGATGTGCTGCTGAGTGGCATACCTCAGCGGTATGAATATGACTCTGCGGTATACCGCTTACGATCGCACCCGCCCCCACCGTGGTGACCGAGGGTCACCGCCGGCTACGCGCCCGTGGCGTCCCAGACGATGACGTGGACCACGAACGCCTTGTCCGTGCGGCTGTCGTTGGTGATGGTGGCGAACCCGAGGCGGCCCTCGGAGGTGCGGAAGCACCAGTTCGCGCCGGGCGTGAACGAGTCCCGTGCCGTGCCGGTGGCCGACGCGACGCAGTCCGCGTACGCCTGAGCGGGATTGCCGCCGGAGTACGGGTACACGTTGGGGGCGTTGGCGACCTGGACGTTGTCCGAACGGATATCGCCCCAGTCGTGGTAGAGGTCCAGCCCGTCCGTGGCCCCGTCGGAGTGCTTCGGGACGACCTGCTGGCCCGGCCGGTCGACGTCGACGGCGGCCTCGCGGGGCAGCACCACGGTCCGGTCGACGAGGGTGCGGGGCGCGTCCGGGTTCGAACCAGGGGCGGCCTGACTCGCGGGCGGCGCGGCGGGGTCGGTGGTCGGCGAGGGCGCGGCGGCCGATGGCGTGCCCGTCGGCGCCCCGGCGGTGGACGGCGACGTCGACGGTGCGCCGGCGGTGGGTGCCGGCGTCGACGGGTGGTGGAGTTGGGTCGCCAGGACACCGCCGAGCAGCAGGCAGCCCAGCGCCAGCAGGGCGATCGCGACGCGGGTCTGCCGACGCCACAGCCAGAATCCACCGAGCAGCAGGACCGCCGTCAGAGTGAGGGCGAACAACAGCACGTCCCGTTTGAGCCAGCTCTCCACCGCGGTCACCACACCGATGACGTTGGCCGCCACACCGATCACGAAGAGGGTCCGCAGTCGGCGGTCGTCGTCGCCACCGGTCGCCGGGGACTCACCCACCACGTACCTCCATTATGGATATCGCGCGACGGCGCGGGACGGAGGGATCCACCCGCATGATCCCATCGACGCGCTCGTGCGCGCGCCCGCCGCGAACCGTGCGGCGGCCCGTGGGCGAGTCGGCTATCCGACCCGACGCCGGCCCGGCGTGATCTCTCATCCCGGGCACCCTGTTGCCCCCGCCGGGAACGATCCTCTACGGTCTGCTCAAGCGGTGGGCGGTGCGGTCCGCATCCGACCGACACCGCCGGGTGCCCGTCGTGCGGGCCGGGATGGTGGAGTCCCGGGCCACCTCGTCGACGGTCGTCACGGCGGTCGTGTGATCCCAGCTCGTTCGTCCGGGTGGTGCTGCCCGGGGTGGCTCCGCGCGGAGCCGACGGCGAGCCGGCCACGCCGATCCCCACCGGAGAATCCCGTGTTCCTCAGCCCGCACGAGCAGGACCGCCTGCTCGTCCACGTCGCGGCCGATGTCGCCCGCCGCCGCCGCGAGCGCGGCCTGCGACTCAACTATCCCGAAGCCGTCGCGATCATCACCGCCTTCCTGCTCGAAGGGGCCCGGGACGGGCGGTCGGTGGTCGACCTCATGTCGGCCGGCCGGACCGTGCTCGGCCGCGACGACGTCCAGGACGGCATCCCCGAGCTGCTGAGGGAGGTGCAGGTGGAGGCGACGTTCCCGGATGGCACCAAGCTCGTGACGGTGCACCACCCGATCCCGTGATCCCCGGGGAGATCCTGCCGGCGGACAGCCCGGTGGAGATCAACGTGGGCCGGCCGGTGACCACGCTGGTCGTGGTCAACACCGCCGACCGTCCGGTGCAGGTCGGCTCGCACTACCACTTCGCCGAAGCCAACCCGGCCCTGGCCTTCGACCGGGACGTCGCCTGGGGGCAGCGTCTCGCCGTCCCGGCGGGTACCTCGGTCCGGTTCGAACCGGGCGTGAGCCGCAGCGTCGACCTGGTGCCGCTCGGCGGCGCGCGCGTCGTACCGGGCCTGCGCGGCGAGTGTGCCGGGCCGCTGGACGCCGCGTCACCGACCGCGCCGACGACCGACGCGCCGACGACCGACGCGCCGACGACCGACGGGCCGGCGCGGTGAGCGCCGTGCGGCGGGACCGCTACATCGACCTGTACGGGCCCACCACCGGCGACCGCATCCGGCTGGCCGACACCAGCCTGCTGATCGAGGTGGAGACCGACCACTGCGTGGGCGGCGACGAGGCGGTCTTCGGCGGTGGGAAGGTCATCCGCGAGTCGATGGGCCAGTCCCGGGCCACCCGCGCCGAAGGCGCCCTCGACACCGTCATCACCGGCGCGGTGGTGCTCGACCACTGGGGCGTCGTCAAGGCCGACGTGGGCCTGCGGGACGGGCGGATCGTGGCGCTGGGCCGGGCCGGTAACCCGGACACCATGCCCGGTGTCCACCCCGACCTGGTCATCGGACCGGCCACCGAGGTGATCGCCGGCAACGGTCGGATCCTCACCGCAGGCGCCGTCGACACCCACGTGCACTTCATCTGCCCGGAGATCGTCACCGAGGCGCTCGCCAGCGGTGTCACCACGCTCGTCGGCGGCGGCACCGGCCCCGCCGAGGGCACCCGGGCCACCACCGTCACCCCGAACGCCTGGCACCTGGCCCGCATGCACGAGGCGCTGGACACGCTGCCGGTCAACGTCCTGCTGCTCGGCAAGGGCAACACCGTCTCGGAAGAGGCGCTGTGGGAGCAGTTGCGGGCCGGGGCGGGCGGGTTCAAGCTGCACGAGGACTGGGGCACCACCCCGGCGGCCATCGACGCCTGCCTGCGGGTCGCGGACGCCTCCGGCGTACAGGTGTCGATCCACACCGACACCCTCAACGAGGCCGGTTTCGTGGCCGACACGCTGCGGGCGATCGGCGGCCGGGCCATCCACTCGTACCACACCGAGGGTGCGGGCGGCGGGCACGCGCCGGACATCATCACGGTGGCCAGCGAGCCGAACGTGCTGCCGTCGTCGACGAACCCGACCCGGCCGTACACGGCCAACACCCTCGCCGAGCACCTGGACATGCTGATGGTCTGCCACCATCTCAACCCGTCCGTGCCGGAGGACCTGGCCTTCGCCGAGAGCCGCATCCGTCCGTCCACCATGGCCGCCGAGGACCTGCTGCACGACCTCGGCGCGATCTCCATCATCGGCTCCGACGCGCAGGCCATGGGCCGGGTGGGCGAGGTCATCCTGCGCACCTGGCAGAGCGCGCACGTCATGAAGGAGCGGGTGGGCGCGCTGCCCGGCGACGGCGCGGCCGACAACCGCCGGGCCCGGCGGTACGTGGCGAAGTACACCATCTGCGCGGCGATGGCGAACGGGCTGGACGGCGAGATCGGCTCGGTCGAGCCGGGCAAGCTCGCCGACCTGGTGCTGTGGGACCCGGCGTTCTTCGGCGTACGACCGCACCTGGTGCTCAAGGGCGGGATGATCGCGTACGCCCAGATGGGGGACGCCAACGCCTCCATCCCGACACCGCAGCCGATGCTGCCGCGGCCGATGTTCGGGGCGTACGGCGTCGCGGCGGCGGCCACCAGCCTGGCGTTCGTCGCGCCGGCCGCCCTCGACGCCGGGCTGCGCCTGGACGTGCGGCGACGGGTGGTGCCGGTCGCCGACGTGCGCTCGCGGGGCAAGGCCGACCTGCCGGAGAACAACGCGATGCCCCGGATCGAGGTGGACCCGGACACCTTCACGGTGCGGATCGACGGGGAGGTGGTGGAACCGGACCCGGTGCCCCGCCTGCCGATGGCCCAGCGGTACTTCCTGTTCTGATGCCGACGTCGAGCCTGCTCCTGCTGCTCGCCGACGGTCGCTTCCCGGCCGGCGCGCACGCGCACTCCGGCGGCCTGGAGGCCGCCGTCGCCGCCGGCCGGGTCACCGACCTGGCCTCGTTGGAGGCGTTCCTCGTCGGCCGGCTGGCCACCGCCGGTCTGGTGGGCGCGGCGTTCGCGGCGGCGGCGCACCGGACGGTGACGCCGGCCGCCGCGCCCGTCGGGCGCCCGGTCGGCCTCGGCCATCCGGCGCGGCGGGCGACCACGCCGACAGATCCGGGGGTACGCGGGGAGGTGCCGACCGACTCCGCGGTGCGCCGGTGCGTGCTGGCGCGGCTCGACGCGGAACTGGACGCGCGGACCGCGTCGCCGGCGCTGCGGGGGGTGTCCCGCCGACAGGGCCGGGCCCTGCTGCGCGCCGGCCGGGCCATCTGGCCGGACGCGCCGTTCGACGACCTGCCCGCGACACCGCAGGGAACACACCAGCCGTTGGTGCTCGGCCTGCTCTGCGCCGCCGCCGGCCTGAGCCGCGCCGAGACCGCCACGGTCGCCGCCTACGGGACGGTGACCGGCGCGGCCAGTGCCGGCGTACGCCTGCTCGGCCTCGACCCGTACCAGGTGCAGGCCCTGCTGGTCGGTCTCGCCGAGCTGTGCGACGGCACCGCCGCCGACGCGGCCCGGGCCGCCGACGATCCACCCGAGCGGCTGCCCGCGGCCGCCGCGCCCCTTGCCGACATCTACGCCGAAGCTCATGCCACCTGGGAGGTGCGTCTCTTTGCGTCCTGACACCGTTTCGCCGACCGCTGTGCCCACTGCCGAACCGCACGACGAGACCGTTCCGCACACCCACCCCGAGCCGGGGGTGGACCCGCATCCGCCACTGGCGCGGGCCGGCCGGGCGCTGCGCGTCGGCATCGGCGGGCCGGTCGGGTCCGGCAAGACCGCCCTGGTGGCGGCGCTGTGCCGGGCGTTCGCCGGGGAGCTGCGACTCGGCGTGGTCACCAACGACATCTACACCACCGAGGACGCCGACTTCCTCAAGCGGGCCGGCGTGCTGGACCCCACCCGGATCCGTGCCGTGGAGACCGGCTGCTGCCCGCACACCGCCATCCGCGACGACATCGGGGCCAACCTCGACGCCGTGGACGAGCTTGCCGAGACGGTCGGCCCGTTGGACCTGGTCCTGGTCGAGAGCGGCGGTGACAACCTGACCGCCACGTTCAGCCGGGGACTGGTGGACCGGCAGATCTTCGTGGTCGACGTGGCCGGTGGGGACAAGGTGCCCCGCAAGGGCGGCCCCGGGGTCACCTCCGCCGACCTGCTCGTGATCAACAAGACCGATCTGGCGCCCATGGTGGGCGCGGACCTGGCCGTGATGGACCGGGACGCGCGGGCCCGGCGCGGCGACCTGCCGACCGTGTTCCTGTCGATCGTCGGGGACCCGACGGCGGGCCGGGTCGCCGACTGGATCCGCCACGAGCTGGCCCACCACGCCGCGCTGCACCCGATCGCCGCACCGGCTGGCTCGGCCTGATGCGCGCGGTCGCCCGGGTGGTGGCCCGGGCCGACGGCCGGGGCGGCACGGTCCTCGCCGAGTTGCGCGGCGAGACGCCGCTGCTGCTGCGCCAGACGCCCGGGAACGGCCGGATGGCGACCGTGTACGTGGTGGGCGGGGCGGCCGGCCCGCTCGCCGGTGACGACCTGCGCCTGGAGGTCGACGTGGCGCCGGGTGCGGCGGTGCGGGTGCACAGCGTCGCCGCCTCGGTCGCCCTGCCCGGGCGGCCCGGCGCGGTGTCGCGGATGGCCGTACGCGCCGTGGTGCACGACGGTGGCGTCCTGCACTGGCTGCCCGAGCAACTGGTCGCGGCGGCCGGCTGCGCGCACCTCGCCGAGTCCCGGGTCGAGCTGGCCGCGGGGGCGCGGCTGACCTGGCGGGACGAGGTGATATGCGGCCGGTACGGCGAGACGCCCGGGGCCGCCGTCGTACACACCCGGGTCGACTACGACGGCCGGCCGCTGCTGCGCCAGTCGCTGGCGGTCGGCCCGGGTGCGCCCGGCTGGGCCGGCCCGGCGGTGCTCGGCGGCGCGCCGGCCACCGGGTCGCTGCTGGTGGTGGACCCGTCGCGCCCCGCCGAGCCGGCGATGGTCGAGGGCACGCTCGCGCGGCTGCCCCTGGCCGGTGCTCCGGCGACGCTGTTCAGCGCCACCGCGCCCGACGCGCACACGCTGCGCGCCCACCTGTGCGAAGAGGTCGTCGCCTGAGCCGTGGACCGTTGTGCGGAATCTGCGCCCCGGCGCTCGCTTGGCTCCTATCCTCGGAAAACGTGCGATCGCCGGTCGCCGGATGGCTCACAGGAGGCCGTGATGAGTGGCAAGGACCGACCCGAGGGCATCAGTCCGACAGCCGTGGAGGGCGCTCCCGGGCTGTGGCGGGTCGACCTGCAGCGGCACGACCTCAGCATCGAGGGCCGGGAGGTCATCCAGAGTCGGGTCGAGTTCACGCCGGACTCGCCACCGTTCAAGCACTTCCACCCCGGCGAGGAGATCATCTGCGTGCTCCAGGGGTCGCTGGAGTACACCCTCGACGGTCAGCCGCCGGTGGTGTGCCACGTCGGTGACGCCCTGACCGTGCCGTACGGGGTCCACCACCAGGCCCGCAACGTGGGCGACGGGGTGGCCGTCGAGCTGGCCACGTACGTCGTCGAGAAGGGCAAGCCGCTGCTCACCAAGGTGGAGTGAGCCGGGTCAGCGGCGTGGGCCGGCCGCCGCGACGTGGTCGCGGCGGGCGGCCGGGTCGAGGCGGGCGATCAGTTCGGCGAGGTGGTCGAGCAGGGCGGTGTCGGCCGGTACGCCCGCCTCGGCGAGGCTGGCCCGGACCCGCTCGTCGATGCGGGCGTGCTCGCGGCGGCCCCGGGTCGTCAGGTGTGCCCGGATCCGTCGACGGTCCAGCACGTCGATCCGCCGGAACACCAGGTTACGGTCGACGAGCTGGTCGACCAGCTTGGTGAGGGTGCCCGGCGGCAGCGACGCCTCGGCCGACACCTCGCTCATCGGGTGACCCTGACCGTCGGCGAGCAGGCAGAGCACCCGCCACGCCTCGGTGGTCAGCTCGTCGTCGGCCAGTACGGCGGCCATCCGGCGCGAGAGCAGCCGTTCGGCGCGGGTGAGCGAGCGCAGCAGGTCGGCTGGCGCCCCGGGCACGTCTGACATGAAACTCCCTGGGCCGGTGGCCCTGTCATCGTAGCGAGTCGTCCCGGTCCGTGGTGAGGTCTGGTTTTGCGTCGTTGTCCGGGCAATCATGTGCTCATGTCCGCGCCGGCACCGCCGTGGCTCACCGTCGATCGGGCCGTGGTCAGCATCGCGCTGGTGTACCCGATGCGCGGGCCGGCGGGAATGTTCGGCCCGACCTGCGAACTCTGCGCCCAGCTCGCGGTCGAGGAGATCAACGCCGAGGGCGGGGTGTTGGGCCGCGAGGTGCGGCTGGTGCCGGTCGACGGGGGCGCCCCGCCGGCCGAGGTGGCCGCCGAGGTCGAGGCGCTGGTGTCGGTGGGCGCGGTGCAGGGCGTGACCGGTTGGCACATCTCCTCGGTGCGGCAGGCGCTCGCGCCCCGGGTCGCCCATCGCGTGCCGTACGTCTACACCGCCCTGTACGAGGGCGGTGAGCGTACCGAGGGGGTCTACCTGACCAGTGAGACGCCGGACGCCCAGTTGTGGCCGGCGATCCGGCTGCTCGCGGGTGAGCTGGGTGTCCGGCGCTGGTTCGTGGTCGGCAACGACTACGTGTGGCCCCGGCGCACCGCGCGGGCGACCCAGCGGTACGCGGTGCGCGGCGGCGGCCGGGTGGTGGGGCAGGCGTTCCTGCCGTTGGAGACGCACGACTTCGACGACGTGCTGCGCCAGATCGAGCGCAGCGAGGCCGACGCGGTGGTGATGCTGCTCGTCGGCGCGGACGCGGTGCGCTTCAACCGGGCGTTCGCCCGGGCCGGGATGGACCAGCGTTGCCTGCGGTTGAGCACCCTGATGGACGAGAACATGCTGCTGGCCAGCGGTGCGGGCGCGACGCGGCGGCTGTACAGCACCGCGGGCTTCTTCGCCGGCCTGGTGACCCAGGAGAATCTCGACTTCCACGGTGAGTTCGCCCGCCGGTTCGGGGTGGAGGCGCCGCCGCTGGGCAGTCTGGGGGAGTCCTGCTACGAGGGTGTCATGCTGCTCGCCGCCCTGATCGCGCAGGCCCGCACCCTCGACGTACGGGCGATCGAGACGGCCGCCGACACGGTGGCGTACCACGGGCCGCGCGGTCGGCTGCGGCTGCGTCGGCGGCACGTCCGCCAGCGGATCTACCTCGCCGAGGCGGACGGTCTCGACTTCAGCGTGCTCGCCCAGCTCTGACCGGCCGTCCGGACCCTTGACAGGTCCACCGGGCCCGGTCCTAAGATACTTCCTGCGTGAAGTATCTGGCTCGGGGCCGGATGCCACGATTGTGTCCCCCGTCGGCGGAAATCTGTCCGCCGACCATTGTGGTGACCATTTCTTCAGCGCATTAATCACTGCCGGCATCGTCGTGCGAAGACGATGTCGGCCATTGTGGTGTGCCCGCTCTCCAGGTGCCGGGGAAACAGTCAATTAAGGACTGGGAAACACTCACGCAATCATGCCGGTCGACGCTTTGCGTGCCCGTACCCGATGCGATGACGGCAGTCGGCGTCCACCCGTCGACACCCGACATCGCCAACGTCAGCTCCACCGGACCGCACCGACCGTCCTTTCGCAACCTGAGTGCACCGCAGGGAGATTAGATGTCACTTCTTTGGGGCCGCCGCATCCTGGCGGGTGCCATGACCCTGGTCGCCGCGGCCGCCATGACCGCGTGCGGCAGCAAGACCAGTGACGAGGGCGGCGCGGCCGGCGTCACCGCCGACGTCTCCGGCGACACCGTCAAGGTGGGCCTGCTCAACTCGCTCTCCGGCACCATGGCGATCAGCGAGGTCACCGTCCGCGACTCGATCATGCTCGCCGTCGAGGAGATCAACGCGGCCGGCGGCGTCCTCGGTAAGAAGATCCAACCGGTCGGGGAGGACGGCGCCTCGGACTGGCCCACCTTCGCCGAGAAGGCCGAGAAGCTCATCTCCGAGGACCGGGTCGCCGCCGTCTTCGGCTGCTGGACGTCGGCCAGCCGCAAGGCGGTCAAGCCGGTGTTCGAGAAGAACAAGGCGCTGCTGTTCTATCCGGTGCAGTACGAGGGTCTGGAGCAGTCGCCCTACATCTTCTACACGGGTGCGACGACCAACCAGCAGATCGTCCCGGGGCTCGACTACCTCAAGGCCCAGGGAACGAAGTCGGTCTACCTGGTCGGCAGCGACTACGTGTTCCCCCGGACGGCCAACAAAATCATCAAGGCGTACGCGGCGGCGAACGGTATGACCGTGGTCGGCGAGGATTACGCGCCGCTCGGTTCCACCGAATTCGGCACGATCGTCAACAAGGTCAAGTCCTCCGGCGCGAAGGCCGTCTTCAACACCCTCAACGGTGACAGCAACGTGGCCTTCTTCAAGGAATACAAGTCGGCCGGACTGACCGCCGCCGCCATGCCGGTGGTGTCGGTGTCCATCGCCGAGGAGGAGGTCAAGGGCATCGGCACCCAGTACCTGGAGGGTCAGCTCACCGCCTGGAACTACTACCAGACCACGCCCGGCGCGGCGAACAGCAAGTTCGTGGCCGCGTACAAGGCGAAGTACGGCGCGGACAAGCCGACGAGCGACCCGATGGAGGCCGCCTACGTCAGCGTCTACCTGTGGAAGGCGATGGTCGAGAAGGCCGGCGCGTTCGACGTCGAGAAGGTCCGGTCCGCCTCCGACGGGATCACCTTCGACGCGCCGGAGGGCCTGGTCACCGTCGACGGCAAGACCCAGCACATCGCCAAGACCGCCCGGATCGGGAAGATCGGCGCGGACGGTCTGATCACCGAGGTGTGGAACTCCGGCAAGCCGGTCGCGCCGGACCCGTACCTGAAGACCTACCCGTGGGCGAGCGGCCTGAGCTGACGACGCCGGCCCGGGCGGGCGGCGCGACGACGCCCGCCCCGCCCGGGCCTCCCGACCAGCAGTACGGAGTACCCACCGTGACAGTCCTCTTCGGTCAACTCTTCACCGGCATCAGCATCGGCGCGGTGCTGCTGCTCATCGCGCTCGGGCTGGCGCTGACCTTCGGCCAGATGAACGTCATCAACATGGCCCACGGCGAGTTCATCATGGCCGGCGCCTACACCACGTACGTGCTGCAACAGAGCATCACCGGGGCCGGTGTGTCCCTGCTGGTGGCGTTGCCGGTGGCGTTCGTGGTCGCCGGCACGATGGGTGTGCTGCTGGAGGTCCTGCTGATCCGCCGGCTCTACGCCCGCCCGCTGGACACCCTGCTGGTCACCTGGGGCGTGTCCCTGATGCTGCAGCAGCTCGCCCGGGACGTCTTCGGCAGCCCGAACGTGCAGACCCGCGCGCCGGACCTGCTCACCGGCAACGTGGCGTTGCCCGGCGGGCTGACCGTCGCCAACAACCGGCTGTTCATCCTGGCCCTGGCGCTGGCCGCCGTCGCCGCGCTCACCCTGGCGCTGCGGCTCACCCCGCTGGGGCGGCGGGTCCGCGCGGTGGTGCAGAACCGCGACCTCGCCGCGGTGTCCGGCATCCCCACCGCCCGGGTCGACCGGACGACGTTCTTCATCGGCTCCGGCCTGGCCGGGCTCGCCGGGGTGGCGCTCACCCTGCTCGGCCCGATCGGCCCGACCATGGGCACCAACCTGATCATCGACGCCTTCCTGGTCGTCGTGGTCGGCGGGATCGGCCAGCTCAAGGGCAGCGTGATCGTCGCCTTCGCCCTCGGCGTGCTCCAGGCCACCGGGGAGTACCTCACCACCCTCAGCGTCGCCAAGGTGATCGTGTTCGTGGCGATCGTCGCGTTCCTCCAGTGGCGGCCACAGGGCCTGTTCACCCTGCGGACCAGGAGCCTCGCATGACCGCCGTGACACCCGCGCCGCCCAGCACCGCCGTACCACCGGCCCCGGCCGACGCCCCGCCACCGAAGCGGCCCGGCGGCCGTTCGCGGCTGCGCGCGGCGGCCGGCTTCGCGTTCGGCGCGGCGCTGCTGTTCGCCGTCGCACCGCTGGCGTTGTCGGACTTCCGGCTGGCCCTGCTCGCCAAGTACCTCTGCGTCGCCATGGTGGCGGTCGGCATCGGCATCGCCTGGGGGCGCGGCGGCATGCTCACCCTCGGTCAGGGCGTCTTCTTCGGCCTCGGCGGCTACGCGATGGCCATGCATCTCAAGCTCGCCGACGCGGGTCCCGGTGGGATGCCCGACTTCATGCAGCTGTACGGGCAGCTCGACGAACTGCCCCTGTGGTGGCGGCCGTTCGCCAGCCCGTGGTTCGCGCTGCCGGCCACCGTGCTGCTGCCGATGGCCGTCGCCTTCGGGCTCGGCTCGCTGGTGTTCCGCCGCCGCGTGCGGGGCGCGTACTTCGCCATCCTCAGCCAGGCCCTCGCCGCCGCCATGGTGATCCTGCTGGTCGGCCAGCAGGGGACCACGGGCGGCACCAACGGGCTCACCGACATCCAGGGCTTCTTCGGGTACGACCTCGACGACCCGGTCAACCAGCGGATGGTCTACTTCATCATCGCCGGTGTGCTGCTGGCGCTGCTCGCCCTGGCCCGCCAACTCATCCACAGCCGCTACGGCGAGCTGCTGGTGGCGGTGCGCGACAGCGAGGAGCGGGTCCGCTTCCTCGGCTACGACCCGGCGTCGGTCAAGCTCGTCGCGTACGTGGTGGCGGCCGGGATGGCGGGCCTGGCCGGTGCGCTGTTCGTGCCGGCGGTGGGCATCATCTCGCCCGCCCTCATCGGCATCGTCCCGTCGATCGAGTTCGTCATCGGGGTCGCGGTGGGTGGTCGGGCCACACTGCTCGGGCCGGTGCTCGGCGCGGTCGCGGTGGCCTGGGCGCGTACCGCCCTCTCCGAACGGTTCCCGGGCACCTGGACGTACCTCCAGGGGTTGCTCTTCGTGGTGGTGGTGGCGTTCCTTCCCGGCGGCCTGGCGTCGCTGTGGGCGCTGGCCCGCCGCCGCGACGCGGACCCCGCGTCGCAGCGGCGCTGGTGGTCGGCGCTGGCCCGACGACGCGCCGAGCGGGCGGAGGTGGCGGCTCCATGAGCGGCGACCGACTGGACGGGCTGTCCGTCCGGGACGTGCGGGTCAGCTTCGACGGGTTCACCGCGGTCGACGGCGTCTCGCTGGAGGTGCCCGCCGGGGACATCCGGTTCCTGATCGGGCCGAACGGCGCGGGCAAGACCACCCTGGTGGACGCGATCACCGGCCTGGTGCGGGCCACCGGTTCGGTCTGCTTCGGTGACCAGGAGCTGCTGGGTCGACCGGTGCACCGGATCAGCCGCCTCGGCGTCGGGCGGACGTTCCAGACGTCGACGATCTTCGAAGAGCTGTCGGTGGTGCAGAACCTCGACATCGCGGCGGGCGCCCGGCGAAGCTGGGCCACCCTGGCCCGGCGTCGGCGGGGCATCCCCGACGAGGTGGCCGCCGCGCTGGAGACCATCGGGTTGACCGACCGGGCCGACCAGCTCGCCGGCACGCTCGCGCACGGGCAGAAGCAGTGGTTGGAGATCGGCATGCTGCTGGTGCAGGACGCGCGACTGCTGCTGCTCGACGAGCCGGTCGCCGGGATGAGCCACGAGGAACGCGACGCCACGGGCGCCCTGTTGGAGACGGTGAGCCGCGACCGCACGGTCGTGGTGATCGAGCACGACATGGACTTCCTGCGCCGCTTCGCGCGCAGCGTCACCGTGCTGCACGCGGGGAAGGTGCTCAGCGAGGGCACCGTGGCGCAGGTCCAGGCTGACCCGCGCGTACAGGAGGTCTACCTTGGCCACCCGGTCGACGCCGGGTCGGTCCCCAGTTCTCTGGAGGCATGATGCTGACCCTGCGTGGGGTGCACGCCGGTTACGGGCGGTCCCGGGTGCTGCACGGGGTGGACCTCGCCGTCCCGCCCGACGGGGTGGCCGCGGTGCTCGGGCACAACGGCGCCGGCAAGAGCACCCTGCTGCGGGTCGCGGCGGGCCTGTTGCGCCCGAGCGCCGGCACGGTCGAGTTGGACGGCGAGGACGTCACCCGGCTCGCGCCGCACGAGCGCGTGGCGCGCGGGATGGCGTACGTGCCGCAGGGCCAGCAGTGCTTCCCGCACCTCACGGCGGCGGAGAACCTGCGCCTGGTCGCCGACGGGCGGCGCGACGGCGCGGTGGCCACCGCGGAGGTGCTGGACCTGTTCCCAGCGCTGCGCCCGCTGCTGCGGCGGCGGGCCGGGTTGCTCTCCGGTGGGCAGCGCCAGCAACTCGCCCTCGCGCGCGCGTTGATCACCCGGCCGCGGCTGCTCATGCTGGATGAGCCGACCGAGGGCATCCAGCCGTCGGTGGTCGCCGAGATCCAGGAGCGGATCGTCGAGCTGACCCGGCAGTCCGGCTTCAGCGTGCTGCTCGTCGAACAGCACCTCGGATTCGCGCTGCGGGTGGCGAACCGTTACCACGTCCTGGAATCCGGCCGGGTCACGTCGCACGGCGACGGGGGAGTCACGGCGGAGCGGGAGGTCCGGGCGGCCCTGGCGGTCTGAGCCACCGGTCAGGTCGTCGGCGCGGGACCGGTCGAGTCGCGCACCACCAGCAGGTGGCCGGTGGCGCGGCGGCGGGGTCGCGCCGCGCGGGGCCTGAGGGCCAGCACGAGCGCGGTGCGGCCCATCTCGGTCAGCGGCAGCCGGATGGTGGTGAGGCTGGGCGCGAGGTCGGCGGCGACGGAGACGTCGTCGAAGCCGACCACGGAGATCCGCGCCGGTACCGGCACCCGGCGCGAGCGCAGCGTGGACAGCACGCCCATCGCCATGGCGTCGTTCAGCGCGACGATCGCCGTGGTCCGCGGGTGTTCGTTGAGGATCCGTTCGGTGGCGGCCCGCCCGCCATCCCGGGTGAAATCACCGTGCACGACCGCCAGGTCGGCGGGGGGCAGTCCGCGCTCGCGCAGCGCGGACCGCACGCCGGCGAGCCGGTCGGCGACCGTGGTGAGGCCGGCGCTGCCGGCGGCGACCGCGATGTGCCGGTGACCGAGGTCCAGCAGGTGCGCGGCGAGCGCGCGGCCACCGGCCTCGTTGTCCGGCAGGACGGCGTCGACGCCGAGCGCGTGCCGGCCGATGGCGGCGACCCGGCCACCGTGCTCCTGGAAGGCGGCCAGCTCGGCGCGGGCCTCGGCCTCCACCTTCGGGTCGTCGAACCCCGAGCCGCTGATCAGGATGACGCCGACCCGCTGGGCGATCAGGTGGCGCAGTTGCCGCAGCTCGTAGGCCGGGTCCCGGCCGGACTGGCAGATCTGTACCAGCAGCCCCTCTTCGGCGGCGAGCTGGATCACCCCGGCGGCGATCTCGGCGAAGTACGGGTCGTCGACCTGGTGGACGACGAGTCCGACGGTGGACCGGGCGCCCCCGGCCAAGGTGCGGGCGTACGGGTTGGCGACGTAGCCCAGTTCCTGGGCGATCAGCCGGATCCGGTCGGCCACCTCGGTGCTGACCCCGTCGCGGCCGGCCAGGGCCCGGGAGGCGGTGGCCAGTGAGACGCCTGCGCGTTCGGCCACCTCCACGAGGCGCGGCCGCTGGCCGGCTCTGGGCATGCGCACCTCCCTGGGGGCATCCATGGGACCCGATCTATTGCCAGTGACGATCGTCGAAGCCTAGGGTACGTAAGCGCTTACGTAGCCGTCACCGGCGCGTGCCGCGAAACGAGGTGAACGATGTCCAGAGCCCGAATCGTCGCCGTCTCGCTCCTGGTGGTCGGCGTGCTGACCGGCCTCGGCGTACCGCCCGCGCAGGCGGACCGGGGCATCGCGCACGACGTGCACCCGGCGCTGCGGGCGCACCTGGTCGCCGCGTACGACTTCGACCATCCGGTGCCGGGTGACCCGGCGCTCGAACGTGACCAGGGCCGCTCCGGCACCGAGATCGAGCTGGTCAACGGCGGCGCGCCGATGCGGGTGCCCGACCACGCGTACCGGGGCAGCGGCAACGCCGTGCAGACCCGGCAGGTCGCCCCGACCGTCGCCGGCAACGACGACTGGAAGGCCGGCACCTGGTCGGCCAGCGGGGTACGGACGCTGCGCGCGTTCAGCGCCACCGGTGGCACCACCATCATGGGCTGGTTCAAGCTGGACATGGACCTCCCGGCGCTCAACTCCACCACCGCCGATCCGACCGACCGGTACAACGCGATCGGCCTCGCCGGCCTGCTCACCGGCGACTCCGACGGGCACGGCGTCCGGGCCCTGCTGGAGCTGATCGACGTCGACGGCGAACTGCGCCTCGTCGCGCTCGGCCGCCGCCTCGACGGGGGAAACTCGCAGACGTTCGCGGCCCGGCAGGACTGGCGCGAGCTGCTGCCGGCGGGGGAGTGGGTGCACCTCGCCGCCACCTTCGACTTCGGCACCGGCGCGCTGGCCCTCTACCGCAACGGCGAACCCGTCGAGGGCTTCTACACGCGTGCCGACGACCCGTGGCTGGTGGCGGGGCCCGGCCCGCACCTGACCACCGCCTCCGATCCCCGGGGCATCAAGATCGGCGGGAGCTTCCCGCAGAACACGCTGGAACGTAACCCCTGCGACTGCCGGATGGACGGCCTGCTGTTCCTCGACAGCGTCGTCTCCGCGTCCGACGTGCGCCGGCAGTACCGGCACCTGGCCCGCTGACCACCCTCGGCACCGTCCCACCGAGAAGGAGACACGCGTGCGCACCCTCCACCACCGACCCACTCTGCGGGCCGCCCTCACCGCCCTCGTCCTGGTGCTGTCCACACTCGTCGCCGCGCCCGCCCGGGCCGACGGCGCGGTCTACGACCCGATCCCCGCGATGCCGAGCCAGTCCCGCCTCGGGCTGGTTCTCGACCGGTACGCGACCTTCCCGCAGTCGTACCCGACCCCCGCGCCGACCGACCAGCGGCTCATGCGGACCGCCCGGATCAACACCATCATGGAGCTGCCGGACGGCTCCGGCCGGCGCGCGGTACCCGACCTGAACGGCAACCTCTACCTGGTCGAGAACGGCGTGCCGCACGTCTACCTGGACATGGCCGCGACGTTCGCGCCGCAGTTCTTCTCCGGTCGGGGGCTCGGCCAGGGCTTCGGCTACGTCGCCTTCCACCCCGAGTTCGGCGTCAACGGCCGGTTCTACACCATCCACACCGAGCTGGCGTCGGCGGCGACCACCCCACCCGACTACGCCCAGGCCGGCACGATCTACCACGGCGTCATCACCGAGTGGACGGCCGCCGACCCGGCCGCCGACACCTTCGCCGGCACTCGACGTGAGGTGCTGCGCATCGGCTTCGGTGGACAGGTGCACGGCATCCAGGAGATCAACTTCAATCCCACGGCGAAGCGCCACGACCGTGACTACGGCCTGCTCTACCTCGCCGTCGGCGACGGTGGCCTGGGCGTGCGCAACACCGACCCGCAGAACCTGGGCCTGCCGCACGGCAAGCTGCTGCGCATCGACCCCCGGGGCACCACCTCCGCCAACGGCCGGTACGGCATCCCCGTCGACAACCCGTTCGTCGACCGGGACGGGGCGCTCGGCGAGATCTACGCCGTGGGCTTCCGCGACCCGCACCGGTTCAGTTGGGACCGGGCGACCGGCCGGATGTACCTCGGGCACATCGGTGAACACGCCGTCGAGGCGATCTACGAGGTCCGCGCGGGCGACAACTTCGGCTGGAGCGAGCGCGAGGGCTCGTTCGTGTTCGACAAGGCGGCCACCAACCCGTGCGACCGGCTGTTCCCCCTGCCGGCCGACGACGAGCGCTTCGGCTACACCTACCCGGTCGCCGCGTACGACCATGATCCGGCCGCGGACTGGAACTGCACCGCGGACGTCGGCGTCGCGGTGGCCGGCGGTTTCGTCTACCGCGGGCGCGCGGTCCCGGCGCTGCGCGGCAAGTACGTCTTCGGTGATCTGGTCGACGGCCGGGTGCTCTACACCGAGGCGAGCGAGATGCGCCGGGGCCACGGTCTCGCCCCGATCCACCAGCTCGCGCTCTTCGACGCCGCCGGCTCCCCGGTGCGGATGCGGGACCTCTCCGGGCCGGGTGCGCCCGGCGACCCCAACCGGGTCGACCTGCGCTTCGGCACCGACGCGGCCGGCGAGCTGTACCTGGTCGCCAAGGCCAACGGCACGATCTGGAAGGTGACCGGCACCCGGGAGTTCGCCGGCGGCGACGTCGGCCGCACCACCCTGCGGCACACCGCCGGCGCCGCGAACTGGGCGCCGGTGACGCCCGCGAAGTGGCAGTTCACCCGTGACGAGATCATCCTCGCCGAGGCCGGCGAGAGCCGGCCGGGCCCGCGTCGGCCCTTCGAGTACGCGATGCTGACCGCCGGCCCGGCCTGGTCGTCGGTGCAGGTCGACGCCCGGGTACGCCTCGACACCCCGGTCGACGTCAGCAACCGGGACGTGATCATCGTGTTCGGCTGGCGCTCGGACACCGAGTTCTACTACGCCCACCTCTCCACCGACAACACGATCTATCCGCACAACGGCATCTTCAAGGTGAACAACGCCGACCGCGAGCGCATCGACCACCAGTGGAACGGCCGCTCCCGGGGCGCGAACCCGGCGATCACCGACGCCGCCTGGCACCGGGTGCGCGTCGTGCACCTGCCGGCGACCGGCGAGATCGCCGTCTACGTCGACGGACACCGGGACCCGCTGCTGACCGCGAAGGACACCACCTTCGGCTCGGGTCGGGTCGGCTTCGGCTCGTTCGACAACGTGGGCCGACTGCGCCACCTCACCGTCACGGGTACGCCGGCCTGAGGCTCGTGGGGACGGTGGTCGCCGTCCCCCACGGCTGGGCCGGCCGAACCGTCCCCCACGGCTGGGCCGGCCGAGCCGGCCCGCCGGGCGCGGTCCGGTTCGTAGAATCCGTGCCATGGCGCAGATCGTCGAGTTGCTGGCCTCGCCCGTGCACCGCTTCCTGGGTCGCCCCAGTGACGGTCCGGCGCCCGCCCCACCGGGCGAGTTGGTCGACACCGTCGAGATCCGGGCCGGCCTCGGCATCGTCGGCGACCGCTACTTCGGCAAGCCGGCGCACCGCGACGCCAGCATCACGGTGATCGCCCAGGAATCGCTGCCGGCGGGCATCGGCCTGGCGCAGGTCCGGCGCAACATCCTCACCACCGGCCTGGCCGTGGACGAGCTGATCGGCCGGGTGCTGGTCCTCGACTCCGGCGACGGTCCGGTTGGCCTGCGGGTGAACCGGGCGGCCCGCCCGTGCGCCTGGATGGACGTCACGGTGGGCCCGGGCGCCTGGAAGGCGCTGCGGGCCACGGGCGGCGTCCGGTGCACGCCCCTGCACGACGGCGTGCTGCGCGTCGGCCCGGTCGACGCCACGGTGAGCTGACCGGCGTTCAGGCCGGGCTGATGTGCGCGGCGAGGACGCGCCAACCGTGCGGGTCGTCGTGTACCCAGGTGCGGGTGTAGCGCAGGCGCGCGGCGAACGGGGCACCGTCGAAGGTCCCGGCCACCCGGGCCAGACAGAACGTCACGCCGGTCGACCCGAGGACGAGCAGGTTCAACTCCTCCTCGACGAGGTCCTCGACGACCGAGGTCCGATCCCGGTGCGTGGCGAGGTCCTCCGCCTTGGTGTACCGGCGGTCGTCCGGGCCGATCGCGATCAGTTGGTCGATCAGCAACTGGTCCAGGGCCGCGACGTCACCGGCCCGCTGGGCGGCCTGCAGGGTGCGTTCGGCGTCGAGCAGTTCCGCCTCGCGTGCGCTGTCCGGCATGGTGCCGTCCTCCTGGTCTTCCGCGCCGGCGTCACCCGTCCGGACTGACCGCATTGTGGCAGTCCCCGCCACCCGGACGAGGGCGCATCGGCGTGGCGGCACGCGCGTCCGTCTCGGAATCGCCGGCAGTAGACCTTTTCATCCCGAATACTGGCCTCATGTCACGGGAGGTAGTGCCGAATGAATGCTCCTGATCCCTCCGGCCAGCAGGCCGGGCTGCCCACCGTGGTGCTCGTGCACGGGGCTTTCGCCGACTCGTCGAGCTGGAACGGGGTGATCGCCCACCTCAAGCGTCGGGGCTATCCGGCCATCGCGGTCGCCAACCCGCTGCGCGGGGTGCAGGAGGACGCCGCCTACGCCCGCTCCGTCGTGGACAGCGTCGACGGTCCGGTCGTCATGGTCGCGCACTCGTACGGCGGAGCGGTGATGACCGAGGCCGCGGACGGTGCCGCGAACGTCAAGGCCCTGGTGTACGTCGCCAGCATCAGCCCGGACGTCGGCGAGAGCGTGGTCGACCTGGTCATGAAGTATCCCGGCAGTCAACTCGTCAGCGCGGTCAAGATGGTGCCCTTCCCGCTACCCGACGGTGGGACGGCGATGGATCAGTACATCAAGCAGGACAGGTTCCCGGCCGTGTTCGCCGCCGACGTCGACCCCGACCTCGCCGAACTGATGGCGGTCACCCAGCGACCGGCATCCGAGCGGGCCCAGACCGGGTCCGTGACCAGAACGGCCTGGAAGAGCATCCCGTCGTGGACCCTGATCAGCACCCAGGACCAGGGCATCCCGCCGGAGCTGCAACGGTTCATGGCCCAGCGGGCCGGGTCCACCGTGGTCGAGGTCGACGCGTCGCACGCCGTGGCGGTCTCGCAACCCGGCCCGGTCGCCGACCTCATCGACACCGCCGCCCGCGCCACCATGGGCTAGCCGCAGGCGCTGCTACTAGGCTTCGTGCCATGGCGGACCAGGACCGTCCGGGCACGCACGCCGTCGACGTGACGCGACCGGTCGAAGCGGTCGTCCGGGAGATCCTCGCGGTGGTCCCGGCCGGGTGCACCTGGCTGGTGCCGGTGCCCGACGACCAGCGGGCGGTCGCCGACTGGCGGATCGCGGCGACCAGTGGGCAGAGCCAGGACATCTACGGTCGGGGCATCGACCGGGTGGGCGCCTGCCTCAGCGAGTTGTACCCCAGCATGGTCGGTGGGCCGCTCTGGCAGCTCTACGACCAGGTCTTCGGCACCGGGGCATCCGGCCGCCTGGCCGACTTCCGGTACGTGGAGCGACGGACCGGCGTCGTCGCCGACTCGCTGTTCGACGTCGAGGTGCACCGCGTCCTCGGTGGTCTGCTGGTGTCCTGGCAGCGGCTCGACGAGGACCGTCGCCGCCTGGACCGCACCGAGCGCCTGGGCAGCCTCGGCTGGGCCGAGTACGACCTGGCCAGTGGGGTGAGCCAGTGGTCACCGGGGATGTACCGCATCTTCGAGCGGGATCCCGCCCTCGGGCCGATGTCCCGCGCCGAGCAGGCCGCCGCCCTGCTCCCCGACGACTACCTGCTGCGCGAGGCGGCGTGGCAGACGCTGGACAGCGGGGAGTCCTCCGACGTGACGGTCCGGTTTCAGACGACCGCCGGGCTGCGGCACCTGCGGATCCTCTCCGACATCTCCCGGGACGCGAACGGCGTACCGCTGAAGATCCACGCCGTGGTGCAGGACGTGACCGCCCGGGTCGACTCGCGTACCGCCATCGAACGGCTCAGCGACCAGTTGCGGACGCGGGAGCTGACCGCGCTGGCCGAGCACCGGCTCGCCGGGCAGTTGCAGAACCTCATCCAGCCGGTGCCCCGGGAGAAGTTCGCCCTGCCCGGCATCGAGGCGGTGGTCAACTACCTGCCCGCCGAGAGCACCGCGCAGGTCGGCGGTGACTGGTACCACGCGCAGGCCCTGCCCGACGGCACCGTCGTGCTCGCCGTCGGCGACGTCGCCGGTCACGGCCTGGACGCGGCGAGCGGGATGGCGCACCTGCGCTTCGCCCTGGTGTCCTGGCTGTCGATCGGCATCGGGGACCCGTCGGTGCTGCTCGGGCACCTCAACCGGCTCTGCGGCCAGCTCTCGATCACCGCCACCGCCGTGGTCGCCCTGTACGACCCGGCGACCCGGACGCTCTGCTGGGGCCGCGCCGGGCACCTCGCGCCGCTGCTGTCCCGCGCCGGCCGGACCGAACCGCTCGAATGCCCTCCGGGTCTGCTGCTGGGCGCCGTCGCCGACTCGACGTACCCGGTGCTCACCCCGCGACTGCGCCCCGACGACCTGGTGCTGTTCTACACCGACGGCCTGGTGGAACGTCGGGAACCCGAGCAGGACCGGTCAGGACAGGTACGCGCCACGCTGTCCGCGCTCAGCGCGACGCCGGGGGAGCAAACCCTCACCCGGCTGCGGAATCTGCTGCACCAGCCCAGCCCGGACGACGACACGTGCACCCTGGCCGTGCGCGTGCTGCCCTGAGCCGCAGCCCGCTCACCGCGAGAGCCGGATCCGGACCACCGTGCCCGCACCGGTGGTGAGCACCCGTACCTCGTCGCAGACCTGCTCGACGATGGCCAGCCCACGACCGCGTACCGCGTTCGCGGCGGGCATGTCCCGGCCGAGCGCCCGCCCCGGGCCCTGGTCGACGACGTCGCAGAACACCTGGTCACCCTCGGCCCACAGCCGGACCCGGCCGCCCCCGGTGGTGTGCTGCAACGTGTTGGTCGCCAGCTCGCTGACCGCGAGCACCAGCAGCTCGGCCCGCTCGGCCGACAGGCCCCGCGCCGTGGCGCCGTCGCAGACGAACGCGCGCAGCGTACGCAGGTCGGCCGCTGCCTCGTACGCCATGGTGTCGGTGCCCGGGGCGGACGGAGGCTCCTCGGCCACGGCGTGGGTCTCGCGTCGGTCGGCCGCCATCAGCCCGCCAGCCGCGGGTCGTCGGCGGGCGGACGCAGCAGGCTGCCCACGCCGGTGATGTCGAGGACGGCCGCGACCGGACCGGAGGCGTTCACCGCGTACAGGTGCCGGCCGCTCGCGCGCGCCGCCTGATGGGCGGTCACCAGGCCGTGCAGGCCCGTGGAGTCGAGGAACCGGAGCCCGCCGACGTCGACCACCACCACCGCGGCGGCGCGTACCGCCGCGGACAGCACGGTCGTCAGCTCAGGCTGGGCCGCCAGGTCGCACTCACCGGTCAACGTGACCACGATCCGCCCGGGTTCCGTGGACGTGCGGGCCTCGAAGTGCGCCATCGGACAGCAGCACCCTTCCTCGTCGCGTCAGCCGTTGTCGGGACATCATGTCATCCGATGGCCGGTAGGCCACGTCCTCCGTTCGGCGGTTGATCAAGAAGACGCGGCCCCTGTGCGGCGGCGACGGGTCAGGAACCCGCGTCGAACGCGACGGACTCGCTCAGCTCGCGCCACCGCGCGTCCGACGCGGCGAGCGTGTGGGCGACCGTCGCGGCGGCCGCCACGGCGTCGGCGCCCAGGAGCAACCGTGCGGGTGGGTCGTCGACGAGGGTGATCTCGATGATCGCCCGCGCCGCCCGGGCGGGATCGCCCGGCTGGGTTCCGCTGGTGCGGCGCATCCGCTCGACGACCGGCTCGATCACCGGCCGGTACGGCTCGGTGGTCGGCAACATGCTCATCGAGGCGCCCGCCCAGTCGGTGCGCAGCGCGCCGGGTTCGACCGTGGTGATCCGGATCCCGAACGAGGAGACCTCGGTGGCGAGTACCGCCGAGAAGCCGGCGACCGCCCACTTGGCGGACTGGTACGCGCCCAGGCCGGTGCTGGCGACCCGGTCGCCGACGCTGGAGATCTGGACGATGTGCCCGCGCCCCTGCTCCCGCAACACCGGCAGGGCGGCGCGGGTCAGGTGGACCACGCCGAAGAAGTTGGCGTCGATCTGCGCCCGGAAGGCGTCCTCGGACATGTCCTCGATCGCACCGACGTCGGCGTACCCGGCATTGTTGACCAGGACGTCCAGGGCGCCGAACGCGTCCACCGCCGCAGCTACGGCCGCCCGGGCGGCGGCCGGATCGGTGACGTCGAGCGCGATCGCCCGGACCTGGTCGCCGTACCGGTCGGTGAGGTCGGCGAGCTGCGCGGGGTTGCGGGCGGTGGCGACGAGCTGATCGCCGTCGGCCAGTACGGCCTCGGCGAGCGCCCGGCCGAGCCCTCGCGAGCAGCCGGTGACGAGCCAGACTCGCGGCACGACGGTACCTCCTCCTGTCAGGTGGCGCGGTCGCTACGGGCGGATGTCCAGGGCGCCGATCAGGCCGTCGCGCAGGGTGAACCGGTAGCGCAGCTCGACCGGACTGCCGGGGAAGTCGCCCGACACCCGCGTGCGGACCAGGTACGAGTCGCCGGCCTGGGGCGTGACCCCGACCGGTTCGGCGGTGTACGAGTACTCCGCCATCGTCCGCTCCCGCCAGGAGCGGATGGAGGGCCGACCGTCGTACAGCCGGTCCTCGTCGGCCACGCTCGCCGTGTCCGCGAAGCAGGCGACGAAGGCATCCACGTCCCCGTCGCCGACGGCCCGGAAGTACCTGTCGATCACGTCGGGCAGGTCGACCGCCATCTGCTCCTCCTGCGGCACGGGCCGCCGTCGGGCGGCCCCCGTGGTCCCGGTCCGACCTCACGGTACGAGACACGGCGGGTGGGGCGCGGCGCAACCGGCAGAACCGCCGTTCCGGCGCCCGCGGGTTTGCCGCCGCCCGCCCCGGGTAGCCACGCGTCCCGGCGACGGAAGGGGCGGGTCCATGGCCGAACTGGCGTTCGTCGACAAGGTGGCGGCACGGGCGGGCATCGCGCCGGCCGAGGCACGCCCGCTGACCGAGGCCGTGCTGCGGACGCTCACCGAGCGCCTCAGCGGGGGAGAGGCCACCGCGCTGGCCCCGCACGTGGCCGACGAGCTGAGCCCGCTGCTGGTCAAGGCCGCCGAACCGCCCGAGACATTCGGGTACGACGAGTTCCTGCGCCGCGTCGCCGACCGCGCCGGCACGGACCGGGCCGGGGCCGAGCGGGGCGTACGAGCGGTCCTGGAGACGATGCACCGGGTGGTCGGACACCGGGAGTTCTCCGATGCCCTGTCCCAGCTCCCGGCGGACCTGCGGGCGCTGGCGCAGCCGCTGCCGCACGGCCCCTGACCACCCGGGGCGTGGCCCGACCCGCCGGTCAGGCCACGCCCCCTCGTCCGAGGTCAGCCGGTTACCCCGCTACTGACCACCCACTTCTGGTGGGCGCCGCCCGCGTACGTGCCGAGCTGGATCTGGGTGCCGTCGCCGGTGTTACCGCCGGCGGCCTCCATGATCTTGCCGGACTGCGGGTTGCGGATCGACCCGTCGCTCTGCGGCTGCCAGATCTGCGCGCCGGTGCCGTTGCAGGTCCAGAGCTGGATCTTCGTGCCGTTCGCGGTACCGGCGTTGTCCACGTCGAGGCACTTGCCCAGCACCCGGTACGTGTCGCCGACCCGGGTCCAGGACTGGGCGGCGGTGCCGTTGCAGGTCCAGAGCTGGATCTTCGTGCCGTCGGCGAAACCGGAGTTGTCGACGTCCAGGCACTTGCCGCCGACGCCGGTGATGGTGCCGCCGACGGACGGTGGCGGGCTGCCCGGGATGGAGTTGAGCGTGTACCACGCCTCGGTGCTCCACAGTGACTGGCCGCTGGTGGAGGTGAACGGGCGCGGCGAGCGCAGGTGCACCACCCGACCGGCCTTACGACCCGCCACCACGAGGCTGACCGTCTTCCCGTCCGCCGACAGGGTGGCCGAGGTGACGGTCAACGTCTCCTCGTCGACCTTCGGCCCGCCGTAGGCCGACGTCGGCTGGTACCGCCATTGCTTGAGCTTGTAGTGGGACGCGAGGTTGGCGGCGGTCGTCGCCGAGACGGGCTGGGTGTACTCCACCTCGAAGCCGGTCGTGGTGGCGCGCATCGCGAGCATCTCGAAGGTGCTGGCGCTGTTCGGGGTGAGCTTCTGCAACCCGTACGTCAGCTTGCCGGTCTGGCCCCAGTTGCCGCCCGCGCCGAGCCCACCAACGTAGATCGCGCCGTCCGGGCCGAGGTTGACCTCGGAGACGCCCGCCTCCAGGCCCTGGGTGAGCCGGAACAACGCGCCCTGGTACTCGCCGTTGACCTTCTCCACACTGGCCCGTTGCAGGCCGCCGTACGTCACGTCGCCGATGACGAACTGGCCGGCGTAGCGGCCGCTGGTCAGGTAGAGCGGCGTGCTGGGGGAGTTGGCGATCTCGTTCTGCGGCATCCACAGCACCGGCGGGGTGACCAGGGCCCTGTCGAACGGGCCGACCGGGGTCGTGTAGTGGTTGAAGAACCGGCCCTGCTTGATGTGCACCAGCTTGGACGAGGGCAGCCAGCCGCCCTGGTTGTCGGTGACGAAGATGCCGCCCTCCGGGCCCCAGCCGATGCCGTGCGGGGTGCGCAGGCCGCCCGCGACGTAGCTGACCGCGCCGGTGTCCTTGTTGACCTTGATGGTGGTGCCCCGGTTGGCGGCCGGCTGCGGCACGGTGGTCGCGCCACCGTAGTCGATCGACACCGACAGGTTCAGGTAGAAGAACCCGTCCCGGTAGAGCAGGCCGAACGCGAACTCGTGGAACTTGCCGCCGTACGGCCAGGTGGCGACGGTGTCGAGACGGTCGGCCACCTCGTCGCCGTTGGTGTCCACGAGCCGGGTCAACCGCTGCTTCTCCGACACGTAGACCACGCCGTCGACGACCTTGAGCCCCATCGGCTCCTTGAGGCCGCCGGCGATCTTCTTGGTGGTCACCGAGCCCGGGCCGGTCGTGCCGCCGGTGCCGCCCATGACGTACACCTCGCCGTCCTGGGACGTGCCGGACTGGTCGCTGCCACCCCAGGTGCAGATGACGAGCCGCCCGTCGGGCAGCCAGTCCATCCCGGTGACCTTCGGTTGGAAGCTGCCGGGTCGCAGGTTCGTGAGCGTGTAACCGGGGTGCACGCCGGTCAGCGGCAGGCCGTCGCCGGGCGTGTCGCTGACGCCCTCGCACTCCTTGCGCCCCGGCGCGGTGACCCGTACGACACCGGCGTCGGTGCTCAACGCCGAGTTCGGTACGACCACGAAGGACGACGAGCCGGGCGTACGCCACTCGAGGGTGATCTGCTGGTCGCCACCGCGCTCGAAGTGGTCGATGCGCAGCGGGTGCAGGCCGGCGGCGAGGGTGACCGTGCCCTCCTTGGGCGGGGTGGCGCCGTGCAGGCCGTCGTGGTTCACGACGACGGTGTTGTCGATCGTCAGCCTGGACCCGTCGTCGCTGCTGAGCCGGAAGGTGTAGCTGCCGGCCTGGGTGACGGTGATGTTGCCGAGGACCTGCGAGACGAAGTTGTCGTCGAAGCCGAAGTCGGCCGCCGACGTCCAGTTGATCGTGGACATGAGCTTGTCCACATTGGGCGTCTGCGCCGGCTTGAGCGTACAGATCTCCGAGAGCGGCACCTGGACGTCGTAGACGCGCAGGGTGACGCCCGGCTCCTGTTCCGGAGCGGCGTCGGCCGGGGCGGCCCAGAGGCCGACGGTGAGGACGAGCGCGAGCGCGCCCAGGACGGGACTGCGGAATCGGCGAGGCAGCCGTGTACCCATCGTTCCTCCAACGAGGATGAGGAGTGACCGACGGCCGGCGTGCAGCATGGTGAGGTGGTGGCCGCCGGCCCGGTCCGTAACGTCCTCGACGCCGACGAGTGACGATCCGGAAACACCGGGTTGATGGGTCGAGACATTAAGGTGTTTCGATTGAGGTGTCCATGCCTTTGCATCGATGCATCAAAAGTTCCCGATGTCTTTGCGAAAGTTCGCGGCACTGATCCCTGAATGTCCGGGGATGTGGCCGGCTACCAGGGTCTCAGCGGCGGCCGCGACGGGCCGGCCGGCGGTTCGCTCCGCCGCGTGGGCGGGGAGCGCCACCGCCCTGTGGACGTGCCGCGCCGCCACGTTGGCGGGTCGCGCCCGTGGACGGCCGTGCCGCCGGGCGACGGCGGGCCGCCACGACGATGAGCGTGCCCACGACGGCGACGATGGCGGCGGGAACCACCCACGGCGGGAGCCCGCCTTCCTTCGCGGGGGCCGGCGGCGCGGCGGCGGGGGTGATCGCCGGGTCGAGTGTCGCCGCCGGCACGGCGGACGCCGACGCCTTGCCTTCGGCCTGGGCGAGCAGGGCCGGATCGGGACCGTTCGTCGGCGCCGTCCAACCGGCCGGAGCCGCCGTGCTCGGCCCCTGGTAGTCGAAGGTGACGGTGCCGCGTACCGCCTCACCGTCGGAGGCGACCGTGAGGTAACTCGCGGTGTAGCGGCCCTTCGCGGGCCAGTGCGCGACCGCCACCATCGCGGGGAAGCCGGTGTGGTACAGCCGTGGCTCGAAGGTGCCGTTGACCATGAAGTACTCCTGGACCGGCTTGTCCAATCGCTTCGGCTCGCCGTATGACCAGCCGCTGTCCACCCGCGACCCGTCCGGACCGGTGAGGGTGAAGTGCGCGTTGGCGGCGGGTTTCTCGGTGAAGTACAACCCGACCCGCTCGAGGGGTTGGCGCACCACCGTGCCGGTCAGCGGGGTGGACGTCGCCAACTGGCCGTGCGCCGACGCCGGGGCGGCGGGCAGCGCCAGCGACGCGACCACCAGCGCGGCCAGCCCCACCAGGGCACGACGCGCGACATTACCGACAGTGACCAGCCTCGATCGCATTCGTTCATCATGGTCATTTCGCCGCCGCCGAACAAGACGTAGAGTTCACCCTCCGACGATCACCTCGACACCCCGTCCCCTCGCGTCGTTCGGAGTCCACCCGTGCCCGTCCCCGGTTCGCGCCCCACCGCCCGCTCCGCCGCCCTGCTGGTCACCGGTCTGCTCACCGCCCTGCTCGCCACCGGCTGCGGCCAGGACGACGACCCGTCCGTGGCCACCCCCTCGACGGCCCCGACCTCCGCCGCCGCGCCGACCACCTCGGCCGCGGCGGCCCCGACCGGCGATCCCACCCCGGCCGCCACGCCCAGCGCGCCCACGGTCGACCGGGAGATCACCGTGACCATCGCCAAGCGACGGATCACCCCGCCGACCGGCCGGGTGACCGTGACCAAGGGCCAGTCGGTGCGGATCACGGTCACCTCGGACGTCGCCGACGAGCTGCACGTACACGGGTACGACCTGGGTGCCCGGCTGCCCGCCGGCACACCGGGCTCGGTGCAGTTCCGGGCCGACAAGACCGGGCTGTTCGAGGTCGAGACGCACGAGACCGAGCTGGTGCTGTTCCAGCTCGTCGTCCGCTGACCGCAATGACCGCCGCACCCACGCTGCTGGCGCACGGCGTCGGCGGCCGGCAGGATCTCCCGATCACGCTGCCCGAACTCGTCGTGGCCGCCGCCCTGACCCTGGTCGTCACGTTCGTCGCGCTGGGCGTGCTCTGGCGCGAGCCACGCCTGGACCGGGACGCCGCAGGTGGTCGTCCGGTGCCGGACCGGCTGGCCCGCCTCGTCGACGCCCCCGCGCTGCGGTGGGCGCTGCGCGTACTGGGCCTGCTCGCCGCCGGCTGGTTCTGCGTGGGCCTGCTCGCCGGGCCGGACACCCCGGAGAACCCGACGGCCGGCGCGCTCTACGTGCTCCTCTGGGTCGGCCTGGTGCCCGTCTCGCTGTTGTTCGGTCCCGTCTGGCGGGCGGTCAACCCACTGCGTACCGTGCATCTGCTCGGCGCGCTGGCGGCCCGGCGCGACCCGACGCGCGGCGTCCGTGAACTGCCGGTCGGTCTGGGTCTCTGGCCCGCCGCGCTCACCCTCTTCGGGTTCGTCTGGCTCGAACTGGTCGCGCCGGACCGGGCCACCCTGCCGGTCATCACCGCGTGGCTGGCCGGGTACGCCGTGGTGATGCTGGCGGGCGCAGTGGTGTTCGGGGCGGGCTGGTTCGACCGGGCCGACCCGTTCGAGGTCTACAGCGGGCTCGTCGGCCGGCTCGCTCCGATCGGCCGGGCCGCCGACGGTGTGCTGGTGTGGCGCAACCCGCTCGACGGCATCGCCGGGCTGCGGCCGCGCCCCGGCCTGGTCGCCGTGGTGGTCGTGCTGCTCGGCTCCACGATGTTCGACAGCCTCTCCAACGCGCCGGCCTGGCTGCGCTTCGCCCAGGAGAACGGGCTGCCGCCGGTGGTCACCGGCAGTGCCGGGCTGGTCCTGGTCATCGGGGCCGTCGCCGTGGCGTACCTGGCCGCCACCGGCGTCGCGGCCCGGGTCGGCCGCACCGGGCGGACGGACGGCGACGCGGACGCGGGGCGGCGGGTGCCGGGCGAGATCGCGCACTCGATCGTGCCCATCGCGGTGGGCTACGTGGTGGCGCACTACTACTCGCTGCTGGTCCTGGAGGGTCAACGCACCCTCGCCCTGCTGTCCGATCCCCGGGACACCGGCGCGGACGTCTTCGGCACCGCCGGCTGGGAACCGCACACCGCGTTGGTGACCCCCTCCGGGGTGGCCAACCTTCAGATCACCGTCATCATCGTCGGTCATCTGCTCGGCACGCTGCTCGCCCACGACCGCGCCCTGTACCTGTTCCCCCGGGCGCGGGCGGTCGCCGGTCAGCTCCCGCTGCTCGCGCTGATGGTCGCCTACACCATCGCCGGTCTGCTGCTGCTCTACGCCGGTTAGGCCGTTGTCAAAGCCCGAAGCCGGTCGCTGGTCGCCCGCCGCTCGCGGGCTCGTGCTCCGGCCGGATCGGAGCCGCCCGCTCCATTGAGCGTGATGCCTCTGGGTCATCAAGATGACGCAGAGGCATCACGCTCAATGTGGTGTCCGCCGGCCGGCAGTCCGCCGTCCGCGCCCGCAGACGAGGATGGGGGCGTGGACTCTGCTCTCAAGCGCTACCTCGACGATCTCGTGGACACCGCCCGGGACGTGCTCGGCGACGGGCTCGTCGGCGCGTACGCGGCGGGTTCGGTGGGTCTCGGCGCGTACCAGGCCGGGCGCAGCGACGTGGACGTGGCGCTGGTCTGCGCCGGTCCGCTCACCGAGGCCGTCAAGCGGTCACTGGTGGCGCGACTGCGACACGAGGCGCTGCCCTGCCCGGCACGCGGGTTGGAACTGGTCGTCTACCAGCGGGCCGTGGCGGCGTCCGGCAGCCCCGAACCCGGTTTCGAGGTCGAGTTGAACACCGGCCGCGCCATGCCGTTCCGCCGTACCCTCGACCCGGCCGACCGACCGGGCGCCGACGGCCGGTTCTGGTACGGGCTGGACCGCAGCATCCTGCACCAGAGCGGATTGTCGCTGCTCGGTCCGCCGGCGGCGGAGGTCTTCACCGACCTCGCCCCGACCGACCTGCGTCGCCTGCTGGTCGAGGCGCTGACCTGGTGGCTGGCCCTGCCGACGCCGCCGGACGACGGTCCCGCGCCCGGCGCCGAGGACGCCGTGCTCGGCGCCTGTCGCTCGCTGGTACGGCACCGGGACGGCGTCTGGCTGTCCAAGGTGTCCGCCGGTCAGCGGCTCGTCGACGGCGGCGACCCGGCCGAGGCGATCCGCCGGGCCATCGCCGCCCGGCACGGCGGCCCGCCGCCCACCGGCCCCGAGGCCCGCGCCTTCCAGCAACGGGTACGCGCCGAGATCGCCGGCTGAGCGGTGCTCAGCGCACCGGTCGGGGTTGCAGCGAGGCGAAGAGCAGGTTGAGCCCCTCGGCCATGGTCGGATGGGTGATGATCGCGTCCCGCAGCGCGGTCCACGGCATCCGCGCCAGCATGGCCAACTGCACCGAGGTGATCACCTCGCCCGACTCCGGACCGAGCAGCGACGCGCCCAGGATCAGGTCGGTGCGGGTGTCGATCACCGCCTTCCACATGCCCCGGGTGTCCCGCAGCGTACGGGCGCGGGGGATCGCGGCGACCGGAAGGTGGGCCACCTCGACGTCGTACCCGGCCCGGCGCGCGTCGCTCTCGCTGAGACCGACCCGCGCCAGCTCCGGGGTGGTGAAGACGGTGTACGGGATGAGCCGTCCCGAGGTGCTGCGCCGCTCACCGGTCAGGTTGGCCCGGATGATCCGGTAGTCGTCGAGCGAGACGTGCGTGAACTGCGGGCTGCCCGCGACGTCCCCGGCCGCCCAGGTCCGTTCGGCGCTGGTGCGCAGGTACTCGTCGACCAGCACGAAGCCGTGCTCGTCGAGCCGGACGCCGGCCGCGTCCAGCCCGAGCCCGTCGGTGACCGGTGCCCGGCCGGCCGCCACCAGGACCTCGTCACCGGTCACCACGCTGCCGTCGTCGAGGGCGACCCGGAGCGTCCCGTCGGGATCACGGTCGACGCGGGCGACGGCCACGCCGACGCGGACGTCGATGCCGTCGGCGAGGAAGACCCGCATCAGCGCGTCGGCGACGTCCGGGTCCTCGCGGCTGAGCAGTTGCGGGCCGCCCTCGACCACCGTCACCGCGCTGCCGAACGAGGCGAACATCTGCGCGAACTCGACCCCGACGGTCCCGCCGCCGAGCACCACCAGCCGTGCCGGCAGTCGCTCCAGCCGGAGCAGGTCGTTGCTGGTCAGCACGCCCGCCTCGGTCATCCCGGGCACGGACGGCAGATGCGGGCGGGTGCCCGTGTTGATCACCACGTCGGCGCCGCGCAGCAGCCGTTCGCCTCCGTCGGCAAGGGTCACCCGCACGGTCCGGGCGGCGACGAACCGGGCCGAGCCGATCACCAGGTGCAGACCCGAGTCGAGGAACTGTTGCCGGTTGGCGGCCACCATCTGCTCGACCACGTCCTGTTTGTGCGCCCGCAGCAGGTCCACGTCGACCCGGGCACCCTCGACGGAGAGGCCGAGCGCGGCGGCCTGCCGTAGCTGGTGAGCCACCCGCGCGCTCGTCACCAGCGCCTTCGTGGGGATGCACGCGACGTTGATGCAGCTCCCGCCGATCATGCCGCGCTCCACCATCGCCACCCGGCGTCCGGCGCGCGCCAGGTCCATGCTCAGCGTCTTGCCCGCCTTGCCGCCACCCACGACGAGCAGGTCGAAGTCCTCCGGTTGATCGGGCACGGGTACTCCTTCGCGGCCGGGAGGCTCGTCGTCGCCACTTCGGGCGGCGGTCGTCGGTGCGGGTCGGCCAGCCCAGCCTGCCAGCTCCGACGGCACGTCCGGGGTGGTTCCCGGCGAAAGCCGGCGGGGTCCTCAGGCCTCGGCGGTGACCAGGTAGAGGGTGACGCTCGCCAACAGCGGCCCGGCGGTGAGACGTCGCAGCCAGGGTCGGACCTCCGCGTCGGTCAGCTCGCCGGCCGCCACCGCACGGGCGGAGTTGCGCCGCAGCCCCAGGATCCGATCGGCCGTGTCGAAATCGTCGAAGACGACGGCGATCGCCTCGACCGACCGCACCCGCAGGCCGGCCCGCCCCGACAACCGGACCAGCTCCCGCCCGATGGTCGGATTCCGCACCCGACCGGCCACGAACCGGGCGAAACGGCGGCTCGTCGCCACGTCCTCGTCGGCGACGGCCAGGGTGTCCCAGTCCGGTTCGGTCACCACCAGCACACCCGTCGGGCGCAGCACCCGGTGCACCTCCACCAACGCCGCCGCAGGATCCGCCACGTGCATCAGGACCCGGTCGATCCGGGCCCGGTCCATGCTGTCGTCGTCCAGCGGAAGCGTGTGGACGTCGCCCCGACGCAGGTCGACCCCCGGCCGGTCGGCCACCCGCCGACCTGCCTCGGCGAGCATCCCCGGGTCACGGTCGATCCCGACCACCAGGCCGTCGGCGCGGACCACGTCGGCCAGTCGCCCCAGGTCGGTACCGGGTCCGCAGCCGACGTCCACCACGCGGTGCCCCGGCCGCAGATCGAGCGCGTCGACGGCACGCCTCTTGTAGTCACGCCCGGTCGGAATGGCCGCGGCCGTGTCCAGGTACGCGATCCGGTCCGCACTCGTGAGCTGGCTCATCCGCCCATCCCACCACCGGTTCGTGGGCGTGTCGTGACGACAGTGTGCTGATTCGGTGCAGGCTCCCGACCGCGGATCCTGCCGGGCCCGGGGCGCATGCGCCCCGGGCCCGGTCCGTCAGCGCTGAGGTCAGTGCCGGGCGTTGCCGTTGTCGCTGACCGGCTGCCCGAAGGCCAGGAAGGGTACGGGCGTCGGGTCGGGGCGGGTGAAGATCGGCTCGGGCTGCGGAGCGGGCGTTCCCGAGGTGGCCGTCCGGTCGGGCAGCGCTACCGGATAGCGCACGGGCGTCCCCTCCGGGCGCTCGTCATCGGTCCGGTCACCGTCGGTGTCCTCCGCCTCGGCCGGGGTCTCCTCGGCTCGGGCCCCGTCCTGAGCGGCCGCCTCGTGGCGACCGACCCCGTCGGCACCGACCCGGTCGGCGTGGAACTGCTCGGCGTTGCCCTCGTCGCCGCCGGCACGCTCGGCATCCTCGGTGCGGTCGTTCGGTTGGTCGACGGAGAGCACCTCGACACCGGCCCGGGACGGGGCCGACCGTGGACCGACCATCGGGTACTCGGCCGTCTCCGTACCACCGGCTGCGGCGGCCATCACGGCGGCGGCGGCCAGGTCGGCCACCCGCTTCGCCTCCCGCTGCACCCGGGCGCGGACCTCCTTCGCGTGCCGCTCGGCGGAGTCGCCGGCCCGCCGGGCCTCGTCGAGCCGGGTCGCCTCGGCGGTCAGGTCCCGGCGCACCTCGCTCAGCCGTTGCTGGGTGCGGGACAGCTCGTTCTCGAGGGTCTCGCCCTCCTGGCGGACCTCGGCGAGCTGCTGCTGGGCGGTCTCCAACTCGGCGTGCAGCTGGGCCGACTCCTCGCGGCGCTCCGCGATCTCCTGCTGGAGGGCGGTCAACTGCTCCTGGTGGCTGGCGGCCTGCTCGTCGGCCCGGTTACGCAGCTCGGTGACGTGCTGCTGCGCCTCGGCCAGCAGCGCGGCGATCTGCTCCTCGGTCGAGGTGCGCTGCTCGGCCAGCTCCTCCTGCGCCGCCGCCTGCAACTCGGCGATCTCCTGCTCGGCGGCGCTGCGCCGCTCGGCGACCTCGCGCTCCACGCCGGCCTGCCACTGCGCCATCTCCTGCTGGTTCTTGGTCCGGGCCGCCTGGATCTCCTGCTGGATCTGGGTACGCGCCGACTTCATCAGCGCGTCGGCGGCCACCCGGGTCTGGTTGAGCTGCTGCGCGCTCTGCTCGGTGATGCGCTTCGCCTCGTGCTGGGCGCGTTCGTGCGCGGCCTCACCGTCGGCGCGCAACTGCTCGGCGCGTTCCCGGATCGCCGTCAACTCGGCCTCGGCCACCGCGCGCCGTTCCTCGTACGCCTGCTCCTGCTCGCTGCGCCGCGCGGCCAGTTCCTCGGACAGGTCCTGGCGTGCCTGCGCGGCCCGCTCACGGGTGTCGGCGAGGATCCGCTCCGCCTCGGCGCGCAGCTCGTTGGCCCGGTCGGTGGCCGATTCGGTGATGAGGGCGGCCTGCTTCTCGGCGAGGGTCAGGATCTCGCCCACCATCGGGCCCAGATCCTGGAACGAGGCGCGGTCCACCTGCACCGGCTGCTCGTGCATCTCGGCCAGTTCGGCGCGCAGCCGCTGCACCTCGGCGGTCAGCTCACGCACCCGCACCGCCGACCGCCCGTGCTCGCCGCTGAGCATGGCGATCTGCCCGTCGAGCTGCTCCAGGTGCCGGTCCACCTGGCGTTTGTCGTAGCCGCGCAGGGCGAGCTCGAAGCTCGGCCGCGAGGCCGCATCGTCGCGTGTTGCGAGCGGCTCAGCGCCGATGGACATGCACCATCCTCCGTACGTCGGGCGCAAGGTCAACTGCCCTGCGGGCCGTGAGTGTGGCGCAACGCTACCGCCGAGCCCACCCCCGTGCGAAGGCGCGCACCCCTCATTCGCGGATCATGGAGTCGTGGTGCCCGGAAGGCCCGGATCCGCGGCTCTTGTCAGCCACCACGACTCCATGATCGACGGTGCTCAGTGCCGGCTGCTCAGCGGCGGCGGCGGGCCAGCAGGACGGCGTCGTGGTGGATTGCGTCGTGGGGGCCGGGGCGGGGGCGGGTGTCGACGGTTTGGACGTCCCAGTGGGTCGGGTCCAGTTCCGCGGCGACCTCCTCGGCGGTGTACATCATGTCCGGCATGTGCAGTCGGTGACTCGACGCCCACAGGTCCATCGGATGGTGGCCGACGATCAGCAGGGCCCCGCCCGGGGCCACCGCGGCGGCGAGGCGGGCGAACAACTCCCGCTGCTGCTCCGGGGGCAGGTGCATGTACTGCGCCGTCACCAGGTCGTACGCCTCCTCGGCGGGCGGCTTGTCGCGCAGGTCGGCGTGGGTGAACTCGATCCGGTGACCGACCCCGGCGGCGTCGGCGTGCTCGGCGGCCCGGCCCAGGGCGGTGGTCGAGATGTCCACCGCCGTGACCTGCCAGCCCCGCTCGGCCAGCCACACCGCGTCGGCGCCCTCACCGCTGCCCACGTCGAGCGCCCGCCCCGGGGTCAGCTCGGCGGTCTCGGTGACCAACTGCGGGTTCGGGCGGCCACTCCACACCGCCGGCTTCGACTGGTACCGCTCCTCCCACGCCGGTTCCTCGAAGGTCGTGGCGACCAACTGCCGGTACGCGGTCACCGCGTCCCGGGTCTCCTCGGCGATGAGGTCGGCGTTGATCGCCGCCCCGGCCATCAGCCCGGCGGCGGCCGACGTGATGACCTGCCCGCGCAGGTCGGCCACGTTGCCGGCCACCCAGACACCGGGCACGGTCGTCGCCCCGGTGGCGTCGGACGGGATCTGGGTGCCCACCACGTGCCCGCCCATGGTCACTTCCTCCGGTGCGAGGCCCAGCCCCACCAGCAGGTCGGACCGGGGTGACGTGCGGGTGGCGACCACCACCACGTCGAGCGCCACCACCCGGCCGTCGGCGAGCCGGACACCGCTGAGCGCGTCCCCGGTCACCTCCAACGCGGCGATCGGCCCGGGCACCACCGCGATGCGCCGGGCGGCGAGCCGCTCGGCCGTCTCCTCGTCCGGGGTCGGCGCGTCGTGCAGCAGGAGCAGCACGTCGGAGGACCACTGCCGCCACATCTCGGCCTGGTGCACGGCCATCGGCCCGGTCGCCAGGATGCCGATCCGCCGGTCCTGTACCTCCCAGCCGTGGCAGTACGGGCAGTGCAGCACGTCACGGCCCCACCGCTGCGCCACCCCGGGCACGTCGGGCAGCTCGTCGGTGAGCCCGGTGGCCACCAGGAGGCGGCGGGCCCGCACCGCGTCGCCGTCGTCCAGGGTGAGCCGGAAGGCGTCGTCGTCGCGGGTCGCGGTCCGGACCCGGCCGGCGCGGAACTGCCCGCCGTACCCGGCCACCTCGGCGCGTCCGGCCGCGATCAGCTCGGCCGGTGGCGTTCCCTCCCGGCCGAGGTAGTTGTGCACATGGTCGGCGGGCGCGTTGCGCGGCTCCCCGGAGTCGATCACCAGCACCGATCGGCGGGCGCGGCTCAGCGCCAGGGCGCCGCTGAGCCCGGCCGCGCCGCCGCCCACCACCACCACGTCGTACGTCTCGTCCACCGGAAAGTCCCCCTCTTGAGTCGGCTGAGCCCACCATCCGTCGCCGTCGCCGAGATGGCAAGTATCGTTGCCGTTATGGCAAACGAGGATGACGCCGCGCTGGCAGCCGTCGGGCCCCGACTGCGGGCCCTGCGCCAGCAGCGCGGCACCACGCTGGCCCAGCTCGCCGACCTGACCGGCATCTCGGTGAGCACCCTGTCCCGGCTGGAGTCCGGCAGCCGCAAACCCACCCTGGAGCTGCTGCTCCCGCTGGCCCGGGCCTACCAGATCGCGCTGGACGAGTTGGTGGACGCCCCGGCCACCGGCGACCCCCGGGTACGCCCCAAGCCGATCGTGATCCACGGTGTGACGCACCTGCCGCTGACCCGCCGACCGGGCGGTCTACAGGCGTTCAAGCAGATCTTCCCGCCGGACCCGACCGCCGGGGGACGGAGTCCGCAGGTCCACGAGGGGTACGAGTGGCTGTACGTGCTCTCGGGCCGGCTGCGCCTGGTGCTCGGTGACCGTGACCTGATCCTGATGCCGGGGGAGGTGGCCGAGTTCGACACCCGCATCCCGCACCTCTTCTTCAATCCCGGGCCGGGCACCGCGGAGGCGCTCAGCCTCTTCGGGCCGCAGGGAGAGCGGCTGCACGTACGCGCCCGCCCCGCTGCCACCGAGCGGTAATAGCCGGGCGACCTGGCCGGTGCTCCCGAGCGTGGCCTGACCACTAGGGTCACCCCGTGACCGGATATGCCGTCGCCGGGCGGAGGGACATCGCCGCAGTCGGCCCCCCGATCGCCGAGGACCGCACGCACGGTGGCACCGCGACGGTCCGGGTCGGACCTCACGGGGCGTTCTCCGCGAACAGCGTGGGGGTCAGTGGATCGCCCTTTCCGTTGAGTTTCAGCGTCCGCGAGATCAACGGCTCCTGGATGGTCGATGCGACCGCGGCGCAGGCCGTGGAACTGGCCGACGTGCTCATGCCTCCCGCCAACGACACGATCATGGTCGTTGGCCTGGAGACGAACAGCTTCCTGGACGAGGAGTACCAGCAGTGGCTGCCGTCACGGATCGCTGCGGAGCAGGGCGTCAGCTTCGCGGCACACGATGTGTCTGTGCTGGCGTCCGGTGTCGTTGGTCTCAGCGAAGAGGCCCTACTGATCGACCGCGAGCAGATACCTCGTTTCCTGACCGGCTGGTCACCCTACGAACTGACATTGCTGGACCTTCCGGGTACGCCGACGGCCGAGCGCCTCGACGAGGCGATCATCACCGTTGGGAGCGCCAGGTTCGACGAGCCGGTTCTGCCTGATCTTCCCGGCTCGCGCCTGTTGTTCTCCGGACATGACGACTGCTACGTCTTCGTCGAGACGACGGATCGGGCTGTCCCAGCGCGGCTGCTGGGTCGTCTCCTGGCACTGCTGGTCGGCTCGGCGCTTGTCGGCAGCGCGGCGGTGGAGGTGACGGCGCCGCCGGTCGAGACCGTCGAGCGCCTGATCGAGGAGAGCCGGCACTGGGTCGGCGAGATCGCTACCAGCACGCCGGGCTCGGTGACCGTTGACCTGTACGCCACGTCCGAGCCGTGGCGGCTCGGTCAGCCCGTCCCGGCGCAGGTCGACCGCAGGGCCGTCTACGACGTCGCGAACAGCACCTGGCAGGTCCCCGCCCCCGCCGGGTCCGACTGAGCGGTGATCATCACGACATCGGCGATGTCGGGGTATCCCGGCCAGCTGGATACCCCGACATCGGTGACCTCGTGTCGATCATCCGCAGGGCACGGCGCCCTCAGCGCGGGGCGGCCAGCGGCGCCGTCGTCGACCCGAAGGTGGTCAGGAACCGGTCCCGGAACGAGTCCATCGGCCACACCGGCGCCTGCGGGCCGGGGCGCAGGCCGTCCTGCCAGCCCCACCCCGCGATCCGGTCGAAGACCTCCGGGTCCCGGGCGACGATGGTGATCGGCACGTCCCGACTCGCGCCCTCGCCGGTCACCACTGGAGCGGGCTGGTGGTCGCCGAGAAAGACCAGCACCAGGTCGTCGTCGCCGTAGGTCTCGACATAGGAGATCAGCGACTGCAACGAGTAGGCGATGGCCTGCCGGTAGCCGGCGCGCGCCCGGCCGGCGTCGCCCGGGTCGTCGTCCTCCGCCGTGGCCTGATCGTGGTAGATCGAGCCGTCGCCCACCGCGTCCCAGCCGATCATGCGGGGCACGGCCGTCCACGGGGAGTGGCTGGAGATCAGCGGGATCTCCGCCATGATCGGACGGTCCGCGTCGGCCCGGACCTGCCGCTGGAAGAAGGACAGCGTGTACTGGTCGGGCATCGGGGCGTAGCTGAACTTCGGGCCCCGGTAACCGAGCGCCTCGGCGTCGTAGTAGCGGTCGTACGAGAAGAAGTCCTTCTCCGGCCAGGGCTGGGTCGCCGCCGGCAGCACCCCGACGGTCTCCCAGCCGGCCCGGCGGAACGCGCCGTTCAGGGTGAGCCGGTCGCTGGCCAGCAGGCTGCGGTGCCGCTGCTCGTTGTCCGTCCACAGGCCCGACAGCAGGGTGTCGTGCGCCAACCAGCTACCGCCGCCGAACGTGGGGGAGGTGAGAAAGCCGCTGCGGGAGCCGTAACCGGCGGCGCGCAGCCGCGCGGTCCCGGCGTCCAGCACCGGGTTGACCTGCGGCGCCAACTCCGGGTCCTCGACGGCGTCCCGCCCGTAGCTCTCCACGAAGGCCAGCACCACGTCCTTGCCGCGCAGCCCGGTCAGCAACTGCTCGCCCGGGGCGTCCTGGAACGGGTCGGCGTCGATCTGAGCCGTGAACCGGCTCCGGTCGTGCAGCCGCGCGTCGACCTGTTCGGCGTGCGCGCCCACCAGCGCGGTGGCCCCGGCGTCGGCCACCGGCACGCCCGGCACGAGCCGGACCCCGGCGACCGCGCAGACGACCCAGACGGCCGTCAGCGCGGCCACCGTCCGGGTCGCCGTCCGCTCGTGGTCGACCAGCAGGGACGCCAGCCGCCGCAGCGCCACGGTCACCACGACCAGCAGCGCTCCGACCAGCAGCACGACGCCGACCACCGCGCCGAGCGCGCCGGCCCGCCCCGCCGAGTCCCGGACGAAGCCGAACGCGTCGTCCAGCAACAGCCAGTCCAGCACCAGGTCGAACGGCCGGTCGAGGGCCGTGCGGAACCCCAGGTCGGCGAGCCGCACGATGGCCAGCAGGCCGAGCAGCGGCCCGAGCACGGCCACCACCGCGCGCCGTGGGCGTGCCGGCAGCGCCAGCAGCAGCGCGGCGATCAGCAGACCCTCCAGCGGGATGCGCACGAACGCGCCGGGGGTCAGCTCACCGAGGCGGTCCGGTCCGATCAGGACGGCGTACACCAGCAGGACCGCCAGCGTCGTGCCCACCCACCGTCGCGCCCGCCGCGCCGGGCCGTCCGACGCGGGCGACACCACGGGAGTACGACCACCGGCGTGACCGGTCGACGCGGCGCGCCCGGGTAGCCGGTCGGCCAGCCGGCGTCGCCGAGCGGGAAGGGTCATCGGGGCCTCCAGTCGGAACGCACCGTACCGGCCGAGCGGGCCGCCAGCGCGCGCCTGGGCACCGGCAGCGCCGTCGTGTGCACCGGCAGCGCCGCGCTGGGCACCGGCAGCGCCGCGGTCGGCGCCGGCAGCAGTGCGCGAGCCGGCCGGGGCGCCGGGCGGCGCCGCCACAACCAGGCCACGTCCCGGCCGAACGACTCGACAAGCAGCGCCAACGCCGCCACCAGGACCAGTGTGGTCCACGGCTCCGGTAGGGCCCGCGCGGCGGCCACCGTCAACAGCACTCCCTGGGCGGCGGCCACCACCTTGCGCCAGAAGCGCGGCGGCAACGTGCCCCGGAGCCAGGGCAGCACCGCGCTGGCCGCGACGAAGACGTACCGCATCGCGCCGATGGCCAGCACCCAACTCCCGGCCGCCGGGGCCACGTAGACGCTGAGGACCAGGATGAGGAACGCGTCGACCTCCATGTCGAAGCGGGCCCCCAGGGCACTGACCGTGCCGGTGCGCCGGGCGACCTGACCGTCCACCGCGTCCAGCAGCAGGGCCACCGCGCTCAGCGTGACCAGCAGCCCCACCGGCGTCGGGCGGTCGAACGAGTCCACCACCAGCGCGGTGACCGCGCCGACCAGGACGCCCCGGGCCAACGTCACCCGGTCGGCGGGGCCGAGGCGGGACGCGCCGGACAGGTGCAGGCCCCGGCTCAACGCGAGGCAGGTGACCGCCGCGTAGCCGACGCCGGCCAGCCAACCCGCCGCGTCCAGACCCACGGTGGCGGCCAGCGCCGCCAGCACGGCGAGCTGTGCGGTAAGCCCGATCACCGGACCGCTTCGAACTGTGGGCACCGTACCTCCGTGTTTATGATCGACGACCCCGACAGGGAACACGGAAATCAGGGCCGTTCGGTTCGACCGGGACAAAAGGTGAGGTGTACGAGGGTGAACCGCGAGGCGTACGCCTGCTGGGTGCGCGAGCCCGGCGCGGCGGAGATCCGGCCGGTGTCGCTGCCCACCCCGGGCCCCGACGAGGTGCTGGTCCGGGCGCGTTACTCCGGGGTCAGCCGGGGCACCGAGACGCTGGTGTTCGCCGGTCGGGTGCCCGCCGACCAGTACGCCGCGATGCGTGCCCCGTTCCAGGAGGGCGACTTCCCCGGGCCGGTCAAGTACGGCTACCTCAGCGTCGGCGTGGTCGAACAGGGCCCGCCGGACCTGCTCGGGCGTACGGTGTTCTGCCTGCACCCGCACCAGAGCGCTTACGTCGTGCCGGCCGGCGCCGTGGTGCCGGTACCGGACGACGTGCCGCCGGCCCGCGCGGTGCTCGCCGGCACGGTGGAGACCGCCGTGAACGCCCTGTGGGACGCCGCGCCCCTGGTCGGCGACCGGGTCAGCGTGATCGGCGCGGGCATGGTGGGCTGCTGCGTCGCGGCGCTGCTGGCCCGGTTCCCCGGAGTCGACGTCGAGCTGGTCGACACCGACGCCCGCCGGGCCGGGGTGGCCGGGGCGCTCGGTGTCCGGTTCGCCCGACCCGCCGACGCCACCGGCGACCGGGACCTGGTCGTGCACGCCAGCGCCACCTCCGCCGGCCTGCAACAGGCGTTGGACCTGCTCGCGCCCGAGGGCACGGTGGTCGAGCTGAGCTGGTACGGCGACCGACAGGTGCAGGTGTCCCTGGGCGGGGCGTTCCACTCCGGACGACTCACCGTCCGTAGCAGCCAGGTCGGCATGGTCGCGCCCGCGCGGCGCGGTCGTCGCAGCTACACCGACCGGTTGGCGCTGGCCCTGGACCTGCTCGACGACCCGGCGTTCGACGCGCTGATCACCGGCGCGTCCCGGTTCGCCGAGCTGCCCGACGTACTCGCCCGACTGAGTTCGGGCGACCTGCCCGCGCTCTGCCACCTCATCACCTACGACGACGGGGAGTGACCGTGTTCAGCGTGACCGTTCGGGATCACATGATGATCGCCCACAGTTTCCGGGGCGAGGTGTTCGGCCCGGCCCAGCGCCTGCACGGGGCGACGTTCGTGGTGGACGCCACGTTCCGCCGTCCCGACCTGGACGCCGACGGCATCGTCGTGGACATCGGCCTGGCCACCGAGCAGCTCCGGGCCGTGGTGGGGGAGTTGTCCTACCGCAACCTCGACGACGAGCCCGCGTTCGCCGGCATGAACACCACCACCGAGGTGCTGGCCCGTACCGTCGCCGACCGACTGGCCGAACGGGTGCACGCCGGTGACCTGGGGCCCGGCGCCCGGGAGCTGGCCGGCATCACCGTCACCCTGCACGAGTCACACGTCGCCTGGGCCAGCTACGAGCGGTCGCTGTGATCGACGCGGGCCGGCCGACGCCGGCCCACGCCTCCGGGGCGTCGACCCGCCGTACGGTGCACGTCGTCCTGCCCGGCGACATCGACGACCCGGGCACGCCCAGCGGCGGCAACACGTACGACCGGCGGGTCTGCGCCGGGCTCGGCGAGCGTGGCTGGGCGGTGCACGAGCACCCGGTGCCCGGCGGGTGGCCGCACCCCGACAGCGCCGCGCGGGCCGCCCTGTCCCGGCTGCTCGCCGCCACGCCGGACGACGCCGTGGTGCTCGTCGACGGCCTGATCGCCTCGGCCGTGCCGGACCTGCTCGCCCCGCACGCGACACGGCTGCGCCTCGTCCCGCTGGTGCACATGCCGCTCGACGACGCCGCCGAGGGCCGCGCGCTGGCCACCGCGCGAGCCGTCGTCACCACCAGCGAGTGGACCCGTCGCCGGCTGCTGGCCCGCCATTGGCTGCCCGCCGACCGGATCTACGTCGCGCCGCCCGGTGTGACGCCCGCGCCGGTGACGCCTGCCGGCGACGCCGCCGGTGACCGGCTGCTCTGCGTCGCCGCGGTCACCCGCCACAAGGGCCACGACCTGCTGGTCGACGCGCTGTGCGTGCTGGCCGAGACGCCGTGGACGCTGGTCTGCGCCGGCACGCTGACCCGGGAACCCGATCTGGTGGGCCGGCTGCGCGACCGGCTCGTCGGCGCCGGCCTGGCGCACCGGGTACGACTGGCCGGCCCGCTGACCGGCCCGGCGCTCGACGCCGCGTACGCTGCCGCCGACCTGCTGGTCCTGCCCTCCCGGGGCGAGACGTACGGGATGGTCGTCACCGAGGCCCTGGCGCGGGGCGTGCCGGTGCTGGGCACCGACGTGGGGGGTCTGCCCGAGGCGCTGGGGCGCACCCCCGACGGCGTCGTACCCGGTCTGCTGGTCCCACCGGACGACGCGGCCGCCCTGGCCGGCGCACTGAGCTGGTGGCTGGGCGACGACGAGCTGCGGTCCCGGCTGCGGCGCGCCGCGCTCGCCCGCCGCGACACCCTGACCGACTGGCCGGTGACGACCGCGCGCCTGGCCGCCGTGCTCGAGGAGGTGACGGGGTGACCGTCGAGGAGACCCTGCCGTTCGCCGACTGGCTGAGTCTGCGCGAACCGGCCGACGCGGCGGCCCGCGCCGAGGACCTGCTGGACGCCGTCCGACCCCGGCTGGTCGGCCACGACCCGATCGTGATCCACGACCTGGGCAGCGGCACCGGCTCGATGAGCCGCTGGCTCGCCGCCCGGCTCACCGGTCCCCAGCGGTGGGTGCTGCACGACCGGGACGCCGACCTGCTGGCCCGGGCCGCCGACAGCATGGCCGGGGTGACCGCCGCCGACGGGGCGCCGGTCACCGTGGACACCCGCTGCGGCGACCTGACCCGGCTGACCGCCGCCGACCTGTCCGACGGCGCGCTGGTCACCGCGTCCGCGCTGCTGGACATGTTGACCGCCGAGGAGATCGAACGGGTGGTCACGGCCTGCGTCGAGGCCGGCCGCCCCGCCCTGTTCGCCCTCTCGGTGACCGGACGGGTCCGGCTCACCCCCGAGGACCCGCTCGACGCCGCCGTCGAGGAGGCGTTCAACGCGCACCAGCGCCGTACCGTCGACGGCCGCCCGTTGCTCGGCCCGGACGCCGCCGCCGTCACCGCCGCCGCGTTCGCCCGGCGGGGCGTGCCGGTGGTCGAGCGGCCCAGCCCGTGGCGGCTCGGCCCCGAGCAGGCCGACCTGGCCGCCGAATGGTTCCGGGGCTGGCTCGGCGCGGCCTGCGAGCAGCGTCCCGACCTGGCCGGTCCGGCCGGCGCGTACGCCGAGCGTCGGCTGGCCGAGGCGGCGGCCGGCCGGCTGCGCGTGCTGGTCGAGCACCGGGACCTGCTGGCCGGCGGATGAACCATCGACACCCTGGGTACGTGCACTAGAGGGAGTGGACGATCTTCAGGGAGGACCGGCGTCGATGGTGTGGGCCTGGGCACGAGTGGTCGGCGGGGCGGGGCTGCTCGCCGTCCTGCTGTGGCAGGTGGGCGGCGGCGCGTTCCTCGCCGGGGTACGGCTGATCGACGCCCCGGCGCTGGCCGCGGCGCTGCTCATCGGCGTGCTCACCACGGTCTGCGCCGCGTGGCGGTGGAGTCTCGTGGCCGGTGGCCTGGGCGTACGGCTGCCACTGGCGACCGCGGTGGCGCACTGCTACCGGGCCGTGTTCCTCAACGCCACGCTGCCCGGCGGGGTGCTCGGGGACGTGCACCGGGCGGTGCGCCACGGCCGCGACGCCGGCGACGTCAGCCGGGGCATCCGCGCGGTGGTCTGGGAGCGTACCGCCGGTCAGGTGGTCCTGGTCGGTGTCGCCCTGGTGGTGCTCGCGGCGTTCCCGTCCCCGGTGCGGGGGTACCTGCCGGCCGCCGCCGCGCTGCTCGTGGCGGTCGGGCTGGCCGCCGTACTCCTTGCTCGGCTGTCGCCCGGGACCGGTCGGTCCCGGTGGGCGCGCGGCCTGCGCACCGCCGTCGCCGACGTGCGGGCCGGGCTGCTGGCCCGGCGGACCTGGCTCGGTGTGCTGGTCGCCTCCGCCGTGATGGTCGCCGGTCACCTGGCAACGTTCCTCGTCGCGGCCCGGACCGCCGGCTCCGACGCGCCGCTGACCCGGTTGCTGCCGCTGACCCTGCTCGCCCTGCTGGCCATGGGCCTGCCCCTGAACGTCGCGGGCTTCGGTCCCCGCGAGGGGGTGGCCGCCTGGGTGTTCGGCGCGGCCGGTCTCAGCGCCGCCGAAGGGGTCGCCACCGCCACCGTCTACGGCGCCCTCGTGCTGGTGGCCAGCCTGCCCGGCGCGGCCGTGCTGCTCGCCCGGCGGGCCCGCAAACCCACCACCGCTCGGGAAGCCGCCTTGCACGAGGGCTGTTGAGTCAGTGGTGAAACGGTACGCGTCGCCGCCGTCCCGCGGCGCCGGACAAAGGAGTTCCATGCCTGAAGCACTGCCGGTCGCCACGGTTCGTACGCAGGTCACGGTGCCGTTGGCGTTCCCCGACGGCTACACCACCACCGTTCGGGTGTTCACCTTCAAGGGGCTCGTCGACGGTCGGGAACACCTCGCCCTCGGCCTGGGCGACTGGGCCGGCGCGCTGGACGCCGTCGCCGCCGGCGGTGAACCGCCGCTGGTCCGTCCGCACAGCGAGTGCCTGACCGGGGACGTGTTCGGCAGTCAGCGCTGCGACTGCGGGCCGCAACTGCGCGAGGCGGTGCAGCGGATCGCCGAGACCGGCGGGTTCCTGCTCTACCTGCGCCAGGAGGGCCGGGGCATCGGCCTGTACGCCAAGCTCGACGCGTACGCCCTCCAGGACGCCGGCCTGGACACCTACCAGGCCAACGTGGCGCTGGGCCGAGGCGAGGACGAGCGCGACTACACCGCCGCCGCGCAGATGCTGGCCACCCTCGGCGTGCCGCGGGTACGCCTGCTCAGCAGCAACCCGGACAAGGCCGAACAGTTGACCCGGCTGGGCGTGGACGTGGTGGAACGCGTCCCCACCAGCATCTTCCTCTCCCCGGCCAACGCCGACTACCTGGCCGCCAAGGCCGCCAAGGCGGCCGAGGTCGAGGCGGCGGAGACGGCAGCGGCCGAGGCGCAGGCGGGCCCCGACCGGCCCGTCTCCCGGTGAGCTGCCGACCGGCGTCGCCACGGCCCTACGTGCTGCTGAGCTGCGCCACCTCCATCGACGGGTACATCGACGACGCCTCCGACCAGCGTCTGCTGCTGTCCAACGCGGACGACCTCGACCGGGTCGACGCGGTCCGGGCCGGCTGTGACGCGATCCTGGTCGGGGCCGCCACCGTCCGCCGCGACGACCCCCGCCTGCTGGTGCGGTCCCCGGTGCGGCGGGCCGAACGGGTGGCGGACGGCCGGCCCGCCTCGCCGGTCAAGGTGACGCTGACCGCGCGGGGGGACCTCGACCCGACCGCCCGGTTCTTCACCGCCGGCGACTCCACCCGGCTGGTCTACTGCGCCAGCGGTGCGCTGGACAAGACCCGGGAGCGGGTCGGTGAGCTGGCCACCGTCGTCGACGGGGGAGAGCCGGTCGACCTCGGGTGGGTCCTGGCCGACCTGGACACGCGGGGGGTACGCCGCCTGATGGTCGAAGGTGGCGGGACGGTACACGCCCAGTTCCTCACCGCCGGCCTCGCCGACGAGCTGCACCTGGTCGTCGCCCCGTTCTTCGTCGGTGACCACCGGGCGCCGCGCTTCGTCGGCGAGGGGGACTTCCCCTGGCACCCGGGCCGCCGCGCCCGACTGGCCGAGACGCGCCAGATCGGCGACGTGGTGCTGCTGCGCTACGCGCTCTCGGACCGCTGCCGGGACGGCTGACGGCGCCGGCGCAGCGCGTACGCGAGCGCGCTGAGCAGGAAGAGCGCACCGCTGAGCGCCAGCCAGCGCAGCAGGTACGGCCGCTGGGTCTGGCCGGTGGCCGCCTCGTGGGTCGTCTCGCCCCAGCGCAGGATGCCGGGGGCGTAGACCAGGAACAGCAGCGCCGTGCCGAGCGCCGGCACCCGCAGGTGGTTGAGCAGCGCGACCCGACCGTGCGCCACCGCGCGCAGCACCCGGTCGGCGCTCGCGTACACCGGGAACAGCACCAGGTCGTGGGCGATGACCGCGCCGACGAACCAGAGCAGCATGCGGCCGAACGTCGCCTCGTCGGCGAGGCGTAGCGCCACCCAGCCGGCGAGCACGATCACCGCCGTCACCAGGACGAGGTGCCAGGGCGCGGCGCCGTAGGCCGCCCGCAGCCGCCCGGCCGGTCCCCGCGTCGGCCCGACCCGCTCAGTCATCGGCCCGCCCCCGGAAGTCGATCTCGGCGACCCACTTGGTGCAGTGCACACCGGGCAGGGCGGGCACGATGACCCGGGCCGGGTAGCCGTGGTCGGGGGCGAGGTCGACGCCGTTGACCCGCAGGGCGAGCAGCGCATCGGGGTCGAGGAGCTGGTTGGCCGCGAGCACCGCGGTGCGGAACAGCCCGGCCTGCTCCAGCGACGACACCCGCGCCGACACCGGATCGGGGACGCCGGCGAGCGCCGCCAGGTCCCGCAGCCGTACGCCGGTCCACCGCTGCCGGGTCGACCAGCCCTCGACGCAGGCGATGGGCAGCTCGGCGGTGTGCTGGGCCAGGGCCAGCAGGCCGGGCCGGTCCAGGGTCACCGTCCGACCACCGCCGCGCAACGTCAGCCGCCAGCCCGCGCCGGTCTGCTCGGGGCGTACGCCGGCGGCGGCCACGGTGCGGTTGACCGGGAAGCCGTTCGGTCCGGTGCCGGGCTGTCGACCCCGGGGCAGCAGCAGCGCGGTACGCCGCAGCGGACCGTCCAGGCTCTGCCCGACGGTCAGCACGGCCAGCAGCAGCGCGCCGCCGCCCACCAGCGCCACCGCCCCACGCCGGCTGACCGTGGCCGGCCCGGGCTCGGTCGCGACCAGGCCGTCCGGGTCGGGCGGCTCGGGTCGTGTGTCGGCGCGCGAGGTCCGCAGCTCCGTGCCCAGCGGGCGGGACCGCAGCGCGGTCACCAACTGGGGGAACTTGATGATCACATGCGCCACGAAGGCCGCCGTGAAGATCCACGCTCCGAAGTAGTGGGCGGTGTAGAAGTCGAAGCCGAACACGTACGAGTACTGGATGTTGAGCAGGCCGGTGGCGATCTGGAACAGGATCCCGCCGACCAGCAGCAGCAGGGTGAGCCGTTCCAGCACCTGCGCCACCGAGCGGGCCGGCGGCCAGTCGAACAGCTTCGGCAGCACCGACCACAGCTTGCCCAGCACCACCGGCACGAGCACGATCCCGAGTGTCACATGCAGGCCCTGGGTGACCCGGAACAGCCACGACGGCCGCGTCGGCCAGTCGAAGACGGGCAGCCGCAACCACCCCACGTCCTGCGGGAACGCCTGGTCGAAGCGGGGGCCGTAGGCGGCGTAGTCGAGCAGCCCTGTGATGATCACCAGGGGCAGCGCCACCAGCAGCGCCGCACCGTAGACGGCGGTGAGCCAGGGACCGCGCAACGGACTGCGCCAGGCGCGTTCGGCCGCGTCCACACCCGGCGGACGATGCCGGGCCAGCCCGCGCCACAGCCCGCGCGGCGCGCCGTACCCGTCCGCCTCCGACGTCCGGACCCCGCTGCCGTCCGGGCCCGCCCTACCTCCTGACACCCGCTGCTCCCTCCGCGCATCCCGCCCTGCCGTCGCCGGTCCGCCGGGCACGGGCACTGCCGGCAGGTTAGACCGCAGAGGTACGGCGGAACGGGGTTTACGCATTACCGAACGCTTACCGGGCCACCGCCGCCGGTCGAGCTGTTGCGAACTCCTTACGGCTGCGCCGAACCGGCCCGCCGGGGGCCCGGGCGGCCCTACCGTGGCCGACATGCGCGTACTGGTCACCGGCGCGGCCGGGTTCATCGGGTCGCAGGTCGTCGACCTGCTCGTCGGGCAGGGCCACGAGGTGGTGGCGCTGGACGCGCTGCTGCCCCAGGCGCACGGCGGGGAGCTGCCCACCTGGTCCCGTGAGCACCAGGTGGTCCGCGGCGACGTCCGGGACGGCCCCCTGCTGGACCGCCTGCTGGCCGGTGTGGACGCGGTCTGCCACCAGGCGGCGATGGTGGGCCACGGACTGGACCCGTCGGACGGCCCCGACTACGTCACGCACAACGACTACGGCACGGCCGTGTTGCTGGCCGCGCTGCACCGGGCCGGGATCGGCCGTCTGGTGCTGGCCAGCTCGATGGTGGTGTACGGCGAGGGGCGCTACGCCTGCCCCGAGCACGCCACGGTACGTCCCGCGCCCCGGCGGCACGAGGACGTGGCGGCCGGCCGGTACGACCCGACCTGCCCCCACTGCGGTCGGGCGCTCGACCCGGTGCTCGTCCCCGAGGACGCGCCGCTGGAGCCGCGCAGCACGTACGCCGCCAGCAAGCTCGCGCAGGAACACCTGGCCGCCGCCTGGGCCCGGCAGACCGGTGGGACGGTGTGGGCGCTGCGCTACCACAACGTCTACGGTCCCCGGATGCCCCGCGACACCCCGTACGCCGGCGTGGCGTCCATCTTCCGGTCGGCGCTGGCGGCCGGCGTGGCACCCCGGGTGCTCGAGGACGGCCGGCAGCGGCGAGACTTCGTGCACGTCACCGACGTGGCGCGGGCCAACCTGCTGGCGCTCGGCAGCGGCCTCCCGCCGGCCACCCTGATGCCGGTGAACGTCTGCTCGGGCGAGCCGCACACCGTCGGGGAGCTGGCGGTCGCGCTGGCCGAGGCGATGGGCGGACCGGCCCCGCAGGTCGTGGGCGGGGCACGGGCGGCCGACGTACGCCATGTGGTCGCCGACCCGCGCCGGGCCACGGAGCTGCTCGGCTACACCGCCCGGGTCGGCTTCGCCGAAGGCGTGGCCGGCTTCGCCACCGACCCGCTCCGCGAACCAGCCGCCGTGGCAGGCTGACCCCCACGCGCCGCCCGCCGCGCCTGTTGCGCGCCGATCTTGCACTTTCTGCTGAGATAAATGTGGGCACACAGTCCATATCGACAACCGAAACTGCAAGATCGACGCATCAGGTTGGTGGTCAGGAGACCGTCCAGAGCAGGTGGTTGACGGCCAGCGCGGTGAGCGCCTGCGCGGCCAGCCACCAACGCCGCGACCCGGCCGGCAGGTGGGCGGTGGCCACCAGCAGCCAGCCGACGAAGGGCAGCCAGATCCGCTCCACCTCCGCCTTGCTCAGCCCGGACAGGTCGGCACCGAGGACCGCCACCAGGGCGGCCAGCGGCAGCAGCACCGTGGGACCCGCTGCGCGTACCGCCGCAGGCAGGGCCGACGGCCCCACGGCCCGCCAGCCGGGCGCGGCCGCCAGCGCACGACGCAGCGCCGGCCCCAGCACCGGGCCGGCGCTGAGCAGCAGCGCGGCCAGGTTGGCCCACACCCAGTAGGCGTACGGGCGGTCGGCCGCCCAGCCCTGGTAGTACCGCTGGACCACCAGGTGGTAGCCGTCCCACCAGTGAAAGCCCGCCGCGACGAACACCGCCGTCACGGCCGCGACGCCGACGGCGGCGGCGAGCAGTGCGCCCAGGCGGTGGGTACGGCGCAGCGCCACCACGGCCAGCGCGAGCACACCCACCAGGAGGAACCCGTACGACAGGTGCAGCGCGAAGCCGAGCACCGCGCCCCCGACCAGGGCGGCCACCCGGCCACGGACCGCCAGCAGCGCCAGACCGGCCGCGACCACGGCGGCGAAGATGCCGTCGGCGGAGGCCCCCACCCAGACCGCCCCCGGCAGCAGCACCAGGAACGGCACCACCGCGCGGGCCGCGTCCGGCGCGCCGAGCGCGCGCAGCGTCACCGGCACCGACACCGCGACCGTGGCGCCGAGCAGCACGCAGGCCAGCGCTGCGGCCGTGCCGCCGCCGAGACCGACGCGGTCCAGCCAGACGAAGATGAGCAGCGCGCCCGGCGGGTGGCCGGCGGTGTGGGTGGACCAGGAGTCGGGTTGGAAGTCCACGATCCGGTCGGTGAAGCCGGCCAGCATCGCCGGGATGTCGGTCACCCCGGGCACCTCGTGCAGGTACTCGGCCTGCGGGGTGAGCCGCCGGGTGAGCCCCGCCGACCAGCCGTCGACCAGCGCCAACGACACCGTCCAGGCCACCGCCGTCAGCCAGGCGGCGGCCAGCAGGCGGCCCCACCGGGCGGTGCGGGCCCACCGGACCCCCCAGACCACCACCGCGACCGCCACCGCCAGCGCCGCCGGGCTGCCCCAGCCGACGTGCGGCCGCCACGTCGCGTACAGCGGGGCGGCGTCCGCGTGCAAACCGCCGCCGCGCGCGTTGAGCACGGCCCCCACCAGCACGGCGACGCCGAGCAGCGCCCCCTCCACGCCCAGGACCAACAGGTCCCCGGCGTGGCGGCGAGGTGGGGTCCGCCCGGGGGCGGCGACGTGCGCGGTGGTTGAGGCCATGACCACCGGACGGTACGGGGACAGCCCACCCCCGCGCTCGCCAATCGGCGGCCCGTCACCGGACGGTAAGAAATGCCCGCTCGGTAAGGGTTCGGTAAGCACATTTCGGCCTCCGCCGCGAGGGTGCCGCCCTAGCGTCGGCGGTATGGCGACTGAGATCGACGTGGTGCTGCCCTGCCTGGACGAGGCAGCCGCCCTGCCGGGCGTGCTCACCGCGCTGCCGCCCGGCTACCGGGCCATCGTGGTGGACAACGGCTCGCGGGACGGCTCGCCCGAGGTGGCCGCCCGGCACGGTGCCCGGGTGGTGCACGAACCCCGACGCGGCTACGGGGCGGCGGTGCACGCCGGTCTGGAGGCCGCCGACGCGGAGCTGGTGTGCGTGCTCGACGCCGACGGGTCGTTCGACCCCGCCGAGCTGCCGGCCCTGGTCGCCCCGGTGTCCGCCGGCACGGCCGACCTGAGCGTGGGTCGGCGTCGACCGGTCGGGATGGGGGTGTGGCCGTGGCACGCCCGTGCCGGCACGGCGCTGGTCGCCGCGTTGCTGCGCCGTCGGGGCGTACCGTTGCGGGACCTCAGCCCGATCCGGGTGGCCCGCCGCCAGGCGCTGCTCGACCTCGGCGTCACCGACCGGGCCTTCGGCTACCCCCTCGAACTGCTGATCCGGGCCGCCGCCGCCGGCTGGCGGATCCACGAGACGGACGTCAGCTACGCCCCCCGCGCAGCCGGTACCCGGTCCAAGGTCTCCGGTTCGGTCCGGGGCACCCTGCGGGCCACCCGCGACTTCGCCGGGGTGCTGCGGACCGTGGACGGCTCCCGGTGACCGTCCTGCTGGTGGTCGCCAAGGCGCCGGTCGCCGGGGCGGTGAAGACGCGGCTCTGCCCACCGGTCACGCCGGCCCAGGCGGCCCGGATCGCCGCCGCCGCGCTGCGCGACACCCTCGACGCCGTCCGCGCCACCCCCGGTGTCATACCCGTGCTGGCCTGGTCGGGTCGGCTGGCCGAGGCGGAGGACGCCGACGTGTTGACCGCCGCACTGGACGGCTGGTCGGTGCTCGACCAGCGGGGGGTCGGGCTCGGCGAGCGGCTCGCCAACGCGTACGCGGAGGTCGCCGCCGCGTACCCCGGCGAGCCGGTGGTGCAGATCGGGATGGACACCCCGCAGGTGACGCCGGCCCGGCTGGCGGTGGCGGTGGCCCGGCTGCGCGCCGCCGACGCCGTGCTGGGTCGGGCGCACGACGGCGGGTGGTGGTCGTTGGGGCTGCGCGAACCGCGGCACGCCCGGGTGCTGCGGGACGTGCCCATGTCGACGCCCGACACCGGCCGCGACACGTGGGCCGCCCTGACCGGGCGTGGCCTGCGCACCGCGCCACTGCCGGTGCTGCGGGACGTCGACGAGTGGTCCGACGCCCTCGCGGTGGCCGTCGAGGTTCCCGGCGGGCGCTTCGCCCAACAGGTCGCGGCGGTCCGCCTCACCCTGCTGCCGGACGGCCGCCGGTGAACCCCGTCGACACCGCCCCGGTCGAGGCCGCGCCGCCGCTGCGGTCACCGTCCGCGCCGACACCGACCCGTGGGTACGACGGCGACCCCTTCGCCGCCGCGCTCGCCGCCGACCGCGCGGCCCTGCGGCGGTGGCTGGTGCACGGCGACGGTGTCCGCAGCCGGCTGCCGGTGGACCGCTGGCACGGCACGGCCGAGGCGGCGGTCGCCAACCTGGTGGCCCGCTGTGGCGGCCCGACGCTCGATCTCGGCTGCGGGCCGGGCCGGCTCACCGTGGCGCTGACCCGTGCCGGCCTGACCGCGGTCGGCGTGGACGTCTCCGCGACGGCGGTACGGCTCACCCGGGCCCGCGGCGCGGTCGCGGTGCACGGGGACCTGTTCGGCCCGCTGCCGGCCGAGGGTCGGTGGGCGCACGCGGCGCTGATCGACGGGAACATCGGCATCGGTGGCGATCCGGTGGCGCTGCTGCGCCGCTGTCGGGACCTGCTCGCACCGGGTGGCACCGTGCTTGTCGAGCTGGAGCCGCCCGGCGCGGGGTCGTGGCAGGGACAGGCCCGGGTGGCCGCCGAGCAGCGGGCCGGCCGGGTGCTGCTAGGCCCGGGGTTCCGCTGGGCCCGGGTGGACGCGCGGGCCGTGCCCACGGTCGCGGCCGCCGCCGGGTTGGCGGTACGGGACGTGTTCCGGCAGGGCCGGCGCTGGTTCGGTGAGCTGCGGGCGGGTCGCTGAGGACGCGGGCGTCAGGCGGCCGGCAGGCGGACCACGAAACGGCAGCCGCCGCCGACGTTGTGCACGTCCACCCGGCCGCCGTGCGCCTCGACCAGTCCGCGCACGATCGCCAGCCCCAGCCCTCCGGAGCCTTCCCCTTCGGGGCGGGGGGTCCGGGCCGGCTCGCCCCGGAACGCCACGTCGAACAGTCGGGGCAGGTCGTCCTCGGGGATGCCGCCGCAGGTGTCGGCGACCGCCAGCCAGGCGGCGTCGCGTTCGCAGCCGGCGTCCACCCGCACGGTGCCGTCGCTCGGCGTGTAGCGGACCGCGTTGAGCAGCAGGTTGCCCACCACCCGGGCCAGTTCGGGTTCGCTGGCCAGCACGGTGGGCCAGCCCGACTCGGCGGCCTCCAGACGGATGCGGCGAGCCTTCGCCAGCGGCGCGGTGCCGGCGAGGGCGTCGGAGACCACCTCGCCGAGCGGCACCGCCGACAGGGTCAGGCGCAGCGCCCCGGCGTTGATCCGGGAGAGCTCGAACAGGTCGTCGACGAGTCGGGTCATCCGGTCGGTCTGCACGCGGATCCGCCGGTGGTACTCGGCGACCGTCGCCGGGTCGTCGACCACCCGGTCCTCCAGCGCCTCGGCCATCGCCCGCAGACCGGCCAGCGGTGTCCGCAGGTCGTGCGATACCCAGGCGACCAGGTCCCGGCGGCCCTTCTCCACCCGGCGTTCCCGCTCCCGGGCCTGCGCCGCCCACACCGCCGCCGCGGCCAGCCGACGCCCGAAGTACCAGCCCACCCCGAGGCTCACGACGGCCGCCGCGGCGACCGTGAGCAGGACGACCTGCAGGTCGTGCGGGGACAGGAACATCGCCTGGGCGACGACCACCACTCCCGCCACCACGGCGACCACGGTGATGGTGAGCAGGACGCACACGTGCACGGTGATCGACCGACGGCGCAGCAGCCGCAGGGTCAGCGCGCCCAGCAGGCCCACGCCGAGCGCGGCCGCGAGCGCCGCCCCGAAGATCAGCGCCAGGTCACGCATCGGCCGGCTCGTACCGGTAGCCCACGCCCCAGACCGTGACGATCCGTCGTGGCTCGGCCGGGTCGTCCTCGATCTTCTCCCGCAGCCGGCGGACGTGCACCGTCACCGTGGACTGGTCGCCGAAGTTCCAGCCCCAGACGCGTTCCAGCAGCTCGGCGCGCTTGAACGCCCGCGTCGGGTGCCGCATCAGGTGGGCCAGCAGGTCGAACTCGCGCAGCGTCAGGGCCAGCTCGCGGCCGTGCAGGCGGGCGATCCGTGGCCCGGTGGCCACCTCCAACCCCGCGTCGCTGAGCAGTTCGGCCGCCGGCGCGGCCGGCTCGCCGGCCCGGCGCAGCACCGAACCGACCCGCAGCACCAGCTCGCGCGGCGAGAACGGCTTGCCCAGGTAGTCGTCGGCGCCGAGTTGCAGCCCGAGCACCCGGTCCGCCTCGTCGCCCCGGGCGGTCAGCATGATGATGGGTACGCCGTCCGGCCGCTCCCGCAGCCGCCGGCACACCTGCAACCCGTCCAGCCCGGGGAGCATCAGGTCCAGGACGACCAGGTGCGGCGGCCGGTCCTGGACGGCCTCGAGGGCGGCCAGCCCGTCCGCGACGTGGCTCACCTCGTACCCGGCGTGTTCCAGGTAGCGGCAGACCACGTCGCTGACCGTCCGGTCGTCGTCGACCACGAGCACCCGCTGCGCCACCGGTCACCTCCCCGCAGCCAGCCTAGCCAGGGCCGCCGACCGACCCGGACGGGCAGTTCTTGCGGTTCTCTTACGGCGCCGCGACGGTCGGCCACCCATCGACCGACCGACCGCCCGGGCCGGCGGCGCGCGCTGCGTACGATGCGGGGCTGAGTTCCCCTCGTACCGGCGGAGGTATCGGCAGATGAAGGGCCAGCACGAGGGTTTCGCCCTCGGTGTCGACCTCGGTACGTCCAACACGGTCGCCGTGCTGCGGTGGCCGGACGGGCGGACCCGCCCGTTGCTGATGGACGGTCAGCCGGTCAGCCCGTCCGCCGTGTACGCCGACCCGGACGGCACCCTGCACGTCGGGTGGGACGCCCGTCGGTTGGCGCAGGCCGATCCGGCCCGGTTCGAGCCGAACCCGAAACGCCGGGTGGACGAGCCGAGCGTACGGCTGGGGGACCGTTCGTACCTTCCGGCGGAACTGCTCGCCGCGGTGCTGGCCGCGATCGGACGGGCCGCGGTGGACGCCGTCGGTTTTCTGCCTCCGGCCGTGCTGACCTGCCCGGCGGCCTGGGACGAGACGCGTCGGCAGGTGCTCGCCGACGCGTTGCTGCGGGCGGGCTGGCCGCAGGCGGCCGAGCACACCCTCGCCGGGCCGACGCCGTCGGGCACCCGGCTGCTGCGCGAGCCGGTGGCCGCAGCCCGCTACTACACGCAGGTGCTGCACCGGCCGGTGCCGGTCGGCGGCGCGATAGCGGTGTTCGACTTCGGCGGCGGCACGCTCGACGTGGCGGTGCTGCGCAACGAGGGCGCCGACCCGTGGGGTGATTCCGGCTTCCGGGTGATCGCCGACGGCGGCCTGCCCGACCTGGGCGGACTGGACCTGGACGCGGCGCTGGTGGGCCGGGTCGGCGAGCTGCTCGGCGAGCGGCACGCCCGGCGGTGGGCCCGGCTGGTCCGGCCGTCGGACCCGGCGCAACGCCGCGACCAGGTCCGGCTGTGGGACGAGGTACGCGGTGCGAAGGAGACGCTGTCCCGTTCGACCGTGGCCCCGGTCGCGGTGCCCGGGGTCGCCGAGGCGGTGCGGTTGACGCGGGAGGACGTCGAGAGGGTGCTCACGCCCCTGCTGCGTCGGGCGGTGGAGCGGGCCCGGGAGGTCATCGCCGCTGCGGGGCTGCGCCCCGACCAGCTCGCCGGCCTGTTCCTGGTGGGCGGCTCGTCGCGGATACCACTGGTGGGGCGGATGCTGCACACCGAGCTGGGGGTCGCGCCGACGGTGCTGGACCAGCCCGAACTGCCGGTCGCCGAGGGTGCGCTCACGGACATTCCGCTGCGCCGGCCGCTGCCGGCGTACGCGGGGCCGCAGGCCGCACCGCCCGCACCGTCGGCTCCGGCTGCCCTGCCCGCGCCGGCTGTGGCGGGCCCGACCGTGCCGACCGTACCGTCGCAACCCGGACCGGCGTCGCCCCCGCCGGTCGGCCCGGGGTGGCCGCCGGCGCCCGCGCCGACCGTGCCGGAGCCCCCGGCTGAGGCGGGCACCCCGGTCGGCGCGTCGTCCGGTCCATCGCACGGTTCGACCTGGCGGCGGGTCCGCTGGGTGGTGCTCGGCGCGGTGCTCGCCCTGGCCGGCGTGACCACCGCGGCGACGCTCTACCTCCTGCGCGACCGCTACCCGGACCTGGAGTTCGGGCCCCTGCGCGAGCTGTCCAGGCCGGCGGCCGGCGTCGAGCGGCCCACCGACATGTTCACGGCGGTGCTCGGTGATCGGGCCTATCTCGGGTTCGACCTGCCGGATGATCGGCTGGAGGTGGTGGCCGTCGACACCGGTACCGGCGACGAGCTGTGGCGTAGGCAGACCGACGTCACGGCCGACGACTGGGCCGGCCTCATCGCCGTACCCGGGGCCGTCGCCGTCCTCGCCGACGCCCCGGGCGACAGCACCCCGCGTGAACTGGCCGTCCTGGATGGACGCTCGGGTGCCCAGCGGTGGCACCGGGCGGTCCGCGGCGACGACGACATCTACTTCTCCGACGACACCGCCGTGCTGGTGGACCGGACCGCCGGCCGGCTGGTCGGCCTGAAGCTCAGCGACGGCACCGACCGGTGGAGCAGGCCCAATCCGAGCGACCAGTACGGCGGGGCGCGTACCGTCGTGCGGCCGGTGACCACCGACGCGGCGGCGGGCGGACCCTCCTTCCTCGATGGCGCTGCCCGCGAGCCGTGGACGGGCAAGGGCCGGCGACTCGTGCAGGTCGGGGCCGACCGGTCGGTGCGACTGCTCGACATGGGCTCCGGCGAGGTGCTGCGCGAGTGGGGCAACGTCGCCGACCTCGACGACCTGGTGGTGGCGCACGAGGACCGGCTCTACGTGGCCCCGACGGACAACGGGTACCAGGTGCTGGCGTACGACCTGACGTCCGACGCCGCACCGGTGGTCCTGTACCGGTCCGGGAACGCGGAGTACCGGCCGAAGACGCTTGTGGCGTGCGGCGAGCGGCGGGCGTGCCTGGTGCAGGTGCGCGGCAGCGACGCCGAACGCACCGAGGTCGTGGCGGCCACCGAGGGCAAGGCCCCGGTGTCCTGGTCGGCACCGGGCGTGTCCGGCCTGGTCCCGCTGGGCGAGCAGGTGCTCGCCCAGCGGGAGTACCCCGAGGCCACGGTCACCCTGTTCGACACGGCCGGCAAGGCGGTACTGGCCGAGCGCCCCGGCGTGGCGGCCCGACTGGACGCCGGCAACCTGCTCGTCTTCGCCGAGCCGACCAGCACGGTCGCGGACAGCCGCAGCCTCGCCGGGGTGTGGGCGGAGTCGGGTGAGGTCGACGAGCTGGGTCAGCTCGTCGACGTGCGCAGCGCGTCCTGTTCGTGGAACACCCGGGTCATCGCGTGCGGGGCGGACCGGGACTTCGTGCTGTACCGCTTCGCCGACGACTGAACACCCGACCGCGCGGACGGCGGCCGGGTGTGTGGCGGGCCTGCCGGCGACGGCCCGTACGATGCTCCGGTGAATGTCCGGGGTGTCGTCCGCGCCGATCGTCCGCTGGTGGTCCTCGCCGTCGGGGAGGAGGCCCGCTACCTCCCGGACGAGCTGCCGGTGCTGCTCACCGGCATGGGCAAGGTCAACGCCGCCAGCGCGGTCGCGGCGGTGCTGGCCGCCGGGCCGCGTCCCAGCCTGCTGCTCAACCTGGGTACGGCCGGCGCGCTGCGCCCCGGCTGGACGGGTATCCACGAGGTCGCCACCGTGCTCCAGCACGACCTGGACACCGCCCTGCTGCGGACCCTCACCGGCCAGACCTACGGCGCGCCGCTCGCGCTGGCCGCCGAGGGCGCGGTGCTGGCCACCGGTGACACGTTCGTGGCGGACGACGACGCGCGGGACCGGCTGGCGCAGCGCGCCGACCTGGTGGACATGGAGGGGTACGCGGTGGCCTGGGCCGCCGCGCAGGCCGGGGTGCCGTGCCGGCTGGTCAAGCAGGTCAGTGACGAGGCGGGGGAGGGCGCGGCCCGGACCTGGCGGGAGTCGGTGGACGACTGTGCCCGCGACCTCGCCGAGTGGGTGGGGCGACACCTCACCTGACCGATGACGGTCAGCCGGGACGTCGGCGTGGGCTCAGCCCTCGCGTGGTCTCCCGCTCGCCGGCACCGGGGGCCAGGACATGCCCGGCCAGCGCGGCCGCCACGATCGCGGTGACCAGCACCGGCGGCCAGCCGCCCGCCCAGGGCAGCACCAGCAGGGGCAGCAGTTGCGACACCACCCGCCGCCACGGCACGCGGGCGGAGAGCAGGTAGGCGAACAGCGCCCGGCCGAGCACGAACACCAGTGGCCCGCCGATGATCAGCATCAGCCACCGTACCGGGGTCGTGCCGGTCGGACGGTTGACGACCAGGTCGAAGGAGGCCGCCGTGAGGGCCACGCCGACCAGCAGCACGAGATGGGTGTACGGGGCGATCCGGGTGGACCGGCCGGGCACCGACTCGGCTGCGGCCTCGAGCAACTGGCCGGCCCGAAAGACGTAGATCTGCCAGAGCAGCAGCATGATGGCGAACGCGCTGAGCAGTGCGACGATGCGGAGGCGGTCGAACTCGCTGCGGCTGAGTTCCAGGGTGGGCACCAGGATGATGTCGCCGAGGGCCAGGATGACGAACTGCTGGTACCGCTCGCCGAGGTGCGCGGTGGTCCGGTCGTACTGGTCGAGCGGCACCCGGCCCAGCCTGGGCGTCGGGTAGCGCGCCGCGGCGGAGAGCAGGTCGATCGCGATCGCGGTGATCCAGATCCACCACCGTTGCGCGTCGGACAGCACGCCGGCGATCCAGAGGACGCCGGACACCAGGAACCAGAACAGGAACCGGGTGGCACGCGCCATGGCCGAGCGGTGCCGCTGCCGGTACAGCGTGCTGACCAGGATGATGCCGCGTATGACGTGGGTGCCGACGTAGGCGAGCGCGAAGGCGGTGGCCTGCGCCCTGGTGACCATCGGCAGCGCCGCCGCCATCCCGACCGACCCGACCATGGCGACCATGAGGATGGCCTGGATCGGGCGCTGTTGCGGATCGTAGAACTCGGTCGTGGTCGAGGTGACCGACCACGTCCACCAGATCGCGGTGAGCATCAGGAGCACCCCGGCGCCGCTGGCCCAGGACTCCTGGTCGGCGAGCAGTTTCGAGGTCTGCGCGAGCGCGGCCACGAAGACCACGTCGAAGAGCAGTTCGAGCAGCGTCGCCCGGGTCGACCCGTCCGGCCGGCGGACCAGCGCCGTGGTGCCTCCGGTGGTCATGCCCGGCCTCCCGCCGTGTCTTGGAGGATTATCGGCGGCGGGGGCGTGGCGCGTCCCCGGATCGGCGATTCCCGCTGACCGGGGAAGAGGGCGACCGGAGGTTGCCACGGCGCTCCGCCCCGGGCGAGGCTTGTCGACATCCATCGGTCTCGATCTCCGTCGGAGGTTCGGATGCGCCGTCTCCCGCTCGTCGCCCTCGTCCTGACCGCCCTCCTGCTCGTCGCGCCGGGCGCGGCGCAGGCGGCCCTGCCCGACCGTGCCGCGTCCGACGTGGTCGGCGTCCTGTCCGGGGTACGCACCCCGGGCGTCGCCTGGGGTGCCGACCCGGCCACCGGCCGGATGACCGTCACCGCCGACGACACGGTGGCCCCCGCCGAGCTGACGAGGCTGCGGGCGGTGGCCGATCGGGCCGGCGCGGTGCTGCGCCGGGAGACCGGCACACTGCGGCCCCTGATCGCCGCCGGCCAGGGCATCTACGGCAGCGGTAGCCGCTGCTCGCTGGGCGCGAACGTGCGCAGCGGCACCACCTACTACGTGGTCACCGCCGGCCACTGCACCGCGACCGTCAGCACCTGGTACGCCGACAGCGCGCAGACCACCGTGCTCGGCACCCGTACCGGCACCAGCTATCCGGGCAACGACTACGGGCTGATCCGCTACACCGGCCGGATCGCGCACCCGAGCGCGGTCTACACCTATCCCGGGTTGCTGGCCATCAACGGCCCCGGCACGGCGTACGTGGGTCAGGCGGTGTGCCGCAGCGGTGTCACCACCGGGGTGCGCTGTGGCACGGTCACCGCGCTCAACCAGACCGTCAACTACGCCACCGGCGTGGTCTACGGCCTGATCCGCACCAACATCTGCGCCGAGGCGGGCGACAGCGGCGGACCCCTGTACGTGGCGTCCACCGGCACGATCATCGGCATCCTCTCCGGGGGTAGCGGCAACTGCACCGCCGGCGGGACGACCTACTACCAGCCCATCGCGGAGGTGCTGGCGGCGTACGGCCTGACCCTGCCCTGACCGTCGTTGCGCTCTCCGCAACGGGTTGCTCGCGTGGCACAACGCGCCTAGGCTCGGCGGGACCCCGGACCCCTCCCCGAGGACGTGCGCCGCGATGTCGAGCGAGCCCCGAGAAGACCGCGCGGCCGCCTCGGCCGGCTCGACGCCGGCCGAGGTGGTCACGGTGGGCGAGAGCATGGTGATGCTGTGCCCACCCGTCGGCGAGCCGCTGGAGCACGCCGAGCGGGTCACCGTCTCGGTCGGTGGCGCGGAGTCCAACGTGGCCGGCTACCTGGCGCGGCTCGGCCACCGGGCGACCTGGGTGAGCCGGATCGGCGACGATCCCTTCGGCCGGCTGGTCGTCCGGCACGTCGCCGCCACCGGCGTCGACGTCGACCTGGTGGCGGTGGACCCGGCCGCACCCACCGGCCTCTACGTCAAGGATCCCGGCCCGACGGCCACCGCCGTGCACTACTACCGGGCGGGCTCGGCCGCGTCCCGGATGGACGGTGACACCCTGGCCCACCCACGGCTGGCTGGCGCGCGGGTCCTGCACCTGTCCGGCATCACCGCGGCGCTCTCGCCCTCCTGCCGGGAACTGATCGAGCGCGCGGTCACCGACCGCCCGCTACCGGGCGCGCTGGTCAGCTTCGACGTCAACCACCGGCCCCGACTCTGGCCCGCCGAACGGGCCGCGCCCGTGCTGCGCGACCTCGCCGACCGCAGCGACCTGGTCTTCGTCGGCCAGGACGAGGCGTACGCCCTCTGGGGCACGAGCGACCCGGCCGCCGTACGCCGACTGTTGCCCGGTCCACAGGCGGTGGTCGTCAAGGACGGCGCGGTCTGCGCCACCGTCCTGGTCCGCGATACCGAGCCGGTCGTCGTACCGGCCCCCCGCGTGTCGGTGGTGGAGCCGGTGGGCGCCGGTGACGCGTTCGCCGCCGGCTACCTGGCCGGACTGCTGCGGGACCTCGACCCGACGCGGCGGCTGCGCCTCGGTCACCTCGTCGCCGCGCAGGCGCTGGGCAGCACCGGTGACAGCGCGCCGGTGCCGCCGTGGTCGTGGTTCGAGCGGCTGATCGACGGCCCCTGGTCGCCACCCGACCTGACCGCCGCGCACGGCGAGGGCTGAGCGGTGTCCGAGGGTGTCGAGCGGGCGATGCGCGTGCTCGAACTCCTGGCCCGTGAGCCGGCGCAGCTCGGCGGCGTGGCCACCCACCTGGGCGTGCACAAGTCCACCGCGCTGCGGCTGCTGCAGACGCTCGAGGCGGGTGGCTTCGCGCGCCGCACCGACGGCGGCTGGACGGTGGGGCTGCGGCTGATCGACCTCGCCCAGCAGGCCCTGGACTCGCTGGACGTACGCGCGGTGGCCCGCCCCCACCTGGCGGCGCTGGGCCGCGACTGCGGGCACACCATCCACCTCGCGCAGCTGGTCGACGACGACCTCGTCTACGTCGACAAGATCGAGGCCCGGGGCCAGGTACGCATGTACTCCCGGATCGGCCGTACCGCCCCGCTGCACGCCAGCGGGGTGGGCAAGGTGGTGCTCGCGTACGCTCCGGCGTCCCGGGTGTCCCGGCTGGTCGACGGCGCCCCGCTGTCGGCGTACACCCCGGCCACCATCTGCGACCCGGCCGCGCTGCGCGCGGAGCTGGCGACCATCGCGGCGCAGGGCTGGGCCGCCGACGACGGCGAGTTCGAACCGCTGATCACCTGTGTGGCCGCGCCGGTCCGGCAGGCCGACGGCACGGTCACGGCCGCCGTGTCGGTGACCGCGCCGACGGTGGTCGCCAGCCTGGCCGACCTGCGTGCCGTGCTACCCCGACTGCTGCACACCACCCAGCAGATCTCCCACGAACTCGGATGGAGTGGACCATGACCACAGCAGACTTCGCGGACATCTTCGGCGGCGCCCGGGTGATGGCGATCCTGCGCGGCCTGCCGGTCGCCGAGACGGTCCGGTTCGCCGAGCGCGCCTGGGATCTCGGCATCGAGGTGGTGGAGGTGCCGGTCGCCACCGCCGACGCGGTGCCCGCCCTGCGTGCCGCCGTCGAGGCGGGCGCGGCGCGGGGCCGGATCGTCGGGGCCGGCACGGTGCTCGACGACGAGACGGTCGCGGCGGCCGCCGACGCGGGCGCCGCGTTCACCGTCGCGCCCGGCCTGGACCTCGCGGTGGCCGACGCCGCCGCCGCACGCGGTCTGCCGCACCTGCCCGGCGTGGCCACCCCCACCGAGGCGCAGGCGGCGCTGCGGCACGGCCTCACCTGGCTCAAGGCGTTCCCCGCGATCTCCCTCGGCCCAGCCTGGTTCAAAGCCATGGCCGGCCCCTTCCCCCAACTCCGCTTCGTGGCAACGGGCGGCCTGGACGCGACCAACGCCAAGTCCTTCCTGGACGCCGGCGTCCGAGTGGCAGCCGTCGGCTCAGCCCTGTCCGACCCCACCCAGCTAAACCACCTGGCCAACCTGACAACCCAACCCTGACCCCCGCCCCTCCACCCACGCGCGCCTCCCCCCTCCACCCCGCGCCGATCTTGCATTTTCTGTCCCGACGAAAGTCGTGAATCGGGGCGCATCGGCGACAGTAAGTGCAAGATCGGCGCGGAAGGCGGGGGCGGGGGCGGGGGCGGGGAGGGATGGCAGGGCGGGGTGGCGGGTTTGTGCCATGGCGGGAACGCGCCGGGGGGCGCGGGGTCGGACAGCCGGGCGTTGCCTTGATGCTGTGCTGCGTACCGCTCCTCGACACAAAGAGGTCATCGTGGCTCTGTCTCCCAGGCGTCGCCGATCCGGGCTGATCGCCCTCGGTACCGCCCTCGCTCTGGCCGCCGGGTTCACCCCACCCGGCACGGGGGCGTCCGCCGCCCCGCCCGGCAATCCCACCCGCCCAACCGGCCAGCCGCCCGCGGTCCCGGGGCGGGCGTCCACCGTCACCCTGATCACCGGTGACATCGTCACGGTCAGCACGGCGGCCGACGGCAGCACCGTCTCGGTCGTCCGTCGCCCGGACGGCAGCACGCCGACCTTCCACCGCACCGTCCAAGACGGCGACACCTACGTCTACCCGGACGCCGCGCTGCCGTACGTCACCAGCGGCCTGCTGGACCGCCGGCTGTTCAACGTCACCGAACTGATCGCCGACGGGTACGACGACGCGCACACCGACTCGTTGCCGGTGATCGTCACCCTGACCGACGCCGCGGCCCGCGCCCGCACCCGACCCACCGTGGACGGTGCCCAGTTGGTGCGGCCACTGGAGAGTGTGCGGGGCGCGGCGCTGACCCGCCCACGGGCCGACGCCGAGAAGTTCTGGGGTGCGCTGACCGCCGGGACGGCCCGCCGGACCGGCGACACGCCGACCCTCGCGGGCGGCATCGCCAAGGTCTGGCTGGACGGCAAGGTGCACGGCGACCTCGCCGAGTCCACCGCGCAGATCGGCGCGCCGAAGCTGTGGGCCGAGGGGAACACCGCTGCCGGCGTCGACGTCGCGGTGCTCGACTCGGGGGCGGACGCCGAACACCCGGACCTCGCCGGCCAGATCGCCGCGTCCAGCAGCTTCGTGCCGAGCGAGCCCGACATCCTCGACTACAAGGGCCACGGCACGCACGTCGCCTCGACGATCGCCGGTACCGGTGCCGCGTCCGGTGGCGTCGAGCGGGGCGTCGCCCCCGGCGCGCGACTGCACGTCGGCAAGGTGCTCAACAGCGAGGGCAGCGGGCAGGACTCGTGGATCATCGCCGGCATGGAGTGGGCGGCCCGGGAGCAGAAGGCCCGCGTGGTCAGCATGAGCCTGGGCGGTGAGTCCACCGACGGCACCGACCCGATGAGCCAGGCCGTCGACCGGCTCAGCGCCGAGACGGGCGCGCTCTTCGTGATCGCGGCCGGCAACAGCGGCCCGGCGACCATCGGCAGCCCCGGCGCGGCGAACTCCGCGCTCACCGTGGGCGCCGTCGACGCCACCGACCACCTCGCCGACTTCTCCAGCCAGGGCCCGCGTGCCGGCGACGGTGGACTCAAGCCCGAGATCACCGCGCCCGGCGTGGACATCCTCGCCGCCCGCTCGCACCTGGTGCGCGGCGGTTCCGGGGACTACACGCTGATGAGCGGCACCTCGATGGCGACTCCGCACGTTGCCGGTACGGCCGCGCTGGTCGCCGCCGCGCACCCGGACTGGACCGGTCAGCGCATCAAGGAGGCGCTGGTCAGCACCGTCACGGCCACCCCGGGCTACACCCCGTACCAGGCCGGGGCCGGGCGGGTGGACGCGGTCGCCGCCGCGCACGCCACCGTCTTCGCCACCCCGAGCGCCTACTCCGGCTTTCAGAGCTGGCCGCAGCAGCCGGGCACGACCGTCGACCGGACGGTCACCTACACCAACGTCGGCAGCGCTCCGGTCACCCTGACGCTGGCCCTCGACGCGCCGAGCGCCCCGGCCGGCCTCTTCGCGCTCTCCGCCGACACGGTGACCGTGCCGGCCAACGGCACGGCCACCGTCACCCTCACCGCCGCGTACGACAAGCTGCCGGTCGAGGAGCAGGTCAGCGGCATGATCGTCGCCACCGACCAGGCCGGGACGGTACGGGGTCGCACCCTGATCGGGGCGAACCGGGAGGGTCAGCGGCAGAACCTGACGCTGATCGCCAAGGATCGGGACGGCAAGCCGCTCGCCGGCAAGGTCATCCTCACCACCGACGGCCTGTTCACCGCCGTGGACCTGCCCGAGAGCGGCACCGCGACGCTGCGGCTGCCGGTGGCGAGCTGGTCCGGTTGGATGTCCGCCGACGTGCGCGGCGTGCACGGGCCGCACTCCAAGGGCATGGCGATGCTCAGCTTCGTCGACGTCGACCTGAGCGCCGACCGCACCGTCACCCTGGACGCGCGCCAGGCCCGACAGGTGCGGACCGAGGTGCCGCAGGAGGCCACCCCCACCTCGTTGCGGATGGACATCCACCGCTCCACCGGCAACAGTCTCACCGAGAGCCAGGTGCTGCCGGACGACTCGTACGACAGCATGTGGGCGTTGCCGACGGGCCGTGCGGTCACCGACGGCGAGTTCGAGTTCGGCGCCCGGTGGCGGCTGGAGCAGCCGGCGCTGACCGTGACCGCCGGCGGCCGGTCGTACGACGATCTGCTGGTCAAGCGGGCGACCCCGGCGTTGCCGGCGGGTCGTCGCCAGCTCGACGCGGTCTACGTCGCCGACGCGTCGGCGGCCGGTCTGGCCAAGCGGCCGGTCCGGGACCGGGCCGTGGTGGTCCGGCGCAGCGACACGGTCGACATCGCCACCCAGGCGCAGGCCGCCGCGGCGGCCGGTGCCACCCTGCTGCTGGTGGTCAACGACGGCGTCGGGCGACTCCAGCCGTGGGACGAGGCGCCGTGGAGCCCGGAGAGCCCGGCCCCGGTGACCGTGGCGACCCTCACCGCCGACGAGGGCGACCAACTGATCGGGGCGCTGGAGCGCGGCCCGGTGCGGCTCAGCGTCGAATCCCACCCGGAGACCACCTACCTGTACGACGTGGCGCACCACTGGTCCGGCGCGGTGCCGGTCGACCCCACCTACCGGCCGACGAAGCGGCAACTGGCCCGGGTGGACGTGGAGTTCCGCAACTACCGGCAGGGCAAGGCGCTGGAGTTCCGCAATGACATCTGGCGCGGCTGGGCGTCGGGCAACCAGGAACCCGCCCCGGCGCAGGGCCGGCGCACCGACTGGGTGAGCGCCGACCAGCGGTGGCTCGACGACGCGTTCATCGCCGGCGAGACCGGCCAGCACCCGATGGCGGTGGCCACCTACTCGGCGGACAAGCCGAGCACGGTCACCTGGTTCGGGCCCATCCAACGCCCCCGGATGGGCGGGAGCTACATCCCGGTGCGCTATTTGGACACCGTCTACCTGCCCGCGCCCGGGTGGGGCGACGGCGGCGGGCACGTCGGTGAGGCGTACGCCAACTTCGACATGGTCAACCGGACCACCCTGTATCAGGGGGACAAGGAGCTGAACTGGGGTAACGCCGAGTACCTCCAGGTGGGCGGTCTGTCCGCGCAGCGACTGCCGTACCGCCTGGTGGTGGAGAACGACCGTGCCGCCTGGACGAATCCGTACTCCCGGCAGACCCGTACCGAGTGGGGTTTCCGCTCGGCGGCCACCGGCGCGGAGTCGGCCGAGGTGCTGCCGATGATCCAGCTCGACTACGAGGTGGCCATCGACCGCGACGGTACGGCGTCGCGGCGGGCGCCGCTGACCGTGGTGGCCTCCCAGCTGCCCGGTGTCACGGCCACCGTCGGCGCGGTGAGCGTCGAGGTGTCCTACGACGACGGCAGGACGTGGCAGAAGCCGCGCCTCACCCGGCACGGTGACGGCTGGCGCACCGCGTTGGACGCGCCGGCGAAGGCCCGGTTGGTGAGCCTGCGGACGACCGCGCGCGACGCGGCCGGCAACACCGTGAGCCAGAGCATCACCCGGGCGTTCGGCCTGCGGTAGTGCGGACCGGCCGCCGGTCGGGGTGCGATCGCATCCCGACCGGCGGCCGTCGCCGTGCTGGGCTCAGTCGGGGGCGCGGTCGACGTGTTCCGGCCGGTCGAGGAAGTGCAGCCGCGCCCGCTTCTCCGGCAGCTCGATCTCCGCGCCGGGCCGGAAGCCGCTGCGCAGCAGCCGCCGGTGCATCCGGTCGTTACGCACGTCCGGCTCCATGACGATCCGCAGCCGGCCCGGGTCGGCGAGGACGAACTCCAGGAGTGCGCCGAACAGCGCGCCGGTGAAGCCCGGCTCGGCGGTCACCGGGGGAGCCACCAGCAGGTGGACGCCGATGTCGCCGGGGCGCACCTCGTAGTGCTCGCCGACCGGATCGGCGTCGGGTTCGTACGTCTGCGCCAGCGCCACCGGCAGGCCGTCGCGGTGCACCAGGTACGCGTGGTGGGTGGTCAGCGAATCCAGGTACGCGTAGATCTGGCGCACCCGTTCGCGGCTGGCGTCGCGCATCCCCCAGAACCGGGCGTGCTCGGTGGTGACCCAACCGTGCAGCAGGTCGGCGTCGTCGTCGGGGCGTACCGGTCGGATGGTGACCACGCCAAACCCGGGCACGTCGCGTCGATAGGTGCTCATGCCGGCTCCTCGGTGAGGCGGTCCCAGTCGGTGATCACCGGCAGCAGGTCGCCGGTCAGCCACGCGGCCTGCTGGTCGTCGTGGTGCGCGTCGCCCGGCACTCCGCTCGCGCCGGACGGGACCACCCACCGGCTGTCGTGGCGCCGGGCCAGGTCCCAGACGTACCGGGCGGCGGGCCCCCGGAAGCAGCCGTGGGTGATCCCGGGCACGCTCGACGTGGCCAGCACGCAGTCGTGGTCGCCGTCGAGGCGGGGCCCGGGCGGGGCGTCCGGGTCGGGCAGGGCACGCCAGGCCGTCAGCCGGTGCAGGTCACCCCAGCGCACCGTGCCGTCCGTCGCGCCCGCGACCTCCTCGGCCGCCGCGCGCACCACCGCCGTCACGTCCACGCCGGGCAGCGGGACCGCGCCGAGCAGGTGCTCCAGCGCGTAACCGACCCGCGGCGTCAGCGCCAACCAGGGCGCGAACACCTCGGGGTACGCGGGCGGCTCGGCCAGCGCAGCGAGGGCCGGGTGGTCGGCGATCCGGCGTACGACGGCGGCGCGCAGCCGGGCGAAGTCGGCGGCGTCGACGCTGTCGGCGTCCATCCGCCGGTCCCATTGCCGCAGCCGGTCGCGCAGCGCGGCGGCGGCCGGACCGAGCCCGGTCACCGCGTCGAGTACCCCCAGCAGCGCGCCGGCCGACCCGAGGTACGTGTCGGTGTGCAGCGCGGCCATGTCGTCGACGGTGTGGTCCCGGCCGGTGTCCAGCAGGTCGGCGATGCGCCGCGCGCGGTGCGGTGGCGCGAACTCGACGCCGAGCGGCCCGGACAGCCCGCGCTCGTTGGCCATCACCGCCCGGTCGGTCACCTCGGCCCGGGGCATCGGCGCGTACCAGCCCCGCCAGGCGTACGTGGCGTCCCACGCGGGGACCGGCCGCCGGCCGTTGTCCGGGTGGCGCAGGGGCACCACGCCGGCGACCCGGTGCAGCAGGCCGCCGGCGGTGTCCGCTGCCTGCACCACGTTGACCGGCTCCACCCAGTGCCGCAGCGCGGCGTCCACGTCGGACACGCTGCGGGCCCGTAGCAGCTCCGGTATCGCCGCGAACCCCAGCTCACCGCTGACCCGGGGCGGATAGCGCAGGCTCAGCGCCGTCTCGTCGTCCGGTCCGCCGACGATCACCGGTCCCCGGTCGGTCTCGACGACCTCCACCCGCACCGGGTCCGCACCGGCCACCTCGATCGTCTCGACGTGGACGGACGCCTCCCGCCAGCCGTCCGGGCCGAGCGCCCGTACCCCGCTGTCGTGCCGGCGCAGTCGCTCGACGTAGACGTCCTGGTAGTCGGCCATCGCGTTGGTGATCGCCCAGGCCACCGGGCCGGCGTGGCCGAAGTGCGCGACGCCCGGCACGCCGGGCACGGCCAGGCCGACCACGTCGTACTCCGGGCAGGCCAGCCGGATCTGCTGGTAGACGCCCGGGTCCTCGAGGATCCGGTGCGGGTCGCCGGCCAGCAGCGCCGCTCCGCTGGCGGTGCGGGAACCGGCGAGCAGCCACCCGTTGCTGCCGGCGACGGCAGGCCCGTCGGTGGCGAACGCGTCGACCGCCGCCGGGCCGAGGATTCGCGCGACGTGCGCCCGCCAGAGCTTGCCCGGGAACCCCGCGAACAGGATGTGATGCCCGAGCCACACCGCGAGCGGCGTCCACGGCTCCCACCGGCCCGGGGCGAGCCCGACGGCCGCGAACTCCGGCGCGCGGGCCGCCCCGGCGGCGAGGCCGTCGTTTACCCCGGCCACGTACGCGCCCACCCACCGGGCGGTCGCCGCGTCCAGGTTGGCGTGGCAGCGGCGGGCGGTGTCGTCCAGCCGGACCTGCCGCGCGAAGCGGTCCCAGCCGAGCGCGTCGGTCCCGAGGAAGGCCGCGCTGGTGCCCTGCGACCGGTGCCGCTCGACCTCGATCTGCCACGCCCGGTCGTACGCGGTCACCCGACCCTGCGCCGTCGCCAGGGCGAGCGGGTCGTCGGCGCGGACGTGCGGCACGCCCCACGGGTCGCGGAAGAGCCGGGCGGTCATGCCGGCTCGGCCGCTCGCCGGCGGGCGGCCGGTACGACCAGCGGGGTGCCGGTCTCCGGATCGTCGATCACCCGGCAGGGCAGCCCGAACACCTCGGCGACCAGATCGGCGGTCACCACCTCGCGCGGGTCGCCGGCGGCCACCACCCGACCGTCGCGCATGGCGATGAGGTGGGTGGCGTACCGGGCGGCGTGGTTGAGGTCGTGCAGCACCGCGACAAGCGTCCGGCCCTGCTCCTCGTGCAGCCGGGCGCACAGGTCCAGGATGTCGATCTGGTGGGCGATGTCGAGGTAGGTGGTCGGCTCGTCGAGCAGCAGCAGCGGCGTCTGCTGCGCCAGCGCCATCGCGATCCAGACGCGCTGCCGCTGGCCGCCGGACAGCTCGTCCACCGGCCGGTCGGCGAGGTCGGCGACGCCGGTGGCGGCCATCGACTCGGCGACGATCCGTTCGTCCTCGCGCGACCACTGCCGCAGCAGCCCCTGGTGCGGGTAGCGACCCCGGGCGACCAGCTCGGCGACGCCGATCCCGTCCGGCGCGATGGACGTCTGGGGCAGCAGGCCGAGGGTGCGGGCGACCGAGCGGGCGCTCTGGGCGTGGATGTCCCGGCCGTCCAGCAGCACTGCGCCAGCGCTCGGGCGCAGCATCCGCGACAGCGCGCGCAGCAGCGTCGACTTGCCGCACGCGTTCGGTCCGATGATCACCGTGAACGACCCGTCGGGCACCGCCACGGTGAGGTTCTCGGAGATGGTGCGCCGGTCGTAGGCGAGGGTCAGCGCGCTGCCGCCAAGGCGGGTGGTCATGAGTGCCCTACCTTTCTGGGTGGGTTGGAGCTGATCATTCGTAGGATCGGAGCGGCCCAGGGGCTCTGGGTATGGCTGTCATGGCTGAGACCACGAGATGGCTTAAGGAGCTTGGCCGCCCGGAGCCCCGCCCTACCTTTCTGGGTGGGTTGGAGCTGATCATTCGTAGGATCGGAGCGGCCCAGGGGCTCTGGGTATGGCTGTCATGGCTGAGACCACGAGATGGCTTAAGGAGCTTGGCCGCCCGGAGCCCCGCGACGACTCGACCGCCGATTGGGAATTGCGATGTGATCGCTGTGTAGGGCAACGTCGGCGAGGTCGTCTGCTGGGAGTTGGAGCCGTGTCGAGCTGGCGGAGGTGACCGTGCCCCGGATCTGGGCCGGAGTGGATATCGGCAAGGAGCATCACCACTGTGTGGTGATCGACGCGAGCGGTGGGCGGCTGCTGTCGCGTCGTGTTCTGAACGATGAGTCGGCTCTGCTGGAGCTGATCCGGGACGTTCTGGCTCTCGACGACGACGCGCTGTGGGCGGTCGATGTCAATCACGGCGCGGCCGCGCTGCTGATCGGTTTGCTGGTCAGTGGCGATCAGCCCGTGGCGTACCTGACCGGCCTGGCCGTGCATCGCGCCTCGGGCACCTACCGCGGCGAAGGCAAGACCGACGCGAAGGATGCCTTCGTTATCGCCGACCAGGCCCGCATGCGTAAGGATCTCGGCCTGCTGCGGCCGGGCGACGACATTGCCGTCGACGTTCGCACGTTGACCACCCGCCGCACGGATGTGGTGGCCGACCGGACTCGCCAGATCAACCGTCTTCGTGCCCAGCTGCTGGAGGTATGCCCGGCGTTGGAGCGGGTGTTGGATCTGACCAACCAGGGACCGGTGTTGCTGCTGACCGGCTATCAGACGCCGGCGGCCATCCGCCAGGCCGGTGCGAAGCGCGTCGAGACCTGGCTTCGCCACCGCAAGGTCCGCGGAGCCGGCACGTTGACCACGGCTGTCATGCAGGCCGCGCAGGCCCAGCACGCCGTGCTGCCCGGCGAGAAGCTGGCCGCCGCCATGGTGGCGCGTCTGGCCAAGGGGGTGATCGCCCTCGACCAGGAGATCGCGGAACTCGACGCCCTGATCGAGGCCCGGTTTCGTGAGCATCCGCACGCTGCGGTGATCCTCAGCCTGCCCGGCATGGGCAAGCTTCTGGGCGCCGAGTTCTTGGCGGCTACCGGCGGCGACATGGACGCCTTCGGCACCGCCGATCGACTCGCGGGATACGCCGGGCTGGCACCGGCCCCACGCGACTCCGGACGCGTCAGCGGTAACCTCCGCAGGCCCCGGCGCTTCCACCGCGGACTGCTGCGAGCGTTCTACCTCTCCTCGTTCGCCAGCCTGAAGTCCTGCCCAGCCTCGAAAGCCTTCTACCAACGCAAGCGGGCCGAGGGGAAAGGCCACAAACAAGCACTGCTGGCTCTCTCCCGCCGCCGCGTCAACGTCCTGTGGGCCATGATCCGTGACGGACAGTCCTACCACCTCTCACCTCCCGTCACAGCGGCGGCTTGACAACAGCATTGGGAAGCTCCTTGTGCAGGGGTGGTCACAGCCGGCCCGCCCGGCGTTCGACGGCCAGCAGCCAGACCAGGTAGCCGCCGCCGAGCACGCCGGTCACCACGCCGACCGGAAGCTGGTGCCCGGCGAACGCGCGCTGGGCCACCAGGTCGGCGCCGACCAGCAGGGCCGCGCCGACCGCCATCGAGGGCAGCAGGTTCGGGCCGGGCGCCCGGGTCAGTCGCTTCGCGACGTGCGGCGCGACGAGCGCCACGAACGACACCGGGCCGGCCGCCGCCGCCGCGAACGACACGAGCAGCACCGCCGCGGTGAGCAGCACCAGGCGTACCCGACGCACCGGCACGCCGAGCGCGCTGGCGGTGTCGTCACCCAGCTCCATCATCCGCAGCGCCGGGGCGCAGCCCACGAGCACCAGCGGCGTGAGCACGGCGGTGACGGCCAGCAGCGGCCCGGCGTTGGCCCAGCCCCGCCCGTCCAGACTGCCGGTGAGCCAGAGCACCGCCCGGGCGGCGTCCATCAGCGGGGCACGGGTCAGCAGGTAGCCGTTGACGCCGGTGAGGATCGCGGCGACGCCGATGCCGACCAGGACGAGGCGGTAGCCGTGCACGCCCCGCCGCCACGCGAGCGCGTAGATCACCAGGCCGGTGGCGAGCCCGCCGACGACGGCCGCGCCGGCCAGGGCCAGGCTCCCACCGCCCACCACGACCATCACCAGCGCGCCGGTCGACGCGCCCTGGGTGAAGCCGAGGATGTCCGGACTGCCCAGCGGGTTACGGACCAGCGACTGGAACAGCGTGCCGCCCAGCGCCAGCGCCGCGCCGACCAGCAGCGCGGTGACCAGCCGGGGCAGGCGCAGCTCGGTCACGATGAACTGCTCCGCCGCGCTGCCGCCGCCGGTCAGGGCGCGCAGCACGTCGGCCGGGCCCATCGGGTAGTCGCCGCTGCCCATCGCGACCAACGAGAGCCCGGCGGCGAGCAGCGCCGCACCGAGACCGACGGCCAGGGCGCGGGGGCGGAACCGCAGCGACAACCCACCGGGGGTACGAATGACCGCGCTCACGGGCTCACCTCAGTTCGCGACTGCGGGGCTCGCAAACCCGGCTCACTCCTCGCGCTCACGGGGTCACCTCAATTCTCGACTGCGGGGCTCGCAAAACCGGCTCACTCCTCGCGCTCACGGGGCGGCCACCCGGGAGCGGCCGACCAGCCAGAGGAAGAGCGGGCCGCCCAGCACGGCGGTGACCATGCCGACCTGGAGTTCACCGGGTCGCCCGAGCAGTCGGCCCAGCACGTCGGCGCCGAGCAGCAGGACCGGCGCGAGCACCGCGCAGTACGGCAGCAGCCAGCGCAGGTCGGGTCCGGTCAGCGCGCGGACCAGGTGGGGCACGAGCAGGCCGACGAAGACGATGGGACCGCAGGCCGCGGTCGCCGCCCCGCAGAGCAGGGTGACCGCGACGATCACGGCGGCGCGGATCATGGCCGGGCGGGCGCCCAGCGCCCGGGCCGCGTCGTCGCCGAGCGCGAGGGCGTTCAGCGGACGGGCGGCGCCGAGGGCAACCAGCAGGCCGAGGAGGATGAACGGCGCCACCCTGGCCACCGTCGCCGCGTCCGCGCTGGCCAGCGAGCCGACCGTCCAGAACCGCAGCCGGTCCAGCGAAGCGGTGTCCAGCAGCATGACCGCGCTGACGAACGAGTACAGGGTGGCGTTGAGCGCCGCGCCGGCCAGCGCGAGTCGGGCCGGGGTGGCGCCCCGTCCGCCACCCACGGCGTAGACCAGCGCGGTGACCAGGGCCGCGCCGAGCAGCGCGAACCAGACGTACCCGCCGATGGCCGTGACGCCCAGGAAGGCGGCGGCGGTGGCCACGGCGGCGGACGCCCCGGCGTTGATGCCGAGCAGCCCGGGGTCGGCGAGGGGGTTGCGGGTGAGCGCCTGCATCACGGCGCCGGCCACGCCGAGCGCCGTGCCGGCGAGCAGTCCGAGCAGGGTGCGGGGCAGCCGCATCCGGTGCACGACGGCGTACTCGGCGGCGTCGCGGTGCAGCAGCCCGGACCAGACGTCGGCGAGTGGCAGGGACTTCGCGCCGACCGCGACGCTGAGCACCAGGATCACGCCGAGCAGCGCCACGGCGGCGAGCAGGCCGGCGGCGCGGGTCGCCCGGCGTCGCTTCGGGGTGGGGGCCGTCGACGCGTCCGGCACCGATGGTGTCGGAGTGGTGACGGTGGGTGTGGCGTCCAGTGTGGGCTCCGGGGTGTGGCGACACGGCGAACCGCTGTTGACAACGAGCGAGGTTAGGCTAACCTAACCCCGCTGTCCCGGTCGACCCCGGCCATCCTTTGATCGAAAGACGACACCATGCCCGATGCACTGTCCGCCCGTCGCCTCTCCCGTCGTGGCCTGCTGGCCGCTGGCGGCGCCGCCACACTGGCCGCGCTGCTCGCCGGCTGCGGCAAGGACGACGCCGCCAAACCGTCGGGCAGCGACAACGCTGCTGGCCCCTGGTCGTTCACCGACGACCGCAGCAAGAAGGTCGAGGCGGCAGCTCGTCCGGCGCGCGTGGTGGCCTTCACCGGCGTCGCGGCGGCTCTGGTCGATTTCGGTCTCGACAAGCAGCTCGTTGGCGTGTTCGGCGAGACCAAGCGGGCCGACGGCACGAAGGACCCGCAGGCCGGTGACCTGAACGTCGAGGCCGTCGAGATCCTGGGCAACGTGTGGGGCGAGTTCAGCCTGGAGAAGTACGCGGCGCTGCGCCCCGAGCTGCTGGTCACGCACATGTACGACCCGGACGCCCTCTGGTACGTGCCGGACGAGAGCAAGGACAAGATCCTGCCGCTCGCCCCGAGTGTCGCGATCACCACCGCGCGGGTGCCGATGACCAAGCCCATCGAGCGGTACGCCGCGCTGGCACAGTCGCTCGGCGCCGACCTCTCCGCCAAGAAGGTCACCGACGCGAAGACCCGCTTCGACGCCGCCGCCGACGCCGTGCGCCAGGCCGTCAAGGCCAACCCGGGCATCCGGGTCCTGGCCTGCTCGGGCAGCCCCGACCTGTTCTACGTCTCCAACCCCAAGGTCAGCACCGACCTGATGTACTTCGCCGAGCTGGGCGTCGACATCGTGGTGCCCACCAAGCTCGAGGCCGGCGACTACTTCGAGGCGCTGAGCTGGGAGAACGCCGGAAAGTTCCCCGCCGACCTGATCCTGCTGGACAACCGCAGCACCGCCCTGCAACCCAAGGACCTCGCCGCCAAGCCGACCTGGGCGCAGCTCCCCGCCGTGCGGGCCAACCAGGTGACGCCGTGGGACGCGGTGCCCCGCTTCTCGTACGCCGGGGCCGCGCCGCTGCTGGAGAACCTCGCCACCGCCATCCGGAACGCGAAGAAGGTCGGCTGACACCATGAGCACGAGCACCGTCGAACCCGTCGCCCTGCAGTACCGCTTCTTCGCCGCGCACGTCGTACGGGCCCGCCGGGTCGGCGCCTCGCTGATCCGGATCACCCTCGGCGGCCCGGAGCTGGTCGACTTCGCCGGCGGCGGCCGGGACCAGAGCGTGTCGCTGTTCCTGCCGCACCCGGGCCAGGACGCCCCGGTCGTCCCGGTCGAGCGCGGCGAGGACTGGTTCGGCGCGTGGCGGGCCCTCCCGCTGGACGTCCGGGCGGTGATGCGCTCCTACACGATCCGGGAGCACCGGCCGGCCGCCGGTGAGGTGGACATCGACTTCGTCGACCACGGCGGCACCGGTCCCGCCTCGCGGTGGGCCAGCCTCGCGGTGTCCGGTGACCGGGTGCTGCTGCTCGGCCCGGCCGTGTACGACAACCGCAGCGTCTGCTTCCGGCCGCCGGACGACACCGACCTCGTGGTGCTGGCCGCCGACGAGACGGCGTTGCCGGCCACCGCCGGGATCCTGGCCTGGCTGCCCGCCGGCACCCGCGTCCGGGCCTGGATCGAGGTTCCGGACGCGGCGGACATCACCGAGCTGCCCACCGCCGCCGAGGCGGAGATCCGTTGGATCGTGCGCGGCCGTACCGCCCCCGGAAGTGACCTGCTGGTCAGCGCGCTCCGTGCCGCCCGGCTTCCGGCGGCCAACCCGTACGCCTGGATCGCCGGTGAGTCCGGCGCGGTGCGGGCGTTGCGCCGGCACCTGGTCGGCGAGCGCGGTCTCGACCGTCGACGGGTGACCTTCGCCGGCTACTGGCGGCGCGGCATGTCCGAGGAGGACGTGCGCGCGCAGGCGCTGGCCGGCGCCACCGCCTGACCGGCGACCCCACCGAAACGCAGCACGGCCCCCGGCGCGCGCACGCGCCGGGGGAGGGTTCCGGCTGCCCATCGTCAGACCGTGGAAGGACATCCGTGACCGTGCCGACGTACCCCGACGAGACCGACCCGAGCAGCCCGCCGGCCGCTCCACCACCGGCCGCGGCACCCGCCGGGGCCCGCGCCCACCTGCTGCACGACGGCTCGGTCGAGCAGTACCGGCGGGCGATCGCCGACGGCGTCGACCGGGTCGCCCGCCGGGTCGCCACGGTGGACCGGCCCGGCACCGGGATCACTCCGGCCGAACTGGCCCCCCTGGTCGACGGGGTCGACCTGGACCGGCCGCTGGGCGACGCCGGCGCGGCGCTGGATGAGTTGGAGGGTGTCTACCTGCGTGACGCGGTGTGGTTCCACCACCCCCGCTACCTGGCCCACCTCAACTGCCCGGTGGTCATCCCGGCGCTGCTCGGCGAGGCGGTGCTCAGCGCGGTGAACTCCTCGTTGGACACCTGGGACCAGAGCGCCGGCGCGACCCTCATCGAGCGTCGACTGATCGACTGGACCGCCGCCCGGATCGGCCTCGGCCCGGACGCCGACGGTGTGTTCACCAGCGGGGGCAGCCAGTCGAACCTCCAGGCGTTGCTGCTGGCCCGGGAGGAGGCGTGCGCCGCCGCGACCACCTCGGCGGCCCGCCTGGAGCTGCTGCCCCGGCTGCGCGTGCTCACCTCCGTCGCCGGGCACTTCAGCGTCCAGAAGTCCGCCAAGCTGCTCGGCCTCGCCCCGGACGCGGTGATCGCGGTGCCCACCGACGCGCGGCGGCGCATCCGGCCCGCCGCCGTACGCGACGAGATCGTCCGGTGCCGGGCGGCCGGACTGGTCCCGATGGCCGTCGTCGCCACCGCCGGCACCACCGACTTCGGCTCCATCGACCCGCTCGCCGAACTCGCCGACGTCTGCGCGGCGACCGGCGTCTGGCTGCACGTCGACGCCGCGTACGGCTGCGGCCTGCTCGTCTCGCCGACCCGCCGGCACCTGCTCGACGGCATCGAGCGCGCCGACTCGGTGACCGTCGACTACCACAAGTCGTTCTTCCAGCCGGTCAGCTCCAGCGCGTTGCTGGTCCGCGACCGGCGGGCGCTGCGGCACGCCACCTACCACGCCGACTACCTCAACCCGGCGCGGATGGTGGAGCAGCAGATCCCCAACCAGGTCGACAAGAGCCTGCAGACCACCCGCCGCTTCGACGCGCTCAAGCTCTGGCTGACCCTGCGGGTGATGGGCCCGGACGCGCTCGGTGAACTCTTCGACGAGGTGGTCGACGCCGCCGCCGACGCCTGGCGGCTCGTCAGCGAGGATCCGCGCTTCGAGGTGGTGACCCGCTCGCAGTTGAGCACCGTGGTCTTCCGCTACCTGCCCACCGGTCCGGGCCGCGAGCTGGCCGACGCCGCCAACCTGTACGCCCGTGAGGCGCTGGCCGCCTCCGGCCTGGCCGTGGTCGCCGGCACCCGGGTGGACGGTCGGCACTTCCTCAAGTTCACGCTGCTGAATCCGGCCACGACCGTCGACGACGTCGGCCAGGTGCTCGACCTGATCGCCGGCCACGCCGGGCGGTACGTGCGCGACACCGTCGCGGCCGACCTGACCTGCCCCGTCGGCTGATCCCCACCCCCGCGCCTGGAGAAGAAGATGTCCACCCACGACTTCGTCGCCATCGGGCTCGGCCCGTACAACCTGGGTCTGGCCTGCCTCACCGCGCCGATCGACGAGCTGGACGGGGTGTTCCTGGAGGCCCGATCGAGCCTCGCCTGGCACCCCGGCATGCTGTTGGAGTCGGCCCGGTTGCAGACCCCGTTCATCGCCGACCTGGTCAGCCTCGCCGACCCGACCTCGCCGTACTCGTTCCTCAACTACCTCAAGGAGATCGGCCGGCTCTACCCGTTCTACATCCGGGAGAGCTTCTACCCGCTGCGCAGCGAGTACGACGCGTACTGCCGGTGGGCGGCGGCGAAGCTGCCGAACCTGCGCTTCGGTCAGACGGTGACCACGGTGGAGTACGACGACGCCGACGAGCGGTACGTGGTGCGGGCCACCACCGGCGGGTCGGAGAGCGTCGAGTACCGTGCCCGGCACCTGGTGCTCGGCACCGGCACGCCGCCGCACCTGCCGGCCGCCGTCGCCGGGCTCGCCGGGGACGCCGTGCACAACTCGCGCTACCTGGAGCACCGGGACGCGCTGCGGACCAGGCGCAGCATCAGCGTGCTGGGCAGCGGGCAGAGCGCCGCCGAGATCTACCACGACCTGCTCGGCGACATCGACAGGTACGGCTACCAGCTCAACTGGGTCACCCGCTCGCCCCGGTTCTTCCCCCTGGAATACACCAAGCTGACGCTGGAGATGACCTCGCCGGACTACGTGGACTACTTCCACGCGCTGCCCGAGGAGACCCGCTACCGGCTGGAATCCGAGCAGAAGGGGCTGTTCAAGGGGATCAACGCCGACCTGATCAACGACATCTTCGACCTGCTCTACGCGCACAGCGTGGACGGCCCGGTGCGTACCCGGCTGCTCACCAACACCGAGTTGGTCGACGCCGCACACCACGACGGCGAGTACACGCTCGGGTTGCGGCACGTGGAGCAGGAGCGCGATTTCACCCTCCGTACCGAAGGACTGATCCTGGCCACCGGCTACCACTACCGGGTGCCGGAGTTCCTCGAACCGGTCCGCGAGCGGATCCGCTGGGACGCACACGGCCGCTTCGACGTGGCCCGCAACTACAGCATCGACCACACCGGTCGGGGCATCTTCCTGCAGAACGCGGGCACCCACACGCACAGCATTACCTCGCCCGACCTGGGCATGGGCGCGTACCGCAACTCCTGGATCATCCGGGAGCTGCTCGGCCGGGAGCACTACCCGATCGAGAAGAGCATCACCTTCCAGGAGTTCGGGGTGGTGTCGTGAGCGTGGTCTTCACCCGGGTCGACGACCGGCTGGGGGAGTTCGCCCTGCGTACCCTCGATCCGCAGGCCGACGCCGCGCTGCTGCACGGCTGGGTGACCCACCCGAGGTCGGCGTTCTGGCTGATGCAGGACGCCGACCAGGCGCAGGTCGTCGAGGAGTACCGGCGCATCGCCGCGCACCCGCACCACGACGCGTACCTCGGTCTGTGGCGGGGGAGTCCGGCCTTCCTGGCCGAGCGCTACGACCCGGCCCACGTCGAGCTCGTCGACCTCTACGAGAACCGGCCCGGCGACGTGGGCATGCACTTCCTCTGCGCGCCCGCCGACGCTCCCGTGCACGGCTTCACCCGCGCGGTGATCCGTACCGTCATGGCCTGGCTCTTCGCCGACCCGGCGACCCGGCGCGTGGTGGTCGAGCCGGACGTGCGCAACACCGCCGTGCACGCCCTGAACGCCACCGTCGGCTTCGAGGTCGTCGGCCCGATCACCAAGCCGGAGAAGGAGGCGCTGCTCAGCGTCTGCACCCGCGCCCAGTTCCAGACCGCCACCGAACGGGCCGCCGCCCGAGACGAAGGAGCCCCGGCGTGACCACCACCGCCGTCCCCACCCCACCGGCCGTCGCCACCCCGGCCACCCCGGGCGACCCGGTCGCGCACCTCACCCCGCAGCGCTGGGCGCGGGCCAACCGGATGCTGGTCCGTAAGGCGCTCGCCGAGTTCACCCACGAGCGGCTGCTCACCCCGGCGCCCGTGCCGGGCCCCGACGACCGGCAGTGGTACGAGGTCCGCAGCGACGATGGCACGGTCACCTACCGGTTCGCCGCCCGGGTGCTCGCCCTGGCCCACTGGCAGATCGACGCCGACAGCATCACCCGCCACCGCGACGGCGTCGCGCTGCCACCCGACGCGGTGGACCTGATCGTCGAGCTGCGCGACGCCCTCGGGCTCTCCGCGCGGGTGCTCCCGGTCTACCTGGAGGAGATCACCTCCACGCTCGCCGGTACGGCGTACAAGCTCGCCCAGTCCGCGCCGAGCGCCGCCGAGCTGGCCGGGGCCGACTTCCAGACCATCGAGACGTCCATGACCGAGGGTCATCCCTGCTTCGTGGCCAACAACGGCCGGCTCGGCTTCGGCGTCGACGAGTACCACCGCTACGCGCCGGAGGCCGCCACACCGGTACGCCTGGAGTGGCTGGCCGCGCACCGCGACCACTCGACGTTCAGCAGCGCCGCCGACCTCGACTACGACGCCCTCATCGCGGGCGAGTTGGACGCGTCGACCCGGGCCCGGTTCGCCGCCACGATGGCCGAGGTCGGGCTCGACCTCGCCGACTACCACCTCATCCCCGCGCACCCCTGGCAGTGGTGGAACAAGCTGGCCGTGACGTTCGCGGGCGAGTTGGCCGAACGGCGGCTCGTGCACCTCGGCCCCGGCCCCGACTCGTACCTGGCGCAGCAGTCCATCCGGACCTTCTTCAACGTCAGCGAACCGGGCCGGCACTACGTCAAGACCGCGCTGTCGGTGCTGAACATGGGCTTCATGCGGGGACTGTCGGCGACGTACATGGCCGCCACTCCGGCCATCAACGACTGGCTGGCCGACCTGATCAGCAACGACGAGGTGCTGGCCGGCACGGGCCTGACCGTCATCCGGGAACGGGCGGCGGTCGGCTACCGGCATCGACAGTACGAGGCGGCCACCGAGCGGACCTCCCCGTACCGCAAGATGCTCGCCGCGTTGTGGCGGGAGAGCCCGGTGCCCGGCCTGGCCCCGGGGGAGCGGTTGTCCACGATGGCCGCGCTGCTGCACGTCGACGCCGACGGCGGCTCGCTGGCGGCGGCGCTGATCGAGCGGTCCGGCCGCGCGCCCGAGGTCTGGCTGCGCCGCTATCTGGACGCCTACCTGACCCCGCTGCTGCACAGCTTCTACGCCCACGACCTGGCCTTCATGCCGCACGGCGAGAACGTCATCCTGGTCCTCGACGAGCACGACACCGTCCGGCGGGTGATCTTCAAGGACATCGCCGAGGAGATCGCGGTGTTGAGCGCCGACGTCGCGCTGCCAACCGAGGTGGAGCGGATCCGGGTCGAGGTGCCCGACGACACCAAGCTGCTGACCATCTTCACCGACGTGGTGGACTGCTTCCTGCGCCACCTCAGCGCGGTGCTGGTCGAGGCGGACGTGCTCAGCGAGGACGCCTTCTGGGGCACGGTCGCGTCCTGTGCCGCCGACTACTTCGCGCGGGTGCCGCACCTGGCCGAGCGGGTCCACCACTACGACCTGTTCGCCCCCGAGTTCGCGCTGTCCTGCCTCAACCGCCTCCAACTCCGCGACAACCAGCAGATGATCGACCTGGCTGACCCGTCGGCCGCCCTCCAGTTCGTCGGCACCCTGACGAATCCGCTGGCCGCCCACGCTCCGGCCCGCTGACGCCACTCCGCGTCCCGGCGTCGGCCGGGGCGCGGCGTGTCGGCCGGCTACCGGTAGTCGGCGAAGATCCGCCGCTGCGCGCCGTCGACGGTGACCGTGCCGCCGTGCGGGAGGATCCACTGTGGTCTGGTGTGGCCGAACGGAACGCCGACGCACACCACCGCGTCGGCGTTGTAGCGGCGCACCACGTCGACGACCGTGTCGCGCTGCTGCTCGCGGAGCCGCACCCGCTCCTGCGCGTCGGGCCGGCGGTCGAAGTCGGAGACCGGTGGACGGGCGACCAGGACCGCGTCGACCGCGCCGAGGAGACCGCGTTCGCCCAGCGCGCGGACGATCCAGCCGACCTCGCGGGCGGGCAGGAGTTCCTCCGAGGTCTCGATGATCAGCACGCCGCCGCGCAGCACCCCGGGCGGGAACGGGAAGCGTCCCGCCGTGAGGATCCACTGCAGGACCTCCAGGCACCCGCCCCAGGTGGGGCCGGTGACCGTACGCGGTGGCCCGTACCAGCTCCACGGCTCGGTCGGCTCGCGGTCCCCGAACGACTGCAACGCCCGCGGGTCGTCCCAGGGGACCCCGATGTCCTCGGACTCGCCGGGATCGGTGACCTCCAACCGCTCACCGGTGAGCAGCGCGGCGCGCAGCGACCGGGCGTGGATGTCGTCCACGGCCGGACCGGGGCCGAGGTGCACCTGGGACGACCCACCGTAGAAGCTCGCGATGCCGAGTCCCCAGAGCCACTGGTGCAGGTTGGTGTTGTCGCTGGTGCCCAGGAACGGCTTCGGGTCGGCGCGGGCCAGGTCGGCGTCCAGGTGGGGGATGACGGTGATCTGGTCCTCCCCGCCGACGACGGCGAGGATGGCGCGTACCCGAGGATCGGCGAAGGCGGCGTTGATGTCCGCCGCGCGCGCCTGCGCGGTCGCGCCCACGGCGCGGGTGGTGGGGTATTCGACCGGCACGAGCCCGGTCACGTCGGCGAGCCGGCGCATGGCCTGCTCGTGGATCTCGGGGAACGCGCCGGCCGCGGCGAACGAGGGTGACAGGACCGCGATGCGGTCGCCCGGTCGCGCCTTCGGAGGACGCACAACGTCGTGCTGCATCCCGAGATTCCACCAGCGACACCCGTCGGCGCGCATCCCGTTTCGGGGTGCGTCGACGGCGGCCGCGCCGTACAGGGATCCATCGGTGTTATCGATAACACGAGGTGGAGTCACATACCGTACCGGTGTCCTGATGGCTGATCTACCAGCTCAGACGTAGTGCACAGCGAGCCGTAATAGTTAGAACCTTGAATTTCCCAGTCATCCGGCCGTAGCATGCCGGACACGGATGTGAACGTTAACGTTCGGACCCCTGCATCCCACCGAGCCCGTCCCGCCCGGTTGCCGTCCCGTCGCCGGTAGCGCTCATCTGGAGGTCCCATGTCGTCCCTGCCCCTCAGCCGACGCCGCGTGCTGCAGGCCGCCGGCGCCACCGCCGTACTCTCCGCGACCGGCGCCACGACGCTCGGCGCGGGCCCCGCCGCCGCTGCCGTGGTCCCGCCCGCACGGGCGGACATCGGCGTCGGCGCCTATGCCTTCGACCCCGGTCAGGTGCGACTGACCAGCGGCCGTTGGCTGGACAACCAGAACCGCACCCTGAACTACCTGCGCTTCGTCGACGTCGACCGGATGCTCTACAACTTCCGCGCCAACCACCGGCTGTCCACGAACGGCGCCGCCACCAACGGTGGGTGGGACGCGCCGAACTTCCCCTTCCGTACGCACATGCAGGGGCACTTCCTGACCGCGTGGTCGCACGCCTACGCGGTGCTGGGCGACACCACCTGCCGGGACAAGGCGAACTACATGGTCGCCGAGATGGCCAAGTGCCAGGCGAACAACGGCGCGGCCGGGTTCGGCGCGGGCTACCTCTCCGGCTTCCCGGAGTCGGACTTCACCGCGCTCGAGGCACGCACGCTGTCCAACGGCAACGTGCCCTACTACTGCATCCACAAGACCCTCGCCGGCCTGCTCGACGTCTGGCGCTACACCGGCAACACCCAGGCCCGTACGGTGCTGCTGGCCCTCGCCGGCTGGGTCGACACCCGCACGTCCCGGCTCAGCTCCAGCCAGATGCAGTCGATGCTGGGCACCGAGTTCGGCGGCATGAACGACGTGCTCACCGACATCTACCAGATGACCGGTGACAGCCGGTGGCTCACCACCGCCCAGCGGTTCGACCACGCCGCGGTGTTCAACCCCCTCGCCAGCAACCAGGACCAGCTCAACGGCCTGCACGCCAACACGCAGGTGCCCAAGTGGATCGGCGCGGCCCGCGAGTTCAAGGCCACCGGGACCACCCGTTACCGGGACATCGCCAGCAACGCGTGGAACATCACCGTGAACGCGCACTCGTACGTCATCGGCGGCAACAGCCAGGCCGAGCACTTCCGGGCGCCGAACGCGATCGCCGGTTACCTGAGCAACGACACCTGCGAGCAGTGCAACACCTACAACATGCTCAAGTTGACGCGCGAGCTGTGGCTGCTCGACCCGAACCGGACCGACTACTTCGACTTCTACGAGCGCGCCATGATCAACCACCTGATCGGCGCGCAGAACCCGGCCGACAGTCGCGGTCACATCACCTACTTCACCCCGCTCAAGCCCGGTGGACGGCGGGGTGTGGGTCCGGCGTGGGGCGGCGGCACCTGGAGCACCGACTACAACTCGTTCTGGTGCTGCCAGGGCACCGGCCTGGAGATCAACACGAAGTTGATGGACTCCGTCTACTTCTACAGCGGCACGACGCTCACGGTGAACCTCTTCGTGCCGTCCGAGCTGAACTGGACGCAGCGGGGGATCACGGTCACCCAGAACACCACGTACCCGGTGAGCGACACCACCACGCTCACGCTCTCCGGCACGATGAGTGGCTCGTGGAGCATTCGGGTGCGTATCCCGTCGTGGACGAGCGGCGCGACCATCAGCGTCAACGGGGTGGCCGAGTCGGTCAGCACCACGCCGGGCAGCTACGCCACCGTCACCCGCACCTGGGCCGCCGGCGACACCATCACCGTACGGTTGCCGATGCGGGTGGTCATGCGGGCCGCCAATGACAACCCCAACGTCGCCGCCGTCACGTACGGCCCGAGCGTGCTCTGCGGCAACTACGGCAACACCACGCTCAACTCGTTGCCGTCGCTGGTGGTCTCGTCGATCGCGCGGACCAGCACCAGTTCGCTCGCGTTCACCGCCACCGCGAACGGGTCCACCGTCAACCTCGCGCCGTTCCAGGACGCCCACGGCTACAACTACACGGTGTACTGGAACACCAGCACCAGCAGCGGTGGCGGCAGCTACCGGCTGGTCAACGTGGGCAGCGGGATGGTCCTGGGCATCCAGAACATGTCCACCGCCGACGGCGGACTGGCCCTGCAGTGGGACGACAGCGGCACCGCCGACCACAACTGGGTCATGATCACCGACGGCAGCGCGGTCCGGTTCCGCAACGTCAACAGCGGCAAGGTCCTCGGCGTGGAGAACATGTCCACCGCCGACGGCGCCCGCGTCCTGCAATGGTCGGACAACGGCACCGCCGACCACCGGTGGACCCTGGTCAACAACGGGGACGGCACCTACAAGATCCGCAACGTCAACAGCGGCAAGTTGCTCGGCATCCTGAACAACTCCACCGCCCGAGGCGCCCAGGCCGTGCAGGATTCGGACAACGGCACTGCGGACAACCGCTGGCGGCTGGTGGCCAACGCCTAGACAGCCACGTCGAGGTCTCGGCCTAGTCGGCCGTTCCCGCGCGCCGGAAGGCGCGGGCCAGCTCGGCCAGGTCGAGACCCTCGAAGTGGCGCAGGAACCGGCGGCGGACGGCCGCCAGGTGGCTGGGCCAGGACTCCTGGAGGCGGGCGAAGCCCGCGTCGGTGAGCACCGCGTTCCAGCCCCGGGCGTCCTCCTCGCACCGCTCCCGCTTGACCAGCCCCTGGCCCTCCAGCCGGATGATCGTCCGGGTCATGCCGCTGAGCGAGAGGTAGCAGGCCGCGGCCAGTTCGTGCATCCGCATCCGCCGCTCCGGTGCCTCGGAGAGGTTCATCAGGGCGGTGTACTCGGTCAGGGGGAGCTGTCGGTCGCCGACCATGTCGGCGTCGATGGTGCGCGGCACCACGTACATCACCTGACCCAGGGCACGGACCAGCGCCTCCTCGTCGGGATCGAGGGGGCGCGGCACCTCTGCGCGGGAATCGGCCATCCTCCTAGCATAGTTGCTTGATTGAGCAATTGCTTACCCAGCGTGTGAGCATGGTCATGGCGCGGTCATTTGCTTGACGAAGCAAGGAGCGGTTAGCGTTCCGGCGGCCAGGTTCGGACTAGTGAAAGGCGCAGTCATGACCAAGATCGGGATCATCCTCGGCAGCACCCGCCCGGGGCGCAACGGTGAAGCCGTTGCCCGCTGGGTCCTCGAGAACGCCCAGCAGCGCACCGACGCGCAGTTCGAGCTGATCGACCTGCTCGACTACAACCTCCCGCACCTCGACGAGGCGATGCCGCCGGCGATGGGCCAGTACAGCCAGCCGCACACGCTGCGCTGGGCCGAGACCATCGCGTCGTTCGACGGCTTCATCATGGTCACCCCCGAGTACAACCACTCGACCTCCGGCGCCCTGAAGAACGCCATCGACTTCCTCTACAACGAGTGGAACAACAAGGCCGTCGGGTTCGTCAGCTACGGCTCCGTCGGTGGCGCCCGTGCCGTCGAGCACCTGCGCCTGATCGCCGGTGAGCTGCAGATGGCCGACGTGCGCTCGCAGGTCGCGCTCTCGCTCTTCACCGACTTCGAGAACTTCAGCACCTTCAAGCCCGGCGACCAGCACCTGCCGGCACTGACCACCACGCTCGACCAGGTCGTGGCCTGGAGCGCCGCGCTCGCGCCGCTGCGCAAGAGCTGACCTTCTTCGAGTACGCCTCGGACGGCCGCGGGAGTCACTCCCGCGGCCGTCCGCGTACCCACGGCCGGCGGCGCGGGGCGATAGCCTCGGCGGGATGAGCGCAACGCCCCGGCCGGGCCGGACCCCACTGTGGCGGGACCGCGCCTTCGGCACCTACTGGATCGCCCAGTCCCTCTCCGCGGCCGGTGACGCCTTCGCCTACCTGGCGGTGCCGCTGCTGGTGCTCCAGGCCACCGGGTCGGTGGCGCAGATGGGACTGCTCACCGCCGTCGCGGGTGCGGCGTCCGTGACGGCCGGCGTCTTCGGCGGGGTGCTCGTCGACAGGTACGACCGCCGTACGTTGATGATCGTCGCGGACCTGGTCCGGCTGGTCCTCTACGGTCTGGTGCCCCTCGTCTGGCTCGCCGGCCCACAGGTCTGGCTGCTCTTCGTCGTGCTGCCGATCTGCGAGGCGGCCGGCATGCTGTTCCAGGTCGCGGCGGTGACCGCCGTGCGCAACCTGGTCGACGCCGACCGGATCACCGAGGCCAACGGTCGGCTCCAGGCCACGTTCGCGGCGACCGCCGTGCTCGGGCCGCTGCTCGCCGGGGTGGTGTCGGCCCGCTTCGGCCCGGCGGTCGCCATCGCCGTCAACGCGGCGAGCTTCGCGCTCTCGGCCGCCGGCCTGCGCCTGGTCCGCCTGCGCGCCGCCCGGCCCACCGACGCCCCGCCGACCGTCCGGGGTCGTCCGCTTGTCGAGTTCCTGGCCGGGGCGCGGTTCCTCTGGCGGCAGCCCGTGCTCCGCGCGCTGACCGTCCTGCTGTCGGTCTTCATCTTCCTGACCTACGGCTTCACCGACGTGCTGATCTACCACGTCACGCACGACCTCGGCGGCACCGAGGGCACCGTCGGCACGGTGCTCGGCCTGGCGGCGCTGGGCACGGTCGCCGGGGCGCTGCTGGTGGCCCCGCTGCGGCGGCGACGCGGTTTCGGCACCACCTGGATCGGCGCGCACCTGATCTGCGGGTTCGCGGTGGCGGGCGTCGGCGCGGCGACGTCCGTGCCGGCGGTCACCGCGCTGACCGCCGTGTACCTCTGCTGCGTCAGCGTCGGCGGGATCTGCTCGATGTCACTGCGCCAGGAGATCACGCCCGACCACCTGCTCGGCCGGGTCACCTCGGCGTTCTGGAGCACGCACTACGCCCTCGGTCCGGCCGGCGCCGCCATCCTGACCTGGGCCGCCGGCCGGTACGGCGTACCGGCGGTGGCGTTCGTCGCCGGAGTCGGCTGCCTGCTGGTCGCGGTCGGCGGTCTGTTCACCCCGATCCGCCGCGCGGGCGGCGAACCGGCCGCCGACCCGCCGGGACTCGGGCCGGCCCCGGCCGTCGGCACGACCGGCGGCTGAGGCGCGGGTCAGAACTCCCGGTACATGACGTGCAGGCCGACCCGGCCGAGGGTGCGGTGGCGGAACGCGCCCGGCACGGTGCCGACCACCTCGAACCCCTCCCGCCGGTACAGCTCGACCGCCGTCCGGTTCGTCTGCACCACGGCGTTGAACTGCATACCGGCGTATCCCGCACGGCGGGCCCAGGTCAGGGCGTCGCGGCAGAGCGCGGTGCCCACACCCCGGCCACGGGCGTCGGCGGCGACCAGGAAGCTGGCGGTGCTGACGTGCGCTCCCGGTCCGGGGCGGTTGGGTCCCATCTTCGCGCTGCCCAGCACCCGGTCACCGTCGGCCGCGACCACGGTCCGCCCGGGCGGGGCCTCCACCCAGACGGCGTACGCCTCGTCGGCGGTCATCTCCGGGTCGTAGGCGAAGGTCTCCTGTGCCCGGATCACGTCCTCGATGATCGGCCACACCTGCGACCAGTCCTGGTCGGCGAACGTACGGATCAACACGGGCGCAGGCTACGCAGGGCAGGCCGGCGGGGACAACGGGGTTTGCGGGCCCCTCACGAGGTGGCACGGGCCCGCCGGGCGCGGGGCGTCGAGGTGTCGCGCGGTCGGTCGGACGCCGGCCCGGTGGTGTCCCGGCGGACCAGCTCGGCGGGCAGCACCTCGACCCGGGGTGTCGGCGCGGCCGCGCCGAGCACCAGCGACATCGCCCGTACGCCCATGTCGACCAGGGGAAGCCGTACGGTGGTCAACGCCGGCGTGACGTCCCGGGCGACCGGCATGTCGTCGAAGCCGACCACGGAGATCCGCCCCGGTACGGCGAGCGAGCGGGCCCGCAGCGTGGCCAGGGCGCCGATGGCCATCGAGTCGTTGAGCGCCACGATCGCGGTCAGCTCGGGGTCGGCGTCGAGCAGTCGGCCGGCGGCCTCCGCGCCGCCGTCCCGGTCGAACTCGGCGTACCGGATACGCCGCTCAGGCAGGTCGAGGCCGTGCTCGGCGAGGGCCTGCCGGAGCCCGGCCAGCCGATCGGTGGTGGTGGTGAGGATGCGCGGACCGGCGACCACGCCGATCGCCCGGTGCCCGAGCGCGCAGAGTTCCCGGCCGGCGAGGTGACCGCCGGTCCGGTTGTCCGGCATGACGGCGTCGCCGGAGTGCTCGTGGCGGCCGATGACCGCGACCCGTCCGCCGGTCGCCTCGTACGCGGCGAGCTTCTCGTTGAGCTGCCGGGTGAAGGCGTCGTCGTGGTAACCGGACCCGGCCAGGATCAGCGCCGCCACCTGGTGGCCCCGCAGCAGCTCCACGTACTCCAGCTCGCGGTCCGGGTCGCGGTAGCTGTTGCAGATCATCAGCAGCCGGCCCTGGTCGGTGGCGACCCGTTGCAGCCCACGGGTGATCTCGGCGAAGTACGGGTCGGAGACGTCGTGCACGATCACGCCGACCGCGCTGCGGTGCGAGCGGGCCAGCAGTTGGGCGTGCGCGTTCGGCACGTACTGCAACTCGGCGACGGCCGCGAGCACCCGCTCGCGCAGCTCGTCGGTGACCGGTTTGCTGCTGCCGTTGATGACGCGTGAGGCCGTGGCGGGTGAGACGCCCGCGCGCCGCGCCACGTCGGACAGGGTCGCCATGTCCCGCCCCCTCGGTCTGTTGACGGCGTTTCGCCGTGCCGGCTAGCGTCACCGTACCGCAGAGAAAGCCCTTTCCCGCAGGGAGGCCCGGCCATGTCGGATCGCTTCGCGGCACTGCCCGGCGGCATCGGCGTGTCCCGGCTGCGCGTCTACGACACGGCGGCGCCGGACGGCCTGGTCGGCGGCACCCCGCACGTGCACCTGTGCTGCACCGAGGGGTACGTGGTGACCGGCGGCGAGGGCGCGGTGCAGACCCTGAACGGCGCGGGATTCCGGGAGACCCCGCTGCGGCCGGGCACCGTGCTCTGGTTCGAGCCGGGCACCGTGCACCGCCTGGTGAACGGCGGTGGTCTGTCCATCGTGGTGCTCATGCAGAACAGCGGTCTGCCCGAGGCCGGGGACGCGGTCCTCACCTTCCCACCCGAGGTGCTGGCCGACCCCGAGGCGTACGCCGAGGCGGCGGCGCTGCCGGACGGGGGAGCGCCGGGGGCGGACGTGCGGAGCGCGTACCGGCGGAGGGACCTTGCCGTGACCGGCTTCCAGGCGCTGCGGTCCGGCGGTCCGGCGGCGCTGGCCGCCTTCCACGCGGCGGCGGTGGCGCTGCGTCGGCCGCTGCTGACGGCCTGGCGGCGGCGGTGGGCGGACGGTGCGGGTCGGGCGGCGGCCGACACCGGCGCGCAGTTGGACGCCCTGGAGCGGGGCGACTCCGGATATCTGGGCGGGGCCGGCGTGTACGCGGTGGACGCGCCGGTCGAGCGCGGCCGGTTGGGGATGTGCGGCCTGCTCGACACCTATGGTGATCCACTCGGGTTCAGGGAAGTCGCGGTGTCCGAGGGGCAGGGAAGGCCCGGCTTCCGGTAAGCCGAGTCGACCTTGGGCGACGCGTTCAGCGCGCGGCCCGGTTGGCGTCGAACAGATCGAGGAAAGGCCTTGCCTGCTGTCTGGAGGCCGCCTACGCTCCCAGGAAAGCGTTTGCCTGACCTGCCGACCGGCCCGACTCCCGGGTGTCGCGTCGGGCCCCGAGGAGGTTCGCGTGACCGAGAACTCTTTGGACACCACAGGCCGGCGCACCGCCGCTGACCCGGTAAGCGGTGAGCGGGAAGGCGATTCAGCCGCCACGGCCGAGCCGTCGCCCCGCTCGACGGACGCTCCGGTCCGCGCCGACCGTGAACCGGGATCCGGAGTGGCCGATCGGTCGTCGGACAACGACGGCCGTTCACCCCGATCCACCCTCGGCCGTCGTGCGGCGGCGGTCGCCGACTCGCTGTGGCGGCCGGCGCTCGTGCTGGCCGCCCTCTTCCTCGCCTGGTGGTTCGTGGCGGCCCGGGAGTACGTGCCGAACTACCTCGTGCCCACCCCCGGTCAGGTCTGGACCACGATGACCGACCAGTGGTCCGAGTTGGCCCGACACACCCTGGTCACGCTCTACGAGACCGTGCTCGGCTTCGTCCTGGCCGCCGCGCTCGGGCTGGCCACCGCGGTCGCCATCGCCTACTCGCGCACCCTGGACAAGGCGCTCTACCCGATCGTCCTGTTCGCACAGGTCATCCCGAAGATCGCCATCGCGCCGCTGCTGGTCGTCTGGTTCGGCCTCGGCCTCACCCCGAAGATCATCCTGGCGGTGCTCATCGCGTTCTTCCCGGTGGTCATCTCCGGCGTCGCCGGCCTGCGCTCGACCGACCCGGAACTGCTCGACCTCTCCGCCACGATGGGCGCCGGGCCCTGGCGCACTTTCCGCAAGATCCGCTTTCCGAACGCGTTGCCGCACCTGATGGCCGGCCTGAAGGTGGCGGTCACCCTCGCGGTGGTCGGCGCCGTGGTCGGCGAGTTCGTCGGCGCCAGCGAAGGGCTCGGCTACGTCCTGCTGCTGGCCAACGGCAATCTCGACGCCCCGCTGCTGTTCGCCGACCTGATCCTGATGTCCGCCATCGGCATCGTCCTGTTCGTCCTGGTCGAGATCGCCGAGGCGCTGCTCATCCCGTGGCACGCCAGCCGCCGCGCCGGCGTGTCCCTCACCACCTCCTGACCGACCCCATCACGGAGGCACCGATGAAACGCACCGCCACCACCATCCTGGCCACCGCCGCCCTGCTCCTCGCCGCCGCCGGCTGCGGCGGCTCGGACTCCGCCGGCAAGACCGGCGCCGACGGCAGGAAGCAGGTCACCCTCACCCTCAACTGGGTGCCGTACGGCGAGCACGCGCCCTTCTACTACGGCCTGCAGAAGGGCTACTACTCCGCCGAGGGCATCGACCTGAAGATCCTGCCCGGCAACGGCTCCGGCAACACGGTCAAGCAGGTCGCCCAGAAGCAGACCGACTTCGGCTGGGCCGACAGTCCCGTCCTGCTCAAGTCGGTGGCCAGCGGGATGCCGGTGCGCAGCCTCGGGGCGTACCTGGAGAAGGGCCCCTCCTCGGTGGAGTTCTTCACCGAGAAGAACATCAAGACCCCGGCCGACCTGAAGGGCAAGACCGTCGGCGGCACCCCCGGCGACGCCCTCTACGCGACCTTCCCGGCCTGGCTGGAGAAGAACGGCCTCAAGAAGGACGACGTCAAGGTGGTCAACGTGGACGCCGCCGGCAAGATCGCCGCCCTGGCCGAGGGCAAGGTCGACGCCATCATGGGCTTCTTCCACGACCAGGCGCCCACCATCGAGAGTAAGACCGGCAAGAAGGTCGACGTGCTGCTCTTCGCCGACTACGGGATGAACCTGCTCGGCACCGGTCTGATCGCCAACACCCAGACCCTGCAGAAGGACCCGGAGTTGGCCCGCAAGTTCGTCCGGGCCACCCAGAAGTCCTGGGCCGACGCGGCACGCGACCCGGCCGGCGCGGTGAGTGCCATGGTCGCGCTCGCCGAGAACGAGCCCGCCCCCGAGGTGCTCACCAAGCAGCTCACCCTCAACCTGCCGCTGCTCGGCGCCGACGGCCCGGCCGGGGTGAACACCGACGCCCAGTGGTCCGAGACCATCGACCTGATGGCCCGCTACGCGGAGCTGAAGGACCCGGGGGCGCCGAACGCGTACTGGGACTCGTCGTACGCGGCCAAGGGGTGACGAGGTGAGCGCCGCGCCGGCCACCGCCGGCACCGCCATCGCTCTGTCCGGGGTGACCGTCCGGTTCACCACCCGACGCTCGCGGACCACCGCCCTCGACGACGTGTCCCTGCACATCGAGCCGGGGGAGTTCGTCACCATCGTCGGCCCGTCCGGCTGCGGCAAGTCCACCCTGCTGAAGATCGTCGCCGGCCTGGTGCAGCCCACCAGCGGTGAGGTCGCGCTGCTGCGACAGCCGGTACGCGGTCCGCAGAAGGAGATCGGCTTCGTCTTCCAGAAGGCCGCCCTGCTGGAGTGGCGGGGCGCGCGGGCCAACATCCTGCTCCAGGCCGAGATGCGCGGCATGGACCGGACCCGGGCCGCCCGCCGGGCCGACGAGCTGATCGAGATGACCGGACTGACCGGCTTCGAGAAGGCCCTGCCGCACGAGCTGTCCGGCGGCATGCAGCAGCGGGTGGCGCTCTGCCGCGCGCTGCTGCACGCCCCACCCGTGCTGCTCATGGACGAGCCGTTCGGCGCCCTGGACGCGCTGACCCGTGAGCAGATGAACGCCGAACTGCACCGCATCTGGCGGGAGACCGGCACCACCGTGGTGCTGGTCACCCACTCCATCGCCGAGGCGGTCTTCCTCGGCACCCGGGTCGTGGTGATGAGCGCCCGGCCCGGGCGGATCATCCGCACCTTCGACGTCGAACTGCCGGCGCACCGCGACTACGCGCAGGTGATGTCGGACTCGCGGTTCGACCGGCTCGCCACCGAACTGCGCGGGTTGCTCGGCAGCGCGGCCGCCAACCACTGAACGACCGGCACGACGAGAGGGAACATCATGACCCGCAGGTCGATCGGCATCATCGTCAACGGCGTGACCGGACGGATGGGCTACCGCCAGCACCTCGTCCGGTCCCTGCTGGCCATCCGCGAGGCCGGCGGCGTGACGTTGGCCGACGGCACGAGAATCTGGCCGGAACCGGTCCTGGTGGGACGCAACGAGACCAAGCTCCGCGAACTCGCCGAGCGGCACGGCCTCACCGACTGGACCACCGATCTGACCTCCGCGCTGGCCCGCGACGACGTCGAGATCTACTTCGACGCCCTGGTCACCCAGCAGCGGGAGAAGGCGATCCGCCAGGCCATCGAGGCCGGCAAGCACATCTACACCGAGAAGCCGCTCGCCGAGGACACCGCTGCCGCGCTCGACCTGGCCCGCGCCGCCGACGCGGCCGGTGTCCGTACCGGCGTGGTGCAGGACAAGCTGTTCCTGCCCGGGCTGCGCAAACTCAAGCGGCTCGTCGACGGCGGCTTCTTCGGCCGGATCCTCTCGGTGCGCGGCGAGTTCGGCTACTGGGTCTTCGAGGGCGACTGGCAGCCGGCCCAGCGCCCCTCCTGGAACTACCGCGCCGAGTCCGGCGGCGGCATCACCTCCGACATGTTCCCGCACTGGCACTACGTGCTCCAGGAGCTGTTCGGCCGGGTCACCGCCGTCACCTGCGTGACCGCCACCCACGTGCCCGAGCGGGTCGACGAGGACGGCCGTACCTACGCGGCCACCGCGGACGACGCCGCGTACGCCATCTTCGAACTCGACGGCGGCGTGATCGCGCAGATCAACTCGTCGTGGGGTGTGCGGGTGTACCGCGACGAGCTGGTCGAGTTCCAGGTCGACGGCACCGAGGGCAGCGCCGTCGCGGGGTTGCGCGGCTGCCGGGTGCAGCACCGGGCGGTGACCCCGAAACCGGTGTGGAACCCGGACCTGCCGGTCACCGAGGACTTTCGCGCGCAGTGGTCCGAGGTGCCTGACAACGAGGAGTTCGACAACGGCTTCAAGGTGCAGTGGGAGGCCTTCCTGCGGCACGTCGTGGCCGGTGAGCCGTTCCGGTGGGACTTCCTGGCCGGCGCGCGTGGCGTGCAGCTCGCCGAGCTGGGGCTCCGCGCCGCCCGCGAGGGCGTCCGGGTCGAGGTCCCGGAGCTGCACCCGTGAGGGCCGTCGAGGTGGCGTTGCCGGGCGGGCGGCGACACCGACTCACCGGGACCGGCGGATTCGCCCGCCCGGCCGCGCCGGCGACCGGCCGGATCGGGTACGCCGCCGCGCACGTGGTCGCCGACCCGGGCGCGGAGAACGTGCCGGGCGCCCCGGCGGCGGTGGACTGGGACGCCACCCTCGCCTTCCGGCGGCACCTGTGGTCGTACGGGCTGGGGGTCGCCGAGGCGATGGACACCGCCCAGCGGGGAATGGGGCTGGACTATCCGGCGACCCGGGAGCTGATCCGGCGCAGCGCCGCCGAGGCCCGCGCCGTGCACGGGCGGATCGTCGCCGGGGTCGGCACCGACCAGCTCCCGCCCGGCCCGGTCACCCTGGCCGAGGTCACCGCCGCCTACCGTGAACAGCTCGACGACGTCCGCGCCGCCGGCGCCCGGCCGGTGCTGATGTGCAGCCGGCACCTGGCCGCCGCCGCCCGCGACGCCGAGGACTACCTGCGGGTGTACGACGAGCTGCTGACCGCCGCCGGTGAGCCGGTGGTGCTGCACTGGTTGGGTCCGATGTTCGATCCGGCGCTCACCGGCTACTGGGGGTCCGTCGACCTGGACCTGGCCGCCGACACGGTGGTCGAGCTGATCAAGGCGCACCAGTCCACCGTGAACGGCGTCAAGGTGTCGCTGCTCGACGCCGACCGGGAGGTGGCGCTGCGGCGTCGGCTACCGGCCGGGGTGCGCCTTTACACCGGCGACGACTTCCACTACCCGGAGCTGATCCGGGGGGACGAGGTGGGTCACTCCGACGCGCTGCTGGGGGTGTTCGCGGCCATCGCCCCGGCCGCCGCCGCCGCGCTGGCCGCTCTGGATCGGGGGGACCTGTCGTCGTACGACGAGATCTTCGCGCCGACCGTGCCGCTGGCCCGGCACCTGTTCGCGGCGCCGACCTGGCACTACAAGACGGGCATCGTGTTCCTGGCGTGGCTGGCCGGGCACCAGGACCACTTCACGATGGTCGGCGGCGCGCAGTCCGGCCGCTCGTCGGCGCACCTGGCGACCCTGCTCACCCTCGCCGACGAGGCCGGGCTGCTGCCCGACGCGGAACTGGCCGCCGCCCGCGCCCGGGCGTTCTTCACCGTGGCGGGAGTTGCTCAATGAGTCTCGCGCGGTTCTCGTTCAACCAGGCCACCGCCCAGCGCTGGCCGCTGCCCGACGTGGTCGCCGGCTGTGTGGCGGCCGGCGTACCGGGCATCGGGCTGTGGCGGGAGCCGGTGGCCGAGTACGGGTTGGCCCGCTCGGCGAAGCTGGTCCGCGACGCCGGTCTCAGCGTCACGTCGCTGTGCCGGGGCGGCTTCTTCACCGCCGACGGCTGGCGCGCGGAGAACCTGCGGGCCATCGAGGAGGCGGCCGCGCTGGGCGCACCGGAACTGGTGCTCGTCTCCGGCGGACTGCCCACGGGTAGCCGGGATGTCGACGGCGCCCGCCGTCAGGTCGCCGACGCGATCGCCGACCTGGCCCCGCACGCGGCGGCGGCCGGGGTACGGCTGGCGATCGAACCGCTGCACCCGATGTTCGCCGCCGACCGCTGCGTGATCGCCACCCTCGGCCAGGCGCTCGACATCGCCGAGCGGTTCGATCCGGCGGTGGTCGGGGTGGTCGTCGACGCGTACCACGTCTGGTGGGACGACACCGTGTACGCGCAGATCGCCCGGGCCGGCGCGCGGATCGCCGCCTTCCAGGTCTGCGACTGGGTGACACCTCTACCGGAGGGGGTGCTGCTCGGCCGGGCGTTGCCCGGCGACGGGTGCATCGAGCTGCGGCGGCTGCGTGAGGCGGTGGACGCGGCCGGCTACCGAGGCCCGATCGAGGTGGAGGTCTTCTCCGCCGAGGTCTGGGCGCGGCCGGGCGCGCAGGTGCTCGACGCCGCGATCGCCGGCTACCTGCGCCATGTCGTCTGATCGGCGTGGGGCACAGGGGTACGCCGGTCGGCGGTAGGGTCGGGCGCATGGATCTGAACGGGACCGCGGGGCTGCTCGGGGTGCCCGTCGACGCCGTCGAGCGGGTGCACCAGCTCGCCGGTGACCGGCCCTCGGCCCCGCTGCCCGCCAAGGCGGACGCGCCGGCGATCCTCGACCGGCTCGCGGTGCCGCCGGACGACGCCGCCGAGATCATCGCGGGTTGGCCGGACGACGACTCGCCACTGTGGACGTCGGAGCTGCGCTGGCTGCTGGACCGCTCGATTGCGCTGGTCCGCGCCGATCTCGGCGGGTACGTCTGGCTGCCGCCCGGCCCGGAGCTGCCGCGCGACCGTGGCCTCGCCTGGCGGCACCTCTACGTCTACGCGTACCTCGCCCTGGTCGACGTCGTCCGGGGCTACCACCGCGACCACGGCGTTCCCGACGCGGTGTCCTGGGCGACCCTCGCCGACCTGGGCCGTAACCTCGCCGTCGACCGGCGGATGCGCGGCGAGGGCTGGCCGGTCATGCAGAGCTGGCTGACGCTGCACGTCCGCGGCGCCGTCTACGAGTTGGGCCGGTTGCAGCACCATCGCGGCGACGGTGCCATCGGCCTGCACATCCCGGACGCGGGGCCGTTGACCCCGGCGGCGGTCACGGCGTCACTCGACGAGGGCCGCGCCTTCTTCGCGCGGCACTTCCCCGACGAGCGGTACGCGGCGTTCTCCTGCGGCTCGTGGCTGCTCGATCCCCAGTTGCGCGAGTACCTGCCCGAGGACTCCAACATCATCCGCTTCCAGCGACGGTTCGAGCTGGCGCCCTACGAGGAGCCGGAAGGGCTGGACGCGGACGTCGAGGTGCTGCGGTTCGTGTTCCGGACGCTGACCACGCCGCTGGACGAGTTGCCGCGCCGCACCGCCCTGCAACGCGCGATCGTCGACCACCTGTCGGCCGGCCGGCACTGGCAGTGGCGGCAGGGTCGCTTCCCGATCGACGCGCCCGCACCGGAGGTGGCCCGCTAGCGGCCGGCGACGATGGCGACGGCCTCGACGAGGCTGTCCGCGCCGGCCAGCCCGCGGTCGCGCAGCTCGCTCGGGTCGAGCCCGCGCGCCCGGACCGCATCGGCGAAGTGCTCGATGTCCTTACGCATGAGCGTCTGCAGGTGGGGCGCGAGGTCGGGGGTGATCTCGGTGTTCAGCGCGCCGAGCATGAAGCTGGCCCCGCTGCTCACCGAGAGTGCCGTGATCAGCGCCGGGATGTCCATGTCCAACTTCTCGGCGATGCGCAGCATGTCGGCGGCGTTCTTGAGGTTGCTCATCGTCATGGAGTTGTTCAGCAGCTTGGTGAGCTGGCCGGTGCCGACCGGACCCATGTGCACCACCAGGCGGGAGAACGTGTCGAAGATCGGCGTACAGCGGTCGTAGGCCGCTTGGTCACCGCCCACGAAGGTGGTCAGGGTCCGCGACCGGGCGCCAGGTCCGCCGCCGCTGACCGGAGCGTCCAGGTACGCCACACCGTGCGCGGCGAAGCGATCCCCGAACGCCACGTTCTCGGTGGGGTCGCCGGTGCCGTGATTGACCACCACGGTGCCGGGACGCAGGCCGTCCAGGAGTTGACGATGGTCCAGCAGGTCGGCGATGTCGTTGTCGTCGCGCAGGCACAGCAGCAGGACGTCGACCCTTCCAGCCAGCTCCGCGACCGTAGCTGCCACGGTGTACGGCGTCCCCTCAAGCGCTGCCAGCGATTCCGGACGACGGGCCCAGACGTGCAGGTCGTGGGCGCTCTCACCCACCGCGCGGGCCATCGGGGCGCCCTGGTCGCCCAGCCCGATGAAACCGACGGCCATCATCTGACGCCCGCCTGGGTGACCATCGAGGCTGATCTGCTCTGTCATGGTTGTCGTCTCCTCTCGCGTCACACTGACGAGAACACTGTCACCCGGTTGGTCGCCGTCAGCCGGGTTCCCGGTTGTCCTGGTAACGCCAGGGCCAGGCTCGTCGGCCGGGCCGCCGACCGGTGGCCGGTAAAAAGATCCGACGATTCGCGCTCCGGGTTGAGTGGCAGTGCGGCGTGCGCCGACCCGTTTCGCGGACCCACCAGGGCTGCCGTGGGTGCGGATCGCCTTGCGTGGTCGGGATGTGACGCCGGCCGTGGCCGGCATTCTGCCTCAACCGCGCCGGAAAAACATGATCTAGGCACGGCTGAAACATCATGATCTTATGTGCGTCATGATCCGTAACACCGCTCGAACCCTCGATTAATCGTCGACGGCTTAGGTGGGGGAGCGCTCCCAAGCGGGTCGCAGCAGATGAGCAAGCCCCACACCGGGGCGATGGAAGGGAGTCTCGTGTCCACACGCACGAGCGGGAAAAACCTGCGAAGACTGGCGATACCGACGCTGGTCGTCGCGATGTTCGCCGGCACGACCGGCGTCGCGGGAACGGCGTCGGCAGCGCCCGGAGACACCTCGGCCAACGGCGGCCCCGGCTACTTCACGAAGGGGTCGGACCAGCGCACCACCCTGACCGACGGCGCCGACCGTCGCGCCGACGCCGAGGCGACCAGCCCGAAGTCCGCCGTGGACGTCACCGGCTCGGGGGTCTACGTCGTCGAGCTGGCCGAGGCGCCGCTGACCACGTACGTCGGCGGGGTTTCCGGACTGGCGCGGACCCGCCCCACGCCCGGCGCCCGGCTGGACGTCACGTCGGCGCCGTCGCAGGCGTACCGCCGGCACCTCGACGCGCAGCGGTCCGCCGTCGCCGCCGCGGCCGGCGTCCAGGTCAAGGCCGCCTACACCGCCGCCTTCAACGGGTTCTCGGCGACACTGACCGCCAAGCAGGCGACCGCGCTGCGGGCCGACAAGCGGGTACGCGCCGTCACCGCCGCGCGGGCGCTGGGCACCCGCGCGGCGACGCCGCGCACGGCCGCCCCGAGCGGAACCCCCGCCGGCACGCCGAACTCCACGGCCGTCACTCCGTCCGCAGTGGACGCCGCGGCCAAGCCGGCCACGCCGACCAAGCCCGGTCCGGCCACCGGGGCGGGCATGGTGGTCGGTGTCCTGGACACCGGCATCTGGCCGGAGAGCGCGTCGTTCGCCAAGAAGATGCCCGCCCCGAAGACGTGGCACGGCACCTGCCAGACCGGCGTGGCCTTCGTGGCGGAGCACTGCAACGGCAAGATCGTCGGTGCCCGGTACTTCGCCGACACCTGGCTCGCCGGTGGTGGCTCGGTGCCCGAGGGCGAGGTGCTGTCCCCCCGCGACATGTCCGGGCACGGCACCCACACCGCGTCCACGGCCGCCGGTCTGCCGGTGCGGGACGTCACGATCGACGGTCGGTCGTACGGTGCGGTCTCCGGCGTGGCGCCGGACGCCCAGATCGCCGTCTACAAGGTGCTCTGGGGCGGGATGGGCTTCGACGCCGACATCATCGCCGGCATCGACGCGGCCGTCGCCGACGGCGTGCAGGTGCTGAACTTCTCCATCGGCAGCCAGCTCGGCGACTGGGAGGCCAACACCCCCATCGGCGTCGCCTTCCTCAACGCCACGCTCTCCGGGGTCTTCGTGGCGGCGTCGGCCGGAAACACCGGCATCGTGAGCGGCGCCATCAGCAACGCGGCGCCCTGGGTGACCACGGTGGGCGCGGCGGTGACCAACACCAACGCGGCCACGGTCACCCTGGGCGACGGCACGAAGCTGGTCGGCGGCTCGCTCGACGCGCTGCCCGGCGGCACCTCCCGGCAGATGGTCTTCGGTGACCAGGCCGGCTCGCTGGAGCAGGGCTCGGCGTACTGCGAGCCGGGCAGCCTCGACCCGGCGAAGATCAAGGGCAAGGTGGTCGCCTGCGCGCTGTCGACCCCCTTCAGCTCCGCACAGGAGGTGAAGGAGAAGGGCGGTACGGCGATGGTGGTGTTCGACCCGGTCGGCAACTACCGGATCAACTCCATCTACAACTTCCCGGTGGTCTACCTGAACACCGAGAAGCAGGCCGGCACGCTCTTCAACTACCTGATGCGCCACCCGTCCGACGCCAAGGTGTCGCTGCGCACCGGCGGCGACGGCTCCAGCGTCCCGGGGATCCCCAGCGTGGCAGACTACTCCTCGACCGGCCCGGACAAGACCACCTTCGGCGTCTTCAAGCCGGACCTGGTCGCGCCCGGCACGGACATCATCGCCGCGGTCTCGCCGGCCGGAAACTTCGGTCGGGCCTACGACGCGTACTCCGGAACCTCGATGGCGTCGCCGTACGTGGCCGGCGCGGCGGCGATCCTGCGTGCCACGCACCCCACCTGGTCGCCGGGAACGGTCGCCTCGGCCCTGCGGACCACCGCCACCGACACCCGGGGCACCACCAACCCGCTGGACCAGGGCAGCGGCTTCATCAACCTGGCCGGAGCCAAGGACCCGGGCCTGGTCATCGAGCCGGCCGCCGCCGATTTGGTCGAGTTCAGCCAGACGGCCCAGCCGGACGGCAAGGAGCTCAACCTGCCGGCCATCTCGCTGCGCGAGTACGACGGCACCCACCCGGTGACCATCAAGCGCACGCTGACCAACGTGGGCACGACCCGGGAGACCTACCGGTCCTCGGTGTCCGGCCTGCCCGGCATGACGGTCACGGTGTCGCCCGCGTCGGTGACGCTCGCGCCCGGCAAGTCCGCGACGGTGACCATCACGCTGCGCCGGGGCAGCGCCCCCTGGGACCGGTACGTCACCGGGTCGATCACCTGGCGCGGCAAGGTGCACAGCGCCCGGATTCCGGTCGCCGCCCGCCCATGGGGCATCACCCCCCGGCCGTACGCTGACGACGGCGAGGAGTTCGGCCGGATGACCAGCGGGTCCTACGGCTACGCCCAGCCGGGCTTCAGCGGGCCGATCACCGGTCGCAGCACCGGCTACACGCCGATGCGTCGGGAGTCGTACTCGATGCCGGCCGGCGTGTACGGCGGCGTGTTCGACCCGAAGGCGTCCGGGGTGAAGAAGGTCGACTTCACGGTGCCGGCGAACTCCGCCGCCATCATCGTCGAGGCCAACACCGAGGATCCGAACACCAACCTCGACCTGTACCTGTACAAGGGCGACACCCTTGTCTACAGCAGTGACAGGTACTGGACCAGCGCGGAGCAGGCGTACAAGTTCCTGCCCGAGCCGGGGCGCTACACGGCGTACGTGTTCGCGCAGGTACCCGGCGGCCCGGTGGTGGACTTCCAGTTGGGTCACGCCATCATCGGCCGTAACGCCACGTACGCGCCGGCCACGCTGACGATGCCGTCGACGACCGAGCGCGGTCAGAGCCTCAACTTCACGTTGAAGCCCAACCGGCCGCTGCCCGAGGGCGACTTCTGGGCATACACCGAGTACCGCACCAACGGCGCGGTCATCCCCGGCAACCTCGTCTCCACCCAGCAGAGCGCCTGGCAGGAGTAGTCGTACCGGCTGGTGGGGCGGTGCCGTCGCGGGGCCGCCCCACCAGCTTTCGCTACCGCTGCCAGGCGTCGATCGCGGTGACCCCGTCGCGCAGGGTCCGGTCCAGGGTGGCCGGGTTGCCGCTGCTGCCCTCCCAGCCCTGGTCGTCGAGGACCGTCACCACACCGTCGACCCGGGCCACGGCGATCTGGGCGGCGCCCTCGCCGCCGGTACGCTCGCCGTTCAGACTCGTGGCGGGCCACGTCCGGGTCACCAGCAACGCCTCGTCCCCGACGCCGGTCACCGTCTTGCTCCCGACCGTGACCTTGGTGCCGCCCTGGTCGTACGACGGGCACGCCTTCACCGCGGCGCGGAGACGTCGCAGGTAGTCCGAGGCGCCGTCCCCCTCGAAGGTGAAGATGGTCTGGTGGATCATTCCCTGCGGCGTGTTGCTGTCGGGCTCGCCGGCCTTCTTGTAGGTCAGTGTCATGGCCGCGCTCGCGGTGACCTGTCGACCCCCGGTGCCGAACTCGTTGCCGCACAGCGTGGGCAGCGCCTCGGCGACCCGCGTCGGACGGCGCGGAGACTTCCGCAGCTCGGACGGTAGCTCCACGAAGGCCGACGTCGGGATGGTCGTCGGCGCGCCGGCGCTCGCGGACGGCTGGTCGGTCGGGCTGGGCGCGGCTGTGGGTGTCGATGCCGTCGACGCGGCCGACGGCGTCGGGTCGGACCCTCCTTCGCCAGCCGTGCAGGCGGTGCTCAACGCGACGGTGCCCAGCAACGGCAGGATCAGCGCTCGGGTGGTCGGCGACAGCGCGTACCGGCTCATGTTTCCCCCTCACCTCGACCAGCACAGTTCCCTGCCATGGTCGACCGGAAACGATCGGCACCGGCCTCGGCGCGCCGGCTACGGCCGGGTCACGTCGATGACGATTACCGTGACGTTGTCGTGTCCACCCTGGTCGATCGCCATGCCCACGAGTTGGTCGGCGATGCTTCCTGGGTTGTCGTCGGAATCGAGCGCAGCTCGGATCTGCTCGTGCGGCACGTACGAACTCAGTCCGTCAGAGCACAACAGGACTCGGTCGCCGGGCTGAAGCAGGAGCGGCCTCAGGTCGGCCGACCGGCCGTCGGCCCGTCCGTCGAGGAAGCGGGCCAGCCTCCCGGAAAGATGGGGCACCTCCTCGGCGTCGGCGACGAGGTGTTCGTAGGTGTGGTCCTCGCTGATCTGAACCAGGGCGTTGTCGCGGGAGCCGTGGCGTCGGACCAGATAGGCCCGGGAATCCCCGACATTTGCCACGATCGCATGACCGCCCGAATGCAGCAGAGCGACGAACGTCGTGCCCATCCCCGCCAGATCCGGGTTCTCGCGGACCTTTCTCCGTAACTCGTCGCTCGCGTCGTTGATGGCCCGTCCCAAGAAGTCAGCAAGATCTTCCGGATCCACCGCGCGGTCGTACGCCTGAACGGCAGCGACGACTGTGCTGCTCGCGACGTCACCGGCGACGTGGCCGCCAAGACCGTCGGCGACCACGTACAGCCACTGTCCCTGGCTGTGGGAGTCCTCGTTCCGTCTGCGGACGAGGCCCTGGTGCGTCCGGCTGGCCGCCACGAGACAGAGGGTCACGGTCATGACCTCCTACTCGGTCCGCCGTCGGGCCACGGCTCGTTCGCGCTCGCGTCGCGGTGCAGGACGTGGACTGTTTCGACCCGGTCGCTCGCCACGACGTACTCGGTCACCTCGACCGGCTTCTGGTCGCCTCCCGAGGTGCCGACCCGTACGATCTCCAGTACGGGCAGGTTGGTGGAGATCTCCAAAAGACCGGCTTCGTCCTTGCTGGGCATCCGGGCGCGGTGGATCTCTATCCAGCTGATCGGCCAGTGGCCGGCGTTCTCGATGTGGTGCAGCCACTCGCCTGCCGCCGGGCTCGCGTCCAGGTCGGCGACGATGTGCGCGACGCGTGGGTGAATCCACGAGATATTGATCTGGAACGGGGCCTCGGATGCTGGCCCGGTAACCCGAAATCGGCGAAGCACTTCGGTGCCGGGCTCTACCCCCAGAAGTTTGGCGACGCGGGGATCGTCCAGTCGGGCTGGCGCGTTGATGGCCTTGCCGTGGCTAACCCACACTTCCTGGCTGCTTGCCGAAGGGAACGAGTACCCCGTTGCCTGCGCGTTGCGCTTGACGAGATCACCGCGGGGCCGGCGTGGGCGTATCGTGCCGTATCGAACGGCGATGCCCCGCCCCTGGACGGCCCACACGTAGCCCTCGGTCTCCAGCAGGGCGATGGCCCGGCCGACGGTGTCGCGGTTGGCGTCGTACTCGGCTGCGAGGTCGTTGAGGGTCGGCAGCCGCGCACCCGGCTCCCATTCTCCGGCTTCGATCCGCTCGCGGATCATGGACGCGATGTTCAGGTAGCGCGAGTGCACCGGCACGTCCACGCCCTTCCCGGTTGTCCATAGACAAGCCTTGACGCTGAGGCAGATTGTCCCCACACTATCTCTGAAGATTGTCCCAAGACAATCTGGTGCCTACGAGGTCCGGAGTCAGTCAGCCCTCGAGACCGGCACGTGGGGAGCCCTCAGGAGGGAGATGTCCATGACGGGAAATTGTGGCGAGTCAGAAGCGTTGCCCGTGAGCAGTCCAACGAGGCCGGAGAGGCCGACGGTTGTCGTGGCAGAAGTGCCGCAGGTTTTCGTCCTCATCAGGGACGAGAAGACTGTCGGCTACCTCTTCGACCTTCCCTCGGGTGCGGTGGCCATCCTGGATGGTGCGAGGGAGATCTTCCGATCGGACTCCCTGGACGACTTCGCCAGGTTCTTCGGCCCATTGCTGGATCTTCACATCGCGAAGGTCCGGCAAGACCTCTAAACGAGCAATCCCTGACCTTTGCGGGAGGCGGATGCGGTCGTGACGGTATACCTCAGCGTCATATTGATACCTCTGCGGTATACCGCTCACCAGCACATCGACGCGGCGGGCCGCCACGGTGGGCGGTGGCGGGCGGGGCGGCGCGACCCGCCCGCCACCGATTCACCTCAGGTGACCGTGACGGTCAGGTTGAGCGAGCGGGTCTCGCCACCGGTGTAGGTGATCGTCACCCGTGCGGTGTAGGTGCCCTTGCGCGGGTAGCTGTGACTCGTCGACCGCAGCGTCGCGCCGTGCGCCACCGCGCTGTTGTCGCCGAAGTCCCACGCGTAGTTGGTGATGCTCTGCCCGGACGGCGCCGTCGCGGTCGCGGTCAACGTGGTGGTCAGCGGCGCGGCGCCGCCGGTCGGGTTGGCCGTGATCGAGAGGGTTCCGCCCGGTTCCTGCTTGACGCCGGCGCCGTTGAACCGCATCCAGTCCAGTGACATCAGGTCGGGTGTGCCGCCGACCTGGGCGGCGTTGACGAACCTGGCGTACAGGACGGTGCTGCCGGTCGGCTTGTTGGTCAGTGTGACGGTGGGGGACACCAGGTTGTCCCACCCGCCGGTCGAGCCGATGGTGGCCGTACCGATCAGGGTGCCGGTGGGCGAGCCGGTGCGCAGCTCGATGGTGCCGCCGAGGCCGCCGTTGGTCACCCCGAGCGTCACCGAGCCGATGTTGCGCAGGTCCACCGGTCCGTACGCCGCCCAGTCGTTGTGGTCGACGTCGCCGAGCCGCTTGCCGGCGCGGGCGGTGGTCCGGTCGTTGACGACGAGGCCGGACTGGGCGCTGAAGTGCTCGGCCTCCTTGCTCTTGGGTTGCAGCTGGACCCGGGTCGAGCCGGTCAGCGCGGGTACGCCGCCGGCCGCGCCACCGTCGGTGTACTGGGCGGTGATCAGGGTGTAGAGGTTCTGCCCCGGCCCGTGCCCGTCACCGGCGTCGGCCTCGGTGGCCAACAGCCCGGAGCAGCCGGTGTAGACGTCCAGCGGGTGAGCGTGCGTGTCGTGACCGAGCTGCGTCTGTACGGTCACCTTGGCGCAGTCGACGGTGGTGTCCTCCGGGTCGGTGACCGTCACCGTGTACGGGATCTTGTCGCCGAAGTCGAAGAACCCGCCGTCCGGCACGGTGATGGTGACCGTCGGCCGGGTGTTGCCGACCACCACGTCGGTGACGGCGGTGGCGGTCAGCCCGTTGCCGCTGTTGCGGACGGTCAGCCGGGCGGTGAACGTGCCGGCCGCCGCGTACGTGAAGCTCGGGTTGGCGGCGGTGGAGTCGGTGCTGCCGTCGTTGGTGAAGTCCCAGGCGTAGCTGAGCGCGGTGCCGTCACCGGCCGTCGTGCCGGCCGAGGAGAAGCCGACCGTCAGCGGCGTACGTCCGCTGTCCGGAGCGGCGGTGATCTTCGCGGTCGGTGGCCGTCCGTTGGCCACGTAGTCGATCCGGTAGATGCCGGCGCCGGCGTTGCTGCCGCCGCGACCGCTGCCGGTGCCCTCGCCGAAGTCGATGACGTAGAGCGAGCCGTCCGGGCCGAACTCCGCCTCGAAGGGCTGGATCCAGCTCATGTTCTCGAAGATCCCGTTGATCGACTGGAGGTCGCCGACGGCGGTGGGCGCGAAGCGCGAGTTGCTGAACGTCTGCGCCGTCCTGTGGATCGAGAGCGTCTTGAACCACTTGCGGGTGAACTCGTACGTGATCCACTTGCCCTCGAAGTACTCCGGGAACTTGGTGGTACGGGTGTTCGCCGGGTCGAAGTCGTAGACCGGGCCGCTCATCGGGCCGCCACCGCCGGTGCCCACCTCGGGGAACTGGGTGGAGGCGGAGTACGCGTACCAGACCAACGCCGGCTTCGCCGCCGGCAGGGTGGTCAGGCCGGTGTTGTTGGGGGAGTTGTTCACCGGCGCCGCGCAGGTGAACTTCGCCCCGGAGGTGCTGGTGGCGAAGTTGTAGTCGTTGAACGGGATGTTGTTGCCCACGCAGTACGGCCAGCCGTAGTTGCCGGCGGTGGTGATTCGGTTGAACTCGACGGTCCCCTCCGGTCCACGGTTCGGATCCGCGGCGCGGGCGTCCGGGCCGTAGTCACCGACGAGCACCGCGTTCGTTCCCGGCTCGATGGTGATCCGGAACGGGTTGCGCATGCCCATCGCGTAGATCTCCGGTCGGGTCCGCGCGGTGCCGGCCGGGAAGAGGTTGCCGCTGGGCACGGTGTACGTACCGTCGGCCTGCGGGGTGATCCGCAGGATCTTGCCGCGCAGGTCGTTGGTGTTGCCGGCGGTGCCCTGGGCGTCCCAGGCGGCCCGGCCGGACTGCTCGTCGATCGGGGTGTAGCCGCTGGACGCGAACGGGTCGGTGTTGTCGCCGATCGCGGCGTACAGGCGGCCGGCCGCGTCCATGGCCAGCGAACCGCCCATGTGCGAGTTGGCCCGACCCACGCCCCGGTACGTCGGGACGGTCAGCAGCCGCTTCTCCGAGGAGAGCGCGACACTGTTGTTGGCCACCGTGAACCGGGAGAGGTTGAGCTGTTTCAGGGTCTTGTCCGACCAGAGCAGATAGACCCAGCCGTTGCTGGCGAAGTTGCGGTCCAGGGTCATCCCGAGCAGCCCGTCGGACTGGTCGGTCATCGCCGAGGTGTAAGCGAAGTCGAGCAGCGTGGTGACCTGGAGCGTGTCCGAGTCGACCACCTTGAGCGCACCGGTGCGCTGGATGTAGTAGACCTTGCGATCGGGTGCGACGGCCAGCTCGAACGGGTCGGCCAGGTTCTCGGTGACCAGACCCACCCGCTCGAAGGTGCCGGTCTTGGTCGCCGAGCAGTCGCCCGCGACCGCGCCCGCGGCCCACTCGATGCCGTAGCGCAGGTGCTCCAGGAACGTGGCGCTGCTGAACTGGGCGCTGGCGTGCCCACCGGCGGTGAACCAGGACCGGCCGCCGTCGTAGCGTTGGCACCAGGAGTACGCGTGGTCGACGCCCTCGTCGAGGCCGCTGATCCCGTCGCGCACCTTGATCTGCGCGAGGGTGTGCACGTTGCCGGTCGGGTTGGTCCGCCAGTTGTACCACTCCTCGCTCTGTTCCCACAGTTCCGGCAGGTTGCGGGTGGAGGGGTGGGCGCGGTCGAGGACCTTCACCCGCCCGGGGTACGTCCCGCCGGTGGCCGAGAAGTCGGGGTGGTAGTCGAAGATTGTGCCGACCAGACCCTCGTACCAGGGCCAGTCGCGTTCACTGGCCGAGGCGGCGTGCAGGCCGGCCCAGCCGCCCCCGTTGCGGATGAACGTCTGCAACGCCGTGCGCTGGCCGGCGTTGAGCAGGTCACCCGAGGTGGGGGTGGAGTTGGTGTTGTTGAAGACGAGGGCGTCGAAGGTGGCGAGGCTGGCGTCGGTGAAGGCGCCCGCGTCGGTGGTGGCGACCACCTCGAAGTTGTGCGTGGCCCCGAGCTGCTGGATCGCGGCGACGCCGGCCGGGATCGAGTCGTGGTAGAAGTTGGTGATCTTCGAGAAGACCAGCACCCGGAAGCGGGGGGCCGCCTCAGCGGGTAGGGCGGTGGTGGTGGTCAGTACGGTGGCGACGGCGAGCAGGATGAGGCAGAACGCGCGCAGGTGTTTGGGCATGGGGGCGCTCCCTGTCGGACGGTGAGGGTCGGAAAGCGCTTTCTCGCTGCCCGCATCACGGTACTGACGCCCAGTTACGAACGTCAATAGAGCTGAGGTAAGCGGTTTCCTGGGCGCGGACCCCACCCGAGCCTCGTCGTCGTTGCGCGGAGCCGAGAGGAGTCGACGGGTGCACGTCACCATGGCGACCAGCGCCGGCAGGGCCGACCGGCCGAACGAGGACTTCGTCGGTGCGGTTCCCGACGCGATCGTCCTGCTGGACGGCGCCGGCATCCCCGGCGCCGAGCGACTCTGCGCGCACGGGGTCGCCTGGTACACCCGCCGGCTCGGTGGGGCGCTGCTCGGCGGCCTGTCGCGCGCCGACGGGCGTGACCTCGCGGCCATCCTCGCCGACGCCATCGCCGCGACAGCCTCCGCCCACCGCACCACCTGCGACATCGTCGACCCGAGCAGTCCGCAGGCCACCGTCCTGATGGTCCGCGTCCACCGGGGACGGCTGGACCATCTCCTGCTCGCGGACTCGTACCTCATGCTCGACCAGGTCGGCGGCGACGTGCGGGTGCTCACCGACGAGCGCGAGGTGGTCGCCAGGCGGGAATGCTCGGCGCCGCTGGCCGGCGTCGCACCCGCAACCGAGGAGTACGACCGCGTCCGCGCCTTGTGCGCTACGGCCCTGCGCGCCCGCCGGAACCAGCCCGGCGGCTACTGGATCGCCAAGGACGATCCGCGCGCGGCGTGGGAGGCGGTGACCGGCAGCGTCGCCCTCGACGGGCTCAACGGCTTCGCGGTGCTCAGCAACGGTGCCAGCCGGATCGTCAGCCCGTACGGCCTGACCGACTGGCCGGGGGTGCGGGACCTGCTCGCCGCCGACGGTCCGTCCGGCGTCATCCGTCGCGTCCGTGCGTTCGAGGCGGAGGCGAGCGGCGGCACCGACGCTCTGGTTCCGGACGATGCCACCGTGGCCCATTACCGTCTGATGCCGTGATGGAGTACGAGTTCGAGGGTTCCGTGTGGGAGTGGCGAGGGCCGTCGCCGTACCACTTCGTGACGATCCCACCCGACGGCGTCGACCTGGTGCGCCAGGTGGCGTCGGCGGTCACCTACGGCTGGGGCATGATCCCGGTGGAGGTCCGCCTTGGGCGCAGCCGGTGGCGCACCTCCCTGTTCCCCAAGGACGAGGGCTATGTCCTTCCGCTGCGGGACTCGGTGCGCAACAAGGAGGGCATCGCCCTCGACGACGTCGTGCACATCCACCTCGCCGTCCGGCCGCGGTAGCGCGGCTCACCCAGCGGCCCTGGTCGGACGCTGAGCGACAGCGTCCGACCAGGGGCAGCTGCTAGAGGTACGGGCGCGTGATCAGTTCGATCGCGTGTCCGGCCGGGTCCTTGAAGTAGACCCCTCGGCCACCGTGCTCGGTGTTGGTCTCACCCTGCCGCTTCATCTGCGGGTCGGCCCAGTACGTGATGCCTCGTTCCTGGAGGTACGCCAGGCCACGCGCGAAGAGCTCGTCGTCAACGAGGAACGCGTAGTGCTGCATCTGGATGTCCACCGGTGGCTCGGCGAACTGGAGCAGCACACCCTCGTCCAGCAGGACATTGACGAACGGCCCCCACGAGGGCGCCTCCGGGAGCCCGAACAGGTCCCGGTAGAAGGCCGCCGACGCGTGCTTGTCCGTCGCGGCGATGATGGTGTGGTTGAACGTGACCGTCACGAGTACCCGTCTTTCGGTCGATCCGAAGACCCGACCGGAAGCACACGGCGTCCAGCAGCCGCACTGATGTGACTGACCCCGAAGGCGGGAACGCCCCGGACCCATGCGGGAGACGCGTACGCGTCGATCTCGGCATGGCGGCTGAAGAAGCCAGAACCTCCGGGGGTAGGCCCATCTGGGGCGCATGAGGAGGCTAGCACGAGGTCCTCTCGCGTGCGTGACCACAACGTGCCGCACGCGAACTCGGCGCTTGGCTATCGTCTCCGGCATGGCGATCGATATCTCCGGCGTCGTGGGCGCGGCCTTCCTCGCGGACGGCCCCGCCGACGGTGTCGACCTCAGCCTGTTCGGGCAGTTCGCGGGCTCCTGGGCGCTGGACTGCACCGAGTACGACCCGGACGGGTCCTCGACGGTGCGCCGGGGCGAGTGGCACTTCGGCTACGCGCTCGGCGGGCGGGCGACCACCGACGTCTGGATCCTGCCGGGCGTCGAACACGGTGTCAGCGTGCGGTTCCCCGACCCGTCGGCGGGTGCCGGGGTGTGGCGCTCGACGTGGGTGGGCCCGGCCCGGCGGCGGACGCACACGTTCCTGGCGTCGCGCGTCGGCGACGAGATCGTGCTCGACGGCGGCGACCTGCGGTGGACCTTCTCTGAGATCGAGGCCGACGCGTTCCGCTGGCGCAACGAGGCGCGCCAGCCCGACGGCGGGTGGCGGCTCCAGCAGAGGTTCCAGGTGTGGAGGTCGTCCTGACGCAGCCAGCGAATCCTGGGCCGGTGCACCTGCCCGAGACCCGGGCCGTACCGGTCACCCGTGCGGACTTCACCGACGACGGCCGATGGCGCGTCTTCCGGGGCTGCTGAGCGGCGGCCGGAGAGCTACGCCTCGGCCGCCGGCAGGAGCAGCGCCTCCGCGCCGACCGGACGGAACCCGGCGGCCTGGAAGGCGCGCACGCTGCGGGCGTTGCCGGCGGCCTGCTGTGCCCAGACCGGTTGCCCATCGGGTACGAGGTGTCGGGCGGCCGTCGCCAGCGCCCGTCCCAGGCCCCGGTGGCGGCATCCCTCGTCGACCTCGATGGCCGTCTCCCAGCGCCCCGCCACGCCTCGGCCCAGGACGACCACCCCGCCGTCGGCGGCCCAGACCCGGACGTCGTCACGACGCCGACGCGCGCGGCCCGCGCGGGCGTGCCCGGCGTCCGGAACCTCGGTCAGCCGCAGCGGGGGCGGGCCGGGCAGAGGGTTCGCGACCGTCAGCAGGTCGATGGTGTCGGTGGATCGTCCGGTGCGGTCGAGCAGGGCGCCGAGGAAACGCGGATTCATCGTGGCCGCCAGACCGTCGCAGTCGAGTGCCGCCAGCGTGCGACGTACCCATTCGGGGTCCTCGTCGGTGAACACCACGGAGTGCGCGGTGAACGCGATGACGCCGGCGTCGCGGTGGCACGGCTGCGGTACGACGGTGGTCCCGCCGTCCGCCGGCGGGAAGTGCCCGATCGCGGCCGCGCGCAGGATGTCGGCCAGGGTGCTGCCGGCGATCGTGGTCTCCTCGGCTCGGTGGAGTAAGCGCCGGCGGCCGGCGCGTGACGCGCCGGCCGCCGGGGTGCTCCGATGTCAGCTTCCGGTGCAGGTGGTGGTGGCGCCGCCACCGTTTCCGGTGCCCTGGAAGCCAAAAATGGTGCTCTGGCCCGCGTTCAGCCGTCCATTGTAGCTCTGGTTGACGACGGTGACGGTGCCGCTGCTGCCCGTCGCGACGCCGTTCCACAGCGAGGTGACCGAGGCGCCGCTGGGCAGGTTGAGGGTGACCCGCCAGCCGCTGATGGCGGTACCTCCGGCGGTGACGGTGACGTTGGCGACGAATCCGCCGTTCCACTGGTCCTGCACGGCGTAGGTCGCGGTGCAGGACGCGCCCGTGGGTGGGGGCGTGGTCGGTGGCGGGGTGGTGGGCGGGGGAGTCGTGGGCGGTGGCGTGGTCGGCGGGGGAGTGGTGGGCGGGGGAGTGGTCGGCGGCGTGCCGGGGTCCAGCGTCAGGTTCTTCTGCTGAACCGTCCACTGGGTACGGCAGAGGCCGCAGTTGGGTCCGACGAAGTTGGCGCCGGCGGTGGTGTCGCCCTTGAGTCGCCACTTCAGGTAGAGCACCGCGACACGGCCGAACTCACCGCCGTTGGTCTGGTCGTAGGTGCCACCGTGCCCGACGTTGAGGTTGCCCATGAAGGCGGGCAGTGTGGACGGCAGCTTGCCCCAGTCGTCCATGGCGTTCGGGTAGGCGATGTCGCTGGGCCCGCCGACGAAGTAGGCGATCGGCTTGGTGAGCCTGCGGAGTTGGTAGTCGTCGGCGTCGTTCAACAGGCCGCTGCTGAAGATGCCCGTGGTGGTGACGCGCGGGTCGTTGGAGACGGCGTACGCCTCGAGCCCGCCGCAGGAGAAGCCGGCGACCGCGACCTTCGTCGTGTCGATCTTGTTGAAGTACTTGCTGCCCTGCCGGGAGTTCTCCGCGATGGCCCAGTCGATGGACTGGGTGAGCATCTGGGAGTTGGTGGAGCCGGAACCGTTCGGCGCGCCGTTGGCGATGGCGAGGAAGCCGTGTGAGGCGATCTCGCGCATGAAGTTGCCCTGGGAGAGGCCGTTGGCCGAGCACCCGCCGTTGCCCCAGACGAAGATGGGCAGCCGCTCGGACGGCAGCGTCTGCGGTCGGAAGATGGTGTGGTTGGCCAGGCTGGCCGAGGTCTCGTAGTCGGCGGGATAGGGGCCGGATCCGCCGATGGCGGCATTGGCAGGTGTCGCGCCGAGCGTGATGATCATCGAGGCGATCGGGACGACGGCGGCCGCCAACCCGGCGTAGATCTTCGATCTTCTTCTCATGCACCCCTCCAACGGATGTCACGTGGGGCTCCCCGCGGCGGCGGTGGCGGCTGTACGTTCGCGCGGCGACCGGTGGGTCGGCGCTGGCCACGGGCCAGGTCGATGGGTACGCGTCGACCACCCGGCGGGGTCCCCACAGGCGATCCGATGGGAGCGGTGTGCAGTTACTATCACCGCCGCAACGAAAAGTGTCAATGTCTGGAGAGTTCCGCCGCCGTCAGCCGGCCTGCCGGCCGCCGGGCGACCCGGCCGCCGGGACGTCGTCCGCCGCCTCGAAGTGGGTGATCCACGCGGCGGCGTCCGGCCAGTGCGGCGTCGCGACCTCGACCAGCCGCTCCTGGGCGAGCACGCCGAGCGCGCGATGGATCTCCAGGAAGGTGTCCCGGGCTTCCTGTCGAGGCCAGGGCGCCGGCAGCAGATGATCGGGCAGATCCGGGTCGATGTCGGCGAACCTGCGCCAGGAGTCCATGGCCGAGGTCCGGGCCACCAGCGCCCGGGCCGGGCCCACCTCGTTCCTGCGCACGGCCGTCCGCAGGGGCGCGTACCGCTGGATGAAGGCCGAGTACGCGGACGCGAGCGCGGTCAGGTCGTACGCGGCGGCCGGCCCGTGTGGTCCGGACTCCTCGTCGAACCGGACGTGCATCACCGACCACCGGGCGCCCTCGACGTGGCGCAGCAGCTCACCCAGTACGCCGTTGACGGTGGCGGTGTCGGAGCCCGGGCGGATCCACGCGCTGTCGTACAGGCCCGCGAAGCGCAACGCGCCCAACGCCCGGCGCACCGCGTGCCGGGACGCCTGCCCGGAAGTCGGGATCGAGAAGGTGGCCAGCACCCAGTCGCCGGTCCACGGGGTGGGGTGGGCGCCGAAGGTCAGGAACTGCCGCATCCGCGCCCGGTGTCGGGCGATCGCCCCGGGCGTCAGGTGGTAGACCGGCGGCCGTCGGTCCGCCCGCGTGGCGATCAGACCCCGCTTGACCAGCCGGGACAGGGCGGCGCGGGCGCTGGACTCGCTGACGTCGAACTCGCGCAGGATCGCGATGACCGCCGCCGACGGCAGATCGGCGTCCGCCGAGTCGAGATACTCGCCGAGCACGGTCGCCAACAGGTGCTGCGGGCTGGACCCGACCTGGGCCCGGGGTGCGCGTAGGTCGTCACCGTCCACCCCACCAGACTGCCGCACCCGACGGCGTACGCCAGCGGGTTGACAGGCGCGGACCGCGGGCGTCGGAACCTGGTCGACGTCGATCGCCGTCGACTACACCGGCATGCCGGCCGGCGTCGAGGTGTACCACCCGCTGACCGCCCTACCCGGCTCCGGGGACGGGCACGTCGTCCAGGTCCTGGCCGCGTTCCGGCTCAGCGGTGTCGCGTCCGGCCGCTACGTCCCGCAGCTTCGGGCCACCGACGGCAGCGTCACGCAGAGCGTCCCGGTCGTCCTCGACATCCGGACCTCCTGCTAGGGCGTGTCTCGAAGCCCCGGCCCAGCTCGGACGCCAGGTCGTCGCCGGTAACGGCGTCAGGGCCGCACAGTGGTCGAGCACCGCGCGCAGGCCCGGGTGCGGGTTCGCGCGGCGCAGGACGAGCGAGAGTGGGTACGCCAGCGTCGGGCGCGCGATCGGGATGCGGCGCAGGTCATGGCCGGTCGGCCAGAGGTACCGGTCGCGCGCGCCGACGAGGGTGGCCACGTCGGCGGACTCCGCGAGGATGTCGAGCAGCACCTCGTCGCCGAAGTGCGGGCCGGCGGCGTCGATCCGCAGGTCGAAGGCGGTGGCGAGCTGCTGGTAGAAGTCCGCCCACTCGCTGCGCGGGGCGATGCCCGGCACCCAGATCCGGTGCCCCCGCAGGTGGTCCGGCGTCAGGGTGCGCGCGGACGCGAGCGGGTGCCGTGGGCCGACGAGCAGCTCCAGCGCCGAGTCGAAGGCGTGCACCATCCGTACCTCGCGCGGCAGCGTCGCCGGGTCGGTGACCGACCGGAACGAGGCGTCCACGTCCCCCGCCCGCACCGCGGCGACCGCCTCGTGCGGGTCGCTGACCCGCAGCGTCACGACGTCGAGGTCGACCTCCGGATGCGAGCGCCAGTAGTCGTGCAGGACCACGGCCTGCGCCGAGCGCAGGCCGAGAACGTCGATCCGCAGGGCCCGTGAGCCCGGTCTGATCGCGGCGACCGCGCGGTCCACCCCGGCGACGATGTTCCGGGCGTGCGGCAGGAACGCCTGGCCGTCGGGCGTCAGGTCGACCCCTCTAGGGGTACGCGTGAACAACCGCACGTCGAGCGCGCGTTCGAGGGCCGCGATCCGCTTCGACACGGCCTGCTGCGTCACCCCCAGCTCGTCGGCCGCGTGCTGCAACTGCCCGAACTCGGCTGCCCGCACGAACGACCGTACCGCCTCGGTATCCACCGGCTGATTATGGACCCGCACAACCGATGGTTGTGACGCGGCCCAATCCGGTTGTTTGCTTCCAGGTAGAAGGCTGCGATCTGCTGCCCCGGATCCGAACACCGGTTGTCCCGAGGGAGTCAGATGCGCGCGCGGTTGGGGCCCGACTTCGGCTGGCTGTGGTCGGCCTACGCCGTGAGCACGTACGGCACCTGGCTCGCCTTCGGCGCGTTCGGGCTGATCGCGGTCCGCGTACTGGACTCGTCGCCGTTCGCGGTCTCGCTGCTGGAGGCGGTCGGTCCGGCGGTCGCGGCGGTGCTGGCGTTCTCCCTCGGGCCCTGGGTCGAGCACCGACCGAAGCGTCCGGTGCTGATCGCCATGGACCTGATCCGGGCCGCGGCGATGGCGAGCGTTCCGGTCGCGTACGCCCTCGGTCTGCTGTCGTACGGTCAGTTGCTGGTCGTCTCGGTGGTCTGCGGGACCGCGGGCATCGCGTTCGCCGCGGCGTCCGGCGCGTACCTCAAGCATCTCCTTCGTGGCGACGACCTGCTGGTCGCCAACGGCCGGTTCGAGGGCACGGCCTGGGCGGCGACGGCGGCCGGGCCGCCGCTCGGTGGCGCGCTCGTCGGACTGCTCGGCCCGGTCGTCACCGTCGGCGTCGACGCCCTCAGTTACCTGCTGTCGGCGCTCGCGGTCCGGCGGGTGCGCGGCGGCGACGTCGCGTCACCCCGCGACCGGGCGCCCGGACCGCGACCCGCCGACCTGCGGTACGGGTGGCGGATCATCGTCGGTGACGCCGTCCTGCGGGGCCTGTTCCTCAACGCGGTCCTGGTCGGCGGCCTCATCATGGCCACCGCGCCGCTGCTGGCGGTCCTCCTGCTCGGTCAGTACCACCTCCCGGCGTGGCAGTACGGTCTCGCCTTCGGCGTCCCGGCGCTCGGCGGCCTGGTGGGCGCCCGCCTCTCCGCCCGCCTGGTGGCCCGCCACGGCCGGCACCAGGTCATGATCCTCTCGGGGTGGCTGCGTTCGGTCTTCCCCCTCGGTCTCGCCCTCGTCCAGCCGGGCGTCCCCGGGCTGCTCACCGTGATCGTCGTCGAGGGGTTGCTCATCACCTGCATGGGCGTCTTCAACCCGATCTCCGCGACCGAGCGGCTGCGTCGCATTCCGCTGAGCCACACCGCTCGCGTCCTGAGCACGTGGAGTGCCGTCAGCCGGCTCGTCCAGGCGGCGCTGGTGGTGATCTGGGGCGTGCTCGCGACCCTCACCAGCCCGCTCACGGCGATCACGGTCTCCGGCGTGCTCCTGCTCGCCACCCCGCTCCTGCTGCCCGGCCGACGCTTTATATTCCCGAATGTCGATGTTAACGTTCACGTAACGTCGTCGTCTGCCGGTCGACATCAGCTTCGGCAGCGGCCCGGGATCGGAGAACGCTCATGACCACATCCGGCAGGGCTCGTCAGGTGCGCTCGATGGCGGTGCTGACGGTGTGCGCGCTCGCCGCCGCGGTCGCACCGCCCACTGCCGCGTCGGCGGCCACGACCATCACGGTGGCCGCCGACGGCAGTGGCACCTACCTGACCGTGCAGGGGGCGATCGACAGCGTCGCGGCGAACAACGGTGTTCCGGTCACCATCTCCATCAAACCCGGCACCTACCGGGGCGTGGTCACCATTCCCGCCAACAAGCCCTACCTCACCCTGGTCGGCGCCGGCAGCTCCGCCAGCCAGGTGGTGATCGTCGAAGGGCACGCCTCCGGCCAGACCAAGCCCGGTGGCGGCACGTACGGCACATCCGGCAGCGCCTCGGTCTTCGTCAACGCCAACGACACCACCATCAGGAACCTGACCATGTCGAACGACTTCGACGAGGCCGCCCACACCCTCGACGCCGAACAGGCCGTCGCGGTCAACACGTCCGGCGACCGGGTGCAGTTCGACAACGTCCGCATCCTCGGCAACCAGGACACCCTGCTGGTCAACGCGCCAAGTGTCAGCGCGGTCCGGCGTCTCTACGTCCGCAACTCCTACGTGCAGGGTGACGTCGACTTCATCTTCGGCCGGGGCACCATGGTCTTCCAGAGCGGCACCATCCACTCGCTCACCCGCGGCTCGTCGTCGAACAACGGTTACCTCACCGCCGCAGCCACCGACATCAACAACAAGTTCGGCTTCCTGTTCTGGGGCACCACCCTGACCAGCAACGCCCCCGCCCGGACCGTCTACCTGGGCCGGCCCTGGCACCCCAGCGGCGACGTCAACGCCCGGGGTCAGGTCCTCTACCGGGGCGTCACGATGGGCGCGCACATCCGCACCGACCCCTGGACCGACATGTCCGGCTTCTCGTGGCGGGACGCCCGGTTCGCCGAGTACGGCAGCACCGGGGCGGGCGCCGGCGTCAACGCCAACCGGCCCCAGATGAGCGCCTCCACCGCCGCCCAGTACACACCCACCGCCTACCTGGCAGGTACCGACGGCTGGAACCCCATCCGATGACGAGGATCCGTTCGCTGCGTACCGCGGCCGGCATCGCGGTCGCCGCCGGCTTGCTCGCCGCGGGTCTACCGGTGCTCAGCGCCGAGGCCGCCGCCGGCGACGGCACACCGACGGACTCGAACATCAGCTTCGTCGGCCGGTGGAACAGGACGAATCCCTCGGCCTACGTGCCCTACTGGGCCGGCGCGTACCTGCGGGTCGGGTTCACCGGTCGGACGGTGAAGCTCCGACAGCGCAACACCATCCAGTTGTGGGCCAGCATCGACGGCGGGGCGTTCACGTCCTTCACCGGCTCCGGCACGATCAACCTCACGCCGACCGCCCTCGCTGCCGGCAGCCACACGTTGATCGTCAGTTACCGGCAGGTGGCCGGCTCCTACACCGGGGACGCGGTCTTCCAGGGGCTGGTCCTCGACTCCGGCGCGGGCACGTACCGGCCACCGGTCCGCCCCAAGCTGGTCGAGTTCGTCGGTGACTCGATCACCGCAGGCGCCACCAGCAGTCAACTCGCCGTGACGGACTACGCCTTCAAGGCCGGTGAGCGGCTCGGGTACGACCACACCCAGATCGCGATCGGCGGCATGTGTCTGGCCGAGACGACCGATGGCTGCTGGGCCCAGTCGACCCGCTACTGGATGTCCTCCGGTGGTCAGGCCGGCACCGACCCGTGGGACTTCTCCCGCTACACCGCCGACGGCGTCGTGATCAACCTGGGGACCAACGACAAGAGTCACGGCGTGAGCGCCACGGCCTTCCAGGCGGCGTACACCACCTTCCTGAGCAGGATCCGGGCCAAGTTCCCGAACGCCACGATCTTCGCCCTGCGGACGTTCATCGGTCGCTACGCGGCGGAGACGGAGGCGGCGGTGCGGGCCCGTAACGCCGCCGGTGACGCCAACGTCGTCTACGTGGACACCACCGGCTGGCTGCCGGCCGGCGGCCTCAGCGACTCGGTGCACCCGAACGACGCGGGCCACCAGGCCATCACCGACCGGCTCGCCCCGATCCTCAGCGCCCGCCTGACCACCACCCCGCCCCCGACCACCCCGCCCCCCACGACCCCACCCCCGACCACCCCGCCACCGACGACCCCCGCGCCGACCACTGCTGCACCGACGCCTCCGGCGGGTGCGGGCTGCGCGGTCGCCTACCGCAAGACCGGTGACTGGGGTACGGGCGCCCAGTTCGACGTGACGCTCCACAACACCTCCACCGTCGGCGTCAACGGGTGGACCCTGACCTGGTCCCTGCCGGGCAGTCAGCGGATCACGCAGTCCTGGAATGCCACCGTCACCCAGTCCGGCGCCGCGGCCACGGCGGCGAACGTCGCCTGGAACGCGGTGATCCCGGCCGCCGACTCGGCGAGCTTCGGAATCATCACCGACAGCCCGCTCACCGGAGCCACCGGTTTCGCCCTCAACGGCTCCCCGTGCGCCGCCGCCACCTGACGGTGGGCGTCCCCGATCGAGGCAGGAGTAACCGATGAAGGTTCGCCGATCGCGACTCCTGGCCCTGGCCGCGGCGGTCCTGACCGTCGCGGCCGGCGGGCTCGGCGTCGCCACCGCGCAGGCCGCCGCCCCGGCGTGCGGCGTCGACTACCGGATCACCAGCCAGTGGAGCGGCGGGTTCGGCGCGGATGTCGTCGTCACCAATTTCGGGGACGCGGTGACCGGTTGGACCGTCGGTTGGCGCCTCGCCTCCGGACAGGGCGTGACCCAGGCGTGGAACGCCACCGTCACGGTCACCGGTACGGCGGTCACCGCCACCAACATGAGCTACAACGGTGCCGTCGGCACTGGCGCGTTGGTCAGCTTCGGCTTCACCGGCTCGTGGAGCGGCAGCAACCCGGTGCCCTCGTCCTTCACGTTCAACGGCACCACCTGTGTCGGACCACCGGGGGCGACCCCCACCGCCCCCACGCCGTCACCCACCGCGCCGTCGCCGACATCGACGCCGTCGCCCGAGCCGACACCCTGCACCGGTCCGAGCACGCCGCCGGTCAGCCCGTCCACGTCACCGACACCCGCGCCGATCACGGTGTGGATGGCCGGCGACTCCACGATGATGAACGCCAGTTCCTGTCCGATCGGGTGGGGCAGCCAGTTCGCGTCCTACCTCACCTCGAACGTCACCGTGCGGAACAGCGCCGTCGGCGGGCGTAGCATCCAGACGTGGCTGTACGAGGGCAACGTGACCACCACCAAGAACTCGGCCGGCGAGTGCGTGCTCAGCTCGACCGCCTACAGCGCGCGGTGGGCGGCGATGCTGGATGCCGGCAGCGGCTTCACCGGCGGTGACTACCTGATCATCCAGTTCGGCATCAACGACGGCGACTCGGCCTGCCCGCGACACGTCGGTGGCAACCGTTTCAAGGAACTGCTCGGCGTCATGGCGACGGCCGCCAAGGCCAGGGGCGTGAAGCCGATCTTCGTCACCCCGGTCGCGGCCATCACTTGTAGCGGCGGCACCGCCGTCGGCAATCGCGGTTTCGTCACCGAGACGACGGCAGCGGCCGCCGCCAACGGCGTACCCGTCATCGACCTGCACGCGAAGAGCGTGGCGCTCTACAACACGCTCAGGTTGTGCCCGAACAACGGTGACTACTCGACGGGCGCGGTCGGCGCGTTCTTCTGCAACGACCACACCCACTTCGAGGCGGCCGGAGCCCGACAGATCGCCGGCCTGGTCGCCACCGCCCTGCGGGCACAGAACATCCCGCTCGCCGCGTACCTGAGGTGACACCGCCCCTTGACGGAGTGCGCAGCTACCGGCTCTGTGTACGTCTTTCGTCGGCAGCGATCCGGACGTCCCGGAAGTCGATGACCGCCTCGCGAGCAACGGTGATCAGGACGGCCAGGTCACCGTCTGCCAGCAGCAGGACGTCGTCGAGCACCGGAGGTGGAACCTCCAGTTCCTGCGGACCGTAGCAGTCATGCCAGGCCATGTCCATGAGGTGCAGGAGGTCGAGCGCGGCGTCAACCTGCCCACCGGCGAACAGCCCTTCGACGCGCCGCCTGCGTTCTGCGCGACGCTGCTCGCTGTCAAGTGCCACGGGTGAATCCTTCGGCTCGGGTCTGCTGTCGACAGCACGTCAACCACTCACGGCGATCGCCGTGCCGCGACCCTCTCACGCGGTCAACTCTGCTGGTAGTTCACTGCGGCGAAGCCGCACGGCTGGTGCAGGTGCAGGTAGAACGCGCCCTCGCCGTACTCGTCCAGGTCGGCGCCGGCGATCAGACCCACGTAGTCCATCAGTTCGCCGCAACCGGGGCAGTCGGCGTGCTCGGCGTCCTGGATCCACTCGGGCCGGCCGCCCAGTGTCGATCCATCCTGGTTCCAGGCGCTGACCTGGTACGGGCTCGTCAAGGCCGGCCCGAGGACCGGTGACAGCGTCGGGGGATCCTCCGGTTGGGTGGCGTCCGGGAGGTAGCTCGGGCGGGAGTTGCCGGCCCACCAGGTGACGTCACCGGCCGGCGTGACGTGGCTGTACAGCGTCGTGTAGCAGGCGCAGAAGTGGCAGGTCTCGATCACCAATCGCCCGGACCACCCCGTGTGGGCCAGCGCCGCGGCGATGTCGGCGTCCGTGGTGTCGAGGTCCGCGGCGACCCACAGCGGCGAGGCGCACCAGGGGCAGCCGGGCCGATCGACGCCCGGCGCGTTTGCCCGCATGACCCACCGGTACGCGGTGTCCCCGCACAGGTCCCGTCGCCGACCGTCCGCACCGACCGCCCAGCCGCCCTCGTGCGCGTAGCTGAGCGCATCGACATGCAGCTTGTCCGAACCCGCGGGAGGCTGCGCCGTCCAGCGACGCAACGCGCTCTCGGCGGACGGGTGAGCAGTGTGCGCCAGGACCATGAGCAGGTGGTTGAGCCGGTCGGGCGTTCGGCCGCTGTCGACCTGCTCGATGATCCGACGGACCAGGTCGGCGTCCGCCGCGCGGTACAACTTCCCTGGGTACAGCACGTCGAGGTCGAGCAGGAGACCCAGGTGCGGGGTCAGCCGGCGAGGGTCGGCGTCCGCGATGGCGCTCAACTCCTCGATCGCGTCGTCGTCCTCGGTGGCGGCGCGTCTCATCAATTCCTCGATCACCAGAGGATGGTAGCCACGCCGGTCGAGGGAGGTCCGAGTCGTCAGTCGACGGGCGTGCCGGTCCGGGCCGCCCGAGCGGCGCCCCAGTCGTAGAGGGCCTGCAACACCGGGGCCAGGCTGAGTCCCTCCTCGGTGAGCCGGTACTCGACGTGCGGCGGCGTGGTCTCGTGGTCGTGTCGCAGGATCAGACCGTCGGCCTCCAACTCCCGCAGGCGTTGGGTCAGCATCTTCTCGCTGACCCCGGGCATCCGGCGGCGCAGCTCGCCATAGCGGTGCACGCCCTCCTTGAGATGCGCCAGGATCACCGGCCGCCACTTGCCGCCGATCACGTCGACGGCGACCTCCACCGGACAGTGGTAGCGCTTGGGCATCGTGGCCTCCCCGGGTACGCACCAGACAGTGCGTACTTGATCGTCGTCGCTGCGGGTGCTGGGCTGTGCCTATGGTCATCGAGTACATCAGATACCGCGTGCCACCCGAGCGGCTGGACGGCTTCGAGGCAGCCTACGAACGAGCTTCCGACGCGCTGCGCGCCGCGCCGGAGTGTGTGGACTACGAGTTGAGCCGCTGTCTGGACGAGCCGTCCTGTCACCTCCTGCGGATTACCTGGACCTCGGTGGACGAGCACCTGAACGGGTTTCGTGGTGGACCGGTGTTCGGGCAGTTCTTCGCCGCGGTCGGGCCGTACGTCGAGGACATTGAGGAGATGCGCCACTACGCCCCGACGCCGGTCGCGGGCTCCGGTGGCGCCGCACCGCCGAGTCTGTACGACTGGGCCGGTGGCAGCGACGCGTTCAGCAGGCTCTGCGACGCCTTCTACCGCCTGGTCCGCTCCGACGACCTCCTCGCGCCGATGTTCGCGCACATGGACCCCGATCACGCCCGGCATGTGGCGGTGTGGCTCGCCGAGGTCTTCGGCGGGCCAGCCACCTACACCGCCGAGCACGGCGGCTACGGCCACATGGTCGGCAAGCACCTGGGCAGGGCGATCAGCGAGTCGCAGCGTCGGCGGTGGGTCAACCTGATGATGGACGCCGCCGACGAGGTCGACCTACCCGATGATCCGGAGTTCCGCGCCGCCCTCGCGAGCTATCTGGAGTGGGGCACCCGGTTGGCGGTCCGCAATTCGCAGCCCGACGCGGACCCGGTTCGGCAGGCGCCGGTACCGCGCTGGGGCTGGGGAGTGGCCCCGCCGTACCCCGGATGACCCGGCCGCGCCGGCGCGTCGCGGCCCGTGCCGCCACCGCATCACGCCTTGTCGCGCTCGCCGGTGCCCCGCTCGTCCGCCTCCCGGCGCTCCTCCTGGCGCTTCACGAATGCCTGCACGATCTCTGCGATGTCGGCCTCGTCGGCGCCCTCGACCCGCAGTGTCCGGCCGTCCACCGTCACCTCGACGGTGTTCGTGGCCGGTCGATCACGACGACCCCGCAGCACGGCCCAGACGGTGTTGGTGACCGCACCGACAGCGGTCAACCCGCCGACCGCGATCAGCAGCGCCTCGAACACGGTCACCACCTCTCCGAGAGCACCACGTTGGCCACGCTGGTCACGATCGCGAAGAGCAGCACCCACACGGAGACCTGGGTGATGCGGTTGCGGCGGTCCTCGGCCGTCTGGGCGGCGGCTGTCGATTGTGCTCGCGGCGACTCCGGCGCTGCGCCCATCGTGGCCGGCGCGCCACCGAGGACCGTCGGCGCGACGCCGATCGAGTCGGGCACGTCCGGAGCGGAGACGCCGACCGACTTCGGCAGAGGCGTGGCGCTCGGTGACGCGGCGAGCGCCACGGCCGAACCGGACATCTCGTCCACGGTCTTGGCCGCCCCGTAACCGACCGCCGCGAGCGTGATGATGATGAGCGCCGCGGCGATGGCGAGACCGTGGGCGATGTCCGCGTGCCCGTCGATCCTGCGGTCGAACACGAGATCGCCCACGGCCGCCGTGGACAGGGCCACGGCCAGGAAGAACAACTCGCCGTCGCCGAAGACGTCGATCGCCTCGGACGTGTTTCCCTGCAACCACAGGACACCGGTCTGGCACACGATGGGCAGCACGCCGAGGAGTAGGCCGAAGAAGAGCCATTTGCAGAGCTTGCGGACCATCCGCTGACCCGTGGTCATTCCCGTGTGGATGGAGACCTGTGTAGGCGTCATGGACCCTCCCGGCCGCCGGGCTGTCCCGACACCCTACTGGCAACTTCCGCCCCACATCGTCGTCAGCTGACGACTGCTGGAACGACGCGGGCCACGCACCGCAGCGCGCGATGCGGGAGGATGCGCCGGTGCGCCACGAGCATCATGTCTTCCACAACCCGCCGCCGTCGACACCGGATGAGGTCCGCGCCGCGCTTGACCGCGGCGATCTGCCGGCCGCGCTGAACGCCATGGTCGGCACCGCCCTGTACGGCGACGGGGATTGGCGAGAGCTGCAGGAACTGCACCTCCGGTTGCTCGAACACGACGATCGCCAGGTCAGTGCGCTCGCCGCGACGTGCCTGGGGCATCTCGCAAGGGTCTACCGTCAACTTGATGAACGCCGCGTGGTCGCCGCTCTGCGCCGGGCCCGGGCGCTCCCACATGTCGCCGGTACCGCTGGCAACGCACTTGAGGACATCGAAGCCTTCCTCCACCCACGGCGGGCACGGATGCGCGGACGTGTGTGGCGGGCAATCCGCCCGTGGACGTGGTTCTGAGTCGAACGCGGAGGTTGTCTCGACCCGTGCTGGTGCCCCTTCCCTCGGTCAGCCCGGGGTACCGTCCGGGGCGTGCCGCCCGACCTCGCCGACCGCCCCTTGGTCTTCCTCGACGTGGACGGACCGCTCATCCCGTTCAAGGCCCGGCGGATCGGCCGGAGACGCTCCCTGGACAGTGCTGCCGCGCAGCCGAAGGAGGGCACCGGCAATCCGCTGGTCGATCGGCTGGACCCGGATGACGGTCGTCGACTGCTGGCCTTGAGGTGCCAGCTGGTCTGGGCGACGACGTGGATGGCCGAGGCGAACGAGGTGGTCTCGCCACGGCTCGGACTGCCGGACCTGCCGGTCGTCGACTGGCCGGACGACGACGAGGCTCCGACGCCCCGCCTGCACTGGAAAACGGTGTTCCTGACACAGTGGGCGGCCGGTCGTCCGTTCGTCTGGATCGACGACGAGACGACCGATGCCGACCGGCGATGGGTCGAGACTCATCATCCGGCGCCGGCGCTGCTGCACCGCGTTGACCCGTACCGGGGCCTGACCGACGCGGATTTCTCAGCCATCCGCCGATGGCTCGCACAGGATGGCGTACGGTCGGACGGCGCAGACGTGAACCGCTGACCGGCAGATCGACCTCGGCGCCTCTGGCCCTGGCAGCGGGACGAACCGCAGCGTCGGAGTTCACGGTCCGGTCACACCAGCGGCGCCTGCGCGGCCCGGTCGCCGTCGCCGGCCGCGCGGACGCCCTCCGGAGCGGTGATGATCCGGCTGGGCAGCAGCGGCGCGTCACGGCCGGTGCCCCGCCGCACGTCGCCGTCGGTCGACTGTTCGTGGTAGTCCTGCTCGACGTTGACCGACCAGATGTCGTGGGCGCTGCCGGTGACGATGTTGTCGACGGTCAGCATCGCGGTGAGCATGGAGTGGTCCTGGTTGTTGTAGCGGTGCATGCCGTTGCGTCCCACCGGGTGCACGTTCGGCACGGCCTCGGCCAGCCACGCCCGGATCACGTCCACGTTGTGCTGGTAGCGCTCGTCGTACACCGGATAGGCCTTCGGCATCCGCACGACGTGCCCGGCCTCGACCACCCCAGGGCGGACCAGGCCGAGCCGCTCCAGCTCCGCGGTGGCCAGGGCCACCAGGTCGGCATCCGGAGTACGCCACATCTCGTCGTCCTCGAACACGAAGTACTCCAGGCCCAGGCAGGTGCGCCCGTCCTTGACCAGGTACGGCGACCAGGAGCCGAAGTTCTGGATCCGGCCCACCCGCACCGCCGGATCGTGCACGTAGATCCAGTTGTCGGGGAACGAGAACTCCGCCGGCACCACCAGGGCGACGGTCAGGAAGTCCCGGTAGCGCAGGTCGGCGGCGCAGGCCAGCACCTCCGGGGGCGCGGGCGGGCGCAGCGCGGCGACCAGCTCCGAGATCGGCATCGACGAGATCACATCGTCGGCCGGCTCGGTACGCTGCCCGCCCGCGCCGTTGAGCGTCACGCTGATCGCCCGACGTCGTTTCGGGTCGCGGTGCACGGCGGTCACCCAGGTACCGGTCGACACCTCGCCGCCGCGCTGGCGTACCTGCTCGGCGCAGCGCTCCCACATCATCCCGGGACCGTACTTCGGGTACTGGAACTCCTCGATCAGGCTGGTCACGTCGGTGCGGCGGCGGTGGGGCAGCAGCGCGTTGCGGATCGCCGTGGCCAGCGACAGGTTCTTGATCCGCTGCGCGGCCCAGTCGGCCCGCAGCCGGTCCGCCGGCATACCCCAGACCTTCTCGGTGTACGTCTTGAAGAAGATCGAGTACAGCCGCCAACCGAACCGGGCCGACACCCAGCCCTCGAAGTGCGACTGGTCGCGCGGTGGGCGCAGCCGCGCCCGGGCGTACGAGCCGAGGCAGCGTACCGCCTCCGGCAGACCCAGGTTGCGCAGCGCGTTCGTCGCGCTCAGCGGATAGTTGAACAGGGCGCCCCGGTAGAAGATCCGGCTCATCCGGGGTCGGGTCAGGAAGTCCTCGTCGGGCAGGATCTCGTGCCAGAACGCCTCCACCCGGGGGACCTTGGTGAAGAACCGGTGCCCGCCGATGTCGAAGCGCCAGCCGTCGCGCTCCACGGTTCGGCTGATCCCGCCGACCACCTCGTCGGCCTCGAAGACCCGGACCGGCCGGCCGTGGCGGAGCAGTTCGTACGCCGCAGTGAGCCCCGCCGGCCCCGCGCCGATGACCACCGTGCCGTGTTGCTCGCTCATGCCGCCGTACTCCCTGTTGCCGGTCGAGGCGGCCCGCGTACCCCTTATGCCCGGGATGTCACCTCCCGGTCCTGGTGGGTTTCTCCTCCGGCGAGCGCCGCCGGGGCGTACAACGGGGAGGGCGGCGGGCGGTTCGGCGGACCGGGGGAGCGGGGCGGATGCACCGGTGGCGAGACGGCCGGCGGCGTGCGGCGGCGCTGGCCGGGGCGGGCGCGCGACTGGTCCACCGGGTGCCGGCGCCCTGGCCGTACCTGATCGGGCTCTTTCTCGGCGCGAAGCTGCTGCTGACCCTGCTCGGCCTGCTGGTCCTGCACGCCTGGGACGGCATACCCGGCGCGCCGCCGCCGGACGAGGCGCTGATGTGGGCGCAGCAGCGGGAGATTTCCGAGCACCGGTGGATCTCCTTCTGGTTCGCCTGGGACGCGCTGCTCTACCTGCGGCTGAGCGAACTGCCGCTGACCGGGCGACCGTGGGGGGACTTCGGCTTCCCGCTGCTCTACCCCTTTCTCGCCCGACCGGTCGGCGCGCTGCTCGGCGGCGACAACGCCCTCGCCCTGCTGGTGATCAGCAACGTCGCGTTCCTGGGCGCCCTCGGGTACGGCTACCGGCTGGCCGAGGTGCTGCTCGGTGAGGCCGACGCGGCCCGGCGGTTCACCCGCTACCTCGTGCTCCTGCCGACGGCCTTCCTGTTCCAGGCCGCGCTGACCGAGTCGCTGTTCGTCTGCCTCGCGCTGGCCGCCTTCTACTACGCCGAGCGCCGCCGGTGGCTGCTGGTCGGCGTGGTCGGCTACTTCCTGGCGATGAGCCGGTCGCTCGGACTGCTCGTCGCCCTGCCGTTGGCGCTGGTGCTGCTGCGCCAGCACGACTGGCGGCTCGGTCCGCGTGCCCTGCTGGGCTACCTGCGGACCGGCTGGCCGTTGCTGCTGCTGCCCGCCGGATGGTTCACCTTCATGGCGTTCTGCCGGTGGCGGGGCGGCGACTGGTTCGCCTACCAGCACGCGCAGAAGGCCGGCTGGGGGATCGAGGCGCAGAACCCCGTTCCGGTGGTGCTGGATGCGCTCACCGGCGAGCCGCGCGACGCCGCCCGGGTGCTGTTCGCCCTGGTCGTGCTGGCCGTCCTGGTCGCCGGATTCCGCCGCCGGGAGGTGCCCTACCTGGTCTACGGCGTGCTCATGGTGCTGGTGCCGCTGTCGCTGGGCCCCGCCGTCTACAAGAGCCTGCTGCGCTACCTGCTGGCCGCGTTCCCGGTGGCCCTGGTGCTGGCTCGCTGGGCCCGCCGGGCGGGTGTCGACGTGTGGCTCACGGCGGCGCTCGCCCTCGTGCAGGGCGCGCTGTTCATGCTCTGGCTCAGCTACTGGACCCACATGATCATTTGATGGGCCGGGCGTCGGCCAGGCAGGATGGTGCGATACCCGAGCGCGCCCGAATGGAGGCCCGGTGTTCGCCCTGCCGCTGACCCAGGACGTCGAGCTGCGCGCGTTGCACCCCTGGCAGGCCGAGGAGTTCCTCGCCCACCTGGACCGGGCGCGGGAGCACATCCGGCCCTGGGTGTCGCCGTCCTTCGTCGCCACCGACCTGCCGTCGGCCCGCGCCGTGTTGCAGCGCTACGCCGACCGCTGGGCGGCCGACACCGGCGGCATCTGGGGGCTGTGGTGGCGCGGCACGCTGGTCGGCGGGGTGATGTTCGTGTCGTTCGACGTCACGCTCGGCCTGTGCGAGGTCGGCTGCTGGCTGGAGCCGGCGGCGCAGGGTCGGGGCATCGTCGCCCCCGCGGTGCGGCGGATCGTCGACTGGGCGGTGCACGAGCGTGGCATCCAGCGCGTCGAGTGGCGCACCAACGCCGCCAACGTCCGCAGCATCGCCCTGGCCCGCCGGCTCGGCCTGCGTCACGACGGCACCCTGCGCCAGGTCTACCCGGGCCCGCACGGCCGCATCGACCTGGAGATCTGGTCGGTGCTGGCCGACGAGTGGCGGGCGGCCGCCGTACCGCCACCCACCGTCCACTGACGACGACGGATTTCTGTCGTACCCGGGCGGCAGCATGCATTCATGGCCATCCCCGCGCTCACCCCACATTCCGACCCGCCGCGTTCCGTGCCGCTGCGTGAGGCGCGCACCCGGTTCAGCCAGCTCGTCGCGTTGGCCGAGCTGACCGACGCGGTCACCGTCGTCACCCGCGACGGCGACTCCCGCCCGGTCGCCGCGATCGTTCCCGCCGTCGCGGCCCGCAGCGCCGCCCAGGCCCGCGCCGACGCCGACCGGCTCGCCGCGGTCACCGCCGGGTGGGCCCGCCGCCTCGACGAGCAGCACCGCCGCAGCAGCCAGCGGCACGCCGCCGAGCTGGGCGCGGTCCGCGCGGCGCTGGCCGAGGTGTGGGCCGAGCTGGACCGCCGGGTCGTCCCGGGCAGCGACCCGACCCTGGCCCGGCTGCGCGCCGCGCACGCCGACCTGCTCGCCGACTGACCTCCGCTCACCGGACGGGCGGCCGGCTGCGCATCGTGCAGCAGGGGCCGCGTCCCGTCCGGCATCGGCCTGCGCACCGAGCCCGACAGCGACGGCCGCGCGCCCGCTCCTCGCGCGACGGCGGCGTCAGGTCGTCGTCGGGTACGCGTGGGTCTCGGTCGCCTTGACCGCCACCCAGATCCGTTGTCCGGGTATCAGCCGGAGCTGCGCCGCCGCGGCCGGCGTGACGTCGGCGGCCACGCCGATCGGCCCGTCCACCTGCACCCGCACGTTGTCGCCGTGGCGCTGCACGCCGGTCACCGTGCCCGCCCAGGTGTTGCGAGGGCTGCCGTCGGGCTGCGCCGGATGCAGGGCCACCGCCGCCGGGCGGAACGCCACGAACGCGTCGCCGTCAAGCCGGTCGGCCACGCTGAGCGTCAAATCCGGCGCGACGCGTACCCCGTGGCCGTCGGCCCGACCCCGGTAGAGGTTCAGCCCGACCAGCCGCGCCACGTAGTCGGTGCGCGGCCGGGCCGTCACGCTCGGGCCGTCGCCCTCCTGGACGACGCGCCCACCCTCGACGATGACCAGGCGGTCGGCGAGCGCCAACGCGTCCAGCGGATCGTGGGTGACCAGCACCGTCGCGCCCGGGTGCGCGGCCAGGTGGCCGTGCAGTTGGGCGCGGGTCTCCAGACGGGTACGCGCGTCCAGCGCGGCCAACGGCTCGTCGAGCAGCAGCAGCGACGGCCCGACGGCCAGCGCGCGGGCCAGCGCCACCCGCTGCGCCTGCCCGCCGGAGAGCTGGCGGGGTTTGCGGTGCGCCTGGTCGGCGAGGCCCACCCGGTCGAGCCAGTTCCGCGCGGTGACCCGTGCCGCCCGCCGGTCGACACCGTGCCGGCGCGGCCCGAACGCCACGTTGTCCAACGCGTCGAGGTGCGGGAACAGCAGGTAGTCCTGGAAGACCACGCCGATCGGTCGGCGCTCGGTGGGCACCCAGCCCCGGCTGGCCGGCCGGTCCAGGTCGACACCGTCGAGGGTGATGTGCCCGGCGGTGAGCGGGTGCAGTCCGGCCAGGGCGCGCAGCGCGGTGGTCTTGCCGGCCCCGTTCGGTCCGAGCAGCGCGACGACCTCGCCGGGCGCGACCCGCAGCGGCACGTCCAGCCGGAAGGCCCCCCGGTCGACGACCAGTCGGGCATCCAGCAGCGGCGCGATCGCCGGCGGATCCGCCGGCGGCGGCGCGGTCCCGAGCCGGTCGTCCGGTGTCGGCGCGGTCACGGGCCGGCCAGCCAGCGGTCGCGCAGCGCGGCCAGGATGCCCACCGAGACGATCAGCAGCACCAGGCTGAGCACGATCGCGGACTCCAGGTCGGTCTCCAACGCCAGGTAGACGGCCAACGGCATGGTCTGCGTACGCCCGGGATAGTTGCCGGCGAAGGTGATGGTGGCGCCGAACTCGCCGAGCGCCCGCGCCCAGCACAGCACCGCGCCGGCGGCCAGCCCGGGCGCCACCAGCGGCACCGTGACGTGGGTGAAGGTGGTCCACCGGCTGGCGCCCAGTGTCGCGGCGGCCTCCTCGTAGCGGTGGTCGGCGGCGCGGAGCGCACCTTCCACGGCGATGACCAGGAACGGCATGGCGACGAACGCTTCGGCCAGCACCACGCCCGCGGTGGTGAACGGCAGGGTGACGCCGAACGTGGCGTCGAGCCAGCCGCCGAGCAGCCCGCGCCGGCCGAAGACCAACAGCAGCGCCACGCCGCCGACCACCGGCGGCAGCACCAGCGGCACGGTGACCAGGGCGCGGACCAGCCGACGGCCGGGAAACTCGACCCGGGCCAGCAGCCACGCCAGGGGCACCCCGAGCAGCAGGCAGAGCAGCGTGGCCAGGGTCGCGGTCTGCACCGACAGCCGCAGCGCGGTCAGCGCCCCCGGCGCGGTGAGCCGCTGTGGCAGCGTCGTCCACGGTGCCCGGACCACCAGCCCGGCCAGCGGCAGGACCAGGAAGAGCAGGCCCAGCCCGGCCGGGATCAGCAGCGCCGCCGGCACCCGACCCCGCCGCCGCCGGAACGTGCTGGGCGCGTGGAGCAGGCTCACCGGGCCGCCTGGAAGCCCGCCTCGGCGAGGACCGCCTGCGCCGGCGTCGAGCGGACGTACGCGACGAAAGCCCGCGCCCCGGCCCGATTCGGCGCGTTCGTCAGCGCGACGATCGGATAGTCGTTGATCGCCCGCGCCGACTCGGGGAACTCGACACCTGTCACGTCGGTGCGCGCGACGCGGGCGTCGGTGCGGTAGACCAGGGCCGCGTCGACCTCGCCGAGCTTGACCTTCGCCAGCGCGCCCTTGACGTCCTGTTCGAGGGTGACCGGCGTCAGCGCGACGCCGGCCGCGGTCAGGGCGGTACGCGCCGCCGCGCCGCACGGCACCTGGTCGGCGCAGAGCGCCACCTTCACTCCCGGACGGGCCAGGTCGGCGAGGCCGGTCACGCCCCTCGGATTGCCGGCGGGCACCGCGATCACCAGTTGGTTGCGGGCGAAGACGAACGGCGTGCCGTCGGCGTCGCCGGCCTCGGTCACGGTCGCCATGTTCTTCGGCGCGGCCGAGGCGAAGACGTCCGCCGGTGCGCCCTGGGTGATCTGGTTGGCCAGGGCCGAGCTGCCGGCCAGGTTGAGGGTGACGGTGACGCCGGGGTTGGCGGCCTCGAAGTCCCGGGCGATGCGGGTGAACGACTCGGTCAGCGAGGCGGCGGCGAACACGGTGATCGTGCCGCTGACCCGACCGTCCCGGGTGTCGCCCCCGGTCGCCGGGTCGCCCGTACGGTCGCAGCCGGCCGTCGCCAGCACGGCCACCGCCAGTGCCGCCGCGATGAGTCGGGCCCGACGCCTCATCCGTTCCCCCGCGCTCCGGCCGAGGCGGCGGGAGCAGCGCGCTCCACCACCACGGTGGTCGACTTGATCACGGCGACGGCGACCGAGCCGACCCGCAGGTCGAGGTCGTCGACCGCCTCCCGGCTCATCAGCGACACCACCCGGAACGGGCCGGCCTGGATGTCGACCTGGGCCATCACCGTGTCCTTGCGGACGTCGACGACGATGCCGCGCAACCGGTTGCGCGCCGAGGAGAACTCGGCGCCCGCGTCCGGGTCGGCGGCCTGCGCCCGGGCGAACGCCGCGAGGTCGACCCCGTCGATGATCCGGTGGCCGTGCTCGTCGCGCCCGGCGGGCAGTCGCCCGGCGTCCACCCAGCGGCGGATGGTGTCGGCGCTGACGCCGAGCAGGTCGGCCGCCGCGCCGATCCGGAAGGTCGTCACGGGACCACCCTAGCGGCCGCATCTGCGAGGAGGAACTACCGGATGAGATGGTTCCTGCGTGTCCTTGCGGTGTTTTCGGTAGGTAGGTGCGAGGGATGCTCAGCTCGCGCGACCGTCGTACGTCGCGCGGTTGGCGAACACGTCGTCCATGTGCGTCTCGGCCCAGCTCTTCAGGCCACGCACCACCTCGTGCAGGGAGAGGCCCAGGTCGGTGAGCGCGTAGGTGACCGTGACGGGCACGGTCGGCTCCACGGTGCGCGTGATCAGACCGTCCCGCTCCAGCGACCGCAACGTCTGCGTGAGCATCTTCTGACTGACACCGGCGAGCAGGCGGGACAGCTCCGAGTAGCGCATCGGCCGGGGCTCGCCGGAACAGTCGGCACCGGACTGCGGCGAGCCTGCGCCACGGAGCGCGGCCAGCACCAGTGTGACCCACTTGTCCGCGATCCGGTCGAGCAGCTTGCGGCTCGGACACTGCGCCAGGAACGCGTCGTAGTCCGACTTGGCCTGCGCCCTCCTCTGGGCCGCCGTCGTCGTCGCCATCGCCCTGCTCCTCCACGGGGGTGAGTTACGCACTTTCAGGTGCCTACTTCCCGAAAGGAAGCTACCCCCTGACAGTTGGTTCCGGTAACAGCGGGGCACCGGAACCGCCCGGTGCGATGCGAGAGTCAGAGGTACGAACATGGCTTCCCCCTCCCTTCCCGGCGGCACCTGGACGCTGGGTGACCTGGACGTCACCCGGTTCGGCTACGGTGCCATGCAGCTCGCCGGCCCCTGGGTCATGGGGCCGCCGGCCGACCGGGACGGCGCACTCGCCGTCCTCCGCGAGGCCGTCGAACTCGGTGTCACCCACATCGACACCGCCGAGGCGTACGGGCCGCACATCACCAACGAGCTGATCCGGGAGGCGCTGCACCCGTACCCCGAGTCACTGCACCTGGTGACCAAGGTCGGCGCGGTCCGCGACCAGCAGGGCGGGTGGCCGCCGGCCCGCGACCCGCAGAGGCTGCGTCGGGCCGTCCACGAGAACCTTCAGACCCTCGGCCTCGACGCGCTCGACGTGGTCAACCTGCGGCTCGGCAACGCCGAGGGACCCGAACCCGGGCCGGTGGCGGAGGCGCTGGAGGCGCTCGTCGACCTCCAGCGGCAGGGCCTGATCCGGCACCTCGGGGTGAGCAACGCGACGCCGGAGCAGGTCGCCGAGGCGCAGTCGATCACGTCGATCGTGTGCGTGCAGAACAGGTACAACCTCGCGCACCGGCAGGACGACGAGATGATCGACGCGCTGGCCGACCAGGGCGTCGCCTACGTGCCGTTCTTCCCGTTGGGCGGCTTCAGCCCGTTGCAGTCCGCGGTCCTCTCGGCCGTCGCCACGCGGCTGCGGTCGACACCGATGTCCGTCGCCCTCGCCTGGCTGCTGCGGCGGTCGCCGAACATCCTGCTGATCCCTGGCACGTCGTCCGTGGCGCACCTGCGCGAGAACATCGCCGGCGCGGGACTCGCCCTCGCCGACGACGACCTCGTCGAGTTGGACACGATCGGGCGCTGAGCGCGCCTCGACCCGCACGATCGCGGGCCCGGTGCGGTGGGGGTGTCGCGCGGCGGCGGCACCCCCACCAGCCGGTCCGTCAGCAGTTGCGCAGCTCAGGGGACTGGTTCAGGAGTTGCCCCCGGGGCGAGACGAAGCGGCGGTAGTGCTCCCCGTCGACCGCCGACGGGTGGAACGCGGCCACCCGGTGGCAGTTCTGGAAGGCCAGTCGTACGCCGAAGTGGCGTTCCAGGCCGGCGCGGATCGCGTCGCTCGCCAGCGCCCGGAGCAGTTGCCCCCGGTCGGCGTCGGTGGGCGGCGGGACGACGTTGTCCGCGAGGTCGGCGTCGCCGGCCTCGAGATCGGCGACGACCCGGCTGACGGTGGCCCAGGCGTACGGCAGGGAGTCGCGGACGCAGGCGACGAACGCCTCGTCGTCGACGGGTCCGCGTTCGGCGGCATCGAGCAGGGCGGGCGGGACGGTGAGCGACATGATTCTCCTCCGCATCTAGAAACGACTACCGTTTTCATTAACGGTGTCGACGTGAGCACATCACTCCGTGCGGATGTCGTCAACGGTCGGCGCGGCGTGCCGCGCCGAAAAACCCCGGGTCAGGCGCGGCGGGGATGGCCCTTGAGGTGTCGGCCCAGCTCCCGGGCGATCTCGCGGTTGGCGTCGCGCTCGGCGAGGGTCTGCCGCTTGTCGTACGTGCGCTTGCCCTTGGCCACGGCCAGTTCGACCTTGGCCCACCCGTTGTCGAAGTACATCGACAGCGGCACCAGGGTCACCCCACCCTCGCGGACCTTCTCCAGGATCTTGCCGATCTCGGCGCGGTGCAGCAGCAGCTTGCGGTTCCGGCGCGGCGCGTGGTTGGTCCACGTACCGTAGCGGTACTCGGCGATGTGCAGCCCGTACAACATGATCTCGCCGTCGCGCTCGTGCGCGAACGCGTCGACCAGCGACGCCCGCCCCTCGCGCAGCGACTTCACCTCGGTGCCCATCAGCACGATGCCCGCCTCGTACGTGCGCAGCACGGTGTACTCGTGCCGCGCCTTCTTGTTCGACGCGATCAGCCGGCGCTCGGGCTTGCGGGACGGGCTCACCCGGCGACGATATCGGGCCGCCGCCTCAGCCTCCCGTCCGGCGCTCGGTGCGCAGCCGCGCGGCCAGGTCCCGCACCGCCTGCGCGAACTCCTCCTGCGACTCGCACGGCCAGTGACCGAGGATCGGTGGCGGCACGCTGTCGCTGGGCGGTGGCACGAGCCCCTGCGGGTCGGTCAACCGGCGGTCCACCGCCGCCTCCGGCCCGGCCGGCGGCGCGGCGTCCTCGGGCCGATGCGGGGCGAAGATCCACCCGCCGATCGGGTCGGTGTCGCGCCACAGGTTCACCCAGCGCCAACCGACCCGGTCGCCGATCTCCCGCAGCGCCGACCTGTCGACGTAGGCCGGGAACAGCCGTGAGTACAGCCGACTCAGCGGCGACCCGTAGGTGAGCAGGGCGACCCGGTCGGTGACCCGCCGCGGCAGTTGCAGCAGCGTGGCCGCGAGCAGCACCGAACCGTGACTGTGCCCGGCCAGCAGCACCCCCTCGCCCTGGTCCGCCAGGTAGGTGATCCGCTTGGCCAGCTCGGGCACCGCCCGCTCGGCGTAGCAGGGCGGCGCGAAGGGATGCGCTCCCCGGGGCCAGTAGGTGCCCAGATCCCACAGGACGCCCACGTACCGGCGGAAGCCGGCCGTGCGATAGGCGAAGATGCCGCCGATCACGAGCCCGACCAGGATCACGCCGATCGCGTAGCTGCCGGCCCCGATGAGGAAGTTGACGAAGCTGTCGGGCACGCCGAGGTACTGCTCGAACACGTCGCCGGGATAGATCTGCAACAGGCCGAGCATGCTGGTGGCCAGGCCGAGCGCGGCGAACCCGGCGTAGGCCACGGTCAGCGGTTCGAGTCGTTCGGTGAACCGGGCCCGGGCCACCGCCTGCTGGACCTGGCGCAGACGCCCCGCCGCCTCCGGCGGGGCGTCCGGGAAGTCGGCGGCCACGATGGCCCGCGCGGCCCGCCACCGGCTGGGGCGGGTCACGACCGTGACCAGCACGCCCACCAGCACCGCCGCCAGCACCGCCAGGAAGAACCCGCAGATCGCCCACTTGTACGCCAGCGGCGGTTCGAACGCCAGTTTCTGCGCGTGCCCACCGTCGCGGTCCAACACGTCCGCCACCCGGTAGACCAACTCGGCGGAGAACGCCACCGCGAGCCCGGCGGCGATGGTGACGAAGACCGGCGCGCCCAGCGCCCGCAGCCGCGGCAGCCGTCGGCCGTGCGCGCGTCGCCCGCGACCGCGGGCCCCGACCACCAGAGCCGCGAGGAGCACCAGCAGGACGGTCTGGCTGACGAACAACCACGCCACGGTCGCGCTGTACCCAGGCAGCATCCTGCTCTGCGGCCACGGCTCACCGCTGGCCATGGTGTACGCGATGACCAGGATCGTGAGACCGAAGGCGATCGTGCGGAGTCCCCGGGTGACATGCTCGAGTGGGGGTACGGTGCTGGTCCGATCCATGCCGCTCACCTGGGTCAGCAGGAACAGGCAGGCGAGCAGCACGGCGAGCGTCGCCACCGCCAGCGCCGCCCGGACCCAGGAGGAGTTGTCGCTGTCCCAGGCGGCCAGCAGGCTGCCGTCCAGCGTGGCGAACGCGGCCGCGACGTGCAGCGAGCGCAGGCGCCCCACCACCGGGGTGCCGTCCCACTGGCCGACGGCGCTCAACTGGTGCACCGAGGTCTCCTGCACGGCGCCGGTGCGAAAGGCGTCGAACGAGTGGCTCGGCCGCGCGCCCAGCCACCACACGATCCCGATGGCGGCCACCGGCACCAGCGCCAGCACACCCAGGCGTACGCCGGGCGGCCGTCCGCCGAGCCAGGACAGCCAACTCCGTCCGGCCACGCAACCGGGGTCGCCCATGCAGCGCCAGGCGATGAGGTCCACCGCCATCCCCACGATGGAGAGCACGTAGAGCATCGTGAGGGTCAGCGCGAGCAGCCGGCACAGCGCGACGATGCCGTGTTTCGCCGGCTTGTTCCCCGGCCGCATCCAGAGCGCCACGTTGCAGAGCATGAACGGCAACAGGAACACCAGCGACAGCGTCCGTACGGCGGTGCCGGAGGGCAGGTCGTTCCAGCGGTACGCCTCCAGCGTCACCCCGTCCGTGCCGGTCGAGTCCGGGTAACCCGGGCGGGGACGGTAGAAGCCACCGCTGCGGTCGCCGGCCACCTGGTACACGAACGGCCGGTTGAGCACCCGGTCGGCGCCCGCCCCCGAGACGCCGTGCACCCGCAGCTCCACGATCCGACCCCTCGTCGGTTCGGTCGGCGACGCGTCCGCCATGGGCCCCCCGCAGGTGTGTGACAGCCAGCGGTCGACGGCGCCGGCCGCCCGCGGCGCTGCCGCTTACCCGTCCCGAACCGGGTCACGCCTCGCAGCGCTGCCACCGATGGTGCGGCCCGGCCCCGCGAGGTGGTTCTATTGGCGCCATGGCAAACCCGGTGATCCTGACCGTCGACGACGACCCCGCGGTCTCCCGGGCGGTCGCCCGGGACATCCGGCGCCGCTACGGCGACCGCTACCGGGTGCTGCGCGCCGCCTCCGGGCCGGAGGCGCTGGACGCGCTACGGGAGGTCAAGCTGCGCGGTGAGCAGGTGGCACTGCTGCTGGCCGACCACCGGATGCCGGAGATGACCGGCGTCGAGTTCCTCGAGGCCGCCATGGACATCTTCCCGGCGGCCCGCCGGGTGCTGCTCACCGCGTACGCGGACACCGACGCGGCGATCGAGGCGATCAACGTGGTCGACCTGGACCACTACCTGCTCAAGCCGTGGCACCCGCCGGAGGAGAAGCTGTACCCGGTCGTCGACGGGCTGCTGGAGGCGTGGTCGGTCACCCCGGACGCCGCGAGCACGGAGATCCGCGTGGTCGGGCACCGCTGGTCGGCGCCGTCGTTCAAGGTCCGTGACTTCCTGGCCCGCAATCTCGTGCCGTACCGCTGGTTGTTGTCCGACGACCCGGAGGGGGCGCGGCTGCTCGACGCGGCCGGTGCCACCGAGGCGGACGTACCGCTGGTGGTGACCGCCGAGGGCAAGGCGCTGGTGGCCCCCAGCGAGGCCGAGTTGGCCGCGCTGGCCGGGCTGACCGTGGTGCCGGCGTCCGACTTCTACGACCTCGTGGTGATCGGCGGCGGTCCGGCCGGACTTGGCTCGGCCGTCTACGGCGCGTCCGAGGGGCTGCGGACGGTGCTCGTCGAGCGGCGGGCGACCGGTGGGCAGGCCGGGCAGAGCAGCCGGATCGAGAACTACCTGGGCTTCCCGGACGGCGTCTCCGGCGCGCAGTTGACCGACCGGGCCCGCCGGCAGGCGGTCAAGTTCGGCGCGGAGTTGCTCAGCGCCCGCGAGGTGGTCGGCCTGAGCGAGGCCGGTGGCGCACGGCTGCTGCGTTTCGGCGACGGCAGTGAGATCGCCGCGCACACGGTGGTGCTGGCGACGGGCGTGTCCTACCGGGTGCTCGACGCCCCGGGACTGGCCGACTTCACCGGCCGGGGGGTGTTCTACGGCGCGGCCGCCACCGAGGCCCCGAGCTGCGTCGACCAGGACGTCTACATCGTGGGCGGGGCCAACTCGGCCGGGCAGGCGGCCGTGCACTTCTCCCGGTACGCCGCCCGGGTCCACCTGCTCATCCGGGGCGCGGACCTGACGGCGTCGATGTCGCGGTACCTGATCGACCAGTTGGCGCGCATCGACCGGATCACCGTGCACCCGCACACCGCCGTGGTCGGTGCGGCCGGTGACGACCACCTGGAACGGCTCACCCTCTGCGACACCCGCACCGGGCAGAGCCGCACGGTGGACACCTCCTGGCTGTTCATCTTCATCGGCGCCGAGCCGCGCACCGACTGGCTGGACGGGGTGCTCGTACGGGACGGGCGCGGTTTCATCGTCACCGGACCGGACCTGCTGGCCGGTGGCCGACGCCCGGCCGGCTGGTCGTTGTCCCGCGATCCGTACCACCTGGAGACCAGCGTGCCGGGGGTGTTCGCCGCCGGTGACGTGCGTGCCGAGTCGGTCAAGCGGGTCGCCTCGGCCGTCGGCGAGGGCGCGATGGCCGTGTCGCTCGTGCACCGCTACCTGGAGGCCCAATGACCAGCGACCGGCTGACGCCCGCGCAACTCCGGACCCTGTTCCTGTTCGAGGCCCTCGACGGGGCGCAGCTCGACTGGCTGGCCGAGCACGGTCGGGTGGAGCAGCGCGCCGGCGGCACCCTGGTGTACGGCGAGGGCGAGCCGGCCACCTGCTTCTTCGTGCTGCTGGGCGGCGCGGTGGCGTTGAGCCGTCAGGTGCGGGGCGACGACGTCGAGGTCAGCCGCACCGACCAGCGCGGCGTGTACGGCGGGGCCACCCAGGCGTACCTCGGCGACCAGGTCGAGCAGACGTACCGCAACAGCCTGCGCGCGCTGGTCGACGCCGAGTTCTTCGTGCTGCCGGCGGAGGACTTCGCGCACGCCCTGCGGTCCTGGTTCCCGATGCCGATGCACCTGTTGGAGGGGCTGTTCTTCGGCATGCGGGACAGCCAGACCATCGTGGGCGAGCGGGAACGGCTGCTGGCGCTCGGCTCGCTCTCGGCGGGTCTGACCCACGAGCTGAACAACCCGGCCGCCGCGGCGGTGCGGGCCACGTCGGTGCTGCGGGACCGGGTCGCGGGGATGCGGCACAAGCTCGCGATGATCGCCGACGGGCGGCTCGACGGGCGGGCGCTGCACGGGCTGGTCGCGTTGCAGGAGGAGGCGGTGGGCCGGGTGGCGACCGCGCCGAAGCTCAGCCCGGTCGCCACCGCCGACGCCGAGGACACCCTCACCGACTGGCTGGAGGACCACGGTGTGGGCGGCGCGTGGGACCTGGCGCCCATCCTGGTCGCCGGGGGTCTGGACGCGGCGTGGCTCGCTCAGGTGAAGGCGGCCGTCGGCCCGGCGGACCTGGAGGCCGCGGTGCGGTGGCTGTCGTACACGGTCGACACCGAACTGTTGATGCGCGAGATCGGCGACGCGGTGACCCGGATCTCGGGCCTGGTGGGCGCGGCCAAGCAGTACTCCCAGATCGACCGCGCGCCGCACCGGGTGGTGGACGTGCACGATCTGCTCGACGCCACGTTGGTCATGTTCAAGGGCAAGATCCCCGCCGAGGTCAAGCTGGTCCGCGAGTACGACCGGAGCCTGCCGCCCATCCCGGCGTACGCGGCGGAGCTGAACCAGGTGTGGACCAACCTCGTGGACAACGCCCTGGGCGCGATGGGGGAGAAGGGCGTGCTGACCGTCCGCACCGGACGTGCCGGCGACCTGCTGGCCGTGGAGATCACCGACACCGGTCCCGGTATCCCGCCGGAGGTGCGCCCGCGCATCTTCGAGCCGTTCTTCACCACCAAGCCGGTCGGCGCGGGCACCGGGCTGGGGCTGGACATCTCGTACCGGATCGTGGTCAACAAACACCACGGCGACATCCGGGTGGAGACCGAGCCCGGGCGGACCACGTTCCGGGTGCTGCTGCCGATCACCGAGGAAGCGGCCGCGTTGCCCTGACACGCCGACTACCTAGAGACATCGGGTGGTTGCGGGCAGTAGTGTCGGGCGGCGTCCGTGCTTCCCGCCCCCGAGGAGCGTCCGTGGACTCGATGGCCCGCCCGCGTACCGCGAACCACGACGACCAGCCGAACGACCCGCCCGACGACGGCTCGGTGCTGCCGGAGCTGGAGGACGCGGTCTGGATGCACCACGCGCACACCTTCGCGCACACCAGCTTCTGGGCGGTGGCCCGCCGCCTGCCGCGGCTGGTCCGTGAGGCGGTGGCCCTGGCGTGGGCCACCAACCGGATGGACACGGTCGCCTCCATCGGCCTGAATGTCGCCGCCGGGGTGATGACCACCTTCGGCCTGCTCGCCACGACCAGCGTGTTGCGGGAGCTCTTCGCCGCCGGTCCCACCCCGGACCGGGTGCGCTCCGCCCTGCCGGCGCTGATCGTGGCCGCGGCGGCGGTCTCGGCGCGCGGCGGCCTGACGATCGCCGCCGGCTGGGCCCAGGCCCGGCTCACCCCGCAGATCAACTACCAGGTGGAGCTGCGGCTCTTCGAGGCCACCACGGCGGTCGACCTGGCCGCGTTCGACGACGCCGGGTTCGCCGAGGAGATGGACCGTGTGCGCGACCGCGGGATGGGCGAGGCGGCGTGGATCGTCGACCACACCGTCAACCTGGTGACCGGTGTGGTCGGCATGCTCGCGACCGCCGTCGCGGTGACCGTCATCCAGCCGCTGCTGCTGCCGTGCCTGCTGCTCGCCGCGGTGCCCCAGGCGGTCACCGCCGTCCGGATGGCCCGCCGGGAGTACCTGGCGATGCTGGCCCGGATCACCCGCCGGCGGCGGATGTGGATGCTCGCCCACCTGATGGCCAACCGGCACACCGCCGCCGAGGTCCGCGCCTACCAGATGCGCGAGTTCCTGCTCGCCGAGTACCGGGGCGTGATGGCCGTCGAGACCCGCGCCCAACTACGGCTGGTCCGCTCGCAGACCGGTACCCGGGTGGCCGGCGCCACCGTGGCGGGCCTGGCCACCTTCGGCGTGTACGCGGTGCTCGGCGGCCTGCTGCTCGCCGGTATGGTCGCCCTCGCCGCCGCGGCCACCGCCCTGCTCGCCCTCCAGTCCGCCCGGACCAGCCTGGGCGTCGCGGTCGTCGCCACCAACTCGCTGTACGAGGACGCCCTCTACTACCAGGACTACCGGGACTTCCTCACCCGGGCGCAGGGCCGGGTGCCCGTCGGTGGCAGCCGGACGGCCGACGGCGTCGAGGCGATCGAGCTGCACGAGGTGAGTCTGCGCTACCCGGACACCGACACGCCCGCGGTGGACCGGGTCAGCCTGACGATCCGGCGTGGCGAGGTGGTGGCCCTGGTCGGTGAGAACGGCTCCGGCAAGACCACTCTCGCCAAGCTGATCGCCGGGCTCTACCAGCCGACCGGCGGGACGATCCGCTGGGACGGCGTCGACGCCGCCGAGCTGGATCCGCGGGCGCTCGGCGCGCTGGTCGCCGTGATGACCCAGGAGTACTGGAAGTTCCCGTTCACCGCCGGGCAGAACATCCGGGTGGGCCGGCACGACCGTACCCCCGACCGGCCCGGCCCCAGCGTGCAGGAGGCGGCCGACGCGGCCGCCGCCCACGACATGATCGTGGGTCTGCCGCACGGCTACGACACCCTGCTCGACCGGGAGTTCAAGAACGGCCACGAGCTGTCCGGCGGGCAGTGGCAACGGCTGGTCGCCGCGCGTGGTCTCTACCGTGACGCCGCCCTGCTGATCTGCGACGAGCCGTCGGCGGCGCTGGATGCCCGCGCCGAACACGCCCTGTTCCAACACCTGCGTCGGCGCCCCGACCGCGCGGTCGTCCTGATCACCCACCGGTTGGCGAACGTCCGGCACGCCGACCGGATCTTCGTGATGGATCAGGGCCGCCTCGTCCAGCAGGGCAACCACGACGAGCTGATGGCGGCCGGCGGCCTCTACCGCGAGCTGTTCGAGCTACAGGCCAGCGGCTACCGAGCCCACACCGACGAAACCGCCCCCCGCCGCTGATCCTCCCGCCCCTGTCCCCGTCCCCGTCCCCGTCCCCGTCCCCGCGATCTTGCAGTTTCGGTTGTCGAATTCGGCGTTATCGGCCCTTATGTCGCCACAGAAAGTGCAAGATCGCCGCCCGTCCGCCGTCCGCCCGCCCGCCAGCCCGCCCGTCCGGGCCGCGCCGGGCCGGCCAGCGGGGCGGGGCTGGGGGCGTGATCCACTCGGGTTTTGGAAATCCGGGGTGTCTCGCCGCCGAGGACGACCCGATATCACCGAACCCGAGTGGATCATCGCGCTTGGGTGCGGTGTTCCACTCCAGGTCGCCGATGCGGGGGCATCGCGGCGGTGGGATACCCCCAGCTCGCCGATCTGGAGTCGATCAGGCGGCGGGCCGGGCCCCGGGGGTCGTGGTCAGGCGTGGTGGGGTGCGGTGAGGAAGTCGGCCAGGACGCGGGTGTGGGTGGAGAACGCCAGCTGGACCGGGTCGGTCAGGACCAACCACTCGGTCGCCTCCTCGGTGGGCCGCGACGGCGGCAGGTCCTCGGCGGCCCGCTCCGGCAGCGCCCCGAAGATCATCATGGTGCCGCCCTGCGGTGCGCCCCGCACCGCGAGGAGCCGGGCGTCGCGGGCGTCCGCCACCAACCCGGTCTCCTCCCACAGCTCACGCACCAGCGCGTCGGACCACTCCTCGCCGTACTCGATGAAACCGCCGGGCAGCGCGAGTAGCCCGCGGGCCGGCTCGATGGCCCGGCGGACCACCACCACGCCCAGGCCCACGGCCGTGCGGACCGGAAGCACCGCCACCGCGACGGGCAGCGGGTTGCGCCAGACGGTCTCGCCGCAGACCGCGCAGACCCGCGGCCAGCCGGCCGCCGGCGGGTAGGCGGCGCCGCAGTAGGAGCAGTGCGAGTACGGCGTACCGGTCATGCCGCAGCACGTTACCCGCCGGCGACGCTGAGGGCGTGTGTCGAAGCCCCAGGCCGGCCTGCGGCGGGCCCAGACGACGGCCGGCGAAGATGGGTCGGAGACAACACCGGTATCCGACCCATCGTCGCCGTGCCGGACCGCCTCGGCTCGACCGAGGGCTTTGACGCACGCCTCAGGCGGCCGGCGTGCCGGTGTAGAAGGCGGTGGTGCGCTCGGCGGCGGCCTTGGCCTCGTCGGGGTCGGTGCCGGCGGCGATGCTCGCCTCGCTCCACAGTTGGCTGCTCAGCTCCATGGCCCGTCGCCCCTCGGCGGAGACGACCCACGCGGCGCTGTCCTCCGGGCGGACGCCGACGCCGCCGGAGAGGTACGTGGCGAGACCGAGCAGGCCCAGGTCCCAGCCGACACCGACGGCCCCCGGTCCGAACTGGGCCCACCGGTCCTGGTCGACGTGCGCGATGTGGTCCAGGTCGAGGCGGGCCCGATCGTCGCCCACCGGCGTGACCCGCACCTCGATCCAGCTCACCTCGCCGCCCATCTCCCAGGTCGCGGTGAAGCGGTGCGGGGGTTCGCAGGTCTCGATGGTGCCGCCCGCGTTGCCCTCGAGCTGGTACGTGCCGTGCAGTCGCAGGTCGCCGCTGATCGGCAGGAACCAGCGGGGGATGCGCTCGGCGTTGGTGCAGGCGTCCCACAGGTCCTCGGCCGTCGCCTGGTAGGTCTGGCTGAGCGTGGCCACCCGGGCCTCGCCGGCGGCCAGGGTGCGGCTGCCGACCTGCCGCTGCACGGCGTTGATCTGCTCGGTCGCGTCGAACATCAGGTGTTCCTCTCGTCGGATGGGTCAGCGGGCCCGCGCAGGCGACGTTCGCGTCGGCCCCGGGCCAGTTCGGTGGCGAGCGCCGCCAGGGGTGGCGCCCAGAACCGGCGGAAGTGCTCCAACCAGCCGTCGACCTCGCGCAGCGGGCGCGGGTCGACCGCGTACAGCCGCCGGGCGCCGTCCGGACGCACGGTGGCGAAGCCGTTGTCCCGCAACACCTTGAGGTGTTGGGACACGGCGGGCTGGGAGATGCCGAACTCGGCGCGGATGACCGCGCTGACCGCGCCGGCGCTCTGCTCGCCGACGGCGAGCAGTTCCAGGATGCGGCGCCGGACCGGATCGCCCAGCACGTCGAAGGCGTGCACGGCGACAGTTGTATCACTGATGGCTTATTTAAGCCAACTCTGATACCCCGATCAGCTTGTCGAGCTGGATCGGCAGGTCACGAATCCGTACGCCGGTGGCGTGGTACACGGCGTTGGCGACCGCCGCCGCCGCGCCCACGATCCCGATCTCGCCGATGCCCTTCACCCCGGCGAGGTTCAGCTCGTCGTCGTGCTCGTCCACCCAGTACGCCTCGATGGACTCCACGTCCGGGCAGGCCGTGATGTGGTAGGTGGCCAGGTCGTGGTTGACCCAGTCGCCGTACCGCTCGTCGAGCAGGCCGCCCTCGTGCAGCGCCATCGACAGGCCCATCGTCATGCCGCCGATGAGCTGGCTGCGCGCCGTCGTGGGATTGACGATGCGGCCGGCCGCGAACACGCCGAGCATCCGGTTGAGCCGGATCTCGCCGGTGGTGGTGTCAACCCGGACCTCGACGAACTGCGCCCCGTACGCGTACCGGGGAAGCGCGGCCTGGGCGGCCACCTCGTCGGAGGTGTCCGCCTCGGCGCTCACCTCGGCGTCCGGCGGTGTGCCATCGCGCAGCTTGGCGCGCAGCGCCGTGCAGGCCCGGATCACCGCCCAGCTCCAACTGGAGGTGCCCATCGAGCCACCGGCCAGCGAAGCGACGGGCAGGTCGCTGTCCCCGATCCTGATCTCGATCCGTTCCAGCGGGACGCCCAGGGCGTCGGCGGCGACCAGCCAGAGGGCCGTCCGCGCGCCGGTGCCGATGTCGGTGGCGTTGATCTCGACGAGGAAACCGCCGTCCGGGCGGGCGGTGGCCCGCGCCGAGGAGGGGCGGGACCGGGTCGGATAGGCGGAGCCGGCCACGCCGGAGCCGACCAGGAAGCGTCCCTCGCGTCGGGACCGGGGCGTCGGGTTCCGGGCGGCCCAGCCGAACCGCCGCGCGCCCTCACGCAGGCAGGCCACCAGGTTGCGGCTGGTGAACGGCGCGCCCAGATCGGGGTCGACCTGGGGGTCGTTGCGGATCCGCAGCTCCACCGGGTCGATGCCGACGGCCACGGCCAACTCGTCCATCGCCGACTCCAGGGCGTACGCGCCGGGGCACTCGCCCGGCGCCCGCATCCAGAACGGAGTGGGCACGTCGAGGCGGGTCAGCCGGTGCGTGGTGCGGCGGTGCGGCGCGGCATACATGCTGCGGGTGTAGACGGCGGTCTGCTCGGCGAACTCGCGGATCATGGAGGTCTGGCTGATCGCGTCGTGGCTGATCGCGGTGAGTCGCCCGTCGGTGTCGGCGGCGAGCCGGACCCGCTGGATGGTGGGCGTGCGGTAGCCGATCGGCCCGAAGATCTGTTGGCGGGTCAGCGCCAGTTTCACCGGTCGGTCCACGTGCCGGGCGGCCAGGACGGTCAGCACCACGGCGGCCTTGGCGTACCCCTTGCTGCCGAAGCCACCACCGACGTGCTCGGCGACCACCCGAACCGACTCCCGGGGCAGGTCGAACAGCTCGGCCAGGGTGGCCTGCACCGATGACGCGCCCTGGTTGGAGTCGTGTACGAGCAGCCGCCCGTCGGTCCACTGGGCCGTGGTGGCGTGCGGCTCCATGGGGTTGTTGTGATAGGCCGGGGTGCGGTAGGTGGCGTCCACCCGGACCGGGGCGGCGGCGTACCCGGCGTCGAAGTCGCCCTCCGCGGTGTCCGTCGGGTAGTGGGGGTTGACCTCGTCCGGCTTGTACAGGCCGGGGTGGTCGTCGGTGAGCACCGTGCTGTGCGGGCCCGCGTCGTAGTCGACGCGTACCAGCCGGGCGCCCTCGCGGGCCGCCTCCAGGCTGGTGGCCACCACCACCGCGACGTACTGCCCCCGGTAGTGCACCACCGGGTCCTGAAGCAGCCACAGGTCCGGCTCCACGCAGGTCGCCAGTCGGGGCGCGTTGCCGTGGTGCACGACGGCCAGTACGCCGGGCGAGGCCAGCGCCTCGGTCGTGTCGATCCGGGTGATCCGACCGCGCACCACGGCCGCGGGCACCACCCAGCCGTAGGTGACGCCGTCGACCGGATACTCCACCGCGTACCGGGCCGCGCCGGTGACCTTCTCCCGGCCCTCCAGCCGGGGGTGCGCCCGACCGAGCGCCCCGGTGCTCACGACGCCGCCAGTTCGCTGAGCACCCGTACCGTGATGGACCGGGTCAGCGGCAGCTTGAAGCCGTTGTCGCTCAGCGGCCGGGCCTCGGCCAGCTCCGCGTCGGCGGCCCGCGCCGCCAACTCGGGGCTGAACGGCTGGCCGCGCAACTCCTGCTCGGCCCGGTACGCGCGCCACGGCCGGTGGGCCAGCGCCCCGTAGGCCAGCCGCACGTCGCGGATGACGTCGCCGTCGAGGTCCAGCACCGCGGCCACCGAGCCGGCCGCGAACGCGAACGACGCCCGGTCCCGCGCCTTGAGGTACGTCGAGCGGCGCGCGGCGGGCAGCGCCGGCAACCGTACGGCCGTGATCAGCGCCCCCCGGGCGAGGGTGGTCTCCCGTTCCGGGTGCGCGCCGGGCGAGCGGTGCAGGTCGACCATCGGGACGTCCCGTGCGCCGTCGGTGTCGTGCACCTCCACCACGGCGTCCAGCGCGGCGAGGGCGACGGCCAGGTCCGACGGGTGGGTGGCCACGCACTGCTCGGACCAGTCCAGCACCGCCAGGTCCCGGTTCTCGCCGTGCAGGGCGGCGCACCCGCTGCCCGGGTCGCGCTTGTTGCATGCCTTGCCGGTGTCCTGGAAGTACGGGCACCGGGTGCGTTGCAACAGGTTGCCGCCCGTGGTGGCCATGTTGCGCAGTTGCCCGGAGGCGGCGGCGAGCAGGGCGCGGGTCAGCACCGGGTAGTCGCGGCGGACCGTCGGGTGTACGGCGAGGTCGCTGTTGCGTACCGTCGCGCCGATCCGCAGCCCACCGTCGGGCAACTCCTCGACGGCGTCCAGGGGCAGCCGGTTCACGTCCACCAGCACGTCGGGGCGCTGCACGCCGAGTTTCATCAGGTCCACCAGGTTGGTCCCACCGGCGAGGTACGCCGCCTGCGGCTCGGCGGCCAGCACGGCAACGGCGTCGGCCACGTCGGTCGGCCGGTGGTAGCGGAACGGCCTCATCGCGCCGCCGCCGTCTCGCGGACCGCCGCCACGATGTGCGGGTACGCGGCGCAGCGGCACAGGTTGCCGGCCATCCGCTCGCGGATCTCGGCGTCGGTGAGGTCGGGCGCGGCGGTGAGATCCTCGGTGACCGCGCTGGGCCAGCCCCGCTCGACCTCGTCGAGCATCCCGCGCGCCGAACAGAGCTGCCCGGGGGTGCAGTAGCCGCACTGGAAGGCGTCGTGCGCGATGAACGCGGCCTGCAACGGCGACAGCTCCTCTCCGTCGGCCAACCCCTCCACGGTGACCACCGAGCGGCCGTCCAGGGTGACCGCGAGGAGCAGGCAACTCTTCACCCGGCGACCGTCGAGCAGCACCGTGCAGGAGCCGCACTGGCCGTGGTCGCAGCCCTTCTTGGCACCGGTGAGGCCGAGGTGCTCGCGCAGCGTGTCGAGCAGGGTGGTGCGGTTGTCCAGCGTCACCTCGCGCGGGACGCCGTTGACGTCGAACGCCACCCGCGACGCGTGCTGGGCGTCGACCGCTGTCTGACTCTCTGCTCCTGCGGACACCGACCCAGGTTAGCCGTGCGCGGAACAAATCCGGGTAAATAACACGAAGACCCCTCTGCGGACGAGCCGCACGGAAACGGCGACGGCCGCCCGGGTACCCGCCGCAGCGGTACCCGGACGGCCGTCCGCCCCCCCCCCCCCCCCCCCCGTGTCAGGCCACCGGCGTGCCGGCGCGGGCGAGGTGCCGGTGGGCGCGGATCAGCTCCGCGTAGCGCAGGCCGCTCGCCTTCACCGTCCGCCGCTGGGTGGCGTAGTCGACGTGCACCAGCCCGAAGCGCTTGTCGTAGCCGTACGCCCACTCGAAGTTGTCCAGCAGCGACCACACGAAGTAGCCCTCCAGCGGCACACCCCGGGCCACCGCCGACGCGCACGCCGCCAGGTGCTGCTCCAGGTGGTCGGTGCGCTCCTTGTCCTCCACCGTGCCCTCGGCGGTGACCTCGTCGTGCCACGCCGAGCCGCTCTCGGTGACGATGATCCGGGCCGGCCGGTACTGCTCGTGCACGTCGACGAGCAGCCGCTCCAGGCCCGGCGCGTACATCTCCCAGCCCATCGCGGTCTGCACCGAGCCGGGCACCGGCACCTGCTTCGCGTACGGCGCCGGACCGGTCGGGTCGTCGACCACCAACTGCCGGAAGTAGTAGTTCACCCCGAGGAAGTCGGTGGGCGTGGCGATCACCGCCAGGTCGTCACCGCGTACCGGCGGCTCGACGCCGTACGTCTCGACCATGTCGGCCGGGTAGCCGCGCCCGTGGATCGGGTCCAGCCACCAGCGGTTGACGTGGCCGTCCGCCCGTCGCGCCGCCGCGACGTCCTCGGGCCGGTCCGTCGCCGGCTCGATCGGGCTGAGGTTGACGACCAGGCCCACCGAGGCGGGCCGGGCGGCGTTCGCCCGGATCGCCTGGGTGGCCAGCCCGTGCCCGAGCAGCACGTGGTGCGAGGCGTGCACCGCGCGGGTGAGGTCCCGCTCGCCGGGGGCCATCGTGCCCTCCAGGTGCCCGATCCAGCACACGCAGAGCGGCTCGTTGACGGTGTTCCAGTCGGCCACCCGGTCACCGAGGCGACCGGCGACGACCGCCGCGTAGTCGGCGAACGCCTCGGCGGTGGCGCGCTCCGGCCAGCCGCCGGCGTCCTGCAGGGCCTGCGGCAGGTCCCAGTGGTAGAGCGTGACGAACGGCCGGACCCCGTCGGCGAGCAGCGTGTCGACGAGCCGGTCGTAGAAGTCCAGCCCGGCGGCGTTGACCCGGCCGACGCCCTCGGGCATCACCCGGGGCCAGGCCACCGAGAACCGGTACGCGTCCACGCCGAGCCGGCGCAGCAGCGCCAGATCCTCCGGCCACCGGTGGTAGTGGTCGCAGGCCACCGCCCCGGTGTCGCCGTTGTCGACCTTGCCCGGGGTCGCCGAGAAGGTGTCCCAGATGGACGGCGCCCGGCCGTCGACGTCGACGGCCCCCTCGATCTGGTACGCCGCCGTGGCAACGCCCCAGAGGAAGTCGGGTGGCAGCTTGGACAGGTCCGGCACGGGAAGGCTCTCCTCTGGGTTGGGGTGTCTCACTTGACGGCGCCAGCGGTGAGGCCGGCGACGAAGTACCGCTGCAGGGCCAGGAACCCGGCGACGACCGGGATGCTGACCACCAGCGACGCGGCCATGATCTGGTTCCAGTAGACGTTGAACTGGGTCGAGTAGCCCTGGAGACCGACCGCCAGGGTGCGGCTGCCCTCGTCGGTCATCACCGAGGCGAACAGCACCTCGCCCCAGGCGGTCATGAACGCGTACACGGTCACCGCGACGACGCCGGGCACGGCGGCCGGCAGGATGACCTGGAACAGGGTGCGCAGCGCCCCAGCGCCGTCGACCTGCGCCGCCTCGTCCAGCCCTCGGGGGATCGAGTCGAAGTAGCCGACCAGCATCCAGATCGAGAACGGCAACGAGAAGGTCAGGTACGTGATGATCAGGCCGGTCCGGCTGGCGTACAGCTCGATGCCGGTGGCGTTGCCCAGGTTGACGTAGATGAGGAACAGCGGCAGCAGGAACAGGATGCCGGGGAACATCTGCGTGGACAGCACCGTCACCGTGAAGACGCCCCGGCCCCGGAACCGGTACCGGCTGACCGCGAACGCGGCGAAGATGGCGATCGCGACCGAGCAGACCGCCGCGACGCTCGACACCACGAGGCTGTTCACCAGGTAGCGGGCCAGCGGCACGGTGCTCCACATGTCGACGAACGGTTGCAGGGTGGGCCGGCTGGGCCACCAGGTGAAGCCGTTCTGCACGTCCCGCAGCGGCTTCGCCGCCGAGGTGACCATCACGTAGAGCGGGATGACGACGAAGAGGGTGAGCAGGGTCAGCACGATGCGTCGGCCCCAGCGCTCACCGGCGGTCTCACGCATGGTCGTCCCTCCGGCGGTTGGTGATCAGCAGGTACGCGGCCGAGACGACCAGCAGGAACAGCAGCAGCGCCACCGACATCGCCGAGCCCGAACCGAAGTCCCAGGTCTTGAAGGAGCTGCGGTAGATGTGGATGGAGATCAGGTCGGCCTGCTCGGGCGCGGAGCCGCCGAAGAGCACGAACGGCGTGTTGAAGTCGTTGAACGTCCACAGGAACAGCACCAGCAGCAGCACCAGGTTCACCGGCCGCAGCATGGGCAGGGTGACCGAGCGCAGCCGACGCCAGAACCCTGCGCCGTCGATCGCGGCGGCCTCGTACAGCTCGCCGGGCACGTTCTGCAGGCCGGCCATCAGGCAGAGGAACGCGAACGGCCAGTTGCGCCAGACCGACACCACCAGCAGCGACCAGAAGCTGTTGTCGCCGATCAGCCAGAACGGCCGCTCGTTCAGCAGCCCGAGTTGGTCGACGAGCACGTGGTTGACCAGGCCGGTGTCGCGCTGGAGCAGGAAGCTCCAGGTGATCACGGCGGTGTAGACCGGCAGCGCGTACGGGGTGAGGAACAGCGCCCGCAGCAGGGCCCGCCCGCGGAACGGCTTCTGCAGCACGACCGCCGCCGCGATGCCGAGCAGCCAGGCGAACCCGACCGAGAGCACGCTGTAGACCAGCGTCACCCAGAACGAGTGCAGCAGCTCCTTGCCGGCGGCGCTGTTCAGGTCGAGCGTGGCCCGGTAGTTCTCCAGGCCGACGAAGGGCGCGGTGGACCAGTCGCGGATGTGGAACTGGGTCAGCTCCAGCAGGCTCATCCAGACCCCGACCACCATCGGGATCACGTGGACGGCGAGTTCCAGGACGATGGCCGGGGCGAGCAGCAGGTACGGCAGGAGGGATCGGCGGGGGCCGCGTGGTCGGCGGGCGGCTCCCGGGGCGGGTGACCCGGCCCGGGGTACGCGCCGGTCGGCGTCCGGCGCGGTGGTGCTGGTTGCCATCGGGGTCCTCTCGGAGGCGGTGGCCGTGGCCGGGCTCAGCACCCGACCACGGCCACCGGCGCTGCGTGGGTCAGCGCATCTTCTGCTGCGCGTCGGTCAGCTTCGCCTTCACCGACTCCTCGGTGACCGGCTTGCCGCTCGCCGCGTCGGCGAACAACTCCTTCATCGCGGTGCCGACCAGGGTCTCGAAGGTGCTCTCGTCGGGCACCTGCGGCAGCGGGGCGGCGGTGGTGACCAGCGTCTCCTGGATGCTCTTCTGCTCCGGGGCGCTGAACGCCGGGTCGGTGGCGGCGGTCTTGACCGCCGGCAGCGAGCCGTACGTCTTGTTGAGGATCGTCTGCTCCTCGTCGCTGGTCATGAACTTGACGAAGCTCAGCGCGCCGTCCTTGTTCTTGGTGTGCTTGAAGACCGCCATGTTGATGCCGGCCACCATGCTGTTGACCTTCTTGCCGCCGGCCGGCGGGTTCGCCAGGAACGGCACCGGGGCCACGCCGTACGCGTCGGCCGGCATGTTCTGCGACTTGAGGTTCGAGCCGGCGGACTGCCAGAGCAGCATGGCGGCCTTGCCGTTGGCGAAGTCCGAGACCGACTGGTTCTGCGCGTACTCGGCGTTGCTCGGGTTGGTGATCTTGTCGGCGGCCATGAAGTCGATGTAGCGCTTGATGGCCGAGACGTTCTGCGGGGTGTCGAAGGTCGGCTTGCCGGCCGAGTCGAACCACTCACCGCCGTACTGCTGGCTGAAGGTGAAGGCGTGGTGGGCGTTCTCCGACGGGTTCGCCCCCTCGATGGCCAGGCCCCACTTGCCGCCGGTGCTGAGCTTCTTGCCGTACTCGGCGACCTGCTCCCAGGTCGTCGGCGGCGCGGTGATGCCCGCGTCGGCGAACATCTTCTTGTTGTAGTAGAGGCTGTACGCCATGGAGTAGAGCGGCACGGCGGCCGGCGGCTTGCCGGGCGCGCCGGCGGCGGCGAGCGCGGCGGGCACGATCCGGTCCTTGCCGCCGACGGCCTGCAGGGTGGCGTCGTCGAACTCGACCAGCGCGCCGGTGGCCTGCAGCGACGCCGACCAGGTGTTGCCGATGTTCACCACGTCCGGGCCCTTGCCCGAGGTGGCGGCGGCGAGCAGCCGGTTGAGCAGGTCCGACCAGGGGACCACCTCGACGTTGACCTTGATGCCGGTCTGCTTCTCGAACTTGTCCAGCTCGGGCTGGAGGGTGGTCTTGTCGGCCTCCAGGCTGGGGCCCTGGTTGCTGGCCCAGTAGGTGAGGGTCTTCGGCGACGAGCCGGAGTCGTCGCCGGAGCCGCCGCAGGCGGTGAGCGATGCGGCGGCCAGTACGGCGGCAGCGAATATCCCGAGGTGTCGTCTCGACACGATCAGCCCTTCCGGTGCGTGGTGGGGGTCCGCCGACCGTCGTCGTCGATAGGGGTGAGGCGACGTCGGTCGGCTGCGGACGGGGTTTCTCCGGACGCGCCGTCGGAAGTCCTTCGGCGTTTCCCGGGAGTTACATCACGGCTTAATGAATGTCGTCATTAAAGTGGTTGGCCGGTGGGTCGTCAAGCACGGTGCGGTTACAGTCGCCACCTACGGCCGACGGGAACGAGGTGACGAGTGGAGCTGGCGCGTGCCACCAACCGGAGCGTCCGGCTGCGCAACCGGTCCGCCCTGCTGACGAAGCTCTTCCTCGATGCCCCGCTCACCCGGCAGGACCTGGTGCGCAGCACCGGGCTGAGCCAGCCGGCGGTGAGCAACGTGGTGACCGACCTGATCGACGAGGGCATCGTCGTCGAGGCCGGGGCCGCCGAGTCCGACGGCGGACGACCCAGCATGCTGCTGCGGGTCGCCCCCCGGTACGCGTTCGTGATCGGCGTGGACGTCGGCGAGACCCGGGTCCGGGTCGAGCTGTTCGACTTCGCGATGACGCTGCTCGCCAGCGTCGAGTACCCGCTCGACCCGGCGCGTACCGAGCCGGACGTGGTGGCCGGGCACGTGCTGTCCGGCATCGAGGGGGTCACCGGCCGGGCCGGCGTGGCCACCGCCGACGTGCTCGGCGTCGGCATCGGCGTCTCCGGCGTGGTCGAGCAGGGCGACGAGGCCGTCGTGCACGCCCAGGCGCTCGGTTGGGACCGGGTGCCGCTGGAACGCCTCATCGGCGCCGGCACCGACCTGCCGCTGCACATCGACAACGGCGCGAAGACCCTCGGCCAGGCCGAGATGTGGTTCGGCGCCGGGCGGGGTGCCCGGCACGCGGTCTTCGCGCTGGTCGGCTCGGGTGTGGGCGCGGCCGTGGTGACCAACGGCGCCACCTACCGGGGCGCGTCCAGCAGCGCGGGGGAGTGGGGCCACACCACCCTGGTGTACGGCGGGCGGACCTGCCGGTGCGGCGCGCGCGGCTGCCTCGAGGCGTACGTGGGCGCGGAGGCGATCATCGACCGGTACCGGGAGGCCCGTCGGGGTCGCGCCGTTCCCGGCGAGGACGAGGAGTCCCAGCTCGCCGCGCTGGTCGCCGCCGCCGACACGTCGGCCACCGCCCGGCGGGTACTGGACGACACCGCCGGCTACCTGGGCGCCGGGGTGGCCAACCTGATCAACCTGTTCAACCCGGAGCGGGTGGTCCTCGGCGGGTGGGCGGCGATGGCGCTGGGCGACCTGCTGCCGGCCGTACGCGAGGCCGCCGGCCGGCAGGCGCTGCGCCAACCGTACGAGCAGGCGTCGATCGAACTCTGCCGCCTGGGCGTCGACGCGGTGGCCCTCGGCGCGGCCACCCTCCCGATAGCCCGCTTCCTCACGGCCGGCGGCGTCCGCCCCTCCTGACCCCACCCCCTGTGGTGCGGTGATCAAGAGGTTCGCGTCATCTCGGACGCGGTTCCTGACGCCAACCTCTTGATCACCGGGGGTCAGCCTGGCCGGCGGGACGGTGGGGGAGGGGGCGGAATTACACAAAATCTGATCCTCGGGATAAATAACGAAGTTATAGATCGATGTCTTGACGCCGCCGCAATCTCGCCGCAACACTCCTACGAGAGCGCTCTCCTCCCCCGCGGCGTCGCATCGGCGGCACCACCCACGGCACCACGGGCGAAATCCGACCTCCACCCGCACGGCGTCCGTAACGCCCTATCGACAGGCGATGTCATGACATCTCGTGCTACATCCGTACGCCCGCGTCCCCGGCGGCGGACCGTTCGGCACCTCCTCACCGGAGTCGCGGTGGCCCTGGTGGCGGCCCTGACCCCGGCGGTGGCCACGGCACCCGCGCAGGCCGCCCCCACCCTGCTCTCGCAGGGTCGCCCGGCCACGGCCTCGTCGACCGAGAACGCCGGCACCCCCGCCTCGGCCGCGGTCGACGGCAACACCGGCACCCGCTGGGCCAGCGCCTTCAGCGATCCGCAGTGGCTCCAGGTCGACCTCGGCGCGCGGGCCACCATCAGCCAGGTCAACCTGCTCTGGGAGGGCGCCTACGGCCGCGCCTTCCAGATCCAGACCTCCGACGACGCCGCCACCTGGACGACGATCTACTCGACCACCACCGGCGCGGGCGGCACGCAGAACCTCACCGTCACCGGCGCCGGCCGGTACGTGCGGATGTACGGCACCGCCCGGGGCACCGCCTACGGCTACTCGCTCTGGGAGTTCCAGGTCTACGGCGAGACCGGCGGCGACACGTCCACCTGCGGCAGCGCCAACGTGGCGCAGGGCAGCCCGGTGACCGCCTCGTCGACCGAGAACGCCGGCACCCCCGCGTCCGCCGCCGTCGACGGCAACACCGGCACCCGCTGGGCCAGCGCCGCCAGCGACCCGCAGTGGCTGCGCGTCGACCTGGGCAGCAGCCGTACGATCTGCCGCGTCACGTTGACCTGGGAGGCCGCGTACGCCCGGGCCTTTGCGCTCCAGACCTCGGCCGACGGTTCCACCTGGACCACCATCTACTCCACCACCACGGCCACCGGTGGCACGCAGAGCCTCACCGTCACCGGCACCGGACGCTACCTGCGGGTGTACGGCACCGCGCGGGGCACCGCCTACGGCTACTCGCTCTGGGAGGTGGCGGTCAACACCACCGGCGGCGGCACCAGCGAGCCTCCGGTCGGCACGACCGACCCGTACAACCCCAACCTCGGCGCGAACACGTACGTCTTCGACCCGAGCACCCCGACGTCGACCATCCAGAGTCGACTGAACACCATCTTCACCCAGCAGGAGACCAACCAGTTCGGCGCGCAGCGCTACGCCGTGCTGTTCAAGCCGGGCACCTACACCGCCGACGTCAACCTGGGCTTCTTCACCCAGGTCGCCGGCCTCGGCATGAGCCCCGACGACGTCAACCTCAACGGCCACGTCCGGGCCGAGGCGACCTGGTTCGGCGGCAACGCCACGCAGAACTTCTGGCGGGCCGCGGAGAACCTCTCGGTGACGCTGCCCTCCGGCGTCAGTGTGGAGCGCTGGGCGGTGTCGCAGGCCGCGCCGTACCGGCGGATGCACCTGCGCGGCGCGCAGAACCAGATCCAGCTCTGGAACGGCGGCGACGGCTGGTCCAGCGGCGGTCTGCTGGCCGACACCCGCATCGACGGCCTGGTCGTCTCCGGCTCCCAGCAGCAGTGGTACTCACGCAACAGCGAGTTCGGCAACGGCTGGACCGGCTCGGTGTGGAACATGGTCTTCCAGGGCGTCAACGGCGCCCCGCCGCCGAGCTTCCCCAACCCGTCGCACACGGTCATCGCGCAGACCCCGCAGGTCCGCGAGAAGCCGTTCCTGTACGTGACGAGCGGCGGCGAGTACCGGGTCTTCGTACCCGCCCTGCGCACCAACTCCACCGGCACGAGCTGGTACAACAAGACCCCGGCCGGCTCGTCGATCTCGCTGTCGCAGTTCTTCGTGGTCCAGCCCGGCACCAGCGCCGCCACGATCAACGCCGCCCTCGCCCAGGGCAGGCACCTGCTCTTCACCCCGGGCGTGCACCACGTCACCGAGCCGATCCAGGTCAACCGCGCCGACACGGTGATCCTCGGCCTCGGGTTGGCCACCATCCAGGCCGACAACGGCAGCGTCGGCATGCGGGTCGCCGACGTGGACGGCGTCAAGGTCGCCGGCATCATGTTCGAGGCCGGCACCACCAACTCGCCGGTGCTGATGGAGGTCGGGCCGTCCGGCTCGTCCGCGAGCCACGCCGCGAACCCGACCTCGCTGCACGACGTGTTCTTCCGCATCGGCGGCCCGCACGTCGGCAAGGCCACCAACACGCTGACCGTCAACAGCGACAACGTCATCGGCGACCACATGTGGCTGTGGCGGGCCGACCACGCCGCACAGGGCGTGCCCACCGGGTGGACGCTGAACACCGCCGACACCGGGCTCACCGTCAACGGCGACGACGTCACCATGTACGGCCTCTTCGTCGAGCACTACCAGAAGTACCAGACCATCTGGAACGGCAACGGTGGGCGGACGTACTTCTACCAGAACGAACTGCCGTACGACCCGCCGAACCAGGCGGCCTGGATGAACGGGTCGACCCGGGGCTACGCCGCGTACAAGGTGGCCGACTCGGTGACCAGCCACCAGGCGTTCGGCCTCGGTAGCTACAGCTACTTCAACGTCAACCCCGCGGTGGTCGAGGAGCACAGCTTCGAGGTGCCGGTCAACCCGAACGTGCGCTTCACCAACATGGTCACCGTCTCGCTCGGTGGCGTCGGCACCATCAACCGGGTGATCAACAACGCCGGTGGCACCGCGAACGCGGCCAACCAGACGGTGTACCTGACGAACTACCCCTGACCGGGGCGTCCGCGCCGATCCGGTTGACTCATCGGACCGGGCCGGCGCGGATCGTACCCAGGGCCGAGGCCGGCCCGGTCCCGCCGAAGACCGGGCCGGCCACGGTCGTACCCTCAGGACGCCAGCACCTCGGCCGCCGCGCGTTCACCGGCGCGCACCGCGCCCTCCAGGTAGCCGGGCCAGCGGGTCGCCGTCTCGGTGCCCGCCCAGTGCACCCGACCGACCGGCGTGCGCAGCGACGGCCCGTACCCGTGCCAGGCGCCGGGCGTGAGCACCCCGCCGAAACAACCCCGCGTCCACTCGTCGGCCGACCAGTCGTACTCCACCACCGCGATCGGATCGGCCGCCCGTGGTCCGACCACGGCAGCGAACGCGTCCAGCACGCACCGGCGTCGCCCGTCGGGCGACAGCTCCCGCAGCGCGGCGGCGTCCGCGCCGTAGCTGAAACCGGTCAGCACGCCGCGCGGCGAGGTCGGCGTCGAGTTGTCCACGGTTTCGGTGAGCGGGCCGGTGTTGCTGGTGGAGACGCCCGAGCGCCCGTCGGCCCGCCAGAACGGCTCGGGGTAGACGGCGTGCACCTTCCACGCCGAGCCCATCGGCATCCGCTGCGTCAGGCCGTCGCGCAGCGGCGGCAGCGGTGGGTCGTACCGGATCCGACCGGCCAGCGTCGGCGCGAGCGCGACCACCACCGCGTCGCCCTCGACACGCCCGGTGTCGGTGCACACCGTCACGCCGTGGGCGTCCTGCGCGATGGTGTGTACGGCGGTGCCCAGCCGCAGCGTCCCCGCCGGCAGCCGCGCCGCCATCCGCTCGGCCAGCGCCGGCGGACCGCCCACGATCCGGTCCTGCTGCGCGCCCCCGGCCATGCCCAGCAGCGGCCCGGTACCGCCCGCGCCGCGCAGGTAGAAGAGCAGATGCAGCAGGGACACCTCGTCCGCGCCGGTGGCCAGCAGCCCACCGGCGAGCAGCCGCCCCAGGTAGCCGGCGGTGTCGGTGTCGCCGGCCATGGCGCGCAGCCAGCAGCCGACGGTCGTCGCGTCCCACCGCGCCGCCTCCGGCGCCTCCCACGGCGTGGCCGGGTCCACGGTCGCGGCGTACTCGTCGAGCAGGCCGAGCACCCGCGCGACCCGCGCCGGCGGGTCGGGCCGCGGTGTGCCGCCCCAGAGCAGGGTGGACGCGCCGACCGCCGCCGAGGCGAAGGTGACCAGCCCGTGCTCGGCGACCAGCGCGTACATCCGGTCCTGGGTCGGGCCGATCCACTGGGCGCCCAGGTCGAGCTGGGTGCCGTCGGGCAGCCACCGGGTCAGCGTCCGTCCGCCGACGCGGTCCCGGGCCTCCAGCACCCGCACCCGCGCGCCGGCCCGGCACAGCGCTGTCGCGGCGGCGAGACCGGACATGCCGGCGCCGACCACGACCACCCGGACGCCCTCGGACACCGCAGGGTCTACCCCGAACCGTCGGGCATATGACTCTTCGCGTGCCCGCGCTGATGATCGCGGCCAGGATGAGCTGGCATCGACGGTCCTATACTGTGCCTACCGGTCGTGGAACCCGTGAGCGGAGGCGGGCGTGCCACTCTTTTTCCTGAGTTACGCCCAAGAGGACAACCGCAACAGCCAGATCCAGGAGTTCTTCGTCGATCTCAGCGAGGCGGTGGCCGGACTGGCCGCCCTGCACTGGACCGAGGCGGGGTTCATCGACGGGCACATCCCGCTCGGCAGCACCTGGCCGGACACGCTCTCCGACGCGTTGTCCACCAGCGCCTGCCTCGTCGCGCTCACCTCGCCGCGGTACGTCGTCAGCGACTACTGCGGGCGGGAGTTCCAGGTCTTCGTCGACCGGATCGAGGAGCACGAGCGGCAGTTCCGCATCCGACCGCCCGCGATCGTGCCGGTGCAGTGGCTCCCGTGTGACCGGCTGCCCAAGGCGGTCGCCGGTTTCCAGTACCGCAACTTCCACACCGGCACCGCCTACGCCCAGGACGGCCTGCTCACCCTCAAGCAGCGCAAGCGGCACGAGGACGACTACAGGGACTTCGTCGACGCCCTCGCCCGGCACATCGTGCAGACCGCCCGCGACCACGCCCTGCACCGTCCGGCGCAGCGCCCGGTGCTGTCCAAGGTGACAAGTGCCTTCGGAGGGCCGTCGCGGCCGCAGGCGCGCCACGGCCAGAGCGTGTCGCCGGCGGTGCAGCGCGCCACCAGTGCCCGACACGTGCACATCGTGCTGGTCGCCGGCAGCTCCGCCGAACTGGCCGGCAGCCGGCCCGGTGCCGAGGACCGCTACGGCGCGGTCTCGCGGGACTGGCGGCCGTACCGGCCCGAGCTGGAGGTGCCGATCGGCAGCTGGGCCGGGGCCATCGCCACCACCAAGAGCTACGGCTGGACCGTCGAGGACGCCGGAGAGCTGGCGGCGATCCGGGAGTGGGCACGGGCGCACAACCAGATCGTCGTGCTGGTGGTCGACGTCTGGTCCGCCGACCTGCCGCGCTACGAGGTCAGTCTGATCACCTACGACCGCGACGTGGACTCGCCACGGTCGCCGGTACTGGTGCCGTGGACGGCCGCCGACGACGCGGCCACCGGCGGCAACCGCAAGATGTGGGACACCCTGGCCCGGGTGCTTCCGCATCACGTGGTGCACAACAACCGCGACGTGTGGCGCACCGAGATCGCGACCTCCGCGCGCTTCCAGGAGGAACTGGAGGACGTGCTGGTGGTCGAGCAGGGCCGGATCTACCGCACGGGCACGGTCTACCAGGAGCCGACCTCCGACGGCTCCGGTCCTCGCCCGATCCTCGAAGGTCCCTAGGGGAGGCACGCCATGGCGGTGAACGAGACGGCACGCGGCCAGATCGTGACCTTCTACTCGTACAAGGGCGGCACCGGCCGCACGATGGCGCTGGCCAATGTGGCCTGGATCCTGGCCAGCCAGGGCCTACAGGTGCTGGTCGTCGACTGGGACCTGGAGTCTCCGGGCCTGCACCGCTACTTCCACCCGTTCCTGCGGGACAAGGAACTGCGGGCCACCCCCGGCGTCATCGAGATGATCTGGGATTACTCGATCGCCACGATGCAGCGCAACCGGGACGAGGACTCCCAGGAACTCCTCACCGGCCACGCCAAGATCCAACGCCGGGCGGTCTCGCTGAACTGGGACTTCAGCCACGGCGGGGTGATCGACTTCGTGGCCGCCGGGCAGCAGGACTCCGCGTACTCCCGGCTCGTGAGCACCTTCGACTGGGCCAACTTCTACGAGCGCCAGGGCGGCGCGTCGTTCATCGACGCGGTCCGGGCGCAGATGCGCGCCGAGTACGACGTGGTGCTGATCGACAGCCGTACCGGCCTCAGCGACGTGGCCGGCATCTGCACCGTCCAACTGCCCGACCTGGTGGTCAACTGCTTCACCATGTCCACCCAGAGCATCCGGGGCGCGGCGGCGGTGGCCCGCTCGATCCGCAGCCAACGTCCGGACGACCCGCCGCTGCTGCTGCCGGTGCCGATGCGCGTGGAGGACGCCGAGCTGCGCAAACTGGAGACCGGCCGGGACCTGGTACGCGCCGAGTTCGCCCCGTTCCTGGACCACCTCTCCGACGCGGCGGCCGCCCGCTACTGGAACACCATCGAGGTGCCGTACCGCACGTTCTACGCCTACGAGGAGATCCTCGCCGCCTTCGGTGACCGGCCCGAGCAGGTCGGCACCCTGCTGACCGCGTACGAGCAGCTCGCCTCGGTGATCACCGACGAGCGGGTCACCCAGCTGCACCCGATCGGCGAGACGGACCGTCGCCGCTTGCTGGCCGAGTTCGAACGAAGCCGGCTCAGCGCCGAGCAGGCCGTCCTGCTCAGCTACGCCTCCGCCGACCGGCTCTGGGCCGAGTGGATCACCGATCAGTTGGAGGACGCCGGGCTTCGGGTGGACCGCCGCGCGCTGGACGTGCCGGTGGCCGCCGCCGGGCGGGCCGAGTTCGACCGGGCCGTCAGCGGCGCGAGCCGGGTGTTGACCGTGCTCACCCGGCACTACGCCAGCACCCCCCTCGGTGCCGAGGTGTGGAAGAACGCCACCGGTCGGGACCAGCTCGGCGGCGCGGGCGTGCTGGTTCCGCTGCGGGTCGACGAATCCCGGCTCACCATGCCGTACAGCGACCACAGCCCGGTGGACCTCACCGACGTCGACCCGTCCACCGCCCGGAGCCGGCTGCTGGAGGCCGCCGGAGCGACGGTCCTGGCCGGCGGCCGTGCGGTCGGCCGGTTCCCCGGCCCGTTCCCGACGATCTCCAACGTCCGTCAGCACGGCACCCCGTTCGTCGGACGGGCCGCCCAACTCGAAGCGCTGCGCGACCGGCTCACCACCGCGCCGGACTCGGCCATCCAGGTCGTGCACGGCCTCGGTGGCGTCGGCAAGACCCAGCTCGCCGCCGAGTACGCGCTGCGCTTCGGCCGCGACTACGACCTGGTCTGGTGGATCCCGGCGGACAGCGAGGACCGCATCCGCGGTGGCCTCGCCGACCTCGGGCAGGCGATGGGGCTGGGCACCGGCGGTGGCGCCGAGGCGGCCCGCCGGGTGCTCGACACGCTGCGCCGCGCCGGGCCCGACGAGCGCTGGCTGATCATCCTGGACAACGCCGACAAGCCCACCCACGCCACTCGCGCGCTGCTGCCGCAGGGGCCCGGCCACGTGCTGCTCACGACCCGCGACCAGAGCTGGAGCGAGTACGCCACCGCGACCGAGCTGACCGTCTTCGACCGCGCCGAGAGCGTCCAACTGCTGCGGGACCGGGTCCGCGGGCTCACCGAGACCGAGGCCGCCCAGGTGGCCGAGAAACTCGGCGACCTGCCGCTCGCGGTCGAGCAGGGCGCGGCGTACCTGCGGGCCAGCGCCATGCAGGTGGAGAAGTACCTGAATTCGCTGGACACCCCCGGTCTGCTGCGCATCCTCGACGGCCGGCAGTCCGCCGGCTACTCCAAGGCGCTCGCCGCCACCTGGCTGTTCACCCTCGGCCAGTTGCGCGAGGAGAAGCCGGCCGCGGCCCGGCTGCTGGAGCTGTGTTCGTTCTACGCGCCGGAGCCGATCCCGGTCGCCATGCTCACCGGTGACCGCTTCGCCAGCTTCATGGCGCCGATCGACCCGACGCTCACCGACCCGATCCTGCAGGGCCTGGTCACCGCCGAGCTGGGCCGCTACGGCCTGGCCCAGGTCGACGCCGAGAACAACACGGTACGGATCCACCGGCTGGTCCAGTTGGTTATCCAGGACCAGCTCAGCGATCCCGACGAGGCCCGCCGGGAAGCCCAACTGCTGCTCGCCGCCGCCAATCCCCGCGACCCCGACAAGCCGGTCAACTGGCCCGAGTACGCCGAGCTGTGGCCGCACGTACGCCCCAGCGGCCTGCATCTGTCCACCTTGGATGAGGCGCGGCAGCTCGTCGTGGACATCGTGCGCTACCTCTACCGGCGGGGCGACTACGACACCAGCCGTACCCTCGCCGAGGACGCGCTGACCGGGTGGCGCGACACCGACGAGGACGACCCCACCCGGCTGCGCATGCGCTTCCACCTGGCGAACGTGCTGCGCGCGCAGAGCCACTTCGACCGCGCGTACGAGATCGACCGGGACGTCTACGACCGGCAGCGGCGGATCTTCGGCGAGGAGCACCTCTACACCCTGATGACGGCCCGCAGCCTCGGTGCCGACCTGCGCGCCCAGGGCCTTTACCACGAGGCCGAGGCGCAGGACCGGCGCACGCTGGAGTTGAGCGTCCGCAGCTTCGGCGACGACAGCGGCCGTACGCTGACCGCCGAGAACAACCTCGCCGTGTCCCTGCGCCTGGTCGGTGACTTCCGTGGCGCGGCCGCGCTCGACCAGCACATCCACGAGCGGCGGCGGGACCGGTTCGGCGAGGAGGACCCGTCCACCCTGGCGTCGGCCAGCAACTACGGGCGCGGCCTGCGCGACACCGGCGAGCTGTGGCGGTCGCACAGCGTCCTGCAACGCACGTACACCAGCCAGCAGAAGGTGAACGGCCCGGACCATCCGGAGACCCTGCGCACGGCGAAGGAGTTGGCACTCACGCTGCGTCAGCTCGGTCGCTTCACCGACGCGCACCGGCTGATCGAGCGGACCGTGGTCCGCTACCAGCGCACGCTCGGCGCCGAGCACGCCGACACCCTCTCCGCCGAGATGGCCCTGGCCACCACCTGGTCGGCGGTGGGCGACAACCAGACCGCCCTGCGCTTGGCGCGCCGCCTGCGCGCCAGCTACGACGCGGTGCTCGGCGAGTCGCACGCCATCAGCCTGGCCTGCCTCAACAACCTCGGTGTGCTGCTGCGCAAGCAGGGCGACCACACGCAGGCCCGGGAGTTGTCCCAGCGGGTCCGCGACCAGTTGCTGACCAGCCTCGGCGAGCGGCATCCGCACACCCTGCTGGCCACCCTCAACCTCGCCAACGACCTGTTCGCCCTCGGCGACCCGGACAACGCGTTGCTGCTGGACACCACCGCGTACGTGGAGCTGACCCGAGCGTTGGGCGCCGAGCACCCGGACACCCTCTCGGCGTCGGTCAACCTCGCGTTGAGCCGCCAGGTGACCGAGAGCGAGGCGGACGCCGGTCGGGCGCTCTACGACGAGGCGTTCGGGCAGCTCGTGCAGCTCTTCGGCGGCGACAATCCCCGGGTGGTGCAGGCCCGCCAGCGGGAACGTTCCAACGCCTACATCGAGCCGGCGCTGCTCTGACCGCACCGCCCACCATCCCGCACCACCCAGCTTCACCCAGCCCCATCCCGCCCCACCCCGCCGCACCGCCGGCCCGGTGGCATAGCGGGCCCCACCTCGGCCACCTCCCGTGTGTCCTTTGCACTGCTTCACTCCACGCAACACTTCTGGGCCGCGAGTGTTGCGCCAGTTGAAGCAGAGCAAAGGACACAAGTGGGTACCTGGCGTCGCATCCGGCGGCGGCTGGGCCCCTGGCGCATTCGCGCACGGCTGGCCCTGGCGTCGCATCCAGGGGCGTCGGCGTCACGGTTCGCCAGCCGACCGGTCAGGCGGGCTGTGCCAGCCAGGCCGCGAGCGTGAGCGGGTCGGCGTCGGGGAGCACGTGGCTCAGCGCTCGTACCAGTTCGGGTCGGCGGGTGAGCACCCGCGCCGCCGCCGCTTGTCCGGTGCGGTGGGCGGTCAGGGCGAGCCCCACCCAGGCGTCGACGTCGCCGGAGTCGGCGGTGAGACGCCGCCGGTACCCGGCCAACGCGTCCTCGGAGTTGCCCGCCGCGTACGCCTGGTCGCTCGGGCTCGACTGGTGCGGCCCCCCGCCGCCCAGGAGCCGGTGCCGGACGGCCGCCTCGGGGCCGCTGGCCACGGTGAGAGCGGGCCGGGCCGGCGCCGGGACGACCGTCGACGGTGAGCGGTCGAGAGTCGGCGGCGCCCCGTGCCGCCACGCGCGCGCCAGCCGGGCCACCCCGTCCGGGTCGGGCCGCAGGTTGGCCAGGCCCCAGCGCACCGCGCCGGCGTCCGCCACGTCCCGCACGGCGGCCTCGACCAGGCCGTCGACCGGCTCACGCCAGCCGTGCAACGTGCCCGCCATGCCGGCCACGAACGACCGGCCGGCGTCGGTCAGCTCGCTCGCCCCGGCGAGCTGCCGGACCGCGCGGATGGTCTGCTCCCGCCAGTACGCGTACTCGAACGCGGCCGCGGCGCCCTCGTGCCGGCGCTGCCGCCACACCTCGGCCACTCCCAGGTGGGCGTACGCGCCCTGGAGCAGCGCGCCGACCGGACGCGGGTCCAGCCGCCACGGCGCCCGGTAGCGTGCCGGCCCACCCGCGTCGTGCAGCGGGACGAGGTCGAGCAGCGCGCCGAGTTTGGTGTGCTGCACCTCGTGCACGAGCAGCAGCGCGAGGGTCTGCGGGTCGGCCGGCACGGAGAGCGCGATGGCCCCCAGCGCGTCCCTGCTGGTGGCGCTCACCGGATTGCCCGAGGGCGGCGGTCGCAACGGTACGAGCGAGCGCAGCAGACCGGCCAACGCGTCGACGTGCGCCGGCAGGTGGTCGCGCAGCCACTGCCCGGCCTCGGCGGCGAGACGGTCCAGCCGGGCGGCGCCCGCGTCGTCCAGCCGGGGCGCGGACGGCCGGTGGTAGCAGTCGCGCCACGGGTCCTGGTCGTCGACCAGCACCCCGGCCGGGTCGAACGGCACGGTCCGGCGGGCCGGCTGCCAGTCGATTCCGCCGTCGCCCGCGTCGCGCAGCCGACCGGCGCGGGTGTCGACGCGTACCCCGTGGTCGTCCGCGCCGTCGTCGATCCGCAGCTCGCCGGCCGCGCCGTGCAGCCGGACCGGGCCGTCGGCGGGCAGGCCGGACGCCGCGCCGACGGTGGGCAGCGGCAGCACCCCGTCGGCCGGGCGGGGCAGCGTCAGCGTGAAGGTCAGGCCGGCGCGGATGGCCGCCGCCGCGGCGAGCGTGGCCAGGTAACTGGGCCCGGCGGCGCCGTCGAGCGCGGCCCGGGCCCAACCGGTCACCGGTGGGTGGGCCAGCACCGCGCCGACCGTCGCCGGGTCGGCCTGCTCGGCCCGGGTGAGCAGGTCCAGACTCTGCCGTACCAGCGGCTCGTCATAGCAGGCGCGGGCCGCGGCGACGGTCAGCAGCCGGCGTCGTCCGAGCTGCCCGCCCCGCAACACCGCGATGGTGTCGGCGTCGCCCTGGCCGGCGGCCAGCCCGGCGAGCTGCCGGGCCGTCAGCGGGCCGGTCACCGGTGCGCCGCCGGCACGCTCTGCCGGCGCAGCGCCGCCACGTCGGCGCTCACCCGCTCCCGGACGTGCCGGATCAGCCGGAACAGGTCGGCGCAGTAGACCGACGGCTGGGCGAAACCGACGCCGTCGCGGAAGCGGTGCGCGTACAGGCCGCCGCCGCAGACGTCCACCACCGGGCAGGCGCGGCAGGCCGCCGCGAGCGCCGCCATCCCGGTGGGACGCCCGGCCAGCGACGGGTGCCGCAGCGCCTCGTCGAAACTGTGCCGGAACACGTCGTAGCCGGTCCGCATCGCCGCCGCGGTGGTGGTCTTGAGCGTGTCGGTGCCCTCGATGGTGCCGTCGGTCTCGATCGTCATCACGTCCGGGTCGGCCACACCGAGCGCCTGCGTGCCGCTGCGACCGCCCAACAGCAGCGCGATCAGCGACTCGAACAGCCGGATGCCGGTCCGCCGGGGTCGCTCGGCGTACCAGCGGTCGAAGACCGCGATCAGCCAGTCCGCGTACGGGGTGGCGGGGTCGTCGGGGTGCCGTCCGGGCGGGGGAGCGCTCCAGTTGCCGTGCGGCAGCAACAGGTCCAGCCGGGGCGGGTCGAACTCCCGCAGGCCCTCGTAGACGGCGATCGGGTTGTTGGCCAGGTCCACGGTGCAGAGCAGACCGGCGTAACGGGCGCGGTGCTCGGGCCGCGCCAGCAGGCGCAGCGCGGTGGCCACCTCGGCGTAGCTGCCACGCCCGTCGGCGTGCCGGCGGTGCCGGTCGTTGGCCGTCCGGTCACCGTCCACGCTGACGCCGACGTCGATGCGGTGCGTGTGGCACAGCTCGAGCGCCGCCTCGTCGAGCAGCAGCCCGTTGGTCTGCATCGACACGTCGAGGGTGGCGCCGGTGGGCAGCGCGGCGCGCAGCGTGCGGACCGTCCGGTCGAGCGCGGCGAGGCCGGCGAGCAGCGGCTCACCGCCGTGCAGCACCACCCGGACCCGGTCGGTGCCGTGCCGGGCCATGTGGGCGGCGAGCCGGTCGGCGACCCGGCTCACCGTGCCGGGGGCCATGATCCGGGGCCGGGAACGCCAGTCCTGGTCGGCGTGCCGGTAGACGTAGCAGTAGTCGCAGGCCAGGTTGCACCGCGAGTGGACCTTCAGCACCACCTGGCGGACGTGGGGCGCGGTCACGGCAGGGCGGTGTCGGGTGGCCGACGGCGGGGCGTCGGCCGGCACGGTCAGAAGCTCGACTCGAAGGCCGACACGTCGCCGGGCCGGCCCGGCTCACCCTCGGCGGTCAATGTGCCCAGTACGTGCGCCAGGACGCCGTCACCGGCACCGGCCAGCAGGTCCGCCAAAGGTACGTCGCCGAGCTGCACCAGAGCGGTGCCGACAGTGTGTCCGATGGGCGGCTGGTCGTGGTCAGCCACCGTGGACCGTCCTTCGGTCGAAGGCCGTCACCTGAGTCACCGCTGCGCTCACTCCGCCTTTCTACACCATCGCACCCGACCCGCGACGGCGCGACACCGTACCCCGTACGCGCTGGCCACCGTGCCGTTACCTGGCGTACCACCGCGACCGTCCGGCGGCCCGGCGTCGGCGGGCCGATGCGGGTCCGGCCGGCCTGTCGATGTGGGCGGTCGTCGTTCGTATGGAGGATGAGGGGTCGGCGTCGGACCGACCGCCACCGCGAGGAGGAACGATGACGCGCTACCTGCTCAGCATGCACCAGCCCGACGGCGGGACACCGGAACCGGAGTTCCTGGCCCGGGTGATGCGCGAGGTCGGCGAACTGCGGGACGAACTGGTCGCGAACGGCTCGTGGGTGTTCGGTCAGGGCCTGCACGGGCCGGAGACCGCCACCGTGCTGCGCCCCCACGACGGCGACGTCCTGGTCACCGACGGGCCGTTCGTGGAGGGCAAGGAGCACCTGGGCGGCGTCACCATCATCGACGTTCCGGACCTGGACGCCGCCCTGCGCTGGGGTCGCCGCTACGCGTTGGCCACCACCCTGCCGATCGAGGTGCGCCCCTTCCGGCCCGGCGTCGAAGGCTGACCGTGCCCGACGTGGCGGCGGTGTTCCGCGCCGAGTACGGCCGCGCCGTCGCCGTGCTGGTGCGCCTCCTCGGCGACATCGACCTCGCCGAGGAGGCCGTGCAGGACGCCTTCACGATCGCGCTGCGGCGGTGGCCGACCAGCGGCCCACCACCCAGCCCGGCCGGTTGGATCATCACCACCGCCCGCAACCAGGCCATCGACCGGCTGCGTCGGGAGGCGACCCGGGCCGACCGGCACGCCCAGGCGGCCCTGCTGTACGCCCCCGACCCACCCAGACAGGAGGGGCCCGTGCGCGACGACCAGCTACGTCTGATCTTCACCTGCTGCCATCCGGCACTCGCGCCGGCCACCCGGGTCGCGCTCACCCTGCGGCTGCTCGGTGGCCTGCGCACCGCCGAGATCGCCCGCGCGTTCCTGGTGCCGGAGGCGACGATGGCGCAGCGGCTGGTCCGGGCCAAGTCGAAGATCCGGGACGCGCGCATCCCGTACCGGGTGCCGAGCGACGCGGACCTGCCCGAGCGGCTGCACGCCGTCCTCGCGGTGCTGTACCTGATCTTCAACGAGGGGTACACGGCGAGCGGCGGCCCGCACCTGGTCCGCGCCGACCTGTGCGTGGAGGCGATCCGGCTGGCCCGGCTGCTCGTCGAGCTGATGCCGGACGAGCCGGAGGCGCTGGGCCTGCTCGCGCTGATGCTGCTCACCGAATCCCGCCGGGCGGCCCGCACCACCGCCGACGGCGCCCTGGTGCCGCTGCCCGAGCAGGACCGGGACCGGTGGGACGCCCGCCTGATCGCCGAGGGGCAGGCACTGGTCCGCCGCTGCCTGCGCCGCGACCGGCCGGGGCCGTACCAGATCCAGGCCGCGATCGCCGCCGTGCACAGTGCCGCGAGCAGCGCCGCCGACACCGACTGGGCGCAGATCCTCATCCTGTACGACCACCTGACGGTCGTCGCCCCGGGCCCGGTGGTGGCGCTGAACCGGGCCGTCGCGCTCGCCGAGGTGGCCGGCGCGGTGGTGGCGTTGGCCGAGGTGGACCGGGTCGACCTGCCCGGGTATCACGTGCGGCACGTTGTCCGCGCCGACCTGTTGGCCCGGCTCGGCCGCGAGGCGGAGGCCGTCGAGGCGTACCGGATGGCCGTGACGTTGACGGACAACGCGGCCGAACGGGCCTTCCTCACCGCCCGGGCGGCGGCGCTGGCCCCGGGCTGACCGTGCGTTTGCCGGTGGCCCGGTCGGGAAACCGAGCCGCCCGTCGGCCCGGTGTCCGCCCGTGGCCGCAGCAGCGGATGGAGGCGGCCATGGCGTACCGACCGGCGACCGTCGACGCCGTTACCGACCTCGGCACCCTCACCCTCGGCGTCGAGGAGGAGTTCCTGCTGCTCGATCCGGACAGCGGCGGCAACCTGCCGGTCGCCGACGAGGTGCGGGCCGCGCTGCGCGGCCCGGCCCGCGACCAGAGCCGCCAGGAGTTCCGGCACAGCATGGTCGAGATGGTCACCCCGGTCTGCGCCGACATCGGCGAGCTGCGGACCCAGCTGGCGGCGCTGCGGCGATCGGCCGTCGCGGCGGCCGCCGCGGCCGGTGCCCGGCTCGTCGCGGTCGGTGCGACGCCGCTGGCCGAACCGCACCGGACGGTGCCCGACGAGCCGCGCTACCACGCCATGTCCCGTCGATACGGGCCGGTGGCACACGATCCGGCGGTCTGCGGCTGTCACGTGCACGTCGGGCTGCCGGACCGGGAACTGGCCGTGCAGGTCTGCAACCACCTGCGGGTGTGGCTGCCCGTGGTGCAGGCCCTCACCACCAACTCGCCACTGCACGACGGGTACGACACGGGTCACGCCAGTTGGCGGTCGATGCAGTTGGAACGCTGGCCCAGCATCGGCCCCACCCCGTACTTCGACTCCGTCGCCGACTACGACCGTACGGTCGACGAGCTGATCGCCGCCGGCATCATGCTGGACGCCGCGATGGTCTACTGGTACGCCCGGCCGTCGTCGGCGTACCCGACGGTCGAGGTGCGCGTCGGCGACGTGTGCCCGACCGTGGACGACACGGTGCTGGTCGCCGCCCTGGTCCGCAGCCTGGTCGCGACGCTCGCCGACGACGTCCGCGCCGGTGTGCCCGCCCCGGGGTTGCGCGACTGTCTCGTCGCCGCCGCGCACTGGCGGGCGGCCCACGACGGCCTCGACGGCGAGCTGATCGACCTGCGGGCCGGTGGTGCCCGCCCGGCCTGGGACCTGGTCGACGACCTGATGGCGACGATCGCCCCGGCGCTGCTGCGCCACGGCGACCTCGGGTACGTGCTGGCCCAACTGGCCCGGCTGCGCCGCGACGGCACCGGCGCGACGCGGCAGCGCCGGGTACTCGACGAAACCGGTGACCTGCGAGCCGTCATCGACGACCTCGCCACCCAGACCGCCGCCGGCTGACCGGCCTGCCTCGTCCTCCTGCCGGCGGCGGTGGCTCGGTCTTCTGCCGGCGGCGTGGCTCGGTCTTCTGCCGGCGGCGTGGCTCGGTCTTCTGCCGGCGGCGGTGGCTCAACTGATGTCGTGGGTCTGTAGCCACAGCTCCAGCAGACCGAGCTGCCACAGCTTGTTGCTGCCGGCGGCGGCCTCGGCCCGGTCCGGCTCGGCGAGCAGCCGTGCGACGTACTCGGGTCGGAACAGGCCCCGCTCACGCGCCACAGGGGCCTGCAACGACTCGGCGACCAGTGCACGCACCGGACCGTCCACGTTGCGCAGCGCCGGCACCGGGAAGTACCCCTTGGGCCGGTCGATCACCTCGCTGGGCAGCACCTCCCGGGCCACCTCCTTGAGGACGCCCTTGCCGCCCTGGGCCACCTTGTGCTCCGGCGGGCAGTGCGCGGCGAGGGTGACCAGGTCCTGGTCGAGGAACGGGGTGCGCACCTCCAACCCCCAGGCCATGCTCATGCTGTCCACCCGCTTGACCGGGTCGTCGGGCAGCATCAGGTGGGTGTCCAGGCGCAGCACCGCGTCCAGCGCGGTCTGCGCCCCGGGCGCGCCGAGATGCCCGGCGAGCAGGTCCCGGCTGGCGTCGTGGTCCAGCGCGTACGCCGGGCCGACGATCGCGCGCAGTTCGTCGTGGTCGCGGTCGAAGAACGCCGCCGCGAACGTCTCGGCGGCGCCGTGCCGGGGCGCGTCGACAAGCGGCTGGTGGTAGCCGTAGCCGGCGAAGACCTCGTCCGCGCCCTGCCCGGACTGGGCCACCTTCACGTGCCGCGCCACCTGTTCGCAGAGCAGGTGGAAGGCGACGACGTCGTGACTGCCCATCGGCTCGGTCATGGCCTGCACGGCCCGCTGTACGGCCGGCGCCAGGTCGTCGTCGGCGAGCCGGATCCGCTGGTGGTCGGTGTCGTACGCGCGGGCCACCAGGTCGGAGTAGTGGAACTCGTCGCCGGACTCGTCGCCCCGACTGTCGAAGCCGATGCTGAACGTGCGCAGGTGCTCCTGGCCGGCCTCCGCCAGCAGCGCCACGATGAGGCTGGAGTCCAGCCCACCGGAGAGCAGCACACCGACCGGGACGTCGGCGACGAGCCGGCGGCGTACGGCCGTGCGCAGCGCATCCCCGACGGCGGCCCGCCAGTCGGCGGCGTCCATGCCGGCGTCGGCGGGCTCCCGGACGTAGTCGGGTTGCCAGTACACCTGCTCCCGGCTGCGCCCGTCGGCCTCGACGACCCGCAGGGTGGCCGGTGGCAGCTTGCGGACGCCGCGCAGCACGGTCCGCGGCGCGGGCACGATGGAGTGCCACGACAGGTAGTGGTGCAGCGCCACCGGGTCGATGCCGGTGTCGACGTCCCCGGCGCGCAGCAGGGCGGGTAGGGTGGACGCGAACCGGAGCCGTCCAGGTGTCTCGGCGAGGTAGAGCGGTTTGATGCCGAGCCGGTCCCGGGCCAGGACGAGCCGCCGTCGGACCCGGTCGACCAGGCCGATCGCGAACATGCCGACCAGGTGGTCGACGAAGCGTTCACCCCAGTGCGCGTACGCCACCAGGATCACCTCGGTGTCGCTCGTGGATCGGAAGGCGTAGCCGGCGTTCCGTAGCTCCTCGCGCAACTCCGGATAGTTGTAGACGCAGCCGTTGAAGACCAGCGCCAGGCCCAGATCGTCGCGCACCATCGGCTGGCCGCCGGCGTCGGACAAGTCGATGATGGTCAACCGGCGGTGCCCGAGGGTCACCCAGTCGTCGGAGAGCAGGCCCTCGGCGTCCGGTCCACGGGAGCGCATCGCCTCGGTCATCCGGGTGACCGCCGCCGCGTCGGGCGGCCGGCCGTCGAAACGCGCCTCTCCGCTGATCCCGCACATCAGGCGGGGCGGTGCTGGTTCAGGGCGGACATGGCCCCTCCTGTCAGGTCTCCCCGACTGGTGGTGGCGGGGCCCTCGGTGAAAACGGGGGCGCTGGCTACCCGCGCAGCGGACCGGCAAACCCGCGGGTGAACCCGGCGTCCGATTCAGCCGCGCAGGGTGCGCAGGATGCGGGTCAGCTCGGCCCGGTCGGTGTCCGGAAGGTGCCCGAAGAAGCGGTCCGCCTCGGCACGGCGGGCGGCCCGGATGGCGGCGCTGATCCGGCTGCCCTCGGCGGTCAGCGCGACCAGCGTGGCTCGCCGGTCGGCCGGGTCGGGCCGCCGCTCGACGAGCCCTCGAGCCTGGAGGTCGTCGACGACCTCGGTGGCCGAGCGGGGTGCGATGCGCAGGTGTTCGGCGAGGGTGCCGGGGCGTACCTCGCCGTGGCGGCCGAGCACGCCGAGTGCCCGGGCCTGGCTGGGGGTGACGTCCCACGGGGCCAGCGCCTCGCGGGCCTGCCGGCGCAGACGGGACGCGACCGCCCAGAACGTCTCGGCCAGGCTCTCGTCGCCGCTCTCGGCGGTGTCCTCGGTCACCGGAATACGGTAGCAGCCGATGCTGTTGTTCCCTCATGTTGAGGTAACCTCAGCATATCCCCTTCGAAAGGAAACCCTCTTGGAACCCACCCCCATGGGCCGCGACCGCGGCCACCGCACGGTCAGCGCCGAGGAGAAGGAACAGGCCCGCCAGGTGTCCCTGGGACGCATCGGCCGCCTCTTCACCCCCCACCGACCCGCGCTGGTCGTCGTCACCGCGATCATCGTGCTCTCCTCGATCGTCTCGATGGCCAGCCCGTTCCTGCTGCGAACCGTGATCGACCGGGCGCTCCCGCAGCGTGACGTGACCCTGCTGGTCTGGCTGGTGCTCGGCATGGTCGCCGTCGCCGCCGTGACCGCCGCGCTCGGCGTCGTCCAGACCTGGATCTCCACCCAGGTCGGGCAGCAGGTCATGCACCGGCTCCGCACCGACGTGTTCGGCCACCTCCAGCGGCAGTCGCTGGGCTTCTTCACCCGCACCCGTACCGGCGAAGTGCAGTCGCGCATCACCAACGACATCGGCGGCATGCAGTCGGTGGTCACGTCCACCGCCACCGCCGTCGCGGCCAACCTCACCACCGTGGTCGCCACCGCCGTCGCGATGGTCGCGCTCTCCTGGCAGCTCTCTCTGGTCTCGCTCGTGGTCCTTCCCCCGGCCGTCTGGCTGACCCGCCGGGTCGCCCGGATGCGCCGCGAGATCACCGCCCACCGCCAACGCGAACTCGCCGACCTCAACGTCACCGTGGAGGAAGGGCTGTCGATAAGCGGCGTCCAACTCGCCAAGACCCTGGGCACCGGCCCCGCCCTCATCGAGCGGTTCACCGCCTCCTCCGCGCGCCTGGTCGACCTGGAACTGCGCAGCGAGCTGGCCGGCCGCTGGCGGATGGCCTCGATGAGCATCATCTTCGCCGCCGTACCGGCCGTCATCTACCTCGCCGCCGGCCTGCCCGGCACCGCCGGCACGCTGAGCATCGGCACCCTGGTCGCCTTCACCGCCCTGCAGGGCGGCCTGTTCCGGCCGCTGATGGGCCTGCTCAACGTGGGCGTGTCGTTGACCGCGTCGCTGGCCCTGTTCGCCCGGATCTTCGAGTACCTCGACCTGCCGGTCGACGTGGCCGACCCGGCCGAACCGGTCCGCCTCGACCCGACCCGGGTCCGGGGTCACCTGCGCCTCGAGGACGTCACCTTCGGCTACCCGGGCAGTGACACCGCCGCCCTCGCCGGCATCACCCTCGACGTGCCGGCCGGCACCAGCCTCGCCCTCGTCGGCGAGACCGGCTCGGGCAAGAGCACCCTGGCCGGTCTGGTCAGCCGCCTGCACGACCCGACCGCCGGCCGGGTCACCATCGACGGCGTCGACCTGCGCGACCTGCGCTTGGCCGACCTGGCCGCGATCGTCGGCGTGGTCAGCCAGGAGACGTACCTGCTGCACACCACCATCCGGGAGAACCTGCGCTACGCCCGGCCGGACGCCATCGACGCCGAGATCGAGGCCGCCGCCCGTGCCGCCCAGATCCACGACCTCATCGCCGCGCTCCCCGACGGGTACGACACGATGGTCGGCTCCCGTGGACACCGGTTCTCCGGCGGCGAGAAACAACGGCTCGCCATCGCCCGTACGCTGCTGCGCGACCCGCGCATCCTGGTCCTCGACGAGGCCACCAGCGCGCTGGACACCGAGACCGAACGCGCCGTGCAGCGGGCCTTCGACGTGCTCGCCCAGGGCCGTACCACGATCACCATCGCGCACCGCCTCTCCACGATCCGCGACGCCGACCAGATCGCGGTGCTCGACCACGGCCGCATCGTGGAATCCGGCACCCACGACACCCTGCTGGGCAGCAACGGCCGCTACGCGACGCTGGCGGCCTGAGCTGAGGCGCACCTGACGCAGCTTCCCGGTGGACGCCTTCCCCCGCGAGGCCGGTCCTATTCGCGAATGGAGGCCGACGGCCGGGGCTGCAAGATTACGGACAGCGAATTGACCTTGCGGGAACTACGGTCCCGGCATGGCATCGTCAATCTCCAGAAGTCTCAGTCCGAAAGACGGTGCCGACACGGGGAGCGACCGTGCCAGCGAGGGGTCGGCGCTGCCCTCGGTGCCGAAAGACCTGGCCAGCCGAGAGCTGTGCTGCGCCATGCACCTGCGTCCGCCGCTGGCTGCGCACGTGTTGCTGCATTACAGCATCGACAACCCCAAGGCGTGGTGCCCTTCTTTCGGGGTGGACGCGGTTGCGGTGGTGCGGCACGCGCAGGCGGCCGATACTCATTGGCGCAAGCTTTACGACGCGGTCGCGATGACGCGTTATTCGTTGCTCGGTCTGCTCGCGATCGGCCTCTTCCTCCTGTGGCGCGACGGCCCGGTGACGGCGATGCTCTCGCTGCCTCTGATAGCTGTCGTGTGCGGAGTCGGGTGGCGCACGACGTTCCTCAGTCTCCAGGAGACCCGCGCGTCGGCGATCGGCACCATGGTGGAGGGAAAGGCTCTGGCCGCCCAGGTGCCAGAGGTCGAATCCGACCTGGAAGAGGAGCTTGCCGCCCTGCAGGACGCCAACATGATCGTCTTCGAGGGGGCCGCGGGCAGCCCGTTCGTCGGCAGCGGCACCGAGATCGGCCGATGGGCCCTGCCACCCGTCGACGTCAGCCGTAGCCGGGACGAGGACGACACGAAACCACCGGCGACCTTCTCCATCCGAGAGCTGCACGACGATCTGTTGAGGCTCGCTCCGTCACGGCTCGGCCTGAGCGGCATCGAGGTGACCAAGCGGATCTATGTGCGGGGGGACGTGCTGCCGGATTGTGAGGGTCTGTTCCATCCCGACGAGGTACGCCCGCCCTCCCGGCTGGACCAGACCTGGGTCGACCTGGGCAGCGACGCGCCCGGGGAGCAGGCCAGGACGTACGTGTGCCTGGCCAAGAGCCTCGTCGGTGGCGAAATCGTCGTCACCCTCTTCGTCCGCTACACCCTCGAACAGGGCATTCTGTCCTGCGAGTTCGCCGCGTTCGTCCTGCCGCCCATCCTCCGCGGCTCAGCGCCCGCCACCGGGTTCTACGGGCTGTTCGACGATGATCTGACCCCGTTGCACGGGCGCTCCACCACCTGGGCCCTCGCGGTCGCGGCGTGGCGCACCTACGTTGCCGAGCTGTTCCTGCGCTCACACCGGGGCATCGATCTGGACGAGGCGCACGAGGATCGGACCCGGCATCACTACGAGGCACTCCAGGAGGGTCGACGCTACGACTACGGGGCGGCGTTCAGCCCTCGGGAGCTGGCGGCGACCACGAGCATCGAGAACTATTTCGAGGTCGCGGATGTGCGTGACTGTCTGTTGCGGATGCAACGAGGCGTGATCGATTGTTTGGTCGGTTTCCTGCGGGACAAGGGAATCGACACGTCCGAGCTGGTCGCCGGACGACAGCGGATCATCAACAACATCACCAACATCGGGGAGGTGTCCGGCCGGGGGAACATCTTCGGGAACCACGGACGGGTGTCGAATGTCGACCGCGTTGACCAGTCGGACTGATCGCTTGTTGCTCTGCTTCTGTTCTGCGGATCCGGCTGGAAGGATGAGTAGGTGAGCCAGTTCAACTTCAGCGGTGACATCAGCGGCGAGGCGAACGTATTCGGCGACCACGCGCAGGTGCATAACCGGAGCAACGACTTCAGCCGAGGATCGGACCTCGCCGGGCTCGTCGCCGCCCTGATCGAGGAGATCGCGAAGCACCGGACGGAAGTCCGCGAGGCCGATCGGCTGACAGAGTTGGCGGGCGCGGCAGCGGTCTACGCCGCCGAGCCGCGACCCAACGTGGAGGGCATCCGCAGCCTGCTACCGGCTCTGCTGGCCGGTGCCGGAACGGTGACCGCCGTCGCCGATGCCGTTCTGCGCGTCTCCCAAGCCGTCAACAGTCTGTGATGCACGTGCGCGTTGACCGGGCGCCCGCAACTCCAGCCGCCCGAGCGCGCCGATCTCGGGCGGCAGCGTGTCGATCTCGTTGCCGTACAGGGACAACACCTCGAGGTCGATCCGCTCCAGCAGGTCGGCCGGAACCGACGTCCCGTACCGTCCGCCCGCGGCGGGTTGGCACGGCCCGCACCGGTACGGCAGCCTCGGCAGCGTGGGCACCTTCCTGACGCAACTTCCGGCGCTCCTCGGTGTGCTGGTCGGCACCCTGGGCACGATCCTCGCCACCTCACTCGCCGATCGTCAGCGCTGGCGGCGCAGCCAGAGCGTGCGCTGGGACGAGCGCCGCCTCGACGCGTACGTCGAGTTCGCGCACGCCCTCAAGGAGAGTCACGCGGTGGCGTTGCGGATGACGGCCCACCTGCGGCCCGGCTCGCACAGCCACCCCATCGACCGGGAGGAGGGCCTGGCCCGGCTCGCCGACTCGGACGCGCGGCGCACCATCGTCTGGGAGAACCTGCTGCTTCTCGGCGACGAGCCGACGGTGCTGGCCGCCGCGAACTGGCGCGACGCGATCTGGCGGCTGGAGCGGCTGGCCCGGGGGATCGTCGACGTTCCGGACGACATCGTGGCGCAACTGGACGCCGTCAACGAGGCCCGGGACGGCTACTACCGGGCGGCCCGGCGGAGCCTCGGCGTCCGGGGTGGTTCGGTGGAGCAGTCCGCCGCGCTACGTCAGGCACTCGCGAGCCGGACGCCCGAACCGGCTGAGAGCACCGTACGCGCCGACGACGTGTGACGAATCGAAACAGCGGATTGATCCGCGCCGGTTGACCTGGCCCGCTCGGCGGCGACGGGGTGACCCCTCCGCTGACCGCCCTCGTCGTGTATACGGATGGTGCTGATCGCTTCCGAAACGCCGGCGACTCGGCCCAAGTTGTCTGGGGCCGAGCGGCGCAGGTTCGCGATGACGACTCAATCACGTTAGCCGACGCATGAGTCGTCGTTGCCTGCTAAGCGCAGTGATTGCTTACGGACCAGCGTCTGTGGCAATGCGGGCACCATCGTTGCCGGACGACTGGAACGTCTTGCCCGCGTACGCGGCTGCCTCGTGTGCGAGGGCTTCCATGTTCTCGGGCTCGCGGGCGACGGCGAGGGCCGGTGAGCCGTGCAGTTCCCACAGGCCGGCCTCAACCCAGCAGAGCTGGCGGTATTTCTCCGGGGCCAGGGCCTGTGAGCCGAAATCCCAGCCGACGGCCGACACGGGTTTGCCGGCAAACTGTCGGCGCGCCCGCTCACGATAAGCGTCCCTGGTGACTGTCGCGGGGTGCAGGAACGACAGGTCGAATCCGTTCTCGGCGAGCCCGAACGCGGCAAGGCCGAAGAGCATGGTGCACTCGATGCCGTTCCTGGCGCAGTAGTCGGCGATGCGGGACGCTCCGTGCAGGGCTCCGGCATATGACAGCAGGTAGAGCCGGCGGACCGGGTGGAACCGCTGATACTCCCGCAGCGCCGCGATGATCGTGGCACCGGAGGCAACTGTGTCGCCGATCAGCAGCGTCGAACCGCCAGCGTCAAACCGCGCGTACGACACCTCGACGGTCGCGTCGTCGGAGGCGACGGCAACCCTGCTCGTGGAGACGAGATTCGCTGGCAGGTTCCGGCCCGCATCGAGGGCCACCGCCTCCGCCAGTTGGTATACCAGACCCTTGCTCAGGATGATCAGCTCAGTGAGGTCGGTGCCGTCGAGTTCGTCCCGGATGTGCCGGACGAACTCTCGGCTGCTGGCGAGGCAGGCCCGCCGGAACGGGAGGTCCGTCAGGTTGCGGTCGAACAGGAGCGACTCCAGGTGCTGGTTGTGCACCAGGTGGAGACCCGTCACCCCCGTTCTGCTGCCAATCGACTCGACGGCACTGGACCCGGTGTCCTCGATCATGCCGTCGTCGTGGGCATATGCGGCACTGCAGCGTTGATCCTCTCGAGTGCGACGAGCATTGGTGTGTCGATGTCGAGCACGTTCTTCTCGTACTCCTCCAACGCAGCTGATAGCCACGCGGGGCGAGGTTGAGTGGCCTTGGGTCGACGGGCCAGTGCGACGAGAGCCCGGCCGGCGGCAGCGAAGTCGTCAACCACGTGAGTGGCCAGTGCCGCCACGTGCGGGTGCACGTAGTCGGTCACCCGCACACCTCGGTATTCCAGGACGTCGCTGCGGTACTGCGAGTTACGGGGAGCGACGACGACCACCGGCGTTCCCAACGTGACCGCTGCCGCCATCTCTACACCGATGCCGATGCCACGGCGTACCCGCGCGTCGACGATGACTGCGGTCGCCACCATCACCTGGTACATGTCCCGGCCGAACTGGCCCAACGTGTTGCCCGCGTCGGGTATCGGATCGTCCGGATTGAGGAAGACGACCTCACACGCGGCCGCGCCACTGGCAACCTCCTTGCGCTCCACATCAGTCCAGCAGAGACGATGTTGGTCGCCCCCACCCTTGATGATCGATCCTGAACAGTAGACGGATACCAGCATCATCGTGCCCTTCGATCGGAGTCTGTCGGGTTCAACGTGACATCGAGCTTGTTGGCGACGACGGCCACCGTGGTGAGAGCCTGTTGGATGGTTGCCGCAGTCTCGAAGCGGGCTCGTCTTCGGCCCCGGATCACCGCTTCGCGAAGTCGGGCGCGAAGCACCGGATGCTGGGTGGCGGTGGCGACGATGCCGAATTCCGGTGTCGAGCGCAGGCGAAGCAACTCGGGCCAGTAGGCGCTGCGGTGGACGAAGTCGTAGATGCCGAGCCAGCGCAGGCCGAGGTCGAACGAGCGGGCAGACAACACACGGTCGGCGAGCGATGCCCTCATCTGACGGATGCCACAGGAGAAGTCGCCGAAGTCGAAGTCGGCGACGATGGCGGCGTCGAGGTCACGGAGGTAGCTGACCAGGTACTCGCGGGACAGGAACATGTCGATCCTGGCCTGTTCCTCGGCCCCCAGGGGCACCGGCACCGTCGCGCGGACGAATCGGCCGATGAACGCCTGCCCGTCGAGCCGTTCGGGCACCTCGTGCAGGCGCGTCTCGACGTCACCAGCTTTGCCGGGCCAGCGACGGGCGATACCTGCGAGCGTCGTGGCGAGTTCGCCCTGCGGCAGTAGGGCAGCGCCCCAGCTCTGGCCGATGTCGGCAGCAGTGTTCTGCGCGTAGCGAGGTCGCCAGACGAGGTCCTCGGTGAGGCTCCGGTATGGAGTCAGCTCGTACGGATTGCGGGTGTCACTTCGGTATTCGAGGGCCTTGTGCTCCACATACGAGTCGAGGCTGGCGATGTGTGAGGAATAGTGGATAACACCGCTGACCACCAGTGGCCTGATCTGGCCGAGGAAGATCGATAGGCTTGGCACCTCGAACAGGTACGAGGCGGGGAAAATCAGTTCCTCGTCGGTAGCGAGTAGGGCTAAACGGGTCGCGTGCAGCGCCTGAGCCAGATCCGTCTCGCTGAGGCCGGCCGCATCCGTGCGGCCATAACAGGACCTGATCTCCGGGTTCAGGTACTGCACGAAGATCGGCCGTGCCCGATCATATGTCAGCGGTGTGGCAAAGCGTTCCTCTGAATACAGGCTGAGCTGCTGCCCCACGACGTGTAGGTGCAGGTCCCGGCCAGCGACGTAGCCGTCACGTCGTGCGCTGACATCCTGCTGCGGGACGTTCACGTGTCACTCACGGAGATCGTTCGGGCCGGCCCACGGTGAGATCACGACCCGCGGTGTAGGAATCCCGTCCGGCGATCACATTCTGGTGAACCGTTGTCGATTGATCGACCCCGTCGCCAACAGCTCGCACCGCGCTGATCAGGTCCTTCAAGACGGCGGCGGGGTCCGGGTCCTGCTCAAGCCGGGACTGCAGGCGTCCCTCCCACCGGGCCGCTTCCAGGGCCAGCGCCGCGTCCCTGCGGTCTGGCGGGGCGGCCAACACCCGGTCACGTGTCTCTTCCAGAACCCGGTCCAGGTTGGCTACGGACTCAGTCTCGCCACGGCCGAGAATGCGTGTCACCTGGTCCTTGACGGTGAGCCAGGCGTCCGATGCCATGGCCTGGATCAAAGCCGCGCTGGCTGTCGCGACCAGGCCCGCTGCCGACAGGTCGTCCATGGATCACCGCATCTGTTGTGGTGGCACATTGGGGGGAGCCGGGCATCGCCAAGTATGCCAACGCCGAAATGCCTGTCAAGGACCGTTCGCGGTATCCGCGACAGATGCAGTCCCGACGGAGGCGCCGATCAAAATAGGCGATGCTCTCGATCTCGTCCAGCAAGAACCCGACAGGATCAATAGCCGCAGGTGGTGCGCCTGCATGCCTGGCAGCCACGGGACCTTGTTGCAGTGGCGAAATGCCGGAACTTCAGCGATGAGCCGTCATTGGCGGCAGCCAACCCGGTACTTAGTGTTATCCGTGCTTCACCCCCGGCGACGGCGAGCCGATTGGCGGACTGCGGATGGTTGTGAACACGCATCGAGCGAACTGCGAGAATGCCAAGAACCCAGGTTGCGAGTGCTCCGGCTGCGGTGGCTCGCTGCACGGTTGGGGTGGTTGGGCCGATCTCGCCGTCAAGCCCCCGGCCGCGCGCGAGGAGCGGCGACAAGTGCTGAGGGGAAAGCTGAGAAGGACCTCGGCGGGGACGCTGGGGTTCAACGCGAACAACCGGCAGCAGTCGGTCGACCTTGCACGTCTCGATCTTGCCGGCCACCTGTGGGACACCGACCCGCGCCCCACGCCCGATGGCAGTCGCCCGCGTGATTTCAAAGTCAACGAGTCGCCGTCGCTGGACTTCGACAACGCGCGGATGAACATCCTCGCCGACGAGGTCATGACCACGCCATGGAACGAGATCGAGGGCGGCATCGACGCCCTCGTCGGCAACAAGCAGACCGCCAGAGAGATCAAGAAGGGTCTGGCCTGGCACGGCTGGTGCAGCATGCTGGTGGCGCTGATCCAAGTGATCGAGAAGGTCAACGAAGCCATCGGGCTGGTCGCCGACGTTGCCAAGCAGGCGCTGTCGAAGCGCTTTGACTCCGGCATCGCCAAGCAGCTGAAGGATGCGGTCGTCGACCTCGTCGTCGACAAGGTGTGGTCGGGACTGAGGCGGCTGCTGGACGCCCACTTCCCCCTCCTGGGCGCGGACCCCGTGCGCGCCCTCCGGATGCTGGCCGTGTTCGCCTGCCCGTCGGTCGAACAGCATCGGCGCGTCTACCAGCACGCACTCGTGCCGCTCATGGGCGACGCCAAAGGGCTCGTCGCGGAGGAGGTCAAAGCTCAGGTTGCCGCCCTGTTCACCGCCTGGTGGCGACGAAAGGGCCCAGCGACCGCCCAATGACACGCGATACCGAGGAGCACATCGGTGGCACCGCTCAACGAGCGTACCGCTGCCGGCGCCCCGACCCTCTCCGGGCCGGTGCAACGGGCGTGGCAGCAGGGCGAAGGCCGGTGAGCCGGACGAAGACTTCTCTTTTGTCGGTCGCTTCGCCTCGGTTGCTGATGATGTAGCCAGTCAGCCAGACCCAGCCCTGGTAGGTCGGCTCGTCGGACACCGAGACAACGCGGAGAGTCAGCGCGCGATCCCCGGCGAACTGCACCGACGCTCGGCCGTCGATCGCGAGCAGGTCGCCGGGGGAGGGGCGCGCGGTCACCAGTGGCCGGAGTTGGGTTGATCATGCGGCGGTCGGCACTCCCGGGCATGCATGGTCTGCCAGTCCCGCAGCGCCCGTCCGAGCCGGCCGTTCTCCTGACTGAGCAGCCGTACCGTCTCGTTCAGCGTGCTCAGCTCGTCGGCCACGCGGGCCTGGAACTCGCGTACCTCATCGGGGTCGACGCCGCACCGACGGGCGGCGAACTCGCGGGTCCGCACCTCGTACGGCGTCAGCCGGGCGGGGTAGCCGGCCGGCTGGGGTTGGCTTCCTCGATACACCTGAGACACGGCGCTCCTCTCTGTGGGCAGGTGGGGTCGGGGCGGGCGCACGCACCCGCCCCGACCGAGGGGAATGAGCCGCACTCGTTGCCACGCGAGGACCGGCTCGCGCTTAAACATATATGCCTAAGTGAGCCATCGCAACGCTTAGTTGTCTGGCCAGTGCGTGTCGTGATCAAATTGGCGTGCCACGCGAGGAGTGCCATGCCACAGACACCGGACTACATCCGGATCTCGGAAGAGATCATTGGGGACCTGCGCAGCGGGAAGGTCAAGCCGGGGGACAAGTTGCCCTCAATAGCTGACATGTCCGACCGCTTCGACGTCAGCTCGTCCACCATCCAGATGGTCTACGTCCGTCTGGAAGCGCTGCGCGTGATCCGGCGGCACCAGGGCAAGGGCATCTTCGTGACCGACCCGAAGACCTGGATGCGCGAGCCGTCCCCTTGATCGTTGGTCGCTGGGCGACATGGCACGCCGAGGGGTTTGCTGCTGAGCAGCCAACGATCATTGCCCATGAGGCGCGGACCCGGCATTGACACGCGTCGCTGGGCATCCCATGGTCGATGGATCTATCCCTCCGTCGAAGGGCCACAGGATGCTCAGCAGCGAACACCGGTACGTCATCGTCGGGGCGGGGCCCGCCGGCCTGCAACTGAGCTACTACCTGCACCAGCAGGGCGCCGACTACCTGACCCTGGAGAAGGGTGACGAGCCCGGCGGCTTCTTCCGGCGGTTTCCGCGCCACCGGCGGCTCATCTCGCTGAACAAGGTGCACACCGACAGCACCGATCCGGAGATCCGTCTGCGGTGGGACTGGAACTCGCTGCTCAACGACTCGCCGGACCTGCTGTTTCCCCGCTTCAGTCAGGAGTACCTGCCGGCGGCCGACGACCTGGTGCGCTACCTCGCCGAGTTCCAGCGGGTGCACCAGCTCAACATCCGGTTCGGCACGACCGTCGAGCGGATCACGCGGACCGGCGACGGCTTCACCGTCGAGACCGACCAGGGCGAGGTCCGCGCGCGCTGCCTGGTGGTCGCGACCGGCTGGGGCCGGCCCTTCGTGCCGGCGATCAAGGGCATCGAGCATGCCATCGGGTACGAGGACATGGTCGTCGACCCCACGGAGTACGCCGGCCAGCGCGTCCTGATCATCGGTAAGGGCAACTCCGCGTTCGAGACGGCGTCGGCGATCCTCGGTCAGGCGTCGATGGTGCACCTCGCCAGCCGGCAGCCGCTGCGCCTCGCCTGGAACACCAAGCATCCCGGGGACGTGCGCGGCCAGTACGGCGCGATCCTCGACAGTTACCAGTTCAAGACCCTGCACTCGGTGCTGGACTGCACGATCGACGAGATCCGGCCGGTCGACGGCCGGTTCCGGGTGTCGATCACGTACACGCACGCCGAGGGGGAGACCGCCGAGCTGGACTACCACCGGGTGCTGCGCTGCACCGGTTTCCGGATGGACACCAGCGTGTTCGACGAGTCGGCCCGACCGGACCTGGTGCGTGACGGCCGGATGCCCGGGTTGCGCCCGGACTGGCAGTCCAGCAATGTGGACGACCTGTACTTCGCCGGCACCATCGCCCAGGCCCGGGACGTCAAGCACGCGTCGTCGCCGTTCATCGACGGCTTTCGGTACAACCTGCGTACCTTCACCCGGCTGCTGCGCGAGCGGTACGACGGCGTGCCGCTGTCGTACACGACGACGCCGGCCGACCCGGTGTCGCTGACCAAGCTGATGCTGGACCGGGTCAACTGGTCGTCGGCGTTGTGGACGCAGTTCGAGTACCTGTGCGACGCCTTCGTCCGCGACGACGCCACCGGCGACCTGCGCCACTACGAGGACCTGCCGGAGGACTACGCCGTGGAGCGGTTCGCCGGGTCGTCGCAGTGGTACACGCTCGCCCTGCGGTGGGGACGCGACGACTACGGTGACGTCTTCGCCATCGACCGGCATCCGACCCCCGACCGGGCCCGGGAGAGCGCCTTCATCCACCCGGTGATCCGGCGCTACCGGGGCACGGAACTCGTGGCCGAGCAGCACCTGCTGGAGGACCTGCTGGCCGACTGGCGACGCCCGGACCGGCACGTCGAGCCGCTGGTCGAGTTCCTGACCGGGGACCTCACCAGCGCACCATGATCTCGTCGAGGGGCTTGCGGGTCAGGTCGGGGACGTGGGCGTCCGGGGTGGGGTAGCCGACGGGCATGACCAGGTACGGGCGTTCCTCCGGCGGGCGCTCGCACACCTCGTTGAGAAAGCGCATCGGGCTGGGCGTGTGCGTCAGGGTGACCAGGCCGGCGTGGTGCAGCGCGGTGATCAGCAGCCCGACCGCGATGCCGACGGACTCCTTGACGTAGTACGGCTTCGGACTGTGTGGCCCCTGGTGCACCTCGAACACGACGATGACGGCGGGCGCGGTCTCCAGGAACGGCTTCTGCCAGTCGGTGCCGAGGCCGGCGATCGCGTCCAGCCACTCGGCCGAGGCGCGGCGGTCGTAGAAGGCCCGCTCCTCGGCCTCGGCCGCCTCGCGCAGCCGGCGCTTGCGGGCCGGATCGGTCAGTACGACGAACCGCCAGGGCTGCACGTTCGCGCCGCTGGGCGCGGTCGACGCCGCCCGGATCGCGGCTTCGATCACCCCGTCGGGCAGGGGGTCACTGGCGAAGTCCCGCACCGATCGGCGCTGCGCCATCCGCTGCGCGAACGCCTCCGCCTCCCGCACCATCTCCGCCGGTGGCCGACGGTGGTGCGGGACGGGGACCCTGGATACCAGGTCTGTGTCGTTCACCTGTGGCCTCCCACGCTGTGCCGGTCGCCGGTGCGTCCAGCATCGCGGAGGCGGGGGTGACCTGTCGTTACGCAGACGTGCCCTCTTGGCCCGCGAGCACCTCGGGCGCGGTCCGGCCGGCGATCTCGTCGACCACGTCGGAGAGTCGCCCCCGCACCGCCCGGGCGGCCCGCTGACGGGTCGCGCCGTCGCCGTCGGTGGCGAGCCACGCCAACCAGGCCCGCACCCGCTCGCGGTCACCCGCCTCGTCGAGCGCCGGTCCGGCGCGGTCGACCAGGCGCTCGGCGAGGGTCGCCGCAGGGAGCAGCCGGCCGGTGGTGACGTCCACGCCGTGCCCGCCCATCCCGTCGCGGGCGGCCCGCCAGTACGCGAGCCGCATCAGCTCGGGCACCAGCTCCGGCCCTTCGTCACCCCGGTCGACGGCCTCCCCGGCTACCACCACCAGGGCCCGCACCAGGGCCGCGAGGGCCGCGGACTCGGCAGCGGCCAGGGGTACGTCGGCCACCCGTACCTCGATCGTCGGATGGTTCGTGGACAGCCGCAGATCCCAGAAGATGGTGCCGGAGTCGACGATCGCGCCCGCCTCCAGCAGCGTGTCGACGTGGTCGTCGTACTCCCGGGCCGACGTGAGGTACGGCGGCGGCCCGGCCACCGGCCAGCGCCCCCAGGTCACGCTGCGCCAACTCGCGTAGCCGGTGTCACGCTGCGCCCAGTAGGGCGAGTTGGCGGTCAGGGCGATGAACACCGGCAGGTGTTCGCGCAGGTGGTTGCCGATCAGGACGGCCCGGTCCCGGTCGGGCTGCTCGACGTGCACGTGTACGGCGCAGATCGCCAGCTCGTCGTGCAGCCCCCGGAAGGTGGCGTTGCCCCGGTCCTGTCGGGGGCCCTCGGTCATCGGCGGCGGGACGGCGTGGCCCAGCACCGGCGAGCCGCTGGCGATCACCCGCAGACCCGCCGAGCGGGCCGCGCTCTGCACGGCGGCGCGGCCCTCGGCGAGTTGCGCGGCGAGATCGTCGACGTGCCGGCACGGGTCGGTGCGGGTCTCGATCTGCAACTTGGTGATCTCGCCGCCGACCCGCGCGCCGAGCGCCGGGCGGGCGCCGTCCACCACGGTGGACGCCTCCGGTACGACCTCACCCCGGTCGGCGTCCACGACGAGGAACTCCTCCTCGACGCCGACCGGGGTGAGGGCTGATCCCGAGCGCTGTCGCGTCGTCACAGGCATGCCGACCTCTCACTGCCGGTCACCCGCCGGCGATGAGAACGTTACGGGATGTCGCCGACGAGATACGGTCCTACTCTGTCCATCGTGGACAGTCTTTCGATGAGCCCGGCCAGCAGGGCCGTGCGTTCGGGCATCCGGTCCAGGCAGACGTACTCGTCGGCGGCGTGTGCCCCGCCGCCGACCGCGCCCAGACCGTCCAACGTCGGTACGCCCAGCGCGGCGGTGAAGTTCCCGTCGGACGCGCCGGCCGCGTACGCCCCGCCCAGCCGCGGTAGGCGCAGCCGGCGGGCGATCGACTGCGCCAGGTCCAACAGGGGAAGTGCCAGCTCCGCCGGCATCGGGTAGCGGTTGATGCCGCCCTGCACGGCGAGTGTCGCCTCGGGCAGGTACGGGACGAGCCCTCGGATGGCGTGGTCGACGCGTTCCAACTCGTCCCGGGTCCAGGCCCGCACGTCGACCGCCAGGCTGGCCCGCTCGGGCACCGTGTTCGTCGTGGTGCCGGCGGAGAGCAGCGTCGGCGTGACGGAGGTGCCGCCGCTGTCCGCCGCGCCGATCGTGCCCAGCGAGAGAACCTGGTGGGCGACCTCGACCGTGGCGTTGACCCCGCGCTGCGGCTCCACACCGGCATGGGCCGCCCGACCCGAGACGGTGAGGCGGTAGACCGAGCCGCCCTTGCGGGCCACCTTCAGGTCCCCGTCCGGGGTGGCCGCCTCGCAGACCAGCACCGCGCCCGAGCGCCGCGCCTCGCGCTCGATCAGCGCCCGCGAGGTGCCGGACCCGCTCTCCTCGTCGCAGGTCAGCAGCACCCCGACCGGCGAGGTGTCGGCCACCAGGCGCAGCGCCGTGAACATCTGCACGATGCCCGCCTTCATGTCGCACACGCCGGGGCCCGTCGCGACGTCCCCGTGGACGGTGAACGGCCGGGACCGGATGGTGCCGATCGGGAAGACGGTGTCGAAGTGGCCGAGCAGCAGCACGCGCTGATCGACGGCCGGCCACAGCAGGTGCGGCAGCCCGTCGATCAGCACGCGCTGGGCGGGTCGGCCGAGCACCTCCTCGCCCCAACCGGCGAGAAGATCGGCGCAGGACGCGAGGTGGGGCAGCGAGCCCGGCGCCGACTCGTGGGCGACGAGGGTGCTCAGCCGGTCGACCATGTCGGTGTGGAGCCGCGTCGCGCCGTCGAGCAGAGCATGTGGGTGGTCCATCGATCCCTCCAACCGCACGGTCGACGGGCCTCATCGGTCGTGCCCACCGACCATCGCAGGGGGATCGGGACGCGGTCACCCGTGTCCGTGCTCAGCCCGCCGCCGGGACCGACGATCCGTAGCCGACCTCGACTATCCGGTGCGCCATCGCGGCGTACACCTCCTGGCCCTCGGGCGCGAAGGTCCCCAGCCCGTCGACGTACCTGTTGAACATGCAGAACGCGGCGGCGATCAGGACCGTGTCGTGGATCTCCAGGTCGGTGGCGCCCTCGGCGCGGGCGTCGGCGATCAGCTCGGGGGTGACGCTGCGCCCGCTGACCTGCACCGCGCCGGCGATACGCAGCAATGCCCGCAGCTTGGCCGAGATCGGGGCGGTGTCGAGGTCCGCGCGTACCCGGTCGACGAGGCTCATGCCCTCGTCGATCTGCGCGGCGGCGAACGCCGAGTGCGACGCGCAGCAGAACGTGCAGTCGTTGCGTCCGGAGACGTACGCGGCGATCAGTTCCCGCTCGCCGGCCGGCAGCGAGTGCGGGGCGCGCAGCAGCACCTCGGCCAGCTCGTTGAGCGGCTTCGCCGTCTCCGGCCGGTACCGCATCGGCCCGGTGACGCCGGGGAACTGCTTCTCGTCCACCCCGAGATCGATGTACGCCATGGTGTCCTGCCCTCCAGCCGTGAACCGTGGCCCGACCGGGACGGCCGCGTCTGCCCACGGTGGCTGCCCGAGCGGGGCGGCGTGCCGGACGCCGCGCAGCCACGATCTCACCCGCGCGGACGAACACCTTTCTCCGTTCATGCTCTGTCGCTGTGCTCAGGGCGTGGCGCGGTGGTGCAGAAGTTCGGCGATCCAGCGTCCGGCTTCCCGCTGGGCGGCGAGCAGGTGCTCGCGGGCGTCCGCCAGCTCCTGGTCCGGGTGCACGTCGAGGTGGTCGTCGAGGATCGTCGCCCACCGCCGGCTCAACTCCTCGGCGTACGTCGCCCGGCGCAGCTGCTCGTCGAACTGGTACTCCATCCGCACCATCGCGTCGACGTGCGGTCGCAGCGCCGGCATGATCCGTTCGTCGAGGCGTACGGCGGCGTCGGGGCGGCAGGTGACGAGCACGTCCCCGCGCCGGTAGGACCACTCCGGGTCCTCGGCGAGCGCCCGCTGCAACGCCACCTCCAGGTCGGCGGCCCGGTGCGGCGGCAGGTCCCGGGCTGCGTCGGCGGCGAGTCGGGTCAGTCGCTGGACGGCGTGCGGTTGGAAGTACCCCACGTACCAGCTCAGCACCTCGGCCCGCAGGCTCGCCGGTGACGACCAGGCGAAGGTGGCGCGGACGTAGAACGAGTAGACGTACCCCTGGGCGGGCACCGCGATCAGCCGGGGCGCGTCGCGCTGCTCGACGAGCGGGCCGGGCGGGGACGGGCCGGCCCCGGCGCCCACCGGTGCCTCGTCCTGGAGCGCGGCCACCAGTCGATCCCAGGTGCGCGCCCACCACCGCCAGCCGCGCACGCTGCCGTCCCGGGTGATCCGCAGCGCGCGGACCGTCCGCTGCCGCCACCGATCCGCGGGCTCGGGTTTCTGTTCGGGAGCCTCGGTCATGGCACCCCTTCACGGTCACGGGTCCGCGCGCCCGCAGCTCACGCTAACAACGGCTGACCGAAATGCCCGTCGCCGCGCCGAAGTGCGACACAATGTCGGTTGCCGGGGTTCACCGGGCATTGTGGAGCAGTTGGGCTGGTGGGGCTGTCGCCGACCACGCTCAGCGGCCAGACTGGGCCGGACCCGCCAATCACGCGGGTCGATGGATCGGATGGTCTGGAGGCAGCCTGTGTCCACCCTCGTGTCCCCCCTGGCCACGCTCGGCGCGATCCGCCGGCGTACCACCACCCTCGCCCTGCTCCTCGCCATGGTCGCCGCCGCGCTGGTCGGCCCGTCCGTGGTCACCCCGCGGCTGACCGACTCCGCGTCGGCGGCGGTCTACAGCTCCTGCACCATCAGCCGCTGCGCGGACGCGCGCACCGCCCGATCCGGCTGGTCCGCCAAGGGCTTCCCGACCAGCCGCGGCTGGTACTCGTGGAGCGGCGGGCTGTCCAACTTCGCCGGCGGCCGGTTCTACAACTACGAGGGTCAACTGCCCACGAACGCCACCTACTACGAGTACGACGTGTACCCGCGCACCCAGGGCGCCGCCCGCGACGCGTACCGGATCGTGGTGAACCGCAGCACCGGGGCCACCTGGTTCTCGCCCAACCACTACACCGACTTCTACCGGCTCTGACCGACCCGGTGACCAGCCGGTCCAGGAGGCACGACCATGGACGACGACGCTCAGCAGGCCGGCACGGTGGTGCTGTCCGGGGCGGTGGCCCGCACCCGGCCCGCGCTCTTCGCCGCGTTGACCGAGGCGCTGGCCCTGCCGGCGTACCTCGGCGACACCTGGGACGCCCTCGCCGACGTGCTCCGGGACCGGCTGGACACCGGCCCGCTGACGTTGCTGGTCACCGACGCCGGCCAACTCCTCGCCGACGAGCCGCCCGACCAGCACGCCCTGCTGCGCACCATGCTCGACGACCTCGCCACCACCGCCCCGCATCCGCTGCACGTCGTCCTTCGCGAGGCCCGTCCGTGAGCTGGTGTCAGCCGCAGGTTTGACGACCTCGCACTGCGAGTGACGGAGCCCGGGGCGCGTGGTCCGAAGACTTAGATGCCGCAGAGTCATCAAGATGACCCTGCGGCATCTAGCTCTTGAGTACGCCCGCCCGCGCCGCGTCGGACCGCGCCTGTCCGCGTGCTCAGTTCCGGACAGTCGGGGCGGCATGCGGGCGCGGTGACGGTGGCGGTGACGCTCGGGTGACGGCCTCTCCGCGATCCTCGTGCCGAGCCGGGCGGCGTGGCCCCGGCGTGGGCAGCGGGGAGGCCGCAGCGTGGACTTCGTCGACGGTGTGCTGGTGCGGTTGGCCGATCCGGGCACCCGCGCCGCGCTCTTCGACGACGCGTCGCTGGCCCACCTGGTCGAGGCCGCGTACGACACCGAGGCGATGCCCGTCGCGCCGCCGTACGCGGCCGTCTTCGACGAGCTGACCCTCGGCTTCGCCGCCGCGCCGGTGACCCTCGCCGAGGGGGAGTGGCTGGGCGCCGGCGGTACCGCCCGTACCGAGCTGCGGGTACGTCTGCACGGCCTCGGCGGGCCGGCGCTGCGGATCGACGCGCTCTGGCGGGGGAGTCTCGTGGTGCGTACGAGCACCGCCCGGGACCGGGTCGAGGACCTTGACGTGGCGGTGCCGGCGTTCGACGTCGACCCGCAGATCATCGCCGACCTGGGCGCGTTGCCGGCCGATCCGGCGCTGCTGGAGACCGAGCGCCGTACCCGACTGGTGGCCCGGCTGCGGGCGGGCCTGCACCAGCCGGCCGCCTTCACCGACGCGCACCTGGACCGGCTGCTCGCCGGGGTGGGCGCGGCGAGCGCCGGTGACCTGGTGGACCGGATGCGCGGGCAGGTCGCGGGCGCGACCGTGCGGCTGCGCTACGCCGCGCCGCCGGCCACCCCGCCCACACCCCGCCCGCTGCCGTTCGCCGCCGCCGTGCTGATCCGCGACAAGGGCTTCTCCCTGGCCGACCTGCTCGTCGAGACGCGGCTGGTCCGCGCCCGGGCCGAGGAGTTGGGGCTGGACGCGCCCGCGCCCGAGGACGTCCGGCGGCGGCACCGGGTGGTCGCCGTGTGGGTGGTTCCCGTCGAGACGTTCGACGACGACGGTTGGCCCGGCGGCGACACCGGCACCGCCGCGCAGAAGCGGGCCGCCCGGTTCGCCCGCGCCGGCCAGTGGCTCGCCCGCAGCGGCATCGGGCTCGCCGCCGTCCCGACCTGAGATCAGACCAGCAGCAACTTCGTCCGGGAGGACCCGTGGCACCGACAGCAGCATTCCCGTTCATCGAGGTCCGGATCGTGCCGCCACCGGCGCCGCTGGCCCAGCGCTCGCCCGGCGTCATCGCCGTGGTCGGCAAGGCACCGTCCACGGCCGACGGTGGCTCCGCCGCGGCGAACACGCCGGTCCGGATCGAGACCCTGGACGACGCGGTCACCAACTTCGCCCGCCGGCAGGCCGGCAGCGTCGTGCGCAACGCCCTCTACAACTCCCTCGAACTGGCGTTCCTCCAGGATCCGCGCCCGGCCAAGGTGTACGGCGTCAAGGTCGCGGGCGACGACTACGCCGCCGCGCTCGGTGGTCTGGAGGCCGCCGACGACGTGACGATGGTGTCGCTGGCCAACGAGTCGACCGTCGGCAACCCCGCCGGGGCCGGCGCGCCCACCGGGCTGCACGCGCTCAAGGCGCACGTCGAGACGATGTCCGCCGCCGGCCAACGCCGCATCGGCTTCGCCATGGTCAACCCGGCGACCGAGAAGAGCCCCAGCTACGTCGGGGACATCACCACCGCCGCGAACCCGCTCAAGAGCAGCACCAGCCGAATGGTGATGATCGCCGCCCGGGGCGCGGACGGCGACGCGGCCACCGCCGCGATGGCCGCGGTGGCCGGGCTGCCGGTGCACCACAGCATCGTGCTGAAGAAGATCCGCGGGGTCGCCATCCCGGTGGCCAAGCAGTACAGCCCGGCCGAGATCAAGGGCCTCTCCGAGGCCAACCTCACGCCGATCATCGACCCCACGCTGATCACCGGCGAGAGTCTGCACTTCGCCGACGGGCGGCTGTTCACCAGCGACGCGAGCCTGCTGCACGTCGACCTGGTCCGCACTCTCGATGCGATCGAGTTCATGCTCCGCGCCGGGCTCATCGGCCTGGTCGGCGACGCCCGCATCACCAAGCCGGGCATGACCCTGCTCAAGACCCAGGTGGACGGCATCCTCGGCCCGCTCAAGCGACAGGCCGTGATCGACGACTACCGCATCGAGATCCCGGTGCTGGACATCCTCACCATTCCCGAGGCCGCCCGTACCGCCACCGACACGTCGATCGTCACCGCCGCCCGGGCCGACCGCACCGTCGACCTCGTCGTCACCGTCACGTACGGCCCGGCCGTGAGCCGCCTGCTGGTCACGCTCGTGGCCAAGTTCTGACCGGAGGAACCAGACCATGGAGTGGAAGACCCGCCTCGCGGTGCAGTACACCAAGGGCACCGAGACGGTGTTGATCAGCCCGATCGACTCGTTCAGCCCGTCGTTCTCGCTCAACGTCGAGGCGCTGCACTCGTGCGAGGTGACCCACATGGGCGCCATCCACGCGCCCGTGTCGATGAACTTCACGATGACCGTCAAGGCGATCGGCGACGTCGCCGGCCGGCTCACGAAGCTGGCCCTGGACGGCGAGCTGTTCGACATCGCGCTGCTGGAGCACACCGGCGACGACTGGGCGTTCTCGTCCTTCGTGTTGCAGGACTGCCTGATCACCAGCGCCACACCGACCACCGCCACGATCTCCGGCGCACCGGCGGCCACCTTCAGCGGCTTCAGCCTGGCCGCCTCGGTCGACCCGAAGACCGGCGACCCGTCCGTCCTGCCGTAACCCCACCAGGATCAACCGGAGGTATCAGATGGCGACCGGAGCTGGCCGCGCCGCCCGGGTCACCCGTACCGGGCTGGCCCTGGTGCACGCGGGTGAGCTGGTGTTGCCGGCGGCCGGCAGCGAGGCCGAGGCGGAGCAGGTGGCCGAGGACGATCGCGCCGTCATCGCGTACCACTTCCCGGTGGAGATCGAGGTGGTCGCGGCCGGCGGCGCGTTCGACGCCGACGCGGTCGCGGACCTCGCGCTGGCCCGGCTCGCCGAACACCTGGACGGGCGGTTCTGACGGTGGCCATCTCGGTGCACGTGCCGGTGCGGATCCGGCTGGACGCCCGGTCGGTGACCGAGCGGCCGGAGGCCGTGACCGACGCGCTCGCCGCCGCCCTGGCCCGCGCCCTGGAACGCTCCCGCCAGGAAGTGGTCGCGCCGCACGGCGGCTACCTCGAGGTACGCACCGACGCGCCGGAGATCCGCTGGACCGGCGCGGCCCGGGAACGGGTGTCCCCCGACGAGCGACGGGCCTTCGAGGCACGGCTGCGCCGCCGCGTCGGGGAGGTGGTCGACGCCGCCCGACTCGACCCGGGCCTGCCGCCCGGGGTTCCCCTGCCGCTGAGCGAACCGGCCACCGAGCTGTTCGATCCGCAGCGGATGCGGCACCTCCTCGCCGTGTACCGGGTGCCGTCCTACGACGACGGTGGCGACGCCGCCGAGGTGCCGGTGGACGGTCCCGAGCCGCCACAGGTGACCTACCAGTGGCTGCTGCGCCCGGCCACCTACCTGGCCGGTCACTTCGCCGAGCTGGCCCGCGAGGCGGTACGCCAGCACGGCGGCCTTCCGTCGGGCGCCCCGCAGGGGATCATCGCCCGCGTCATCGGTCCCGACGGTCGCCAGGTGTGGGCGATCATGGTGACCACCACTCCACTGTCGGTGCTCACCTTCGAGCAGTTCGGCGAGACGGTGTTCCGGGCCACCCCGCAACCACACTTCGAGGTCGAGGCGCGGGTACCCAGCCCGCAGCCGGGCACGGTGCAGCGGCGGCCGGTCGCCGACCGCAACGCCCTGGTCGCCATGGTGGACGAGGAGTTGAGCGGCGACATCCGGCGGCGGCTGCGGATCGCCTCACCGCGTGGCGAGACCACAAGCGTCGAGGAGTACCAGACGCAGATCGAGCGGGCCGTCGACGCCGAGGTGCGGCGGCGGGTCGACGCGATCCTCGCCTCGGTGGGCGGGGCCACCCCGACCAGCCTGGTGGTGGTCGACATCGGCGGGGTCTCCCTGCTGCTGGTCGGCACCGAGGAGACCGACGCCACGCTGCACTTCACCGGCACGGCCAACCTGTTGCCGATCAGCGTCGAGCAGCGCCCGGCGACCGCGCCCGATCCGAACGCCCCGTCCGGCGGAGGCGTCGGCACGGGCGCGGGGGCCGGCACCGGGAGCGGAGCCGGCAGCGGCCCGGGTGGCACCGGGCCGGGTGGCGGCGGCACCGGCGCGGGCGGCCTCGGCACGGGCACCGGCCCTGGCGGCGGGGCCGGCGGCACCGGTGACGGTGGCACCGCCGCGCGGCGGGGCGGGTTCGTCTTCGACCCGAGCAGCCCCAGCGCGCCGCCCGGCACCGAGGGCCGCCGGTTCCCCGCCGTAGGCGCCGGGCACTCCACGATGCCCGCCTGCACATCGTTCAACGGCGAACCGGAGCTGGCCGCGCTCGGCCCGGACGGGGACGAGCTGCGGCGGCTCATGGACGACATCGCGTTCCGGTTGCAGATGGGCGAGCCGTGCCGCTATCCCGCGAACTTCTGCCTCCAGGCCGCCGCCGTGCTGCGCGGCCGGGCCGCCGCGATCAGCCTGCTCATCGGCTCGGCGGAGCGGGAGGCGTTCAACCGGCCCGTGCCGGAGGGCACCGGACGGCTCGGCCCGCTGGACTTCCGGCCGGTCGCCTCGCCGGCCGTGCAGTTCCTGCGCCACCTGGCCGGCGTCGTACCCCGCCTGGACCACCTGGCCCAACTCGTCATGCGCCGCTACCGCCAACCCGAGCACTTCGCCCGGATCCAGGGCGGCTGGATCGACACGTCCGCCTCCTGGAACCTGCACTTCGTGCAGGCGCTCAGCCCGGCCGTGAAGGCCGCGGTGGGTGAGCTGTTCGTCGTCGGCAGCCAGGCCATGCTGGTGCAGCTCCTGCTCACCTCGCGGACCGGCATCGAGGCGCGGATCGCCCGCTTCGAGGCGTACGCGCCGATCTTCGAGCGGTTGATCGTCTCCCAGCTCACCGACTACGCCGAGTTGCAGGGGCTGCGCGAGCGGCTGCGCCGCCACGAGGCCGCCCGGTGGACGCAGGCGCACACCGACCTGGGCGGCGGCACCCTCGCCACCCTGAGCATGCTGAACCCGTCCACCGCCTGGTACGGGGCCGCCCGCGCCATCTCCGACGCGTTCCTCGCCACCGAGGCGGCCCTGACCAGCCCCGGCGCGGCCGGCGAGATCGTCGAACGGGACGGCGTCGCCCGCATCCGCGACTCGCACGCGGTGCTCTGGACCCTCGCCGAGATCGAACAGGCGCTGGTCATCCAGCGCGGCGAGGCCGAGGGCATCGATCCGTTGGTCAAGCAGATCACCGACCTGCCCGACGTGCTGGCCCGCTTCGCCGGGAACCGGTCGGCGATCCGCGACGAGCTGTGGCGGGTGTTGCAGGACATGCGCCGCCACAACACCGAGATGCTGGGCCGCGCCCGCACCGACGCGCGCTTCGCCTTCCGGTCCAGCCGGATCAGCGAACACATCCCGTCGGCCACGATTCCGGGTGGACGCTTCGCGTTGCAGGGCATCCACCTGGTCACCCACCAGCAGCTCGGCGAGTTCTTCGGCGGGAACCTCTACTACGCCACCGGCGTCGACAGCCTGTTCAGCACCGAGCTGGGACGGGAGGCGCTGAGCGCGTTCGGGATCATGGTGGGGATCATCGCGCTGTCGCTGCTCTGCCCGCCGCTGGGCTTCGTGGTCGGGGTCGCCGTCGCCGCCGTCGACGTGGTGCACGCCCACCAGCGTGAGCGCCTCTACGGCTCCATGCTGGACCCGGAGCTGGTGCTCACCCGTACCGAGGTCGAGGTCGAGCTGTTCGCCGCGTACCTCGGGCTGGCGATGTCGCTCATCCCGGAGGCCGGCACCATCGGCGGCGCGGCCGTGCGCGGCGGCCGGGTCGCGTTGCGCTTCGGCGTCCGCGCGGGGCTGCGGGCCGCCCGGGGGTACGTGGTACGCCGGGTCACCCGGCAGATCGTCGAGGCCGCGTCCCGCGACCTGCTCCAGGGGTTCCTCACCGAGATCCTGCTCAACGAGGTCCTCGAACGCGTCGTGCAGAAGCTGATGGAGCCGATCCTCGCGTACGTGGAGCGGGAGGCGATGCTCAGCGGCGCCGTCGGCGGCCCGGAGGGCGCTCGGTTCATCCTCATGGTGCTCGACTCCCCGCCCGGTGGCGCCGCCGCCGGGCCGCGGGTGCCGGTGGTGCGGCCGTGACCGGGCCCCGCCGGTTCCGCGCCGGCCGGTTCCTCGACGCCGCCGCCGTGCACGCCGCCGCCGACGCGAACCCCCGGCTGCGGCGCTTCATGCGCACGATCGCCGAGCACAGCGAGGCCGGCGAGGTGCGCTCCCGGCGGCTGCTGGAACACCTCATCCGCCGCATCGTCGACGACGTCGGCGACCTGCACCTGGGCAACGCGCTCAACCGGCTGGAACGCATCGCCGTGCTGCGGGACAACATCGCCGCGATCCTCGACCACGTGTTGGAGGGCGGCACCCTGCCCGAGGGGGTGCGGGTGGCCACCCTCGGCGAGTACTTCGACCAGCTCAGCACCGAGATGCGCGAGCTGAGCCGACCCCGCGAGGGCATCGTCGGCGACGCGCCGCTGCGGCTGGCCGACGACGCCGGCGCGTACGCCGACTCGCTGCTGCGCGAGTTCGAGGCCGGCGGCGGCGCGGCCGGCCGGCACGTCGAGCCGGCCGCGATCGTCGGAGACGCGTTCCGGGCCATGCCGGCGGACCGGCAGGCGGCGCTGCGCCGGGCCGCCGAGCTGGAACCGGCCGCGCTGTGGCGCGCGGTCGCCGCCGAGGGCGAGGCCGGCAAACGGACCGCCGTCGCCGACCTGGAAACCCGCCTGGGTGGCCGGCTCACCCCCGACGAGCTGGCCCGGCTGCGCACCGCCGTCGACGACCTGGGTCGGGCGCGCTCGCGCGGTCTGCAGATGAGCGACGCCCGGCTCGCCGACGCCCTCGCCCGGATCGGCGATCCGGACCTGCGGGCGGTGGTGGCCGGCGGCGACGTCTGGCTCACCCAGCAGCTCGCCGTGCACAACCCGGAAGCGCTGGCCACCCTCTGGCGGCGCTTCCGCGACGGCGGTGGACGCGCCGACGACGGCCCCGGCTTCCGCGCCTACCTGCGGCACGACATGGTCACCTACGGCCGGGGCGTCCTCGGCGAGTACAGCGCGGCGTTCTCGTTGAGCAGCATCGAGCTGTTCCTCAAGGGACCGGACGCCAACGTCAAGGTCGCCGGCACCGACCTCGTCGGCATCGGGCACGACGGTTGGGTGTGGTTGGTCGACGACAAGTCCCACCGGGCCACCAGCGTCTCCGGGGTCAGCGCGCTCACCGACAACCTGGTGGCCAACCTGCGCCGTGACGCCGCCGACTTCCGGGACGCCATCGCCCGCCTCCAGCGCGACGACCCCGGCTTCAGCCCCGACCCGCGGGTCCTCGACGCGATCTCCCGGATGGAGGACGCCGCCGCCGAGATCGATCGGATCAACCGGCGCGGATCCGCGTCCACCCGGCCCGCCCGGATCAGCGCGGCCCCTGGCGGAGCGCCGGCTGCGGCTGCGCGTCACCAGCGCCGCGGGCGAGGTCCGCGAGATCACCCAGGCCCTGCGCGACCTGGGCCTGGCCGTCGAACCCACCGGTACGCCGGTGCCGCTGCCACCCACCGGAGGGCGCTGAGCATGGCCATCACCAGCAGCTTCATGCGGTACGGCACGGTGCCGTCGGCGATCATCAGCGACGGCGTGCTGCCGATCCCGCTGTGGGCGGTCACCGCGATCTCCCTGGCGCAGACGTACCACCTGCCGCCGATCGGCTCCACCGCGCACAAGGCCATCGTGGCCACCCACGACGACACCATCACGTTGACCGGGGTGCTCGTCGGCGCGGAGCGCTACGCCTGGAAGTTCGCCCTGGAGACGATGGCCGAGGCGAGCAAACGCGGCACGGCCCTCGCCGCGTACTCCGGGGGGAAGTTCGGCGGACTGATCCTGGTCACCTCCATGACCATTCGCACCGACATGCAGGTGCAGTCGCTGACCTTCAACGCCTCCGCCGCCCGCCGCGACGTCCTGGACACCACCATCACCCTCGTCCACGTGCCCCGTCCCAGCCTGCTCGGCAAGCTGCTCGACGTGGCCAGCATCGGAGTCGGCGCGCTCGCCGACGGGTTGGGCAACTGATGCCACCGTTCCCGATCGACCGCTACCTGCTGCCGGAGACACCGATCGAGGTGCCCGCCGGGTTCACCGAGGTCCGGCAGAGTCTCACCGCCGGCCTGCCGCACCGCGTCGAACTGGGCGCGGGCGTGCACGCGGTGCTGATCCTGCCCACCGGCCTGGCCCGGCAGTGGCTGGCCACCGACCCACTCGCCGTGGTCAGCAGCTCCGCCGACGACCTCGCGCCCCGCCCCGCGCCGCCGGCCACGCCCCGACCGCCGGCGCTGGTCGGCCGGGTGCCGCTGCGTCTCGTCGTCCGCCAGGGCACCCGCATCCTCGGCTCCGTGCCGCTCGCCACCGGCCTGCGCCGGGTCTGCCCCGACGCGGGCACACCCACCGCCGTCGGCGTCACCCCGGTCGCCGTCGAGGTGCTGGTGCTGGCCTGGCTGCTGCACGCCGGAACGGTGCGCGGCTCCGGCGACTACGGCTCGCACCTGACCGTGGCGTGGCGGCGGACCGACCGCGCGGTGGACCAGTTCGGACCGCCACCGATCAACGAGTTCGTCTGGCGTCGCCGTCCGCCCGCGCAGCGCGTCGAGTCCGACCTCGGCCCCGCGCGGCTGCGCTACCGCTACCTGCTCGACAAGAAGATGCGGAGGGTGCTGCGATGACGCTCACGCCGTTCCAGACCGGCCAGGTACGCCAGGGCGCCGTCGGCAACGACGCCGGCTGGACCATCACCTTCCACCGGGAGACCCCGACCGGCATCAGCCCGGATGCCACGCTCACCCTGTCCAGCGCCGACTACTACGCGGCCATCGACGCCGCGCTGCCCGACGGGCTGGGTCCCGGCGCGTACACGGTGACCGTGCAGGGGCTCGTCGACGAGCACTTCGCCGCGCTGCGCACCGCCGAGGGACAGCCGCCGCTGGTGGCGAAGCTGCACCTGTACTGGCGTGACGCCAACACCTCGGTCGGCGCGTTCTTCACCAACCTGGTCGGGGTGAACGCCGGCCCGACCCCGGCCGAGCTGACCCAGGCGCTGGTCGCCGTCCTGCGCGTGACGAAGGTGCGCCGGCTCACCGGCGAGCGGACGTACGACACCGAGCTGACCCTCGTCGAGCAGGCGTACGCCCGGCTCGGGCAGCGGGTCGCCGAACGCTTCGAGGCGACCACCTTCACCGCCGCGATCCGCGCCATCGGGGAGCGGACCCGGGTCGACGTGACGGGCTGGGGCGCGAACCCGGACGGCACGATGACCGCCGGCGCGAGCGAGGCGGCCGGCGATGAACGGGTCGCCTTCGGGGCCGGGCTGCTCTACCGGGCCGCCCTGGAACGCCTCGGCGGCGCCTTGCAGCAGTCGCTGAACGCGTACGGGCGGGGGATGCTGCTGATCCGCGACGGCACCGTGCACGTCGGCAAGCGGCCCATCCCGTACCCGGAGGGCGAGCCGAAGCCGCTGACCCTCGCCACCGGCCTGCTGGCCTGCACCGAGAACGGCACCCAGGACACCGACCCGTACGCGGCCACCGAGACCGGCGGGACCGCCGCGCCGCGCCGTCGGGCGTGGACGTTGACCCTCAAGGGCCGCCCCGACCTGAAGCCCGGCGACCTGGTGCGCTTCGACCCGCCGGCCACCGACGAGGCCACCACGCTGGGCAGCGCCGGCGCGGCGCTGCTCGGCTCGTTCGCCGCCCCGTTCGCCCCATCGACCGGCGAGCTGGGCGCGGGCGCGAAGCTGCTCTACCTCAGCGCCGCCCGGCACACCCTGTCGCGTACCGCCGGGTTCGTCACCGTGGTGCAGGGTGTCGGAGGTCGCCTCCGCCGCGAGCGCGTGGGACACCTGGAGCGACGCGTCCGGGGTGGGGACCGCCGAGCCGGCCGGTCCCGCGTCGTCGCCGGGGGTGGCCGCTGCCGAGGCGGTGCGCCGGGCCGCCCGCGCCGCCCGGGGTGAGACGCGTGGCCTGGAGATCGGCGAGGTGCGCGCGGTCGCGACCAACGCCAGCGGTGCGGTCGAGCCGCCCGCGCAGACCGAGACGGTGTGGGAGGGCCTCGTCCGCCCGGACGGCCGGCCCAACGCGGCCCGCCGCCTACCGGTACGCCGGCAGCAGCCCGCGCCGCTGCCCGGGGTGACCTACCTGACCCCGTTCGCCTGGGGCGGTTGCGGGCTGATCCTGCCCCGCTACCCGGGCACCCGCGTGGCCCTGGCCTACCGCAACGGTGCGCCGGACGACCCGGTGGAGGTCGGCGCGCTCTGGCCCACCGGGCACGCCCCGGTCTCCGAGCCGGGGGACTGGTGGCTGTCCCTGCCGGTCGGGGTGGCCAGCAGCAGCCGCTCGTCCATCGCCGACACCGTGACCCCCGCCGACCACGACGGCAAGGTGACGCACGACCTCACCGACGGCGACGGCAACCGGGTCATCGAGCTGGGCGAGCTGACCGTGCGGGTGGGCCGGGCACAGCTCAACGGTCGCGGCCAGCGTCCGGCCCGCGCCGACGAGGCCGACAGCATCACCATCGAGCACGCCGCCGGCGGGTCCTCGATCGTCATGAAGCAGGACGGCTCGATCACCATCACCGCCACCCAGATCGACCTGGACGCCGGCAACGGCGCGGTGAACATCAGCGGCGGCACGGTCAACATCGCCGCCGACGACGTCGACGTCCAGGTCAGCAACGCGATGAACGTCCACTGAGGAGAGGGACATGGCCTTCGTGCTCACCACGTCGAGCGACGTGCACTGCCCCAACCAGGGGAAGGTCTCTCCGACCGGGCAGGGCAAGCTGACCGTCGACCACAAGCCGGTGGTCCGCCTCGACGGCATCAACGGCAGGTCGGTGTCCGGCTGCACCATCACCACCAGCAACTCCACCAAGCAGTGCAGCACCGTGACGTCCGCGACCGGGGCGGCCGGCAAGCTCACGGTCGGCAGCGTCGCGGTGGCGTTGGACTCGCTCAGCGGCGCCACCGACGGCTCCAGCCCCGGACTGGCCGCCAGCGCCGGCCAGAGCAAGCTGAAGGCGGCCTGAGGTGGACCGTACCGAGCGCGAACGACAGGCCGCCCAACGCCGCTACCTCGGCTGGGGCCTCGCCTTCGAACCCACCATGCCCGGCGTCGACCTGGCCCGGGACATCGTCTTCGACGACGGCCCGAACGGCCGGACGCTGGCCCTGGTCGAAGGCACCGGCAACGTGGCGCAGAGCCTCGCGGTGGCGCTGACCACGCTGCGCGGCTCGAACGTCTTCGACGCCACGTTCGGCTTCGACGGTCTCGACGCCCTCGCCGAGCAGATCGAGCCGAACCTCATCCGCGAGCAGGTCCGCATCGGCATCATCACCCTGCTCGACCGCGATCCGCGGGTCCGCAAGATCGTCGACGTGAACCTCGACGACGGCCGGCTCGGCGCCGGCCGCGCCGACGACGCGTCGGCCGCCGCGCTGCGCGCCTCGCGCACCCTCCAGGTCCAGGTCCAGTTCGAAACCATCACCGACGACCGGCTCTCGGTGCGCCTCGGGGAGCTGCCCAGTGTCTGACCCGACCCTCCCGGCCGAGCTGGCCGACGTCCTCGCCGTCGACGCCGCCGCGCTGCGGACCACCGGCTCGACGGGCTTCGGCATCGTCGACACCGGCTTCGTGCCCAAGTCCTTCGCCCGGCTGCTCGCCGAGAAGCTGGCCACCGCCCGCCTGCTCTTCGGCGAGGACGTCGACCTGACCAGCGGCGCGGTGCTGCGCAAGGTCCTCGAACTCACCGCCCTGGAGGACGCCCGGATGTGGGCGGCGCTCGGCGCGGTGTACGACAACTCCTTCGTGGTGTCCGCGACCGCCGACGCGCTGACCCGCCTCGGCGAGGAACTCGGCATCGCCCGGCCGTACCTGCAGGCCCGGGGGACGGTGAAGCTGAAGCTCAAGGCCGCCCTGCCGACCGGCCACAGCCAGCTCACGCTGCCCCGGGGCGCGCGGCTGTCCACCCCGGGCGGACACCACGTGGCCCTGGACGAGACGGTGGTGCTCTCCGCCGCCGTCGGCGAGCGCGAACCGGCCGTGGCCGCCTTCTATCCCGGCCCGGCGCACAACCTCGACCCCACCCAGGCCAGCCAGAAGATCGACCGGTGGAACCGCGCCGACACCCTGCTGGCCGACCTGGACGACGCCGAGCAGGCCGCCGGCAAGGAGCTGGTCGAGATCACCCACACCGTCGCGCTCACCGGCGGCGAGCAGCAGGTCTCCGACGCCCGCTACCGGCAACTGCTGCTGGCCGCGCCCCGCTCCATCTGGACGGCCGAGGCGATCGGCCTCGCCGTGGCCACCGTTCCAGGAGTACGACAGGTGCAGGTCTTCGACGGCAGGGGCGGGCTGGACCTCAACCAGTCCATCTTCGGCAACTTCAACTTCATCGAGCGGGTCTTCAGCACCGAACGCGACCTGGGCAACCCGTACTACGTCACCGTGCTCGTCGCGCCGACCGCCGCCGCCATCTGGGAGGGGCCGGACGGGCTGCACGCCGCCGTCGAGTCGGTCATCGAGGACCTGCGCCCGGTGGGCATCTTCGCCTCGGTGGACCGCGCCGACGAGGTCGGCATCGGCGTCGAGGCCGACCTGGTGATCCGGGGTCTGCCGCTGCCCACCGGCTCGACGGAGACGGTGAACGCCTCCACGGCCGCCACCGAGCTGCGCGCCCGGCTGCACGCCCGGCTGCGCCGGTACGTCGACGAGCTGCCCTTCGGCGAGCCGGTCCGCGTCGCCGAGGTGGTCTGGACGATCATGAACGAGCCGGGCGTCGCCGACGTGCGCAACCTGCGGCTGGTGCGCTTCCCGGCCGACTCGGCGGTGGTGGTGACCTCCAGCGCGCCCACCGGTGACGGGGTGCAGCGGCTGCCGGTCGGCGACAACGCGGTGCTCGCCGCCAACCAGGTGCCCGTCTACGTCGACCGGGACGACCCCCGGCCGTTCCGGATCGTCTGAGCGGGGGCCGCGATGACCGACATCCGGGTACCCGTGGACGGCGCCGACCCGTCCGTCGAACGCAACCTCGTCGACCAGTTGGAGGGCCCGTACCCGGGGACCGTCCGGCGGGTCGTGGTGCCGCTGGCCGAGTCCGGCGCCGCCGCCGTGGACTGGACGAGTCGACACCCGCTGCTCACCGTCGTGCTGCGCCGCGACCTGGCCGAGGAGACCGTCCGGGTGACGGTCACCGTCGACCCGGGCGGCGCGGGGCAGCGGGTGCTGCCACCGGCGGTCTTCGCGCCCTGGTCCGCCGAGGGCGCGTCGGTGCCCGCGTACGTGCCGGACACCGCCGACGAGCCGCTGGTCGCGCCGTTCGCCGTCGCCGTGGCGGTCGAGCGGGCCGCCGAGGGGGCCGCCGCCACGACGGTCACCGGTGCGGCGCGCACGGCGCTGGTCGAGCTGGCCGTGGTCGAGGGCAACCTGGGACGGCTGCTCTACCTGGTGTCGTACGAGAAGCACCGGCTGCGCCGCGCGGCCCGGGAGGTGCACGCGTACCGCACCCTGGCGCACGCCCGGCGCGACGCCCTGGACCGGATCGGCGCGGACGTCGGGGTGGCCCGCTTCGTCGACGAGCTGGTCCACGAGCCGACCAACGACGAGGTGTACGCCCGCCGGCTGGCCCCGCCGGCCCGCGAGCCGGACGCGGCGTACGCCCACCGGCTCGGGCTGTACCGGCGGTTCCTGCTGCCCACCCCGGGCGCGGTCCGCCGCCTGCTCAACGGTCCCGGCGCGGACACCGACCCGAACACCGGCCTCTTCGCCGACCTGCCCGGGGGCGCGCGCTTCACCCTGCGCGAGGACGACGACCAGTTCGCGGTGGCGGTCCGGCTGGTGGCCGTCGGCGACCCGCAGCACCGCACCAACTTCCTCGCCCAGCTGCGCCGCGACCGCCTGGTGCTGCCCGCCAACACCCCGCCGAACAACACCGTGCACGCCGGTCGGGCCCTGCCGGCGAGCCGGCTGGCCGAGGTCACGGCGCTGCGCGCGAGCCTGCGCCAGTCGTACGCCTTCGACAGCTCGCACGCCGTCGCGCCCCCGCTGGCCGCCGCCCTGGACCGTGCGGGGCGGGTCTGCCGGGCGCTCGGCTCGACGATCGTGTGGCAGGTCAGCCGGGCCCAGGACGACGCCGGTGGCAGCCGCTACGAGTTGGGTCTCGGCGTCGACGTGAGCTGGCCGACCCCCGCGCAGGCCACCGACCTGCGCAACCGGGTGTTGGACACCGGCCGGGCGGTGACCGCCGACCGGACCGCCGAGGCGCTCATCGTCGCCGCCCGTGCCGCCGGTGTGCCCGCCGTCTCGGCCGACGGCGAGCTGTCCTGGCTGTGGCGGGTGTGCGGGCTGCCGACCACGCACCGGCTCAGCACCACCGTGATGTACCTGTCGCACCTGCCCACCCGGGGGCTGGCGGTGACCGCGCCGCTGACCGCCCCGGTGGGCGTCGACGCGGCGGTGCAGGCGCAGTTCCACGCCCCGGGTGATCCGGGTGGCAACGCCCTGCTGCTGGCCGGGCTGTCGGCGGCCCGGACAGCCTGGACGGCCGCCGGGGAGCCGGCGTGGAACCCGTTGACCGACGCGGTGGCCCGGACCCGGTGGGCGGCCGTGCCGACCCGACCGGCCGGGCAGCCCGTCGACGCGGTGCTCGCCGCCGCCGGCCTGCCCGCGGTGCGCGATCCGGCGCCCGTGGTGGCCGCGCTGAACCGCCTCCCCGACGAGCTGGTGGAGACCATCGAACTGCCGGCGGCGCTGGCGTCCGCGCTGGTCGCCGGGCAGCCGGCCGCCGCCGACCGGCTGGCCCGGCTGGTCGGCCTGCTGCGCGATGCGCACCTCGCCGCCGCGCTGCCGCTGGTCGAGACCGGCAACCGGGTGCTGCTGGTGTGCAGCGTCATCGGGCTGCCGCAGGCCGGAGTGAACCTGAGCGAGCGCCGGGCCACCGGGTTCCGCTGGTACACCGTGGGACTCGGCGGCGGCACGGCGGAGATCAAGGCGGTCGGGGCGCGGACCGCGCTGCGCCCCACCCACGCCGGGCTGGTCGCCGTGGTGGCGCTCTCCTACGTGCGGACCGGCCGGACCGATCCGTACGAGTTCCGGGTCGAGCTGCCCGACGGGGTGACGTTGACCCTGGAGCAGTACGAGCGGCTGATGAACGCCCTGACCAGGGTCTGCCCGCTCGGCGTGGAGATCAACACCTTCGGCATCCGCCGGGACCACGTCGACGTCGACGGCGACGGCACCGCCGAGCCGCTGCGCCCGGCCGTGGCCCGGACCTTCCGCACCTTCCAGCAGCGCCGGCACCGCGGCGTGTACGACCAGCTTTGAGAGGGACACCACGATGGCGAACGAGATCAACTACGACGGGGTGACCGTCACCGAGCTGTACGAGGCGTTCACCCGTGGCGGCATTCCTGCCTCGGACGCCAGCGTGCTGGTCTCCTCCTGGATCTACGAGAACGTCGGCACCGCGAAGCGGGTGTTCAGCTACGCCGAACCGTTCCCAGCCGTCGAGCCGGGTTGCGCGCCACCGCCGTTCGCCCGCACGTTCGCGCACACCGACTGGGTGGACGGCGAGGACGTCGTACAGGCCGGCCAGACACCGGGGGAGCAGGGCTTCAACGAGCGGTTCCACCGTATCGAGCACGACCTGGACCACCTCGGCACCGACCTGGCCAAGGCGTTCACCTGCATGGCCGCGATGCGGGTGAGCCTGCGTCGGCTGCTCGACGAGATCCGCGCCGAGATCAACCGGCTGCACTCGACGGTGCACGAGAACAAGATCGTGCCCAGCCCGTACACCTTCGAGCAGATCCCCAACTACATCGGCGCGCTGGACTTCGGCAAGTACATGGGCACCACCATGTTCATGGACAAGAAGGTCAGCATCTGGCAGACCAAGGCCGGCACGATCGTGCTGCCCGCCGTGGAGACCCTCGGCGTGGACGTGGTGGTCGGCCCGAAGGTGCGCGGCGCCGCCCAGGTCGCCCGTTACGCCGTCGAGCACGGCGACGTGCGGCAGCGCTTCCCGCGCGAGGTGAAGCTGGGCGAGTTCATCCGCTTCTTCGGCGAGGACGAGGTGGCCGACGGCCGGACGATCCGCGACGTGCTCAAGGTGCTGCCGGCCGACAGCAGCTACCCGAGCCTGGACGCGATGATCGCCGAGGTCAGCGAGCGCGAGGCCGTCATCGTCCGGACCACCGTCGGGGCCCAGTCGGCGGTCTCCGCCGCCCTCGGCGTCGACGCCGGGCTGGAGAACGTCGCGGACGCCGACATCGCGATGCTCGCCGGGGTGCCGACCAAGGCCCGCGCCGCGCTGGCCCGCGCCGGGATCAGCACGCTCGGCAAGCTCGCCGAGGCGCCGGCCGAACGGGTGCTGGGCATCATGAAGGAGGCCGGGGTACGCGCCGAGGCCGGCGACGCCGCCGAGTGGACCGGGTACGCCCAGACGCTGAGCAAGCTGCGCTGAACGGCCGGCGACGACTCCGGCGAACGGTTGATCCGCGCCGTTCGCCGGGTCGGTGTGACGACACTGCGCTGGCGTACCGACCCTCCACACCCGAGCGTGGGACTCCCACGGAGCGATCGGGTACGAAGGGCACGCGGATGGCAGTTCACGAGGTGGCACAGGACCTCCGCTCCGGGGCGCAGGAGACCGAAGTGGCGCGACCACCGCGCTACGCGCTGCGGCTGCTCGGCGGGTTCGCCCTGGAACGCGACGGTCGGTCCGTCGCGGTGCCGCAGGGCGCCCGCCGACTGCTCGCGTACCTCGGCGTACGCCAGCGGTGCGCCCGCTGGGAAGCCGCCGGCACCCTCTGGCCGGGCTCGCACGAGGAACGGGCCCGGGCGAACCTGCGCACCATGCTCTGGCGACTGCACCGGGCCACCTCCGAGCCCCTGGTCGAGGAGGACGACCGGCTGGCCCTGGCCGCCGGCGTGACCAGCGACGTGGCCACCCTCGGTGCGGCCGCCGCGGCGCTGCTGGCCGGCGGTGTGCCGGCCGGCGTCGGTGTCGGGGTGCCCGCGCTGGCGACCGGCGAACTGCTGCCCGGCTGGTACGACGACTGGGTGCTGACGGAGCGGGAGCGGCTGCGCCAGACCCAACTGCACGCGTTGGAGGCCCTGGCCGAACGGCTCACCGCGCAGGGACGCCTCAGCGAGGCGGTGCAGGTGGCGCTGACCGCCGTGCACCTGGAGCCGCTGCGGGAGAGCGCCACCCGGGTGCTCATCGGTGTGCACCTGGCCGAGCGCAACCTCAACGAGGCGGTCCGGCGGTTCGAGCTGTTCCGCGCCGACCTGGGCCGGGAGTTGGGCATCGCCCCGACCCGGTGGCTGGAACAGCTCGTCCGCGCCGGCCTGACCGGCGTGACCGTCCCGGAGGCGGTCCGCCGGCACCGTTGACGCCGGTCGCCTTGGTCAGTGCGTGGCGGGCGGGATGCTCTGCTCGTACTGGAAGACGTTGTGCGGGTCGTACGTCGCCTTGATCCGGCGCAGCCGGTCGAAGTTGCGTCCCCAGTAGGCCGTCTCCCACTCGGCCATCCCGACGTTCGGCACGTTGACGTACGCCCCGTCCACGTACGGCCGCAACGCCTGGCTGAACTCGGCGATCCAGGCCTGGGCGACCGGGGTGAGGGCGTCCCCGCTGTCGGGCTCGCCGCGGGTGCCCCAGCCCGCACCGGGCTCGGAGTAGAACAGCGCGTCGCGGTGCGGGAAGGCCGTGCCACCGAACGGCTCCTGCCGTTGCGCGCCGGTGCCGAAGGCCTGTGTGAAGAAGTTGCTGTCGTCGGTCGGAGCCTTCCGCATGAACTCGCGGATCACGTCGATCGCCCTGTCCGGGAACGGTTCCCTGGTGAACTGGGAGAAAAACTTCCAGTTCGCCGGCTCGTCCTCGGTCGGGATCTGGAAACCGGCGTACACGTCCCCCCAGCCGCCGATCTGTACGGTGACCGTGGGGTCGCCGATGGACAGTATCGGCCCCAACAGCTTCCTGGCCTCGGCCTCCGACCCTTCGGCGAGCACTCCGAACAGCAGGATCTCGTTCCGGTGGATCTCCAGTTGGGTGCCGAGGCGCGGGTCGCTGAACGGCGCGGTGCGTTGCCAGGTGTCGAAGACGCCGTGCAGGTCGTCGAGGCCGGACCAGGTCGCCTGGAGGTAGGCGACGCTGCGGAGCGGGGCGACCTTGTAGGTCAGCGAGGTGACGATCCCGAAGTTGCCGTTCCCAGCGCCGCGCAGCGCCCAGAGCAGGTCGGCGTGGTTCCACGGGTCGACCTTGAGGACCCGCGCGCCGTCGGCCCCCGCCGGGACGACGATGTCCGCTCCGATCAGGTTGTCGCAGGCCATCCCCAGGTAGCGGGTGAGGAACCCGAAGCCGCCTCCGAGGGTCGCGCCGGACAACCCGACGGATCCCTCCGTGCCGGTCGTCGCCGCGAGGTCGTACTCCCCGAGCGTCGTCACCGCCTCCAACTGGTTCAACCCCGCGCCGACCGTCGCGGTGCGAGCTGCCGGGTCGATGTGGGTGTCCTTGAGTTCGCTGACGTCGATCACGATGCCGTTGTCGACGTTCGACCAGCCCTCGAGGCTGTGCCGTCCGCTGCGGACCCGCAGCGCGACGTTGTGCTGCCGCGCCCAGGTGAGGGCGTTGACCACGTCCCGGGTCTCCTGCGCGAACACGATGACCAGCGGATAGTGCACGAACAGCTCGTCCCACCCGAGGCTCGCGGTCGCGTAGTCCGGGCTCTGCGGACGCACGATCCGGCCGGTCAGTTCGGCCGGCGGGAACCTGTCGTCGGACGGCCGGTCGGCGGAGGACCGGCCGTCCGACGCGATCGCGGAGCTGCCGGCGACCACGGCGGGGAGCGCGACCGCTCCGGCGCCGGCGGCCGTCGCCTTGAGCAGGTCGCGCCGGGAAAGGTCACGCATGGTCCGAGTCCTCTCGATCGGGGATGCCCGGACAAACAAGACGAATGCCTCATCCGGTGCGAACCAACCGTACGGTCGAGGACGTGAGCGCAACTCTGAGAATCTGTCGCGGAACCCGGTCGGGTGACGGGGCGGCCGTCAGTTCGGGGCCGGTTGGTCGAGGATCGCGCTGAAGCGCTCCTCGGCGAGGTCGAGCTGGTCGAAGATGTGCCGCTTCACCGCGGGGGACAGCGGCGTGTCCGGCCGGCTGATCAGGTCGCGGAAGAGCGGTACCAGCGGCCGGTACTTGCGGGCCGACGAGACGACCTTCGGGCCGATCGTGTGGATGACCCCCACGCCGTTGTCGGTGAAGTCCGACACCTTGATCACCCGTGCCCACGGTTCCCGTTCCAGGCTGACCGCGAGGTGCTCGCGGTACTGCTCGTTGCGGTCGCGGCGCGGGTCGTACACCGGGTTGGTGACGGCCGCGACGAGCGTGGCGACGCGCGGCCCGAACCGCGCGGAGAGTGCCCGCAGCGCGGCCGGCGTCGGGTCCGGCCCGGAGTCGCCGCCGGCCAGCTCGAACGGGTGGTCCTCGACCGCGTCGTGCAGCAGACCGGCGACGATCACGTCCACGTCCCGCACCTGGTAGTGGTGCATCAACCGGATGGCCACGCGTAACAGGTGGTTCAGGTACGGCTCACGCACACGCCGGTCGTCGCGGTGCAGTTCGGCGGCGAGGTCGAGCGCGGCGGTCAACCGCGCCCGGTCGGCGTCCTCGAACTGTTGGACCTCCAGGCGGAAGCGCTCCAGCAGGCCCGGTTCGCCGTGGATCTCGGTGATCGCGTGCATCGGCATGCTGCTCAGGTGCGGCGGGAAGTCCATGGGTCACTTATAGCCGATCTTCTCCACGTCGATGGGCCGGTAGGTCGCCCACCCGACCGCGAGTTCTCCGCGCGCCGATCCGTCAGACCGGCAGCCGGTCGGCACCGGCGAGCGGGCCCACGACGAGCGGCACCAGGGGAGCGGGTAGGACCGGGCCGTGGCGCAGGGTGGGGGTCCAGCCCGCGTCGCCGCCCAGGTCGGGGTCGTGTGCCTCGTTGTACGCCGCCAGCAGGTCGGCCGGTCGTGCCGGCCCGTCGCCCTGGCGAATCCACGAGCCCCGCTCGGTCAACGCCGTGCCGCCCCAGTCGTGGAGCAGGTCGGCCGGGTTGACCGCCGGGTCCAGGGCGAAGAAGTTGTTCTCGGCGTACAGCGCCGACTGCACGCCGACGCCGAGCGCGTACTCGAAGTCGTCCCCGCCGAGCCGGTACTGGTTGTTGTAGACGTCGACCTGGCCGAAACGCACCCGGGGGAGCCGTTGCAGCACACCGTCGAAGAGGTTGTGGTGCAGGGTCACCTTCAGCCGACCCACGTCCGGGCCGACCGTGTTGGACGAGCCGATCAGCAGCACCTTGTCCCGCCCGGTGAAGCGGTTCCACGACGCGGTGACCAGGCTGGCGGTGTGCGTGACGTCCAGCGACCCGTCGTGCACCTGGTACGGCCGTCCGAAGTAGGTCGGCTGGCCGCTGTCCGGGTTGTCGCCGTCGGTGAAGGTGTTGTGGTCGATCCACACGTTCTCGCTGCGGCGGACCGAGATCTGGTCGAACTGGCTGTTCCAGTTGCCCGCGTCACCGTCGGTGGGTGACCAGGCGGGGAAGCAGTCCCGGGCGTCGGCGAAGGTCAGGTTCCGGACGATGACGTTCGACGCCCGGTCGACCATGAGGGTGAGGCCGGTCAGCCGCGCGCCGCGCAGCCCGACGATGGTGGTGTTGGGCCCCACGTTGATCTGGGTCTGCCGGGTCTGGTTCGCCACCGACCGCACCCGGGCCTCCTCCAGCGGTCCGGCCGGCGCGACCCGACCCCACACCGCCGGGTCGTACGCGGCCAGGTAGTCCGCGAGCCGGTACCCCGGGTCGGCCAGCTCGGCGCAGGTCAGCGGGGTGCCGTCGGCCCCTTCGAAGCCGTCGACGGCACCGTCCACGTAGATCAGTTTCGGGGTGGCGTCGGTGGCGTTCGTTGCGTTGTCGCCGCCCAGGGCGTCGACAAGTTCGGCCCTGCTGCGGACCACCCGCGTCCGGTCGTGTGCCGCCGCCGAACCGCCTGTGGTGCCGACGCCCTCGGCCGCCCAGCCATCCCGCTCCGGCAGGGCCTGCCCACCGAGGTGACGGGCCGACCAGGGCAGCCGGTCGGGGGCTGTCGAGTCGGAGTGGGAAGCGGCGGCCGGTGCGCCGACCAGCAGGAGGGCAAGCGCCATCGCGCCCACGAGGGGTGTACGCATTGATTGTTTCCGTTCGCTGGTGGTGGTTCGGCATCCACCAGGAACGGTAGGTTCATGCTTTTATGTCGGTCAATATAAATTGTTTGCAGAAATGTTGCAGTCGTGCCTGCGGCTAACGTGCGGCCTCGTGCCGCGCGGGTCGCACCTGCCGGAAAGCGACCAGCAGAGCGGCGACCAGACCAGTCACCAGCAGGATTCGCACCGTGGTGGACAGCACCGCGTCACCCGGGGAGTGCGGCGGGAAGATGTCCTTGACGAGCCAGCCGACCCCCAACCCAAGCCCCAGGCAGGCGTGCATCGCAGCCCGCAGTCGGGGGAGCGGCTGCAAGCGGCCGAAAATCCGGGGCGCCGCCATGCCGCTACGGCTCCTGGCGAGCAGCACGGCGGCGACGGCCAGGTTGGCCACGGCGACCGCGACGGCCAAGGCCAGGTCAACTGTTCCCATGTGGACGCAGTTTATTGCACGGATGCTCGCTCTGAAGGTCGCCTCCGCTGACGTCGGGCGCCTGCCCAAAGTGTCGGAGGAGGGGCGGGCGTCTACCCACCGCCTCCTTTGCTCTGCTTCAACCCAGGCGACACCTGCGGGGCAAAAGTATTGCCTCGGTTGAAGCAGAGCAAAGGACAACCGCAGCACCCTCGCCACCGCACGGCGCCACCACTACCCCAGGTGCGCGCGGTACGCCGGCACGGCCCACGGCACGTCCTGCTCGCTGGGCAGCGCGCCCTGCTCGGCCGCCCGACGCAGTACCTCGACCACGCCGCGCAGGTGGCGAGCCCGTTCGTGCCCGTCGCCCACCACGTCGACCAGGTCGCCGTCGAGCAGTCGGGGCTCGGGGGCGGCCCACAGCGCGTCCAGCAGCGCGGTGAACGGCGCGGTACGGGCCAGCGGCGCGATCAGCGGCGTCCCGGGCGGGTCGATCCGGTGGGCGAGCAGGTTCTCCAGCAGGCCCTGCCGACCGGGGACGTGGCGGGGTGTCGCGTCCCCGGGCAGGCGCAACCGGTCGGTCGGATATTCCAGTACGGCCTGCCCGGTCGTACCGGTCACCGTCACCTCGCCCGCCACGAATCGCGCCGAGGCCAGTGTGACCGCCGCCAGTACGGGTGGGCCGGCGCGGAACCGGACGCGCAGCACGGCCGTGTCCTCCACCTCGATCGGTCGTACCCGGTACCGCTCCGCCTCGATCGCGACCGGCGACGGCGGCGCCCCGCCCAGCGACTCGGCGACGGCCAGGCACTGCATCACCGCGTGCGCGAGCGGGTTCGCCAGCGCGCCGTCCAGCACGGGTCGGCCGTCCACGCTGCGGCGGCCGGCCCACGGGGCGCGGGCGTAGTAGGCGTCCGGCCGCTGCCACGCGGCGACCGTGGCGATGCCGGTGACCGTGCCGAGGCGGCCGGCGGCCAGCGCGTCGGTCAGCGCGGTCAGCGCCGCCGAACCGAGCGCCTGGAAGCCGACCTGGGCCACCCGTCCGGACGCCGCGAGCGCGTCGCTCAGCTCGCGGTGCTCGGCCATCGACAGCACCGGTGGTTTCTCCAGCAGCAGGTCCGCGCCGGCCGCCAGGGCGTCGAGGGCGATCGGCAGGTGGGTGTGCGGCGGGGTGCAGATCACCACCACCTCCGGGCGGGTGGCGGCGAGCATCGCCCGGTGGTCGGTGAACACCCCGACGCCGGGCGGCACGGGCGCCTCCCGCTCGTCGCGTACCGGCCCGACGTCGACCAGGGCGACGAGCCGCAGCCGGCCGTCGGCGTGCAGCGGCGCGATCACCCGCCGGTGCCAGTGGCCGTGCCCGTTCGCCCCGATCACCGCCACCGTCGCCGGCGGCACCAACCCGTTCACGCGACCACATCCGCTGCCACCGCCGCGCCGACCGAAGCCACCGTCGTGCCGGCCACCGTCGTGCCGGCCACCGCCGCCCGGCTCACCGGACGCCGGCCAGGGTCGCCTCGACGCCGTGCCGGCCGAGCGCGGTGAGCCAGGCGATCACCTCGGCGCGTACGTCGTCGTCGTCGGCGACCTCGGCCGGGATGACCTCGCGCAGCGCGAAGACGGCGTCCACCGCGCCGGCCGGGCTCTGCGCGCCGGCGTCCAGGGCGGCCCGGATGGACCCGGCGAGGGGATCCTGCAACGGCAGCGGGCGGCCGTCGTCGGCGTACCCCAGCGCGAAGCGCAACCAGGACGCCACGACCAGCGCGCCCCAGCGCGCGGACCGTCCGGACGCGCGCAGGTCGGCGATGGTCTGCAGGATGCGTTGCGGCAGCTTCTGCGAGCCGTCGATGGCGACCTGGAGGGTGCGGTGCCGGATTGCCGGGTTGCCGAACCGGGCCAGGACCTGCTCGCCGTAGTCGACGACCCGGACCCCGTCCGGCGGGGTGAAGCTGGCCGCGACGTCCTCGGCGATCAGCCGGCGCAGCACGTCGGTCAGGTGCGGGATCGCCAGCGCGTCCGCGATGGTCTCCCGCCCGGCCAGCGCGCCGAGGTACGCCACGGCCGAGTGCACGCCGTTGAGGGCCCGCAGCTTCAACCGCTCCCACGGCCCGGCGTCGTCGGTCAGCACTGCCCCGGCGTGTTCCCAACCCGGCCGCCCGCCGGGGAAGTCGTCCTCGATCACCCACTGCGCGTACGGCTCGGCGGCCACCGCGGCCAGGTCGGTGACGCCGAGCGCCCGGCGGGCCGTGTCGATGGTCTCGGGCGTGCTGGCCGGCACGATGCGGTCCACCATGGTGCCCGGGCAGGTCACGTTGGCGGCCACCCAGTCGACGAGCCCGGTCGGCACCCCGGCGGCCCGCTCGATCCCCTGGTCGACCAGGCCCCGCAGCCGTCGGCCGTTGGCCGGCAGGTTGTCGCAGCTCACCAGGGCGATCGGCCCGGCGTCCGCGGCGGCGCGGGCGGCCAGTCCGCGCAGCAGCAGACCCGGCACGGTCGTCGGGGGTCGATGACCGGCGAGGTCGGCGGCGAGCGCGGAGTCCGGCGACAACCGGCCGGTCACCGGGTCGAGCTGGTACGCCTTCTCGGTGACGGTGAGCGTCACGACGCGGACCGCCGGGTCGGCGAGCAACGCCACCACGGCGTCCGGGTCGCTCGGCGCGTGCCGGACCCCGCTCAGCGCGCCCACCACCCGGGTGCTGGTGTCGGCGGCGGAGAGGGCGCTCACGCTGAACAGGTTGTCCTGGGCGGCGAGCGCGTCGACCACGGCGGCGCTGCGCGGGGCGACGGCCACGATGCCCCAGTCGCCGCCGGCCGCGCCGACCGCCGCCTCGGTGTAGACCGCCTGGTGCGCGCGGTGGAAGGCGCCCAACCCCAGGTGTACGACGCCGGTCGGCACGGTGCCCGGGCGCACGAGCGGACGGGACTCGACGGGCAACTGGCGCAGCACACCCAGGCCGAGGCGGGACGCGCCGACGGTCACCGCCATGCCGGACCGTCCGGGAACCGGAACTCGGCGATCGACGCCGGTCTCATGGTGGCGCTGTAGCCGGGGCGGTCCGGCAGCAGGTAGCGGCCGCCACGGGTGCGCACCGGGTCGACGAAGTGTTCGTGCAGGTGGTCGACGTACTCGATCATCCGGCCGTCGAGGCTCGTGCCCACCCGCAGGTAGTCGAAGATCGCCAGGTGCTGGACGTACTCGCAGAGCCCGACGCCCCCGGCGTGCGGGCAGACCGGCACCCCGAACTTCGCCGCGAGCAGCAGCTCCGCGAGGACCTCGTCGACGCCACCGACCCGGCACGCGTCGACCTGCATCACGCCGATCGCCTCGGCCTGGAGGAGCTGCTTGAAGATGACGCGGTTGGCGGCCACCTCGCCGGTGGCGACCCGGCACCGGCCGTCGGTCAGCTCGGTCACCGCGCTGGCGATCCGGGCGTGACCGAGGATGTCGTCGGCGTGCGTCGGCTCCTCGATCCAGTACGGGTCGACCTCGGCGAGGGCGGTCATCGCGGTGATCGCCTCGTCGACGTCCCAGACCTGGTTGGCGTCCATCATCAGCAGCGCGTCCGGGCCGATCTCGGCGCGGATGATCCGGGCCCGGCGCAGGTCGTCGGCGAGTGGGCCGCCGACCTTCATCTTCATCGCCCGCCAACCGTCGTGGTACGCCTGCCGGCTCAACGCCCGTACCTTCTCGTCCGGGTAGCCGAGCCACCCGACCGACGTGGTGTACGAAGGGAAACCGTCCCGTTCCAGCGTCGCCAACCGGTCGGCCAGGCCGTCGCGTCCCTTGTCGAGGATGGCCGCCGCCTCGTCGGGCGTCAGCGCGTCGGTGATGTGGTGGAAGTCGACGCTGGCGACCAGGTCGTCGGTGGGCAGCTCGGCCAGGAACCGCCACATCGGCTTGCCGGCGATCCTGGCCCGCAGGTCCCACACCGCGTTGACGAGCGCGCCGGTCGCCATGTGGATGACGCCCTTCTCGGGGCCCAGCCAGCGCAACTGCACGTCGGCGCTGAGCGAGCGCCAGAACGCCACCGGCTCGGCGGCGATCTCCTCGAGCGTCCGGCCCTCGACATGGTGGGCCAGCGCCCGTACCGCCGCGCAGGTGATCTCGTTGCCCCGCCCGTTGGTGAAGGTGAACCCGGCGCCCACCGGCCCGGCGTCGGTGCCCAACTCCACGTACGTCGCCGAGTAGTCGCCCCGGTTGATCGCGTCCGACCCGTCGCCCCGGGCGGCGGTCGGGAACCGTACGTCGTGCACGTCGACGGAGGTGATGGTGACGGTCACTGGTGTGCTCCCTCGAAGTGGAAGACCCGCTTGGGCAGCCGGTACGCCAGGTCGACGATCGTCTCGGCGGCCTCGTCCAGGCCCAGCCGGTGCTCGGCGACCAGCCGGGCCAGGAAGCCGGCGTCGACCCGGCGGGCCACGTCGTGGCGGACCGGGATGGAGCAGAACGCCCGGGTGTCGTCGACGAACCCGGTGGTGTTGTAGAAGCCGGCGCTCTCGGTGACCGTCTCCCGGAACCGTCGCAGCGCCTCGGGGGAGTCCAGGAACCACCAGGGCGCCCCGAGCAGCAGCGCGGCGTACCCGCCCGCGAGGGGGGCCAGTTCGCGGGTGAAGGTGTCCTCGTCGAGGGTGTAGAGCACCACGGTCAGCCGCGGGTCGTTGCCGTACCGGTCCAGCAGCGGGGCGAGCGCGTGCACGTACTCGGTGGCCTGCGGCACGTCGCCGCCCACGTCCCGGCCGTGCCGCTGGTACAGCCAGCGGTTGTGGTTGCGCACCGCGCCGGGGTGCAGCTGCATCACCAGGCCGTCGTCGAGGGACATGCGGGCGAACTCCATCAGCATGTGCGCCCGGAACGCCTCGGCGTCGGCGGCGTCCGCCGTGCCGCGCAGCCCACGGTCGTACAGTCGGGCGGCCTCCGCCGGGGTCAGGTCCAGGGTGCGCGCGGTGGGATGCCCGTGGTCCGACGAGGTCGCGCCGGCCGCGACGAACGCCGCCCGGCGGGCCCGCAGCGCGGCCAGATAACCGGGGTACGTGCCGGTGTCCTCCCCGGCCAGCGCGCCGAGCCGGGCCACGTTCGTCGACCAGCCGTCGAACTCCATGTCCACCACGTCGTCCGGCCGGAACGTGGTGACCACCCGGCCGCCGGGACCACCCCACCCGTCGGCGGCGAGCTTGGCGTGCGCCGCGAGGTCGTCCAGTGGCGACTCGGTGGTGGCGAGGACCTCGATGCCGAAGCGCGCGAACAGCGCCCGGGGCCGGAACTCCGGCTCGGCGAGCCGCGCGGCGATCTCGTCGTAGACGGCGTCGGCGGTCTCGGGACGTAGCGGGGTGTGCACCCCGAAGACGGTGCGGAAGGTCTGCTCCAACCACAGCCGCGACGGGGTGCCCCGGAACAGGTGCCAGTGCGCCGCGAAGCGCCGCCAGATCACCCGCCCGTCGGCCTCCACCGGGTCGCCGTCGCGGGTGGGCACCCCCAGGTCGGCCGGGGGTACGCCCTGACTGAGCAGCATTCTGGTCAGGTAGTGGTCGGGCACGATGAGCAGCCGCGCCGGGTCGGGGAACGGTCGGTCTTCGGCGAGCAGGGCCGGGTCGACGTGCCCGTGCGGCGAGATGATCGGTTGCCGCGCCGCGAGGGCGTACAGCTCCCGGGCCAGCGCGCGCTGGCCGGGCTCGGCCGGCAGGAGCAGGTCGGTGAAATCGGACGTCGGCACGGGGCTCCTCGTCTGCTGGTCAGCGGGGGGTGAGCAGGTCGGCGACGCGCACGGGTCGGCCGGTCTCCAGGGACCGGTTGGCGGCCAGGCCGGTGAGCAGGGCCGCCGCGCCGTCCTCGGCCGTCGCGGCGCGGCCCAGCGGATCGGGTCGGCCGCCGAAGAGCACCGCGGTCATCCGGGCGTCCGCGCCGCCGTGCCCGTGCCGGGTACGACCCTCGACGGGGATCCGCCGGGGCGGTGCCCAGAACGGGCGCACGGTGAGTGTCGTGCCGCCCCCTTCGGCGGGCGCCTCGACGCCGTGCAGGGCCGCCCCCTTGACCGCGCCGGCCGTGCCCCGGTCGACGTAGTCGTTCTCGGTGACCTCCAGTTCGAGGCGTCCCCGGCTGCCGTTCACCATCACCCGGTAGCCCTCCCAGGGGGCGTAGGCGGTGAGGTGGTACGTCATGGTCGCGCCGGTGGAGTAGCGGGCGAGCACCGCCATGTCGTCCTCGATGCTCACCCCGGGGGCGAACACGTTGCGGTCGCGCTGGTAGCCGTCCTCGGCCTCGGCGTCGAGGTACAGCTCGCGCAGCCGGGGATGCGCGTCGAGCCGCAGCGCGAACGGGTCGTCGACGGCCGCCGGGGCGCCGTACGCCCGGTCGTAGTCGCGGGCGTAGCCGTGCCGGCGGCCGTCCTCGCCGTAGAAGAAGAGCCGGCCCGCCGCGTACACCTCGACCGGGGTGGCGGCCAGCCACCAGTTGACCAGGTCGAAGTGGTGGCTGGCCTTGTGCACCAGCAGGCCGCCGGAGGTGGCCTTGTCGCGGTGCCAGCGGCGGAAGTAGTCGGCGCCGTGGCGTACGTCGAGCAGCCACTCGAAGTGCACCGAGCCGATCTCGCCGACCGCGCCCTCGGCGAGCAGCCGGCGGACCTGCTCGTGCAGCGGGTTGTAGCGGTAGTTGAAGGCGACCGTGACCCGTTTGTCGGTCTCGGTCACCGCGTCCAGGATGCGTCGGCAGCGGGTGGCGTCGACGGTCATCGGCTTCTCGGTGACGACGTCCCGGCCGGCACGCAGCGCGGCCACCACGTACTCGTCGTGGGTGACGTCCACGCTGGTCACCAGGACGGTGTCGACGTGCTCGGCCGCCAGCATCGAGGCGAACTCGCCGGCCGGGTACGTGGGCACCGGGGGGTGTCCCAACTCGCCCAGCCAGCGGTTGTGCGCGTCCATCCGGGCCTGGTTGACGTCGGCGAAGGCGACCAGCTCGGCGGAGTCGGCGTGGTCGAGCACCAGGGCCCGGACGAACATCTCCGCCCGCGCACCGGTGCCCACGACGGCGTACCGGACTCGTCCGCCGGATGTCGGTGACATGCGATCGCCCTCCGGATGACCCCTGCAAAGGTTTGCAGTGAAGTAACCACGATCGATCTCATGGCGTCAACGACACCGGCACAATCGGTGGCAATTATGGGTTTTTGCGGGGTTGAAGGTCACCAATGGGTGCGTCGACGCAACAGAGCTGCAAACATTCACCGTTGACAGTGGAGCAACCGTTTGCATTAATTGGCGGCACCCGCGTGACCACCGCCCACTCGGACGAAGGGGCCGCCGTGCCAGTCACCATCCGGGACGTCGCTCGCGCCTCCGGGGTGCACATCTCCACCGTGTCCCGCACCTTCTCCGCCCCGCACCTGGTCAATCCCGAGACCCGGGTTCGGGTGCTGGCCTGTGCGGAGGACTTGGGCTACCGGCCGAACCGCGCCGCCCGCGCCCTCATCACCGGGCGTACGCACAACATCGGGCTGATCATCGCCGACATCGCGAACCCGTTCTTCCCGCCGCTGATCAAGGCGGCGGAGGGTCAGGCGCGGCACCGCGACTACCACGTCTTCGTGGCCGACACCAACGAGGACCCGACCGCCGAGGAGGAGTTGGTCCACGCCCTCGCAAAGCAGGTCGACGGGGTGCTGCTGTGCAGCCCTCGGATGAGCAACAGCCTGATCGAGCAGCTCAGCCGCGAGGTGCCGCTGGTCGTGGTGAACCGGCAGGTGTCCGGCCTGCCCTGCGTGCTGATGGACGTCGGGCAGGGCGCCCGGGCGGCCGTCGAGCACCTGATCGGTCTCGGTCACCGGGACATCGCCCTGCTCGGCGGGCCGCGCAGCTCGTGGACCAACCGGGAGATGCGGCGCGCCGCCACCACGGCCGTCCGGGCCGGTGGCGGGGAGTTGACCGTGCTCGGCCCCAACGCGCCCACCGAGACCGGCGGCTCGGCCGTGGCCGAGCAGGTGCGGCGCAGCGGCGTCACCGCCGTGCTCGCCTACAACGACCTGATGGCGATCGGCCTCATCGAAGGGCTGGACGCGCTCGGGGTTCGGGTACCGCAGGAGGTGAGCGTCGTCGGGGTCGACGACATCGCCCTGAGCCGGCTCACCCGACCCAAACTGACGACGGTGGCCACACCCACCGGGGCCGCCGGCCGGACGGCCGTCGACATGCTGCTGCAACAGGACATCGAGTCACCGCGCGGCGCGCGGGGGCCCGGTACCGGCACGGCGGTCGGCGTCCGTCGTACCACCGCACAGGTAATGCTCCAGACCGACCTGGTCATCCGCGACTCGACCGGTCCGGGCCCGCACGCCCGACCGGCCCGTCCCCTGGCCGCGTCCCATGGCCCGGACCCGCACTGCCCTGCGGGCCCGGGCGTCCCGACTGCGGCCACCGGTGATGCCGTCGCCTCCTAAAGCCGAGGAGTGAGCGCACATGCACCCCGCAACGTCCCCCACCACTGGCACGCCCGTCGGGCGTCCTCACGGTACCCCGCTGCCCCGGCGACGGTTGCTGCGCGGCCTGCTCGCCGCGACCGTCGCCGCGCCGCTGCTGTTCGGCGCCGCCGCCTGCGGCGACGACGGCGCCGCCGACCCGGACGCCCCGGTCAAGCTCTCCGTCTTCTGGTGGGGCGGCGACGCCCGGGCCAAGCTGACCGAGGACGCCCTCGCCCTCTACACCAGGAAGCACCCCAACGTGACCTTCGAGAAGACCTGGCAGGCCAACCAGGGCTACTTCGACAAGCTCGCCACGCTCACCGCCGGTGGCAACCCGCCGGACCTGTTCCAGATCGACGACAACTACCTCGCCGAGTACGCCGCCCGCAACACCACGCTCGACCTGAAGACCTACCAGGACTCCGGCAAGCTCGACGTGTCCAAGTTCCCCAAGAGCCTGCTGGAGTACGGGGTGGTCAACGGCAAGCTCGCCGGGGTGGCCGCCGGGGAGAACACCCAGGGCCTGGTCTACAACAAGACGCTGCTGGCGAAGCACAACCTGCCCGAGCCGACCACGGGGATGAGCTGGGAGCAGCACATCGCCTGGGCCGAGGAGGTGTCGAAGAAGACGGGTGTGCCCGGCACCCAGGACCCGAGCGCCGACTACAAGGCGTTCTGGGTCTGGCTGCGCCAACAGGGCAAGGACCTCTACAAGGGCAACGAGTTGGGCTTCACCGCCGACGACGTGACCGCCTGGTTCGACCTGTGGAAGGGCGCGCGGGACCGCAAGGCCACGCCGACCGCCGACGTCATCCACGAGGGCAACTCCAGCGACGTCACCAAGCAGTTGGTGGTCACCGGCAAGTCGGCCACCTCCTGGGTCTGGGCCAACCAAATGCCGGACCTGAAGAAGAACACCAAGGACGAGCTGGGGGTGATCGCGTACCCCGGTGACCCGAGCGCGCAGTGGGCCCGGGCCTCGATGTACTGGTCGGTCTTCAAGGGCAGCAAGAACCGGGACGTCGCGGTCGACGTGATCAACTTCCTGAACAACGACCAGGAGGCGGTCAAGCTGCTCGGCACCGACCGTGGCCTGCCCTCCAACCTGGACCTGCGCCGGGTGGTCAGCGACGACACCACCGACCCCGCGATGAAGCAGTCGATCGCCGTCGAGGCGGAACTGACCCAGAAGTTCGGCGCGTCGCCACAGGTGCCGATCAAGGGCCACAGCAAGGTCAAGTCCGAGCTGATCAAGGCTGCCGAGAACGCCCAGTACGGCCGGACAACCCCCGCACAGGCCGCCGCCCAGTTCGTCGAGGCGTGCAAGGCCGCCATCGCCTGACCCGCCCCAGGAGGCGAGGAGAGGAGCCGTTCGTGGCGTTGACCACGGCGCCCGACCCGACCCGACGCGGCCCCGGATCCGCCCGGACCCACACCACCCGGCGTGGGTCCGGCAGCGTCCGGCACCGCGAGGGTCTGGCGGGGTACGTCTTCCTGTCGCCGTGGCTCATCGGCCTGATGGGTGTCACGGCGGTTCCCATGCTGCTGTCGCTCTACCTGAGCTTCACCAACTACGACATCCTCACCCCGTTCTCGGAGGTCCAGTGGGTGGGGCTGGCCAACTACGAGCGGATGTTCACGGCCGACCCGTCGTACTGGCACGCGGTCCGGGTCACCCTGACCTTCGCGCTGGTCGCCGTACCCCTCAAGCTGGCGGCCGCGCTCGGCGTGGCGCTGCTGCTCAACCGCGCGTGGCGCGGCGTCGGGTTGTTCCGCGGCCTGTTCTACCTGCCGTCGCTGCTCGGCGGCAGCGTGGCGCTGGCCATCGTCTGGGTCAACATGTTCAACCGCGACGGGGCGTTCAACTCGTTGCTGAGCCTCGTCGGCATCGAGGGCCGGCCCTGGGTCAACGACCCGGACTGGGCCCTCGAGACGTTGATGGTGCTGGCCATCTGGCAGTTCGGCGCCCCGATGGTGATCTTCCTGGCCGGGCTCAAGCAGGTGCCCACCGAGCTGTACGAGGCCGCCTCGGTGGACGGGGCCGGTCGGTTCCGCCAGTTCCGCAACGTCACCCTGCCGATGCTGTCCCCGGTCATCTTCTTCAACCTGGTGTTGGAGACCATCAACGGCTTCCAGGGCTTCACCGCCGCGTTCGTGCTCAGCAACGGCACCGGCGGCCCGGTCGACTCCACCCTCATGTACACGTTGAACCTCTACATCACCGGCTTCACCGACCTGGAGATGGGCTACGCCTCGGCGATGGCCTGGGTGTTCCTGCTCGCCATCGCGGCCATCACCGCGATCTTCTTCAGCACCGGGCGGTTCTGGGTGCACTACTCCGACGGCGAGGACCGGTGATGGCGACGATCGACGTGCCGACCACCCGGCGCCGGGCCGGTGGCCGGACCGTGCTGCGGCTGCTGATCCTGGTGGCGATCGTGGCCGTGGTGCTCTACCCGCTGATCTGGATGGTCGGCACCTCCGTGAAGTCCCAGGAGGAGATCGTCAACAACGTCGGGCTGCTGCCCGAGCGGTTCACCCCGGGCAACTACACCGCCGGATGGTCCAACTTCGACGTCGGCTTCGGCCGGTTCTTCCTCAACAGCGCGCTGGTCAGCCTGCTCACCGTCGTCGGCAACGGGCTCTCCTGCCTGCTGGCCGCGTACGCCTTCGCCCGGCTGCGGTTCCGGCTGCGCGGCCTCTGGTTCGCCGTCATGATCGGTACGCTGCTGCTGCCCCAGCACGTGCTGATCGTGCCGCAGTACATCCTGTTCCGCACCCTCGGCCTGGTCGGCGGCGAGTGGCCGTACCTGCCGCTGCTCATCCCGCAGTTCCTGGCCACCGAGGCGTTCTTCGTCTTCCTCATGGTGCAGTTCATGCGGGGCGTCCCGCGCGAGCTGGACGAGGCGGCCCGGATCGACGGCGCCGGCCCGTACGGCATCTTCCGGCACATCATCCTGCCGCTGAGCCGCCCCGCGCTGGTCACCACCGCGATCTTCTCGTTCATCTGGACCTGGAACGACTTCTTCCGCCAACTGGTCTTCCTGTCCCAACTGGAGGACTACACGGTGCCGGTGGCGCTGACCCTGTTCATCGACTCGACCAGCCAGAGCGCGGTCGGACCGATGTTCGCCATGTCGGTGCTGTCGCTGCTGCCGGTCTTCCTGTTCTTCGTCGCCTTCCAACGGATGCTCGTCGAGGGGATCAACACCAGTGGCATCAAGGGCTGAACCCGTCGACGTCGGCGGTCGCCGGGACTGGCGGGACGTCGCCCGCGACGCCGCCGACCTGGCGCTGCTCGGCATCCTGCTGACCCTCGCGGCGGCACCGCTGCTCACCGCCGCCGCGGCGGCCGGCACCGCCAGCGCGGCGGTGCACGACTGGACGCGTACCGGTAGCTGGCCGTCGGCGCGTACGACCCTGCGCCGGTTCGGCCGCTCGGCGCTGCCCGGGGTGCCGGTCAGCCTCCTCGCGCTCGCCGTGCTCGGGCTGCTCGCCGCCGACCTGGCGGCGCTGGCCGCCGGACGGGTACCCGGCGGTCCGCCGGTGCTGGCGGTGACCGGGCTGGTCAGCGCCGTACTGGCCGGGTACGCCGGGCTGGTCGTCGTCGAGGCGGGCCGCAACGGGGGCGGGCGGTGGCGGGTCGCGGCCCGGTCCAGCGCCCGCGCCTGCCTCGACGCGCCCGCCCGGTGGGCCGCCCTCACGGGCGTGACGGCGCTGGCCGGGCTGCTCGCCGTCCTGGTCACGCCGGTGGCAGTGCCGATCCTCGCCGGCTACACCCTGGCCGCCCTGCACGCCGTCGCCAACCGGTTGCCGGTCCCCACGGACGTCGGTCGCGCCTTCGCCGCTGACGGCAACGGCCCCGAGCCGGCCGCCGCCCGGCCGGAGCTGCCGTGAGCACCGATCCCACCGCCGTCACCGAGGAGCCCGCGCGGCTGCTGGTCGGCGCGACCGAGGTGGCCCGGTACGTCGTCGACCCGGCGCTGGACGCGCGGCACGGGCCCCGGCCGTACCTGCACCCGGTCCGCACCCTCGGCGGCACCGTCGTCACCGACGCGCTCCCCGCCGACCACGTCTGGCACCTCGGGGCCTCACTCGCCGTGCAGGACGTCGACGGCGTCAACCTGTGGGGCGGGCGCACCTACGTGCGCGACGTCGGCTACACCTGGCGGGCGGACCACGGAAGGATCGTCCACACCGGCTGGTCCCGGCGCTCGGCCGACCTGCTGGCCCACCAGGCCCAGTGGCGTGACCCGCACGGACGGGTGCTGCTCACCGAGCGGCGTCAGCTCGCCGCGACGGCGGTGACGTCGGACGTCTGGCGGCTCGACCTGGACTCCGCGCTCACCGCGCCGCCCGACAGATCCGTGCGCCTGGGTAGCCCGGCCACCAACGGTCGCCCCGGCGGGGCCGGCTACGGCGGGTTCTTCTGGCGGGCCGCCGCCGACGGTGAGCCGACGGTGTACACCGCCGACGCGGCGGGGGAGGAGGCGGTCAACGGCAGCGCGGCCCCGTGGCTGGCGCTGGCCGGCACCGCGCCGGGCGGTGGGGCGTACACCCTGGTCTTCGCGGGGCTCGGCCCCGGCGACCGGTGGTTCGTGCGGACCGCGATGTACCCCGGCGTGTGCGCAGCCTTCGCCTTCGACACCCCTGCGGAGATCCCCGCCGGAACCACCCGCCACGGCCGCTACCAGGTATGGATCGCCGACGGCATCCTGCCCCCCGACCGCTGCGCGACCCTCGCCAGCGACCGTCGATCATGAAGTTGTTGTCCCGACACGCCGGGCGCGGTGACAATAACTTCATGATCGACCGGGTAGGGCGGCGGGCACGGCGGCGGCGGTGACACGGATGGCCTTGACGATCGCCGGGATCGAGCCGATCAGCAGCACCAGGCCCCAGATGATGGCGATGATCGCGAAGACCAGCGCCGCCACGTCGTCGACGATGCTCACCAAGATCACCGGCACCAGGTTGTGCAGGAATTCCAGCACGACGGTGCACAGCAGGGTGGTGATGATCAGCAGGACGAGGCCCTTGTTCTGCAGGAACCGGGGCTGGGCCAGCACCAACATCCCTGCCCACACGAGCTTGAGCAGCAGCGCCAGCCCGAGCAGCACCGCCGCGTCGCCGACCGGGAAGAAGCCCCACAGCGCCAGGTACGCCAGGGTGCCGAACGGCGCCGCCAGGAACAGCGACACCATGATCATTAGTTCCACGAACGCGATGATCAGCAGGACGAGCGAGCCCAGGATGAGCAGGATCGAGAAGATCAGCGTCGCGACGCCCTGGATCCGACCCTGCACCCGCTCGGGCACCACCAGGCTCAGGCAGAACAGGCCGGTGGTCCACACCGCCACCGCGTCGATCAGCGCGAGATAACTGGTGCCCCGGCCGGACGGTTCGCTGACCCCGGCCGCGTCCACCTGCACGCCGAGGTCCGCCGCGCCGACCAGCAGCGCGCCGGTCGCGTCGCCACCGCCGGTGAGCAGCGACGATCCCACCTCGACGAGGAGCACCAGCGTGACCGCGACCAGCGCGAGCAGCAGGAAGGGCTTGCGCAGGTCACCCATGGCGGGCCTCCGTACGGTCGAAAAGCGCGCTGCCGGGGCCGGCTGTCACTCGGCGGCGACGGTGACCGTGCATCCGACACCTCCCGGGCAGCCCAGCAGCACCGTGGCCGCGTCGTCGACGGCGATCCGAGCGACCGCCTCGCCGCCGTCGTCCGGCTCGACCTTCGAGCGCACGGTGAGGTCGGCGTCGCCGGGCGCCGGCGCGGTCACCACGAACGGGCGCGCGCTGCGCAGCACCAACGTCCGGAGTTCACCGGGGTCGGCGACCCGCACCGCGCAACCGCCGACGAAGGCGAGCACGTCGCCGGTACGGTCGCAGTCCGCCTGTACGGTCGCCGGGTCGATCGTGCCGCTCCCGCCGGCCAGCCGGCCCAACCGCTGCACGAACCCCGGCCGATCGCCCGCGCGGCCCTGGTCGCCGCCGCCGATGCCGACGGCGAGCGCGAAGAACGCCACCAGCAGCACCGCCAGGGTCACCAGGACGACCTTCTGCCGACCGCTCATCGCTGTGCGACCGCCCCGGTCACCTCGGTGAAGCGGATCTGGTCCACCCCCGCGAAGTACCTGTCGAAGCCCTGCGTCTTGCCGACGGCGACGAGGGTGAGCGTGTGCCGGCCCGCGCCCAGCCGGACGGTGCCCACGTCGGTGAAGTCCTGCAGGACGACCGTCGGGGTGAAGCCGAAGAAGGTGCTGCCGAGCTGCACGCCGTCGACCTGCCAGATGGTGTTGGCGTAGTCGAAGCTCGTGGTACGCGTGGTGGAGAGCCGCCACACGGCGTCGGCGGGCAGGTCGACGGTGAGGCTCACCCGGTCGCCGGGCGCCAGGCCGGTGAAGAACAGTTGCGCGTCGCCCGACCAGGTCACGTCGCAGCAGTTCGGCTGTGCCCCCACCGCCGCGGCGGTCTTCGCCGGGGACTCCACCCGAGCGCCGTCGACCAGGCTCTCCGCCTCCACGGTCACCACCCGTGGCGCGCCCGGCGTCGGTGGGCCGTCGGAGCGGGTGAGCAGGTAGCCGACCACCCCGGCGACCACCAGCACCAGCGCCGCCGCGGCGGCGATCCACGGCCAGGGCGTCCGCTTCGGCGCGGCGACCGCCCGGACCTCGTACGTCACCCGGCCGCTGGAGCGCGAACTCTCCTCCGGCGCGGTGTTCGCCGAGTACGCGAACCCGGTCATGTCGTAGCGGCGCGGCGCGGTGCCGGCCGGCACGGCGAGGCGGACCAGGAACGAGACCGACCCCGGCCCGGGCACCACCCGCTGCGGGTCGGTGACCGTGAACCAGGCCCGCTGGCTGCCCTCGCCGGGCGCCACGTCGAAGACGACGGTGTCCGGCGCGACGCCGGGGTTGGAGACGGTGAAGGTCAGCTCGCCGTGGTTGGCGGCGTCCAGGGTGAACTGCGACGCGGCGGCGGCGACGGCCCATTCGGTGGTCATGACGGCTCCTTAAGCGGACGGTGCCGCGGTCGGCTGATCAGGTGGTGGCGAGGCGGCGAGGACGACCTCGGCGGTGGTCGCCGCGGGTTTCTCCGCCTCGACGATGCGGGTGATCACGGCGAGGTGGTCGGCGGCGGCCGCCGGCACCCGCACCACGATGTGGAAGGGCTTCTCGTCGGGCTCGTCGATGGCGAAGCCGCTCACCCCGGTGGCCACCTCCAGGGCGCGGCGCATCCCGTACGGGGTGCCGCGCCAGCGGGCCAGCAGCGCGCCGTGGGCCACCAGGTCCCGCAGCCGCCCGACCGGCAGGGGCAGCGGCGCGTCCGGTCGGTGCGACGCCACGACGTGGTCCATGGCCACCCAGCGGGTCAGCCGTACGACCATGTCGTCGGGTGCCCGGTACGGGTCGAACAGGGCGTCCACCTCGGCGAGGATCGCCTCGTCCGGGGCGTGCAGCCCCTCCATCACGTCCAGCAGCGCCCAGAGCACGCTGCCCGGCACGCACGCCCGCTGGTACGCGGCGGGCAGCAGCCGCTCAATCGCCGAGCGTCGCATCCTGGCGCACCACCTCGATGTCGTGCTCGCCGGAGCAGAGCAGCCACGTGTCCGGGACGGTCACCACGTCGGCGGTGGCCTGGTTGGCGCTGGCGGTCCAGGTGACCGCGTCGGCGCTGCGGTAGACGCCGCGCTCGCCGCCGGCCAGCACCAGCCGGTCCGCCGCCGGACCGCCCGCGCCGGAGGCCGCCGGGCCGCCCGCGCCGACGCCCGCCGCGCCAGGGCCGCTCACGGCGACGGCGTCCACCGGCACGAACCGGGTGCGGTCGCGTAGCGGCAGCCCGCAGTTGACCGAGACCGGTTGCCACTGCGGCTGGGCGGCCAGGGTGTCCAGCCGCAGCACCCCGCCGCTTTGTGTGGCGGCCACCGCCTGCTGCCCGGCGAACGCGAGATCCCGGCAGGTGCCACCGAGCCAGCCGGCCTGCACCGACTGCCACTTGACGTCGGACTCGAACAGTCGGGTGCGGTGGCAGCCCTGCCCGGGTTTCTTCGGGTCCGGCTCGCCCGCGCCACTCCACAGCAGCGTGGCCGGCCCGTCGTACTGCACGGCGAGGACCCGGTTGTCCACGTTGGCGAGCCCGACGTGCGCGAAGCTGCCGGGCCGGCCGCCGGCCGTCGACAGGTACACCCCGAAACTCGCCTGCGCCGCGACCGCCACACCGGGCGCGCCACGCTCGGAGACGAAGGCGCGGACGGCGTAGAAGCCCCGGTCGGCGTCGGACTCCTCGACCAGGATCTGCAACGGCACCGCGCCGGGCAGCAGCGACACCTCGTACAGCCCGGTGTCGGTCGCCACCAGCAGCGCTCCCGCGCCGTCGCGGTCCAGCCACGCCACGTCGGAGATCCGCGAGTCCAGGTCGGCCAGCAGCGACCAGGTCTCACCCAGGTCGGTGCTCAGGTGCACCCGGGAGCCGCCGGAGGCGCGCAGCGTCACCACGGCCACCGAGCCGGGACGGGCCACGATGCCCGGCCGCACCGGCGCGGGGGCGGGCGCCACCCGCAGCACCGTCTCCTCGTCGAACCGGCCGGCCGGCTCCCAACCCGAGCCGGCGTTGCTGGACCGGAACAGCACCGGGCCGCGCCCGGCGTACCAGGTGCGCGGCTGGTACGCGTCGACGGCGAGGGCGCGCACGTCGGCGTCGGGCGCCTCGTCGACCACGAACCGCACCGACTCGACGTACCGCACGCCCGGCTCGGCCTGCTCCAACAACCGGTACACGTTCGACGCCCGCAGCGGCTCACCGAACGGCCATCCGCCCGGGTTCAGCGCGGTGGGCAGCGGGCTGAGCGTCTGGTGCAGCCGGTCGTGGATGCGCCGCCGGACCGCGTCCACGTCCTCCTCCCGCCGCACCACCACCCGGGCCCGCACCGACACCGCCTTGAACCGCGCCCAGCTGGCCCGCGAGCGGATACCGACCATCCGGCGCTGTTCCAGGTCCGCCTCGACGCGGTGCCGGGCCTCGGGCACCTCGTGCTCGCGCAGCACCGAAACCGGCAGCCGGCCGCCCGGGCGCGCCGCGGGCGGCACGTACGGCACCAGCACCACCTCGACCTCACCCGGGCGGGCGAAGCTGTAGACCGCCGAGCGGGTGAACGCGCGGGCCCGCGCCACCGCGCCGGAACCGGTGGCGAGCACCTCGAAGTCGCGGGCGGTGACCGCGCGCTGCTGGGCGAAGAACTCGTACGGGCCGCGGAGCAGCACCGACTCCAGGGTCTCCATCTCCCGGCCGCCGGCCGCCGGGGCGGGGTTGTCGACGCGTACCCCCGGCAGTGGATCGCGCAGGGTGGTCAGCGTGCCGGCGGCGACGTTGCCGGCCGGACCGCCGCCGGCCCGGTACCAGAGGCGGACCTGCCGCCCGGCCGGCGGCACGGCCGCCACCGGCGTCGGCCCGGCGGAGCCGCCGGTGGGCGGTCGCAGGTCCAGCGCCGGGGCGAAGGTGACGGTGCCCGAGCAGCGGTCCACCAGGTACGCCTTGGCCTGCGGGCCGAGCCCGGCGAAGCTGTCCACCGGCTGCCAGATCTCGAACGTGCGGCCGTCGTGCTCGCGGGCCGCCGCCCCCAGCTCCACCGAGCCGGTCGGCACCTCCACCCCGAGCAGCAGGTCCAGCGGCTCGCCGGTGTGGGCCAGGGGGGCGCGGGCCGCGCGCAGCACCTGACCCGGCTGGCCGGTGCCGACGCCCAGCAGCTCCGCGTCCACCGGCTCGCAGTGGTGCATGCGCACGGTCACCGAGGACTCCCCGGCCGGCAGCGCCGCCGGCTCGGTGGTGACGAACACGACGGGCTTGGGGTCGGCGCCACGCGCCGCCGCGACCCGCAGCCCGGCCGGGATCCGCACCTCCGAGGTGTCCGTGCCGGTGCGGGTGAACACCACGTCCGCCCAGGCCGCGGTGGGCGCGTGCCGTGCCACCCCGAGCAGGTTCAGGAACTGCACGTACGCCTTCTCCGGCAACTGGTTCAGCCGGTAGATCATCACCTCGGTCAGGTGCGCGAACGCCTCGACCAGCGCCATACCGGGGTCGTGCGCGGACAGGTCGGTCCACGCGGGGCAGGACTGGCGGATGCGCTCGCGGGCCTCGGTGACCAGGTCGAGGAACCCGCGGTCGTCCAGGTGCGGCACGGGCAGCGTCATGACGATTCTCCCGGTTCGTCGTCGGCGGGGAGCAGGTCCACGGAGAACACCAACTGGCCGGGCGTCAGGCTGGCCCGCACCCGGTAGTCGAGCCGGATCACCAGTCGCCACGGGTCGTCCGGGTCCGGTCCGGCGTCGACGTCGACGACCTCGACCCGGGGTTCCCAGCGGGCGATGGCCTGCCGGACGTAGTGGATCGCCAGCCCGGCCGTGGTGTCGTCGTTGGGCGCGAAGATCAGCCGGTGCAGCCGGGAGCCGTACCCGGGTCGCATCAGCCGCTCGCCCGGTGTCGTCGACAACAGCAGGAACAGCGCCTGGCGTACGCTCTCGTCGCCCTCGGTCATGGCCAGGCCACCGGCGGCGGTGACCGCCAACCCACCGCCCCGGCCGGCGTCGAAGCCCGCCCCGACGAAGCGGAACGCCCTCACCGGTCCGCCCCCAGGAAGCGCTGCCGGGGGTCGCGGACGGTGTGGTACACGGCGTTGGGCGGGGTGCCGTCGGTGAACCCCTTGAGGTGCGACAGCACCACCCGGTGCCCGTCGACGCGGAGCCAGTCGCTGTAGCCGACGCGGACGGTCAGCGTCTTCGCGCAGGGCTTGATGGTCGGGCCGTAGTTCGGGCAGGCGACGATCGTCCGTCCCTCCGGGTCGTCGTCGACAAGCACCGGCACGGCGGTGACGGTCACCCAGCGCTGCGACGGTCGGTTCTCGACCCGGCCGTCGTGGTCACAGACGATCACCGAGTCGCGGTGGATCCAGCGCATCAGCCGCCTCCTTCGTGGTGGGCGCGGGCGAGCGAACGGGCCTGCTGCGCCGCGGTGGTCGGATCCTCGGTCGCCTCGGCGTGCAGGAAGTCGACGCTGCGGGCGCGGACCACCATGGCCCGCCCCGGCGCGGAGATCACCAGGTCGGTCGCCGCGTGCAGGGTGGCCAGGTCGGGGGTGAGTTCCAGCCAACTGCCGCCCTCGGTACCGAGCCGCAGGCTGCGCCGGACGTCGTCCACGACGATCGACTGCCCGCCGGCCGTACGCAGCGTCCAGCGCCGGGCCCGGCCGTCGTCGATGCCGGCGTCGTACGGCTCGACCGCGCCGAACAGGGAACCCAGCACGATGCCCGCGACCGGTTCGCCGCCGGGCAGCACCACCAGCACGGTGTCGTCCGGGTCGGGGAGCGCCACCAGGCCCTTGCCGCGCCCCGCGCCGGGGCAGAGCACGCCGAGCCAACCGGCGTCCAGGTCCCCGTACGCGGGCAGGGTCAGCCGGACCCGGCCCAACCCGTCCGGGTCGGCCACGTCGGTCACGGTGCCGAGGGTGACGACCGCGCCGCCGGCCGTCGCGGGCGGCACGGCCGGTGGGACGGTCGAGAACCGGGTGAGGTGCCCGTCGCCGTCCACGGTGTGCACCACCTCGGTCAGCACGTACGCCCCCCTGAGGGGTTCGGGCACCCCGGCCAGGTCGATCCGCCGGCCCGGGCGCAGCGCCGGATCGCCCTCGGTGACCCCCTCGGCGGTGCACAACGCGGCGGCGCGCAGGTCGAGCCGCGCCTGGGCCAGCGCGGCCACCTCGTCGTCGCTGCGCCCCGGCTGGTCGACGGCGGTGCGTACCCCGTCAGCCCCCACGTCCGCCGGGTCCGGACGGTCACCGGCCGGCCGGCCGCACCGTGCCTCGTCGGCCCGCTGGCTGATCGGCTCGGCCCGCTGCGGGTGCCACCCCAACGCGGCGCTCGCGCCGGCGGCCCGGTCCGCGTTCGTGGCCAGCCGCAGGGTGTGCACCCCCGCGCCGAGGATCAGCGGGACCGGCTCGCCGTAGCCGGCGAGGGTGACCAGTCGTACGCCCTCGCCGTCGGCGACCAGGTGCAGACCGGCCCGCCCGGCGACCTCGCAGAGCAGCTCCAGGTCGCTGTGCCGGTGCTGCACCAACCGTTCCAGCCGAGGGCCGTCGTCCTCGGCCGTCACGCTCAGCCCCACCGCGCCGCACAACTCCCGGGCCAGCTCGGCGGCCGTCACCGAGGTGAAGACCCGCAGCGCCTGCCGTTTGCGCAGCCGGTGCACCGCGTCGTACGCCCGCAGCCGCAGCACGGCCGCGCCGTCGGCGGCGTACTCGACCTCCACACCTGTCACCTCCCCGCCGAACAGCGCGTCGGCGTGGTCGGCGAGCCGCACGTCGAGGGTCGTGCCGGGGCGTACGGCGGGGTCGAGGGCGGCGACGCCGGCACCGGTGGCGAGCACCAGTTCGGCCTGGGTCGGCTGGTCGAGCCGGGCGGCCACCCGCAGCGAGCGGATCCGCTGGCGGGCCACGGCGGTCAGCTCGACGCCGTCCAGCAGGACGGTCAGCGCCCGGGGCGCGACGCTGGTCACGGCGTGCTCCCCGGGCCGGCTGCGCCACCGCTCGACGCGGTCCTGCTCGCGGCGGCCGTTCCGGTCGGGCCGGGCCAGGTCGCGGCGGCCGTTCCGGCTGGGCCGGACCCGCTCGCGGCCGGGCCGGGCCAGGTCGCGGCGGCTATCGAGGCGGCCCAGCTCGCGGCGGTGGCGACGGTGGCGTCCACGAACGACCCGCCGGCCCGCGCCGTGGTGCCGAGGGTGGACTCCGGGCCGCCCGCGTCGACCGGGGGAACCGCGAGGGTCGTACCTGCCGGAACCGCGAGCGGGTCGGTGATCCGGTTGTGTTCGGCCAGCAGCCGCCACCGCAGCGGCGACCCGAGCGCGTCGTTGGCCAGCAGGTCGAAACGCACCCCGGCGTGGCCCGGCTCGGTGGCGCCGTCGCCGGCCGCGACCACGGCGCTGCCCGGCGCGGCGGCCGGTGTGCTCGCCGCGGCCAGCTCCTCGGCGAAACCGGCCTGCGCCTGGTCGGCGGTCTCGGCGGCCCGCACGAGCTTCAGCCGCAGCCAGGAGCGCCGTGGCGAACCGGCGCCGGTGAACGCGTCGAACCGCTCGGCCACCGCCACGATCACGCCCGGCACGTTCCACGTCTTGCCCCAGACCAGCCGGACCAGCGGCGGACGCAGCCAGCCGTGCTCGGCGGCGGAGTTCTCCGCCAGCATCCACAGCGGCCGGGTCAGCATGCGTACGTCGGTGGGGCGGGCCTGGGCCTGGACGAAGTCGACGTCGAAGAGCAGGTCCAGCACCAGTTCGGTACGGCCGCCGCCGGTGAAGACCAGCGGGTCGTCGGCCAGTCCGGAGCCGGTGAGCTGCGCGCCGCCCGCACCCCGGTGGCGTACGCCGGCGAGCCGGGTCACCTGCACGGTCTCCGGGTTGAGCAGGCAGTCCACCCGCTCCCCGGTGGAGTCGACGAGGAAGGCGACGCGTTCCATCAGCCGCCCGCCTGCTCCCGGTCGAGCCGGCGCTCGTGGTCCGCGTCCAGCGCCGCGCCGGGCACCGTCCACAGCGGTCCCTCATCCGGGAGCGCTGGCCACGGGTCCACGCCGGGCCGGCCGGGGGCCGACGGGAACGCCGCGTCCACCGGCCACCGCCCGCCGTCGTCGACCTCGGCCACGCCCGTCCCGTACGCCGGTGGACCGTCCCACCGCCCGACCTCACCGCCGCCCTGCCCGAACCGCACATCGGCGTGCCGGTCCCGGTCTGGCCGGGCGTGGTGCGGCGGGGCCTCCGCCGGCCCTCGATACCGGTCCGTCCGCTGCTGGTCAGGGAGCCGGCGGGCGTGCTGCTCCGGCAACTGGCCGGAGTGGTCGCGGAGGTGCTGGTCGGCGACTCGCTCCCGGTCGGCCTGCTGTTCGGGGCGCTGCCGGCCGTGCTGCTCGGGATGCTGGCCTGGGTGCGACCGGACGGGCTCCTCGCCGGGCCGGCCCTGCCTGGCCGGCTCGCCCGGTAGGGCGGGCCAGGACGATCCGCCCATCCTCCCGTCGCCGCGCCCGGGCCGCGTCGCCGGCGCGTCCAGAGTGGATCGAGCCGGACGGCCGCTCTCGCGGCGGGGACCCGGCACGGTCTCGCCGGGTGTGGGGGGCAGGTCTGCCGCGCTCTGGTCATCTCGGCCCCGGGCGGCCGGGATGGACGTCCCCGCCCCGGGGTGGGCGACACCCGGCATTCGGAACGGCCGGCCACCGTTCGCCGAGCTGTCCCGACCGCTCGCCGGCACGGAGTCGGAGGAGCGAGTCGTCCCGCTGGACGGCTCCGAGCCGACCGGGGCCGCTGGTCGAAGGACCGGAAGCCGTCGTTCGGACCCGCCGTCCGGGCGTCCGGGACCGCCGGTCCGGGGATCGGGCTCGGCCTGCGCACCGGCGCCGCCCGACCGGGCGTGCGGGTGCGGGTCGCCGGACCGGCGGTGAGCGGCGGCAGCCAGCCGGTCGGTCCGACCGGCGCGGGACGCCGGGCCGACCGGGCCGAGCGGGTCGACTGAGCCGCCCGGGTCGACTGAGCCGCCCGGACCGCCGGAGCGGTCCGGCCGCCGTTCCGGGGCTGCGCCCGGCGGAGTCTCGTCCCGGGCCGGCGCGGCCTGGTCGAGGTCCAGCTCGCGGAGCAGACCGGGGGCGTGCGCGGCGACCAGGTTCACCCAGTGCTGCGGCGGCTCGCCGAGACGACGCGGCACGTCCGCCGGAGGTGCCGGCTCGGCGGCCGGGTTGTCGACGCGTCCGGCGAGGCGCTGCACCGCGCCGGCCGCCGCGCGGAGGCGACCGGCCAGCCAGCTACGCGGGCGTCGGCGCGGCGGCACCGCCGGCCTCCAGTTCGAGGCCCTCGTAGCGCAGCGTCAGCGACGCGATGGCGATCTCGTGGCTCACCGTGTTGAGGTGCGCCCCGCGCCACCGGGTGGGCCACGCGTCGATCAGGTTCCAGCGCAGCACCTCGGCGGTGCCCGCCGCGTCCAGCAGCACCACCGAGACGTTGCGGCGGTTGAGGGTGCCCTTGGCGGTGGCGTTCACCCAGTCCCACAGCTCGCGGGACGCGGTGAGGCCGAAGTGCAGGGTCACCGGCTCGTACTCGGCCTGGCCGGGGACGATCCGCGTCGGTCCGGGGCCGTGCTCCCGGTACGGCTGTCCGGGGATGTTCACCTCCAGCCCGCTCATCTCGGTGAAGTGGCCGTTGGTGACGCCGTTGATGAGCAGCCGGAAGTTGTACGCCCGGTACGGGTCGACGGGCGCGCCGGGCTGCGGGGTGGCGGGGGTGGCCATGTCAGCCTCCGATCGTCTCGGTCTCGGTGCCGCCGGCCCACTGGCTGAGCTTGAACACCACGAATTCGGCGGGCTTGACGACGGCGATGCCGATGTGGGCGATCACCATGCCGGCGTCCCGGACGTCCGGCGGGTTGGTCTCCTCGTCGCACTTGACGAAGAACGCCTCCTCGGGGCTGCGCCCGAGCAGCGCGCCGTCGCGCCACACGCGGGTGAGGAACGCCCCGATGTCGCGTCGGATCGAGCGCCAGAGGGTGAAGTCGTTCGGCTCGAAGACCATCCACCGGGTGCCGTTGGCGATGGCCTGTTCGATGGCGATGCTGAGTCGCCGGACGTTCAGGTAGCGCCACTCGCTGGCCTCGGCGGCGAGCGTACGGGCGCCCCAGACACGGATGCCCTCGCCCGCGAAGTAGCGGATCACGTTGACGCCCTTGGGGTTGAGCACGTCGTGCTCGGGTCGGGTGACGCGGTAGCCGAGGTCGACGGCGCCCCGGACCGGTTCGTTGGCCGGCGCCTTGTGCACGCCGCGCAGGGCGTCGGTGCGGGCCCAGATGCCGGCCAGGTGCCCGCTGGGCGGGGTGAGCTCCAACTCGCCGCTGATCGGGTCGCGGACCTGCACCCAGGGGTAGTAGAACGCGGCGAACTCGGACTGCCGGGGTCGGTACGCCGGCCCGTCGCCACCGCCGGACCCGCCGGGCTGCGCCGGGCCGCCACCCTCGGCGGGTTTCGGGGGTTTCCCGGACGACGGGGTGGCGACCCGGGTCAGCGCGGAGATGTCGTCGATGTCCGGGGCCGGGTCGCAGATCGCCACCATGGTCCGGGTCCGCTCGGCCATGCTGATCAGCGCCTCGTGGGACACCGGGTCGTGAAAGCCCGGGGCGGCGATGATGGAGATCTCGTCGACGGCCTCCAGCAGTTGCAGGCCGCCGCGTTGCTTGCCGGTGCCGGTGATCGCGCCGCCCTCGCCGACGTTGACCACCCAGCAACGCGCGCCCCCGTTGTCCAGGAAGCCGAAGACCGCCCGCGCGAGGGGGGTGCTCTCGACCTGGTCGCCCTCGGCGAAGAGTCGCAGGAACTCGGTCCAGTTGTTGACCGGTACGGCCTTGCCCAGGTGGGCGCCGCGGTTCGGGGCGACGCCGACGAACGCGGCGATGCTGGTGCTCACCGGTCCGATCGGTCGGGCGCCGCTGGGGACCTCCTCGACGTAGATGCCGGGGGAGAAGTAGCTGGGCATCGGTCCTCCTGTGCGGGGTGGGCGTCAGTGGGTCGGTGGCGCGCAGACGATGACGATGTCGTCGTCGTCCGCGTCCACGTCGGCGGTGAGCACGAGTCCGCGACCGCTGAGCCGCAGCCGTACCGGACCGGGGTGTTCGGGGTCGTGCGGCACCCCGGCGATCAGGAAGCGGCCGTCCGGCCCGGTGCGGGTCGCGGACGCCGTGCCCGGCACCTCGACGCGCATGGCGGCGAGCGGCTGGTCCTGCGGGCCGACGACCCGGCCGGCGAGGGCGCGGACCGCGACCTGGCGCAGCCGCAGCGGTCGCAGCACCGGCGGCGCGGCCGGTGTCGGGTGGTCCACCTGAGCCGGTACGTCGATCAGCAGCGCCGGGCGGGGCGCGGCGTCCAGCGCGCTCCACAGCGTCGCCGCGCCGGCGTCCAGCACCACCGGGTAGCGGCCGTCCCGGGTCGTGGCGGCGAGCACCCGGTCCAGCGGGGCGAGCCCGGCCGGGCCGGCCACGCAGAGCAGGTAGCGGACCGCGAACCGGTACGGCTCGCGGACCGCGCCGCTGGAGCGGGTCTGCTGGGCGGGGCGCAGTTCGAGGGGCCACAGGGTCAGCCCGGCGGCGTCGGCGTCCGTCCGGGGTGGACCGATCGGGACGGGTTCCCCCGCCGCGCCGGTCAGCCATTCGACCAGCTCCGCGGTGGCCGTCTCGATCGGTCCGCGCCCGTCGACGGTCATCGCGGCGGCGTCCCCTGGATGCGGTACGCGATGGCCTCGTTCCAGACGTGCGGGTAGACGCCGATCTCGAAGTAGCGGGTGAACCGGTTGATCGGCGCGTTGGTGTGGTCGTGGTAGAGCAGCCAGATCGGCGCGACGGTGAAGAGCACGTAGTTCGCCAGCACCAGCGGGATGTAGAGCGGCCCGAGCAGCCGCGCCTGGAAGATGTGCACGTCCTCGTGGCGTTGGATGCCGGAGGTGGCGCCGGCGCAGACGGTGCCGATGGTGGTGGCGTAGCGCGGGGAGACCCCCTCCACCACGCAGACCCGGCCGCTGGCGGCCGACGTGGGCCGGTCCAGTGAGTGCCCGAAGACGAGGTGCACGGCCAGGTAGACGGCCCCAACCACCGTGTTGAGCAGACTCCAGGTGTGGTCGACGACGAAGAGGACGATGCCGCGGGCGTCCGGGGCGTACACCCCGGCGGAGGTGACCGCCCAGCCGAACACCGCGCCGACCAGCAGGCCCACGACGGCCCCGACGAGCAGACCGATCGGGCCGCCGGCCAGGAGGCCGAGGACCGCGCCGACGGCCATCTGGATCACCGCGCTGAGGATTCCGAAGATCATGACGGCACCCCTCAGACCCAGGAGCGGAAGACGCGGGGCTCACGACCGCTCGCGAGCTGGGTGGGTGTCGCCTGCCGGTTGCCGGGCGGGAACTGGTTGACGCCGAGCGCGGCCGAGAAGATCACCAGCGCGTTGAAGAACGCGATGATCCACTTCTCGGCGCCGACGTCGTCGGCGAACGCCGCTGACACGTAGGACAGCAGCAGCGCGATGGCGATGGCGATCCACTTGCGGAGCTTGTCGCCGCTCGGGCCGATCAGGCCGCCGATGACGTTGGTGGCCAGCAGGGTGGCGGCGCTCGCGCCGGCGAGGCTGCCCAGTGCTGCCCAGGTGAAGAGATCGTTCATGGCGACCCCCCCTTTTCTGCGATGGTGCGACCGGGGATGTGGTGGTGGTGCGGCCGGCGCTCCGCTCGGGAGCACCGACGCCGGTCGCCGTCGCGGGGCGGCCGGGGCCGGGACGTGGCCGGCGTGCGCCGGCCACCGGATGGATCAGCCGGGCCCGGGCGCGCCGGCGGGCGGCCCCGGCGGGGTCGGTCCGGGCGGGGTCGGGTCGGGCGCGGCCGGACCGGTTGCCGCCGGCGCCGTCGGGCGACGGCGACGCAGCAGCAGGAGTACGACCACCGCGGCGAGCACCAGCAGCAGGAGTACGCCGCCGACGACCAGCGGCCAGCCGAGACCGCCCGAGTCGGTGCCGGCGGCGGCCGGTGTGGTCGAGGGGCGGGCCGGCGCCTCGGCGACGGCGCGCAGCTCGAGGGGCTTGTCCTGGTTGGCGTCGACCTTCCAGGTGACCGATCGGCCGTTGACGGTGCCATTGGTGTCGATCACCCGTCCGGGAAAGGTCACCGAGATCTCGAACGACATCAGCTTGAGGAATGCCTGCTGCTGTTGCGGATTCTGCTGGGCGATTTTCCCGCCGTATTTGTTCGGGTCCAGCGGTAATGTGAAACGGTAGAAGTCGCCGTCGCGGACCAGCTTGAGGCTCTCGCTGTCGAAGCTCGCCAGCGACGCCTTGCGGTAATTGATCTGGGTGCCGAAGAGCTTGCCGTCCTCGTAGCTGGTCTCCTCGCCCGGAGGCAACGCCGGAATGTTCTGCCGCAGCTCGGCGAACGCGGCCGGGATGTTCTTGTTCCGGGAGCTCAGCAGGGACTTCTGGGCGGTAAGCAGCAACTGCCCGTCGACCGTGTCGTCCGCGTTCACGGTGAGCCCGATGTTGAGTTGCATGCAGCCGCTCAACACGGCGAGAAGAAGGAGACACACCGCGATGCGGAGTGCCCTGCCGCGGTTGACGCTCCTGTTCATGCGCTCAGTGTGTGTGATCCAATTCACCATCAGCAGTCAGCGATTGGTCACAAGGTAGTCGCCGATTGTACCGGCACTCTGTCGTTTCTGGCCGAGGTCGACAGCGGTCCCGAAGAATAGACTGGAGCTTTGCGCCCGCACCGGCCGGAGCGCCGCCGTTTCTCAGCCCTGCGGCGGTCGCCAGTCGGTGCACCACGTCATGCTCCGCAGCGCGGCGCTGCCCGGCGTGAGGCGCAGCGCGGCCGTGCGCGCCGCCAGGGCGAGGGGGTTGCGCAGTTGCTGGCCGTACCGGCCGGCGCGCAGGGAGGCGCGGGCGACGGCCTGGGTGCGCCCGCGACGTTGCTCGTCGTACGCGGTCAGGGCGGCGGGCAGTCCGGCCGCGCCGTCGGCGCAGACCACGCCGAGCACCACCGCGTCCTCGATGGCCTGGCAGGCGCCCTGCCCGAGGTTCGGCGTCATCGCGTGGGCGGCGTCGCCGAGCAGCGCCACCCGTCCCCGCACGTACGAGGGCAGCGGCGTGGCCAGGTGGTGGATGTCGTTGCGCAGCACCACCCCGGGCGGGGTCGCCGCCAGCAGGGCGGGGATGGGGTCGTGCCAGCCGCCGAAGTGCTCCCGTACGGCCGCCAACTCGTCCGGCGCGCGGCCGCCGGGCGGTGCGTTGCGGGCCGCGTACCAGTAGACGTGGTCCGCGCCGATCGGCACCATGCCGAACTCGGCACCCGGCCCCCAGGTGATCGCCGTGGGGAGCGGGTCGGGGAACGCGACGGCGGCCCGCCAGGTGGTCGAGCCGGCGTACACCGGCGCGGGGATGTCCGGCCAGAGTTGGGCGCGCAGTCGGCTGCGCAGGCCGTCGGCGCCGACCACCAGGTCGGCGTCGAGGCTCTGCGGGCCGTCGGCGCCGTGGTAGTGGACCGTGGCGTGATCGGTGTCGGACTCGACATGCTCGACCGTCGCCCCCGTCCGGAGCGACGACGCGGGCAGCGCCTCGCGCAGGACGCGGTGCAGGGTGGCCCGGTGCACGCCGAGCGCGGTGGTGCCGAGCTGCCGGACCATCTCGGCCGGGTCCACCCGGGACAGCCATTGTCCGCGCGGGTTCCGGATCCCGCCGGGGGCCTCGCCGTGGGCGCCGGACCGCAGGGTCGCTCCCAGGCCGAGGGCGTCCAGGGCGCGCAGCGAGTTGGCCATCAGGGTCAGCCCGGCCCCGACCTCGCGCAGTTCGGCGGCGCGTTCCAGCACGGTGACCCGCCAGCCGCGCCGGTGCAGGGCGAGCGCCGCGCTCAGCCCACCGATGCCGCCGCCGACCACCACCGCGTGCGGGTCGCTCATGTCGTCCGCCCTTCTACACCTGTAGAAGAGCGATACTACATCCGCACCTCGGGAAGGGAGGAGACCCCTGTGACGGCCCGCGCCCACCGGATCGCGCGCTTGACCGACGCGGCCATCGAGCTGATCGCCGACGGCGGCATGCGGGCGTTGACCCACCGGGCCGTGGACGCCCGCGCCGAGCTGCCGCCCGGCACCACCTCGGCGTACCTGCGCACCCGCCAGGCGCTGATCGAGGCGGTGGTGCAGCGCCTCGTCGAGCGGGACCGGGTCGACCTGGCCGCGTACGACCTGCCGACCGAGCCGCCCGCCCCGCAGCCCGGCCCCCGCCTCGGCAGCGACGACCTCGACCAGCTCGCCGCCGGGGTGGCCGAGGTGCTCGACCGCTGGCTGAGCGTCGGACGCAGCCGCACGCTGGCCCGCTACGCGTGCCTGCTGGAGGCGGTCCACCGCCCCGAACTGCGCGGCATCCTGCAACACGGCACCGGCATCCGGGCGCAGTCCCGCGACCTGCTCAGCCGCGCCGGCGCCAGCGACCCCGACCGGCAGGGCGACCGGTTCGTCGCGTACGTCGACGGGCTGCTCTTCGACCGTCTGGTCGGCGCGGGCGCGCTCACCGCACCGCCCCCCGGCACCCCGGCCAGCCGTGCCGACCTCGCGGACGCGGTCCGTACGCTGCTGCGCGCCCTGACCGGGAGCTGAGCGGGGGATCGTGCGGCGGGCGGCCCGGTCGGCGGGTCCGCCGCGCGATGGTGGACGATCGCGGGAAGGGCGAGCCGGCGGACGCCGGTTGTCGCTGACGGCCCGACAGGGCGTCGGTCAACCGGTGGGAGGTGGCGATGGCGTGGTTCGACGGCCCGCGGGTCGCCGGTCACCGGTTGCGGCAGGGGTGGCGGCCGGTGCTGGAGGCGACCGTCGCGGCGACCGTGGCCTGGCTGCTCGCCACCCGCCTGCTCGGGCACCCGCAGCCGTTCTTCGCGCCGGCCGCCGCGCTGATCGTCCTCGGTCAGGCCCGGGGGCAGCGCATCCGGCGGGCCGTCGAGGTCGTGCTCGGCGTGGCCGCCGGAGTGCTCGTCGCGGACCTGGTCGTGCAGGCGCTGGGCCCCGGCAGCACCTGGACGGTCTGCACCGTCATCCTGCTCACCGTCCTGCTCGCGGTGGCCTTCGGCGCCACCGGCGTCACCCTCGTGCAGGCCGCCGTCTCCGCGCTCTACCTGGTGGTGGTCGCCCCGCCGGACGGGTCGCTGGTGCCGTTCCGCTTCGTCGACGCGCTGGTCGGCGGCGCGGTGGCGCTCGCCGTCAGCCTGCTCGTCGACGCCCGGCACCCGCTCGCGCCGCTCGCCGCCGAGGTGCGGCGTACGTTCGACGAGCTGGCCGGTCTGCTGGGCGAGATCGCCGACGCGCTGGACGGTCGCGACGAGCCGGCGGCGGTGGCCGCGCTGACGCGGGCCAGGGGCATGGACGCGCGGGTCGACGGACTGCGCGACGGGGTGCTCGCCGCCGGCGAGGCGCTGCGGCTCAACGTGCGCCGACGGCGGCACATCGGCCGGCTGCGGTCGGTGGACGAGTCGGTCCGGCAGATCGACTACGTGGTCCGCAACGTCCGGGTGCTGGCCCGCGCGGGCGTGACGCTCAGTCGACTCGGTGCCTCCACCCCGTCCGAGTTGGGCGACGCGCTGCGCTGCCTGGTGGCGGCGGTTCGGGAGGCCGGCGCGGCCCTCGCCGCCGACCTGGACGGGCAGGAGGAGGTCGCCGACCGGCACGCCCTGCGGGCGGACGAGGCCGCGCTGGACGCCGTCCGTACCGCCGGACGACTCTTCGGCTCGACGCAGACCCTCCCACTGGCCATGATCATCGGTCAGGTCCGGGCGACGGCCATCGACCTGCTGCGGGGCGTGCACCCCGACGACGACGTCGCCGTCCTGGCCCGGGTGGACGCGGCCCTCGGCCTCCCCGCCGTCTGAGCGGCGATCACCCGGTGAGCCACCCGGTGGCCTTCGCGCGGACCGGGGCGGGGAGGTCGTGGCCGCCCGGGAACTCCTCGTAGGTGACGTCGTAGCCGATCCCGCGCAGGTGCGGCACGAAGCGGCGGCTGCACACGTCGATGGGCAGGACCCGGTCGTCCACCCCGTGCGAGACGAAGATCCGTGGCCGGCCGCGGATGACCGGCGGCGCGGCGAAGCCGGGGGAGAACGCCAGCACCGCGTCGACCAGGTCGCCGTTGGCCAGGCCCAGCGAGAGCGCGTACGACGCGCCGTCGGAGAACCCGCCGAGCGTCACCCCGCCCACCGGGTAGCCGTCGAACGCGCTGGCCAGCAACGCGTCGATGTGCCCGACGTCCACCCCGAGGCCACCGGCGATCAGGTCCCAACTGGTCGCCGATGACTGCGGGGCGATCAGCAGCAGCCGGTGCGTGTCCGCGACCGGCAGCAGCAGGTCCAGCCCGTGCCGGGCGGACCCACCCGCCCCGTGCAGCAGCACCACCAGCCGGTACGCCGCACCGTCGGCGGCCGGTTCCGGCACGTACGCCATCGCGGGACGGCCGCCGTCGCCACCGGGCAGCGGCACCAGACCGGTGGGCCCGGTCAGCACCGGCGGATGCGGGCGGGTGGTCAGCCGGCCGTCCCGGGAACCCTGCGCGGGCGCCCGGCTCGGCGGCGCGGGGTCGGACACGGGCCACCAGCTCCTCGTGGTCGACGAGAGGTGCGAGGCGGTTACCCGGCCTGGGGCCCGTTAACCGGCGGGCGCGCTCAGGCGCTGTCGCGGGCCACCAGGTCGGACGGGAAGAGCGTCACCGGCGCTCCCGGGCGACCGGCCAGCACGGCGGTGGCCGCCGCGGCGGCGATCCGGCCCACCGGGTGACTCGCGGTGGTGAGCGCCGGAGCGGTCATGCCGGCCAGCGGGATGTCGTCGAAGCCGGCCACCGCGACGTCGCCGGGCACCCGCACGCCGTCCTCGCGCAGCGCCGCGATCACCCCGAGGGCCGACTCGTCGCTGATCGCGTAGATCGCGTCGAGGTCCGGCCAGCGGCGCAGCGCCTCGCCGGCCGCCTCGCGGCCCCGCGCCGCCGTGAAGTCCCCCGGCACCACCCGCTCCGGCAGGCCGGCCTGGTGCATCAGGTCGCGGTACGCCCCGACCGGCCGCTGCGCGCACGGCAGCCAGCGCGGACCGGTCACCAGGGCGATCCGGCGGCGACCCGTCGCGTACAGGTGGCGCAGCACCGCGTCGGTGCCGGCGGCGTTGTCGACGTCGAACGACGGCACCGTGGCCGAGCCGATGCCGATCGAGGCGACCCGGCCGTGCAGTGCCCGGGGGACCGCCGCCAGCAGGTCCTCGGTGGTGTTGACCAGCACGACGCCGCAGACGCTGCGGTCGGCGGCGAGCTGGTCGAGCCCGTGCGGCTCGTCCAGCGGCAACCAGTGCAACGCCACCCCGACGCCGGCCGGCGCGCACACCCGGGCGGCCGAGCCGACCACCCGGTGGACGTAGGGGTCGTCCAGCACGGCGGCGCTGGACGACAGGGCGGCCACCACCAGCCGCACCCCACCACCGCGGACCAGCGCCCGGGCGGCCGGGTTCGGCACGTAACCGAGCTGGTCGGCGGCCGTCGCCACCCGGGCCCGGGCGTCCGGCGAGGCGAACCCCGTGCCGGCGATCACCCGTGAGGCGGTGGACCGGGACACTCCGGCGGCCCGGGCGACGTCCTCCAGAGTTGCCGGGCGCTGCGCCGCTGCCGTCATCGTTCCTCCCCGACGGCGTACGCCCGCCGCGGGCGTACGCCTGCCAGGAATCATCCCCCGACCTGCGCGCTCCCGGTAAGGGGCACCGGCCCGCTTGTGGTGGTAGCGCTCTCAGGTGTGCGATCGTGCCAGGAGATCACCCCTAGGAAGAGGAACCCCCCTTGAGTGCCCCCACCAGTCCCGCCGTCGCCCCGGACACCACCGTGTCGGCGCGGGCCGTCCGGCTCGCCCGCAACGGCGTCGCCCTCACCTTCACCCTGAACGGCCTCGCCGTCGGTAGCTGGTTCTCCCGGGTGCCGGCTGTCCGGGAGGCGCTGGACCTGTCCGCCGGCCGCCTCGGGCTGCTGTTGCTGGCGCTGAGCGTCGGCGCGTTGCTCGCCATGCCGACGTCCGGGCTGCTCGCCCAGCGTCTCGGCTCGGCCCGCACGGTGACCCTCGCCACCGTGCTGGTGGCGGTGGGCCTGGTCGTGGCCGGGTTGGGCGCGACGGTCGCCGGGTCGGTCGTCGTCGTCGCGTTGGGGATGGTCGCCTTCGGCTACGGCTCCGGGGCCTGTGACGTGGCGATGAACGTCGAGGGCGCGGCGGTGGAGCGTCGGTTGGGGCGTACCGTCATGCCCCGGTTCCACGCGGCCTGGAGTCTCGGGTCGGTGGCCGGCGCGGGCGTCGGCGCCGGGGCGGCCCGCCTGGACGTGCCGGTCGGCGCGCACCTCGCCGTGGTGGCCGTGGTGGTCCTGGTCGGCACCTTCCTCGCGTCCCGGGCGTACCTGCCGCAGCCGGTCGGGGACGCGGCCGACGGGCCGACGGACACCAGCCCGGCCGCCCGTCGACGGGCTCAGCTCGCCGCCTGGCGCGAGCCCCGCACCCTGCTGATCGGGCTGTTCGTGCTGGTGGCGGCCTTCGCCGAGGGCAGCGCCAACGACTGGCTGGCGGTCGCGTTCGTGGACGGCCGGGACCTGAGCGAGGCGGCCGGGGCGGCGGTCTTCGGCGTGTTCGTCGTCGGCATGACGCTCGGCCGGACCGCCGGCACGGTCGCGTTGGACCGTTGGGGGAGGGTGCCGGTGCTCAGCGGCACCATCCTGCTCGCCGCCGCCGGCGCGACGCTGGCCGTGCTGGCCGGCTCGGGACCGGTGGCCATCGTCGGCGTCGCGCTGTGGGGGATCGGCGCGTCACTCGGCTTCCCCGTCGGCATGAGCGCGGCGGCCGACGAGGAGGCGCACGCGGCGGTACGGGTCAGCGTCGTCGCGGTGATCGGCTACACGGCGTTCCTGGGTGGCCCGCCGTTGCTGGGGCTGCTCGGCGACCACGTCGGCGTCCTGCGGGCGCTGCTGGTGGTGCCGCTGCTGCTCCTGCCGACGCTGGCCCTGGTGCCGGCGCTGCGCCCGCCGCGCGCCGCCGAGCAGGCTCCGGCAACACCACAAAACTAACCCGGATCGGGGCGTACCGGTATCGGGCGCGCGGCCGAGTGCGCCGCGCGCCCGAGCTGGCTACGGTCGCCCGATGCCAACCGACGAGATCACCGCCGCCGCGGCGGGCAGCTGGACCCTGGGCGACCGCCCGGTGCGCCGGATGGGCTTCGGCTCGATGCGGATCACCGCGAACCCTGACAGCGAGCGCGCGGTGGCCCTGCTGCGCCGCGCGGTGGAGCTGGGCGTCAACCACATCGACACCGCCGCGTTCTACGTCTCGCCCGGCGGAACCCTGCGGGTGGGCACCGGTCCCGCCCGGTACGCCACCGAGCTGATCCGGGCGGCCCTCGCCCCGTACCCCGAGGATCTGGTGATCGCCACCAAGGTCGGCTTCGGCTACGACCCGGTGGCCGGGTTCGGCGAGGCGGTCACTCCCGCGCAGCTCCGCGCGCAGGTCGAGGAGAACCTGCGTCGTCTCGGCCGCGAGCAGCTCGACGTGGTGAACCTGCGGCTCGGCCGAGGGCCGGGTCCGGCGCCGCTGGCCGAACGGTTCGGCGCCCTGGCCGAGCTGCGCGACGCCGGCCTGATCCGGCACCTCGGGCTGTCCAACGCGCGGCCCGAGCAACTGGACGAGGTGGCCGGCATCGCGCCCGTGGTCTGCGTGCAGAACAACTACGGGGTGGACGCCTACCGGGAGCAGGACGCCTTCGTCCGGGCCTGCGGTGAGCGGGGGATCGCCTACGTGCCGTTCTTCGCGCTGGCCGGAACGGGCCGGGAGAAGGGCGCGACCGCCGCGCCGGGCGCGGCCGTCGAGGCGGTCGCCCGCGAGCACGGCGTCACGCCCCAGCAGGTACGCCTGGCCTGGACCCTGCACCAGGGCCCCCACGTCCTCGCCATCCCCGGCACCGGCGACCCGGCACACCTCGAGGAGAACATCGCCGCCGCCGCCCTCCACCTGACACCCGACGACCTGACCCGCCTGGGCTGACCGACCTTGGCTCCGGTGATCATGAAGTTATTGCCGTCGATGCCGGCGTGTCGTGTCCATAACTTCATGATCACCGGAGCCAGACGCGGAGCGGGCCCGCCGGGACGAAGCCGGCCCGCAGGGGCGGGGGGAGGTCCGGCGCGGACTCGTAGCCGACCAGGGGCACGCCGGGGCGGGTGGCGACGACCGCCCGCCAGATCTCGTCCAGGTCGGCGGTGTGCGCGAACACGTTGGAGACGCCGCACGGATCGTCGCCGCTGAGCACCGCACCGCCGACGACCGTGCCGTCCGGGTCGTGGCGGGCCAGCACCGCGACGCGTGGATCGGTCAGCAGCGCTGGTCGGAACAGGCTCCCACCGCCGTGCGCGCTCGCCCAGGCCGCCAGCTCGTACCCGGTGGTGACGCGGGTGAGCGGCGGGCCGGGCGGCGGATCGGCCGGTGGGCGGTGGATCCACTGCGCGTCGAAGAGCACCCGGAACCCGTACGGCGTCAGGTCGAGGTCGGCGAAGCTGTCCTTCACCGACGCGCCCGCCCCGGCGTCGATCCGCGCCAGCAGCGCTGCCGGGTCGACGTCGGGGCGCAGGGTGACCGCGTCCGGATACCACTGTGGGGAGCGGCGGGGCACCGACCACGCGTCGGCGTCGATCCGGCCGGTGAGTCCGTGGCTGGCGCACATGGCGGCGCACCAGCGCGCGTTGTCGCGGGCCGCCGCCTTCCGCACGTCGTCCGGCACGTCCGGCAGCCTAATCCGTGAGGATGACGAGTTGCCGGGTGGCGCGGGTCATCGCCACGTACCTGTCGACGGCCCCCTGGACGCCCGCGCCGAACGAGTGCGGGTTGACGAGGACGACCAGGTCGAATTCGAGCCCCTTGGCCAGCTCCGGGGTCGACGACCGGACCCGGTCCGTGGACGTGAACGTCGGGTCGCCGATGACGCAGGCGATCCCCTCGGCGTGCTCGGCGAGCCAACCGTCCACGATGGCGTCCCGGTCGGCCACCGACGCGTGGATGACGGGGATCCCGTTGCCGCGGATCGAGGTCGGCACGTTCGCGTCCGGGAGTACGGCCCGGATGACCGGTTCGGCCTGCGCCATGACCTCCCGGGGCGTCCGGTAGTTGATGGTCAGCGAGGTCAGGGTCACCCCGTCGAGGCCGACGCGGGCGAGGCGTTCCGCCCACGACCCGGTGAACCCGTGCCGGGCCTGGGCCCGGTCTCCGACGATGGTGAAGCTGCGCGACGGGCACCGCGACAGCAGCATCTGCCACTGCGCGTCGGTCAGCTCCTGCGCCTCGTCCACCACGATGTGCGCGAACGGACCGGCCAGCAGATCCGCGGCGACGCCGGGCAGGACGGCCTCGTCGACAAGCGCGTCCTGCAGGTCCAGTTGACGCAGGCTCGACAGCACGCCCTCGCCGTCGTCGTAGGTGTGCGCCTCGATCAGCTCGTCGACGACCGTCGCCATGCGCGCGCGCTCGGCCGCGAGGGTGGCCGCGCGACGGCGGGTACGACCGGACGCCTCCGCGTCGCCGAGCCGCTGTCGTGCCGCGTCCAGCAGCGGCAGGTCGGACACCGTCCACGCGCGGGCGTCGGCGCGCTGGAGCCGGCGGACGTCGTCGGGGCCGAGCCAGGGGGCGCACCGGCGCAGATAGGCGGGCACCGACCACAGGTCCGCCACGATGTCGGCCGCGTCGAGCAGCGGCCAGGCCCGGTTGACCGTGGTACGGAGTTCCGGGTCGCGCCGCAGCGCCGCGCGCACCAGGTCCTCGGGCTCGTCGCCGTCGTACCTGCCGAGCAGGATGGTCAGCAGTTCGTCCCAGATCTCGTCGCGGGCCTCGTTGTGCGGGGTTCCCGGTCCGGGCGCCTCGAACGCCTGGGCCCAGTCGTCGGCGCTCAGCCGCAGGTCGGTGTCGCCGGCCGGTACGGTCAGCGCCGTCGTCGGCGGTTCCTCGTAGAAGCGCACGGCCGCGTCGACCGCCCGTACCAGCTCGGCCGAGGACTTGAGGCGGTCCACCTCCGGGTCGGTCTCGACGGTCGCCGTGGCGCCCTCGGGTACCAGGTCCCGCAGGGTGCAGGTCTGCACGTCCTCCTCGCCGAGGCTGGGCAGGACATCGGCGACGTACGCCAGGTAGGGCTGGTGCGGCCCGACGAACAGCACGCCGCCGCGCCCCTGCCGCAGGCGCGGGTCGGAGTAGAGCAGGTACGCGGTGCGGTGCAGGGCGACGACGGTCTTGCCGGTGCCGGGACCACCGTCGACGACGAGCGCGCCGCGTGATCCGGCCCGGATGATGGCGTCCTGGTCGGCCTGGATGGTGCCGAGCACGTCACGCATCCGGGCCGACCGGTTGCCGCCGAGGCTGGCGATGAACGCCGACTGGTCGTCCAGCGCGGCGTGCCCCTCGAACCCGTCGGGGGTGAACACCTCGTCCCAGTAGTCGCTGATCCGGCCGAGGGTCCAGCGGTACCGGCGTCGGCTCGCCAGGCCCATCGGGTCGGCGTGGGTCGCCCCGAAGAACGGCGCGGCGGCCGGTGAGCGCCAGTCGAGCAGCAGCCGCCGGCCCTCACCGTCGCTGAGGCCGAACCGTCCGATGTAGACGGGCTCGGGGTCGTCCGCGGGCACGATGCGGCCGAGGCACAGGTCCAGACCGAATCGCCGCAGCGCACGCAGGCGGGCGGTCAGCCGCCGGACCTCCTCGTCCCGGACGACCGCCTGCCGACCCTTGCCGGCGGGTGCCCGGCGCTCGGCGTCGAGGCGGTCGGACAGGTCGACGATCGACCGCTCAAGGCTCGCCGCGATCGCGGCGAAGTGCTGCTCGTCCCGGGCGATGAGCGCCGGGTCGGCCTTGGCGGCCAGGTTCTCGGGAAGGTCGAACACGCTGGCCGCCGCCGACGACACGTTCATACTCAGGGCTCCCGTTTCCGCAGGTCATGGCCGTGGACGGGCCATTCTGCGGCACGGCGGGGGCCTTGCCGCAAGTCCCCCCATGCGGTATATGTTGGATATGGCGGGAGGTGCTGTTCCCCGTCGTCAGGGCTTCCGTTCGGCGTAGACAAGATCCATCGTGTCGGTGCGCCCGGCCCAGCTCAGGTCGAGATGCCAGCAGCCCGCTCGGGGCATGTCGATGATCGACGGCCCCGGCCCTCCGGCGACCTCGTGGGTCACTCTCGTGTCGGTGCCGTCCAGCGTGGCGGTGATCTTCAACGTGGTCGACGCGTCCGCGGCCGGCGAGGCCGTCGCGGGTCGGGCCACCCAGAGGATCTTGTTGCTCGACCCGTCCGGCCGGACCTGCGCCAGCGGATGGCCGAACAGCACCGCCACGATCTCGCCCCCTGCGCCGAAGACGTGCGGCATGCGGGTGTCCCCGTGGAACCCCTCGTCCGCCCAGTCGGGCAGCGACCCCGTCTCGACGTGCCCCGCGCAGCCGGTCGGTGTGGTGGAATCCCGGTCCGCCGCAGGAGCGGCCGGCCCCGCGACCGTGCAACCCGCCAGCAGCAGGACCGTCCCCAGCAGAAGCCTGCCCCAGGTGACCATGGCGTTACCTCTCGACGACGTGTGCCCCACACCAGGAAGACACCACCTCGGTCGAACGGGTTCCTCGCCCCGCGCACCGCGGCTCTGTCGGGGCCGATTCCGGCCGTGTCCCGAACTGTTCCGCCCACCGGTTGGACAGCGACCGACCGGGGTTGCGCACGAATTCCGCGACCCGGACCATGAAAAGAATGGTTGGCGGGGGGCCTGACGGAGCCCGCGACGCGGCGGAGTTCGTAGGTCTGCTCCGTCGGTTGAAGGAAGACTCGGGCTGCACCTACCGGCAGTTGGAGCAGCGAGCGGCCCGGCGCGGAGTGGTGCTGGCCCGCAGCACCATCGCCGACACCCTGCGCCGCGACGCACTGCCCCGGCCGGACACGTTGATCGCCTTCGTCCGTGCCTGCGCGCCGGGCCAGGACGTCCGTGCCTGGCTGGCGGCCCGCAACCGGCTGGCCATGGCGTCCGCCGCGACCGCCGACCTGGACAGCGGCAGTGTGCGGGCGCCGGTGCCGCGACAGTTGCCCGCCCCGCCCGCACTGTTCACCGGCCGAACCGACGAGTTGCGCTTCCTCGACGCCACCATCGGCCAACCGCACCCGTCGAGCCGGACGGTCCTGATCTCCGCCGTCGGCGGTGCGGGCGGGATCGGCAAGACGTCGCTGGTGTTGCAGTGGGCCCACACCAACGCCGACCAGTTCCCGGACGGGCAGCTGTACGCCGACCTTCGCGGGTTCGGGCCGGACCCCACACCGGTGCCGGCCACCGTGACGCTGCGGGGCTTCCTCCAGGCCCTGGGCGTGCCGCCCGGCTCCGTACCGGACCCGGTGGACGCACAGGCGGCGTTGTTCCGCAGTCTGGTCGCGAAACGCCGCATGCTCGTCCTGCTCGACAACGTCCGCGACACCGATCACGTCATCCCGCTGTTGCCCGGCAGCCCGACCTGCACGGTCCTCATCACCAGCCGGCACCAGCTCCGCGGCCTGGCCGTCACCCACGGCGCGAGGACACTCACCCTGGACAAGCTGTCCGAGACCGAGGCGCGGGACCTGCTCGGCGCCCACCTCGGCCCAGGCCGGGTGGACCAGCACCGCCAGGCCCTCGACGCGCTGGTGCGGCACTGCGGCGGCCTGCCGTTGGCGCTGGCGATCGTGGCGTCCCGGGCCGCCACCTATCCCGACCACCCGCTCGACGGTGTGGTCCGTGACCTGCACGACAGCAGCGTCCGCCTCGACGCCCTGACCACCGGAGAGCTGCGGGCCGACCTCCGCGCGGTCTTCTCCTGGTCGTACCGGGCACTGAGCCCGCCGGCCGGCGCGTTGTTCGACCTCCTCGGTCTGGTTCCGGCGGTCGACATCAGCCTGCCCGCCCTGGCGAGCCTGGCCGCCACCTCCACCCAGCGGGCACAGGAGCTGGCGCGGGAGTTGGAGGACACGGCGCTGCTCCGGCAGCACGCGCCCGGCCGCTTCCGGATGCACGACCTGGTCCACCTCTACAGCGCACAGCGGGGCCGGGCCCGACCCGGTGGCGAGGACCAGGAGGCGGTACGCCGGCTGGTCGACTTCTACCTGCACACCGCCTGCGCCGCCGACCGGCTCCTCGATCCGCGCCGCCATCCACTCGTCCTCGGCCCACCGTCGCCCGGCTGCACGCCGGTGGCGCTGACGGACGCGAGCGCGGCCATGTCCTGGTTCGACGCCGAACACGAACGCGTGCGCGAGAGTCAGCGCCTGGCCATGGAACGGCAGTGGTTTGCACAGGTGTGGCAACTGGCCCGGACGTTGGTGACCTTCCACGCCCGCCGTCGACAGGTCACCGACCAACTCGCGGTGTGGCGCATGGGCCTGACCGCCACCGAGCAGAGCGACAACATCTCGGCGAGTGCCATGGCACACCGATATCTGGGCCAGGCCCACAGCCAGAACGGCCAGTACGACGAGGGCGTACGTCACCTGCGCCTGGCCGTGGACCGCGCGCGCGAGGCCGGCGACGCCGCCGAACTGGCCCGGGGCCACTACGCGCTGAGCGTCAGCGCGGACCGCGCCGGAGACCCCCGGCAGGCGCTGGTCCACGCCCGTGAGGCGTTGACCGAGTTCCAGGATCTCGCCGACATGGTCGAGGTGGCGCGGGTCCTCAACGCGATCGGCTGGGAGTGCGCCCAGTTGGGACGCTACGAGGAGGCCCAGGACAGTTGTTCGCAGGCCCTGACGCTGTTCCGGGAGCACGGGCACCCCGACGGCGAAGCGGACACCCTGCACAGCCTCGGTCTGCTCGCCGGCAACACCGGCCAGCAGCACTCGGCGTTGGCCTACTACCGGCAGGCGCTCGCGGTCTACCACGACGTCGGCAACACCCGGGGCGAGGCGGACTGCCTGGAGAGCCTGGGGGAACTGCACGAGAGCCTCGGGCAGCACGGCGACGCCCACGACGCCTGGCAGCGCCTGGTCGTCCTGCTGCGCGTGCAGGGGCGCGAGGCCGAAGCCGTCCAGGTCGAGCAGCGGATCGGCCTGCTGCCGCACTGAGAGCCCGGAAGGGCCACGGTGGTCAGGGAAGCGACCGGGCGATCTCGAGCGCCTCGGCCATGTCGCGGGCACCCTCCAGCCGGTAGGTCACGCCGGCCTGCTCCCAGATCAGGGTCGACGCGGCGAGTCGGGCGGTCTCCCGGCGGATCTGGCCCGACCGGTCGACGTAGGACAGCACGTGCGGACCGTCCACCCAGACGGCGAAGTCGCCCTCGACCTGCGTCCACTCCACTCCCGGCCGGCTGGTCCGCTTGTGAAAGGCCAGGTCGAGGCGACCGTCGAACGCGTCGAGGCGGACGCCGCGACCCTGGTAGAGCAGCGTCGCGACCCGGTAGGCGCCGGTGCCGTCGGGGTCGGCGACCGACACCCGCTCCGGTGGGCCGAGCGCGGCCGGCACCCGGACCGGGAAACGTACCGCCCGGCGCGCCTCGTCGAGCCCCACCATTCGCAGCGACGGCAGGGGTGACGGCTCGTCCTGCGGCGACGACGGCGTGGACGACGTGACGATGCCGACGCCGGCGAAGCGCAGCACCTCGCCGACCGCGTCGGCGACGGCGGCACGCGTCGGCGGCAGCGCCGCGACCAGCAGGGCCGCCAGCGCCGCCGCGGCCAGGGAGCGCCACCGTCGCCATCCGGGTACGCGCCCGACGAGCCGGTCGTGCACCCGTGCGGTGACGTCCGGCGCGGCGGGCGTCTCCAACCACCCGCCCAACTCCCGCAGCTCCGCCTCGAGGTCATCCATGGTGCACCGCCTCGTCGGCGAGCAGGGCCCGCAGCTTCGCCAGTGCCCGTGAGGTACGCGACTTCACCGTGCCCCGGGGCCAGCCCAGCATGACGCCCGTCTCCTGCTCGCCGAGATCGAGGAAGAACCGACAGACGATCACCTCGCGGTCACGTACCGGCAGTTGCCGCAGGGCCGCCACCAACGCGGCCCGACGTTCGCCGGCCAGGACCGCGCCGACGGCGTCATCCTCGGCGATCTCGGGTGGGGGGTTCGCCGCCGCGCGCAGGACCAGGCCGTCGCGGCGCGTGCGGGACCGGTGCAGGTTCCGGGTCTCGTTGGCGACGATCGCGAGCAACCAGGAGCGGAAGGACGACTCGCCCCGGTAGCGGGACAGCTTGCGATAGCCCTTCACGAACGCCTCCTGGACGACGTCCTCGGAGTCCGATCCCGCGCCGAGCAGCACCGCCGTCCGGTACGCGGACGCGGTGTGCCGGGCGACCAGGAGGTCGTACGCCTCCAGGTCGCCGGCTCGGGCGCGGGTGACGAGCACGTCGTCGTCCAGGGGAACCTCCGGTCGGACTCGCACTGATGACACCACCCGCGCGCGTCGGGTTCCGCCCCGCAGGAGTCAGATTTCTCGCACCCGGCGTGCAGCGTATTGCCAGGAATCGGTGCTGAACTGGGAGTGGCGTCGAGGAGAGGGGCAGGGCATGGGCTGGTTCAACCGGCGGTCTCGCGGCGGCGAGGGGACCCCGACGAAGCTGGACCGAGAGGCCACCCGGGACGACCTCGCCGCGCTGGAGGCGTTCGTCGCCAGCCGGCGGGGTGTGGAGTTCTACCTGGAACCGGAGACGACCGCCACCGACACCACCGTGGTCGCGATCGCCCACGACGGGGAGTGGATCCGGCGCCGTACCGGCACGCCCCGCGCGGCGGGCGACATCGCCCGTAAGCACGCGGTGCCGCTGTACGAGGCGGCCCGCACCGGTTACCCGGAGCGGATGCGGGTGTGGAATCGGGCACACCCGGAGCGCCACGCCCGCTGAGACCCGCCCCGCACGGTCCACCGCACCACCCTTGCTCCCGGCGGAGCCGCCGAGCGCCGACGGTGCCCGGCCTGCGCGGTTGCTCCGTGCCGCCGCGCCGGCGATCGCGCAGCCCAGGGCGTGTGTGGCCTCCTTTGCTCTGCTTACCTATAGGCAACGGTTAGACGCCGTCACTGTCGCCTATGGGTAAGCAGAGCAAAGGACGCCGAGCAGGGATCCGGGGCGTCGCGGCGTGCTGCTCCGCGGTCGCGTCGCCCGCCCAGGTGTCGGTGGGTCACGCCCGTGCGGCGGGCCGGGGCGGCGTTGACCGGCAGCGCGGCGGTGTGGCAGCATTCGCGGCCTGACGGCAGTGAAGGAAGTCGGTGCGAATCCGACGCGGTCCCGCCACTGTCACCGGGGAGTGATCCCCCCTCGTGAGTCACGGCCGTGTGTCTGCGGTTGGAAGGCCGGGGGAGAGCGCCGATCCGGAAGCCAGGATACTTCGGCCGTCGGGACGTACCCCAGGGCGTGGACACCCGAGGAGGACCCGATGACGCATGGCGTCTCCATCATCGACGGCCGCTGCCGTCTCACGTATCGCGACCGTGCTGCCGCCGCGATCGGCATCGTCTCCGTTCGCCGCTGAGGTCCGCACCACGCCACCCGTCGCCGCCGGCCCCATGCCGGTGAGCGGTCCGGGTCGCGGTGCCTGCTGAACCCCGCGCCTACCCGCACGTCGTCGCCGAATCGCTGCCGCGAGCGCGCCGATGTTACCGTCCGGAGCCTGCCGTGCGCATTCTGCTGCTCTCCACCGCCGACACCGACCTGCTGGCTGCCCGCGCCAGCGACGCCGACTACCGGCTCGCCAACCCCGCCCGGGTGGCGGCCGACGCGGTACCCGCCCTGCTCGACGGGGTCGATCTCGCCGTCGTACGCCTGCTCGGCGGTCGGCAGGCGTGGCCGGACGGCCTCGCCGCGGTGCTCGCCAGCGGCGTACCCACGGTCGTGCTCGGCGGCGAGGCGGTGCCCGACGCGGAGCTGATGGCGGTCTCCACGGTGCCGTCCGGCGTCGTCGCCCAGGCCCTCGCGTACCTGGTCGAGGGCGGGCCGGACAACCTGGGGGAGCTGGCCCGGTTCCTCTCCGACACGGTCCTGCTCACCGGCGAGGGGTTCGCCGCGCCCACGCCGACCCCGGCGTACGGCGTGCACGGCGAGCACCCCGGCGAACCGGATCGGCCCACCATCGGGATCGTCTTCTACCGGGCGCACGCCCTGGCCGGCAACACCGCCTTCGTCGACGTGTTGGCCGAGGCGGTCCGCGCGGCCGGCGGCAACCCCCTGCCGATCTTCTGCGGCTCGCTGCGCGGGCTGACCACCGGCGCCGGCCCGCTCGGGCTCTTCGCCCGCTGCGACGCGCTGCTGGTCACCGTCCTCGCGGCCGGTGGCGCGGTCGCGGCGGACGCCTCCGGAGGCGGCGACGAGGACGCCTGGGACGTCGGCGCGCTCGCCGCCCTGGACGTGCCGGTCATCCAGGCGCTCTGCCTGACCAGCACCCGCGAGCAGTGGGCGGGCAGCGACGCCGGGCTGTCCCCGTTGGACGCGGCGATGCAGGTGGCCATCCCCGAGTTCGACGGCCGGATCGTCACCGTGCCGTTCTCGTTCAAGCAGGTCGACGCCGACGGCCTCTCGGTGTACGCCGCCGACCCGGAGCGGGCCGCCCGCGTCGCCGGCATCGCGGTCCGCCACGCCCGCCTGCGGTACGTGCCGAACCCCGACAAGCGGATCGCCGTGGTGCTCAGCTCGTACCCCACCAAGCACTCCCGGGTCGGCAACGCCGTCGGGCTGGACACCCCCGCCTCGGCGGTCCGGCTCTTCGCCGCGCTCGCCGAGGCCGGCTACGACCTGGGCCACGCACCGCCGCCCACCGACGGTGACGCGCTCATTCACGCGCTGATCGCCGCCGGCGGGCACGACGTGGAGTGGCTCACGCCGGAGCAGTTGGCCGCCGCCGAGGCCCGGATTCCCGGGGCGACGTACCGGCGGTGGTTCGACCAGGTACCGGCGGAGTTGCGCGAGCGGATGCGGGAGCACTGGGGTGAGCCGCCCGGCGAGCTGTACACCGACGGCGGCGACATCGTGCTCGCCGGCCTGCGCTTCGGCAACGTGGCGCTGCTGATCCAGCCGCCGCGCGGCTTCGGGGAGAACCCGATCGCCATCTACCACGACCCGGACCTGCCACCGAGCCACCACTACCTGGCCGCGTACCGCTGGCTCGCCGCGCCGGTCGCGGACGGCGGCTTCGGCGCGGACGCCGTGGTGCACCTGGGCAAGCACGGCACCCTCGAATGGCTGCCCGGCAAGGGTCTCGGCCTGGCCGCCGACTGCGCGCCCGACGCCGTCCTCGCGGACCTGCCGCTGGTCTACCCGTTCATCGTCAACGACCCCGGTGAGGGCACCCAGGCCAAGCGGCGGGCGCACGCCGTGGTAGTCGACCACCTGGTGCCGCCGATGGCCCGCGCCGAGACCTACGGCGACCTGGCCAAACTGGAGCAGCTGCTGGACGAGTACGCCACCGTGCAGGCGCTCGACCCGGCCAAGGTGCCCACCGTGCGGGCGCAGATCTGGGACCTGGTCCGCGCGGCCGAGCTGCACCACGACCTGCACGCCGAGGCGATGCCCGACCCGGACGACTTCGACGACTTCGTGCTGCACCTCGACGGTTACCTGTGCGAGGTCAAGGACGTGCAGATCCGCGACGGCCTGCACATCCTCGCCGACGCGCCCACCGGTGAGCCCCGGATCAACCTGGTCCTCGCGGTGCTGCGCGCCCCGCAGGTCTGGGGCGGCGCGTACGCCCTGCCCGGCCTGCGGCAGGCCCTCGCCGCCGGGTACGCCCTCGACGAGCAGGAACTGCTCGCGACGCCCGGGCAGCGGGTCGCCCTGCCGGCCGCGCTGACCGACGCGGTGGACGGCCCTGCCGGTACGGCCGCCGACGCCATCGACCTCATCGAAGGACTCGCCCGGCGGCTCGTCGTCGGCATGGAGACCCTCGGCTGGGCCGCCGACGCGGCCGAGGCGGTGGTCGCCGAGGTGACCGGCCAGCCGATCCCGGACGCGGCGGCGGTGCTGCGCTTCGCCGCCACCGAACTGGTGCCCCGACTCGACCGCACCACCGACGAGCTGCGGAACACCCTCGGGGCGCTGGACGGCCGGTTCGTGCCACCCGGCCCGTCCGGCTCACCCACCCGGGGTCTGGTCAACGTGCTGCCCACCGGCCGGAACTTCTACTCCGTCGACCCGAAGGCCATCCCCAGCCGCAACGCCTGGGACGTCGGCATGGCCCTGGCGGACTCGCTACTGGCCCGGCACCTCGCCGACACCGGGTCGTACCCCCGTTCGGTGGGGTTGACCGTGTGGGGCACCAGCGCGATGCGCACCCAGGGCGACGACATCGCCGAGGTGCTCGCGCTGCTGGGCTGCCGGCCGGTCTGGGACGAGCGGTCCCGGCGGGTCACCGGCGTCGAGGTGGTGCCGACCGCCGAGCTGGGCCGGCCCCGCGTCGACGTCACCGTCCGCATCTCCGGGTTCTTCCGGGACGCGTTCCCGCACGTCGTCGCGCTGCTCGACGACGCCGTGCGGCGGGTCGCCGCGCTGGACGAGCCGGACGAGGAGAACTACCTGCGGGCGCACGTCGCCGCCGACGTGGCCGAGCACGGCGACGAGCGGCGGGCCACCGCCCGGATCTTCGGCTCCAAGCCCGGGGCGTACGGCGCCGGGCTGCTGCCGCTGATCGACGCGCGGACCTGGCGTGACGACGCCGACCTGGCCGAGGTGTACGCGGTCTGGGGCGGCTACGCGTACGGCCGGGGTCTGGACGGTCGGGAGGCGCGTGCCGACATGGAACGCTCCTTCGCCCGGATCGCCGTCGCGGTGAAGAACCAGGACACCCGCGAGCACGACATCGTGGACTCGGACGACTACTTCCAGTACCACGGCGGGATGGTGGCGATGGTCCGCCACCTCACCGGCACGGCACCGGCGGCGTACGTGGGCGACTCGGCCATGCCGCACGACGTGCGCACCCGCACCCTGGGCGAGGAGACCCGGCGGGTGTTCCGCGCCCGGGTGGTGAACCCGAAGTGGATCGCCGCGATGCGCCGGCACGGCTACAAGGGCGCGTTCGAGCTGGCGGCCACCGTGGACTACCTGTTCGGCTACGACGCCACCGCCGGTGTGGTGGACGACTGGATGTACGAGCACCTGGCCGCCGCGTACCTCTTCGACGACACCACCCGGGAGTTCCTCAAGCAGTCCAACCCGTGGGCGCTGCGGGGGATCACCGAGCGCCTGCTGGAGGCCGCCGACCGGGGGCTGTGGGCCAAGCCCGAGCCCGCCACCCTCGACCGGCTCCGCGACGAGTACCTGGCCAGCGAGGGCGACCTGGAGGACCGGGCATGACCACCTACCCGTTCAGCGCCGTGCTCGGCATGGCCGACATGCGGCTGGCGCTGCTGCTCAACGCGGTGTCCCCGGCGATCGGCGGGGTCCTGGTCCGGGGCGAGAAGGGCACCGCCAAGTCCACCGCCGTCCGGGCCCTCGCCGCGCTGCTGCCGCCGGTGCGCCGGGTCGCCGGCTGCCGCTTCGGCTGTGACCCCGCCGAACCCGACCCGGCCTGCCCGGACGGCCCGCATCCCGCCGCAGCGGCGGCCGAGACCGGGCCGGCGCGCCTCGTCGAGCTGCCGGTCGGGGCCGCCGAGGACCGGGTGGTCGGGTCGCTGGACCTGGAGAAGGCGCTGGGCGAAGGTGTCCGCGCCTTCGAGCCGGGACTGCTCGCCGCCGCGCACCGGGGTGTGCTCTACGTGGACGAGGTCAACCTGCTGCACGACCACCTGGTCGACCTGCTGCTCGACGCGGCCGCGATGGGCCGCAGCCACGTCGAGCGTGAGGGCGTCTCGGTCAGCCACGCCGCCCGGTTCCTGCTGGTCGGCACCATGAACCCGGAGGAGGGGGAGCTGCGTCCGCAGCTGCTCGACCGGTTCGGGCTGACCGTCGAGGTGAACGCCAGCCGGGACCCGGAGATCCGGGTCGAGGTGGTGCGCCGCCGGCTGGCCGCCGACGCCGACCCGGCCGGGTTCGCCGCCCGCTGGGCCGCCGCCGACGCCGAGATCGCCGCCCAGGTCGCCGCCGCCCGCCGCCGGCTTTCCGGGGTACGCCTGCCGAACGCCGCCCTGCGACAGATCGCCGAGGTGTGCGCGGCGTTCGACGTGGACGGGATGCGCGCCGACATCGTCACCGCCCGTACCGCCCTCGCCCATGCCGCCTGGCACGGCCGGGACCGGGTCACCAGCGACGACGTCCGGGTGGCCGCCCGGCTCGCCCTGCCGCACCGTCGCCGCCGCGACCCGTTCGACACACCGGGGCTGGACGAGAAGCGCCTCGACGAGGCCCTGCAACGGGCCCAGGACGTCCACCCCGACGACCCGGACGACGACGGCCCGCACGACGGCGGCCCGTCCGGTCCGCGCCCCGACGGCCCGGACGGCGGCGGTTCGGGCGGTGCGGGTGGCCCCGGCGGCCCGGGCGGTTCGGGCGGTGCGGGTGGCCCGGGCGGTGGGCACCGTTCCGATGGGGACGGACCGGACGCTCATGGCCGTGACGCCGGTGGCGCCGCCCGCGACTCGACCGCCCTGGGTGGTCCGGAACGACACGGCTCCGCCGGCGGGGACGAGCGCGACGCCAGCGCAGACGAGCGCGACGGCAGCGCGGGCGAGCGCGGCGACGGTCCCGAGCCATACGCCGCCGACGCCAGCGTGGACGGGTCCTCCGATCGGTCGCCGGCCGACAGCCGGGGCAGGCGGCGTCGACGGGCCGCAGGCGCGGGGTCGAGCGACGCCGGCGACGATCGAGACTGGGAGGGCGGGAGCGTGGCCGTACCCCGGGGTGGCCTGCGGGCCCGGCTGCTCACCGCGCCCGGCGTCGGTGACGGGGTGCCCGGCCGGCGGTCGCGCGCCCGGACCGGGCGTGGCCGGACGACCGGGGCGCGGCTGCCGGCGGGCCGGGTCGGCGCGCTGCACCTGCCGGCCACCGTGCGTGCCGCCGTGCCGCACCAGGCGGCCCGGGGAAGGCTGGCGGGTCCGCTGCTGCTGCGCTCGGACGACGTGCGCGAGGCGGTCCGGGAGGGGCGCGAGGGCAACCTGGTGCTGTTCGTGGTGGACGCCAGCGGGTCGATGGGCGCCCGGCAGCGGATGGGCGCCGTGAAGGACGCCGTGTTGGCGCTGCTCACCGACGCGTACCAGCGACGGGACAAGGTTGCCGTGATCGCCTTCCGGGGCGCCGGAGCGCGGACGCTGCTGCCGGCCACCTCTTCGGTGCTGGCCGCGTCGACCCGGCTGACCGAACTGCCCACGGGCGGGCGGACGCCCTTGGCCGAGGGCCTGCTCGCCGCCGCCGACCTGCTGCGGCTGGAACGCCTACGCGATCCGAAGCGCCGCCCCCTGGTCCTGGTGGTCACCGATGGCCGAGCCACCGCCGGCCCGCGCCCCCTGGACCGCACCGCAGCAGCGGCAAGGATCCTGGCAGCAACAGGCACCCCCTGCGTGGTCATCGACTGCGAGTCCGGCCCAATCCGCCTCAACCTGGCCGCCCGCCTGGCAACCCAGCTCAACGCCCCCCGACACCCCCTGGACACCCTCACCCACCCCCGCGATCTTGCAGTTTCTGTCGCGGCATAAAGGACTCAAGGACACAAATGACCAACAGAAACTGCAAGATCGCGGGAAGCACGGCGACGGGACGCACGGACGTGGGACGGGAGGCGCGCTGATGCCGCAGGGGCAGCCGAGCCACGTTCCCGCTGACGGGTTGACGACGCGGCAGCGGCGGAATCGGCCGTTGCTGATCGTCCACACCGGGCAGATGAAGGGGAAGTCGACGGCGGCGTTCGGGTTGGCGCTGCGGGCCTGGACGGCCGGCCTGCCGGTCGGGGTGTTCCAGTTCGTCAAGAGCGCCAAGTGGCGGGTGGGGGAGGAGACCGCCTTCCGGGCGCTCGGCGAGGTGCACGAGCGTACCGGCCAGGGCGCCCCGGTCACTTGGCACAAGATGGGCGAGGGCTGGTCCTGGATCCAGCGCGGCGGCGAGGCCGACCACGCCGCCGACGCTCTGGAGGGGTGGCGGCAGATCCAGCGCGACCTGGCCGCCGAGCGCTACGGCCTGTACGTGCTGGACGAGTTCACCTACCCGATGAAGTGGGGCTGGGTGGACGTGGACGAGGTGGTCGCCACCCTCGCCGACCGGCCCGGCTTCCAGCACGTCGTCATCACCGGTCGGGACGCCGACCCGCGCCTGGTCGCCGCCGCCGACCTGGTGGCCGAGCTGACCAAGGTCAAGCACCCGATGGACGCCGGCCAGAAGGGCCAGAAAGGCATCGAGTGGTGACCGAACCGTGGGCGCTGCCCCGGGTGGTGGTGGCCGCGCCGGCCAGCGGCCACGGCAAGACGACGGTCGCCACCGGCCTCCTGGCCGCGCTGCGCCGGCGCGGCCTGACCGTCAGCCCGCACAAGGTCGGCCCGGACTACATCGACCCGGGATACCACGCTCTCGCCGCCGGCCGGCCCGGCCGCAACCTGGACCCGTTCCTGGTCGGCGCCGAGCGGATCGCCGCCCTGCTGCGGCACGGCGCGAGCGTCCCCACGCCCGCCGACATCGCCGTGGTCGAGGGCGTCATGGGTCTGCACGACGGCGCGGTGGGCCGCCGCGACTTCGCCTCCACCGCGCACGTCGCCCGGCTCGTCGACGCGCCCGTGCTGCTGGTGCTGGACACCACCGCGCAGGGTCGCTCGGCCGCCGCGCTGACCCTCGGCATGGCCGCGTTCGATCCGGCCGTGCGGATCGGCGGCGTGATCCTCAACCGGGTCGGCTCGCCCCGGCACGAAACCCTGCTGCGCGACGCGCTCGCCGAGGTGGGCGTACCGGTGCTCGGGGCGGTCACCCGCGCCGCCGAGGTCGCCGCGCCGGCCCGGCACCTCGGGCTGGTGCCGGTCGCCGAACGGGCCCCCGAATCGCTCGCCATCGTCACCGCGCTCGCCGAACTGGTCGAGGCCACCGTGGACCTCGACGCCGTCCTCGACCTGGCCCGCACCGCCGGGCCGCTGACCGTCCCCGCGTGGGACCCGGTCCAGGCCGTCGGCGGGCCGGCGGGCATCGGGCGGCCACGGGTCGCGCTCGCCGGTGGTCCGGCCTTCACCTTCTCGTACGCCGAGACCGCCGAACTGCTCACCGCCGCCGGCGCGGACGTCGTCACCGTCGACCCGCTGCGCGACCGGTCGCTGCCCGCCGGCACCCGCGCGGTCGTCGTCGGGGGCGGCTTCCCCGAGGCGTACGCGGAGGCGCTGGCCGGCAACGGCACGCTCCGCGCCGAACTGGCCGACTTCGACGGGCCGATCGTGGCCGAGTGCGCCGGGCTGCTCTACCTCGGGCGGTCCCTGAACGGCGTACCCATGTGCGGCCGGCTGGACCTGACCGCCCGGATGACCGGCCGGCTCACCCTCGGCTACCGCGAGGCGGTGGCCGTCACCGACTCCCCGGTGGCCGCCGCCGGCGAGCCGGTACGCGGGCACGAGTTCCACCGCACCACCACCGACCCTGGGCACGGCGAGGTGCCGGCGTGGCGCTGGAACGACACCCCGCACGGCTTCGTCAGCGGCCGGGTACACGCCTCCTACCTGCACACCCACTGGGCCGGGTACCCCGGGGCGGCCCGTCGCCTCGTGGAGGCGTGCCGGTGACCGCCACGTTGACCGGGGTGGGCGTCGGCCCGGGTGACCCGGAACTGCTCACCGTCCGGGCGGTGCGCGTCCTGCGTGCGGCCGACGCGGTGTTCGTACCCGTGATGGCGGACCGGCCCGGTGCGGACGCCGGGCGGGCCGAGACGACCGTGCGGGAACACGTCCCGGCGGACCGGCTGCGGCGGCTGCCGTTCGCCCTCGACGACCGGGGTGGGGTGACCGCCCGCCGCGCGGCGGCCTGGGACGAGGCCGCCCGGACGGTCGTCGCGGCGATCGACGCGGGCGCGGAGTCGCTGGCCTTCGCCACCATCGGCGACCCGAACGTCTACTCCACCTTCGGCTACCTGGCGCAGAGCGTCCGCGCGCTGCGCCCGGCCGTGCGGGTGGCGACGGTGCCCGGCGTGACCGCCATGCAGGAGCTGGCCGCGCGCAGCGGCGTCCCGTTGGTCGAGGGGCGCGAACCGCTCACCCTGCTGCCCGCCACCGCCGACCCGGCGCTGTTCGCCGACGCCCTGGCCGGCCCGGGCACCGTGGTCGTCTACAAGGGCTGGCGGCGGCACCCGGAGCTGCTGGCCGAGCTGCGCCGGCAGGGTCGGCTGCCCGACGCGGTGCTCGGGCGCGCCCTCGGCCTGCCCGGTGAGCGGATCGGTCCGGTCGACGACGCCGGGCCCGACCTGCCGTACCTGTCCACGCTGCTGGTCCCGGCCCGCCGCACCCACCGAGGAGGAAAGCTGTGACCAGCGACGGCAAGGTGTGGTTCGTCGGTGCCGGACCGGGCGCGGCGGACCTGCTGACCCTGCGGGCCGCCCGGGTGATCGCCGCGGCGGACATCGTGATCTGGGCGGCCAGCCTGGTGCACGGCGACGTGCTCGACCACGCCCGGCCCGACGCGGAGATCATTGACTCGTCGCAGCTACCCATCGAGGGGGTGCTGCCGCTCTACGAGCGTGCTGCCGCGCAGGGGCTGACCGTGGCCCGTATCCACTCCGGCGACCCGGCGCTGTGGGGCGCGGTGCAGGAGCAACTGGACCTGTGCCGGGCGCTCGGCCTGGCCGTCGAGGTCGTTCCCGGGGTGTCGTCGTTCACCGCCGTCGCGGCACTGGTCGGGCGGGAGCTGACCGTGCCGGAGGTGGCCCAGTCGGTGATCCTCACCCGCCTCGAAGGCGGCAAGACGCCGATGCCGCCCGGTGAGCGGGTCCGGGACTTCGCCCGGCACGGCACCACCATGGCGCTGTTCCTGTCCGCCGCCCGCTCCGGGCAGGTGCAGGCCGAACTGTTGGCCGGCGGCTACCCGGCGGACACCCCGGCGGTCGTGGCGTACCAGGCCACCTGGCCCGACGAGCTGGTCGTACGCTGCACGGTCGGCACCCTGGAGGCCACCGTCAAGCAGCACAAGCTGTGGAAGCACACCCTGTTCCTGGTCGGTCCGGCCCTCGCCGCGACCGGCACCCGCTCCCACCTCTACCACCCGGGGCACTTCCACACCTTCCGTCGCGCCGAACCGGCCGCCCGCGCCGAGCTGCGCCGCGCCCGCGCCGGAGAAACCGGAACCCCGTGACGTACGCCGAGCCGCCGCTGCGCGAACCGGACCTGCCGCGTACGGCGAAGGTCCGGCCCACCGCGCTGCGGACCGGCTGGACCACCGGCGCGTGCGCCACCGCCGCGGCCAAGGCCGCCGTGACCGCCCTGGTCACCGGCGAGGTCCAGCCGGAGGTGGAGATCGGCCTGCCGGCCGGGCGACGGGTGCGTTTCCCGGTGGAGCGCTGCGAGGTGACCGGCACCCCACCGGTGCGCGCGGAGGCGGTGGTGGTGAAGGACGCCGGTGACGACCCGGACGTCACCCACGGCGCCGAGTTGACCGCCACCGTGGATTTCACCGACGTCCCCGGGCTGCGGTTGGCCGGCGGCGCGGGCGTCGGCACCGTCACCAAACCGGGCCTCGGGCTCGCCGTCGGTGGCCCGGCCATCAACGACACGCCCCGGCGGATGATCGGCGAGGCGGTGGCCGAGGTCGTCGACCTCACCGAGGTCGGCGTACGCGTGGTGATCAGCGTGCCCCGGGGCGAGATCATGGCCCGCAAGACCACCAACCGGCGGCTCGGCATCCTCGGCGGCATCTCGATCCTCGGCACCACCGGGATCGTCCGGCCCTTCTCCACCGCCTCCTGGCGGGCCAGCGTCGTGCAGGCCGTGCACGTCATGGCCGCCCAGGGCGAGCGGACCGTGGTGCTGTGCACGGGTGGGCGTACCGAGCGGGCCGCCCGGGCGCTGCTGCCCGACCTGCCCGAGGTGTGCTTCGTCGAGGTGGGTGACTTCACCGGCGCGGCGGTCACCGCCGCCGTCGAGGACGCGATGACCGGGGTGGTCTTCGTCGGCATGGCCGGCAAGCTCGCCAAACTCGCCGCCGGCATCCTGATGACCCACTACACCCGCTCCACGGTGGACCTGTCCCTGCTCGGCGCGATCACCGCCGACGTCGGCGGCGACCCGGCGCTCGTCGCCGCAGTGACCGAGGCGAACACCGGGCGACACGCGTACGAGCTGTGGGAGGCCGCCGGTCTGCTCGGCACGGCCGGGGATCTGCTCTGCCAGCGGGTCAAGGCGGTGCTGCGGCGTTTCGCCGGGCCGACGGTCACCGTGGACGTGGCGATGGTCGACTTCGCCGGAGCACGCGTCGTCGCCTCGTCCGGCCGGTGGCCGCGATGAGCGCCCCGGACGCGCTGGTGGGCGCGATGACACCGGACGACGCGACGGCGACGACGGCATCCCCGGACACGCTGGTGACAGTGGTCGGGCTGGACGCCGCCGGGGGTCCGCCGCACCCCGCTCTCGCCCCCGCACTGACCGGCGCGGGCCTGGTGGTCGGGGCGGCCCGGCACCTGGCCGCGGTGCCCGTACCGGCGAGCGCGCAGACCGTCGTCCTCGGGCCGCTCGCCCCGGCCCTGCGCCGGCTGGTTGACGCCATCGCCACCGGGGTGCCGGCCGTCGTGCTGGCCAGCGGGGACCCCGGCCTGTTCGGGATCGTCCGGCGGCTGCGCGCGGCCGGGCTGCCGCTGCGGGTGGTGCCGGCGGTGTCCAGTGTGGCCGCCGCGTTCGCCCGCGCCGGACTGTCCTGGGACGGCGCCGCCGTGGTCACCGCGCACGGCCGTGATCTCCGACCGGCGCTGAACGCCTGCCGGGCGTTGCCGCTGGTCGCGGTCCTCACCGCACCGGGCGCCGGGGCCGCCGAGCTGGGCGCGGGTCTGGTCGGCTGGCCCCGCCGCCTGCTGGTCGCCGAACACCTCGGCACCGACGCCGAACGGGTCCACGCGGTGACCCCCGCGCAGGCCGCCACCGACACCTGGCCCGACCCACACGTCCTGCTCAGCATCGCCGAGCCGCCGCCTGCCCCGCCCGCATCCATCGTGCCGACCGCGGAGCCGCTGCCCGTCCCGCTCGCGTCCGCCGCCACGTCCGTGTCCGCCGCCACGCCGGTGACCGTCGTGCCCGCCGCGCCGGCGCCCGACCCGTTCGCGGTCGGTGGGATGCGCGTCGACAACCAGCCGGCCGCCGCGCCGGCCGGCGGTTGGGCGCTGCCGGAGAACCGGTACGCCCACCGCGACTCCATGATCACCAAGTCGGAGGTGCGGGCCCTGGTCGTCGCGCGGCTGCGTCCCCGACTGGGCCGGCTCGTCTGGGACGTCGGCGCGGGCAGCGGCTCGGTCGGCATCGAGTGCGCGCTGCTCGGCGCGGCCGTGCTCGCCGTCGAGCAGGACCCGGCGTCCGCAGCGACGATCCGGGACAACGCCGCCACACACGCCGTCGACGTGCGGGTCGTCGTCGGGCGCGCCCCGGCGGCGCTGGACGGGTTGCCCGAGCCGGACGCGGTCTTCGTGGGCGGCGGGGGCGTCGACGTCCTCGCCGCCGTGCTGACACGTCGGCCCGCACGGGTCGTGCTCACCCTGGCCGCGCTGGACCGCGTCGCGCCGGCGGTGCACCTGCTGCGCGCCGCCGGCTACTCGGTCGAGGGCAGCCAGCTCGCCGCCGCCCGCCTCGCCGACCTGCCCGGCGGCTCGATCCGACTCGCGGCCACCAACCCGGTGGTCGTCCTCACCGGGGAGCGCCCGTGAACGACACCACCCCCGCCCGGATCGGCCTGGTGGCAGCCACCGCCGCCGGCCGCCGGCACGCCGACATCCTCGCCGCCGCCTGGCCGCACGCCCGGCCGGTCGAGGCCGACAGCGTCGCCGACGCGCTACGCGCCGCCTGGGCGGACTGTGACGCGGTGGTCGCGTTCCTGGCCACCGGCGCGGTGGTCCGCGTCCTCGCGCCGCTGCTCGGCGACAAGCGCACCGACCCGGCCGTGGTGGTCGTCGACGAGGCGGCCCGGCACGCGGTGGCGCTGCTGGGCGGTCACGCCGGCGGCGGCAACGACCTCGCCGAGCGGGTCGGCGCGCTGCTGGACGCCCGACCGGTGGTCACCACGGCCACCGACGCGGTCGGGCTTCCCGGACTGGACACCCTCGGCTGGCCCGTGCAGGGCGCGGTCGCCGCGGTGTCCCGGGCCATCCTGGACGGCGAACCGGTCGAGCTGGTCGCCGACGCCGCCTGGCCGCTGCCCGCCCTGCCCCCGAACGTGCGCAGCACCGCCCACCCCGACGCCACGGCCGAGGGCCGCTACCGGCTGCTGGTCACCGATCGGGTGGTGCCGACCGACGCGCGGACCGCCGTGCTGCGACCGCCGTCGCTGGTCGCCGGCGTCGGGGCGAGTCGGGGTGTACCGGCCGCCGAGGTGGCCGAGCTGCTGCACCGGGTGCTGGCCCAGGCCGGCCTCGACCCGGCGAGCCTGCGCTGCCTGGCCAGCGCCGACATCAAGGCCGACGAGGCGGGCATCCGCAGCACCGCCGACACGCTCGGCGTACCCCTGGTGACCTGGCCTGCGGCGCGCCTCGCGGCGGTCGACGTGCCGCACCCCAGCGAGGTGGTCCGGGCCGCGGTCGGCACGCCGAGCGTGGCGGAGGCCGCGGCGCTGCTCGGCGCGGACGGCCGGACCGACGACGCGACGCTCCTGGTGGGCAAGACCGCGACGGCGATGGCGACCGTGGCGGTGGCGCGGCACGCGCCGCGCGGCCGGCTCGCCGTCGTCGGCCTCGGGCCGGGCGCGGCCGACCTGCGCGCCCCGCGCGCGGCGGCCGAGCTGCGCCGCGCGTCGGTGGTGGTGGGCCTGGACCAGTACGTCGACCAGGTCCGTGACGTGCTGCGGCCGGGTACCCGGGTGCTCGCCAGCGGACTCGGCGCGGAGGAGGCGCGGGCCCGCGCCGCCGTGGCCGAGGCCGCCGCCGGCCGGGCGGTCGCGCTGATCGGGTCCGGCGACGCCGGGGTGTACGCGATGGCCAGCCCCGCCCTGGAGTACGCCGACGAGCGCATCGACGTGGTGGGTGTGCCCGGGGTGACCGCCGCCCTGGCCGCCGGTGCGCTGCTCGGCGCGCCGCTCGGCCACGACCACGCCTACGTCAGCCTGTCCGACCTGCACACGCCGTGGGAGGTCGTCGAGCGGCGGGTGACCGCCGCCGCCGAGGGCGACTTCGTGACCGTCTTCTACAACCCGCGCAGCCGGGCTCGGGACTGGCAGCTCGGCAAGGCGCTGGGGATCCTCGCCGCGCACCGGCAGCCGGACACCCCGGTCGGGGTGGTACGCAACGCCAGCCGCCCCGGCGAGCGCGTGCACCTGGCGACGCTGGCCACGCTCGACCCGGCCATCGTCGACATGTACAGCGTGGTCGTGGTCGGCAACAGCGACACCCGGCTGGTCGCCGGGCGGATGGTCACCCCCAGGGGGTACCGGTGGCGCTCGTGACGATCGACGCCTGCCAGGGCTGCGGCGCGTGCCTGCGCACCTGCCCCACCCACGCGATCCGGCCGGTCGCCGGCGGCCTCACGGTACGCACCGACCGGTGTACCGGCTGCCTGGAGTGCCTGGAGATCTGCCCGGTCGACGCGATCCGTGTGACCGCACCCGAGCACAGTGGAGGGACCCGATGAGCCGGGCCGTGCACCCGATCGAGGTCGAGTCGTACCGCATCCTGCGGGAGCGGGTCGACCTGTCGCACCTGCCGCCGTTGACCCGGGCGGTCACCGAGCGGGTGGTGCACGCCAGCGCTGACCTGGCGTACGTCGACGACCTGGTCTGCGACGAGGCGGCCCTCGAATCGGGGTTGGCCGCGCTGCGCGCGGGCGTACCCGTGGTGACCGACGTGGCGATGGTCGCCGCCGGCATCACCCGGGCCGGTCTGGAGCTGGTCTGCCCGGTCGCCGAGCCGGCCGCCGCCGAGCTGGGCCGCACGGCCGGCATCACCCGCTCGGCGGCGGCCGTGCGGATCGCCCTGGACCGGGTCGGTCCCGGCGCGGTCTGGGTGGTCGGCTGCGCGCCGACCGCCCTGGTCGAACTACTCACCCTGGACGCCGCGCCGGCGCTCGTCGTCGGCCTGCCGGTCGGCTTCGTGGGCGCCGCCGAGTCTAAGGCGGCGCTGCGGGCCAGCGGCCTGCCCGGGGTGTCCAACGTGGGCGAGAAGGGTGGTTCGGCGGTCGCCGCCGCCGCCCTCAACGCCCTGCTCTACACCGAGGAGAAGTCATGACCGGTCTGGTCATCGTCGGGCACGGCACGCGCAGCGCGGCCGGGGTCGACCAGTTCGCCGCGCTCGTGCAACGGGTCCGCCGGCGTGCGGACATCGGCGACGTCGAGGGCGGCTTCATCGAGCTGTCCCGCCCGCCGCTGACCGACGCCGTCGGCGCTCTCGTCGCGCGTGGACACCGGGCCCTCGTCGCGCTGCCGCTGGTGCTCACCGGCGCCGGGCACGGCAAGGGCGACATCCCCGCCGCCATGGCGCGCGAGCAGCAGCGGCACCCCGGGCTGACCTACCGCTACGGGCGTCCGCTCGGCCCTCACCCGTTGCTGCACACGGCCCTCGAGGAGCGCATCGACACCGCGCTAACGGGCGGCGACCGGGCCGGTACCTGGGTGGCGCTGATCGGACGGGGGTCCACCGATCCGGACGCCAACGCCGAGGTCGCCAAGGTCGCCCGGCTGCTCTGGGAGGGGCGCGGGTACGCGGGCGTCGAGCCGGGGTTCATCTCCCTCGCCGAGCCGTCGGTGCCGGCGGTGCTGGACCGGCTGCGTCGCCTCGGCGCGCGGCGGATCGTCGTCGCGCCGTACTTCCTGTTCGCCGGGGTGCTGCCGGACCGGATCGTCGCCCAGTCGGCCGAGTTCGCCGCCACGCACCCCGACCTGGACGTCCGGGTCGCCGAGGTGATCGGCGACTGCGACGCCCTCGCCGACCTGGTGCGCGAACGCTACGCCGAGGCGCTGGGCGGCGACATCCGGATGAATTGCGACACCTGCGCCTACCGGGTGCTGATGCCCGGCTTCGCCGACAAGGTGGGCCGCCCGCAGCAACCGCACGACCACCCCGACGACCCGGTCGGCCACCACCATCACCACCATGCGCACGGGGTGATCGCGGTGGCCACCGGGCCGTAGGTTCACTCGCTGCGGGCCGTCTCCGGGCCGGTGACGCGTTCCAGCAGCGGCATGGTCGAGGCGATCACGCCCAGGCAGGCGACCAGGCCGATCACGACGATCACGGCGAAGCGCGGCGGCGGCGCGACAAGCGTGTAGCCCATCTGTGCCCGCAGGAAGAGGTGCGCGGCGAGCAGGCCCATCCCGATGGCCACGGCGGTGACGGCGAGCATCGGTACGGCGCTCTCCAGCGCGACGACCCGGCGTAGCACCCGTACCGGTGCGCCGCTGAGACGCAGCAGGCTGAACGGCCGCCGCCGTTCGGTCAGGCCGCCGATCACGCTGACCGCGAGGCTGCACCCGCCGAGCGCCAGGCTGGCGATGATGACGACGTTCGCCAGCTGCTCCCAGCCGCGCAGGGTGTTGGAGAAGTTCGTCTCGTAGTCGCCGGGCACGTTCGGCCCCACCCAGAAGGTCGGGAAGGCAACCTCCAACACGGTGCGGACCTGCTCGATGGCGGCGGCCGAGCCGTCCGTGCCGACGACCATCGCCCCCACCGGTAGCCGTTGGAGGTCGGCGACGGTGATCGACGCGGCCGGCCAGACCGTCGCGGACGACGCCGACTCCCGCCAGCGGCTCAGGCCGTACGGCACCTCGATGACGTTCGCGCCGTCGGCGCACCGGCCGTACGCGCTCGGCAGGTCGGCGCAGGCGATGACGCCGACCTCGCCGGAGGCCGTCACCTGCGGGTTCTCCCGGATGGCGGTCGCGGATCGCACGCCGTCGATCGCCCTCAGGTCGGCGAAGAGGGTGTCCGGCACCGTGGCCGTCTTCTCGTCGAAGACGGTGGTCACCGTGCTGGCGTCGATGGAGCCGACCGGGGCCGGTCCGCGTTCGTCGATGATCGTGGTGATCACACCGATGGCGACGCTCGTGACGAACAGCGCGAGCATGATCCCGCTGATCGCCCGGAAGCCGGCCTTCGGGTTGTCCGCGAGCCGCCGGGCGGCGATGAGCGTGGCCGGGCGATCGGCACGCCGGGCCAGGATCCGCGCGCCGACCATCGTCAGCCACGGTCCGGCGACGACCAGGCCGGCCATGATGAGCAGCAGACCGGGTAGGAACATCGCCGTCTGCCCGTCGGCGGTCGCGGGCCGATAGCCGAGGGCGGCCACCAGCACGGCCACTCCGGCGAGTGCCGGGATCAGCCGGTACGCGCGCGGCGCCCGTGGGGTGACCCGCCGGGTGACGCCCAGCGGCGAGATCCGTACGCGGCGCAGCGAGATCCGGGCCGCCACCGCCGCACCGGCCGGTACGCCCAGCGCCACGGCCAGGATGTCCCACACCCCGAGCGACAGGTCGCCGGGGAAGAACGGCATGCCGGTGAACGGGATGGCCGCGAGTGAGCCCCGGAAGGCGAGGAACAGGCCGAAGCCGACGGCGGTGCCGGCGACGGCCGCGACGGCCGACTCCACGGCGGCGACCGTGGCGATCTGCCGGGGCGTCGCGCCGACCAGGCGCATGGCGGCGAAGCGTTGCTCCCGGCGGGCGGCGCTGAGCCGGGTGGCGGTGCCGATGAAGATCAGCACCGGGAAGAGCAGCCCGCCGGCGGCCACCCCCAGGATGAGGTTCACCGTGGTCTCGGGGAGCGCGGGCGTCTCGCCGACGCTGCGGACCTGCCGCGCGCTGGGCAGCGCGGAAACCTGCTCGGGCGTGCCGCCCACGATGGCCAGGAGGGTGTCCGGTGAGGTCAGCCCGGCCGGGCCGACCACGCCGACGTCACGTCCCGGGTAACGGTCGGCCAGTTCGGCGGCGGGGTGGGCGGCCAGCAGGTCGCGCAGCGCGGGGGAGGCGTAGAACTCGCCCGGCCCGGGAGTGCCCGGGACGCCGACCGGCACGGGCGCGCTCGGCCCGCTGGCGGCCACGTCGATCCGGATGATCTGTCGGCCCTGGAAGTAGTCGTCCCGGGTCGACCACCAGAGCGGGTCGGCGGCGCCGCCGCCCACGTCGCTCGGGTAGATCGACGCGTACCGGGTGAGCTGGGAGTTGGTGGCGTTGACCCCGGCCAGGGTGGCCAGCAGCAGCCCGCTGCCGACCGCGACGGCGGCGGCGATGACGAGCAGGCGGGTGAGCGCCTCCCGGCCGCCCGCCACGGCGAGGCGCAGCGCGAAGGCGATCACGACGCGATCCGCTCCGGCGCGGTCACGCGCCCGTCGCGGACCATGACCTCGCGGTCGGCGTACGCGGCGATCCGGGGTTCGTGGGTCACCAGGACGACAGTGGTGCCCTGCTGCCGGGCCGCGTCGACGAGCAGGTCCATGACCTGCTCACCGGTGAGGGAGTCGAGCGCGCCGGTCGGCTCGTCGGCGAAGAGCACCCGCGGCTCGGCGACCAGCCCGCGGGCCAGGGCCACCCGCTGCGCCTGCCCCCCGGACAGCTCACCCGAGCGTCGCTCCTCGAGGCCGTCCAGGCCGAGGCGCGCGAACCAGGCTCGCGCCCTGGCCAGCGCCGGTGTCCGGCGCACACCACCGAGCAGCAGCGGCAGGGCCACGTTCTCGACCGCGGTCAGCTCGGGGACGAGCTGGCCGAACTGGAACACGAAGCCGAAGCGGTCGCGGCGCAGGCTGCTGCGGGCGGTCTCGGCCATGGTGTCGACCCGCGCCCCGTCGAAGAGGATCTCGCCGGCGTCGGGCACCAGGATGCCGGCCAGGCAGTGCAGCAGGGTGGACTTGCCCGAGCCGCTGGGGCCCATGACGGCGACGATCTCACCGGCGTCCACGGCGACGCTGGCACCGCGCAGGGCGGGTGTCTGTCCGAACGCGAACGTCACGTCGCGGGCCTCGATGACGGCGCTCACGGCCGTACCTCCTTGCGTAGGGCGTCCAGGCGGGCGCCGGTCATCTCGATCCATCGGAGGTCGGCCTCCAGGTGGTACAGGCCGTGGTCGGCGAGCAGCGCGTCGACCAGGTTGCCGGCGCGCTTGATCTCGGTCAGCTCGCGCATCCGACGCAGGTGCGCGCGGCGCTGGGTGTCGAGGTACTCGTCGGCGGGACGGTCGGTCATCAGCGCGAGCACGACCTTGGCGAAGAGCACCGTCTGGAGGTGCGGCTCCGGGTCGACGGGCTGGGTCAGCCACTGCTCGACCTCGGTCGCGCCCCGGTCGGTGATGACGTAGCGCTTGCGGTCCGGGCCGGCGCCGGGTGCGACGTCGCTGATCACCACCTTCCCGTCCCGGGCCAGTCGGCTGAGGGTGGAGTAGACCTGGCCGAACGGCAGCGGCTTGCCCCGGCCGAAAAAGGCGTCGTAGTCGCGCTTCAGGTCATAGCCGTGGCTGGGCTCTCGTTCGAGGAGGCCGAGCAGGGTCAGTGGCACGCTCATGCCGAGGAGACTACACCGAGGGTATACCTCGCGTATATACCCTCAGGGTGTTCGTCATCGCCCCCTGGTCGGGGCCCGTTGGAAGAGGGGTCAGGCCGTCAGGGCGTGGGTCAGGACGTAGCCGGCGCTGGCCGCGACGAGCCCCGCGGCGACGCTGCCCGCCACGTTGACCAGGGCGAGCAGCCGATGATCGCCCCTGGCCAGCCGCAACGTCTCGTAGCTGAACGTGGAGTAGGTGGTCAGCGCTCCGCAGAATCCGGTGCCGAGGAGCGCGCTGACCGCCGGGCCCGCCGGTACGCCGACGAGAGCGCCGAGCAGCAGCGAGCCGACCACGTTGACGGTCAGCGTGCCCCACGGGAACGCCGAGGTGTGCCGGGACTGCACGGCCCGGTCGGTGAGGTACCGCAGGGGCGCGCCGACGGCCGCGCCCAGGGCGATGAGCAGAACGGTCACCGGGCCGCCCCGCCGCGCAGGAGTCGACCGGTGACGACGTCGCCCAGCGCGACCGCGACGAGCGCCCCGAGCAGCGTGGCGGCCAGGTAGGCCAGCGCGGTGCCCGGAGCGCCCGCGACCAGCGCCTGCTGGATGTCGACCGCGTAGGTGGAGAAGGTGGTGAAGCCGCCGAGGATCCCGACCCCGAGGAACGGGCGCGCGAGCGGGTGGCCGCCGCCGAGGTGCCCGAGCACCGCCATCAGCACGCCGATCAGCAGGCAGCCGGTCGTGTTGACGCCGAAGGTGGCCCACGGGAAGCCGGTCGGCGGGTGCGGGGCGAGGTGTTGCAGGCCGGCCCGGCCCAGCGCGCCGAGCACACCGCCCGCCGCGATCGTGGCGAGGACGGTCGCGGGGTGCGCGGTCAGCTCACCCCGGTCGGCGGGAACCCGCAGGTCGACGTCGGGGTCGGTGCGCGGGTCCAGTGGTTCTGCCACGGGTGCTCAGCGTACTGCCGCCGGTCGGGCCTCAGCGCACTGCCGCCGCTCCCTGCTTCAGCGCACCGCCACGACGGCCGCGTCCACGCCGCCTCGCCAGAGGGTGCCGACCTCGGCGAAGCCGGCCGCCGTGAGGGCGGCCAGGTGCCAGGAGGCCGGGGGGTTCCACTCGGGGCTGTGCCCGGTCGGGTAGATGCTCTGCCGTTGGGCGACCAGCGGGGCGAGCGCGGGGTCGGCGCCGGCCCGGGCCCACCAGTCCGACCAGGACAGCACCGAGCCGGCGGCGTAGCGGGCGTCGCGCCGCTCGCGCGCCCGGTCCAGCAGCCGCTTGGTCAGCTCCGGGAGCGCGTCGTCGGGCATGTGGTCGGCGTTGACGAGGACGCCACCCGGGCGCAGCACGTCGCGCAGCTCGGCGTAGAGCTGCCCGAGCCGGTCGGCCGGCAGCCAGTGCAGGGCGGTGGCGGTCAGGACGGCGTCGTACTCCCGGTGGGGGAGCGCGGTATGCCAGTCGGGCGCGCCGAGGTCGCTGGTGACGATGGTGGCGCGACCGCCCAGGGTGGCGCGGGCGATGGCGAGCAGCGCCGGGTCGAGGTCCACCACCGTCACCTCGGCGGCGGGGAAGCGGGCCAGCGTGCGCAGCGAGATGGTTCCGGTGCCGCCGGCCAGGTCGAGCACGCGCGGCGACCGGCCGTCGACGACCGCGTCGACGGCGTCCAGCATGGCGGTGAACCGGTGTTCGCGGTCCGGCAGGTACGCCTCCTGCTGACGGTCCCAGCTCTCCTGCCACGCCCACGGATCGGTGATGTAAGGACTCATAACGAGGAGGCTAGTTACCGCGCCGGAGCGGTGTCCAGACCTTGTTGCACATATTTTGCAATTGCGAGAGGATGGCAGAGCGATGATCGAAGCGACGCCGGGTCGGGCCGACGCCTGACCCGGCGTCGTCGTGTCGGCGGTCGGGGCGTCCCCCCGCCAGCGCCGCGTCGGCCGTCCGCTGACCGCCCGGTCAGCCGGGCGGCGACCGGCGTACGGTACCGGCAGCCCCACCGGGACCGCCGCACCAAGGAGGCACGCGATGCAGGACCGCACCCCGTCACCGGAGGAGCTGGAGCCCATCGAGCGCGCCGGCGTGGACGAGCTGCGCGCCCTGCAACGCGAGCGGCTGCGCTGGTCGTTGCGGCACGCGTACGACAACGTGCCGCACTACCGCCGGGCCTTCGACGCCGTCGGCGCGCACCCCGACGACTGCCGTGACCTCGCCGACCTGGCCCGTTTCCCGTTCACCGGCAAGGCCGAGCTGCGCGAGAACTACCCGTTCGGCATGTTCGCCGTGCCCCGGGAACAGGTGGCCCGCCTGCACGCCTCGTCCGGCACCACCGGCCGGCCCACCGTGGTCGGCTACACCCGGGACGACCTGCGTACCTGGGCCCGGTTGATGGCCCGGTCCATCCGCGCCTCCGGCGGACGGCCCGGTGACCGGGTGCACGTCGCGTACGGCTACGGACTCTTCACCGGCGGGCTCGGCGCCCACTACGGGGCCGAGGAGCTGGGGTGCACGGTCATTCCGGTCTCCGGCGGCATGACCGAGCGGCAGGTCATGCTGATCCGCGACTTCGAGCCCGAGATCATCATGGTGACGCCCAGCTACATGCTCGCCATCGTCGACGAGATGCGGCGCCAGGGCGTCGACCCGCGCGCCACCTCGCTACGGGTGGGGATCTTCGGCGCGGAGCCGTGGACCGAGGACATGCGCCGCGAGATGGAGCACCACCTCGACATCCACGCGCTGGACATCTACGGCCTCTCCGAGGTGATGGGCCCGGGCGTGGCGACCGAGTGCGTCGAGACCAAGGACGGGCTGCACCTCTGGGAGGACCACTTCTATCCGGAGATCATCGACCCGGTCACCGGCGCGGTGCTCCCCGACGGCGAGCAGGGCGAGCTGGTGCTCACCTCGCTGACCAAGCAGGCGATGCCGGTGGTGCGCTACCGCACCCGCGACCTCACCCGGCTGCTGCCCGGCACCGCCCGTCCCATGCGGCGGATCGAGAAGATCACCGGCCGGACGGACGACATGATGATCGTGCGGGGGGTGAACGTCTTCCCCACCCAGATCGAGGAGCTGATCCTGCGGACGCCCCAGCTCTCGCCGCACTTCCAGTGCGTCCTCGACCGCCGGGGCCGGCTGGACACCCTCACGGTACGGGTCGAGCGGCGCGCCGACGTGCCCGCCGACGCCGCCGAGCGGGCCGGCGTCGCGCTGGTGGAGCTGGTGAAGAACACGATCGGGGTGAGCGTGGCCGTGGACGTGCTCGCCCCGGACGCGGTGGAGCGGTCGATGGGCAAGATGCGCCGCATCGTCGACCAGCGCAGCGCCGGCTGACCCGCCGGTCACCGGGACATCGGTTCGACCGGTGTCGACATAGGATCGCGGCCATGCGTGTGTTGGTGGTCTCCGCCCCGCTGGTCGGCCACGCCTTCCCGCTGGTGCCGCTGGCGGTCGCGCTGCGCGACGCCGGCCACGACGTGCTGCTGGCCACCGGTGGCGGCGCGCTGGCCGCCGCCGACGCCGGGCTGGCCGTACACGACATCGCGCCGGGCTTCGACTTCGGCCGGATCGCGCTGCGGGTCTTCCCCCGCCACCCGCTGATCGCCCGCGCCGAGCTGGCCGGCACCGCGGGCACCCGGGGCGCGGGTCTGCTCTTCGGCGCGCTCAACGACCAGCTCAGCGACCCGGTTGTCGCCCTGGCCGAGCGATGGCGACCGGACCTGGTGCTGCACGAGCCGTTCGCGGTCGCCGGGGCGGTGGCCGCCGCCCGGCTGGACGTGCCGGCCGTACGGCAGGAGAACAGCCTCTTCGACGGCCGCGAGCTGGTCCGGGCCACCATCGCCCGGCTCGACGCCGCGCTGCGCCGGCACGGCCTGACCGGGCTGCCCGCCCCGGCCGCCGCCCTCGCCGTCGCGCCGCCCAGCGTCGCGACCCAGCACGGTTGGCCGATGCGCCACAGCTCCTACGTCGGCGGCGGCGCGCTGCCGGCCTGGCTGCGCGAGCCCGGTCCGCGACCGCGCATCCTGGTCACCCGCAGCACCCTGACCGGTCCCGGGGACCGGGGTCCGATGCCCGCCGTGGTCGCGGCCGCGCCCGACGTGGACGCGGAGATCGTGCTGGTCCGACCCGACCGGCGTACGACGGCCCGACCGTTGCCGGCCAACGTTCGGGTGGTCGACTGGATCCCGCTCGACGAGGCGTTGCCGGCGAGCGCGGCGTTGGTCCACCACGGCGGCGCGGGCAGTGCGCTCGGCGCCCTCGCCGCCGGCCTGCCGCAACTGGCCGCCACCGGGCCGGGGGACCGGCGGCACAACGCCGATCTCGTGGCCCGCCGGGGCGCCGGTATCGCGTCGCGCCCCGCCGACATCACCGCGCGCACCCTGACCCGGCTGCTCACCGACGAGACGCTGCGGACCGCCGCCGTACAGGTCAGCCAGGAGATCGCCGCGATGCCGCCGCCGTCGGCCCTGGTCGCCCGGCTGGCGGCCCTGGTCTGAGCCCACCCCCGCGTGTCCCCGCCGGTCGGCGGCCCGGCGGCGGCAGGATGACCGGATGCGACACGTCGTGCTGTTCCACTCCGTGTACGGGCTGCGGCCCGCCGTCCGCGCCGCCGCCGACCGGTTGCGCGCCGCCGGGCACCAGGTCACCACCCCCGACCTGTACGGCGTCCCCGCCGCCGACACCGTCGAGGAGGGCTTCGCCCTGCTCGACAAGATCGGCCACGAGGTGGTGCTCGACCGGGCGCGCGCCGCGCTGGCCGCCCCGCCGCCGCAGGCGGTCCTCGCCGGCTTCTCGATGGGCGCCGGGGTGGCCGGGGCGCTGCTCGCCGAACGCCCCGACGCCGCCGGCCTGCTCCTGCTGCACGGCACCGGCGGCGCGCCGGACGCGGTCCGGCCCGGCCTGCCCGTGCAGTTGCACGTCGCCGACCCGGACCCGTACGACGCGCCGGAGGAGGTGGACGAGTGGCAGCGGACGATGACCGCCGCCGGCGCCGACCTGACGGTGTTCCGCTACCCCGGCGTGGGCCACCTGTTCACCGACCCGGATCTGAGCGAGTACGCCCCGGAGGCCGCCGCCGCGGCCTGGCCCCGGGTGCTGGCCTTCCTGGCCGACGCCTGACCGCGCCACCCCCTTGTCGGCACGGTCGCTCGCACCAGCCGACCGTTCACCTCCCGTTCGCGCCGATGCGCGGAGGTGTGGCCGTGCCGTGGACACGCTTGGCGTACGTGCGGTAGAGGCGTGGTGCGATGATCGGCATGAGCAGCCGTGCCGGCAGCGGGGCGTGCGAGAGCACCGCCTTGATCACCGCAGGGTCGCCCTCGTACATCCCCATCCCGAAGATCAGCGGCAGGTCCTTCTTGGGGGTGTCGTTCAGCCCGTGTTCGCCGAGCTTGGCCCATTCGGCCGCGGTGACGTACCGCTGCGCCAGCGGCAGGATCTCGGTCTCCTCCAGGGCCATGTGCTCGACGGCCGCAGCACGCAGCTGCTCCACGGCGTCGGCCACCGCCGCGCCGTCCTGTCCGGTGTGACGCCATGCGGGGAGCAGGGCGACGACCGCCTCGTACGCCTGCTCGATCGCGTGGTGCTGGGCCTGCATCGCGGGAACCACGGCGGCCGCCTCCGCGCCACCGCGCTCGGCGAGCAGCGGCCAGAGGAACAGGTCCTCGCCCTCGTGGTGCAGGTGCAACTGCCGGCACAGGAGCGCGGCGTGGGCGCCGACGAGGTCCGCGCGCTTCGCGTCCCCCGGCCGTACGCCCCGGACGAGCTGAGGGAGCAGACCGAGCTCGCGGCGGAACATGATGTGCACCATGTACATGTCGCGGACGTCGGCCATCGCTTCCTGGTGGGTCTGGTTCACGGTGCCCTTTCAAGGGTTCGGTGGGTCGAACAGGACGATCATTCGCGCCGCCACTTGACAACCACTTGAAACCCACTTGGAGAACCGGCGGCAGTCAGCCGGCCAGCGCCGCCGTCGCCTGGGCCAGCCAGTGCGGCGACCCCCACCGGCGGGCCAGGGTGGCCGCCAGCTCGAGGTGCCGGACCGCCTCGTCGGTGCGACCCGTCAGCCGGAACAGCTCCCCGAGGGTCAGCGCCACGGGTCGCACCACGGCCGCCGTGATGGAGAGCCCGGCCAGTTGATCACGGAACGGGAGGAGCGCGTCGATCACCGGCTGAGCCAGGTCCCGTCGGCCCAGCGCCACGATGACCATCGCCCGTACGCTCAGCAGGGACGACTGGAAGTAGTCGGGGCGGTAGGTGTGCCGGTTGATCGGCATGGCCCGGGCCTCGTCCACCCGACCGCTCTCGATCAATGCCAACGCCAGCAGGTCGTCCACGATCGGCCCCAGCGACGGCCGCATCCGGCGGGTCGCCTCCACGTGCTCGCCGAACCGGCCCTGGCTCATCAGCAGGGTCGCCACGGCGAAGTAGTGGAAGGCCTCGGCGTGCAGCGACCCCTGCCGCCGCATCTGCTCGGCGACCTCGTCGTAGTGCCGTCGCGCGGTCCCGAAGTCACCGGCGACGTGCGCCAGCACGGCGAGGGAGCACAGGTGGAGAACCTGGGCCTCCTTGAGCTGGTACGTCTCGGCCAACCGGCCCTGCCGGGCGACGCTGGCGGTCAGCTGCTCCGGATCGTTGAGCGCGGCGGCGCAGTGCCCGACCAGCTGCTCGGCGACCCAACGCCAGGTCACCAGGCCGTGCGTGTCGGCCAGGTCCCGCAGCTCCCGGGCCAACTCCAGGCGCTGCGGCGCCGCCAACTCGTAGTTCAGGGTGCGGGCCCGGGCGGCCAGGCCGACGGCGCGCAGCTCGGGGTCGTCCAGCCGCCGGGCGATCGCCAGGGCCTCCCGGCCGGCCGCCACGCCGCGCGGGTCCGCTTCACCGTCCAACTCGGTGGCGAGCGCGTCCAGCAGCCGGCACCGGGTGACCGGTTCCAGGTGGTCGGTGCGCAACAACCGCGTGAGCAGTTCGACGGCGGTGTGGTCCACGGCGCCGTACTGGTGGCGCAGCCAGGGGCTCGGCACGGTCCACGCGGTGAAGGCCGCGACGAGCAGCTCGTCGCGGCCGGCCGCCACGGCGATGTCCACGGCCCGGGTCCGGCTCTGTTGGGCGGCGGCCACCGCGCCGGCCCGGGCCTGGGCGCGCAGCAGCCGGCCCAGCAGGTCGACCCGGAGCGCGTCCCGGTCTCCGGGCACCGACGCGGTGGCGTCGACGGCGTTGTCGAGCAGTTCGATCGCGGTGTCGTACGCGTACCGGCGTTCGGCCAGCTCGGCGGCACGGACGGCGTACTCGACGGCCAGCGGCGCGGTGTCCGGCGACGCGGCACGCGAGTAGTGGTACGCCAGGGCCGGATAGTCGTCCGGGTGCAGCCGGCGGGTGACGGCGGCGATCCGGGCGTGCAGGCGGGTGCGGCGTAGCTGCGGCAGGTCGCGGTAGATGGTGTCGCAGACCAGACCGTGGACGAAGCGGACCCGTCCCGGCGCCGGCTCGGTGAGCAGTCCGGCGCTCAGCCCGGCTTCCAGCCCGCCCAGGACGGTGCTCTCGTCGCTGCCGGCGGCGTCGACGAGGGTCCGTACGTCCGCCTCCCGCCCCACGGTCGCGGTCAGGCGCAGCACCGACACCGCCGTGGACGGCAGATGGGCGAGTCGCCGGCGTAGCACGTCGCGGACGCCCTCGGGCACCTCCGAGGTGGCGACGAGGGTGCCCTCGGCGGCGAGCAACCGGGCCGACTCGCGGACGTAGAACGGGTTGCCGCCGGTGCGTTCGGCCAGCGCGGCCACGGTGTCCGGGTCGACGGTGGTCCGGGCCAGCGCGCCGAGCAGCCGTTCGACCTCGGGTGTCGTCAGACCGCCCAGCGCGATCCGGTGGGGTGACCGGCGGGCCAGAACGGCCATGGTGTCGGCGAGTCGTTCGGTGTTGTCGGCGGGTCGTAACGCCGCCACGAACAGCACCGCGCCCGCGGTCGTCCCGGTCACGCTGGTCAACAGCAGCAGCGTCTCGGCGTCCGCGGCGTGCAGGTCGTCGAGCACGACGGCGACCGGTCGGCCGGCGGCCGCGGCGTCCAACCAGGCGGCGACGGCGCGGTGCAGCCGGAACCGTCCGGCGGTGACGTCCCCGCCGAGGTCCCCGTCACCCTCGGCCAGCAGCGGCGCCAGCGCCGGCGCGAGCGCACCGGGCGGCGTCTCGCGGGCGAGCTGGCGCAGCGCTTCGACCCACGCCCAGGCCGGTGGGGCGCCCTCGACCTCGGGGCAGCGGCCCAGGGCGACCAGCCAGCCGGCGGCGGTCAGGTCCTCGGCGAACCGGCTGAGCAGCCGCGTCTTGCCGGCGCCGGCCTCCCCGCTGACCAGCGCGACGCGCGGCCCGCGCGCCCGCGCCTCGGCGGCTGCCTGCCCGAGAGCCGCCAGTTCGGCCTTCCGCCCGACGAACGTCTCCTCCGGCCGTCCGGCGTCGGTCGGCGTCGTCGCGGCAGCCGGCGGGAGCAGGTCCAGGCGTTGGCTCAGGATCGCGGACTCGACCTCGGCCAGCGCCGGCCCCGGGTCCAGGCCGAGCTGGTCCGCCAGGGTCGCCCGGGCCCGCCGCAGCGCGGCGAGGGCGTCCCCCTGCCGGCCGGTCCGCCACAACGCCAACGCCAGCAGCCGCCAGCCCTCCTCCCGCAGCGGCGCCTGGCGGGTCAGCGCCTCCGCCTCCGGCACCGCCTCGGCGGGGTCACCGCCGCGCACGGTCACGTCGACCAGCAGCTCCCGGGCGACCAGGCGCAGCTCCCGAAGCCGCATGACCTCCGGCTGCGCCCACGGCTCGGCCGCGAACTCGGCGTACGCCGGGCCGCGCCACAGGTCGAGCCCGGTGCGCAACAGCCGGCGTGCGTGCTCCGGGTCGGTGCTGCCGACCGTGCGGGCCTCGGTCAGCAGCGATTCGAACCGGCCGGCGTCGACGGCGTCGGCCGGCACCCGCAGGGCGTACCCGGGTGGCACGGTGACCAGCACCCGCGCCGGCGCGCGGCGCTCGCGGGTCGGCTCCAGCACGCGCCGCAGGTGTGAGACGTACGCCTGAAGGGAAGCGATCGCCCGTGGCGGCGGATCCCCCCGCCACAGCAACTCGATCATCCGGCCGACGGAGACGACCTCGCCGCGGGCGGCCAGCAGCAGCGCGAGCACGGCGCGTTGACGGGGGCCGCCGAGGTCGGTCGGTCCGCCGGTGTCGACGTCGACCTCGAGCGGCCCGAGCACCCGTAGCAGCATGACTGCGTCAATCCTAGTCACCGGCGTCGGGCGATCCGCCGTCCCCACCGAACCCCGGGACTCCGTTACGGTGGGGCACCGTAACGATCCATGGGGGTACGGCTGTGGCGACGACCGCCTTCGATGAGCACGAGCGGCGGCGGTGGGCCGGGCGGGCGGCGGCGTTCGACGGCAGTTTCGCGCTGCTGTGCGCGCATCCCGCCCGATCGTTGCTGGACGCCGCGGGCGTCGGCGTCGGCAGCCGGCTGCTCGACGTCGGCACCGGATCGGGGACAGTCGCCGCTCTGGCGTGCGCGCGCGGCGCGTGCGTGGTGGCGGTCGACGCGGAGCCCAGCATGGTGGACCTGGCGCGCCGTCGGCTCCCGGACGCCGCGCAGGTACGCCTCGCGGCGCTGCCGCGCCTCCCGTTCGACACCGGCCGGTTCGACGCGGCGGTGGCGAACTTCGTTATCAACCATGTGGGCGATCCGGCCGCCGCGATCACCGAGCTGCGGCGGGTCGTGCGGTCGGCGGGTCGGATCGCCGTGACGACGTGGCCGCACCCGCCGCCGCAGGCGCAGCGGCTGTGGGGCGAGGTGTTCGCCGCCGCCGGGGTGGCACCGGCCGCGCCCGTGCCGACGGTCGACCCGGACCGGAATTTCCCCCGTACCGTGCAGGGGTTGGCGGGCCTGCTCGACGCGGCCGGCCTCGCCGACGTGCGCTGCGCGACGATCACCTGGGTGCACCGCACCGACCCCGAGGCCTGGTGGAGCGGCCCGGCGAACGGCATCAGCGGCCCGGGGCTGGTGATGGAGGCCCAGCCGCCGGCCGTGCTCGCCCGCATCCGTGCCGCCTACGACGAGCTGACCGCCGCCTACCGTGGCGCGGACGGGCTGCTCGCCCTGCCCACCGCCGCGCTGCTGGCGTCCGCCTCGGTGCCGTAGCACGGCGGCCCGCCACCGCCCGGAACCCGCCGTCAGGCCGAGGCGGCCAGATCGGCCGGCGGGAGCGTCACCGCCCGGGACCCGCCGTCAGGCCGAGGCGGCCAGCTCGCCCGGGGGGAGCGTCACCGGTAATCGGAATCCGGTCCGGACGCCGCTCGCGCGGATCGCCGCCCGGCTCTGGCCGGCGGACACCTGCGTGCTCGGCCGGGTCGGCGGCCCGTCGGCCGCGGCCACCACGCGTAGTCGGCGACGGACCGGCGGGCGGTCCGGCGTCGCCACCGCCGGCGTGGGCACGCGCCGCTGCCGACCGGCTGCCGGCAGCTCCACGAGGCCGCCGGTGGCGTCGGACGCCGCGCTCGCGCCGGCCCGCCTTCTGAGCACGGCGCGCATCGCGTGGGGAAGGCGGTCGGCGGCGACCTGACGCAGCGCCGGCGCCACGAACGCGTACCCACGGGCGCGGTCGTCGCGCAGCAGGCCGGCGGCGACGAGGGCGCGCAGCAGGGGAGCGGACCGCCCCGGCACCCACCCGAGAGCCCGGTCGACGGTCGAGCCGGAGAGCGGACCGGTGAGGGTGCCGGCGGCCATCAGCACCGCCCGGCCGTCACCGCCGAGCCGGTCCAGTTCGGCGCTGGCACTGCGACGTACCGGCTCGGGCAGCGTCACCGGGTCCGCGCCCGACGTGATCGAGGCGACGTACGCGGCGGCGTGCCCGGGCCGGCCACCGACCAGCGGTAACAGTCGGTCGACCAGGGCCACCGGCTGCCCGGCGCGGGCCAGCAGGTGACGCAGCAGGCGACCGGACTGGACGGCGGCCAACGGGCGGATCGGCACCCGCCGGGCCGGGCCGGGCCGGGTGTCGGCCCACTGCGGCTGGTGCACGGTGAGCACGGCCAGCGGCACGCCGCGCGTCGTGGCCGCGCCGAACAGGTCGTGCAGGAAGCGGCTCACCGCCGGAGCGGCACGGTCCACATCGTCCACCGCCACCACCAGCGGCCGGTCGGCGGCCAGCCGCAGCAGGACGTCGCGGCAGAGCGCGGCGGCGGCCACCGCTTCGGCCGAGGCGTCCGGATTGGCCAACAACGTGTGCAGCGCCGGCACCGCCGCCGCGACGCGGTCCGGCGGGTACAGCGGCGTCAGGGCGGCGGTCAGGCGGGCGCGGACCGCCGCCGGGCCGTCGCCGGGACGGATGCCGGCCACGACGCGGACCAGCTCGGCGACCGGAGCGAGGACCTGATCGGGGTACGGCGGGCAACCCACCACGCACCAGCGCACCGGCACCCCGTCCACCGTGCGCAGCGTCCGGCTCAGCTCGTGCAGCAACCGGCTGCGGCCGCTGCCGCTCGGGCCGACGAGGGAGACCCACCGCGGTTCGCGTGCCCGCAGTGCCCAACCCACCTGCTCGCCGATGCCGGCCAGTTCGCGGCGACGCCCGATGAGTGGACCGTCGTGCCGGTCCGCGCCGGGTCGGGCGGGACCGGTGGCGTGCCACACGGGCATCGGCGCCAACCGGCCGGCCACCGGCATCGGCGCGAGCTGACGCTGGACGATGAGTCCGGCGGTGGCCCGCGCGGTGGCCGCGCACAACGCGACGCCGCCCGGTGCCGCGTACCCCTGTAGGCGGGCCGCGGTGGTGATCACCGCGCCGCTGGCCACGCCGTGGCCGCCGCTGACCGCGTCGGCCAGGTCGACCACCACCTCGCCGGTGGCGATGCCGACGCGTACCTGCAGGGTGATGTCGCCGAGGATCGGCCGGCGGTCCAGTGCGGCCTGGATCTCCAGCCCCGCCCGCACCGCCCGGTACGCGTCGAAGCCGTCGGAGTGCCGTGCCCCGAACAGCGCCATCACTGCGTCGCCGACGTACTTCTCGACCACGCCGTGCCAGCGGCGCAGCACCCCGGCGACCCGCTCGAAGTAGGCCCGTTGCAGCGCCCGGACGTCCTCCGGGTCGAGCTGGTCGACAAGTGCCGTGGAGCCGACGATGTCGGCGAAGAGCACGCTGACCGTGCGTCGTTCCTCGGGCACCGGCCAGTGTGGGCGGTCGGTCCGTGACGGGTCGGCGACGATAGTGATCATGGGTGGCGCACCCGACCTTCCCAGGTGATGGGCTGATGACCCTCGGAGATTGGCATCCCTGGGCTGACGGGGGATCGGCAGAACGACGTATGTCGGCCACCCGCAACCTTTAGTCGCAATGTCGACGCGAGGAGTACCACAAGCGGCAGATGGCCGTAGAACGGTCCGGGGGCGTGTGATTAGGCTGCGTGCCATGGCCAGCGATGTGGACACCGCACCGCTCGTGGGCCGGACCGAGCTGGTGCAGACGGTTCGGTCGGCGCTGCTCGGTGACGTGGCACAGGGACAGACGGCCGCCGTCTTCCTGACCGGCGAGAGCGGTGTGGGCAAGACCCGGATCCTCGGCGAGGTCGGCACCCGGCTGCGCGAGACAGGCGCGCTGGTGTTGACCGGCAGTTGCCTGGACATCGGCGACGCCTCGCCACTGCACCCGCTGCTCCAGGCGCTGCGGCGCTTCGACGCCGACCTGACCGCCGCGCAGGCGCGCACCTCCTCGGCCGTGCGTGGGCTGTTGCAGGTGTTCGCCGACGAGACCGGCGGCCCGGACGGCGCGGGCACCCTGCTGGAGCGGGTCTCCCGGGGTCTGCACCTGATCGCCGAGGGACGACCGCTGGTGCTGATCCTCGACGACCTGCAGTGGGTCGACCGCAGCACCCGCCAGCTCCTGCTGTACCTGCTGGCCGGCCTGGGTGACCTGCAACTCTCGGTGTTGGCGGCGGTCCGCGCCGAGTCGTTGCAGGGCGCGCATCCGCTGCGCCGGGTGCTCACCGAGCTGCGTCGGCTCCGGACGGTCCGCGTGCTCGATTTGTCCCCGCTGGACCGTGCCGGCACCGAACAGCTCGCCGCGGCGGTGGTGGGCCGGCCGCTTCCCGTCGAGGCGGCCGAGCAGGTCTGGCAACGCAGTGGCGGCAACCCGTTCGTCATCGAGGAGTTGGCACGCGACCTGCGCGACGGGCGGGACGGGCTGTCCGAGACGCTGCGGGAGATCTTCCTCGACCGGGTCGACGCCCTGCCGCAGCACGCGCACGCCGTCGTGCACGCCGTGGCCGCCGGTGTCGAGCCTGTGCAGCACTGGCTGCTGGCCGAGGTGCTGCGGCTTCCCGACGGGGAACTGATCGAGGCCGCCCGGGCCGCGGTCGCGCACCGGTTGCTGGTCAGCGCCGACGACGGCTACCGGCTGCGGCACCGGCTCGTCGCCGAGGTGCTGGCGCACGAGTTGCTGCCCGCCGAACGCTCCGGGCTGCACCGCCGCTACGCCGAGGCGCTGACCGCGGCGCCCGGCGAGCTGCACCAGGCCCGGCTGGCGCATCACTGGCGGCTGGCCGGCGAGCCGGCCCGAGCCCTGCCCGCCGCGGTCGGCGCCGCGCAGGAGGCCGAGCGGCTGCACGGTTACGCCGAGGCGCACCGGCACTGGACGGCCGCGTTGCAGCTCGCCGGCGACTCCGCCGCGCCGGAGGTGGACCGGGTCGAGCTGCTCGGCAACGCGGCCGAGGCGGCCCACCACAGCGGTGAGCACGCCCGGGCGTTGGCGTTGCTGGAGGAGCTGGCCGCCGTGCGGGACGGCGGGCCGAGCTGCGCGCTGCACATCCGCCGGGCGCGGTACCTGGCCGCCGCGGGGCGTTCCGCCCTCGCCGAGAAGGAGTACGAGCGGGCCCTCGACGCGGCGGACTGCTCGCCACGGGACCGGGCCACCGCCGCCGCGCGGCTCGCCGAGTTGCTGCTGCACCTGGGCCGGTACGCCGACGCGGGCCGGCGTGCCCGGGAGGCGCTCGCGTTGGCAGCCGAGGTGGAAGGGTCCACCACCGAGGTGGTGCTCGCCAGCTCGGCGCTCGGTTTCAGCGACGCGTACCTGGAGGACCCGGACGCCGGGCTGGCCGTCGTGCGCCAGGCGCTGGAGACCGCCGAGCGTGCCGGCCAGCCGGAGGACGTGGCCTGCGCGTACCTGCACCTGGCGGAGTTGTTGACCGGGCCGCTGAACATCCTCGAGGAGGGTGTGGTGGTGGCCCGCCGGGGCGCCGAGCGGGTGGCCGAGCTGGGCCTGGGCCGTACCTACGAGACCCGGCTGTTGGCCATCGCCACCAACGGGTTGTTCCGGGTGGGCCAGTGGGCCGAGGCGGAGAAGGTGGTGGCGGCCGCGCTGCGGCACCGGCCGTCCGGAGCGGACGCCGTCGAGCTGCTGCTGGCCCGCTGCCGGCTGTCGGTGGGCTACGGCGACATCGCCGCCGCCGACCGGGACCTCGACGCGGTGGCGACCGTGCTGGCCGGCGGTGGCGCCCGCCACGTCATCCCGCTGCTCACCCTGCGCGCCGGCCTGTCGATGTGGGAGGGCCGGCACGACGTGGCGCGGCAGGCCGTGCAGCGGGGTCTCACCGAGAGCCGGTCGGACGACGTGACGATCCTGTCCGCGCTGGTCTGGCACGGGTTGCGCGCCGAGGCGGAGGCGCACGCGAGTCGCAGCGTCGAGGTGGATCCGACGGCGGTACGTCGCCTGCGGGACGTGGCCGAGCGGGTCGCCCGCAAGAGCGCGTCCGCGGCCCGACCGGTGCGGTCGGTGGTGGACGGCTTCCTGGCCCTGTGCGCCGCCGAGGTGAGCCGTCTCGACGGCAGCGACCCGGAGCTGTGGGCCGCCTCGGTCGCCGAGTGGGACCGGCGTAACCACCCGTACCCGGCGGCGTACTCGCGGCTGCGTCAGGCCGAGGCCCTGCTGGCCCGGCGCAGCCGGGTGGCCACCGCGGGCAAGTTGCTGCGGGAGGCGTACCGGGTGGCGCAGGGGCTGGGTGCGGTGCCGCTGACCTCGGAGATCCGCGAGTTGGCCGGGCGGGCCCGGGTGTCCCTTGAGGAGCGGGACAGCGCCGACGGCACGCGCGCCGCCGGGTCGGTCGAGCCGGCCGACGACGAGTTGGCGACCCTCACCGCGCGGGAGCGGGAGGTGCTCGCGCTCGTCGCCGAGGGGTTGACCAACCGGGAGATCGGGCAGCGGCTGTTCATCAGCGAGCGGACCATCGGCGTGCACGTGTCGCACATCTTCGACAAACTCCAGGTCCGTACCCGCGTGCAGGCCAGCGCGATCCACCTGCGCAACGCACGCGGCTGACCCACCACTACGTATCCCCGGCGCCGGTGTGCGCCGGGGATACGTCGTTCTACTGATCCCGGCGGCGGTTGCCGGCTGAAAGGCTGTGCCCCGTCGACGGCGTCGCGGGGGCGCAACGACCATGATGGAGGAGAGATGACCGAACCGGTCTGGGGGCCCGTGCACCGGGACATCGTCGACCTGCTCGCCGATCACCCGGCGGACGTGCCGGCGGTGGTCGACCATCTCACCAAGCTTCAGGATCTGCTGGTGCGGTTGCCTCCGTTGGAGGAGAGCTGCCCGCTCGCCGACTTCAACAAGCTCTACCTGACGATCACCAGCAGTGTGCTGGACGGCCTGTACGACGACCGGTTCGTCGACCCGGTCTTCCTCTCCCGGCTGGACGTCGAGTTCGCGGCCCGCTACTTCGACGCCCTGCGGCTCTGGACCGACTCCAGCCCAGGGACGCCGAAGGCGTGGTCGTGTCTGTTCGAGCGGATGCGTGGGCCGGACGCCCGTCCGCTGCCCTCGGCGGCGGCCGGTGTGAACGCGCACATCAACTTTGACCTGCCGTTCGCGTTGGTGACGACGTTCGACCATCTCGAGTCGGAGCCGGTCGACGGGACCGACCAGCACCACGACTATCTCGAGATCAACAACATCTTCGCCGACAAGATCCCCGGTCTGCGCCGGGGTTACCTGGAGCGGTGGCAGCTGCTCATCGACATGCTCAACGGCGACATCGACGACTGGTACCAGGGGGAACTGGTCGAGTACACCCGCGATGTCGCCTGGCGTAACGCGCAGAAGATCTGGCGGTGCCGGCACGATCCGGACGCCCGAGAGTGTGAGCGTCTGCGGCTGGACGACAACGCCGCTGCGCTCGGACGGTTGCTGCTCTCGCCCCTCGGGGCGTTCCTGCAGTAGCCGGGACGGGGGGTCCCCGCGCTCCGCCCGTGGGGGCGGCGGAGCGCGGGGGCGCAATCCGCCCCGCCCGCTCCACCTACCCGCGCGGTCCGTCGGCACCCACCGGCGGCGGCCTGGGAAGTCAGCCGGTCGGCCCGGGGGGTGTCGACCGTCTGCCGTCGTCGGCCGGCCCGGGGGGTGTCGGCCGGCGACGGGGGAGCGGCGGGCGCGGGGAATCCGGGGGTGTCGGCCGGCGCGTTCCGGGTACGCCCGCGCCATGACCGTCCTGGCCCGGCGTCGTCCCGCCGCCCGACCTCGTCCCGCGCGGCCCGGTCCGCTGCGTCCCGGGGGCCCGGTGTCGCGGCCCGCCGACCGGCCGGGCGCCCGATGACCGACGCTCCGGCGCGGTTCCCGTTCCGGTTCGACGTGGCGTTCCGTCCGGTACTGGCGCTGCTGGGGGTCCGGCCGGCGACGGCCTGGGTCGCCGTCGACGACCGGGACCTGACGATCCGGTACGGGCCGTGGCGGCTGCGCACCGGCCGGGACAACGTGCTCGGGGCGGAGGTCGGCGGGCCGTACCGGTGGTGGCGGGTGATCGGCCCGCACCTGTCGCTGGTCGACGGCGGCGTGAGTTTCGGCAGCAGCACCGCCGCCGGGGTCTGCGTCCGCTTCGGCGTACCGGTGCCGGCCCTGACGCCCGGCGGCTGGCCCCGGCACCCGGCGGTCACGGTCACCGTCGCCGACCCGGCGGCCCTGGCTCGGCTGCTCGCCCGACCGGACCTGCCCTGAGCAGCCCGGTTACCTGCTCGGTTCGGCCGCTCGGGCCGTGGGCTGGCACCTACGGTCGGATCAGGACCTGCGAGGGTGGGACGGGTGATGGCTGACGAGCACCGGGCGAGACCGCGACGCTGGGGCGGACGACGCCACACGCCCAGCGGGCCGGACCCGGCGCTGCGCGCGGCCCGCGACCCGGCCCGGCCGCACGCGGGCGGTCGGCAGGGCGTCGTGGTGCCGGAGCGGGTGGACAGCCCGGCCCGCGCGACGCCGCCGGCCAGCCCGCTGCGGCGGTGGCTCTTCGAGCATCAGGTGCAGCCGCCGGGCCCGGAGACGAGCGAGGGGCAGAACCGCAGGCACGCCTGGTGGCAGGTGATGTGCCTGACCGGCGTGGACTACTTCTCCACCCTGTCGTACCTGCCGGGCATCGCGGCGGTGGCCGCCGGCGCGCTGTCCCCGCTGGCGACCCTGCTGATCGTCGCGCTGACCCTGTTCGGCATGTTGCCCATGTACCGGCGGGTCGCCCGGGAGAGCCCGCACGGGCAGGGTTCGGTGGCGATGCTGGAACGCCTGCTGCCGTTCTGGCGGGGCAAGATCTTCGTGCTGGTGCTGCTCGGCTTCGTGGCCACCTCGTGGATCATCACGATCACCCTGTCCTCGGCCGACGCCACCGTGCACCTGCTGGAGAACCCGTACCTGCCGGACGCCCTGCACGGCCCGGCGGTGCCGGTACTGGTCACCGTGGCGCTGCTGCTCGTCCTGGGTGGGGTGTTCCTGCTGGGCTTCCGGGAGGCGGTGGTGGTCGCCATCCCGTTGGTGGCCGTGTTCCTCGTGCTCAACGCGGTGATCGTGGTGGTCGCGCTGGCCCGGATCGTGGGCGACCCGGGCATCGTGTCGGACTGGACGACGGCGTTGACGGCGGACGGCGGTGGCCCGGGCGGTGTGCTGCTCACCGCCGTGTTGGCCTTTCCGCTGCTGGTGCTGGGGTTGTCCGGCTTCGAGACCGGGGTCAGCATGATGCCCCTGGTGGCGGCCGACGGTCCGGACCGGCAGGCCCGGCTCGCCGCCCGGATTCGGAACACCCGGCGGTTGCTCACCACCGCCGCGCTCATCATGTCGGTGTACCTCATCTCGACGACGTTCGTGACCACCGCGCTCGTTCCGGCCGCCGAGTTCCGGCCGGGTGGGGCGGCGAACGGGCGGGCGCTGGCCTATCTGGCACACACCTACCTCGGTGAGGTGTTCGGCACCGTCTACGACCTGAGCAGCGTGCTCATCCTCTGGTTCGCCGGTGCCTCGGCGATGGCCGGGCTGATCAACATCGTGCCCCGCTACCTGCCCTCGTACGGCATGGCCCCGGAGTGGGCCCGCGCGGTACGCCCGGTGGTGATCGTCTACACGGTCGTCAGCGTCGCCATCACGGTCGCCTTCCGCGCCGACGTCAACGCCCAGGCCGGCGCGTACGCCACCGGGATCCTGGCGATGATGGTCTCCGGCGCGGTGGCGGTGGCCATCTCGGCGGTCCGGAGCCGCCAGCGCGGCGCCGCCATCGGCTTCACCGTGCTGACGCTGGTCCTGGTGTACGCCCTGGTGGAGAACGTCGTCGAGAAACCGGACGGGATCACCATCTCGGCGCTGTTCATCCTCGGCATCATCGCGGTGTCGCTGGTCTCGCGGGTCACCCGGACCACCGAGTTGCGCGCCGAACGGATCGAGTTCGACGAGGCGGCCCGCCGGTTCCTGACCGAGTCGCTGGCCCATGACGGGCAGTTGCACCTGATCGCAAACAAGCGCCACGGCGGGTCGCAGAAGGAGTACACGCTCAAGGAGCGGGCGCAGCGGGGCATGAACCCGGTGCCCGGCGCGTCCGACGTGCTGTTCCTGGAGATCGACGTGGTGGACCCGTCGGGGTTCAGCCAGGTGCTGCGGGTGCACGGGGTCGAGGTGGGCGGTTTCCGGGTGTTGCGGGCCAGCAGCGCGGCCGCGCCGAACGCGATAGCCGCGATCCTGCTGGCGCTGCGGGACGCGACCGGGGTACGGCCGCACGCGCACTTCGAGTGGTCCGAGGGCAGCCCGATCACGCACCTGCTGCGCTACCTGATCCTGGGGCAGGGGGACACCCCACCGGTGGTGCGGGAGATCATCCGTCGTACCGAGCCGGACCCGCTGCGCCGTCCCGGCATCCACGTCGGCGGGTGACGGCCTGGGCCGTCTGGCACCGAAAAAGATGAATGACAGCACTATTCACGTTCACACCTTTCTGTCCGTATTGCGGTCATATCGTGACTTCTGGTGGTCGGCGGCACGTCCGGCCCCCCGCGCCCGAATGGGCCGCGGTCACGGCACGTACGCAGGAAGGTAGGAACCGGATGTCCACGTACCGACCAGGAGACGGCCCAGCTCGACCTCGACGGCGGTCCCGATGGTTCTTAGCCGGCGGGCTCCTGGCGGGGAGCCTGGTGGTGGGGGCGGCCGGGGTGGCCGGCGTCGCCGCCGCCGCCGACCGTGAGCTCTCCCTCGGAGTACTGGGCCGGCTGACCGCCGCCGACCGCGACGACGACCGGCGCTCCGGCGACCGGTCGACACCGGAACGCGACGGGGAGGACGCCGAGCGGACCCGGCCGACCTCGCCGGGCACCGGCAAGCGCGGCGTGGTCGAGGTGCCCTGCGACGCGGCGAAGCTGGTGGCCGCGTTGGTGTCCGCCAACGCGGAGGGCGGCGGTGAGCTGCGGCTCGCGCCCCGGTGCCGGTACACGCTGACCGAGGCGTTCCACGAGACCGACCAGTACGACGGTGGGATCCGCGACGCCCGGGAACAGGCGGACGCCGCGGAGACCCCCGGGGACGCCGACGCCCCGCCGCACAACCCGGCCGACGACACGGCCGGCCTGCCGGTGATCTACCAGCCCATCATCATCGACGGCGCCGGCGCGACCATCGCCCGCGACGCCCAGGCCGAGGCGTTCCGCTTCTTCACCGTCCGCGACGGCGGCGAGCTGACCCTGCGTGACGTCGAGCTGCACAACGGCCGCTCGGCCATCGAGGGTGGCAGCGTGCACGTCGTGCACGGCGCGACGGCCGTGGTGGAGCGGGTCACCGTCACCCAGAGCACGTCGCTGTCGCCCGAGGGCGGCGGCGGTGGGATCTTCAACGACGGCAACATGGTGGTCACCGACTCCACGTTCATCGGCAACAGCGCCTCGGGCGCCGCGGGCAAGGGCGGGGGCCTGCTCAACGGCGGTGTGCTGACGCTCAAGCGTTCGGAGTTCCACCACAACAGCGCCAACGGCTACGGCGGCGGGCTCGGCAACTATCGGGGCGCGGCCGACGTGGAGAGCACCAGCTTCGCGCAGAACAGCGCCGGACAGGGCGGCGGCCTGGCCAGCTTCTCGGCCCGGACCAAGGTGTACGACACCGAGTTGCTGAACAACACCGCGCAGGTCGGCGGCGGTGCCGCGAACTCCGACGCGGTGCTGGTGATGCGCAAGATGACCATTCGTGGCAACACCTCCACCGTCAACGGCGGCGGCATCTCGACCGTCAAGGGGCTGCTGCCCCTGGACGACAGCGTGGTGGCCGGCAACACCACGCACGGCATCGGGGCCGGCATCTACACCGAGAAGTCCAACCTGCTGGTGCGCGGCAGCGACGTGACCGGTAACGAGGCGGTCGGCGCGACGTCCAGGGGCGGCGGCATCTACGCCACCGCGGGCGCGGTGGCGCTCTACACCAGCAAGGTCACCCACAACGCGGCCACGGTGAAGCCGGGCGGCATCTTCGCCGAGCACGCCCAGGTCAAGATCGACGACGAGAGCGTGGTCGTCGAGAACGAGCCGACCAACTGCGAGGGCAGCGCCGTACCGATCGCGCACTGCTTCCGCTGATTACCGACCTGCTCGTCCATCCTGAGCGCTCCCGCCCGCCCGGACAGCCGTCCGGGCGGGCGGGCTCGTGCCGCGTGCACGGGGGCGGGCGCGGCGTGCCGCACAGGGTTCGCTCAGCGCAGCGCGCGCAGCCGCCCGGACAGGTCCGCGGCGAAGAAGTCGAGGAAGCCGTCGGGATCCGGGCCGGCGTTCTGCAGCACGATGTGGTCGAACCCGGCGTCGACGTACGACCGGACCTTCGCGACGTGCGTCTCGGGGTCGGGGCCGACGGCGAACAGCCCGCGGACGTGCTTCTCCTCGACGTGCGCGCTCGCCGCGTCGAAGTTCACCGGGTTCGGCAGTTCGCTCATCACCTTCCAGCCGGTGACCATCCAGCGGCTCTTCTGCAACACCGCGTCGACCGCCTGCCGGTCGTCGGTGGCCCAGGCCAGTGGCACCTCGGCGTAGCGGGGGCCCGAGCCGCCGGCGCTGCGGTAGTGCTCGACGATCGTGGCGTCCGGATCGGTGGCGAACAGCCCGTCGCCGAGTTCGGCGGCGAGCCGGGCCGACGCCTCTCCGCTGGCCGCGACGGCGATCACGGGTGGGGTGTCCGGCAGGTCGAAGACCTGGGCGTCCTCCAGGTGCAGGTGCCGACCCTCGTACGACTGGTAGCCGCCCTGCCAGAGCAACCGGATGATCTCCAGTGCCTCGCGGAGCCGTTCGTGCCGTCCCCGGACGCTGGGGAAGCCCTGCCCCACGACGTGTTCGTTGAGCCGTTCACCGGCGCCGACGCCGAGGGTGAACCGCCCGTCGGAGATCAGCCCCATGGTCGCCGCCGCCTGCGCGATGATCGCCGGGTGGTAGCGCACCGTCGGGCAGGTGACGCCGGTGGCGAGGCGCAGCGTGGTGGTACGCGCCGCGATCGCGCCCAGCACGCTCCAGGTGAAGGACGAGTGGCCCTGCGCCTCCAGCCAGGGGTGGTAGTGGTCGCTCATCTCGACGAAGTCGAAACCGGCCTGCTCGGCCCGGACGGCCTGCCGGATGATCTCCTGTGGCCCGAAGCCCTCCGACGCCAGCTTGTAGCCGATCTGCATTGGCGCGCCCCCGATCCGTCCTCGGCCCTGACGGCAGTCGGTTCCCGACCGCAGGACCGACAAACCAGCCCCACAGGCATGCCGCGCCCGTCGATCATGAAGTTATTGCCCCGACACGCCGGGCGGGCCGGCAACAGCTTCATGATCGACGATGGCTGACCAGCCGGGGGAGGATGGTGTCCTAGGACGGTTTAGAGGGTGTGCGGCCTCGGGTGGAGACGAAGTGATAACTCATGACGGCGAACGCCGGGTCGCGGACGAGTCGACGGAAGGCGGTGAGCTGCTGCGGCGAGAGCCCCGCCGCCAGCAGGTCCGGCTCCAACTGGCGGCAGTTCGTCGCGTAGAGCGACGCGCCGGTCGACCCGCCGGCCCAGCTCTGCGAGTGGGTGATGGTGTCGACATCGGTCAGGCCGGCGAGGGTCATCTCGGTGTGCACGTCCTGCGCCCATCCCAGGTCGGCGCCGTGGTCCTGGAGCACACCCATCATGGTGTCCATCACCTGCGCGAACAGCTTCGCCGCCTCGTCGCTGGGCGCGGTCAGCACCCGGGGCGGGGTCGTGCAGTCGAACTCCTCGACGACCAGCCAGCCGCCGGGGGCCAGCGCGCCGGCGAGGGTACGCAGGACCCGCCGGCGCTCGGGCAGGTGCAGCAGCACCAGGCGGGCGTGGATCAGGTCGAACGCATCGCCGGGCGGGGGATCGGCGCGTACGTCGTGCCGGCCCACGCTCAGGTTGCCGTCGGCCACCAGATGCGTGGGGTCGATGTCGGTGGCCAGGACACGGCCGTCCCCGCCGACCGCGCGGGCGATCCGCCGGGCCATCGAGCCGCCACCGGCCCCGACCTCCCAGCAGCTCGACCCCAGGCGCAGGACCGGGCGGGCCAGGCGGCGCATCGTGATCGGGTCCAGGAAGGACTCCAGCGCCCGCATCTGCGGTACCGCGTCCGGTGCGCCATTGTCGAAGGTGTAGGTGCCGTCGCTGGTCGGGGTCGCCATTCGTCTTCCGCCTCTCCGAGTGGGTGACTGCGGGATGTCGGTGCGGAGCAGGGCTAGGGGGTGTCGGCCCAGAGCCGTGGGGTGGCTCCGGCGCCCGGGGGCGTGCGGGTGGTGGTGATGCCGACCATCGCCTCCAGGCGGCCCGGGTCGCTGCGTGCCTCGGCGGTCGGTCGGTCGTAGACCACCCGGCCGTACTCGAGCACCGCCACCCGGTCGGCGATCTCGATCGCGTGACGGAGTTGCTGTTCGACGAGCAGCACGGTCAACCCGTTCGCGGCGAGGTGACCGACCAGGTCGCGGACCCGCGCGGCCAGGTCGGGCGCGAGCCCCTCACAGGGTTCGTCGAGCAGCAGCACCCGGGGTTGGCCGAGCAGCGCGCGGGCGATGGCGAGCATCTGTTGCTCGCCGCCGGAGAGTTCGGCGCCGCGGTGGCGCAGCCGGGCCGCCAGGCGGGGCAGCAGTTCGAGGATCCGGGCCACCGTCCAGCCCTCGCCGCCGGGTGTCGCGGCCCGCCACGGTGCCGCCGCCAGGACGAGGTGCTCGGCCACCGTCAGCCGGGAGAAGACCCGCCGGCCCTGCGGTACGAGGCCCACACCGGACTGGGCGACGCGGTGGGGTTGCCGTCCGGCCACGTGCACGCCGCCGATCTCGACGCGCCCGCTGGAGGCGCGTACCAGTCCGGCGATGGTGTGCACGAGGGTGCTCTTGCCGGCGCCGTTGCGGCCCACCACGGCCTGGATGGTGCCCGGCGGCACCCGCAGGTCGACGTCGTGCAGCACGGTACCCCCGGCGTAGCCGGCGCAGAGCCGCTCCACGTAGAGCATCAGGACACCCCGTCGGCGTAGGCCCGCCGCACCAGCGGCGAGGTACGGATCTCGTCCGGTGTGCCGGCGGCCACCGTCCGGCCGTCGCGCAGCACGGTGACGGTGTCGCAGAGGGCGTACACCAGGTCCAGGTGGTGCTCGACCAGCAGGACGGCGACCTGTCGGGGCAGGGCCGCCAGCAGTTCGGCGAGCCGACCGACCTCGGTGGCGGACAGTCCGGCCGCCGGTTCGTCGAGCAGCAGCAGGCGGGGTCGGCCGGCGAGGGCCATCGCGATCTCCACCTGTCGGCGCTGCCCGTGGGCGAGCTGGCCGGCGGGCACCGCCGCGAGGTCGGCGAGTCCGAGCTGGTCGAGCAGCGCGCGGGCGCGTCCCCGGGCGGCGTTCCGGGTCCCACCCGGCTGCCAGCGGCGCGGCCGGATCGTCCGGGGCAGCGCGGCGACCTCGACGTTCTCGCTGACGGTGAGGGTCGCGAAGACGGCGGGCCGCTGGTGAGTCCGGTCGATGCCGCGGCGGGCGCGGGCCGCCGGGCCGAGCCGGCTCACGTCGCTGCCGGCGAACCGCACCGTGCCGTGCTGCGGGCGGGTCGTCGCGCCGAGCACGTCGAGCAGGGTGGTCTTGCCGGCCCCGTTGGGGCCGATGAGGGCGTGCCGCTGGCCGTCGTGCACGCACAGGTCCACGTCGGTGAGGGCGGCGAGCGATCCGTACCGCACGGTGATCTTCTCGGCGCTGAGCAGGCAGGTCATACCCGCAGCTCCGGTGCGCGGGTGGCCGGCGCGGCCGGGTGGTCGGTCGTGGGGACCGGTTGCCGCGCCCCCTCGCGCGGGCGGCGGAACCGCCGGACGCCGGTGGGCAGCAGGTAGACCGTCGCCACGAACAGCGCGCCCAGCACCAGCGGCGCGTGCCCGGGCAGCACCCCGAACAACCAGTCGCGGACGGCGATGACGAGGACCGCGCCCACCAGCGCGCCGCCGACCGACGCGGTGCCGCCGATGACGACGCCGAGCAGCAGCAGCGCGGACGTGTCGAAGCCGAAGTCGGCGGGGGAGATGTACTGCTGGGCGACGACGAGCAGGGAACCGGCCGCGCCGGCGATCGCCCCGGCGGCGACGTGCGCGCCGGACAGGTGGAGCGGTACCCGGTGCCCGCTGGCCCGCAGTCGCGCCTCGTCGTCGCGGCCGGCGCGCAGCACCAGCCCGAACCGGGTCCGCATCAGCAGCAGGACCGCGCCGACGAGCGCCGCCACGACGATGAGGGTGTAGACGTACCGGGCCCGGTCGGAGGCCAGCACCGGCATCCCCCACAGCGGACGGACCGGGTTGATCCCGGCCAGGCCGTCGGTGCCGCCGGTCACCGACCGCCAGCGCCCCAGGACGGTCACCACGAGCTCGCCGATCGCCAGGGTGATCATCAGGACGATGACGCCCCGGGCCGGTACGACCAGCGGCAGCGTCACGGCGGCGAGCGTCGCGCCGGCCAGCGCCGCCACCGCGAGCTGCACCACACCCACGTCGGAGACCTGGCTGCCGAGCACCGCGCTGGCGTACGCGCCGGCGGCGTACGGCGCGGTCTGCCCCAGGGTGGGCATGCCGGCGACACCGGTGAGCAGCGCCACGCTCACCCCGACCAGGCCCAGAGCGAGGGTCCGGGCCAGGATCGCCGCGGTGTAGTCGTCGACCACGAAGGGGGCCACGACCAGGCCGGCGAGGACGAGCGCCGCGACGGCGGCGCGGACCCGGCGGAGCACCCCGTCCCTCACGTCGCCGCCCACCGCAGGGCCAGGCCCCGCGCCCGGACGGCGAGCACGGCGGCCATGGCGGCGAACAGCAGGAACGGGGCGGCGGACGGCAGCAGCGCCACCCCCAGGGTCTGGATCTCACCGACCGCGAGCGCCGCGAGCAGGGTGCCCGTCATGGACCCGAGACCGCCGAGGACGACGACGACAAGCGACAGCAGCAGCACCGTGTCGGCGGTGTCCGCGCCGGGGCCGATGATAGGCGCGCCGAGGACCCCGGCCGCGCCGGCCAGCGCGCCACCGGCGGCGAGCACCCCGACGCGGATCCGCGTCGGGCTCACGCCCAGGCAGGCGACCATCTCCGGGTCGTCCACGGCCGCCCGGACCAGCATCCCGGCCCGGGTCCGCCGCACGACCAGGTAGAGACCGGCGGCCAGCGCCGTCGCCACCACGATGAAGACCAGCCGGTACGCGGCGTAGCGGTGCCCGGCGACCGCCACCGACCCGTCGAGGGCGGCCGGCACCCGTACCTGCGGATCGTCCGGGCCGAACCCGGCGACGAGGAGGCTGCCGCCGGCCAGCGCCACCCCGAAGGTCAGCAGCGCCTGGGTGAGGTGGTTGCCGGTGGCGACCGGCGTGAGCAGCCCGGCGAGCACCACCCCGGCCGTCGCGGCGGCCAGCACACCGACCCCGAGCGCCAGGGCGAGACTCGCCCAGCCGCCGTCGAGCACCGCCGCGGCGGTGTAGCCGCCGATCGCGTAGAGCATGCCGTGCGCCAGGTTGAGGATGTTGGCGACGCCGAAGCAGAAGACCAGGCCCGCCGCGGCGACGAAGACGAGCAGCCCGTAGGCCACCCCGTCCAGCGCCGGGATGAGGTACGGGTCGATCCGGTCCGGGCCGGCCGCCACCGTGCTCACCGGCCGACGGTCGCGAGGTCACCCACGACGGTGTTGGACAGCGCCCGGCCGTCCTGGCGGACCTGCCGCAGGTACCACTTCTGCACGGGCGAGTGCGTGACCGTGGAGAACTGCCACGCGCCGCGCGGGCTGGCGATCTGCCCGAGCTTGCCGATCTGCGCGTTGATGGCCTCCGGTGTCGGGTCGCTCCCGGCGGCCCCGATGGCGCGGTCGAGCACCGCCGCCGCGTCGTACGACGCCAGGGCGTACGTGGTCGGCGACCCGTCGTGCTTGGCCTTCCACGCCGCGACGAAGTTGCGGTTCTCGGCGTTGTCCAGGTCGGGGGAGTAGTTGAGCACGGAGTAGATGTCCCGGGCCGCCTCGCCCTGGGCGTTGAGCACGCCGCCCTCGGTGAGGAATCCGGCCGCGTACAGCGGGATGTCCTTGATCTCGGACTGCGCGTACTGCTTGACGAAGTCGACGGCGGCGCTGCCGGCGTAGAAGGTGTAGACCGCCTGCGCGCCGGACGCCTTGATCCGGGCGAAGTACGGCGTGAAGTTGGTGGTGGCCGGGAACGGGGTGAAGGTGGTCTTGCCGTCGGGGTTGGCGAGCGTCCCGCCGGCCTTGGCGAACGCCTCGGTGAAGCCGCGCAGCTCGTCCCAGCCGCCCTGGTAGTCGGGGCCGATGGCGTACACCGAGCCCTTGACGTTGTCCTTGACGTGCTGGGCGATCGCGGCGCCCGGCTCGTCGGAGAGGTACGAGGTGTGCCACACCCGGGTGACGTCCTTGATCTCCGGCCGGCCGTTGGAGCCGACCAGCGGAACCTTGGTCTCCTGCAGCAGCGGGTAGACGCCGGCGACCGAGCCGCCGCCGACGATGCCGGTGAGCGCGGCGACGCGGTCCTGCTTGAGGAGTTTGGTCGCCGCGGGCACGGCGGTCGCGGCGCCGTTGCCCTCGTCGGCGACGACGAGGTCGACCTGTCGGCCGCCGAGCTTGCCGTCGTGGGTGTCCAGGTACAGCTCGAAGCCGTCGCGGATCTCCTTGCCGACGGACTGGTACGTCCCGGACAGCGACGCGAGGAGGCCGATCTTGATGGATCCGCCGCCGGTGGCGTCCGGTTCATCGTCGGCGCAGGCCGTGCTCACGGCCAGCACGAGGGCGAGCAGCGTCGCGCCGACGGCACGGCTGCGCGCAGGGGTATCGAGGGACATGTCGTCTCCAGGGGAAGAGGAGGAGGGGGTCGGTCGGTGGGGTCAGCGGGTGCGGGCGAGCGCCGCTCGGGCCGCGGGGGTCAGCGCGTCGCCGATCCGGTTCGCCAGCTCCGTCATCTCGTAGGACACCTTGCCCACGTCGCACTCGGGCGCGGCGAGCACGAGCAGCGACGCCCCGTCGTTGAAGGCCATCGAGAACATGAACCCGCCTTCGAGCTGGGTGACGTTGGAGATCACCGCCCCGGCGTCGAAGAAGGCCGCCGCGCCGCGCAGCAGGCTGACCAGGCCGCTGCCCGTCGCGGCGAGCTGGTCGGCCCGGTCCGGCGGCAGGTCCCGGGTGGCGGCCACCATCAGGCCGTCGCTGGAGATGGCGATCGCATGGCTGACCTCGGTCGCGCGCTCGGCGAAGCTGTCCAGCAGCCAGCCGAGGTCCTGGTGGTCGGTCACGTGCTCTCCCTGTCGGTCACGAGTTGCCGAGGTTGATCGGGGTGCGTCGGCGGGCCGCCACGCCGCGGGCGTACGCGGCCATCGCGGTGGCGACCTGGGCCGGGTCGCGGTACTCGGAGCGTTGCTGCGGAGCGGGCGGGGTGACGCCGCCGGGCACCAGGTGCCGCTGGGGTTGCCGTTTGGGCAGGCCGGTGGTCGTGGTCGTGGCCACCTCGGGTGTCTGCGCCTGGGCGGCGGTCCGCCAGGCGTCGTCGGCGGGGCTGGACCACTGGCGGCCGTTCGGGGCGTCCGCGACGTCGGTGTGGAACCAGTGGTTGACCTGTTCGAAGATGAGCAGCTCCTCGGTCGGCGCGTCGCCGGCGTCCACTCGGGACGTCGGATGGAACACGGGCGCCGCCGGCAGCGGCCGGGGCGCGGGGGCGCGCCCGGCGGCCGGCTCCGCGCCGGGCCGGTACGGGGGCGGTGCGGTGGCGGTGCGGGCGGCCCGCCGGGACAGCCGGCCGGGCGCGAGCAGGTACTCCTCCGGCGGCAGCGACCGGATCATTGCCGCGGGCAGCGTCGCCTCGGCGAGGGTGCCGCGTCGGGGGCCGCGGCGCAGTTGGACGCTCGCGCCGAGGCGGGCGGCGAGCTGGCCCACGACGACCAGGCCCATGGCCCGGACGGCGGCGACGTCGATGGCGGGTGGTCGGGCCAGCAGCTCGTTGAGTTGCTGCAACCGTTGCGGGGGCAGGCCCACGCCCTCGTCGCTGATCTGGACGATGACCCGGTCGCCGAGGCTGCGGCCGCTCACCCAGGTCTCGCTGCCCGGCGGTGAGTACGCCGTCGCGTTGTCCATGAGTTCGGCGAGCAGGTGCACGACCTCGTCCACGGACTTGGCGGCCACCGCCACGTCGCCGTCGACCATGCCGAGCCGGACCCGCGCGTAGTGCTCGATCTGGGACTGGGCGGCCTGGAGCACCTGTTGCAGCGGGACGTCGTGTTGGCGTACCCGGCCGACGCCGACGCCGCCGAGCACGAGGAGGCTGGCGTTGATCCGGCCCATCCGGGTGGCCAGGTTGTCCAGGGCGTAGAGCTGGTGCAGGCGGTCCGGGTCGGTCTCGTCCCGTTCGACCCGGTCGACCTGGGCGAGGACGGCGTCGACGAGTCGCTGTTCGCGTCGGCTGAGGTGGATGAAGATGTCGGCGGTGTTGGCGCGCATCACGGCCTGCTCGGCGGCGGTCCGTACGGCGGCCTGGTGCACGGCGCTGAACGCCTGGCCGAGTTCGCCGATCTCGTCGTCGCTGGACGCCTCCAGGGCGGTCGTGGACTGTTGGCGGGCCAGCTCGTCGGGGTCGACGCTGGCGCTGTCGGGGCGTTGCAGCCGGGCCACCACGGCGGGGAGCTGTTCGAACGCGACGGCGTTGGCCGCGTCGCGCAGCCGCCGCAGCCGGCGGGTGATCTGCCGGGCCACCGCCCAGGTGACCAGGGCGGTCAACACCAGCGCCAGCAGTACGCCGACCGCCTCGGCCACGGCCCGGCGGCGCTGGTCGACGTACGCGGCGCGCACGTCGTCGAGCACCGCCACGTCGACGCGTGAGCGCAGGTCGGCCAGGCGGGCGGCACGCTGCTGCGTCGTGGTGACCCAGTCGGCGGTCGCCAGGCGCAGCGGCGCGCCCGGTTGGGCGCGGTTCACCTCGTCCTGCATCCGTTGCAGGGCGATCGCCTCCTTGCCGGTGCCGGCCTGCTCCCACCAGAGGCCCCACTCGGCGGGGGCGAGCGCCAGGAACGAGAGGCTGGACTCGGTGTAGCTGGTGCGGGCCGCGGTGATGTCCTGCTGGGTGGCGGGGGTCAGCTCACCGGCCGCCACGGCCCGCAGGACGGCGACCTGCTGCTGGCCGATCGCCTCGGCGGTCTTGGACAGCGCGGCCGAGGCTCGGATGCCGTCGGCGAGCCGCGCGTTGACCACGCCGTGCGAGACGTTCTCCCGGAAGGTGATCAGGTCGGCGATCGCGATGCGGTAGCTGAACGTCATCGCGGACACGGAGGCGTGTTCCGCCGTACGGACCTGGGTGCGCAGCGGGGCCAGGCCGTCCAGCGCGGCGTCGACGCGGCGCAGGAGCGCGGCGTTGGTGTCGGTGGGCACCCGGTCGCGTTGGCGGCGGTAGCGCGCGACGGAGGCGTCGGTGGCGGCCATCTCCACGCCGAAGGCGTCCTGCTGTTCGGCGGCGGCGGTGGTGAGCAGGTCGGCGGCCGCGACCCGTTCGCGTTGCAGCCGGTACGCCAGGTCGCCGGCCTCGGCGCCGAGGCGCGCCAGCACCTCCAGGTCGCTGGCGCGGGCCGTCTGGCGGGCGCTCTCGGTCACCGCGAGGCCGGCGAATCCGATGACGGCGACCAGCGGCGCCGCCACGATGAGCCGCATCCGGCCGGCGATCTTCCAGCCGCGCTGGCGGGTCGGGTAGGGTCGGGCCGCGTGGGACCTCGTGCTCGACGCCAAGATTGACTCCCACGACTCGTCGATGACGGTCTATCCGCACCTTGCCGAATGCAAGTCCCATTCCGCCGGAACCCGCGCTCGGAGGCCAGACCTCGCGGTGGTACAAACTGGCCGTACCAGCATCTGTACCCAGAGTCAGCGACCGGTGGCGCGGCGCCTGTCGTCGGGCCGGGAGGCGCTCAGCGCTGGTCGTCGAGGTGCCCGGAGCCGTGTCGCGGCCCGGCGTCGTCCGCCTCGGGTTGGCTGCTGAGCACCTGGCCGATGAGCTCGCGTAGCTCGTCGATGGCGTCCACCACCGCGCCCGGGTCGCGCGCGTCGCGCCGGCCGCGCGGACGCGGCACCGGTGGGTCGAGATGCGCCGGGTCCGATCGTGGGCCCCGCCGTCCGTCGGCCGCCAGCTGTTCGGCCGCGACCTGCGGCCACAGGGACGCCAGGCGACCGCCGGTGTCGAGCACGTCGTCGCAGCGGACCGCGAACTCGTGGCTGCCGAAGCGTCGGCCGGACTCCACCGCCGCGACCGTCTCCCGGCTGAACCGCACCAGGTCCGCCAGGGCGCGCTGGGTCAGGCCCCGCCGGACCCGGCAGGTGCGCAGCTCCCACCGGAACTGTTGACTGGCCGCGGCGTGCGCGGCGCTCGGCGGGGGCGTGTGCTCCATGCGCTCACCTTCGGGGCACCCGCGAATCAACGGCGGGCATCAGATCGAGATTGACCGATGGGCTGGACATTCACAGGGGGCAATTCTTAACCCTTGGCACGATGGGTGTGAAGACGTGCGCGACGATGAATTGTCGCGCAATCCGCGAGAGATCCACCTGCCCGACTCGTCCGCGGGTGTCGGCAGCGTCGCACCGATAGGACCCGCAGGGCGTCGGCGGGCGCCGGCTCTGCGCCGCCGTCGTCTGCCTCGTCAGGCGACCGGTGCCTCGGCCGGGGTTGCTTCCGGCGCGTCGGCGGGCGTGTGGATGTCGATTGTCGCGAGCAGCGCGTGGTGCGCCCGGAACGAAACATTCGGGCTGAACGAGCGGTGCTGCTCGGGGGACAGACGAAGACCGGGAATGGTCGCGGCGAGACGGGTGAGAGCGACGTCGGCCTCCAATCGCGCCAATGCCGCGCCGATACAGAAATGCGGCCCGTGGCCGAACGACAGGTGGTCGCCCGCGTCGGCGCGGTGCGGATCGAACCGGTCCGGACGGGCGAACACCGACGGGTCCCGGTTGGCCGCTCCGATCATCAGCAGGCAGCGTGCCCCCGCCGGGATGGTGACCTCGCCCAGGGTGACGTCCCGGCGGGTCACCCGCAGCCAGCCGTCGATGGCGGGGGCGAACCGCAGGGTCTCGGTCACGAAGCCGGGTACGGCTCGCGGATCGTCGACGAGCGCCCGCCACCGGTGCGGGCTGGACAGGGCCGCGTCGAGCGCGTGGGCGAGCAGTCCGGCGGTGGTCTCGTGCCCGGCCACCAGGAGGTTGAAGGCGAGGCTCGCCACCTCCGGCACGGTCAGCACGTCGTCGTCATCGTCGCGGTAGGTCAGCGCGCGGCTGACGAAGTCGTCGCCGTCGGCCCCGCCGTCGAGCCGCCGCCGCACGAGGTCCTGGCAGTAGCGCCAGAACTCCAGCAGGCCCCGGGCCAGGCGTACCTGCTCGTCCGGGTCCGGTTGCCCCCAGACGAGCGCGACCTGGCCGTCCGCCCACCGCCGGATCTCCTCGACGTCGGCGTCGGGAACCCCGAGGATGTCCAGGATGACCAGCAGCGGAAGCTCGGTGGTGAAGTCGCGGACGAGATCTACCTGCCGGCCCTGCCGGGCGACGAGCCGGGACACCAGCTCGTCGACGCGGCGGCGGACGATCCGGCCGTACTCGGCCTCGGCCCGCTCCGCCGTGGTGGCGAAGGTCGCCCGCAGGGCGCGGCGGGTGCGCGGGTGCACCGGTGGGTCGGCGGCGGCGGTCGTCGGTGGCGCGTCGATCTGCGTGACGACGCTCATCGCCTGCGGGCAGACCTGGTAGACCGGGGCGAGGGTGAGGGCGTTGCCGAACGTCGTTGCGTCGGCGAGGGCGCGCCGCACGTCCGCGTGCCGACTGATCAACCACAGCCCCAGATCCTCGGCGTAGAGCGCCCGGCGAGGATCGTCGAGAATGCGTCGCCAGGTGGCGGCCGGATCGCTGAGATAGGCTCCTGAGTACGGATTCAACTGCATCGAATGCCTCCTGACACGCCGCACTACATCAGCGGCGCTCGCATTCCGTCCGTCGCGCAAGGCGGGCCGACAATGGTGGGCATCCGCCGCATGCTCCTCACGGTCCGCCGCTCCGATGCGCAAGTCAAGATTGGTGCCTATCTATTTATTGGCACGGTCAATTGTGGAATGCAGAATCGAATCGGCCCTGGCCGCCTGCATCTTGCAGCCGGGTGTTTGCCGGTCCGTCGTTTCCGCGCAAGCGGCACCCGCTGTCCACCCGGAAAGCGCGGATCCCGCCCACCCTGTCCGGGAACGATCGCGCGGGCCGCGGGGTGACGCCCCGCGCCCGCCGTCGGCCGGGGCACGGCCGGCGGCGGGCGCGGAGGCGCGGATCAGGAGTACGGGAGGCGGAGCACCGACTGGTTGCCGATGCCCAGGGTGGTCGGGTTGTTGCCGATGGCCGACCAGACCTCCACCCGGACCGTGCCGTTGCTCAACGTGCCCAACGTCCCGGTGGCCGACGCCAGGCCGGCGTTCTGGGTGTAGTGCTCGTAGCCGGGGACCGGGTCGGTGGCGAAGTAGCGCCAGGTCTCCGTCCGGTCCCAACTGCCGTTGCCGGTCAGGTCGTAGGAGACCCGCACCTGCACGCCGTTGCCGACGGCCGTGCCGGCGTCCAGGAACAGGTCGAACGCGGTCTGCGCCCCGGAGTAGGTGAGGTTCAGGCCGGTCGCCGTGAAGACCTGGGCGTTCGTCGGCGTACCGTCGTGGTTGCCGTTGGCGGCCGCGACCGTGGTGGTGGTCGCGCTACCGGCGTTGCCCAGCCCGCCACCGGCGAGCAGGTACCGCGTCGGCGAGCCCGAGCCGGGCGGCGGCGTGGTGGGCGGAGCCGTCGTGGGCGGCGTTGTCGTGGGCGGTGCCGTCGTCGGTGGCGCGGTCGTGGGCGGCGCGCTGGTCGGCGGTACGCCACCGGAGGCGTTGCCGCCGCTCCAGGTGTACGCACCGGTGGTGGCCGTCTTTCCGGCCCCCACCGTGAGCCGCGTGCCGTTGGAGAACGTCACGGTGATCGGGTTCGCGGTCGGGTTCGACGCCACGTAGGTGCGCGCGCCGTTGCGGGAGAACACCGCGCTCAGCGGGTGGTTGGCGCTGACCGTCGTGTCGACGGTGCCCAGCGCCGCGAGGTTACGGATCCAGTGGAAGGTGTGTGCCCGGCTCTCGCCCTCCTCCGGCGTGTAGCCCGGGTTGGCGCGCAGGTTGGCCAGGGCCGCGTCGGGGTCGCCGAGCGCCTGGAACTGCCACAGGATGTCCTGCCACACCGTCGGCGGCCCGCCGTTGTTGCGCACCAACTCGGCGTAGTTGGTGCGCACGTACGCCGGGTTGGCGCCGAGGTAGAGGTGGCCGCCGGTGACCGGCAGCAGGTTGATGCCCTGGATCATCTCGGGGTCGGCGCTGAACCAGGTGGCGTACGCCCCACCGTCGCCCCAGACCATGCCGACCGTGGAGTGCCCGAAGGCGGCGGGGAAGTTCTGGTCGCTGACGTCGAACCAGTACTCCTGGATCGCGGCGGCCTGCGTGGTGTAGAGGAAGATGCCGGCGTCCCGGACGGCGGTGTCGCCGGTGACCTGACCCCACTGGATCAGGGCGTTGGCGAAGTTCATCCCCTCCGAGGAGGACTCCTGGTTGTTGCCGGAGCCGAACGAGCCGTGCCCGGACGCCCAGTCGTGCCCCGCGTAGATGTCGAAGTCACGCAGGTACGGGAAGCGGGTGTCGTCGCGGCGGTAGTTGTTGGCGTCGCGGATCAGCAGGTCCACCATCCCGCCGTAGCGGCTGCCGGCGGCCCACGAAGGGTCGAACTTGGCGAGGGTCGCGGCGGCGGCGATGAAGTAGCCGTAGTGGAAGTGGTGGTCGTTGAGTTCCTGGTCCGAGCCGTACGACGCCGGGTAGCCGATCAGGGTGCCCCAGTTGGCGTCGTAGTAGAACAGCTTGCTGGTCTTGCCGGTGGAGGCGGTGAACCAGTCGGTGAGCGTGGTGCGGATCGCGGTCAGGGCGCTGTCGCGGGTGGCGGTGTCGTTGACCAGGTCGGCGATCTCGGCAATCCGGGCGGCCCGGCCGAGCCCCTTGCCGGTCCAGTACGTGTCGGTGCCGCGCTGGTCCATCGGGTTGCCCCGGGCGGCGGCGAGGTGACCGGTCAGGGTGGACAGGTCCGATCCGCTGCCGTCGCCGACGGCGGGCAACTCCGGCAGGACACCCTGGAACGTCATGGCGGTACGGAACTGGCTGATCCCGGTGAGGACCTTCATCCGGCCCCGCGCCGACGGGTAGGTCGGCGTGATCGGGGTCGAGCCGGACAGCGACTTCCACTGGTGCGGGTAGAGGCTGACCACGGTCTGCGTGGCGCTGCCCTCGCGGGCGGTGGTGGTGAAGGCGTACGTCGTGCTCAGGCCGTTGGTCGCCGGGTCGTACGAGTAGGAGACCCGGGTGCCGGTGACGTGGGCGTGCGCGTACCGGCCGTAGGTGGTGGCCAGGTCGGCGCGTTCGCCGGCGCTGCCCGTCGGGGGCAGCAGGGCCACCGAGAAGTAGCCGCGACCGGCCAGGGTGGAGGAGATGCGCCCACCGCTGACGGTCCAGCTCGCGCCGCTCGGGGCGTACGCCGCGTAGTCGTGGCCGTTGACCCGGAAGCCGATGGTGGTCCCGCTGTTCGACCACACGTCGGGGGTGCCGGACGTGCCGATCACCGCGTCGCCGCCGCTGGCCTGGAAGTAGGCGAACGGCAGGCCGTGGCCGATGGTGGCGCGCAGGGTGCGGGCCCCGTCGCTCCAGTACGGGCTGACCGTCCAGTCGGACCAGCCGTCCACCTTGACCTGGGACGCGGCGAGCCCGGCCACGCCGACGCGGATGTCCTGCACGTACGGGTAGTGGTACTCCCCGACGCCGGTCGCGGTGCCGCTGATGGCGGGCGTGGAGTTGGCCGAGAAGCCGAGACCGTCGGTGAACGTGTCGTACGAGGTGGGGTGGGCGTGCAGCGGCTCGCTGAAGGAGCAGTCGGTGCGCTTCCACAGCAGCGAGGACCACCAGTCGTTGGTGGGCACCGCGCCCGAGGGCGCGTTGGCGGTGGCGAACTGCCGGGGGTTGCTGGTCATCTGCCCGCAGCCGGTGGGAAGCGCGCCGACCGGGGTGGTGGTGTAGCTGCCGGCGCCGACTCCGGCGGCTTCGGCGGCGCGGGTGACGGGGATCGTGAGGCCACCGACGACCAGGGCCAGGACGGTGGCGGCGGCCAGCGTCCATCGGCGGTGGGGGACGGGAGGTTTCATGGTGCCTCCATCGCGCGTCCGGGCGCGGACGGTGCCGCCCCGACGCCTTGCGTCTGAATTGTGGAAAACGTCGATCGAGAGAGCGCTCTCTCAGTCGGCACGGTAATCGACCGTCGAGATTCCCGTCAATGTGTCCGTCCGGTTGCGTGCGGATGTCGCCAACTCGTCGGGGACTAGCCGACCCCGTCCAGCTCGGCGTGCAGCGCCTCCGGCGCGCGCATCCGCCACGCGTCGGTCACCAGCTCGGTGAGTCGGTCGACGTCGACCGCCGCCAGACGCAGCAACACCAGCGGCAGTCCGTCGTACCCGGGCGTGGTGAAGAAGAGCTCGGGCTCGCCGAGCAGCAGGGCCTGCTTCTCGGCCTCGTCCCCGACGAACAGCACCGCGATGTCGAGTCGGATCACCCGTGGCCGGCCCGGGACGCGCTCCGGATAGGACCAGACGAAACCCTTGTCGGCCACCCGGAAGTCGAAGCCCTCGCTGTCGATCTCGACCGTGTGGGGCAGGGCCAGGGCCAGGCGGCGGACGTCGTCGGCGTCAGCCACCGAGCCCCCGCACGTCGCGCGCCATTCGCATGCGCAGAGACTACGCACCGGGACCGACACAACTCAGCCGGACAGGTCGACGGCCGCGGCGCCCGCGACGACCCGGTCGGTCTCGCGCTGGACGTAACCAATCACCGCGGCCTGGTCCGGGTCCAGGTCCGACGGCACGGCCAACTCCACCCGGCCCCGCTCGCCGGCCAGGGGTGTCGACGCGAAGGCGCGTACCACGTTGTCCTGCCGCAGCGTCCGGCCGGCGTTCTCGCCCCGGGCGATCGCGCTGTGCAGGCCGCGCTGCACGATCGCCACGTTCACCACCGCGTCCTGCGGCGGCCGCTCGACCCGGTAGTCCAGGACGAGCGGCGCACCGCCGCCACCGACCTGCGGGACCGACAGCGTGAGCGGCGCGGCGACGGCCGACCTCAGCGCGGACGCGATGGCGCTGGCCGCCCGGCCACGGTCGGAGCCGACGAACTCGGTGGTGCCGTTGACGATCATCTGCGGGGTGTAGAGACGCCCGGAGCCGAAGGCGCGGGCGTACGCCTCCTGCCGCGCGGTGTGTGCCGCGTCCGCGAACTGGTCGGGCCAGCCCAGGTCGTCCCAGTAGTCGACGTGGAAACCGAGGGCGAACACGGGCTCCCCGCGCGTGCGGGCGTCCCGTTCGATCTCGGTGAGCAGCTCCTCGGCGGGCGGGCAGCTGTTGCAGCCCTGGGAGGTGAACAATTCGACGACGGCGACACCGCCGCCGGTCGCCCCCGGTGCGAGGTTCGTCATGGCGTGTCTCCTCCCGTGCGGGCCGCTGGCCTAACTGCGGTTCCCGTTCCCGCGCCGACGACGCCTGGTCAGCGAGGCCGTTCAGCCCCCTGCGCGCCCTCAGTAGCACAAATCCGCCGTTACGCGTGACGGTGCCACTTACGGGTAACCAGCCGCTAAGCGGGATCTTCCTCCGATAGCTTTCGAATGAGAGAAAAACTCTCATTCGTCATGAGTTGCGGCTAAGGAGATCAGTGATGAAGCGCAGCGTAGCGCTAGCGGCGGCCCTCCTGGTGGGTCTGACCAGCGCCGGAACACTTCCCGGCGCCGCCTTCGCGGATGGCGGGCCGGCGGGTGGCCACGATGACCGCGCCGGACACGGGCACCACCGGGGTAGCGAGGGCGCGGTCTTCGTCCAGACCAACAAGGCCGAGGGCAACACCATCAAGGTGTACGAGCGCGACGAGGACGGCCAGCTCAGCAAGGCGGGGGAGTACGAGACCGGCGGCCTCGGCGGCTTCACGATCGGCCCGCCGGTCGACGCGCTGGCGTCGCAGGGTTCGTTGATCTACCACCGTGGGCTGCTGTTCGCGGTGAACGCCGGCAGCAACACCGTCACCGTCTTCGACGTCGACGGCACCCGGCTGCACAAGCGGCAGGTGATCTGGTCCGGAGGTCTGCTCCCGGTCAGCGTCACGGTTCGCGACAACCTCGTCTACGTGCTCAACGCCGGCGGCGAAGGCTCGGTGCAGGGCTTCGAGCTGGACAAGGGGCGTCTGTCGCCGATCCACGGCGCCAACCGCTCCCTCGGCCTGCACAACGGCAACCCGCCCGCGTTCATGACCGCCCCGGCGCAGGTCAAGATCGATCCGGAACGCGAATTCGTGCTGGTGTCGACGAAGGCGGCCAACGTCATGTTCAGCTACGAGATCGGTCGCCACGGCGAACTGTCCCGCCACCCGGTCATCAGTGACGCCGGCTCCGCGCCGTTCGGCTTCACCTTCGACACCGAGGACTCGGTACTGGTCACCGAGTCGGGCAGCAACGAGGTCAGCCGGTTCGACCTCGACGAGGACGGCGCCCTCGACCAGGTCGGGCCCTCGGTGCCGAACGGCCAGCAGGCGCCCTGCTGGATCCAGCGGGTCGGCGACTACTTCTACGTCGCGAACGCCGGCAGCTCCACGATCAGCGCCTACCGGGTCGACGACGACGGCAAGCTCGAACTCGTCCACGCCGTTGCCGCCGACACCGGCGGAGGGGCGATCGACATGACCACCAGCGACGGTTTCCTGTACGTCCAGAACGCCGCCGCCGGCAACGTGCAGGGCTACGAGGTGAACGACGACGGTTCTCTTCGCCTCGTCACCACCGTCGAGGGCCTGCCGAAGTTCACCGACGGCATCGGCATGGAGGGCATCGCCGCCTCCTGACGATCGACACGTCGCCGGTCCCGGTCGCTTGCGGCCCGGACCGGCGACGTGTCTCCTCCCGCCCCGAACATGACAACTGTGTGACAAATCAGTCCGGCGGCCGATCGCCGGTTTCGGCGGGGCCGGGCATGGGGCAACCAGACGTCGCTGACGACAACACATTCGGAAGGGACGGCCCCCGTGGAAATCCAGGGCTTCTTCACCGCGATCATCATCGGCCTGATCATCGGCGCCCTCGGTCGCCTCGTGGTTCCCGGCAAGCAGAACATCTCGATCGTGCTCACCCTCGCGATCGGCGTGCTCGCCGCGATCCTCGGCACGCTCGTCGCCGGTGGCCTCGGCGTCGACGACACCGCCGGCATCGACTGGATCGAGCTGCTCCTGCAGGTCGTGTTCGCCGCCATCGGGGTGGCCGGCACCGCCGCCGTGCTGGGCCGGCGGCGCCCCTGACGTCCCGCTCCCTCGGGGCCCGCAGGCCCCCGCGCGCCCGTGGCGACGACCGGTCGCCACGGGCGCTGTGCTTGGATGATCCGGTGGACTTCACCGTGACAGACGTGCCCGCGCGGGAGCGGTTCGAGGCGCGCGACGAGGCGGGCGCGGTCGCCGGGATCGTCACCTACCAGCTGACCGGCGCCATCATCGCCTACACCCACACCGAGGTCGCTCCGGCGTACGAGGGCCGGGGCGTCGGCTCGACCCTGGCGCGCGCCGTCATGGACGACGCGCGCGCCAAGGGCCGCAGCGTGGTGCCGATCTGCCCGTTCCTCGCCGAGTGGCTGGTCAAGCACCCCGAGTACGAGGACATCGTCGTACGGTCCACCCGCAAGGTGAAGTGACGCCCGGCTCAGTGCCAGTCGCTGATCGGGACGTCGTCCGGCGCGGGCCTGCCGCGCCCGGTCTCCACCAGCTCCTTCAGACTCATCAGGAACGTCGCCCACTTGGTGCTGCAGTGGTGCATGAACTCGACCGGCTCACGCCAGCCCTCGTGGGCGAACAGGACGATCGTGTGGTCGCCCCGCTGGTCGAGGTGCCAGTCGACCTCGGTGCCGACCCATGCCTCGGGCCCCTCGGTGACCCGCCAGCGGACGTGGCCGCGGGGGTCCAGCTCGAGGACCCGCATGTCGAAGCCACCGACGTCACCGAACCGGAAGGTCAGCTTCCCGCCGACCTCGCCGGTGCCGACCGTGTCGGTCGTCCACCAGCCGGCGAGTCCCTCCGGGGTGGCCACCGCGCGGTAGACGTCGTCGAGCGGGGCGACCACGCCGACCCGGTGCAGGATGTCGACCATCTCATTCTCCCTGGTTGTCGGTGCGGTGACGTTCGATCGTCTCGGCGATCCGCTTGATCCGGCGGAGTCGGGCGTCCCAGGTCGCGCCGACGGCGGTGAGCTGGGCGACCGCGCGGGCCAGCTGCGCCTCGTCGACCCGGTAGTGCCGCTCCCGACCGGCGGGCGCGGAGGAGATCAGGCCCACCCGGTCCAGGACGGCCAGGTGCTTCGAGACGGCCTGGCGGGTGACGGGAAGCCGCTCGCTCAGTGACGTGGCGGTGCCGGGCCCGCCGCTGAGCAGCAGGTCGATCATGCTGCGCCGGATGGGATCCCCGATCGCCGACCAGAGGGCGTCGTCGACCATGGTGGTCATGACGCGGCGACCAGCCGGGTGACGTACGCGCCGAGGGCCGGGACGTAGTGGTTCCATCCGCCGACGTGGTCCTGGTACTGCTTCTCCAGCACGGCGACCTCCCAGCCCATCTCGCGGAAGCCGGTCTCCGTCATGCGGACCCGGGTCCCCGTCGCGGTCGGCACGAGGTCGAAGGTGACCAGCAGTGACTGGCCGGTCCGGTCCGGCTCGGTGAAGCACCACCGGAAGGAGAACCGCTTCGGCGGGTCCACGTCGACCACGGCCAGGTCGACGGTCGTCGTCGCGCCGGTCTCGGCGTCGCGCCACACCAGCTCGCCGGGAGCGCCCGGCACCGGCTCGAAGCGGGCGTCGTCGGGCCACCACTCGCGTACGTGCTCGGGCTGGCTGATGACCTCGAAGACCACCTCGGGTGAGGCGTCGACGTCGATGTCGCGTTCGATCACTCCGTACTCCATGCGTACCATCCTCTCGCAACCTTTGGTTGCGTAAAGGTACAACGGCCCGGCGGCAACGTGCAACCTTTCGTTGCATGTTGGCGTGGCGGTTCGGCGGCGGGCACGCGGCGGGCGATGACGGTACGGTCCAGGTTGGGTTGCCTGTCCGGCCCGCACCGTCGTCCCGCCACGTCCCCTGGGAGACCTGAACGATGACTGCCTCCGCGCTTCGCGCCCTGCACCACGACCGGCCCGCCGGCGACCCGCTCGTCCTGCCGAACGCCTGGGACGCGGGCAGCGCCCGGGTCTTCGCCGACGCCGGATTCGACGCGCTCGCCACGCCCAGCGCCGGCGTGGCGGCCTCGCTCGGCTACGAGGACGGCTCGACTCCGCCCGCCGAGATGTTCGCCGCGGTGGCGCGGATCGTCCGGGCCGTGTCCGTGCCGGTGTCCGCCGACGTCGAGGACGGGTACGGGCTGGCCCCCGCCGAGTTGGTTGAGCGGCTGCTGGAAGCCGGCGCCGTCGGCTGCAACCTGGAGGACTCCGAGGGGCACGCCACGCTCAAGGACCCGCAGCGGCACGCCGACTGGCTGGCCGAGGTGCGCGCGGCGGCCGGTGACGCACTCGTCATCAACGCGCGCGTCGACACGTTCCTGTTCGGCACGGGCGATCCGGCCGACGCGATCGCCCGCGCGAAGCTCTACGTGGCGGCGGGGGCCGACTGCGTGTACCCGCTGCGGGCCCCCACCGAGGTGCTTCCGGTGCTGCGCGCGGGCATCACCGGCCCGATCAACATGGCCGCCGCGCCGAACCGGGATTCGGTGGCCGAGCTGGCCCGCCACGGCGCCACCCGGATCACGTTCGGGCCGGGCCTGCAGCGGTACGCGATGGGCGCGATCGGCGACCTGGCGGCGAACCTGCGGGCGTAGCGCGGCGGTGCTCCCACACCCCGCGCCGCCACACCTGTCGCCGGAGTCCGGGCCGGGTCAGCCGTTGAAGTCGGTCATCAGCCAGCTCCGGTCGAAGGCGCGCTCGGCCAGGTCCACATGCGTGATCATGAAGTTGACGACGATCGACGTCTCCCCGAACGCGTCACCCACCTGTCCCTCGTCCAGCCAGACGGTGGCCAGCACGGTGTGCTCGGTGGCGTCGAGGATGGGGTTGTCCGCGCCGCCGGTGCTGGCGGCGCCGTAACCGCCGAGGGAGAACTCGTAGCCGTTACCGTCGAGGTACCACATCACCTCCCCGATCGCCTCCTCGACCTCGTCGTCCAGGCGAAGGTCGAACGGCGCCTCGCGCTCGTTGTCCGGAAGGCTCCAGCCGGCACGGGCGTGCAGCGGAACCGGGCCGAAGACCGGCACCCCGGGGTCCGGGCGCTCGGTCACTTCGGTGCCGGCCGGCACATGGACGACCCGGCAGGCGGTGGGCGTGAAGGTCGGCTCGACGAAGAACAGCAGCAACCCGTCGGTCGGCAGGTCGAGGTCGTGCCCGTGCGAGGGGATCGCCGCGAGGTCGAGCGTCAACACGAGACACTGCCCGGGCGGCCATTCCTGGCCCTCGGGCAACGCCGCGAGACCACCGAACCGACCAACCTCGGGCAGGCCGTCGCCCTTGAGCACCAGCTCCGTCTGTGGTCGGGCCAGCCGCACCCAGCGCTCGATCTCGTTCACCGGCACGTTCTGCTCCCGGGCTGCGCGCCGGAACTCCTGTCGTACGTCCATGGGCGGGCATTGTGCCGGAAAGATCCGACAGGCAGCGGGCCGCGACCGTGCGGCTCAGCGCGGGTCCTCAGGCGGCGTCGACGCGGGCGGCCAGGGCGTCCACGAGCCGGCGGGCCGAGCCGGCCAGGTTCCACCGGTCGGCCAGGTCGAGCAGCCGCTCCGGGTCCGCCGGGGCCGTCGGCAGCGCGGTGGGCAGCTCCGGCAGGGACACGTCCAGGGCCACCCGGACCACCGTCGGCGCGACGGCCAGGTAGTCGCGGGCGCCCGCCAGCTTGGTGCGCAGGCCCGGGGCGAAGGACGAGTCGGAGTCGTCCAGGGCGGCCAGGATGCCGTCGATGCTGCCGTACCGCTCGATCAGCCGCGCGGCGGTCTTCTCGCCGACGCCCGGCACCCCGGGCAGCCCGTCGCTGGGGTCGCCGCGCAGGGCGGCGAAGTCGGCGTACCGGTCCGCCGACACGCCGTAGCGGGCGCGGACCGCCGCGTCGTCGCAGTCGTCGAGCTTGGCCACGCCGCGCCCGACGTAGAGCAGGCGTACGCCCCGGGTGTCGTCGACGAGCTGGAACAGGTCGCGGTCGCCGGAGACCACCTCGACCGGGCCCGGCTGGGTCACCGACAGCGTGCCGAGCACGTCGTCGGCCTCGTAGCCCTTCGCGCCCACGGCGGTGATGCCGACCGCGTCGAGGACCTCGAGGATCATCGGCACCTGCGGGGAGAGTGTGTCGGGGACGACCTCGCCGCCCTGCGGGGCCACCCGGTGCGCCTTGTACGACGGCAGCAGCTCGACCCGCCACGCCGGCCGCCAGTCGTAGTCCAGCGCGCACACCATCCGGTCGGCGCCCCGACCACGGATGAGCGTGGCGAGCATGTCGAGGAAGCCGCGTACCGCGTTGACGGGCGTGCCGTCGGCGGTGCGGGCGGCGGACTCCGGGATGCCGAAATAGGCCCGGAAGTAGAGGCTGGGTGCGTCGATCAGCAGGATCGGGGATCGGTGTGCCACGCCCGACAGCCTGGCACAGCCCTCCGACGATCAGCGGTACGCCCGGCCGCGCGGCGGCGTCAGCGCCGCTCGTCGTGCCGGTAGACGGTGTCCCGGCGGGCGAGGTGCTGTACGAGGTAGCTGGTCACCAGCAGCAGGATGGCGACCACCACCTCGACCCAGGCGGCGACGCCGTCGGCCACGGTCAGGCCGATCACGAGCAGGACCAGGCCGACGAGGGCGAGGACCCCGGCCCACAGTTGCCGACGACGGCGGGTCGCCGCCCGGTTCGCGTCGTTCGAGGTCACGTCGGCCCTCCCGGTGTGGGCACCCCTGCGGGCGTCCCGATCCCAGGCTATGACCCCCGCCCCGGTCCCACCCGGAAAACCACCGTGCGGGCCGGCCCGGGGAGGGCGCAGACTGCCGCTCACCGAGCAGTGGTGACGACCGGACGCCGGCTCTCGTCGCGGTCGTGGTCGGTGAGGTCGTGCAGGCGCCGGACGGGGGAGAGCAGCAGCACCAGGGGCGCGGCGATCAGGGTCACCGCGAAGACGAACAGGGTGGCGCGTGCGCCGAGAGGGCCGGCCAGCGCGCCGGCGACCAGCCCGCCGACCGGGATGGCGCCCCAGGAGACGAACCGCACGGTCGCCATCACCCGGGACAGGAGCTCGGGTGGGCTGGCGATCTGCCGGTACGTCCGGGTGGTCACGCTGAGCACGACGGTGCCGAGGGAGAAGACGATGCTGCCGGCGGCGAAGGCGACGTACGCGGGCCAGCCGGTGCCCCCGGGGATCAGGAAGGCTCCGACGACCGTCGTGAATCCGGCGGCGACCAGCGCGCGGGCGCTGCCGAGCCGCGTGGTGATCCGGGTGGTGAGGGCCGCGCCGACCAGCGCGCCGACACCCTCGACGGCGAGCAGGACGCCGACCAGGCCCGCCGGCGCGTGCAGGTCACGGACCAGGTAGAGCGGGTGCAGCGCGAACTGCGCGCCGCAGACGAAGTTCATGGCCGTCGCGGCCCACATGCACGGGCCGATGACCGGGTGGTACGCGGCGTAGCGCCAGCCCTCGCGGATCAGCGCACCGACCGGCGGCCAGTGCTCCGGCGCGTCGACGCGGCGCGCGGGCAGCGTACGCAGGAGAGCCGCCGAGACGAGGTAGCTGGCCGAGTCGACGAGCAGGGTGGGCACCGCGCCGAGCGCCTGCACGGCGAGCCCACCGAGGGACGGGCCGCTGAGCAGGGTCGCGGCGTGGGTGGCCGAGGTGAGGCTGTTGCGCGACTGCAACTGCTCGCGCTCGACGATGCTGGGCAGGAAGGTCGAGTTGGCCACGTCGAACAGCACGTTGGCGAAGCTGACGACGAGCGCGGTGACCACCAGGTGGGTCACGGTGAGCTGCCCCCACCACCAGGCCAGTGGGATCGACGCGACGGCGAGGGCTCGGGCCACGTCCGCACCGACCTGGGCGCCGCGCAGCGGCAGGCGCTGCACGATGACACCGGCGGGTAGGCCGATCACGATCCAGGCGACGTAGCTGGCGGCGGCGATCAGACCCATCTGCCAGGCGGAGGCGTCCAGGACGGTGAGCGCGGTCAGCGGCAGGGCCACCGCGCCGACCGCCGACCCGACCAGGCTGGTCGTGCCGGCGGTCCACCAGCGCCAGAACACCCCGGCCCGTTCGTCGACGTGCATGTCGTCGGCCCCCGTCCGTCGCGCCGATGTGTTCGGTCCGGAAGTGCGTTCCAAACTGGAACTGACTATAGTCAGGTCGGGACGGAGGGAGGAAGCGGGTGCGACGGGAGGATCTCGCCGACGCGGACTGCGGCATCGCGCAGGCGCTCGGTGTGCTGGGGGACTGGTGGACGTTCCTGATCGTGCGCGACGTCGCCGGCGGCACGACCCGCTTCGACGCGCTCCAGCGCGAACTGGGCGTCAGCCGACGGGCGTTGACCGAACGCCTCGCCGCGCTGGTGGAGCACGGTGTGCTGGAACGCCGCCCGTACTCCGCGCACCCACCACGGCACGACTACCTGCTCACCGCGAGGGGCGAGGGCCTGCTGCCGGTGCTGATCGCCCTACAGGACTGGGGGACGAGGCACCTGATGGGTGACGGGGAACTGACCGCGACCGCCGACGACGCCTCCGCCGAGGCGCGACGGGTGCAGCATCTCGTCGGGCGGCGACTGCCCGAGATCGTCCTGCCCGGGCCGGACGGACGGCCGGTCCCCGTGTCCACACCGGACGAGTGGTGCGTCCTCTACCTCTTTCCGGGCGCGTACGCGCCGGGCGTGAACGCCTATCCGCCCGGCTGGGGCGACATCCCCGGCGCGCGGGGCTGCACCCTGGAGTCGACCACCTACGCCGACCGGTATCCGCGATTCCGTGACCTGGGGGTGCGGGTGTACGGCGTCAGCACCCAACGACCGGACCAACTCGCCGACTTCAGCGCGTACGCCGGGATGCCGTTTCCGTTGCTGTCCGACCAGGACGGCCGGCTCGCCGCCGCTCTGCTGCTGCCCACCTTCCGGGCCGGCGGGGTGACCCGGTTCAAGCGACTGACGATGTTGGTCGACCCGGCGTCGGTGGTGCGGGCGGTGCAGTTCCCGGTCACCGATCCGGCCGGGTCGGTCGACGAGATGCTTGCCCTGGCCCGCGACCGCACGACGATCCCCGGCTGACGCGGGCGGCGTCAACCGGGGATCGGGGCGTACGGGTCGGGTCAGGCCGGGAGCGTCCAGCGCTGGTTGGCGCCGGCGAAGCACTCCCAGATCTGCAGGCGGGTGCCGTCGGCCGAGGTGTTGTCGGTGACGTCGAGGCACTTGTTGGACTGCGGGTTGCGCAGCGTGCCGTTGGACTGCGCCTGCCACACCTGCGCGCCGCTGCCGTTGCAGTCGTAGAGCTGCACCTTCGCGCCGTTCGCCGTGGAGCCGCTGGTGATGTCGGCGCACTTGCCCAGGGCGCGCAGCGTGCCGTCGGTGGCCACGGTCCAGGTCTGCGCGGTGGTGCCGTTGCAGGTGTAGAGCTGGATGGCGGCGCCGTTGGCGGTGCTCGCGGCCGCCACGTCGACGCACTTGCCGCCGAGACCGGTGATCCGGCCGGTACGACCCGACGGCGGCGGGGTGGTGCCGCCCATGATGGTGTCGTACATGGCGCTCACCAGCGAGGTGGAGCCGGTGGTGTCCTGCGACAGCTCCCAGTTCATCACGCCGCCGGCGTTGGCCAGGGCCCACTGCGTCTTGCGCTTGACGGTCGGGATGCCGTTGTAGCACTGCTGCGCGCCGCCGGCCGTGGTGCAGTCCCGGTTGGCGTTGGCCGGGTCCAGGGCGACGAGCGCCGAGTACGTGTAGTAGCCGGGGCGGCTGTAGAACGGGATGCCGAGGACGGCCTTGCTGGCCGGCAGTCCACGGGACTTCCACAGGTTGATGCTGTTGATCGACCAGTCGTAGTTCGAGTGCGGGCTGCCGCCGTCGTACGCCATGATGTTGAGCCAGTCGACCTGGCTGAACACGGCGGTCGGCACGCCGTCGAGGTAGTACCCCTCGGAGACGACGGCCGCGGTGAGCAGCTTGCCGCGGCTGTGCATGGCACTGCTGAGCTGGGTCATGAGCTGGGTGTAGTTGTTCGCCGAGGCACCCGGGTCGGGGTACTCCCAGTCCATGTCGACGCCGTCGAGGTTGTACTGGTTGACGAAGTTGACCAGGTTGTTGACGAACGCCGTCCGGCTGCCGGAGTTGGCCGCGAGGGCTTCGAAGGCCGAGTCGTTGCCGTCGTTCCAGCCGCCCACGGCGATGGAGACCTTGACGTTGTTGGCGTGCGCCTGGGAGACCAGCGAGGAGAGTTTGCTCGGGTTCTCCACGGCGCGCAGGCTGCCGTCGTTGTTGGGCAGCACGAAGGCGTAGTTGATGTGGGTGAGCTTGTTGTACTGGATCGTGTTGACGTTGCCGGCCCACGAGGGCATGTAGCCGACGCTCTTGAAACCGTTCGGCAGCACCACGGCCTGCGCGGCGGTGGGCACGAGGGTGACGGTGGCGGCGGCGGTGGCCAGGGCGAGCAGACCGGCGCTGAGGGCGCGGCGCAGTGGTGAGGACATGGGGGCCTTCCCGTGGGCGGGGGACGACACCCGCCCACGCAGGGTGGTCGCGGGCGGGGGGTGCGGGGACGCAGGAACGGGTGGGCCTCGAGGTGGCCAAATCTTAAAGAGTGTTAACTGTCCGAGTCAATCAACGCCGATGGATTTCCGTCGCGGGACGCACGCGGCTGCCGGTGGTCCCCAAACGACCGTTAAGCTGACGGGGTGGGAACCGACGAGCTGTACCCCCCGGACCGGCTGGTCGCCGCGCAGCGCGCCACCGCCGCTGCCGGCCTGGACGCGTTGCTGCTCACCCCCGGCTGCGACCTGCGCTACCTGACCGGCTACGACGCCCACGCGGGGGAGCGGCTGACCTGCCTGGTGCTGCCCGCCGAGGGTGAGCCCACGCTGGTGGTGCCCCGCCTCGAACGGCCGGCCGCGGAGGCGTCGGTCGGCACCGGTCTGCGCATCGTCGACCACGCCGACGGCGCCGATCCGTACCCCCTGGTCGTCGCCGCCCTCGACGGCCCGGCGGCGGCGGTCGGGCTCGCCGACCGGATGTGGGCGGAGCAGGTGCTCGCCCTGCGCGCGGCGCTGCCCGGCGCCGCGCAGCACCTCGCCGGTGAGGTGCTGCGGGAGCTGCGAATCCGCAAGTCCCCGGCCGAGGTGGCGGCGCTGGCCGAGGCCGGCGCGGCGATCGACGAGGTGCACCTGCGGATGGGCGAGTGGCTGCGTCCCGGGCGCACCGAGGCCGAGGTGGCCACCGACATCGCGGCGGCGATCCGCGCCGCCAGGCACGTCAGCGTCGACTTCGTCATCGTGGCCGCCGGCCCCAACGGGGCGAGCCCGCACCACGGCACCTCGGACCGGCCGATCGGCGTCGGCGAGCCGGTGGTGGTCGACATCGGCGGCACCATGCCGACGGGCTACCGCTCGGACTGCACCCGCACCTACCTGGCGGGCGGACCCGCGCCGGCCGACTTCGTGGAGTACTACGCGGTGCTGCACGCCGCCCAGCGCGCGGCGGTGGCGGCGGTCCGGCCGGGCATCACCGCGGCGGCGGCCGACGCGGCGGCCCGGGCGCCCATCACGGCCGCCGGGTACGGCGACGCGTTTGTGCACCGCACCGGGCACGGCATCGGCCTGGACGGTCACGAGGAGCCCTACCTGGTGGCCGGGAACGACCGGCCCCTGGAGGCGGGCATGGCGTTCTCCATCGAACCGGGCATCTACCTGGCGGGCCGGCACGGTGCCCGCATCGAGGACATCGTCGTCTGCACGACGGACGGCGTGCAACGGCTCAACACCACCCCCACGGAGCTCATCGCGCTATGACTGTCGACCGGATCCTCCCCACCGACGAGGCCCACGACCTGCTGGACCTCGCTAGCGAGCTGGCCGACCGCGAGTTGGCGCCCAAGGTCGCCGGCTTCGAGGAACGCGCCGAGTTCCCCCGCGAGGTGCTGCGCACGATCGGCCGCGCCGGCCTGCTCGGTCTGCCGTACGCCGAGGAGCACGGCGGCGCGGCGCAGCCGTACGAGGTGTACCTCCAGGTGCTGGAGATCCTGGCCAGCCGGTGGCTCGCGGTCGCCGAGGCGGTCAGCGTGCACACCCTGAGCTGCTACCCGGTGGCCGCGTTCGGCACCGACGAGCAGCGCAAGCTGCTGCCGGACATGCTCGGCGGCGAGCTGCTCGGCGCGTACTGCCTCTCCGAGCCGCAGGGTGGCTCGGACGCGGCGGCGCTGAGCACCCGGGCGGTCCGCGACGGCGACGCGTACGTCCTGTCCGGCACCAAGGCGTGGATCACCCACGCGCACAGCGCCGACTTCTACAACGTCTTCTGCCGCACCGGCGGACCCGGCCCGAAGGGCATCTCCTGCCTGGTCGCCGACGCGGGCACCGCCGGCATCGCGCCGCAGGCGGCGGAGCGGACCATGGGGCTGCGCTCCTCGCCGGTGGCGCAGATCGTCTTCGACGGGGCGCGGGTGCCCGCGGACCGGTTGGTCGGCGGCGAGGGGGCGGGTTTCACCATCGCGATGTCCGCCCTGGACTCGGGCCGGCTCGGCATCGCGGCCTGCGCGGTCGGGCTGGCCCAGGGGGCGCTGGACTACGCGGTCGGCTACGCGCGGGAGCGCCAGCAGTTCGGCCGGTCCATCATCGACTTCCAGGGCCTGGGCTTCCTGCTCGCCGACGCGGCCACCCAGATCTCGGCCGCCCGCGCGTTGACCCTGGCGGCGGCGCGGCTGCGCGACGCCGGGCGGCCGTACTCGATCGAGGCGGCGAAGGCGAAGCTGTTCGCCACCGACACGGCGATGCGGGTGACCACCGACGCGGTGCAGGTGCTCGGTGGGGCCGGGTACGTGGCGGACCACCCGGTGGAGCGGTACATGCGCGAGGCGAAGGTGTTGCAGATCGTGGAGGGCACCAACCAGATCCAGCGGATGGTGATCTCCCGGGCACTCGCGAAGAGCTGAGAGGCGCCAGCGCGGGCTTCCTCGTCGCCGTCGCGCCGATTTCCCGGTAGGTTGCTCGCCGTGGAGGAGATCGACCGCGCCATCGTCGCCGCGCTGACCGCCGACGGCCGTCTGTCGTACACCGACCTGGCCGAGCGGGTGGGCCTGTCGGTGTCCGCCGTGCACCAGCGGGTGCGGCGGCTGGAGCAACGCGGCGTCGTCAAGGGGTACGCGGCCCGGGTGTCCTTCGAGGCGCTGGACCTGCCGTTGACCGCGTTCGTGGCGATCCGGCCGTTCGACCCGTCGCAGCCGGACGACGCGCCGGAGCGGCTGGCCCACCTGCCCGAGATCGACTCGTGCTACTCGGTGGCGGGGGAGGACTTCTACCTGCTGTTGGTGCGGGTGGCCAGTCCGACGGACCTGGAGCGGGTGTTGCAGGAGATCCGTACGTCGGCGAACGTGACGACCCGGACGACGGTGGTGCTGTCCACGCCGTACGAGAACCGCCCGCCGAAGATCAGTGCCGGGGCGCCTGGTCGGTCGCGGTCCCGGGGGCCGGAGGAGCCGGCTGGTTCCACCGCAGGATGACCTGCCGGCCGTGCTCGTGACCGAGCGCGCTGACCGTGGCGGTCTCCAGGCGCAGTCGTCCGCCGGCGGACGGGGGCAGCCCGATCCAGCGGGCGCCGAGCACCCGCAGGCTGTGCGCGTGTCCGACCAGGGCCACGGTGCCGCGGTCGAGCAGCGGGGTGACGCGGGCCAGCACCCGGTCGATCCGCTCGCCCACCTGGGCGGGTGACTCCCCGCCGGGGCAGCCGTCGGTCCAGATGTTCCAGTGCGGGTCGTCGTCGTGGATGTCGATGGTGGTGCGGCCCTCGTACTCGCCGTAGTTCCACTCGCTGAGGTCCTCGTCGACGGCGTCGACGGTGAGCCCGGCGAGCTGCGCGGTGCGCAGCGCGCGGGATCGGGGACTGGCCAGGACGGTGGCGAAGCGCCGGCCGGCGAGGAACGCGGCGAGAGTGCGGGCCTGTCGCTCGCCGTCGGGGGTCAGCTCCAGATCGGTGTACGAGGTGTGCCGCAGGCTGGCGCTCCAGGTGGTCTCGCCGTGCCGGATCAGCAGGAGCTCTCCCATGCGGCCAGTTAACCACCGTGGCGGCATCGCCCGGGCCGCCCTCCCTCAACCCATCTTCCTAGGATGCCTTAGGTGGTGTGCCAGCCGGCACACCACCGGTTTCAGCACCCAGAGACCGGGCAAGCGAGCAGCGACAACCGCCAGACCGAGGAGGCGCGATGAGCTTCACCGAGAAGGCAAAGAACAAGGTCGAGCAGATGGCCGGCGCCGCGAAGGAGCGGGTCGGCGACATGACCAACAACGAGCGGATGCGTGGCGAGGGCGCCAGCGAGCAGAGTGACGCGCGCGCCAAGCAGGCCGGTCAGAACATGAAGGACGCGGGTCGCAACGTGAAGGACTCCTTCACCAAGTGACCTGAGCGGTGTGAAAGGTCCCCGAGTGCGTCGTCGCCTCGGGGACCTTTCGTTCGGGGCGGCTATCGTCGCCGGGTGACGGTGCTGCGTTCGCTGGTGTTGTTCGTGCTGGCTGCCCTGGCCGAGATCGGCGGGGCCTGGCTGGTCTGGCAGGGCTGGCGTGAGCAGCGCGGCCTGTGGTGGATCGCCGCGGGTGTCGTCGCCCTGGGCTGTTACGGCTTTGTGGCGACGTTCCAACCGGACGCGAACTTCGGCCGGATCCTGGCCGCGTACGGCGGGGTGTTCGTGGCCGGTTCGCTGGGCTGGGCGATGGTCGTCGACGGCTTCCGCCCGGACCGCTGGGACCTGCTGGGCGCAGCACTCTGCCTCCTGGGCGTAGCAGTAATCATGTACGCCCCCCGCACCCCCACCCCGTAACCCCCCTCGCCGCCCCCGCCCTCTGCACCCCCCAGCCCCCCCGGCCCCGCCTCCCGCGCCGCCTCCCGCGCCGTCGATCATGGAGTCGTGGTGGGGACGAAGCGCCCGGGAGACCGTCAATCAGGCACCACAAGTCCATGATCGACGGCTGCGGGGGGACAGCTCGTCGATCTTGCGGTTTCTGTGGCGACATAAGGGGTGTCTAGCTTATTTCGACGACCGGAAGTGCAAGATCGGCGCGAGGTGGGCGGGGCGGTGAGACGCACTCGCTTCTGCGATGATGCGGCGCGTGGTGGGACCCCGGGTGCACTGGTTCGGCGTACTGGTCGTGGTGGCCTTTCTTGGCGTTGGTGGGTGCGCGGCGTCCCGAGTGCCGCCGCCGGAGCGGCCGGTGTTCGTCGGCGCCTCCGGCACGCCCTCGGTGTCGCCGGCCGCGCCGGTGACCAGCACCGCCGCACCGGCAGGTGTCCCGACGGCTGCGGCTTCCCCTCCCACGGTTCCGACGACGGCCGCGCCGACGACGGGTACTCCGGCACCGGGGGTGCCGAGCCTCCCCGGTGCGTCGAGGGTGGGGACCAGGGCGCCGGTGGTCGACCACGGGCCGCGGACCGGCAACCGGGTCGCGTTGACGTTCGACGCGGACATGACGGACGGGATGCTGGCCAATCTGCGCAGTGGCAAGGTGCGCTCGTACGCGAACCTGCGGATTCTCGACCTGCTGGAGCGGGAGCAGGTGCCGGCGACGTTCTTCCTGACCGGCAAGTGGGTGCAGCGGTACCCGGAGGTGACCCGGCGGATCGCCGGCAATCCGCGGTTCGAGGTGGCGAACCACACCTTCGGGCACGCGGCGTTCACGGCGGACTGTTACGACCTGCCCCGGCTGCCGGTCGACGAGTTGGCCGCCGACGTGGCGAAGACGTTCGAGGTGATCGCGCCGTACGGGGGTCGGCAGACCCGGTACTTCCGCTTCCCGGGGTTGTGCCACGACGCGGCGGCGTTGGACGCGTTGGCGCCGTTGGGCGTGACGGTGGTGGATGGGGACGTGGTCAGCGGTGATCCGTTCGCGAAGGCGTGGCAGCCGCTGGTGCGGGCCGTGTTGGATCACGTCCGTCCCGGCTCGGTGGTGATCATGCATGTGACCGAGGCGAACGCGGCGATGACCGACGAGGCGTTGCCGCACATCCTGGCCGGGTTGCGGGCGCGTGGGTTGACGCCGGCGCCGTTGTCGGAGGTGTTGGCCGGCGGCTGAGCCGGGGGCGGTGTGCCTGTCACGGTGGCGGTCGTGCCGGACATGGAGTGGGTGTGAGCTCCGGGGCAGAGTATGACGAGGACCGTTTCCGGCGGGCCTACACCGAGGACTTCGAGGCGTTGCTGGCGTACGCATTGCGGCGGGTCGCGCAGCCGGAGGACGCGGCGGATGTCGTCGCGGAGACCTTCCTGGTGGCGTGGCGTCGGCGGCGGGACATGCCGGTGGTCGGTGAGGCTCGACTGTGGCTGTACGGGGTGGCTCGGCGGGTGTTGGCGAACCATCACCGTGGCGGTGTTCGCCGGCAGCGGCTCGGTGAGCGGTTACGTCAGCAGATCGCGGTGTCGGTGGTCGATCCGGGCAGTGAGGTGCCGGAGCGGTTGGCTGTTCGGGCGGCGTTGGCGTCGCTCGGGGAGTTGGACCGGGAGGTGTTGATGCTGACCGTGTGGGAGGGGTTGCGGCCGCATGAGGTGGCCGCCGTGCTGGGGGTGCGTCCGGCGGCGGTGCGGACCCGGTTGTCGCGGGCGCGGGCGGCGGTGCGGCGGTTGGTCGGTGACGGGCCGAGGGCTGCTGGACATGTGCTTGATGTGCTGACCGCGTCTGCCCGCGAGGAGGACTGATGACCGCAGTGGAGCGTGTGGACGAGCTGGTTCGGGATGCCGATCCGGGTCGGGTGCTGGGGGATGTCGGTGAGGTGAAGCGGGCCCTGCTGGTGGAGATCATGGCCGAGTCGTCGTTCGGTCGGCGGGCGGGGGTGTCGCGGCGGTGGTCGGGGGTGCGTGGTGTGGCGGGTGTGGTGACGGCGGCTGCCGTGCTGGTGAGCGTGTTGTCGGTGTCGATGGTGGTGCGGGGGCGGTCCGAGGGGGGCGGGGTGTCGCCGATCGTGACGGCGGACGCGGGGGTGGTGTATTCGCCGGCGGTGGTGGCGGGTGCGGAGCGCAATCCGCGGTTGTTGATCGACCGGGCGGGGTGGCGGGTGACCACCCTGTCCGGGTTCGGCGAGGAGCAGGGCGGTGTGACGTTCCGCAGGGGTGGGCAGGAGGTGGAGATGACCTGGTATCCGGCCGACGCGTACGTGCTGCGGTATCCGGATCGGCGCGGGGAGGGGCCGGCGCTGTCGGTGCGGGTCGATGGCGGGCCGGCTGAGTTGTTCCAGGGTCTCAACGGGGATTTCACGGTGATGGTGCGTCCGCGCGACGGGGTGTACGTGGAGATGCGGACGTCCGGCGTGTGGTCGCGCAAGGAGGTGGAGCGGGTGCTGGCTGCGGTGGTCCGGGTTGATGTGCGGACGTGGTTGGCGATGCTTCCGGCGGAGATGGTGCGGCCGGCGCGGGAGCGGGCGGCGGAGGTGCTTGTCGGTGTTCCGCTGCCGCCGGGGTTCGACGTCGCCGTGTTCGACACTGTCGGGGTGAGCGATTCGTACCAGTTCGGGGTGGCGGTGACGTCCCGGGTGGGTTGCGGGTGGGTGGAGCAGTGGCGGCGGGCGCGGGCGGGTGGGGACCAGGACGCGGCGCGGCGGGCCGTCGAGGCGTTGGCGGGCAGTCACGGGTGGCGGGTGCTGCGGGACATGGATGGGGCCGGTGACTGGCCGGAGGTGTTCTGGGGGGTCGCCGACGCGGTGGTGTCCGGGACGTTGCCGGCGGGGTACGTGGCGGCCCTGGGCTGCCGGTGACGGCGACGGCGACGGCGACACCCCGGCGGGGGTGTCGCCGTCGGGGGGTCAGTCGTCGCGGTGGTCGGTCCACCACTGCTGGCCGTCGGCGGGCAGGGTGTCGATCGGGTCGTAGTAGGCGTAGCGCTTGTTGAGCGCTTCGAGGTCGGCGGACTCGATGGAGGTGCGGTAGTTCTTGGTCCAGTAGGAGATGCCGCGCTCGCGGTCGTAGTCGGTGAGCATGTGCACCCAGCGTTTGCCGACGAAGGGGACGTCGCAGACGATGCGTGGGGTGGCGTACCCGGGTAGGTAGCCCATGATGTCGTGCTGGAGTTGCTGGGCGTGCCAGACGGGGACCCGCCAGTGTTCGGCGTTGGGGATCATGTCGCACATGTAGAAGTAGTACGGCAGGATGCCGGCTTCGCCTTGCAGGGCGAAGCAGAGGTCGAGCAGGTCGGCGCTGGTGGCGTTGACGCCGCGCATGAGGACGCCCTGGTTGCGGACGTCGCGGACGCCGACGTCGAGGGCGGTCTGGGCGGCCTTGGCGACCAGTGGGGTGAGCGACTGGGCGTGGTTGACGTGGGTGTGGATGGCGAGGTTGACGCCGCGGCGGGCGGCGGTGCGGGCGACCCGTTCGAGGCCTTCGACGACGTCGGGTTGGAGCCAGTGCTGGGGCAGGCCCATGAGGGCCTTGGTGGCGAGCCGGATGTCGCGGACGGTCTCCAGTTCCAGCAGTCGCATGAGGTACGACTCGAGGTTGCGCCAGGGGACGTTGGCGACGTCGCCACCGGAGACGACGACGTCGCGGACGCCGGGGTGGGCCTTGAGGTACGTGATGTGGGCGTCGTAGCGGTCGACGGGCTTGAGGGTGAGTTTGAGTTTGTCGACGGCGGGGGTGGAGTTGCCGACGAGGTCCATGCGGGTGCAGTGCCCGCAGTACTGCGGGCAGGTGGAGAGCAGTTCGGCGAGGACCTTGGTGGGGTAGCGGTGGGTGAGGCCTTCGGCGACCCACATGTCGTGTTCGTGGAGGCTGTCGCGGCTGGCGTAGGGGTGTGAGGGCCAGTCGGTGCGTCGGTCGGAGGCGACGGGGATCATGTAGCGGCGGATGGGGTCGGCGAGGAACGCGTCGGTGGTCATCGCCTCGAACGGCACCATCGTGTTGATCATCTGCGGTGGCACCAGCATGGACATGGTGGCCAGGGCCTGCTGGTCGGCTTCGAGGTCGGCGTAGAAGCTGTCGTCGACGAGGTCGCCGAGCACGGCGCGCAGTTGCTTGATGTTCTTGACGCAGTTGACCCGTTGCCACTGGGCGCTCTCCCATTGGTCGCGGGTGACGTGTCGCCAGCCGGGGAAGCGGGTCCAGTCGGGTTCGACGAGGGGGCGACGGTGGTATTCGTACGGCTGCCCGGCGGTCGGGGTGGCGACCGGGGCGTGACGGGGTTGGGGGATGGTCTGGGTCACGGCCCCTCCTCGGTGGTGCTGCTGGTCATCGAAGCCCGAAGGCTACTGGAAAATATCCGGCGAAGAAATTAGTCTGCCGTAAGTTTTCCCGTTACGCGAGCCCTGGCCGGGGCTTCGAGCGGCTGGGTAGGGGAGGTCGGCGTGACGTCACCGGTGGGTCTGCACCGCGTCGTGCAACCGGCGGGGGTGCTGCCGCAGGCGGCGTGGCGCCTGGACGCGTCGGCCGCGATCGCGCCCAACGAGGTGCGGATCCGGGTGCAGCGGTTGAACCTGGACGCGGCGAGCTTCCGGCAGTTGTCGGAGAAGCACGGCGGGAACGGTGACGCGGTGCGCGCCGAGGTGCTGGAGATCATCTCCACCCGGGGCAAGATGCAGAACCCGGTGACCGGCTCGGGTGGGATGTTGATCGGCACGGTCGAGGAGGCCGGTCGGCGTTCCCCGCTGGGGCTCAAGGCCGGTGAGCGGGTCGCCACGCTGGTGTCGCTGACGCTGACGCCGCTGGTCATCACCGACGGGTTGGCCCGCTGGGACGGGCGCAGCGAGCAGGTGCCGTGTGACGGGTGGGCGATCCTGTTCGCCCGGTCGATCGCGGCGGTGCTGCCCGAGGACGAGGATCCGCAGCTGTCCCTCGCGGTGCTGGACGTGTGCGGGGCGCCGGCGCTGACCGCGCGGGTGGTGTCGCGGTACGTCGAGGACCGGCGGCGTGCCGGCGATCCGACGCCGGTGCGCGTGGCGGTGATCGGTGGTGCGGGCAAGAGCGGGTCGTTGTCCCTCGCTGCGGCGCGGCGCTCGGGCGCCGCCCGTACCGTCGGGGTGGTTCCGGTGGCGGCGGAGCGGGACGCGCTGACGGCGGCCGGCCTGGCGTCGGTGGTGGCGGTGGCGGACGCGCGTGATCCGGTGGGCCTGTCCACGGCGGTGACCACGGCGTTGGGCGCACCGGCGGACGTGACGGTGGTGTGCGTGGACGTGCCGGGGTGTGAGCACGGGGCGATCCTGTCGACCGCGGACGGCGGCACGGTGATCTTCTTCTCGATGGCGACGAGCTTCTCGGCGGCGGCGTTGGGCGCGGAGGGGCTGGCGGCGGACGTGACGATGCTGGTCGGCAACGGGTACGTGCCGGGGCACGCGGAGATGGCGTTGGGGTTGCTGCGCGCCGAGCCGGGGGTGCGCCGGCTTTTCGCGGCGCGGATCGCGGCAGACTGAGGTCATGACGAACCCCTCGACGTTGTACCGCGGCGGCGTGTTGCACTGTCCGGCGGACCCGAGCGCGACCGCGCTGCTGGTGTCCGGTGGGCGGATCACCTGGTTGGGCACCGACGGTGACGCGCCGTCGGCGGACCGGGTGGTGGACCTGGGCGGGGCGCTGGTGACGCCGGCGTTCGTGGACGCCCACGTGCACGCCACGGACACCGGGTTGGCGCTGTCCGGGCTGGAGTTGTCCGGGGCGCGCTCGGCGGCGCAGGTGCTGGACGCGGTGGCCGCCTTCGCGGCGGGCCTGCCGGCGGACGCGGTGGTGCTGGGGCACGGCTGGGACGAGTCGGGTTGGTCGGACGCGACGCTGCCGGACGCGGCGGCGTTGGACCGGGCGGCCGGCGGCCGGCGGGTGTACCTGTCGCAGGCGTCGATCCATTCGGCGTTGGTGTCGTCGGCGCTGCTGGCGGCGTGCCCGCAGGTGGTGGACGCGGCCGGCTACGACCCGTCGGGTTGGTTGCGGCGCGACGCGCACCACGTGGTGCGGGCGGCGGCGCAGGGGTCGGTGACGCGGGCGCAGCGGGTCGCCGCGCAGCGGGTGGCGCTCGCGCACGCGGCGTCGTTGGGCATCGCCGCGGTGCACGAGTGCGGCGGCCCGGAGATCTCCGACGAGGAGGACTTCACCGGCCTGCTGGGCATCTCGGGCGCGGGGGTGCCGGAGGTGTACGGGTACTGGGGTGAGCTGGGTGGCGCGGCGCGGGCCCGGGAGTTGGGCGCGGTGGGCGCCGGCGGGGACCTGTTCGCCGACGGGGCGTTGGGGTCGCGCACGGCGCACGTGTCGCAGCCGTACGGCGACGGCGACGGCTGCGGCCACGGGTACCTGACGGTCGAGCAGGTGCGCGATCACCTGGTGGACTGCGCGGCGCACGGTCTGCAGGGCGGCTTCCACGCGATCGGTGACGCGGCGATCGGCACCGTCCTGGACGGGTTCGCGGCGGCGGCGACGACGCTGGGCGTGGAGCGGCTGCGGGCGGCCCGGCACCGCGTCGAGCACGCCGAGATCATGAGCCGGCGGATGATCGCCCGGTTCGTGGAGTACGGGATCGTGGCGAGCATGCAGCCGGCGTTCGACCGGCTGTGGGGCGGCGCGGGTCGGATGTACGAGGCGCGCCTGGGCCTGGCCCGGTCGTTGGAGTCCAACCCGATGGGCGCGATGCACTCGGTGGGCGTGGCGTTGGCGTTCGGGTCGGATTCGCCGGTGACGCCGCTGGACCCGTGGGGGTCGGTGCGGGCGGCGGCGGCGCACCACAATCCGGCGCAGCGGATGAGTGTGCGGGCCGCGTTCGCGGCGCACACCCGCGGCGGGTGGAGGGCGGTGCACCTGGACACCGAGGGCGTGTTGGCGCTGGGCGCGCCGGCGACGTTCGCGGTGTGGTCGACGCCGGCCGGCGTGGAACGCGGTCTGCCGGTGCTGCTGGCCGAGGATCCGGACCTGCGGGGCCCGGACGATCCGACGCCGCTGCCGGTGTGCCGGCGGCTGGTGCTGCGCGGTGAGGTCATCTACGAGGAAGGGTCGTCGTGACCGGGAAACTTGACCTTGATCCGGTGTTGGTGGCGCGGGCGCGGGAGCTGGCGCGGCGGGCCGGGCAGCCGGTGGTCGACCTGGCGCGCAGCCACACCACGGTGTCGGTGGAGCGGGCCGTGCTGCGCCTGGCCGGGGTGACGGGCGCCGACCCGGACGGCATCCCGTGGGTGAACCGTCTCGTCGACGCGGTCGTCGCGGACGTCGGGCTGGGTCACGGGGTGGCGGCGCCGGTGTTCGACGCCCTGGCGCGCGAGGGCGGCACCGACGTGACGTTGCTGGCGCAGAAGGCCGCCGCCGGGTCGGTGCGCTTCGCGGTGCCGTCGGGGCGGGCGGCCACGGCGGCCCGGTCGGCGGCCCGCAAGGCGGTCGGCGCGGGCATCCGGCGGATCGACCGGCGGCGCGCCGAACGGGACCGGCTGATCAAACGGCACGGCGACCCGGCGCAGCGGCCGTGGATCTACCTGATCGTGGCGACCGGGGACATCTACGAGGACATCCCGCAGGCGCAGGCGGCGGCCCGGGCGGGCGCGGACGTGATCGCGGTGATCCGGTCGACCGGCCAGTCGCTGCTGGACTACGTGCCCGAGGGCGCCACCCGCGAGGGGTTCGCCGGCACGTACGCCACGCAGGAGAACTTCCGGCTGATGCGGAGGGCGTTGGACGAGTCGTCGCGGGAGTTGGGCCGCTACGTGCGGTTGACGAACTACGCGTCGGGCCTGTGCATGCCGGAGATGGCGACCCTGGCCGGCCTGGAACGCCTCGACATGATGCTCAACGACTCGATGTACGGGATCCTGTTCCGCGACATCAACCCGGTGCGCACGTTCGTCGACCAGCGGTTCTCCCGGCAGGTCCACGCCCGGGCGGGCATCATCATCAACACCGGTGAGGACAACTACCTGACCACCGCCGACGCCGTCGACGAGGCGCACACGGTGACGGTGTCGCAGTTGCTCAACGAGTTCTTCGCCCACGAGGCCGGATTGGCGGACTGGCAGTTGGGCCTCGGGCACGCGTTCGAGATCAACCCGGAGGTGCCGGAGTCGTTCCGGCTGGAGTTGGCGCACGCCCTGCTGGCCCGGGAGTTGTTTCCGGACGCGCCGCTGAAGTGGATGCCGCCGACCAAACACATGACCGGCGACGTGTTCCGGGGCAACCTGCTCGACGGGTTCTTCAACCTGGCCGGGACGCTGACCGGGCAGGGCATCCTGCTGGTGGGGATGATGACCGAGGCGGTGGTGACGCCGTGGCTGTCCGACCGGGACATCGCCCTGCAGAACGTGCGGTACGTCCTCGGCGCCGCCGGCGGGCTGCACGAGGACTTCGTCCCGGCGGCCGGCGGGTTCATCCGTCGCCGCGCCAACCAGGTGCTCGGTGAGGCCCTGGACCTGCTGGAGCGCATCGGCGAGCAGACGCTGCTCACCGCGATCGCCGAGGGCACGTTCGGGATCATGAAGCGGCCCGCGGACCGGGGTAAGGGCCTCGACGGGGTCGCTGCGCACGAGGCCGACTACTACAACCCGGCCACGCACATCCTGGAGGCGGCGTGAGCAAGCAGCCAACCGGCCAGCACAGCGGGGGCGTGAGCAAGCAGATCGTGCGCCCGTACGGGGACACCACCGGCGACGGCATGGTGCAGGTGTCGTTCACCCTGCCGGTGCCGCACGACAAGCGGGCCGAGGGCGCGGCGGTGCAGTTGGCCAACAAGATGGGCATCGACCCGGCGATGCTGGTGCACGCCAAACCGATGGGCGACGGGTTCACGTTCTTCGTCGTGTACGGGCGGGTCAACCACCTGGTCGACCTGAACGCGGTGCAGGTGGTGGAGCGGGACTTCCCGCTGCTGTCGGCCAAGGACGTCAACACGGTCGTCAAGCAGCGGTTGCGGCGCAAGCTGTCGGTGGTCGGCGCGTGCATCGGCACCGACGCGCACACCGTGGGCATCGACGCGATCCTCAACGTCAAGGGCATCGCGGGGGAGAAGGGCCTGGAGTACTACCGGGAGCTGAAGGTCACCAACCTGGGCGCGCAGGTCAGCGTCCCGGAGCTGGTCGAGGCGGCCCGGGCGGAGAAGGCCGACGCGGTGCTCGTGTCGCAGGTCGTCACCCAACGCGACGCGCACCTGCACAACACCCGGGAGATGTCGGCCGCGTTCCGGGAGGCGATGCCGGCGGGCAGGCGGCCGCTGTTGATCGTCGGCGGTCCCCGCTTCGACGAGACGATGACCGACGAGTTGGGCGTCGACCGGATCTTCGGTCGGGGCACCACCCCGGGCGAGGTGGCCAGCTACCTGGTGCACGCCCTGATCACGCAACGGAAGGCGAACGCATGACCGACGCTCGGCTCGGGTTGACGGTGACGCACCGGCGGTACGTGCCGTACGCGCACGCCCACTACGCCGGCAACCTCGTCGACGGGGCGTACGCCCTGGGACTGTTCGGTGACGTCGCCACCGAGGTGTGCATCCGTACCGACGGCGACGAGGGTCTGTTCGCCGGGTACTCCGACGTGCGGTTCACCGCGCCCATCCGCGCCGGTGACGTGGTCGAGGTGACGGCGACGGTGTCCCGGGTGGGCAGCCGCAGCCGCACCCTGGAGTTGAGCTTCGCGGTGGTGTGCCGGGGCCGCCCGGACCGTTCCGAGTCCGCCGCCGAGGTCCTCGACCCGCCGATCGTCGCGGTGACCGCGACCGGCACCGTGGTCGTACCAGCGTCCTCGTGACCCTCGCGGTCTGCGCGGACGTCGGCTCCACGTACACCAAGGCGGCCGTGGTGGACCTGACCGCCGGTGTCCTGGTCGGCGCGGCGGCCGCGCCCACCACGGTGGGCAGCGACGTGCTGCGCGGCCTGGACGCCGCGGTCACGGCGGCCACCGCCGGGCTCGGGCTGCGCGACGTGCCGTGGTACGTCTGCTCGTCCGCCGGCGGTGGGCTGCGGCTCGCCGTGATCGGCTACGAGGCCCTCGTCACCGCCCAGGCGGGTCGGCGGGTCGGGTTGTCCGCCGGCGCTCACGTGGTGCACACCGCCGCCGGGCGGCTCGACGCGGCGGCCCTGGCCGCGCTGCGGGCGGCCCGCCCGGACGTGGTGCTGCTGGTGGGTGGCACCGACGGCGGCGACGCCGACACCATCCGGCACAACGCGACCCGGCTGGCCCGCGCCCGCTGGCGCACACCCGTGGTGCTGGCCGGCAACGCCGACGTGCGCGCCGAGCTGACCGCGCTGTTGGCCGAGGCCGGGGTGCCGGTGAGCGGCGCGGACAACGTGCTGCCGCGCATCGGGGTCCTCGCGCCGGCGTCGGCGCGCTCGGCCATCCGGGCGGTGTTCCTGCGGCACGTCATCGGTGGTAAACGACTGTCCCGGGGGACCCGTTTCGCAAGGCTGGTCCGGGCGGCCACGCCGGACGCGGTGCTGACCGGGGTGGAGGTGCTGGCCGACACCGTCGGCGGGGACCTGGCCGTCGTGGACGTGGGTGGGGCCACCACCGACGTGTACTCGGTACTCACCCCCGACGAGCGGGCCACCGGGCCCGGCCGGGAGGTCGCCGGCAGTCTGTGGCGGGCCCGTACCGTCGAGGGCGACCTCGGCATGCGGTGGAGCGCCCCGGGTGTGGTCCGCGCCGCCGTCGAGGAACGGCTGCTCACCGCCGCCGACGCCGACGAGCTCGCCGACGCCGCCGACCGGCGGGCGGTCGACCCGGCGTTCCTGGCCGGCGACGACGTCGAGCGGGCCGTGGACGCGCGGATCGCCACCCTGGCGGCGACGGTGGCGCTGCGCCGACACGCCCGTGGTGTCGCCACCGGCGAACGGGCCGGGCGGGACCTGCGGGACGTGCGGCTGCTGGTGGGCTCCGGCGGGGTGCTGCGGCACGCGCCCGCCGACGCGTCCGGGCGGGTGCTGGCGGCGGTGCTGGCCGACCACGCGGGCGGGTGGGCGTTGCCGCGCGCCGCCCGCGCGGTGGTGGACGTCGACTACGTGCTGGCCGCCGGTGGGCTGCTCGCCGAGGAGCACCGGTCGGCGGCGCAGGCGCTGCTGCGCCACCATCTGTGTTCGCAGTGAGACACACCGATCCGACACGCCGTGGCGCAACACACGACAGGCCGGGGTGGGTTGACAGGGGGCGGGGTGCAGCACGTACCGTCTTTGAGTCCTACCACGGGAAGCGGCTGTTGTTCGCTTCGTCCCTTCGTCCGCTGGCCGAGCGACATGTTTTCAGCGTCATCGTCGCGGCGGCCAGGTCCAGCGGGCGGGGGTCGGCGGGGCGGCGCGAACCGGCCGCGATTACCGGTGTACGGGCAGGGTGAGGTGCACGGCCAGTAGACAACGGCCCGGCGGGGGCAGCCAGTCAACCGCCTGGTCGGTCCGAAGGTCGGCGTGCCCCATCCTCGCCCCACCGGCCGGGAAGGGCCTGGGAGCATCGGGGCGCGGCGCAAGCCGCGCCCCGATTTCACATCTACCCCCCCCGGGTGGCCCCCCATCGCCGCGCCGATCTTGCAGTTTCTGTTGTGGATATGACCAGGAATGTTCCGTTCGTCGCCGCAGAAAGTGCAAGATCGCGGAGCACGGATCAGGCGCGGAGGGCGGCCGGGTAGCCTTCGGCGGGTGATCGAGGTGAAGCTGCGGTGACGACGCTGGACCGGGACGAGAGCCACGTCCCCACGCTGGCCGGTGCGCTGGTCACCGCGGGTCGGACGCTGCCGCTGCGCGTCGCCGCGCCGATGGCCGTGGCCGCCGGACTGGCCCTGCTGCTGGCGTTCCCGCCGTACGGGGTGTGGCCCCTCGCGCCCGTCGGCGTGGCGCTGCTGGCCGCCGCCGCCCACCGGCGACGGTTGCGCGCCGGCGCCGGCCTGGGTTTCCTCACCGGGGTGGCGCTGTTCGCGCCGATGCTGGCCTGGACGAACCTGCACACCGGTTACCTGCCGTGGGTGCTGCTGTCGCTGCTGCAGGCCGGCTACCTGGCGCTGCTCGGCGCGGCCACCGCCTGGGTGTCCCCGCTGGCCGACCGGGGCCGCTGGCAGTGGCCGGCGCTGACCGGCCTGCTGTGGGTGGGGCAGGAGGCGCTGCGCGACCGGACCCCGTTCGGCGGCTTCCCGTGGGGTCGTCTCGCGTTCAGCCAGGACGACTCGCCGCTGCTGCGCCTGGCCGCCCTCGGCGGTGCGCCGCTGGTCACCTTCGCCGTGGCCCTGCTCGGTGGGCTGCTGGTCGCCGCCACCTGGCGGGGCTGGGAAGCCCGCCGCGACGGCCGACCCGAGTGGTGGCTGACAGCGGCAGTGCCGGCCGCCGTCGTCGTGGCGGTGGGCGTGGTGAGCCTGCTGGTGCCCGTCGCCGCCGCGGGCGGTGGCAGGACCGTCACCGTCGCCATCGTGCAGGGCAACGTGCCCCGCCTCGGGTTGGACTTCAACGCCCAGCGCCAGGCCGTGCTCAACAACCACGTCGACGCCACCCTGGAGTTGGCCGCGCGGGTCGCCGCGGGCGCCGAGCGCCAACCCGACCTGGTGGTGTGGCCGGAGAACTCCAGCGACATCGACCCGCTGCGCAACCCGACCGCCGGGGCCCGCATCGCGCAGGCCGCCGACACGGTCCGCGCGCCGATCCTGGTGGGCGCGGTGCTGCTCGGTCCCGGCCCCGGGCAGGTCCGCAACGCGGGCATCCTGTGGCGGCCCGACACCGGCGCCGACATGACGCAGCTCTACACCAAACGGCATCCGGTGCCGTTCGCCGAGTACGTGCCGCTGCGGGACATCGCACGCCAGGTCAGCGACAAGGTCGACCTGATCCGCAACGACTTCGTGCCCGGCAGCACCCCGGGCGTGGTACGCGTCGGCCCCGCCACGCTCGGCGACGTGATCTGCTTCGAGGTCGCGTACGACGAGGTGGTCCGCGACACCGTCACCGGCGGGGCGCAACTGCTGGTGGTGCAGACCAACAACGCCACCTTCAACGAGGCCGAGGCCCGCCAGCAGTTGGCCATGGTGCGGCTGCGGGCCGTCGAGCACGGCCGTCCGGCGCTGATGGCCTCCACGGTCGGGGTGTCCGGGTTCGTCGCCCCCGACGGGCGGGTAAGCGACGCCACCGGGTTCAACACCCGGGAGGTCGTGGTGCGGCAGCTACGCCTCGACGACGGGCGTACCCTCGCCACCCGCCTCGGTTGGTGGCCGGAACTGGCCCTGGCCGCTCTGGCGGTGGCCGCCCTGGCCGGCGCGGGTGTGCTGCGCCGCCGCCAGCGCGTCGTGCCCGGATAGCAGCCGGTACGCCGGCGGGAGCGGAGGAACGGTGATCCAGGCGACCGATACGATCCGGCGTCCGGACGAGGTGCCCGGCGTGGGTCGGGTCCTCGTGGTGATCCCCACCTACAACGAGGCCGACAACGTCGCGGCGATCGTGGGGCGGGTACGCCGGGCCGCCCCCACCGTGAGCATCCTCATCGCCGACGACAACAGCCCCGACGGCACCGGCGCGATCGCCGACGCCCTCGCCGACGGCGACGCGCACGTGCAGGTGCTGCACCGCAGGGGCAAGGAAGGGCTCGGCGCCGCGTACCTGGCCGGGTTCGGGTGGGCGCGCGAGCGCGGCTACCACGCGGTGGTGGAGATGGACGCCGACGGCTCGCACGCCCCGGAGGACCTGCCGGCGCTGCTGGCGGCCGCCCGCGACGCCGACGTGGTGATCGGGTCGCGGTGGACCAGCGGCGCGCGGGTGGTGAACTGGCCGCTGCGGCGGCTGCTGCTGTCGCGCGGCGGCAACCTGTACGCGCGTCTCGCGCTGGGCATGCCCGTCTCGGATGCCACCGGCGGCTACCGGGTGTACCGCACCAGCGCCCTGGACGCCATCGACCTGGCGTCGGTGACCTCGCAGGGGTACTCGTTCCAGGTGGAGCTGTCGCGGCTGGCGCACCGGGCCGGGGTGCGGATCGTGGAGGTGCCGATCACGTTCGCCGAGCGGGAACGCGGCGACAGCAAGATGAGCCCGCGCATCGTCGCCGAGGCGCTGTGGCGGATCACCAGGTGGGGTGTGCAGGACCGGCGGCAGGCCGTACGCCGCAGCCTGAACGGCACCCCCACCGGTCAGGTGCGGTGGCCGTGAGCGCGGCCGTGTCATGCTGGATGTGCGGTTCGTGTCGTACCGCGGGATGGCGATGAGGTGAGATGCGCCGAGGACTGAGGTTCGTGCCGCTGGCCCTGCTGCTGGCGGTGGTGGTGGAGCTTGCGGTGTTCGTCGTCGTGGGCCGGGCGGTGGGGTTCGGCGCGGCGGTGCTGCTGGTGTTCGCCGCGTCCCTGCTGGGTCTGGTGCTGCTGCGCCGTGAGGGAATGCGCGCCTGGCGGGGGTTCCGCACCTCCGCGCGGGCCGGGCAGCCGCCGGGCCGGCAGGTGACCGACGGGCTCGTCGGGCTGGCCGGTGCCCTGTTGCTGGCGGTACCCGGCCTGGTCAGCGGCCTGGTGGGACTGTTGTTGATGGTGCCGCCGGTGCGCAGCCTGGCCCGCGCCGGGGTGCAACGCGCCACCGAGCGGCGGGTGTCGTCGATGGTTGCCGGTGACCTGTTCGGGCCGCGTACGGTCCGGGTGCGTCAGGGCGCGCCGCAGCCGACGCCACATCCGCAACCGGAGCAGCCGGTCGTCGTCGACGGTGGCCGGGCCATCGAGGGTGAGATCATCGAGCCGGGCCGCCACTGAACGCTGCCGCCCACTGAACCCACGCACACGACGGCGCCCCCGGGATAACCCCGGGGGCGCCGTGTTGTCGTGCGGACGCGGCTCAGGCGCGGCCGCGGCGGGTACGAACCTCCTGGAGCCGCTCGGCGAGGATGTCCTCGAGCTCGGCGATCGAACGCCGCTCCAGCAGCATGTCCCAGTGGGTACGCGGCGGCTTGGCCTTCTTCTGCTCCGGCTCGCTGCCGTCGACGAGTCGGGCGACGCTGCCGTCGAACTTGCATTCCCAGGTCGTCGGGACCTCGGCGTCGACGGCGAACGGCACCTCGAACTGGTGGCCCTTGGCGCAGAGGTACTCGCGGGTCTGACGCGGCGCGAGCTCCGTGTTGCGGTCGGATTCGTAGCTGACCGCGCCCAGCCGGCTTCCGCGCAGCATACGCTCGCCCATGATCGACTTCCCCTCGTTCGTGGTGCTGGTCTTCTGGGTGTAACGGCGCGTTCCCGTCGCCCCATTCCCGCCCGAGGGCGTGAGGCGTCCACGGGCGGGCCGGAACCAAGGGTAGCCGCCCGGGACCGGGACGCCACGGCGGTGGCGTGTCGTGACTGCCACCGGGGATGTTAGGACGTGTCGAAGCCCAGGTCGAACCGAGGACTTCGACACTCGCCCTAACCGCCCGAACGCGGTCAAGGTTGCGGCGACGTCGCACCCGGTTCGGAAGCGCCGCTGGCGGCGGGGGCCGCCGCGCCGAGGCGGGCCAGCGCCAGCGCCAGGTCGCTGACCTGGTCACCGAGCTGCGCCACCCGCCGCTGGGCCACGTCCCGGTCGGCCTCGGCGGCGTCCAGCCGTACCGTCAGGGCCGTGAGCCGGCCCTCGGCGGTGGCCGTGGCCTGCCGGGCGGCGGTCAGCTCGGCGGTGAGCGCGTCGCGCTGCCCGGTCACGGCGGTCAGTTCCGCGCGGAGCCGGGCGGCCACCTCGGCGGCCTCCTGCCGGGCGTCGTCGGCTTCGGCGGCGACGGTCTGGGCGCGGTCCCGGGCCCGTTCGGCCTGCTCCCGGGCCCGGGCGGCATCCGCTGCCTCGGCGCGGGTGCGTGCGGCGTCCGCGCGGGCCTGGTCGATCTGCCGGCGTACGTCCTGCGCCTCGGCCTGCCAGCGCGCGGCCCGTTCGCCCGCCTCCGCGGCGTCCCGGGTGGCCCGCTCGGCGTCGGCGCGCGCCGCGTCCCGCTCGACGGTCAGGTCGGTCGTACGCTGCCGTTCGGTGTCCCGCTCGGCCCGCAGGTCACGGACCTCGGCGCGGACCTGGTCGCGGTCACGTTCGGCCTGCGCGCGCAGAGCCTCGGCGGCGCTGACGTCGTGGCGGGCCTGGTCGCGGGCGGCCTCGGCCCGCTGCGCGCGCTCGTCGGCCGCGTCCGCGCGGTGCACGGCCGCCTCGGCACGCCGTACGGCGTCGTCGGCCTCGACGCGGGCGGTGCGGGCCTGCTCGCGGGCGCGCGCCGCGTCGGCCGACGCGGTCTCGGCGTCGTCGCGGGCCTCGTCGCGTTCGGTCTGCGCGGCCGCGACCTCGGTGGCGGCCTCCGCGCGGGCCTGCGCGAGCTGCCGCTGCACCCCCACCGGGGACAGTTCGGCGTGCAGCGCCTCGGTCAACGTCTCGACGATCTGGTCGAGCCGGTCCACCGCCTCCCAGGTGCGGGCCACCTGTCCGGGCAGGCCGGGGGCATTGCGGTGGCGCATCCGACTGTTGCGCGAGGCGCGTTGGCAGGCGCCGTCGTTGTCGCGGCAGTAGCGGAACGGCCGGCCCGCGCCGACCCGCTGCGGCACCGGCCGTCCACAGTGGGCACACGGGCGGGTCTCGGCGGGGGTGATCGGGGCGTCCATCGAGGGCGAAGTCTAGTGCGGCCGCTCAGGTCGCCGTCCGGGCCGTGGCGTCGAGGGTGTAGCGGCGTTGCAGCAGCACCGCGGCGAGCATCGCCACCGCCGGCAGCAGGCCGAAGCCGTAGCGGACCGCCGCGAGCGCCGTGTCCGGCTGGACCGGTGACTCCCCGGCGGCCGAGGCCACGAAGCCGCCCACGGCCAGGCAGAGGGCGTACGCGTACGGGCCCAGGGCCGCGCCGGTGGCCTCGGTGGCCGTCCACACCCCGGTGTAGGTGCCCGCTCCGGTGGCGCCGGCGGCGCGGATGACGTCCGGCAGCATCGAGAACGGCAGCAGTTGCATGCCCGCGAACGCCACCCCGAGCACCGCCACCGCGCCGACCAGCACGGGCAGGCCGGCCGGGTGGCCCACCGCCAGCACCAGCGATCCGGCCGCGAACGCGCCCTGCGCGCCGAGCAGCGCCCGCTGCTTGCCGACCCGGCGGGCCAGGACCAGCCAGGCCGGGGTCACCAGCAGCGCCGGGGCGACGAACGCGGCCACCAGCACCGTGGTCAGGGCGGGGGCGCGCAGCTCGTACTCGGCGTAGTAGGGCACCCCGGCCAGGACCAGGTGGGTGGTGGTGGACATGGCCAGGTAGGCGGCGACCAGCGGGCGGAACTGCTTGTCGCGCAGGGCGGTGCGCAGCGCCCGCCACCCGCCGTGACCCGGCGTGGCGCGGCCCGACGCGACGCCGCGCAGCCGGGCGATGCCGGCCACGCCGACGAGCATGGTGGCCAGCATCGCCACGGCCAGCACCACGCCCATCCGCTGGTAGCCGCCCCGGGTCGCGGCGTCGCCGCCGGTCAGCAGCGGGGCCAGCAGGCCGGAGGCCAGGATGCCGAGGGTCAGCACCACCATCCGGAACGCCATCAGCCGGGTGCGTTCGTGGTAGCCGATCCGCAGGTCGGCGGGGGTGGCCAGGTAGGGGACCTGGTAGGCGGCGAAGAGCAGGTTGCCGGCGACGAAGACCACCGCCACCCAGGCGGCGGCGCTCGCGCCGGTCAGGCCGCCGGGCACCGCGAACAGCGCGGCGAACGCGACCGGCAGGGCGCAGCCGAGCAGCAGCAGCCGTCGCCGGTCGCCCCGGCGGGCCTGTTCGACGTCGGCGCGGTGCCCGACCCACGGGTGCAGCAGCACGTCGGCGACCTTCGGCAGCAGCAGCGCCAGGCCGGCCAGCCACGGCCCGACGGCCAGCACGTCGGTGAGGAAGTAGAGCAGCAGCAGGCCGGGAACGGTCACCCAGACGCCCATGCCGAGAGAGCCCGCCGCGAACCCGGCCAGGGGGCCGCGAGGCAGCGTCGCGTCGATGGCGGCCGCGGGCCGCCGGTCGAGCCCGGTCATCGCCGCACCCTTCCCACAATCCAACAGTTGCTGGATTCTAGGGGCAGAATGGCGGCCATGACCATGCCCCGACGCCGTCCGGGTCGACCCCGGCGCGACGAGACCCGACCGACCCGCGAGGCGGTGCTCACCGCCGCGACCGCGCTCTTCGCCGAGCGGGGCTTCGACGCCGTCGGGCTGCGGGAGGTCGCGGCCGCCGCCGGGGTCGACGTCGCCACGGTCGCCCACCACACGGGTACGAAGGCGGCGCTCTACGAGGCGTGTTTCGCGCGGGTGTTCGCGGTGGAACGGCAGGTCCTCACCGAGGCCGCCGAGCGGGCCCGCACGGCCCTCGACGCGGGCCCGGACGCGGCGCGGCGGGCGTTGCACGACCTGGTCGACGTGTTCGTCGACTTCCTCCAGGACCACCCGGAGACCACCGCGCTGTGGCTGCGCCGCTGGTTGGAGCCGCAGCGGCACGCCGAGCTGGACCAGCGCTACGCCGAGCCGCTCTACCGGCTGGTGGCGGACCTGCTGACCGCCACCGCGGCGGCCGGCGCGCTGGCCGAGCCGACCCCGCACATCACCGTACGCAGCCTGGTCTGGGCCACCCACGGACACGTCGTGGCGTTGGCCGCGGGCACGCCGGCCGCCCGGGAACGCCGCGAGTTCCGGGCGTTCGTGCACCGCTTCCTCACCGCGCTGTACGGACCGACGGGTTGACGGGCCGCCGCCGCCCGACGATTATCCATCGGACGTTGGATAAATGCGGGGGGAGCGGCGATGCGGGCAGAACCCAGGGTTGCGGTGATCGGCGCCGGCGCGGCCGGACTCGCCGCCGTCAAGGCGCTGCGCGACGCCGCCGTCCCCGTGGTCTGCTTCGAGGCCACCGACCAGGTCGGCGGCCTCTGGGTGTACGGGGCACCGGACTCGCCCGCGTACCGCACGCTGCACCTGAACACCAGCCGGGGCCGCACCGAATTCGCCGACCACCCGATGCCCGCCGACTGGCCCGACTACCCGGACCACACCCGGGTCGCCGGCTACCTGGCCGACTACGCCGACCGGTTCGGGCTGCGCGACGCCATCCGCCTGCGGCACACCGTCGAGCGGGTCACCCGCCGACCGGACGGCACGTGGACGGTCACGGCCGGCGGGCCGGGCGGACCGGTCGAGGTCACCGTCGAGGCCGTGGTCGTCGCCAACGGCCACAACCGGGTGCCGCGGCTGCCCGACCCGCCGTACCCCGGCACCAGCACCGCCGAGCAGATCCACAGCCACGACTACCGTGGCCCCGAACAGTTGGCCGGCCGGCGCGTCCTGGTCGTCGGCGGCGGCAACTCGGCGATGGACATCGCGGTGGACGCCTCGTACACCGCCGAGCGGACCCTGCTGTCGCTGCGCCGGGGCGTCTGGGTGGTGCCCAAGTACCTGCTGGGCCGCCCCTCGGACACCCTCAACGGCGCGCTGGCCCGCCGGCTCCCATGGCGGTTGCGTCAGCGGATCAGCCAGACGATGATCGCCACCGCCGTGGGCAACCCCGCCCGCTACGGGCTGCCCGCTCCGACGCACGGCTTCCTGCAGGACCATCCGACGCTCTCGGACGGCCTGCTGTCCCGGCTGACCCACGGCGACGTCGAGGCCCGCCCCGGTGTCGCCGCCCTCGACGGCGACCGGGTCGAGTTCACCGACGGCCGCGCCGACCAGGTCGACCTGATCGTGTGGTGCACCGGCTACCGGGTGGAGATCGGGTTCCTGCCGGCCGAGTTGCTGGGCGGCGGGGCCGACACCCTCGCGCTGTACCGGCACGTGTTCCACCCTGAGGCCCCCGGCCTGACGTTCGTCGGGCTGATGCAGTCCACCGGCTCGGCGTTCCCGCTGGTCGAGGCGCAGGCCAAGCTGATCGCCGCGCAGCTCGCCGGCCGGTACGCCCTGCCCGATCCGGACCGGCAGCGGGCCGCCTGCCGGGCCGAGCTGCGGGCGGCGACGGCCCGCTGGGGGCACCGCCGCCCGGCGATGCGGGTGGACTTCGACGCGTACCTGGCCGAGCTGACCCGGGAGCTGACCACCGGAGCACGCCGGTGACGCCGCTGACCGGCCGGCGGGTCCTCGTCACCGGCGCGTCCGGCACCTTCGGCCGGCATCTCGGTGCCGCGCTGACCGCCGGCGGGGCCCGGGTGGTGGGGCTGGACCTGCGCGCCCGCGAGGACGACGAGCTACTCGTGCTCGGCTGCGACCTGACCGACCCGGCCGCCGTCCCCGCCGCGGTGCGGGCGGCCGTCACCCGGCTCGGCGGGCTCGACCTGCTGATCAACAACGCCGGGGTGGGCGGTCCCGCCCCGGCGGAGTTGCCGCCGGACGAGGTGGTCCGCCAGCAGTTGGAGGTCAACCTGCTGGCCGCTTGGCGCACCACCGCCGCCGCGCTGCCGGCCCTGCTCGACGCGCGCGGACGGGTGATCTTCGTGGCCAGCCGGATGGCGGTGCTGCCGCTGCCCCTGGCCGCCGCCTATGGGGTCAGCAAACGGGCCCTGGTCGCGTACGCCGACGCGCTGCGCCACGAGGTGGGCACCCACGTAGGCGTCAGCGTCGTCTACCCGAGCATGGTCGCCTCACCGATCCACGACAGCACCGCCGAGGCGGGACTGTCGCTGCGCGGAGTGTCCCGCCCCGAGCCCGTCGAGGGCGTCGTCGCGGCGATCCTGCGCGCCGCCACCGCCCGGCGGGCGCCCCGGGACGTGGCGACCACCCGACGTGGTCGGCTGGAGATGGCCGTCGGCCGGCACGCGCCCGCGCTGGCCGACCGGCTGGTCCGCCGTACGCTCGCGGCGCGGCTCGCCGCTGGCGACCTGGACGCCGCGCCGCTGGCCGCCGGGATGGTCCGCCGCCACCGTGGGCGGTGAGGCCGGACCGGATCAGGGTACGGCGACGGCCGCGCGGGAACGGTCGGCGGCGATCCGGACGGCCAACGCGGCGAGGGCCGTACCGGTCACCCACCGCTGGACCCGCAGCCACCCCGGCCGGCGGGCGAAGAACCCGGCCAACGCCCCCGCGCTGAGCACGATCAGCGCGTTGACGCTCAGCGCGACGGCGATCTGGGTCAGGCCGAGCAGCAGGCTCTGCGCCGCCACCTGTCCCCGCGCCGGCTCGACGAACTGCGGGAGCAACGACACGTACAGGATGGCGATCTTCGGGTTGAGCAGGTTGGTGACCAGGCCCATGGTGAACAGCCGCCCCGGCCGGTCCGGTGGCAGCGGCGTGGGCGCGAACGGTGACCCGCCTCCCGGGCGCACCGTGCGCCACGCCAACCACAGCAGGTAACCCGCGCCGGCCAGTTTCACCACCGTGTACAGCGTCGGGACCAGGACGAACACGGCGGCCAGGCCGGCGACCGCCGTGGCCAGGTAGACGAAGAAGCCGGCGGCCACCCCGAGCAGCGAGATCAGACCGGCTCGGCGGCCCTGCGCCACCGACCGGGAGACCAGATAGACCATGTTCGGTCCGGGCGTGAGCACGAGACCCAACGCCACCAGCGCGATACCCAGCAGCGCACCCGCATCGACCATGACGTTGCCCCCCGTTCGCCGACGCCCCCACCCGACGGTAGGCCGGACGGCGACCGGTGACCCAGAGCCACCTGCGAGGCGGTGGCCTGCCACGGTGCGCACGTTGTGCGGGAATGGGCGGCGGCCGGGCGGCGCTGACCTGTCGCAGCGCGCGCCGTCGCCGGAGGCGGCGCGTTACGGTGTCCAGGGGAGGTGCCGCAGGGTGACCGAGGCGTGGGACGCGGCCGTGGAGGCGCAGATCCGGGGCGCCGTGCAGCGCGGCGAGTTCGACAACCTGCCCGGCATGGGCAAGCCGATCCCCGGGCGGGGGACACCGTACGACGAAGGCTGGTGGATCAGGAGTTTCCTGGAGCGCGAGAAGCTGCCCAGCGACCTGCTGCTGCCCACCCCGCTGCAATTGCGCCGCCGCATCGAACAGGTCCCCGACGAGGTCCGCGACCTGCCCACCGAACCGGCCGTACGGGCCTTCGTGGGGCAACTCAACGCGCAGATCGTGGCGTGGCTGCGCAACCCCGACGGGCCCCGGGTGGCGGTCCGGCCGGTGAACGCCGACGAGGTGGTCGAGCGCTGGCGGGCCGAGCGCGTCCGACCGGACGCCACCGCCACCGCCGCCGAGCCGGCCACCGTCGTCGCCCCGACCCGGCGGCGTTGGTGGCTGCGCTGGCGTCGCCGCTGACGCCCCGCCACCTCGAACGGGTCCGTACGGGTCCGAACACGCGCGTCCGTCTCCGGGCCCGGCTGCGCCGCTACGGTCGGCACCGGACGACCTGACGGCAGGCACGGGATACGGGGGCGACGTGAGCGAGCGCGCCGCGACGTACGCCGAGGTGTTCGCGGTGCGCGAGTACCGGCACCTGTTCGTCGCGTACCTGCTGTCCCTGGCGGGCGACCAGCTCACCGCCGTCACCGTGGCGTACCTCGTCTACCGCTCCACCGGCTCGGCGGCGCTGGCGGCCGCCGCGTACGCCAGCTCCTACCTGGCGTGGCTCGTCGGCGGTCCGCTGCTGTCCGGCCTGGCCGACCGGTATCCCCGGCGGCGCGTCCTGATCGTGTGTGACCTCGCCCGCGCGGCCCTCGTCCCCCTCGCGGCGCTGCCGGCCGTCCCCGCGCCGGCCCTGGTGGCGCTGCTCTTCGCGGTCAACCTGCTGCGGCCGCCCTTCGTGGCCGCCCGGGCGGCGTTGCTGCCCGACGTGCTCCACGGCGACCGGTATGCGGTGGCCAACGGTGTGGACAACATCTGCGCCCAGGTCGTGCAGGTGGTCGGCTTCGCCGTCGGCGGGAGCCTGGTGGCGCTGCTGTCGCTGCGCGGCGCGCTGCTGGTGGACGCCGGCACGTTCCTCGTCTCCGCCGTGCTGATCGCGCGCGGCGTCCGGGCCCGCCCGACACCCCGGGCGCCGCTGGGCCGGGTCCGCGCCGGTCGCGCGGTCGGCCTGCGGGTGCTCGTCGCCGACCCCCGGCTGCGCGCGTACCTGCTCGTCCTCTGGACGGCAAGCGCGTTCACCTACGCCGCCGAAGGGCTGATGGCGCCGCTGGCCCGACAGTACGACGGAAACGCGGCCACCATGGGTCTGTTGCTGGCCGCCGCGCCGACGGGCATGGCGCTCGGTGGGGTCGCCCTCACCCGGTTCTGCCCACCGGCGGCCCGCCCGCGGCTGATCCTGCCCCTGGCCGCGCTCTCCGCCGGTGTGCTGACGGCGGCGTGGCTCGTGCCGCCGCTGTGGGTGCTGCTCCTGCTGTTGGGCCTGGCCGGGGCCGCCAGCGCCTTCGCCGTTCCGCTGAACGCGTTGTTCGGCCGGGCGGTGCCGGCGGTGTACCGGGGACGCGCGTTCGGGGTCGCCGTCACCGGGCTGAGTGGCCTGCAGGGCGCGGCGATGGTGCTGGCGGGTCTGGCCGCCGACCGGTGGCCGGCCACCACCGTGGTCGGGTTCAGCGGGCTGGCGGGGGCGGTGGCCGTGCTCGCCCTCGGTCCACTGTGGCGGCGCGCCGCCCGGTCGACGCCGTTCGGGGACCGGGTCGTACAAGGTCGAACGATTCCGAACGCCGAAAGCCCTACCGCCGAGGTGGGCGGGGATCGACGCTGAGGTCATCGGGCGGGCACGGGGTCGCCCTGAGGGGGGAAGGAGAAGCGCATGCGTGGCGTTCGCGAGCGTGGCATCAGCTGGACCTGACGTGACCTGAACGCCGCCGGCATCCCTACGGGCGCCGACGGCGTTCTGCAGAGCAGGCGCGGGTGGTGCGCCGGTCGTGGTCCCTCGGCCGGCGCACCACCCGCCCGATCCGGGCGCGCGGTCAGTCCCGCGCGGCGTACCACCGCCAGGACGTCCGCCGCGCCCGGCCCGGCAGCTCACCCCGGCCGGTCATCCAGAGCAGGACGTCGGGCGGGTCGCCGGCCGGGGCGTCCGGGAAGAGACGCCCCAGCACCAGCGCACTCAGGTGCTGCGGCGGCCGCCACGGCACACCGAGGCCGAGGGTGATGTCGTGGGTGTGCAGCACCGTCTCGGCCACGCCCATCGCGGCGAACCCGGCCGGGTCGCACGGGCCCCAGTGCCAGGCCCGCGCGGTCGGTTCGGCGGCCTCGACGGCGACCGCGAGCAGCCCGGCGCAGGCACGCACCACGTCGAGCACCCGCGCCGGGCTCGCCGTGGGGGAGACCCGCAGGTCGTACGGCAGGTAGCCGTCCGGCGGCAGGCCGGTGACCTGACCGGCGTACGCGAGCAGGTCGTGCGCGACGTGCGCGGCGGTCGTCCAGCAACTCCACGTCAGCGTGCCGGCCGGCACCGACCAGTCGCGGTCGTTGTGCGGGCGTAGCACCCGGCTCATCTCGTCGGCCGCCGCCCGCACGTCGGCGCCGGTCACCACGGACACAGGTACGTCGATGCGTGCAAGAATCCATCCTCGCGATCGGGGGAGAGGCGGACACCATGTTGCCCAACCTGGTGGTGGACACGACCGTACTGCCGCCGGCGGACCGATTCGACTTCTGGTACGCCCTGGTGGCCCAGGAGACCGCGCCGGTGCACATCACCAGCGCCCGGTTGGACGACTTCGTCGCGTACGTCCAGACGATCGACCTCGGCCGGATCCGGTTGGCCTCGCTGCGGTACCCCTCGTTGCACGCCACCCGGCCCGCGGGCCTGGTCCGCCGAGCCGAGGCGGACATCTACCAGCTCACGCTGCCCCTGACAGGTCTCAGCACCCTGGTCCAGGACCGCACCGAAACCACGCTCGTCGCCGCCAGCCACTTCACCCTGTTGGACACCGGGCGTCCACACATCGCCCGGCACCGGGCGGACGGTCCCGACCTGGCCACGACGATCACCGTGCAGATCCCGTACGCGGCGCTGCCGTTGCCGCCGGACCGGCTGCGCCGTCTGCTGGCCACGCCGATGTCGTCCCGCGTCGGCGTCGCCGGGCTCCTGGCCCACCACCTGCGCAGCATTGCCGCGCACCCGGAGCAGTACGAGCCGAACCAGGCCGAGATGCTGGGCGGCATGGCACTGGACCTGCTCGCCGCCACGCTCGCCCAGCACCTCGACATCGAGGGCGTGCTGTCGCCGGAGGCCCGACACACCGCGCTGCGTGCCCGGGTCGTCGACTTCATCGACCGCCACCTGGGCAGCGCCGAACTCAACCCCCGTAGCGTCGCCGCCGCCCACCACATCTCGCTGCGCACCCTGCACCGCCTGTTCGAGGGCGAGGAGACGACACCTGCCGAGTTCATCCGGGCCAAGCGGCTGGAGCGGTGCCGGCGGGACCTGACCAATCCGTTGCAGGCGCACCAGCCGGTCCACCTCATCGCCGCCCGGTGGGGTTTCCCGGACAAGGCCCACTTCAGCCGCGTTTTCCGGGCCCGGTACGGGCATTCGCCGCAGGCGTACCGGGCGGCGCACCCGCCGCCGGAGCGGTGAGCCGGCGGCCGCTACCGCCGTCGGTGGTCGGTCGGGTCGTCCGCGTTGAAATCCCGTACGGCGGCCCGGATCATCTCGCCGTACGGGTCGTCCGGCAGCCGGGCCAGGTGCTCCCGGGCCCGGCCGAGGTGCTCCCGGGCCGGTCCGGGATTGCCCAGTCGCCGGTGACAGTCGGCGAGGTTGAGGTACAGCGACGGCAGGAGCGCCCGGACCTCGAGCGAGGGCAGGTGCCGTCGGGCGCGTTCGTCGGTCACCTCGGACACCGCCGCCAGGGCGCGTTCGTCCCAGCGCAGCTCCGCGTCCGGGGTGTCCTGAAGGTCGGCGAGGTGGTGGGCCAGGGTGCAGCGGTGCAGAGCGTCTCCGCTCGGGCCGATCTCTTCCCACAGCGCGGTGAGCTGCTCGCGGGCCTCGGCGGCGCGGCCGGTGTGGCCGAGTCGCACCGCCTCGACGATGCGGGTCAGGGTCGGGTCGGGGGCCATCTGGTCGGTCATGTCGCCGATGCTCCGGCCTCGATCAGGTCGAGGGTCAAACCGCGGGCACAATGAACTGGACGCGACACTGCCCGGACTTGTAGGTTGCAGTCGACCGCGACACGGCCCGAGGAGGTGAGACCCATGAACGCTGGTTCGATGTGGGTGCTCCCCCTACCGTCACGGCTGGGCGACTGACGCAGGCGTCGCCGGGAGCGCCTTCCACCAAGGCACTCCCGAAAGGCCGTTTCCTGTGTCCTCCGTTTCCCTCGATCACTTCTCCTCGCCGAGCCCCGACGCCGATCGCCCGCCGCACCTGTTCGACGTGATCATCGTCGGCTGCGGGCCGACCGGCGCCATGCTGGCCGCCGAACTACGCCTGCACGACGTGCGAGTCCTCGTCCTGGAGAAGGAGACCGAGCCGCCGTCGTCCGTCCGCATCGTCGGTCTGCACATCCGCAGCCTCGAGGTGCTGGCGATGCGTGGACTGCTGGACCGCATGCTGGCGCACGGCCGGCGACGCCCGGCCGCCGGCTTCTTCGCGGCCATCGACAAACCCGCACCGCCCGGGCTGGACTCCCCGTACGCCTACCTGCTGGGCATCCCGCAGCCGGTCATCGAACGTCTGCTCGCGGAACACGCGACCGCCCTGGGCGCGCAGATCCGGCGCGGCCGGACGGTCACCGGCCTCACCCAGGACGACCACGGCGTCACCGTCGAGTTGTCCGACGGCGAACGGCTGGGCGCGCGGTACCTCGTCGGCTGCGACGGCGGACGCAGCACGGTCCGCAAGCTCCTCGGCGTCGGCTTCCCCGGCGAGGCCACGCGGAACGAGACACTGATGGGCGAGATGGAGGTGGGAGTCCCCGCGGAGGAGGTCGCCGCCACCGTGGCCGCGACCGGCGGGGTCCGGCACCGATTCTGGCTCCGTCCCGCCGGGCCCGGCGTCTACAGCGTCGTCGTACCGGCGGCCGGCGTCAGCGACCGCGCGACACCACCCACCATCGAGGACTTCGCCCAACAGCTCCGAGTCGTCGCCGGAACCGACTTCGGCGTGCACTCGCCGCGCTGGATGTCCCGCTTCGGTGACGCCACCCGGCTCGCCGAGCGGTACCGGGTGGGTCGGGTCCTGCTGGCCGGCGACGCCGCCCACATCCACCCGCCGATCGGTGGCCAGGGCCTGAACCTGGGCGTCCAGGACGCGGTCAACCTGGGCTGGAAACTGGCCGGGCAGGTGCGGGGCTGGGCCCCGGAGACCCTGCTGGACACCTACCAGGCCGAACGTCGTCCGGTCGCCGAGGACGTGCTGGACAACACCCGCGCCCAGACGGAACTGCTCACCGACGAACCGGGCGCCCGGGCCGTCCGTCGGCTGCTGACCGAGTTGATGGACTTCGCCGAGGTGAACCGTCACCTCCTGGAGAAGATCACCGGGGTCGGCATCCGCTACGACCTGGGCGAGGGCCCGGACCTGCTCGGTCGCCGGCTGCCCGACGTCGGCCTGCGACACGGCAACCTCTACGCGCTCCTGCGCCGTGGCCGGGGCCTGCTGCTGGACCGCACCGGTCGGCTGACCGTCGGTGGCTGGTCGGACCGGGTCGATCAGCTCGTGGATCCGGACGCGGACCTGGACGTTCCAGGTGTCCTGGTGCGTCCCGACGGTCACGTCGGCTGGATCGGCGACGACCAGCTGGGCCTTGACGACCAACTGGCACGCTGGTTCGGCGGGCCCGCCGCGTGACGCCGTCAGTCGAGGACCGGCACCGAGCGACCCTCGTCCACCGTGTACGCGCCCGTCGAGAGGTCACCCAGGGCCGTGGGGGTCAGCGCCAGTGAGACGACGCCGCCGGGCAGCACGCGGACGTTGTCCTCGGACGCCGCGAACGTGGCGGGCGTCGACCCGTCCGGGAACAGCCGCTTCCCGCCGCCGACGACGACCGGGTACTGCAACAGCCGGTAGAGGTCGACGAGTCCGGCCCCGTGCAGCGTCTGGACGAGCCGCCAACTGCCGTGTACCTGAAGTTCGCCGCCCGGGCGTTCCTTGAGCCGGCGCACCGCGTCGACGACGCCGGTGCGCAACACCGTCGTCGGGTTCCAGTCGGCGTCGTCGTCGGTCAGGGTCTGGCTGACGACGTACTTCGGCAGGGTGTTCAGCTTGGTGGCGATCAGGTCGTCGGGGGCGGTGACCTTCGGCCAGTACCCGCCGAGCAGGCCGTAGCTCGTGCGGCCGAAGAGGAAGGCGTCGGCCGCCCGGAACCAGTCCTCGACGACCGCGTTGGTGTGCGCGGACATGTGCGGAACGAGCCAGCCGCCCCGGTCGAAGCCGTTCGAACGGTCCTCGTCCGGGGCGCCCGGTCCCTGCATGACGCCGTCGAGGCTCACGAAGACATTGACGCTGAGCAGCACGGTTCTCCTCCGTTGGCGGATCGGGCCGGCCGCTTCCGGCGGCCGGCCGACGGAGGTTAACTGCCGGGTCGCGGGTCGGTCTTGTACAGGAACGACATCGTCGGATCGTCGCCCGTGCCCAGCCCTCGCGCGGTGTGTCCGACGAAGCGCCGCAGCGCGTGCGCCAGGTGCGCCTGGTCGAAGTAGCCCAGCGTGTCGACGACCGCGCGCCAGTCGAGGCCGTCGCGCAGCATGGTGGCCGCGGCGTTCGCGCGGTCGATCTGGGTCACCGCGGTCTGCGTCAGCCCGGTGACGGCCCGGTGGTGCCGTTCGCGGGTGCGGGTGGACAGGTGACGGTCGGGCTCCGGACCCGCCAGGCGTGACGGCACCACCAGCCCCGCGTCGCGCAGCCGCCGGACGAACTGCTCGACGTTCTCGTACGTGGGCGTCTCCCAGTCCGCACCGCCGATGATGACCCGACCCGAGCGCGTCACCGGGAAGGACACGTCGCTGTCGACGATCGAGGTCGCGGGGTGCGGGCGGAGGACCGCGCCGAGGGTGAGCCGGATGCCGAGGAACTCGGCGTCCGGCGGAACCGGCGCCGTGGTCGCCCGGGTCTCGGGCCCGCGCAGGGTGACGAGAAGTTGTCCGGGCGTCCGCGTGACGATCAGGTGGCAACACGTACGCGCCACGGACGTCATCGTCTTCTCGGCGTCACTGGAGGTGCGCCACACCCGGTCGACGATGCCCGCGTCGGCATCGGTCGCACGATGCTCGAACCGCAACGCCATGACGCCTCCGTGTCCTCGTAGCTGATTCAGGCTATGTCCCGGCCCAGGTCATCGGCGTGCGCGGTGATCCAGATCGCGTCGCGTCGGTAGAGCACGACGTGACCGCGGATGCTCTCCTGTCCGCGATCGGCCCGAGCCTCGGTGACGGCGGCGAGGTCGTACAGTCGATCGACGGCGACCTGGAGGATGTGCGTGGGTCGCAGCTCCGAGCCGTACGCGTCGCAGAGGATGCGCAGGCGACGTGCCCGCTCGCCCAGGCGGCTGCCGAGAGCGTCCCCGTTGGCCGGATCCGCGAGCGGCACCAGCCGGTAGGCGAGATACGCCAGGTCCCACGCCCGCGGACCGGGCGAGGCGGTGTCCCAGTCGATGACCCCGGTGAGGCGTCGGTCGGTGAAGACCATGTTGTACGGCGCGAAGTCGTTGTGACAGATGACCTCGGCCGGCTGCCGCACCGGGGACTGCCACACCTCACGGTCGGTGTCGAAGCTCGCGCTCACCCGGTGGAGTTGCGCGAGGTGCACAGCCGCGTCGGTCAGAACCTCCTGGCTCCACACCCAGTCGGGTAGCGGGTACTGAGGCACGATTCCCGGCAGGTACGACACGGTGTCGCGCCCGTGCTCGTCGGTTCCCAGCGGCTGCGGCGCCCAGGTGAGGCCGCTGTCACGAAGATGGCCCAGCAGGCGTTGGATCGTGGGGCTCCAGGCGGCGGCCTCTCGTCGCACAGTGGCACCGACACGTATCGCGCCACCCATGTTGCCCCCGTGCAACGTCTCCTCCCGCCCGTTGACGGGACTCGCGTCAGGGTCGCTCATGCCGGTCATCCTGAACGAGAGCGGGGTGGCGGTGCCACCGCGTTCCAGCACCTCGGCTGTGGGCATGGATTAACGGATTGCCGGTAACGATAATCCGTTAATCCATGCCCACAAACGGGACATAATGCGCGCACATCATAATGACAGTTCGTGTGCGTAAGTACTCAGTTTGGTGTAGGACGCCTCATGCCGCGGGGGTGAGGTACTGCATTGGCGGTGCTCGGATCGTTACCGTCCTAGACGCCGGTGCGAGGGCTCACGAGCCAGCTCGAGGCGGCACGGTGAGTGGCTCGGAACGCAGATAGTCGATAGCGCGGCGCAACGCCTCCACGTTGTCCCGGAAGTGCCCAAGCGCCGCGTTGCACCCGTTGCACAGAAGGCCACGGATGGCGTTGGTGCTGTGGCAGTGATCTACCACTAAGCGGAAGGCCTGCGCCGAAGGCATGCCATCGTTGCGGGGCCGACCCACCGGAATGACTGGTATCTCATCCTCATGCACTCCGCAGATGGCGCAGCGGTACCCCTGCCGTGACCTGAGTTCGTCGTAGTAAGCCTCGGTGATCCGGTACTTGGACCAGAGATTCATCGCGCGATTGGAGCCTGGGCGGGCGTCTCTACTGGCCTGATTGATGCGGCGGGTGTATTCGCGGCATTGCTGGCAAGAGAGCAAGGTACGACCGGTCGCACCGAGGAAGGACTCCGGCGGCCGAGGTTGCCTGCACCGCCCGCACCTCCTGGACTCGTCCACGACTCCCGAGAATACCGATTATTGGGGGCGGCCCCGGCCCTGAATCGCGTCGGGCTGAGCCTACGAGCGGCGTACGTAGTTCAGTTCGCCGTGGACGAGGGGCCGCTCACTTCGTCGCGGTGGCCCACTCGGCTGCGAACAAGGGGCTGTAGTACCGGGTGAAACCGCAGCCCCACGCGATCGGGTCGGCGAGTGGCGCGCCACCCCAGCGGGGCGTGCCGGACACCAGCAGTCGGGTGCCGACCTGGTAGGCCGGGGCGTGCTCGGCGGTGGCATCGCCCGTTCCGGTCCCTGCGGTCGGCGGCCACATGTCCACCACGGCGGTGCCCGCGGAGCCGCCCCTGAACCAGGTGTGCACCTGGAAGGTCACCGCTCGCAGGTCCACCGGCGGCTGGTTGCCGCGTTCGGTTCGTGCCGGTCCGATGCCGGTCACCGTGCCGTCGAACGCGAAGCCCTGCTCGGCGAGCGTGCGGGGTGAATAAGCCTTGACGCACTGCGCCGCGCCGACGGCGAGCGGATCGCCGGGCTTGACCCCGGCCGGCAGGTCGGCCGCCGGCCCCGACATGACAGGTGTGGCCGGCGGCTCCGCGTGCGGCGTCGCGGCCGGCCGGTGGACGCCGTACCCGAGCGCTGCGACGATCACCGCGGTGGTGGCCGCCGCCACGGTCAGGGTCCGGCGCCGGCGGTGGACCTGGCGCACCGCCGCGGCGGCCACGGCCAACTCGTCGGGAGCGTCGGCGGCGTCGGCGGCGAACAGCTCACGCAGCTCGCGCTCGGTCGACAGGTTCATCGGGTCTCCCTCTGTGCGTCGACGGCCACGGGCCCGCGCAGGCTCGCCAGGGCACGCGAGGCGGTGGCCCGCACCGAGCTCTCGGTGACCCCCATGGCGGCGGCGATCGCCGCGTCGTCCAGGTCGGCGTAATACCGCAGGACGAGCACGGTGCGGGCGCGCGGGGCGAGCCTGCTCAACAACACCCGCATCTGGTCCCGGGCGGCGACCCCGTCGGCCGGGTCGGCGACCGTGGCACCGGTCTCCTGGCGCAGGTCGGCGGGCCGCTCCGTCGTCCAGCGTCGGCGACGCCAGCTCAGGTGCGCGTTCACCAGCATGCGGCGCACGTACGCCTCGGGGTCCGCCGCCGTGCGCACCCGCTTCCAGTGCCGGTACGTGTCGGCCAGCACGGTCTGGGCGAGATCCTCCGCCAGCTGCCGGTCGCCGCTCAGGACGAACGCCAGGCGCACCAGCGACCGGCCGTACCCCGCCACGAAATCCTCGAACGACACGCCCGCTCCCGTCAGTGCTCCTCACTGAGAAGACGCACCGGCCGCCGCCCCACGCTGCATCCGCGCGGCGGTGCTAGCTGTGCCCGTACGCCTGCCGGGCCTCGGCCACCTCGGCGGCCTGACGCTCGCGCCACCGGCGCTGCGCGTCGCGGTTGCAGGCGCGGCAGACCCGACGGTACGTGCCGGTCGCCGGGTCGATCTCCCGGTCGTGACCGTTGCGGCAGCGCGGTTGGCGTTCACGGGAGCGGCAGTTCTCCGCGTGCGTCACCTGACGCAGGTGGGTGGGTTCGATGCAGTCGGGGACGCCGCAGGTGTGGTCCACCTCGAGGTCGGGGTCGTAGTTCCCGACGAGTACGGCGTACGCGGCGATGTGCGCCCACGCCCGTCCGGCGACCTTCTGGTGGACCCCACGCTTCGAGCCGTAGCCGGTGACGATGAGGCAACCGGTGTCGACGCGTGTGGAGCGGGCGAGCAGGTACTCCCGCAGGCTGTCGGGGGTGAAGTGACGGGATAGCCCGTGGACGCCGGAGAGCATGGAGCGCAGCGTACGAACCGCATCCGACCGTTTCGGCGGCGGACTACGTGGCCGTCGACGACCATCCTGGCGCCCATCGACCAGTCTGCTTGATACTGATCGCATGATCGACAAGGAACGGCAGCCGTTGAGCACCGCGCACCCTGCCGACAGCTCGACGCTGCCCACCTACATGCTCATCTTCTTCGTCCTCGGCCTTGTCGGTTTCGGCGCGCACGGACTGGGCGACGGGCCGGAGGCCCTCATCATCGCGATCGTCGTTTCGGCGGTGTTCTTCACCTGCTTCCTCATTTTGTTCGCGGTCTACTGGACGGGATACCTGATGAAGGGTCATGCCGTGTGGCAGGCCGGGCGCCGGAGCGAGTCCGGCGGGTCCACCGGCGGCGAGTGACCTGTGGCCCCGGTCAATCCAGATCGGACAGGTCGAGGACGAAGCGGTAGCGGACGTCGTTGCGCCCCAGGCGTTCCAGTGCCGTGTCCACCTGGGCGGACGGGAGCACCTCAACGTCGGCGGTGATGCCGTGCTCGGCGCAAAACTGGAGCATCCGCGCCGTGGCGGGCCGGCCCCCGCTGCCGGCGGAGCTGAGCTTCTTGCGGCCGACGAGCAGGTCCATTGCTTCGATGGTCACCGCGCCGAGGTAGCCGACAAGGCTGAGGGTGCCGTCCATCGCCACCAGCTTGAGGTACGGGGCGAGGTCGTGCGGCGCGGAGATGGTGTCGAGGACGACGTCGAAGGTGTCGCGCGCCGCGGCCATCTGGTCGGTGTTGGTCGAGTCGAGGAAGTCGTGCGCGCCCAGGCGGCGGGCGTCGTCGCGCTTGTCCGTGGTCCGGCTGATCACTGTCGTGGTGGCGCCGAGCGCCATGGCCATCTTGACCGCGAGGTGACCCAGGCCGCCGAGCCCGGCCACGGCGACGCGGCTGCCGGGCCCTACGGCGAGGGAGCGCAGCGGTTCCCAGACCGTAATGCCGGCGCACATCAGGGGGGCGGCCGCCGCCGGGTCGAGGCCGGTGGGGAGGGGGTAGGCGAAGGCGTCGCGGACGACGTACTCGCGGGAGTAGCCGCCCAGGGTGGTCGATCCGTCGTGCCGGTCGGCGCCCCCGTAGGTGAGGGTTGGGAACGTGTGGCAGAAGTTCTCCTGACCGGCCCGGCACATCGCGCAGGTTCCGCAGGAATCGACGATGTTGCCCACCGCGACGCGGTCGCCGACGGTGAAGGCGGTCACCTCGGGGCCGGTCGCGGTGACGACACCGGTGAACTCGTGGCCGGGTACGAGGGGCGCCGGCGCCTTCGGGTCGTGGTGGCGCAGGGCGTGCAGGTCGGTGTGGCACACGCCGCAGTAGTCCACGCGTACCGCGAGGTCGTCGGCGCGCAGGTCGCGGCGCTGGAGCACCGTGCGCCCCAACGTCATCGGGCCGGTCGCCCGCCATCCGGTGGTCGTCCGCATGGTTCCATCCCCTTAAACAGACTGTTCGGTCTGCCGAACGGTAGCCGCTCTCCGCGCGCACGGCAAACCAACCGTTCTGTTTTGCTAGGGTGGCGGCATGCCGGAACAGCCGCAGACCTCGCGGGGTGCCGCCACGTACCAGCGCATCCTGGACGCCGCGACCGAGGAATTCGCCCAGCACGGCATCGCCGGGGCACGCATCGACCGCGTCGTCGCGGCCGCGCGCACCAACAAGGCGCAGCTGTACGCCTACTTCGGCGACAAGGAACGACTCTTCGACGCCATCTTCCTCGGCTCGCTGGAACGCATCACCAACGTGGTGCCCATCGACGCCGACGACCTCGCCGACTGGGCCGTACGCCTCTACGACGAGTACCTGCGGCGCCCCGACCTGATCCGGCTGGCCACCTGGACGCGGCTGGAGCGCCGGCCGGCTGGGCACCTCGTCGAGACGCACCAGCACTACGACGATCGTAAGCTCACCGCCATCGCCAAGGCGCAGGCCGCCGGGCGGATCCGGGCCGGCGACCCGTTCGACCTCATGGCCATGGTCATCGCCATGTCCATGGCCTGGTCGCCGGTTAGCAACGTGTATGCGGCGACCCACACCGAGCCCGACGACGTGCACGATCGGCGTCGCGCCCTGCTGCGCGACTGCGTCCGCCGGGCCATCACCCCCGACGCCAGCGCCGCGCCTCCGTCCTGAGCTGCCAGCGCCCCCGGGGTCGTGGATGCTGAAGCGTCGTAGGCGCGGGCTGCGGACGGCTGTCGCTATCCGCGCGGCGAGAACCGCCCGGGCAGGTGGGACGCCTGGTCGGGCAGGTCCACGTCGGTGTCGTCGGCGACGTCGTCGCAGGGGACCAGCCGTACGGCCGGGCCCTGGGCGCGTAGGTAGTCGCGTGCGCCCCGGTCGCCGGTGGCCGCCTCGGCGACGCCGGGCCAGTGGTCGCGCCCGAGGAGCACCGGATGTCCGCGCCGGCCGTCCGCATAGGTCGCCACGGTGAGGGCGCCGGTGGTGGCGTCGCGGGCGACGCGGCGTACCGCCTCGGGGGTCAGGTCGGGCTGGTCGACCAGGGTGACCACGACGGCGGCGGCCGGGCTGGACGTCAGGGCGTCCAGCCCGGCCCGCAGCGACGAGCCCATGCCCGTCGCCCAGTCGTCGTTGACCAGCACGCCGGGTAGCCGGGTGCGGGCGCGGACCTCGTCGGCCCGCGCGCCGAGCACCACCAGCACCGGCCGGCAACCGGCGGCGGTGAGGATGTCGGCGGCGTGCTCCACGAGGAGGCGACCCCGGTACGGCAGCAGGGCCTTGGGGTGGCCGAGCCGGTGACCCGCGCCGGCCGCCAGGAGCAGACCAGCCGTGACCATGGCCAGAGCCTAGTCCGGACGCCCGCATCCCGGTGTGCCGAGCCGCAGGTCAGCACACCAGTAAAGCCGCGTCAGCGGGCCAGCCACTCCCGGTAGGAGGTGGGGGCGAGGACGGCGTCCTCCTTGCCGATGAGCACGTCACCGGGGACTGCCGCGAACATGCCGGCGGTGTCGTCGGTGGTGACGGTCCGCTGGTCGCCCTTGGCGGCGAGGGTGATCCGGCCCAGGTCGTCGAGTCCGAACACGTCGGGGCCGGCGACGTTGCGGACGCCCTGAAGCGGCGCGCCCACGCTGACGTCGGCGACGGCCTGGGCGACGTCGGCCGCGGCCATCGGCTGTACGGGGGTGCTGGGCAGGCGTACGCCGGACTCGTCGGCGGTCCAGGAGATGACGGCGTCGATGAACTCGAAGAACTGGGTGGCGCGGACGATGGAGTACGGCACCCCGCTGGCCTTGAGGATGTCCTCCTGGAGGACCTTCGCGCGGTAGTAGGCCAGGTCGGGCACCTGGTCGACGCCGACGATCGACAGCACCACCGCGTGCCCGACGCCGGCCTGCTTGGCGGCGGCCAGGAGGTTGTCCATGGTGGTCTGGAAGAAGGCGGGGGAGGCGTCGTCGAAGGTCGGCGAGTTGGTCAGGTTGACGACGACCTCGGCGTCCTTGAGCGCCTCGGCCAGACCCTGCCCGGTGAGGAGGTCGACCCCGGTGGACTGCGAGTGCCCGACCGCGTCGTGCCCAGCCGTACGCAGGATCTTCACGACCTGGGAGCCGATCAGGCCCGTTCCGCCCAGCACAGCAATCTTCATGTCCGTTACACCTTCCCTGTGGGATTTCGTCCCGTTCGTGGCGGCACTTTCAACAGAGCCGCCAAACTCGGACCTCTTATGTCCGAGAACTATACTCGGATAAGAAGGGTCCGAGTATCAGGGGTGGCTAGGGTGAGGCGATGAAGATGTCCGGCGGGGTCGAGTGGGCGTTGCACTGCTGCGTCGTGCTCACCACCAGCAGCAGGCCCGTCCCGGCCGCCCGGCTCGCGGAGCTGCACGACGTCTCCGGCAGCTACCTCGCCAAGCAACTCCAGGCGCTGGCCCGCGCCGGGCTCATCCACTCCGTGCAGGGCAAGTCCGGCGGCTACGCGCTGACCCGCGCGCCGCAGACGATCAGCGTGCTGGACGTGGTGCACGCCGTCGACGGGCCGGGCCCGGCCTTCGTGTGCACCGAGATCCGTCAGCGCGGCCCGCTGGCCACCCCGCCCGCCGACTGCACCGGCGCGTGCCCGATCGCCCGCGCCATGTGGGCCGCCGAGACGGCGTGGCGCGACGCCCTCGCCGGCATCTCGATCGCCGACCTCGCCCGCGACGTGGACGTCGACTCCGGCCCCGAGGCCCTGGCCACCGTCCGTGCCTGGCTCACCGGCGACCCCACCGGCTGAGCGTGCCCACCCGGCGCGGCGAAGCTCACCCGGTCCGGCGTACCTCGGTGTCCCAGATCTCGGCCCACGGACGCCGCAACCCCCGGCACACGTAGATCGGGCCGCCGTTCTCGTCGTTGGCCACCTCGACACGTTGGTCCACCCGCCCGGCCAGCTCGCACCGCGCGAACCAACCGTTGAGCGCGTCGGGGCGCTCCCAGCCGACCGCGAGCACCACGTCCGCGTCGGCGGGCGGCCGACCGAAGTCGACCATGCTGTTGTGACCGGAGTACGCCGGGGGCAACTCCCGGGCCGGTCCGTAGCGCGCGACCGCCCCGGCCTCGCCGTAGTTGGCGGTGAGGATGACCGTGCGCGCGCGGTCCGACTCCGGCAGGCCACGGTGGACGGCGGCGAGCGAGTCGGCGAACGCCGGCCAGCCGATGGTCTCCCCGGCGTCGTAGTTGACGTCGACCACGAAGGCGGGCAGCCGGTCGGCCGGCAGCACCGGCAGCAGCAGCACCAGGCTGGGCAGCAGGAACGGCACCGCGCCGACCGCCAGCACCCCGCGCCGCAGCCACGCCGCGCCACGCGACGCCCAGGCGGCGGTCACCACCGCGCCGGCCGCGGCGAGCACCAACAGCAGGGGAGCGTCGTAGTAACCCTTGCCGCCGGCCACCAGGACCACGCCGAACACCACGACCCAGGCCCAACCCACCGCACGGTACGGCCGCCACGCCGGCCGGCGCAGCAGCGCGACGAGACCGGCGATCCAGATCGGTACGGCGTACGGGCTGATGATGAGGAACTGGAGGGCGAACGCGTCGAGCCGGCCACTGTAGGAGCTGTCCCCGTCGGCGATGGACGCGGCCACGCCGAGCTGCGGGAAACCGTGCGCCGCCTGCCAGATCAGGTTCGGCACGGCCAGCACCAGGGCGATCCCGGCGGCGGCGAGCACCCACCTGTCGCGCAGCAGCCGACGCGGCCCCGCGATGAGCACCCCGGCGAGCAGGCCCACGGCCAACAGCGCCGGCAACAGCTTGTTGAGCATGCCCACGCCGAGCACCAGCCCCAGCACGAGCGCCCACCTGGTGTCACCGGTGCGCAGCAACCGCACCGCGCACCACGCCACGGCGACCCAGACCAGCAGGTCGACGGTCGTGGTGCTGAGCAGGTGGCCGCTGGCGAGCACGATGCCGGAGATCGCGGCCAGCACCGCCGCGAAGCTCTGCCCGCCCCGGCCGCCGCCCAACTCCCGGGCGATGGCGGCGACCAGCAGGACCGCGCCGCCGGCCAGCAGCGCCGACGGCGTACGCAGCACCACCAGGTTGCCGGGCGCGATCTCGTCGAGCAGTCGGGCCAGCGCCGGGACCAGCGGACCCTGGTCGACGTAACCCCAGTCGAGGTGCCGGCCGCAGAGCAGGAAGTACAGCTCGTCACGGTGGTAGCCGTACCGCCCGGCGAGCAGCAGCAGCGTCACCGTGGTGGCGGCGGCCACCAGCCACGGCCCCCAGGTACGCGGACCGGGCTGCGGCAGCTCGGTCGATGCGGACGGCCGGACCGGCGTCCGCGGTCGGTCGATGTCGGTGGCGGGCTCGCTCACCGGTTCATCATCGCCCGGAACGCCGCCGCGTGGGTGCCCGCACGACCTCCGGGTGCACGTGCTCTGAGCAGGTGCGAAGATCAGTTTTGCGAATCGACCGGGAGGACGACATGCGATACCGCACTCTGGGCGCCACCGGCACGGTGGTGTCGACCCTGTGTCTGGGCACCATGACCTTCGGCGCGGAGACCGACGAGGAGGGCAGCTTCGCGCAGCTCGACCGGTTCGTCGAGGCCGGCGGCACCTTCCTCGACACCGCCGACGTCTACTCCCGGGGCATCTCCGAGGAGATCGTCGGCCGCTGGCTGCGGGCCCGGCCCGACGTGCGGGACCGTCTCGTCATCGCCACCAAGGGCCGCTTCCCGATGGGCCCGGGGGCGAACGACGCCGGACTGTCCCGGGTACACCTCACCCGCGCCCTGGACGCGAGCCTGCGGCGGCTCGGTGTCGAGGCCGTCGACCTCTACCAGGCGCACGCGTGGGACCCGCTGACCCCGCTGCCCGAGACGCTGCGCTTCTTCGACGACGCGGTGCGCGCCGGCAAGATCCGCTACGCCGGGGTCAGCAACTTCACCGGCTGGCAGTTGCAGAAGGCCGCCCTGCTCACCCAGCACCTCAACCTCACCCCGATCGTGACGCTGCAACCGCAGTACAACCTGCTGGCCCGGGAGATCGAGTTCGAGCTGGTGCCGGTCTGCGAGAACGAGGGCATCGGCATCCTGCCGTGGTCACCGCTGGGCGGGGGCTGGCTGACCGGCAAGTACCGGCGGGACACCACGCCCACCGGCGCGACCCGGCTCGGGGAGAATCCGCAGCGTGGCGTCGAGGCGTACGCCGGTCGCAACGCGCAGGAGCGCACCTGGCGGGTGCTCGACGCGGTCGGCCAGGTCGCACAGGACCTGGGCGCGTCCATGTCGGCGGTGTCGCTGGCCTGGCTGGCGGCCCGACCGGCGGTCACCTCGGTGATCCTCGGCGCGCGTACCACCGAGCAGCTTGACGACAACCTGACCGCCGCCGACCTCGTCCTGAGCGACGAGCAGATGCGGCTGCTGGACGAGGCGAGCGCGCCCCCGGTGGGCGACTACCCGTACGGCGGGGCCGGGGTCCGGCAGCGCGGGCGTGACCTGCCGTGACGACGTTCCCCGAGCCCACCGGGCCGGCCGGCGGCCGCACCGAGGTCTTCCTGCGGTACCTGGACTACTTCCGCGAATCGGTGGTGGCCAAGGTGTCGGCGTTGGACGAGTCGGAGCTGCGCGGCAGCCGGCTGCCGTCCGGATGGACCCCGTTGGAGCTGGTCACCCACCTGCGCCACGTCGAGTTGCGCTGGATCGAGTGGGGCTTCGAAGGCCGGGACGTCGCCGAGCCGTGGGGCGATCGTCGGGACGACCGCTGGTACGTCGCTCCGGACGAGACCCGCGACGAACTGATCGCGGCGCTGCGGGCGCAGGGCACGCACACCAGCGCCGTGGTGTCCGCGCACGACCTGGCCGAGATCGGTGCGCCGGGCCCGCGCTGGGACGGCGCGGACCCGGCGTCGCTGGAACGGGTGCTGTTCCACCTGGTGCAGGAGTACGCCCGTCACCTCGGCCACCTCGACGTGGTCACCGAACTGGCGGGCGGCCCGACCGGCGAGTGACGCTGGGGCCCGATAATGGGCCGATGCCGCTGCTCGTCACCCCCGCCCTGCCTCCCGGGAGTCTCGCCGCCCAGGAACAACCCCGTCTTGAGGTACGCCCCGGGATGGCGCTGCGGCCGTGGCGCGACGACGATGCCCCGGCCGTACGCGCGGCGTTCGGTTGCCCGTCGATCCAGCGGTGGCACGTGCTCCGGCTCGACGACGACGCCGAGGCCAGGGCGTGGACGGCACAGTGGGCCCGCCGCTGGCGGGCCGAGACGGCCGTGAGCTGGGCGATCGTTGAGGCCGACGACCGGCCGGTCGGTCAGACGGGGTTGCGGGAGATGCTGCTGACCGAGGGGTCGGCGCAGGTGTCGTACTGGCTGCTGCCCGACGCGCGCGGTCGCGGGATCGCCACTGAGGCGCTGGAGGCGCTGACGCGGTGGAGCTTCACGCGGGCGGGCCTGCACCGGTTGGAGTTGAACCACTCGACCGCCAATGCGGCGTCGTGCCGGGTCGCCACCCGGGGCGGATTCGCCGTGGAGGGGGTGGCGCGTCAGTCGATGCGGCACGCCGACGGCTGGCACGACATGCACCAGCACGCGCGGCTGCGCACCGACGGGCCGGTCCGATCAGCGGGGCTGCGCCCAGCCGACGAAGCGCGGGGTCAGGTCGGGTAGCGCCACATCCGGGTTGAGGGCGGCGAGATCCGCCTCGGCGTCCTTCTGGACCTCCGCCAGGTGGGTCAACAGGCCCGGGCGGTCCTCGCGGTACCGGCCGAGCAGACGCAGCTTCGCGGCCGAGCACGGCCAGAGGATGCCGCAGACCGGGCAGCGCCACGACGGGCGCAACGGGGAGTGCGTCGACCTCCTGGCCGATCCTTCGGTGTGTCGCATGGGCGGTCCTTCCGGCTCGACTGGTGGAGGCGGGGGCCGCGTCCGCTACCGGACGCGGCCCCCGCACGAACGCGTCCGCCGGGTTCGGGTCCCTGCCGGCCGCGCCGTTGATACCCCACTTTCCCGGGAGTCGCTGGACAAGCACACAGCGTTACGTGTTCTCTTTTGCACAGCCCCTTTGCTCCCCGGAAGGAACGGTATGAACCACGCCTTTGTCGCCGCGCTCGCCGAGGCGGGTCACACGGCCGAGAGCCTCGCCGACCGGCTCGGTGTGCACCCGAAGACCGTCGCCCGGTGGGCGAACCCGGGTCACGTTCCCCAGAGTCGTCATCGGGCGACCGTCGCCGAGCTGTTGGCCCGCGACGCCGAGGCGTTGTGGCCGGACGCCCTGCGTCGCCGCGAACCGGTGTGGTTCCGACCGTGGGTCGACATCGAACGCGAGGCGGTGACGCTGCGGTCGTTCCAGTTGGCGTGGGTGCCCGGGCTGCTCCAGACCGAGGCGTACGCCCGGGCGACCCTGGCCGGCGGTGTCCTCACGGCGGACGCGGTGGACGAGTTCACCGAGGCGCGGATGAACCGACAGTCGATTCTCGACCGGGACGGCGACGGACCGCTGCTCATCGCCCTGCTCGACGAGGGGGTGCTGCGCCGCCGCGTCGGCGACGACCGGGCGTTGATGGCCGCGCAGCTCACCCGCCTGCTCGGCTACGTCGAGACGGACACGATCCAGCTTCAGATCGTTCCGGCGGACGCGCCCAGCTATCCCGGGCTCGACGGCCCGTTCACCATCGCCGACCTGCGGGACGGCTCGCGCATCGGGCACGTCGACAGTGCCGCGCAGGCGCAGATCCTCGATGCGCCGTCGGAGGTTGTTAGCCTGGAGCGGCGGTGGGAGCGGATTCGCGGCGAGGCGCTGCCCCGGGGACGTTCCCTGGACCTTCTCAGAGAAGCGGCGGGATCATGGACATGACCGGGGCGCGGTGGCGCACGAGCACGAGAAGCGGTGGCAACGGCGGCGACTGCGTCGAGGTCGCCGACAACCTTCCGGGCGTGGTGCTGGTGCGCGACTCGAAGGACCGTGACGGCGCGACGCTGGCCTTCGGCCCGGACGCCTGGCGCGGTTTCGTGGCGATGGCCCGCGCCGCCGGCTGACCGTCCACGTCGGCGCGGTCCGGTCAGCGCACGCCGGCCGGTTCGGCCGCTTGCGGCTCGCGGGCGGTCGGCCAGGTGAGCCGGCGTACGCCGGGCACGAGCGAGGTGCCGCCGCAGGAGGCGAGAACCAGCAGGCCGGCGACCGCCAGGGGTACGGGTGCGCCGAACGCGTCGGCGGCCAGCGGCGCGAGCGCGTAACCCAGCGGCATGGCGGCCAGTGACACCAGCCAGTCGTACGAGGTGACCCGGGCCAGCACCTCCGGTGGGAAGTGGTGCTGCACGACGGTCTCCCAGACCGGGTTGAGATAGCCGAGGGCGGTCAGCGCCACGGCGTACGTGGCGATCACGGCCGGGGCGGGCGCGGCGACGGCGAGCAGGAACAGCGGTACGGCGTAGCTGGCCAGCCCGACGTTGGCCAGCAGCACCGGCCGGCGTAGCCGGACCCGCCCGGCCAGCAGCGAGCCGGTCAGCATGCCGATCGCGCCGGCCTGCAACAGCAGCACCCAGGTCGCCTCGCCGCCGAGGCGGTCGATGGCGACGGCCGGCCCGAGGGTCATCAGCACGGCGGCGGCGCCGTTCCACACGCCGTGCCCGAGCAGGCTGGTCCAGAACCAGTCGCGGGCGCGTACCTCGCCGAAGCCGTGCCGCAGGTCGGCCAGGACCGACCGGCGGGGCACCGGCACGTGCGCCACCCGGACCAGGGCGAGCAGGACGGCGCTGAGCGCGAACGACGCGCCGTCGATCACGAACGCCCAACCGGGGCCGGCGGCCCAGATCAGCGCCCCGGCCAGGGCCGGGCCGAGCAGTCGGCTGGCGTTGGCGGTGACTCCCATCAGGGCGTTCGCCCGTTGCCGGTCGGCGGCCGCGACGGTGCCGGCCACCAGGGGTGACGCGGTCGGGATGGCGAACGCCGACGCGGTGCCACCGAGCGCGGACGCCACCACGACGGTGGTCAGCGACGGGTCGCCGCCGAGCAACTCCACGCCGACGGCGAGTTGGGTCACGCAGCGGACCACATCGCTGAGCAGGGCGACCCGGCGTGCGGCGAAACGGTCGGCGACGACACCGCCGATCGGCAGCAGCAGCAGCCGGGGCACCATCGCGGCAGCCAGGACGGCCGCCAACGCCCCGCTGGAACCGGTGGCCCGCAGCACGGCCAGGGCCAACGCGGCGGGCACCACCGCATCCCCGACCGCCGAGACGGTACGGCCGAGAAACAGCAGCCGGAAGGAGCGGGTGCGCAGAGGGTGAGCCATGCCGTGAACATACTTCGACGCCGAACCTTTCGGCAATGAATATTTCGGCGTTGAGCTAAGCTGGTGTCGTGAGCGCTACCGAAGATGCCGTCGACCAGCACATCCAGCGCTGGCTCCCCGTGGTGCCCGACCTCGACAGCGACATCGAGGGCGCGGTGACCCGGATGATCCGGCTGACCCGGCACCTGCGCGCGGTCAAGGAACGGGTCCTCGCCGACTTCGACCTGCCCCGGCACGAGTACGAGACCCTGCACGCCCTGGCCGGTCGACGCGGTCGCGCGGCCCCCTCCGACCTGGCCGCGGACCTGTCGGTGGCACCCGCCTCGATCACCGCCCGCGTCGACACCCTGCTGGCACGGGGCTTCGTGCGCCGCATCCCGTCCACCGTCGACCGTCGTCGGGTGGACGTGGAACTCACCGACGCCGGCATGGACGCGTGGCGCGCGGCCATGCAGATCCAGGGCGACGAGGAGCACCGACTCTTCGGCGCGCTGACCCCGGACGAGCGACGGGTGCTCACCGACCTGCTGCGCCGGGTGCTGCTCGTCGCCGAGCAACCCGCCGAAGCGCCGTAGGCGAGGAGTCTGTGGCGATTGCTACGTGAGCACCACCTGTCCGAGTTCCTGGGTGCATCGGGTGAGCGCGACGTAGAGGCCGTTCCAGCCGCGTGGTCCAGCGGCGATGCCCTGGGGGTCGATGAGTAGCGTCGCGTCCCATTCCAGTCCCTTGGACTGGGTCGCGGTGAGCACCGGCACATCGCTCAGCACGGCGAGGAGTTCGGCGATGCGCTCGGCGGGGGCGATGACGCCGACCGTACCGCCATGCCACCGTTGCCGCAGCTCTCGCACGGCTTGGGCGGCGGCGCCGGCAAGCTCGGCGGGCGTGGTCGTGCGGACCCAGGGGGCGATGCCGGAGGAGCGTACCGCCCGTGGTGGCGCGTTCTGGCTGCCAGCTTCCTTCAAGACGGGTTCGGTGAGGTCCATGACCTCACGCGGGGTCCGGTAACAGATGGTCAGCTCCGCAGCGGCCCAGCGGTCTCTGAAAACAGCCTGCACCGCTTGTGCCCAACTGGTGTGCCGGTGTGCTGCCTCTGCCTGGTCGATGTCGCCGACGGCGGTGATGGAGCGACTGGGACAGCGCCGTAGGACCATGTGCCACTGCATCTCGGACAGCTCTTGCGCCTCGTCGATGACGACGTGGCCGTACACCCAGTCGCGCTGCCGGCGAGCGTGGTCGGCGACGAACTCGCCCTGTGGCTGCGGGGCTTCGGCATCGCCCAGCAGGTCGGCGAGGGCGTCGAGCAGGGGGATGTCGCTCGATGCCCACAGTGCGGGCTCGGCCGAGACGGCGGCGATCTCCTCCGTGGACAACTGCGGGGCAAACCGGGCGAGCAGGGCGCGGTCGGTCAGGAGATCGGACAGGAGGGTTTCGGCGTCGAGGGTGGGCCACCACGCCTCGATGAACCGGGCGATGGTGGCGTTCTCCGCGACCCGATGACGGAGATCCTCTACCTCCTCCTCGGAGAACAGTCCGTCGACGTCACTGCCGGTGGACCTCCTGCCGACATGGCGGTCATGCTGCATCGCCCGGTCAACGCGGGCGAGGATGTCCTCGAAGCCCTCCTCCATCTCGTGCATCAGAGCCTCACGCTGCTCGACCACGGCTTCGGCAAGGATGTGGTGCAGCTGCTCGGCGAACGCCGTGCGGGCGCGGTGGTACGGGCGTCCGTGCACCGCCGAGGTAAGAGCCTGTGTCACTGTTTCGGCTGAGATGACGTAGAACTCGCCCTCCCAGCGCAGCTTCAGCTCACGGGGCCGGGGAAGCAGCGACGCGACGTAGTTCTCCAGCGCGGGTTGCCAGAGGGCGCGGCCCTTTATCTCGGCGAGAAGCCGGCTCTCGTCGCGGCCCACGCGGATCTCGGGCAGCAGAGTGTCGCAGGTCGCCGAGACGACGGCGGTCTCACCGAGCGCCGGCAGCACCTGGGCGATGTACTGGAGGAACCGCGGCGAGGGGCCGAGGACCAGGACCGCCTGCTCGGCCATCTTCGGGTGGGCGAACAGCAGGTAGGCGACGCGGTGCAGGGCGACCACGGTCTTGCCGGTGCCGGGACCGCCCTGAACGATCAGCGGGCCGGTCGCCTCGGCCCGGATGATGTCGTCCTGTTCGCGTTGCAGCGTGGAGATCGCCGTCGACATGTGACCGGTGCGCCGCTGGTCCAGGGCGGCCAATAGAGCGCCTTCACCGACGAGTTCCGCTGTTATGGTCCCGTCCAGTGGCTCGTCGTCCACTCCGACCACGGTCGATTCCGTCGTGCGTATGTGGCGGCGCCGCGCCTGACCTTGCGGGTCGACAGCCGTCGCGGTGTAGAACGGCCGAGCTGCGGGAGCGCGCCAGTCCACCAGCAGCGGCTCACTGTCCTCGCCCTCGTCGCGGAGACCGACACGGCCTATGTGTCGAACGGTGCCATCAAGGCCGTCGAGGCGGCCGAAGATCAGCCCTTCCCGGGCTCGCCGTAGCTCCTCGTACTGCTGGCGGAGCATGCGCCGCCGCGCCCGTTCCAACGCGTCCAGGGTCGCTGACGAGAGCTCAGCCTGTAGGTGGTCGGCAAGCCTGTCGCGCCGGGCCCTGGCCAAGTCGAGAAACTCCTGCTCCTCGGCAACCGCGGATCGGCGAGCGATGCTTTTTGCGGTAGAGGTTGGCGGTTCACCGTCTGGTGTTACTTTGCTGACGCCAGCAGTGCCGTTGTGCAGAGCAGAATTCCGGCCCATTCGCAAATCCTTGCATTGGTGCTCTTCCTCGGCCCGGATGGACCACGGTGTATTCCGGCGGCAAGCATAGAGTTGGTTTCTCCTCGTCGGCCAGGAATCCTGTCGGCGGAGATGGTGATCTCAATGCCTTGCAGTTCGGAGTCGCTTGTGGCCCCACCCAATCCTGATTCGCCTATCCGCGATGGCGAGTAGTTCATCGGTGATCCGCCGGACGGCACGACGAACTTCGCCCAGTTGCAGCGGCGCTCCACCGCCGCCCGGTGGTCAATGCCCTTCGCCGCAGCCCGGCGGATCGGTGCCACATCGCCGGGCAGCCGGCGGCGCGGTGGGGCGTACCCCGGAAAATTGCCTGGCGGCACGCGTACCCCGATGGGAGGGTGACCGGCATGGCTGCGCACGCTCTGGCCGGGGCCCTGGCCGACGACGGACGGCGACGGATCTTCGCGGCGGTCGCGTTGGGGGCGAGAACCGTGCCCGAGGTCGTGCAGCGCTCCGGCTTGGCCGCGCGGGTCGTGCTCACCGGGCTGCGCCGGCTCACCGACGCGGGCCTGGTCACCGGCGCGGACGGCGCGCTCGCGGTCGACGAGGCGTCGCTGCGGACGGCGGCCCGCGACAGCCGCCCGGCCGACGACCCCAACCCGGCCGAGGACCCGGTGCTGCGCACGTTCCTGCGCGGGGACGTGCTGGTGGGCATGCCGGCGCAGCGCGGCCGGCGGCGAACGCTGCTGGCACACATCGCGCAACGGTCGTTCGAGCTGGGCACCCGTTATCCGGAGCGGGCCGTCGACGACGCACTCAAGCCGTGGTGTGCCGGCGGCGCGTCGGACCACGCCACCCTGCGTCGCTACCTGATCGACGAGCGGTTGCTCACCCGTGAGCAGGGCATCTACCAGCGGACCGCAGAGGACCACGCGTGACCACGGCCGTCCGGCCGCAGTGGGTGACCGACGCCGTCCGTCCCGACCATCCGGACGCGGTGGTGCTGCTGCGCGAGTACATGGCGGAGATGGTGGTGCGCTACTACGGTCGCCCGGCCCGACCCGGCGAGGTCGACGCCGCGTTGGCCGAGATGCCCAGCGACGACCTGGCGTACCCCACCGGGTTGCTCCTGATCGCGCACCGCGGCGCGGACCTGGCCGGTTGCGCGGGGCTGCGCTGGCGGCCCGGTTTCGCCGAGCTGACCCGGGTGTACGTCCGACCCGCGCAGCGCGGCACCGGCGGCGGGGCCACGCTGCTGGCCGCCGTCGAGGCGCAGGCCCTGGCGGCCGGAGCGGACCGGATCCGCCTGGACACCCGTTCCGACCTGGTCGAAGCCCGCGCGTTGTACGCCCGGCACGGCTACCTGGAGATCCCGGCGTACTCGCACGGCCCGTACGCGGAGCACTGGTTCGAGAAGGAGTTGACGGCCGGCTCGGGACGCGTTAAATAAGAAGAGGAAGTTGAGTCACCTGGACTCAACCATCACCTTCGGCCAGGAGAACCGAGGAGGCATGACCATGTTGATGCGTACCGACCCGTTCCGCGAGGTGGACCGGCTCGCCGAGCAGTTCTTCGGTACGGCGGCCCGTCCGGCGACCATGCAGCTCGACGCCTACCGCGACGGAGACTTCTTCTACGCCGCGTTCGACCTGCCCGGCGTCGACCCCGACACCATCGACTGCACCGTCGAGCGCAACGTCCTGACCGTCCGCGCCGAGCGCCGCCGACCGTCCGGGGACGGCGTCGAACTGGTCGCCGCCGTACGTCCGATGGGCACCTTCACCCGACGGCTGTTCCTCGGCGACACCCTCGACACCGACAAGCTGGAAGCCGGCTACGAGCACGGGGTGCTGACGCTGCGCATCCCGGTCGCCGAGCGGGCCAAGCCCCGCCGGGTCACCATCACCGCCAACGGCAACGGCCGACGCCAGATCAACGCCTGACCCCCTGCCCCCACCCCACCCCGGCCCGCCCCACCCGGCCCCGCCCCGCCCCGCCCCGCCCCGGCGATCATGAAGTTATTGCCACGACACGCCGAGCCAGGTGGCAATAACTTCATGATCGATGCGACCCGGACGGCGCGGGGGGAGGGACGGGGGCGGGGGCGGCGATCTTGCGCTTTGGGTTGTTGTGATGGGCCTTCATGTCCCTTATGTCGCCGCAGAAAGTGCAAGATCGACGGCTGACGCACTGCCTCGACGGCCGGCACCCGCAGCGAGGGTGCCGGCCGTCGGCGCGCCTGCGTGGCAATCCCATCCGCTGCTGAGAACCTTTTTCACATGGTGTCCTCCGACGCGCCCGTGCTCGCCCGCCCCACCGCCCGACCGGCCCTGCCGAGCGCGCCGATGGACGTCACCGAGGCGTGGCTGCGCAACCGTCGGCTCTCCGAGCACACCCGTGACGCGTACCGGCGCGACGTCGCCGCCTTCCTCGGCTGGTGCGCCGGGCACGACCTGGACCCGCTGCGGGCCACGTTCCTGCACGTCAACGAGTACGCCCGCACGCTGGAGTCCACACTCGTGGCCCGCAGCGGCCGGCCGTTGACCCCGGCGACCGTGGCACGCCGGTTGTCTGCCCTGTCGAGCTGGTACGACTTCCTCGTCAAGCTCGGCGGCGTACCCGCCAACCCGGTCTCCGGCGCGGACCGCCCCCGCGTCGACCGGGACCACTCCGCCACCATCGGGCTCACCCCCGAGGAGGTGGACGCCCTGCTCACCGCCGCCGACGCCGAGACCGGCCCGACGGCGGCGCGCAGCCGGGCCGCGATCGCGCTCCTGGCCGACCTGGGCCTGCGGGTCGGCGAACTGGTCTCGCTGGACCTGACCGACCTCGGCGCCGAACGCGGACACCGCAGCGTGCGGTTCGTCGGCAAGGGCGGCAAGCAGCGCCGACGAGCCCTCACCCCGGGCACCGCGTACGCCGTCGATGCGTACCTGGCCCAACGGGCCGCCGCCGCCGGCGTGCCGGTGACCCAACTGACCGGACCACTGCTGGTCACCGCCAGCGGCGCACGACTCGACCGGCACTCCGTCTTCCGGATGGTGCGCCGCCTCGCCCGGGCCGCCGGCATTCCGGCCTGGGCACGACTGTCCCCGCACTCGCTGCGACACGCGTTCGCCACCACCGCCCGCTCCGAGGGCGTCCCCCTCGAAGACGTGCAGGACGCCATGGGCCACGCCGACCCGCGCACCACCCGCCGCTACGACCGGGACCGGCACAACCTCGACCGCGACCCGGCGTACGCGGTGTGGGCCGCGCGGTCGCGCCGGCGCGGCTGACCGTCGTACCCCCGCCCTACGGTCGCCGGATGAGACACGGTCTGGAGATCCCCTGTGGCGGCGACCATCTCGCCGTCGCCACCCTCGTCGAGCTGGGTGAGCTGGCCGAGCGCGCCGGATGGGACGGGGTGTTCCTGGAGGACTACCTCATCCACTACCACGGCGACGACCCGTCCACCTACGACCCGTGGTTGGTGCTCACGGCGATCGCCGGGCGTACCGAGCGGATCCGGTTGGGCACCACCGTCACCGCGCTGCCCCGACGCCGCCCGGCGAAGCTGGCCCGCGAGGTGCTCACCCTCGACCAGCTCAGCGCCGGCCGGGCCACCGTCGCGGTGGGCGTCGGCGACCCGGGCGACCGGGGTCTGGCCGCGTTCGGTGAGCCGACCGAGGTGGCCGTCCGCGCCGCGATGCTCGACGAGGGCCTCGACCTGCTGACCGGCCTGCTCAGCGGGGAACGGGTCGATCATCAGGGTGTCCACTACCGGGCTGAGAAGGTGGCACTGCGTCCACCGCCCGTGCAGTCACCCCGGGTGCCGGTCTGGGTCGGCGGCAGCACCCAGGCCGGAGCGGTGCGACGGCGTGCGGCCCGCGCCGACGGCATCGTGCCGTACAAGCTGACCGACACCGACGGCTGGGCCGACTTCACCCCCGACGAGGTCCACGAGCTGGCCGCGGCGCTCCCGGCGACGCGGGCCGACGGTCAGCCGTTCGACGTGGCGATCGGCGGCCGGCGGCGCCGGCCGGACGAGCGCGCCGAACGGGCCTACCACCGCGAGCTGGCCGCCGCCGGGGCGACCTGGTGGCTGGAGTACGTCCCGGTCGGCGACCCGGCGGCGATGCGCGACGCGGTGACCCGCGGCCCGCTGCGCTGACCGCCCACGCGTCTTCCCGGCGGTGGATCGGGTTCCGCCACCGGGCTGACCACACCGGCGGTGACCTGCGGCGCGCCGCGCATCAGCGCGCCGCGCATCAGCCCGCCGCGCATCAGCCCGCCGACTCGCCGCGCCCTCAGCCCTGTAGCGGCCGGCTCGCCGGGCGCTCAGCCCTGTGGGCGACGGCAGAGGCAGAACGGCTGGCCGATCGGGTCGAGGAGCACCACCCACGTCTCGCCGGGCTGGAACTCCGGCTTCGACGCCCCCGCGGCCACGAACTCCTTCTCGGCCTGGGCCAGGTCGTCGACGTAGAGGTCGAGGTGGTAGCGCTTCTGCCCGGACGCATCCGGCCAGGCCGGCGGCGTGTAGCCCTCGACCAGGCCGAACCCGATGGACATGCCACCGCCGTTGATCATTGCGTACTCGGCCTGGCTGTGGGTGATCTCCCAGCCCAGCACCCGGTGGTAGAAGGCCGCCTGCGCGGCCGGGTCGGAGCTGTCCAAATTGACCATGGCGAGGTCAGCGGTCGTCGTCATGGTGGCAGTCTGCCCGGCACCCCCGACAAATTCCGTCGACCTCCTCAGCAGAGCAGGTCCAGGTGGTGGTGGGCGTCCTCGGCGATGTCCTCGTGCCGCAGCCACCGCCGCGCCCACAGCCGGGCCGCCAGCTCTGCCTGCTCGTCACCCCAGGCGGCGTGCTCCACCAGCAGCGCGGCGGTCAGCGCGTACGCCAGCCGCAGCGCCAGGGCGCGGGCGCCCGCGACGACGCCGGCCGCGCCCGGGTCGGCGGTCACCGCGACGATGGTGTCGCGGAGCTGGCCGGTGACGGTGGCCAGGGTGTCGGCCAGCGCGGGCGACAGCGGCCGGGCCAGGTCGGCGGCGGCGGTCAGCCGACGCAGCAGCGGCGTCCCGGCGTCCTCCCGGGTCAACGCGCGCAGCACGTCCAGCGACAGCACGTTGGTGGTGCCCTCCCAGATCGGCAGCACCTGCGCGTCGCGCAGCAGCCGGGGCACCCCGGTGTCCTCCACGTAGCCGGCGCCGCCGAAGCTCTCCACGTACTCGCTGGCGGAGCTGACGGCGAGCCGGCCGGTGGCGAGCTTGGCCAGCGGCGCGACGATGCGCAGCTCGGCGACGGCCTCCGGGTCGGCGCCGACCTCCACCCGACCGAGCAGCGCGAACGCGTGCCCCGCGAGGGCGAACGCGCCCGCCGCGTCGACCGCGAGGATGCCCAGCGTGGCCCGGTGCAGCGGCGAGGACGACAGCGGGCCGCCCGCGACGTGCCGGGCGTCGGCGAACGCGCGGGCGTAGGCGAGCCCACGGCGCATCCCGCCGGCCGCGGCGGCGGCGTTGTGCACCCGGGTCACCACGACCAGGGTCATCGCCCGCACCAGGCCGGGCACCGCCGGGTCGCCCAGCGGCACCGCGTACGCGTCGCGCAGCCCGATCTCCGCGGTCGGCAGCGCCCGGGTGCCGAGCTTGTCCTTGAGCCGGTGCACGACGACGCCCGGGGCGGGCGAGTCCGCCGCCGCGCCGGTGGACAGGGGCGAGTCGACCGCGTAGCGGGGGACCAGGAACGGCGCGAGCACCCGGCTGCCCCGCCCGGCGCCCTCCGGGCGGGCCAGCGCCACCGCCATTGCCGCGTCGGCGGCGGAGCAGAACCACTTCTCCCCGGTCAGCCGCCACGAACCGTCCGCGGCCGGCCGGCCGATGGTGCTGGACCGGCCCAGGTCCGAGCCGCCCTGCGACTCGGTCATCCACTGCCCGCTGGTGATCGCCGTGTCCGGATCGGTGGAGAGCAGCCGGGGCAGCCACGCGTCACGGACACCGGCGTCGACGTCGGGCAGGCTGAGCAGGGCCGCCGCGCCGTCGGCCATCGCCACCGGGCAGGAGAACGTGGCCGACTCGGGCCCGAACACGTGCAGCAGCGCGTGCTGGACGACCCGCGCGGCGGCACCCCAGGCGCTCCGGGCGTCGGGCAGGTAGGGCAGCGCCACCACGGCGTGCCGGGCCGCGGCGGCCCGCTGCGCCTCCCACCCGGCGGACACCTGGATGCGGTCGACGCGGGCGCCCCACGGGTCGTAGCGGACCAGCGTCGGCGGCTGCGCCTCGGCGTCGGCGTGCGCCGCGCGCAGCGGCCCGGTGACGTCGGCGGCCAGGTCGGCCAGGCGGCCCTTCGCGGCGGCGTGTCCCGCCGCGCCGAGATGACGCTCCAGCCAGGACCGCAGCAGGGCGTCACCGGCGTACGGGTCGGCGGGGGGTGGTACCGGCTGCACGAAGCGGCTCATCGATCGGCTCCCTGGCGCTACGGGGGTGTGCGCCGACGGTAGACGATGCGTCGCTGCGCCGAAAGAAGGCCCAGTTTCCGGCTTGCCGTGCCTCACCGCGACGGCGTTCTCTACGGTCGGTAGTCGTGGGTGCCGGCCAGTCGTGGAACCGACCGGCCCGGCGGCGCCGCCCGATGCGTGCCGGGCTGGCCCTCGCCGGGTTCGGCATGGCCCTGTGCTGCGTCGGGGTGGCCGGGCTGGGCGCGTGGAACCTGCAGACCGTACGACAGGCCGCCGGCCCGATCCGGGACACCGCCGACGGGTTCCTCAGCGAGGTGGCCCTCGGTGACAGCGACCGGGCGTACGACCGGCTGTGCGCGGACGCCCGTACCCGGTGGAGCGCGATCGGGTTCACCAGCTGGGTGCGGACCCCGCCCATGGTGACCGACTACGAGATCACCGACGTGTCGGTGGCCACCAAGGGTGGGCGTCCGCGCGGCACGGTGACGGTGCGGTTGACCCGCGACGGCGGCATCAGCGAGGAACGCCGCCTGCCGGTGGTCCGCGAGGGCGGCGACTGGCGGGTGTGCGGTGACCCCTTCTGAGCCGCCGGCCGTCGACCTGGCGCACCCCCGGCTGCTGCGTAGACGTCAGGGCGTCGAGCCGACCACCTCGACCGAGTTGTTCTTCGACCTGGTCTTCATCTTCACGATCACCCAGGTGTCGCACTACCTGATCGCACACCCGGACTGGCGGGGCGCCGCCCGTACCGCCCTGCTGCTGGCGCTGGTCTGGTTCGTCTGGGTCTACACCACCTGGGTGACCAACTGGCTGCAACCGGACCAGGGCCCGGTACGGGCGATGCTGATCGGGGTGACGCTGGGCAGCCTGCTGTTGTCGGCGACCATCCCGCAGGCGTTCACCGGGATGGGTCTGCTCTTCGCGGTGGTCTACGTCAGCGTGCAGGTGGGGCGGACCGTGTTCGCGTTGTGGGCGGCGCAGGGCAACCCGTGGCTGGTCGACGGGTTCCAGAAGTCGCTGCCCTGGATCGCCACCACGTCGGTGCTCGTGGTCGTCGGCGGCCTCGTCGACAGCCCGGCCCGGGAGGTGGTGTGGGCGGCGGTGATCGTGTTCGAGGTGGTGGGCCTGTCGATCGGCTACCGACTGCCGGGGCGCGGACGCAGCCGCCCCGAGCGGTGGATGGTGGAGGGCGGGCACCTCGCGGAGCGTTGCGGGGCGTTCATCCTCATCGCGCTCGGCGAGTCGATCCTGGTCACCGGCAGCACCCTCACGTCACACGTGGATCGGGTACGCCTCGGCGCGTTCGGTGTGGCGTTCGCCGGCTCGGTGGCGCTGTGGTGGGTGTACTTCGCGCGGTCGGCCCCGGCTGCCGCCCAGGTCGTCGCCGGCGCGGGCACGCGTACCGGAGCGTTGAGCCGGCTCGCGTTCAACTACCTGCACCCGGTGATGGTCGCCGGCATCGTGGTGACCTCGGCGGGCGACGAACGGCTGCTGCACGCTCCGGGCGCGGCGGCCACCACGGTCACCGCCCTGTTCACCCTGGGCGGTCCGGCGCTGTTCCTCGCCGGGCACGCCGCCTACAAGGCGGTGCTGTGGCGTGGGTTGCCGACCAGCCGGGTCGTCGCGGTGGTGGTGCTGCTGGCGTTGATCCCGGTCTGCGTGTGGCTGGGCGCCACGGTGGTGACCTGCGCGGCGCTGGCGACGGCGGCGACCGTCGCGGTGATCGTCACGGACCGGTTCCGGCGGGGCACGTCGTGACCGAACCCGTGCCCGCCCACCCGCAGTTGCTGCGTCCCCGTCGGGGCGTGGAGCGGACCACGTCCACCGAACTCTTCTTCGACCTGGTCTACGTCTTCACGATCACCCAGTTGTCCCACTACCTCAGCGGGAACCTCGACTGGCCGGGCGTGGGGCGTACCGCCGTGTTGCTGGGCATGGTCTGGCTGGTCTGGATCTACACCGTGTGGATGGGCAACTGGCTGCGCCCGGACCGGGCCCCGGTACGCGCCACGCTGTTGGTGGTGACGCTGGGCAGTCTGCTGCTCGCGGCGGCGTTGCCGACCGCGTTCGGCGGCGACGGCCTGCTCTTCGCCGGCGCGTACGCGGCGGTGCAGATCGGTCGGACGGTCTTCGCCATGTGGGCGATCCGTGGTCGGCGCTGGGTCGGTGACAGTTTCCGCCAGTGCCTCGTCTGGATCATCGCCACCGGACTGTTGGCCCTCGTCGGCGCCCTGGTGGACACTCCGGCCCGGGAGGTGATCTGGATCGGTGTGATCGCCGTCGACGCGCTCGGGTTGGCGACCGGGTTCCCGGTGCCGGGGTTGGGCCGCAGCACCCCCGAGCGCTGGGAGGTGGAGGGTGGGCACCTCGCCGAACGGTGCCAGGCGTTCGTCCTCATCGCGCTGGGAGAGTCGATTCTCGTCACCGGAGGGACGTTGACGCAGCGCCTGGACCGGGCGGGCATCTTCGCGTTCCTGCTCGCCTTCGCCGGGTCGGTGGCCCTGTGGTGGGTGTACTTCGACCGGGCGGACACGGTCATGCGGGCCCTGGCCGAGGCGGGTGAGCGGGCCGGCCGACTGTCCCGGCTGGTGTTCAACTACCTGCACCCGGTGATGGTGGGCGGCATCGTGGTCACCGCGGTCGGCGACGAGCGGCTGCTGCACGCCCCCGGGCACGCGGTCGGGTGGGCGGACGCGCTCGTCGTTCTGGGCGGCCCGGCGGTGTTCCTGGCCGGGCACGCCGCCTACCAGTTGGCGCTGGGCTTCGCCGGAGTGGCGGGCCGGGTCACCGCGACGCTGCTGCTGCTCGCGCTGATCCCCGGTGCGGTCGCGCTGGGCGCGCCGGTCGCGGTCACCGCCGGGGCGGCGTTGCTGGTCACGGCCGCGGTGATCGTGGCCGACCTGGTGTCGGACCGGCGGGTGTCTCAGTCGCGGGGGCCGAGGTCGCCGCTGCGGTAGTGCCGGCGGCAGAGCACCTGGTAGCGCACCTCGGCGGTCTCGACGGTGTCGCCGATGACGACCTGCGCGCCCTCGCGGACCACCCGCCCGTCGACGACCCGGGCGTTGAGCAGCCCTTCCCGGCCGCACCAGCACAGCACCTCGACCTGGATGCGGGCCACCTCGTCGGCCAGCTCGAACAGGCGCTGCGCGGCGGGGAACAGGCAGGACCGGAAGTCGGTGGCGAGGCCGAACGCGAACACGTCCACGTCGTAGCTGTCCACCAGTTCGGCCATCTGCTCGACGTGCTCGACCGTGTAGAAGCACGCCTCGTCGCAGATTAGGTAGTCGACGCGTACCCCGTCGGCCCAGCGGCCGCGCACGAGCGCCCGCAGGTCCAGGTCGTCGGTGACCTCGATGGCCTCGTGGGCCAGGCCGATGCGGGTGGTGACCTGCGGGCCCAGCGACCGGTCGATGCGGGTGGTGACGAGCCCGCGGCGGCCCTGGCGGGCGTGGTTGTAGTTCATCTGCAACGCCATCGTGGACTTCCCGCAGTCCATCGGCCCCCAGAAGAACTTCAGGGCCGCGGCGTGCACCGGCCGCCCGTCGAGCCCGCGCGCGGCCGCGCAGCCGGCGGGAGAGTGCGGTTCGCCGGGGAACGGGTGGGCCAGGCAGACGGGGGTGGCAGCGGCGTCGTCGGTCACGGTCGGGCAGCCTAGCCGATCGACCGTCCCGGATCGGTCAGGTGCGTCGCAGGTGCTCAGAGCACCCGGGGCGGCGTGTTGCCGGCGGCGATGATGGCCCGGCGCATCGGCACCGCCAACAGCAGCACGAACCCGACCACGAAGAAGCCCACCAGTGAGATCAGGCCCACCCGGTAGGAGGCGGTGAGTTGGAACACGATGCCGAACGCGAGCGGGCCGAGCCAGCTCGTGCCCTTGTCGCTGATCTCGTAGAAACCGTAGTACTCGCCCTCCTTACCGGCGGGGATGAGCTGGCTGAACAGGGACCGGCTCAGGGCCTGACTGCCACCCAGGACCAGGCCGATGCAGGCGCCGAGCGCCATGAACGGCACCGGTGCCTCGGCGGGCAGCCAGAACACGCCCAGGATCACACCGGTCCAGAGCACCAGGCTGATCAGCACCGTCTTGCGCGCGCCGATGCGCCGGGCCAGCGCGCCGAGGAGCAACGCGCCGCCGAAGGCGAGGAACTGCACCAGCAGGATCGTGACGATCAGGGTGCTCTGCTCCAGCCGCAACTCCTCGGTGCCGTACTGGCTGGCCATGGTGATGACGGTCTGGATGCCGTCGTTGAAGACCAGGAACGCGAGCAGGAAGAACAACGTCAGCGGGTACGCCCTGACCTCCCGCAGGGTGTGCCCGAGCTGCCGGAACCCGTCGGTGAGCACGTTGCCCCGCGCGGCCAGGGCCGCCGTCACGGGACGGTCGCGCAGCCAGCGCAGCGGCACGAGGGTGAACACCGCCCACCACACGCCGGCGGACACGATCGACCAGCGGGCCAGGTCCAGGGTGCGCTGCGGGTTGTCGTCCTCGCTCAGCAGCGAGACCGCGGCCAGGTTCAACGCCAGCAGCAGGCCGCCACCGAGGTAGCCCAGCGCCCAGCCGCGGCTGGAGATGCCGTCGCGCTCGTCCGGGCCGCCGAGCTGCGGCAGGAACGAGTTGTAGACCACGATCGCGGCGCCGAAGGAGATGTTCGCGATCAGGAACAACGCGCCGCCGAGCAGGTACCGGTCGCCGGTGACGAAGGCCATCGCGATGGTCGCCCCGGCGCCGGTGAACGCGGCCCCGCCGAGCAGGCGCTTCTTGTGCGGCGACCGGTCGGCGATCGCCCCGATGACCGGGAGCACGAACACGGTCAGGAACACCGACAACGAGATCAGGTACGGGTAGTACGACCCGGCCGCCACCCGGATGCCCAGCGGGTGCACGTACCCGTCGCAGCTGTCCGCGCCCAGCTCGCAGCCGGCGGCCGTCTCGGCGACGGTGGTCAGGAACGGGCCGAGGAACACGGTGATCACCGTGGACTGGAAGGCGGAGTTCGCCCAGTCGTAGAGGTACCAGCCGCGGCGTTCGCGGGGGGTGCTCGCCAGGGGCGGGGTGTCGGTCACCGTGGGGGTCACGGTCTCGGCCATCGGGGGTTCCTTCGGTGCTGTTCAGGCGGTCCAGTGGCCGCGGCTGCGGTAGACGTCGCGCAGCACGCCGACGTGATCGGTCATGATGCCATCCACGCCACGATCCAGTAAGTCGTGCATCTGGTCCGGTTCGTCGATCGTCCAGACGTGCACCTGAAGGCCGAGCCGGTGGCAGTAGTCGACGAACCGGCGGTCCACCACCGGCACCCGCCCGTACCGGGGCGGCACCTGCGCGGCGACCACCGAGGGGGGCAGTCGCAGCGGCCGACCGTGCAGGGAGGCCAGTCGCAGCCGCGCCACCGCCCGCATGCCGAGGCTGGTGGCGACGCGTCCCCCGGTGAGCGCCCGCAGTCGGGCCAGTCGGGCGTCGCTGAACGAGGCGAGCAGCACCCGGTCGGCGGCGCCCACCCGGGTCAGGGTGGCGACGGTCGGCGCGACGCCGCCGTCGGCCTTCACGTCGATGTTGAAGCGGACCTGCGGCCAGGCGTGCAGCACCTCGTCGAGCCGGGGTACGACGGCAGCGCCGCCGACGCGTACCGAGGCGAGGTCGGCCCAGCTCAGGTCGGCGATGCGCCCCGCCTCACCGGTGACCCGGGCGAGCGTCGGGTCGTGGAAGATCACCGGAACGCCGTCGGCGGTGGCGTGCACGTCGGTCTCCACGTACCGGTAACCGAGCCCGATGGCCCGGGCGAACGCCGTGGTGGTGTTCTCGTCGCCCTCGGCGGCCCCGCCGCGGTGGGCGAACGCCAGCGGCGCGGGGGCGTCGAGGTAGGCGCATCGGTTGAGCACGCGACGCAGTATGCCCGCGCCCGGTGGAGGGCAGGTGGCCTGGCGGCGACATTCGTCCGCCCGCGGGGCCCTGGCGCCCCCGTCACCCCCGTGGGACGGGAGCGCCAGGGGGTTTACGGGTGGGGACCGCCGCGTACCACGTACCCGCCGGCGAGGATCGGGTAGCGGGGGCGTGCGGGCGCCTCCGGGGGCAGTTCCGTCTCGGGGTCGATGCAGCTGGTGGGTGGCGGCTCGGTCCCGTTCGACGCCTGGGCGTCGACGATCACGTCGGGCTGCCGCCCACCGTCGATGATCTTGACGTAGTAGCCGTGGTTGCGGACCGGGTCGACGCCGTCGGGGACGATCGCCGTGAACACCGCGACGTTCCCGACGACCCGCAGGCAGGTCACGTCGGCCCGTCCCCGCGCGACCTCGGTGCCGTCCGGCAGCGCGTGCCGGTAACGGAACTCGCCACGCGTCGACCCGTCGACGGTGGTGACCGCCGCGACGCCGAACCAGATCCGGTGCCCCACCATGTTCGGCTCGTCGTACGCGAAGTGCCCCGCCCCGGCGACCATGGCGGGCGTGCTCGGCGGCGACGTGCCGCTGGGTGCGGTGGGCTGCGCCCACGCCGTCGACGACCCCACCGCGACCGCCGCCGCCGCTGCCGCTCCGACCCGCGCGTACCTGACCATGGGAGAACCCCCCGGTGTCGGTGATGTTGACGAGTCCAGCCTCGTCGCAGTCCCGACCGCGCTGATCCCCACCCCGAGCCAACCGCCTCCCCTGCCCGGGGGAGCCCGCGCGACCCACCCCCGGAGTGGCGCGCGGCCGCGCGGCCGCGCGGCCGCAGGGTCACGCCGATCTTGCGCTTTGTGTCGTCGTTATGGCCTGCTTTGACCGGGTATGTCGCGACAGAAAGTGCAAGATCGCGGGGGCGGGGGGCGGGGGGCGGGGGGCGGGGCGGGCTGGGGTGGGGGTGGGGTTAGGGGGTGCGGCGGTGGGTGCGGGAGGTGTCGGTGGGGCGGCCGGGGTCGACGTGTCGGGGTGCGTCGGGTTCGTCGGGGCGTAGGGGGGCGAGGGTGTCGGTGAGGGCGTCGACGATGCGGTCGGTGGCCCGGCGGGCCGCGCCGGGCGTGCTGGCGCTGGACTCGCCGAGGTCGACGGGTGCGCCGAAGTGGACCCGGATCACCGGCCGACGCCACAGCGCGCGGGCGATGCCGCGCAGCATGCCCTTGGGCGCCCGGTACGGCAGCACCTCGTGCGCGCCCCACTGGGCGACCGGGACGACGGGAGCGCCGCAGGCCAGCGCGAGCCGGGCGACGCCGGTCTTGCCGCGCTCGGGCCACATGCCGGGGTCCAGGCCGATGCGCCCCTCGGGGTAGATGAGGATCACCGAGCCCGCCGCGACGGCCCCGGCCGCGTCGTCGAGGGCCTGATGGACGCCGCTGGTGCCCCGGTCGACCCGGATGTGCCCGACGTGACGCATGGCGGCCCCCAGTACGGGGGCGCGGAACAGTCCGGCGGTCGCCATGATCCGTGGGGCGATGCCCCGCTCCCGGCAGGCGGCGATCATGACCAGGGGGTCGAACGGGCTGATGTGGTTGGCGGCCAGCACGAGCGGTCCCCGGCGCAGGTGCGCGGGGACGTCGCCGGTGACCTCGAGGCGGGCGAGCAGACCCACCAGGGCGCGGGCCAGCAGGAGGGCGGCCCGCCAGAGCAGTGGTGGCTGCCAGGTCGTCGTGTCCATCAGCGCGCCATCCTCGCACGAGGCGACGGGGCCGCGAGGGCGAGCGGCCCGAGTGATCAGGGTCATTGGTCCCGGGCCGGTTCGGGCCGCCCGGCCCTGCCCCTTTCTCTACGACGAGCAGTAGTATTTACTACGTCTCGTAGTACGCATAGTTGGGGGTCCAGGTGGACGCGTTGGACGTCGCCCGGTGGCAGTTCGGTGTCACGACCGTCTACCACTTCCTGTTCGTGCCGCTGACCATCGGCCTGTCCGTGCTGGTGGCGATCCTGCAGACGATGTGGCACCGCACGGGCAACGAGCGCTACCTCAAGCTGACCAAGTTCTACGGCAAGCTGTTCCTGATCAACTTCGCCATGGGCGTGGTCACCGGCATCGTGCAGGAGTTCCAGTTCGGCATGAACTGGAGCGACTACTCCCGCTTCGTGGGCGACATCTTCGGCGCGCCCCTGGCCATCGAGGCGCTCGTCGCGTTCTTCCTCGAATCCACCTTCATCGGCCTGTGGATCTTCGGCTGGGACCGGCTGCCCAAGCGCGCGCACCTGGCCAGCATCTGGGCCGCCGCCATCGGCACGAACCTGTCCGCGTACTTCATCCTCGCCGCGAACTCGTTCATGCAGAACCCGGTCGGCTACCGGATCAACCCGGACAGCGGACGCGCCGAACTGACCGACTTCCCGGCCGTGCTGACCAACAAGGTCGCCCTGATCACCTTCCCGCACACCCTGGCCGGCTCGTTCCTGGTCGCCGGGTCGCTGATCGTGGCCGTCGGCCTGTGGCACGTGATCCGCAACCGGGACTCCGTCGATACCGGCGCGTACCGCTTCGCCACGAAGTTCGGCTCCTGGGTGGTCCTGGTCGCCTCGGCGGCCGTGCTGTTCACCGGCGACATCCAAGGCAAGATCATGACGGACGTGCAGCCGATGAAGATGGCCGCCGCCGAGGGTCTCTACACCACCGAGAGCCCCGCCTCGTTCTCCGTGCTCACCATCGGCAGCCTCGACGGCAGCCGCGAGGTGTTCGCCCTGAAGATCCCGTACCTGCTGTCATACCTGGGCACCGGCGACCCGAACGGCACCGTGCACGGCATCAACGACCTGCAGGCCCAGTACGCCTCCCAGTACGGCGCGGGCAGCTACACCCCGATCATCCCGGTCACCTACTGGAGCTTCCGCTTCATGGTCGGCTTCGGGCTGGCGGCCGCCGCGATCGCCCTGCTGGTGCTGTGGAGCCAGCGCAAGGGCCGTACGCCGCGCAGCAGGTGGCTGCTGCGCGCCGGCCTGGCCATGCCGGTGCTGCCGCTGCTGGCCAACTCGTTCGGCTGGATCTTCACCGAGATGGGCCGCCAGCCCTGGATCGTCTTCGGCGAGATGCTCACCCGCAACGGCGTCTCCCGCAGCGTCTCGCTGACCGAGGTGCTGACCTCGTTCACCGCGTTCACGCTGATCTACGCCACCCTCGCCGTGATCGAGGTCAAGTTGCTGCTGCGCTACGCCAGGGCCGGCGTACCCGACGTCAGCGAACAGCCCGCCACCGACGACACCGACGACGCCGAGCGCCCGCTCGCCTTCGCCTACTGAACCCGGAGCCCATCGTGGACCTGACCACCATCTGGTTTCTCCTCGTCGCCGTGCTGTTCACCGGCTATTTCATCCTGGAGGGCTTCGACTTCGGCGTCGGCATGCTGCTGCCGGTGCTGGGCCGGAACGACCGGGAACGCCGCGTCCTGATCAACACCATCGGGCCGGTCTGGGACGGCAACGAGGTGTGGTTGATCACCGCCGGCGGGGCGATGTTCGCCGCGTTCCCCGAGTGGTACGCCACCCTGTTCTCCGGCTTCTACCTGCCGCTGCTGCTCATCCTGCTGGCCCTGATCGCCCGCGGGGTGGCCTTCGAGTACCGGCACAAGCGCCCCGAGGCGTCGTGGAAGCGCCGCTGGGACGCCGCGATCTTCTTCGGCTCGCTGCTGCCGGCGATCCTGTGGGGCGTCGCCTTCGCCAACATCCTGCGCGGTGTGCCGCTGGACGCCGACCACGAGTACGTCGGTGGTCTGCTCGATCTGCTCAACCCGTACGCCCTGCTCGGTGGCGCGACCACGCTCGCGCTGTTCCTCACCCACGGCGCGGTGTTCCTGGCCCTGAAGACCACCGGCGACATCCGCGAACGCGCCGGCGCCCTCGCGGTGCGCCTGGGCGTCGGGGCCGCCGTGCTCGCGGTGGGCTTCCTGAGCTGGACGTTGAGCATCCGTTCCAGCGCGGTCGCCGTCGTGCTCGCCGTCGGCGCGGCCCTCGCGCTGCTCGGTGGCCTGGCCGCCGCCCGGGTACGCCGGGAGGGCTGGGCGTTCACCGGTACCGCCGTGGCGATCGGCCTGGCCGTGGCGACCCTGTTCGCGGCGCTGTTCCCGAACGTGCTGCCGTCGACTCTCGACGCGGCGGGCACGCTCACCGCCACCAACGCGGCCTCCACCCCGTACACGCTGAAGATCATGACCTGGGTGGCGGTGATCTTCACCCCGGTCGTGCTGGCCTACCAGGCGTGGACGTACTGGGTCTTCCGCAAGCGCATCGGCGTGGCCAACATCCCGCAACACTGACCGTCATCGGGGGCCGGCGTGGCCCCCAGCGCTGCCGATCATGGACCTGTGGTGCCCGAACTGGGCCGTCGAGGCCGCTTTGTCACCCACCACAACTCCATGATCGGCGGGGTTCGTGCGGCGGGTATATCGGCTGGGCGGTGGGGCAAGGGGCCGCTACGGTGTGCCGATGCGCGTACGTGAACTCACCGTCGACGACCTCGACGCCGCCTGGGAGCTGGGCCGGTTGGCGTTCGGCTCCACCCAGGAGCGTGCCCCCAGCACCACCGTCGAGGTGCCGGGCATGACGCGCTGGGGCGCGTTCGACGACACGGGTCGGCTCGTCGGCAAGGCCGTCGACCTGCACCACGACCAGTGGTGGTCCGGCCGGGCCGTCCCGGCGGCCGACATCGCCGGGGTGGCGGTCGCACCCGAGGCCCGGGGCCGGGGCGTGGCCCGCGCCCTGCTCACCGCCCTGCTGGCCAGCGCCCGCGACCGTGGCGCGGCGGTCAGCGCCCTGTACCCGACCGTCGCCGCCCCCTACCGCGCCTGCGGGTGGGAGGCCGCCGGTGTGCTGCGTACCGTCAACCTGGCCACCGCCGCGCTGCCCCGGCACCGACCCGCGTCGCACCTGACCGTCCGCGCCGGCACGCCCGCCGACCTGCCCGCCGTCGCCGACCTGTACGAGCGGGTCGCCCGCCACCGCAACGGCATGTTGACGCGCCGGGGCGCGCTGTTCGACTTCTTCACCGCCGACGCGAAGCTGCCCGGTGACGGCATCACCCTCGTCGAGGACGACGGCGACCTGGTCGGCTACGCCACCTGGGAGCGGGGTCGCGGGTACGGGGCCGACTCGGTCCTCACCGTCGACGAGGCCCTGGCCACCACCGCCGACGCGGCCCGGGACCTCGTCGGGGTCCTCGGCAGCTGGGCCAGCGTCGCGCCGACCCTGCGACTGTGCCCGCTCGACGGTGACGCCGTCAGCACCGTCCTGCCGCTGGAGGCCGCCCGCGACCACGAGCGGGACCTGTGGATGCACCGCCCGGTCGACGTCGTACGGGCGGTCCGGGTCCGGGGGTGGCCCGCGCACGTCCGAGGTGTCGTCGACTTCCACCTCACCGACCCGCTCGCCGAGTGGAACACCGGCACCTGGCGGTTGACCGTCGCCGACGGCGACGCCGAGCTGACCCGGATCGACGCCGAGGCGGACCTGCGGCTGGACGTGCGAGGGTTCGCGCTGCTCTACGCCGGGGCGGCCGGTGCCCGTGCGGTGGCCCAGGCCGGTCTGCTGCACACCGCCGGCGTCGCGCCGGACGCTCTGGACCTGTTGGGCGCCGGCGGCCCGGCACAACTGCTCGACTACTTCTGACGGCCCCTTTGAGGGACGGGCGGCGCCGGTACGGTGTTCCGGTGGAGATCCTGGCTCGTGTCCATTCTGGAGTGACGGCGCAGCGGTTGCTGGCGCATCCGCGCCTTGCGTTGGTGGCGGCGTGGGACGCCGACCGTCCCGCGATCCGGATCTGGGAGTACGGCGACGGGCACCTGCGCGAGCGCGGCGCCCTCGGCGTGGGCTCGGCCGGCTACGCCCAGGACACGGACGATGAGCGGACGCCGTCGGCCGCCTGGCATCCCGACGACCCGCTGTTGGCGGTGGCGGACGCCGAGAGCGTCGTGGCCTGGACACCCTCGGGCACCTCGCCGGTCGACGGCGTGACGCGCACCGAGTACCAGCGGGAGGTGGCATTCAGCCCGGACGGTCGGACGCTCTGGTTGTCGCCCGCCGAGGGGCCGGACGGCTGGGAGCACTCGGTCGCGCTCGACCTCGCATCCGGAACGACAGTGCGCGGTCCCCGGTGGGACACCGGGGTGGTGGCGCATCCGGCGGGCGGTCTCGTCTGCACCCTGGAGAGCGACCAGGGCGCCACGCTGGTGCTCTTCGCGGCGGACACCGGGCCGGTGCTGCGGCCGTTGCGCCGGGCGCTGGTCCTGGACTGCGACGGGTACGAGACGCCGATCTTCAGCGCGGACGGCCGGCACTTCGCGGTACGGGGCAACGCGTACGACAACTCGCTGGAGGTGTTCGAGTTCCCCTCGCTCCGGCGGGTCCTGGGCATGACGCTGGGGGAGCCGAGCCCCGGGTATCCGTACCCGCAGGAGTGGTTGGACGAGATGAACGCCTGGTCTCGGCACAACGTCGCGTTCGGTGCGTCGCCGCGGGTCCTCTGGATCGGGACGCCCGACGGCGTGATCATCGAGCTGGACATCGACGAGGGTCGGATGGTCGAGCACGAGGTGCTGCCCGGGGTGGCGGTGACCGCGGTGGCGGCCACCGCCACCGGTGAGCTTGTCGTCGCCGGCGCCGACGGCACGCTTCTGCTGCTGTCGGTGGGCACGGCCGACCCGGGCGAGGCAGCCGGGGCCCCGGTGACCGCGTTCCTCGCCAGCACCACCGAGGCGTCGGTGGTCGACATGGATCAGCTCGACCTCACCGACGGCACGCGGGTCTGGGAGTCCGGCGATCTGGCGGCGGTCACCGACACCTCCGCTACCGACCCGTCCTGGCTGAGGATCCGGGCGGCCATGAACCAGCTCGGCTGAGCCCTGTCCCGGGTCAGGCGACCCCCGCCAGCTCGTCGTTGGCCCGCTCGGTGACGAGCGCGAGGACGCGGGCGGCGACGTCGGCCTCGGCGGGCGGGATGTCCCCGTACAGCCGGGCGGTGATCCCACCGACGGCCTCGGCGATGCGGGCCTGCGTGGCGTGGCCGGCGTCGGTGAGCCGTACCTGCGTCTCGGTGGTGTCGTCGAGCCGCGCCAGGCCGACGTCGACGAGGCGGTCGATCACCTCGTGCACGGCCGACTCGTCGACCTTGCGGGCGTTGGCCAGGCGCCGTACGAGAGGCGTGCGGGCGACCGGGCCGGCGGTGAGGGCGTTGAGCGCGAGGACCTGGCCGAAGTCGACGCCCAGGGGCGCGACGGCGCGGTCGAGCAGGGCGCGGGTGGCGAAGTGGGCCTGGCCGATGACCTGGCCGTTGAGAGTGGACACGATGCCTCCTTCGAAACGTTGGCTTGACCAACGTTGGTAGGGCCAACGTAGCACGCTTTGTGGGTCACGCCAACGATTGCTGTTAGGCTGCCGCCATGGACGCCACCGCCCCGCAGTCACCCGCCGGGCTGCGGACCACCCCCAGCTGGCTGCTCAACCAGGCCGCCGCCCACGCCGGCCGGCTCATCAGCGCCGGCTTCGCCGCGCACGACCTGCGCGGCTACCACTACCGGCTGCTCGCCGCGCTGACCGAGAGCGGACCCGCGAGCCAGGCCGACCTGGGACGTCGCTGCGGCATCGACCGCAGCGACGTCGTGGCCGCCGTCAACGACCTGGTCGGTCGGGGACTCGTGGTACGCGCCCCCGACCCGGCCGACCGCCGCCGCAACGTCATCAGCCTCACCGAGGCCGGCGCCGACGAAGTCCACCGGATGGCCGACACCGTCGCCCGCGTGCAGGACGACCTGCTCGCACCCCTGACGAGCGCCGAACGCGACCAGCTGACCCGCCTGCTCACCCGACTGCTCGAGCACCACGGCGGCTCCTGACCCCGCCGGCGCGGCCCGCCCCGACGAGCGGCGGACCGCGCCACAGCGCGTCGGCGTCGCTCAGCCGGCCTCGCGCAGCTCCGCCAACCGGGCCTCGATCTCGGCCAGCTCCGCGCGCAGCTTCTCCGCCTGCTGCTCCGCCTCGGCCCGCTCGGCGCCCAGGATCTGCTCCACCGCCTCCTGCACACCCGGCACGTCCACCAGCGCCACCATCTTCAACGCCTCGGCCGGCTTCACCACGTACGGCTTCGCGAGGGCCTTGCTGCCCTGCTGCGCGGCGACCGTCCACTCGCCGTCGGCGTACGCCAGCGTCACCGTCAGACCCGCGGGCCCCTTGGGCTTCGCGGCCTTGACCGCCCGCCGCGCCGACGGCTTCTCGACCTGCTCCACCTTCGGCTCCTCCGGTCGCTGCGCGGGCACCCGCGGCGTGTCCAACACGAACTCCGGCGCGGCCGGCACGGGCGTCGCCTCCGGCTCCGCCTTCGGCTCGGCGGCCACCCGCCGGCCCGCGCCCTTGGGCGCGACCGCCAGATCGGCGGGGGAGAAGGGCAACTCGTCACGGCCGAAGCGCACCACGACGAACTCGTCGGACACGTCCGGATCGGTCAGGTCGACCACCTGGCCGACCTGACCGGCGATCTGCCCCGCCGCCGCGGTGAACACCACCCTCGGCTTGCGGCCGGCCGCCAACGCCTCCCGGATGCTCTGCACCTCGTCAGTGGACAAACCCTGGCCGGCATCCATCACAACCCTCTTCCGTACACCTGTTTGATTGCTGTCTTGATACCAGTCGGCTGCGACACCCGCCGCACGGGGTTCAGCCGCCGAGAGCCCGCAACGCCCGATCCGCGTGGTCGGTCATGCTGACCTCGCTGTGAATCACCTCGATGACGCGCCGGTCCGTGCCGATCACGAACGTCATCCGCTTCGTGCTCAGCGCATCCAACGGCACCCGCCGCCGCACCCCGAACGCCCGCGCGACCGTCCCGTCCACGTCGGACAGCAGCGGGTAGTCGAAGCCGTGCAGCTGCGAGAACTCCGCCTGCTTGGCCACCTCGTCGCGGCTGATCCCCACCCGCGACGCCCCCAACGCCGTGAACTCGGCCGCCAGGTCCCGGAAGTGACAGCTCTCCGCCGTGCACCCTCGCGTCATCGCGCCGGGATAGAAGAACAGCACCACCGGCCCCGACGCCAGGAACTCCGACAGCCGACGCGGTGTGCCCGTCTCGTCCGGCAACTCGAAATCGTCCACCACATCGCCGACACCCACACCCGCCACCGCGCACCTCCGTTGTCCGACCGACCGCGCGGGAAGCGTAAGCGATCACACCCGCAACGCCCCGTGCGCCACCAGCGCCGCGTGTGACCCTCCTTACGGCGACCCGCCCGCGCCGGTCACGGTAGCGTCGGCGCAACCCCACCGACACCCAGTGGAGGCGCCATGACACCCGTCACCGTCATCACCGGCGGTGGCCGCGGCATCGGTGCGGCCACCGCCCGCCGCCTCGCCAAAGCCGGCCACCACATCGCCCTGTGCTATCGCCGCGACGGCGCCGCCGCCGCGAGCGTCCTGGCCGACCTGCACGGCGCCGGCGTCCAGGCCATCGCCGTACGCGCCGACACCACCGACCCCGACCAGGTCACCGCCCTGTTCGACGCCGCCGCGCAACTCGGCCCCCTCACCGGCCTGGTCAACAACGCCGGCGTCACCAGCCTCATCGGCCCGTTCACCGACCTGCGCGTGGACGACCTGCGCCGCGTCGTCGACGTCAACCTCATCGGGTACGTCCTCTGCGCCCAGCAGGCCGCCCGCCGCCTCACCGACGGCGGGGCCATCGTCAACGTCTCCTCCGCCGCCGCGACCCTCGGCAGCCCGGGGGAGTACGTGCACTACGCCGCCGTCAAGGCCGCCACCGACACGCTCACCGTCGGCCTGGCCAAGGAACTCGCCCCGCGCGGCATCCGCGTCAACGGCGTCGCCCCCGGCCTCGTGCGCACCGACATCCACGCCGACTCCGGCGTGCCCGACCGCCCCGACAGCGCCGCCCACCGAGTCCCGTTGGGCCGCGCCGGCGAACCCGACGAGATCGCCGCCGCCATCGCCTGGCTGCTCAGCCCGGAGGCCTCCTACGCCGCCGGCGCGGTGCTGCGGGTCTCCGGCGCCCTGTGAACGGCTGGGCCGGGACGCGCGTCGCGCCCCGGCCCCACGCTCTCAGTGCGTGAACAGCTTCGCCGCCGTGATCACCGTCTGCACGACCCCGTAGCCCAACAACACCGCCACCACCAGCCAGGAAATCCACAACCGGGCCTGCTGCCCGTACCGGCCGTCGTCACTCATCGCGTCCCGCTCCTCAGCTCGGTCTTCGGCTCGTCCACGTCCGCCGGCTCGTGGTAGCGCTGCGGCACCGGCCGTACCAGCAGATTCGCCACGAAGCCCACCGCGAGCACACCCACCATCGTGAACAGCGCCGGCCGGTACGCCGCCGCCGTCAACGTGCCCGGCTTGCCCTGCGCGTCGAGGAACCCGTTCACGATCAGCGGACCCGCGACACCCGCCGCCGACCAGGCCGTCAACAACCGGCCGTGGATCGCCCCCACCTGGTACGTGCCGAACAGGTCCCGCAGGTACGCCGGCACGGTCGCGAACCCACCGCCGTAGAACGACAGGATCACGCACGCGAACAACACGAACAACGCCGTCGCCGTGTGCCCGAACAGGGCCAACAGCGCGTACATCGCCATGCCCACACCGAGATACACCAGGTAGATCGGCTTACGACCGATGACGTCCGACGTCGACGACCACACGAACCGACCCGCCATGTTGAACAGCGACAGCAGACCCACGAACCCACCGGCCGCCGCCACCGACACCGCCGACGTCCCGTTGTCCCGGAAGAAGTCCTGGATCATCGGGCTGGCCTGCTCCAGGATCCCGATACCGGCCGTCACGTTGCAGAACAACACCACCCACAACAGCCAGAACGACCGGGTCTTCACCGCGTTCGCCGCCGACACGTTCGCCGTGGTGACCAACGGCTTCGCCGCCACCGACGCCGGGTCGAAGCCCGCCGGCCGCCACCCCTCGGCCGGCACCCGCACGTTCGCCACCCCAAACATCATGATCACGAAGTAGCCCAGGCCCAGCGTCACGAACAACCACACCAGCGCGTTGCCCGACGCCGTCGAACCCGCGTTCGACGGGTCGTAACCCGGGTCGTAGAACGACAGCAACTGCCGCGACAGGGGAGAGGCCACCATCGCCCCACCACCGAACCCCATGATCGCCAAACCGGTCGCCAGCCCCGGCCGGTCCGGGAACCACTTGATCAGCGTGGACACGGGGGAGATGTAGCCGATACCCAGGCCGATGCCGCCCAGCAGCCCGTACCCCAGGTACAGCAGCCACAACTGCTTCGTGGCGATGCCCAGCGACCCGACGAGGAAACCCGCCGCCCAGAAACAGGCCGACACGAACATCGCCTTTCGCGGCCCGTTCGCCTCCACCCACGTCCCGGCCACCGCGGCCGACAACCCCAGCATCACGATCGCGATACTGAAGATCACCCCGATCGCGGTCTGACCGGTGTCGAAGTGGGCGATCAACGAATTCTTGTAGACGCTCGTGGCGTAGACCTGACCGATACACAGGTGGATGGCCAACGCCGCCGGGGGAATGAGCCACCGGCTGTAGCCGGGCGGCGCGACGGTGTGCCGACGATCGAGTGCGGACAGCATGCGCTGCTTCCTCTCCGAGGCGGACGAAACGTGGCCCCAACGTGCCCACCCCGCCCCCGAGGAGCAAACCTCACCGTCGCCGGACGGTCCCTCCCGTGAGCTGAGCGGTCACTCAGCCCACGCCGGGACTACCCCAGGTCCGGCGCGTGCCAGCCACCGGCGAGGGCATCCGCGTCCGCCGGACCCCAACTGCCCTTGTCGTACGACAGCACCGGCGCCGCCAGATCCAGGATCGGCTCCACGATCCGCCACTCCTGCCGAATCGTCTCCGCCCGCGCGAACCGCAGATGCTGCCCGTCCATCGCGTCGTCGAGCAACCGCTCGTACGCCTCCTGACGCCGACCCAGAGCCGCACCGAAGTCCACCGACAGGTCCACCGGCCGACTCGCCACCTCCGCGCCCGGACTCTTCGCCTGGATCGACATCGTGATGCCGTCCCCACGACCCAACCGGAACCGCAACAGGTTCGCCGGCGCCACCGCGCCACCCTCGGCCGGAATCAACGACCGCTGCGGCCGCTTGAACTCCACCACCACCTCCGTTGCCGTCCCCGGCAACGACTTACCCGTCCGCAGATAGAACGGCACACCCGCCCAGCGGGGCGAATCCACCGTCAACCGCGTCGCCACGAACGTCTCCGTGTTCGAACCCGGCGCGACACCCGGCTCGTCCCGGTACCCCGCGTACTGCCCCCGCACCGTCGACTCCGGCGCCAACGGCACGACCTGCCGCAGCACCGCCGCCTCCGCCTCGCGGAACGCGTCCACGTCGTCACTCACCGGCGCGTCCATCGCGATCAACGCCACGACCTGCAAAATGTGGTTCTGCAACACGTCCCGCGTCGCACCCACCGTGTCGTAGAAACCGGCCCGACCCTGCGTACCGAAACCCTCGGCGAGCGTCACCTGCACATTGTCGATGTGCTCACGGTTCCACAACGGCTCGAACAACCGGTTCGCGAACCGGAACGCGTACAAACCCTCCACCGCCTCCTTGCCGAGGTAGTGGTCGATCCGGAACACCCGACTCGCGTCGAACGCCGCCCCCAACGTCCGATCCAGCTCCTGCGACGACGCCAGGTCACGCCCGAACGGCTTCTCCACGATCACCCGACCACGATCGGCCAACCCGACCGCCGCCAGGCCCCGCACCACCGCACCGAACACCATCGGCTCTATCGCCAGGTAGAAAATCGGCCGCTGCGCGTCGCGCAGCCGCTCCGCCAGCCGCTCGTACGTCGCCGGATCCGCGTAATCCCCGGAGATCATCGACAGATTCGCCGCCAACGCGTCGAACGTCCCGTCGTCCACCTCGTCGGTCGCCTCCGCCACCGACTTACGGGCGGTCGTCACCAACTGCTGATCATCCCAGGGGGAGCGGGCCACCCCGATCACCGGAACGTCGAGACGTCCCCGCCGGGTCAACTCGTACAACGCCGGAAACAGCTTCTTCGAGACAAGATCACCTGTCACGCCGAACAGCACAACCGCGTCTGAGCGCACGCGCATGGCACTTCCATCCGATCATGGGAACCTGATCTTCCGAACGGACAACGGCGCGTCCCGCCAGCGGAATTCCCAGCAAGCGGCCCACAGTGAGGTCGGCGACACCCCCGCCCGCCCATCCGCCACGACGGAAGATGACGCGGTAACACCCCCACGCCCCGAGAGGGACCAGCATGCCCCTGGCAGCCGACCGCTCACCGCAAGCCGGCCCCGACATCGTGTGCCTGCCAATGTTCGGCACCACCCGCGCCGCCACCGCCGCCGCCTTCCACCCCGCCCTCGCCGACACCGGCCTGCGCGAGACATACCTGGACCTGCCCGGCCACGGCGACACCCCACCCACCTGCGCGCCCACCTCCCAGGCGCTGCTGACCACCATCTGCGCCTGGCTCGACCAGCACATCGACGCCCCGGCCCTGCTGGCCGGCGCCTCCTACGGCGCCTACCTCGCCGCCGGCATCGCCCGCCAACGCCCCGACCTCGTCCGCGGCCTACTCCTCGTCTGCCCCGGCATCACCATCGCACCGGCCAGCCGCACCCTGCCCGAGCACCGTCCGCCCCCCGGACCCACCGGCTGGCTCGACGCCGCCCCCACCGACCTGCGCCCACACCTCGACACCGCGCTGGGCCACCGCACCCCGACCGTCGTCGCCACCGTCGTACACGCCCTCAACACCGGCGGCCCCGGCGACCACACCTTCCAGCAGGAACTGCGAACAGGACCCGGATACACGCTCCCCGACGAGACCGCCGACACCCCCTTCGACGGGCCGGTCACCGTACTCACCGGCCGCCAGGACGGCATCGTCGGCTACGCCGACCAGTTCCACGCCATGCGCCGCTACCCCCGAGGCACCTACACCACCCTCGACGAGGCCGGGCACTACCTGCCCTTCGAACAACCCGCCCTGCTCCGCGCCCACACCCGGGCCTGGCTCCACCGAACCGGACAGAGTCAGACCCGTACGCCACAATGACCGCCATGGCTGACCTGGGCGACACCAAGGCCGCGATGCACTACTACCTCCAAAGGAGCCGCGACGACCTGATCTGGAAACTCGACGGCATCGGCGAACGCGCCGCCCGAACGCCCCGCACCACCACCGGCAACAACATGCTGGGAGTCGTCAAACACTGCCTCAACGTCGAGGCCGCCTACTTCGGGCCCACCTTCGGCCGCGAGTTCCCGACCCCGGCGGAACTGGTCCCGCTCACCGCCTTCGACGACGACCCCCAGGCGGACTGGTACGCGACCGAGACCGAGACCAAGGACGGCCTCATCGACCTGTACCGCCGCGTCGGCGCCTTCGCGGACGAGACGATCAACCAGCTACCGCTCGACGCGCCGGGGCAGGTGCCCTGGTGGCAGCCCGGCCGGCAGGACGTGACACTGGCCCGGGTCATCATGCACGTCACCGGCGACGTCGCCCGGCACGCCGGTCAGTTGGACATCATGCGCGAGCAGCACGACGGAGCAATCGGGTGGCGGCAGGACGGCACCGCCATCCCCGACCACGACTGGCCGGCGTACGTCGACAAGCTGCGCAAACTGGCCGACCAGTTCGACTGACCGAGCTGGGGGAGCGGGCGGCGAGAACGACGCTGCCCGGCCGACACGTCTCCGCGTCGGCCGGGCAGCCACACCGCGCCGATCAGTTCCCGGCGCCCAGGCCCTTCAGGTCCTGCAACATCTCGGCGAAGTCGGTGGTCTCCGCCGCCGACGGCGTCTCGATGCTGACCGGCTTGCCGTAGTCGGTGTAGTCGACCAGCACGTCGCCCATCGCGCCCATGTTCGTGCCCGCCCGACGCGGCCGGTACTGCTCGTCGACCCACAGGTCGATTTTGACCTCCTTGACGCCCGCTGCGGCGAACTGCTTCTCGACACCGGCCCGCAGCTTGGCGTCGACCTGCGCCAACTGCGTGGCCACCGGAGTGGTGACGGTGTAGTGGACCGTCTTCGCCCCGTTGACCGTCTCCTCACCGACGACCGTCACGCCCTCGGACGCGAGCAGCGTCTTGACCTGCTTGGTCGGGTCGATGTCCTCGAACTGCTTGCTGAAGTCCATCCCGGCCTGCTGACCGATGCTGCCCATGTCCATCTTCAGCCAGCGCTTACCGCCCATGTTGGCGCGGTCCTTCGCCGGGACCTCGACGTAGAACGCCGTCCCGATCAGCCGGACGACGGTCGGGCCGTCCTTCGGGTCCGCCATCGTCATCTCGGCCTTGACCGGGTCACCCAGGTCCAGGACACCCTGCATCGAGATCTTCTCGCCACCGGCGGTGCCCGTCATCGTCAGGGTCACCGAGTCGCTCTTGTCGGTGGTGTCCATCGTCTTCTGCAGCGACCCCTTGAGGTCGCTGGCGAGCAGTTCAAGGACGCTGGTCTGCTTCGGTGCGTCGGACGAACCCGACGAGCCGGTCGCCACTGCGCAGGCGGAGGCGGCGAGTGCGGTGAGCGCCGAGACCGCGACGACCGCGGTCTTCTTCCACAAAGACACGTAGTTGCTTCTTTCCCTACAAGGCTGCGGGGAATCTCCCCAGTAGATCGACGACACGCTAGCCCACCGGGTCCATCCCCGGGTGCCGCTCCACATTCGATAATGCACATTATGTAAAGTAGACGGTGAGAGGCCCACCCCCGACCTGGCCGCGCGCCGGTGGCGCGCACCCGTCGGGAGCGAGTGCACACCGTCGAGATCGTGCACTAACCGTGAAGTAGTGGCCTCCACCGCGCGCCGAGACCACTCGATCCAGGATCGAGCACGATCATGGGCGTATCTCGCGGATCGAGAGCGTCGGGTCACGCCGCTTCGGGCGGATGGCACGCCTCGGGCGTCCCGCGCAGCATTGCTGCGGCTCCACCCTCGAACGTCAGCGCCGTCGCCCTCGCCTCGCCTCGAACGTCAACGCCGTCGCCCAGGTTGCTGCGCGCGACAGCAGGCCCGCCGGCCTGTAGGTCGCCCGGTGCCCGGGTTGGCGAGTCCGGTGTCGTCCGCGCTCCCCCTCTCCCCTCCCTGTCGGGCAACGCGAGAATCATGCATAATATGGCTTATGCATGACAAACAGGACGAATCGCTCAAGGTGCTGATCGAGGAGTTCCTGACGGCCCGGGCCACTCGCAAGCCCTCTCCTCACACTCTGGCGGCCTACCGACGGGATCTGTACGCGGTCGCTGCCCTGGTGGCCGACGGTGCCGCCACTCCCCTCCCCCTCGAGGAGCTGACGATCACCGACCTGTCCCCCCGGGTGCTGCGGGCGGCGTTCGCCCGGTTCGCCGCTCCCCGGGCACCCGCGTCGGTGCACCGCGCCTGGTCCACCTGGAACAGCTTCTTCACGTTCCTGGTGACCGACGGTGTGGTGGCGGGCAACCCGATGCCGGCGGTCGACCGGCCCCGGGCCGTCCTGCCCGAGCCGAAGCCGCTGCGCGGCGCGGACACGCCCGAGGTGCTGCTGGCGTCGGTGGCGCGTGACGACGGGCGGCAGCGGGATCCGTGGCCGGAGCGGGACGTGGCGGTGCTGGCGGTGGCGCTCTGCGCCGGGCTGCGCCTGTCGGAGCTGCTGGCGTTGCGGGTGGGGTCGCTGGGTGGGCGTCCGGGTGAGCGGCGGGTGGAGGTGGCGGGTAAGGGCGGGCGGCCCCGGGTGGTGCCGATCGAGGCGGATCTGGACCGGGTGCTGGCGGACTACCTGGCCAGTCGGGCGCGGCGCTTCGGGTCGCGGTCGGTACGCCCGGACTCGGCGTTGCTGGTGGATCGGCGGGGTGAGCCGTTGCGCCGGGGTGGTCTGCAGTATCTGGTCGAGTCGTGTTATCGGCGGGCGGGTATCGGTGACCGGGTGCCGAAGGGGGCGCGGTTGCACGCGTTGCGGCACACGTTCGCGACCCGGTTGGCGGAGGACGGGGCGGGCGCGGCGGAGATCATGCGGTTGTTGGGGCACGCGTCGTTGGCGTCGTCGCAGACGTACATCGAGGTGACGGCCGGGCAGCAGCGCGAGGCGATCCGCGCGAGTCGTACCCATCGGGTGTTGGCTGCTCTGGTGGCGGACCGGGAATGAGCGGTCAGACGGCGATCGTGGTGGGCTCCCCCGGTGGGAGCCAGCGGAGGCTGTCGCGCACGGCGGGCGGTGCGGTGGTGAACGTCCGTTCGATGACGTGGCGGGGTTCCTGGAAGTGCTGCCAGCCTTCGTAGTGCACGGGGATCGTGGTGTGCGGGCGCAGTGTGGCGCACAGGCGTACCGCATGTCGGGCGGTCATGGAGTAGCGCAGTGGGCCGGTGGTGGGGAACCGGACGCCGCCGAGGTGCAGCAGGACGGTGCCGACGCGGATGCGGGTGGGTACCTGGCGTACGCGGCGGGTCAGCACGGTGTCTCCGGTGATCCACAGTGCGCCGTGGTGTTGGCCGGGCCAGCGCAGTGCGAAGCCGATGACGTCGCCGACGAGGGGGCGGCTCAGTGGTGGGCCGTGTCGGCAGGGGGTGGCGGTGACGTCGATGGTGGGGCGGCCGGGGCGTACCAGACGGGTGGTCTGCCAGGGGCGTAGGCCGTGGGTGTGGTGGCCGAGGCGGCGTGCGCCGGCGGTGGTGGTGAGGACGGTGCCGGCGGTGGTGAGCAGGGCGCGGCCGGTGTCGTCGAGGTTGTCGCCGTGGTGGTCGTGGCTGAGCAGGACGGCGTCGATGGGGCCGAGGTCGGTGGCGGCGATGGCGGGGCCGGTGGTCTTGCGTGACGCGGTGCCCCAGCCGAAGGTGTAGCGGCGTCCGGGTGGGTCGAAGGTGGGGTCGGTGAGGATGCGCCAGCCGCCGACTTCGATGAGGGTGGTGGGTCCGCCGATGTGGGTGATCCGGGTTGCCGGTGGTGGTGTGCTCACGGTGGTCCGTGCCGGTCAGCCGAGGTCGACGAGCAGGGGTCGGTGGTCGGAGATGGTGGACGCCGGGGTGGTGACGGCGCGTACGGGTGGGAGCGCGTCGAGGGCGTGTCGGTCGGCGAGGATGTGGTCGAGTTGGACGCGGGGTTGTCCGGCGGGGTAGGTGGGGCGTCGGCCGAGTGGCCGCCAGCGGGACACGAGGCGGGCCGGGCCGGCGGGGAGGTTGAGGTCGCCGAGCAGGACGCGGGGGCCCGGTAGGCCGCGCAGGGCACGCACGGTCTGGCGGAGTTGGCGGGCGTTCCAGCCGGGTACGAAGGACAGGTGGGTCGCGGCGACGGTGAGGGGGCCGTGCGGGGTGTCCAGGATGGCGGCGAGGACGACGCGGGGTTCGTCGTCGAGGAGGATGAGGCCGCCGCCGGGGCCGGGGATGTAGACGGGTGAGCGTACGGGGGCGGGTTTGAGTCGGGTGATGTGCCAGCTGCGTACGGGGTGGCGGCTGATGAGGCCGATGCCGTAGCAGGGTTCGCCGTGGCCGTCGTCGTCGTGGCGCAGGGGGCGGAACCGTTCGCCGGGGGTGCCGACGACGGCGGCGGCGAAGCGGTGGTGGGGGGCGTCGAGGGCGCGGGCGGCGATGGCGGTGAGGTCGAGGTTGCCGCTGCGGTGTTGGTCGCGGTCGACTTCCTGCAGGGCGAGGACGTCGGCGTCGAGGGCGTGTACGGCGGCGGCGAGTCGGTCGGCGTCGACGAGGCCGTCGGTGAGGGATCGTCCGTGCAGCAGGTTGAAGGTGGCCAGGCGCACTCCTGCACCTTACGTCCCCGTGGCAGGGTTGCCGGGTGGTGAAGGTGTTGCTGTGTTCGATGCTGGTGTTCGTGGCGGTCGGGGCGTGGGGGGTGTGGTTACGGCGGCGGCGTGACCGGTGAGCGGTGAGTCGTGCCACTTCACGGGCTGCTGCGGCGGGTCGGGTGGGGAGAATTGCCGCCCGTGGACGTCGTATCGCTGAGTACCCTGCTGGCCGCCGCGGCGATGGCCGGGTGGGTGGATGCCGTGGTCGGTGGTGGTGGGTTGCTGCTGCTGCCGGCGTTGTTGGTGGCGGCGCCGGGTGTGCCGGTGGCCACCGCGTTGGGCACGAACAAGTTGGCGGCGATCTTCGGTACGGCGACGGCGGCGGCGACGTACGCGCGGCGCACGAAGGTGGACTGGCGGCTGGCGGGGCCGGCGGCGGGTGTGGCGGTGCTCAGTGCGGGGGTGGGTGCGGCGTTGGCGGGGGCGGTGCCGGCGTCGGCGTACCGGCCGGTGGTGTTGGTGGTGCTGGTGGCGGTGGCGGTGTTCGTGCTGTTGCGTCCCCGGTTGGGGGTGGTGGCGGTGCCGGCGCGGCGGACGCGGGTGCGGGTGGTGGCGGCGGTCGGTGTGGCCGGGGTGGGTATCGCCCTGTACGACGGGTTGATCGGGCCGGGTACGGGCACGTTCCTGGTGTTGGCGTTCACGACGTTGGTGGGTGCGGACTTCGTGCACGGGTCGGCGATGGCGAAGGTCGTCAACGCGGGGACGAACCTGGGCGCGTTGGTGGTGTTCGCGCTGACCGGGCATGTGTGGTGGTGGTTGGGCGCGGCGATGGCGGTGTGCAACATCGCGGGCGCGGTGGTGGGTGCGCGGATGGCGTTGCGGCGCGGGTCGGGGTTCGTGCGGGTGGTGTTGCTGGTGGTGGTGCTGGCGTTGGTGGCGAAGCTGGGTTACGACCAGTGGGTCGCTGGCTGATCACCCTTGGCGGGTCAGCGGGCGTGGGTGGCCAGCGCTGCGCTGGCGGGGGCGTCGGGTCGTCATCGTGTGGGCGCCGATGGCGAGGCGGGTCAGGGCGAGGGCGGCCGACAGGGCGATGACGAGGGCGATGGCGTGACCGATGTCGGGTGCCCATAGAGATAGTTTGGCCAGGTCGGCGCCTTGGAAGAGGCGGGGCAACTGCCGGGCGGCGGCTGTGGCGACGGTGGCGCAGCCGGCGAGCCAGAGGAGGGTGACGGTGCTCGTCCGGGCCGGCGTGCGGGGGTCCTGCCGCCGGGTCCGGCGGGCGCGGATGAGGGACCATCCGAGGGTGCTGAGCAGCGCGGTGGCGACGGCGAGGAGTCCGGCCAGGGTCCAGTTGTGGACGGGGTCGGCGGTGGCGGTGGCGGGGGTGCCGCCGTGCAGGATGCGGGCCAGGTTGAACGCTGCGGCGCTCAGTGGCGCGTCCATCGCCAGGCCGTAGACGTTCGTCATGACGACCACGCCGAGGTTTGTCTCGGGGGCGAGCACGATGTGGGTGAAGTAGTCGGGGGTTGCGCCGGCGTGCCAGACGATGGGTGCGCCGACACCGTCGAGGGTGCTGTTCTGCCAGCCGAGGCCGTAGGTGCCGTGGCCGGTGTCGACGGTGCCGGTGTGCAGCTGGCGTATGCCCTGTGGGCTCAGGAGCGTGTTCTGGGCGTAGCGGCCGTCGTCGAGGTGGGCGATGGCGTAGTGGGTGAGGTCGTCGAGGCTGGCGGCGAGGAAGCCGTAGGGCACTCCGGCGGTGTCGAACGGTGCGGCGAAGCGTTGTGGCCGACCGAGGTAGTACCGGTGTCCGGGCGGGAGGGCGGCGGCGCGGGCTTCGTCGGCGGTGGCTGCGGAGTGTGTCATGGCCAGCGGGTCGAGCACGTTGCGGCGCAGGTAGCGGCCGAAGGTGTCGCCGGTGACGTTCTCGACGAGCGCGCCGAGGATCATGTAGTTGGCGTCGCTGTACCGGTAGGTCTCTCCGACGCCGGCGATGGGCCGCACTGTCGTGAGGTCGCGTACCGATCGGGTCAGGCCGCCGGGCTGGTTGTCGTAGCGGTCGGTCAGGTCGGTGCTCCAGACCTGGGGCAGGCCGCTGGTGTGGGTCAGGAGGTGCCGGACGGTGACGGTCCGGGTGGTGGCCGGGTCGGCCAGGCGCAGCCAGGGTAGGTAGGTGGCGACAGTGGTGTCCAGGTTGATCTGGCCGGACTCGGCAAGCTGGGTCACGGCGAGCGCGGTGAACGATTTGCTGGTGGAGCCGAGCAGGAACGGCGTCTGGGTGGTCATGGGCCGTCCGTTGCCGTCGACGCCCCACGCGCCGCGTTGGATCACCTGGGTGCCGCGTATCACCGCGTATGCCAGGCCGGGCGCCCGGGTCTGCTGTTGGTAGGTGTGCAGGTAGCGTTCGCTGGCGTTCAGCTCGTCCGGGGTCGTGGGGCTGGCGATGGCGGGTACGGGCGTCGTGGTCAGGGCGAGCGCGCAGGCGGCTGCGGCGAGGAGGCGGCGGGTCCGCGTCGGTGGCGTACGGGTGTCCATGGTGGTTGCCCTCCTGCGTTGTCGGCTGCCGTCAGCCGATCTGGCTCAGCAGTTTCTCGAGCGCGGCCAGTCGCTGCTGGACCTCGCCGAGTTCGTCGCGGACGCCCTTGAGCGCGGCTGCGGTGGCCTGGGCGCTGTCGGTGCCGCGTTCGGCGAGGGAGCGGTAGCTCTCCTCGCGGGCTGCCGCGTAGCGGGCGCGGTAGATGCCGGTCGTGATGAGGCCGGCGACAGTGACCGCCGCGAGGACGATCGCCGTCACGGCGAGGGTGGAGGTCTGCGCCACGTCCAGTGCCAGTTGGGGGGTCATCGCTCACGTCTCCTTGTCTGTGGTGCCGGTCAGACTCTGTGCGGCCAGCACGATCGCGGTCAGGTCCAGGGCGAGGGTGAACGGCACGGCCTGGACGTATTTCACCGAGCTGCCGTCGGGCGCGGTGACCAGTTCGCCGGTCACCAGGCCGGCGGCTTCCAGCTTTTGCAGGTGCATGTAGAGCAGGGGTCGGTTCATGTGCAGTTGGCGTGCGAGGTCGCTGACGTAGGTGCGCTGCTGCGCCAGGGCGGCGAGGATTCGTAGCCGGTGTGGGCTGGCCAGCGCGGCCAGCAGTGGTACGAGTTCGTCACCGGTGGGCAAGGTGTCGCTCATCGTCGTTCCCTCTCCGCCCAGCACCCTGTCAGGTTTCTCTGACAGGTGGTGTCACAGAAGTCTGACAGGGGTGGCGTGGGGGTGTCAACGCTGTGGAGCGTCGTCGTGCGAACGTGCGGTGGTCTCCCCCGCTGGCAGCGCCGGCGACGGCCGGGGTCTTCGGGCGCGTGGTCCGCGTACCGCCTCGGAAAGGAGGGTCAGCCGCGGCGGCTGGGTGAGTCGAAGCGGCCGGCGCGGATCTCGCGCAGGGCCCGAAGGAGGGTCAGCCGCGGCGGCTGGGTGAGTCGAAGCGGCCGGCGCGGATCTCGCGCAGGGCCCGGCGGCGGACGTCGCCGCGCAGGGTGTCGACGTAGAGGGTGCCGCGCAGGTGGTCGGTCTCGTGTTGCAGGGCGCGGGCGAGGAATCCGCTGCCGCTGATGGTCAACGGTTCGCCGTGCTGGTCGACGCCGTGGGCGGTGGCGTGCAGGGCCCGCACGGTCGGGAAGTACAGCCCGGGGATGGACAGGCAGCCCTCCTCGTCGTCCTGCGTCTCGTCGGACAACTCGAGGGTGGGGTTGATGAGGTGGCCGCGGTGGCCGTCGGCGTCGTAGACGAACACCTGGGCGTCGACGCCGATCTGGGGCGCGGCGACACCGGCGCGGCCGGGCTCACCGAGCAGGGTGTCCATCAGGTCGGTGACCAGGGCGCGCAGCTCGGCGTCGAAGGTGGTGACCGGCGCGCACTCGGTGCGCAGGACGGGGTCGCCGATGATCCGGATGGGCCGCATGGTCATGCCGGTCAGCCTATCGCCGCCGGTGGTGGTGTCAGTGTCCGGCCAGGGCGGCGCGTACCGGTGCGGTCTTCGCAGCGGCCTCGGCGACCTCGGCGGTGGGGTCGCTGTCCCAGGTGATGCCGCCGCCCGCCCAGGTGTGCAGGGCGTGGCCGGCGGCGGCGGCGGTGCGGATGGTCAGCCCGAGGTCGATGCGGCCGAGCGCGACCCAGCCGAGGGCGCCCATGCTGGCGCCCCGGCCGACGGGTTCGGCGGCGGCGATGTGGGTGAGGGCGGCGAGTTTCGGCGCCCCGGTGACGGAGCCGCCGGGGCAGGTGGCGCGGAGCAGGTCGGCGAGGCCGAGGCCGTCGGCGGCCCGCGCGCGGACGGTGGACTCGGCCTGCCACAGGTCGCACCAGCGGCGCACGGCGAACAGATCGTCGACGGTGACGGTGCCGGTGCGGGCGATCCGGGCCAGGTCGTTGCGTTCCAGGTCGACGATCATGATGTGCTCGGCGCGTTCCTTGGCGCTGGTGAGCAGTTCGACGCGGCCGGTGGCGGTGGCGGGACGGGTGCCCTTGATGGGCCGGGTGATGAGGTGCCCGTCGTGCACCTCGACGAGGGTTTCCGGGGAGGCACAGCCGATGGCCCAGCCGTCGCCGGTCAGGACGCCGCCGTAGCGAGCGCCGGGTAGCGCGCCAAGTCGACGCAGGGCCGGCAGTGGGTCACCCGTGTAGGGGGCGGCGGCGTGCCCGACGAGGTTGCTCTGGTAGACGTCGCCGCGGCCGATGGCGGCGCGGACGGCCTCCACGGCGGCGGCGTGCTGCGCGGGTGTCCAACTCTCGGTCCACGGGCCGAGCCACCACGGTGTGGCCGGGTCGGTGGGGGCGACGCGGGCGGGTCCGTGGTGGTAGACGACGACGGCGAGGTCGGGCAGGGCCGGCGCCGGCTCCGGCGCGCCGACCGGGGCGCCGGCGAGCAGCGCGCCGGCGGCGGCGGACAGGTAGAGCGCCGCGCCGCAGGCGCCGCCGTCCGGGTGGGCGGGCGCGGGTCGGCTCAGGTCGGACAGGTCCAGGCCGTGCCCGGCCAGGAACTCCTGGGCGAGGGCGGCGGGGTCGCCGCCGTCGGTGCGGCGCCACTGCAGGCGGGCCCGTTCGACGAGGGTGTCGCGGCATCCGGGCGGTGCGGCCGGCACATCGACCAGCACCTGTGGGAGCGGTTCCACGCCGTATGGTCCGATCTTCCTCATCCGTTCAGTGGATTTCCCGTGCGCCAACCCGACACCTGCTCGATGCTGGACACTTTCGCTTGGTACTGTGCGTCACTGGTCATGTGAACCATGACACAGTGCCCCCACAGTCCGGAGAACCCGATGTGCCAGCACCAACCGACCTGCCCCTCTGCTGAAGCCACCGACCGGGAAGCCGCCCGGGTCCTCGCCTGCTTCCCTGAGCAGGGCTGGAGCCTGCTCTGCAATGGTGTCATCGTCTTCGAGGACACCGGCGAGCTGCTCCCCGACGGCAGCAGCATCGCACCCCACCGCGGTCCCGCCCGCCACGCTCTCGTGGCCTGAACGACCACCCAGCGTCACCACACCGAGGCGCTGCCCATCCGCGCAGCGGCTGCCGGGACGGGCCGAAACCGCCCGCCCCGGCGTGCCCCACGTCAGTCCTCGAACGCCTCCGGCGACGGGCACGAGCAGACCAGGTTCCGGTCGCCGTACGCGCCGTCGATCCGCCGCACCGGCGGCCAGTACTTCCCGGCCCGGTCCACGCCCGCCGGGTACGCGCCCACCGACCGCGGGTACGGGTGCGGCCACTCGTCACCGCTGACCATCGCCGCGGTGTGCGGCGCGTTCGCCAGGGGGTTGTCCCCCGCCGGCCACTGCCCCGAGCCGACCTGCTCGATCTCCGCACGAATGGCGATCATCGCGTCGCAGAACCGGTCCAGCTCGGCCAGGTCCTCGCTCTCGGTCGGCTCCACCATCAGCGTCCCCGCGACGGGGAACGACATCGTCGGCGCGTGGAAGCCGTAGTCGATGAGCCGCTTCGCCACGTCGTCCACGCTCACGCCGGTCGCCTTCGTCAACGGACGCAGGTCGAGGATGCACTCGTGCGCGACCAGGCCCTTGTTGCCCGTGTACAGCACCGGGTAGTGCTCACGCAGCCGCGCCGCCACGTAGTTCGCCGCGAGGACCGCCACGCCGGTGGCCCGGGTCAGCCCCTCGGCGCCCATCATCCGCAGGTACGCCCACGGGATCGGCAGGATGCCCGCCGACCCGTACTTCGCCGCCGAGATCGCCGGCGTGGCGTCGACGTGCGCGCCGAGAGGGTCGCCGGGCAGGAACGGCGCCAGGTGCGCGCGGACCGCCACCGGGCCGACGCCGGGGCCGCCGCCGCCGTGCGGGATGCAGAACGTCTTGTGCAGGTTCAGGTGCGACACGTCCGCGCCGAACTTGCCGGGCTTGGCGTACCCGACGAGCGCGTTGAGGTTCGCCCCGTCGACGTACACCTGACCGCCGGCGTCGTGGACCTTCGCGCACAGCGACGCGATGCCCGTCTCGTACACGCCGTGCGTCGACGGGTACGTCACCATGATCGCGGCGAGCGCGTCCCGGTGCTTGTCGATCTTCGCGTCGAGGTCGACGAGGTCGACGTTGCCGTCGTCGTCGCAGGCCACCACGACGACCCGCATGCCGGCCATCACCGCGCTGGCCGCGTTCGTGCCGTGCGCCGACGACGGGATCAGGCACACGTCGCGGTGCGACTCGCCCCGCGACGCGTGGTACGAGCGGATCGCCAGCAGCCCGGCCAGCTCACCCTGCGACCCGGCGTTCGGTTGCACGCTGACCGCGTCGTAGCCGGTCACCTCGGCCAGCCACGACTCCACCTGGCCGATCATCTCCCGGTACCCGACGGTCTGGTCGTCCGGCGCGAACGGGTGGAGGTTTGCGAACTCCGCCCAGCTGACCGGCTCCATCTCGGTGGTCGCGTTCAGCTTCATCGTGCACGAACCGAGGGGGATCATGCCCCGGTCCAGGGCGTAGTCGAAGTCCGACAGCCGCCGCAGGTAGCGCAGCATCGCCGTCTCCGAGTGGTGGCTGCGGAACACCGGGTGGGTCAGGAAGTCGGTCGTCCGGGCCAGGTCGCCGGGCAGGGCCGCGTCGGCGGCACCGTCGAACGCGGGCACCCCGAACGCCGCCCACACCTGCCGCAGGTGCGCGTCGGTGGTCGTCTCGTCGCAGGACATCCCCACCCGGTCGGCGTCGACGAGGCGCAGGTTCACACCCCGCTGCGCCGCCGCCGCGACGACCCGCGCCGCGCCGCCCGGCACGGTCGCGGTGACGGTGTCGAAGAACGCGACGTCCGCGACGTCCACGCCCCCGGCGCGCAGGCCGGCCGCGAGCCGCGCCGCCATGGCGTGGGTACGCGCCGCGATGTCCCGCAGCCCGTCCGGGCCGTGGTACACGGCGTACATGCCGGCCATCACCGCCAGCAGCACCTGCGCGGTGCAGATGTTGCTGGTGGCCTTCTCCCGCCGGATGTGCTGCTCGCGGGTCTGCAACGCCAGCCGGTACGCCGGGTTGCCGTCCGCGTCACGGGACACCCCGACCAGGCGCCCGGGCAGCATCCGCTCCAGACCCGCGCGCACCGCCAGGTAACCGGCGTGCGGCCCACCGAAGCCCATGGGTACGCCGAACCGCTGGGTGGTGCCGGCGGCGATGTCCGCGCCGATCTCCCCCGGCGCCCGCAGCAACGTCAACGCCAGCAGGTCCGCCGCGACGGTCACCAGCGCACCCGCCGCGTGTGCCGCCGTCACCAGGGCGGAATGGTCACGAACCGCACCGGACGCCCCCGGGTACTGCAGGTGCAGGCCGAAGAACTCGGCCGGCAACTCGTCGCGCGCGACGTCGACGACCCGCACGTCGATGCCGAGCGGCACCGCCCGGCTGGTGATCACCGCGATGGTCTGCGGCAGGGCGTCGGCGTCGACGACGTACACGCTGCTCTTGCTCTTGGACGCGCGACGCGCAAGGGTCATCGCCTCCGCCGCGGCGGTGCCCTCGTCGAGCATCGAGGCGTTCGCGGTGGCCAAACCGGTCAGGTCGGTCACCATGGTCTGGAAGTTCAGCAGCGCCTCCAGGCGCCCCTGGCTGATCTCCGGCTGGTACGGCGTGTACGCCGTGTACCAGGCCGGGTCCTCCAGGACGTTACGGCGGATCACCGCCGGGGTGTGCGTACCGTGGTACCCCAGGCCGATCATGGACACGGCGACGGTGTTGCGGGCCGCCAGGGCCCGCAGCTCGGCGATGGCCTCGGCCTCGGTGGCCGCCGCCGGCAGGTCGAGGGTGCCGTGCCAGCGGATCACCTCGGGGATCGCGGCATCCATCAGCTCGTCGATGCATTCGTGGCCGACGACCTCCAACATGCGGCGCTCGTCGTCGGGGCCGGGGCCGATGTGACGGGTGGCGAACTGCTCTAGGGACATCAGGGGCGCTCCCGGGCGAGGTCGACGGGTCGGCCTCCCCCTCTGTCACACCCCACGGGGCGCTCCACAGTGCCTGCCCACGAGGTCCTTTTGCCTGAGAGGTTCCGGGGAGGATTTGCCCCTTCGGCGCCGCCCGAACTGCCGGGCGGTCTCTCCCACGTGGGTGGTACCGGCATGGTCAACGCTACCAGCGCCGGTGTTTCCGGCAGATGTCCTACCCGGGGACGACTGTCACACCGGCACCGCCGCCGCGCCGCTGACCCGCTCGGCGAGCGCCGGCAGCACCTCCCCCAGCGGCGCGTCGACGCGCACGGTGGCGTACCCGTCACCCCGGGTCGGCCCCTGGTTGACGATCGCCACCGCAATGCCCTGCTTCGCGGCCCGGATCACGAACCGGCGGCCCGACATGACGGTCAACGACGACCCGAGCACCACCACCGCCCGGGCCTGCTCCACCAGCGCGAAACACCGCGCCACCCGCTGCGGCGGCACCGTCTCGCCGAAGAACACCACGTCCGGTTTCAGCATCCCCGTCCCACAGATCCCGCAGTCCACCGGCCGGAACTGCGCCACCTGCTCATCGGGGAGATCAACATCACCGTCCGGGTTGACCGCGGCCACCCGGGCCACGAAGTCCGGGTTCGCCTCGCGCAGCCGCCGGTCCACCTCCTCGCGGGAGGTCAGGTTGCCACAGTCCAGGCAGGTCACCTCGTCCAGGCGACCGTGCAACTCCACCACCCGGTCACTGCCCGCCGCGCCGTGCAACCCGTCCACGTTCTGCGTGATCACCGCGTCGACCAGGCCGGCGTCCTGCAACCGGGCCACCGCCCGATGCCCCGCGTTCGGCGTCGCCCGCGCGATCAACCGCCACCCCAGGTGGCTACGCGCCCAGTACCGCCGCCGGGCGACGGGGTCACGGGTGAACGCCTGGTACGTCATCGGGGTGTGCCGCCGGGCCACCCCGGAGGGCCCCCGATAGTCCGGGATGCCCGACTCGGTGGACAGGCCCGCCCCGCTGAGCACGACCACCTGACCACCGGCCACCAACTCGGCCAGCTCCTGCACACTCGTCGTCACCCCTTCATGCTGCCTCAGCCCACCCCCCGACGCCGAACACCCGCGGGGTGGCGATGCCTCCCGACAGTGCCAGCGGCGGCGGCGAGGGTGGTGCGCGGATTCTGTGGAGCTGATGTCGTCAGCGAATCAGACGGTCACGACCGACCTTCGCCCCGCGCCCGCTGCGTGCGCCGCGCCGCCGCACACCACCGCGCCGATCTTGCACTTTCTGTTGTCGATATAGGTCGTATGCCCAATACGTCGCCGCAGAAAGTGCAAGATCGGCGGGGCAGGAGGGCGGCGGCGAGGCGGCTAGCGGTGCAAAGGCGCCAGCGGCTGCCCAGGTCGGGGTACGACGGGCCTGCTGGTCTCCCCGGTCCGTGGCTCCCGCGGTACAGCCTCACATCGCTGGCGAGTCGGCCATGGGCCGCGGCGCAGCCAGACACGGCTGACGATGTCGTAGACGAGTCAGCTCCAAAGGAAGCCAGGGGCACACGGCCCACCGTCGCGGCCGCCCGTCCGACAGCGGCGAGCTACACCGCGACCCACGCCGACGCCGCCGGTAGGTTGGGCACATGCGTGTCGTCATCGCCGGAGGCCACGGCAAGATCGCCCTGCTCGTCGAGCGGCACCTCGCCGAGCGCGGCGACACCGCCGTCGGCCTGATCCGCAACCCCGACCAGGTCGACGACCTGCGTGCCGTCGGCGCCACCGCCGTCGTCTGCGACCTGGAACACGCCGATGTCGACGAGGTCGCCGCGCACCTGCACGACGCCGACGCGGTCATCTTCGCCGCCGGCGCCGGACCCGGCAGCGGCGCCGCCCGCAAGGACACCGTCGACCGGGCCGCCGCCGCGCTGCTCGCCGACGCCGCCACCCGCGCCGGCGTGCACCGCTACCTGCTGGTCTCCTCGATGGGCGTGGACCGGCCACCCGCCGCCGGCACCGACGACGTGTGGGCCGCCTACCTGCGCGCCAAACGCGCCGCCGAAGACGACCTGCGCGCCCGCGACCTGGCCTGGACGATCCTGCGGCCCGGCCGCCTCACCGACGACGAACCCACCGGCCACGTCACCCTCACCGCACACGCCGGCCGGGGTGCCATCAGCCGCGCCGACGTCGCCCTGGTCCTCGCTGCGCTCCTGGACGAACCCCGCACCGCCGGCGCGACCCTGGAACTCGTCGACGGACCCACCCCGATCGCCGCCGCGGTCCACGCCGCCGCCACCTGACCCACCACCGGGGTGCGGCCCCACCGTCGAGGGCCCCACCCCGGTGGCTGTTCAGCGCTGGTGGTGACGCGGCAACGCCGTCTGCGCCGCCGCACCGCCCACGAACGGTGCCCCCGGCGTCTCCTGCGCGATCCGGTCCATCGTGCGCGCCAACTGCTCACTGCCGTCGTCGAGATGCCGCGCCGCCGCCTGCATGTGCGACACCATCATCTCGCCGAAGATCCGCAACGCCTCCCGGGTCGCCACCGTGTCGTCGAAGCTCGACCCGGCCGAACTGCGGTACTCCGCCACCGCCCGCTCAGCCTCCTGCTTCGCCTCCTCCGCCGCCGCCCGCATGTAGCTCTCGTACTGCACCCGGGCGTACTCCGCGACCCGCCGCGCGTAGTCGTGCGCCTGCGCGATGATCTGCTCGGCCTCGCGCTGCGCCGCCGACAGCAGGTTCACCTCCTTGGCCGCCGGCACCTTCGCCGCCGCCCCCGCGCTCGGGATCACCCCGTGGCGGTGCAACTCCACCCGATCGGTCAGCCGCTCGTTCTCCGCCCGCAGATGCGCGATCTGCGTCGCCAACAGATCCAACTCGTCGGCGACCTGCACCCGGAACCGATCCACGTCCGCGTGGTCGTAGCCCCGCCGCGCGAACGGCGCCGTACCGAACTCCCACCGCCGAACCCGGTCGGAGGTCATCCGCACCTGCACACCACCGGAGACCTGAATCCCGTCGTACCGGCTGATCGGGCTCGCGCTCACTGGTCACCCCCTGCACTCGACTGCTGGACCGCCGTACGCCACGCCGGGCCGTACCACTGCTTGCCCAGACCCTCGTGATGCACCTGACCGTCGTGGAAACCCGCCCGCGCCAACGTCTGCGCCGCGTGCGACACCATCTCGTCCGACCCGCACACGTACACGTGCCGCGAACGCCAGTCACCGTCGGCCAACGCCCGGTCCACCGCGTGCACGAACTCACCCGGCCGGTTCGCGTCCGCGCCCACCACGTACGTCACCGTCAGCCACGGAAACGACGACGCCATCTTGTCGATCGCGTCGCTGTCGTAGAACTCGCTGCGCGACCGCGCACCCACGTACAGGTCCACCCGACGACGGGAACCCTCCGCGGCGATCTGCTCCACCAACGCCTTCATCGGCGCCCAACCCGTGCCCGACGTCAATACCAACAGGTCACTGGAGCCCGCCGACCACAACGACAACCGCTCCCCGACCGGCGCGGCCAGGTTGATGCGGTCCCCCACCGCCGAGCCGTACACCAGCCGCGACGACACCGCGCCACCCGGCGCGGCCCGCACATGCAACTCCAACGTGCCGTCCGCACGCGGCGCGTTCGCCGGCGAGTAGTACCGCCACGACCGCACCGCCGGATGCGACACCCCGATCGACTGACCCGGGGTGAACGGCAACAGATACTGCGGACGCACCGTCAACACCGCCACGTCGAACGCCCGCCGCTCGTGGGCGACGATCTCCGCCACCCACCACGGCGGGTTCACCGCCTCCGCGGCCTGCGCGGCCTCCGTCATCACCTGCGCGATCAACCCGTACGCGGCCGCCCAGTCCTGGGCCAGCTCGTCGGTCCACTGCTCGGCCAGGAAATGCTGCAACGTCGCCAACAGCGCCTCACCGACCGCCGGGTAGTGCTCGGCGCGCACCGCGAACTTACGGTGATCCGCGCCCAGGTCCTGGAGGAAACCCACCAGCCGATCCACCTGGTCCACATGCGACACGATGTGGCCCAACGCGGTGACCAGACGATCCCGCTGCCCCGCCATGTTCGTCGGGAACATCTGCCGCGTCTCGGGATGGGCCAGGAACAACGTCGAATAGAAGTAGAGCGGCACCTCGTCGCCGTGCGCGGCGACGAGGGACCAGCTCTGCTTGAGTCGGGCCGCGTCCACGCTCAGACGCCCGGACGCTCTCCGGTGGACACCACCTGGTCCTGCACCTGACCCAGCACTGTGCGCACGTGCTCCAGGACGTCGGCCGGCACACCCAACTCGGTCAGCGTCGTGACCAGGTGCACGCCCACCTTCGCGTAGTGCTCGGCTGGAATGCCCAACGGCTGGTGCGCCTCGGCCAGACCGCGACCCGCGTACTCGTTCGGGCCGCCCAACACCACCGTCAACATCAACGCCAGGTGCCGACGCTGGGTCGGCATGTCCACAGTGGCGAAATAGCCCGCCAACTCGGGATCGGCGAGGACCTTGTCGTAGAACAGCTCGACGGCCGCCTTCACCGAACTCGCGCCGCCGATGCGGTCGTAATGCGAGGCGGCAGCGGTCTCTTCCGTAACCGTCACGGTCGTTCCTTCCGGGGTGAAAGGTCGCGCGCGCGGTGACGCGCAGGGGCTAGGGCCACCGACGCGACACCCGCGTGCCACGGGCACCACGGCGGGGACCGTGACGGACCATAGCGTGCCCGCGACGTCCGGTCAGGGCCCCCCTATCCGATTCCCGACAACTGGTGGACACGGATCGTCACCAGAACCCATCCCAGAATCCACCCACGGCAACCGGCACACCACAGATCGTGCCCACGATGGATTCATCGAACGGGGAACGGTCACCCGACCTCGATTGCCCTGACCCACAGTCACCGAACGGGCGTGTCCAAAAAAGTCACCCGCACCGACGGACCGCGCACCCACCGACGCGCAGCGCTACTCAACCCGCGCGCCGCCGCGCCCGCCGCGCCGCCAACTCGTCACCCACCGGATCCGACGAGGAATCCACCACCGGTTCCGCCGGGCCGCTCGCCGCCGGCTCCGCCGGCAGATGCGACAACGACCCCTGAATCTCCTTGAACGCCCCACCGATAGCGATCCCGAACACGCCCTGCCCACCCTGCAACAGGTCGACCACCTCCTCCGGGGACCGGCACTCATACACCGTCGTCCCGTCAGAGATCAGCGTGATCCCCGCCAGATCCTCCACACCACGCGACCGCAACGCCTCGATCGCCTTGCGGATGTTCTGCAGGGACACCCCCGCATCCAACAACCGCTTCACGACCTTCAACACCACCAGATCGCGGAACGAATACAACCGCTGCGTCCCCGAACCCGACGCGTCCCGAACGCTCGGCACCACCAACGTCGTCCGCGCCCAGTAATCCAACTGCCGATAACTGATGCCCACCGCGTGGCACGCCGTCACACCTCGGTAGCCCACCGAGCCGTCACCGTCAGTCGCCACACCCGGCGACGACGCACCCGGCTCGTTCACCCGTGTACCCGGATCGGAATCCTGCGGCTCGTGCATCCGGACAACCTCCCCGTCAGTGCGGCGACGCATCGTGTCCTCCGACGCGCACCCCTCGACACGGCAACCCTAACGCCACACTCAGGGGTTACCGCGGAGGAACCGACGCGACACGCCGCGCAGCCACCGAGAAAGATCACCAACCACGTACCGACGTCACCCACCGTGACGCCAGCCGGGAACCCGAACCACTCAGCCCGCGAAGTCCTCCGGACGCACCTGCTCCAGGAACTCGCGGAACTTCTCCACCTCATCCTCCTGCTCGTCAGGGATAACGATCCCCGCCTCGCTGAGGACCTGCTCGGCACAACGAATCGGCGCACCAACCCGCAACGCCAACGCGATCGAATCGCTCGGCCGCGCCGACACCCGCACCCCGTCACCGATCAACAAATCGGCGTAGAACACGTTCTCCTTGAGCTCGGTGATCTCCACCGCCTGCAACGGCGCCTGCAACGCCGCCAGCACATCCCGCAAAAGATCATGCGTCAACGGCCGGGCCGGCTTGACCCCCTGCTGCTCATAAGCGATAGCCGTGGCCTCGACCGCACCGATCCAGATCGGCAGATAGCGGTCGCCCTCGACCTCCCTGAGCAGGACGATCGGCTGGTTGCTGGGCAGCTCCACCCGAACTCCGACCACGCTCAGCTCGCGCACCGCCGCCTCCGTGTCGTCGTCAACCTACGCACCGCGCCCTTCCCTGCACGGTACACGGACCGCAACACGGCCGTCCCATGCGCTACAGCACCACGCCCGCGCCAGAAAGGGGTTACCCCGGCAAGCCTACGGCACGCTTCCGAGAAGAGATCTTTCCGCTCCGCCGCCACCTGCCGGGCACCTCACCGACCCAACGTCGACCGCAAACCCACCCGCACCAACGCCGCATGCAACTGCTCCGACAACGCCACCAACTCCCGCGCCGTCTCCGCCGCCCGCGCCCGCGCCGCCGGATCACTCTGCCGCGCCAACGGCGCCACCAACTGCGCGAACAACCCGACCTCACGATCGGCCGCCGTCCGATAACCCCGCAGATGCCGCGGCTCCAACCCGTACGCCGCCAGACCCGCCACCGCCGACGCGATGATCAACGCATCCGCGTCATACCACCCCGGCGGATCCGACACCAGCACACCGAGCCGCTCCAACTCCCCGAGCGTCGACTCGTCGATCCCACTCCGGGCCACCAACTCAGCCCGGCCGAGCCGCACCTGCGACGACTCGGCCGGCTCCGCCGACTCCCGACCCGGCACCGCACCATCAGGCCCCACCGCCACCAACGCCGGCCGCGACCGCTCCGGCTGCTCACCGGACGAATCCCACTCGGCCAACTGCTCACGGATCACCCGCAACGGCAGGTACCTGTCCCGCTGCGCGGTCAACACGAACCGCAACCGCGCCACATCGTCCCAGCTGTACTTCCGGTAACCCGCCGCCGTCCGCTGCGGCTCGACCAGCCCCTCGGCCTCGAGGAACCGCAACTTCGAAATGGTGGTGTCCGGGAAATCCACCCGCAACTGACCCAGCACCTCACCGATGCTCATCAGCGGCTGGGACCGGGCCGCCCCGGGTGGCGTGGAGGCCGCAGGCTCGTTCACCCCCGGCCGGCCTCCTCCTCCGGGCGCGGACCGGCGATGAACACCACCCGGAACTTACCGATCTGAACCTCGTCACCATTGCTCAACGTGGCCGCCTCGACCCGCTCACGATTCACGTACGTGCCATTCAGGCTACCCACGTCCCGCACCGTGAACGTCCCACCATCACGGTGGAACTCCGCGTGCCGACGCGACACCGTCACGTCATCGAGGAAGATGTCACTGTCCGGATGCCGGCCACTGGTCGTCACATCATGGTCCAACAGGAACCGGGCGCCCGCATTCGGGCCGCGACGAACCACCAGCAGCGCCATACCCGGCGGCAACGAACCGGACATCCGGCTCGGCACCACATCGGTGTCCGGCCCCTCCAGCACTTCGTCGAGCGAGCCGAGATTGAGCGTCGAAGTGACGTCGAGCGGGGGGAACTCGTCGTCTGGCCGCGTCATGGGACCACCTCACGGATCTGTTCGGTCGGCGTCGGGTAATGGCGGGTCTGGCCGCCGGGCACTCCAACACCCGGCGGCTGGCTCCCCGTGCCCGGGAAGGCAATTCCGCAACGCACAACTAATGGGTTCTTCTCGGTCGACTGGGCGAGCCTAGCCAGCGCCGAAATGCAGGGCAACCGGACGCGCGCAGACATCCCGCGCGCCGGATCAAGCACACTCAGCCTTCGGTGATCTTCTGATACGCGCCCGCCGTGAGCAACCCGTCCGTCGCCGTCGGATCGGTCGGCGTGATCTCCACCAACCAACCCGCACCGTACGGATCCGTGTTGATCAGCTCAGGAGTGTCACCCAGCGCCTCATTCCGCGCCGACACCGTACCCGCGACCGGGGCGTAGATCTCCGACACGCTCTTGGTCGACTCGATCTCACCCAACGAGTCACCGGCCGCCACGACCGCACCCGCCTCCGGCAACTGCACGTACACGATGTCACCCAGCGCGTCCTGCGCGAAGTGCGTGATGCCGACCCGGACCGAACCGGTACCGTCACCCGCCACCCACTCATGCTCGGCGGTGTATCGCAGATCCTCGGGAATCACCAGACGCGTCCTCATCCATCGTGCCCCGGACCACCCGGGCCCGGCGCGGCCGCGCCGGTCAGGAGACCGGACGGGCGTGTTTCCTACTTGGTCGGCGCGTGCAGCGCCGAAACCTCGGCAACCTCACGCTCCCCAAACGTCACGTTACCGCCGTCACCCCGGACCGACGCCACCACCCCACCAGGAATGTTCAACGCCGTACGCATCGTCGCCGGATCACCGATCACCGTGATCGTGTACGGGCCCGTCAACCGCCGCCCCTCCACCACCAACGACCCGTTCTCCCCGTCCAGGAAGTACGTCGACGCGATCACCCGCACCGTCGCCCGGTCACCACCGGAGATCTGCATCGCCTCCGCGCCCGCGCCCCGCAACTCCTGCACCGCGTCCAACACCCGGTTCGCCGTGATCGGCTTGACCCCACTGGAGAACTGCACCGTCAACCCCGGCCCCACCGCCGGCAACGTACCCGCCAGAATCCCCAGCTCGTCCGCCCGACGCGTCGCCTCGTCCAACGCCGCCTGCCGACCCTGCTCACCCGAGGCCAACTGCCGCTGACTGTCCTCCAACGCCCGAATGTCCTGCTGCAGGCGACTCTCCCGGGCATCCAGATCCGACAGGATCCGCACCAGGTCCTCCTGCCGCGTCGCCCCCAACGTCGGATCCGCTGACGTCGTCTTCAACTGCACGACCAGCGTGAAGCCCAACAACGCCAACAACACCGCGATCATCCCGCCCGCCGCGCTCCACCGCGACCGACCCGCCACGGGCGCGGCCGGCGACACCTCGGGCTCATCCGCCGCCTCGGAAGAAGACGCCGCCGGCTCCCCCGCCCGCGACACCGCACGCAGATCCACCGTCGCCCCGTCATCGGACGGCGACACCTCGGGCTCCGCGTCGAGCGGCTCCGGCTCCCGAACCGGCTCGTGCGGCGCCAACGGACTCAACTCGTCCGGATCCGGCGCGTCCGGCCGCGGGTCCGGCTCACCCGCCGGCCCACCAGACCGCCCCGGCACCGCCGGCTGCGGCCAGCCCGTCCCCGTCTCCGCCTGCTCGTCGCTCATCGCTGTCAAACCTACGCCCGGAACAGGTGCCGACGGATCGCCGCCACATTTCCGAAGATGCGCACACCCAGCACGACCACCACACCCGTGGACAACTGCCCGCCCACACCCAACTGGTCACCCAGGTACACGATCAGCCCAGCCACCAGCACGTTCGAGATGAACGACACCACGAACTGCTTGTCGTCGAAGATGCGGTCCAACTTCGCCCGCACCCCACCGAACACCGCGTCCAACGCGGCCACCACCGCGATCGGCAGGTACGGCTGCAACGCCGCCGGCACCGTGGGATCAAGCCACACCCCGAGCACCACACCGGCGAGCAACGCCAGCACCGCGATCATCCGCCACCTCCGGAAGGACTAGCGGTCCCCGGCGAACCCGACGACCCAGGACTACCAGACCGGCCAACCGCACCCGAAGGGCTCGGACTGACCGACGGCCTGGCGTAGCGTAGCTGCGGCTCCGGAGCCGCCGGCAGGGTGAGGTCCTCCGCCTCCCGCACACCGAACGACAACCCGGTCTTCTGCGCGACCTCCCGCATCAGCGCCGCGTTCCGACTGTCCTCGAACTTGCGCCGCATCGACCCCGGACCCGTCGCCGACACCTCGTACGGCCCCGTCACCGGCCGGAAATCCACCAGGATCGCCTCACCCGCCGAACGGATCGTCGACGTCGAGGTCAACCGCTGCCCGTTGATCGCGATCGCCTCCGCACCGGCGCTCCACAACGCGTTCGCCACACCCTGCAGATCGCTGTAGAGCACCCGCGGCGGCCCCGCGCCCGCACCGGTCACCGCGTCCGCGTTCCCCGGAGCGTCCGCCAGGCGCACCACCACACCGTCGCCCCGCACCCGACCCAGCCCGGTGCTCGCCTCCAGGTCCCGCAGCCGCGCCGCGGCCGAACCGCTCAACGCCGCGTCCCGCTGCCGGCTGACCTCCTCGCGCAGCTGGTCCGCCCGCGCCGACAACCGGTCGGTCTGGCTCTCCCGCTCCTTGATCTGCGCCACCAGCCCCGAGCGCGCCTGGGCACGCCCCGGCTCGTCCGCCATCGTCTGGCGATACGCCACCGCGAACAGGAAACCCAGCACCACCACCACGACCAGGCCGACGGACCGCGCCGCCCAGCTCCGGTTCGCGTCCGAAGACGTCCCCCGCCGGCGCGCGGCAGCCGCGTCCGCGTATCCCGGGTCCAGCGGGTTGCGGAACAACTCGGTGAGGAAGTCCGGCGCGTACACCCGATCCGAGCGGGGCCGCGGCGGCGGCGTCGCGCTCACGCGGCCGCTCCCCGGCCCCGGGCCGCGCGCACCAGCCGCGACGCCTGCACCACGTACATCGCACCGGCCACCCAGTAGAGCACCAGCCCCCACCAGGCCAACCCCCAGCCGATCGCGGCCGTCGCCGTGGCCGCCGCATCCCACTCGGTGGCCAGCAGCAGCACCGGGAACGCCGCGAGCAGCAGGAACGTGGCGGTCTTGCCGACGTAGTGCACCGGCGGCGGCCCGTACCCGAAGCGGCGCAGCACCGCCAGCGAGCCGAGCAGCAGCAACTCCCGGGCCAGCAGCGCCGCCGTGAACTGCCACGGCACCACCTCGCGGGCGGTGAAGGCGAGCAGGGTGGCGAGGATGTAGAGCCGGTCGGCGAGGGGGTCGAGCAGCTCACCGAGCCGGCTCACCTGCCGCAGCCGGCGGGCGATCCAGCCGTCCACCCAGTCGGTGGTGCCGCCGATGGCCAGCACCACCACCGCCGCGACGTCCGCCCGGGCCACCAGGAAGAGATAGAGGAACAGGGGTACGCCGAGCAGCCGTCCGAAGCTGATCAGGTTGGGCAGGGTGAGCACCTGGTCGCCGGGCGCCTGGTCGCCGGTGTCCCGCGGGTGCTCTGCCTGAGCCGGCCGACGCGACACCGAACCTCCTTCACGGCACGCACCGACGCCAGGCCGAGATCGGGCGCGGCGGAGGTCGTACGCGCTGTCGGGCCGGTAAGCACCGGCTCCCCTGCGGCCCCGGGACGGGACCTCTGCCCTGATACGGCCCGCGATCTCGGTGATCGCGGGCCGGCTGAGTGCGCTGCCACTATATCGGGCTCCCGGGCGGGCCTCGGGCGCCGCGCGCTCTCGGCGCGGTGGTGCCGCACTGTGGTGTGGATCACCACCGCTAGAGCGTCCTAGGACACTAGTGGAAGACGTCACGCCGTCTGGACGGCCGCCTGGTCGGTCTGCTGCTCCGGCACCGTCTGCGTAGCCGCCCGGCCGAACGCCAACAGCGACGCCAGCAGGTCGTGCTGCGCCCGGGGCGCCATCCGGTCCAACACGGCCTGCACCGCGCGCTGGCGCCGCTCCGCCAGCTCCCGCAGCAGCGTCAGCGCCGCAGCGGTGGGCACCAGCCGCACCTCCCGCCGGTCGCGCGGGTCGGCCACCCGCCGCAACAGGCCGGTCGCCTCCAACCGGTCGCACAGCCGACTGGCCGACGAGGGCACCACGTCCAGCAGCTCCGCCAGCCCGTTGACGTTGGTCTCCGGCCGGCCGCTGATCAGCATCAGCACCCGCAACTGCGTCGGCGGCACCTGATGCCGCGACGCCGCCGAGTCGAGCACGGCGATCAGGGTCTCTGCGGCCGCGTTGATCGCCGCGGCGAGATCCGTCGGTCGCTCCACCCGATGTCCCCTGCCGTCGTCGCGCTGCTGCCCGCCCGGGACGGTGGCGGCGACTCTCATCCGCCATCCCGCCCACGCGGACCATGCCAGTCGAGGCAGACGACGACGGCGTCGTCGCGCAAATCGGAATCCGCGTGGTAGGCGTGTAGTTCGCGCATCACCGTACCAACCGCCTCGGTCGCCGGCTGCAACCGAGTGGCGCGCAACGAGCGGGCCATCATCCGCTGCCCGTACGGCTCCCGCCCCGCCGGCTCGGCCGCCCACACCCCGTCGCTGACCACGAAGACCCGGTCACCCGGCGCGAGCTGGAACTCCTGCACCTCGTAGCGGGTCTCGGCGAACATGCCCAGCGGCAACTGCTGATCCAGCGTCATCGGCTCGACGGTCGCGCCGCGCATCCGCAGCAGGTGCGGCGAACCGGCGTCGACCGCCCGTACCCGCCCGGTGACGATGTCCAGCTCGAGCAGCAGCGTGGCCACATGCCGGCGGCCCCGGTGCTGGTAGTAGACCGTGTCCGAGGCCAGCTCCGCCTGCTCCACGAGGCCGCCGTCCGAGCGCCGGGCGTTGCGCATGGCGTTCACCGTGACCGCCGTCAGCAGCGACGCGGCCAGGCCGTTGCCCTCCCCGTTGAGCACCGTCAACGTGAGCCGTTCACCGTCCAGCGACCAGTCGAAGTGGTCTCCCCCGACGGTGTACGCCGGCTCCAGTTGCCCGGCCAGGTGGAAGTAGCGGTGTGCCACGCTGCGCCCGGGCAGCAGGTCCCACTGCATCTCGGCGGCCATGCTGAGCCGCTCCCGGCGACGGGCCCGCCGGTACCGGTCGGTCTCCCGGTCCGCGGCCCGCATCGCCACCGCCAGGTCGCCGGCGATGTCGGCGGCACGGCCGGTGACCGCCGGGCCGGGCACCGTCGGCAACTCGATGAGCAGCACACCCAACCGCTCCCCCCACACCGTCAGGGGCAGGTAGAGCCGGCACGCGCCGTCCTCGAGACCGTCGCGCACCGGCTGCTGGCTGGAGAAGCAGCGCTGCGCCACGGTGTGCCGGGCCAGGGCCCCAGCAGCCGGCAGGTCCGGATCCAGCACGGGCCAGAGCCCGCTGATCCGGTAGTCGGCGACGAACACGTCGGTGCGCACCGCGCCCAACGCCGCCCGGATCGCCCGGTCCGCCGCCTCCGCCAACTGGTCGGGCGCGGCTTCGCGCAGCGCGCGCGACACCCCGTCCGGCGCGTCCACCATGCTTGGTCGTCCCTCCAGAAACTTGCTACAGGGCAAGCATCATACGGACGCGCCCGGACAACCCGTCGTCGCGGGTCAGTCCGCGCCCCGTGTCGCCAGGACGCCGTGGAAGGCGTCCGGCACGTCGACCGGCACCCCGGCGGACCGCCACCGGTGCACCGGGACGATCCCGTCCGCCGTCGGTGTCCACCGGCCCAGCAGCGGCGCGAACGCCGCCGGCGGGCGCATCCGGAACGCCGGCCCCATCATCGCCAGCGCCTGCGGGTGGGCGGCCAACTCCTCGGTGTCGAAGTCCACAGCCAGCAGGCTGCCCGGCGCCGCCGCCGCGTACAGTTCGTCGAGGGTACGCGTCAGCGTGCCGTCGTCGAGGAACGCGGCCAGCCCGAGGAAGACCACCCCCACCGGCCGTCGCCCCCACCCCGGTACGAAGCGGTGCAGTTGGGCCGGGTCGATGGTGCCGATGTCGGTGGCGTCGCCGTAGCCGTAGCCCGCCCGGTCGCTGCCGGCGAGGATCCGCTGACCCAACCGGATGGTCACCGGGTCGACGTCGGTGTAGAGCACCGTGGCGTCCGGAGCGACCTCGTGCACGTTGCCCATCGTGGGCACCCCCGCCCCGAAGACCAGGAACCCGTCCACGCCCTGCGCGACGATCGCTCGGACCGCTCGGCCGAGGAACGCCCGCAGCTCCCGAAAGACCGGCGCACACGGCCCGTACGCCTGCTCGAAGGCGGTCGCCGCGGCCACATCGACGGCGAAGTGGTGCTCCCCACCGAGCCAAAAGTCGATCATGCGAGCGGTGCTCGGCTCGTCCGGTTCACCCATCGACGACGCTCCTCCCCTGGAGTCGTCGCCAGCGTACCGACCGGGCCCGAGCGGCGGTATCGCTCCGCCGCGCCGCCACGCCCGCGATACTGGCCCCGGCAGGGGGTGAGCGATGAACTCGGCGGACAGCGCGGCGGTGGTGGTCGGCGTGGACGGCTCGCAAGCGTCCCTGCGCGCCGTGCGCCTGGCCGCCGCCGAGGCGGTCCGCCGGCACCGACCGCTGCGCGTGGTGCACGGATTCATCTGGCCGCTGCTGCGGGTGCCGGACTCCCCGGCCCCCGGCGCGCCGCCCGGCGCAGGCCTGCGCCAACGGGCACAGGAACTGGTCGCCGCCGCGGTGGCCGAGGCCGAGGCGACCACGCCCGGGCTGACCGTCTCCGGCGAGATCATCGACGGTGAGGCCGCCGCGGTGCTGGTGGGCGAATCCCCCACCGCAGCCCTCATCGTGCTCGGCGACCGGGGACTGGGCGGCTTCTCCGCACTCGTCGTCGGCTCGGTGGCGGTGCAGGTCAGCGCGTACGCCGACTGTCCCGTGCTGGTCGCCCGCGGCGAGCAACGCCCCGACGGGCCGGTGGTGGTCGGCATGGACGGCTCGGCGGCGTCGCTGCTCGCCGCCGACGCCGCCGCCGAGACCGCGGTGGCGCGCGGCGTGCCGCTGCGCGCGGTGCACGCCTACCGGCATCCCGGCAGCAGCGGCCCCGGCGACATGCAACCCCTGGTGTACGACGAGGCGCGGTTGCACGGCGAGCAGGAGCGGCTGCTCGACGGCTGGCTGGACGGGCTGGCCCTACGTCATCCGGGGTTGCGCCTGACCTGCCGGGCGACGCGCGGGCGGGCCGGCGCGGTGCTCGCCGAGACCTCCGCCGACGCCCAACTGCTGGTCGTCGGCGGGCAGGGGCGCGGTGAGGTGACCGGGTTGCTGCTGGGGTCGGTGAGCCAGTCGGTGCTGCACCACGCGCGCTGCCCCGTCATGGTGGTGCGCGGCCCCCGCTGACGCCCCGGGGTTGGTCCGCCGCCCAACGGGTAGACGGCCGCGGTACGCCAACGGCGACGAAGGAGGCAGCAGATGCCAGGACCACGGCCGGGCAGCAACGCGTACGACAAGCAGCGGGCGCGCCTGCGTAACGCCATCGACGACTCCGGACGCCGGGTACCCGACGGCAAGGCCAACCAGGTCGCCAACCGGATCCTTCAGGAGGATCGCGGCCAACGGGGCGTCGTGCGTGGTGAGCGCACCTACGGGCCCAAGAGCGAACGCGAACCGGGCGACCCGAAGTGAGGGGCGTCGACCTGGCCGACGGCGCGATCGCGGGCGCGGTCGGCAGCACCGCGCTGAACGTGGTGGGCTTCCTCGACATCGCGCTACGGGCGCGGCCGGCGAGCAGCACACCGGAGCAGACCGTCGACAAGCTGGCCCACCTCGCGCACGTGGACCTGGGACCGGAGCCCCGGGCGGCCACCCGCCGCTCGGGGCTCGGGCCCCTGATCGGTTACGGGCTGGGCATCGCCGCCGGCGTGGCGTTCGCGCTCTACGCCGGAGGTCGACGGCAGCCACTGCCGATGGCCACCGGTGTGCTCGGCGCGGGCGTCATGGCGATGACCGACGGTTCCATCACGGCGCTGGGCATCAGCGATCCCCGTACCTGGCGGCGCTCGGACTGGATCTCCGACATCATCCCGCACCTGGCGTACGGGCTGACGGCCGCCGCCACCTGGAACAGGTTGCGACGGCCGTCCGGGCGCGCGGGTTAGGCGCGGCTGTCGCTGTCGTCCTCGGCGACCGGCTCACCCGCCGGGCCGTACGGCGACACCTGGCCCTTGGGCACCGGCCGACCGGCGTCCCCGCGCGACGAGCCACGGTTGAGCGGATGCCCGGTCGGTCCGGGGCCCTTGCTGTCCTGGCTGGTCGCTCCCTTGGCGTTACGCCGGAACTCCTCCTGCTGCGGGTTGACCACGAGCGTCTCCTCCCGGTACGGCAGGCGGCATCGACCGCCTCCGCCGGCCGCATACCCGCCGGGCCGGACCGCATTCTCCACCCGCACCGACCGACGACCGCGCCGGCAGTCGACAGGGCTAGCCGGGCGCCGGGCGGGTACCCCGGTGGGATGGGTGACGATCGAGCTGTGGTGCGGGTCCTGCTGGACCGCCGGGGCGACACGTACGCCGAGGAGGCCGGCATCCGGCTCGCCGACCGTCCCGGCCCGCTGTACCAACTGCTGGTGCTGGCCACCCTGCTGAGCACCCGGATCCGGGCGTGCGTCGCGGTCGACGCCGCCCGGGAGTTGTTCGCGGCCGGCTACCGCACGCCGCAGGCGATGGAGGCGGCGAGCTGGCAGCAGCGGGTCGACGCGCTGGGCCGGGGTCACTACCGCCGCTACGACGAACGCACCGCCACCATGCTGGGCACCGGCGCGCGGTTGTGTCTGGACCGGTGGCACGGCGACCTGCGGCGGCTGCACCGCGACGCCCAGGGCGACCCGGCCGGGCTGCGGCGGCGGCTCACCGAGTTCCCCGGCATCGGACCCACCGGCGCGGACATCTACCTGCGCGAGGCGCAGACGGTCTGGTCCGACGTGCGCCCGTACGCCGACCGGCGGGCTCTCGCCGGCGCGAAACGACTGGGCCTGCCGGGCTCACCGGACCGGCTGGCCGCCCTGGTCGACGAGCCGGACTTCGGCCGCCTCGCCTCGGCGCTGGTCCGGGTGGCGCTCGGCGAGGAGTCCGCCGGCGAGGTCAGCCGCGTCGCCGCCGGCTGAGCCGCTCACTTGACGGTCTTGTCCCCCGGTCGGGTCAGATGCCACACCAGCAGCGCGGCGAGCAGCGCCAGGACGATGACCCCGCCGGAGATGCCACGGCCCTCCTCGGGGCTGCGGCCGGTGCTGCCGAAGTAGATCACCGCGAGGCCGGCGAGGACGGTGACGAACGTACGCAACCCTCGGTCCTTCACGTACCGCACCGTAGGCGGGCCACCGTCGTACGGTGGCTTTTCAGGCGGGTTGTCCCTCTTTTGGGGGTCCGTTCACCGTTCGGCGACGAAGCCGCGCAGCCGCACCCGCCGTACCGCCCGGTCGGCGACCTCCACCACCTCGATGGTCAACCCGGGCAACCGCACCGTCTCCCCGGGAGACGCCGGCAGGTGCCGCAACCGGGACAGCACCAGCCCGGCCACCGTCGTGTACTCCCGGGACAGCGGGAAGCTCAGCCGCACGCCCACGTCGGGCAGGTCGTGCAGGGGGAAGTCACCGGGCACCAGCAGTGACCCGTCCGGCTCCCGGACCACACCGTGCACGTCCCGGTCGGTCTCGTCGTACAGCTCGCCGACGACCTCGGCCAGCAGGTCCTCCAGCGTGACGATGCCGTCGATGCCGCCGTGCTCGTCCACCACCAGGGCCAGCTGCTGGTGTTCCTGGCGCAGTTGGCGCAGCGCGTCGGCGACCGGCAGGGTGACCGGCAGCAGCAGCGGCGGCCGGACCTGCTCCCCCACCGTGCCGACCTCGGCGCGGACCAGGTCGCGGATGTGCACCACGCCGATCACCTCGTCCAGGCCGCCCGGGCGGGTCACCGGCGCGCGGGAGCGCCCGGCGGCGCCGAGCAGCCGTACGCCCTCGGCGGCGGGCAGGTCGGCCGGCAGCGTGGTCACCTCCCGGCGGGCCACCAGGATCTCCCGCAGCGTCCGACCGGCGATGTCGAACGCGCCGGTCAGGATCTCCCGCTGCTGCGCCGACAGGCCCCGCTGACTGGCCAGCATCTCCCGCAGCTCCTCCTCGGTCATCTCCTCGCGGCTGGCCCGCGGGTTCCCGCCGGCCAGCCGGACCACCACGTCGGTCGCCCAGCTCAGCAGCCACACCGCCGGACGGGACACCCGGGCGAGCAGGTCCAGCGGCCCGGCGCTGAGCAGCGCCCACCGCTCGGCGCGCTGCATGGCGAGGCGCTTCGGCGCCAACTCGCCCACCACCAACGTGACGAAGGTCAGGGCCACCGTCACCAGCAGCACCGCGGCCGGCCGGGCCGCCGCGCCGAGGAAACCCAGCGGGCCGACCAGCGGCTGCGCGAGGGACACCGCGGCGGCCGCCGAGGCGAGGAACCCGGCCAGGGTGATGCCGAGCTGGATGGTGGCCAGGTAGCGGTTCGGGTCCCGGGAGAGCCGTACCAGCCGCTCGCCGGCCCGGCTGCGCCGGCCCAACCGCCGCAACTGCCCCTCGCGCAGCGTCACGAGGGCCATCTCGCTGCCCGACAGCGCGGCGTTGATCAGCACGAGGACGGCCACCAGCGCCAACTGCCCGAGCTGACCGCCCACCGCGCACCTCCGTCCGGACTCCGCCCGCCGTTCAGCAACAGGCCCTAGTCGACCTCCAGGTCGTCCAGCGAGATGCTGTGCGTCATCAACCACCGGGCCAACGCCGTCATGCCGAACAGCCACAGCGGCACCGACTCGGTGGGGCCGTTCGTCGCGTAGATGGCGAAGCGCAGATCCGGGGCGCGGTACGCCTCGATCCGCCACTGGTGCTGCCGGTCCCGCCAGACCGCCGAAGGGTCCATGGCGTCACCGTAGGTGACCGGGGCGGTCCCGGGGGCCGGGTTGGCGCTCAGCTGACGACGACGACCCGCGCGTCGTCGGGCAGCCGGCGGGTGACGCCGCGTCGGTCCAGCAGCTCCAGCAGCGGCACCGCCACCCGTCGGGTGGTGTCCAGGGCCTGCCGGGCCGCCGACAGGGTGAACGGCTGGGGCAGCCCGGCCAGCACGGTGACCGCCGCGTCGAGCGCCTCGGGCAGCAGCACCACGGCGTCGGCCAGCCGCAGCAGCGCGCCGGCGCGTACCGCCGCGCCGATCTCCCGGGGCCCGAGGCCCAGTTCGACGAGGCGGTCCGCCTCCGGGGCGCGGAACGGATGGTCGGCGTACTCGGCGCGGACCCGCCGTACGGCCTGGGCCACCGGGTCGGGCAGGGTGTCGACGGCGGTCGTGCCGACCCGACCGCCGTGCACCCGCAGCGGCGGGCGCACCAGGGCCTCGACCAGGGCCCGGTCGGGCAGGGCCAGGCGCTGCCGCAGCGCGTCGACGGGCATGCCCGGCTCCAGCGGGTGCTCCCGCGCGTAGCGGGTGACCTCCTCGGTCACCTGGTCGCCGAGGAGCCGCCAGTGCCCGGGGTCGGCGAGCCAGTCACCGGCGACCGGGGTGGCCTGTACCGGCACGCCCATCCGACGGAGCGCGCCGACCCGGACCAGGCGGCGGCGGCGCAGCTCACCGGCCAGGTCGGGGCGTCCGTCCAGCTCGGCGAGGACGGCCGCGCGGGCAGCCGCCGCGCCCCGGCGGGTCAGTGGCGGCGGCGCGACGTCGAGGACCCGTACGCCGCCGCAGACGTGGTGACGGCCGGGATCGCGCAGCAGCGCCCGGTCGCCGACGAGCAGCGGCAGCGGGCGGGCCAGCCGGAGCCGGACGGTGTCGACGCCGAGCGGCCGGACCCGCACCGGCACGGCCGCCGACCCGACGTGCAGGGTGAGGGTGGCCGGCAAATCGGCGGCGGGGTCGCCGGAGAGCCGGACGTCGACGAGGTCGGTGCGGTGGAACCGGCCCGGCGTCAGCAGCGCGTCGCCACGACCGAGTCGGTCCCGGGGCGTACCCCGGAGGTTGACCGCGACCCGGGCGACGGCCGACACCTCCGGTCGGGCCTCGCCCAGGCGGTGCAGGCCGCGGACCCGGACCGGCTCGCCGGCGCCGGCCAGTTCCAGGGTGTCGCCGACCCGCAACCGGCCGGCGCCCAGGGTTCCGGTGACGACGGTGCCGCTGCCCCGCACGGTGAAGCTGCGGTCCACCCAGAGACGCACCGGGGCGTCCAGCACGGGCTCGGGCAGTCGCGCGACGAGCCGGTCCAGCGCGGCCCGCAACTGCGGCAGGCCGGCGCCGGTCAACCCGCTGACCGCGACCGTCTCCACCGCTCCGAGACTGCTCGCCGCGATCTCGGACCGGGCGCGTTCCGCCGCCGGATGAGGGTCGGCGAGGTCCGCGCGGGTCACCACCAGCAGGCCGTGCCCGACGCCGAGCGCGTCGAGCGCGGCCAGGTGCTCGGCGGACTGCGGCATCCACCCCTCGTCGGCGGCGACCACGATCAGCGCGGCCGGCACCGGGCCGACGCCCGCGAGCATGTTCGGTACGAACCGCTCGTGCCCGGGTACGTCGACGAACGCGATCGTGGCCCCGGACGGCAGCGTCGTCCAGGCGAATCCCAGGTCGATGGTCATGCCCCGGCGGCGTTCCTCGGCCCACCGGTCGGGTTCCATCCCGGTCAACGCCCGCACCAGGGTCGACTTGCCGTGGTCGACGTGCCCGGCGGTGGCGACGACGAACATGCTCAGTCGTCCCCGGGTACGCGCAGCACGGCCGCCAGGACCGCGTCGTCGGCGTCGACGGGCACGCAGCGCAGGTCGAGCAGGAGCCGGCCGCGCACCACCCGACCGAGCACCGGTTGCTCTCCGGTGCGCAGCGGCGCGGCGTACCGCTCGGGCAGGCTCAGCGCCCACGAGTCCAGTTCGACGCCGGGAGCGCCACCGCCGCCGACCACGGCGACCGCCGGGACGACCTCTGCCTTGCGTCCGTCCGCGCCCAGCCGGTCGCGCAGCAGCTCCACCCGCCGGCGCAGAGCGGCCGGGTCGGTGTGCAGCGCACTCCGGGTCGGGGTGTCCGGTCGGTGCAGGGTGGCGGCCAACGCCGCCAGGGTCAGCTTGTCCACGCGCAGCGCCCGGGCGAGCGGGTGGCGGCGTAACCGTTCGACAAGCGTGGCGTCGCCGAGCAGCAGGCCGGCCTGGGGGCCGCCGAGCAGCTTGTCGCCGCTCGCGGTGACCAGGGCCGCGCCGGCGCGCAGGGTGCTGGCCGCGTCGGGCTCGTCGGGCAGCAGCGGGTCCGCCGCGAGGAGTCCGGAGCCGATGTCGGCGACCACCGGCACGTCGAGGGTGGCGAGGCGGCGCACCGGCACGGCCGAGGTGAAGCCGGTGACCTGGAAGTTCGACGGGTGCACCTTCAGCACGAACCCGCTGCGCGGACCGACCGCGGCGGCGTAGTCGTCGAGGGTGGTGCGGTTGGTGGTGCCCACCTCGCGCAGCCGCGCGCCGGTGCTCTCCAGCAGGTCGGGCAGGCGGAAGCCGTCGCCGATCTCGACCAGCTCACCGCGGCTGACCACGATCTCGCGGTCGGCGGCCAACGCCGTGGCCGCCAGCACCAGCGCGGCGGCGCCGTTGTTGACCACGTGCACGGCGGCGGCGTCCGGCACGGCGGCGGCGAGCGCGTCGAGGGCGTCGCGGCCCCGGCGGGCCCGGCGTCCGGTGGTCAGGTCCAGTTCGACGTCGGTGTGCCCGGCGGCGGCGACGACCGCCGCGACGGCGGTCGGCGACAGCGCCGCCCGACCGAGGTTGGTGTGCAGCACGACGCCGGTGGCGTTGAGCACCGCCCGGGGGCCGGGCGCGGGCAGCCCGGCGACGGATGCGTCCCGTACCTCGTCGGGGGTGATCTCACCGCGTCGGGCCCGCGTCTGCGCCTGCACGACGGCGGCCTTGACCCGGTCCCGGCCGAGGGTCGCGATGGCCGCCGCCAGCCGCGGATCGGCCAGGAGGGTGTCGGTGCGGGGCACCCGACGCCGCGGGTCCTCGCTGCCGTCACGCATCACGTCACTCCTGCCGCCGTTGGCGGAGACGGACGGGAATCGAACCCGCCTGGCCCGGGTCCCGGACCACACCGGTTTTGAAGACCGGGAGGGGCACCAGCCGCCTGAACGCCTCCGTCGCACATTCGATCACAACGGCGGTGCGAGCGCTCAGTCAGTCGCCGGATCCGCCTCGGTCCGCCGGGCGTTCACCCGCTCGCGTTGCGGCACGACGGTATAGCGGGGGTCGCGGGCGGACGCGACGCCGCCGTAGAAGATGCCGAACCGGGTGGCGACCGACGCGCTCAGCAGGGCGGCTCCGGACACCACCCCGGCGACGCGACTGCGCCGGCCCAGCAGCGCCCCGGCCACCCCGGCGGCGGTCAGCAGCCGGCCGGCGCGCAGCAGCCGACCCGGCCGGCCCGTCCGGTAGGGCTCGCTGAGCAGCCCGAGACGGGTCTCCACCCGGTGCGCGCCGTACAGCTCCAGGGCCGCGCCGGCCACCGCCATCCGGCGGGCCGGGCCGGCCTGCGCCGGCGGCGCGGCGAGCAGACCGACGCCCGCGCCGCTGGCCAGCGCGCTGCCCGCGAAGATGACCGGCAGTTCGGGGTACGCCTCGTGCCACGACGGCACCGCCGTGTCGGCGAGCAGGACCCCGGTGTACGTCGCCAGGGCCGGTGCGGTGGCGGCGGCGACCAGCCCGGCGGCGTGCCCGGCCGGTGGCAGGGCCCGGGCGACCAGCCCGAGCGGCCCGGTTCGGGGCAGCCAGGCGGCGGTCTCGGCGATCGCCGCCACTCCGGCGGCCGGCCCGAACGCGCTGAGGATCCAGGTGCCGACCGACATGGGCGAGGTCAGCTTGGCGACCCGGAGCATGTGGTGGAACCGCTCCGGCCGGCCCAGGTCCCGGATGAGGAAGACGGCGCTGGCGCTGACCGCGCCCAGCGCGGTGACCCGGCCGGCGCGGCGCAGCGCCGGTCGCCGGGTGAGTTGACCGCCCGCGGCCAGCAGCGATGAGCCGGCAGCCAACCCGCCGGTGAACAGGTACGCGGCGATGTCCCACTTCCAGACCGGGGCCTTGAGGACGGGCCGGCCGTAGTAGGAGGTGAACTCGGCCTCGGGGACCCGCAGTTCCTCCGCGCCGCCGCGTCGACCGCGCCGGGAGCGCCGCGCGGCGTTCTCCTCGGGTTGCGGCGTCCGATCGTGGGCCGTTGCCGGCACGGCCACGTCGGTGCCGTCCTGCGCCTGCCGTTGGGTCGGCAGGTCGGGGCTCGTGGTGGCCAGGCGGTCGCGGAACCGGCGGAACCGGTCGCCCACTCGCGGTGTGGGGTTGGTCATGGCCGCCTGCCCAGGAACGCGACCACCGTGGCGGCGGCCATCGTCACAGCCGCAAGGCCGGCGCGTTTCCACATGGCCGGCAGGTCCCGGGTGGTCACCACCGGATCCGGTGGCAGCCCGTACACCTCGGGCTCGTCCAACAACAGGAAGAACGCCCCGTCACCACCCACACCATCGTTCGGGTCATGCCCGTACAACCGCGCCTCGGGCACACCCCGCTCGTGCAGTGTCGCCACCCGCGCCGCCGCGCGGTCACGCAACTCCTCCAGGGGCCCGTACTGGATCGACTCGGTCGGACACGCCTGCGCACACGCCGGCGTCATCCCCGCACCCAACCGGTCATAACACAACGTGCACTTCCACGCCCGACCATCACCCCGACGCTGATCGATCACCCCGTACGGACACGCCGAAATGCAATACCCACACCCGTTACAGATGTCCTCCTGCACCACCACCGTCCCGAACTCCGTCCGGAACAACGACCCCGTCGGACACACATCCAAACAAGCCGCATGCGTGCAGTGCTTACACACATCCGACATCATCAACCAACGAAAATCACTGCGACCCTCCACACCGGTACCCCGCCCCGGCGGCTGCGCCCCCGGCATACCCAGGAACTGCGGCCCCGCGCCGCTGTCGGTCGGGGCGCTGTCGGCCATCCGCGCGGCGGCCGACGGTGACCCGGATGGCAGGCCCGGCTCGGTGCCGGTCGACCCGGGCGTGCCGGCGGCGACCGCCGCCGACGTCGCGCTGACCGTGGTACCGGTGGGCGTGCCCGCGAACGCCGCGCCGCCGTGCCCCGCCGGGCGCGGCTGCTCGACGAACGCGACGTGCCGCCACGAGTTCGCCGTCAACGCCCCCGTGTTGTCGTACGACATCCCCAGCAGATCGAAGCCACTGTCCGGGACCCCGTTCCACTCCTTGCACGCCACCTCACACGCCTTGCACCCGATACACACACTCGTGTCGGTGAAGAACCCCATCCGCTCCGGCGCGTCCACATAACCCGCGTCCGGCGCCGGATCGAGCGGCCCGTAGAGGCTGTTCGGGTCAGGAATCACCGCTGGCCTTCCCGTCCTGGTCGGTGGTGACGGTCGGCGCGTGTCCACCCGGGGTGATCCCGGCCCGCCGCTGGTAGTCGGCGACCAGGTCGAGCAGGGCAGGCCCGGTGGGCCGCCGGCCCGGCCGTACGTCGCAGGTACCGATCTTGCTCTCCTGGATGAGGACGTTCGGGTCGAGGGTAATGCCGAACAGGTCGTTGGCCGAGTCGCCGGTGACCAGACCCTCGAAGCCGAAGTGGTACGGCAGCCACACCTGGTGGATGACCCGACCGTCCACCCGCAACGGGGTGAGCCGGTCGGTGACCAGCACCTTGGCCTCGATCACCGCCCGACCGCTGACCAGGTGCGCCCACCCGAGGTGCGCCAACCCGGTCTCGGCGGCCAGTTCCGGCGACACCTCGACGAACATCTCCGGCTGCAACTCGGCCAGGGGCCGTACGGTCCGGCTCATCCCGCCGGCGGTGTGGTGCTCGGTGAGCCGGCTGACCGTGAAGACGTACGGGAAGGCCTGACTGTGCTCCTGCGGCGGGCTCGGGTTCACCGAGTTCACCGGGTGCGCGTACGACTTGCGGGTCGGGTTGGCCTGCTGGCGGTAGAGCGGGTTACGGACCGGCGACTCGACCGGTTCGTAGTGGGTGGGCAGCGGCCCGTCCAGGACGCCGCTGGGCGCGTACAGCCAGCCCTTGCCGTCGCCCTGCATGACGAACGGGTCGTCACCGGCGATCCCCTCCGGACCGGACGCCCCGGCGGGCGGCCGGTACGACGGCGGTTTGGTCTTCTCGAAGTCCGGCACGTCGTGGCCGGTCCACTCGCCCCTGTCCGGGTCCCACCAGACGTAGCGTTTGCGCTCGCTCCACGGGTTGCCGTCCGGGTCGGCCGAGGCACGGTTGTAGAGGATCCGGCGGTTCGCCGGCCACGCCCAACCCCACTCGGCGGCCACCCAGTCCTGCTCGTGTCGGGACTTGCGGCGGGCTGCCTGGTTGACGCCGTCGGCGTACACGCCGGTGTAGATCCAGCAGCCGACGGCGGTGGAGCCGTCGTCGCGGGCCTCGGCGAAACTGGACAGCGGTCGGCCGGTCGGCACGTCGTACCCGTTGATCTCGCGCAGGACCGCCTCGGCGCTCGGCTCCTCGTGCGGACCGTGCGTGGGGTAGTCCCAGGTGAGGTCGAGCAGCGCCCGGTCGCGCGGCAGCGACGAGCCGGCCAGCTTCTCGCGCAGCCGGCGGCCGAGGTGGTAGAAGAACCACAGCTCGGAACGGGCGTCGCCCGGCGGTTCGACGGCCTTCTCCCGCCACTGCAACAACCGCTGCGTCTGGGTGAACGTGCCCTCCTTCTCGACGTGGGAGGCGGCGGGCAGGAAGAAGACCTCGGTACGGCACTCCTCGGGCACGATCTCGCCGGTGGCCACCTCGGGGCCGTTCTTCCAGAAGGTCGCGCTCTCGATCATGAAGAGGTCGCGGACCACCAGCCAGTCGAGGTTGGCCATGCCGAGGCGTTGCGCGCGGCCGTGCGCGGACCCGACGGCCGGGTTCTGCCCGAGCAGGAAGTACCCCTTGGTCTTCCCGTCGATCATGTTGAGGACCTGCTGGTACGTGCCGTGGTCGCCGGTCAACCGGGGCAGGTAGCCGTAGCAGAAGTCGTTCTCCGGCGTCGCGGCGTCCCCCCAGTACGCCTTGAGCAGGCTGGCGGCGAACGACCGGGCGTTGCCCCAGAAGCCCTTCTGCCCGGGGTGCCGGATGCTGTCCACCCACTCGTCGAAGGTGGGGTGGTCGGCGTGGTGCGGCATGGGCAGGTAGCCGGGCAGCAGGTTGAACAGGGTCGGGATGTCCGTGGAGCCCTGGATGCTGGCGTGCCCGCGCAGCGCCATCACCCCACCGCCGGGCCGGCCCATGTTGCCCAGCAGGAGTTGGATGATCGCCCCGGCGCGGATGTACTGCACACCAACGCTGTGCTGCGTCCAGCCCACCGAGTAGATGAGCATGCCGGTGCGTTCCCGGCCGGAGTTCGCCGTCCACTCCCGCGCCAGTTCGAGGAACTTCTCCTGCGGGATGCCGCAGACCCGTTCCACCATCTCCGGGGTGTAGCGGTCGTAGTGCCGCTTGAGGATCTGGTAAACGCAGCGCGGGTGCTGCAACGTCTCGTCCCGCTGCGTCTGCCCGCCGACCTCGGCACCGTGCGACTCGTGCTCCAGGCCGGCCGCCGTGTCCCGCTCCTTGGCGGTGTGCCCACTGCCCGAGGAGTCCTCGTGCCCCTCGTACTGCCAGCTGTCCTGCACGTAGCTGCCGGTCTCCGGATCGAAGCCGGAGAAGAAGCCGTCGCCGTCCTCGGTGTCGCTGAACTGGTCGCTGACGATCGTCGCCGCGTTGGTGTAGGCGAGGACGTACTCGCGGAAGTCCAACTCGTTGTCGAGGATGTAGCGGATCACCCCACCGAGCAGCGCGATGTCCGTGCCCGCCCGGATCGGCAGGTACGCATCCGCCAGCGCGCTCGTCCGCGTGAAGCGGGGGTCCACATGGAACACCTTCGCCCCGCGGCGCTTGGCCTCCATCACCCACTGGAAACCCACCGGATGGGCTTCCGCCATGTTGGAACCCTGGATGACGATGACGTCAGCGTTGGCGATGTCCTGCTGAAAGTCCGTCGCACCGCCACGACCGAAGCTGGCCCCCAGACCGGGGACGGTGGCGGAGTGTCAAATACGCGCCTGGTTCTCGATCTGCAACGCCCCCATCGCCGTGAACAACTTCTTGATGAGGTAGTTCTCCTCGTTGTCCAGCGTGGCGCCACCGAGGCTGGAGATGCCCAACGTCCGGTTGAGGGGCCGACCCTGCTCGTCGCGGTCCTCCCAGGTCTCCTCGCGGGCGGCGAGGATCCGGTCGGCGATCATGTCGAGGGCCGTGTCGAGGTCCAGGTCCTCCCACTGCGTCGCGTACGGCCGGCGGTAGCGGACCGTCGTCTGGCGCAGCGGGCTCGTCACGAGACTCTTGCTCGCCGAGCCCTTCGGACACAGGCGGCCCCGCGAGATCGGACTGTCCGGATCACCCTCGATCTGCGTGACCCGGCCATCGGTGACGAACACCCGCTGACCACAACCGACGGCGCAGTACGGGCACACCGACCGCGCGACACTGTCGGCCTCCTGGGTACGCGCCGTCAGCGCGGCGGAGCGCGCCGACTTGGCCGCCGCGCCCCGACCGAGGGGATCGGTGCCGGTGAGCTGGCGGTACACCGGCCAACCCTCGATGAACGTCCGAAGACCCATCCCCGACACCTCCCTCGCGTGCGAGCGACCCCCCGAACATAGGTCAGATGAGGAGTCTTCGCTAATCGAGGGAACGGCCCCACCGGTGCAGGCCCCACATCAACGCCGGGATCATCACCGCCGCGGCGACCAGGTGCAGCACCACGAGAACCGCGACCGTGGCGGCAGCGGCCCCACAGAGGAACGGCGGAACCAGCGAGATCGCGGTCAGCGCCACGGTCGTCCACCGGAACCGCTCGGCGGGACGCGCGCTGAACCGACCGAGAACGATGGCGAGAACGACGCCCACGAGCGAGAAGGCACCCGTCACCACGGCGAACCCGGCCAGCGGAATCGTTTCGCCGCCCTCGGGGATCTCGAAGTCGACACCGGCGGCCCCGGCGAGCGCGGCCGCGACAGTGGTCGTGGCCATCGCCGCCACGGCGGCCGCCAGACCGACGCCGGCAAGGCCGAGGAGTCGGCGCGGAGGATGGGTCGGGGCCGCGACGCTCACTTCGCACCACCCGCCGGCAGGCGCTCCGGCAGCCCCAGCCGCGCGAACCGGTCGGCGTGGAAGATGACGATCTCGGTGATCGCGCCGCCGGTGACGCGCAGGACGTCGATGGTCAACGGCAGGTACGCGCCGTCGGACTCCCGCCAGTGGTAGAACGCGACGGCGGGCTGCCGGTTCACCGAGGTCGCCACACCGCGCAGGCCCGTCATCCGGTCGAACCCGTCCGCGATCCAGTCGCCCACCACCGCGTCCCGGCCCAGGTGCAGACCCGGGGTGGGCGGCATCGAACAGCGCACATCGTCGCGCAACATCGTGGTGAGCCGGCCGATGTCCGTGGCGACGCTCGCCTCGGTGAAGTGCCGCACCAACTCGCGCGTACCGGCGTCCTGCTCGCCCCCCGTCCAGTCCTGCCGCTCGGCGGGCAGGTGCTCCCGCATGCCGGCCCGAGCCCGCTGCAACGCGCTGTTCACCGAGTTGACCGAGTCCCCGAGCAGGTCGGCGACGTCCTTCGCGGGCCAGCCGAGCACGTCCCGCAGGATCAGCACGGCCCGGGGACGCGGCGCGAGGTGCTGGACCGCCACCACGTACGCCAGCTCGATCGTCTCCCGCGCGACCGCGACCGCCTCCGGCTCGTCCGCGGCGCCCGCCGGCACCTCGTCGAGCAGCCGATCCGGATACGGCTGCAACCACCGCACCTCGCCGCCCCGGGCCGGCTCCGGACGGCACCGGGCCAAAAAGTCCAGGCAGGCGTTGGTGGCGATCCGGTACAGCCAGGCCCGTACCGTCGACCGGCCCGCGAACGTCTCCCGCCGCCGCCAGGCCCGCAGGAACGTCTCCTGCACGGTGTCCTCGGCGTCCTCGAACGACCCGAGCATCCGATAGCAGTGCACGTGCAACTCCCGCCGGTGCCGCTGCGCCAGCCCCGCGAAGGCCGTCTCGTCGACCTCGGCCAGCGCACCCGCGCTCCCACTCCGCGTGTCCGTACCCGTCACGTCCTGCTCCCGTCTCGTCGTGTCCCGGCACACCTGTGACGGGCGCGGGCCCGAGAACTCATCACCCGCGCCGGACGCTCCTCGGCGACACCCGCACCGACGGGCGTTACCCTGACACCATGCAGGCCGTCTCGCCCACCGCGACCGGCGTGGCCTTCCTGGCCCGCCCGGGTCGTCCGGCCGTCGTGGCGCGAACGCTCACCGAGCTGACCGGCCCCACCCGCGGCGTGGTCGAGCTGCCGGTCCGGTTGATGTGGAACGCCGAGCGCACCTTCGACCTCGGTGACCTCGACCAACTGCTCTGGATGTACGAGAACGTGCTGCGCGAGACGGCCAACGCCGACGACCTGCGCACCCTCATCAACGGACGCACCCTGCGGCGGGTGTGGCGACTGCTCAACCTCCCCCGGGGCGTCCGCCTGGCCTGGGAGAGCCGGCACCGCGGCCTGCGCGCGGCGTGATCGCGCCCCACCTGCACGACTTCTACCGGGAGGTGGCCCGGGTGGCGTTGACCGCCGCCGGGCCGTACCGGTTCGTGCTCGGCGGCGGAGTGGCCTGGGCCGCGCACGGCCTGGTGGCCCGGCCCACCGAGGACGTGGACCTCTTCGCCGACGTGGAGGGCGCCGCCGCCGCGGCCTCCGCCGGGGTACGCGCCGCGCTGGAACGCGCCGGGTTCACCGTCTCCGACGCCGACCCGGACAGCGAACTCGCCGACCTGTTCGACGGGTACGGCCGGGACATGAAGGACTTCGTGGTGAGCCGCCACGGGCGGCAGATCCGGCTCAGCCTGGCCCGACTCGACCGGCAGCAGAGCCCGGTGGTGATGGACCTCGGCCCCGTGATGGACGTCCGCGACCTGGTCGCCAACAAGATCGCCGCGCTGGTCAACCGGCGGGAGGTCCGGGACTTCATCGACGTCGCGGCGGCGCTCGAGCACTACGACGTGACGCAACTGCTGGTGCTGGCCCGGCAGGTCGACCCCGCGCTCGACCCGGACGACGTCCGTGCCGCCGGCCGCTACCTCGACCGGCTGAACGACACCCGGTTCGGCAGGTACGGCCTGAGCCCCGACGACGTCGCCCGGGTGCGCCGGCGCTTCACCGACTGGCCGCGCTGAGACCGAGCGGTCGGCGCGCGGGCGACCACCCGGCCGGCGGCGTCACTTGGTCGGCCGGGTGCCGGTGACCCCCAGGATCTCGCCCGTGACGTAGCTGGACTCCTGGGAGGCGAAGAAGACGTACGCCGGGGCCAGCTCCGCCGGCTGCCCGGGCCGACCCTCCGGGGTGTCCGTGCCGAACTGCTCGACCTTCTCCTTCGGCATGGTGGCCGGGATCAGCGGCGTCCAGACCGGGCCGGGCGCCACCGCGTTGACCCGGATGCCCCGCTCCGCCAGGTCGGCCGCGAGCGCCTTGGTGAAGTTGGCGATCCCCGCCTTGGTGGTGGCGTAGTCCAGCAACTGCGGCGACGGGTCGAACGCCTGGATCGACGCCGTGTTGATGATCGCCGACCCCTCGGCCAGGTGCGGGACGGCGAACTTGCAGAGCCAGAACATCGCGTACAGGTTGGTCTTGAGCACCCGGTCGAACTGCTCGGTGCTGATGCCGAGGATGCCCTCGTCCTGCGACATCTGGTACGCCGCGTTGTTCACCAGGATGTCGATGCCGCCCAGGTCACGCACCGTCCGGTCGACCAGCTCCCGGCAGTGCGCCTCGTCGCGGACATCCCCGCGTACCGCGACACCCCGACGGCCGGCCTCCTCGACGAGCCGAACGGTCTCGCGAGCGTCGGCGTCCTCCTCCTCACCCAGGTACGCGATGAGCACGTCGGCGCCCTCCCGGGCGAACGCGAGAGCCACCGCCCGGCCGATCCCCGAGTCACCGCCCGTGATCAACGCCCGCTTGCCGTCGAGCTTGCCGCTGCCCCGGTACGACTCCTCGCCGTGGTCCGGCCGCGGCGTCATACCCGCCGTCGAGCCCGGCGGCGACTGCTGCTGGCCGGGCTGACCGGACTGCTGGCCGTACTGGCTGGTCGGGTCCTGCGGGGTGTGCTGGTCCTGGCTCACCGGGATCTCCTCGCCTCTGGTACCTCCGGTTAGCGCCCTACCCGACGCCGTTCTGCGGAAACCGGGGCTGACGTGGCAGGAGTGACAGGGGCTCGTTATGGTGCGCGAGGCGCTCACGAGGCGCGTCAACCCCCATGGAAGGGCACGTCATGACCTCTGGATCCGGTCCGTCGCGTCGCCAGGTGCTCGCGGTCGCCGCCGCCGCGGCCACCGCGCCGCTGATCGCCGCCTCCCCCGCCCAGGCGGCCGGCCCCGCCCGGCCGCGTACCTGGGACCTCACGCTGCTCGGCACGTCGGACACCCACGGCAACGTCTACAACTGGGATTACTACCGCGACGCCGAGTACGACGACAGCAAGCACAACGATGTCGGTGTCGCCAAGCTGGCCACCCTGATCAACCAGATCCGCCGCGAGCGGCGCGGCAGGGCGACCCTGGTGCTCGACGCCGGCGACACCATCCAGGGCACCCCCCTGGCGACGTACTACGCCAAGCAGGAGCCCATCACCGCCACCGGCGAGAAGCACCCGATGGCCCGGGCCATGAACGTCATCGACTACGACGCCGTGACGCTGGGCAACCACGAGTTCAACTACGGCCTGCCGCTGCTGGACCTGTGGATCCGCCAGCTCGGCTTCCCGGCCCTGGCCGCGAACGCGGTCAACGCCACGACCGGCAAGCCGGCCTTCCTGCCGTACGTCATCAAGAAGGTCTCCCTCGGCTTCGCCGCGCCGACCCTGCGGGTCGGCATCCTCGGCCTGACCAACCCCGGCGTGGCCATCTGGGACCGGGGCAACGTCGAGGGCAAGCTGCGTTTCGACGACATGATCGCGACCGCCGCGAAGTGGGTGCCGATCATGCGGGCCCGCGGCGCCGACCTCGTGCTGATCTCCGCCCACGGCGGCGACAGCGGCACCTCCAGCTACGGCCCGGAGCTGCCCAACGAGAACCCGGTGGCGCTGATCGCCCAGCAGGTGCCGGGGATCGACGCGATCCTCTTCGGGCACGCCCACAACGAGGTGGTCGAGCGGTTCGTCACCAACGAGCAGACCGGCACCCAGGTGCTGCTCTCCGAGCCCTCGAAATGGGGTCAGCGGCTCACCCGGATGGACTTCACCCTCACCCGTGAGCGCGGCCGGTGGACGATCACCAAGAAGGCCGCCACCATGCTGAACACCAACACGGTCGTCGAGGACCCGAAGGTCCTCGCCGCCGTACGGGCCCAGCACGCGAAGACCGTGGCGTACGTCAACCAGGTGGTCGCCACCTCCACCGTGGAGTTGTCGGCGGCGGAGTCCCGCTACAAGGACACCCCGATCCTCGACTTCATCAACCACGTGCAGACCGAGGTCGTCGGCGCGGCGCTGGCCGGCACCGCGTACGCGGACCTGCCGGTGCTGTCGATCGCCGCGCCGTTCAGCCGTACCGCCGTCTTCCCCGCCGGGGACGTCAAGATCCGCGACGTGGCCGGCCTGTACGTGTACGACAACACCCTCGAAGCCGTCGTACTCAGCGGCGCGGAGGTACGCGCGTACCTCGAATACTCGGCGAAGTACTTCCGCACCGTCGCCCCGGGCGCGACCGTCGACCCGGAGCAGATCAGCGACCCGGCGGTGCCGGACTACAACTACGACGTGATCTCCGGCCTGGACTACGACATCGACATCTCCCGGCCGGTCGGTCAGCGCATCACCCGCCTGGTGCTGCCCGGCACCGACACCCCGGTCGCGGACGACGCGCAGTTCGTGGTCGCGGTGAACAACTACCGGCGCAGCGGCGGCGGCAACTTCCCCGGCATCGTGAAGACCCAGGTCTACAACGCGCAGCAGGAGATCCGCCAGCTGCTCATCGACTGGGCCCAGGCCGAGGGGACCATCAACCCGGACGACTTCTTCCAGCCCAACTGGCGTCTCGTCCGCGAGGGCGTGCCGGTCTTCTGACCGTGGTGTGACGGCTCTTCCGATGGCGGGCCGTGGGTGGTGACACCCACGGCCCGTCCGCGTCTGCTCAGCCCTGCACGTTCCAGCGGACCGGGTCCTCAGCCTTCTCCGGCCGGTCCCGTCCGGGGTCGGTCTCGGTCAGCGCGACCTGATCCTCAGGGCGGACTGCGGGTGGCAACTCGCCGAACCGGATGTGGCGCAGGAACGCGTACTCGTCGTCGGTGAACGGCTGCTCGGCCATGCGATGCCCCCTACTCCCCTGGTCATTGTCCAACGGTGAACGCCCGACGCGCCGGTCCGCTGTCCGACACACCCCCTAAACCATCCTAGGATCCTGGGGTAAGGGTGGGCAGCTCTCGCCGATCTTGCACTAACGGTTGGTGAAGTGCTCAGGTTCGTCTGAATTGTCGCCGCAGAAAGTGCAAGATCGGCGCGCTCTCGGGGGGCGGGGCGCTCGCGGGGCGGGTTAGGACGGGGGGTTGGCGGGTGGGCGGCGTGGGGTTGGTAGGTGGTTCAGCACTGCCAGGGCTGCTTGGATCGGTTTGCGGCGCAGCATGTCGGCGAAGCTTGCTCGGCCCTGACAGAAGCGCACGAACATCCGCCAGCCGGGCGGGGTCGCCAACAGCCCGTGGAACACCCCCGGGCGGCGGGTGAACAGGTCGAGCAACCGGAACCCGGCCCGCATCTCCGGCGTCAGACGCTCGGCGACCGCCCGCTCGTACCCGGCCAGGTCACCGGCGGCGACCGCCGCTCCGGCCAGCTCCCCGGAGCGCAGGGCGAAGCTGATGCCCTCCCGGCTCCACGGCTCCAACAGCCCGGCCGCGTCCCCCACCACCAGCACCCGACCGTTGCGTAACGGCGAGTCCTCCTCGCGGCACCGGGTCAGGTGACCCGAATCGTGCGCCGCCGGCAGCCCGGTCAGACCCAACCGGTCGACGAACTGCCGCAGATAGGCACGCGTCCCCTCCCCCGCACCCCGGCCCGCGATCACACCGACCGTCAACCGGTCACCCTTGGGGAACACCCAGGCGTACGAGCCCGGCATCGCCCCCCAGTCCAGCAACAGCCGCCCGCGCCACCGCTCCTGCTCGGCGGGCGGCACCGGGATCTCCAGCTCCAGCCCCAGATCCACCTGGCGGTAGCGCACCCCCACATGCCGCGCGGTCACCCCCGAGGAGCCGTCCGCGCCGATCACCGTGCGGGCCGTCAGCGTCGTACCGTCGGCCAGTCGCAGGCGTACCCCCTCGGGGTCCTGCTCGATCGCGCGGACCGCGACCTGCTCGCGCAGCTGCGCCCCGGCGGCGACCGCCGCCGCGCGCAGGCGGTCGTCGAACTCCTCCCGGCGCACCATCGTCACCACCGGACTACCGTTGCGGCGGGTGAACTCCCGCCGGCCGTCGCGGGTGAACGTCACCCGGTCGACCCGGTCGTGCGCCGGCACCTCGATCCGGTCCCGCACCGCGGCCAGGGACGTGCCGATGAGGCCGCCGCCGCAGGTCTTGTAACGCGGGTGCGTGGCCCGCTCGACAACCAGGGTACGAACGCCGGCGCGCGCCGCGGCGTGTGCCGCGGAGAGCCCGGCGGGGCCCGCGCCGACGACGACCAGATCCCAGACGATCACTGTTGCAGCGTAGGACGTGTTCGCCCGCCACCGCCCGAACGGGTGGGCATCTTCGGGCAGGCAGGGGGTAACCGACGCGGCGCAACCGTCCGCGTCCGGCGGGTGGGCGAAGGAGGAGATCATGCAGCGGATGGAGCTGTCGGAGGTCGAGCGGAAGGTGTACGAGGCGGTCACCGCCCTCGAAGCACGCGGCCAGGTGCCCTATCCGGACCTGATCGCCGAAGGGTCCGGGCTCACCGAGGAGCAGGTACACGCGCCGCTGCACCAGCTCACCGAGAAGGGTCTGCTGCACCGCGAGGACTCGCCGATGGCCGGCCTCGACTTCGGCCCCCGGTTCTGCGCCCGTCAGATGGCGTGACCCTGGACGGTTGGCCCCCGGTGGTCGGGGTAGCGGTCAGGAATGCATGATCGACCGTCAACGGGGGGCACGATGAACGCGGCGCGCGAGCCGCAGCCGGTCGACGCGGCCGAGAACCGCCGACGCTGGCAGGCGGTCGGCGTCGGGCTGGTCGCCGCGTTCATGACGCTGCTCGACGTCAGCATCGTCAACGTCGCGGTGCCGTCCATCGACCGGGCGCTGCACGCCTCACCGAGCGACCTGCAGTGGGTCCTCTCCGGGTACGCGCTCACCTTCGGCCTCGTGCTCGTACCGGCCGGACGCTTCGGAGACTTCCGGGGCCGGCGCAACGCGTTCGTCTTCGGGATCGCGTTGTTCACCCTGACCAGCGCGCTCGCCGGCCTGGCGACCTCACCCACCTGGCTGGTCGTCGCCCGGCTGCTCCAGGGCGCCGCCGCCGGCATCGTCAACCCGCAGGTGATCGGGCTGATCCAACAGCTGTTCCGGGGGCCGGAGCGGGCCCGGCCGTTCGGGTTGCTCGGCGCGACCATCGGCATCTCCACCGCCGTCGGGCCGCTGCTCGGCGGACTGCTCATCGCCCTCGGCGGTGAGGAGCACGGCTGGCGGTGGGTCTTCTTCGTCAACGTGCCGGTCGGCATCGTCGCGGTGATCCTGGGCTGGCGGCTGCTGCCCGGTCGGCCCGACGGGCAACCCGGACGCCGTCGACTCGACCCGGTCGGTGTGCTGCTGCTCGGCGTCGGCGTGGTGCTCATCCTGCTGCCGCTGGTGCAGGAGCAGCAGTGGCGTACGCCGTGGAAGTGGGCGCTCATCCCGGCCGGCCTGGTGGTGCTGGTCGCCTTCGGCCTGTGGGAACGGTGGTACGCGCGGCACCGGGAACCGCTGTTCGACCTGCGCCTGTTCACCTTCCAGTCGTACACGCTCGGGTCGCTCATCGCGCTCGTCTACTTCGGTGGCTTCACCGCGATCTTCTTCATCTTCACCCTGTTCCTGCAGAACGGGCGCGGCTACAGCGCGCTCGTCGCCGGTCTCGCCATCACCCCGTTCGCGCTCGGCTCCGCCGCGGCGTCCGCGCTGGGCGGGCGCATCGTCAACCGGTTCGGCCGGCCCCTGGTCGCCATCGGCCTGCTCGGCGTGGTGATCGGGTTGGTGGCCACGGTGCTCGCCCTGCACCTCGCGCCGGACAGCCCGGCACCCTGGGTCACCGCCGGTCCGCTGCTCGTCGCCGGCATCGGCAGCGGCCTGGTCATCGCCCCCAACCAGACACTCACTCTCGCCCAGGTGCCGGTCCCCCAGGCGGGCAGCGGGGCCGGGATGCTCCAGACCGGCCAACGGATCGGCGCCGCCGCCGGCATCGCCGCTGTCGGCTCGATGTTCTTCTCCTCACTGGCCGACAGTCACGGCGACTGGACGGCGGCGTTCGAGAAGTCGCTGCTGCTCGCCACGGGCATCATCGCGCTCGCACTGGTGGCGGCGCTTGTCGACATCTTCCGCAATCACCACCGCTGACGACGCCGCTGTGCAGACGGCGATGGCCGGCACCCGTGGTGGGGTGCCGGCCATCGGTGTGTTCGTCAGCTGTTCCAGTACTGGCCGACCAGGTCGGTGGCCTGCTGTTCCCACTGGGCGTACGCGTCGGGGTAGGCGGAGACCTGCACGGTCTGCGCGGCGTCGGTTAGCGGCATGTCCTGCCAGCCGTCGACCTGCTTGAGGCCCTTGAGGAACGCGGTGGTGGAGTACTCGGGGTTGGTGATCTGCTCCGGGGTGCCCCAACCGCTGGACGGGCGCTGCTGGAACAGGCCCAGCGAGTCGTGGTCGTTCATATCGCCGAGGTGGCCCAGGTTCTCCAGCTTCGACTCCTGCAGGCTGGTCGCGATCGAGATGACCGCCGCCCGCTCGGGCAGGCCGGCCTTCTTCGTGGCGGCGATGATGGCCTTGACGTTGGCGGTCTGCTCGTCGTTGAGGGTGATGTGGGACTGGTCGCCCTGCGGCTTCGCCGCAGTCTGCACGGCAACAGCGGTGGGCTTGGCGTCGGCGGCCGGGGTGGCGGCGTGGGCGGCGATGGGGCCGGCGAAGACGCCACCGGCGAACGCGAGACCAGCAACAGACAGCATGCTCTTGCGGAAGATCGTGTTCATGAGGGGGTTGCTCCTTCGGGGGTAGGAAACACCCACGTCACCCGTTCGGGGGGATCGGTGACTTGGGTGTTCAGCACCTCGTCCGGGCGCTTGCACAAAGTCTTTGAGGGGGGCGGCGGCCGGCGAGCCGGAGGGCTCGGGCGCCGCGGACCGGGTTCAACGACCCGACGGCCGGGGTCATTCCCGGGGGGCTCGGCGGCCTGCGGGCGGTTGCTCGTGGCGGCCGGTCCGTGTGTAACGACCCGACGGCCGGGGCCATTCCCGCAGGCGGGCGGCCCGGTGGGCTCGTCGCGCCGGGCCGGGTGCAACGACCGGCGGTGCGGGGTCACTCCCCGGGGTCCTTTGCTCTGCTTCAACCCGCGCAACACCCAGTGTCCGGATATCGGACGCGCGCCGGTGCGTCCGTTGAAGCAGAGCAAAGGGACACGACTGAAGCAGAGCAAAGGGACACGACGCCAACAGGCACGCCCCCGCGGGTGGGCATCGACCCCCGACCCGCGATGATCACGCGCCCACCCGCTCACCCCACACGGCCCATCACCGGACACAGCGCCCAACCGGGCCGTCGGCGGCGGTCTGCGGGATGCGTCCGGGCGGTGATCCACACGAGATCGCCGAAGTCGCGGTATCCGAGGCCGGTTGACACCCCCAGATCGGCGAAATCGAGTCGATCACGACCATTTGGGCAGGCTACCGACCGATCGGGCTGTACCCGACGCCCGGGCCGCCGAGGCACCACGCTCGTTGCGGGCGAGAACGGACACAAACGTCCCACCGACTCACCGGCACCAGCAGCGGGGCCGTCCTGCGGATCGGCGACCGGGTGCACGACCACCTCGTCCGTGACGGACCGCTCGATCGACTCCGGATCGCCGAAGTCGGGGTGTCCGGGACCTGTCGATGCCCCCAGATCAGCAAACTCGTGTCGATCACGAGACCTCGCGGCGTGGGTGACGCAAACGTGACGGCTGGCGCCCGTCGGGTGATCCGACGGGCGCCAGCCGGGGGTACGTCCGGGCACTGCCCGGTTGGTGGGTCGCCGGTTAGTGGGCGGCTCCGCTGAAGCGCTGGCGGCGACGCCAGGCCAGGGTCAGCAGCAGCATGATCGCACCGGCGCCGACGAGGCCGCCGCCGAGCTTCATGGGCGTACCGATGCTGTCACCGGTGACGGGCAGCGGCTGCTTGCGGTGCAGCACCCGCAGCTCGGTGGACGCGGTCCGGCCGGACTCGCGGCCGGTGGCCGTGAAGGTCAGCAGGCCCGTCACCGAGGGCTTGTAGCTCTTGGTGAAGCGCCCCTGGGCGTTCGTGTACGCCGTGAAGTTGAGCGGTGCGCTGGCCTGGTACGCCACCGGCGCCATCGCCACGGTGGTCCCGTCGCTGCGGCGGGCCGGCGCGTTGCCGGCGGCCGGGGCAGCGAGGGGGGTGACCGTCACGGAGATGTCGACGGTCTCGTTGGGCCCGAAGCCGGTGCCGGTGAGCAAGACCGTCTCGCCGAGGAAGATCGTCGGCCGGTTGACGGTCAGGGACGCGACGGCCGGCGGGTACGGCGGCGGCTGGGGTGTGCCGGTGGTCGCGCTGGGCGACGGCTGAGCCGGTTGCGCCCCCGCAGCCGTCGGCACGGCCACCACGGCCAGACCGACCGTGAGCGCCATGATGATGCGGGATAGCCGCATGATTGGTTCCCTCCTACTGGTCACAGCTTGGTGCGGAATGAACTTGGGTGGTCCAAGGGCTGGCGGTGGGGGTCAGCCACAGCTCGGCCTGCCCGACGCCGGTCTTGGCCGTCAGGACGGTGACCTCCAGCGCCCGCTCGGCGCCGGGGCCGATGTCGACGTTGGCCGTCGCCACCTGGCGGCGGCGTTCGGTGCCGCTGCCCAGTGCCGTCTCGGCCCCGTCCAGCCGGGCGTCGAGCACGGAGCCGCCGGCCGGGCTGTAGATCGACACCAGCGTGCGGACGGTGTACGGATCGCCAGCCAGACCGAGGCCAAGGATCGACTCGCTGAGCCCTGACTTCGGCGCCGTCGAGCGCAGGGTGACCCGCAGCCGGAGCTCGCGGCGGCCGTCGGGCCGGCATGCGCCGACCGTGAGGTTCGCCGTCGGCCGCAGGTAGTAGCCGAGCTTCGCGCCGCTGCCGTCGTTGAGGAACACGCCGACCGTCGGCACGGTGTCCTGTTCCGGGAGCGTCCCGGCCATCCGGCTGTCGCCGAACGTCCGCTGTTCTTCCGGGTGGGCACTCCAGAACAATATCCGGCGTTCCGTGATAGCACGGTCGAATGCGGACAACAACACCCTTGGGTTGACATTCTTCTTGAAAAAGGCGTCAAACACCGCGGCCGCCGAGGATGCGAAGTAGGCGTCCTGCTGCGCCACGTCCAGCCGTTGGTAGGACTCGTTGAGCAGGGTCTGCACGACCTTCTCGCTGGCCAGGGGAACCCCGCCGGGTACCAGCACCGGGCCGGTCGCCTTGAGCAGGTAGGAGAGCACCACCGGGTCGACGGCGAGCACACCATCGACGGTGGTCCCGGTCTTGCGCCGGTACATCTCCCGGTACAGGGCGGCGGCGGTCGGGAAATGCGGGGTCAGGTTCACGTCGGCCGGATAGATGCCCGGCAGGTCCGTCCATACCGCCCGCGTCTCGGCGGGCAGCTTCAGCGCCGGGCTGAACCGACCGAGGGACGCGCTGCTGCCCTGCCGGCCCATCCGGACCCGCCCGTTCTCGGCCTCGATCGTCGCGTACGCGCCGAACATGCCGCCGGTGGCACGCAGCTCGGCCAGGTTCTGCGAGACGAGCAGGTAACGCCGGGGGCCACTGGCGCCGAGCAGCGGCGGTAGCAGCCGGGCGCCCTGGTCGGCCGCGGCGGTGAGGCTGGCCAGCCGGTCGATCTCACCACGGAGGTCGGTGAGCGCCTGACGGACCTGGCTGACCAGCTTGTCGGCCGGCACGGTGGCCAGGTTTCGGCGGGTGCCCTGCACCGAGTCGTTGACCCGGGCCAGCTCCGCCGAGACCGAGGTGAGCCGGGCCAGGTCCAGCCGACCGCTGGCCGGCACCAAGCTGGTCAGATCCGTGCGCAGCAGGCTGGGAAACGCCTGCCGGGCCAGGTCGTCGATGGCGACGGCGATCAGCCGGACCGCGTCGAGGTCGTCACCGGCCACCGGCGTGTGCCGACCCAGCTTCCAGCTCGGGTCGGAGGTGGCGGACCGGGCGGCACCGGACTGCTCCTGCAGGGCGGAGAGGGTCCGCAGGGCACGATCGGTGTCTCCACCGACGACCTGGGCGCTCAGCTCCCGGGCCAGGCCGGCGGCGTTGACCAGGTGGGCGCGCGCCTGCCACCCGCGAAAGCCGATCCACCCGCCGGCGGCAAGTACCAGCGACCCGACCACCAGGGCCCCGAGCAGGGCCCGCCGCAGTCGTGCGCGCCGGCGACGCCGGGACCGGCTTCGCCGGCGACGTGGCCGTTCGCTCTCCGTCACACCACACTCCTGTTTGCCGGAATCGGACAGTCGGTCGGATTCCCTGACGTTCTTAGCACGTTACGAGGACTCTCGTACCGTTATGGCAATTTGCGTCCCTTACGCGAGTTTCGCTCGCGGCTCCGTCATCCGCTGCGGCACGCGGCCCGCAGCCTCGTGCAGCAGCCGTTCGATCCGGTCCACGCCGCCTGGCAGCGACATCTCCCGCAGGTACGTCTGCCGTCCCCGGCGACCCATCTCGGTGCGCGCGGGCGGTGGGATGGTGGCCGCCAGCCAGAACCGGTCGGCCAACGCGGCCCAGTCCTCGGGTGGGCAGGACAGTCCGGCTCGGGCGCGTTCGACCAGCTCGACGGTGTCCCCGCCGGCCGACGCGACCACCGGCGCGGCGCACGAGAGCGCGGCCTGGAGCTTGCCCGGCACCATGCCACGAAGCTCGGGCAGGTCGCGCAGCATGATCAACTGGTAGTCGGCGGCGGCGTACAGCTCGGGCATGTCGACGGGTGACCGCCGTTCCAGGAAGCGGACGTTCTCCGCCTTGAGGTCGGCGGCGAGGCCCCGGACCCGCCGCTCGTCCGCGCCCGAGCCGACCAGGACCAGGTCCATCGTCCGGTCCAGCGCCGCTGCGGCGCGTACCGCCGTCTCCAGGCCCTGGCGGGGTCCGATGGTTCCGGCGTGCATGACCACGCACCGGCGATCCCTGCGGACCAGTTGCCGGGCCGCCGCGCCGGGCGTCGCCGGGTAGAAGATGCGCTCGTCGGTCCAGTTCAGGACCAGATCGACCCGGCCGGGGTCGGCGCCGGCCGCGACCACCAGGTCGCGCATCGAGGGCGCGGCCACGGCGACCCGCGCGGCCGACCGGTAGATGCGGGTCATCGCGGCGTCCATCCGGGCCAACCAGCGGCCGCCGGCAGCCGCCTCGTCGCCGTCGCGGGCCCAGACGTCCTGTACGTGCAGCACGGCCGGCACCTTCGCGAGGAGCCGCAGGACGGCGGCGGTGGCGAACGTGGTGGCCGGCAACTGGAAGACGTAGAGCGCGTCCACGTCACCCAGGAACCGACGTGCCGCCAGCGAGGCGCTCCCGGCGAACGACAGATAGCTGGCCATCCGCGCCGCGGTGGAGGTGGCCCCGCCGGAGACGCGCGGCACCCGCCGGACCGACAGCCGGTCGCTGTGCGTCTCGTGGTGCCACCGCTGCCGCCACCCGGGATAGACGTGGCCGCCCGGGTAGTCGGGGAATCCGGTGAGCACACGGACCTCGTGCCCCCGCGCGGCCAACTCCTCGGCGAGGCTGCCGGGGATGAACGCCGGCTCGGGCGGGAAGTGGTACGACAGGATGCCGATCTTCACCGGGGCACCGCCGGTGGGCGCGGACCGGGCTCGACCGGCGCGGCACCGCGTCCGGCGGGTCGGCCCGCGTACGATGCTGGCAACCCCGCCCCGCGCGCCGAGCGGCGTCGACGCACCACCCGCACGGTGTGGCGACCCGCGTCCGCATCCACGAGAGGGCTCCCGATGGCCGACCGCCTGCTGTTCGTCTGCCACGCCAACCTCTGCCGCTCGCCGATGGCCGAGTACCTGGCCCGCCGGCTGCTGGCCGACCGGGCGGTGCTGGTGTCCAGCGCCGGCACCGACGCGATGGACGGGTTGGCCATGCACCCGTACGCGGCGCAGGTCGTCGCCGAGCAAGGTGGCGACCCGGCGGCGTTCGCGAGCCGCACGCTGCGGGCCGAGCAGCTGGCCGACGCGACGCTGGTGCTGACCGCGACGCGGCGGCAGCGGTCGGTGTGCACCTCGCTCGCGCCCGGCGCGCTGCACCGGACGTTCACCCTGCGCCAGTTCGGCCGGCTGGCGGCGGCGGCCGAGCCGCCGGTCGGCACGGCCGACGATCCGCTGGGGGCGGCCATCGCCGCCGCCGCCAGCGCCCGGGGGCGGCTGCAACCCGCCGCCCCGGACGCGGACGACCTGCGGGACCCGATCGGCGGTACGGTCGCCGACTTCCGCCGCTGCGCTGAGGAGATCGAACGCTCGCTACGACCCCTCGCCGCGCTCATCGGGGCAGCCGGGTGAGTTCCTGGGTACGGTCGCCGACGCCGTTGACCCCGGCGCCCTCGCTGTGTCGGGCGGTGGTGGCCCGGTCGGTCGGAACCGACGGCGTGGCGGTCGAGGCGACCACCCGGTAGGCCTCGTACTGGTACGCCTCGGCCTTGGCGACCTTCGCCATGTTGAGTACGCAGCCGAGCAGCCGCACCGAGACCGAGTGCAGCGAACGGGCCGCCGCGGCCACCTGGGTCCGCGACGTACGGCCCTGCTGGCTCACCAGCAGCGCGCCGTCGGCCTGGACGGCCACCACGACGCCGTCGGTCACCGCGAGCAACGGCGCGGTGTCGATGATCACGATGTCCGCGGACTCCCGCAGCGCGAGCAGCAGGTCCGCCATCGCCTTGGAGCCGAGCAGCTCGCTCGGGTTGGGCGGCGCGGAACCGCTGGGCAGCACCAGCAGGGACTTGTCGCCCCAGCGCTGCACCACGTCACCGACCTGGACGTCACCGACCAGCACGTCGGTGAGGCCGACCCCGGCGTCCAGACCCAGGTACTCGTCGACCTTCGGCCGGCGCAGGTCGGCGTCGACCAGCAGCACCCGCCAGCCCGCCTCGGCCAGCGCGATGGCCAGGTTGCACGACATCGTCGTCTTGCCCTCGCCCTGCAGGGCGCTGGTCACGGCGATGACCCGGGCCGGCTCGTGCACGTCCACGAAGCGCAGGTTGGTGCGCAACTTGCGGACCGCCTCCGCGCGGGCCGACGTCGCGGCGTCCCCGACGATCAGCGGGGACGTGCGGGCGGCGCCCTCGAACGGGATCTCGCCGAGCAGCGGGCTGCCGGTGGCGCGTTGCAGGCCGGCGGCGTCGCGCAGCCGGACATCGGCGACACCGCGCAGGATCGCCAGCCCGACACCGAGCGCGAGCCCGAGCAGACCGCCGAGCACGAGGTTACGCAGCGGCTTCGGTGAGACCGGGCTCGCGCTGACCCGCGGACCGCTGACCACCTCGATCTTGATGGGCGCCTTGCCCTCGGGGGGTGTCTCGACCTTCTGCACAAGGTCGACGAACTTCGCGGCGAGGGTCTCGCTCACCCGCAGTGCCCGGGCCTGGTCCGTGTCGGTGACCGAGGCGCGCAGCAGGACCGTGCCCGCCTCGGTGGAGGTGGTCACCCGGCGCTGCACCTCGTCCGCGGTGAGTCCGACCGGCGTCTCGGCCGCGACGCTCTGCGCCAGACGGTCGCTGCTGAGCAGGTCGGCGTACGACTTGACGCGCTGCTGAAGGAATAGCCCACCCTGGTAGGCGTCGGTGACGCCCTGGTTGGGGGTGGTGACGAAGAAGGTCACCGAGGCGACGTACCGGGGCTGGGCCCGTACGGTCAGGAACGCCGAGGCGCCCAGGGCCACCATGATCGTGACCAGTACGACCCACCAGTGCCGACGCACATGGCGCATTTGGCGGAGCAGGTCCATCAGGCTTGCCTCCGGGCGGGTCCGGTTACGCCAAAGAACTTCACGAAAACCCCCAAGGTCGTCTGTCAACTCGTGAAACCATTAAAGCCCTTCATAGGGCTTATGTCCGGAGTTATGTGTTTTCGGCGTCCGTAAGCCCGCCCCCGGCATGACCAACCCGACAAAGGGCCATTCGGCAGCGGCGGTACCCGGAAAAGTCGGCAACCGATTTGGATGCCGATCTCGATCGCCGCGTCGCGCACCGCATGATCACGGCGCCGCCGACCGGATAGGGTCGACAGCGGTGTGCCGGGAAGTCTGGTCGGCGATTGGATCCCTGCCGTCCCGACACCCGAGGTGAGCCCCTTCATGACCGGCCACACCCCCCACCGCGACCGACTCTTCTCGCGGTCGTCCTGGCCCGAGGCCCGATACCTGGCCGACGTGCTGCGCACCGAAACGGTCGGCGGCGCGCTGCTGCTGCTCGGCGCCGTCGTCGCGCTGATCTGGGCGAACTCGCCGTGGAGTGAGGCGTACGTCCGGCTCGGCGGATGGGTGCCCTGGCCCGGCGGCGAGCGCTGGCACCTCGATCTGAGCCTCGCCACCTGGGCCGCCGACGGCCTGCTCGCCATCTTCTTCTTCGTGGTGGGCCTGGAACTCAAGCGTGAGTTCGTCGCCGGTGACCTTCGTGACCCGCGACGCGCGGCGCTGCCGGTGGTGGCCGCCCTCGGTGGAATGGCCATGCCGGCGTTGATCTACGTGGCCGTGCTCCTCAGCACGGGCGGAGAGGGACTACGGGGCTGGGCCATCCCGACCGCCACCGACATCGCCTTCGCGCTGGCCGTCCTCGCGGTGGTCAGCTCACACCTGCCACAGGGCCTGCGCGCCTTCCTGCTCACCCTGGCCGTGGTCGACGACCTGTTCGCGATCACCATCATCGCGGTCTTCTACACCGCCGACTTCCACCCGCTGCCGCTGCTGGCCGCGCTCGCCCCGATCGGGCTCTTCGCCTGGCTCGTACGTCGGGGCCGGACCTGGCGGTGGGCCCTCGTCCCGCTCGCGGCCGCCACCTGGGCGCTGGTGCACGCCTCGGGTGTGCACGCCACGGTCGCCGGCGTGCTGCTCGGCTTCACGGTGCCGGTGCTGGCCCGCGCTCGTGGCGGCACCGACCGGACGGATTCGGGCAGCGCGGACGCGGGTGGGCTCGCCGCCCACCTGGAACACCGGTGGCGACCCGTGTCGGCCGGCTTCGCCGTGCCGGTCTTCGCCCTCTTCGCGGCCGGTGTGACGCTCCGCGGCACCGATCTCGGGGCCCTGTTGACCGACCCGCTGGTGCTCGCCGTGGTGGCCGGTCTGGTGCTCGGCAAGAGCATCGGCATCTTCGGCTCGACCTACCTGCTGGCCCGGTTCACCCGCGCCGAACTCGACGAGGACATCACCTGGTCCGACCTGTTCGGCATCGCCCTGCTGGCCGGGGTCGGGTTCACCGTCTCCCTGCTCATCGGCGACCTGGCGTTCGGCGCGGGCAGTACGGCCGACGAGCGGGTCAAGGCGGCGGTCCTCACCGGGTCGGTGATCTCCGCGGCGCTCGCCGCCGCCGTGCTCGCCCGCCGCAACGCCGCGTACCGGCGGGTGGCCGAGAAGGAACGCCTCGACGCCGACGGTGACGGGGTGCCCGACGTCTACCAGCGGCCCGGACGCAACTGACCGGGCCGGGCCGCTGGGCGCCGTGGTCAGCGGCTGCGGTCGTGCGGCGCCCGCTCCTCGGTCTCGTCCGCGAGGGCGTCGGCGGTGGGCGCGGTCAGGTCGTCGGCGGGCACCGCCACCTCCTCCGCGAGGTCCTGCTCGTCGGGCTTGCCGCCGGGCTGCGGCTCGGGAGCGGTGGCGCCGCCGGCGTACCCGTACTCGTTCGGTTCGTCATGCCGGCTCATGTGGTTATCCTCCCGCTTTTCCCTGTTTCGCTGGTACCGCCCACGGTAAGCGGTGATCGTCGTCCCCGCAGCGCGGCCCGGATTGTCGCCGCGACCACGGCGGCGGGAGACTCAGCGCCGCCGCGAGCAGTTGCCGCAGCGCGACGATCGCGGCGGTGGAGGCCAGGCCACCCCACGCCGGATCCCCGGCCAGGCGAAGCAGGCCGGCCGCCGTGAGCAGGTCCAACAGCACGCGTACGGCGACCCGCACGTCGCCCGTACACAGCGCCGTGACGACCCCGACGACCAGGGCCAGCGCGGTCACCACCTCGACCAGTCCGGTGATCACGTCTGCTGCCGCCCCTCGGCGACCTGCCGTTGCTCCTGCCGGATCTCCCGACCCAGGAAGTAGTTCAGCGCCGTCCGGATCGTGGCGATCGCCGCCAGCTGGCCGATCTGGGTGAACGACGGTGACACCGCGGTCCGCAACACGTCGGCCGCGAGCTGGAACTCCAGACCGAGCGTCAGGAACCGGCCCAGCGACAGACGGATCGGGGTGAAGACGGCGGCGGTGCGGTGCCGCAGCCCGTCGACCACGAACCGCACCGCCGCCCAGAGCGCACCCACGACGATCACCAGAGCGCCGGCCACCTCCACCACGGCGACCAGCACCTCGTCACCGTGCCGCAGCAGCTCCGCCGGCTCCACCCGCAGGCGTTACCCGGCACCGGGGTGGTTAGGCCGCGCTCAGGTCAGCTCGTTGACGGCCTCCAGGATCAGCCAGAGGCCACTGATGGCGAAGAGCACCGCGGCGCCGTACCTGATGGTCTTCTCCGGCAGCCGGCGGCCGAGCATCCGGCCGACCAGGATGGCCAGCGCGTCCGCCGCGACCATGCCCACCGTGGAGCCGAGCCAGGTGCCGAACCAGCCGTACTTGGTGGCCAGGGTGATCGTCGCGAGCATCGTCTTGTCGCCCAGCTCGGCCAGGAAGAACGCCACCGAGACCGCCACGATCGCGGTCTTGCTGGTCTTCTCGGCCTTGCGCTTCTCCTCCTCGGTGAGCTTGTCACCGCGCAGGGTCCACGCGCCGAAGCCGAGGAACGCCACGCCGGCCACCAGCGAGATCCAGTCGGTGGGCAGCACAGCGCCGAGGCCCGAGCCGATGGCGACCGACGCCAGGTGCACCACCGCCGTGGCGACGGTGATGCCGATCAGCACCGGAATCGGCTTGAACCGCGTGGCGAACGTCAGCGCCATCAACTGGGACTTGTCCCCCAGCTCGGCGACGAAGATGACACCGAAGCTGATGACCAGCGCGGCGAGGAATCCCTCCATGACAACCTTCCCGTTTCACGCCGGGAGGAGGTACGGGGGCGCCCTCGACCCGGCTGCGACAGCCTGAGTCGAAGGTCTCGCCCGCCCCGGGAGGACCGGGGCCGCGTGGCCGGATGCGGAACGCACCAGTATGTCGACCACGACATTGGGGGCTACTCCCCTTCGCGCGACCAGCCTAACCGATCAGCGAGCGGGCCGGACGGCGCGGGTGAACAGGCTCACCTCGCCCGCGCCAGCGTCACCCCGAAGAGCCCACGCGGGTCGGTCCAGAAGTGCGCCGCCGTGAAACCCGCCGCGCCCAGCTCGGCGGCCACCCCCTGCGGGCGGAACTTCGCCGACACCTCCGTCCGCAGGTCCTCCCCCGCGTCGAACGACACCGAGAGGTCCAGCACGCGGACCCGCATCGGCCGCGTCGCCCGCAACCGCATCTCGATCCACTCCCGCTCCGGGTCCCACCGGGCGACGTGCGCGAACGCCTCCGGGTCGAAGTCGGCCCCCAACTCCCGGTTGATCACGTGCAGCACGTTGCGGTTGAACTCGGCCGTGACCCCCGCCGCGTCGTCGTACGCGGGCACGATCACCGACGGATCCTTCACCAGATCGGTGCCGAGCAGGAGCCAGTCACCGACCTCCAGCGCCGCCCGCATCGCGGTCAGGAACTCGGCCCGCTCGGCCGGCAGCAGGTTGCCGATCGTGCCGCCGAGGAACACCACCAGCCGTCGCCCACCGGTCGGTAGCCGGTCGAGTTGGCGGGTGAAGTCACCCACGATCCCCCGGACCCGCAACCCCGGGTAGTCGGCGGCGATCTGCGCGGTGGACCCGAGCAGGGCACTGACCGAGACGTCGAGCGGGACGAACGTGCCCAGCCCGCCCCGGCGGGTGAACGCGTCCAGCAGCAACCGGGTCTTCTCCGACGAACCGGAGCCCAGCTCTATCAGGGTCTTCGCGCCGGTCAGCGCCGCCACGTCGTCGGCGTGCGAGGCGAGCACCGCCCGCTCGGCCCGGGTCGGGTAGTACTCGGGCAGCCGGGTGATCTCCTCGAACAGCTCGCTGCCCCGCGAGTCGTAGAACCACTTCGGCGGCAGCCACTTCGCCTCGGCGGTCAATCCCGCCCGGACGTCCGCCCGCAGACCACGCTCCAGGTCCTGCGGCTCCAGGTAGATCTCCAACGGTTCCGCGCTCATCTCCCCGCTCCTCTCCTGATCGTCGGACACCCCGCGTAGCCCGGCTCACCCGGCCGGCAGTTCCTGCACCCGCACCTCGCCCGCCGTGGCGGTGACCAGGCGCTGCTGCGGCACCGGCCGCCACCCGGCGTCGTCGTCGTGCGGTTCGGACGCCAGCACCACCGAGTCCGTGCTCGCGCGTACCGACAGGGCGTGACCGACCGCGGTGGCCACCGCCCACCGCCCGTCGGTGAGCAGCAGATTCAGCCGCGAACCCGGGGCGGCGGCGGCCACCTCGACCACCGTCCGGCCGATCGCCTCGGCCGGGTCGTCCCCCGCGCGCAGCCGATGCCGGACCAGCGCCCACAGCAACGCCGAGTCGGTGGCCGCGTCCAGGGTCAGCAGGTCACGCACCGGCAGGCCGGCAGCGAGCGGCACCATAGAGTCGGGCCAGCCCCGGATCACCCCGTTGTGGCTGAACAACCACCGGCCCTCCGCGAACGGCGCGGCCGCGCCGTCGAGCACCGCCATCCCCACCGTCGCCGAACGGACCGCGGCCAACACCGCACCGGTACGGGTCACCGCCGCCAGCTCGGCGATGGTCGGGTCGCTCCAGATCGGCTGGGCACGCCGGTACCGCACCGGAGGGCCGTCATCCGGATACCAGCCGACGCCGAACCCGTCGGCGTTGATCGTGCCGCCGCCGCGCATGTCCCGCGGTGCCCACGACTGGCGGACCAGCGCGTACGCCGGCTCGAACAGCAACTCGGCCAACGTGACCGGCGGGCCGAGGTAGACCAGGTGACGGCACATCAGCGCACCTTTCCCGGCACCGGGTACCTCACCGCGGCGACTCGTCGGGGCCGGCGTCGCGGGCACATCGGAAGCCACTGAAGATCTGCCGCCGGATCGGATAGTCCCAGTTACGGAACGTCCCCCGGCACGCCGACCGGTCGGTGCCGAACGAGCCGCCGCGCAGCACCCGGTGGTCGTCGCCGAAGAACACCTCGGAGTACTCGCGGTACGGGAACGCGGTGAAGCCGGGATGGCCGGTGAACGTCGTCGACGTCCACTCCCAGACGTCCCCGATGAGCTGGTGCACGCCCAGCGGCGAGGCACCGGCCGGGTAGGCGCCCACCGGCGCCGGTCGCAGGTGACGTTGGTCGAGGTTGGCGTGCGCCTCGGTCGGGTCGTCGTCGCCCCACGGGTAACGGCGGGACCGCCCGGTCGCCGGGTCCCACCGCGCGGCCTTCTCCCACTCCGCCTCGGTCGGCAGACGCTTGCCGGCCCACGTCGCGTACGCCTGCGCCTCGTGGAAACACACGTGCACCACCGGCTCGTCGGGGCGTACCGGGTCCCAGCGGCCGAAACGCCGGTACGCCCAGCCGTCGCCGTCACGACGCCAGTGCAGCGGCGCGACGAGCTGCTCGCGCACCCGGTGCTCCCAGCCCTGCGCGCTCCACCAGCGCCGGTCGGAATAGCCGCCGTCGGCGATGAACGCCTCGTACGCGCCGTTGGTGACCGGTGCGGCGTCGATGACGTATGCGGGCAGGTGCACCTGGTGCGCGGGGCGTTCGTTGTCCAGGGCCCAGGGATCGGTGTCGGTGCCCATGGTGAACTCCCCGGCCGGCACCAGCACCTCCCCGCCGACCCGGACGGTCGGCTCGGGTGGTGGCGGGGCGTGCAGGACCGCGTCGCCCGCGCGCAGCTGATGGGTCGCGAGCATCGTCTCGTCGTGCTGCTGCTCGTGCTGCACGATCATGCCGAAGGCGAACCCGTCGGCCACCAACGGCCGGTCGGTGAAGCGCACCGCGTCGAGCAGGTCGTACACCTTGTCGCGGACCGTGCTGACGTAGGCGCGGGCCTCCGCCGGCGGCAACAGGGGCAACCGGGGACGGTCCCGGCGGGGCTGCTTGAACGCGTCGTACAGGTCGTCGATGTCACAGCGCACCGGCTCACGGCCGCCGACGTCGCGCACCAGCCACAGCTCCTCCTGGTTGCCGACGTGCGCCAGATCCCAGACCAACGGCGACATCAGCGGAGAGTGCTGCCGCATCAGGTCGGCATCGTCGACCACCTCGGTCAGCAGGGCCGTACGGGAGCGGGCCCGCGCCAACTCCGCCGCGATCCGCCCCCGCAACAGCTCACCCTCGGCATGGTCCGTCCTACTCGCGCTCACCGTTACACCTTTCGTTCGCGACTGCGGGGCTCGCAAACCCGGCTCACTCCTCGCGCTCACCGTTACACCTCTCGTTCGCGACTGCGGGGCTCGCAAACCCGGCTCACTCCTCGCGCTCACCGCCGTTCCCTCCGTTCGCGACTGCGGGGCTCGCAAACCCGGCTCACTCCTCGCGCTCACCGTTGCACCCTTTCGTTTCGAGGCTCGCTCTCGCCGCTCACCGGTCGGCCGTGCGGATGGCGGCCAGTCGCCGCCGTACCCCCTCGTGGATGTCGTCGTCGACGCCGGCCGGCAGCCCCAGGCGGGGCAGGGCGGCCAGCGCCAGGTCGAGCAGCGCGGCCGCCGCGGCGGCCAGCGCCGGGTCGGCGAGGCCGCGACGCGCGGCGACCGACCAGCGGTGCGCCACCGGGGCGGCGATCGCGTACGCCGCGCGTACGGTGCCCGGGTCGCTGAACAGCGCGCTCAGCACCGCCAGCGGCAACCGCCAGTCCCGGTCCGGCTGGGCGTCCAGATACCGCAGTTCGAGGTAGCCGCGCGGGCGCACCGGCGGGAAGAGGGTGCTGACGTGGTAGTCGAGGTCGTCGGTGGTGGGCGGGCGGGGCAGCGCGCCGTCCAGCCAGTCGGCGAAGGTGACACCCGGTGGCGGGGACCAGTCCTCGCCGGACCGGCGCAGGCAGAGCAGCGGCGCGGCGAGCACGTAGCGCACCCAGGCCGCCGTCGGATCGTCGTCGGGGTCGTCGGGCACCCACACCGGGCGGGTACGCGCCGGGTCGATGGCCAGCCAGGCGGCCATCCGGGCGGACGCCCAACCGGTGCGTCGCCCGGCGTGCCGGCCGGCCGAGGCGAACGCCGCGAGCAGCGGTGGGCCGACGGCGTGCGCCGCCGCCCAGCGCGGCGCGACCTGCTCGGGCTCGCCGACGTCGAGGCACACCTGAAGGCCGGCGGTGCTGTACATCATCGTCCGGCCGGCCGGGCCACGCCGGTCGAACACCCGGCGCATGGCGCGGTAGCGGGGAGTGTCCACCATCGGGCGGGGCCGCCGGTACGGGTCGATGCCGCTGCGCCCGAGGGTCAGCCCGGCGGCGGCCAGCAAACCGGTGACCTGGGCGATGTCGGCCTCGGTGGCCTGGATCAACGCGCCGGTCGAGGTACGCGGCGGGGTGGAGATCTCCAGCTGGCCGCCCGGTTCGAGGGTCACCGTGCCGCCGTGTCGCAGCGGCTCGGCGGGGCTCGCCGGATCCAGCGTGACGGGGCTGTGCCGCCCCAGCGCCGCCCGTAGCCGCGCCGGGTCGACTCCTCGGGCGGGGTCGGCGGCGTCGTGCACGGTCCATTCCAGTTCGACGCCGGTGTACGTCGGAGGGCCGGTCTTGAAACAGATGCGCGCGAGGTGTCGGTTCGCGGCGGCGGACTCGCGCAGGATCTCGCTCTGGTGCAGCTCCGGCGACGTCACCATCGGTGCAGCCTCCCTCGTCGTGCGACGACCGCGTGCCCCGTGCCCCAACTCCGGAACACGGGTGCCACCGTAGACCGGACCACCGACACTCCCCTTTCGGAGCGTCGACGGGACCGCCAACCCCTGTCTAACAGAAGCGTCTCCCGGTGCAGGGCAGAACGAACCGCGCCGGCCGCACGCTCAGTCGCCGGCCGGTCCGGCCGGGTGCGAGGGCTTGACCTTCGCCTGACCTGGTGGTGTCGACGGTGGGGACGGGTCTGCGGGTGGCGTCGGTCGCGCCGGCGCGGAGGGTGCCGTCGACGGCGGGGTGGCCGTTTTCGTCTCGGGCACCAGTCGCTGGCAGTACTCCTCGACACCGGCGGCCCCACCGGCGGCCGCCACCAACCGTTCGAAGGCCGGCGTCCGCAGCGCCTTCTCCCGCTGCTCGGGCTTCTTGGCCCGCCACGCGCGGCACAAACCGTGCAGCTGACCGTTGGACGGCGCTGTGCTCGACGGCGAGACGGACACCGAGGGGCGGCCGGGCGAAGTCGGGACGCTCGGCGCGGTCGAGGCGGTCGCTGACGAACCGGTGGTGTGCGGTGGCGCGACGCTGGGCGCGGGCGGCGGGTCGGGTGCCTGCTCCAGACCGGCCGCGGCGAACGCCACCCCCGCGGTGGCCGTGGCGGCCACCGCGCCGATCCACGCCAGCGCTCCGGTGGTAAGCCGGTGCCGGCGCGGCCGGCGGGCCACGGCGGACGCCGGAGCGGACCGGGCGGCCCGGAATGCGGCCAGCGCGGCCTCCTCGCCCGCCAACTCCCCCGGCCGGGTCGGACCGGCGGCAGCGGAGAGCAGCCGGGCCAGCGGGTCGGTCCCGGACACCTCTGGCACTACGGACGCAACCGGATCGGCGCTGGTCGCGTCCGGGGTGGCCGCATCGTCGACGCGGGCGGCGTCGAGCAGCCGTTCGGTCTCGGCGCGGCCGGCATGCCGGTCCGGCCGGTACGGGTTCATCCGGAATCCCTTCACGTCAGCCGTCCGCCTGCTCGGCAGGTGAGGTCCGCCGGGAACGCCCGATCCGCCGACGCGGTGTCGGGACCACCTCGCCGCCGGCCGGCGGGCGCTGCGCGTCCAGCCCGGACAGCGTGTGTCGCAGGCCGGCCGTGTCCGCGTCGGCGTCGACCGGCGACGTCGGTGCGGCCGGCCGGTCCAGCAGGGTGGCGAGTCGTCGCAGACCGCGGTGGGCGGCGGTCCGGACGGCGCCGGCCCGGCGGCCGAGCACCCGACCGGCGGACTCCGCGTCCAGCCCGATCACGGCCCGCAACAGCACGGCCTCGGCCTCGCGCGGCGGCAGCGTGGCGATCAACGCCAGCGCCGCCTCGGTGCTGATCGTCTCGTCGGCCCGCTCGGCGGTGTCGCCGTCGCCGGCCAACTCGGTGAGCGCCTGCACCGGTACCGGCAGCGACGGTCGTCGCCGCAACCGGCGCAGGTGATCCATCGCCCGGTTACGGGCGATGGTGACCGTCCAGGCCCGGAACTCGCCGCCGGTGAAGGTGGGCAGGTCGCGGGAGATCTGTAACCAGGTCTCCGAGGCGACGTCCTCGGCGTCCGCGCCGACCAGGGCGGTCAGGTAGCGCAGCAGGCCCGGCTGGAGGCTGCGGTACAGGAACCGGAAGGCGTCCTCGTCCCCGGCCTGCGCGGCGACGACCGCTTCGGACAGTTCGCCCGTCATCGGCGGCTCAGCGGCCACCCGGCGCGGTCCGGGACGACACCCGCTGTCGTCGGGCGCGCGTCGCGAACCGTCGGCCCCGTCAGCTCCCGCACCCGCACCGCCCCCCGCCGAATCCGATTCGTGCCCGCCTCCGGGCGCCGGCCAGGGTATCCACACCCGGCGATGGCTCGTGACGCGCTGCCGGCAGGGCGGCCCGAGCCGGGCTAACGGTAGGAGGGGACCCTCGACGCGACAAGTTGGGATCGCATTACGGAAGAGTGACAATTATCAAGCCGTCCGACCGGCGTGCCGCGGTAACGGACGACGCCCCCGGGACGCTCCCCGGCTCAGGTGACCATCCTCGGTGACGGTCCGCCAGGCGTACGTCGGGATGTGTCAGTTTTTGTGACGTGGTGTCATCGCGGCGTCACACACCGACCCGCCACCCGGAACTCGCCCCGGCGGACCGACCGGTACCGCCGTGCGGCGGGTCCACCGCGGCGAGCCGTTGGTCGCCACTCTGGGTACGGTATTGCTGTGTTGTCATCGGAGGTCGTGCTCAGCGGTCGGTACCGCCTGGACGAACGTGTCGCCACAGGCGGCATGGGCGACGTCTGGCGCGCCTCCGACCTGGTCCTCGGCCGACAGGTCGCGGTCAAGGTCCTGCTGCCGGCACTGGTCTCCGACCCCGACTTCATCGCCCGCTTCCGGGCCGAGGCGCGGATCATGGCGGCCCTGCGGCACCCCGGCATCGTGCAGGTGTACGACTGCGGCGAGGACGACCTGCCCGACGGCGGCCGCGCCGACTACCTGGTCATGGAGTTCGTCGAGGGCGAACCGCTGTCCAAGCGGATCGAGGCCGCCGGTCGCCTCGACGTGGCCGAAACCATGTCGATCGTGGCCCAGGCGGGGCACGCGCTGGGCGCGGCGCACCGGGGCGGCATCGTGCACCGCGACGTCAAGCCCAGCAACCTGCTGGTGCAGGAGGATGGCACGGTCGTCCTGGTCGACTTCGGCGTCGCCCGCTCCACCAACGTGACCAGCATCACCAGCACCAACGCGGTGCCCGGCACCGCCCTCTACATGGCGCCCGAGCAGGCCGCCGGTCGGCCGGTCAGCGGCGCCACCGACATCTACGCGCTGGGCGCGGTCGCGTACTGCTGCCTCACCGGCGGTCCGCCGTTCACCGGTGACAATCCGCTCCAGGTCGCCGTCCGGCACCTCGACGACGAGCCCCCGGAGCTGCCGCACGACATCCCGGAGGCGGTCCGCGCCCTGGTGTCGCGGGCCCTGGCGAAGGATCCGGCGGATCGCTTCACGAGCGGCTCGGCGATGGCCGAGGCGGCCCGCACCGCGGTGACCGGCGGCGAGCCGCCGACGGCGCTGGCCTCGGCGGTGCCGCTGCGCGACGCCGGTCCGGGCACCCGCACCGACGTTCCGGTCGGCGCGGCGGTGGCCGGCGCAGCCGACCCGGGACGTCCGCGACGCCGTGGGCCGCTGGTCGGTGCGGCGGTGGCCATGCTGGTCGCCCTGGTCGGCCTGGGCGCGGCCCTGGGCGCGGCCCGCAACACCGGCACCGATCCGGCCGTCAAGCTGCCGACGACCGCGCCGACGCAGGGGCCGACGCAGCAGGAGGAATTGCCGGCGGCGAACGAGCAGATCACCAACGATCCGGGCCGGCCGAACCGGCCGACCGTTCCGGACACCACGATGTCCGCGTCGGTCAGCGCCACGCCGAGCGTGCAGCCCAGCCAGTCGTCCACCCCGCCGCCGCCGACGCCGAGCGCGACCACCGCGCCGCCGCCCAGCGACCCACCGAAGACGTCGTCGTCGCCGAGCAACCCGCCGCCGAGCGACCCGCCCCCGACCACCGGGGCGCCGACCGACCCGGACAACCCGGTGGTCAACTGACCAGGCGCACCACCAGCACCGATATCCCCAAAACGGACTTACGTCGCCGAAAACCGCTCTAGGCTCTCCGCAGGTCATTTCCACCGTCTGCCGCGGGAGCCCGGGTGAGTGCTGAGAAGCTGGTCGTGATCGGCCAGGGGTACGTCGGACTGCCGCTGGCCATGCGTGCCGTCGAGGCGGGCCTGGACGTCGTCGGCCTGGACGTCGACGCCGACCGGGTGAAGCGGCTCGCCTCGGGTGAGTCGTTCGTCGAGGACATCCCCACCGACCGGCTGGGCCGTGCCCTGGCCGGTGGCCGGTACCGCCCCAGCACCGAGTACACCGACGCCGCGGGTTTCGACGTGTGCGTCATCACCGTGCCCACCCCGCTGCGCGACGGCACCCCGGACCTGAGCTTCGTCGAGCAGGCCGGCATCGGTATCGGCCCGTACGTGCGGCCGGGCTGCACGGTCATCCTGGAGTCGACCACCTACCCCGGCACCACGGAGGAGCTGCTCCGGCCGCTGTTGGAGTCGGCCAGCGGGCTGACCAGCCCCGGCGACTTCCACCTCGGCTACAGCCCGGAGCGGATCGACCCGGGCAACCCGACGTGGCGGCTGGAGAACACCCCGAAGGTGGTCTCCGGGATCGACGCGGCGTCGCTGGACCGGGTGCAGGGCTTCTATCAACGGCTCGTGGAGCGCACCGTCGCCGTCGACTCCACCCGGGTGGCCGAGCTGACCAAGCTGATCGAGAACACGTTCCGCCAGGTCAACATCGCGCTGATCAACGAGCTGACGATGCTCTCGCACCACCTCGACATCGACGTCTGGCAGGCGATCGACGCCGCCGAGACCAAGCCCTTCGGGTTTCTGCCGTTCCGGCCCGGCCCGGGCGTCGGCGGACACTGCCTGCCGATCGACCCCTGCTACCTGTCCTGGCAGGTCAAGCGACGCCTCGGCCGGCAGTTCCGGTTCATCGAACTGGCCAACGACATCAACCACGAGATGCCCGAGCACGTCGCGCAGCGGATCATGGCAGGGCTGAACCGCTCCGGTCGGGCGGTGAGCGGCGCCCGGCTGCTGCTGCTCGGACTCGCGTACAAGCGGAACACCGGCGACATGCGGGACTCCCCCGCCGTCGACGTGGCCCGCCGTCTGCAGGCGCTCGGCGCCGAGGTGCACGCGGTCGAGCCGTACGCGGAGGCCCACCAGATCCCCGCCGGGGTCGCCGTCGTCGACCTCACCGAGCGGGAGGTGCGGGCCGCGGACGCGGTCGTGGTGGTCACCGACCACGACTGCTTCGACTACGACCTGGTGGCCCGGCACGCCCGGTACGTCTTCGACACCCGCAACCGGTGCGTCGGCGAGATGGTCGAGCGCCTGTAGCGCGTACCCCGGACCCGGCACCGCTGGCCGGTCCCGCCGCCGGGGAAGACGGCGGGACCGGCCGGCGGATGTCGCCACGCGTGGACGGCCGGTCACTGGTCGGCGAGCGCCTCGACGACGGGCCGCGACAGGGCCCGGCGGGCCGGTAGCACCGAGGCGAGCAGGGCGGCCAGCACGGCCACGCCGAGGATCAGCCCGAGCTGGCCGAAGGGCAGCACGACGTGGAAGTCCCCGCCGAGGCGGGCCAGCAGCGCCATGCCCGCGGCGCTGACGCCGGTGCCCAGCCCGATGCCGAGGACCGCGCCGACGAGCGTCATCAGGATCGCCTCGACCGCGAGCATGGCCCGCATCCGGTTGCGGGTCAGCCCGACCGCCCGCAGGACCCCGTTCTCCCGGGTGCGCTCGACGACCGACAGGCTCAGCGTGTTGGCCACGCCGACGAGGGCGATCACGACGGCCAGGCCGAGCAGCGCGGTGACGGACGCCAACAGCATGTCCACCGTGCCGGTGAGCATCTTCTTGTACGCGCCCTGGTCCATGAGGTTCGCCGTCGGGTAGCGGGCGAGCACGGTCTCGATGGCGGCGCGGGCCTGCGCGGCGCTCACGCCGCCGGCCGGGTCGATCTCGGCCAGGAAGCCCCGTTGGCGGGGGAAGAGCACGGCGAAGTCCCGGTCGTCCAGCTCGACGACGTGTCCCTCGGCCGCCGTGCTGCCGACCATGGCCGGCGTGTCGTCGGCGACCACCGCGGCCACCCGGAACGCCCGCCCCTCGATGGTGACGGCGGAGCCGACCTGCCAGCCGCGCGCCCGCGCCAGCTCCTGGTGCACCAGCACCTGCCCCGGCCCGAGTCGGTCGATGTCGCCGGCCAGCACGCCGGAGAGCGTGCGGCCGACCAGCGCCGGGTGGGCGGCCCGGACCTCGATGTCGTCGGTGACGACGCTGCGCTGCTCGTGCACCACGCCCAACTCGGGGAGGGCGGCCAGCTCACCGGTGAGCGCGGCCGGCAGGTCCTGGCCGATGCCGCTGACCACGAAGTCCGTTCCGATCTCGGCGTCGACGCTGCGTTCGATGCCGTCCTTGGTGCTGCGCGCGCCCACCACGAACGCCGACACCAACCCGATCCCGATGACCAGGGCGGTCGCCGTCGCGGCGATCCGACGCGGATTGCGGACCGCGTTCGCCACGGCCAGGCCGACGGTCATCCCGAACACCCGGCGGGCCGGCCAGCCGATCAGCCGGACCAGCGCCGGAACGAGCACCGGGCCGAACAGCACGATGCCGAAGAAGGCCAGCACACCGCCCACGGCCACGAGGAGCACCTGCGCGGCGCTGGCCGCGCCGGTCAGCGCCGCGACTCCCGCGCCCAGCACCACCGCGCCGAGGACCAGCCGGGTACGTCCCGCGCCCCGGGCCGGCTGCACGGCCGCGTCGGTCAGCGCGGCCACCGGGGCGACCCGGGTGCCCCGCCAGGCCGGCAGCAACGCGGCGGCCACGGTGAGCCCGGTGCCGAGCAGCAGGCTGGTCAGCACGGTCGAGCCGGTGATGGTCATCCCGCCGGCGAGCGGCACGTCCAGTCGGGACATCAGAAACCGCATACCGGCGGCGAGGGCCACCCCGAGCAGCACCCCGAGCGCGGACGCGACGGAACCGACCACTGCCGACTCCAGCAGCGCGGCCCGGAAGACCTGTCCCCGGGTCGCGCCCACCAGGCGCAGCAGCGCGGTCCGCCGGGTGCGCTGCGCCAGCACGATCGCGAAGGTGTTGGCGATCACGAAGCCGGCCACCACCACGGCGACCCCGACGAAGATGAGCAGCAGCATCAGGAACTGGTTCAGGTTGCGCACGGCGTCCTCGACGGCCTCGTCGAGGATCTGCTGGCGGCCCTTGATCTCGACGTCGGCGCTCCCGACGGTGGCACGCAGCCGGTCGGCCAGCGCCGCCTGGGCGGTACCCGGGCGGACCGCCACCATGATCCGGTCATAGCCACGCCCGCCGGTGAGCGCGAGCGCGTCCGCGCCGACCAGACCGATGAACGGACCGCCGACGTCGCGGACGCTGCCCGCCACGTCGACCGTGCCGACCAGGGTGTACGGGCGGGCCGGCCCGTCGGTCCCGCCGACGCGTACCGGAGCGCCGAGCGCGAAGCCCTCCTGCGCCACGGTCGGCGCGTCGAGCACGACCTCGCCCGCGTGTTCGGGCAGGCGACCGGCGACCACGTCGTACGAGCGCAGGGCCGGTTCGGTGGGGATGGCAGCGAGCACGGCATACCCGAGCACCGGCCGGCCGTCGGCGCCGAGGAGTCCGCCGGCGCCGAGCAGCTCACCGGCCGCGGCGGCCACCCCGTCGACCCTCCGGACCTCGTCGACGAGCCTCGCCGGAAGCGGCTTGGTCCCGTCCGGGTAGACGCCGAGGTCGGTGTGCCGGTCGAACGCGCCGGCCCGCTGGTACGCGCCCGCGCGCATCCCGTCCACGACGATGAGCGTGCCGGCGACGAAGGCGACACCGAGCACCACGGCGAGCGCGGACAGCAGCATGCGCAACGCCTCGGCGCGCAGCGTACGCAGGGTCAGGCGGATCATGTGCGGGCTCCCGGTGCCGGCGCGGATCGGACCCCTCGACGCTATGGCCGGTCCGGGCGGATCGATCTCCACCTGCGCGCTCGATCCCCGTACGCCGCAGGTGGCGCACGGGCACACCGGCCGTACGACTCGGGTCGTACGGCGGGTCAGCGCCCGGGGGTGACCAGGCCGCTCTCGTACGCCAGCACGACCGCCTGCACCCGGTCGCGCAGCTGCAGCTTCGCCAGGATCCGCCCGACGTGGGTCTTCACCGTCGCCTCGGCGACGTGCGCCTTGGTGGCGATCTCGGCGTTGGACAGGCCCTGGGCGACCAGCAGCAGAACCTCCCGCTCCCGCTCGGTGAGCTGGGCCAGCCGGGGGTCGGCGGTCGGGGCGACGCCGAGCTGGCCGGCGAAGCGGTCCAGCAGCCGTCGCGTGATCGACGGGGCGACCACCGAGTCGCCCCGCGCGACCACCCGGATGGCGTCCAGCAGTTCCTCCGGCGGGACGTTCTTGAGCAGGAAGCCGCTCGCGCCGGCCCGCAGCGCGGCGAACGCGTCGGCCTCGGTGTCGAAGGTGGTCAGCACCAGCACCCGGGGCGGGCCGGACGGCCGGTCGGCGCAGATCCGGCGGGTGGCCTCCACGCCGTCCATGGTCGGCATCCGGATGTCCATCACCACCACGTCCGCCTCGGTGCGGGCCAGCACGCGCAGGGCGTCCGCGCCGTCGATGGCCTCCCCGACCACCGCCAGGTCGGGCTGCGAGTCCAGCACCATCTTGAACCCGGCGCGCACCAGCGCCTGGTCGTCCACGATCACCACCCGGACCGTCATGCCGCGATCACCTCCGCTGAGGGCTCCGACGGTAGCGGGAGCCGTACCCGCACCTGCCAGCCCCCGGTCGGCTCGGGGCCGGCGGTGAGGCTGCCGTCGTACACCGTCACGCGCTCGCGCATGCCGAGCAGACCGTGACCGCCGGGCGGCGCCGGGCTGACCACCGGGCGGCCTCGGCCGTCGTCGACGACCCGGACCTCGACGGCGTCGGCGGCGTACGTCATCCGCACCTCGACGGTGGCGCCGACGCCGGCGTGCTTGAGCGCGTTGGTCAGCGCCTCCTGCACCACCCGGTAGACGGTCAGCTCCAGGCCCGGCGGCAGTGCCGGTGGCTGGCCGGTGACGTCGTCTCGGACGTGCAGCCCGGCGTCGCGGAAGCGGGCCAACAGGTCGGGCAGCTCGGCCAGGGCCAACCGGCGGTGCTCCGGGTCGGCGGCCACGACGTCCGCCCCGGCGGGGCCGGCGTCGCGCAGGACCCCGACGAGCCGGCGCATCTCCTCCAAGGCGGAGCGGCCGGTGTCGGCGACCACCTTCACGGCCGCGCGCGCCTGCTCGGGGTCACGGTCGAGCATGAAGCGGGCGCCGTCGGCCTGGACGATCATCACCGCCATGCTGTGCGCCACCACGTCGTGCAGCTCGCGGGCGATCCGGGTGCGCTCCTCGGCGACCGCCGCCCGGGACTCGGCCTCCCGCTCGCGTTCGAGGGTGGTGGCGCGCTCCTCGAGGCTCAGGACGTAGAGGCGGCGGGTCCGCACGTTCAGCGCGACGAGCCAGACCGCGCCGGTGACCAGCGCGTACCAGAGCGCGGTCACCCACCACATGACGACGCCGGGGGTCTGCGCGGCGGCGAGCAGCACGCCCACGGCGGCGACCGCGCCGGCCAGCACGCCGTCGCGCAGCCGCCGACCGTACTTCACGACGCTGTAGAGCGCGATCAGGACGGCGACGTCGAAGGCGAGCGGACCCCACCGGGCGATCACCTGCACCAGGGCGAGCGCCGCCACCACGACGGTCACCGCGCTCGGGTGGGTGCGGCGGAACAGCAGCGCCACCGCCATGCCCAGGCCGACGCCGGTGGCGCCCCAGCCGCCGGGCTGGGACACCGCCGAGGCGAGACCGACGAACGCCACGAGGGCGGAGACGGCCACGTCGAAGGCGATGCCGCGCAGCGGGCGGCCGAACAGCGTGCGTCTCACGGTCACCCAGCGTACGGGCCGGCGCGGGTCAGGGCGGCGTCAGCTCGCGCAACCGGTTGATCTCGATGGCCTGCTCGGTGGCGAGCGAGGTGGCCAACTCGTTGAGGGTGGCGTCGGCCCCGACCGAGAGCAGGTCGGTGGCCATGGTCACGGCGCCCTGGTGGTGGTCGGTCATCATCGTGATGAAGAGCCGGTCGAACTCGACGCCCCGGGCGGCGTCAAGGCGCCGCATCGCCTCGGGCGACTGCATGCCGCGCATGCCGGCGTGGTCGTGGCCGGGGGCCGTCTCGGGCAGCCCGCGGGTGGCGAGCCAGCCGCGCAGGACCTTGATCTCCGGGCCCTGTCCCGCGCGGATCCGGTCGGCGTACGCGCGGATGCGGGGATCGGCCGCGTGGTCCACCGCGAGGGCGCTCATCTCCAGCGCCTGCTGGTGGTGCGGGATCATCATCTGGACGTAGATGGTGTCCAACGCGTTGTAGCGGGGTGGGCTGTCGTCGCGCAGCTCGTGCGCGGACCGGGCGACGACCGACTCCCCCGGGCGGCCGGGCACGAGGACCGGCGGCGGTGGTGGACCCGTGGTCGTCGGCGTGGGTGACGCCGACGCGGGGGCGGCGCCCGGCCGGCCGGGGTCACCGGCGGTGCGGATGGCGAGCACCACCAGCGCCGCGACGATGGCCGCCGCTATGACGACGGCGAGTAACCGACCACGTCGGACAGTCATGCCACACTCCCCTGAGGTCGAGGTCGCAGCGATCCTATCCATTGAAGACTCGACACATATGTGACCCAGCTCACATCGATGATCTCCGAGGCTCGGTAAGGTACCGACAACGTCATCCCCCCTTTCGAAGGGCGCCGCCAATGATCAAGTTGGCCACCGCACGGCTCCGACAACTCCGCATCGTCAGTCTGGCCGCGACCGGCCTGCTGCTGACCAGCGTCGCTCTGGCGACGCCGAGCAGCGCGCAGGAGGCCGCGCCGGCGGCAGCACCTGCCGCCGCCGCCAGCGACATCCCGGGCGTCGACGAGATCCGCAGCAGCCCCAACCTGCGGCAGATCGCCAACCTCCCCAAGCAGGCGCCGTTCGACACGACGGCCGCGCTCAACAGCGACATGGCGTTCCAGGGCAAGTACGCCTTCGCCGGCAACTACAACGGGTTCGTCATCTACGACATCTCCCGGCCCAGCGCGCCCACGATCACCGCGCAGGTCAACTGCCCGGGGTCGCAGAACGACATCTCCGTCTACGGCAACCTGCTGTTCCTCTCCACCGACTCGTCCCGCAGCGACGACTCGTGCGCCAGCGTGGCGCAGCCGGCCTCGGTGAAGGAGTCGTGGGAGGGCATCAAGGTCTTCGACATCAGCGACAAGGCCAACCCGCGCTACATCAAGTCCGTCGAGACCGCCTGCGGGTCGCACACCCACACGCTGGTGCCGGGCAAGGACCGCAAGAACGTCTACCTGTACGTCTCGTCGTACAGCCCGCGGGCCGAGTTCCCCGACTGCCAGCCGCCGCACGACTCCATCTCCATCGTCAAGGTGCCGGTGAAGAAGCCGACCCAGGCGGCTGTCATCTCGACGCCGAACCTCTTCCCGGACGGTGGTTTCCCGGGCAGCGAGACCGGCTCGGCGACCACCGGTTGCCACGACATCACCGCGTACCCGGCGAAGGACATCGCCGCCGGCGCCTGCATGGGTGACGGCATCCTGCTGGACATCAAGAACCGCGAAGCGCCCAAGGTGATCACCCAGGTCCGGGACACGGTGAACTTCGCGTTCTGGCACTCGGCCACCTTCAACAACGCCGGCACCAAGGTCGTCTTCACCGACGAGCTGGGCGGCGGCGGCGCGGCCACCTGCAACGAGACCGTCGGCCCCAACCGGGGCGCGGACGCCGTCTACGACATCACCGGCCGTGGCGCGGCGCGCAAGCTGGAGTTCCGCAGCTACTACAAGATCCCCCGGACCAACGGCGACACCGAGAACTGCGTGGCGCACAACGGCTCGCTGATCCCGGTGCTCGGGCGGGACATCATGGTGCAGGCGTGGTACCAGGGCGGCATCTCGGTCTGGGACTTCACCGACTCGCGCCACCCCAAGGAGATCGCCTACTGGGAGCGGGGCCCGCTGTCCGACACCCAGGCCCTCACCGGCGGCGCCTGGTCGACGTACTACTACAACGGCAACATCTACTCCAACGACATCCAGAAGGGCCTGGACGTCCTGGAGCTGAACGACTGGCGGACCTGGTCGGCGAACCTGACCCGGTTCAAGGAGCTGAACGTGCAGACCCAGCCCGGTTACCTGAGCTGGTAGCACCGACGCGCGACCCGGGCCCGGCCCCCCGTCGAGGGGGCCGGGCCCGGCCGCGTCCGGCCCCCGGCCCGGGCGGTGTGCCTGGTCACCCGCACCCGGAGTTGGCGAGCACCTGACCGGACGCTGTGTCACCGTGGTCAGCTGTGAAGTCTGCCGCCGGCGCGCCGCCGGCCCCGCCCGAACCGACCGCGCGCCGGCGTCCCCACCCGCTCGACGTGGTGGCCGTCGTCCTCGCGGTGGCCGGCACGGTCTGCGCGCTGACCGGGCTGCTGCCCGGCGCGGAGACCACGGCCACCCTGCACCGCATCCTGCCGCTGCTGCTCTTCCTCGGCACCGTGATCGTGCTGGCCGAACTGACCGCCGTCGCGGGCGTCTTCGACGTGCTCGCCAGCCGGCTGGCCATCGCCTCCCGGGGCCGCTGGGCGGCGCTGTTCCTGCTCTGCGGCGGCCTGGCCACGGTGACCACCCTCGTGCTCAACCTCGACACCACCGCCGTACTGCTCACCCCGGTACTGCTCGCCCTGGCCCGCAGCCTACGCGTCCCGGCCGGGCCGCTCGCGGTCACCACGGTCTGGCTGGCGAACACCGCCAGCCTGCTGCTGCCGGTGTCAAACCTGACGAACCTGCTGGCCGCCGACCGGGTCGGCCTCACCCCACTGGCGTACGCCGAGCGGATGGCGTTGCCGCAGCTCGCGGCCGTGGCGGTCACCATGACGCTGCTCTGGTACGCCTGGTGGCGGCGGGAACGACCGGATGGGGGACGCTTCGTCCCACCGGCCCGGCACGTGCCGGCCGACCCGGTGCTGCACCGCACCGCGCTCGCCGGTTGCCTGCTGTTCGTCGCCGGCATCCTCGCCGGGGTGGAGATCGGGCTCGCCTCCAGCGTCGCCCTCGCGCTGGTGCTGGTCGGCTTCGTGGTCCGCTCCCCCGCGACGCTGCGCCCCGCCCTGGTGCCGGTACGGCTGCTGCTCTTCGTGGTCGGCCTCTTCCTGGTGGTGCAGACCCTCGGCCGGCACGGGCTGGACGACCTGGTGGCCCGCCTGGTGGGCGCCGACGGCGGGGCGGCCGGCGCGGTGCGGGCCGGCGGCACCGGGGCGCTGCTGGCGAACGCGGTCAACAACCTGCCGGCGTACCTGGCCGGTGAGTCGGTGCTGCCGCCCGCCGACCACACCCGCCTGCTGGCCCTGCTGATCGGCACCAACGTCGGCCCGCTGGCCGCGCCCTGGGCGTCGCTGGCCACCCTGCTGTGGTTCGAACGCTGCCGGGCGGCCGGGGTGACGGTGCCGGTGAAGCGGTTCGTGCTGACCAGCAGCCTGCTCGCCGTCGTCGGCACGCTCGCGGCGGTCGGCGCGCTGCTCCTGGTCGGCTGAGGGCCGTCACCCGCCGGCCCGCTCCACCACGAACATGAAGCAGCCGTAGATCACGTTGCGGCTGTGCAGTTGGTGCACCTGCGGGTCGGCGAACAGCTCCGCGATCACCGCCTCCGGGTCCGCGCCGTCGTGCAGCCGGCCGCCGCAGATCCGTCCCTGCCGGTCGTACGCCCGCAGGACCTGGGCACGTCCCCGCCAGCCCGGCGGGTAGCCGCCGCCGTGGTCCGGGCCGGGGCAGGCGGCGGTGTGCACGAAGACCGGCCCGATCTCCCGGTACGCGACGGCGGCAATCGGCGGGGCGTAGCCGACGAGCAGCACCGCCTCCCCCGCCTCGGCGTCGCGCAGGCAACAGCGCAGTGGCTCCCCGCCGCCGGCCAGGCGCCCTTCGACGCGCTGGCCGGCGGCGTCTCGGGCGGTCCGCCGGACGAGCTCCAGCGCCGCGGCCGGCACGGCGTGGACGAGGAAGGTGGCGGTGGTTGTCATGCGTCCAGCCTGCCCCGATGCCGTGGCGGATGCTGGCGGTGATCGGACCTGGCGCTGCGGGCGGCCCGGGCGGCAGCCGCCGGCGTGACCGTCAGGCGCGGGTGACGGCGAGCTGAAGCTCGGTCACGCCCTGCTCCGGGGAGTCCTGGCAATATTCCAGGTACACCTCGCGGGCGAACCCCTCCGGGCGGTACCCGTTGTCCTCGATCCATCGGGCCAGCGCCTGGACGCTCCGGTCGGCGTCGTCCATCGAGCCGTGGTGCAGGATCGTGGCGGCCGTCCCGACCGCCGGCAGGTCCCGCACCGTCACACCGGGAACCGCCGCGACACCGCCGCCGACGCTCACCCCGGCGTGCACCATCACGGCCTCGCCCTCGTCGTCGGCCGGTTCGTACCAGGCGATGGCCGGGCCGGACGGGGTGATCCCGGCGGCGTCGATCCGGCGAAAGAGCTCCGGATAGAGCGGCTGGATCACCGGGCCGATGTCCTGGCTCTGGTAGCTGGCGGCGACGGCGGTCAGCTCCGCCACGCGGACCGGCGGGATCTGCTTGAGTACGACGTCCTGGTTGGTCATCCGACCCTCCGATTCGATCATCCGGAGCCTCGCCTCGACCGCCGCGAGCCGGGCCGTGTCGGCGGCCAGCCGGGCGGCCAGCTCGCTGCGGCGCAGCCGCAGCATGCCGCGCAGCTCGGCGGTGTCGACGGCCTCGTCCACGATCCCCCGCACCTGCTCCAGGGTGAGCCCCAGATCCTTGAGGGCGATCACCCGGTTGAGCCGACGCAACTGCTCGGCCCGGTAGAAGCGGTAGCCGGTGTGCGGATCGACGCTGGCCGGCCGGAGCAGGCCGATGCTGTCGTAGTGGCGCAGCATCCGCACCGACACACGGCCCAGTCTGGCGAAGTCTCCGATGGTGAACATGATCCCCTCACGCTGGTCCCTGACACGGTGTCAGAGTCAAGCGTCGGGCGGGGGTCAGCCCACCGGTGAGCGGCGGACCGGGCGGGGTCCGACCAGCCGGCGGACCATCGGCGCCGCGTTCCACTTCGCGGCCCCGACCAGGTCGCGGGCGTGTTCCAGGACGGTGTAGTCGGGCCGGTTCAGCCCGTCGGCGATGGCCCGGTCCAGGTCGTTGCCGCACCGGCTGAGCACGGTGTCGAAGTCGCGGCGGACCGGCTCCAGCAGGTCGTAGCCGAACGCCCGGTGCATCCGGGCGAACAGCGGCTTGTAGAGCCGGACCCGTTCGTGCAGCCCGGAGGAGTACGACATGGGGTGCTTCGGCCGCCGCAGCACGTAGTCGGGCAGCACGTCGGCGAACGCCCGCCGCACGATCCACTTCTCCCGGCCGTCGCGCACCTTCAGGTCCAGCGGCAGCCGCATCGCCAGCTCGACGACGCTGAGGTCGAGGAACGGCACCCGCGCCTCCACCCCGTGCCCCATGGCGGTCCGGTCGACCCGTTGCAACTCGGTCCGGAACAGGTTGCGGATCCGGTGCAGGAACAGCCGGCGGGACGCGACCGGGTCGACCTGGCGGTACATCGGGTACCCGCCGAACAGCTCGTCGGAGCCGTCACCGGTGAGCACCACCTTGACGCCCAGGTCCCGTAGCCGCCGGAAGATCGGCACCGAGACGACGGCGTTGATGATGTCGCCGTACTCGGTCAGCTCGGAGATCCGGATGGCCTCGCGGACGTCGGCCAGCCGGATGTCGCGGGGCCGTAGCTCGACCACGACGTGCGGCACGTCGAGGTCGGCGGCGAGCCGGCGGGCGTACGCGACGTCGGGGCTGTCCGGCACGCCGACCGTCACCGCCACGCAGTCCGGGTGGATGTCGCGGACCTGCCGCAGCGTCAACGAGCTGTCCAGCCCACCGGAGAGGACGACGCCGACGGTCAGGTCGGTCTCCACCCGCATCCGGATGGCGTCGGTCAGGGCGGCCCGGACGAGCAGGGTGGCCTCGTCCGGGTCGTCGATGACCGGCAGGCCCGCACCGATGGTGAGCAGGTCGACGTACGGGCGCAGGCGCACCGCGCCGTCCGGCTCCGCCCACCCGTGGTGCCCGGGTGGCACCTCGCTGACCGGGGCGTGCTGCCCGACGAGCGCCTTGACCTCGGAGGCGAGGTGCAGGCAGCCCGGCCGCCGGGACCAGTACAGCGGTTTCACGCCGAGCGGGTCGCGGGCCAGGTAGGCCCGGCCGGTGGCGCGTTCGACGACCGCGAAGGCGTACTCGCCGCGCAGCCGGGTCACCGCCGACTCGCCCCACTGCTGGAAGGCCGCCAACAGCACCTCGGTGTCGCTGTCGGTGCGGAACACCTGCCCGAGGCGGGTGAGCTGGGCACGCAGCTCGCCGTGGTTGAAGATCTCGCCGTTGAAGCAGAGCAGCCACCGCTCGTCGGTCGAGGTCCAGGGCTGCACGGCCCGGTCGCGGTCGACGACGCGCAGCCGGCGGGTGCCGGCGAGCAGTCCGGTCTCGCAGCGGGTCTCGGTGACCTCGCCGCGTGGGGCGAGGACGGCGAGCATCCGCCGGAACGTCGCCGGGTCGGCCTCGGGGCCGAGACTCAGAGCGATGCCGCACACGGTCTCAGACCCCCATCTCGGCTTCGTACGCCCGGCGCAGCCGACGCCGGGCCGTGGGCGCGAGACACAGGTGCCAGGCCTGCCCCTCGTCGATCACGTTCAGGTCGCCGGCCTCCTGCCGGGCCAGCAGCAGCTCCGCGAGGGCGTCGCGCGCGCCGAACCGCGTGAACCAGGCCAGCTCGACGTCGACCGCGTAGCCGAGGCAGTGGCCGCTGGGCAGCATGGCCGCGTAGCCCAGTCGACGCAGCCGGTACTGGTGCTCGGTGCTGCGGACCAGGCTCGTCACCCAGAGCGGCGGGGTGCCCGCGGGCGCGGCGGCGGCGAACTCCCGGCCCAGTTCGTTGAGGAGCGCGACCACCTCCCGGCGGCCGCGGCGGAACAGCAGACCGGCGGTGTGCGGGGTCGCGTCGGGACGCAGCCGCCGCCGCAGTCCGCGCGCGGCGCGGCCCAGCACGGTCGCTGGTTGCTCCTGGTACCGGAAGCGCAGCAGGTCCCGGCGGCGCAGCCACTCCAGGTCGACCAGCTCCGCGCTGCCGTTGACCTGGTCGTCGGTGCGGAACACGGGGGCGTCCTGCCACCACAGCACGTCGATGCGGGAGAGCAGGTAGATCCGGACCAGCGCGGTGAGGTCGCGGGCCGAGGTGCGCTCGTTCGGCTGGTAACGGGCCATCTCCAACAGCAGCGTCTCGCGCGCGCCGAGCAGGCCCTGTGGGGTGGCGTCGAGGACCGCCGCGAGGGCCGGTTCGCGCAGCCGCTCGTCGATCAGCACCTGCCGGGCCCGGGTGCTGGTGGCGTCGGCCAGGGCCCCCACCTCGACGAGCAGATCGGCCACGGCCGCCCGGTAGGCGACGAGGTCGGGCGCGGCGTTGGGAAGTCGGGCGGCGGTGCCGGCGGGCCGGCGGCGGGGTGGGGCGGTGGGCGACGCGGGCTGTTGCCCCGGACTACGGCTGGGCACTCGCATGACGGCGTCCCTTCTCCGGTCACGACGCTAGGTAAATCGCCCTGAAAACACCGTAATCACCGAGACCGGGTGCTGACCGAACAATCCTCCGATTCACCCCTGAACGGACGCGACGACCAGCGCCGGCGGGGACCGTCAGTCGCCGTCCGCCGTCGCCAGACTTTGCACCTCGGCGTACGACGGCAGTTCCGCCGGTGCGGCGCCCCCTCCGGCGCGGACCGCGTCGACGGCGGCGATCGCGGCGCCCAACGCGGCCCGGAACAGCAGGGAGCCGGTGCTGACCCGGGCCACCCCGGCCCGACCAAGCTCGGTCAGCCCCGGCCCGCCCGGCTGGTACAGCGCGTTCACCGGCGCGTCGAGCCGCTCGGTGAGCAGGCGCAGCGTCACCTCGTCGACGGTGCCGGGCACGAAGATGCCGTCCGCGCCGGCCGCCCGGTAGGCGCGGGCGCGGCTCAGAGCCTGCGGCAGCGGCTCGGGCACGTTCAACCACCACGTGTCGGTGCGCGCGTTCACGAACAGGTCCGGCACCGCCGCCTTCACCGCCGCGATCTTCTCCGCGACGCACTCGGGATCGGCAAGGGTGCCGTCGGAGCGCCCGTCCTCCAGGTTGATCCCGACCACACCGAGGGCGGCCAACTCCGCCACGTACCCGGCGACCTCCACCGGGTCGTCGCTGAACCCGGCCTCGACGTCGACGCTGAGCAGCACCGGCAAGCGAGCCAACCGACGGGCCAGGGCCAGGGTCTCCTCGGCGGTGGCCGCCGCGCCGTCGGGAAGGCCGGCGGTCGCGGCGACCCCGAGGCTGGTGGTGCCGACCGCCGGATGGCCATGCGCGGCGAGCGCCGCCGCCGAGGCGTGGTCCCAGGCGTTGGGCAACAGCAGGGGTCGGCCGGTGTGGTGCAGGGCATGGAACGCGGCACGACGCTCGATCATCGGACGCTCACCTCCACGGTGGTCGGGACGCGCAGGGTCGGGTGCGGCTCGTGCCGCAGTGGAGCCGGGGTACGCCGGCAGCGTTCTCGAAGCACGTCCAGCACCCCGCCGGCCAGCGCGAGGGCATGCCGGTCACCGGGGCATCCACGCTCCCCCGCGCCGAAGGTGAGCAGACCGACACCCGGCCGGCCGGGTCGGAACGCCTCCGGCTCGGGGAATGCCCGCGGGTCACGGTTGGCCGCGTCGAAGCGCAGCAGCACCGGGCTGCCGGCCGGCAGGTCGCGTCCGCCCAGTCGTACCGCGTCGACGGTGACCCGCCGGGTGGCCCGGACCGGCGGGTCGAGGCGCAGCACCTCGGCCAGCAGGTCGTCGGTGCCCGCCGTGCTCGCGACGGCCGGGTTCAGCAGGTGGTGCGCGGCGGCGCCGATCAGGCCGGCGGTCGCGTCGCACGCCTGGACCAGCAGACCGATCAGGTTCGCCCGCACCGGCGGCGGGGCCGGCGGGCAGCGCGTCAGCAGGGCCGCGACCGCCAGGTCGGCCCGCGCGGTCAGTGCCGGGTCCACACCCGGGTGGTACGCCGCGGCGACGACGGCCACCGCCGTCCCGGCGGCTGCCGGATCGACGAGACCGAGGCGGCCGGCCAGGACCCGCAGTGGCACCGGTCGGGCCAGGTCCCGCATCACGTCGAGGTGGTCGCCGGCCCGGTCGAGGAGGGCGACGGTCAACCGGGCCGCCTCATGGCGCAGCTCGTCCGGGTCCAGCTCGGCCAACGCGCGCACCCCGATCGCGCGGCGCTCGGCATGCCACTCCGGCGGGCTGAACCTGCTCACCGAGGCGCGCAGCCAGGCGAGCGTGCCGGGCGGACCGCTGTCGACGGCGGGCACCCGGAACGTCGGGTCGGTCAGCGCCGCCCGGACGTCGGCGTGCCGGGTCACGCACCACCCGCCGTCCGGCTCGAGGCTGGGCGGGCCGCATGCCGGCGTTCCCGCGACGGGGGCGATGTCAGGCCAGATGTCGATCACCGCTCGACCGTAGAACCCGAACCGTTCGCTCCCCACCGAACAGTCCGGCACCGCGGCGCGGCGGGCAGCGGGCGACGGGCGGCGGGCGGCGGGCGGCGGGTCAGGCTCGGCCGCTGGACGGCACCGGGTGCGTGTCGGGGATGAGGGCGCTCACGGGCACGCCCAGGCTCTCGGCCAGGGCCGGGCGGCCGACCGGAGTGAGGCGTACCGCCCGGCCGGCGCCCTGGGTGATCCAGCCCAGCTCGGTGAAGCGGCGACGCAGTGCCGCACCGAGCGCGCCGGCGAGGTGCGGGCGGCGTTCGGTCCAGTCGAGGCAGTCGCGGACCACCGGTCGGCGGGCGGCCCGCAGCACGTCCACCGGTACGCCCAACCCGGCCGCCCAGGCCCACCCGTCGGGCGTCAGCGCCAACCCACTGGATCGGTCCAGCCGCCCGTCGGCCAGCAGCGCGTCGTACAGCAGCACGCCCAGCCGCCCGGCCAGGTGGTCGTAGCAGGTCCGGGCGTACGCCAGGGCGGCGGTGGCGCGCGCCGCGCGCAGTGACGTGGTCGGCGTGGGCGGAGCCGGCGCGTGTCCGGCGAGGTCCTCGATCAACTGGGCCACCGACGGCCCGGCCAGGCGCAGGTAGCGGTGCCGGCCCTGCCGCTCCTCGACGAGCAGCCCACCCCGGACCAGCCGGGTGAGGTGCTCGCTGGCCGTGGACGGGGCGACCCCGGCACGTCGGGCCAACTCGCCGGCGGTCCACGCCCGCCCGTCGAGCAGCGCCAGGCAGATGCCGGCCCGGGTGCCGTCGGCCAGCAGGGCGGCCAGCTCGGCCATCCCCCCGCCGCCGACGCCACCACTCATGGCTCCATCATCGCCGACCACCAGCGCACCGATCAGACGGGTCCGGTCCCTCGTCGACCCCACGGGGTGGCGAGGGCCGCTGTTTCGCCGCCTCGCCGCCGTGGTGGATCACGGGATGCGATGCCGCACCGGGACGATCCGGAAGTCGACGGTGGGGTGGTCGATCGTCGTGTGCACCGGCAAGTCGGCCTTCCCGTCCTCAACCGGCTGATCGGCAGCTGGGGTCGGCGGTGTCGGCCACGCTCGCGGGGACTGTCCGTGCCGTCACGCGCGGAGGGTCAGCGCTGTCACCGTCCGGTCCGTGCCGTCGTAGCTGCGGGCACCGTCGAACGCGCCGGTCGGGCGCTGCCCACCGGCGACGGCACGGGCCATCCGCAGGTCCGCGTCGCGGAACCGCAGCGCCAGGCTCAGGTGCGGCACCCACGCGCCCGGGGTGTGCCAGGGACGCTGACCCTCGGCCGCGCCCAGCACGTCCCAGACGGCGGCGTGCAGCGCGGTCAACGCCGGCGTCGGCCGTACGAGCCAGACCAGCGGGGCGCTGCCGTCGAGGACGACGACCCGGTCGAGCGTGACCGGCACCGGCAGCGCCGCGTCGAACAACTGCGCCAGGCGATGCGCGACGCCGGACGGGAAATCGTCCACGGCGGCGAGGGTCAGGTGCGGCCGGTTGGTCGGGTGGATGTTGCGAGCCAGGCTCGGCAGCCCAGAGGCCGCCAGCCGCGTCCATACCGTCCGGATAGCTACGTCCAACCCGGGCGAACAGACCAGTTCGACCGTACGCACAAACCCAACCTACCGACCGCCCCCCTACCGACCCACCCCACTCCGGTGATCATGAAGTTATTGCCCGTTCACTCGGCGTGTCACGACAACAACTTCATGATCACCGGCGCGGGGGCGCGGTTCTGGGCCGGCCTGCTCGACGGCGACGGTCTGCTGCTTGGCGGGCACCTGCTGAGGGTGCCGGCAATGGTCTGGTGGCGGCGCGGCACGGCCACCACGACGCGCCAACGGTGATCCGCCGCTGGCCCGCCGTTCCCCCGGCCGCTTCCCCAGCAGGTGATCAAGAGGTTCGCGTCAGGCTGACCACGATTCCTGACGCGAACCTCTTGATCACCAGGGCGCCGGGATGCCCGCGAGCCGTGTTGTGCCGGTCGGCGCAGCGGCCCCGACGGGGTGATGAAAGGCTTGGCACATGAGTTCCGCACCTGCACAGCACGACGCACCGACCGCCAGCGACCCCGATGTGACCGCCTTCACGGACCTGGGGCTGCGCGCCGAACTGCTGGGCGCGTTGTCCGCTCTCGGCTACGAGGAGCCGACCCCGATCCAGCGGGAGGCCATCCCACCGCTCATCGAGGGTCAGGACCTGCTGGGTCAGGCCGCCACCGGCACCGGCAAGACGGCGGCGTTCGCGCTGCCCCTGCTGCACCGGATGCCGGCCCACCGCGACGGCGGGGACCCGGTGGCGTTGGTGCTGGTGCCGACCCGGGAGCTGGCGGTGCAGGTGTCCGAGGCGTTCCACCGCTACGGCAAGGACCTGGGCGCGCGGGTGCTGCCGATCTACGGCGGGCAGCCGATCGGGCGGCAGTTGCGGGCACTCGACAGCGGCGTCGACGTGGTGGTGGCCACCCCGGGGCGCGCGCTGGACCACATCGCCCGGGGCACCCTGCGCCTGGGCGGCCTGGCCACGGTGGTGCTCGACGAGGCCGACGAGATGCTCGACATGGGCTTCGCCGAGGACATCGAGGCGATCCTGGAGCACGCGCCCGCCGAGCGTCAGACGGTGCTTTTCTCGGCCACCATGCCGTCGCGGATCGACGGGATGGCGCGCCAGCACCTGACCGACCCGGTCCGCATCGAGATCGGTCGGGAACAGCCGGTCGCGGGCGAGGCGCCCCGGGTGCGGCAGAGCGCGTACATCGTGACCCGCGCGCACAAGCCGGCCGCGCTGGGCCGGGTCCTGGACGTGGAGTCACCCACGGCGGCGATCGTGTTCTGCCGCAGCCGCGAGGAGGTGGACCGGCTCACCGAGACGATGAACGGCCGGGGCTACCGTTCCGAGGCGCTGCACGGCGGGATGAGCCAGGAACAGCGGGACCGGGTGATGGGCCGGCTGCGCGCCGGCACGGCGGATCTGCTGGTGGCGACGGACGTGGCGGCCCGTGGGCTGGACGTCGAACAGCTCACCCATGTGGTCAACTACGACGTGCCGTCGGCGCCCGAGTCGTACGTGCACCGGATCGGTCGGGTGGGTCGGGCCGGACGCGAGGGCGTGGCGATCACCCTCGCCGAGCCGCGCGAGCACCGGATGCTCAAGACCATCGAACGGGTGACCGGCCAGCGGATCACCATCGACAAGATCCCGACCGTGGCGGACATGCGGACCCGCCGGTTGGAGCTGACCCAGGCGGCGCTGCGCGAGAGCCTGCTGGAGGACGACCTCGACCCGTACCGGGTCATCGTGGAGACCCTCACCGACGAGTTCGACCTGATGGAGGTCGCCCTCGCCGCCGTCAAACTGGCCCACGAGGTGACGTCGCCGGGTTCCGACGACGAGGAGGAGATCCCGCAGGTCCCGGTCCGCGCTCCCCGCGAGGGCCGAGGAGAGTTCGGCGGCCGGGGCGGCGACCGACGCGGCGGGGGCCGGCCACGCTCCGGCGGCGGCAACACCGTCCAGGTCTTCGTCGGCCTGGGCCGGCGCGCGGGGGTACGCCCCCAGGACCTGGTCGGCGCGATCACCGGCGAGACCGGCATCCGGGGCCGGGACATCGGCTCGATCGAGATCGCCGACCGGTTCTCCCTGGTCGAGGTGCCGCAGGGCGTGGCCGACGAGGTGATCTCCGGGCTGCGCCAGAGCACCATCAAGGGCCGCAAGGCCACCGTGCGCCGCGACCGCGGCCGCGACGAGCGCTGAGCCGAGCCGTCGGCGACCGTCGGTCGCCGACGCGGCCCTCAGAAGGCGTACGGGGCCTCAGAAGGAGTACGGGCCGAAGCGGCCCCAGGCCACCACGGCGGCGAGGACGAGCAGCACCGCGCAGGTGATCGCGCCCTGGATCTCCCGCTGACGTTCGGCGGCCGTGTCGCGCCTCTTCCGGTCGCGCAGGTGCACGAGGATGCCGCCGGTCATGACGATGACGAGCCCGACGGCGGCGAGCGGGGTGAGCACGGTGGCGATGCCGGTGAGCGGGGGCAGAACGAGCCCGAGCGCGGCCGCCACCTCCACCGCGCCGAGGGCCTTGACCTGCGACGGCGGGACGGGGTCCACCCACCGCATCATCTCGCGCAGCTTGTCCTTGGGTTGGGTCAGCTTGGCCAGTCCGGCGCCGGCGAAGACGGCGGCGAGCAGGATCTGGATGACCCAGAGCGGCAGGTTCACGGGTTACCTCCGGGGGAACCGCCTCGCGGCGGAGGGTGCGCAGGAGCGTCACCGCGAGACAGTACGGACATCGATGACCCCCGCCGTCACGGGGACGGCGGGGGTCATCGATGTGGAGCGTCAGACCGTGGAGAGCGCCGGTCCGTCCAGCGCCTCGACGTCGGCCGGGCGCAGCGCCAGGGCGAGCACGTCGGCCACGTCGGCCAGGGTGTGCACGGTCAGCGCCTCGCGCACCTCGGTCGGCAGGTCGTCCAGGTCCGGCTCGTTGCGCTTCGGGATGATGACCTCGGTGAGGCCGGCCCGGTGCGCGGCGAGCAGCTTCTGCTTCACCCCGCCGATCGGCAGCACCCGACCGGAGAGCGTCACCTCACCGGTCATCCCGAACTCGGGACGGACCGGGCGGCCGGTGACCAGCGACGCCAGGGCCGTGACCATGGTGATGCCGGCGCTCGGGCCGTCCTTGGGCACCGCGCCCGCCGGGAAGTGGACGTGGATGCGCCGCCCGGCCAGGGCGTTCGGGTCGATGCCGAGCCGTCGCCCGTTGGAGCGCAGGTACGACAGCGCGATCTGCGCCGACTCCTTCATCACGTCGCCGAGCTGGCCGGTCAGGGTCAGCCCCGGCTCGCCCTCCATGCTCGTCGCCTCGATGAAGAGCACGTCACCGCCGGCGCCGGTCACCGCGAGCCCGGTGGCGACACCGGGAACCGCCGTCCGTTCGGCCGACTCCGGCGTGAACTTCGGCCGCCCCAGGTAGCCGCTGAGGTTGTCGGTGTCGACGCGTACCGGCGACGGGTCGGTCGCCAGCGCCACCGTCACCTTGCGCAGGATCTTGGCCAGGGCCCGTTCGAGCTGTCGGACACCGGCCTCGCGGGTGTACTCCCCCGCGATCAGCCCGAGCGCCTCGTCGGCCACGGTCACCTCGTCGGCGGTCAACCCGGCCCGTTCCCGCTGCCGGGGCAGCAGGTGGTCGCGGGCGATGGAGACCTTCTCGTCCTCGGTGTACCCGTCCAGCATGACCAGCTCCATCCGGTCCAGCAGCGGACCGGGGATGGACTCCACCACGTTGGCGGTGGCGAGGAAGAGCACGTCGGACAGGTCCAGGTCGACCTCCAGGTAGTGGTCCCGGAAGGTGTGGTTCTGGGCCGGGTCGAGCACCTCCAGCAGGGCGGCGGCCGGGTCACCGGCGTAGCCGGCGGCCAGCTTGTCCACCTCGTCGAGGAGCACGACCGGGTTCATCGAGCCGGCCTCGCGCAGCGCGCGGACGATCCGGCCGGGCAACGCGCCCACGTAGGTGCGCCGGTGGCCGCGGATCTCCGCCTCGTCGCGGACGCCGCCGAGCGACACCCGGACGAAGTTGCGTCCGAGGGCACGCGCCACCGACTCGCCGAGGCTGGTCTTGCCCACCCCGGGAGGGCCGGCGAGGGCGAGCACCGCGCCGGAGCCGCGTCCGCCGACCACGCCGAGGTTGCGCTCGGCCCGCCGGTTGCGCACCGCCAGGTACTCCAGGATGCGGTCCTTCACGTCGGCCAGGCCGGCGTGGTCGGCGTCCAGCACCGCCCGGGCCGCGGCCAGGTCGGTGTTGTCCTCGGTACGCGTGCTCCACGGCATCTCGAGCACGGTGTCCAGCCAGGTACGGATCCAGCCCGCCTCCGGGGAGGCGTCACTGGCCCGCTCGAGCTTGCCGACCTCGCGCAGGGCCGCCTCGCGGACCTTGTCCGGCAGCTCGGCGCTCTCCACCCGGGAGCGGTAGTCGGCCGAGCCGTCCGGCTCCTCCTCACCCAGCTCCTTGCGGATCGCGGCGAGCTGCTGGCGCAGCAGGAACTCCCGCTGCGACTTCTCCAGGCCCTCGCGGACGTCGCTGTTGATCTGCTCGGTGACCTCCTGCTCGGCCAGGTAGTCCTTCACCCAGCCGACCAGCAGCTCCAGCCGGGCGGTGACGTCCGGCGCGGCCAGCAGTTCGGTCTTCTGGTCCAGGGTCAACCAGGGCGCGTAGCCGGCCGAGTCGGCCAGCTCGGACAGGTCGGTCATCCGCTCCACGGCGTCGATGACCTGCCAGGCGCCGCGCTGCTGGAGCACCGAGGTGACCAGGGCGCGGTACTCGCGGGCGAGTTCCCGGGCGCGGCCGGCGGGAGCGGGTTCGTCGAGTTCGGTCGCCTCGACCCAGAGCGCCGCGCCGGGACCGGGCACGCCGGAGCCGATGCGCGCGCGGGACAGGCCACGGACGACGGCGGCGGGCTCACCGTCGGGGAGGCGGCCGACCTTCTCGATGGTGGCGACCACGCCGATCGGGCCGTACTCGCCGTCGATACGCGGGACGGCCAGCAGCTTGCGGTCGCCGGTCGCCCGTGCCGCGTCGATGGCGGCCTGGGTGGTCGGGTCGAGGGTCACCGGGATGACCATGCCGGGCAGCAGCACGGCGTCGGTCAGCGGAAGTACCGGAAGAGTTGCCATCGAACACCTGCTATCGCGTTGAGTTGAGCGTGTCTCACTCAAGTAACAAAGCGTTCCCCTTGTTCCGGTGTGTGACCCAGACCACTGTCCGGCGTCCGGTGGCGGGTCGGCAGCAGCAGGTCCCGGACCGCCCGGCCACCCCCGGCCAGCGCCACGGCGACGGGGATGGCCAGGCTGGTCAGCGCCAGGGCGAGGACCACCCGGGCGGGCAACCCGACCCCCACGGCGAGCGCGGTCAGCACCGTGCAGACGACCAACTTCACCCGGGTACGCGACAGTGGGACCACCGCGGAATCGCGGGTGGGCGCGACGACAGACATGCGGTTCTCCTCATCCGCTGGGTGGGCGGCCTCGTCGGGCCGCCCGCGCGGGGACGGCCGGCCCGACGGGACGATCTCAGGTGAGCTTGCTCTTGACGGTGTTCACGACACCGCCGGCCAGGCCCGGGTTGGTGCCGTACAGCCGCGGGTCACCGGGCGGCAGCACCGGTTCCGGGGCGTTCGCGCGCGGGTTGCCGTCGTACCGGAACTCGCCCCTGCCGTCCGGCGCGGGCCCGGACGCCCAACGCCCCGGGGCGGCGTCGGTGCCCGAGGAGAAACCCAGGTAGGTGTAGCCGAACTCGGCGGTGAACTCCGCCGAGTCCGGGAATGCCTCCGGCACCGGCATCTCCTCCAGGCCGTCCTCCTTGAGCTGCTCGATGGCCGCCAGCCACATGTTCTGGTGCATGGTGTCGCGGGCCAGCAGGAAGCGCAGCATCTGCTTGACCCCGGGGTCGTCGGTCATGTTGAACAGCCGGGCGACCTGCAACCGGCCCTGCGCCTCGGCCGTGACGTTGAGCTGGAAGTCGGCCAGGAGGTTGCCGCTGGCGGTGATGTACGCGCCGTTCCAGGGCACCCCGCTGGCGTCGACGGGCAGCGCGCCGCCCCCGCCATGAATGAGGTGCGCCGGGTTCGACGCGGCATAGACCGCCCCGCCGTCGGGGTTGTCCGCGATGGCGTCCGACAGCGCCAGTGGCGCGTTGTCCAGCAGCCGGGTGATCATCGTGACGATCATCTCGACGTGGCCGACCTCCTCGGTGCCGACGTCGAGCAGCAGGTCCTTGTACTTGCCCGGGAGTCGGCAGTTCCAGCCCTGGAAGAGGTACTGGTTGGCCACCGTCATCTCGCCCCACCTGCCGCCCAGCACCTCCTGTAGACGGCGGGCGAACGCGGCGTCCGGAGCGTCCGGCTTCGCCTCGAACTGCAGGTCCTTGACGTGGCTGAACATGCGACCTCCTCGGCCCCGGAGTGCTGGCACCGAGGACGATTCCCATCCCCCTGACCCGGCCGGGCCAACCCGTGTCCCGCGCGGGTCAGCGCAGCGGGCGGACCGCCGGCAGCAGCACCTCCAGCGCCACGCCCCGCGGGCGCAACCGGTGCGCCCGCAACGCTCCCCCGTCCACGGCCACCAGGTGCCGCACGATCCACAGCCCCAGCCCGGACATCCCGACCGCCGGGGCGGTACGGCGCAGCGCCACCAGCAGCCCCTCGTCCACCCGCCCCTCGTCGGTGACCACGATGCTCAGGCCGGGGCCGCGCAGCGCGGCGTAGAGCCCGACGTGCCCACCGGCCGGCCCGTGCCGCAGCGCGTTCTCCACCAGGTTCACCAGCACCTGCCGGGTACGGCCGGCCGGCACCGGCCAGGCGGCCGCCCGTCGGGTGGCACGGACCCGACGCCGGCCCGCCGGCACCAGCGTGGCCGCCTCGCGCAGGAGGCCGGCCAGGGGCACGGTCACCTCCGGTCGGGCGGCCGGCGTCAGCGCGCCGGTGCCGGCCGTCGCGTCGCGCAGCAGGGCCTGCAGGTGGACGGCCTGGTCGCGGGCCAGCGCACTGACCGCCCGCCGGTCCGCGGCGGTCAACGGCTTGTGGTCATCGGCCAGCGCCCGGGTGAGCGAGGTCAGCGCGCTGACCGGGGTACGGAACTCGTGACACAACACCCGCAGCAGCAGGTCGGCGTCGACGGCCGGGGAGGGTGCGCTGCCCGATCCGGGTCCGGTCCGCCGCAATCCTCGCAACAAGCCCTGCCAGCCGTGGCGTGCGCGCATCCATCCGACTCCCCCCGATCGGTGCATACCCGCATGATCGGTACCCGCTGGGGAACGGCCCAGACATGCCGGACGCCCCCAACCTCAGGCTCGCCGTCGTGGACGACCACCCGCTGTTCGTCCGTGGCCTGGAGTTGCTGCTTCCGGTGACCACCGACGGACGCGCCGAGGTGGTCGGCTCGACCGGGGACGCCGCCGCGGCGGCCAGCATGATCAGCCGGTGTCATCCCGACCTCGCGCTGGTCGACCTGCACATGCCACCGCCTGGTGGCGTCCGGGCGGTGGCCGCCATCCGGCGGACCACGCCCCGGGTGCGGGTGGTCGCCATGTCCGGCTCGACCGACCCGACGCCCGCCCTGGAGGCGCTGCGGGCCGGCGCGGAGGGGTTCCTGCCGAAGACCAGCGAACCGGAGGAACTGCTGCCCCCGCTGCTGGCGATCCTCGACGGCTGGGCGGTCCTGCCGGCGGACCTGCTGCGCGCCCTGCTCGGACCCACCCGGGCGGCGGCCGTCGACCTCGACGGCGAGGAGCGTCGCCTGTTGCGGGCGATCGCCGCCGGACGCAGCACCGTCGACATCGCCGAGGAACTGCACGTCTCGGAACGGACGGTGAAACGAATGACCGCCGCGCTGCTGCGCAAGCTGCGGGTGACCAACCGGGCGGAGGCGGCGGCAGTCGCCGGCCACGCCGGCCTGCTCACCGATTGACACCGCACCGACACCTGCGATTACGGCCGGTTCGCTGTTTTGTGCGGCACGCAATCGCGACGCGCCGAAATGAATGAGACGCATATTGTTGCGGATTCCCCGGGTGGTGGGTCAGACTTTGGACACATCCCGCCACACACAGGGAGTAATCGGCAATGGCGAGAAAAGTAATCACGGTGCTGACCGACGACCTCGACGGCGGGAAGGCCGATCGGACGGTCGAGTTCAGTCTCGACGGTGTCGCGTACACCATCGACGTCTCGGACGAGAATGCGGGTGTCCTGCGTAAGGCGCTGGACCCATACATCAATGCGGGCCGGCGGATCGGTCGGGGCCCGGCGGACAACGCACGGACAGTTCGGCGGCCCGGGCGACCCACCGGCGCGGGAATGGACCGCGAACAAAACCGGGCGATCCGGGAATGGGCCGTCAAGAACGGCTACAAGATTTCCGAGCGGGGCCGGATCCCGGTCGAGGTCGTCGAGGCGTACAAGAACCGCTGACACGCAGCACCGCGACGGGGTCCCACCGGTTTCGGTGGGACCCCGTCGCGGTGTGCGCGGCCGGCCACCCGGGTGCTGTCCGCCCGGGTGGCCGGCCGCCGATCAGTTGACGGTGATGCGGATCGAGTCGAACGCCGGGGTCTGGTTCGCCCGCTCCATCATGGGCAGCCGGTGCGAGCCGTCACCGGCCCAGACCGAGCACTGCGCGGTGCCCGACTCCGGCAGACCCGGAATCTGGATGGTCACCTCGTCCGGCTGGGCGCCGCCGCGGCCGTCCTCGGTGGCGACGAAGAACGCCGGCACCTCCTGCGGCTCGGGCGGCGCGGTCAGGCTGTCCAGCATCCGGCAGGCGGTGTGGAAGTGACCCCGGACCAGGCCCTGGTCGTTGAGCAGCGAGCTCTCCACGTAGTAGCCACCCTGGCCGGCGGCCAGGAACCGGTCCCGCACCAGGTTCTTGGTGCTGACCCGCAGGGTGAAGGGCTGGTTGCGGCCGACCTGCTGCGGGAACTGGGTGATCAGCAGCGACGGGTTGTTGGCGGCGGCGCCGACCTCACCGAACTCAGTGCTGACACAGCGGTTGCCGAGCTGGAAACCGTTGTGCGGCTCCAACCTGCTCTCGTCGCAGTTGTTGGCCAGGACGCCGAGGCCCGCGCCGGGAGCGTTGCCGCCGTTGTTCCCACCGTTGTTGCCGCCACCGGTGTTCCCACCGTTGTTGTTGCCACCGCCGGTGTTCCCACCGTTGTTGTTGCCACCGCCGGTGTTTCCGCCATTGTTGCCGCCACCGTTGTTGTTGCCGGTCGGCTGCACCTGGCACTGGGCGAGTTGCGCCAGACCCTGCGGGCGCGGCCCGACCCGGTCGATGGCGGTGGTGATCCGGTCCAGCACCGCCTTACGCTTGTCGGCCAACGGCCGCAGAATCGCGTTGTTGATGAACCCCTGACCCTTGTTGCCCTCGGCGGCGAGCCGGCGGTCGGCCTCGGCGATCTGGCTCTGCAGCTGCGCGAGGTTACGGTCGACCTCGGCGCGCGCCCGCTCCGGCACCTGCGGCAGCTTCGACAGGACATCCGGACAGGCGATGGCCGAGCCGGTGCCGACCGTGCCGTCCTTGCCGTCCTCGCACTCCGCCACCGATTCCTGACCGTCACCCCAGTGGTTGCGCACCCACCGACCGTTCTGCCAGGTACGGCTGGTCGAGGTGCCGCTCGGCGCGGTCGAGCCCGGGCTCGGTTCCACGCATTGCCCGGCGGCGGGCCGCGGCTTGTTCGTCCGCCGGTCCTGGGCCGACGAAATCTGGGTGACGGCGACTACTCCACCGAAGACCACCAGCGTGCCGACAACGGCCAGCAGACGCTTGCTCCGCGCGATGCCGGGTGACCGGCGCGCCCGAGTGGACCTGCGCATCGAATTGCTCTCCTTCTCGATCCGGTAGTGGATTCCTGCCCTCGGCGGACCGACGGATGTGAGATGGCACGCCATGGCGGCGGCCACCGCGACCTACCCGGTAACGTGTCGATGGCCGACGATGCCCTTTCCGCACCGTCGCCCGCGCCCGGTCGACGCGGTTGGGGAGATCCTCTTCATTCGCGCAGGAGTACGGGACGACGGCGGGGAAGGTTCAACCCACGCACAGAAAAATGCTCCGCACCGATCGGATCGGGTGCGGAGCAGCGTCCAGCGACGGACAGTGACCGGTCAGTCCGCGCAGAGGTGATCGAAGGCGAAACCGCCCACCAGCTCGTCACGCCGCCGGCTCAACGCGGCGATCTCGGCGGTGAGGTCCACGCGCGCGAGCAGATCCGGACCGTCCGACCGGGCGGCGCGCAGCCGTTCGCCGATCGCGACGGTGGCGAGGTCCTCGGCGAGCCGGGCCTCGTCGACGCCGCAGGAGAAGCGCTGCGCCGTGATCGACACCCGCTCGACGAGACAGCTGTCCAGTCGCGGCTGGACCCAGCTCCACCCCTGCGCCGGGCCGTCGGTCCAGTGCACGTGCAGCCCGCGCACGATCGGGTCGGCGAGCTGCCCGGCCACGTACGCCTCGACGGCCGCCGCCCGGGCCAACGCGCCGAGGTCGTTCACCGGGCCGGTCCGCCCGTCGGGCAGCCGGCCGAGGATGTCGCGGAAGCCCACCGGTGCGGGCTCGTCGCCGGTGCCGCCCGCCGCGTAGGCGCGCGCGTCGAGCACGTACTCGATCAGGCGCCGGCCGTGCTCGGCGGCCCGCAGCGTCGGCGACCCGATGCGCAGCACGGGCAGGCCGACGGCCGCGCTCACGGCGTCGGTGAGTCGCTCGGCGCGCTGCTCGGCCGAGCCGGGCAGCGGGACCGGCCCGATCGTCACGGCGACCACCGGACGGTGCGTGTCGGCCGCGCAGACCACCAGGTCGAACGCGGTCCGGCTGGCCGAGCCCCACTGGCTGCCGGTGACTCCCGGCGGGCGTCCCTGCACCAGCTCGCTGAGCCGGCGCGGCCCGTACACCCGGTGGCCGGCGCGGCTGAACAGCGCGTCGCGTCCACCATCGGCGGGCAACGCCCGCAGCCAGCCGCGGTCGTCGCTGCTCGTCATCTGCCTGATCCATCCGCCGGTCGGTCGAACCGCGCCGAGTCTAGGCGGTCGGCCACCCGGTCCGGCGGCGCGGCCCGCCCGTCACCGGAGCGCCACGCCCGGGTCCGCTACCGGCAGACCGCCGTGACGACGACCGGCGCCTGCGGCAGGGTCGGCGGGTGGCAGTCCCCGGGTACGGCCGGCCGCCACGCCGCCGCGACGTTGTAATACCAGTCGTCCGGCACGTACGCGGCCCACTGGGACAGGTCGGTGCCGCCGTCCAGGCCACTGGCGAGCGCCACGCCGGGGGATCCCGTCCGGAGCGCGGCCAGCAACTGCAGCATGCCGACCGTCGGATAGCCGAGCGCGGCGCACGCCTGGTCGTCCCAGCGCCAGCACGTCCAGGCCAGCTCCGGGTCGGCGATGGCCCGATCCGGGTACGGGGCCGCGAACAGGTCGTACACCACCGCCTCGGTGCCGAGGGTCTGACCGACGCTCTGCCAGAAGTCGATGGCGTACGCGGCGTCGGGCATCGGCTTGGCGCAGACGGCACGTTCGTCCCGGCAGGCCGCCCCCGGCCCGGTGTAGCGGCCGTGGCTCCAGGCCAGCGCGACGATGGGCGTGATGCCGGCGGCCCTCAACCGTTGCGTGTACGCGACGACTTCCTGCCGGTACGGCTCGCCGCCGTAGCGGGTGTCCACGTACGACAGGCCGAGCCAGCATGCCTCGTTGAGCGGGAGGTACACCGCCTGCACGTCGCGGGCGACGAGCCGGGCCACGGCGGCGGCGTCGACCGGGCCGTCCCAGATGCCGCGCCCCTGCACGCAACGGGCCTCCGCGCCGGTGCGCACGAGCGGCCTCAAGGGTCGGGGCGCCGCCGCGTCGATGACCGGGGAGATGCCCCAGAGTTGGTCGCGGACCACGCTGACGTACGGGGCCTGCCGCTCCTCGCCCGGTGTCAGCACGCGTACCGAGCCGCTTGCGTTGCTGGTCGATGTCGCGCCCTGGTCGTCGTACGCCCGGGCGTACACGCCGTAGAAGCCGGCCGGCCGGTCGCGCCACTGGACGGTGTACGGCGCGGTCGTGTCGGTGCCGAGCGAAATGGTGCCCGACCCGTTGCCCCAGCCGAAGAACTCGACGCGGGTGATCCGCCGGCCGGGCGCGGCCGTGGCGACGGCCTGCACGGTGATGGTGGCCGGGGCGAAGAAATGGTCACCCTCCTCGGGCTTCGTGATCCGCACAGACGGGCGGTTCGGGTCGGGGGTGGGGCTGGGTGAACCGCTCGGCGTCGGACTCGGCGAGGTCGGCGGTGGGGTCGACGGAGGCGGAGGCGCGGGCACGGCGGTGGTGCAGGTGACGCCGTTGAGCGTGAAGTCCTGCGGCTGGTCGGTCCAGACCACCCCGTGCGTCATGACGTACGGGAAGGACACCGTCCGGTCGGCCGGCAGCGTGACACCGGGCAGGTTACGGATCGTGACCTGCCCGCCGTGCTGTTCCCAGCGCACGCCGTCGACGTTCTTGACCTGCTCGGTCGGGTATCGCAGCGGGAACCGCAGCGTCCACTCCGCGAGCGACTGACCGGCACTGTGCACCCTGAGCTCGCCACGCAGGATCGACGGGTGCCGGGTATTGATCACGAGCTGCGCCGCGCACCCACTGGCGGCGGAGGCCGGGAGGACCACGGCGAGAGCGCCCGCGACGGCGACGAGCGCCACGACGGCCAGCGGGATGACCCGATTCCTCATCAACGACCCCCGTCATCGATATTCGTCACTGGGATCGTGGTCCGGCCGACGTCGGACGTCAAGGCCGGACACTGCTCGAAAACCCCATGACCAGCCCTTGGACGACGCACTTATCCGCATGATGTGACCTGAGTCACATATCTTGCGGGTTCCGGGAGGCCCGTCGAGGTGTATCCAGCGAGGTCGCCCGTAGCGCACCGGCTGGGAGGTCAGCACATGTCGCGTCACCAGTTCGGGCCCCTCGCCGCGCGCCGACCGGCTCCCCGCCGCCTCGACAGGTACCGCCCGCGCCCTGCCGCGGCAGGCCGCGACGCGGCGGCCCGGGTCGGGCGGATCGCGGTCGACGCGGCCGGCCGGGTGCCGGGCGTCTGCGACGTCCGCCCGGTCACCGTCCGCCTGGACGACCGGTCCGTGGGCCTCGATCTCGACCTCGTCACCGAGTACGGCCACCGCGTACCCGCTCTGGCCGACGCGGTCCGCCGGGCCGTCGCCGCGCGGGTGTACGCCGACACGGGGCACGCCGTGGCCGCCGTGACGATCACGGTGCGGGATCTCGTGCTGCCCGACTCGGGCCCGGCCACGCCGCGCCCTGCCGCCACGCCCAGGGAGTTGACCATGGCGACCGTCAACCGGGTGGCGTCGGCGCTGCTGGCCGTCACGCTGCTGGTCGGCGGCGTCCTGCTGGCCACGCAGGCCCTGCTGGCCGCGGTGGGTCGCCTGACAACACTGCTCCTGCGCCCCGGCTGGGCCGACACGCTGACCACCACCCGCTGGCACGATCCGGGCGTCCGGACGGCGGCCGGCGTGGCCGTCGGACTGGGCCTCGTCGTCCTGGCCGCGCAACTCCGGCGCTGGACGCCGGTGCGGCTGCGGGTCGACCAGCGTGACGGCTGGCACCTGTACCGGCGGTGCGTGGAACGCCGACTCACCGACGCCGTGGACACCGTTCCCGGCGTCCGGCGGACCCAGGTACGGGTCCGACGTGACGGCGACCGGTGGCGGCCCCGGCTGCGCGCGACCGGCGACCCGGCGGCCCGCGCCGAGGTCGAGTTCGCCGTACGGCAGGAACTGCGCCACCTCGCCGCACCGGGCGCCGACCGCGTCGATCTCCGGCTGCTGCCCCACCGGCGGTCGGCATGACCGACGCCGCGCACCGCCTGCTGTGGACGGTCGTCGGGCTGCTGCTGGTGGCAGGTGGGACAACCGTGCTGACGGTCGACGCCGACCCGGTCCTGCTCGGCGCCGGACTGCGGGAGGCGTGGCGGCTCGCGACACCGTGGAGCACCCTGGCCGCGGCGGTCGCCGGGCTGCTGTGCGCCGTCGCCGGCCAGCGCCTGCTGCACCGGACGGTACGCAGGCCGGAGGGAACCCTGCGGGGCGTGCTGACCCGACCGGGCGTCCGTCCCGGTCGTACCCGCCTGGCCAGCGACGTGCTGGTCCGCGCCCTGGAACGCGATCTGGTCCAGGCAGCGGGCGTGCGCCGGGCCCGGGTCGTGCTCAGCGGCGCGGCACCGCGACCCGACGTCCAGGTCCACCTGGACCTGGCCGGCGACGCCCGCGCCGCGACGGTCCACCCGTATGTGCACGCGGCCGTGCGCCGGTTCGCCAGGACGGCCGACTGCCGGCCGGCGCACCTCGACGTGACGGCCTGGATCGAGCCGGACCGGCCCTGAACCGGGCGTGCGCGGGTCAGCGCGACGCGCGACGGCCGGCCACGACGCTCGACGAGATGGAGACCGCCAGGGTCAGCACCACCACGGCGAGGGTCAACCACACCGGCAGCTTGCCCACGGGCGTCTCGGCCAGGATCAGCTTCACCCCCGCGAACGCGAGCAGCAGCGCCAGTCCGAAGCGCAGGTGACCGAAGTGCCGCAGCAGACCGGCGAGGCAGAAGTAGAGGCTCCGCAACCCGAGCACGGCGAACGCGGTGGCCGTCCAGACCAGGAACGTGGTGGTGGTGATGGCGAGGATCGCCGCCACCGAGTCGACGGCGAAGACCACGTCGGTGGCCTCGATGGCGATCAGCGCCACCAGCAGCAGGGTCGCCACGCGTCGCCCGCCGACCCGGGCGGTGAAGCGGTCCCCGTGGTACCGGGCGTCCGTCGGCACCACCCGGCGGAACAGCCGCACCGCCAGGTTGCGCTTTGGGTCGACGTCCGGCTTGCCGCGTACGGCCAACCGCCAGCCGGTCCACACCAGGAACCCGCCGAGCACGAACCCGGCCCAGGTGAGCCGGGCCAACAGCTCCGCTCCGGCGAGGATGAACAACAGCCGGAAGGTCAGCGCCCCGACGACGCCCCAGAACAGCACCTTGTGCTGATAGCCCGGTGGCACCCGGAAATAGCCGAAGAGCAGGGCGAAGACGAACACGTTGTCGACCGAGAGCGCCTTCTCCAGCAGATAGCCGGAGAAGTACGCGATGGCCGGGTCGCCACCCAACCCCCACCAGACGACCAACCCGAACAGCAGGCCCGCGCCGACCCAGACCCCGCTCCAGAGCAGCGCCTCGCGCAGCTCGATGACGTGGTTGTCACGGTGGGCCACCACGTCGACCGTGAGCAGCAGGGCGAGCAGACCGCCGATCGCCGCCCACGCCCACGGCGGCACCGCGACCGTCGCCTCCGCCACCGGTGCCCCCCGCATCGACCACGGCGCACCGCCCGCTGTCGGCCGGCCGGCGCTCCCCGAGCCTATGCGAACGACGCACCGGCCGTCGGCGCTCCGGCGAAGCGCACCCGCCGGTCAGGGCCCCGGTCGCGGGCCAGACCGGCAGGGCGGCCGGGCCGCTCAGGCGACGGGCATGAACTGGCCCGGATCGGCGGCCGTGTCGTCGGCCTCGTAGGCGATCGCGTTGATCACCTGCACGACGCCGCTGACCTGGCCGGCCAGCCGACCGGCCAGGTCGACGGCGGAGCGGCGGTCCAGCCGGCCGGCCAGCGTGACCGCACCGTGCCGGACCTCCACCGTCACCAGGCCGTCCCGCACGGCCAGTACCCGGCGCAGCACCTCCTGGACCACGTCCTCGCGGATCTCGGCATCCGAACGCAGGTGCACCCGCAGCAGGTCGGCGCGGCTCACGATGCCGATCAGCCGGCCCAGGTCGTCCAGCACCGGCAGCCGCTTGACCTGCTCGTGGTCCATCAGCCGCGCGGCGGCGGGAAGCGTCGCGTCCGGCCCGGTGGTCACCGCGGGCGCCGTCATCAGGTCGCCGGCCAGCAACGCCTCGCTCTTGCCCCGGGCGCCACGGCGACGACGGCTCTCGAAGATCCGCCGTTGCGCCGGCTCGCCGGCACGCTCGATCCGGTGCAGCAGGTCCGCCTCGGACACCACACCCAGCACCCGGCGGAACCCGTCGATCACCGGAACGGCGCTGACGCCACGGCGCAGCAGCACGTCGACGATCTCCCGGTACGGCGTCGCGGCCGTCACGGTCACGACCTCCCGGGTCATCACGTCACCCACCTGCCAGGTCCTCATCACGGCCTCCCTCTCGTGCCTGCACTCCCGACGCTACGGCCGGACGGCGGCCGTGCTCAGGGTCCGTCGGCCGGGCCAACTGGGGTCCAAGGTCCCGGGCCGGTGCGGTCCGGTCGACCCTGCTGCCGGGCCGCCCACCGGGCGTCCAATGGAGATGCCACCGGGAAGCGCGGTGCGAGGCTGAGAAGGGACGTGGACACCATGACCGCGACGATCGAGCGGACCACCGCCGAGACCACCGCTCCGGCGGCCGGCACCACCCGGGAGAGGGCCGCCCGGTACGTCCTGGCGGGCACCCGGCTGGCGCTCGGCTGGATCTTCCTCTGGGCTTTCCTCGACAAGCTGTTCGGCCTCGGCCACGAGACCGAGTCGAAGAACGCCTGGATCAACGGGGGCAGCCCCACCAAGGGCTTCCTCACCTTCGGGGTCGCCGGCCCGTTCAAGGACGTGTACACGAACATCGCCGGCGCCGCCTGGGCGGACTGGCTGTTCATGGCCGGCCTCGCCGGGATCGGCATCGCGCTGCTGCTCGGTGTCGGGATGCGGGTCGCGGCCGTCACCGGCGGGCTGCTGCTGGTCCTCATGTGGACCGCCGTCCTGCCTCCGGAGAACAACCTCTTCATGGACGACCACCTGATCTACGCCGCGGTGCTCGCCGTCCTGGCGCTGCTCAACGCCGGTGACACCCTGGGCCTCGGGAAGGTGTGGGCGAGGCTGCCGATCGTCCGGCAGGCGCCCTGGCTGCGGTGAACATCCCCGCGTGGCGGGCGTCACCTCCGGGTGACGCCCGCCACCGTCGTGTGCGCCGGGTTCGGGGTGTGCCGCCATCGGTCACCGGCGATCCGGCAGGATCGACGGTGACCGCAGACATCACCACGACACGGCAGGAGATCCCGCATGAACCAGGCAGCAGGCGCCCGATCGGGCAAGCCCGAGGTGGGTCCGATCGAGGGTGCGCCGCCGGCCGACCTCGTGATCGAGGACATCACCGTGGGCGACGGCCCGCAGGCCGAGCCCGGCCAACTGGTGAGCGTCCACTACGTCGGCGTGTCGCACTCTACCGGCGGCGAGTTCGACTCGTCCTGGAACCGGGGCGAGGCGTTCGAGTTTCCGCTCGGCGGCGGTCAGGTCATCGCCGGCTGGGACCGGGGCGTGGCCGGGATGCGCGTCGGCGGCCGTCGTCGTCTCACCATCCCGCCGCACCTGGGCTACGGCGACCGCGGCGCCGCCGGCGTCATCAAGCCGGGCGAGACGCTGATCTTCATCGTCGACCTGCTCGGCGTGCGCTGATCGACAGGGACAGGGGCCGTCCGGCGCGACGCGGGACGGCCCCTGTCCCTGTCTGAGTCGACGTCCGGACACCCTCTTCGGACGGACCGCCCGGTCGGGTCAGGCCGCCAGCACCAGGTCACCGGCCGCGGCCGGCGGACGGCGGACACCGGCGACCAGATCGGCGGGCGCCCCACGGCGGGCGGCCTCGACGACCCGGGCCGGCTCGAGGATCGGCATCACCCGGTGCAGGCCGGTGGCGCGCAACACGCGGGCCACCACCGGCGTCGGGTCGACCACCACCAGCTCGCCGCCCCGCGCCCGGACGCGCAGATGCGCCGCCAGCAGGGCCCGCACCCCGGCGGCCGAGAGCAGCCGCAGCCCGGACAGCTCGAGCTGGACCACCGGGCGCACCGGCACGGACCACAACGCGGACCGGAACGCGGCCACCGTGGCGATGTCGACCTCGCCGGCCACCCGCACCTGGACCACCTGGTCACCCACGCTGACCTGCACGTCGATCCGGTCGCTGCGCTCTCCCATGCCCTGAAATCTAGCCGCCACCACCGACAGTTTCGCCCGTCCGGGGAGTGATTCCGGGTACGTCCAGGGTCATCCCCCAGGGTTCCCCCCATCCGCCTGAAGGCGCAGGCCAGGGCCCTCGGGGTCGGCCGAACGGCCGGTGGCGTGCCGCACGGGCACGCCGCACATCGGCGTTGGAGAATGAGCCGATGGTGATCCCCCGACCCCGGCCGCCCCGGCTGATCCGGCCGGTCCGCGAAACGGCCACCGTCCCGCCTCCGCTGCGCGGCGTGTGGGCGGCCACCGACCGCCGCCTCGACCAGGTCGACCTCCTGCCCCTGCCCGAGGGAGCCGTCGGGCCCGAGGACGTGCTCGTCGACCCGACCGGTCGGGTCGTCAGCGGCGACGAGGACGGCAACCTCTGGTGGTGGCCGGTGGACGCGCCGGCCGGCACCCGGGGACGGCTGCTGGCCGAGACCGGCGGCCGGCCGCTCGGCATCGAGCTGGACCCGGCCGGGGAGGCTCTGGTGGTCTGCGACGCGTACCGGGGGTTGCTGCGGGTCACGCCGGACGGGGCGGTCCGCGAGCTGACCGGAACGGCGCCGCCCGTGCACCTGGCGAACAACGCGACCGTGGCCCGCGACGGCACCGTCTTCTTCACCGACTCGTCGGACCGGTTTCCGGTCTCGCACTGGAAACGGGACCTGCTGGAGCACCGCCCCAACGGTCGCGTGCTGGCCCACCACCCGGGCAGTGGGCGTACCGAGGTGGTGGCCGAGGCGCTGTACTTCCCGAACGGGATCGCGCTGACGCCCGACGAGTCGGCGCTGATGCTGGTGGAGACCACCACCCACCGGCTGCTCCGCGTCGAGCTGGGCGGCGGGGTGCGGGTACTCGCCGACCTGCCCGCGTACCCGGACAATCTCTGCGCCGTGGGCGACGGGACGTACTGGATCGCCCTGCCCAGCCCCCGCGTGCCGATCGCCGAACGGCTGCTGCCGCACCCGCGGCTGCGCCAGCTCGCCGCGCTGCTGCCCGACGCCCTGCAGCCGCAGCCACGCCGCTACGGGCTGGTCGCGCTGGTCGACGGCGAGGGCACGGTCCGTCGTACGCTGCACGGCCCGACCGGGCGCTACTCGATGATCACCGGGGTACGACAGCACGGCGACCAGCTCTGGCTGGGCAGCCTGACCGGGTCCGGCGTGGCCCGCGTACCCCTGGGGTGAAAAGGTCGGGCGTTCGGGCCGCGCCCTCTGCGACGCCCGACCCCGACGCGGGCGGGTGGGCCCGCCCCCGGGCGCGGGCAGGCCGGCCCACCGGGTGGGGTGGACCGGCCTGCGAGGACGTGTCAGCGACCGCTCACCGAGGGCGCCGGGGCGGGTGACCCGCCGGCGACCGCGCCCGGGTGCGCCGGGGCGACCGGCGCGGGCTTGAGCCCCGGCGGCACCGGGAGCGCGCTGCCCTTGACGAACTCGTCCCAGCTCACGTTCCACGCCGTCCAGCCGTTGCCGGGCTGCAACTCGACCTCGGTGCCCTTGACGGTGACCAGGTCGCCGACCTGGGTCACCCCCATCAGCCAGTCCGCGGCCGTGGCGGAGACGTTCGCGCAGCCGTGCGAGGTGTTGGTGTAGCCCTGCTCGCCCTCCGACCAGGGGGCCGAGTGGATGAACTCGCCGCCCCAGGTGAGCCGCTGGGCGTCGTCGACGTCGACCACGTAGCCGCCGTTCGGCTCACCCCGGGTGTCGAAGGTGGTCCGCTCGTGCTTCTCCATGATCACCATCTTGCCGCTGGAACTCGGCGTGCTCGGCTTGCCCAGGCTGACCGGGATGCGGCGGATCAGCTTGCCGTCGCGCAGCACCGACATCTGCTTCGTGGCGTTGTCGATCTCCAACGAGACCTGCTTGCCGATCTTCGACGTCGCGGTCCGCTCGGCGTCCCCCACCAGGTTCTTGCCGATCGGCAGGCCCTGGAGGCCGGCCCGGACGCTGACAGTCGTCCCCGGACGCCAGAAATCAGGCGCCCGGTAATAGACCTGACTTCCGTCGTCCAGCCACGACCAGGTGCCCGGCTGCGGCGGATTCGTCTTCACGAACAATCGACGTTGCACATCCGCCCTGGCCTCTTTCGGAATTGCCGGGTCGAACGCGACGGTCACCGGCATGGCGGTGCCGTACGTCCGGTTGCCGACGAAATAGAGCGTGCTGGTGACCTGCGGTTTCGTGGACGCGGCCATGGTGGTGAACGTGGTGGTCCGGGTCGTCGTCGCGCCCGAGTCGCCGGTCGCCGTCACCTCCGCGGTGTACGTACGCCGAGGTTGCAGCGGCGCGCTCGGCACCCAACCCGAGCCGTCCTCGCGCGGCTCCGCCTTGACCTGCGCGCCCTTGTCATCGGTGAGTCGGACGGCGGTGACCCGTCCACCCTTGACCACCGTGCCGACCTCGGCGCTGACCGGTACGTCGCGGGTCTTGTCGCCCGGTGTGACGGTGAGTTCCGGCGGGGCGGCGTGTCCCTTCGCCGGCCCGGCCGCCGAGTCCCGGCCGACGGTGCACCCGCCCAGCACGAGCGGTGCGGCTGCGATAGTTACCGCCAACAGCGTCAATCGCCGCCTAGACGTCATGTTCAGTCCCCCCGTTTTCGGCTTCCCTCGGTCACATTCTGGTCGCCTCGACAGGAGCATTCAGGCATTCGGAGATAATCGCGCGCGCATTTATCGACACATTTTCCCGCACTGCGCCGGTTGTCGAAAAAGCGCACCACTGCCGGCTGTGCGCACCCTCCGCCCGTCCGCATGCCCGCCGACCCGCAACGTCCGGTCCGACCCCGACGCCACCTATCGCCCCCGATCGCACGACTCCCACAGCAGGCACAAGAGCCCGGCAGGCCGAGCGGGGCTGGGCGGCAGGGCGGGCGGGGCTGGGCGGGCGGCAGGGCTGGGCGGGGGGGCGGGCAAGATCCGCGCAACTTCCCCGATGTTGCTGCCTCCGCAGCGCGGGACACAGCAACATCCCCGAAGTTGCGCAGATCTTGACGAGCCCGCCCCGGGCGCACGGAACAAGCCGGACAAAACGCGAGCCCCCGCCCCGCCCGACCCCCTCCCCCGTCGATCTTGCACTTTCGGTCGCCGATAAGGGCGGAATGCCCCGGTATGTCGGCGCAGAAAGTGCAAGATCGGCACGGCGGGTGGGGTGTGGGACTCACGCGCCCGCACCTGGTGGGTGGACTTTTGTCAGGTGGAGCGAAACTTCTGCTGATCGCGAGGGAGCTTTGCCTTTGTCCGGAGTCAAGGGTAGGGTCGCGTTCCAGATAGAGGGTTGCCCATTCGTCGATCAGCCTGCCTGCCGCCCTTGCCGGGGTCGGCCGCGGTCCACCCGCCGGGTCACCGACCGCGCATAACGCGTCAACCTCACCGTCCCGCCGGAGCACGCCTCCGGCCGGTTCGGCGCGCCCCGGTCCGGACGGCCGGTTGACCGCTGCCGACGGCACGCCATCCGTCAGGAAGGAACCACCACCATGGATCACCAGGCCAACCGCTCGGAGCCGACCGTGACCTCCGAGCCGGTCAGCCGGCGCGGACTGCTCCGTGCCGCGACAGTCTCCGCCGCCGCCGTCGGCGCCGCCGGGATTCTCGCCGGCCCGGCCAGCGCGGCGCCCGCCGGTGACACCGCCGCCGCGGGCCAGTCCCACGGGCGGCGTCGGGTGCCGGTGGACCGCATCAGCATCCAGCTCTACACCCTGCGCGACCAGCTCACCGCCGACCTGCCGGGCACCCTCGCCGCCCTGCGTCGCATCGGCTACCGGCGGGTGGAGCACGCCGGCTTCGTCGGACGTACGGCCGCGGAGTTCCGCGCCGCACTCGACGCCGCCGGGCTGCGCGCCACCTCCGGGCACACCGGCATCCCGCAACCGTTCGATGCCGCCACCTGGGAACGCGCCCTCGCCGACGCCAACACGCTGGGCTGCAAGAAGATCGTCCACCCGTACTTCGGTCGGGACGCCGAGGGCCGCCCGTACCGGGACCCGGCCATCTACCGTGCCCTGGCCCGCGACCTCAACCAGGCCGGCCGGCTCGCCGAGCGGGCCGGCCTCGACTTCGGCTATCACAACCACCAGCTGGAATTCGTGCCGCTGACCGACGGCTCGACCGGCTTCGAGATCCTCACCAGCCAGACCGACCCCCGGCTGGTCCACTTCGAACTGGACCTGTACTGGACCTGGCGTGGCGCGCACGACCCGGTCGACGTGATCCGGGAGAACCGGGGACGGATCCGTCAGGTGCACGTCAAGGACCTGGACGTCGAGGGTGGCTTCGCCGACCTCGGCGACGGTGTCATCGACTTCGGCCGCATCTTCGCCCACGAGCGGGAGGCGGGCATCGAGGAGTACATCGTGGAGCGCGACGACGCGGGCACCTCGCCGCGGCTGCCCGCCGACGCCCTCGACACCGCCCGGGTCGGCTTCGACTACCTCGCCGCACTCCGGTACTGAGCATCATGAAGGGCTACCAGATGAACCGGACCGCACTCGCGTCCGCCCTGCTGCTGGTGACCGCCGGGCTGGCCGCGCCGACGACGGCGACCGCCGCGCCGGCCCCGCCACCGGACAGCAGCTTCCAGAAGGTGACGCTCAACGACTTCCCGGGCGAGCCGATGAGCCTCGCCGTCCTGCCCGACCTGCGGGTGCTGCACACCTCCCGGACCGGCGAGGTCCGCATCCACGACCCCCGTACCGGGCTGAACACCCTCGCCGCCGACATCGACGTGTACCAGCACGACGAGGAGGGGTTGCAGGGCATCGCCATCGACCCGAACTTCGCCCAGAACAAGTGGGTGTACCTCTACTACTCCCCGCCCCTGGACACCCCCGTGGACGACCCGGCCACGCCGGACGTCAACGAGGGGGACGCCCCGCTGGTCGGCACCGAGGCGGACTGGCAGCGGTTCCGGGGCGCGCTGCGGCTGTCCCGCTTCAAGCTGGAGGGGATGAAGCTCAACCTCGCCAGCGAGCAGCAGATCATCGACGTGCCGACCGACCGGGGCATCTGCTGCCACGTCGGCGGCCAGATCGACTTCGACAGCAAGGGCAACCTGTACCTGTCGACAGGTGACGACACCAACCCGTTCGCCTCCGACGGCTACGTCCCGATCGACGAGCGGGCCGACCGCAACCCGGCGTACGACGCGCAGCGCACCGCGGCCAACACCAACGACCTGCGCGGCAAGCTGCTGCGCATCAAGGTGAAGCCCGGCGGCGGTTACACGGTGCCGGCCGGGAACCTGTTCAAGCCGGGCACGGCGAAGACCCGGCCGGAGATCTACGCGATGGGGCTGCGTAACGCGTTCCGGTTCGTGGTCGACAGGCGTACCGACAACGTGTACCTGGGCGACTACTCCCCCGACGCGTCCACGGCCAACCCGGAGCGCGGGCCGGCCGGGCACGGTCGGTGGATGGTGGTCGACAAGCCGGCGAACTACGGCTGGCCGTACTGCGTGACGCCGACGATCGCCTACCGCGACTACGACTTCGCCACCGGCGAGTCCGGTCCGAAGTTCAACTGCAAGCGCCCGGTGAACGACTCACCGCACAACACCGGCAAGCGGCAACTGCCGCCGGTCGAGGCCCCGCAGGTCTGGTACGCGGCCGCCGCCTCGGCCGAGTTCCCGCAGCTCGGCACCGGCGGCATCGCCCCGATGGGTGGCCCGGCGTACGACTACGACGGGACCAGCACGTCGCGTACCCGGTGGCCGGCCTACTACGACGGGGTGCCGCTGTTCTACGAGTGGAGCCGCGACTACATCAAGGAGTTCCGCCTCGACACCGACGGCGACGTCACGGACATCCGGCCGGTGGCGCCGTCGATCGTGGTGGACAACCCGATGGACATGGAGTTCGGCCCGGACGGCGCGCTCTACGTGCTGGAGTACGGCGACGGGTACTTCGCCGAGAACCCGGACGCCCAGCTCTCGCGGATCGACTTCGTGCGCGGCAACCGGACGCCGATCCCGAAGATCAGTGGTACCCCGACGGTCGGGCAGGCCCCGCTGACCGTGGCGTTCTCCAGCGCCGGTACCACCGACCCGGACGGTGACAAGCTGAGCTACGCGTGGGACTTCGACGCGGACGGCTCGGTGGACAGCACCGAGGCGAACCCGTCGTGGACGTTCCAGGAGAACGGCTCGTACACGCCGACGTTGAAGGTGACCGACCGCACCGGACGGTCGGCGGCGGCGACCCTGCCGCTGCTGATCGGGCCGACCGCGCCGGTCGTCGAGTTCGTCGCCCCGGTGGCCGGGCAGCCCTTCCAGTTCGGCCAGACGGTGGCGTACGAGGTCAAGGTCACCGACGACCTGCCGGTGGACTGCTCCCGGGTGAAGGTCACCTACGTGCTCGGCCACGACGAGCACGGGCACCCGCTCTCCACGGCGACCGGGTGCTCCGGCACCATCCCGACCTTCGTGGACGGCGGGCACAGCGGTGCCGACAACCTGACCGCCGTCTTCGTCGCGGAGTACACCGACGCGCCGACGGAGCCCGGTGTGCCGCCGCAGACCGCCTCGGCGACGGTCGTGCTCGATCCGACCCCGGTGGCCGGCCTGGCCGGCTGACGGGCCCACCACACCAGCGGCGGCGACCGGAGAACGTTCCGGTCGCCGCCGCCTCGGCGTTCATTCCCAGTCGCTGTCGACGTGGTTGTCGCGCCACCGTCCACCCACCGGAGGGGTGTCCAGGCACATCCCGTCCTCGGCGTTGCCGGCCAGGTCGTTGTCCTCGACCCGGCAGTCCACGCAGCTTCCCCGCCCGGTGATCCACAGCCCGTGGGTCTGGGTCCGATCGTCGTGGTTGTCCCAGATCCGGTTACCACGGATGGTGGCCGAGTCGAACGCCGCGTCGATGGTGATGCCGGCCCGCCGCTCGGGCGCGGCGGACAGCTCGTACCCGCAGCCCGGAGGCGGGATGTCCCCACTCCACGCGCTGATGCCGTCGGGACGCACCGGGGCGAGGGTCAGTTCGTCACCGGTGTTCGCGGCGACCATGGCCACGGCCCGCCCCACCCGCAGGACCTTGCCCCGGTGACCGTCGTGCGGCCAGTTCGCGGACCGGTCCACCACCGACCGTTCGGAGTAGCGGACGGTCTCGCCGCTGCCGCTGGCGGCCTCCGCGTACTGCCGTCCGTTGTTACGGATCCGGTTGTTGAGCAGCACCGCGTCGGTCATCTGGTGGTCGATCCGGATGGCGTCCAGCCCGTTGCCCCAGAAGTCGTTGCTCTCGATCACGACGTCCCGCACCGGGCCCTGGTAGCCCCGGCCGAGGTCGTGCGCGTGGTAGCCGTGCTGACCGTTGCCGCTGATCCGGTTCCCCCGGATGGTGTACGGGCCCGGGGTGTTGCCGACGCTGACCCCGTCGCGGATGTTGCCGTCGATGACGCAGTCGGCGACCAGCCCGCCGCGCCCGGCCACCCCGGCGGTGCCCATGGCGGAGATGTCGAAGCCGGCCTCCAGGTTGCCGACCATGGTGCAGGCGGAGACGATCAGACCGTCGGCGCCCCAGTCGGAGATGCCGAACCGGTTGCCCTGACTGTGGCAGCCGACGATGCGGTAGCCGCGCGGTGGCGTCCAGTAGTCCTTCTGCAGTTCGAGGAAGATGCCGTTGGTGCCGTTGGCCAGGGTGGTGCAGTTCGCGATGGTCAGGCGCTCGACCGCGCCCCACCCGCCGATGCCCACGCCGATCCCGGCGCCGCCGATCTGCTCGCCGTTGTCCAGCCGGCCGCAGCCGACCACCACCACGCCGTCGATCAGGGAGTCCTGGAGGAAGTCGCAGCCCAGCCCGGTGGCGGCGGTGTGGTGGATGTAGAGGTTACGGAACACGCCGCGCACGACGTACTGCAGACCGAGGCCCTTGGCGAGGTAGCTGTACTCGGCCATCGCGACGCCGGAGCCGTCGATCTGGAAGTCGGCGAAGGTGCAGTCGGCGATGTGGCGGTCCCGGTCCGCGCCGTGCTGCACGGTGGTCCAGAAGGCCAGCGGGGTCGGGTCGGCGCGGTTGCCCTCGTTGCTGAGCATGAACCGGGTCGCCGCCGGGCCGGCGCCGACCAGGGAGACGCCGCTGCGCCACACCGTTCCGGCGTCCCGGATCGAGTAGATGCCCGGCGGGCAGTAGATGACGCGGGCCCGGCCGTCCGAGGCGTACCCCTCCCCGAGGCGGTCCACGAGGGCGGCCAGGGCCGGCTGGTCGTTGGTCGCGCCGTCACCGGTCAGGCCGTACTCCCGGGCGTCGCAGTAGAGCGGCGCGCCGGCCGCGGCGGGCCGCCGAACCCGGATCGAGTTGAGTAGCAGCTCGTTCGCCACGCCCACCTGTCGGCTCCCTTCGACGCGTCCGGCGCGTACCGGCGGGGCCGACTTCCCGGTGACACCGCCGGGAAACCCCGGGGCACGCGCCGAGCCCCGACGCCGCGCGGGCGACGCCGGGGCTCGGCGGGTACGCGTCAGACGGCGGCGATCAGCAGCGCCGGCCGCTCCACGCAGTCGGCGACGTGCCGCAGGAAGCCGCCGGCCACCCCGCCGTCGCAGACCCGGTGGTCGAACGTGAGGCTCAACTGGGTGACCTTGCGGACGGCCAACTGCCCGTCGACCACCCACGGCTTGTCCACGATCCGCCCCACCCCGAGCAGCGCCGCCTCGGGGTGGTTGATGATCGGCGTGGAGCCGTCCACGCCGAACACCCCGTAGTTGTTCAGGGTGAAGGTGCCGCCGGTGAGCCGGGCCGGCGCGAGCGTACCGGCCCGCGCCGCCGCGGTGGTCTCGGCCAGCGCGGCGGCCAGTTCGGCGGTGCTGAGCCGCTGGGCGTCCCGCAGCACCGGCACCAGCAGGCCCCGGTCGGTCTGCGCGGCGATCCCCAGGTGCACGCCGGCGGACTGGACGATCCGCTGGCCCTCGGTGTCCACGCGGGCGTTGAGCTGCGGGTACCGGCGCAGGCCGCTGAGGCAGATCCGGGCCAGCAGGGCCAGGATGCTCACCGGGGCGTCGGGCGTCGCCGCGTTGATCGCCGCCCGGGTCTCCAGCAGCCCGGTGGCGTCCACGTCGACCCAGATGGTCACCTCGGGGATCTCCCGCCGGCTGCGGGAGAGCTTGTCGGCGATGGCCTTGCGGACGCCGGTGAGCGGAACGATCACGTCGCCGTCCCCGGCCGGGGCCAGGGCGACGTGCGGGTCGGGCACGGCGGCGAGCCGGGCGGTGGGCGCGGTGAGCGCGGCCTCCACGTCGGCGCGACGGATCACGCCGCCGGGCCCGGTGCCCCGCACGGTGGCGAGGTCGACGCCGCGCTCGCGGGCCAACCGGCGCACGATCGGCGAGATGACCAGGGCGGACGACGAGCTGCCGCCGGCGTGGGACGCTGGCCCGGTCCCGGTCGGCGTGCCCGCGTCGGACCGGGCAACGCCGGCCGATCCGGGCGCGACCCGGGTGGCACCCTGCGCCGCCCCGGCGTCGGCCGGGTCGACGACGGTCGCGGCGGCGTCCCGCGCAGCGGAGTCGGTCGGCTCGGGGGCGAGGGCCAGCCGGGGTCGACGTCGACGCCGGGTGGCGCCGCCGTGGCCGGTGCCGTACCCGATCAGGACGTTGCCGGAGCCGGCCCGCTCCTCCTCGCGGTAGGTGGCGTGCCCGGGGGGCTCGTCGCCGCCGTCCAGCGGCGCGATGGTGATCAACGGCTGGCCGACCGGGCGGACCTCGCCGGCCGCGCCGTGCAGGGCCACCACCCGTCCGGCGTACGGACAGGGCACGTCGACGACCGCCTTGGCGGTCTCCACCTCGACCACGCTCTGGTCCACCTCGACGACGTCACCGACGGCGACCCGCCACTCGACGATCTCGGCCTCGCTCAGCCCCTCGCCCAGGTCGGGCAGGAGGAAGACCTGGGTCCGCTCGACGGTGGTCATGCCGCCGCCCAACGCGCATCCGGCTGGTCGTCCCACTGGAGGCGGGCGACCGCGTCCAGGACGCGGTCCACGCCGGGCAGGTGGGTGTGCTCCAGCATCGGCGCCGGGTACGGGATGTCCAGCCCGGCGACGCGCAGCACCGGGGCGTGCAGCGCGTGGAAGCAGCGCTCCTGCACCCGGGCGGCGATCTCCGCGCCGACACCCGCGAAGCCGGGGGCCTCCTGGATGACCACGCACCGGCCGGTCCGGCGGACCGACGCGGTGATGGTGGCGTCGTCGAACGGCACGATGGTGCGCACGTCGACGACCTCCAGGTCCCAGCCCTCCTCGCGGGCGGCCTCGGCGGCCTCCAGGGCGACCGGTACCGCCGGCCCGTACGCCACGAGGGTGGCGTCGCGGCCGGGCCGGCGCACGACGGCCCGGCCGAACGGCGCGGTCCGCGTCGGCAGGTCCGCGTCGGCGCTGGCGAAGTAGAGCTTCTTCGGCTCCATGAAGACCACCGGGTCGGGGTCGTCGATCGCCTCGCGCAGCAGGGAGTACGCGTCGTCGACGGTCGCCGGGGTGACCACCTTGAGGCCCGGGGTGTGCGCGTAGTACGCCTCGGACGAGTCGCAGTGGTGCTCCACGCCGCCGATCCCGCCCGCGTACGGCACCCGGATGACGATCGGCACGCTGAGCGCGCCCCGGGTGCGGTTGCGCAGCTTCGCCACGTGCGAGGCGATCTGCTCGAACGCCGGGTACGCGAACGCGTCGAACTGCATCTCGACGACCGGCCGCAGCCCGGACATGGCCAGGCCGACGGCGAAGCCGACGATGCCGGCCTCGGCCAGGGGCGTGTCGAAGCAGCGGTCCTCGCCGAAGCGGGCCTGCAGGCCGTCGGTGATCCGGAAGACGCCGCCGAGCTGGCCGACGTCCTCACCGAAGACGACGACCTTGTCGTCGGCGGCGAGCGCGTCGGCGAGGGCGGTGTTGAGGGCCTTCGCCATGGTGGTGGCCATCAGGCGTCACCCTCCTCGTCGCGGGCGGCGGCCAGCTCGGCACGGACCTGCTCGCGCTGCTCGACGAGCTGCGGGGTGGGCTCGGCGTAGACGTGCTCGAACAGGCTCAGCGGGTCGACCGTGGGCTGGCTGTTCATCCGGGTCCGCAGGTCCGCCGCGTACGCCTCGGCCTGCTCGGCGATCTCGGCGACCGCCGCGTCGTCGAGCACCCCACGGGCGCGCAGGTACGTCTCGAGGCGGGCGACCGGGTCCCGGTCGCGCCAGGCGTCGACCTCGGCGCCGTCGCGGTAGCGGCTGGCGTCGTCGGCGTTGGTGTGCGGTTCCATCCGGTAGGTGTGTGCCTCCACCAGGAACGGCCCGTTGCCGGCGCGGGCGTGCGCGACCGCGCGGGTGAGCACGGCGAGCACCGCCACCGGGTCGTTGCCGTCGACCTGCTCGCTGGGTACGCCGTAGCCGACGCCCTTGTACGCCAGCGACGGCGCGGCGGTCTGCCGGGACAGCGGGACGCTGATGGCGTACCTGTTGTTCTGCACGAAGTAGACGACCGGCGCTTTGAACACGGCGGCGAAGTTGACGCCCTCGTGGAAGTCGCCCTCGCTGGTCGCGCCGTCGCCGATGAAGGCCAGCGCCACGGTGTCGCGGCCCTGGTACGCCTCGCCGTGGGCGAGGCCGGCGGCGTGCACGCACTGGGTCGCGAGCGGGGTGCACTGCGGCGCGGTGCGTACCTCGGTCGGGTCGTAGCCGCAGTGCCAGTCGCCGCGCAGCAGGGTGAGTACCTCGACCGGATCGATGCCCCGGGCAACCAGCGCCATCGATTCCCGGTAGGTGGGGAACACCCAGTCGGTGTCCCGGACGGCGAGGGTGGCGGCCACCTGGCACGCCTCCTGGCCCCGGGACGACGGGTAGACGGCGAGGCGGCCCTGCTTGGTCAGCGCGGTCGCCTGGGTGTCGAACCGGCGGCCGAGCACCATCCGGCGGTACAGCTCGCGCAGCGCCTCGACGGGCGGCTCCGGGTAGTCGGTGCGGGCCGGCAACGGGGTGCCGGTCTCGTCGAGCAGGCGGACCGGGTCGGCGGCCGGCAGCAGCGGACGCGCCGGGTCGGGCGGGGTGACCGTCCGACGGGCGCGCGGGGATGCCCTGCGGACCGCCTGGGGTGTGGTCGTCACGGCGGGACCTCCTGGGACGTGTGGTGAGCCTATGCTTCCGCCTGACGGATGATTGACTCAAGATCCACGAAGAAGGCGGGACGTTTGGCATGTGGGAGACAGATCGGTGAGCCAGGAGACCGAAGACGAGGAGGGCCGGACGCCCGGCGCGGGACGATCGGCCCGAGCCATGGACGAGGTCGACCGGCGGATCCTGGCCGAGCTGGTCCGCGACGGGCGAACCTCGGTGCGCACCCTGGCCGAGCGGATCCACATCTCACGCACCAACGCGTACGCCCGGGTCGAGCGCCTGGTGCGTGACGGCGTGATCACGGGGTTCCGGGCCCAGGTGGCGCCGGAGGCGGCCGGGCTGGGCACCTCGGCGTACATGGCCTTGACGATCGAGCAGAACACCTGGCGGGAGGTGTCGGCCGAGCTGGCCCAGGTGCGCTACGTCGAGCACGTCGCGCTGCTCAGCGGCGAGCACGACGTGCTGGCTCTGGTCCGGGCACCGGACAACGCCGCCCTGCGGGACGTCGTGCTCGACCGGGTGCAGCGCATCGCCGGGGTGCTGTCGACCCGGTCGTGGCTGGTCTTCGAGGAGTTCGACGGGACGCAGAGCCCGTGGCGGTAGACCGGCCGCGGCGGGTCACCGCTCCGGCGGCGCCTCCAGGCCCTCGCGGTCGGCCAGCTCCAGCAAAGGTTCCAGCGAGTGCCGGTCACCGTCCAGGCCGGCGTGCGGGTCGCCGCGCTCGGCGAACCGGGCCGGCACGGTGAGCACGTCGAAGTCCTCCGGACGGGCGTCGTCCAGCTCCGCCCAGTCCAACGGCGCCGACACCAACGCCCGGGGCGTCGGCCGGATCGAGTACGCCGACGCCATGGTGTGGTCGCGGGACATCTGGTTGTAGTCGACGAAGACCGGCCGGTCCCGCTGGTCGCGCCACCAGGTCGTGGTGACCAGCTCCGGCAGCCGGCGCTGCATCTCGCGCCCCAGCGCGAGCACCGCCCGGCGGCACTCGCCGAAACTCCACCGGGGCTCGATCGACAGGTACACGTGCAGACCCCGCCCACCGGTGGTCTTCGGGTAGCCGGTCATGCCCAGCTCGGCGAGGAACGCGTTCACCTCCCGGGCCACCGGCACCACCTGCTCGAAGCCGACGCCGGGCAGCGGGTCGAGGTCGATGCGCAACTGGTCCGGCCGCTCCACGTCACGGGCGGACACCGGCCACGGATGAAAGCGCAGGGTGCCCAGGTTGGCCGCCCAGATCACCACGGCCAGCTCGCTCGGCGCGACCTCGTCGGCGGTCCGGCCGCTGGGGAAGGTGATGTGGGCGGTGCGCACCCACTCGGGGGCGCCCGCCGGCAGCCGCTTCTGGTAGAAGGCGTCCCCCCGGTTGGTCTGCCGGGTCGCGATCGTCGCGCCCTCGAAGACGCCACGCGGCCACCGTTCCAGCATGGTCGGCCGGTCGCGCAGCGCCCGCAGGATGCCGTCGCCGACCGCCAGGAAGTAGCGGACCACGTCCAGCTTGGTCAGCCCGCGTTCCGGGAAGTACGGCTTGTCGGGGCTGGAGACGCGGACCAGCCGCTCCCCCACCCGGATCTCCTCCGCCGCCGTGGCCACGCCCCCGAGGGTACGACGTGGCGGCGGAGCCGGTGGGCTACCGGCCGGTGGCCAGCGTGGCGTGCTGCTGCGCGGCCGGACCGCCGGTCTGTTCGGCCTCGATCAGGTCGGTCGGCACCTCGCTCGTGTCGACGAGGAGGTGGACCATGTCACGGGCGCTGCCGCCGTTCGACGGTCGTGGCCGCCCCCTGGTCGTGGTCGCTTACCGGCCCGGTCCGAACGCGTGCCGCGACAGGCTCTTCACACCGGTCATCCGGCCGGCGAGGATCGCCGTCGGCAGCAGCGTGATGGCGTGCAGCCGGGACGACATGTAGCGGCGGGCCGCCCGCGCCGCCCGGGGCCAGCCCTGCTCGTCCATCCGCCTGGCGACGTCGACGAAGAACGCCCGCGCCTCGTCGAACCGGGAGCCGGTGATCGCGTCGGCGGAAGACTTGCTGACCGCGTGCCGCCGGTACTGGAAGCACAGGGTGGTGTCGACCGCCATCTGCTCGCCCCGCTGGATCAGATCGATCACCAGCGCGAGGTCCTGGATGACCTGGAGCTCCTCGCGGAAGTTGACGGCCTTGAGCGCGTCCGTCCGCCAGCAGATCGACGGGAAGTAGAACCAGCAGCCGCGCAGCAGGCTGGCCGCCAGTTCCTCGCCACCCATCAGCGCCCGGGACTCGACGCGCGGTGCGTAGAGCCGCCGCTTGGCCTCGTCGACGATGGTGTTGACCACCGTGCCGTCGGCGTCGATGATCTCGACTCCCGGCTGCACCATGCCGACGCCCGGGTACTGCTCGATCACCGACCGCACCGTCGCCACGTAGTTGGGGTGCATGATGTCGTCCGTGCCCATCATCACCAGGTACTCGTGTTCGGCGAGGCCGACGCACTTGCGGAAGTTGCCGGTGATGCCGAGGTTGCGCTCGTTGCGCTGGTAGCGCACCCGCTCGTCGGTGATCTGCGCGAACCACTCCGGCACGCCCGGCTCGGTGCCGTCGTCGACCACGGTCAGCCGCCAGCCCGGGTCGGTCTGTGCCAGCACGCTGCGCACCGCCGCCTGCATGAGGGGCACGCTCCCGTAGTACGGCAACATGATGTCGACAATCATCGGTTCCCCGGGCCTTACTGTGCGTGGTGGACGTGCGCGACGGGCGCGGGCCACATTATCAGGCATGGCGTCCGGATCCAGTACCGGCGAACCGGCCCGCCGGTCGTCGCGACACCGCCTTCGCGCACCGGGACGACGGCTCCGCTGACGCCTTTCCCGGGGCTATCATCGTCGCGCCCACCGCACGCCCCCGGATTGGACGCCGATGCCAGACCGTGCCGCCATCACGGACGCGCCCCCCGCGCAGACCAACGTGGGCTCACCCCCGCCGACCACCGAGCCGGCCCGCCGACGACTTCCCTTCGTCCGCCGGCTGGCGCTCAGTGTCTGGTTCTGGCCGACGGCGTTCGCGGCCCTCGCGGTCGGCTGGCGACTCGGCAGCCCGGAGATGTGGCAAGACGAGTTGGTGACCGCCGACCTGGCGAACCGCTCCACCAGCCAGATCCTGGGAATGCTGAAGAACGTCGACGCCGTGCACGGTGCGTACTACCTGTTCATGCACGCCTGGGCCACCGTCTTCGGCAGCGGGCCGACCACCCTGCGGGTGCCGTCGGCGCTGGCCATGATTCTGGCCACCGCGTGCGTGGCGCTGGCCGGGCGACGGATCTTCGGCCAGACAGCCGGGATCGCCGGCGGGTTCACCTTCGCCCTCGTGCCCACGGTCACCCGTTTCGGGCAGGAGACCCGGTCGTACGCCTTCGTCGTCCTCGCCGCCGCCGCGGCCACGCTGTTCCTGCTCCGGGCGTTGGAACGGCCGGGGTGGTTGCGCTGGGCACCGTACACGCTCGCCGTGGCCGGTATCGGCCTGGCGAATGTGGTGGGGCTCACCCTCCTGATCGGGCACGGCCTGGCCGTGCTGATCCACTGCTGGCGGGAGCGTCGGTGGTGGTCGGTGGTCTGGTTCGGGCTCGCCGCGTTGGCCGGCGTGGGCATCGCCGCCCCGGTGATCCTGCGCGGCATGAAGCAGGCGGGCCGGCAGATCAGCTGGATCCCGGACAGCGCGCCCTGGACGGTCTGGGAACAGGTCCTCGGCTCCGTGCTGCTGGCCTTCGCCGTCGCCGCGCTGGCCGTCGTCGGTGTACTGACCCACCTGCGCCGCGACACCGCCGCGCGGACCGTCATGTTCACGCTCATCGCCGCCGTGCCGCTGCCGGTGGTCCTGCTGGCCTCCACCGGCGACATCAACTACTTCTTCTCGAAGTACCTGCTCTTCGTCCTGCCGGCCTGGGCGGTGCTCACCGGCGCAGGTCTCGCCGCGTTGCGCCGCGTCCCACTGGTCGTGGTGGGTCTGGTGGTGCTCGCCGCCCTGAGCGTGCCCGGCCAGCTCGCACTGCGCGCCGAGTACTCGCACAGCTGGTACACCTATCCGCAGAAGCGGGCGTTCGCGCCGTTCGGGTACTCCGAGGCGGCGCAGGTGGTCGAGGCCGGTTACCAACCCGGCGACGGGCTGGTGGTCGGTGGCGCCTGGTGGTGGGCGGCCGAGGGCGGGGTCCGGTACTACCTTCCCGAGGACGTGAAGCTGCGCAACGTCTTCGAGCAGCGTTCCGCGATCCAACGCAATGAACTCTTCAACTCGGCCTGCACCAACCCCGCCCGTTGCCTGCACGACGAGCCGCGACTGTGGGTGCTGCTGCCGGCCGTCACCGACACACCGCTGGCCAGCCTGCCGAAGAAGCAGTCCGCCGTGCTCACCGAGCGCTACGAGGTGGTCCGCGTCGACCACGTGACCGGGATGACCGTGGCCCTGCTGCAACGGCGCGGCTGAGTCGACGCCCGGCGCGGCACGGTTACCCCGTGCCGCGCCCGGGTAGGGGGTCGGCATGGCGGAACTGTCGACGCTCTGGATCATCCGGCACGGGGAGAGCACCGCGAACGTGGCGGCCACCCGGGCCGAGGAGACCGGCGCGGACCTGATCGCTCTGAGCCACCGCGACGCCGACGTCCCGCTCTCCGACACCGGCGAGGAGCAGGCGCGGGCGACCGGCCGCTGGCTCGCGGGGCTGCCCGAGGACCGACGGCCCGACGTCGCGGTGGTGTCGCCGTACCTGCGGGCGGTGTCCACGGCCGAACTGGCGCTGCACGGAACCGAGGTGCCGGTGAGCCGGGACGAGCGGCTGCGGGACCGGGAGCTGGGCATCCTGGACGGCCTGACCGGGCACGGGGTGCGCCGGCGGTTTCCCGACGAGGCGGAGCGCCGTGACCGGCTGGGCAAGTTCTACTACCGACCGCCCGGCGGCGAGTCCTGGACCGACGTGGCGCTGCGCCTGCGGACGCTCCTCGGTGACCTGCGCCGCGACCACGAGGGCCAGCGGGTCCTGCTGTTCGGCCACGACGCGCTGGTCTTCCTGTTGCGTTACCTCATCGAGGGGTTGACCGAGCCGGAGCTGATGGCGTTGACCCGCGAACACGTGATCGCCAACTGCTCGATCACCGACTGGTCCGCCGACGAGCGGGGCAGCCTGCGGCTGGGCGGATTCAACGAGGTCGGCCACCTGCACCGGCAGGGCACCGAGGCGACCAGGGAGGACGAGATCCATGCCGAACCGGTCTGAGGTGCAGGTGATCACGCCGGCGCTGCTGCGGGACTGGGCGCTGCCGGTGCCGGCCGGCGGCAAGGAGAGCCGCGGCACCGTCCTGGTGGTCGGCGGCTCCCGCTTCACCCCCGGTGCGGTCCTGCTCGCCGGGGTGGCCGCGCTGCGCGCCGGCGCCGGGGTGCTCCAGCTCGCCCTCGCCGAGTCGACCGCCGCCACGCTGAGCATCCAGGTGCCGGAGGCGCTGGTGGTGGGGCTGCCGGAGACGTCCGACGGCGCGGTCGCCGCCGACCGGGCCGGCCAGCTCGGCGAGTTGGTCGCGGCGGCCGACGTGGTGGCCCTCGGCCCCGGGTTGACCGGCATCGAGGAGACCGGCCGACTGCTCGACCTCGTCCTGGCGGCGGCCGGGCCGCGCACCCCCCTGGTCCTGGACGCGTACGCGCTGGGCGCGCTGAGCCACGAGCCGAAGCTGCTGGTCGGCTCCGGTCGCCCGGTGGTGCTCACCCCCAACGTCACCGAGGCCGGCCACCTGCTCGGCCGCGACCCCGGTGACGACCTGAGCGCCGAGGCCGCCGAGCTGGCGCACCGGTACGACGCGGTGGTCTCGCTCTACGGGCACGTGGCCGCCCCGGACGGGCGCGGGTGGCGCGAGGAGAGCGGCGACGCCGGCCTCGGCACGTCCGGCAGCGGCGACGTACTCGCGGGCCTGCTGGCCGGGCTGCTGTCCCGGGGCGCCGACCCGGCGCGGGCCGCCTGCTGGGGGGCGTTCGCGCACGCCGTGAGCGGCCAACGACTGATCCCCCGGTACGGCCGGATCGGTTTCCTGGCCCGGGAACTGCTCGACGAGATCCCGCGTACCCTAGCCACCGTCTGACCAGGAGATGTGAGCGGAGTTCGGCTGTTTCGCCTCCCGGGCTCGGGGTACCGGATCGACACCAGCCGAGTTACCGAACAAGGGGGGCACACCGGTGTCGACCGATGCCATCGTCCTGCTCAAAGAGGACCACAAGGAGATGCGCCGTCTGTTCAAGGCCTTCCAGGATGCCGAGGAGGGGCCGGCGAGCCGGCGACAGAAGCTGGTCGATGCGATCCTGGAGGCCCTGACGGTGCACACCTACCTGGAGAACGAGGTGATGTACCCGGAGGTCCGCCGGCTCCTGCCCGACCTGGAGGACGACATCCTCGAGTCGTACGAGGAGCACCACGTGGCCGACGTGCTCTGCGCCGAACTGGCCAGCATGGACGCCGACGACGAGCGCTTCGTCGCCAAGACGACGGTGCTGATCGAGAACGTCACGCACCACGTCGAGGAGGAGGAGCAGGAGTGGTTCCCCAAGGTCCGCGAGGCGTTGGGTCGTAAGCAGCTCCAGGAGATCGGCGAGAAGATGATCGCGTTGCGCGCGGACGCGCCGCGTACCCCCACCCAGCCGAAGGCCATCAAGAAGGCGCTCGACGCGGCGACCGCCTGAGGCGAGGCGTTCATACCGAAGGGCCCGGCACATCGCCGGGCCCTTCGTCGTGCCGCCCCGCCCCCGGCCCGCCGCCCGCCGCCCGCAGCCCGCAGCCCGCAGCCCGCAGCCCGCAGCCCGCAGCCCGCAGCCCGCGATCTTGCACTTTCTGTTGCTGATTGGTGAATTTTCGTGTCGTTTTGTCGCGACAGAAAGTGCAAGATCGCGGAGGGCGGAGGCGGAGGGCGGGGGCGGAGGGCGGGGGCGGGGGCGGGGGGTCAGTCGGCTGAGCCTGGCTCGGCCATGTGGCGGTGCTGCTCGGACTTGAGCTTGTCTGGGATGATCTTGCCGGCGGCGGTCTGCACCTTGTTGATCAGCGAACCCGCCGTGACGGTCTGGTCACCCTTCATCAGGGCCGCGAAGCCCTGCGCGGCGACCTCGGCCGGGTCGTCCTTCTTGCCGGACCCCACCCGGGTGTCCCGCATCTCGGCCCGGTCGAAGAAGGCGGTGTCGGTCGGCCCGGGCATGAGCGCGGTCACCGTGACGCCGGTGTCCTTCAACTCGTTGCGCAACGCCTCGGCGAAGGACTGCACGAACGACTTCGAGGCGTTGTAGACCGCCTGGAAGGGACCCGGCATCGTCGAGGCGATCGACGAGGTGAACAGCACCCGGCCCGCGCCCCGCTCGACCATGCCGGGCAGCAGTCGCTTGGCCAGGTGCACCGTCGAACGTACGTTGAGGTCGACGATCTCCAACTCGTCGCGCAGGTCGGTGCCGCCGACGAACGCGCCGCCGGCACCCCGGCCGGCGTTGAGCGCCAGCGCGTCCAACGGGCGTCCGGTCGCGGCGACGGCGCTCACCAGCTCCTCGACGCCCTGCTCGGTGGAGAGGTCGACGCGTACCGGATGGATCTGGGCGCCGCCGTCGCGGCGCAGCTTGTCGGCGGCCGCGGCGATGCCGTCGTCCTCGGCGGCGACAACCAGGTCGAAGCCGTGCTCGGCGAACTGCCCGGCCAGCTCGTACCCGATTCCGCTGGACGCCCCGGTCACCAGGGCTAACGGCCGGCCGGTGGTCGGTGTGGTCATGGGAGTCGACTCCTCTCGTGGACGGGACCAGCGCGCCCGTGCCAGCGCGACGCCCCCTGATCCCATGCCCGGGCGGGGACGGTTCAACCACCCGTCGGGAGGTCGGCCGGGCCGGCCGGGGTCGGCCCGGTAGGATCGGCCCGGGCCGTTACTGGCGCGTTGGGATGGAGAACCATCGGGGAGCGGCCCCGTCACGAGGACGTTCGCCGAGCGCCTGGGCCTTCCGCACGTTCGTAGGAGGTCGCATGTCGCGCAACGCCGAGTCCACCGCATTCCGGAGCGCCCTCGAGGTGATCCGGGCTGTCGAGCCGCGGGTGGCCGACGCCATCGGCGCCGAGCTGACCGACCAGCGGGAGTCGCTCAAGCTCATCGCCAGCGAGAACTACGCCTCCCCGGCGACGCTGCTGGCCATGGGCAACTGGTTCAGCGACAAGTACGCCGAGGGCACCGTCGGCCGTCGCTTCTACGCCGGCTGCCAGAACGTCGACACCGTCGAGGCGCTCGCCGCCGAGCACGCCCGCGAGCTGTTCGGGGCCGCGCACGCGTACGTGCAGCCGCACTCGGGCATCGATGCCAACCTGGTCGCCTTCTGGGCGGTACTCGCCGACCGGGTGGAGTCCCCCGCCCTGAAGAAGGCCCAGGTACGCCAGGTCAACGACCTCACCGAGGCGGACTGGTTCGCACTGCGCCGTGAGCTGGGCAACCAGCGGATGCTCGGCATGTCGCTGGACGCCGGTGGTCACCTCACCCACGGTTTCCGGCCGAACATCTCCGGCAAGATGTTCGACCAGCGCAGCTACGGCACCGACCCGGCGACCGGGCTGATCGACTACGACCGGGTGGCCGAGGCGGCCCGCGAGTTCAAGCCGCTGATCCTGGTGGGCGGCTACTCGGCGTACCCCCGGAAGGTGAACTTCCGGATCCTGCGGGAGATCGCCGACTCGGTCGGCGCCACCTTCATGGTCGACATGGCGCACTTCGCCGGCCTGGTGGCCGGCAAGGTCTTCACCGGCGACTTCGACCCGGTGCCGCACGCGCACATCGTCACCACCACCACCCACAAGTCGCTGCGCGGCCCGCGCGGCGGCATGGTGCTCTGCCAGCCGGAGCTGGCCGACCAGGTGGACCGGGGCTGCCCGATGGTGCTCGGTGGTCCGCTGCCGCACGTGATGGCCGCGAAGGCCGTCGCCCTGGCCGAGGCCCGCCGCCCTGACTTCGCCGACTACGCGCAGCGGATCGTGGACAACGCGCAGGCCCTCGCCGACGGACTGCTGCGCCGGGGCGCGACGCTGGTCACCGGCGGCACCGACAACCACCTGGTGCTGATCGACGTCTCCGGGTACGGGCTGACCGGCCGGCAGGCCGAGCAGGCGCTGCTCGACTCGGGCATCGTCACCAACCGCAACTCGGTGCCGCAGGACCCGAACGGCGCCTGGTACACCTCCGGCATCCGGATCGGCACCCCGGCGCTGACCACCCGCGGGCTGGGCACCGCCGAGATGGACCAGACGGCGGAGCTGATCCACACCGTGCTGACCCAGACCACGGCCGGCGCCAACGCCGACGGCACCCCGTCCAAGGCCAAGTACACGCTCGACGCCGACCTGGCCGACAAGATCTCCCGCCAGGCGGCCGACCTGCTGGCCCCCCACCCCCTCTACCCCGCCGTCGACCTGACCTGACGGCCGCCGCGCGCGGAAGTCCGCGTCGATCATGGAGTCGTGGTGCCCGAATCCGGGGGGATGGCGACAGTTGTCCACCACCACAACTTCATGATCGACGCGGACGGGGGCGGGCGCGGGGGCGGCGGGGGGCGGAGCCCCGGGGGTTAGTTCAGGGGGCGTTTGAGGTGGTAGCGGTGGACCTCGGTGCTGCCCTGGACGTTGTTGACGTCCTCGGCTGCCGACACCAACTCCCAGCCCTCCCGGCCGGCCCGGTTGAGGTGCGCGATGGCCGTGTCGCCGTAGGCGGTGATGTCCTTACGCGACCCGTCCGGGCCGTACCAGACGAACGAGACGGTGAAATTGCGACCCTGTCCCTGATAGCGACGGACGAGCAGGGCGTACTCCCAGGCAACCATGCGGCCCATTATGACCGTCCATCCAGGAGCACGTCAGTGACGAGGGCGGCGAGTCGGTCCAACCCGACGTCGATCTGCTCCGGCGTCACCGCGCTGACCGACAGCCGCAGCGCGCACACCGGCGCGGTGTCGTCGTAGAAGTGCGCCATCGGCGTCCAGAGCACGCCGTAGTCCCGCGCCGAGCGATCCAGCAACGCGTCGTCGACGGCGAACGGCACGGTCACCACCACGAAGAAGCCGCCGGCCGGCACCGTCCACCGCACCTCCGGTCGGTCCGCGAAACGCCCGGCCAGGCCGGCCACCAGGTGGCGCAGGTTGCGGGCGTACGCGGCCCGCTCCCGGGTGTTCGCCGGCACCAGGCTGCACCCGTGCTCCAGCAGCCGCCCACCGATCACCGCCTGCGCGATCGGTGAGGTGTTCACGGTGACCATGCTCTTGATCATGGCGAGCTGGTCGGCGAGCGGGCCGACCCGGCCGTCCGGTCCGGCCACCCGCTGGTCGGCGACCACGTAACCGACCCGCGCCCCGGGCAGCACCGTCTTGGCGAACGAACCGAGGTAGACCACCCGCCGGTCGGTGTCCAGCGCCTTCAGGGTGGGCGGACGCGGCCCGTCGGCGACGGCGAACAGCCCGTACGGGTTGTCCTCCAACAGCAGCAGGTCCTCCTCGACGGCCAGGGCCAGCAGCCGCTGCCGGTCGGCCACGTCGATGCTGACCCCGGAGGGGTTGGCGAAGTCCGGCATCAGGTAGCAGGCACGCGGCCGCAGACCCGCCTGCCGGGCCCGGTGGACCTGGGCCCGCAGGTCGGCCAGGTCCACTCCGGAGGGTCCGCCGGCGACCGGCCACACCGGCAGGTCCACCAGCCGGGCCGCCCCGGTCAGCCCGACGTAGGTCGGCGCGACCGCCAGCAGCACGTCCGCCGGTCCGGCCCGCAACGCCCGCAGCACCAGGAACATGGCCTCCTGGCAGCCGACGGTCACCACCACGGCCTCCGGGTCGACCGTGATCCTCTCGTCCAGGGCGAGGTTACGGGCGACGAGGTGGTGCACGATGCCCTTGGTCCGGCCGTACTGCAACAGCAGCCGGCGCGCCTGCTCGGGCGAGTGCCCCCGCTCGTCGACGAGGTGCCGGTGGAACGTGTCCAGGTGCCGGTGCACGGCGGCGACGTCGAGGAACTCCTCGTACGGGCGGCCGGCCGCCAGCGACACCGCCGCCGGGTACCGCTCGGACACCTCGTTGAGGAAGTTCATCGAGGTCAGCGCCGGGTCGCCCAGGGCGGGGTGCAGGTCGGCGACGCTCAGGTCGGCAGGCTCGGTCGCGGCCACCGCTCAACCCACCGTCAGCGTCCGCAGCCCGCCCGCCGCCGCCGTGTCGGCGCAGCCGGCGAGGGTGAGTGCATCCCGCACCTCGGCGGCGAGCAGCGCCAACGCGTCCTGCGCGCCACGCTGCCCCCCGACGGCCAGCGCCCAGAGCAGCGGCCGGCCGACCAGGACACCCGCCGCGCCCAGCGCCAGCGCCCGCAGCACGTCGGTGCCGCCGCGGACGCCGCTGTCCAGCAGCACCTGACACCGGTCGCCGACCGCGTCGACGACCTCGGGCAGCATGGTGACGCTGGCCGGGGCGCCGTCCAACTGCCGGCCCCCGTGGTTCGACACCACCACCGCGTCCGCCCCGATCCGGACCGCCTCGACCGCGTCGCGGGGGTCCAGCACCCCCTTGACGACCAGCGGCAGGTCGACGTGCTCGCGCAGCCAGGCCAGGTCCGCCCAGCGCAGGGCCGACTCGAACGAGGCGTCGGTGTGCGCGGCGATCGCCGATTCACCGGGGACGCCGGTGTGGGCGAGCGTGTCCCGGCCGTACGGCAGGTTCGCGGCGACCACGTCGGCCGGCAGCCGGAACGCGTTGCGCAGGTCGCGGGGGCGTCGACCGAGCACCGGGACGTCCACGGTGACGACCAGGGCACGGCAGCCCGCCGCCACGACCCGGTCCAGCAGGTCGCGCACCAGCGCCTGCTCGCGCAGCCAGTACAGCTGGAACCAGACCGGGGCACCGGTGGCGGTGATCTGTTCGATCGGCGTGCTGCTCAGGGTGCTCGCCACGAACGGCACCCCGGCCGCGCCGGCCGCCGCCGCCAGGCCCACCTCGCCGTCCGGGTGCACGAGCCGCTGGTAGGCCATCGGCGCCACCCCGACCGGCAGCGCGTACGACTCACCGAGCAGCCGTACGCCGGTGTCCACCGCCTCCCGGCCGCGCAGCACCCGGGGCAGCACGGCGACCCGGTCCAGCGCGCTCCGGTTGGCAGCGAGGGTCACCTCGTACGCGCCGCCACCGGCGACGTAGTCCCACACGTCCGGTGCCAGCACCGCCCGCGCCCGCTCCGCGTAGTCGGCGAACGTCACCGGCCGGTCGGCCAGCGCCGGCTCACGCACCGGGCACCGCCGTGCCCTCCGGCTCGGCCGGCGTCGCCTCCCGGTCCGCCGGCAGCCCGAACCGGTCCCGCAGGAACGCGGCGGCGCTGTCCTGCGCGCGCCGGCCGTCGGTGAACACGCCGGGCATGGCGAAGAACCCGTGGATCATCCCCGGGTAGTGGTCGAGTCGGGCGGACACGCCGGCCGCGCGCAATCGCTCGGCGTAGCGCTGCCCCTCGGCGCAGAGCGGATCCAGCTCGGCGGTGATCACCAGGGCCGGCGGCAGGCCGGACAGGTCGTCGGCGCGCAGCGGGGACGCCAGCGGGTCCCGCGCCTGCGCCTCGTCAGTGAGGTAGTGCGTCCGGTACCAGGCCACCGAGTGCCGGTTGAACAGCGTCGGGTCGTCGCCGACCGGACCGGACGGTTCACCGCCGATGTCGGTGTTCGGGTAGACCAGCAGTTGCCCGGCGAGCGTCGGCCCGTCCGTCCGGCAGAGCAGGCTCACCGCGGCGGCGAGGTTCCCACCCGCGCTGTCGCCGCCCACCGCCAGCCGCGACGGGTCCACGCCGAGCCGGTCGGCGTTCCCGGCGACCCAGACGGTCGCCGCGTGGCAGTCGTGCACCGCGGCCGGGAAGGGGTGCTCCGGGGCGAGCCGGTAGCCGACGGTCACCACCTGGCAGGGCACCGCGTTGGCAAGCCGCCGGCAGATCCCGTCGGCGGTGTCGATGCTGCCGAGCGTCCAGCCGCCGCCGAAGAAGTACAGCAGGGTGGGCAGCGGACCCGACCCGGCCGGCCGGTACACCCGGATGGGCAGGTCACCGTCCGGACCGGGGAGGTGCTCGTCGCGTACCTCGGCGACCTGCTCGACCGCGCCGCCGCCGGCGCGGATCGCGGCCAGGTCCGCGGCGCGCGCCTCGGCGAGGGTCTGCGTGTACAGCGGCGGCGTGCCCGCTGCGGCGCGGGCGGCGCGGTAGGCCGCCACCTCCGGGTGCAGGGCCATGCTGATCTCCTATCCGCCGGTGCTGACCAGCAGCTTGTCGATGCCGCGCAAAAAGAGGCTGCCGCTGTACGTCGGGGTCTCGGTGACCGCGAGCCGGGGGAACCGGGCGAACAGGCGGGGCAGCGCGAGGCGTCCCTCCAGCCGGGACACCGCCGCGCCGAGGCAGAAGTGCAGGCCCACCCCGAAGGCCAGCGACGGCGGGCCGGTACGGGTGGGGTCGAAGACGTCCGGGTCGGGGAACCGCGCCGGGTCCCGGTTGGCCGCGCCGATGATGATGAGCACGTTGTCGCCCTCGGCGACCGGCACCCCGGACAGCACGGTGTCCTCCGGCGCGGCCCGGGCGAGGAAGTGCACCGGGCTCTGCAGGCGCAGCACCTCGTCGACGCAGCCGATGGCGAGGGCGTCGTCGGTGGGCAGCGCCGCGACCGCGCCCGGGTGGGCCAGCAGCAGCGGCAGGCCGTTGCTGAACATGTAGACGGTGGTGACGAAGCTGGCGTTGAAGAGCACGATCAGGTTGCTGATCAGCTCCTCCTCGGTCAGCTCCACCTCGCCCGCGCCGACCGCCTCGACCAGGGCGCTGATCAGGTCCTCGCCGGGCGTCCGACGGCGGTGGGCCAGCAGTTCCCGGTAGAACGCCCGCAGCTCCTCGGCGGCGGTGTTCGCGGCGGCGAGGCGCTGCGGGGTCTTCCCGGCGACGTCCAGGAACTCGTCGATGCGCTCCACCCGCTCCCGGTACCAGGGCAACTCCCCCACCGGGATGCCGATGAACTCGGCCATCACCAGCGCGGGAATGGGGTACGCGAAGTCGGCCACGAAGTCGACGACGCTGTCACCGGCGTCCGCCATGCTGTCCAGCAGGTCGTCGACGACACGCAGGATCACCGGCTCCAGGGCGCCGAGCCGGCGCGGGGTGAAGGTACGCGAGAAGACGTGCCGCATCCGGGTGTGGTCGGGCGGGTTGATGAACATCATCGACGTCTGGAAGGTGCGCAGGATCTCGTGCTCCTCCCAGCCGGGCGGCGGCTGTTTGGTCCACCGTGGATCGCGCAGCATGCCGTCGATCAGGTCGTAGCCGACCGCCACCGCCGCCACGGTGCGGTGCTCGGCGCGCGGCGGCACCGCGCTGACCGGACCGAGCCGGTGCAGGCGGGCGTACCACGGGTACGGATTCTGGCGGCCCTCTTCGCTGTAGAGGCCGGTGAGCAGGTCCTGCACCGTCACGACGTACTCCTCCCCAGGATGTCGGTGCCCGGGGGCGGCGGGGATCACCCCGCCGCCCCCGGTGGTGTCACAGGCCGAGCAGCCGTAACGGCACGGCGTCGGCCATCGCCTTGTTGCCGGCGTCGTTCGGGTGGATGTGGTCCCCCGAGTCGTACGCGGGCAGCAACTGGCTGGGCTTGGCCGGGTCCCGCAGCACCCGGTCGAAGTCGAGCAGCCCGTCGAACTCCCGGCTGCCGCGCAGGTACGCGTTCACGGCCTGCCGGGTGGCCTCCTTCTCCGGCGTCCACACCCCCGGCGCGCCGTGCCCCTCGTACGGCGTGAGGGTGGCCACCAGGCTGGTCAGCCCGCGCTGCTGGAGCTGCTGGTTGATCTGCCGCAGGGTGGCGATGATGGCCTCGGACGAGTCGTTGGACATCCAGATGTCGTTGATGCCCAGGTGGGTGACGACGGTGCGCGCCCCGGTCTGGGCGAAGACGTCCTCGTTGAGGCGGGCCGCCGCGTTCGGGCCGAGTTGGAAGTAGCCGGGGTAGTCGCCGGCGCCCGGCTCGGTGCCCTCGTGGTTGAGGCGGTTGCCGGCCAGGCTCAGGTTGAGCACGCCCGGGGTGCGCTTGTCGGGCCGGTCGGCGAGCAGCCGGTCGGCGAGCAGGTCGGGCCAGCGCCGGTTGGCGTTGACGGTGCTGCCGTTGCCGTCGCCGATGGAGTCGCCGAGCACCACCAGCGCGCCGGGGGTGCCCTTGCGCTGCACGTCGACGCCGGACAGGAAGAACCAGCAGCAGTTCGGTCGGATGGTGAAACCGGCGCCGTCCGCCGCCCCGGTGAGGTCGCCCGCGCCGATGAAGTTCGTCTGCTGGGACTGCCCGTGGAAGGTGGTCGGCCCGGTCGGCGTCGGGAAGTGCAGGGTGATCACCAGGTCGCTGTCGTCCGCGACGGCGAAGGTCAGCGGATCGCTGAGCAACTCGGCGCCCCGGTTCATGGTCGCCGAGGCCGCGCCGGTGAAGGTCAGCGGGCGCAGCGAGGCCGGGTCGATGTCGGAGACGTCGTCGGCGGTCGCCGTGTTCGGCCGGGCCACGGTGGCCCGACCGACCCGGACCGCCTGCTCGCCGTAGAGGTTGCTCAGTCGTACGCGCAGCGCCGGGCCGCCCACCGAGACGTGCACGACCATCCGGACACTCTGGTCGTTCAGGCCGGTGTTGGTCAGGCCGACCGAGTTGCCCCGGGTGACCGCCGCGGCCCAACTGCCCGCCCACTCGCCCCGGTCCGGGCGGCCGGCGACGGTGGCCGATCCGCCGGCGGTGGCGACGACGGCGGGTGTTGCGGTGACCAGTAGCGCCGCGAGGGCGGTGACGACATGCCATCTCTTCGGGGTCGACATTGAACCTCCATCGTGTGGCAGCCCAGGGCCGTCCGCTGACGGCTCCCGCTGGACGATGGTCCAGAAACCTAGCCGTCGCCGATGACGGGCGTCAATCGACTGATCGACACGATCAAATGTCCACCGGGCCTGCGGTTTCGCCCTTCGGCCCGGTCCCGCCGCGCCCGGGCCGGCCTAGGCTCGCAGGCGGCGGCGGTGCGGTCGCCGACCGCGCGCCCACCGCCCGCGACGTCGCCGGGAAACCGACCCGGAGACCGCCGCTTTCCTGCGATGGGGGTTTGCCGGATGACTGACGGACCCGGGCACGCGACCTATGTGGACACGGTTCTGGACCTGTTCGCCGACTTCGGCGATCGGGAGGCGCTGGTCGGTGGTGGCCGCCGCCTGACCTACACCGAGGCCGCCGCGCGGGTCCGCGCGATGGCCGCGACGCTGACCGGGCACGGTGTACGACCCGGCGCTGCGGTGCTGGTCACCATGGCCAACGCCGTGGAGGGTCCGCTGCTCCAGCTCGCGCTGCACCTGCTCGGCTGCCGGACGATGTGGGTCGCCCCGGTGACCGCCCGCCGGGAGGTCGACGAGTTCGTCCGGCTGGCCCGCCCCGACGCCCTGGTCTACGACGCCCGCGACCCGGCCAGCCTGGGCCCGGAGCTGGCCGCCGCGCTGCCCGGCGTACCGGTGTGCTGCCTGGGCCCCGGCGGCGCCGGCCCGGATCTCACGGCGGACCCGGCGGGCGCGGTGCCGCTGCCGGCGACGGTCCCCGCCCCGGAGTCGTTCCTACAGACCAGCGGCACCACCGGAGCGCCGAAGCTGGTGCACCACACGGAGAGCTTCTACGCCCAGATCCTCACCCTCGCGGCCGACTTCCGCGCCGCCGGGTTCCCGCTGCTGCGGCACCTGTCGCACTCTCCCATGTGGTTGGCCAGCGGCCAGATCACCACCCTGTTCAACCTGTTCACCGGCGGTGTGCTGTTCCTGCGCGACGACTGGGACCCAACCGCGTTCGTGGCCACCGTGCAACGCGAGGGGATCAACTCCACCTTCGTGACCCCACCGATGCTCTACGAGTTGCTGGACCATCCGGCGCTGGTGGGCGCGGACTTCTCGGCGATGTTCATGTTCAACGTGGGCGCCGGGCCCGCCGCGCCCGCCCGGCTGCGCCAGGCGATCGCGCGGATCGGCCCGGTGCTGCGCATCGTGTACGGCCTCAGCGAGGCGGTCGTCATCACCGCGCTGCCCGGGCTGACCGACGATCCGGAGCACCCGGAGCGGCTGCGCTCCTGCGGGCGTCCCTACGGCGACGTGCGGATCGAGATCCGGGACGACGACGGCGTGGTGCTGCCGCCGGGCCACGACGGCGAGGTGTGGGTGCGCAGCCGACTCAGCTTCGCCGGCTACCACGGGCAGCCCGAGTTGACCGCGCAGACGCTCGTCGACGGCTGGGTCCGCACCCGCGACATCGGCCACCTCGACGAGGACGGCTACCTCTACCTGGTCGACCGGGCGCACGACATGATCGTCACGCACCGGCGGAACTGGGCGATCTTCTGCCGGCCCATCGAGGACGCGCTGGCCGGGCACCCCCAGGTGCGGGCCGCCGCCGTGATCGGCGTACCGGACGACGAGGTCGGCGAGGTGCCGTACGCGTACGTGGTGCCCGCGCCGGGCGCGGCGGTCACCGCGGCGGACCTGATCGACCTGGTGACCGCCGAACTGAACGAGATGTGGGCGCCGGCCGGGGTGGAGTTCGTCGACCGGTTACCGGTGAACCGGTCGGTCAAGGTGGACAAGCGGGCGCTGCGCGCCGAGTACGCCGCGCGGCGGGCGGCGGCGGTCGGGGCGTGACCCCCCGTCGGCAGTTGGTCGTCCTGGTCGGCGCGGACCTGATCTCCAACCTGGGCACCCGCATCTCCGTGGTGACCATCCCCTGGCTGGTGCTGGTCACCACCGGCAGCCCCACCAAGATGGGTCTGGTCGCGTTCGCCGAGACGCTGCCGTACCTGCTGTCCAGCGCCCTCGGCACGCCCTGGGCGGACCGGATCGGCCTGCGCCGGACGTCGATCCTCTGCGACGCGGGTAGCGCGCTGGCCATGGTCGTCGTGGCGCTCACCCCGTGGCTGGGCTTCGTACCCCTGGTGGCGTTGGTCGCGGTGGCCGGGGCGCTGCGCGGCATCGGGGACCGGGTCAAGCACGTCATGTTCCGGCCGGTCGCCGAGGCCGCCGGCGTACCGCTGATCCGCCTCACCTCGGCGTACGACGGGCTGAGCCGTGTGGTGACGCTCTTCGGCGCCGCCGTGGGCGGTCTGCTGATCGCCGCGTTCGGGGTGACCCAGGCGATCCTCATCGACGCGGCCAGCTTCGCGATCTGCGCGCTGCTCATCGGCCTCCTGGTCCGCCCGCCGGCCGCACCGACGACGCCCGAGGCGCCGGTGGGCTACCTCCGCGCGCTGCGGGACGGCTTCGGCTACCTCGGTCGGGACCGGCCGCTGCTGGGCATGCTGGTGGTCGTCTCGGCGCTGAACATGGTGGCCAACGCGAGCGTGGCCGTCTACATCCCGTTCTGGGTCGCCCGGGAGCTGCACGGCCCGAGCGGGCTCGGTCTCGTGCTGGCGGCGTTCTCGGCGGGCGCGCTCCTGGGCAACGTGGCGTTCACCGCGCTCGGGCCCCGGCTGCCCGGCCGGTTGACGTTCCTGATCGGGGCTACCGTCGCCGGCACACCTCGGCTGGTGGCGCTGGCGGTCAGCGACGAACTGCCGGTCGTCCTCGCGGTGACCTTCGTGTCCGGGATCGGCATCGCGGCGGTGAACCCGCTGCTCGGGGTGGCGCTCTACGAGCGCGTGCCGCCGGATCTGCAGACCCGGGTGCTCGGCATCGCCGGTTCGCTGGCGTTCGTCGGCCTGCCGGTCGGCGCGCTGCTCGGCGGTTGGTCGGTGGACGCGTTCGGCCTCACCCCGGCGCTGCTGCTCATGGCGGCGGCCTGCCTGCTCGTCACCGCATTGCCGCTGGTGGCCAGGGGGTCCAACCCGAAGACGCCGACACGGCCGACACCTGCCGCCGCCTGATGTCCTGCTTCCCGGCGGCCCACCACCGTCTGCTGCGCCCCCTTTGCTCTGCTTCAACCCACGCAACACTTTCGAGGCTTCGGCGTTGCGTGGGTTGAAGCAGAGCAAAGGCGGCAGTTGAGGTAGGGCCAGGCCGCCCGGCACCTCCCGGCACCTCCCGGCACCTGTCTCGAGCATTGGCCGACCGGTCCCCACCGGACGCAAATCGGTTGCGGGCCGGCCGGCGGAGCCCGCAGGCTCGGGCGGATGAGCGCACAACCCGCATCCGATGTGCCGCACCCCGACGAGCCGGCCGTCCCACCGATCGACGCCGCGTTGGCGCGCCGCCTGGTCGCCGAGCAGTTCCCGCGCTGGGCCGACCTGCCGATACGTCCCGTCGAGGTGGGCGGCTGGGACAACCGCACCTTCCACCTGGGCGACGAGATGACCGTGCGGCTGCCCAGCGGCGAGGGGTACGTGCTCCAGGTCGCCAAGGAGCAGCGCTGGCTGCCGGTGCTCGGCGAGCGGCTGTCGTGGGAGATCCCCGTGCCGCTGGCCCAGGGCCGGCCGGGAGCGGGCTACCCGTACCCCTGGTCGGTCTACCGCTGGATCGACGGGCACACCGCGCGCCCCGAGCGGATCGACGATCTGACCCGGTTCGCGACGGACCTCGCGGCCTTCCTGCGGGCCCTGCGCGCCGTCGACCCCACCGGCGGTCCGGCGGCCGGCCCGCACAGCTTCTGGCGGGGCGGACCGCTGTCCACCTACGACGCCGAGACCCGTGAGGCGATCGAGACACACCGCGACCGGCTCGACGTCGACGCGGTCACCGCGGTCTGGCAGGACGCGCTCGATGCCACCTGGGCCGGGCCGCCGGTGTGGTTCCACGGCGACGTCGCGTACGCCAATCTGCTGGTGCGCGACGGACGGCTCGCCGCGGTGATCGACTTCGGCTGCTGCGGCGTCGGCGATCCCGCCTGCGACACGGTGATCGCCTGGACCCTGCTGCACGGCGTAAGCCGGGCCGCGTTCCAGGACGCGCTCGACGTCGACGCGGGCACCTGGGCGCGCGGGCGCGGTTGGGCCCTGTGGAAGGCGCTGATCACCCTCGACGGTCCCGACCCCGCCGGTTCCCGGCGGGTTATCGACGAGCTGCTGCGCGAACGCCGCTGAGCCGTCAGCGGCCGGCCGCCGCCGGGGTGGCGTGTTCGGTGCGGCAGCGCGGGCAGCGCAGCCGCGAGCCGGCGGCGCGGGGCACCCGCAGCCGTTGGCCGCACGCGCAGACGAACACCGGCTGGGCCGCGCGCAGGTACTCCTCGCGCGTGCGCCGGGGCCAGCTTCCGTGGCAGCGGTGGCAACGCTTGGGCGGATAGCTGTGGTAGTGGGCCAGCCCGAACGCGCCCAGCAGCATCACGGTCGCCCAGACCGGCAGACCCAGCAGCGCGACGAGAGCGGACATTCCCTCGCCGGTCACCAGCGCGCCGACCACCCCGAACAGCAGCACCGGCAGGCTGAGCAGCAGGGCCACGAAACCCCAGGTGAACGTCAGCAGCGACGGGAGGAAAAGCGGCCACACCCCGCCGGGCGCCCAGCGGGCCACTCCGTACCCGCCGCAGCGGGGGCAGTTCGGCGAGGCGGCGTGCGGCACCGACCCCAGCGCCTTCGGCGCCAGCCACTCGACGATCTTCTTGAGGATCTCCTCGACCAGTTTGCTGGCCAGTTGCTGCAGGAACGACGCGAACACGCTGCCACCTCCCGACCGACGCGTCCGACCACCGTCATCGTGACCGGCCGCCGCCACCGATCCCCGGCCCCGCGCGCCGACGCCGCCCACAGCGACGTCTATCCGACACGCCATCGTTCGTCCGCCGTTCGCCGCACGGCCGTCCGGGCGTCGACGGCGGCGGCTACCGTCGGCCGTCGTCCCTGGGGCGTCCCGCCCACCAGCGCCAGGAGGCCCGTCGCGCATGACGTCGTCACCCACTCGTCGCACCACCGCCGAGGTCGTCGCCGTACACCGGATCGGCGACGGCGCCCCGCACAGCGCGTTCACCGACCTCGTCCGGCACGCCGGGACCTGGTTCTGCGCTTTTCGTGAGGCCCGGAACCACCTCTCCGACGACGGGGTGATCCGGGTGCTGACCTCGACGGACGGACGAGCGTGGAGTGCCGCGGCGATCCTGGCGGCGGCCGGCGTCGACCTGCGCGACCCGCGCTTCGTGGCCCGGCCCGACGGGCGGCTGCAACTGCTGGCCGCGGCCCGGACCGGGACGTTCACGACGGTGTCCTGGCTCTCCGACGACGGCCACGCCTGGAACGGGCCGACGCCGGTGGGCGAGCCGGACGTGTGGGTGTGGCAGGCCGCCTGGCACGGCGACGCCATGTACGGCGTCGGCTACGCCACCCGGGATCCCCGGTTCGCCCGGCTCTACCGCAGCGTCGACGGGCTCGACCTGCGGCCGTGGGTGCCGACGTTGTTCGAGGGCGGCTACCCCAACGAGTCCGGGCTGACCTTCGCTCCGGACGGCGTCGCGCACTGCCTGCTGCGCCGCGACGGTGCCAGCCCCACCGCGCAGCTCGGGCGCGCGGACCCCCCGTACCGAAAGTGGACCTGGACCGACCTGGGCGTACGCGTGGGCGGCCCGGCGCTGCGGCGGCTGCCCGACGGGCGACTGATCGCCGGGGTACGCCTGCTCGACGGCGACATCCGGACCGCGATCTGCGCGGTCGACCCCGAGCACGGCACGCTTACCGAACTGGTGACGCTGCCGTCCGGCGGCGACACCAGCTACCCCGGTCTGGTGTGGCACGACGACCGGCTGTGGGTCAGCTACTACTCCTCACACGAGGAACGGACCTGCGTGTACCTGGCCGAGGTGAGCCTGGCCGAGGAGGCGGCGGTCGGCTAGCGTGCCGGCATGCCATCGACGCTGAGCGAATCGACGGACCCGTACTGTCTGCGTCCCGGCGAGGCCACCGAACTGCTGCGCGCGCACCCGTGGCGACGGTTCGTGGCGCTCGGCGACAGTGTGGTGGAGGGCATGTGCGAGCCGACGCCGGGCTACCCGGACGTGCAGTGGGTCGACCGGCTCGCCGCCGAACTGCGGGCCGTACGCCCCGAGCTGGCGTACCTGAATCTGGGCCGCCGCGGTCTGCGCGCGCACCAGGTGCGGGCCGGCCAGCTCGCCCCGGCGCTCGCCGCCGCACCGGACCTCGCGCTGGTGGTCTGCGGCGGCAATGACGCCTTTCATCCGGCGTACGACGCGGACGCGGTCGACGTCGAGCTGACCGCGATGATCGGCGCGCTCCGCGAGGCGGGCGCGGACGTGATCACCGTGGGCATGTTCGACGTGTCGCACAGCCCGGCCGTGCCCGAACAGGTCCGGGCCGGCCTCGGCGAACGGATGCGTCGCCTCTCCGCCCACACCGCACGGCTGGCCGAACGCCTGGGAACGGTCCACGTGCACCTCACCGACCACCCGCTGACGGCCGACCCGACCCTGTACAGCACCGACGGCCGGCACGGCAGCGGCCGCAGCGACGCGATAGCGACGGCCGAAACCCTCCGCGCCCTGTCCCGCCACCGCAGAGACTCCACCGCGCGCTGATCATGAAGTTATCGTCACCGTCATCGGCGTGTCGGGACAATAACTTCATGATCGACGGGCAGAACCGGGTGGGTCAGTCGTGGAGGAGGATTCCGGTCAGGAGGACTCCGTGGGCGAGGTTGAGGATGCCGTCGCCGCCGGGGTAGCCGACCCGCGCCAGGCCGCCGGACGCTGTTCGACCGAACAGGTACGGGGCCAGCGAGTACGGGACGTCGGCGGTGACCGTCTCGCCGGTCTCGATCTGGACGAAGTCCATCGGCACCCGGTCCGCCGGCAGGTACTGCTGCAGGATCGCCCCGCCCCGGTCGACGGCCGCGCGCAGACCCTCGACCCAGTCCGACGGGCTCAGCTCGGGCCCGATCAGCACGCCGTGCCCGGCCGAGCCGTCGGCCGGCTTCGCCACCAGCGAGGACTGCTCGGCGATCGCCCGGTCGAGCACCGCGACGGTCAACGGCACCGTGTACGGCACATGCCGGCGGATCAGCGTCGCGTCGTCGGCCGGCAGCGTGTCGACGTCCTCCCACAGCCAGGCGAAGGTGGTCTTGTTGCCGAGCAGCCAGGCCGCCGTCGACACGTACATCGGCAGCGTGCCGGCCGCGAGGGCGCCGGCCACGGCGTCCAGGCCGGCGGTGGGCGTGACCCGGTTCGGCACGAAGAGCCGGAACAGCGCGTCGACCGGCGCGCCGTCCACGACGAGGCGGTTGGCGGCGTCCAGGGTGGCCGTGGACAGCGGCGCGATGACCAGGTCGATGCCGAAGTCCCGGGCCCGGACGGCGAGCGGGCTGAGGATCCGGATGAACGTCTCCGGGTCGTCCAGGCCCGGGTAGTCGGCGTCGAAGTCCATCAACAGGGCCAGCCGGGTGCCCTCGGGCAGGCCGAGTTCGTCGCGGATCGCCACGAACCGCTGGTCCAGCAGGGACGGCGCGGCCCGCAGGGGCAGGTCGTCGAGGAGCCCGTGCTCGGTGTAGAGCTGCGCGAACCGCTGGATGACGGTGTCCGCGTCGAACCCTCCCCCGAGGCTGCTGTCGATGTTGTACTCGACGAACTTCGGCACGCCGTCGGTGAAGATCACGTCCGGCCGGTACGCGGCCAACAGCGCCTCGCTCAGCGGCTCCGACTCGTCCAACAGGCGGGTCTCCCCCGCCGGGACACCGAGCAACCGACGTAGCTCGCCGGCGGTGTGCACCCGGCGGCGGCAGGCGTCGAGGATGAGTTGGGCCAGCCGGTCGCAGACGTCGTTCAGCTCCCGCCAGGTGTCCGCGGCCAGCACCGGAGGCCGGGCCAGCCGCCACTGCTTGTTGTACGTGGCGCGGCCGTGAAAGACGCGCTCCCAGGCGGCGGCGCCGGCGGCCACCATGGCCCGGCGGGCCGGCTCGGGCAGGTCGGTCCATGCCCCGTCGGCCGACGGCCAGGGATAGTTCGGGTCGATCATGAGCCGTCCTTCATGGTCAGGTGGATGGCGGTGGTGAGCTGCTCCCGGCCGGGCTGCACGGCCCGGTCCAGGGCGGGGGCGAACGGCAGCACCGCGCCGTCGGGTCGGGTCACCCGGCGCGGCGGGGCGAGCAGCCGGACCCGCTCCACGACCGAGGCGATGATCTCGGCGGCGATGCCGCAGGAGCGGTTGGCGTCGTCGAGGACGACGAGACGGCCGGTACGGGCCACCGACTCGCAGACGCCGTCGATGTCGAACGGGTAAAGGGTGCGCGGGTCGAAGACCTCGACCGACACCTCGCCGGCCAACTCCTCGGCGACGGCGAGCGCGTCGTGCACGAGGTGCCCGACCGCGACCACGGTGACGTCGTCGCCGTGCCGGTGCACCCGGCCCCGACCCAGCGGCACCGGTTCCAGCGCGGCGACGTCGGCGCGGACGTCCATCGCGCCGGCCGGCGCGAACACGACGACCGGATCGTCGTGCCGGATCGCGGTGACCAGCAGCCCGTACGCGTCGGCCGGGGTGGCCGGTACGGCGGTGACCACCCCGACGTGCGCGAAGAGGCTGTACGGGTGGTCCGAGTGCTGCCCGGCCCATCCGGTGCGTGACCCGGAGCCGGGCACCAGGTAGGTGACCGGCACGGCGCACTGCCCGCCGGTCATCAACGGGAACTTGTGCGCGTGGTTGACGATCTGCTCGAAGACGAGGAACAGCAGCGACGGGATCTGGAACTCGATCACCGGTCGGAGCCCGACCAGCGCCGCGCCGGTGGCGAAGCTGGTGAACGCCTGCTCGGACAGCGGAGTGTCGCGGACCCGGTCGGTGCCGAACCGCTTGGCGAGCCCGGTGGTCACCAGCGACGCGCCGACCTGGACGTCCTCGCCGAGCAGGAACACCGACTCGTCGCGGGCCAGCTCGTCGGCGAGGGCCCGGGTCAACGCCCGCCGGTACGACAGTCGGGGCACCTCAGCCACCTCCGGTGGGAAGGGTCATTCAACCACCTCCGGTGCGGGCGGTCAGGCCGCTGGCGTACAGGTGGGCGAGCGCGTCGGCCGGGTCCGGGTGCGCGCTGGCCAGGGCGAAGTCGACCGCCGCGTCGAGGGTCGCCTCGACCTCGGCGTCCACGGCGGCCCGGTCGGCGTCGGTGAGCCGGGAGCCCTGGATGTCCACCGGGTCCCGGGACCGACCCCGGGACACCTCGTCGGGCGTCCGGTAGTCGAGGCGTACCCCGTGTTCGAAGGTGTGGTGGGCGTCGAAGCGGTAGGTACGGGCCTCGATCAGCTCGGGGCCGCCGCCGGCGCGCATCCGCGCGACGGCGGCGCAGGCGGCGGCGCGTACCGTCTCCGGGTCCTGGCCGTCGACGTCGACGGCCGGGATGCCGAACGCGGCGGCGCGGCCGGCGATGCTGCCGGCGACCGCGCCGGCGACCGGCATGGTGGTGGCGTAGCCGTTGTTCTCGCAGACGAACAGCACCGGCACCCGCCAGAGCGCGGCCAGGTTGAACGCCTCCAGCAGCATCCCCTCGTTGACCGCGCCGTCGCCGAAGAAGCTCACCCCGACGGTGTCCCGACCCTGCCGGCGGCGGGCCCAGACCGCGCCGGTGATGATCGCCCCGGACGCGCCGACGATCGCGTTCGCGCCGAGCACGCCGATGCTCAGGTCGGCGGCGTGCATCGAGCCGCCCCGACCGGCGTTGAGCCCGGTGACCCGGCCGCACAGCTCGGCGAGCATCCGCGCCGGGTCCGCACCACGGGCCAGCACGTGCCCGTGCCCGCGGTGCGTGCCGGCGAGCACGTCGTCGACGCCCAGCGCGGCGCAGACGCCGGCGGCGATCCCCTCCTGACCGAGATACGGGTGAATGCCGCCGACGATCTGCCCACCGTGGACCAGCTCCACCGCCCGCTCCTCGAACCGGCGGATCAGCCGGACCGTGCGGTAGAGCCGGACCGGGTCGGCGTCGCTCACGCGGGGCCCTTGACGGCGGCGAGGATGTCGTCCCAGAGCCGGGCCCGGGCGGCGAGGGCGGTGTTGACCGTGTCGGCGCACTCCTGCCACTTGGCGTCGTCGTCGCCGCACAGGTCGGCGAGCATCTGCATGGCCATCGGCGTGTGCTGCTCGCCGTCGACCTCGATGTGCCGCTCCAGGTAGTCGACGAACGTGTGCAGCCGGTTGCTGCGCTCGTTGACGGCGACGACCTGGGTGAACATGTCGGGGATCAGGTCCTCGCGGCCGAACGCGAAGGCCGCCGCCTGGCAGTGCACCGGAGTCGACTCGATGATGTGCCAGGTGGTCGCGGCGAACCGGGCGGACGCGGCCGGCGCCCCGGCCGCGGCGAGCGCGTCGGTCACCGGCCGGCCGCCGCGCAGCAGGTCGACGAGGGCGTTCACGGCGGTGGTGTCCGCGCCGGCCTCGGCCATCCCCCGCACGTACAGCTCGAAGTGGCTGATGTAGCCCTCGCCCAGCTCGTCGCTCTCCTCGACCATCACGATGTCGTTGATGAGCCGGCGGCTGCCGGTCGGGCCGGTCGGGATCCACGGCACAGTGACGCAGGTCAACTGCCGCTGCAACGACTTCAGCAGCGACATGAAGTCCCAGACCGCGAAGACGTGGTGCTCCATGAAGGTGACAAGCGCCTCGTGGGTGTCCAGGTTGGCGTAGAGCGGGTGCTTGACCACGGCGTCGCGCCGCTCGGTCACCGCCGCCTCCAGCCGCTCGATGCCCGGGTGCGTCTTACCCCAGTCGTACCGTGACATTGTCAACCTCCCTGCTGGGCGCGGTCGCGCCAGATGACCGGGCAGTAGTCGGGATCCGCGTAGTCCGGCCGCCCCTCGTGAGTGCGACGGACCAGCACGTCGTGGTTGTACGCGGCGAGGGTGCCGTCCGAGAGCGGATACTCCCGCCAGGCGTTGTCGCCGTCCTGCAGGTGCAGCGAGACCGCCTGTCGGGGGCGACCGCTGACGTTGGGGCCGCTGCCGTGGTAGGTGCGGCAGTGGTGGAAGCTCACGTGTCCCCGGGGGATCACCATCGGGATCTTGCGGATCTCCGCGCCGTTGTACGCGGCGTTCTCGGCCAGCATCTCCTCGAGCTGGCCGCGGTCCCGGTCGGCGAAGTGCCGCACCACGGTGTCGTCCGCGCCGATCTCCTTCCACAGGTGCGAACCGTCGACCATCGTGATGGTGCCCATCTCCTCCCCGCAGTCGTGGAAGGGGATGAACGCGGTGAGCATCTTCTCCGACGACGAGGACGCCCAGTAGTGCTTGTCGAAGTGCCAGGGCACGATGTTGCTCGGCTCGCCGGAGATCGGTGGCTTGAGGATCAGGGTGGACTGGAAGACGCGGATCTCGTCGGCCTGCGCCAGCCGGGCGGCCACCGCGCCGAGCAGCGGCTTGCGCAGGATCGCGCCGAGGCCGTCGTGTTCGTGGTGGACGTAGTCGTTGTGCCGCTGCACCGGCCCGTTCGACGGCTCCCAGTAGGCGAGCTTCGGCGGGCGTACCGGCAGGCGGCGGTCCCGCTCGCCGTCGTAGTACAGCTGCGCGGCGGCGACCAGCGCGTCCACCTCGTCGTCGGTGAACAGCTTCTTCGACAGGTACCAGCCGTGCTCGGCGTAGTGCCGCACGTCCTCGTCGGAGGGCAGCAACGCCTGCTCGGCAGCGGTCAGGCTCACGCCCCCACCCCCTGCAACGTGGCGAGTTCGCGCTCCTTGGCCTCGTAGAGCGCCCTGATGTTGCCGCTGCCGAAGCCGCTCGCGCCCCGCCGCTCGATCAGCTCCAGGAACAGCGTGCGACGTACGTGCATCGACTCGGCGAAGATCTGCAACAACTGTCCACCGTGGTCGGAGTCGACGAGCACGCCCAGCTCGCGCAGCCGGTCCAGCGGCGCGTCCACCCGCCCCACCCGCGCCTCCAGGGTGTCGTAGTAGGCGCCGGGGGTGCCGGCGAAGCGGACCCCGCGTCGGCCCAGGGCTTCCACGGCCGCCACGATGTCGTCGGTGCGCAGCCCCAGGTGCTGCACTCCGCCACCGGAGTGCTGGTCGAGGAAAGCGTCGATCTGCCCGGGGCGGCGGGTCCGGTCCGGCTCCAGCAGCACCACGGTGACGCCGCCGGACGGGCTCTGCACCACCTTCGAGTTCATCCCCTGCCCGGCGACCTCGACATGCTCCTCGAAGATCTGCGCGAAGCCGAACAGCTCCTCGAAGTGTCGGACGGTTCCGTCGAGGTCCCCGGGCGGTACGCAGACCGCCAGGTGGTCGACCTCGGCGAGGACCGGTTCGGCGTCGTGCACCCCGGGCGGGGTTGGCGTGATCAGCCCGGGCAGGAAGTCGCCCCGGTCGCCCCGGCGCTGCACCAGGCGGTGCCGCACGTCGGCGAAGCCCTCCACCTCGGCGGTCACCACCTCGGCGTCCGCGCCGGTCACCGTGGTCGGTGGCGTCACGCCCGTCGCACCCCGGGCCAGCAGCTCGGCGTACGCGGCCGCGACGTCGTCGACCTCGACGGCGATCACCGCGATGCCGTCGCCGTGCCGGTGCACGTAACGGGCCGCCGGATGGTCGACGTCCAGTCCGGAGGTGAGCAGCAGCCGGATGTCGCCGTGTCGGAGCAGCAGCGAGCGCTGCCCGGCCAGCCCCGTCTCCGGGCCCCCCTGCCCGCGGAGCTGGAACCCGACGGCGGTGCTGAACCAGAACGCCGCCTGCCGGGCGTCACCTACGTAGAGTTCGATGTGGTCGATACCACGGATGTCCATGTCCTCGAATGCCCTTCCCCATCGCTTCGTCCGTGTTGCCGTCCGGACGCCCCCCGTCCGGGATGCGCGTCGCTCACCTCCTCGGCTCGGCGACCCGCGCGAGCACCAGGCTCACGTTCTGGCCGCCGAACCCGAACGAGTTGGTCAGCGCGTACTCCGCGTCGGTCCGGCGGGGCGCCCCCCGGATGTGGTCCCCCGGGCACGCCGGGTCCAGGTCGTCGAGGTGATACGTCGGCGGCAGCAGCCCTCGGCCGAGCGCCAGCGCCGTCGCCGCCGTCTCCAGCACCCCGGACGCCCCGAGCAGGTGACCGGTGAGCGCCTTGGTGGAGCTGACCGGCACGCCACCGTCTCCGAAGACGTCCGCGAGGGCCGTGGTCTCCGCGATGTCGCCGAGTTTCGTACCGGTGCCGTGGGCGTTGACGTAGCCGACCGCCGCCGCGGGCACTCCCGAACTGCGCAGCGCACCCCGGATGCATGCCGCCGCGCCCGCGCCGTCCGGACGCGGGGCGGTCGGGTGGTACGCGTCGGTGGTCGCACCGTAGCCGGCCACCTCGGCGTACCCCCGGGTCCCGCGCGCGGCGGCGTGCTCGGCGCGTTCGAGGACCAGCAGCGCCGCGCCCTCGGCCAGCACGAATCCGCTGCGGGCGGTGTCGAACGGCCGGCTCGCCCGGGTCGGGTCGGTCCCGGCGCGGGCCAGCGCCCGGGCGTTGCCGAACGTGTCGGTGAAGGTCGGGAAGAGCGGCGCCTCGCTGGCCCCGCAGACCACCACGTCGGCCTCCCCGCAGCGAATCAGCCGGACCGCGTCGGCCACCGCCTGGGCCCCGGAGGCGCAGGCCGTGCCGACCGACGAGCTGTAGCCCCGGATGCCGTACGCGATGGCGATCCGTGCCGCCGGCATGTTCGGCAGGATGCCGGTGAGCAGGTACGGGCTGACCGCCGATCGCCCCCGCGCGGACCGGGCCAGCACCTGCGACTCCAGGGTGGCCATCCCGCCGACCCCGCCCACGATCACCCCGATCCGGGCGGGGTCGACGTCGCGCCCCACCTCGATGCCGGCGTCCGCGAGCGCGTCGGCGGCGGTGAGCAGCGCGAGCACCACGGTCCGGTCCAGCACCCGGCTCTCCGGTCCGGGCAGGACGCTGCGCGGGTCGATGTCGGGCAGCAGGCCGGCGACGTCCAGCGAGCCCGCCGCCGGATGGCCCTCGGGTGGGCGGGTCAGCCCGGACCGTCCGCTCGTCAACGCGTCGAACGTCTCCTCGACGCCCCGCCCGACCGGACTGAACAGACCCATCCCGGTGATCAGCGCCGTCACGACAGGGCTCCGACCCGCCCGGTCACGACGCGGCCTCGGTGAGGTAGCGCTCCCGCAGGGCCACCTTGCGGACCTTGCCGGTCACGGTCACCGGGATGTCGTCGGAGCGTACCGGCACGACCCGGCGCAGCGTGCCGCCGACGTCCGCGCCGAGCGCGGCGCGGACCCGTTCGGTACGGTCCTCGGCCTCGTCGGCACCGGCGGCCAACTCCAGCAGCACGTCGGTCACCACCCGCCCGTCCTCGGCGACGATGACGACGGTGCAGTCGGTGACGTCCGGGCAGGTGGCGAGGATCCGTTCCTCGGACAGGGCGGTGAAGAACCGGCGCCCGTCCCCGGCGTCGACCGAGTCGACCGCGCGGTCCAGGTGGTAGTACCGGCCCTCGGCGTCGGCGCGGACCAGGTCGCCGGTCAGGTACCAGCCGCGCTGGCGGAACCGGTAGGTGGTGGCCGAGTCGTTCCAGTAGCCCCGGAACAGCGACGGCGAGTCGATGCCCAGGAATCCCACCTCGCCGACCGGCACCGGCTCGCCGTCGGCGTCCAGCACGGCGACCTTGGTGAACTGGTACGGCCGACCGATGCAGCGGCCGTACCGGTCGGTGTCGGCGCGGTGGGTGATGTGGAACATCGAGTGCCCCATCTCGCTGGAGCCCAGCCCGTCGATGAAGAGCGAGCCGGGCACCCGCGCCACCCCGTCCCGGGTGACCGTGTCGTGCCAGCCGACCGCGACGAGGCGACGGATGTGCGGCTCGTGCGAACAGTCACCGGTGTTGAACCAGAGCCGCACCGAGTCCAGGTCGTACCCGGACAGGTCGAACCGGGCCAGCTCGGCCCAGGTGACCGAGAAACCGAACACCCCGTCGGGACGCCAGCGTTGGATCGCGTCGAGGACCCGCTCGCCACCCTGCTCGGACAGGAGGAACATCTGCGCGCGGTTGCCCAACGCCTGGTTGACCATCAGCACGGTCGCGGTGTGCGGCGCGGGCAGCGCGTTGAGGATCCGGCTGGTGCCCTGCGCCTGCGGCATGCTCAGCAGGTGCCGGGTGGCGGCGAAGAGGCTGGCGTGGGAGTGCAGCACCGCCTTGGGCACCCCGGTCGTCCCGGAGGTGTGGGTGATCACGATCGGGTCGTCGGGGTGGTGCCGGTAGTGCGCCGGGGCCGTCGCCGGGTCGCCGGTACCGGCCTTGGCGGGCGTGCCCAGCACCGGTACGCCCAGCTCGTGTCCGGCCAGCAGGGCGGTGTGCGCGTCGTCGGCGAGCACACCGACGCCGCGCAGCCGACGGATGTACTCGGCGGCGATCTCCGGGCGGAGCTTGCCGTTCATCAGCGCCGGGATCGCGCCGAGCCGGGCCAGCGCCAGGAAGCTCAGCACCATGTCGGCGGCGGCGGTGGCCCAGACGGCCACCGGGTCGCGGGGGCGTATCCCCTGCTCGTGCAGCCACGCGGCGCGGGCGGCGACCCGCTCGTCGAGCTGGCCCAGCGTCAGTGGCGCCTCGGCCGGGTGCCCGTCGACGGCGGTGTCGAAGGTCAGCGCCGGCCCGTCCGGGTCGGCGCCGTGCGCCAGCACGCGGGCCAGCATGTTGCCCGCGCCCAGCTCGGTGTCGGCGGCCAACCGGCCGCGCAGTCCCGGTTTCTTCATGGTCGTGCTCCTCCCCCCAGCAGCACCGCGACCGCCTCGGTGGACAGGTCGGGCGTCTGTTCGATCAGGATCAGCAACACCTCGTCGGCGTCACCGTCGTCGTGCAGCAGGGCCGCCTGCGCGGTGCCCTCGGCGTACGGGTCCGCGGTCGGGCTGAGGCAGACCACCGGGCCGCGCAGCCCCCAGCGGGCGGCGAGGTGCCCGGCCACGCTGTTGGGTACGGACTGGTAGAAGAACAGCGGCCCGACCCGGCCACCGGCCTCGACCGTGGCGCGGACGTGTGCGGCGCTGGCCCGGTCACCGCTGGCGCTGACCAGCACGATGGCCGTACGCACCTCCTCCGGCGCCGGCGAGGTCCCGTACCGCCGCCGCAGGCACCGCTCGGCGACCGCCACCACCGTCGGCGCGAACGCCGAGTGCACGAACCCCGGCACCCCCGGCACCACCCCGTCCCCCGGCTCCGGCCAGCAGGCCCGCGCAAGTTCCCGCACCCCACCCCCGCCCGCGCCCCCGCCCCCGTCCCCGCCCCCGCCCCCGTCCCGCGATCTTGCAGTTTCTGCGGTCGGACTGCGTTCTTCGCCCCTTATGTCGCCACAGGAAGTGCAAGATCGCGAGGGGATGGGCAGGGGTGAGGGGGTGCTGTGGGTGCTCATGGCACGCCGACCAGGAGGGCGGTGTTAGCCCCGCCGAAGGCGGCGTTGAGGGTGAGGGCGTGGGTCGGCGTCGTGCGGCGCGGGGCGCCGGTGATGACGTTGAGGGGGCACGCCTCGTCGGGGGCCTGCCAGCCGGCGTTGACCGGCAACTCGCCGGCCCGCAGCGCCATCGCCGTGACCACCAGTTCGAGCAGCCCGGACGCCTCCAACGCGTGCCCGTGCAACCCCTTCGTGGAGCTGACCGGCACCTCGGCGGCGTACCCGTCGAGGGCCCGCCGCAGCGCCGCGGCCTCGGCGGCGTCGCTCTGCGCGGTGCCGGTGGCGTTGGCGTTGACGTACCCGACCGCCTGCGGTGGCAGTCCGGCCCGGCGCAGCGCGGCGCCGGCCGCGCGGGCCAGCCCGGCCCCGGTCGGGTCCGGCTGGCACGGGTGGTACGCGTCCCCGGCGCGGCCCCAACCCGCGACGGTCACCACCGGCTCCACGCCGCGCCGCCCCGCGGCACGGGACTCGACCACCACGGCGGCCACGCCGTCACCGAGCAGCAGCCCCCGGCGGCCGGCGCTGAACGGGCGGACCGCGCCGTCGTCGGCGAGGGCGCGGCCCGCGTCGAAGAGCGCGAACTGGTCCGGCTCGACGAGGTAGCCGGCGGCCACCACCACCCGGGTCAGCTCCCCCCGGCTGATCAGGGTGGCGGCGTCGGCAACCGCCGTACTCGCCGACACGCACGCGCTGGTGTAGACCCGGGTGTGGCCGGAGAGTCCACATCGGACGGCGAGCCGGCCGGCCAGCGCGGACGGGACCGGCTCGACGCCGGGCGCCGGGCCGCCGTGCACGGCGAGCAGCAGTGCGGACTCCGCACGCCGGGCGCGGTCCAGGCCGGCCGACCGGCAGGCCGCGTCGATCGCGTCGGCCAGTTCGTCGGCGAGGGTGCCGACCTCGGGCAGGGTGGCCGCCACGGTGACCCGGCGGGCGGCCGTGTCGAAGCGGTGGACCGGACCGAAGGCCGGCGCGGCGGCGAGCTGCGCCTCCGCGCCCCGACCCAGGGCGCTGACCGCGTGTACACCGGCGAGCTGGACGACGGGCGGCTCAGCCATCTGCGGGAGCGGTCAACGACGCCCGCAGGACCGTCAGGGCGTCGTCGACGGTACGGATGTTGGCCAGGTCGTCGTCGGTGAGGTCGAGTTGACGCTGGTAGCGCTGCTCGACGAGGTGCACGAGCCAGGCCAGTTCCATCGAGCCGACCCGGTCCGGGACCTCGTCGGCGGGTTTCGCGGTGAGTTCGGCGAGCATGGTCAGCAGGTCAGCTCGCCCCAGGTCGGGCTGACCGGTCATCAGACGTCGTCGCGCTTCGCCTCGGCGACGCGGTCGGCGACCATCGTGGTGAACTCGCCGACCGTCATCAGCGCCAGCTTCTCCGACTCGTCGTCGGCGAACGTCAGACCGAAGTGGTCCTCGACCCGGACGGCCAGGTCGGACAGGGCCAGCGATTCCAGGTCGACGCCGGACGGGCCGAGCGTGGTGTCGTCGTCGAGCCCCTCGACGTCGTAGTTCATGTCGACGAGCTGCTCGACGACGAAGGCGCGGACCTCGGCTCTCATGGATACCCTCTCTGCGAATGCCAGGTGACGGTGTCCGATCGGGACACCGCGTAGGTCGGGGCCGGTCGGGACACCGGCGGTCGGCCGGATCCCGCCGTAGGGTCGCCGCGCGCGGCTGGCGGCGCGGGTGTCTGCGCGGCTGGCGGCGCGGGTGTCTGCGCGGGTGGCGGCGTCGAGCTGGCGCAGCGGGCCGGTCACGACGTCACCGCCGACCGCAGCGCCTCCGTCGAGCGGACCAGCTTGCCGGTGGTGGTGCGGGGCAACGCGTCGAGCAGGTGCAGCACCCGGGGTCGTTTGTAGCCGGCCAACCGTTCGGCGAGGAGTTTGTCCAGCATCTCCTCGGACAGCGGGCCGTCGGGCTGGACGTAGGCGATGATGCCGTCGTCCCAGACCACCACGGCGGCGGCCACGCCGGGCAGCTCCGCCACGGTGGCCTCGACCTCGGTGAGGTCGACCTTCAGGCCACCCACGGAGACCTGCGAGTCGAGGCGACCGCGCACGGTGACCAGGCCGGTGTCGGCGTCGACAGTGCCGGCGTCACGGGTGTGCAGCCAGCCGTCGGCCCAGCGGGTGGGGTCGCTCAGCCCGACGTACGGCGACGCCGGGCAGGACACCCACAGCTCACCGCCGGACTCGCGGACCTCGATGCCGGGCACGGGGGCGATCGACGGGCGGTGTACGCCGTACAGGTCGGTGCCGATGACCCCGACCTCGGTCATCCCGTACATGTTGCCCAGCGGCACCCCGTACCGGTCGGTGAACGCCCGGGCCACCGCGGCCGGAACCAGCTCGCCGCCGGTGGTCATCCGCCGGAACTGCGGCAGTGGGCCGGTCGGCCGGCTGGAGGCGAGCAGACCGATGTGGAACGGCACGCCCAGCACAGTGGCCGGGGTTTCCTCGGCGGCGATCGCGGCCAGGACGGCGTCGCCGCCCAGGCGCTGCGGCGGCACCAGTTCCACGCCGGCGTGCAGCCCGTAGAGCAGGCCGCCGACCAGACCCAGCACGTGCACCATGGAGGGCAGCAGGATGATCCGCTCGCCGGGCAGCGCCACCCCGTCGATCCGGGTGTAGCGGCGCACCTCGGCGACCAGGTCGGCGGCGGTCCGGCCGATCACCTTGGACGGGCCGGTCGAACCGGAGCTGAGCTGGATCACGGCGTGGCCGCTGACGGCCGGACGGTCGGCGTAGCGGGTGACGCTCTCGGTGACGTCGACGAACACCTTCAACGCGCCACCGCCGGTGCGCAGCGGCGCGACGACCACCTGCGGGGTGAGTCGGGTCAGCGCCCGGTCCACCTCGTGGTCGGTCAGCCGGTGGTCGAGCAGGATGGCCTGCGCGCCCGCCCGCCAGGTGGCGAGCAGGTTGACGACGTACGCCAGCGACGGCGGCAACCGCAGCGCGGCGGCGCCACCGGGACGCAGTCCGGCAGCGGTCAGCCGGTCCTGCGCGGCGGTCACCAACCGGTGCAGGGTGGCCCGGTCGATCGGCTCCGGCAGGCGGAGACAAACATCGGTCGGACGGCCGGCGAACAGGACTTCGTCCACCCAGCCTGGGTCATCTACCGTAAGGTTTTCGGCGAAATGATTCATTGCCCCCACCATTCGACGCGCAGCGCAAAGTAGGGCATAGGAGCCAATTTCCGGCATCTTTCGAGGTGCTGCCGGAACCCTACGACAGCCGCGCTGGGCATCGCTAGATGCAAATGGCTAGATCAAGTTGAGCGCCCGGACCGATTGCCACATACCGCTCCAACTCATGATCGACTCGGCTTCCTGCAAGCCGGGCTGTCCCACCCGCTCGGACACCACGGTTTCCGGGAAGCCGAGTCGATCAGGCACGGGAGAGGCCGATGAGGTCGGCCAGCCGGGCCACGCCGGCAGCCGCCGGGCCACGATGGGCGATCTCGGCGATGAGGGTACGGGCGGCAGGGCGACAGCGGATCTCGCCGGGTGCGATGACGTGGGCGTCGGCCAGCGCGCGCCCGGCCCCGGCGACGTCACCGCTGTCGAGGTGGGCGCGGGCAGCGTCGACGAGGTGCGCCGCCCGGCGCTCGGCGGGCAGCAGGGACCAGTCGTCGCGACGGACAGCGGTCCGGTGGTGGCGCAGGGCCAGGTCGGTGTCGCCGAGGCGCAGAGCGGCGAGGAAGCGGGCGAGCAGCACAACGACGGGGCCGAACGCGGTGTGGTGCGGATCGTCGCTGCCCATCCGGCGGTCGGCCAGGGCAGCGGCGTGGTCGAGCAGGTCGCCGGCACACCGGTGATCGCCGCAGCCGGCAGCCGCCATCGCGGCCTGGAGCAGCAGTGTTCCGCGTACCCGAACATCGGCGGCGGTGCCTGCGGCGGCGACGGCCGCGGTGAGGGCGAGGCGGTCACGGCCCAGGGCGCGCAGCGCCTGCGCGACACTGACGGTGGCGGCTCCGGCGTGGACGGGGTCGCCGGCGGCGGCGACGGCCCGGTCGGCGGCGAGCCACGCGAGGTCCGGCTCGTCGAGTTTGACGAGCACGCCGGCGGTGACCCGGTACGCGGGCACCAGCAGGGCAGGTGTGGCGTGGGCGGCGTCGAGCAGGGCAGGTAAGGCCCGCAGCAGCTGGGCATAGTGGGCATGCTCGTAGGTGAGCCACGCGTGCGCGATGTGCCGCCGCACCTCGTCGGCAGCGACGGCACGGGCTGGCCGCTGGTGGTAGTGAGCCAAGGCGCCGCGTACCCCGTCCACGCCGTCCAGGCCCTTGGCCACGACCGGCGATGGTTGACCGGGTTCAAGCAGGACTGCCGGGTCGACGCGCAGCACCTCGGCGATCTCCCGCACGACCGGATAGCGGTCCAGGCGGCGTACGCCGCGCTCGACTTTGTCGACCCAACTCTTCGACTTGCCCAGCCGGTCGGCGAGCATCTGCTGGGTCATCCGGCGACGCACCCGCCACCGGGCCACCCGCCGCCCGACCGGCTCGTCACGCTCCAGGGCGGGCCGGCTCACCGGCCCCGCCCCTGCGCTAGCGGCTGAGTGGGCTGACCGCAGTGGGGACACCATCTCGACTTCACCCGAAAGGCCCAGAGCCCGAGCAGGAACCCCGGCACCAGACCACCGAACACCATCACCACAACTCCGGAAACCATGACGGCACCTCACCTTGGGTACAACGGCGTCCCTCGACCCGCCAGGCGAACTCGATCTCGGCGGGACAGCCGATCGACTCATCCAGTGGACCCTGTCCACCGCGCCGTGCAAGCAGGTGCGCTCGGTGCCTATCGGTGCGAACTCGTGCCACGCCCCCTCTTGTCGGTCCGCTTCGCTACTGTTCGTGTGGCGACCGCTACGCGTAAGGAGGGGTCGGAGGATGGCACCCAGCGGAGAGGCGTTGACGCGGTTGTTGGCTGAGGTGGGCTGGCAGCCGGAGCAATTCGCTCGACGTCTCAATCAGTGCGCCGAGCGATACGGACGTGCAGAGCGGCTGCACCCGAAGACGCCGTACAAGTGGAAGAGGGGCGACGTTCCCCGCAGCCCATGGCCCTCGCTGACCACGGCGCTGCTGTCCGAACAGTTGCAACGGCGGATCGGTCTCGATGAACTGGGCTGGCCGGACGACGGGTTCGAGGCAGCCCCCGCCTCCACCGGTTTGGACCTGCCGTGGTCCTCAGACGGGGCCTTGCGGGCAGCCGAGGTGGTGAACGAACCTGAGGGGATGATGCACCGACGGATGTTCCTCACTCTGCTCGGTTCCGCCCTGACCTCACCGGCGCACGAATGGATGATCGCCGAGCCGCCACCGGACATCGCCTCGGCAGTGGGCCGCCCTCTGTCCGCCGAAGTCGTAGACCACTTGGATGCCGTGACCGCCAGCCTGCGCCGGATGGATGACCATCTCGGCAGCGGCGAGACGTTGGGCCTCGTCCGCCAGCACCTGAGCGCCGTGGTCGGGGCGCTTCGCGATCGCAGCTACAGCGACACGGTCGGCCGCCGCCTACACGGCACCGCCGGTGAGCTGTTGCGTCTCGCCGGCTGGCTCTCCTTCGACGGCGGCCATCACACCCAGGCGCAACGATTCTGGATTGCCGGGCTCTACCAGGCGAATGCTGCGGGTGACCGCGGACTCGGCGCCAACATCCTCGGCTTCATGTCCTGCCAGGCCAAGGATCTCGGTCAGCTTCGCCAAGCAGTGACTCTCGCCGAGACCGCGCGGGCCAGCTACCCCAGTACGAGCCCCAAGGTGACAACAATCCTGGATCTGCGCGCGGCGGAGGCTTACGCCAACAGCCGGTCGATGACCGAAACCCGCCGCGCCCTCGACAACGCATTCGACAGATTCACCGACAGCCGACCGCAGCACGGCGACCCCGACTGGTCCTACTGGGTCAACGAGGCACAGGCCCACGCACAGGCCGGCTACTGCTTCGTGAAGCTCGAAGACTGGCCACGTGCCCGCGAGCATCTGCGGTCAGCACTACGGCTCCAGAGCAACGAGTACACCCGCGAAGGTGCTCTGCGGAACGCGCTGCTCGCAACCACATACGTCAAGCAAGAAAACCCCGAGTTGGACAAGGCACTCGCCCTCGGCGACGAGGCCGTCCAGACCCTGACCGGCCAGGTCACCTCTGCCAGGTGTATCAAGCACGTCCGCAACCTCGTTGGCGCGCTGTCTCCGTACCGACGCACCCCGGCGGTCCGCCAATTCTGTCAAGATGCCAGGGGCCTCATCGCCGCCTGACGGTCGGCGGCGCGGAAGGCGACCGTCCGGCCGCCACCGACCCGGGCCACACCCGGCACCAGAACGGCGAGGTCGACCATGTAGGGGCCGTACAGGTCGACCTCGACGTCCAACGGCCCGGTCATGGTGCACGGGGGAATCGAGGCGCGTCGGGCGATGGCATCGGCGGCAGCGTGATGCAGCCGCTCGCGCGCCTCCTGCGGATGCAGGGCCACCGCGGCGGCCTGGCCCAGGGTCTGCTTGACGGCGACCGAGACCGCCGAGGGCACCAGCTCACCGAACTCGGCGCAGGCGGCGTCGTCTCCGCTGAGCAGAACCACCGGAGCCTTCAGATGTCCCGCCATCGCGGCGTTCAGACCGATCTCGCCCAGCGACCGGCCTGCGACGCGCACGTCGAGGATCGCGTCACTCATCGTGTGGGCCAGCACGGCAGGGCCGGCACCGGCACGAGCGTGATAACCGACGAACATGACGGCATCCGTGTGCTCGTCCAGCCCGGCCAGCATGCCCAGCGCACGGGGTCTGCCGCGCACGAGGTGGGCACGCCGGTCGAGGTCCTCCGGCAGGATGTTGCGAAACGATCCGTGCGCGTCGGCGACCCACACCACGGCGTCAGGCGCGGCATCGAGGACGCCCGCGATGACCGCGTTCGCCTCGGCGGTCATCGCGGTCCGACCGCGCTCGTAGTCGTACCGATCGGGATTCGTCTCGGTGGGATGCACGATCCCGGAGACGCCCTCCAGGTCGACGGAGATCAGTACTTTCATGACCCGGTGACCCTACGCGCTCCCAGTGGGTCACGGCGGTGGTCGGCGGCGCGGTCCGCCTCAGCTGCCCCGCCGGTCGCAGCCGCTGAGGGGCTCTCAGCCCGATTTGCCTCGAAGCCTGACATATCCCTGGCCTACGTCGTCATATTGGTGAGGGCGGCGACGTGTGGCCCGGAATGGAGTAGAAAGTGAAGGTTTTCATCGCTGGCGGGCGCGGCCGTGTCGGCTCCCCCCTTGCTGACAAGCTGGAGGCCAGGGGCGTCGAGGTGGTCTCGGGAGGACTCGATGACGGGATCGACGCGATCTCCGGCGAAGGGCTCGCCGAGGCCCTCGTCGGGGTCGACACCATCGTGAACGTCCTGAACACCCCCCGCTTTGACGCGGAGGGGGCAATTTCGTTCTTCGAGGGATCGATCAACAATCTGGACGCGGAGGGTGAGCGGGCAGGTGTGCGTCGTCACGTCCTGCTCTCCATCGTCGGCGTGGGGCAAGGAGACGCGTCTGAGATTGGGTACTACCTCGGCAAGGTAGCCCAAGAGAAGGCCGCACGATCCGGCTCGATTCCCGCGACCATCATCCGAGCCACTCAGTTCCAGAGCTACATTCCCGTCCTCATTGACCAGCACACGGCGGACGGCAAGGTCCTCGCTCCCCGGTCGTTCATCCAGCCCGTCGAGCTGGACGAGGTCATCGAGCTGCTCGCCGAGGCTGCCACGACATTGGAGCCGGGAAGCGAGGTCGAGATCGCCGGGCCCGACCGCTTCTACCACGATGACCTCTTCCGGGCCACGCTGGCTGACCGTGGCGACGACCGCGAGGTCGTGACCGTGGACGCGGAAGGGGCACCTGATGCCATGGTTCCCCGTGGCGCCCACCGGGTAGGCACCGTGCGGTACCCCATTTCCGGGATCCCCACCGTCTGACAAGGGCGCCTGATGTCGGAAGATCTTCCTGTCGAATCCGCAGGGTCCGGAGAAGCCGAGCGCGATGAAGCGCGGGCTTTCGATTCCGTCGCCGCCGAACGACGCCACTTGATGTCGCTGGCGTTTCGCATGATGGGTACCCTGGCCGACGCGGAAGATGTCGTACAGGAGACGTATGTCAGGTGGTACCGCCTTGAGGCCGAGGAACGCGAGGCGATCGCCACGCCCGCTGCGTGGTTGATGCGAGTCGCGAGCCGGATCTCACTCGACATGCTGGGCTCCGCGCGGGCACGACGGGAGACGTACGTCGGACAATGGCTACCGGAGCCGGTCCCGGCCGACCTTTTTGCGGACGCGGCGAAGGAGCCGACGAGCTCCGGTCATATCGCCGCCGATCCGCTCGATCGCGTTTCCCTCGACGAAACCGTCAGCATGGCTTTGCTGACGGTTCTCGAATCCATGACCCCAGCGGAGCGAGTGACGTTCGTCCTGCATGATGTCTTCGGCGTGCCGTTCGGCGAGATTGCCGGTGTGGTAGGCCGTTCACCCGGCGCCGTGAGGCAATTGGCGACGTCCGCACGTCAGCACGTTCGAGGGGGACGGCGAGCACAGGTTTCTCCGCGACAGCATGATGAAGTCGTTCGGGCATTCCGCGACGCAACGGTTGGCGGAAAGATCGAAGAACTGTTGCGCGTGCTGGCCCCAGATGTCGAACTGCGAGTGGACGGCGGCGGATTCGTCAATGCCGCACGTCAAGCTGTCCGTGGTTCGGACCATGTGGCGCGGTGGCTCATGGGAGTGATGCGCAAGCAACCCGCCCTCCGTTTTGAGCGACGCGACACGGCGGACGGTCTCGGATACATGCTGACTGATGGGGAGCGTCGTTACGGAATGGCCACCTTCGACGTCAGCGCCGGACGTATCACGAACGTGTGGCTGATGCTCAATCCGCTGAAACTGACGAGTTGGTCACTCGACTGAGTCTCCGTGGCCCTGTCGGTCGCTTTCCGCGTCAGCCCGGTTTGATGCTGGCGAGTTGGACGAGCAGTTGGACGAGCCGGTACGCCTCGGCGGCGTCGGCGGCGCGAAAGGCGACCGTCCGGCCGCCGCCGACCCGGGCCACACCCGGCACCAGGACGGCGAGGTCGACCATGTAGGGGCCGTACAGGTCCACCTCGACGTCCAACGGTCCGGCCAGCGTCCACGGGCGAATCGAGGCGCGTCGGGTGATGGCATCGGCGGCAGCGCGACGCAGCCGCTCGCGCGCCTCCCGCGGATGCAGGGCGACCGCGGCGGCCTGGCCAAGGGTCTGCTTGACGGCGACCGTGACCGCCGAGGGCACCAGCTCACCGAACTCGGCGCAGGCGGCGTCGTCCCCGCTGAGCAGCACCACCGGAGCCGGCACATGTCCCGCCATCGCGGCGTTGAGACCGATCTCGCCCAGCGAGCGCCCCGCGACGCGCACGTCGAGGATCGCGTCACTCATCGTGTGGGCCAGTACGGCAGGGCCGGCACCGGCCCGAGCGTGATAACCGATGAACATGACGGCGTCGGTGTGCTCGTCCAGCCCGGCCAGCATGCCCAGCGCACGGGGTCTGCCGCGCACCAGGTGAGCACGGCGGTCGAGGTCCTCCGGCAGGATGTTGCGGAACGACCCGTGCGCGTCGGCGACCCACACCACGGCGTCAGGCGCGGCATCGAGGACGCCCGCGATGACCGCGTTCGCCTCGGCGGTCATCGCGGTCCGACCGCGCTCGTAGTCGTACCGATCGGGATTCGTCTCGGTGGGATGCACGATCCCCGAGATGCCTTCCAGGTCCACGGAGATCAGCACCTTCATGGACCGGGGACCCTACGCCGAGCCGAAGAGTCGCGCTCGCTACGACCGGGCCACCCTGTCCCGCGTCGGTCGCGGGTGTTTGACGGCGACCAGTACGGCGGCGACGAGAACGCCCGCCAGCAGGACCCTTGTCACGTCGTACACCACCGCGTCCGCCGTGGAGCCGGCAGGAAAGACGTCCTTGACCAGCCAGCCGACGCCGAGCCCCAAACCCAGGCAGGCGTGCATCACGGCCCGTAGGCGCGGAACGGGCTGCGCACGGCCGAAGATTCGAGGCGTGGTCGCGCCGCCCCGGCTCCGGGCGAGCAGCATGGCGGCGACAGCCAGGTTGGCCACGGCGACCGCGGCGGCGAGCACCACATCCACGAATCCCATAACGCCGTACGTTAAGGCCCCGGAGCAACGCCACCCGCGTCGATCTTGCACGTTCTGCGCAGACATAGGCCACATTCGTCGGCGTATCAACAACAGAATCTGCAAGATCGACGCACAAGGAGGGGTGGTTACGGCAGCGCGACGCGCTCGGGGGTCTGGGCGTGGATTTCGAAGCGCAGCGAACGGGCGTCGGTGAAGCACTCGCGCATCGGCCGCACCAGGTCGCGGTGCTCCTCGGTGCGCTCCCACGCCTCGAAGTCGGCCAGGCTCGCCCACTCGCTGGTGATCAGCCACTGCTCCGGGTCGGTGGAGGAGCGGCACACCTGGTCGACCAGGTGCCCCGGCACGCCGTCGGCGACCAGGTGCCGGATCTGTTCGTACGCGGCGAGGAACGCCTCCGTACGTGGCGCCGGCACCCGCACCAGGAACACCACTCGGGCCCGCTGTTCGCTCACGGCGTCTCTCCTTCCGTCGGCGCGGCGCCCCGCAGGACCAGCGCGCTGTTGAACCCGTCGAAGCCCCGTGCGCAGACCAGCGCGAGGCGGCTGCGCGGCCGGCGGTGCTCGCGCAGGAAGTCCAGCTCGCACCCGTCGGCGACCTCGTCGGGGCCGACCGAGGCGGGCAGCGTGTCGTGCGCGAACGCGAGCAGCGCGGTGGCCACGTCCAGCGCCGAGCCGCCCTGGTGGGCCCGGCCGGTCAGCGGCTTCTGGGTGGTGACCGGCGGCGGCCGGTCGGCGAACACGGCGCGCAGCGCCGCGGCCTCGCTGCGGTCGTAGCGGGGCACCCCGAGGGCGTCGGGCAGCACCACGTCGACACCGGTCGCCGGTACGCCGGCCCGGTCCAGAGCCAGCCGCATCGCCCGCGCGTACTGGATCGGGTCGCCGGCGCTGTCGGCCGTGGTGTGCGCGGCGTCGTGGGTGGCGCCCCAGCCGCTGACCTCGCCGTAGATCCGGGCGCCCCGGGCCAGCGCGTGGCCCAACTCCTCGACCACGAACACCGCGCCGCCCTCGGCCGGCAGGTAGCCGCTGGCCGTCGCGTCGAACGGCCGGTACGCCCGCTCCGGGTCGGCCACGTCGCTGAGCAGCCCGGAGCGGAGCTGGCAGGCCAGGGCGTACGGACTCAGTGGACACTCGGTCGCCCCGGCGATGACCACGGGTGTGCCCCGCCGTACCGCCCGGGCGGCGTGCGCCAGGCTGTCCAGCCCGCCGGCCGCCTCCGCGACCAGCACCCCGCTCGGCCCTTTGAACTGGTGGTGGATGGAGAGCTGCCCGACGCTGGCCGCGTAGAACCAGGCGATCGACTGGTACGCGCCGACGGTGCGCGACGGACCGCCCCACAGCCGTTGCAGCTCCCGCTGGCCGAACAGGTTGCCCCCGGACGAGCTGGCCAGGGTCACCGCGTAGCCGTACGGATCGGGCGCCCGCTCGGGCAGCCCGGCGTCGGCCAGCGCCAGGCGGGTGGCGGCGAAGCCGAGGTGTGTCCACCGGTCGGTCTGCACCAGTTGTCGACTCTCGGCGTACGACGCGGCGACGAAGTCGGGCACCTCGCCGCCGAGGCGGGTGGGGTAGCCCGCCGGGTCGAAGAGCGTGATCGGCCCGGTGCGTCGGGTGCCGTTCAGGACGGTACGCCAGTGCGCGTCCACCCCGACGCCGCTGGGCGCGACCACACCGATGCCGGTGACGACCGCCCGGGCGGTGCTCACGCCGCCGCCGGGAGCCGGCGGAACACCATCGCCGACTGGAAGCCGCCGAACCCGCTGCCCACCGAGAGGGCCACGTTCACCGGGACCTCCCGTGCCTCGTTGGGTACGTAGTCCAGGTCGCACTCCGGGTCCCGGGTACTCCAGTTGGCCGTCGGCGGCACCACCCCGAACTCGATCGCGAGGGCACAGGCGGCCATCTCGATCGATCCGATCGCGCCGAGCGAGTGCCCGACCATCGACTTGATGGAGCTGATCGGCACCCGGTACGCGGCCTGCCCCAGCGCCCGCTTGAACGCGGCCGTCTCGTGCCGGTCGTTCTGCCGGGTGCCCGAGCCGTGCGCGCTGATGTAGGAGACCTGCTCGGGAATGATCCGGCCCTGCCGCAGCGCGTCGCTGACGGCCAGGCTCATCTCCAGCCCGTCGGGACGCAGCCCGGTCATGTGGTAGCCGTTGCTGCGGCTGGCGTAGCCGGCGACCTCGCAGTAGACGTGGGCGCCGCGCCGGCGGGCGTGCTCGGCCTCCTCGAGCACCAGCACGGCCGCGCCCTCGGCCAGCACGAACCCGTGCCGGTCGGCGTCGAACGGGCGGGAGGCGTGCGCCGGATCGTCGTTGTCGGGACTGGTCGCCTTGATCGCGTCGAACGAGGCGACGGTGACCGGTGAGATCGGCGAGTCGGCCGCGCCGGCCAGCACGATGTCCGCCTCGCCGTCCACGATCATCTGGTGGGCGTAGCCGATGGCGTCGATGCCGGACGTGCAGCCGGTCGAGACGACCTGCGCCGGGCCGTGCAGGCCGTGCCGGCAGGCCACGTCCGCGGCCAGGCTGCTGGGCACCAGCGCCTGGTACAGGTACGGGCCGCCGAGCGTCGCGTCGACGAGCCACCGCCGGCCGTGCTCGCTGACCCGCACGTACTCCTCTTCCAGGGCCATCGTGCCGCCCACGGCGGTGCCGAGCACCACCCCGGCGCGGTCCCGCTCCGCGTCGTCGAGCACCAGACCGGCGTCGGCGATGGCCTCGGTGGAGCAGGCCAGCGCGAACTGCACGTACCGGTCGGCGCGCCGCCGCTCGACGTCGGTGAGCCCGGCGGCGAGCGGGTCGAAGTCGCACTCGGCGGCGATCTGCGAGCGGAACGGCGACGGGTCGAAGAAGCTGATCCGCCGGGTGGCCGTACGCCCCTCGGTGATGGTCTTCCAGAACCGGTCCCGGCTGGCGCCGCCGGGGGCGACCACGCCCACCCCGGTCACCACCGTGCGTCGCCCGGTCACGACGCCACCTCTGTTCGCGACTGCGGGGCTCGCAAACCCGGCTCACTCCTCGCGCTCACCGCGTTACCCCCTGTTCGCGACTGCGGGGCTCGCAAACCCGGCTCACTCCTCGCGCTCACCGCGTTACCCCCTGTTCGCGACTGCGGGGCTCGCAAACCCGGCTCACTCCTCGCGCTCACGACCCACCCCGCTGTTCGACCAGTTCGGTGTCGACGTGCCCCAGCTCCGGGCGCGGGGCCAGGGGGCCCAGGTGGAAGACCACCTCGGCCGGCTCGGTGCCGGTGTTGCGCAACCGGTGCCGCACGTTGACCGGGACGAACAGCGCCTCACCGGCGGCCACCTCGGTGGGCTGGTCGTCCAGGTCGACGGTGATCGTGCCGCGCGACACGTACAGGAACTCCTCGCTGTAGGGGTGATAGTGCTCGGCGATCCGCTCCCCCGGCGCGAGGGTCGCCACCCCGAGGAAGCCGGAGGTGCTGCCGACGGTGCGCGGGCCCAACAGCACCCGCAGCTCACCGCCGCGTCGCCGGTCGGCCGGTACGTCCGATGCCGCGATCAGCCGGGTGCCCAGGTCACTCATCGCCGACCTCCCGCGAGGTGGCGCCGACCTGCGCCGAGGCGTCGCCGTCGACGGGTCCGGCCTGCGCCGGAACCGAGCCGTCCTGGCCGGCGCGCTCCCGGGCGATCCGCTCCACCCGATCCTTGATCACCGCGAGCTGGATGACGCTGTTGGTGTTGATCCGCTCGGTCATGGCGGCGTTGTCGACCGGCGCGGTGGGCTTCATGGCGAAGTCCTGCGTCCAGGTCATCCGGGTGCCGTCGTCCTCCTCGGTGTAGCGCCAGTGGATCCGCATGTACTCGAACGGCCCGGTCTCCACCCGGTGCGCCCGCACCTGACGGCTCACCGGGTCGGCGGTGCGCTCGCTGACCCAGCTCCACGCCACCCCGTTCTCGTCCGGGTACATGGTGAGCCGGAACCGTACGGTGTGCCCGTCGCGGTGCAGGATCTCCACCACGGCGTACTCGGTGAACAGCTCGGTCCAGTTCGCCACGTCGTTGGTGACGTCCCAGACCAGCGCGAGCGGCGCGTCGATGACCACCGAGTTCTCGGTGTGCCCGGGCGGGTCGGCACGGCGGGCGACCAGGTCGGCCACCGCCGCGATGCTCAGTTGCCCGGCCTCCTCGCCGATACTCACCTGCCACCGGTCGGCGACGACCGCGGAGAGCTCCAGCAGGGCGAGCGAGTCCATGCCCAGTTCCTCCAGCGACGCGGCGGGCGAGCGGGCCGCGGTCTCGGCGTCCAGGCCGCAGTGCGCCACCAGGATGTCGGTGATCTCAGTGGTCATCGGGCGACCATGGGTGACGGTCATCGGGTCCTCCTGTGGGTTACGTCGGGCTCCGCGGCGGGCGCGGCGCGGGGTGTGGGGGTGGCCGCCGGCCGCGACGCGGGCGCGGCGAGCAGGCGGTCGACGAGGCCGGTGGTGTAGCGGCCCTTGCGGAACCCGGCGTCGTCGAGCACCCGCCGGACGAATCCGATGGTGGTGTGCACGCCCGGACCCGCGATGTCGAACTCGTCCAGGGCGCGTTCCAGCCGGTTGAGCGCCGACTCCCGGTCGGGCGCCCAGACCACGACCTTGGCCAGCAGGGAGTCGTACCAGGGGCCGACCAGGTAGCCGGCGCGGGCGTGGGTGTCCACCCGGGTGAACGGGCCGCCCGGCGGGGTGAACCGCTCCAGCCGTCCGGGAGTGGGGGCGAATCCGCGCGCCGGGTCCTCGGTGTTCACCCGGCACTCCACCGAGACGCCCCGTAGGCGGATCTCGTCCTGCCGCCACCGCAGCGGCACGCCGGCCGCGATGTGCAGTTGCTCGTGCACCAGGTCGATCCCGGTGACCATCTCGGTGACGGGGTGCTCCACCTGGATCCGGCAGTTGATCTCCAGGAAGTGGAAGCGTTCCTCGGCGTCGACCAGGAACTCCAGCGTGCCGGCGCCGACGAAGCCGACCTCCAGCGCGCCCCGCAGCGCGGTCTCCGCGATGGCGTCGAGCGTCGCGGCGGACAGCGCGGGCGCGGGGGCCTCCTCGACGAGCTTCTGGTGCCGCCGCTGCACCGAGCAGTCGCGGGTGCCCAGGTGCACGCCGTTGCCGTGGGCGTCGCAGAGCACCTGCACCTCGACGTGCCGCGCCTCGGTGAGGTAGCGCTCGACGTACACCCGGTCGTCGCCGAAGGCGGCCTGGGCGGCGGCCCGGGTCCGCGCGTACGCCCGGGCCAGCTCGGCCGGACGGCGTACCACGGTCATCCCCCGGCCGCCGCCCCCGGCGGCGGCCTTGACGATCACCGGATAGCCGACGGAGTCGGCGACCTCGGCCGCCGCCGCGGCGGTCGCCACCGGCGCGACGCTCCCCGCCGGCAGGGGCAGCCCGGCCCGGCTCATCAGGGCCCGGGCCGAGGACTTGTCGGCCAGCGCCGCCATCACCGCCGGCGGCGGGCCGATGAAGACCAGCCCGTTGTCCGCGCAGATCTCGGCGAAGTCGGCGTCCTCGGAGAGGAAGCCGTAGCCGGGGTGCACGGCCTGCGCGCCGACCTGGCGGGCCGCCTCCACGATCGCGGCGGCGTTGAGGTAGCTGCGCCGGCTGGACGCCGGCCCGATCCGCACGGCCTGGTCGGCGAGGCGGACGGCCGCGGAGTCCGCGTCGGCGGCCGAGTAGACGACCGCCGTACGGACGCCGAGTTCCCGGCAGGCCCGCAGCACCCGCAGGGCGATCTCGCCCCGGTTGGCGATCAGCACGGTCTCGAACATGGGCACCCCCGCCGTCAGGCCGGATCCAGCTCGACCAGCGGCTGGTCGTACTCCACCGGCTGACCGTCCTCGACGAGGATCGCGACGACCCGGCCGGCCCGCTCGGCGCTCACCTCGTTCATCAGCTTCATCGCCTCGACGATCCCCACCGGCTGGCCGGGTCGGACCAGGTCGCCGACGGCGACGAACGGCCGCGCACCCGGCTCCGACGCGCGGTAGAAGGTGCCGACGATCGGCGCCCGGACCGCCGTACGTCCGGGGACCGGGGGGCGGATCAGCGCGGCCGGCGGCCCGGGCACGGCCGCGGTCGGCGGCGGCGTGGGCGCGGCCACCGGCAGCGGCGGGGGTACGTCCGACCGTCCGACCGCCTCGTCCGGATGCCACTCGATCTCCAGCACGGTCGCCCCGCTGCGCAACCGGATCCGGCGTACCGGCCCGGCCAACTCGGCGAGCAGATGCCGCGCCTGTCGACGAAGCCCGGCCAGCACCTGCTCGCCGTCCGGGTCGGACCCCGGATTCGCCGTGGGGAGCTGCCCGTCGACGTCCGCCCGGCCGTTCGGACCGTCGGCGGTGGACACCGTGGCGCCGGCGGTCACCGGGCACCCACCTGGGCACCGGCGCGGGTGGCGCCGAACCGGCGGAAGCGCTGCCGTCGCAGCCGGACCAGCATCGCGGGCGGCACGTCCAGCAGCGGCAGCAGGTTGGCCAGCAGGGCGGCGCGCAGCCGCCGGGCGGTCTCGGCCGGGTCGTCGTGGGCGGCCGTCGCCGGCTCGGGGACGATCTCGTCGACGACCCCGAGGCGGCGCAGGTCGGGTGCGGTCAGCCGCAGCGCGCGGGCCGCCTGCGGGGCGGCGGAGCGGTCCGGCCAGAGGATGGCGGCGCAGCCCTCCGGGCTGATCACCGAGTAAACGGCGTGTTGGAGCATCAGCACCCGGTCGGCGACACCGAGGGCCAGCGCGCCGCCGCTGCCGCCCTCGCCGGTGATCACCGTGACGACGGGGGTCGGCAGCACGGTGAGGGTCAGGATGTTCTCCGCGATCGCCGCCGCCTGCCCCTGCTCCTCGGCGCTGATGCCCGGATCGGCGCCGGGCGTGTCGACGAGGGTGACCACCGGCAGGCCGAGTCGGGCGGCGAGACGCATCAGCCGCAACGCCTTGCGGTGCCCGGCCGGGCTGGCCATGCCGAAGTTGCGGGCGACCAGATCGGCGGTGGTGTGCCCCTTCTGGTGGCCGATCACCATCACGTGCCGCCCGGCCAACCGGGCGATCCCGCCCACGATGGCGGGACAGTCCCCGCCGAGCCGGTCGCCGTGCAGCTCGACGAACCCGTCGAAGACCGAGTCCAGATAGTCCAGGGTGGTGGGTCGACCGGGGTGGCGGGCCGTGCGCACGGTGTCCCAGGCGTCGCCCACCTCCGGCGGCGGGCCGCCGTCGGCCGCCGGTCGCTGCCCGTCGGCCGCCGCCGGCGGGACCGCGTCGGCCAGGCGCTCGTGGTCCCGCGCCGGCTCCTGACGGGGTACGGGTGTCCGCGCCGGACGGCCGGCGCGGACCGCGGCCAGCAGGGCCGCCAGCCGACCGCGCAACGACCGGCGCTGCACCACCATGTCCACCTGCCCGTGGCGCAGCAGGAAGTCGGCGGTCTGGAACCCCTCCGGCAGGGCCCGACCGGTGACCTGGCGGATCACCCGGGGACCGGCGAAGCCCATCCGGGCACCGCTCTCGGCGAGCACCAGGTCGGTGTTGGTGGCGAAGGACGCCGCCACGCCGCCGTAGGTCGGGTCGGTGAGCACGCTGATGGTGAGCAGGCCCGCCTCGCGCAGGGCGGCGATCGCCTGGCTGACCGTGGCCATCTGCATCAGCGACAGGGCGCCCTCCTGCATCCGTGCGCCGCCGGACGCGGTGACCAGGATGAGCGGCACCCGGTCGTCGAGCGCCCGCTCGGCGGTACGGGTGATCAGTTCGCCCACCGCGGCGCCGAGGCTGCCGCCGAGGAAACGGAAGTCCATCACCGCCAGGGCGGCCGGGTGCCCGCCGATGGTGCCGGTGCCGCAGAGGACGGCCTCGGGCAGGCCGGTGGCGGCCCGGGCGGCGGTGAGCCGGTGCGGGTACGGCAGCACGTCGACGAAGTCCAGCGGGTCCGCCTCGGGCAGCCGGTCGGGCAGCAGGCGCAGGGAGCCCGGGTCGACGAGTTGCCGCAGCCGCTCCGGCGCGCCGAGGCGGGAGTGCTCACCGCACTCCGGGCAGACGTCCAGGTTGCGGCGCAGCCGCTTGCGGTAGAGCAGACTCGCGCAGCCGGCGCAGCGGGACCAGAGTTGCTCCTCCTGCCCCGCGACGGCGGTCACGAGCGCCCCCCGGCGTCCGGGGCGTCGTACCGGTAGAAGCAGCGCGCCATCGCGTCGCGCGGGGAGCGCCAGGTCGGCAGGTACGGCGAGACGTACGGCCGGAGCCGGTCGCTGACCCGGACGAACTCGGGGTGCCCCCGGGCGGCCTCGACCGCCGGCTGCGCCGGTTGCTCGGTCTCGAGCAGGTGCACGTAGAGGTCGTGCAGCCGGTACAGCGCGCGGTGCCGGACGCCGACCAGGTGCGGCAGCTCGGTCGCGTCCGACTCGGCGAAGATCTCGGCGACCTGCTCCTGCGCGGTCGGTACGACCTTCGCGATGATCAGCGATCGGTCCATGGCTGGGCCTCCCCCCACGGCGTCCGGGCGGGGCCGATGGCCTCTCGGACGCGCTGGACGACTGCCGCCACGATGCGGCAGTCGTCGTCACGGCGGCGTCACCGCGACGGGCCGGCCGAGGACGCCCAATGGTGACGCTGCGTTGACGCAACCTGTGTATGAGCTATGCGTCCCTTGTGCAGCCCGCCGCAGCGGATCGACGTTTTACCAGTTCAGAACCGATTTCATGGGTGAGATGGGACCAACATGGGCGTTGACTCACCGTGACCGTAATTGATAATCTTCACGGTGGTCAGCCCGGCGGCTCCGGCGGGTGGTGCCGCGCCTGGACAGCCGTGGTCGGATTCCATCGACGGAGCCGACGGTGGTGACGCGGGCAGCCGATCCGGGACACAGCAGACAGTCGGGACGAGCGTTCCGCAGGGGGTGCCGCCGTGGCCGCTGATTCGTCCGTGCCGAGCGCCGCAGGTCCCGACCCGGGTGACCTCACGCTGCACCTGCTCGGCGGTTTCCGCCTCCTGCACGCCACCGCGCACATCGTGGTGCCACGCGGGCTGCAACGGGTCATCGCGCTGATCGGGCTGCGCCCCGGCGCCACCCGCAGCCAGCTCGCCGGGCTGCTCTGGCCCGACGTGTCCGAGGAGCGGGCGCTGTCGTCGCTGCGGACCGCGCTGTGGCGGCTGCGGCAGGACCCGTGCTGCCCGATGATCGTGGCCGGCGACACCGTCCGACTGGCCCCGGCCGTCCGCCTCGACGTGGACGACCTCGTCGGAACGGCCGCCCGGGTGCGCAACGGCGACGACCCGCGGAGCACCGCCGGGGCGCTCGCCGCCGGCCGGCACGACCTGCTGCCCGGCTGGTACGACGACTGGGTGCTGTTGGACCGGGAGCGGCTGCGGCAACTGCGCCTGCACATGCTGGAGCAGGTGTCCGCCCAGCACCTCGCGGCCGGTCGGCACGGTGAGGCGTTGGAGGCGGCGTTGGAAGCGATGGCCGCCGAGCCGCTGCGCGAGACGCCGCACCGGCTGGTGGTGCGGATCCACCTCGCCGAGGGCAACGCCTTCGAGGCCGTGCACGCCTTCTACGTCTACCGCGACCTGCTGCGCCGCGAGCTGCGTCTCGAACCCAGCCCGGCGATGAGCGCCCTGCTCGACGACACGCTCGCCCCGATCCGGGCGGCCAGCCGTCCGCAGCCGCCGGCCGGGACACCGCCGCTCGGCCGTCACGGGCCGGGCGGCGCACGTGACGGTGACGTGACACAGCCTGCGGCACGGTGACCGCATCGAGCACGTGACCACCGGCCCGCGGGTCGGGATCGGCCACCGGCGGAAGGGGTCCCATGAGTCGTCTACTGATCGTCAGCCGGATCATCCCGGGCGCGGAGGGGCGGGTCGCCCAGATCTTCGCCGAGTCCGACGCCACCGAACTGCCCGGCCTCACCGGTGTCACGCACCGGTCCCTGTACGGCCTGCACGACGTGTTCGTGCACCTCATCGAAACCTCGGACGTGGACCCGGGCGCCCTCGCCGCCGCCCGTACCCATCCGCTGTTCCAGCAGGTCAATGAGCGGCTCGCGGCGCATACCTCGCCGTACCTGTCGACCTGGCGCTCCCCGAAGGACGCCATCGCCGAGTGCTTCTACCGCTGGGACGCGGCCGACGCGGCGGCGCCCCACCCGGCCGGCTGACATGTCCACCACCGGCCCGCACGTCCTGATCATCGGCGCCGGCACCGGCGGCCTGTGCCTGGCGCACGGGCTGCGCCGCGCCGGCATCAGCGTCGCCGTCTACGAACGGCACCGGCACAGCGGCGAAGGGCTGCTCGGTTACCGGGTGGGCATCGGTCCCACCGGCAGCCGGGCGCTGCGCGACTGCCTGCCACCGCGGTTGTTCGCCACGTTCCTGGCCACCTGCGCCCGGCCGCCGAGCTACTTCAACGTCGTCACGCAGCGGCTGCGCGAGACCGCGTCGTTCGAGCTGCGGCCGGCCGTCGATCCCGTGCACACCGAGCACTCGGTGGCCCGGATGGTGCTGCGCCAGGTGCTGCTGACCGGCCTCGCCGACGTGGTGCAGTTCGACAAGACCTTCGTCCGGTACGAGCAGCACGACGACGGCACGGTCACCGCGCACTTCGCCGACGGAACCAGCGCCACCGGCGACCTGCTGGTGGCGGCGGACGGCACGCACTCGGCGGTACGCCGCCAGTACCTGCCGCACGCGGTGATCCGGGACGCGGGGACCATCAACATCGCCACGCGCATCCCGCTGACCGCGCAGACCCGCAGCCTCGTGCCCGAGCGCGTCGGCCGGGGCATCTCGCTGATCTTCGGCGCCGGCGGCACGATGGGTGTGCTGCACGTGATGGAGTTCAAGTGGGACCCGGACGGGGCGGTCAAGCCCGGCGTCGGCGCCGACGACGCCGCCCTGCTGCGGGACTGGTCCGGCCTGTCGGAGCACACCAGCGCCGACTACATCAACCTGATCATCTGGAGCACCGCCCGCCGGTTCCCGTCCGACGTCCTGCAACGCCGGGGCGAGGATCTGAAACGGGTCGCGCTGGACCTGACCCCCAACTGGCACCCGCACCTGCGGGAACTGCTGCGGATCAGCGATCCGGGCAGTGTCCTGCCGATCAGGGTGAGCACGTCCGAGCCGACGCCACCGTGGAAGAGCAGCACCGTCACCCTGCTCGGGGACGCCATCCACACGATGACCCCGGGTCGCGGGGTGGGGGCGAACACCGCGCTGCGCGACGCCCGCCTGCTCTGTCAGCACCTCACCAGCGCCGCCGCCGGGGACAAGACGCTCGTGCAGGCCGTGGCGGACTACGAGGCCGCGATGGTGCCGTACGGCTTCGCACGGGTCGAGCAGTCGCTGCACCGCAGCGGCACCAGCGGCGACGACCGGATGTACAAGCCGGTGGTGGGGCGGCTCGCGTTGCTCGGCGCGCGCGGCTACTTCGGAGTGACCAGCCGGGTCCCCCCGCTGCGACGCCGTTTCGTCGACGACTTCCACACCTACGAGGGCGACGAGGACTGACCACGGCACCAGCGACCCGGGTACGACATGCACATGTCGTACCCGGGTCGCTTCGTCTCCGCCGTTGGTGGACGGGCAGGTAGGTACGACTCTGCGTCACCCGCCGGGCACCCCGCGAGGTGGTGGACGCCTGCCGCCGGTCCTGTCTGTCGTCGTCCGAGCGGGTGTGCGAAGCTGCGGCGAGTTTTTTTCGTGACTTTCTCGACGAGGTGTGAGGGAGGTTCGCCGTGGAGTGGTCTATCGGACACTCGCTGATAGTGGTCGTGGCGGTGCTGCTGGGCCTGGCCGCCGGATGGTTGCTGCGCGGCCGGCAGGGCGCGGGGGCCACCACCCGGCCCATCGTGGACGGTGACCCGGTCGCCGGCCTGGCCGTGGTCAGCAACCCGGAGCCACCGGCCACGACCGACGAGGCCCGGCCGACGGCGACCATCGACCCCGCTCCGGCGGCGGTCGCCGACGAGCCGACTCCGGTGGACACGGTCAGCGCGCCGGCCGCCGTGACCACGCCGGACGATTCCGCGCCGAACGCCGTCGACCCCGGCGACATGGCCCTCACCGAAGCCCCGCCGACCCTTCCGGCGACCGAGCGGACCGACCCGGTCGACGAGCCGGGCACGGTCGACGAGCAGCCCGCCCCGGCGGTGATCGCACCGCGCCAGCCGCTGGACGACAGCACCGACACCCCGTCGCCCGACAGCACCCCGGCAGAGCTCGCCGACACCACGCCGGTCGCCACCACGCCGATCGAGCCGGCCGAGACCGGCCCGACCGCCACTGACGCCACCCCGGTCGAGACCGCGCCGACCGAGCAGGCCGACGGCGTTGCCGCCGAGAGCGCGTACACCGGGACGACGCCGGCCGAGACGACGCCGGCGGTCGCGGCGGCCGGGACGGCGGCGGACGTCGACGAGGCCGAGCCGGCGCGGGCCACGCCGCCGGTCCGCGCGGCCGACGCCGCGTCGATCCCGGCAGCCACGGCGGACACCGACCCGACCGGCCCGGCGGACGACTTCCGCCGGATCCAGGGGGTGGGTCCGAAGATGGCGGCCGCGTTGCAGGCGGCCGGCGTGCGCACCTACCGCCAGCTCGGCGAGCTGGACGAGCCGGCGCTGCGCGACCTGATCCGGGCCGCCGGTCTGCGCGCCGCGCCCGGGCTGGCCAGCTGGCCCCAGCAGGCTCGGGTGCTGGCCGGCGCCGGTGACCAGGCGAGTGCCGTCCTGCCCGGCGGCGACCAGGGCTGACGCGCCACCACGAACCCCCGGCCGTCCGTGCGGACGGCCGGGGGTTCGCTCGTTCCGGGCGCCCGAGCACGGTGGGGACGACGCCCGTCCTGGTCGACCCCGGGCCGATCACCGGACCCGGCCGCCCGCGAAATCGTCGACCGAGCGCCCGGTCGGGGGACGGTGCGACGAATCCCGGGGTGCGCGGGTGCGCCGCTGGCTAGCGTCGGTCGAGGTGGGCCGGACGGTCCGCCGAGTCCACCGGCACTGCAGGAGCGAGCGTGCACTACTCCGCGCCGGAGCCCGGGCCGGGCAGGACGCAACCACCGGTGCGCGACCCGGACTCCCCCCGCCGGGTGACGCTGCTCGAACTCTTCTTCGACCTGGTGTACGTGGTCGCGCTGGCGCTCATCTCGCGCGGCATGGTCACCCAGTTGGACTGGCACCGCGCGGGGCAGGCGTTGATCCTGCTGGCCGCCGTCTGGTGGACGTGGGCGATCACCACCCTCGTCACCGACCTGTACGACCCGGAACGGACCGAGATCAAGCTGCTGATCTCCACCGTCATGTTCGGCGCGCTGCTGATGACCACGGCGATCCCGGAGGCGTTCAACGCGCGCGGCATCGTCTTCGCGGGCACGTACGTGGCCATCCACCTCGGGCGCGGGCTGTTCCTGATGCCGGCCGTCCGTCGCGAACCGCAGACCCAGCGCCGGGCGCTGCGCATCTTCAGCTGGTTCGTGGTGTCGGCGATCCCCTGGATCATCGGCGCGTTCGTGGCCGGTGACGCCCGGCTGGCGTGCTGGGCCATCGCGCTGGCCATCGACTACACCGGCTTCCGGCTGGCGTACCCGGTGCCGGGGCTCGGGGTGGTGCCGGAGCCGCAGCGCAACGTCACGGCCGAGCACCTCTCCGAGCGGTACCAGCAGTTCTTCATCATCGCGCTCGGCGACGCCATCCTGACCATCGGCACCATGTTCAACCTGGCGCACACCGAGGCGCAGAACATCGCGTCGTTCGCGGTGGCGTTCGTGACCACCCTGCTGCTCTGGCGGATCTACGTCCACAAGTCCGGCCAACTGCTGCCAACGGCCATCAAGATGTCCGGTGCGCCGGCCAAGTTCCTGTTCACCGCCCCGTACACCCACCTGCTGATGATCGCCGGGGTGGTGACCACGGCCTCCGGGTTCGACCTGGTGCTGCACGAGCATTTCGGTCGTACGCCGCCGGCCTGGGTGGCGGTGATCCTCGGCGGCCCGGCGCTGTTCCTGATCGGCCGGTCGTCGTTCGAGTACGAGGTGTTCAGCCGGGTGTCGCCGTCCCGCCCCGGCGGGCTCCTCGCGTTGCTGACGATCGCGCCCGTGGCGCTGTACCTGCCACCGCTGGCCGCCTCGGTCGGCGCGATGCTGGTGCTGGCCGGGGTCGCCTACGCGGACCACCGGCGCAGCCGCGGCAAACCGCCGGAGTCCCCCGCACCGCCGCACTGAGCCGACCGCATGGTCACACCAGCGCGCCCGCGTACCCCCGGGCCCGTAGCCGTTGCCCGGCGGTCGCGCCGAGGCGGACCTGAAGGCCCAGCGGAACGGCGGCCCGACGTACGTCGTCGACGTGCAGCGAGCCGTGCCGGTCCACGGTCAGCACCGGCGGTTCCTCCAGTTCGCCGACCGGCGCGTGGAACGAGAGCAGGGTGACCGAGGTGGTGAGGTAGCCCGGGTAGGCGGCCCGGGCCACCGCCTCGTCCGGGTGGGCCAGCACGACCAGGTCGCGCAGGTGGGCGAAGTCGGCGGCGAGCGCCCCGGCCTTCCAGTGGGCCGGCTCGTCGGGGGCTCCGGTGTGGTGTCGGGACCGGTTCGCCGACGTGATGTAGAGATGGTCGGTGCCGGCCTCGACGAGCGCACGCTCGAGGAACGCGTTGGACGGGCAGGTGAGGCCGGGAGCGATGACCTGGGCGGTACGCAGTCCGGCGTCGACCTGCGTGAGGTGCTCGGGCAGCCGGCTGGCGGCCGGACCCCGGAAGCCGAACGGCCCGGCCCCGTAGAGCGTGTCCATCAGGGCCCGTACCCGGCCGACCGGCAACCGCGGCGAGATGCGGGTCCAGTCGAACATCCCCGGAATGCGCCCGATCGCGGTGGTGATGCTGCCGACCTGGTCGACGGCCCGACCCTTGGCCAGGTTCACCCGACGTACGGTGGCCGGGTCCGGGCGGGCGACGAGGGCGTAGACGTTGGCGAACGCCACCGCGACGACCGCGCCTTCGGCGAGCGCGCGGGCAGCGACCGCGACGTCCTGGGGGCGGTCGATGTAGAGCGACGGTGTCGGGACGTCCATGGGTCCTCCTCGGCGGGCCGTGAGGCAGTTCTACGTCCGATGCCCCGCGCGGCGGCCGGGTCGGTCGGCGATCCGATAGCCGCGCGGGGAGACGTGGTGCGGGCGGCCGATGCCGACATCGGCCGGACGGACGATGCGGCCGGGTACACCGCGCCCACCGTTTGGCGACGCGACCCGATTGGGTACAACGCCTGCACCTCAGATACACCACATTCCTTCAGGAGGCAGCGATGCGCGGCACCTCGATACTCGGAGTCATCGTCGTGATCTGGCTGGTGATCGGCGCGGTCGCCGCCGGCCAGCGGGGCTACTACAGCGGCGACGACACCAACTGCGCCGAGGCGGGGACGATCCTGGTCACGATCGTGGCCGGACCGCTGAACTACATCGGGGCCAACCCCAAGGTCGACTGCAAGCTGCCCGAGCCGTCCAAGTAGGACGAAGACGTTCCAGCGGCCCGCGCCCGTGCAGGGGCGCGGGCCGTTCGCCGTCCCGGGGTGGGCCGCGGCGCGTCACGGCGAACGGTCGGCCGTGGCGCGTCCGCTCGGTCAGGGGTCGGCGACGCGCCCAGGGTGGGCGCAATGGGGTGAAGAAGCCGAAAGGTGATGTCGGGGCGTTCATCGCGAAGAGGGGACATCTATCCGGCGCTCCGCGACTGACAGCCAAAAAGTTTTGTGGGGTCTCTACAATTCAGCGGCGGTTGGTTCGGCCGTTGCACCATGGCGCCGTGCGCTCCGAGCCGGAAAAGTGATCACTGCCGGGAGCCGTCGTGTCTCGGCACGTACATCATGGTCTACCAAAGGGGTCAGTCGGGTGTTCAACCGTGTCGCCATCGTCAACCGTGGTGAGGCCGCCATGCGGCTCATCCACGCGGTCCGGGAGCTGGCAGCGGAGACGGGCAGCCGGATCGAGACGGTCGCCCTCCACACCGACGTCGACCGCACGGCCACCTTCGTGCGCGAGGCCGACATCGCCTACGACCTCGGTCCGGCGTCGGCCCGCCCGTACCTGAACCTCGCGACGCTCGAGCGCGCCCTGACCGAGACCGGCGCCGACGCCGCGTGGGTCGGCTGGGGCTTCGTCGCCGAGGATCCGGCCTTCGCGGAGCTGTGCGAGAAGATCGGGGTCACCTTCGTCGGGCCGAGCCCGGAGGCCATGCGCCAGCTCGGCGACAAGATCGGCGCGAAGCTGATCGCCGAGGAGGTCGGCGTGCCGGTCGCGCCGTGGAGCCGCGGTGCCGTCGAGAGCCTGGACGCCGCGACGGCGGCGGCGGCCGAGATCGGCTACCCGCTGATGCTCAAGGCGACGGCCGGCGGTGGCGGGCGCGGCATCCGTGTGGTCACCAACGACGCCGAACTCGCCGACGCGTACGAGCGCACCAGCCAGGAGGCGGCGCGGGCGTTCGGCAGCGGCATCGTGTTCCTGGAGCGCCTGGTCACCGGCGCCCGGCACGTCGAGGTGCAGGTGATCGCCGACGGTCAGGGCACCGCCTGGGCGCTGGGCGTACGGGACTGCTCGGTGCAGCGGCGCAACCAGAAGGTCATCGAGGAGTCGGCCTCGCCGGTGCTCGACAAGGCGCAGGCCGCCGAGCTGAAGACGTCGGCGGAGCGGCTCGCCGTGGCGGTCGGTTACCGGGGCGCGGCGACCGTGGAGTTCCTCTACCACCCCGGCGACCGGCTGTTCGCGTTCCTGGAGGTCAACACCCGGCTCCAGGTCGAGCACCCGATCACCGAGCTGACCACCGGATTCGACCTGGTGAAGGCGCAGCTGCACGTCGCGTCGGGCGGCCGGCTCGTGGGTGACCCGCCCGTCGAGCGCGGGCACGCCATCGAGGCGCGGCTGAACGCCGAGGACCCCGACCGCGACTTCGCGCCGTCCCCGGGGCGGATCGCGCGACTCGACCTGCCCGCCGGGCCGGGCATCCGGGTGGACACCGGCGTCAGCGAGGGCGACACCATCCCGGCCGACTTCGACTCGATGATCGCGAAGATCATCGCGTACGGGCGGAACCGGGACGAGGCACTGGGCAAGCTGCGGCGGGCGATGGCCGACACCACCGTGATCATCGACGGTGGCGCCACGAACAAGAGCTTCGTGCTCGACCTGCTCGACCAGCCCGAGGTCATCGACGCCAGCGCCGACACCGGCTGGATCGACCGGGTCCGGGGCGAGGGCCGGCTCGTCACGCACCGGCACTCCGCCGTCGCGCTGGCCGCCGCCGCGATCGAGTCGTACGAGGAGGAGGAGCGCGCCGAGCGGCAGCGGCTGCTGTCGACCGCCGCCGGTGGACGTCCGCAGGTGCAGCACGCCAGCGGCCGACCGCTGGACCTCAAGCTGCGCGGCGTCACCTACCGGCTGCGGGTGGCCCGGATCGGCGCGCACCGGTTCCGGGTGGGCATCGAGGTGGGCGGCGACGTCCGCACGGCCGACGTCGAGCTGGACCGCTTCGACCGGCACACCGGCCAGATCGCCGTCAACGGCGCCCGGTACCGCCTGCTCACCGGCACGCACGGCCCGACCCATCTGGTCGAGGTGGACGGCGTGACGCACCGGGTCAGCCGCGACGAGGGTGGCGTCCTGCGCTCCCCCATGCCCGCACTGGTCGTCGCCACCCCGCTGGAGGTGGGCGCCGAGGTCGAGGCGGGCGCACCGGTGCTGGTGCTGGAGGCCATGAAGATGGAGACGGTGCTGCGCGCGCCGTTCAAGGCCCGGCTCAAGGAGTGCGCCGTCTCGGTGGGCAGCCAGGTGGAGGCCGGTGCGCCGCTGCTGCGGCTGGAGCCGGTCGCCGACGAGGCGTCCGACGCCGTGGCCGGCCCGAGCGGTCCCACCGTCGAGCTGGACCTGCCCGCCGCCGACGCCGGCCGGTCGGCGTACGAGCGCAGCCGGCGCGGTCAGGAGGACCTGCGCGGCCTGCTGCTCGGCTTCGACGTCGACCCGCACGACGACCGCCGGGTGCTCGACGACTACCTCGTCGTACGCCGGTTGGCGGCCGAGGACGGGCACCGGCCGCTGGCCGCCGAGGTGGACCTCGTCGACGTCTTCGCCGACCTGGCCGAGCTGAGCCGTAACCGGCCGACCGGCGAGGACGGCGGCGCCCACGCGCGCAGCGACCGGGAGTACCTGCACACCTACCTGCAGAGCCTCGACGTGGAGCGGGCCGGGCTGCCGGACGCCTTCCAGGCCAAGCTCGCCAAGGCTCTCGGCCACTACGGCGTCACCGACCTGGAGCGCTCCCCCGGCCTGGAAGCCGCCGTGTTCCGGATCTTCCTGGCCCAGCAGCGCGCGTCCGTGGACGCCACCGTGGTGGCGGCGCTGCTGCGGGAGTGGCTGCGCGAGACCCCGCCGGACGAGTCGCTGCGCGAGCCCGCCGGTCTGGCGTTGGAACGGCTGATCGCCGCGACGCAGGTCCGCTTCCCCGCCATCGCCGACCTGGCCCGGGGCGTGGTGTTCGCCTGGTTCGCGCAGCCGCTGCTGCGCCGCAACCGGGCCCGCGTCTACGCGCAGGTCCGGGCCCACCTGCGACACCTGGACGCCCACCCGGACGCGCCGGACCGCGCCGAGCGCATCGCCGAGATGGTCCGCAGCACCGAGCCGCTGGTCCGGCTGCTCGGCCAGCGGCTCGTGCGGCACCACCTCGACAACACGGTGATGCTGGAGGTGCTGACCCGCCGCTACTACGGCAACAAGGCGCTCAGCCGGGTGCGGACCCGCGAGGTCGGCGACTGCGCCTTCGTGGTCGCCGAGCGGGCGGACTCCAGTGTGGTCTCCGCGGCCGTCCGCTTCGACGGGCTCGGCGACGCGCTGCGCGGGCTCGCCGAGCTGGCCGCCACCGAGGAGTCGGTCGACGCCGACATCTACCTCGGCTGGGAGAACCAGCCGGAGGACTTCGACGCGATGGCCGCCGCGCTGCGCGACGTGCTCGCCGCCCATCCGCTGCCGGCGCAGGTCCGTCGGCTCACCGCCACCGTCGCGGGTCGCGGCGGGGCGGTCATGCACCACCACTTCACCTTCCGCCCCTCGGACGCGGGGATGGTCGAGGACCGGCTGATCCGCGGTCTGCACCCGTACATCGCGCAGCGGATGCAGTTGGAGCGGCTGCACAAGTTCGACCTGACCCGGCTGCCGTCGTCGGACGAGGAGGTCTACCTCTTCCAGTGCGTGGCGCGGGAGAACCCGGCCGACGAGCGCCTGGTGGCGTTCGCCCAGGTCCGTGACCTGACCGAGCTGCGCGAGCAGGACGGCCGGCTGGTGGCGCTGCCCACCGCCGAGGACGCGGTGGCGGCCTGCCTCGACTCGATCCGCCGGGCCCAGTCGCGCCGGCCGTCGAAGACGCGGTTCACCACCAACCGGATCGTCGTCTACGTGTGGCCGCCGAGCGAGCTGACCCGCGAGGAGATGGAGATGATCGCCGGGCGGGTACGCCCGACGACGGTGGGCGCCGGCCTGGAGGAGATCCTGTTCATCGCGCGGCAGCGCGACCGCCGCACCGGCGAGCTGACCAAGATCGCGGTACGGATCTCGTTCGACGCCCAGGGCGGCGCGGAGCTGACCGTGGGCGAGCCGCCGGCCGAGCCGGTCGAGCCGCTGGACGAGTACCGGCTCAAGGTGCTGCGGGCCAGCAGCCGCAACACGGTGTACCCGTACGAGCTGACCGGTCGGCTCGGTGAGTTCGTCGAGCACGACCTCGACGACGCGTACGCGCTGGTGCCGGTGGACCGGCCCAAGGGGCGCAACCGCGCCGCCATCGTCGCCGGCGTCGTCACCGCGCCCACCGCACGACACCCGCAGGGCGTGACCCGGGTCGTGCTGCTCGGCGACCCGACGAAGTCGTTGGGCGCGCTGTCCGAGCCGGAGTGCCGGCGGGTGATCGCCGCGCTGGACCTGGCGGAGCGGATGCGGGTGCCGGTGGAGTGGTGGGCGCTGTCCGCCGGGGCCCGGATCTCGATGACCTCGGGTACCGAGAACATGGACTGGGTGGCGGCGGCGCTCAAGCGCATCGTCGAGTTCACCCAGGCCGGCGGTGAGATCAACATCGTGGTTGCGGGCATCAACGTGGGCGCGCAGCCGTACTGGAACGCCGAGGCCACGATGCTCATGCACACCAAGGGCGTGCTGGTGATGACCCCGGACTCGGCGATGGTGCTCACCGGCAAGCAGTCGCTGGACTTCTCCGGCGGCGTCTCCGCCGAGGACAACTTCGGCATCGGCGGGTACGACCGGGTGATGGGCCCGAACGGGCAGGCGCAGTACTGGGCGCCGAACCTGACCGCCGCCCGGGACGTGCTGATGGCCCACTACGACCACACGTACGTCGCGCCCGGCGAGGACGCCCCGCGGCGGGTGACCACCACCGACCCGGTGGACCGGGACATCTCGGAGTTCCCGCACGACGTGGCGGGCAGCCCGTTCCGCACGGTCGGCGAGATCTTCTCCGCCGAGGCCAACCCGGACCGCAAGAAGCCGTTCGACATCCGGACGGTGCTGCGGGCCCTGGCCGACCAGGACCGGCCGGTGCTGGAGCGGTGGGCGGGCATGGCGGACGCCGACACGGCGGTCGTGCAGGACGCCCACCTCGGCGGCATCCCGGTGTGCCTGCTGGGCATCGAGTCCCGGTCGGTGCCGCGCCGGGGGTTCCCGCCCACCGACGGCCCGGACACCTACACGGCGGGCACGCTGTTCCCGCGCTCGTCGAAGAAGGCCGCGCGGGCCATCAACGCGGCCAGCGGCAACCGTCCGCTGGTCGTGCTGGCCAACCTGTCCGGCTTCGACGGCTCGCCCGAGTCGATGCGCAAGCTGCAACTGGAGTACGGCGCGGAGATCGGCCGGGCGATCGTCAACTTCCGGGGTCCGATCGTGTTCTGCGTGATCTCGCGGTACCACGGTGGCGCGTTCGTGGTGTTCTCGAAGGCGTTGAACCCGAGCATGACGGTGCTGGCGTTGGAGGGGTCGTTCGCCTCGGTGCTCGGTGGCGCTCCCGCCGCCGCGGTGGTGTTCTCCGCCGACGTCAACGCCCGGACGGCCGCCGACGAGCGGGTACGTGCCCTGGAGGCCCGCGTCGCCGCCGCGTCCGGCACCGAGCGCGCCGCGCTGACGGCCGAGCTCGACGAGCTGCGGTCCTCGGTGCGGGCGGAGAAGCTCGGCGAGGTGGCCACGGAGTTCGACCGGGTGCACAACATCCAGCGGGCCGTCGAGGTCGGCTCGGTGGACGCCGTGATCCGCGCCGCGGAGCTGCGTCCGCGTGTCATCGAGGCGATCGAGGCGCGGCTGACCGACTGATCCGCTACCGACCCGCATCGCGTGGGGGTGGCACCGACCCGTGAAGGTCGGTGCCACCCCCACTGCCGTTGGTGGGTCGGCCACGCCGCTCAGCGGCGAAACTTTCATCCGATGACTATCCACAGTCGCGCAGCTCACCCGACTCTTTTCCGGAAGTTTTCAGAGTTGACGGGGCCCATCGACGGCCATAATGTTTCGAACGAGTTTCCGGTCCTTCGAAGCCACGCCCCCGCGCCCTTTCATCCCGGGCCGCACCCTTCCTTCAAAGATCGACATCTGTCGATCATTATCGAGAGGCAGGCAGATGAAGCCAAGACGGTGGATCAGCGCCGGCGTCGTCGCCGTCGCGACCGCTGCGGCGTTGAACGCGCTTCCGGCCACCGCCAGCCGGCCGTACGACCCGACCACCCAGACGCTCGCGGCCCTCGGCCAGCGCCACGGCCTGAGGATCGGCACCGCGGTCAACGCGGAAGCCCTCAACGACGCCACCGACCCGCGCTACCGCCAGATCGCCGCCACCGAGTTCTCCTCGGTCACCGCCGAGAACGCGATGAAGTGGGAGAGCCTGGAGCCCACCCGGGGCACCTACAACTGGACGGAGGCCGACCAGCTCATCCAGTTCGCCCAGCGCAACCACCAGAGCGTCCGCGGGCACGTGCTGGTGTGGCACAACCAACTGCCCGCCTGGCTGACCAGCGGCGTCGCCGACGGCACCATCAGCAAGCAGGAGCTGCGCGAGCTGCTGCGCAAGCACATCACTGCCGTGGTGAGCCGCTACAAGGGCAAGATCTGGCAGTGGGACGTCGTCAACGAGGCGGTCAGCGACCCCTGGGACACCCCGTCGACACTGCACTACAAGGGCTTCTGGGCGCAGAACCTGGGTCCGGACTACATCGCCGACGCGTTCCGCTGGGCCCGCGCCGCCGACCCGAAGGCGCTGTTGTTCTACAACGACTACAACATCGAGGCGTTCGGCTCGGGCAATCCGGCCGACGACAAGACGCAGTTCGTCTACGACATGGCCAAGGGGCTGCGCGCCAAGGGCGTACCGATCGACGGCGTCGGCTCGCAGGGCCACCTGGGCACCCAGTACGGCAACTTCGACACCCTCCAGGTGACGGCCGCCCTCAAGCGCTTCTCCGCGCTCGGTCTGGCCACCGCGTTCACCGAGGTCGACGTCCGTAGCCAGATGACCGCAGGCGTCCAGGCCGGCAACTCCGAGGAGATCAACCCCCGGTTGCAGGCGTCGGCCGCCAACTTCAGCGTGCTGATGAAGGCGTGTCTCGCCGTACGCGACTGCCTGTCGTACACGGTCTGGGGTTTCAGTGACAAGTACTCGTGGGTGCCGGACTGGTTCAACGACCCGCCGGAGGGTCTGGCCACCATCTACGACGAGAACTACCAGCCCAAGCGGGCGTACCAGGAGATCAAGTCGGACCTGATCTTCGCCGGTCCGCCGTACGTCCTCCCGCGCGTCGCACCCCGGCCGCACCGCTGAACCGGCACGGGTCGTGCGGGGTCCACCCTCCCCGCACGGCCCGTGTCAGCGCGTCAGGGCTCCGTCGTCTTCGGGCAGGAGCGGGCGCATGATCCACCATAGGGCTCCTTGTCCGCGACGGCCGGCAGTAGGATCGCGGGCACCTCGGCGACGATCGTCGCCGCCCGGCCGGAGCCCGCATGTCCACAGATCCGCCCGGCGCCACCAGCCGCCACCGAGGCACGTACCGTGCGATCCGTCGGGCCCTCGCCGTCGCCTGCCTGGTCGCCGTCGCCGGTGTGCCGGCCCGGCCCGTCCCGGCCTCCCCCGCGCCCACGTCCCTGTGGGTGGCGCAGATGAACCTGTGCAACAGCGGTCGCGCCTCCTGCTACACCGGCCGGGCGGTGCCCAGGGCCGCCGATCTGATCAGGGCCGAGCGACCCGACCTGGTCACCCTCAACGAGATCTGCGCGGACGACGTGCCCACGCTGGAGGCGGTGTTCGCGGCGGTCCACGGCCGCGCGAGGATCGTGACCGGCTTCCAGGCCGCCGGCGACCGGCCCAGCGGCGCCGACACCCGGTGCCGCAACGGCCAGGCGTACGGCATCGGTCTGCTGACCCGACTGCCGGCGACCACCAGCCGGTACGCCGTGCACAGTGGAATCCTTCCGACGCAGGACCTCGCGGACCCCGAGGAACGACCCTGGCTCTGCGTCCACGTCGACGGAGCGCTCACCGCCTGCACCACCCACCTGGCGGCCACCAGCCGCGCCGTCGCGCTCGCCCAGTGCGGCCACCTGGTCGACGAGATCCTGCCCGCCATCGGTCGGCGCAGCGGCTACTCGGCCACCTTGCTGAGCGGCGACCTCAACCTCGGCCTCGACGACGTGGGGTCCTGCGTGCCGCCCGGTCATTCCCGCGTCGGCGACGGCGCGGTGCAGCACGTCCTGGCCGGCGCCGACGTCAGCCTGTGCTGCGCCCGGTCGATGGGTATGGGCGGGGCGACCGATCACCCCGCCCTGCTGGCCACCCTCGTCGTCGGCTGAGCGGCCGGACCGTCGGTCCTTCCTTGTCGCCCGGTTCGAGGTCCCTGCTCGTCGGAGTCGCGGTGGCGCGTTTTCGTCGGACGGTCGTGCCATGCTGCCGCTCAGCTGAGGGCGAGGAGCACAACGCATGGTCACGGTGATGGTTCGGGACGAGACGGCGACCGGAAGGGCAGTCGACAGCTGGCCGTTGACGGGCCTACCGGAACGCATCTCCGCGCGGGAGCTGGTCCGGTTGCGGGTCCGCGAGGAGGTGGCGCGGTTCAACGCCGAGCGGCCACGGCACTTCCGGGGCCTGGTGCAGCCGACCGACACGGAGGCCACGCTGAACGGCTACCGGGTCGCCCCGGACCGGCGGCTCGACTGGGAGGCGCAGGCGGACCGGGCCTGCGCGGCCTTCGCCCACAACGGTTTCCTGCTGCTGGTCGGCGACCACCAGGTCGACGACCTCGACGAGGAGATCGACCTGCGGGCCGACCCCGACGTGGCGTTCGTCCGGCTCGTCGCGTTGGTGGGTGGCTGACATGGGTGACTGGACGGCGCTGCTCCCCCGGCTCGGCGACGCGGACCGGCGGCAGGTGGAGGCCGGTCTCGCCGAGGCCGACGAACGGATCCGGGCGGTGCTGCGCATCGTCAGCACCCACTACTGGGGGTCCTCGGTGCGGAACGTGCCCGAGTGGTCCACCGTGGAGTCATGGCCGGCCGAGGAGCGCCGCCGCGCCGCCCTGGCCATGCACCGGGAGTCGGCGTCCGCGTCGACCCCGACCGCGCTCAACGACGTGGTGCGCAACCTCGCCACCGAGGATGTCGCCTTCACGCGCGCGGACCTGCTCTGGTGCCTGCACGTCGCCGCCGAGGGCCACTGCTTCGACAACGGCGCCCACCTGGAACTGCCCGCGGTGATCGCGCCGCGCCTGACGCCCGCCGAGCTGACCGACCTGGTGCCGGCGCTGCGCGCCCTGAGCAACAAACTGCTCGACGACTACTACCTCGCCGCGGCGCCCCGCCGACGAGCCGTCACGATGTTCGGCCATGCCATCGACCGCGCCACCGGCAGCCGCCTGCCGTCGTCGCTGCTGCACCACGGCGACACCTTCGGGCCGTCCGTCCGCGCCGACCTGGGCGTCGACCTCGCCGCAACCGGCGTGCCGGAGCTGCTGCAACACTGCGTCGCGCTGGACAAGCCGGCGGCGACCGCGAAGTGGCTACGCCGCCTCGACGAACTGCTCGTGGCCGCGCACGGCGGCCGGCAGGTCGTCCGCCGGCTCCTCGACGCGTTCACCGCCCACGGGCGCAGCGTCCACGACGACACGGACCGCCTGCTGCGCGGGCTGGTCTGGGCGCTGTCCCGCGAGCGCGACGAGCGGGCGACGGAGCTGCTGGCCCGGGCCACCACGAGCGCGGCGTCCGCGCCGCGCCAGGCCGCCGGATTCCCGTACGCCCCGCGGACGGCGATCGCGGCGGTACGACTGCTGGCCGAGCGCGACGGTGACGTGCCGCTGCGCACGCTGGCCCGGCTCGCCGTGACGGTCCGCAACAAGGCCGTGCGCAGCCGGGTCCAGGCCGCGCTGACCCAGCTCGGGGCGCGGCGCGGGTGGTCGCTCAGCGAGGTCATGGAGTTGGCCGTCGACGACCACGGGCTCGGGCCGGACGGGCGGCTGTGCCGGGCGGTCGGCCCGTACCAGGCGACGGTCGAGATCGTCGGCGAGCGGGCGCGTCTGGTCTTCGCCCGCGACGGGGTCACCCTCAAGGGCGTCCCGACGCAGGTGAAACAGTCCCACGCGGACGACCTCGCCGAACTGCGGGGCCTGGTCAAGCAGGTCGGCGCGACGCTGGTCAGCGAGCGGCAACGGGTGGAGGGGCTGCTGTCGGAGGAGCGCGTCTGGTCGTACCCCGACTGGTCGTCGCGCCTGCTCGACCACCCGGTCACCGCGACCTACGGACGGCGGCTGCTCTGGGAGACCAGCGCCGACGGTCGGCGCTGGACGGCCGGTCTGCCCCGGCGCGACGGCGACCGGTGGATGATCGTCGCCCGGGACGGCCAGGCCCTCGCCCCCGGTTCGGTCCGGTTGTGGCATCCGGCCCGCGCGGACACCGTCGAGGTGCTGGCCTGGCGCGCGCACCTGGTCGCCGCCGGCCTGGCGCAACCGTTCAAGCAGGCGTTCCGGGAGGTCTACCTGCACACGCCGGCCGAGGAGAAGACGGACACCTACTCCAACCGGTTCGCCGCGCACATCCTGCGTTACCGGCAGGCCAACGCCCTGCTACGGGCTCGTGGCTGGCAGGCCGGCTACCTCGGGACGTGGGACGGCGGGTACGACAGCGAGGCCACCAAGGTCTTCGGCGGCGGGGCGTGGCGGGCGTCCTTCCACCACGCGCTCGTCGACGACCAGGAGGAGCGCCGCTACGACGCCGAGTACTGCTCGACCGACCAGGTGCGCTTCGCCCGACACGACGGGAAGACGTGGCAACCCGCGCGGATGATCGACGTACCACCGCTGGTGTTCACCGAGGCCATGCGCGACGTGGACCTGTTCGTGGGCGTCACCTCGATCGCCACCGACCCGCAGTGGGCCGACCGTGGTGAGAACCGTTTCTCCGCCTACTGGCACCGGACGGCGGTGGCCGAACTGACCCCGTCCGCGCAGGTACGCCGGGACGCGCTCGCCCGGCTGCTGCCCCGGATGGCCATCGCCGACCGGGTCGACCTCGCCGAGCGGTACCTGCGGGTGCGGGGCAACCTGCGCACGTACCGGATCCACCTCGGTTCGGGAAACATCATGATGGAGCCCGACGACAGGTACCTGTGCATCGTGGCCGCGCGCACCCAGACGGGCCGCCTGCACCTGCCCTTCGACGACGACCCCATGCTCGCCACGATCCTGTCCAAGGCGATCATGCTGGCCGCCGACGACCGCATCACCGACCCCACCGTCCTGAGCCAACTCCGACCCGTGAGCATCGACTGATGCCGACCGAGCGAGTGGACTACCGGCGCATCGCCAACGAGATCGCCGGAAGAGTCAGATGTCGATGACGATCTTGCCGGTGCTGGTGCCGGACTCCACGACGGCGTGGGCATCCGCGACGGTGTCCAGCGTGAACCGGCGGGGGTCGACGATCGGCCGCAGGGCGCCCGCGTCGGCGAGGGCGCTGGCCTCGCGAAGGATCTCGCCGTGCGCCTCGCGTCCCTGACCGGTCAGGAGTGGCAACAGGGTGAACACGCCGGAGTAGCTGGCGCCCCGGAACGACAGCGGCGCGAGGCTGTGCGTACCCCAGCCGAGTGCGCTCACGACGCGGCCGGTGTAGGTGCGCACGGCGGTGAAGGACTTGTCCAGGGTGGCCCCGCCCACGGTGTCGAAGACGACGTCGAAGCCCTCGCCGCCGGTGTGCGCGGCCACGTAGTCCGCGACCTCGGTGGCGTTGTAGTCGATCGGCGTCGCGCCGAGCCGGGCGATGGTCTCCAGGTTCCGGGACGATCCGGTGGCGAAGACCTCCGCGCCCCGAGCCCTGCCGATCTGGATGGCGGCCTGGCCGACGCCGCCGGCCCCGCCGTGCACCAGCACCCGCTGGCCCGCCCGCACCTGCGCCCGGTGCACCAGCGCCTCCCAACTGGTGATGACGGCCAGCGGCAGCGCCGCCGCCTCGCGCAGGCTCAGCGACCCCGCCGTACGGGCCAGCAACCGGGCGTCGACGGCCGCGTACTCGGCGAGCGAACCCTGAACGTCGCCGACGCCACCGGTGAGCCCGTACACCTCGTCACCCTCGGCGAATCCGACGACGCCGGGCCCGACCTCGGCCACGACTCCGGCCAGGTCCAGGCCCAGGACGACCGGCGGATGGTTCCGGGCGTGCGGCGCCTTGCCCTCGCGGATCTTGGCGTCCAGGGGATTGACACCGCTGGCGGCGACTCGGACGAGCACCTGCCCCGCGCCGGGGACCGGCGTGTCGACCTCCTGGACGACAAGCGGACCGCCGAATTCGTTGAGCACTACCGCGCGCATGGCGCTACCTCACCTTTCCGTTCCTGATGAGCACGTTTCGGATTCATGCCGTCTGCTGGGCGACGAGCGACCGGGCGGCGTCCTTCGCCTCGTGCACGACCAATCGGTCCTGCAGAAGGCGGCCCGAGGCCAACGCGCCGTCGATCAGGAGCCCGATCTGGCGGGCGAGGCCCGCCGGATCGCTCGCACCGGCTCGCCTGGTCAACTCCGTGAGCCACGTCTGGCGCCGCTCGATGTGCCGCATGGTGATCGCGCGGGCTTCCGAGTCCAACGATGCCTCCACGGCGGCGCTGACGAAGGGGCATCCGAAAAAGCCGTGTCGGTCGAATGCGTCCAGGAGGGCGTCGAAGAGGCCGATGAGCTGATCCGCCGGCCGATCACCGGCGCGCTCGGCGGCCCGCTGCAACTGCGCCATCCACGAGTCGTCGGTACGCCGCAGGTAGGCGGCCACAAGTTCGTCCTTGGTACGGAAATGGACGTACAGCGTCGACTTGGCCACCCCACTCTCGGCGATGACCTGCTCGATGCCGACGCCGCGTAGGCCATGGGCGTAGAACAGGTCGGCGGCGGTACTGAGGATCCGTTCCTCGGTGGTGGTCTTCCTGGTCTTCGTCGCCATGATCCCTCCCTTAATCGAACAGACTAGTCCGTTCGATTAAGGGCGCCCACATGAGCGCCGTCACAGAACGTGACAGGCGTGGGTCAGGGCAGTAGGAGGACGTGCAGGCGGCGAGGGCCGTGCACGCCCTCGACGCGGATCAGCTCGATGTCGCTGGTGGCCGACGGTCCGCTGATCCAGGTCAGCGGGCGTTGCGGCGTCAGCCGTTGCAGGGCCTCGGGCACGGTGGCCACCACCTGGTCGGCGCGGACCACGCAGACGTGCAGGTCCGGCAGCAGGCTGAGCACGCGGCGTCCCTGGTCGGGTGAGCCGTCGAGGACGACGGTCCCGGTCTGGGCGATGGCGACGGCGGCGGCGGTGACCACGCCGTCCGCCGCGCCGATCCGCGCGTGGTCGAGGCCGTCGTCGGGCAGCGCGGTCACCGTCGGCGGCAGCCAGGTCGGTGCCAGACCCGGGGGTACGACGACCGTGCCGCCCGCCGGCACGATGTCGGCGATCGCGTCGGCGACGCCTGCCTCGGGGACCCGGTGCACGTGCGCCCGGTAGTCGGTGAGCCGCTGCGTCAACTGGTCGAGGTCCGCGTCGGCGGCCCGCCGGTAGTCCCGCGGCACCGGCACCGGATCGGCGGGACCGCCGGCGGCGAGCGCGGCGCGCAGGCGGCCGAGGACGAGGTCGCGGGAGGTCATCGGGCCTCCCACCACTCGCGGAAGGTCTGCGCCGGCGGGTCGGGCAGGTCGCGGCTGGCGGTCCAGCCGTTCAGCGGCGGGGGCAGGCCCCGGCCCTGCCGACCGGCGAACCGGCTCAGCCGGGCCGCGCCCTGACCGGCCGCGTACAGGCGGGGTCGGTCCATCGTGTACGCGGCGGCCGCCATCGCGATCGACTCGGCGGTGGGTCGCCGCCGCGACTCGACGGCCTCGGCGCGCAGGTGCACCAGCAGCTCCGGGATGTTGATTTTGACCGGGCAGGCGTCGTAGCAGGCGCCGCAGAGCGTCGACGCGTACGGCAGGGACGCATTGTCCTCGACGCCGGTGAGCTGGGGCGACAGCACGGCCCCGATCGGTCCCGGATACACCGACCCGTACGCGTGGCCGCCCGCCCGCTCGTAGACCGGGCACACGTTGAGGCAGGCCGAGCAGCGGATGCACCGCAGCGCCTGCCGGCCCACCTGGTCGGCGAGCACCGCGCTGCGCCCGTTGTCCAGCAGGACCAGGTGGAACGTCTGCGGCCCGTCGCCCGGGGTGACGCCCGTCCACATCGAGGTGTACGGGTTCATCCGCTCCCCGGTCGACGCCCGCGGCAGGAGTTGGAGAAAGACCTCCAGGTCACGCCAGGTGGGCACCACCTTCTCGACGCCCATCACGGTGATCAGGGTCTCCGGCAGGGTGAGGCACATCCGGCCGTTGCCCTCGGACTCCACCACGGCGAGGGTGCCGGTCTCGGCGACGGCGAAGTTCGCGCCGGAGATCGCCACCGGCGTACTCAGGAAGGTCTGGCGCAGAAACCGGCGCGCGGCGGCGGCCAGGGCCGTCGGGTCGTCGGTGAGCGCGGGGTCGACGCCGGGCATCTCGCGCAGGAAGATCTCGCGGATCTCGGCCCGGTTGCGGTGGATGGCGGGTACCAGGATGTGGCTCGGCCGGTCGTCACCGAGCTGCACGATCAGCTCGGCCAGGTCGGTCTCCACGGCGGTGATCCCGGCGGCGTCGAGGGCCTCGTTGAGGCCGATCTCCTGGGTCACCATGGACTTGACCTTGATCACGCGGTCCGCGTCGGCGGCCCGGACGAGGTCGGTGACGATGCGGTTGGCCTCGACGGCGTCCGCCGCCCAGTGCACCACACCGCCGGCCTCGGCGACCTTGACCTCAAGCTGTTCGAGCAGGTCGGGAAGGCGGTTCAGGGTGTCGGCCTTGATCGCCGCGCCGGCCGCGCGCAACTGCTCCCAGTCGGTCTGTTCGGCGATCACCGATCCGGACTTGGCCCGGATCGTGGTGGTCGCGTGCCGCAGGTTCCGCCGCAGTTGCGGGTCGGCCAGGGCGCGTCGCGCGGCGGTCGGGAACGACTCGTCGCCGCGCAGGTGCCCCACCCCGCCGGGGGCGGTCGTCGGCATGCCGAGGAACGTCGGGCGGGTCACGACCGGGCCGCCGCTGCGCCGCTCGTCTCCGTCGAGGCCAGGATCTCGGCGAGGTGCACGGTACGCACCCCCGTCCGTAGCCGCGACAGCCCACCGCCGATGTGCATGAGGCAGGACACGTCACCGGCGGCGCACACATCGGCGCCGGTGTCCAGCACATGGCGCATCTTGTCCGCCAGCATCGCCGTGGACGTCTCCGGGTTCTTCACGGCGAACGTGCCGCCGAAGCCGCAGCACTGCTCCGCCGCCGGCAACTCGACCAGGTCGAGGCCGCGCACCTCGCGCAACAACTGTCGCGGCCGGTCGCCCACCCGCAGCATCCGCAGCGAGTGGCAGGTCGGATGGTAGGTGACCCGATGCGGGTAGTAGGCGCCCACGTCGGTCACCCCGAGCACGTCGACGAGCAGTTCCGACAACTCGTACGTCCGCTCGGCCACCGACTCGGCCCGACTCGCCAGACCCTCGTCGCCCGCGTGCCGGGCCACCATCGCGTGCTGGTGCCGCACCGACCCGACGCAGGAGCCCGACGGGGCGACGATCACGTCGTACGGGTCGAAGGTCCGTACGTGCCGGCGTACCAGCGGCACGGCTTCGCGCCGGTAGCCGGTGTTGACGTGCATCTGCCCGCAGCAGGTCTGCTCGGTCGGGAAGACGACCTGGTGGCCGAGCCGTTCCAGCAGCCGCACGGTCGCCGTGGCGGCCTGCGGGAACATGGTGTCGGCCAGGCAGGTCACGAAGAGCGCGATCCGCAAGCACACCCCCGCCCGTCGTCACGGCCGGACCCGCAGATGGGTGACCCCACCGTCGACGTCCAACACCGTACCCGTGGTCGATGCCGAACGGGGCGACGCCAGGTAGAGGATCGCGTTGGCGACCTCCTCCGGGGTGACCAGTCGTCCGATGGGTTGGCGGGCCCGCAGCGCCGCACGCTCGGCCGTCGGGTCGTCCGCCTGTGCCAGCAGCCGCTGCACCCAGGGCGTGTCCGCCGTGCCGGGGCAGACGCAGTTGAACCGGATGCCCTCGCGGACGTGGTCGGTGGCCATGGCGAGGGTCAGCGACAGCACCGCGCCCTTGCTGGCCGAGTAGAGCGCCCGGCCGGGCAGGCCGTTGAGCGCCGCGATGGACGAGAGGTTGACGACCGACGCGTGGTCCGAGCGACGCAGCCAGGGCAGGGCGGCGGTGACGACCCGCGCCATGCCGACGACGTTGACGTCGAGCACCCGGTGCCACTCGTCGTCGCCCTGGTCGGCGACGGTGCCGGTCGCGCCGATGCCGGCGTTGTTGACCACCACGTCCAGGCCGCCGAGCACGGTCGCCGCCTCGGCGACCGCCGCCTCCACCGACGCCCGGCTCGACACGTCGGCGGTGATGCCGGCGATGCCCTCCGGAAGCCCGCGCGGGTCGAGGTCGAGGACGGCGACCCGGGCACCCCGGGCGCTCAACTCCACCGCCGTGGCGCGGCCGATGCCGGACGCGCCGCCGGTGACGATCGCGGCCAGTCCGGCGAACTCCCCGGTCATGCCGCCGCCAGCGCCTGGCGGGCCCGGCCCAGCCCGTCGACCTCCAACTCCACCACGTCACCGGCGCGCAGGAACGGCTGGTCGGGACGGCCGAGCGCCACCCCGGCCGGCGTTCCCGTGTTGATGACATCGCCGGGGTACAGGACCATGAACTGGCTGAGGTACCACAGCACATGCGCGACCGGGAAGATCATGTCCTTGGTGGACCCGTCCTGGCGTAGTACCCCGTTGACCCAGAGCCGCAGCCCGAGCGACTGCGGGTCGGCGACCTCATCGGCCGGCACCAGGCTCGGTCCCAGCGGGTTGAAGGTCTCGCAGCTCTTGCCCTTGTCCCACTGGCCGCCGCGCTCCAACTGGAAGGCGCGCTCGGAGACGTCGTGCGACACCGCGTACCCGGCGACGTGCCGCAGGGCCTGCTCCGGGGAGTCGGCGTACCGGATGGTCCGCCCCACGACGACCGCGAGTTCCACCTCCCAGTCGGTCTTGGTCGAGCCGCGCGGGACGAGCACGTCGTCGTACGGCCCGACGATCGTCATCGGGTCCTTCATGAAGACCACCGGCTCGGCGGGCAGCGCGGCGCCGGTCTCCTCGGCGTGGTCGCGGTAGTTGAGACCGATGCAGACGATCTTGTGAGGTCGGGCGACGGGAGCACCCACCCGCAGGCTGTCCGCGTTGGACAGCTCGGCCAGCTCGCCACGATCGAGCGCGGCCCGGGTGCGCGCGATCCCGTCCGACGCCCAGAACGTCCCGTCCAGGTCGGCGGTGAGGGGCCGCAGGTCGAAGGTCGTACCGTCGCGCTGGACGACCGGGATCTCCTGGCCACTCGGGCCGAGGCGCTGGAAGTTCATCTCACCCTCCTCTGTGTCCGGCTGGCTCGCGGGGGTGGCGGACACCTCCGCATTCAACACCGACCCGCCGCGCCGCCCGCACGGCGGGAGCACCTGGGTCAGTTTGGTGGGACGCCGTCGCGGCCTCGTGCGCCGAGGGCACGCGACGTCGCCGCGTCGGCGGGGAAGAACGACTCGACGGCCAACCCGGCGACGGTGACATCCAGCGGGGTGCCGAACACCGTGGTGGTGCTGAGGAAGGACAGCTCCCGGCCGTGGTGGTGGTACCGGAGCCCGACGGCGACCCGCGAGACCGGATCGTCGATGGCCGGCGAACGGTCGTTGTCGCCGGGATAGCCGCGCAGTTCCTCGTGCAGGTCGTGCAGGGCCGCGTCGCCGGCGGCAGCGGCCGTCTGGCGCAGCCGGGTGAGCAGGTGCGTCCGCCATTCGGGCAGGTTGCCGATCCGCGGGGCCATGCCCTCGGGGTGCAGGCTGAGCCGCAGGACGTTCACCGGAGGGACGAGCAGGTGCGGGGCCGCGCCCTCGGTGAACACCGCCACGGCGGGATTGGCCTCCACGAGCTGCCAGTGCCGGTCGATGAGCACCGCCGGGTACGGGCCGTGGCCGTCGAGGATCCGCCGCACGGCGGCACGCACCGGCGCCAGCTCCGGGTCGTCCAGCTCGTGGCGAGGGTAGGCGGGCGCGTACCCGCCGGCGAGCAGGATCGTGTTGCGATCCGCCAGTGGCACGTCGAGCTGCTCGGCCAGCCGCAGGATCAACTCGGGGCTCGGCCGGGACCTTCCGGTCTCCACGAAGCTCAGGTGTCGAGCCGAGATCCCCGTCTCGATCGACAGGTCCAGTTGGCTCATCCGGCGGCTCCGGCGCCAGTCGCGCAGCAGCTCTCCGACCCGTCGGGCCGGTCTGGTCGTCGTCACGCGACCGACCCTAGTGAGCGCGCCGGCGCACGGACCATTACCTCCGACGTAATCGACAGGGACCCCGGTCGGCCGCAACCATCTGTCCCGAGAGCGGCGCCCACGGCCGCCCGACGATGAGGAGAGCAGTCATGGCTACGAGCTTCGACGCACTTGCCGAGCGGTACATCGCGATCTGGAACGAGACCGACCCGGCCCGCCGACGCACCCAGATCGCCGAGGTGTGGGCCCCAGACGCCCGCTACGTCGACCCGCTCACGGTCGCCGAGGGCCGCGACGCGATCGACGCGACGATCGCGGCCGTGCAGGGCCAGTTCCCCGGCCTGACGTTCCGGCTGGCCGGCCCGGTCGACGGCCACCACGACCAGGTCCGGTTCACCTGGGAGCTGGGACCCGACGGGGTCGAGGCGCCGGTCGTGGGCTTCGACGTCGCCGTGCTGGACGGCAACGGGCAGGTCCGCGAGGTGCTCGGCTTCCTGGACCGGGTCCCGGTGGCCTGATCGTCCCCGCGGGCGCGTCTCAGCGCGGCGGGGTGTCCCGGCGCGACGGGAACGGGGTGCCGGGCTGCCCGAGGGTGGAGCGGGCGCGCAGCCCGACCGGGTCCGGGGCGGGCGTCGGCGCGGCCGGGGCGGGCGTCGGCGTCCGCCGCGCGTCCAGGTACGCGGCGGCGGCCAGGTCGTCGTCGGTGGGAGCCGCGAGCAGGGCGTAGAGCAGGCCCACCACCCCGAAGATCACCGCCACGACGATCGGCACCAGCAGGGCGCTCACGCCCGCACCGGTCACCCCGCCGGAGCGTTCGTGCAGGTGCACCGAGAGGGCGCTCATGCCGGTGAAGTGCATGCCGTTCACGGCGACGCCCATGACCAGCGCGCTGCCGAAGATCGCCAGGCCGCGCCGGACGGTCATCGCGAGCCACAGGGCGACGGTCGCGGCGACGACCGCGATGACCACCGAGAGCACGACCCGGAGGGTGTCGTAGTTGAGGCTGCCGTTGAGGCGCATCGCCGCCATGCCGGTGTAGTGCATGGCGGCGACACCGGCGCCGGTGAACACGCCGCCGGCGATCAGGCGTACCGGGTTCAGTCGGCCGGTGCCGACGATGGCCAGACCGATGCCGACCGCGACCACCGCGATGGCGGTGCTGGCGGCGGTGAGGGGCACGTCGTACCGGATGCGGGTGCCGTCGACGGCGAAGCCGAGCATGGCCATGAAGTGCATCGCCCAGATGGCGGTGCCGCCGAGCGCCCACGCGGCCAACAGGCCCCACCAGGCGCGCTGGCGGGCGGTACGGGCCGTGCGGATCCGGCCGGCGCAGACGAGCCCGAGGACCGACCCGAGCACCGACAGCGCGTAGCTCAGCGCGGGCGTGATCCACCCGTACTCAAAGTGATTGATGTCCGCCACGGCGGTTCTTCCCCCCATTCGTTACCGGCGCGTAAGCACAGCGCCCGGGCAATGATCAGGGGTGCTCCGACCAGGCGCAATAGCCCCCTCGGGCTATTCGCGGGGTGCCGTCACGGTGACCGTCCGATGCGTCGATTCGTCAGCGGTGTTGACCGAAAGTGATCATCAGGCCGAGGTGTGGTACGCCAGCACTCCCCGGTTGATGGCCGCTATCGCCTGCCGGGCCGTGGAACGCAGCTCCGGCGACGCGCCACCGGAGTCGGAAAGTTGACCAAGAAGGTCGACCACCTGCCGCGCCCACCGAACGAAGTCGCCGGCCGGCATCTCGCCGTCGATCTCGTGCCCGCTGCCCAGCACCTTCGCCAGGGCCTCACCCCGCGCCCACCGGTAGACCGGCCAGGCGAAGCCCAGATCCGGCTCCCGGGTCGCGGTCAGCCCACGGGCGGCCTCGTCGGCCTCGATCTCGCCCCACAGCTTCAGCGTCTCGTCCACCGCGTCGGAGACCGGGCCGCGCGGCAGCGACGCCCGCTCGTCGACGTCGCGACGGGCCTCGAAGACCACCACGGACACCGCGGCGGCCAGCTCGGCCGGGGAGAGCCCGTCCCACACCCGTCGGCGCAGACACTCGGCGACCAGCAGGTCCGCCTCGGTCCAGATCCGGCCGAGCATCCGACCGGCGTCGGTGACCGCGCCGTCACGGCCCAGGTAACCACGGTCGGTCAGCAGCGCGACGATCCGGTCGAACGTCCGGGCGAGGGACCCGGTCCGCCCGGACACCCGCTGGCGCAGCTCGTCGGTGTCCCGTTCGAGACGGCGACGGCGCTCCGCCCAGCGGGCGTGCTCCTCCCGCTCGGGGCAGGCGTGGCAGGGGTGGTTACGCAGCTCGGTGCGGAGCTGGCTGAGCCGGTGGTCCTCGCCGGGCGTCTGCCGCGAGCGGCCGCCGCGGCGGCCGCCGTGCCGGTCCAGGCCGGTGCCGCTGACCTCGGCGGCCAGATCCCGCCGCGCGGCCGGCGAACGGTGGTTGAAGTGCTTGGGCACCCGGATCCGGGCCAGCACCTCGGCCGGGGTGGTGAAGTCACCCGGGCTGACCCGGCCGGCCCAGCGGTCCTGGGTGAGCACCAGTGGACGGGGTTCGCCGAACCCGCCGGTCGCCGGGTCCAGCACGACCGCCAGACCGGCCCGCCGGCCCGCGGGCACCCGGATCACGTCGCCGATGCGCAGCCGCTCCAGCGACGCCACGGCCGCCGCCTTGCGCTGGGTCTGCCCCTGCCGGGCGATGGCCTTCTCCCGGTCGGCGATCGCCACCCGCAGCGCGAAGTACTCGTCGAAGTCGCCGTGGTGGCAGGCGGCCTCCGCGCCGTACGCCTCGATGGTCTCGGTGTTGCGCTGCACCTGCCGCGCCAGGCCGACCACCGACCGGTCCGCCTGGAACTGGGCGAACGAGGACTCCAGCAGCGCCCGGGCCGGCTCCGCGCCGACCGAGCCGACCAGGTTCACCGCCATGTTGTACGACGGCCGGAAGCTGGACCGCAGCGGATAGGTGCGGGTGGAGGCGAGCCCGGCGACGTGGCGCGGGTCGGTCTCCGGGGACCACACCACCACGGCGTGCCCCTCGACGTCGATGCCCCGCCGGCCGGCGCGGCCGGTGAGCTGGGTGTACTCCCCCGGGGTCAGGTCGACGTGCGCCTCGCCGTTGTACTTGACCAGACGTTCGAGCACCACGCAGCGGGCCGGCATGTTGATGCCCAGGGCGAGGGTCTCGGTGGCGAAGACCGCCTTGACCAGGCCGCGGACGAACAGTTCCTCGACGACCTCCTTGAACACCGGCAGCATGCCGGCGTGGTGGGCGGCGAGGCCGCGCTCCAGGCCGTCGAGCCACTCCCAGTAGCCCAGCACCGTCAGGTCCTCACCGGGGATGGCGGTGACCCGGGACTCGACCACCCGGCGGATCTCGGCGCGTTCCTCGGGTGAGGTGAGCCGCAGCCCGGCGGCCAGGCACTGCTGCACGGCGGCGGCGCAGCCCGCGCGGCTGAAGATGAACAGGATGGCGGGCAGCAGACCCTCGCGGTCCAGCCGGTCCACGATGTCCGGGCGGATCGGGCCCCGCCAGCGGGGACCACGGCGTCCGGCACCCGGCCCGGCGCTGCGCCCCTCCCCCAGCTCCAGGCGACGCATCGTGTCGCGGGTGTAGCGCAGCAGTTCCGGGTGCACGTCGTGCTTGCGGGCGGCGTCGGCGTCGTGGAACAGGTCGAACATCCGCTTGCCGACGAGCATGTGCTGCCACAGCGGCACGGGCCGGTGCTCGCTGACCACCACGGCGGTCTCGCCGCGCACGGTGACCAGCCAGTCGGCGAACTCCTCGGCGTTCGAGACAGTCGCCGACAGCGAGACCAGGGTGACCGACTCCGGCAGGTGGATGATCACCTCTTCCCACACGCCGCCACGGAACCGGTCGGCGAGGTAGTGCACCTCGTCCATCACCACGTAGGCGAGCCCCTGCAGGGTGCTGGAGCCCGCGTAGAGCATGTTGCGCAGCACCTCGGTGGTCATCACCACCACGGGCGCGTCGCCGTTGATCGCGTTGTCCCCGGTCAGCAGGCCGACCTGCTCGGCGCCGTACCGGTCGACGAGGTCGTGGTACTTCTGGTTGGACAGCGCCTTGATGGGCGTGGTGTAGAAGCACTTGCGCCGGGCCGCCGGCCGTGTCGCGCCGCCGGCCGCCGCCGGGTCGTCGGGCCGCCCCCGCAGAGCCAGGTGTACGGCGAACTCGCCGACCACGGTCTTGCCGGCGCCGGTGGGGGCGCACACCAGCACACCGCTGCCCCGTTCGAGCGACTGACACGCCTCGCGCTGGAAGTCGTCGAGGTCGAACCCCAGGTCGAGGGCGAACTCGTCCAGCGCCGGAAACTCTGAGGCCTGCGCGGCCCGGCGGCGCGCTGCGGCGTACCGCTCGGCGGGGCTCGACATGGCACCAAGATTAGTGCGTGCCGGCACAGTGCACCCCACAAGGCCGTCCGGTGGGGCCGTCGGCGGGGGTAGGTAGGGTGCACGGCGTGCCGGACCATGCCGAACCGCCTCAGACCAGTCCGCCGGGCAGCGCCACCGACGCCGCCGCCCCTCGGGCGTCCCGACGGCCCGTCAAGGCGGTGCTCTTCGACTTCCACGGCACCCTCGCCCAGGTGGAGGAGCCTCGGCAGTGGGTGTCGGAGGCTGCGGCGGCGTGCGGCGTCACCCTGGACCGGGTCCGCGCCACCTCGCTGGCCGACCGCCTGCTCACCGCCGGCCGCGCGGGCGGCCCGCTACCGGCCCGGGTGCCGCCGCGCCTGGCGGAGCTGTGGGCCGACCGGGACCTTTACCCGCACGCCCACCGGGGCGCGTACACCGGGCTGGCCGAGACCGTGGACGCCGGCATCGAGGGCTTCGCCGACGCGCTCTACGAGCGGCTGCTCGTCGCCGAGGGCTGGGTGCCCTACCCGGACACCGCCCCCACGCTGGCGGCGCTGCGGGACGCCGGGATACGGATCGCGGTGGTCAGCAACATCGGTTTCGACCTGCGCCCGCACTTCGACGCCTGGGGGTTGACCGACCTCGTCGACGCGTTCGTGCTGTCGTACGAGGTGGGGCGCTGCAAGCCCGACCCGGCGATCTTCTGGCGGGCGTGCGGGATGCTGGGCGTCGACCCGGAGCAGACGCTGATGGTGGGCGACAGCCCGGCCGACGCGGGCGCGGTGGCCGCTGGCTGCGCGGTGCTGGTGTTGCCGGCCGCCGAGCCCGGCCGGGAGAACGGGCTGGGCGCGGTCCTGGACCTGGCCCTGCCGTCCTGACCCCCGGCTGATCGGCGTGGAGGCCGCTCGCGGGTCCGGCAAGCCGACCGCCTAGCGTCAGGGCCGTGACGGACACCCTCCTGCCTGCGTCGACACCGACCGACGCGCCCCCGCAGCGCCACGGTGGTGTCCTCGCCGTGGGGCTGGTGCTCGGCGGGGCGCTGTCGGTGCAGTTCGGCTCCGCCGTGGCCGCCCTGCTCTTCCCGCGTACCGGGGTGGCGGGTGCGGTGACCCTGCGCCTGACGATCTCGGCGGTGCTGCTGCTCGTCGTGTGCCGGCCCCGGCTTCGCGGGCACGACCGCTCGGCCTGGCTGGCGGCCGGGGCGTTCGGGCTGGCGCTGGCCGGCATGAACTCGCTGTTCTACCAGGCCATCGAACGCATCCCGCTCGGCCCCACGGTGACCCTGGAGGTGCTCGGCCCGCTCGCGCTGTCGGTGTTCACCGCCCGCCGGCTGGCGAGTTGGTGCTGGGCCGGGCTCGCGCTGGCCGGGGTGGCGCTGCTCGGGCAGGGCGGCTTCGACCGGCTGAACCCGGCCGGGGTGGCCTTCGCGTTCGGCGCGGGCGCCATGTGGGCCGCGTACATCGTGCTCAGCGCCCGCGTCGGCGGCCGGTTCCCGGGGGCGGACGGGCTGGCCCTCGCGCTCACCCTGGCCGCGCTGGTCACCCTGCCGCTGGGCATCGCCGACGGCGGCGCCGTCCTGCTCGACCCGCAGGTGCTCGCGTTCGGCGCGGCCCTGGCGGTGCTCGCCTCCGGCCTGCCGTACACCCTGGAACTGCTGGCGTTGCGCCGGATGCCCACGTCGACCTTCGCGGTGCTGATGAGCCTCGGCCCGGCCGTGGCCACCCTCGCCGGCTGGCTGGTGCTGCGGCAGACGCTGACCCTGACCGAATGCGTCGCCATCGTGCTGGTGATCGCCGCCAGCATCGGCGCGGTACGGGTCAGCGCAGCAGCCGCAGGGCCCCGGGCACTGCGGTGATGGTCACCGGCAGTCCGAGCGAACGTTCCCCGTCGGCGTACGTGATGATCCCGTCGGCGGCCAACTCCACCGTCCGGGCCCGGTAGCTGCTCACGATCGGGTGCTCGACGTGGGTGCCCTGGTAGATGTGCGGCTTGACGCGGATCATGGTGCGCCGGTTCGCCCGTCCGGCCACCACCACGTCCAGCAGCCCGTCGGTCGGGTCGGCGTCCGGGCAGATTCGCATCCCACCGCCGTACGACGGGCAGTTGCCCACCGCCACCAGCACCGAGTCCATCTCGTGGAGCACCCCGTCCAGGCGCATCGTGTAGCGCCGGGGCCGCAGGCGAGCCATCTCGACGAGGATCGCCAGGTCGTACCGGCGGGGGCCGCGCGGCCACCGCATCCGGTTGGCCCGCTCGTTGACGATCGCGTCGAAGCCCGCCGCGAGGACGGCCCCGTACCAGCGTTCCGCGCTGTCGACGCCCGTCATCCGGGCCAGGTCGACCTCGCGGCTCCGACCGTCCCGCAGCGCCTCGGCGATCACCTCCACGGCGGCGACGGGATCGGCGGGAAAGCCGGTGTCGATCGCGAAGTCGTTGCCGGTGCCGGCGGGCACCGGTCCGAACGGGATGTCGGTGCCGGCCACGGCTTGCAGCGCCCGGTGCACGGTGCCGTCCCCGCCGATCGCGACCAGCGCGCCCGCGCCCTCGGCGACCGCCGTGCGACAGGCCACCTCCGCCTCATCGGGGGTGGACGCCGACAGCACCGTCACCGGCCGGCCGGCGGCGGACAGCCCGTCCAGCAGCCGGGGCAACAGGGCCCGACGCCGTCCCCGGCCGGCCGTCGGGTTGGCGAGCACAGCCACCGGGCCAGCGGCCGACGCGGCGTCCTCCGCCGGTCCGGGCCGAAACTCTTTCACGGTCACGGCCAGCACCGTACTCGTCGTACATCTGATGTTCATCGTGCGGAGGTAGCGCTCCCAGCCCACCGGGCGGCTCGATTCGGTCGACGGCGGACACGGCGACGCCGTCCCCGCTCGGCGGGGACGGCGTCGGCGAACTCCGGCGGCGCGGGGCCGTCAGGTCATGTCGTCGTAGCGGCGGTCAATGGGCGCCGGCTTCGCCACCGGCTCCGGAGCGCCGATCGGCGCGGTCGCGTCGACCCGCTGCCCGGCCACGACCGGGTCGGTGTCGAACTCCAGCGGCGAGACCTCGTCGTCGTCGAGACCGGCGTAGACCTCCTTGCCGCGACCCCGCCGCCGGTCGTTGATGAACGCCACGCCCACCGCGCCGAAGTACAGCGCGGAGAGGCAGATCGCCAGGGCGGTCATCCCGAACGGGTCGGGCGTGGGGGTGACCACGGCGGAGAAGGCGAAGAACACGAAGATCGCCACCCGCCACCAGCTCAGCAACCGCTTGGCGCTGGCCAGGCCGACGAAGTTGAGCATCAGCACGATCAACGGGAACTCGAACGCCACCCCGAACAGCAGGATCAGATTGGTGACGAACGAGATGTAGCGGGTGACCTCGAGGTTGGTCGCGATGTCGTCGCCGGACACGTTGAGCAGGAACTCGAGGCCCTTCGTGGTGACGAAGAAGGCCAGCACCGCGCCGGCCGCGAACAGCGGCGCGGCGAGGGCCGTGAAGACGTACGCGTAGCGCCGCTCGTGCCGGTGCAGGCCCGGCGCGATGAACGCCCAGAGCTGGTAGAGCCAGATCGGCGCCGCGATGATCAGGCCCACCCACAGGCCGATCTTGAGGTTGAGCAGGAACACGTCCGCCACACCGAGCTGAACGAACTTGCACTTCCCGGTCGCGAGATCGATCGACTGCGGCAGGTCGCAGTACGGCTTGGACAGCAACTCCCGCACGGGCGTCGCCAGCCAGATACCAAAGCCGAAACCGACGAGGATCGCCAGCGAGGCGCGGAAGAGACGGTTGCGCAGCTCGCGGACGTGCTCGATGAGCGTCATCGAGCCGTCGGCGGCCCGCTCGAACGTGCTCGGGCCGCGCTTACGCAGGGCGAAGGCCACGGTGCGAAGGCCCTTCGGTCAGTTGTCGCGGACGCGGTGCACCGGGTCGACGACCGGCTGCTGCGCCGGCGCCTGCTGGTACGGCGGCTGCTGCGGCTGCCCGGCGTACGGCGCCTGCTGACCGGCGTGCGGCGGCAGCGGCTGGTAGCCGGCCTGCGCGTCGGCCTTCTCGGCCAGGTCGCGGTCGTCGTCCTGCAGGCTCTTCGTCTCGGCCTTGATGATCCGCAGCGAGCGACCCAGCGAGCGGGCCGCGTCGGGGAGCCGCTTCGCACCGAAGAGCAGGATCAGCACAACCACGAGAACGGCGATGTGCCACGGCTTGAGGGCACCCATGAGAAGCTCCAGTCGCTCTGTGTCCGGGGGTGGTACGCAGCCCATCGTACGTGCGGATCGGTCGGATGCCACCCGCCGGGTGGTAGTGGTCCGGCCCGGCCGGTGAAGTCTTGACCAACGCGCGATGATCCGTCAACCACGCGGGTGAACCGCTCGGTCAGCCGCGCTTTGCCTTGATCAGCTCAAGGCGTTGCTGGGCGGTGTCGAGCTGGCGCTGGACGCCCTCGGCGCGCTGCTGCAACGCCTCGGCGGTCTCCCGCAGCGCCTCCGCCTCCCCGGCCCTGCGCTGGAGCGCCACGGCGGCGCGGCGCAGCTGGGGCAGCCGGGCCAGCACCGGACGTACGGCCAGCGCGAGCGCCACGAGCGGGAGCAGCACCAGCGCGAGCACGATCCACATCAGCACGCCGGCCAGCCTACTGGGTGCGGCCGGCCACCGCCGGATCGCCCGACGGCGCGCCGGAAGCCCCTTCGCCGCCGGGCAGCCGCGTCACCGGCGCGGGCACGGCGTACGCGTCGAGCGCGGCGGACGCGGCACCCCGCACCTGCTCGGCCAACTCGGCCGGGGCGACCACGGTGACGTCCGGGCCGAGGCCCAGCACGAACCGTCGCGCCCACCCCAGGTCGGTCACGCGCAACGAGACCAGCCACTGGTCGCCGTCACCGGCCTCGACCCGCTCACACGGGTAGTACTCGGTGATCCACCGCTCGCCGCGCCCGATCCGCAGAGTGATCAGCGGCAGGTCGGGCGACGGGCGGAAGACGCCCTCGGTGCGGTCGTGCGGGACGGCCTGCGGCGGCACGACGGCCGGCTCGTCCAGTTCGGTGATCGCGTCGATCCGGTCGGCACGGAACAGCCGTACCGCCTCCGCGCGCCGGCACCACGCCTCCACGTACGCCCGGCCACCCACCATCAACATCCGCAGCGGGTCGACCACCCGCTCGGTGGTCTCGTCCCGGGCGGCCGTGTAGTAGGTGATCCGCAGCGCCCGGCCGCCCTCCACGGCGGCACGCAGCGCCTCGACGCGCCGGGTGTCCCCGGGCAGCCGGACGGCGACCGGCGCGCCCACCAGGTCACCGGCGGCGTCCTCGATCTTCGCCAGGGCCCGTTCGATGGCGTCCCGGTTCGCCACGCCGGGGGTCTCGGCGAGCATCCGCAGCGCCACCACGAGCGCGAGGGCCTCGTCCGGGGTGAGGCGCAGCGGCCGGTCGATACCGGCGTCGTAGGTGATGGTCACCCGGTCGCCGTCGAAGGCCATGTCGATCAGGTCACCGGGGCCGTAACCGGGCAACCCGCACACCCACAGCAGCTCCAGGTCCTCCCGGAGCTGCCGCTCGGTGACGCCCAGGTCACCGGCCGCCTCGGCGACCTCGATGCCGGGTCGGGCCAGCAGGTATGGCACCAGGTTGAGCAGGCGCGCCAGCCGGTCGGCGGAGGCACGGGAACCGCCCCGGGCGGCGGCCGGGCGGGTCACCGGGCACCCCCGGAGACCGCCAGCTCGTCGTGCCGGACCGCGATCTCCTTGAGCCGCTGGATGACCGCCTCGCGGACCTCGGGCGGGTCGAGCACGCGGACGTCCGGCCCGTACCCGACGAGGTGGCCGGCCAGACCGTCCGGGTCGGCGTACGGCAGGACCAGCCGGTCCCCGTCCGGCCCGGCGGTGACCTCGACCGCCCAGCGGCGCAGGCCGGCGGCCCGGCCCGGCGCGGCCAGCACGGTCGCCCGGCCGGTGCGCTCCACCGGCCCGGACCAGCGGGCCACGTGACTGATCAGGTCCTCGCCGGCCGGCGGCTCGTAGGCACCGGGCGCGCCGGTCACCCGGACCGCGCCGACCACCCGGGAGAGGCGGAAGCAGCGGGTCGCGTCCCGGTCCAGGTCGTGGCCGACCACGTACCACCGGCCCCGCCAGCAGACCACGCCCCACGGTTGCAGCCGGCGACGGCTGGGCGCGTCCCGGTCGGGTACCCGGTAGTCGAATCCCACCTCGCGGCGGTCCCGGGCGGCGGCGGTCAGCGGCGCGAACGCCGGGTCGACGGTGACCATCGGCTCCAAGCCGAGGGTGGCCTGCGGGTCGACGTCCACCCCGGCGGCGCGCAGCTTGGCCAGCCCGGAGGACGCGGCGGCGGCCAGCCCGGCGTGCTGCCAGAGGCGGGCGGCGATGCCGACGGCGGCGGCCTCGTCCGGTTCCAGGGGGATGTCGGGCAGCGCGTACTCGCGGTGGGCGATGCGGTAGCCGGGCTCGGCGTCGAAGACGCTGGCCGTGCCGGTCTCCAGCGGGACGCCCAACTCGCGCAGCTCGGCCTTGTCGCGCTCGAACTTGCGCTGGAACGCCTCGTGGTCCCGGGCGTCGTCGGGATCGTGTTCGTAGCCGGGCACGGTCGCGGCGATCTGCGCGGCGGTCAGGAACCGTCGCGTGGACAGCAGGCAGATCACCAGGTTGACCAGGCGTTCGGTGCGGGTCCGCGACACGCGGTAGACGCTAGCAGCCGACGCGCCCGCATCGTGCATCCACACGGGGCGTGCCGCACACTTGTTCGGATCGGGTCCTCCCCCGGCGGGCCGCCGCCCGCGGCCATAGGGTTTGCCTCATGGCGCAGGGCGGGATGAAGACCGAGAGCGAGAGCGTCGGCACCGTGGTCGTCGCGGGCGCCGCCAACCTCGCCATCGCGGTCGCCAAGCTGGTCGCCGGGCTGATCTCCGGGTCGGCCGCGATGCTCTCCGAGGCGGCGCACTCGGTCGCCGACACCACCACCGAGGTGCTGCTGTTCCAGGCGCTGCGCCGGGGAGCCCGGCCGGCCGACCGGCGACACCCCTTCGGGTACGGCAAGGAGAGCTACGTCTGGGCGTTCTTCGCCGCGATGTTCACCTTCGTGGCCGGTGCCGGTTTCGCCGTCACCCACGGCGTCACCACGATCCTGGTGCACGAGCACAGCGGCAACTACCTCGTCTCGTACATCGTGCTGGCGGTGTCGTTCGTCATCGAGTCGATCTCGCTGGCGCGGGCCGTCCGGCAGATCCGCCGTGAGTCCGCGCGCTGGCAGACCACCCCGCGACGGTTCCTGCGCCTTACCGCCGACACCACCGTCAAGGCCGTCTTCCTGGAGGACAGCGCGGCCCTGATAGGCCTGGTGCTGGCCGGGCTCGGCGTGGGTCTGTCGCACGCCACCGGCGACGAGCTGTGGGACGGCGTCGCGTCCATCCTGATCGGGCTCCTGCTGCTGGCCGTGGCCGGGATCCTCGCCGGCAACAACCTGTCGCTGCTGGTCGGCCGGGCCGTCCCGGAGCGGCTGCGCCGCGAGATCGAGCAGGAGTTGGCCGGCCTGCCCGAGGTGGAGCGGATCGACACCCTGCTGACCATGCAGCTCGGCCCGGACGACATCCTCGTGGCCGCGAAGGTCGACTTCCGGGACGAGGCGACCGGCGCGCAGATCGAGGCCACCGCCGACGAGGCCGAGCGGCGGCTCACCGAGCGGTACCCGGAGATCCGGTTCGTCTTCCTCGACCCCACCCGCTCAGCGCCGGGCGTCACCGGCAACGCCCGACACACCCAGGCCGCGCCGCCCGCCGACGAGCCCACCTGATCGCGGCGTCGTCGTACCCGGTCGCGGTCCGCCGGGCCCGCGCGGCTAGCGTGCCGGTCATGGTGCGATGGCGTACGGGGACGGTGGCGGCGCTGCGGCGGCAGTGGACCGGGGCGGTGGAACTCGACGTCGACCTGCCCGACGGCACGCGCATGCGGGCCCTGGCCTATCCCGAACTGGTCGGCACACCCGAGCCCGGTGACCGGGTGCTGCTCAACGCCGGCGCGCTGTTGATGGGCCTGGGGACCGGCGGGTACGCCCTCGTGGTGGCGGTGCCGGACCGGCTGCCGCCGGACCCGCCGGAGGCCGTCGACAACCGCGACGCCGGGCACCTGGTCAAGGCCCGCTACACGCCGTTGCAGCCGATCCTGCTCGGCGTCGACGAGGAGGCGTCCCCGCACCGCGCCGTGCTGGCCGACGCCGACGACCTGGGTGGCCTGCCGGTGGTCACCGCCGACCTGCACTCGGCACTGCCGGCGATCCTGGCCGGCATCCGGGCCGACGCCCCGCAGGCACGGGTCGCGTACCTGCTCACCGACGGTGGGGCGTTACCGGCCTGGTTCTCCCGCACCCTCGCCGGGTTGCGCGACGAACTGGCCGGGACGATCACCGTCGGGCAGGCGTTCGGCGGCGACCTGGAGGCCACCACCCTGCACGGCGGTCTGCTCGCCGCCCGCCATGTGCTGCACGCCGACGTGGCCATCGTGGCGCAGGGTCCCGGCAACCTGGGCACCGGCACCCGGTGGGGTTTCTCCGGCGTCGCCGTCGGCGAGGCGGTCAACGCCATCGCCACGCTCGGCGGGCAGCCGGTCGGCTCGTTGCGCATCTCCGACGCCGACCCCCGCCCCCGGCACAACGGCGTGTCGCACCACAGCCTCACCGCGTACGGCCGGGTGGCCCTCGCTCCGGCGGAGCTGGTGGTGCCCGACGGCCTGAATCCGGCCCTGACGGCCGAGGTCGACGCGGCGCTCGCGCCGCTGGCGGCGAGGCACCGGATCGTGCGGGTGCCCACGGCGGGCCTCGACGCCGCCCTACGCGCCAGCCCCGTCCCGTTGTCCACCATGGGCCGCCCCCTGGACGCGGACCACGCCTACTTCCTGGCAGCGGCAGCAGCCGGCCGCCACGCCACCGCCCACCTCCCCCAAACCTGACCTCGTTGATCAAGAGGTTGGCGTCAGAATCCGGCGGGATGTTGACGCCAACCTCTTGATCACCGGGAGCCGCCAGTGGGGTCAGCGGATCACCGGGCGTTGGTCGCGGGGTAGGGCCTCGATCAGTTCTCGGGGCAGGTTGAGGGTGTCGGCGCTGACCTCGGGCGGGGTGTTCGCCATCCACTGGGTCAGCGACACGGACTCGAACCGGGGCTTGCGGAACATCTCCAGGAACACCAGCGGCTCGGTGCCGAGGTTCTCGATGTAGTGGCCGTACGCGAACGGCACGTACCCGACGTCACCGGAGCGCATGTCGAAGGTGCCGGCCACCCCGGAGCTGGCGAACACGCCCATCCGACCGTGGCCGGACAGGTAGTACTGCCACTCGTCGTCGGTGGGGTGCCAGTGCAGCTCCCGCATCCCGCCCGGGTCCACCTCGACCAGCGCGGCGCAGATCGTGGTCGACGCGGCGAACTGGGTGACGTCGGCGATGCGCACCTGCCCGCCCGGGAACCGCTGCGGCTTCTGCGCGAGGAGCCGGTGGCTGAGGCTGCGGGGCACGTCCCCGGTCGGGCTGACGACTCGGTCCGCATCCAGCGGCGGCGGTACCTGCCCGGCGAAGATGTACTTCTCCCGCTCGGGGATCGAGTCGAGCTGGTCGAGCCGCCACCCGAAGTTCTTGGCCAGCACCTCCTTCGGGGTGTGCGCGAAGAAGTCGCTGATCAGGAACGTGCCGTTCTCGGTGAACGCGCCGTCGTCGAAGACCAGCAGGAACTCCACGCCCTCGTCGAGGGCCTGGATGTGGTGCGGCACCCCCTGCGGGAAGAACCAGAGGTCACCGGCGCGTACGTCGTCGAGGAAGTTGCGGCCCTCCTGGTCGACCGCGCTGATCCGGGCGCTGCCGCGCGACACGTACGCCCACTCGGACTGCTTGTGCCAGTGCATCTCCCGGTACCCGCCCGGTTCCAGCGCCATGTCCACGCCACACAGCTCGGTGGCGATCGGCAACTCCCGTACGGTCACCTCCCGGGTCCATCCGCCGCGCTGCACCCGGGTGTGCGCGTCGGAGAAGGAGAACCGCAGGTTGGGCAGGGTGCCCGCGTCCGTGCTCGGTGGGGTCAACAGGTCGGGGTTCTGCCGGTCGCGGACCACGTCGCGTGGCCCGGGGTCCACCCATCCCCCACCGCCGCGTTCGGGCTGCGGCACCGTCCGGTCGTTCATGATCGCCTCCCGCGTCGTCACGTCCTGGTGTCGCCGACGCGCACGGCAGACGGACCTGCCGGCGACGGCGACGCCGGGCGGGTACCCGACGAGCCGACCCGGCCGGGCCAACCGCTGGCCCCGACGGGTCAGGTACGGAAACCGGCCGAGCGGGGTGGGCAGGGCATGGCGTCGCGCCATCGGATCCCTACCGAAGCCTCACAGGTTCATGACAAGTCGTCGGTACCGTCGCGTCCATGAGCGAACACGCACCCCGCGAGACGACCGCCCCGACGACGGCCGACACCGACTGGGCGATCGACACCGGTGACGGCCGCCACGACCAGCGGGGCGGGGCGGGTGAGCACGGCAGCGAACGCTGACCGGAGCCGACAGGCGCGGTTCAGGATAGGAAGATCAGGGCGAGCCAGCCGCCCACGATGAGCACCAGCGCCACGGCCAGCACCCAGGTCGGCACGGTGTACTCACCGCGCCGGTTGCGCTCGATCTCGGCGCGGATCTTCTCCCGCCGGCGCTCGACCCAGTTCTGCCGCTCGGTGCCGCGCTCGGTGGGGTCGGATGGTCCAGAAGTCGTCATGGCGCGCTCAGCCTACCGGTTGCGCCGGCCCCGTCGACGTACACCGTCGGCGGGGCCGGCGGACCCTTCACATGCTGGCGATCAGCCGTTCCACCCGCTCGTCGTACGCCCGGAAGGGGTCCTTGCAGAGCACGGTGCGCTGCGCCTGGTCGTTGAGCTTCAGGTGCACCCAGTCGACGGTGAAGTCGCGCCGCTTCTCCTGGGCGTGCCGGATGAACTCGCCGCGCAGCCGCGCCCGGGTGGTCTGTGGCGGGGTCTCCTTGGCCTCGAAGATCTCCGGGTCGGTGGCGACCCGGTCCACCTCGCCGCGGCGCTCCAACAGCCCGTAGAGACCACGACCGCGACGCACGTCGTGGTACGCCAGGTCCATCTGCGCCACCCGGGGGTGCGACAGCGGCAGGTCGTGCTTGCGCTGGTACCGCTCGATCAGCCGCAGCTTGCTCACCCAGTCGATCTCACGGGAGACCGGCTCCAGGTCACCGGTCTCCACCGCGTGCAGCACCCGGCCCCACAGCTCGACCACCCGCTTGGCGGCCTGGTCGCCGCCGCGCCGCTCGACGAACTCGGTGGCCTTGGCCAGATATTCCTGCTGGATGTCCAGCGCGCTGACCTCCTTGCCGGAGGCCAGGCGCACCTTGCGGCGGCCGGTGATGTCGTGCGACACCTCGCGGATCGCCCGGATCGGGTTCTCCAGCGACAGGTCCCGCATGACCACACCGGCCTCGATCATCCGCAGCACGATGTCGGCGGTGCCGACCTTGAGCAGCGTGGTGACCTCGTTCATGTTGGAGTCGCCGACGATGACGTGCAGCCGGCGGTAGCGCTCGGCGTCGGCGTGCGGCTCGTCGCGGGTGTTGATGATCGGACGGCTGCGGGTGGTCGCCGACGAGACGCCCTCCCAGATGTGCTCGGCCCGCTGGGACAGGCAGTAGACCGCGCCGCGCGGGGTCTGCAGCACCTTGCCGGCTCCGCAGATCAACTGTCGGGTCACCAGGAACGGGATGAGCACGTCGGCGAGCCGACCGAACTCCCCGTGCCGGGAGACCAGGTAGTTCTCGTGGCAGCCGTACGAGTTGCCGGCCGAGTCGGTGTTGTTCTTGAACAGGTAGATCTCACCCGCGATGCCCTCGTCGTGCAGCCGCTTCTCCGCGTCGACGAGCAACCCCTCCAGGATCCGCTCGCCGGCCCGGTCGTGGGCCACCAGGTCGGTCACCGAGTCGCACTCCGGTGTCGCGTACTCCGGGTGTGACCCGACGTCCAGGTAGAGACGGGCCCCGTTGCGCAGGAACACGTTGCTCGACCGACCCCAGGACACGACGCGCCGGAACAGATACCGCGCGACCTCGTCCGGGGACAGCCGCCGCTGCCCGCGATAGGTGCAGGTGACGCCGTACTCGGTCTCGAGGCCGAAGATTCGCCGCTCCATGATGAGACATTAGCCGCCCGGAGGCCCGGTTCGTCACTGTCACACCACAGGTCGTGCCCGAGGGGTGGTCACATACCGGCTGAGTGCGACATTCCGTCCGGTCCGAGGCTCGCCACGAACCGCCGGCACGCGTCGTACTCCGGCAGCAGGCCGCTCTCGCGGGCCTGCGCGAGGGTCGGCGCGGCGTCGTCGCGCGCGGACAGCAGCGGGGTGTCGGCGGGCCACTCGATGCCCAGTTCCTCGTCGAGCGGGTGCACCGCGTGCTCGCCCGTCGGGTTGTACGTGGCCGAGCAGAGGTAGCTCAGCGTCGCGTCGTCGGTCAGCGCGCAGAACCCGTGCCCCAGCCCCTCGCTGAGGTAGACGGCCCGCCGGTCGGTGTCGTCCAGCCGGACGCCCTCCCAGCGGCCGAAGGTCGGCGAGCCGACCCGCAGGTCGACGATCACGTCGAGGACCGCGCCCCGCACGCAGGTCACGTACTTGGCCTGCCCGGGGGGTACGTCGGCGAAGTGGACACCGCGCACCACGCCGCGCGCCGAGACCGACAGGTTGGCCTGGGCCAGGCGCAGCGGATGCCCCACCGCCTCGGCGAGCTTGTCGAAGCGGTACCACTCCATGAACATGCCGCGCGGGTCGCCGTGCTGCTGGGGGGTGATCTCCCAGGCGCCCTCGATGCTCAGCTCCCGGATCTTCACCGACCCACCCGCGCTTCGTTCTTCTCGGCCAGCAGCCCGAACAGGTAGTCGCCGTAACCGCTCTTGACCAGCGGCTCGGCCAGCGCGCGGAGCTGGTCGTCGTCGATGAGGCCGGCCCGCCAGGCCACCTCCTCCACGCAACCGATCTTGAGGCCCTGTCGCTCCTCGACCACCCGGACGAACTCGCCGGCCTGCATCATCGAGGTGAAGGTGCCGGTGTCCAGCCACGCGGTGCCGCGATCGAGCACCGTCACCGACAGCTCGCCGGTCTCCCGGTACACCTCGTTGACGGCGGTGATCTCCAGCTCGCCCCGAGCGCTCGGGGTGAGCTTGCGGGCGATGTCGACCACCCGATTGTCGTAGAAGTACAGGCCGGGCACCGCGTAGCGGGACTTCGGCAGGGCCGGCTTCTCCTCGATCGAGAGCACCCGGCCGTCGGCGTCGAAGTCGACCACGCCGTACTCCTGCGGATTGGCCACCTGGTACGCGAAGACCCGGCCGCCGACGGGGTCACCGTGGTCGGCGAGCTGCCGGCCCAGCCCCACGCCGTGGAAGATGTTGTCGCCGAGGATCAACGCCACCGACTCGTCACCGATGAAATCCGCACCAAGAATGAACGCCTGCGCGATGCCCTCCGGGCGCTCCTGGCTGACATACTCCAGCCGCAACCCGAACTGGCTGCCGTCGCCGAGCAGCCGACGGAACTGGTCCTGGTCCTCCGGTGTCGTGATCACCAGGATCTCCCGGACCCCGGACATCACCAGTGTGGAGAGCGGGTAGTAGATCATCGGTTTGTCGAAGACCGGCATCAGCTGCTTGGACACTGCCCGGGTGATCGGCCAGAGCCGGGAACCGGTGCCGCCGGCGAGTAGGATTCCACGCACCGGCGAAGCCTACCGGCACGGCTACGGAACGTGCGTGGGGGTCGCGTCCCACGTCCGCCGACGAACGTCGCGTACACTTTCGGACCCGTGAGGATCCTCGTCACCGGCGGAGCCGGATTCATCGGGTCGGAGTACGTTCGACTGCTGCTGGGCAAACCCCTGGGCAGTGCCGAGGGCGTGCCCCCGCTCGAACCGGCGGTCGTGACCGTGCTCGACAAGTTGACCTACTCGGGCAACCTGGCGAACCTCGACCCGGTGCGCGACGACCCGCGGCTGCGGTTCGTGCAGGGCGACATCTGCGATCCGACCGTCGTCGACGAGGTGGTCGCCGGGCACGACGTGATCGTGCATTTCGCGGCCGAATCGCACGTCGACCGCTCGATCGCCGGCGCCGCGCCGTTCGTCACCACCAACGTGCTCGGCACGCAGACCCTGCTCGACGCGGCGCTGCGGCACGGCACCGTCCGCTTCGTGCACGTCTCCACCGACGAGGTGTACGGCTCGATCGACGAGGGCTCCTGGACGGAGACCTGGCCGCTCGCCCCGAACTCCCCGTACTCGGCCTCGAAGGCCGGCTCCGACCTGCTCGCGCTGGCCTACCACCGCACCCACGGCATGGACGTGGTCGTGACCCGCTGCTCCAACAACTACGGTCCGTACCAGTTCCCGGAGAAGGTCATCCCGCTGTTCGTGACCAACCTGCTCGACGGCGGGACGGTTCCGCTGTACGGCGACGGCGGCAACATCCGCGACTGGCTGCACGTGCACGACCACTGCCGGGGCATCGCGCTGGTCCAGCAGAAGGGTCGCGCCGGCGAGGTCTACAACATCGGCGGCGGCACCGAGCTGACCAACAAGGAGCTGACCGGTCGGCTGCTGGACGCCTGCGGCGCTGACTGGGACCGGGTCGTCCCGGTCACCGACCGCAAGGGCCACGACCGCCGGTACTCCCTCGACATCGGCAAGATCAGCGAAGAGCTGGGCTACCAGCCCAGCATCACTCTCGACGACGGCCTCGCCGACACCGTGCGCTGGTACCAGGAGAACCGGGCCTGGTGGGAGCCGCTGAAGTCGGCCCCCACCGCATGACCCGACTACTCGTCACCGGCGCCGGGGGGATGCTCGGCCGGGACCTGGTCACCGTCCTGGAGGCCCGGCCCGACCTGAAGGTCACCGCCGCCGCCCGTGCCGACCTGGACATCACCGACCCCACTGCGGTCCGCCACGCCGTCGCCGGACACGACGTCGTGATCAACGCCGCCGCGTGGACCGACGTCGACGGTGCGGAAGCCGACGAGGCGGCGGCCACCGCCGTCAACGGCCACGGCGTGGCGAACCTCGCTGCGGCGTGCGCCACCGGCGGCACCCGGTTGATCCAGGTCTCCACCGACTACGTCCTCGCCGGCGACGCCGACTCCCCCTACCCGGAGGACGCGCCGACCGCGCCCGTCAACGCGTACGGGCGCGGCAAGCTGGTCGGTGAGCAGGCCGTCGCCCGCCTGCTGCCGGACACCGGGTACGTCGTCCGCACCGCGTGGCTGTACGGCGCGCACGGGCCGAACTTCGTGGCCACCATGCTGCGGCTGGCCGGCCAACGCGAGCACCTCGACGTGGTCGACGACCAGCACGGGCAGCCCACCTGGTCGTACCGGCTCGCCGAGCGTCTGGTCGCGCTCGCCGACGCCGCCCTGGCCGGTCGCGCGGCTCCCGGCGTCTACCACGGCACCTGCGCCGGCGAGACCACCTGGTACGGGCTGGCCCGCGCCGCGTTCACGGTGGCCGGTCTGGACCCGGACCGGATCCAACCCACCACCAGCGACCGGTATCCTCGTCCCGCTCCCCGTCCGGCGTACAGTGTGCTAGGGCACAACCGCTGGGCGGCCGCGGGTCTGCCGCCACTTCCGGACTGGCACTCCACCCTGGTTGACGCGTTCCACTCCCCCGCTCCACCCGCCCCGTGGAAGGTCGCATGAAGCTCACCCTCGTCACCGGCTTGACCGGCCTGATTCTGCTCGGCACCATCGTCGAGCTGCTGCGCCGTCGTCAGCTGCGCGAGAAGTACGGCATGCTCTGGCTCGCCGTGCTGATCATCGTGATCCCGTTGTCCCTGTTCCCCCGGCTGCTCGACAACGTCGCCGAACTCCTCGGCGTCGCCTCCGGTGTCAGCCTCGTGCTCTTCCTCGGCATCGTCTTCCTGTTGCTGGTCTGCGTGCACCTCAGCTGGGAGGTCAGCGCCCTGGAGGAAGAGACCCGGACCCTGGCAGAAGACTTCGCCCTGCTCCGCGCCGAGATCGACGCGGACCGGGCGGCCCGAGACGAACTGGTGTCGCACGATGGTTAACGGCAAGCGGGTCCTGATCATCATCCCGGCGCTCAACGAGTCCGGCTCGATCGCCGACGTCGTCGGTGAGGTCCGCGGCGAACTGCCCGGCGTCGACGTGCTCGTCGTCGACGACGGCTCCACCGACCGCACCGCCGCCGTCGCCTCCGCCGCCGGCGCCCGGGTCGCGAAACTCCCGTACAACCTTGGTGTCGGCGGCGCCATGCGAGTGGGGTACCGGTACGCCCGCGACCACGACTACGACGTGGCCATCCAGATCGACGCGGACGGCCAGCACGACCCCCGGTACGTGCCGAAGCTCGTCGACCTGCTCGACGAGACCGACCTGGTGATCGGCGCCCGGTTCGCCGGCGAGGGCGACTACAACGTCCGCGGCCCCCGCCGCTGGGCCATGGTCATGCTCTCCGGCGTGCTGTCCCGCGTCGCCCGCACCAAGCTCACCGACACCACCTCCGGGTTCCGGGCCGCCAACCGCCGGGTGATCGACATGTTCGCCACCTGGTATCCCGTGGAGTACCTGGGCGACACGGTCGAGACGCTCGTGCACACCGCCCGGCGGGGTTACACCATCCGCCAGGTGCCGGTGGCCATGCGCAAGCGGATGGCCGGCACCCCCAGCCACTCACCGGCCAAGGCCATGATCTACCTCGGTCGGGCCTTCGCCGTCCTCACGTTGGCGCTCATTCGCCGGTGATCCGCCGGCTCCTGAGTCTCGTCCCACCGGGCACCATCGCCGTCGGCGCCGGCCTGGCCCTGCTGGGGCTCGCCTCCTACGTCCACCTGGCCGTCGCCGGGCACAGCCTCACCGAGGCCGACTACTCGTCGCTCGCGGCGCTCTGGACGATCGTCTTCACCCTCGGCATCGGCCTGTTCATGCCCGTCGAACAGGAGGTCGCCCGCCTCGTCGCCGCCCGGCACAGCCAGGGCCTCACCCCCGGGCCGGTCCTGGCCCGGGGGGCCGCCCTGGCCCTCGGCCTGCTCGTCGCGGTCGTCGCGCTGATCATCGTCGCCCGGGCGCCGCTCGCCGACCGGCTCTTCGCGGGCGACGACCGCATGGTCGCCGTCCTGATCGGGTCGCTCGCCGCGCTGGCCGTCGCGCACACCACCCGCGGCGTGCTCTCCGGCCTGCAACTGTTCCCCTGGTACGGCACCCAACTCGCCGTCGACGGCGGCCTGCGCATCGCCCTCGTCGCCCTGCTCGGCCTGACCGGCGTCACCTCCCCCATCTGGTTCGGCGCGGTGCTGATCGCCGCGCCGCTGATCGGCGTGGCGCTCAGCGCCCCGCCCGTGCTGCGGGCCGTCGGCGGCGGCGTCCCCGTCGCCTGGGCCGCGTTCCTGCGCGGCCTCGGCCTGCTCATCACGTCCAGCCTGCTCTCCCAGGTGGTCGTCAACATCGGCGTGATCAACGTCAAGGTACTGGACCCCTCCGACGTGGCCACCGCCGGCGCGTTGCTCTCCGCCCTGGTGCTGGTCCGGATCCCGCTGTTCGTCTTCGCCTCGCTCCAGGCGTCCCTGCTGCCCGGCCTCGCCACTTCCGCTGCCACGGGCGACCGCACGGCCTTCAACAGTCTCCTGCGCCGGGCCCTGGGCATCGTCACCGCGCTCGGCCTCACCGGTGCCGTGCTCGCCGTCCTGCTCGGCCCGTGGCTGGTGCAGACCCTCTTCGACGCCCCCGACGTCCTCGGCCACGGCGACTTCGCCTGGCTCGCCGCTGCCACCGTCGCCTACCTCTGGGCGATGGTCCTCGGCCAGGCGCTGCTGGCCCTCGACCGGCACCGCGCCCAGGCGGTCGCCTGGGCGGTCGGCGTGGCCGCGCTGGTCGCCGCCACCCTGGCCCCGGTCGCGACCGCCCTGCGGGTCGAACTCGGCTACGCCATCGGCTCCGTCGTGGTCGCCGCCACCATGGCGGTCCTGCTGCGCGGCACCCGCACCACCGCGCCGGCCCTCACCCCCACCCGCGAAGCAGTCGCACGGGTGACCACCGCCCCCTGACCCACGCGGCGCCCACACCCGCCCCGCCCGGGCACCCGCCACCGGCCCCCGCGCTGCCTCGGGCAGCAACAGCAAAGAGATTTTGGAGGGCACCCGCCCCGGGCGGGGCCGATTCGTTCCAAGATCTCTGGCATCCGGGGCACCGTGCCCGTGCGTGGTCACGTGGCGCGCGGCCCGGTCGGCTGCGCGGTGACCTGAACCCTCGGTGCTACCGGTTCGCGTGCCGGTCGTACCGTGCGACCATCGTGCGGACGGCGTCGTCCACCACCCCGCCGGCGCGGTCCGGGGTCACCGTCCAGCCAGGGACCAGCAGGCACGGCCAGAACAGGTAGTTGGAGATCATCCCGAGGAACTGCGTGGCGGCCATCTGCGGGTCGGCGATGTCCGCCGTTCCCGCGTCGCGCTCGGCCACGAGGTAGCGCTGAACCGTCTCGAAGTACGGCAGCTTCCCCCCGGCGAAGTGCGCCTTCGCCAGCTCCGGGAAGCGGGGCAACTCGGCGATGACGATGCGGAACAGATCCACCATCCCCGGCCGGCCCAACAGCGTCGCATAGTGCCGCCCGAGCGCGGTCAGACCGGCTTCCAGGTCACCCACGGACGGCACCGCGGCGTCGTCACCGCCGGCCCAGGAGTCGACGACGATGGCGTCGAACAGGGCCGCCTTCGTCGGGAACTGCTTGAAGAGCGTCGCCTTCGACACCCCGGCCTCCTCGGCGATGCGCGCCAGCGACGACCGGTCGTAGCCCAGCTCCAGGAACAGCTGCGTGGCGGCCTGCACGATCAGCGCGCGCTTCTGCTGAGCCACCCGCTGGTGATAGGTCGTCATGCGGCCATCATAGCGAGGTGAGTGGGTTGACTCACCACCGGAGGCGACGTACCGTTGCCATGGTGAGTCACACGACTCACCATTGGCTTTCCTGGAGGACCGCATGTCCCGCTTCACCGCGCACACCGCCCTCGTCACCGGCGGCACCGGCGGGCAGGGTGCCAGCCACGTACGCGCCCTGCACGCCGAGGGCGCCAACGTCGTCATCGGGGGCACCAACGCCGATCGCGGTGCCGCCCTCGCCGCCGAACTCGGGGACCGCGCGCTCTTCGTACGCCTCGAGGTCTCCGACGAGAAGTCGTGGGCCGCCGCCGTCGCGGCGACCGAGGACGCGTTCGGCGCGCTCACCATCCTGGTCAACAACGCCGGCGTGCAGAACCCGCCGGCCCTCATCGAGTCCACCGACCAGGCCACCTGGGCGCGCATCCTGGACATCAACCTCACCGGCACGTTCCTCGGCATCAAGACCGCCGCACCAGCGCTGCGCCGAGCCGGCGGTGGGGTGATCGTCAACATCGCCTCCGTCATGGGCTTTGGAGGCACCGCCCACTACGCGCCCTACGTCGCCAGCAAGTGGGCCATCCGCGGGCTCACCCAGACCGCCGCCCTCGAACTGGGCCGCGACAACATCCGCGTCAACACCATCCACCCCGGCGTCGTCGCCACCGCGTTCATCACCGAACCGGCAGCGGGCGCGGCCGCCCCGATCGCCGACTTCTACACCCCGGAGCCGTTCGCCGTCCCCCGACTCGGACAGCCCGCCGACATCACCGCCATGCTGCTGTTCCTCGCCTCGCCCGACGCCGCCTTCATCACCGGCACCGAGCACGTCGTCGACGGCGGACTGCTCCTAGGACCCGCCCTAAAAACCGAGTCCCCATGACACCCCGCCCCCACCTCGTCGATCTTGCACTTTCTGTCGTGACTAATGCCCGCAAAAGGTGCGCAACGGCAACCGAAAGTGCAAGATCGGCGAGGTGAGGTGGGGCGGGCAGGGTGGGGTGGGGTGGGGTGGGGTGGGGTGGGGTGGGGAACGCACGCGGCGGGCGAGCCCGAAGGGCTCGCCCGCCGCTGTCGCTGTCGCTTACTTGCCGTCTGCGGGCTTGTCCTCCAGGTCGGCGGAGCCCGCCGACGTCGTCGGCTTGTGCGCCTCCGTGGTCGGCTGCGTCGGCGTGTCCGGCCCACCCGCCTCGACCGACTGCTCCGCCGCCGCGACGTCACCGTCGAGCAGCGCCGTCAGCGCCGCCCCGGTGATCCGCCGGAACGTACGCCCCACCCGCTGACGATCCAGCACCGCCACCTCAAGCTGGTTGGCGGCGATCGTACGGGCCGCGCCGCCCTCACCGCCAACGGTGCTCAACGCCTGCACCGCCACCCGGACCGCCTCGCCGAGGGACATGTCCGCCCGGTGCTGCGACTTCAACACGCCGGTGATCGCCTCGGCCTGACCACCCATCGCCATCCGGCCCGGCTCGTCGTTGACCGACCCGTCGTAGGTGAGCCGGTACAACTCGTCGTCGTCCGCCGTGGCCCCGACCTCCGCCACACAGATCTCCACCTCGAACGGCTTCGACTGCTCGGTGAAGATCGCGCCCAGCGTCTGCGCGAAGGCGTTGGCGAGCGCGCGCCCGGTCACGTCCCGCCGGTCGTAGCTCAGGCCGTTCAGGTCGGCCATCCGCACCCCGGCGCGACGCAGGTTCTCGAACTCGTTGTACCGGCCGACCGCGGCGAAGCCGATCCGGTCGTAGATCTCACTGACCTTGTGCAGGGCGCTGGAGAGGTTCTCCGCGACGAAGAGCACCCCGCCGGAGTAGCTCAGGACCACCGCGCTGCGCCCCCGGGCGATGCCCTTGCGGGCCAGCTCGGAGCGGTCGCGCATGATCTGTTCGGGCGAGGCGTAGAACTGCATGGCCACGGCGGCGGTTCTCCTTACGGCGCTGTGCTGACGACTGCTGACTGGTGGGGGTGGACGGCGCTCATCCGCCCGGGTTCTCCATCCGACCGGCGACCACACCCTCGGCGATCGCCGCCGTCTCGGTGTCGGTCAACCGGCGGGTGCCCTCGGCGGTCGCGGTCATCACCACCGGATAGATCCGGCGGGTCAGGTCCGGTCCGCCGGTCGCGGTGTCGTCGTCGGCCGCGTCGTAGAGCGCCTCGACCGCGAGCCGGGTCGCGTCCTCGAGCGACAGCCCGGTCCGGAAACGCTTCTTGAGCGCCGACTTGGCGAACAGCGAGCCGGAGCCGATAGCGTCGTACCCGGTCTCCTCGTACGGACCACCGGTCACGTCGAAGCTGAAGATCCGCCCGGCCCGCGCCGGGTCACCGGCGGCCAGGTCGAAGCCCGCGAACAGCGGCACCACGGCGAGGCCCTGCATGGCCGCGCCCAGGTTGCCCCGGATCATCGACGCCAGCCGGTTGGCCTTGCCGTCGAGCGAGAGCATCGCGCCCTCGATCTTCTCGTAGTGCTCCAGCTCCACCTGGAACAGTCGCATCAGCTCGATGCCGATGCCCGCGGTGCCCGCGATACCGACCAGGGAGTACGCGTCGGCCGGGTGCACCTTCTCGATGTCGCGCTGGGCGATCAGGTTGCCCATGGTGGCCCGCCGGTCGCCGGCCATCACGACGCCACCGGCGGCCGAGATGGCAACGATCGTGGTCGCGTGCGGCGCCAGGTCGGCGGCCATGCCCGGGGGCAGCGGTCGACGACCGGGCAGCATCTCGGGCGCCACCCGGCTCAAGAACGTGGTGAAGGAGGACGTCCCCGCGTTGGTGAACACATCTGGTAGACGCCCGGATGGATCAAAGCCCGCTGCCACGTGGTTCCTCTCAGGTACGTGATCGCCCTGGCCAGCCTCGTAGGACTGTCACGGAACTGGCCAAGACCACCGTTGCAGTTGAAGCAGAGTATCCCGCGCACCCATCCGGTGCGATGATCGTGGTCCAGATGTTGCGGGTCCGTGCCGCCGCAGATCGCGCAGACCCCGCCCTGCTCGGTCAGGAGCTCCTGAAACTCCTTCTCCCCGATGCCGTAGCGATGCCGCAGGTGGTATTCGCGGATACCCCCGTACAGCCGCTCTTTCGTCTCTCTGGTCTTTGTGTTGTGGCAGGGCTTGCAGTAGCTGGCGTACCCGGAGCTGTCCGCCCGGTTCCGGGGGAAGGCATCGAACGGCTTGACCGCATCGCAGGTCGGGCAGTACTTGTGCCCCTCTGGCACGACGCGGGCTGGCCGCACCTCACGGTCGAACTTGGCCTTCACCCGACGCGCATAACTTGCCTTGGAGCGCTCGTTGAAGCAGGGCTTGCAGTAGCTGCCCCGCCCACCCGGCCTCTTCGAACTGGCGCAGAAAACATCGAGCGACTTCCACTCGCCACAGTCTCGGCAGCGGCGAAGTCCGTCGCGGTCATCACTCGCGTAGGGCATGTCCGAATTAACCCTATATGTTCACTGACCTCCCTTTTGCACGTAACCTCTCACGAACTCTTCTGCGTTCTCCTCCAGGACGGAGTCGATCTCGTCGAGCAGGTCGTCGACGTCCTCGGTAATCTCGGCGTGCCGCTCGGCCACCTCGGGGTTGGCCTCGGTGGTGACGTCCTCGATCTCCTCGCCCTGGCGGGACTTGCCGGACTGCGACTGGCCGCCGCTGTCATGAGTGGCCATTGCTGCCTCCTCCACGATCGTCTGCGATGAACTTACCTCGCCCAGGCGACGAAAAGCCCGCCGCGCGCCGGCTTGCGGCGCACAGCGGGCATTCGGTTGGCGGGTTCAGCCGCCGGTCAACGTCTCCAGCAGGTCCTTGGCGCTGGCGCAGCGGTCGAACAGCGCTCCGACGTGCGCCCGCGTGCCCCGCTCCGGCTCCATCATCGGCACCCGGACCAGCGACTCCCGGCCGACGTCGAAGATGACCGAGTCCCAGCTCGCGGCGACCACCTCGGAGGCGTACTGGGCGAGGCAGCGGCCCCGGAAGTAGGCCCGGGTGTCCTCCGGCGGCTCGGTCATCGCGCTGCGGACCTCCTCGTCGGTGAGCAGTGTCTTCATCGCCCCCCGGGAGACGAGCCGGTTGTAGAGGCCCTTCTCCGGGCGTACGTCGGAGTACTGCAGGTCGACGAGCTGGAGCTTGTGGGAGCCCCAGCCGAGCTTCTCCCGCTCCCGGTAGCCCTCCAGCAGCCGCAGCTTGGCCACCCAGTCCAACTCGTCGACGCAGAGCATGGGGTCGCGGCCGAGCCGGTCCAGGACGCCCTCCCACCGGTCCAGCACGTCGGCGGTCTGCTCGTCGACGTCGGCGCCGTACCGGTCGTCGACAAAGGACCGGACCCGTTCGAGGTACGCCCACTGCACGTCCAGGGCGGTCAGCCGGCGGCCGTCGCGCAGCCGCATGAGGTGCGTGAGGCTGGGGTCGTGGCTGACCGCGCGCAGTTCGCTGACCGGGTCGGCGATGCCGAGGTCGGCGCCGAGCGCCTTCTCCTCGATCATGGTGAGGATGAGCGCGGTGGTGCCGACCTTGAGGTAGGTGGAGATCTCGGAGAGGTTGGCGTCGCCGATGATGACGTGCAGGCGGCGGTACTTGTCGGCGTCGGCGTGCGGCTCGTCGCGGGTGTTGATGATCGGTCGCTTGAGGGTGGTCTCGAGGCCGACCTCGACCTCGAAGAAGTCCGCGCGCTGGGAGATCTGGAAGCCGCTCTGGCCGCCGTCCTGCCCGATGCCGACGCGGCCGGCGCCGCAGACGATCTGGCGGGTCACGAAGAAGGGCGTCAGGTACGCCACGATGTCGGCGAACGGGGTCTGCCGGCGCATCAGGTAGTTCTCGTGGGCGCCGTAGCTCGCGCCCTTGTTGTCGGTGTTGTTCTTGTAGAGGTGGATCGGCTGGCTGCCGGGAATGGTGGCGGCCCGGCGGGACGCCTCGGCCATCACCCGCTCGCCGGCCTTGTCCCAGCGCACCACGTCCCGGGGGGTGGTGACCTCGGGGGTGGAGTATTCCGGGTGCGCGTGGTCCACGTAGAGGCGTGCGCCGTTGGTGAGTATCACGTTGGCCAGGCCCAGGTCCTCGTCGGCGAGGGCCTCGGCGGGGTCGTAGGCGGCTCCGGAGTAGGTGAAGCCGCGGGCGTCGCGCAGTGGCGACTCCTCCTCGTAGTCCCAGCGGGCGCGCCCACCCCGGTTGAGTTCGGGCCGGGCTCCGTAGGCGTTGACCACCTGGGACGAGGTGACCATCGGGTTGGCTCCGGCCTGGCCGGGTACGGAGATGCCGTACTCGACCTCGGTACCCATGATCCGTCTTACGCTCATCGACCTACCCGCTTCGCTCGCCCGACCCGGTCCCCGTCATGTCGAGCGTAGTCCGACTGTTCTCCGAGGGGGGCGCGCCGGTGCGGGCGGGTCACGGGTGTCGTTCCACGCGCCCGCCCGCCGGGCTCAGTATTTGATGGTCATGGGAACGGTGGTGACCCGGCCGCGCAGGTCCGGGTACTGGGTCAGCAGCTTGTCGACGCGTCGTTGCGCGGCGGGATCGCTGATCACCAGGCGGAGCGGACCTCGGGTGGTACGCAGCATCATCCGGGTGCGTTCGGGCTCCTCGAACAACGTCGGCAGATAGATCGCCTTCTCGGTCTGCCCGGTGGTGCCCTGCAGGGCGGAGAGACATATCGACTCGACGTAACCCCGGTAGCCGGTCCGGTCGAGCACGACGGTGACCGTACCCGGCTTCTCGAGGTAACGGTGGTAGGCCGCAGCGCACACCTGGGCGACCCTCATCGGGTTGTCGACGTCGTGGTCGACCCAGCTCTGCGTCCAGCTCTGCTTGTCGACCACGAGCAGGCTCCGACTCCAACCGGTGAGCCCGCAGAGGATCACGGCGGTGAGCCCGGCCAGGACGGCGGCGAGAGCGGCGACGGCGGCGCGTGCTCGGGGGCGGCCGGCGTCGCCGGACGGGACGGGCAGCAGCACGACGAGGGCGGCCGCACCGACGACGAGCCCGACGGTGGCGAGGTGCACGCCCTTCATGAAGTAGTAGGCGGGTTGGACGCCGGTGAGGACGTTGGCCAGGGCGATGGCGAGGGCGAAGCCGACGGCCACCAGCACGGCGGCGATGTGCCGGCGCCAGGCCCGGTCGGCGCGACGGGCCTGGATCACGAGGCCGATCAGGACGATCGGGGTGAGGCCGAGCAGGGCCCGCCACGCCTCGGCGAGTTCCAGGCCGGCCTTGGCGTCGAGGGCTTCGGTCTGGTTCGCGGCGAAGATGCCCAGCAGCAGGGGCAGCGGTGCGAGCAGGGCGGTGACCAGGCCGACGACGAGCACGGTCCGGCGGACGCGGAGCAACTCTCGGCGGTGCGCGACGAGCCAGCCGAGCACCAGCAGCCCGGCCGGGGGCAGGAACAGGTAGTAGGTGAAGCCGATGCCGGTGAGCAGCGCGCCGAGCAGGACGAGCTGTTCCCGGTTACCGCCGAGCGGGCGTACGACGAGCGCGGTCAGGGCGACGGCGAGCGCGAGCCCGAGGACCTCGCTGGGGTAGCCGGCAATCAGCAGCCGGGGCAGTTGGCTGCCGAGGACGAGGGCGCCGACGACGACGGTCAGGACGACTCGGTGCAGCGGATGCAGGGGGCCGGGAAGGCGCTGGGCGGCCCAGAAGAGGGTGATCACAAGCAGGGCGAAGGTGGCGAGGAACCACCACTCGTAGTGGCTGATGCTGCTGGCGCCACTGGCGGTGCCGGTGGCCGAACGCAGGTGCGCGTCGAGCAGGGCGGTGGTGAGGTGCCAACCCTGCGGGTAGCGGGCCAGCAGGGAGACGATGTCGTCGCGGGAGGCCGACGGGTCGAGGAAGACGTACCCGCCGAGCCGGCCGATGGCGTCGACGAGGGCGACGTGGCGGAAGTTGTCCTCGCCGAGGGCGAGCAGGCTGAGGCGGCCGGCGAGGGTGCCGGCCCGCAGCCAGGGCGACGCGAGGTAGCCGACGACGGCGATGGTGGCGGCGACCGGCAGCAGGTCGGTCCAACCGGGTCGGGGCAGGGTGGGACGTCGGCCGGTCACCGTGGCGATGAGGGCGAGGGCGGTGAGCGCGGTGCCGCTGACCGCGACGGGGTGCAGCCCCCAGGGCCAGACGGTGAAGAACAGCCCGGCGATGGTGGTGGCGCCGACGAGCAGCAGCATGGCGAGCACGAGCCGGTCGAGCAGGGTGCTGCCGCCGCGGAGCAGGCTGGCCGTGGCGAGTAGCACGAGCGGGGGCAGCAGCCAGGCCAGGTGCAGGGGGTACGCCACGGTGGGTACCAGCCAGGCCACCGCGAGCGCGACGAGCAGTCGGCGGTACGGGTGGCCGGGCGGCGGGGTTTCCGGGTCGGTTGCGGCGCGTGCCGGCGGGTCGGTGACGGTGAGTTCGGACGGCACGCGGTTCCTCGACGTTCGCAGGGTTGGAAGCGCCACAGCGTACCGGGTCGGCTGGGTGTGTGTGGGGCGGTGTGACGAGCGGGGCCCGGGACGCGTCGCGTTCCGGGCCCCGCTGGTGTCAGCGCCTGGCTACAGGTACTGGCCGGTGTTGCTGGCGGTCTCGATGGACCGGCCGGCCTCGGCGCCCTTGCCGCCGGAGACGAGCGTGCGGATGTAGACGATCCGTTCGCCCTTCTTGCCGGAGATGCGCGCCCAGTCGTCGGGGTTGGTGGTGTTGGGCAGGTCCTCGTTCTCGCGGAACTCGTCGACGCAGGAGTCGAGCAGGTGCTGCAGGCGCAGCCCCTTGCGACCGGAGGTGAGGAATTCCTTGATGGCCATCTTCTTGGCCCGGTCGACGATGTTCTGGATCATCGCGCCGGAGTTGAAGTCCTTGAAGTAGAGGACCTCCTTGTCACCGTTGGCGTAGGTGACCTCGAGGAAGCGGTTCTCCTCGGTCTCCGAGTACATCCGCAGGACCACGGCGTCGATCATCGCGGCCACCGTGGCCTGCGCGTCGGTGCCGTGTTCGGCGAGGTCGTCCGGGTGCAGTGGCAGCCCGGAAAGGATGTACTTGGAGAAGATGTCCTTGGCCGCCTCGGCGTCCGGCCGCTCGATCTTGATCTTCACGTCGAGCCGGCCCGGGCGCAGGATCGCCGGGTCGATCATGTCTTCCCGGTTGGAGGCGCCGATGACGATGACGTTCTCCAGCCCCTCCACGCCGTCGATCTCGCTGAGCAGCTGCGGGACGATGGTGTTCTCCACGTCGGACGAGACGCCGGAGCCACGGGTCCGGAAGATCGAGTCCATCTCGTCGAAGAACACGATTACCGGGGTGCCCTCGCCGGCCTTCTCCCGAGCCCGCTGGAAGATCAGCCGGATGTGCCGCTCGGTCTCGCCGACGTACTTGTTGAGCAGCTCCGGGCCCTTGATGTTGAGGAAGAAGCTGGTGTGCTTCTCCTTGCCCTGCCGCTCGGCGATCTTCTTGGCCAGAGAGTTGGCCACCGCCTTCGCGATCAGCGTCTTGCCGCAGCCGGGTGGCCCGTAGAGCAGGATGCCCTTGGGTGGGCGGAGCTGGTGCTCACGGAACAGGTCCGCGTGCAGGAACGGCAGCTCCACCGCGTCGCGGATCTGCTCGATCTGGGACTGGAGGCCACCGATGTCGGAGTAGTCGACGTCGGGCACCTCCTCCAGGACCAACTCCTCGACTTCGCTCTTCGGGATCCGCTCGTACGCGTACGCCGAGCGGGGCTCGATCATGAGCGAGTCGCCGGCCCGGATCGCCGAACCGATCAGCGTCTCGGCGAGGTGCACGATGCGCTCCTCGTCGGAGTGGGAGACCACCAGCGCCCGGTCACCCGGCCCGCCGTTCGGTCCCTCCAGCACCTCCTTGAGCATCACCACCTCGCCGACCCGCTCGTACCCGAACGCGTCGACGATGTTGAGCGCGTCGTTGAGCAGGACCTCCTGGCCGCGCCGCAGCTCGGCCACGTCCAGCGAGGGCGAGACGGCGACCCGCAGTTTGCGGCCGCCGGTGAACACGTCCACCGTGCCGTCGTCGTGCTTGGCCAGGAATACTCCGTAGCCACTCGGTGGCTGGGCGAGCCGGTCGATCTCCTCCTTGAGCGTGACGATCTGCGTGCGAGCCTCCTTGAGGGTGCTCACCAGCCGGTCGTTGTTCTCGGTCAGCCGCGCCAACTGTGCCTGGGTGGCCGCCAGCCGCTCTTCGAGCTGCCGGACGTGTCGGGGGCTTTCGGTCAACTTGCGCCGCACCAGGGCGAGTTCCTCCTGAAGGAACGCGACCTGCGTGGAGAGATCGTGGGCTTCCTTCTCCCACCGTGCGGCGCGCGAGTCCGCGTCGTCGCTGCGTGCTGCCACGTCCCACCTCCCCGGGGGGCTTGAACGTTCTGAGCTAACACTAGCCGCTATGAGCCCGATTCGGTCCCACGCAACACCCTCGTCACTGAACCTTGATCGCCAAGGGGTGGTCTGCGGGGCCGGTACCGGCGTTCGGGTACCGTCGGAGGCTGGTACGGGAGAACATGGGGGGTGCACCGGTGGCCGAGGTCGCGACCGACGAGTTGCAGGTCTGGGTGGACCAGGATCTCTGCACGGGCGATGGGCTCTGCGTGCAGTACGCGCCGGAGGTGTTCGAGTTCGACATCGACGGCCTGGCGTACGTCAAGGGTGTCGACGGCGAGCTGCGGATGGCGCCGGGCAGCCGGGTCGACGTGCCCGCGCACCTGCGGCTCGAAGTGATCGACTCCGCGAAGGAGTGCCCGGGCGACTGCATCCACGTGGTGCGCGGCGACGGTGTCGAGGTCGCCGGTCCGGACGCCGAGGACTGAGCCGGCGTCGCGCGGTCCGCGCGACGCCGACCCGAGCAGGGGTACGCCTCAGAGCATCGGCCGGCCGACCACCGAGGCGACCAGCCGCGCGAACTCCTCCAGCCGGGCGATCTGCCCGGCCCCGCCGTCGTCGAGGGTCTTGCCGAACCGCAGCGCGTCGTGCCGGGGCGTACCGGCCATCTCCTCGCTCGGCGGCGCCTCGTCCAGCGAGGTGAGCAGCAGGTAGACGTCGATGCTGTCGACCCGGATCTCGCCGTTCTCCAGGCGGTTGAGCCGGCGTCGGCAGCCCACCTCGGTGACCGTGGAGGCCGGCACGACCCGCAGCGACGACGTCATCGAACCCGGCGGCCCCTCCCCCGGCGGCACGTCCTCGCCGTGCCAGAGGATGAGCCGGCTGCCGTCACAGACGACGACCTCCTGCCACACGCCGTTGACCTCGTTGACGAAGCGTTCCAGGGTGAAGCCGAGCACCGAGGCGCCGCGGAGCACGCCGCCGAGCGCCTCCAGGGCGACGTCCGGGTCCCGCAGATAGGCGCGCGCCGCCGACTCCAGGTCCTGGTAGGGCGACCAGTCCGGAAACACGGCGGGCAGGTCGCCGCCGCCGTAGCCCGGTCGGCTCATCGGGCCGCCTCCCCCCGCTCACCGATGGTCACGGCCTGTCCATCTCCCCCGTCGCGTCGGGCTGCGCGCCGGCGGCCTGGGCGGCGGCGGCCTGCCGGGCCGCCTCGGCCGCGCGCAGGTCCTCGCGGCGCTGCGCGTACGCCTCGGTGCCCTTGCTGGGTTTGCGGCGACGCGGCGGCGCGGTGACGCCCGGGGCGAGCTTGCGCGCGGAGACCAGGAACGCGGTGTGCGCGATCATGCGGTGGTCCGGGCGGACGGCGAGGCCCTCGGCGTGCCAGTCGCGCACCAGCGACTCCCAGGCACGCGGCTCGGTCCAGCCGCCGCGTTCGCGCAGCGCCTCGACCAGCTCGGAGAGCTGCGGGGTGGTGGCGACGTAGCCGATGAACACGCCGCCGGGCACCAACGCCCGCTCGACCATGTCGAGGGTCTCCCAGGGGGTGAGCATGTCCAGGATGATCCGGTCGAAGCCGGTCTCCTGGCACTGCGCGACGTCGCCGACGTGCAGGTGCCAGGAGGGGTGCGGCCCGTTGAAGAACGCCTCGACGTTGCGCTTGGCGATCTGGGCGAAGTCATCGCGCAGCTCGAACGAGTGCAGCTCGCCCTCGGTGCCGACGGCGCGCAGCAGGGAACAGCTCAGCGCGCCGGAACCCGCGCCGGCCTCGAGGACCTTGGCGCCGGGGAAGATGTCGCCCATCGCGACGATCTGCGCCGAGTCCTTCGGATAGATCACCTGGGCGCCGCGCGGCATGGAGAGCACGTAGTCCGACAGCAGCGGGCGCAGCGCCAGGAAGGCGGTGCCGCCGCCGGCGGTGGTCACCACGCTGCCGTCGGGCAGCCCGATGAGCGTGTCGTGCGCCAGGATGCCGCGGTGGGTGTGGAACTCCTTGCCGTGCTCCAGCGTGACGGTGTGCATCCGCCCCTTGGGGTCGGTCAGCTGCACGCGGTCGCCGGGCCGGAACGGGCCTCGGTGCACGGGTGTCAGCGTCCGGGGGGCGGCGTCGGCGCCGACGGTGGAGTCAGTTGCGGTCACGATGTCATCTTCCGGTTGGGTTCGAGGAGCTGTGCCAGGTCCCCGATGTGCAGAATGCCGACGACATCTTCGCCTGACGTCACCACGTACTGCGCGCCCGGGTGGGTCTGCACGGCCTCCATCACCCGTTCGCCGTCCAGCCCGAGCGCCAGGGTGGGAAGGGCGGTCAGCGGCCGAGCGACCGAGTCGACCGCCAGCCAGGGGCGACGCTCGGCGGGTACGGCCGCGGCGGCGGCCGGGTCGACCAGCGCCACCGGGTGGCCGGCGGAGTTGGTGACCAGCAGCGCGGCGGCGGGCTGCCCGCCCTCGGCGCGGCGGCGCTGGGCCTCGGCCAGCGGCGTGCCGCTGGTCACCGGCCAGACCGGCCGGGCCAGGTGGGCCAGGTCGATAAGCGGGAACCGCCGGCTGACCCGGGCGGCGCGGATCGACTGCCCGGCGCCGCGCCAGAGGGTGACGGCGACCAGCAGCATCAGCGGCAGCGCCACCGGCGCCAGATGGTCGGTCGCGGTCAGCAGCCCGACCAGGGCGGCGGTGCCGACGGCGACGACCCGGCCGGCCCAGCCGGCGACCTCGGTGCCGCGGTGCCGGTCACGGGTGAGGCCCCACACGGCGGCGCGCAGCGCCCGGCCGCCGTCCAGCGGCAGCCCGGGCAGGATGTTGAACACCGCGACGATGACGTTGCTCAGCGCGAGTTGGAAGGCGAGCTGGTGGCCGACGGTGCCCGGCGGCAGGGCGAGGGTGGCGGCGACCGCGAGGACGCCCAGCACCGCGGAGACCGCCGGGCCGGCCAGCGAGACCAGCAGGTCGATGCGGGGCGTCGGAGCGTCCCGTTCCATCTCGGTGTACCCACCGAGCAGTTCGAGGGTGATTCCGCGCACACCGATGCCGTAGCGGCGGGCGGTGAGGGCGTGGCCCAGCTCGTGCAGCAGCACCGAGCCGAGCAGGGACACCACGAACCCGAAGCCGATCAGGTAGCCGCTGAGCTGCGGCAGGTCCAGTTGTCGGCGGGCGAACTCGGCGTAGAGCACGGCGACCAGCACGGCCAGCAGGAGCATCGAGGCGTTGAGGTGCAGGGGCACCCCGAAGACCCGACCCACGTTCAGACCGGGCCGCCGGTCGGACCGACGCGGCGGCCGGGATGTCTGCTCCATCGCACCGATGCTACGGACCGGCCCGGGGTGGGACGGGCGGCGGGCGGTGTCACACCGGTGCCCTAACCTTTGCCCACATGACGGCGGAACCGGTCACCACCCCCCAGTCCTCCTCCCCGGCGCAGCCGCCGCCGACGGTGCGGGCCTCGCTGTCGCCGTCGCGGGCGGCGGATTTCAAGACCTGCCCGCTGCTCTACCGGTTCCGCAGCATCGACCGGCTGCCCGAGCGCACGACCATCGAGCAGGCCCGGGGCACGTTGGTGCACGCGGTGCTGGAGCGGCTGTTCGACCTGCCCGCGTCGAGTCGCACACCGGACGCCGCCGGTGACCTGGTGGCCCCCCAGTGGGACCGGCTCGTCGCCGAGCAGCCGGAGCTGGCCGCGATCTTCGACGACGCCGAGCCGGCCGGCCCAGTGGAGTTCCTGCGCTCCGCGGCGGGGCTGCTGGAGGGCTACTTCGCCGTGGAGGATCCGACCCGCCTGGAGCCGGCCGAGCGAGAGAGCCTGATCTCGGCGGTCGTCGACGAGGAACTGCTGATCCGGGGCTATCTCGACCGGCTCGACGTGGCTCCGGACGGTGCGCTGCGGGTCGTCGACTACAAGACCGGCGGCGCGCCCCGGGAGGCGTTCGAGGCGCGGGCGCTGTTCCAGCTGAAGTTCTACGCGCTGGTGCTGTGGCGCACCCGGGGCGTGGTGCCCCGGGTGCTACGCCTGCTCTACCTGCGCGACGCCGAGGTGTTGGACTACACCCCCGACGCCGACGAGCTGGTCCGCTTCGAGCGCACCGTGGTGGCGCTGTGGCGGGCGATCGAGCAGGCCACCGCCCGGCAGGACTTCCGGCCCCGGCCGAGCAAACTGTGTGACTGGTGCAGCCACCAGGCGCTGTGCCCCACGTTCGGCGGCACGCCACCCCCGTTCCCCGTCACGGCGGCAACCGCCGACCCCCTCCGCGACGCCCGCACCACCCCCACACCCCCCGGCGCCGACGAGTAACCACCCCATCCACCCCACCCACCCCCACCCCACCCCGCCCCGCCCCGGTCCGGTCCGGTCCGCCCCGCCCCGCCCCGCCCCGCCCCGCCCCGCCCCAACGCCGGCGATCTTGCACTTTCGGTTGTCGACTTCATCGGATACGCACCCTTTGTCGCAGCAGAACGTGCAAGATCGGCGGCGTTGGGGTGGGCCCGGCCCGGGACCGCCCGACCGGAGCGGTGCCGTCCGGGTCGGGACAGGCACCCGGGCGTGCCTCTACCGTGGTCCGCGACGCACAGGCAGGTGACGCGGGACGGGAGACGAGATGAGCGATCGGGTGGCCCCGGCGCGGCCGGTACGCATCCTGCTCGCCGACGACCAGCCGCTGCTGCGGACCGGTTTCCGGATGGTGCTGGGCGCCGAGGGCGACCTGGACGTGGTGGCCGAGGCCGGTGACGGCGTGGAGGCGGTGGAGCTGTCCCGACGGCTGCTGCCCGACGTCGTGCTGATGGACATCCGGATGCCGCGGATGGACGGGGTGGCGGCGACCCGCGCCATCGTCGACTCCCGCCTGCCGGTGCGGGTGCTGGTGCTGACCACGTTCGACCTCGACGAGTACGTGGTGGGGGCGCTGCGCGCGGGCGCGAGCGGGTTCCTGGCCAAGGACGTACCCGCCGAGGAGCTGATCGCGGCGATCCGCACGGTGGCCGGCGGGGATGCGGTGGTCGCGCCGCGGATCCTGCGGCGACTGCTGGAACGTTTCGCTCAGCTGCTGCCCGATCCGGCGGCGACGCCGTCGGCGGCGCTCAACGCGCTCACCGACCGCGAGCGTGAGGTGCTGGTGCAGGTGGCCCGGGGGTTGTCCAACGCCGAGATCGCCGCAGTGCTGTCGGTCAGCGAGACCACCGTCAAGACCCATGTGGGTCATCTGCTGACCAAGCTGCGGCTGCGCGACCGGGTGCAGGCGGTCGTGCTGGCGTACGAGTCGGGTCTGGTCCGCCCACGGGCGTAGCCGCAGCGCGGCGGCTACCTCACCCGGCGTACCCGAAGATCCCCCCGGAGAGGGACGGCGGGGTTGCCGCGCTCACCTACCGTGACCAGAGACGGCACGGCGGGGTTGACCCTCCTGTGGCGTGCGGGGGAAGTGTGTGCAAAACCGGTCGACCGGCTGTCGGGTCAGGGGCAACCCTGAGGCGGCATGGGGGTGCACCCGCAGCGGGAAATCCGCTCCGGGTCCCCCCAGGGGCGGACGGGACGGGCGCGCGCAGCGCCGATGATTGAACGGCACGCCGGACCATCGGGGGGCGGCGTGCATTGTCGAAGCAGACGGAAGAGGTAGATGACGTGACCGCGACGGTAGGCCGGCAGGCGCAGGCCGCGGCCCGGGCGAACGACGTGTGGAAGGTGTACGGCAGCGGCGAGGCTCAGGTCATCGCCCTGCGGGGGGTCAGCGCGGAGTTCGAACGTGGCCGCTTCACCGCGATCATGGGCCCGTCGGGTTCTGGGAAGTCGACGCTGATGCACTGCCTCGCCGGTCTGGACTCGGTGACCCGGGGAACGGTGTCGATCGGTGAGACGACGGTCACCGGGCTGGGCGACTCGGGGCTGACGAAGCTGCGCCGGGACAAGGTGGGCTTCATCTTCCAGCAGTTCAACCTGCTGCCGACGCTCACCGCCAAGGAGAACATCCTGCTGCCGATGTCGATCGCCGGCCGCCGGCCGGACCCGGCCTGGTACGACACGGTGATCAAGACGGTGGGCCTGCAGGACCGGCTGGACCATCGGCCGGCGCAGCTCTCGGGTGGTCAGCAGCAGCGGGTGGCGTGCGCGCGGGCGCTGGTCTCCCGTCCCGAGGTGATCTTCGCGGACGAGCCGACCGGCAACCTGGACTCGCGCTCCGGCGCGGAGGTGCTCGGCTTCCTGCGCGACTCGGTGCGCCAGCACGGTCAGACCATCGTCATGGTCACCCACGACCCGACCGCCGCGGCGTACGCCGACCGGGTGGTCTTCCTGGCCGACGGGCAGATCGTGTCGGAGTTGATCGAGCCGACCGCCGACACGGTGCTGGACACCATGAAGAAGCTGGACACTCCGGCCGAGGTGGGCAACTGATGTTCCGGGCGACACTCAAGAGTCTGCTGGCCCGCAAGGTCCGGCTGATCCTGTCCGGTCTGGCCGTGGTGCTCGGGGTCATGTTCGTCTCCGGCGCGTTCGTGCTGACCGACACGCTGGGTCGATCCTTCGACTCGGTCTTCGCCGACGGCTTCTCCGAGATCGACGTGAACGTCGCGGCGAAGCCCAAGGTCGAGGTCAGTGAGATGGAGGGCGAGCAGACCGCCGCTCCGCTGCCCGCCGCCGTGGTGGACCGGGTCAAGCAGGTGCCGGGGGTGGCCTCGGCGACCGGTGTGGTCAACGCCGACGGCGCGCGGGTGATCGGCAGCAACGGCAAGGTGGTCACGTCGTTCGGTCCGCCGCAGCTCGGCGAGAACTGGGTCGGCGAGAGCGACCTGCTGCAACTGCGCGAGGGGCACGCGCCGCAGGCGGACGACGAGATCGTCATCAACAAGTCGTTGGCCACGACGGCGAAGGTGCGCGTCGGCGAGAAGGTCGGCGTGCTGACCGCGTTCGAGTCGAAGAAGCGGGAGTTCACCCTGGTCGGTGTCGCCGGCTACAGCGGTGACCGGGACTCGATCGGCGGCGTCAACGAGGTCTTCTTCACCACGCCGGTGGCGCAGCGGCTGATGCTGGGTGAGCCGGGTGTGTTCAGCAGCATCACGGTGACCGCCGCCGGTGGCGTCTCGGACGAGGCGCTGCGCGACGACGTGGCCCGCACCCTGGGCGCGGACTACGACGTGAAGACCGGCGAGCAGGTGGCCGACGACGCCGCGGCCAGCCTGAAGGAGGGCCTGTCCTTCTTCAACAAGATCCTGCTGGGCTTCGCGGCGGTGGCGCTGCTGGTCGGCACGTTCCTGATCCTCAACACCTTCTCGATCATCGTGGCCCAGCGCACCCGCGAGTTGGCGCTGATGCGCGCCATCGGGGCGAGCGGCCGCCAGATCATCGGCTCGGTGGTGCTGGAGGCCATCGCGGTCGGGTTGATCGCGTCGGTGCTCGGCCTGGCCGCCGGCATCGGGGTGGGCGCGCTGCTGGCGTTCCTGTTCGGCAAGTTGGCCGGTGGGCTGACCCTGGCCGGGATCGGCGTGCCGGCGGCCGCGGTGATCGGCTCGTTCGGCGTCGGCCTGGTGATCACCGTGGTGGCGGCGTTGCTGCCGGCGCTGCGGGCGTCCCGGATCCCGCCGATCGCCGCCATGCAGGACGTGGCGACCCCGGACCGGCCGCTGACCAAGGTCACGGTGGCCGGCTCGGTGGTCACCGGCATCGGCGCGGTGCTGCTCTTCCTGGGGCTCAGCGGCAACGCGGGCGGCCAGACGCTCACCACCATCCTGGGCGGGGTGCTGTTCGCGTTCATCGGTGTGGCGCTGCTGACCCCGCTGATCAGTCGGCCGGTGGTGAACCTGCTCGGCGCGATCTTCTCCTGGTCGGTGCCGGGCAAGCTGGGACGGCTCAACTCCGGTCGCAACCCGCGCCGTACCGCCATCACGGCCGCCGCGCTGATGGTCGGCATCGCGCTGGTCACCGGCGTCACGGTGATCCTCGACTCGGCCAAGGGCAGCATCAGCGCCCTCGCCCAGGACACCATCAAGGCCGAGTTGGTGATCGCCGGTCAGCAGGGCGGCCCGCGTCCGCCCAGCTTCGACCCGAGCGTGCTGGACCAGGTGAAGGCGCTGCCCGGCGTACGGATGGTCGACGGCGAGTACGGCGACATGGCACGCATCGACGGCAAGGGCACCTGGGTGGCTGCGAGCAGCGACGTGGCGTCACTGCGGCAGATCTTCGGCGCGAAGGCCACCGCCGGTGACATCGACCGGCTCTCGCCGACGCAGATGCTGGTCAGCTCCGACACCGCGAAGTCCCGCAACTGGTCGGTCGGCTCGACCGTCAATGTGCAGTTGACCCGGGGTGAGGCCCGCACCTACACGATCAGCGGCATCTACGAGTCGTCGCAGCTGACCAACCCGGTGACGTTGCCGGCGACGGCGGCGAAGGACTTCGCGATTCCGCAGCCCATCCAGGGCTTCATCCAGCTCGCTCCGGGTGCCCGGGTGGCCGACGTGCAACCGCAGGTGGAGACGCTGCTCGCGGACAGCCCCGAGGTGTCGGTGGCCGACCGGGACGCGTTCATCAAGCAGCAGACGAGTTCGCTCGACGGGCTGCTCACGATGATCCAGATCCTGCTGGCGCTGGCCATCGTGATCGCCGTCCTGGGCATCGTCAACACCCTCGCGCTGTCGGTGTTGGAGCGCACGCGGGAGCTGGGGTTGCTGCGGGCGATCGGACTGCGCCGTGGGCAGACGATGGGCATGATCACGGTCGAGGCGGTGGTGATCTCCGTGTTCGGCGCGCTGCTGGGCGTGGCGGTCGGCACCGGCCTGGGCGCCGCGGTGGTCGAGGCGCTCAAGGACGAGGGCATCACCGACCTGATCCTGCCCTGGGGGCAGATGGGCGTCTTCCTCGGTCTCGCCGCGATCATCGGGGTGGTGGCCGCGGTGGTCCCCGCCGTACGGGCGGCCCGGATCAACGTCCTGGGCGCGATCGCGCACGACTGACCGGCTCACCGAGGCCCCCGACCGCCGTTGCGCGGTCGGGGGCCTCGGCGTTGACCTGGTCGATTCGTCCGCGCGAATCGGCGCGCGGCTGCCAGGCTGGTCGGGCCGGCATGGCGTCGGCCCGCCGGCGACCTGAGGCGGCCGATACCGGGGCGGATGACATGACCGACCAGGACGCCTACCAGCGAGCGCTCGCCACTGCCGAACGATTGCTCGGCCAACCGCTCGTGCTGCCCCTCGGCGACGGCGAGCCCCCGGTGGGCGAGGACTTCCGCCGCCTGGCCACCCTGCAGACCTTCGGCGAGGCATGGCCCCGCACCGGTCTGGACCTCCGCAGCCGCAGCCTGGTGTCGGTGGCGATCGCCGCTGCCCTCGGCACCCACGAACCGCTGCGCGGTCAACTCCGCATCGCCCTGCAGTCGGGGGTGACCAAGGAGGAACTCGTCGAACTGTTCATCCACCTCGCGGCCTACGCTGGGGCCGCGCGGGCGTTCGACGGCTACCAGGTGGTCGCGGCGGTCTTCGCCGAGCGTCCCTGAACCGCGCCGGCCGGGCTCAGCCGGTCGCGCCGGCCCGGTCCGCCGCCAGGGCCGCGAGCACCTCCAGGCCCACGCCCGTCAGGCTCTCCACCTGGTGTACGCCCTCGATGGGCGGCAGCGGCACCTCGGCGGGTACGGCCAGCACGGCCGCGCCGGAGGCGTGCGCGCTGGCCACCCCGGTCGGTGAGTCCTCGATCGCCACGCACCGCTCGATCGGCACGCCGAGGCGTCGGGCGGCGGTCAGGTACGGCTCCGGGTGCGGTTTGGCGGCGACCACCTCGTCACCGGCGACCACCACGTCGAAGTTGTCCCGACCGAGGGTGTCCAGGGCGATCTCGACCAGTGCCCGAGGGCTGGAGGTGACCAGCGCGGTGGGGATCCCGGCCGCGCGGACCGCACGCAGCAGCTCGAAGGCGCCCGGCTGCCAGGGCAGCCCGGTACGGAACAGCTCCAGGATCCGGGCGTTGATCCACGCCGCGCTGATCTCCGGGTCGCGCTCGGGCTGGCCCAGGTCGTCGTGCAGGATCCGCATCGACTCGGCCATGGCGGTGCCGATGATCGCCTGACGGGCGTCGACGGACAGCTCCCCGCCGTACTCGTGGGCCAGTTCCTGCAACGCGACGTCCCACAGCTTCTCGCTGTCGACAAGCGTGCCGTCCATGTCGAAGAGCACGGCGGCGGGGGGTTGGCTGCTCAGCGGATCCTCCAGGGGGTCGTGACCGACACCGGCGATCCTGCCAGCCGAGCCCGCCGCCGGTGGCGGCAACGGCTCCGAGGGTGACCGGGGCAACCCCGCTCAGCTCAGGTTGCACTCCTTCAGCGAGCGTTCGTAGCCGCGGAAGAACATGTCGGTGCGCTGCTCGGCGGTGCCGTGCGCGCCCTCGGCGAACCACGGCTGGTCCGGGTCGTCACCGACCGCCGCGACCCCCTCCCGGAACTCGTCCAGGTCACCCTCGGCGAGGGTGAGGTCGCCGGCGCGCACCGAGTCGCCGAGGTACGCCCCGGCCATGCAGTCGGCCTGCAGTTCCTGCTGGATGGTGAAGCTGTAGTTGATGCCCAGGCGCACCTGGATGCCGTGGGCGTACTCGTGACCGAGCAGGTAGAACACGAAGGCGTCACCGACCTCGCGGAAGGCCGCCACCGACCATGCCACGTCGTACGCGATGAAGTCGCCCTGCGAGCAGTAGACCGCGTTGTTGCGGGGCAGTGGCTGACCGCCGCAGGAGACCTCGCCGGCCCGCTGGTACGGGGTGACCCGCCGGATGGGCGTGAAGCGTTGCCCGGACGCCTTGAACTGGGCCGCCCAGTAGCGCTCCGCGACCGCCTGCGCGTCGGCGACGTCCTGTTTGAACTCGGCCACGCTGGTGGTGCTGTCGGCGCGGGTGGTGTTCGCCTCCGGCGAGGTGGCCGGCGGGTTCGCCCCCGGGCGTTCGCCCTCCGGTTCGGCCAGCCCGCCGCCCGCGCAGGCGAGCGACACCAGCGCGACGACCACAAGGCCCGCCAGGGGACCCCGCGCGACGCGTCCCGACCATGCCCCCACTGTGCCTCCCCAGACCTCGGCGCTCGCACCACGCCATACCCCGACGGTACGACCCGCACGCCCGCCACCGAATTCACGCGCAACCGCCGCGACCGGTTCACGCGCCCTGGCCCCACCCGGCCTCCCACCCAGCCCGGTGATCAAGAGGTTGGCGTCAGCCCGTCCGGCGTGTCGTGACGCGAACCTCTTGATCGACGGGTTCGGGTGGTTCACGGGGCGTGCGGCGGGCCGCCACAATGGGCCGGGGCGGAGGTGGCCGTCTGGTTGGAGGGGGCGACGTGCACGTGCTGGGCAGCCGTCAGCGGAGCCAGCCGGCGCCGGCGCATGTCGTGTGGCGCTCGCTGCGTGACCCGTACGAGGTCGGCAGCCGGCCCTGGTTGGAGCTGCGCGACGACGAGGTGGCGCCACGGGTGGTGGCGGGGTACGCGCCGGTGCTGCTGGTGTGGTCGTCGCTGTGGCCGCACCGACCGCTGGACGAGATCCGGTTCGACATCTCGGGACGCTTGCCCGGCGGCGACTGCGCGCTGCGCTGGACACTGACCACCCCCGACGCCGACCTGCCCAGCGAAAGCACCCTCGGCTACCTCCGCCACCGCCTCAACTACCTGATCAACAACCGCCTCCGCCTCTCCTACGGCCAGTAACCCCCACCCCCACCCGGTTGATCATGAAGTTATTGCCCTCGATCTCGGCGTGTCGGGGCAATAACTTCATGATCAACGGGCCAGGACGAGTCAGGGTGGGGTGCGGTGGGTGAGGTGGGGCCGGGGGTGTCCGGTGGGTGGGGGTTGGGTTCGACGTTCCCGGTGAGCGGTGCCGGGGCGGCACCGGGGACAGGAAGGCCACCATGAAATACATGATCATGCTCTACGGGTCGCAGCAGGACTACGACGCGCTGTCGGGGCGACCCACCGACCGGCCGGCCATGTCGGCCGAGCAGGTGGCGGCCATGCACCAGCACATGGAGACGTTCCACCAGGCGCTCGCCGAGTCCGGGGAACTGGTCGACGCGCGAGGGCTCAGCGAGCCGGTGCACGCCCGCCGCGTGCAGGTGCGGGACCGGACGGCGGTGATCACCGACGGCCCGTACGCGGAGACGCAGGAGGTCCTGGCCGGTTACACGATCGTGGAGTGCGCCAGCTTCGACCGGGCCACCGAGATCGCCGCCGGCCTGGTCGACCCGGACGCTCCCGGGGCGTACGTGGACGTGCGGCCGGTGCTGGACGGCGTCGAGGACCTGGCCGGCTGAGCACGTGCCCGCCATCCCCGCCGAGGACCTGCTGCGCGAGTTGACGCCGCAGGTCCTCGGCGCGCTGGTACGCCGCTTCGGGCACTTCGCCACGGCCGAGGACGCGGTGCAGGAGGCGCTGATCGCGGCGGCGGAGCGCTGGCCACGCGACGGCGTACCGGACGATCCCCGGGCGTGGCTGATCACCGTGGCGTCCCGGCGGCTCACCGACCTGCTCCGGCGCGACCAGGCGCGGGCGCGGCGGGAGGAGACGGTGGCCCGGTGGATGCTGCCGGAGCAGTGGCTCGCGCCGGCCGCCGACCGACTCCAGGACGCCGACGACACGCTCATTCTGCTGTTCCTGTGCTGCCACCCGGCGCTCACCCCGGCGTCGCAGATCGCGCTGACACTGCGCGCGGTGGGCGGGCTGAGCACCGCCGAGGTGGCCCGCGCGTTCCTGGTGCCGGAGGCGACCATGACCCGGCGGATCAGCCGGGGAAAACAGCGGATCCGCGACAGCGGCCTACGGTTCGCGCCACCCACCGCGGCCGAGCGCGCCGATCGGGTCGCCGCCGTGCTGCACGTGCTCTACCTGGTCTTCACCGAGGGGTACGCGCGTACCGCCGGGCCGGGACTCCTGCGGACCGACCTGACCGCCGAGGCGATCCGGCTGACCCGGCTGGTACGCCGACTGCTGCCCGAGGACCCCGAGGTCGCCGGACTGCTCGCGTTGATGCTGCTCACCGATGCCCGCGCTCCGGCACGGACCGGCCCGCACGGCGAGTTGGTGCCGATGGCCGAGCAGGACCGCAGCCGGTGGCGGGCCGACCAGATCGCCGAGGGGGTCGCGCTGGTCAGCGCGGCGCTGCCGCGTGGGCCGGTCGGGCCGTACCAGCTTCAGGCGGCCATCGCGGCCGTGCACGACGAGGCGCCGACCGCGGCGGCCACCGACTGGGCGCAGATCACCGCCCTGTACGAGATCCTGCTCGGCCTCTCCGACAACCCGGTGGTGGCGCTCAACCACGCCGTGGCGGTGGCGATGAGTCGGGGCGCGTCGGCCGGCCTGGCGCTCCTCGCCGAGCTGGCCGACGACGCCCGGTTGGCCGACGATCCACGGCTGCCGGCCGCCCGCGCCCACCTCTGGGAACTGACCGGTGCGCGGGTCGCGGCGCGCGAGGCGTACCGGATGGCGGCGGCACGCTCGACGAACCTGGCACAGCAGCGCTACCTCAACGCCCGCGCGGACCGGTTGGCCGACGATCCGCCGGTCGCCGGCTGAGCCGGCGGGTCAGGGACTGGCGGCCAGGAAGACGAACGCGGCCAGCAGCACCAGGTGGACGCCGCCCTGCAGGACGTTGGCCCGCCCCGGCACGACGGTGAGCACCGCCGTCACGGCGGTGAGGGCCAGCAGCGCGAGCTGGGTGCCGCCGAGGCCGAGCAGCAGTGGGCCCTCCAGCCAGATCGACGCGACAGCTATCACCGGGATGGTCAGGCCGATGCTGGCCATGGCGGAGCCGAGGGCGAGATTGAGGCTGATCTGTACGCGGTCGCGGCGGGCCGCGCGGGCGGCCGCGAGGGTCTCCGGCAGGAGCACCAGCAGCGCGATGATCACACCGACGAAGGCGTGCGGCAGGTTCGCGGCCGCCACCCCGGCCTCGATGGTCGGTGAGACGGTCTTGGCGTCGCCGACCACCGCGACCAGCGCCACCAGCAGCAGTAGGAGGCTGAGCAGCGCGGCGCGGGTGGTGGGCGGCTTGGCGTGCTCCTCGGCGTCTATGACCTGCCCTTTGCTGTCGACGGGCAGGAAGTAGTCGCGGTGTCGGCCGGTCTGCACCAGCACGAACAGCCCGTACAGCGCGAGCGAGGCGACCGCGGCGAAGGTGAGCTGGGCCGGGCTGAACTCCGGGCCGGGGCGGGCCGTGGTGAAGGTCGGGATGACCAGACTCAGCGTGGCCAGGGTGATCACGGTCGCCAGCGCGCCGCCGGTGCCCTCCGGATTGAACACGGCCACCCGCCGGCGCAGCGCGCCGAGCAGCAGGGACAGGCCGAGGATGCCGTTGCACGTGATCATGACGGCGGCGAAGACGGTGTCCCGGGCCAGCGACTGGGTCTTCTCCGGGCCGCTGATCATCAGCGTGACGATGAGGGCCACCTCGATGACGGTGACCGCGACGGCGAGCACCAGCGAGCCGTACGGCTCCCCCACCCGGTGGGCGACCACCTCCGCGTGGTGCACGGCCGCGAGGACCGCGCCGCCCAGCAGCGCGGCGACCACCACGACGACCGGGCCGGGTAGATCTCGCCCCCAGGTAACGAGCAACACCAGCACCGCGAGCACGGGTACGGCGACGGTCCAATCGAGCAGGCGGGATCGAAGCTGGGCTGGCATGCGTCAAGAGTGCCAGGTCACCTGATCATGCGCCCACCATCGACGCACCGGGTCGCGGAAAGCGTAACCCGTGGGTTACGCTTTCCGGCGTGGACGAGGTGGCCGCCGCGATCGCGGACCCGGTACGGCGGCACATCCTGGGCATGCTGCGGGACACGCCGTTGACCGCGGGCGCGATCGCCGAACGGTTCGCCATCAGCCGCCCGGCGGTGAGCCGTCACCTGCGGGTGCTGCGCGAGAGCGGCCTGGTGTGCGACGAGCTGGTCGGCCGCACGCGGATCTACCGGCTCGATCCCGGCCCGCTCGCCCCGCTCGTCGACTGGCTCGGCGGGCTCGTCGCACCCGAGAGGCTCGTCACACCCGACACGTGGGAGCAGCGCCTCGACGCGTTGGAGACCGAGGTCCATCGCACCCGCCGGGAACGCCGCGCCGGCGGCCCGGCCGATCATCGAACGGAGCGCACCGCATGACCCGTACCCCCGCCGGCCGCCTTTTCCGCACCGCCACCGGCCACGACCTCGTCCTCACCCGCACCTTTCGCGCTCCGGCGATTGACGTGTGGGCGAGCCTGACCGAGTCGGAGCGCACGGCCCGCTGGTTCGGCCCGTGGGAGGGCGACGCCCGGCCCGGCAACACCATCCGGGTGCAGATGGCCTACGAGGAGCAGCAGCCCTGGTGCGACGTTCGCGTCGAGGAGTGCGAAGCGCCGCGTCGCCTGGCCGTGTCGATGGTCGACGACCACGGTGCCTGGCTGCTGGGGTTCACGCTGACCGAGACCGACGTCAGCACCGAGCTGCGCTTCACCCAGCACCTCAGCAGCCTCGACGGCGTCGCCGAGGTGGGCGCCGGCTGGGAGTACTACCTCGACATGCTGGTCGCCGCCCGGGATGGCACGCGCCGACCGGAGTTCGACGAGTACCACCCGGCCATGCGCTCCTACTACGAGGCGCTGGCCGCCGGGGCCTGAGGGTCGACCTCCCGGCGCAGTCGGGCGAACTCGGCGGTCAACGCCGGCAGCGGGAAGTGGGCGTTCAGGCCGCTGGGGTTGGGCAGCACCCAGACCCGGGCCGGGCCCAGCAGCTCCGGCTGCGGGCCGAGCGCGGCCGTCGGCCGGACGAACGCGATCCGGTACGCGGTCACCCCGAGCACCGCCACCCACCGTGGCCGGTGCCGCTCGACCTTGACCGCCAGGCCGGTCACCCCGGCGACCAGCTCGGCGGCGGTCAGCTCGTCGGCCCGTGCGGTGGCCCGGTTGCTGAGGCTGGTGATGCCCAGCCCCTGCCGCAACAGCTCGGCGCGCTCCCACGGGCGCAGCTCCCGGTCGGTGAAGCCCGCGCCGTGCAGGGCCGGCCAGAAACGGCTGCCCCGCCGGGCGAAGTGCTCCCCCACCGCCGCCGAGTAGAGCCCGGGGTTGAAACCACAGAACAGCACCCGCAGGCCGGGGCCGATCACATCCACCAGGCCGCGACCGGCCGCCGCCGCGACCTCCTGCCGCGTCGGCGGCCGCCACGGCGGTGACACGTCCGCGTCCACCAGCCCGATCCTGCCGTACGCCCCCGCTCCCGGCCGGCGATGTGCCGGAAGTTCGGCGCACCGTCAGGTCAGGGTGCAGGCGCTTCCGCAGTACGGGCAGTGCGCGCGCTTGGCGTTCGAGGTGACCTCAACACCGTCCGCATGCCGTACGCCTCCTGCGTGAACTGCGGTAGGGCACGCCGCAGGACGTCGACCAGCTCACGCACCGGCGACGAGGCGAGTTGTTCGGCGAGGCGCTGACGGTCTTCGTCGGTCGACATGCCGCCGACCCTATGCCCGGCCCGACGTCGGGGCCGACCGCGTCTCGACGGGCCGCAGGCCGGAGCGGGTGGGGTTGACGGGCGCAGACATCGGAGGTTTACTGCCTCAACGACACCAGTCGATGCTATTCGTCCGTCCACACTGGCCGGTCGGGGTCGTCGGCTGGCTCGTGTACCGCAGCACGGCTCCACCATCACCGCTCCACATCACCTCAGCCGAGCATCGGCGGCCCGGCTTCCGCACCACCGCCACCATGGCCCCGGGCGTGCTCTCGCGCACTCTCCGGGGTCGACGCTCAGCTAAGGAGCATCACCATGCGTTCCCGTCCCCGCCTGTTGGCACTCGTCACCGGGGTGGCCGTGTTGATGGCCGGCCTGGTCGCACTGCCGACCACCGCCTCTGCCGCGCCGCTGACCAAGGTCCTGGTGTTCAGCAAGACCGCCGGCTTCCGGCACTCGTCCATCCCCAACGGCATCGCGGCCATCCAGCAGCTCGGCGCTGCCAACGGCTTCAGCGTGACCGCCACCGAGGACGCCAACCAGTTCACCACCTCCAACCTGGCCCAGTACCAGGCGGTGGTCTTCATGTCGACGACCGGCGACGTGCTCAACTCCAGCCAGCAGACGGCCTTCGAGCAGTACATCGCCGCCGGCGGCGGGTACGTCGGCGTGCACGCCGCCGCGGACACCGAGTACAGCTGGCCGTTCTACGGGCAGTTGGTCGGCGCCTGGTTCGACTCGCACCCGGCGATCCAGACCGCGACCGTGAAGATCGAGGACCGGAGCAACCCGTCGACCGCGCACCTCGGCGCCACCTGGGTCCGCTCCGACGAGTGGTACAACTACCGCACCAACCCCCGGTCCAGCGCACGGGTCCTGGCCAGCCTCGACGAGTCGTCCTACAGCGGCGGCAACATGAACGGCGACCACCCGATCACCTGGTGCAAGGCGTACGGCGGTGGCCGGGCCTGGTACACCGGTCTCGGGCACACCGAGGCGTCGTACACCGACCCGAACTTCACCCGGATGCTGCTCGGTGGTCTGCAGGTCGCCGCGGGTTCGGTGAGCGCCAACTGCTCGCCGGGGACCAACCCGACCACCCCGCCGCCCACCACGGCCCCGCCCACCACGGCCCCGCCGACCACTCCTCCGCCGACGACCGCGCCGCCGACCACGGCCCCGCCGACCACCCCGCCGCCCGCCGTCGCCGGTTCCACCCTGCGTGCCCGCGCCAACAACCAGTACGTCAGCGCGGCCAACGCCAGCACCCCGCTGATCGCCAACAAGACCTCCGTCGGCACCAGTGAGCGGTTCGAGCTGGTCAACCTCGCCAACGGCAACGTCGCGCTGAAGGCCAAGAGCAACGGGCAGTTCGTCGCGGCGGAGAACGCCGGGGCCTCCGCGCTGATCGCCAACCGGGCCACCGCCGGCTCGTGGGAGACGTTCCAGCTGATCCGCAACTCCGACGGCACGGTGAGCCTGCGGGCCACGGTGAACAGCCGGTACGTGGCCGCCGACAACGGAGGCTCCTCCCCGCTGATCGCCAACCGGACCTCCATCGGCCAGTGGGAGAAGTTCGACCTCGTCACCACCAACTGACCGCACCACGACCCACACCCCGCCACCCACACCTGGTCGTGGTGCGCCCCAGCACGCCCCGGCCCTGGTCGTCGAGGAAGGACGATCATGCTTTCGAAATCCCGGCGCTGGTCCCGGGCACTCGTCGCGGCGGTAACCACCGTCGCGAGTGTGACCCTGGCCGTGGCCGCCAACTCCCCCGCCGCGCAGGCGGTGGTGATTCCCGCCAGTGACTATCAGCAGATCAAACTCGCCACCGGCTCCGCCGAGCTGGGCGAGGCCATGTCGCTGGCCGTCCTGCCCAACCGTTCGGTGCTGCACACCGCCCGCAACGGCGTCCTGCGGGTCACCGACGTGGCCGGCAACACCAAGGTCTCCGGCACCCTGTCCGTCTACACGCACGACGAGGAGGGGTTGCAGGGCGTCGCTGTCGACCCCAACTTCGCCAGCAACCGGTGGATCTACCTGTACTACTCGCCCACGCTGAGCACCCCGTCCGGGGACGCGCCCACCACCGGCTCGCAGTCCGACTGGGACCGGTGGAAGGGGCACCTGCGGCTGTCCCGGTTCACCCTCAACAGTGACGACACGCTCAACATGGGCAGCGAGAAGATCGTGCTCCAGGTCGCCAACGACCGTGGGCAGTGCTGCCACGTCGGTGGTGACCTGGACTTCGACGCCGCCGGCAACCTGTACCTGACCACCGGCGACGACACGAACCCGTTCGAGTCCTCGGGCTACGCGCCGCTGGACGAGCGGACCAACCGCAACCCGCAGTTCGACGCCCAGCGCTCCGCGGGCAACACGAACGACCTGCGGGGCAAGGTGCTGCGGATCACGCCGCAGGCGGACGGGACGTACACCATCCCGTCGGGCAACCTGTTCGCGCCCGGCACGGCCAACACCCGTCCCGAGATCTACGCGATGGGTATGCGCAACCCGTTCCGGATGAGCGTGGACAAGGCGACCGGCGTCGTCTACGTCGGCGACTACGGCCCGGACGCGGGGAGCACGAACTCCAGCCGGGGCCCGCAGGGTCAGGTCGAGTTCAACCGGATCACCGGGCCGGGCAACTTCGGCTGGCCGTACTGCACCGGCAGCAACACCAGCAACGAAACATACAACGAATACACCTTCCCGTCCGGGCCGTCGCAGTCGAAGTACAACTGCACGGGTGGGCCGACGAACAACTCGTTCCGCAACACCGGGCTGCAGACCCTGCCAGCGGCGAAGCCGGCCTGGATCAAGTACGCGGGCGACTCCGGCTCACCGTCGGAGTTCGGCAGCGGCTCCGAGTCGCCGATGGCCGGACCGGTGTACCGGTACGACGCCTCGCTCAACTCCAGCGTCAAGTTCCCGCAGTCGCTGAACGGCCTGTTCTTCGCCGGTGAGTACGGTCGCCGCTGGATCAAGCCCATCGCCATCAACGCCGACGGCTCCCGTGGCGAGATCTCCAGCTTCCCGTGGTCCGGCACGCAGGTGATGGACATGGCCTTCGGCCCGGACGGCGCGCTGTACGTGCTGGACTACGGCACGGGCTCGAACAACCAGGCGCTGTTCCGGATCGAGTACATCGGCGGTGGCAACCGCAACCCGATCGCGGTCGCCTCGGCGAACCCGACGTCGGGGGCCAACCCGTTGACGGTGAACTTCTCGTCGGCGGGCAGTTCCGACCCCGAGGGCGGGGCGCTGAGCTACCTGTGGACGTTCGGTGACGGCACCACGTCGACGGCGGCGAACCCCACCAAGACGTACACCACGAACGGCACGTACTCCCCGACGTTGAAGGTCACCGACCCGACCGGGCTGACCGGTACGGCGAGCCTGGTCATCACCGTGGGGAACACGGCCCCGACGGTGACGTTGACGACGCCCGCCGACGGGCAGCTGTTCAGCTTCGGTGACACCGTGTCGTACCAGATCAGTGTGAGCGACCCGCAGGACGGCACCATCGACTGCACCAAGGTGAGCCTGACGTACGCGCTGGGCCACGACAGTCACGCCCACCAGATCACCTCGAAGAACGGGTGCAGCGGCTCGATCACCCTCCCGACCGACGGTGAGCACGACTCCGCGGCGAACATCTACGGGGTCTTCGACGCCGCCTACACCGACAACGGCGGGCTGACCACGCACAGCATCAAGACGCTGCAACCGAAGCACCGCCAGGGTGAGCACTTCGGCGCCACGTCGGGCGTGCAGGCCACCGACCACACCAGCGCCGAGGGTGGCCGCACCGCCGGGTTCATCGAGAACAACGACTGGATCTCGTACCAGCCGTACAACCTGGCCAACGCGAACCGCATCACCGTGCGGGCGTCGTCGGCCGGGGCGGGCGGCACCATCGAGGTGCGGGCCGGCTCGGCCACCGGCACCCTGCTGGGCACCGTCACGGTGCCGGTGACCGGTAACTGGGAGACCTTCACCGAGGTGTCCGGCACGATCAGCAACCCGCCCAGCGCGTCGACCACCCTGTACCTGGTGTTCAAGGGCGGGTCGGGCTACCTGTTCGACGTGGACGCGTTCACCTTCACCACCGGCACCGGTGGCACCACGCCGGTGACCACGCTGCGAGCGCAGATCAACAACCAGTACGTGTCGGCGGTCGGCACCACCGCGCTGATCGCCAACAAGGCCAGCGTCGGCAGCACCGAGCAGTTCGACCGGGTGGATGCCGGTAACGGCAACATCGCCCTGAAGTCGCGGTCCAACGGGCTCTACGTCTCGGCCACGAGCAATACCGCACCGTTGGTCGCCACCGGCACGTCGATCGGGGCGGCGCAGACCTTCCAGATCGTCAACAACTCGGACGGGACGGTCAGTCTGCGTGCCACGATCAACAACCAGTTCGTGTGCGCGGAGAACTCCGGGGCCGGGTCTCTGATCGCCAACCGCACGTCCGCCGGGGCCTGGGAGAAGTTCTACCTGACCACCGGCTGACACGTGGTGGGCCCGGCCCGTTCGGTGACCGGGCCGGACCCACCGCACCATCGACCACCGACGCACCCGCGTCGACAAGGGGTCCCCGCCGTCACGAGTCGGCGGGGACCCCGCTGTCGAGTTGCCCGATCACCGGCGCCAGCAGGTCGTTGAGCTCCCGGGCCAACACCACGACCGCCCGCCGCGCCGCGGCGGGCACGTCGTCGTCCGGGCCGTCGGGTGTCGGCGGCAGGCCGTCGAGCGGCAGCGGCGCCTCCACCTGGAGCAGCGCCCGCAGGTACGGGCGGCGCGTCCGGTCCTGCTCGGTCGGGGTGGTGAACTGGCCGAACAGTCGGGGCCAGTCCTGCCACCCACGGTCGCGCTGCCACTGTTTGCTCCAGGTCAGCTCGGCGGGCCAGCGGGAGGCCACGGCGACCACGCAGACCATGCCGCCGTCCCACGGGCTGCGTTCGCAGGTCGCCGAGATGATCCGTCGGTGCCACCGGACGAAGCCGGGCGACAGCTCGCTGGCCACCCGCCAGGCCGTCGCGGCGAACGCGACCGGCGCGAAGTCCCCCCAGGTCTCGGCGAAGTCACCGATGCGGCGGAGCACCTCGGCCTCGTAGCGGCCGTGGCCGTCGGTGCCGTGCTCACGGTCGAACTGTTCGTCCAGCCAGAAGGCGCGTGGTTCCGGCATGCCCGTCCCCGTTCTCGACGATCGTGGGTACCACGGTCGCACAGGTGCCGCGCACGGATCCGGACGGCACTACCCCACCATGATGCAGAACGGGTGGCCGGCCGGGTCGGCGTACACGCGCAACGGCTCCACCGGGTCCTCGATCCGGTCGTACCGCAGCCGGCCGCCGAGGCGCAGCACGCGCTCGTGCTGGACCAGCAGGTCGTCGACGGAATCCACGGTCAGGTCCAGGTGCAACTGTTGGGGCACGTCGTTCTTCGGCCACGTCGTCTCGGGCAGGCTGTCGACCTGCTGGAAGGCGATCTGCGGGCCGCCGGACGGTGACCTCAGCACCAACCAGTCACGACCGCGCTCGTCGGGTCGGCCGTCCGTCGGCGGCTCGTCGCCGGGCCGGTAGACGAAGCCCATGAGCTGCCGGTAGAACTCCGCCAACTCCCGCGCGTCGGTGCCGTCGAGCACCACCGACGTCAGCCGGGGAACACTCTCCTGATCGACCATCCTCGCTCACCTCCGGACGCCATTCTGGCCGGACCACCCGGCCGTCGCATCCGCAGCGACGCCGTACTTGACACGCACCCCGCTGGACAGTGGACGATTCAGCGTGCGGATTCTCGTGGTGGGTGGCAGTGGCCTGATCGGCGCGCACGTCGTGGAGGTGCTGCGCGAGCGCGGACACGCCGCGACCTCGGTGGCGCGTACCGCCCAGCCGGGCGTCGACCACCTGCTCGACGTGGGGTCCGCCTCGGTCGACGACCTGCGGTCGGTGCTGGCCGGGCACGACGGCGTCGTGTACGCCACCCGGACCGACGAGCAGCGCCCGTTGCCGAAGCCGATCTATCCGCAGTTCCGGCGCGAGAACGTCGACCCGGTGGTACGCCTGTTCACCGCCGCCCGCGCCGAAGGGCTCACCCGTGGGGTGATCATGGGCTCGTACTACACCTACTTCGACCGGCGCCATCCGCAGTGGCGGCTCGGTGAGCGGCACACGTACATCCGCTGCCGGCTGGAGCAGGCCTCCGAGGGGCGCGCCGCCGCCGGCCCGGGGCTTCCGGTCGCCGTCCTCGAACTGCCCTTCGTCTTCGGACGGGTCGGTGACCGGCTGCCGAACTGGGCCGGTCCGCTGGACCGGTGGGCGCGCTCTCGTACCCCTCTGGTCGCCCCCACCGGCGGAAGCGCCGCGGCGTCGGCGCGCAGCGTGGCCGAGGTCACGGCCGACGCCCTCGAGGCGGCCAGCGGCGCGGACATCCCGGTCGCCGACGAGAACCTGACCTGGCACGACATGCTCGCGCGCATCGCGGGGGCGGTCGGCCGTCGCCGCCGGGTCGGCCGGCTGCCGGCCGGCGCGGCGCGGACGGCGCTGCGACTGGGCGGCGCGGCGCAGGCGCTCGGTCGCAAGGAGTCCGGGATCAACCCCACCTTCCTCGCCGACCTGCTGCTCACCGAGTTGTTCATCGAGCCGACGACCGGCCGCGCGCTGGAACCGGCGCTGCGCGAGACCTTCCCCGCCTAGCCGGGTGAACGCGCTCGGGCGTGCGTGTCGCCCCGAGCGCGGTCAGGAGCCCGACGGGCCTCGATCCTCGAATTCGTAGGTGGTGGTCAACGCCTCCGGCAGGTCGGGTACGAGCGCGTTGGTGCCGTCGACGACCTGCACGTAGCGCCTGCCCTGCAGGATCGAGTAGCTGCCGTCGACGACCTTGTCGATGAGGAACAGCTGCGTCGCCGCGTCCGGCTCGCAGGGCCGGGTACGGACGCTGCCCGGCGCGGCGTCGTGCACGACGGTCATGCAGACCTCGCCAGCTCCGGCCGGACCGGCCGCCACGATCCGGTACGCCTTCCCGGCCGGGCGCAGGATCCACAGCGCCCCGGTGTCGACGCCCACCCCGGCGGTGGCCCGTACCCGGTCGCCGTCGGGGTCGGTCGCCAGGGCCGCCCCACCCAGACCGGGCACCGCGATCCGCACCTGCCGGCGTCCGCCGAGAATGTCCTGCGGACCCGCCGGGACGGTCACGGTCGGAGCGAGGGGCGACGGCGACGGCGACGCCACACCCGCCGAGCCGACGGGCGGCGTCGTGTCGTCCGCGCGCACCCGTACCAGGGTGGTGCCGGCGGCCGCGACCAGCACGGCCAGCCCGACGCCGGTGACGGCGACCCGACGTCGTCGGCGTCGGTCACTGCGCCCGCGCAGCGTCCGGGCCGTGGGCAGGGTCGTGACGCGCCGGACCTCGTCGACGATCGCTCGCAGGTCGTCGTGCGGATCAGCCATGAGAGGTCCCCTCCTGGTTCACCTCGGTCAGCAGTCCGGCCATCGCCCGGCGACCACGGGCGAGGTACGTCTTGACGGTCCCGACGGGCCTGCGCATCTCGGCTGCCACCTCGGCGACGGTGAGGTCGTTCAGGTGGTGCAGGACGACGGCACGGCGCTCGTTGGCGCTGAGCCGCTGCAGTGCCTGGATCAACGCCACATGGTCCTCGCTGAGGCCGGGCACGCTCTGGTCGACGGCCGCCCGGCGGTGGGCGCGGATCCGGTTGAACGTCTTGCGCCAACTGCTCACCGCCGCCCGCGAGGCCACCGTGCGGACCCACGCCTCGGGGCTGTCCGCCTCCCGGACGGTGTGCCAGCGCTGCCAGGCCCGCATGAACGCCTCCGCGACGGCGTCCTCGGCCTCGCTGCGGTTGCCGGTCAGCGCGTAGACGTGACCCACGATCCGCCCGGCGCAGGCGGCGTAGAGGGCGTCGAACTCCTCAGCATCACGCATCCGACCCGCGTCCTCCGAAGCGTCGTCCCCCTGGTCACCGCGCATGGAACCCGCTACGGCAATCCGGCCGGCCGCCGCCCGGGTCGGTTTGTGACCACGGTCACACCGGTGAAGATCAACCGGGTGGCGGGCCCGAGCGTCATCGTGCCGTCCCGGGAGATGCCCGTGGCGGAGAGGACGATGTGCGACGACGTCAACGACGGGCCCTGACGGCCGGGGTGCTCACCACAGCACTGGTCGCGGCGGCCCTGACGGCCAACCCGGCGAGCGCGCAGGTGCGGCCGGCGGCGACCGTCTCCGGCACACCCGGCACCTACACGCTGGTCACCGGCGACCGGGTGTCCGTCGACGCGGCGGGCCACCTGGCGATCGAGCGGGGCACGGGGCGGACCACTATGCGGTTCGTGACCAGCCGGGAGGACGGGCACCAGTTCGTCATCCCGGTGGACGCCATGGCACTGCTGCGTGACGGTCGGCTCGACCGGCGGCTGTTCGACCTCACCACGCTCGCCGAATTCGGCTACGACGACCGGACGGCGGAGTTGCCGCTGCTGGTGGCGTACCCCGAGAACAACCCGGCGGGAGCGCGGACCGCGACCGTCGGGGGCGACGGGCGCGTGCGGGCGGACCTCTCCGCCGCCCACACCCTCGCGGTGCGGGCGGGCCGCGACGACCGGGTGACGCTGTGGTCGTCGCTCACGCGGGGTACGTCGATGGCGCGCACCCTCGCCGACGGGGTCAGCGCCATCTGGCTCGACGGCAAACGGCGGGTGACGCTGGACCGCAGTGTGCCGCAGATCGGCGCTCCGGCGGCCTGGCAGGCCGGCTTCGACGGTACGGGCGTGACCGTCGGCGTGCTGGACACCGGCATCGACGCCGCGCACCCCGACTTCGCCGGGCACCTCACCGAGGTCCGGGACTTCACGGGCGGCGACGACCCCGCCGACTCGGTCGGTCACGGCACCCACGTGGCGTCGACGATCGTGGGCAGCGGCGCCGTCTCCGGTGGCCGCTACCGCGGCGTGGCGCCGGGCGCGAAGCTGCTCGTCGGCAAGGTCTGCGCCACCACCGAGTGCCAGGACTCGGACATCATCACCGGCATGCAGTGGCTCGCCCCGCAGGCCCGGGTGGTCAACCTGAGCGTGGGCGGCGACGACACGCCCGGCCTCGACCCCCTGGAAACGGCGGTACAGGACCTCAGCCGCCGGTACGGCACGCTGTTCGTGGTCGCCGCCGGCAACGAGGGCAAACCCAAGTCGGTGTCGTCGCCGGCGTCCGCCGACGACGCGCTCGCCGTGGCGGCCGTCGACGCCGACGACCAACGCGCGTACTTCTCCAGCCGCGGCCCGCGCATCGGCGACAACCACATCAAGCCCGAGATCAGCGCTCCCGGCGTCGACATCGTCGCGGCCGCCCCGGGCGGCGACTACGCCACCATGTCGGGTACGTCGATGGCCACCCCGCATGTGGCGGGCGCCGCCGCGATCCTCGCCGGTCAGCACCCGGACTGGACCGGCCCGCAACTCAAGGCCGCGCTGATGGACTCGGCGAAGCCGACCGGCGCGGACACCCTCTACGAGCAGGGCGCGGGCCGAGTCGACGTCGCCCGCGCGGTCGCCCAGCCGGTCGCCGCCGACGTGGCCGCCATCGACTTTCCGGTCCAGCGCTGGCCGCACGCCGACGACACCCCCGTCACCCGGGTCGTCGGCTACCGCAACACCGGCGCCGCGCCGGTCACCCTGTCGCTGACCGTTGCGCCCGCGCCGGCCGGCATGCTCACCGTCAACCCGAGCACGCTTGTGGTGCCGCCCGGCGGCCGGGCCGAGGCCACGATCACCGTGGACACCCGGGTGGACGCCCCGGACGGCGTCTACCAGGGCGCGGTGGTCGCCACCGGCGCCGGCGACCTGCGGGTACGTACGCCGTTCGCCCTCAACCGGGAGATCGAGAGCTACGACGTCGCGCTCCCCCACACCGGCCGGGACGGCAAGCCCGCCACCGAGTACACGACCGTCGCGGCGAACCTCGCCACCGGCGAGTTCAGCACCCTCGACGCCACGCCGGGCGGTGGCACCCTGCGACTGCCCACCGGCCGCTACGCCCTCTACAGCACCATCCACGGGGGCGACACCTCGACGTTGCTCGTGCAGCCGGTCCTGGACGTCCACGGGCCGGTGACCGAGGCCATCGACGCCCGTACCGCCAAGCCCGTCGCGCTGACCGTACCGCAGCGCGACGCCGCTCCCATCGCGATCAACGTGAGCGCCAACTGGGACGACGGCTTCCGCTATCCGGGCGTACAGCTCAGCGGGGTGTCGTTCGCCGACACGTTCTTCGGTCGGATCGGGCCCGCCGTCACCGCACCCGAGTTCGCCGCGACACTCGGCGTCGGGCTCGGCCGACCCGGTCAGGACGGAACCTTCCGCAACAGCCCCTACACGTACGACCTCGCCTACGTCCGCAAGGGCGACATGTTCACCGGCCTGTCCACGAAGCTGACGCCGAAGAACCTCGCCACCGTCGACGCGACCTACCGCCGCCAGTCCACCACGACGACGGCCGTACGGTTCCACCGCGCGGCGGCGGCCGGCGGATCCGGCCCGATCGGGTCCCACACACCCATCGACCTGCCGTTCCACGGCACCGAGTACTACAACACCGACGGCGGTCTCACCTGGACGTCCACCTTCGTCGAGGGCGACAACTCCACCACGCAGGAGTCGGTCTTCCAGCCCGGGCGGACGTACACCCAGACCTGGAACGCGGCCCCGTTCGGCCCGTCGGTGGCCCAGGCGCCATCCCTGAGTCCCCTCGGGTACGCGGGACGCGACGGCGACACCATCTCGATCGCGTCCCTGCCGCTGTTCGGTGACGCGACCGGCCGTCCCGCCGGCCGCGACGACCTGCCCGTCGAGTTCCGGCTGTTCCGCAACGGCACGCGGATCGGCACAGCGGACAGCCCGTGGGCGGAGTTCGCGGTGCCCGCAGACAAGGCCGACTACCGGCTGGAGGCGACCGCCAGGCGTGGCGCCCCGGACACGCTGTCGACGTCCGTTTCGGTGGCCTGGACGTTCACCTCGGCGCACACCTCGGCTCCGCAGCGGCTGCCCCTGACCACGGCCCGCCCGACACCGAAGCTCGACGACACCAACACCGCCCGGGCGGGAAGGGTCATGCCCATCCCGGTCAGCCTGGACCGGCAGGCCGGCTCAGCGGCCGCACCCAACCGCAAGCTCGGCGTCGCCGCGTCGTTCGACGACGGAAAGACGTGGGTCACGCTGCCGGTGCTGCACGGCGTCGCCCTGATCGCCCATCCCCGCAAGCCCGGTTTCGTCGGGCTGCGCGTGACGGCCACCGACACCGCCGGCAACACGGTGACACAGACGGTGCTGCGGGCCTACCGGACCGCGTGAACGGGTGGAGTCCGGGGCGGCGGTGGCCGTCCCGGACTCCACCCCCCGCGTGACGTGCGGGCCCGGCCTGGGTGGGTCGAGGTACGAGCCGTCGCCCGTGGTCGGTTGTGGGGCTCAGTTCAGCTCCTCGGCCAGCCCCACGACGATGCCCTCGGGACCGCGGACGTAGCAGAGCAGGAAGATGTCCTCGAACCGCTGCACCTCGCCGACCAGTTCCGCCCCGTGACGACGCAGCCGGGCGACCGTGTCCTCCACGTCGTCCACGGCGAACATGATCCGGCGGATGCCGAGGGTGTTCGCCGGCGCGTCCCGCGGCTCGTGACGGATCGCCGTCGGCCGGTGGAACATCGCCAGCTCGACCTTGCCGTGACCGTCCGGGGTGCGCAGCATGGCGACCTCCTGCCGCACGTCGTCGACACCGATGACGCGCTCCACCCAGCGCCCCTCGACCGGTCCCCTGCCCTCCAGCTCCATGCCGAGCTCGACGAAGAACGCGATGACCGCGTCGAGGTCCTCGACCACGATGAGGACGTTGTCCATCCGTCGGATCGCCATGCTGGTTCCCCCTGCTCTAGGTGCGATCGCCGGGACCGACGTCGCCGCCCTGCCGCGCGGCGATGTCGACGAACTCCCGCACCAGCGGTGACCGGTTGTTCTCGGCCCAGGCCAGGCACACCTGATTGTCGGCGAGGTCGCGGACGGGCACGTGAACGACGTCCGGCCTGGTGTAGAACCTCGCGATCGACAGCGGCAGGATCACCACCCCGGCCTCCGCGGCGACGTGCTCCAGCTTCTCCTCGACGGAGGTCAGCACCGGCCGGGGGCGGGGCTCCCGGTCCGCCGGACGGTTCGGCAGGTCCCGCCATTCCGGCACCACGTCCGGGTCCTGAAGCAGGCGCTCCTCGGCCAGTTCGGCGAGGTCGACCGACTCCTTGCCCGCCAGACGATGGTTGCCGGGCAGGACCACGACGCGAGGTTCGGTGAACAGTGGGCGGAGGCGCAAGCCCCGCTGGTCGACCGGAAGCCGCACGTAGCCGACGTCGGCGCGCCCCTCGCGGAGCACCTCGGCCTGGTCGTACCGGGAGGTGCGGACGACACCGACAGCCAATTCGGGGTGCATCTGGGCGATGGCACGGGCCTCGGCCGTGACGATGATGCCCGGCATGAACGCGATGGTGAACGTCGGCCGGCCGTGTGCCGCCCGCTGCACCCGCCGACCCAGGGCCTCGGCCGAGGCCAGCAGCGGACCGGCGTCGGCCAACAGTTGACGACCGGCCTCGGTCAGCACGGTGGAGCGGCGATCCCGAACGAACAGCTCGGCGCGGAGTTCCCGCTCGAACGCCCGGATCTGCCGCGACAGGACCGGCTGGGCGATGTGCAGCCGCGCGGCGGCCCGGCCGAAGTGCAGCTCCTCGGCGACGGCCACGAAGTAGCGGAGTTTACGCAGATCGACGTCCATCCGGCCCTCCCGCTCGACTCGCTCGCGTCCCACCAGTCTATAAATACCCGTCGGGTATCACAGCAGCTCAAAGAGGTCTTGGACGTGAGCGTCAGTGCGGACGCATGGTGGTGAACGTCAGCCGAACATCCGGAAGGACCATCATGACCCTCACCGACCAGCGCGTCGTCGTCCTCGGCGGCACCTCGGGAATCGGGCTCGCGACCGCCGCCCGGGCCGCCCAGGAGGGCGCCCAGGTCGTGGTCGCCTCGCGCAACCGGCACAGCGTGGACCGCGCCCTCGCCGCCCTGCCGGCCGGCACCCAGGGGTACGTCGCCGACCTCGCCGACCCGGCCGACGTCACGCGCCTGTTCCAGGGGCTCGGCCCGTTCGACCACCTCGTCTACACCGCCGGCGAACCGCTCGCGCTGATGTCCGTCGACGCCCTGGACCTCGCCGCCGCCCGTACCGCCTTCAACCTGCGCTACTTCGGTTCGCTGGCGGCGGTCCACACTGCGCTCCCGCACCTGCGGCCCGGCGGGTCGATCACCCTGACCACCGGCACCGCCGGTCACCGGCCGAAGGCGGGCTGGTCGGTGGTCGCCGGCATCACCGGAGCGATGGACGCGCTGGTCCGCTCGCTCGCCGTCGAACTGGCACCGATCCGGGTCAACGCCGTCTCCGCCGGCGTCATCCGCTCACCGCTGTGGGACGCACTGCCCGACGACACCCGAGAGCAGATGTACGCCCATCTCAGCGCGTCACTGCCGCTCGGTCGGGTGGGCGAGCCCGAGGAGGTCGCCGAAGCGTTCGTCTACCTCCTGCGGTCGACGTACGCCACCGGCACGCTGGTCACCGTGGACGGCGGCACCCTGCTCGCGTGAGAGCCGCGCGCCACGGCCCTGCACAGCCCGGCCCCGCTACGGGGTGAGGACGATCCGCCCGAAGACCTGACCGGCGTCCATCTTCTGGTGGGCGGCCACCGCCCGTTCCAAGGGCAGCACCTCGTGCACCACGGGGACCAGTTCGCCACGGCTCGCCGCGGCGAACTGGTCCCGCCGCACGGCCCGGCGAGCGGGTTCGGGCACGGTCGCGGCGCTGAACGTGGCGAACGACATCGACTTCTGGAAGGCCGTCATCAGCGCCGCCCCGAAGTCCGCTGGTGGCTGGCCCCCGACCGCGCCGACGAGCACCAGGCGGCCGTTGGGATTGAGCCTGTCGAAGAACGAGGGCATGCCGTCGCCCGCCACAACGTCGATGATCACGTCATAACCTCGGGGAGCGCCGGAACCTCCTGCTCCGCAGCGGTCGAGCACGTGGGTCGCGCCAAGGTCGCGCAGCCGACGACCACGCTCGGGCGACGAGGTGGTGACCGCCACGGCGCCGGCGCCCTGGCGGGCCGCCAGTTGCACCGTCATGATCCCGATACTGCCGGCGGCACCGCGCACCAGGACGGTCTCCCCTTCGGCGACGTGCGCGTGGGCGAGACCGAAGTGGGCCACGACCCCGGAGCTCCCGAGCGTCACGGCATCGACGAGGGACAGGCCGGCGGGGACGGGCAGCACCTCCGCGATCGGGGCGACCGCACGCTCGGCGTACCCACCACCGGTGCCGGTGAACGCCCACACGCGCTGCCCGAGCCACGCCGCGTCGACACCCTCGCCGACGGCGGCCACCGTCCCCGCCACCTCGCCGCCGAGGATGTGACCCTCGAGGAAGCCGTACGCGGCGAGGGCGCCGCTTCGGATCATGACATCGGCGCCCGCGACACCGACCGCCTCGACGGTGATCATCACCTGCCCCGGCGCCGGAACCGGGTCGGGGATGTCGGTCACCGCCAAGCCCCGAGGATCACCGAACTCCCTGATCATGACTGCTCTCACGTGTGCCTCTCCTCGAGCCGGACCGCCCTGTGGTCAGCGAACGGTAGTGGACGCGGGCGTCCGTTTAGCTAAAGTGAGAGCGTGACCGAGCAGTTGACTCGAAACCTGCGGTCGGACGCTCGGGACAACCGCCAGCGGATCCTCGAAGCCGCCCGGGCGATGTTCGCCACCGACGGCATGGATGTGCCGATGCGCGAAATCGCCCGCAGGGCCGGGGTGGGCCCCGCCACCCTCTACCGACGGTTCCCCACCAAGGAGGCGCTGGCCACCGAGGCATTCGCCGAGCAGATGGACGCCTGCCAGGTCATCGTCGACGAAGGGCTTGCCGACCCCGACCCGTGGCGTGGCCTGTGTCTGGTGATCGAGAAGCTCTGCGAGCTGCACGCCCGCGATCGGGGTTACACCACGGCGTTCACCACAGCCTTCCCGCATGCCGTGGATCTCGCCGCGAAACGCGAAGCGGCCCTGGCCGCACTCGCCGAACTGGCCCGCCGAGCCAGGACCACCGGCCATCTGCGGTCCGACTTCGTCCTGGACGACCTCATCCTCGTCCTGATGGTCAACGGCGGCCTGCACGCCACCTCCACGGACGCCCGGGTCGCCGCGTCCCGCCGGTTCGCCGCGCTCGCGATCAGAGCGTTCCGCGCCTGAGGCGAGCCGTTCGCCGCGCCTCGGGCTGACCCCTCACACCGTCGCCGTCGGCGACAACTCCATCTTCTGCCAGTTGCGGAACACGAAGCGGTGCACCGACTTCAACCCGACCCACAGCGCCGGATACAGAGCCGCCCGGCCGAACCCGCGAACCGTCACCGTGGTCGTCCGGGTCACCTGGGTGCCGCGCGCCGTCGGAGTCAACTCGAACACGTCGCCGAGCTGATCGACGAAGCGGTGGAAGCCGAGATCCGTCGACTCCATGTGGAACGCCAAGCGGGTCGGCGGTTCCCACGTCGTGATCCGCTGGCGCACCACGCCCTGTTCGGACACGCACTGCCGGGCGGCGCCCACCTCACCCGGGCCCTCCGGCAGCCGGCACGTCGTCGGCCGGGGCGTACCCAGATAGAAGACCGGACACCGGGGCTGCAACTCAAGGCGCGAGTCGCACAGCGCCGGCCACAACACCTCGGGCGGGTGGGGCATCGTCCAGCGCGTCCGCACGATCATGCCGATAACGGTAGACCTCGGCATCGACGGTGCGCTGGCCCGATCCCCTGTGAAAAGCTGCGGCGGTGACGACGTTCCGCATCCGTACCGCCACCTCGGCTGACCACGGTTTCCTGGTCGACATGCTCGTGCAGGCCGTCAACTGGCTGCCCGAGCGCAACTGGTCACGCGAGGAGATCCTGACGAAGCCCGAGCTGGTCCACTACGTCGCCGATTGGATGCGACCGGCAGACTTCGGGGTCGTCGCGGTGGACCCGGCTGATCGGCCGGTCGGCGCGGCGTGGTGCCGACAGCTGACCGCCGCCGATCCGGGCTACGGGTACGTCGGTGACGACGTACCCGAGCTGACCGTCGGCGTGGTGGACTCCTGGCGCAATCGCGGGGTGGGCCGGGCGCTCCTGCGCGCCGTGCTGTCCGTCGCCGCCGAGCGCGGCCTACCGAAGGTGTCGTTGAGCGTGGAGCGGGCCAACTTCGCCGCAAAGCTGTACGCGAGCGAAGGCTTCCACACGGTGGAGTCGTTCGACGACGCTGACACCATGGTTGCCTCGCTCGCCGACCGCCGTCCACCGGCACCGTTCGGCCCGGCGGTCGGCGCGAACCCCTGACGCTCGATGCTGGTTACTGCCCGGGCCGGGAGTCGTCCGGGCCGTACACGTGGTGGCGCACGAGGTCATCCCGTTCCAGGATCACGTCGATGACCTGCCAGAACTCGGCGATCCTCGGGTGATTCAGCCCTTCTTCCCGGCTGAGCTTGCGCCCGAAGATCGGACTGTCGCCGCCAACCTCGCCACCGTTGACGAGCGTCGCAGCAGGGTTCGGGGAGCCGACCACGGGACCGACCCGGCAGCCGAACGTGACGTGGTCGTCGAAGCGATCCTGGCCCCACGTCCCCAGGATGGCATCGATCCATGCCTCGTGAACCCCGTTGTGGTGATAGCAGCTAGCGAAGTAGACAGCGAAAGCGGTGTCGCCCTCGTAGACGTTGGCCCACGTCCGGTCCGCCTGCGTGTCGCAGCACTGGCACACGAACTCGCGCACCTGGCGACTGCGCTCATCGATCACGAGATTCACGGCGCGAACTCTAGCGGCACCGAGCACGATGAGTATTTTTCGATCTGAGTGCGACGTGATCGTCACCCAGCGACGTCGTCCACACTGGATCTCCTACGCTGAATCTCCGCGTTGATCTCGGCGGCTCGCCGCTGCAACGGCAGCGCCTCCTCCACCAGCCCCAGAATGCTCAACGTGTACGCCAGGTTGTGCAACCGGAGCGCTATCGTGGGATGCCCCGCCGGCAACGCCGCCTCACTGATCTCCACCGCCCGCCGCTGAAACGGTAGCGCCTCCTCCGCCCGCCCGAGAGCGCTCAAGGTGTAAGCCAGGGTGTCCAATCGGACCGCGATCGTGGGATGCCCGGCCGGCAACGCCGCCTCACTGATTTCCAACGCCCGCCGCCGCAGCGGCAGCGCCTCCTCCGCCTGCCCCAGATCCACCAACGTGCCCGCCAGGTTGTTCAACCGGGTCGCTATGTCGGGGTGTTCGGCCGGCAATGCCGCTTCACTGATCTCCAGCGCCCGTCGCTGCAACGGCAGCGCCTCCTCCGCCTGCCCCAGATCTGCCAAGGTTCCCGCCAGGTTGTTCAGTCGGTGGGCGATCTCCGGGTGCCCTGCCGGCAACGCCGCTTCACTGATCTCCAACGCCCGCCGCTGCAACGGCAACGCCTCACCCGCCCGCCCCAGAGCCCCCAACGTGTACGCCAGGTTGTCCAATCTGGTAGCAATGATGGGATGCCCCGCCGGCAACGCCGCCTCGCTGATCTCCAACGCCCGCCGCCGCAGCGACAGCGCCTTCTCCACCTGCCCCAACGCCCTCAAGGTTCCCGCCAGGTTGTCCAACCTGAGCGCGATGTCCGGGTGCCCTGCCGGCAACGCCGTCTCACTGATCTCCAACGCCCGCCGCTGCAACGGCAACGCCTCACCCGCCCGCCCCAGAGCCCCCAACGTGTACGCCAGGTTGTCCAATCTGGTAGCAATGATGGGATGCCCCGCCGGCAACGCCGCCTCGCTGATCTCCAACGCCCGCCGCCGCAACGGCAGTGCCTCGCCCGCCCGTCCTAGAGCCACCAACGTGGACGCGAGGTTGTCCAGCCTCAGCGCGATGTCCCGATGTCCCGCCGGCAACGCCGCCTCACTGATCCCGAGCACCCGCTCCTCAGCCTGTAGAGCCTGGCCGTACCTCGCCTGCGTGTAGTGGAAGAACGCCACCTGGCCCAACAGGTACGCAAGGGTCAGATTGACGCTGTCCTCGGGCATGTGGTGATCGAGCGCCTCGACGTGTGGAACGAATGCTCTCCACTGGGGCCAGATGTCGACGTCTTGCGCGGGGTTACCTGGTGGGCGGGCTCGGTCGAGCAGAGCCAACGCGCGGTCGAGGACTTCCTGCCACAACGACCCACCAGGGTCGGTGGACTCGTCGTGGGGGTCAGTCTGTGTCTGTGTCTGGCTGCGGACCACCGTCTGCAGGAGTCGGTGCATGCTGACGGTGGTCAGCGTGAGCGTGACGAGGTTGTACGACGCCAACGCCGCCAACCCCTGGTCGACTGCACCAGGCTGTTCGGTGTAGCCGGTCAAGATCGACCGCGGAACGTCGTCGGGCGCGTAGCAGGACAGGATCCGCAGCAGGTCGATCGCCGTCGGCCGGACCCCGCGCAACTGGTCGAGGGTGAGGAGCCACACCTGGGCCACCGCCCGCTCGGCCTGATCGCCCTCCGCGATGGTGTTCAACGCCTCGGCGGGCTGCGCCCGCAGCCGATCCAGGTATACCGACACCGGCAGGCGGGTCTGCCGCAGATAGCCGGCGGCCTGCTGCAGCGCCAACGGCAGATACCCCAACTCGTCGGCCAACACCGCCGCCGCCAAGGGGTCCTGCTGCTCACCACGCTCCAGCAACAGCCGCACCGCGGACGCACGATCCAACATGTCCAGACGTAGACACCCGTCGACGAGCGTCTCCCAGTTCACGTCACGCCGCGTCGTGATCAACAGGTGCCCGGTGTCGAGCTGCGCCAACAGGGGCTCGACATGCGCGCGCTGCTCCACGTTGTCCAGCACGAGCAACCAGCCCGACTGGTTCTGCAGCCAACCGATCGCCCAACTCGCGGCCTCCGCCGCGGTCGCCGTCAGCACCAGTTCCGGGTTCATCCGAGCCGTCAGCGCCGCCAAGCCGTTCTCGATCGCCGCCGGGCTGTCGGCGGTCACCCACCACCGCACCGGATACCGATCACGCCGCTGGTGGGCGTACTGCAACGCCAACTCGGTCTTGCCCACCCCACCCAGGCCGTGCACGGCCTGGCAGATGACACCGCTGCCGACGGACATCACCGCCTCCAGCGCGGCCAACTCCTCCTCACGGCCCACGAACAACCGCGTCGCCGGTTTGGGCAGGTTGTGCAACCGCTTCCCCGGCTCGGCGGGCGTCGACTCCCGATGCAGTTCGATCCGCCGGGCATCGACCTTCGCGCCGTCGCCGGTGATGGCGAAGCCGCTGATCTCATCCGCCGCGATCGACCGGCCGCCCGCCGCGCTGACGTCGTCGGGGCCGGCCGCATCCCGGTCGCTCATCGGGTCACCTGGCCGTCATCTCCGGTGATCACCACCCCGCTGATCGTCTGGCTGGCGACGGACCGCTCACCCGACGCGGTGATCGTCACCCCCGCCGACGTCAACAGCTGCGACAACTCGGTAGCCAGCCGCGCGTCGGCGGCGACCGCCTTGCGGATCTGCCACCGCAACGCCGCCAACCGATCCTCGTCATCCGGGTCCTCGGCCACGTCGAGCACCGCCGCCTCCACCAACGGCGCCGACTCCGGCCGCCTGAGCAACCGACGCAACAACCGCCCGCCCAGGCCGACCGTCGCGTCCGCGGCCACCTCCTGCACCCGCGCCACGACGCCCGCCCCGTACGCCCCGGCCGCCGCCGCCACGTACGGCACCACCGCACCAGCCAGCGAAGTCACATCCGGATCCATAGCCCTCACCCTCCGAGCCAGCAACCAGCGACCTCGATCAGTACCACACCCATGCACACACCGTCAGGGCGCAGCCTCAGGGCTTACTAGGGCGACCAGTGCGGGTCGAGGCTCTTGCCGTGCCCGCGGGGACAGCGGCCGTAGCCGGCGCCCGACACGTTCCAGTGGTGGGAGCAGTACGGGGAGTCGCACCGCGCACAGAATCCGGCGTCGTCGTAGAAGCCGGCCGTCGTGACGGCGGCGTACCGGTACGGCGGGGTGAAGGCGTCGACGATGCGCTGCGCCTCTGCCGGGTCCGCCGGTCGTCCGAGCCCGTTACCCGCCGCGACCCCGGAATACAGCAGCCACCACCCCTGGCCGGTGTGGCGCTCTCGCGCGGCGGTGTAGGCGTCGCGCTGCGCCGGCGACCAGCGCTGCCATTCGATCGGCCGGCCATCCGGCGCGACGAGTTCCAGGTGGGTCGCCGGTCGCCCACACACTGCGCACGGCGGCTCGGCGACGAAGGCTTCAGGCATGCCCCCATCCTCCTACGACCGTCGGGCGGATACGACCGTCGATGCCGCCGACGCCGCGCCCGCTACTTGGCGTTGAAGTAGCTCGCTTCCGGGTGGTGGACCACGATGGCGTCGGTGGCCTGCTCCGGCATGAGCTGGAACTCCTCCGACAGCTCCACGCCGATCCGGTCCGCGCCCAGCAGGTCCACGATCTTCGCCCGGTCCTCCAGGTCGGGGCAGGCCGGGTAGCCGAACGCGTACCGGCAGCCCCGGTAGTCGTTGCGCAGGATGCCGGCCAGGTCGCTCGGGTCGTCGTGGCCGAGCGGGCGCCCGTCGGGCAGGGTCAGCTCGGCGCGCACGCGCCGGTGCCAGTACTCGGCGAGGGCCTCGGTGAGCTGCACCGACAGCCCGTGCACCTCCAGGTAGTCGCGGTACTCGTTGCGGGCGAACAGCTTCGCCGCGTACTCGCTGACGGGTTGCCCGACGGTGACCAGTTGCAGCGCGACCACATCGAGCTGGTCGCCCTTGGGCCGGAAGAAGTCCGCGAGGCAGAGCCGTCGCTCCTGCCGCTGGCGGGGGAAGGAGAACCGGGCGCGCTCCGCGTGCCCGTTCTCGTCGAGCACCACCAGGTCATTACCTTCGGAGTACGCCGGGAAGTAGCCGTACACCACGGCTGCCTCCAGGACCTGGTCGGCGGTCAGCCGGTCCAGCCAGTACCGCAGACGCGGCCGACCTTCGGTCTCCACCAGCTCGTCGTAGGAGGGTCCGTTGCCGCCGCGGGCACCGTTGAGGCCCCACTGTCCACGGAACGTCGCCCGCTCGTCGAGCAGCGCCGCGTAGTCGGCCATCGGCACGCCCTTGACCACCCGGGTGCCGAAGAACGGCGGGGTGGGCACCTCCACGTCGACGGCCACGTCGGAGCGGGTCGAGGAGTCGTACAGCTCCGGCAGCGACTCGGTGACCATCGTCCGCTGCCGCTCCCGGCGGGCCCGACGGGCCGCGAGTGCCGCTTCCCGCTCCGGATCGATCACCGGCGCGCCGCCACGCTTGGCGGTCATCACCCTGTCCATCAGGGACAGACCCTCGAACGCGTCCCGCGCGTAGTGCACCTGGCCCGGGAACATCGACCGCAGGTCGTCCTCGACGTACGCGCGGGTCAGCGCCGCCCCACCGAGCAGGACCGGCCAGCGCTCGGCGACCCCGCGGGTGGCCATCTCGGCCAGGTTCTCCTTCATGATGACGGTGCTCTTGACCAGCAGCCCGGACATGCCGATGGCATCGGCGCGGTGCTGCTCGGCGGCGTCGAGGATGGCGCTGATCGGCTGCTTGATGCCGATGTTGACGACCTCGTAGCCGTTGTTGGACAGGATGATGTCGACCAGGTTCTTGCCGATGTCGTGCACGTCGCCGCGCACGGTCGCGAGGACGATGCGGCCCTTGCCGCCGTCCTCGCTGGTCTCCATGTGCGGTTCGAGGTACGCCACGGCGGTCTTCATCACCTCGGCGGACTGGAGCACGAACGGCAGTTGCATCTGCCCGGAGCCGAACAGTTCGCCGACGACCTTCATGCCGTCCAGCAGGATGTCGTTGATGATCGACAGCGGGGACCGGCCGCCGGCCATCGCGTCGTCCAGGTCGGCTTCCAGGCCGTTGCGCTCGCCGTCGATGATCCGCCGCTTGAGCCGCTCGTCCAGCGGCAGCGCGGCCAACTCCTGGGCGCGGGTGGCCCGGGCGCTGGTCACGTCGACGCCCTCGAACAGCTCCAGGAACCGCTGCACCGGGTCGTACCCGTCGCGCCGCCGGTCGTAGACCAGGTCGAGCGCGACCTCGCGCTGCTCCTCGGGAATCTTCGACATCGGCAGGATCTTGCTGGCGTGCACGATGGCCGAGGTGAGACCGGCCTGCACGCACTCGTGCAGGAACACCGAGTTGAGCACCTGCCGGGCCGCCGGGTTGAGGCCGAAGGAGATGTTCGAGATGCCCAGGGTGAAGTTGACCCCCGGGTAGCGTGCGGCGATCTCCCGGATCGCCTCGATCGTCTCGAGGCCGTCGCGGCGGGTCTCCTCCTGCCCGGTGGCGATCGGGAAGGTCAGCGCGTCGATCAGGATGTCGGCCCGGTCCATCCCCCATCGGCCGGTCAGGTCGTCGATCAGTCGGGCCGCGACCCGGACCTTCCACTCCTTCGTCCGGGCCTGCCCCTCCTCGTCGATGAGCAGCGCCACCACCGCCGCGCCGTGCTCACGCACGACGGGCATCACCCGCGCGTACCGGGAGTCGGGGCCGTCGCCGTCCTCGAAGTTGACCGAGTTGACCACGCACCGGCCGCCGAGCATCTCCAGGCCGGCCTCGACGACCGCCGGCTCGGTGGAGTCCAGCATGATCGGCAGTGTCGAGGCGGTGGCGAACCGGCCGGCCAGCTCCCGCATGTCCTGCGTGCCGTCCCGCCCGACGTAGTCGACGCACAGGTCGAGCAGGTGCGACCCGTCGCGGGCCTGGCTGCGGGCGATCTCGACGCAGGCCCGCCAGTCGGCGGCGAGCATGGCCTCCCGGAACGCCTTGGAGCCGTTGGCGTTGGTCCGCTCCCCCACCATCAGCACCGACGCGTCCTGCGCGAACGGCACCGGGTGGTAGACCGATGACACGCCCGCCTCGTGCCGGGGCTCGCGGGCCGGCGCGGTGACCCCGTGCAACCGCTCGGACAGCACCCGGATGTGCTCCGGGGTGGTGCCGCAGCAGCCGCCGACGAGCCCCACGCCGTACTCGGTGACGAACCGTTCCAGGGCCTCGGCCAGCTCCACGGGAGTCAGCGGGAAGTACGCCCCGTCGGCGGTCAGCACCGGCAGGCCGGCGTTCGGCATCACCGACACCGGGATGCGGGAGTGCTGCGACAGGTAGCGCAGGTGCTCGCTCATCTCGGCCGGGCCCGTCGAGCAGTTCAGCCCGATCAGGTCCACCCCGAGTGGCTCGATGGCCGCCAGGGCCGCGCCGATCTCGCTGCCCACCAGCATCGTGCCGGTGGTCTCGACGGACACCTGGCAGATGATCGGCACCTGCTGGCCCAGCTCGACCATCGCCCGCTTCGACCCGATGACGGCCGCCTTGACCTGCAACAGGTCCTGGCAGGTCTCGATGATCAGCGCGTCCGCGCCACCGGCGATCAGGCCGGCGGCGTTCTCCTGGTACGCGTCGCGCAGGGTCGCGTAGTCGGCGTGCCCGAGGGTGGGCAGCTTGGTGCCCGGCCCCATCGAGCCGAGCACGAACCGGGGCCGCTGCGGGGTGCTCGCCGCGTCGGCGGCCTCCCGCGCGATCCGCGCGCCCGCCTCGGCCAACTCGCGGATCCGGTGCGGGATGTCGTACTCGCCGAGGTTCGCCAGGTTGGCCCCGAACGTGTTGGTCTCCACGCAGTCCGCGCCGGCGGCCAGGTACGCGTCGTGCACGCCGCGCACCACGTCGGGGCGGGTGACGTTGAGGATCTCGTTGCACCCTTCGAGACCGTCGAAGTCGTCGAGCGTGAGGTCGGCGGCCTGCAACATGGTGCCCATCGCCCCGTCGGCGATGAGGATCCGGTCGGCCAGCACATCCAGCAACGAAGTCCGCACCCGTTCAGGTTAGTGCGACCCTCGGCGAACCCGAGCGCCCTCCGCGCCCGATCCCATATTGTGTCAGCCGGATCACGCTGTCCGGTTCGCCGCCGTATGCCCGGTCGGACAGCGGGCGGACCGGCGCGGCCGACGGGCCGCATCCCTGCCCGACACGTAGGCTGACGGACGTGAAGGAGAACAGGGACGCCATCGTGCACCACGGTCCGACAACCGGGCGCGGTCCCGGACTCGGCCGCGACGAGCAGGGTGAGGTGACGGCGTGACCGAGTTCGACGGACTGCCGGTCCTGCGGTCCCCCGTGGCCATCGCCGCGTTCGAGGGCTGGAACGACGCCGCGGACGCGTCCACCGCCGCCGTCGAGCACCTGGAACAGGTCTGGAACGCCCGACAGATCACCGAGCTGGACCCGGAGGACTTCTACGACTTCCAGGTCAGCCGGCCCACCATCACCATGGCCGACGGGGAGACCCGGCGGGTGGAGTGGCCGACGACCCGGTTCATGGTGGCCAGCCCCGAGGGCACCGACCGGGACGTCGTGCTGATCCGGGGCATCGAGCCGAGCATGCGCTGGCGGACGTTCTGCGAGCAGGTGCTGGAGATCTGCCACAGCCTGGAGGTGGAGCGGGTCGTGCTGCTCGGCGCGTTGCTGGCCGACGTGCCGTACACCCGGCCGTTGCCGATCAGCGGCAGCGCCTCCGACGCGCAGGCCGCGGAGCGCTACCAGCTCACCCCCACCCGTTACGACGGGCCGACCGGCATCGTCGGCGTGCTGCACGACGCGTGCGCCCGCGCCGAGGTCGACGCCGTCTCGTTCTGGGTGCACGTACCGCACTACGCCAACAACCCGCCCTGCCCCAAGGCCACCCTCGCCCTGCTGCACCGGGTCGAGGAGGTCGTCGACCTGCCGGTTCCGATGGCCGACCTGGCCGAGGAGTCCGCCGAGTGGGAGCAGCGGGTCCGCAGTGCCGCCGAGCAGGACGCCGAGCTGGGCGAGTACGTCCGTGAGCTGGAGGAGCGTGTCGGCGACGAGGGCATCACCCCGTTGACCGGTGACGAGATCGCCCAGGAGTTCGAGAAGTACCTGCGCCGGCGGGGCGGTTCGGCCGGCCCCACCGCCGGCTCCTGGTAGCTGCGCTGTCGCACGGGCCCTCGAACCTTCGCTGGTTCGGGGGCCCGTCTTCGCGTTCAGGGTCGTCTTCGCGGTCGAGGCCCCGCTTTCGCGTGTCCGGGGTGGCGCCGTCACACCCGCTAGGGCATCCTAGGAACCTAGATGTGATCAAGGAGGCGGGTGTGCAGATCAATCCCGGCGCCGCCGAGTTCCCCCACCGGCAGATCGCCGCGCAGCTCAAGGCCCAGGTCCGCCGCGGCGACTGGGGACCCGGCGAACGGCTGCCGTCCATCCCGGCCATCGCCGAGATGTTCGGCGTCGCGAAGCAGACCGTGCAGCGCGCCGTCGACCAGCTACGGGTCGAGGGCGTCCTGATCACCAAACCCGGCTCCGGTACGTACGTCCGGGGCACGCGGCGTCGACTCAACCGCCTCTCCCGGGGCCGGTACGGCGGCTTCCGCGGCTACCACACCGACCTCGCCGCCCGGTACCGCCAACAACTCGTCTCGGTCGGCCTCTCCCCCGCGCCCGCCGAGGTCGCCGACGCGTTCGGCGTCTCCGACGGCACCAACCTGCTCTGCCGTCGCCACCTCGTCCGTACCGACGACTCCCCCGTCGAGGTGGGCGCCTCCTGGTTCCTGCCCCGGGACACGGACGGCACCTCGCTGGAGCGCGCCGAGGCGTTCGGCCGGCCGCTCTACCAGGAGGCCGAGGAGGCCACCGGCCGGCGGTACGTGTCGGCCACCGACACGATCAGCGCCCGCCAGCCCAGCCGGGAGGAGGCCGAGACCCTCCAGATCCGGCCCGACACACCGGTGCTGCACCTGCTGCACATCGCGTACGACGCGAGCCGCAAGCCGATCGAGGTCGCCCAGGCCACCTGGCCCGGCCCGATGACCACTCTGACCGAGGAGTACAAGATCCCCGGCCCCACCCCAGAGCCCAACCCGGACCCCGGCCTAGTCCTCGGCTAACCCCCCCACTCACGGCGCCCCCGCTCACGTCGATCATGAAGCCGTGGTGGCCAATTTCAGCCGTTACGCCCCTTCTGCGAGGCACCACAACTCCATGATCGACGCGAGCGTCGACCCCCCGGGCGCGTCGATCTTGCACTTTCTGTCGTGGCGAAAGGTGCCAACCGGGGCAAAAGGGCAACACAAAGTGCAAGATCGGCGGGCGGGGCGGGGCGGGTGCGGGGCGGGGCGGGTGCGGGGCGGGCGGGTGGGGGTGGGCCGGGACGGCGGGCGCGAGAGGGCTGGCCGGCGAGGGAGGGGTGTTAGAGGTGGATGCCTAGGAGGGCGTCTACGGTTTTTGCGAAGAGGGGCGGGGCCTCGGGGTCGTCGGTGGTGCCGGAGAGTGCCGAGTCGGCCCAGCGGTCGGCCACCGCCAGGGCGCCCGGGGTGTCGAGGTCGTCGGCCAGTCTGGCGCGTACTCCGGCCAGCAGCTCTGCCCCGGACGGCCCGGCGGGCGCGGCGGCGGCCCGCCGCCAGCGGTCCAGCCGCTCCTGCGCGGCGGTGAGCAGGTCGTCGGTCCAGGTGCGGTCGCTGCGGTAGTGGCCGGAGATCAACGCGAGCCGGATCGCCATCGGGTCGACCTTGTCGGCGCGCAGCCGGGAGACGAAGACCAGGTTGCCGCGGGACTTGGACATCTTCTCGCCGTCCAGGCCGATCATCCCGGCGTGGACGTAGTGCCCGGCGAACGGCGCCTGCCCGGTGAGTCGCTCGGCGTGCGCGGCGGACGCCTCGTGGTGCGGGAACAGCAGGTCGTTGCCACCGCCCTGCACGTCGATACGGTCGCCGAGCAGGTTCAGGGCGATGACCGCGCACTCGATGTGCCAGCCGGGACGACCCGTGCCCAGCTCCCCGCCCGGCCAGGACGGCTCGCCCTCGCGCGCCCCGCGCCACAGCAGCGGGTCGAGGGGGTCCCGCTTGCCGGCCCGGTCGGGGTCACCGCCGCGCTCGGGAAAGATCTCCAGCATCTGCTCACGGGTCAGGTTCGACTCGTAACCGAACCGACCGGTCGCGGAGATGTCGAAGTAGACATCGCCGGTGCCGTCGTCGAGCCGGTAGGCGGCACCGTCCTTGAGCAGCACCTCGACCTTGTCGGCGATGTCCGGGATCGACTCGACCGCGCCCACGTACCGCTCCGGCGGGATGATCCGCAGCGCCTCCATGTCCTCGCGGAACAGGGCCGTCTCCCGCATCGCGAGGACCACCCAGTCCTCACCGTCGCGGGCGGCCCGCTCCAGCAGGGGGTCGTCGATGTCGGTGACGTTCTGCACGTAGCGCACCGGACGGCCGGCGTCGCGCCACATCCGCTGCACGAGGTCGAACGTGATCATGGTGGCGGCGTGACCGAGGTGGGTGGCGTCGTAGGGCGTGATGCCGCAGACGTACATGCTCGCCGCGTCGGCCGGGTCGCTCGGGTGGACACCCTGCCGCGCCGAGTCGTACAACGCCAACGGCTCGCCTCGACCCGGCAGCCGTGGCACCTCGTGTCCCGCCCAAGACTCCATGACCTCAGCCTAACCAGCCCTCAGGGGACACCGGGACGCCCCACGGGTGATCAAGATGACAGCGGGGTCAGATGGGCGGCCAGGGAATCGCCGGCCAGTCCTCCGGCGGCTGCGGGAAGCGGCCGGTCTCGCGCAACCTCTCGACGCGGGCGGCCACTTCGGCGATCTCACGGATCGTCAGGTGGTCGGCCAACTCCTCGCCGAGCGCCCCGGCGAGCTGCCCGGCGAGACCGGTGAGCATCTCCATGGCGTCCGGCGGCACCTGCTTGCCGGCCCAACCCCAGAGCACCGTACGGAGCTTGTCCTCGACGTGGAAACTCACCCCGTGGTCCACGCCGTAGATCCGGTCGTCCGCGCCGACGAGCACGTGCCCGCCCTTGCGGTCCGCATTGTTGATCACCGCGTCGAGGACGGCGAGGCGGGCCAGGCGGGGATCGTCGGCGTGCGCGAGGGCGTACGCGGCGCCGTCGTCGTCCCGGGCCGCCGCGATCGGGAACCAGCGCGGCGGCACCTCCTCGGCCGGCACGAACCCGACCAGCGGCTCCGCGTCCTCCGGCTCGTCGATCCAGAGTTGGCAGGAACCGGGGCCGAACGGGCCGTCGCGCAGCACGGTGGGCGGCACCAGGTCCCATCCGGTGGCAGCGGACACCAGGTACGCCGACACCTCCCGGCCGGCGAGGGTGCCGTCCGGGAAGTCCCACAGCGGACGCTCGCCGCGCACCGGCTTGTAGACACAGCGGGCGGTGACGCCGTCGAGGGTCAGGATGCCCCGCAACGTGGTGTTCGAGGCGTCGACCAGCCGACCCTCCAGGTCGAGCGTGCCGTCGCGCAGCAGCCGCAGCGCGGCGTCGCCGTCACGCAGGGGCTGGAGGCCGGACAAGGTCACCGGTGGTAACCGTTGTGCCGCGGGCACAGGTGCCCGGCGGGGTCCAACGGCTGGCCGCACAGCGGGCACGGCGGCCGGCCCGCGTTGACCACGCGCCGGGCGCGCTCGATGAACTGGCGGGTGGCCTGCGGGGTGAGCCGGACGCGCAGCCGGTCCAGATCCTCGTCGGGCTCCTCGTCCTCGTCGTCGTCCTCGTCGTCCTCGTCGCCCAGCTCGACCTCGGGCTCCGCCTCGCCGGCGGCGATCGCCTCGATCACCACGGTCGCGGTGTCGACGTCGAAGGCCAGCCCCAGCGTCCCGACCCGGAACTCCTCATCGACCGGAGTGTCCAGCGGCTCGTTGTCGCCGATCACCGGCGCCAGCTCGGGCAGCTCCACCCCGAAGCGGCGCTGCGCCTCGGTGAGCAGCTCCTCCAGCTTCTCGGCGAGCAGGGACACCTGGACCTTCTCCAGCGCGACGCTGACCAGCCTGCCGCCGCCGCGGGCCTGCAGGAAGAACGTGCGCTCCCCCGGCGGCCCGACGGTCCCGGCGACGAACCGCTCCGGCGGTTCGAAGGCGTGCACCTGGTGGGTCATACCCACGACCCTATCCGGCCCACCATGGCATCGCGCACCCCACCGACCCGAATCGCCGCAGGGGCAACGCGCCCGGGGTAACGGCGGCCACACCCGGGCGTGGCGGCGGTGGGCCGGGCGGCACTCACGGCGCGCCTCACCCGGCCGCGCCCGCCCCGCCGCCCACGGCGGCGTCCGAGTCGGCCGCCCGCGCGGTCCGCCGACGCCGCTTGCGCGGCGGCGGGACCAGCGCGGCGAGGTCACCGCCGGTGTCGTTGAGCCGCACCAGGAAGGGTCGCAGCGGCGTGAAGCGGATCGCGGTCACCGACGCCGGGTCGGCGACGATCCGCTGAAAGGCATCCAGGTGTACGCCGAGAGCGTCCGCCACGATGGCCTTGATCACATCGCCGTGGCTGCACGCCAGCCAGACCGCCTCGGGCCCGTGGTCGGCGTTCACCCGGGCATCCCAGTCGCGTACGGCGGCCACCGCGCGGGCCGCCATCGCCGCCATCGCCTCGCCCTGCGGAAAGACCGCCGCGCTGGGGTGCTGCTGAACCACCGGCCAGAGCGGCTCCTTGGCGAGCTTCTTCAGCGGCTGACCCTCCCAGCTGCCGTAGTCGCACTCGATCAGCCCTTCCTCGACCACCGGCGTGGCCTGCGGCAACGCCAGTTCCAGGGTCTGCCGGCAGCGGATCAGCGGACTGGTGACGACCGTCGCGAGCGGCACCGCGCGCAATCGTTCGCCGACCGCGATGGCCTGGGCGCGCCCGGTGTCGTCCAACTCGACCGGCTGCCGACCGGCCAGACCGCCGTCGGCGTTCGCGGTGGTACGGCCGTGTCGCAGAAGCAGGAGGGTCGCCACACGATCACCCTAGGGCTTCCCCCGCGCTCACGATCGCCACGGGCTCGGAGGCCACGCCACTCGGCCGGGAATGGGCATGATCGACACGAGTTCGCCGATCTGGGGGCATTGACCGGTCCTGGATGCCCCGACTTCGGCGAAGTCGTGTGGATCACCGTCCGGACGCACGCCGCAGACCGCCGCCGACGGTGCCGGTTGGGCGCTGTGTCCGGTGATGGGCCGTGTGGGGTGAGCGGGTGGGCGCGTGATCATCGCGGGTCGGGGGTCGATGCCCACCCGCGGGGGCGTGGCTGTTGGCGTCGTGTCCCTTTGCTCTGCTTCAACGGACGCACCAGCTAGCGTCCGATATCCGGACACTGGGTGTTGCGCGGGTTGAAGCAGAGCAAAGGACCCCGGGGAATGACCCCGGGCCGCCGGTCGTTGCACCCGGTCCCGGCGCGACGAGCCCCAGCGGGCCGCCTGCCTGCGGGAATGGTCCCGGCCGTCGGGTCGTTACACAGGGACCGGCCGCCGCGAGCAACCCCGGCCGCAGGCCGCCCGGCCCCCCGGGAATGACCCCGGCCGTCGGGTCGTTGAACCCGGTCCGCGGCGCCCGAGCCCTCCGGCTCGCCGGCCGCCGCCCCCCTCAAAGACTTTGTGCAAGCGCCCGGACGAGGTGCTGACACCCAAGTCACCGATCCCCCCGAACGGGTGACGTGGGTGTTTCCTACCCCCGAAGGAGCAACCCCCTCATGAACACGATCTTCCGTAAGAGCATGCTGTCTGTTGCTGGTCTCGCGTTCGCCGGTGGCGTCTTCGCCGGCCCCATCGCCGCCCACGCCACCCCGGCCGTCGACGCCAAGCCCACCGCTGTTGCCGTGCAGAGCACCGCTGCGAAGCCGCAGGGCGACCAGTCGCACATCACCCTCAACGACGAGCAGACCGCCAACGTCAAGGCCATCATCGCGGCCACGAAGAAGGCGGGTCTGCCCGAGCGGGCGGCGGTCATCTCGATCGCGACGAGCCTGCAGGAGTCGAAGCTGGAGAACCTGGGCCACCTCGGCGATATGAACGACCACGACTCGCTGGGCCTGTTCCAGCAGCGCCCGTCCAGCGGTTGGGGCACGCCGGAGCAGATCACCAACCCCGAATACTCCACCACCGCATTCCTCAAGGGCCTCAAGCAGGTCGACGGCTGGCAGGACATGCCCCTGACCGACGCCGCCCAGACCGTCCAGGTCTCCGCCTACCCCGACGCGTACGCCCAGTGGGAACAGCAGGCCACCGACCTGGTCGGCCAGCACTGGAACAGCTGACACCAACACCGATGGCCGGCACCCCACCACGGGTGCCGGCCATCGGCGTATCTCCGGATCAGGTGGCGCTGATCGTGCCGGTCAGCAGCAGGGCCAGGACCAGGGTGCCCAGCGCGACCCGGTACAGCACGAAGACGTACAGGGTGTGGTGCGCGACGTAGCGCAGCAGCCAGGCGATGGCCGCGTACCCGATGCCGAACGCGATGGCCGTGGCCACGATCATCTGGGCGACCGAGGGCGCGGACGTGCCCGGTGCGGACGGTTCGAAGACGTCCCCGAGGCTGAACACGCCCGACATCACCACCGCCGGGATGGCCAGCAGGAACGAGTACCGCGCCGCCGCCTCCCGGGTGAGGTTGAGCAGCAGGCCGGCGGTGAGCGTCCCCCCGGAGCGGGACACGCCGGGGACCAACGCCATCGCCTGGGCGAAGCCCATCACGATGCCGTCCTTTATCCGGAAGTTCTCCAGCGTGCGGGTCTGCCGACCCCAGTACTCGGCGAAGGCCAGCACAAACGCGAACACGATCAGCGTGGTGGACACCACCCACAGGTTGCGCCCGGCCGTCTTGATCTGGTCCTTGAAGAGGAACCCGAACAGCCCGATGGGGATCGAGCCGACGATCACGTACCAGCCCATCCGGTAGTCGAGGCTGGAGCGCACGGACTTGTCCTTGAGCCCGACCAGCCAGGTACGGGTGATCCGCCAGATGTCCTTCGCGAAGTAGATCAGCACGGCCGCCTCGGTGCCGAGCTGGGTGACCGCGGTGAACGACGCGCCCGCGTCGCGGTCGAAGAAGATCGCCGAGGTGATCCGTAGATGCCCCGACGAGCTGACCGGCAGGAACTCGGTCAGCCCCTGGACGATGCCCAGGACGATGGCCTCAACCCAGGTCACTCGCCGACTCCCGAGAGTTCGAGAGCCTCGGCGACGGTCCGCAGGGTCTGCACGCCGCTGTCCCGGTCGGCCACGAACAGGCTCACCGACAGGGTGGTGACGCCGGAGGCGGCGTACTCGCGCATTCGCTCCGCGATGCGCTCCTTCGGGCCGAGCAGCGACGTACGGTCGATGAACTCCATCGGTACGGCGGCCGCGGCGTCGCGCTGGCGCTTGGCCAGGTAGAGGTCCTGAACCTCGCGGGCGGCGTCGCCGTAGCCCATCCGGGTGGCGAGCTGGTTGTAGAAGTTCTGCTGCCGGCTGCCCATCCCGCCGACGTAGAGCGCGGCGTACCAGCGGACCAGCTCGGCGCAGGAGGCGACGTCGTCGCCGATGACGACCGGCACGGACGGCACCACGTCGAAGCCGGCCAGTTCCTTGCCGGCCTTGGCCCGACCGGCGGAGACGGCGGCGAGGTGCTCGTCGGCGAACTCCGGGGCGTAGAACACCGCGAGCCAGCCGTCGGCGATCTCGCCGGCCAGCTCCAGGTTCTTCGGGCCGACGGCGGCCAGGTAAATCGGGATGTGCTCGCGGGGCGGGTGGAAGCTCAGCCGCAGCGCCTTGCCGGGGCCGTCGGGCAACGGCAGCGTGTAGTGCTCACCGTCGTACGCCACCTCCTTGCGGGCGATGGCCAGCTTGACGATGTCGACGAACTCGCGGGTGCGGCCGAGCGGCTTGGCGAACCGCACACCGTGCCAGCCCTCGGAGACCTGCGGGCCGGAGACGCCGAGGCCGAGCCGGAACCGGCCGCCGGAGAGGGCGTCGATGGTGGCGGCCGTCATCGCGGTGGCCGCCGGCGTACGGGCGGGGATCTGCATCACCGCCGCGCCCACGTCGATCCGTTGCGTCTGACCGGCCATCCAGGCGAGCATGCTGGGCGAGTCGGAGCCGTACGCCTCCGCCGCCCACACCACCGAGTAGCCGAGGCGGTCCGCCTCCTGGGCCAGCGCCAGGTGGTCGGCGGGCGTACTCCACGCTGTCTGGTATCCGAGGCTGAGCCCGAGTCGCACTGGTCCTCCCCCATCCGTGGCACAGGTCGCACCAGGTTACGCAATGCCGAAAACGGACCCGATCACCGGCTCACCGCCAATGATCCCCCCTCCGTCGCGGTGTCTCGCGGCGGCGGAACCGGCAGAACCGGCAGAGATGACGGGAGCGAGGATATCCGTGGCGGCGGGTTCGAAATAAGGTTCACCCATGCAACAGCGACCGCTCGGCCGAAGCGGGCTGGCGGTTTCGCGGCTCGCGCTCGGCACCATGACCTGGGGCCGGGACACCGACGCCGACGATGCGGCCGCCCAGCTGAAGAGTTTCCTGGACGCCGGCGGCAACCTGATCGACACCGCCGACGTGTACGGCGACGGCGACGCCGAGTCGGTGATCGGGTCGCTGCTGGGCACGCTCGTCCCGCGTGACGAGCTGCTGATCGCCACGAAGGCGGGCCTGCGTCCGGGCAGCGCCCGGCGGCGCGACGGCTCGCGGGGTCACCTGCTGCGCACCCTGGAGGCGTCGCTGCGGCGGCTCGGCACCGACCACGTCGACCTGTTCCAGGTGCACGGGTACGACCCGGACACCCCCCTGGAGGAGACCCTCGCGGCGCTGGACCACGCGGTGGCCAGCGGGAAGGTCCGCTACGTGGGGGTGTCGAACTTCTCCGGCTGGCAGACCGCGCGGGCCGCCGCCTGGCAGACCGCCTGGCCGGGCCGGGCGCCGGTGGTCGCCGCCCAGGTGGAGTACTCGCTGCTGGAGCGGGGCGTGGAGCGCGAGGTGCTGCCGGCCGCCGACGCGCTGGGCCTCGGCGTGCTGCCCTGGTCGCCGCTGGGTCGGGGGGTGCTCACCGGCAAGTACCGGCACGGGCGGCCGGCGGACTCCCGGGCCGCCTCCCCGCACTTCGAGCGGTTCGTCTCCACCTACCTGGAGCCGCGCTGCTCCAGCATCGTCGAGGCGGTGGCGACCGCGGCCGGCGGCCTGGGCGTGTCGCCGCTGGAGGTAGCGCTGGCCTGGATCCGGGACCGGCCCGGGGTGACCGCCCCGATCCTGGGCGCCCGGACCGTCGGCCAACTGCTCGGCGCGTTGCAGGTGGAACGGATCACGCTGCCCGAGGAGATCACCACCGCGCTGGAGGACGTCTCGTCGGTGCCGGTCGGCTACCCCGAACGCGACGGGTGACCGGAGCAGGTTCCGGCCGCGAGGTCGGTCAGGGCGGCACGAACCACGCGCGGCAGCGGCGTTGGTCACCCGCCAGGGGGTGGCGGACGACCGCCGGGCTGGGCAGCATGGACGTCATGGACTACGAGTACGCGCCGCTGCGGCTGCCGCCGAACGTCGACCGGTTGACCGCCGCGGCGCAGTTGGCGATCCAGGCGGAGTTCTCCGGATGGGAGTTGGCCCGGGTACGGCTGTTCCGCGACGGCACGCGGCAGGTCATGCTGCGCCGTCGTCGGGTCAACCAGCCGCAGCCGGGCCTGTCGTACTGACCGGCACCCCGCCGGGACACCGCGACGAAACGCCCGGGGCCCGAACCGCGCTCGGTCGGGCCCCGGGCGTCGTGCGGCCCGGGGGCGAACTAGTGCTGGTGCCCGGCGTGGTCGTGGTCGTGGTCGTCGTCGAGCTCCAGGAACGGGTGCTCGTCGAGCCGGCCGACGAGCCGGTCGTCACCGGCCGGCTGGAACGGGCCGACCGCGTCGTCGTCGTCGAAGGACTCCAGGTCGACCGGGGTGCCCACCTCGCTGACCATCACCACCCCGTCGAGCGGTTCCAGCTCCGGGACGTCCAGCGCGCCGAGCGAACCGTCGCCGCTCTGCAGCAGCTCCAGCACCGCCTCGCCGACGCCCTCCACCGGGGCCGGCTCGTCGTCCTCCGGGGTCCCCTCGCGGCGGGCCGCCTCGGCCGCCCGCAGCAGCGCGGAGATGCTCGGCACCCGGTAGTCGCGGCGCTGGCGCACCGAGATCACGCGCGGGTGCGGGTCGCTGGCCTCGACACTCTCCGCGCCGAAGCGCTCGTCGGCCTCGTCCGGGTCGATCGAGTCGACGTCCCACGGCGTGACCTCACCGAAGGCGTCGAGGAGCTGCTCGTCGTAGGCGAAGGAGGCGTTGTTCAACGCCACGTACGCCTGCCAGACATCGTCGTCGTCGACGCGGCCCTGCGCGGCGCGTACGGCGGCCAGGTGGTGGCGGGCCGCTTCGATCACCCGCTCGAGTGCGGCGTCCAGCTCACCGTGCTGGTCGGTCATGTGGGGCAGTCCCTTCACGATGGGGAGGTAACGCGGACACTGCTAGCAGGTGCGGAGGAACCGGTCGAGAACCCGCACGCCGAACTGTAGTCCGTCGACCGGAACGCGCTCGTCGATGCCATGGAACAACGCGGAGAAGTTCAGGTCGGCGGGCAGCCGCAGCGGCGCGAAGCCGAAGCAGCGGATGCCGAGCGTCGAGAACGCCTTCGCGTCGGTGCCGCCGGAGAGCATGTAGGGCACCGGCCGGGCGCCCGGGTCCTCGGCGCGCAGCGCCGCCGACATGGCCGCGACGAGGTCGCCGTCGAAGGTGGTCTCCAGCGCGGGCTGCCGCTGGACGTACTCGATGGCGATGTCCGGACCGACCAGCTCGCGCAGCTGCTGCTCCAGCAGCTCGGACTGGCCGGGGAGGCTGCGGCAGTCGATGGTGGCGGTGGCGCGGCCCGGGATGACGTTGTCCTTGTAGCCGGCGGCGAGGCGGGTCGGGTTGGCCGTGTTGCGGATGGTCGCCCCGATGATGTTGGCGATCGGGCCGAGCTTGGCGATGGCGGTCTCCGGGTCGTCCGGGTCCAGCTCGATGCCGAGCAGGTCGGAGACCTCGGTCAGGAACGCCCGTACGGTGTCGGTGACCACCACCGGGAAGCGGTGCCGGCCGATGCGCGCCACGGCCTCGGCGAGGGCGGTGACCGCGTTGTCGTCGTGCACCATCGACCCGTGCCCGGGGCGCCCCTTGGCGTGCAGCCGCAGCCAGTCGATGCCCTTCTCGGCGGTCTCGATGAGGTAGAGGCGCTGGCTGTCGTTGACCGAGTAGGAGAACCCGCCGACCTCGCCGATCGCCTCGGTGCAGCCGTCGAAGAGGTCGCGGTGGTTCTCGACCAGGAAGCGCGCGCCGTGGTCGCTGCCCGCCTCCTCGTCGGCGGTGTACGCCAACACGATGTCCCGTGGGGGCCGGACGCCGGTGCGCTGCCAGTGCCGTACCACGGCGAGCACCATCGCGTCGAAGTCCTTCATGTCGATGGCACCGCGACCCCACAGGTAGCCGTCGCGCTGCTCGCCGGAGAACGGGTGCACCGACCACTCGTCGGCGTCGGCGGGCACCACGTCGAGGTGGCCGTGCACCAGCAGGGCCTCCCGGCTCGGGTCGGCGCCGGGGATGCGGGCCACCACGTTCGCCCGCCCGGGCGCGGACTCGTGCAGCACCGACTCGACGCCGACCTCGGCGAGCTTCTCCGCCACGTACTCGGCCGCGCGGCGTTCGCCCACGCTGGTGTCGTTGTCGCCGGTGTTGGTGGTGTCGATGCGCAGCAGGTCGCGGCAGAGGTCCACGACCTCCGCGGTGGGGTCCGGTCGGGCGGAGGCGGGGTCGCTCGTCATCGCCCCTTCATACCAGCCCGGCGGCACCGGCGGGCCGGCGCACCGACGAGACACGGCGGGGCATCCAGCTCGGCGAATCGCCGGACGGTTTCGTCGCGGCCGGGTTCGGGTACCGCCGCCCACGACCGCACATCCCCTGCCGGAGCTTCCGCCCGCCAGTCGAGGAGGGCACCATGTCCGCCGTTCCCCTACCCCCGTTGCCGCCCGCGCCCGCACCCGAGGAGGGTTACCGGCCCGGCGGCCGCAGCGTCGCCGACATCGTGGACCGCGAGCACCGGCAGTTGCTGACCCTCGTGGACCAGTTGGCCGGTCCGGACGCGACGCCGCAGGAGGCGCTGGCGGTGCTCACCGCCGCGCTGTCGCGGCACATCTCCGCCGAGGAGCAGTACCTGCTGCCGGCGGTACGGGCGGCGCTGCCGGCCGAGACCGCCCGGGTGGACGCGGAGATCGACGCTGACGCGGCGCTGCTGGCCGCCCTGAAGGGGTTGAACGACGAGAGCGTGGCCGAGGTCGCCGAGCGGGTGCGCCGGCACGTCGACGGGGTGGGAGCTCTGGTCACCGAGTTGCGCGCGGTGGCGACCCCGGAGGAGCTGATCCGGCTCGGCAACCGGTTGGAGATCGCCGAGGAGGCCGCGCCGACCCGGCCGCACCCGGGCACTCCGGCCACCCCGCCGTGGAACCGGATCGTCGAGCCGGCGGTGGGCGTGGTGGACAAGGTGATGGACGCGGTGACCCGGCGGCCGACGTACCTCAAGGACCTGCCGGAACCACCGCGCGACTGAACGCGCGGGCCGCACCACAAGATGCATTCAATGTCACCGATACACTTGGCCCCTTCCGCAGGCTGCGGCGTGGTCCTACCGTCACCGTATGAACCTGGAGCTGCGACACCTGCGGGTGGTCTGCGCGATCGCGGAGACAGGGAGTGTGACCAAGGCGGCGTCGGCGCTCGGGCTCGCCCAGCCGGCGCTGACCGCCCAGCTCCAGCGGATCGAACGGACCCTCGGCGGGCCGCTGTTCGACCGGGACCGGCGCGGCGCGCGGCCCACCGCGCTCGGTGAGCTGGTGCTCGCCCGGGCCCGGGTGCTGCTGCCGGCCATGAAGGGCCTCCAGGACGAGGCGGCCCGACTGGCCGGCGGCGGCGTGACATCGCGCTGCTGCCGGCTCGGCGGGGTGAACAGCCCAATCCTGGGCCGGCTGGTGCACCGGCTGGCCGCCGAGGACCCGCCGGCCCAGATCACGACGTACGCCTCGTGGTCGGTGGACGAGCTGGCGCAGTTGGTGGCCGGCGGGCGGTTGGACTTCGCCCTCACCGGTGTCTGCGGCGACGCCACCCCGTCGGCCGAGTTCGGATTGCGGTGGCGGGAGGTGGCCGTCGACCCGGTGCTGGTCCTGCTGCCGGCGAGCCACCCGCTCGCCGACCGGGACGAGGTACACCTGGCCGACCTGCGCCACGAGCAGTGGGTGGCGGCGCCCGGCGACGGCTGTTTCGGCGACTGTTTCGCCGCCGCGTGCGCCCGCGCCGGCTTCACCCCCCGCAAGGTGTACGAGACCGACATCCGCGGCTGCATCGACCTGGTGGACGCGGGCGTGGCGGTGGCCCTGTGCCAGGCGACGTTCCGGCCGGTGGCCGGTCTGGTCACCCGGCGGTTGGCCGGTGTCCCGCTGCGCTGGCGACTGCTGCTGGGCTGGCACCCGGACTCGCCGGCCGCCCGCGACGCGGATCTGCTGCTGTCGACGGCGAAGGCGGCGTACACCGACTCGCTGGCGTCGCACCCCACCTACCTGGACTGGCTGGTGCGCAACCCGGCCTTCGGTGTCCGGCAGCCCAGCGCGGCGTGAGGTCTACGGCCCGACGGGTTCGGCGGTACGCGGCGTGAAGAAGCGGACGAGGTCGTCCGCCGCCGTGGGCGACAGCATCATCGCCGCAACGCGTGCGCACATCTCGGCGATCGGCTGGATGCGGGCGAACATCGCCTCCTCGTACGCCTGGGTGGCCGCGTCCGGGTCACCGGGGTGGGCGACGAGTTCGCGGGCGAGTTCGGCGGCGTCCCGCATGGCCTGGTTGGCGCCCTCACCCATCGGGGGCATGAGGTGCGCGGCGTCGCCGAGCAGGGTGACCCCCGGGCGGTGTGTCCAGCGCGCGCCGACCGGCATCGCCTCGACCCGGCGGGGCGTCGGCGTGTCGTCGCCGGCGTCGATGAGGGCGGTCAGGCGCGGGTCCCAGCCGTCGAACAGAGCCCGCAGCGCCTCCTTGCTGCGGTAGGTGTCCAGGTCACGGTCCTCGGCACGCAGCGAGATCCCGACCCGGATGCGGCCGTCGCCGAGGCGCTGCGCGGCGAGGATCCGGTTGTCGCCGACGCACCACAGGTTGCCGGGGCCGACCAGCTCGGCGAGATCCGGGTGGCGTCGGTCGGCGTCGCCGATGGTCAGATCCACGTGGGTGGAGACGTACGACAGTGGCGCGTCGATCAGCAGCGGTCGGACGACCGAGCGGGCGCCGTCCGCGCCGACGAGGATGTCGCACTCGGCGCGGTCGCCGTCGGCGAAGGTCAGCAGGAAGCCGCCGGCGGGCCGGGGCGTCGCCGCGACGAGGCGGCGTCCCCAGGCGACCGTGTCGGGCGGCAGCGCGTCGAGCAGGAGGTTGCGCAGGACGGTGCGGTCGATCTCCGGGCGTCCGTCGAACGAGCCGGGGCGCGGCGTGTGGTGCACGAGCGTACGCCCGGCCGGGTCGAGGATGCGGTGCTCCTCGCCCTCGGGCCGGGCCGACGACCGGAACTGCGCGCCGAGGCCGGCCTCGGCGAGGGCGTGCTGCCCGGACTCCGGGTGCAGGTCGAGCATCCCGCCCTGCGAGCGCGCGGACCGGTCCGCCTCGCGTTCGTGGACCACCGCCTCGATGCCGTGCAGGTGCAGGATCCGTGCCAGCGTCAGCCCGCCCAGGCCGCCGCCCACGATCGCCAGTCGCATCGCCATGCTCCTTACCGTACGCTGTATCGCGTGGATACACCGTACGGTAGCGAACGGATGCCCGTGTGGGAACGGCCCGAGCCCCGCCCCCGGGCGACGCCGGTGCCGCTGAGTCGCGCGAAGATCGCCGACACGGCGATCCGGCTCGCCGACGCGCACGGCCTCGACGGACTGTCGGTCCGCGGGATCGCCAAGGAACTCGGCGTCGGCCCGATGCGGCTGTACGACTACGTCGCCAACCGGTCCGAGCTGCTCGACCTGATGGTCGACGCCGTCTACGCCGAGATCGCCGGGGACGGCCCGCAGTCCGGGTGGCGGGCCACGGTGCTGGCCGTCGCGCGACGTACCCGCGTCGCCGCCCTGGACCACGAGTGGTTCGCCGACCTGCTCGGCGGCCGGCCCCAGCTCGGGCCGCACGCGCTCGCCGTGGGCGAGTCGACGGCGGCGGCGCTCAGCCGGGCCCCCGGCATCGGCGGCATCGACGACCTGCAGCGGGCCCTGGGCGCCCTCAACGCGTTCATCGTCGGGGCGCTGCGGCGGGAGGTCACCGAGCGGCGCACCGCCCGGGCCACCGGCACCGAATTGAGCGCCTGGCAGGCCAGCCTCGGCCCCTACCTGACCCGGATGCTCGACACGGGTCGCTACCCCACCGTCGCGCGGCTCGTCGTCGACGGCGCGCACCTCGACGCCGAGGAGACCTTCGAGCACAACCTGACCACCCTGCTGGACGGCATCGCCGGCCGCTGAGGTGCGACGAGAGCCGCCGGCGACGCGGGACGAGACGAGGGCCGCCGGCGGTGCGAACCGCCGCTGTCGGGGTATCTGGCGGACATGACCGATCTCTACCCGCCCGCCGACGACCGCGAGCTGCTCCGCCAGGCCGCCGCCGCGCACACCGCCGCCACCCGCCAGGTGGAGGCGTTCCTGCGCCGGCTGCCGGAGGTGCCCGACCCGGCCGACGTCACCGAGTACGCCAACCTGCTCACCCGCGAGGACCAGACCCGGGGCGAGCGCGACGCCGCCGCCGACGCGGCGGGGTTGACCATCGGCAGTCTGGAGTCCGACCAGGGCCAGTAGGGCGTGCCGACGGCGCCGCCCCGACCCGGGACGGCGCCGTCGCGTACGGCCGTGCTCACCGCTCCACGAGCGGATCGTGCCCGAGGTCGAGCAGCGAGTGCCGCCACTCGTCGTCGGCGTTGCCGCGCCGGGGCTTGGCGTCCATCAGCTCGCGGATCCGCTCGACCGCCTCCCGCATCACCTCGATGTCCTCCGGCGTGAGGTCGACCTTCCGCTTGTTCAGCACCTTGAGGATCTCCCGCCCGGGCTGGGGCAGGTCGAGGTCCGGGTTCGGGCTGAACGACTCCTCCCCCGAGCCCCGGGTCAGCAGCCAGGTGCGCAGCTGCTCCGACGGGACGTTGACCTCGGCGTGGAAGTCCTCCCAGAGCACTTCCACCTCGGGGTCGAGCCGCGTGTCGCGTACCATCAGGTCTCCTCTCGCGTCTCCGGGTCGTCCTTGTCGGTCTTGGGATGCAGGCCCTCGGCGGGCACCCGCGTCCGACGTGGGTTCGCGGTCGGGGGCGCCAGGATCGGGTCGGGGTGGTCGTCCTCGTCCCGGTGCTTCGCGGCGTCCGCGTCCTCGCGCGGCTCGTCGTGGTCCTCGCGTCCCGCCGGCCCGCTCATCGCGGGTGTGTTGTCGTGGCGGCGGTGTACCCCCGCTCGCCCGCGGTCACGTCGAAGGCGAGTTGCCCGTCGCGGGCGTCCACCACGACCTTCTGTCCGGGCGAGATCGCCGACTCCAGCAGCATCCGGGACAGGTGGTTGTCGACCTCGCGCTGGATCACCCGGCGCAGCGGACGGGCGCCGAACTCCGGTTGGTAGCCGTGCTCGGCGAGCCAGTCCACCCCGGCGGTGGTGACCTCCACCTGGATGTCCTGGGCGTGCATCCGGCGGCGGGTGTCCTCCAGCAGCAGCGCGGTGATGTCCCGCAACTGCTCGGCCTCCAGCCGGCGGAAGATGATGATCTCGTCGATGCGGTTGAGGAACTCCGGCCGGAAGTTCTCCTGGAGGCGACGCATCAGCCGCTCGCGCAGTTCGTCGTTCTCCTGCTCGCTGCCGGGCGCGCCGGTGCCGAACCCGACGGCCCGCTGGGTCCCCGTGATCAACTCGGAGCCGAGGTTGCTCGTCATGATCAGCACGGTGTTCTTGAAGTTCACCGTACGGCCCTGGCTGTCGGTGAGCCGGCCGTCGTCGAGCACCTGGAGCAGGATGTTGAACACGTCCGGGTGCGCCTTCTCGATCTCGTCGAGCAGCACCACCGCGTACGGGCGGCGGCGCACCGCCTCGGTGAGCTGGCCGGCCTCCTCGTAGCCGACGTACCCGGGTGGGGCGCCGACCAGCCGGCTGACCGTGTGCCGCTCCTGGAACTCGCTCATGTCCACCCGGACCATCCGGTCGGCCTCGCCGAACAGCGCCTCGGCCAGGGCCCGGGCCAGCTCGGTCTTGCCGACGCCGGTGGGGCCGAGGAACAGGAAGCTGCCCATCGGACGGTCCGGGTCGGCCAGCCCCGCGCGGGACCGGCGGACCGCCTCGGCCACCGCGGTGACGGCGTCGTCCTGGCCCACGACCTTCTCGTGCAGGTGACCCTCCAGGCGCAGCAGTCGGTCGCGTTCCTCCTCGGTGAGCTGGCTGACCGGGATGCCGGTGGCCCGGGAGACCACCTCCGCGATCTCCTGCGGACCCACCTCCGGCACCTGTGAGGAGGACGCGCCGTCCTCGCCGTTGGCCTGGCGGATCTGCTGTTCCAGCTCGGCGATCCGGTCGCGCAGCGCCGAGGCCCGCTCATACTGCTCGTCGGTGACGGCCTGCTCCTTGTCCCGGCGTACGTCGTCGAGCTCCTGCTCCAACTCGCGCACGTCGGACGCCGGGGTGCGGGTGCGCAGCCGCACCCGTGCGCCGGCCTGGTCGATCAGGTCGATGGCCTTGTCCGGCAGGAACCGGTCGGTGACGTACCGGTCGGACAGCTCGGCGGCGGTGACCAGCGCCTCGTCGGTGAAGCGCACCTGGTGGTGCGCCTCGTACCGGTCCCGCAGCCCGCGCAGGATCGCGATCGTGTCGTCGATGCTCGGCTCGGGCACCAGCACCGGCTGGAAGCGCCGGGCCAGCGCCGCGTCCTTCTCGATGCTCTTGCGATACTCGTCGAGTGTGGTCGCGCCGATCACCCGCAGCTCGCCCCGCGCCAGGGCGGGCTTGAGCATGTTGGACGCGTCCATCCCGCCCTCGCTGCCGGCGCCACCCGCGCCGACCAGGGTGTGGATCTCGTCCAGGAAGATGATCAGCTCGTCCCGGTGCGCCCGGATCTCGTCGATGACCTTCTTCAGCCGCTCCTCGAAGTCACCCCGGTAGCGGGTGCCGGCGACCAGGCCGGCGAGGTCGAGTTGGACCACCCGCTTGCCGAGCAGGGTCTGCGGTACGTCGCCGTCGCAGATCCGCTCGGCCAGCCCCTCGACGATGGCGGTCTTGCCGACACCGGCCTCGCCGATCAGCACCGGGTTGTTCTTGGTCCGCCGGGACAGGATCTCCACGGCCTGCTCGATCTCGTCGGCCCGTCCGATCACCGGGTCGATCTGGTCGGCGCGGGCCAGGTCGGTGAGGTCCTGGCCGTACTGGTCGAGGGTGGGCGTGCCCCGGTCCGGCTTCGGTCCGTTCATCGGGCCGCGCTCGGCGTTGGCGGCCTGCAACGACTCGGGCTGGATCCGGCCGGCGGCCAGCATCCGCCCGGCGGGCGACTCGGGGTTGAGCGGCAGGGCCATCAGGATGTGCTCGGGGCCGATGTAGTTCGCGCCCATCGCCCGGGACAGCTGGTGGGCGTCGAGCAGCGCCCGCTTGGCCGCCGGGGTGAGCGACAGGTTGGGCGGCACCTCGCCGCGCGGCGCGCCGTCGCCCTTGCCGCCGAGCGCGTTGAGCAGGGTGTCCGGGTCGGCGCCGGCCCGACGGACCAGGTCACGCAGGGGTTCGCGTTGCAACGCGGCCCAGAGCAGGTGGTCGGTGTCCAGGTCGTTGCTCTGCCGCTGCGCGGCACGACGGGCCGCGTCGGCCAGCATCTCCCGCGCGTCGGCGGTCATCAGTCGGGTGATGTCGACCCGGTGCGGCGGTCGGCGTCCTCCCTCTCCCCGGCCGAAGTACCGGGCCAGGAATTCGTCCCACGGGTCGGAGCCGAGATCACCGGGTCCCATCATGTCTCTCCTCCGCAGTCGGGGCGCGGCACGGTCGGCAGGGGCTACCCGGCACCCGGCCCGACAAACGCCGCAGGCGGTGGCGCACCTCGCTGTGGAGTGGCGTCCGGCCGGTTCGGGCAGGTGGTGGCAGGCTGGCGGTATGACGGAGAACCCGCTGCTGATCGTGGACGGCGCCAACGTGGTGGGCTCGCGCCCGAACGGCTGGTGGCGGGACCGGGCCGGGGCCGCCGCCCGGCTGCGGGACGCCCTCGCGCCGGTGGCCGCCGAAGGGCTGCCCGCCCGGTTGACGGCGCCGGTGGAGGTGGTGCTCGTGGTCGAGGGCGCGGCGCGGGACGTGCCCGGCATCGACGAGGTGCGCGTGGTCTCCGCCCCCGGCTCGGGTGACGACACGGTGGTCGAGCTGGTGCAGGAGGCCCCGCAGCGCCGCCGGCTGGTGGTCACCGCCGACCGGGAACTGCGGGAGCGGGTCACCGCCCTGGGCGCCGAGGTGTACGGCCCCCGCTGGCTCCGCGACAACTGAAAGATTCTCGCACTGGGACTCCCACAGAACGGACTCCCGGCACTTCACGGGGGTTAACGGTCAGGCGGGTATCAACACCGCCAGGGCGGATGTTCTCCCGTGGCCGTCGATAGGCTCTAATGGAGATCTCCCCGCCCCCAGGAGGTTCCGCCGTGGCGAGCGTCGCCGAGCTGAAGGCTGCCATCGATGTCGCCCTCCAACAGATCGGTGACGGGCAGACAGCCGTCCAGGCGGCGGGTGAGAAGCTGGCCGAGGCCCAGCAGACCCTGGCCGGCGCGCTGGAGGGCAGCGGGCACGAAACGGTCGAGGCGGCCCAGGCGTCGCTGACACAGGCCAGCCAGGAGCTGGAGGAGTGTCTCGCCGCGACACTTGTCGCGGTGGAGCAGGCCCAGCTCTACGTCTCCACCCTGTAGGCCGACATGTCCATCATCGAGGACATCGGCGGCCAGGTCCGCGCGGCCAGCGAGGAGTTCCCGGTCGGTCTGCTCGGTCAGGCCCTGGAGAAGTTCGGCCTGGCCGCCGAGCGGCTGCGGTGGGTCCGGCAGGAATCGGCCAACCCGATGGGGGTACCCGAGCTGTCCGCCGCCACCGAGCACGCCGAGAGCGCCAACTACGCGCTGCGGGTTGCCCAGGAGCAGCTGTCGGCGTACCTGGCCGCGATCGGCCTGGCCGCCGACGGCGCCCCGCCGCCCCGGCCGCAGCAGGAGCGCGATCCGCGTCACGACGCCGCCCCGGCGGACGGACCGACGGCCGTGCCGCCGGAGCGGGCCGAGCAGGTACGGATGCGTCGCTGGTGGTCCGTCCGGGTGGCGGAGCTGACCGGTGGGCGCGACGGCGACGCCGACGAGGCCGACGAGCAGCTGCGCGACTCGCAGGAGCTGCTGCGCCGGGTCGTGCGGGGCGTACGCGCCGGTGACCGCGACCGGCTGCGGACCGAGCTGCGCCGCGCGTCGGCCGACGTGGGCCTCGGCATGGCGGCGCTCGCGCCCCCGTTGCTGCGCGAGTTCGCCGGTGAGCTGCTGGGGCATCCGCCCCGCGCCAGCGACCTGGGCCGGCTGCGTGGGGAGCTGGACGGTCGGGTTCGGGACCTGCTGCCCGGGTTGCCGCCGCCGGTGCTGGAGACGTTGCTGACCCGGGTGTGCCGGATGCCCCCGCCACGGTCGTCCGGGGAGCCGCCGCACGCCGCCGACTCCGCGGTGGCCGCCGGCGTGACGGCCGGGCTGCTGCTCGCCCGGCTGGGCCGGGACCTGCCCGACACGCCCCGGGTGCCCGCCGAACCAGAGTCATCCGGCGCCTCCCCGGCCCAGCGCCGCGACGACAAGCGCGTCGGCGTCCCCCGCTCCGGCGGTCCACGCGACGGCGGCGCGAGTCCACGACCGAGCGTCCCGCGCGCCGCCGGTCCGCGTTCCGGCACGGCGGGCGGCCAGGCGTCGGGCGGAGTCGTGCCGCAGCGTACGGGCAGCCCGTGGCGGGACGCGCCGGCCCGTCGGGGTTCCGATGGCTGACCGGCGGGGACAGCTCGCCGGCCGGGTCCGGGACTCCCTCGCCGAGGCGCTGGGCGTCACCCGTACCCGCCTGTCGGCGGCACAGGCCGACCTGAGCGCCGGACGCGAACGACTCGCCCGGGTCCGTCGGGCCGCCGCCGCCGTACCCGAGCGGGTGGGTGGCCAGCGCGACCGCCGCCTCGCCGAGATCGACGCCCGGCACGCGACCCGCATCGCCGAGTTGGCCCGGCACGCCGCCGACGCCGCCCGCCGCGAGGCGCCCGGCTGCGCCGGCGCCGACTGGCCGGGCTGGACGCCCACGCCCCTGCGCCGGGCCGAGCCGCCCGGCGCGCTGCGGGTCGGCACGGTCCGGCTCGACGACGTCGAGCCGGTGCCCGCGCTGGTGCCGCTGCTCGACGCCGGGCACGTCCACCTGTCCGGCAACGACCGCGCCGGCTGCGACGCCGTGGTGTCCGCGCTGCTGCTGCGGGCCGTCGGCCGCGCCGACCCCGGCGGGGTACGACTGATCGGGTACGACCCGGAGCACCTCGGCGGCGGCCTGGCCGGGTTCGCGCCGCTGGGCACGGCCGGGCTGCTCACCTTCGTCGGCCCGGGCGGGTTGGGTGCGCTCCTGGACGACCTGGTCGAGCAGATCCGGCGGATCAACGAGACGGTGCTGGCCGGCGAGTACGGGTCGTTGCGGGAGTTGGCCTCGGCGACCGGCCGCCGCCCCGAGCCGTGGCGGGTGGCGGTGCTGCTCGGCGGCGACGAGTTGAACCGGCACGAGCGCGGACAGCTCGACCGGGTGGTCCGCGCCGGCGCCGCCTGCGGGGTGCACCTGGTGGTGCGTGGCGTGCCGCTGCCCGACGACCCGACGGTGACCCGGGTGGTGGCGAACGCGTCGGACATCCGGATCGGTGGCCCGTCGGGCCTGTCGGTCCGGCTGGATCCACCGCCGCCGGCGAGCCTCGTCACCGAGACCTGCCGGGAGATCGCCGCCCAGGTGAACGCCGGCCCGCCGCCGACACCGTTCGGCGACCTGCTGCCGCCACCGGAGTCGATGTGGCGGGAGAACTCGGCGGACGGCCTGACCGTGCCGATCGGCGAGGGACCGCAGGGGCGGCCGGTACGCCTGACCCTCGGCGACTATCCGCCGCACGCCCTCATCGGCGGCCCGTCCGGCACGGGCAAGACGAACCTGATCTTCGCGTGGATCGGCGCCCTCGCGGCCCGCTACTCCCCCGCCGAGCTGGAGTTCTACCTGCTCGACTTCAAGGAGGGCGTGTCCTTCGCGCGGTTCGCGCAGGGCCGGCGTGACCCGAGCTGGCTGCCGCACATGCGGCTGGTCGGGATCAACGTCAACACCGACCGGGAGTTCGGGCTGGCGCTGCTGCGCTTCCTCGCCGAGGAGCTGCGGCGGCGGGCCGACGCCGCCAAGAAGCACGAGGTCACCAAGCTCGCCGAGCTGCGCGCGGTGGACCCGACCGGGCACTGGCCGCGGATCGTCGCGGTGGTCGACGAGTTCCAGATGCTGCTGGCCGGCCGTGACGTGGTGGCCCGCGAGGCCGCCGACCTGCTGGAGGACCTGGCCCGCCGCGGCCGCTCACAGGGCATCCACCTGGTACTCGCCTCTCAGGACGTACGGGGCATCGAGGCGCTGTGGGGGCGTCCCGCGCTGGTGGCCCAGTTCGCGCTGCGGATCGCGCTGCCCAAGGCGCTGCGGATCCTCGCCGAACGCAACGACGCGGCGCAGTCGCTGCCGCGCTGGCACGCCGTCGTCAACGCCGAGTCGGGCATGGTCGAGGGCAACGAGGTCGCCCGGATCCCGGCCGCCAGCGACTGGGAGACGTGGAGCGGCCTGCAACACCGCCTGTGGCGGATGCGCCCGCCCGACGCGGCCCCGGCCCGGCTCTTCGACGGTGACGCGATCCCCCGGCTGACCGACGCCCCCGACTTCCGGGCCCTCGAAGCCCCGGCGGACGGACGCGCGCCGCGTAACCCGGTGGCGCTGCTCGGCGAGATCATCGACGTGCAGGCGCGGTCGGCGGCGCTGCGGCTGCCCCGCGCGCCCGGGCGCAACCTGGCGGTGCTCGGCACCCGGGTGGACGAGGCGTGCGCGGTGTTGGACGCGGCGGCCCGGTCGCTGGCCCGCCAGCACCCGCCGGGCACCGCCCGCTTCTCCATCGCCTGCCTCGACCCGGACGCCGACGGCATCGCCCGCGCGCTCTACGACGACCTGGCCGACGACGCCGCCTGGTACGACGAGGAGACCGTCGGCGAGTTGATGACCGAGACGGCCGACGGGTTGTCCGGCACGGGCAGCCCGCACTACCTGCTGCTGTTCGCGGTCGACGCGGCGGCCGGGGCCCTCGCCGCGCGCACCGGCCGGCGTACCGGCCTGGAGCAGCTGCGCCGGATCCTGCACGACGGTCCGGAGCGGCGTACCCACGTGTTGGCCTGGTGGCGGGGGGTGGCGCGGATGCGTGCCGACCTGGGCGGCCCGGCAGCCCGTACCGACCAGATCGGGGCCTGGGTGGCGTTGGACGCGCACGGTGGCGAACTGGGCGCGTCGCTCTACCCGGGCACCGGCGGCCCGGACTGGTATCCCCGCCCGTGGCGCGGGCTCTTCTTCGACCGGGCCGTGCACCGCACCGGCCATGTGATCATCCCTTATGGACCGTCGAGATGAACGAGCCGGTGACCAGTGAGACGTACACCGCGCAGCTCCGCCGACTTGCCGAGCTGACCGCCCGGGTACGGGAGCAGCGCGCCGAGGCGCACACCTGGTACGAGCGGCAGTGCGCGGCGGCCGAGCGCGCGGTCGACGAGGCCGTGGTCGAGGTGCGGCGGGCCGAGCAGGAGTTGGTCGACGCCCGCGAGGAGCAGGAACGGGTTGACGCCGAGGTGGCGCACCTGTGGCAGCAGGCCCGTGCCCGGCTGGGCGCCCGTCGGGTCGGCGGCCCACCGGTGCCGGCGAACGGCACCGCGGTCGGCGACCCGGCGGTGCTCCTCGGCCGGGTCCGTGACCTGCTCAACCTGGCCGGACAGCCCGGTGAGCTACCGGGGTCGGTCAACCCCTTGCTGGCGCTGTGCGGGGTGGGCGGCGCGGTGCTCGGGTACGCGCTGGGCGTCGGCGCCCGGGCGCTCGGCGTCGGCTACGGCGGCGACCTGGCGGTCGGGATGCCGGTGCTGGCGCTGGTGGTGACGTTGCTCGGGCCGCTGATGGGGCTCGCGCCGGCGCGGGTGCTGGCCGACCGCCGGCACGCGATGCTCGGCCCTCGACCGATCATGGTGGTGCTCGGCGCCGGGCTGGTCACGACGGTGCTGCTGTTGGCCCTCGGCCGCTGACCGCGTCGCTCGCGGGTCGCGCCCCTTAGCCCCTCCGCCCGCGCCGCCGGCAGGATCGACTCGGTTTCCAGGAAGTCGCGCTGTCCCGTGAGCAGGGACGGCACCGTTTCCGGGAAACCGAGTCGATCACCCGCACCCGCGCTCAGGCCGGCACGACCACGGCCTCGCGCAGCAGCCGGCGGGCCAGGGTGACGCGGTCGGCGTCGTCGGGCAGGCCCGGCAGGTCGCCGACCCGGGTTGCGGCGCCGCTGAGCAGTGCGCGGGTCGCCGGCTCGCAGTCGGCGGGCAGCGTGATCGTACGGTCGAACAGCCGCAGCGCCACCTGGCCGTCTCCGTGCGGCGTGAGCTGCCAGCGCAGGCCCGGCCGCAGGACGAGCCGGGCGTCGGCATCCAGCGCGGCCAGCGCGCCCGCCTGGGCGAGCGGGCGGATCGGCGCCGGACGGGCCGCCGGCCAGGCCCGTTGGCGCAGCCGCGCGGCGACCGCCATCGGGTCGGCCCGCAGCAGCCAGTCGCGCAGCGCCTCCACCGTCTCGGTCAGCTCCGGCTCGATCGCGTCCGGGTCGGCGACGTCGGTGCCGAACGGCAGGCTGGCCCGGAGTCGCTGGTCCTCGGCGGCCAGCGCGAGCAACTCCTCGACCAGCGCGTACCGGGTCAGCGCGCGGATGCCCACGGTCAGGTGCAGCGAGCTGGCCTCCTGCGCCTGGGCGCTGTGCAGCCACCCGCGCGGCAGGTAGAGCGCGTCACCGGGCGCGAGCACCACGTCCAGCGCGGCGGGGCCCTGCGCGGTGGCGCCGACCTCGTCGGCGCGGCCGCCCCACGGCTGCTTCTCCAGCGGGTCGGGCAGCACCGGCGGGTGGATCCGCCAGTGCTTGCGACCGTCCACCTGGAGCACGAACACGTCGTGGGTGTCGTAGTGGGTGGCGAAGCCCTGGCTGCCCGCCGGGGTGAGGTAGGCGTTGACCTGCAACGGCTGGCGCAGCGCGAGGCCCAGGTCGCGGGCGAAGTCCACCAGCGGCGGCCAGATCCGGTGCAGGCCCTGCACCACCAGGGTGGCACCACCGGCGTACTGCTCCAGGACCCGCTCGTCCAGCACCTGGTCGCCGATCTCGGCGCCGGCCCCGCCGCCGCCGGTCCAGCGGGCCGCCGGCACGAGCTGGCCGTCCTTGGCGACGCGCAGGAAAGGGGTACGCAGACCGCGCCGGCTGAGCAGTTCGTCGGCGTCGTCCGGGCTGAACAGGTCGGTGAAGCCGGCCGGGTCGGGCAGTTCGGCGGCGCGGGAGAGCAGCGGGGTGTGGCCCCAGTGCGCGGCGGCGAACTTCGCGGGCTCGACCGACACGCAACGCGCCAGCGCGGCGGTCGCCGCGGCGGACACGTCGTCGGGGGCCACGGACGGAACCGCCGGGCGGCCGTGGCCGCCCGGCGGGTCGAGGTATGTCATGACGTGCCGCTACCGGGCGCTGCCGTCGGCGCCACCGTCCTGGTGACCCGGGGTCGCACCACCATCGGCCGGACCCTCCGCGCCACCATCGGCGCCACCGTCCTGGTGACCCGGCGTCGCACCACCATCGGCCGGACCCTCCGCGCCACCATCGGCGCCACCGTCCTGGTGACCCGGCGTCGCACCACCATCGGCCGGACCCTCCGCGCCACCGTCCGCGCCACCGTCCTGGTGACCCGGGGTCGCACCGCCGTCGGCCGGGCCTTCCAGGCCGCCGCCGCCCATGGTCTGCATGTCGTCGTCGTTGAGTGCCATCGGTACTCCCTCGGGTGTGCCGCCCCGCCGTACGCCGGGGTCCGTCGTGCTGCGGGTGGTACCCCACGCGCGATCTTCTCTAACCCACACCGTAGACGCCGAACCGGGACGACACGGTCGGTTCGCGGGCGGCGGCGCAGAGTGCCAGGATGAGGCGGTGATCCTGGTGGGCACGTCGGGCTGGCAGTACCGGGACTGGCGGGGCCGCTTCTACCCGCAGGGGCTGCCGCAGCGCCTCTGGTTGGAGCACTTCGCGTCGGGTTTTGCCACCGTCGAGGTCAACAACGCGTTCTACCGGCTGCCGGAGCGCGAGACGTTCGCGGCGTGGCGGGAACGGACCCCGGCGGACTTCTGCGTGGCGGTCAAGATGAGCCGCTACCTCACCCACATCAAGCGGCTGCGGGAGCCGGCCGAGCCGGTGGCCCGGTTCCTCGGCCGGGCCACCGCCCTCGGTGACCGACTCGGCCCGGTGCTGCTGCAACTGCCGCCGAACCTGCGGGCGGACGTCGACGCGCTCGACGCGACACTGCGATTGTTCCCGGAGCAGGTGCGGGTGGCGGTCGAGCCCCGGCACCCGTCGTGGTGGACCGACGCCACCCGGGCCGTCCTGGAACGGCGGCGGGCGGCGCTGGTCTGGGCGGATCGCCTCGGTCGGCCGGTGGCGCCGCGCTGGCGGACCACCGACTTCGGCTACCTGCGGCTGCACGAGGGGCGGGCCCGGCCGTGGCCGCACTACGGGCGTACCGCGCTCGGCTCGTGGGTCCGCCGGCTCACCGACGCGTTCGGCGCGGACGAGCCGGCGTACGTCTATTTCAACAACGACCCCGGCGGCGCGGCGGTCACCGACGCCGTCGCGTTCGCGGCGCTGGCCCGCGGGGCCGGCCACCCGGTGTCCCGGGTGCCGTCCCCGCCGGACAGCGCCGCCCGATAGGCCGGTCTCAGGGCAGCATCATGGCGATGTCCTTGGGCATGGTGTCCTTCACGTCCTGCCACTCGCCCTGGGTGACGTGCCGTCGCAGGGTGTCCAGCACCACCTGCGTCACCCGCTCCGCGCCGCCCTCGGCGTCGTACGGGAAGCCCTGGCGGACCTCGTAGAGGAAGTCGTCGCGGTTGAGCTTGATCGGCACGTCGGACGGGTTCCAGCCGTCGAAGTAGATCCCGCGGACCAGCACGGGCAACTGCTGGGCGAACTCGACGCTCTCGTTGACCGCCAGTCGGTCCCGCAGCAGGTGCAGCACCGTGCGCAACGCCGCGTACGACTGGTTGCGCCGCTCCTTCGGCCACCCGTAGGCGTCCTCGATGTCCTTGAGGATCAGGTTGGTCTTGTCCAGCGAACTCTCGAACGCGGAGATCATCGAGTCAGGCATCGGTCGACCCCCGTTCCGTGGCCTCCCAGCGTCGCTCATCGGTGCGTCGCGGCGGTCCCACCGGGCCGCGCCGGGCCCGTACCGGGCTGCCCTGCGGTGCGCGTCGGGCGGTGTCCGCCGCGCCGACAACGTGCAGGACGGCCCCACGCCGTCTGTCCGTCACCAGTCGAACCGTCATCCCCTTCACCTCCGTGTCGTCGCCGGCCGTCGGGCGGCTGTACCCACCGTGCCCACCCTGCCGGGCGAGCGGGTGAGCCGGCCCCACCCGAATCGGGTGAGACGTGGGCGGTGTCAACCGGAGTTGTCACACCGATTCAGACGTCTGAACGGAGGCTTGTCCGTCCTGGCACGGCTGGTCGTCCGTGCTGGTGGTCCTGTGTGCGGGTGGTCCGAGGTGCCACAGGTCGTGCGCGATGAGCTGGCCGAACGCGTCCGCCCACAGCCAGCACCGTCCCCGAGTCCGGCAACGGGGACAGCGGCCGTCTATGGGCCGGTGCGCGATGATGGTCTGCCACCAGCGAAGAGCGAGCGGAGCCCCGGGGGTGGGGGCGGCGCTCACGGACGCTCGCCGGCGGTGGCGGCCAGCACGTCGACGCTGATCAGGAGCTCCCAGCAGAACGGTGTGGTGCAGTCCGCCGTGGGCCAACTGCACTCCGGGCCGTGCCCGTAGACCCAGGCAAAGCGCGGGTCGTGGGAGTCGTGGACGGACACGATGACGATGTCATGGGAGGTCTGGCCCTCGATGCCGGGACTGGGCTGCCACTCGGTGGGCCGCACCGACACCCGGGTGCCGGGGTCGGGCATTGGCCGCTGACTGGTCACCGGACTGGCCCGTCGGTGCTGCTGGCACGTCGGTGTGCCGCCGTGACGGCCCGGACGTGGGCCGGAAGCAACTGCTTCGCCCACGCCTGCTCGACGCTGTGGATGCGCTGGCCGGTGCCGGGCGGGCCACCTCGAGCAGCCATTCGGTCGGTCACGACGGATACGATTCTGTAGATCATCTACACGTCCCTCGGCTTGGGAGCGAAGGCGGCCGTCCCTGTCCAGCGCTGGCGCCCCACCTGTCCTGACGGGACCCCGGCAGTTGATCGGCCATCGTGTCGCGTTCGGATATTCACCACTGCCGTCCCGCAGATGGAACGCTACGGACCGACAACTGTGGTCGGGAGAGAGCGGCTGTCCGCCGCCTGTCCGTACCTGTCCGCGGACACCCACCCCGCTAGCCTGTGCCGGTGAGCGACTACGTGCAGGTGTCAACAGCCGCGCCCACCCGCGAGGCGGCAGTGCAGCTAGCCGAAGGAGCAACAGCGGCGCGCCTGGCCGCAGGCGCGCAGGTGACCGGCCCAGTCACCTGCGTGTTCTGGCACCTCGGCGAGCAGGGCAACGGCGAGGAGTGGCCGGTGCTGCTGTACACCACAGCCGCCCGGTACCCACAACTGGAGGCGTACCTGACCGACGCCCACCCGTGGGATAACCCGCAGATCACCGCCGTGCCTGTCCTTCACGGCTCGGCCGCCTACCTCGAGTGGGTCAGACGGACGGTCGAGGGCGGTTAGACGTTTCGGCGGCCAGCGCCCGCAGCTCAACGACGCAGGCCATGGTGGCGTGCGGCGCTAAGCGGCTGAGGAACGAGTTGAGGCGCTGGGCAGGCCGCACCGACCCGACGCCACCCGCGAGCCGCACGGCGACGGCGGCCGTAGTGCACGCCTGTTCGAGCTCGTTGGCGTCGAGGTAGGCGTCCGCCAGCCACGACAGGTATAGGGACTTATCGCGAGAGTAGGTGTCGTCGAAGCCAGCGAGCGCACCCTCCAGCGCGGGGATGGCGCGCATCGGTCGGTGCAGAACCGTCCAGCACCGCCCGCTCATGATCTCTCCTTCGACGTGGTCAACCCAGTACACCCAGTCGGGTTCAGGCCGGCTGTCCTGTTCGGTGAGGCAGGTGGTGCCCTGGCCGAGATGCCGGTCGGCTGCATCGGCGTTCCCGGCTACCGCGTACGCCCAGGCGGTCCGCAGGTGCAGTAGCGCCCGAACGGTGGGTGTGGCCGAGGCTGCGGCGTCGCATCCGGCGGTGGCGGTTTCGGCGGCGGGGTGGCCCAGTGCGAGTTGCTGGTAGGCGAGGAACGCGTAGGCGTTGCCCGCGAGGGCGTGGGCGACGGCGTCTCGGGCGGCGGCGGTACAGCCGGTCAGCCTCGGCGTGCCGACCGGCGTCGAATGCCGCCCATCCTGCAAGTTGCGCTTGCTCGGCGAGAATGGCGAGGAGTTGCAGGCCTACGGACTCGCTGTAGGAGCCGTTCTTCAGGAGCCGGGTGGTGGAGTCGACTTCGGCCGCGTACAGGTGCTGGGTGTCGGCGCCGCCCAGGAAGTTGTCGAGACGGCGTAGCCGGGCGGTCCGCTCCGCCAGCCTCGCGGTGGTGCCCGGGCTCACGTAACGGCCGTGGTTGAGCAAGGCTTGCGGGAGGGCCGCGGCAAGGCCAGCGGCGGCCACGAATTCACGACGCCGGATGGTGGGCCGGGCAGCGAGCGCCACGAGTTCCCCATCGGCATTGAGCGCGTCGTCGACGCGCTGCGCGACGTGAGCGGTGGGCGCTTTCACGCCGGTCTCCAGCTCGTGGAGGTAGGACTTGCCGTGGAAGGTGAGCTTGGCGAGATCGCGCAGGGAGATGCGCCGGGCCTGGCGAAGCTCTCGCATCCGCTCGGCGAATGACGGTTCGGTCACGGCGAGCCTGCTTTCGGGGTGGAGGGCCCTATGGCGGCGCTGTCGGCCTCTGCCCACCGGGCCGCCATGCCGAAGGTACCGCCCTTGTTCGTGGCTCGTCACGCTCCGGCACGCCGAGGCCAGCACCCCGTATCAGGTCTCAATCGCGTACCCCAACAGCGTCTGGGTCCGTGCCATGTCCCCGAACCGAGCCGCGAACAGCTTCCCACCCAGCATGCGGAGGCAAGCAGGTCCTACCCGTTCAGTAAGCCAATGAGTGTTGACGCGTTCGTCTGCGCGTAGTCGCGGTAACAGTTGTTCATGAGGACGTGGGTCTGGCCGGCGGAGTCGGCCAGCTCGCGCAGCTTCGGCGCCCAGTCCTTGAGCTCCCGCTTGGAGTAGTGGTAGCCGAACTTCTCGTGGATGTCCTTGCTGGTCCACTTGTCGCTGTGGCCGTGGAAGCGCATCACGGCCAGGTCGCCGGTGGCGGCCAGCACCGGGGGCACCGACGAGCGGTGCCCCTGCGGCATGTCCACGCAGACGTACGACAGGTCGTGCTCGCGCAGGAACGACAACGTCTCGTCGGCGTTGTCGCCGTCGAACCAGGACGCGTGCCGGAACTCGTAGACCGGACGCAGTGGCGCGCAGCGCTTCGCCACCTCCAGCAGGTACTGCTTGTTGGCCCGCTTGATGGTGAACCAGGGCGGGAACTGGAACAGCAGCGCGCCCAGCTTGCCCGCCTCGACGAGGGGGTCCAGCGCGGACAGGAACCGCGTCCACACCTCCTCGTACGACTGCGCGGGCAGGTCGTCGGGGTAGACGTTCTTCTTGTCCGTCTCCGGCCGCAGGTCCTTGTAGAGCGCGCTGACCTTCGTGGGGTGGCCGGTCAGCAGGCTGAACGCCTTGATGTTGAAGGTGAACCCGGCCGGCGTGCGGTCGACCCACAGGCGAGCGGTCGACTCGGCGGGCGGCGAGTAGTAGGTCGCGTCCACCTCGACCAGCGGGAACTGCCGCGCGTAGTACGCGAGACGTTTCTCGGGGTTGTCCGCGGTCTGCGGATACCAACCCGAGTCGAGCAGTGTGCGGTCGGTCCAGGACGCGGTACCCACCAGGATGTCACCCATGGGTGGAGTCCATCGCGTCGTGGACCGACCGGCAACCGCTGCTTCTCGCTCAGGCCGCCCGTCGTTCGCGGGTCTGCTTGCAGGTGACGCAGGTGGTGGCGGCCGGGAAGATCTCCAGCCGCTCGACCGGGATGGCCGCCTTGCAGCCCTCGCACCAGCCGTAGGTGCCCTCGGCGAGGCGGCCCAGGGCGTGCTCGTACTGGGCGCGTCGGTCGAGGATCGTGCGCAGGAGGGACTGGGCGGTGTCCCGCTCGGCCGTCTTGGTGCCGCTGTCGGCCTGGTCGTCGCCGGCGGTGTCACCGACCTCCACCAGCCGCAGCACCTGGCTCTGCAGGACGGCCTGGTCGTACTCGGCGGTCAACTCGTCGTACCGCGCCTGGAGGGACTGCCGGATCTGGTCGATCTCCGTCTGGGAGCGGCCGGTGCCGACCGTGTCGTGGACGAGCATCGCTGCCTGCCTTTCCTGGCCTGTCGTTCACGTGAACCGGGTCCGGCGGCGTGGAGCCCCGGTAGCGGTCGCATGCGGTACGCGGGCGATCACCCGCGCTCTGTGAGCCGGGCGAGTACCCGCCGGACGGGGCCCGCAAACGAGCCAATTTCAGCCCGCGTCGGTGGCCTCGACGAGCGCGGGATGGCGGGGGTCGTCGGCGCGGACGACCACGTCGGCGAAGCTGGCGGGGACCACCTCGTCGGCGTACCGGTCGAAGGCCGGCAGGGTCCACCCCTGAGCGGGATCGGTGCGGCGGCGCAGCGCCGGCGCGGACACCTGAAGGTGGACGGTCACGTCGAACGGCAGCGCGCCGCCGAGCAGGAGCGCGCCGCTGACCAGGACCACGCCACCCGGCGGCAGATCGACATACGCGGCACGGCTGGCCCGGTCGGCGACCGGGTCCCAGAGCGACGGCAGCATCCGCCCGTCGCCGCCGGGACCGGCCGGGTCGAGCACCTCGCGGCGCAGGCCGGCCTCGTCGAGCCAGCCCTCGTAGTAGGCGTCCGGGTTGGTGCGGCCGAGTTCGAAGCGCAGCGACGCGGGTCGCAGGAAGTCGGCGGCGCGGACGTGCAGCACCGGGCGGCCCCGGGCGCGCAGCGGGTCGACCAGCGCGGCGGCCAGCTCGTCCGGGCCGGCGGCGGGAGCGCCGTCGACGGCGACCCGCAGCCGGGCGGGCTCGACGGTGGCCGAGGCGTCGGCGAGGCGGCCGGTCAGTTCGGCGACGAGCAGGTCGGGCGAGATGGGACGGATGCGCACGGGTCCATCCTGCCCGGGCGCGCGGACAGCGGTGACGGCCCGGCCGGCCGGTCGAACGGGTGGTGGCGGTCAGCCGGTGCGGTCGACGGTGACGCGCGCGTCGTCGGCCAACCGGTAGCCCACGCCGTAGACGGTGGTGACCAGGGGTACGTCGACGCCGACCTTGCCGCGCAGCCGGCGCACGTGCACGTCGACGGTGCGCACCCCGGCGTGCTCGTAGCCCCACACGGCGTTGAGCAGTTGTAGCCGGGTGAAGACGCGGCGGGGGTGGGCGACCAGGTGCAGCAGCAGGTCGAACTCCAACCGGGTCAGCGGCAGCGGCTCGTCGTCCCGCAGCACCGACCGGGACGACGCCAGGATGTGCAGGGAGGGAATCGTCGGGGTGAGCGCCCGTACGGGTGACCGGTTGGCCGGCACACCGTCGGCGCGGCGCTCGGCCGGAACGGAGCTGGTGATCACACCCTCGCCGCGTTCGAGCAGCTCACGGGCGGCTTCGAGCAGCCGCAGGGCCGGCGGCGTCAGCGACTCCTCGCAGGTCAACGGGATGGACAGCGTCACGGTGAGCACGGGCGCGGCGGTGTTCGCCGGGCGGCGTTGACCGCCGGGAGGCCGACCGGGCACCGCGGGTTGGGACGTATGCCATCCGGCGCGCGACGAGGCGGGGCTGACCGACATGGTCCTCCTTGGGCTGGTCCGGGTATCTCCCCACGGCCCGGGACGCCGCTTCATCGATGCTTCCCGGCGCCCGGGCGAGGGTCAAGAGGCGGCTGCGTTGCATGAATGTGACAATTGACGGACGCATCGGAGCCAGACGCTCGCTCTGCGTACGAAGCCAGATGATTACAGCAGAGCCGCCAAGATGCCCCGTTACGGGGGTCCCCGTCCTGTTCACCATGCGGATGCCGCCGCCTTCGCCGCCGGCCACCCGACCCGCTCAGCGGGTGTGGTCCACGCTGATCCGCGCCTCGTCACCGAGGCGGTAACCCACCCCGTAGACGGTGGTGACCACCTCCGCACCGGCGAGCTTGGCGCGCAGTCGCCGGACGTGCACGTCCACCGTGCGGGCCACCGCGTGCTCGTAGCCCCAGACGTTCGAGAGCAGTTGCAGGCGGGTGAAGACCCGGTGCGGGCGTTCGGCGAGAAAGAGCAGCAGGTCGTACTCGATGCGGGTGAGGGCGACCACCCGGTCGCCGTGCCGGACGGTCCGCGAGCCGGCCAGGATGCGCACGTCGGCGGCGTCGGCCGCCGCGGGCGGTTCGACGGCGGCGGGGCGCGCGAGCGGTCGCGGCGTCGGCGGTACGTCGTCGGTCGGGTCCAGCCGACCCTCTCCGGACTCGGCCAGCTCGCCGAGCAACTGCACCAACCGGGCCAGGCGGGGGCTCATCGGCCCGGGGGCCAGGTCGAGGGTGATGGTGAGGGTCGGGCCGGTACGCGGACGGCCGACGACCCGTCCCGGGTGCGCGGGCGAGTAGGGACGGGTGGGGATCGCGACGACGGACATCGTGCCTCCTGAGATGCGGTACGCCCGCCACGCCCGGTGCGGCGTGGGGGTCAGCGGCGCGCCCGGCCGGCGGTGACCGGGGGCGCGAGGGGGGTTGCGCGGTGCAGGGGGGTCGGGCCGAGCGCGGGCAGGCCGGCGATGCGCCAGGCGGCGAACCCGCCGTCCACATCGGTGGCCCGGTGCAGGCCGATGTCCTGCAACGCGGCGGCGGCCAGCGACGAGGTGTAGCCCTCCTGGCAGAGGATCACCACCGGCACGTCGTAGTCGACGGCCTCGGGCAGCCGGGCCGGGCAGCGCGGGTCGAAGCGCCACTCCAGCACGTTGCGCTCGACGGTGAGCGCGCCGGGCACGACGCCGTGCGCGCCGCGCTGGGCCGCCGGTCGGATGTCGACCAGCAGGGCTCCGGCCCGGTACGCCAGGTGCGCCCGCTCCGGGTCCAGCCGGTCGAGCCGGGCTCGCGCGGCGGCCAGGATCTCGTCGATGCCCCGGGAGCCCGGCGGTGGCACGGGCGCCGGACAGTGCTCGGCGGTGAGCTGCATTATCGGTTCCTTCCGGGAGAGAGAGGGTTGGGGCGAATCACCAGGAGCGGCCGGCCTCGGCGACCTCGGCGGCGCGCAGCCGCCCGTCGTGCAGGTCGTAGCGGGTCATTCGGCGCAGGGCCGGCCGGTAGACGTGCACGCTGACCGCCGGCTCCGCGCCGCGGTTGGTGACCCGGTGGACGTGCCGGACGCCGAAGCGCCGGCCGGTCCCGGCGGGCAGCACCCGGGGCAGCAGCCGGCCCCGGCTCACCGTCTCCTCGGTGAGCGCGCCGGACACCACCCGGAACGCGCCCGCGGAGCCGCCGTGGTCGTGCAGGTCGGTGCCCTGGCCGGGCAGCCAGCTCAGCGCCCACACCTCGTGGTCGTCGGCGGTGGCGAGCCGGGCGTACCAGCGCTCGCTGGGATCGAAGCACAGTGGGACCGGCCAGCCGGCCGGGTCGGCCCAGCGGGCGGCGACGGCGAGCAGATCGGTGGCCGGGCGATCGTGGGTCATCGGTGGTTCCTCGCAGGTCGGTGCGGGGGGTGCCTCCGTACTCTAGCCGGCAAAGCCTATAGGTTTAGTAGGTAATTCCACATGCCGGGACCCGAGCCGCATTTCGCTCAGCGCAGGATTGGCGGCTCCACCCGGTAACCCGGCAGCGACGGCCACCGCACCGTCAGCACCACCGAAGCCCGCTCGGCGTACCAGGAGTGGTCCACCCCGCGCGCCCACACCACGTAGTCCCCGGGCGCGGCCAACCGGACCGTCCGGTCCGGCAACTCCACCCGGAAACATCCCTCCACGAGCACCAGCAGGGTGGTGCGGCGCTCCCCCGTCGCCCAGCGCGAACGGGCCTCGCCGGGCGGATGCACGCCCCACTTCACCTCGACGTCGGTACTGTGCCGGATCTCGCCCGGCGGCGCGAAGTGCCCGAGCAGCCAGCCGCCATTGCCGACGCCGTCGACGCCCGCGTTGCCCACGTAGACCATCTCGTCCATCAGGCCCTCCCCCACGTACCGGCCGAGCAACCTATCAGGGCCTCGGCGACAGGACGCGGGTCAGCGCCCTAACCTGGACCGGTGACCGACGACCTCGACGCCGAGACCCTGGCGTTCGCGCACCGGATGTTCGACCTGGCCCGCGCGGGCGCCACCGAGGACCTGGCCGCCCAGGTCGACGCCGGCCTGCCGGTCAACCTCACCAACGACAAGGGCGACACCCTGCTGATCCTGGCCGCCTACCACTCCCACCCCGACACGGTGGCCGCGCTGCTGGACCGGGGTGCGGACCACACCCGTACCAACGACCGTGGGCAGAGCGCCCTGGCCGCCGCGGTCTTTCGCAGCAGCGCCGACGCGGTCCGCGCGCTCCTCGCCGCCGGGGCCGACCCGGCGTACGGCAATCCCTCCGCCCTGGAGACCGCGCAGTTCTTCGACCTGCCGGAGATGGTGCGGCTGCTACAGGCCGACTGACGGTATACAGAGGCGGTGGAAGATCCTCTGCCCGAACAGATGCGCGCCGCCGGCAGCGCTCTGCTGACCGCGCTCGACCCCGCGACCCGCGTCGACGCGACGTACCCGTTCGACGACGAGCCGGCCCGGCGCTGGCTGGAGTACCGGCCACGCCCGCGCCCCGGCGTCTGCCTCGCCGGGCTGGACATCGCCGGGCGCAAGGCCGCGCACCGGCTGCTGGCCACCGCGCTCAGCCCGTCGGCGTACGCCCAGGCCATGGTGATCATCGCGCTCGAAGAGGTGCTGGACCGGGCCGAGGGGTGGCGTCGCGGACGACACAGCGGCGACTACTGGATCGCCGTGTTCGGTGACCCGACGCGCGACGACCGCTGGGCGTGGCGGCTCGAAGGGCACCACCTGTCGGTGACCATGACGGTGGTGGACGACCAGGTCTCGCCCGCGCCGGTCTTCTTCGGCGCCAACCCGGCCGCGGTGCGCTACGCCGGTCGGGCCGTCTCCCGACCGCTCGGCGTCGAGGAGGATCTGGGTCGCGCCCTGCTGGACGCGCTGGGCCCCGCCGGACGGGCCGCCGCGATCATCGCCGACGACGCGCCGACGGACATCATCAGCGCCACCCGCTCCCGGGTCGACGGGCCACTGGAACCCCTCGGCGTACCGGCCGACCGGCTCGGCCCCACCGGCCGGGCGCTGCTCGACCAGATCGTCGCGCTCTACCTGGACCGGCTGCCGCCCGAGTTGGCCGTACCCGAGGCGACCCGCCTGGCCGGCAGCCCGCTGCACTTCGCCTGGGCCGGCCCGACCACCCCGGGGCAGCGCCACTACTACCGGGTGCAGGGCGATGACCTGTTGATCGAGTACGACAACACCAGCGACGACGGCAACCACGCACACACCGTGCTCCGCCGCCCCACCAGCGACTTCGGCGCCGACCTCCTAGCCACCCACCACAAAACCCACCCCCACTAACACTCCCCCTCCTTCTCCCCCGCCCCCCGTCCCCCGCCCTCCGCCCTCCGCCCTCCGCCCTCCGCCCCCGTCGATCATGGGGTTGTGGTGGGGACAAAGGGCGTGCTCAGGCGCATAACGCCCACCACAAGTTCATGATCGACGGCGGCGCGCTGTCTCTTGCGTCGATCTTGCGGTTTCTGTGGCGACCAAAGGTGCTGATGGGGGCATAACGCCAACAGAAAGTGCAAGATCGGCGAGGTGATGGGGGCGCGGGGCGCGGGTTAGGGGTGGGTTGCTTGTAGGAGGAAGCGGTGGGCTTGGGCGGCGAAGGGGCCCTGCTCGGTGATGCGGCGGTGCAGGGCCAGCAGGGCGGGGCGGTGGCGGTCCACGGTGAAGCCGGGCACGGTCCACACCACCTTGCGCAGGAACCAGACCACCGCGCCGATGTCGTGGAACGTCGCGCGCAGCGTGGCCCGGCGCAGGTCGACCACCGTCAGGCCGGCGGCCTCGGCGGCGGCCACCGCGTCCTCGGGGTGCCGGCTGTCCGGCGGGGGCAGCGGGCCGAGGATCGCCTCGCTCAACTCCCGCATGGTGCCCGCGCCGATCTGCTGCGACAGGTACGTCCCGCCCGGGCGCAGCACCCGGGCCGTCTCCGCCCAGTCGGTGCGTACCGGGTGTCGGCTGACCACCAGGTCGAACGCGTCGTCCCGGAACGGCAGCGCCGAGTCCGGCGCGACGGCCACCACCGTCGCGCCGAGCGGGCGCAGGTTCCGCCGTGCCACCGGGACGTTCGGCGGCCACGCCTCGGTGGCCACCAGCACCTTCGGCGGGTCTGGGGTCTCGGCAAGCACCTCGCCGCCGCCGGTGTCGACGTCCAGCGCCGCGTGGGCGCGGGCCATCCGCTCACCGACCAGCCGGGCGTACCCCCAGGGTGGACGCTCCTCGGTGGCCCGTCCGGCCAACCACTCGAACCCCCAGCCGTCGACGGGCGCGGCGGCGGCCTCCGCGATCAGTTCGTCGGCGGTACGCGCGTCAGTCACGGCGCTCAGCCTCGCCGGCCCGCCGCCCGGGCGACAAGCCATTTACCCAGGGCTTGATCGACTCGGGGTCCTGGAAGCCGTCCTGTCATCGAACCGCCGACGCCCCGTCTTTCCAGAAGCCGAGTCGATCACGCGAACCGGAGACGGCGACGCGGCACAGCCCCCGTCACGGGCGGGGGCGGACGACCTCGACCGTGCCACCGGCGAGGGTGTCCAGGCTGCCGGTCTCGACGCGACCGCCGTCGAACTGGCGCATGAGCCGCGCGCCCAGGTACACGCCGACCCCGCCGGCGGCCAGCGCGAGCAGCTCGGTGGTCAGGATCGCGGCCGTCGCGCCACGGTCCGGCGAGTGGGCGCGGACCAGGCTGGTGACCAGGAACAGGCCCGCCATGGCCGCGTTCACCAGGTTGAAGGCGATGGCGGTACGGCGGGTGCCGTCGACCGGCACGTCCCACAGGTCGACCATGCCCGCGATCGCCGTCATGGCGGCGGCGAAGAGGGCGGCGACGCCGGTCCAGTAGCCGACCTCGCCGAGGAAGACCGGCCCGCCGATCACGTCGGTCAGGTCGAAGACCGTGGCGCTGACGAAGAGCCCGAGCGGGAACGTCACCAACATCGGTTGGATGGGGTGCCCCTGCACCCGCAGCCGGCTCTGCATCGGTCCTCCCCAGGGTCAGTGCAGTCCATCGGTACCAGACTGCTACCCGAGCCCTCGGGCGGTGAAACGATGCCGCCCGACTCGCCGCCGACCGGGAGAACGGGCATCACCGGGCCGGTCGGCGGTCAGCTCTCGCGGGGACGGGAGACCGTCCGGACGAGCCGCTCGGCCACCTCACGCAGCGGTATGTCCAGCGACGAGGCGGCGGTACGCAGCACGTCCAGGGCCTCGACGGCCGGGCACCCCCGCTGCGTCATGATCACCCCGATCGCCTGGCCCACCACACCCTCGTGCAGGAGCGACGCGTCGCGCTCACCGGCGAGCGCCTGCTGGCGGCCCCGGTCCCGGACGGCGGCCAGCAACAGACCGGCGTGTTCGGCGAGCAGCATCGCGGTGAGTTGGTGCTGCGGGGTGAGCACGTCGGGCGCGGCGGCGTACAGGTTGATCGCCCCGATCACCTGGTCGTCGATGTCGACCGGCGCGGAGATCACCCCACGGACGCCGAGGTCGCGGGCGCGGGGCGTCCAGTCCGGCCACCGCGCCTCGCCGGTCAGGTCGACCGCGAGGATCATCTCGCGGCGTCGGATCGCCTCCATGGCCGGGGAGTCCGGTCCGTGGCGCAGGTCGTCGAGGCCGGCCATCCGGTCGTCGGAGGCGGCCACGCCGGCCGGCTCGCCGGCGCGCAGCGCGGTGAATCCGCACCAGCGCACCCCGGCCACCGCGTCCCGGGTGACCCGGACCAGCGCCAGCAGCGCCTCATCGAAATCGGTCAGGCCGATCAGGCCGGCGGTCAACTCCCGCAGCAGCGCGGCCGTCTCCAGCACACCGAGTCGTTCGACCACGGGTTCCTGCGTGTCCAGGTTCACCGTCGCACTGCCCTCGTGTGCCCTCGCGCGCATCCGGACATCGTCGTCACGTGTGCCATCGTCTGCTCTCTTCCGCCTTGACCGACCCGCCCTACTACCCTCGCAAACCGGGATCGAAACGGCGCAAGGAGGGGCCTCCGCCCTACCCGGGGGTACGGCGGAGGCCCCGCGAGCCGATCAGCGTGAGGCGCCGCTGAGCCGCCGCCCGATCGAGGCGATCAGCCGGTCGAGCTCGGAGCCGAACGGGTTGTCGTGGACCAGGTACGTCCAGGTGGCGGTCGGCCGGACCAGGGTGCCGTCGTCGGGCTGCCAGTCCTCATCGAATTCGGTCTCGGTGAAGGTGGCGATGGTGCGCGCCTCGATCTCCGGGACGAGGTTGTTGAACGCCGGCACGGCCGCCCGGTGGAACTCGTCGAGCGGGTCGAGCCGCCCCAGGGCCCGCAGGTGCACGCCCTCGCGCACCTCGGACAGCTCGGCCAGGTGCTCGGCCCAGAGCCGGTCCAGGTGGAACAGGGCGATCGACCGGGCCGCCCGGGCGAGCAGGTCCTCGTCCATCTCGCCGGCCTTCTCGGGCACCTTGTCCAGCAGCATCAGCGCCGCGACGTCGCTGGTGAGCAGCCGCTCCCGGCGGGCGGCGAGGGCCTTGCGCTGCTGCTCGATCACCACGCTGTAGCGCCAGGTGTTGCGGTGGATCTCGTGGTTGACGCCCTCGGCGACCCGCTGGGCGTGCTCCACCGCGTAGTCGACCTGCTCGTCGGTGACCAGGCCGTCCGCGTTCATCCGTGGCGACGGCGGCACCGCGTCGGCGGCGTGCCGGACGACCAGGTCGTCCTCCAGGCTGACAAAGAAGACCGAGCCACCCGGGTCGCCCTGCCGGCCGGCGCGGCCCCGCAACTGGTCGTCGACGCGGCGGCTGTCGTGCCGGCCGCTGCCGATCACGTAGAGGCCGCCCAGCTCGGCCACCCGGTCCCGGTCGGCCTGGTCGCTGCCGCCGAGTCGGATGTCGACGCCCCGACCGGCCATCTGGGTGGAGACCGTCACCGCGCCGTACGCGCCGGCCTCGGCGATGATCGCCGCTTCCTCGTCGTCGTTCTTGGCGTTCAGCACCACGCAGGACACGCCGGCCGCGTTGAGCCCGGCGGCCAGCGCCTCGGACTCCTTGACGTCCAGGGTGCCGACGAGCACCGGCCGCCCGGCGTCGTGGCAGCGGCGGATCTCGTCGATCAGCGCCTCGTCCTTCTCGGCGCGGGTGGCGTAGATCCGGTCCGGCTCGTCCTCGCGGATGCACGGCGTGTTCGGGGGGATCACCGCGACCTCGAGGTCGAAGAATTCCCGCAACTGGTCGCCGACCAGCACCGCGGTGGCGGTCATGCCGCACACCTTCGGGTAGAGCGCGATGAACGCCTGCACGGCGATGGTGCCGAGCACCTCGCCCTCGGCGGTGGCGTCCAGCCCCTCCTTGGCCTCGACCGCCGCCTGGAGCCCGTCGGGCCAGCGACGGCGCTGGGCCACCCGGCCGCGCATCTCGTCGATCAGCTCGACCGAGCCGTCCCGGACGATGTAATCCACGTCACGGTGCAGCAGGGTCTGGGCGTGCAGCGCTACGTGGACCGCGGAGAGCTGCTCGACGTGCTCCTCGTCGTACAGGTCGATGCCGAGCTTGGCCTCGACGGCGGCCAGGCCGGTGGAGGTGAAGGCCACGCTGCGCCCGTCCTCGGCGATCGTGTAGTGCCGACCCTTGCGCAGGCCGCGCACCAGCGCGGCGGCGGCGTGCACCGGGTCCTGCTCGCCCGGCACCGCGCCGGCGAGCACCATCGGCACCCGGGCCTCGTCGATCATGATCGAGTCGGCCTCGTCGATGATCGCGGTGGTGAGCACCGGCTGCACGCGGTCCTCGACGTCGGTGACGAGCTGGTCGCGCAGGTAGTCGAAGCCCGCCTCGCTGACCGAGACGTAGGTGACGTCGCAGGAGTACGCATCCCGGCGCTCCTGCGGCGTGGACGCCTCGTTGACCCAGCCCACGGTCAGGCCAAGCAGCTTGTAGACGGGCTCCATCCACTGGGCGTCGCGGCGGGCCAGGTAGTCGTTGACGGTGAGCACGTGCACCGGCCCGTTGCCCAGCCGGACGTGCCCGTACGCCGCGATGGTGGCGGTCAGGGTCTTGCCCTCACCGGTGGCCATCTCGGCGACCTTGCCGGAGAGCAGCGCCATCGCGCCGAGCAGCTGCACGTCGTACGGTCGCTGGTCGAGGCCCCGACGGGCGGCCTCGCGGCCGACCGCGCAGATCTCCTCGTAGCCGACGGCGGTGCCGGCGGCCTCGGTCAACTCGGCGTCGTCAAGCGCGGCGAGGTTGTCCTCGCGCGCCTCGATCGCCGGCAGCAGCTTCTCCAGCGGAGCAAGATCCACGGTTGATCCCGGGCGCTGGAGGAAACGCCGGAACTTGCTCTTGAACCGTTGCGACACACCCATGAGCGGCAACGGTACGCGATTCTGGCCGACACGGGCGGCCCGGCTGCCCGGCAAGTTGCCCGCGTCGGGGAGACGGTCAGGCGACCAGCAGTTGGTGGGTGGCCAACTCCCGGTAGAGGGGGTCGGTGGCGGTCAGTTCGGCGTGGGTGCCCACGGCCACCACCCGGCCGCCGTCGAGCACGACGATCTGGTCGGCGTCCACCACGGTGGCGAGCCGGTGCGCCACGATCAACAGCGTGCGGCGGACCGCCACCGCGTCGATGGCGCGGCGCAGCGCGGCCTCGTTGCGCGCGTCCAGGTTGCTGGTCGGCTCGTCGAGCAACAGCACCGGCGGGCCGGCCAGCAGCGCCCGCCCGATGGCCAGCCGCTGCCGCTCGCCCCCGGAGAGCAGCACCCCGCCCTCGCCCACCTGCACGTCGAGGCCGAGCGGGGTGCGCTCGGCCAGGTGGGTGAGGTTGACCTCGTCGAGGACCTCACGCAGCCGGTCGTCCGTCGCGTCGGGGGCGGTGATCAACAGGTTCTCGCGCAGCGTGCCGGCGAGCACCGGCGCCTCCTGCTCCACGTAGCCGAGCCGGGCCCGCAACGCGTCGCGGGGCAGCTCGCGCACGTCGACGCCGTCGACCCGGACCGCGCCGGCGCTCACCTCGTAGAAGCGCTCGACCAGGGCCAGCAGCGTCGACTTGCCGGCGCCCGACGGGCCGACCAGGGCGGTACGGGTGCCGGCCGGCACCGCGAAGCTGACGTCGTGCAGCACCGGCGCGCCCCCCGGGTAGCCGAACCCGACCCGGTCGAACTCGATCATGGGCACCGGCCGGCGCGGGGTGGTCGTCGCGGTTCCGGCCGTCGGCGCGTCCACCGCGCCCTCCGCCGGCACGGCCAGGATCTCCTCGATCCGCTGCAACGCGCCCAGACCGGACTGCAACTGGGTGTACGCGCGCAACACCTGACCCAGCGGCAACGCCAGAAGGAACAGGTACATGACGAAGGCGACCAGGTCGCCGACGGAGATCGCCCCGGCGGCGACCCGCGCCCCGCCGATGCCGAGCACCAGCAGGAACGCTCCCTGCACGGTCACCGAGCCGATCGGGCCGATCAGCGCCTGCACCCGGGCCACCCGCAGCCCCGCCGCGTACGCCTCGCGGGCGCTACCGGCGACGGTGTCCGCCTCCCGGGCCTCGGCCCGGCTGGCCCGGATGGTCCGGGCCGCCGAGATGGCCCGCTCCACCGCCGAGGTCATCTCGCCGACCCGCTCCTGGGCGGCCCGCGCCAGCGCCCGGACCCGCCGGGCGAAGGTCGCCGCGAAGCCCAGCCCGAGGCCCACCCCGAGCAGGGTGACGCCGAACAGCAGCGGGTCGAGCAGCACCATCGCGGTGCCCGCCCCGACCACCATCACCGCCCCGGTGACCACCTCGAACAGCCCGGAGGTGACCACCGCCCGCAGCAGGGTGGTGTCCGAACCCACCCGGGAGAGCAGGTCACCGGTGCGCCGCTGGTCGTACTCGGCGATGGGCAGCCGCAGCAGGTGGGCCGCCAGCCGTCGCCGGGTGCCCAGCACCAGCCCTTCGGCGGTGCGTTGCAGCAGGTAGTCGCGCAGCCCGCCGATCGCCGCGCCGAGCACCACCAGTCCCACCAGCGCGACCACCAGCCACCAGACCGGGTGTGCGCGGCCGATCCGGTCGAGCACCGACCGGGTGAGCAGCGGCTGGGCCAGCGACGCCGCCGAACCGGCCAGCGACAGCACGCCCACCACGACGAGGGTGCCCCGGTGCTCCCGCAGGTACGGCAGCAGGGAGCGCAGGCCTACCGGTCGGCTCTCGGGCGGCGTGGCCGTCGGGGTGCTCATGGGGCGAACGGTAGCGGGCCAGGTCACGCCGCGACGGCGCCTCAGACGGCCAGGACCACCTGGAGCTCCTGTCGGCGGCGCTCGGCCAGGTCGGTGAGCACGGTGGGCGCCTCGTCGAACGGCACCACCGCCGAGATCAGGTGCTTACGGATGACGTCCCCGTACGTCCGCAGCAGGTCGACGGTCTCGGCGGAGAGCCGTTCCCGGTCCCAGGTGGGCGCGAGGCCGCGGGGCACCCGCCCGATCTGGGCGCAGCGCAGCGCCAGCCCGTTGTGGTGGAACTCCTCACCGAGCCGGACCGCGTCCGCGCCGCCCTGGTAGAAGGCCAGGTCGATCACGGTGCCCTGCGGGCGCAGCAACCGCAGCGCGAGGTGCAACGCCCACGCCTGCCCCCGGCACTGGAACACCACGTCGGCGCCCCGGTCGCCGGCGACGTGCGCCCACCGGGTCTTGAGCACCACGGCCGGGTCGTCCGCCTCCGGGTCGAGCGATTCGAGGCCGAGCGCCTCGGCGACCTGCCGTCGCTGCGGGGTCGGGTCGAGCACCACCACCGACGCGGCGCCGTGCCGGCGAGCCAGCAGGGCGGTGAGCAGACCCACCACTCCGGCGCCGACCACCGCGACCCGCCGACCGCGTACCCCGTCGCCGAGCGACCGGACCTGCGCGCCGTGCAGGTCGGCGGCGGCGTGCAGCAGACCGTTGGCGCAGATCGGACCCATGTGCGCGACGTAGACGCCGAGCAACGGGTCCAGGTCGTCCGGCAACGGCACGAACCGCTCGGCGACCGGGTCGGCCAGCCAGCCGGTGCGGTGCCCGTACGTCATCGCGCCGACCGCGCCGACCGCGACCGCCGGGGTGGCGCTCTCCACCACCCGGCCCACCTGCATGTAACCCAGCCGGGTCACCGGGTACGGGGTGCTGGCCGCGCCGGGTTGGAACAGCCCGAGGTCGGCGTTCCAGGTGACGTTCAGGTAGGGGTTCGTGCCCTTGACGTAGCTCAGCTCGGTGCCGGCGGAGACGCCGCTGAACAGCGTCTCGACGCGGAACGTGCCGGGCCGCAGCGCGGCGGCCTCCTCGGCGACGAGCGCCACCCGACCGGGGGCGGTGACCGCCACGACCCGATCACGCATCGACGGTCACCCCGGTCGTCGGCACGACCGTCCCGGCGGGCGTGGTGAGCCGCACCGTCCGGCCGCTGCGGGCCGAGTCGGCCACCGCGAGGGCCAGCCGCTGGGTGTTCAGGGCCTCGGCGTACGGGACCCGCACGTCGTCGCCGACACCACGGACCGCGTCGACGAACGCGCGGTCGACCGCCACCCGGGCGGCCTCCGGGTCGGCGGGTACGTGCCGCTCGCCGTCGGCGTCCCGGATCGACAGACCGTCCTCGCTCAGCGCCAGGGCCAGCCCGTCGGCCAGGATCTCCAGGCCGGCGCGGTGCTTCCAGCCGAGCACGCAGGCGGCGCTGAGCGTACCGACCGCTCCGGTGGCGAAGCGCAGCGTGGCGGTGGTCACCGAGTCGATGTCGGCCCCCTCGACCGGCGGCGGCGTGCCGTCGCCGTACGCGGTGACCTCGGTGACCTCGCCGGCCAGCACCCGGATCAGGTCCAGGACGTGGGCGGCCTGCTCGACGACCGGGCCGCCGGAGCGGTCCCGTCGCGACCACCAGGCGACCGGCGGCACCTTGTCCAGCCAGGCGCCGCTGACCATCCGCACCGGACGGTCCGCCAACAGCTCGCGGGCCTGGTCGAGCACGCTCAGGTAACGCCAGTGGTGCCCTACGGCGGTGCGCAGCCCGCGCCGGGCGACGAGGTCGGCGATGCGCTCGGCGGTGCCCAGGTCGACGGCGACGGGCTTCTCCACGAACATCGGCACCCCGGCGTCGATCACCGCCTCCTCGGCGGGGCCGTGCGCGAAGGGCGGCACACAGACGTACACCGCGTCCGGACCGGCGGCCAGCAGTTGGGCCACGTCGGTGCAGGTCGGCGCGTCGTGCCGCGCGGCCAGCGCGGCCGCCGCGTCCGGCACCACGTCGGTGACCCCGACGATCTCGACGTCGTCGAATCCGGAGAGCACCCGCGCGTGACGCTGCGTCACCCCGCCGGCCCCGATCAGGCCCACCCGGCATCTCACCATTCGACAACCTCTTTCGAGAAGGTTTCGGCTCCGCCGGGAGCAGTCCCCTGGCGTGTGCGCAATCAAACGTTCATCCCCCGGGAACGCAGCGATGCCACGTCGTGATCAAGCTGTTGCCCTGGGAACGGTTAGCGCGTGGCGGCGAGTGGGAACTAGTGCCCTGCTTGTTCCACGCACGAACGGAGGGGTGCCCGTGCGGGATACGACCGTGTCACCGGTGGTGGAGGCTTGGGCCACATACCGGACCACGTCGGCCGCGGACTGGCCGGTACGCCGGCTGTTGCGCGCCAAGGGCGAGAGCCGGGTCAGCGTGGTGCTGCCGGCCCGAAACGAGGAGGCGACGGTCGGCGCAATCGTGTCGACCATCCGGGAACACCTGATGGACCGGGTCGCCCTCGTGGACGAGCTGATTGTGGTGGATTCACGGTCGACCGACCGCACCGCCCAGGTGGCGCGGGCTGCCGGCGCGGAGGTGGTCAGCCAGGACGCGATGACCCGGGGGCTGCCCCGGCTCACGGGCAAGGGCGACGCGCTCTGGGCGGGGCTGGCCGCCGCCGAGGGGGACGTGGTCGCGTTCATCGACGCCGACCTGCGGGAGTTCCGTCCGCACTTCGTCACCGGTCTGCTCGGGCCGCTGCTCACCGATCCGTCGGTGGATTTCGTGAAGGGTTTCTACCACCGGCCGCTCGTCGGATCCGCCACCGTGGAGCAGGACGGCGGCGGGCGGGTGACCGAGCTGATGGCCCGGCCGCTGCTCAATCTCTTCTGGCCCGAGCTGGCCGGTTTCGTGCAGCCGCTCGCCGGTGAGTACGCCGGCCGCCGCGACGTGCTGGCCCGGGTGCCGTTCGTCTCCGGGTACGGCGTGGAGACCGCCATGATGATCGACCTGCTGGACCTGGTCGGCCTGGACGCGTTGGCGCAGGTCGACCTGGGCGAGCGGAAGCACCGTCACCAGGACACGGCGGCGCTGGGCCGGATGTCCGCGCAGATCATGCTGACCGCGTGGTCGCGGTTGCAACGACGCGGGTGGGCCACCCCCGGCCTGGTGCCGGAGGCGCTGCTGACCCAGTTCCGCCGGGGCGGCTCCGACACCCTGCCGAACCTGGACCGGGAGATCGTGGTCAGCGACGTGTCCATCGAGGAGCGTCCGCCGCTGGCCGAGCTGCGCCACCGGCTCCCCCGGCGACCGGTGGCGGCCGCGTGAGCGCCCCGGCTCGGCAGATCGCCGCCGAAGGACGAAGGGACCACCGATGAGCCTCACCGTGCTGATGAACGCCGGCCCGTGGCTGTCGGTGCCGCCGCCCGGGTACGGCGGCATCGAGAACGTGATCGCCACCCTGGTGCCGGAACTGCGGCGGCTCGGCGTGCGGGTGGTGCTCGCCTCGGTCGAGTCCAGCGCCCTGCCGGTGGACGAGAAGGTGTCGGTCTTCCCCGACGGGCAGTTCGGCGCGCTGCAACGGCCGTACAACCAGGTCTGTGGCATCGCGCAGGCGCACCTGGCCGGGGTGGTCCGCGAGCTGCACTCCCGCGACGACATCGACCTGGTGCACGACCACGTGGAGGCGGTCGGGCTGGCCACGCTCACCGCGATGGGGCCGTCCGGACCGCCGGTCCTGCACACCCTGCACTGGGACCTGGCCAAGCATCCCGCGCTCTACGGCAGCCTGGACGGCGGCGACCGGGTACGGGTCAACGGCGTCTCGGCGTCGCAGCTGGCCCGGGCGCCGCTGGCGCTGCGCGAGCACTCGGTGGGTCACGTGCACCTGTCCACGCCGCTGGCCGTCGACGCCGACCGGCGGCCCGGCCCGGCCAAGGGCGAGCACCTGCTCATCCTCGGTCGGATCAACCCGGGCAAGGGGCAGGACGTGGGCGCGCGGCTCGCGCAGCGGATCGGCGTACCGCTGGTGCTGGCCGGTCCGGTGGGTCCGTACCACCGCCCGGCGGACCTGGCCGCGGCCGGCGACGAGGCCCGGCAGAACCCGGACGTCCGGTTCTTCCTCGACGAGGTGGCGCCGTACGTCGACGGTGACCTCGTCCGCTGGATCGGCACCGTGGCCGGGCAGGAGCGCGACGACCTGCTGGCCGGCGCCCGCGCGTCGCTGTTCCCGCTGCGCTGGGAGGAGCCGGGCGGCACGGCCGTGGTCGAGTCGCTGGCCCTGGGTACGCCCGTGGTGGCCACCGCCCGGGGCTGCCTGCCGGAGCTGATCGAGCACGGACGCACCGGCCTGCTCACCACCGAGGAGGACGAACTGGCCGAGCTGGTGCTGGCCGCGGACCTGCTCGACCCGCAGGAGTGCCGTCGGGTCGCGGCCCGGCGGTTCACCCCCGCCGTGATGGCCGAACGCTACGTCGAGCTGTACCAGCGGGTCCGCGAGTTGGCCGCCGCGCCCCGCCTGCAACCGGTCTGAGCCCCGTCGCCGGCACGTTTGCCCCTGGCGGTGACGGGTAGGCGCACGCCGCACGCCTGCCGCGCAGCGAGGGAGCCGGTGATGGTCGGACCGATGGCGCACTCCCGGGCCCGGGCCAACCCGGCCGACGGCAAGCCGCCGGTACGCCGCGCGGCGAGCGCCGCGTCCGTGCTGTTCCTGCTGATCGGTGTGCTCGGTTTCGTACCGGGGATCACCAGCGGTACGCCGAACCTGCGCTTCGCCGGGCACACCTCGGGCGCGTTCCTGTTCGGCGCCTTCCAGGTGTCGGTGCTGCACAACCTCGTACACCTGCTGTTCGGGGTGGTCGGTCTGGCGCTTGCGCGGACGGTCGGCGGCGCGCGGGCCTTCCTCGTCGGCGGCGGCGCGATCTACCTGGTGCTCTGGCTCTACGGGCTGGCGGTGGACCACGACACCGGCGCGAACGTCCTGCCGGTCAACTCCGCCGACGGTTGGCTGCACCTCGGCCTGGGCCTCGGCCTGATCGCGCTGGGCCTGCTGACCGCGCGGCCCCGGCGGCCGTGACCCGCGTCGCCCCGACCGATCGGTCCGGTTTGCTGACGCGGGACCCCGGGTAGTGGGCAGATCCCGACCGACCAGCGAATCGAGGGCGCCCCGATGGCCAGCCGGATCACCTGCGAGGTGCGCGACTCCGCGCCGGTGGCGGTCGTCCGGCTCACCGGTGCCCTGGACCTGGGCACCATGCGCTCGGTGCACCAGGCGCTGGACGGCGCGCTGGCCGCCCAGCCGGAGGCGTTGGTGGTCGATCTCGCCCAGGTGACCGTGCGGGACCGGCTGGCGCTGTCGGTCTTCGCGGCGACGGTCCGGCGGGCCGAGGAGTGGCCGGCCGTGCCGGTGGTGCTCTGCGCCCCGCCGCCGGCGGCGGCCCGGTGGCTGGCCGAATCGACGACGTGCAGGGTGGTCCCGGTGTCGCGGGACTGCGCCGAGGCGACCCGGATGGCCGGCGCGGAGGGCGCGCTGCGGATCCGGGCCCGGTTGGAGCCGGTGGCGGAGGCCTGCCGGCGGGCCCGGGAGCTGGTCGGCGACGCGTGTGCCCGGTGGAACCTGCCCGACGCGGCCGGCCCGGCCGCGCTCGTGCTCACCGAACTGGTCGGCAACGTGGTCCGGCACGTGGGCACGCCCATGCAGGTGACCGTGACGCTGCGACGGCCGTACCTGCACCTGGCCGTGGTGGACGGCAGCTCGGCGGCGGCCCAACCCGCCGGCCTGGACCTGCGGGCCGAGGGTGGCCGCGGACTGCTGCTGGTCCGCGAGCTGGCGCAGCGCTGGGGCAGCGTACCGGCGGGGCAGGGCAAGGCCGTCTGGGCGATGCTGCCGGCCACCTGAGGCCCTGGGGCGCTTCGACCGGTACCGGCGATCTGACCGAAATTACCGCTTAAGCCTGGTTACATGGTGCGAGGGTCGGGTAGGCACGCCCGTCCTTTCTGCCGTCACGACGGGGTGAGCAGCCATGCCCAAGCGGGTAACCACGGAACCCGTTCGCGATCGGGGCCCGGCGATCCTGGCACCGGCCCGCTTCGGGGGGTTTCCCGGGGCGTTGCGGACGCCGGTCCCCGGCAACTCCCTGATCAAGTTCCTCGCCACCACCGACCACAAGCAGATCGGTGTGCTGTACCTGCTGACCTCCTTCGGGTTCTTCCTGGTGGCCGGCCTGCAGGCGATGGTGATGCGCGCCGAACTGGCCCGGCCGGGCCTGCAGTTCCTCTCCTCCGAGCAGTACAACCAGCTCTTCACCTCGCACGGCGCGGTGATGCTGCTGCTGTTCGCCACGCCCGCCGCCTTCGGGTTCGCCAACTTCATCGTGCCGATCCAGATCGGCGCGCCGGACGTGTCGTTCCCCCGGCTCAACGCGCTGGCGTACTGGCTGTACCTGTTCGGCGGCCTCATGGTGATCGGCGGGTTCGTCACGCCGGGCGGCTCGGCGGACTTCGGCTGGACCGCGTACAGCCCGCTCAGCGACGTCGACAACAGCCCCGGCGTGGGCGCGAACATGTGGGTGCTCGGCCTCGTCGTCTCCGGCCTCGGCACCATCCTCGGCGCGGTCAACCTGATCACCACGATCCTGACCCTGCGCGCGCCCGGCATGACCATGTTCCGAATGCCGATCTTCACCTGGAACATGCTGTTCACCAGCGTGCTGGTGATCCTGGTCTTCCCGCTGCTGGCCGCCGCGTTGCTGGCGCTCTCGGCCGACCGGCTGCTCAACGCGCACGTCTACGACGCCGCGACCGGTGGGCCGATGCTCTGGCAGCACCTGTTCTGGTTCTTCGGGCATCCCGAGGTGTACATCATCGCGCTACCGTTCTTCGGCATCATCACCGAGATCATTCCGGTGTTCTCCCGCAAGCCGCTGTTCGGTTACACCGGTATCGTGCTCGCCACCGTCGCGATCACCGTGCTGTCCATGACGGTGTGGGCGCACCACATGTTCGCCACCGGGCAGGTGCTGCTGCCGTTCTTCAGCATCCTGAGCTACCTGATCGCGGTGCCCACCGGAGTGAAGTTCTTCAACTGGATCGGCACCATGTGGAAGGGGCAGCTCACCTTCGAGACGCCGATGCTGTTCGCCATCGGCTTCCTGGTGACCTTCCTGCTCGGTGGCCTCACCGGCGTGCTGCTGGCCAGCCCGCCGGTCGACTGGCACACCCACGACAGCTACTTCGTGGTGGCGCACTTCCACTACGTGGTGTTCGGCACGGTGGTCTTCGCGCTCTTCGGCGGCTACTACTTCTGGTGGCCGAAGATGACCGGGCGGCTGCTCGACGAGCGGCTCGGCAAGGCGCACTTCTGGACGATGTTCATCGGCTTCCACGGCACCTTCCTGGTGCACCACTGGCTGGGCGCCGAGGGCATGCCCCGCCGGTACGCCGACTACCTGCCCAGCGACGGCTTCACCACGCTGAACACCATCTCCAGCATCTTCGCGTTCATCCTCGGCCTGTCCACCCTCTTCTTCATCTACAACGCCTGGAAGTCCTGGCGGTACGGGGCGATGGTCACGGTCAACGACCCGTGGGGTTTCGGCAACTCCCTGGAGTGGGCGACCACCTGTCCGCCGCCGCTACGCAACTTCGACAAGATGCCCCGAATCCGCTCCGAGCGTCCGGCGTTCGACCTCAAGTACGGTCCGCTCGTCGCCGACCTGGGCCGGGACCTGCCGCAGCGCACCACGAAGCCGCCGCAGGAGTTCGGCGAGGAGTTCCACCTGGAGCACCACGCGCCGGAGTCGCCCGCCCCCGAGGGCGCGCACGGCGCGGCGGAGGCGGCCCGCTACCAGCCGGCGCCCGAGTCCGGCGCCCGCCCGGTGGACGTGCCCGAGCCCGAGGGCATCCGGCGGCCCAGCTTCGAGGGCAGCGACGCGCCGCAGGACGCGCAGGACGCGCCCAAGCCGCACGAACGCTGGCGGCACCCGCACAGCGACGGCGAGAACAAGGACCGGTGAGATTTTGCGGTACGCGCCATGGGGCCCGACACCGGACCGGTGTCGGGCCCCATGCGTATTCGGGTGGTCAGTCCCGGGCGGGCGGCAGCCCGGCGGCGGTGAGCGAGCGGCGCACCGCCGGTTGGACCCGGGTCAGCCGCAACGGCACACCGGTACGCTCCGCGGCCTCCCGACCCGCCACCAGCGCGGCGATCCCGCCGGCGTCGAACCCGCCCGCGCCAACCAGGTCGACGACCACCTCGCTCGGCTGACCGGTGACCGCCTCCAGCATCGCCCGGCGCAACTGGTCCGCGCCGTCCCGGTCGACCTCGCCGCCCACCTCGACGACCACCCGGTCGCCGTTCTGTCGTACCGAGATGCGGGTCTTGCCCGGGTCCGGCTCGGCGGCGCCGTTCTGCCAGGGCGGCGGCGCGTCGGCGAGCATGGCCTGCCGTAGCCAGGTCAGTGCCCGCGACAGCAGTCGGGACACGTGCATCTGCGAGATGCCGAACCGGGCGGCGATCTCCGCCTGCGTCTGGTTGCCGTAGAAGCGCATGGCGAGGATGCGGCGCTCGCGCCAGGGCAGCCGGTGCAGCAGTCCGCTCACCGTCACCCGGTCGTCGACCGATTCGAGGGCGTTGTCCGACTCGCCGACCAGGTCACCGAACTCCGCCGAGCTCTCCCCGCCGACCGGCGCGTTCAGCGACGCCGGGCTGTAACCGGCCGCCGACTCCAACGCGGCGAGGATCTCCTCCTCCGGCGTCTCCAGCCGGGCCGACAGCTCGGCCACCGACGGCGCGCGGGACAACTCGCTGGTCAGCGCGGCGGTGGCCTGTCCCACCTCGAGGATCAGGTCGCGCAGCCGCCGGGGTACGTGCACGCCCCAGGTGCGGTCCCGGAAGTGGCGCTTGATCTCACCGACGATGGTGATCGCCGCGTACGCGGTGAACGAACCCCGTTCCGGGTCGTACCGGTCGACGGCGTTGACCAGCCCCAGACGGGCCACCTGCTCCAGGTCCTCCAGCGGTTCGCCCCTGCCCCGGTACCGGCGGGCCAGTCGGCCGGCGAACGGCAGCGCGAAGCGGACCAGATCGTCCCGCGCCTCCTGTCGCCGCTCCGGGGGTAGCCCTTCGATCCGGGCGGCGTACGCCAGCGCCGCCGCGTCGAGGTCCTCCAGACCGCGCTCGGTGGGTGGTGGTGTGGTCGTGGTCGTGCTCGTCTGTCCGAACATCCGCGCCTCCCTCAGGAAGGTCCCCCGCCCGGATCGGGAAACCGGTCGTGCGCGTGGTCGGGCCACGCACCGGGCCGGAAAGTGGGTCTGTGACTGGGATGCCAGCGGGCGACAACATCTCTACGCAGCGCGATCAGAGCGTCGCAGCGAGCGATGTTCCCGCTCCTCAGGTACTCAATCACGGGACCCCGGGTTCGCGAGGAAGTTTCGGCGTCCTCCCCTTCAGGAGACGAGCAATCCCTGGTGGCCGCCGGTGTCCCGGAGCACCGCCAGGGCCTCGGCGGCCCCCAGCGGGGGCGGGACGGGCAGGTCGTACGGCTGGGCGCGGATGACCTCGGTGGCCCGGCGGGTCGGTACGGACGTCACCGGGTAGCCCCGCGCCGAGGTCCGGTCCAGCGCCCGGCGACGCCGACCGAAGCCGGCGACCGCCAACCACTGCGGCAGGCCGGCCAGGGCGGGCGAGCGCATCCCGGGCGGCTCGGGCAGCACGTCCACCGAACTGAACGTCTCGCTGCCGGCCAGCCACCATTCGGCCTCGTCCACGGTGCGACGGGTGGCGTTCTCGCACCAGTAGGGCACCAGCCCCGCCCGCACCACCTGCCACGGATCGAGCAGCCGACCGCATTCCACCACCAACCGGTCACCGGTCTTACCGGCGGCCCGCAGCCACCGCCGGTAGAGGTCGGCCACCGCGGCGCTCAACGCCGCCGGCCGGGGCACCAGCAGCCGGTGCAGCGGGTGGCCGTGCCGGGTCGCGAAGTCCCGGGCGGCCCGCTCGAACCCCGGGTCCATGCCGTGCTCGGCGTCGCCCGACGGCACCGACACCTCCGGCGGCGCCCACCGGGTCGCGTCCCCGCCCACCGCCCGCAGGACCTGCCGCAGGGCGTGGCTGTCCGGGTGGAAGTCCACCGGGTCCAGCCCGCTGGCCGGAGAGCCGACCTGGAAGCTGTGCCCGGGACCGCGTTCCAGCACGGGCCAGGTGCGCGCGTCGCGCACCAGCAGCACCGGCGCTCCGGCGCTCAGCCGGTCGGTCAGAAACCGCGCGTACGCGACCGGCAGCGACCGCCAGCGGGCGGCCAGCGAGACGGTGACGCCGGTCAGGCTTCCCCGGCTGGCCGGGCAGTGCACCTGCCGCAGGTGCAGGTCGGGGTTTCCGCCGAGCAGCCGTTGGGCGAGCGCGCCCCCGTGCTCCAGCGCCTCCCGGGGACGGTCCACCGCCCCGTCGGTCCAGTGCGCGGTCATCTCGAAGCCGGCGGGCAGCCACGGCACGCCGAGGGCCACCGCGAGATGGGCGGCCGCGCCGTGCGGCGAGCCGATGAGCACCCCGGGGTAGCTGCGGCGCGGGTACTGGTCGACGAACCAGCGCGCCACCCGGGCCGCGTCCACCTCCCCGACCTGCTCGACGGTGAGGGCGACCCGGCCGGCCGCCCGGGTCACGGCGGCCCGGCGTACCGGCTCGGGCGCCGTCGGGAACCGCGAGACGGGCCCGGTGTGCCCGAGGTCGGCGCAGTCCTCGCCACGCAGCGCGCGGGCGGTGGCGGCGACCAGCACCCGGGCGGCGCTGCCCTGGGTCACGACCCGGTCGCCGGCCAGGCCGGCGCCATCGGCCGTGAGCCCCTTGTGCACCTTGTGCACCTTGTGCACCGGCCCCACCTTGCCTCGTTCGCTCACCACGCGGCCCGGCTTCCCGTCCCGATGGGGTTCAAACGGGGCATCACCCACCCGGCGGCACAATCCGCTGGTCAGCGGGGTGCGGCGGTCATCACCGGCGATCGGCCGCGCAGGTTTCACCCGGGCTGGGGCGGGCACATCGGGGCCCATGCGCACCGACGACACCAGCTCGCCCGCCGCCGCCACGATCACCCCGTACGAGGACGGTCCGCTGCTCGTACGCGGGGACTTCGCGCTGGTGACCCCGGACGGCGAGCGGATCGACGCCCGCCGGGGCACGGTGGCGTTGTGCCGCTGCGGCAAGTCGGCGCTCAAGCCGTTCTGCGACGGCACGCACAAGGTGGTCAACTTCCGGGCGGGCGTCACCCGCGAGGGGTGACCCCCGCCCCCGTCGGTCGTTCGAGCCCGCGTTGCTCGGCTCCCTTGATCGAGCCCGCGTCGCCCGGCCCCGTCGCTCGACTCTGTCGCCCGGCCCCGTCGCTCGACTCTGTCGCTCGGCCCCTTTGCTCTGCTTACACGGACGCAACACAAACGCCCCGCAACCGTTGCCTCGGGTGAAGCAGAGCAAAGGGAGAACATGGACCAGGCGGACCCCTGGCCACGCCGCCAACCAGGAGACGGCCACCAGGGAAGCCACGCCGCCACCCGGAAAGCCACGCCGCCAGCGGGTCCGGGTGGGGTCAGACGAACGCGGTCGGCGCCAGCGGGGCGACCGGCACCGCGGTGGTCACCGGTGTCGACCCGACGAGCGGGACGGTCGGCGGCGGGGACGGCAACGCGGGTGAGCGCAGGGAGCTGCGGCCGGCCGCCCAACTGTCCAGCAGGTGCGCCGCGAAGAGCCGGTCCACCGCGAGCGCCGCCGCCGCGCCGAAGAGCACGTCCTCCGCGAGCGCCGGCTCGGTCCGGACCAGACCGCCGCACAGGTCGTGCGCGGCGATCTGCTCGTGCACCGCGTCCGCCTCCACGTGCTCGTCGTAGAAGCGGGTGGCCACCTCGTCCAGACCGAGGCGGCGCAGCCCGTTGCCGTAGCGGCGGTTCGGCAGGGACGAGGTCATCTCGAAGGCCGCCAGGTGCCCGAGCAGCGCCCCGCGCAGCCGTCGGTGCAGCCCGAACAGGGACATCAGGTTGTTGGTCGCCAGGGTCACGGCGGGCACCACGTCCAGGTGGGCGCCGTAGCCGGTGTCCATTCCCAACCGGTCGAGGGTGCGCCGGAACAGCTCGGCGTGCATCCGGTCCAGCCGACCGTTGCCGTACTCGTCGGTCTGGATCTCCACCAGGGCTGCCTTGGCGGGGCCGCCGAGGCGCGGCAACGCCCAGCTGTGCGGGTCCGCCTCGCGCAGGTGGTAGATCGAGCGGTGGGCGACGAACTCGCGGAACTGGGTGAGGTCGGCCCGCCTCTGCAGCGCGGCGGCCAGCGACGGCCCGTCGTCGGCCGCCACCAGCTCGGCCAGCCCGGCGGCGACTCCCTCGGCGGGCACCGCCGGTACGCCGGCCAGTCGGCGCAGCGCCGCCTCGAAGGGTCGCTCGGCGCGGGCCCGCAGGGCGAGCAGGGTGGGCTGCCACTCCCAGCCCTCGTCGACGCCCTGCCATCCCCGGTAGTGCAGCTCGTAGCAGAGGAACAGGGTCAGTTGCAGGTCCTCGTCGGTCAGCGGGTCCGCCGGGTCGAGATCGACGCCGAGGTCCGCGGGCAGGTCGTCCGGCGCGCGGCGCAGCGCAGCGGTCACCGCCGCCGACAGCGGGCCGCGCGGCAGCGGTAGGGGCGCGGGACCGTAGCGGCGGTCGGCGGGTTCCGGCATGGGACCTCCAGCATCGTCGGGCCGCTACTGATGCCCTGGCGGGATGGGCCTAAACGAGATCCTCGACGGCCACGGCCTGCTCCACCTGCTCGCGGACGCGCCGGGCCGGCTCCCCCTCGGCGTACAGGCCCCGCAGGTCGGCGAAGGCCGGCTCCGGGGGCGCCAACGAGACCGCCGGGTCGACCACGGCCTCCAGGACGCAGGGTCGGTCCGCGGCGAGCGCCTCGTCCCAGGCCGCGCCGACCAGCTCCGGCCGGTCCACGCGGACACCGTGCAGCCCGAGCAGCCGGGCCCAGCCGGCGTACGGGACATCGGGGCGGCGGCGCATCAGGTCCGCCGACGGCTCCCGCCCACCGCCCATCCCGTTGTGGTCGCGGTTGTTGAGCACGAGCACCACCAACCGTGGGTCGGCCCACCCCTGCCAGTGGTGCGACACCGTGATCATCTCGGCGAGGCCGTTGAGTTGCATGGCCCCGTCGCCGAGCAGCGCGATCACCGGCGCGTCGGGCGCGGCGAGCTTGGCGGCCACCGCGTACGGCAGGGCGCAGCCCATCGAGCCGAGCGTGCCGCACAGTTGCGCGTTCACCCCGGGCGGCAGGACGAGGTGCCGGGCGTACCAGTAGAGGACCGAGCCGACGTCGACCGCGACCGACCCGGCGGGCGGCACCCGGGTGGAGAGCTCCTGGAGCACGAGCTGCGGGTTGATCGGTTCGGCCGGCGCGGCGGCCCGGTCGGCGGCGGTGGCGCGCCAGCGGTCGACGGTGCTCTCCACCGTCGCGCGCCACTGTTGGTGGGGCCGGGCGGGCACCCGTTCCAGCAGTGCCCGCAGCGTCTCGGTGGCGTCCCCGACGAGCGGCACGTCGGCCGGGTAGCGGCTGCCGATGCGGGTGCCGTCGATGTCGATCTGCACCGTGCGGGCCTGGTCGGGCATCGGGAAGTAGTCGGTCCACGGGTCGTTCGTGCCGACCAGCAGCAGGGTGTCACAGCCGCCCATCAGCTCGGCCGCGGCCGGGGTGCCGACCTCGCCGAGCACCCCGGCGTGAAAGGGCAGGCGTTCGTCCAGGATCGGCTTGCCCAGCAGCGACGTCGCCACCCCGGCGCCGAGCCGGTCGGCCAGCTCGACGATCTCGGCGGCGGCGCCCCGGCCGCCCTGGCCCACCAGGATCGCGGTGCGCCGGCCGTTGCCGAGCACCTGGGCGGCGGCGTCGAGGTCCACCTCGTGCGGCAACACCCGGGCCAGCGGCTCACCGGGGGTCGCCGTGATCACGCCCGCCGCGTGTGTCCCCAGGTCGGGCACCAGGGACTCCTGCAGATTGCGCGGCAGCACCACGCAGGTCGGGCTGCGCGTCGCCGCCGCGGTGCGGAACGCCTGGTCCAACAGCGCGGGTACGGAGGCGGGGCTGCGGCCGTACTGGACGAACTGGTTGCACACGTCGCCGAACAGCCGGCTCAGCCCGATCTGCTGGTGCGCGCCGCCCAACGGCCCGGTGACGTCCTCACCGACGATCGCCACGACCGGCTTGCTGTCGAGCTTGGCGTCGTAGAGGCCGTTGAGCAGTTGCACCGCGCTCGGTCCCTGGGTGGCCAGGCAGACCCCGATGCCGCCGGTGAACTTGGCGTGCCCGGTGGCCATGAACGAGGCGGTCTCCTCGTGCCGGGCCGGGATGAACGCCGGGTCGCCCCCGGCGTTCTCCAGCGCCTCGATCAGCGGGGTGATCGCCGCGCCGGGGTAGCCGAAGACGCGCGGGACCCGCCAGGCCCGCAGACGCTCGACCACCAGGTCCGCGACCCGGCGCTCAGCCATTGCCGCGCCCCGGGGTGCCGGCGTCGACGTACCGCAGCACCGCTCCGACGCCGTCGGTGAGCTGTGGCGCCTCGTCCGCGCCGAGCACCGTCAACGCCGCGTCGGTGCCGACCAGCGCCCGGACCAGCGCCGCGTCGGCGCGTACCCGCTGCGGGTCGTCGACCGACATCGCGCTCAACTGGGCCGGGTCGACGGCGATCTCGGTCGGCTCGGGGCCGATCCACAGCTCGCCGTTGGCCGACGGGTCGTCGACGATGATCATCGTGTCGACCTGGTTGCGTTGCAGCGCCGAGACGACCGCGTCGAGTCCGGCGCCCACGTCCTCCTGCACGCCGAACTTGTCCAGCGCGGCGGTGATCCGCTGGTCGGCGACCTCCGCGATGGTCTGCACCGTGAGGTCGTCCAGCAGGCTCTGGTCGGCGCCGCCGGCCCGGGAGCCCGCGTCCGTACGGACGACCAGGTCCTGCCAGCGCGGCGGCATCTGCGCGGCGATCATCCCGGTGGCCCGGACGTCACCGGCCACCACCACGACGTCCGCACCGACCCGGTCGGCCAGCTCCACGGTCGCGGCGGTGACGTCGCCGGCGTTCTGGTGCCACGCCTCCATGGCGGCCCGCTGGTAGCGCGACTGCGACCAACCGCCGGGCTGGACCCGCCGCAGCGGGAAGCTCTCCCGGCCGGCGACGTGCGCCCGGCGGGGCACCCCGCCCGCGCTGACCGCGACGGCGTCGGCGCCGGTGCGGTCGGCCAGCACCCGGACCCAGGCCACCTGTTCGCCGCGCTGGGCGAGCAGCGGCATGACGTGCGGCAACGGCCCGAAACTGGCCAGGTCGCGCAGCGGCGGCGCGGACAGGTACTCGGAGAGCGCCACCCGACCGTGGCTGGCGAAGACCGCCAGGCCGTAGTCCCCGGCCATCGGGTCGTGACCCCGGATCACCCGGTCCAGCGCGGCGACGCTCGCCTCGTCCGCCCCCTGTTCGGTCAGGCGGCGTTCCAGGGCGCGCCAGCGCAGGTCCAGCGCCGGGTGGGCGTCCTCGGTGTCCGCCGAGGCGTCCAGGTACACCGAGCACCACGGCCCGGGTCGGTCGTAGAGCGGGCGCAGGAAGGACAGCTGCATGCTCGACCCCTTTCCAGCTCGACCCCCCGCTTACCCGGGTCGTCCGGGATGTCACCTGGCGGGCGTGAGCCCGTGACCAGGTTTCATTCACGTCGTTCAACCGAGGACATCGATACGATCAGTGAACACAAGCGGACTCTCGGTGGTGGAGATGGACAGCGGACTCGATACCCGACGGATCGTGCACCCGACGGAGCGGATCGTCACCGGGCGGCTGGTCCGCCTGCTGGACGGCTACACCCGGGAGATACGGGTCGGCCAACCGGTGCTCGTCGCGGTGCTCGCCGCCGCCGCGTTCGCCCGGCTGCCGGCCCTGCTGCTGCGCGCGCTGTTCTCCTTCGGCGGCGGTGGCACCCGCCGGCGCTTCAAGGAGCTGAAGCAGGGCCCGGAGTACCTGGTCACCCCGGTACGCCTGCGCAACACCGCCGGTCAGCTCTGCGAGGTCGAGCTGCACGGGCACCTGCCGCAGAGCGCCCTGCACCCGGCCGACCAGGTGCAGCTCACGCTTCGCCCGCAGCGTGATCCGGACCTGCCGCCGCGCATCGAGCGGATCGTCAACCTGACCACCGGGCAGTTGCTCACCCCGCGCACCGCGACCCTCTGGTCACACCTCGGGCCGCCGCTGCTGTTGCAGGCGATGATCGGCGCGCTGCTGCTGGCCGGTGTGGTGGCCTGTTCCGCGCTGACCTGAGAGCCGGCGGGCCCGAGCGCGCCGGATCGGCGGCCGGTCAGCCGACCGGGGTGGGCTCGCGGGTCGGTTGGTCGGCGGTGCCGAGCATGCCCCGGCGGTGTGCCCAACGCTCGAAGATCAGGGTGGCGAACGGCGGCACGGCGCAGGCCAGCGCCACGACGGTCACCGGCAGGCGCCAGCGGCGCAGCCGGGCCACCGCGAGCACCAGCAGCCCGTACGCGACGAACAGGCCGCCGTGGATCGGGCCGAAGATCTTCACGCCCAGCTCGTTGCCGGGCGGCCCGTACTTGACGGCCATCCCGGCCAGCAGGGCCAGCCAGGAGCAGGCTTCGGCGATCGCCGCCACGACGAACAGCCGGGTCACCTTCTCGCGCATCCGGCAATGCTAACGGTGCCGGTCGTTCGCACCCCCGCCGACCACGCAGCGTGCGACAGGGGTCACCGGGGCCACGGCTGGGTAGGAAAGAACCCTCGGGTCTTCCCCGCTCGCCCGGCCCCGTGCGAGGTTAGGGGGAACCAGCGGTGACAGGGCGGTGACCATGGGCGAAGACGTCGGCGTACGGACCTTCAGTCGGGAGGATCGGGCCCGTTACCGGGAAAAGGTGCGGAACTGCCTGGATGTCTTCGCCGAGATGCTGCGGGAGTCGCGGTTCGACATCGACCGGCCGATGACGGGGCTGGAGATCGAGCTGAACCTCGTGGACGAGGCGTCGAATCCGGCGATGCGCAACGCCGACGTGTTGGCGGCCATCGAGGATCCGAGTTTCCAGACGGAGCTCGGCCAGTTCAACATCGAGATCAACGTGCCGCCGCGCCGGCTGACCGGCACCGGGACGCTCGACTTCGAGGAGCACGTGCGGGCCAGCCTCAACGCGGCCGAGCAGAAGGCCCGCGCGGTGGGCGCGCACATGGTCATGATCGGCATCCTGCCGACGCTGCGCCCCGAGCACCTGACCGCCGAGACGCTCTCGGCCAACCCGCGTTACAAGCTGCTCAACGAGCAGATCTTCGCGGCGCGCGGCGAGGACCTGCCGATCGCCATCTCCGGGGTGGAGCGCCTGGCGGTCACCGCCGACACGATCACCCCGGAGGCGGCCTGCACCAGCACCCAGTTCCACCTCCAGGTCAGCCCGGCGCAGTTCGCCGACTACTGGAACTCCGCGCAGGCCGTCGCCGGCATCCAGGTGGCGCTCGGCGCGAACGCGCCGCTGTTCTTCGGCCGGGAACTGTGGCGTGAGACCCGCATCCCGCTGTTCCAGCAGGCCACCGACACCAGGCCGGAAGAGATAAAAGCCCAGGGGGTACGCCCCCGAGTCTGGTTCGGCGAACGCTGGATCACCAGCGTCTTCGACCTGTTCGAGGAGAACGTCCGATACTTCCCGGCGCTGCTGCCGGTGTGCGACCCGCAGGACCCGGCGCAGACCCTGGCGGCCGGCGAGGTGCCCAACCTCGCCGAACTGCGGCTGCACAACGGCACGATCTACCGCTGGAACCGCCCGGTGTACGACGTGTCGCGCGGCCGGCCCCACCTGCGCGTGGAAAATCGCGTGCTGCCGGCCGGGCCGACCGTGCTGGACACCATCGCCAACGGCGCCTTCTACTTCGGGCTGGTCCGCGCCCTGGCCGAGTCGGACCGGCCCCTGTGGTCGCAGATGTCGTTCAGCGCCGCCGAGGAGAATTTCACCAGCTGCGCCCGGCACGGCATCGACGCGCAGGTCTTCTGGCCCGGCCTCGGCTACCTGCCGGTCACCGAACTGGTGCTGCGCCGGCTGCTGCCGATGGCGCACCACGGTCTGGACCGGTGGGGTCTCGACCCGACCGAGCGGGACCGGCTGTTGGGCGTCATCGAGCAGCGCTGCCTCACCAGCCGCAACGGCGCGACCTGGCAGGTGGCGACGCTGCACCGGCTGGAGTCCGCCGACCACCTGGACCGACCCGAGGCGCTGCGCGAGGTGGTGCGGCACTACGTGGAGCTGATGCACAGCAACCGACCGGTGCACGAGTGGCCCATTCCCTGACCATCATTCGTCCTCTGTGGACCCCCCACGGCATCGATCATCGTCATAAACTGTAGCGGCTCGCACGGCGCTGACGGTGGAGGCACGACTGTGGCCGGTTCCGGCACCGATCCCGCTCCGACCCGCACGCCCGCTCGGTCGCCCCTGTCGCGGCGTCGCATGCTGGGCATGGGAGCGGCGGCCGCCGGCGGCGTGGTGCTCGCCGGGCAGCCGGACGCCGCGTCCGCGCACGCTGCGCCCGCTTCGCGCACCCGACGAGCGCTGCGGGCTCCGGCGCTGGCACCCGGCGACCGGGTGCGGGTGGTGTCGCCCGGAGGCACCCCCAACCCGACGAACATGGCGCGCGGCATCGAGATCCTCCGGAGCTGGGGCCTGGAGGTGGAGCTGGGTGAACACGTCTACGCGAAGTACGGCTACCTGGCCGGCACCGACGCGCAGCGCCTGGCGGACCTGAGCGCCGCACTCAACGACCCGGGCGTACGCGGTGTCTTCGCCGCCCGTGGCGGCTACGGCACCCAGCGGATCGTCGATGCGATCGACGTGTCCGGTCTACGCCGCGACCCCAGGGTGGTCGTCGGTTTCAGCGACATCACCAGCATCCACGGCAGGCTCTGGCGCGAGACCGGCCTGGTCACCTTCTACGGGCCGATGGTCAACTGGAGCGACAGCCGCACCGGCCCCGAGTCGGCCGAGGCGTTGCGGAACGCGGTGATGACGACCGCGCCGGTCACCATCACCCGGGACCCGGCCGAGACGGCCGCCCCGGTGCTGGTGCCGGGGCGCGCGTCGGGTCCGCTGCTCGGGGGCTGCCTGACGATGCTCTCCACCTCGCTCGGCGCGGCGGACGCGCCGCGGTTCGACGACGCGATCCTGTTCTTCGAGGACGTGGACGAGGCCCCGTACAGCATCGACCGGATGGTGACCGAGCTGCGCCGGGTGGGCGTACTGTCCCGGGTCGCCGGGGTGGTCGTCGGTCAGATCACCAACAGCGTCGGCGGTGCCGGCGAGTGGGACGCGGCGGCGGTGCTCAAGGACCGCCTGTACGACCTGGGCGTGCCCGTCCTGGGCGGGTTGCGCCTCGGGCACGGCGTCGGGCAGCTCACCGTTCCGCTCGGCGCGCGGGCCACCATCGACGCCGAGGCGGGGACCCTGACCGTGGAGGCCGGGGTCCGCGCCCGCTGACACCGGTGGCCGTGCGCCTCGACGCTCAGCCCCGTGGAGTGGGTACGCCGAACAGGTCGGTGATGCCTCCGGGCAACTGGGCCAGCAGGTCGTTACGGTCGTCGTCGTCGAGCGCCTCGGCGACGGTGGTCAGCACGACCCGGGCGTGTTCGCGTACCTGGTCCGCGTTGGCGACCTGCTCCCGGTCCCCGACGTGCTTCAGGAAGTCGCCGACGTCCCACCTGCGGCCCTGCGGGTTACGGGTGACGGACGCGTTCAACCGGTCGGGCAGCTGTGCCGCGAGGTTGTCGGCCTCCTGTCCGGCGAGTCGTTCGCCGAGCACCGACAGGACGGCCTGCACCGAGCGCACGGCCTCGTTCTCCCCGAGCCCGCCGCGCTGTCGTACGGTCGCGATCATCTGCTCGTAATCCATGACCCGCTCCCTCCCGTCTCCGGAACGAACGAGCCGCGTTCCCAAGCCCACGGACCACAAACACACCCCCTCCCGCGCGCGTCCCCACCCCCCTCCCGCGCCGATCTTGCACTTTCGGTTGCCGAGTTGGGGTGATACGCACCCTTTGTCGCCACCGAAAGTGCAAGATCGCGGGGAGCCGGGCGGGGCGGGGGCGGGAGGGGTGGGGCGGTTAGACCTTGAGGAGGACCTTGGTGCAGTTGTCTTGTTTCTTTTGGAAGATCTTGTAGCCCTTGGGGGCGTCGCGCAGCGGCATGCGGTGGCTGACGATGAAGCTGGGGTCGATCTCGCCGCGTTGGATGCGCTCGAGCAAGGGTCGGGTGTAGCGCTGTACATGGCACTGGCCGGTACGCATGATCAGTGAGCGGTTCATGAAGGCGCCCATCGGGAACTTGTCCACGAAGCCGCCGTACGCGCCGACGACCGACACCACTCCCCCGGATCGGCAGGCCAGGATCGCCTCCCGCAACGCGAACGGCCGTTCCGTCTCGGTCCGGGTGGCCTGCTTGGCCCGGTCGTACGCGTACATCGCGGAGTTGCCGTGGTGGCCCTCCAGGCCGACCGCGTCGATGCACGCGTCGGGGCCCCGACCGGCGGTCATCTCGTTGAGGGCGTCCAGCACGTCGACGTCCTCGTAGTTGAGTGTCTCGGCGTCGGCGTGTTCGGCGGCGAGCCGCAGCCGGTACGGGTACCGGTCGATGACGATCACCCGCTCCGCGCCGAGCAGCCGGGCGCTGGCCGCGGCGAGCAGACCCACCGGCCCCGCGCCCCAGATCGCGATGACCTGTCCGGGCTTGATGTCGCACATCTCGGCACCCATGTAGCCGGTCGGGAAGACATCGGCGAGCATGACGGCCTGGTCGTCGGGGACCTCGTCGGGCACCTTGATCGGGCCGATGTCGGCGAACGGCACCCGCGCGAACTCGGCCTGGCCGCCCGCGTACCCGCCGAGCAGGTGGGAGTAGCCGAAGATGCCGGCCGGCGAGTGACCCATGACCTTCTCGGCGATGCCGGCGTTCGGGTTGGAGTTCTCGCACACCGAGTAGAGGCCGCGCTGGCAGGAGGAGCAGTGCCCGCAGGCGATCGGGAACGGCACCACCACCCGGTCGCCGGGCTTGAGGTTGCGCACCTGCGGACCGACCTCCACCACTTCGCCCATGAACTCGTGGCCGAGGATGTCGCCCTTGCGCATCGCCGGGATGTAGCCGTGGTAGAGGTGCAGGTCGGAGCCGCAGATCGCGGTGGTGCTGACCCGTACGATGGCGTCCCGGGCGTTCATGATCGTCGGATCGGGCACGTCGATCACCTTGACGGTGTCGGTGCCCATCCAGGCGGTGGCCTTCATTCCTTCGCCCCTTCAAGAAGCGGTCAACGACGGGACGTCGGCAGCGGCTGCGCGGGCCGCTGCATGGCCTGCTGGCGTACGGAGATGCCGTTCGGGCTGCCCTCGGAGCGGACCACCTCGCCCGCCTCCAGCACCTGCTTGAACCGGCGCAGATCGTCGCGGACCTGCTGCTCGGGCTCCTCGCCGAAGAGCTTGGCCACGGCCCGGCCGAGCGCGCCGGCCGGTGGCGCGTAGCGCAGTTGCACCCAGACCTCGGTGCCCCGGTCGCCCGGAGCGGGTACGAACGCCACCCGACCGGCGTTGGCCACCCGGCTGCCGGGCAGCGAGCGCCAGGTGATCGACCTGTTCGGCTGATCGTCGATGATCTCGGCGTCCCACTCGACGCGGCGACCGGCCGGCCCGCGGGCCACCCAGTGCGAGATGCGCAGGTCGTCGGCGCGTACCGACTCCAGGTGCGCCATGAACCGGGGCAGGTTCTCCATGTCCCGCCAGAACCGGTACGCCTCGGCGGGCGACCGGTTGACCGTCACTGCGATCTCCATCCGGATCATCCGCGCCCGGGCCCGGTGGGCACGCCCGGCGGCGATCGCGGCGGCGACGTCCAGGGCGGCGATGCCGGCGATCGCGGCGGTGGTCAGCGCCAGGCGGCGGCGTCGCTCACCGCGCCGGTCGGCCATCGCCCGGCCCAGCAGGGTGAGGTCGAGTGCGTCACCGGCCACCCGCGTCCACGTCCAGCCGGTGGAGCGGCGACCGGTGAGCAGGCCGACGGCGTGTGCCAGTTCGCGGGCGCCGACGGCCCCGATGACCGTCTGCGCCGCCGGGGAGTCGTCCACCCCGGTCAGTCGCGCGAGCGGTCGGGGCGCGGCCAGCGCGCCCACCCCCAGGGCCAGGCTCAGCAGGCCGAGGGCGCGCGGCAGGGCCGGCGACGCCGGCCCGTCCAGCTCGGGCAGGAGCACGGTCTCGACACGGCTCATGTCCGGTCCCTTCCGGTAGGCGATCGCCGCCGCGGGCAGCGGTGTCCGCTCTGGTGACGGTAAGCGGTAGTTGTGGAACGTGCGCCCGGTTCGGGCAGAACACAGCCGCCGGCAGCGCACCGGCACCTTCAGTCAGCATCACGACATTGACCGATTTAGATCAAGCACGGGCCGTTACGGTCGACTCACCCCCTGTCCCGTCGCCGCGAGGAGCATGCCCGTGAGCCGTACCCTCCTGCGCCAACTGACCAGCACCATCGCCATCGCCCTGCTCGTCGTGCAGGCCGCCGATCCGGCGGTGGCGCGTACCCCCGATCCCGCGCCCGCACCCGGCGGCGTCCGCGCCGTCGTGCGCGACGCGGCCACCGGCGCGCCGGTGCCCCGGGCCTGCGCCGCACTCGTGCCCATCGACGCCGCGGCGCTCGCGGCGGTCACCCTCGGCGAGGACCAGGACGGCCGGTACGGCGGCTGCGCCGACGAGCAGGGCAACCTGGTGGCCGACAACGTCGCCCCGGGGAAGTACCGGCTGCTCGTGCAGCCCTACGACACGACCCGGCACGGTTGGCAGTGGGTCGGCCGGCACGGCGGCACCGGCGAGCGCGAGCGCGCGTTCGTGGTCCGGGTCCGGGCCGGCGCGGTGACCAGCGCACCCGACATCCGGCTCGATCCGCCGGGCACGGTCGTCGGGGTGGTGACCGACGCGGCGACGGGCGCGCCGGTCCCGCGAGCGCTGGTGATGGTGGTGCCGTACGTGCCGCACCCCAAGTACGACGACCACGGGCCCACCACCGACGAGAACGGCCGCTACACGATCACGGGACTCGGGCCGTACCACTGGCCCGTGCAGTTCGCCGCGAACGGGCGAGCGACCGTGTGGTCCGGCGGAGTGGGCACCCGGGCGCAGGCGCGCGGCGTGCGGGTGCGTGCGCACCAGACGGTGACGCTCAACCAGGCGCTGCCCGCCGGCACGCCGGTCAGCGGGGCGGTACACGTCGACGAGCTGCTCACCTACGCCCAGGTGCTCGCCTTCGACGCGGTGACCGGGGACCTGGCCGGCGTGGCGGACGCGGGCGACGTCTACGCCCTGCGCCTGCTCCCCGGGCAGCGGGTGAAGCTGCGCTGCGACTGCTCGTACGCTCAACCGGTGTGGCACCGCGACGCCGCCGGTTTCGACACCGCGGCCCCGCTGCGGGTCCGGCACGCGCCGGTCGTGGTCGACTTCGACCTCGACTAGAACACCCACCGGAGCACGGTGACCAGGCCGACCACGCACAGCGTTACCAGCACCACGCCGAGCACCGCCGCCACCAGGCAGCCCAGCTCGTCCCGCCACGAAGTCGGCTCCTCGGGACGTGGCCCGTCATCGGTCCAGGTGACGGGCGCGTCCCGCCCGGCCTGCTCCAGCAACCGGGCAAAGCGCGCGCCCGCCACCGGCCCGAGCCGGCCGCTCGGGTCCGTGGTCACCCGCAACGCGCGCAGACGCCGCCAGGCGTTCCCGTAGGCCCGCTCGAACGCCGCGACCTCCCGCGCGCTGGCGTCCTCGCCGAGGAAGCCCCACCGCCCGGCCTCGGCCACGTTGCCCACCTGCCGGTAGAGCGCGGCACGCCGGGCCCGCAGGTCCAGGTCGTCGGGGTACGCGGTGGTCAGGCTCGCCAGCCGCTGCATCGCGGGGTGCACGTGCCCACGCTCCAGATCGGCCGCCACCTTCGCCAGCACCTGTTCCTTCGCCACGGCGCACATTGTGTGCCGTGCGCCCGCCGTGGCGATACGTCAATTCCGTCGGCCGGAGCGTTAGGAACAGCCCGCAACGGGTAGCCGTCATCCGCTTTTGCCAGGGAGGTGGGATGACGGCGACCAGCGAGTTCTTCGAGCGGCTGGCCGCCGCGTGCCAGGATCCGCGGTTCAGCAAGGTGTGCGGGAGTGTGCGCTTCGACATCTCCGCCGGGGACGACCTGGAGCAGTGGCTCCTGGTCATCGACCACGGGAAACTACGGGTGTCGCAGAGTGGGGACCCCGCCACCACCGTCATCCGGGTCTCGGCGCAGGTGGCCGAGGCGATGGCGCGCGGCGAGGTGAACGGGCTGGCGGCGATCGAGCGCGGCGAGATCCTGGTCGACGGCGACCTCTCCCTGGCGCTGCGTCTCGGGCGGTTGTTTCCCCGCGGGGCCGAGGGTGACGCGGGGGCGGATCGACCGACGGCGACCAGTGCGCCGTGAGGGACATCCCGGGCACGGTGTCCTGCATCGACGGCAACACCTTCATCGTGTCGGACGCCAGTGGGGACGTGGAGTCGTCGCCCGGCACACCGGTGGGACTGTTCGCCGCCGACACGCGCTTCCTGTCCCGCTGGGTGCTCACCGTCAACGGCGAACGACTGGACGCCCTGTCGGTGGACGACAGCCAGTACTACGAGGTCACGTTCTTCGTGGTGCCGGGCGGGGCCGTCGACTACGTGGAGGCGGACGTGTCGGCGATCCGGCGGCGACGCATCGGTCCGGACCTGGTCGAGACGCTGACGATCTTCAATTACGGTCAGGGAGTCGTCGACCTCGACGTACGGCTGGAGGTGGAGGCAGACTTCGCCGACATCTTCGAGATCAAGTTCGACATCCAGGACAAGGCGGGCAGCTACTACACCGACGTCGAGGCGAACGAGTTGCGGGTGGGTTATCGGCGCGGGACGTACCGGCGTGAGGTCGTCGTGTCGACAAGCGAGGCGGCCAGCATCGACGCGCGTGGACTGCGGTTCGCGATACGGCTGCGGCCCGGGGAGCAGTGGGACACCCGGTTGCAGGTGGTCATGCGGGCACTGCGACCGGACGACGTCGACCTGCGCGCTCCCCTGCGGGCCCAGCGCCCGAGCGAGTCGACGCTGCCGGACAGCGTGCGCGAGTGGGTGGCGCAGGCTCCGACGCTGGACACCGAGAGCGCGACCCTCCAACAGGTGTACCACCGCAGCCTGGTGGACCTCGCGGCGCTGCGTTTCGCGCCGCTGTCGCTCAGCGGAGCGGCCGTACCCGCGGCCGGGCTGCCCTGGTTCATGACCCTGTTCGGCCGGGACAGTCTGCTGACCTGCCTGCAGACCCTGCCCGTCACACCGTCACTGGCCCCACCGACCCTGCGGATTCTCGCCTCGCTGCAAGGGGCCCGGACCGACGACGTGCTGGAGGAGGATCCCGGCCGAATCCTGCACGAACTGCGCTACGGGGAGTCGGCCGCGTTCGAGGAACAGCCACACTCCCCCTACTACGGGACCGTCGACGCGTCGCCGCTGTTCGTGGTGTTGCTCGACGAGTACGAGCGGTGGAGCGGCGACACCGCGTTGGTGATGGAGTTGGAGCAGGAGGCCCGCGCGGCCCTGACCTGGATCGACGCGTACGCGGACCTGACGTCGACCGGCTACGTCTGGTACCGGCGCCGCAACCGGGCCACCGGCCTGGACAACCAGTGCTGGAAGGACTCCTGGGACAGCATCTCCTACGCCGACGGTCGGCTGCCCGGCTTCCCGAGGGCAACCTGCGAGGTCCAGGGGTACGCCTACGACGCCAAGCTCCGCGGGGCGCGGCTGGCGCGCGCGTTCTGGGGTGACCCGGCCTACGCCGAGCGGCTGGAACGCGAGGCGGCGGCGTTGTACGAGCGCTTCAACCGGGACTTCTGGCTGGAGGACCGCGGCTACTACGCCCTCGCGCTCGACCACGACGGTACGCCCGTGGACAGCCTCTCCTCGAACATCGGGCACCTGCTGTGGAGTGGCATCGTGGCGCCCGACCGGGCCGCGCGGGTGGTCGAGCACCTGATGGGTCCGGCGCTCTTCTCCGGCTGGGGCGTGCGGACCTTCGCCGCCGGGCAGAGCCGCTACAACCCGCTCGGCTACCACAACGGCACGGTCTGGCCGTTCGACAACTCGTTCATCGCGTGGGGCCTACGCCGGTACGGGTTCCTCAGCGAGGCGGGTCGGATCGCCGAGGGCATCCTGTCCGCCGCGACCTACTTCCAGGGGCGGCTGCCCGAGGCGTTCGGCGGCTTCGACCGCAGCACCACCCGGTACCCGGTCCGGTATCCCACCGCCGGCAGCCCGCAGGCGTGGTCCAGCGGGGCGCCGATGCTGCTGCTGCGCACCCTGCTCGGCCTGGAGCCGCACCAGGACCACCTGGCGGTGAACCCCGCGCTGCCGTCCACCTTCGACCGGATCGCGCTGCTGGACATTCCCGGGCGCTGGGGGCGCGTCGACGCGTACGCCCGCCACCGCCCGGACCGGAACTAGCTGCTGCGCAGGACGTCGCGGGCCTGTTCGGCGGCGCGGGTGATGCTCTCGCTCATGAAGTCGAGGAAGCGGGCGACGTTCTCCAGGCGGGCGGCGGCGGGGGTGTGCGGGCCGAGGACGGCGACGCCCTGGCGTGCCGTTGCGGAGAGCTGGTCGTTCGCCCGGGCGCTGGCGATCGTCGCCTGGTAGAAGAGTTCGGTGTCGACGACGTAGCGGTCACGGCGGCGCTCGTCGCGCTCCCGGCGCACGAGGCTCTGACTCTCCAGGAAGCTGATCGCCTTGGAGATGGACGCCGGGCTGACGTGCAGGCGCTGGGCCAGCTCCGCTGCGGTGAGACTGCCCGTGTCGGTGGTGAAGAGGCAGGTCAGCACCCGGGCCGCCATCTTGTTGAGGCCCGATGACATGAGGACCGTCGTGAACGTCTCCGCGTACTCGGCGACCGCCTCGGCATCGCGGCCGTGCGGCTGCGGGACCGACCCGCTGGTCCGGGTGGCGGCCGGTGCGCGGCGGCGGGCGCGGCGTTCGGTGGCACGGTGGGCGAGGTCCGCGCGGTAGGCGTTCGGGCCGCCGTTGCGCAACACCTCGCGGGTGACGGTCGAGGTCGGACGATCGAGGCGTCGGGCGATCTCGGCGTACGGGAGGTTGTCGGCCAAGCCCGATGCGATCTGCTGACGTTCCTGCTGGGTGAGCCTGCCTCCCGGCACGGTGGTCTCCTCGGTGTGGTCGTCCTGCGCGGCCCCGCCACCATAGCGTTCACCATCAGCCTATTGCAATGGCAACACCGGCGCGCGTTGCTTTATCAGCAAGACCGTTGCAACGGTATTAGCTCACTGAACTGCTATGACTCGACTTGGATGCAACTCGCTTGTTGCCACAACATGGAAAGCAACGTAGCGTTTCTGATGTCAGAAAGACCGGAACGAGCATCGGAGCACGCCGTGCAGAGCTTCACCACCCCCGCCCCCATCGCCGCCGTCCTGGACATCCCCGCCGGGCGCGTCCAGTTCATCGCCGCCGACCGCGCCGACACCACCGTCGAGGTCCGGCCCGCCGACGCCGGCCGCGGCCGCGACGCCCGGGCCGCCGAGCAGACCACCGTCACGTACACCGACGGCGTCCTGCGGGTCACGGCCGCCGCCCCCGCCCACCAGCTCCTGGGCGCCAGCGGCTCGGTCGAGGTCACCGTCCAACTGCCCGCCGACTCCCGCGTCGAGGTCCGGGCCGCCAGCGCCGAGCTGCGCGGCGTCGGCCGCCTCGGTGACGTCACCGTGGACGGCGCGTACCGCCACATCAAGGTCGACGAGGCGGCGAGCATGCGCCTCACCGCGATCGACGGCACCGTCGAGGTCGGTCGGCTCAACGGCCCCGCCGAGATCAGCACCACGCGGGGCGACATCCGCGTCGCGCAGGCGACGCGCGGCCGGGTCGTGCTGCGTACCCAGTCCGGCGACATCTCGGTCGCCGCCGCCACCGGCGTCTCGGCCGCCCTGGACGCCGGCACCGGCCACGGCCGCGTCAGCAACGCCCTGGTCAACCAGGGCAGCGCCGACCTCGACATCCACGCCACCACCGCGCACGGCGACATCACCGCCCGCAGCCTCTGACACCCCAACCCCACAGGAGTACGACCGTGACGACGCACAACCCCTCCCCCTCCCATTCGCCCTGGACCGGCATGGTGCCGGTCGACGACACCGCCCTGGCCGTCACCGACACCGGCGGCACCGGCGTGCCGGTGCTCTACCTCAACGGCCAGTTCGCCACCCAGGGCTACTGGCGGCAGGTCCTCGCCGACCTGGGCGCCGGGTGGCGGCACATCACCTACGACGAGCGGGCGCGCGGCAGAAAGTCGGGGCGCTCGGCGGACTACTCGTTCGAGGCGGCCGTCCGGGACGTCGACGCCGTGCTCGCCGCCCGCGGCGTGCAGCGGGCGGTTATCGTCGGCTGGTCCTACGGGGCCGTGGTCGCGGCCCACTGGACCAACCGCAACCCGGAGCGCACCATCGGCACGGTGCTGGTCGACGGCGCGTTCCCGCACGACTGGCTGGACGAGGCCATCGAGCAGCGGATCCGCAAGCTGTTCCGGCGTATGCGCTTCCTCGCGCCGCTGCTGCGGCCGACCGGCCTGATGCCCCGGATGAGCGCCGCCCAGCAGGCGGAGAGCAACATCGAGCTGGGCCGGCTCTCCCGCGAACGCGAGCTGGGCCCGGTGCTCGACGCCATCACCGTCCCGGTGCGGTACGTGGTCGCCTCGGGAAGGTCCCTCGGCAGCAAGGGTGACGAGCAGGAACGCATCCGCACCAGCCTCGACGCGGTGACCGTCCGCAACCCGAACATCAAGGTCCACGCCAAGGTGGCCAGCAACCACGGCGCGATCCTCAAGAAGGACTTCGCAACCGTCGCCCAGGCGGTACGCGAGGTCGCCGCCCTCGACAGCGCAGACCGCTGAGCCGCCGGCCACCCGCCCCGGCCCTCGCAGCCGCAGCCCCCGACCCCCGGCCGCCTCGCCGTCGCGTGGTGGCCGGGGCGTCTGATTCGCCTGTGACATCAGCTCCAAAGGATCCACGCACCCACCCACGATCCTCGCGGCCGGCGGCGAGGGCGGCGGCAGAACGTCGAACAACCACTGTGGAGGGATCATCGTAGGAAGGAGACGATTCGCCGCACACCCGGGAGGACCGCCGTGGGTCGTACTCATTTGTCTCGCCGTTCCCTGCTGGCCGCCGGTGGCGCGACGGCCGTCGCGCTCGGCGCGGCCGTCGCGGGTCCGTCGTCGGCGAGCGCCGCCGCGCCGACCGCCGACGATCCGGTCGGTACGCCGGCCGAGGCGCTGCGTCGACTGCTCACCGGCAACCACCGCTTCACCAGCGGTCACGGCCGACACCCGCACCAGAGCCTGGACGACCTGCACCGCCTCGCCGCCGGCCAGCACCCGTTCGCCGTCACGGTCGGCTGCGCGGACTCCCGGGTCGCGCCCGAGGTGCTGTTCGACCAGGGGCTCGGTGACCTGTTCGACAACCGGGTGGCCGGCAACATCGTCGACGACCTGCTGCTGGGCAACGTGGAGTTCGCCGTGGAGGAGTTCGGCAGCCTGCTGATCGTCGTCCTCGGGCACGAACGCTGTGGCGCGATCACGGCCACCATCGACACCATCCGCACCGGCGGCACCGCTCCCGGGCACATCGGCACCATCGTCGAGAGCCTGCGTCCGGTGGTCGAGCCGGTGCTCAACCAGCCCGGCGACCCGGTGGAGAACGGCGTCCGCGCCAACATCGCCGCCCAGGTGCGGGCGCTCTCGGCCCGCAGCCCGATCATCGCCGAGAAGGTGCACCAGGGCGCTCTGCGGGTCGTGGGCGCCCGCTACGACCTGGACAACGGGCGGGTCTCACTGGTGGCCTGACGACCGCCGCCGTCGTGCGGAGTGGGCATCAGCGGGGTCGCTGACGCCGGTGGTGTTGCCCCGCTATCCGGGCCATCAGGCCCTGATACGCCCTGGCCCGGTCAGCCGGCTGCGGGGACAGTCCATCCACGCTCATTCGCGCGTACTCCTCCCGCTCGGTCGCGGCGGCCAACGCGTCGACGGCCGCCCGGTACGCACGCTCCTGTTCGCGGTGGCGTTCGTACCAGGCGCGGCCGGACCGGCCCGCCAGGTAGACCCCGGCCGCCACGCAGCCGAATGTGATGAGCACCAGGAACATGAACGCCACCACCTCCGCGAAGGAGGGCCATGTCCCGGCCCGGCCGAGGGACTGTTCCAACCGGTGGTGGTCCCGGGCGTCGAGATAGTCGCTGGCGGCAGCGCCGGCCAGCATGAGGAAGAGCGAGAAGGTGATCAGCTGTAGCAGCAGCCCGTACCGGGACCGATCGATCCAGGCTGCGAACGAGGTCGGGGAAGCCCGGTAGGCGCCACCGAGCCGGAACGCGGTCGCGCCGAGCACGAGCGCGGCCGCCAGCCCGCCCGCCAGGAGCTGAAGGCTCAGGATGCCCGCCACCCGGGGAGAGGACCAGCCCCACGCGTAACAGCTGACCAGGACGAGCAGGCCGGTCCAGCCGGCCACGAACACCATCGCCCGCCGTACGGCCGCGGCCCGAGCCGCCGGGGCGCTCCGGTCCGCCTCAGCGCTGCGCCACCTGTCGATCTGCTCCTGCGCGGCACGACGCTCGTCGGCAGCCTGACGTCGCTCCGCCTCCCGGCGGGCACGCTCGTCGGCCCGCCGGGCGTCCTGCGCCTGCCGCCGGGCCCGCTCGTCGGGAGTGACGAAGGGCGCCAGCACGACGGGACGGCTGTGCTGGCGCAGCGGGTGCCGCACCGGGAGTTCGGCGGGGGCCTGCCACCCGAAGCCTGTACCGAGCACCACCCGCATCCCACCGAGCAGACGGTCCGGCAGCAGCGTCGCGACCCGGGTGGCGTTGCGCCGGTCGTCCAGCCCGTCGACGACCAGCACCAGCCGCTCGTCCCGCCGCTCACACGCCTGGGCGGCGTCGGCGTACCGGCCCAACAGGTGCGCCTCCCGGGTGGAGCCGGTGAGATGCCCCGGCATCGACCCGTCGGTCAGCTCGACCAACTGCTCCAACACCACGTCCACGAACGCGTCGCGGGTCTCCCGCTCGGTGCGACCGGCGACGACGAAATACGACACCACCCGTACGCCCGGCGGCGGGTGCAGGACGAACCAGGACAGCAGCGCCGTCATCCCGGCACCCCGGCCCGCCTCCCACCGCAGGTAGCCGTCCGGTCCGTCGCCGGTACAGAACGCCGCGAGCCGCGCCAGCTCGTCGTCCCGGTCGCGCAGGTCCGCGGGGGCGATCCGGTCCACCTCGGCCAGGTACGCCGACCGCACCACGGGCCCGAAACTGTTGTACTGCACGTTGTGGTCGCCGAACTGCACACCACGCGCCTGGCGGGCGTCCACGTCGCGCGACCGGTCGTCCTCCGGCTGCCCGCTCGCGCCCATCCGCCCAGCTACCTCAGTTGAAGGTGTTGTACTGGATGTTGGAATCGCCGACCTGGACGCCCTTGGCCCCCCGCAGGTCGACATGCCCGATCTCTGTGCGCGCCCCGGCCCGGGCCTGCGCCAACAGGTCTCGGGCGAGGCGGAGGATCTGCTCGTCCCGGTCCACGCCCGCACGGGTGAGGTCGTCGGCGAGGCGTACCTGCCAGACGCCCGACTCATCGCCCTCGGCGTCCAACGACCGCAGCGCCTGCTGGCCGTCGCCGCTCAGCCGCCGCCGCACCAGAGCGCGGAAGCTCTCGGCCGCGTCGCGGACCGTGGCACTCGTCGCGTCGGCGACGCCGGTCGACGCGCCGAGCGCCAGGGCGGCGAGAAGCAACTCCACACCATCCACGCGCGCCTCCGTCATCGACACCGTTGCGATGCCCCCATTGCACCACCCGGCCGCCACAGGCGGACACCCGCGCGGGCTGCCCGAGCCGGCGCAGCGGATCGATGGCAACCCATCCAAGCAGGTCAGCTGCCACACTCAAGCAGTGTCCGGATCACGACAACCCGACGCCACACCTTCCAGGACGGCGGGCTCCAGGGAACCGGCCGAGGCGGGCGGGCGTCTCACCGATGATCGCTCGTTAAGTCTGTAGTGCCCAGAAGGTGACCTGCTGCCGCGAGGAATTGTGATCATGCGTCGACGCCTGACCGCTCTGCTGTCCGTACCGCTGCTCGCCCTCTCCGCCGCGTGCGCCGCCGCATCGGCGACACCGCAGGCACCGCCGGCCTTCACTACGCCCGCACCCGCGCAGTCGTACTGGCCGGGCCAGGACGAGTTGATGGCTGCCGCCGGGGTGGTGGAGGACCACGCCGCCCGAAACTGGTCGCGTGTGTACACCTCGGTCAGCCTCGACGTACCCGCAGGGGTGCTGCTGGTCCACCGCGTCCCCACCGCCGGCTTCGACGCGGAGATCCGCCCGCTGGTACGCGGGGTGACCGTGCGCTTCGTCGACACCGCCCACTCCGCGCGGACGCTCGTCGGGTGGTTCGAGCGGGTCCAGGCCGATATGAGCTACTGGCAGCGTCGCGGCGTGACGATCCACAGCCTGTGGTGGAACGGTGAGGGCTCGGCCGGTCGCTGTCTGACCGTGGAGGTGGCGAACCCACGGCGCGACGCGGCCCTCATCACCAGGCACTACACGGACATGTCCATCTGCGTACGCCAGGGCGGGCCGGCGGAGCCACTCACCGCGAACTGACCGACCGCGGCTAGGGTGCGGTCATGGTCGATCGTCGCCAGGTGATGAACTTCCGGGTCCGGGCCCAGCAGCTCGACCGGGACACGGGCACGCTCGCCGACACCGCCGTCCTGGACCTCGGCGCGCAGAACACCGGCCCGGACGGCGCCCGGTGGGCCCTGGCCGTCCGCGGGGTCGACGTGACCGCGCTGTCCGACGCCGACGTGGTCCTGCTGTGGACGGTGCGGGGCGCTCCCCACCTCTACCGCAGGGCCGACGTCGGGCGCGTCGTGGCCGCCGTCGAGCCGTTCTCCGACGCCGACGCGGGCAAGCGCATCTACGACGCGTCGAAGCCGTTGAAGGCCGCGGGCATCAGCAACCTCGCCGCCCTCGACGAGGTGGCCGCCGCCATGCGGAAGATCGTCACCACGCCGACGGTCAAGGGGGACGTCTCCGGCCGCCTGGCCACCCTGCTGCCCGAGCCGTACCTGCGGTTCTGCCGGCCGTGCGACGCCACCCACCTCTACGAGATGCCGTTCCGGCTCGCCGCGGCCCGGGCCGGGTTGGAGTTGCAGCTCGACACGTCACCGCCGGTCCTGCGGCGCATCACGGGATTCCGCAAGGCGTCCGCGCCGGGTGACCGGTTCGACCTCGTCCGCGCGTACCTCCGGCTACTCGGTCCGGCCACGCCGAAGCAGGTGGCCGACTACCTCGACGCGCCGGTCAAGGACGTGAAGGCGCGTTGGCCCGACGACGTGGTCGACGTGACGGTGGACGGCGAGACGCGCTCGCTGCTGGCCGCCGACGCCGAGGCGCTGACGTCGGCCGAGGTCAGCGCGACCCGCCTGCTCGGCCCGTTCGACCTGTTCCTGCAGGCGAAGGACCGGGCGACGCTGGTGCCCGACGCCGCCCACGTCAAGGAGTTGTGGCCGGTGCTGGGTCGCCCCGGCGCGGTCCTGGTCGACGGTGAGATCGTCGGCACCTGGCGTCCCCGCAGGTCCGGCAAGACGTTGACGGTCGCGGTCCAGCCCTGGCGCACGCTGTCGGCCGGCGCGCGCGCCGCCATCAGCGCACAGGCCGAACGCCTCGCCACGCACCGGTCCACCACGCTGGCCGGCGTCGACTTCGCCCGCTAGGGACAGGAAGCGTCAGCGCGGCACCCGGGTACGCCAGAGGGAGTCGGGTCCCGTGTCCGGGGGCACGGCCCGCGCGACGAACGCCCGATCCACCGGTACGGACGGACGCGGCATGGCAGACTGTGGGCTGCCCTCGGCCGTCGACACCAGCCAGCGAACCCCTCACGTTCGGCCCGCCAGCGCCGGGTGGAAAGGGGGCGAGGATGCAGCCGGGCTGGCTCTCGACGCTCTCCTGGATCTCGCTCGCGGTCGGCGTCGTCAGCTTCGTGATCGTCCTGGTCGACACCTACCTCTACGGGCACCGCCAGCCGGCCAGGGTCATGGAGATCGTCTGGCTGGTGACCGTCCTGTACGTCGGTCCGGTAGCCGTCCGCCTCTACTGGAACTGGGGTAGACCCGGGGCGCGCGCCCCGAACCGGCGGGGGGTCGTCGTGACCCAGGTGTCCCGTTGTGGCGCGCACTGCGCTCTCGGTTTCATCGTCGCCGAGGTCGCCCTGTACGGACTCGACCTGTCCCCGGACCTGCTGTGGATCGACTACGCCGGCGACTACCTGATGGCGGTGACGATCGCCGTGCTCTTCCGGCTCTTCGAGGGCCCTCGGCGCAGTGTCGCGCGGATCTGGCCGGCCTTGAGGACGGTCGCGAAGGTGGAACTGCTGACCATCACCACGTTCGAGGTGGCGCTGTTCGTGTGGCTGACGCTGGCGCACCACATGGTCTCCGGGGAGCCACTCCTGCAGCCGGACAGCCCCACGTTCTGGTTCGTCGGCCAGCTCGGGCTGATCGCCGGGTTCGTCGCGGCCTGGCCCGCCGCCACCTGGCAGCTCGGCCGAGGGCGGGCGATCGCGGCCCGCTGATCGCGATCGGCTCACCTACGGTCACCCTTCGGCGGCCGCCCGGCCGATCGGGAACCGTACGCCGGTGAGGTCCTCGGAGACGTCCCAGAGCCGCTGCTGCACGGCCAGGTCGTACGACTCGGGGCTCGACGTGACGAGCTTCGGGTTGCCGCGCACCTCGCCCAGGCCGTCGGGGCCGTAGTACTGCCCGCCGAGCACGGCCGGGTCGGTGGCGGCGCGCAGGGTGGGCAGCGCACCCGCCGCGGCGGGCTGGGTGATCACGGGGGCGAGCGCGGTGATCGGCGCGCGGACGAACGCGGGTGAGTTGCGGACCAGTTCGGTGTTGGAGACGCCGGGGTGTGCGGCCACCGCGGCGGTGGTGCCGTGCGGGGCGAGCCGACGCTGCAACTCGTAGGTGAACATCAGGTTGGCGAGCTTGGACTGGCCGTAGGCGGCGACCCGGCTGTACGACCGCTCCCACTGCAGGTCGTCGAACGCGATGGCGGCGCGGATGCGGTGCCCGACGCTGCTGACCGTGACCACCCGGGAGCCGGGCACCGGCAGCAGCAGATCGAGCAGCAGGCCGGTGAGCGCGAAGTGGCCCAGGTGGTTGGTGCCGAACTGCATCTCGAAGCCGTCGCGCGTGATCTGCTTCGGCGTGTACATCACGCCGGCGTTGTTGATGAGCAGGTCGATACGCGGATGGCTGGCACGCAGGTCGGCGGCGGCGGCGCGGACCGAATCCAGCGAGGTCAGATCCATTTCCTGTACGGAGACGTCGCCGCTCATCCGGGCTGCGGCGCGCTTGCCCTTCTCGGTGTCGCGCACGGCCAGCACGACCGACGCTCCGCGCTCGGCGAGCAGCCGGGCGGTCTCGAAGCCCAGGCCGGTGTTGGCGCCGGTGACCACGGCCACCCGGCCGTCCTGGCGCGGAATCTGCTGCTCGGTCCACTTCATCTCAGGCTCCCAAGGTACCGCCGGTAAGTTATGCTCGAAACGCTAATGTACCGCCGGTACACTGTCAAGAGACCGCCGGTACCTAAGTTAGGGTTCACCTCATGACCTTCCAGCGAGCGCGCAGCGAGGAGCAGCGTGCGGTCCGACGCCAGGCGATCCTGGAGACGACCTCGGCGATGCTCGACGAGATGCCGGTGGCCGACGTGACCCTCAACGAGCTGAGCCGGCGGGTCGGTCTGGCCAAGACCGCGGTGCTGCGCTACTTCGAGTCGCGTGAGGCGGTGCTGCTCGACCTGCTGGACGACCGGACCGCGACCTGGCTGGCCGGGTTGGAGCCGGAGTTGACCCAGGGCGTCGACCCGAGCCGATCGGCGTCGGAGCGGGCCGAGCAGGTGGCCGACGTGCTCAGCCGGTCGCTCGCCGACCAGACGGTGCTCTGTGATCTCTTCGGCGCGCAGGGCGGGGTGCTCGAACACAACGTCTCGGTCGAGGCGGCCCGCCGGCACAAGCAAGCCTCGCTGGCCAACCTCGCGGTGATGGCCGACCTCGTCCGGCGGCACCTGCCCGAGGTCGGCGACCGCGCCGACCTCTTCTGCCTTCAGGTCCTCCTGGTGGCCGGCGCGTTCTCCGCCTACAACACGCCGCCCCCGAGCCTGCTCGCCGTCTACGAGTCGGAGCCGGCGCTCGCGGTCTACCACATCGACCTGAGGACAGCCCTGCGGATCGCGATCATCACGTCGCTCGTCGGCCTGCTGCCCCGCTCCTGAGCCCGACGCGGTCGGCGGTGGCCACCGGCCACCACGTCGACCAGCTTGCGGGCTCACGTCGCGGATGGTCGGATGCCGTCATGACGCGGGGCTGTCGCGAGTCCTCGACGCGCTACCGGGCCGCCGATGGCACTGAGCTGCCCCTGCTGGTCGTCGAGCCGGGTGACGGCACACCGCCGCGCGCCGGCGTCGTCCTCTTCCACGGCGGCGCCCTGCGCGGCGGATCGCCCGACGGCCTCGCCCCGCACTGCCGGGCACTGGCGTCGCGGGGAATCCTCGCGGTGTCGGCCGGGTACCGACTGCTGGACCAGGGCGCGACCAGCATCGACGACTGCCTCGCGGACGTGCGGCGCGCGGTCGCGCGATTCGGCCGGCTGGCCGCGTCGCGCGGGCTCGACGCGTCGCGGCTGGCCTCGGGTGGCAGCTCGGCCGGCGCTCACCTGGCGATGCTGGCGGCCCTGACGGCACCGGAGTTCGGCGGCGCGGCCGTGGTGGCCCTCAATCCGGCAGGACTCGACCTGGGCGCTCTCGCGCCCGAGGCGCAGCGCCGCCTGGAACGGCAGGTTGGCCTCGACGCGGGAAGGCTGATCGAGTGTTCGCTGATCGAGTGGGTTCGGCCGGGCAGTCCGCCGACGCAGATCCACCACGGCACCCGCGACGAGGTCGAGCCGATCGACTCCGCGCGGCGCTTCCGCGACGCGATGACGCGCGCCGGCAACGAGTGCGCCCTCCTGGAGTACGAGGACGCCGAGCACGGCTTCCACTACCCCGGCACCAGCGGGCACTTCGACGACGTCATCGACGCCACGACGCTGTTCCTCCTCGGCCGGTTCGCCACGAGTTGAACGCCGACCGTCATCGCACAGGGGCCGGGCGGGTCGTTCGCCTACCCGTGCGGCGAGTCGGTACTCGACTGACCTCTCAGCCGCAAGGTCAACTCAGGTTCCGGGAAATCGGGGTGTCCGCAGCGCTGGGACACCCCGATTTCCCGGAAGGCGAGTCTCAGACACAGACCTCCACGTTGGGCGTGGCGACCGTGAGTTCGACGTACAGATTCGGTTCCGGTGCGGCATCCGGAACCGAGTGCAACCGTAGGTAGGTCGGGTCCCGCCCGATCGAGGAGCTGTAGCAGACATGTGCCGCGTCAGCAGCGCCTTCGTCGCGGGATGACGTCGTCTTGAGCTGCCACGGCGTCCCCTGCGTCAGCCGCTGACCCCACTCTTGCACGTCGGCCATCGACAACTGCCCCTCGGTACGGAACCTCTGGCCATAGGTGATGCTGGCCTCGTCGCCGGTGCAGGGCGACTCGGAGTAGTCCCCCAGGTCGGTGCCGGCACCCCGCACCTTGCTCCAGACATCGTCCTTCCGCAGTGCGTCGACAATCTCGTCCTGCCGCTCACACGACCAGTTCTCCTCGCGCTTCGAACATGCCGATGTGCTGGGAACGATCGTCAGCAGTACCACGAGTGCGAGGAATCGGAGGCGATGGTGGTACGTGCGATACACCTCGGCTCCGACGTCTCAACCCGTTGTTCCTGTGATCGACCCTACTGTCAGGCGAGTCATCATTGCCGTCCTGGGCGTCGCCCCGCGTCGTGACCCTCCGAAACCGCCGCACCACGGCCGAACGCCGTTGCAGCACGCCGCCAGCACCCGCGCCCGCTCGGCAGTCAGGACTCGCGCTTGGCCTTGGTGCGCCGGGTACGCCGACGGGGAGCCTCGTCGCCGCCGGCAAGTCGGGTGAAGGTGAGCATGTTCGCCAGCGCCACGGCGACGATCGCGAGGCCGACCTGGATCGCGAGCACGATCCAGTCCCAGCGCAGCACCCACACCTTCACGCCGGCGTCGTCGTCGACGTGCAGTGCCCTGGCGACCACGGTGCCGAGCACCGCCGAGCCGACGCCGAGAACGAACGTGGCGAAGATGCCGATCCGCTGCCTCCCCGGCAGGATGAGCCGGCCGAGCAGGCCGACGAGTGCGCCGATGAGCACCGCGCCGAGATAACCGGTTACCAGCATGCCGTCTCTCCCCTTCCAGCAGTGCGGGGATACATGCCCGATGTTCACGTTCCCGGAAACCCCGCCCCGCTAGGCTGACGGGCCTCTCACGGAAGGACACTCATGGCCGGCCCCTACCGCCCCGGACCCAAGCAGTTCGTCTTCACCGCCGGTGACGGCACCGCGCAGCAGGTCTCGGTGGGCGATGCGCAGGAGGCCTATATGGCGTTCTCGGCGTTCTTCCGAGCCCGCGAGGCCGACACGTACACGATCAGGGACGAGCCGGCGCGGCAGAGCCTGGTGCTCATGCCCCGCCTGGGAGTGATCTCCCGGATCGACGAGGCGGACCCGTCCCGGTCGGCGCACCTGCGGGTCGACCGGGCCAACCGTTACCTGCCGAGCGCGATGCTGTTCTTCGAGAACGGCTACCGCGGCCTCGACCACTTCGGCCAGTGGTTCCCCGACCTCGCCGACCTCGAAGCGGCACCGGAGACCCGCGGTGCCGCCCGCGCCGCCACCATCACGACGGAAGCGGCGGCGCTCGACGAGGTCGCCCGGATCTGGGCGGACGCCGGCTACGTCGACCCCAGCGACAAGTACTACGTCTTCTTCGACTCACACGACGTCGACGACGACCGCGCCGAACGAGCCACCCTGCTCCCGCTGCTCGCATTCCTCGGACTCGAACGAGTCGACGCCCCGGCCGACGCCGTCGCAGGCGAGGTCTGGGTACGCACCGACCCACGCCTGGTCGCCGAGTGTGCCCGCTGGTCGTGAAGCGGCCGACCAGCGTCGCGTCAGCGGCGTAGGCAGAAGGGATGGCCGGCCGGGTCGCGCAGGACGCGAAAACGGTCCGGCGCGAACTGCTGCTCCTCTTTGACGGCCCCGAGTTCGATGGCGCGCGCCTCAGCGTCGTCGAGGCTGTCGGGGTCGTCGGCGGCCAGGTCGAAGTGGATCTGCTGCGACCGCTCGCCCGAGGGCCAGGTCGGTGGCTGGTAGTCGTCGACGCGAACGGCACCGAGGAACAGCGGACCCGCCTTGACCGCACAGAAGTCCGGTGTCTGGACCGCGACCTCACCATCGAGCATGACGGCCCAGAAGCGGGCCAACTCGGCCGGGTCGGCGCAGTCCAGGTTGATCGCGGCGATGTGAGCTACCGGCATGACTCCTCCAAAGGGCGGGACGCTGATCGACCCTAGCACCCAAACTGACGATCCACTCTCTTTAGGGCACGGCCATCTCCGCGCGGCCGTCGTCGCCTTCCCGGGCGTGGTGATCATGAAGTTATTGCCACCGTCATCGGCGTGTCGAGGCAACAACTTCATGATCACCGGGGCTGTTGATGATCGCCATCAACCCCGCCGCATAGGGTGCGGGGTCGACGTCGCCGCGGACCGCCAGTTGCAGGCTGTAACTGACGCACAGGGCCACGAACGCTTCGGCGATGTGTCCGGCTCGCGGACGCTGGCGGTCGGGCACCAGCTCGGCGATCGCGGCCCGCATGGCCGAGAGCTGTCGTTGCACAACGGTCGCCAGCAGCGGTGACACCGCCGCCTCGGCGTAGATCTGGGCAACCAGGCGGGCATGGTGGGCGTCTCGGGCCTGGGTACGCACATGCTCGAGGAAACCCCCCACCGCCTCGGCGGTGAGTGCCCTCGGCAGGGCGTCGGTCCCCTGCTCGCAGACCGCGACGACGATCTCGTCCTTGCTCGTGAAGTACCGGTAGATGGCTCCGTTGGAGAGCCCGGACTCGGCGACGATGTCTGCCATCGACGTGTGGGCGAAGCCGTGGCTGGCGAACCGAGCGCGGGCGGCAGCCACGATCTGCTGGCGGCGAGAGTCGAGATGGGCTTGACTGACCCTGGGCATAAAGAGTGACCCCTCGTTTTTCTTGCTACTGTCGAGAGCGTACCTCCTCGCACCGGAACTCAGGAGCCGCCATGCGTTACCAGACCTTCGGCCGTCTGACCGGACTGCGCGTGTCGCAGTACGCGCTCGGGACGGCGAACTTCAGCACCTCGGACACCGCCGGCGCCGGCCCGGAGGCCGCCCGACAAATCTTCGAGGCCTTCGTCGACGCCGGCGGCACCACGTTCGACACCTCGAACCTGTACCGAAACGGGGAGGCCGAGACCGTGCTGGGCGGACTCCTCGGGCGTCAGCGGGACGACTTCGTGATCATCACCAAGTACAGCGGGACCAGGCAGGCTCAGCCGCATCCCGGCACCACCGGCAACAGCCGCAAGATCATGGTCCGGTCGCTCGAGGCGAGTCTGCGCCGCCTGAACACCGACTACGTCGACATCTTCATGCCGCACTTCCCCGACGGCGTCACCCCGATCGAGGAGATCCTGGCCGGGTTCGACGACCTGACCCGCTCCGGCAAGATCCTGCACGGCGCCCTGTCCAACTTCCCCGCCTGGCGCGTCGCCGGTGCCGCGGTCCACGCCGACCTACGCGGCTTGGCCCCCCTCGTCGGCATACAGACCGAGTACAGCCTGGCCGAACGATCCGCCGACCGGGAGCTGCTGCCGATGGCGCAGGCCCATGGCCTGGGCGCGGTCCTCTACTCCCCGCTCGCCGGCGGCCTGCTCACCGGCAAGTACCGGCAGGGTGCACCGGGCCGGCTGACCGCCCGGGGCGACGCGGTCGAGGGCACGGCGCAGCGCACCGCCATCGTCGACGCCGTACTCGCGATTGCCGAGGACCTCGGTGTGAGCGCGGCCCAGGTCTCCCTGGCCTGGCTGCTCCGCCGTGCCGCACTGGCCTCCACGGCCCTGATCCCGATCGTCGGCCCGCGCACCCCGACCCAGTTGGAGGAATACCTGAAGTCTCTCGGCCTCGACCTCAGCGACCAGCACTACCAGCGTCTGGACGACGTCAGTGCCGTCCGGCCCGGAGCCCCGTACGAGGATGTCGCGGCCGCACTGGACCAGGGCGTCGACGGCGACCGCACCCTGCTCGACGTTCCTCCCGTTCCCGCCATCTGACGACGGAGGCCCGTCCGGACCGCCGGCAACTGACCCCGGGACTCACCGGTCCTTGCGCAGCAGGAGGGTGACCGCCTCGCCGTCGGCCGGGCCGAAGGTGCCGTCGGTGGGATGGCCCAACGCCGCGCCGAGGGTGCGTGCGTGCAGGTCGACCACCGCCTCCACCAGGTCGGCCAGCACGGCCACCGTGCTGCGGCCCCGTCGCCAGCCCGCCACGCACAGGCCGAGGCCGACGATCGCCGCGGGCCACCACAGCAGGCCGAGCGCCAGATACAGCAGCCCCCAGCCCACCCGTCGGGCGGCGGCGGCGAAGTCGGCCTGCGCGAGGGCGAGCGGTCCCCTGGTCTCCTCGGGCAGCAGCAACCACAGCCGGGGCCAGGCGGCGGCCAGGTCCAGGCCGTAGCAGGCCCGCACCCGTACCGCTGTGGCCTGCATCCGGTCACCGATCCAGGTCGGGCGGTCCGGCTCGGTCAACGCGATACGGTCGCAGGCGCGGGCGAGCGCCTGGGTGTCCGGCAGTGGTCCGGCGTCGCCGTCGGCGGACCGCAGCCGGCGTGCCTTGTCCCGCAGGGCGTTCTCGTAGCGGTCCATGGCGGCGTTCCACCGGCGTCGCCGTCGGCGGGTCACCGCGTCGCCGGCGCGACCCCAGTGCTGGGTCCACAGGGCCACGACCAGGCGTTCCAGGCTCTGCGCGGCCATCGCGGCGACGACACCGCCCAGCACGACACCGAGGACGATCAGCAAGGCGGAACCGGTGCTCCGGGCCGGTGTCGCGAGGGCGAGTCGGTCCACCTCCTGCCGCAGCAGCCGCAGGTCCCACCAGTGGGTGTGGCCGAGTCGCAGCGCGACAGCGACCATCGCCACGAACACCACACCGGGCAACGCCAGTCCGGCGAGCCACCGCTCCGCCAGCTTCCCGCCGAGCGAGGCGATGAGCGCGTTCACCGGTCCATCCGGAACGTCGGCAGTGGGCAGTCGAACACGGCGCAGCGCGGCGCTTCGGCGTCCGGCCGGGGGATCTCGACCCGGTCGCACAGGTCGCCGGGGCACACCTGGACGACTTCCGGGCGGCGGCCGTGGATGCCGGCCAACGGCAGGTAACGATCTCCCCGGACGGTGGAGTCACCTCCGACGAGGCCACCGACACGCATCAACTCGGTCACCTCGGCGAGCACCTCGTCCACGCCCTGGTCGGACAGTGACCGGTCCCGCAGTCGCGTCAGGGCCCGGGCCGGCTCCGGCCCGAGCAGGTCGCCCACCTGCGCGATGTCCGCGCAGACCCGGGCCAGTCGAGCCGCCCGGTCGTCGTCGAGTCGCCTGTCCGGCGCCGCTTGGCTCATCGGCTGATTATCTACCGTCGATGTGGCGCACGGCTGGCAGGCTGGGGAGCATCCGCGACGGGAAGGTGCGCCGATGGGTCGCTACGCAGGGGACGCCGTGAACGACTGGCGTCGTGTCGCGGCCGGCCAGCGGCGCGGCGACCGGCGCTGGACCGAGGCCCAGGTGGAGCTGGGGGCCGCGCTGCTCGACCGGTACCACGCGGACCTGGCGCGGCAGGACCTGATCGAGGCCACCGTCGTGCTGGAGGCCGCGATCCGCACGATGGCCGACTCCTTTCTGGCCGCAGAGTTGGGTACGACGCACGGTCTGCTCGCGCTGGTCACGTACACCGATGTGCTGTTGGCCAGGGCCCGGATCGAGAGTGAGCCGCAGCTCCTGGACGTCGCCGAGCAGTATCTGCGGTTCGCCGAGGACGCCTCGGCCGACCTGGGCAACAGCGCGATGCTGATGCTCAAGAAGTGCCAGGTCTACCGGGTCCGGCACGACTTCGACGGCTCGGTCGACACGCTCTACCGGCTCACCGCCATCGCCAAGATGGCCGAGAACTGGATCAGCGAGGAGAACCGGGCCGCGTTGCGGGGCATCCACGCGGAGGCGCTGTTACGCGCCTACCAGCTCACCGGTGTGGAGGACTACGTCGACGAGGCGCTGGATCTGCTGTCGTCGGTGGGCACCGTCGGGCCCAACCAGGACATGATCGTCATGCTGCGCGCCCGGTGCCTGCTGGCCAGGGCGGCCGGGACCACCCACACCGCCGATGTCGAACGGGCCGTCGCGGTGCTGCGGGACCACACCCCGCAGAGCATCGACGCGCGTTTCCTGCTCGGTCAGACGCTGCTCACCCTTGTCGACCGCACCGGCCGGTCGGACCTGCTCGGCCAGGCCTGGGAGGAATTCGCCGGCGTGTTGACCACCGTCGGCGAGCGCCATCCGCATCATCGGATGGCGCTCGCAAGCCTGTCCACCGTCGGCATGAAGACGCACCGGTTGACCGGTGACATCTCCGCCCTGGAGACGGCGATCGGCCTGCTGCGACGGGCGCTCGCGCTGTCCGTACGCGGGGAGCCCAACCACGCCTTGTACCTGGACGAGTTGGGCTACAGCCTGCGGCTGCTCCACGACGCCACCGGGGAGCCCGCCTACCTGGAAGAGTCGCTCGTCCTGCTGCGCCAGGCGCTGGAGTCGCTGCCCCCGCGCCATCCGCAGCGCGTCGAGACCGGCTTGTCCATCGCCCAGGCGTTGCGGGCGACCTACCTGCGTACCGGTGAGAAGACCCTGCTCACCGAGGCGGCCGAACGGGCGCTCACCGCCGGCCGCATCGAGTCCGGCGCCGTACCGGTCCGGATTCAGGCCTTCGACAAGGCGGCCTACTCGCTGACCACGCTGGACCGGTGGGAGGAGGCGGCGGATGCCTTCGAGGAGGCCATCGCGCTGCTGCCCCGGTTGGCCTCGCGGGGGCGTACCCGACACGACCAGTACGCCGACCTCGGCTCGACGGCCGGGCTGGCGGCAACGGCCGCCTCCTGCGCGATCAACGCGGGGCAGCCGGAGCGTGCCTTGGAGCTGCTGGAGCGGGGCCGGGGCCTGCTGCTGCAGCAACGGTTGACGGCGGACGGCGAGTGGGCGGCGCTGCAACGCGCCGACGGGCGGCTGGCGGCCGACTTCCAGCGGATGCGCCGGGACTTCGAAGCGCCCGCCCCCGACGCGTCCCGGCCCACCACCTTCGGCCGGGATCGGGAAACCGAGTGGAACGTGCTGCTGGAGACGATCCGGGAGCTGCCCGGCCTGGGCGACTTCCTGCGTACGCCCAGCGCCCGGCAACTGCTCGACCAGGTCGACGGGACCGTGGTCGTGCCGATCGCGAGCGGGTTGCGCTGCGACGCGCTGATCCTGCACCGGCACCACGTCACGGTGCTCCCGCTGCCCGATCTGTCGCTGGCCGACGCGATGACGCAGCTGCGGCTGCTCCAGCAGGCCACCACCACGGCGTCCGATCCGACGGCGGACGCACGGAGCCGCCTGCGCGCCCAGTCGGCGCTCACCGGCGTACTCGAATGGTTGTGGTCTGCCCTGGTCGGTCCGGTGCTGGAGCGGATCGACGCGCCCGGAGCGGGCGGCGAGCTGCCGCGTGTCTGGTGGTGTCCGGTGGGTCCGCTGGCGTTCTTTCCCCTGCACGCCGCGCAGGCCGGTGCCGCCGGGTCCGCCCTCGACCGGGTGGTCTCCTCCTACACCCCGACCGTGACCGCGCTCGCCCGCAAACGCACCGGGTCGCGCCGGCCCCGGCCCGACGCCCGGTCCTGCGTCGTGGCGATGCGCGCCACCCCCGGCGGCCCGGCCGGCCTGCCCAGCGCGGAACGTGAGGCCGCGTCGGCGGCGCGGGCGCTGCCCCGGGCGTGGCTCGGGCTGGACGCGGCGGCCACCCGCGACCAGGTCCTGGACCGGTTGGCCGACTCGGCGTACGCGCACTTCGCGTGCCACGCGGTGGCCGACCCGCACGATCCGGCGCAGGGCCGGCTGCTCGTGCACGACCACCAGGACAGTCCGCTCACCGTCGCCGACGTGTCCCGGCTCGACCTGGACGCGGAGTTCGCCTTCCTGTCGGCCTGCGCGACCACCCAGGCACCGCCGGCCCTCGTCGACGAGGCGCTGCACATCACCGGCGCGTTCCAGCTGGCCGGGTTCCGGAATGTCATCGGCACCCTGTGGGAGGTCGACGACGCGATCTCCCTCGACCTGACCACCGCCTTCTACGCGCACGGCGACCCGACCGGGTCGGCGGCGTACGCGCTGCACTCGGCCGTACGGGGGCTGCGGGACCGCTACCCGCTGGCGCCGACGCTGTGGGCCGCGCACATCCACACCGGAGGCTGAAATCAGCGGGTACGCAGGACCAGCGCCCGGGCCCGCTCCGTGTCGGGGTGACCCGGGCCGTGCACGCGCTCGCACCCGGCCAGCGCGGCGCGCGCCGCACTGCCCGCCCGCCGGTCACCCGCCTCGATGAGCAGTCGGGCGAAGAGCGTGCGCATCTCCAGGGTTCCGGGATGGTCGACGCCCCGGCCCCGCTCGCTGTCCGGCAGCGTGTCGGTCAGCAGCCGGATCGCCTCGGCCCGCCGTCCCGCGCCGGCGAGGGCTCTGGCCAGGGAGTGCCGGGCGTGCAGGCGTACCCCGTCGGTGGTGCCGAGCACGCGCCCGGCGTCGTCGGCGAGCGCCCGGGCCGGGTCGACCGCCTCGGCGGCCCGGCCGGCGTCGAGCAGGACGACCAGCAGGTTGCTGCGCGCCTGGAGCGTCACCGGGTTGGTAGGCCCCAACGTCCTGGTCATCCGCCGGACCACGTCCCGCATCGCCCGCTCGGCCTGCCGGCTGCGCCCTTGCAGGTGCTGGATCCCGGCCAGTTTCATCTGGCAGGCCAGGGTGTCCGCGTCGTCCCTGCCCAGCGTCCGCGCCATACCGTCGGCGACCCGCCGCAACAGCGGCTCGGCCTCGTCCATCCGACGCAGCTCGATCAGCAGCCAGCCCAGGTTGTTGCCGCTGCGCAACGTCTCGGCGTCGTCGTCACCCAGCACCCGACGGCGTGCCTCGTAGACGTCCCGCTGCACCGGTTCCGCCTCGGCGTGCGCGCCGAGCTGCCAGAGCGCGTAGCCCAGGCTGTGCTTGCTGCGCAGGGTGTCGGGATGCTCCGGCCCGAGCGCCGAACTGCGCAACCCGACGATCTGCTGATAGACGGCCACTGCCTCGGCGATGTCGTTGCTGCGCATCAACTCCTGCGCGTACCGGGTGCCCGCCGCCAACGTCCGCGGGTCGGTTGCGCCGTACTCGTCGTGGAAGGCGTGGTACTGCAAGCCGAAGGCGGGCAGACCACCGACCGTCTCGCTGATCGAGCGGCCGTCGTGGTTGAGAGTGATCTTGATGACCGGGACGGTCGACTCCGTTTCGCGCGGTGGCTCGTCGTCGCGTTTACGGCTGCGGTTGAACCATCTGCCCACTGCGCGCACCTCCCCCGGCCGCACGTCCCGTCAGGAACAGGAGACCACATGCGCGGGCGGCTCGCCGACCCCGAGATTCGCGTCCCGCGCGGGTGCCGCGCACCTTCGGCGGCGGCGTGTCGCGGTGCCCGAGGCAACGTGCGATTGAGACTGATGACTCTGAGGCATCACAATGCCGCTGAGTCATCAGCCTCATCGGAGTACCTGCCGGCACGCCCTGGTGCGACCGACCCGCCGACCAGTCGTCACCGCCGCGCAGCACTCACGCCCGGCAGAGACGCCGATCCGCGCGCCCGCACAACTTCACCGAAACTGCTGCCTCGGGCGCGCGGGAGACAGCAGTTTCCCTGAAGTTGCGCGGATCTTGAGGCCGATCAGCTCGGCGGGGCGTTCAGCGGGTGAGGCCGACCAGCGTCGCCAGTCGCGCCACGCCGGCCGGCGCCGGCTGCGCGCAGGCACAATCGGCGATGAGGGTACGCGCCAGAGGCCGCCCCCGAACCTCACCCGGCGCGACACTGTCCGCGTCGACAAGCGCGCGTGCCGCCCCTCGCACGTCTCCGGCGTGCAGGTAGAGCCGCGCGGCATCCAGCAGGTAAGCACCCCGATACTCGGCCGGCAACCGCCGCCACCCCTCCCGCCGCACCACCATGGAGTGCCGGCGCAGCGCCTCCACCGAGTTGTCCCGGGCGTCCGTCAGCAGCACCCGTACCAGCTCGACGGCGACCGGGCCGAAGCTGGTGCGGTGCTGATCGTCGTACCCCCGACGGTTTGCGGCGACGCCCGCGGCCCGGTCGGTCAGCGCGGCGGCGTGCCGGTGCTCGCCGCAGCCGGCGGCGGCGAGGGCGGCCTGGAGCAGCAGCGTCCCGCCCACCGCCCACTCCCCCGCCGACCGCTGCGGCCGGACGCGGCTCACGGCGGCGAGCGTCGCGGCCGGGGCCAGACGGTCACGGCCCGACGCCCGCAGCGCCTGCCCGACCGAGATGGCCGCCGTCGCCGCGAGGACCGGGTCGTCACCGGCGGCGCCCATCGCCCGGTCGGCGGCCAGCCAGGCGAGGTCGGCCTCGCCGAGCTTGACCAGCAACGACGAGGTGATCCGGTACGCCGACACCAGCAGCCCCGCCGACCGCGCACCCTGGGCGGCGTCGAGCAGACCGGGCAGCACCCGCAGCAACTCCCCGTAGCGCGCGTGCTGGTACGACAACCAGGCGTGCCCGACCCGCCTTCTTGCCTCTTCCGGCGTCTGCTGTGTGGCTTCTGGGGTGTCGTAGCGGGCGAGCGCGGCCCGGATGTCGTCCACCCCGTCCGGCGTGCCCGCCGGGATGCTGCGCGGCTGGCCGAGCAGGGCCTCCGGCTCGACGCGCAGGACGTGGGCCACCTCCTGGATCACCGAGTACCGGTCCAGGGGGCGGACGCCCCGCTCGATCTTGTCGACCCAGCTCTTCGACCTGCGCAGCCGGTCGGCCAGCACCTGCTGGGTCATCCGCCGCCGTACCCGCCAGCTCGCCACCCGCCGCCCGATCGGGATGTCATCGCTGGTCACGCCGCCACCGCCGGTCCGGGACCGCGCGGGTCGTGTCCTCCACGGGTACGCGTTCCGCCTCGGCCTGAGCAAGAATCCGCTGCTTGGCAGCCTCCCGCTCGGCAGCTTCTGCCTGTTCGCCCTTGCTTACCGACTCATCGCCTTGCATGCCCACCTCCGTTGAACAGTGGGGCGACGTCGGTCTCGGAATAACCACCAGCGCCGTCACCCACCGTCATCGTCTGGGCGACGATCCGTGGTATACCAGGCGAAACGCGTCCGTTACGGCGTAGCGGACAGTCGAAGGTGGTGGGTAGCCTCGGTCAGTTCGCGGGCGAGTTCACGAGACGCTGCGGCAAGCGCAATGACGTTCGCTGCCGCCAAGGTTTCGCGAGCCGCCGCCGCGTCGCCAGCCTGCGCCTGCGCCACGGCGAGGTGCACCAGGTTTCGGCCGTGCCACTCCGCGCCGCTGGCCTCCTCGCTGACGCCCGCAACACCGACTGTCAGCAGCTCCAGTGCGCGATCGTTGGCACGACTGTCCACAGCACCGAGGTACCGCCAGACGCTCCCCTGTTGCACGGCGAAGAACGATGGGGTGTACCAGTAGCCCCATGGGGACAGCGGTTCCTCTGCAGCCTGAGCCGACAGGTCGGATGCCTCGGACAAACGCGCGAGCACGTCCGTGTAGGCAGCACCGGCCATGGCTAGCCCTCTGGCCTCCTGACCTGCGCAATAGGCGCGTAGGGCGGTGTTCACCGTCTCGTCTCGCCGCGACTCCTGCGACAGCTCGATCATGGTCGGCAAGTCGTGGCGCAACTCGGCATGGTGCCCCTGAAAGGACAGCACGGTGGCGATCAGATCTCTATTGCCGGCCTCAGTGGCCCATTGCAGAGCCCTCGCGTTCCAGACTGTGGCCGCGCGCACCTCACCTCGCGCGATGCTCAACCACCCTGCGAATTGCGCCCACTGTGCAGCGACGTCGACCATCTGTAGGCGCACATTATAAGGCGCATCGCGCAGCAGACCCTCCACGGTATTGAGGTGCGCTCGAACCGGTCCAATAATGGGGCCTGAACCCAGGGCGTCCTCCAGCCGCCGGTAGCCACCGAGAAGGCCACAGAGCGCGTCCACCGCGGCACGATCACACCTGCGAGGATATGCTGTCACGAACGCTATGCGGCTGCCGCCGGCAGGGGCATCGGCTACCAGCGTCGCCAGAGCACCACACGCCGCAAGGGCGTCGTCCAACCGTGAGGCTACATCCGCCGTTGGCTTCGTCTGCCCGGCTTCTAGCTGGTGAATGAGGCTCTTGCCATGGTTAACCGCAGCGGCGAGTTGCCGCAGGGATAGGCCTCGCGCCTCCCGAAGGCGCCGTAGCTCAGCGGGAAAGCGCGGGTCGACGATAGTGGTTGCGCGTGGGGGCATGGCGGCGCTCCTATCCTCACACCTGCCGCTAGCGGGTTCTACAGCAGACAACGCTGTGGCCCCGACAGTACTCGCTGAGCGGGAGGGCGACGCGCTCGCTTGCCCCGCCAGCACTTGACAAAACGCTTCCGATCGCCCTGGAGGGCGTGGGCAGTCGGCCGCAGACGGACTCACGTCACCCCTCACGGCGAGCGCTAGCGCGCTAGGGCGCTAGGGCGCTAGGGCGCTAGCAGAATGACGAGGGGATTGCGATGGTTCTGCCAGAAGTTTTACAGAACCATCGCCTTCGCGGCGTCCCAGCACGACCTGATTTTGGATCTACCTCGCATGGCTTCAATGTGACACACTAGTGGTCTTTCAGAAGATATTCATGATCGAGAGAGGGATCGTGACGGAGAACGCGATGCAGAGGTCCACCTTATGGAAAAGATCATTCGATGGAAATGGGCATGAAGAAAGCCGGCCGGCGTCCAATCGTCTCATTCAAGCCTTATTGGACATGCGCGAAAAGACCTCGCTACTGGCGGGCGAGATCAGGCGCGACCTCCCCGAGTTCACCATGCATGACATTGGGCATATTGATGAACTCTGGGAGCGGGCCGGCCTGATCGGCGGCGACGAAGTTGCCCTAAATCCTGCTGAAGCCTTCACATTCGGAGCGGCTGCACTCGTCCATGACCTGGCAATGAGCAGGGCCGCATATAAAATTGCCGGCTCAAACTTGCGCAGCCATGAACAGTGGGCCGATTGCCTAGCCGCAAATCTCCGCGAACGAAATAATCGACCTCCGCTCCCGAGTGAACTAGTTAACCCGCCAGAAGATGTCGCGGCTCGAACTGAGGCTCAACTGCTGCGCGACCTCCACGCCGACCAAGCAGAGCTTCTGCCAGAGGGTAAATGGGAGAGCCTAGACGGGTCAACGATCTACCTCTTGGGCGATGCTGATTTAAGAGGTGCATACGGACGGCTAATTGGACTCTTAGCAGCAAGCCACCATTGGATGCGGGATAGGCTTGGCCGAGAGCTATCAACACCGGTCGGGGCACCACCCTTCTGCCCAACAGGCTGGAGGGTGGATCCATTGCTAATTGCAAGCCTCTTGCGAGTTGCAGATGCATCGCATCTAGATGGATCTCGCACGCCAGCAGTTCTTGCGTCTACTGAGCACCTCCCCAAAGAATCTCGGAGTCATTGGGTTTTCCAGAGCAAGCTACAGCGACCCTATCGAGACGACGACAACTTGATTTACACTGCTCCATCGGGCTTCTCTTTTGACGAAGCCGAATCATGGTGGCTCGCATACGAGATGCTCGGTTCAGTGGATGATGAGATTCGCGGAGTAGACAAGCTGCTCCAATCCCACAACAGGCAGCGCCTTGCGGTCAAACACGTTGCTGGCGTGGAAACTCCTTACACCTTTAGCCGCCTGGTTCCCTGTATAGGCTGGGAGCCTATCAACGCAAAGGTCCAAGTTAGTGACGTCGCTTCACTAGTTCGACGGCTTGGTGGGAAGGAGTTGTACGGGAACGATTCATCACACGCAGTCAGAGAGTTGATTATGAACGCCTGTGATGCAATCAAGGCACGGGCCGCTCTGCTCAGTTACCGCGGGGGGACGTCGTCGTTATCCTCCAAGGTTCTGGTTAGATCTATGGAGACAGAAGACGGCTGGTGGTTTGAAGTAGCAGATAACGGAATTGGAATGTCACACGACGTGCTTACAGGTCCTCTCCTAGACTTTGGAAGCTCGTCCTGGCTAGCGCGCGAAGTTGTTCGAGAGAATCAGGGCCTTCTAGCGAGCAAGTTCGAGCCGACGGGGCGCTTCGGGATTGGCTTCTTCTCCGTCTTTATGCTTGGAAACCAAGTAAGAGTTATATCAAGATCACATACCGCTAGCCGCGAATCAACTGCGGTGTTGGAATTCGGCGATGGGTTAAACGCAAGGCCGATCATTCGTCAAGCTACAGCTAGCGAACTACTGGATGACCCTGGCACAAGAGTGCTCGTGCGACTAGACCCTCAGATGTACAACTGCGAGGATCTTGAGTGTGAGATATCGAACCTGACTGGGCGAGGGATTGAATTCCGAGATCGCTCGAGAAGCCTCTTGCAAACCGTTAAGTATCTCGTTCCAGCACCTGAGGTCGATATATGGGTTCAGGGGCGGACGGACCTGGCTCCAGTTTTAGCGATGCAGGGAAATGATTGGACTCGGATCGACGGCAAGACGCTACTGTCTCGCTTGATAGCGGGGGTAGACGATTTCCAAGAGCTGGACGGAGGCGGAGCGTACGACGAATTCTCCCTAATCGCTGAACACTACGGCCCGAGGCTACGACTGGTCGGCTCCAACGCCGAGTCACCATTAGGAAGGATCTGCGCATTAGACGATATCGGCATTAACTTCATCGGTTGGGGCAGCGGCTTCGCATCGGTCGTATCAGCCGGGCCAGCAAGAACAGCATCCGGCGTCACCGGGGTGGCTGGTCTATTAATCGGTCGCCCCACCCGAGCAGCCCGCGATTTTGCCTTGCCGGTACTAGATAAAGAATTTTTCGAGGTATGGTCGACCTCCGAGGCCGAGAGAGTCGGCCAGGATCGCATTGGCCGCATTCCAGGCAAGTGGTGTAATTACTTTGCACTTTCCATGGGCAGCCTTGGAGCACACCTCGGATCTTTTCCTCATTGGAATGTCGGTGATGGGTGGCTCAACGATTCCGAACTCACAGAATGGCTACGCGCGCGGGAGAGTGTGATTGTTGTACATCCGGTCTACTTGAGAACTAGTTTGGGGATGGAGACAGCGTGGGCGACTCCGCTTCCGAACACGGTCTGGTTCGAAGGCGGCGGATACCGCGCCATCATGGGTGGCCCAGACGGCTGGCCACAGAACGATGGTGACCGGCTCGCTTTCGATCGATCGGAACGTTTTTATTCACTGCTGATTGAGGCATGGTCGCTGCCGGAAACATTCCTGAAGGAGCCCCCTTACAGACGCGAATCTACTGCGGTATCCATCTACGATGGAAAAGTCATCTATGGCGACGCCCTTACTCTCAATCGACATGAGATCGAAGCACCAAGAAGATCGGGCGAGTGAGTGACTACGCTTAATAGCGACGAAGATGCCAGCGTCAACGAGGACCGAGTTCCGTCTAATCAATCACAGGACTTTTACTTAGAGCGCTACAAGTTCATACTTCAACAAATGCATGCGGCAAATGAGAACGTTTACCGCTTTCTCGCGATCTATCAAACGTTGGCAACAACGCTAGCCGGTGCGGCTCTAGCCCTCCTGGTTGGTTACAAGAGATGGGGAATAGATCCAGCGCTCGCGAAATCGGGCATCATCGGCGCCGTCACGCTTGTCACCACGGTTGGCCTTTTTGTCGTCCTGCTAATAGTCGCGGGCGTGGCGACTTGGCTCGATTACAGGCAGGAGGAATGCAAGCTCACCGATCTCGCAGTTATCAAGGGCTTCCGCGAACCGCCGCGCATGCGGAACTTTTTCCGGTGGTATGAAACATACATCATCTTATTTATAGCAGTCACAACGGGACTCTTATGGCTGGCGGCAACAGTCTGGCTAATTCCGTCTGTTAAGTAGGAACAGCCATTTGTCATCTACGCCATAGGAGAAACCGTATGCTCTCGAAAAAGTGTCACGAATGCCTACAACGCCACGATCGCCGCTGTCTCTGCCGGCAGCTCGATCCGGTCCCGCATCACCGTGACTCCCTCACCGGTGGCCAGCAACACCCGCCGAGCCACCCCAGGCAACGACACCCCCTGCCCCCGCCCCGCAAAGTTGGCGACAACCAACGTGTCCCCCCGCCGCATCAGCAGGAACTGGTCCCCGTGCTGCACGGAAACAGCATGCATCCGAGGATCCGACAGGTCAGCCACCGACCGCCGCAACGCGATCAACCGCTGGTAGAACGCCAGCATCGACGCATGCTCAGGCTTGTCCAGCTCGGCCCAGTCCAGCCGGGACCGCACGAACGTCTCCGGGTCCTGCGGGTCCGGCACGTCCCCCTCCGGCCACCCGTGCGACGCGAACTCCCGCCGCCGCCCGGTCCGCACCGCAGAAGCCAACTCCGGCTCGGGGTGCGACGTGAAGAACTGCCACGGCGTGGAGGCCGCCCACTCCTCCCCCATGAACAGCATCGGCGTGAACGGCGCGGTCAGCAGGATCATCGCCCCGACCCGCACGAGCGCAGACGACAACGAGGCCGAGATCCGGTCACCGGTGGCCCGGTTGCCGATCTGGTCGTGGTTCTGCAAATAGGCGACCAGCCGGTGACCGGGGACGCGGGAGTCCAGGGGCCGTCCGTGGTGGCGGTTGCGGAAGCTGGACCAGGTGCCCGCGTGGAAGAACCCGCCGGTGAGGACGTCCGACAGCGTCTCCAGCGAGCCGAAGTCTCCGTAGTAGCCCTGCCGCTCCCCCGTGAGCAGCGTGTGCAGGGCGTGGTGAGCGTCGTCGTTCCACTGGGCGTGCAGGCCGAACCCGCCCGCCTCCCGGGGCGTGATGAGCCGCGGGTCGTTCAGGTCGGACTCCGCGATCAGCGACAGCGGCCGGCCCAGGTGCGTCGACAAGGACTCGACGGAAACCGCCAGCTCCTCCAAGATCGGAACAGCCCGCGAGTCCGGCAGCGCGTGCACGGCGTCGAGCCGCAACCCGTCGACGTGGTAGTCGCGCAGCCACATGAGCACGCTGTCGATGATGTAGCGGCGTACCTCGTCCGAGTGCGGGCCGTCGAGGTTGATCGAGCGACCCCAACTGTTGCTCTGCTCGGCGAGGTAGGGGCCGAACCGCGGCGCGTAGGCCCCGGAGGGCCCGAAATGGTTGTAGACGACGTCGAGGATCACCCCCAACCCCTTCGCGTGGGCGGCGTCGACGAACCGTTTCAGGCCGTCCGGGCCGCCGTAGGGCTCGTGCGGGGCGTACCAGCAGACACCGTCGTACCCCCAGTTGTGTTCGCCGTTGAAGGCGTTGACCGGGAGCAGCTCGATCAGGTCGACGCCGAGGTCGACCAGGTGGTCGAGGCGGTCGATGGCCGCGTCGAAGGTGCCCTCGGGGGTGAAGGTGCCGATGTGCAGCTCGTACAGGACGCTGCCGGGCAGCTGCCGCCCCGTCCACGCGGTGTCGGACCACGCGAAGGCGCTGTGGTCGTAGCGGCGGCTCGGCCCGTGCACACCCGCAGGTTGCCACGGGGAGCGGGGGTCGGGCAGTGGGGTTTCGTCGTCGTTCAGCAGAAAGGAGTAGTCGAGGCCGGCGTCGGGCACCTCGACGGTCCACCAGCCGTCGGCGGTGGCGCGCATGTCGTGGTCGGTGTCGCCGGCCAGGCGCAGGCGCACCCGGCTGGCGTCCGGCGCCCAGACGGAGAATTCGGTCATGACGAGGCCTCCTCGGCAGCGGTGGGAGGAGCCAGCAGAGCAACGGGATAGTCCGCAAGGAGATTGTCCAACGGGACCTCCCCGCCACTGTAGACCCGACCGGTGAACAGGTCCTTCACCTCGTGAACACCAAGCGACAGAGCTGTGTCACACCAGCCGCCAGCGCGTGCCAGGCCGAGCGGCAGTCGGGTCGCCACGGCGATCACGCCACCCCGGTCGAAGGCCACCACATGCCGGCCCACCGGGCCGTGCGCCGGCACCGGCCGGTAGGTGGTGAACAGCTCCGGGTGCGCCCGCCGCAGGCGCAGCGTCCGCGACACGACGAGCAGCTTCGCCGCTCCGTCGGTGTCGACCGGGGGACGCCAGCCGTCGTCGAGCCGCGCCAGCATCTCTCGGCGTACGTCGAAGTCGACCGGCCGGCGATTGTCCGGGTCGACCAGGGAGTTGTCCCACAGCTCGGTGCCCTGGTACGTGTCCGGGACGCCGGGCATGGTGAGTTGGATCAGCTTCTGCCCGAGGGAGTTGCACCAGCCGGCCGGGGTGATCGCGGCGGCGAGTTCGGTCAGCTCGTCGTGCAGGCTCGGGTCGTCGTACATGCGGTCGATGACCGCGTGCATGGCCTGCTCGAAGCCCGGGTCGGGGTCCGCCCAACTGGTCGAGGCCGCGGCCTCCCGGGCGGCCTTCTCGGCGTACGCGTGCAGCCGCTCCCGCTCGATCGGCCACGCGCCGACGGCCGTCTGCCAGAGCAGGTGGGCGAACGCCGGGTCGGGCAGCGGCGCGTACTCCATCCAGGTGGTGACCTGTTCCGCCCACCGACCCGGCAGCTCGCTGAGTACGGCGAGGCGGGCGCGCACGTCCTCGCCGCGCTTCGTGTCGTGGGTGGAGAGGGTGGTCTGGCTGGCGGGCCAGCGGACCTGGCGGGCTCCGGCGAAGCGGTGGAACTCGGCCGGCGGCACGCCGAAGTGGGCGGGGCTGCCGCCCACCTCGTTGAGCGCCACGAAGCGGGTCCACCGGTAGAAGGCGGTGTCCTCCACGCCCTTGGCCATCACCGCGCCGGTGAGCTGCGGGAACCGCATGCCCAGCTCGTCGTCGGGGTCGCGCAGCCGGCGGGTGATCGCGTCCAGGGCGCCGGTCAGGTCGGGGCGGCGGCGGCCGGCCTCGGAGCGGGCGGCGGCGAGGTGCCGGGCGCCGTGCGGCGGGTAGCCGCGGTAGACGTCGAACGCGGCGGCCAGCTCGGCGAGCGCCGCGCGGGCCTGCTCGGTCGGCACCTCGGGGGCGAGGGCGGCGAGCCGGGTCAGCTCGGCGGAGAGCAGCTGGGTGGCGGCGGCCAGCTTGGTCGTATGGGTCAGGTCCTCCCAGGAGGTGCGCTGCCCGGTGAGTCGGTTGTCCAGGGCGGTGAAGTCGCCCTCGGCGTCGATGTCGATGAAGAGCCCACCGACCATGGCCAGGGCGTCGTAGCCGGTGGTGCCGTCCACCGGCCAGTCCGGCAGCTCCTCGCCGTACTCCAGGATCTTCTCCACCACGAGCCAGGCGTCCGGCGCGGCCTCGCGCAGCCGCGCGAGGTAGCCGGCCGGGTCGCGCAGGCCGTCCGGGTGGTCGACGCGGATGCCGTCGACCTCGCCGTCGGCGGCCCAGCGCAGGATCAGCTCGTGTACGGCGGCGAACACCGCCGGGTCCTCCACCCGCAGGCCCGCCAGGCCCGCGATGGCGAAGAACCGGCGGTACGTCAGCTCGGCGTCCCCACGCCGCCAGGAGACCAGCTCGTAGTGCTGCCGGTCGTGCACCTCGCGGGCGCTGCCGTCGCCGGTGCCGTCGGCGATCGGGAAGCGGTGCTCGTGGTAGCGCAGCTCGCCGTCGACGACCTTGAGGTCGTCCAGGGCGGCCGGGTCGTCGGCGAGGACCGGCAGCAGCAGCCGGCCCCGGTCCCAGTCGATGTCGAACCAGCTCGCGTACGACGAGTCGCGTCCCCGGCGCAGCACGTCCCACCAGGCCGGGTTGGCCGGCGGGACGGCGACCCCGGCGTGGTTCGGCACGATGTCGACGACCAGGCCGAGCTGCTTGTCGCGCAGGGCGCGCAGCAGCCGCTGCCGGGCCGCCTCCCCGCCCAGTTCCGGGTTGACAACGCGGTGGTCGACCACGTCGTAGCCGTGCTGCGAGCCGGGCGTGGCGGCCAGCAGCGGGGCGGTGTAGAGGTGACTGACGCCGAGATCGTGCAGGTAGTCGAGGATCGCGGCGGTGGCGTCCAGGTCGAACCCGGGGCGGACCTGGACGCGGTAGGTGGCCTTGGGAGGGGTGGCCGGCATGTCAGATCATCCTCTCCAACACGACGAGGGACCGGTCCGGCACCCGGATGGTGCCGCCCGCGCTGATCACCGTGGCGTCGTCCGGGTCGGGGTCGGCCGTGCTGATGACCCGTTCCCACTTCTGCCCGTACTCGCCGCCGGGCATGGTGAAGTCCAGCGGCGCGTCGTGGGCGTTGAAGCACAACAGGAACGAGGCGTCGTGGTGCCGCTGGCCGTACTGGCCGCGCTCGCGGATGCCCTCGCCGTTGACGAACAGCGCCACCGAGCGGCCGAAGTCGTTGCCCCAGTCCTCGCCGGTCATCTCCCGCCCGTCCGGGGTGTGCCACGCCAGGTCCGGCAGCGGGGCGTCGACGTCCCGCCCGCCGACGGGCAGGCCGGTGAAGAACCGGCGGCGGCGGAACACCTGGTGACGCTTACGGAAGTCGGTGAGCATCCGCACGAAGTCCAGCAACTGCTCGTCGGCGTTGTCCCAGTCGATCCAGGCCAGCTCGCTGTCCTGGCAGTAGGCGTTGTTGTTGCCGTGCTGGGTACGCCCCAACTCGTCGCCGTGGCCGATCATCGGCACGCCCTGCGACAGCATCATCGTGGCCAGGAAGTTACGCCGCTGCTTGGCCCGCAGGGCGAGCACCGCCTCGTCGTCGGTGTCACCCTCCACGCCGCAGTTCCACGACCGGTTGTGGCTCTCGCCGTCCCGGTTCTCCTCGCCGTTGGCCTCGTTGTGCTTGTCGTTGTACGACACCAGGTCGGTGAGCGTGAACCCGTCGTGCACGGTCACGAAGTTGATGCTGTGGAACGGGCGGCGGCCGTCGTCCTGGTAGAGGTCGGCCGAACCGGAGATACGCGACGCGAACTCGGCCAGGGTCGCCGGCTCACCGCGCCAGAAGTCCCGCACGGTGTCCCGGTACTTGCCGTTCCACTCCGTCCACAGCGGCGGGAAGTTGCCCACCTGGTAGCCGCCCGGGCCGACGTCCCACGGCTCGGCGATCAGCTTCACCTGGCTGACCACCGGGTCCTGCTGCACCACCTCGAAGAACGTGGAGAGCCGATCCACCTCGTAGAACTCGCGGGCCAGGGTGGCCGCCAGGTCGAACCGGAACCCGTCGACGTGCATCTCGGTCACCCAGTACCGCAACGAATCCATGATCAGTTGCAGCGAGTGCGGGGAGCGCACGTTCAGGCTGTTGCCGGTGCCGGTGTAGTCGACGAAGTAGCGCCGGTCCTCCTCGCTGAGCCGGTAGTAGCTCGGCGCGTCCACGCCCTTGAAACTCAACGTCGGCCCGAGGTGGTTGCCCTCGGCGGTGTGGTTGTAGACCACGTCGAGGATGACCTCGATGCCCGCCGCGTGCAGCGCCTTCACCATGCCCCGGAACTCCTGCACCTGCTGACCCAGGCGGCCGAGCGCCGAGTAGCCGTGGTGCGGGGCGAAGAAGCCGATCGTGTTGTAACCCCAGTAGTTGCGCAGCCCCAGGTCGTGCAGCCGGTGGTCGTGCACGAACTGGTGCACCGGCATCAGCTCGATCGCCGTCACCCCGAGCCGGGTCAGATACTCGATCATCGGCGGCGAGGCGATCCCCGCGTACGTGCCGCGCAGCTCCTCCGGGATGTCCGGGTGCCGCATGGTCAGCCCGCGCACGTGCGCCTCGTAGATCACCGAGTGGTGGTACGGGGTGCGCGGCGGCTTGTCGTTGCCCCAGTCGAAGTACGGGTTCACCACCACCGACTTGGGCATGAACGGCGCCGAGTCGGTCTCGTTCATCCGCTCCGGGTCGCCCAGCTCGTAGTCGTACACCGCCGGGTCCCACGTCACGTCACCGTCGATGGCCTTGGCGTACGGGTCGATCAGCAGCTTGTGCGGATTGCAGCGCAACCCGTTCGCCGGGTCGTACGGCCCGTGCACCCGGTAGCCGTAGCGCTGCCCCGGCTCGATGCCCGGCAGGTACGCGTGCCACACGTACGCGTCGACCTCACGCAGCTCCACGCGGCGCTCCGCGCCGGTGTCCCACTCGTCGAACAGGCACAGCTCGATCCGCTCGGCCACCTCGGAGAAGATGGCGAAGTTGGTGCCCATCCCGTCGTACGTGGCGCCCAGGGGATACCGCTCGCCCGGCCAGACCTGCATGTCGCTCCCTCAAGCCATGGTGATGTGCGCGCCGGCTGAGCCGCCCGCGCGCAAGCGGGTAGTGCCCCCGCCCCGGGCGCGCCAATCCATCCTTTCAGGCGGTGACCGGAATCCACCCGTCTGATGTGCGCTACACCCTCAGGTGTCTTCCGTCACGATGGCCGATTTCGAGATGCGAACCCGCGTCCGATGGCCTTTGCTTGTCGGGGGACACGCACCCGCGTGTGCTCTTTGGCCTTCGGCCGCCCTTTTTCCACCCTCTCCGCCGCCACTGACGCCGGCGCGCCCCACCATGCCTGGACGGAGACAGATGTGACGACCCTGCGGGTCGATGAGCAGCTCGCTGCCACCAAGGACCGGACCCACCGGCCCACCGTGACCTCCCGGCCCCAGCCTTCGACCTCGCCCGGTCCGTCCGCGCAGCCGGGCTCCCCGGTGCCGCCGCAGCGCGGTCCTGGTGTGCCGCCGCAGACCCGTCGCATCCTCATGCTGTCGTGGGAGTACCCGCCGGTGCTCGTCGGCGGCCTCGGCCGCCACGTCCACGCGCTCTCCGTGGCCCTCGCCGCCGCCGGGCACGAGGTCACTGTCGTCACCCGCCACGCCGAAGGCGCACCCCTGGAGGAGTACGCCGACGGCGTGCGCATCCTGCGCGCCCCCGAAGACCCCGTCGCCTTCCCCCTGGCCACCGGCTCGCTGCTCGCCTGGACCATGGCGTTCAACCACACCCTGACCCGCACCGCCCTGCGCGCCACCCAGGCCGGCGCGTACGACGTCATCCACGCCCACGACTGGCTCGTCGCCCACACCGCGATGACGTTGCGCGACCATCTGGACATCCCCCTCGTCAGCACCATCCACGCCACCGAGGCCGGGCGGCACCAGGGCTGGCTGCCCGAGGAGATGAACCGCACCATCCACGGCGTCGAACACTGGCTCGCCAGCGAGTCCCACCGGGTGATCGTCTGCTCCGGCTACATGCGCGACGAGGTCAACGCCCTGTTCGGCGTGCCGACCGGGCGGGTCGACGTGGTCGCCAACGGCGTCGAGTCGTACCGCTGGAAGGTGCCGGCACGCGACGTGGCGGCGGCCCGGGCCCGGTTCGCCGGGGACGGCCCGCTGGTCACCTTCGCCGGTCGACTGGTGTACGAGAAGGGCGTCCAGCACCTCGTCGCCGCCCTCCCCCGGCTGCGCGAGCGGCACCCCGGGCTGCGCGCCGTGATCGCCGGCGACGGCCCGTACCGGGCCGAACTCGAGGCCGAGGTGCACCGCCGCGGCCTCGGCGGCATGGTCACCATGCCCGGCTTCCTGGGCGGCACCGACCTGCCGGCGCTGATGGCCGCGTCCGACTGCTTCGCCGTGCCGAGCATCTACGAGCCGTTCGGCATGGTCGCCCTCGAAGGGGCCGCCGCCGGAGCGCCCCTGGCCGTCGCCGCCACCGGTGGCCTCGCCGAGATCGTCGAGCCGGGCGCGACCGGGATGACGTTCCGCCCGCACGACCCGGACAGCCTCGCCGACGCCGTCGACGCGCTGCTGTCCGACCGGGAACGCGCCCGCGCCATGGCCCGGCGTGCCCGCCGGATGGTCACCGAGCAGTACGGCTGGTCCGCCATCGCCCAGCGCACCGCCGCCAGCTACGGCGCGGCGATCGCCACCGACGCCGCGTTCACGACCGAGCGTGCCGAACAGCGCATGTCCCAGGGCCGGGCCCTGCCGGCGCTGCCCGAGGGCAACCTGCTCGCCGCCGCCGGCCTGCGCTGACCCGCCCCCCGTCTGCGGTTGATCGACTCGGTTTCCTTGAAGTCGGGGTGTCCCAGTGCCGGGGACGCCCCGACTTCCTGAAAGCCGAGTCGATCACCCTTGGCGCGGCGGGTGTGGTGCCCGTCGAGCGGGCCCCGTCGCCCGGAGCCTGTCGGCCGGTCCTGCCAGACTGTGCGGATGTCCCGTTCCGTTGACGCCCTCGATTCCGCCTTCCCGGTCGCCGCCTCGATCGCGCTGGACCTGATCCGACACCCCGAGGTCTCCGCACAGTGGTCGCGCCCGAGCGCCCTGCCGCACCTGTCCGTCGGCGGCCTCGCGTGCCACCTCGGACGGCAGGCGATCCGTGCGGCGGAGCTGCTGCCGACGCCGAGCGACCTGCCGGTCCTGGAGTCAGCCGACAACCACTACGAGCGGGCCGCCTGGGTCACCGAGGGCACCCCGGACGAAGCCTCGGTCGCCGCGAGCAACGACGAATCCGACGCGGCCCGAGGTCCTGCGGATCTGCACGCCAGCTCCGCCGCCGCGCTGAAGGAGGCGGGCGACCTGCTCGGGCGTGGCGCGGCCCGGGACGTCGTACCCATTCCGTGGCAGGGCTGGGCCCTGCGCCGCGCCGACTTCCTGCTCACCCGCCAGTTGGAGATCGTCGTGCACTCCGACGACCTGGCGGTGAGCGTCGGCGTACCCACGCCGGTCTTCCCCGCGGAGGTCTTCGACCCCGTCCGCGATCTGCTGGTCCGGCTTGCCGTCCGCCGGCACGGTCAGTCCGCGCTGATCGGCGCGCTCAGCCGCAGCGAACGAGCCCGCGACATCTCCGCCTTCTGAGCCCCAGGTTCGCCGACCGCTGCGCCCGCCCCGGCCGGACAGCGGCGCTCGGGTCACGACCCCGGCTGTCTGATTCGGCTCCTGTCGACCTGCCCCAGATGTGGGGCGGCTCCCGGGAGTCCGCCGCCAGACCTGACGCGGTCGCCAGACGCCCAGCCACGACGGCCGACGACCGCCCGACGCCCCGCCACAACACCCAACGACCGCCCGACGCCCCGCCACAACACCCAACGACCGCCCGACGCCCCGCCACAACACCCAACGACCGCCCGACGCCCCGCCACAACGGTCATCCGCGGCACCAGGTCGGGAGTCCCCACCGGAAACCCTTTGATCCACTCCGCTTCGCCGAGGTCGGGGGGTCCCGGTGAGCTGGACACCGCGGTATCGGGGAACTGGAGTCGATCATTGGCGATCGCGGCGCGACCGGCCGTCAGGGTCAAGCCACGGCGCGGCAGCAAGAACGGGGCAGGGGCGCGGGCGTGCCGGCGCAGCCACCAACCCGCGCCCCATATCTGGGGCAGCTCGACAGGAGCCGCAACAGACAGCCGGGGCCGGGACCACCCGGCCATCGCCTCGCCGCTGTCGCGGCTGCGCTGCTGTCGGGCCGCCGAGCCGGCACATCGTCGACTCGACTTCACGGAAACCGGGGCGTCCTGGGGACACACCGGTTTCACGGCAGCCGGTTCGATCAAGGCCGACCGCACACGGCGCAGGCCGCCGACCCGAATCGGGTCGACGGCCTGCGGTCGTGCTCGTGCGGGTGGTGCGCGAAGCGGAGGTCAGCGCTCGTTGAACGGGACGTAGTCCCGCTCGGCCGCGCCGACGTAGACCTGCCGCGGACGGCCGATCTTGGTCTCCGGGTCGTTGATCATCTCGCGCCACTGGGCGATCCAGCCGGGGAGCCGGCCGAGCGCGAACAGCACCGTGAACATCTTCGTGGGGAAGCCCATGGCCTTGTAGATCAGGCCGGTGTAGAAGTCCACGTTCGGGTAGAGCCGCCGGGAGACGAAGAAGTCGTCGGCGAGCGCGATCTCCTCCAGCTCCATGGCGATGTCCAGCAGCGGGTCCGGCTTGGCCATCCGGCCCAGCACGTCCTGGGCGGCCTTCTTGACGATCGCCGCCCGCGGGTCGTAGTTCTTGTAGACCCGGTGGCCGAAGCCCATCAGCTTGACGCCGTCCTCCTTGGCCTTGACCTTGCGGACGAAGGACCGGACGTCGTCACCGCCGGAGTGGATCTGCTGAAGCATCTCCAGCACCGCCTGGTTGGCGCCGCCGTGCAGCGGGCCGAACAGCGCGTTCACGCCCGCCGAGACGGAGGCGAACAGGTTGGCGTTGCTGGAGCCGACCAGCCGGACGGTCGACGTGGAGCAGTTCTGCTCGTGGTCGGCGTGCAGGACGAAGAGCATGTCCAGCACCTTCGACATGACCGGGTCGACCTCGTACGGCTCCGCCGGCACCCCGAACGTCATGCGCAGCAGGTTGTCCACGTACCCGAGGGAGTTGTCCGGGTAGAGCAGCGGCTGCCCGATGGACTTCTTGTACGCGTACGAGGCGATGGTGGGGACCTTCGCCATGAGCCGGACGGTGGAGATCTCCACGTGCTCCGAGTCGAACGGGTCCAGGCTGTCCTGGTAGAAGGTCGACAGCGCGCTCACGGCGGACGACAGCACCGCCATCGGGTGGGCGTCCCGGGGGAAGCCGTCGAAGAACCGACGCATCTCCTCGTGCAGCAGCGAGTGCCGCCGGATCCACTCGGTGAACTCGGTCAGCTGCTGCTCGGTGGGCAGCTCACCGTAGATGAGCAGGTACGAGACCTCCAGGAAGGAGGACTTCTCGGCCAGCTGCTCGATCGGGTACCCCCGGTAACGCAGGATGCCCGCGTCGCCGTCGATGTAGGTGATCGCGGATGAGGCAGCGGCGGTGTTGACGAAACCCGGGTCGTACGTGGTCATCCCGGTTTCCTTCAACAGCTTGCTCACCCCGATGCCAGCGGGGCCCTCGACCGCGGAATGCACCGGCATCGACAGCTGCCCGCCGGGGTGGTCGAGCTTGACTTCCGTCATGTGGTTCCTCGCTTCGCCGGCAGATCTACGTTGAATTGCCTTCGCTTCTACCGTAATTGCGGCTCGGGGGACACTGCCCGCCGTGGTTCGGCGGTGAGGTATGCGTCACCCGATTCCCGACCAGCAGGCCGGGAAACCCGCAATCCCGGCAGGCGGGAAGCCCACCAAAGGCGCGAACGACCAGTCCGGTGGACAGCTCAGGACAGCGTCAGGCGGCGCAGCGTACCCGTGGACGTGACCTGGTAGACGTCGAGCTGGTTGGTGCCGGCGTGGAACAGCCGGTCGTCGGTGAGCAGCGCGGCGAAGCGACGGCCGCCCGGGTCGGTCGGCACCACCGGGACGACCGCGCCGATCCGGCCGTTGACGGCGACGGCCAGCAGCGTGCCGTCCGGTACGGCGGCGGGCACGTCACCCCAGACGAGCGCCGGGAGGGTGCCGGTGTCCGGATCGGTGGCCCGGAACGCGGCCAGGTCGGCGACCCGGGCGCTGCCGCCGCTCGGTCCGGCGCGTACCTCGGTGCCGACCAGCGGGTGCGGTGTCGGCAGCGGCGGAGGGGTGGGAACCCCGCCGGGGAAGGTGACCGCCTGGCCGGGGGTGTCGTAGAAGTGTTTGAGGCCGTCGGTGCGCGGCGCCGTTCGGGCGGAGCGGCCGTCGACCCGCCAGGGCAGGCGGATGCCGGCCTCGTCGGCGACGGTGGGCAGCAGGTCGACGTGTTCCCAGTTGCGGTCGTCCACCCGGCCGGTCTGCTGGCGCGGTTGCTTGACGAACATCGGCACCCAGGCCACCTCGTCGGCGGCGGCCTTGATGGCGTCCATTCCCCGGCCCTGCGCGCCCGGTGTGAAACTCACCCCGTGGTCGGCGGTGACGACGACGAGGGCCTGGTCCCAGAGGCCGCTGGCGCGCAGCGTACGCAGCGTCTCGCCGATCAGCCGGTCGGTGTAGCCGAGTTGGGCGAGGTGGCGCTGACGGGCCAGGTCGATCCAGCCGGCGCCCTCGTTGGGCAGGTCCTCGGGGGCGTCGTACCGTGCCCCGGACGGCAGGTACGCCCACGGGGAGTGCGGCATCAGCAGGTGCAGGAAGTGCAGCGCGGGTCGGGGCTGCGGCTTCAGTCCGGCGAGGAAGCTGGTGAACCGGGCGGGCTGGTTGTCGTCGAGACTGTCCCAGCGGAACTTGGGGTCGGCCGGCACCGGCTCGGCGGCGTCCAGGCCGGCCTCGGCCCGCGTCCGCTCCCGGTACGAGTCCTCCGGGTCGACGGCGCTCTCCGTCGGCCCGGCGATCCGGCCGAACAGCTTGCCGGTCTCCCGCACCAGCACGCCGAGGCCCTGTTCCGGGGCGACCGGCTGCTCGCAGCGGCTGGGCGGGCAGAGCCGGGTGATGCTCTCCTCGGCCTGGATGTCGTACAGGCCGCCGAAGGCGGTGAAGAGGTTGTCCGGGTACTGCGAGTAGTGCGGCGCGACCGACCGCGCCGGGTAGCGACCGGTGAGCATCGCCGGCAGCGCGTAGGGCGTCCACCCGCTGACCCCGGTGGCGTTGCGGTACCAGGTGGAGGCGTCGGCCAGCTCGGCGAAGTGCGGGAACCGTGCGGCGTCGATCCGGCCGTCGCCGCCGAGCAGGCTGACCAGCGGCAGCTCGTCGAGGACCAGCATGACCACCGGCGGGTGCACGGTCGTGCCCTGGGCGGTGCCGGCCGCGCCGCCGTCGCCGCGCGGCAGCACGACCGCCGAGGTGGGTGACACGAACAGGAACAGCGCCACGAACGCCACCGGTCCGGCGGCGGCCAGTCGCAACGCGCGGCCCGGGGCCCGCCACCGCCGGTGCGCCGCCGCGCCGGCCACCCCGGCCAGACCCGCGAGAACCAGCAGGGGTACGCCCCGAAGCGTCGTCGCGTGCCGGCCCACCTGCACGGCGAGGGCGGCGACCAGCAGGCCGACCAGCACGGTGTGAGTGAGCGCCCGGGCGGTCCGGCCGGCGAGTCGACTGAGCGCGCCCAGCGCCGCCACGGGCACCGTGGGCACGAGCGCCACCAGCGCGACCAGCAGCAGGATCTGGCCGGTGTCGGCGCGGTGGAAGAGGAAGAAGTCGGGGCTGCGCCCGAGCACGTCCAGCAGTGGCTGGGTGACGACCAGCCCGACCAGCGCGACGATCTCCAGCAGCCGGCCCAGCTCGCCGCGCCAGCCCCGCTCCCACCGCCCGTCCGCCGTCCGGGGTGGCGGTGCAGCGGGCGGAGTCGCCGAGGCCGGTTCAGCCACCCATCACCGTCCGGTAGAGCGTGCGGGTGCCCGTGGGCAGTTCCAGCCGGTCGGTGATCCGTCCCCGGGCGGCGAGGAGCCGTTCGAAGGTGTCCCGCCGGTAGTCGGGGAAGAGTCCGTCGGGCTTGTTGGCCAGCAGCCGGGCGGCCATCGGGTCGTCCGGGTGGACGAACTCCACCACCACGGCCCCGCCGGGCGCGGTCAGCCCGGTCAGCCAGTCGACGACCTCCGGCAGCGGCACGTTGCGGCCGATCGCCAGGTGGTGCACGAGGGCCAGGGCGAGTACGACGTCCGCCGAGGCCCGCTGCGCGAAGCCGGCGCGCTCGACGCCACGCCAACCGCCGCCCGGGGACGGGTCGGCCAGGTCGACCACCAGTGGCAGGATCCGCTGCTGTCCCTCGGCGCGCAGTGCCCGGTACAGCTCGTCGACCACGGCCGGATCCTGCTCGACGGCGACCACGTAGTCGGCGTGCCCGGCGGCCAGTCGGGCGTATCGGCCGTCGTTGGCGCCGAGGTCGAGCACCAGGCGCGGACGGCCGGCGGCGGCCACGGCGGCGACCACGAACTGTTCCTTGGCCACCCGGTCCCGGGCCGAGTAGCCGCAGGTGCGCTGGTAGTCCGCCCAGTGGCTGCCGGTCGGGCGGTGCTCCAGGCGGCGGACCAGCTTCTCGATGCCGCGTACGGTGGCCGCCTGCAACTGGCGCGAGTAGCCGGCGGCCCGGAGTTGGGCCTTGACGTCGCTGGTGCTGGCGGCGGCGTTGCGCTGCTGCATGGCGGCGTGCAGGTGCAGGTGGGTCAGCACACCGGGGCGCAGTCGGCGGGTTCCGCCGAAGAGGGGGCGGAGCTGCTCGGCCTCGATGCCGTCGACCTGGGCGCGCAGCCAGGGCTGGAAGTCCACGCCCAGGTGCGCGGTGAGCAGCAGCGGGTACAGCATGGTCTGGCAGAACTGTCGGTAGCCGGCCCACGGTTCGCCGTCCCGGACCGGTTCGAAGGAGCCGATGTCGATGAAGACCGGTTTCGCGCCGCGCCACTGCAGGTTGTACGCGGACCCGTCCTTGGTGGTGAAACCGTCGGCCAGGGCGGTACGCAGGATCTCCAGGTGCAGCAGCGCGGCGTCGCGCAGCATGGCGAACGACCACTCGTACGGGTGGGAGACGAACGGGATGCGTTCGTGGCGCAGCACCGCCGCCCAGCCGGCGTCGGCGGGCGCGAGGGTCGGTGGGGCGTCCTCGGTGGCGCACACCTTGCCCGCCGACACGAGAGCGGGAAAGAACGGGCTGGCCGCGAGGGTCCGCCAGTGCGCGGCGGCCTGGGCGTCGAGCCCGCGCAGCACCTCGTCGCCGACGTGGAAGACCCGGTTGGCGGGGTCGCGGAAGGAGGCGGGCTCGGGGCGTACCCCGGTGGGTGTGGTCGTCATCGTCGCCGTGACCGCTACCGCTGGTCGGTGGGCTGCCGGCGGAACCGGTCGACCAGCCGCCGCCAGTAGAGCTTGGCGGCGACCGCGGCGCCGGCCACCCCGCCGACGACGGCCTGCACGATGAGGCTGCCCGATCCCGCGTCCAGGTAGGCCAGATGGATCACCGACCGCTCCTTCCCCTCGCCCGTCTCGACATCGGCGTTCCAGGACGACAGCCTTGAGGCTTTTGACTGGAAAGCCGGACTTGTCCAACACCGTACGCTGCTCGTCCGCGCCGTCGCGGGCACATCCGAGGACTCCCAGGCCGACCACAGGAAGCAGCCCCCGTCGGTAGGCTGCGAAGCGTGCGCTGGATGGTCGTGGACGCGCCTTTGGACTCCTCCGGCGCTGGGCGCGGTGAGGAGCGGGCACCGGCCGCCCTGCGCCGGGCCGGCCTGCTCGACGCCGTGGCGGCCGACGACGACGGGCAGATCGACGAGGCCCGGTTGCGGGACCCGCGCCGGGACCGGGCGAGCGGAGTGATCGGGGCCGCCGGTCTGGTCCGGGCCGGCGCCGCGATCAGCGCGCGGATCGGCGGACTGATCGCGGACGGCCACCGGCCACTGGTGCTCGGCGGGGATTGCGCGATCCTGCCCGGCATCTGCCGCGCCCTGCCCCGCACGACCGAGCTGTGGTTCGTCGACGCGCATCCCGACTTCCTCGACGGCGCCACGTCGCCGACCGGCGAGGCCGCCGACATGGACCTGTCGGTGGTCACCGGGCACGGCCCGGCCGCCGCGATCGGCGTCGACGACGCGCTGCTCGACCCCGCCCGGGTGCACCTGCTCGGTCACCGACCGGCCACCGACGAGGACAGTCGCGTCGAGGCGGCCCGGATCGACCCGGCGATCCACCAGGTGCCCGCCGCCGACCTGCTGCGTGCCGACGCCGGGGCGGTCGGCGCGCGCCTGGCCGCCGACGGCGACGGGCTGGCCTGGCTGCACCTCGACCTGGACGTGGTGGATCCGCGGGACCTGCCGGCGGTGACGTACCCGGAGCCGGACGGGCTGCGCTGGCCCGACCTGGTCGCCCTGCTCACTCCGCTGGCCCGCGCCGACCGGCTGCTCGGGATGAGCGTGACCGACCTGAACACCGACGAGGACCCCGACGGGCGGCACACCCGCCGCGTCGTCGAGGTCCTCGCGCAGATGCTGACCGGCTGATCGGCCTAGCTACGCCGGTGGTGCATGCCCAGGCGCAGCAGCACGAACCGCAGCGCGGTCGCGGCCAGGTTCGCGGCCACCAGCACCGCCAGCTCCACCGTCCGGGCGGGCGCGGCGTCGACGGTGTGCAGCACCGCCAGCGCGCCGCTGGTCAGGGCGAGGCCGAGCGCGAACGCCAGCAGTCCCTGGGCGTGATGCCGACCGGCGTGCCGGCTGCCGGTGATGCCGAACGTCAGCCGCCGGTTCGCCGCCGTGTTCGCCACCGCCGTGAGCAGCAGCGCCAGCAGGTTCGCCGGTTGCGCGCCGAGCACGCCCCGGGTGGCCACGAAGAGCAGCAGGTAGGCCAGCGTGCTGGCCACCCCGACGGCGGCGAACCGGACCAGCTGCCCGGGCAGCCCGACCGGCACCTGCGCCGGCGGCGGGGCCAGCGGTTCCCGGCCGAGCTGCGCGCGCAGCTCGGCCAGGGGCAGCGCGCCGGTCAGCAAAGCCCGCCCGAGCCGACCCATCCCCCGCAGGTCGGCCAGGGCGGTGGCGACGATGTCGACCCGGCTGTCCGGGTCGTCGACCCAGTCCACCGGCACCTCGTGGATGCGCAGCCCGGCCCGTTGGGCGAGGACCAGCAGCTCGGTGTCGAAGAACCAGCCGGTGTCCTGCACGAGAGGCAGCAGTTCACCGGCGACGTCCGCGCGGATGGCCTTGAACCCGCACTGCGCGTCCGAGAACCGTGCCGCGAGCGCCCCACGCAGCAGCAGGTTGTAGGCCCGGGAGATCACCTCCCGCTTGGTGCCGCGCACCACCCGGGAGGTACGCGCCAGCCGGGTGCCGATCGCCAGGTCGGAGTGGCCGGAGATGAGCGGCGCGACCAGCGGCAGCAGCGCCGCCAGGTCGGTGGACAGGTCCACGTCCATGTACGCCAGCACCGGCGCGGACGACGCCGACCACGCGGTGGACAACGCCCGCCCCCGCCCCTTGGCGTCCAGGTGCAGCACCTCGACGCCCGGGAGTTCACCGCGGAGCCCGTCGGCGACCGCCAGGGTGCCGTCGACGCTCGCGTTGTCGGCGACGGTGATCCGGAACGGGTACGGGAAGTGCTCGGTGAGGTGCGCGTGCAGCCGGCGGAGGCACGGCCCGAGGTCCACCTCCTCGTTGTGGACGGGGATCACCACGTCCAGCACCGCGCCGTCGGTGGTGGACCGGGTCCGGACGGCGGGACGCGGGCCGCTGAGCGCGGTCATGACGCGTCCGCGCCGGTGCTCAGGTCGTAGACGGTGACCCCGTCCACGGTCTGCGCCGTGAACGTCTCGGCGACCCAGGCGGCGATCTCCTGCGAGGCCGAGCTGCCACCGTTGGCCCGGAAGCCACCTCCACCCACGAAATAATGGATCTTCCCGTCGGCCACGTAGCGCTGGAACTGGGCGAGCGTCGGGGACGGGTCGCTGCCGTTGAACCCGCCGATCGGCATCACCGGGTCGCCGGTCGCCAACTGGTAGCCGGAGGCGTTGTTGGAGCCGATGGTGGCCGCCACCCAGGTGTAGTCGTCGCTGTCGCGCTCCAGCAGCGCACGCAGCGCGGCGCTGGGCTCGCGGGCGTCGAGCAGACCGCCCATGCCGCCGCCGGCCTCCCGGAATCCCCCGCCGCCGGGGAAGCCAGGCAGTTGACCGCCGCCGGGGAAGCCGCCCGGGGAGCCCGGCGTCTGCCCACCACCGGGAGCACCTGGCACCTGCCCGCCACCGGGGAAGCCCGGGAACTGCCCGCCGTTCTGGTTGCCGTTGCGGCCGTCGCCGCCGCGCGGCTGAGCGCCGTGCTGGTTGCCGTTGCGGCCGTCGCCGGGGAACGCCATGCCGCCCGGCGGTCGCCCGCCGGGGCCGCGGCCGAAACCGCCCGCCCCGGCCGGGCCGGCGCTCGGGATCGAGCCGGTGTGCGGGGTCGCCGCGGTCTGCGCCGCGTACGCCGCCGGCCCGGCGAGGGCCGCCGCCGCGCCGACGCCGAGCGCCACCGGCACCAGCCACCGGGGTAGCCGTGCGGCCAGCAGGAGCAGGGCCGCGCCGAGCAGGCCGGCGACCAGCACGACGGTACGCAACCACGGGTACCAGTCGGGGCTGCGCCCGAGCAGCACCCACGCCCACCAGACGGTGACCGCGAGGGTGACGGCGAGCGTCGCCGTGGCGGCCGGCGGACGCCACCGGGACACCGTCATCGGTTCGTCGTGCGGCTCGTTCGCCGGGGCGGAGCGCGGTCGGCGCTGGCGCCAGAGCAGGGTGACGCCGATTCCGACCAGTGCGCCGACGGCCGGGGCGAGCGCCACGGTGTAGTAGGCGTGGAAGATCCCGGACATGAAGCTGAAGATCAGACCGGTGACCAGCAGCCAGCCGCCCCACAGCAGCAGACCGGCCCGGGTGCGGTCGGTACGCGCGGCCCGACCGGCCACGAGCAGACCCGCGACCAGCAGGATCAGCGCGGCCGGCAGCAGCCAGGAGATCTGACCGCCGACCTCGCCGCCGAACATCCGCAGCAGGCCCGTCTGCCCGGAGAACGGGCCGCCGCCACCGCCCATCCGTCCGGCGCCGCCGCCGACGCTGCCCACCTCGTCGCCGGTGATCCGGCCGAGGCCGTTGTAGCCGAGGGTCAACTCCAGGATGCTGTTGCCCTGCGACCCGCCGACGTACGGGCGTGCGCCGGCCGGGACGAGTTCGACGACGGCCACCCACCAGCCGGCGGACACCACCACCGCGAGACCCGCCAGCAGGAGTTGCCGTACCCGCCGCCACAGCCCGGTCGGCGCGGCCAGCAGGTAGACACCGGCGAACACCGGCACCAGCAGGAACGCCTGGAGCATCTTGGTCAGGAAGCCGAAGCCGACCAGCACGCCGGCCAGCACGATCCATCGGGTGCTGGCGGTCTCCACCGCGCGCACGGTCGCGTACGCGCCGCCGACCAGCAGCAGCACGAGCAGCGCGTCGGGGTTGTTGAAGCGGAACATCAGCGTCGCCACCGGGGTGACGGCGAGGACCGTCCCGGCGATCAGGCCGGCGACCGGCCCGTACCATCGCTTCACGCTCGCGTACAGGACGCCGACGGAGGCGACGCCGCAGAGCGCCTGCGGGACGAGCATCGCCCAGCTGTTGAGCCCGAAGATCCGCACCGACAGGGCCATCAGCCACAGCGAGGCGGGCGTCTTGTCCACCGTGATCGAGTTGGCCGCGTCCGACGAGCCGTAGAAGAACGCCTTCCCGCTCACCGAGCCGGCCTGCACGGCGGCGGCGTAGAACGAGTTGGCCCAGCCGGAGCGGCCCAGGCCCCAGAGGTAGAGCAGGCCGGTGCCCAGGAGCAGGGCCAGCAGCGCGGGCCGGGTCCAGGTCGCCGGGCGAGCCGGCGGCGGGGGTTCCTCGACACGGGCGCTCGGGTCGGGCAGCCCGACCGGCTCGGCGGGCGTCGTCGGCTGGGTGTCTGTTCGGTCCATGCGGCCAGCCTCGGCGGCCGGACTGGCGGGACCCCGTGCGCCGACTATGCGTCAGCTGTGGGATTCGGCAGCCGGACGGCGAACACCGTCCGACCCGGACGGCTGTCCACGCCGACGGTGCCGTGGTGCGCCTCCACCACGGCCGCCACGATCGCCAGGCCCAGCCCGGTGCTGCCGTGCGCCCGGGACCGGGAGCTGTCGCCCCGGGCGAACCGCTCGAACATCTCCGGTCGTACCTGGGGCGGCACCCCCGGCCCGTCGTCGGCGACGGTGAGGACGGCGGTGTCCGCCTCGACCGCGAGGGTGGTGGTGACCGTCGTGCCGGGCGGGGTGTGCACGCGGGCGTTGGCCAGCAGGTTCGCCACCACCTGGTGCAGCCGGGCGGCGTCGCCGGGCACCCGGATGACCACCTCGGGCAGGTCGAGCCGCCAGTGGTGCTCGGGGCCGGCGACGTGCGCGTCGCTGACCGCGTCCACCACCAGCGCGGACAGGTCGACCGGGTCCGCCGCGAGCGGTCGGCCGGCGTCCAACCGGGCCAGCAGCAGCAGGTCGTCGACGAGGCTGGTCATCCGGGTGCTCTCGGATTCGACGCGGCGCAGGGCGTGCGCCACGTCGGCGGGGACCTGGTCGCGGCCCCGCCGGGCCACCTCGGCGTACCCGCGGATAGCGGCGAGGGGGGTGCGCAGTTCGTGGCTGGCGTCGGCGACGAACTGGCGTACCCGGGTCTCGCTGGCCTGCCGCGCGGCCAGCGCGTCGGCGACGTGGCCCAGCATCCGGTTCAACGCCCCGCCGACCTGGCCGACCTCGGTTCGCGGGTCGGTGTCGGCGGCCGGCACCCGGACGGCGAGCGCCACCTCGCCCCGGTCCAGCGGCAGTTCGGTGACCCGGGTGGCGGTCGCGGCCACCCGGGTCAGCGGTCGCAGCGTGGCCCGCACGATCAGCGCGCCCGCGCCACCGGCCAGGAGCAGGCCCAGGCCGACGACCCCGGCCTGGGCGGCGACCAGCGCCCAGATGGTGTCCTGCACGCTGCTGAGCGGAATCGCCACCGCGACCACCGTCCCGTTGGGCAGTTGCCGGGCCACCGCCCGGACGTCCCCCTCGTCGAGGGCGACCGTGCGGGGCCGACCGTCGGTGGGCAGCGCGGTCAGCCGTGCGACGTCGGCGGCGGGCACATCGGCGAGGCTGCCGCTCGCGGTGCTCCGCGTCGCCGCGGTGACGCCGTCGGCGCGGCGTACGGCGAGCGAGCCCGGTGGGAAGCCGCGCGGAGGCTCCGGCGGGGACGGTGCGGCCATGCCCGGCCACGGAACGGGCCGTCCGGGGTCGCCACCGCCCTGGCGCAACCAGGGCGGCACGTCGCGGGGCCGGTCCCCCATCGTCAACTGGGTGTCGACCTGGGCGACAAGTACGTGCCGCAGGGCGAGCGTGGTGAGCCCGCCGATCGCGACGCTGACCAGGGCGAGCAGCGCGACCAGGGCGAGCACCAGTCGGGTCCGCAGCGGCCGGGCGGCCCACCAGCGCCGCAGCCGGGCGAGCACCCTAGTCGGCGGGTTTGAGGACATAGCCCGCGCCGCGCAGCGTGTGGATCATCGGCGGTCGCCCGGCGTCGATCTTCTTGCGCAGGTACGAGATGTACAGCTCGACCACGTTGGCCTGGCCGCCGAAGTCGTAGTTCCACACCCGGTCGAGGATCTGCGCCTTGCTCAGCACCCGGCGCGGGTTCCGCATCAGGTAGCGCAGCAGCTCGAACTCGGTCGCGGTCAGCGTGACGAGCTGGCCGGCGCGGCGCACCTCGTGGCTGTCCTCGTCGAGGCTGAGGTCGCCGACGGTCAGCAGCGCCTCCTCGTGGGCGGCGACCGCGAAGCCCGAGCGGCGCAGCAGCGCGCGGAGCCGGGCGATCACCTCCTCCAGGCTGAACGGCTTGGTCACGTAGTCGTCGCCACCCACGGTCAGCCCGGCGATGCGCTCCTCGACCGCGTCCCGGGCGGTCAGGAAGAGCACCGGCACGGTCGGAGCGTGCTCGCGCAGCCGACGCAGCACCTGGAAGCCGTCCAGGTCGGGCAACATCACGTCGAGGACGACGGCGTCCGGCTGGAACTGCCGCGCGGCGCTCAACGCCGCCATCCCGTTGCCGGCGCTGCGCACCTGCCAACCCTCGTAGCGCAGCGCCATCGAGAGCAGGTCGGTCAGCGTCGCCTCGTCGTCCACCACCAGCACCCGCACCGGTTCACCGTCCGGGCGGCGCAACTCGATCCGGCCCGGCACGGTCTGCCCCTGGATGACCATGCCCCCCATCGTGGACGCGCCCGCTGAGTCGCGCCTCTGCGCCGCCTGTGTGCCAGCTGTACGGCCGGGCCGCCGGGCCACCGCTCAGCCTCCGACCCTGGTCACTCGGACACCCCGTACGCGTCGGTCCGGACGAAGCGCATGCTCCACCCGCCGTGGCCGTCGGGCTGGTCGCGCTCGTAGAGATGGTCGGGGCCCGGCTGGGTCGGGCCGGTGCCGCCCGGATGCCGCATGATCCACCGCTGGGGCGGGGCGCCGTCCGGCTCGGCCGGTACGGCGCGGACCAGGCCGTCCGCCGGACCGCCGACGAAGCGTACGGTGACCTCGCCCATCGCGGCCCCTTTGCGTGACGGTGCCGGCACGCTCGGTGCGCGCGGCCCTGGCTCGCAAGCTACCGCACCCGGCGCCGACCCGGGCCGAGGTACGGCGGGACCGGCGGCCGTCGCGGTTTGCCCAGCTCGGTGCCCGGGTACCGCGATCCCCAGGCCCGCCGCCGGTGGGACGAGGACGAGGAGTTTGTCGATGCGGACGCTGGACGGGCGGTACCAGCTCGAACAGCGGATCGGCGTCGGCGGGATGTCCGAGGTGTGGCGGGCGCACGACCGGGTGCTGGACCGCCCGGTCGCGGTGAAGCTGATCGCGCCCGGCCCGGACGGCCACCACGACACGGTGGAGCGGATCCGCACGGAGGCCCGCTCCGCGGCCCGGCTGGTGCACCCGAACGTGGCGAGCGTGCACGACTTCGGCACCTCCTCGACACTTCCCGGCCGGCGGATGCCCTACATCGTGATGGAGTTGGCCGAGGGCGAGACGCTCGCCGCGCACCTGCGGACGGGTCCGCTGGACTGGCGCATCTCGGTACGGGTCTGCGCGGAGGTCGCCGCCGCGCTCTCCGCCGCGCACGCGAGCGGCATCGTGCACCGCGACGTCAAACCGGCGAACGTCATCCTCACTCCGGCCGGGGTGAAGGTCCTCGACTTCGGCATCGCCACCCCGACCGGCACGGCGGACCCGATGCCCGACGGGATGCTGCTCGGCACGCCGGCGTACCTGGCGCCCGAACAGCTGGACGGCGCGCCCGCCACCCCGGCCGCCGACATGTACGCCCTCGGCGTGCTGCTCTACTACTGCCTCACCGGCCGGCTCCCGTACCGGGCCCAGACCCCGGCCGAGCTGCTGGCGACGCGCCGGTCCCGGCCACCCGAACCGCTGCCGGAGATCGACGGGCTGCCGCCGGAGGTGTCCGAGTTGTGCCGCTCCTGCCTGGCGGACGATCCGGCGCAGCGGCCGACCAGCCTGGTCGCGGCCCTGCTGCTGGCCGAGGTCGTGGACGCCCGGGTGTACGTGCCGATGGTGATTCCCACGCAGCGGCCACCGTCGGCGGCGCCGTCGCCGTGGACGGAGCGGGCGGCGGCGCAGGCCACCGAGGCGCTGTCGGTCGTCGACAGGAGCTGACCTGGGCGTTTCGCCCGCCCCCGGTCGGGTAGCCGGGCGGGTGAGCGACGGGAGGAACGCGATGCCGAGTCCGAGTTCCTGGCTGCATGAGGCCACCGCCACCGCCGAGGGTGGCCACGTCCGAACCGATGACGGCGGGCTTTCCACGCCGCTCGCGTCGCCGCTGGCGGCGCACTGCACCGGCCTGAGACCGGAGCAGTTGCTGGCGGCGGCCTTCGCGTCCTGCCTGCACCACGCGGCGGTGGAGGCGGCCGGAGAGATCACCGACGAGGCGCACACGGTCCAGGTGCGCGCCGAGGCGAAGCTGGGTCGCGACGACGACGGCCGCTACCGGGCCGACGTGCACGCCTCGATCTCCTCCGCCGGGCTGAGCCGGGCGCAGCTGGCCGACCTGGTCGAGTACGCCGACCGGCTCTGGCCCTTCTCCAGCAGCGACAGCACCCGGCACCGGCTGACCGTCACGCCGGCGGAGAACGGCCGGCACTGAACGCGGACGGCGACCGCCTCCTTCGGTGCCGACCGTCCCGGCCGTTCCCGCGCTCCGGCGCGGACGGCGTGCTCGGCGGCCGGCATCCTCCCGATGAGCCTGATGACTCTGGGGCATCTTGATGCCTGGGAGTCATCACGCTCGTTCATGGGACGGCCCCGGACCGGGCTGGCTCATCCACCGGCCGCCGGCGGCATGGTCGGGCGTTCGGTGGAACCCACCATCGGCCGATCGGGGGATGCCCGCAGCTATGCGGGAAAGCCGCTTCTCCGCGCGGCACGATGACCGCGTTCACCGGGTAAATCGGGAATACCCGGCTCGCCTGATCGGCGAGGTTTGCCGGCATAACCGGCTTTCACCCAGTAATCCGTCGCAGATTCGGGCAAATTGTGGCGCATGCCACTCTTGGGGCCGATGGCAGCGGGCGGACGACTATCTAGCCTCGGCGGGTGCATCCCGACGACCCCTCCGCCCAGAAGCTGACCGACGCGCCCTCGACCACCCGGACGAGGGACGCCGTATCAACCGAACGGACGATCGGCCGTCACCGGGCCCCCGAACCGCCGCGCCGTGCCCTGCTCGGCTCCACCCCGGTACGGGTCGCCCTGGCCACCGGCGTCACCTGCTGCCTCGGCCTGGGCGCGTTCGCCGCCGCCCGCGACGGACAGGAAGCCCCGCAGCCGGTACGACCGATAGCCGACGCGCTGGCGGACCGTGCCGCCATCGCCGACGAACGCGCCAGCCGGTCGCTGGACCGCGACGTCGCCCCGCCCCGGGCCCTCCCCACCCCCACGGCGTCGCCCACCCCCCGGCCCACGGTCACCCGCAAGGCCCCGCGCAAGCCGGTCAAGCCGCGCCGGCCGCGCCCGGTCGCCGGGCTGGACCAGCAACAGATGGACAACGCCAAGATCATCGTGGACGTCGGCCTGGAGCTGAAGATGCCGCGCCGCGCCCTGGTGGTGGCGCTCGCGACCGCGATGCAGGAGAGCAACCTCTACAACCTCGCCAGCGACGTGCTGCCGGAGTCGAGCGAGTACCCGCACCAGGGCAGCGGCTCCGACCACGACTCGGTCGGACTGTTCCAGCAGCGGCCCAGCAGCGGCTGGGGCACGGTCGCCGAACTGATGCGCCCGTCGTACGCCGCCCGGGCCTTCTACACCGCCCTCGCCGAGATCCCCGGCTGGCAGGACATGAGCCTCACCGCCGCCGCCCAGGCCGTACAGGTCTCCGCGTACCCCGACGCGTACGCCCCGCACGAGGAGCGCGCCACCACCGTGGCGGCGGCGCTGCTGGCCTGAGGCCGGTTCAGTGGGCCGTGCGCCCGGTGGGCGGCTGCGCGCCGCTGTCCCGACCGCCGGCCGCCACCCGGGTCGCGGGTACGCCCGTGCCGGCCGCCGCGGTGGGCGTGTCGGCCGGCACCGGCTCGACCGTCACCCCGATGAGGATCTCGTCCGCCAGCGCCTCCCGACGGCGGCGCGCGTGCAGCGCCTCCTCGAATTCGCGCCGGGCCTGCACGGCATCCGCGTACGCCTGCTCGCGGACCCGACGCGCCTCCTCGCGGGCCTCGTCCAGCGCGTAGCGGGCCTGTGCCAGGATCTCGTCGGCCTCCTGCCGCACCGCGTCGCCGGTCCGGCGGGCGGTCGCGGCGTCGCCCAGGTCCAGTCGCTGGAGCAGCCCGCTGAGCCAGGTCGCCTCCTGGCGGATCTCGTCCCACTCCCGGGTCGCCCCGGCGGCGCCCTCCGCCCGCGCCGCGAGCCGGGACAACCTGATCCCCAACTCATCCAGGCAGGAGTCCACCTGTCGCTGGTCGTAGCCGGTCTTCACGACGGAGAACCTCATACTGTCGCCCCCAGGCAGCCGGTGTTACTTCCCCACCTGGATCCTCGGCCGCGGCGACACCGACCGAGGCGGTTCGGGAAAATTGTTCAGCATGCGCGGGACGGGCGGATCAGGGGCGCTTGGGCAGCACCACCACGCGGCCGAAGAACTCGTCGATGCGGCGTACCACGTCGTTGAAGTCGTCCAGGTCGATCGGCTTGGTGACGTACGCGTTGGCCTGCAACGTGTAGCTGCCGACGATGTCGGTGTCCGCGTTGGAGGTGGTCAACACCACGATCGGAATGGTCCGCAGATCCTCGTCCTGCTTGACCGCACCGAGCACCTGACGCCCGTCCATGCGCGGCATGTTGAGGTCGAGCAGGATCACGTCCGGACGGCGGGCCTGCGAGTGGCGACCCTCGGCCCGGAGGAACTCCATCGCCTCCTCGCCGTCGCTCACCACGTCGATGATCTTTTCGACGTCGGAGTCGGCCAGGGCTTCCTCGATCATCAGCACGTCGCCGGGATCGTCGTCGACCACCAGGATGCGTACCGGTTGCGGGCTGTCGCCCATCACTACCTGCCTCGGGTCGGCGAAGAAGGCGACCGGACGGTCACCGTGCTGGCGGGGAAATCTAGCCCATCAGGGGGCGCTGTGGGACGCCGGGTCGGCCGTGTCCGGAACGTAGCGGAGCACGTCGGCCAGACCGGTGATCCGCAACACGCGCTCGACCCGTCCGGTGGCGCCGGTGATCCTCAACCAGCCCCCGTCGGCGGTGGCCTGGTTGTCGCCCCGGACGAACACGGCCATCCCGGTGGAGTCGCAGAAGGTCAGGTCGGTGAGGTCGAGCAGCACCCGGCGCTCGCCTGCGGCGCTGAGCCGGTCGATGGCGGCAGCCAGCTCGTCGGCGGTGCTCAGGTCCAGCTCACCGGCGAGCCGCAGGCAGGCGACACCGCCGTCACGCTCGGCGTCGCTGACACTGAACGTCACCGTCTCCCCCCTCGCTCGCTCCACCGGCGGGTGGGACGTTTGCAGTGCGGCAAGTATACGCAGGGGGGTACGACGGCCCGCAGTCCGCGGTGATCGTTTGACCGGACCTGGTCAGCCGGCGGGACGGGACACGGCGGCCAGACCGGCGCGCCCCAGGGCCAGCGTGCGGGCCGCCCGGGGATAGTCCCGCAGCGCGTCGGCGAGGTGTTCCAGGGTCAGGGCGACGGCGCTGGCCGGCACCCGCCGACTCGTCAGGATCTCCGCGAGCCAGTCGACGAACTCGGTGAACAGCGACGCGTCGTCGACGTACAGCGCGGCGGCCAGCGAGTCCAGGATGTGACCCAGGTCGCTGGCCGTCGAGTCGAGCTGGGCGGCCGTGTACTCCCGGGTCGCCGGCACCCGCTCGCGCAGGTCGCTCAGCGCGCTGTCGATCAGCTCGCCACGGCGGCGGACCAGACTCGCGTACTCGTCGTCGGCCAGGTGCCCGAGCTGCGCCGGCGGCACCCGCCGCAGCGCCCGCTCGTCGGCGATCACCTCGGCCGCGGCCGGCGCGTTCGGCGCCCAGGCCGCGCCGAGCTTGGCCGCCCACCGACCGTCCGCGCCGAAGCCCCGCCCACCGACCACGACCGGCACGTCCGAGCGCCGGCACGCCTCGATCATGCGGTGGGCGTGCGGCAGCCGCATCGGCAGCGCGCAGGCCAGCGCGACCGCCTGCGCGTCGTGCCGGTGCAGGTACGACACCAGGTGCGCCGCCGGCACGCTGGCGCCCAGGAAGGTCACCTGCCAGCCGCGCAGCCGCAGCACCTCGGCCACCAGCCGGGGCGGCAGGGCATGCCACTCGCCGTCCATGCAGGCCACCACCACCCGTCCGCCGGTCGGCCGCGGGTTGGCGTGCGCCGCCACGGCGGCCACGACCCGCTCGCTGATGTGGGTGGCCGCGTGCTCCTGGGCCACGCTCCACTCGTTGCGGGCCCACCGCTCGCCCACCTCGGCCTGGGCCGGCGCGACCAGGTCGAGCAGCACCCGCTCCGGCGGCACGCCCCCGTCGAGCAGGCCGATCGCCACGTCGATCGCGGCGTACTCGTCGGCGTCGGTGAGGCAGGCCAGATAGCCGGGGTAGGCGTCGATCAGGTCCGTCGACGTGGTGGGGACGGTCACGCGGGGCTCATCCTCTGCTCGTCGGCGCTCGTCGGCTCGGGCACGGCGTGCAGGTGCCGCGCGCCGCGACCGCCGGGGCTGACCGCGCGCAGCGCCAGGACCGCGATGTCGTCGTGGTCGCCGTGCCCCAGCCAGTCACAGGTGACCTGCTCGACGCGCTCGGCCAGGGCCGGCGCCGGCATGCGCTGGCACCCGGTCACGGCCGTGACCAGCCGCTCAGCGCCGAACTGCTCGTCGCCGCGACGACCCCCACGGGCCTCGGTGACGCCGTCGCTGTAGAGCAGGCAGGTCTCCCCGGGCGCGAGCCGCACGGTCACCTCGCCGACCCGGGGGTCGGGCACCACCCCGATCAGCATGCCGCGCAGCGGTACGGTCTCGACCTCGCCCGAGTCGCGCAGCACCAGCGGCGGCAGGTGCCCGCCGCCGGCCATCGTGAGGGTCACCCCGCCGTCGCGCTGCGGACGGGCCACGCCCAGCACGATGGTGGCGAAGCGGCCCTGACCGTGCGCCTGGGTCGTCTCGAGCAACGCGTCGTTGAGCAGCCGCAGCAGCCGCCCGGGATGGGACTCCACCCGGTGCAGCGCCTGCAGGCACTGGCGGAGTTGGCCGGTGAACACGGCCGCCTCGACGCCCTTGCCGGAGACGTCACCGAGGAAGAAGACGGAACCGCCGTCGGCGAGCCGGTGCGAGCCGTAGAAGTCGCCGCCGATGCGCAGTCCCGCCTGCGCCGGGCGGTACGCGGTGCCCCACTGCACGCCCGCGGTCTCGGTCGGTTCGACCGGCAGCAGGCTGGCCTGGAGGGTGTCGGCGACCTCCGCCTGGTCGCGGTAGAGCTGGGCGGTGGTCAGCGCCGCGCCGGCCCGGGCCGCGAACGCCCGGATCAGCTCGACGTCGTCCTCGTCGTACCAGCGGCTGGATCGCCGGGCGACCAACAACACCCCGGCGGGGGCGTCGCGGCCGGGCAGCGGGACGACGCGGGCGGTGCTGTCGGCGCCCGTGAGGCCGGGCAGCCAGCCGGCGTCGACCGCCTGCTCCACCAGCCAGTCGACGGTGTGCGGCTCGACACCGGTCAGCCCGTCAGCGATGGCCGGCGGGAGGGTGACGCCGGTCAGGACGCCGCTGTCCACCATCGGGGCCTCGTCGTCGACCCGGGACGCCCGCCACCACCGGGCCCGCCCCGCGCGGGGCGCGAGCACCAGCACGGCCACCTCGGCCAGGGTCGGCACGGCGAGCCGGACGACCGCGGCGGCGGCCCGGTCGGGGTGCAGCGGGTTGCCCAGCTTGTCGCCGACCACGGCCAGGAAGGCCGACCGGGCCCGCTCGGCGAGGAGCGCGTCGGCGCGGCTGACGCTCTCGGTAACGTCCTCCACGTACCAGCAGCAGCGGCCGGCGGAGAGCGGCACCTGGCGGGCGGTGAGCCGACGGTCGTGGTGGGTGAAGCTCCCCGGCGTGCCCTCGCCCAGCCCTGGCACGCCGGACGCGGCCAGCGGTTCACCGGGGACCACCTCGGGCAACAGCCGCTCGGCCACGGGGCTCAGGTGCCGGACGACCCCGTCCGCGTCACAGACCACCAGGCCCTCGCGGAAGTGTTCGACGACCTCGGACCAGTCGGGAGTGGCCTGGTCGCGGTCGGGGGCCAGCGGCGGCAGCGCGGGCGGCGGCCAGGACCGTGCGTCGGCGGCGGACCACGCCGCGGCCCGTGTGGTACTCGGCGTGGAGATCCGTCCGTCGCCCGGGTCCCAGTCCCTGACGTCGGAAGCAGTCACCAGCTGAGCCTCACTCCTTGTCGTCCACCCGAACCCGTACCTTCCTCCCCACCCTACGCCGGTATGCCGCGACCGGCACCCGACGGCAGGTCGGGCGGCCTGCTCGCGTAGCGAGCGGACCCGGCCGGCGGTTGTTACGATCCCCTCGCACCGACCGGAAAGCGGCGGGCGGAAGGGCGTGATCGTGCTGTCGGAAGGGCGTAGACCCGAAGCGAAGCCGCTGATCATGTCCGTCGACCGGTCCGACCCGGACGTGCCCCTGATCCGCGTCGGCGGTGAGCTGGCGTACGCGACATCGGCCCCGCTACAGACCGAGGTCGACCGAATCCTCGCCGACGCGCCGCGCGCCATCGTGCTGGACTTCGCCGACCTGGTCTTCATCGACAGCACCGGTCTCGCCGTGATCGTGCACGCGTGGCGGGAGGGTCAGGCGGTCGGTGCCGCGCTGCGGCTGCGCGCGGTCCCCCGGTTCCTGGCCACGATCCTGGACATCACCGGAGTGGCGACGCTCATCGGCCGACCGCTGCCGTCCACCGGCCCAGGGGTCGGCCCCGACGCCGAGGCGTCCGCCGCCACCGCGTGATCCGGCGGTGCGCGGCCCCGGGGTTTGCGTTCCGCGTGCGGACTGGGAACATGGAGCAATGCCCCACCAGCTGTTGACCATCGAGGTGAGCCGGCCCGACGCCGGCCACGTCCGGCTACGGCTGACCGGCGAACTCGACTACGACACCGCGCCCGAGCTGGTCGCTGCGGCGGCGGAGCTGCGCGGCGAGCAGCAGGTGACGATCGACCTGAACGGCGTCGGCCTCTGCGACTCGTCCGGGCTCAGCGCCCTGCTGATGGTGCGCCGGGGCGTTGGGGCGATCCGCCTCACCGGGGTCAGCCCGCAGGTGCAGCAACTGTTGGACCGCACCGGCCTCACCGAGCTGCTGACCGTCGACGACGGCGACGACCTGCGCGCCACCGGCTGACGGCCGCCACCCCGGGCAGGGGGTGGCCCCCGACCCTGGGACCTGGGGTCGGGGGCCGGAGAAATGCCTAGGGCGCGGTCATCGGCTGGAGTCGAGGGCCGGCGTCGCGCAGCTCGACGGTCGACGGGGGTTCGATGTCGTCTGGTTCCCCGGAGTCGGGCGTCTGGTACAGGTAGCGGACAAACTCCCCACCCGCCTCGTTGTCGTCCGCACCGGGCCACTGGCCGATGCAGTCCATTCCGACCACTTCCCGGCCGGTTCCGTCGGCCTCCTCCAGCAGCGCCCACAGGCTCACCGGGTAGCACCGGGTGGCATCGGGCGTGAGCTGCCAGCGGGCGTACCAGCCGGGTCGAGCGGGAACGATCTCGACGATCCGTTTCATGACGACCTTCCTTCCGCGTACCTCGGAAGAACTGCCTCCTGCCCCGATCCTGCGCGGCGCACGGGTGAGCACCCCTCACCCCGGGCGGATGAAGCCCGGCCGACGCGCAGCCCTACTCGGCCGGCAGCGTCCGTTTCGGCTCCGGGGACGGCGGGAACGCGACCGGCGCAGGATCGATCCCCAGCGGAAGGGGCGTCACCATGCGCAAGCAGATGGAGGGCGACAACCAGCGCCGCCGGGCGCTGGCCCGGCAGGCCCGCGAGCAGGGCGGCCAGCCCAGTGAGTACGGCGCGAGCCTGAGCGCCTCCAAGCAGCTCACCAGCCTGGACCAGGGCAGGCGGACCGGTCCACCGCCGGCGGGCCGCCACAAGTCGGACACCACGCGTGGTGGACCGGCGCCGCCGTCGAGGGGTACCCCGGACAATCCGCGACCGCAGCCGCCGCCCGGCGGCGCGGCCGGTGTGACGAGCGTGGGGTACCGCGATCTGGTCGAGGACGTCGGACGCCGGTCCGGGGTCGACTTCCCGACGGCGAAGGTGGGCGCCGAGGCGACGGTGCTCGTACTGGCCTTCGCGCTCGACGCGGCGGAGCGGCAACGACTGCTCGCCGCCGTGCCGAACTCGCTGCACGACGTGGTGCCGGTGGACGGCATCGAGCGGCACCGGGACCTGCCCGGCTTCCTGGCCGAGGTGGGCCGGATCAGCGGACGTACCCCGGAGCAGGCCCGCTACCAGGCGGAGGCGACGATCGCCGCGCTCGCCGAGCAGGACGGCGACCTGATCGAGTCCCTGCACGTCCCGGACGGCCTGCGGGAGCTGCTGAACCCGCCGGCGGCCGGCGGCGGAATCGTGGGGGCAGCCACCACCACGCCCACCCTGGACGACGAGCAGGTCCAGGCGGCGCTGGACGACCTGCCGTACTGGGCCGGCGACACCTCCGCCCTGTACCGCGTGGTCGCGCTGCCGCCGGACAACCTCGACCGGGTGCTCGCCCGGCTCGACCGGCTGCGTCAGGAGAACGGGCGTGGCGCGAGCATCGGGCGTCCGGGCGACACGGCGGCCGTGTTGACCGTCCGCACCAACCAGGCGGACGGGGTGACCGCGCTGGACGTGGACCTCGCGCACGCCATCGACGACGCGATCGACGAGGTGGGCGCCGGGATGGCCGGCGGCTGACCCCCGTCGTGGCGTACGCGGGCCGGCGGACGCGGGTGCTCCCGCGCCGCCGGCCCGTCGGACGCTCGGTTAGCGTGCCGGCATGAACCGTGCCGCCGACCGGTTGGAGCTGGTCGCCGATCCGGTCCGCCGGACCGGCCGGACGCTGCTCTCCGCCGGCGTCGAGCAGTCGTACGTCGACGTCGAGGATCCCCGGCACCTGCACTTCGAGTACGTCCGCCGGATCGCCTCGGCCGTGGAGCTGGCGGCACCGGCGGGGGTGCCCCTGCGCGTGTTGCACCTCGGCGGTGGCGCGTTGACGCTGCCGCGCTGGCTGGCCGCCACCCGGCCCGGCTCCGGGCAGCGGGTCGTCGAACGGGACCAGGCGGTGGTCGACCTGGTGGCGCGGGAGTTGCCGCCGCTGCCGCCCGAGGTACGGGTGGAGGTCGCCGACGCCCGGGACGCGGTCACCGCCGCCGGGACGGACGCGTACGACCTGGTGATCGCCGACATCTACCGGGCCGCCCGGATGCCCCGGCACGTCCGCACCGTGGAGTTCGCCGCCCAGGTGGCCCGGGTGCTGCGGCCCGGCGGGCTCTACCTGGTCAACGTCACGGACCTGCCGCCGCTGGTCGGCACCCGGGTGCAGGTGGCGACGCTGCGGGCGGTCTTCGGGGACGTCTGCGTGGTCGGCGACCGCCGGATGCTGCGGGGCCGGCGCTACGGAAACCTCGTGCTCGCCGCATCGCACCACCCCGGTGGGCTGCCGGTCGGTCGGCTCGCCGTGGCCGCCCTGCGCGACCCGATCCCGGGTGGGCTGCTGCACGCCGCCGCCCTCGACACCTTCGTGGCCGGCGCCCGCCCGCTGGCCGACGCCGACGACGCCGGCCGCTGACCGCTCGCACCCGGACGCCGGCCGACCGGCGGTACCGTCCGCAATGCCGGGTTTCCTGCCGTCTGCGCGGGGAAGGCGCGGCGGGTGAGCAACGCCGACGATCGGACCACCGCCCGCCGGACCCTGATCGTGATCGGACTGGTGCTGGCCACCGCGCTCGCGCTGGCCTTCGGGTACGCGACCCGGCGGGTACTGGTCTGGACAGTGGTGGCGGCCTTCTTCGCGGTCGCCCTCAAACCGGCCGTGGACCTGCTGCAACGCCGCCTCGTGCGCCGCCGGGCGCTGGCCACGCTGCTCGTCTTCCTCGCCGCGTTCGTCGTGCTGGCGGTCCTCGCCGCGGTGATCCTGGTGCCGCTGCTGGACGAGGTGGGCCGGTTCGCCGAGCGGGGGCCGGAGCTGCTGCGCGACGCGCGCGCCGGCCGGGGCCCGCTGGGTGGGTTCCTGGAACGCACCGGGGTACGGCGCTACGCCACCGCGCACGCCGACGAGCTGCGCGCCGCCGGCGGTCGGCTGCGGCAACCCGCCGTCGGGGTGCTGCGCGGCGTGGTGGAGGGGGTCGCCGGGCTGGTCACGGTCGTCGTGCTGGCGTACCTCATGGTGTTGGAATCGCCGCGGATCACCCGCGGCCTGCTCACGGTGGCCGGGGACGGTCCGGGCGAGCGGCTGCGCCGCGTCGGCCGGGAGGTGTCCCGGACGGTCACCGGCTACCTCACCGGCAACCTGGTGATCAGCGTGATCTGCGGCGCGTTGACCTTCCTGGTGCTGACCGTCACCGGGGTGCCGTTCGCCGCGGTGATCGCGCTGCTGGTCGCGGTGGCCGACCTGATCCCGCTGGTGGGCGCGACGATCGGCGCGGTGGTCGCCGCCGGGGCGGGGTTCCTGCACTCCCCCACCGCCGGGATCGTCGTGCTGGTCTTCTTCGTCGTCTACCAGCAGGTGGAGAACCACCTGCTCCAGCCGCTCATCCTCGCCCGCGCGGTCCGGCTCAACCCGCTGACCGTGCTGCTGAGCCTGCTGCTCGCGGCGGAACTGGCCGGACTGCTCGGCGCGCTGCTGGCCATCCCCGCCGCCGGCATCGTGCAGATCCTGCTGCGCGAGTACGGCCCGCGCCGCCGCTCAGCGACCGCGGGCCGCGACCTCGGGTGAGGTGCTCTCCAGCGGCACGGCGTTCGCCGGGACCAGCCCCAACTGCACGGCCGAGCGGGTGAGCGCGGCGTCGAGCGCCCAGTCGGCGCTCACCCGGGTGCGGTTACCCGGCATCGCCATCAGGTGGTACGCCCGGGTGACCGCCTTGGCCACCAGCCCGCCCAGGTTGACCTGCAACGGGTTGGCGGCGGCGTCCTTGCCGCCCAGGTCGACCACCCAGCCCAGATCGTGGTGCTTGTACGGCCGGCGCTTGCCGAAGCCGTACGACGCGGCGATGTTGTGCGCCACCCGCTTGCCCTGCCGCTGGGCGTGCTGCGCCGTCATGCCGCAGATCTGCCCCGGGTTGACCAGGTCGGGCACGGCGGCCGCGTCGCCGCAGGCGAAGACCTCCGGATAGCCGGGGACGTTGAGATACTCGTCGGTGACCAGCCGGCCCCGCTCGGTGCGCAGACCCAGCTCGTTGACGAACGGGTCGGGGCGTACCCCCACGCACCACACCAGGGTGCAGGTCGGCACGTACTCGCCGTCGGTGAGCTTGACGCCGTCGCAGGTCGCCTCGGCCACCGAGGTGCCCATCCGTACGTCCACGCCACGCTTGTTGAGCACCTTGTGCGAGGTGTCGGACATCCTCTTGTCCAGCTCGGGCAGCACCCGGGGAGCGACGTCGAGCAGCATCCAGCGGGGCCGGACGGTCAGCCGGGGCCGCTGCGCGTACAGGGCGTCGGTGAAGAGCTGACCGTGTGCGGCGACCTCGGTGCCGGTGTAGCCCGCGCCGACCACCACGAAGGTGGAGCGGGCCTGCTGCTCCGCCGGGTCCTCGGCCTGCTCGGCCAACTCCACCTGGCGGACGATGTGGTCGTGCAGGTAGACGGCCTCGGGCAGGCCGCGGAAGCCGTGCGCGTACTCGGTGACGCCCGGGATCGGCAGCAGCTTGTTGACGCTGCCCACGGCGAGCACCAGCCGGTCGTACGCCAGGCGGTTCTTCTCCCCCTCGGGCTGGGTGAAGCCGACCCAGCGGTTCTGCAGGTCGACGTGGTCCGCCTCGCCGATCACCACCCGGACGCCCTTGAGGGTGCCGGTCAGCGGCACCGCGATACGCGAGGGCTCGACCACCCCGGCGGCCACCTCGGGCAGCAGCGGCAGGTACAGGAAGTAGTCGGTGGAGTTCAGCACCACGATCTCGGCCCGGTCCCGGGCGATCCGGCTCAACGTCTTCGCCGCGTGGTAACCGGCGAACCCGGCCCCCACGATCACCACACGAGGTTTCGTCATTGCCGGCCGTTTCCCGTCGCAGGCCAGGACAAACGTCGGTTCGGTCGGCGGCTCGACCACCATCCACGTCCAACGATATGGACAGACACCATCATCGATGGGCAGGATGCCCCAATGGGATCAGACGACATCGGCGGACGGCCCACGAGGCCTACCCGCCGCACCTTCCTGTCCGCCTCCGCCGCCACCGCGGCGACCGCCGCCACCGTCGCGTTGCCGGCCCTGGCCACGCCTGCCGCCGCTGACCCCGGCCCCGCCGGCCCCGGTCGCGCGGCACACCCGCAGCGGCCCGACCGTGAGCTGCGCGAGCTGCTGCGCCAGGTCGACCCACGCCGGATCGAGGCGATCGTGCGCCGGCTCGCCGCGTTCGGCACCCGGCACACCCTCTCCAGCCAGGACGACCCCGCGCGGGGCATCGGCGCCGCCCGGGACTGGATCCACGCCCGCTTGCAGGAGTACGCGGCCACCTCCGGCGGCCGGATGACGGTCGAACTCCAGTCGTACGTCCAGCAGCCCGCGTCGCGGATTCCCACCGCCACCCGGATCACCAACGTGGTCGCCACTCTGCGCGGCCAGACGTCGCCGAACCGCACGTACGTGGTCGCGGGTCACTACGACTCCCGGGTCACCGACGTGATGGACGCCGTCAGCGACGCCCCCGGGGCGGACGACGACGCCTCCGGTGTGGCCGTGGTGTTGGAACTGGCCCGACTGATGGCCACCCGGCCGACGGCCGCCACCATCGTGTTCGCCGCGGTGGCCGCCGAGGAGCAGGGCCTGTACGGCTCGGCGTACCTGGCCGCGCAGCTCAAGGCGGGCGGCGCGGACGTGCAGGGCATGTTCAGCGACGACATCGTGGGCAGCAGCACCGCCGACGACGGCACCCGCGACCCGTACTCGGTGCGGCTGTTCGCCGAGGGCGTGCCGACCGCGGAGACGCCGGCGGAGGCCACCACCCGGCAGTCCGTCGGCGGTGAGAACGACTCGCCGTCGCGCCAGCTCGCCCGGTTCGTCCGGGACGTGGCGGACAACGACGCGACCGGCATGCGGGTACGGGTAATCTACCGACGGGACCGCTACCTGCGCGGCAGCGACCACATCTCGTTCCTGCGCGAGGGCTGGCCGGCGGCCCGGTTCACCGAGCCGAACGAGGACTTCGCCCACCAGCACCAGGACGTCCGCGTGCAGGACGGCAAGCAGTTCGGTGACCTGCCCGAGTTCTGCGACTTCGGGTATATAGCGCGGGTGGCGAGGGTGAACGGCGCGGCGCTGTGGTCCCTGGCCCAGGCCCCCGGTACGCCCAAGGGCGCGATCATCGTGACCACCGACCTGACCAACAACACCACGCTGCGCTGGCAGCGCGGCGACGAGCCGGACCTGGCCGGCTACGAGGTGGTGTGGCGCGAGACCACGGCCGCCGAGTGGCAGCGGGTGATCGCTGTCGGTGACGTGACGGAGGTCAGCATCGACCTGTCCAAGGACAACGTCTTCTTCGGCATCCGCGCCGTCAGCCGCGCCGGCCTCCGCAGCCCGGTAGCCTTCCCCCGCCCCGGCGCCTGACCCGCCCCGCCCGGCCCGGCCTCGCCCGGTCCCGCCTCGTTGATCATGAAGTTATTGTCACCCGCCTCGGCGTGTCGTGACACTGACTTCATGATCACGCGGGAGGTGGGGTGAGTGGGGTGGGGGCGGTTATGGCCCAGCGTTCGTGGTCGCGCCACGCGCCGTCGATGAACAGGTAGTCCGGGGAGAAGCCCTCCAGGCGGAAGCCCAGCTTGCGGGCGACCCGTCGGGACGGCTCGTTGCCCGGCTGGATGTTCGCCTCCAACCGGTGCAGTCCGACGCTGGTGAACGCGTGGTCGATGACCAGGGCGATGCCCGCCGAGGCGTGCCCGGTGCCGCTGTACGGCTCGAACGCCGCGTACCCCAGGTAACCGCCGCGCAGCGCGCCGAGCACGATGCCGCTGATGTTCACGTAGCCGGCGATCGCTCCGCTGGCCCGGTCGCAGATCAGGTAGCCGGCGCTGTCGCGGCGGCGGATCCGGGCGAGGTAACGGTCGTACTCCTCGGCGGTGTCCGGTGCGGCCAGCCACGGATGGTGCAGGTCCCGACTCCGTCGCGCGGCCGCCACGAACTCGTCGACGTCGGTCGGCCGGGGTCGCCGGATCGCGGCGGGACCACCACTGCGCAGGTATCTCACGGCGCACCACTCTGACGACCGGCGCGACACTTGTCCAACCGGCCCGCCGTTGGTGCCGGCCACACGCCCAGCCGGCGACGGCCTAGCGGGGCGTCAGCACGGAGAATTCGTTACCGTCGGGATCGGCCAACACGACTCGACCGGCCGGGTCGGTGCCGACCCGGGTCGCGCCGAGGGCGAGCAGACGGTCCACCTCCGCCTGCTGGTCACCGTCGGCGGGCGGCGCGAGGTCGAGGCGCACCCGACCCTCGCCCTCGCGCGACATGTAGGGCGGCCCACCCCACGTGATCTTCGTGCCGCCGCGCGGTGACTGGATGGCGGTCTCCTGGTCCTGGTCCCAGACCAGCGGCCAACCCAGTGCCTCGGCCCAGAAGTACCCGACTTCCTGCGAGCCGTCGCAGGCCAGCGCGCCGATGAACCCGCAGCCGGCGAGGAAGTTGTTGCCCGCCGGGATGACGTCGAACTCGTTGCCCTCCGGGTCGGCCAGCACCACGTGGTCGACGTCCGGGCCCTGGCCGATGTCGATGTGCCGTCCACCCAGCTCGATCGCCCTGGCGACCGTACGCTCCTGATCCTGCGGCGCTGCGCTCGTCAGGTCGAAGTGCATCAGGTTCTGGACGACCTTCGGCTGCTCGGTCGGCGCGAAGCGGAGTCGGAACCCGGTGTCGTCAGTGGGCACGAGCCCCACGCCTTCGCGCGGATCGTCGACGATGTCCCAGCCGAGGATCCCGGACCAGAACCGTGCCAGACGCAGAGGTTCGAGCGCATCGAAGCTGATCGCGAACAGGGAAGAGGTCATCGGTCTGCTCATCTCCGATCCGAATTGGCGCGGCCCGCCGTGGGCGGAAGCCTAGGGATGAGCACGCCGGTCCGCATCCGATTAATCGACGCCGGCCGACACCGATGCCGTGATCCACTCGACATCGCCGATGTCGGGGTGTCCCGGGCGCTCGGACACCCCGACATCGGCGAAACGGAGTCGATCACGTAGCCGGCCGAGCCGGCGGGCGTCGGCGTAGGGGTCAGTGGCGCGTGACGAAGGTGACGAAGGCCCGCCAGGCCGCCGGGCTGACGACCAGTGCGGGGCCGCCCGGGTCCTTGCTGTCGCGGACGCCCACCAGGCCCGGCAGGTTGCCCGCGACCTCTACGCAGTCGCCGGAATTGCCGCTGCTGCGGGTGCTCTTGCGCCAGATCGCGCCGGTCAGGTCCATGCCGCTGCCGCCTCCGTGATCACGTCGAGGGTCTGCCGGTGCGGCATCGCCTCGGCCCGTACCGATTCCCACGACTGCCGCAGCGATAGTACGTCGGCCGTGCGCTCGATCACCGTCCCCTGTAGAGGATTGTCCAGGTAGGCCACGTCCTCCCCGTCGGCGGGCGTGGCGATCACGAAGGCCCCGTTCAGGCCGGGATAGGCGCCCACACTGCGCGGTACGAGGTGCAGGTGCACCCGTGGCCGCCGACCGACCTCAAGCAAATGCTGTAGTTGCTCGCGCATCACGGCCGGTCCGCCCACGGGCCGTTCCAGGACGGTGTCGTCGAGCACGGCGACGAAAAGGGGTGGCTTATCACGGGTGAGAATCCCCTGACGCTGCATCCGGGCAGCGACCTGCTGCTCCATCTCATCACCCAGCAAAGGGCTGGCACCCTGGTGCAGCGCCCGCGCATAGCCCTCGGTTTGCAGCAGCCCCGGCAGCACCAGCGGCTGGAACGAGCGCAGCGCCGTCGCCTCCTGCTCGATCGTCACCCACTCGCGGAACCACGGCATCACCGACTCGCGGATCATCGTCTCCCGGATGCGCAGCAGCAGGCCGTCGGCGTCCAACACGCGGTCACTGCGCTCGGTGAACTCGAGGCGGGGCGGACGGCGGCACTGCTCGACGGCCGCGACGAGCGACGCCGAGTAGTTGATCCGTTCGCTCAGCGCCTCCTGGGACAGACCGGCGACCGTCCGCAGCCGACGCAGCTCGCCGGCGAACAGCTCCAGCATGGGCAAACGATCCACTGCACACCTCTGCACACCGGGGGCGTCTGACACGTACATCGGCGCTGGTGGGACTCGCGCGCCTTCCGACAGTAGCGGCCTGGTCAGCAGACTGTCACGTAGCGGAACCGCCCGGCCCGGCCGACCGACGGGCGGAACCGAACGAGGGGCCACCGCGAACCCCCGTACCACGGTGGCCCCTCCCCCACCTGTGAAGGAGCGTGATCCATGGTGACCTCACCGCCCGTGCCGACCGGCACACCGCCGCACACGCCGCTGCGTCCGATGTGGTGCTGCCGTGCCTGCGGTGGCCCGTGGCCCTGCCCGACCGCCCGGCTCGTGCTCAAGGCCGAACACGAACACGACCTGATCGGGCTGTCGATCTACCTGTGCGGGCAACTGCACGAGGCGATCCGGGACCTCTACCGGCTCAATCCCGACGAGGCGCCCGCGCCACAGGCCATGTTCGCGCGGTTCGTCGGCTGGACCCCGTACCGCCGGCCACTCATCGCGCCGGACTGAACCACCGAGGCTTCCTCAGGGCCGCCGACGTTGTGACGGCTTGTACTGTCCAGAGCCTGACGGCGACGGGGAGGTCTGGTGGACACGGGGGCGCAGGATCCGGTCGTCACCGCTCTGTCGCGCCTGGTGCCGGGGGCAGTCGGACCAGCCCGAGGCGGTGGTCGACGCCGTATTCGCGTCGTCGCCGAGGCCGACCGGAGAGCACCGTAGCAGCACGCCCAGTGCCGTGACCACGAACGTTCACGGTGTTGGTGGACACGCAGCGCAGCCTCACCCCAACACCGCGAACCTTCGTCGTCAGCGCACTAGTTCATGAAGAAGATCACGGCCGTGAGGCTTGCCCCCATGGCCAGGTGCTCCCAACGGAGCAGGTCCGTGATCGGTCGATTGCGCAGCCGGACGAGTGCGGTCGCCATCCAGCAGAGGTAAACCGCCGTCGCGGCGCGTAGCAACACGAGCGCCGCGTCATGGCCGGTGACGGTGCCGTTGTCCGTCCGAGGCCCGGCGGTCATGTGGTGGGCAGCCATCGACCCCCGTGTTGATGCATCAGCACGGCGAGCGCCATGAGCATGGCCCCAGCCGTAGGGTGCCACTCCACCTCCGGGCCGCGCTCGGTCGGACCGCTGGTGACGAGTGCCACCGTGAAGGCGAGGAGCAGCAGCGCGCCCGCGTACTGCACAACCGGTGCGGCGTCGAGGGTCACCGCGACCATGACAGCCACCATCGCACCCGCGAGCATCCGGGCGCTGCGGGACGCGCCCGCCCGCGGTACGACGCAGCAGCAGGCCGACACCGCGGCCGACCCGAGCATGATCACCTCGATCATCAGGACGTCATCGCGGTGCGACGCCCGGGCGTGACCATTGCGCGGTGGGACGGCCGTTGAGACGCCACGGGTGCCCGGTAACCCGCGGCCAGCCCTCAGGCGAGTTTTCCCAGTTCTCCTGCCGGCCGTACACCGTGAGGTCCAGGGCATGGTAGGTGGTCATCAACGCTTCTACGCCCCGCCCGGTGGTCCAGTAGGTCTCGTAGACCTTGTCGCCCTCGCGCAGGTAGCACGCGATGAACCCGAAGCCACGACCGTCGGCCAGAGCCGGGTCGGAGTCTTTCGCCGAATACCAGGGGAACGGGTAGCCCATGAACTCAGCGAACGGGGCACTTTCGTCCAAGGAACCCTGGCAGAACACGGCGTAGGTGACGTCCCGAGCGTGTAGGTAGTCCAGCATCTGCATGTGACAGGTCGAGAAGGTGCACCCCTCACACTGGTGCTCGTACGGCTTGCCGTCGTGCCACATGTGGAAGTAGGCGATGAGCATCCGGCGGCCCTCGAACACCTCCACCAGCGGGGTGGCCCCGCCAGGGCCCCGCACCGTCACCTCCGGCATCAAGGTCATCGGCAGCTGACGACGAGCTGCTGCAATCGCGTCTCCTTCGCGGGTATGGGCCTTCTCCCGGACCAGCAGTTCATCGCGCTCGCGCAGCCAGGTCTCCCGGTCGACGACCGAGGGCGCGGCGGCGCTGGACGCGGGGGTTGTCGTCATGGCTATCTCCTTCGTGGAGTGAGGATCGGTCGCAGGTACAGACGAGCGAGTCGGCGATCGTCATCGGTGACCGATGACGGACGGGTCCGCGGTCGTCAGTACGGTGGTGAGGACCATTCAGCCCCGGGGAGATCGCATGTCCGACTCGCCCGACGAGCAGTCGGTCTGGCTGCAGCGCGCCTTCGACCAGCACCGGCGCGAGCTACACATCCACTGCTACCGCCTCGCCGGGAACGTCACCGACGCGGATGACCTGGTGCAGGAGACCTTCCTTCGTGCCTGGCGGGCTCGCGACCGCTTCGAAGGTCGGGCGTCGGCGCGCACCTGGTTCTACCGGATCGCCACGAACGTCTTCCTCGACAGCCGCAAGGCGGCCGGTAACCGGACGGTTCCGTACGGTGACCCGCTGGAGTGGTCCACCGAGCTCGGTCCCTATCCCGACGCCCTGCTGGCCGACGATCCGCAAACCGATCTCGCCGCCCGGGAGACCGTCGAGCTGGCCGTGATCGCAGCGCTCATGTACCTGCCGCCGCGGCAGCGGGCGGCCTTCGTGCTACGCGATGTCCACGGCTGGACGCCGCAGGAGATCGCCGCCGCGCTCGACACCGCCGTGGCTGCCGTCAACAGCCTCCTCCAGCGGGCCCGCCACACCCTCCGGGGGCGCGCTCCGTCCGACCCGAAGGACTGGCGCCGTCCGCAGCTCACCAGTGAGGACGAAGACATCCTGCGCCGCTACGCCAACGCGAAGGACCCGGAGACGATCCGGGCACTACTCGCCGAGGACGTACGGATCACGATGCCACCCGAGCCGCCGGTCGTCGGGATCGACGCGGCCGCGGAGTTCCTTGCCCGACCGCTCGACTGGCGTACGTTCCCCACCTCGGCCAACGGACGCCCGGCACTGATCAACTATCTCCGCCGGCCCGGCAGCCCGCACTACGAGGCGTTGGTCGTCGACGTACTCCTGATCGAGAACGGAAAGATCGTAGAGAGCAACGCCTTCATCGGCGCCCGTCACGTCGCCGCCTTCAACATGCCCGCCATTCTCGAGCCCTAGGCGGTGTCTTCAAAGGATCTTGGTAGGGCAGGATATAGCATGTGCCTCGATGGACTGAGTCGGACTCTGGCGTTCGTGCTCTCGGGCGGCAACGTCAACGACTGCACCCGCTTCAGGCACACCGTGCGTCTTCGCGACCGCCACGCCATGCGACCGGCAGCGACAACACCCCGATGAGGGTGATGCCTGTGAGTCATCTAGATGACTCACAGGCATCACCCTCATCAGCATTACCGCCGCCGCTCAGCGCCCCGGCCCGACCGCGCTGATCGCGGCCTCGTTCCAGGCCACCGTCACCATCGCCGCGCCACTTGAGTGGTTGTGAACCTTTGAAGACACGGCCTAGTGGCCGCCCCAGCTTCTCGGGCGGGCGTTGGCCGCCGGATTGCGTCCTCATCGGTCTGGACCAGGCGGGCGGTGGCCTGCACAGCGAACGAACCAGCGGGCCAGCCACGGGGTGAGCGCGACGAGCGCGAGGGCGAGGGCGGTGATGACGGCCTGCCCGATCCGCCCCGGGGTGACGCCACCGGCTGAGTCGAGCACGTAGTTCGCGTACCCGTTCGCGGCGGCGTCCGTCACCAGCACGGCGCAGCCCAGCGCCAACCCCGCCGGACGGCGAGCCGCCAGCAGCAGCGCCGCCAGGGGATCCCACAGGGTCAGGGACGCGAAGTAGACCGCGAGCCAGCCGGGCAGCGCGAGCTGCGGTCGGAGACCGGGGACGAGCAGCTGGAGTACGTGCACCACGCCGCCGTACGCGAAGACCAGTACGGCCGCCGACACCACCAGCCGGACCCGCGCCGGAACGCCTCGCCAACGATCGGTGCCCACCCGGCCAGTCTGCCGCGTGACCCCGACACGAGGAGCACCCTGATCCACCCCGACATCGCCGATGTCGGGGTGTCCCGGACGCTCGGACACCCCGACATCGGCGAAACGGAGTCGATCAAGGGCTGAGCCGCCGGCTACGCCGGGTTGTTCGCGTGGGTCAGGGTCTCCCAGGCAACGAAGAGGTTGTTCGTGCCCTGGGGCCGCTTGCGCTCGGTGTAGCTCTGGGTGTTGGCCATCCCGATGCCCATCCGGTTGTGCAGCGCGTTGAAGCCGACCTCGGTGATGGGGCCGAGGCCGAGCACCACCGAGCCGCCGCACACGCTGGACGGGACGGCGGTGCCGTTCTCGTACTTGGTGTGGAAGCCGAGCGCGTGGCGCAGCCGGTCCTGAAGTTCCGGGTAGAGGTCGCCGCCCTGGATGCGGGTGGTCTCGGCGACGTGCGAGATGGCGGAGATGCTGTAGCCGGTGTGTACCCAGTCGCGGCAGGTCTCCTGCGCGTGGCCGTCGGTGTAGGTGGCCTGGCCGTGCCAGCGGGAGACGAGTTCGGCGGGCGTGTCGACGCTGGAGGCCGGCGGGTACAGGGGGCGGGCACCGTCCGCGGCGATGTAGATGGACGCGGCGGCGGCGGCCCGGAACCGGGCCAGCGCGCGGTCGTACGACGTGCGGTCCTCGAGGAAGATCGAGATGCCGATGGCCGCCTCGGCGAGGGTCAGGTCCCAGTTGCTGGTGCGCGAGTCACCGGCGATGACCACGGGCAGGTAGACGGTGCGCAGCATGGTGGCGAACCGGGCCTGGTTGGGCCAGTTGCCGTACGTGTACCGGATGATCTCGGCGGCGCGCGGCCACACCGAGCCGGCCCAGCCGGTCTGCAACGGGGCGTTCGAGTTGGTGTGCCGCTGGATCGTTGCCGACCAGGCGTCCATCAGGGCGATCGACTTCTGCGCGTACGCCGAGTTGCCGGTGATGTACCAGGCCAGCGCGTCGGTGTACGCGGCGATGGCGTCCTCGCGCTCGTCGGTGCAGCCGTAGTTCGGGTTGGACGTCGGACCGCACTCGACGGTCGCGCGGGGCGCGGGTACCCGGGACAGCGAGGCGTACCGGCTGCCCATCATCTGGTTGTAGGCGTTGCGCCACGGCTGCTCGCCGGCCTGCACCCTGGCCTTGACGAAGTCGAGCTGTCCACGGCTGACCAGCACGCCGGGGTGGGTGAACGTGGCCGGGGCGGCCTGCGCGCTCACCGGCACGTCGACAGCCACCGGCACCGCCGCCGCGGCGAGGGTGACCACCGCCGTCAGGAGTATCGAGCGCCAACGCATGGGGGCTCCTCGGGGGTCGGAGGATTAATAGGAAACTGCGTTAACAGTTGCCGGTCATCCGACCGCACCCGAGGCGGCGCATACAACGAAAGATTCGGATATTTAAGACTGTGAAAAGTTGTCGATGGTCGTGAACGCGCAGGAGTCGGTCACAGCGGCTCGGGCAGCGTCTGCTCCATCGGCATCGGCACCTGGAGGTAGGTGACGCCGCGCATGTCCAGCCAGGCCCGGTCGGGCCCGCGTACCAGCCGCACCATCACCGACTCGCAGGACGGGCAGCGGCCGACCAGACCCGGGGCGTGCGAGTAGACGTGCAGGCTGGCCATCGACCCGGTCATCCCGCAGTTCTCGCAGCGGCCCTGGGCGGTGCTCAGGTCGACGGCGAACAGCTCGCGCAGCGGGCCGTCGAGCATGTTGCCGTCCAGGTACGACATGTTGGTCATCGGATCTCCTCGACGAAACGATGTGCGGGCGGGCTGACTTTCAGCCGGTGGGGCCGAAGCGTTCGGTCTTGATCCGTCGCGACGGGTGACCCAGCCCCACCAGCAGGTCGGCCACGGCCTCCACGAAACCGGTCGGACCGCAGACGTACGTGAGCGGTTGCAGGTCCGGCGGCCACCCGTGCGTGTTGACGTCGGCCAGGCCGACCCGGTGCGGCTCGCCGCGCCAGCCCTCGGGCGCCTCGCGCGTGTAGACGTACGCCACGTCGAGGCCGAAGTCGTCGCGGACCCGACGACGCAGTTCGTCGGCGTAGATCACGTCCTGCGGCGTCCGTACCGAGTAGATCAGCCGGAACGGCACCTTGCTGCCGACCTCCCGCCGCGCCCGGATCATCGCCATCAGCGGCACGATCCCGGAGCCGCCGGCCACGAGTTGCACCGGCTCGGTCTGCTCCGGACGCCAGATGAACCAGCCACCGAGCGGTCCGCGGATCTCCACCGGGTCGCCGGCGGCGAAGACGTCGATCAGGTACGGGGACACCTCGCCGTCGGGCACCCGCTGGACGGTCACCTCGACGCGCGGACCGCCGGGGCCGTCCACCACCGGCCCGGCGATCGAGTACGACCGGGCCGCCTGATAGCCGTCCGGGGCGGTCAACCGCACGTCGACGTGCTGGCCGGGCAGATGCCCCGGCCAGTCCGGCACCTCCAGGACCAGCGTCTGCGCGGTCGGGGTCTCCACCCGGCGCTCCACCAGCCGGGCCACCTGCCATCTGATCGGCGCGCGGGCCGGCGTACCCGTCGCCACGGCCCGCTCAGTCACCCTGGTACCGCTGCTCGCGCCACGGGTCGCCGTAGTCGTGGTACCCGGCGGTCTCCCAGAAACCCGGCTCGTCCATGGTCTTGAGCCGGATGCCGCGTACCCACTTGGCCGACTTCCAGAAGTACAGGTGCGGCACCAGCAGGCGAGCCGGCCCGCCGTGCTCGGCCGGCAGCGGCGCGCCGTCGAAGGTGTGCGCCACCCAGGCCCGGCCGCCGCGCAGGTCGTCCAACGGCAGGTTGGTGGTGTACCCGCCGTACGAGTGCGCCAGCGCGAAGTGCGCGCCGGTGTCCACCCCGTCGAGCAGGGTGTCCAGCGAGACGCCCGTCCAGGTGGTGCCGAGCTTCGACCAGTGGGTGACGCAGTGGATGTCGACGGTCGGCGTCTCCTGCGGAAGCGCCATCATCTCCTGCCACGACCACCGGTACTCGGCGCCGTTCTCGGCCGCGATGACGAACTCCCAGGTGTCCAGGGAGACCCGGGGTGTCGGGCCGGCCGAGAGCACCGGGAAATCCTCGGTCAGGTACTGACCGGGCGGCAGGGCCGGCTCCTGTGATCGGGGCCGGCCCTGAAATCCCGGTGACACGATTCCCATTGCACAGTCGTACCACCCGGGCCGGCCGGGGCGGGAGCTTTCCCGCGTACCCCCTCGTGGGCCCGGCGCGGCGCGGTCAGTGCCGGTCGGTGACGACCTCGCGCTCGGCGGGCGTGCCGCCCCGAGTGGCGCGCAGGCTGGTCAGGGTGACCACCACCAGCACACCGATGATCACGCCGAGCGAGGCCAGGGTGGGGATCTGCGGAACGCTCTCCCAGATGCCGTGCGCCCAGTGCAGGCCCAGCTTCAGGCCGATGAACGCCAGGATGATCGCCAGGCCGTAGCTGAGGTGCACCAGCCGGCTCAGCGCGGCGTGCAGGACGAAGTAGAGCGCCCGCAGGCCGAGCAGGGCGAACGCGTTGGTGGCGAAGACCAGGTACGGGTCCTCGGTGATGCCGTACACGGCCGGCACCGAGTCGACGGCGAAGACCACGTCGGTGGCCAGCACCGCGACCACCACGAGGGCGAACGGGGTGAGCGCCCGGCGCGCGCCCTGCCGGACGGTCAGCCGGGTGCCGTGGTACTCGTCGACCACCGGCATGACCTTGCGCAGCAGCTTGACCGAGCGCATCTTGTTGATGTCGACCTCCTGCTCGTGCCCGGAGAGGGCGTCGCGCAGCAGCTTCACCGCGGTGGCGATGAGGATGATCGCGAAGAGCAGGAACGCGAAGTCGAGGGTCTGCAACGCCGCCGCGCCGAGGGCGATGAAGACCGCCCGCAGCACCAGGGCGCCGGCGATGCCGTAGAGCAGCACCCGCTGGGCGAGCACGGCCGGCACCGCGAACGCGGCCAGCAGCAGCATGAAGACGAACAGGTTGTCGACCGAGAGGGACTTCTCGACGAGGTAACCGGTCAGGTATTCGACGCCCTGCTGGGAGCCGTAGCGGGCCCAGAGCCAGCCGCCGAAGGCCAGTGGCAGGGCGATGTAGAAGGTCGACCAGCCGATGGCCTCGCGCATGGAGACCTCGTGCGGCTTGCGCGTCACGAGGAAGTCCAGCACCAGCAGGAGCAGTACGCCGGCGATCGTCAGCGCCCACAGGGTGGGCGTGCCGACCGAGGTCAGGTCACTCGCCGCGGCCAGGGGGGACAATTCGGTCATGGGGTCTCCTCGAACACCGTGTCATGTTCGAGGTCTCCTTCACCCACCGTTCGATGGGCAACCACCCGAGGCACGCCGGGCGTGCCGTACTGACCGGAATGGTTCGTGGGAAGTACTCCCCTCGCACGACAAGGTTAGGCCAGGCCGAATCGACACGCCAAGCCGGACGTCGATGGTTGCCCTGGCCAACCGCTGTGTGGCCCCGCCTTCAGGCGCGGCGCAGCGTCGCGCCGGGGGCCATCGCCTGCTCCACGAGGTCCCGGTAGTCGCGCGGCAACTGCGTCGCCACGTCGTCGAACTCGCCACCGGTGATGGCCTCGCGCAGGGTGGTGAACACCGCCCGGACGGCGTCCCGCGCCGCCGGCTCCTCGACGCACGCCCGCAGCGCCACCCGCGCCACGAACTCGGCCGCCCCGAAGCGGTCCGCCTGCTCGGTGCTCGGGCTCGGTTTGAGCACCAGTTGCAGTGGCTGCGGCAACTGCGCCGCCAGGTCCAGCACCTCGCCGCCGGTCAACCGCTCGGCGAACGTCTCCAGCACCGCCCGGGTCAGCTCGACCGCCTGCTCGGACGACGTGTGGGTGCGCTGGGAAACCTGGTCGACGAAGGTGTCGTAGTTCATCGCGTACTCCCTCGGGCTTTGTCTGCGGCGCCTGCGGGTACCCGCGGCGTCGTGCGGGAAACGACGCCGGATTTCCTGCGCCGGCCCGGGCGTGACCGGGCGGCGGACGGGTAACCGCCGCCGGTCGTGACCCATCCACGCCCCGAGGGAGCCTCAGCCATGGCGAGCTACGCGGACGTCCTGCAGTACCTGTCGAGCCTGGACTACCCGGCCGAGAAGGACGACGTGATCCGCGAGGCCGAACGCGAGGGTGCCCCGCCGGACGTGCTCAAGGCGCTGCGCGCGCTGCCGCCGGTCGACTACGCGAACGGCACCGAAGTGGCGCGCTCGGCCGGCATCGAGGCCGCCCCCGAGGTGGGCCCCGCGCAACACGCGACGGCGCAACGCGCGACCCAGGCCCGGGACAAGAAGCACAACCGGGTGTCGCAGCACCTGCGCGGCATCTGACCCCGGCGGTGGGGACGTCCGCCGTGGCGAACCGGCGTCGCGGATGACCGGCAGAGGTCCACTGTCCCGCCCGCCGGACGGGCACACCCCCGCGGCGACACAGCTTGTGATCGTGGCGGTGGTCGGCGTCATCGTGGGCGGCGTCTTCGCCCTCACCCTGTCACCCGCGCTCGCCCCGCTCGCCGGCTGGGACGTCGCCGCGCTGAGCTGGCTGGTGCTGGTGTGGCGCAAGATCTGGCCGATGGACGCCCGCCGCACCGCGCAACTCGCCGTGCACGAGGACCCCAACCGGGCCATCCGGGACGTGCTGCTGCTGATCGCCTGCCTCGCCAGCCTGCTGGCCGTCGGCCTGGTCCTGGCCAGCGCGCACACGGCGCCACCCGGCCTCCGCCAGGACCTGTACGGCGTGCTGGGCGTGCTCAGCGTGGTGCTGTCCTGGCTGGTCGTGCACACCGTCTTCACCGCCCGCTACGCGCGGATCTACTACACCGGCCCGGACGGCGGGGTGAACTTCAACCAGCGCGAACCGCCCCGCTACTCGGACTTCGCGTACGTGGCGTTCACCGTGGGGACGACGTTCCAGGTCTCGGACACGAACCTGACCAGCAACGAGATGCGCCGCACGGTACTGCGGCACTCGCTGGTGTCGTACCTGTTCGGGGCGTTCGTCATCGCCGTCACGGTGAACCTGTTGGCGGGGCTGGCACGCTGAGCGCTCGCGCCCGGCTGCGTCACGGGCGGGGCTCGCCGGGACAGGCGGGCGCCCCCTTGGCCACGAACCGCGACCGGGGGCGCCACGCAAACCTGCCCAGGCGGTGAACCACGTCCGAACCGGTCGCGGCCACCAGGCGGTGGATGCCCGCCCGAACCGAGCGGTCAGCACTGCCGGGTACAACCATACGACAGAACATCCTCCGTACGGTCAGTTTTTGCGGAACTGTGGGCCATGGCACGTCGGGCCGGGTGGGCGGCCCCGCCTTGACGGCCACGCGCTACGGGGGCGGTCAGCCGTGCAGGCCACCGCTACGGTCCCGGGCCTTGAGCCGGGTGGTGGGCAGGGCCGGCGCCGGCAGCGGCGACGCCGCGTCCTCGGCCACCACCCCGAACCGCCGCCCGGCCATCCAGTCCTCCCGAGCCTCGGCGATCTCCTCGTGCGAGCGGCCCACGAAGTTCCACCACATGACCAGCGGCTCCTCGAACGGCGTACCGCCCAACAGCAACAGCCGCGCCCCCGCGCCGCCGCGCACGGTCAGCTCCCGCCGGCCCGTACCCAGGTAGAGCAGCGCCCCCGGCTCGAACCCCACCCCGGCGGCCTCGGCCGCGCCGGACATCGCCAGCACGGCGTACTCGAAGTCGGGCCGCAACGGCAGCGTCGTCGGCGCCGACCCACCCAGCTCGAGCTGCACCCCCACCAGCGGGGTGTGCACCACCGCCGGCGAGCGCTGCCCGGCGAACTCACCCACCAGCAGGGTCGCGTCGACCTCGCCGTCGCGCCAGCGCGGCAGGTCGGCGTGGTGGGCGAAGTCGGCCGCGCCGGCCCGCGCCGGGTCCGGCAACGCCACCCAGAGCTGCACGCCGTGCATCACCGGTGGGTGCGTGGCGGGCGACCGCTCCGAGTGGGCGATGCCGCGCCCGGAGGTCATCACGTTCAACTGGCCCGGTCGGATCGCCTGGACGTTGCCGAGGCTGTCCCGGTGGATGATCTCGCCGTCGAGCAGCCAGGTCACCGTCTGCAGGCCGGTGTGCGGGTGCGGCGGCACCTCCATGCCGGGTCGCTGCGCCACGTCGTCCGGGCCGAAGTGGTCCACGAAGCACCACGCGCCGACCATCCGTCGGGGCCGCTGCGGCAGCAGACGCCGCACTGTCGTGTACCGGCCCAGCGGCACGTCGTGGCCCGGCAGCAGCACGCTGCCGGGATCGACGTCGGCCACGCCGGGCGGTCGGGTCTGCGCCAGCATCGATTCGGTACGCTCCACCGCCCGACTGTACGCTCGCGCGCTCCCCCGCCAGCGGCGCTTGCGGTACGGGGTGACCGCCACCTCAACCGCTGCGGACCGGCCCGATCACGGGGTCTCGGTCACCGTCACCGCGTCGACGCCCGCCACCAGGTCGAGAAAGATCCGGTTGGGCGAGCGGTCCCATCCCGGCGTACTCACCACCTCCCCCGCGGCGACTCCGTTCCACCGCTGGTCACGGACCACGAGCGAACCGGCGCCGGCGCCCGCCCGCACCCGCACCGGCGGCGCGCCCGGCACCCGGATGGCGAGTCGGCTGGCCCCGCCGGTGAACCGCACCGTCAGCGCGCCCCGGTCCACCGGCGGCAGGATGAGATCGGTGCGCGCGGAGCCGCCGACGAGGTCCACCCCCAGCAGACGCGCCCGCGTCAGGTCCACCACCTGGTCGCTCACCCCGCCCTCCAGGCGCAGCCGCCAGGCGACCCGTTCGTTGAGCAGCACCCGTACGGCCCGTCCCTCGGACGCGCCGGAGGCCACCACGCCGAGCCGGACGGTCGCGCCGTCGAGCACCGGCCGCACCGCCACACCCGTGCCGGACGGACTGCTGATCCGGTAGAGATCGTCGCCCAGGTCCGTCACCCGCAGGTCGAACGACGTCAACCCGTCGACGAGCACGAAAGTGGCCTGCTGCCGGTCGGCCAGCGGGGCGGTCATCGTCTGGTCGGAGGCCGCCGCGGCGTCCCGCCTCGTGTGGTCCGCACCGGTGTCGCTCCGGGTCTGACCGAGACGGTACGGATCGCTGACGATCACCGCGACCGCCATGGCCCCGAGCACCAGCACGACGGCAGCCGCCGTCAGCAGCAGACGGGCGCCCACGGGCCAACGTCCCGCTTGTGGTGGCCCCGGCTCCGTGTCCTGCGATGGTCGTGGCTCTGTCTCGGGCGGCGGTTCCGCTGTGGTGGTCGTCCGGTCCCGGCTCGCCGACTCGGACTCCGGTTGGCTCGGCGGCGGGTCGTCGGCCGGCAGGTGCGCCGCAGCCGTCCGAGCCGCCGCCGTCGTCCGCGCGGGTCGCCGACCTGCGCGGCGCGCCGTCTGCTGCTCGCTTCGATGCTCGCCTTGAGGCTCGTTGCCGTCACCCACCACGGCCATACCCTGTCCCTCCGTCGGTCCCCGCAGGAGGGTACGGACGCGGCCGTCGATCGGATCACTGCGCGCCGACAACGCCACTGCGCTACGTCGCCTCGTCGGACCTGGAGAGCGTCCGCCTTCGTGATGACTCGCAGACAGCACGCCCCTCACCGGGGGCCGCCCGCCGGCACCGCCCCAATGAGCGTGATGCCTCTCCGTCATCTTGATGACTCACAGGCATCACGCCTCTGATGACGGGTCCGCTCGACGCCATCCCACGTCGCCACCCGGCACCGCACCGATGAGCGGGCTGCCTGATCTGGAGATACGCCGATGGCCGGCACCCGTCGTGGGGTGCCGGCCATCGGTGTTCGTGTCAGCTGTTCCAGTACTGGCCGACCAGGTCGGCGGCCTGCTGCTCCCACTGGGCGTACGCGTCCGGGTACGCCGAGACCTGCACGGTCTGCGCGGCCACGGTCAGCGGCATGTCCTGCCAACCGTCAACCTGACGCAGGCCCTTGAGGAACGCCGTCGTCGAGTACTCCGGATCGGTGATCTGCTCCGGCGTACCCCAACCACTGGACGGGCGCTGCTGGAACAGACCCAGCGAGTCGTGGTCGTTCATATCGCCGAGGTGGCCCAGGTTCTCCAGCTTCGACTCCTGCAGGCTGGTGGCGATGGAGATGACCGCGGCGCGCTCGGGCAGGCCGGCCTTCTTCGTGGCGGCGATGATCGCCTTGGCGTTGGCGGTCTGCTCACCGTTGAGGGTGATGTGCGACTGGTCGCCCTGCGGCTTCGGAGCGGTCGTCTGCACCGCAACAGCGGTGGGCTTGGCGTCGACGGCCGGGTTGGCGTGGGCGGCGATCGGGCCGGCGAAGACGCCACCGGCGAACGCGAGACCAGCAACAGACAGCATGCTCTTACGGAAGATCGTGTTCATGAGGGGGTTGCTCCTTCGGGGGTAGGAAACACCCACGCGTTTCAGGGGGATGCGCGGGTGTTCAGCACCTCGTCCGGGCGCTTGCAAAGTCTGAGGGGGGCGGCGGCCGGCGAGCCGGGGGCTCGGGCGCCGCGGACCGGGTTCAACGACCCGACGGCCGGGGTCATTCCCGGGGGGGCTCGGCGGCCTGCGGCGGGTTGCTCGCGGCGGCCGGTCCGGGTGTAACGACCCGACGGCCGGGGCCATTCCCGCAGGCGGGCGACTGGCCCGTGGTCCTGCGATCGTCGGGATGTGTAACGACCCCCGGCCCGCCACGATTCCGGCCCACGCGTGCGTCCGGTCACCGCAGAAAGCCCATCACCGGACATACCACCCGCTCCGGCCGGGTGATCGACTCGACTTCGCCGAAGTCGGGGTGTCCGGGACCGGTCGATGCACCCACATCGGCGAACTCGTGTCGATCACGACATCACGGCTGGCCGGCGGCCGACCCTCACGCGTTCAGGCGGGACCGGACCTTGTTCGCGCAGGACTCCAGGACGGTCCGCGCGTCGAGTCCCAGGCTCTCGATCGCCACCAGCGCGGTGAACACCACGTCGGCCAGCTCGGCCGCCACGTCCTCGCGCGTGTGGGTGACACCCTTGCGCGGATTCTGCCCGAGCAGACCGATCCAGGCGGCCGACGCCTCGCCCGCCTCCTCGGTCAGCTTGAGGATGCGGCAGGTCAGTTCGGTCTCCCCGGTGCCGTTCGCGGCGTCCAGCCAGCTCCGCGCAGCCCGGGCCGCCGCCCAGATCGAGTCGTCCACGACGACAGTCAACCGCAACGGGCCGCACCGACCGAACACCGGCACCCGCGTCGAGAGCCGACTCGCACCAGCCCGACAGCCCCGGCCTGACCGGCCCCACAGCCGCGGCCTGACCGGTCGGTCAGCGTAGCCATTGACTCCGGTCGACGGCGGTCCTAGGTTCAGGGCGCTACCGGCCGGTAGGCAACCGTCCCGCCTGGTCGCCCCGCAGGCGACATCCGTCCGATGGGGAGCATCGATGCTGTCCGTACCCGTTCGCACCCTGCGCCGCCTGGTCGCCGCCACCGCGACACTGACCCTGGCCGTCGGGCTGATCGGCCCCGCACCCAGCCTCGCCGCAGCGGCGGGCACCGCGCCCGTCACCGGCGGCGACCAGCCGCTGCCCGGTTACACCTTCCAGAACCCGCCCCTCACACCGCTGACGGTGGCGGGCAGACCGACGACGGTACGACAGGGCGTGCACCGACACGCCGCGTACATCATCGAGGTTCCCGCCCGGTGGAACGGCGACCTGGTGGTGTGGGCGCACGGCTACCGGGGTCAGGGCACGGTGCTCTCGCCGGAACCGCCGGCCTTCGATCTGCGCCAGCGGATGCTGACCCAGGGGTACGCCTGGGCGTCGTCGTCGTACGACCGGAACGGGTTCGACATCCGCTCCGGGGTGCTGGGCACGAAGGACCTCGCGGACCACTTCGCCCGGACGGTGCGCCGGCCGCACCGCACGTACCTCGCCGGGGTGTCGATGGGCGGGTACGTCATCGGCCGCTCGCTGGAGCAGTATCCCGGCTACTACGACGGCGCGCTGCCCATGTGCGGGGTGCTCGGTGACCAGACGCTGCTCGACTTCTACCTGGACTACAACCTGGTCGCCCAGGCGCTCGGCGGGGTGCGTGCCTACCCCACGCCGGCCGACTACCTGAGCAACGCGGTGCCGCGCATCCAGGCGGCGCTGGGCCTGGCCGGGCTCACGCCCACCGGCCCCGACACGACGAACGAGCGCGGCAAACAGTTGCGGGCGGTGACGGTGAACCGCTCGGGCGGGCCGCGTCCCGGCGCGGAGGCGGCGTTCGCGGTGTGGAAGGACTTCCTCTTCTCGATCACCGTCACCGACGGCGGGGACTCCCCCGCCCAGCGGCCCGGGCAGCTCTCCACCAACCTGCTCACCCGCTACCGCCCGAACAGTCCCGTGGACCTGAACTCCACCGTGCAGCGGGTCGCGCCGGAGAACGTCGTGCAGCGGCTCCTGCCGACGCTGACCGAGGTGCCGCGCATCGCCGGCCGTCCCAGCGCGCCGGTGGTCAGCCTGCACGGCCTCGGTGACCTGTTCGTACCGTTCGGCATGGAGCAGGCGTACGCCGGCGACGTGGCACGGCACGGTCGCAGCCGGCTGGTGGTGCAGCGGGCCATCCGGACCACGCAGCACTGCGAGTTCAGCCCGGCCGAGGCCGGCGCCGCCTGGGACGACCTGGTGTCCTGGGTACGCACCGACAAGCGCCCGGCCGGCGACACCGTGACCGATCCTGCTGTGGTGGCTCGGCCCGACTACGGCTGCCGGTTCAGCGACCGGGAGGCGTACGCCGCCGGGGTCGGCACCCGCCGCCTCTACGCCCCCTGCTGAGAAGACGACGACGGCCGGCTCCCGTGGTGGGAGCCGGCCGGCGTCGAGGTGGTTTACCAGAGCTGCTGGACGATGTCCGCCGCCTGCTCCTCCCACTGCGCGTACGCGTACGGGAAGGCGGAGACCTGCACGGTCTGCGCGGCGGTGGTCAGCGGCAGGTCCTGCCAGCCGCCGACGTTCTTGAGCGCGTCGAAGAACGCCGTGGCGGCGTACTCCGGGTCGGTGATCTGCTCGGGCGAACCCCAACCGGACGACGGACGCTGCTGGAACAGGCCCTGCGAGTCGTGGTCGTTGTACGCGCCGAGGTGGCCGAGGTTGTAGAGCTTCGACTCCTGCAACGAGGTGGCGACACCGATCACCGCGCCACGGTCGCCGACGCCGGTCTTCTTGGCCGCGTCGACGATCGCCCGCGCGTTGTCGAGCTGCGCCTTGTCGAGCGGGATGCGCGACTGCGCGCCCTCGATGCCGTGCGGGATCAGCTCGTCGCGGCTCGGCTTGCCGGCCGGCGGCTTGCCGGTGGCGGAGCCGGTGGTCAGCCCGGATTCGACGGGCTGCTCCTGGTGCTGGGCGGCGGTGGCGGCCTTGCCGGTGGCGAGGTCGATGGCGGCGACGGCGCCCTGGTGCGGCCCGGAGGTGACCGGGGCGGCGGTCGCGGTCGGCGCGAGCGCCAGACCGCCGAGGGCGGCCACACCCACCACGCTCAGCGCGGTCTTGCGGTACGAGTCCTTCGCGATGGCGGGGAGCCATCGAGTGAAGTCGGACTTCACGATGGTTCCTTTCGATCGTGCGGAGCGTTCCGGGGTGAACGCCCCTCGGGAGTGACCGCGGAAAAGGGGTTTGGGCTCCGGCGGTACGGGGGACACAACCGGGTTGACGAGTCGGTCATTCCGGATATGCCGGGGTCGCGCCGAGCTGGGGTTCCGGTCACTCCCGGGAATTCGGACAGCCGGCGTGGGGCCGCGCCACGGGTGGGCGAAACCGGACGATCGACGCGGGCGGGTCAGCCCGGATGCGGCGTGCCGAACCGCACGAGGACGTGCCAGAGCTGCTTGAGGTGCTGGAGGGTGTCCGCGATCGGCCCCCGATCCGCCCACCGCTGTGGCTCGGCCACCACCGACACGGCGCCCCGACCGATCAACGCCGCATCCACCGGAACGTCCGGTTGGCCGAACTCCCGGTACAGACGTGCCGCGAGCACCGGAATCGCGGGACCCCGGAACTCGGCGTCGACCTCGTCGACGGGCAGCACGAAGCCGGGGTGCCAGCGCAGCGGGAAACCGTACCGCCGCGCGACGGATTCCAGCGTCGCGCCGGTCGCCGTGCCGGCGAAGGACGGGTCCACCACCAACTCCTGGACGTCGGACGCCAGGTCGAGGGTGCCGTGGACCTGGGTCTCCACGTAGTCGTCGAGCGCACGACCGACCGTCCCGGGCGGCGGCGACGCGTCCAGGAGCGTCCGCGTCAGGGAGGCGACGTCCGTCTCGGCGCGGCCCAGGCACACGCCGGTGCGGGCAACATCGGCCAGGAGCCCGGCGAGGACCACCTCGAAGGCGTCGATCGTCCCCAGCACGTCGGGGCCGAGATAACTGTCGCCGACGCAGAAGGTCGACCGCGCCAGCACCGCCCGGCGCAGCCGCAGGTGGCAGGAACCGAAGCGCGGGCACGCGCCGTCGGCGTGGTCGAGCAGGTTCAAGCCGCCGTAGACCGGGCGGTCCGCCGGCAGCACCCCGGTCTGCTGGTACGCGCCGCCGAACATCCGCCGTTCCCAACGGTCGCGGTCGCCGCCGGGGTACGCGGTGAGCCCGCCCGCCGAGATCCCGGTCACGAACTGGCTGCGGTACACCCCGTCCTCGTACAGGGCGGATGCGACGGGGCGCCCGTCGGCGCACAGTCGATCCGGGTGGAAGTTGACGGTGATCCGCGCGCGCCGGACGGCGGCGAGCAGCCGGTGCGCGGAGTCGTCGACACCTGCGGCGGCGAGGTGCCCGGCGATCGCGGCGAGCGCGGCGGGACGCGCGGTCACCGCCGACGACCGCACGTACCCGACGGCAGCGGCCTGTGCCGGCGTGAGAGTGCCGGCCGGCGACCCACCGCTCGTGGAGGTCGTCGTCACGGCGTGTCCGGCTTCGTCTCCAGTTCCTCGAAGACGGTGATGTGCAGGTCGGCGGGAGCGTCGAGGCGCGCGTTGAGCGACTGCCACGGCGTCAGCGTCGGCGGTGCGACCTCGCTCGCACCGGCGGCGACCAGCCGGGTCGTGGTCGCGGCGGCGTCGTCCACCTCGAAGGCCACCCGGATGCGCGGAGCGACCTGACGACCCACCTCGACCTCGTCGATGAGCCGCTTCTGCGCTGGGTTGGCGATCTCCAGGGTGGCCCGGCCGGCGTCCAGGATGACCACCCGCGCGTCCCCGTCGCTGACGAATTCGGCCTCCACGGGCAGGCCGAGGGCGTCCCGGAAGAACGCCACGGCGGCCTCGTGGTCGGCTGCCTCCACGACGAGGCGGAGCTGACGGACGACGGGTACGGGGTGCTCGGCGACCATGCGCCGGATCGTAGCGCCCGCCGACGCGGGTCGGCGTCCTCGATCCGGGCCGAGAACGTCGACCCGCGCTCTAGGCTGGCGCCGACACTGTCCCGAGAGGAGCGAGCATGGCCGACACATTCCTGCTGCGCCCGGTCGGCCGGGTCGCCTCGCCGCTGACCGACGCGGCCAGCGCCCCGCGACAGGGCGATGAGGGCGCGCCACCGGCCTGGCTGGTGTTCGAGCCACAGCTCGAGCCCGCGCTGCGTGACCTGCACGTCGGCGCGGAACTGCTGGTGCTGACCTGGTTGGACCGGGCCCGCCGGGACGTCCTGACGGTGCATCCCCGTCGGGACGAGAGCCGCCCACTGACGGGGGTGTTCAGCACCCGCTCCCCGAACCGGCCCAACCCGATCGGACTGCACCGGGTACGGGTGCTGACGGTCGACGGGCTGCGCGTCGAGGTCGCCGACCTGGAAGCCCTCGACGGCACCCCGGTGCTGGACGTCAAACCGGTGCTGGGCCCGGTCGACGAACGCTGAGCCCGGACGGGGTCAGTGTCCCCGGGCCAGCCACTCCGACAGGTGGGGCGCCTCCGCGCCGATGGTGGTGTCGTCGCCGTGCCCGGTGTGCACGACCGTGTCCGGTGGCAGGGTCAACAGCCGGGTACGGATCGACGCGACGATGGTGTCGAAGTCGCTGTACGACCGCCCGGTCGCGCCCGGCCCGCCCTGGAACAGGGTGTCGCCGGTGAACACCACACCCAGGTCCGGGGCGTGGAAGCTGCACGCGCCGGGACTGTGCCCGGGGGTGTGCAGCACCCGCAGGGCGGTGCCGGCCACCTCGACGTCCTGCCCGTCGCGCAGCTCGCCGTGCGGCGGCAGCTGGGGGTGGACCAGGTCCCAGAGCACCCGGTCGTCGCCGTGCAGCAGGATCGGCGCGCCGGTCGCCTCGGCCAGCTCGGGCGCCACCCGTACGTGGTCGTCGTGGGCGTGGGTGGCGAGGATGGCCCGCACGCGGCGGCCGCCCACCAGCGCGAGGATCGCGGCCACGTCGTGCGGGGCGTCGAGGATGACGCACTCGTCGTCGTCGCCGACCACCCACACGTTGTTGTCCACGTCGAAGGTCTGCCCGTCGAGCGAGAACGTGCCGGCGGTGACGGCGTGGTCGACCCGGACGGTCATCAGAACACCACCACCGAACGCAGCACGTCGCCGTCGTGCATCCGCGCGAACGCGTTCTCGACCTGGTCGAGGGCGATCTCCTCGGTGACGAAGGCGTCCAGGTCGAGACGGCCCTGCAGGTACAGCTCGGTGAGCATCGGGAAGTCCCGGCTGGGCAGGCAGTCGCCGTACCAACTGGACTTGAGCGCGCCGCCGCGACCGAAGACGTCCAGCAGGGGCAGTTCGATCCGCATCTGCGGGGTCGGCACACCGACCAGCACGACCGTACCGGCCAGGTCGCGGGCGTAGAACGCCTGCTGCCAGGTCTCCGGCCGGCCCACCGCGTCGATCACCACGTCCGCGCCGAAACCGCCGGTGGCCGCGCGGATGGCCTCGACCGGGTCGGTGTCGGAGGCGTTCACGGTGTGCGTCGCGCCGAACTTCCTGGCCCAGTCCAGCTTGCGGCTGTCGGTGTCCACGGCGACGATCGTCGTCGCGCCGGCGAGGGCCGCGCCGGCCACCGCCGCGTCGCCGACGCCACCGCAGCCGATCACCGCGACCGAGTCGCCGCGGGTCACGTTGCCGGTGTTCATCGCCGCGCCCAGGCCGGCCATCACACCGCAGCCGAGCAGGCCCACCGCGGCCGGCCGCGCCGCCGGGTCCACCTTCGTGCACTGCCCGGCGTGCACCAGCGTCTTCTCGGCGAACGCGCCGATGCCGAGCGCCGGGGTGAGTTCCGTGCCGTCGGTGAGGGTCATCCGCTGCTTCGCGTTGTGGGTGTTGAAGCAGTACCAGGGCCGTCCGCGACGGCAGGCCCGGCAGTCGCCGCAGACCGCCCGCCAGTTGAGCACCACGAAGTCGCCCGGGGCCACGTCGGTGACGCCCTCCCCCACCTGCTCGACGATCCCCGCCGCCTCGTGGCCGAGCAGGAACGGGTAGTCGTCGTTGATGCCGCCCTCGCGGTAGTGCAGGTCGGTGTGGCAGACGCCGCAGGACTGGATCCGGACGATCGCCTCACCGGGACCGGGGTCGGGCACCACGATGGTGGTGACCTCGACCGGTGCGCCCTTGCTGCGGGAGATGACTCCCCGGACTTCCTGGCTCACTGCGCCTCCTGGTGGTGGTCGGTGGCGGGACCCGGGACCGGGCGGTGAAGCGGGCTCGGCGGTGGGCCCCCGGGCGAACCTACCGCGATCACCACGGCCGGCCCAGTCGGCCGGGTGGCGGGTTATCGCGGGTCACGCGGGGTACGCGGGCCACGATTCGGACCACGGCCACCGGGAGTGATCATGAAACTCGCGCACCTGCCGTTGCGGGCCAGCATCGGCGCGTACTTCCTCGACTCGGGCCTCGGCAAGCGCAACCTGGAGGGCGAGGCCGCCCAGGCCATGCACGGGATGGCGGTGGCGGCGCTGCCGCAGCTCGGCCAGCTGGACCCACCGCGGTTCGCCAAGCTGCTGTCGTACTCGGAGATCGCCCTGGGGGCGGCGCTGCTCGCGCCGTTCGTGCCGGCGCCGCTGGTGGGGCTCGGCGTGACCGCGTTCGGCGCGGGGCTGGTGCAGCTCTACCTGAAGACGCCGGGAATGCGCCGGCCGGGCAGCATCCGGCCGACCCAGCAGGGCGCCGGGCTGGCCAAGGACGTCTGGCTGGTCGGCGCCGGCCTGACGCTGGTGCTGGAGGGGCTGACCCACGGTCGCCGCCGGCACGGTTGACCTGGCCGTACCGCGCCGTCGGCGACCGTTATCGTGGGCCCGACCCCGACGGTCGGCCTGAGGAGCTGCGGTGACCCACAGTCGTTCGGTGCGGCCGTTCTACCGGCCCATGCGGCCCCGCCGCCGCGACGAGCCGCACCGCGCGGCCACCCCGCTGGAGCTCTTCTTCGACCTGTGTTTCGTGGTGGCCGTGGCGCAGGCCGCGTCCGCGCTGCACCACGACGTCGGCGAGGGGCACCTCGGCCACGCGCTGCGCAGCTACCTGATGGTGTTCTTCGCGATCTGGTGGTCGTGGATGAACTTCACCTGGTTCGCCTCGGCGTACGACACCGACGACGACGTCTACCGGATCACCACGCTGGTGCAGATCACCGGGGCGTTGATCCTGGCGGCCGGGGTGCCGCGCGCCTTCGCCGAGGGCGACTTCACCGTCATCACGTACGGGTACGTGGTCATGCGGCTGGCCGCCGTCGTGCAGTGGAGCCGAGCCGCGGCCGGTGACCCGGCGCACCGGGCCGCGGCCCGCCGGTACGCCGTCGGCGTGACGATAGTGCAGCTCGGCTGGCTGCTGCGGCTGGTGCTGCCGGACGGCTGGGGCATGGCGGCGTTCGTGCTGCTGGCGCTCGCCGACCTGCTGGTGCCGGCGGTGGCCGAGCGGCCCGGCATGACCCCGTGGCATCCCGGGCACATCGGCGAGCGGTACGGGCTGTTCACGCTGATCGTGCTCGGCGAGGCGGTGCTGGCGATCTCGGTGGCGATCCAGACCGGGCTGGACGCGGGCGAGCACGGTCTCTGGGCGCTCGCGGCGGCCGGCGCGGTCATCGTGTACGCGCTCTGGTGGCTCTACTTCGACCGCCCGGTCGAGGCGCCGGACCGGTTGCCGTACTCCCTCATCTGGGGCTACGGCCACTACTTCATCTTCGCGGCGATCGCCGCGGTCGGGGCCGGCCTGCCCGTGGTGGCGGACCACCAGCGGCACCTCGCGCACGTCTCGGCGACGACGGCCGCGTACGCGGTGGCCGTGCCGATCGCCGTCTTCCTGCTGACCGTCTGGGTGCTGCACGTCCGCCGCCAGCAGCACGGCGCGGTGGTGGTCGCCTACCCCGTCGTCGCCGGGGTGGCGCTGCTCGTGCCGCTCGGTCCGGCGCCGGTGACGGTGCTCGCGCTGCTGCTGGTCGCCCTCGTGGCGGTGACGGTGGTGCTGCGGAGACGGGACGCCGGGGCCGCCACGGACCCCGCGACCTGACATCGATCTGGATCAGACATCGATCATCCGGCCTGCCGGCGCGCGGGACGGCCGGGAAATGGGCAGAATTGCGGGATGTTACGCCGCCGGTGGTTGCTGGCCGACCAACTCGGGCCACATTTCCTCGACGACCCCGATCAACCGGTCCTCCTGGTGGAGATCCGGGAACTGTTCCGCCGTCGCCCGATGCACCGGCAGAAGGCGCACCTGATCCTCTCCGCCCTGCGCCACCGCGCCGCCGAGCTGGGCGACCGGGCGCTGCTGCTGCGCACCGACACGTTCCGCGAGGCCCTGGCCCAGGTCGCCGAGCCGGTGGAGGTGTGCCATCCGCACTCCCGGGCCGCCCTCGGGTTCGTCCGCTCGGTGCCCGGCCTCACCGTGCTGCCGCCGCGTGGCTTCATCACCAGCCAGTCCGACTTCGTGGCCTGGGCGGACCGCACCCGCCGCGGCCCGCTCCGGATGGCCGACTACTACCGGCAGGCCCGCCGCCGGCATGACGTGCTGACCGGGCCGGCCCGGCTCCCCGCCACCGCCCCGACGCCGCGCCGCCCGCGTGGTGAGGCCACCGCCGTACCCGCCAGCCCACCGCCGCCTCCGCCCATCGTCGAGGACGACATCGACGCGCAGGTCCGCCGCGACCTCGACGGGTGGGCGGCCGACGGGGTGCGCTTCGTCGGTCGGGACGGCCCTCGGCGGTACCCGGCCACACACGACGAGGCGCAGGCCCGGCTGGCGCACTTCCTCGCGTACCGGCTGCCCGGGTTCGGCCGCTACGCCGACGTGATGAGCGCCGACGACCCGCTGTTCGCGCACTCGACGCTCTCGTCGTCGTTCAACCTGGGGCTGCTGCACCCCGAACCAGCCGTGCGCGCCGCCGAGCAGGCGTGGCGGTCCGGCCTCGCGCCGCGCACGGCGGTGGAGCCGTTCATCCGCGGGCTGCTCGGCTGGCGGGAGTTCCTCTGGCAGTTGTACTGGTACCACGAGCCGCAGTTCCGGGGCGCGAACTGGCTGGCCGCGACCGAGCCGATACCGCAGTGGTTCGCCGACCTGGACGCCGACGCGGTGGAGGCGCGCTGCCTGGCCGACGTGCTGGCCGCCGTCCGCGACCGGGCGTGGACGCACCACAGCCCCCGGCTGCTCGTGCTGGGCAACTACGCGTTGCAGCGCGGCTGGCGTCCCGCCGAGGTGGCGGACTGGTTCCAGCGCTGCTTCGTCGACGGCACCGACTGGGTGATGAACGCGACCGTGCTCGGCATGAGCCAGTACGCGGACCTGGCCCGGGTGGACACCCGCCCGTACGCGGTGGACGGCACCGACATCGACGAGATCAGCGACTACTGCGCCGGCTGCCGGTACGCGCCGGAGCGGGCGCTCGGCGAGCTGGCCTGCCCGTACACCGGAGGTTTCGAGAGCTTCCTGCACCGCAACCGGGAGCGGCTGGTGGCCGACCCGCGACTCGCCGCCGAGCTGGCCCGCCGCGACGAGCCCGCGCACCGCGAGGCGGTGCTGGCCCAGGAGGAGAAGCGCGGCGGCAGCCCGCCGTGATCAGGTGGGGTCGGCGACCGGCGGCGGGGCCGGCGCGGGCCGCGCCACGCCCCGGTTCAGGCCGACCACCAGCACCCGGTGGTACGACGCCGGCATGATCCGGGCCAGCAGGTCGGGCACCTTCGCCGACCAGCCGATGAGGACCCGGCCCCGACGCCGCTCGACAGCCCGCAGGATCACCTCGGCCGCCCGCTCCGGGGCGATGGTGAGCAGCTTCTCGAACTGCGCCCGGCCGGCGGTGTACTCCTCGATCGACACGCCGCTGCCGACGCGGGCGTTCTCGGTGATCCGGGTCCGGATCCCGCCCGGGTGCACCGACGTCACGCCGATGCCGTCGTCGACCAGCTCGTGCCGCAGCGCCTCGGTGAGACCCCGGACGGCGAACTTGCTCGCCGCGTACGCGACCTGCCCGGCCGGCGCGATCAGCCCGAACAGGCTGGAGACGTTGACCAGGTGCGCGCCCGGCTCGGCCTTGAGCGCCGGCAGCAGCGCGTGCGTCAGCTGCGCCACCGCCCGGAAGTTGATCTCGATGACCCAGCTGAACTCGTCGAACGTCACCTGGTCGAACCGGCCGCCGAGGCCGACGCCGGCGTTGTTCACCAGCAGCCGTACCCGCGGATGACGCTTGCCGATCTCGGCCGCCACCCGGGCGGTGGCCGCCGCGTCGGCGAGGTCCACCCGGTACGTGTGCACCCGTCGGTCCGGGTGCGCGGCCCCGATCGCGGCGACGACCGTGTCCAGCCGCTCGGCGTCCCGGTCCAGCAGCACCAGGTCAGCGCCCCGGTCGGCCAGGCCGTGCGCCAGCGCCGCACCGATGCCGCTGGCCGCGCCGGTCACCACGGCCGTCCCGCCGGCGAACTCAAACCTCCGCACGATCGGTGCTCCTTCCCTCGCGGGCGCGGCGGGAGAACCGCACACCCTCGTCGGCGAGCCGGCCGTGCCGCATCAGCAGCACGTCACGGACGTAGTTCTGGTGCAGCCGCCACGGCGTCCGCGCACCCTGCCGGGGCAGGGCGTCGACGCCCCGCAGCACGTACGAGGACCGCAGGTCGATCAGCGGGGCCCGCTCGGCACCGGGCGGCGGCAGCGGGGTCACGACCTGCTGGCCGGTACGGTCCAGGTGGCGCAGCAGCCGGCAGACGTAGCCGGCGACCAGGTCGGCCTTGAGCGTCCACGACGCGTTGGTGTAACCGATCGTCAGCGCGAAGTTCGGCACCCCGGAGAGCATCATGCCCTTGTAGGCGACGGTGTCCGACAGGTCGACGTCGACCCCGTCGACGCGCAGCGTCAGGCCGCCGAGGGCGAGCAGGTTGAGCCCGGTCGCGGTGACCACGATGTCGGCGCGTACCTCGTCGCCGGAGGCCAACCGGATGCCGTCGGCGGTGAACCTGTCGATGGTGTCGGTCACCACCGACGCCCGCCCCTGCGACACCGCGGTGAACAGGTCCCCGTCGGGCACCACGCACAGCCGCTGGTCCCACGGGTCGTAGCGCGGCGAGAAGTGCCGGTCGACGTCGTACCCGACCGGCAGCAGGCGCGTCGCGGCCCGGCGCAGCAGCCGTCGCACCAGCCCCGGCGCGCGCCGGCTGAGCTGGAAGGTGGCCGTGGACATGAGCACGTTCTTCCACCGCACCACCGGATACGCGACGCCCGCCGGCAGCCGCCGCCGTAGCGCGTCGGCCAGCCGGTCGCGCGAGGCCAGGGCGATGACGTACGTCGGTGAGCGTTGCAGCATCGTCACGTGCGCGGCCCGCTCCGCCAGGGCCGGCACCAGCGTCACGGCGGTCGCCCCGCTGCCGATCACCACCACCCGCCTGCCGGCGTGGTCGAGGTCGTCCGGCCAGTGCTGCGGGTGCACCAACCGCCCGGCGTACGCGTCGACGCCCGGCAGGACGGGCGTGTAGCCCTCGTCGTACCGGTAGTAGCCGGTGCAGGCGAACAGGAACGAACAGGTCAGCACCACCGTCTCGGCGGTGTCGGAGCGCTCGGCGTGCACCGTCCAACGGGCGGTGGCGCTGTCCCACTCGGCGCGCGTCACCCGGTGCGAGAAGCGGATGTGCCGCTGCACGTCGTACTCCCGGGCGGTCTCGCGCACGTACTCGAGGATGCTCGCGCCGTCGGCGATGGACCGCGCGTCGGTCCACGGCCGGAACGAGTAGCCGAGGGTGAACATGTCCGAGTCGGACCGGACGCCCGGGTAGCGGAACAGGTCCCAGGTGCCGCCGACGGCGTCCCGCGCCTCCAGCACCGCGTACGTCTTGTCGGGGCAGTCACGGCGCAGGTGGCAGGCCGCACCGATGCCGGACAGGCCGGCACCGACGATGAGCACGTCGACGTGGTCGGAAGGCATCGCTTCCTCCATCCGGGGCGGTGGTCGGACCCTAACACCGCGACCGAACGGCCGTTAACTAGTACTGGACCACCTGCGGGCCGTAGCGGTGGGCGGCCCACTCGGCGTCGAGCAGGGCCAGCATCCCGTCGAAGTCGTCCGAGGAGAGGACCGGCCCGTTGTTCTTGCGCCAGCCCATCTCCCGGGAACGCCGCTGCACCGCCGACTCGAACGCCCCGCTTGTCGTGCGCACCCAACAGGCGTCGCGCACGGTGGGCTCGTCGAGGAACAGCGCGGGACGCGCCTCGAACCCGGTGACCTCCGACCACTGGAACGTGTGCGTGCGGAACACGTGCCGCAGCCGTAGGCCCTCGTCGTTGACGTAGATCCCAGCCAGGTACATCCGCAGGACGAAGGTCAGCCACAAGCCGAGGAACAGCAGCGCGACGGCCAGGCCGAGGGCGGCCGGCGCGGCCATGCGACCCTGCGCCAGCGCGCGTCCGGCACTGATCACCACGGCGACAGCCATCGCCGACCCGGCCAGCGCCATGAGTCCGGCGAACGCCTGCGTCGCACCCCACGGATCCATCCGCCGCCATCTCCGCATGGCCCGCAGGCTAGTCGGTGGACGCTCGCGTGAACGTCATGATCCAGTTCGTCTCCCAGGTGCGTTCGCCGTCGACTGAGTACGCCTGCTCCCAGCGGGCCGTCGTCGCGGTGATCCCCGACCAGATGAACCGGCACCGGACCGGACGCCCCTCGTGCTGGTCGTCGGCGTAGAAGCGGCCCACCCCGTCGACGAAGCGACCGACCATCGGCGGCTGCTCCAACTCGCCGCGACCGCTGTTCATCCAGTAGATCGACCACTGCTCGCCCACCGGGTCGAAGATCCTGATCGTGGCCCCGGAGAAACCCATGGGCCCACCGGTCCTTCCGCTCGTGCGTCCCGCAGATAACCGGCCAGATCGGGGTCGTCAGGCGTTAGCAGGTGCCGCACCCAGGCGGCCCGCTCGTGCTCCAGCACCGCCAGCTCCCAGACGCAGCCGACCTCGCGCCGGCCCAGCTCGACGAAGTGGGTCGGGTCGTCGTCCGGACAGTCCAGCGCCGGTTGACCGGCCACCGCGATGTGCACCTGCACCGCGTTGTCCCACATCCAGGTGTACGCCAGCAGGCAGGCGCCGGTGTCCGCGCCCCGGTGCAGCACCACCCACCCGGCGGCCGGCCGCAACGTCAACGACTGCACCCGCTTCAGGCACACCGTGCGTCTTCGCGACCGCCACGCCATGCGACCGGCGGCGACAACACCCTGATGAGTGTGATGCCTGTGAGTCATCTAGACGAGTAAGTCCGAAGTTTGGGTCAGTGGTCGTAGGCGATCAGGGATCTGGTCACGGGCTGCCCGGTGGTCCGGTTGTGCCAGATCGCGGCGGTCATCGCGAGGAGCCGCTGGGCGACTCGGGCGGCTACCCCTTCGATACTCCGGCCGCCGTGTAACTCAAGGTCGAGTTGGCCCTTCAACGTGTCGTTGACCGACTCGATGAGCTGACGAATGGGCTTGAGTAGGTGTTCGTCCGGGCGTGGGGTGCGGTTGCGGTACGACGGTCTGAGCAATCGCACCCCACGCTCTGCCAGCCACCGGTCCAACTCGGCGGAGACGTACCCCTTGTCCGCCACGATCAGCAGGCCCGGACGGTCGGTGACGAGGTCCGGATCATGATCGAGGACCGCGGTCAGCACCTCCCGCTCGTCGACCTTCGGGGTGCCGAGCGCCCACGCGATGGGCAGACCTGACGGGGTGCAGATGAGATGCAGCCGCAGGCCCCAGAAGAACCTCGAGTGCGAGGCGCAGTAGCCGTACCCGGCCCACCCCGCCAGATCGGAGCGTTTCACCGTCGGCCTGGACCGGCCGCATTCCACCGGTGTGGAGTCGATGACCCAGGTCGTGTCGGACCACAGGTCGGTGTCCTCGGCGACCGCCCGAATGGCACGCTTGAGCAGCGGCAACGCCGCCCTCAACCGCTTGTTGTAACCGGACTGTCCAGGCAGGTACGGGAACGCCCCGGGCAGATGCCCGGGGACGAACCGAAGCCAACGGGCCTCGGAACGCACCCCGAGCAGCGCCTGCGCGACGGCCAGGGTCAGCAACTCCGCGTCGGAGAGCTTCGGTGGCCTACCCGTCCGGCGAGGACGCCCGAGCCAGTCGTCGATCTTCACGTACAGTGCGGTCAGAAGGGTGTTGAGGTCTGTCGTCACAAACGGATCTTCAACACCCTTCGTCTATACCCACACCCCGGGGTCGTTAGGACTTACTCGTCTAGATGACTCACAGGCATCACCCTCATCAGCATTACCGCCGCCGCTCAGCGCCGCGGCCCGACCGCGCTGATCGCGGCCTCGTTCCAGGCCACCGTCACTATTGCCGTGCCACTCCAGTGGTTGTGAACCTTTGAAGACACGGTCCAGGCGGCACCGCTTCCACAGTGGAAGATCGGCGGGACGTCGACTGTCGGCCACGTGTGCCACCCTGGGACGGGCATCCGTGGTCACCGGAGGTGAGGGCAACGTTACGACTACGCGCGCTGGTCGCCGTCCCCGGCACCGGGCCGGTCACCCTCGACGTCCCGGCCGGCGAGACGGCCGCCCTGGTCGCGCCGCCCCGCGTCGGCACGGCCGTGGCCCGGGTGCTGGCCGGCCTGGCCGCCCCGGTCACCGGCCGGATCATGGTGGGTGAGCGGGACGTCACGGCCCTGCCGCCACCGCGCCGGCAGATCGGTTACGTACCGGCGGGCGGCGCGCTGCTGCCGCAGCTCACCGTGCGCCGCAACATCGAGTACGGCCAGCGCAAACGCGAACGGGTACACGAGATGGCCGAGGACTGGACGACAAGGGTGGTGGAGCGGCTGGAGTTGGCGCCGACGCTCGACCTGCTACCGCATGTGCTCTCCGACGCGCAGCGGTTCCGGGTGGCGCTGGCCCGGGCGGCCGTCTGCCTGCCCGAGGTGCTCGTCGTCGACCTGCCCGTCGAGCCGGCCGGCGGCAGCCGTCTCGGCGATCTGCTGCCCCGACTCGCCCCACGAAACGCGCCCGGGATCGCCACGCTCGTCTGCACCGCCGACCCGTCCACCCTGGCCGAGATCCCGACGCGGCACGACCTGGTCACCGAGTCCGACGAGGTGCCACGGTGACGGCGTACGGCGGTCTCACCCGCCGTACGCTGCTGCGCGTCACAGCGGCCGGCGCGGCGGCTACCGTGGCCGGGTGCGCCCCCCGCGCCCGTCCGGTGCAGGTGGCCGTGGTCTGGAGCGGCAGCGAGCTGGACCGCTTCCGCGACGTCGTGGCCGCGTACCCCGCACCGGTACGGGTGGTCAGCGCCGGCAACGACATCGACGCGTTCCTGCGCGCCCGGCACCTCGCCGGCACCTCGCCGGACGTGGCGATCCTGTCGCGTCCCGGCCTGGTCACCGAGTACGCCGCGCGGGGCTGGCTGCGCCCGGTGCGCCCGTCGACCGAGTACGCCGTGCCGATCGGCCTCGGCGACCTGCTGATGGCCAAGGGGCAGCGCTACGGCCTCTGGGTCAAGGCGGCGCACAAGTCGCTGGTCTGGCATCTGCCCTCGATGCTGCCCGAGCCGCCGAAGAGCTGGGACGAACTGGTCTCGCTGACCCGCCGCCTCGGCGCGCTCGCCCGCCACGGCGGCCCCGCGCCGCTGGCCATCGGCGCGGCGGACGGCTGGGTGCTCACCGACTGGTTCGAGAACGTGCTGGCCGACCTCGCGCCCACCGCCTACGACGCGCTCGCCGCGGGCGAGGGCGACTGGCAGGGCCGGGCGGTGCGCGACACCCTCGACCGGCTCGCCGAGCTGTGGAGCATCGACGGCGCGTTCCCCGGCGGCGGCCGACGTGCCCTGCTCACCCAGTACGAGGAGTCGGTGATCCAGGTGGTGCGCTCACGCCGGGCGGTGATGGTCTTCGAGGCCGATTTCACCGCCGAGGTGGTGGGCCGGTTCCGCAGCGGCACCGAGGAGCCGGTCACCTTCCGTTTCCCGAGCACCGGGGCGGGCAGCGGCGCGTTGATCGTCGGCGGCGACGTCGCGGTGGCGTTCGACCACGACCGGGGCGGGCTGGAACTCATCGAGTGGTTGACCCTGGCCGACTCGTTCGGCCCCTGGCTGCGGGCCGGCGGCTACCTGTCACCGAACACCACCATCGCGCTGAGCGAGTACACCGACCCGGTGCGCCGGCAACTGGCCCGCGAGATGCGCGGGCCGGACACTCTGCACTTCGACCTCTCCGACCAGTTGCCCGGGGCGTTCACCGGCTCCGACGGGGTCGGCATCTGGCGCATCATGCAGGACTTCTTCGCCGACGTCACCGGCGGCGTGCCGGCCCGCCGGGCGATCGACGACGCCACCGGGCAGTTCGCCACGGCGGCCCGCGAGGCGGGCGGTGACCGGTGAGCGACACCCGGGTGCTCGGCGAGCTGGCGGTGCTCGACGACGTGGGCCCGCCCCGCCGGGGCCGGGCCTACCCGGCGGCCGGTGCGACGTCCGCGCTGCTGCTGCCGGCCGCGCTGCTGCTCGGCGCGCTGGTGCTGTGGCCGGTGCTGCGTACGCTGCACGCCAGCGTCACCACCGACGGCCAATGGGCCGGCGCGCAGCACTTCCGGGCCGCCCTCGACGCGCCGCACACCGGCGCGGTGGTCGGCCGTACGGTGTTGTGGGCGCTGCTGGTGCCGGCCGTGGTGACGGCGCTGGGCTACCTGTTCGCCGTCGTGTCGCGCCGCTCCCAGGAGGGTGGCCTGGTCCGCCTGATCCTGCTGGTGCCGGTGGCGTTGCCGCTGGTCGTCACCGGGGTGACCTTCCGGCTGATGTACGACCCCGACCCGACCCGGGGCCTGGTGACCCTGCTCGCGGCGCGGGTGACCGGTCGCTCCACCGAGGACGCCCCGCAACTGCTCGGGCCGGGCCTGGTGACGGTGGCGTTGATGTCGGCGTTCGTCTGGGCGTGGGTGGGGCTGGCGGTGCTGGTCTTCCGGGCCGCGCTGGACCGCGTACCGCCGAGCCTGGCCGACGCGGTACGCGCCTACGGCGGCGGCCGGCGACACGTCCTGTGGGACGCGCAGTGGCGACCGCTGTTGCTGCGTACCGTCGCGGTGGTCTTCGCCCTGGTGGCGCTCGGCACGAGCCGTACCTTCGACCTGATCCTGGTGATGACGCCCGGGTCGGTCCGCGACGACGCGGCGGTGCTCGCCCTGCGGGTCTGGCAGACCTCGGGCGGCACCACCACCGGGCAGGGCGCCGCGCTCGGCGTCATCTGGCTGGCGGCGGTGGCCGCCGGCATGCTGGTGGCGGCGTTCTTCGTCCGTCAGGCGTGGCCCCCGCCGCGCGTCGAGCCGGTGCCCGACCCGACTCCGGTGACGCCGCCGCGCCGGCTGTTCCGGGTGCTCGCCGCCGCCGCCGCGGTGGCCTGGCTCTTTCCGCTCGTGGTGCTGCTGGCGACCTCCGCGCACGGGCAGGTCGACGCCGCCGCGCAGGGCTGGTGGTCGACCCCGCCCGGCACGGGCTCCTACGCCGCCCTGCTCGGCGGCGGCGAGCTGTGGCGGGCGCTGGGCTTCACCCTGCTGCTGGCCAGCGTCGTCACCGCCACGGTCCTCGTCGTGGCGCTGCTGGCCGCGTACCCGCTGGCGTGGCTGACCGGGCCGGCCGCGCAGGCGACCGGTCTGCTGCTGATGGCCGCCACCGTCGTACCGGTGCAGGTGATCGCCGGGCCGGTCAACGAGGTGCTCGGCCTGGTGCTCTCGTCCGGCACCGCGCGGGGGTTGGCCCTGGTGCACGTGGCGCTCGGGGTGCCGTTCGCGGTGCTGGTGCTGCGCAACGCCTTCGCCGACCTGCCGGCCGAGCAGGTGCGGGGGGCCCGGCTGGGCGGTCGACGCTGGTGGGGCACCCTGCGTCGGCTGGCCCGGCACAACCTGCCCGCCGTGGTCGCCGTATCCGTGCTGGAGTTCGTCCAGGTCTGGAACGACCTGGCGGTGGGCCTGCTGTTCAGCGGCCCGGAGGCCACTCCGCTCGGGTTGTTCCTGGCCGGGCAGAGCCGTGGCTTCGTGTCCAACAGCGGGGTGCTCGCCGCCGGGTCGGTGCTCGCCTCGGTGCTGCCGGTGGCGCTCATGGTGCTCGCCCGGCGGCAACTCGTCGCCGGCCTGGTGTCCGGGGGCGTACGGTGACCCGCCCCACCGGCACGTCCGGCCGCGGGCCGCGGTGGCCGCTGCTCGCCGCCGTGGTGTCGCTGCTCGGCGGGGTGCTCGGAAACGTGGGCATCAACCTGCTCTCCGAGCTGGTGAGCAGCGCGCTCGGCCCGGCCGCCGAACTGCTCGGTCCGGCGAGCATCGTGGTCGGGTTCGTCGGCGCCATCGGTTTCGCGGTGTACGCGCATCAGCGCCGGGCCCGGCAAGGAACCGGCCCGGAGCCCACCGAGGTGGTCAGCGCGCCGGTCGAGGACGTGCCGACCCTGCCGTACACGGCGGGGTTCACCGGCCGCGACGAGCATGTCCAGGCGGTGCTGGCCCTGCTCGCCCGCGAGCATGCCGTGGCGGTGCTGGGCCGGCGGGCGGTGGGCACGTCCGCCTGCGCCATCCAGGCGGCGAACCTGTGCCGGGCGGACTTCCCGGACGGGCAGTACCACTTCGACCTGCGCCGGGGCGGTCGACCCCGGTCGCCCCGACAGGTGCTCACCGCGCTGGCGGGGGTGCTGGGCACCGCGCCGCCGGCGTCCGGTCGGCCGGACGCCCTCGCGGCCGCGGCCGCCGCGATCCGCCGCAAGGTCGACGGGCGCAAGATCCTGCTGGTGCTGGACAACGTCGACCGGCCGGAGCAGGTCCGCGCGCTGCTCCCGCCGACCGCGCGCACCTGCCGGCTGCTGCTGGCCGGTGGTCCCGCGCTCAGCGGGTTGAACGGCGTGGTGGAGCACTGGATCGCCGAGCCCGGCCCGGAGGAGGCGGTCGAGCTGTTCGCCGCCGCCGGCGGCGCCGCCCCGGCCGCCCGGGTCCGCCGCGCCGACCCGCGTACCGACCCCGCGGTGCGCGAGATCGTCGACCTGTGCGGCCGGCAGCCGCGCACCGTCCGCGCGCTCGGCTACCGCACCGCCCAGCACGGCTGGCGGCACGCCGACGTGCTGGACGCGCTGCGCCGGGCGGTGCGCACCCCGCCGCACCAGCGGGTCGCCGTCTCGCCGGCGGCCCAGCTCGTCACCGAACGGGACACCGCGTACCGGGCGTTGACCCGCGAGGCCCGCCGGCTGTACCGGCTGATGTCCCTGGCGCCCGCCCCGGTGGACCGCCCGACCATCGCCGCGCTGGCCCGCCGGCACCCGGAGCGGATCACCGGGCTGCTGGACCAGTTGGCCGCCGCCGCGTTCGTCGTCGGCGCCCCCGGCGACCGGTACGAGGTCCGTCCGCTGCTCGCCGCGAACGCCCGCCTGCACCTGCGCGACGCCGATCCGGCCCGTTCCCGGGTCGCCGCGCAGGCACGGCTCACCCGGCAGCTGGCCCGGCGGGCAGAACGGCACGCCGCCAACCTGGCCGTGCTGGGCTCCCCGCCGGACCGGGAGTGGTCGCTGCCGCTGGACGACGACCCGTACGGCTGGTTCGACCTGCACCAGGAGCTGCTGCTCGCGGTCGTACGGGTGCCCGCCGGGGCGGCCGAGACGCTGCCCCGACGGGTACGCCGGTGGTGGTTCCGGTTGGCCGTGGCGCTGTGCGGGTGGCTCGCGCACGTCGAACGGCTGGACGAGTGGGAGCAGGTGTGCCGCACGGTGCTGGCCACGCCGACGGCCGACGACCGGCCGGAGATCGCCGGCTGGGCGCACAACGAGCTGGGCGTGCTGCGCCGACGTCGGCACGATCCGCAGGGCGCGGCGGCGGCGCTCACCCTCGCGGTGGCCGAACGCGGCCGGCGGGGTACCGCCCAGGCCCGGATGAACCTCGGACTGGCCCTGCTCGACCTGGGGCAGCTCGACGATGCGGTGGAGCACCTGGAGCTGTCCCGCCGGCACCGGTCGTCGGCGGACCGGGCCGGGCACGCCCTCACCCAGCTGGGCCTCGGCGCGGCGCAGTTGGCGCGGGGCGAGCTGGACGCCGCGCACCACCATCTGGTGCGGGCGGCGAACACGTTCCGGTCGGTGGGTGACGCGCGCGGTTACGCCGCCGCGTTGACGAACCTGGTGCTGGTGCACGCCAGCCTCGGCGAGCACCTGGACGCGGCGCAGGCGTGGCGGGCCGCCCTGCGCGAGTACGAGTCGGTCAACGACCCGACGAGTCGGGCCGCCGCACTGCTCAACGCCGGCGCGACGCTGCTGACCAGCGCGCCGGGGCAGGCGCGGACGGCGTACGAGCTGCTGGCCGAGAGCCGACGGCTGCGCGAGGACGTCCGGCCCACGGCGGGGTTGGGGCGTACCCTGCTCTACCTGGGCGACGCCGCCGCGGCGCTGGGCGATGAGGCCGACGCGCGGCGGCTGTGGGCGGACGCGGCGACGGTGGCCGAGGAGGTCGGCGACGACCGGGCGCTGACCGCCGCCGACGAACGCCTGGAACACGACGTCGACGCGCCGCCGGCCACCCCCTGACCGACGGCGGGCGTGATGTCGATCGCGGACCGTGGTCGCTGGCGCGGGTCTGGGAGAGTGTGTGACCGTGGACGCTCTCTCGGTGCGGGGACTCAGCCGCAATTTCGGCAATCTGGTGGTGCTCGACGACGTGACCTTCACGCTGCCGCCGGGCCGGATCGCGGTGGTGCTGGGCCCCAACGGCAGCGGCAAGACCACCCTGCTGCGCTGCGTGGTGGGCGCCGACCGGCCGGACGCGGGCGAGGTGCGGGTGCACGGGTACCGGGCCGACGAGACCGACCCGCAGGTGCGTTCGCTGGTGGCCGCCGCCCTGGACGACATCGACTTCTTCCCCGACCTGTCCGTGGTCGAGCACCTGGAACTGGTCGCGTACGCGCACGGGGGCAGTGCCGAGCCGGTCGAGGAGGTGCTCACCGAGCTGGGCCTGGAGCCGGCTCGTGATCAGCTTCCGGTCACCCTGTCCAGCGGGCAGCGCCGCCGGCTCGCGCTGGCGTCCTGCTTCGTCCGGCCGCGCCGGGTGTTGATCCTCGACGAGCCGGAGCAGCGCCTCGACGTGGCCGGACGGCAGTGGCTCGCCGACCGGCTGCGGCGCGAACGCGACGCCGGCACCACCGTGCTGATGGCCTCGCACGACCCGGAGCTGATCGACGCGGTCGTCGACGAGCGGATCGAGATCGGCCGGTGACGGCCGTCCCGACCACGATCGCCGAGGAGGCGCCCGCCGGGCTGCCCACCGCCCGCCAGGTCCGTACCCACCTGCGCCGCGCCCGTCGCCGGCACCACGACCATTCCCTGGGCGACGTGCTGGGCAGCGCGTACGTCGTGGTGCTGTTCGTGGGCATGTACGGCTGGTTCGCGATCAGCGCCAGCCGCGACCTGCTGGACTCCCCCAGCGTCGGGCGGGCCGAGCCGGGCGTGCGGTGGTGGCTGGCCCTCGCCGCGCTGCTCGCCGGCGCCGGGCTGGTCTGGCGCGGCCTGCGCGCCTTCGGCCCGCTGCTGGTCACCCCGGCCACGCAGAGCTGGGTGACCAGCGCGCCGATCGACCGGCGGGCCTGGTTGGCACCGCGCCTCGCGGTCCTGCTGACCGGCGCCGCCGTGGGCACGGCCGCGCTCGGGGTGGCCGTGGCGGCCCTCGGCGGGGTCACCGATGCGGCGGCCCTGGGCTGGGCGGCCGCCGCCGGCGCGGGATGGGGCGCCGCCGCGCTCACGCTCAGCGTCGTCGCACAGGGCAGCCGGGCCGGACGGCGGTGGCCGACGCTGGCCGGCGCGGTGCCGATGGTGGCGGCGGCCGTCATCACCGCCGTCGTGGTGCTCACCGGTCGCCTCGGCGAGGGACTGCCCCGACCGTCGGCGACGCCGACGATCGCGCTGGTCGCCGTCGCCGTGCCGCTCGCCATCGTCGCCACGGTCCTGGCGGTACGGGCGCTGCCCCGGGTGGATCGGGCCACCCTGACCACCGGCGCGCAGTTCGCCAACGCCGCCGCCACGGCCACCGTCCTGCTCGACCCGAGCCTGCTGGCCGGCCTGGTGGAGAGCCGTCGTTGGCGGCGCGTCGGTCGGGTGCGCAGCGGCCGGTTCCGGGCCGGTCCGGGCTGGTGGGCGCTGCTCCAGGCGGATGTGCGACGGCTGCGCCGCCACCCCAGCGCCGTGCTGATCTGGGCGGGGCTCGTCGGCGTCCAGTACGCGGCCGCGCTCGCCCTGCCCGGTCTGGCCGGGGTCGCGCAGGTGGTGTTCGCCTACCTGGCAGTCAGCCGGCTCACCGGTGGGCTGCGCGCGGTCAGCAGGTCGGCCGGGCTGCGCCGCACGCTCGGCGGCAGCGACGCCCTGCTGCGCGGCGTACACGTGGTGGTGCCGGCGCTCGGCGCGGGCCTGTGGTGGCTGCTGACCCTGCCGAGCCTGCCCGGTGTCGACGCCGGACCGGCCTGGCTCGCGCCGACGCTGGCGCTCGGGGTGGTGGCCGCCGCCTTCCGGGCCGGCACCCGCCCGCCGCTCGACTACGGCGGCGCGACGGTCAACACGCCGTTCGGGATGGTCCCGGTCGACCTGCTGCGGCAGGGTGCCCGGGGGCCGGCGCTGCTCGCGGTGGTCGTCCTGGTCCAACTGTTCCTGGGCTGAGGGCCACCGCTCCTGGGCCGAGGGGCCACCGCCGTCAACCGTCCAGCCGGCGGACCATGTTCATGATGGTTTCGAGCTGCGCGCCGCCCTTGATCGGGAAGTTCGTCGCGCCGAGGTAGCCCCACCAGTCCCAACAGCCGTTCGGGTTGCTCAGCGCGGTGCCCGCCTGGGGGTAGAGCACGATCAGGTTGTTGGTGTCGGCGTACTGGTTGAGGTTGGCCCGGTCGACGAAGGCCGTACCCACCGACCCGGCCCCCTGGGCGCAGCCGTGCAGGGCGACCAGCAGCCGGCACGACTGGCCGGCCGCGCACGCCGACGGGACGTACGCGTAGCCGTTGGCGTCCATGCTCAGCCCGTTGGCCCACCCGTTGACCGCGTACGTGTTCTGGTCGAAGCGGATCAGCGTGCCGCCGAGCGCTGAAGTGTTCGGCGCGTTGACCCCACCGAGCAGTTTGCGCAGCAGCGCGTTCTGCGGGTCGGTGCCGCAGTCGTTCAGGTAGGGCGACGCGGTCGCCGTGCACCCCACCGTGCCGTACGGGGTGACCCACGCGTGACCGGCGGCGGAGCCGCTGTCGTACTGCACGGTCGCACCGAAGCGCTGGTAGTAGCGGACCAGGTCGTCGGTGACGGACTTCTTGACGGCGGTGTCGTTGGCGCCGTGGAACACGTACACCGGATCACCGGAGAGGTTGCCGACCGGGTCGATCCAGCCGTACGACGCCCAGGTGCGGGTGTACGTCTCCAGCGCCGGCACGTTCGTCGGGTAGATGTTGTCGCCGCAGCCGTAGAGGGCCTGGGCGACGGTGTTCTGGGAGCAGTAGTACGGGCCGGCGGCGAAGACGGCCGCGCCCCGGATCCGGGACGAGTAGGCGACGTGCAGTTGGGTGGCCAGGTAGCCGCCCGAGGAGACCCCGGCGACGTACACCCCGGAGACGTTGTAGGTGCCCAGCGCCCCGGAGACCGGTGGCCTGGTGGACGGGTTGGCGGCCCGGGCGGGAGCCGCGACGGTCAGGATCAGCAGCAGGACGGCGGTCAGGGCGGTGGCGGCTCTGCGCGGTGTGGTCATCGACGTTCTCCTCGGCAGCGCCGGCGGGACGTCGACGCGCGCCGAAGCTACCGTGACGCGGGCCACACCCGACATGAGCCCGACTGACACGTTTGTCGATGTCGGTGTGTGCCCCGGCCACCTACGACCGCGGCGTCGCTCAGGCGGTGTCGCCCGGCACGAGGTGGCGGTAGCCGGGGATGGTCTCGGCGAACCAGCCGGCGACACTGGCCAGGCCACGGTCGTTCAGCTGCGCGTCGTGGATCGGGTACGCGGCCTCGGCGCCCACGGCACGGGCGAAGCGGATCGCCTCGTCGAGGCGGAGCCACGACCCGTGGGCGGGCACGAGCAGGGTGCGTACCGGCTCGTCCGGCACGTGCACCGAGTCGCCCGGGTGGTAGAGCCCGTCGCCGATCAGGTAGCCGAGGTTGGCACAGTCGGGCTGGCCCTCGTGGATCACGGCGTGCCGGCCACCGTGGGCGCTGACCGTGATGCCGGCGGCGGTGAAGCGCTGGCCCGGGCGTACCCGGGTGACCGGCAGCGGGGCGAGGTCGGGCAGCCGGGCGCCCTCGGGCACGTACACCGGCACGCCGAGCCCGGCCAACCGCAGCACGTCGACGTGGTCGGTGTGCTCGTGGGTGACCAGGACGGCGTCGGCGCCGACCAGCGCCTGCGGTTCGCTCCAGGTGCCGGGGTCGATCACCAGCACCGCGCCGTCGTGCTCGACGCGGACGCAGGAGTGCGTGAACCGGGTGATGATCATCAGGTGACGCTACCTCGCGGCGCCGCCCCGGCCACGACCGGTGGCGGGACGCGGTCCGTCACATCCGACGTCCCGCCGACATCCGGAGGATGTACAGGAACTGGGCCGCGAACGTGGCCAACGCGACCACCACCCCGGCGGCCACCATGAGCCAGTGCCAGCCCCCGACCGCGCCGAGCACCAGGGCGACCCCCGAACCGATCAACGACGCGTTGACCGCCCCCACGAGCGCGGCCGTGGTGAGCAGGAACTCCCAGCGCCCCGGCCGGGTGCCCACCAGCGTCCAGGCCGTCTCCGCGCTGTCCTCGGACACCACCGCGTCCGCGAAGAAGTCGTGCTCGCTGGCGAGACGATGGTGGTAGTAGGCGCGGATGCGCTGGATCCTGCGCAGGTCCAGCGAGTTCTCCACGGTGGTCTCGACCAGCCGCAGGAAGGTCAACAACCCGATGATCACCAGGATCGGCAGCACGGCACCCAGGTAGGGCCGGACCACCCGGTCGTTCCCGGCGGCGAAGCCGAGACCGATCAGGGCCGCCGAGAGGACGGACAGGAAGATGGTGGCGCGGCCGGTGGCCTCGTCGATCGTGCCGGCCCGGGACGTCTGCAGCGCGTAGTGCTCGGTGTTCAGGACACTCAACAGCGCCTTCTCGCGTTCCGCGTCGTCCACCCCGTCACCTTCCGCGCTCGCCTGACTCCGATACCGTCACCCTACGAGTGGTACGGCGGCCCCGACCGACGAAACCGGACGGTCACGAACGGGACAGCGAGCGGCACAGCCGGCCCGTATCCTCCGCATCTCGGTGGGCCATGACGGAAGGGGACCGGATGCCCGAGTGGGCGGGGCGGAGCGGAGGTCGCGGCCGACAACGACGCGCCGTCGTGGTCGGTGGGCCGTTGCTCGGTATCGCGCTCGTGATGCTGCTGGCCGCCTGGCGCAGCACCGGCTTCCTCAGCGACCTGCTGCTCAACCTCGGCTCCAGCGTCGTGCTCGCGGCGATCTCGTACGTCATCTTCGACCCGCTGTTCGAAGAGGCCCGCAGGGCCCGGGTGCAGGAGCACCTGAGCTTCGACCAGGCGGCGTTCGTGACACGGCTGCGCCGCTGCACGCGGCGGGTCCGCATCCTCGACACCTGGACGATCCTGCTGGAGCAGCGGCACCGCGAGGAGACCTTCGACGCCGTACGCGCGGCGCTCGGCAACGGCGCCCACGTCCAACTGCTCCTGCTCGACCCCGACTGCACCGCCGCGCAGCAACGCTCCGAGGAGTTGGAACGGCAGCGGGTGGACGTGCCGCGCCAGATCCGTACCAACCTGCGTCACCTGGCCGCGTTCTCCGACACCCTCGATCCGGCGGTGCGGCACCGGTTGCAGGTACGGCTCTACGACGCGTCCCCGTCGATCCAGCTCTACCAGTGGGACAGCCGAGCGCTGATCTCGTTCTTCCCGATCGGGAAGTTGTCGTTCAACGTGCCCCAGCTCGAGGTGGACATGGACAGCCCGTGGGGCGGTTTCGTGCACGCCCGGTTCGAGGAATTGTGGGAGCACCAGCGGGAGACCTCGAACCTGGACCAGTACTGGTCGGTGACCGTGACGCTGCGCCACGAGGACTCCGACGTGGTCGAGGTGCAGGTGCCCTACGTGACGGTCCAGGGGCAGCACTACGTCGACTGCCGGGCGTTCCGGGTGACCGGCCCGCTGACCGTACGCGCCATCCTGCCGCCCCGCCCGGGCGCGACGCCGGCGGTGTTCGCGCTGGCCGAGCCGGCCGAAGGGGACCCCACGCCGGCCACCGTCGTGGCCCGGCACTTCGACCAGAAGTACGGGCACGGCGACGGGCAGCGGGCGGTACGCCGGCTGGTACCCGCGCCGGACGGTCCGCGTACCCCCGTTCCGCGCGCCGCGGCGGCCGGCGACCCGCACGGAGGGTGACCCCGCGTCGGCCCCTCGGGTGCCGGGCGGGACCCTGGTGACCACCGCCTACCGACGACCAGAGGGAGTACCGGCCGTGCCGCCCAGCCCCGGGCCGACGCCGCTGCGCGCCGACTGCGCGCGCTGCTTCGGGTTGTGCTGCGTGGTTCCCGCCTTCGCCGCGTCGGCGGACTTCGCCATCGACAAGCCCGCCGGCCGCGCCTGCCCGAACCTGCGCCCGGACCACCGCTGCGGCATCCACAACGAGCTGCGGGAGCGCGGATTCGCGGGCTGCACCGTCTTCGACTGCTTCGGCGCGGGGCAGCAGGTCGCGCAGGTCACCTTCGGTGGGCGGGACTGGCGGGACGCTCCGGACACCCTGCCGGCGATGGCCGAGGCGTTCCGGGTGCTTCGTCCGTTGCACGAACTGCTCTGGTATCTCACCGAGGCGTTGTCGCTGGGCCCGTCTGCCGGGCTGCGCGCCGAACTGGACCGCGCCCGCGTCGAGATCACCGGACTCACCGAGGGCGAGCCGAGTCGCCTGCGGACCGTGGACGTCGACGCACACCGGGCCCGGGTCAACCCACTGCTGTCGCGCGCCAGCGACGCGGCGCGCGCTCCCGGAGGCCTCGACCGGCGGGGCGCCCACCTCTTCGGCGTCGACCTGCGCCGGACGGACCTGCGCCGGGCCAACCTGCGCGGCGCGCTGCTGATCGGCGCCGACCTGCGCGGCGTCGACCTCGCCCTGGCCGACGTCACGGGTGCGGACCTGCGCGGCGCCGACCTGCGCGGGACGGACCTGCGGACCACCCTGTTCCTGCACCAGGCCCTGCTCGACGCCGCGCGCGGCGACGCTCGCACGGTCCTGCCGGCGACGCTGACCCGGCCGGCGCACTGGACGGCGCTCGCGCTCACACCGGTGCGCGCCCCCGCCGCGAGCCGCCGGGGTCGGCGACGCTGACGACGGTACGGGTCCGGCGTCGACCGGCAGGCCCCGCGGCTGACGAACGCCACGGTCGGCCCCGGTCGCCCAACCGGCGGCTGCCGCCGGACGAGGTTTCGCAGGTGACGACGCCGGGTAGCCACCGCCGACGCGGACCGGCAGCGACGGGAGGCACGGCGTGGGCTACCGAAAGCGCGACGGTGAGCTGCCGGGCGACCCGCAGCACAGCGAGGACGAGGCCGGTCAGGTTCCGTTGGTGCAGGTCGAGGCGGACACCGAGGTCCCGGCGCCGGCCGACACGGACGAGCGGCCGGACATCGTCACCGAGGACAACAGCTCCGGTATGACCGGCGGCTCGTCCGGCAGCAGCGGCGGCGGGTCGAGCATGCCGGGGCACCCCGACGCGACCCGCCGCGGTTAGCGGCTCGCCAGCGCCGCACGCGCCTCGGTCATGCCCTTGTTGGCCAGACCGTCCGCGCGCTCGTTCTCCGGGTGGCCGTTGTGCCCCTTGACCCACAGCCAGGTCACCTCGTGCCGCGCGCAGGCCGCCTCCAGGCGCTGCCACAGGTCGGCGTTCTTCACCGGCTGCTTCGCGGCGGTCTTCCAGCCGTTGCGCTTCCAGGACGCCAACCAGCTCGTGATGCCGTTGCGCACGTACGTGCTGTCGGTGTGCAACTCGACGGTCACCGGTCGGTTCAGGCTCTCCAACGCCTGGATGGCCGCCATCAGCTCCATCCGGTTGTTGGTCGTCGGCGTGGCCTCGCCGCCGCACAGCTCCCGCTCGTGGTCGCCGTAGCGCAGCAGCGCCCCCCAGCCGCCCGGCCCGGGGTTGCCACTGCACGCCCCGTCGGTCCAGATCTGCACGCCCCTGCCGTCCGCCATGGCAGGCAACCTACCGGGCGGCGGCCCCGCGCCGGCCCGTCGGGGGCCGCCACGCCCGGGCCGCAGGCGCTAGGGTCTGGCGGATGGACCGGCACGTCGCGTTCGACCGTCTGCACAACTTTCGCGATCTCGGTGGTTACCGCACCGACGACGGGCGTACGGTCCGCTGGCGGCTGCTCTACCGCTCGGACTCGTTGGGCAAGCTGGCCGACGCCGACCTGGACCGGTTCCACGCCCTCGGCGTCGGCACGGTGATCGACCTGCGGTATCCGTGGGAGATCGCCGCGCGGGGCCGCGCGCCGCAGCTCGACGGGCTGGCCTGGCACAACCTCAGCATCGAGCACCGCCCCTACGACCAGGCGACGATCGACCCGGCGCTCGACCCGTGGCGGTACCTCGCCGACCGGTACGCCGAGGTGGCCGAGGACGGGGTGGCCGAGCTGCGGCAGGCGTTGGCGGTGATCGCCGCCGCCGATGCTCCGCTGGTCTTCCACTGCGCGTCCGGCAAGGACCGGACCGGCCTGCTGGCCGCGCTGCTGCTCGCGCTGCTCGGCGTGGACGAGGAGCAGATCGCCGCCGACTTCGCGCGTACCGAGCTGGCCACCGAGCGCCTCGTCGCCGACTGGCGGGCCCTGAACCCCGACCGTGAGCTGCTCTGGCCCGGGTACGGCCGCGCGCCGGAGGCCATCATCCGGCACTTCCTGGCCGACCTGACCGAGGCGTACAGATCGGTGGTCGGCTACGCCACCGCCCGGCTCGGCGTGGACGAGGCGCTGACCGCCCGACTGCGCGACCGACTCCTGACCGGCTGAGGAAAATCGCGCGCCCGGGAGCGGTCCGATCTGTCAGAGTCGTTCGCCGTGGACGGTGACTGGGAGAGCCTGCGGGCTGACGTACGGCGCACGATCGACGAGCTGATCGCCGACGGGCGGGAATCCGGGGTGCAGGTCGCCGCGTACCTGCACGGGTCGCCGATGCTGGACGTGCACGCCGGGAGCGCCGACCGGGCCACCGGCCGGGCGCTGGGTGGCGACACGCCGATCTGGAGCGCGTCCACCGGCAAGGCGCTCACCGCGACCGTGGTGCACGTGCTGGCCGAGCGGGGCGAGCTGGACTACGACCTGCGGATCGCCGAGGTGTGGCCGGAGTTCGGCCGGCACGGCAAGGAGCGGATCACCCTGCGGCACGCGCTCACCCACACCGCCGGTGTGCCCGTCCTGCCGGCGGACGTGACGCCGGAGGACTTCACCGACTGGGACCGGATGTGCGCGATCGTGGCCGACAGCGAACCGATCGCCCCGCCCGGAGCGGTCAGCGCGTACCACGCGTGGACCTTCGGTTGGCTTGTCGGTGAGGTGGTCCGCCGGGTGACCGGCAGGCGTGTCTCGCAGGTGCTCGCCGAGGACGTGGCCGGGCCGCTCGGGGTGGCCGACGAACTGTATCTCGCGGTGCCGGCCGCTGACCTGGACCGGCTGGCCCGGGTGGAGGACCGCAACCTGTCGGCGCTGTTCGCGTTCGCCAGCGCGAACCTGCCCCACTTCGACCGGGTCGCCCCGGCCGGCGTCCGACCCGGCGCGGAGATCGGCAGCCGGGCCGACGTCCTCGCCGCCGAGGTGCCGGCCACCGGCACGGTGACCGCCCGGGCGCTGGCCCGGATGCTCGCCGCGCTGATCGGCGAGGTGGACGGCGTCCGACTGATCTCGCCGGACCGGTTGCGGACCGTGACGACGCCGGACGGGCCGTCCGGGCCGGAGTGGGTCTTCGGGCAGCAGACGACCTGGGGACTCGGGTACGCGCTGGACGACGACGGTTCGTTCGGTGCGGCCGGCAGCGGCGGCAGCCTCGGGTTCGCGTACCCGGAGTTGGGGTTGACGGTCGCGGCGACGAAGACCCTGCTGGCAGCCGGCGACGGCGACCCGATGGAGGACCTGCGGGTGCGGATCCGCGACGCGGTGGCCGCCCGGCGCTGACCGGTCGGCTCAGGCCGGCGGGTCGGCGCGGGGTGGGACCGGACCGCCCACCACGGCCGCCGGGATGGCCGGCGCGGGACGGACGGGGCGCAGCCGGTCGCGGGCGCGGTGGGCCGCGTCGCCGACGGTGGCGGCGATCATCGGCCCGAGCCGGGTCGAGTTCATGATCGCGATCTCCTCGGTCGGGGTGGTGACGCCGTCGAGGAAGCGCAGGACCCGCTCGGCGGGGTTGCGGTCGAAGAGCCGGTCGAAGAAGTCCGGACCGCCCACGCCGCCGCTGTCCAGCGCCCGCAGCGCCACCGCGTCCATCCAGCGGTGCCGGGCCGGGTACGCGGGCCGGGGAACGGGCGGACGGCCGGCGGCGAGCGCGCGGGCGATCTGGTCGGCCTGGCGGTGCATGGCGGAGAAGGTGAAGCCGGTGGAGGGGCGGGTCGCCCCGCCGGCCGTGCCGAGACGGACGACGCGGGACGAGGGTCGGGCCGGGAACGGCGCGTCGGTCATCGGGATTACCCCGTTCTCGACCTCGCGGATCCGCAGCCCCGTCGGGTCGAGCCCGAGCAGGTCGCGGTAGCCGACCAGCGCCGTGTCGTACCCGGCGTCGGTGAGCAGGCCGGGCGAGAACTCGGTGTACTCGACGAGGGCGTACCGGTCGTTGACCGGGAGCAGGTAGCCGAAGGAGACGCCCCGGGGCGGCTGCGGGGTGCGGAAGTCCATGAGCACCGCCCGGCGCGGGTCGAACACCGGCCGGTCGGCCTCCAGCCACCAGCCGCGGAAGTGCTGCAACCACGTGGTCCGGCCGGCGCGGGCCGGTGGGCGGGGCCGGGAGTCGAGCACCCAGCCGGCCCGCACGACCGACCCGTCGCCGCAGCGGACGAGCACCCGGTCGCCCTCGTCGATGACCGTCTCGGCCGGGGCGACGATTCGGCGGGCGGTGAGCCGCTGCTCGGCTGCGGCAGCCCGGTCGTAGACCGGGCCGGAGCGGAGCATGGCGTACCGCAGCGGGGTCAGGTCCAGGACGCGACGCCGCGCGGGCGTGACCACCTCGACCTGGTGCCAGCTCGCGCTGAGCAGCGGGTCGAGGTCGGTGTCGGGGTGACCCCAGAACGCCCAGGTGCGGTCCTGGCCGCGCCGGCGGACCGGGTCGACGACGGCGATCCGCAGATCGCGGACACCGTGCCGGTCGAGCGCGGCGAGCACCAACGAGGCGGCGCCCCCGCCGCCCACCAGCGCAAGGTCAACCTCAAGCCTCACATTCACGCCACCACGCTCCCACACGCCCTTCTACCCCGCGATCTTGCACTTTCTGTGGCGACATATAGGGCATCCCTCGCATGTCGGCGACCGAAAGTGCAAGATCGGCGCAATCTTGTCGGCCCGCACCAGGACCCGCCTTCGGGTGGACACGTGACGGCAACGAAGGTTTCTCATTTTCACCTGATCGGGGCCCCAACCCACCTAGTGTTGGGCACACCGGTGCTAGTCACGGAGTTGGCCACCCGAACGACGTCCCACGCAGTCAGCGGACGAAAAGTGAGGGAAGACGCGTATGAAGGTCTCAACAGCACTCTGCTCGGCGGCGCTCGGCGTGGGCCTCGGCACGCTCCTGTTGCCGGGCGCCGCACTGGCCGACACCGTCGTGTCACCGGCCACCACCCCGGTCGGAGGAACCGTCGTGCTCACCGCGACGACCTGCAACCCGAAGTCGGGTGACGTCATCTTCCGGGTCACCGGACCCAACCGCGACCAGAACGTCCGATCCACCACGGCCGCCGCGGGCGGCGGACTCAGCGCCGAACTGTTCACCGCCGGGTTCACCCTGGGCACGTACACGGTGGCGGCGACCTGCGGCGACGGCAGCTCGGCGGGCAGCGCCACCTTCACCGTCACCCCGATCGGCGGCGCCCCGGCCGGCTCGGGCGGCGACAGCCGGGACGGACGTGACGCGGGCGCGCTCGCCGCCGGAGGCACCCTGCTCGGCACCGCCGCCGCGGGCGCGGCGCTGCTGCTGCGCCGACGCCGACCGGTGTCCACCGTCGCCTGACCGGCGACCGCTCCATCCCAAGAGATCGGGTGCCCGTGCCGGTAGAACCGGCGCGGGCACCCCGACCAGCCCTGACGGAGGTGCGCACGTGTGGTGGCGGCGAAGCCTGCCGGCCGTGGTCGCCCTGCTCGGCGTCACCGGACTCGGACTGATCACCGTCGGTCTCACCGACGGGCCGGCACGTCCGCCACACCCGCCGGCCGACGCACCGGCACCCTCCCGACCCGCGCCGGACCTGGCGCCGCTGCCCCGCGCCGCGCCCGTCCAGGTCCAGATTCCCACCATCGGGGTACGCGCCGACATCGTCGCCGTCGGCGCGGACGCCGCCGGGGTGCTGGAGGTACCCCCGCTGGACAAGCCGGCGCTCGCCGGCTGGTACCGGCACGGGGTGAGCCCCGGCGAGACCGGCAACGCCGTCCTGGTGGGACACGTCGACTCCCCCGCCGGTCCGGCGGTCTTCTTCGACCTCGGCCGACTGCGCGCCGGCCAGGAGATCCAGGTCACCCGGGCCGACGCGCGGGTCGCCACGTTCACCGTGGACGGTGTCCACGCGTACCCCAAGAGCAGCTTCCCCAGCACCCTGGTCTACGGCCCGGCGGACGTCGCCGGGCTCCGCCTGATCACCTGCGGCGGCCGGTTCGACGACGCGACCGGCAACTACGTCGACAACATCGTCGTCTTCGCCACCCGCACCGCCTGAGGGCGAGTCCTGACTCGAGAAGAGACAACTGCATCCGCCCCAGGAGAGGTTAGGAGTTACGTCTAGATGACGCTGCCGTGTTCCGCGTACGAGGGCGCGCCGTTTTCCAGAGCTGCGATCGAAATGCGGATCCTACGGGCGAGGCGGGGTAGCACGTACCCTTCCAGGGACTCTGCGCTCACATAACGCCACTCGGTCAGTTCGCCGTCCGCGAAGCGGATGTCGCGCTCCTGCTCCGGGCTGAGTGATCCGCCGTTGAAGATGAAAAGCAGCTTGTCGCCCTCGTGTTCTGCAGGTGCCCAGTCCAAGACCAGCATCGAACCGAGCGCCGGGGAGAGGTCAAGCTCTTCGCGAATCTCACGTATGCACGCAGCACGAGGAGATTCGCCGGGTTCGACGTAGCCGCCCGGGATGTCCCAGTGCTCCTTGTAGCTCGGGTGCACGAGCAGCACCCTGCCTTCGTTGTCCAAGAAGAGGGCACCGGCGGCGACGCGTGGGGTTGCCACGGGTGGCATCTCATTGGCCGTCACCAGGGCAGCCTAGATGGACTGGATTCAGTCGAGCACCTTGAGTCGCTGGGCCAGGCCGACCAGTTCGGCTGAGGGTTTGCCGCGCTGACGGCGGATCCAGGTCAGCGCGAGCTGGCGGCTGAGGAAATGATGGCGGACCTGCTCGGGTGCGATCTGTTCGGCGTCGAGAATGACGGCTTGGGCTTCGTCGACCCGGTTCCATGAGCTGTAGGCGCGAGCGACTTCGAGGGCGTGTCGTACCCGGCGCTCGATCGGCAGGCCGGCGGTGTTGACGCGCGGGCCGAGGTCGATGGCGACTTGTAGGTCGCCGAGTTCGGCAGCGGTGGCGACGCGGTGGATCGCGACGTTGGTCGGGCCGAACGCGGTCCAGAAATGGTTGGCGTCGGCCCCGAGTTGGCCGGCGGCTTGGTCGGCGGTGGCGAGGAAGGTCCGGGTGGTGGTGGCGTCGTTGGCGCGGGCGGCGGCCACCGCGCCGGACAGGAACAGCGTCCCGTAGACGGAGAGGAGCGCTGGTGTGGCGTGCTTTAGGTGGGGCTCCAGGTAGCCGGCAGCGTCTTCGGTGAGGCGTACCGCTTCGGTGTAACGCCCGTTGGCGTGCAAAGCGTGACCGACCGAGCGGTAAAGGGAACCGGTGACAACAGGGTCGCCCGTCGGTCGGACAGCGGCCAAGCCGCGGTCGGCGGCGATCCAGGCGAGGTCGCTCTCACCCAGCTTGGTGAGCTGGGTAGCGGCGAGCTGGTACACCAGCCCGAGAAACCGACGAGCCTGGTCCTGGTCGTCGCCACCGTGGTGGTCAGCAGCGGTCTGGGCGCTGCGCAGCAGCTCGGGCAGGCGGCCGGTGACATACCCGAACCGGGAGTCCTGGTAGGCATCCCAGAGGCCGCCTACCTCCTTCCGGAGCATCGCAAGGCTCGTCGGCTCCGCTTCCGTGCTGCCGCCCAACGGGCCGAAGGCGCGGTAGTCCATCAAGGCAGCACGCAGGGCCGGAACGGTCGTGGTGCCGGTGTCGCCGTTCCAGTCGAGCAACCCGGGCTCGCCGAGAAGATCGCCGAGGGAGACGTCCAGGACGTCGGCGAGAGACGTGATCACGGAGAGCCGATCCAGCTCTATCCGGTTGTTCTCGATCTTGCCCAGCCAATCGGCGGTACGACCGATCAGACCGGCCAGGACCTCTTGGGACAGGCCGCGTCGGTAGCGGTACCAGGCCACGCGTTCGCCGATGGTCAGGTTGTTGGTTCGTCCGCGCACCGGCTCACCGTCCCTCCTCCGCAGGCTTGAACCCCGGAAGGATTTTCCGGGTATCTGGGCATCACCTGCCACAACCTGTGTCCGTGACAGGGCTGAAGGCATCGACCAGCCGACCCGGGGTGGGTGCTGGCGTGGGACCACGACCCGAACGACGATCCATCGACGGGCCGTCTGCCCCGGTGCCGCGCAGAGTCACGCCGCACCGGCCGGGTGTTCCCATTCCAGGCGACCTGGTGTTGATCGACGGCCGGGCGTCGGTGCAGTTCAGCGGTGAGCGGGCGCTGTGGCTGCGCGTGACCTCGATCTGCGACAAGCCGACGTATCCCGGCTGGGTGTGGCTGACCGGCTACTCCATCGACCTAGGCACCGGCGAGGCCCTGGCCCGACGAGAGATCTTCGCCCAGATCTCCGGCCTCAAGATCCAAGGAACGACGAGCACATCGCCTCACCACAAAAAGGCGCCAACGACGAGGAGACGCGGTGTTTGACGTTCGAGTACAACTCGGGGCAGTACTGGACATCGACGCGGCCGATCGCCTTCTGCCATCAGACGGCCCGCTACGGCTGTGGGTGACGGGAGTACGGCTCGTAGCCAACCGCCCTCCCCAAGACGAGTGGATCTGGGTCGAGGGCATCAAGCTCCTCCCGTCCGGCCGTCGCGGCCCGCAAACACAGATCCTGGTACGCGCGAGCAGGCTTCCACCAAAGTGCCCGGCGCGGTAAGCATTCTCTGTCAGGCGTGACACCCGGTTGTCGGACGCCGGACGCCGCTGGGCAGAATCCGGTGGCACCATGCCCTGCGAGCACCGTGGCCGCGACGGTGCGCGGGAGGGGGCACGTCGTGGATCAGCGAGCGGTACGGGACCGGGCCGGTCGGGGCGTACGGGCGCTGGCCCGTCGACTACTCGGCCGCCCCGGCGGTGACACTCCCACGCCCCGCCGGTCCAATCCGGACGCGGTCGTCGACTGTGCCGTCTACGTGAACGGTCGCCGCGAGCCGGGCCGGCCGCACTACGACGACGCGTACGCCCGCGCCCGGCGTGGCCGCAACGCGTTCGTGTGGCTCGGGTTGCACGAGCCGGGGCCGGCCGTGCTGGCGGCGGTGGGCCGCACCTTCGGCCTGGACGAGCTGACCGTCGAGCAGGCGCTCGCCGACGGGCACCGGCCCACCGTGCAGCGGCACGGGCCGGTCACCCTGCTGGTGCTGCGCACCGCCGGGTACGTGGAACACGCCGAGCTGACCGACACCTCCGAGGTGATCGACACCGGTGACGTGATGGTGCTGCTCGGTGACCGGTTCGCCGTCACCGTGCGGCACGGCGCGGCCGGGGCACTGCGCGACGTCCGCGCCGACATCGAACGCCGGCCGGAGTTGCTGGCCGCCGGTCCCTGGGCGGTGGCGTACGCGGTCTGCGACCGCATGGTCGACACGTACCTGGAGGTGGCCGGACACGTCGAGCGCGACCTGGAACGCGTCGAGGAGGCGGTCTTCGCCCGCGACCGGTCGGCCGAAATCCAGCAGGTCTACCAGCTCAAGCGGGAGGTGGTGGAGTTCAAGCGGGCGGTCCTCCCGCTGCAGCCGCCCCTGCGGACGCTGCTCGACCCGACCGGCGACGGCCCGCCGCGCGCCCTGCACCGCTGGTTCGTGGACGTCGACGGCCGGCTGGGCCGGGCCGTGGACCGGGTGGCCGCGTACGACGACCTGCTCACCTCGATCGTCCAGTCCCGTCTGGCGCAGCTCGCCGTCGAGCAGAACAACGACATGCGCAAGATTGCGGCGTGGGCCGCCATCGCCGCCACGCAGACCGCCATCGCCGGCATCTACGGTATGAACTTCGACCACATGCCGGAGCTTGCCTGGCGCTACGGGTACGCGGGCGCGCTGGCCCTGATGGCGGTGGCCGCGCTCGCGCTGTACCGGCTGTTCCGCCGCTCGGGCTGGCTGTGACCCCTTCCCCGCGATCTTGCACTTTCGGTCGCCGATATGCACCCTTTGCCGGCAATGCAGGGACAGTAAGTGCAAGATCGGCGACGGGGAGGAGCGGCTGCGGGTCAGCGGCGGGCGAGGAAGGCGCGGATCCGCTCGCGGGGACGGTCGGTCAGCTCCGGGCCGTGGGTGAACGCCGCGATGTCGTACTCCAACTCCCCGAACACGTGGGCGGTCTGCCGCGTCATCCGGAAATCGCTGCACAACAACTTCGGGGCCCAGCGCATGCCGAGCACGTTGAACAGCGCGTCCCCGGTGATCAGCAGCCGGGTCGGCTCGTGCAGGAGCGACACGTGACCGGGTGAGTGCCCGGGGGTGTGCACCACCCGCAGGCCGCCGCCGACATCGAGCACGTCGCCGTCGGCGAGCGGTTGCGCCACCCGTACGGCCGGGAACTTCCCGCCGGCCACTTGGGTGAAGAACCGGCCGCCGGTCACCGCCGGGTCGACGGGCGGATTGTGGCCGCCCTCGGCGTACGGGACGTCGGCGGCGTGCGCGGCGACCGGCGCGCCGGTACGGCGGGACATCTCGGCCGCCCCGCCCGCGTGGTCGGGGTGCGCGTGGGTGAGCACGATGCGGGTGACGTCCGCCGGTGTCCTGCCCATCGCGGCCAGCCCACGCACGATCTTGGCTGGCGCCTTGGCCAGCCCGCAGTCGACGAGCGTCACGCTGCCGTCGTCGTCCACGAAGGCGTACGAGTTGACGGCCGAGCGGCCCACGGTGGGGATACGCCAGACGTTCGGGGCGAGCGAGACCGCCGGGGAACGCGTCATGCCGGGGAGTCTAGGGACGGTCGTCAACCGTCGGCGTCCCGTCGACGACCGGGCGGCCGGTCGCCGGAACCACCTGCTGGTGCGGCAGGATGGTCCGGTGGGCAAGGCAGGACGAGGCCGGCGGGCGAACGCGACGAGCGGCGGACCCTGTCCGTGCGGCACCGGTCGGGCGTACGCCGACTGCTGCTCCCCCGTGCACGACGACGCTGCGCCGGCGTCGACCGCCGAGGCGCTGATGCGCTCCCGGTTCAGCGCGTTCGCCCGGGGCGACACCGACCACCTGCTGCGGAGCTGGCACTCCTCGACCCGGCCGGAGCGGCTGGAACTGGACCCGGCACAGCGGTGGACCCGGCTGGAGATCGTCGAGACCGAACGCGGTGGCCTGCTGGACGCCACCGGCACGGTGACGTTCCACGCCCACTACCGGGCGGGCGGCCGATCGGGCACGCTGACCGAACGCAGCCGCTTCTCCCGCGAGGACGGCCGCTGGGTCTACCTCGACGGTGACCAGCTCTGACGGCTGCGCGGACGGCCGGTCGGGGCGTATGATGACGGCGGCGTAGTCCTGCGCCGCACCTCCCTCCCGGCGCTCACGCCGCCGGCCACGCGGAGGCAAAGGGGGCCCCGGCGCCCTCGGGACGTGATGCCACATGCCCCACTCCGGCGGGGTCGGCGGGAGCGTGAGTCCCGGTGACCGTGCCGTTGACCGGGAGCATGTGATGACCGAGCAGAAATCGTTCAAGACCCGGGTCCGCGCCCGGGTGGCGAAGACCGGCGAGAGCTACACCACGGCCCGCCGGCACCTGATCAATCGGGCCGCCGGACCGACCCCGTCTCCGGTGTCCCCCGCGGCGCCGACCGAACGGCCGTCCGACGCGGCTACGGGATCCGCCGCCGCGCAGACCGAGCGGATCGCCGACGACCTCCTTCGCGACCGGACCGGCCAGGGCTGGGCGGACTGGTTCGCCGTGCTCGACGCCGCGTCCGCCGCCGAGCGGACACACACCGAGATCGCCCGCCTGCTGATGACCGAGCACGAGGTGCCGGGATGGTGGGCGCAGACCATCACCGTCGGGTACGAGCAGGCACGCGGCCTGCGTTCGCCAGGCCAACGGCGCGACGGCCGTTTCGAGGCCAGCGCCAGTCGGACGGTGGCGGTGCCGGCGGCACGGTTGTTCGAGGCCGTCGCCGACGAGACGGTACGCGCCCGGTGGCTGCCCGACGTCGAGGTGCGCGTCCGTACCGCCACCGCACCGCGCCGCTTCCGGGCCGACTGGGCCGGCGGACCGACCCGGATCGTCGTCGGCTTCGACGCGGTCGGCGAGTCGAAGACCCGGGTCAACGTCCTGCACGAGAAGTTGACCGGAGCGGAGCAGGCCGCCGAGCTCAAGGCGTACTGGCGGGACCGGCTCACCGCGTTGAAGGCGCTGCTCGAGTCGAACGGAGACGCCCGATGACCATGACCTTCATCAACCTGCCGGTGCGTGACCTGACCAGCGCGGCCGAGTTCTACCGCGCGCTGGGTTTCGACGCCGACCCGGCCGGTCCGGCCGGTGACAGCAGGACGCTCACCGTCTCCGACGGCACCCGGCTCGTGCTGCACGTGCGCTCGATCTTCGAGGCGTACACCGGGGTCGCCGCGACGGACACCGCGGCCAGCCGGGAGGTCATCGTGGGGTTGTCGGCGCAGAGCCGCGAGCAGGTCGACGAGTTGGTCGATCGGGCGGTGGCCGCCGGCGGCGAGTCGCTGGGCCCGGGGTCCGCGAGCGGGCCGATGTACATGCGCGGTTTCCGCGACCCGGACGGCCACCAGTGGTCGTTCCTGCACATCGCCGGTTGAGCGGACGCCCGACGGCGGGAGCGGGCCCTCCCGCCGTCGGGCCACACCCTCAGCCCGGGCCGCGCGCACCGGCCGCGGCGACGTCGCCGGGCACGGCCGCGCGGCGGCGTCGGCGGCCCCGCACCACCAGCGCCACCACGAGGTACGCCCCGGCGGCCGCCGCGAACGCGACCGCGTTGCCGGCCGACGTGGCGACCAGCCCGTACCCGGCGTACGTCCCGATGACCAGCAGGTCGGTCAGCATCCCGGCCAGCGAGGTGACGGTGGCACGGCTACCGCCGGTGATCCGGGCCTGGAGGCGCGCGTCGGCCAGGACGGTGGCCAGTTGCGCCGCGCCGAACGCCACCGCGAGCAGCACGAAACCGGCCGGATGCCGGACCAGCGCGCCTGCGGCCAGGGCCACCGCGACCAGGGCCAGCAGCGCCGCGTATCCCCGCCGGCCGAGCCGCTCTCCCACCGGGGCGAGCAGCCCGCCCACGGTCACGCCGGCCCACAGCAGCAGGAGCAGCAGCGGCACCGCCGGCGCGCCCACGCCGGTGTCCAGGGCCAGCAGCGGCGTGTACTCGTCCAGCGCTCCCCAGTCGGCGGCCACCACGGCGGCCAGCAGCACGGCGGCCCGCACCGGTGGCCGGGTACGGACCTGACGCAGACCCGCCCGAAGCGTCTCGGTCCAGGTCAGGTCGTCGCTGCCGTCCGGGTTGGACGCCCCGGCCGGCGCGTCCTCGGGTGGGGCCGGCGGTGGCGCGGCGGACGACACGGCAGGCGACGCGGCCGGCGACATGGGTGGCAGTTGCGCGGCCGGTGGCGGTGGCGCGACCGGGGACCGGCGGTGTTCGGGAAAGCGGGTGGCGACGGCCGCGGCGAGCAGGCAGGCGAGCACGCTGCCCGCGCCGACCGCCGGGTACCCTCCGGCGGCGAACACCGGACCGGCGAGCACCCCGGTGACCACCACACCGAGCACACCCGCCGTACGGGCGCGGCCGAGCACGCGGGCGTACCGGTCGCCGGCATCGAGGCGGGCCAACTCGGTCCAGACCAGCGCCTCCAGCGCACCGGAGACCAGCGCCCCGCCGGCGCCCCAGAGCAGGAAGCCCACCGCGAAGGCCGGGTACGACGGCAACAGCACCCAGAGCGCGTAGCCGGCGGCGGTCACCAGCGGGGCGAGGCACAGCAGCAGCCGGCGGGACGCCACGTCGGCCCACGCGCCGGACGGCACCTCGAACAGGATCCCGGCGGCCGACCAGAGGACGAACAACGACGAGATATGCCCCACCGACAGGCCGGTGTCGGCGAAGAGCACCACGTACAGCGGATAGAGCAGGACGAGGTCGCTGAGGAACGCGTACCCGTAGAGGGTCGCCGAGAGGCGGCGCACCGCCGGTTCGGGTACGCGCGAGGCGAGGCGGATCATGGGGGCCTTCCCGTGGGAGTGGACGCGGACACCGGATGTGCGATGTCCGGGGCGGCCCACGGGCGCGGCCTACGGGGCGGGATCAATGTCGCCAGGTCATGTCGGCGATGGTAGACCGGCGTCCCGACGCCTGCCAGCGCCTTCGACGCCCGGCGGAACGTGCGGCGGGGCGGGATCCGGGTGGATCCCGCCCCGCGGCCGGCCACTCGGCCGGGCGTCGTTCAGCGCCGTTCGGGGTCCACCGGCGGGATGACGGTGGTGGCCTCGCTGTCGTCGCCGGTGCGCTGCCCGGGAACCGCGCCGCCACTGATCACCTGGGTCGTGTCGGCGTCCCGGCCGGCACCCACCACCTGCGTCGTGTCGTCGCGGGCCGACGCGGCGTCGACGGGCGTCCGCCGGTTGACGACCTGGGTGGTGTCATCGGTCGACGGCCGCACCACCTGGGTGGCGTCCGGGTCGGACGGCCAGGTCACCACCTGCGTGGCGTCCGCGTCCGACTCCGACGGGCGCGTCACCACCTGGGTGACCTCGGGGTCGGACGGACGACCCTCCGGCGCGGCGTCGGCGGTCGCGCGGGCCTCTGCCGCGCGGGCCTCCTCGGCCCGGGCGGCCTCGGCTTCGGCCTCGGCGCGGGCGGTCCGGTAGGAGCGGGCGTGCGTGACGATGTTCTGCGACTCCTGCTCGGCGCGGGTCAGCCACGACTCCCAGCGACTCTGCATCGGGCGGATGAGACCACCACCGACTCCGACCACCAGGATGCCGCCGACGGTGGCCAGCACGGCGATCAGCACCGGAGTGGTGACCGCGGTGGCCACACCGATCTGGTTCAGCGCGGCGATGACGCCCAGGCCGAGGATGAACACCTGGGCGATACCGGCCAGCGCCCGGCCGTACGACAGCCCGCCGAGCGCGCCGCCGATGATGTCCTTGACGGCGTTGGCGATGGCGGCGGCGACCACCACGATGACGATCGCGACGAAGGCCCGGGGCAACCAGGCGACCACCGCAGTGATCAGGTCGGAGATCGGGTTGGGCCCCCAGATGCCGAAGGCGAGCTGGAGGGTGAGCAGCAGCACCGCGTAGTACACGAGCTTCGCGACGATGTCGCTGGCGTCGTACCGGGAACGGTTCAAAGCCCGACGGATGCCGCCGCGCTCGACGGCGCGGTCGAAGCCCACCCGTTCCAGGACCTTCTCCACGATCTTCAGCACGGCCTTGGCGATCAGCCATCCGACCACCAGGATCGCCACGAAGGCGACGGCCTTGGGCAGGAAGAGCATCACCGAGCGGAGGGCGTCACCCACCGCGTCGCTGACGTTGTCACTCATCTGGTCATTCCTTAAGGGGCAGCGCGGACAGTCCGCCCCGACCTACCCCCACCAGCGGACCCGGAAACGCGACAGGCCCTAGCGCGCGGGCGAGTCTTGGCAATATTCTCCGTGATGCGCGCGGCCACTGGAGCTACTTTTCAACCCCCCGCCGTCGGCCGCAGGAGGAGATGTCATGCACGTCGAGCATTCCGAAGTGGACCGCCGGACACTGCTGCGCGCCGGTCTCGGCGCGGCCACGGTCGCCGTCGTCGGAAGCGAGCTCGCTTTCCCCGGCGCGGCGCAGGCCGCCCCCGGCACGGACCTGGACTGGATCATCAGCTGCGACGAGTGGGGCGCCCGCCCGCCCGCGGACCCGCTGTCGGTCAGCGCCATCGCCACCAACAAGATCATCGTGCATCACATGGCCTTCCCGAACGTGACCGACTACTCCCGCGAGCAGGCGGTCAAGCTGGCCCACGACTGCCAGGACCTGCACATGGACGGCAACGGTTGGTCGGACACCGGCCAACACTTCACGGTGAGCCGGGGCGGTTACGTGCTGGAGGGTCGCCGGGGCAGCCTGGAACGCCTCGAAGCCGGCGACCGTCAGATGATCGCGGCGCACTGCCCGGGTGAGAACGGCCGGGCCATCGGCATCGAGAACGAGGGCACCTACGTCACCGAGACCCCGCCGCAGGCGCTGACCGACTCGCTGGTCAAGCTCTGCGTGGCGATCTGCCGGCAGTACGGCCTGCACGCGTACGACATCTTCGGTCACTGGGACTTCCGCACCACCGAGTGCCCCGGCGCCGCCTTCTACCGGCAGTTCCCGGAGCTGCGGCGGCGCGTGCACGCCGCCCTGGGCACCGCGCTCGGTGACGTGCCGGCCCGTCGCTGGCCCGACCTGTGGCGGTTCGTCAACTCTCCGTCGGTCCGGGTGGTGCAGCACCTGCTCGTCCAGCGGGGCTACGCGGTGACCGTCAGCGGCACCTTCGACGCCGCGACCGTGGCCGCCGTGCAGGACTGGCAGGCCCGCAACGGCATCGCCGTGGACGTGGACGCCACGCTCACGCCGCCCACCTGGGAGACCCTGGCGCCGGAGCTGGACCAGCACGCCGCCGGAGCGCCGGTCACGGCCGTCCAGGAGATCCTCGCGACCAAGGGGTACGCGGTCACCGCCACCGGGGCGTACGACCACGCCACCCGGGCCGCCGTGCAGGACCTGCAGGCGCTGCACGGCCTGCCCCGCAACGGCAAGGTCAGCACGAGCACGTGGTGCGTCCTGGTCGGCGGATCGGTCCGCCAGTCGTACCGACACCGCTGAGCCCGGCCGGCGGCGGCGCGGGTCCGACCCGCGCCGCCGCCAGGCCCACCACCAGCGGGTATGCGGCACGGTCGGTTTGAGCCGGTGCGCGCGCGGAAAGAGTCCCGGTCATGACCTGGGCCCGTCGAGCCGTACCCGCCGTCGCCGCCGCCGTCGCGGCGCTCGCCGCGCGTGACCTGATCCAGCGTGACCACGCGCTGCTGCGCAACTTCCCGGTGCTCGGCCGCGCCCGGTACCTGCTGGAGGCGATCGGACCGGAGCTGCGGCAGTACATCGTGGCCGGCAACAACGAGGAGCGCCCGTTCACCCGGGACCAGCGCCGCTGGGTGTACGCGTCGGCCAAGCAGGAGAACAACTACTTCGGCTTCGGCACCGACAACGACATCGAGTTCACGCCGGGGTACCCGATCATCAAGCACCGCACGTTCGGCCGAGCGGTGCCGCCGTCCACGCCGGCAGCCGGGCACGACGTGCGACTGCCCTGCGCCAAGGTACTCGGCGCGGCCCGCGGGCGGGCCCGGGCGTTCCGGCCGGAGTCGGTGGTCAACATCTCCGGGATGAGCTTCGGCTCGCTCTCCGGCAACGCCATCGCCGCTCTCAACAAGGGAGCGGCGCTCGCCGGGTGCCTGCAGAACACCGGCGAGGGCGGTCTGTCGCCATACCACCGCAACGGCGGTGAGCTCGTCTTCCAACTCGGCACGGCGTACTTCGGCTGCCGCGACGAGCACGGCCGGTTCAGTCTCGAACGGCTGAAGGACCTGGTCGCCGGCGCGCCCGTGCGGGCGTTGGAGATCAAGCTGAGCCAGGGCGCCAAGCCGAGTCTCGGCGGCCTGCTGCCCGGAGCGAAGGTGTCCGCCGAGATCGCCGCCACCCGGGGCATCCCGGCCGGTCAGGACTGCGTCAGCCCATCCCGGCACGCCGAGTTCTCCGACTGCGACAGCCTGCTCGACTGGGTGGAGCTGCTGGCCGCCGAGACGGGCCTACCGGTCGGCATCAAGTCGGCGGTCGGGGACCTGACGTTCTGGCAGGAGCTGGCCACGTTGATGCGCGACACCGGCCGCGGCGTCGACTTCGTGACGATCGACGGCGGCGAGGGCGGCACCGGCGCCGCGCCGCTGATCTTCACCGACTCGGTGTCGCTCCCGTTCCAACAGGGCTTCTCCCGGGTGTACAAGGTCTTCGCCGAGCACGACCTGCACGAGAAGGTGGTGTTCGTCGGAGGTGGCAAGCTCGGCCTGCCGGACAACGCCATCGTGGCGTTCGCACTCGGCTGCGACCTCGTCAACGTCGGCCGGGAGGCGATGTTGTCGATCGGCTGCATCCAGGCGCAGAAGTGCCACACCGACACCTGCCCCACCGGCGTCGCGACGCAGAACGCCTGGCTGGCCCGGGGCCTGGACCCGGCACTGAAGTCGGTCCGGGCCGCCAACTACCTGGCGACGCTACGCCGGGACCTGGTCAAGGTCGCCGAGGCGTGCGGTGTCGAACACCCGGGCCTGATCGACACCGACGCCGTGGAGATCCTCGACGGCCGCACCGGCTCCACCCCACTGCACGAGGTGTACGGCTACCGGCCGGAATGGGGACTGCCGTCGCCCGCCGACCAGGCCGAGATCATCCGGTTGATGGCACCGGAGGCGCCCCAGGGCGGCACCGCCCCGCCGTCGCCCACCGCCGTCGGCTGACCCCACGCCAGCTCCCGCCGGCCCGGCCCGACTCCCCTGGTCGCCGGCCCACGGCCCACGGCCCACGGCCCACGGCCCCAATGAGCGTGATGCCTGTGGGTCATCTTGATGACCCACAGGCATCACCCTTTCCGTGGCGAGCCCGGCCCGCGGCACCCCGCCGCGTCAACACCCGACACCGTGCGAGCGTGATGCCCCTGCGTCATCTTGATGACCCACAGGCATCACCCTTCTCGTGGCGGGCCCGACCCGAGGCACCGGGGGCGCCGTCGGAACCCCGCGATAACTCGTGGAGGCCATGGACCCAGCGCGCTTATGGTGGCGCGGTGCTGATCAGACGCGAGACCGCCGCCGACATCGACGCCATCCGGGCCGTACACGCCGCCGCCTTCGCCTCCGCCGATCACGGCCCCGACGGCGGCGACCACGGCCCTGACCACGGCCCCGACCACGGCGACCACGGCCCCGACCAGGGCCGCGACGATCGCGTGCCGGTCGAGGCCACGCTTGTCGACGCCCTGCGCGGCGACGACGGGTGGCTGCCCGCGTACTCCCTGGTGGCGACCGATGCGGACGGCCAGGTCGTGGGCCATGTGGTGGCCACGCGCGGCCGCGTGGCCGGTGAGCCGGTGGCGTTGGGCCTCGGTCCGCTCGGCGTGCTGCCGCAGTGGCAGCGGCGCGGCGTCGGCAGCGCTCTGATGCACGCGGTCCTGGGTGCCGCCGACGCCCGCGACGAGCCTCTCGTGGTGCTGCTCGGGCATCCCGAGTACTACCCGCGCTTCGGGTTCGGGCCCGCCGTCGAGCTGGGCGTCACCCCGCCGCAGCCCTGGGGCCCGCAGTACTTCATGGCCCGACCGCTGACCGCGTGGCGCGCGTCGATCCGGGGCGAGTTCCGCTACGCCCGTCCCTTCGACGACCTGTGACCCGCCCGCACCACGGTGGCGCGCGGTGGGCCGGTCTTGTCGGTCGGCCACGAGAGGATGGCGGCGTGACCCACCAGACCGGCAAACGAGGAGACTGCCATGGCTCGTGAGGTGCAGATAACGTTCGACGCCGCCGACCCGTCCGCCCTGGCAACGTTCTGGGCCGACACTCTCGGCTACGAGTTGCAGGGCCCACCCAAGGGCTTCGACTCCTGGGAGGCCGCCTTGGACGCGATGGGCGTGCCGCCGGAGCGTCGCAACGACGCCTCCGCGGTGGTCGACCCCACGGGCGCGGGGCCACGGCTGTTCTTCCAGCGGGTGCCGGAGGGCAAGCAGGCCAAGAACCGCGTCCACCTCGACGTGCGGGCCGCGCCCGGGCTGACGGGCGACGACCGGATGGCGGCCCTGGAGGCGGAGGCCGACCGCCTCGTCGGCCGGGGCGCGAGGCGACTCGCCCGACACGAGCCCGCTCCCCCGCTCGGCGCCGGTCACATCGTCATGGCAGACCCGGAGGGCAACGAGTTCTGCCTCGACTGAAGCGGGCGTTCTCCCAGCTCACTGCCGCACCGGCCAGCCGCCATGCGAACATGTGTACGTGTCGCACGGGGCCCACATCCTGCACGCCGACCTGGATGCCTTCTACGCGTCGGTCGAGCAGCGTGACGACCCGCGCCTGCGTGGGCGGCCGGTGATCGTCGGCGGCGGCGTGGTGCTGGCCGCCAGCTACGAGGCGAAAGCGCGGGGTGTGCGCAGCGCGATGGGCGGTCAGCAGGCCCGACGGCTCTGTCCGGACGCGATCGTGGTGCCACCTCGGATGTCGGCGTACACGCAGGCCAGCCGGGCGGTGTTCGAGATCTTCCGGCAGACCACGCCGCTGGTCGAAGGGCTCTCCATCGACGAGGCGTTCCTCGACGTGGGCGGGTTGCGCCGACTGGTCGGCACCCCGGCCGACATCGCCCAGCGGCTGCGGCGGGAGGTCCGCGACCGGGTCGGCCTGCCGATCACGGTGGGCGTGGCCCGGACGAAGTTCCTGGCGAAGGTGGCCAGCGCGGTGGCGAAGCCGGACGGGCTGCTGGTCGTCGCCCCCGACGCCGAGCTGGCGTTCCTGCATCCACTGCCGGTGGAACGGCTCTGGGGCGTCGGGCCGGTCAGCGCTGCCAAGCTGCGGGAACGCCGGATCCGTACGGTCGCGGACGTGGCCCGGCTCGGCGAGGCCGCGTTGGTGTCCCTGCTCGGGGCGGGCGCCGGCCGGCACCTGCACGCCCTCGCGCACAACCGTGACCCACGAACGGTGCAGGTGGGCCGCCGCCGGGGCTCGATGGGCGCGCAGCACGCGTTGGGCCGTGCCCCGCACACGCCGGCGGAACTGGACGCCATCCTGGCCGGCCTGGTCGACCGGGTCACCCGTCGGATGCGTACGGCCGGGCGGTCCGGACGCACCATGGTGCTGCGGCTACGTTTCGGCGACTACACCCGCGCCACGCGCTCGCACACCGTACGCAAGGCGACCGCCGACACCACCCCGCTGCTCGCCGCCGCGCGCACGCTGCTGCGGGCCGCCCTGCCGGAGATCGACCGGCGCGGTGTCACCCTGCTCGGCGTCTCGGTGGGCAACCTGGACGACAACCCGGTCCAGCCGGAGTTGCCGTTCCAGGCCGACACCGGGGCTGACCTGGACGCCGCCGTGGACGCGGTCCGGGACCGTTTCGGCTCGACGGCGCTCACCCGGGCGGTACTGCTCGGCCGTACGCCCGGGGTCGAGATGCCCCTATTGCCGGACTAGCCGCTGCGACCGGAGACACATCACAGCAGGTCGGCGGTTTAGCCGACCGCCCACGGGTGAATTCTTGACCGGAAAGCCTGACGAGGGGGGCCCATGTCCGACGAGACCAGCAACCGACCGAGCCGTCGCGCCGAACGCCCGCACGACGTGACCGACCCGCTGCTGTGGCAGCTCGCGGTCGACGTGCTCGACGTGCACGAGCCCGACGACGAGGGTCACTGCCGCAATCTCCAGTGCGCCGGCCAGTCCTGGCCGTGCACGGCGCGTACCACCGCCGAGCAGTCGCTGCGACTGGCCCGCAGCACCCCCGACGCGGCCGGGACGGCCGACGGCGGCGAGGCCGACACCGAGTGGCCGGCCGGGACGGCCGCGCCGGCGCCGCGTTGGGGCTGGAACGCCGACGTGATGGCCCGCCGCGACGCGCGGACGGCCGCCTCGGCGGCCTGACGCGTCCCCCGGGAGACAGCGCACAGACGAACGAACGCTCGGCCGGGGATCCGGCCGAGCGTTCGCCTGTGGTACGTCAGAGAGCGAGCCGCTGCCCCGGGAGGATCAGACCCGGGTCCGCGCCGATCAGCTGACGGTTGCGCTCGTACAGGGCGTGCCAGCCGCCGCTCTGCCGGTGCCGCTCGGCGATCTCGGACAGGGTGTCCCCCGGCCGGACCACGTAGGTGTCACCGCTGGCCGCCGGGGCGGTCCGCTCGTGGTTACGGGTGGCCGGCCGGTCGCCGCGCGACGAGTGCTCCTTGCCGGCGGTGGACGACGACGACGTGCCGGTCGACGTCGTCGAGGACTTGCCGGTGGACTTCGTCGCGGAGCCGCCCGACGAGCCGCCCTTGCGGCCGCAGGTCGGCCACGCGCCGATGCCCTGCCCGTCGAGCACCTTCTCGGCGATCGCGATCTGCTCGCCACGGCTGGCGAGGTCGGCGCGGGCGGCGTACTTCTTGCCGCCGTAGCCGGCCCAGGTGCCCTGGGAGAACTGCAACCCGCCGTAGTAGCCGTTCCCGGTATTGATCTTCCAGTTGCCGCCGGACTCGCACTGGGCGATCGCGTCCCAGTTGACACCGGCCTGGGCCGGGGCCGCCGGGCCGAAGAGGGCGACGGCGCCGGTGACCGCGCCGACGGCCAGGGTGCCGACGGCGACGCGGCGGGTGGTGACCCGTCGATGACGGGGGGTGTACGCAGACGTCATGGAACTTTCCTCCACGCCGGCGAGGTGAGCTGTCGGGTTCGGGCCGAGGAGCCCGGCCGCGCGCTGCGGCTTCACCCCGAGGTGACATGCACCGAGGAACCTGGGTCCCCCGCTCCTGCCCGGGTTCTGTTTCCGACGACCGGGGGCAGGATTTGGCGTTACCGGTCGCGGCGTCCACGGTGGCGGACCCGACCGACGGTAGGCACGGTCGCCGACGGTCGCCCACCGCTTGTGAAGTTGTTCACCGGCCCGCGCGGGGCACCCCGGCCAGCGGTTGCGAACGACGTTCACCTGTGCACCGACCACGATGGACCGATTCCGATCACGGTGTGACGCGTACCTGGTGAATTGACGTTCGGACAGGAAACCGTAGACAACCGATCGCGATGCTCCGAAGCGCACCGGGTCCATCCCGGACCCCACACGCAGGAGGAACCCATGGCGCTCCAGCAGAGTCGCACCGGCCGTCGCCGCGCCGCGGCCACCCTCGTCGCCGTACTGGCCGGCGTGGGCCTGACCCTGTCCACGCCGGCCGCCGCACAGGCGGCCAGCCCGTGCACCAGCCTGACCTTCTACCGGGTCGGCGGCTACCCGGGCGGGGCGGACATGCACGTGCCGACCGTCGGCTGGCAGACCGGGAACAAGAGCTGCTACCTCAGCTACGGCCACTCGAACTCGGCGGTGCTGGTGTTGCAGGAGGCGCTGAACAACTGCTACTCGCGGTCGCTCACCCTGGACGGCAACTACGGTTCGAAGACCCGCGAGGCCGTCCGGTACGCCCAGCACAAGATCAACGAGGACATCGTGTACGCGAACATCGCCGAGGACGGCGAGTACGGCCCGCAGACCCGCGCCTACATGGGCTTCGCGATCTTCGGGGTCAACGGCGGTCCGGTCATCCCCAACGTCTGCTACTACCCGGGCTGACACCACCCGCAGCGCCGGCCGGGGTCCCCGTGGACTCCGGCCGGCGCCGTGGTGGCCCCCACAGGTGCGGCTGCGCCGGGTGAGCCCCGCCCCCGCGCAGCCGTCGGATCAGCAGACCCGGACCGCCTCGATGCGCTTGTTCCAGGTCCCCCCGATGGCGGCCGTGTCGTATGCCAGGTTCGCCCGGTAGCCGTACGCGTGCTGGTAGCCGAGCAGGCCGGTGGCGTTCGCGTTGTCCCAGAAGGTGGAGACGGTGCCGGACGGCCGGTTGTTGATGATCGACTGAGCCTGGTTGCGGAAGTACGAGGGCAGCGTGACGTCCTTACACCAGTTGTACGGCCCGTCGAGCAGGAAGATGTCGCCGCTGAAGTTGGCCCCGGAGTACAGGCAGAGCAGACCCGACGGGCAGGCGTAGTTGGCCTGGGCCGGGCTCGGGGCGACGCCGAGTGTGGCGCCCACGGCGACCACGCCGAGCAGCGCCGACGTGAGTCTTCGCAGAGCAGTTCGCACGATGATGACCTCCGGTGTCGTCACGACCGGGACCGGCCGTGAGTCGAGTTGCCGACATCACGTTGATCGATGTCGTTGTGCCAACGATGATCTGCGCGGAAGGTCGACGAATTCCTGCCGGAACCTCAATCCGGGGTGTCCCGGCACCGGGTGGGCGACCGGCAGCACAGCGAGCGGCGATTCATGGAAATTCGGGTCCTCGGGCCGGTCGAGGTCTGGGCGGAAGGTCATCCGGTCGATGCCGGAGCGGCCCGGCAGCGCGCCGTGCTGGCCGCGCTGGCGGTCGACGTGGGCCGACCGGTCCACCTGGACGCTCTGGTGGACCGGGTCTGGGGCGACGCGTCGCCGCCCCGCGTCCGCCACAACCTGCACGTCTATCTCGCCCGGCTCCGCCGGGTGCTGGCCGACGCGGGCGCACCCGACGCGCTGGCCCGCCGGTCGGGCGGTTATCTCCTGGACCTGCCACCGGAGACAGTGGACGGCCCGCACTTCGAGGCGTTGCGGCACCGGGCCGACGCTCTGTCCGACCAGGACCCCGAGCGGGTGGACCTGCTGCGCCGGGCGCTGGAGCTGTGGCGTGGCGAGCCGCTGGCCGGACTACCCGGCGAGTGGGCGGCCCGGGTCCGACAGGACTGGCACCGCCGGCACACCGACACCGCCGTGCAGTGGGCCCGTGGGATGCTGCGGCGGGGCGAGCCGGATGCGGTGATCGATCCGCTGACCCGGCTCGCCGACGAGCATCCGCTGGACGAACCGGTCGCCGCCGTGCTGCTGCACGCGCTGGCCGCGGCCGGTCGGGGTGCGCAGGCGCTGACGTACTACGCCCGGCTGCGGGACCGACTCGCCGACGCGCTCGGCGTGGACCCGGGCGTCGAGCTGCGCCAGCTGCACCAGGCCATCCTGCGTGGTGAGGTCACCGTGCCGGCCGCGCAGGCGCTTCCCGTACCGGCCGGCGCGGGGGACGTCGCACGGACCCGGGCGGACCGCCCGATCCCCGCGCAGTTGCCGTCGGATGTGCGGGGCTTCGCCGGGCGGGATGCGGAGCTGGCCCGGCTGGACGTGCTGCGGGCGTCCGCCGAGGAACGACCCGGGGGCGTTCCGCTGGCCGTGCTCTCCGGAGCGGGCGGCGTCGGCAAGACGGCCCTCGCCGTGCACTGGGCGCACCGGGTCGCCGGGCAGTTCCCGGACGGGCAGCTCTACGCCAACCTGGAGGGCTACAGCCACAGCGGCGTCGTCCGCAGCGCGGAGCAGGTGGTCCGGGGCTTCCTGGCCGCGCTCGGCGTGCCGCCCCGCGAGGTGCCGGCGGACGAGCAGGCGCAGACCGCGTTGTACCGCAGCCTGCTCGCCGGTCGGCGGATGCTGGTGCTGCTCGACAACGCCCGGGACGCCGCGCAGGTCCGGCCGCTGCTGCCGGGCGCGGCGAGCTGCCTGGTGCTGGTGACCAGCCGGGACCGGCTCACCGGTCTGGTGGCCACCGAGGGCGCCGAGGCGATCGTGCTGGACCTGCTCAGTGCCGAGGACGCCCAGGCCCTGCTGTACGCGCGGATCGGGGCGCGGGCGAGGGCCGAACGGACGGCGGTCGACGAGCTGGTACGACTCTGTGACCGGCTGCCGCTGGCCCTGGTCGTGGTGGCGGCCCGCGCGGTGGTCCGGCCCCAGCTGCCGCTGGCCGAGTTGGGCGCGCAACTCCGGGCCGACGGCCGGCTGGACGGGCTCGACACGGGCGACCACGACAGCAGCGTGCGGGCGGCGCTGTCCTGGTCGTACCGGCTGCTGTCAGCGCCGACCGCGCGGCTGTTCCGACTGGTCGGCGGCAGCACGGACGTGACGGTGAGTACCGCGGCCGGGGTCAGTCTCGTCGGCGCCGGCCGACGGGCCGTCCGGGCGGCGTTCGCCGAGCTGGCGGACGCGCATCTGATGCTGGAGCGCGCCCCGGACCGGTACGCCATGCACGACCTGTTGCGGGCGTTCGCGGCCGAGCTGTCCGCCGAGCACGACCCGGCCGGCGACCGGGCCGAGGCGCGCGGCCGGCTCTTCGACCACTACCTGCACAGCGCGCACGCGGCGGCCGTGCTGCTGCATCCGCACTGGGATCCGATCACCCTCGCCCCGGCCGTGGCGGGCGTACGGCCGGAGAAGTTCGGCGACCACGACGAGGCGGTGGCGTGGTTCACCCGCGAGCGCGACGTACTGATCGCGCTCGTGGAGCGGTGCGCCGCCAGCGGGGCCGACCGGCACGCCTGGCAGCTCGCCTGGAGCCTGACCAGTTTCCTGGACCGTCAGGGCGGCTGGCACGACCAGCTGGCGGTGCAGCGTTCGGCGCTGGCGGCGGCGCGGCGCAGCGGGGCGGTGGTCGGGCAGGCACACGCCCATCGCAGCCTGGCGCGGGCGCAGGCCCGCCTGGGCCGGCTCGACGAGGCGCCCGGCCAGCTCCGGCGGGCGCTGGAGCTCTTCCGCGAGCTGGGCGACCTGGCCAACCAGGCGCACACCTGCCTCGACCTGGCCGAGGTGGCCGACCGGGAGGGCCGGCGCGCCGAGGTGGTCCAGCACGCCGAGGCGGCGTTGGCGCTGTACCGCGAGGCGGGCCACCGCTACGGGCAGGCGATGGCGTTGAACGCGGTCGGCTGGTACCGGGCCCAACTCGGCGCGCACGACAGTGCGGTCGAGGCGTGCCAGCAGGCGTTGGAGCTGCTACGCGAGTTCGACGACCGGCAGGGCCAGGCGCCCACCTGGGACACCCTCGGCTACGCGCAGCACCGCGCCGGACGGCCCGCGGAGGCGGTTGTCGCCTACCGGCACGCGCTGGCGCTGTACCGGGAGTTCCAGGACCGGTACTACGAGGCGGACACGTTGGGACACCTGGCCGAGGCGCAGGTCGACGCGGGCGACCCGGCGGAAGCGGCGCGGAGTTGGCGGACCGCGCTGGGCATCCTGGACGACCTCGGCCACCCGGACGCGGCGGAGGTCCGTCGCCGGCTGGCGGACGTCGACGGGTCCGGACCGGCCGGCGGAACCCGCTGAGCGGGCGGCCCGCCGGCCGGAGGGGTCGAACGGTTACAGGGTGCGCGCCAGCCGGTCGGCGAGGGTACGGGTGAACCGGGCCGGGTCGGCCAGCTCGCCGCCCTCGGCGAGGACCGCCAGGCCGTACAGCAGTTCGGCGGTCTCGGTCAGGGCCGGGCCGGAGTCGCCCTGCTCGTGGGCCTTGCGCAGCCCGGCGACGAGCGGGTGACCGGGGTTGATCTCCAGGATCCGCTTGGTCGAGGGGACCTCGTGCCCCATCGCGCGGTACATCTTCTCCAGCGTCGGCGTGAGGTCGTGCGCGTCACCCACCACGCAGGCCGGTGAGGTGGTCAGCCGCGACGAGAGGCGGACCTCCCGGACACTGTCGGCCAGGGTCGTGCCCAGCCAGTCGACAAGCGCGGCGAACTCCTGCCGCTGCTGCTCACGCTCGGCCTCGGCCTGCTGCTTCTCCTCGTCGGTGTCCAGGTCGACCTGGCCCTTGGCGATCGAGCGCAGCGGCCGGCCGTCGTACTCGCCGACCCGCTCGACCCACACCTCGTCGACCGGGTCGGTGAGCAGCAGCACCTCGTGGCCCTTGGCCCGGAACGCCTCCAGGTGCGGGGAGTTCTCGATGGTGGTCCGGGAGTCGCCGGTGGCGTACCAGATGTCGGTCTGGCCGTCCTTCATCCGCGAGACGTAACCGGCCAGGTCGGTGGGCTCGGCCGCGTCGTGGGTGGACGCGACGGACAGGATCTCCAGCAGGGTGTCCCGGTTGTCGGTGTCGTCGATCAGCCCTTCCTTGACCACCGCGCCGAACTCCGTCCAGAAGGTGCGGTAGCGCTCGGCGTGGTTGGCCTTGAGGTCCTTGACGGTGGCGAGGACCTTCTTGACCAGGCGGCGGCGGACGATCTGGATCTGCCGGTCCTGCTGGAGGATCTCCCGGGAGATGTTCAGCGACAGGTCGTGCGCGTCGACGACGCCCTTGACGAAGCGCAGGTAGGTGGGGACCAACGCCTCGCAGTCGTCCATGATGAACACCCGCTTGACGTAGAGCTGCACGCCGCGGCGGCCCTGCGGGGAGAACATGTCCAGCGGGGCGTGGCTGGGCAGGAAGAGCAGCGCCTCGTACTCGAAGGTGCCCTCGCCCTTCATGTGCACGACCTCGAGCGGGTCGGCCCAGTCGTGGCTGACGTGCTTGTAGAACTCGTTGTACTCGGCGGCGTCGACCTCGTCGCGGGGGCGTGCCCAGAGCGCCTTCATCGAGTTGAGGGTCTGCACCTCGCTGGTGGCGGCCTCGCCGTCGGCGCCGGGGCGATCGACGGTCATCCGGATCGGCCACGCGATGAAGTCGGAGTAGCGCTTGACGATCTCGCGGATCGTCCACTCGGCGGTGTAGTCGTGCAGGTTGTCCTCGGTGTCCGCCGGCTTGAGGTGCAGGGTCACCGCCGTGCCCTGGGGGGCCTCTTCCACCGACTCGATCGAGTAGGTGCCCTCGCCGGTGGACTCCCAGCGGGTGCCGCCGGTCTCGCCGGCCTTGCGGGTCAGCAGGGTGACCCGGTCGGCGACCATGAACGCGGCGTAGAAGCCGACGCCGAACTGCCCGATCAGCTCCTGCGAGGCGCGGGCGTCGGCGGATTCCCGAAGCTGGCGCAGCAGCTCGGCGGTGCCCGACTTGGCGATGGTGCCGATCAGCCGGACCACCTCGTCGCGGGTCATCCCGATGCCGTTGTCCCGGACGGTCAGCGTGCGGGCGTCCCGGTCGACCTCGATGGCGACGTGCAGGTCGTCGGTGTCGGCGACGAGGTCCTTGTCGACGAGCGTCGCCAGCCGCAGCTTGTCCAGGGCGTCGGACGCGTTCGAGATGAGTTCCCGCAGGAAGACGTCCTTGTTCGAGTAGATCGAGTGGACGACCAGTTGCAGGAGCTGACGCGCCTCGGCCTGGAACTCCAACGTCTCGGCCTGGTTGCTCACACCGTCTCCCTTCTCGGCTCGTGCGGAGGTTCGCGCAAAGGATACGAGCCGTCACCGGTGGGGGTGTGTGCGCCTCCGGGTCGTATTCCCGATTCCCGCCCGCCGGTCGGGTGACCTAGCTGACTTTGCCTAACATAAGTCAGCCGGATAGCGTTCGGTGCGACAAGCCCCGCCACGAACCCTGGAGCAGTCCCCATGAAGATCGCTGGAAGCACCGCCCTCGTCACCGGCGCCAACCGGGGCTTCGGCCGACACCTGGCCGCCGAGCTCGTCGCGCGTGGGGCGACGGTCTACGCCGGCGCCCGCAACCCGGACACCGTCGACCTGCCCGGCGTGACGCCGGTCCGGCTGGACATCACCGACCCCGCCTCGGTGGCCGCCGCCGCGACGCTGGCCGGCGACGTGAACCTGCTGGTCAACAACGCCGGCATCGACAGCCGGGCGGACCTGCTGGAGGGTGACCTCGACCTGATCCGGCTGGAACTGGAGACCCACTACCTCGGCAACCTGTCGATGATCCGGTCCTTCGCGCCGGTCATCGCCGGCAACGGCGGCGGCACCATCCTCAACGTGCTCTCGGTGCTGTCCTGGGTCAACTTCCCCCTGCACGGCGCGTACGGCGCGGCGAAGTCGGCCGAGTGGGCGATGACCAACGCGCTGCGCCTCCAGCTCGCCGAGCGGGGCGTCCGGGTCGCCGGGCTGCACGTCGGCTACATGGACACCGACATGGCCGCGACGGTCACCGGCCCGAAGTCCGATCCGGCCGCGATCGCCCGGATCGGCGTCGACGGCATCGAGGCCGACGCGTACGAGATCGTCACCGACGACGTCAGCCGGCGGGTGCAGGCCGGGCTCGCCGGCGGGGTCGCCGCGCTCTACCCGCAGCTCCCCTGACCGCTCCCCCACCGCCGAACGCGACGGGCCGCCGCCGGGAGCACCGGCGGCGGCCCGTCATCGGGTACGGGGTCAGCCGGCCTGCAGCGTCACGTCGTCGATCACGAAGCTGGTCTGCAACGACGAGTCCTCGGTGCCGGTGAACTTCAGGGTGACCGTCTGCCCGGCGAACCCGGCCACGTTGAACGTGCGCTGGGTGTAGCCGGAGGCGGCGTTCAGATTCGAGTACGTGGCCAGGGTGGTCGAGCCCACCTGCACGGTGAGCTTGTCGTACGCCGTGGAGCTGGTCGTCTCGGCGGTGTCGACGTGCAGCCAGAACGAGAGCGTGTAGCTGGCGCAACCGGCCGGCACGGTCACCGACTGGGACAGGGTGTCGGTGTGGGTGCTGCCGTACCCGTCGAGCCACGCCTTGTACGACCCGGTCCGGGCCGGCTGGCCGCTGGAGTTGGTGATCACGCCGGAGGAGGCGGTCCACGGCGTGCTGCCGCTCTCGAAGCCACCGTTGCCGACCACCTGCCCGCCGGCACAGCCCCCGGTACCGGTCACCGTGAGGGTGAGGCTGGCGGTCCGGGTGACCGAGCCGGTGCCGGTGACCGTGACGGTGACCGTGCCGGTGGTGGCGCTGGACGAGGCGGTCAGCGTCACCGTCGACGAGCCGCCGGAGGTCACCGACGACGGGCTGAACGCCACACTCACCCCGCTGGGCGCGCCGGACGCGCTGAGGCTGACCGTCTGCGCCGAGCCGGAGGTGGTCGCGGTGCTGACCGTGGCGCTGACGCTGGCGCCCCGGGCCACGGTGAGCGCGGTGGGGCTGACCGCGACCGAGAAGTCGTTGGTCGGGGTGCCGCCGCCCACGGCGAGCTGCCACAGCGCGTACGCGACGCCGTCCGCGGCCCGGTTCAGCACGGTGGCGCTGACGTTGGCGGTGGTGTCGCAGGACCGGTGGTAGCAGGCGTCGTACGCGGCGTTGGCGGTGCCGCCCCACTTCGCCGCCTGGCTGCTGGTCTTGCGGGCGCTCGCGCCCGCCGCGTACCCGGAGGTGGGGATGCCGGCCTGCTGGAAGTAGTAGTCGTCGGAACGGCCCTGACCCTCGACGTTCTCCTCCGGTTGCAGCCCGAGGGAGTCCCAGTACGCCTTCAGCGGTGCGGCCGTGGTCGAGCTGACCCGGTTGATGAAGTAGCCGCCGTTGGTGGACCCGACCATGTCGAAGTTGTAGTAGCCCTTGATGTAGCCGCGCTGGGTGGAGCTCAGCGAGTTGACGTAGAAGCGGGAGCCGTTGAGCCCCTGCTCCTCGTCGGTCCACCAGGCGAACCGGACCTTCTTCGTCATGGTCGGGTTCTGCGCGGCGAGGACCAGGGCGTTCTCCAACAGGGTGGCCGAGCCGGAGCCGTTGTCGTTGATGCCCGGGCCGGCCGAGACGCCGTCCAGGTGGGCGCCGAACATGACCACCTGGTCGGCCGGGCCGCCGGGCCACTCGGCGATCAGGTTGTTCGAGGGGTACGTGCAGCTGGAGCAGTACTGCTCGCTGACCGTGTAGCCGGCCGCCTGGAGCTTCGTCTTGACGTAGCTGAGCGAGGCGGTGTAGCCGGCCGAGCCGGCCCGCCGGTTGCCGCCGTTGCTGCTGGCGATGGAGTTGAACTGGGTCAGGTGCGCCTGGACGTTGCTGACGGAGATGTCCGGCGCCGCCAGGACGGCGGCGGACGCGGCGATCGGCCGGGCCGCTGTCGTCGCGGCGGAGGGTGACGCGGTCGCCGGCTGGGCGGCCAGCGTCACCGTCATCCCGGTGAACACGGCGAGCGCGACTCCCGCGCTCAGCGTTCTGCCTCTCATGGGGGCTCCTCGGGGGTCGGAGAGATAACCGAGACACTTACAGAGATCTATGTCTGTGACATCGGTCGTTCGTCCCGAACCCCCGCCCGTTAGACGGTGGGTACCGGCGTCAGCACAGGTGAGTAAAGGTGCCAGGATGGGTAGGTAACAGCAGCAGGGGTCGTCGGGCCCGGAACGGGGGGCTAGCGATGAGGCCGGGTCGAGCGTGACACGACCCCGCACCGACCTGTTCGACGACGGCGGGGCCACCGGACGGCTGATGGCGGAGCTGGACTGGGCTCGCACACCACTCGGCGCGGTGTCCGACTGGCCGCAGAGCCTGCGCTCCGCCGTACGGATGGTGCTCTCCTCCCGCTACCCGATGCTGCTGCTCTGGGGCGACCGCCTCTCCCAGCTCTACAACGACGCGTACTCGGCGCTGATCGGCGACAAGCACCCCGGCGCGCTGGGCGACGACGTGCGGATCACCCTGGCCGAGGGCTGGGACGTCCTCGCTCCCCTGATCGAGCGGGCCATGGCGACCGGGGTGGCCAGTTGGGTACCCGCCCTGCAACTCCTGCTCGACCGCGCCGGCTACCGCGAGGAGGCCTACTTCAGCGTCTCGCACGCCCCGGCCCGCGACGACGACGGCCGTACCGTGGGTGTGCTGACGGTGTGCAGCGAGGTCACCGAGCAGGTCGTCGGCGAACGGCGACTGCGGCTGCTGCGGGACCTGTCCCTGCGCGGCGACGGGCGCACCGTCGACGTCGACGCGACCTGCACCCGGCTGGTCGACGCGATCGGCGGCCACCCGTTGGACGTGCCGTTCGCCGCGATCTACCTGCGCGACGGCGCGACCCTGCGGCGGATCGCCTGCACGGGCGGCGACCCGGGCCAGACCACCGTAGCCGGGGCGCTGCCGACCCTCGTCGACCTGGCCGACCCGGGTCCGACGGCCCACGCCTGGGCGCTACCGGGCGCGGCGTCGGGTCGACCCGGCGACGTGACCGGCCTGGCCGAACGGCTGTCGCTGCCCTCCGGCCCGTGGGGCGACCCGGCCCGCGCCGCGCTGGCCCTGCCGCTGCCCTCGGCCACCGAGGACCAGCCACTCGGCGTCCTGCTGGTCGGCGTCAGCCCCAACCGGGCGCTGGACGAGGCGTACCGCTCCTTCCACCAGCTGCTGACCCAGCAGGTGTCCACGGCGGTGCGCAACGCCCAGGAGTACGAGCGGGAGCGCCGCCGCGCCGAGACGCTGGCCGAGCTGGACCGGGTCAAGACCACCTTCTTCACCAACGTCAGCCACGAGTTCCGTACCCCGTTGACCCTGATGCTCGGTCCGCTCGCCGACGCCCTCGCCGACACCACCGCGCCGCTGGCGCCGACGCAGCGGGAGCGGGTCGAGACCGCCTGGCGCAACGCGACCCGCCTGTTGACCCTGGTCAACAGCCTGCTCACCTTCTCCAGCCTGGAGGCCGGCCGGGCGCGCAGCGACGCCCACGAGGTCGACCTGCCCGCGCTCACCACCGAGCTGGCCAGCGTCTTCCGCGCCGCCGTCGAGCGGGCCGGGCTGACCCTGGACGTCGACTGCCCGCCGCTGCCCCGCCCGGTCACCGTCGACCCGGTCAACTGGGAACGCATCGTCACCAACCTGCTCTCCAACGCCCTCAAGTACACGTTCATCGGTCGGATCCGCGTCGCCGTGGACGCCGACCACGACGAGGTACGCCTCACCGTCGCCGACACCGGCATCGGCATCGGCGAGGCGGACCTGCCGAAGCTCTTCGAACGCTTCCACCGGGTGCAGGGCGCGCGGTCGCGTAGCCACGAGGGCACCGGCATCGGCCTGGCCCTGGTCCACGAGCTGACCCGGCTGGAGGGCGGCGAGGTCCGGGTGGCCAGCCGGGTGGGCGTCGGCACCACGTTCACCGTGGCCCTGCCCTGGTCGGCGGCACGGCGTACGGCCACGGCGGGCCCGACCGCCGCCGGGCGGGGCGACGCGGCACGCGCCGCCGTGCAGGACGCGATGGGCTGGCTGACCGACCCGGCCGGCGAGGTCGCCGAGCCCGCCCCGGCACCCGGTCCGGCCGCCGACGAACTGGCCGGGGCACGCATCCTGCTGGCCGACGACAACAGCGACATGCGCGCGTACCTGAGCCGGCTGCTCGCCGGCCAGGGCTGGCGGGTGCGGTCGGTCACCGACGGCCGCCAGGCCCTCGACGCGATCCACCGGGAGCCACCGGACCTGGTGCTCACCGACGTGATGATGCCCGGGCTGGACGGCTTCGACCTGGTCCGCCGGTTGCGCGCGGACCCCGCGACCCGGTCGCTGCCGGTGCTCGTGCTCTCCGCCCGGGCAGGCGAGGAGGCCAGCGTGGCAGGTCTCAGCCTGGGCGCCGACGACTACCTGGTGAAGCCGTTCGCCGCCGCCGAGCTGATCGCCCGGGTCCGGACCGCCATCCGCCGTGCGCGCATCGAGGTTCCCGGCGACGGTGGTCCGGCCCCTGAGCGGCCCACGGCGATCGAGGTCCAGCCCGGTCCGGCCGTGCCTCTCGTGGATCGCGTCGCCGAGCCCGTGACCGGCGATCCGGCCGGCACGTCGACCGCCGGCGCCTCCGACGACGGGCTCGGCGAACGGCTGGACGAGCAGTGGACGTACCCGTCGGTGCCCACCTCGGCGGCCGCCATGCGCAAGGACGTCCGGGTGGCGTTGGACGACCTCAACGTCGACGGGGAGGTGGCGGAGGATCTGCTGCTCGCCGCCTCCGAGGCGATGAACAACGCCGTCGAGCACGCGCAACGACCCAGCCGCCCCGAGGTGCGGGTCCGGCTCCAGGTCGGCGACGCGCTGGTCCGGATCTCGGTACGCGACTTCGGCACCTGGCGGGACCGTCGACCGGCCATGGACCGGGGGCGTGGCGCGCTGCTGATGAACGCCTACGGCGACGTACGGCTCGTCTCCACCGCCGAGGGGACGACCGTGACCATCGAACGCCGACTCGAAAGAAGGTGAAGGTGGAGGTGGTCTACGGCCTCGTGATGGACCAGTCGGACGGCCCTCCCAGGCCCATTACGAGGTCCGGCCTGGTCGAAAAGGGAGAGCTGCATGTCCTCGGGGAGACACCGGAAGAAGCCGTGAAGAGCGCACAGGAGTTGCGAACCCTTTTGTTGGACCGCCTTCGGCGGGCGCTTAGGCAGCGGGATTGAGCCCTGACTGGCCGCCCGAGCTAGGCGGTGTCTTCAAAGGATCTTGGTGGGGCAGGATATAGCACGTGCCTCGATGGACTGAGTCGGACTCTGGCGTTCGTGCTCTCGGGCCGCAACGTCAACGACTGCACCCGCTTCAGGCACACCGTGCAGCTTCGCGACCGCCACGCCATGCGACCGGCGTCGACAACACCCTGATGGATGTGATGCCTGTGAGTCATCTAGATGACTCACAGGCATCACCCTCATCAGCATTACCGCCGCCGCTCAGCGCCGCGGCCCGACCGCGCTGATCGCGGCCTCGTTCCAGGCCACCGTCAGGCGAAGGCGGCCAGGACGGTGAAGGCCGCTGCCTGAGCCCCGCACGGACAACGGCCCGCCCTCTGGTCTCCAGGGCGGGCCGTTCCGTGTCTGCTCTCTTGTCCGCTCAGCCTTCCGGCGTCTGGTGGGGCCGATGGGCCTTGATCCACGCCTCCACGTCCGCGCGGTCCCAGACCCGCACCTTGCCGCTGGCCACCGTGTCGATGGGTGCGGGGAAGGTGGCCCGGTTGGTGATCTCGGTGGCCCTGGTGCGCGACACACCGCCGAGCATGTCGGCGATATCGGAGAGAGCCACGAGTCTCACGCCATGACCGTAAGTACGTGCCAGGGGCACACGTTGCCACTTCCAACCTTGACGGTGTGCACGTTGCAAGGGAGGCTGATGCGGCTACATCCGGTGAGCGGTCCGGGTACGCGAGCGGGGCTCCGTGCCCGGACCTGCCGTTTCAGGAGGTGGAGCCGTGCCCATGGACGAAGGCCCCGTGACCCCCGCGCTGGTCCTCTGGACCGCCAAGCGCGTGATCACCCAGCACCGGGAGCCGGCCCAGGACTCCCGCGCTACTGGCCGTTGTGCTCAGTGCCGGGACGCCGGTTGCGACATGCTGAGTTGGGCCATCGGCGTAGTGAAGGCTCACCGCCTGGCCGCCGACCCCAAGCCGTGATCGAGCGGGAGCTACCCCGGGAGGTCTGGGTCCCCCGGCTGGCCGCATGGACGATCGCTGAGCACCAGGAGACCCGCTGTCCCCGGTGCCGGCCAGGCGGGTGCCGGTCGCTGGACTGGGCTCGGGACCGACTGGAGCAGTACGCCATACCTACGCCCGGCTAGTCCTGATTACGGCTTGGAGCGGTGACATGTGTCACCGCTGTCCCGGGGATCAGAGTCGGCGGCCCGCGCGGTCGTGGGCCACGATGCCGTCCAATCGCTTCCCGGGCGCGAGCGTGTCCGGATCGAACCAGAAGATCACGACCTGCTTGTCGAGACTCCAGCGGGCCAGCGTGGCGTCGACCTGCCGACCGTCGACCGTGCCGGTGATCCGCGCCGCCGAGCCGACGAAGTAGCCGAACGTGGGCACCGGATTAGCCGACTCGCTCTCGTCGTACCCGATCTGGTGGAAGCCCGGGCTGCGGTCGGCACCGTCGACGTCGTTGACCAGGATGTCCGTGCGCACCGTTCCGTCCCCGGCACGGCGACCGGCGGCCAACCCGATGGTCACCTTGGGCGCCTCCGGGACGGTCACCGCGACGACGTAGTAGACCCGCCGGTCGGCGCCGTACCCGATCCCCGAGTCGATCACCTGACCCATGGGCTTCGGATCCGGCACGCCACGGGCCTTGCTGGGCGGTGGCGTCGGCTCGTCCGACGTCGCCGCCGTCGGCGTGACGCCGGCCGGGGTCGAGGCCACGGTGACCGGGGACGCGGGCTCGGCCGGCGCGGGATCGCGGGACCCGCTCGGGTCGACCGTCACCGCGGTGACGGCGACCAGCCCGGCCGCGAGCGTCGCCGCCGCGGCCCCGGTCACCCGCCGGCGGGTCCGCAACCGCCGTCCCTCGCGCATCACCCGGGCCAGGTCGATCACGGCGTCGGGGCGTTCGGTCGCCCGCATGGCGTCGCGGAGCCGATCCAGCTCGCTCATCGGCGCGCCCCCTCGTCACTGAAGCGCGGGGCGGCGGTGCGCAGCTTCTCCAGCGCCCGAGAGCTGGTGCTCTTGACGGTGCCCACGGACACGGCGAGCTCTCGCGCCACCTGCGCCTCCGGCAGGTCGAAGTAGTACCGCAGCACGACGATGGCCCGCTCCCGAGGGCTCAACGCCCCGAGGATGGCGACCAACCAGCGCCGGGTGGCCACGTCGTCGGCCACGTCGCCCCGGCGCTGCTCCGGCACCTCGTCGGTCGGGTACTCCCGCAGCGGCCGTCGCCACCGGTCCACCAGGTGGTTGACCAACGTGCGCCGCGCGTACCCGTAGGCGTCGTCGTCGTGGATCCGCGACCACGACGCGTACGTCCGCACCAGCGCGGTCTGCGCGGCGTCCTCGGCCTGGTGGTGGTCGCCGGTCATCAGGAACGCGGCGTGCACCAGCCGCGCGGACGCCGCCCGCGCGAACTCGACGAACTCCGCGTCACCCCGCGCCACCGCGCACCCTCCCCCGTGCCACATCACCTCAGACGGGTGGGACTCCCGAAAGGTTGAGATCCGGATCACCTCAACTTTTCGTCGCCACCACCCGTCTTCTCCTGTGCGCCGCCATTACGCGACGCGCGAGGGGAGAGACATGTCGACGAAGGGTACCCACCGGTGGCATCTGGCCTCGGCGGCGTCACTGCTGGCGGTGGCGCTGCTCACCGGATGCACGGGGCCGGCGGCCGGGCAGCCCGCCGGTGACCCCGCCACCGGACCTGGGCCCGGTGACCACGCGACGGCCTCGCACCGGCCGACCGGCGTCGGCATCCTCGGCACCCGCAGCACGCCCAACAGCCCGGTCAGCTACCCCGCCACCGGCGGTAGCCGCTGGACGACGGCCCCGGCCGAGACGACGCGTGGCGGCGCGGAGAGCGGCACGCTGCTGCGCTACCGGGTCGCGGTGGAACGCGACATCCGTGGTCTGCCGGCGGGCGAGATCGGCAACGCGATCTCCGCGACGTTGAACGACCCCCGTGGGTGGACGGGGGGCGGGAACTGGCGGCTGCGGCGGGTGGGCGCCGACGATCCGGCGGACTTCACCATCTACCTGGCGACCCCCGGCACCCGCGACACCCTCTGCCAGGACGTGCCGGACGGCTACACGTCCTGCCGCAACGGCGCGAAGGTGGTGCTGAACGTGGCGCGTTGGGTGTCGGGCGTGCCGAACTACGGCGCGAGCCTGACCACGTACCGGCAGTACATGGTCAACCACGAGGTGGGGCACCGACTCGGGTTCGGCCACGAACGCTGCCCGGGAGCGGGCCGGCCGGCGCCGGTGATGCAGCAGCAGACGTTGGGCCTGCACGGTTGCCGGGCCAACGCCTGGCCGTACCCGAACGGCACGACCCGCTACCACGGCCCGTCCGGGGCGTACGACGACGCGATCCCCCGGCGCGAGGGCGCGTACCCGAAGCACTGAGACCGCCGGTCAGGGTCGGCGGCGGCGCTCCTGCTCGAGTCGCTCGTCCAGCCGACCCAGCTCGTAGACGCCGTTGAGGCTGGTCGGCAGGCGGCGGACATTGTCCGGCCCCGGGTCGGGGTCGGGAGTCGGCGTCGGGTCGGGAGTCGGTGCGGGAACAGCCGAGGAGCCGCTGCTGCCACGGCCGCGCAGCAGCAGTAGCGCCAGCCCGACCAGGACCACCGCCACCAGGAGATAGGACGCCGGCGGCCAGCCATCGCGGACGGGGTCGGCGATGGCTGGCGCGACGACCGGCGCAGGAGTGTCTCCGCCGCGCGGGGGCACGGCCGTGTCGCGTCCGTCGGTGTCGGCGCTCCGGTCGGGGCGGTCGGGTTTGACCGTCGCCCGGCCACCGGTCGACGAGCCGGCGGGTGCGGATGTCGCGCCGGGCTTCGCCGGGCCGGACGGCGCGGTCGTCGGTGGCCGGCCCGGCGCGGCGGTCGGGGCGGGGGTGCCGCTCGGCGTCGGGATCGGTGTGGGCGTACCGCCGCCGCCCAGCAGGTCGCCCACCAGCCGGCCGACACCGCCCACCAGTTCGCCGATCGGCCCCGGCGTGGCGGTCACCGACGGCGTGGGAGCCGGCGCGAGGGCGAGGGTCAACGCGAGGACGACGACGGCGGGCATCCATCCACCTCCGGTGTGCCGGTGCCAGGCACCGTATCGCAGTGTGGGACGCCGTGGGGTGTCGCGCCACGGCTGACGTCGCTCCTGGTGTCCGGCCGTTGTTACCCGGCGGTTACGCCACGGCGAGGTGCCCGTGTCGGTGCGGGACGACGGTGGCGGCGAGGGTCACCGGCAGGCGGCCGTGACGTGACCCCGGGACACCGAACGGAGAACCACGATGAGGATCAGGAGCGCGCTGACCGCGACGGCGGTCGTCCTCGCCGGAGTGCTCGCCACGGCGGGCAGCAGCGCGGCGGGCACCAGCGGCGCGGCGCGTACCGGCCCGGCGCGGGCCGCGACCGAGGCGTACTGCGGGATCACCTGGGGCAGCGGGGAGAAGTCGGCCGGCGCGCTGAGCGACGCTCCCCTGGTCGACGTGCGGACGGGCCGGCACGACTGCTACGACCGGGTGGTGTTCGAGTTCGCCGGCCCGGTCGACGGGTACACGGTCGGCTACGGCGAGACCTGGACCGAGGGCGAAGGGCTGGCGCTGTCGCCGTACACCGCCGGAGGCGCGCTGCTGCGGGTCTCCCTGCGGGCCCCGGCGTACGACGCCGACCACCTCGGCACCGTCCCGTACCCGGTCGGCGGCCACGTCACGAACCTGCTGCGCTATCCGACGCTGCGCGACGTGGTCTTCGGCGGCAGCTTCGAGGGCTACACCACCTTCGCCGTCGGCGTCCGGGCCCGGTTGCCGTTCCGCACCCTCGTGCTGGCCGGGCCGGGAGCGCACAGCCGAATCGTGCTCGACGTCGCCCACCAGTGGTGACCGGCGTCGGACACCGATCCGCCTGGCCGTCCGCCCCGGCGTAGACGGCCAGGCCACCGGACCCGGGTGCCGGGCCTCACCGTCCTGACGGGTCCTCGTCGACCTGGCCGCGACGGGTCGTACCGAACCGCCGTTGGTAGGCGGCGGGGCTGATCGCCAGCTTCCGGGCGAACACCCGTCGCATGCTCTCGTAGCTGGGGAATCCGGCCAGCATCGCGGCCTGCGTCGCGGTGTGGTTCTGGTCCAGCAACGCCCGGGCCAGGTCGAACCGGATGTTCTCCACGTAGCGGGCCGGTGTCGTGGACAACTCGTCCCGGAACAGGCGGGTGAGCTGCCGGGTGCTCACGTTGAGGTGTTTTGCGAGTTCGCCGAGCGAATGGTCCGCCCGGGGGTTCGCCGTCACCACGTCGGCGATCCGGCGCAGCGCCGGCGACCGGGGCGGGGGCCCCTGCAACGGAGCGGAGAACTGGGACTGGCCACCGGCCCGCTGCATGTACACCACCAGGGCGCGGGCCACCTCGCGGGTCAGGTCCGGCCCGTGGTCCTCCTCGACGAGAGCCAGCGCCAGGTCGATGCCGGCCGTCACGCCCGCCGAGGTGTACGTCGCGCCGTCGCGTACGTAGATCGCGTCGGGTTCGACCCGGCAGGTGGGACACCGGACGGCGAGCTCGTGCGCGACCTGCCAGTGCGTGGTGGCGCGCCTGCCGTCGAGGAGGTCGGCGGCGGCGAGGACGAACGCGCCGGTGCAGATCGACGCGACCCGTGCGGCCCTGCCCGCCGGCGCGCGTACGGCGTCCGCCAGGTCGGCGGGGACGAGGGCGCGCGGATACCGGTCGGACCCGGCCACCAGCAGCGTGTCGACGTCGGGTGCGGGGGTGACCGCGCCGTCGACGGCCATCCGGACGCCGAGGCTCGACGTGACGTCCGCACCGTTCGGCGAGAGCAGCATGATCCGGTAGTCCGCGCCGAAGCGATTCGCCTCCTTGAACACCTCGGCCGGACCCGCGACGTCCAGCAGCGTCACCCCGTCGTACACGAAGATCGCGACGCGGTGCGGGCCGCCGGTCACGGTGTCCGGCCCTGCGCCGACGCGCCGCGCGGAGCCGGACGCGGCGGGTGTCGACGACTACCGGGGTGGCGGACGGGCGGGGTGCACACGTTGCATTGGTAGCACGCCGCCGGCCGGACCGAACGCGGTCTCCATCACTCTGTGTGGCGGCCGCCCCCTGTCCAGATTTGAGGGGTTCCTGGCTCGACGAGGGCGGCGGACCACGACGGCCGGTGGGCACGATGGGGTCATCGGCAGTCGGCTCACCTCCTCGGAAGGCAACGGGAATGGCAGAGGTCATCGCGGGATTCGAGATTCCGCGGACAACGGCGGTCGCCGAGGCGACCCGACACATTCAGGAGACGACCGGGCCGCTCATCTACCACCACTCACGGCGGGTTTTCCTCTTCGGTCTGATCCACGCCCGACGGCTGGGCGTCGAACCGGATCCGGAACTGCTCTACCTGGCGGCCATGTTCCACGACGCCGGGCTGGTGACGCCGTTCTCGGACCTCCAGCAGCGCTTCGAGGTCGACGGCGCCGACCATGCCCGCAAGTTCCTGCTGGACCGGGGGTTCTCCGCGGCCGCCGCCGAGACCGTCTGGACGGCGATCGCCCTGCACACCACGCCGGGCATTCCCGACCGGATGGGCCCGGAGATCGCGACCACCTACCTCGGGGTGCTGACCGACGTCCTCGGCCTCGGCCTGGACGGGCTCAACACCGACCAGTTGGCGGAAATCCTCGCCGTCCATCCGCGCGGGGATTTCAAGAACGAATTCCTGCGCACCACCGTCGACGGGCTGAAGAATCGACCGGAAACCACGAACGGCACCGTCAACTCCGACTATCTCGAACATTTTGTTCCCGGCTTCCAGCGTGTGACGACGGTCGAGCGCATCGTCGGCTCACCCTGGCCGAGCTGAAAGGCCACGAACATGAGAGCGATTACGGTACGCGACCGGAACGCCGGCGTGCCGGGACTCACCCTGACCGACATGCCGTACCCGCACGCGGCGGAGAACGACGTCATCGTGCGCGTCCACGCCGCCGGCTTCACGCCCGGGGAGCTCGACTGGCCGACGACGTGGACCGACCGCGCGGGTCGGGACCGGACGCCCACCATCCCCGGTCACGAACTCTCGGGTGTGGTGGCCGAACTCGGCTACGGCACCACCGGCCTGACGGTGGGTCAGCGGGTGTTCGGCCTGACCGACTGGGCCCGCGACGGTTCCCTGGCCGAGTACACGGCGGTGGAGGCGCGGAACCTCGCCCCGCTGGCGGCCGACGTCGAGCACACCGTGGCCGCGGCGCTGCCGATCTCCGGGCTGACCGCCTGGCAGGGGCTGTTCGACCACGCCCACCTCACGAGCGGCCAGACCGTCCTCGTGCACGGCGCCGCCGGGGGTGTCGGCTCGATCGCCGTCCAACTCGCACGCGAGGTGGGCGCTCAGGTGATCGGCACCGGTCGCGCCGCTGACCGGGACCTCGCGCTCTCGCTCGGCGCGCAGACCTTCGTCGACCTGAACGCCGACGACCTGCGGCAGGTCGGCGAGGTGGACGTGGTGTTCGACGTCATCGGTGGCGACATCCTGCGCCGCTCGACCGAGCTGGTCCGCCCCGGCGGCACCGTCGTGACCATCACCGCGCCGCCCGACGTCCAGCCCCGGCAGGGGCGAGCGGTCTTCTTCGTGGTCGAACCCGATCGGGCCCGGCTGGTCGACCTCGCCGAACGCGTCCGCACCGGACGACTCAGGCCCGTCGTGGGCGACGTACGGCCGCTCGCCGAGACGGCCTCGGCGTTCGCCCGTCACCGTCGCGCCCCGGGAAAGACGATCATCAAGATCGCCGAGTGACCGGGGCTCCGGCCGGCTCCCGGCGGGAGCCGGCCGGCGTCGACCTAGCCTCGGGAGTCCTGCGGGGCCTCGTCGGCCAGGTGCCAGACCTCGCGCATCGGCGCCCACCAGTCCCCCGAGCCGGGCTCGGCCAGCGACTCCTGGCACGGGTCGGTCAGCTTCCACCACTCCTGGGTCTGCGGGTCCGCGGCGATCAGCCGCAGGTCGGCCTCGTAGTCGTCGCCGACGTACTCGTAGTAGCCGAACAGCAGATCGTCGTGGAGGAAGATCGTGTAGTTGCGGAAGTTCGCCTCGCGCAGCGTCTGCTCGACGCTCGGCCAGACGTCGGCGTGTAACCGCAGGTAGGTCTCCCGCTGCTCGGGGCGGAGTCGAATCACGCAGCCATGACGTTGCACGTCGTGCCCTTTCGTGTGAGGGGGTGCCCGCAGGCACCTGACCGTAGCTGGTGGACGGTGCCCTGCCGGGGATCCGACCGGCCGCCGATGACGGCCGTTCCGCCAGGGTCACGCACAGTGGTCACGGGTCTACCCTCGACTGATGGAGGGCCGCGTACTGGTGGTCGAGGACGACGTCTCCATCCGGGAGGTCACCGCCCTCGGCCTGCGTCGCGCCGGCTTCCGGGTCGACACCGCCGGCGACGGACGACAGGCGCTCGTGACCTTTCGAGCCCACCCGGTCGACCTGATCGTGCTCGACGTCATGCTGCCCGCGATGGACGGTCTGGAGGTGTGCCGGGAGATACGGCGGTCGAGCCAGGTGCCGATCCTCATGCTGACCGCCCGCACGGACACGCTCGACGTGGTGGTCGGCCTGGAGTGCGGCGCGGACGACTATCTGCGCAAACCCTTCGACCTGCCGGAGCTGGTGGCCCGGGTCCGTTCGGTGCTGCGGCGGGTCAACGCGCCGACGCCGTCACGCGCCATCGCCGTCGGCGACCTGGAGATCGATCCGGGCGCTTTCGTGGTCCGTCGGGACGGCCGGGAGGTGGAGCTGACCGCGACCGAGTTCCGGCTCCTGCTGGAGCTGGCGCGACGTCCCGGCCAGGTCTTCACCCGGGAGCTGCTGCTCGACCTGGTCTGGAACCACCGCTTCCTGGGCGACTCCCGGCTGGTCGACGTGGCGGTGCAGCGGTTGCGCGCGAAGGTCGAGGACGATCCGGCGCACCCACGGCGCATCCGCACCGTACGGGGCGCGGGCTACAAGCTGTCCGGCGGCTGACGGGAGGTCGGCGATGGCCGTACGCGCGGTACCGCCCGGCCGGCTGCGTCGCCGACTGACGATCGCGTTCGTGCTGGTCGCCGGGGTGTCCGCCGGGCTGCTCGCGGGCGGGACCGGGCTGCTGCTGCGACAGTCCTGGTGGGACGCCTCGCTGCGCCAGGCCGCCGCCGACGCCCGCTACCAGCTCGTGCTCGCCGGGCAGTTCCTGCCGTTGACCGAGCAGCGCCGCGCCGAGCTGCTGACCAGCTTCGAGGGCAGCGGTCGGCACGTGATCCTCGTCGACGACACGACCCGCCCCTCCCACCCCGGCTACTCCCCCGCCCTGGGCGACCGGCTGCGGGGTTCGGTCGCCCAGGGGCGGCTCGCGTTCCAGCGCTCGACCCCGGGGCAACGGCCCCGCCTGCTGGTGGTCGGTGGTCGTATCCCCGGTTCGACCGCGGAGCTTTACGTGATCACCGTGGAGGACGACATCGCGGCCGACCTGAACGAGGTGTACGCCGCGCTGCTGGCCGGCTGGGTGGCCGTCGTCCTGGTCGCCGCCGCGGTGGGCAACCTCCTGGCCCGCCGCACCCTGGAGCCGGTGGGTCGGGCCAGCCGCGCCGCGCAAGCGCTCACCGAGGGGCTGCTCGCCACCCGGCTGCCGGTACGCGGGCGGGACGAGTTCAGCGCCTGGGCGGCGTCGTTCAACGAGATGGCCGAGGCGCTGGAGGCGAAGATCGTCGCCCTGTCGGCGGCGCAGGCCCGGGAGCGGCGGTTCACCGCCGACGTCGCGCACGAGCTGCGTACCCCGGTGACCGCCCTGGTGGCGGCGGCCTCGCTGCTGCGCGAGCAGCTGGACCGGCTGCCGGACGACGCCCGGCCGGCGGCCCGGCTGCTGGTCGGCGACGTGGTCCGGCTGCGCCACCTGGTCGAGGACCTGATGGAGATCTCACGGTTGGACGCCGGGCGGGAGCGGCCGAGCGTCGAGCCGGTGGACGTGCTGGCGCTGCTCCGCGCGATCGTCGCGGCCCGCGGCTGGTCGGAGCGGGTGCGGATCACCGGCGACGCCGCCACGCCGCCCACGGACCCCCGCCATCTGGAGCGCGTCCTGGCCAACCTGATCACCAACGCGGTCGAGCACGGCGGCGGCGAGATCCGCGCGACGGTGAGCGCGGCGGACCGGATGGTCGCCGTCGAGGTGTCCGACCAGGGACCCGGCATCCCGGCCGCGCACCTGCCGCTGGTCTTCGACCGGTTCCACAAGGTCGACGCCGCGCGCTCGACCTCGGGCAGCGGCCTCGGTCTGGCGATCGCCCGGGAACACGCGGCCGTGTTGGGCGGGGTGCTGAGCGTGCGCAGCGCGCCGGGCGTCGACACGGTGTTCCGTCTGGAGCTGCCCGCGCGGGGTCCCGACGGTGACGCGCGGGAGGCGGTGCGGGATGAGCGGCCGTGACGGGTCCCGCGCGGCGGGCGTGGCGCTCGTCGCCGCGCTCGTCCTCGCCGGCTGCGGCACCCCCCGCTCCGGCGTCCTGGGCGCGGCGCCGACCGCGCCCCCGCCCAGCACCTACCCGCCGGCCGTCGCGCCCGCCACGACGCCGCCGGCCGCTCCGGCTCCCCCGACGCCCACCACCACCCCGCCGCGTCCGTCGACGCCGGCGGTCACCGGGACCCGCCGGCCGGACACGGTGACGATCGAGCTGTGGTACGTCCGCTCCGGCCGGCTCGTGCCCACCCGGCGCACCCGACCGGCCACCGTCGCGACGTCCCGGCTCGCCCTGGACGAGCTGGCCGCCGGGCCGACCCCGGCGGAGGCCGCCACCGGGATGGTGACCCTGCTGCCGGGCGGCGTCGAGGTCACCCGGATCGCCGACGGGGTGGCGACCCTCGGTCCCGTCCCGTCCGGCGACGACCCGACGGATCGGCGGCTGCGCGAGGCGCAGGTGGTGTGGACGCTCACCCAGTTCCCCACCGTCCGGCGGGTGCGCTTTGCCGGTGCCGCGCCGGTCGGTCGGGCCGACTATCCGGGCCTGCTCGCACCGATCGTGGTCACCGGGCCGAGTGTCGGCGACCGGGTCACCGCTCCGCTCGCCGTCACCGGCACGGCGGACACGTTCGAGGCCACCGTGAGCGTCCGGGTGCTTGACGACGCCGGACGCCAGGTGGCCACCGCCTTCGGCACGGCGAGCTGCGGCAGCGGCTGCCGGGGCGACTACCGGGTGGTGGTCACTTGGCGGACGGCCAGAAAGCAGCACGGGACGATCGAGGTGTACGAGGTGTCGGCCCGCGACGGCACCCGGATCAACACCGTCGCCGTGCCGGTGCTCCTCGCGCCGACCCCGTAGCCGTGCGGGAAACGTGATCGTTTCGTTCCTCCGGTGCGACGCACCTCATAAAACCCTGCAAGGACAGCATCGAGCGAACTAGTGTCGGTACGACATCGTTTCACGGGGGTGCAGGTGCTGGAGGATCAGCAGGTGAGCGCGGGCGTCGGCGTACCGGCCGCCCGGGCCGCCCGGTGCGCGACCACCGACCTGTTCAGCGTGGTGCTCGACGTGCTGCGCGAGGTCGGGTACGACCGGATGACCATCGACGCCGTCGCCGCCCGCGCCCATGTGAGCAAGGCCACCATCTACCGGCGGTGGGACGGCAAGGCCGAGCTGGTCGTCGCCGCCCTGAGCGACCGCCAGGTCGGTGTGCTCAACCCACCCGACACCGGGTCGCTCCGGGGCGACCTGCTCGAACTGCTGCGCGCCACCGCCGCCATCTGCGTCGCCGACTGCGACCTGATGCAGGCCCTGACCTTCGCCATGCGGACCAGTCCGGAGCTGGAACGTCTGGTACGCCACCAGGTGCTGCCCGCCGGGCGGGTGGCCAGCACCGCCGTCCTCGTCCGCGCCGCCGCCCGTGGGGAGATCCCCCCGGAGGCCGGCGAGCGGGACCTGTTCCACGACCTGGCGCCCGCGCTCCTGATGTCCCGGCTGGTCGCGCACGGGTTGCCCGCCGACGACGCGTTCCTCACCCAGGTCGTCGACCAGGTGCTGATCCCGGTCCTGACCTACCGGCAGCACCGCCCGTCCCAGGCCTGATCCATCAACATCCGCACCACGGAAGGCTTCACCATGCCCGGAACCACCTCGACCGCCCCCGGCGCGCCCGACGCCGGGACGGCGACCGGCGCGCCGCACCCGCGGCGCTGGATCGCTCTGGCGGTCATCGCGGTCTCGCAGCTGATGGTCGTCCTCGACGCCACGATCGTGAACATCGCGCTCCCGCAGGCCCAAGCCGACCTGGGCATCACCGACGCGAACCGGCAGTGGGTGATCACCGCCTACACGCTGGCCTTCGGTGGTCTGCTCCTGCTCGGTGGCCGGATCGCCGACTACTGGGGGCGCAAGCGCACCTTCCTGGTCGGCATGACCGGCTTCGCGCTCGCCTCCGCGCTGGGCGGCCTGGCCACCACCGGTGGGATGCTCTTCGCCGCCCGCGCGTTGCAGGGCGCGTTCGGCGCGCTGCTCGCGCCGGCCGCGCTGGCCCTGCTCACGGTGCTGTTCACCGAGGCCACCGAGCGCGCCAAGGCGTTCGCCGTGTACGGCGCGATCGCCGGCGGCGGCTCCGCCGTCGGACTGCTGCTCGGCGGGGTGCTGACCGAGTACGCCGACTGGCGCTGGTGCCTGCTGGTCAACATCCCGGTCGCCGCCATCGCCATCGCGTTCGCCCTCCCGCTCGTGCCGGAGAGCCGGGCGCACGGCAACACCCGGTACGACGTGCCCGGCGCGGTCGTCGTCACCGCCGGTCTGGTCTCCCTCGTGTACGGCTTCACCAAGGCCGCCGAGGACGGCTGGGACGCCACGGCGACGCTCGGCTTCATCGCCGCCGGCGTGGTGCTGCTGGCCGCCTTCGTGGTGATCGAACTACGCACCAACCACCCGCTGCTGCCGCTGCGGATCATCCTGGACCGCAACCGGGGCGGGGCGTACCTCACCTCGACGCTGATCGGCGCGGGGCTGTTCGGGGCGTTCCTCTTCCTGACCTTCTACTTCCAGGTGGTCCTGCAGTACAAGCCGCTGGAGGCGGGCCTGGCGTCGCTGCCGGTCACCGCCGGTGTGCTGATCGCCGCGGGCGGCGCCAGCCAGCTCATGCCGCGACTGGGCGCCAAGCCGCTGATGGTCGCCGGCGCGGTGCTCGCCGCCCTGGGCATGGTGGTGCTGACCCAGATCGACGTCGACACCCCGTTCCTCACCCACCTGCTGCCCGCCCAGGTCATCCTGGGTCTGGGGCTCGGCTTCACCTTCGTCCCGCTGTCCAGCCTCGCCCTGGTCGGGGTGCCGGAGCACGACGCCGGCGCGGCCAGCGCGACGCTCAACGCCACCCAGCAGGTCGGCGGCTCGCTCGGCACGGCGCTGCTGAACACCTTCTACACCAGCGCGGTCACCGCCTACCTGGTTGGCCGGACGCCGAATCCGGTGACACAGGTGGAGGCGCTGGTGCACGGCTACCGCGTCGCCTTCGCCTGGGGCGCGGTGCTGATCGTGCTCGCCGGACTGGTCACCCTGGTCCTGGTGAAGGTGCGCAAGGAGGACATCCCGGCCGGCAATGCCGTGCACATGGGCTGAAACCGGGTAGCGTCCCGAGCATCGTCGAAGATCCGTTGAGGAGACACATGTCCACGCCTGCCGACCAGATCATCCACGCGCTACGGGCGGGCCACGAGGAGCTCGCCGCGCTCGTGCGCGACCTCAAGGAAGAGGACCTGCGCCAGCCCTCGGGGGCCAGCGAGTGGCAGGTTTCCCAGGTGCTCAGCCACCTCGGCAGCGGCGCCGAGATCGGCCTCGCGGCCCTGACCGCCGCGCGGGAGGGCACGCCCGCGCCGGACGGCGACTTCAACCGCGGCGTGTGGCAGCGCTGGGACGCCATGTCCCCCGAGGACCACGCCGCCGGCTTCCTGGAGGCGAACGAGCGGCTGGTCGAGGCGTACGAGGCGCTGGACGCCGAGACCCGCCGGTCGCTGCGGATCGACCTCGGTTTCCTGCCCGAGCCGGTCGACGTCGCCACCGCCGCCCGGTTCCGGCTCAGCGAGTTCGCCCTGCACCAGTGGGACGCCGAGGTGGCGTTCAACCCGTTCGCGGCGGTGACGCCGGAGGCGGTGCCGCTGCTGCTCGACCAGATCGGCGGCATGCTGGGCTGGACCAGCCGGCCGCAGGAGCTGGCCGGCCGGGAGGGCACCCTGCTGGTACGACTGCGCGACCCCGAGCGGACGTTCGGGCTGCGGCTGGGCGAGCAGGTCACCCTGACCGACGTGCCGGAGCAGCCCGACGGTGAGCTGTCCCTGCCGGCCGAGGCGTGGCTGCGGCTGGTGGTCGGCCGGCTCGGCCCGCGCTACACCCCGGACGGGGTGCAGGTCAGCGGTCCGGTGACCCTGGACGATCTGCGCCGGGTCTTCGTCGGCTTCTGAGGCGTCGCGCGGGCCGGTGCTCCCGGCCCGCGCGTACCCTCGTCAGCCCTTGACGCAGACGACCTGCTTGAGGTGCGCGACCACCTCCACCAGGTCGTCCTGCTGGGCCATCACGGCGGTGATGTCCTTGTACGCGCCGGGGATCTCGTCGACCACCCCGGCGTCCTTGCGGCACTCCACGCCCTCGGTCTGTGCGGCCAGGTCCGCGGTGCTGAACGTCCGCTTGGCCTGCGCCCGCGACATCCGCCGCCCGGCCCCGTGCGACGCCGAGCAGTACGCGTCCGGGTTCCCCCGACCCCGCACGATGTACGACCCGGTGCCCATCGACCCGGGGATGATGCCCAGGTCACCCCGGCCGGCCCGGATCGCGCCCTTGCGGGTGACCAGCACGTCCACGCCGTCGTAGCGCTCCTCGGCGACGTAGTTGTGGTGGCACGAGATGGGCTCGTCGTAGCCGACCTGCGGGAACTGCTCGCGCACCACGTTGCAGAGCAGGGCCAGCATGACGGCCCGGTTGCGCCGCGCGTACTCCTGCGCCCACCACAGGTCCCGCCGGTACGCCTCCATCTCCGGCGTGCCGGCGAGGAACACGGCCAGGTCCCGGTCGGGCAGGTCGGCGTTGTGCGGCAGGCCCCGGGCCACGCCGATGTGCCGCTCGGCCAGTTCCTTGCCGATGTTGCGGGACCCGGAGTGCAGCATCAGCCAGACCCGGCCCTCGTCGTCGCCGCCCTGCTCGAGGCAGACCTCGATGAAGTGGTTGCCGCCGCCGAGCGTCCCGAGCTGCCGCTGGGCACGAGTCTCGAGCTGCGCCACCCGCCGGTCCAGGCCGGCGAAGCGGCCCCAGAAGTCGTCCCAGCCGGCCTGCTCCAGCCCCCGGACCCGACGCGGGTTGACCGCCTCGGTCCGCTGCGCGAAGCCGACCGGAATGGTGGCCTCGATCGCGGATCGCAGCCCGCCCAGGTCGTCCGGCAGGTCGGCGGCGGTCAGCGAGGTACGCACCGCCGACATGCCGCAGCCGATGTCGACGCCGACGGCGGCCGGCGAGACGGCCTGCCGCATGGCGATCACCGAGCCGACCGTGGCCCCCTTGCCGAAGTGCACGTCGGGCATGACGGCGACACCCTGCACCCAGGGCAGCGCGCCGATGTTGCGCAGCTGCTTCGCGGCCTGCGGCTCGATGGCGTACGGGTCGGTCCAGACCCGGACCGGCGCCCGGGTGCCGGCGAGCGGGGTGAATCCCATGATGGTCTCCTTCTGTCGTGCGGGTGACCGATATCGATCAGGAGCGGGCGTCGGCGATCGGGCGGCGTGCCGTGGATACGAGAAGGCCGCCCGATCCCGGTGGGGAGGGGCGGCCGGCGGACGCATCAGCGTCGGCGTCAGGCGCGCCACCCCGGCCCGGCGCCCCGCAAGGGGTTACAGGTGATGGTCGCGGAGGGGGTGAGTAGATAGCCACGGGCAGGAAGCAGACACCGGGCGGCGTCGGTGCGGACGCGTCGCGACACGGCGTACTCCTCTCGTGGTTGCTCTCGACCTGGCACCGGTGACAGTAGAAGGGCGGCAGCGCGTCCGCAATGGATATCGGCCGGCCCGGTTGCTCGGGCCGGTGGCCCTGTCACCCGCGCGTCCTGTCGAGCTGCCCCAGTTGTGGGGCGAGGCGCCTGCGAGCGCCACGCACAGCGGGACCGGCGCGATCCGGACCGGGGACTAGGCCCTCCGCGAGCGCCACGCACAGCGGGACCGGCGCGGGGGCGAGGCGCCCCGCGAGCGCCACTCGCAGCGAGACGGGCGCGGGCGCCGGACTGACGGCCCGGTCCCGGCGTCGCCCTCGGGGCCGCGATGCGCGCCCCATTTCCGGGGCAGCTCGACAGGAGCACACCGCAGGGGTCGACATGGCCGGGCCCGGCCCTCGTCGAGAGGCCGGGCCCGGGTCGCACGCTGAGGCGGTTCAGGTGTCGTAGCAGCCGTCCCACGGCGGGTCGAACCCGAGGTCGTCGGGGAGGAACTCGGCGTGGTCGTCGCCGTCGTACTCCTCGGACCAGTCGACCAGCCCGAACACGTGCCCGTCGACCTCGACCTGGAACAGCCGGATGGCGATGTCGGCGAAGACGCGGCCGGGCAGCGCGTCCAGCCACTCGATGAGGCGGGCCTCGGCCCGGTCGATGGAGGCGTCCTCGTGCTCGCTGGTGCCGGCGAACCAGATGTCGGAGTCGGTGTGCGTGCCGTCGGCGTCGAACCGGTGCAGCACGGCGTACCACCGCTTGTGGCGGTACCAGTCGTCGTCGGCTCCGACACCGTCCTCGAGAGTGGCGGTGACGGAGCCGAAGAACTGACCCTTGTCGTAGTGGCCGATGGTGCTGGTGCGGTAGTCGGGCTCGTGCGCGATCGGCACCAGGTCGGGAATCGCCATGGCCGGCAGGCTACCGCCGAGCTACGACACGACCGCCAGCCGGAACGACTGCGCCGCGGTGCCGTTGCAGGTGTACTGGATGAGTTGGACGCTGTCCGCGGTGGAGGCTCCGGGCACGTCCAGGCACTTGCCGCTGGCGCGGTTCACCAGGCGGTAGTAGCCGCCGCCCTCGGACTCCGCGCGCCACTGCTGGTTGGTGCCGCCGCTGTAGGACCAGAGCTGGATGGGGGCCGAGTCGGCGGTCGAGCGATCCGTCACGTCGAGCACCTGGGCGCTGTTGTTGCGGTTGTTGATCCGCAGGTAGCCGTCGCTGGTCGGCACGAACTGGTACTGCTGGGCGGCGCTGTTGTTGCAGGCGTACTGCTGGATCGCGGTGCCGTTCGCGCTGGCGGCGGCCCGCGCGTCCACGCACTTGCCGCTGCCCCGGTTGACCACGGTGTGCCAGGCCGTCGGCGAGATCGGGCCGGCGCTGCCGGTCGGGGTGGGGGTCGGCGTGGGCGACGTGCCGACGCCGGCGAGCCAGTGCAGCCCGTCGATCAGCAGCTTGTTCTGCTGCGGGCTGTCGAAGGTGGACGACAGGCCGGTCTTGGTGGCGTAGTCCATCCTGTTGTGCCCGAAGTTGGCGTAGATCATCTTGTACTGGCGGTTGCTCCACACCAGCGGGTAGTAGCCGCTGTACCAGGACTGGTTGGGGTCGGTGCCGACCGGGAAGCTCGACGGGTCGACCGACGCCAGGATGTCGATGTTGGGGTTCTGCCGCAGGTCGTTGCTCCAGGAGTACCACTCGCTGAACGACGACGAGAACGTCGCCGGCAGGTTCCGGGTGGCGGCGTGGGTGCGGTTGTCGACGCGCATGGTGACCCGGGTCGGGAGCCAGGTGTTGGTACGGAACGCGCCGGAGCCGAGGAAGGTGTTGTAGTACCAGCTCCAGCTCGACGGGTTGTCGGTCCAGGCGCTCACATGGAAGCCCATCCACGCCCCGCCGTTCTGCACGTACTGCTGGAACGCGGCGCGCTGGGCGGTCGGCGGCGCGTCGTCCAGGAACATGACGACCTTGTACTGGGCCAGGTTGGAGGTGTTCAGCAGGCTCCAGTTGTTGGTGGCCTCCCAGGAGAAGCCGTACTGGGCGGCGGCCTGCGGGAACCAGGCGCGCGCGTCCTTGACGAAGTCGATGTGCGCGTCGTCCCAGGTGCCGTTGTAGAAGGCCAGGACCTTGAACGTGGGCGCGGCCTGCGCGCTGCGCGCGACGCCGAGGCCGACGCCGGCGCCGACCGCGACGACCAGGGCGACGAACACGGACAGGATCCTTCTGGTACGGGAGGAGAGTTCTGCGATCACCTGATCGTCCCTTCGGTCGGGACGCGCGCCGCCGCGTCGGGGTAAATCTGTTCACAAGGTTTACAGATAGACGAAAGATTATGCGTTCCGAACCTGTGGCGTCAATCGCCGGGCCGGCGATCGGGTGGGATTCCTGCGGCAACGGGTACTCCATCCCGGTGACCAGCCCGGACGCCGTCGACGTCGACACCCCGCTGGCCGTGGACGTGCCCGCCGCGCCGCACGACGCCAGCAGCGAGTGGGTGCCGACCCGTGACCTGGCCGGCCTCGCCCCGGCGGCGCGACCCGCGCGTCGCTGGACCCCGAATCGGGTGGTGGCCACCCCGGCCGCCCTGGACCACCCGCACGGGCAGCGGATCGTCGACCGGGTGCAGGCGCTCGGCATCGAGGTGGAACGGCTGAGGGCGAACCGGCTCAGCGGGGTGCGCGGACAGACCGACCGCGAGACGTACGCCCGGGCCAAGGGGACCCTGGCGATCGTGGTGAGTCCACCGTCGCGGCGCGACCTGCAACCCATCGCGCCCAGCGCCGACTGGCGCGTCGACCTCGCCGAGGGCTGCCCCGCGCACTGCCAGTACTGCTACCTGGCCGGCTCGCTCTCCGGCCCGCCGGTGACCCGGGTGTACGCGGACCTCGACGACATCCTGGCCGGACTGACCCCGTACGCCGGGCGCGGCACGGTGACCAGCCGCGACGCGCGTCGCGCCGACGAGGGCACCACGTTCGAGGCGTCCTGCTACACCGACCCCCTCGCGTTGGAGCACCTCACCGGCAGTTGGCAACGGGCGGTGCGGCACTTCGCCGACTGGGACGCCCCCGTGCAGTTGCGCTGGACCACCAAGTACGCCGACGTGGACAGCTTCGTCGGCCTGCCCCACCACGGCCGCACCCGGGTCCGCTTCAGCGTCAACTGCGCCCCGGTCAGCGAGCGGTTCGAGGGCGGCACCGCCCGGGTGCCGGACCGGCTCGCCGCCCTGCGTCGGCTCGCGCTCGACCGCTACCCGGTCGGGCTGACCATCGCGCCGATCATCGCGCTGCCCGACTGGCGCGAGGCGTACGGCGAGCTGCTGGACCAGGTCCGCGCGGCGGTCGACGGGGTACCGGACCTGGACCTGACCGCCGAGCTGATCACCCACCGGTTCACGCCCGGCAGCAGGGAGGTGCTGCTCGGCTGGTACCCGCGTACCCGGTTGGAGATGGACGTGGCGGCGCGCAGCCGCAAGCACGGCCGGTTCGGCGCGGTGAAGTACGTCTACCCCCGGGACACGATGGCCGAACTGCGCGGGTGGTTCACCGACGAGCTGGCCGCGCGGGTGCCCGCCTGCCGCGTCCTCTACTGGACCTGACGGCCAAGGCTCACCCGAGCGAGGAGCGGGCGACCGGCGCGGAGAAGAACGTGTCCGGGTACGGCTCGTCGCGCAGGCGGTAGTGCCACCACTCCCGGTCGTAGTTCACGAATCCGGCGTCGGTCATCAGCCGCCGCAGCAGGTGCCGGTTGTCCCGCGCGGCACCGGTGATCCGGGGGTCGTCGGTGTGCGCCCGGGCGTCGAAGCAGTCGAAGCCCGTACCCATGTCGATGCTGTTGTCCGGGAAACGTTGCGCCCGGGGCGCGGTGCAGGCCACCAACGACTGGCCGGGCCGGTACGGCGGTTGGCTGGCGGCGGGCTCGTCGACGAGCGTCAGGTCCAGCGTGCTGCCCCGGCTGTGCGCGGTCGGCGCGCCGATGTAGCCGTCGGCGAAGAGCCGGTCCTTCGCCACGTCGGGATAGAACTCGGCCTTGGTCTGCTGCTCACCGGGACGCTTCGACCAGGCGACGAAGTCGTCGACCGCCGGCTGGGGGCGGTAGCAGTCGTACACCTTGAGGCTGCGACCCCCGGCGAGCGCGGCGTCCTGGACCCGGCGCAGCGCCTCGGCGGCCTGCCGGGTGAGCAGGCACAGCGGCTCGCGGTAGCCGGCGATCGGCCGGCCCACGAAGTTGTGCGCCGTGGCGTAGCGGATGTCGGCGTGGATGCGCGGGTCGAGGTCGGTCAGCACCACGAAGCCCGGCAAACCGCCCGCGCCCGGCGGGGTCGCGCTCGGCCGGGTAGGAGGACCGCCGGACGCCGGTGGTGGGCTCGCCGAGGCCGGGGTGGCGACCGTCGGCGCGGGGCGTGGCGGCGTGGAGCAGCCCACGAGGGCCGCGACGAGCGCCAGCACGGCGACCCCGGCCGACCGCCCTGACCTGCACACGAGTCCTGTCTACCAAAGGCGCTCGGTGTCGCGCGGCGGATCGTGCGGGCATCCTGGACCTGGCCCGGCGGGCCCGCTCACCCGCCGGGCGTCAGCGGAACCGGCTGGGCCGCGGCCGGCACCGCCTCGGGCGCTGCGGCCAACTGCGCGGTGAGGAAGCGCAGGGCCGCCTCGTCGTCGTCGATCCCCCCGGCCTCGTGGCCGTTGTAGCGCCACACCGACAGCTCCGTCGGCCCCGCGTGGGAGTTGTGGGCGGCGTAGACGCCCGAGGGCGGCACGATGTCGTCCATCAACGCCACCGAGTACCGGGTGGGCCGGCGGCAGCGCCGCGCGAAGTTGACCCCGTCGACGTACGACAGGGTGGTCAGCGTCCGCTCCTCGGCGTTCCGGTGGATCGCCAGGTAGTCGCGGATCTCCCGGTACGGGTGAGCGTCGGTGACCACCACCGCGCGCGGGATGTCGCAGAGGAACGGCACGAGGGCCACCACCGCCCGCACACCGGGCGCCAACGCGCCGGCCGCGAGCGCCATGGCGCCGCCCTGGCTGTGCCCGAGCACCGCCAGCCGGGTCGGGTCGACCATCGGCAGGGTACGGGCGGCGTCCACGGCGCGTACCGCGTCGGTGATCAATCGTCGGTAGTAGTAGGTGCGCGGGTCGGCGATGCCCCGCGTCGCCACGCCGGGCGCCTGCGCGCCGGTCGCGCCCAGGTCCGAGGTGTCGCCCCGGCTCCAGCCCGAGCCCTGTCCCCGGGTGTCCATCTGCAGGTGGGTGAGCCCGGCGGTCGCCCAGAGCAGGTTCTCCAGCGGGTGCCCGCGCCCGCCGCCGTAGCCCACGTACTGCACGACGGTCGGCAACGCGGTGCCGGTGCCGTGCGGAACCCGCAGCCAGGCCCGTACGGGCTGTCCGGCGAAGCCGGGGAACGTCACGTCGTACACGTCGATGGCGGTCAGGCCGGTCACCACGGGTTCCAGCCGGACCGGCCACGCGGCCTCGCGCGCCTGGGCGAGGGTGTGCGCCCAGAAGTCGTCGAAGTCGGCGGGCTCGCGCACCACGCCGCGGTACTCGCGTAGCTGCTCCTCGGGCAGGTCCGTGTACATGGCGTCCTTGTCTGTCGCGCGGGGCGGTACGCCGAGACGCATCCGACAAATTACCGGAACATTTCCGCAACTCTGCCGAACGCTATGACCGACCTGGCGTGTCGTCAACCCCCCTCGGTGAGGCAAGATGACCCGAGGAACGGGCGTGCCGTTCCGGGACACGGGACGGGCGACGCGAGCGGCGGCCCCTCCCGGAGCGGTGAAGGAGACACGGGTGGACGCGGACGACGGACGCAGGGTGACCATCACCGCGATCGCACGGGAGGCCGGCGTCTCGGTGCCGACCGTGTCGCGGGTGCTCAACGGTCGGTCCGATGTGGCCCCCGACACCCGGGAACGCGTCGAGGAGTTGTTGCGCCACCACGGCTACCGACGCCGCAGCAGCCGCAGCGTCCGTCGCGCGGGCCTTGTCGACCTGGTCTTCAACGACCTGGACAGCCCCTGGGCCGTGGAGATCATCCGGGGGGTGGAGGACGTCGGGCACGGCGCCGGTGTCGGCACCGTCGTCTCCGCGATCCACCGGCAGCCCACCGCGGCCCGGCAGTGGTTGCAGAACCTGCGCACCCGGGCCACCGACGGGGTCATCTTCGTGACCTCGCACCTGAGCCCGCCGCTGCACGCCCAACTGCGCCGCCTCAACGTGCCGGTGGTGGTCGTCGACCCGGCCGGCGTGCCGGCGATGGACGTGCCGACCATCGGCGCCACCAACTGGGCCGGCGGCCTCGCCGCGACCGAGCACCTGCTGGCGATCGGTCACCGTCGGATCGGGTTCGTGGCCGGCCCGACGCACCTGCTGTGCAGCCGGGCCCGGCTCGACGGCTACCGGGCCGGGTTGGAGGCCGCCGGGGTGCCGGTGGACGACGCGCTGATCTACCCGGGCGACTTCTACCACGCCTCCGGCTTCGCGGGCGGCACCGCGCTGCTCGACCTGCCCGATCCGCCGACCGGCATCTTCGCGGCCAGCGACCAGATGGCGTTCGGCGTCTACGAGGCCATCCGCCGCCGTGGGCTGCGGGTTCCGGACGACGTGAGCGTGGTGGGTTTCGACGACCTGCCGGAGGCCCGCTGGGCGTCACCGCCGCTGACCACCGTCCGGCAACCCCTGGTCGAGATGGGTCGCCTCGCGGCCCGGACGGTGCTGCGACTGGCCCAGGGTGAGGGCATCGACTCCCCCCGGGTGGAGCTCGCCACCGAGATGGTCGTCCGGGACAGCACCACCGCGCCGCCGACCGGCTGACCCGCGTCGTTCCGACGGCCCGAATCGGTCGGATACCTGGTTCCGGCGGTACCGGTCGGGCTTTCGGAAATTCCGGCGCGCGGTGAGCGGCCCGCGCCGCCCACCGCGCCCAGCGGATCAGTGGTGGTGTGCGCGTACGGCCCGGCAGATGGTCACCGGCAGCGCGGGCGCGCCGTCGACCGGCGCGGGATCCTCGGCCGTCGGCGCCACGCCTCCGGCGGCAATCCGGTCCAGCGTGTCCAGCCCGGCCGCGTCGACCGTGCCGAAGATCGTGTAGTTGGGCCGCAGCGCCGAGGCTGCGTACACCAGGAAGAACTGGCTGCCGTTGGTGTCCGGCCCGGCGTTGGCCATCGCCAGCACACCCCGCGCGTAGAGCCGGCGGACGCCGGTCGGGTCGGTGGGCGCGGGCGGCAGGTCGGTGGGCAGCTCGTCGCGGTACCGGTAGCCCGGTCCACCCTCGCCGGTACCGGACGGGTCGCCGCACTGCAACACGCTCAGCGTGGGGTACGCGGTCAGCCGGTGACACGGGGTGCGGTCGTAGAACCGCTTTCCGACCAGGTGCAGGAAGCTCTGTACGGTGCACGGCGCGGCGGCCCGGTCCAGGGTCAACCCGATCGGCCCCTGATTCGTGGAGAGCGTCACGCGCACGCGGCCCCGGTCCGGGGTACGACGCGGATCGGGCGGCAGCGGTACCGGCCGGGCGGCCGGCTCGTCCGGCGTCTCGGTGTACGCGCACGGGCCGTGCGTGGTGCGCGGCGGGCGGGCATCGGCGGGCGGGGCAGCCGCCGCGCGGGCTCCACCGGACGCGTCGACGGTGGGGCCCGGCGCGGCCACCGCAGTGGCCGACGCGCCGACGACCAGCGCCGCGGCGATCGCCGTCACGCCCGCGAGGCGGGTCAGCGCACGCACCGACGGGCGGGGTGCCGCCGCGCCGGAGGGCGTTTCGCGTTCACTCGACACAGGGATCCTCCTGGGACTCGCGCTGCCAGAAAGACCGGAGTCTATGGATGCCGGGGCCGGTTGTCGATCGCCGCGACCGGTTGCCGACCCGTCAGGCCAACCGGCGGCGGCGGTGCCACAGCAGCCCGCCCAGCAGCACCAGCACCCCCGCGCCACTGATCGCGACCACCGACCAGAGCCAGCCGGGCCCGGTGTGCGCCGGACCGCTGGCCGCCGCCGGACGAGCCGGGCCGGGCGCGGCCAGCGCGGACGAGGCCGGCGACGGCGTGGCGGTCAGCTCACCCGGCTCGACCAGCCGACCGACGGCGGCGTCGCGGGGCAGCGAGAAACCCCAGTCCAGCAGGGCCGCACCCTGCTCCCAGCCGCGCATCGGCGCCGGCTCGGCACCCAGCAACGTCACCACCAGCCGGCGACCGTTGCGCTGCGCCGCCCCGACGTACGTGTGCCGCGCCAGATCGGTGAAGCCCGTCTTGCCGCCCAACGCGCCCGGGTACCGGTAGATGAGCTGGTTCTCGTTCTGGATCTGGAAGCCCTTCGTCCGCTGCGCCGGCTGCGCGGGAATCGTCGCCAGGTCGGTGAGCGCGTACCGGCGGAACGTCGGCTGCGCGAAGCAGGCCCGGGCGATCAGTGCCAGGTCGTACGCGCTGGTGAACTGGCCCTTGCCGTCCAGGCCGGACGGGGTTACGGCATGCGTCTGGAGCGCTCCGAGGTGGTGCGCCTGCTCGTTCATGGCGCGCACTCCCCCGGCCGCCCCGTCCGGGCCGCCGCCGAGGCGGGCCAGCGCGTTCGCCGCCTCGTTGCCGGAGTTCAGCAGCAGCCCCAACCAGATCGTCTCGATCGTGTAGCGGCCACCCTCGACCAGGCCGACGGCGGACGAACCGGGCTCGATGTTCATGTCCGCCGCGGTGACGGTCACCGTCTCGGCCGGGTCGAGTCGAGGCATCATGGTGGCCGCCAGCAACAGCTTCTGGACGCTGGCCGGCGTGCCGTACTCGTGCGGGCCGCAGCCGCCAAGCACCTGGCCGGAGTCCAGGTCCGCGACCAGCCACGAGGTGGCCGTGATCGCCGGTGGCGCGTCCACGCCGGCCGGCACGACCAGGCCGCTGGTGGCCAGCCCGGCGCCGCCGACCACCCGCGCCTCGGGCACGGCGGGCGGCGGCGACGGGCGCGGCGGCCGGGACATCGCCGGGGCCGGCACCCGCGGGCACCGCACGGCCGGCGGGGCGGCGGTACGCGTGGCCGCGGCCGCCGTGCCGACAGCCGGCGCGGGAGCGAGCAGGACGGCGGACGCCGTGACCGCCAGCAGCGCAGCAGCTCTCATGTGCCCGACCCTAGTCAACAAGATCGGCCTGCGGAGGCGGTTGGCGGGTCGGCGGTGCCGTGCTCAGGTGACGCGGCGCAGCCACCGCCGCTGCCAGGGTGTCTCGATCGCCTTCGGGTGGTAGCCCGCCCGGACCCAGGGCACCGCCTGCTCGGCCGGCAGACCGTCGAGGATCGCCAGCGCGGCCAGGGCGGTGCCGGTGCGGCCGATCCCGCCCCGGCAGGCCACCTCGACGCGTTCGCCGTCGTGCGCTCGCCGCAGCGCCGCACGCAGCGCGTCGAGGGCGTCCGCCCGGTCGACCGGCACCCAGAAGTCGGGCCACCTGATCCGCCGGTGTGGCCAGGCCGGTTCCGGACCGGGTGCCAGCAGCAGCGCGAAGTCGGCCGGCGAGGCGGTGGCGGCGATGCGACGTCCGCGTACCCGCGCCCCGCTGGGCAGTACGAGCACACCGGGTTGCTCGGGCCAGGTCTGTGCGGCATCCACCGGCACATTGTGCCGTGCCCGGGGCCGGTCTTCGTGCCCGCCGGGCACCGCACCGCGCTGCACGGCCTGCCCGGTCGAGTCGGTCTGCCCCTGGCGGGCCTCCGGGCAGGAGCCGCCGACCGGCCGCCCGACCCGCCGACCGCAGCGGTACGCGGGCACCGACCGGCAGGTACGCGGACTGCTGCTCGGCGTGCTCCGGGACAACACCGGCCGTCGGTCTGGACCATCGTTGTCCCGACCGATGCCTCAGGGTGACGGCCGAGGCGGACCTTGACCACCGGCGGTAACCCCCGCAGGGGTGGCGCGGGGTGCACGCCCGTCCTTTGCTCTGCTTACACGGAGGCGACACTTGTGGGCCTCGGGTGTTGCCTCCGTGTAAGCAGAGCAAAGGACGTCGGACCCATGCCCGCCAGCCGCCCAGCGGCAGCGGCAGCGGCAGCGGCAGCGGCAGCGGCAGCGGCAGCGGCATTCGGCCCGTTCGGTAGCCCGCAATCCTGGACATGGAGGTATCGGGCGCACCCGAGGCCGCCGCATCGACGTTGCCGGGCGATTACGCGGGGCGCTCGGCCGCCGGTGAGGTTCGGCTGCGGGCGGGCGGGCGGGCGGGCGGGCGGGCGGGCGGGCGGGCGGGCGGGCGGGCACACAATAAGGGGCGGGGCCCGGGTGGCTTGCGCCGCCGGAGCCCCGCCCCTTGTGCTGCTGATCGTGCTACTGGTCGGCGCCCGCTGCCGCGGTGCGGCGGCGGTGCCGGCGAGGTCGGCCGGAACGGCATCCGGAAGAAAGCGCCGCCCCCGACCAGATGGTCGGGGGCGGCGCCGGTGTCGGTGTGCAGGTCGCCTCTCGGCGAGTGGCGCGACGCGGCTCCAGCCGAACGGTATTCCGCGAGGGCTATGTAGGTGAGGCCCGGGGACACTGAGTCACACCGACACTGGTTCACAACCAGCCGAGGCCGCCCGATGTTCCCGCTCCGGCGAGGTCGTTGGGGAGAGACGATCCGCCGGGCGGTGACGCCGATGGCCGGCACCCCGGGGGATGCCGGCCATCGAGCGGGTCGTGCGATGGGTCAGCTGTTCCAGTACTGGCCGACCAGGTCGGCGGCCTGCTGCTCCCACTGGGCGTAGGCGTCCGGGTACGCGGAGACCTGCACGGTCTGCGCGGCGTCGGTCAGCGGCATGTCCTGCCAACCGTCAACCTGACGCAGGCCCTTGAGGAACGCCGTCGTCGAGTACTCGGGATCGGTGATCTGCTCCGGCGTACCCCAACCACTGGACGGGCGCTGCTGGAACAGACCCAGCGAGTCGTGGTCGTTCATATCGCCGAGGTGGCCCAGGTTCTCCAGCTTCGACTCCTGCAGGCTCGTCGCGATCGAGATGACCGCCGCCCGCTCCGGCAGACCGGCCTTCTTCGTGGCCGCGATGATGGCCTTGGCGTTGCCGATCTGCTCGTCGTTCAGGTCGATGTGCGACTGCTCGCCCTGGGTGCCGTGCGGGATCAGCTTGCTGCTGTCGGGCTTGTCGGCCTGCACCACGGCCACCGGCCGGGTGTCCGTGTGCGAGGTGGCGACGTGCGCGATCGGGCCGGCGAAAACCCCACCGGCGAACGCGAGACCGGCAACGGACAGCATGCTCTTACGGAAGATCGTGTTCATGGGGTAGCTCCTTCGGGGGTAGGAAACACCCGCCTCACCACGGGGGAGCGGCGACGCGGATGTGCGCACCTCGTCCGGGCGCTGGCAAAGTCTTGGGGGGCGGCGGCCTGCGAGCGGGGGCTCGGGCGCCGCGGACCGGGTTCAACGACCCGACGACCGGGGTCATTCCCGGGGGCCTGGCGGCCTGCGGGCGGGGTGCTCGCGGCGGCCGGTCAGTGTGTAACGACCCGGTGGCCGGGGCCATTCCCACAGGCGGGCGGCCCGTGGGGGCGTCTGACCCGTGGTCCTGCGATCGTCAGGGTGTGTAACGGCCCCCGGCCCGCCACGATTCCAGCCCACGAGTGCAGCCGGTCACCACACGGGCCCCACAACCGGACATCGCGCCCAGCCGAGCCGATCCGACCCGGTGATCGACTCGAGATCGCCGAACTCGGGGTATCCGGGACCGGTCGACACCCCCATATCGGTGAAGTCGTGTCGATCAAGCGGATCGGGCGGCCCCTGGGCCATCTCGTGCAGGACGTCCCGTCCGCGCGGGGTGAACCGGCGGCTAGCGTTCGTCCGAGGCCCAGGAGGCGCCCCGGTAGAGGGTGCCGCGACCGTCGGGGTCCGGCGTACCCGCCGGTGCCGCACCCCGGCCGGAGACGTCCGAGTCCGATCCGAGGTTGCGGGCGGAGCGGCGCGCCTTCAGCACCCGCGAGCCGACGAACCAGGCGACACCCGCGACGCACGCGACGATGACGACGTTCTGGAGTGTGCCGACGTAGCCCTCGACGAGGTGCCAGTTGTCACCGAGCAGGTAGCCGGCGAGCACGAAGGTGGTGTTCCAGATCAAGCTGCCCAGCGTGGTGTAGAGCAGGAAGGTCCGCACCGGCATCCGCTCCACGCCGGCCGGGATGGAGATCAGGCTCCGGAAGATCGGGATCATCCGGCCGAAGAACACCGCCTTCACGCCGTGCCGCAGGAACCACGCCTCGGTCCGGTCCACGTCGCTGAGTTTCACCAGGGGCAGTCGGGCCACGATGGCACGCATCCGGTCGCGGCCCAGGGACGCGCCGATCAGATAGAGCGCCAACGCGCCCAGCACCGAGCCCAGCGTGGTCCAGAAGATCGCGCCGACCAGGCTCATCCGACCCTGCGCGGCCACGAAGCCGGCCAGCGGCAGGATGACCTCGCTGGGGATCGGCGGAAACAGGTTCTCCAGCGCCACCGCCAGACCTGCGCCCGGCCCGCCGAGCCGTTCCACCAGGTCGCTGACGTAGCCGACGATTCCGCCCTGTGGCGGTTCGGCCGCGGCGGCGGGGGTTCCGGTGGCGAGAACAGGATGCGACGTTCGAAGCATGCGCACACGCTACGAAGCGATCCTGAGAGTCACCCGTGAGCCGGAGGCCCCGCAGACCGCCACGGACGGGCCGCCGCGCGGTCCGTTGCGGCTGGCCGTGGCGCAGCCGCCGTGCGTACCCCTGGATGTCGCGCACAACGCGCGGGCGCACGCCGACGCGGTCCGCGCGGCGCGCGCCCGGCTGGTGGTCTTTCCGGAACTGTCCCTGACCGGGTACGAGGTGCAGGGGCCGATCGTGCCGGTGGACGACCCGCGGTTGACGCCGCTTGTCGACGCGTGCGCCGAGGCGGGCACGCTGGCGCTGGCCGGCGCGCCGATCGCCGGTGACCACATCGCCGTGCTGGCGGTGACCGGCGACGGCGTGACCGTGGCGTACCGGAAGATGTGGCTGGGCGGCGCGGAGGCGCAGCGGTTCCGGCCGGGCGATACACCGGGCGTGCTCGATGTGGACGGATGGCGCGTCGGTCTGGCGGTCTGCAAGGACACCGGGGTCGCCGCGCACGCGGAGTCGACGGCGGCACTCGGCATCGACGTGTACGCGGCGGGCGTGCTGGAGTCGGCCCGGGACGCCGCCGTGCCGGACGAGCGGGCACGCCGGATCGTCGCCACGCACGGGGTCTGGGTGGCGATGGCGAGCTTCGCCGGATCGACCGGCGGCGGCTACACCGAGGCGGCCGGCCGCTCGGCCATCTGGACACCACGCGCCGAGGTGGCTGCCCGGGCCGGCACGAGGCCGGGCGAGTGGGCGGCAACCTTGATCCATTGAGGACATGGATCTGTCGTACCGGTAGGGCAGTATCGGGCCGTGAGCGCGATCCCTCCCCGGCTGTCCGTGATCACCCTCGGCGCCCGCGACCTGGGCCGGCTGCGATCCTTCTACCGGTCCCTGGGCTGGCCGGAGCTGCCGGCCAGCGACGACGGCTGGTCGGCGTTCCTGCTCGGGGGCGTTCTGCTCGCCCTCTACCCGCTGTCCGAGTTGGCGGCCGAGGCGGCACCCGGTGTCCCCGATCCGGCCGGCGGCTGGTCCGGCGTGACGCTGGCCTGCAACGTCGATCAGTGTGCGGAGGTCGACGCGGCTTTCGCGGCGGCCGTCGCGGCCGGGGCGACGGTGGTGGCGACGCCCACGGACCGCCCGTGGGGTGGCCGCTCGGCGTACGTCGCCGATCCGGAGGGCAACCGGTGGGAGATCGCCTGGGCGGGTTCGGCGGTCTTCGACGAACGCGGCGCACTCGTCTCGTTCGGCGGGTGAGCCGTGGTTGATCTCGGGCCACGGCCTTTGACATGCTTCGGTCCATGACCATCTTCCCGCCCACCTTCGCCGACGACGTCATCGGTCAGCCCGCCCAGACGCAGATCGAGACCTTCATCGACGAGCACCGCCGCGCGCTCAACGAGTCCCTGGACGGGCTGACCGAGGAGCAGGCACGACGCTCGCTGGTGACGTCGCGGACAACCCTGCTGGGCCTGGTGAAGCACGCGGCCTTCGTGGAGAAGGTCTGGTTCGACGAGGCGATCACCTGCCGCTCGCGTGCCGAGATCGGCATCCCGGCGACGCCCGACGAGTCGTTCATCCTTGACGACGGCGACACCGTCGCCAGCGTCCAGCAGGCCCACCGCGAGGCGTGTGAGGCGTCCCGCCGCGCGACGGCGTCGCTGGGTCTGGACGACGTGGTGCGCGGCAACCGGCGCGGTCCGCTGCCGCTGCGCTGGGTGTACCTGCACGTCCTGCGGGAGTTGGCGCAGCACTGCGGGCACGCGGAGATCCTGCGCGAGCAGATCCTCGCCGAGGGCTAGCCGACCCGGGCCGTGTCCCCGAAGCGGCGCAGGGTCCAGCGGGCCGGCGGCCAACCGCCGGTGTCGTGGTCGGTGACCCACTCGCTGATCGAGGCCGGGGGCACGTCCAGGTCGAACGCCCGGAAGATCGGCTGCGCGGCGAGCGCGTGGAAGGCGCCCTCCACGGTCTCGCTGTGGCCGACCACGAGGACGGTGCCGCCCCGGTGCCGGTGCGCGATCTCCATGACCGCGCGGCCGACCCGGACGACCAGTTCGGCCCAGCTCTCGTTGCCGTCCTCGAACGGGCGGAACACTCCCCCGCCGGGCACCGCGTGCTCGGTCCGGAAACGGGTGACCGGCAGCCCGTCGGCGTACGGCGGGGTGTGCCAGGTGCAGAGGCCGCAGTCGGCCAGTGGGCGGACACCGAACGCCGCGGCGATGGGCTGCGCGGTCTCGACGGCCCGGCGCAGCACGGACGAGTACACCGCCACCGGCCCCTCGACGGCGTACTCGTCGACCAGTCGCTGCGCCAGCCGGTGGGCCTGGTCGTGGCCGAGCGGCGTCAGCCCCCGGCACCCGTGCGGGCCGCCCACGATCCCGTCGATCTGGTGGACCGACTCACCGTGACGCACGAAGATCAGCCGTGTTCGCATCGGCCCATCATGCCAGCGACGCCCGCGGATGGATCAACCGTCCGGACCGACGACGACGTCACTCGGCGTCCAGCACCTCGCGCAGCCGCGCGGCGAACTCCTCGGGCTTGCCCGCGTACCCGAACTCGCCGCCGAGGAAGCCGCCGTGGTGGCTCGGGAACACCACGGCCTCCCGGCCGAGCAGCGCCGCCGTGCCGAGGGCGGTACGCGCGGTGTACGTGCCCGCCGACTCCTCGCCGACCGCGATCACGATCCGGGTCGAGGCGGCCGTGAGGACGCTCGCGTCGGGGCGGTAGTCGGTGATGGCCCACGAGTCCTTCGACAGCAGCGGATTATCCCGGCTGCCGTCGTCCTCGGTGGGCATGCCGACCATCGCGGGGTCGGGCGCGGGCTGGGCGAAGTAGGCATCGGTGAACTCGCCCTGCCACGACGTCATCGCGACGAACGCGGCCATGCCGGCGCCGAACCCCTTCGCCTCGTACGCCTCGTTGAAGGCGTTCCGGGCGCGCTCGGCCGCCGACGCGTCGGGGAGCACCGCGTTGATCGGCGGCTCGTGCGCCACCAGCGTGCCGACGTCGCCGGGGTGGGTCGCGACGAGTTCGAGCGCGGTCACCGCGCCGCCGCTGCTGGCGAAGACGTCCACCGGGCCGCCGCCGAGCGCCGCGACGAGCAGGTGCAGGTCGGCCGCCTGCTGCTGGGGGGTGTTGTCGCGGCGACCGTCGCTGCGGGTGCTGCGACCGAGGCCGCGCGGGTCGTAGGTGACGACGGTCCGGTCCGCGAAGTGCGGGGCGAGCGCGTCGAAGCCCTCCGCCGTCATCGGCTGACCGATCATGAGCAACGCGCGACGTGCGCCGGTCGGGGGTAGTGGGCCGCGGACGTCGTAGGCCAGATCGGCGCCGGGCACGGCGAGGCGGTGCGTCTGCTTCGTCGGCATGCCGGTGAGACTACTCAGTCGCCGCGGTCGGCGGGCAGCTCACGGGTCTGGGCCAGCAGCGTGTCGAGCTGGACGGCGGTCTGTCGGGGCAGCCGGCCCCGGTCCACCAGCTCGGCGATGGTGTCCCGCAGGTCGGCGATGCGCCGCTCGCGGTCCCGGGTACGCCGGTTCACGTCGGCGAGTTCGTCGCGCAGGTCCTCGGCGGTTCTGCGGTCGACATCGCCACGGGACACGGCCGCGGCGAGCACCCGCGCGAACTCGTCGCTGACCTCCCGGAAGCTGACCGGTAGCTGCTGGCCGACGGTCGACGGGACCGCGCTGCTGGGCCGGGGCGACGGGGAGGTGGGGGTCGCCGGCTTCGGCGACTGGGTCCGGGGCGAGGGTGCCGTGCTGGCGGGCGACGACGGGGCGGCCACCGGCCCCGGGCCGGTGGTGTCGGGTGCGCCGAGGCCCTGGGTGAGCAGCGCGCCGAGGCCGACCAGCACGGCGAGTCCGGCCGCGAGGGCGAGCGCCAGGGGCCGCCGCGAACGGCGTCGGACCGGCCGGGGTACGACCGGCGTGGGGCGGGCGGCCGAGCGGTCGATCAGGGTGGGCGGGTGGGCCGCCGGGACGATCCGGAGCAGCTCGGTGGGGGGCTCGACCGGCTGGCCGGCGCCGAACCGGCGGGCCAGCTGTGCGGCGCTGGGCCGCCGGGCCGGGTCGGCGGCGAGGCAGGCGAGGGTCAGCGCGGCGATGTCGGCGGGTAGGCCGGGTACGCGCAGCGGCGGCACGGGTGTGCCGCGCCGGTGCACCTCGATGGCGTCCTCCCAGCTCTGCACAGGCAGGGGCGCCTCGCCGCTGAGCATGCGGTAGAGCAGCGCGCCGAGGGCGTACACGTCGCTGGCCGGGTCGGGCGGGCCGGCGGCGAGGCGTTCCGGGGCGAAGTACGCGGGCGTGCCCATCACCGGTTCGCCGGACTGGCTGTCGAGGCCGCCGAGCGCGGCGATGCCGAAGTCGAGCACCTTGGCGCCGGTGTCGGTGAGCATGACGTTGCCCGGCTTCACGTCGCGGTGCACCACCCCGATGCGGTGCGCGGCGGCCAGCGCGGCCGCGATGTGCCCGGCCACCCGGACCGCCTCCGGCCAGGGCAGTGGGCCGGAGCGCAGCCGGTCGGCCAGGTTGTGGCCCTCGACCAGCTCCATCACCAGGTACGGGACCACGACGCCATCGGTCAGGGTCGCCTCGGCGTAGTCGTACACCTGGGTGACGTGTGGGTGGGTGAGCCGGGCGGCCGCGCGGGCCTCGCGCTGGATGGTGGCCCGCAGGTGCGGGTCGGCGGCGAGCTGGCCGGCGAGCACCTTGATCGCCACCGGCCGGCCGAGCACCTCGTCGTCGGCCCGCCACACCTCGGACATGCCGCCGAGCCCGATCCGCTCACGCAGGACGTAGCGGTCGTGGAGGCGGAGGGTGGGCGTGAAGGGTGACATGGCCAGACCAGTCTGCCCGGCGAGTGCCCGATCGACCACCCTGCGTGTCCGGACCGGTACTGTTCGTCCCCGGAGTGCCGCAATGGGCGGACGCTCAGGAGCAGCGGGGCACCGGTCGGGGCTGGATCCGGTCGGCGAGCCGGCGCAGAGCGACGGCGGTCACCTGCCGGGTCGGGGCGAACAGCGGCCGGCGGACACGCTCGACGACGACCGGCGCGTCCGGTCGGGCCGAGGTGACGTGGCGGTGCATCGCGTCGAGGGCGGTGACGTACCCGGTCGGGAATTCCATGGTCAACTCCTCAGGTGTGGTCCGGTGGAGGCCCGGACGACGAGTTCGGTGGGCAGCAGCACATGGCCGGCGGCCGCGTCCGCGGGCGGGTCGAGCAGCAGCTCGGCGGCGATCCGGCCCTTCTCCTGGGCCGGCTGCCGGACGGTGGTGAGGCCGGCCGCCGCCGCCTCGGGGACGTCGTCGAATCCGGTCACCGAGACCGGCGGGTGGCTGCCGCCCGGTCGCCGGGCCAGGTAGTCGAGCACGCCGAGGGCGAGCACGTCGGAGCCGGCCAGCACGGCGGTGGGCGGCTCGGCCCGGTCGAACAGTCCGGCCACGGCGGCCGACGCGGCGTGACCGCTGTTGCCGGGGGCGTTGAGCAGTGTCAGCTCCGACCAGCCGACGCCGACCTCGGCGAACGCGTCGGCGAACCCGGCGAGCCGGCCCCGGGTGGTCGGGTGCGGGGCCCGGTCGAACCCGGACAGGGTCACCGGGCCGGCGGGCGCGTCGGGCAAAACGGAGTCCACGAGCAGGGCGACCCGCCGGTGACCGAGACCGGCCACGTGCGCGGCGACGCTGTGCGCGGCGGCGCGCTCGTCGATGCCGACGAACCGCTCGTCGGCGGCGGCGTCGTCGCGGACGGCCGTGCTGACGTACGGCAGGCCACGGGCCCGGATGAGGTCCAGCGCCCACTCCTCGTCGGCCACGCAGTACACGCAGAAGCCGTCGACGGCGGCGTTCTCCACGGCCCGCCGGGCGTCGACCTGCTCCTTCGACAGGGGCACCAGCAGCATGCTGGTGCCGTGCCGCTCGGTCGCGGCGCCCACCCCGGCGAGGAAGCGGACGGCGAACGGGTCGGTGAAGGCGTACGACAACTGCGAGGTGAACAGCACCCCGATCGAGCCGACGAAGCCACGGCGCAGGGAGCGGGCGGTCGGGTTGGGCCCGGGATAGCCGAGCTGGCGCGCGGCGGCGAGGATCCGCTCGCGCAGGGCCGAGGAGAGCTGGTCGGGGCGACTGTAGGCATTGGACACGGTGCTGCGGGAGACACCGACGGCGTCCGCCACGGCTTGCAGTGTCGGCTTCACTCGACGCCCCTCTGTATCGATTCAGACTGGATCGATACAGAGACTAGCCCGACACGTCGGCAGCGGTCAATACGAACGAACCCGCACGCGCCCTCAGCAGGGCACCACTACTGCGGGTAGACCTCCTCCAGCAACCGGCCCAGGATCTCCGGCGTACGCTCCGGCGGCTCGGCCTCGACGCAGAGCCGCTCCATGGCCACCGCGTAGTAGTCGAGGTCGTCGCGCTTGTCCAGGTAGAGGGCGCTGGTCAACTGTTCGATGTAGACGATGTCGGGCAGCTCCTGGTCACCGAAGCGCAAGATGGTGAAGGCGCCACCGGCCGCCGCGTGACCACCTGCGGCGAAGGGGATGACCTGGAGTCGGACGGTGGGCGACTTGGTCGCCTCGATGAGTGCGATGAGCTGGCCCCGCATCACCTCGGGGCCGCCGATCGGGCGGCGCAGCGCCGCCTCGTCCACCACGGCCCAGAGCAGCGGCGGTTTGTCCCGGCGCAGCAGTTGCTGGCGCTGCATCCGCAGATCCACCCGGCGGTCGATCTCGGCGACGCCGGCGCCGCCGTGCCCGAGCAGCACGACCGCCCGGGCGTACTCCGGGGTCTGCAACAGACCGGGGACGAACTGCACCTCGTAGCTGCGGATCAGCGCCGCCGCCGCCTCCAGGCCCAGGTACGACTGGAACCAACTCGGCAGCACGTCGCCGTACCGGTGCCACCATCCGGGGCTGTTGGCGTCCCGCGCGAGCTTGAGCAGCGCCTCGCGCTCCCCCGCGTCGGTGACGCCGTAGAGGGTGAGCAGGTCGGAGACGTCACGCTCCTTGAAACCGACCCGGCCCAGCTCCATCCGGCTGATCTTCGACTCGGAGGAGCGGATCTCCCACCCGGCGCCCTCCCGGGTCACCCCGCTGGACTCCCGCAGCCGACGGAGCTGGGCGCCGAGCAGCATGCGCAGCACGGTTGGCCCGGTTGTCGGGCCGCCCTCGGCGGGAACCATCGTCACTGTGCGGACCTCCGGATACCGACCACGCGATCGGGCACCGAGCCCGACCGACGTGTAAGCATGCCATGGACCGACAGTGAGGTGAACTCCTCCGGACCGGCGATTCAGTCCCATCGCTGGGACCGTCTGCGCGGCCGGTCAGTTGATCAGGTGATCGAAGTCCCCGTCCCGGGCACCGAGCACGAAGGCGGCGATTTCGTCCACTGTGTAGATCAGCGCGGGCCCCTCCGGATGCCGCGAGTTGCGGACGGCGATGCCGGCCCCGCCGGGCAGTTCGGCGAGTTCGACACAGTTGCCGCTCGGGTTGCTACGGCGACTCTTTTGCCAGCGCAGAGGGGGCAACTGAGGGATCGGAACGCCATTGGGTGGCTGTTGCATGAGAGGCGTCTTTCTGCTCACGAGCCCGCCGGTGCCCGTGGGAGGAGCGGTGACGCGGCGAGGTGCGGTATCGAGGTCGGGCCGTGCTGCACGTGCATCTGCTATTGCATCTGCACCGGATGGCGAGCATGATAACGCACGTGATCGGTGCTTATCCGTTCACTTTGCGTTACCCCGAGCGGGGTAGCGACCAGGCAAAACTGGCCCCGACGCGGCACCGCGCCGCGCAGACGCAAGGCTGGAGGCGGTCGCGGCGATGGGAGGTCTCCTGCCGGATCCGATGAGCGTCGCCTCCGGCGTCTGTGCCGCCGGAGCCCTGCTCTCCTCGTGGCAACTGCGCCGACGTGCCGTGCGGGCCGAGGCCGAGATCGAGCACCTCCAGGCCGAACTCGCCGCCGAACGGCACGCCGCCAGCCACGACCCGCTCACCGGGCTGCCCAACCGCCGCGCCTTCTACCGTCTCGCGGCCGCCCTGCTCACCAACGCCGACGGCCAGCCGCTGATCGCCATCGTGCTCGACCTCGACGACTTCAAGCAGATCAACGACCGGTACGGGCACGCCGCCGGCGACCAGGTGCTGATCAGCGTCGCCGAGCGACTGGCCGGGTTCGCCGGCGACAACCTCGTCGCCCGCCTCGGCGGCGACGAGTTCGCGGGGCTGCTCGCCAGCCCGACCGTCGACCGACGCTGGATCGAGCACGCCACCCGACGCCTCAGCGAGACCGTCGCCGCGCCCATCCGCCTCAGCGGGTGCAGCGTCCGGGTCACCGCGTCGGTGGGGCTCGCCCCGGTGACCGGCCCGGCCCAGCTCACCGACGCGCTCAGCCGCGCCGACGCGGCCATGTACCAGGCGAAGAGCCTCTCCGGCCCAAGGTCACCGCGTCAGCTCGTCGACAGCGCCCGCTTCGCGGAGTAGCGGCTCAGGCGACGCCCGCCCCGAACCAGCGGCGCAACTCCGCCACCAGGCCGGTCTGGTCGTCGCCGACCCACGCCACATGGCCGTCCGGCCGCAGCAGCACGCCGGGTACGGCCAGCTCCTCGGCCGCGTCGACGACGTGGTCGACCCGGTCGGCCCACCCGGCGACCGAGAGCCCGCCGGTCGCGTCCAGCAGCAGCCCCCGGCCGGCGCGCATCAGCTCGTAGAGCCGCCCCCGCGCCAGCCGCACGTCCCGCAGGTGCCGACCGAGCAGGTCGTGGCCGGGGCCGAAGTCGTACCGGACGCCGAGCGCGGTGACCTTCTCGATCAGGTACCGGTTCACCTCCTCGAAGTCCATCAGCTCCGCCAACAGGTGGCGTACCGCCTGCGGCCCCGGATCCGGTGACAGCAGGAACATCTGCGCGCGGGTGTTGACCAGGACGTCGGCGGCGACCGGGTGCCGCTCGGCGTGGTAGCTGTCCAGCAGCCCGTCCGGCGCCCAACCGTTGACCTCGGCAGCCAGCTTCCAACCGAGGTTGACCGCGTCCTGGATGCCGAGGTTGAGGCCCTGCCCGCCGGTCGGTGGGTGGATGTGCGCGGCGTCGCCGGCCAGCAGCACCCGGCCGATGAGGTACCGCTCGGCCAGCCGGGTGGCGTCGCCGAAGCGGGAGAGCCAGCGCGGTGAGTGCACCCCGAAGTCGGTACCCGCGTACGCCCGCAGTTGCTGTCGGAACTCCTCGATGGTCGGCGGGACCGCGCGGTCCGTGGCCACCCCCTCGGCGGGTACGAGGACCCGGTACACGCCGTCGCCCAGTGGTCCGAGGCCGAACCGCAGGTGGGTCCGGCGTACCTCGGCCACCACCTCGGCCACCGTCTGCGCGGGTACGCCCACCTCCATCTCGCCGAGCAGCGAGTCGACCTGGCTGGGCTCACCCGGGAAGCCGACGCCGAGCAGCCGACGGACCGTGCTGCGACCGCCGTCGCAGCCGACGAGGAAGCGCGAGCGCACCCGCGTGCCGTCGGCCAGTTCCACCGTCACCCCGTCGTCGTCCTGGCTCAGTCCGACCACCTCGCTGCCGCGCCGGACCTCGACGCCGACCTCGACGGCGTGCTCTTCGAGCAGGCGGTCCGTGCTGGTCTGCGGGATGCCGAGGACGTACCCGTGCGCGGTGTCGAGGCCGGTCGGCGGCGGCTTGGGGATCGCCGCGAAGTACCCCCCGAGCGGATGCCGGGTGCCCCGGGCGAGGAAGCGTTCCAGCAGGCCGCGCTGGTCCATCACCTCGATGCTGCGCGCATGCAGCCCGAGCGAGCGGACGTGCCGGGTCGGCTCGGCCTCCTTCTCGAGCACCACCACGCGTACGTCGTGCAGCCGCAGCTCAGCGGCGAGCATCAGGCCGGTCGGTCCACCGCCGGCAATCGTCACATCGATCACGAGATCCCCCGATTTTCCCATGTTTGGGCTTCGGGTGGAGATTCTGCGGCACGACCCGGGTCTTGCCGCAAGACCCCGGGTGCGGTATACGTTAGGAGTGGCAGGGAGTGTGATCTCCTTGCCATTTCTGTTTTTCCCGCTCAGCGCCGTCCCACCACGTCACGCAGCGCGGTGTCGGCGAGGGTCACCAGGCCGACCGGCGAGACGAGCCCCCGGACGATCCGGGCGGCCGTCGCCCGATCGTCGAGGCTCGCGGTCGGGTCCAGCGCCTGGCGGGTCCAGTCGCTGAGGTCGTCGAGCGCGCGTACCGCGAGGAACCAGGCCAGCCGCACGGCGTCGATGTCGACAGCGCCGTACCCGGCGAGCACGGCCCGCTGCTGCTCGGGGGTGATCGGCGCGAAGGCGAGCACCCCGCCCACCACGAACATCAGGTCGCCCTCGGGCGGGGCGAGCACCGCGTCGTCCCAGTCGATCAGCCAGACCTGGCCGTCCGGGCCGAGCAGCAGGTTGCCCAGGTGGGGATCGCCGTGGCAGACCACCGCCGGCCCCGCCCGGTGGCCGGCGAGTCGTTCGACCCCACCGAGCACGGTGGACACCCGCTCGGCGTGCGCCGACCAGACGGCGGCCAGTTCGGAGACCAACGGATCGTCGTGGTCGGCCTGGTCGCGGAGCCGTCCGGCCACGTCGCGGGTGGCGGCCACGATCGAGGGGTACGCGTCACCGCCGCGCGGTAGCAGCCGTTCCAGCTCGTCGGTCACCGGCACCGCGTGCACGGCGGCCAGCAGTTCTCCGTAGGCACGCCAGTGCGCCTCGGTCATCGGGCCGTCCAGCGCCCGCAGGTCGGAGACCCACGGCACCACGGAGAGGCGGTACCCGTCCCGCTCGGCGTAGAGCCGTCCGTCGCGGGTGCGCACCGGCGGCGCGATACCGGGCACACCCCGCTCGGCCAGGTACGCGGTGACGATCAGGCCGGCCGGCGTACCGCCTCCGCTGAGCTTGACGGCGTACCGCGCGCCGTCGCCCGTCGCACCCCGCCACAGCCGAGCCCGCAGATCAGCCCCGTACGGCACCTCGTCCACCCTGGACAGCAAAAGCCCGAACTCCTCCCGAACCCACGCCACCACGTCCACCCGGTCCACCCCACGTCCCCAGTCCCCCGCCCGCCGGCGGTGATCAAGAAGTTCGCCTCACTGTCGGCTCGGATTCTGACGCGAACCTCTTGATCACGCGTCCTGGTTTTTTCGGTTGGAGGGCAGGTGATTCGGTGTGGGGGGCGGGTACGGGGACAGCAAGGTCCAGCCGACCGACGAGAGGAAGCCTCGTGCCGAGCATCCGTGCGCTCGTACTCAACTGCACCCTCAAGCCGTCCCCCGCCCCCTCCAGCTCCGACCAGCTGGGCCGGGAGGTGCTGGCCGAACTGGCCCGGCAGGGCGTGGACGGCGAGATCGTCCGGGTGGTGGACCACAACGTGCGCTTCGGGGTGTCGACCGACGAGGGCGACGGTGACGGTTGGCCCGCCATCCGCGCCAAGCTGCTCGCCGCCCGGATCCTGATCATCGCCACACCGATCTGGCTCGGCCAGCCGGCGAGCGTCACCAAGATGGTCCTCGAACGCCTCGATGCCGAGCTGTCCGAGACCGACGACGAGGGGCGGCTGCTCACCTACGGCAAGGTGGCCGGCGTCGCCGTCGTCGGCAACGAGGACGGCGCGCACCACACCATCGCCGAGGTGCAGGGGGCGCTCAACGAGGTGGGCTTCACCGTGGCCGCGGCCGGCGCGACCTACTGGGTCGGCGAGGCCCTGCACACGGTGGACTACCGCGACGTCGGCCCCAAGCCGGACACCACCGGCCGCACCACCAAGGCCCTCGCGCTCAACAGCGCCCACCTGGCCCGGCTGCTCGCCGAGCAGCCGTACCCGCCGCCGGAGGCGCAGGACGCCGCCGTCGGTCCGAGCCGCGGGTGAGCCGGCGAGGCCGTCCCGGCCCGGGCCCAAGGGGGTACGGTCAGCGCCAGCCGTAGCCGGCGCGCAGCGCCTGCCCGACCCGGTCGAACCGGGGCCGGTCCAGCACGGCACCCTCGCGGCGGATGCTGTCCTCGCGCATGGTGAGCACCCGGTCCAGCCGCACCCAGCTCGGCCGCTTGTCCCGGTCCCACTCGCCGGGGCCGAGCGCGAACCAGTGCCGCTGCCCGTCGCGCTCGCTCTGGCTGGACAGCATCAGCCCGAACAGCGTCCGGCTGTGTCGCCCGACCACCAGCACCGGACGGTCCTTGCCCTGGCGGGGGTCGTCCTCGTACGGCACCCAGGTCCAGACGATCTCACCCGGGTCGGCCTGGCCGTCGACCTCCGGCGCGTAGCTCAGCTCGCGCCGCTGCAACGCGCTCACCTGGCGGGGACGGGCCACCCGCGCCGGAGACGGCCCGGTACGCCGGGGCGACGGGATCGCCGCGCCCACCCGGGAGATACGTTGCGCCACGTTCCTCAACAGACCAGCCACGGCGGGCAGCCTACCGGCCCCGGCGCGGACCCCCGGAGCCGGCGCACTACGGCAGACTGGGCCGATGGACGAGGTGCCCGACGACCTGCCAATCCTCCAACGGCGCGCGGTACGCGTGGTCGTCTGCGACGACAGCGACCGGGTGCTGCTGTTCCACACCCGCGACCCGGACCACCCCCGGTTGGGCACCTGGTGGGAGCTGCCCGGCGGCGGCATGGACCCGGGCGAGACGTACCGCGAGACCGCCGTGCGGGAGCTACGCGAGGAGACCGGCATCATCGTCACCGCCGACCAGGTGGGCGCACCGACCTGGCGACGACGGGCGAGTTTCCTGCACCGTCAGCTGCGGCACGTCCAGGACGAGGTGGTCGTCGCCGTACGACTGGCCGGTCCTGGCCCCGACGTGGACGAGACGGATCGGCTCGACTACGAGCGGGAGGACTACTTCGGCTTCCGCTGGTGGCCGCTGGCGGACGTGGTGACCAGCGTCGAACGCTTCTACCCCGGCCAGCTCCCCCGGCTGATCACGCCGTTCCTGGCCGGCGAGCGCATCGACGAGCCGTTCGAGCTGTGGTCGTGAGGAGGATCGGCGCGGATGCCAGACCGGGTCGCACCGGGCAGAGTGAGGGCATGACGACAGACCTGCACGGCCCGCTGTCCGGGTACGCCGAGCGGCTGCACGCCACCATCGGCGACCGGCACCACGTCGCCTCCCCGCTCGGTGCCTGGCTGCTGCTCGCGCTCAGCGCCGCGACGACCGAATCCGACCGGGCCAGCGGCCCGAACGCGACGGCCGGCCGGGACGCGGCGACCGAGGCCCTGGTGGCGGCGCTGGGCGGCGACCTCGCCGGCGCCGCGGAGGCGGCCCGTGTCCTGCTGGACGCGCCGCACCCCCTGGTCGCGTCCGCCACCGCGCTGTGGCTCCGAGCGGGTCGCGGCGTCGACGAGCCGGCCGGATGGCGCGCCGCGCTCCCCGCGACGACCGAGGTCGGCCCGCTGCCCGACCAAGCCGGGTTGGACGCCTGGGCGCGCGAGCACACCGACGGCCTGATCGAGACGTTCCCCCTGAAGGTCCGCCCGGATGTGGTGTTCGCCCTGGCCAGCGCGCTCGCCACCCGGATCTCGTGGGCCGAGCCGTTCGACGTCATCGACGCGCGGGCGCTCGGCACCGGCAGCGCCTGGGCGGGCGGCCTCCGCCAGGCGTTGCGCAGCCCGGGCCACGGGCACCGGGGTGCCATCGTCACGACCGAGGGGGCCGGCGACGTGATCGTGCACGCCGCCCGGGCCCAGGCGGTCGACGGCGCGGGGCTGGTGGTGCTCTCGGTGGCCGCCGAGGCGCACGTGCCGCCGGTCGACGTGCTCGCCACCGCGTACCGGCTCAGCGCCGGTGCGGCCGACGGCGCGCAACCCGCGGGCCGGCGCTCACTGTTCGACCTGCCGCTCGGCGAGACCCCGCTGTGGACACTGCGCGAGGAGCGGGTACGCACCCGCGCCCGCGACGGCCGTGAGGAGCGGCACCAGGCGGTACTCCCGTGTTGGTCGGCGCGGAGCGAGCACGATCTCACCGCCGAGACGCTGGGCTTCGAGGCCGCCACCATGACGCTGGCCCGGGCACTCGACCAACCGGTCCAGGATTTCGAGGCGCGGCAGGTGGCGATGGCCCGGTACGGCCGGTACGGCTTCGAGGCGGCGGCGGTGACCGGCATGTTCGGCACGGTCAGCCTGCCTCCGGAGGGGGTCGCCCGGACCGCCGAGCTGCGGTTCGGCCACCCGTACGCGGTGGTGGCCGTCGCCACCGACAGCAGGGCGGACGGGACCACCGGGCCATGGCACGGGGTGCCGGTCTTCTCCGCCTGGGTCAGTGAGCCCGAGGAGCTGCCCGACGCCGAGAGGTGAAGCCGTTGATCCATGCCAGGTCGGCGATGTGGCGGCTTCGGCGCTTCGGGATCCACTTACGTCGGCGATCTGGTGTGGATCAGGCGAGATCGGACGGACCCTCGTCGCGGGGCAGCCGCGCCACCATCTCGTGGAACTCCCGGACGGTCACCGCCTCGCGCAGGGTCGCGAAGACGGCGCCGGTGCCGAGCCGTGCCGTGGCCGCGTCCACCCCGGCCCTCCGGGCGACCCGGCGCAGGAAGTCCACCGGGCCGGGTTCCATCGGTGGCGGCGTGACCGGTCCGCCGACGTCGAGACCCACACCGGTGTCGAGCCCGGCACCGCCGGTCGTCGGAATCGGGGTCGAGCCGGTCGGGTGGGCGTCCGGCGCGAAGTCGTACAGGTAGCCGTCGACCTGGTCGGGAAGGTGCCCGGCGGGGTCGGGCGTGGCGCCGGTGACGCGCTCGGCCATGGTGGTGAGCACGGCGCGGGCGAGGGCGGCGGCCTGCCCGGTGGGTAGGCCGGAGCGTCGGGACACCGCGTCGATGAACTGCGGAAACCCGTCGCCGCCCGCGCTGCCGGTCACGCCCGGGCGGTTACCCGCGCGCGGCGGGGGCAAACGGGCCGGAACCGGGTCAGCGCAGCAGATCCGCGGCCCGCAGGTGGTCGAAGATGAGCTGGTCGACCGGGGAGGTACGGTGCCGGTCGGCGTACCCGAGCCAGGCCATCTCGGCGATCTCGCTGGCCGGCCGCAGCCGTCCCCGGTAGCCGGCTTGGTAGCAGGTCATCCGCACGGCGACGCCGGCCGCGTGCCCGTGCGCCTGGGCGGTGAACGTGCCGAGGTGGGTCGCCCCGCGCACGTTCACCTCGACGCTCAACTCCTCACCGATCTCCCGGCGCAGGGTCTCCAGGTCGCTCTCCCCCGGCTCGCGCTTGCCGCCGGGCAGGTACCACACGTCCTTGCCCTGCGACCGGGTGCTCAGCACCCGCCCGTCCTCGATCAGGATCCAGGCCACCTTGTCGATCTCGCGCACGTCGTCCCCCTTCACGGCCAGCGGGACCGGGCACGCTACCAGCCGACGCCGTTCAGCAGGTCAGCACGTCGGCTCGTCGGCGAGCAGGTCCAGCAGCAGCGCGGCGGTCCATCCGAACGCCGGTGAGCCCAGCCCGGCCCCCGTGTCGGGGTGGAAGTACTCGTGGCAGCCGGCGCGGGCCACCAGGTCGATCATCGAACGGCGCAGGCCGGCGGCCAACTCGGGGTGCCCGTGGGTGGTGAGGCCCCGCCGGACCAGCCAGCCGATGTTCAGCCAACTCGGTCCGCGCCAGTACCGCAGCGGTTCGAAGTCGGGCGCGGTGCGGTCGTGGCTGGGCAGCGGGCGGTCCATCCGCCGGGCCACCCCGAAGCGCGGCGACGTCGCCTCGGCAACGAGCGCGTCGGCCTGCCGGTTCGGCAGGTTGGGCAGCAGCAACGGCGCGAGCCCGAGCACGGTACGCGCGCCGACGAGCCGGTCGGTGCGCAGGTCGCGGGGCTGGAACGTGCCGGTGCCCGGGTCGTACAGCCGTCGTACCAACGCCTCGGTGACGCGGTCCGCGCGGACCCGGTGTGGGCCCGGGTCGAAGCCGGTCAGCGCGGCGATGTCGGCCAGCGCGTGCTCGGCGGAGGAGAAGGCGGCGTTGAACAGCGGGCACTCCACCAGGAACGGATGGTCGTCGGCCAGGTCGCGGTCGGCGTAGCCGTGGTCGCGGTAGGCCGCGACGATCGCCAGGTAGCGCGCGTAGTCGAGGTCCGTGGGGCGGTGCGCGGCGTCGGCGTGCGCGGTGTCGTGCCGGCGGTACGCGCGCATGACGGCCGCCTCGGCGTCGACCGCGGCCATCGGCTCGTCCCAGGCGGGGCTGTTGTCCAGACCCGACTCCCACGGGTGTACGACGCACACCAGCCCGTCACCGGCCACGTCCCGCCGTTGCGCCAGGTAGCGCTGCTGGGCGACCAGCGCCGGGTAGAGCTGGCGCAGCGCGGCCAGGCCGTGCTGGTCGGGCGCGCGCCGGTAGGCGAGCAGCGCGGCGAGCGCGTGCACCGGTGGCTGGACGAGGCCGGAGGTGTCGGCGCTCGGCGCGCCCGGCGCGTCGGCCGAGCGCCACAGCTCCGGACCGGGGAAGTACGCGCCGACCCGCAGCGCCGGGTTGAACACGATGTGCGGCACCCGCCCGTCGGCCCACTGCGCCCGGAACAGGCTCGCCAGCTCCCGCCAGGCCCGCCCGGGCCGGACGTGGGCCAGCCCGATCGCGATGAATGCCGAGTCCCAGCTCCACTGGTGCGGGTAGAGGGTGCGCGAGGGCACCGTGTGGTCGTGTTCCCAGTTCGCGTCGAGGGTGGCGACGGCCAGTCGGCTCAGCCCGGCCGGTTCGGCCGTACCACCGATGCGGGTCGGGACGGCCCCGGCGGTCATGCGGCGGCCCGCCGGGGCAGCGCGTGCCGCAGCACCGTCGCGGCCGCACCGAGGGCGCGGACGGGGTCGCCGCGCAGCCGGCACTCGAGGGACAGCCAGCCTGAGTAGTCCAGCTCCAGCAGGGTCCGCACGAGCCCGGTCCAGTCCAGGTGCCCGGCGCCCGGCTGGTACCGGTTGGAGTCGCTGACCTGCACGTGTCCGAGGTACGGCGCGGCGGCGCGCAGCGCCCGGTGCAGGTCGTCCTCCTCGATGTTCATGTGGAAGGTGTCGGCGACCACCCGGACCGAGGGGAGCCCGAGGGTGGCGCAGAGGGCCACCGCCTCGTCGAGCCGGTTCACCATGTGGTCCTCGTACCGGTTGAGGGGTTCGAGGAACAGGCTGACCCCCTCGGCGCGGGCATGTTCGCCCAGCTCGCCGAGGGCGTCCAGGAGCACCTGCCGGTCGCCGGCCGGCGAACGTGGCGGTTCGAACGGCGGCAGCCGCCGGGAGAACATCCCCCACGCGGCGGGGGTCATCGCCCCGACGCCGCCCAGCTCGGCGATGACCGAGAGCTGTGAGCGCAGGTTGGCCACGGCGTCGGCGGACCGGGCCGGGTCGAAGTCGCCGATGAAGTGGGTCATCTCGACGCAGACGGTGGGCATCACCACGCCGGCGGCGCGGGCCCGGCGCAGCTCGGGCAGGCGGCGGGCGAACGCGAGGTCACCCCGACCGCGCAGCTCGATGCCCTGGTAGCCGAGCGCGGTGGCGAGGGCGTACTTCTGGATCAGGTCGGTGCCCGGCAGGAGTTGTTCCTGGCAGGCGAGCGCGATGGTGGTCATCTAGAACCTCAGCACCACTTGGAGGACGTCACCGGCGCCGCGGTCGAGCAGCGCGAGGGCGTCGGCGACCGCGCTGGCGTCGACGATGTGGCTGACCAGCGGCAACGGATCGACGCTGCGGTCGGCCACCAGCTCCATGAAGGTCTGCGCCACCCGGTCACCGGTCCACCGGCCGGCCGTGCCCGGCGCGGGGGTGGGCCCGGTTACCTGGGCCGCCACCAACTGGATGCGGTTGTGGTGGAACTCCTCGCCGAGGCCGAGCCCGTCGGCCTGGCCCTGGTAGAAGCCGGCGGCCACGACCCGACCGGCGTGTGCGGTGGAGCGGATCGCCTCGTGCAGCGCCGGGTACGCCCCGGACAGCTCCAGGCAGACGTCCGCGCCCCGGCCACCGGTCGCCTCGCGCAGCACGGTGGCGGCGGACCGGACCGAGGCGTCCACGGTGGACCGGGCGCCGTAGCGGGTGGCGTGGGCCAGCCGGCCGGGCACCCGGTCGACGGCCACCACCCGGGCACCGGAGAGCGCCGCGAGGCGGGTGGCGAGCAGCCCGATGACGCCCTGCCCGAAGACACCGACCCAGTCCCCCAGGTGCAGGTCACCGGCGAGCACGGCGGTCAGCGCGATGGCGCCGGGCCGGGCGAAGACCGCGGCGAGCGGGTCCAGCCCGACGGGCAGGGGACGGACCGCGTCGGCGGGGAGCACGGCCTCGGCGCGGTGCCCCCAGATGCCCCACACGAGCTGGCCCGGATGCCGGTCGGTGACCTCCGCGGCCACCTCGACGACCTCGCCGACCTCCTCGTAGCCGAAGCCGACCAACGGGTACGGCACGGGGGTCTGGCGGGGGACGAACATGCGGGCGGTGTCGTCCCAGTCCTTGCGGAGCCGGGGATTGCTGCCCCGGTAGAGGGTCAGCTCGGTGCCGGCGGAGATGCCCGAGTAGCAGGTGCGGACCCGGACCTGGCCGGGACCGAGCGGATCTGGCGGGCAGGGCTCGAGACTGATCTGTCGAGGCCCGGCGAGGGAGACCACCCAGTTGCCCATGTGTCACATCCCGGTAGCACTGGGCTCCAGAATAGCCAAGAAATAGCCATATGTCTTGCTATTGATCAATCGAAGGTGTTGAATCCGTCTTGTACCCTTCGAGAGGAGTGCCACCGATGTCAGCACCTCCGAGGCGGATACTCGCCACCACCCTGATCCTGGCAACGGCCGCGTCGACCCTGCTGGCCTGCGGAGACGACGGGTCCGACAGCAACAGCAAGAAGATCACCGTGTGGAGCCTGGAGGACGTCGCCGACCGGGTGACCGCCACCAAGGCGATCATCGCGGACTTCACCGCCAAGACCGGCATCCAGGTCGACCTGGTGACCGTCAACGAGGACCAGTTCCCCTCGTTGATCGCCGCAAACGCCGCCGCCGGTGACCTGCCCGACGTGGTCGGCTCGGTCTCCCTGGCCGGCGTCCGTACGCTCGCGGCCAACGAACTGCTGCACGCCTCGGCGAACGCGGAGGTCGTCGAGAAGCTGGGCCGGCAGACGTTCTCCCCCCGGGCACTGGAACTCACCTCCGACGACGGCAAGCAGCTCGCCGTGCCCAGCGACGGGTGGGGGCAACTGCTCGTCTACCGCAAGGACCTGTTCGACGCCGCCGGCCTGCCCGCCCCCGACACGTACGAGCGGATCGCCACCGCCGCGACGAAGCTGAACACCGGCGGCGTGGCCGGCATCACCGCGGCCACCTCGGCGAGCGACGTCTTCACCCAGCAGACCTTCGAACACCTGGCACTGGCCAACGGCTGCCAGCTCACCGATGACTCCGGCGCCGTCACCCTGGACTCCCCGCAGTGCGTCGAGGCGTTCCGCTTCTACGGCGACCTGATCCGCACCAGCTCCGTCAAGGGCGCACAGGACGTCGACACCACCCGGGCCACCTACTTCGCGGGCAAGGCGGCCATGGTGATCTGGTCGCCGTTCATCCTCGACGAGCTGGCCGGGCTGCGGAACGACGCCCGACCGACCTGCCCGCAGTGCCAGGCGGCCCCGGCGTTCCTGGCCAGGAACAGCGGGTTCGTCACCGCGATCAAGGGCCCGAACGGCACCGAGCCGGCCCAGTACGGCGAGATCAGCTCCTGGGCCGTGCTGGACGGCGCGGTGACCGACCCGGCGAAGTCCTTCGTGGAGTACCTGCTCGGCGACGGCTACCCGCGCTGGTTCGGCATGTCCCCCGAGGGCAGGTTCCCGGTGCGCAAGGGCACCCCGACCGACCCGGAGGCGTTCCTCACCGCCTGGACCACCAGCCCGGCCGGGGTGGACACCAAGAAGCCCCTCACCGACGTGTACGGCGACGACGTGCTCGCCACCCTGCGGCGCAGCCCGGACACGTTCGGGCGCTGGGGGCTCAGCCAGGGCCAGGGCAAGCTGGTCGGCGCGATGCTCGGCGAGCTTCCGGTGCCCAAGGTGCTGGGCGATCTCACCGCCGGCAAGTCCGACGCGGCGGCCGCCGCCGGCCGGGCCAGGAAGGACGTCGAGGCGATCAAGGCGGGCGTCAATTGACCACCACCGCGCCCGGCCGCTCCCCCGCCGGGCAGCGCCCGCAGCGGACCCGCCGCCGACCGTTGACGCTGCGCCGCCGGGAGTCCCGCGCCGGACTGGCGCTGGTCGCACCGACCCTGCTCGTCACCGTCGCCGTCATCGGCATTCCGATCATCTGGACCGTGGTGCTCGCCTTCCAGCGGGTCCGGCTCGCCACCCTGCGCAAGACCGGCCTGTTCGGCGACCTCACCCTGGACAACATCGACCGGGTGCTGCACACCCCCGGCTTCGCCGACACGCTCTGGGTCACCCTGCTCTACAGCGTCGGTGGCACCGTCGGGTCGATCGTGCTCGGCCTGGTCGCCGCGCTCGTCGTCCGTCGCCCGTTCCGCGGTCGCACCCTGGTACGCGCCTCGCTGCTGCTGCCGTACGTGGCGCCGGTGGTCGCGGTGACCTTCGTCTGGCAGGTGATGCTCGACCCGCAGCTCGGCATCGTGAACCACTGGGGGCAGCGCCTGTTGGGCTGGGACGCGCCGGTGCCGTTCCTCACCCAGGAGTCGACCGCGCTGGCCACGGTCATCACCTTCGAGGCATGGCGGTACTTCCCGTTCGCGTTCCTGTTCCTGCTGGCCCGGCTCCAGGCGGTGCCCGGCGAGTTGGAGGAGGCCGCCCGCGTCGACGGCGCCACCCCCACCCAACGGTTCCGGCACATCCTGCTGCCGCAACTCCTGCCGGTGATAGCCCTGCTGGGCGTGCTGCGCTTCATCATGACGTTCAACAAGTTCGATGACGTCTACCTGCTCACCGGCGGGGCCGCCGGCACCGAGGTGGTCAGCGTCCGGGTCTACGAGTTCCTCACCGCCCGTACCGACATCGGGGCGGCCGCCGCGCAGGCGGTCGTGCTGGCCGTGGTGCTGATCGTGTTCGTGCTGATCTACCTGCGCTTCTTCGGACGGAGGGTCGGCTGATGGACCGGGACATGGTCGAGACGGTGAGCCTGCGCTGGCTGCGCCGCCTGGTTATCGCCGCGTTCCTGCTGGTCACCGTCTTCCCCTTCTACTACATGCTGGTGCTCTCGGTACGCCCCATCGAGCGGCTGCTGCTCGACCCGGGCGCGCTGGGCGTCGGCTTCGGTGAGCTGACCGTCGCCACGTACGCCGAGGTGCTCAAGGCCACCGGCGACGGCGGCCAGGGCTTCCTCACCTTCATCCGCAACAGCGCGGTGGTGGCGGTCGCGGCGACCGTGCTCACGCTGCTCGTCGCGATCCCCGGCGCGTACGCGGTGGCCCGGCTGCGGTTCTTCGGCCGGCGGCAGGTCGACTTCCTGTTCCTGGCGGTCTACCTGTTCCCGTCGATCGTCATCGCGATCCCGCTGTTCGTGGTGTTCAGCCTGGCCGGACTGCGCGGTTCACTGTTCGGGCTGGTCCTGGTCTACATCTCGCAGACCCTGCCGGTCTCGGTCTACATGCTGAAGAACTACTTCGAGACCATCCCGGTCAGCCTGGAGGAGTCGGCCGCCATCGACGGCGCCGGCCGGCTCGGCATCATCCGCCGGGTCAGCCTGCCCCTCGCCGCGCCGTCGATCATGGCGGTCGCGCTCTACGACTTCATGATCGCCTGGAACGAGTTCCTGTTCGCCCTGCTGTTCCTGGTCGACAAGCCCGACCGGTGGACGGTGTCGCTGGGGCTGTCCCTGCTCTCCGACGGCGTGGAGGTGCCCAAGACGGTGCTGATGGCCGGGTCGGTCGTCCTCACCCTGCCCATCGTGATCCTCTTCTTCGCCAGCGAACGGCTGCTGACCGAGGGCCTGACCAGCGGCGCGGAGAAGGGCTGAGGCGTCCGCGTCGGGCGCTGAGCGGTGTCGGCACCGCGCAGCGCCCGCCGGGTGCGTTCAGGACGCGCCGCCGTGGTCGACCTCGGGGTGCAGCACCTCGACGCGGTCGCGGTCAGTGAGCAGTTTCCACAGCAGATCGGCGAGGTTGGCGGGGTCGACCGTGGGGATCTCGAAGCCGTCGGGCACGTGGACGCCCAGTTCACCCGATGTCATGGCCCGGTGGCCGGCGCTGCCCGGGATCATCGCGTTGACCATCAGCGTGCCGACGTAGACACCCTTGCTGGCGACCTCGCCGTGCAAGCTGTGCAGGTAGTTGCGGGCCGCCGCCATCGCCGGCCCGACACCGCTCATGAACGGTGCCGGGTTGACCGCCGAAGCGCCCTGCGTGATGAGGATGCCGCCGTCGCCGCGTTCGGTCATCCCCGGCAGGACCTGACGCACGATCTCCAACGGGGTGAGCAGGTACAGGTTCACGAACCCCTGTGCGGCCTCCGGCGTCAACTCCGTCGCCGGGATGAACGGCGCCGTGGTGATCGGCGCGTACTCCACGACGTCGATGCCGCCGTACCGTGCGGTGATCGCGGCGAGGAGTGCGGGCACCTCGGTGGTTCGCGTCAGGTCGGCCGGAAACGCGGCCGCCTCGATGCCATCGGTCGTCAGCTCGGCGACGAGCCGGTCGAGGGCTTCCGGCCGACGACCGACGAGGGCCACCTGGTAACCCTCAGCGCCGAATCGTCGCGCCACCGCGAGGCCGAGGCCGGTTCCCGCGCCGAAGATCGCCACGGTCTTGGACATGTGTGGACTCCCCCACTCGAGTGATAACTTGAGGACTGCCTCAAATTGACCGGGCCGACGCTAGCATCAAGTTGAGGCCACCATCAACTTACGGAGGTTGGCACAGATGGGGACGGGTGGAACGGGCGGGCCGACACTGCGGCGCGACGCACGGGAGAACGTCGCGAAGCTCACACACGCCGCGGTCCAGGTGTTCCGGGCGCACGGCCTCGGCGCGCCGCTCGAGGAGGTCGCCCGCACCGCCGGTGTCAGCACGGGCACCCTCTACAACCGGTTCGGGACCCGCGAGGCGCTCATCGACGCCGTCGTCCCGATCATCGCGGCGGAGCAGATGGCGACGATCGCCACCGAGGCTCGGACCATCTCCGACCCGTGGCGCCGATTCCGCTTCTACCTGACGAGCCTGCTCGAACTCCAGGCCACGCTGCCCGCGCTCGACGACATCATGGCGCGCCGGTACCCCGGTTCGGAGCAGTTGGCGCGGCTGTGCGACGAAGCTGTCGCGTACGCGTCGTCGTTCCTCGAAGCCGCCCAGGAGGACGGTTCGCTGCGTGACGACTTCGGCCCCGCCGACCTCGTCGCGATCTTCTTGGCGAACTCCGGCATCCTGCGCAGCGACCTGAAGGCCGACCCCGATGCCTGGCGTCGGCACGTCGGGTTCGTCCTCGACGGCCTCCGGGTGGCTCCGCGTCCCCGGCCCTGACTCCCGCCCACTTCCCCCACCGGCCCGGTTACCGTGGCCGTATGGCCAACCCGACCCGCTGGGCGACCGACACCGGCCCGGAGCATTCGCAGTGGTACGTCGACCGGTTCCGCAAACTCGCCGCAGAGGGCGCCGACCTGGCCGGTGAGGCCCGGCTGGTCGACACGCTCGTCGCGCCCGGGTCGCGGATCCTGGACGCCGGCAGCGGCACCGGCCGGGTCGGCGCGGCCCTGGCCCAGCGTGGGCACACCGTCGTCGGGGTGGACGCCGACCCCGTCCTCGTGGACGCCGCCCGCGCCGACCACCCCGGCCCGCGCTGGCTGGTGGCCGACCTGGCCGACCTGGACCTGCCGGCGATGGGCGAGAGCGAGCCGTTCGACGCCGCCGTGCTCGCCGGCAACGTGCTCGCGTTCGTCGCCGTCGGCACCGAACCGGAGGTGCTGCGCCGGCTCAGCGGGCACCTGCGTCCGGACGGCGTCCTCGCGGTGGGTTTCGGCACCGAACGCGGTTACCCGCTGACCGCGTTCGACGCCGACGCGGTCGCCGCCGGACTGCGCCTCGAACATCGCTTCGCCACCTGGGACCTGCGCCCGTGGCGCGACGACGCGCCCTTCGCGGTCAGCATCCTGCGCCGTCCGGCGTCCTGACACCCGGACGGCGTCAGGACGACGCCAACGACGGCCGGGGGCAGCACGACGCCGCGCCGGGCCGGGGCGCGTCAGGACGGGGCGGCGACGGCCCGAGCCGCGGCCGGGTCGAGCGTCGCCCCCGCCGGCACGAGACTGACCAGGCCGGCGGGCAGCCGTACCGGTCGCACGTCGCGGTAACCGAGCATCGGCAGCACCTCCCGGTCGGCCAACACGTACCGCCGGCCCAGGTCGGTCACCACGGACACCGCACCACCGGACGCGCCGGGCGTCGCGGTCGCCTCGACCACCGCGCCACCACCGGGCTGCACCACCACGTGGTCGGCCAGCGCCGCGCCGCCGGACGACGCGGTCCGCGGCACGGCCGCCAGGTCCGGCAGGCGTACGCCCCGACGCACCTCGCCCGCGCCGTCGTCCCCGACCCGGGTGCAGATGGCCGCGTCGTCCACGGCGGCGAGCCGCGGCGGGGCGGGCGGCGGAGCGGTCGGGCCGCTCGGGGCGAGATCGGGCATGGTGGGCAGCTCGGCGAACCGGCCCAACGTCATCGGCTCCGCCTCCCCCTGCCCGGTACGGGCCAACAGCAGCCCGGCCTGCAACTCGGTGATCCCGGCCAGCCCGCCGTCGAGCGCCACCGCGTACTGCCGGCCGCCGCCGGAGTTGCGCACCAGGTAGACCTGCCCGATGGTGGCGCCCGGTACCCGGGTGGCGGGCCGGCCCGCGCCGGGCAGCGCCGGCGGAGCCAGGTCGACGCCGGAGGGCAGGGCATTGAGCAGCGCAGGTGCGACGGGCACGGCCCGCGTGCGGGTGGTCGCCAGCGCAGCCAGCACCCGGTTGGGATCGCGGATCAGGTACCGACGTTGGTGCCACACGAGGTGCAGGCCGCCGTCCGGGTGGCGCAGCAGCAGCGCGTCGTCGCCGAGTGGTTGGCCGCCGGCCGGGTCGACGCCGATGAGCAACGCCGACCGGGAGTCCTCGCCGACCGTCGTCGAGCAGACCGTCCAGGCTGCCCGCGCGAGCCGACCCGGCGCGGGCAACGAGTCCGGCGCGTCGGCGATGCCCAGGGGCAGGCCGCGCGGCACGCCGTCGATCGAGCGCCGGGAGACCAGCACCGTCTTCGACTGGTCGGCGCCGACGATCAGCAACGCCGAGGCGTAGTTGAGCACCGGATGCAGCTTCTGCTCCCGGTACACGAACCGGGCGCCGGACTCCTTCTCCACGATCACCGCGCCCGGGTCGCGCCAGCGGCTGCCACCACCGGCGAACAGGCCGTAGAGCGCCGCGCCGCCGAGCGCGATCACCGCCACGAGGACGCTGGCCAGGCCCGCGCCCGCCAGCCGTCGAAACGGCGACTGGGCCGGATCGGTCTCCCGCATCACCAGCGCGGCGACCGCCCGCTGGACGCTGAACTGGTAGGAGTGCAGCTGATCCTGCCGCGACGGCATGGGTTCCCTTCCGCTGGTTCGACCGCGCACAGGATATGCGCTGCGTCGATGTCCCGTGGACCCTGCGTGGCGGGGCGGAACCCGGCCGGTACCATTCGGGGACGAATCCGGCGGCGAGAGGGCAGCGTGGGCGCGCGTTTCGAGGAGCTGGCCTGGCGGGAGACACCGATCGGCGCGATCAGCCTGCGGCGGCGTCGCGATCCGGCGCTCCAGGTCGAGGTGTACGAGGTCAAGCTCGACGACGAGTACCTGATGTCCAGCCTCTTCCCCGTCGCCGAGATCGAGCTGGCCCGACTGGGCCTCGCCGACCTGACCGGCGACACGCTCGACGTGGTGGTCGGCGGTCTCGGGCTGGGCTACACAGCGTGCACCGCGCTGGCCGACCCGCGGGTACGGACGCTGCTGGTCGTGGAGGCGATCGAGGACGTCATCGACTGGCACCGGCGAGGGCTGCTGCCCTTCGCGGCCGGGCTGGCCGAGGACCCGCGGACCCGGTTCGTACGGGCCGACTTCTTCGCCGCCGTGGCGGGTGACGAGGGGTTCGACGCCGAGGCGCCCGGGCGACGCTTCGACGCGGTCCTGCTCGACGTCGACCACTCACCGCGCAACGTCCTGCACCCGAGCCACGCGCCCTTCTACACGCCGGACGGCCTCCGCCGGCTCGCCGGGCTGCTCCGCCCGGAGGGCGTCTTCGCGCTCTGGTCGGACGACCCACCGGACGACAGCTTCACCGCGGCCCTCGGGACGGTGTTCACGACCGCCCAGGCGCACATCGTGCCCTTCGCCAACCCCCTCACCGGCGGCCAGTCCGCCAACACCGTCTACGTAGCCCGCCGCTAACTCACCCCCGCCCCCGCCCCCGCCCCCGCCCCCGCCCCCGCCCCCGCCGATCTTGCAGTTTCTGTTGGTGATTCGCGGGCTGAAGTCCCTTTTGCGGCGACAGAAAGTGCAAGATCGCGCAAGGGGTGGGGGTGGGGTGGGCGGGGGTGTTTGGGTTTCGCGGGGGCGGGAAGGTGCGGCCTGGGGTCGCCGCATCGAGCGCCGCGGCCGGGTTACGGGAGGTCGCGATGCGTGCCCTGCTCTGGGTCGTCGGCGTGGTCGCCGGCGTGCTGATTCTGCTCGGGCTGCTCCTTGAGGCGGTCCGCTGGCTGATCATCATCGGCCTGATCGCGCTGGTGATCGTGATCATCCTGGGCGTGGTCAAGGGCCGGCAGGCGATGCACCACCAGACCCGCCGACGGTGATGGTCAGAACCAGTCCGCGCGCATGTCGAGCGCGGTGCGGTCGAGGCTGTCCAACAGGTCGAACTGGGGGCCGGTGCGGGGCAGTTCGACCGTGAGGAAGTAGCGGGCCGCCTGCCGCTTGCCGGCGTGGAAGGAGTCGCCGCCCTCCGCGGGCGGCAGCGCCAGCACCTGTTCGAGCCACATCCAGGCGATCACCGCGTGTCCGACCGCCTCGAGGTAGACGCTGGCGTTGGCCAGCGCGAGCACCGGGTCCCCGTCGGCCCAGAGCCGCCGAGTCACGGTGGTGATCCGGTTTACGGCGGTGGCCAGCCGGTCGGCCAACTCGGCGGGCTCACCGCCGGCCCGCCGCGCCCGCTCGACAGTCTCGGTCATCGTGCCGGTGAGCAGGAGCAGGCCCGCGCCGTCGTGCATGGTCATCTTGCGTCCCAGCAGGTCCAGCGCCTGGATCCCGTGGGTGCCCTCGTGGATCGGGTTGAGCCGGTTGTCGCGGTAGTGCTGCTCCACGTCGTGGTCGCGGGTGTAGCCGGCACCGCCGAGGACCTGGATGGCCAGATCGTTGGCGGCCAGACACCACTGCGACGGCCAACTCTTGGCGATCGGCGTGAGCACGTCCAACAGCAGGTGCGCCCGCTCGCGGTCGGCGGCGACCGGCGCGGTCTTCTCCTCGTCGAGCAGCCGGGCGCAGTAGAGCACCAGGGCGAGCGCCCCTTCCACGTAACTCTTCTGCGCCAGCAGCATCCGTCGGACGTCGGGGTGGTCGATGATCGGCACCTGTGGCGTGGCGGGGTCCTTCGCGCCGACCGGCCGACCCTGCGGCCGTTCCCGGGCGTACGCCAGGCTCTTGAGGTAGCCGGTGTAGCCCAGCGCGGTGGCGCCCGCGCCGACGCCGATCCGAGCCTCGTTCATCATGTGGAACATCTGGGCCAGTCCCTGGTGGGGTGCGCCGACCAGGTGACCCACCGCGCCGGACCGACCGTCGGGGGTGTGCCCGCCGTCGCCGAAGCTGAGCAGCGCGTTGGTGGTGCCCCGGAAGCCCATCTTGTGGTTGAGCCCCACCAGCGCCACGTCGTTGCGCTCGCCGAGCGAGCCGTCCGGGCCGACCAGCACCTTGGGTACGACGAACAGCGAGATGCCCTTCACCCCGGGCGGACCGCCGGGTATCCGCGCCAGCACCAGGTGGACGATGTTCTCGGCCAGTTCGTGGTCACCCCCGGAGATCCACATCTTGGTGCCGAACAGCCGGTACGTGCCGTCCGGCTGCGGCTCGGCCCGGGTGGTGATGTCGGCGAGCGAGCTGCCGGCGTGCGGCTCGGACAGGCACATGGTGCCGAAGAACCGCCCCTGGAGCATCGGCCGCACGTAGGTGTCGACCTGCTCCGCGCTGCCGTGTGCCAGCAACAGGTTGGCGTTGCCGAGGGTCAGTAGCGGGTACGCGGAGGTGGCCACGTTGGCCGCCTGGAACCAGGCGAAGCAGGCGGCGGCGACGGCGTGCGGCAGTTGCAGACCACCGACCGCGTCGTCCATCGCCGCCGTCAGCAGTCCCGTCTCGGCGAAGCTCCGCAACGCCGCCGCGATCTGCGGGATCGTCCGCACCCGATCCCCGTCGACGGTGGGCTCGGCGAGGTCGGCGGCCCGGTTGTGCGGGGCGAACTGGTCGGTCGCCACGCGTTCGGCGAGGTCCAGGGCGTCGTCGAAGGTCTCCCGGGAGTGCTCGGCGTACCGGGGACGCTCGACGAGGTGCGCCACCCGCAGCCAGTCGTGCAGCAGGAAGTCCAGGTCACGGCGGGAGAGCAGGGTGGACGGCACGAAACTCCTCGACAGCGCTCGGGTGGGTCGGGTCGGCGGGCGGCGTCGGCCCCGACCCATCCTGACCGATACGCCGGGTGCACACCACCGCCGGCCGGCGGCGGCCGTCGTTGTCGTACCCGCCGACTAGGGTGCCTGCCCGTGACCGCACCCGGAGACGTCGAGCCCGAGATCCTCGACAGGCTGCGCCCGATCTGCTGTGGATTGCCGGAGGCCTACGAGGAGCCGGCCTGGGTGGGCACCCGGTGGCGGATCCGTAAGCGCACCTTCGCCCATGTGCTCACCGTCGACCCCGACCGTCAGGCGGTGCACGCGCGCGCCGCCGCGCTCGACCGTCCGGCCTGCCTGTTGGTGTTCCGCGCCCCGCTCGACGAGATCGCCGGTCTGCTGAGCGTCGGGCCTCCCTTCTACAAGCCGGACTGGAGCCCGACCGTCATGGGCATGGTCCTGGGCGCGGAGACCGACTGGGACGAGGTGGGTGAGCTGCTCACCGAGAGCTACTGCGTGCAGGCGCCCAAACGGCTCGCCGCCCGGGTCGACCGGCCCGGCTGAGGGCGGTATTCCGGTGGATCGGGCCAGGCCGGATGGGCGAGGATCGCGGCGTGTCCGTTCCCGCCCGTCAGATCCGCGCTCGCCATTCGGCCGAGACCATCACCGTGTACCAGGCGTACCCTCCGGAGGTCGCGCTGCCGGCGGTGGCCGCCGGCCGCTTCGTGGCACCCTTCAAGCGGGACCGCATGACCTGGATCAAGCCGTCGTTCCTGTGGATGATGTACCGCTGCGGCTGGGCCACCAAGGCCGGCCAGGAGCGCGTGCTGTCGATCGACATCGCGCGGGAGGGCTTCGAGTGGGCGCTGGCGCGAGCCTGTCTGAGCCACTACGACCGGGGCGTGCACGGTGACCGGGCGACCTGGTCGCAGCAGCTCAGGAGCAGTCCGGTACGGGTGCAGTGGGACCCGGAACGGACGCTGCGGATGACGGCTCTACCCCACCGGTCCCTCCAGGTCGGACTGTCCGGTGAGGCGGTCGCCCGGTACGTCGACGACTGGATCGTCACCGTCACGGACATCACCCCCACCGTCCACCGGATACGGGAGTTGGTGCGGACGGGCGATGAGAGGGCGGCGACGAACCTGCTACCGGTCGAGACTCCCTATCCGCTACCGGCCCGGATCGCCACTCACCTCGGCGCGGCGGGCGGATAGCAGGAGTCCTCGATATCCTGCCTCGCATGCATCGAAGCCGTGTGTACGCGTTGCTCATCGACGCACCGGAGGCGGAGGCCGCGCGGGCGGCGGAGTTCTGGTCGGCGGCCCTCGGCGTCGACACCCGGTCCCACCCGGACGAGCCGCAGTTCGTCGGTCTGCACGAGGCGGTGCCCGGCCTGGTCACCGCCGTTCAGGCCGTCAACGACGCGCCGCGCTACCACCTCGACATCGAGACCGACGACGTGCCGGCCGAAACCGCGCGGCTGGTCGGCCTGGGCGCCACCGAGGTGACGCGGTGGCGGGAGTGCCGCATCCTGCGGGCGCCCGGCGGGCACCTGCTCTGCGTCCTGCCGGTCGAGAGTCCACCCGAGGTGTTCGACGCCCAGGCCCGAACCTGGTCGTGACCCGCGAGCCTGTCGGAGGGCAGCAGTAGGGTTCGCGGTTCGGTCAGGCGGCGTTCGAGTCCGTGCTCGCCGCCAACGGCGGCGATTGACCGCCGCTCGCCCCGGCCGAGTTCGACGGCCAGGGTCTCACCGACCACGTACGTCAAGTGCCTGCTCGACGGGCCGGAGCCCAACGACGTCGTCGCGGCGCCGCTCGACAGTGAACGGTGGCGGCTCGTGACGATGGCCACCGGTCACTGGCCGATGTTCTCCCAGCCCGCCGAGCTGGCCGCGCTGCTCGCGGCGCAGGTGAGCTGACCGGCGCGCGTGCCGACGACGGGCCGTGCACGGTCGGTTCCGGGGGCGGATGGTGCGAGGAGCGTGATGCCTGTGGGTCATCACAATGCCCCACAGGCATCACGGTTCAGAGGATGGGTGCCTCCGGTCAGGAGCGGGACCAGCCGAAGCGGCGGTGACCCGGGGCGACTGCCCCCCGGCGTCAGGGTGTGACGGTGTCGAGGGTCCTGATGTGGCGCACCGGTGACGCGAGCAGCCACAGCACGGCGAGCACGCCGCCCAGGCCGGCGACGACCAGGGTCGGTCGCAGGCCGAGGGTGGTGCCCAACGCACCGCCGACCAGAGCGCCGAGCGGCCGGATGCCGTAGTTGACGGCGCTGTACGCACCGGCTCGACGACCCCGCGCGTCGTCCGGCGTGACGGCGGCGAGCAGGGCGTTGAGGTTGACGTCCATCAGCATCACGCCGACGCTGGACACCAACTCGATGGCCGCCAGCATGGCGATCTTCGCCCAGGTCGGGCCGGCGATCAGCGCGGTCGCCGCCAGCGGGGCGGGGAACACCACCGCGCCGATCATCGCCGTGGGGCCGAGCCCGATGGCGCGCGAGACGCGGGGTGCCAGGGCCGCGCCGGCCAGGCCGCCGAGCGCGCCGACGCCGAACGCGACGCCGATCGCGCCGGCCGACAGGCCGAGTTCACGGTTGGCGTAGAGCACCAGCAGCGCCGAGGCGATGAAGGTGAAGAAGTTGACGGTGCTGGTGCAGCCGAGCGCGGCGCGTAGCACCGGGTGGCGCAGCACCAACGTCATGCCCTCGCGGACCATGCCGAGGGTCGACGCTTGCCGTGGCGGTGGCGGGGTCTCGGTGACCGGGATGCGACGCAGCAGCAGGGCGGAGCAGAGAAAGGACACCGCGTCGACGAGGACCGCCACCGGCGCGCTGAGCGCCTGGACGAGCCCGCCGCCGACGGCCGGACCGACGATGAACGACAGGGAGCGGCTGACACTGAGCTTGCTGTTCGCGTCCACGTAGGCCGATCGCGGTACCAGCGCGACGAAGAACGCCTGCTGCGCCAGGGCGAACAGCACCTCCCCGGCGCCGGTGAGCAGCGCCACCAGGTAGAGCTGGGTCAGGGTGACCGCGCCGAACAGGTACGCCGCCGGGAGGCTGAGCAGCACGACCGCGCGGACCAGGTCCGCGATGATCAGGAGTCGACGCTTGTGGGTGCGCCGGTCCACCCACGCGCCGAGGAACAGGCCGAGCAGGTTGGGCAGCCAGATCAGCGCGGTGAGGAGACTGACCTGCACGGGCGTCGCGGCGAGCAGGGAGACGGCGATCAGGGGCAGGGCCAGCTCGCTGATCCGGTCACCGAACGCGGTGATCGTCTGACCGATCCAGAAGGTGCGGAAGCGCCGGTCTCGGCGCAGGACCGGTGCGGCCGGGGCGTCGACGGCGGTCATGACGCGGATGCGTCGTCGGCGACCTCGGGCAGCAGGTAGCGCAGCATCCGTACGACCTGCGCGCCGGCCGGGGGCGTCTCGTCGTCCTTGCGCCGCACGTACGGGGCGAGCAGCTCCTCGATCGTCTCTTCGAGTTGGCGCAGCTCGTCGGGGGTGGCGACGAAGCGGGTGTCGGCCACCCCGGCGAGGCCGCGCCAGGTGTCGTCGAGTCGGGGTTCCTCCTGCAACAGCCACTGCTGGGGCGCGTCGGCGTACCGGGCGAACATCTCGCCGCGGAGCTGCCGCGCCGCGGCCTGCCCCTCGGCGTCGTCCGGCAGGCTGAAGCGGAACCCGCGGGCGGCTGCCTGCCACCAGCGTTCCCGTTTGCTGGTGCCGCCGTCGGCGTCGGTGACCAGGCCGAACGTGGCGAGGTGGCGCAGGTGCCAGCTCACCACCGACGGCGTGGCCCCGACGTGCGACGACAGCCCGGTGGCCGTGGACGGGCCGTGCCGCTGTAGCCGGTCGAGGATGGCCAGGCGGACGGGGTGCGCGAGCGCCCGCAGCGCCTGCGGCTCGGTGATCTCGAAATCCCCGTACGGATTCTTGAGAGACATGTTTCGAAAGTAGTCTCTCAGATTGTCGGGGGCAACCCGGTCAGAGCACCCCCAGGCGGGCCAGCGGCTCGACCAGCTCCCGTTCCTCGTAGCTCAGGTGCGACAGCAGGGCGTCGGTCAGCAGGTTCACCGCGGCGCGCAGCTCGGCCAGCCCGTCCGGCGCGCCGACGTACGCCACCAGCGCCTTGTCGACACCCTCCAGCACCTCGTGGATGACGTGGTGCTCCTGCTCCAGGCGGTCGACGACCGGGCGCAGCCGCGGGTCGGCCTGCCGCAGTCGCGGAAAGAGCGCCTGGTCCTCGATGGTGTGGTGGGTGGTGACGATGCGGCAGTAGGACTCGCAGTACGCGCCCAACGTCCACCGGTTCTGTCGCATGGTCATCGTGTTGATCTGGGACCGCGCCGCGCCCGCATCGATCTCGCCCGCCGCGACCTGCTCAATCAGGTCGTGGATCTGCGCCAGCTCGGCGCGCAGCCCGTCGTGCACCTGCACCAGGTGCTGGCCGGTGGCCTGTTCGTGCGCCGTGTAGGTGCGGGCGGGGTCGGGGGTGGGCCCGGTGGGGCGGGCCGCCTCGTCCCAGACCTGCCGGTCGCTGAGTCGGCGGCCGTCGTCGGGCGTCGGCACCACCGCGAAGGCGCCGGCGCTTACCCGGGCGCGGGCCGGCGGCGCGGTGGGCGCGACCACCGCCGCCGGCTGCGTGTCCGCAAGGACTTCGGCCGGGGTACGCACCGACGCGGCGTCCCGGTCACGCTCGGCCGAGACCAGTTCGCGGACGGCGGGCGCCACCTCGCCGGCGAACCGGCGCAGGGCGTCGGGGTCGTCGCTGGCCAGGATGAATGTGCCGATCCCGTCTCCCAGCGCCAACTCGGCCAGCTCCCGGGCCCACTGCTCGGCCGGTCCGTGCAACAGACCGCGTCCCACGGTGGCGAACGTGCCGGAGATGTTGAGCAGCCGGCGGACGTCGGCGGGTGAGCGGCCGGCCTCCTGGGCGGCGTCGTCGATGATCGTGTTGCCCCGGGCCAGGTCACCGGGTTCGAGGTAGCCCAGCGAGGGCAGCCAACCGTCGGCCCGCCGACCGGTGAGCGCGAGCATGCGTGGCTTGTACGCGCCGAGCCAGATCGGCACCGGGTGGGCGGGGGCCGGACCGCGCTTCGCGCCGACCACCCGATGGAACTCGCCGTCGACGCGCACACCGCCGCGCGCCTCGGCGTCCCACATCTGCCGGAGGACGTCGATGCCCTCCTCCAACGCCCGGACGCCCTGCCCGGGGGTCAGCCGCCGGCCGCCCATCGCCTCGATGGCGTCCCAGAACGCGCCCGCGCCGAGACCGAGCGCGACCCGACCGCCGGTGAGCAGGTCGAGGCTGGCGACGCTGCGGGCGAGCACCGCGGGCGGACGCAGCGGCAGGTTGGTGACGTTCGCGGACAGGTGCACCCGGTCGGTGCGGGCGGCGACGAAGCTCAGCAGCGTCCAGGTGTCCAGGAACCGCGGCTGGTACGGGTGGTCCTGGAAGGTGACCAGGTCCAGGCCGACCTGCTCGGCCAGGACGGCGAGCCCGACGGTGCGGTCCGGATCGTCGTTGCCGGGCGTGGTGAACGAGCCGAAGACCAGGTCGTGGCCGTAGTCGCTCATGGGTGAGCCTCCTGTCGTACGCCGCGCCGCGCGATGCGCCGTGAAATCGACCTTATGTCAGACAGAACATCTCCTGCCAACAAGATCTGTGACTTCGGCTATCGTCGGGGTATGACGGGTGCCACCGACCGGCCGGACCGGCCCGATCCGCTCGACGACGATCTGGGCTGGATGCTGGGGATCGTCTTCCGGGGCTACGTCCGGGCGGCCGAGCACGTGCTGACCGATTTTCCCGGCGGCCCGCGCGGCTATCAGGTGCTCACCGCCGCGGTCACCGGCCCGGGCCGCAATCAGGGCGCGATCGCCGAGGAGTTGGGGCTCGACCGCACCGTGCTCACCTACCTGATCGACGACCTCGAACGACCCGGGTTCGTGACCCGGCGGCCCGACCCGGCCGACCGGCGCAGCCGGCTGGTGGACGTCACCGACGCCGGGCGGACGGCGTGGGAGCAGCGGCGCGAGGCGCTCCGACGGGTGGAGGCGCACCTGCTGGGCTCGCTCACGCCGCACGAGTCGGCGACCCTGCGGACCCTGCTGCAAAAGGTGGCCTGCTCCACCCAGGCCACCGACCCCCTCCGCGACCTCTGCGAGGCGGTAACCGAGGTACGACCCGATCCGGCCCGGGAACAGCGTTGATCAAGAGGTTCGCGTCACCGAAGGCCGGTAATGTGACGCGAACCTCTTGATCAACAGGGAGGGTCGGGTGGGGTCAGCGGACGTGCACGAACACCGGGTTCGAGTAGAACCACAGGTCGTCCCACGGGCTCTCCAGCCCGTCCGCGAGGGGCTCGGCCTCGTCGGTGCTGGTGCCGCGCACCCGGGCGTACGTGTCGGCCTCGACGTTGCGCAGGGTGTGCCGGATGACGTAGTCGTGACCCTGGCGACGCCAGTCGCGCGGGCCGAACCGGGCCACCACCTTGGTCGTGGGGTTGGTGTCGGCGTCCAGGTTGGCGCTCGGTCCGGTGATCTGGCCGACGATCAGGTCGACGCGCCGGACCTCGGGACGGTCACCGTTGGCGTTCACGCCGTCCAGCGGGCGGAACCGGATCTCGATCTCGACGTCGGTGCGGCTGCGACGGTTGACCGTGATGGTCTCGCCGACCTCGGCCGTACGCCCCTGGGAGGTGGCGGTGACGTCGAGGCTGCGGATCAGGTCGCCGGTGGTCACCCAGATCCGGCCGTTGCGCAGGCCGTCCATGATGTCGCCGTAGTCCTGGCGGGCGTACACGTAGGTCTTGCTGTACTCCCCCGGCCAGAAGTCCGAGCCGCCGCGCGTCCAGTGCACGTGTGAGTCGGACGTCGCGGTGATCCACCAGCGCCGGCCCTCGCCGAGGAGCGAGTCCCAGAGTCCGCCGACCCGCGCGGTCATCTGGTCGAAGCCGCCGTAGGTGGGGTGGTTGCCGTACCCGCCGCGCTTGCCGCCGTTGAGCGGACCGGCCTGGTGGCCGGGCGCGCCCTCGAACCCGATGTAGACGTCGGGCGCGGCGTTGTTGCCGTTGCGGAACTCGCGCGGGGTGTCCTGGCCGTAGACGCCGAGGCCGGGCGCCGAACGGGAGGCGTGGTGGGCGATCACCAGCGGCTTGTGCGGCATGCCCCGGGCGACCTTGAGGAACTCCACCATCTTGGCCTCGGTGTCGCGGGCCGGGTCGGTGGGGAACGCGTCGTACTTGGCGAAGCGGCTCTCCAGCTCGAAGAGCTGCTTCGCCTCGTCGTCGTGGCGCGGGATCATCAGCGTGTGGTGGTCCAGCGCGGGCGCGTCGAACTCCATGCCCCAGAACTGGAGCACCTCGGGGACGAGCTTGCGCGAGCGCAGCAGGTCGGGGTACGCCTGCTCGATGTTGACCTTCGAGTGCGTCGGTCCACCGTGGTCGGTGCACATCGCCCAGGTCAGGCCGAAGTTCTTGGCCATGATGGCGTTGGTGACGATCGGGTAGACCGCGTCCGCGCCCTTGTGGAAGACGATCGGGCTCCTGGTGGTGTCGAACTCGCCGCTGTACTCGGAGTGGACGTGGTGGTCACCCGCACGCCACGACCGGTTCTTGACAGCGCCCCGGTCGGCCTCGTCGGTGCCGGGCCGGCGCTCCTCGTCGGCCCACGCCGCCCCGGCACCCACCAGCGGGCTCGCGGCGGCCAGGGTCGCGCCGACACCCGCGTACTTGACCAGCTTGCGCCGCGACAACTGGGCGCGCTCGACCTCTTCGGCTTGCTTGTCTCTCACGTCAGAGCCTCTCCTCGATCACGCGAATGCTCTTTCGATCAAGAAGCCTCGAAGAGGCCGGTGAACGGTCGCCGTACGGTGCACGGGTACCCGGTGAACTCCCTGGCAGAGCCCGTTGAAGGGCGCGGCGGCGGGCGGCGGCGGGTGACGGCACGACAGCGGGGCGCCAGGATCAGGGCCGCTGCCGCTCCCGCTCCACACGCGCCGACCCGGCCGCCGACGGCGTGGCGGCTGCGGTCGCCACCACCGGCGCGACGTCGACGGCGGGCAGCCCGCTGCGGCCGGCGACCGGCAGGACCAGTTCGCTGCGTCCGAGGTCGACCCGCACGGTCGCGTCCCGGTCATCGGCCATCGTGAACTCCGGGTCGCTCTGACCGAGCACCAGGCCGAGGACGTGTCCGGCCGGCAGCACCGCGTCGTAGCCGTTCAGCGGCACGGTCACCGTGTACCACCGGTCCGGCCGCAGCGGCGTGGTGAACCGCAGCGAGGCATGGTGCGCGGCGTCGAGCCAGCCCCGGGCCAGCACCGCGTGATCGGTGACCTCGGTGATCTGCTCGGTGTCGCGGTAACAGGCATCGTCGGCCTGCGTGGACGCTCCCCAGCAGGACTCGGTGTCCAGCGACCGCACCGCCCCGAACCAGCTCCGCTCGGCGGCGCCGTAGTCGACCAGACGAGCGGTCAGCTGGGTGGTCGGGCGGTCCACCCGGACGCGCAGGCGCACCGACGGGCTGCCGGAGATCCGCAGCGCGGCGTCCAGCCGACCGGAGAGGAAGACCAGCCGGCCGGCGGTAGCCGTGTTCGGCTCGGCGACCACCGTCTCCTCGGTCAGCCACTCGTCGACGTACGCCCGCTGCTGGCCGGGCCGCGCGCCGCGCCCGCCGAGGGTGCCGGTCACACCGTCGCCGACGCCGAGCCGAACCCGTACGTCCCGGGTTCCGGGCGCCGGCCAGTCGCGTTGCGTCGTCCACCTGCCGGGCGCGGTCTCCAGGTCGACCCTCGGTTCGGCCATCACCCCGTTGGGCAACCCCTGCAACCAGTAGTCGAACCAGCGGTGCAGGGTCGCCACCCACTCGGCGCGTCGCACGTCGAACGGATCCTGGTGGCCGGCCTGGGAGAGCCACAGCTTGCGGGGCACGCCCCGCTCGGCCAACTCCTGCCACCAGCGGGCGAACTGGTTCGTGGTGACGTTCAGGTCGTTCAGACCGTGCGCCACCAGGACGCTGGCCCGCACCCGGTCGGCCGACGGCCGATAGTCGCGCTGTGCCCAGAACCCGTTGTAGTCGCCGGTCTGCTCGGCGCTGTCCGCCCGCAGCCGGGCGAGCATGCTCGCGCAGGCCTCTTCGGGGCGGCTGCTGACGTCCGAGTGCAGCCAGCCGGGATAGTCGGGCGACACCAGCGTCCCCTGGTAACGCATGTAGTCGTACCAGCTGGAGATGGCCGAGACCGGCACGATGGTGGCCAGGCCCGGCACGCCGGTGGCGGCGACCCCGTTGGCGACCGAACCGTCCCAGGACTTGCCGATCATGCCGACCCGACCGGTGCTCCAGCCGGCGTCGACCGGCCGCCCGTCGGCCGTGTACGCGCGGGCCCGGCCGTTGAGCCAGTCCACCACCGCCCTGGCGCTGCCCACCTCCACCGGGCCTCCGACGTCCTGGCACCCGGTCGAGCGCGCGGTGCCGGCGAGGTCCACCGCGACGAAGGCGTACCCGCGCGGGACGAAGTAGTTGTCGTAGAACAGCGGCACCTTCGTGATCACACCGGACGCGTCGTACGCCTTGCGTTCGCCCTCGTTGCCCCGGCCGCAGCAGCGGTAGTAGGGCGACGCCTCCATGATGACCGGTACCCGGACCCCTGCGGCGGCGGCCTCCCGGGGCCGGACGACGTCCACCGCGACCCGGTCGCGTACCCCGTCGCCGTCACTGTCGGTCCGGGTCTCGACCCAGACGCTCTCCCGGATCGCCCCGGCGTAGGAGTAGGCGGGCACCGTGCCGGTGCCGACGACGTGGGGTGGGGTCGGCCGGTGGCGGTCGGTCGGGTCGGCGGTCGCGGGAGCGGCGGCGAGTGCCGCCACCAGCAGGCCGGTCAGGGCGGCGGCGCTCCGGGCGCGAATTCGGGCGGTCGGCATCGGTGTCCTCCCGGGGTGCGACGCGTCCAGGACATTCCACCGCATCGATGCCTCGTTGCCCAGCGCCGACGTCAGATCCGTGCGCGGGGCAGCCAGCCCAGGAAGCGGTGCCGCGCGCTGGGCAGGGGCAGGGCCGGCAGATCCTGGGCGGCGGCGACGAGGCACGAGCCGAGGTAGACGGCGAGGGAGGCGCGCGCGCCGCCGAACTCGGCGAGCAGTTGGCTCTGCTTGGTCGCGCACGGCCACTCGCGGCCACACCCGGTGCAGGTCCAGCTCGGCGGGTTGGGCAGGTGCTCGGGCAGCTTGGCGCGCCGGTAGCGGCCCACGACGCTGTTGTCCGCGCGCACGTCGCGGCGTCGGGGTTCGGGCCCCTGGTTGCGGTGCGCGGGTGGCCGAGGAGCGGGCAGGTAGCGCCGGACGGTGCCCAGCAGCGCCCCGACGCGGACCAGGGCGTCCGGCCCAACCTGGTGGGCCAGCAACGCCGTCAGCAGGTAGTGCCCCAGCAGGTCGAACGAGTCGCGATTCAGCCGCAGGTCGCGGCAGAGGTCGACGAACTCGGGCGTGGTCAGCGGGACGCGGTCGTCGAGCGCGCGACGCAGCACCTCCCGCAGGGCGACGCCGAGGCTCATCAGCGCATCGCCCTCACCCAGTCCCAGGCTGTCCTCGTCCGCCACCCGCGCCAACGCCTCGGCCACCGCCAGTCGTACGACGCGGTCCGGATCGATACTGTCCAACGACTCACCCCCGTTTGTCGGCCGGATCTCCGGCTCTGCTCCGGACGCCGGGGACGCCCGGCAGATCATGAACAAGATTTCGCTGCGACCATCGAGGGCGACTAGGACAGCGGGCGCAGGATCGCCACGCGCGATAGCCGGAAAGCGAAGTCGGCTCGGCAATATCGCGGATCGACAGCGATGCGCGGGCTTGCTGCCGTATGGTGAAATTCCCATCAATGGATATGTGAGTTAGAGGGAATTCTTCGCACGGCCCTCCGGACGCCACCACCGCCGAACCGGTCGGCAACGCGCCGTCATCACCGGCGCGTACGCCCAGGCACGTCCCGACACACCGCCGGCACTGGCCCCCACCCGGCGGTCTCTTCCCCGGACGGAGTCAGCGGATGACGTCACCAGTGCAGACCCGAGGATTCGACAGTCACGACCCCGAGGCCATCCACCGCTTCCTGGCCAGCACCTACACCGCCGGCCTCCGCATCCGTGCCGGCGAGACGGGCTACCGCCTGGTCCACCGACGCGTCGACGCCGGGCCGTTCGCCCTCGCCACGACCGGCCAGAGCGCCTATCTCGACATCGAGGTGGACGACATCGACGGGCTGATCGTCTGTCATTCCCGCAGCGCCCGGATCAGCCGCGTCGCCGATGGAATGCCCCACCGCCTCGGACCGGGTGACGTGTTCCTCACCAACCGACCGGCTGAGCCGTTCGCCCTGCGCTGGGAGCCCGGCGAGGTGGAGCTCTGCGTCCTGGACCTCGGGGTGCTCGCCCAGGTGGCGACCGCCGCGCCGGCCCGACGGCCGGGCCCGATCCGGTTCACCGACCTCGGCCGCGTCGACGCGGCCCTCGCCCGGCAGTGGCGGCGGACCACCAGGTACGTGAGCGACGTGGTCCTGGACAACCCGGCCACCAGCGCCCAGCCGCTGGTGATCGGCAACGCCGCCCGGATGCTCGCCGCGGCGGCGCTCGCGATCTTCCCCAACACGGCGTTCACCGACGACACCGCCGGGGACCGACACGACGCCAGCACCGCGACGGTGCGTCGCGCCGTCGCCTTCATGGAGGAGAACGCCGAACGGGACATCAGCGCCGCCGACATCGCCAACGCCGCCGCCGTCTCCCTGCGCGCGGTGCAGCTCGCGTTCCGCCGGCACCTCGGCACGACCCCGATGGCGTACCTGCGCCGGATCCGGCTCGACCGGGCGCACCACGACCTGATCCGGGCCGATCCGCGACGGGAGACCGTGTCGGCCATCGCCAGCCGCTGGGGGTTCGTCAGCCACAGCAGGTTCACCGCCCGGTACCACGCCAGCTACGGCGTGCCGCCCCGCGAGACGTTGCACGCCTGAGGTGGCCCGGACGCGCGCCTTGTGAGGCGCCGTGGTACCGACAACAATCGATGCCGTGCCGATCCGGTGGAGGACGACCCGCCCGCTGGCCGGCCTGCCGCTGGCGAGTCTGCTGCTGCTCGTCGCCTGCGGCACCTCGCCCGGGCCCACCGGCGGCTCGACCGACGACACCCGATCGGCCTCCGCCGCGCCGGCCGCCTCCGCTGCCACCTCGCCCGCCGCCTTCGACAAGGCGCTGCACGACGAATTGGTCGCGATGCTGGAGCGCGACCAGGCCGACCGTAACGGCACCCCGCAGACCGAGTCCGACCAGGCGCGCACCGTCCGCCTCAAGGAGATCATCCGTAACCACGGCTGGCCGACCTTCGCTCTCGTCGGCGAGGACGGCGGCAACGCCGCGTGGGCCATCGCCCAGCACTCCGACCTGGATCCCGCCTTCCAGCAGGAGGCGTTGGAGCTGTTGCGCGCCGCCGTCGCCGCCCACCAGGCGTCACCCGGCAACCTCGCCTACCTCGAGGACCGGGTCGCGGCGGGCAAGGGCGAACCCCAGGTGTACGGGACACAGATCCGCTGCGGGCCGGACGGTCCGGTCCCGGCGACCCCGATCCGGGACGAGGCGGGCGTCGAGGGGCGCCGCGCCGAGGCCGGCCTGCCCACCCTCGCGAGCTACCTCGCCGAGATGACCAAGATCTGCGCCCAGGACACCAACTAGCTCCGCTCGCGCTCGCGGGCGGCCCGCACCTCGGGCACCGAGGCTTCCAGCAGGTCGGCGAGGCCACGGAGCTGCTCGGCGACCTGGGCGCCGAGCGGGGTGAGCGTGTACTCGACGCGCGGCGGGATCGCGGTGAGCACCTCGCGGGTCAGCATCCCGTCGCGTTCCAGCGTCTGCAGGGTCTGGGAGAGCATCCGCTCGCTGACCCCCTCGATGCGCCGCCGCAGGGCGTTGAACCGGTAGCTGCCCTCGCCGAGCGCGAGCAGGGCGAGCGAGGCCCACTTCGAGGTGACGTCCTCGAAGGCGGCGCGGGAGGTGCAGCTACGCGCGAAGACATCGCTGACGAATTCCTGGGTAGGCCCCGCCGGGTCCCGGGCCGGCATGTCGGTCACGTCACCAGGGTACCCGATACTTACTGAGCAGCCGGTGCTATAGATTCGTAAGTGCTTACTAGTAGTCACCGCTCATCGGAGGTCCCCATGCCTACCTACGCCGTCACCGGCGCCACCGGCCGCCTCGGCCGGCTGGTGATCGCGCACCTGCTCGACGCCGGTGTGCCCGCCGCCGAGATCGCCGCCGTCGTGCGCAGCCCGCAGAAGGCCGCCGACCTGGCCGCGCGCGGTGTCGAGATCCGGCAGGCCGACTACGACGACCCGTCGACGCTGCCCGGCGCCGTGGCCGGCGTACGCCGCCTGCTGCTCATCTCCGGGGACACCCCCGGGCAGCGGGTCCCCCAGCACACCGCGGTCATCGACGCCGCCCGGCTCGCCGGGGTCGAGCGCGTGGTCTACACCAGCATCCTGAAGGCCGACACGACCACGAACCCGCTCGCTCCCGAGCACAAGGCCACCGAGGAGGTGCTGGCCGCGTCCGGGCTGTCGTACACGGTGCTGCGCAACGGCTGGTACACCGAGAACTACACCGATCAGCTCCCGCAGTACCTGAGCAGCGGCACCATCCTCGGCGCCACCGGCGGCAGCAAGGTCTCCGCCGCACCCCGGACCGACTACGCGGCCGCCGCCGCGGCGGCGCTGACCCGGGACGAGGACGGCAACGCCGTCTACGAGCTGGGCGGCGCCGCGTTCACCTTCGACGAGCTGGCCGACGCCGTCACCGAGGTCACCGGCACCGCCGTCGCGCACCGGGACATGTCGACCGCCGACCTGGCCTCCGCGTTGCAGAACGTCGGGCTCGACGCCGGCACCGCCGGGTTCGTGGCCGCCCTCGACCACTCGATCGCCATCGGCGAACTGGCCACCGAGAGCGACGACCTCGGCCGGTTGATCGGCCGGCCTCCGACCGGGCTGCGCGACGCCGTCCGCGCCGCGTACGCCTGACCGGCCGAGGCCGGTCCGGGTCTCGTCGGGCCGGCGGGCGACGGGGGCGCACCCACCGTCGCCCGCCCGGTCAGCCGGGGGTCAGCAGGCCGGTCAGCAGGCTGCGCAGCGTCCGCCCGAAGAGGTCCGCCGGTGGCGTCGGCGGCCCGACCCGGCCGAGGGCCGCGACGAGATGGGGGTACGCCCCGAGGTCGACGCCCGCGAAACTCGGTGACCCGGCCGCCGCCTCGCTACGGGCGAACAGGCTCACCACACCGGTCAGCACGGCGAGCGCCTCGAACTTCGCGGTGACGGGACAGCGTACGGGCGCCAGGATCCGGAGGCAGTTGTCGAACCAGGCCAGGCTCTCCGGGCCGACGCCCGACGGCCGTTGGATCACGTCCACCAGCCACGGGTGGGCGCGGAACAGGGCCAACTGCTGCCGGGCCACCAGCAGCATCTCGTCCCGCCAGTCGTCCTGCTCCGGCGGGTACGGCCGCAACTCCCCCACCACCCGGTCGGTCATCAGGTCGAGCAGGTCGTCCCGGGACGACAGATATCGGTAGAGCGATCCGGCGGCGGTGCCGAGCGCGCCCGCGACGGCCCGCATCGAGACCGCGCCGAGCCCCTCGGTGTCGGCCAGGCTGATCGCCGCCGCGACGATCGCCTCCCGGCTGTGCGTCGGCGCGGGGCCACGGGTTCCCCGTTCGGGTCTGGCCCAGATCGGCTGCCGACCGGCCGCGCGGTCGCCCGGCCTCCCCGCTGCGTCGGTCACCGATCCACTCTAGGGCCTGCCCCGGGGTTCGCCGCTCAGGTGCCGCGCGGCCCGGCACTCCTTACCCGAAAGGCACTAGGCTGGTCGCCATGCTTCCGTGCCGCCACGACGACCGGAGGTGGTCCCGCGCGGCGACCTCGGCACCGACCGACGCATCGGCCGCCCGGTGAGCGGACCGTCCGCTCCCGCACAACGAGGTGACCGGGCACGCACCGGCGGTCGCCGACCCACGGTGACGGACGCCTGCGCTCGGCTCGCCCGCTCGCGGCCGTTCGAGATCGGCATCGTCGTCGTCATCCTCGCCAACGGGATCGTCCTCGGTGTGGAGACGTACGAGGGACTGTTCCCCGGGACCGGCGCGCTGCACGCGCTGGAACTGTTCTTCCGCGCCGTCTTCACCGTCGAGATCGGCATCCGGTTGGCCGCGTACGGCCGGCGTCCACAGGACTTCTTCCGGCACGGCTGGAACGTCTTCGACTTCGTCGTGATCGCCGCCATCTTCGTACCGGGCCTGCACGGCGACGCGGCGCTGCTGCGGGTGGTGCGGGTCGCCCGGATGGTCCGGCTGGTGCGGTTCTCGCCCGGCCTGCGGACCATCGTCTCCGCGCTGTGGCGCAGCCTGCCCGGCGTCACCGGCTTCCTCGCGCTGGCCGTGGTGACGCTCTACGTGTACGGGATGGCCGGCTGGCTGATCTTCGGCGACCGGTACCCCGACGAGTACGGGGACATCGGCCGGTCGCTGCTCACACTGTTCGTGCTGCTGTCGCTGGAGACGCTGCCGGACCTGATCGAGCAGGGTCTGGCCATCTCGCCGTGGACGTTGCTCTACTACGTCAGCTACGTGGTGATCACCGTCAACCTGCTGCTCAACATCCTCATCGCGGTCATCGTCAACTCCATGGAGGAGGCCCGCCGCCTGGAGATGACCGAGCGGTTGGCCCCCGGCTACGACGAGGACGGCGACGGCGTACCCGACGAGGTGGACCGCATCGCACTCACCCAGCGGCTGGACGACCTGCGGGCGGTCATCGGCGAGTTGGAGCGGGAGTTGCGGATCGACCGGGACGACACCCACGGCCGACCGCACCGCGTGCAGGCACGCTCCGAACGATGACCCGCGCCCGTCCGCACGGGTAGCGTGGAATCGCCATGGACACCGAGCACACCGCGATCCGTGCGGACCTGCTGCGCCGGCGCGCCGAGACCACCGCCGAGATCACCGCGCTCGAAGCCGACCTGCGGAGCCTGTTCGAGGCGTCCCGGTCGTCGAACGCCGACGACGAACACGACCCCGAGGGCAGCACCATCGCGTTCGAGCGCGCACAACTCAGCGCCGTCCTGGACGCGGCACGTCGACGCCTCGCCGAACTGGACGAGGCCCTGAACCGGGTCGCGGCGGGCGGTTACGGCGTCTGCGAACGGTGCTCCCGTCCGATCCCCGCCGAGCGTCTCGCCGCCCGCCCGTCGGCGCGTACCTGCGTCGCCTGCGCCAGCCACCGGTGACGGTGGCGGCGCCCGCGGGCCGGCTGGCCGGCGGACGCCGCGCGGTCGGTGCCGGGCGGGCCGCCGGGACGGCTCCCGGTCAGCCGACGGTGGGACTGCGGCGTTCCAACAGGACGACGTCCCGCCAGCGGTCGTGGTGGCGGCCGATCCGCTCGCGCACGCCGATGGCACGGAACCCGGCCCGCCGGTGCAGAGCCAGGCTGGCGGTGTTCTCGGGGAAGATGCCGGACTGGATCGTCCAGATGCCGGCGGCCTCGGTCGAGGTGATCAGCGCATCGAGCAACAGCCGACCGACGCCACGACCCTGAGCCGCCGGGTCGACGTAGACGGAGTGCTCGACGACGCCGGCGTAGACCGGGCGGCTCGACGTCGGCGTGACGGCGACCCAACCGAGCACGAGGCCGTCGGTGACGGCCACGAACCTGTGCGCGGCGAGGCGGCTGGCGTCGAACGCCGCCCAGGTCGGTGCGGTGACCTCGAAGCTGGCGTCCCCGCCGTCGAGGCCGAGCTGGTAGATCGCCAGGACGCGGTCGGCGTCGCCGGGGCTCATCGGTCGCAGGGTCATCTCGGCCATGGTGGGGCTCCGATCTGTGCGTCGGACATGTTCCCTCGACGGTGTCGCGGGTCAGTCGTCTCAGACAGTTGTACCGTGCGGGGACGCCGGCCCCGCGCCGCGCTCACCGACGTCCCGCACGTCCGGCGTCCGCTCGCCGAAAGATGTGATGTATCGATTCGACGACGCCGGCCCGTCCGGGCGGCTCATTGAGCCGCGAATGCGAACGTCGAACCTTCCCCGCAACTCGCAGGTTCCCTTACCACAACCTGCCCGCAACGGCGTGAGCCGTCGTGAGTGACCACCGCCGTCCACTGCGGAGAGCGCGACCAAACGTTAGACGTCTATGCGTATCGGCCCGATGGCGTCGTTGACGCGGCCAAACCGCCCTCCGTATACTCCAAATGATCATCTGATCTTTAGCCGAGCCGGGCGAGGAGCGCATGCCGCAGATCACTGGCGTCACCGTCGAGGACGTCCGCTTTCCCACCTCGCTGACCGCTGACGGGTCCGACGCCATGAACAAGGACGGCGACTACTCGGCGGCCTACGTCATCCTGCACACCGACGGCGTCGACAGCGCCGGCGTGCCGCTGGCGGGTCACGGCCTCACCTTCACCATCGGTCGGGGCAACGACATCGTCGTGGCGGCGGCGGCACACCAGGCCCATCGCCTGGTGGGTCTGGACGTGGCCACCATGGCCGCCGACATGGGCGCGGTCTACCGCCTGCTCACCTCCGACACCCAACTGCGCTGGCTCGGCCCGGAGAAGGGCGTCGTCCACCTGTCCCTGGCGGCCGTGCTGAACGCGGCCTGGGATCTGGTCGCGCGACTGGCCGACAAGCCGCTGTGGCGGCTGCTCACCGACATGTCCCCCGAACAACTCGTCGACATCGCGGACCTGCGCTACCTGTCCGACGCGCTGACCCGGGACGAGGCGCTGACCATCCTGCGGGCCCAGCAGAGCACCAAGGCCGACCGCCTGGCCGAACTCGCGCGCACCGGCTACCCGGCGTACACCACCTCGGCGGGCTGGCTCGGGTACGGCGACGACAAGCTGCGCCGACTGTGCCAGGAGGCCGTCGACTCCGGCTACGGTTACGTCAAGCTCAAGGTGGGCGCCGACCTCGACGACGACATCCGCCGGTGCACCATCGCCCGCGAGATCCTCGGTCCGGACCGCAACCTGATGCTCGACGCCAACCAGGTGTGGGACGTCGACCAGGCCATCGAGTGGGTCAACGCGCTGGCCCGCTTCACACCACTGTGGATCGAGGAGCCGACGAGCCCGGACGACATCCTGGGCCACGCGGCCGTGCGCCGCGCGGTGGCTCCCGTCGGCGTCGCCACCGGCGAGCACTGCCACAACCGGGTGATGTTCAAGCAGTTGTTCCAGGCCGAGGCCATCGACTTCTGCCAGTTGGACACCGGCCGGCTGGCCAGCATCAACGAGATCGTCGCGGTGCTGCTGCTCGCCGCGAAGTTCGGCGTTCCGGTGTGCCCGCACGCCGGCGGAGTCGGGCTCTGCGAGATGGTCCAGCACGTGTCGGTGCTCGACTACGTCGCGGTCTCCGGCGATCTCACCGGCCGCGTCACCGAGTTCGTCGACCACCTGCACGAGCACTTCACCGACCCGTGTGTCATCCGGGACACCGGTTGGGGCAGCGGGTACGTCCTGCCCGACACGCCCGGCTACTCCACCCGCATGCACCCCGAGTCGATCGAACGGTACCGGTTCCCGGACGGGCGCTACTGGGCCTCGACCGAGACGGCTACCGTGTCATCTCCGGAGCCGTACGTGATCGCGGGTGGAACGGCCACCCCCGCCGGCCGCTAGGAGGTGTCATGTCCCGCACCGACGAGGTGGTGAACGGCATCAAGCGGATGATCCTCGAAGGGACCTTCAAACCCGGGGATCGGCTGCCCATCGAGAAGGACCTCGCCGAGTCCCTCGGTGTCTCGCGGGGCTCGCTGCGCGAGGGCATGTCGGCGCTGTCGATCCTCGGCATCGTCAACATCCGCCAGGGTGACGGCACGTACGTCACGAACCTCGACGCGCCGCAACTGCTGGCCCCGATGGGCTTCGTGGTCGACTTTCAGGGGCAGGGCGACGGGCGGCACATCCACACCGTGCGCCGCCTGCTCGAGTGCGAGGCCGCCCGGTTGGCCGCGACCAGGATCACCGACGAGGCCCTGGCTCAGGCCGGGGAGCTGCTCGACGAGGCGGCGCGGATCGCCGGCCGGTCGCCGCAGGACCACGAACGCATCATGGAAATCGACATCGCGTTCCACCGGATCATCGCCGCGCACGCCGACAACCCGGTGCTCATCGGCTTGATCGAGGCGTTCGCCGGGCGCACCCTGCGCGGACGGCTCTGGCGGAGCCTGCACGAGGAGGGCGCCGACCGGCGTACCCACGACGAGCACGTGGCGATCCTCAAGGCCCTCCGGGCGCGCGACCCGGAGCGGGCCCGCACCCGGATGGCCAACCACCTCATCGGTGTCGAGGAATCGCTCCAGGGGCTGCCCGACGAGGGCTGAACGACGCACGCGGGTGACCGCCCGCCCGTGCCGCGCGTCGGTCGGACCGCTGCCGGTCCACCGGGCGCGCTCACGGGCGGGCGATCCCCGTCACCGCTCATCCCGCTCCGCGGCCATGCTTCCGGTCATCGCCGCGACCAGATCGTCGGTGGTGACCTCGTCGGCGCGCAGCCGAGCCGCGCGCCGGCCGAGACGCAGCACCTCCACCCGGTCGGCGATCTCCAACACCTGCGGCATGTTGTGGCTCACCAGCACCACGGACATGCCCGCCTCGCGAGCCCGCCGGACGACGTCGAGCACCCGCTCGGTCTGCACGACGCCCAGCGCGGCGGTGGGCTCGTCGAGGATGACCACGTTCGTCGCCCAGATGATCGCCCGGGCCACGGCGACGCACTGCCGCTGCCCGCCGGACAGCATCGCGATCGGCGTGGTGACCCGCGGAATCCGTACGCCCAGCTCGTCGAGGGCCGCAGCGGCACCCTGCCGCATGGCCCGCTTGTCCAGCAGCCCCAGCCGACCGAGCAGCCCGGTGCGCAGGATCTCCCGCCCGAGGTAGAGGTTGGCGGCGACGCTGAGGTCGTCGGCGACCGCGAGATCCTGGTAGACGGTCTCCACCCCCGCGCGCCGGGCGTCCACCGGAGTCGCGAAGTGGACCGGGCGTCCACCGACCCGGATCTCTCCCTCGTCCGGCGCGTGTACGCCGGACAGCGTCTTGACCAGCGTGCTCTTGCCAGCACCGTTGTCGCCGATGAGCGCGACGACCTCGCCCCGGTGGACGGTGAAGTCGGCGCCGCGCAGCGCTTCGACGTGGCCGAACCGCTTCACGATCCCGCGGGCTTCCAGAACCGGCGGCTCCTCGGGAGACCGCTGCTGGTCGCTGTCGGCCGTCGGCGCGGAGGTCGTCGCCATCACTGCACCGGGGGGTTGGCGCAGCTCGGCTCGAGAACCGCCTTGATCTCCGCCGAGTCGATGTTCTTCTTGGTGACGAAGGTGACCCCGGTGTCCGCCGACGCCAGCGGCGCCTTGTCCCGCAGGTGCTTGACCATCTTGTCGACGCCGAAGTAGCCCATCTTGAAGGGGTTCTGCACGACCAAGGCCGAGATCTGGCCGTTGCGCAGCCCGGCGATCTCGTCGGGGGCGGCGTCCCAGCCGATGATGACCACCTTGCCGGACTTGCCCGCCGCCTGGATCGCCTGCGCCGCGCCGAGCACGCTCGGCTCGTTGGCCGCGAAGATGCCGGCGAGGTTGGGGTTCGCGGTGAGGATGTTCTCGGTGACCCGCCGTGCCTCGTTCACGTCGCTGCGGCTGGGCTGCTGGCCGACCAGCTTGAGGTTGGGGAACTGCTTCAGGCCCTCCTTGAAGCCGTCGACCCGCTCGGTGTTGGTCTGCGAGCCGGGCTGGAACTCCACCAGCGCCACGTCGTGGTTGCCGGGGCCCAGCTCGGTGGCGAGCAGCTTCGCCGCCTCGACGGCCGACGCCTTGTTGTCGGTGGCGAAGAGCGGCACGCTCGACGGCTGCGGGCTGGTGCCCGAGTCGATCATCGCGACCGGGATGTTCGCGCCGATCGCCTGGTCGGTCGCCGGCGCCAACGCGCGGGAGTCGGTGGCCGCGTAGACGATCCCGTCGACCTTCTTGGTGACGAAGTTCTGGATCAGGTTGACCTGACCCTCGACGTCGGTCTCGGTGGTCACCCCGTCCCACTGGACGGTGACGTTGCCGGCGCGCTGCGCGGCGCACTCGGCGCCCGCCTTCACGGTGTTCCAGTAGTCGGCGCCGACGGCCTTGGGCACGACGGCGAGCTTCAGCGGACCGGACGCGTCCTTGGTCGCGCCGTCGCCTCCGTCCCGGACCTCGACCCCGCCGCAGGCGCTGAGCAGAGCGGTCGCCGCGGCGGCGGCGAGGATGGCCTGCGCGCGCAGGAGTCGACCTCGTGGACGTCGGCTGGTGGTGGTGTGTGCCATGGTGTTCGTCCTTCCTCAGGTGAGTTCAGGGAACGGCAGGTCAGCCCCGTGACTCCAGCCGCCGACGGCGGTACTGGTCGAAGTAGACGGCAGCCCAGATGATCAGGCCGACGATCACCTGCTGGTAGTGGATGCTGATGTCGAGCAGGACGGCGCCGTTGCGGACCAGCGCGATGAGGAAGGCGCCGATGATGGTCCCGACGATCCGGCCGGCCCTGCCCGCCGAACAGGCTGGCGCCGCCGATGACCGCGGCGGCGATGACGTCGAGCTCCAGCGAGATGCCGTAGTTCGGCTGACCGGAGTTGACCCGGGAGGCGGCGATCATGCCGCCGAGGCCGACCAGGACGCCCGCCAGGACGTACACGTAGGTCAGATGACGGCCCACCGCGATGCCGGAACGACGCGCGGCCTCCAGGTTGGAGCCCATCGCGTAGGTGTACTGCCCGAACCGGGTCTGCGAGAGCACGAAGGCGACCCCGACGGCGACCACGGCGGTGATCACGACGGCGAAGGGAATGCCGATGATCTCCCCGTTGCCGAGGAGCTGGAACGACTTGGGCAGCCCGTAGACGCCGACCGCGCCGGTGATGATGAAGACCAGCCCTCGGCCGACCGACATCGTGCCCAGCGTCGCGATGAACGGGGGGATCCGGGCGACGGTGACCAGCAACCCGTTCAGCAGCCCCGCCAGGGCGCCGACGCCGATCGCGACGGCCGTCGCCGCGAGGAGCGGAAAGCCCAGGTCCCGGACGACCATCGCGCCCGCCACGCCGGCGAGCGCGGCGACCGAGCCGACCGACAGGTCGATGCCCTTGGTGATGATCACCATCGTCTGCGCGGCGGCGATGATGGCGATCACCGCGGTCTGCGCGCCGATGTTGAACAGGTTGTCCGCGGTCAGGAAGTAGGGGCTGGCGAAGCTCAGCGCGATGAACAGGACGATGAGCGCCGTCGCGGCGGTGAACTCGGACAGCGCGTGGGAGATGCGCTCGCGCAGCCAGTCGTTGAGCGCTCCGCCCTGGGCCTGCCCGGTCGCCTCGGCGGCACTCATCGCCCGGCCCGACTCTCGTCCACTGTGTTCTGTGGTCGGCGCGCGCCGCCGCCGGTGATCGACGCTGTCCTTCGCAACCGGACCTCCCCAGGAAGTCACGCACGGGTCACACCCGCAGCGCTTGCACGATAGATCAGATGTTTCCGGTGATCAGGCGTTACCTTGCCATGGTCACACTCGTGTTGCCAAGGTCTTACCGGCATGTTGTGGCATCGTTATGCGCGTCTCGGAAACGATACGTCGGACCAAAACCCGTTGCCTCCGACCGGGTGCTGGTGAGCGTCGTGTCCGGACGCACTGTTAGCGGTAACGTCCGACCTGGACGGTGCGGACATCGTCATCGAAGCGGCTCGCTGGCCGGTCCCCGCTCGCCTTGAGCATGTTATCGATAACATGCTATGTTCCGCCAAGGAGTCGAGGGCACGTCCCTCCGTTCGGAATCATCGGCACCTCGAAGGGCATCGGGTCCTCTGACCCGGTCGACGGCCGGTGACCTGTCCGAGCCACACCTGTCCGGCGTACGCCGTGTTTCCGCGACCGCGCACGCGGTCGCCCTTCGTGACGTCCGCCCCGCAGGCATCGCCGATGTCGACCGCCGGACCGCTCCGGGCACCGCCGAATCCCGCCCCGAACGGGTCCCCCGGGCAGCCCACCACCGGTCGGGCAGCCCCGACCTCGACTCCGCCGCCACCATTTGTCGAAAGGCAGGACCATGGACAAGATCCCCGACGAACGCGCACCGCGACCCCGGTTCCGGGGCCGTCGGGTGCTGGTGCCGCTCGCGGCCACCCTCGCGGCGGTCGCCGCGACGGTGGCGGTGACCTCCACCGCCAACGCCGGCACCACGCTGGGCGCCTCGGCGGCCGAGAAGGGCCGCTACTACGGCGCCGCGGTACCCGCCTTCAAGCTGTCCGACAGCCAGTTCGCGGGCATCGTGAACCGGGAGTTCAACCAGCTCACTCCCGAGAACGAGATGAAGTGGGACGCCACCGAGCCCCAGCAGGGTCGGTTCAACTACAGCGGCGGCGACCAGATCGTCGCGCACGCCCAGTCGCACGGCATGATCGTGCGGGGCCACACGCTGCTCTGGTACCAGCAGCAGCCGGGTTGGGCGCAGGGCATGTCCGGCACCGCGCTGCGCAACGCCGCCATCAACCACGTCACCCAGGTCGCCACCCACTACCGGGGCAAGATCTACGCCTGGGACGTGGTGAACGAGGCGTTCGCCGACGGCGGCAGCGGCGGCCGACGCGACTCGAACCTGCAGCGCACCGGCAACGACTGGATCGAAGCGGCGTTCCGCGCCGCCCGCGCCGCCGACCCGGGCGCCAAGCTCTGCTACAACGACTACAACACCGACGGCATCAACGCCAAGTCCACCGGCATCTACAACATGGTGCGCGACTTCAAGTCCCGCGGCGTACCGATCGACTGCGTCGGCTTCCAGTCCCACCTCGGCACCACGGTGCCGGGTGACTACCAGGCCAACCTGCAGCGCTTCGCCGACCTGGGCGTCGACGTCCAGATCACCGAGCTGGACATCGCCCAGGGCTCCAACCAGGCCAACGCGTACGCGCAGGTCACCCGGGCCTGCATGGCCATCCCGCGCTGCACCGGCATCACGGTGTGGGGCGTACGGGACAGCGACTCGTGGCGCAGCAACGACAACCCGTTGCTGTTCGACCGTTCGGGCAACAAGAAGGCGGCGTACACCTCCGTCCTCAACGCCCTCAACGCGGGCACCGGCACCCCGACCACGCCGCCGCCCACCACGCCGCCGCCCACCACCCCGCCACCGACCACCCCGCCGCCCACGACGCCGCCGCCGACCACCCCGCCGCCCACCGGCAGCGGCTGCTCTGCCTCGGTGTCGCTGAACTCCTGGAACGGTGGCTTCGTCGCGACGGTCAAGGTCAACGCCGGATCCACCGCCCTGCGCGGCTGGACGGTCCGGATCACGCTGCCCTCGGGCGCCGCCGTCACCAACACGTGGAGCGCGCAGGCCAGCGGCTCCTCGGGCGCGGTGGACTTCCGCAACGTCGACTACAACGGCCAGGTCGGCGCGGGCGGCAGCACCGAGTTCGGTTTCCAGGGCACCGGCAGCGGCCCCTCCGCCACTCCGACCTGCACCGCGAGCTGACCCGTCCCCTTCTCAGCTCACCCCCTGGGCACCCCCGGGGCATCGCGGACCACCGCGTGCCCCGGGGGTGCTCGCCGTCTTCAGGCCGTCACCGGGCCCGGGACACCGCGTCAGGCGTCGAGGCAGGAGCGGACGGCGGCGGTGAGCCGGTTGGCGCGCTCGTCGCCCGCGCCGTACATCTGGTTGATGACGTAGCCGAACCCGACCTCGTGGTCCGCGTCGGCGAAGGCGAGGTTGCCGCCGGCCCCGTCGTGACCGAAGCTGCGCTCGCCCAGCAGCGGGCGGGCCGGCTCGGAGTGCAGCAGGAAACCGGTGCCCCAGCGCTGGCCGGTGTCGGGCGGGCCGTGCCGTTGCTGGCCCCGGGAACGGACGACGACCGCGTCGTCGATCGACGCCGCGGTGAGCAGCGGCCCACCGCCCAGGTCGGACACGCAGGCCGCGTAGAGACGCGCCAGGCCGTCCGCGGTGCTCACCGCTCCGGCGCCCGGCACGCCGGCGGCCTGGATGGCCGGGTCGTTGAAGCTGACCAGACCGTCGGCGTCGGCGGGGAAGGCGAACGCGCCGCCCATGGTGATCCCCCGCTGGGCGACCGCGTCGACGAAGGGATCGGCGTCCGGCGGTGGGGCCAGGTCCCAGGCGACGCTGTCGCGCTCGGCGGCGGGTAGCCCGAGCCAGGTGCGCAGGCCCAGCGGACCGGCGAGGGTGTCGCGGAGGTACGCGCCGGGGAGCTGACCGGTGACGCGGTGGATGACCTCGCCGACGAGCCACCCGTACGTCATCGAGTGGTAGCTGTGTGCCGTGCCCGGCTCCCAGAGCGGCGTCTGCGCCTCGATCGCCGCGATGACCGGGTGCCACGCGAGCACCTCGTCGAGGGTCAGCGGCCGATCCAGCGCCGGCAGGCCGGACTGGTGCGTGAACAGCCACCGCACCGGGATGTCGGCCTTGCCGTGCTGGCCGAACTCCGGCCAGTAACGCGTCACGGGTGCGTCGAGGTCGAGGCGTCCCTGCTGCACGAGCAGGTACGCGCAGATCGCCAGGATCCCCTTGGTGCACGAGAAGACGACGGCCGGCGTGTGCGCCGTCCAGGGCCGCCCGGTGCGGGTGTCGGCCAGGCCGCCGTACAGGTCGACGACCTTGCGGCCGCGGACGTAGAGGGTGACCGCGGCGCCGACCTCACCGCGGGAGGTGAAGTTGTCGCGGAACGCGTCGGCGACGCGCCCGTAGCGCTCGTCGACGTCGCCGTGGATCTGCGGCTGCGTGGCCACTGCCTATCCCTTCAGTGAGCCCTGGATCAGGGCCTTGATGAACTGTCGCTGGAAGATCAGGAACACGATGAGGGTAGGGGTGAGGATCAGCAGCGAGCCGGCGCACAGCAGCACCAGGTCGGTGCCCCACTGGCCCTGGAACGCGCCGAGCGCACCGGCCATCGTGCGTTTGGTGGCGTCGTCGACGAGCACGATCGCGAGCAGGAACTGGTTCCACGTCCAGAGGAACATCAGGATCGTCAGCGAGGCGATGGCCGGGCGGGCCAGCGGCACCTGGACCCGCCAGAACAGCTGCCAGGTGCTGCTGCCGTCCACCCGGGCGGCCTCGGACAACTCGACCGGCACGTTGGTGAAGTGGGCGCGCATCCAGAACACGGCGAACGGCATGTAGAGGCCGATCAGCGGCAGGATGATGGCCCACCGGGTGTTGAGCAGGCCGAGGTCCTGCATCTGGTAGTAGAGCGGGGTGACGACGGCCTCGAAGGGCAGCGTGAGGCCGAGCAGCAGCAGACCGAAGACGATTCGGCCGCCGGGCACCCGCAACTGGCCCAGCCCGAAGCCGGCCATGGTGGCGATGAGCACGGACACCGGTACGACGCCGGCCACGATGAGCAGGCTGGAGCGCAGCAGAGCGCCCATGTTGGCGGCGGTGAAGGCGTCGGCGAAGTTTCCCCACTGCGGGTCCGACGGCCAGGCGAGACCGTCGGGCACGGTGCCGCGCGGCTGCAGGGCGGCGGAGAGCATGCTCACGAACGGCAGCAGGGTCACCACGATCAGGGCGATCAGGAAGACCCGTCCGGTCAGTTGCTCGCGTCGGCTCAGGTTCACGGCTTCTCCCCCCGGGTCAGTCGCTGGATCGGCAGCACGAACGCCAGCACCAGGAGCATCAGCACGACGGCGAGCGCCGAGGCCAACCCCACCTGACGCTGCGAGAAGGCGAGCCGGTAGATCTCCAGGCCGGGAACGGTGGTCTGCAGACCCGGACCGCCGCTGGTGGAGATGTAGACGATGTCGAAGCTGGCCAGCGCCGCGATGATGGTCACCGTGAGGCAGACCCCGATCTCCTGGCGCAGGCTGGGCAGGGTGACCGCGAGGAACTCGCGGACCGGCCCCGCGCCGTCCAGCCGGGCCGCCTCGTAGAGCGCCGGGTCGATCTTGCTCATGCCGGTGACCAGCAGGATCGTGCAGAGGCCGAGCAGGACCCAGGCCCCGATCACCCCGACGGCGGGCAGCGCGGTGTCGAAGTCACCCAGCCACGCGCGGGCCAGGCCGCCCAGCCCGAGGGCGCGCAGCACCTGGTTGACCAGCCCGTTGGTGGACAGCAGCCAACTCCACGCGATGCCGGCCGCCACCAGGGGGATGACCTGGGGCAGGAAGAGGACCGTCCGGACGACGGTGCCGAACGCGCCGGTGGTGATCCGGCGGACCAGGCTCGCCACCAGCAGCCCGAGCGCCACCGGGATGAGGCTGAAGAAGATGATCAGGATGATCGCGTTGGCGATGATCTTCAGCAGGTCGCTGTCGGTGAACACGGTGACGTAGTTGTCCAGGCCCGCCCAGCGGGCCACCCCGATCCCGTTCCAGTCGTAGAGCGAGTACTGAACGGTCAGGGCGAGGGGGCGCAGCACGAAGACCGCGTACATCACGAAGGCGGGCAGGACGAACAACCAGCCGGTCCCGGCCGCGCGGGCCCACCGGAGTCGGTGGGCCCGCGCGGTCGCGGGACGGGCGGGACGACCAACGGACGTCGCCTGGCCGTCCCGCCCGGGTGGTGCGCTGCCGAGGGCAGACGTCATCGGGACAGTTCCTTCTCGTACTCGGCCTGGACCGCCTTCACGTACCCCTCGGGCGTCTGCTGGCCGGCGATCAGCTTCTGCATCTCGGGCGTGATCGCGGCGGCGAAGATGCCGCCCGTCGCGTTGGCGGTGAAGTCGACCGCGCCGTTCTCGGCCCCGAGCTGCTGCGCCGCCTTGAGGGTCTCGGCCAGGACGGTGTTCGGGGCGGCGGCCGGCACCGGAAGGTCGCTCGGGCCGCCCGGGCTGGAGCCGCCGACCGTCACGGCGATCTCCCGCGCCTTGGCGTTGGTGTGGACCCAGTTCAGGAAGAACGCGGCGGCGTCCGGGTTCTTGGCCTTGGCGGAGACGCCGAAGGTGTTGGGCGCGGACATCGCGACGTGCTTGGCGCCGGGGGCCTCGCCGGGGAACAGGAAGAAGCCCACGTTGCCCGGCATCGCCTTGTCGAGGTTCGCCGACTCCCAGTCGCCGTTGAACATGAACAGGCCGTTGCCCTTCTGGAACTGCCCGACCATGCCCGCGTAGTCCAGGGCGTTGGCGTCCTTGGTGAAGTAGCCGGCCTGGGCCCACTTCTGGATGGTCTGGGTGGCCTTGAGCGCGGCCGGCGTGTCGAAGGTGGCGCCGGGCTTCTGGAAGATCCAGTCGGCCACCTGGGCCGGGTCGCCGAACTGGTTCTGCAGCGCCTGGTGCGGGAAGTTGATGCCGGCGGTGTTCTTGTTGAACTGCATGATCGGCTGGATGCCGCTGGTCTTCGCCTTCGCCAGCAACTGCTCGAACTCCGCGACCGTGGCCGGCGGCTGGGTCATGCCGACCTGGCTGGCCAGCTTCTTGTTGTAGAAGACGCCGGTGACGCTGTAGCCGAGCCCCATGCCGTAGAGCGATCCGGTGCCCCGGGTGCCCTCGCCCACGCGCAACTGCATCAGCTGCGAGGCGGGGAACTTGTCCCAGCCGTACGCGGTGACGTACGGGTCGAGGTTCTTGAGCAGGTCGTCCTTCACGAGGTCGACCATCGTGGGGAGCCGGATGATGTCGGGCGCGTTGTCCGAGGCCATCACCCGCGGCGCGTTCTCCACGATGACCGTGAACTGGTCCTCGCGGATGTTGAACGTGACGTTCGGGTGCTGCTTGGAGAACTCGTCGGCCAGCGCCTTGGCCAGGGGGAAGCCGGTCTCCGCGTACATCTGGAGGGTGACCGGATCGCTGCCCAGCTCGGTCTTGACGGCGGCGTCCGAGCCACCGGTCGACGACCGGTCGGCGCCCGGCGCGCTGCACGCCGTGGCGGCGAGCCCGAGCGCCAGTAGCGGCGCGAGGACCAGCGCGCCGCGTCGCGGGAATGTCGTCAGCGTTTGTGCCATGTCATGACTCCTATGTTCCTCCGCGCGTCCCACGACCCATGGCCGCGCGACGGCTCCACCGGGACCTTCGCGACGGGCGAGCGGCCACGACACGTACGCCGTGACCGCGGCGCGCCGCCGCGCTCGCGTACCGACTCAGCAGCGCGACCGGCGGCGTCTGTCGACGCGCCAAAAGTGGTCGCTAAACTGATTTAGCAGAGCATGCGCGTGACACGGGAGGCTGTCAAGAAGAAGCCGGCAACGGTCCGGAAACATCGGGTTCACACCACGCCCGACCCCGACCGGGGCCGGACTCCGGGCACCGACGCATCATGATGGGCAGGAGCGGAGCCCGTGGCGCCGCGCCTGATTCGGAGGACTGATGGGCCGCAACAGAGCAACCCTGGCCGACGTCGCGCGGCGAGCCGGGCTGTCCAAGACCGCCGCGTCGATGGTGCTCAACGGCAGGGAGGGCACCCGGCTGTCGGCCGAGGCGCACCAGCGCGTGTTCGCCGCCGCCGAGGAGCTGGGCTACCGACCCAACCTCGCGGCGCGCAGCCTGCGCACCCGCAAGACCGGGACCATCGCGTTCGTCTCCGACATCGTCGCCACCACCCGCTTCGCCGGCGGCCTCATCCGCGGCGCCCTCGACGCGGCCCGGGAACGCGACCACGTGCTGCTCATCACCGAGACGCAGGGCGACGCCACCTTCGAGCAGTACGCCATCGAGGCGATGCTCGACCGGCAGGTCGACGGGGTGATCTACGCGGCGATGGCCACCCGGCGACTGGCGGTGCCCCCGGCCATCCTCGGCGGCCCGGTGGTGCTGCTCAACGCCACCAGCTCCGACAGCCTGCCCTGCGTGCTTCCCGACGACGACCGGGCCGGTCGCGCCGTCGCCACCACCCTGCTGGAGTACGGCCACCGCGACGCCATCGCGCTCATCGGTCGCAACCGGCTCAAGGAGGGCGACCCGGAGATCTCCCTCGCCGCCCGGGCCCGGCTGCACGGGATCCAGCAGACGCTGGCCGACGCCGGCGTCACCCTCCTCGCGGAGTCCTTCTGCACCGAGTGGCTGCCCGAGCACGGCTACGCCGCCACGCGCGGGCTGCTGAGCCGGCCCCAGCGACCCAGCGCGATCATCTGCATGAACGACCGACTGGCGTTCGGCGCCTACCAGGCGCTCGGCGAGGCGGGCCTTACCGTCCCGGACGACATCTCGGTGATCTCGTTCGACGACGACCCGATCGCCGCCTGGCTCCGCCCCAGCCTGGCGACGACCGCGCTCCCACACGAGCAGATGGGGCGGCGCGCGGTCGAACTGCTCCTCGACGGTGGTGCCGCCGAACCGTCGCTCGTCGCGATGCCGCTGCGCCGCCGCCGGTCCCTCGCGCCGCCCGCCCACTGATCCGGTCGCTCCCCTGCCGGGAGGCGCTAAACCGGTTTAGTGCTAGGTTCCCCCTCATGCTTCAGCTCGCCGACCACTGGGTGTGGGACAGCTGGTACGCCCGCGACGACGACGGGCGCTGGCACGCGTACTTCCTGCGCGCGTCCCGTGCCCTGCACGACCCGCACCGCCGGCACCGCCGCGCCAGCATCGGTCACGCCGTCTCGACCGACCTGCGCACCTGGCAACTGCTCGCCGACGCCGTGGTCCCCGCGGACGAACCGGCGTGGGACGACCTGGCGACCTGGACCGGGTGCACGGTGCGTGGCCCGGACGGGCGGTGGTACCTCTACTACACCGGGGTCTCCCGGGCCGACGACGGGCTCGTCCAACGGATCGGCCTGGCCGTCTCCGACGACCTGACCACCTGGCACCGACACGGCGACCAGCCGGTGGTGCAGGCCGACCCGACGTGGTACGAGCTACTCGACACCGACCTGTGGTACGAGCAGGCGTGGCGCGACCCGTGGGTGTTCCCGGACCCGGACGGCGACGGCTGGCACATGCTCGTCACCGCACGCGCCGCCACCGGTCCGGCGGGCACGCGGGGCGTGGTCGGCCATGCCACCTCCCCCGACCTGCTCACCTGGACCATCCGGCCGCCGCTGTCGACGCCGGCCGACTTCGGCCATCTGGAGGTACCCCAGGTCGCGGTGGTGGACGGGCAGCCCCTGCTGCTGTTCTGCACCGACGCCACCGCCGACGCCCGGCGCGGCGACCACCGGATCTGGGTGGCGACCGGGCCGAGCGTGCGCGGCCCGTGGGACGTGGCCGGCGCGCGGCCGGTCAGCCATCCACACCTGTACGCGCCGCGGCTCGTCCCGGGACCGGCGGGCGGCTGGTCCCTCATCGGCTTCCTCGACCATGTCGACGGGGTGTTCGTCGGCGCGCTCAGCGACCCGATTCCGGTGCGCTACCACCCGTCGACCGGGCTGACCCTGCACCCGACGGAGACGGACGCGGCGAGCTGACCACCGGTACCCGCGTGCGTCCGGCTCGACGGTCCGCGCGGCGACGGGTCCGGTCCGGGGCCGTGCCGCCCCGGACCGGACCTGTCGAGCTGTCAGCGCGGTGTGGCTAGCGCCGGGTCCAGCGTTGGTTGGAGGCACCGGTGCAGGTCCAGAGGATCACCGTGGTGCCGTTGGCGGTCGCGTTGTTGTTGACGTCGAGACAGAGGCCCGACGACGCGCTGCTGATCGTGCCGTTCGAGTTGAACGTCCACCGTTGGTTGGCTCCGCCGTTGCAGTCCCAGATCTGGACCTTGCTGCCGGCGGTGGCGCTGGTGGGGGCGTCCAGGCACTTGCCGAGCGCCTGGAGGGTCTGCCCGTTGGCCGTCCACCGCTGGTTGGCGGCCCCGTTGCAGTCCCAGATCACCGGCTGGGTGCCGTTGGTGGTGTTGCTCTGCGGGACGTCCAGGCAGCGGTTGGAGGCGACGCTCGCCAGCGCGAAGGAGGTGGTCGGCGGCGGCGTGGTGGTCGGCGGCGGCGTGGTCGGCGGCGGGGTGCTGGTGTCGCCGCCACTGACCCGGTACACCACCGTGCCGTGCGCCGGAACGCTGGCGGAGATGGTGCCGGTGCTCGTGCTGGTGGTGTTGTTCCAGGCGTCCAACAGGGTGAAGGAGCTGCCCGACTTCCCGACCGCGCCGGCCGTGGTGGAGATCGTCGTGGTCGAGCCGCCCTGGTTGAACAGCGCGACCGCGACGTCACCGTTGGACAGTCGCTTGGCGAGCACGCGACGGGTGCCGTCGAACGACACCTGGCCGGCCTGCAACCCCAGGGCGTCCTGGTTGATGCCGATCAGGTTGGCGTTCTTGAGGATGGTCTGCGTGGCGGCGTTCATGTTGCGGACGTCGTTGCCGGCGATCAGCGGCGACGCCATCATCGCCCACATCGCGAAGTGGCTGCGCATCTCGGTGTCGTTCATACCGCCCCGGCCGACCTCCATCATGTCCGGGTCGTTGAATCCACCCGGACGCGCGTACGAGGCCAGCGGCACGGTCACGTTGATGATGTTCTGGATGCCCATCGGGTAGCCGTTGGTCTGCCCGGTGTCCCACGCGTTGGTGATGTCCTCGGTGGTACGCCACATGTTCGCCACGTCGCCCCAGTTGCGCTGCGGGCCGGTCTTGGCGTGAATGCTGTTGGAGTTGATGCTGTAGACGATCGGCCGGCCGGTCGCGGCCAGCGCGTCCCGCATCTTCGCGAACGTGGTGACCTGGTCGTTGATGCTGCCGTTCGGGGAGCACCAGTCGTACTTGAGGAAGTCGACGCCCCAGGCGGCGAACTGCCGGGCGTCCTGCGCCTCGTGGCCCTGGCTGCCGGTCGCGCCGGGGTAGCTGTTGAAGTACTGGGCGCAGGTCTTGTCGACAGGCACCTGGTACAGGCCGAACTTCAGCCCTCGGGCGTGCAGGTAGTCGCCGAGCGCCTTCATCCCGCTGGGGAAGCGGGTCGGGTCGCCCTGGAGGTTGCCGGAGCTGTCGCGGTTCGGGTTGAACCAGCAGTCGTCGACGACGACGTACTGGTAGCCGAGGTCGCGCATTCCGCTACTGACGATCGCGTCGGCCGTCTGCCGGATCAGTCCCTCGTTGATGTTGCAACCGAAGGAGTTCCAGCTGTTCCACCCCATCGGGGGTGTCCGGGCGACGCCGTTCTCCAGCGCCTGCGCCCCGGGGGCCCGCAGGCCCACGAGGGCGGCGGCCACCAGGAGCCCGGCCGCCGCGGCCCGCCCCCAGTGGCGGGCTCGGACGTTTCGCTTCATACGGGAGCGTCCTTTCGATAGTGCCGTCCACGGGGGACGGCCGCCCGGATGAGGCGGGCACCGTCATGAGCACGACCACTGTTAGCGTTAACAGCAGACGCCGGTCATATTACGGAGCCGTTTCATCGAATTCAACTACTTCCATGTCTTGGCACAATCGCCGACCGTCGGCGAGCGGCCACGGGGCAGCCCCGTCGGTCACGGTCGACCGACGGGACCACCCGCCTGGAACTGCGCGAAGAACCGCCGCACCTCGCCACCTCTACCGGTGAATGGCGGGCTGCTGCTCGCGGGTAGCCCCGGCCGGGGTGCTGCCGGCCGGGGCGGGTCCGGGTTCAGCCGCGCAACTGCCACTGCTGGTTCGTGCCGCCGTTGCACGACCAGAGGATGAGCTTCGTACCGTTCGCCGTCGCGGCGCCGTTCGCGTCCAGGCAGAGGCCCGACTGCACGCCGGTGATGGTGCCGTTGGCGTTGACGTTCCACTGCTGGTTGGCCTGGCCGTTGCAGTCCCAGATCACCACGGTGGTGCCGTTCGTGGTGCCCTGGCCGGAGGCGTCCAGGCACTTGGTGCCGTACACCATGAGCTGCTTGCTGGCGGTCACCGTCCAGCGCTGGTTGGTGGCCCCGCTGATGCAGTCCCAGAGCTGCGCCTGGGTGCCGTTGGTCGTGCTCGACCCGCCGATCTCGGCGCAGCGGCCCGACTGGACGCCCACGATCTGCCCGCTCTGCGGGTTGGTGCTGCCGCCGCTCTGGACCCCGGCCGCCGCGATCACGGACTGCGCCCCCGACGGCCAGTTCCCGTTGGAGACCGTGACGTTGCTGTTGACCACGTTGCCCCGGTCGCCGTTCGTCACGTTGGTGCTGCCGTTCGTCGACCAGTTGTTGGTGACGGTGAAGTTGCCCATGTTCTCCGCGTAGTAGTAGTTCGCGGTGGCCCAGGTGCCGGTGGAGGAGAACACGTTGTTGCGGGCGGTGTAGTAGCGCGAGCCCTCGTCGAAGTAGAGCCCGAACCAGCCGTTGGTCCGCAGGCAGTAGTTCTGGTTGATGGTCCCGCCCGGGTTCGCCGAGAGCGTGTAGATGCACCCGCCGTCGGTCATCTGCTGCATCACGTCGTGCACGTAGTTGCCGATGACCTGGTTGTTCGACGCGGTGGTGGCCGTGGAGTAGCGCGGCTGGTAGTTGTAGAGGCCCCGGTTGGCGTAGTGCTGGCTGCCACCGGCGTCGTTGGCACCCCAGCCGTAGCCGACCGACAGACCGGTGTACGGCATGTTGTAGACCTCGTTGTGCGAGACCAGCGAGGTGCTGACGTAGGTGGTCAGGATCGACACCACACCCCGGTACTCCACGCCCAGGTCGTGCACCCGGTTGTTGCTGATGGTGACGTTCCGGTTGACCATCCGCTGGTCGCCGGGGTGGTGGGCGTCGGCGCGCACACCGCCGACCACGATGCCGCCGGCCGAGTTACGGGCGATCTCGGAGCGGGTGACCGTGATGTTGCTGGTGCCCAGGCCGACACCGCTGGCGTGGGCGTTGGCGTCGTTGCCGATGCCGATGGCCGTCTGACCGAGGTTGACGAACTGGGAGTCGCTGAACGAGATGGTGTTGGCGGCCGACACCTGCACGGCCGCGGGCATCTGGGCCCAGCTCGGCCGGGTGGCCTCGAAGAGCGGGCAGCCCTCCTGGCAGGAGGTCAAGGCGTCGGACGGGCGGGCCCAGGTGCCGACGATGTGCGCGCCGGTCTGCTGGTCGGCGAAGCCGTTGCTGCTGCTCGGGCCGAGCCAACTCGTGCCGGTGAAGGTGATGCCGCTGAACGAGATGTGGTGCGCGGGCGCGTCGTACGTGCCGCCCACGTTGACCAGTGACTGGAGCTGCGGAAGCTCCACGCTCACGCTGTTCATGTTCTGCCCGGACAGCGGGATGTAGTTGAGCTGCCCGCTACCCGGATTGAGGTACCACTCCCCCGGCGAGTCGAGGAACTCGTACGCGTTGGCCAGGTAGAACGGACCGGCCCGGTGCGGGCGGGACAGGGTGTCGAAGCCGAACGTGTTGTTGTTCCAGGCCGGCTGCTGCATCGTCAGGAAGTTCCCGCTGATGCTCTGCACGGGCGAGTACCGGTCGGTGAACGAGCCGACGCTCTCCACCTCGACCCGGTTCTGGTTGCCGACGTTGTTCAGGTAGCTCAGCGCGCTGTTGCTGAACCGCATGCCGCTGGTGGTGAAGGTGAAGTCGGCGCGGTTGACCGCGGTACGCGCCCGGGTGGCGATGGCGCCGTTGACGTAGAGCTGCCGGCTGTCCAGCCCGGCCGGGACGTTGGCCCGCCAGATGTTCTTCGCGGAGTCGACGAGCGACCACCCGGTGACCGGCCGCGCCCCGCTGATCGTCGGGCGGGCCGAGGCGGCAGCCCGCCAGATCACCTGGTAGCCGTTGGTGCCGGAGTCGGCCGCGGTCAGGCGCAGCGGCGAGGTGAGCCGGTACACGCCGTCGGCCAGTTCCACGACGATGTCGCCGGACATCGAGCTGTTGAGCGTCCGTACCGCCGCCTGGGCGCCGGCCAGTGAGCACGGCTGGCTGGCGGAGCAGGTGCTGCCGCCGCCGGACGGGGACGCGTAGAGGGTGGTGGTCGCCGCGGCGGCCGGCGTGGCCGAGGCGGTGACGGCGACCAGTGCGGTCAGTGCCGCCGTGGCCGCGCCGGCGAGGAGCCGGCGCGCCACGGAGATGGATGAGACGGACACGGGACGGTCTCCTGGGGGTGATGGGGAGTGGTGGTGGTTAGCGCTAACAACGCGGGCGTGCCGACGCCCGGTCAGGCGACGACCTTGCGGAGGTAACGCAGGCCGTCGACGGCGAGGCGGTCCTGGGAGGGGGCCAGGGGCCGCCAGATCGAGGCCGCGGTGGCGATGGTCTCGTTCTCGGCCGTGAACGACTCGATGCAGACCGCGCCCCGGTAGCCGGTGCCCCGCAGGACGGTGAAGAAGCGGGGCCAGTCGAAGTGGTCCGCGCCGGGCGAGCCCCGGTCGGTGCCGCTGACCTGGACGTGCTTGATGTGCGGTCCGGCCAGCGCGAGGGCCGCGTAGGGGTCGGCCTCCTCGATGTTCATGTGGTAGGTATCGATCATGATGCCGACGCTGTCGGGCAGCCCGTCGATGGCCTCGATGGTCTGCTCGACGGTGTTGACCACGCTCGTCTCGTAGCGGTTCAACGCCTCGACGCCGATGGTCACGCCCACCTCGCCGGCCCGGTCGGCGACCGGCGCGAGGGCCCGCCGGAAGTCGGCGTAGCAGGCCACGCGGGCCGCCGCCGACATCCGCCAGGTGCGCCCGACGGACGCGTACACCGGCCCGCCGACGCAGGGCGCGCCGACCGCCGCCGCGCTCGCCACACACCCCATGAGGTACGCGACGGTCGACTCGACGACGGCCGGCGTGGCGTCCACCAGGTCCCGCCCGGGTGGGGTGACCGCGCAGACCCCGGCCGCCGCGAGGCCGTGCGCGGCCAACAGGTCCCGCGTGCGGACGGGATCCCAGTCGCCGGGCTGCTCGATCGGCAGTTCGACCGCGTCGAACCCGAACGAGGCGATCCGCGGGATCAGCCGGGCGAGGGCCTCGTCGTCGACCGGCGAGGCCCACACCCAGGGGTTGACGCCAATGGCGTACACCGCAACCTACTTCCAGCGCTGCGGGTAGCCGGGCAGGTCACGGCAGCCGCACATCGCGTAGTGCAGCGGCGGCATGCTCGCGTCGAGGTACTGGTCCAGGTTGTCCTGGGTGATCGTGGGCTGCGGCAGCTTCCACGGGTTGGAGACCTGGGTGCCGTCGAGGATGTTCAGCGCCGCGATGATCGGCGTCCGCCACTGGTACGTCGGGTAGGTCGGCGCGATGGCGGTGAGCTGCTTGTCCTTCCAGAGCTTGAGGAAGTCGAGCTGGTCCTCGCCGTTCATCGGGGGCACCGGCTTGCCGGCGTCCTGGAACGCCTCGACCGCCGCCACGGCGACCGCCCCGGCGTCCATCCAGACGCCGTCGATCGTGCCGTACCGCTGGATGTAGTCGTTCACGATCTTCTTGGTCTTGGCCGGGTCGCCGTCGGTGAACTCCACGCCGACGACGTCGACCTTCGCCTTGTCCAGCGCGATCTTCGCGGCCGACCAGCGGGTCTCCAGCACGTCGACGCCGGGCAGGATGCGCAGCGCCAGCAGCTTGCCGCCGGGCTTCATCTTCTGGCTGACGAACTCCGCGCCGACGTGGCCGAAGCCGTAGCCGCCCACCGGGTTGATGAACGTCACCGGGCAGGTGGTGTTGACGCCCCGGTCGAAGACGACCACCGGCAGACCGGCCTTGCAGGCGGCCTCCACGGCCGGGGTGAGCGTCGCGGTGGTGTTCGGCGACACGATCAGCGCGTCGCAGTTCTTGCCGAGCAGATCGTTGATGTCGGCGATCTGCTTCTGGTCCTTGCCTTCGGCGTCGACGTGCACGAACTCGCTGATCCGCGACTTCTGCGCCTCGACCTCGGCCTGCATGGTCTTGAACCCGACCTGTCGCCACGGGTTGTTCAGCGCCGCGTTGGAGAAGCAGATCTTGTGCTTACCGGTCTTCTTGTACTTCGCGGTGTCCACCATCTTCGGGTTGAGCACCTGCTCCCACGGCTTGTCGGCCGGGCCCGTCGGGGCGGCGTCGAGCAGCGCCAGTTCGTTGTCGTAGTCGGCCTGCACGAAGAACTTGGACTGCTCCCCGGTGCCCGACCCGGCGGCGGCGGACGCGCTGCCGGATGGGGACGCGGTCGGCTCGTCGGTGGCGCAGCCGGCGACGGCCAGCGTCAGCACACCCACGGCAGCAAGGGTGGTCATGGATCGTCTCATCGAATCACCTTTATCTTGAGGAGGAGGAACGCGAAGCCGAGACCGCCACGGCGAGCAGGATGATCAGGCCCTGGACGGTCGATCTGAGGGCACCGGAGACGCCGGTGAAGTTCATCAACGCGAAGAGCGTCTCGAGGGTCAGTGCGCCGAGCATCGCCCCGACGACCGAGCCGCGACCGCCGCCGAGGGCGACGCCGCCGAGCACGACCGCGGTGATCGCGGCGAACTCCAGACCGACGCCGGCCTGGAACGACACACCGCTGTACCCGCCGAGCAGGATCGCCGCGACCGCCGCCGCGACACCGCTGAGCACGAACGCGATCGTCTTGGTCAGCTCGACGCGTACGCCGCTCAACTCGGCGGTACGCGGATTGTCTCCGACGGCGACGAGCGTGCGGCCGAAGTCCGACCGCGTCAGCAGCACGGCGATGGCGGCGACGACCACCAGCACGAGCAGCGCGTACGGGATCCGGCCGAGCAGCGGCACGTCCTCGATGGCCCGTCGGCCGAACCGGCGGAACTCCTCCGAGAGCCCGCCCTTCGGTGCGCCGTCGGACCACAGGTAGACGGCGCCGACCAGGATCAGGAACATGCCGAGCGTGGTGATGAAGGACGGCACCCGCAACACCGTGGTGACCAGACCGTTGACCAGTCCGACGAACGCGCCGCCGACGAGCAGCAGCGCGACCACTGGCCAGGTGCGTGACGGGTCGCTGTCGATGAGCCGGGCGGCGACCACGACCTGCGCCGTGACCAGGGAGCCCACCGAGAGGTCGAACTCCCCGCTGACGATCACGAAGTACTGACCGGCGGCGAGCAGGATGATCGGCGCGGAGCGGCCCAGGAACGACATCAGCGATCCGGGAGCCAGGAAGTCGGGTTGGACGAAGGCGATGATGATCAGCAGCACCGCCAGGAGCGCGGCGATCGGCGCGATCCCGTCGGGACGGATCCGGAGGGTGAGCGGACGACGCTCGGCGACCCGCATGGTCAGGACCCCGCCTTTCGCATGGCCCGTCGGGCGTAGACGGCGACCGCGGCGATGATGATCAGCCCACGGATCACCTGCTTGAAGAACGCGTCGACCTCGAGCTGGTTGAAGACCGCGTCGATGCTGGCGAGCAGCAGCACGCCGCCGATCGTGCCGAGCACGCCCCCGCGCCCGCCGGCGAGGGCGGTGCCGCCGAGCACCACCGCGGCGATCGACTCCAGGTCGTAGAGCCCCTCCGTGCCCACCCGCGGGGCGCCGGAGCCGAGCCGGCTGGCCAGGTAGACGCCGGCCAGGCCGGCGCAGAGGGAGCAGAGCACGTGGGCCGTGACGAGGACCCGGTCGTTGCGGACGCCGGAGAGCCGGGCGACCTCCGGATCGCCGCCGACGGCGACCAGGTGGTGGCCGAACCGGGTGCGCGAGAGCGCGAACCAGGCCACCGCGGTCACCGCGAGCAGCAGCAGGAAGGAGACCGGCACCGGGCCGATCCGCTGGTAGCCGAGCGTCCGGACCAGGGCGGGGGCGCTCTCGCCGGCCGGGCCGTCGTACCCGTTGTCGAGGTAACCCTTGAGCAGCAGCCCGACGCCGAGGGTGGCGATGAACGCGTTGATCCGCAGCTTGGTGACGAGCAGCCCGTTGAGCAGCCCGACGGCGGCGCTGACCGCGAGCGCCAGGCCGATCGCCGGGAGCAGGGCGCCGTCGCTGCCGTTCATCGCCTCGGCCGCCACCAGCGTGCTCAGGCTGATCACGTAGGCGACGGAGAGGTCGAGTGAGCCACCGAGGATGACCAGGGTCTGCCCGACGGCGACGAGGCCGAGGCCGGCGGCGACGTGCAGCAGACTCACCGTCGTCGACTGGTTGAAGAGCTGACCGCCGTCGAGCGTGACGATCAGCCAGCCGAGCACGAGGGTGAGGGCCAGGGCAACGTACACGCCCGGCACGGCACGGCGGGCCGGACGCAACGACAGCGCGGTCATGCCGAACCACCTTCCGTTCGCGACTGCGGGGCTCGCAAAACCGGCTCACTCCTCGCGCTCACGCGGAGCCACCTTCCGTTCGCGACTGCGGGGCTCGCAAAACCGGCTCACTCCTCGCGCTCACGCGGCGACCTCCCGAGCGGTGCCGACGGCCAGGGCGACGACGTCCTCCTCGGTCGCGCCGGCGGGCAGCTCGCCCGCGATCCGGCCGTCGCGCAGCACGATGATCCGGTCGCTCATGCCGAGCAGCTCGGGCAGCTCCGACGAGATCATCAGGACCGCCGCGCCGTCGCGGGCGAGGCGGCGGACCAGGTCGTGGATGGCGGACTTCGCGCCCACGTCGATGCCCCGGGTCGGCTCGTCGAAGATCAGGATGCGCGGGTTCAGCGCCAGCCACCGGGCCAGCACGACCTTCTGCTGGTTGCCGCCGGAGAGGAAACGGATCTCCTGGTCGTCACCGGCGGCGCGGACCTCCACGGCGGCGAGCAGCTCGCGTACCCGTGCGGTGCGGGCGGCGCGGCCGGACCGTGCCGCGAAGACGGCCCGGCTGGCCAGCAGCGCGTTGTCGAGCACCGACTGCCGTGCCACGATGCCCTCGCCCTTGCGGTCCTCGGTGACGTACGCGATGCCGGCCCGCATGGCGGCGCGCGGTGAGCGCAGCCGCACCGGCTCGCCGTCCAGCTCGACGACACCGGTCGTGAACGGCGCCACGCCGAAGAGCGCGCGGGCGAGCGCGGATCGTCCGGAGCCCTGGAGGCCGCCGACCCCGAGCACCTCGCCGGCGCGCAGCTCGAGGTCCACCCCACTGAGCTTGCGGTTTCCCCCGCCGCGGACGGTGAGCCGTACCGGTCCCCGGTCGTCGGGGCCGGCCCGGTCCGGATAGTAGCTGGACAGCTCGCGGCCGACCATGTGCCGGACCAGCTCGTCGGCAGTCGTGCTCGCGGTGTCCACGGTGGTCACTCGACGGCCGTCCTTGAGGACCGTGATCCGGTTGGACAGGTCGAAGACCTCGGTGAGCCGGTGTGAGACGTACAGCAGACCGATCCCGCGCTCCTGGAGCCGGCGTACCAGCCCGTAGAGCAGCTCGACCTCCTGGTCCGCGAGCGCCGCGGTCGGTTCGTCCATGATGAGCAGCCGGGCGTCCAGGGCGAGCGCCTTGGCGATCTCGACGACCTGCTGCTGGGCGACGCCGAGGCGGCCGACCCGGGCGTCGGCCGGCAGGGCGGTCTCCCCGATCGAGGTGAGGAGTTCGCGGGTGCGGTCGAGCATCGCGCGGCGGTCGACCAGCCCGCGCCGGAGGGGTTCGTGGCCCAGGTAGACGTTCTCCGCGACGGTGCGCTCGGGCAGGAGGTTGAACTCCTGGTGGATGATGCCGACGCCGGCGCGCTGCGCGTCGCGGGGGCCGTGGAACGCGCGCGGCTGACCGGCGAACTCGATGGTGCCCTCGTCCGGGGCGTACCCACCCGAAACGATCTTCATGAGCGTCGACTTGCCGGCGCCGTTCTCCCCGACGACGGCGTGCACCTCACCCGGGGCGACGTCGAGGTCGACGTCGCCGAGGACGCGTACGCCGAGGAAGGACTTGCCGATGCCCCGCAGGGCCAGCAGCGGCGCCGGTGGTGGATCTGACATCCCGATAGCCCTTACAGATAGTAGTCAAAGACGGGGTCGGCACAACGGCTGGTAGGCCGTCCGACGCACTGAGCGACGCACTTTCGCAGGCTGCTGCAGAACTTGCGTTTTTATGGTGCAAACATTTCCTTGACATCGAGGAAACATCACACGTATGAAGATAGATGTTTGGATGCGGGTCCGCAATCCTCGATCTGCGGCGACTGCCAGGCCCGGCACTCGATCGGCACGAGTGTCGGCTCGGACGAGTCAGGCCCGACCACCCCTACCGAGGGGTAACATCAGACGCTCGACGTTGCATTGACAGTCTTCGATAGATGGCTCATCCTGACCTCGCAGACCACGGACGAGATCACAGCCCACATCACGCTGTGTGACATCCAGCGGGGCTGAATGCCGTTTCGGCGGACGGCACGACGACCGCGACCAGCACACTCGTGACCCCCGCGCGCCCAGGCACGACCTGACGCGCTGTCGGTCCGTGCCCGCAATCGCCAGTTGCCCGCCCAGACCTAGGAGACGGCATGCGTCGCCCCACAATGATCATCGGACTGATCGTCGGCCTGTTGGTGGCCCTCGGTCTGGCCCCGCCAGCATCGGCCGCCCCGGCCTTCCGCGCCCTGTTGTTCACCAAGACCGCCGGCTACCGGCACGACTCGATCCCCGCCGGGATCTCGATGTTCCAGCAGCAGGCCGCCGCGAACAACTTCGAGCTGGTGGCGACCGAGGACTCGAGCGTCTTCACGCCCGCCAACCTCGCCACCTTCGACGTCGTCATCATGTTCCAGACCTCCGGCATGGTCTGGACCTCGACCGCCCAGCGCCAGGCCATCGAGGGCTACCTCGCCAGCGGCAAGGGCATCGTCGGCGTGCACAACGCCACCGACATGGGTATCGAGGCCGAGTACCCGTGGTGGGACCAGATGATGAACGGCGGCGCCCACATGCCCGAGCACTCCCCCGGAGTGCTCGCCGGCACCGCCATCGTCGCCGACAAGCAGCACCCGTCGACGGCCGGCCTGCCGGACCGCTGGAGCCGCAGCGAGGAGTGGTACAACTTCGACGCCAACCCGCGCGGCAACGTCCATGTGCTGGTGACGGCCGACGAGCGCACGTACAACCCGGGCTCGCGGGCGATGGGCCCGGACCACCCGATCTCGTGGTGCCGCAACACCGGCGGCGGCCGGGTGTGGGCCACCGCGATGGGCCACGCCATCGACTCGTACAGCGAGACGAACTTCCGCAACCACGTCCTCGGCGGCGTCAAGTGGGCCGCCGGCAACGTGCCCGGCGACTGCGGCGGCACCGTCTGGGGCAACTTCGAGAAGCGTACCCTCGACGACAACACCGCCGACCCGATGGCGCTGGCCGTACTGCCCGACGGTCGGGTGCTGTACGTCCAGCGCGGCGGCCAGGTGAAGATCTTCAAGCCGAGCACCAACAGCACCGTCACCGCCGCCACGCTGAGCGTCTACACCGGTGGTGAGGACGGCCTCACCGGCGTCGCGATCGACCCGGCGTTCGCCAGCAACGGGTACGTCTACCTGTACCACTCACCGGCGAGCAGCTCGACCGACGTCAACCGGGTGTCCCGCTACACGCTCTCCGGTGACACGCTCAACCTGTCCACCGAGGCCCGGATCATCGACATCCCCGCGTACCGGGACCGGACCTTCGCCGAGCCCGGGCACACCGGCGGCTACATCGACTTCGGTCCGGACGGCAACCTCTACATCGGCACCGGCGACGACACGCCGCCCAACCTCGACCCCAACTGGCAGGGTTACGCCCCGCTGGACTGGCGCTCGGGCAAGTCCAACCTGGACGCCGCCCGCTCCGCCGGCAACACCAACGACCTGCGCGGCAAGCTGCTGCGCATCAAGCCCTCGGCCAGCGGCGGGTACACCATCCCGTCGGGCAACCTCTACCCGCAGGGCACCGCGCAGACCAAGCCCGAGGTGTACGCCATGGGCTTCCGCAACCCGTTCCGCTTCTCGATCGACCCGGTCACCGGCTGGGTCTACCTGGCCGACTACGGCCCGGACCGCAACCCGCCGACCACCAACCGCGGTCCGGAGGGTCTCGTCGAGCTGAACGTGATCAAGTCCGCCGGTAACTACGGCTGGCCGTTCTGCCACGGCAACAACCAGCCGTACGCGCCGTTCAACCCGGACACCGGCGTGGTCGGGGCGAAGTTCAACTGCAACGCGCCGGTCAACAACTCGCCGAACAACACCGGCCTGGTCAACCTCAAGCCGATCGTCGCGCCGAACATCTGGTACGGCTACCCCGCCTCGACGACCTTCCCCGAGCTGGGCTCCGGCGGGTCCGCCCCGATGGGCGGCCCGGTGTACCGGTACGACGCGAACAACCCGTCCGCGACGAAGTTCCCGCCGTACTACGACGGCGTGCACTTCTTCTACGAGTGGGCCCGCAACTACGTCAAGGAGGTCCACTTCGACTCCTCGACGGCGGTCACCCGGACCAACCCGTTCCTGCCCGGCGGCAACTTCAACAAGCCGATGGACATGGAGTTCGGCCCCGACGGCTCGCTGTACCTGCTGGAGTGGGGCTCGAACTTCGGCGGCGGCAACAACGACTCCGGGCTCTACCGGATCGACTACATCCAGGGCGGCCGGTCACCGATCGCGAAGGCCGTCGGCACGCCGACCAGCGGCAGCGCCCCGCTGACCGTCCAGTTCAGCAGCGCCGGCACCATCGACCCGGACCCGGGCAACACGCTGAGCTACCAGTGGACGTTCGGTGACGGTGGCACGTCCACCGCCGCGAACCCGACGTACACCTACACGACCAACGGCAACTACACCGCGCAGCTCAAGGTCACCGACAACACCGGCAAGACCGGCTTCGCCAACGTGCAGATCACCGTCGGCAACACCGCCCCGGTGGTCACCATCACCGTGCCGCCCAACGGAGGCATGCTGAACTTCGGCGACAAGGTCTCGTACACGGTCAGTGTCTCCGACCCCGGCGGCGCGGCCATCGACTGCACCAAGGTGTTCGTCAACCCGGCCCTGGGCCACGACGACCACGCCCACGAGACCACCGAGTACCCGGGCTGTTCGGGCACCATCTCCACCGACCTGCTCGGTGGGCACCCCGAGGGCGCGAACCTGTACTACGTGCTCAACGCCCGTTACACCGACAACGGTGGCTCGGGTGGCGCGGCGCCGCTGACCGGTTACGCGACGGCGATCCTGCAACCCAAGCACAAGCAGGCCGAGTACTTCAGCAGCCAGTCCGGCGTCCGGGTCGTCGACCAGAGCGCCGCGGAGAGCGGTAAGCGCGTCGGCGACATCTCCAACAACGACTGGGTGGCGTTCAACCCGATGAGCCTGTCGGGCATCAGCACCGTCAGCTACCGGCTGTCGTCGCCCAGCGGTGGCGGCTCCATCGAGCTGCGGGCCGACTCGCCGACCGGCACCCTGCTGGCGACGACGTCGGTGCCCAGCACCGGCGGCTGGGACAACTACCAGTCCACGGCGGCGACGAACGTCGCGGCGCTGTCCGGTACGCACACCCTCTACATGGTGTTCAAGGGCAGTTCGTCCAACTGGTTCGACCTCGACGCGTTCACCTTCGGCGGCAACGGCGTGGGGGTGCCCGGCACGGGCACCGGAACCGGCGTGGCCGGGAAGACCTGGACCCTCACGGCCCAGCACAGTGGCAAGCTGATGGACGTCAGTGGGGTCTCCACCGCCGACGGCGCCCAGGTCGTGCAGTGGGCGGCGACCGGTGGCAACAACCAGAAGTGGCAGGCGGTGGACGCCGGCAACGGCGCCGTCTACCTCAAGGCGGTGCACAGCGGTAAGTGCCTCGACGTCGTCGGCGGCTCCACCGCGCAGGGCGCCTTCCTGCAACACACCACCTGCAACAACTCCAACCAACAGAAGTTCACCGTGACGGCGACCAGCACGACCGGGGTCTACACGGTCAAGAGCGCGCTCAGCGGGCTCTGCGTGGACGTCAACGGCGCCTCGACCGCCGACGGGGCCCGGCTGCTGCAGTGGGGCTGCCACAGCGCCGCCAACCAGCAGTGGCGGTTCACCCAGGTCTGACCACCGGCCCGGGCGTGAACGAAGTGCCGGCCACCCGCTCCTGACGACGGGTGGCCGGCGCTTCGGCCTTTCGGCGGCGGGCCGTCAGCCCAGCAGTCCGGCGTCCCGCAGCGCCGCCCAGAGCTGCTCCGGGACGTCCGCGTCGAAGCGACGCAGCGTCTCGGTCACCTGGGCCGCGTCCCGGAGGCCGACCACCGTGGAGACCACCACCGGGTGCCGGCGGACGAACGCCAGCGCCGCCTGGGGCAGCGTGACGTCGTACTCCTGACAGACGGCCGCGATCCGCCGGGCCCGCTCGATCACCTCCGGCGGTGCCTGCTGGTAGTTGTAGGTCGCGTCGGCCGGTGGCTGGTCGCGGGCCAGCAGCCCCGAGTTGTAGACCCCGGCGATCACCACGCCCACCCCCGCGGCCTGCGCCGCCGGCAGCAGGTCGTCGAGCGCGCCCTGTTCGAGCAGGGTGTAGCGGCCGGCGCACATCACCACGTCGATGTCGGTCTCCTGGACGAACCGCGCCAGCATCGCCGACTGGTTCATGCCGGCCCCGATCGCGCCGACGACCCCCTGCTCGCGCAGCTCGACCAGGGCCGGCACCGCCTCGGTCGCCGCCTGCTCCCAGTGCTCGTCCGGGTCGTGCAGGTAGACGACGTCGACGCGGTCCAGGCCGGTGCGCTCCAGGCTGGCCGTCAACGACCGCAGGACGCCGTCCCGGCTGAAATCCCAGACCCGCCGGTGGTCGGCCGGCACGTCGAAGCCCTCCGGGTCGCGCTCGCGTGCGCTCTCCGGCGACGGTACGAGCAGCCGCCCGACCTTTGTCGACACCACGTACTCGTCGCGGGGCCGGGACCGCAGCGCCGCCCCGAGCCGCCGCTCGGACAGGCCGAGGCCGTAGTGCGGTGCGGTGTCGAAGTAACGGATGCCGGCGTCCCAGGCGGTGTCGACGGCCGCGCTGAACTCCTCGTCCGACGTCGCCCGGTACAGGTTGCCGCCCTGCGCCGCGCCGAAGCCCAGCGTGCTGAGGCGTACCCCCGGTCGCCGGGGCAACTCGCGGCCGGTCACGACGCACCCAACCCGTACGCGCGCACCGCGGTCTCCCGCCAGATCGACGCCTGTTCCTGGTCGCCGAGCGGTTCCAGCAGGTCGGCGAGGACGCCGACCCACCGGGTGTAGGAGCTGGCGAGCAGGCACACCGGCCAGTCGGAGCCGAACATGAGCCGGTGCGGTCCGAACGCGTCGAGCGCGTGGTCGACGGCGGGGCGCAGGTCGTCCGCCGACCAGGACGGGCCGTCCACCTCGGTCACCAGGCCGGAGAGCTTCGCGGTGACGTTCGGCTCGGCGGCGAGCGCCCGGAGGTTGGCCGGCCAGTCCCCCAGGTCTCCCCGGCCGAGCGCCGGCTTGGCCAGGTGGTCCAGGACGAACGTCACCTCGGGCAGGTCCCGGACGAGCCGGGTGGCCGCCGGCAGTTGGTGGTCGCGGACCAGCAGGTCGTAGGCGAGACCGGCGGCACCGACCGCGGCGACGCCCCGCCGGACGTCGCGCCGGTCCAGGTACGCCGGGTCGGTCTCGGACTGGACCAGGTGGCGGATGGCGACCAGCCGCTCCCCGCCACGGGCGGCGCGCAGCCGGTCCAGGCGCTCGTCGATGTCGTCGGCGGTGAGGTTGACCCAGCCGACGACGCCGCCGATGAGGGGATCGTCGGCCGCGATGCCCAGCAGGTGTTCGGTCTCCGCGACGGAGGCGATGGACTGCACGACGACGGTCTCGGTCACCCCGGCGGCGAGCGCCGCCGGAGCGAGGTCCGCCGGGGTGAAGTCGTTGTCGATCGCCGCCATCGTGTCCGGGTCGATCCACGGTTGCGGGTGCCGGGCACGGACCCAGAGGTGGTGGTGCGCGTCGACGATGCCGGGGCGCCCGGCCGGCGTGGGCCCGGTCATCGGCCCAACCATCCGCCGTCGACGGGCAGGACGGCGCCGTGCACGTAGTCCGACGCGGCCGCGGCCAGGAAGACGGTGGCGCCGGCCAGGTCGTCGGCGCGTCCCCACCGGCCGGCCGGTATACGGCCCAGGATGGCGTCGTTGCGCACGGGGTCGTCGCGCAGCGCCTGGGTGTTGTCGGTGGCGATGTACCCGGGCGCGATCGCGTTGACGTTCACCCCGCGTCCGGCCCACTCGTTGGACAGGGCCTTGGTCAGCCCGGCAAGGCCGGACTTGGCCGCGGTGTAGCTCGCGACGTTGATGCCGCCCTGGAAGCTGAGCAGGGAGGCGGTGAAGATGACCTTGCCCCGGCCCCGGTCGACCATCCGCCGGCCGATCTCCCGGGTCAGCACGAACTGGCTGGACAGGTTCACCTGCACCACCCGGTCCCACATCTCGTCGGGGTGCTCCGCGGCCGGCGCCCGGGCGATGGTGCCGCCGTTGTTCACCAGGATGTCCACCGGCGCGACCGCCTCGGCCTCCTCGGCCAGCCGGTACACCGCGGCCCGGTCACCGAGGTCCGTCCGGATGCCGGTGAACCGGCGACCGGCCGCCTCGACACGCCGCTGGACCTCACTGCCCTCCGGCTCCAACTGCGCCGACACCCCGATGACGTCCGCACCGGCCGACGCCAGTGCCTCGGCCATCGCGAGGCCGATCCCCCGCCGGGCGCCGGTCACCAGGGCGGTCCGTCCGGTCAGGTCGAACAGGGTGCTCATCGCTCCTCCTCCCGCCAGTCGAGCAGCACCTTCATGACGCCGCCGCCGGACTCCAGGGCCTCGAACGCGTCCGTGACGCCGGCCACCGGCAGTACCCGGGAGATCAGCTCCTGGGCCGGGATGACGCCGGCCGCCACCAGCCGGATCGCCTCGACGACGTCCGCGCGCCGGTACAGCCGCGCGCCCAGCAACTCCAGCTCCCGCCAGAAGAAGCGGTGCAGGTTCACCGGACGGGGCTGCGGGTGGATCGCCACCATCACCAGCCGGCCCCGGGTGGTCAGCACGTCCACCGCGGTGCCGACGCCGGCGGCGGCGCCGGACACCTCGAACGCGACATCCGCGCCCGCGCCGCCGGTCCGGTCGTTGACCAGCGCCACCACATCGGTCGGCCCCGGGTCCACGGCATCGATGCCGATGCTCGACGCGACCCCGCGCCGGAAACCGTCCGGTTCGACGAGCAGGACCCGGGCCCCACGCTCGCGGGCGACGGCCGCGATGAGGACGCCCACCGGCCCTCCGCCGACGACGACCACGTGCTCACCGGACGCCACCTGCGCCCGGCCGACGTCGTGCACCGCCACCGCGACGGGCTCGACGAGTGCGGCCCGGTCCAACGGCAGGTCGTCCGGGAGCGGCAGCACCAGGTCGGCCGGCACCGTCCAGGACGACTGCATCGCGCCGGGCGAGTCGATGCCGAGGAAGTCCATCGCGTGACAGATGTGCGAGTGGCCGCGACGGCACGCCGGGCACTTCCCGCAGGCGCGGGTCGGCATCACCGTGACGGGCTGCCCGACCCGCAGGTCGGTCACGCCGTCGCCGACCGCGGCGACGTGGCCCGACATCTCGTGCCCCAGGACCGCCGACGCGCCGACCCGGGCGTCCATGTCGCCGTGGAAGATGTGCAGGTCCGTACCGCAGATCCCGGTGAACGCCACCGCGATCCGTACCTGGCCGGGGCCCGGCGGTTCCGGTGCGCGGTCCTCGATGCCGAGGTCCCGTGCTCCCTTGTAGACAACTGCCTTCACTGCTGCTCCGTCTCGACGTGGTTGGTACGCACGGTGCGTGGGACAGGGCGGCCGGAGTCGCGCGCGCGGTGTCGCCGCCACGGACACGGTAATCATCCGACCAATTGCGGTCCAGTGCGGATGCGGCCCGTACCGGCTCAGTGCCGCAGCGGCGCAACGTCGTTCGGGGCCGCGACGGCGTCGACGAGTAGGGCCTCGACCCCGGCCGGCACGGCGGTGACCGGGTGCTCGGCCGCCGCCAGCAGACGCTTGCCGGCCCGCTCGGGGCGGACGTTCGGGCTGTCGGCGGTCGGGGTGGCCGGGCGGTGTTCGGCGGCCGCGATCGCCGCCTCGTCCACCCGGATGCCGAGGCCCGGCGCCTCGCCCAGGACGAATGCGCCGTCCTCGACGTGCAGGTCGAGGCCGATGCCGGCCGGCGGTCGCAGATCCTGCAACTCGCTGACCAGGTGGTTCGGCACCGAGGTCGCGGCGTGCAGGAGCCCGACCGGAATGTTGCCGATCGGGCTGACCGGCAGGTCGTGCGCGTGTGCCAGGGCCGCGACCCGCAGGAAGTGGGTGACACCCCAGACGGCGGCCGTCTGGACGATGTCGACCGCGCCGGCCGCGATCAGCGGACGGTACTGCTCGAGCCCGGTGAGGTTCTCGCCGGTGGCGATCGAGGCCCGTACGCCCCGACCCACCGCGGCCAGGCCCTCGGCGTCCCAGCGGCGGACCGGCTCCTCGATCCAGATCAGATCGAGGGTACGCTCCAGCTCGGCCACGTGCCGGACGGCCTGCTTGCGTGACCACGCCTCGTTGACGTCGAGCATCAGGCCCGGCCGTCGGCCGTGCCCGGCCTCGGTCAGCACCTCCCGGACCAGGCCGAGCCGATGCCGGTCCCGCTCGATGTCGAGGCCGCCCTTGAGCTTGGCGGCCCGCAGGCCGTACCCGGCGTAGACCTCGTACTCGGCGACGAGCTCGTCGTCGGTCAGCCCGATGTCGAGGCCCGACGCGTACGCCGGGACGCGGCGGTCCCGTCCGCCGAGCAGCCGCCACAGCGGCTCACCGGCCAACTGCGCCTTGATGTCCCAGAGGGCGGTGTCCAGCGCACCGATCGTCCCGAACACCAGGCCGGCGTGGCCGGCCTTGAACGTCTGCCGCAGCATCCGGTCGTACAGGGTGGACACCGCGCGGGGATCTTCCCCTTCGATGGCCGGGAAGATCGCGTCGATCTCCACGTGCGGCCCCAGGCCGACGCCGCTGATCCCCTCGTCGGTCTCGACGATGGTGATCGGCACCGTGGTGACGCCGTCGGGGTACACCCCGTTGGCGTCGCCGACGGGTCGGCCCCACTCCTGGACCGTCGTCAGGGTTCGATACCCGGTGATGCGCATGTCAGCCTTTCGTGGAACCAGCGGCGACGCCGTCGGCGATCTGGCGCTGAAGGAACAGGTAGACCGCCAGTACGGGGATCGCCGCGATGAGCACCCCGGAGGCGAAGGTGGGGATGTCCTCCGAGTACTGCCCGCGTAGCGAGGTCACCCCGACCATCAGGGTCCGGTGGTCGGCCGACGGCATCAGCAGCAGCGAGATGAGCACGTCGTTCCAGCAGAACAGCGTGTCGAGGATGCCGACGGACAGCAGCGCGGGGGCGCCCAGCGGCAACATGATCCGCCGGTAGACGCCGTACACGGTGTTGCCGTCGATCCGGGCCGCGTCGACGATCTCCGCCGGAATGGTCCGGTAGTAGCTGGTCATCAGGAAGACCGTGAAGGGCAGGAACTGCGCGACGTACGCCAGGATCAGCCCCGGGTACGTGTCGACCAGACCGCTGTCCGCCATGACCCGGGCCAGCGGCACCATGATCACCTGGAACGGGATGAAGAGCGCCGCGAGGCAGCCGATGAACAGCGCCGTCGAGCCGCGGAAGCGCAGTTGGCTCAGCGCGAAGCCGGCCATCGACCCGAACAGCAGCAGCAGGAACACCGAGCAGCCGACGACGATGACCGAATTGACGGTGTACCGGCCCATGCCGACGCTGGTCCACGCCGTGGTGATGTTCTCGAAGCGCAGCGAGTCCGCCAGCGTGAAGCGGTCGAGGATGTACTCCCGGCGGGTCTTCATGGCCACGTTGGCCGTGAACAGCAGGGGGTAGATCGTCGCCAGCGCGAGCAGCCCCATCGGGATCACGAGCAACCATCTACCGAGTCGGACGCGGGGCATCAGTCCTCCCTTCCCGCGCGTCGGAGCAGCTTGAGCTGCACCAACCCGACGACGAGCATGATGACGAACAGGACGGTGGACGCCGCCGACGCGAGCGCCGGGCGGTTCATCCGGCCCTGCTGGATCCAGATGTAGTACTCGGGTAGGTAGGTCGAGCCCTCCGGACCACCGCTGGTCATGACGTAGAGCAGGCCGAACATCGAGGTGAGCATCCCGATCATCGTGGTCACGAAGACGAACTGGATGGTGCGGGTCAGGCTGGGGATGATCACGTGCCAGATCACCTGGGCCAGTGACGCGCCGTCCACCCGCGCGGCGTCCAGCAGGGCGGCGTCCAAAGTCGCGAAGCCGGCGAGGAAGACGACCAGGGCCATCCCGAAGGTCGCCCAGACGTGGACGCCCACGACCGCGAACATGGCGACGTCGGGATCACCGAGCCAGTCCACGGGCCCGATGCCGACGGTGGACAGGACAACGTTGACAGGACCGTCGAACGAGAGCAGCAGGTTGAAGATCGCGCCGACGATGACCGGGGACAGCACCGCCGGGAAGAAGTACACGCTGCGGTAGAACCGGTGCCCGGGCACGCGCAGGTAGATGAACGTGGCGAGCAGACCCGGGATGGCCACCGCCACCGGCAGAAGAAGGACCAGCAGGCCCACGTTGCGCAGCGCCTGCCGGAACAGCGGGTCGTGGAGCAGGTCCAGGTAGTTGTCGAAGCCGACCATGGCCCCGTCCCGGTCGCCGTCGCCGGTGAACGAGAAGTTGACGCCCAGCGCCAGCGGATACAGCCGCAGCAGCACGAGGATCAGGACGGCCGGGGCGACCAGCACGAAGGGCGCCAGTTGTTCGGCGCGGCGGCCGCCGGCGGCGCGCCGGGAGACGGCGCGGTCGCGCGGCGGCGGCGTGGAGGGCGGGACCCCGCCGGCCCGCCCGGCCGAAGCCGAGCGGACCGACGGGAGCGAGTTGCCGATCGTCACGGAGATCAGCCCGCCGTGTCCGAGGCGGCCATCTGCTTCACGACCTCGTCCACGCTGATCGAGCCGCTGAGCAACTGCTGCGAAAGACGGCCCATCAGGTCGAGCGACTTCGAGGAGAGCGCCACGTGCACCGCCGGCTTGCCGGCCTTGAGCGCGCCGACGATCGTGGTGACCGACGGGCCACCCGCGGACACGTCGACGGTGGTGTCCGCGGTGATCGCGCCCGCGTTGGCGTAGAACGCCTTCAGCGCTTCGGTGGAGGTCAGCGAGCGCACCAGGTCGGCGGCGACCTTCGGGTCCTTGGTCCACTTGGCGACCGCGTACCCGATGCCACCGTCGTACGGCAGGCTGGGGGTCACGCCGCTGGTCACCGTCGGGGCCATCATCACGCCGAGCTTCTCGGGCGTGATGAACTCGTTGAAGTCCTTCCAGTGCCCGATGTCCGACATCAGGCCGATCATGTGGGCGGCCTTGCCGGACTGGAAGACGGCGAACGCGTCGTTGAACATGGCGGTGGAGTTGGCCCCGTCATTGTTCAGCTTGGCGGTGCCGGTCTCCTTCCACAGCTCGAAGAGCCGCTTGACGTTCGGCGAGTTCCAGTCGCGCTTGCCGGCGATCCAGTTGTCGTACTCCTGCGGGGTCAGGACGCCCGACGCCATGGCCGACAGGAAGAACTGGATGCCGTAGCCCTCCTTGTTGCCCAGGGCGAAGCACTTGGCGCCGGTCTGCTTGGTGATGACACCGCAGTTGGCGACGAACTCCTGCCACGTCGTGGCGGGCTTCGCCGGGTCGAGGCCGGCCTTCTCGTAGAGCGTCTTGTTGTAGTAGATCGGGTGGCCCTGGAGCGTCACCGGTGCGGCGTAGGTCTTGCCGCCCTTGGCGAACGCCTCCCAGCCGGCCAGCCGTTGGCGGTCCTCGCCCACGTACTCGTCGAGCGGCTGGAGCGAGTCCACCCGGTCGCGGATCTGGCCGCCACCGTTGAACAGGATGACGTCCGGTCCCTTGCCCGACTGGATGGCCGCGCCCAGCAGCGTGTAGTACTCGTCGTAGGGCTGCGCCACGAACTCGACCTGGACGTCCTTGTGCTTCTTGGCGAAGTCGGCCTTGGCCTTCTCCACGTACTGGGCGGAGCTGGCCTCACCGGACTTCCAGTCCCAGACGACCAGCTTCTTGTCCGAGCCTCCGGACGATGAACCCGAACCTGTCGCGCTTCCACAACCTGTCAGCGCCAGCCCTGCAACGAGGACCGCGGACCAGACTGCTCGTTGCTTCATCGTTGCTCACCTTCATATGGGGAGTGGCCTGGGAACGGCCGTCGATGCAAGATTGACGAGAACGTAACTCGTATGACGTCTGACGTCAACGGTTGCCCGTACACTGGGGCGGACTCGTGGGCCCGCTCCCGCGGCTACGCGGAGGTGAACGTGACGACATCGAACCGGTCGGCCCTCAACGGCTCGGCGACCCCGACCTGGACGCGTCGCCCGACGAATCTGGCTCAGGCGATCACCGCCGAACTGGTGACCCGCATCGTTCAGGGAGCACACCCCTCGGGTACGCCACTGCCCCCCGAGCCGGTGCTCTGCGAGACCTTCTCGGTGAGCCGGACCGTCATCCGGGAGGCGGTGAAGATCCTCCAGGAGAAGGGGCTCGTGCAGGTCCGCCAGGGCAGCGGAACGCTCGTCACCCCACCCTCGTCGTGGGACATGCTCGACGAACTCGTCCTCGCGGCGACCATCGCCGAGGACGACACCCTGGCGATCCTGGACGACCTGGTGGTCACCCGCCGGGTTTTGGAGTCCGACATGGCCAACGTGGCCGCCCGCCTCGCCGATGAGGGCACGATCGACCGGCTACGGGCGCTGGTGGACCGGATGGACGAGTTGGTCGACGACCACGTCACCTACCAGGAGCACGACCGCGCCTTCCACGACACGGTCATGCAGGCGTCCGGGAACCGCATCGCCCGGGGCGTCGTCCGGTCCCTGGAGAGTCAGGTCGTCAACACCGCGCGCTACATGGGCCAGCCCGAACGAGCCATGTGCGTGGCGTCGAACCAGGGGCACCGGCGCATCTACGAGCGCATCGCCGCCCGCGACCCCGACGGCGCGGCCCAGGCGATGTTCACGCACATCACCGAGGCGTGGCTGGTACGTCGCAGCGGACCGGGAAGCCCGACTCGACTGCAGCGCTGACCAGCCTTTCCATCGCTGCGTACGACCCTGCGCCGACCCGCCGGTGACGGCGGCGTGAAATCCAGGTCCATCCATCGCTTGAGAATGTTAGCGATAACAGACTACCCTCGGGCCGCAGAGGCGAAGGGCACGCTTCACCGCTCCATCCGATCCAGCGAGGTCGATGGAGCAGTGCATGACCAACGCCCACTGGTGGGTGACCGGGCCTCCCGCAGGGACGTTGACCACCGCCGTCGACGTACGGCGGGCCGCCGCACGCGGGAGCCACGGGTGGACACGCGAGCGCCTCCCGCCGTGCTCGCGGCAAACCCCGCAGCCCCACCCCGAACGACCCGCGACGACACCCGCGACACGCCGCCAGCGCACGCGGCGGGCCGCCCCGCCCGTCGTGACCCACCCTGGAGGTACCGATGCGCCCCACCCCGCCACCGCGGACCACGAGCCGGCTCCGGCGCGGCCTCGCCTGGCTCGCGAGCCTGCTGCTCGTCTCGACGCTGATGCCGGCCACGGCCGCCCGCGCAGACAACCCGATCGTCCAGCACATCTACACGGCCGACCCGGCGCCCCTGGTCCACAACGGACGGGTCTACCTCTACACCGGCCACGACGAGGACGGCTCCACGTACTTCACCATGAAGGACTGGCGGGTCTGGTCGTCGGCCGACATGGTCAACTGGACCGACCACGGCTCGCCGCTGAGCGTCGCCACGTTCAGCTGGGCGAGCGCCAACGCGTGGGCGGGTCAGGTCGTCGCCCGCAACGGCAAGTTCTACTGGTACGTGCCGGTCACCGCCCGGGCCACCAACTCGATGGCCATCGGCGTCGCGGTCGCCGACAGCCCCACCGGACCGTTCCGGGACGCCATCGGCCGTCCCCTGGTGGGCAACGGCGAGATCGACCCGACGGTCTTCATCGACGACGACGGCCAGGCGTACCTGTACTGGGGCAACCCGAACCTGTGGTACGTCCGGCTGAACGCGGACATGATCTCCTACAGCGGCAGCGCCACCAAGATCCCGCTCACCACCGCCGGGTTCGGCACCCGGACGGGCAACGCGAGCCGGCCCACCCTCTACGAGGAGGGCCCGTGGGTCTACAAGCGCAACGGCATCTACTACAACGTGTTCGCGGCGGAGTGCTGCTCCGAGTTCATCGGATACTCGACCGCCACCGGCCCGACCGGCCCGTGGACCTACCGTGGCACGGTCATGCCCCGCCAGGGAGCGAGCTTCACCAACCACCCCGGAGTCATCGACTTCAACGGCGGCTCGTACTTCTTCTACCACAACGGGGCGCTGCCGGGCGGTGGCGGTTACACCCGCTCGGTCGCCGTGGAGAAGTTCACCTACAACACCAACGGCACCATCCCGACGATCAACATGACCACGACGGGTGCGCCGCAGATCGGCACGCTCAACCCGTACGTGCGGCAGGAGGCCGAGACCATCGCCTGGGGCTCCGGCATCGAGACCGAGGCCGCCAGCGAGGGCGGGATGAACGTCGGGTGGATCGAGAACGGGGACTACGTCAAGGTCAAGGGCGTCGGCTTCGGTACGGGCGCGACCTCCTTCTCCGCCCGAGTCGCGTCGGCGACGTCCGGCGGCACCATCGAACTGCGCCTCGGTGGTCCCACCGGCACCCGGGTGGGCAGCTGCGCGGTACCCGGCACCGGCGGCTGGCAGACCTGGCAGACCGTCTCCTGCCCGGTCTCCGGCGCCACCGGCACCCAGGACCTGTACCTGCGGTTCACCGGCGGCAGCGGCACCCTGTTCAACATCAACTGGTGGCAGTTCCAGGCCAACGGCACGACGCCCACCCCGACTCCGACCCCGACGCCGACCCCGCCGGTGGACGCGACGCCCACGCCCACTCCGACGCCCACGACCACTCCCACGCCGACGCCGACCGGTCCGGGTGGGGCGTCCTGCGGGGTCACCAACACGGTGGTGAACACCTGGCAGGGCGGCTTCGAGGGACGGCTGACGGTCACCAACTCCGGGTCGGCCGCGCTCAACGGCTGGCGGGTCACCTGGACGCTCGCCAGCGGCCAGACGGTGTCCCAGGTCTGGAACGGCACCCTCACCCAGTCGGGTAGTCAGGTGACCGTCGCGAACGCCGGCTACAACGGCCAACTCGCGCCGGGCGCGTCGACCACCGCCGGCTACCTCAGTTCCATCACCTCGTCCAGTCCGCCCACCACGACCCCCACCTGCACCCCCGCCTGACCCCTCCCACGTCCCCCGTTCCCCACCCCCAAGAACACCCCCACCCCATCCCCACACCCCGTCCGCCGCCGACGTCGATCATGAAGTTAATGCCCCCGACACGCCGATAGGGGCGCAACAACTTCATGATCGACGGGGCGGGGCGGGGGTGGGGTGGGGGTTCTAGAAGTCGTCGTCGAAGGCGACCGTGCCGGTCACCCCGACCTGGTACGCGGACACCCGCCGTTCGAAGAAGTTGGACAGCTCCTGCACGTCCTGCAACTCCATGAAGGCGAACGGGTTGGCCGACCCGTAGTGCGGCGCGATCCCGAGCTGCGCGAGACGGCGGTCGGCGACGTGCTGGAGGTACTGGCGCATGTCCGCCAGGGTGAGCCCGGGCACCCCCTGACCCACCAGGTCCTCGGCGAACTGGACCTCGCACTCGACCGCCTCGGTGAGCATCCGGCGGACCTGGTCGGCCAGGTCGTCGTCGAACAGGTCGGGCTCCTCGGCGCGTACGGTGTCGACCACGTCGAACGCGAACGCCATGTGCATCGACTCGTCGCGGAACACCCAGTTGGTCCCGGAGGCCAGCCCGTGCAGCAGACCCCGCGAGCGCAGGAAGTACACGTACGCGAACGCGCCGTAGAAGAACAGCCCCTCGATGCAGGCGGCGAAGCAGATCAGGTTGAGCAGGAAGGCCCGTCGGTCCTCGCGGGTACGCAGCTCCCGCAGGTCGTGCAGGGAGTCGATCCACCGGAAGCAGAAGTCCGCCTTGCGACGGATCGAGGGGATGTTCTCGATGGCGGCGAAGGCCGCGAACCGCTCGCTCTCGTCCGGCACGTACGTGTCGAGCAGGTTGAGGTAGAACTGGACGTGCACGGCCTCCTCGAACAGCTGCCGGGACAGGTAGAGCCGACCCTCCGGGCTGTTGACGTGCTGGTACAGGTTGAGCACCAGGTTGTTGGCGACGATCGTGTCGCCGGTGGCGAAGAACGCGACGAGGCGGCTGACCAGGTGCCGCTCGGCCGGTGACAGCCGGTCCAGGTCGGCCAGGTCGGCGTGCAGGTCGACCTCCTCCACCGTCCAGGTGTTGCGGATGGCGTCCCGGAACCGGTCGAAGAAGTGCGGGTAGCGCATCGGACGAAGGGTCAGGTCCATCCCGGGGTCGAGCAGCATGTGCGTGGTCCTCGCGTCGGTGGTGCTGTCGGTCGTGGTGGTGTCGGCGACGGTCACTGGCACGCCTCGCAGGACTCGGGGTTCTCCAGCGAGCAGGCCAGCGCCTCGGCGTCGACGGCGACGGGAGCGAGGGGCGGCACCGCGCTGACGGTGGCCTGCTGGATCCGGGTGGCCGGCCGGGACCGTAGGTAGTACGTGGTCTTCAGCCCGGACTTCCAGGCGTACAGGTACATCGAGGAGAGCTTGCCGATGGTGGGCGACGCCAGGAACAGGTTCAGCGACTGGGACTGGTCGATGAACGGCGCGCGGGCGGCGGCCAGGTCGATCAGCGCCCGCTGCGGCAGCTCCCACGCGGTACGGAACAGCTCCCGCACGTCGGCCGGCAGCTCCGCGATGGACTGCACCGAGCCGTCGGCCCGCTTGATTGCCGAACGGATCTGCTCGGTCCACCGGCCGCGGGCCTTCAACTCGCGCACGAGAGCGGTATTGACCTGGAGGAACTCCCCCGACAGCGTCTCGCGCTTGAACAGGTTGGACACCTGCGGCTCGACGCACTCGTAGCAGCCGGCGATCGAGGCGATCGTCGCGGTGGGCGCGACCGCCACCAGCAGCGAGTTGCGCAGCCCGTACTCCCGCACCTGCTGGCGCAGCGCGTCCCAGCGCGCGGTCTGCGTACCCTCGACTCCCCACAGGTCCGGTTGCAGGTCCCCCCGCGCGGCCCGGGTCTGCGCGAACGCCGGGTGCGCGCCGAACCGGCGGGCCAGGTCGGCGGAGGTTTCCAGCGCGGTCAGGTACAGCTCCTCGCTGATCCGCGTGGACAGCTCCCGGGCGGCCGGCGCGTCGAACGGCAACCGCAACGCGAAGAACACGTCCTGCAGCCCCATCAGCCCGAGCCCGACCGGCCGCCAGCGGGGATTGCTCGCCGCCGCCTGCGGGGTCGGGTAGTAGTTGATGTCGATGACCCGGTCGAGGAACGTCACCGCCGTCCGGACGGTGGCACGCAGCCGTTCCCAGTCGATGCCGTCGTCGGTCAGGTGGGCGGCGACGTTCACCGAACCGAGGTTGCAGACGGCGGTCTCGTCGTCGCTGGACACCTCGACGATCTCGGTGCAGAGGTTGGAGAGGTGCACCACGTTGCCCGGCTCGGCGGTCTGGTTGCACAGCCGGTTGGACGCGTCCTTGAAGGTCATCCAGCCGTTGCCAGTCTGCGCGAGGGTCCGCATCATCTTCCCGTACAGCTCGCGGGCCGGGACCTGCCGCACGTAGCGGCCCTGCGCCTCGGCGGCCCGGTACGCCGCGTCGAACCGCTCTCCCCACAGGTCCGGCAGTTCGGGCACCTCGTTCGGGTCGAACAGGGACCACATCTCGTCCGCCTCGACCCGGCGCATGAACTCGTCCGGGATCCAGTTGGCCAGGTTGAGGTTGTGGGTACGCCGGGCGTCCTCACCGGTGTTGTCCCGTAGCTGGAGGAACTCCTCGATGTCCGGGTGCCACGGCTCCAGGTAGACGCAGGCCGCGCCCTTGCGCCGGCCGCCCTGGTTGACCGCCGCGACGCTGGCGTCCAGTGTGCGCAGCCACGGCACGATGCCGTTGGACTGTCCGTTCGTGCCACGGATCAGCGCGCCCCGGGACCGGACCCGGGAGTACGCGATGCCGATGCCACCGGCGAACTTGGACAGGCTGGCGACCTGGGCGTAGCGCGCGTAGATCGAGTCCAACTCGTCGCGCGGCGAGTCCACGAGGTAGCACGAGGACATCTGGGTGTGTCGGGTGCCGGAGTTGAACAGCGTCGGCGAGCTGGGCAGATAGGCGAGGCTGGACATCAGCCGGTAGAAGTCGATTGCCTCGTCCGGGGCGCGGGACAGGCCGCAGGCCACCCGCAGCAGCCAGTACTGCGGGGTCTCCAGCACCTGGCGGCTCGTCGGGTGGCGCAGCAGGTACCGGTCGTAGACCGTGCGCAGGCCGAAGTACTCGAAGCGGCGGTCGCCGTCGGCGTCCACGGCGTCGTCGAGCACCCGGGCGTGCGCGGCGACGAACGCGGCGGTGTCGTCGCCGATCAGGCCCTGGGCATGAGCGGTCCGGATCGCCGCGCTGAACGACGCGATGTCCTGCCGGCGTACCTCCCGGTCCACCTCACTGGCGAGCAGCCGGGCGGCGAGGCGCGAGCACTGCGGCTCCACGCCGATCAGCTCGGCTGCGGTCTGGATGGTCAACCAGGACAGCTCGGCCGTCGTCGCGCCGTCGTACAGGCCGCTGATCGTACGGGTCGCCACCCGCATCGGGTCGACGTCGGGCAGATCGTCGGCCCACCGCTCGACCGTCCGCACGATCCGGTGCACGTCCACGGCCTCGGTACCGCCGTCGCGGGTACGGACCCGCACGGGAACCGAGCGCGGGGCTTCGCCGTTGACCGGGACCACCTCGGTGACTGTCACCACTTGCTCCTCGCGAGTTCGGGACCTCCAGGGCCCTCGGACACGAGGAGACCGACACCGTCGAACGCCACGCCCGTACGGCATGGGTCGGCTGGCGTCGGCCGTCCCACGCGGCCTCGGACCACCGCGCGCCCGGGCTCGGGTACGCGGCGCGCTGGCAGGTCTTCGGACTCGCGGGCGCGCCCGGGCATACCCGGTCACCTACTGGCCGTCGCTTCCCAGGCCGGTGGCCCAGTGCCGATGACGGCGGTCGTTCCCACTCACCGCTGCGGGGCAGTCCCGGATTTCCACCGGGTTCCCTCTTGCCTCGGCCACTCCTGACGAGCGACCGAACCAGCTGCGGTCGACACCATATATAGGGGCGGGCACGTTTGTCACACCCCACATGTCGGGCTCGGCGTGTCGCGCTCAACGGTGACGGCCGTCGTCGATCGGTCCATCGGCCGGCGTTGCCGCCGACCGCCGCCATCGGCTTGACCGACCCATCCGGCCCGGATACGGTCGACCCACTATCTGCGGCGACGCGAGGGAAGCCGGTGAGAATCCGGCGCGGTCGCGCCACTGTGAGCGGCCCCCAGCCCGGGGGTTGCGAGCCAGGACGCTCGCTCGTCCGCAGCCTTGCGATGGGGACGCGTCATCCCCGAGGAGGTTCGTCACGCATGTCCAGTTCCACGTCCAGCCAGCCGCTGGCGCACCCCGCTGTCCCGACCCGTCTGCTGTGGACGGTGCTGGCCACCGTCGCCGCGCTCGCCCTGCTGACCTACCTCGTCGCCTTCGACCAGGGGGCGGTCTCGCGCAGCGGGACGTACCTGCACGAGCTGATGCACGACGGCCGGCACCTGCTCGGTGTCCCGTGCCACTGACCGGCACCGCACCCACGTTCGTCACGGTCCTGCTGCGCGGGCTGCTCGCCGGCCTGGTGGCCGGCCTGCTCGCCGGGACGTTCGCCTACGTCGTCGGAGAGCCACACGTCGAGGCGGCCATCGCCATCGAGGAGGCGGCCACGCACGCCGAGCCCGCCGCCGACGGGCACCAGCACGGCGAGGACGCCGTGGTCGGTCGCAACGGGCAACGCGGCGGTCTTTTCCTGGCCACCGGCCTGTTCGGAGTCGCCATGGGCGGCCTGTTGGCCACCGCGTACGTCCTGCTCGCCCGTCGTCGGCGCACCGTCGACGACGGCCGGTCGGGGCTGCTGCTGGCCGCCGGCGCGCTGCTCGGCGCGGTGATCGTGCCGTTCCTCAAGTACCCGCCGAATCCGCCGGCCGTCGGCGACCCCGCCACCATCGACCAGCGCACGGTCACCTACCTGCTGATGGTGGTGCTCGGCCTGGTCGCGGTCTGGTCCGGTTCGCTCGGCTACCGATCGGTGGGCGAGCACGCGCCGGTCTGGCTGCGGGCCAGTGCCGCGGTCGGTGGGTTCCTGCTGGTCACCGTCGTGTCGTACGTGGTGCTGCCGTCGTTCCAGGAGGTCCCCGGTGACTTCCCGGCGACGCTGCTGTGGAGCTTCCGGCTCGCCTCGCTCGGCACCCAGACCGTGCTGTGGACCGGGATCGGCCTGCTCTTCGCCGCCCTGATGCACCGGCGGCTGGCGGCCGCCGGCGCACGACTGGCCGGGTGAGCGTCACCCGCCTACGGCTGGTTGCCCACGGTCACACCGCGGCCCTGCGGCAGAACCGGTTCGGTGGAAACGACAACCTGGACGAGGGCGGCCGGCGGGCCGCCCTCGCCCTCTCCCCCGCCGACACCGGCCGGCGGGCGGGCGACACCGTGGCATGTCTGTCCAGCCCTGCGGCGGCGGCCGTCGAGACCGCCGAGATCTTCGGCCTCGCGCCCACCGTCGAGGCGGCGCTGGCCGACTGCGACTACGGCGACTGGACCGGCCGACCCCTCGCGGAGATCGCGGCGGAGCGGCCCGACGCGCTGCGCGAGTGGCTGTCCACGCCGGACGCCGCGCCGCACGGTGGTGAGTCGATCGTCGCGCTGCGACGGCGCGTCGGTCGGTGGCTGGACGCCCAGCGTGGCGTCGGCCGACGGGTCACGGCCGTCACCCACCCGCTCGTGATCCGGGTCGCGCTCGTGCACGCCCTGGGTCTGCCATTGGCGACGTACCGGCAGTTCGACGTCGCGCCGCTGGCGATCGTCCACCTCACCGACCACGGCCCACACTGGCACCTCCGCCTGGACGCGGCGCCGGCATGGGCGAAGGGGTGACGAACCTTCACCACGGCCCCTGTCGAGCTGCCCCAGATTCGGGGCAGCCGGACCGGAACGGATGTCGGGCGGGCCGTGGAGCACGGCCCGCCCGACTGAGGTGCTCCCGGCTTACTTCGTGCCGGTGACCGTGAACGGTTGGGACACCGTCGCCTTCGAGCGGGCCCCGGACAGCGTCACACTGGTGACTCCGGGCTCCATCGAATCCGGAACGGCCACGGTCCCACCGGCGACGATGCCGTCACCGTTCGCGCGTACCGTGCCGACCCGACGACCGTCGCCGAGGCTCACCGTGATCGTCTCGTTCGGCGCGAAGCCGGCACCGTCGACGGTGATCGCCGTGCCGCGCGGCGCGGTCGGTGTGGGCACCGTCAGGCGCGGCTGGTAGGCCGGGTCCGCCGAACCCGCGCTCACCTGCACGGTCGCCGTCGCCGGCATGCTCGACGACGCTCCGGTGGCGCGGACCGCGTACCGCCCCGGCGGCGTGTCCCCGGAGGTCGGGACGGTCGCGCGGACCGTGCCCGTCGCGGACGCCGAGACCGTCACCTCGCGGGTGGTGCCGGCCGCGAGGCCCACCGTCACCCGCTCGCCGGCGGTGAACCCGCTGCCGACGACCGTGACCGCGTCACCGGCGGTGACCGACTGGGTGCCGGACACAGCGAGGGTGGTGGCCGCCCCGGCCGGCCGGACCGTCACGGTGAACGTGGCGGTGCTGCTGGACAGCGTGTCCCACGCGGTGACGCGCACCGTGTAGGTGCCCGCGCCGGCGTAGGTGTGCCGGCCGCTCAGCGCGCCGTCCGCGCCGACCGTGGCGTCCTGCGGAACGCTGCCGTCGCCCCACTGGACGCGGGCCCGGTAGCCGGTGGTGTCGGGGACACCGCCGGTCACCGATCCGAGGTTCGCCGTGAGGACCTGCCCGGCGTCGACGCTCTGGCCGCCCGGAGCGCTGGCTACCAGCGCGGCGGCCGGAGTGCCGTCGTCGGCGACGGCGAACACGTGGATCCGGCCCGCCGAGCGCGGATCGCCGGTCTGCGTCGGCAGGGTCACCGACACCAGCGTCCTGCCCGCCGGGATCTGGTACGGCGTGGTGGCGAACAGGAACGGCTGGGCGCCGTCGCGGCTGGTGCCGCTGAGCCGGTACGCGGACTTCGCCACCACGATGTTGCCGTACGACGGCGTGCCGTTGGCGTTGCCGCCCAGCGTCCAGTCACTGAACCGGATCGGAACGCTGGCGGTGCTGCCGTCGCTGAAGGTCGCCGTGCCGGTGGTGTCCTGGTTGCCCTGCGTGCCGGCGCCGATGAACGAGATGCTCGTGGCGTCGGCCGGCAGGCGCAGGGCGATCGTCGCGCCGTTGCCGGTGGCGTTGTCCGGCTGTCCGGCCGGGACCTGCGGCAGGGTGAAGCCCAGCGCGGTGCCCGGCACCTGGTGCCGCTGCCCCCGGGTCACGCCGGCCGCCGCCAGCGCGGCCCGCGAGTACGCCCACGACTTCGCGTCGCAGTCCGCCGCGAGGGTGCCCTCGTCACCGACACACACGGTGTCGAACGCCGCGGTGAGGCTGGACTTCGCCGCGTACGCGACGTCGACGCCGACCGTCACCGAGCCCTGACCGACGCCGTCGGTCACCGTGACGCTCGCCTGGTGGTACCCGGGCGTGGCGTAGGTGTGCTCGCCGCTGACCCGGTAGACCTCCCGGGAACTCAGCGTCAGCGTGCCTTCGGTGGCCGGTGAGCCGTCGCCCCAGTCGATCGTGGCGCGGTAGTCGTCGGCGACGCCACCGGTGACGGTGGCCAGGGCCAGCGTGACGGGCGCGCCGGAGCGGGCGTGCGCGCCGTCGGTGGCGGTCACCGTGATGTCGCCGCCGCCCAGGTCGAGGTCGCCGCCGGCGAGCAGTTCGATCTCGGCCAGGTTCGGTTGCGCCGCGCCGACGGTCTTCGTCACGACCAGGCGGAACCGGGAGTACCGCCCGGGCTTGTCGATCCGGAACGGCCGGGTCTGGTTGCGCCAGCGGAACACCTCGTCCGCCCGCGAGTCCAGCGTGTTCCAGGTGAGGCCGTCGGTGGAACCCTGCAACCGCCAGTCGGCCGGGTCGCCCGCGGCCGCGCCGGAGGTGATCGTGTAGTAGGTCGGCTGCTGCCGGCCGCCACGGGTGGTCCAGCCGATCTGCGGCGTACCCGACGACGCGGTCAACTGGGTGGTGGACGAGTCGTCGAAGAGCGTCGACGCGTCCTGACCCGTACCGACGGTGGCGGTGCCCAGACCCGGCCCGGTGACGTCCTGCAACGGCTGCGGTACGGCGTTGCCTTTGGTCAGCGACGGGGGCGCGGCGTCCGGACCGGTGCCCCACGAGGACGGGTTCGGTCCCATCTGGAAGTCGATCGTGCCGCCCTTGGCGAGCGCGGACACGTCGACGGAGACGGCGCGTTGCTTTTTGCCGTTGACCTTCACGCTCTGCACGTACACGTTGCGGTTGTTGTTGTTCGCGGCGTTGACCACGATGTCGCCGGTCGGGCGGTGCACGGTCATCCGGGTGAACTGCGGCGAGCCGATAGCCCAGTGGGTCGAGCCCGCCTGCAACGGGTAGATGCCCAGCGAGCTGAGCACGTACCAGGCCGACATCTCGCCGTTGTCCTCGTCACCCAGGTAGCCCTGGCCGATCTCGCTGCCCACGTAGAGACGCCGCAGGATCTCGCGCACCGCCGCCTGCGTCTTGGCGGGAGCGCCGGCGACGTCGTACAGGTACGGGATGTGGTGCGACGGCTGGTTGCTCATGCCGAGCTGCCCCATCCGCACCGCGCGGGCCTCGATCATCTCGTGGATGACGCCGCCGTAGCCGCCGGGGCGGTCGGCGTTCTCCGGCGTGGCGAAGAAGGTGTCGAGCTTGTCGCGCAACCTCTGCTGCCCGCCGTACAGGTTGATCAGGCCCCGGGGGTCCTGCTGCGCGGTGAACGCGAAGTTCCAGCCGTTGGTCTCGGTGTACACCCCACCCCAGTCCAGCGGGTCACCGGCGAGGAACGTGCCGGCCGCGTCGCGGCCCTGGAAGAGCTTCGTCTTCGGGTCGAAGAGATGGACGTAGTTGCGGGCCCGCTCCAGGAAGTAGCGGGACTCCTCCTTGAGCTGGTCGCGTCGGGACTTCGGCGTGGCCGGGTCCTTGGCCAGCGCGGCGGCCATGTTGCCGATGCCGTAGTCGTTGATGTAGCCCTCCAGCGCCCACGACACCGACTCGCCGGTGCTGGTCGGCGTGTAGCCGAGGAACAGCGACGTCTCGATGCCCTTGCGGCCGACCGCGCCGCGCCCGGAGGCGACCGTCGCGTCCTTGACGGCCGCGTCGTACGCCGCGAGCGGGTCGGGCAGCTTGACCCCGGTGAGGTACGCCTGCGCCAGGGCCACGTTCGCGCTGGTGCCGGTCATCAGGTCGGCATAGCCGGGCGACGACCAGCGGGCGATCCAGCCACCGTCACGGTAGTGCTGGACGAACCCGTCCGCGATCCGCGCGGCGACGTCCGGGTAGAGCAGCGAGTACGCGGGCCACACCGTGCGGTAGGTGTCCCAGAACCCGTTGTTGACGTAGATCTGCCCGTCGACGATCTTCGCGCCGGTACGGGTGGCGGTCGACGTGCCGGTCGGCGCGGACACCGGGCTGGCGTACTGCCAGCGCGGGGCGGCGGCGGTGCCGGTGTTCTCCGACTGCGAGTTCGGGTAGAGGTTCAGCCGGTACAGGTTGGAGTACATGGTGACCAACTGCGTCTCGGTCGCGCCCCGCAGCTCGACCCGGCCGAGGCGGTCCTTCCAGGCGGCGGTGGCGGCGTCGCGGATCGCGTCGAAGCTCCGGCCGGTCACCTCCAGGTCGAGGTTGCGCCGGGCCTGGTCGACGGAGAGGAACGAGGTCGCGATCCGCATCGTGACCTGCCGGTTCGCGGCGACGTCGAAGGTCGCGGACGTCGCGGTCACCGCCGTCGGCGCCCGGTCGAACGTGCCGGACACGAACATCCGGCTCCGCCCGGCCGAGAGACCGCTTCCGTTGTCGACCCAGCCGGTGAACGTGCTGTCCGTCCCGATGGTGAAGGTGCCCTTGGCGAAGACGAGACTTCCGGTGGACGGTCCCGGCCCGAAGGTGAACCGCATGATGCCGGCGTGGTCGGTCGGCGTCATCTCGGCGACCAGGCCGTTCTGCAGCGCGACCCGGTAGAGGTCCGGCCGTGCCGTCTCGTCCTCGTGGCGGAAGGCCAGCGCCCGGCCGGCGGGTGACCCGGTGAGCGGCCCGTCGCCGGCCACCGGCATCACCGACATCTGGTTGCGGTCGCCCATCCACGGGCTGGGCTCGTGGGAGATCGCGAGGCCCTGCAGGGTGGGCAGGTTGGCGGCGTTGTTGGCGCGGTGGTAGTCGTACTCCCAGGAGTCCGAGGTCGCGTCGGTCACCGGGGTGAAGAAGTTGAACCCGTTGGGCACGGCGGTGATCGGCAGGTTGTTGCCGCGCGAGAACCCGCTCGTGGAGTTGGTGCCACGGCGGGTGTCGACGTAGTTCGTCAGCCGGGAGCCGTCGATCGCAGCCGGGCTCCCGGTCACCTCGACGTCGTCGAGCCACCCCTGGAACAGGGTCTCCTCGGTGGCCTGCGGGTCGTCGTACGCGAGCAGGATGCGGTCGATCGTCTTGCCGCGCGCGACGGCGCCGAGGTCGGCGCTGACCGCGTTCCACTGGTCGGCGAAGAGCGCCTTGGCCGCGCCCTGACCGGCCGGCGTCAGCGAATTGCCGTGCTGGTCGACGGCCGAGCGTCCACTGAGGTAGCTGCCGTCGGTGAAGCGCAGGTCGACCGAGGCGTAGGTGGACGGGTAGCTGGCGTCCTGGCCGGTGAACTCGGGGAAGATCCGGTACGACAGGCGGGTCTTCGGCCCGACCGGGATGTCGACGTCGAACAGCTTGTTCGTCGCGTACGAGCGGCCGCCGGTCTGCGCGCCACCGTGGTAGCGCAGCGCGGCCAGCCCGGTGAAGCCGACGCCCGGCTTCGTCGTGTAGCCGCCGACCGGCCCGGGGCCGATCTCGGTGACCATGGGAGTGGCCGGCGGTCGGACGTCCGAGCCGTCGCTGATGTCCCAGCCGGCGAGCTGGGTGAGGGAGTCGCCGGAGTTCGCGGAGATCGCCAGCCGGTACCAGCCGTAGGCCGTCGTGTTGGTGACGCCGTACCTGTTGGTGGCGAACCGCTTGGCGAACCGCTGCTTCGTCTGGCGGTCCAGGTCGACCCAGGTGCTGCCGTCGGTGGACCCCTGCAGGGTGAAGTCGCGGGGGTCGCGGCCCGGCTCGTCGTCCGCCGAGGTCAGCGCGTACCGCTTGACGACCGCGGGCTCCGCCAGTTGGTACGTCAGCCAGGCGGTCGGTTCGAACGCCAGCCACTTGGTCGACGGGTTCCCGTCGGTGAGGTTCGCCGCGATCTCGTTCGGCGGGTTCTGGGCGCTCGCGGTGGCGGCCTCGACCCGGCCGAGCAGGCTGCCGGGCAGGTTCGCGTTGCTCGACCCGCTGAGGTTGCCCTGCACGGGCCGACCTGAGCGGTCGACCTCGACGGTGCTGGTGGCGGGCTGCGGGTCGGCCGATTCGAACGAGGAACGGAAGTCGCCCGGGGGCAGGGCGCTGGGCGCGGCGCCGGCCGGCGGCGCGGCGACGACCATCCCCAGGGGAAGCAGGACGGCGGTCGCCGCTACGGCTATCCGCAGGGAGACGGCGCGCGCACGGGGGAGATACGGCATGGGGGCGGACCTTTCGACTCGATCCGTTCGAGGACGTCGAGCGTCTGGGTGAGGGGGCGGTGGTAGTGGACGATCAACCGGGTCTGACATCGTTGTCATCGGGCGTGCCTGACAAGCGAGGGCAGATCAGATGGATGTCGGGCAGATGCTGCCGCGCAACCACGGCCATGTCAATGGGTTGATCGCCGCGAAACCCGAGCACGGCGTCCCGGGTGGACTCCCGGCCGCTCAGCGACCGCCCGCGGCCAGCTCGGCGACCATCCCCTCGCAGCTCCGCACGACCACCTCCGCGCCCCGCCGTTGGGTCAGCGGCAGCAGCGGATCCTCGGCCCGGTCCCGCCACCGCCACTGGGCATCCACGGCGGCCTCCCAGAGCCGCTGCGCGGTCGCCTCGTGCTCGACACCGAGCCGGGCGGCCAGGGAGACGCCGTCGCCGCCGACCAGCCGCTGTGCCTCGGCGGCCAACTCGGCGTCGAACCCGAGACGGGCGTTGCGCAGGGCCACCAGCAGGCGTAACTCACGGAACTCGTGCGCGCCGGCCAGGATCTGCTCGATGGCCCCGACCAACTCGTCACTGCCCCGGACCGGCTCGGCCCGCACCAGGGACTCCACCGCGGCCAGCGCCGAACGGGCCTTGAGCGCGTCGCGCCGGTCGACGAAACAGCGGGTCATCGACTCGCGCAGCTCGGTGAGCCCGCTGCGCCGGATCAGTTCGGCCGACATCGTCACCCGGGTGTCGAACCCGCCGCGCACCAGGGTCGTCGCCAGCCGGACACCGAAGAGGCCGAGCCGGTCCAGCAGGCCCGCGCGTACCTCGGGGTCGAGGCGTACCGGCAGGTCACCACGGACGAAGCGGTCGGCGGAGAGCAGGTGGGGCTCCAACTCGGCGCGCGGTACCCCGGCCAGCGTCGCCAACGCGGCGAAGTCGGACTCGCCGAGCAGCCGACCCGCGAGGCCGACAGCCCCACTGCACGCCACCACGTTGGCGACCAACGCACCCACCCGGGGATCCCGGTGGTGCCGGCGGGCCAGCTGTCGGGCGGTGAGCAGCCCGTCGATCCGGCCGCCGCCGACCTCGTCCGCCCGGGACAACACCATGATCACGTTGACCGGGGCGGCCTGCCCGACGGCACTGTCCCGACCGGACTCCAACACCCGCAGATCACTGTCGCGGCCGTCCCGGGTCAGGAACAACACCGCGTCCGCGTCGGCCAGCACGCGATCCAACACCGGGGCGTGTCCCTGCTCGTCGACCGTCCCGAGCGCCGGAGTGTCGATCAGCGTCACCTGCCGCAGCGCCCGGGTCGGCCAGCGCACCACGATGTCGCGTACCTCCCCGGCCCGCCAGCCGAGATCCACCCGCATGCCCGTCGCCGACTTGACCACCGCCAACTCCTGCGCGGGTTGCCCAACCGGATAGGCGGTGGCCCCCGGCGCCGCGCCGTCCTCGTACCAGGTGAACGCGCCGTCGGCGCCCTCGACCGGCGCGACCTCCTCCCCCATCAGCGCGTTGAGCACCGTGGACTTGCCCGCACGCCACGGCCCGGCGACCGCGATCCGCAGCGGCTGCTCCAACCGCGCGATCTGCCGCCGCAACCGCCCGACCGCCCGCGCGTCGTGCTGGTAGACCTCCAACGCCTGGTGCAACAGCCCCCAGGCCGCCTCGTCCAGCCGCACCCCGACCGTCACGCCCCGGGCTCCAGCAGCACCGGCGTCGACCGGGCGGCGGTGAGCTGCTGGGACTGCTCGTAGAGCGCGGCGAGGCGGGTCATCTTCGACCGGATCTCCCGCTGCCGCTGCTCGCGCAGGGCGACATCGGTGTCCGCCTCCTGCTTCGCGCTGCGGAACGACTGCACGATGGCCTCCTGCAACTCCTCGGTCAGACCCGTGAAGTGGTCCCGCAGCATGCGTTGCACCTGTCGGGCGGCGTCCCGGCAGTCCCGGACCATCCGGACGAAGAACTCGTCGACGTGCCGCTGGATGGCCGTCTTCACGGTCGCCTGCCGGCGGCGCAACATCTGCTTGCTCTCGTCGCGGATGCTCTTGCCGCCGAACAGGGCGCCGATGCCGACCGAGACCGGGTTGATCATCGGCATCCCGGCCAGGGTGGTCGCGAGACCGAACATCAACATGCCGCCGTACGAGCCCTTCATGCCGGTGAACAACTTCTGACCCGTCGTGAAGCGGTCGACCCTCGGCCGTTCCAGATCCGGCAGCCGATCGCCGAGATCGTCCGGCATCGTCAGCGACCAGGGCGGCAGCACGTCGTAGCCGTACCTGTTGAAGTTGGCGGCCACCCGGCGGGCGATCCAGTCACAGCGCTGGACCAGCCACTCGTGGTTGGCCTCCGCGGCCTCGGTGAGACTGCGCGACAACCACTCCTCGAAGGTGTCCCAGGCGACGAGCGGGTCGGCCTCGTCGAACGCCTCGTCCACCGTCCGCAGGATCTGACGGGTCCGGTCCCGCAGGTCGTACTCGATGTCCGAGAGCAGGTCGGCCATCTCGTCGGTGAGGGTGTTCTGCCAGCGCGTCGAGCAGCGACGCAGCTCGTCGACCTCCCGTTGGGCCGCGTGCAGCCGCGAGATCGGCCCGGACTGCTCCTCGGCCTCCTGGGTGGCCAACTCGGCGCGCAGCGGCGCGGCCAGTTGCTCCACCACCGTACGGGCCACCGCCTGCACCGACGCCCGCGCCAGGTGGTCGGCCTTGCCGGTCAGATCCCGTTGCAGGCGGGCGATGAGCGCCGGAAAGCCGGACTCGGCGTTCAGACCACGGTCGTCGGCCGCCGCCGCGCGCAGCCGCAGCGTGGCCGACACCGGGATCAGCGGGGCCGGGATGCCGGCCTCGGCGAGGTGCTGCCGGTTGCGCTCGGCGACCGCCCGCCAGTCCGCCACCAGATCGGTCTTGCTCTGCACCACGACCACGTTCGGTTGCGAGCGCATGACGTGCAGCAGCATGTTCAGCTCCGCCACCGAGAGTTCCCTCGTGGAGTCGGAGACCAGCAGCACGGCGTCCGCGCGGGCCGAGGCGGCCACCTCCGCGCCCGCGCCGAGCGCGGCCACCTCGTCGGTGCCCGGAGTGTCCACCAGCACCAGTCCGCCGGCGAGCAGCGCGCGGGGCACGCCGACCTCGACGTACGCCGGACCGCCGCCCGGCCGACGACCGACCGCGCCGGACACCCCGGCCGCGACCTGGTCGAGCGCCAGGGGGGTGCGTTCGGCGAGCGTCGCCGCCGGCGCCCCCGCGGGCCGGCCGGCCGGCGGCGGCGGTGCCTGGACCATCGTGGCGCAGGCGGTCTCGGCGTGCCGCACCACGGTCGGCAGGACGGTGGTACGACCGTCACCGACCGGGCAGGCCGGCGCGTTGATGATCGCGTTGATGAGCTGACTCTTGCCCTGGTTCGGCTCGCCGACGACGAGCACCCGCAACGTCGGGTCGAGCAGTTGGGCCCGCTTCTGCCGGACCGTCTGGAGCAGATCACCGCGACCGTGTGTCGTGCACGTCCGGGCGATCTCGTCCAGTACGTCCAGCCAGATCCCCGCCATCACCGCACCAAGTGTGCGGATTTCGGCTCAATTAGCAAGAGGTACCGGACGGGAACCGGGGAAGGGCCGGGCCGCTCGACGCGACCCGGCCTCCCGCTTCCGACGGAAATTCCCGTCAGAGCAGACCGCCGGTGATGCCCAGCAACCCGTGGTCCGACGAGGCGGGCCCCCCGTCGTGCGAGTCGCCGGTCACCCCGTCGGTGAGTCCGCCCGTCACGTCACCGACCGTGCCGGTGACCCCGGGAAGGAGACTGTCCACGTGGTGCGTGACACCGCCCACCACGGAAGGCACGTCCACCGGCGGCACCACGCCGCCGACGGCGCCCTCGCCGAGGCCCAGGCCACCCAGGGTGTCGTGGACACCGAGGCCGCCGACGATGCCGTCGACCTGACCGTGCACGCCGGAGAGGACACCACCGGTCACGTCCCCGCCGAGCACCGGGTCGGTGACGCCGAGCACCCCGGTCGGGTCCCCGACCGTGCCGGTCGCGCCGCCGAGCACCGGGTCGACGATGCCGTCGACCGGCTGCACCACGTCGGCGTCGAGCGTGTGCGCCACGTCGGCCACACCGGTCAGGTCGGTGTCGAGGCCGCTCGGGCCCACGCCCAGGCCGACACCCGGCAGCACGGTCACGCCGGCCGCGACGGTCGACGGGTCGACGGCGATGGCGCCGAGCACACCGGCCTTGACGTCCACACCGGAGGGCGAGCTGGTGACGCTGATCTGCTGCGCCACGCTCTGCAACTGGCCGACCACGTCGGTGGCGTCGGTGACCAGCGGGTCGAACCCGAGCTGCCCGACCGCCGGGGCCAACGGCGCGAGGCCCGCGCCGGGCGCGTAGTCGACCACGAGCGGCACCACGTCCTGCACGTCGGCGGCGGTGATGTCGCTGAGCCCCGCGTTGTGCAGCGCGCCCTCCGGGTCGAGGTCGAAGGCCGACCGCGCGTCGGGGTTGGTCAGCAGGTCGAGCACGAAGTCGTGGAGGGTCTGTTGCGAGTCCATGTGCCGGTTCTCCTCGGATTGGCAGCGGCGACCGTCGTTCGTCGAGAGGAACGCTATGGCGGGGGCCGGCCCCGGACATCGGGGCTGCGCCCGCAATCGATCACGCCGCGTTAGGGCTTTCGCCGGCTCCTCCGTTAGGGGGACTGGGGGAAACCGTCCCGGTCAGATTAGGGTGCCGACCACGCAGTGATCTCTGGTACGAACGTAGGGGCCCGCGGGTTTCGCCGGGGGTGGGTCGCCGGACAGCGCCGACGCCATCGCCATCAGCCGGCCAGTCGCGGAAAGAGAAGAGACGGATGCCGTACGTCCTGGGGATAGACATCGGAAGCACCAACACCGCCGCCGCCGTCGCTCGGCGGGACGGCCGGACCTGGACGCGTCCGGAGGCTGTTCCACTGAACGCCGGCTCGCCGCTCGTACCGTCGGTGCTGCACCTGGCCGAGGACGGCGCGTTGCACATCGGCGGGCCCGCCACCGACGACGGCAGTCGTACCACCAGGGACTTCGTCCGCCGCATCGGCGACGACGTACCCCTGCTGCTCGGTGGCGAGGCGTGCCCGCCGCAGACGCTCACGGCGGAGTTGGCGGCCTGGGTGGTGGAGCAGGTGCACGCGGCGGAGGGCGGCCCGGCCGAGGCGGTCGTGCTCAGCCACCCGGCGAGCTGGCGACCGTACCGACGGGAGCTGCTGCGCCGGGCGCTCGTCGACCTCGGACTGCGCACGGTCACCCTGCTCCCCCGCACGGTCACGGTCGCCGAGAGTCACGCGGCGCGCGGCTTCGCGGGCACCACGGCGGCCGTCTACGCGTTGGGCGGCGCCAGTTTCGAGGCGGCCCTGGTCCGGCGCACTCCCCGCGGCACCTACGAGAGCTTCGGCACACCGCAGGGCCTCGACCCGATCGGCGGGGCCGACTTCGACGAGCTGCTGGCCACCCACGTCCGTACGGTGCTGTCCCGGGAGCTGGCGGCCATCGGGCGGCGGGACCACCACGCCGCGCTGCGCGGCCTGCCGGCCGAGTGTGACCGGGTCAAGCGGGCGCTGACCGTCGAACCGGCCGCTGACGTGGTGTTGAGCCTGCCGACCGGCCCGGCACGGATCCCGGTGACCCGCGCGCAGTTCGAGGCGATGATCCGACCCACGGTGCAGGCCACCGTGGACCTCCTGCTGCGCACCGTGCACGGCGCCGGCCTGACGCCGACGCAGCTCGACGGCGTCCTGTTGGCCGGCGGGTCGGCCCGCATCCCGCTGGTCACCGAGCTGATCACCACGGCGCTCGGTGTGCCGGTCGAGGTGGAGCCGGACGCGCAGCTCACCGCCGCCACCGGAGCCGCCCACGCCGCCTGCCAGGTGGTGTCCCCCCGGCCGCGCCCCCGCCCGCCGGCACCGGTCCGCGACCCGGCACCGGCCGCCACCGGGGGCCGGGCCGTCATCCCGGCCCTGCGGCGGCCCCGGGACCACGCCACCGATCCGGGCGACCCGCCACCCCGACCGCCGGTCCGGATCCTGCCCCTCGACCTGCCGAAGGCGTCCCGCCTGGCACTGACGCTCAGCCGGGGACGCGAAGGATGACGACAATGATCATAAAAGACCTCGTCGAGTCCCGACTGGTGTTGGGCCGCGCGCCCAGGGCCCTGCTGGACCGGGTCGCCGACGATCCGGTCGCGCCGCTCACCGTCGGTCTGGCCGGCCCCGCCGGACACGGCAAGACCGCCCTGCTCACCGAGCTGACGCGCATCCAGCAGCGGGCCGGCGGCACCGTACGCACGGGCGTTCCCGGGCCCGGCGAGCCCGTCGACCCGGACGATTTGCTCCTGGTCGACGACGCGCACCTGCTCGACGACGAGCGGATCGGCGTGCTGCTGCGGCTGGTCGCCACCCGCCGGCACCGGATGGTCGTCGCCCACCGCCCGTGGCCGCGCTCGGCGGCCCTCACCGAACTGGTCGACACGCTGCGCCGCGACGGGCAGGCCGTGCTGCTCGGACCGCTCACTCTGGAGCAGACCGCGGCCTGCCTCGCCGGCGTCCCCGAGTTGGCCCCGCGTCCCGAACTCGTCGACTTCGTGCACGCGCAGACCGGTGGTGTCCCCCGCGACGTCGAGCGGCTGACCCGCGCGCTGCGCGCGGCACCGAGCCTGAGCACCGTGCCGACCGAGCCGCCCCGGTCCGTCGTGCTGGAATTCGCGCCGGAGCTGGAGATCCAGCCCGCCCCCGTACGACGGCTGCTGCTCGCGGTCGCGGCCGGCGTACCCCTGCCGGTGGCCCTGCTCGGCCCGCTGCTGGACCAGGAGCCGGAGGCGGTCGACGAGCTGATCGCCACGACCCGGGCGGCCGGCCTGATCGGCGCGGACGGCCGGCTCACCCCGTTGGTCCGTCGGGCCGTCACCACGCTCAGTCCGACCACCGAGCGCAGCGCCCTCTGGCGTCGCCTCACCGAATTGCAGCTCGCCCGGGGCGGCCCGGTGCTGCCGCTGGTCCGTTCCCTGCTCGCGGTGGGCGTCCTCGGCGACTGTCCGGCCCCGACGCTCGCTGCGGCGGCGCAGGAGGCGCTGGCCGACGAACCGGCCTTCGCCGCCGACCTGTTCGCGGCAGCCACCGCCGCCGGGCACCCGACCGGTGCCCGGCAGGCCCACGCCGCCGCGCTCGCCGGCGACCTCGACGACGCGCTGCGCCTGGCGGACCGGCTGCTGACCACCGCCGAGCCGGCGGATCGCGCCGAGGCGGCGGTGGTGGCCGCGACGGCGCTGGCGCACCGGGGCCACGCCGGCCGCAGTGTCGAGCTGTACCGCTGGTCGGGCACCGCCTCGTCGGTGGCGTTCGCCGCCGTGGGCGCGCTCGCCATCGGCGACCTGACCGCCGCCACGCCGCCCGTGGACGAGCCCGGCGGCGCACCGCCCACCCTGCACGCCAGCGCCGCCCGGCTGATGGCCGACGGGGTACGCGAGAGCGTCGCCGGCACGCCGAGCGCGGCGCTCTCCGCGCTCGTGCAGTCCGCCGCCCTGCTGGAGCCGGACGGTCGGGCGGCCCTGCTGCCGGACAGTCCGGCAGCGCTGGCCGCGTTGACCGCCGTGCACTGTGGTGAGTTGGACATCGCCGAGCGAGTCCTGCACCGTGCGCAGACCGGCGGGGTCGGCGGTCCGCTGATGGCCCGCCGGCATCGGCTGTTGCAGGCCTGGATCCTCATGGTCCGGGGCCAGACGCTCGCGGCGGCGGAACGCCTCGCCACGGTCACCGCCGACGAACGTCCGTTGGAGTCCCGCGACCTGCTCTTCGCCGCCGCGCTGCGGATGGGCATCGCCCGGCGCACGAGCGACCTCGGCGCGCTCAAGCGGGGTTGGGGCCAGGCACTGGAGGCGGTGGTCCGGCACGGGGTGGACCTGTTCACGCTGCTGCCGCTGGGCGAGCTCGCCATCGCGGGCGCGCGCCTCGGTGACGTCGCCCGGTTGGCGCCCTACCTGCGCGAGGGCGACGCGCTGCTCGACCGGCTCGGCACACCGACACTGTGGAGCGTGCCGCTGCGTTGGAGCGGGTTGCACGCCGCCATCCTGACCGGTGAGCCGACGGCCGCCGACGACCATGTCGCCGCTCTGCTGGCCGCCTCCGCGCACAGCCGCTACGCCGGCGTGGTCGCGGCGGCCGCCGAGAGCTGGGTCGAGGTGCTGCGGGGCGTGGTCGACCCGGTACGCGTCGAGGCCGCCGCCCGGGGCCTGCACGACACCGGACTGTGCTGGGACGGCGCCCGCCTCGCCGGGCAGGCCGCGATCCGCACCTCGGACCGGCGGGCGATGACCACCCTGCTCGAGTGCGCCCGGGTGCTGCAGGGCCGGCCCGCCGGCGCGACCGGCGGGCAGCGCCCGAGCGACAGCGCGACGGCCCCGCCGGTCGCCGCCGCCGGCCCCACCCAGCAGGGACTGAGCGACCGCGAGTACGAGGTCGCCGAGCTGGTGCTGGCCGGGCTGACGTACCGGGAGATCGGTGACCGGCTCTTCATCTCGGCCAAGACCGTGGAGCACCACGTCGCCCGGATGCGCAACCGGCTGCACTGCGCCAACCGGGCGGAGCTGCTGGCGTTGCTGCGCACCATGGTCGCCGACCGGGCCAGCGACGCCGCCGGACAGCCGTGGCCGCAGCGGCCGGCCCGATGAGCCGGCCCACCGGACGGAGCGTCAGGTGACGCGCGCAGGACGGCCAGGGGTCCGGCTCCTCGCGGCAGCGGCGGTGCTGCTCACGCTCTGGTCGTACGCGGCCTATCTGACCTGCCAGGACGCCGTCGACCTGCTGCGGGTGCGGGCCCTGGCGGACACCCTGGGCCAGCCCATCGACCGGCTGGTCCTGAGTCTGCAGACCGAACGTCGGGCGACCGTCGAGACACTGGCCGGCGCCGCGCCCGCGCGGGCCACGCTGGCCGAGGCGAGGGCGGCGACCGACCGGGCGGCGGCGCAGGTCCGGGCGTTCGGGAACGGACACGACCTGCGCCTGCTCAGCGCGGGCACGGTCCGCGACCGGGCCGACACCCTGATCCGGCGGCTGAACGGGCTGGGGGCGATCCGCTCCCGGCTGGACGACGGTCAGCTCGACCAGGCGGGGGCGGTCGACGGGTACGACACGCTCGTCGACGCCGCCTTCGACGTGTACGGACCGGAGTGGGGCGCGTACGAGAGCAGGCTGGCGGGCGACACCCGTGCGGTGATCGCGCTGGCCCGGGCCCGTGAGCTGCTGGCCCGGGAGGACACCCTGGTCACGGCGGCCGTGGTGAGCGGTCGGCTGGGCAGCGAGGAGCGCCGCCGGCTGAGCGAGCTGGTGGCCGTGCAGCGGTACGCCCGGGCCGAGGCGACGGCCGGCCTGCCGGACGGCGGCCAGGGCGAGCACCAGCGGCTCGTGGCGGGCCCCGAGTTCGCGGGCCTGCTCGCCGTGGAGAACACCCTGCTGCGCCCCGACCGGGCCGACGCGCTGCGCGGGGTCAGCACGCAGGACTGGCGCGCGGCGGCGGACCCGGCCCTCAACGCGCTGCACGAGTCGGTGACCAGCACCGCCCGCGCGAGCGTCGAACGGGCCACGCCCGGCGCCGCGGTGGTCGTGGGGCGGACCGGCCTGGTGGTGGGTCTCGGGCTGATCGCCGTACTGGCGGTGCTGTTCGGCTGGGCCGGGGCCGTCCGCCGGGAGCCCGACGACCAGGCCGCGCCGGGCACCGAGCCGCCGGCCGCACCCGTCGACCCCGTGCCGCCGGACGCCGTGAGCGACGGCGGTGGCGATGGGCCGGATCGTCGTACCGCGGAGCTGTTCCTACGGATCATCCGGCGCAACCAGGTCCTGCTGCGCGACCAGCTCGACCTGCTGGACGCGATGCAGCGGCGCGAGCGCGACGCCACGGAGGCCGACGAACTGTTCCAGCTCGACCACCTCACCACCCGGATCCGCCGCAACGTGGAGAAGGTGATCACGCTGGCCGGCGCGACGCCCGCGCGGCGCTGGCGACGCCCGGTCCCCCTGCTCGACGTGACCCGTGGCGCGGTCGCCGAGGTGCCGGAATACCACCGGGTCCTGGTGGCGCCGCACTGGCCGTGGTCGCTCGCCGGTCCCGCCGTCACGGACGTCGTGCACCTGCTGGCCGAGCTGATCGAGAACGCGCTGACCGTCTCGGCCACCGACACCACGGTCCGGGTCACCGGCGAGCACCGGCCGCACGGCTGCGCGATCGCGGTGGTCGACGACGGTCCCGGCCTCGACGCCGCCGCGCTCGACGCGCTGAACCACCTGCTCGCCAGCCCGCCGAGCGAGGCGCCGACCGACGCCGGGGGGCTGTACGCGGTCGCCCGGCTGGCCGCCCGGTGCGGTGCCCAGGTCACCCTGCGGCCCAGCCGGCGCGGCGGGACGGCGGCGATCGTGTACCTGCCGGCGGAGTTGGTCACCGTGACCGGCGGCGGACCGGGCCCGGTGGCCGCCGGAGCCGCGCACCGGCCCACGTCCGGCGCTCCGCCCCGGCCCGCTGCGGCCGACGCGGGCCGGACGGGCAGCGCCGACGGGCTGCCGATGCGAGTCCGCCAATCCGGGCCGACCGTGCCCGGTCCCGGCAACGCCGGCCCCGAGACCGTCGAGCTGCCGATCACGAGAACAACGAGGAGACATCGATGACGCACGCAGTGGTCACCGAGGACAGCCTGACCGGCGCGCTGGACCGCCTGGTCGACCGGGTACGCGGTGCGGAGTTCGCCGTGGTGCTCTCCCCGGACGGGCTCCCGCTCGGCGGCTCCCGGCAGGTGGAGGCGAAGCTGGCCGAACAGATCTCCGGGATCGTCGCCGGCTTGTTGGCGCTGGGACTGGCCGCCACCCGGACCTGCGACGCGGGCGGGCTGCGCCAGATCGTGGTGCAGATGTCGCGGGCCTTCCTGTTCGTCGCCACCATCTCGAACGGGACCATCCTGACCGTCCGGATCTCCGGCGACGAGGTCGAGGTGGGCGACATGGCGTACGAGGTCGCGCTCTTCGTCGGGCAGGCCGAACGGCACCTGCCGATCCGCCTGCAGACCGCTGCGGCGGCGAGGAGCGGAGATTCTGGTGCCCAGCGCCGGCTCCGCTGACGAGGCGTGGTACGACGACGACGCCGGCCCGGTCGCCCGTCCGTACACGATGACCGGTGGGCGTACCACGCCCGAGCGCGGCCGGTTCGACCTCATCTCGCTGGTCGTCGCGCGGAGATCGACGACAGCGCCGACGTCACTCTTCCCCGAACAGGCGCGAATCGTCGAGCTGTGTCACCATCCAGTGTCGGTGGCTGAGGTCAGCGCCGAACTGGACCTGCCGCTGGGCACCGTCCGGGTCCTGCTCGGTGACCTGCTCGGGGCGGGACTGATCGAGACGCACGAGCCGCCGTCGCTGTCGGAGGTGCCGTCGCAGGAGCTGCTCGAGTCGATACTCGTCGGGCTGCGCGCCCTGTGACCGCTCGGGTGCCACCGCGACCCAGCGGTCGCGGGCGGGCGTCCGGTGACGAAGTGAAGGGGAGAAAGGCAGTGCCGGCAACACCGCCGCAGCCACGGCGTACTGTGGCGATCATCCTGCTGGACCGGATCGTGGCCGCCGCCGCAGCCGTACGGCGGGTGGTCACCGGCCAGGCCGACGTGTCGCGGGCCACCTGGGTCGCCGTAGTCGCGGCGCTCGGGGTGGTGGTGGCGACGGTGGTCTCGATCGTCGGCGTGGTGCGTACCCCGGAGCAGCTCGCGCCGGTGACCCTCGACGCGCCGCCGTCGGTGGACCAGCTGGGCACGCCCGGTCCCGGCACGCCCCGGGGGCAGGCCCGTCCGGCCGCCACCAGCCCGACCGGCGCGGGGTCGCCCTCGGCCAGCGCCGCGCCGCCACCCGCCGAGCCGTCGACGAGCGCGCCGGCCGTGACCCCCTCGTCGGCCCCGCCGACCCCGGCCGCCCTCGCCGCCGCCTTCGCCATCGAGGACAAGGCCCTGCTGAGCTACGGGGCGACCGTGACGATCAGCAATCCGGGGCCGGTGCTGGCGACGGGGTGGACGCTGGCCGTCACGCTGCCCCGGGAGTCGCTGCGCGTCAGCGCGGTCGAGGGCGCGCGAGCCACGCAGGACGGCGCCGTGTGGACGTTCGTGCCGGACGGCAGCGCGGGGCAGGTGCCGGGTGGCGCCTCGACGCGGGTGACGTTCCGGGTCAACGGCGCGGCGGTCGGCGCGACGCCGACGGCGTGCACGATCGACGGGGTCGCCTGCGGCGGTCTGGCGGACTGACCCCGACCGGCGAACCTACCCCGGCCGCCGAGGCTCGGGCCGCCGGCCCGACCCCGGTGGCGGGCGTCGCTCATGCTGGAAGGGTGATTCGCTTCGTCCTGAACGTCCTGTGGCTCATCTTCGGTGGTGGCCTCGTGCTGGCGATCGGCTACGGCTTCGCCGCGCTGATCTGCTTCCTGCTGGTCGTCACCATCCCGTTCGGTGTCGCCTCGCTGCGCCTCGCCGTCTACTCGCTGTGGCCCTTCGGTCGCACGCTGGTGCCCAAGCCAGGCGCGGGCGTCGGCTCCGGGCTGGCGAACGTGCTCTGGGTGGTGCTGGCCGGCTGGTGGCTCGCCCTGTCGCACATCCTCGCCGGCATCGCGCTCTGCGTGACGGTCATCGGGATCCCCTTCGGCGTCGCCAACTTCAAGCTCGTCCCGGCCGCCTTCTGGCCGCTGGGCCGGGAGGTCGTCGACGTGCCGTGACGGGTCGCCGGGTCGCCCGTCCTACGGCGGGCGACCCGGTCGGGGCCGGCTGCGTCGATAGTGGACAATCCGGTTACCCCCGACGGACCCCTCGGATAGGAGCCTGGCATGGCCGGCCCGGACGCAGAACTCACCGCGACGCTTCAGCCCGACGTGCCGCACGCGGCGCGGATCTGGAACTACTGGATGGGCGGGAAGGACAACTTCCAGTCCGACCGGGCGGCCGGTGACGCGGTCGCCGAGGTCTACCCGGAGATCGTCCTGATGGCGCAGCAGTCCCGCCGCTTCCTGGTCCGGGCGGTCCGGTACCTGGCCGCCGAGGCGGGCATCCGGCAGTTCCTGGACATCGGCACCGGCCTGCCGACCATGCAGAACACCCACGCGGTCGCCCAGGCCAGCACACCCGACGCGCGGATCGTCTACGTCGACAACGACCCGATGGTCCTCGTGCACGCCCGCGCGCTGCTGGCCAGCACGACCGCCCAGGGCGTCACGACGTACGTGCCGGCCGACTACCACGACCCGGAGGCCATCCTCGCCGAGGCAGCGAAGACGCTCGACTTCGACCAGCCGATCGCCGTGATGTTCATGGGCGTGCTGGGGTACGAGCCGGACCTGGAGGTGGTGCGCTCGATCGTCGGGCGGACGATGGACGCCACCACGTCCGGCAGCTACCTGGTGCTCTGGGACGGCACCAACACCAGCCCGGAGGTGGTCTCCGGCGCGCAGCGACTGGCCGAGAACGGCGGAGTCCCGTACATCCTGCGCAGCCCGGCGGACCTCGCCGGCTGCTTCTCCGGGCTGACGATGGTGGAGCCCGGTCTCGTGCCGATCCCGCTGTGGCGTCCGGACGAGGCCGACGCCCGGGGTATCGACGCCTACGGCGCGGTGGCCCGCAAGCCCTGACCGACGCCGAACCCCGGCTGGGCCGTGTGTCGAAGTCCTCGGTCGAGCCGAGGCGGAGTCCAGGGACTTCGACACACGGCCTGGGTCGCCCCGATCAGCGCGTGCAGGCCAGCGTCAGCCCGGCCGGCGGCGCGCTGGCCGTCGCGAGCAGACCGAACGTCGTCACCCCGTCCGGCGCCAGCGTCCCGTTGTACGGTGCGTTGCGCACCACCACATCGGCGCCGGCCGGGTCGACGACGCCACCCCACACCGCCTGGATCCGCTCGTCGCCCGCCCAGCGCCACGAGACGCGCCACTGGTCCATCGGTTGCGTGCCGACGTTGCGGACCGTCACCGTGGCGACGAAGCCGGTACCCCAGCGGGAGTCGATGGTGGCGGTCGCGCGGCAGGACTCCAGCGGGGCGGTCCGGACGGACCCACCGTAGTACGGTTCCCACCGGCCGTCGGAGTCGCGGAACCCGAACCAGTACTCGGTGTCGGGCGTCAGCCGGTCGAAGGTGACAACGCCGTCGCGCTCGGTGGAGACCAACTCGGCCACCGGGTTCTGCCACGAGTAGGCGTCGTCGCGGCTGGCGAAGAGACCGACGGTGATCGGCGGTCGGTAGCCGCACGGCGGGCTCATCGCGATGTAGTAGGCGATCGTCAGGCTGGTGGTGGTGGCCGCGGACAGCCGACCGCCGATGGGCAGTGCCGGCGGGCAGGCGGGCGTGGGCGTGGGTGTCGGCGCCACCGTGACCGACGCCGTGTGTGTCGGCGCCGCCTGGGCGACACCGGTCGTCGCGGCCCAGCCGGTCATGGCGGTGGTCAGGGCGATGGTCGTGAGAGCCAGCAAGATGCGACGCATCCGTACCTCCGAGAAGCCGTCGCCGTCGCGGCCACGCGTGGGCGGCCGACCGTACGGATCCGGATCTGCGCGGCCGCCCGACGGCGATCGGCATGCGGCCGCTGACGGGGACTGCCCGGGCGCGGGTGGTGGGGCCACCTCGCGCGTCCCCGACTCCGGAACAGGGGTCGACCGCGCCGGCTCCCGAGCGCGGCCGAACCACAGCATGGCATTCGACGGATGTCGATACAAGCGGGGTGTCGCGAGCCCGTCGGACGCACGCACGCCCTGGGCGGCCGGAGCGACTACCTCACCGCCGTGGACTTCGACGGCGACCTGAACGGGCGCAACAACTGGGACCGCGCCGGGACGTCCGGCACGTCGCTCGCCGCGCACGTGTACTACTCCGTGGTGGAGACGAGCACGCACTGGTACCTCACGTACCTGTTCTTCCACCCCCGGGACTGGACCGACCACCCGTTCTTCGAGACCGAGCACGAGAACGACGGCGAGGGGGTGCTCTTCGCGATCGAGCGGGACGGCTCCACGTACGTCGTGCTGCGCGGGGCGGTCACCGTCGCGCACAGCGACTTCTACTCGTACACGCCGGCCGGCAGCACCTGGACCAGCGGCCGGGAGAGCGTCGACGGCACCCTGCAGTTCCAGTCGTCGCCGCACGACTCCTTCTCGCACCCGGTCACCGCACAGGAGGCGCAGGGCCACGGACTGAAGGCGTACCCGCAGTACGCGATCAACGGCGACGGCCTGGTCTACTACCCGTCCACAGTGGCCGAGACGCCGGAGAGCGGCGACGACCGTAACGTCCGTTACCAGCTCGTCGACATCTTCGCCGCCGGCGGTCTGTGGGCGCAGCGGACCAACGCGAACCTCTTCGCCAGCCTGGGCACCTTCGCCGGCGACACCTCCGGCGGCTGCGGCTCGGGCACCTGGAGCTGCGGCACGAACTCCGCGAACGCCCCCTGGGGCTGGGACGACGGCAACGACGTGCCCGCCCGGGGCGAGCTGGCCAGCGATCCGGCGAAGCTGTCGGTGGAGTACTTCACCGTTCCGGCCGGGTTGGCGCGCAGCTACAGCTACAACCCGTACGCCGGTGCCGCCGCCGCCCTCTCCGAGGCGGCCCGGACGGCGCCGCCGACCGTCGACTGACCGATCCGCGCGGGTGCGCGGCCGGCACCTGGTCGGCCGCGCACCCGCACGAAGGATCGCGCCGCGCCGGGCGGCCACGTAACCTGCGCGGATGCGACACACCCTCGCACCGGACGACGAGACCCTGCACGGCCACTTCTCCCCCGACCTCGAGCCGGTGCTCACCATCGACCCCGGCGACACCGTCACCTACCGCACCCTGGACTGCTGGTGGTCGGACGGCCCCTATCCCGGCGGCGCGAACCGGGACCGTCCCCGGGCCCCGCAGTACCGGACCGGCGACGGCCACGCGCTCGTCGGACCGGTCGCGGTCCGCGGCGCTCGCGCCGGCCAGACCCTCGCGGTACGCGTCGACGCGATCGTCCCGGGCCGGTGGGGCACGACGGTGGCCGGCGGGTGGCCGAGCGGCTTCAACGAGCGCTACGGCGTCGAGTCGACGCAGGTGGTGCACGCCTGGGAACTGGACCCGGTGGCGATGACCGGCCGAAACCAGCACGGCCACACGGTGGCACTGCGGCCCTTCATGGGCGTGCTCGGCATGCCGCCGGCGGAGCCGGGGCGGCACTCCACCACGCCGCCGCGCGACTGCGGCGGCAACCTGGACTGCAAGGACCTGACCGCCGGCAGCACGCTGCTGCTGCCGATCCCGGTCGACGGAGGGTTGTTCTCGGTCGGGGACGGGCACGCCGCGCAGGGCGACGGCGAGGTCGGCGGCACGGCGATCGAGTGCCCGATGGACGAGGTGACGCTGACCTTCGACGTCCGCGACGACTTCCCGGTCACCGGCCCGGTCGCCCGTACGGCCGACGCCTGGCTGACGCTGGGCCTGGGAGCGTCCCTCGACGAGGCGACGTTCCGGGCCCTGGAGCAGATGCTGACCCTGCTGCAACGGCTGCACGGCCTCAGCCGGCCGGACGCGGCGGCGCTGGCCAGCGTCGTCGTCGACGTGCGGGTGACCCAGATCGTCAACCAGACCGTCGGCGCGCACGCCGTGCTGCGCGACGACGCGCTGCGCTGAGCGGGCGCGTCCGTCCGCCGCGACTCGCGCCGGCCGGACCGGGCGCGCCCTCGCGCGTCGTCACCGCATTCGGCGGGCCGTGAACCGGGCCGGTGGCTCGGCGATCGCGTCCTGCGCCGCGACCAGTTGGATCTCCCGGGTGCCCGCCGCGAGGGTCGCTTCCAGGACGGTGAAGACCGAGGAGACGGTACGCTCCAGCGCCGTGGCCGGTGAGCCGGTGGTCGACAGGTGCGCCAGGTACAGCGCCGCGGTGACGTCGCCGCCGCCGTTCGGGTTGATCGGCAGCAGCGAGGTGGTCACCGCCCAGGCGCCCTCGTCGGAGACCGCCACCACCTCCAGCGTGCCGTCCGGCGCGTCGTCGTGCAGCACGCTGGTCACCAGGACGTGCCTCGGCCCGGTGGCCCGGACGACGTCGACCGCCTCCAGCACCTGCGCGAGGGTGGTGGTCGTACGGCCGGCGAGGAAGTCCAGCTCGAAGTGGTTCGGGGTGATGATGTCGGCGCGCGGCACGACGGTGTCGCGCAGGTACTCCGGGATGCCGGGCCGGACGAACATCCCCCGCCCGACGTCACCCATCACCGGGTCGCAGCAGTAGACGGCGGCCGGATTGGCGGCCTTCACCTGGGCCACCGCGTCCAGGATCACCGCGCCCATCGCCGGGTCGCCCTGGTAGCCGGAGAGCACCGCGTCGGCGCTGCCCAGGACGCCCCGATCGGCGATGCCCGCGATCACCTCGGCCACGTCCGCGGCAGCCAGCAACGGGCCGCGCCACGCGCCGTACCCGGTGTGGTTGGAGAAGTGGACGGTCAGCACCGGCCACACCTCGTGCCCGAGACGCTGCAGGGGGAAGACGGCGGCCGAGTTGCCGACGTGGCCGTACGCGACCGACGACTGGATGGACAGGATCTGCACGGACTCATCATGGCCGCCCGCATCGCCGGGGGATGCGCGGGCCGCCCATTCTGTCGACTGGCCCACTGTCGCCGCGCATCCGGCCGGGCCTGACCGTCGACCGGCCGCCCGGCACGAACGGGCGGCCCGGACCGCCGACGTCCGGGCCGCCCGAGATGGCGTACGGTCAGCCGCCGAGGCTCGCCGCAGCCGAGGCGATCGACGAGGCGAAGTAGCTCACCTGGGTGTAGACGCCCGGGTAGTTGGGCCGGGCGCAGCCGTTGCCCCAGCTGACGATGCCGACCTGGATCCAGGCGTTGGTGGCGTCGCGGCGGAACATCGGGCCGCCCGAGTCGCCCTGGCAGGTGTCCGTGCCGCCGCTGGCGTAGCCGGCGCAGATCTCCTCGGCCGGGATGAGGTCGCCACCGTAGTTGGCGTTGCAGGTGGAGTCGCTGACGAACGGGACGGTCGCCTTGAGCAGGTACCGCTGCTGCGCGCCACCCTCGCGGGCCGCGCCCCAGCCGGCGACGGTGAAGGTGCCGTTGTCGTACGCGGTGGTGGTGGCGATCTTCAACGTGCTCAGCCCGGTGACGGGGGTGGCCAACCGGATCAGCGCCCAGTCCTTGCCGTTGCCGTTGTAGCCGGGCGCCCGGTAGACGTAGTTGGACCGGACGGTGATCCGGCTGGACGACTGGAGGTCGACCACCCCGAGCGTCGCGGTGATGCTGGTGTTGGTGCCGGTCGCACCCACGCAGTGTGCGGCGGTGAGCACCAGCCGGGAGCTGTAGAGGGCCCCGCCGCAGCCCATCGAGAGCCGCACCATGAACGGGAACTCGCCCTGGGCGGCGCGGGTGCCGCCGACCACGTTCGGCGTGACGGGGCTGTCGGCCGCGGCGGGGGCCGCGAGGGTGAGGCTGGCCGCGGCCAGCGCGGCGGCCACCAGGCCGGTGAGGGTACGCCAGCGAACCATGCATTCCTCCGCTTCGGTACGGCACGCCTCGTGAGCGAGCCTGATCGATAGCGGCCATCGTATTGATGTACATAGATGTTGCGGGTCATCCCCGCTGGGTCGTACCCCGAAGTTATGGACCTGGGCCGTGTCTTCAAAGGTTCACAACCACTCAAGTGGCGCGGCGATGGTGGCGGTGGCCTGGAACGAGGCCGCGATCAGCGCGGTCGGGCCGCGGCGCTGAGCGGCGGCGGTAATGCTGATGAGTGCGATGCCTGTGAGTCATCTAGATGACTCACAGGCATCACCCTCATCAGGGTGTTGTCGCCGCCGGTCGCATGGCATGCGGTCGCGAAGACGCACGGTGTGCCTGAAGCGGGTGCAGTCGTTGACGTTGCCGCCCGAGAGCACGAACGCCAGAGTCCGACTCAGTCCATCGAGGCACGTGCTATATCCTGCCCCACCAGGATCCTTTGAAGACACCGCCTAGACGTCGCGGTCCCGCCCACGGCGACGCCCCCGGGCGGCGGCGACCGCCACCAGGCTGACCGCCGCCGCGGCGAGTTGCAGCACCGCGCCGAGCAGATCGACCAGGCTGGAGAGGACGGTAGCGTCGGGAACAAGGTCCATCGCGGCCTCCGGGTTTCGACCCCCACCATCCGCGCCTTGCGGAGGGCTTCCCCCGGGCCCACGGACATCGACGGGCGCCACGCTCATTATGGCAGTGGCCGGCGACCGCACCAACCCCCGACTCCGCGCCGTCGACCCGGCCGGCTCACCGCGCCTGCGACTCCTGCCCGGCCAGCACGATCAGGCCGTCAGGCGGGACTGGTACCGACGCCGTCGCGCCGTCGGGCCAGACGACGTAGCCCATCGGCGGCCCGGCCGATCCCCACCGCGCACCGACGATCGTGGCCGGTCGCGCGTCGTCCGCCCCGGCGACACGTCGTACCCGGGTGCCCGGCGCGTGCCCGTCGTCGGCCACGATGAGCAGCGCGTCGAGGATCTGCCGTACCCCGGTGGTCGGCAGTCCCGGCACGTACGGCTCGTCTCCGTGTTGCAGGCGCGGCGTCATCATCGCGCGCAGCAGCGCGCCCTGGCGGACCGCCGCCTGGCGGAGCTGCCCGTCGACGCCGGCCTCGACGACGGCCAACGCCTCCTCGATCGCCGACCAGAGCCGCGTCGACGTCCGGTCGAGCAGCCGGCGGGCCTCACGGTCGACGTCGGCGCAGGCCGTGTCGACCGCCGTCTCCTCGCCCAGCTCCGCGATCCAGGCGACGTCCCCCACCTCGGGCAGCAGTCCCGGCGACTCGGCGGCGACGACGAGGTACAGCATGGCGAGCAGATCCTGCCGGCCCTCGCCGTGGTAGAGCCGGCCGACGCCGGTGCCGGCCGGTCCGCGGCCGGGCGGGAAACGTTCGACGAGATGCGCGGCCCGGCCCTCCGGCAGGGTCGCCGCCCGGCGGGTGTCGGCCAGCCGTTCGCCGAACGAGCGCCGTTCGCGGCGGTCCACGAGACCCTGACGGTACGGGTCGCCGCCGGTTGGATAGATCGTCCGGCCGTGCGTGGCGAGGGTCTCGCCGGATGCCAGACCGACCGATTCCAGTTGCCGGGCGGCCACCGAGTAGCTGACGCCGCTGCGAGCCGCCTGCTCCCGGATGGCGCGTTTGCGAGCGCGGCCGGCAACGGGGGTACGGCGGGACGGGTGATCGGACATGACGCCTCCGGTGCAGCCCCACGCGCTCCACGGAGCGGGCGGCGTGACCGGCACGCCGAGAATCGACACGATCGCGCGGAGTCGGCGACTCTTGGCCCCGGGCATGTGGTCGGGCGTGGGCCACCACATCGGGCGCGGGCAGGCGCTCTGCCGCCGTCAGCATATCGCGCCCCCGCACCCACGGCCGCCCGCGCGCGACGCCCCGGTGTCAGCCCGCGTCGGCGGGGCTGTCAGCGCCGTGTCGGAGCCGTGTCAGGCGCGCCGCGCACGCTGGTCGGCATGACAACCGATCTGGTGATCGAGGCCGAGGGCCTCGTGAAGACCTTCGGGCAGACGAGGGCGCTGCAGGGCGTCGACCTCGCCGTGCCCCGCGGAACGGTGCTCGGGGTGCTCGGCCCCAACGGCGCCGGCAAGACCACCGCCGTCCGCATCCTCTCCACCCTGCTGACCCCGGACGCCGGAAGCGCCCGCATCGGCGGCTTCGACGTCGTCCGCGACGCCGGGCGGGTCCGACAGCGCATCGGCCTCACCGGCCAGTACGCCTCGGTCGACGAGGACCTGACCGGCCGGCAGAACCTGGAGCTGTTCGGCACGCTGCTGGACCTCGGTCGCGCCGGCGCCCGGCGGCGGGCCACCGAACTGCTCGACTGGTTCGACCTGACCGACGCCGCCAACCGGCCCGCCAAGACGTACTCCGGGGGCATGCGGCGGCGGCTCGACCTGGCCGCGAGCCTGGTCGGCTCACCCGAGGTGATTTTCCTGGACGAGCCGACGACCGGGCTGGACCCGGCCAAGCGCGAGGACATGTGGGACGTGGTCCGGTCCCTGGTGACCAACGGCTCGACGGTGCTGCTCACCACGCAGTACCTGGAGGAGGCCGACGCGCTGGCCGACGCGATCACCGTGATCGACCACGGCCGGGTCATCGCGCACGACACGCCCGACGGGCTCAAGCGGATCGTCGGCGGGCAGACCCTCGAGGTCCGGCCCGCCGACCCGGCGCAGCTTCCCCGGACCGCGGCGATCCTGACCGAGGTCGGCTCGGGCGGACAGGCCGACGAGATCCGCAAGGGCGTCCTCGCCGTGCCGGTCACCGACGACACCGCGCTGACCGAGAGCGTCGCGCGCCTGGCCACCGCCGGCATCGCCGTCACCGAACTCTCCCTGCACCTGCCGAGCCTGGACGAGGTGTTCTTCACCCTCACCGGGCGTACGGCGGCCGAGGACGACACCACTTCCCGTACGGAGGTAGCGGCATGAGCACCCTGTTGGGCGCACCACCCACGACGGGCCCGAAGCTGTCGACCGCAGCCGCGCACCCGCGACCGTTCCGGCTGGTGCGGCACTCGCTGGCGCTCGCCAAGCGCAGCCTCATCAAGACCTGGCGTACGCCCGAAGCGCTGATCGACGTCACGCTGCAACCGGTGCTGTTCCTGGTCATCTTCGTCTACATCTTCGGCGGTGCGGTCGCCGGCTCCACCCATGACTACCTGCAGTTCCTGCTGCCCGGCATCCTGGCGCAGACCATCGCGACCGGGGCGATCGCGATCGGCGTGAACCTCAACACCGACATCGCCAAGGGCATCTTCGACCGCTTCCGGTCGCTGCCGGTCCCCCGCTCCGCACCGCTGGTCGGCGCGGTCCTCGGCGACGTCGTCCGGTACGTGATCGTCACGGTCTCGACCCTCGCGATCGGCTACCTGATGGGCTTCCGGATCGAGACCGACCCGTTCCGGGCCATCGCCGGCTGCGTGCTCGCGGTACTGTTCGCGCTCTGCCTGAGCTGGCTGCCGGTCTGGGTGTCGATGAAGGTGCGCACCCCGGGTGCTGTGCAGGGCCTGATGTTCGCCCTGATCATGCCGTTGAGCTTCGGGTCGAACGTGTTCGTGGGCACCGACACCCTGCCCGGCTGGATGCAGGCCTTCGTGAAGGTCAACCCGATGACCCACCTGGTGGCGGCGGTCCGTGGACTGTTCCTCGGCACCCCGCTCGACGCACACGTGTGGTGGACCCTCGCCTGGTGTGCGGGCTTCGTGGCGGTGTTCATGCCGATGGCGCTGCGCGCGTACCGCAAGAAGGTGTAGCTAGAGCAGGTCGTCCATCAGGTCGCGGATGCGGGCGACCGCGACGCCGACCGGGCGCTCGCGCCACGCGGCCAGCAACGGCTCACGCCGACTCTCGTCCCCGAGAGCGGCGTTGAGCCGTTCACCCTGCCCGACCGGCAGGAACATTTCCATGTGGGTGCCGATCCGCCGAGCGATCGCGGTCAGTTCCCGCGCGGTCTCCACGTCACCCCGGTGGGCGGCGAGTTCCGCCCCGCCCGACGCCCACGCGCCGATCACCGGCAGGTCCCGTGACGTGAGCGCGTCCTCGCGGGCGGACGACAGCAGCGCGGCGGCGCGGGCGTCGGCTTCGCCGCCGGTATCCCCCCGGGCGTGGGCCACCCGCAGGTAGAGCACCGCCGCCGCGGTCCGCAGCATCACCCGCGGCTGCGGCGGCGGTCCCGTCCAGTCCACGAGGGTGCGGCTCACCTCGTCGGCGCGGGCGAGCGCCTCGTCGTACCGCTCACGCCGCCAGGCGACCTGGGCCAGGCCGAGCAGCGCCTGCGCGACGTCCACCTGCTCGGCCTGACCCGAGCGGACCATCTCCGCCAGGCGGCGCTCCGCCTCGTCGTCACCGGTCAGGGCGAGGTGCACCTCGAGGCGTACCCGCACCGACCGAGCGTCCTGCTGGGCACCCACCATCTCCATGTGCCGGACGCTGCGCGTCAGCCACTCGGCCGAGCGGTCCTCCCGTCCGGGCAGCAGGAACTGCCCCACGGCGCCCGCCGCCATCGCCATGCCCCAGTGGTCACCGGCGACCTCGAAGCGGTGGTACGCCTGCTCGGCGTCCTCGATCGACGACTCCGGCAGGCCGCCGTTCTCCCGTACGGCCGCGCGCGCGAACAGACCGAGCCCCTGCACGTACGGGTCCGGGTGGGCGACCAGTTCGTCCGCGCTCTTCAGGCTCTCCTCGACGTCGGACGCGTCGAAACCGGGCAACGCCGACGCGAGCGCGGTCATCCTCGGGGACACCTCGGCGGGCCGTTCGCCCAGGACGATGCGCAGGGCCCGCCGGGCGAGCACGGCCGGCCGCAGGTCGGCGCTGATGCCGGCGTTCACGCCGATCAGCAGGCACGTCCGGGCGAGCCGGTCAGCGTCGGGCAGCGGTCGGCCGCTGGCCCGGCCAGCGACGATCGCCGACCGTCGGCGCCGTGCCGGGTCGTCGACGTGCAGCAGTGGGCGTGCCCAGACCAGGACTTCGAGGTGCAGGCCGCGCACCGTCCAGAGGTGCAGCAGCGCGTCGGCCACGTCGACGGCGGCCGGCTCGTCGTCCGCCGCGAGCGCCCACCGCAGGCCCGCCAGCAGGTTGTCCTGCTCGGCGGCACAGCGGTCGAGCGCATCGACCTGGCCGGGCCCGATGAACCGCCCGGCGATCATGGCCGCCTCGCGCCGGGCCCAGTCGAGCAGGCCGGCCATCGCCGCGTCCCGGTCGCCGGACGCGCCCAGCCGGGCCTCGCCGTACTCGCGGACGGTCTCCAGCATCCGGTAGCGCGGCGGTCCGTCGGCCTCGACCAGGGTCAGCAGGGACTGTTCCACGAGGGTGGCCAGGCCACGACGGACGTCCGGCGTCCCGGCGACCGCCGCGGCGAGGTCGGCGGTGAACGGCGCGGGGATGACCGCGACCCGTTCCAGCAGCGCCCGGTCGTCGGGGGCGAGCAGTTCGCGGCTCCAGTCGACCATCGCCCACAGGCTCGCGTGGCGTTCCGGCAACCCGCGCAGCGCGTCGTCGAGCAGGGCGAACCGGTCGGCCAGGCCGGCCAGCACGTCGTCGATCGGCATGTGCCGCAGCCGCGCGGCGGCCAGTTCGAGGGCCAACGGCAGGTTGTCGAGCCGGTTGCACAGCGCGAGAGCCCGCGCGGTGTCCCAGGTCGGCACCGCGCCACCGGCCCGGGCCCGGGATTCGACAAGTCCGAGCGCGTCGGGGTCCGGCAGGGCGGTCAGTCGGTGGACCCGCTCGCCGGCCAGGCCCAGCGGGGCGCGGCTGGTCGCGAGCACCGCCACCTCCGGTGAGCTCACCGCCAGCAGGTCGGCGACGACGGTGGCGACCGCGTCGAGGACGTGCTCGCAGTTGTCCAGGACCACCAGCCCGTCGAGGTCCGGCGCGAGGGCACCCAACCGCTCCTCGGGGCTGAGCACCCGGCGTTCGAGGCCCAGGTTGCCGCCGGTGGACGAGGTGTCCGCGCCGCCGAGCGCCGCGAGCACGGTGGGCAGCACCTCGTCGGGTGAGCGTAGGCCGGCCAGCTCGACCACCCGTACCCCCCGCCCGGCCGCCGCCGCACGGCGGGTCACCTCGGCCGCGAGCCGGGTCTTGCCCGCGCCGCCGGTCGCCACGATCGTCACCAGGGCCGACTCGTCGAGCGCCGCGTCCAGTGCCGCGACGTCCCGCTCGCGCCCCACCAGGGCGGTCATCGGCCGGCGCCACGCCGCGGGCAGGACGACCCGCGCCGGTGGCCGGGGTGGCGCGACGACGGCCGGCGCGGTCAGTTCGCCGCGCAGCAGCGCCAGGTGGGCCTGAGTGACCACCGGGGACGGGTCGGTGCCGTAGCGGTCGGCGAGGTCGTCCCGGAGACGCTCGACCACCTCCAACGCCTCCGCCTCCCGCCCCTGGGCGGCGAGCAGCCGGACCAGCAGGGCGGCGGACGGCTCGTCCGGCGGCGTCCGCGCGGCCAGCCGGCGCAGGTCGGTCTCGTCGTACGGCCCCGCGCCGGCGAGCGCCGCCTCGGCCCGCAGCGCGGCGACGTCGGCGAACAGGCGCGCGTCGTCCGCGTCGACGATCTCCGGGACCTCGGGGAACAGGGCACGGGCACGGTCGGCCGCGTCGCGGGCGGCACGCGCGTCGCCGGCCCGCAGGGCGACCCGGCCGCCCTCGACGAGCGCCCGGGCCTCGACCGCGTCGACGGTGACCTCCTCGGCGGGAAGGCGGTATCCCCCCGGCACGGCAACCACGGGCAGCCCGAGTCGGCGGACGCGGGACACGAGCGCCTGCACGGCGCCGGTCGCGTCGTCCGGCGGGGTCCCGTCCCACACCGCGTCCACGAGCAGGCTGGTGGAGACCGCCCGGCCGCGCGCGTCGACGAGCGCGCGGAGCACCGCGGCCAGCCGCTCGCCCCGGACCGGCCGGCCGTCGACGGCAAGGGGACCGAGGATCGTGATCTGCACGGGACCAGCATCCCCCACGGCCGCCACGGGCCGTGCGGGGTGCCCGACGGCGTGGGGTGCGTCCTCGACGCCGTGGTGCGTACAGTTTCGGGTCGGACGTGGGGTGGGCCGGGAGAATCCGGCACAGGAAACGGGACGAGACAACGACGCATGACGGTGGACAACATTCCCGACAACGCTCAGAACGGCATCGACCGGAACCGGTTGGAGACCTGCCTGAGCGTCTTCGAGGCGTTGGAGGCCCTGCCGCCGGACCACCCCGACGTGGTGCGGGTGCAGCGGGCCACCGCGCGGCTCTACAAGGTGATCAAGCAGCGGCGGCGTGAGGAGCGGCGGGACGCCATCCTGGCCGCCGACCGGGCGGTGACGGAGGCCACCGCCACCGGCGCCCCGGGCCGGATCGACGACGAGACCCAGGGCATCCCGCTGGCCTCGCCCACCACCGGCGCGACGGCGGGATTCCTGCACAACCCGCGCGGCTGCTACGTCTGCAAGCAGCGCTACCGCGAGGTGGACGCCTTCTACCACCAGCTCTGCCCGTCCTGCGCCGCGCTGAACCGGGAGCGCCGCGACGCCCGTACCGATCTGACCGGCCGGCGGGCGCTGCTCACCGGCGGGCGGGCGAAGATCGGCATGTACATCGCGCTGCGGCTGCTGCGCGACGGCGCGCACACGACGGTGACCACGCGGTTCCCGCACGACGCGGTCCGCCGGTTCGCCGCGATGCCGGACAGCGCGGACTGGCTGCACCGGCTGCGGATCGTCGGGATCGACCTGCGTGACCCGGCGCAGGTGATCGCCCTGGCCGACTCGGTCAGCAGTCAGGGCCCCCTCGACATCCTGATCAACAACGCGGCGCAGACCGTGCGCCGCTCGCCCGGGGCGTACGCCCAGCTCGTCGCCGCGGAGGCCGCGGCCCTCCCGGAGGGTCCGCTGCCGGAACTGATCACGTTCGCCAAGCCGACCGGCTCGGCCGGCAGCCTCACCACCGGGTCGGAGCCGCCCGCTCTCACGCCGCACGCGCTCACCGCGTTGGCGTTGACCAGCGGCTCCGCCTCGCCGGAGCGGATCGCCGCGTCCACCGCCATCGACGCCGGCGGCCTCGTGCCGGACCTCGACCCGGTCAACAGCTGGGTGCAGCGGGTGCAGGAGGTCGACCCGGTCGAGCTGCTGGAAGTGCAGCTGTGCAACGTGACCGCGCCGTTCGTGCTGGTCAGCCGGCTACGTCCGGCGATGGCCGCCGCGAAGGCCCGCCGCAAGTACGTGGTGAACGTCTCGGCGATGGAGGGCCAGTTCGGTCGCGGCTACAAGGGTCCGGGACACCCGCACACCAACATGGCCAAGGCCGCGTTGAACATGCTGACCCGTACCAGCGCCCAGGAGATGCTCACCGACGGCATCCTGATGACCAGCGTCGACACGGGCTGGATCACCGACGAGCGGCCGCATCCGACGAAGATGCGGCTGGCCGACGAGGGGTTCCACGCCCCGCTGGACCTGGTCGACGGCGCGGCCCGGGTGTACGACCCGATCGTGCGCGGCGAGCAGGGCGAGGACCTGTACGGCTGCTTCCTGAAGGACTACGCGCCGTGCGCCTGGTGAACGACGCTCGACGAGGAGAAACACATGTCATCTGACCAGTGGCCGACGCTTGACGAGCTGCAGCGCGAGGAGAACGAGCTGGAGCTCGCGGGCCTGACCGAGACCGACGCGTACGAGCTGGGCGTGCGGGCCGTCACCGCCGCCGCGGAACGCGGGCTCCCGATCTCCGTAGGTGTGTGGCGGGCCGGACGTCAGCTCTTCCACTGTGGCCTGCCCGGATCGACGGCGGACAACGACGCCTGGCTGCGCCGCAAGGGCCGGGTGGTGATGCGGTTCGAGCACTCGTCGCTCTACATGGCCCGGCTCTGCCGGGACAAGAACGTGACGCTGACCGAGCGCTACGGCCTGCCGGCGGCCCGGTACGCCGCCGCCGGGGGCGCGCTGCCGTTGCGGGTGCGCGGCACCGGCGTGGTGGGCTGGATGGGCGTGTCGGGGCTTCCGCAGGTGGACGACCACCGCTTCGTCGTCGACATCCTGCGCGACGCCGCGCGGTAGCCGGCGGGTCCCGCCGCCCGTCAGACGCCTGACGGGCGGCGGGGGTGTGCCGTCAGCCCGCCCGGCGATTGGCCCGCAGGGCGCCCAGGATCACGCCGGGAGTGGCCAGCGACAGCGGGTGCTCACGCATGGAGACGACCTCGTTGAACCGGCGGGCGATCCCCACGTCCGTCACGGTCGCCGAGAGGATCTGCCGGCTCACCCAGCTCGTGACCCGGTAGCCGCGCGGGTAGGGACCGTCGACGTGCGGCAACCCCAGGTCGGCGGAGGTCGACGTGGACCACGCGGCGTCGACCACGACCTTCTGCAGGTCGAGGAAGTGGCGGGCGGGCGCGTTCAGGTCCGGTCCGGGGCGCAGGTACGCCGACAGGCAGGCCGCGTGCAGGGCCGCGGCCGTCATGCCCTGCCCGTACACCGGGTTGAACGACGCGACGGCGTCGCCCACGCTGACGAGCCGGGCCGGGAAACGCCGCAGCGCGTAGAAGTCCCGTCGCCGGCTGTCGGCGTGGTGGTAGGTCTGGACGTCACCGAGCATCTCCCGGTCGGCGATCTCGCCGAACTCGGGCGGGAACTGCTCGCGCAGCCGGCGGACGAAGTCCTGCGCGGTGCGTCCGGGCCGGTCGTCACCGTAGCCGGCCATCATCGCCATCCAACGGTCGTCCTCGATGGCGAAGAAGGCGGCGCCGGCGACGTCCGTCATGGTCCGTGGGGTGTGCAGGGCCATGACGACGCGCGCCTGCGGAGTCTCTTCCGGGCGTCGGAACAGCGCGGTGGCGTAGTTGAGGTGCACGGGCATCCGGCGGGTGACGGGGCGCTCCCAACCGGCCTGCTCCAGCCAGTCGGAGAGCCGGCTGGACCGGCCCATGGCATCCACCACCAGGTCGCCACCCTCGACGCCGGCGACCCCGTTGACCTCGCAGCGCACGCCGGTGACCGCGCCGTTCTCGATGAGGAGCCCGGTGGCGCGGGCGGTGACCGTCTTGACGTTCGGCAGTTGGAGCACCTGCTGGCGGATCAGCCCCTCCAGCAGCGGCCGGCTGCCGGCCAGGCTGTCGTCATCGTCGGGTACCACCACCTTGCGACGGCCGTCGAGGTAGCTGCGCCGGGTGGCGGGTGGCGCCTCGATCGCGCCGTGGGCCAGCGCCTGCTGGCGGAAACCGGGGAACAACTGCTCCAACTGAAGGAGGCCGCCGGGCAGCAGCGCGTGCAGTTGGGTGCCCTGGGGTACGCCGGGCCGGGCGCCGCTGAGCTGCGGGTCGTCCCGGTCGATGAGGACGACACTCTCGGCGTGGTCGGACAGGACCCGGGCGGCCAGCAGGCCGGCGACGCTGCCGCCGACCACCACCGCCTTACCCAGGATCGGAGTGGGCTGCTCGGGAGGTCGCACGGCGTTCAACGCGGCGAAGACCCGAACCGGGGAGAGGGACATGGTGCTCTCCAAAGGAGTACGCGGCAGGGCACCCTCCCCCGGGTCTGCCGCACGGACAGACCGGCGGCGCCGGCCGTTCGACAGGATGCCTGACGATAGTTGCACAGGCAGTGTCGGTTGCCCGTACGGCCCGCACGGGTGTCGGAAACCGGCCACATCGCTGGACGGGGTCGGCGTACGGCTGACGAGGCGTGGCGCACGCCGTTCGGATCTGTCAGCATCACCGGCATGCCCGTCGCCCGTCGTACCCTGCTCGGGGTTGGTCTGGCCGCCGCGACCTCCGCCCTCGCCGGCTGCGGCGGTGAGTCGGCGGGTGGGGCCGACCCGGGCGGCGCGGTGACCGCCACCGACGCGGCGGGGAACCGGGTGGGTTTCGGCGCGGCCGGCAGACCCACGACGCCTTCGGCGGGTACGCCGAGCACCTCCCCCACGGCCGGCACGGGCGCGCCGGGCAACCAGGCCCGGTACGCGGCGGACGTGACCGCGTTGCTGCGCCGGCACCTGCCCGCCTCGGCGCAGACCGTCACGCACCACGGCTTTCCCGGCGCGGTCGCCGTCGTGCTGGTCGACGGCAGGACGACCGTGCACACCGCTGTCGGGGAGGCCCTGCGCTACGCGGCCGGCCCGAAGCTGCTCGCGGCGAAGAGCCGGGTCGCGATGCGCCCCGATTCCATCTTCGATCTGGCCTCGGTCACCAAGGTCTACACCGCCATCCTGCTGCTCCAGCAGGTCGACAAGGGTCGTGTCGACCTGGGCGCCCCGGTGCGCGACTACCTGCCGGCGTTCACCGGCACGGGCAAGGACCGGGTCACCGTCGAGATGCTGCTCACCCACACCGGCGGCCTCCCGGTCGGTGCCAAGGTCACCGGCCTGCCGGACAACGCCGCCCGGTGGAACGCGGTGCTCGCCACCCCGCTGGTCTCAGGCGCCGTGCCCGGGGACACGTTCCGCTACTCCAGCGTCGGCCTCATGGTCGCCGGCAAGATCGTCGAGAAGGTCACCGGGAAACGCCTCGACCAGGCGCTCAAGGCCAACCTCACCGGTCCACTCGGCCTGCGCGACACCGGCTTCAACCCGATGACCTGGCTGTCGGCCACCGAGCGGGCGGCCCGGATGGTCGCCACCGACGCCCGCTCGTCGCGCGGCCTGCTCCGCGGCACCGTGCACGACGACGTCGCCAACAACCTCGGCGGCGTCGCCGGTCACGCCGGGGTGTTCGCCAGCGCCAGCGATCTCGCCGCCGTCGGCCAGATGCTCCTCGACGGCGGCACCTACCAGGGCCGACGGGTCCTCGCCGCCGGCACCGTGCGCCGGATGCTGACCAACCACAACGCGGGCAAGCCGGCCGTCGACCCGGAGCGTCCCCAGCGCACGGCCGCCCACGGTCTCGGCGTCGTCCTCGACCAGCCGTGGTTCATGGGGCGGCTCGCGTCGAGCCGCACCTTCGGTCACACCGGGTTCGCCGGCCCCTCGCTGCTGGTCGACCCGGGCCGCAGGCTGGTCCTCGCCCTGCTCACGAACCGGGCCCACCCGAACTGGTCCTGGGCGAACCCCGATCCGGTCCGCGCGGCCGTCGGCGACCTCCTCGCGGCAGCGGTCCGCTGACCGACGCCGGCGGCGGCGGCGGCGGCGGCGGCGGCGGCGGCGGCGGCGGCGGTCAGCCTGCCACGGTGGCCGGTTCCCGGTCCCGACGACGCCCCGCGTAGCTGACGATTCCCAGGCCCAGCCCGACGACCGCGAGGACCAGTCCCACCCGGGCCGGCGCGAGGTAGCCGAGCCCGGCGGCGATGCCGACGCTGCCCAGCGCCGCGCCCAGGCTGTTCGCGATGTTCATGGCGGACTGGTTGAGGGCCGCGCCCATCAACTGCGCTCCGGGGGCGACCGTGATGAGGCGTGCCTGGAGCACCGGACCGAGGTAGAGGCTCGTCGCGCCGACCAGGAACGCGCCGACGAACAGGCCCACCCGGTGCGACGCGACGAGACTGAACACGCCGATGCTGGCGATCATCGCCACGAAGCCGATCATCATGCTGCGACGCAGGTCCCGGTCGGCGAGCCAGCCGCCCAGGGCGTTGCCGACGGTCATGCCGAGGCCCACCGCGACCAGCACCCACGGCACCGTCGCGGCGGAGAGGCCGGCGACGTCGGTGGTGACCGGCGCGATGTACGAGTCGACCGCGAAGAACCCGGCGAAGCCGATCGCGCCGGTGGCCGCCACCAGCCAGACCTGCGAGGTCCGCAGCGCCCGCAGCTCGGCGGCCGGCGAGCCGTCCGCCGCCGCGGCCACCTCCGGCACGACCGCCAGCACCGCCAGCAGCGTGAGCAGGAAGACACCGGCGATGACCAGGTACGCGGTACGCCAGCCGGCTGCCTGCCCGAGTCGCGTGATCAGCGGTACGCCCACCACGTTGCTCACGGTCAGGCCACCGAGCACGGTGGCGAAGCCCCGGGCCTCGTTGCCGGGGCCCATCAGGGTCGCGGCGAGCAGGCCGGCCGCGCCGAAGTACGCGCCGTGCGGCAGCGCGGCGACGAACCGCGCGACCAGCACCAGCTCGAAGTTCGGGGCGGTCGCCGAGGCGATCGTGCCGGCGGCGAAGAGGACGAGCAGCCCGAGCACGAGCCTGCGGCGGGGCAGGCGCGCGCTGAGCGCGGCGATCAGTGGCGCGCCCACGACGACACCCAGCGCGTACGCCGTGATCATCCAACCGGCGCGGGCAACGGCGTCCGACGAGGAGCGGGCGTACTGCTGCGCCAGCAGGTCGCGTGCCATCTCGGGTAGCAGGCCCATCGCCACGAACTCCGTCAGGCCGACCGCGACGCCGCCGAGCGCCAGGGCGACAAGCGCCGCGAGTCGCTGACCTCTGCTCAGTTCGTTCACCGAGCGAATTTAGCAACAGCGTTGCGTAATAGAGTGGCGAGATGACGCGGACCACAGCGGACGTGACGTTCCTGCGCGGCTACAACCAGGCGCAGGTGTTGGCCGTCGCGCGTACGGCGCGCACGTTCGAGCGGTCGACGGTGGTCGCCGCCACCGGCCTGACCCCGCAGGCCGTCTCCAAAGTCATCGCTCGGCTGACCGCCGACGGGCTGATCCGTCCCGCCGGTGTCCGCCGCCCGGGCATCGGCAAACCGGCCGTCGTCTACGAACTGGTCCCGGACAGCCGGTACGCGATCGGCGCGCACGTCGCCCGGCGCACGCTGCGACTGGTCCTGGTCGACCTGGCCGGCGCCGTACGCCACTCGACGGTCAGCCCGCTGCCGGAGGACTTCACCCCCGACCAACTCCTCGACGCCCTGTGCGCCGGCATCGAGACGATCACCGCAGACTCCGCCCCACAGGACCGACTGACGGGCGTGGGCCTCGGCATGATCGGCCCCCTCGACCACGCCAACGGCCTCGTTCGGGACGCGCACGGCCTGCGGCACTGGCACGACGTACCGCTGCGCGAGCTGGCCGAGGCGCGGCTACGCCTGCCGGTGCACCTGGACAAGGACGTGACCGCCGGGGTCACCGCCGAGGCGTGGCGGCACGGCACGACGTTCGGCGACGCGGCGCTCATCATGGTCGAATCCGGCATCGGGGGCGGGTTCTGGCTGGGCGGCACGGCGCATCGGGGCGCGCACACCAACGCCGGCGAGTTCGGGCACACGGTCGTCGACCTGGACGGGCCCGCCTGCGTCTGCGGACGCCACGGCTGCCTGGAGGTCGTCCACCTACACGCCGCCGAGGCCGGGGACGTGCCGCGTGCCGCCCGGGTGCTGGCGATCGGGGTCGTCAACCTGCTCCAGACCCTCGACCTCGCCCACGTGGTCCTGGCCGGCGCGGACCTGCTGCGCCACGCGGAGGTCTACCGCGCCGCCGTCGAGCAGGCCGTCCGCACCGACGTCCGGCGCGCGGACTGGCTGGTCCCGACCGTGACCCTGTCCGGCCTCGGCGCGGACGTGATCGCCGCCGGAGCCGCGATGCAGGTCCTCGACCAGCTCTACGGCATCCCGGACCTCACCTCCGGCACCCCGCCCACGATCGTGCGACAGGCCGTCGTCGGCGCCCGCTGAGCGGCCCCGGGACCGCGCGGCCGACTACCGCGGGACGGTGTCGGCGTAGCCGCAGCCGCCGGCCGGGTCCTCGCTGGCGCCGATCACGGCGTCGAGGCGATCCCGGACCTGGACGAGCTGGTCGATCTGGTGGGTGATGCGGTCCCGTTCGGCGTTCAGCAGGGCACGGGACTGCGGCGTGTTGACCTGGGCGTCGACGCAGGGCAGCAGATCCAGGATCGTCCGGCTGGACAGACCCGCGGCGTACAGCGTCTGGATGAGCTGGACCCGGTCGACCGCTCCCTGGTCGTAGTGACGCTGGCCGCCGCCGCTGCGCTCGGGGACCAGCAGCGACTGCTCCTCGTAGTAGCGCAGGGCGCGCACCGACACTCCCGTGTGGGACGCCAGTTCCCCGATCCGCACGACCCCTCCCCCTGGCCGTGACGGGCGCCACGGCTCTGTCTCTCACGTCAACGTCAGGTTCCAGCGTAGGCCGCGTTCATGTCATCGCCCAATCACGGCCCGGCCGGGCCGTCGCCGTTGGAGCGCGAGGTGGCGCTCACTGGCAGACGCGCCACTCGTCGTCCTCCTTGACCAGACCCATGGTCTGGGTGGCCTGGGCGCCGGTGGACTTCTGGACCATGGTCACGGTGGCGGTGGCGGTCAGCCGCCCGTTGTAGTTGTTGACGTACACACCGGTGATCTCGTAACTGCTGATCTCCAGTTGCGCGGCCTGGACCCGGGAGAAGTCCTCCTGGGTCATGGCCGTGCGCACCCGCTCGCACAGCCGCCCGTACGCGCCCGAATAGTCACCGGCCCGCACGTCATCGATGTACCCGACCGCGACCGCCCGGGCCGGCCCGACCTCCCGCTTGAGACTGCGGTAGAACCAGAGGCCGACGCAGCTGCCCACGACACAGCAGACCGCCAGCAGACCGGCGAGGACGAGCAACACCCGACGAGCCGTCCGGGGCGGCGAGGCGGGCACCATTATCGGCTCGTACGTCATGACCTGGACGGTAGAGCCGCCCCGCAAGCACACGCGCTCTTCGGCACGGATAGGACCCCGCCCCCACATTTGTCGCTCCCGCATAAGTGCGCGCGTCGGCTGGACCTCGCGCGGGTTCGGCAAACACGAAGCAGAAGATTGACATCGAACGGCATCGGACACCTCGTGAGGCCGGCGAGGCACCGGGGCGGACGACTCCGTGCAATGCTGTGGACATGACCGCCACCAGCGCAGCAACGAGATAGACCGTCGACGGAGCCACCGATTACGTTTTTTTAAGATTCGATACGCAATCGACACGGCGATCGTCGCGCAGAGCCCACCGGGCAATCCCGGAGCGATATTTAAGGCACATTTAATCGGCCTAAGCGATCGACGCAGAGGGTCGACTCGTACTCTTCTTCCTCGGAAGAAAGGTGCACCCCCGTTGACATATTTGCGACCCACCCCTCGACACCGTCATGCCCTGACCGCCCTGCTGGTGGTGGGCCTGGCATTCACCGGCGGATGCAAGGAGTCCCCGGGCACGCCCGGCGCGTCCGGTCCGTCCAGCGACACCGGCATCGGCTCGCCCGGCCCCGCGACACCGACGACCGCCCCGGCGACCACGCCGAGCGCACCGGGCACCTCGACCAGCCCGCCCGCTCCGGCCAAGCCGGACCCCTCGTCCACGAGCGCCGCGCCGCCGATCACATCGGGTGGCTGGATCACCGTCGACGCCGCCGCGCAGGCCGCCGCGACGAGGGCGTTCTTCGCGCGCAAGCCGAAGCCGGTGACGGGCAACCCGGTCAAGGTTCCGGAGTTCAACGTCGGCTGCACGGTCAGCCACCACAACAGCGACGACCCGATCGTCCTGCCCAACCTCAAGGGCGCCTCGCACAACCACACCTTCTGGGGCAACAGGTCGACCGACGCCACCTCGACCGCCGAGTCGCTGCGGGCGTCGAAGGCGACCACCTGCAACTCGCCCGACGACCAGTCCGCCTACTGGGTGCCGACGATGTACCAGAACGGCAAGGTCGTCGACCCCACGGAGGTGACCGTCTACTACGGCTCCCGGCTGAAGGACCCGAGCAGGACCCAGCCCTTCCCGTTCGGCCTGCGGATGATCACCGGCAACGCCAAGAACCAGGTGGACACCCCGGACAAGCAGGGCAACCACTTCTGGTGCGCCGGCATCGGTGGCGAGATCGGCCGCAGCGCCGACAAGACCTTCCCGGTCTGCGCCAAGACCGCGCACGTCGTCCGGCAGATCACCTTCCCGGACTGCTGGGACGGCAAGCACCTGGACAGCCCCGACCACAAGGCGCACATGGCCAACGGCGACCACACGGGAGCCTGCCCGAAGAGCCACCCGGTGCCCGTCCCGTCGGTGTCCTTCGTGATCTCGTACCCGTTGAGCGCGAACACGAACGGCATCACCCTCGCGTCCGGCACCTCGTTCTCGATGCACGCCGACTTCTTCAACGCCTGGAAGGACGAGGCGCTGGCCGCACGGGTCCGCAACTGCCTCGACCAGGGCGTGAAGTGCAACTCCGCTGGCAACTTCTGAGCTGACCTGACCCGCGCGGTCTCCAGTGGTCGGGTTCGGGCGACCGGGCCGAACCCGACGCCGGAGACCTCACGTAATCACCTACTTGCGCAGCAGGCCCAGGAAGTCGGCTGCCGCCGGGAACGGACGGTCCGGGGCGAACTCGCCGATGTAGACGACGGCCTCCTCGTCCTGACCGTAGGAGTAACCGTCCAGGGCGGGACCGAGCACGATGATGGTGCCGCCGCGTCGCCAGGCGGCGTACCGCCAGGAGTAGTGACCGATGGCGAGGTACCTGCCCTCGGTCCGGACGTCACACTCCGGCGGCCCGAGCCGTTCGGAAAACCGGTCGATCGCCGCATCCAGGTACGCCTCGAACTCCACGCGTCCGGCGCCCCGCTCGCTCGACCAGCCGGGCTGCGAACCCCAGAAGTCATCCGGCCACAACTCTCCGCCCACCACGTAGTAGTGGACGAAGGGCAGGTAGAGGCCGTAGTCGGTGTAGACGGCGTGACCGGCCGGCGTGACGAAACGCGCCTCGTCGGTCGGCACCCCGTCGGTGGACCAGCCGAGGCTCCGCATCGCCCGGCTGGTGACGGCCGGATCGTGCCAGGGCAGGTCGGCCAACCCAATGAGCTGACCGACCAACTCCCCGCCGATGGGGCAGCTGGCGACGTGCTCCTCGATGTCCGTCTCGTCCTCGCCGCGCTCCGGCTGATGATCTTCCGACATGGCCGGGAATTCTTCCGACGCCAGCAGCGGCGCGCAAGCGCGGACATCCCTGGTCCAACCGAGGAATCGGCGGTGCAGCGCACCGGCCGGCGTCCAGCGCAGGTCCACTGTCGCCTGCACCAGGTAGGACCCGAGGTAGAGGGCCAACGACACAGGATCATCCGCGTACTCCGCGCGCAACTCGCGCTTCCGGGTCATGCAGGGCCAGGGCAGGCCGCACCCATCGCAGCTCCAGATCGGCATGACCGGGCCGTGGGCGGTCACCGCGCACCCGCCAGGAGGCCAGCGATGATCGTCGGCGTCTGCCGCCTGGTCGCCCATCCGCCCTGCCAGCAGGGGTACGACGTGAGCCACGTCCACGACGTCCGGAAGCCGTCACACCTGTCGGCCAAGCCCCGGATGTGAACCGCGATGATCGCCTCTTGCCGCCCGCTGCTCACTGCTCGCCCTCCTGTGGCCAGTGGCCACGACTGATCGGGATCCGGTGCCGGGCACGGCATGGCAGGTCCGCTCCGCAGCGGCAGACATGTCGCCAGAGCCGCCACGACCAGACCGGCCGATGCCTGCGGGCGAACGTCAGCGCGGTGGCCGAAAGGTACTCCTCATAAGAGACGCGCCGCACCGACTTCTCCCCTCGTTCGAGCACGAGGACGGCTTTCTGCCCTCGAAGCTGAGGGACACGGCGACCAGGCGATACCCGCACCGCCCACCGCATCCCGTGAGCAAGAAGCTACGGTGGGTCGCGGAACGGAATGGGTAAAGTTCCTACCCCTGGATCACGAGAGAAGCCCGACCTTGACTGCGAGGTCACGGACGTCGTCACGAGTCGAACGTGGGCCGTCGAGCAGGTCCACGGTGATCTGGCGGGCGTACCCGTTGAAGCGGATGGTCTCCGGTGCCGACTCGTACGCCTGCCGGAGGGTCGACACGGTCGCTTCCTTGTCGTTCTTGCCGTGGTGCGCCCGCGCGACCTCGATGAGATGGCGTGCCCGGCGCGGCCTCGACGGAATCGGCGCGGAATCATGACGGCGCGCCTGTCGCACCGCCTCACCGGACTTCTGCAACTCCACCGCCACGGTCACCGCATGAGCGCCCATGATGACCTTCGAGAACGATGTCTGCGGCTGATAGAAACCTGTTGGCAGGCGCTGCGCCACCCGATCCGCACGATCCCAGTACCGCCAGGCCCTACCTTCCTCACCAGCGCGGGCGGCGGTGTAGGCAGCCTCGAAGTTCAACGCACCCCAGAGCGCCATCAGGTTCGTGTTCCCATCGGCGGCACGGGACTCCAGCGCCGACAGGAGGTTCACTGTCACCGCCATCGCGGTGTCCCAATCACCGGCGTCCCGATGCACCTGGCACAGGAACCACCCCGCGCACGCCACCGCCTCCGGATCGCCGGACTCCTGCGCCGCCACCATCGCCCGGTCCGCGACCCGCCACAACAGCTCCGCGGCCGGCTGATAGGCGAGGAACATCTGCGCCAGCCCGAACGTCTCCGCCAACAGTGCCTGAGCCTGCCGACGCTCGTCACCCTCGTACGCCAACGCTGCGCGCTGCACGTCGCGCAGCAACCCCGGCAACAATCCGCCCAGCACCGTACGGTGATCCGACGCCTGATGACGCGCACGCCATGCCATCGCGAGCCGATCCCTCAGTCTCGTCAACGACTCTGGCGATGTCTCGTCAAAAGTTGCGAAGCGGTTCACCGCGTCCCGCACCGACGCCAGCGCCGGGTGCTCCGGCCCATTGACAGCAGCAGACCACGCCCCCAACTCGCCGGCAAGGACGGACACCTCGACCTTCAGAGCACGCGCGATCCGGTCCAGCATGTGAATGCGCGGCGGCAGGATCCGATCGGTCTCCACCGCCTTGACCCACTCAGCACTTCGGCCGACCAGCCCGCCAAGCACCGCGCGGGTCTTGCCGGACCGCTCGCGGTAGGCCTTCAGCCGCTGCCCGAAGGTCAGTTCCGGCAGGGAATCCATCCCGAACCTCCTCGTAGCGCGACAACACCAGCCGTATCCAGGGCCGACGTTGCATCAACGCTACCGAGCGGCCAAGTCCCTCATAACCCCCTCGCCGGCAACTTCTGGGCGCTCCGGCACCACATTCCACACGTGTCTACGGGGTCGGCCGGTCACCCCGAAAGGTGACCGGCCGCCTTCGTGAGCTGTACGTCAGAGCTTGGCGGCGCCCGCCTCGGTGGCGTCCTGCACCGCCGAGGTACGACGGACCTCGGCCCGCTCGTCGCCCGCCTCCTCGCGGTCCGGGGCGGTCATCCGGGCCGCCCGGTTGGCGCTCGGCGCGGCCTGGTCGCCCGTCACGCCGCCTCGGATGCGGTTGTTCGCCGCCACCTGCGCGGCCGGGTCGTTGCCCGTCACGGTCAACTGGCCGTTGATGATGTTGTCGTCGACGGTGACGCCACCGGTGGTGTTGGTGACGCTGACGTCCGCGCCCCAGTAGCCGCCGGAGGCGCAACTGTCCAGGGCGCCGTTCGGACCGAGCTGGACGCCGCCGAGGTTTCCGGCGAAGGTGGCCCGGCCCCGGACGGCGCTGCCGCACACGACACTGCCGGTGGCGCTGTTGAGCACCGACAGGGTGCCGTCGACGAACGAGTCGTGCACGTCCGTGTAGTAGGTGCCGGTGCTGCTGACGTTGCGCGTCACCTGGGTGCCGCCGTCGAGCCGTACCTCACCGGCGCCGACGGTGACGTTCCCGCTGATCGTGGACGCCTCGGCGAACAGGAAGCTGTCGATGGTCGCCGAGCCCTTCGGCCGGACGGTCAACGCGCCCGTCGAGGCGTCGGACAGATAGACGCCGTAGCCTCCGGCGGCCAGCACGACCTGGCCGTCGACGGTCGTCTCGGTGGCGTCGAGGTAGCCGTCGGCGGCGACCCGTACCTCGCCGCTGACCCGGCCGCCGGTGACCACCAGGTTGGCGCCGGCGGCGACGGTGACGTTGCCGGTGATCGTGGTGCCGGTCAGCGCGCAGGACTCACCGGCCGGGACGAGCAGGTCGTTGGGCACGGTCACCGCACCGCCGGTGCCGATGCAGTGGGTGACCAGGTCGGCGTGGGCGGTCGGTGCCACGGCCAGCACCGAGGCGGCGATGACGGCGCTCACAGTGGCCAGCTTGGCGGCGGTACGTCCGGGCATCGTGGTTCTCCCTCTCGATGGGATGCGGGGGCTCATGCGCCGACGTCCGATCGGGCCGCGGCCCGGACGATGGCGCCCTGCTGGCGCTTGGTGAGCGTGCCGGCGGTCACCAGCGCGGTGGTGACCGCCTCGACGTGCCGGACGAAGTCGGCGTGACCGGGATAGTCGGCGTCCTCGTCGATCAGATCGTTGATGGTGCAGCCGTTCCCGGTGTCGACGTTGGCCACGCCGGTGTCGACGCCGCCGACGATCACCGTGTCCCGCGTGTCGGAGGCGGGGCAGGCGTCGTTGCCGTCGGCCACGACGGTGAACGTCACCGACTGCTCGGCGGCGGTGTTACCGGCGGTGTCCGTCGCCCGGTAGCGCAGGGTGTGCGCCCCGACGGTACGGACGACGACCGGGGTGGTGTACGCGGTCCACGCGCCGGTGTCGAGGGCGTACTCGGTCCGCGCCACGCCCGAGTCGGCGTCGGTGGCCGTCACGGTGACGGTCGCCGCGCCGACGTACGCGCCGTCATCGTTGCGGTCGCCGGCCACCGTGGCCGTCACGGTGGGTGGGGTGGTGTCCTCGGCCGGCGGCGCGACGACGGTGAAGTGGGCCATCTGCTCGGCCGAGGTGTTGCCGGCGACGTCGGTGGCCCGGTAGTGCAGCATGTGCATCCCGGTGGCGGTCACCACGACCGGGCTCGTGTACGAGGTGAACGCGGCCCCGTCGAGGGCGTACTCGATGGTGGCGACGCCCGACCCGGCGTCGGTGGCGGTCAGCGTGGCGGTGACCGTACCCACGTAGTTGCCGTCGCCGTCGCGGTCGCCGGCCAGCGCGGCCGTGACCACCGGCGCGGTGGTGTCCTCCTCGGTCGGCTCGACGACCCGGAACGACACCGAGCCGACGGCGCTGGTGTTGCCGGCCTGGTCGGTGGCATGGAACTGCACCGAGTGGTCGCCGACCGCGGTGACCCGCACCGGCTGGGTGTACGGCTGGAAGCTGGTGTCGTCGACCTGGTACTCGACGGTGTCGACGCCGGAGTCCGCGTCGGTGGCCGTGACGGTCACCGTCGCCGCGCCGACGTAGTTGCCGTCGCCGTCGCGGTCACCCGACACGGCGGCGGTGACGGTCGGCGCTGTGGTGTCGCCGCCTCCCCCGCCGTCGGTGACCACCAGCTCGCCGACCATCTGGCTGTGGCCGGGAATGGCGCAGAAGTAGCGGTACCGGCCCGGGGTCAGCGTGACGGTCGCCTCGTGGCGGCCGTTGTTGGCGTCGAACGGACTGGCCAGGATGTTGATGGTGACGTCGTGGTTGTAGCCCTCGGTGGACGTGTCGAAGGTCAGCGTGTGCGGCATCCCGGTGGTGTTGCCGGTGGCCGCGCTGTTCTCCCAGACGATCGTCGTCGTGCCGGCCACCGCGGTGGTGGGCACGGACTTGTAGCGGGTGGTGTTGTCGTCGGCGGTCCAGGTCAGCACCTGGTCCGCGGCGGCACGGGGGGCGGCGGAGGCGGGCGGCGCGGCCAACGGTGCGACCGTGAGCAGGACCGCCGCCAACGCGGCCGTGAGTCGTCGGATCATCGTCTCTCCTAGAGTTCGCGCACGCGGATGTTGCGGAACTCGGTCAGGTCGTTGTCACCGTGGTTCTGCAGGCCGATGAAGCCGCGCAGGAACTGCCGCAGGTCGGTCGGCGGATCGCCGGCCCGGGAGGACTGCTTGCCCGGCGTGTTGTCGAACTCGTTGATCACCACGCCGTTACGGATCATCGTGTAGTGCTGCCCGACCACCCGGATCTCGTAGTCGTTCCAGACGTTCTTCGGGGTGACGCCGGCCTGGGCGAGCGGCACCGGGTCGAAGTTGTAGACCGAGCCGGTCTTCTGCGGCTCGCCGCTCTCACCGTCGTAGATCTGGATCTCGTGTCCGCAGTAGATCGCCATCCAGGCGGTCGAGGTCCGGGCCGACCCGATGGTGCCGCAGCTGCCCGGCGGCCGCTGCTCCAGCGGGACCCGCAGGTCCGGGAAGCGGATGAAGACCCCGGTGTTGGCCCGGTTGGTGCCCGGCGCGATGTCCTTGAACTGCACCTTCAGCGAGAAGTCACCCAGCTCCTTGGTGTGCCAGAGCATGCCGAGACCACCGCTGGAGCGCAGTGCCCCGTCCGGCTGGATGCTGAACGACCCGGTCGGCGCCTGCTCCCAACCGCGCAGCGACTCGGCGGTGCCGTCGTAGAGCGGCTCATACCCGGTGCGTCCGTCCCGGCCGATGTCGGACGCGGCGGCCAGGCGGGTGAGCGTGCCCGCCTCGCGGGCGTTGAGCAGACCGTCGTCCTGCAACGCGCGGGTCACCGTGGTGACGTGCCGGACGAAGGCGTTGTGGTCGGGCCAGGTGCTCTCGTCGTCGATCAGGTCGTTGATCGTGCAGCCCTGCCCGACCGTCCGACTGGCCACGCCGGTGTCGGTGTCGCCGAGCCACACGGTGGCCCGGGCGTCCGGCACCGCGCACCCGACCGTGACGGTGGTCCGTACGGTGGCCGTCTCGCCGTCGGCGTACGTGACGGTGAGCTTCGCGGTGTAGGTGCCCACCTTGGCGTACGTGTGTCGGGGGTCCGCCTCGGTCGACGTGGCACCGTCGCCGAACTCCCACCGGTGGCTCACCCCGCCGGACTTCGAGCCGGTGAAGGCGATCGTCAGCGGCTTGTTCTGCACGGCCACCGAGGTCGCCGCCGGTGCCGGGGTGGGCGCGCCGCCGGTGTAGGTGACCCGGATCAGCTTCTGGTTGGGGTTGAGGCTGAAGAAGCCGCCTCCGTAGTCGAGCAGGTAGAGGGCGCCGTCCGGGCCGAACTTGGCGTCCATCCAGCTCTGCAAGCGGTTGTCACCGTTGCCGCTGGGGATGATGGCCCGCAGCGACTCGGCGTACACCGGCGGGGCGGCCTGCGGCACGCCGGCGGGGTCGACGGTGACCGCGACCCGGTTGACCGGGTTCGACTGGTCGCCGATGAGCCACTTGCCGTCCCAGTGCTCCGGCCACGCGACGCCGCTGTTCGTGTCGACGAGGCTGCGGTGGTAGGTGGGGCCGGACATGATGGCCTGCCCGCCGCCGCGCAGGTACGGCTGCGTGTAGGTGGCGTCGGCCGCGACGTAGGTGGGCAGGCCGCTGCCGTCGGTCCGCTTCGGGAAGACCGGGCCGCCGCCGTCCGGCGAGTACCAGATCATGTTGTCCCGGGCGGCGGGGATGTCCACCAGGCCGGTGTTGCGCGGCGAGGTGTTCTTCAGGTTGTCGCAGTCGTACCAGCCGGTCAGCACGCTGGCGTCGGTGTTGCTGCGGTCCCGGTACGGCTGCCGGTTGCCCATGCAGTACGGCCAGCCCTGGTTGCCGGCCGAGGTGATGATGGTGGCCGTCTCGTACTTGGCCGGGCCGAGGGTGGGGCTGGGCGACGAGGCGTCCGGACCGACCCAGCCGGCGGTCAGCCACTGGTGCACCGGGTCGATCTGGAGGCGGGCGATGTTGCGTACGCCCATCACGTAGATCTCCGGCCGAGTCTTCTCGGTGCCCGGCGGGAAGAGGTTGCCCTCGGGGATGGTGTACGTGCCGTCCGGCTCCGGGTGGATCCGGATGATCTTGCCGGCGAGGTCGTTGGTGTTACCCGACGTACGGCGGGCGTCCTGGAACGAGATGCCCTGGTACTCCTCGGTCCAGTTGTTGCCGGAGTAGCCCTGCGACCCCTCCGAGGAGTTGTTGTCGCCGGAGCCGACGTAGAGGTTGCCCTTGGCGTCGAAGGCCATGCCGCCACCGGCGTGGCAGCAGCTGTGGATCTGCACCGGGAACTGCAACAGGTCCTTGCGGGTGCCCTGGTCGATGGTCTGGGTCGCCAGGTCGTAGGTGAAGCGGGAGATGGTCCGCTGCCCGACCCGCTTCACCCGGTCGATCGACTCGTGCGGCATCCAGTAGACGTAGAGCCAGCCGTTGTCGGCGAACTTCGGGTCCGGCACGATGCCGAGCAGGCCCTCCTCGTTCTTCACCAACTCCGAGCCGCTGCCCCGGTTACCCATCACCCGCAGGGTGGTGAGCAGTTTGACCTGCTTGCTGCGCGGGTCGAAGGAGTGGATGGTGCCGCAGCCCAGGCCGACGTTCGGGTCGTTCCAGTCGGCGATCGGGCCGCTCGGGCAGGCCGCCTTGCCGACGTAGAAGACGGTGCCGTCGGGGGCGATGGTCAGACCGTGCGGCTCGCCGATCTGGTCGAGCTGCCCGGTTTGGTTCGCGGCGGTCAGCCGCTCGATCTTGTAGTTCGCGGCGATCGTCGCCTGGCAGTCACCGCGTACCCGGCCGGTGGTCCAGTTCAGCGCCCCGGCCAGGTGGGCACGGAACGCCTCCTCGCCGTAGCTGCCCTCGGTGTGGCCCATGCCGGTGTAGAACGACCGGCCGCCGCCGTAGTCCCGGCACCAGGACACCGGGTGGAACGGGCCGTTGGCGCCCGGGCCCGGGTCGTAGTGCCGTTCCTCGACCTGCGCGAGGGTGTGCACCGTGCCGATCGGGTTCGTCTCCCAGTTGTCCCAGCGGTCCGACCGGGTGAGGGTCAGCGGCAGCGAGGCGGTGGCCGGGTGTTTGCGGTCCGTGATGTCGACCACCGCCCGGTTCACCGGGGTCGGCGGCGGTGCGGTGGCCGTCCCGGTGAACAGGCGCAGGTCGGCGAGCTGGATCAGCGGCTCCCCGCTGTTGGCGGTGATGTTCAGCCGGTAGCGGCTGAACTCCTGCGGCGTGGCGATGTCAAACCGCCGGGTCTGGAACCGCTCGGCAAAGGTCTGGTTGGTGCGGGTGTCCAGGTCGGACCAGTTCTGGCCGTCCGTGGAGCCCTGCAGGGTCCAGTCCTTCGGGTCCCGCCCGACGAAGTCGTTGGCCGAGGTCAACGCGTACCCGGTGATCCGCTTCGGCGCGGCCAGCTCGTAGCTCACCCAGGCCGTGGGGGTGCGGACCAGCCACTTGGTGTTGGCGTCGCCGTCGGTCAGCTTCTCCTTGGTCTCGCTGGGCGGGTTCTCGCCGCTGGCGGTCACCCGGGCCACCGGTTCGGCCACCGGGATCGCGCCCGCCGGGCGGGCGCCGATCAGGCCGGTGAACCAGGTCGAGTCGACCTGCGCGCGGGCGGCGTCGGCGATACCGACGAAGCCGCCGCCGGCCTTCATGTAGGCCTGGAGCGCCGACTCCTGGTCGCGGTTGAGCGCGGCGCCCGTCGCGGAGAGGAACACCACGCTCCGGTACGCGGACAGTTTCGTCGGAGTGAACACAGCCGGGTCGGTGGTGGCCATGACATCGATGTCATGACTGGCCGCAAGTTGTCGGATGGTGTCCACCGCGCGCGCCACCGGGTCCTGCTGCTCGGCCACCGGGCCGTGGAACACCAGCACCGCGGTGCCGCTCTGCTGGGTCTGCGCCGGTGCGGCGGTCACCGCTCGCGGCGCGGCGGCCGCCGCCGATGCCGTCGCCGGAATCAGCGTGGCGAAGGCCGCCATCGCCGCGAGGGCTCGTCGTACGTCTCTTCTCATCCCCGTCCCCACCTTTCGGTCAGCTTCCGTGCGTGTGGGTGTGGCCCTGGAACCGGTGGATCGCCTCCTCGGCGCCGGGGGGCATGCCGCCGTCGGCGTTGCGCACCAGGAAGATCCCGGCCATGCCGCCGTCGGAGTGGTTCTGCACGTGGCAGTGGTACATCCACGCGCCGGGCCCGACGCCCTCCCCGGCCAGCACCTGGAACCCGAACGAGCTGCCCGGGTTGAGGTCCTTGTTGTCGATGACCAGGCTCGGGTCGGCCGGCCCCTCGAGCATTCCGGTGCGGTTGTCCGCCCAGCGGTGGGCGTGCAGGTGGAAGGTGTGGAACAGGTTGCCGTGCCCGATGGCGAGCCACTCCACCCGCTGCCCCAGGTTCGCCTCGAACATGGGCGTGTTCGGCGCCATCTTGTTGTTGATCGTCATGTCGTGGAACACGACCGTGAACTGCTTCTCCGGCAGGATGTCGCCCCGACGACGGACGATCAGCGCGCCGTACAGTCCCTTCGCGACGCCGGCGGTGCCGTGGTCGGTGCCCATGGCGTGGTCGTGGTAGTGCCAGTAGCCGGCACTGCCGGGCATGTAGCGGCGGCCCGACGCGGCGACCATCTCGTGCGAGCGCCACACGTACGTCCGGGTCTCGCCCGGGTTGTTGAAGGAGTCGTTGAAGGGGCTGCCGTCCGAGTCGGTGCTGTAGTCCACCCCGTGCGGGTGGATGGACAACCGCTGGTCGGTGGTGTTGACCAGGGTGATCTCCAGGGTGTCACCCTCGTAGATCTCCAGCACCGGCCCGGGCACGGTGGCCTGGCCGGGCGCGAGGCCGTAGCCGTACAGTCCGCCGGGCAACTGCTCGGCGTAGATGGTGACCTTCCTGATCACTCCGGCGGCGGCCTGCGCTGGGCTGCCGCCGAACGCGCCCCCGAGCGTGGGGGCGGACGCGCCCAACGCTCCGGCGGCGAGCGCACCGGTGGCGATCAGTGATCGACGGGACAGGTGGCGGTGGGAGCCAACGGCGTGATCGTCCATGGGTCTCCGTTCCCGACCGGGCGAAGACGCGACGAGAGCAGGGTGCAGCGACCGCCGAGCACGGGGCGGCAGCACGACCGAGGTGAGGCTCGTCGCGGACTTTGCTCGGAAGACTCAGAACTTTCGATGGATGGACCCAACTTATGTAATCCATCGACGAAAGTACAGGGTCTGATTGCAGGAAGATTACCGCGACATCACGACGGCCGTCGATCGGCCGGAGCTGGTGGTGTCAGAGACCGTGCCGGTCGTCGGCCGGCAGGCTGGGGGTTTCCGGCGGCGCGGGCGACTGCTCGGGCTGACCGAGCCGCGCGTGGGTCGGGTCGAGGACGCGGGAGAGGAACGCACGGGTCCGCTCGTGCTTCGGCGCGCCCAGCACCTCGTGCGGCGGCCCCTGCTCGACGACCACGCCACCGTCCATGAAGACCACCCGGTCGGCGACGTCCCGGGCGAACGCCATCTCGTGGGTGACCACCATCATCGTCATGCCGTCCTCGGCCAGCCCGCGCATGACGGTGAGCACGTCACCGACCAGCTCCGGGTCGAGCGCCGAGGTCGGCTCGTCGAAGAGCATCAGCTTCGGGTCCATCGACAACGACCGGGCGATCGCCACCCGCTGCTGCTGCCCGCCGGAGAGCTGTGCGGGGAACGCGTCGGCCTTGTCGGTGAGGCCGACCCGCTCCAGGTTGGCCCGGGCGATCCGCTCGGCCTCGGCGCGGGAGCGCCGCAGCACCTTGCGCTGCGCGACGGTGAGGTTGTTGAGCACGGTCAGGTGCGGGAACAGGTTGAACGACTGGAACACCATGCCGATGCCCCGGCGGACCGCGTCGATCTCGACGTCCGGGTCGGTCATCTCCACGCCGTTCACCCAGATCGTGCCGGCGGTGGGTTCCTCCAGCAGGTCGACACAGCGCAGCAGGGTCGACTTGCCGGACCCGGACGGCCCGATCACGCAGACGACCTCGCCCTGGCCGACCTCGAAGTCGATGCCCTTGAGCACCTCGATCGAGCCGAAGGACTTGTGCAGGTCGCGGATCTGGACGGCGGGACGGGACGGGCTGGTCGTCATGCGGGTCACCGGGCCTTGGCGTAGCGGAGTTCGAGGCGGCGTACCACCTGGGACAGCGGCAGGGTGATGACCAGGTAGGCGAGGCCGGCCACCAGCAGCGGGGTGGCGTTCACCCGGTCGTTGAGCATGTCCCGGCCGAACTTGGTGACCTCGATGGTCTGTGCCGTCACGCCCAGCACGTACGCCAGCGACGAGTCCTTGGTGAGCAGGATGAGCTCGTTCGTCAGCGGCGGGATGACGATCCGGAACGCCTGCGGGATGACGATCGTGCGCATGGCGGTGAAGTGCGACATGCCGAGGGTGCGCGCGGCCTCCATCTGCCCCTTCGGCACGGCCTGGATGCCGGCGCGGATGGTCTCGGCCATGTACGCCGCGGCGGTCAACCCGAGACCGATCGCGATCGAGCCGAACACGCCGCCGGGGATCTCCCGCTCCGGGAAGGCGATCGGGATGCCGTACCCGACGAGGAAGAGCACCAGCAGCGCCGGCAGACCCCGGAACAGCTCGATGTACGCGGTCGCCAGCCAGCGGTACGGCGCGACCCGGGACAGCCGCATGAGCGCGAGGACGGTCCCGAACACGAGACCGAAGGCGAACGCGCCGAGCGTGTAGAGGATCGTGTTGCGCAGCGCCACGGTGATGATCGTCGGGAACATCGACTCGATGATGTCGACGCGGAAGAACGCGTCGGCCAGTCGGCCCCAGTCCGCGGCGAGGAGCACCGCGGCGATGATCGCGACGAAGACCAGGTACTGGATACCGAGGGACAGTCGTTCCCGCTGGCGGCGGCGCAGCTTCACGTTGGCTCGTTGCCTTCCCGGATGGTGCCGACGGGTAGGGCGCACAATCCGCGCGCCCTACCCTCTGGAACGTCGATCAGGCGTTCGGCCGCTTGCCGATCCACTTCTCATAGATCGTGTCGTACGAGCCGTCCTGCTTGGCCTTGGCCAGCGTCTCGTTGATCTTCTTGAGCAGTTCCGGGTTGCCGTCCTTCTTTACCGAGAACCCGTACTGCTCGCCGGTGTCGAACTCGGCGGTCACCGCGAACCCACCCGGGTTCTTGCGCAGGTACTCGGTCCACACCGGCAGGTCGTTGACGGCGGCCTCGACCTGACCGTTCGCGACGGCCTGCTGCAGGGCGGCGAGATCCTCGAACTCGACCAGCTGCAGGCCCTTCTCCTTCTCGAACTTGCGGGCGTAGTCACGACCGGTGGTGGCCGCCTGCACGCCGAGCTTCTTGCCCCGCAGGTCGTCGAGCGACTTGTACGGCTTGCCGGTCTTGACCAGCAGCGCCTGCGTCGCGTCGAAGTACGGATCCGAGAAGTCCATCACCTTCTGCCGCTCGGCGGTGATGGTCATGCCGGCGGCGGCCGCGTCGCACTTGCCGGTGTTCAGGTCCTGACCGGACTTGATCCCCTCGAACGGCGTGTCGATGATCGTCTGCTCGACGCCCAGCTCCTTGGCCACCAGGTCCATCACGTCGACGTCGAACCCGGTGACCTTGCCGCTGGCGTCCTTGGACTGGAACGGCGGGTACGGCAGGTGGGTGCAGACGGTCAGCTTGCCGCCCTCGACCAGCTTCACCCCACTGGCCTGGACCTCACTGTCGTCCTTCTTGGCACACCCGGCGGTCACCGCCAGAGCGGCGATCGCCACGACGAGGCCGGCCTGACGGACTGCGCTTCGGACTCTCACGAGTGTGTCCCTCCGGTTCGGCTCCCCCGGTGACGGGCAGCCAGCTTGGTACGAAGACGGTGTGACAGGGGACGGTACCTGACCCGAGGAACAGTAACTCAGGTCACGCGGCGTAGTCGCCGCGCTGCGGCGACCATCACAGTCCGTGAACCCGACAGCCGATCACGAACCGGACGCCGGGCCGGCTCCCGACCCGGGCCTCCCGGCCACGGCGATCGGCATTTGAGTATCCGAGCCACCCCGAACGAGTAGGCCACCGCGCCGGACACCGCTGCGCCACCGCAGAAGCTGATGGACGATCAGTGATACCGCCGTCACCCCGAGGGTGAGCAGATCCGACCCCGAATGGAGGGCAGACCTGCGAATGGACACCTACCCCACGACGCCTCAGATGGCTTTCGCGCAGTTCGTCCGCAAGGCCGTCGACGACGCCCGCGAGGAGCACGGCTGGACCGTCGGCGACATCGCCCACCACACCGGGGTGAGCCGCTCGACGCTGTTCCGCTGGCTCGCCGGTGACTGGCAGCGCTACCCGGAACTGGCGAAGGTCCGGAGCCTCTGCGCCACCCTCGACCTCTCCATCGCCGCCGCGATCCGGCCGCTCGCGATGCCGAACGCGGCCGTCACGCCACGGGTGCTGGCGCAGGTCGAGGCGGACATGGGCAGCATCCGCCGGCGGCTGCTCGACGACACCGTCTCGGCCGCGGACAAACGCCAGATCCGCGACCATCTCCGCCGACTCGCCGGCCGGGACCTCCCGGTGCAGGCGGCGTCACCGACCGGGACGGATTCCCGCGCCAGCGCGTCCGCGCCGCCGCGCGTGGGCGCGTCCCGCCGGTAGCCCGACCGGATGCGCGCCGCGCGGCGCAGGCGGGTTCAGCGCGCGGCGCGACCTGACCGACCCGGACCGGTGCCGGAGCGTCGGGAACCGATGCGGGGAGCCCGCACCACCGGGGAGCTGACGGCTCCGGGGCGGAAGTCCCGAGCCGCGGCGGCCACCATCTCGTCGGGGTCATCTTCGAGCGTCTGCCGGACGTGCGCAGGGATGATCTCGGACGTGGCCAGCGCCAGCCGGACCTGCACCGAGCGGTCGTCGACCAACGTCGCCAGATCCGCCTCGTCCAGCTCCAGCGCGCGGACGAGCGCGGCCCGTACGTCGACCGCAGAGTCCCTGGCCAGGGCGCTGCGCTGCGCCGCCGTGGTCCGCGGGTTGCGGGCGAGCCCCTTGCGGACGCGGACGGTACGGTCGGCGAGCAGGTCGACGATGACGTCGGGGTCCTGGGTGTGCGTGGCGAGCCGCTCGCGTACCTCGGGTGAGGCGTCCTCGACCAGCCGGGCGGCGAGGTCGGGCTCCAACTCGCTGGTCTCGGCGAGCAGGCCCCGAAGCTCCTTGTCGGGCGCGGCGACCATCGCCCGGCGGACCGACTCGTCACAGGCCGGGTTGCCGGCAACAGCCCAACGGACCCACCGGTCCGCGTCCTTGACCAGCCGCAGGAGGTTGCCGACCGACGTGGCGGGATTGCGTGCCACCGTCTCCCGGACCTGACGATCGTGGTCGCGGGTCAACGTCCGCAGCGCCTGCGCGGGCGCGTCCGGCCGCGCCGCGACCGCCTTGCGCACCGGGACCGACGAATCCGACGCCAGCTCGATGAGGGTCATCTGTGGTGTCGCGGGGTCCTGTGCGAGCGCGAGCCGCGCGTCCGCCCCACCGTCGGTCGGACGGTCGGCCGTGGTCCCCGACCCGCTGTGCCGGTCGGTCCCGCCGACGTGCTGCTGCTTGCCCATGGCCGCAATCATGGCACGGGCCGACCCGGGCGCCGCGCGGCAAGCCGGTACCCCGTCCCTGGTCCGGCGCCCGCCGCCTTCAGTGCTGACGCGGGGCGACCAGCCCGGACTCGTACGCGACGACCACGAGCTGGGCGCGGTCACGGACGTGCAGCTTGGTCATGGCCCGGTTGACGTGGGTCTTGGCGGTCAACGGACTGATCACCATGCGGGCCGCGACGTCGTCGTTCGACAGGCCCTGGGCGACCAGCACCACGGCCTCGCGTTCGCGGCTGGTCAACTCCGCGAGGCCGGCCGGGGCGCGCAGGTGACGCGGCTCGACGACGTACCGGTCGATGAGCCGGCGGGTGATCGACGGCGCGAGCAACGCGTCACCCCGCGCGGCGACGCGTACGGCGTGCAGGAAGTCCTCCGGCTCGATGTCCTTGACGAGGAACCCGGCGGCGCCAGCGCGCAGCGCGTGGAAGACGTGTTCGTCCAGGCCGTAGTTGGTCAGGATGACGACGTGTACTCCGGCCAGGGCCGGATCGGCGGCGATGAGGCGGGTCGCCTCGATGCCGTCCAGCACCGGCATCTGGATGTCGATCAGGGCGATGTCGGGCAGGTGACGCCGGGCGAGGGCGACTCCCTCCCGCCCGTCGGCGGCCTCGGCCACCACCTCGATGTCGTCCTCGATGTCCAGGAGCGCGCGGAAGCCGCTGCGCAGCAGCGCCTGGTCGTCGACAAGCAGGACGCGGATCACGCGGCCGGTCCGACCGGGAGTTCGGCGTGGACGGTGAAGCCGCCCTCGTCGCGGGGCGCGGCGTGCAGGCGTCCACCCAGGGCGGTGACCCGCTCCCGCATGCCGAGCAGCCCGACTCCGGGCGTCGGGGCGGTGGTCGGCGTGGCGGCGCCGTCGTCGTCGACGCGGATGGCGAGGGCGTCCGGACGGTAGTCGACGTGGACCGACGCGGTGGCCGCGGCGGCGTGCCGGGCCACGTTGGTGAGGGACTCCTGGACGATCCGGTAGGCGGTCCGGTCCACGGCAACCGGCACGGTCTGTCGCCGCCCCTGCACCGTCAACGTCGCGTCCAGCCCGGCCATCCGGGCCCGCTGCACCAGCTCCGGCAGGTGGTCGAGGCCGTGCCGCGGGTTCCGGTTGTCGTCCCGCAGCGCCTCCAGGGTCGCGCGCAGTTCACGGCTGGCCTCCCGACCGGCCTCCCGGATCGCCAACAGCGCCTCCGGCACCGTCTCGCCGCGCCGCTGGGCCACGTGAACGGCTACCTCGGCCTGCACCTTGATGATCGAGATCTGGTGGGTCAGCGAGTCGTGCAGCTCCCGCGCGATGTGCAGCCGTTCCTCGTCGGCGCGGCGGCGCGCGGTCTCCTCGCGGGTGCGCTCGGCCTCGTCGGCCCGCCGCTCGGCCTGCCGCAACGCCTCCCCCGCCGCACCGGCGGCGATCAGCCACGCCAACTCCAGCGCGCCCCGGCCCCGAGCGAGCGCGTCACCCAGCGGCAGGTCCTGCGGCGGGGCGAGCGCGCTGAGCGGCAACGCGACGAGCATCAGCACGGCGGCGACGATCGTGACGGCCCGGTGACCGGCCCGTACGCCGGCGTACACGGCGAACAGGAAGGCGACGGCCGGCACGTCGAAACCGGCCGCCTGGTAGCCCACGGCGCACAGCCCGGTGACGGCCAGGACGGCGACGGGAGCGCGGCGACGGGCCGCCAACGCCAGACCACCGGCGACCAGCAGCGGGTAGCCCAGCAGGTCGGCGTCGATCGTGGCGGAGTCCGCGGACCGCCCGGCGACCAGCAGCACCACCGCCACGCCGACGGCGATGGCCCAGTCCCGGGCAACGGCACGCGCTGTGCTCATGCGCGCACCCTAGCCCGCGACGCGCCCCGGGCGACTCCTGCGCGCGGACGACCGGGAACTACCGCGTCCGCGGTAGTCGTGCGGTGGATGCGTCGTACGTGGCAGCCGTCTGCGGCCGCCGCGGCAGGGCGAAGAGCCTCCGGCTGCCGGACGACCGACGGTCGACGCGGCGACAGGATCGAACGACACAGCACGACGTCCGAGAAGGAGAAGCACATGTCGGTGTTCACCGCTGCCGCGTCCGCCCTGCTTGACGGGTTCGCCGCCCCTGACCAGCAGTTGGCGGCCACGGTCACCACCATGAGCGCCGGGCGGCTCGGGGCCAGCCTGGGCGGCCTGCTGGGCCTGGCGGGGGTGATCGTCGGCGCGTTGGCCCTGGCCCGCCCGAGCAGCCGCGTCGGCACCGGCAGCGGACCGCTCGGCGCGACCGTGGCCCTGGCCGCCGGGCTGATCGGCGTCGCCCTCGGGGCGCTGGTGGTGGCGACCTCCGACAGCGGGATCGGCACCGGCAACGGTCGGGGCGGGGCGTACGTGGCCCTGGTGGTGGGGTCCGCCGCGCTGGTCCTCGGTGGTCTCGCGCTGCGCCGTACCCGCAGTTGAGGAACCGCCCGTCCTGCTCCGCGCGGGAGCAGGACGGGCCCGACCGGCGCGACTAGACTCACCGGCGGCGGTCGATCGGGGGAGCATGCCCAGGTGAGTTCGGACCAGCTCCTCGTCACGCTGGACCGCACCAGTGCGGTGCCGTTGCAGCAGCAACTCTGCGACCAGATCAGCTCGTCCGTCCGCGCCGGCCGGCTGCGTCCCGGCGACGCGGTGCCGCCCAGCCGCGAGCTGGCGCACCAGCTCGGGGTCTCCCGGACGGTGGTGACCCGCGCCTACGAACTGCTGCGCGCCAACGGGGTACTCACGTCCCGGCGTGGCTCCGGCACGCGGGTCAGCGCCGCCCCGGCGGGCACCCCACCGGCCGTCCCCCGCGCCGCCCGCGCACATCTGCGGCCCGAGCCCCCACTGCCCACCGACGCCGGCAGTCCCCTCTGGAAACCGTGGGAGCCGGCGCCGATGCACCGGCCGGACGGCACGTACGACTTCCGGCACGGCACCCCGGCGCTGGCCAGCTTCCCGGTGACCCGGTGGCGGCAGTCGCTCGCCGACGCGGTCAGCCGGGCCGACGCGGTGGCGTTGGGCTACGGCCCGGCCGAGGGTTCCCCGTCGTTGCGTACCCAGATCACCGCCCTGCTGCGACGCAGCCGGGCGTTGGACGCCCGGCGTGAGGACACGGTGGTGACCAGCGGCGCGACCCAGGCCATGGACATCCTGGTCCGGCTGCTCGTCGGCCCGGACGACGTGGTGGTGATCGAGGACCCGAGCCACACCGTGCTGCGGCAGATCTTCGGCTACTCGCGGGCCGCGGTGGTGCCGGTGCCGGTCGACGAGGAGGGCCTACGGGTCGACGAGATCGACTGCCGGGTCCGCGCGCACGGCCTCGACCCGGCCCGGGTACGCCTCGTCTACGTCACCCCGTCGCACCAGTTCCCGACCGGGTTCATCATGTCCGACCGGCGACGACGGGCGTTGCTGCGCTGGGCCCGCGAGCACGCGGCGACGGTGCTGGAGGACGACTACCACAACGAGTTCACCTTCGCCGAGGAGCGGCTCCCGTCGCTGGCCGCCGACCGGCAGGACGCGGACGTGGTCTACGTCGGCAGCTTCAGCAAGACCCTCTTCCCGTCGCTGCGCATCGGGTACGCGGTGTTGCCGCCGCACCTCGTCCGATCGTTCCTGGGCGTCAAGTGGATCACCGACCGGCTGACCCCGACGGTGACCCAGGAGGCGCTGGCCGAGTTCATCTCCTCCGGCGCGTACGCCCGGCACATCGGCCGGATGGACCGCCTCTACCGGCAGCGACGCGCCCGCCTGCTGGAGTCGTTGTACGAGCACTTCGGCGCCGGGGTGCGGATCTCCGGCACGGCGGCCGGGCTGCACGTGCTGGTGACCCTGGGCGGCGCGCCCGACGTCGACGAGGCCGAGATCGTGCGCGCCGCCGCCGCGCGCGGCGTACGGGTCTACCCCGCCTCGGGCTACTTCGTCACCCGGCCGCCGACCGAACCGACCTTCCTGATCGGGTACGCGGCGCTGCCCACCGCCCGGATCACCGAGGGAGTGGCGCTGCTGGCCGCCGCGGTGCGGGACGTGACGGCTCGGTGAAGCGGGGCCGGCGGAACCGGGCGCTCTGGGCGTACGGGACGGTGCAGTCGAACACCGCCTTGGCCGTGCGCCCGTCGGCGGAGAGCGCCGGCGAGTAGCCGGTGTGCTGGCTCGGGTCCAGGGGGAAGCCCTCCCGGTCGGGCAGCACGACCAGGTCCTGGTCGGCCTGGAAGCGGGTGACCATGGCCCACCACAGGTCCTGGTCGGACTCGATGTCGACGTCCTCGCCCACGCACAGCACCAGCTTGGCCATCCGGAACTGCTCCAGCACCGCCTCGGCGGCGGCGCGCACCGCGAGGTCGTCCTCGGGGCCACGCTTGGCCGGCCACTGGAGCACGACCATGAGCTGACCACCGCCGGCGGTGTGGCAGTGCGCCGCGAGCGCCGGTGTCCCCCGCCGCCGCAGCACGTCCAGCACGGCGGCCTCCATCCCGAAGCCGAGCAGGATCGACTGCTCGTGCCCGGGCCCGGAGACCGCCTGCAGGATCGGGCTCTCCCGGGCGGTGATGCCGGTGACCCGGATCAGCGGCAGCGAGGGGTTCGCCCGGCCCTGGTAGCCGAGGAACTCCGGCGTGGCGACCGTGCCGTGCGCGCTCTCCGGTGCGTGGTCGGCCAGCAGCTCGCCCTCGATGACGTACTCGGCGTGGGCGATGAACTCGGCGTCCACCGTGGCGCAGGGCAGCAGCTCCACCGGGTGGCCGGCGAGCGCGCCGGCCACCGCCAGCTCGTCGAGGTCCGACGGAACCAGCGAGGTCGGGCAGCACGACGACAACAGCACCGCCGGGCTCAGGCCGAGGTGGATCGCCACCGGCAGCGCGCGACCCCGGCGCAGGGCAGCCTGGTACGCGAGTTCCAGGTCGCGCCCCGGCACCATCCAGATGGTCAGCGTGTCGGGCCCCTGCACGCACATCCGGTGCACGGACAGGTTGCGGACCCCGGTGTCCGGGTCGGTGGCGAGCACCGCGCCGAGAGTCAGGTAGGGCCCGGCGTCCTCGTCGGTGAGGACCGGCACCGGCAGCGCGGTCAGGTCCCGAGGCAGGATCTCGCGCGGCCAGCGGGAGGCGTCGACGGCGGGCACCGCCGGTCGGGGCGCGGCCACCGCGTCGAGCAGCCGGTGGGGCAGTTCCGCGGGCGTGCAGCCGAGGAGGCCGGCGGCGCGTCGGCGGGTGCCGTAGAGGCCCATCAGCACCGCCCGGGTGGGGCCGTCGTCGGGGCGTACCCGGTCGAAGAGCACGGCCGGTCCGGCGCCGGTGGGCGGGGCGGCCGGCGCGCCCGCCCACCGGGCGTAGTGGGCGGACACGCCGTACCGGGCGGGCAGCTCGGTGGCGACCCGCACCAGCTCGCCCGGGAGCGGGTCGAGGCTGGCCAGAGCGTGCCGCAGGTCGACGGGTGAACGGTGGCTCATCTGCTGTCCGCCGACGCGGCGGCGCGGCGGGCCGCCAGCATGTCGAGCTGCATCAGGGTCAGCTCCTCGATGAGGGCCCGGTACGTGCCGACGGCCACCTCGGGCGGCATGCCCTGCCCGACCGCCAGGCCGTGGATGCGGTCGAGGACCTGCCGCACCCGCTCGGGTGAGCGGACGGTCGCCTCGTCCGTCTTGTGCACGGTCAGCTCCCGCACCACCCGGGTGCGCTCGGCCAGCAGGGCGATGATCTGCCGGTCGAGCCCGTCGATGGCGACCCGCAGCTCGGCGATCCGGGCCGGCCCGTCGACGTCGCCGGCCGACGCCGACCCGGCCGGCGACGCGACTGGTTGCTGGTCGCTCACGGCTGCGGAACCTCGTCGACCACGAAGACGACGGTGGGTTCGGCGTCGCTGCCCTGGGACCGGTGTTCCTCGTCGTCGGGGATGACGAACCCCATCCCGGGACGGCAGGGCACCGACCGGTCCCGGAAGTGGATGGTGAACTCGCCCTGGAGGACGTAGCCGGTGTGCCCGCGCAGACACCAGTGGTGCTCGTCGAAGCCGGGCGGCAGCTCCAGCAGGCGGAGTCGCTGACCGCCCACGTACGTCATCTTGACCCGGCCCTCGGCGCCCGGCTTGTCCCACCGTTCCCACTCGGTGGCCGGGAAGTCGATGCCGACCGGGGCGGCGACCTGCTCAGTGGACATTCTCGATATCTCCTCTGCTCTGGACGGGTTCGGCGCGGCGGGGCCGCGGGACACGTTCGTTGCGGTCCCGGCGCGGCAGGACCGGACCACCGCCGATGGGTTGGTGCCGCTTGAGCAGCTGCACCATGTCGAGCATCCGGTGCACCATCCGCTCGAGTGCGTCGACGCCCTCGGCGTCGGTCAGGCCCGGGCTGCCGGTGGTGTTGCGCAGCAGGACGGGGAATCCGCTGCCCACCAGGATCATCCTGTTGAGCAGCAGGTTGTTGACGATCTGGTTGTGCACCGAGGAGTCGCTGTACCGACGCCCGGTGACGATGATGCCGCCGACCTTGTCGGCCAGCGGCCTGGTGAACCGCAGGTAGCCGACGCCCGCCCGCTCGATGAAGACCTGCATGAGGTGGGCGAGACCGAAGCCGTGCACCGGGGCCGCGTAGATCAGCCCGTCGGCGGCGGCCATCTGCTCCACCAGGGCGGGGACGTCGTCGTCCACCCGGCAGGGCAGGGTACGGCTGTTGCAGTCGCCGCACGGGCTGCACGGCGAGATGCGGTGCTCGCGGAGCACGATGGTGCGCAGGGTCGCGCCGCGCTCGGCGATCAGCCGGCCCGCGTACGCGATGGCGTGGTCGGTGTTGCCGCCGGCCCGTTCCGACCCGTTGATGGCGAGGATGGTCGCTGCTTCGCTGTGCAAGGGCACCCCCGGTGCTCGGCGCGGGGGCGGACGCCACGACGACGCCCACCCCCGACGCGGTCAGTCCGTCAGCTTCCCGGCGAAGTAGTCGATGTAGGCCTGCATGTCGAAGTGACCGTGCCCGGAGAGGGAGAAGACGATCGCCTTCGACTCGCCCGTCTCCCGGCACCGCAGCGCCTCGTCCACCGCCACCCGGACGGCGTGGGTGGACTCCGGCGCCGGCACGATCCCCTCGCTGCGGGCGAAGAGCACACCCGCCTCGAAGCACGCGCTCTGCGGCACCGCCCGCGCCTCGATGAGGTCGATGTCCCGTAGCGCGCTGATGATCGGCGCCATGCCGTGGTACCGCAGTCCACCGGCGTGGATGGCCGGTGGGCGGAAGTCGTGGCCCAGGGTGTGCATCTTGGTCAGCGGGGTGAGGCCGGCGGTGTCGCCGAAGTCGTAGTCGTAGGTGCCCTGGGTCAGCGACGGGCAGGAGGACGGCTCCACCGCGACGAACCGCACGGCCGGGCCGCCGCCGAGTTGGCGGCGCAGGAACGGCAGGGCCAGGCCGGCGAAGTTGGAGCCACCGCCGGCCGCGCCGATGACGATGTCCGGGTAGTCGTCGGCCATGGCGAGTTGGAGCAGCGCCTCCTGGCCGATGATCGTCTGGTGCATCAGCACCAGGTTGAGCACCGAGCCGAGGGAGTACTTGGCGACGCCGCCGCTGACCATCGCCGCCTCCACCGCCTCGGAGATGGCCAGGCCGAGGCTGCCGGTGGAGTCGGGGTCGGCGGCGAGCGCGGCCCGGCCCGCCTCGGTACGGTCGCTCGGGCTCGCCGTCACCGAGGCGCCGAACGTCTCCATCAGCCCGCGCCGGTACGGCTTCTGGTCGTAGCTGACCCGCACCATGAAGACCTCGCAGTCGAGGCCGAAGTAGGTGCAGGCCATCGAGAGCGAGCTGCCCCACTGGCCGGCGCCGGTCTCCGTGGTCAACCGCTGCACGCCGTCGAGCTTGCTGTAGTACGCCTGCGGCACGGCGGTGTTCGGCTTGTGGCTGCCGGACGGGCTGACCCCTTCGTACTTGAAGTAGATCCGGGCCGGCGTGCCGAGGGCCTTCTCCAGCCGGTGGGCGCGTACGAGCGGGCTGGGCCGCCACTGGCGGTAGATGTCCAGCACCGGCCCGGGGATGTCCACGTCCCGTTCGGTGCTGAACTCCTGCTCGATCATGCCGGTGGCGAAGAGCGGTTCGAGGTCCGCCGGGGTGAGGGGTTCCCGGGTGCCGGGGTGCAGCATCGGGGGCAGTCCCTTGGGCAGGTCGGGAACCACGTTGTACCAGGTCGTCGGGATGTCGCTCTCGGGCAGCACGAACTTCGACGTGGTCATGGCACCTTCCGATGAGGGGTGGGTGGGTGTCAGGGACTCGCGGTGGCCGGTTCGGCGGGCGCCGGCACGGGCCGGACGGCCGGTCGGATTCGCAACGCCGCGAACGCGACCACACCGACCACCGGGGTCAGCAGGAGGATGAGCAGGACGGGTCGGTGCCCCTGGGTCTGCCACACGAAGCCGAGACCCATCGGCACGACCAACCGGGCGGAGCTGAGCACGAAGGCGTTCAGAGCCATGAAGCTGCTGACCCGCCGTTCCTCGACGTGGTCGGCGATGTAGGTGGGCACCACCACCGAGGCGATGATCTCCCCGAGGGTCCAGACCACCGTGGAGAGCAGGACGGCGGGCAGGGAGAAGGCGAACACCAGGACCGCCATGCCGGCCGACCAGAGCAGGCCGGCCACGACCAGCAGGACCCGGGTGGAGTACGCCTTGATCCGCTTCTCGATCAGCAGGCTGGCGCTGACCACGACGACGCTGTTGATGGTGTAGACCGCGCCGACCACCGCCACCGACGAGTGCAGCACGGTGGTGACCGCGAGGGGCAGCGTGTACTCCAGGCCGATCAGCGGCGCGACGTAGCAGAACGAGACCAGCACCAGCAGCGCCACGTCGACGTCCCGGCGCAGGCCGGCCCACCGGGTGGTGGCGACCGGCGCGGCCGTCGGGGCACGGCGGGTCTGCGCGGGTACGAACAGCCAGATGGTGGCCGCCGCGAGCAGGCCGAGCAGGATGTTCCCGGCGAACATCAGCTGGTACGACAGGGCCGCCGCGAATCCGCCGAGCAGCGGGCCGACGCCCATGCCGAGGTTGTTGGCGAGGTAGCTGACCGTGTACGCGAACGGCCGCTCGCCCGGCTCGGTCAAATCGGCGATCAGCGTGTTCGCCGCCGGGGAGAACATGCCCATCCCGACCAGCGCGACGAAGAGCAGCACCGCGTACGTCCAGGTCGGACCGTCGACCACGGCCAGGCCCAGGTAGCCGGCCGCGTTGAGCAGCAGGCTCGACACCAGCGCGGCGCGGCGGCCGGCCCGGGCGCAGACCGGTCCGCTGAGCAGGCTGCCGGCGAGCAGGCCGGTGCTGCCCACGGAGATCAGCACGCCCGCCTCGCCGGTGCTCAGGTGCCGGCTCTGCACCAGGTAGACCGCGAGCAGCGGGAAGACGAACATGCCGGCCCGGTTGATGAAGGACGCGTAGACCAGCATCCGCAGTGGGCGGGGCAGCGCCCGGAACCGGCTCAGCCACATCACGACTCCCCCACCGGTTCGGTACGCACCTCGAAGGAGTCGCGGATGACTTTGAACCGGGCGCGGACGTCGTCGAAGTCCCGCCCCTCGCAGACGTACCAGCCGAGCACGTCGTTCGAGGCGGTCGGCGCGGCGAGCACGTCACCGACGCTCTTCCACACGTCCGCGTCGCGCACCGCGTCGAGCGCCCGCAACTCCTGCGCCGAGGTGATCGCGGTGATCCGCCCGTACCGGTCGGAGCAGAGGTACTCGGTGCCGATCTCCGGCCCGACGCCGGCGTCCGGCACGTGCGCCGGGTCCAGTTCGAGCCGGCACCACTCCCCGGCCAGGTTGATCCCCCGTCCGGCCTCGATGGCGGGCACGATGGAACCGCCACCGGCCCGGGCGGCCGCCTCGCCGAAGATCACTTCGCCGTCGTCGCGGAGGAAGAACTCGACGTGCGCCACCCCCGTGCGCATCCCGAACCCGCGCAGCACGGTGGCGCTGGCGGCCAGGATGCGCCGCTCGGCGTCGGTCAGGTCGTGCTTGCGCGAGACCGTGCCGCCGGGCTCGTCGCGGAACTCCAGGACCGAGTACGTGTAGCGGGAGAGCTGTTCGAAGACCACCTCACCGGCGCGCAGCAGCGAGTCGACGTGGTACTCGGCCCCCCGGACGTACTCCTCCACCCGGTAGTCGTGCCGGTCGTCGGCGATCAGCGGCCACACCCGGGCCAGGTCCTCGGCGGAGTCCACCCGGTGGGTGTCGCCGCAGGCCCAGCCGGCGTACGGCTTGATCACCACCGGCCAGCCCACCTCGGCGGCGAACTCGGCGACCGCCCCGACCGTCTCCGGACGGCACGAGCGGGCCACCGGCACCCCCAGCTCGGTGGCCCGGCGGTGCATGACGTTCTTGTCCCGGAAGGTCAGCGCCTGCTCCGGGTCGAGCCCGTCGATGCCGTGGTCCCGCCGGCAGTGCGCGGCGGTCAGCACGTCGCCCTCGAAGAGCGGGAAGATGCGGCGCACCGGGTGCTCGGCGACGATCGTCGCGACGACCGCCCGGACGGCCTCGCGGTCGTCGAGGTCGGCGTGGTAGCAGGGCAGCCCGGCGGTGTCGGCGGACGGCTGCCCGGTCGGCAGCAGCGCGACGGCCGCCACGCCCCGCTCGGCGGCGGCGGCGACCACGGCGCGGAACTGGGCGGCGTACCGGCCGGCCGCCGGACGGTAGATGACCAGGATCGCGCCGGTCACGGCCGACCCCGACCGTTGCTGCCCGCCGGGCTCAGCGGTCCGGCGGTACGCAGCACCGCGCTCGTCGCGTCGCGGTCGAGCACGGCCGCCTGCCGTGGGCCGGCGGACATCTGGTCGAGGACGTCGCCGAGACGGGCCAGCGCGTCCACCACCTCCGCCCGTCCGCCGGGGTGGGCCGACTCGACGGTGAGCAGCAGCGCGTGCGGGCCCAGGTCGGTGCGGACCAGGTGGCCCTGCCGCCAGTTCCAGCGCCGCGAGTGGGCCCGCCCGGCGGCGTCGGCGTAGACGACCTCGCCCGGCTCGGGGCGCTCCGGCGCGTCCGGAACGCCCAGGGGCAGGTACGTCTCGGTGCCGTCGGCCGGCCGCACCACGAGGTCGGTGAGGCCGTCGACCGCGCACGAGGCGACCGGCAGCGCCGTGTCGAGTGAGACGGCGTTGCAGAGGTCGACCAGGGCGTTGATCCGGGGCAGCCGGTCACCCTTGGCCACCCGCCGGCTGATCGACTCGGCGGCGCAGGGGAAGCGGTTCGGGTTAACCCCCACCGCCCGGTACGCCTCGCGCCAGGCCGCGATGCCCGGCAGGTCGGCCACGCCGGCCTTGTCCAGGCCGGCGGCGTGCAGCGCGTCCTCGGCGGCGGTCAGCAGCGCCGACACGGCGGGAGGCGCCGGTACGACCTCGACCTGCGCCACGGCGAGCACGCCGAGCACATAGTCCGGCACCGCGGTCAGCACCCGGTCGTCGATGCGGACGGTGAGCGTGGCCGCACCGTCGCTGAGCTGGGTCATCGTGATCCTCGTGAGGTTCGGGTCCGATTGTCCGCCCGACCGTACGCAGCGGGACGACCACCGGTTGTGGCCAATCCGGGGTGATCCGGTGAGGCCAATCCGGGTGGCCGCTGCGCGGCCGCCGACGCGTCACGCAGGAAGTTGTCGAAGAGCCGTAGGCCGGCCTCGGTGAGCACGCTCTCCGGATGGAACTGCACCCCCTGCACCGCGAGCGTGTCGTGTCGTACCCCCATCACGTAGCCGTCGTCGGACGACCGGGCGGTGACCCGCAGGGCCGGCGGCACCGGCTCCGCGACGATCAGCGAGTGGTAGCGGGTGACGGTGAGCGGGGCGGGCACGCCCTCGAAGACGCCCCGGCCGTCGTGGGTGACCACGCTGGTCTTGCCGTGCATCAGGTGCCGGGCGACCGCGACCGTCCCGCCGTAGGCGAGGCCGATCGCCTGGTGGCCGAGGCAGACCCCGAGCAGCGGGACCCGGCCGGCGAAGGCGTGCACCAGCTCCACGTGTCCGGACTCGGCGGGGTGGCCGGGCCCGGGGCCGAGCACCACCGCGTCGGGCCGCAGGGCCGCGAGCTGGTCGCTGGTCGCCGAGCGGGAACGGACCACCACGGTCCGCGCGCCGAGGGTTCGCAGGTACTGGTCGATGATGTGGGTGAAGCTGTCGTACGCGTCGACGAGCAGGACCTTCACGACAGCAGCTCCCCACCGGTCAGGGCCCAGTAGGTGGGGTTCATCTTGGCCAGCGTCTCGCGCCACTCGTCGCCCGGGACGGAGTCGGCCACCACCCCGGCGGACGCCTGGGTCCGGTAGTGCCGGCCGTCGTGCACGGCGGTACGGATGCAGAGCGCGAGCACCGCGTACCCGCGGACGTCGACCAGCCCGACCGCGCCGGCGTAGACGCCCCGGGGCTCGTCCTCCAGACCGTCGATGATCTCCATGGCCCGCAGTTTCGGGGCGCCGGTCATGGTGCCGGCCGGGAAGGTGGCGCAGATCGCCGCCCACACGTCGGCGTCGTCGGCGAGCTGACCCGAGACGGTCGAGACCAGGTGGTGCACGTACGCGAACGGCTCGACGTCGAACATGCTGTCGACGCTGAGCGTCCCCGGCACGCAGACCCGGCCGATGTCGTTGCGGCACAGGTCGACGAGCATGACGTGCTCGGCCCGCTCCTTCTCGCTCGTCGCCAGCGCGGCGACCCGACGTCGGTCGGCCTCGGGGTCGGCGGCGCGGGGCGCGGTGCCGGCGATCGGGCGCATCGAGAGCCGGCCGTCCCGGACGCGCAGGAACAGCTCCGGGCTCGCCCCGATGACGGTCCGGCCGGCCCACGGCGTCAGATACATGTACGGCGACGGGTTGCGGTGACGCAGCCGCCGGTAGACCTCCAGCGGCGTGAGCGTCGTCTCCACGTCGATCCGGTGGCCGATCTGGATCTGGTAGCTGTCCCCGACCTCGATGTGTCGCAGGCACTGCTTCACCCGGGCGGCGAACGTCTCCTCGTCGACAGTGTCCCGGATCAGACCCGGCGGCGGGGCGGCCGGCACGCGGGCGAGGTCGGCGGCCTGCCATTCGGTCAGCTCGGGCAGCCGGGCGATGTCCTCGGGCGGCAGGTGCGGGCCGGTGGCGTGGAGCCGGCGGACCGTGCCGGCGCGCAGATCCCACCAGACGGTGTGCCGGAACAGCGCGAGCGTGCAGCGCGGGATGTCGTCGACCACCCGGTCGGTCCCGAGCTCGTCCATGTCCCGCGCGGCCTCGTACGCCAGGGTGGTGAGGAAACCGAAGGCGAAGGTGTCAGTGGGGACGGTCGTGCGCACGGCGAACGCCCGCTGGATCGCCCGGACGGCCGTCCACACCTCGGTCGGGCCGGCGACCGGCCAGATCCGCGACGTCTCGCGTCGCCGGCCCGGCTCGCCCAGGACGGCGGTGAGCACGGCGGCCAGGGCGTCGCCCAGCGGACCGTCGGCGGTCAGTTCGAGGCGGTCGGCGATGAGTCGCACCTCGGCGAGAAGACCCCAACCGACGGCTGCGGCATACCGGTCCTGAGCTGGACCGTCCAGGCTTTCGAACAGATACGGATCGGGCTGGGAAAGACTGTCGGCAAGTGCCGCGTAGAGCGACAACGGATCGATCGACGGCAGTGTGATAGATGTCACTTGCACCGGAATTGAGCCCATAAATGGTGTACGGGCACCGGCCGACGAATGTGACCGGTTCGACCACGCGGCGCGCTCGGTTGACAATAGGGACACTTGCGGAACCCCCTCTGAACAGCCCGCTGCCGCGCCACCGTCGGCGCTGGCCCCACCGACAACGCGGCAGGTCGGGCCCTTCCCCCAGGCGAAAGGACTTCGCACGACCACCCCGGCGCCGGCGGCGGGGTCGTCCGCATTGGACACGCTCGGAACGTACGCCCTGATTCGCCGGCCACCGGGCGGTTGCGCACCCGCCCAACACTTTCCACAGGCACCGATCACGCTGTCCATACCACTTCGACGATCTCGGAGCGGACCACTTGCCAATAAATCTAAGCTTGTCAATAGATGTGCAATCGCGGGGAACGCTGGCGGTGCAGCTCCGTAACGCATTCCGGACGCAGATCGAGGAGGGGGCGTTACGCCCCGGCACCCGGGTGCCGTCGAGCCGGCAGCTCGCCGCCGATCTCGGCGTGTCCCGCAGTGTGGTCGTCGAGGCGTACGAACAGCTCTGCGCCGAGGGGTACCTCGTCTCCCACCACGGCTCGGGCACCTCCGTGGCGGCCTCGGCCCGGGCGGACGTCGGCTCGGCGCTCACCCCGGACGACCACACACCCGCCCCGACGGTCTGTGACCTGCGCACCGGCAGCCCGCACGACTCGGCGTTCCCTCGGCAGGACTGGATCCGGGCGGTCAGCGCGGTGGTCACCTCGGCCGGCCGTCGCGAGCTGGACTACGCCCCTCCGTCCGGCCTGCCGGTCGTGCGGCACACCCTGGCCGGCTACCTGGGCCGGGTACGCGGGGTGCGGACCCGACCCGAACACGTCATGGTCACGTCCGGCTTCGCGCAGGGGCTCGCGCTGCTCTGCCGGGTGCTGCGCGACCGGGGCCACGACACGCTCGCGGTGGAGGACCCGGGGCACCCGGGCGAGTGGAGGTTCATCGCCGAGGCCGGGCTGCGGCCGGTGGGCATTCCGGTGGACTCCGACGGCATCCGGGTGGACGCGCTGGCCGCGAGCGGGGCCCGTGCCGTGCTGGTCACCCCGGCCAGCCAGTTCCCCACCGGGGTCACGCTCACCGGGCGACGCCGGGCCCAGCTCGTGGCCTGGGCGCAGGAGGTCGACGGCTACGTCGTCGAGGACGACTTCGACGCCGCCCTGGTCGCCCCGGCGCAGCGGATGCCCGCGGTGCAGAGCCTCGCGCCCGACCGGGTGGTCTACGCCGGCAGCGCCAGCAAGGTTCTCACCCCGGCGCTGCGCCTCGGCTGGCTGGCCACCCCCGCCGACCTGACCGCCCCGGTCGAGCGCACCCGGGCCAGCTGGGACATCGGCTGCTCCGGCCTGGAACAGCTCGCCTTCGCCCGACTGATCGACACCGGTGCCTTCGACCGGCACCTGCGCCGCCTCGGCGCGGACGTGCAGAAGCGCCGCCAGGCGGTCCGGGACTTCGTCGCCGGGCACCTGCCCGACGTCACCCTCGTTGGTGGAGACGGCGGGCTCCAGGCGTACCTGCTGCTGCCGGCCCGACACCCGGAGGAGGCACTGGTCCGCGCGGCCCGGCGCCGCTCGGTGCTGGTGCGCGGTGGCCGCTTCTACGCCCTGCGGCCGGACGACCGTCCGCCGGCGCTGGTCCTCGGGTACGCCGGGGTACGCGGCCCGGAGTTGGGGCGCGGCCTGGCCGGGCTAGCCGCGGCGTACCGGGAGTCGGCCGGCCGGGGTTGATCAGTCGGCCGGCGCGGCCGGCGTCGGCTCGCGCACCATGAACACGTCGACCGGGTCCTCGCTCGCCAGGGTGAACCCGTGCCGCTCGTACAGTCGCCGGGCCGGGCTGCCGCTCAGCACGTTCAACCGGACCCGGACGCCGTCGCGGTCGCACCGGTCGAGCAGCGCGCGCAGCACGGCCGCGCCGACACCAGCGCCCTGCACGTCTGGCGCCAGATAGAAATGCTCCAGCCAGTGGGCGTCCTCACCCGGCCGCAGGGACACGCACCCGGCGAACGCGCCGCCCACCTCGATCAGCCAGGTGTGCGCCGGCGAGAACCCGTCCCGCAGTCGCTGCCGGACCCGTTGTTCGTCGTACCGTCCGAGCCGTTCCAGATCCGGCCGCAGCACCACGGACCGCAACTCGGCCACCGCCTCGACGTCCGCCGTCGACGCCGGCCGAAGCGCCCAGTCCCCCACGACCGCAAGGCTACGCGGGCGCGATCCGGCGCTCGCGTCACGCTGCCGGCGCACGCGGTCAGGTGGCCCGGACCGCCTCGATGATCGTCTCGGCGACCTCGCTCGCGGCCTGCGGGGCCGCCGCCATCGCGTGCGACCCGCCGACGATCTCGCGCTGCCCGCGCGGCGCGGCCCGCTCGGCCATGAACCGGTGTGCGGCGACCGGGATGTTCTTGTCGGCGTCACCGAACACGAACCAGCTCGGCAGGGACCGCCAGGCGGGCTCGCCGGTGAGCCCGTCACTCAGGGCCTGCTCGGTGATCGGCCGTTGGGTGCGGGCCATCAGCGAGGCGAGATCGTCCGAGACGTCGGCGCAGAACTGGGCGTGGTAGGCGTCCTGGCCGATCGCCACCTCGTTGCCGCCGGTCGACACCGGGTACTGCACGAGCGTGTCGGCGAGCGTGCTGCCGGGGAACTTCCCGGAGAGCGACAGCGCCGACTCGCCGGTGTCCGGCGCGACCGCGTTGACGTACACGAGGGCCCGCACCGACGTGTCGCCCGCTGCGGCCTGCGTGATCACCATGCCGCCGTAGGAGTGGCCGACGAGCACGACCGGCCCGCCGATCCCCCGGACCACGTCCCGCACGTACGCGGCGTCGCCCGCCACGCTGCGCAGTGGATTGGCGGCGGCCACGACGTTGTACGCGTCGCCCAGCCGCTCGATCACGCCGTTCCAGCTTGCCGACTCGGCGAACGCGCCGTGCACCAGAACGACGGTGGGGTCCGCATCGGGCATGACAGGCGCTCCCTCGCTCGTGACGCTGGTCCTCGACCGGACGCGCCGGTGCGCCTGAGTACCCGCCAGGCGACGGCGAAACCTCCGTTCCGACCGACCGCGCCACCCGCCTGCGCACGCGGTCCCGCGCTGCGCGACCCGCCCGGGAACTACCGGAAGACCTTGACACTCGTCGATGTTAGCGCCAACACTGAGGCCGTTACCTGGGCGCAACACTCCCGTCACACATTCCTGTCCGCGGGCGTTCGCGCCCTCGCCGGTGCCGCAGGACGACCGCCGGGGGCAGCGTCGACAAACGCGGCACCCACAGTTCACGGAGGACAGATGCCGCTGCCACTTGACCGGGGAACCGCCGCTTCGGGCGCCCCCCGCCGTCGACGGTCGGTGCTGGCCGCGATGCTGGTGGCGCTCGCCGTGTCGGCCGGGCTGCCGGTGGCCGGGCCCGCGCAGGCCGCGCCCGCCGTGACCTACAGCAACCCGTTGGTCAACCAGCGGGCCGACCCGCACATCTTCCGGCACACCGACGGCTACTACTACCTGACCGCGACCGTGCCGCAGTACGACCGGATCGTCCTGCGCCGCGCGACCACCCTGTCGGGGCTGGCGACGGCGCCGGAGACCACGATCTGGAGCCGGCACACCAGCGGCGAGATGGGCGCCCACATCTGGGCCCCGGAGATCCACTTCATCAACAACCGCTGGTACGTCTACTTCGCCGCCGGGCGGACCGACGACGTGTGGCGCATCCGGATGTACGTGCTGGAGAACGCCAACGCGAATCCGCTCACCGGAGGGTGGACCGAACGCGGCCGGATCACGACGCCCTGGGACACCTTCAGCCTGGACGCCTCGACCTTCGTGGCCAACGGGGTGCGCTACCTGACCTGGGCGCAGCAGGAGCCGGGCATCTCCACCAACTCGAACGTCTACCTCGCCCGGATGGGCGCCAACCCGTGGCAGATCACCGGCACCGTGACCCGGCTCGTCGTACCGACGTACGCCTGGGAGACCCGCGGCTACCGGGTCGCCGAGGGACCGGCGGTCATCCAGCGCAACGGACGCCTCTTCCTGACCTACTCGGCCAGCGCCACCGATGCCAACTACTGCCTCGGGATGCTCAGCGCCTCCGCCACCGCGAACCTGCTCGACGCGGCCTCCTGGAGCAAGAGCCCCAACCCGGTCTTCGCCACCAGCGCGGCCACCGGCCAGTACGGCCCGGGCCACAACTCGTTCACCGTATCCGAGGACGGACAGAGCGACATCCTGGTCTACCACGACCGGAACTACCGGGACATCAGCGGCGACCCCCTCAACGATCCCAACCGACGGACCCGGCTCCAGAAGGTGTACTGGAACGCCGACGGCACCCCGAACTTCGGCATCCCGGTGCCCGACGGTGTCACCCCGGTCCGGCTGCGCTCGCACGACCTCACCACCAGCTACGTCCGGCACTACGACTACCGGGCGCGGGTCGAGCCGAACGTGACGAACCTGGCCGACTCCCAGTTCCGCATCGTCATCGGTCTGGCCGGCGGCGGGAGCGTGTCGTTGGAGTCGACCAACTTCCCGGGCTACTACCTGCGCCACTACGGTTTCGCGCTGTCCATCGCGCCCAACGACTCATCGTCGATCTTCGCCGCCGACGCGAGCTTCCAACGCCGATCCGGCCTGGCCGACAGCGCCGGGATCTCGTTGGAGTCACAGAACTACCCGGGCCGCTTCGTGCGCCACCGTGACGGCCTGCTCTACCTGGAGGCGGTCAGTACGAGCGCCGAGCGCGGCTCTGCCACCTTCCACCTGGAATAGCCCCGGCGGGCGGGCCGTATCGCGCCCGCACGCGCCCTGCGACACCGTCGGCCGGTCCCCGCGACCTGTCGACGCCGATTGGAGCACCCGATGAACCGGCGTCCCACCATCGCTATCCTGGCCGGACTCTGCCTCGCGGTCAGCGCGGCCCCCGTCCCCGCCGCCGCCCGAGCATCGGCGACCGCCCCGGCAGGCGCGTACGCCAGGCTCGCCGGCCCGCCCGGCACGCCACCCGGCGCCTGCCCGACGGGGGCCGGCTACGGCTCGCCCCTGCCGTCCAGTTCGGTGACGGCGCCCCGCATCCAGGGCGGGTTCTCGTTCCTCGAAGGGCCCGTCTGGGTCGCCGACGGCGGGTACCTGCTCTTCTCCGACATGGCCGCGGGCACCGGGCCGTACAACGTGCAGCCGTCCACGATCCGCAGGTTCACGCCGCCGTCGACCTTCGACACGTTCATCTCCAACGCGGGCAGCAACGGTATCGCGCTGAGTGCGGACGGCCAGCAACTCGTGGCGGCCACCCACGACCAGCGCAACGTGTCCGCGTACCGGCTGAGCGACCGCGCCCGCAGCACCGTCGCGGCGAACTACCAGGGTCGGGCGTTCAACTCGCCGAACGACGTCGCGGTCCGCTCGGACGGCGTCGTCTACTTCACCGACCCCAACTTCCAGCGCGGCAACCGCCCGGACCAGATGAACGGACGCACCAGCGTCTTCCGCGTGGTCAACGGTCAGGTGTCGCTGGTGGACGACCAACTGCGTCAGCCCAACGGCATCTCGCTGTCGCCGGACGGGAGCACCCTGTACGTGGCCGCCTACTCCGAGAACAAGATCTACAAGTACGCCGTCCAGCCCGATGGCAGCACCGGCGCGCGCAGCGTGTTCGTGAACTACATCGGTGGCCCGGACGGCGGCACGATCGACTGCGCGGGAAACGTGTACTGGACCTCCGGCGGGGACTCCCTCGTCCACGTCTACTCGCCCGCGGGCGTCCAGTTGGGCACGATCCGGTCCGGCTTCACCGGCACGACGAACGTGGCCTTCGGCGGGTCCGACCGGCAGACCCTCTTCATCACCTCGGGTCCACGCAACGACTCCGGTCTCTACAGCGTGCGGCTGAACGTCCCGGGGTACCCGTACTGACGGACCGGCCGTGGGAGGAATCCCCCGTTGTGCTCCTCGCGGAGCGGATTCCTCCCCGCTCGCCCCCCAGGTTCGGCCGGACAGACCAGGCGCGGCCCGCCGCGCAACACGCGTTGAGCGGATCGGGTTCCCACTCAACGTGCGTTTGCTCCAAACAGGTGCGAGCTTACGCTCACGTTCCGTGCGCGTGTCAACGGGTGTTTCGCCCGGGGGCGCATCTGCGACACTGTCGTTCAGGTCGCCGGAGGGTGAAGAGCATGGTGGACGTTCGGCGCGCGGAGCGGGAGTTGCCGCCCCTCGACACGTTGGCAGCACGGCTGGAGTACCTGTTCGACAAGATCCGCCCGACGCCCGACGAACTCGGCGACTCCGACGAGCCGGGGCGGCGGTACACCAACCGGGAGATCGCCGACAAGATCAACGAAGCGGCGGCCGAGACGGGCGTGACGATCAGCGCCGCCTACATCGGTGAACTGCGTCGAGGTGTGGCGAGCGACCCGCGCACCTCGCACGTACGCGCCCTGGCCACCGCGTTCGGGGTCAACTCGGGCTACTTCGTGGACGACGCGGCGGCCCGACGGATCCAGGACCAGATCACGTTGCTCAGCGAACTGCGCCGGATGGACGTCAAGCGGGTGGCGCTGCGGCAGGTGCTCGCCGACAACGGCCTCTCGGCGACCGACACCCGCCTCGTCGAACAGATGGTGGCCCGGCTACGCGCCGTGGCGGAGGGCACCGACACGGCCGTCTCCGACGATCGTCGGTAGCCGATGGCCGTGCAGATCCTGCGGTGGGAGCACACCGACGAGTGGGAGAACACCGACGTGACGTCGCACCGGTTACGTAGACGCTGCGCGCGCATCGTCGCCGAGTTGGAGATACCGCAGCCCTTCGACATCCGGACGCTGTGCGACGCCCTCGGCGAACGTCGTGGCCGGCCCATCCACCTGGTACCGATCAAACTGCCGGCGCAGACGGTGTGCGGCATGTGCGTGCCGACGAACGACTTCGACGCGATCTTCTACGAGCAGGACACCTCACCCCTGCACCAACTGCTGATCATCGGTCACGAACTGGGTCATCTGCTCGCCGGACACCAGGCGACCGAGGTGCTGGACGCGGACTCGTCCCGGCTGCTGCTGCCCGACCTCGACCCGCAACTCGTGCGGCGCAGCCTCGGCCGCAGCAACTACGCCGCGGCCGAGGAGCGCGAGGCCGAGATGATCGGCTCGCTGCTGCTGCGGCGGGTCCGGAGCGGGCGCGGCGAGGCGGACGACGCCCCGGTCGACGGGCCGGACGCCGAGCTGTACGGCCGGCTGCGGCACTCGCTCGAACACCCGCACTGGTAGCAGGGTGATGGACACCGTCCTCTACGCCGTGTGCGCGGCCTCCGGTTGGGTCGCGTTCGCCTACATGGTGCGGTTGCAGCGCCGGCATCCCAGCCGGGCCCGTCGCGCGATCTGCGCGGGGCTCGGGGCGTTCGCGGCCGGGATCACGGTCGCCATCCCGCCCGTCGCCGTCGCGATCGACGAGGTGTCGGGCCTGCCCAACCTCGCCAAGATCATGGCGCACGCCGGCGCCCTGACCATCTCGGCCAACGCCGAGATCATGCTGCTGCACTTCGCGCTGCCCCCGGCGACGGCCGCCGTCCGTGCCCGCCGCTGGGTCTGGGTGACCGCGTGCGCGTTCGTCGTCATGCTCGGCCTGTTCGCCGTCACCCTCACGTACGACGAGCCGGTACGCCTGACCGTCGAGTACGCGACCGACCCCGTCGTCACCGCCTACCTGCTGATCTTCCTGCTGCTCGGGTTCTTCGCCTACTGCGTCGACATCACCCGACTGTGCTGGGGCTTCGCGAAGATCTGCGGACGCCCCTGGCTGCGCCGCGGCCTGCGCATCACCGCCGTGGGCGCCGCCTTCGCGCTGCTCTACAGCACCAACAAGATCGTCTACCTGGTGGCGTACTGGGCCGGCTACCGGCCGACCGGCGAGCGGCAGATAGCCGCGGTGCTGGTGACCATCGGCGCGTTGCTCATCACGATCGGCCTCACCATGCCGGCGTGGGGTCCCACTCTCAAGATCGGTCAGCGGTGGGCGGACTTCCGCTCCTACCGGCGACTGGAACCGCTCTGGCGGGACCTCGTCGCGGCCCTTCCCGAGCTGGAACTCGACCCCGCCCTGCGCCGCCGGTTCGCGGCCCTGCGCGACACCGACTACGCGCTCACCCGCCGGGTCGCCGAGATCCGTGACGGCCGGCTGGCGCTGCGCCCCTACACCGACACGGGGGTGACGGCGCTGGCCGAGCGGTTCGCCGCAGGGGCCGGCCTCGGCGCCACCGAACGGCAGGCGACGGTCGAGGCGGCGCACCTGGCCTGCGCGCTGCGGCGGCACCGGGCCGGGCTGGTCGCCGCGGTGCCGCAGCCCGCCGACGAGCTGCACCGACCGGACGGGGGCTATGCCGGCGAGGTGGCGTGGCTGACGCTCGTCACCGACGCCTACGCCCGATCGGCCGTGGTGGCCCGGACGCTCGCCGCCGCCATCTCACAACCGACGGCAGGAGACGCGCGCCGATGAGGGGCCGCTACGACAACCTCAAGCGGATCCGCACGCTGGACCCGCAGCGCGACTACCTGGACATCTACCAGACGATGCTGCGCTACGAGTTCCCGTGGGACATGAAGCTGGGCCTCAACCTCGCGTTCAACAGGTCCTTCTCGGTGCCGGCCATCGCCGCCGTACACACCACCACCGGTGAGCTGACCGAGCGCACCCAGAAGCGCATCGACGACACCGGCCTGCTGATGTACGAGATGGTCCTCAACGGGTTCGACCAGCCCCGGGGCCGTGACGCGCTACGCCGGGTCAACCAGATCCACCGCCCGTACGACATCGGCAACGACGACTTCCGCTACGTCCTGGGCTGCCTCGTGGTGATCCCGATCCGCTGGCTGCGCGAGCACGGTTGGCGTCCGCCCTGCTGCCACGAGCGGCAGGCCACCTACCTGTTCTACCGGGAACTCGGCCAGCGGATGGGCATCACCGACATCCCCGGGTCGTTCGAGGAGTTCGAAACCTGGTTCGACGCCCACGACGCCATCCACCTGCTGCCCAACGACGACGCCGCGGCCATCGAGCGGGCCACCCGCATGTTGCTGCTCGCCCGCCTCCCCCGCGTCCTCGCGCCGCTGGGAAACGCGCTGGTCAGCGCGATGTACGACGAACCGCTGCGGCGCGCGACCCGGGTCGACGCGCCGCCCTGGCCGATCCGGGCCGGCCTGCGCGTCGCGCTGCGGACCCGCGCGCGATGGCAGCGATGGTTCGGCGCGCCGCGGACCACACCGCTGTTCGCCGACGGCATCCAGGCCCGGACCTACCTCCAGGGGTACGAGATCAGCCAGCTCGGCCCGCACTGACCGGCGGCCGGTTGGCGCCGGGGTCGGGAACCGCTTGACGTGGCGGCCCCCGTCACGCAAGGTCAGATATCGGCAACCTTCGATTGTTCGAGGAGGACCGATGAAGGCAGTCGCCACCACCGCCGCAGCCCTGCTGCTCCTGCTCACGGGGGCCACCTCCCCCGCACCCCCGGCACCCGACGCGCCCTGCGCCGGGCAGATCCACCCCAACCCGTCGTTTGAGCGCGGGGCCACCGGCTGGACCGCCGGCCCGCGCATGGTCGTGCTCGGTGACGAGACCCGGCCCGCACACACCGGTCGCGCGTACGCCACCTTCGCCGGGTTGGACGTGACGCGTAGCGACCTGCTGCGCACCACCGTCACCGTGCCGGCCAACTGCGACCTGACGGTCCGCTTCTGGGTCCGTACCACCACCACCGAAACCACCCGGGGCGACTATCTGAACGTCGGGCTGGCGGTCACCGGCATCCCGCCGAAGACGAGGTTCTCGCTGGCCTTCGACGGCGGGGCGCAGTGGCGGCAGTACAGCATGTCGAGCGGCACGGCGGAGGTCGAGCGCACCGCCACAGCCAGCTTCCTGAGCAGCGAGACGGCCGGCAACGGCGTCACGGCCTTCGACGTCGACGACGTGACCTTCACCCTGAGCTGAGGACACCGGGCGGGTGGTCGACCCGACCGCCCGCCCTCGCGTCGCCACCCGTCGGCCAGCTTCGCGGCACGGGTGACGGCCGCAGGGCCCACCGTCACGCCTCGAAGTCGCGCGCCTCGGGCGCCTCCCGCCCGAGCGACGGGCTGGGGACCTGCGGCGCGTACCGCCGACCGTCCAGCGCGTCGAGGACCGCGACCACGGCCAGCGTCCCGGCCACCGCACACAGACCGACCATCGGCGGCCACCGGGTCAACGCCGGCGTGACCAGCAGCAGGACCACCAACCCGAGCAGCCGCGAGCGGGAGATCCGCCCGAACACCTCGTACTCGAGGCGCAGCCGCGCGACGAGGAAGAGCGCCGGACCACCCACCACGAACAGCAGCCACGTCGGTCGGGGCGCCCCGAACGGGTCGTCGATCACCAGTTCGTAGCCGACCGACGCGAGCAGGACGCTGAGCACGATGAGCAGGTGCGTCCGCTCCGACGCCGTACCCAGGCGAGCGGGCTGGCCCGCCCGAGCCAGCGCCTCGGTCAGCAGCAGACCGGCGCGGTGGAAGTAGATCCGCCAGAGCAGCGCGCTGGTGACGAACGCGATCGTGAAGGCGGCTGCCCGCCCACCGGAGTAGTCCCGGCCACTGAACACCACCCCGATCACCAGGATCGACTCGCCGAGCGCGATGAGGAACATCTGCTGGTAGCGGTCCGCGAGGTGGGTACCCGCGATCCGCCAGCGCGCCACCGCCGCTGCCCCGAGTCGCGGCAGCGGCCACCCCAGAATCCAGGCGAGGTAGTCGACCCCGACGGCGACGGCCCACAGCGGCAGGCGCAGTCGCTCCGGGCCGAGCGCGCCGACCAGCCAGATCGGCGCGCTCAGCGCAGCCCACGCGGAGAGCCGGAACGCGACCAGCCGGCGCGGGTGGCCGCGCAGCGCGAGTGCGATCACCAGCGGCCGGACCACCATCACCAGCAGGTAGGCGACCACGAACGGCAGCGCCCGCTCCTGGGTCGCCCGGGGCAGCGTCACCGCCATGACCAGCGCGGCGAACATCGTGGCGACCACGACGGCCTGGATGACCGACCGCTCCGGCTCGTACCGGCTGGTGATCCAGGTGGTGTGCGACCAGATCAGCCAGAGCGCCAGGAAGAGCAGCAGAGTACCGCCGAGCCCACTGACGAGCGCCCACCCCGAGTCGCCGTTCAGCTCGACGAAACGCTGCGAGACCCGGGTGAGCGCCACCACGAAGGCCAGGTCGAAGAAGAGCTCCAGGAACGTGGCGCGGCCCGCGCTGTCCGGAGGACGCAGGAGGTCCGCACCGTGCCTCGCCGACATCGTCCCCCTCCGTCCGCCCTCGTCGCACCAACGAGCGGTCCGTCGAGGGGATGTGTCCCAGGGCACGCGACAGGGTGGTTGAGCCCAAATCCCGGCTTAATCGACAATTTTTCCCTTTAAGTTCGGTGCGCAGGAGGCCGCCGACCCGGGGAGAGATGTGGACAGCTATCCGGCGATCGAAGATCACGGACTCATTGGCGACCTGCAAACCGCCGCGCTGGTGACGTGTGACGGCACTGTCGACTGGTTCTGCGCGCCGCGCTTCGACTCGCCGAGCATCTTCGCCGCCCTGCTGGACAAGGAGCGGGGCGGCTACTTCCGGATCGCGCCGCACGACGTGCGGTACGTGACGAAGCAGCTCTACCTGCCCGGCACACCCATCCTGATCACCCGGTTCATCAGCGCCGACGGGGTGGCCGAGGTGATGGACTTCATGCCGGTCACGGGCGAGCGGGCCACCGACACGCACCGGCTGGTCCGCCTCGTCACCATGGTCCGCGGCAGCATGCGCTTCCGGGTGGAGTGCCGGCCCCGCTTCGACTACGCCCGGGAGGAGCACCAATTGGAGCCCCACCCCAACGGCTACCTCTTTCGCAGCCGGTCCGCGACGCTGACGTTCAACCCCGTCGACCCCATCCGGCGGCTCATCCGCGAACACGGCGACGTCCGCATCGAGGACGGCGACCTCGTCGCGTACGGCACCCTCAACGAGGGCGACGTCGGCGGCGTGGTCCTGGAGACGGGCGACACCGAGCCACGGATCTTCCCGCCGGAGGAGATCCAGGGCATGTTCGAGTGGACGCGCGACTACTGGCGACGCTGGCTGGAACGCTCCAGCTACACCGGCCGCTGGCGGGAGATGGTCGAGCGCTCCGCCATCACGCTGAAACTCATGACGTACGCGCCGACCGGCGCGATGATCGCCGCGCCCACCGCCGCGCTGCCCGAGCTGGTCGGCGGCAGCCGCAACTGGGACTACCGCTACACCTGGGTACGCGACACGTCGTTCTCGGTGCACGCGCTGCTCGGCCTGGGCTTCACCGAGGAGGTCAGCCGGTACATGGACTGGCTGGACGAGCGCATCCGCACGGCCAGTGACCACCAGGACCCACTGAAGATCATGTACCGGGTGGACGGCTCCTCCGACCTGCACGAGGAGGTGCTCGACCACCTGGAGGGCTACCGCGGCTCCCGGCCGGTGCGGATCGGCAACGGCGCCGCCGATCAACTCCAGCTCGACATCCACGGCGAGGCGCTGTACGCCATGCACCTCGCCGACGAGCAGGGCATCCGCGTCTCCCACCAGGTGTGGAAGAGCACCGTCCGGCTGGTCGACTGGCTCTGCCACAACTGGGACCAGCGCGACGCCGGCATCTGGGAGAGCCGGCACCACCCCCGCAACTACACGTTCGGGCGGGTGATGTCCTGGGTGGCGCTGGACCGGGCCATCCGCCTGGCCAACCGTACCGGCCGCCCCGGCGACCTGACCTGCTGGACCGAACAGCGCAACCGCATCTACAACCAGGTCATGGCCCGCGGTTACCACCCGGAACGCGGCAGTTTCGTGCAGGCGTACGACGAGAACGTGCTCGACGCCGCGCTGCTGGCCATGCCGGCGGTCGGTTTCGTCACCCCCAGCGACCCGCTGTGGCTGTCCACCCTGAACGCGATCGAACGCGAACTCGTCTCCGACAGCCTCGTACACCGGTACGACCCGGTCCACTCCCCCGACGGCCTGCCGGGCCACGAGGGCACCTTCAACATGTGCACCTTCTGGTACGTCGAGGCGCTGGCCCGCTCCGGCCGCCTCGACGACGCCCGACTCACCTTCGAGAAGATGTTCACCTTCAGCAACCACCTCGGCCTCTACGCCGAGGAGATCGCCGCGACCGGTGAGCAGATCGGCAACTACCCCCAGGCATTCAGCCACCTGTCCCTGATCAACACGGCGTTGACCCTCAACAGCCTGCTCGACGCGGAGGCCGACGCCCGCCGCCGCCGGTAGCGGGCGTGGGCGTCGTCAGGCGGTCTCCACAGCCTCCGCCGACCGGCTGGCCCGGCGGGAGGCCGAGATCGCCGTGGCGAGCCGGACGAACGCGGCGACCGCGAGCGAGCGCGAGTGCTGCGGCCACGCCACCGCGAACGCGGCTTGCGGCGCGTCGTCGACCGACCGCCAGCTGAGCTGCGGCCGGGCGTTGCGCTCGGCGAGCGAGACGGGTAGCAGCGCGAGCATCCGCCCGAGTTCGATCTGACGCAGCATCTGCACCATGTCCCCGAACGGCGGGGCCTGCTCGCCGTGTGGCACGTAGACGTGCGCGCCGGGAACGACCTGCTGATGCTCGGACTCGATGTCGGCCATCCGCAGCCGGGGCCGACCGGCGAGCGGATGCCCGGACGGCAGCGCCAGCACCTGCCGCTCGCACAGCAGCGGCTCGACGTCCAGACCATCGGCGTCGAACGGCTCGACCACGATCGCCAGGTCGGCCTCGCCCGCACGGACCAGGGCCGGCTGCTCGCGCCAACCGGTGAACATGACCTCGACCGGTACGGCCGCGTGCTCCGCCCGGTACGCCGCGAGCACGTCCTCGAGCAGGCCACCCTCGACGTCGGCCTTCACCGCGACCACCAGCTTGCCGCCGGGCACACCCGCGGCACGCCGGGCGCGCCGGGTGGCGGCGTCGAGCGCGACGAGCGCCGTCCGGGCGTCGGCGAGCAGCACCGCGCCCGTCTCGGTGAGCGCGACGCTGCGGGTGGTGCGGTCGAGCAGGCGTACCCCGAGGTCGGACTCGAGCCCGGAGATCGCGCGCGACAGGGCCGGCGACGCGATGCCGAGCCGCTCGGCGGCTCGGGTGAAGCTGAGCTCCTCGGCGACGGCCACGAAGTAGCGCAGCGGCCGGGACTCCACGGGATTCATACCCTGAGGATAATAATGCGCTCCGAACTGGTCCTTCTCGCCCGCGATCCCCCGGACCACGATGAGACCATGATCGTCATCACGACACCCACCGGCACGATCGGCGCCGCCGTCGCCGAGTCCCTGCGCGCCGCCGGCGCACCGCTTCGCCTGATCGCCCGCGACCCCGCCCGCCTGCCCGAGACCCTCCGCGAACACACCGACGTGGTGGTCGGCTCCCACGCCGACCCGGCGGTGCTCACCACCGCGCTGACCGACGCCGCCGCGCTCTTCGTCCTCGTACCACCGAACTTCGCCGCCCCCGACGTCACCGGGCACTACCTCGGCTTCGCGCGCCCCATCGCCCAGGCGGTACGCGCGCACGCCGTACCCCGCGTCGTGGCCGTCTCCTCGCTGGGCCGCGGATTCGGCGGCCCGGCCGGGTTCCTCTCCGCGGCCTGGGCGATGGACGACACGCTGGAGTCCAGCGGCGCCGCCTACCGGTCGCTCCAGGCGGCGTTCTTCATGGAGAACCTGCTGCACCAGGTCGACATGATCAGGAGCCGGGGGACGTTCGTGCTCGCCGCCGACCCCGACGCGCCGCTCGCGGCGGTGGCCACCGCCGACATCGCCCGCACGGCCGCCGACCTGCTCGCCGACACCACCTGGACCGGCCAGCAGGACGTGCCCGTGCGGGAGTCCGTCGACCACAGCCCACGGCAGATGGCGCAGATCATCTCCGAGACCCTCGGCCGGCCGATCACCTACCAGCAGGCCACCCTCGCCGACTACCGCGCCCGGTACGCGTCGTCCGGAGCGAGTCCGGCAACCGTCGACGCCATGATCGAGATGGCCGAGGCGCAGACCGCCGGCGTCTACCCGCCCGTGGGCGACCACGGCGTCGGGACGACCTTCCGCCAGTGGTGCGCATCGGTGCTCGCACCCGCCGTGGCGGCCGCGCGGGAGTGACGATCAACGGGACGGAGGTTCGAGCGCTGCCCGCACGGCAGTACCGGTTTCCCGGGCGGTCAGGTAGGGACGAGCGTCGTGGGCCGTCGCCCCGTTGTGTACGGACACGTCTGTCAACGCTCCGCCCGGGAAGACCGGCGCCAGGGCCTTCACCAGCGCGACGACGTCCCCCCGGTCGGCGATGTTGGTCCAACTCCGGAGCCGTGGTGGCCACTGACCGACACCGGCCCGCGGTGCCGGCCGCAACCGGTCGAAGATCATCCCGCGGATGCCGAGGGGTGAGCCGAGAGTGATCAGTGCCGGCGGGTGGGCGGTGTCGGCCGCATGGAGGGTCTCGTACGCCACCACCGAACCGAGCGAGTGGGCCACCACCAGCCGGGTGTCCTCGGACACCGCGTCGAGCACACGCTGGCGGATCCGCTGCCGGAGCCCGTCCTCGGTCAGATAGCGACGGACCTGCCGCAACGCGCCGACGAGCAGGTGATCGGCGAGGCCGGTGAAGAAGCGGGAGTGGCTCAACGCGTCGAGCGCCCGTTGGATCACGAACGGGGTACGCAGGCGGGTGGTGGCGGCCGGACCGGTGACCCCGGAATCGATCCGGGCCGCCTCCGCCCACCAGGTCAACAGCAGCTCCTGGTCGAGCGGGTCCGTCACATCCTCGGCGGTCAACGGTGACTCGCCCAGGGTCCGCGTGCCGGACCGCCGGAAGACGTCACCGTAGAAGGCCATCGTCACCTGCTCCGACGCCAGCGTGCCGCCGGCGAGGGTCAGCCCGTCCCGGAGCGCGGGCAACCACTGTGCCAGCAGCGTTTCCGGGCCCATGGTCTGTTGGGCGACGCCGTGGACCAGGACGACACGCGCCATTCGCAACCTGCTTCCGTCGAGAGGTCAGATCCGGAGGGTGAAGGTGGCCAGGCCGGAGTCCGTGCCCACGCAGAGCAGCCCGTCGGGCGCGAGCGCGATCTGGCTGACGTACGTCTCCAGGTTGAGTTCGGTCAGCAGCGTCTGGTCGGGCAGCCGCCAGATCCGGACCGTCCCGTCCGCGCTGCCGACGCCGAGCAGGTCGGTCGCGCCGACCGACCCCGTGGTCAGGCAGGTGATCCCCAACGCGTGCGGGGTCAGCGGGTGCGTGACCTGCTGTTGGGTCTCCACGTCCCAGCAACGCAGCGTCCCTTCGCCGTCGCCGGTGACGACACCGGACCGGTCGCCGAAGCGGGCGAACGCGACCGCCCGGGCACCGCCGTCGTGACCGGTGAGCGCCGCCCCGTACGGGGTGAAGTCGTCGAGCCGCCACAGCCGGGCGGTTGCGTCCTGGGAGCCGGCGATCACCAGCGACGCGTCCTCGGAGACCGCGACCGCGATGATCCCGGCGGTGTGACCGGTCAACTCCGCCAGCATGGTCCGGGTGGCGAGGTCCCAGACCCGCGGCGTGGCCACCCCCGAACCGATGATGACGACGGCCCGGCCGGCCCGGTGTGCGGTGGCCAGCGCCACCGGGCCGTCGCCGAACGGATCCGGCGACGGCTCGAAAATCTGCCCGATTTCCCGTCCCCGGTCGAGGTCCACGATCCGCAGGGTGTGGTCGTCGCAGCCGGCGAGCAACAGGGCCGTGCCGTCGGGGGCGGTCGTCGTCGCGACCGATCTGATCCAGCTCCCACAGGGGATCCGGGCGGTGACGGTGGGCTCGGGGGTCAGGTCGTGGAGGCGGAGCACGTCCTCCGTGGCGACGACCAGCCTCGGCGTCGCACCGGTGGCCGTCACCGCCAGGCTGGTGGCCTGGGGCTCGTAGTCCACCAGCGGATCGCCGATCTGTGTGCCGGAGGTGACGTCCCAGAGCCGGGCCGACGTCCGGTCGCCGATGACCGCGACCGGCCGTCCGTCCAGCCGGCCCAGAGCCGCGTGCTCCGCATAGTTGACCCGCATTGGTGGCGTGAGGACGCGCCCGTCGCGGAGGTCCCAGGCCCGGGCCGAACGGTCGCCGCTGACCGTGAGCGCGATCGGCCGGTCACCGGTGCTGTCCACAGCGGCGCTCCTGACTGCCCCGGTGTGCCCGGTCAGCACGGGGGTGACCGCCTGGTCCCGCAGCAGGTCCCAGCCGACCAGGCTGTGGTCCGGCAACTGCCGCAGCGCCACCGGACGGCCGTCAAGACAGACCAGGGCCACGGTGTGGCTCTTGCGGGCCTTCGGGCTGCGCAGCACCAGTGGCTGTCGGGTCTCCAGATCCCAGATGGAGATCCGACCCTGGGCCGAGCCCGCCATGATCACGTAACGGTGGTCGACGACGCCGGTGGCAAGGATGCTCACATCGTCGTTGTGGCCGGTCAGTGGCGGACCGGCGGGGGCGTGGGCGACGAGATCCCAGCACCTGACCGTCCCGTCCGCGCTGCCGGACAGCAGCAGGTGCCGGTCGTCGGTGTGCAGGGTCCGGAGCGCGGAGACCCAGTTGGTGTGCCCGGCCAACGGGGGCCGGGGCGCCTGCGGCGGGTCGCCCGTCCAGATCCGGATCACCCCCCTGCCATCGCCGGTGGCGAGGATCGGTTCCCCCGGCCCGGACGCCAGCAGCACCGCGGTGACGCCATCGACGTGCCCGGTGAGTGGCGTGCCCACCTCCGCCCGGCTGTGCAGGCTCCAGATCCGGGCGCTGCCGTCGGAACTGCCGCTCACCAGATACGGAAGCATGCCGTCGGCGTCCAGCGCGTACCCGTCGACCGACTTGACGTGGCCGCCGTGCGGCCGGTCGGCGGCGAGGTCCCAGACTCGGACGGTGCGGTCGGCGCTGCCCGTGACCGCGACCGGCCATCCGTTCACCACACCGAACGCCGCCGCGGTGACCATCTGCGTGTGGCCGGTCAGCGGCTGGCCCAGTTGCTGCCGACTACGCAGGTCCCAGACCCGGACCAGGCTGTCGTTGCCACCGCTGATCGCGATCGGACGGCCCTTGCTGCTGTCGACCGCGACCGAACGAACGCCGGACCGGTGGGCCGGCACCGGCTCCCCCAACTGCCGGCCACTGGCCAGGTCCCACAGCAGCATCGTCTCGTCGACGCTGCCGGTGAGCAGCACGATCCGATCGTCCAGCCGGCCCAACGCGAGGGTCAGGATCGACCTGAGGTGTCCGCTCAACGGGTCGCCGACCGGCTCCCGGGTGGCGGTGTCCCAGATGTGTACCTGGCCGTCGGCGCCCCCGGTGATCGCCACGGACCGGTCCGGCAACTCGGCCAGCGCGACCGCCCGAACGCCGCCGTAGTGGCCGGTGATCGGGTTGCCGAGCTGTTGCCAGGTGCGCAGGTCCCACAGCCGCGCCGAGCCGTCTCGGCTGCCGGTGAGCGCCACCGGGCGCTGGTCGATCTCGGCCACGGCGATCGACGTGACGCCGTTGGTGTGGCCCCGCAGGGCCGTCGGGATCTCCTGGCCGGTCGAGAGGTCACAAACCCGCACCGTGCCGTCCTCCGCGCCGAGCAGCGCCAGCGAGTAGTCCTCCACCTCCACCAGGGCGATCGCGGTGATCCCGTCGGAGCCCTCCGGTCCCCCGGCCAGCGGCGCGCCGATCTGCTGGTTGATCGTCAGGTCCCAGACCCGCACGGAGCCCCGGTCGTCGCCGCTGACCGCAATCGGACGGCCATCGAGTTCGCCGACCGCGACCGCCATCACCCATCCCTCGTGGCCGAGCAGGCGTCGGTGCGCGCCGGTGCGGGACCACTCCGCCCACCGGGTGGACCAGGGCAGCGCCAGGCCCAGCCGGTCAATGTCCGCAGCCAACCCGCCGGCCTCGCAGCGGCGGGCCGACAGCTGCAGGTACGCGGCTCGCTGGGCGAGGTCACCCCGGTCGATCCGGTGCGCCACCTGCTCGTACGCGGTGCGAATCCGCCGCGCGGTGTCCGAGTGCACCAGGGTGAGCGCGCTGAGCAACGCGGACTGATCCGCCGCGAGCAGGAACCCCGGATCGTGGGCCAACTCGTCGATCCGCTCCGCCGCCGCCGCGTGGGTGGGCAGGTTCAGGCGCAGGTACGGGTGGGTCTCGAACCAGCTCGGCTGTCCTGAGCCGTGCCCGGGCACCTCGGCCAGCAGCGCCGCCACGATCCGCTGCTGCGCCTGCACCGCCGGTCGCCAGCGGTCCTGCCGTAGGTGCTCGGCGAGCGTCTGATGGTAGAGCCGGTAGACCGAGCGGTCGTGCTCCACCACCTCGGCGATGTACGCGCCGGCCGCGACCAGCAGCCAGTCCACGTCGTCCTCGGTGCACTCCCGGCCGGCGATCGCGGTCGCCAGCGCCGGCCACAACCCTCGGGGCAGGCCCTGCCCCTCGGCGAAGGCGAGCGGGGTGAGCAGGCGGCGCACCCGGCCCTCGTCCGGTCCGAACCGGCTCAGGTAGTCGTCGAACGCCTCCCCGATCTCGCTCGGCAGCCGGCCTTCCCATCCGGGCACGGTGACGTCGACCGGTTCGGCGGCCAGCCGCAGGCTCCGCGCGGTCATCCGGGCAACCAGGTAGACACCGGCGGCGCGCTCGCCCACCGCCCGTGCCACCGTGTCGGCCAGGTCGCGGCGATCCCGGTACGGGGTGTTCAGATCCGGCTCGTCCGGCGCGGTGAGCATCTTCACCACGTACCGGGAGATGTCCGAGGGGCCGAGCAGATCGGCGTCGTCGAGGTCGATGGTGCGCATCGCCGGGCCCAAACTGCGGACGAGTTCCCGGCGGCTGCCCACCAGCAGGTGCACCCCGTGGATCTCGGAGAGGGGGCGCAGCAGTTCGCGGGCGATCCGCCGGGGTTCGCCACGTCCGCCGGTGTCGGTGGCGGTGCCACTGCCCGCCTCGTCCAGGGCGTCGACCACGATGACCGTCTTGAGGCCGGCCTGCGCCCGACGGCTGATGGCCCGCAGCAACTCGCCCGTGCCGTCGGCGTCCACCCCGAGCCCGGAGGCGATCCGGGCGACAAGCTCCTCCTGCCGCTTGTGGCGGGCGTGCACCGCCACGTCCACGGTCCCCACCGGTACGACGGTGGCCGGGTCGACGTCGGCCACGTCGAGCCCCGCACGGTAGTCCCGGTCGGAGAGCGCGACCACGCGGCTGAGTACCGAGGACTTGCCGCAGCCGGGCTTGCCGGTGACCACCCGGCCCTTGCCGTCTCCACCGGGCGTGGTGAGCCAGGTGACCAGTTGCGCCAGCGCGGCGTCCCGGCCGCTGAAGTAGGTGCCCTGTTCCGACTCGAAGTCCACGCCCCGCGAACGCGGCCCGAAGTGCTCCACCAGGTCCCGCTTGGCGGCCAGACGCTGCATCTCCAGGTCGGTGCCCTGCGGCGGCAGGTCAGCCCGGTAGCCGAGATTGGGCAGGAACGGGGCGACGCCGGTGCTCAGCCCGGAGGTGAGTTCGGCCCGCTGCGGGCTGTCGCCCTGCCGGAAGGTGGCGTTGAGTTCCGCCACCAGGTCGTGCAGGTCCAGGAACTCCTGACGCTGGCCGGTTCGCGCCGTCACCGCCTCGACCGCGGCCGGGAGTGCTGCCACCATCGTCCCGTCTCCGGCCTCGTCCCGGCTCCTGGCAGAGGAGAGGAACCACATGCCGGTGATCGCGGCGTCGCCGGTCAGCCGGCGGGACAACGTCTGGAGCGCCACCCGCGCAGCCTCGGCGCTGCCCGCGCCGCCGTAGCAGGTGTCCAGGATGAGCAGCAGATTGCGCAGACCGGTCCGGGTGAGGATCCGAACCAGGTCCTCGGTGGGTAAGGCGCTGGCCGCGAGGTCCGCCTCTGTGCTGTCCCAGCAGAGGAGGTAGTGGCGGTCGTCGACCAAACCGTGGCCGGCGTAGTAGACGGCGACGATGTCGTTGTCCCCGATACCGGCGTCCTGGCACCAGTGCGACATGACCCGGCGGATGTGGTCGGCCGTCGCGTACTCGCCGAGACCCGCCAGCGCACGGCGGTATCCGAACCGCTCGAACAGCGCCGCCACCGTCGCGGTGTCTGCCTCCACCTGCGGCAGGTAGGCCGCGTCCGGAAGGTTGCGGTAACGGGCCGCGCCGATCGTGATGAGGTGTCGGCGCGCGGGGGCAGCCGGGTCAGACTCGGGCATCGCCGTTCACCTCGTGTGATGGTCTGGCCTCTGAGAGCACCGACCATATCGGATAGACACCCGCCCGATCACCGTGGCGAACGTCGATCATCCGACGACCTGGTCGTGGAACCGGAGCTCGCAGCACCGCTCCAGGAGAGGACTCCAGCCCACCCTGGGAGGTCAGCCCCGCCGGCCACGCCAGAGCCGATGCCTGGCACCGGCGGACAGCGGATGACCCCGGGCAGCCATGGCGCGTCTCGACAGGCTCCGGCGACCCGGTTGCGGGTTCGGATCCCCGGGGTGCCGCGCCGCCTCCGCCAGTTCGGTGCCGGTCTCCCTGACGGCCGCGCTCAGGCTCGCCAACCTCGAGTTGATCTGCCGTAGCTGCTCCGCGAACGTGCCGATCGTGGTCTGCCCTATCCAGGTGTCCCGGATCGGCGCGAGGTCGATGTCGTACGTGAGTTCCGGCGCGGGACCGAACGGCCCGTCGGCCCGTACCGTGAAGGTGAACTCGTTGGTGACACCGGGCTTGAAACGCCGATGCCCGACGTCGAAGAAGAACTCCATCCGGTGCCCCGGCGGCATCGTCTTCACTCCCCTGGTGATGACGTGCCACTCGTGGAGGGGAGCCCGCCCCTCGTCATCGAGGGAGGTGGCTATCGGATCCGCCAGTTCGATGCGAACGTTGCGGGCGATCGACGGGCCGATGTTCTCGATCGTCAGCACCAGGACGCTGCGGTCGTTCGGGGCCGGCCCGATGTCCACCACCACCATCGGCTGCAGGGACTCCTCCTGCGCCTGCCGGGTCGCGCGCTGGGCGGCATCGGTCTGGGCGAGCTGCTGGAGCAGCAGTTCGATCTGGCGTCGTCCCAGTTCGGTCTGCTCCCGCGCCGAATCCGCCTGTGAACGCGCCGCCTCGGCTGACGCCCTGGCCGCCTGCACGGAACGCCAACTGTAGAAGAGACCGAGGAGCGCCAGCAGCGCCACCGCCGTCGACAGCCGGTCCACCGTGAGCCAGTGCACGGCCTCCGCGACGGCGTCAGTTACCTCTCGCACGTCAGGCCCTAGTCGTCCGACGCGTACGAGATGGCGATGTCGCGAGCGCCCTCAGCGACGTCATGCTGGGCCATCCAGTCGAAGAAGAGCCGAGGCCCGCGACACAGACGCCCACCCTCGAGTCGGAGGACACCGACACACCGGGCGAACCGTGCCGCGCGCCGATACCGCGACCAGGGCGGTTTTCCGAGGTCGGCTCGGTCCAGACCGGCCTGGGGGAACTTGCGGATCAGGGTCATGCCATCCGCTCCGAGTTGCTGCTGCCAGGCATGGAAGGTGGGCAGGCATCTGTCCGCGACGTTGTCTTCCGCCTCATCGAGCGTCCGACCGTCCCAGACCTCGGCGAGCAGCCGGGTGGAGAGCCAGGCGTGACCGCCGGCGAGCTCCATGACCCGGTCCAGCGCGTCCGCGCCGGCGAGCTCCACCAGCTCCGCCACCGCGGCGACGTCGAGCGGATCGACGTAGCGCACCTCGGCGGTGTTGAGCGGCGGTGAGCCCTTCTCGTGCGGGTCGCGGAACATGACGAGCACCGGGCCACCCACCAGCAGGATCGAGATGTCGCCGCGCAGATGGGTGTCGTCCAGCCAGCGGAGGAACGAGTAGAAACCCGGCCCCCAGCGCGCCTGGAGGAGGCGGTCCGCCTCGTCGATGACCAGGGCGACCGGGCGGAGTTCACCGAGCGCACGCACGATCTCGGCACGGGTCGCCTGCCGGTAGGTGGTCTCCGGCCGTCGCTCCACCGCGCCGCGCAACGCACCCAACCCGGAGGCCTCGGTGGTGATGTCCCAGCCGGCGGCGTCGGTCCAGACAACGTTCCGATCAAGATCGGCACGTCGCAGTTGGCGTGCCAGGGTGCTCTTTCCGGCCCGCCGTCCCCCGATGAGGAGAGTCGACTTTCCCTGCCGGAGAAGGGCCGACACCTGCCGCAACTCGTCCTGACGCCCGACGAACAGGTCAGGTGAGAGCAGCGGGTTCTGGGGCACGGCTACCACCTCCCGCCTCCGACGCGGTCGAGTATCCACTTCTCGAACAGTCCGATGCGGATCCGCTGGTCGGTGACGAGTCCCTGTCGTCTCAGCGTCGCCTCGGCCTGGCTGCGCTCGGCGGTGCGGTACCGGGGCGTGGGCCTCGGCCGGGCCAGCTCCTCCAGGACCTCCCGCTCCTGCGGCGTCAGGAAATCCCAGAGGTTGTTGCGCAGGACGTACCCCACCGCGTCCGACTCCTCCAGGTGGTCGAGCCCGGCATCAAGATCCACGTCGGTCAGCAGCGTGGCGTCCCGCCGTCGACGGTACGACTCGGCGGCAATGGTGCGGGCGAGGGACGGATGGCCACCGCTGAGCCGGAACAGTCGCTCGGTGAAGCCGGTGGTGACCTCGCGGACGCCCATCTCGCGGGCCAGCGTATGGACCATCTCGGTGAGCGCGTCGGCGTCCAGGAGTGGCAGCGGAATTTCCTGGAAGAAGCTGAACAGTGGGTTCGTACCGGCCGGACCCAGATCGTTGATCCGGTTGGCCACCGGCCGCAGGTCCGCCCCGATCACCACCACCGTACGCCGGTCGCCCTGGGCCAGCAGGCGGAGCGCTCCGCTCGCGCGTACCCACCGGCGGGCCGCACCGATCTCGTCGGGCTCGGGAAACACGCGTTCGATCTCGTCGAGTACGACGGTGAGGCGAATGGACCGTCCCACGTGGTCGATCCGCGCGTGCAGTTGCCGTTCCAGCTCGCTGACGGTGGCGGGCGTCGAGGTGGTGAACGGCCAGTCGACCTGTTCGAGCCGGCCCCACCGGTCGAACGCCTCGATCATCAGGCGCGACAACTCCGCCGGCCAGTCCTCGGTGTGGCGGTCGAAGCGTTGCAGGTCGACCATGCAGACCGGCTGGTCCACCAGATGTTGACGCAGGATGTTGAGCAGGCTGGTCTTGCCGACCTTACGCAGACCGGTGATGAGCACGTGTTCGTCGCGCTTGATCGCGCTGCCGATGGTGTTCAGCATGGCCTCACGACCGAAGAGAAAACGCTCGTCGGTGAGGGCGTTCTTGGTGTCGAAGAGGTTGTCCCTGGTGCCGTAGCGGCGTTCGAGCTCATCGAGGAACGGCTTGGCCCGGCCGTCGGTGAGCGCGGCTCGGAGGGCGCGCAGTGACACCGTCACCACCGGCTTGCCTTCGAGCCGCAGCCGGTCGAGGCCGCGTTCCACGTCGCTGCGCAGCGCGTCGGCGTGGACGAGGTAGCTGAGGCGGCCGTGGCGCGCATATTCGTTGAAGAGCGGAAGCTCGCTGGCCGAGGCCGTCGCGTCCGTGACCACCCAGACCGGACCGGGCGTGAACATGCCCGGTAGTCCTGTCTCGTCCAACGGGCGGCCAGCGGCGGTGAAGGCGGCCTGCACGACCGTCAGAGCGTCCCGGCCGGTGGATGACCCGACAGGGCTCTTACGATCCGGTTGGAAGGCATTCGGCGCCGACGCGACGGAGAAGAATGCGGTGTCAGGGACGGGGAACTGCTCGGCCGCCGCGACGATGCGGTGCGCGAGGCCGTCCAACAGGTCCAGGTAGGCGTCATGGTGCCTTTTCAGCCGCATGAGCTGACGCACCCCGACGCGGTCGAAGACGAACTCGGGCATCAGGTTCGAGGATCGGAACGGCCTGACGATCTCCGGCACCCGCTCGGAGCCGTGCGGGATCCACGGCAACACGACCAAGGCTCTCGACGACGCCTGCCGGCGCTCGTCCGGCACCTGCCGCAGACGGCTGCTGAAGACCGACCACTCCCTGCCGCACACATCGCTCAGGTAGTAGCGTGGCGTGCTGAGGACGACGAACGTCCGGCAGGTGGACAGCGCGGCGCTCAGGCGCTCGGACCAGGTCTCGCCGAGAAGGAGGGTCCGGTCCACGAACCCGACCTCGGGGTCGCGGGAAAGACCCGCGATCAGGCGGACTTCCGCGTTCAGATCCTCGTAGAACTGGTTGACGAGGGCGTCGTCGTCCCCCCGCGCATAGCTGAGGTAGAAGTACAGCACCGACGCTCCCTGATCGACGTGCCATCACGGTATGGGGTCGGTGCGAGAAAGAGGAGTCTTCGCCCTCAGCTCGCCCGGCTGGCGTCGCAGCTGTCTACCGACTCAGCCAGGGACGGCTAATGGCGATCATTCCCCACGGTACCGAAGTTGCTACCGCCGACGTATATGCCAGGTGACACAGGAGGGGCCTCGGCCCCCTGCAACCCGAGGGAAGGTGCTGGCTCCGCCACCACAGATCCTTGATCACGACCACTGAAGAGCCAGCCGATGGCGATACCCGCCAAACCGCTGACCGGAGCGGCGAACTGGGCCACGCTGTCACCTTCGGCATCCCGCAGCACGCCCGCAATAATCACGCCGAAGAGCGCAACGATGAGGAGGATCGCGACACCGAATCGCATGGTCTCCAATCGCGACCGGTGCAGGAATGCCCGATTGCGCAACGACGACGTTGCGCTCGACTGCTGCTCCTGCTGCTCAAAGGCTTGCCGGGTCCGCGCGTCCTCCATCGCGAATCTGATGGTGCGCTCCAAACTCTCCAGGAGCGGCACATTGCCCTCCCTCGCCGCCTCCTCCGCAGCCTGCAGTAGGCGCTCCATCGCATCGACTGATCTACCGGAATCGGCCACGACGTTGTCCTATCTGTCGGCAAGACCGGTGCTTGCGACGTGGGTCGGGAAGCAAGGCTTTCATCGATCTCCGGGGCGACATCGCGCAAGTTAAACTCCGGACGAGTCGATTCGCGCGGCTCGGTCAGATGGCCGACAGCCTCCGCGGCCCTCTGCCCGCAGGGCTAGGGCCTGGGACCGTTGCCTCGCTCGGGCACCTGCGGCACCATGATCGCGATGATTACGCACCTGGACTGGGTAACCCGCTACGCAGCCGGGCAGGAAAATCGGGTATGGCAGGAGATGCGCCAGCTTGGCGCCCGTGTCCGTGAGCCAGCCTTCGCTCCTGAGGCGCAGGCGGTATGTGACGAGATGGCCCGCCGCGCCCGGGACAACATTGAAACCCTGGTCGCGCGCCTGCACGAGCAGGGCTACCGGTTCCACCAGAACGACGACGAGCAGACCCCGACGGAGCCGTACGCGCCACCCGGCCCGAAGGCGGAAGAGCTCCTGCACTGGTTGGAGCAGCGGCTCGGTCCACTGCCGATGGCGCTGTCGTCGTGGATCCGCATCGTGGGCGACGTCTGGTTGGTCGGCACGCACCCCGAATGGTCCAGCTCGGCCGCCGCCGACCCCTTCGTGCTGGAGGTGGCGGGCTCCCGCTACCCGAACAGCGACATCCGTGAGTACTTCGCGGAAGAGATCGAGGCGTGGCAGGAAGACCAGGAGGAACCATTCCTCCTGCCCGTGGCACCCGACCACTTCCACAAGGACAATGTCAGCGGCGGCGGCCCCTACGGCATCATCCTCCCCGACGCATCCGCCGACGCGCACTTCGTGGGCGAGGCCGGTATGCCCCTGGTGGACTACCTGAACTGGACCTTCCGGCACGGCGGCTTTCCCCGACCCACCGCCGATGACGCCCAGTGGCGCGTGATCAGCCAGCTGAGAGAGGGTCTGCACCGCCTCTGACGGAGGCACGCCCCACCGACGGGACAGACAAGGTCCGCCCCTGCCTCCAGTGTTAGCGTCGCCAGCATGACTGTGCAGATCACCGCCAGGCAGTTCCACGAGGCCGACGGTGTCGAGGACTGGCGGTCGCTCTACCACCTCGTCTCGGCCCACTACCGGACGGGTTCACTGGCCGAAGGCATCGCGCTCGTCGATGAGATCGGTCAACTCGCCGGCGAATCCGAGCAGCACTACCTCAACATCGACCTACGTCACGCCGGCGTCACCGTGTCCCTGTCTCGGCGCGACATCGGGCTGGCCCGGCAGATCTCGGCCGCCGCCAGGGCACTGCGCATACCCGCCGACCCGACCGCCATGCAGCACATCAACGTCACCCTCGACGTACTCGTCGGCGCGGACGTGCTGCCATTCTGGCGGGCGCTGCTCGGTTACCGCGCGATCGGCGATGACTACCTGGCCGACCCGGCACGCCGTGGCCCGGGCTTCGGCGTGCAGCAGATGGAAGCGGCGCGTCCACACCGCAACCGCATGCACCTCGATATCGCCGTTCCGCATGATCAGGCGGAGGCCCGCGTCGCCGCTGCCCTGGCCGCGGGCGGCCACCTCGTCTCCGCGACGCACGCGCCGATGTGGTGGGTGTTGGCCGACGCCGAGGGGAACGAGGCGTGCGTCGCGACCTGGGTCGGCCGCGAATAGCACTGCTACGGGCCACCTTGACGGCGCCAGCGGGCGATGCGGTAGACCTGCCAAGCCAACGGATCGGACTAGTTTCGAGGTTCTCGCGTCAGTCGTCCTCGGTGACCGTGAAGGGCGCATAGCCCTCCCCCACCTCGGTCACGTCGAGGGCGCTGAAGACGAGCGTGAGGGCGTGCGCGTTCATGGCGAGGCGGACCTCGTGAAACGGAATGCCGATCTTGTCGGCCCACGAGCGTGCCCGCTCGGAGTCCGCCACCACCTCCGCACCCGGGTAGAGCGGCTGCCACCGCACTGCCCACACGAAGCCGTCCAGATCCGGGCCGATCTCCCGGTCGGTCAGTCGCTCGTCGAGCGAGCAACGCCAGATCTCAGGGCTCAGCGCCGTCTGCACCTCGGCTGCGACGCAGTACGTGAAGAGGTAGCGGAGGTAAGCAGGTGGGATGTCCGTACGTGGGTCCGCGGTGACATAGACGACGACTTCGTAGTCGCGCAGGTAGTCGGTGTACCCGTGATACACGATCGCGCCATCGAAGATCTCGTCCAACGCCTGGCTGAGCTGCGCGATCTCCACGCCCTGTTCTACCATCCGCCGGCTTCTCGGCCGCACCTCGTGAGGTGAGCGCTCGCAGTACCATCGCCGCGATGAGCTCCAGTGCTGATTCGAGTCCCTCCTGCGTACAGCGGGCATACCTGTACCTGGCGAGGGACGTCGAAACTGCCGGCCCGCCCTACAGCGTCGACGAGCTGCAACTGATGGCTTTCGACCCCGACGAGGTCAGCAGGATCGTGGGCCTGCAACCCACGATGGCCTGGCAACGCGGCGCCCCGCACCCGAACCGCCCCGGGCCGCGGCAGTTCAGTGCCTGGGAGTACTCGCCTGCTCCGGTACGTACGTACCGCAGCGAGGAAGTCGTCGCGAGGTTGCTGGACGACGTCGAGCCGTACGCCACCGGCATAGCTGAAGCGTGCAAGAGCCTCGGCATGCGGGCCGGTGTCGCGGTGGTCATCGAGATGACTGCACGTCGCGACCACCAGGACCTCGACATCACCACTGCGGCAGTGGGCTACAGCGCGGAGACGATCGGACGACTGGCTCGCCTGAGCCTCGCGCTGGAACACGATCAGTATCTCTACGTCGACGAGTGAAGGCAGGTGATCTGCTGGCTTCCTGAGGTGGGGTAGGGGCTTGCATGGGCTCAGGCTTTCACAGGGCTTCGTGCGTCAGGGTGACTCCGGCCGCCGGGCCCACATCCGGCGGTGGTGCGGGCGCCTCGGCGAGAACAACGTCGTGGAGCCGAAGGCGGTCGTCACTCAGTTGGTCATTCCGTCTGATCATCCGTGTCGTCCGGGTAGCCAGGGAGGGCGGTGCCGCACCAGGGGCAGTACCGGATGGCGATGTACGAGGTGCCACCGTCGTGGATGATGAGGCCGTAGCGTTCGTCGCTCGGGTCTGGATCGTGATGGATCAGGTTGTCGGGGCAGGCGAACGGATCGGAGTGCTCGGCACATTCAGTTTCGGCCTGGTTGCGCATCATCTCGCAGCAGAAGGTCACGGCTGATCCTCTCGCGCGACTGACCCGACCGCCTGCTCGGTGTCAGCGAGTGATGAGGCGACGCGTCGCGGGTGGTCATGACTCTCCCCGGGGCCGGAAACCGTTGAGCTGGTCTGCCCCGTCGTCAACCCGGGTATCGAGGTCGACACGCAGGATCTCCAGCACCGGATCCTCCTCCAACGCCGGCGCGGTCATCTGCGAGCAGGCGAGGTATGTCGAAACCAGGTCATAGTCGGTGTTGACGATCCATGACCGGTCTGCCGGCCAGACGTACTCGGGGCCCGCCAGCTCCACACCCGCAACGGCATCCGCCCGGCGCTGCACCTCATCACCGGCATCCAGAGGTGCTGACCACAGCAGCGGCGGGATTCCCCGGACGATCGCGGAAAGGCCGTAGTAGAAGAACACCGGCCCCTTGTCACCGGCCGCCGACAATCGCCGGTACAGGGCAGCCCTGGTCACCGGCTCCAGGTAACCATCGGCCACCTCGTAGCGGTGACCGCGCCCGTCATGCAGCAGCGCCGGCTTCAGGCTCGCCCAGACGATCTCTCGGTGGAAGGTGACACCGGCCTCGTCGGCAAGGCTCCGCCAGGTCCTTCGCCCCGGGACCCGCCAGGACGTGAAGGTGTGGAACAGCCGCAGGTAGACCTCGTACCCGGCGGGCAACAGCTCGGCCACCCGGTGCCCCGGTTGCCCGGCGGGTGCCACACCGTCAGTCAGCCACCGCTCAGGCCCGAGATCCAGGCGTGTCACGGTCGCCTCGCCGGTCACCGCGTCACCGCATCGACCGTGCCGCCGCCTTGTAGCGGGCGTTCCGCGTGCTCGCCGAGGGGACACCCGCCCGGAAAGACGCCAGCGTCTCGCAGCCACCGGTGCCGCCGCTCACCCAACAGCATTGCGCCCCACCACTCTCCGAACCGTACGGAACATCCACGATCGCAGCCATTCTGCCGACACCGGGCCGACCCGAACGATCGCACTCGGGCCGCAGCGCCCAGCGAGGCGCCGCCGCCCAGCCCAGTCGCCGTCGCCGTAGGCGGCTCCGATGGTGTCGCCGGTGCCGAAGAGCCACGTTGCGGTGTAGGGACATGCGCCCTAGCGTGTGCGGCATAGATACATATGAGTCGATGGTTGGGGGACCTGTATGCGCGCGATGGCCGCTGTCGTCGTCGCCTTCCTGACCATGGCCGCCGCCCCAGCCTCGGCGACCAGCAGGGCGACCCTCGCGTGGGGGGCCTGCCCGGGTGTCGCTGACACCCGTCTGCGCTGCGCGACGGTTCAGGTGCCGCTCGACCACGCGCGGCCATCCGGCCCAACGATCGACATCATGATCTCCCGGCTCCCCGCGGCCGACCCGACGCTTCGCCGCGGTGTCCTGTTCACCACGGGCGGCGGGCCGGGTGGCGCCGGTGTCCCCGAGCCGCTGAACCTCGCCGCCGTCGTCGATCCCGGAGTGCTCGCCCGGTACGACATCGTCGGGTTCGACATGCGCTTCGTCGAACGCAGTACTCCGATCACCTGCCGCCAGCCGGAGGAGGAGCCGGGCGGTTACTGGGTCCGCACCGCCACCTATCAGCCCCTGAAGGACACCGCCGCAGAGGCCCACGAATACGCCCGCGCCTGCGCCCGGCACGCCGGCTGGGCGCTGCCGTACGCCACGACCGCACAGGCCGCCCGCGACATGGACGTCATCCGGGCACGCCTGGGCGAGCGGAAGCTGTCCTTCCTCGGAGGCTCGTACGCGGCGATGCTCGGCGTCGCGTACGGCACGCTCTTCCCGCGCCGGGTGGACCGCTTTGTGCTGGACAGCCCGGTCAACTACGACATCGCCTGGCGCCCCTACGAGCTGAAGCGCCTCCCGGCCTTCGAGGAGAACTACGCCGCCTTCACCCGGTACGTTGCCGACAACAGCGCGGCGTTCGGGCTCGGTGCCACGCCGGGCGAGGTCGCGGAAACCCTGAGCCAGGCTCTCGCCGAGGCGGCGATCGAGCCGATCGTGGCCGGGGATCACGCCTGGACCACCGGCGAGCTGGGCTCCCTGACGGTCATCGCGACGTACTTCGAGCATCTGTGGCCGGTGGTAGCGACCAACCTGGCCGCCATCCTCGCCCACACCCCGCCGCCGATCCCCCTCGACCCGCGACCAGCTCCCCTACCCGGGACCCCGGGCGTGCCGGCGGACAACCACACCGCGGTCAACATAGCCTTCCGCTGCGGCGACAACGCGTGGCCGCGCGACCTGGCGACCTACCGCCACGACCTGGCCCGCCTCGGCACCCGCTACCCCGTCTTCGGCCCGTCGATCGCCAACCTCAACCCCTGCGCCTTCTGGTCGGTCAGCCAGGACAACACCCCGCCGCTCGCCAGCAACCGGGCGCCGGCGGCGCTCGTCGTCGCCGCACTGCGCGACGCCGCGGTGCCGCTGGCCAACTCGATCGCGACCGCCCGGTCCATCACCGGCTCACGGCTGGTCACCATGGACAAGCAGACACACGTGCCTCTGCTCAGCGGCCAGGCCAACGCCTGCCTGACCGGCATGGTCAACGCGTACCTGATAGACGGACAGCTGCCGAGGCACAACACGGCCTGCTAGCCCCCGACCCCGCCGCCGACAGCGGCCAGGGCTTCGTCGTATGCCGCGCCGCCGGCAGGCGGTCACGGCGCGCTGACGGCCGAAGGCCAGAGGTGCGGCGGCCTGAGCGGCCTGCGAAGCGCGCCGCTTTATCGCATAAGAAGGTTCCTCACCCGTCGGATCCGCCGTTCATCGTGATCGTGCTGGGACCGTCCGGCAGGCCGAGGTACCACCAGGTGCCAGGTGGCGGTTCTGGCAGCGTCCCCCGAAGCAGTTTGATCATCGCGTGCGCCAGGTCCACCATCGGGGCGGTGGGCATGGCTGGGCCATGGAGGCCGCGCCAGATCACCGGCCATCCTCCGGTACGCCGCAGCTCAGCGTCCGCCTCCGTCACCGCCCGAAATGCGCCCAGCCGGGCGGCTGCCTCCGACGCGAGCGCCGCGAACGGCTCCACCGCATCGGCCTCGACCACCGGCTCCAGGTTCAGGCCCGCGCTGCCGCCGACAGTCGCCACCGCAGCGAGTGAGTCGGCTAGCTGGTCGAACCACGGCCCGGGAACACCCTCGCGACCCACCACAAGCATCTCGTAGGCAAGGAAGGAGACACTCACGTCGTAGGCCCAGAAGCTTCGCCCGTTCGCCGACACCGCAGCCGTTCTGGTCATGCAGCCATGATCACGGCGATGTTCGTTGTGTCGCAACGGGAATAGTGCCGAGCTGTGCGCTACCTCCAAGCGCGCTTGCAGTCCGGGGAGCTTCAGCGCCGCTGCGGCACGTCAGGTGGCGGAGAGGTGCCGCTGTCGACGGATCGGCTGCGGCATCATTTACGGGTGAGCGAGCCCAAGATGCAGGTGCGAGCGCGGGTACGGCACGAGCCTGACCGCTCATACGCCGTACTGGTCGAGGGTCCGGACGGCGAGGTGGAGGTGGGCCGCACGGGTAAGACGGCACAACTCTGGGCACTGGCCCAGGCCGGTGCGGCTCGTCTGTTCGGTGAGAGCCTCGGGGCGGACAACCTCACCCTGCACGTCCCGCAACCGCCCTACGGCCAGGACGGGCAGTGGGTTCGTATCACCGCCGTGGCGAACCGGGATGACCCCTCAGAGTGCGCCGACGTCGGCGTCCTGGCGCAAGCGCGCTGGTTCGGCCACGAAGGCGCGTGGTTCGTGACAGTCACCGGTACGGGTACCAGCATCGTTCCGAGCGAGCACCTGGACTTCGAACCGGTTGTCACGGATGAAGAAGCGGCGGCGTTCCACACCTACATCACCTCTACGGCCGCACGCTGAGAGACGTGCCGCCTGCCGCCGCGCCATCCCCGGGGCCTGGTAGCTCCCACAGAGGAGCCACGACCCCTTGACCACAAAGGACGTTCCGGTACGCGTAGACGTACATCAGCATCGGCGCGCCCGGCGGCACGATGCCTGCGGTGATCCATCCAGGTTGGACGTGTGGTGCCCCGCTGGTCCCCGGCCGTCGATCGTCTACCGGCCGTTCGGTCGCCGTTCGGGACTGTCCCGTACGGCCTGACGGCTTGTTGCCCGGTTCATGCCTTGCTCAGATCGAAGTGCGGCGTTCGACGGCCGGGGGGGGGGGGGGGTGAGTCCGTCGCCGCGGTCACCTCAGAGGAAGGAAGAGAAGTATGCAGAGGACACGTCGTCACCTGATGGCCGGTATCGTCGCGATCCTGGCCATGGTCGGCTCGGTGTTGGTCTTCCCGAGCAGCGCCCAGGCGTACAACCCGAACCCCACTGTCCGCTGGGCCCAGGTCGACACCGACAACTGCCACCGCATCGCCGGCAACCTGACCGTGATCGCCCAGAGCGACGGGTGCCGCCTCAACGACTCCTTCGACGGGACCTTCTTCCGCAAGGACCCGAACGGCGTGGCGATCAAGATCGAACTGTACGTCGGCTCCACCCTCGTCGCGAAGTCGGAGTTCCACCCGTACGGCGAGGTGGTCTGGGTGTACGACACCCGCGACGACAGCGACACCATCTACACGACGCTGCAGGTCAGGGAGTCAGGTCCGTTCTACGGCCCGTGGCGGGGTCCGGTGAACGGTGGCGACCTGTACAACCTCGACATCGACGACGGCAGCACCGTCACGATGGCACTCAATGACAACAAGGACCTCAACAACCTTGACCAGATTTACTTCCTTCAGGGAACCGCGTAGCGGCAGGCGTCCGGGCTGACGGACGGGCAGGCGGGTCGCGCGGGGGCGCGACCCGCCGCGCCGATGGCTCTCTCGTCGACGAGCAGCCCCTTGAAGAACAGGCCGAGACCGGCACCGCCGGCACGGATCCCGCAACGGGATCCGTGCCGGGTGGGCCGATCAGATGAACGCGAGCGAGCTGAAGAACGCCGGGTAGCAGTCGACATAGATGTCGTAGACGCCGGGCGGCACGTGCACGGGGCCCAGGGTGGCCCCGTTGGAGCACCGGGCGCTGACCGCGGTCGTCGGCTGGCCGGTGAGGGTGCAGCCCTGGAACACGATCAGCCACGGGTCGATGTACTGCCCGGCGTACGGGCAGGAGCCCGACATCACCGAGAAACCGCCGCCCTTCGCCGGTGCGGCAGCGGTCGCCGTCGACGTCCTGACGCTCAACATGCCGGCGGAGCTCGCCGATGCCCGCTCGGCTCCGACGGCGGCGACAGCCACGTCACCGCTCGGCGCGGGTGCCGCAACCGCCGCGGACGGCGCGGCCACGAACGCGGCGAGCATCGCCGTCGCGGCCAACAGCAGACTGGATGCGCGGAGAATGCCGGATCGTGCTCCGGCGGAGGGTCGACCACGCCATGTCATAACCAGAACCACCTCTCGAGTGCTGTGCCATCTGCGGATGCCGGGGCGCGTACCTGGTCGCGCCCGACCCGGCCGGGCCATCGTTCGACGTCCATGGCGAAGCGTTCCAGGGTGCCGGTGGCCGGGTCTTCGTGACAGGGCGAGAACCGGGTCGCCGGCGTACCCCGGTTCTTGCGGATGTCCGCAAGGCTGTCCGGTCCGCGTCAACCGGACGGCGTGACCGGAACGCATCGATTACCGTTGATCGGCATGGGCGGTCTGTTCAGCCTCTGGCGGCAGCGAGTGGCCGACAACGCCCGCCGGGCGGTGGACGCCTACCAGGAGGAGCTGCTGGAATACCGCAACCTCGCAGCCATGCCGCAGGTGCGGTCGGAGATGCTCGATTTCGCGGTCTTCCTCCGTCAGCGCACGGTCGACCTCGCAGCGGACAGCGCGCCGTTCCACTCGCAGGATCTGGACCTGATGGCCGCGATGGGCCGCCAGCGCGGCGAGAAGGGACTCACCCTGACCGCGCAGCGGCAGGTGCTGCTCGTGCACACCCGACTGACGCTGCGTGAGGTGTACGAGGCGGCCGGCCCGAACGACATCGCCGCGACGATGCACACGCTCGCCTGGCTGGCTCCCGCGGGACTGGCCGCCCAGGGCGCGTACACCCGGGGCTGGATCGAGGGGCAGCGGCGCACGCTGGCGACCGCCGCCCAGGTGCGGCTGCTGACGGTGATGCTGCTGGCCGGCGACGACAGCGCGACCGACCTGGCGCGCGGCCTGCACATGCCGGTCCCCGACCACGTCGTCGCGACGGTGGTCCGGGTGGCCGACGGGTCGCCCGGGCCGGACCAGGCGGCGCGGGACGAGTTCGCCGGCGCGCTGCTGAAGACACACTGGATGCCACTGAGCTGGTCGGAGCCGCACGAGGTGGTCGCGCTGATCCCCAGCTCGCCGGGCGGCCGGCAGCCGGCGGTCGAGCGCGGGCTCGCGCTGGCCCGCGACGTGGCCGCGATGACCGGCCGGCCGTGTGCGGCCGGCACCGCGCCTGGGCGGGTACGCGCGTTCGGCGACGCCGTGGCGCTGGCCCGGCAGGTCAGCGAGGTCGCACCGGTGCGGGCCGTGCCGTGTCACGCGTACACGGTCACCGACGTCTTCGCCGAGCTGGGAGCCGCCCGGCTGGCGGAGGTCGGGCAGTGGCTTCAGGTGGTGGCGACGCAACTCAACGCCGGCCCCGACCTGGTCGCCACGCTGGACGCCTACTACCAGCACGACATGAACCGGCTCGACACCGCGGCCGCGCTGTGCATCCACCCGCGCACGCTCGACTACCGGCTGACCCGGGTGCGCGACCTGACCGGGCTGGAGCCGGGCTCGACCCGCGGCGTACGCGTGCTGAGCACCGCCGTCGCCCGGATCCTCGCCGGTTAGATCAGCAGCCGGCGAGGAGCTTTCGATGCGCCGCATTGGGGCCAGGAAGTGTGGTCACGGCCTCATCCCGCTCGGCAGTTGACCGCCGTTGCTCGGCTCCCGCTCGATGGGGCGCGCAACGGGCACGGGGCAGCGCGGTGGAGGAGGCTCCGATCATGTGCCGGCGTTCGTCGGCATGTACGCATCGTGGGTGGCGTGGTGAATAACGGCCGCGCAGGCATCGGCGGCAGTTGGCCTGCGGCCCTTCCTCCATTGCGACCACACGTCGACCGCCCTACGAGCGAGTTCGACCTCAAGGAGATACGGGAATGCGGTGGGTGACCCAACACCTGGCCCCTCGATCGCGGCAACCGCTTCCGACTCAGGTGACCATGGACGAGCCGCGTAAAGGGTCGCGTCGTCCGGCAGCTCGGCCAGGCGCTGAATCAGTTGCAGGAGCGAACCATGCACACCTTCAGTATGGACGAGCGTGCTCAAGCGGTCGTGATGCCCGAAACACCTGCGGGCGGCGGCCAGCCCTGTTGCGTCTCGTCCCCACCGCGTGCCACGGGCACTGGCTCACGGATGGCCCATGCTGGCCATGGGATTGGAGATAGATCGGAGCGGGCTGGCCAGGGAGCGGTGCCCTGCTCAGTCCGTCCGTGTCGGGGAATGCCGGCGGTGGCTTGCCGTCTTGGCTGTACGGATAGCTGAACCAGCTAGAGGAAGTCTCTCCAGAAGGCGACGGTGGCTTGCGGCTCCCGACCTCGGTCCGGTGCTCGTCCACCGAACTCCGAATGGATGTAGTCCTCCAGGTCGTCGCCGTAGTAGATGATGTCGGTCTGATACATCGACAGGACCGGGTGCCCGTACGAGCCGCGGCCGGAGGGCAGAAAACGGTGACCGAACACGGGCACCATCTGCGGCACCTTCCGGAGGTGTGGCTCGGCGTTTGCTGCCGCCTCACGGCGGTTACCTGGCCGCTCTCCCCAGCTCTCATGCCAGTAGCCGTTGTGCTCGACGTCGAACAACACGCCATGGATGGGCCACGCAAGGCGATCGCGGAGAGCGTCTTGTTCCCCTCGTCGCCAGTCAGGCCAGGAAGGGCCGGTCGGTAGCCCGGCGGCCAGGAAGGCGCGGTGGTCGTCAGCGAACCGGAAGCCGAAGGTGTGCTCCACGCGAGCAAGCTCCGCTTCCGTCAGGCCCCGCTGAATCTTGACGTGTCCGAGTTCCCTCAGCCGACGGGCCGCTGCGATACCGAGGGCAGCGCCTCCCGGGTTGAGGCCCGAAGCAGGCTCACCTCGGTGGACCTTACGAAAGCGCCCCAGGAACTTGCCCACGGCTTCCTCCCCTCAGGTCGCGAAGCGTAGCAATCAGCAAGGGGAGCGGATCTCCTCGTCGGGCAGTCGCCAAACCTTCCAGCCCTCCTACGCCGAAAAGGAGGAGCACCCTGCCGGACGAGTCTCAATGGCGGCTGTCAAGCGGGCTGCGCAATGGTGGGTCTCCTCGGTCGGGCAGGCTTGTTTCTTGCCCCACGGTTCTCGGTCGGATCAAGGCTCGACCGAAGGCGACCGCGTAGCGCCTTGCCCTTGACCTGGCCGGGGTTCTCGGGCAGCCCTTGAAGTGCCCGGCCGAGGAGGCCCGTTGCGGTCTCCGAGGGAGGGTCGGGGTGCGGGGCGGCGCGCCGCTGAGGGGGACGGGGGGATGATCCATTCGTGAAGAGCCTTATTGAACTTGCTCTCGACCTCTGCGCTGAGCCGGAATATCCGGAGCGACCGGGCAGTCACATCAACGACGCCACGCGGGACTTCATCGAGGTGCTGACCTTCGCGGATGCTGACACGATCATGGCGATGATCCGCGAGACGATCCCGGACCTCACCGGAGATCTTCCGGTCTGGGCGAGGAACCTCGCCTATCGCCTGGCGTGCCTTCAGCGGCCCCACGACGCCGAACTGCTTCGCGCAGCCGGCGCGGACCTCTACTCTCACGGGCCGGACTGGGACGATCACGCCGAAGAACTCAGGCGTCGAGCCGAGGACCTCGACAACTCCTCCCCAGGCTGACCGCCGCCGGCCAGGGTCAGGAACTCGCGCAGGCTCACCTGGGAGCCGTGGACGGCGGCTGGGGCTGGAAGCAGCGGTTGTCCCTCAGCAGTGCCAGAGCACGTCGACGCGGCGGCGGGCGAGGGCGATCAACGCTTGCTGGTGCTTGCGTCCCTCGATGCTGTTCGACTTCGGGGCGTTCGGGTTGTTGAAGTGCTCGACCCGGGCCATGTTCTCAGCCTCTCACCGCTTATGGCTCAGTGCTCAGGCCAGACCGCCAGCTTCTTCCCGAGGATTCGGTTGAAGCTGGCGACGTAGCTGCCGAACAGGTCCCCCGCCGCCGACGCGCCGCAACTGCAGCACTCGCGCGATCACGACGTAGATCTACAGCCAGGTCTCATCCAAGGGCACCCGCGAGGCCCTGCGGAAGCTGGGCGAAACCTCGATCAATGAGCCGTCACTGCACTTCGCCGCTGTACAAGATCAGAAAGGGCCACCCGGAAGATTCCGAATGGCCTCTGACCTGCGTCGGGACGGCCGGATTCGAACCGACGACCCCTTGACCCCCAGTTTTACAACGATTGTGTCACGGCATGCCAGAACCGATTGATACGTCCGCAGATGCGGACATATTGGCAGCCCTTTGTGACGCCCGCTGCTGCCTTATGTCAGTCACTCCTCGGCTTTCAGCCCCGAGTCGTTACCGGACTCGTTACGGCGAGCGGTCAAGGACCCGCCCTGACATCGGGTCCAGGTAGCTCTGTTGCCACCCCTGCATACCTGACCGGTGTACGCGCCTTCGCCCGCAGCTGAGGTATCGGCATCCACGGTGGAGGGACCCCCGATCCACGCCCGGTTAACCACCAACGGGGCAGCATGGATCTGTCGCATCTACGGGCGATGATGGAGCAGTGACTTACGGTTGCGGGCGTCAGGGGACGCGGCGTCGGAAGCGCCTCGTCTGGCCGTTGGTCTTGGCTGTCACGGTGTCACCGGCGCTGACGGTGTGGTGGCTGGCGTTCGACTGGTCGGTACCTCACCCTAAGTGGGCGTCGGTGGAGCAGGCCGGGTGGATCGCGGGCATCGTCAGCGCTTTGCTGGCTGCGGTCGGCACGGTTGCCGCCATCCTGGCGTTACGCACCGGATCGCCGGCCGACCGACCCGGACCCACCCCGAGCGGCCTCACGCAAGTTGGGCGGGTACCCTCGGCAGCTTCCTGGCTGCAGGACCGAAGTCCGCGTTTCGACCCAGGAACGCTGTCGAGGCCGTGTCGTACGGCGGCGCGCGCACAGATCTTGACGGGAATGGGCGGGGTGGGCAAGACCCAGTTGGCCGCGCGGTTCGCTCGCCAGTTGATCGAGCGCCGACAATTGGATCTGCTGGTGTGGGTAACAGCGTCGAGCCGGGACGCGATCGTTGCTCGGTATGCCGAAGCGGCAAGCGTCCTTGGGCTTGCCGGGACTAGTGTCGCCGCATCCGATGCGGCCACCCGGCTGTTGGCGTGGTTGGCGCATACCGAGCGGCGATGGCTGCTGGTGCTGGACAACCTCGACAGCCCGGCCGACGCCGCAGGTTGGTGGCCTCCGATATCCGCCACCGGCCGCACGCTGGTGACCAGCCGCGTGCGGGACACCACCTGGGACAGCGATACCCGATCGGTCATTCCCGTCGGATTGTTCACCCCGGACGAAGCGGCGACATACCTGCATTCCGCGATCACCGATCCGACACACCGCGACGGCGCCGTGGAGTTGGCGGCCGACCTCGGCTACCTGCCGATCGCGTTGGCGCAGGCCACCGCCTACATTCGCGAACGCCACATCAGCTGCGCTGAGTACCGTCACGAGCTAGCTGACCGACGTAACCGCCTCAATACACTCCTGCCCGACCCGTCCGTCCTACCGGACGAACATGGCACCCGACTCGACGCGACATGGTCGATGTCTCTCGACGCCGTCGACCGCATGGAGCCGGCCGGACTGGCCGCACCGATCCTTTACATGGCCGGGCTCCTCGACCCCAACGCCTTCCCCGCCGGCCTATTCACCACCCCCGCGGCCCTCACCCATCTGTCCCGAGCCACCGGTTCCACACAAGTCGTAACGCCGAACCAGATCCGGCAGGCGCTACATCACCTGCATCGCTACCACCTCATCACCCTCGACATCAGTACCGACTCACTCCAGATGCACGCCCTTGTTCAACGCGCCATCCGCGACCACTCAGATCCAGACCGCACTCGGCGCAGCGGGAGCGCTACAGCGAACGCACTACTGCAAACCTGGCCCGACACTGAACGCGAGACCGCTACCACCGCCCTGCTGCGCGCCAACGCAACGGCCCTCCGGCAGCACCTGGGCAGTCTGCTTCACACTCCCCGCATCCACCCTGTCCTGTTCCGGACGGGCGTCAGTCTGGGTGGCACCGGACAAGTCGCCGCCGCCGTCGATCATTTCCGCAGCCTGCATCAGATAGCCGAGCGTCACCTCGGCCCAGATCACCCCGATACCCTGGCAGCCCGGAACGAACTCGCCCGCTGGCGTGGCCGAGCCGGAGACCCGGTCGGCGCTGCCAAGGACTACGAGGAACTGCTGGCCGACCGACTTCGACTGCTCGGAGGCGACCATCCGCAAACCCTCGCCACCCGAAACAGCCTCGCCGCATGGCGGGGCGCCTCCGGAGACGCAACCGGGGCCGCTACCGCCTTCGCCGCTCTGCTCACCGACCAGGCGAGGGTCCTCGGCCTCGAACACCGGCAAACTCTGACTACCCGCAACAACCTCGCCTACCAACGGGGTGAAGCGGGAGATGCTGCCGGCGCTGCCCATGCCTTCAGCGAGCTGCTCACCGACCAGGCGCGAATCCTCGGACCGGATGACCCCGAAACCCTGGTCACCCGCAGCAATCTCGCTCGCTTCCATCGAATAAAAGGGGACATCAGTGGCGCGCTCGATCAGTTAACCGCGCTGCTGCCCGACATGAGACGGATCCTGGGCCCCGATCATCCCGACACCATGGTTGTCCGTCACCGTATCGCCGACATCAGCGGGATTGCCGGAGACCCCACCCGCGCAGTGGCCACATACGCCGAACTACTCACCGACCGAATCCGAATTCTCGGACCCGACCACCCGCACACCCTCACTAACCGACACAACCTGGCCCGCTACCAAGGCATAGCCGGGGATCCCGTAGGCGCTGCCGTCGCCCTCGCCGACCTGCTCGGCGACCAAAACCGCGTACTCGGACCCGATCACCCGGACACCCTGACCACCCGCCGCGAACTTGCCTGCTGGAACGCGCGAACCGGGGATGCAACCGAAGCCCTCCGCGACTTCGAGACGCTGCTCCGCGACATGCTGCGCGTCCTGGGCTCCGACCACCCCGAAACCCTGGCCACGCGCCAGGAACTAATCGACACCGGAGGCACTAGTGGAGGCCCAGGCGGCGCGGTCGCAGCCCTCACCGAACTACTCACCGATCAGATGCGGATCCTCGGCCCTCATCACACGCAGACCATTACCACCCGTCATCGCCTCACCTACTGGCGCACGCATGCCGAGACCGCTGGCTAGAGACAACAGAGTGCAGATGGTCGACCTACTGGCTGTTTTGCTTCCACGAGGGCGGTAAAGCGGCGGCCGGCTTCGGTGACGTCGATGGGTTGCCCGGCAAGGTGGCCAAGGAACAGGCCGAGGGGGTAGCGGGCCAGCACGTGGTAGCGGGCGAGGTACATGGCGACTGCGGTGACCAGATGGCCGGATCCTGGTACGAGAAGGGCATAGGTCAGCACTTGCTCGACAAGCGCGTCCAGGTGGTGGGCCTCGTCGAAATGACCCGTCTTGTATTCGACGATGGTCGTGCCGGCGAGGAAGTCGGCGATGCGAAGGCCACCCTGCAGGCTCACGGAGGCGGTAACGGGTCCGTAGCTGCGCAGTTCATTGCTGAAGCCGCTGGTGTAGCTGGCCCAGAAGGCAGCGAAGGCAGGGCGAGCGGCGCGCGCGGCGGTGGCGTACGAGGAGATGGCCCGCCGGTCGCGCAGCACCGCCTGGATCGCCTCGCGCGCCTCGTCCGGGTGCACCCCACGGAGTGCGTGCACGGCCCTATCGAGGTCGGGGAGCAGGCTGCCCACCGTGAACAGTCGAGCGCCGGGAACGTGGTCGCCGGTTCTGCACCAGGGCCCGTCGGGAGTGTCGGTCGTTGGCGCGTATCCGGCGGTGGTGAGCAGGCGCCGCATTCCGGCCGCCGGCAGCTGTTTGATCAGCTGCAAGTACGGAGGTGCATCGCACAGGTCAAGGGCGAGTGTCCGCTCCATTGCCTGCCCGAATCGGTCCGGCTCAGGTGCGCAGGCGCGGATGATTGCAGGGGCGCGACTCATACGACTCTGCAGGTCGGCGATGAGCCAGGCCCGGTGCGGAAACTGCTGGGCGAGCCAACGGCTCGAAGCTGGCGGTTCCCGACGGCTACGGATTCCGTGCGAGGTCATGAGGGCGCTCCTTTGCAAGCGAGGGCACACCAGCACGTTTGGGCTCATCCGGTGCAAGGCAGCAGCGGCGAGTCACAAACACCTGACGCGGAGTGACAGGAACCGAGTGTGTCGACGACTGCAACCTGAGGGACCCGAAGACGCGCCGCAGGCGGGGTCTAGCCCGTCGGCATCGATGGCCGATCATCGGGCTCCGCACAACTGGGCGGCATAGCAGCAGGTTAAATATCTAAACGTAGTCGGCTGCTACGACCGACCGTACGCGCCGCCGTGACTACGGACAAGCCATCTTGCGATGCCGGTTCCGTAGCGACCGGCGGCGTTCTGCCCGCAACCCGACAGGCTCGTTCGACCGGCATTGGCACAGAGTAGGGTATCGATGAGGTTCCATTTAGTCAGCTATCGCTAGCACCGCAACCGGTTCAATTGGGTGAGCGAGGTGGCCGTGACATGGAAACCGGCAGACACAATCCTGGTTGCGAGATGGCCCGCGGACACCGCTGCCTTTGCACCCAGTGCGGCGGCAGCCAACATGGCGTGCAGGGTTGGCTCGACCACGTTGAGCAGGACGATCTGATCCGTCAAGGGGGACGAGAGCGGTTCGAGAGCAGACTGGTCTGGACAGAGCATCGTCCGGGGCGCTTGGAGCAAACCCGCGGCAACCAAGAGGTCACCACCGACCTCGCCCGCGTCGACATCGTGGACTGGCTTGCCGCACCGTCGCCACCCGTGGGGCCCGAAGACGACGAGCCCTATCCGACGCCAGCCGAGCAGGTGACAGCGCTCGCCGAGCAAATGACGCGCGGAGCCTGGCGGGAAATCGTCACGCAACTCGACCGTTCCACTCCCGACGCCACCAGCGTCAAACGCGACCTCACCAACCACTTCTGGTGCGACCTCTTCATCGGGTTGGTTCAGGCGATCGAGATGACCCGACGAGGCTTCGACAGCATCCCTAACAAGGTCAAAGCCTTGATCCTGGATTCGGCACTGCAGGCCGACCGGCCGCACGTCACCGAAGCCGCCATCGGCTTGATCGTCGACAAGGTGTGGCATGGCGTTCAGGCCGCAGCGTTCGGGGGCGCGCCGCTGCTCGACCTCATCTCGAGCGACGAAGCTCTGCGCGCACTCCGGATCCTCGCCGTGTTCATCTGCCCCGCACCAGCGCAACACGCCGCAGTACGACAACACGCTCTGAAACCACTCGGAGAGGACGTCAACAAGATCCTTACCGATCAGACCAAGACCAGACTTGCCGAGCTGTTCACCGACTGGCGAGCCGACGGCGATGTGCCGCCAAGCGGATAGCTGCGTCGAGCTGTACTCCCCGCGCCGACGGCACGCTCGTTCGAGACATGTGCCCACGCCTCAGGACGATCGGCAGACGCCAGGGCAGCATCAGGATGAGCAGGCCGATCTGATGTTATCGAAGCTCGGGCACGCCCCGGACGACACTGCTGGTCCCCGCAGCTCTGCAGGAACTCCCCTACCTACTGGCGCCGACGCGAGATCTACGGGACACGTCCAGCGCCCACTGTCAACGCCGGTTGAAGTTTTCACACGGAGCCGACACCCACCTATGAGGGGGCACTCGGGACCCAGAAGGGCTGGGAAATGTGGTCTGGACTGCGTGTCCGCACCGTGCAGGCGTTTTAATCGCCAGCGCCTTGCCCTTGAGTGAGAAGTAAGTCAAAGCCGTACACGGCGTGCGCGCCAGCACAGAAGACGGCACGGTTGCCTGTCGTTAGGGGGAAGACTGGAGGCGTCCCTCCTATTCGGGTCGTCGCGAGATGTCCGCCGTCTCGTGTGTCGCAGATCCGGATCGTTCCGTCGCGTCCGGCGCTGGCGAGCCAGGATCCGTCCGGTGCTCTCATCAGGGCCATCACGGGGGACTTGTGGCCGTTGAGGGTCTGCCGGAGGGTACCCGTGGTCGGATCCCAGATCCGCACCGTCGTGTCGTATGAGCCGCTGGCCAGCCAGGATCCGTCCGGTGCCGTCACCAAGGCCGAGACGCCCTCGGTGTGCTCGGTGAGGATGTGGCGGATGGTGCCGGTGGTCGGGTCCCAAATCCGCACCGTGCCGTCGTGAGCGCCGCTGGCCAGCCAGGACCCGTCCGGCGCTGCCACCAACGCCCCTACCTGGCTGGGACCGTCCGTGAGAGTTCGGCGAAGGAGCCCGGTGGCGGAATCCCAGATCCGCACCGTGTCGTCAAAGCCGTCGCTGGCCAGCCAAGATCCGTCCGGTGCTGTCACCAGCGCCAACACGGCGTTGGTGTGACCGGCGAGGGTGTGGTGGAGGGTGCCGGTGATGGGGTCCCAGATCCGCACCGTGCCATCGTGAGCGCCGCTGGCCAACCACGACCCGTCCGGCGCTGCCACCAACGCCCCTACCTGGCTCGGACCTTCCGTGAGAGTTCGGCGAAGGACCCCGCTGGCAGGATTCCAGATCCGCACTGTGCCATCGTGAGCGCCGCTGGCCAACCATGATCCGTCCGGCGCCGCCACCAACGCCCCCACCCAGCCGGTGTGGTCGGTGAAGGTGTGCCGCACAGCGCCGACGATAGGGTCCCAGATTCGCACCGTCCGGTCGTACGAGCTGCTCGCCAGCCAAGTGCAGTCCGGTGCCAACACCAACGCCATCACCGACCTGGTATGGCCGTCCGCACCTCGCCCGAGGGCACTAGTAATACTTGGGTCCCATACGCGTACCGTCGCATCGAAACCGTTGCTGGCCAGCCAGGATCCGTCTGGCGCAGCGGCCAGCGCTGATACGCGTCCGGTGTGACCAGTAAGATTTCGCTTGAGGTCGCCGGTGAACGGGTCCCAGATCCGCACCGAGTGACCGCGCCCCGCGCTTGCCAACCAAGAGCCGTCCGGCGCCACTGCCAATACCAGCACTGCGCTGCTGTGGCCGGCGAGGGCATGGCGCAGAGTGCCGGTAGTCAGATCCCAGATCCGTACCGAGCCATCGTGGCCGCCACTCGCAAGCCACGAGCCGTCTGGCGCAACTGCCAACGCCAAGACCGGACTATCTTGGCCGGCGAAAGTACGGCTGACAGTGCCGCTAGTGGGGTCCCACACACGCACCAAGCCATCGAGTCCGCCACTGGCCAGCCAGGACCCGTCCGGCGCCACCGCCAACGCCAACAGCCAGCCGGTGTGGCCGGTGAGTATTTGTTGACGGGTGCCGGTCGTCGGGTCCCAGATCTGCAGCGTGCCTTCGGGTCCGCCGCTGGCTAGCCAGGACCCGTCCGGCGCCGTTGTAAGCGCCAGCACGGAACCGCTATGACCAACGAGGTTGTACCGGAGGGCGCCGGTGGCCAGGTCCCAGACCTTTACCGAGCCTTCGGGGCTACCGCTAGCCACCCAGGACGCATCTGGCGCTGCCACCAAGGCCTCTACCCGACCAATGTGGTCGGTGAAGATACTGCGCAGAGCGCCGGTGGTGGGATCCCAGACTCGGACAGTGCCGTCATGGCCGCCACTGGCCACCCAGGCCCCGTCCGGCACCGACACCAGCGACGACACCGGACCTTGGTGGTCGGTGAAGGTATAGCGCAAGGCGCCGGTGGTGGGATCCCAGACTCGGACAGTGCCGTCGTGGCCGCCGCTGGCCACCCAGGCCCCATCCGGCGCCGACACCAGCGACGACAGTGCACCGGTGTGACCGGTGAGAGTGCGTAGTAGGGCGGGGTGAGCACCGTCTGGGGGTATCCACCGGTTGGCTAGTCGCGGCAGCGGAAGGGCAAAGGTGTAGGCGGCCACCAGTGGTGCCAGGTCGGGCTCGATGTCGAGGCGGCTGACCAGCACGTTTCCGAGAGCATCGGGCGGGTCGGTAGGGGTAAGCAGATGGCTGTTCTGCCTGATGGTCCTAGCCAGCGTGGCGGCTGTGGAAGTGGTCACGTGGGCGAGGTCTGCCTCAACGGCGGCGGGCCCGTGGCTTTGTAAGCGTGTGGTGATCCATCGCAGGTCGGTGACGGTCGCGGCGAGTTCGTCGTGTCGACCGGCAGCCTGTAGGTGTTCAGCGAGGTGTGCTACGAGGTAGTCCTCGGCGGCTGGGAGCGTCCACCAAGCCGTGGTCGGCGAGGCTGCGGATGTCGTCGCTGAGGCTGCCGGCATGGTCAGTCCGACAGCAGCGTCCAGGAGCAGGGCGTGCAGTTGGGTGCGTTGACTGTTGTCGGTGGCGTTGCGGATGAGATAGGAGCGAATGATGTCGTGAAGCCGGATGGTCCCTGCTTCGGACTGGTACTGCAACAACAGCGACATCCCGGCCAGGATCGCGCATACGCGCTGAGTGCCGCGTGGTGTCAGACCGCCAGTCTTTGCCCATAAGAGCGTTAGTACTGACAGCGGTATATCAACGTCTTCGCCGAAAATCGCTAGCTCGGTGAACCGGTCGCTGATCGCCGAGTCGAGAAGGCCCAGGCCGGCGCGGACGGTGGCGTCAATCGCACGGCCGCTTCGAGCGGGGTCTTCGAAGTCGAAGCTGGTAGGGCCTTCCTCGGCGAGTCGGTCCGCGATGTCCCGCAGCGCCCACGCCGCGGTGGCGCCGTAGCTCTCGACGTGGCGGACCACAGTCCGATTCGCGATGCTGAGCAGCACCGGCCAGCGTCCGGTCGCCGACAGGATCCGGTCGACCAAGTCGATCGGCGGATCGGTGAGGTCGCGGGTCAACAGCGCCGCCGCTTGCAGGGTGGACATCTGGTCAACCCACACGCTGGAACTCGCCGGTACCAAGCCGCGGTGACGAGTCGTGACCAGCCGCCGGCACCGTGCCCCGCCCTGGCGGAACGGGTCCAACTGGTCGGCCCGCCAGACATCGTCGACCACCAGCAGTACCTGGTCGGCTTGGCTGTCCAGTAATGCGCCCAGCCGGTGTCCCGCCTGGATCGGGTCGGTGAACCCGCTGCGGGCGCCGGTGAGATGCTCGATCAGGTTGTTGATCCGTCCAGCCAGCTCCGCGCCGGCGGCGTGCTCACCGACAGTCACCCACAGAAGACCACCCGAAAATCTGTCGCGCACCTGCGGCTGATGACATATCCAGGCAGCCAAGGTGGTCTTACCGAATCCGCCGGTGCCGTGGACACCGCTCACCGCCACCTGCTCGCCGGCATCCGCAGTCACCAGATCCAGCAGCGGTTCCGCCAGCTCTGGCCGCGCCACCATGCCCGCCGCGAGCGGCGGCGCCATCCACAGCCGCTGTATCGGTAGAGGACCGTGGTCATCGTGGTAGACGTTGATCGTCCCGTCCGGCGCGTTGAACATCATCGAGCGGTCGCGTGCCTCGAACCGATCGCCGCCGACACGCCCCATAGTCGTGCTCATGACCCGATTCGTTCGCCCAGACGATTCGTCACGGTTATCGAGCCGCCAGGCGCGTTGTACTGCGTCGCGTTACCGCCCGCGATGAACGTATTCACCCAATCCTTTCCTGTCGCCGGCAACTGCTGCCGGAGATCGGCGGCCCACATCCGCACCTCATCACCAAGTTCCGGGTACTCCTCCACCAGATCAGCCAACCGCTGCTGCCACAACAGCGCCAACCGCTGCCGAACCTCGATCTGCTGCTCCGTCGATGCGCCAGTGATCTCCGCAGCGGTCTGATCCGCCCACCCCTGTGCCACGTCACCCCGACGCTGTCCCGCTCGACCGAACAAGCGGCATACTCCCGCTCGCGCTGACTGCCATACATCTGTCGCGACAGCACCGACCAGTGCCGACCCGCCCACTGTCGCCGCCGACAGCAACCAGCTCTCAATCACAGCCTGACCTCCAACCGACCACGGCAGATCCTTGACACACCGTAGCCTCCTCAGACACGCACCGAAATTGCCAACCGCGTTCCTGCAGGTGCGGTGACGTAGCAGGTCCCAACTGCTGACCGACTCTGACTTGGTGCGTCTGGCCGTGTCATCCGAGCTCATGTAGAGCCCGATCGTGGATGCAGAGGTCGGCGAGAGCAACCTCAACCAAGTGAGCGCGGGCGGCTCATGTGCCATGGATGCGTCCAACCCCACTGACATAATCGCTGGCACGCTTCCAGGCCGGAGTGACGAGCGGCTAACCGACATCTACCTCTCGACAACTTGCCATGGCAGAGTCGTCTGTCGATCGATAGGAGACCAGCCCGTACGCTGCCGCTGTGACTACTGACCTCTCCGACATGGTCATCGACCCGGCAGCGGCAGGGTTCAACGGTGACGTGCTGGCTCCGGTACCCGTGACGGATGCAGCCCAACGAGTGCTCGTCTTCTGCACCGAGCCGCGCAGCGGATGGGCCACCTACCATCTCGCCGCCCGCAGCACCCAAACCTCTGGCCTCTTCGATCAGGTCACCACCTGGTCACTGCTCTACGCCAACGCGCTCGCCGGCCGAGTAGACGTCGAAGACGTGGCCGGATTCTCCCGCGACCGCCGACGCGATTTCGCAGCCCGAGTCGCCGCCGTACCGGAGGACACCGACCTGCACACGATGGACGACAGGGACCTAGCCACGGTTGTCAACCTGTGCCACTTCGGGTACCACGGCGTCTGGGGACCCAAGATCACCAAGATGGGCGCCCTGTATCGGCCCCACGCGGTTCCCGTGCTCGACGGACACGTTGCAGAGGTGTTCGGCTTCAACCGCGGGGGCTTCTCGAACAAGGCGCGCCAGCACGACCTGGACCGCCGCGAGCGCATCGACAAGGTCGTTCGGGCCTTGGCGATCTGGATTCGCATCCACCGCGCCGAAATAGCGGCCCTGCGGGATGCCGTGACACCAACCGTTCCCGAGATCCACGACCTACCAGACCTTCAGTTAATCGACATCGTCTTGTGGACATCGCAGGACGACAAGCCGACCTACCGGCGGCCCGGCCAAGGTGAACGATGGATCGACCGACCAATCGGCCAGCATGTCACAGCCGAGGAGTTACAGCCTGAACCGATCCCCGCAGCCAAATAGTCACTCGCTGGCATGGAAGAGAGCCTTGGCCAAGGTCCATCCGTGAGGCGCGACTGCAGGGATCCTGCCCCGATCGCCAAACCCCACGGGCACTTCTCTCGATGGGGACCGTACCGATTGCCGCGAGCCCGCCGAGGCCTGTCAATGGAGGCCGCCGGCGCCGGACCCACTGCTAACGTCCACGCAGCAGTCTGACGCAGCTCGGAACATTTTCGCTGACGCGAGCCGACGGCGGCCATCCCTACGTCGCCGCGGCTGCTCATACCGTCTAGCCAAAGCGGTAGAACCAAGCTGGCCACACAATCCGGCGCCGGACGAAGTCGGGCAGCGCGACGAGGTGCTGCCCCCTCCTGACGCCATCCGCCATCCTGTCTGCCATCGGCCCGCCCCCCGGGGAGCGGGCCGCCGCCCGGCCCGCCACCGCCTGCGGACCTCGACGGCTCGTACGAACGCTGGCGGGCCGGGCGGCGGTCTGCTCGGCTTGCGCGGGTTGATGGCAGACAGGATGACCTACCGCCACCACCCTCGGAGCCGGCAGCCGCAGACGGCCTCCGGCCATCCAGGAGCCGGAGCGCTCCCGCCGGAGGCGCATTGACCGCAAACCACGCGTCGCGCGACATGCCGACGCAGCCGAAGCCTCTCCCTCACAGTGCGCATGCTCACACTCCGCCCCGCCCGGAGACGGCGCCCGACCACCGGGGCCGCACGCACGTATTGCCGCCCGTCTGTCATGCGAGGGCCGAAGCACAGCTAGCTGCGACTCGCGACATTCCAGAATGCGTTCTCACCTCACATTCCGCACTCGACCTGCAGATTGGAACACCCGTACGCATTCGCCAGGCCATTCGCTTGCGCGTGTCGCTGGCATGAGGACGGCGGGCGGGATATGTTGTGCGGCTCGCTGCTGGGCCGACCTTCGGCCCACCCCATTCGTTGTCCGGCACGAGACAAACGCGGCGACTGTCCACGGCCGGTATGCCGAAAGGGCTCTTTCGTGGTCGCCGAACACCTGTCGCAGCGTGTCCTGCTCACCTGGGCTGATATAGCCGCCGCCGCCGCAGACCTTGAGCCGGATATGCGAGACCTACTTCTGGAGCTAGCCCGGGCCAAGAACCCGAATCTGGCAACGAGCGTCACCACCGCTGACGGGCCTTGGTACGTACGGAACGTGCATGTGCGGGGTCACATCGGAGTCGCCGAGGAAGCCGTCGACCTACCCCTGAAGCCAACTGCGGGCCTCACGATCGTCACCGCGCGCAACGGCACCGGTAAGACGAGCATCGCCGACGGCGCCCGACACACCCTCAGCGGCGGAACCAAGCGGTCCTACCAGGTACTGGCGAACAACATTCATTATCCCCACCGCGATATCGTCGCCACGGTCAGCAACGGGCGACGCGATATAGACATTGCCTGCGGGGCAGACGAAGTTGTTCGATGGCGCAACGCGGACGGTTCGCTCAGCATGCCACCCAGCGAATGGACGGAGGCATTCGAACGCTACATGCCAGTGCTGCTGTATCCGGAGATGTCTCAGGTCATTCAGGATCCGAGCAATCTGCACGCGTTCCTAAAAGACGCGCTTGAGTTGACCGCACTCGAAGAACTGCAGGCCCTGCTCAAAACTGACCGCGACAAGGGCGCGGTGGTCCGGCGCACTGTGGAGGCCGCCCACACGAGTGCGCTGAACGGCATCGTCAAGGCGGGCCAGGAAGAACTGGCCAGGATGGTGCGGGACTGCGGCGCGTTCCCGGACGAGAAGGCCCAGGCTCGGATCATGGTCCTGACCGAGACCTTGCCGGCGACGGCACCGCCGCCGCTGGGTCTGCCCGACACCTGGGAGGTGGATGACGGGCTTCGCGTACGGGCCGTCAACGCGCTCGTCCGGCTGGACGAAGCCGTCGGTTCGGATGCGGCCGGGGCGAACGCGCTCCTGGCGGTGCTTCAGAAGGCACTTGCCCTCGGTGACGCGCGGCTCGACGACCTCCGTGACCGGGACGTGTGCCCTGTCTGCGGGGCGGCCGGGCACGAGTGGATGCGCCGCGCCTCCGAGGAAGCCGACCGACTGAAGACGGCTACCCGGGAGCTGCGCAATGCGACGGCCGCCGCGGCTGCGGCGCTGCGGGACCTTGGCAGAAGCTTCCCGACGGCGCTGACCGAATCGCTGCGCCGGGCACTCACCCAAATGACGGATCCGGCCACTGAACTACGGATTAGGCAGTGGGACCGGCTCGTCCGCCTGGCTACCGATTTCGTCACCATGGCGCCATCCGTGGCGTCGCTGACTGAGGCGCTGGACGAGAGCGCCGATTTAGTCGACTGGTACGCGAAGGTCCGCGACGACCTTCTCGTCCAGCGTGACGACTTCGTCGCCGCACAAGCGACGGTCCGCGCGCACATCGGGTCGTGGATGGACGTCCGCAGCCAGGAACGGCCGGCGCTGACAAGGCTCGAGGTGGCCGAGCGGCTGGACCGCAAGGTCGACCGGTGGATCCGAACCGCGCGCGAGGACATCTTCGCACCCATCGGAAAGGAGGTAGTGGAGTTGTGGTCCGTGCTCAACCCAGACGCGGACCTGAAGCTGACCGGCATCGCTCTCGCCGGCGGTACAAAGATGCGGCGAAATGTGACGTTGGACCTCGTCGACGGCGATGTCGCGTTGCCGGCCGGCAAGGACAGCTCTGCGGTCCTAAGTACCGGCCAGCGCAACGCGCTCTCGCTGGCCACGTACCTGCCCCGTGCTACCCAGCCAGAAAGTCCGTTCGGATTCCTCATCCTCGACGACCCGATCCACGCCTTCGACACCTGGCGAGTGCGGTACCTGGCTCGGCATCTGATGACCCTCGCTGAGCGCTTCCAGGTCGTCGTGTTCACTCACGATGACCGCCTCTGGCGCGAGCTTCGTGGCCTGGGTGCGATGCCGACGCACATCCGGATGGACCGGCACGGTGACGGTCGGCCGCAGGTCCGAGTGAGGCACGTGGCTAGCCCCGGGATTCAGCGGCTTGACGAGATCCAGCGAATCCTCGGGGCGGAGAAGGGAGCATCCATCGGAACCCCCGCCGCCGTCACCGCGATGACGCTTGCCATTTGCCGGCAGGCCGTCGATACCGAGGTCGTCGCACAGATCGAGATGCTGGGCCGGCAGGTCGGCTCGCCCGAGGCCGCAGTCGTCGCCGACCTCCGAAAAGCGCGGAAGACTCTTGACCAGTTGGCGCTCCTAAACAGTTATGCCCGCCGTGCGGGTCGGCGAGCCATCGACGTCAACGGCTTCACCCCGACCGTGCACGCACTCAACGGCGCAGCGCACGGCCGCGCCCCTGAGGGAGACCCGCAGCTTTGGATACGCCAAACTCGGAAGATCATCAAAGCCGTCCAGCAGATCGGGAGCTGATGGCGACCTACCCGGACGTCGAGCTAGCGGATCTCCAGGCCGCCTACCGGGGGTGGCCCGGCGGCACGGCCGAAAAGGCGACGCTCGCGGCGCTGGTGCTCCGCGTTCGCATCGAGCGCGCAGCGGCCAAGCTGCCCAGCACGGTGATTGCTGCGAAGCCGGACATCTCCATGATCGAACGGCGGCTGTACCTCAGCATCGGCGAGCCAGGGCTATCGCCAGAGGCCCAGCTCCGCCGCATGCAGACGATCGCCGGCGCGCTAGAGGCATACGTCGCGATATGCGAGATCCTGCACGGCCGCAACCCAGACCCTGCACCTTCTCTGAGGGATATCGAGGCATGGACTTCGGCCGTTGCCGCACTTGAGGAAGACCTCTACTCGGCTCCCGCAGTCTCACGGGACCGCACGTTGCAGGACGCAGCAACGGGCGGCTAACACAGTGACAGCTGGTCAACAGACCGCGCCCCACACGACCCTGGAGCGGGCGCGGCCAGGCAGCGCGAGGACTCCGCGAATAATCAAGCCAGGCAGATCACCGATCAAGTGCGTTGGTCGGCAGGATGTCGGTGGGACTCGTTCTCACGCCGAGATTCAATCAATTCCTACACTTAAGTTTCCGCCCATCGATTTGATCATTATTTTTCTGCTATCCAGTTCAAAATCGACTGAGGCAATCTTGCCAAAATTATCTAGACGAGGCACCACGGCGTGTATAACGTTGTTCGAGTCGTCGAAACCCAATATAGGGGTTCGGCTTCGCTCTTCAGGCGGCCACAGATAATCCGGTATTCCGACGTCTGACCAGAGTTGAACCACCAGCGTCCAATCAGTCCAGACTGTAATGGTTAGCGCCCGTCCATCAGGGCTGACTAATTGCACGGCCTCCAGCAATCCGTCTCCGTCGCGCGACTTCAACCAAAGAGCCATTTTCCAGTTCGAGCGCTTGTAGGCCTTCCGCCAACAGCATCATCATCCAAGCCGCCTTATCGCTATACACAGCCGCATTGGACGGGGGTGGGACAGCGATACCAGATCTGTCATCCCCGTCGGGTTGTTCACCCCGGACGAAGCGGCGGAATACCTGCATTCTGCAGTCACCGATCCGACACACCGCGACGGCGCCGTGGAGTTGGCAGCCGACCTTGGCTACCTGCCGATCGCGCTGGCGCAGGCCACCGCCTACATTCGGGAACGTCGCATCAGCTGCGCTGAGTACCGCCATGAGCTAGCTGACCGACGTAACCGCCTCAATACACTCTTGCCCGACCCCAGCGTGTTACCGGACGAACATGGCACCCGACTCGACGAGACATGGTCGATGTCCCTCGCCGCCGTCGACCGCATGGAGCCGGTCGGCCTGGCCGCACCGATCCTCCACATGGTCGGGCTCCTCGACCCCAACGCCTTCCCCCGCCGGCCTATTCACCACCTCCGCAGCCCTAACCCATCTGTCACGAGCCGCCGGTTTCACCCAACTCGTAACGCCGAACCAGGGTCCGGCAGGCGCTACATCACCTGCACCGCTACCACCTGCCGACTTACTCCAGATGCACGCCCTCGGTCAACGCGCCATCCGCGACCTCCCAGAATCAGACAGCACCGGACGGGCCGCAGCAAACGCGCTAGTGCAGACATGGCCCACACGAAATCCCAGGATCACACGCCCCGGATATGAGAGAGTGCAGCCGCCTCTTGCTATCTTGCATGGTACTCCGCAATTAGTTCTTCCTGGAACCGTACGACCCTACGGCACATCTCATTATTCTCCTGCATTTCAACCGTTATTCTACCGGTCAACTGCGAAAGCAGTATTGACTCGTAGCATGCCGATAGAATCTCAAGCGCTACGTCTGCATCCATCGTTTCGGCGATACCCTCAACAAGGCGAGTCAACGCCATCAGAAACGGCCCGACTCCCGGTCGAACGGGCACACTGGGAAGCGAATCGCAACTCGCGTAGAAATCACTAACGAGATGACTCTCCAGCCTCCACAACGGCGCAGCGGAGCGGCATGACGCAAGGGTCGAATCAATTAGACCAGCCGTCGAGGGTGGAAAGTACTCCACGAAGGGAGGATCGAAGAGCGGAACCGTGCCCACGACGCCCCTGACCGAGAGTTCGCACAGCTCAGACCTGCTCATCTGGCTGAGCTCCGCAGCGTGGCCCTCGATGATGTTGTCCCAAAGTAAGAGCATCAGTTCCTCGATCTCAGCCGATTCAACGTCACCGGACCCCGTGGGCTGGCGATCCTCGGCCCACGAAGCCTCGGCAGTTGAGTCTACCTTCGCTGGTCGTACAATTGAATATTCGGATAGCTATTGCCTCGCGCAGCACAGTTTTGTCTAGCTGGCCCGCAAGCCGGCCGGGACGCGGCAATAATCCCGTCAGCAATCTCATCGCCCTCATCAATTGCATTGAAGAGGATCTGCTCGGCATCCGTATCGATTTGCGGATTGAGATCAGTAGCAAATACTCGCCTATATCCCAGATTGGCAGCCAAAGCGCGCAGCGCGCGGTTCGTACCATTCTGATTTACCGCGTACACAAGGTCACCTCCCAGCTGCCCGGTGGCTACCGTCGCACCCTGATCGGCCCGCGTTCCCACGCCGTACGTATCGTGCAGCGCCCTCGCATCATCGGCCAATCTTTGAGGGCTTACCGTCGCGGTAGAGGGCGTGCCATTACTGACGAGCTTGCAGGCATTGTTGTTGTGTACGAGAACCGGCGTCTTGTCGGCGAGCACATAGTAGGTGTGGATGTCGGCGACGGTGAGGTCCCGCATCTCGATGTCGCCGTCGAGGTTCTCAACCTCGACCACGGTCACCTGTGCTCCAGGTCCCCCACCACCCATGCCAGCGCCAGTGCCGTCACCCTCCAGCCGCTTGTCGTCGTGCACGAGCAAGCGGTGGCCGACCCTCAGCTCAGCCGCGTCCACCCACTTGCGGTCGGTCGCGTCCCAGAACGGATGATGTTGCGTGGTCTTCAGCACCGTCGACTTACCCGAGTTGGCGTCACGCACCGTGACGTTGGTGAGGTCTCGGTCCTGGTTGACGTGCAGGGCGGTCACGCTCTTGGCTGCAGTCTCCTCGGCCTCGGGGTCGGTCGCCGCCACCTTGTCGCCCAGTGCGATGTCCTTGATCGCCTTGGTGCTGCCGTCGGCCATCAGAACGCGGGTGGCCGGATCGAAGCTGTGCCGCGCAGTGTTGCAACCCGAAACACGCTGTCGTCCCTCGCCGCCCTGCGGCCGGCTCGGCGCCGCGCCTCTGCCGCTCTTGCCGCCGAGCGCCCGACTGGCTCCACCACCGGCGAGCTTCGTCGCGCCTCCGGTCAACCGGCTCACTCCGGCCGAGAGACCACCGTCCAGACCGCCCTCGATCATTGTGCTGGCCAGATTGCCCAATGAGAATTTCTCATCACCGCGGCTCACATCGACCATGTATCCGGCGCCAGCGGACATCGCCCCAGCGGCGGCACCGGCCAGGATCAGACACCCGACGCCGGTGGCGCAGAGGGCGCCCACCGCGACTGTTGCTGCGATGCCCACGGCCACCGTCGCCGCGAACTTCCACGGATCCTTCTTGATCGCTTCGACTGTCGATTTGAGGTTGGTGACGGCGGCTTTTGCTGCCTTCTTCGCGGTTTCCTTGGCACACTTGCTGACGCCGCCGGAGATGCACTTTTTGGCGGCCTGATGCGCGTCCTTAACCTTCTGGATCTTCGTTTTCGCCCAGCGGACCGTGGTGTCCTTAACGACATGGGCGGCCTTTTTCAGGTTGTTCTTGACGTTGCGTGCTGTCTTCTTGAGGTCCTGCAACGCCTTACCGGATCGGACGTAGTTGAACGCCTGGTAGGAGCTCTTTGCCAGGGTAGTCGTCGCCCGATAGGTGGTCTGGATCGCCGCCACAGGGTTGGTGACCACAGACACGGTGCTCCGGAAGGCCGACTTGAGGCTCGAAAGGCCCCAGTGTCCCGTCGGGTCCGTCGTCGTCAGCGGGTTCGCGTCGCCGTACTGGAAGCGGTTGGCGTTGACCGAGTCGGGAACCGGATTGTTGGACGCGGTGTCTCGGGTGTCGAACTGACCGGTATCCGGGTTGTACCAGCGGGCGAGCATGTTGACCCGCCCTGTGAGGTTGTCAGTCCACTCGGACTGGTAGCCCAGGCTGCCGAGTAGGCCGGACGAGGCGACGACAGTGCCAATGGGGTCATAGGTGGTCGACCCGGAAAGGGTGGTGCCGGTGGCGGTGAATTGGCCCACGACGTCGTCATGCTGGTCTGTCCAGACGTACCGAGAACCCGTGCCGGTGCCGGTGCCGGCCGCGAGCAGCGAACCGTCAGGGCCACGGGTGTAGGTCGCCCCGCTGTCCTGGGCTAGCTCATTGTCGAGACCCGTGTATCGAAATCCCGGTACGACGGCGCGACCAAGCCCGTCGTAGGAGTAGGTGCGGGTGCCTCCGGCGGACTGTTGGGAAATCACCTGGCCGAAGGCGTCGGCGGTGGTGGCGAACGACCCTGCCGTTGAGCTGGTCTGGCGCAAGGTCCCGCGTGCGGTGTACGCGTACGAGATCCCACCGCTCTGCGTCGAGAGTTGGTTCCGCGCGTCGTAGGTGAAGATCTTCCCGCCGGCTTGCGTCCTGTTGCCTGCTCCATCGTATGTGTAGCCGATGGTGGTACTGCCGTTGTTCCATGTCGATAGCCGGTCGGCGAGGTCGTACGTGTAGGTGTTGGCGCCGGACCCGGCGAAGCCGGTGGTGACCTTCGAGGTTTCGTTGTTGTTGTTGTCGTAGCCGTAGGTGATCGAGCCGAGGGTGGTGGTGCCGGCGGCGTTTTTCAGAGTGTCGGACTTGAGGCGGTGCATCGCGTCATATCCAAAGCTCCGCACGTTGCCGGAGTTGTAACTGATCGACGACATCTGCGACATGTTGTTGTAGCCGACCACGAGGTTTACGCCGGTGGTGGTATTGGTCGCCGTCCGGAACCGGCCAGCGGTGTCGTAGGTGTAGCTGCTGCTGCCGGCGGCGTCGGTGCGCGACGCCGTCTTTCCGTCCTTGTTGTAGGTGAATGAGGACGAGTCGCCGGGACCGGTGATGGACAACGGTAGGCCGCGGTCGTCGTACGAGACGTCTGCTGTGCCGGCCGGGACCGCGAGTCCGGTCAGCCGGCCGGCGTCGTCGTAGTCGAAGGTCCGGTCGGCCGTGGTGGCCTCAGCACCAGTGCCGGACTGTCGGGTCAGTCGGCCAGCGTCGTCGTAGCTGTTGCTGGTTCGTACCCCGCCGGGAGCGATTTGGTCGACGACCCGAGCGGCCTTGTCATAGGTCGTGGTGAAGGTGCGGTCGGCCAGGTTCGGGTAGGCAGGGGTGGATGGTTCGATTCGTGATTCGGGCAGGCCCCAGGTGTTGTAGGTGGTCCAGAACTGGTTGCCGCGGCCGTCGGTAAAGCGAGTCTGGTTACCGGCGGCGTCGTATCCGAAGCTGGTTGTGATCGCGGTGGTGGCGGTGACCGGCTGGCTCTCGCTCGTCAGTCGGTTCATCGCGTCGTACCCGAAGGTGGTGGTGGTCGTGCGCCCGTCCGTCGACGACGTCAGGTTGCCGTTGTCGTCGTAACCCTTTGAGCGGGTGACGAGTACGGTGCCTGCGGCATCCAGGTCCTGCTGCTGCGTGAGTCGGCCCAGCGGGTCGTAGCTGGCGGTCTGCGCCGTACCATCCGGCATGGTGATCCTGGTGGCCCGGCCAAGTCCGTCGTACTCGTACTTGGTCTGATTGTTCGCACCGTCGGTGGTGGTCAGTGGCGCGCCGGTGAAGTCGTAGGTGCTCGATGTCTTCACGCCTGCGGCGGTGGTCACTGACTGGGGCCACGGGCCCTGACCGAGCGCGCCGGTGCCGTAGTCATAGTTGGTGGTGTTGGTTTCGCCGGTCTGGCGGACCACCTGGCTCCTGGTGAGCGGGCGGTCCATCAGGTCGTACGTCGACGTCTGCTTGGCACCAGTCGGGTCAACTGAGTCCAGAAGGCGGCCGAGCTTGTCGTAGCTTGCCCGCGACACCTTGCCCCGCGGATCGGTGACTGCGACCCGATTGCCGAGGGCGTCGTATTCATAGCTCGTCGTCTTACCGTCGGCGTTGGTCACCGAGCGCACCCGGTCGAGCTTGTCGTAGTTGGTGATCACCGAGGCCCCCACGATCGGCGTACCGCCGGGTGGGGTGTAGTCCGGTGCGATCACCTCGGTGGGCCGACCGAGAGGGTCGACTCGGGTGCGGGTGACATTCGAGAGTGGGTCCTGTGTCTCGACTATCTCGCCGAAGGTGTTGTAGCCGATACGGTTGACCGGTACGACGGGTACACCTGCCGTGCCGAACACCTCGGCGGTCACCGACGGCTCCACCGTCTTTACCAACTGGCCGGCCTCGTCGTACTCGTAGCTGGTGGTCTTGCCCTTGGGGTCGGTGGTTGCGGTGGTGTTGCCCAGCTTGTCGATCGTGTAGCTGGTCGTCAGGCCGGTGGTCGAAGCGAGTGCCTCACCGGTACGGCCGTTGCCTCCCGCGTAGAGCGTGTTGATCTCGGCGGCGGACAGGGCTCGTTGGTAGAGCTGCACGTTGTCGATGGAGCCGCTGTAGCTGGCGTACGCACCCATGCCGAGGTAGCCGCTGCCGATGGTCGGCGACTGGGAGGTGAATGGGGTCGGGTTGGTGGCCCCGGTACCGGCGACGTTGTTGACGTAGAGGCTGAGCGCCTTACTGGTGGCGTTGTAGACACCAACCAGATGAACCCAACTGTCTGCGACCAACGCGTTGCTGGAGGTGGCCGAGTAGATGGCCGACGGGGTCGCCGAGTCTGATGACGGCGCGCGGAAGGCCCACTTATTTAAGGTCTTGTTGTACTCGAGGTAGTACGCGATCCCGTTCGAGCCCCTCTGAGTCAGCGCGGTCTGGTCCTTAAGGAAATCCTTAGGCTTGACCCAGACAGAGATTGAGTACGACTTAGTAGTGTCGATGGGATTGCCGCTGATTGGCAGGCCTCGGCCGCCACCACCGAATGTGGCGATGCCTCCCGACATGGTCACATCGCGGCCGCCGTAGGCACTGAGGGCTGACTCTGTCGAGTCGTAGGCAACGTTGTATCCGTCGCTGAAGCTGGTTTCGTCAAGCTTGAACCAGGCGTTAGGCGAGACTGAGGGGTCGGCGGCGATCCGTTCCGACTTCATTCGGCCGAGTGGATCGTAAGTACGGTTGGTCGTCTGCAGAACTGACGCACCGCCGCGGTCGCTTGTTCGGGTGGCCAGCACATGGTCGTCGGCGTCGAAACTGAAACTGGTGACACGTGACGTGTTGTTGTAGACATCCGCCGGCGCCGTCGCGCTTATCTGCACGACCCGGTTGGCAGGGTCGCGGGTGTATGAGGTGATTGTCGCGCCGTTGTTGGTTTCCTGGCTCGACAACTCCCCGTCGGGCCGGTGAATGTTCTCCTCGAGCACGTAAATGCGGGTGCCGTCGGTCCGGGTGACCCGCCGCAGCGTGCCGTTGCCGTTGTACGTGTAGTTCGTCGTGTAATTCATGGCGTCCGTGTCGGAGGCGAGATTGCCGTCCGGGAAGTACGCCTTGAAACTGACCTGGGTGGTGGTGCCGTCGGCGCCGGTGATCGTGGTGATCAGGTCGTTGCCCTCGCCGTCGAAGGTCTTCCGTACCGCTTGCAGCACGTCCCCCGAAGGACAGGGATCGCCAGGGGATGGCGAACTGTCGCAGGTGACCTCGGCCGTGGTGTTGCCGTAGACGTCGTATTCGAGCAGGGTGACAACACCCGCAGGATTGACTGTTTTGATCATCCGGCCGTGGTCGTCGTAGAAACTCTGGACCGCACGTTCTGCGTCGCCGCCGGTCAGGTCCTGCACCCGGCGTCCCGTGACGTTGCCGTCGGGGTCGTAGTCAGTTGACGTTCGGCCTGTGTGTGACGCGCCGGTGACCTGATTTAGCACGGGGGGCTCGGTCTGCTCGACGACCTGGCCCTCCGCGTCGTATCTCATGGAGGTGGTCAGGTCCCCCAGGGTCTCGGTCTTGACGGTCTTGGCGGTGATCCGACCCAGGCCGTCGTAAGCGAACTCGGTCACCAGTCCCGCTCCGTCGGTGATCCGTGCCAGATCACCCGCGGAGTTGTACTCGTTGGTCTGGGTGGCGCCGCCAGCGGACCTGGTCGTCACCGGCAGTCCGGGCGGCGTCGTTCCGCCGCCAACCGCTGCGGTGGTCGCGCTGGTGTAGGTGACGGTGGTGGTTTTGCCATCGGGAAAGCCCGCGACGGGCGGCGTCGTGGTGCTCGTCCGGTTGCCGGCGGTGTCGTATCCGAACCGGGTGAGGAACATCGGATCGGTTGGGCTGTACGAGTTGGCCGTGCGGTATTCAATCAGTTGGTCGTTACGTGGATCCGGTGCAAGGTTGGTGCTTGTCGCATCCGGATAGTAGTTGTAATAGGCCGATTTACATGTTGTCGACGTGAGGCATGCGCTCGTACGGACCGTGTTTCCCCGTACGTCGCGGCCGGTCTCGGTCTTGTTCCGCAGCGGGTCGTAGGTCACGGAACCGAAGCCGCCGATGTCGTACCCGTAGGTGGTGGTGTTGCCCAATACGTCGGTGGACGCGATCAGCCGGTTACCGTTGACCAGATCGAAGACCTGCGTAGAGGTCTTGCCCTTCGGGTCGGTGACCGTCGTCGTGGTAATCGAGGTCAGCGTCGACCCGGTGGTGCCGGAGCCAGCCTGTGTGGTGCTCTTCGACGCCTTCCAGTGCCGGTCGACCTCCGCGGCACTCAGCGGCGTTTTGTAGAAGGCCACCTCGGCGATGTTCCCGGTGAAATAGGAGACATCCTGCGTGGATCCGGGCCAGCCCTTGGTGATGCCCGTACCAAGGTATGCGGCCACCCTGGCCAGGTCTTGAACAGTGCCGGCATGGCCTCCGACCATGTCGCCATCAAGGTAGAGCAACTGCTGGCTCGGAGTCTGGGTGACGGCGATGTGGTGCCACTTACCGTCATTGACCTTCGACGGGGACTGGACGACGGGTGATGACGGGGCCCAGAACTCGCCGCGCAGATAGCCGTCCCCACCGACATAGAGAGCTGGCGTCCAGGTGGTCGCCCCCGTCGTCGACGGCGGCAGGTCCATCTGGCCATTGGTGTAGCCCAGCAGCACGCCGCTCTTGGCGCTGCCTGCCGGGGTCTTGAACCACATCTCGACCGACTTGGTGGCGTCGTACGGACCGCCGCCGAGGTCCGCCATAGTGTTCAGCTCGACATAGGCGTTGGTGCCGTTAAACACTGCCCCGTACGAATCGGCGAACGGGCTCGTCGTGTTGGGTTGGGTTGTATTGAAGGTGACGTTTCGGTACCGCGCGTCGTCGAACTCGCCGCGCACCTCGTTCACCGGCTGGGTGGGTGCCTGAATGTCGGCGAGCCGGAAATAGTGCTCCGGTTGCGACCCGAGCACCGCCGACACGTAGACCAGGCTCGAGCCGCCAACGGTCGGTGCCCCGATCTTCCACGCTCCGCCGAGTTCGTCGGTGACCTGCTTGACCCGGCCCGTCACCGTGTCGTAGTCGACGACGGCCTGGACCCGACCACCGGGGGTCGTGATCCGCGTCAGCAGGGGGTCAGCCGCAACACCGCTGCTGTACAGGGAGGTCACCGTGGGCGTGGTGATGGCCCGATTGTGGAAGACCACATCGGCAATCGACCCTCCGAAGAACGTGGCGGTGGCCGCGGTGTTCGGTTGCGCAGGCCAAGCGCCGCCGAGGAAGCCGGCACCCACGTAGCCGTTCGTCATGCCAAGGTCAAGATTGATCGTGGCGGTCAGCGTGGCGACGCGGGCACCGTCGACGTAGAGGGCCTGGTTGCCGCCATTGCCGGCCAAGGCAACGTGGTGCCACTGACCGTCGACTACCGTGTTGGGCGAGGCCATGGTGTTCGCGGTACTGCCCGTCCAAAACTGTCCGTGCAACTTGCCGTCCGACCCCACGTATAGAGTCGGGGTGTAGGTCTTGGTCGTCGTGGCACCCGCACTGACCGGGTCGACCTGATGGCTGAAAAGCACGCCGGTGGGGCTGCTCGTGCGGAACCACATGCTGATCGATTGGTATGACGCCTCGGTCACCAGCTTCGCCGGCAGTTTCACCAACGACGACGTCCCGTTGAAGCTTGCTGCCGTGGAGGTCGAGTTAGCCACCGGGCCGGAACTCCCGAGGGTGACGTTGGCGTAAGTGGCGTTGTCCACGCCGTCGTTGCTCAGCACCGAGCTCTGTGCGACCGTCGCACCGGGGCTCTCGTTGAGCCGCCAGAACGAATACGGGTCGGTGTTGACCACAGTGGTGGCGTGCTGCGGCGTCAGCGTGTACTGGTAGCTGGAACAGTTCGCGGCCCCAGAAGGCGGACAAACCTTAGTCAGCAGGTCGTCGTCATAGTCGTAGGTCCACGTCACCACGCTGGCCGCGTCGCCCTTGACAACCGGGTCCGTTGTAATTGCCGAGACGTGTGGATACGTCGAGTTCGGTGGACGCGACCAAGAAATGCGAAGCGCGCGACTCGATGCCAGTGAACGCACCTCATCGACCAACCCACCGGCGTCGTAGTGCAAGGTCAGTGACCGGCCCGCAGCGTCGGTGATCCGGGTCAGGCCGTAGACACCACCGGTCGCCGCCTGCGTGAACTCATACGTGGTCGTGTCCTTGTCGGTCAACGTGTAACCGCCGGTGACCGCCTTGAAGACGGAGTAGCGACCCAGGGGTGGTGTCCAACTGCCGTCGGGGTTGCGACCAAACGAGACGTCCTCACCGCTCGGGTAGCGCACCGCCACCGTTTGCAGCGCCCCACTCGCGTCGGTCGACTCCCGGGCCTGCATGTCGAGCAGCGACGACCAGCCTCGCCCAAACGCCCCGAATACGCGGGTGTCGAGGCTGTTGTAGTCCCTCGTGATGCTGAGCGCCGGACCGACCGTCGTCACCTCCACATCCGTGTCGGAGGTGGTGTAGTTACCCGTACTCGGCTCGTAACCCTTGCCGCCGTTCTGCGCCAGGTCAGAGGTCACCATCTGCTGCGGCACCTGGGTCGTGAACGCGTACTTCACGGGGGCGACAGTCGAGGTGGACGAGTAGTCGTTGACCTGAACCGCGTATTGGTACGTCTTGCCCCAGACAAGGACGCCAGCAGGCACCTTCCATACGCCAGCGGTGACCCAACCGGAGGTGCTGAGCTGCGCGCCTGCCTCGTCGTAAACAAAATAGTTGTACCGCAGACCCTTGTTAGGCCAGCCGTCCGGGTCGCTACCGGCGGCGGCGAGTTCCGGGGTCAGCGTATTGACGGCGTAGTTGTTGGCCGGGTAGCGAACGTCGAGCTGCGGCGGGACGTTGTCCGTGTAGGTCACGTCAAGGAACGCATCGCACTTGATCGAGCCGTAGGTCGCATGGGCACAACGCATCGCCGGGGTCTCGATCCCGGCATCGACCGAGGTGAACCGCTTCCATGCCTTGTTGTTGGTCTCGCTCTCCGCTTTCAGCGCGAGGCCGTAGTTGGCACCGCCAGTAACCCAGTTGTTGACCTCCGACACGTTGAGCGTGACCGGCACCCAGATGCCAACGTTCCGGATGGCTGCCTGGTTACCGCAGGCCGCAGTGCTGGTCGGGGATGCGTTGCCGATGGACGCCGACAACGTCGGAAAATTCGTGGATCGAACGCCGGTGGACGACCAGGCCGACTTGACGGCGAAGACGTCGAAACGGTGGACCTCGCAGCCGGTGTTGAGGCCCTGGTAGGTCATGAAAAGGTTGAGCTTGGCCGTGCTGATCTTCTTGCCCGCGTAGGCGGTGGAGAAGGTGGGAAACGGTAGCAGGCCCTGTGCCTTGGCCGAACCGCTGTTGAATGTGCCGATCCCGATACTGTGCTCAGTCGACCGGTCAGATTCGGTGCCGCCGGACTGGACGTAGGTGTCGCCGTTGGTGGTGGCGATCGTCGGATCGAGCACAACAGGGAACGCCCGCTTCCGGTCATGCAGCCAGGCGCCGTCGACCGTCATCTTGAGCGCAGGGCCGTCAACGGTGTCGACAAGTGAGTAGCGGATGTCGCGGGACATCGCACCGGCACCAGAAGCGTCAACGGCGGCGTCCTCCATGAACGCTGCGGGCATCCGGGCGACCGTCTGTCCCCCGGCTGCTCGGAACACCACCGACCCGTCGCCATCCAATGCGGCCGTAAGCCCGGTCAGTGCAAGGGGATAGGTGTACTCGGTGGGGACGTCCGCCGAATGAAACACCAGGCTTTCTTTGACCTCGCGTCCCGCGGTAGCAAGCCTCAGGTCGACATTCGGGAAGACCTGGCGGTATGTCGCCACTTCCCCGCTCACCTCGGGAAGACCGATATCTGCGCCCGCGATCCGGTAAGCAAGGCTTCGACCTGCGTCGAATGTAACGCTGACCAACGGGGTCGCGTCAGTGGCGGGCGCTGCAGGATCACCGCCTGAGGCGTCGAACTCGACCTTCTGTCCGTTTGCCCGCGGCCGGAGCCGACCGTCGGCAGCCCGCACCAGCTCGCCGTCGATTGGCTGCCATGACCCATCCGCCGCCCGGAAGTTGACTGGCCGCTGGTAGACCCTCCGGGTGTACGAGCCGTCCGCGTTCCGAAACATCTCCGTCTGCTCGGTGGCGGCTGCCGCCTGCCGCTTGCTGGTCTTGAGGTCGAACCCGCGCGACGAGTCACCGGCCTTGCGCACCGCGCTCTCCGGCCGGTGGGGCTGAAAGCGCGCCAACTCACCCTTAGCCCGAACCGGCTTGCTGCGATCCTCGGTGAGCGGAGCCTCCGCATAATGACCGCGCGGCGGATTCTTCCCCACCTGCTGCTTCGGGGTTGGCGGATTACTTAATGCCCAGGACGGTCGGGCCTCCAGCAGTGACCAGAACCAACTAAGTGGGAAGCCCGAGCCCGCCACGATGGGCAGAGGCTCTCGTGGAGCAGCAACACCGAGAGCCAGGGCGAGCACCAGAACGGTTGCGATCCGCCGGTACGCAGGCCGCCGTGAGGTACGCGCACGTCGACGTGCCGATACATCGCGAACAGCATCATGTCGACCGCCCATGGCAGCCCTCCCCGTAGCTTGATCATGCAACGGGAAGCTTCCTGGACGTTTGCTGAGAAAACAATGGCCGTCAGTGGCCAAGTTTTTACATGTTAGGTCGAAGCGGGCAAGGTCCGCACGGCTGCGGCAACACCTTCGACGATCTCATCTGGAGAGCCAGCCTCCACTATGGTCATGCCGACGTTCGGCGCACCACCGACGACCACGTAGCGAATAGCCGGAAAGCGGTCCTTACCGGCGATTAACGCGTCCACCGGAGCGACCCCGACCGCGATGACCATCTCGCACCCCTGAGCAGCCAACGTGTTGAAGTAGGCAGCCACATTGGACCTGTCTTGGACGCCGTTCGCGGCTAGGTACTGCACCTGCACCAGCGACTCAACCGAAGCGCGTTGCATTCCAGTCCAGGCGGCTCTCGCGTCTCGGCTGGCCAGCCCCCTGTTGTCGGTCAGCAAACAGGCGGTGACGTCGCGGTATTGTCGCTCCCGAGGCGCAGTGGTGGGGTCGGGCCAGACGATCCACGTCAGCACTATCGCGACGGCCAGAGCAACGAGCCCGACCAACACCCATCGCCGCTGTAGATACCTGTACACCTGCCGACCTCCTCGCGACGGCGGTGGGTCCCCCCGCACCGGCTGAGGATACGGGCGAGCAGAAGCCTCGTCGATCATGCCTTGGTCGTGGAGCCATACCGTGCGCGCCTCCTTGATCCTGCGGGAAGGACAAGGGCCGTCCTGGACCAGCCCGTTAGTCGCGGAGCGCACTCGGATATCAAAGCGGGGCCGGCCGGCGTCCTCGTAGTCCAGCGTTCCGAGAAGCCACGCCTCGTCGGCGTCGTGCGGTGGAAGATCGGCTCGATCCGGCTCGGATCGTCGGGAGCTGGACCCACCGACGATCCTCTGTACATCGGCGTCGCATCATCGGAGGTAGCGACAGCTAGCAACATCTGCCGCACTTGACGCGCAATCAAGAGCAGAACTGCCGCTCAGACCAGGACGCAGACGAAACTGCAGGTCAGAGCATTGTGCAGCTGGCACGCCAACGGCCAACCATCCACGCCGTTACCGCGAACAAAGATCATCCGTTACTGGATGTTACCGCCGTGACCCGAGAAGATCTTCATCTCCCCAGGTCAATCGGTCGGGACGGCCGGATTCGAACCGACGACCCCTTGACCCCCAGTCAAGTGCGCTACCAAGCTGCGCCACGTCCCGCCCCCCGCAGAGTTCCCCCTGCGACAGCCAGTACAGCTTAGCGCAGCGCTCCTGCCCCGTCCGCACAGGCCCCACCCGCGTTGTCGGAGCGGCGAACCACCCCACAACCCCTAAAAGCGTCCTAGGAGGGTGGGCCAGGAGAGAGTCTGGCCCACCCCTTCAAAAAGGTCAGCCGTGTGCCTTGCCCCGGCCACCGGGGCCGAGCTTCTTGCGGGGGCGTACGGAGATCTCGATGGGGCTGCCCTCGTACCCGAACTCCTCGCGGAGCTTGCGCTCGACGAACCGCTGGTAGCCGGCGTCGAGCGGGCCCGTGGTGAAGAGGACGAACCGCGGCGGCGCGACCCCGGCCTGCGTGGCGAACAGGATGCGCGGCGCCCGTCCACCGCGCACCGGGTGCGGGGTGGCCTGTACGAGCGCGGTGAGCCACTGGTTGAGCTGCGCGGTCGGTACGCGGGTCTCCCAGCTCGCCAGGGCCTTGTTGAGGGCCGGGGCCAGCTTGTCGACGGCGCGGCCGGTCATGGCCGACAGGTTCAGCCGGATCGCCCAGGGGATGCGGCGCAGCTCCCGGTCGATCTCCTTGTCCAGGTAGTACCGGCGGTCGGCGTCGACCAGGTCCCACTTGTTGAAGGCGATGACCAGCGCCCGGCCGGCCTCGGTCACCATGGTGAGGATCCGCTGGTCCTGCTCGCTGATCGGCTCGCTGGCGTCCAGCAGCACGACGGCCACCTCGGCGGCCTCGATCGCGCCGGCGGTACGCAGGCTGGCGTAGTACTCGGTGCCGCTGGCCTTGCCGACCCGCTTGCGCAGGCCGGCGGTGTCCACGAGCTGCCAGGTCTGGCCGCCGATCTCGACCAGGCTGTCCACCGGGTCCACTGTGGTGCCGGCGACCGAGTCGACGACGGCCCGGTCCTCGCCGGAGAACCGGTTGAGGAGGCTGGACTTGCCCACGTTCGGCCGGCCGACCAGCGCCACCCGGCGCGGCCCGCGCGGCCGGTTCTCGACGATCGCCGGGGCTTCCGGCAGCGCGGCGAGGATGGCGTCCAGCAGGTCACCGGAACCGCGCCCGTGCAGGGCGGACACCGGGAACGGCTCGCCGAGGCCGAGCGACCACAGCGACACCGCCTCCATCTCGATGGAGGTGTTGTCGGCCTTGTTGGCGACCAGGATGACCGGCTTGGCGCTGCGGCGCAGCATCTTCACCGCGGCCTCGTCCACGTCGGTGGAGCCGACCATCGCGTCGACCACGAAGAGGACCACGTCGGCGGTGAGCACGGCCGTCTCGGCCTGCGCGGCGATGGCCGCCGCACGGTCCTTCGCGTCCGGTTCCCAACCGCCGGTGTCCACCACGGTGAACGACCGGCCGTTCCACTGCGCGTCGTACGGCACGCGGTCCCGGGTCACACCGGGAATGTCCTCGACGACCGCCTGCCGGCGGCCGATGATCCGGTTGACGAGCGTCGACTTGCCCACGTTGGGGCGGCCGACGACCGCGACCACCGGCTGCGGGCCGGTCGGCTCCTCGACGGCGAGGTCGGGCTCGCGCAACTCGACCCAGCCACCACCCTCGCTCATGCCACTCCCCGCTCGCTGAGCAGGTCACGCAGCCGGGCCACGACCTCGTCGATGCCCAGCTCGGTGGTGTCCAGCACGACGGCGTCCGGCGCCTGGGCCAGCGGGTTGACCTTGCGGGTCGAGTCGAGCCGGTCCCGGCGGGCCAGGTCGGCGGCGGTGGCCGTCACGTCGGAGGCGTCCTCGGCGCTGCGCCGGGCCGCGCGGGCCGCCTCGGAGGCGGTCAGGAAGACCTTCAGGTCGGCGTCCGGTGCCACGACCGAGCCGATGTCCCGGCCCTCGACCACCATCCGACCCGCGTTGACGATCATCTGGCGCTGCCGGGCGACAAGCAGCTCACGGACGGCCGGCACGGCGGCGACGGCGGAGACCGCCTGGGTCACCTCGGGCCCGCGGATGTCCGCGTCCACGTTCACCCCGTCGACGGTAACGCCGTACCCCTGGGGGTCGGTGCCGATGCGCAGGTCCGCCTCGCCGGCGACCTTGGCCACCGACGCGGCGTCCGTGAGGTCCACGCCGGAGCGCAGCACGGCCCACGTGATCGCCCGGTACATCGCCCCGGTGTCGAGGTAGCGCGCACCGATGCCGGCGGCGAGCCGCCGCGACACGGTGGACTTACCCGAACCGGACGGCCCGTCCACAGCGACCACACATCGCTCGGCCCGTACGTTTTCCTCCACCGTGTCCTCCTCAGCCCGTACCTCGCGGAGCGCCCGGTGCTCTGACGCCGCAAGCGGTTTGTCAATCGTCATCAATCATGCCCGGGGCCCGTGGCGGACCCACACGCGACGCCGCCCGAGGCGACGCACGCCACCTCCGGCGGCCGCTTCCCGGCCGCTGCGGAGCCTACCGGCTGCCGTACCCCCAGGGCCGAGGGTCAGTCACCCACCGCGCGGAACAGGGCGGCGACCTCCGCGTTGGTCAGCCGCCGCAGACGCCCGGTGCGCAGGTCGCCCAGCCGGATCGGACCGATGGAGGTACGCACCAGACGGGTCACCGGGTGCCCGACCTCGTCCATCAACCGCCGGACGATGTGCTTGCGCCCTTCGTGCAGGCTCAGCTCCACCTGGGCGCTCTTGCCCAGGGTGCCGACCACCTTGAACGAGTCGACCTTGACCGGTCCGTCCTCCAGCTCGACGCCCGCCAGGAGCCGCTTGCTCAGGTTGCGCGGGATCGGCCCGACCACCTCGGCCAGGTAGGTCTTCAGCACCTCGTACGAGGGGTGCATGAGCTTGTGCGCGAGGGTGCCGTCGTTGGTGAGCAGCAGCAGGCCCTCGCTGTCCGCGTCGAGCCGCCCGACGTGGTAGACCCGCTGGTCCAGCCGCCTGCCGATGAAGTCGGCCAGCTCGGTGCGGCCCTTCTCGTCGGCCATGGTGGTGACCACCCCGCGCGGCTTGTTCATCGCCACGTAGACCAGGCGGACGTCGACCTGAAGGCGCTCGCCGTCGACGTGGATCACGGCCTGGGCCGGGTCGACCTTGTCGCCGAGCTTGGCGACCCGCCCGTCCACGGTGACCCGGCGCCGGAAGATCAGGTCCTCGCAGGCGCGCCGGGAACCCACGCCGGCGGCGGCGAGCACCTTCTGCAGGCGTTCCGCGCCCTCGTAGACGGGGGCGTCGGGCTTCGGGGAACGGTTATCGGGTCGCATCAGCAAGCTCTTCTACGTCGTCGGGCAGGAAGGGTGCGAGGGGTGGCAACTCGTCGACGGTGTTCAGCCCGAGCTTCTCCAGGAACAGCGTGGTGGTCCGGTACAGGAACGCCCCGCTGTCCGATTCGGTGCCGCACTCCTCGACAAGACCGCGAGTGACAAGCGTACGGATGACGCCGTCGCAGTTGACACCCCGGATGGCCGAGATCCGCGACCGGGTGACCGGCTGCTTGTACGCGACCACGGCCAGGGTCTCCAGAGCCGCCTGGGTCAGCCGCACGGACTGCCCGTCCAGGACGAACCGCTCGACGTAGGTAGCGTATTCCGGCCGGGTGTACAACCGCCAACCGCCGGCGGCCCGGCGCAGCTCGAAGCCGTGCCCGGCGGCCGTGTAGCCGGCCGCGATCTCGTCGAGCAGCGGCCCGATCCGCTCGGCCGGCTGCTCCAGCACCTGGGCCAGGACCAGCTCGCTGACCGGTTCGTCCACCACCAGGAGGATCGCCTCCAACGCGCCGCGCAACTCGGCGTCGGGCAGCTCGGGCGCGGGCTCCGGCACGACGCTCGCCCGCCGCCGCCCGGCGCCCTGCCGCGGAGGTACGTCCCGGCTCCCCGCCTGAGCGGCACCAGTCGCCTCCGTGGGCCCGGCCGGCACGGGCTCGACAGGGCTGGCGGCCACCGCCGGCTCGGCCGACGCAGCCTGCTCAGCCGGCCCGACGGCCTCGGAAACCTCGGCGGTCGGGGCGGTCGGAACCGACTCGGCCGGCTCGGTGGTCTCTGCGGCTGGGGCCGTCAGGACCGTGTCGGCCGTCTCTAAGAACTCGGCCGACTCGGCGGCCTCGACCGGCGCGGTTGTCGCTGGCGGCTCGGCCGGCTCGTCGGCCTCCGGAACCTCCGCGGGCGCCGACGCGGCCTCGGACTTGGTCGGTGCCGCTGGGCGGGGGCGTTCCCACGGGGGGACCCAGGCGGCGGCCTGATCGGCCAGCGAGTCCCGGCGTTCTTCGTCACTCATCCCGGTCACCCTCTGTCGCTTGCGTCCCGGCGGCACCGCCGGCCTCCCCCGCCGCCTCCGGCCCCGCCGGCTCCGACTCCGCCGGCTCCGGCCCGCTGGTCGGTTCGGGCTCGGCGGCCGTGCCGGCGTACTCGTCGACGTGCAGTTCGGTCTCGCCGTCGGCGGGGCCCGTCCAGCGCACGGTCAGCTCCTCCAGGGCCTGTTCCTGCACGAAAGCCACCAGACCCTCCCGGTACAGCTCCAGCAGCGCCAGGAACCGCGCCACCACCTCCAGGGTGGCCTCGCAGTCGGCGCAGAGCAGCGAGAACGTCGCCGTGCCGGCCCGGCGCAGCCGGGCGGTGAGGATCGCCGCGTGTTCCCGGACACTGACCCGGACCATGTGCACGTGGGCGATGGACACCTCCGGCGCGGCCTTCGGGGTCATCGCCTTCACAGCCAGCTTCAACAGCCGCTGCGGGCCGATGCCGAGCACCAGGTCGGGCAGCGCCTCGGCGTAGCGGGGTTCCAGGCTCACCGCGCGGGGGTAGCGGCGACCGCCGACCGCCTCCAGCTCGGCGATGTGGGCCGCCGCCTCCTTGTACGCCTTGTACTGCAGCAGCCGGGCGAAGAGCAGATCCCGGGCCTCCAGCAGGGCGAGATCCTCCTCGTCCTCGACGTCGGCGGCGGGCAGCAGCCGGGCGGCCTTCAGGTCGAGCAGGGTCGCGGCGATGAGCAGGAACTCGCTCGCCTCGTCCAGGTCCCAGTCGTCGCCCATGGCCCGGATGTAGGCGATGAACTCGTCGGTCACCGTGTGCAGGGCCACCTCGGTGACGTCGAGCTTGTGTTTGCCGATGAGCTGCAACAGCAGGTCGAAGGGGCCGGTGAAGTTGGCGAGTCGCACCGTGAAGCCGGTGGGCTGCGCCTCGTCGACCACGGCCGGATCGGCGGTGTCGGGCGGGTCGAGGGGCGGCGCGGTCACCGCACGACCGTAGTCCACGAGACGGGCACCGGGACGTCCGGCTACCGCTCCGACTGGGCGGCGATCACCTCGCGGGCCAGCTGACGGTAGTTACGCGCCCCGGAGGAGGCCGGGTCCATCGTCGTGATCGGGGCACCGGCCACGGTGGACTCGGGGAACTTCACCGTCTTGGTGATGACCGTCTGGTAGACCTTGTCGCCGAACGCCTCGACCACCCGCTGGAGCACCTGGCGGCAGTGGGTGGTGCGGCTGTCGTACATGGTGGCGAGGATGCCTTCGAGCTCCAGGTCGAAGTTGAGCCGTTCGCGCACCTTGTCGATGGTGTCGAGCAGCAGGGCCACCCCGCGCAGGCTGAAGAACTCGCACTCGAGCGGGATGAGCACGCCGTGCGCGACGGTCAGCGCGTTGATCGCCAGCAGGCCGAGTGACGGCTGGCAGTCGATCAGGATGTAGTCGTACTCCTTGCGGACCGAGCGCAGCACCCGGGCCAGGGCCATCTCCCGGGCGACCTCGTTCACGAGCTGGATCTCGGCGGCGGAGAGGTCGATGTTGGCGGGCAGCAGGTGCAGGCCCGCGACGTCGGTCTTGATGAGGACGTCCTCGGCGGTCACGTCGTCCTGCATGAGCAGGTTGTAGACGGACAGGTCGAGGTTGTGCGGGTTGACGCCCAGGCCCACCGAGAGGGCGCCCTGCGGGTCGAAGTCGACGAGCAGCACCTTGCGGCCGTACTCGGCGAGGGCCGCGCCCAGGTTGATGGTGGTGGTCGTCTTGCCGACGCCACCCTTCTGGTTGGCCATCGCGATGATGCGCGCCGGACCGTGCCGATCGGTGGGCATCGGCTCGGGGATGGGCTTGCGCATGGTGTAGGCGGCCGGGTCGGCCGGACCCAGATCGTTGCCGAGCGCGGCCTGCTGCTCGCGGAGCTCCGACGTCCACGTCTCGGCACGGTCACCGTTGCCAGCCATGTCCTCGTTGCCCCCTCCCGACGACCCACCCGGCGTCGGAGCCGTCCGACGTCCTTCGCGGCGCCGCTGCGCACCCCGGTCTGTCGCCCCAGGAGGTCCGCGCCGATGCCGACTGTACGCCACCGACCAGCAGGGCGTTCGGCACCGGCCCGGCGTGTCGGGGCCGACGCCCGCCGGGGCCGTCAGTCGCGGGCGCGCGGGTGGGCGGTGGCGTACACCTCGCGCAGCCGTTCGACGGTGACGAGGGTGTAGACCTGGGTGGTGGTCACCGACGCGTGGCCGAGCAGTTCCTGCACGACCCGTACGTCGGCGCCGCCGTCGAGCAGGTGGGTCGCGTACGAGTGGCGCAGGGTGTGCGGGGACACCGCCGACGGTCCGTCGACCGGCAGTCCGGCGCGGGCGGCGGCGTGCCGCAGGATGATCCAGGCGCCCTGGCGGGACAGCGCGCCACCCCGGGCGTTGAGGAACACCGCCGGGGTGCCCCGGCCGGCGGCGGCCAGCGTCGGGCGGGCCCGGACCAGGTAGGCGCGGACCGCGTCGACGGCGTACCCGCCGATCGGGACGAGGCGCATCCGGCCGCCCTTGCCGCGCAGCAGCACGGTGCCCTCGTCGACGTCCAGGTCGTCGATCGCCGCGCCGACCGCCTCGGAGATGCGCGCGCCGGTGCCGTACAGGAACTCCAGCAGCGCCCGGTCGCGCAGCGCGAGCGACGCGCCGTCGCCGGTCGCGGTGACCGGGCCGGCGGTCTCCAGCAGCCGGACCACGTCGTCGACTCCCAGCGCGCGGGGCAGCCGGCGGGGCGGGGTCGGCGGGCGGACGTCGCGGCTCGGGTCGGCGCCGGCCAGCCCCTCGCGCAGGGCGAACCGGTGCAGGCCCCGCACCGCGCTGGCCGCGCGGGCGGCCGACGACACGGCAAGGGGCGGGTGGTCGTCGTCGCCGGCGCGCAGTCGGGCCAGGTGTGACTCGACGACGCCGGGGGCGACCGACGCGAGGTCGGCGACGCCGGCGTCGGCCAGGGTGGCCAGGTAGCGGTCCAGATCCCGGCGGTACGAGGCGAGGGTGTTCGCGGAGAGGCCGCGCTCGACGGTGAGGTGGTCGAGGTAGCCACGGACGGCACGGCGCAGGGCCGGCGCGGGTTCGACGCCCGCACCGGCCCGCAGCACCGCGGAGTCGGTCAGCCCAGCACCTCGGCCAGCGTCAGCACGGGCATGCCGTGCGCCTCGGCGACCGGGCCGTAGGTGACCTGGCCGTCGTGGGTGTTGAGGCCCAGCGCCAGCGCGGGGTCGCTGCGCAGCGCGTCGCGCCAGCCCTGGTTGGCCAGTTCGAGGGCGTACGGCAGGGTGACGTTGGTCAGCGCGTAGGTGCTGGTGTTCGGCACCGCGCCGGGCATGTTCGCCACGCAGTAGAAGATCGACTCGTGCACCTTGTAGACCGGGTCGGCGTGCGTGGTGGGGCGCGAGTCCTCGAAGCAGCCGCCCTGGTCGATGGCGATGTCGACGAGCACGCTGCCCGGCTTCATCCGGGAGACCAGCTCGTTGGAGATGAGCGTCGGGGCCTTCGCACCGGGCACCAGCACCGCGCCGATGACCAGGTCGGCGTCGAGGACGGCCCGCTCGATCTCGTACGCGTTGGAGGCGACGGTCTGCAGGTGCCCCCGGTAGATGGCGTCGGCCTGACGCAGCCGGGCCACGTTCTTGTCCAGCAGCAGCACCTCGGACTGCAGACCCAGGGCGATGGCGGCGGCGTTCAGGCCGGAGACGCCGGCGCCGATGACCACGGTCTTCGCCGCGTACACGCCGGAGACACCGCCGGGCAGCACCCCCCGGCCGCCGCCGGTCCGCATCATGTAGAACGCGCCGACCTGCGGGGCGAGCCGGCCGGCGACCTCGGACATCGGGGCGAGCAGCGGCAGCGACTTGTCGGGCAGCTCCACCGTCTCGTACGCGATGCCGGTGACCTTCCGGTCGACCAGCGCGTCCGTGCACTCCTTCGAGGCGGCCAGGTGCAGGTAGGTGAAGAGCACCTGCCCCTCGCGCATCCGGTGGTACTCCTCGGCGATCGGCTCCTTGACCTTGAGCACCAGCTCGGCGGTGTCCCAGACCTCGTCGGCGGTGTCGAGGATCTTCGCGCCGGCGGCGGCGAACTCCTCGTCGGTGATGCTGGAGCCGACGCCGGCGCCGGACTCGACGAAGACCTGGTGGCCGCTGCGGGTGAACTCGTTGACGCCCGCCGGCGTGATCGCCACGCGGTACTCGTGGTTCTTGACCTCGCGTGGGATTCCGACCTTCACGATGCAGACACCTCTCTTCGGGGGTTGCGTTCCCCCCGACCGCTCGGTGCCACGACGGCCCCGTTGCCGCCGCGGTCCACCGGTCCCGCCGGCGGCAGTCTAGGCGCGTCCGGTGCCGCCACGAGCCAGCACAGTGGCATTCGGTGCCCGGGTGACCTGACGGATTGTCAGGGTAGGACCCGGGCCGGCGGTGGACGTCGCCTCAACCGTCAGGACAGTGTTCGCCCATTATCGTCCCATCTGACGGGTGGCGGTACGGACAGCGGGCGAGTGGATCACTATTGTGTCCGCCCATGACCACTCCTCCTTACCAGCCCGGGTACGCCCCGGGTTACTCCGACAAGAGCAAGGTCGTCGCGGGCATCCTCGGCATCCTGCTCGGCACCTTCGGGGCCGGTCGGTTCTACACCGGACACACCAAGATCGCCGTGCTCCAGCTCGTCGTGAGCCTGGTGACCTGCGGCGCCGGCGGCCTCTGGGGCCTGATCGACGGCATCCTGATCCTCGTCAACGGCGGCACCGACGCGCAGGGCCGCCAGCTGCGGGACTGACCGTCCGCGCGACCATACAAAGGGGCCCCGCCGTCGGCGGGGCCCCTTTGGCGCGTACTCGATGATCGGCTGGACCGGCGGCGGCGCTCAGCGCGGCAGCGGCGCCTCCGCCCGGCGCAGCGCCGCGAAGCCGGTGTCCCGGCCACGCGCCGCCGCGAGCAGGCCGGCCACCGCGGACGCGTTGGTGATCTCGCCGGCCAGGACCATGCCGACCGCCTCGTCCAGGTCGACGCGGATGACCTGGAGGTCGGCCTCCTCGTCGTGGCGCTCGTGCCGCTCGTCGGCCGGCACGTCGGCGAGGTCCCGGGCCAGGAAGACCCGGACGAGCTCGTTGGTGAACCCCGGCGAGCTGTGCAGGTCGACCAGCACGTCGAGCCGCCCGGCGGTCAGGTCGGCCTCCTCGGCCAGCTCGCGCAACGCGGCCGCCGGCAACTCCTCGCCGGAAACGTCCATCAGCCCCGCCGGCAGCTCCCACAGGTGCCGACCCACCGGGTGCCGGTACTGGCGGATCAGCACCACCTGACCGGCGTCGTCGAGAGCCACCACGGCCACCGCACCGACGTGCCGCACGAGGTCCCGCCGCCCGGTGCCGCCGCCCGGCATGGTCACCTCCTCGGTGACCACGTCGAAGATCCGCCCCCGGTAGCGCTCCTCACGGGAGCGGACCTCGTAGCGATGCTCGGTCACGCCGACGCCTTCGTGGCGGCGCCGTTGCGGGCGGCCTTGCGGGTCGACGGGGCCTCCGCGGCCGCCTCGAGATCGACCGGCAACTGGTCGGCCTGCGAGTACGCCACCGCGGCCTTGACGAACGACGCGAACAGCGGGTGCGGACGGGTCGGGCGGCTCTTGAGCTCCGGGTGCGCCTGGGTGGCCACGAAGAACGGGTGCAGGTCACGGTCCAGCTCGATGAACTCGACCAGCCGACCGTCCGGCGAGGTGCCGGAGATGTGCAGGCCCGCCTTGGTCAGCGCGTCCCGGTAGGCGTTGTTGACCTCGTAGCGGTGCCGGTGCCGCTCGCTGATGTCGGTGCTGCCGTACGCCTCGGCGACGATCGAGCCCTCGGTCAACGTCGCCGGGTACGCCCCGAGCCGCATGGTGCCGCCCAGGTCACCCTTGCCGGCGACGATGTCCTCCTGGTCGGCCATGGTGGCGATGACCGGGTGCGCGGCCTGCTCGTCGAACTCGAGGGAGTTCGCGCCGTCCAGGCCGGCCAGGTGCCGGGCCACGTCGATCGTCATGCACTGCAACCCGAGGCAGAGGCCGAGCAGCGGGATGCCGTTCTCCCGGGCGTACCGGGCCGTGCCGATCTTGCCCTCGATGCCGCGCACGCCGAACCCGCCCGGGATGAGGATGCCGTCCACGCCGGCGAGGGCCGCCGCCGCGCCCGCCGGGGTGACGCACTCGTCGCTAGGCACCCACTTGAGCTGCACGCGGGACCGGTTGCCGAACCCGGCCGCCCGGATCGCCTCGCTCACCGACAGGTACGCGTCGGGCAGGTCGACGTACTTGCCGACCACCGCGACGGTCACCGTGTGCCGGGGGCGGTGCACCCGCTCCAGCAGGTCGTCCCAGCTCGTCCAGTCCACGTCCCGGAACGACAGCCCGAGCCGGCGCACCACGTACGCGTCGAGCCCCTCGCGGTGCAGCACCTTCGGGATGTCGTAGATGCTCGGCGCGTCCGGGGCGGCGACGACCGCCTCGCGGTCCACGTCGCAGTAGAGCGACAGCTTCTCCTTGAGCTTCTCCGGGATCTCCCGGTCGCAGCGCAGCACGATGGCGTCCGGCTGGATACCGATGTTGCGCAGCTGCGCCACCGAGTGCTGGGTCGGCTTGGTCTTCAGCTCGCCCGACGGCGCCAGGTACGGCACCAGCGAGACGTGCAGGTAGAAGCAGTTGTCCCGGCCCAGGTCGTGCCGGACCTGACGGATCGCCTCCAGGAACGGCAGCGACTCGATGTCGCCCACCGTGCCGCCGACCTCGGTGATGACCACGTCGGGCAGGACGCCGTCCTCGTCCGGATCCGCCATCGCCAGGATCCGCGACTTGATCTCGTTGGTGATGTGCGGGATGACCTGGACGGTGTCGCCCAGGTATTCCCCCCGACGCTCCTTGGCGATCACGTCGGAGTAGATCTGCCCTGTGGTGACGTTCGCCTTGCCGGACAGCGCCCGGTCGAGGAAACGCTCGTAGTGTCCGACGTCGAGGTCGGTCTCGGCGCCGTCCTCGGTGACGAAGACCTCGCCGTGCTGGAACGGGTTCATCGTCCCCGGGTCGACGTTCAGGTAGGGGTCGAGCTTCTGCATCACCACGCGCAGCCCGCGCGCGGTCAACAGGTTGCCGAGGCTGGAGGCGGTGAGGCCCTTACCCAGCGAGGAGGCGACGCCCCCGGTGACGAAAATGTGCCTGGTCGTCCGTGCTGATGGGGCCAAGGCCTGCTCCCGTGTCGTCTGTCGCGGTCATGCAGACCGCCGTGCTCGATCAGCAAAGTGATCACGCGATCCACGGGATTCCACGGTAACACCTCCGCGACGGGTACTCGCAGGCCGCACCCCGGCTGGGCCATCTCGACGACACCCGGCGGTCAGGAGGCGGCAACCTCGCTCGATGGCCGGTCCACCGGCGCGTCCGCCGGACGCCGCTGCGCCGGAGCGGTGGCCGCAGCGCCCCCCGTGGGACCGTCCGGCCGTCCGGCGCCGTCGACCGCCGGCGAGCCCAGGTCCAGCCCTCGGACGACCGTACGGGGCGGCGCGGCGGGCGCACCGCTGACCGGCCGGGGGTGACCGGCGCCCAGCGGACCACCGCCGCCGGTCGGACCGTTCCCCCCGCCGGCCGGCCCGTCGCCCCCGGAACCCGAATCGTCGTCGGCCTCGTCCTCCCGCGCGCGGCCGGTGCCGGGACGGGTCCGGTCGGCGGCGTGCCCGAGGACCCGCAACGACGCCAGCGCCGCCATCGGCACCACCAGGGCGGCCGCCGCGCCGGCCACGTCCAGCGCCGCGCCGTCGAGCACGCCGCCCAGCACCGCGGCGACGGCCGTGCCACCGAACGCCGCCCGCACCGCCGGGTAGATGCCGAACAGCCGCATCAGCCCACCCCACGGCTGGAGCAGCGCGAACCACACCAGCAGCCCACCGACGATCGCCAGCACGGTCAGCGGGCTGTTCACCAACGTCTCGAAGTTGGCCGTGCTGGAACGGTGCACGGTGAACCCGCCGGTGCCGTCGCCGACCGCGGACAGGAACCGGCCCAGGCTCCCCCGCTCGGCCGCCGGCCGGCGCAGGTCCACCACGGCGAAACCGATACCTACCGCCAGGGCGGCCATGCTGGCCCATGCCAGCCGGCTGATGGTCAGCCAGCCACCGGCGCTGATCGCCGCCGCCACGCTCAGGCCGCCGGTCAGCGCGATCGCGCCGACCGGGTCGGCACCCAGGTACGGGCTGCCGACCACCACCACGGCGAGGCCACCCACGGCGACCATCACGGCGGGCCGCCAGCGACGGTGCACCCGCTGGGCGAGCCACCCGCCGGTCACCAACGCGCCGGCGAGGAACACCCCGAGCGCGACCGTGCTCAGCCCGGCGTACCGGCCACCCTGCAACGCGGAGTAGCCGACCACACCGTTGAGCTGGAGGCGGGCACCGGTCAGCACGTCCACCCCGACAACCAGGGTGGTGAGGCCGGCCACCGCGCCGACCGGGCCGAGGGTCCTGGCGTACCCGGGAGCGAACCGCACCGCGGCCGTGCCTCCCGCGACCAGCAACGCGGTGACCCCGGCGAAGATCCACCCCGGGTGCCCGCCCCGCCACCAGGGGACGGCGTCGGCCAGCAACGCGGCCGGAACGGTCAACGCCGCCGCGACCAGCAGCAGCTCGACCACCGCCACGACCCGGGCGGGAACCGGGGTCGGACCGGTCGGGCCGGCGTGCGGCCGGGCGCGGCGCAGCAACGGCAGCACCGCCAGGGCCAGCAGCACCTGCACCACGGCCAGCACGGTGAAGAACCCGCCGGACACGGTCCGCTGGGCGGCCGCCTCCCGGTCGGCGTCCGCCGGGGCGTCGATCGCCTCCGTCAGGTCCGCCGGCCGGCCGCCCGTGCTGACCGCCGGACGGCCCAGGAACAGCCGCTCCGGCATCGGCCGGCCCAACGCGGCCAGCGCCGTGGGCGCGAGGTCGACGAGTTGCAGGTAACCGTCCCGGCCGGTGCTGGCCGAGGTGAGCCAGCCCCGTTCCCACCCCGGCCCGTCGGCGATCGCCACGTGCAGCCGCGACGGTCGCTCGGTGTCGGAGATGCCGGCGACCAGCACCAGCGACCGCGGCGGGCGGGCGGCCAGGACCCGGGCCAACTGCGCGTCGGCCGCCCGCGCCTCCTCGGCGCGCGCCGCCGGGTCGGTCCCCTCGATCGTGCCGAGGTCGACGATGCTCAGCACGCAGGAGCCGAGCAGCCGGCGCGGATCGGCCGGCAGACCCGCGGCGTACCTGTCGACCCGGCCGAAGGGCCGCGCGGCGGCCACGGCGGCGCCCGGACCCACGGCGACCGAGCAGCGCACCGACTCCGACAGCGACCCGGGCAGGGTGCCCCACGGCAGCCGCTGCTGGTTGTACTGGACCACACTCTCCTGGTCGGGCAGGTTCGCGCCGATCCCGTCCGGCTGCTCCACGGCCACCGAGGCCGGCGGGCAACCGCCGTCGGGGCGGGCGCCGTTCCAGCCGGCGAAACTGCCCGCGCCGAGCGTCAGCCAGCCGTCCACCGGGCAGGTGGGCCGGTGTGCGGACCGTACCGACAGCGAGCCGATCGAGCCCTCCTGGGCCATCCGCCACAGCGTCGGCGTGCGCTGCTCGTCGACGTCCTCCCAGCGCAACCCCGCCACACCGGCGAGCACCACGAAGTCGGCGGTGCGCTGCGGCGTGCCCTGCGGCGGCCGGACGGCGAGCGCGGCGACGCCCAGCGCCACCACGAGCACGGTCAACAGGGCCGGGGCCAGTCGACGCATCATCACCGGTGTCCCGTCATGGGCGCGTCGGAGCCGGGCGCCGCCGGGTGGGCGGCCAGTTCGGCGTAGAGGGCGGCCAGCACGGCGACCGTGTCCGCCTCGGTGGGCCACGTCGCCGCCCGTTCGGCGCCGCGCCGGCCCAGATCCGCCCGGGCCGCCGGGTCGTCCAGCAGCGCGCGCACCGCCGCGTCGACCGCGTCCACGTCGACCGAGGGGACCAGCGCGGCGGCGTCGCCGACCAGCTCCGGCAGGCCACCCACCGCCGTCGTCACCAGCGGCACGCCCGCCCGCATCGCCTCCTGGGCGAACAACTGCCGCGCCTCCCAGTCGCTGGTGACCACCGCGAGGTCGGCGCCGGCGAGCAGGTCGGCCACGTCGGTACGGTGCCCCAGCAGGGTCACCGGCGCGCGGGCCGCCGAGATCCGGGCGGCCAGCGCCAGGTACGCCGGGCCGCTCCCGGCGATCACCACGACCGGCGGTGGGGTACGCGTGCGCCAGCGGGCCGCCGCGTCGACCAGCACGTCGTAGCGTTTCTGCGGGTGCAGCCGCCCCACCGAGAGGATCAGCGGCTGCTCCGGTCCGACGCCGAACTCGGCACGGACGGCGGCGCGACGGCGACGCGGCGCGGGCAGCGTCGGGGCGGCGACCGGGGCGAGCCGTGCGTCGGCGGCGCCCAGCGCGGCGGCCCGCTCGACCAGGTCGGCGGACGCCCCGAGGGCCACCCGGGCGCCACGGGCGACCACCCGCTCGACGAGCCGGGACACCCCGCCGCGCAGCCCGCCCGCGAGGACCGCGTTGTGCCAGGTCACCACCAGCGGGACGGCCGGTCGGGCCAGCACGGCGACGAGACCGGCGCGCAGGCCGTGCGCGTGCACCACGTCGACCCGGGCCGTGGCGAGCACCCGCCGCAGGGCGAGCACCGCCCGCGCGTCGGCCGGGGTCGGGCTGGCCGGGATCTCCACCGGTTCGAAACGCGCCCCGACGCCGACGAAGTCGAACTGCTCCTGCGTCGCCGCCGGCCCGCAGACCAGCACCGTCGCCCCGGACGCCACGAGCCCGCGCGCCACCGAACTGACGTGCTGGCCGACCCCGCCGGTGCTGGACGCCAGCACCAGCGCCACGGCGCCCGACCAACCGTTGCGCTCCGTCATGCCGGCCACCGCCGGATGGTGTTGACAACGCTCACCGAACCGCCGTCTCCTTCCCGTCCCCCGACTCCGGGGGGACCGCGCCCGGCGTGGACGTGCCGGCCCGGCCCCGCTGGCCCCGCCGCAGGCGGCGGGCCACCCCGGTCAGCAGCGGCCGTACGTCCCGCCGGTCGACGAACCAGACCACGACGAGGAACACGACACCGACCAGAACCCCGGACAGCATGCCCTGACCGAGCGCCCCGGCCGTCGTCGGGGTGCCGCCGTCCAGCCTGTCGAGCCAGCGGCTCAGGCCCAGCCCGGCGAGCGCGGCGAGCACGCCGGCGAGGAGACCGGCCGCCCCGGCACGCGCCGCTCCGGCCAGCGCCGGCGCACCGGCGGAGCGGGCCACCGCGACGACCAGCAGCGCGCCCAGCACCACCATGCCCACCGAGTTCGCGGACGTCACCGCGAGCACCCGGTCGGTCAGCGGCAGGACCCGGCCGAGCGTCAGCACCGCGACCGGCACGACGAGGAAGCCGACGGCGGTCGCCACCGTGGCCGCCCGGGTCTGCCCGCGCGCGTAGAGCGCCCGGGTGAGGATCGCGAACAGACCGTAGCCGACCAGGCCCGGGGCGTACCCGATGATCGCGGCGGCGGCGGTGGGCGCGGTGGACGCGGGGAAGAAGAAGTGCCCGACCGGCCCCGCGGTGCCGACCAGCGCCGCCGCGCCGAGGCAACTGAACAGCAGCACCCCGCGCACGGCCGGCGCCAGGGTCGCCCGGTAGGTGTCCTCGTCGCCGGCCGAGCGTGCCGCCGCGAGGGTCGGATAGGCCGCCACCGCCAGCGGCACCGCCAGCACCGCCCACGGCAGCAGGTAGACGGTCTGCGCCAGGTTGTAGACGCCGGGGTTGCTGCGCGCGCCCGCGGTCACCTGGTTGAGGCTGACGATCAGGGCGATCTGCTGTGTGGTGACGGTGACCGCGCCCGCCACCGCCAGCGCGCCGACCCGGGCCCGCGCGTCGGCGGGAAACCCGAAACCGGGCCGCGCCCCCAGTCGCAGCCGGCGGACCGGAACGAGCAGCGACAGCGACAGCACCACCACGCCCAGCGTGGTGCCGGCGGAGAGAAGCACCTCGCCGCCGGGGCTGACCCCGGCGACCGTGGCGTAGCGGCCCTGGGTGGCCGTGAACCCCAGGTACACCACGATCACGGTGAGGCTGGACAGCAGCGGGGCGAGCACCGGCCAGGCGAAGCGGCGGTGCGCCTGGAGCACCCCGGTGAGCACGATGCCGACCCCGTACAGCGGTAGCTGCGGCGCGAAGACCCGCAGCATCCGTACCCCGCTGTGCTGCTGGGCGTCGGTGAGGTGGTGCCCCAGTGACTCGACCACCGGGCCGGCGCACAGCGCCACCAGCAGCGCGAGCGGCACCAGCAGGGCCAGCGTCCAGGTCAGCAGGGCGCCGGTGGTCCGGGCGACGGTCTCCCGGTCACCGGCCTCGACCGCGCCGGCCAGCAACGGTACGACGAGGCTGGCCAGCGCCCCACCGGCGACGATCTCGAAGATGAAGTTCGGCACCGCGTTGGCGACCACGTAGGCGCCACCGAGGTCGGTCGGGGCGAGACTCCAGGTGAACACGGCGGTCCGGCCGAAGCCGGCGAGCCGGCTGAGCACGGTGAGGACGGCGATGAGCGCGGCTGCCCCGGCCAGCCGGCCGGCGCCGGCGAGGGGGGCCGGTCTGGTCACGTCAGTCGGTGCGCCGGCCCAGTGCGTCGAGCTCCCGCAGACCCGGGGTCCGCTGGATCACCGCAGTGAAGCTGACCTTCTCACTGGCGGCGGTGAGCCCGGCCAGCACGGCGAGCAGGCCGGCGCGGCCCAGTGGGCCGCTGCGGGCGGCCAACGCGACGCCGAGCAGCGCGCCGAGCGCGTTCGCGCCGCTGTCGCCGACCATGACGTCCTCGGACAGGTCGTCCCCGAGCAGGCCGGCGGCGGCGCCGATGGTACCGGCGGCGATCCCGCCGTGCGGACCGCCGGTCAGCGGCGCGCCCAGCAGCAGCCCGGACTTGATGGCCCGGCCGGGTCGCAGGTCGAGCAGGTTGAGCAGGTTGGCGGTGCCGGCGATCACGCCGGCGCCGAGCAGCACGTCCACGCCCCGACCGAACGCGCCCTGGCGTTGCCGGCGCGGGTGCGCGGCGACGCGGGGGTCGGCGGCGAGCAGCGCGGCGGCGCCCAGCCCGGCCGCGCCCACCCCGACCACCTTGACGAGCCCGGCGGTGACCCGCCCCTCGCGCAGCGCGGCGAGGTGCCCGGCGAAGCCCTTGGCCGCCTTCTGCTCCGGTCGCGCCCCGACCACGTCGTCGTAGAGCCCGACACCGCCGGCGCCGAGACCGGCGACCAGGGCGGCGCCACCGGAGGCGGCGCTCGTCGCGCCGAACGCGCCCGCGGCGGTCGCGCCGGCCGCGAGCGCCGGACCGGCGGCGAGGGTCACCGTCCGGCCCCGGAAGTTGGTGCGCTCCAGCGCCGGACCCACCGGGGCGGTCCGCACCTCGCGCAGCGCGTACCGGGCGGCGGCCGCTCCGGCGGCGGCGACCAGCAGCCGACCCAGCGTGCTCATGCCGGCACCTCGTCGATTACGGACACGGCGGTACGTCGTTCGCTCACTGGGGCAGTCTAGGCAGCAGGGACGCGGCGTTGTCGCCGACGCCGTACTGGCCGGCCTTCTTCTCGGTGAGCTGCTGCACCAGGGCCAGGCTGGTGACCAGTTGCCCCTGGACGGTGTTGGCGTTGTCGACGGTCGAGATGGTCTGCGACAGCACCGGGTCACCCCGGACCACGGACACCACGTTGCCGCCGGCGGAGCCGTTGCCGCCGATTACGATCGCCCCGGTCCGGTCGAACTGTTCGGCGATCTTGACGACCGACTCGTCCCGCTTCTCGGAGTCCTTGTCGACGTACGGCTGGCCGCTGACCACGACGACCGCCTCCGCCGGACCGGTGACCTTGTTGTTGTCGGTGGTCAGGTAGCCGGCGTTGTTGTACGCGGCGAGCACCGCCCGCCGGTCGGCGTCGCTGACCGGTGCGGCGCCCTGGGCCCGGTCCAGCAGGACGCTGGCCAGCAGCGCGCTGGAGGTCTCCACCCCGTGCCCGTTGCCCGGCAGGCCGGTGGTCTGTGCGGTGGGTCGGGCCGCGGTGACGGCCAGTTCCAGCAGGTTCGAGTTGTTGTCCGGGTTGATGAACTTGTCCTGCAGGTCCACCCGACCGGTGATGGTGGCACCGGCGAGCTGGAGCTTCTTGAGCACACCCTCGGTGTGGTCACGTCCGTTCGGCAGGCTGAGCACCACCACCCGGCGTCCGCTGAGGGTGCCCGGCAGGACCACCTGCGACATCTCCTCGGCGAACTCCTCCTCAAGACCGAGCTGCTTCTCCATGTTGGCGACCTGCTGGCGCCACTGCTGGTTGTCCTTGCGCAGCCCGGTGACCTGCTGCTTGAGCGAGTCGGCGACCGGCCCGTTGAGGGCGGCGGTGCCGACCACCAGGCCGATCGCCAGAGCCAGGAAGACCGCGGTGAGGGACACCACGTGGTAGCGGAAGTTGATCACGCTTGCAGCCTCTTGATCGGTCGGGAACTAGAAGAGCCGGTACAGCTGGAACACGAAATTGTCCCACCACTCGGCGACCACACCCAGGTACGCCTTACCGACGGTGGAGACCGCCACCGCGGAGGCCATCGCCGCGATCGCCGAGAGCACCAGCAGCAGCAACGACGAACCGGAGATGCTCTGCCGGTAGAGCCGACTCACGCCCTTGGCGTCGACCAGCTTGCCGCCGACCTTCAGCCGGGTCAGGAACGTCGAGGCCATTCCGCCGCGGCCCTTGTCGAGGAACTCGACGAGGGTGGCGTGGGTGCCGACCGCGACCAGGAGGGAGGCGCCCTTCTCGTCGGCCAGCAGCATCGCCAGGTCCTCGCTGGTCGCGGCGGCCGGGAAGGTGATCGCCGGGACGCCGAGCCCGTTGACCCGGGGCAGGCCGGGCGCCCGGCCGTCCGGGTAGGCGTGCACGATCACCTCGGCGCCGCAGCGCAGCACGTCGTCGGTGACCGAATCCATGTCCCCGATGATCATGTCGGGGGTGTACCCGGCCTCAACCAGCGCGTCCGCGCCGCCGTCCACGCCGATCAGCACCGGCTTGAACTCCCGGATGTACGGGCGCAGCACGTCCAGGTCGGCCTTGTAGTCGTAGCCACGCACCACGATCAGGCAGTGCCGGCCCTGGATCTGGGTCTGGATGTCCGGTACGCCCACACCGTCGAGCAGCAGATCGCGCTCCTGGCGCAGGTAGTCCATCGTGTTGGCGGCGAACGCCTCCAACTGCACCGACAGCCCCTCCCGGGCGTCGGCCATCGCCTTGGCGACCGACTCGGCGTCCTGCAGGGCGCCGTGCGCCACCGGCTCCTCGCCCGCGAACACGGTGTTGCCCTCGATGCGCACCTGGTCGCCCTCGCGGATGCGCTCGAAGACGCCCTCGCCGAGATCGTCCAGGAGCGGAATGCCGGCGGCGATCAACACCTCCGGGCCGAGGTTGGGATAGCGGCCGGAGACCGACGGCTTGGCGTTGAGGACCGCGCCGACACCGACAGCGACCAACGAGTCGGCCGCCACCCGGTCCAGGTCGACGTGGTCGATGACCGCGATGTCGCCGGGGCGAAGCCGGCCGACCAGGCGTTTCGTTCGGCGATCAAGGCGCGCGGTGCCGAGGACTCTGCCCGGTTCGGCATTCCGGTTCCGGCGCAACGTGGGTAGACGCATCGTGACCATCCTGGCATGTGAGGCAGGCTTTTCTGTCGCGACATGCCTGAGCAGGGCCGCCTACCCAGGGAAGCACACGCCGGCGCGAGCCGGTGTGCTTGCGCCCACAATACGCGGCGTCACAACCGCCTTTCCTTCGCCGCGACCGCCAGCAGCTCCTCGGCGTGAGCGATACCCAGATCCGAATCGGGCAAACCGGCCAGCATCCGGGCCAGTTCCCGGGCGCGTTCGGTGTCCTCCACGACCCGTACACCGCTGGTGGTCACCGCGCCGCCGGTGTCCTTCGCCACCACCAGGTGCCGGTCGGCGAACGCGGCCACCTGCGGCAGGTGCGTGACGACCAACACCTGGTGACTGCGAGCCAGCCGGGCCAGCCGACGACCGATCTCCACCGCGGCCTGACCACCGACACCCGCGTCGACCTCGTCGAAGACCAGCGTGGGCGGGCCGCCGGAGCCGGCGAAGACCACCTCGATGGCGAGCATCACCCGGGACAGTTCACCGCCGGAGGCACCGCGCTGCAACGGCAACGACGGTGCGCCCGGGTGGGCCAGCAGCCGCAACTCCACCTCGTCGCCGCCGTCGGCCGCGACGCCCACCTCGACGCCGTTGACCGTCAACGACGGCTCGGCCCGGCCCGCCGGTCGGGGCAGCACCGCCACCTCGATCCGGGCGTGCGGCATCGCCAGACCGGCCAGCTCGACGGTGACCTGGTCGGCGAAGCGGACCGCCGCCTCCTGCCGGGACACCGACACCCGGGCGGCCAGGTCGGCCACCTCCGCGGCCAGTCGCTGCCCCTCGCGGTCCAGCTCGTCGAGCAGGTCGTCGGAGGTGTCCAGGTCGGACAGTCGGGTACGGGCCCGCTCGGCCCAGGCGACGACCCCATCGACGTCGTCGGCGTACTTGCGGGTCAACGTGCGCAGCGCCGCCCGCCGCTCGTAGACGTGCTGCAACCGGGCCGGATCCGCGTCCAGCGTCGCCAGGTACGCCGACAGCTCCGCCGACACGTCGGTGACCAGGGTGGCCGCCTCCTCCAGGCGGGCCGCCAACTCGCCCAGCGCGGGATCGGTGCCGGCCTGCGCCTCCAGGGTGCGCCGGGCAGTGCCGAGCAGCGACGCCGCGTCCGGCGTCTCGTCGGCCACCTCCGCGCCACCCGCCACGCACTGCTGGGCCAGCTGCGCGGCCGTGCGCAGACCCTCGGCGTGCTCCAGTCGCTGCGCCTCGGTCTTGAGCTCGTCGTCCTCGCCGGGCTGCGGGTCGACCCGGGTGATCTCGTCGAGGCCGAGCCGCAGCAGGTCGGCCTCCTGGTTGCGCTCGCGGGCGTTGCGCCGCCGGTCGGCCAGGTCGTCGACGATCCGCCGCCAACCGGTGTACGCCTCCCGCAGCGCGTCGAGCAGCTTCTCGTGCGCCGGCCCGGCGAACCGGTCCAGGGCGGCCCGCTGCTCGGCCGGGCGCAGCAGGCGCAACTGGTCGGACTGACCGTGCACGGCCACCGCCTGCTCGCCGACCTCACCGAGCATCGACACGGGCATGCTCCGGCCGCCCAGGTGGGCCCGCGAGCGGCCCTCCACGGTCACCGTACGGCTCAACAGCAGCGAGCCGTCCTCGTCGGGCTCGCCACCGGCGTCGCCGATCCGGGCGTGCACCGCGTCGGCGACCCGCCCGGCGAGGCGCAGCCGCCCCTCGACCACGGCCCGGCCCGGCTGGGCACGCACCCGCCCGGCGTCGGCCCGGCCGCCGAAGAGCAGGCCGAGACCGGTGACCACCATCGTCTTGCCGGCACCGGTCTCGCCGGTGATGACGTTCATGCCGCCGGTCAACGGCAGCGTGGTGTCCTCGATGACGCCGAGTCCGGTGATGCGCAGCTCTTCCAGCACAGCACCCGACAGTAGACGCGAGGGCCGACACTTGACCAGCCGACGGGCCCCACGACCGGGCCGCGGTGCGGCCGTGACCTGGCCGACGTACAGTCTTGCCCCGTGTTGGACGTGATCGGCCTGACCTCCGCCGAGGAGGAGCTCTACCGCTGCCTGCTCCAGCTCACCACGGCCCGCCCCGACGAACTGGTCCGCCGGCTCGGCTGGTCCCGGGCGCAGGTCGCCGAGCAGGTCGAGGCGTTGCGGGCCAAGGGTCTCGTGCAGCCCACCGGCGACGATCCGGACGCCCCGCTCTACCCCACCGCACCGGATGTCGCCCTCGGCGCCACGCTGCTGCGCCGTCAGGAGGACCTGGAGGCGGCCCGCCGTCGGGTCACCCAACTGGCCGAGGAGTACCGGACCGGCCTGCGCCGTCACCACGTCGACCATCTGGTCGAGGTGATCCGCGGCGGTCGTACGCTCCGCGACCGGCTGCGTGACCTGCAGAACTCGGCCCGCGAGGAGGTGCTGTGGTTCTGCCGGGCCAACCCCCTCGCGATGGCCGGCCCGGAGAACGTCGAGGAGTTCGACGCCCTCGCCCGCGGGGTCAGCTACCGCGCCATCTACGAACGGGACCTGCTGCTGGAACCGGGCGCACTGGCCGACCTGGCCAAAGGCGTCGCCGCCGGTGAGCAGGCCCGGGTGCTGGACCGGCTACCGGTCCGACTGGCCATCGTGGACGGGCGTACCGCCATCTGCCCGCTGGTGCCCGACCGGGACGGCGGCGAGCCGAGCGCCGCGGTGATCGGCCGCAGCCAACTGCTCGACGCGCTGCTGGCCCTCTTCGAGAGTCACTGGCGGCTCGCCACCCGGCTGCGACTCGACGACCCACTCGCTGTCGCGGCGACCGAACACCGCCGCGACAGCGGCTCCAACGGCGACCGCCGCGACGCCGGCGACGACCGTCCGGCCGACGGCTACCGACCCGACGCCGACGAGGCCCGACTGCTGTCGCTGTTCGTGGCCGGTGTACCGGACAAGTCCATCGCCTCCCAGCTCGGGGTGAGCCGCCGCACCGTGCAGCGCCGGCTCGCCGATCTGATGGACGTCGCCGGTGTCGACACCCGGCCGGGGCTGGCGTTCCAGGTGGCCCGACGCGGCTGGCTCTGACCGGGCGCTGCGGCCGTCGCGCGACGACCGACGCGGCCGGGCCCACCGTCGCGCTGACGGTGGGCCCGGCCGGTCCGGCGGTCAGCGCAGCCCGTACGCCCGCAGCACCGTCTGGTCGACGGTGTTCCCGGCCCGGTCGGCGGCGTGCACCCGCAGCGACACCGTGCCGCGTCCGGCCGGCACAATCGCCGTCCAGCGGACGCCCGACCCGTGGGTCGGCACGGACCGCCAGGTGACGCCCTCGTCGAAGGAGACCTGCACGGTCACGCCGGCGCCCTTCGGGGCGGACAACCCGGCGGGCTGGCGCAGGGTCAGCCCCACCTGGTGCGGGCGGTTGCCGGGCACGGTGCCGAGCAGGTCGGCCGGCACCCGGTAGTCCACCTGCAACAGCGACAGCGGGCTGGCCGCGGCACCCGCCGGACGGGCCGAGGTGAACTGCCACGCCGTGTCCGTCCGGGTGCCGTAGCGCCACTCGTCCGAGGCCCGTCGCGTCGTCACGTCGAGGCGGTAACGGGACGGTCCCGCCGTGGTCGGCACCGGCGTCCACCCGTCGGACAGGTCGGCGATCTGCCGCCCATCCCGGCTGAGGCGGACCTCGACGCCGTCCGACTCCTCGCTGGTGCCCGCCACGCTGTAGTGCCCGTCGGCGTCGACGAACTCGGGCACCCGCACGTCGAGGACGTCCCCGGTCCGCGTCGGCACCGGCGCGCCGCTCGCCGGCACGGCCGGCCGCATCACCGGGGCGTGCCAGGACTCGGTCTCCCGGTCGTCGGCGGCGTACCGCCGGGGCTCCTGGGTGAGGCCGCCGGTCAACTGCCCCCACTGCATGAACATCTGCTTGTGCAGCACCCGGTGCTGCCACCAGTTGTCACCGGCGCTCACGAACTCCTGCCGCGTGGTGCCGTTGTGGACCAGGCGCTGGTCGTCGTTCCAGGCGTGCTCCTGCCACGGACGCCAGCCGAACCGCTCCTCGGTGGCCCAACCCGCGCCGGTGTCGCCGTAGCGCGCGGTCACCTCGGCCGTGTTCCTCGCGGTCACCGTGTGCACGATGCGCTCCGGCACCCGCCCCTTCGACACCTGCCACACGTCGTACAGGTAGGGGCTGTCCACGGTCAGCGTCAGGTCCAGCGTCGCGCGACCCGTACGCGCCGCCGCGATCAACCGCTGCCCGTCGTCGTACGCCACGACCATCGCCGGGATCGGCAGCCGCTCCCCCGCCGGCCGCCAGACCGTCCACGCGCTCCGGTCCTCGGGGCGGACGATCAGCACCGCCGCCGCGCCGGCCGCCGCGACCGCGGCCACCTGCTCCTCCTCGCTGCGGTCCGGGTCGGTGGCGAGCAGCACGGCCGCGCCCCGCACCCGGGTCAGCTCGCCGGGTGTTCCGGCGCCCGCCCAGACCAGCGGCCGCTTGTGTCGCCCGGTCGGCGCCGGGGACGCGCCCAGCAGGTTGATGTCCGACGGTCCGGACACGCCGGTGACGGTGGCGTCCACCATGGGCGCGACGAGCTGCCAGCGGGAGGCGAACTCGAACTCGCCGTGGCGCACCGGCCGGGTCGGCGTGACGTTCACCTGCTGAACGGTGCTGTACGCCATGACGCCGTGGTCGATCTGCCGGCCGTTGCCCAGCACCCGGTGCACGTAGAAGCTGAGCGTGGCCCGCTGTTCGCTGGGCTTGGGCGTCTCGACGCGTACCGGCGTGCCCTTGCGGGCGTCGAGCACGACCGTCAGGTCCCGGTCGACGGTGAGCTCGGGTTCGACGGTCTGGGTCAGCTGCTCGTCCAGCGGAGCGCCGTGCTCGACCAGCGCGGTCAGCAGGTAGCTGCCCTCCTCGACCCGCAGGGTGCCCTCGCCCGGCCACCAGCCCCAGAAGTCCGACTCGGGCTGCTCGCCGAAGAGGGTCAGGGCGGGCGAGAGGGTCGGCTGACCCTGCCGGCCCAGCACCTTGATCGTGACGTCGTGCTGCGGTCCGCTGACGGTGAGCCCGACCGGCGTGCGCACGGCGACGCCGTCCGCACCGGTCGCCACCAGCCATCCTCCGTGCGGGCCCCGGGCCAGCTTCGCCGGGTCGGCGCGCAGCGGCACGGCCACGCTGCCGCCCGCCGGCACGGTCACCTCGCCCGAGCCGACGGCGACGCCGTCGGTCTCGGCCGCGCCGCTGTCCAGGTTGCGCAGCTCCAGGGCCAGCCGCAGGGTCCGCGCGACGGAGGTGCCATTGGTGTACGTCACACTGCGCTCGGCCACCGGTCCGCCGGTGCTGACCCGGCCGAAGTCGGCGGTGGCCGACGCGTACACCCGTTGGGTGAGCGCCCGCGCCACGTCCACCCGACCGCCGCCCTGCTCGAAGACGGTCAGCGCCGGGTTCGCCTTGGTGGTGCTGACCAGCGCGTCCTTGAGCGTGCCGGCCTTCCAGTCCGGGTGGTCCTGGGCGAGGATCGCGGCCGCGCCCGCGACGTGCGGGGTGGCCATGGACGTCCCGGACGCGGCCGTGTAGGCGTCGCCGACCGGCGTACCCATGGTGGTGCCGGCGGCCCGCGCGGCGACGATGCCCACGCCCGGCGCGGTGATCTCGGGCTTGATGCCGTTGTCGCCGACGCGGGGGCCCCGGCTGGAGAAGTCCGCGAGGTTGTCGTCCCGGTCGACCGCGCCGACGGTCAGCGCCGCCGTGGCCGCGCCCGGGGCGTTGACGCTCCGCGCCTGGCCCGAGTTGCCGGCAGCGATCACGAACAGCGCGCCGGTCTCGGCGGTCAGGTCGTTCACCGCCTGGCTCATCGGGTCGGTGCCGTCGGTCGGGCCACCGCCGAGGCTCATGCTGACGACCTTCGCGCCGGAGTGGGCGGCCCACTCCATGCCGGCGATGATGGCCGAGTCGTAGCCGGAGCCGCCGTCGTCGAGCACCTTGCCGACCAGCAGCCGCGCGCCCGGGGCGACGCCCTTGCGCAACCCCTCCGACGCCGCTCCGCTGCCCGCGATGGTGGCGGCGACGTGGGTGCCGTGGCCGTGACCGTCGCGGGCGCTGCCGCTGCCGGAGAAGTCCCGCGCCTCGGCGATCCGCCCGGCCAGGTCGGGGTGGGTGGCGTCGACGCCGGTGTCGAGCACGGCCACCGTCACGCCACTGCCGTCGCGGCCGGCCGCCCAGGCCGCCGGAGCGCCGATCTGCGGGACGCTGTGCTCCAACGTCGGGCGCACCCGACCGTCCAGCCAGACCCGGGCGATGCCGCCGCCCAGCCGAGGAGTCGCGGTCCGGGTCGTCGGCGTGCCGGCGAGGGTGGTCCACAGCCCACCCAGGTCGGCCTTGCCGACCCGTACGGCGGCGCCGTTGATGCTCGGCAGGGGTCGGGCGTCGGTGACGCCGCCGAGCGGCCGGACCCGGCCGGCGGACGGCTCCTGGTAGCGCACGATCAGCGGCAGCGCCCCCTGCGCGGCGTCGCCGTAGCCGTCGGCGGCCAACTCCTGCACGTCGAACAGGTTGGCGTCGAGGACACCGCTGGAGATGTAGGGCGTGACGTCGCTGGGCAGGACCCGCAGCCCGCCGTCGACCTCCAGGGTCTGGAAGAGGATCCGCTCCCGCCCGGGTCCCGGGCGTACGGTGGCGGCGACCCGGCCGGGCGCGGCCGGCGACAACTCGACCTGGTCGCCGGTGATGAGGGTGATGCGGACGGGCGCGGCGGCCGGGGCGGACGCGCCCAGGCTCGGGCCGGTGGGCCGGACGGGCGGCTCGGCGGACGCCGGCGCGGCGAGGCCGACCACCAACGCGCCGACCGCGCCGGCGCTGAGCCAGCGGGGGGACCAGTGCATGCGATGCGCTCCTTCACTCCTTCGGGCCCGACATCCGTGGATGAGGACCGATCGGAGTCTGCGACGCAGCGCACAACCAGGTCACTAGCCGCTCGCCGCCGTAGCGGCGACATGTCGTCAGGTGGACAACCGCCGGACACCGACGGTGTGCGCCACCGTCACCGGCGGCTGCCCCGCCAGCCGTGCACCGGCAGGCCGAACTTGGCGACCAGCCGGTCGGTGAACGGGCGGGCCCGCAGCCGCACGATGCGCACCGGCAGGGCACCGCGCCGCACGGTCACCCGGGCGCCCGGCGGCAGGTCGTACACCCGCCGGCCGTCGCAGGCGAGCACGGCGAGCGTGGTGAACGGGTCGACGGTGATGACGAACGTCGACGTGGGCGCGGTGACCAGTGGACGGCTGAACAGCGCGTGCGCGCTGATCGGTACCAGCAGCAGGGCCTCCACCTCCGGCCAGACGACGGGGCCGCCGCCGGAGAACGCGTACGCGGTGGAACCGGTCGGGGTGGCGCAGACCACGCCGTCGCAGCCGTAGCGGGACAGCGGACGGCCGTCCACGTCGACGAGGAGTTCGAGCATCTGCGCCCGTTCGCCCTTCTCGACGCTGATCTCGTTGAGCGCCCACGACTCGATGGTCGGCCCGCCGTCGAACTCGGCCGTGACGTCGAGCGTCAGCCGCTCGTGCACCGTGTAGTTGCGCTCGACGACGTCGCGGACCGCGGTGTCCAGGTCGTCGATCTCCGCTTCGGCGAGGAACCCGACCTTGCCGAGGTTGATGCCGAGCAACGGCGCCTTCGCCGGGCGCGCCAGCTCGGCCGCGCGCAGAAACGTGCCGTCCCCGCCCAGCGCGAAGACGATCTCGGCGCCCTCGGCGGCTTCCGGGCCGGCGACCGGGACCACACCGGGCAGGTCGAGATCCTCGGCCTCGTCGGCGACGACCCGTACCTCGAATCCCGCGGCGATGAGGTCGGCGGCGACCGACCGGGCGTGCTCGGTGCTACGCCGACGACCGGTGTGGGTCACCAGCAGCGCCGTGCGGCTCATCGGGCCACCCGCCCGTCCGCGACGGCACGGCCGGACGCCCGTGCTCCGGCACGCCCGCGTGCCGTCGCGCGCCGCTCGCTGTACGCGTTCACCCTGCGACCTCCTCCGCCGCCACGCCCGGCACGTCGCCGGCCGTCGTCACGCCGTCCGGCCCGGCGTCCACCACGGCCCGTACCCGCTGCGGGTCGGCCGCCGGCGCGCCCCGGCGCAACCATACGAAGAACTCGACGTTGCCGCTGGGACCCGGCAGCGGGCTGGCCGCCACGTCCGCCAGACCGAGGCCGAGCTGGGCCGCGGCGGCGGCCACGTCGAGCACCGCCTCGGCACGCAGCGCCGGGTCGCGCACCACACCGCCGGCCCCGACCCGCTCCTTGCCCACCTCGAACTGCGGCTTCACCATCAACGCCAGGTCGCCGTCCGCCCGGGTGCAGCCGGCCAACGCCGGCAGCACCAGCCGCAGCGAGATGAACGACAGGTCGGCCACCGTCAGGTCGACCGGTCCGCCGATCGTGTCCGGAACGAGGGTACGGACGTTCGTGCGTTCCAGGACCCGGACGCGCTCGTCGGTCCGTAGCGACCAGGCGAGCTGCCCGTAGCCGACGTCCACGGCCACCACCTCGGCGGCGTCGGCGCGCAGCAGCACATCGGTGAAGCCCCCGGTCGAGGCCCCGGCGTCCAGGCAGCGGCGGCCGGCGACGCGCAGCCCACCGAACGCGGCGAGGGCTCCGGCGAGCTTGTGGCCGCCCCGGGAGACGTACTCCTCGGTCGGGTCGTCGCCGGTGACCAGCAGCGGGTCGGCGGGGTCGACCATCGCGGCGGCCTTGCGCGCGGGCACTCCGCGCAGCTGGACCCGGCCGGCCTCGACCAGCGCGGCGGCCTGCTCACGCGAGCGGGCCAGCCCGCGACGGACGAGTTCGGCGTCCAGCCGGTTGCGACGTGCCATACGTGTTTCTCCGGTCCGTCGGGCGCAATCGCCCTGCTCAGGTCTGGTCGATGGTGGCGAGGGTCTCGCGCAGCGTCTCGTACGCCGCCTCGTACTGCGCGATCTGGTCGGCCGGGGCGAGCGCCGCCGCGTTGTCCATGGCCCGCACGGCGGCCTCGACCGCCGGGTGGCTCGCCGCGTCGTCGGCGCCGACCGTCAGGTCGGCACGCGGGCCCGGACGGGGACCGGGCGGCGGGCCCGGGCGGGCCGCGAACGAGCCGGCCGGTGGCGGGCCCGGCCGGAAGCCCCCGGGTGGGCCCGGACGTGGCGCGTCGCTCACGACGCACCGTCCGGGCGGCGCTTGCGGACGGCCTTCTTCGCCGGCATGGCCGCCGGCGTCGGTGTGTCGTCCTGACTGACCGGCGTCTGCGTCTCGTCGCCGGTCCGGCTGATCGTCGCGGGAGGCTTGCGGGCGATGGCCTTCTTCGCGACGGCCTTCTTCGCGACGGCCTTCTTCGCGATCGCCTTCTTGGCGACGGGCGCGGCGGCCTTCTTGGCGACGGGCGGCGCGGCCTGCTGGGCGACCGGCGCTCCGGCGGGGGCGTCGGACGGCACCAGGCCGTCACCGGGCGGCGCGGCGCGGGTCGGGTCGGGCTGTGGCACGGGCTCGGCGGCAGGCGTCGGGGCGGCGGACGGGCCGCCGGCCGTCGTCGCGGCGGGTGACTCGGTGGCCCGCGCCTCGCGCAGTTGCCGTTCCAGGTCGCGTACCCGTCGGGTCAGCTCGGCCACCTCGTCCGCCGTGGCCAGACCGACCGCGCCGAGGGCCCGGTCGACCTCGAAGCGGACCAGCTTGGTCAACGACTCCCGGTTGGCGGCGCTGGTGCTGACCAGCTCCTCGGCGAGCGCCTGCAACTGGGCCGCGGTCGCCCCGCCCGTGCCGACGACCCGACGCACCGCTTCCTGCGCCTTCTTCCGGGGCGCCTCCGCCAGGCCCAGGGCCAGTTCGAGGTAGGCGCGCCACGCGTCCTGCATGCCTTGGTCCTTCCGTCGGGCGGGGTCTGCAGGTGTCACGCTACCGGGCACCCCGGACTGTCCCGTGCGGTACGGTGCCGGGGACGGCGAGGCAATCGGCGAGGGGGACATGTGGCCAGCGTGGACGAGTGCCGGCAGGCGTTGCAGGAGCTGGCCGCCCGGTTGGACCGCAACGCCGAGACGGTTCGGGAGCGTATCGACCTGGAGCGCACCCTGGCCTGCCGGATCACCGATCTGGACACGGCCTTCCACGGACGGATCAGCGGCGGCCGGCTGGTCGAACTGGCCGACGGCGACGACCCGAAGGCCAAGATCGCGTTGAGCACGTCCAGCGACGACCTGCTCGCCCTGGTCCGTGGCGACCTGGACGTCACCAGGGCGGTCACCTCCCGCCGGGTGTCGATCAAGGCCAACCCGTTCGACCTGATGAAGCTGCGCAAGCTCCTCTAGCGGGTCGCCCGCGCGTCGTCGGTGCCCGGCTTTGAAGCGTCGTCGCTGCCCCGCCGCGCGCCTTCGTGGCCGGCCCACGTCTCCGTGGCCCGGCTTCACGCCTGCGCGGTCAGCCCGAAGCTCTTCAGGGCCGCGGCCGCGGCCGGGCCCGCCGGGCGGATCGCCGGCAGTGTCGGGGCCGCCCAGGCCGCCGCGCAGAGGGCCGCCAGGGCGTCCAGCGCCTGGCCGTCGCCGGCCAGCTCCAGCGTCCCGTCGCGGTCCGTGACGGACCAGCCGCCGGCGTCCGTCGGGCCCGGGACCCGCACCGCCGCCGCCGGGTCGAAGAGCCCCGCCAGGTCCCGCGCGACGTACGTGGGCCGCCGCCCCGGCTCGGCCGCGAGCAACTCGGGTACGCCGCTGACGCCGGTGAGGACGAGCAGACTGTCCAGGCCCGCGCGGCGGGCGCCCTCGATGTCGGTGTCCAGTCGATCGCCGACGACAAGGGCATTTCCGCCGTCGCCGCGCCGGGCGGCGGTCTCGAACAGCGCCGACTCCGGCTTGCCGACCACCAGGTCCGGGTCCCGTTCCAACGCGGTCCGCAACACCGCGACCAGTGACCCGTTGCCCGGTAGCGGGCCACGGGCGCTGGGCAGCGTCCGGTCGGTGTTGGTGGCGACCCAGATCGCGCCCGCCCGGACCGCGACCGACGCCTCGGCCAACTCGGCCCAGCCGACCTGCGGGCCGTAGCCCTGCACCACCGCGGCCGGCTTCTCGTCGGCGCGGGTGACCGGGGTCAGCCCGACCGCGCGCAGCTCGGCGCGCAACGCCTCCGCGCCGACCACCAGCACCGCGGCGCCGGCCGGCAGCCGGTCGCGCAGCAGCTCGGCCGCTGCGGCGGCGGAGGTGAGGACCTCCTCCGGCCGTGCCGGCACGCCCATCCCGGTCAGCAGGTCGGCGACGTCGCTGGAGCGGCGTGAGGCGTTGTTGGTGGCGTACGCGACCGCGCGCCCCTCGGCGTGCAGCTGGGCCACCGCCTCGACGGCGCCGGGAATCGGCCGGTCGATCAGGTAGATCACACCGTCCAGGTCGAAGACGACCAGGCTGTACCCGTCGATCAGCCGCTTCCCGGCGTCCGCGTTCACCGCTGCGTCGACTCCGGCTCGTCGCCCCGGGTGGAGGCGGTCCGCTCGCCGTCCGCGTCCCGGCCACCGTCGTCGGCGGTCAGGGCCGCAGCGGTGTCGTCCGGGTCCGGACGGCGGGCGTCGACGTCCTCGTCGTCACCGTCGACGTCCTCGGGGTCCGCCGCGTCGGTGTGCCGGGCCGAAGCGCCGGTGACGCGGCCCTCCTCGTCGTCGTCGAAGTCCTCGTCGCCCGCCTCGGCGGCGAAGTCCTCGTCGTCCTCGTCCTCGTCCTCGGCGTCGTCGTCCTCGGCGTCTTCGTCGTCAGCCTCGTCGTCGGCCGTCGCGGCGAAGTCGTCCTCACCGTCGGCGACGGTCAGGTCCGTGTCCGGCTGCGCCGGCACGGCACCCGGTGCGCCCGGACCGGCGGCGATCTCCTCGGCCTCGTCCTCGTCGTCGCCCTCGATGACGACGCCGTCGAGTTCGAGCAACCGCTCGGCGGCGTCGGTCTCGCCCTCGGTGTCCACGTCGGCGGCGCGGGAGAACCACTCGCGGGCCTCCTCACGCCGGCCCACCGCGAGCAGCGCGTCGGCGTACGCGTAACGGAGACGCGCCGTCCACGGCGCCGTCGTCTCGCTGGTGAGATCGGGCACCTGGAGCATCGCGACCGCGGCGTCCTTCTGGCCGAGGTCACCCCGTGCGCCGGCGGCGACGATCAGCAGCTCGGTGGCGACGGCCGGGTCCAGCTTCTCCTGGTCAGCGCCCCGGTACAGGTCAATGGCCCGCTCCGGCCGGCCGAGCGCACGCTCACAGTCGGCGAGCACGGCAAGGTGACTCTGCAAACCGGTCATCCGGTGGTACGTCCGCAGCTCGGCGATCGCCGTCTGCCACTCCCCCGCGTGGTACGCGGCCAGGCCGACCGCTTCGCGGACGGAGGCGATGCGCGACGCCAGCCGCCGGGCAGCCAGCGCGTGGGCCAACGCCTCGGCCGGGTCCTCGTCGATCAACTGACCGGTGGCGACCAGGTGCCGGGCCACGGTCTCGGCGACCGGCTTGTTCAGCGAGAGCAGTTCGGCACGCACGTCCTTGTCAAGGTCGGTCGCGACGATGTCGTCCGGCAGTGCCGGGGCCGCGCTACGCCCACCCTCGGACGCCTCCGGGCCCGCCGCACGCTCGTCGCGGCGGCGGTCGTCCTCGCGACGGCCGCCGCCTCGGAAGCCACCCTCACGGTTGCCAGCGCGGAAGCCGCCCTCACGACGGTCGCCACCCCGGAACCCGCCCTCACGGTCGCCACCCCGGAAGCCACCCTCACGGGGCGCGCCACCCTGCCGGCGGTCGCCGCCTCGGAAACCGCCCTCACGGTCGCCACCGCGGAAACCGCCCTCACGACGGTCGCCACCCCGGAAACCACCGTCGCGGTCGCCACCCCGGAAGCCACCCTCACGGGGCGGACCGGAACGACCACGGTCACCGCCACCCTGGTAGCCACCCTCACGACGGTCACCGCCACGGAAGCCGCCCTCACGGTCGCCACCACGGAAGCCACCCTCGCGACGGTCGCCACCACGGGAGCCACCGTCACGGTCGCCACCCCGGAAGCCACCGTCGCGGTCGCCACCCCGGAAGCCACCCTCACGGGGCGGACCGGAACGACCACGGTCACCGCCACCCTGGTAGCCACCCTCACGACGGTCGCCACCACGGAAACCACCATCACGGTCGCCACCACGGAAGCCACCCTCACGACGGTCGCCACCCCGGAAACCACCATCACGGTCACCGCCCCGGAAACCGCCGTCCCGGTCGCCACCCCGGAAGCCACCCTCACGGGGCGGACCGGAACGACCACGGTCACCGCCACCCTGGTAGCCACCCTCACGACGGTCACCACCACGGAAACCACCGTCACGGTCGCCACCACGGAAACCGCCCTCGCGCGGACCAGCGGAGCGCGACGAGTCGCGGAAACCACCCTCGCGACGCTCACCGCCCCGGAAGCCACCCTCACGGTCGCCACCCCGGAAGCCACCCTCACGGCGGTCGCCGCCCCGGAAGCCACCCTCGCGCGGCGGACCGGAACGACCACGGTCACCGCCACCCTGGTAGCCACCCTCACGACGGTCGCCACCCCGGAAACCACCATCACGGTCACCGCCCCGGAAACCGCCGTCCCGGTCGCCACCCCGGAAACCACCGTCGCGATCGCCACCACGGAAACCACCCTCACGGCGGTCGCCGCCCCGGAAGCCACCGTCACGGTCGCCACCACGGAAACCGCCCTCGCGGCGGTCGCCGCCCCGGAAGCCACCCTCACGGGGCGCACCGGAACGACCACGGTCACCGCCCCGGAAGCCACCGTCACGGTCGCCGCCCCGGAAACCACCCTCGCGGCGGTCGCCACCGCGGGTGCCGCCCTCGCGGCCGCCGCTGTAGCCGCCGCGGGCGCCGCCGGCGTTGTCACGGTCTCCCCGGTACGGGGGCCGGTCGTCGCGGCGCGCTCCACGGTCGCGTCCAGCCGGGCCGTCGGTGCGGTCCTCGTTACGACGGGGACGGTCTCCGCCCTGCGGTCCTGAACTCACAGGTACATCCTTCCTGATTGCGCCACCAATGGCGCTACGCAGTCGAGGGCCGACCCTGATGGGGCGGCCCTCGACTGGAAGATTGTCCGGCGGTGTCCTACTCTCCCACACCCTCACGAGTGCAGTACCATCGGCGCTGGAGGGCTTAGCTTCCGGGTTCGGAATGTAACCGGGCGTTTCCCCTCCGCCATGACCGCCGTAACTCTATGAACATATCAACCAACCCGGCACAACACTCACGGGTGGGTGTTTGTTCAGAGTTGCACAGTGGACGCGTAGCAGCTTAGTAGTCAAGTCCTCGGCCTATTAGTACCGGTCAACTGAACCCGTTACCGGGCTTACATTTCCGGCCTATCAACCCAGTCGTCTAGCTGGGGGCCTTACCCCACCAAAGGTGGGTGGGATACCTCATCTTGAAGCAGGCTTCCCGCTTAGATGCTTTCAGCGGTTATCCCTTCCGAACGTAGCTAACCAGCCGTGCCCCTGGCGGGACAACTGGCACACCAGAGGTTCGTCCGTCCCGGTCCTCTCGTACTAGGGACAGCCCTTCTCAAGTATCCTACGCGCACGGCGGATAGGGACCGAACTGTCTCACGACGTTCTAAACCCAGCTCGCGTACCGCTTTAATGGGCGAACAGCCCAACCCTTGGGACCTGCTACAGCCCCAGGATGCGACGAGCCGACATCGAGGTGCCAAACCATCCCGTCGATATGGACTCTTGGGGAAGATCAGCCTGTTATCCCCGGGGTACCTTTTATCCGTTGAGCGACACCGCTTCCACTCGCAAGTGCCGGATCACTAGTCCCGACTTTCGTCCCTGCTCGACCTGTCAGTCTCACAGTCAAGCTCCCTTGTGTACTTGCACTCAACACCTGATTGCCAACCAGGCTGAGGGAACCTTTGGGCGCCTCCGTTACCCTTTAGGAGGCAACCGCCCCAGTTAAACTACCCACCAGACACTGTCCCTGAACCGGATAACGGTCCGAAGTTAGATACCCAAATCAACCAGAGTGGTATTTCAAGATTGCCTCCACCCATACTGGCGTATGAGCTTCACCGGCTCCCACCTATCCTACACAAGCTAACTCAAGTACCAATGTCAAGCTATAGTAAAGGTCCCGGGGTCTTTCCGTCCTGCCGCGCGTAACGAGCATCTTTACTCGTACTGCAATTTCGCCGGGCCTGTGGTTGAGACAGTGGGGAAGTCGTTACGCCATTCGTGCAGGTCGGAACTTACCCGACAAGGAATTTCGCTACCTTAGGATGGTTATAGTTACCACCGCCGTTTACTGGCGCTTAAGTTCTCCGCTTCGCCCCAAAAGAGCTAACAGGTCCCCTTAACGTTCCAGCACCGGGCAGGCGTCAGTCCATATACATCGAATTACTTCTTCGCATGGACCTGTGTTTTTAGTAAACAGTCGCTTCCCCCTGCTCTCTGCGGCCATACAACGCTCCACCCGCGCGGGGCTTCACGTCTCCGGCCCCCCTTCTCCCTAAGTTACGGGGGCAATTTGCCGAGTTCCTTAACCACAGTTCGCCCGATCGCCTCGGTATTCTCTACCTGACCACCTGTGTCGGTTTGGGGTACGGGCCGCTAAGAACTCGCTAGAGGCTTTTCTCGGCAGCATAGGATCACTGACTTCACCTGAATCGGCTCGGCATCACGTCTCAGCCTCCATGCGCCACGGATTTGCCTATGGCACGGCCTACACGCTTACCCCGGCACAACCACCGGCCGGGCTCAGCTACCTTCCTGCGTCACCCCATCGCTTGACTACTACCCGCCAGGTTCCCACGCTCCCCACCATCCGTCCGAAGACATCAGCTGGTTCGGGTGGTTAGCACAACGAGGTTCATCAGGGACGCTCTTTCGCGGGTACGGGAATATCAACCCGTTGTCCATCGACTACGCCTCTCGGCCTCGCCTTAGGTCCCGACTCACCCAGGGCGGATTAGCCTGGCCCTGGAACCCTTGGTCATCCGGCGGAAGGGTTTCTCACCCTTCTTTCGCTACTCATGCCTGCATTCTCACTCGTGCCGCGTCCACAACTGGGTCACCCCGCTGCTTCACCCCCGGCACGACGCTCCCCTACCCATCCACACACCTGCACGGCACATCAAGGCGCCGCGAAGTAAAAATGTGAATGCCACAGCTTCGGCGGTGTGCTTGAGCCCCGCTACATTGTCGGCGCGGAACCACTTGACCAGTGAGCTATTACGCACTCTTTAAAGGGTGGCTGCTTCTAAGCCAACCTCCTGGTTGTCTATGCGACCCCACATCCTTTTCCACTTAGCACACGCTTAGGGGCCTTAGCTGGTGATCTGGGCTGTTTCCCTCTCGACTACGAAGCTTATCCCCCGCAGTCTCACTGCCGCGCTCTCACTTACCGGCATTCGGAGTTTGGCTGATTTCGGTAAGCTTGTGGGCCCCCTAGACCATCCAGTGCTCTACCTCCGGCAAGAAACACGCGACGCTGCACCTAAATGCATTTCGGGGAGAACCAGCTATCACGGAGTTTGATTGGCCTTTCACCCCTAACCACAGGTCATCCCCCAACTTTTCAACGTTGGTGGGTTCGGCCCTCCACGCGGTCTTACCCGCGCTTCAGCCTGCCCATGGCTAGATCACTCCGCTTCGGGTCTAGAGCATGCGACTACGATCGCCCTATTCAGACTCGCTTTCGCTACGGCTCCCCCACACGGGTTAACCTCGCCACATGCCACTAACTCGCAGGCTCATTCTTCAAAAGGCACGCCGTCACCCCGCAAGGCTCCGACGGATTGTAGGCGAACGGTTTCAGGTACTATTTCACTCCCCTCCCGGGGTACTTTTCACCATTCCCTCACGGTACTCGTCCGCTATCGGTCACCAGGAAGTATTTAGGCTTACCAGGTGGTCCTGGCAGATTCACGGCAGATTTCAGGGGTCCGCCGCTACTCGGGAACACCCACAGAAGACCAGCCACTTTCACCTACCGGACTATCACCGCCTACGGTTGGCTTTTCCACACCATTCGGCTAGCAGCTGGCTTTATAACTCCTCGAGCGCATGTCAGTACACTCAGCGGGGTCCCACAACCCCGACCACGCAACCCCTGACAGGTATCACACGCAGCCGGTTTAGCCTCAATCCGCTTTCGCTCGCCACTACTCACGGAATCACTAAATTGTTTTCTCTTCCTACGGGTACTGAGATGTTTCACTTCCCCGCGTTCCCTCCACACACCCTATGTGTTCAGGTGTGGGTGACACCACATGACTGGTGCCAGGTTTCCCCATTCGGACACCCTGGGATCACAGCTCGGTTGACAGCTCCCCCAGGCCTATCGCGGCCTCCCACGTCCTTCATCGGCTCCTGGTGCCAAGGCATCCACCGTTCGCCCTTGACAACTTGACCACAAAGATGCTCGCGTCCACTGTGCAATTCTCAACAAACAACCAACCCACAACCCACAAGCCCCACACCAACATCACCACCGTGACCGGTATGCGAGGCCAGGCCATGCCTGGCGCCAACCCGAGGACTCTCACCTCGAGCAACGGCTCTGAAAGACAACCACCGGTTGTTCTTTCAGGACCCAACAGGGTGCTAACGCCAGACCCCAGCCGCATCACATCCGTCGTTCCTGCACTCGAAAGAGCGTGTACTAGACATCCGAGACCGTTGCCGGCATCCAACTTGCCAGTGTCTCCGCCATTGAGCACCCCGACCCGACATTCGCGGGCCGCGGGCTCCATACCGGCTTTCACCGGATGGTGCTCCTTAGAAAGGAGGTGATCCAGCCGCACCTTCCGGTACGGCTACCTTGTTACGACTTCGTCCCAATCGCCAGCCCCACCTTCGACGGCTCCCTCCACAAGGGTTGGGCCACCGGCTTCGGGTGTTGCCGACTTTCGTGACGTGACGGGCGGTGTGTACAAGGCCCGGGAACGTATTCACCGCAGCGTTGCTGATCTGCGATTACTAGCGACTCCGACTTCACGGGGTCGAGTTGCAGACCCCGATCCGAACTGAGACCGGCTTTTTGGGATTCGCTCCACCTCACGGTATCGCAGCCCATTGTACCGGCCATTGTAGCATGCGTGAAGCCCTGGACATAAGGGGCATGATGACTTGACGTCATCCCCACCTTCCTCCGAGTTGACCCCGGCAGTCTTCGATGAGTCCCCGCCATAACGCGCTGGCAACATCGAACGAGGGTTGCGCTCGTTGCGGGACTTAACCCAACATCTCACGACACGAGCTGACGACAGCCATGCACCACCTGTGACCGCCCCCGAAGGACCCCCCATCTCTGGAGGTTTTGCGGCCATGTCAAACCCAGGTAAGGTTCTTCGCGTTGCATCGAATTAATCCGCATGCTCCGCCGCTTGTGCGGGCCCCCGTCAATTCCTTTGAGTTTTAGCCTTGCGGCCGTACTCCCCAGGCGGGGCGCTTAATGCGTTAGCTGCGGCACAGGGAACCGGAGAGGCCCCCCACACCTAGCGCCCAACGTTTACAGCGTGGACTACCAGGGTATCTAATCCTGTTCGCTCCCCACGCTTTCGCTCCTCAGCGTCAGTATCGGCCCAGAGACCCGCCTTCGCCACCGGTGTTCCTCCTGATATCTGCGCATTTCACCGCTACACCAGGAATTCCAGTCTCCCCTACCGAACTCTAGCCTGCCCGTATCGACCGCAGGCTTGGGGTTGAGCCCCAAGTTTTCACGGTCGACGCGACAAGCCGCCTACGAGCTCTTTACGCCCAATAAATCCGGACAACGCTCGCGCCCTACGTCTTACCGCGGCTGCTGGCACGTAGTTGGCCGGCGCTTCTTCTGCAGGTACCGTCACTTCCGCTTCGTCCCTGCTGAAAGAGGTTTACAACCCGAAGGCCGTCATCCCTCACGCGGCGTCGCTGCATCAGGCTTCCGCCCATTGTGCAATATTCCCCACTGCTGCCTCCCGTAGGAGTCTGGGCCGTGTCTCAGTCCCAGTGTGGCCGGTCGCCCTCTCAGGCCGGCTACCCGTCGTCGCCTTGGTAGGCCATCACCCCACCAACAAGCTGATAGGCCGCGAGCCCATCCCAAGCCGAAAAACTTTCCACCCCCAGCCATGCGGCCAGAAGTAATATTCGGTATTAGCCCCCGTTTCCGAGGGTTATCCCAAAGCTTGGGGCAGGTTGCTCACGTGTTACTCACCCGTTCGCCGCTCGAGTACCCCGAAGGGCCTTTCCGCTCGACTTGCATGTGTTAAGCACGCCGCCAGCGTTCGTCCTGAGCCAGGATCAAACTCTCCAACAAAAAATTAGTTGAACAGCAAACCCTGACAACAAAATGTTGCCAAAGGAATCCCAACCAGCCAAACCAAAGGCCTGACCAGTCCGGGGTATAAATCATAATTGGCACTGGCTTTACAAGCACCCTGTTGAGTTCTCAAAGAACAACCACACACCGATCAACGACCCACATCCGTGGGCCCCATCCCGGGGCTTTTCGTTCCGCGTGTCCGGCGCTTTCAGCGCCAGGCACTTTTACTACGTTACCCGCTGGTTTCTGCCGTGTCAAACCGGTGTTTCCCGGTTCGTCGTGCTTTCTGCCGTGTTGCGGGCACCATGGTCAGACCGGCTTGCGCCGCTCGCGTCATGGGTTGGCAGGCTGGCCGCAGCGGTTGCCCGCTTGCTCGTCCGTTTCCCTGCCGGCTGACTACCTTACCCGGTCGGTTCCGCCGCACCAAATCCGCCTCGCGGCGTTTCCGTGGGCACCACCCGGTCGGTGATCCGGCGGTGAACCCGCCCGACCCCGAGGCCGTCACCGCGCTCCGGCCGCTTCAGGCTTTCGCCTGTTTCGTCCGTTCCGCGCTGGCAGAGAGAAAGTTACGCGTCCGGCCGGATGATCGTCAAATCCGCCGGACGCGTCCCCCGTCACATTGTCGATGGTCGACTATTCGCCCAGCTCAACGCCGGCGAACGACCGCTTCCCCCGGCGCAGCACGAGGTACCGACCGTGCAGCAGGTCGTCGGTCGACACCGTGGCGTCCACCTCGGTCACTCTGGTGTTGTTCACGTACGCGCCGCCCTCGGCGATGACCCGACGTGCCTCCTTGAGCCCGCTTGCGAGGCCGGAGTCCCGCAACAGGCCCGCCACGTCCGGGAGTTCTCCGCCGAGTCGCACCAGGCCGGCCTCGGTGAGCGCCGCGCGCAGCGTCTCCGGGGCCAGGTCGTCGAGCGAGCCCCGTCCGAACAGCGCCTGACTGGCGGCGACCGCCTGCCGGGTCTCCTCGGCGCCGTGCACCAGCGTGGTCAACTCCTCGGCCAACGCCCGCTGGGCCAGCCGGGCCGCCGGCCGTTCGGCCGTCGCCTTCGCCAGCTCCTCCAGCTCGTCCCGGGTACGGAAGCTGAAGTACCGCAGGTAGCGGTCGACCTCCCGGTCGTCGACGTTGAGCCAGAACTGGTAGAACGCGTACGGGCTGGTCAGGGTGGGATCGAGCCAGACCGCCCCGCCCTCGGTCTTGCCGAATTTCGTACCGTCGGCCTTGGTCACCAGTGGTGTGGTGAACGCCTGCACCGGCCCGGCGCCGCGCCGCCGCACGTAGTCGACGCCCGCGGTGATGTTGCCCCACTGGTCGGAGCCACCGAACTGGAGTTGGCAGCCGTGCCGGCGGTGCAACTCGAAGAAGTCGTTGGCCTGCAACAGCTGGTAGCTGAACTCGGTGAAGCTGATGCCGGTCTCCAACCGCGCCCGCACCACCTCCCGGGCGAGCATCTTGTTCACCGGGAAGTGCTTGCCCACGTCGCGGAGGAACTCGACCACGGACATCTCGCCGGTCCAGTCCAGGTTGTTGACGAGCTGGGCCGCGTTGTCACCGGTGTACGACACGAAGGGCGCGAGCTGCTCGCGGATCCGCTCGACCCAGCCGGCGATCACCTCGGGCGGGTTGAGCGTCCGCTCGGCGCTCTCCTTCGGGTCGCCGATCTGCCCGGTCGCTCCGCCCACCAGCAGCAGCGGGCGGTGCCCCGCGAGTTGCAGCCGTCGGGCCGTGGTGACCTGCATGAGCGAGCCGACGTGCAGGCTCTGCGCGGTGGGGTCGAACCCCACGTAGTAGGTGGTGGCCGTCCCGCCGTCGAGCAGCTCGCGCAGCTCGTCGAGGCCGGTCGAGTCCTGGATGAGGCCACGCCAGAGCAGGTCGTCGGTCAGGGAGTCCCGCCCGGACGGCGGGGAGTTGCTGTCGGTCACGGTCACCGATTCTCCCCCATCGCCGGCACCGACCCGTACCGGGTTTGCGGCAACGCGCCCGGTTACGCTTGCGCCCCACTGATTTCGGGAGGGTTCTGCCGTGGAGACACCGGATCTGACGGGTGGTTTCGTCAACCTGCTCGGCCTGAAATTCGAGGAGGCGACCCCCGACCGCGTCGTCATCAGCTGGCAGGTCCGCCCGGACCTGCACCAGCCGTTCGGCATCCAGCACGGCGGGGTGTACTGCTCGGTCGTGGAGACCGCTGCCAGCGTCGGCGGTTCGCTCTGGCTGGCCGACCGGGGCACGGTGGTCGGGGTGGCGAACCAGACCGACTTCCTGCGGGCCGTGCGCGACGGTGAGCTGCGGGCGGTCGGCACGCCGGTGCACCGGGGGCGCAGCCAGCAGCTCTGGCAGGTGGAGATCACCGACGCCAAGGAGCGCCTGGTGGCCCGCGGTCAGGTCCGGTTGCAGAACCTCTCGCGCGACTGACCGGCGGGTTCGGTCAGCTGCGGGCCTCGTCGAGCACCGGCTCGACGGGCTCATCGGCGTCACCGTCGTCGACCGCCGTGTCGGCGGCGGGGACCTGCCGCAGGCGTACCTCGGTGATGGCCCGGTGGTCGATGCCGGCCACCGTCAGCACCCAGCCGTCCAGGGTGACGTCCTCGCCGGCGACCGTCGGGATGTGCCCGAGGCGGGCCAGCACCAGCCCGGCGACGGTGGTGTAGTCACCCGCCGGGCGGGACGGCAGCTCGACACCGATGTCCGGCAGGTCGTGCACCGGGAAGGTGCCGGGCAGCACCAGGGTGCCGTCCGGCTCCCGGCGCACCGAGTAGCCGTCCCGGTCGGTCTCGTCGTAGATCTCCCCGACGATCTCCTCCAGGATGTCCTCCAGCGTCACGATCCCGTCGACGGCGCCGCGCTCGTCCACGACCAGCGCGATGTGCTGGCGCTCGGCCTTGAACTGGCGCAGCGCGTCCACCACCGGCAGTGAGTCGGGCAGCAGCATCGGTGGGCGGGCGATCTCGTCGATCGGCCGGTCGTCGGAGACACCGACCAGGTCGCGCAGATGGATCACGCCGGCGGTGTCGTCCAGGCCGCCGTGGCGCACCACGGGCGCCCGGGAGTGCCCGGTGGCGGCCAGCACGAGCCGCGCGGCCTCCGCGGTGGTCCCGCTGTCGAGCGTGAAGACCTGCAACCGGGGTACGAGCACCGCCCGCAACCGCCGGTCGGCAATCTCGACGGCGCCGGCGATGATGGTGCGCTGTTCCTTGGTGAAGCCGTGGTTGCCGGCGACGATGTCGCGCAGCTCGTCCGGGCCGATCTCCTCGGGCTCGTGCTTCGGGTTGAGTCCGACCAGGCGGACGACCAGGTCGCTGGTGGCGCCGAGGGCCCACACGGCCGGCCGGGTCAGGCTGGCGAGCACGTCGAGCGGACGGGCGACCAGTAGCGCCCACCGCTCGGCGGACTGCATGGCGATCCGCTTGGGCGCCAGCTCGCCGAAGACCAGGGTGACGAAGGTCAGTGCGAGGGTGACCACCACGATCGCCACCGTCTCGGCGGCGCTGCCGAAGACCCCGAGCAGGGGGACGAGGGGCTTGGCGAGGGAGACCGCGGCAGCGGCGGAGGCCAGGAAGCCGGCGAGGGTGATGCCGATCTGGATGGTGGCGAGGAAGCGGTTCGGGTCCTTGGCGAGTCGGGCCAGCACCCGTCCGGCCCGGCTGGTGCGTTCGAGGCGCTGGATCTGGCTGTCCCGCAGCGACACCAACGCCATCTCGCTGCCGGCGAAGAGCGCGTTGATCACGATCAGGATCCCGACCAGGGCCAGTTGGCTCCCGTAGCTCTGCACGCCCGGTTCGCTCCCTCTGCGATGGTGACGCCGGCCGGTACGCGCGGCGCCCGCCGGTCGACGAGCCCGACCGGCGTACGCGCATCTGTGCCCCGTGCGACGCCGGCCGAATCCTGCCGGGGTGACGCTACGCCGATTCGGCGGCCGGTGACGTCGGCAGGTCCAGGACGTACGAGTCGCCCTCGGGGCGGAAACCGAGCCGGTGGTAGTAGGGGGCGATCATGCCGGGCGGGCTGACGACCCGGTGGAAGCCGCGTTCGGTGAAGAGGCGGCTGCGTCGGTAGACGAACTCGCCCGGGGTGAAGTCCCGGAATTTCGGGGTCACGTAGTCCAGGTCGATCTGGGCCACGCCGCGTGCCTCGGCGTGCGACAGCACCACCCCGACCACCTCGTCGGCGGTGACCACGAGGAAGGCGGAGCGGTCGACGGCGGACGGATCCCAGCGGAAGTGGGGGTTGAACCGGGCGATGTCCGGCCCGTGCACGCGCAGCGTGTGAGCGAGGAACTGGTCGTCGACCCCCACCTGGACCACCTGGTAGGTCTGCTCGTCGTGCCGGGTGGCGAGCATGCCCCGCAGGTACCAGATGTTGATCACCGCGAGGACGATGTTGAGCCCGACCATGGGCCAGACCTCGATGGTGGCGTTGTAGCCGATCAACACGGCGCAGCCGACCAGGTTCAGGGCGCGCAGCCGCAGGATGCGCGACTGCAGCAGCGACCAGACCAGCACCGCGGAGCCGGCCCAGCCGACCAGATCCAACCAGTTCACCCCGCGAGACTAGTGCTAGCCCAGGTCAGGGGTGTCGGCGGGCAGCTCCAGCAGCCACTCCTCGACCTCCGTGCCGCGCCCGTTGGCGTACCCCGAGTCCTCACCGACCACGACGAAGCCGCACTTGCGGAGCACCGCGAGCGAGGCGGCGTTGTCCTTCGCGGCCCGGGCGTGCACCGGCCGAGGCAGCTCGCGCAGCAGGGCTGCCAGCGCCGCGGTGGCGTGGCCCCGGCCCCAGCGGGCCGGGTCGATCCAGTAGCTGACCTCGGTCTGGTCGCCGACCGGGAAGGCGCTCACGTAGCCGACCACGTCGCCGTCGGCCTCGACGGTGCGGACCCGGTTCGCCGGGTTGGTGAGCACCCGCGCCCAGTGCCGGGCGAACTCGCGGTGGTCCGACGGGTCGGCGGGACCGAACGCGGCCATCCGGTTCGCTTCGGGATCCTGCTGGTGCAGGAAGAACTCCACGAGGTCGTCCTCACGAACCGCCCGCAGCCGCACATCGGAGGTCACCCGGCGAGCCTACGCGGGACCTACGACCCGTTCCGCGCAGCCAGCCGCCCCTGCCCGGGCGGAACGCTCCCGTTCGACGATGAAGGCGGACGAAGGAGGCCGTGATGACCAACAAATCTGGTGCTCCCGTGGTGGTCGCCGTGGACGGTTCGACGTCGGCGTTCAACGCGGTGCGAGTCGCCGCCCGGGAGGCGGTCGCGCGCGGCCGACCACTGCGCGTGGTGCACGCGTTCGCCTGGCCCCTCTCCGACGCGTCGCTGATCGCGGTGACGGGTTCGGCGCTGGACGCGGGGCTACGGGAACAGGCCGAGCAGATCGTCGCGGAGGCGGTGAACGAGGCCGACAAGACCGCGTCCGACCTCACCGTCACCGGCTCGGTGGTCGACGGCGCGGCGGTACCCGTCCTGCTGGCCGAGTCCCGGGCCGCCGCGCTGCTGGTGGTGGGGAGTCGGGGCCTGGGTGGCATCACCGAGTTGCTGATCGGGTCGGTGGCCGTGCCGGTCTGCGCCCGCGCCGACTGCCCGGTGCTGGTCGTCAAGGGCGAGGCCCGTGCGGACGGGCCCGTCCTGGTCGGCATCGACGGGTCGGCCTTGTCCGCGCAGGCACTCGGTTTCGCCTTCGAGGAGGCGTCGCTACGCGGCACGGACCTGGTGGTCGTGCACGCCTGGATCACGCCCACCCCGAACGCGCCGGGCGACCGGCTTCCGCTGGCGTACAGCGTCGACGCGCTCGCCGCCGACGAGGAGCGGCTGCTCGCCGAGGCGGTGGCCGGCTGGTCGCAGCGGTACCCGGACGTGTCGGTGCGGCACCGGGTGGCGTACGGCGCGCCGGCGCCGGTGCTGGTGCGTGAGTCCGCCGGAGCGCAGCTCACGGTCGTCGGCGCGCACGGCCGGGGCGCGCTGGCCGGCCTGTTGCTCGGCTCGGTGAGCCATGCCGTGCTGCACCATTCGCAGGGCCCGCTGGCGATCGTCCGGCACCACCGCGAGGGCCACCGTCGGTGAACCCTCGTCGGAACCACTCGGCAGGTCGGCCGGCCGGCGCGTTCGGCGCCACCTGAGGCGGACAACCACCGACAATGGGTCGACCGACCCAGGGAGAGCTGATGAACCGACCTGTCGTGGTGGGCGTGGACGGTTCGCCGTCCAGTCTCGTCGCCGCGGAGCACGCGGCCCGCGCCGCCCAGCTGCGGTCCCGGTCGCTGCTGGTGGTGCACGGCTACCTGCACGCGCCCCTCAACCCGTACGACCTGATGATGCCGGCGCCGTCCGAGGAGGCGCAGAAGATGGCGCAGGGGGTGGCGACCGACCTCACCGAGCGGTTCCCCGGCCTCGCCGTCGAGGTACGCCTGGTCGCCGGTGGGCCCGGCGCGACGATGGTCGAGGAGTCCCGCCGGGCGGAACTGGTCGTGGTGGGCAGCCGGGGGCTGGGTGGCTTCACCGGCCTGCTGCTCGGCTCGGTGGGCGCGCAGGTCGCCGCGCACGCGCACTGCCCGGTGCTGGTGGTCCGTCCCGAGGGGCGGCCGATCGACGTGGACGGGCCGGTCGTGGTCGGCGTGGACGGCTCCGAGCCGTCGCAGCTCGCCGTCGGTCACGCGGCGGTCGAAGCGACGTTACGCGACGTCCCGTTGGTGCTGGCGCATGTCGGCCCGGCCGGCGGTGACCGGCCGGTGCCGGACGAGATCGAGGAGGAGCAGGCCGCCGAGCAGGCCGAGGCGGTGCGGTTGCTCGCCGACGCGTCCGCCGTCGTCCGGGCCGAGCATCCCGACCTGGTGGTGCGGGAGCACCCGGTCCGGGCGGCCAGCCCAGCCCAGGGGCTCGTCGAGGCCAGCGGCGCGGCGTCGCTGCTGGTCGTCGGCACCCGGGGTCGGGCCGGATTCGCCGGGCTGCTGCTCGGCTCGGTCAGTCAGGCCGCCGTCCACCACGCGCACTGCCCGGTGCTGGTGGCCCACCCGGTCAGTTGACCGGGGTGTCGCCACCTCGGTCGAGCATCTGCAGGAAGTCGGTGGTGAGGGCGAACGGGTCCGCCGGGCCACTGCTGGGCGGCCGGCGTTCGACCTGGTCGGCCAGTTCCCCGGCTGCCCGCCGGATCCGACCGCGCAACGCGCCGTCCGCGGTGCCGTCGGACCAGTCCTCCGGCGCGGCGAACACCGCGGTGGGAACCACCACCGCCCGCAGGTAGCTGAACATCGGGCGGATCGCGTGTTCCAGCGCGAGGGAGTGCCGGGCCGTGCCACCGGTGGCAGCGATGAGCACCGGCCGGTCGACCAGCGAACCCGCGTCGAGGACGTCGAAGAACGACTTGAACAGCCCGTTGTACGAGGCGCTGAAGATCGGGGTGACGGCGATGATGCCGTCCGCCCCGGTCACCGTGTCGATGGCCTCGCGCAGTGCGGCCGGCGGGAACCCGGTGAGCATGTTGTTGACCACGTCGTGGGCGTACTCGCGCAGGTCGATCGCGCGCAGCTCCGCGTCGTGGCCCCGCCGGACCAGCTCGTCGCGGGTCGCCCCGGCGAGCTGGTCGGCGAGCAGCCGGGTGGACGAGGGCTGGCTCAGCCCCGCCGACACCACGGCCAGCGTGCGGCGGGTCATCGGGTCGCCCCCTCCGGCGCCTTGCCCGTCACGTCGTCGACGGCGTGCACGGTGCTGTCCTTCGCACCACCGGCGGCGGCGACCAGCGAGGCGTGGGTGGGCGCCTCCGGGACGTGCACCGGACGCAGGGCCGCGAACTCCTTGCGCAGCACCGGCACGACCTCCTCGCCGAGCAGGTCGAGCTGCTCCAGCACGGTCTTGAGCGGCAGGCCGGCGTGGTCGATCAGGAAGAGCTGCCGCTGGTAGTCGCCGACGTACTCGCGGAAGCCGAGCGTGCGGTCGATGACCTGCTGCGGGCTGCCCACGGTCAGCGGGGTCTCCCGGGTGAACTCCTCCAGCGACGGCCCGTGCCCGTAGACCGGTGCGTTGTCGAAGTACGGCCGGAACTCCTTGACGGCGTCCTGCGAGTTGCGCCGCATGAACACCTGGCCGCCGAGGCCGACGATGGCCTGGTCGGCGGAGCCGTGGCCGTAGTGGGCATACCGCTCGCGGTAGAGGCCGACCATCCGCTGGGTGTGCTCCTTGGGCCAGAAGATGTGGTTGGCGAAGAAGCCGTCGCCGTAGTACGCGGCCTGCTCGGCGATCTCGGGGCTGCGGATCGAGCCGTGCCAGACGAACGGCGGCACGCCGTCGAGCGGACGCGGCGTCGAGGTGAAGGACTGCAACGGCGTACGGTAGCGGCCCTTCCAGTCGACCACGTCCTCACGCCACAACCGGTGCAGCAGGTCGTAGTTCTCGATGGCCAGGGGGATGCCGGCGCGGATGTCCTTGCCGAACCACGGGTACACCGGGCCGGTGTTGCCGCGGCCCATCATCAGGTCCACCCGACCGTCGGACAGGTGCTGGAGCATCGCGTAGTCCTCGGCGATCTTCACCGGGTCGTTGGTGGTGATCAGCGTGGTCGCGGTGGACAGCAGCAGCCGCTCGGTGCGGGCCGCGACGTGACCGAGCATGGTGGTCGGTGACGACGGGACGAACGGCGGGTTGTGGTGCTCACCGGCGGCGAAGACGTCGAGCCCGACCTCTTCGGCCTTCAGTGCGATGGCGACCATCGCCTTGATCCGCTCATGCTCGGTCGGCTCCCGACCGGTGGTCGGATCGACCGTGACGTCACCGACGGTGAAGACTCCGAACTGCATGACCAGCTCCTCGCGTGTCAACCGGGTGCCGTGGTGGTACCCGGACGCAGCTCACAACTTATTTGACGAGTCAACTATTCCATCGGGGGCATGGCCTGCGGTGACGCCGGTCACGTCCGGGAATCACCCCCCGGCCACCGACGGCAGCACCTGCACCTGGGCGCCGTCGCCGACCGGCGTGGCCAGCCCTCCGGAGTGCCGGCAGTCCTCCCCGTCGACGTACACGTTGACGTAGCGGCGCAGCTCCCCGCGCTCGTCGCGGATCCGTCGGGCCAGGCGTGGATGACCGGCGGCCAACTCGTCGAGGACCGCCCCCAGCGTGCCCGCCGCGTCGACGCTCAGCCGGCTCGCGCCGCCGGCCTCGCCGCGCAGCGGGCCGGGCAGCAGCACAGTGACCACTCAGACCACCGCCGCCCGGACGCAGAGCACGTCGGGCAGGTGCGCGGCTACCAGCGACCAGGAGTCGCCCTCGTCCGCGCTGGCGTAGACCTCGCCGGAGCGGGTGCCGAGGTAGACCCCGCCGGGGGTGGCGTCGTCGGCGCACATCGCGTCGCGCAGCACCGCCGGGTAGAACGGGCCCTCGGGCAGACCCACCGACAGCGGCTCCCACTTGCCTCCCGCGTCGGCCGACCGGTACACCCGGCAGCGGTGGTCCGTGGGGTACCGCTCGACGTCGGCGACCAGCGGGAACGTCCACACCATGCCGGGACGCCCGGGATGCGACACCATCGGGAAGCCGAAGTCGCTGGGCAGCCCGTCGGCGATCGACGACCAGGTGCGGCCGTCGTCGTCCGAGCGGTAGACGCCGAAGTGGTTCTGCGCGTAGAGCCGCTCGGGGTTGCCGGCGTCCCGGGCGACCTTGTGCACGCACTGGCCGAACTCCGGCCACTCGTCGGCCAGGCCGGCGGCGCGGATGCCGACATTGCCCGGGGTCCAGCTCGCCCCGGCGTCCTCCGAGCGGTAGACCCCGCCGGTGGACATGGCGACCAGCAGCCGGGCCGGGTCACGCGGGTGCGGCAGCACGGTGTGCACGGCCTGGCCACCGAATCCGGCCTGCCAGTGCGGGCGGTGCGGGTGATCCCAGAGCGCGCGGACCAGCTCGAAGGTGCGGCCACCGTCGGTCGAGCGGAACAGCGCCGACGGCTCGGTGCCGGCCCAGACGACGTCCGGCTCGCCCGGGCCGGCCGGCGTGAGCTGCCAGACCCGCCCCAGGGACGCGCCGGTGTCGGCCGGAAAGGCGACCGGCGCGTGGTCGGGCTCGTCCCAGGAGGCGCCGAGATCGTCGCTGGTCGCGACGGTGGGACCGAAGTGGGAGCTGGTCAGCCCGGCGAGCAGCCGTGGGGTCGCCCGCCGGGTGTCGAGGGCGACAGAGTAGACGCTTGTCCTCGGATGGTGGGGGCCGCTGACTTCCCAGGTGCGCCGGTCGTCGGCGCTGGTGGCAAGGAACAGCCCCTTCGCCGTGCCGATCGCGAGCAGCGTTGCCATGGACGTCCTCCGAACCGTCGGTGGGGCAGGTGGGGTGATTATGGCCACAACCACCGACAAGGTCGCGGTCACCCGCCGCGCGCCGCCCTCACCGCCGGACGCGGGGTACGTGCCGCCGGTACGCGCTGACGGTGGGATCACCGTCGAGCCAGAACCGCCAGGGCAGGTCATGCGCGCCCGTCACACCGACCCGGGGCCCCGCCACCACGGTCTCCGGCGGCACCGACTCGGTTGGCGGCCGCAACCGGACCGCACCATCGGCGAGCAGGTACGCGCCGTACGTCGCGCGGTCGATGCCGAGCGTGGCGCAGAGCCGGGCCGGCCCACGGGCGAGGTCCACGTCGCGCCGCACCGCCGGCCGGCGCTGCCGTGCCGTCTCCAGCCCGTCGACCACCGCGCCGGCGCGCAGCAGCACGGCCGCGGCCTCCCCCTCGTCACCGGTGACCACGTTCATGCACCAGTGCATCCCGTAGGTGAAGTAGACGTAGGCGTGCCCGGCGGGACCGAACATCACCTCGTTGCGGGGCGTGCGGCCCCGGTGGGCGTGCGAGGCGGGATCGCCGGCCGTGCCCGCGTACGCCTCGACCTCGGTGATCCGAACGGTGACGCCTCCGGCGGTCAGACGGCAGCCGAGCAGGCCGCAGGCGGCCGGCAGCAGCGGGCCGGCGAGCAGGTCCGCCAGCTCCGGGAGGTCGGCGTCGGCGTCGGCGTCGGCGTCGGCGTCGGCGTCGGCGTCGGCGTCGGCGTCGGCGGTGCGATCGTCCGGCACGAGGTCCATGCACCGAACGGTACCTACCCCGTCGGACTTTCAACATTCTGTTGACAACATGTCGTTGATGGGGTGTGCTCGGGACATGACGACCCCGGACCTCTTCACGGCGCCCGACCCGGGTCGGGCCCGCGCCCACCGCACCTACGAGGCGCTGCAACGGATCAGCGAGCGGCACGCCGGCTCCGACGCGCGGCGGGGACGCTGGGCCCACCCGTACGTGCTGGACCCGTGGGAGGCCGTCGCCCTGGTCACCGCCCTCGCCGCCGGCGGCGCCGAGCGGGAACCCGCCGAGGAGCCGGTCGACGCGGGCGACCTCACCGCCGCGCTGACGCTGCTCCCCCACGTACGCGCCGAACTGGACGCCCTGGAGGCCGGACTGCTCACCCTCGCCCGCGATCGGGGACTGACCTGGCAGTCCATCGCGTACGGGCTGGGGCTGGGCAGCGCGCAGGCCGCCCGCCAACGCTACGAACGCCTAGCCGCCCGCTCCACCGACCAGACCACCTGATCCCTCGCGCCCGCCCGCCACGCGTCGATCATGAACTCGTGGTGGCCGGCATGAGGAGTGACAACCCCTACGCGAGGCACCACAACTCCATGATCGGCGCGTACGGGCGGCCTCGGGGCGCCGATCTTGCACTTACTGTGGCGACATAAGGGACGTTGCACCGCAACTCGACAACAGAAACTGCAAGATCGGCGCGGAAGAGGGCGGGGGCGCGGGGGCGCGATGAGGGAGGTTTTTGTGGAGCGTGGGGAGATGTTGTCGTACTGCCTGGCCAAGCCGGGGGCGTGGTTGGACCGGCCGTGGGAGGACGACGAGGTGGTGAAGGTGGGCAGCCGGATCTTCGCGTTCCTCGGCAACGCCGACTCCGAGCCCACGGTCGGCGTCAAGTGCGGCGCGAACCGCGAGATCGCCGACGAGTGGCTGCACCGCCACCCCGGCGACGCGCGACCGATGCCGTACATCGGCCGGTCCGGCTGGAACACGCTGCGCCTGGACGGCGGGATCGACCTCGACGAGCTGACCGAGGCGGTCGACTCGTCGTACGACATGGTGGTGGCCAAGCTCCCGAAGCGGGAGCGCCCGACGGCCTGAACCACCGTGGCGCCGACGGCCCGCGCCGACGCCACGGTGACCTCAGCGGGGTACGACCCGCTCGGTGGCCCACTCCCGCCAGCCGGCCAGCCGGTCCGCCGCGGCGGCGAGCTGGTCGGCGACCGGGCCGGGGCCGGTCGAGCCGGGGGTGGTCCGGGCCGCGAGCGCCGAGCGCACCGAGAGCACGTCCCGCACGGACGGGTCGAGGTGTTCGCTGACGGCGGCCAGGTCGGCGTCCGAGACGTCCTCCAGCTCGCACTCGCGGGCCGCGCAGAGCGCCACGAGCCGGCCGGTGATCTCGTGCGCGTCCCGGAACGGCACGTTGCGCCGGACCAGCCAGTCGGCGACCTCGGTGGCGAGCGAGAAGCCCACCGGTGCGGCCGCGACGAGCCGGTCCACCCGGACGGTCATCGTGGAGATCATCCCGGCCAGGGCGGGCAGCAGCAGCTCCAGCGTGTCGACGGCGTCGAACGCGGGCTCCTTGTCCTCCTGCATGTCCCGGTCGTACGTCATGGGCAGACCCTTGAGCATGGTCAGCACCGTCATCAGGCCGCCGACCAGCCGACCGGACTTGCCCCGGGCCAGCTCGGCGATGTCCGCGTTCTTCTTCTGCGGCATGATCGACGAGCCGGTGGCGAACGCGTCGTCCAGCTCCACCCAGCCGAACTCGTGCGACGTCCAGAGCACCACCTCCTCGCCGAGGCGGGACAGGTGCACCCCGATCAGCGCGGTGGTGAAGAGAAACTCGGCCACGAAGTCCCGGTCGGCGACCGCGTCCATCGAGTTGGCGAACGACGTCCGGAAACCCAGCTCCTTGGCGACGGCCACCGGGTCCAGCGGCAACCCGGACCCGGCGAGCGCGCCCGCGCCGAGCGGGCTGATCGCCGTCCGATTGTCCCAGTCGCGCAGCCGCTCCAGGTCGCGCAGCAGCGGCTGCACGTGCGCCAGCAGCCAGTGGCCGAAGGTGACCGGCTGGGCGTGCTGGAGGTGGGTCATGCCGGGCGCGGCGGTGTCGACGTGCCGCTCGGCCTGCTCGACGAGCGCCTCGGCCAGCTCGACGACCCGGCTGGCCACCCCGCGGGCGTGATCCCGCAGGTAGAGCCGCAGGTCGGTGGCGACCTGGTCGTTGCGGGACCGGCCGGCGCGCAGCTTGCCGCCGAGGCTGCCGAGGCGCTCCAGCAGGCCGCGCTCCAGCGCGGTGTGCACGTCCTCGTCGTCGACGGTGGGCCGGAACGTCCCCGACGCGCAGGCCGCCTCCAGGTCGTCCAGGGCCGCCAGGATGCGACCCAGCTCCTCCGGGTCGAGCAGGCCGGCGCCGGCCAGGACCCGGGCGTGCGCCCGGGAACCCGCGATGTCGTACGGGGCGAGGCGCCAGTCGAACTGCACGCTCACCGACAGTCGGGCGAGCGCCTCGGCGGGGCCGCCGGCGAACCGGCCACCCCACAGGCTCGTCCGGTTGGTGCCGGCGCTGTTCTCGGTGAGGCTCTTGTCGTCCACGCCGCCCATTGTGGTACCCATGCTCGTCAGCCACCCATCCGGGCGTCGCGGGCCGCAGCCGTCCGGCTCGGCGTGCCCCACAGTTGCGCGGTCATGGTGCGCTGTTCCCTTCGACGCTGTCTTCCCGGCGGGCCCAACCGGCGAGCTTGTCACCGAGCGCGGCACCGCCGACGGTCTCCCGTGCCACGACGAGAATGGTGTCGTCGCCGGCGATGGTGCCGACGACCTCGGGCAGGCCCGCCCGGTCCAACGCGCTGGCCAGGTACTGTGCCGCGCCCGGCGGGGTCCGCAGCACGGCGATGTTGCCGCTGGCGTCCACCCCGTTGAGCAGTTCGCGCAGCAGCCGGATCAGCCGGGCCGGCGCGGCCTCGGCGTCGCGCAGCGGGCGCTTGCCGTCCTCGGGGATCAGGTAGACGGCCGGGCCGTCGCCGCCGCGCACCTTGACCGCGCCCAACTCCTCCAGGTCACGCGACAGGGTCGCCTGGGTGACCCCGACCCCGTCGGCGGCGAGCAGGTCGGCCAGTTCGGTCTGCGAGCGTACCGGCCGGTCCCGGATCAGCTCGACGATCCGGGCGTGCCGCGCGGCGCGGGTCAGCGGAGCGGTCATCGTCGCTCCCCGGAGACCGTCAGGAGGAACGTGAGCAGCGCCTTCTGGGCGTGCAGCCGATTCTCCGCCTGGTCGAACACCGCGCTCCGCGGACCGTCGAGCACCTCGTCGGTGATCTCCTCGCCCCGGTGGGCGGGCAGGCAGTGCAGCACGATCGCGTCCGGTGCGGCGTGGTCGAGCAGTTCCTTGTTGACCTGGTACGGCAGGAACGGGGTGACCCGGTCCAGCCCGTCGGTCTCCTGACCCATCGACGTCCAGGCGTCGGTCGCCACCACGTCGGCGTCCCGGACCGCCTGCACCGGGTCGGTCAGCACCCGTGCCGACCCGCCGGTGCCGGCGGCGATCTCGGTGGCCCTCGCCACCACCGCCGGGTCCGGCGCGAACCCGGCCGGGCCGGCGATCCGCACGTGCATCCCGGCCATCGCACCGGCCAGCAGGTACGACTGCGCCATGTTGTTCGCGCCGTCGCCCACGTAGGTCAGCGTCCGGCCGGTCGTGCCGCCGCACCGCTCCCGGACGGTCAGCAGGTCGGCCAGCAACTGGCAGGGGTGGAAGCCGTCGGTGAGCGCGTTGACCACCGGTACGGTCGCGCCGCTGGCGACCTCGGCGATCCGGTCGTCGCCGTGGGTCCGCAGGACGATGGCCGCGACGTAGCGGGACAGCACCCGGCCCGCGTCGGCGAGCGTCTCGCCCCGGCCGAAGTGGGTGACCTGGGTGTCCACCACCAGCGGATGCCCGCCCAGCTCGGCGATGCCGGCGTCGAACGAGATCCGGGTCCGCAGGCTCTGCTTGTCGAAGAGCACCGCCACCGAGCGGGGGCCGGCCAGCGGCTGGTGGCCGAACCGGTCGGCCTTCATCCGGGCCGCCAGGTCGAGCACGCTCGACTGCTCGGCGGGCGTCAGGTCGTCGTCGCGCAGGAAGTGCCGGATCATGCGATCGTCCTCGTCGTGGTGGGCTGGGTGGAGGATACGGGCGTCGCGGGGGCGCTCGCACCGGCCGCCGCCGGGACCGCCGCGTCGAGGGCCGCCGGAAGCGCGGCCAGGAACGCGTCGACCTGCTCGGGGCTGAGGATCAACGGCGGGGCGAGCCGGAGTACGCCCGGCTGCACCGGATTGGTCAGGAAGCCGGCCTCCCGCAACGCCTCGGCCAGGACCGTCGCCACCGGCGCGGCGAGCACCACGCCGAGCAGCAGCCCGGCCCCGCGTACACCCGCGACGAGTGGGTGCTCCAGTGCCTCGATGCCACGACGCAGCCGTTCGCCGACCCGCTTGACGTGGTCGAGCAGCCCCTCGTTGGCGATGGTCGCCACCACGGCGAGGGCGGCGGCGCAGCTCACCGGGTTGCCGCCGAAGGTCGTACCGTGCGAACCGGGGGTGAGCAGGTCGGCGGCCCGACCGAAGGCGAGCGTCGCGCCCAGCGGCAGCCCGCCGCCCAGGCCCTTGGCCAGGGTCACCACGTCGGGTTCCACGCCCTCGGCCTGGTGCGCGAACCAGTGCCCGGTCCGGCCGACGCCGGTCTGCACCTCGTCGAGCACCAGCAACGCCCCGTGCCGGGCGGTGATCCGCCGAGCCGCCGTCAGGTAGCCGGGCGGCGGTACGACCACACCGTTCTCACCCTGGATGGGCTCCAGGATCACCATCGCGGTGGCGTCGGTGACCGCCGCCTCAAGGGCGCTCACGTCGCCGTAGTCGACGTGGGTCACCTCGCCGGGCAGCGGGCGGAACGGGTCCGCCTTGGCCGGTTGACCGGTCAGCGCGAGGGCGCCCATGGTGCGACCGTGGAAGCCGCCGTTGGTGGCGACCACGTGACTGCGCCCGGTGCGCCGGGACAGCTTGAAGGCGGCCTCGTTCGCCTCCGCGCCGGAGTTGGCGAAGAAGACCCGGCCGGGTCGGCCGGCGAGCGCCAGCAGCAGCTCCGCGAGAGCCACCGGCGGCTCGGCCACGAAGAGGTTGGAGACGTGCCCGAGCGTGGCCACCTGCTTCGACACGGCGGCCACCACCGCCGGATGGGCGTGCCCGAGGGAGTTCACCGCGATCCCGCCGACCAGGTCCACGTACTCGCGGCCCGCCTCGTCGACGACCACGGCGCCCGCGCCGGAGACCAGCGCCAACGGCGGCGTGCCGTAGTTGTCCATCATGGACTGCGTCCAGCGCTGCACCAGGCTGCTCATGCCCCGACCGTCCCGTCCTGCGGCACCACCATCGTTCCGAACCCTTCCGACGTGAACACCTCGAGCAACGTGGAGTGCGCCACCCGGCCGTCGACGACGTGCGCGGCGGGCACACCGCCCCGCACGGCCCGCAGGCAGGCCTCCATCTTCGGCACCATCCCCGACTCCAGGCGCGGCAGCAGCTTGGCCAGGTCGTCCGCGGTGATCTCGGAGACCAGGCTGCTGGTGTCCGGCCAGTCCGCGTACAGGCCGGCCACGTCGGTGAGGACGACCAGCTTGCGGGCTCGCAGCGCGACGGCGAGCGCGGCGGCGGCGGTGTCCGCGTTGAGGTTGTGCAGGACCCCGTCGGCGTCCGGCGCGACCGTCGAGATCACCGGAATCCGGCCGGCGTCGATCAGGTCGGTCACCGCCGAGGTGTCCACCGACTCGACGTCGCCGACCTGGCCGACGTCGACCGGTTCCCCGTCCACGTACGCCGACCGGCGCACCGCCGTGAACAGCCGCGCGTCCTCGCCGGAGAGGCCGACGGCGTACGGGCCGTGCGAGTTGATCAGCCCGACCAGTTCCCGGCCGACCTGTCCGACGAGCACCATCCGGACCACGTCCATCGCCTCGGCGGTCGTCACCCGCAGGCCGCCGCGGAACTCACTGGCGATGCCGAGCCGACCCAGCATGGCCGAGATCTGCGGACCGCCGCCGTGCACCACGACCGGCTTCAGGCCGGCGTAGCGCAGGAACACCATGTCGGCCGCGAACGCCCGTTGCAACTCCGGCTCGGTCATGGCGTTGCCGCCGTACTTGACGACGACGGTGGAGCCGGAGAAACGCGCCAGCCAGGGCAGCGCCTCGATCAGCGTCTCCGCCTTCGCCTGCGCCCTGGTGAGATCACTGGTGAGATTCACAGTACCGGCCTTTCGCTGCGTTCCTCGCGCTCACGTTGAGTAGGCCGAGTTCTCGTGCACGTACGCGTGGGACAGGTCGTTGGTCCAGATCGTGGCCGTCGCATCGCCCGCGTGCAGGTCGATCCGGATCGTCACGTCCCGCCCGGTCAGGTCGACCTTCGAGCGGTCCTCGCCGGCGGACCCGCCCCGGCACACCCACACCCCGTTGACGGCCACGTCCACCTCGTCCGGCTCGAACGCGGCGGACGTGGTGCCGACGGCGGCCAGGATCCGACCCCAGTTCGGGTCGTTGCCGAACAACGCCGTCTTGACCAGGTTGCTGCGAGCCACCGAGCGACCCACCTCGACCCCGTCGTCCTCGCTCGCCGCCCCCACGACGTCGATGGCGACCTGCTTGGTGGCCCCCTCCGCGTCGGCGATGAGCTGCTGCGCCAGGTCGTGACAGGCCGAGGTGACAGCGGCGGCCAGCTCGGCGGGGGTGGGCTCGATGCCACTGGCGCCGCTGGACAGCAGGAGCACGGTGTCGTTGGTGGACATACAGCCGTCGGAGTCGACCCGGTCGAAGGTCACCCGGGTGGCCGCGCGCAGCGCCTCGTCCAGCGCCGCCGGCCCGGCCACCGCGTCGGTGGTGAGCACGCAGAGCATGGTGGCCATCCCGGGCGCGAGCATCCCGGCGCCCTTGGCCATCCCACCCACGGTCCAGCCGCTACCCCGCGCCACCGTCGTCTTCGGCCTGGTGTCCGTCGTCATGATGGCCTCGGCGGCGGCCGGGCCGCCGTCGCGCGACAGCTCCCGGATCGCGGTACGGACACCCGGCAGCAACTTCTCCATCGGCAGCCGCGCACCGATCAGGCCGGTGGAGCAGACCGCCACCTCGCCGGCCCCGAGGAGCAGCCGCGGGCTGACCGCGCTCAGCGCCGAGGCGGTGTGCTCCGCCGTGGCGTGCGTGTCCTGGAAACCGGCCGGGCCGGTGCAGGCGTTCGCGCCACCGGAATTGAGCACCACGGCGCGGACCACGCCGCCCTGCACGACCTGCTGGCTCCAGAGCACCGGCGCGGCCTTGACCCGGTTGGTGGTGAAGACACCGGCGACACCGGCGTCCGGGCCGTCGTTGACCACCAACGCGACGTCCGCGCCACCGCTGGCCTTCAACCCGGCGGCCACCCCGGCCGCCCGGAACCCCCGAGGGGCGGTGACACTCACGGACTGACTCCCCAGATGGACAGGCCCGTCGTCTCCGGCAGGCCGAGCATCAGGTTGGCGTTCTGCACGGCCTGGCCGGCGGCGCCCTTGCCCAGGTTGTCCAGCGCGCTGAGCACGATCAGCCGACCGGAGTCGACGTCGACGGTCGCCTGCAGGTGACACGAGTTGGAGCCCAGCGTGGCGGCCGTGTGCGGCCAGCGCCCCTCCGGCAGCACCTGCACGAACGGCGCGTCGGCGTACGCCTGCGCCAGCACCTGCTGCGGGTCGACGCCGCGGGCCGGCACGGCGGTGACCGTGGCGAGGATGCCGCGTGGCATCGGCGCGAGGACCGGGGTGAACGACAGGCCGGTGGCACCGGAGGCCTGCTTGATCTCGGGCACATGCTGGTGGGTGCCGACCCGGTACGGCGACAGGTCGCCCAGCACCTCGCTGGCCAGCAGGTGCGGCTTCGTCGCCCGGCCCGCTCCGGACGTTCCCGAGGCGGCGACCACCACCACGTCGGCGGGGCTGGCCGCACCGTCGGCGATCAACGGCGCGAGAGCCAGGGTGATCGCGGCGGCGTAGCAGCCCGTGTTCGCGACCCGGGTGGAGCCGGCGATCAGCTCCCGCTGGCCGGGCAGCTCGGGCAGGCCGTACGTCCACTGGCCGGCGTGCGTGCCGCCGTAGTACTGCGCCCAGGCGTACGGATCGGCGAGCCGGTGGTCGGCGCCCAGGTCGACGACGCGCACCTCGGGTGGGAGCTGGGCCGCGAGAGCCGCCGACTCACCGTGCGGCAGCGCCAGGAAGACCAGGTCGGCGTCGGCGAGGGTCGACGGGTCGGTCTCGCCGAGCACCAGGTCGAGCCCGGTGAGCTGCGGATGCACCACGTCGACGCGGTGCCCGGCCTGGCGGTGCGCGGTGGCGGCGACCAGGTCGAACTCCGGGTGCCCGGCGACCAGACGCAGCAGCTCGCCACCGGCGTACCCGCTCGCTCCGGCGACCGCGACTCGAATCCCCATACCCACCTCCGCATGACTATGCAGCGAAGATTAACAAGGATGACTCGCGGGTGCAAGTTCATGCAGAGCAGTGCATGCTAATGAGGGGCCGGACCGCGCGGTGACACTCTCAGTTCTACCAAGCGGGCGGCCCGGTCCTCCAGGTGTGCCCGCGGGCGGAGCTGGGCGGTGCGCCACCGCCCAGCTCGCCACACTCCCGGAGCCGGTCAGACCCCGCCACTGCTTCCGATCGTGATCCCCCAGCGGGCCATGACCTCGTAGATGTTGACGTGGAACGTCTCGCGCCAGCACTGCCGGCCGGAACTCTGCACGCCCTGACAGGGCCCTGCGGTGTCCGGTGATCCGCCGGTGATGACCCCTCGACCGTAGATCGCGGTACCGCCGCTGACCGACACCGCCTGCGCGATCGGACCACCACTGTCGCCCTGCCCGATCGACGCGACGCCGTCCGTGTTCACGGTGTAGAAACCCGGACCCACGGTTCCCACGCCTTCGAGGTTGATGTACTTGTTGACGGCCTGCACCTGCACGACCGAGGCGCCGGAGTGCGAACCCGAGGAGAAGACCCACGAGTTCAACGCCGGGTTTCCCGCACCGTAGATCGGCACGCCCTGGTTGGACTGGTAGTCACCGACGTACATGTTGCCCTCGTAGTAGCTGCCCGTGATCAGCATGGAGTCGATGGACGCCTGGCCGGCGTTGGAGTTTCCGACGATCCATCCGTTACCCGGCGACTTCCACTCGGTGTTCTTCCCGCAGTGGTACGAGGTCACCATGACGTCCGTACCGCTGGTTGTCTTCCCCGCGAAGGCCGTGCTGCAGCGGACCACGTTCCCGCTGCCGACGGGGCGCTGGATGGCGTTGCCACTCCAGTACGGCACCACATCCGTCCACCGGCTCGCCGGCTCGGTCCGCGCGGACGTGGTGACCGTCAACGGGATGGTGCTGGCAAGGTCGGCGGATGCGCGGAAGCCGCTGACGGCTTCGCGGTCCACGGCGACCGTCAGCCCACGGAAGTCGTCGCGTGGCCCCACCGACGCCACCGTCGACTGGTTCTCCTGGGCTATCCGTCGTGCCTCACGGTCGAGTTCGGCGAGCGAGTACGGCACCGCGACGGTCCCGAGTCGGACCCCCTCGGCCATGGTCAGGCCCTTGATGAAGGCAGCCGGCGGGGCCCCCTTCCAGTAGAGCGTCACCTGCCGGGCCGCGACGTCGACAGCGACGCCGGTGAAGCCCGAGAGCCGCTGCTTCGCGACCCGCTGCTGGATCTGGTCGGCCAGCGCGACGAGCGGCGCCTGCGCTCGTTCCAGATCGCTCGCGCCGAGCCTGTCGAGGTTGACCAGGTGCCGCGAATCGTTCGGCTCCGGGACGGCCGCGGCAGGCGAGGGTGTTGCCCCCAGCGTGAGGGCACCCACCTGCAGCAGGGCCAGTAGGAGGTAGGAACGTCCTGACGGACGACGCGTCATGTCCGGAGGTCCTTTCTTCGAGGCGATCGGACACCGTCCCGACCAGACAGTCAGGACGGCGACACCAGGATCACCTACGTCGATGGATGCGGACTGGTCGACAACTGGACCGGCTCACCCCGCTGCGACCAGCGCCCGCCGCAGCTGCTCCAACTCCGGTCGCGGATCCACCCCGAGATCGCGGGCCAAGCGGCGTTCGATCCGTCGGTACGCCGCCAGCCCTTCCGCACGCCGCCCGACCGCCAGACACAGCCGGATCAGCCAGGCGTGCAGGCTCTCGTCCAGCGGGGACACCGCAGCCGCCTGGTCGACGGTGACGAGCGCCTCGTCGGCAGCGCCCTGGCGCAGCGCGGCCTCGGCGTACCAGCAGACCGCCATCGCGCGTTCACCCTCGATCGCTCGGACCGGTGGCTGCGCGGTGAGCGCCGGGAGATCCGCCAGCAGGGGTGAGCGCCAGAGCCGTAGGGCCTCCTCGAGCAAGAGGCAGACTCGCTCGTGATCGCCGTAGCGCCGTGCCGTACGGGCGGCACCCACCAGGACGCGGAACCGTCCCAGGTCGACGGCGTCGGCACCGATGCGAAGCGCGTAGCCGTCGCCCACGCGGACCAGGAGGCCGCTCGGGGCGCGCGGCGGGCGCTCCGGCTCCAGGGAACGCCGCAGCCGCTTGACGTAGGTCTGGATGACGTTTACCGCTTCGCGGGGCTGACTGTCCGACCAGAGCACGTCGAGTAGCTCCTGCCGGGGCACCGGACGGTCGGCGTTCAGAGCCAGCACGGCGAAGAGCGTTCGCTGCCCTGCCGGACCGAGTGGCACCTCTGCCCCGTTGCGCCACACCGCTGTCCGACCGAACAGCCGGACCGTCGTCCGCTGCGGCGCAAGGGTTGCCGTGGAACGTGCCGGACCATGGGATTCCGCGGGCGACGGACGCACCGCATCGAGATCAGCCATCGACGTTACCTCCCCGTGTATCGATAAAGCTGATTGTCGCGATTCTTCCACGGTCGATCACGGGAAGTAACCTGTGAGTCGCTGATGTCGTCAGTGGCTGGCCGGCTCATCGGCGCGCGGGTGGGGCAGGTTCGGGCAGCAACCTTCGGGCCCAGCCCGGGTCCGTGCTGCTGGCGCGCCACCCGAGGAAGGGCCGAGCATGAACCTCGACCTGAACGGCCGCAGGAGGCCGCCGATCGTCGCCGTCGCCGTCGCCGTCGCGGCGGTGGCCGGCCTTGGTGCCTGCGGGCGCGAAGCCGCGCCCGGCGGCGACCCATCCGGCACACAGGAGGTCTCCAGCGAGGGCGTACGGATCTCGGTGCCGGCGCAGTGGCCGCGCAACGCCGTCAAGTGCGGTACGCCGGTCCGGGACACGTACCTCGTCGATCTCGACGTCGTCGCCGGCTGCGCGCTGACGCCGGCGCCCCGCGTCGACTACGCGGAGGTTCGACGGTCCAGGGACCTCGCCCGCGATCCGGTGGCGGCGATCGCCACCGAGCAGGACGACGCGGCCGGCCACCCCGTGCTCCGGGGCGGGGATGTGTTGCCGGACGGTCGGGCTCGGCGGGTGGTAGTGATCGCCGACCAACGGGTGGTCGTCATCGCGGTCGCCGACGACCCGGCCGACGCCGACGCGATCGCCCACTCACTCCGGGTCGACTGACCTCGGGCCCAACGGTTCCCGAGCACACACCGAGGGCGCCCTACCCGATCGACGTACCCGAGAAAAGGCCCTGACCCGGCGGGTACCGCCAGGTCAGGGCCTTGCTCGTGGGTGCGCGGCCAGGAAGCCGAACCCGAAACCGCAGATCGGGAGACCGCAGGACGGGGACGGCACCTCCGGTTACGCGCCGCGCAGGGTCGCGCCGAAACGCTCGGCCGCGACGGCGACCGCCGCGTCCCGGGCGGCCAGCGCCTCCTCCACCGTCAGCGTCCGGTCCGGAGCGCGGAACGTCAGCTTGTACGCCAGCGACCGGCGACCCTCGCCGAGCTGCGCGCCGGAGTACACGTCGAACAGCCGCACGTCCTCCAGCAGCTCGCCAGCGCCCGCCTCCAGCGCCCGACGCACCTGCTCGGCCGGGACCGACTCGTCGAGCACCAGCGCCACGTCGATCAGCGCCGGCGGGAACCCGGACACCGTCGGCGCGGGAGTCACCGGCACCGGCGGCAGGACGTCCAGGTCCAGCTCCATGGCGCAGGTACGGCGGGGCAGCTCCAACGCCGCCACCGCCGCCGGGTGCAGCTCACCGGCGTACCCGACGACGGTGTCGTCGACCCGCAGCTCGGCGCAGCGGCCCGGGTGCCACGGCGCGTACTCGGCGGCGCGCACCTCGACCCGCTCGTCGGGGATGCCGGCCGCGGCCAGCACGTCCCGGGCCGCCTCGATGGCGTCCGCCCAGCCGGCCGGGCGACCCGCGCCCCACCAGCCGGCCGGGTCCAGGTCACCGGCGAGCACCGCCGCGACGTGCACCGGCTGGGCCGGCACGACCGCGTCGGCGGCAGCGAACTCCTCGTCGGTGGGCCGGCGGTCCACGCCCATCGCCGGCGGGCTGCCGGCGTCGGGGCGCGGGTGGAAGACCGCGCCGATCTCGTAGAGGGCGAGGTCGCGGTGGCCCCGGCCGAGGTTGCGCTTGAGGATGCCGAGCAGCGGGCCGAGCAGCGTGGTACGCAGCAGCGGCTCCTCCTCGGACAGCGGGTTGGCGAGGCGCACCGCGGGTCGGCGCGGGTCGTCGGCCGGCAGGCCGAGCTGGTCGGCCAACTCCGGCGAGACGAAGGGGTGCGCGAGCACCTCCACGTACCCGCGTTCGGCCAGCGATCCGGCCACGGCCCGGCGGCGGCGCTGACGCGGGGTCAGGCCGTTACCGGGCGGCGCGGTCGGCAGCACCGACGGCACCCGGTCGTACCCGTCGAGGCGGACGACCTCCTCGACCAGGTCGGCCGGGTCGGTCAGGTCGGGCCGCCAGGTCGGCGGGGTGACGCTCAGCGTCGTCCCGACACCGCTGGCCACGCCGACCGTGCCCGGGTCCTCGGACAGCCGGTCGGCACCCTGGGCGACGGTGCAGCCGACCTGCTCCAGCAGGGCGACCACCCGCGCCGGCGGGTACTCGACGCCGACCCGACGGGTCGGCAGGTCCGCCGGCAGGCTGATCGGGGTACGCGGCCGGACGTGGTCGATGTCCAGGATCTCGTCGCCCGGGGTGCCGCCGCCGTGCTCGGTGAGCAGTCGCACGGCCCGTTCCAGGGCGACCAGCGCCACGGCCGGGTCGACGCCCCGCTCCCAGCGCTTCGCGGCCTCGCTGAACAGCTTGTGCCGGCGCGCGGTCCGTCCGACCATGGCCGGGTCCCAGTGGGCCGCCTCGAAGAGCACGTTGGTGGTGGTTCCGGTGTCGACCTCGCTGGTCTCGCCGCCCATCACCGCGGCCAGGGAGATCGGCCCGGTGTCGTCGCAGATCACCATGTCGTCGGCGGTGAGCACCCGACTGACCCCGTCCAGGGTGGTCAGCTTCTCCCCCGCCTCCGCGCGACGGACCACCAGCGGCCCGGCGATGCGGTCGGCGTCGAAGGCGTGCATCGGCTGGCCCAGTTCCAACATCACGTAGTTGGTGATGTCGACCGGCAGCGAGATGCTGCGGATGCCGGCGGTCACCAGTCGCTGGGCCATCCAGGACGGTGTGGGCGCGTTCGGGTCGACGCCACGGACCAGGCGGGCGGTGAACCGGTCGCAGCCGACCGTGTCGCGGACCTCCACCGGGTACGCCGGGGTCGGCGTGCCACCCGGGGCGGGTGCCATCCCCGGGTCGTGCAGCGGCACGTCGAACGCGTGCGACAGCTCCCGGGCCAGGCCACGCAGGCTCAGCGCGTACCCACGGTCCGGGGTGATCTCCAGCTCGAACACGACGTCGTCGAGGCCCACGACGGGCCGCGCGTCGTCACCCGGCTTGGCGGCGGTGTCCACCGGCAGCACGATGATGCCCGAGTGGTCGTCGCCCAGGCCCAACTCCTTGGCCGAGCAGATCATGCCGGCCGAGTTGTGCCCGTACGTCTTGCGGGCGCCGATCGCGAACCCGCCGGGCAGCACGCCGCCGGGCAGGATGACGACGACCCGGTCACCGACGGCGAAGTTGCGCGCCCCGCAGACGATCTCCTGCGGCTCGCCGGTGCCGTTGGCGGCGCCCACGTCCACCCGGCAGAACCGGATGGGCTTCTTGAAGCCGGTGAGCTCCTCGATCTCGCGCACCTCGCCGACGACGAGCTGACCGGTGACGCTCGCGCGCAGGTCCTGCACGGACTCGACCTCGATGCCGAGGTCGACCAGGGCCTGCTCCAGGTCGCCGGTGGGCAGGTCGGCGGGGAGGTCGACGTACTCCCGCAGCCAACTGACAGAAACTCGCATGACTTCAGACCACCGTTCCCGTGTCTCGTACCCGCATCGCCCTACGCCCCGGTCCCGAGCGCCCGGCTGAACCGCACGTCGCCCTCGAAGAGATGGCGGATGTCGCTGACCCCGTGCCGGACCATCAGGGTCCGGTCGATGCCCATGCCGAAGGCGAAGCCGGAGTAGACCTCCGGGTCGACCCCGCAGGCGCGCAACACCCGGGGGTTGACCATCCCGCAGCCACCCCACTCGACCCACTGCGGACCGTCGCGGTGCTCCGGGAACCACACGTCGAACTCCGCCGACGGCTCGGTGAACGGGAAGTAGTGCGGCCGCCACCGGGTCTTCGCCTCGGGGCCGAACATCGCCCGGGCGAAGTGGTCGAGGGTGCCCCGCAGGTGCGCCATCGTGATGCCCTTGTCGACGACCAGGCCCTCGGCCTGGTGGAACACCGGGCTGTGGGTGGCGTCGATCTCGTCGGTGCGGTAGACGCGGCCGGGCACGATCACGTAGATCGGCGGCTTGCGGCTGAGCATGGTGCGCGTCTGCACCGTCGAGGTGTGCGTTCGCAATACAAGCCCGGAGCCCTCCGGCGCGATGTGGAAGGTGTCCATCAGACCGCGCGCCGGGTGGTCGGCGGGGATGTTCAACGCGTCGAAGTTGACCCACTCCAGGTCGACCTCGGGGCCCTCGGCCACCTCGTAGCCCATCCCCACGAACAGGTCGCTGATCGACTCCATCAGCGTGCTGAGCGGGTGCCGGGCACCCCGTGGACGCCGGGCGTACGGCAGCGTGACGTCCACCCGCTCCTCGACGAGCACCCGCGCGGCCTGCTCGCGCTCCACCACCTCGGCGCGCTCGGCGTACGCGGACTCGATCGCCCGGCGGGCCTCGTTGACCCGCTTGCCGGCGTCGGACTTCGCGGCCGGCGGCAACGCGCCGATCTCCCGGCGCGCGAGGGAGACCGGAGACCGGTCACCGAGGTGCGCGGGGCGCAGCGCGGTCAGCGCGTCCGGGTCGGCGGCGGCCTCGAACGCCTTCGTGGCGTCGGCGACGGCCTCGGCCAGGGCGGCCGGGTCGAGCAGGGCGACCTGCTTCGGGTCGTACGGATCGTTGCGGTAGCTCATGGCGTACGGGCACTCCCTCACGGCGGCGCCAGCCCGTCATCGGGGCGGCGAAGCGAGTCTACGGACGCGCGGCTGTGCCGCAGCCCGCCGGTAGGAGTTGCGCAGGGAGCAGGTCAGGCCCGCCGCCCGCCGACACCGGCGGGCTGGCTAAACGAACGCCGTGGCGCGTTCATGGACGGACGCTCTCCCCTGCTGTCAGTGGCGCCGAGGGTCACCCTCAGCGCTGCGCTCTCGCTGAAGCGTACAGGCAGACGGCCGCGGCGGCAGCCAGGTTCAGGCTCTCGGCGCGCCCGTACAGCGGCACCCGCACCCGGGCGTCGGCGGCGGCGGTCAACGTCTCGGGCAGCCCGTGCGCCTCCGAGCCGAACAACCAGGCGGTGGGCCCGACGAGCCGGCCGTAGTCGGTCAGGTCGTCCAGGTCGTCGTCGCCGTACCCGGTGGTGGCGAAGATCGACAGTCCGGCGGCCCGGAGCGCGTCGACCACCGCGACCGGGTCGGGCGCGCGGACCACGTCGACGTGGAACAGGCTGCCGGCCGAGGCGCGGACACACTTGCCGTTGTACGGGTCGACCGCGTCACCGGCGAAGACCACCGCGCCCGCGCCCGCCGCGTCGGCGGTGCGCAGCACGGTGCCGGCGTTACCCGGGTCACGGATCTCGGCGAGCACCGCCACCAGCCGGGGAGCGGCCGCGAGGGCCTGCTCCAGCGGCACGTCCAGGTGCCGGCAGACGGCGACCAGCCCCTGCGGGGCGACCGTCTCGGCCAACGCCGCGAGGGCGTCGTCGGTCACCTCGGAGACCGGCACGTCGGCCCGGGCCGCCGTGGCGGCCAGCTCCGGATACCGGTCCAGCGCGGTCGCCGTACCAAAAAGCTCGGTGACCACCCCCGGCCGCGCCAGGGCCTCGCGGACCGCCTGCGGGCCCTCGGCCAGGAACCGGCCGGCGGCGTCGCGGTCCCGGCGGCGTTGCAGCCGGCGGGCGGCGACAATCCTGGGGGTACGCGGGGTGAAGGCCATGGGGTTTGCTCCTCGGGCACGATCGAGGCGCCCCCCGGACGGCGGTGCCGACGCGGGAGACGCCTCGTTCTGGTGCGTGGGGATCAGGCGGCCTGAGCCGCCGCGCCGCCGGTGCCCTCGGCCGTGACCGCGGCCCGGGCCAGCTCGACGATCGCCGCGAACGAGGCGGCGTCGTTGACGGCCATGTCGGCCAGGATCTTGCGGTCGACCTCGATGCCGGCCAGACGCAGGCCCTGGATCAGGCGGTTGTAGGTCATCCCGTTCGCCCGGGCGCCCGCGTTGATCCGCTGAATCCACAGCTGCCGGAAGTCGCCCTTGCGGTCACGACGGTCCCGGTAGGCGTACTGCATCGAGTGCAGCACCTGCTCCTTGGCCTTGCGGTACAGCCGGGAGCGCTGGCCGCGGTAACCACTCGCGGTCTCCAGCAGGGTACGACGCTTCTTCTGGGCGTTCACAGCCCGCTTGACGCGTGCCATCTCAACTCCTTCTTACGTAAAGGTGGCGCGCGTCAGCGGCCGAGCAGCTTCTTGATGCGCTTGACGTCGGCCTTGGCCACGACGACCGTGCCGGTCAACCGGCGGGTGCGGGTGGACGCCTTGCCCTCCAGCAGGTGGCGCTTGCCGGCCTGCTCAGACACGATCTTGCCCTTGCCGGTCACCCGGACCCGCTTGCCCATACCCGTGTGGCTCTTCATCTTCGGCATGTGGAACGTCTTCTCCCCTGTTACTCGCCGCTGGTGGCGGCGGTGCCGGTGTCGCCGGCTGCTGCGGTCTCCCCGACCGCCGCGGTCTCATCGGCTGCCGGAGCGGCGGACTCGTCCCCTGCCCGGTCCCGAGGGCCACCGCGGGACGCCGTGGCGGCGACCGCGGAAGCCTTGACGGCCCGGTGCGGAGCGAGAACCATGATCATGTTTCGGCCGTCCTGCTTGGGAGCGGCTTCGACGTATCCCAGATCCGTGATCTCGGACTCGAGCCGACGCAGGAGCCGGTAACCCAGCTCCGGGCGGCTCTGCTCGCGACCGCGGAACATGATCGTCACCTTGACCTTGTCGCCCGCCTTGAGGAACCGCACCACGTGACCCTTCTTGGTCTCGTAGTCGTGCGGGTCGATCTTCGGCCGGAGCTTCATTTCCTTGATGACGGTCTGCTGCTGGTTACGCCGCGCTTCGCGCGCCTTCAGTGCGCTCTCGTACTTGAACTTGCCGAAGTCCATGAGCTTGCACACCGGCGGGCGCGCCATCGGCGCAACCTCGACCAGGTCCAGATCGACGTCCGCGGCCAGCTGCAGGGCGCGCTCCAGCGGGACGATGCCCACCTGCTCACCCTCTGGGCCGACCAGTCGGACCTCACGTGCCCGGATCTGCTCGTTCACGCGTGGTTCGACGCTGATGGGGCCTCCTCGAGTCGTTTCTGCTCAGGTGCCGACCCCTGCGGCTCCCGGAAGGGAACCGACCTGGAAAACAGAAGGCCCTGGCGCATGCCAGGGCCCGCTCGACCGGTCGGCACGATCACAGGATCGCGCATCCGGGACCGGGACATGCCCGGAACCGGTGACCGGACCCGGCCACCGTGGCGGCGACTCGGGTGGGAGCAGGCGCTCCGCTTTCAAGGCTGTCTGCTCGCACGCGGAGACAGCCTGGTCGACTCGACAACACTACACCGCCACCCCGCCCACTCCCAAACCGGACACCACCTGGGGCTGGGCCGATGGCGTCGGTGCCGCTCGGCGGGCCTCGGCGGGCCTCGGCGGGCCTCGTTGGGCGTCAAGATCCGCGCAGTTTCCCGGAAGTTGCGGCATCCAGGCGCCGGGAGGCAGCAGTTTCGGGGAAGTTGCTGCTTCGGCACGGGGCGGGACGGCGCGGACGCGGCGCGGACGCGGGACGGCGCGGGCGCGGGCCGAGGCGGCGCGGGGGCTTAGTTGCCGACGGCGCGTTCGGCGAGGCGGGACTGGTGGGCTTCGAAAAGCCGGCGCAGGGCGCGCACGCCGTCGACGGCCAGCTCCTTGTCGGCGGCCTGCAACGCGATCAACGGCAGCAGGTCGTCATCGTGCAGCTCCAGGCTGGCCCACGGCGCGCCCCGGTCGAACCGAATGCCCCGGACGACCTCCCAGGGCAGCTCGTACGAGCTGATGACGTTGCGTACCCGGATGCCCCGCCCGTCCGCTTCGATGCGCGGGCGGGTGAACAACAGGAAACCCAGCGCGCCGAAGACACCCAGGCCGATCATGGCGATCTGGTCACCGCGCTGGAAGCTGCCGTACCCGTCGCCGGTCGGCCCGGTCAGCGAGGTGGCGACCAGGGCGAACACCACCACCAGCACGATCGCCGCCGACCAGCACACCACCCGGATGCGGCGCGGCTTCAGGCGGACCAGTTCGGTGTCACTCACCCGTCCAGTCTGCCACTCACGTCCGCCGCACCGACGCACCACCCGCCGAGGCACCCGGGTGATCCACACGAGATCAGCGAAATGGGGGTGACCCACACCTGCGGACACCCCCATTTCGGCGATCTCGTGTGGATCAAGGACCGGTCAGAGGCGGCAGGCGTGGATGTTGGTGACCAGGATGGCGCGGGCGCCCAGGTCGTACAGCTCGTCCATGATCCGGTGCACGTCGTCGCGGAGCACCATGGCCTGCACGGCCACCCAACCCTCGCGGTGCAGCGGCGAGACGGTGGGCGACTCGATGCCGGGGGTCAACCCGCTGGCCCGGTCCAGCAGACCGGCCGGCACGTCGTAGGCGAGCATCACGTAACGGCGGGCCACCAGCACGCCGTGCAGGCGGCGCAGCAACTGCTCGGCCTGCGCGTGGGCCGGCGCGCCGGCGCGGCGTACCAGCACCGCCGACGAGCGCAGCAGCGGCTCGCCGAACACCACGAGGCCCGCCTGACGCAGCGTCGCGCCGGTCTCCACCACGTCCGCGATCACGTCGGCGACCCCGAGGCGTACGGCGTTCTCCACGGCGCCGTCGAGGCGGATCACCTCGGCCTTGACGCCCGCCTCGTCGAGGTGCCGCTCGACCAGCCCCGGGTACGCGGTGGCGATCCGGTGCCCACCCAACTCCTGCACGGAGGCGATGTCGTCGGGGCGGGCGGCGAACCGGAAGGTGGCCCGGCCGAAGGCGAGGTCGACGACCTCCTCGGCGGGCGCGGCCGAGTCGATCAGCAGATCGCGGCCGGTGATGCCGAGGTCGAGATCACCGGAGCCGACGTAGGTGGCGATGTCCTTGGGCCGCAGGTAGAAGAATTCGACGTCGTTGGCCTCGTCCCGGCAGACGAGGTCCTTGGGGTCGGTGCGCTGGCGGTAGCCCGCCTCGCGCAGCATCTGGGCGGCCGGCTCGGCCAGGGTGCCCTTGTTGGGGATGGCGACACGCAGCATGACGGAGTGCTCCTTCGATCGAGTCTGATCAACGACGGGGCGCACTCACAGATGTCGGTAGACGTCCTTGAGCTCGAGACCGCTGGCGAGCATCAGCACCTGGACCTGGTAGAGCAGTTGGGAGATCTCCTCGGCGGTGCGCTGGGGCCCCTCGTGCTCGGCGGCCATCCACGACTCGGCCGCCTCCTCGACGACCTTCTTGCCGATGAAGTGCACGCCCTTGTCCAGAGCGGCGACCGTGCCCGAGCCCGGGGTGCCGGCAGCGGCCTTGGCCTGCAGCTCGGCGAACAACTCCTCGAACGTCTTCACGGGGAAGGATTCTTCCAGCCGCCGGGCCGCTGCCCGACGTCCGGGTCGGGCCGAACCCAGCAGGCGGACAATTCCCTGTCGTCGCGGTGGGAAGATCTTCGATCGATGCGCGTGGACCTTTACGCTGTCCGCCATGGCCAGCCGCTCACGTCTGCTCGCGCTCCTCCTCGTCGGCGCCGTCGTCGGCGCCATCGCCGGGTGCGCGCCACAGGACGAACCGACCCCCACCGTCACCGCCGCGCCGACGTGCGCCAAGGACAGCCTGCCGACCCGTACGCCGGGCAAGCTCACCATCGCCACGGACCAGCCGGCGTACGAGCCGTGGTTCCGGCAGGACAAGCCGGAGAACGGCGAGGGCTTCGAGGCCGCCGTCGCGTACGCGGTGGCGGAGAAGCTGGGCTACGCCCGGGGTGACGTGACCTGGACCCGGGTGAAGTTCGACACCGCGATCGCGCCCGGGGAGAAGAGCTTCGACTTCGACATCAACCAGTTCTCGGTCACCGACGAGCGCAAGCAGGCGGTGGACTTCTCCGCGCCCTACTACCTGGTGCGGCAGACCGTCATCGCGCTCAAGTCGTCGAAGATCGCCGGCAAGAAGTCCGTGGCCGACCTGCGGGGCGCCAAGCTCGGCGCCCAGGTCGGTACGACCAGCTACCAGGCGATCACCGACGTGATCAAGCCGACGGCGAAGCCGCAGGTCTACAACAGCAACGACGACGCCAAGAAGGCCCTGCAGAACGGGCAGATCGACGGCCTCGTGGTGGACCTGCCGACCGCCTTCTACATCACCGGCGCGGAGATCACCGACGCGGTGATCGTCGGTCAGGTTCCGCAGGTGGGCGTGCCGGAGATGTTCGGGCTGCTGCTGGACAAGAACTCGCCGCTGACCCGTTGTGTGAGCGGCGCGGTCGGTCAGCTCAGCGAGGCCGGCACGTTGAAGCAGTTGGAGCAGAAGTGGCTCGCGCAGGTGGCGGGCGCGACCGAGCTGACGTGACGCGGGAGCGGACACACGCTGCGGCGCACACCCCCTCCGCCGCACAGGTGCGGCGGGCGGCGTACCGGCGTCGACAGACCGTCTACAGCGTGCTCGTCGCGGCCTCCTCCACGGCGGCGCTCGGCACCCTGCTGGTGGTCGCGGTGACCGGCGCGCCGGGTTGGGACCGGGTACGGCGGTCCTTCCTGGACCCGCGGATCGCCGCCGACGCGCTGCCGGCCGTGCTGGACGGGCTGTGGCTCAACGTACGGCTGCTGGTCTGCTGCGCGGCCGGGGCGCTGCTGCTCGGGCTGGTGATCGCCGTGCTGCGGACGCTGCGCGGCCCGGTCTTCTTCCCGGTCCGCGCGCTGGCCGCCGGGTACACCTACACCTTCCGTGGGCTACCGCTGATCATCGTGCTCTACCTGCTCACCCTGGGTGTGCCCGGGCTGCGGTTGCAGGGCATGCCGTCGGTGCTGGTGCTGGGCGGGCTCGCGTTGGTGCTCACCTACGGCGGCTACCTCGCCGAGGTGTTCCGGGCCGGCATCGAGTCGGTGCATCCCAGCCAGCTCGCCGCAGCCCGCTCGCTGGGCCTGACCTACCGGCAGACGATGCGCCACGTGGTGCTGCCGCAGGCCGTCCGCCGGGTGGCGCCGCCGCTGCTCAACGACGTGGTGGCCCTGCAGAAGGACGTCGGGCTGGTCTCGCTCGCCGGCCCGATCGACGCGGTCCGGGCCGCCCAGATCGCCACCGCCCAGTCGTTCAACTACACGCCGTACATCGTGGCGGGCGTGCTGTTCGTGCTGCTCGCGATCCCGCTGATCGCGGTCACCGACTGGGTGACGCTGCGCTCGGCCCGCCGCCAGTCGGGAGGCTGACCATGACGCTGCTGCGCTGCCGGGGACTGCGCAAGGAGTTCGCCGGTCACGTCGTGCTGGACGGGCTCGACCTGACCGTCGCCGAACACCGGGTGGTGGCGCTGATCGGGGCGTCCGGGTCGGGCAAGTCCACCCTGCTGCGGTGCGTGAACCTGCTGGAGGACATCGACGACGGCACGATCGAGCTGGACGGGGAGGACATCTCCGACCCCCGGGTGGACGCCGACCGGGTGCGCCGGCGGATCGGCATGGTGTTCCAGGCGTACAACCTGTTTCCGCACCTGAGCGTGCTGGACAACATCACCCTCGCGCCCCGGCGCGTACACCGGCGGGCCCGCGCCGAGGCCGAGGCCCAGGCGCGCGACCTGCTGGACCGGGTGGGGCTGGGCGCGAAGGCGCACGCCTACCCGGACGGGCTATCCGGCGGGCAGCAGCAGCGGGTGGCGATCGTCCGGGCGCTGGCGAACTCGCCCCGGCTGATGCTGCTCGACGAGGTCACCTCGGCGCTGGACCCGGAACTCGTCGGCGAGGTGCTGGCGATGATCCGGGACCTGAAGGCCGACGGGATGACCATGGTGTTGGCCACCCACGAGATGGGCTTCGCCCGGGAGGTCGCCGACGAGGTGTGCTTCCTCGACGCAGGAAGCGTCGTCGAGAGCGGCCCGCCGGAGCAGGTGCTCGGCGAGCCGACGCAGCCGCGTACCCGGCAGTTCCTCCGCCGGATCATCGAGGCCGGCCGGCTCTGAGACCGGCCGGCATCGGAGCCGGCCAGCACCGAGGCCGCGCAGGCCCGGAGCCGGCCGGCACCGGAGCCGCGCGGCGTCGGAGGCGGCGTCAGCCGCCGAAGCCGACCCGCTGGCCGTTGCCGGCGGCGACGGTCCGCACGGCCAGCGCGGCGTCGAGCGCGGCGACGGTCGCCGCCCAGCCCTTGTCCTCCGCCGAGCCGGGCAGCCCGGCCCGGTCCCGGGCCTGCTCGATGGTCTCCACGGTGAGCACACCGTGCGCGACCGGCTTGCCCTCGTCCAGCGCCACCCGGGTCAGCCCGTCGGTGACCGACCGGCACACGTAGTCGAAGTGGGCGGTCGCGCCCCGCACGACCACGCCGAGCGCGACCACCACGTCGCAGCGGCGGGCCAGGGCCTGGGCGACGACGGGCAGCTCGACCGAGCCGGCGACCCGGGCGACCACGGATCGCGCGCCGCACGCCTCGGCGGCGGCGACCGCGCGCTCCAGCATGTGGTCGGTCAGCTCGCCGTGCCAGCGCGCGGCCACCACGCCGACGGTCAGCCCCGCGGCGTCCACCGCGTCGACTCCCGGCTCACCGAATCCCGCCATCGTCATGCTCCGATCTCGTCGTTGGCGACGGGACGCCCCAGCGGCGCCTCGGACACCTCGTCCAACTCGTCCAGCAGGTGACCCATCCGGTCCCGCTTGGTGCGCAGGTAGCGCAGGTTCTCCGGGTGCGCCCCGGCCGGCAGGCTCTCGCGGCCGGTGATGGTGAGGCCGTACCCCTCCAGCCCGGCGCGCTTGGCCGGGTTGTTGGTGAGCAGCCGCATCGAGCGCACGCCCAGGTCGTAGAGGATCTGCGCGCCGGTGCCGTAGTCGCGGGCGTCGGCCGGCAGACCGAGGTCGAGGTTGGCGTCGACGGTGTCCCGGCCCTGGTCCTGCAACTGGTACGCCTGGAGCTTGTGCAGCAGCCCGATGCCACGCCCCTCGTGCCCGCGCACGTAGAGCACCACGCCCCGGCCCTCGCGGGCGACCCGGGCCAGCGCGGCGTCCAACTGCGGCCCGCAGTCGCAGCGCAGCGAGCCGAACACGTCCCCGGTCAGGCACTCGGAGTGCACCCGGACCAGCACGTCCTGGCCGTCGCCGAGGTCGCCGATGACCATGGCGACGTGCTCTGCCGGGTCGTGCTCGGCGCGGTACCCCAGCGCCCGGAACACGCCGTGCCGGGTGGGCATCCGCGCCTCGGCCACCAGCTCGACCTGCTTCTCGGTACGCCGCCGGTAGGCGATCAGGTCGGCGATGGTGATCAGCACGAGGCCGTGTTCGGCGGCGAACTTCTCCAGGTCCGGCAAGCGCATCATGGTGCCGTCGTCGTTGACCAGCTCACAGAGCACGCCCGCCGGACGCAGCCCGGCGAGCCGGGTCAGGTCGATGGCCGCCTCGGTGTGTCCGGGCCGGCGCAGCACCCCGCCCTCGCGGGCGCGCAGCGGCACCACGTGCCCGGGACGCGCCAGGTCGGTCGGGTCGGTGGCGGCGTCGGCGAGCAGCCGGATGGTGTGCGCGCGGTCGGCCGCCGAGATGCCGGTGCTGACCCCCTCCCGGGCGTCCACCGTCACCGTGTACGCGGTGCCCCGGCGGTCCTGGTTGGTGTGGTGCATGGGCGGCAGGTCGAGCCGGTCGGCCTCGCTCTCGGTCAACGGCACGCAGACGTACCCCGAGGTGTAGCGCACCATGAACGCCATCAGCTCCGGCGTGGCCAGCTCGGCCGCGAAGATCAGGTCGCCCTCGTTCTCCCGGTCGGCGTCGTCGACCACGACGACCGGCCGGCCGGCCGCGATCTCGGCGATCGCCTCGTCGATACTCCCGAAACTGGTCATGCGACGGCCTCCGTGTAGGTGGGCGGGAGCGCGGCGGCCGGCCGGGCGACGCGCGACGTGTGCCACCAGGCGGCGAAGCCCCAGGCGCAGAGGGCGCCGTAGATCAGGTACATGGCCGCCGACGGGTAGAACCCGCCGCGCAGCAGCAGCGGCACACCGACGGCGTCCACCGCGATCCACACCAGCCAGAACTCGACCCAGCCGCGGGCCATGCCGTAGGTGGCGAGCAGACTGCCGGTGAGGATCCAGGCGTCCGGCAGCGGACCCCACGAGCCCAGCGCCTTGAGCAGCGGGTACGCCGCGGCGGTGCCGACGACGGCGGCCAGCAGCAGGCCGAGCCGTTCCCGGCCGGTGGCCCAGCGTGGCAGCACCGCGGCGTGCTGGGCGTCGGCCCGACGGTTGCGCTGCCAGCGCCACCAGCCGTAGACGCTCACCGCGAAGAAGAACACCTGACGGCCGGCCTGCCCGTACAGGTCGTGGGCCTGCGGGGTGGCGAACACCCCGCCGAGGAAGACGGTGAACAGCAGCGCGTTGCCGATCATGCCGACCGGCCAGGCCCAGACCAGCCGGCGCAGCCCGAGCAGCGCCGAGATCAGACCGAACGCGTTGCCGACGATCTCCCGGATCAGCACCGGCGAGCCGGCCACCTGCACCTGGGCGTCGAGGAACCAGCCGAGGGCGCCCATCAGGCCACCTCGCCGGTCTCGGCGGGCCGACTGCCCAGCAGCCGCTCGACGTACTTGGCCACCACGTCGACCTCGAGGTTGACCGGGTCGCCGACGCCCTTCGCGCCGAGGGTGGTCAGCTTGAGGGTGGTCGGGATCAGCCCGACGGCGAACTCGTCGACGCCGACGGCGGCCACGGTCAGCGACACGCCGTCGATGGTGATCGAGCCCTTCTCCACCACGTAGCGCGACAGCTCGGCGGGGAGCCGGAACCGGACCGTCTCCCACTGCTCGGCCGGTTCCCGCGAGATCAGCTCGCCGACGCCGTCGACGTGGCCCTGCACGAGGTGCCCACCGAGGCGGCTGCCCAGCGCGGCGGCCCGTTCCAGGTTGACCGGGTCGCCCGGGCGCAGCGCGCCCAGCGCGGAGCGGCGCAGGGTCTCGCCCATCACGTCGGCGGTGAAGACGCCGTCCGCCGCGTCCACCACGGTCAGGCAGACACCGTTGACGGCGATGGAATCACCGTGGCGGGCGTCGGAGGTGACCAACGGGCCACGCACGGCGATCAGCGCGGAATCGCCCGCCGTGGCCGTGACGCGTACGATCTCGCCCAATTCCTCGACAATGCCGGTGAACATGTCAGCCCTCCCTCTTTCGGGGCAAAGCGGTGATCCGGAGATCCGGACCGACCTGCGTAACGTCGACGAACTCCAGATCGATGGCCTCAGCGATGGTCGTCACTCCCGCGTCGACCAGCGCGGTCGGGCCGGCGCCGAGCAACCGCGGCGCGACGTACCCGACGATCTTGTCCACCAGGCCGGCGGCCAGGAACGCGCCGGCCAGCCGGGGCCCACCCTCCAGCAGCACCGCGCGGACGCCGCGCTGGTGCAGCGCCGCGAGCAGCGCCGGCAGGTCGACCCGGCCGTCCGGGCCCGCGCCGACCTCGGCGGCGGTCGCGATCCACGTCCGCGCGGCGCCGTCGCGGACCCGGGCGTCCACCGGGGTACGCCCCGAGCTGTCCACCACCACCCGCAGCGGCTGCCGGATGGCCAGGCTGCCGTCGCGCAGGTTGCGGGCGGTCAGCCGCGGATCGTCGGCGAGCACGGTGCCCACCCCGGCGATGACCGCGTCGACCGTGCCGCGCAGCGCGTGGACGTCGATCCGGGCCGCCTCGGAGGTGATCCACATGCTGGTGCCGTCCTCGGCGGCGGACCGGCCGTCGAGGGTGGCGGCGTACTTCCAGATCACGTACGGCCAGCCCCGGCGCATCGAGGTCAACCAGGCCACGTTGCCGGCCTCGGCCTCGTCACCGCGTACCCCCAGGTCCACCTGGACCCCGGCGGAGCGCAACGTGGCGGCGCCACCGGAGGCCACCGGGTTCGGGTCCGGTACGGCGATGACGACCCGGGCCACGCCGGCCTGGACCAGCGCGGTGCTACAGGGGCCGGTGCGGCCGGTGTGGTCACACGGCTCCAGAGTGACGACCGCGGTGCCGCCCTTGGCGCGCCGGCCGGCCTGGGCCAGCGCGACGATCTCGGCGTGCGGTCCGCCCGCGTACGCGTGGAAGCCCTCGCCCACGACCTGGCCGTCCGCGTCGAGCAGTACGCACCCGACCACCGGGTTGGGGCTGGTGGTGCCCAACCCGCGCGCCGCCAACTCGATCGCACGCCGCATCGCCTCGTCGACGGAGACGCTGGCCATCGCCCTGTCCTGCCCTCTCACTCGCCTCATCGCGCGGGCGGTCAGGGAGGCGGTATGGACCGCGGGCAGGCGGCGGCGGATTCCGGGTACGGCACAGCCGCCCCGGGAGGGCGGCACGGCACGCTGACGCCAGCGGCCGGCTCGGACCCGTCCGTCCCGCGCGCTGTCTCCCATCCGGACTGTCTGGGCGCGGACGAGCCGCCCCCAACCGTCGGCCCCGGATTTGCACCAGGTCCACCGGGCGGCAGAGCCGTCCGGGTCGCGGGCTGACCACGGTTGGACCGTGGATCACCGCCGGTTCGGAATTTCACCGAGTCCCGCCAGCGCGTGGTGGGTACTTCGCAGTCTTACACGCCGAACCCGGCGTGTCGTTATTCAGGCGAGCTACTTCACAGCGGGATCACGCGTCAGGTGACACCGCGCCGCCGGTCCACGGCGACGTACGACCCCGGTTGGCTCTTGGCGACCGTTTTCATCTCCGAGGCCACCGCGATCGCCTCGAGCGGGTCGGTGAACCGCTTGCCGGCGTCGGAGAGCGAGACGCCGATCGAGAGCGTGACCAGGGCCGCCCGGCGGATGTTGCCGCGCCGGTCCTTGAGCTCGACGAAGCCGCGCTCGCGGTCGGTGGCGTCGTAGAGCGTGTCCGCGGACTTCTCGAAGTCGACCACCGCGCGGGAGGTGAGCGGGCGGACCTGGTCGGGCGCGCAGACGATCACGAAGTCGTCGCCGCCGACGTGGCCGAGGAAGGCCGGCGGCAGGCCCACCGCCACCACGGCCCGGTGCAGGCTGCGGGCCAACGCGGAGATGAAGTCGTCACCCCGGACGAAGCCGTACCGGTCGTTGACGCTCTTGAACCGGTCGATGTCGATGTAGCCGACCGCGTAGTCCACCCCCTGCCGGACCCGGTCGCTGATCTCCCGCCGGATGCGGCTGTTGCCGGGCAGCCCGGTGAGCGGGGAGACCTCCCGGAACTCCTTGTTGCGCCGCAGCGTCGAGGAGACCCGGGCCACCAGCTCGGCGGTGTCGAACGGTTTCACCAGGTAGTCGTCCGCGCCCGCGCTGAGCCCGTGGACCTTGTCCACGGTCATCCCCTTGGCCGTCAGCATGATCACCGGCAGCGCGGAGGTCATCGGGTCGGCGCGCAGCCGCCGGGTCAGCTCCAGCCCGTCGATGCGGGGCATCATGAGGTCGACCACCGCCAGATCCGGTCGCTGGCGCTCGATGACCTCCAGGGCCTCCTGGCCGTCGCTGGCGTGGATCACCTCGAAGCCGTGCAACCGCAGGTTGAAGTCGACGAACCGGGCGATGTCCTCGTCGTCGTCGACGACGAGGATGACGTCCTTGCGGTCGGCCTCGGGCTCCACGTCAGGCCTCGGGCGCCGCGCGTTCCGCCAGCGCCCGCAGGTGCCGTACCGCCTCCGCCGGATCGGCGGCGCCGTAGACGGCGGTGCCGGCCACGAACGCGTCGGCGCCGGCCGCCGCCGCCTGCTCGATGGTGTCGGCGGCGATCCCGCCGTCCACCTCGATGCGCAGCTCCAGGTGCCCGGCGTTCACGTGCCGGCGGGCGGTGCGGACCTTCTCCAACAGCTGCGGGATGAACCGCTGCCCGCCGAAGCCCGCCTTGATCGTCATGATCAGCAGGGTGTCGAAGCTGGGCAGCAGGTCCAGGTACGGCTCGATCGGGGTGTCCCGGTCGATGGCCAGTCCGGCCTTAGCGCCGGCCGAGCGCAGGTCCTTGGCCAGGGCCACCGGATCGTCGGCCGCCTCGGCGTGGAAGGTGACGTTGTACGCCCCGGCGTCGGCGTACCCGGGGGCCCACCGGCGCGGGTCGGAGATCATCAGGTGCACGTCGAACGGCATCGTGGTGGCGGCCCGCAGGCTCTGCACCACGGGCAGCCCGATGGTCAGGTTGGGCACGAAATGGTTGTCCATCACGTCCACGTGCAACCAGTCCGCGGCGTCCTCGACGGCACGGACCTCTTCGGCGAGGCGAGCGAAATCGGCGGCCAGGATGCTCGGCGCGACGATTGGCGGCGGTACGGTCACGGGGCCAGTGTACGAACGCGGTCACCCGCCGCCCGCAGCACGGCACCAACTCCGACACGCTGTGATCCAGCAGTGACCAGTAGTGCAGAATGAGCCGGTCCGGACCCTCGAATCCGGACGAACAGACATCAGTGGCTGGCCGATCGACCCAAACGCGACGACACTCCAAGCGGGATGGTGCCGTAGGCTGCACGCCCGCCGGGGTCGCGCCGTGGGGCGCGGCGACCGGTCGCCAGCTTCCGGGAGGGCGGACGATGCGACGGTGGCTTGCAGCGCTGGCGCTGGTCGGCGTCACGACGATGCTGCTGTCCGGCTGCGCGCCGGCACGAGGCGCGGACGGTGATCTCACCGACGACTGGCCGGCGCTGCGGGTGCCCCGGCCGTTCACCCCGGCCACCGACACCTGCCTGCCCCGGATCACCTCGGTCGTGCAGGCCAGCACCTACGAGACCGTGGACTGCGCCCGCAGCCACCTCGCCGAGGCGATCCACGTCGGCACGTTCACCGGGCCGGCCGCGCTGGCCGGCGCCCGACCGGGTCCGGGTTCGACCGCGCTGCGCACGGCGCGCGCCGAGTGCGACCAGCGGGCCCGGGACGTGCTCGGCGGCGACTGGCACACGGCCCGGCTCACCCTGACCCTCTCGCTGCCCTCGGCCCCGGCCTGGACCGGGGGTGCGCGCTGGTTCCGCTGCGACCTCAGCGAGACCGACAGCATCGACAACACCCGCCCGGTGAACCGGGTCGGCAGCCTGCGTGGCGCGTTGATCGGGGACAGCCCGCTGACCCACCGCTGCTTCGATCCCAAGCTGATCGGCGACAACCTCAACTACATGGCCCCGGTGCTCTGCACCGAGCCGCACCGCGCCGAGTTCGTCGGCGTCTACGAGGAGAAGGACATGAGCTGGGCGGCCTTCACCCGCGCGGGCGAGCTGGCGCACCGCCGCTGCATGGCGCTGATCGCCGCGTACGTGGCCGTGCCCAACAACAGCGAGCTGCCGTACCGGGCCGGATCCATCTACTACCCACCGTCGCAACGGGAGTGGGAGGAGGGTGACCGTGGGGTGCGCTGTTTCCTGTGGAGCGACGACCGCAAACTCACCCGTTCGATGCGCGGCGCCGGCCCCGAGGGACTACCCGCGATCTGAGTGACGGTGCCGTATGCTGCTGCGCCGTGGCGCTACCGGCCGGCTGGAGGTCGACCGGAGGTCACCGGCGGCGGGAGGTCGATGATGCGACGGTGGTTGACGGCGGTTGCCGGGGGCGCGGCGGTGGCGCTGGCCCTCACCGGCTGTGGCGCGCCCGCCGGCGTGGACCGGAACCTCACCGACGACTGGCCCGCGCCCGTGGCCGCTGAGCAGTTCGTCCCCGCCGCGGGTGTCTGCCACCACTCCTCCCAGCAGGTCGGCTTCCTCAGCGGCTACAACCCGATGGAGTGCAGCGAGGCGCACCGGGTGGAGACCATCCATGTCGGCACGCTCACCGGTCCCGGCGCCCAGCGCGGCACCACCCCGCCGCCCGGGTCGGAGGGCATGCGGGCCGCGCAGGCCGGCTGCGAGAAGGAGGTCACCAAGGCGGTCGGCGGCGACTGGCGCTCCGGCCGTCTCGGACTGACCGTCGTGCTGCCGTCGGCGCCCGCCTGGGCCGGCGGCGCCCGCTGGTACCGGTGCGACGTCACCGAGATCGCCAGCATCGACGACACCGCCGTCGACCTGCGCACCGGCAGCCTGCGGGGCGCGCTGGCCGGGGCCGCGCCGCTGGCCTACCGCTGCTTCAACCCGAAGCTGGTCAAGGACGACATCGAGGCGATGGTGCCGGTCTCCTGCACGGCGAAGCACCACGCCGAGTTCGTCGGCATCTGGCAGGCACCGGACATCAGCTACGCGGAGTTCAACCGCACCACCAAACGCACCCACCGGGCGTGCCAGTCGGTCACCGCCAAGTACGCAAAGGTGCCGGACGACTCCAAGCTCGACTTCCGGGCCGGGACGATCTACTACCAGCCGTACGAGCAGGAGTGGAAGAACGGCAACCGGGGCGTGCAGTGCTTCCTGTGGATCAGTGACCGGAACCTGACCCGTTCGATGCGCAACGCCGGCACCAAGGGCCTCCCGGTCACCTGATCCCTCGCCGCTCCGGCCGCCCGACGTTCCGAGCGGCCGGAGCACGGCGTTCGATCAGCCCTTGCGCAGGACGGCCAGGAACATCGCGTCGGTGCCGTGCCGGTGCGGCCAGAGCTGCACGGTCGGGCCGTCACCCAGGCCGGGCATGCCGGCCGGCAGCAACGGTCGGGCGTCGACGAAGTCCACCGCCACACCGCTGCGGCGGGCCGCCTCGGTGACCGTCACGTGCGTCTCGACGGTGTGCGGCGAGCAGGTCACGTAGGCGACCAATCCGCCCGGCCGGACCGCCCGCAGCGCGGCGCCCAGCAACTCGCGTTGCAGCCGGGTCAGCGGCGGCAGGTCCGACGGCTGCCGCCGCCAGCGCGACTCGGGCCGGCGACGCAGCGAGCCCAGCCCGGTGCACGGGGCGTCCACCAGCACCCGGTCGAAGTGCCCCTCCGGCAGCTTCGGGTCCGCGCCGACCTCCCGGCCGTCGGTGGCCAGCACGGTGACCGGCAGACCCCGGGTCGCCTGGGACACCAGCCGGGCCCGGTGCTCGGCCACCTCCACGGCGGTCAGCCGGGCACCGCGCTGCGCGGCCAGCGCGCCGAGCAGCCCCGCCTTGCCGCCGGGGCCGGCGCAGAGGTCCAGCCAGCGCCCGTCCGGGCCGTCCAGCGGGGCGTCCGCGAGCGCGGCGGCCACCAACTGGGAGCCCTCGTCCTGGACGTGGGCGCGGCCGTCCGCCACCGCCGGCACGTCGCCGGGCGCGCCGCCCGGCAGATAGACGGCGTACGGGGAGAAGGCGCCGGGCGCCCCGCCGACCGAGTCGGCCAGCTCGACCGGGTCGATCAACCCGGGCCGGGCGCAGAGGTGCACCGGGGGACGCTCGTTGTCCTCGATCAGCAGGCGGGCCGTCTCGCCCAGGTCACCGCCGAGCGCCTCGGAGAAGGCCCGCACGATCCACTGCGGGTGGCTGTACGCCAGCGCCAGGTGCCCGACCGGGTCGGTCTCCATGGGCGGGGCGAGCTTGGCCACCCACGCGTCGATGTCCCGGGTCGACACCTCGCGCAGCACCGCGTTGGCGAACCCGGCGGCGCCCGGCGCGACGGAGCGGACCAGGTCCACGGTCGACGACACGGCCGCGTGCGGGGGCACCCGGGTGTGCAGGAGCTGGTACGCCCCGATCCGCAACGCGTCGCGGGCCGGCGGGTCGATCCGGGCCACGTCGCGGCCGGCCGCGTCGCTGAGGATCGCGTCCAGCGTACCGACGTGCCGCAGCGTGCCGTAGGTCAGCTCGGTGGCGAAGGCGGCGTCGCGGCCGTACAACCCCTCCTCGCGCAGGATGGTGGGCAGCACCAGGTTGGCGAACGCGTCGTCGCGGTGCACGGCGGCCACCGCCTCGTACGCCGCCCGGCGCGGCCGGTCCAGCGGAGGCCGCGCCGGCCGACGATCGCCACCACGGCCGGCCGACGGTCCGCCCCGGAACGGACGGGTTCCCTCCGGGGCCGTCACGCGAAGGCCTCGCCGGCGCTCACCCGGACGCCGCGCGCCCAGTCGGTGGCCGCCATGGCCCGCTTGCCGGCGGCGCGGACCTCGCCCAGGCGCACCGGCCCGGTGGCCGTACCGGCCAACACGCGGGTCTTCTCCACCAGCAACTCCCCCGGTTTCAGGTCCGGACCGTCGGGCTCCGGTGCGACCGGACCGAGTTTCACCCGCTCGTCCCGAAAGGTCGTCCACGGGCCCGGGGCCGGCGTGCAGGCGCGGATCCGCCGGTCCACGGCGAAGGCCGGGTCACCCCAGCGCACCCGGGCGTCCTCCACCGTCAGCTTGGGCGCGAGCGACACCCCGTCGGCGGGCTGCGGCTCGGCGCGGGCGGTGCCATCGGCGATGGCGTCGAGCACCGCTACCAGCAGCCCGGCGCCGGAGTCGGCGAGCCGCTCCAGCAGGTCGCCGGAGGTGTCACCGGGGCGGATCTCGTCGGTCAGCGTGCCGAAGACGGGCCCGGTGTCCAGGCCCTGCTCCAGTTGGAAGACGCTGGCGCCGGTCAACTCGTCGCCGTGCAGCACCGCGTGCTGCACGGGCGCGGCTCCCCGCCAGGCCGGCAGCAGCGAGAAGTGCAGGTTGATCCAGCCGTGGCGGGGGATCTCCAGCGCGGACGGCGGCACCAGCGCGCCGTACGCCACCACCGGCACGCAGTCCGGGGCGAGCGCGCGCAGTCGGTCGAGGAACTCCGGCTCGCGGGGACGGGCCGGGGTGAGCACCTCCACGCCGTGCTCGTCGGCCCACGCGCCGACCGGCGAGCGGGACAGGCCACGCCCTCGTCCGGCGGGCGCGTCGGGTCGGGTGACCACGGCGACCAGCTCGTGCCGGGAGGCCGCGACGGCGGCCAGGGCGGGTACGGCCACCGCCGGCGTACCGGCGAAGATCACACGCATCCCGGTCACCGACCCAGGCCGAAGGGGCTGCCACCGGCGTGCGGAGTGACCTTGACCACCGGCGGGGCGGCCGGGTCGTACCACTCGGCCTGGCGGATCGCCTTCATGGCCTCCTTGCGACCGGCGGAGTCGAGCCGGTCGAGGAAGAGCACCCCGTCGAGGTGGTCGGTCTCGTGCTGCACGCAGCGGGCCATCAGCCCCGTGCCGACGATCTGCAACGGGTCGCCGTAGCCGTTGAAGCCCTTGGCGATGACGTTCTGCCGGCGCTTGGTGTCGAAGTACAGCCCGGGGATGGACAGGCAGCCCTCGGGACCGTCCTGCTCCTCCTCGTCGGGGAACTCCAACACCGGGTTGACCAGGTGCCCGAGCACGTCGTCGACGTCGAAGGTGAACACCCGCAGGCTCACGCCGAGCTGCGGCGCGGCCAGGCCGGCGCCGTTCTGCCCCCGCATGGTGTCGGTGAGGTCGGCGATGAGCCTACGCAGCTCGACATCGAAGTCGACCACCGGATCGGCCGGCGTGCGCAGCACCGGATCCCCAAACAGACGGATGGGCTGGACGGTCACGCGGGACGGCTCCTTCGTAGGGCGGGCGGTGCCGTACCAGTCTACGGAGTGCTCGGGAGGGAGCCGGCCGGCGTACCTCGATCGGCCGCCGCCGGTGTGCCCAGCGTCACCAGCAGGCTCTCGTAGCCGCGCAGGGTCAGCCGGGTCCGGTGCCGGGGCGGCTCGGCCAGTGCCAGCTCGGGCAGCCGGCGCAGCAGCAGCGGGAACGCCAGCTGCGCCTCCGGCCGGGCGAGGCCGGCGCCGAGGCAGTAGTGCGGACCGGCACCGAAGGACAGCGGGTGCGCCTGCTCACGGGTGGGGTCGAAACGCTCCGGGTCGGTGAAGCGGCGGGGGTCGCGGTTGGCGGCGCCGAGCAGCAGCAGCGCCGTGCTGCCGGCCGGCAGGTCGAGCCCGCCGCAGCGCACCGACGCCGTGCTGGTCCGGGTGGTCAGCTGCACCGGGGAGTCGTAGCGCAACAGCTCCTCGACGTACGCCGGGACGAGCCCGGGATCGGCGCGCAGCGCGTCGGCCTGCTCGGGGTGGCGCAGCAGCACGACGAGGCCGTTGCCGAGCAGATTGGTGGTGGTCTCGAAGCCGGCCACCAGCAGCACCACCAGGTTGGCCAGCAGTTCGTCGCCGGTGAGCCGCTCGCCGTCGGCGTCGTGGACCTGGACCAGCGCGGTGGTCAGGTCGTCGGCCGGTTCCCGGCGCCGGGCGACGATCAGCTCGACGAAGTAGTCGCGCAGTTCGGCGGCGCCCGCGTCGGCGACGGCCAGTTCCTCGGTGGTGATCTCCGGCTCCAGCACGCCGGTCAGGTCGCCGGCCCAGCGCCGGAACAGCGGCCGGTCCTGCGCCGGCACGCCCAGCAGCGCGCAGATCACCCCGACCGGGAGCGGGTACGCGAAGTCGGCCAGCACGTCGACCGGCCGGCCGTCCTGGGCGCGCTCGATCATCGCGTCGAGCAACTCCTCGGCCTGTGCCCGCACCACGTCACGCATCCCGGCGATCCGGCGCGGGCTGAACGCCCCGGCGGCGAGCCGACGCATCCGGCTGTGGTCGGGCGGGTTGGTCCGCAGCATGGACCGGGCGATCGACTTCATCGCCGGGCTCTGCCGCCAGTTCGGCCACACCTGGTCCCGCAGCGCGTCGTCGAGCACCCCGAGGCGGGGGTCGCGCAGCAGCTCGTCGACCTCCGGGTAGCCGGTCACCACGTACAGGCCGGGCAACGCCTCGACCACCGGACCGTGGGCGCGCAGCCGCTCGTACGTCGGGTACGGGTCGACGCGTCCCTGCGGCGACATGAGCAGTGTGAGCGCCTCGGCAGCCTCCATGGCCGGCCTCCCCGTCGATGCGTCGAAGGCTCCATCATCCCGGTGCCGCCGCCGGACGGCAGCCCCTGCCGGGCACCCGTCAGCCCCGGGCGGTCGCCGCCCTGGCCAGCAGGGCGCGGACCCGCTCGGCGTCGGGATGGCCGAGGTCGTCGAGGATGCGCACCGCACGCTGCCAGGTGCGCACCGCGCCGACGGTGTCCCCCGCCGCCTGCCGGCTCTCGCCGAGCCGGGACAGGGTGTCCGCCTCGTCGTAACGGTCGCTGATCCGCCGGTAGAGCCGCAGCGCCCGCCCGTAACAGCGGATCGCCTCGGCATGGTCGCCCAGGCGGGCGTGGATGAAGCCGAGACTGTCCCAGGTGTTCGCCTCGCCGTGCCGGTCACCGGTGCGGCGCAGCAACGTCAGCGCCTGCCCGCAGTGGGTGAGCGCCGCGGCGTACTGGCCGAGCTGGGCGTGTGCCCAGCCCACCGCGTTGCGGGCGCTCGCCTCGCCGGCGAGGTGGCCCGCGTCCCGGTACAGCTCCAGCGCCCGCTGCCCGTGCTCCAGGGCCTCGGCGTGCCGGCCGAGGCCGTCGAGCATCGCCCCGAACGCCCGGTGGGTACGCGCCTGCCCGGTGTGGTCACCCAGCGCCCCGAAGATGGCCAACGACTCCCGGTAGTTGGTCGCCGCCTCCTCCACCCGGCCCAGCCGGGAGAGCACCCGGGCGAGGTCCCGGTGGGCGTTCGCCTGCCCGAGTCGGTCACCCGCCCGACGGGCTCCGGCCAGGGCGGTCCGCTGGGCGACGGCGAGATCCGGCCAGCGCCCCCGGCGTTGCAGGAAGTCCACAAGCGTCCACGCCAGCTGCCAGGCGTGGCCGTCGAACCCGACGTGCTTCGCGTGCGCGACCGCCGCCAGCAGCACCGGGTACTCGGTGGTGAACCAGGCGAGCGCCTGCGCGTGGTCGGTGATCTCCTCGGGCAGCACACCGGGCGGGGCCGGGGCCAGGGTGACCGGATCCCGGCCCGGTTGCAGCAGCAGCGCGGCCGCGTGGGCGGTGTGCAGGTAGTGGTCCAGGCCGCGCCGGATCGCGGCCCGCCGGGCGCCGGCCGGCTCGAACCGTTCGGCCTGCTGGGCGGCGTACGCCCGGAGCAGGTCGTGCGCGCCGAACCGCCCGGGGGCGTGCTCGGTGACGAGGTGCGCGTGGGCCAGCTCCGCCAGCAGTCGGGGGGCCTGCTCCCGGGGCACTGCGGCCAGGCTGGCCGCCGCCGGCACCCCGATGTCCGGGCCCGGGTGGCAGCCGAACAGCCGGAACAGCCGGGCGGCCGGGGGCGTGAGGCTCTGGTACGACCAGGAGAAGACGGCCTGGACGTCGGTGCCGGCGTCACCGGCGTCGAACGGTTCCAGCGGACGGGGTGCCCTGCGCAGCTCGGCGGCGAGGCTGGCCAGCGGAAACCCGGGATTCGCCGCGCCCCGGGCGGCGAGCACCGCCAGCGCCAGCGGCAACCGCGCGCACCGCTCGATGATCTCGTCCACGGCCCGTGGTTCGAGGGCCAGCCGGTCCGCGCCGAGTCGGCGGGCGAGCAGTTGCCACGCCTCGGCGGCACTGAGCAGTTCCACGCCCAGCGGACGGGCGCCCTCGGCGGCGATCAGCCCGGCCAGGCGGTTGCGGCTGGTGACCAGGACCAGGCAGGTCGGGCTGCCGGCCAGCAGCGGCCGGACCTGCTCGGCGTCGCGGGCGTTGTCCAGCAGCACCAGCATCCGACGGCCGGCGAGCAGGCTGCGGTACAGGCCCACCTGTGCGTTCAGGTGGGTGGGGATCCGTTCGGGCGGCACCTCGAGGGCCTCGAGGAAGCCCCGGATCGCCTCGGCAGCCGTCACCACCGTTCCGGTGGCGTCGAATCCGCGCAGGTCGACGTAGAGCTGACCGTCCGGGAAGCGGTCGGCGACCCGGTGCGCCCAGTGCACCGCCAGGGTGGTCTTGCCGACCCCGGCCGTACCGGACAACGTCACCACCCGGGCGGGCGCCATGCCGCCGTCGTCGGCGGGGTCCGGGTCGGCACAGGCGGCGTCGAGCTGGGCGAGCTGGGCGGCACGTCCGACGAATCCGGGTAGCGCCGGGGGCAGTTGGCGGGGTACGGGGAGACGGTTCGTCGTCGCGGCGGCCCGGGTGCCGCCGCCCCGGGAGCGCGCCGCCCCGGCGCCTGCCCGTACGTCGGTCACGTGGTCACCGGTGGGGCGTCGGCGTCGCTCCTCGATCCGGTCCCGCGCGGTGGCCAGCACACCCTGCTCGCCGGGGCCCGCCCCGAGCAACCGGATCAGCGCGTCGAACCGCTCCGGCGGGGGCAGCACGTTCCCGGCGAAGTACTCCCCGATGATGCCGCGTGACCAGCCCGTCTTCGCCGCCAACTGCCGGTACGTCAGCCGGGTCTCGCCCTGTTGCCGCGCTTCGCGGCGGCGCAGTTGGCGCAGCAGAGCGGCCAGGTCCGGCAGGGTCTGCGCGGCGGCGGCGCGCCGTGCCACGTCGGACGCCCCGGGCGACTCCTGCGGTCCGGGACGAACCCCGGGAGCAACCCACTGGTCGGACATGCGGCCCCCACCCCCTCCCGGTCACCCGGGCCGCCCCGAGTGCCGACACGGGCAGGCTAGACGCGATCACCGGCAGTCAGATAGGAGATCGCCGATGTCTGACACTTCACATCGGACCTTTGCCCGTCCGGCGGTGTCCGACCGTGTCCAATCCCGTCCAGGATCGCCGCCCCGAACGGACGACCCGTGCCACCGTCCTGGTGCGGGCCCGGCCCGCGCCACGAACCCTGGGGAAGGGGTACAGATGATCCGTCCACACCCGACCGCCCGACGGTCCGCGTCGATGCTGCGCCGCATCGCCGTGGTCGCCTGCGGCCTCACGCTGCTCGTCACGGGCGTGACCGCCACGTCGGCCACCGCCGCGCCGAAGGGCAAGGCCACCACCACCGGATCGTTCATCGACAGCACCGCGGTGCCCGGTGGCTTCGCCTCCTGGGCCGAGCTGCTGAAGCTGCAGGAGCGGATGAACAACGCCGCAGCCCAGATCACCAACGCCGCGCAGCGCAGCGCGAACTCCGGCTTCGCCGGGATCGTCGCCGATCCCACCACCCGGCACCTCCAGGTCTACTGGAAGGGCGAGCCGCCGGCCCGCCTGGTGGCGAACGCCCGGGCCACCGTCGCGACGACGGTGCTGCCCGCCGCGTACTCGCAGCGGGAGCTGATGGCCGCGGCCGACAAGCTGCGCGCCTCGGCCGGTGACAAGATCACGACGGTGGGGCCGCGCGCCGACGGCGCCGGCCTGCTCGTGGGTACGCAGAGCGGACTGCTCGGCGCGGCGGCCCTCGCCGGCGTGCCGGTGACCGTCCAGACCGGCGTCGCCGCCGCTCCCGCCACCCGGTGGGACGACTCGCCGCCCTGGTGGGGTGGCGCCGCGTGGCGTAACACCTCCACCGGTGGCGGTTGCTCGACCGGCTTCGGCGTCTGGGCGGGTGGGGTGTCGCGGGTGCTCTCCGCCGCGCACTGCGCCAACCTCAACGTCGTCGCGGCCGACCCGACCGGGCAGACCATCGGCACCGTCACCAGCCGCAACGTCAGCAGCGACACCCTGCTCATCGCGGCGAGCGGCGGCGGCCGGGTCTTCAACAACAGCACCGACGCGAACGGCGCGGTGGTCAGCGAGTTCAGCAACCAGGTGATCGGCGCGCAGGCCAGCCAGGTCGGCAACTGGGTGTGCAGCTCCGGCGCGTACTCCGGCACCCGGTGCTCGATCCAGGTCAAGGCCCGCAACCTGTGCATCAACGTGCGCAACTTCGGCACGGTCTGCGGCCAGGTGCAGGCCGAGAACACCACCCGCACCAACGCCGTCGGCCAGGGTGACAGCGGCGGCCCCGTGGAGATCGTGAACCCGGCGAACACCCTCCAGGTCTGGGCGACCGGCACCAACACCGCCATCGACGACACCAATACCTCGACGGCATGCACGGGTTACGTTCCGACCGGGCGGGTGTGCGCCTGGCGGTTCTACTACGAGGACATCTTCTCCGGCATGGCCGGCGTGGGCGCCTCCGGCGTCGTCCTGGGCTGACGCCTCCGCTCGACCATCGTCCAACCCGACAGTCGGGCCGGCGCGCATCCCGCGTGCCGGCCCGGCGTCGCGCGGGGCGCCGCCCTTACGCGCCGACGCCCGTGTCGGCGGCGAGTACGGCGTCGCCGCGGAGCAGCGCCGGCTCCGGCAGCGGCAACTGGATCTTGTGGGCGGCCTCCCAGTCGTAGACCAGGCCGGGCCGCACCTGCGCCGCGAAGTAGTCCACGGCGCTCATCCCGCCCACCACCGGCTCGTCGACCTCGGCGACCAGCTGGGCCGGGACCAGGGTGAACCCGTTCTGCAGGGCGGCGCTGAGCCGACGGTGCCCGTCGACCACGAAGAAGTACTCGCCGGTGAAGCCGATCTTCAGCGGCTCCAACGACTCGTCGCCGGCCTCGGCCACGTCACCGACGAACTCGCTGTCCCAGAGCCCGCGCAGGGTGGCGATGTCCTCGGTCGGGTAGACCCGGGCCGGGTCCAGCAGCAGCAGCGGCGGGCCGTCGCGCAGCACGTCGGCGCCGAGCGTGCCCTCGTACGCGGCGATGATGTGCTCGACCACCTCGGCCGCGGAGGCCCGGGTGGTGTCGCAGATCAGGTCGTAGTTGCGCAGCCGCGCCTTGTCCACCCCGTAGCGGAGGATGAACCGGTTGCGCTCGCTGGCGCTGCGCTCGCGGAGCTTGGCCTTGGCCTCGTCGTGCGAGGTGTAGCTCTCCGCCGGGCCGGACGGGCGGGCCAGCACCCGGCGGGCCGCCTCACCCGGTTCGGTGATCATGTGCACCTTGAGCGCGTCGGTGAAGAAGTGCCAGGCCAGCCGCGAATCCATGATCAGGTGCTCGCCGGAGGCGGCGATGTCCCGCTGGAGCTGGTCGACGTACCCGTCGACGGCCTGGTCCAGCTCGGCGTGCAGGTTGAGCTGCAAGGCGGTCATCTGCCGCTGCTGCGCCATCTCCCGATAGAGGTCACCCACGCTGACCCGGCGCATGCCGAGCCGCTTGGCGATCTCCACCGACACGGTGCTCTTGCCGCTGCCGAGGTCGCCGTTGAAGACGATAGATTGTCGAACGGTCACGACTGGTCCACCCCTGATAACCGGCTTCCTGACATCATCGACATCGCGTCCGACCGACGCGTTCCTGGGCCGTCGTACACCCGAGCATGACGGGCGATGCTACCACCTCGCCGCCAGCGCTTTGCCGGACGCGGTGTGCGGGCAGCGGTCGCCGGGTCGGCGTCGGCCGCCGGCCAGCCGCGGAAAAACGGTCAGAACAGGCTCAGCGGATCGACCTGGAGACGAACCGGGTCGGCGGCCTTGCGGGCGGCGCGCAGTCCGGCTGCCGAGTGCAGCGCCTCGGCGAGCGCGGCGGCCCGCGCCCGGGGCACCCGCAGCAGCATCCGCTCGCGCCCCTCGTCGGCCGGCACCGGCCCGAGCACCTCGGCGTCGTCGGGCAGCCGGGCGGCGGCGAGCAGGTCGGCCACCGCCTCGGCCGGGCCGGTGACGCTCGCCATCCGTACCGCCGGCGGGAAACCCAGCTCGCGGCGCTCGGCCAACTCCCGGCCGGCGAACCAGGCGGCGTCCCAGCGCAGCAGCGCCTGCACCGGGGCGAGCGCGCCGTCGGCGACCACCACCACCCGGCCGGCCGGCGCCGGCCGGGCCAGGGCCGCGGCGGCCAGCCAGCGGCGCAGCGCCTCCTCGCCGGCCCGCAGGTCGGCCCGGGTCAGCAGGGCCCACGAGTCGAGCAGCAGCACCGCGCCGTAGCCGCCCGCCGCGACCGGTTCGGCGCCGGGCGTGGCGACGACCAGGGCCGCCGTCCCCGGCACGTCGGTCAGCACCTCCTCGCGTCCCGACGTCCGCACCGGCACGTCCGGGAACGCCCGGCCCAACTCCTCGGCGGTACGCCGGGCGCCGGTTACCGCCGCCCGCAGCCGCCGCCCGCCGCACTGCGGACAGGCGTACGCGGCGGCGACCCGGGCGCACCACCGGCAGACGGGGGTGCCCCCGGCCGACGGCAGGGCGAGCGGACCGGCGCAGTGCGCGCAGCGGGCCGGGGTGCGGCAGTCGGCGCAGGAGACCGAGGGCAGGTAGCCGCGGCGGGGCACCTGCACCAGCACCGGCAGGCCCGCCCGGAGCGCGTCGCGGGCAGCCGTCCAGGCCAGGCTGGGCAGCCGGGCGGTGGCCGCGCCGGGATCCCGGGCCAGCTGCGGATCGTCGCCGGTCGGCGCGATGGCCGGGATCCGCGCCCGGACCGTGGCCCGGTCGGCGACCACCTCGCGGGCCCAGCCGGTCTCCAGCAGCAACTGCGCCTCGGCCGTGCGCGCGTACCCGCCCACCAGCGCGGCGGCCTCGGTGAGCCGCGCCCGGGTGAGCAACACGTCCCGGGCGTGCGGGTAGGGCGCGCGGGGTTCGGAGTGCAGGTCGTCCCCGTCGTCCCAGACGGCAACGAGACCGAGCCGGCGCACCGGGGCGAACATCGCCGCCCGGGTGCCGATGACCACCGGCACCTGCCCGCGACGGGCGGCGAGGAACGCCCGGTAGCGCCGGGCCGGCCCGAGGGCGGCGGAGAGGATGACGTGCCGCCCCGGACCCAGCACGTCGGTCAGCGCCGCGTCGAGCCGGTCGAGGTCACGCGCGTCGGGCACCACCACCACCGCGCCGCGCCCCCCGGCCACGGTGGCGGCGACCGCGTCGGCGTAGCGGGCGGCCCAGTCCTCGCCCGGCAGCGCCGACCAGACCGCCCGGGCCGGCCGGCCGTCGGTGAGCGCCCGCAGCAACGCCGGACCGGCCGGATAGTCCCGCCACCCCCTCGGGTCGACGGACTCGGCGGGCTGCGCCGACACGGCATCGCCGGACCCGGCCAGCCCGCCCGGCACGGCGGCATCGCCGGATTCGGGGTCGGCGGCGGGCTCCTTCTCGACCCGGGCGTGCCGGGGTGGCACGGCGAGCCGCAGGACGTCGGCGAGGTTGCCCGCGTACCGGTCGGCGACGGCGCGGGCCAGGCGGGCGACCTCGGGCGTCAGCACCGGCTCGGGCGAGACGACCTTCTCCAGGTAGGCGAGCCGGCCGGTGTGCCCGGAGTCGTCGGCGCGCTCCAGCAGCCAGCCGTCGACGAGTTGCCCCGCGAAGCGCACCTTCACCCGGGTGCCGGGCACCGCCTGGTCGTCCAGCTCGGCCGGCACGAGGTAGTCGAACGGGCGGTCCAGGTGCGCCAGCGGCACGTCCACGCAGACGCGCGCGACCGGCGACCCCTGCGCGGGTCGCCGGTCGCTACGCCTGGTGGCGGTCAGGCTCCCGCGGCCGACTTGAGGTCGGCGGCCCGGTCGGTGCTCTCCCAGGTCAGGTCCGGCAGCTCCCGGCCGAAGTGGCCGTACGCGGCGGTCTGCTGGTAGATCGGGCGGAGCAGGTTGAGGTCCCGGATGATCGCGGCCGGGCGCAGGTCGAACACCTCGGAGACGGCGCTCTCGATCGAGGCGACCGGCACGGTCTCGGTGCCGAACGTCTCGATGAAGAGGCTCACCGGGTGCGCCTTGCCGATGGCGTAGGCGACCTGCGCCTCGCACCGCTCGGCGAGGCCGGCGGCGACCACGTTCTTGGCCACCCACCGCATCGCGTACGCGGCCGAGCGGTCCACCTTGGACGGGTCCTTGCCGGAGAACGCGCCGCCGCCGTGCCGGGCGTACCCACCGTAGGTGTCGACGATGATCTTGCGGCCGGTCAGGCCGGCGTCACCCATCGGACCGCCGATCTCGAACCGGCCGGTCGGGTTCACCAGCAGCCGGTAACCGTCGGTGTCCAGACCGAGGCTCTCCAGCTCGGGGGCGATCACGGAGTCACGCACGTCGGGGGTCAGCAGCGACTCCAGCGAGATGTCCGCGGCGTGCTGGCTGGACACCACGACGGTGTTCAGCCGGACCGGGCGCAGCCCCTCGTACTCGATGGTGACCTGGGTCTTGCCGTCCGGCCGCAGGTACGGGATGGTGCCGTCCTTGCGGACCGCGGCGAGCCGACGCGCCAGCCGGTGGGCCAGGGCGATCGGCAGCGGCATCAGCTCCGGCGTCTCGGAGCAGGCGAAGCCGAACATCATGCCCTGGTCGCCGGCGCCCTGCGCGTCCAACGCGCTCTCCGAGGCGCCGGTCCGCAGCTCGAAGGCGTTGTCGACGCCCTGCGCGATGTCCTCGGACTGCGCGCCGATCGAGACGCTGACCCCGCAGGAGGCCCCGTCGAAACCCTTCTTCGACGAGTCGTAGCCGATGTCGAGGATGGTCCGGCGGACGATCGTCGGGATGTCGGCGTACGCCTTGGTGGTGACCTCGCCGGCGATGTGCACCTGGCCGGTGGTGATCATGGTCTCGACCGCGACCCGGCTGTGCGGGTCCTCGGCGAGCAGGGCGTCCAGGATGCCGTCGCTGATCTGGTCGGCGATCTTGTCCGGGTGGCCTTCCGTGACCGATTCGGACGTGAAGAGGCGGCGTGTCACGGCACTCCTAAGCGTGTGAGGTCGTTCCGCGGCAGTCTAATCACCGCTGCGGCCGGTGTCGGGATCGGTCGCGCTCTGTTCCACCCGTCAGGAGCGGTTGGCCAGCCGCGCCACGACGAGGTCCCACACGGTGTCGGCCACCGCCTCCTTGGCCTGCTCCGGCAGTCGGCTCACCGAGCCGTCCGCGCCGATGACCGTCACCGTGTTGGTGTCGGCACCGAAGACCCGGTCCGGACCGACCTCGTTGATCACGATGAGGTCGGCCCGCTTCCGGGCCAGCTTCGCCCGGCCGTTGGCCTCCGCGTCGCCGGTTTCGGCGGCGAACACCACCAGCACCTGCTCCGGCCGCTTGCGCTGGCCGAGCTCCGCCGCGATGTCCGGGTTCGTGACGAGCTCGATGGTGGGAGCGACACCGTCGTCCGACTTCTTGATTTTGCCAGGCGCGTACGTCGCCGGTCGGAAATCGGCCGGAGCCGCCGCCATCACGACCGCGTCGGCCTCGGCGGCGGCCGTCAGGGTCGCCTCGCGCAACTCGGCGGTCGTGCCGACCCGGACCAGGTCGACACCGGCGGGGTCGGCGAGCGAGACGTTGGCCGCGATCAGCGTGACCCGGGCGCCCCGGGCGACCGCCGCTCGCGCGAAGGCGTACCCCTGCTTGCCGGAGGAACGGTTGCCGAGGAAGCGGACCGGGTCCAGCGGCTCGCGGGTGCCACCGGCGGTGACCACCAGCCGGCGACCGGTCAGGTCGGCCGGGGCGGCGACGCCCCGGGCGAGGACCTGGCGGGCGACCGCGAAGATCTCCGCCGGGTCGGGCAGCCGGCCCTTGCCGGTGTCGGCGCCGGTGAGCCGCCCGACGGCGGGCTCGATCACCCGGACGCCCCGGGAACGCAGCGTGGCGACGTTGGCGACGGTGGCCGGGTGTTCCCACATCTCGGTGTGCATGGCCGGGGCCAGCAGCACCGGGCAGCGGGCGGTCAGCAACGTGTTGGTCAGCAGGTCGTCGGCGAGCCCGTGGGCGGCCTTGGCGAGCAGGTCGGTCGTGGTCGGCGCGACCACCACCAGGTCGGCCTGCTTGCCGAGGCGGACGTGCGGCACCTCGTGCACGTCGGACCAGACGTCGTCGGCGACCGGCTGGCCGGAGAGCGCCGCCCAGGTCGGCGCGCCGACGAACCGCAGCGCCGACGCGGTCGGCACGACACGGACCCGGTGGCCGGACTCGGTGAAGAGTCGCAGCAGCTCACACGCCTTGTAGGCGGCGATGCCGCCGCCGACCCCGAGGACGATCGAGGCGGACATCGACGGGGACGGACCTACGGCTGGTCGGTCGGCTCGGCGGTGAGCAGACCGCCGTTGATCTCGCGCATGGCGATGGAGAGGGGCTTCTCCTGCGGGGTGGTCTCGACGAGCGGGCCGACGTACTCCAGCAGGCCCTCACCGAGCTGGCTGTAGTAGGCGTTGACCTGGCGCGCGCGCTTCGCGGCGAAGATGACCAGCGCGTACTTCGACGTCGTCTTCTCGAGGAGCTCGTCGATCGGCGGGTTGGTGATGCCTTCGGGGTTGGCGATGGATCCCACGAATTAACCTCTGCGTCTTTCGAGCCGCGCGGACGCGGTGCTGAGTCCCGACGGCGGCCGGCCGTCAGCCACGCACACGCGACCAGGCCGGATCCGGATAAGTTGAACCGAGTAAGCCTACCAGCTCGTCCACCACCCGATCGGTGAGGTCGTGCGTGAGGGTGTCCGCGAAGGCGGCCGTCACGACGGCGTCGAGGCGGCGTCCGGGCGGGAGCAGCAGCACCAGCCGCGCGTCGGGCACCCGGGCCCGCACCAGCCGGGCACCGGTCAGGTCGAGCGGAAGCAGGACCTGCTGCCCGGCGTCGAGCCGGGCGCGCAGCGGCGGATGCAGGGTCCCCCGGCGGTACGCGCCGATCCGGGACCACTCCAGCAGCTCGCCCGCGGCCACCCGGCGCTCGAACTCGGCCGGGGCGAGGAACACCCGCTGCTCGCCATCGGTCTCCGGCTCCCGGCGCGGCCTGGTCGTTGCCGGCACCGGGATCCACACGGACGGGAAACGCGCCCGGACGAGCTCGACGACACTCTCCCTGCCGGAACCCGAAGGTCCAGCCAGGACAGTGAGCCGAGCCGCCGGGCGCGCCTCGTCATCCGTGCTCACTGCTTGTTTCTACACGCTGCCAGGTTCAGTTGGCGGCGAACTCTCCAAGCAGTGCCTTGCGCTGCTGCTCGCCGAGGCCGCGCAGACGACGGCTGTCGGCGATCTTGAGCTTCTCCATGATCTGGGTAGCCCGGATCTTGCCGATGCCCGGCATCGCCTGCAGGACGGCCGAAACCTTGAGCTTGCCCACGACGTCGTCGCTCTCGGCGCGCTCGAGGACGGCACCAAGGGTGGTCTTGCCCTGCTTGAGCTGCTCCTTCAGCTCGGCACGGGCCTTGCGGATCTCCGCGGCCTTCTCGAGCGCGGCAGCGCGCTGTTCGGGGGTCAGTGACGGGAGCGGCACCAGTTCTCCTCAGGTCCCTATCGCGGCGGGCGGGGCGCACCGCCGCATCTGTGAAACGTGGTGTCGCTGTGAACCAAGGGGTCCATGGTTCCCAGCGCGGGGAAAACTAGCGGTCAACGGAGCTTTCGGCAACGTGGGCGCGCGATGATCACCGCAAAGTGACCGAGCCGTCAGTCAGTCACCGGGCAGCCAGAACGGCCCGGCACTCACCCAGCACCCGGTCCGCGGCGGCCCGCAGGGCGTCGACATCCGGTCCCGCCGACAGGACCTCGCGGGAGTACGACGGGAGCACCGCGGCGAGGCTGGAGCCGAAGACGGTACGCAGATCGGCGGCGCCCGCGCCCTGCGCGCCGAGCCCCGGAGCGAGCAGCGGACCCCCCACGGTGGAGAGGTCATGACCGGTGTCACCGATGGTGGCCCCGACCACCAGACCGAAGCTGCCGAGCGGGTCCGCACCACTGTTGAGCTGGGAAATCTCGTCGATGACGGTCTGCGCGACGGTGCGTCCGTCGGCCGTGCGGGCCCGCTGCACGGCCGCGCCCTCCGGGTTGGAGGTGAGCGCCAGCACGAAGACGCCGCCGCCGTGTTTCGCGGCCAACTCGAACATCGGGGCCAGCGAACCTACTCCCAGGTAGGGACTGGCCGTGACCGCGTCGACATACAGCGGGCTGGATGGATCCAGGTACGCCGAGGCGTACGCGCTGACCGTTGAGCCGATGTCGCCGCGCTTGACGTCGAGCAGAACGAGCGATCCGGCTTCCCGTAACTGTCGGATAGTTGACTCAAGAATCGCCACACCGCGGGATCCGAACCGCTCGAAAAAGGCCGACTGAGGCTTGACAACCGCAACCCGGTCACCGAGCGCATCCACCACGGTTCGGGTGAACCGGTCCAGACCGTCGACATCGTCCGCGAGCCCCCACCGGGCGAGCAGACCGGGATGCGGGTCGATGCCCACACAGAGCGGTCCGCGCTCGGTGACCGCCCGGTGCAGCCGGGTGCCGAAGCTCTCCATCGGCGTACTTCCCCTCTTGTCGTCGGGCGGCGGTCCCGCCGCCCGGGATACTCGTCGACCGCCGCTCAGCCGGCCGCCACGGCCGCCGCCACCCCGGCCGCGATCCGGGCCAGGTCGGCGTCGTCGGTGACGTACGGCGGCATCGTGTAGATCAGGTCCCGGAAGGGCCGCAGCCAGACGCCCCGGTCGGCGGCGGCCACGGTGGCCGCGCCCAGGTCGACGTCGTGGTCGAGTTGGACCACGCCGATCGCCCCGAGCACCCGCACGTCGGCCACGCCCGGAGCGGCGCGCAGCGGCTCCAGTCCGGCGCGTAGGCCCGCGCCGATCCGGGACACCTGCGCCGCCCAGTCGCCGGCCCGCAGCAGCCCGATGGAGGCGTTGGCGACCGCGCAGGCCAGCGGGTTGCCCATGAACGTCGGACCGTGCGCCAGGACGCCGTCGGCGGAGATCCCCCGGGCGATCTCCGGGGTGCACAGCGTCGCGGCCAGGGTCAGGTAGCCCCCGGTGAGTGCCTTGCCCACGCACATCACGTCCGGGGACACCCCGGCGTGCTCGGCGGCGAACATCGTGCCGGTACGGCCGAACCCGGTGGCGATCTCGTCGAAGATCAGCAGTACCCCGTGCGCGCGGGTCACCTCGCGCAGCACCCGCAGGTAGCCGGGGTGGTGGAAACGCATCCCGCCCGCGCCCTGCACCACCGGCTCCACGATGACCGCGGCCAGTTCGTGGGCGTGCCGCTCGACGGCGTCCACCAACGCCGCCACGTACGCCTCGTCGGGCGGATCGGCGAACCCGCCCGGCGGCACCGGGGCGAAGACCTGCCGGGGCAGCACGTCACCCCAGAGGTGGTGCATCCCGCCCTCGGGGTCGCAGACGCTCATCGGGTGGAAGGTGTCGCCGTGGTACCCGCCCCGCCAGGTGGCCAGCCGCCGCCGTTCCGGCCGGCCGACCGCCCGCTGGTACTGCAGGCACATCTTCACGGCCACCTCGACGCTCACCGACCCGGAGTCGGCCAGGAACACGTGTTCCAGCCCGTCCGGGGCCAGCTCGACCAGGGTGCGGGCGAGCCGCACGGCGGGCTCGTGGGTGAGTCCGCCGAACATGACGTGGCTCATCCGCCCGAGCTGGTCGGTCACGGCCGCGTCCAGCACCGGGTGCCGGTAGCCGTGGACCGCCGCCCACCAGGACGACATCCCGTCCACCAACTCCCGGCCGTCGGCCAACCTCAGCCGTACCCCCTCGGCGCTGCGGACCACGAACGGCGCGTTCGCCGGCGGCAGCGCAGCGTACGGATGCCAGACGTGCGCCCGGTCGACGGCCAGGATCTCCTCGGGTGTCACGCGTACTCCTTCCAAGCGCCAGCGGGCCGGGCGCCGGCGGCCCGGGCGGCGGTCGTCAGGCCGCCGGTCGGGCCGTTCCTCCTCATCCTTTGCTCTGCTTCAACGGAGGCAACGCCCGGTGTCCGGATATCGGACGCCGGCCGTTGCGCGGGTTGAAGCAGAGCAAAGGGACCGATGGCTGCCGGCAGCGCAGCACCTCGCCGATGAACGGCCGGGCGCTGCAGGGGCGAATTCCTGGCGCAGAGCGGGCGCGGCGCGGCGCGTGGCAGGGCCAGCAGCGGACCCGGGCCGGTCACCGCCCGGCGACCGGGTCCGGCGCCACCGCTGTGGTCGCCGCGCGGGCCACGGCGCGGACCAGGGCCGGACCCCGGTAGATGAAGCCCGTGTAGAGCTGCACCAGGGCCGCGCCGGCGTCGAACATCCGGGCCGCGTCGTCCGGGTCCAGCACCCCGCCGACGCCGATGATCGGCAGTCGGCCGCCGGTCTCGCGGTGCACGAAGGCGACCACGTCCCGGGCGCGGCCGGTCAACGGTCGGCCGGACAGACCACCGGTTTCGGCGCCGCGCGCGGCGTCCCCCGGGGCCAGCCCGTCCCGGGACAGGGTGGTGTTGGTGGCGATCACCCCGGCCGCGCCCCGGGCCAGACAGACCTCCAGCAGCTCGGCGATGGCCGCCTCGGTCAGGTCGGGTGCGATCTTGACCAGCACCGGCTTCTCCCCCACCAGCGCGCCGAGCAGCGCGTCCAGGTGGGCACGGTCCTGCAACGACCGCAGGCCCGGGGTGTTCGGCGACGACACGTTCACCGCGAAGTAGTCGCCGTGCCCGCGCAGCGCCCGGTACGAGGTGAGGTAGTCCTCGACCGCCTCGTCGAGCGGGGTCACCTTGGACTTGCCCAGCGAGATGCCCAACGGCACCCCGATCGGGCGCGGTAGCGCCGCCAGCCGGGCGGCCAGCGCGGCGGCCCCGGCGTTGTTGAAGCCCATCCGGTTGATCACGGCCTCGCTGGCCGGCAGCCGGAAGAGCCGGGGCCGTGGGTTACCGGGCTGGGGGTGCGCGGTGACCGTGCCGACCTCCACGAAGCCGAACCCGAGCGCCGGCCAGGCCGGCAGCGCCGCGCCGTCCTTGTCCATGCCGGCGGCCAACCCGACCGGGTTCGGGAACCGCACCCCGAACACGGTGCGCCCAGCGTCGACGGCGTACCGGGACCGCAGCGCGGCCAGGGCCACCGGACGCCGCGACAGCGCGGTCAACCGCCGCAGCGTCCACTCGTGCGCCGCCTCGGCGTCCCCGCCGCCGAGGCGGAACAACCCGGGTCGGACGACCCGCTCGAACACCGTCACTGGGCCGCCCGCAGTGTGGCGTGCAGGTCCTGCAACGGGCGCACCTGCATGTCGCCCCGGATCCGGGCCTCGATCCCCATCACGGCCGCAGCGGCCCCGGGAACCGTGGTGATGCAGGGGATGTCCGCGGTGACGGCCGCGCTGCGGATCTCGTAGCCGTCGGAGCGGGCACTCGCGCCCGAACCCTGCGGCGTGTTGATCACCAGTGCGACGTGGCCGCCGAGGATCAGCGACACCGCGTCGTCACCCTCGCCGGCCTGGTAGTGCTTGCGGATCTGCTCGCAGGCGATGCCGTGCCGGCGCAGCACCTCGGCGGTACCGGCGGTCGCCACGATCTCGAAGCCCAGGTCGGCCAGCCGCTTGATCGGGAAGATCATGCCGCGCTTGTCCCGGTTCGCCACCGACACGAAGATCTTCCCGGTGGTCGGCAACGACCCGTACGCGGCCGACTGGCTCTTGGCGAAGGCGTGCCCGAAGTTGGTGTCGATGCCCATCACCTCACCCGTCGACTTCATCTCCGGGCCGAGCAGCGAGTCGATCCCCTTGCCCGCGCGGGTCCGGAAGCGCTTGAACGGCAGCACCGCCTCCTTGACCGCGATCGGCGCGTCGGCGGGCATCGTGCCCCCGTCCCCCGTCGCCGGGAGCAGACCCTCGGCGCGCAGCTCGGCGATGGTCGCGCCCAGCGCGATCCGGGCCGCCGCCTTGGCCAGCGGCACCGCCGTCGCCTTGGAGACGAACGGAACGGTCCGCGACGCGCGCGGGTTCGCCTCCAGCACGTAGAGCACGTCGTCCTTGAGCGCGTACTGCACGTTGAGCAGACCGCGGACGCCGACACCCCGGGCGATGGCCTCGGTGTACCGGCGGACCTCGGCCAGGTGCGAGCCGGCGAGGGTGATCGGCGGCAGCGCGCAGGACGAGTCTCCGGAGTGGATACCGGCCTCTTCGATGTGCTCCATCACGCCACCGATGTAGACCTCGCCGTCGGCGTCGCACAGGGCGTCCACGTCGATCTCGATGGCGTCGTCGAGGAACCGGTCCACCAGCACCGGGTGGTCACCGGAGATGTCGGTGGCCCGGCCGATGTAGTCGCGCAGCGTCGGGTCGTCGTACACGATCTCCATGCCGCGCCCACCGAGCACGTAGGACGGACGGACCAGCACCGGGTAGCCGATCTCGTCGGCGATCGCCTTGGCCTCGTCGTACGAGGTGGCCAGACCGTGCGCCGGCGCGCGCAGCCCGGCGCGGGCCAGCACGGCGCCGAACGCGCCCCGCTCCTCGGCCAGGTGGATCGACTCCGGCGAGGTGCCGACCACCGGCACGCCCGCGTCCTTGAGCCGCTGCGCCAACCCCAGCGGGGTCTGCCCGCCGAGCTGCACGACCACGCCGACCACGCCCGGCCCGCCGGCCGCCCGGCCGGAGGAGTCCTCCGCGTGCCAGGCCTCCAGCACGTCCTCGAAGGTCAGCGGCTCGAAGTAGAGCCGGTCGGCGGTGTCGTAGTCGGTCGACACCGTCTCCGGGTTGCAGTTGACCATCACGGTCTCGTAGCCGGCCGCCCGCAGCGCTTGTACCGCGTGCACGCACGAGTAGTCGAACTCGATGCCCTGCCCGATCCGGTTCGGGCCGGAGCCCAGGATCAGCACCTTCGGCCGGTCCGACGGCACGACCTCGGTCTCAAGGTCGTACGACGAGTAGTGGTAGGGCGTGGTGGCCTCGAACTCGGCCGCGCAGGTGTCGACGGTCTTGTAGACCGGGCGCACGTCGAGGCGGTGCCGCAGGGCGCGTACGCCGTCCTCGGCCGCCAGCTCCGGGCGCAGCGCGGCGAGCTGCCGGTCGGACAGGCCGGCCCGCTTGGCGCGGCGCAGCAGCTCGGCGTCGAGCACCGGCGCGTCGACGATCTCGGTCCGCAGCTCGATCAGCGCGGCGATCTGGTCCAGGAACCAGGGGTCGATGCCGCCGGACGCCTCGGCGACCTCGGCGATCGACGCGCCCAGACGCAGCGCCCGTTCGACGGTGTAGAGCCGGCCGTCGTGCGGGACGCGCAACGCGGCCAGGGTGTCCGCGAGAGTGACGCCGTCGGGGTCGGGGGTGGTCCAGAACCCGACCGCCTTCGTTTCCATCGACCGCATGGCCTTGTTCAGCGCCTCGGTGAAGTTGCGGCCCAGGCTCATCGCCTCGCCCACCGACTTCATGGTGGTGGTCAGCTCCGGGTCCGCGCCGGGGAACTTCTCGAACGCGAACCGGGGGATCTTCACCACCACGTAGTCCAGGGTCGGCTCGAACGCCGCCGGGGTCTTCAACGTGATGTCGTTGGGGATCTCGTCGAGCGTGTAGCCGATGGCCAGCTTCGCGGCGATCTTCGCGATCGGGAAGCCGGTCGCCTTGGAGGCCAACGCCGAGGAACGCGACACCCGGGGGTTCATCTCGATCACGACGATCCGGCCGTCGACCGGGTTGACCGCGAACTGGATGTTGCAGCCGCCGGTGTCCACCCCGACCTCGCGCAGCACGGCGATGCCCAGGTCCCGAAGGTGCTGGTACTCCCGGTCGGTGAGCGTCATGGCCGGGGCCACGGTGACGCTGTCGCCGGTGTGCACACCCATCGGGTCGACGTTCTCGATGGAGCAGACCACCACGACGTTGTCGTGCCGGTCGCGCATCAGCTCGAGCTCGTACTCCTTCCACCCGAGCACGCTCTCCTCGATGAGCACCTCGTGCACCGGGCTGGCCGCCAGGCCGTCGCCGGCGATCCGGGCCAGGTCCTCCGGGGTGTGCGCCATGCCGGAGCCCAGGCCGCCCATGGTGAACGACGGCCGGATCACCACCGGCAGACCCAGCTCGGCGACGGTCGCCTCGACCTCCTCCATCGAGTGGCACACCCGGGAGCGGGGCACCAGCGAGGTCGGGTCGTCGACGCCGAGGCGTACGCCGGCCTTCGCGACGATCTCCTTGAAGAGCTGGCGGTCCTCACCCCGGTTGATGGCGTCGATGTTCGCGCCGATCAGCTCGACGCCGTACTTCGCCAGGACGCCGTTGGAGTGCAGGGCGACGGCGGTGTTCAGCGCGGTCTGCCCGCCGAGGGTCGGCAGGATCGCGTCCGGACGCTCCTTGGCGATGACCAGCTCGACGAACTCCGGGGTGATCGGCTCGACGTAGGTAGCGTCGGCGAACTCCGGGTCGGTCATGATCGTGGCCGGGTTGGAGTTGACCAGGCTGACCCGGATCCCCTCGCTGCGCAGCACTCGGCACGCCTGGGTACCGGAGTAGTCGAACTCGCAGGCCTGCCCGATGACGATCGGCCCGGAGCCGATCACCAGGATGTGCTTGAGATCGGTCCGCTTAGGCATTCGCGCGCCCCTTGCTGTGGTTCCGGCCTTCGATCAGCTCGGCGAAACGGTCGAAGAGGTAGTCGGCGTCGTGCGGGCCGGCTGCCGCCTCCGGGTGGTACTGGACGGTGAAGGCGGGCACGTCCACGGCCCGCAGCCCCTCGACCACGTTGTCATTGAGGCAGACGTGCGAAACGCGTACGCCACCGAAGTCGGTGTCGATCACCTGGTCCGGGACGACGGCGCCGGCGCCCGGCACCTCGACCGCGAAGCCGTGGTTGTGGCTGGTCACCTCGACCTTGCCGGTGGCCCGGTCGAGCACCGGCTGGTTGATTCCCCGGTGGCCGTAGCCCAGCTTGTAGGTGCCGAAGCCGAGCGCCCGGCCGAGGATCTGGCTGCCGAAGCAGATGCCGAACAGCGGCACCTGCCGCCGCAGCGCCTCCCGGGCCACCGCCACCGGACCGTCGGCCGTGGCCGGGTCGCCGGGCCCCGGCGACAGGAAGATCGCGTCGGCGCCGGTGGCGAGCAGGTCCTCGATGCTCGACGACGCCGGCAGCACGTGGGTGGTCACCCCGCGCGCGGCGAGCCGGCGCGGCACGTTGCGCTTGATGCCAAGGTCGAGCGCGGCCACCGTGAACCGGTGCTCGCCGATCGCGTCGACGACGTACGACTCCGGGGTGGTCACCTCGGCGGACAGGTCCGCGCCGACCATCTGCGGCGACTGGCGGACCCGGGCCAGCAGGCTCTGCGGGTCCTTCTCGACGCTGGAGATGCCCACCCGCATGGCGCCCCGCTCGCGCAGGTGCCGGGTCAGCGCCCGGGTGTCCACCCCGCTGATGCCCACCACACCCTCGGTGGCGAGGCGGTCCTCGAGGCCGCCGGTGGCCCGCCAGTTCGAGCCGATCCGGGCCGGGTCGCGGACCACGTAACCGGCCACCCAGATCCGGCCGGACTCGTCGTCCTCGTCGTTGACGCCGGTGTTGCCGATGTGCGGGGCGGTCTGCACGACCACCTGACGGTGGTAGGACGGGTCGGTCAGCGTCTCCTGGTAACCGGTCATGCCGGTGGTGAAGACCGCCTCGCCGAACGTCTCCCCCACGCTGCCGTACGCCTCACCGGGGAAGGTGCGCCCGTCCTCGAGCACGAGGATCGCGGAACGTCTACGCGTCACTTGATTGCCTTTCCGTCCAGGACCGTCGGCTCGCCGCGCAGGAAGGTCGCCACGATGCGACCCGGCAGCGTCATGCGGGCGTACGGGGTGTTGCGACTACGGCTGGCCAGCTCCGCCGGCTCGATGGTGCGGCGGGCGGCCGGGTCGATCAGGGTCAGGGTGGCCGGCACGCCCGGGGCGGGGTCGACGCCGTGCCCGGTCAGCCCCGCGATCCGGGCCGGGGTGCGGGACATCCGCTCGGCGATCAGGTCCCACTCGGGACCGAGCACGTCCAGCGCGATGGAGAGCGCCGTCTCCAGGCCGAGCATGCCCGGCCGGGCGTACGCCCACTCGCACTCCTTGTCCTCCACGGCGTGCGGAGCGTGGTCGGTGGCGATGATGTCGATCACCCCGTCGGCGAGCGCGGCACGCAGCGCGGCGATGTCGGCGTCGGTCCGCAGCGGCGGGTTCACCTTGAAGACCGGGTCGTAGGTTTCCGCACGCTCGTCGGTGAGCAGCAGGTGGTGCGGGGTGACCTCGGCGGTGACGCGTACCCCGCGGGCCTTGGCCTGGCGCAGCACCTCGACGCTGCCGGCGGTGGAGACGTGGCAGACGTGCAGGCGGCTGCCCACGTGCTCGGCGAGCAGCACGTCCCGGGCGATGATCGCCTCCTCGGCGACCGCCGGCCAGCCGATCAGCCCGAGCCGGGTGGAGACCTCACCCTCGTGCATCTGGGCGCCCTCGGTGAGGCGGGGTTCCTCGGCGTGCTGGGCGATGATCCCGTCGAACGCCTTGACGTACTCCAGAGCCCGGCGCATCAGCAGCGGGTCGGCGACGCAGTGCCCGTCGTCGGAGAAGATCCGTACCCGGGCCGCGGAGTCGGCCATCGCGCCCAGCTCGGCGAGGCGCTCGCCGGCCAGCCCGACGGTGACCGCGCCGATCGGCTGCACGTCGACCAGCCCGGCCTCCCGGCCGAGCCGCCAGACCTGCTCGACCACGCCGGCGGTGTCCGCGACCGGCGACGTGTTGGCCATCGCGCAGACCGCCGTGTAGCCGCCCAGCGCCGCCGCCCGCGACCCGGACTCGACCGTCTCGGCGTCCTCCCGGCCGGGTTCGCGCAGGTGGGTGTGCAGATCGACCAGACCGGGCAGGGCGACCAGGCCGGCGCCGTCGATGACGGTGGCGTCCGGCGCGGACAGTCCCGGGCCGACCTCGGCGACGACGCCGTCGCGGATCAGCAGGTCGGTCGGCGCGGCGCCGACGATGCTCACGCTGGTGATGAGGTACGCGGTCACCGGTTGTTCCCTCCGAGCAGCAGGTACAGGACGGCCATCCGGACGGAGACCCCGTTGGTGACCTGTTCGACGATGGTGGAGCGGGGTGAGTCGGCGACCTCGGGGGTGATCTCCATCCCCCGGTTCATCGGGCCGGGGTGCATGACGATCGCGTGTTCCGGCAGGCGGCGCATCCGGGGACCGTCCAGCCCGTAGCGGCGGGCGTACTCGCGGGCGGAGGGGAAGTAGGAGTCCCGCATCCGTTCCCGCTGCACGCGCAGCATCATCACCACGTCCACGTTCGGCAGCACCGAGTCGAGGTCGTACGAGACGTCGGTGCCCGGGGCGAGCGCCGCGGCGATGTCGACGGGGATGAGCGTGGGCGGACCGACCAGGGTGACCTTCGCGCCGAGGGTGGACAGCAGCAGCACGTTCGAGCGGGCCACCCGGGAGTGCAGCACGTCCCCGACCACCGCGACCGACAGGCCGGCGAGCCGGCCCAGCCGGGACCGCATGGTGTACGCGTCGAGCAGCGCCTGGGTGGGGTGTTCGTGGGTGCCGTCGCCGGCGTTCACCACCGACCCGTCCACCCAGTTGGCCAGCCGGTGCGGGGCGCCGGAGGCGGGATGCCGTACGACGACCGCGTCGGCGCCCATGGCCTGCAGGGTCAGCGCGGTGTCCTTCAGGCTCTCGCCCTTGGCGACGCTGGACCCCTTGGCGGAGAAGTTGATCACGTCGGCGCTGAGTCGCTTCGCGGCCGCCTCGAACGAGATCCGGGTCCGGGTGGAGTCCTCGTAGAAGAGGTTCACCACCGTCCGCCCGCGCAGCGCGGGCAGTTTCTTGATCTCCCGGCCGGCCACGGTGGCCATCTCGGCGGCGGTGTCCAGGATCTCGGTGGCGGTGTCGGCGTCCAGGTCCGCGCCGGAGAGCAGGTGCCTGATCATGAGTGAGCTCCCCCGTAGAGCTTGACCTCGTCGGTCCCGTCGGTCTCGGCGAGCGTCACCTTGACGCTCTCGGCGAGCGCGGTGGGGATGTTCTTGCCGACGTAGTCGGCGCGGATCGGCAGTTCGCGGTGGCCACGGTCGACCAGCACGGCGAGTTGCACCGATGCCGGGCGGCCGACGTCGTTGAGCGCGTCGAGCGCCGCCCGCACGGTGCGTCCGGAGAAGAGCACGTCGTCGACGAGGATCACCCGCTTGCCGTCGATGCCGCCGCTGGGCACCTGGGTGGGGCCGATCGCGCGGGTGGCGTGCCGGCGCAGGTCGTCACGGTAGAGCGTGATGTCGAGCACACCGACCGGGACGTCGACGTCCTCGAAGGTGCTGATCCGGGCGGCGAGCCGCCGCGCGAGGGGGGCACCCCGGGTGGGAATCCCGAGCAGCACGGTGTCGGCCGCGCCCTGGGTCTTCTCCAGGATCTGGTGGGCGATCCGGTCGACCACCCGCTGCACGTCGGCGCTGGCGAGGATCACCTTCACCGAGGGTTGTCGCGGTGGTGACGGGCGGGCAGCCGGTGGGGACGCCACGGCGGACCTCCTTCCCCGCCTCACGGGACGGGTCGTTAAAGGATGTCGGGCACCTCCGGCCGGGAAGCGGGAGCTGCCCTGACCGGGGCTTCACGCCACGTTACCAGTGGTCACCGCGCCGGCCGACGGCGGCCGCTGACCACCGGATCAGATCTTCGAAACACCGCCGACCCCCTCGACGCTCCCCAACGGTAAGGTCACGACCACTTGACCAGGTGTCCCATTCCCCGTACCGTCACGCTCCGTAGCGATCGACGGGAGAACCCCGAGCAGCACTGGGAGTGTCCGAATGCCCTCTGAATACGCCAAATCTCTGGGCGCCCGCCTGCGCTCCATCCGCCAGCAGCAGGGCCTCTCCCTGCAGGGTGTGGAGGAGAAGTCGAACGGGCGGTGGAAGGCCGTGGTGGTCGGCTCGTACGAGCGTGGCGACCGGGCCGTGACGGTGTCCCGTCTGGCCGAGCTGGCCGAGTTCTACCGGGTCCCCGTCTCGGAGCTGCTGCCCGACGGCAGCGGTGTCCGGCACGAGCCCACCAGCAAGATCGTCCTGGACCTGGAGCGGCTCTACGACGAGGCCTCCGAGGACCTGGCCTACGTCGCCCGCTACGCCCGCGCGATCCAGCAGCAGCGCGGTGACTACAACGGCCGGGTGCTCTCCATCCGCGCCGACGACCTCCGGGCGCTCGCCATCGTCTACGACGCCTCGCCGTCGGGTCTGATCGAGCGGCTCACCGAGCACGGCGTGCTGGTGGCCGACCCCCGGGCGTTCTTCGCCTCCTGAGCTGTCGCTTCACCCGATCTGCCGTTCGACGAGAAGGGCCCGTGCCGGTGGCACGGGCCCTTCTCGTTCGCGGTGCTCGCGTCGGCTCAGCGGGTGGCGTACTCGGCGATGCGGCCGAGCACCCCGTTGAGGAAGCGCGGTGAGTCGTCGGTGGACATCTGCCGGGCCAACTCGACCGCCTCGCTGATCGCCACCGCGTCGTCGATCTCGTCGACGTAGAGCAACTCGTAGACGGCGATCCGGGCCAGGTTGCGGTCGACCACCGGCATCCGGTCGAGGGTCCACCCCTCGGCGTAGCTGGCGATCAGCTCGTCGATCCGGTCCAGGTGCTCGGCGACCCCCTCGATGAGCCCCACGGTGTAGCTCAGGTGCTCCGGGCGGGGCTGCTCGATGCGCTGGAGGTAACCGGCCAGGACCTCCACGGGCGGCCGATCCCGCAGGTCGGCCTCGTAGAGGACGTCCAGCGCCCGCTTGCGCGCCTTGCGGCGCGCCGGCATCTGCTGCTTGGGACCCTCAGCCATCAGGCGCGGCCGAGGTAACGGCCGTCGCGGGTGTCGACCTTGATCTTCTCACCGGTGGTGATGAACAGCGGGACCGGCACGGTGGCGCCGGTCTCGACCGTCGCCGGCTTGGTGCCACCGGTCGAACGGTCGCCCTGCAGGCCCGGCTCGGTGTAGGTGACCTCGAGCACGACGCTGGTGGGCAGCTCGATGTAGAGCGGCACGTCCTCGTGGGTGGCGACGGTCGCCTCCGCCTCGGGCAGCAGGTAGTTGGCTGCCTCCCCGACGGTGCCGCCGGGCACGGTGATCTGGTCGAAGGTCTCCAGATCCATGAAGACGTAGTCCTCGCCGTCGGCGTACAGGTACTGCATCGTGCGCTTGTCCACGGTCGCGGTCTCGACCTTGGTGCCCGCGTTGAAGGTCTTGTCGACCACCTTCCCGGACAGCACGTTCTTCAGCGTGGTGCGCACGAACGCGCCACCCTTACCGGGCTTGACGTGCTGGAACTCGACGACGGCCCAGAGCTCGCCGTCAAGGTTGAGTACCAGGCCGTTTTTGAGGTCGTTGGTGGAGGCCATTTCCTGCCTTGATCATCAATTGGCGGACAGACCCGGCAAGTCTACAAGCTGCGCCGAGACGCGTTACCCGCCGTGGTCGCCACTCGCGCAAACCGACGCCCGATGCCCATCCATCATCACTATCCGTTATCGCCGACTCGCCGCCGTGTGCACGTCCTTGACCCTTTGCTCTGCTTCAACGGAGGCAACAGTCACGGTCAGTGCCGCACCATGATCGGCACCCCACCTCGACTCACCCCAGAGATCAGCAGCTCAGGGCGGGTGTTGCCTCCGTTGAAGCAGAGCAAAGGAGGCGAAGCAGAAGGGCGCTCCCCTTCGTCGGGCGAGGAGGCGACCACTAGCAGTGACATTGCCGAGCGCCGGCGACATCACTGAGGGTGAAACTGCGGAATGGGATGGTTCAGTCGACGCGGGCGGCCAGGTGATGCAGGGCGAGGCGATAGCCGTCGATACCGAGACCGCAGATCACCCCGGTCGCCACCGCGGAGATCACCGAATGGTGCCGGAACTCCTCGCGGGTGTGGATGTTGGAGATGTGCACCTCCACCAGCGGCCCGCGCAGCATCGCGCAGGCGTCGCGCACCGCGTACGAGTAGTGCGACCAGGCGGCCGGGTTGAGCACCACGGCGGCGCCCTCGTCGGCGGCGTCGTGCAGCCAGCCGAGCAGCTCGTGCTCGGCGTCGGTCTGCCGGACCGTGACGTCGAGCCCCAACTCCCGACCGGTGGTCTCGCAGAGCGCCACCAGGTCGGCGTAGCTGGTCGAGCCGTACACGGTGGGCTCCCGGGTGCCCAGCCGACCCAGGTTCGGCCCGTTCAGCACGTACACCCTCATGGAACAACCAGCTCGCGGTAGGCGGCTTCGAGCAGGGCGTCGTCCGGGCCCTCCAGCATGGCCGGGCGGGCCAGCCCGTCCAGCACCACGAACCGCAACCGGGCGCCCCGGGCCTTCTTGTCGACCCGCATCGTGGCCAGCAGCCGCGGCCAGGCCTCGGCCGCGTAGCTCACCGGCAGGCCGAGCGCGGTCAGGGTGCGCCGGTGCCGGTCGGCGGTCGGGGCGTCCAGCCGGCCGGCGAGCCGGGCCAGGGTGGCGGCGTACACCAGGCCGACCGCCACCGCGTGACCGTGCCGCCAGCGGTAGCCCTCGTTCTGCTCGATCGCGTGCGCCAGGGTGTGGCCGTAGTTGAGCACCTCCCGCACACCCGACTCGCGCAGGTCGCCGGCGACCACGTCGGCCTTGACCCGGATGGCCCGCTCGATCAGCTCCCGGGTCACCGGCCCGCGCGGGTCGGTGGCCGCCGCCGGGTCACGCTCGACGAGATCCAGGATCACCGGGTCGGCGATGAACCCGCACTTGACCACCTCGGCCAACCCGGCCGCGAGGTCGACGGCGGGCAGGCTGTCCAGGGTGGCCAGGTCGGCGAGCACACCGACCGGCGGGTGGAACGCGCCCACCAGGTTCTTGCCGGCGGCGGTGTTGATCCCCGTCTTGCCGCCCACGGCCGCGTCCACCATGCCCAGCAACGAGGTGGCGACCGGCACCCAGCGCACCCCGCGCAGCCAGCAGGCCGCGACGAATCCCGCCAGGTCGGTGACCGCGCCGCCGCCCACCCCGACCACGGCGTCGGTACGGGTGAACCCGGCCGCGCCGAGCCGGTCCCAACAGGCGGCCGCCACGTCGATCTGCTTGCCCGACTCCGCGTCGGGCACCTCGACCGGCAGCGGGTCGACGCCCACCGCGCGCAGCCGTTCACCGATCGCGTCGGCCAGGGCCTTGAGCGGGGGCGTGTGCAGCACCGCCACCCGGGTCGCGCCGGGCAGCAGCCCCGGCAGCGCGCCCAGCAGGTCGCGTCCGACAAGCACGTCGTACGGTCGTTCGCCGCCGACCGGAATCCGGGTCACCTCGTCCATCGCCGGCAGCCTAGTCGAGCGGAGCACGCGGTGCGGGCGGCTGTCCACCTGCTGGCCGGGTGGACCAGTCCGCCAGGCGACGGGCGTGCGCGGCCACCTCGGCGCGCAGCGCCTCCGGACGCCGCACGGTGAAGGGGCAGCCGAGACCGGCGAGCAACACGGCCATCCCGGGCAGGCTCTCCGCCCGGGCGCGCAGCAGCACCCCGTCGGCACCGGCGGTCAATTCGGCGACGGTGGGCGGGATACGGCGACGCACGGCGTCCAGATCGGTCTCCAGCAGCACCTCCACCTCGTGGGCGTACGGCACCCCGGCCAGCGAGCGGGTCACCCAGGCGACCGCGTCGAAGTCGTCCGGCACCCGGAAGGTCGCCGAGCGGGGAGTCACGGCGCCGATCCGGTCCAACCGGAAGGTGCGGATCTCACCGCGCCGGTGGTCGTGGCCGGTGACGTACCAGCGGCCGGCGTGGACGACCAGCCCGTACGGGTCGAGTTCCCGGTGCGACTCCTCGCCGCGCCAGGAGCGGTAGTCCAACGCCACCCGCTGCCCGCGACGGGCGGCCGAGGCGAGGGCGAGCAGGGTGCCCGGGGCCGGACCGTGCTCCCGCCCGGCGCGCGGCAGGGTGAAGCCCAGGTGTTCCTGCACGGCGGCCAGCCGGTCGGCGAGCGCCTCCGGAAGCACCCGGCGGATCTTCGCCAGCGCGGTCGCGGTGGCCGGCTGCTCGGAAGCGATCCCGAGCCGTTCCGCGACGACCAGGCCGAGCAGCACGGCCACCGCCTCGTCGTCGGTGAGCATCAGCGGCGGCAGCTTGTACCCGGGACGCAGTCGGTAACCGCCGTGGCGACCCCGGTCGGCGGTGACCGGAATGCCCAGGTCGATCAGCGTGGCGGCGTACCGGCGCACGGTCCGTTCGTCCACGCCGAGGCGGGCGGCGAGGTCACCGGCCGTCGCCCGGTGCCGGCTCTGCAGCAGTTCGAGCAGGGCCAGCATCCGACCGGCGGGTTGTGACACGGAGCACTCCTTCAAACCGGGCGAACACTGTCCGGATTCGATCGTACGGTCGACCGGTAAACCGAGAGAAGGAGCGATCGATGGCGACTTTTGTCCTGGTACCGGGCTTCTGGTTGGGCGCCTGGGCGTGGCGGGACGTGACCGTGGCCCTGCGCGGGCAGGGCCACGAGGTGTACCCGATGACGCTCACCGGCCTGGCCGAGCGCGACCACCTGGCCGGGCCGGAGGTGGACCTGCAGACGCACACCACCGACATCGTGCGGCTGATCGAGGTCGAGGACCTGCACGACGTCCTGCTGGTCGGGCACTCCGGCGGCGGCATGCCGGTCGCCCAGGCGGCGGACCGGATCCCGGACCGGATCGCCCGGGTGGTCTACGTGGAGAGCGGACCCCTGCCGGACGGGACCGCGCAGTTCGACACCGTGCCGCCGGAGGAGCAGCAGCGACTGCGCGCCCTGATCGGCGACGGTCACCTGCTGCCCCCGCCGGCCTGGGATCCGACGGCCGACCCGACGAACCTGGCCGGCCTGGACGAGCAGGCGTTGACGCTGCTGCGCGCCCGCAGCACCCCCCAGCCGCTGCGCACGGCCACCGACCCGGTACGGCGTACCGGTGGCCGCCCGGTGCCGACCGCCCTGGTCGCCAGCACCTTTCCGCTGAGCGTGGTGGAGCAGATGATCGCCCAGCGGCATCCGCTCTTCACCGGCCTGACCGGCGGCCGGCTGTTCGATCTGCCCACCGGGCACTGGCCGATGCTCAGCGAGCCGAAGGCGCTGGCCGACGTGCTCGACCTGATCGCCCGAGCCTGACACCGCGCCGATCCTGCGGTTGTGGTGGTCGAGACACCGGGAATGCCCCGGTACGTCGGCGCAGCGACTGCACGATCGGCGCGGAGGGTGGGGTGGGGTGGGGGTCAGCTTGGCAGCAGCGCGGCGACCTCGGCGACGACCTGCGCCGGGGTGCGACCGTCGGTGACCACCGTGTCGGTCGCCACCTCGGCGTACAACGGCTTGCGCTGGTCCATGAGGTGCTTGAGGGTGGCGCGCGGGTTGATCGCCAGCAGCGGTCGGCCCGCGCCGAGCCCCACCCGCTTCACCGCGTCCGGCAGCTCCACCGACAGGTGCACGACCCGGTGCCCCACCAGGGCGGCCCGGGTCTCCTCGGCCAGCACAGCGCCACCGCCCAGGGCGAGCACACCGGTACCCGCGGCGAGTGCCGCCGCCACGGCGGCCCGCTCCAGGGCACGGAAGTGCGCCTCACCCTCGTCGATGAAGATCTCCGGGATGGTCTTGCCGGCCAACTGCTCGATGTCGGCATCGGTGTCCCGGAACTCCACGCCGAGGGAGGCGGCGAGCGCCTGCCCCACGGTGGTCTTGCCGCAGCCGGGCACCCCGACCAGCACGACGACCGGCGCCATCAGCGAATGACCAGCGCGTCGAGGTAGCCGGCCAGGTTACGGCGGATCTCGGCGACCGAGTCGCCGCCGAACTTCTCGGTGGCCGCCTCGGCCAGCACGAGGGCCACCATCGCCTCGGCGACGACGGCGGCGGCGGGCACGGCGCAGACGTCGGAACGCTGGTTGATGGCCGTCGCCGGCTCGCCGGTGAGGACGTCCACGGTGGCCAGCGCCCGGTTGAGCGACGAGATCGGCTTCATGGCGGCACGGACCCGCAGCGGCTCACCGGTGGTGATGCCACCCTCCAGCCCGCCGGCCCGGTCGGTGACCCGACGCACGCCGGTGGCCGACGGGATGATCTCGTCGTGCGCCTCCGAGCCACGGGAACGGGCCTGCTGCCACCCGTCGCCGATCTCCACACCCTTGATCGCCTGGATCGACATCAGCGCGGTGGCCAGTCGGGCGTCGAGCTTGCGGTCCCACTGCACGTGACTGCCCAGGCCCGGCGGCACCCCGTACGCCAGCACCTCCACCACGCCGCCGAGGGTGTCGGCGGCCTTCTTCGCGGCGTCGACCTCGGCGACCATCAGGGCGCTGGCCTCGGGGTCGAGGCAGCGCAGCGGGTCGGCGTCGATCCGGTCGGCGTCCTGGGGGGTCGGCCGCAGCCCGGGCTTCGCGGCCACCGGCCCCAGCTCGACCACGTGCGAGACGATCTCGATGCCGAGGGCCTGCCGGATCAACGCCTTGGCGACCGTGCCGACGGCCACCCGGGCGGCGGTCTCCCGGGCGCTGGCGCGCTCCAGGATGGGACGCGCGTCGGTGTGGCCGTACTTCTGCATGCCGGCCAGGTCGGCGTGGCCCGGCCGGGGACGGGTCAGCGGGGCGTTGCGGGCCTGCCGGGCCAGCTCGTCGGGGTCGACGGGGTCGGCGGCCATCACCGTCTGCCACTTGGGCCACTCGGAGTTGCCGACCCGGATCGCCACCGGGCTGCCCAGCGTGACGCCGTGCCGGAGCCCGCCGACGACCTCGACCTCGTCCTGCTCGAAGGACATCCGGGCGCCGCGGCCATAGCCCAACCGGCGACGGGCCAGCTCACCCGCGATCTCGGTGGTGCTCACCTCGATGCCGGCCGGCACCCCCTCCAGCAGCGCGACGAGGGCGGGGCCGTGCGATTCACCTGCAGTCAACCAGCGCAACACAGCGGTCAGTCTGTCACGGGGCGCGACGGGCGCGTCGCGCTGCCCGCCGCGTCCCGCCCTACGGACGCCGCCGTGGGTGAACCGGACCGCTCCGCTCAGATCCCCCGACCGCGCTTGTGCAGGGTGCGCAGCACCGAGTCGGCCCGGACCACCCGACCGGCGACCGCGAGCGCCAGGTAGGCGCGCGGCTCACGAGGATTGCGGCGCAGGGTGTGCCGGGCCCAGCGCAGCGCGCCCCGCCGGTCGCCGGAGGCAGCCCGGGCGAAGGCGATCTGCCCGGTGACCCGGGCCTCGCCGGCCGGTTGTCCGGCGAACTCCGGATAGCGCCGCAGCAGCCACTGCAACGCCTCGGAGATGGTGTCCCAGCGCTGCGCGAAGTACGACCGCTTGTGCCAGCGCACCAGCACCGACGGCGTCCGCAGGTTGATCAGCGGCGCGCTGCGGGCGGCGCGCAGCAGGAACTCGTAGTCCTCCGCGTAGCTGCCCGGGATCTCCTCGTCGACCAGGCCGAAGCCGTCACGCAGCGCGGTCGCCCGGATCAGGAAGGTGGACGGGTGCAGCTCCGTCATCCGGTCCCGCAGCAGGTCGTCCAGGGTGATCCGGTCCTTGTCGAGCACCCGGTCGACGGTGTGCCCGTCGTAGCTGACCCGGATGCCGCAGCAGACGAACTCGGCGTCCGGGTCGGCCGACAACGCCTCGACCTGGGCGGCCAGCTTGCCGGGCAGCCACTCGTCGTCGTCGTCGCAGAACGCGATCAGCTCGCCGTCGGCGGCGAGGGTGCCGCTGTTGCGCGCGCCGGCCAGTCCGGGCGCGCGCCCGTTGGTGATCACCCGGACCGTCCGGTCCGGCCCGCCCAGGCCGGTCAGCGACTCGTCCGGGGTGGACTGGTCGAACACCACCACGGCCTCGATCGGGCCCGGGTACTCCTGGGCGAGGATCGCGGCGAGGGCGGCGCGCAGCAGTTCGGGGCGGTCCCGGGTGGGCACCACGACGCTGACGCTCGGCTGCCGGGTCATCGGGTCTCCTTCGTCGTCCGGCCGGGACGCGGCCAGGTCCGCCAGCGGGGTCGGCGCCGGGTCGAGCGGGCCACCAGGTCGTCCACGATCTGCCCGACCCTGGCCACGGCGGCGCGGCGGGCCTCGTGCGCGGCCGGGTCGGCCTGGACCGCGTACCGGGACGGGTCGGCCTGCCCCGCCGCGAGCGCGTCGTGCAACTCCTCGCGGGTCTCGCAGAGCACCACCAGCCCGGCCGCGCCGAGGCGACGCGCGAAGAGCTGCTGATGGTCGTCGACGTGTTCGCCGCGCGCCGGGTCCCGGGGCACCACGATGGGCAGGTGACCGTGCCGGCGGGCCTCCAGGATCGTCGCCGGGCCACCGTGACACACCACCAGGTCGGCGTCGGCCATCGCCTGCTGCAGCGCGTCGTGACCGAGGAACGGCACCGCGCCGGGCAGCGACGGCGCCACGGTGTGCCCGTGCTGCACGGTCAGCCCGACCGGGCCGGCCTGCGCGTGCCACTGCGCGAGCCAGTCCACGAGCCGGTCGAAGGGATGCTTGTCGGTACCGACGGCGACGAGCAGCCAGGGCCGCTCGACGGATGTGGTGTCGCGCTGACGCGGCAGCCGGGACGGCTCGGCGACGGCGTCGCGGCGGGCGATCTCCGTCTCCCCGCTCACAGCAGCGTCCCCACGACGGTGGCCTCCGGGTACTGCCGGCGCTGCTCGTCCCACTGCACGAGCATCGCGGACAGGAACGGGCGGCAGAGCCGGGCCGTCAACGTCGGGGTGTCGATCCGGTCGTACACCTCGATGTAGACGGTCGGGATGCGACGCAGGCGGGCCAGCACCACGAACGGCACGGCCACGCCGGCGCCGGTGGTGACCACGGCGGCGACCCGCCGACGCCGCAGCACCCGCCAGGCCAGCCGCGCGTTGCGCAGCAGGTTGGGTACGTTCCGGGTGGTCGGGTGGTGCGCGGGCACCAGGTCCTCACCGGTCAGCAGCGACACCGCCTCCGGGGTGTCGAAGGTGACCCAGCAGCGCCGCCACCGTTCGTACCAGGGCCGCAGGGCGAGAAGTTGGGCCAGGTGACCGCCGCTGGATCCCACCAGCAGCAGCACCGGCGACTCGTCGTTGTTCGTGTCCACGCGACTCCCCACAAGTCCGCTTGGAGTTCCTGTTCAGGCAAGGCAGCAGCAGATCACAGGTTCTGCGGTCGTTGAATAGCGCGACCGGACCAGGCGACGATCTCCCGCCGAGCTGTCGAGGCCCACTGTCGAGCCCACAGCCCATCGACCATCGTCACGACCTGCCATTATGTGGTCACTCTGTGACGCCTCCCGGGCGTCGGGATTCTCCTGTTCACTCGCTATGTCGTTTCTCGATGACGTCCAACAGTGCGGGATGCAGCGCGGGGTTCCACCCGGCGCCGGCGTCCGCGAGCCGCCACGTACGCAGCCACATCTCCACCAGGTACGCATCGGCCACCAGCGCGCACCGCGCCGCGTCGAGGCCCAGCCGCCCACCGTGTCGCCCGAGCCACGCGTCCACCGCCACGGCGGCCACCGCCGCCGGCTCGCCGCGCAGCACCAGCGACCGCTGGAACGCGTCGTGGGCCAGGTCGAAGCCGACCGGCACGTCCGGGCCACTGTGCTCCCAGTCCCAGGCGACCAGGCGACCGTCGTGCGTACCCAGGTTCCACGGCACCCAGTCGCCGTGCCAGTGGCCGAACTCGACGGTCGTGTCGCCGTGCCGACGGGCCAGCGCGTCGACCGCCGCCACCGCCCGCGCCCCGGCGGCCCCGGTGGCCCGCTGCGCCTGGGCGGCCAGCCGCGCCAGGAACGTCGACGACGCCAACGGGCGCGACACACCGGGCGCGTCGCCCCGGCGGGCGACCGCGAGCAGCGCCGCGATCCGCGGCGGGTCGTCCACCGGCACTCCGCGTACGTCCGGCGGCAGCGGCTCGATCACCGCGACGGCCTGGCCGGCCCACGCCGTCTCGGTGAGCAGCCCGGGCGGCGTCGGATGGTCGGGCACCCCGGTCACCGCGCGCAGCGCCCGCAGCGCGGCGGCCTCGGCGGTGACCAGGGCCCGGGTGGCGTCGTTCCAGCCGATCTTCGCGTAGCCGCGGGGACGACCGTCGACGGTGAACAGTTGCAGGGTCGGTTTGGCGTTCGGGTCCGGCGGACGGACGCCGCACGCGGCCAGCAGGGGCGTGCCGCCCAGCGCGCCGGCGAGCCGCTCGGTCAGCACCAGATCGGCCACCGGCGCCCCCACCGGCACCGAGACGGTCAGCGTCGGAAACGGCGCCAGACCCGCCGCGCCGAACCGGGCCAGTCCACCGAGCGCCGCCCGCATCACCCGCACCTTCGGCGGCCGCAGCGCGTTGTACGCCAGCAGCGACGCCGCGCCGGCCCGGGGCGCGCCCAGCGGCACCAGGAACCGGGCCCGTGGCACCGACGGCACCACGGCGTACCGGGCCACCGCCCGCTGCCCGTCCGGGACCGCGCCGCCCAGCGTCAGGTGGACCCGGTCGTCCGGGAACACCGCGCGACTCACCCAGCCCAGCCCGTCCACCCGCGAGCGGGGGTCGGTGGCCGGGGTGACCTCGGTCGTCACGCCGCCCGGTCCGCCCAGTCGAGGTCCAACCCGAGCCGCTCGCGCAGCGCGTCGTTGTACGGGCGGTAGTACTCGGTCAGCTCGGCGCGCACCGCCGGCTCCAGCGGCGCCGACCGCCGGTCGTTGTAGACCTTGAAGTTCGGCAGGTCGTACCGGGGCAGCCCGAGGAAGTCGAGGGTGCGCTGGTAGGTGGCGCGGGAGTCGCGGTACAGGTCCTCGCTGGGCAGGAAGAGGATCTGGGCGGGGTCGAAGCGTTCCAACCACGGCTCCAGGTGCTCCAGATAACGCCCGCGCGCCCGGTAGGTGTACCAGTCGTACGCCTCGCTGAACGCCTCCGGCTCGGCGATGAGCCGTTCCCGCTCCCCCGCCGTACGCTCCGGCTCGGCGGCCAGCGCGGCCGCGAAGTCCAGCGGTTCGATGCCGTGCGTACGGCGCTCCTTCCAGTGCGAGTACGCCCGCTCGACCGGGTCGCGCAGCAGCACGATCAGCTTCACGGTCGGCATGAGCGCGGCGACCCGCTGCGCGGCGAGCGGGTGGAACATGTACAGCGGCGCGGCCTCGCCGACGCTGACCGGCCCGCCGTGCCGCTTCGCGAGCGCCTCGCGCTGCCGCTCGGTCGGGAAGTGCGAGCGGTACCACGCCTCTCCCCGAGCCCAGTGCTCCTCGAAGTAGTGCGCCGACTTGGTGTTCCACGCGGGAAAGAGCCGGGGCACCAGCGGATGCTGGATGAGGTAGTTCCACAGGGAGGTGGTGCCGCCCCGCTTCGTCCCGATGATCAGGAAGTCCGGCAGGGGCCGCCGGTCACTGGTGCGTACCCCGTAGTCGACCAGGGACTCCTTCACCCGGGTGGTCACCTGGGTCGGCACCAACTGCTTGACCCGGTCACGGATGGACGCCACGACGGCTCTCACCTGCCTCTCGTCGATGCCGGGGCCGGCCCGGCGGCCGTGGCCGCCTCGTCGGACCCACGGATCTGCCTCATGGTCACCCGGATGCCGGCGCGCACCCGGGGCAACGTCAACATGCCGACGCAGCCGGCCAGCAGCACGGCCAGCGCCACCGCGAGGCCGGGCAGGCCCCGCCCCGCGGCCAGCACACCGATCCCGGCCGCGACACCCACCCCGCCGACGGTGGCCGCCGCCGCGCGCAGCGTCGCGGTGTCGACCAGCGGTTCACCGACCACCGAGCGGGCGAAGCCGGCGGCGGTGAGGTTCTCGGTGACGATGCCGGCGGCCCACGCCAGCGCGGCGCCGGTCGCGCCGTGGCCGGGGATCAGCCACAGCCCGAGCGAGACGGTCACGGTGAGCCCGGCCAGGGTGGAGACCAGGTGCAGGCCGCTGCGCCCGCCCATCAGCAGCAGGCTCTGCACGTTGCCCACGCCGGTGTTCACCAGCATCGCCAGCGCCAGCACCGTCATCGCCGGCACGCCGGCGGTGAACTCCCGGCCGAACAACTGCAGGAACGCGAGCGCGAACACCGCCAGCAGCAGGTACACCGGCCAGGACAGCACCAGTCCCCACCTGCTCAACTGCCGGTGCACGGCCGCCGCGGCGGCCCGCTCACCGCGCCCGAGCAGCCGGGACAGCTGCGGTGACACCGCGACCCGCAGGCCCTGCATGGCGAGCTGACCGGCCAGCACGTAGCGGCCGACCGCGCCGAACACGCCCGCGTCGGCCGGCCCGGCCAGCACCGAGGTCAGCAGCACCCCCACCCACATGCTGCCCGCGTCGATGGCCGCCGAGGCGGCCCGGGGCAGCGCGAAGCGCCAGAACGTCGACCAGTCGGACCGGGTCGGTCGCAGCGTCGCGCCCCGACCCACCCCGAGTGGTCCGGCCACCAACACCAGGCAGACCAGCAACGCCAGCGCCGCCGGCACCAGCCAGCCGGTCATGCCGGCGAGCAGCCCGCCGCCGGCCAGCGCGGCGGCACCGACCAACGCCGGGCGGGCCACCGGCAGCAGGAGGAACTGCACGCCGACGTACGCGCGGATGGGTCGTACGCAGCGCAACGCGGCCAGCAGCAGGGTCATCGCCACCACCACGGGCACCGCGGCGAAGGTCAGCGTCAGCAGGCCGTGGCCGTCGTCGTCCGAGCCGCGCAACAGGCGGGGAGCGAGCGCGTCGGCGCTGAGCGCTCCCACGCCGGCGACGGCCAGGCCGACCAGCAGCGGTGGGATCAGCGCCACCGGCAGCACCCGGGCCGCGTCCCCCCGGGGGCCGAGTCGCCGCCGGGGTACCGCCCACATGAGACCGGTCTCCGCGCCGAGCGTGCAGACCGCGGTGGCCACGGTGACCACGCCGATCGCGGCGAAGAACGCGCCCGCGCCGGCCGTCCCGTACCCCCGGGTGATCACCACGGCCAGCACGAACCCGAACAGTCCGCTGGTGGCCGCGCCGAGCAGCCCGGCCACCCCGCTGCGGGCGCTGCGGCGCGTCTCGGCCGCGCCGGTGTCCGTCGCCGCGCCCCGCGGGTCGTCGCGGCCGGCGTCGGCCGGCGGTCGGGTGGCGGCGGTCACGCCGGCACCGCCGTGCCGGTGGCGAGCGGTGGCTGCCACCGCTGCGGACGGGGCGCGCGTTCGCGTTCGGTGAGCGCCATGGCGAAGCCGACCGCGAAGAACGCGACCGCCAGGTTCTGGTTGGCCATGCCGTAGAACGGGATCTGCACGAGGCAGACCACCGGCACCACCGCGAGCCACTGACCGGCCGCCGACGTCGCCCGCGCGCAGACCACCGCGGCGGCCACGAACCAGCCCAGGAAACAGAGCAGCGCCGGTACGCCGTGGCTGAACAGCACCATCCACAGTTGCCCCTGGGTGCCGATCGGCGCGTCCGCGGAGACCGTGTCCACGTTCACCGGAGCGCCGTAGCCCAGCCACGGGGAGTCCTGCACCCGACGGATCACCTCCGTGTAGAGCGACAAGCGGTCGGTGTTGGTGTCGCTGGAGTCGACCCGGTTGTTGATCAGCTCGGTGATCGGGATGAAGAGCGTGGCCAGTCCGCCGGTCACGACCACGCCGACGATGGACGCGGCGACCCGGACGTTGCCCCGCAGGCTGGCGCGCACCCCGAGCACGGCGAGCCCCGCGCCGAGGCTGAGGAACATCGCCCGGTTCAGGGTGAGGAACGCGGGCGCCAGCGACAGCGGCAACGACGCCAGCAGCACCCACCGCAGCAGGCCGCGACGGCGCAACATGGTGTACGCCACCACGCAGGGCAGGGTCATCGCGTACGCGCTGCCGTAGTTGTTGGTGTACGCGAACGGCGCCGCAGGCCGGTAGATCGGGTTGAGCGAGCGGGGGCTGTACTCCGCGGTGGTCAGGTGCACCATGTCCTGGATGAACGGGGTACGGGCGACGCCGGCCGGCAACAGCACCTCCATCGGGGTGGCCAGCGCGAACCGGGGCATCAGCACGCCGAGCCAGCCCAGCACCACCAGCGCGAACCAGAACGCGCAGAGCGGGGTGAGCACCGCCACCAGGTCGGCGCGTTCCCGGGCGGCGACGTAGACGTAGACCCCGACCACCAGCGCGGTCAGGTAGAAGGCCAGCCGCAGGGCGAACGTCAGCAGCGAGGCCGGTGAGGCCAGTTGGGTGGCGCTGACGACCACGATCGCCAGGAACAGCAGCCAGAGCCCGGCCATCGGGGGCAGCGGCACCCGGCCCCGGGTGAGCAGCATCGCCAGCAGCAGCGCCCCCAGCATCGGCCACCCCAGGTAGAACGCGCCGAGCGCCCACCAGAGCGGCACCAGGCCGAACATCAACGCCAGCGGCCAGAGCGGCAGCCGGGCGGGCGGCGGTGTCGGCGGCGTCGGCCCGGCGGCGACCGGTGTGTCGCCGGGCGGCGGCTCGGTCGCCGGGGCGCGGGTGATCGACACCGATCAGGCCCGGCCGTTGCGGGTGAGGACGAAGCCCAGCGGGGTGACCCCGGCGGCGCGCAGCCGCTCCACGAGCCGCCGCAGGTCGCTCTGGCGGGTACGGTCCCGCTCGACGATCACCACGGCGCTGCCCTGCCGGGCGACCGCGACGCCCCGCTCGTCGGACTCGGCCGGTGGCGCGTTGAACAGCACCAGGCCGTGGTCGGCGCCCTGCCGCCAGGTGCCGAAGCGGACGCTGCCCACCCCCACGGTCACCTCGTCCGCCGAAGCCGGCCGGCCGTTGTCGGTGCGGGCGGACGAGACCCGGGGCAGGGTGAGGGTGGCGTCCGGGTCGGTGGACGGGCGGCTGCCGGGCGGGTGCGGCGAGGGCCGTCGGGTCGCCGACGTCTCGGCGGGGGCACCACCGCCGGCCGCCGGGGTGCCGGCCGGGCGCGGCTTGGGCACCAGCGGTCGGGACGGATCGACGGGCAGCCGCCCACGGTCGGCGAGCACGGCGGCACGCAGCCGTTCCACCCGGCCGCTGTCGTCGGCGACGAAGACCTCCCGGCCGTCGGCGGCCAGCGCCACGGCCAGCCCGGCGGTGAGCGCCGTGGCGTCCTCGCGGGAGGTGACCAGCGCGACCCGGGCCGGCTGACGGACCCGCTCGGCGACCGCCATCGCCACGTAGCGGACGTCCGCGTCGACCGCCCGGGGACTGCCCCGCAACGGCGGCCGGCGTACCGTGCCGAGCAGCGGCAGGCCGGTGGCGTCCCGGCCGTCGGTGACCGAGCGGACCCGCCGGTCCGCCGACTCCCACGCGTACGCCAGCACGACGCCGATCAGCGCGCCGCCGAGCAGGCCGGCGACCAGGTAGATCGGCCGGTGCCCGGCGGAGGACACCAGCGCCCGCTCGGCGGTCTGGGTGACCCAGCCGGGGTTGACGTCGACCGCGGCGATCTCGGTACGGGCCGCGTTGAGCTGGGTGAGCTGGTTGTTGATGCCGGACAGCTCGGCCAACGCCGCGTCACCGGCGGCGGTGCCCTTGGCGCTGCTCGCGCGCTTCTGCACGGCGGTCTGCTGGGCGACGACCTTGGCGATGCTCGCGTCGTAGGAGCGGAGCATCTCGGCGCGCTGCTGCTCGTACATGGCACGGCGCACGTCGAGGTAGGACCGCGCGGCGAGGTTGGCCCCCTGCACCGCCCGCTGCGCGTCGTGCGCCTGGTAGGTGAAGCGCAGGATCTGCCCGCCGGTGGGTACCTCGACCTCCAGGGCGTTGCGGATCTCGCGCGGCGCGCCACCGACGGCGTCGGCGAGCCGCTGGACCACCTCGGTGCCGGTGGCGAGTCCACTCTCCACGTTCATGTTGACGGCGCGGTCGGCGCCCGCGCCGCTGGGCGTGAAGGCGTCGGTGACCACCGGCCGGACCGCCACGACCGCGCTGGCGGTCACCGCCGCCGGGACCAGCAGCACGTAGCCGAGGGCGGCGAGCAGGCCGGCCACGGCGACCGCGACCACCAGCCGCAGCCGGTGCATCGGCACCCGCAGCAGATCGGAGAGCGTCACGACGCGGGCGGCGCCGGAGTTCGACGGGTCGGATGGCCAGGGGGCGGGCGTCGCATCAGTCATGGAACTTCTTCACCGTCTGTTGAGGATTGCCCACCACGACGACGCCCGGTGGCACGTCGGTACGTACCACCGTGGCCGCGCCCACGACGCTGTCCCGGCCGACCCGGACCCCCTTGAGCACCAGGGCGTGCGCGCCGACCCAGACGTTCTCCTCCAGCACGATCGGCGCGCGGGTGGCCGGACTGGGCGGGGCGTGCCGCTGGTCGGGCGGCAGGTTGTGGAAGTCGTTGTCGAGCAGTTCGCAGTCGGACAACAGGCACCTGTCCCCGATCGTCACCGACGTCCAGGTGCCGATCCAGGTGGCGTTGAGCAGACACTCGGCGCCGACGCGTACCTCGCCGGGGCCGGCGAAGCGGACCAGCTTGTTGATGCGGGTGCGGTCCCCGATGGTGACGCGTACCCCCCGACGCAGCCGGATCCGACCCCGGATCTGCACGTCCCGTCCCAGGGTCAGCCGCGGATATCGCAACCCGTACCAGGCGCGTTTGAGCGCGAAGACCAGGTGGACCACGCGTTGAGCGCGGAATCCAGCGCCGCCGACCAACGACCCTCCCCACATCGCGGGGCCGGCGGCGGTGGTACCGCCGCCGACCCGACGTGAACAATCTACCGATCCTCCGTTACGTTTGGTTGACCGTCACTCTACGGAGAAGAACATCGAGGGGATAGACCATGACAACTCGGGCGTCGCTGCGGCGATGAGCGTCGTCGCGGTGCCGTTGACCACCGCGGTCGGCGCGGCCGTCGGGTCGAACGGGACGCTGCGCAATCCGCCGTCGGTCGCCCCGTAGACGATCCGACCGTCCACCCAGGCCATGCCACGCACGGTCGACCAGGTGACACCGGTGGTCGGCAGCGCGAACTCGGTGGCGCCGAGGTAGTTGCCGTCGATCTCGAAGTAGCGGTAGTAGAGGTTGTTGGCGCCGGTACGGGTGTAGTAGAGCCGGCCGTCGAGGTAGAAGGCGCCGGTGAGCAGCGCCGGGTTGAACCAGTCGTTGTAGCCCGAGGCCTCCCACGGCGAGCCGATCGCGCCGCCGTTGAACAGCGAGACGTCGATCCGGCTGCCGGTGGGCGTACCGGCCACGGTGTGCGACCAGTAGATCCGGTCGTCCACTCGCCAGGTCGCGCCGGACGCGGTGTAGGCGGGCTGGCTGACGGTGGTCGCGGTGCCCAGCGTCACGCCGTCGAACGGCACCTTCGACACCGCGCCCGCGCCGGCGCCCAGGTAGAGGTTGCCGGTGCTGCCGCTCGGCGGGTTCTTCGCCGTGAAGGTGCGGCCACCGGCGGACGGGAACATGCCGAGGCGCCCGTGGTACTCCTCGCCCATGCCGTCCGAGTTGTGCCCGAAGTAGAGACCGTCCGAGCCCTTCCAGAGCACCGGCACCGCCGAGCCCCAGGCGGTGGTCCCGGACGGCATCGAGGCGCTGCCGCTGCGCCGCGGGTTCCAGTTCACCGGCAGGCCGGTGGCCGGGGTGACCGCGCCGATGCCGAGCCGGTCGATCGCGCCGGAGCCGGCGTTGTCGCTGGCGTTCGGGTTGTTCAACCAGCGGAAGTGGCCGCCCAGGTAGATCACGTTGTCGGCCACCTCCACCGAGGTGATGGTGTCGTTGCCGGTGAAGTCGAGCCAGGTGGCGAGCTGACCGGTGCCCCGGGCGGCGGTCTCGAACCGGGCCAGCGCGTCGCAGTACGCGTTCGGCCAGCCACTGCCGCCGTTGCTGCCGACCACGAACCAGGTGCCGTCCTCACCGAACTTGATGTCCTGCACGTAGTGCACGAAGGTCGTCGGCGAGGCGCACGGCGCGACGTACTTCTCGCTGCTCCAGTCCAGCACCGTCGGGGTGCCGGAGACGTCGACGAGCGCGATCTGGTTGCGCGGCAGGTCGTTGAGGAGGGTGAAGTTGCCGCCGACGGCGAGGGTGTTGCCGTCCGGAGTGACGTCGATGGTCCACACGTACGAGGAGGTGCCGTGCCGCCCGACGGTGGCGTCGACGGAGAACGTCGGGTCGATCGCCCCGGTGGTCGCGTTCAGCCGGCCGAGCCCTGCGTGCGCGGTGCCGTTGAGCCAGTTGAACGCGCCGGCCACGTAGAGCCAGTTGCCCGACAGCGCCATCTCCCGGACGGTGCCGCCGTCGGAGCGGCCCACCCAGCTGTCGATGATCGCGCCGGTGCTCGGGTTCAGCGCGACCAGGTTCTTGCGGGAGACCCCGTTGACGTTCTTGAAGGCGCCGCCGACGATCAGCGTGCCGCCGGGTCCCGCGATCAGCGTGTTGACCGCGCCGTCCAGCACCGGCAGGAAGGTGGTGGACATCGTGCCGGTGGTGCGGTCGTACGCGAAGAGGTAGCGCTGGGTGACCCACGCGGACGTGGCCGTCTGCCGGAGCTGGGTGAAGCTGCCCCCGACGAACACGGTGTTGCCGACCTGCGCGAAGGCGCGGGTCTCACCGTCCCGCGCGTGCGGGGTGATGTCGGCGGGGTTCGCCGACACCAGAGTCGCGGTCCCGGGGACCGGTAGCACCGCCGCCGAGGAGGCCGTGGGCGCGCTGAACACCGCGGCGAACACCGCCAGCGCGACCACCCCCGCCCGAGTACGACGTCGTCCTGACAAACGCCATGAGTGCGAGAGTGTGGGCACGCTGCGCCTCCAAGATGGATGAGAACCCGAGGTAGCGTGCCTCGCCCAGCCTGGTAGGCGCATCCGCCGATTGGGCGGTGCGTGAATCCGCTAGCCGACAGAACGCCGGAAGATCAGCTGGTGGATCTCCGATGAACGGCGGCTGTGTTCACAGTGTCGTCACAGGTGTCAGCGGCTCCCTCCGGTCGGCTGCCGCAGGTAGGTGTCCTTACCGGCCTGGCTGAACCCGGCCACCGAGGCGGCATCGTGGTTCATCGTCATGTCACAGGTCGCCGTGCGGGTCGTCATACCCGGCGAATTGAAGTAGATGGCGGCCTTGATCTTCGGGTGGGCCTTGAGGGCTGCCGGGAACTCCTGGAACCAGCGCTGCTTGGCGCCCGGGTCCTTGGCGTCAAAGTTCGTGCCGAACTCGGCGAGCATCCGTGGCTTGCCCGCACCGATGCCGTTCTGGTCGAGCCAGTCGTAGAAGCCGCCGATCGTCGTGCTCGGGCTCTTCCAGACGGTGCTGCCGTTGCAGACGTGGAAGTTGTACGGGTCGTAGGCCACCCAGTCGACGTACCGGTCGCCGGGGTAGAGACCGGCGTACCGCGAGTAGTGGCCGGACCAGCCCATCATCGTCCACACCCAGACGGCGTTGTCCGCGCCCGCCTTGGCGAACCGCTCGTACACGTACTTCCAGGCCCGGACGAAATCGGCGTCGCTGCCCTTGCCCGGCTCGTCCTCCGGCTCGTGATCGAAGCCCATGAACACCGGCACCTTGGCGGCCCGGATGCGACCGGCGACCGCGTCGATGGTCTCGTCCTGCCGACCGCTGTAGACATCGGACCACTTCAGCGTCGTACCGGCGGAGAAGTCGCGCGACTCCCAGGCGAAGAACATCAGCCGGCCCTGGCGCATCTGCTCCTGCTCGTACGCGTCGGGGAACGCGCCGTTGCTGCCGGCGTTGGAGAAGTCGTGGTAGCGGTGCACGATGTCGAACTTGCGCCCGACCTGGGCCTCCACATCGGTGATCGCCTTGCCGTGGTCCCAGCCGCTGCCGGCGTTGGCGGGCGAGTACATCCCCCACCAGGCGCCGCAGGACGGCACCAGCGTGTCGGACACCTGGCCGCACTTGCCGGACGGCAGGGTGGGACTTCCGGTCGGGGTGGGTGTACGGCTCGGTGCGACCGTCGGCGTGGGTCGGGGCGCGGCGGTGGTCGGCGCGATCGTGGGCGTCGGCGCGGGTCGGGTGGTCGGCGCCGACGTCGGCCCGCTACCCAGGTCGTAGCTGATCACCAGGCTGGGTCGCAGATCGGAGTTGCGGTTCTCGACCGACGCCCAGTAGACGCGTGTCTCCAGGCCGGTCTGGGCCAGCGACACCGTCCAGGTGCCGTTACCGGTGACCAGATTGGAGACGTCCCACTCGTTGACGCCCTTGGCCACACCGGTCACGGCGTCCAACACGGCTCCGGCCTTCGCCGGGGCCGGTCGCGCCTCGCGGGCGCTCACCGACGAGGCGTACGCGGTCACCGTCGCGCCGAACTGCTGCCAGGCGTGCATGCGCAGCGTCGCCCGGACGTTGACGGCGGCGGCGGGAAGGGTGGTCACCGCGAACTCGACGACCGCCTCCCGGCCGCCGCGCGGGTTGCCGTCGCAGCGCGCCGCGCAGGTCGCCAGGGTCCCCTTGGTGGAGTTGTCACCGTCCTGCGAGACCATCGTCGCGGTGGTGTCCGCCACCGCGCGGATCGACAGGTCGTCGCTGGCCAACAGGGGCATCATGGTCGCCACGATGCCGGCCACCACCGAACCACCGACGACGCCGATGGCGATCGCCTTGCGTCGGGGGCCGTTGCGGAACCGGGTGATGCGGTGCAGTCCGTGCCTGGTCAAGGAAGACTCCCTGTGTCTGGTGCGATAACCGTGAGCAGCGTATCGATGACCAGGGCACGTCGTCGGTAGGACAGTTTTCCGTAAGCGCGTCTTAACCGTCAGCTAAGGATCCACGCGGAACGAGGGTGTGCGCCGCGCCTCTTCAGCGGATCAGCCCAGGTCGCGCCGGGTTTTCGATCATCTCCCGGCCCGGCCGGCGAGGAGCACTCCGACGCCCGCAGCGACCGCGATCAGCAGGCCCGTCGCGTACGAGAGGTCGGTCAGGAGGACGGCGCCGATTGGGAGGGCCAGCATCAGCACGATGACGAGCAGCAGCACCCTGCGCGAGATCATCGAAGCTCTCCGGACGTCATTTCAGCAGGCTCTTGTAGACGGCCAGCCCGACGAGCGACCCCAGGACGGTCAGGCTGAAGCCGGCCACCACGAGAGCCCGGTCCGCCGCTGACCACGACGAGGTGAATACCTGGAAAGCGACCGAGCAGCCCAGGCCAATTGCGAACACCACGATCACACGCTTGGCGGACACATTCATCCTGACTGCTCATCTCCTTCACGAGCGCGACCGAGGACGTCGAGACCAGCCAGCCCTCCCCAATCTAGGTGACCCTGAGCCCACTCGCTCGCCTGGCGTTTCGACGGATCACTCGCGAATCCTCAGCTCGGGGGTCCAGCCGGGACGTCAGCTGCGGCGTTGCAGAAGGCCGGCGGCCAGGAGACTCACGCACGGGACGAGGAGCAGCGCCAGTGCGTACCGTGGCACCGACAGGTCGAACGTGAGGTGCAGGACCACTCCCACCAGCCACAGCGCGGTGACGAAGCCGCCAAGTACCAGATGCTGCCTGCCACCGTCATGCGGCAGCGCCACACCAGAGCGGCCCTTCCTCCACACCTGAACGACCACGACAGCAGCACATACCGCCATGACGGCGACGAGGGGCCATCCAAGTGAGCCATACCCGAGCACGGCGACCAACGCCAAGACGCTGAGGGCACCAATGGCGAGAAGCACCAGGACGGACATCAAGACCTCCGGCGGAACGGATCGTCAGAGGAGACTATTCGCTCCACGCCCGGGCGTCCGGTCAGGACGACTTACGGCGACCGAGGCTCGGCAGGTACACCGAAGGCGGAATGACCGCCAGCACCCAGACCGACGACCCGGAACCGTCGAGCCAACGCTGAAAGACGAGCCCCACCAAGTAGCCCACGCCCGCAAGGGCGGCAGCGACGACAGCATGCGTCGCGACCCGTGACGGCCTACTCACAAGGGACCCTCTTCCTTGCCTCTCCGTGTATGGCCTTGCTGACAAAGATCCCATCCACCTTCACAGTCGGTCACCGCTGAACAGTCCGCCTCCGCGCACGGCGGCCGCACCGGGCTGCTGCTCGTTTGCATCATCAGCGGCGGGCCGCCACCAGCGCCTCACGCATCGCCTCGACCGGCGCGGCAACGCCGGTGAACTGCTCGAACTGGCCGACCGCCTGCGCCAGCAACAGGTCCAGACCAGAGACGACCCGCAGCCCGGCTCCGACGGCCGAGTCGGCCAGCGGCGTCGGCCACGGGTCGTAGAGCGCGTCGAAGTAGACGCCACCCGGCCGCCACGTCGCCGTGCCGGCGAGCGGGTCCGCGACGCCCTTCGGCACGGTGGCGATGACCACGTCGGCGTCGGTCAGCCGGGCAGCCTCGGACCAGCCGGCGCCGGTCAGGGCCAGGTCGAGTGCATCGGCCACCGGGCGCAGCTCGTCGACCGCCTCGGCTCGTCGGGCCACCACCGTCACCGACGGGCAGGCCAGCCGCGCGGCGGCGGCGAGCGCGGCACGGGCCGTTCCACCGGCACCGAGCACCGTCATCGTCGCGCCGGACACCACCCCGGCCTCGGTGAGCACCTGCACCATGCCGCCGACATCGGTGTTGTCCGCGTACCAGGAGCCGTCGTCTCGTCGTACCAACGTGTTGGCCGCGCCGACGGCGACGGCGACCGGCGACGCGGCGTCGGCCACCGCGAGCGCCGCCTCCTTGCCCGGCATGGTCACCGACAGCCCGGCCCACTCCGGGCCCAGGCCGGCGACCACGGCCGGCAGCTCCGCGGCCGCGCACTCGATCCGGGTGTACGACCACCCGGTCAGGCCCGCAGCGGCGTAGCCGGCGTTGTGGATCACCGGGGAGAGCGAGTGCGCGATGGGTTTGCCCAGCACCGCGGCCCGACGGGCCGCCCCGGTCCGCGTCATCTCCGCCCCCCGTCCACGTCGACCCGACCCTACCCACCGCCGGGGGCACCGCACCAGCCGCCGCCGACCGCGACGGTGGTATCCACTTGACGCTTCATCGACGTCGGTGAAAGCTTCTGAGGCAGGACGATCGATCGTCAACAGGGGGGAACCATGAACAAACGGATTCTGCGCGTCCTCATCGCGGTTGCCGCAGCCCTCAGCATGACGCTGCTGGCCGGGGCTCCCGCACGGGCGGACAGCGCGGCCGGCAGCTGGTCGGACAACCACCAGCTCTGCAACTCCAGCTCGTGCGTCCGAGGCGGCAACATCGTACGGCTCTGGCAGGCCATCATCTGGGCCGACGACCTGAGCGGCACCGTCGGCACCAGCTTCATCGACGGCGAGTTCGGCTCCAACACCGCCGCCAAGACCAGGACCTGGCAGGACGTGATGAACATCGGCGTCGACGGGCAGGTCGGGCCGCAGACCTGGGGCAAGGCGTACGGCGCGGTCAACCGGAACACCGGCTACGACACCAGCACCCAGACCGGGTACTTCTACTACGGCTACAACCGCACGTTCGCGCTGCGCAAGCAGAACAGCAACGGCGTGTGGACGTTCCTGAACCCGCGCACCGGTTCCTGGACCGGCACGAGCCACTGACGCACGACCGTAGGCGCTGACACCGAAAGGCTCCCCTCTCCACCGCGACCGATTCCTGGTCGAGGGAGAGGGGGAGCCTTCACGGTGTCGCGGCCAGCTCATCAGCCAACCTCGAGCGCCCATGCTCGGTCAGGGCAGGGTGGCCACCGACGAGCAGTTGCCGATACCGGTGCGGCAGACCCGGTAGGAGTAGCCCGATCGGGCGAACGCCGCCCACCCCTCCGACGAGGTGCAGATCGAGTTGCCCTTCCACGACCACGAGCTGCTCCCCGGAGCGCGCTCCTGCCAACGGGCGCAGTGCCCGTCGGTCAGCGGGTCCCGTGCGTAGAGGTCCCAGTCACCATTCTTGATGTAGACGGCCCGACCCGCGGCACCGGTCGTGCTTCTGGTGACCTCGGCGGCCTGTGCCGGCACCGCGGCGAAGGCAAGCAGCACCATAGCCGTCGAGGCGACCGCTCCCGCTCGCGCCGTCCATCTCTTCGTAGCCACAACCATTCCCCCGTTCTCACGACTGTCGATACGAACAGCGGCAGTCTAGGGGGCCGGAGCGGAACGCGCTGCCCCGTCGGCGCGGCATGACGATGGACCGGCAACAGAGAGGGGCGGTGTCAGATCACGCCGGCTTCCTTGGCCCGGGCCTCGTTGCGCTTCTGTTCCTCGTACGTCTCGGCGAAGGCGGAGTGCCCCTGCTTGTCGATCGCCACGAAGTACAGCCACTTGCCCACCGGCGGGTCCATCGCACCCTCCAGCGCCAGCTTGCCGGGGTTGTTGATGGGGGTGGGAATCATGCCCTTCAGCTTTCGGCTGTACGGGCTCGTGGTGTCGAGCAGCTCCGACTGCTTCATCTCCGCAGACGTCTTGGTCGGCTTACCGGTCAACTCCAACCAGTAGTTGACCGTGACGTCCATCTCCAGGCAGTTGCACGGGAACTCGCCGTACGCCCGGTTGTAGGCCACCCGGGCGACCTTGCCGAGGTCGTCCTTGTTGCCCGCCTCGGCCTGGGCCAGCGACGCCACGATCAGCGCCTCGTACGGGCTGACGCCGCCCCGCTCCTTCTGCACCCGGTCGGCGAACTTCATCTCACCGGTCACCGAGAGGAAGTTGTCCACCATCAGCTTCAGGACGGTCTCCGCGGTGGCCTTCGGCGGGATCTCGTACGTGTCCGGGTAGAGGAAGCCCTCGACGGACTTGACGACCTTCTTGCCGTCCTCGCGCTTGAACCACCAGTCCGGGATGCCGAGCGCCTCCGGGTCCTTGGCGGCGGCCTCGAACTCCTTGACCGGGATCTTGGTCTTGTCGGAGAGCAGCTTGTAGATGTTCTTGCTGGTACGACCCTCGGGGATGGTGATCCCGTTGACGATCTTGTTCTTCAGGTCGAGCATCGCCGTCACCGCGCTCGCGCCGCTCATCTGCTTGCGGAGCTTGTACGTGCCCGGCTGGATGTTCTTGCTGCGCGAGTTGGCCTCGGCCGCCTCGATGAACGCCTTCTGACTCTTGACCACGTCGGCCGCGACCAGGGCGTCGGCCATGTCGGCCAGCAGCGCCCCGTTCTTGATCTCGACGGTGATCTCACCCGACCCGGCGCCGTCGTAGTCGGGCGTGACGAAGTAGTTCTGGATCCGGTCGAACCCGTAGAACGCGCCGCCACCGATGCCGCCCAGCAGGACCAGGGCCATCAGCAGCGCGAAGAACGTCTTGCCCCGGCCGCCGCCGGAGCCCGACTTGCGCTTGCGGAAGCTGCGCCGGTGCCGCCCTTTCTCACCCCGCTCCGGCTCGTCGAACCCAAGGTCCAGATCGTCGATCATTACGTCCGCCTCCGCTGTGCGTCCAGCCAGCTCTGCAGGATCTCCACCGCGGCCGCCTGGTCGACAACCGCACGTTGACGCTTGCCACGTACGCCACGTTCGGCAAGCCTACGAGAAGCGACCACGGTCGACATCCTCTCGTCAGTGAGCGTTACCGGAACCGGCGCTATCACATTGACCAAACGGTCAGCGTACGCCTTCACGCTGAGCGCCGCCGGGCCGTGTTTGCCGGCCAGGTTGACCGGAAGCCCGACGACCACCTCGACCGCCTCGTGCTCGACCACCAGGGCCTTGAGCTGGGCAATGTCGCTCGGCACCGCCTCCGGCGCGGCGGTGAGATCACGGGCGAGGGTCACCAGGGGCGTGGCCAGGACGCCGTGCGGATCCGAGCGCGACACCCCGACGCGCACCTGACCGACGTCGACACCGAGGCGAACTCCGCGTGTCAGCCCGGTCACCGTGGGTCACCCGTGGGCTGTCGACGAACCAGGGCGGACCATTCGGTCCGCCCTGGTCGACACTGACCGTCCATCACGCTTCGGTGATCGCCTTCTCGACGGTGAGCAGCAGGTTGGGCGCCTCGGTCGCGGGCAGGCCGCCGCCCTGGGCCAGATCGGGACTACCCCCGCCCCGCCCGGAGAACGCCGCCTTGACCAGGTCCGACGCGGCGAGGCCGCGACTGCGGGCCGCCGCGTTGACCGCCACCACCAGCGACGCCTTGCCGTTCGCCCGGGCCGCCACGGCGACCACCGCCGGCCGCGCCGGGTCGATCTTGCCGCGAATCTCCTGCGCCAGGGTCCGTACGTCGTTACCGGCCGCGCCCTCCGGCGCCTCGGTCCCGACGTACGCCACCCCGCGCACGTCCTTCGCCTGCGCGGCGAGCGCGCCCGCCCCACCCAGCACCAGCTGGGCGCGCAGCTTCTCCAGCTCCTTCTCGGCGTCGCGGAGCTGGGTCACCGTCTGCTCGACCCGGTCGGCGACCTGCTCGTTGGGCACCCGGTACAGCTCGGCCAGCCGGGAGACCAGCAGGTGCTCGCGGGCCAGGAAGCCGAAGGCGTCCATGCCGACCAGCGCCTCGACCCGGCGGACGCCGGAGCCGATCGACGACTCGGAGAGGATCTTCACGAGGCCGAGCTGCGCCGAACGGGCCACGTGCGTGCCACCGCACAGCTCCCGGGCGTAGTCGCCCACCTCGACGACCCGCACCTCCTCGCCGTACTTCTCGCCGAACAGCGCCATCGCGCCGATCCGCCGCGCCTCGTCCAGCGAGGTGATGAAGGCGTGTACCTCCAGGTCGGCCAGCAACACCTCGTTGACCTGCTGCTCCACGTCCCGCAGGACGGTCGGCGACACCCCGGTCGGGGTGTTGAAGTCGAACCGGAGCCGGCCCGGCGCGTTCAACGAGCCCGCCTGGGTGGCCGACTCGCCGAGGAAGTTGCGCATGGTCTGGTGCACCAGGTGGGTGGCCGTGTGCGACCGGGAGATCGCCCGCCGCCGGGTGGTGTCGATCTCGGCGTAGCCGGTGTCACCGGGGTGCACCTCACCCCGGATGACCCGGGCCCGGTGCACGATCAGCCCCGGCACCGGCTGCTGCACGTCCAGCACCTCGACCTGACCGTCGCCCACGGTGATGATGCCGTGGTCGGGCTGCTGGCCGCCGCCCTCGGCGTAGAACGGGGTCGTGTCGAGCACCAGCTCGACGGTCTCACCCTCGGTCGCCGCCGCGCGCGGGCCGTCCGAGCCGAGCAGCGCCCGGACCCGCGACTCGCGGGCCACCTCGCTGTAGCCGGTGAACGTCACCGGGCCACCCTCGTCGAGCACCGACCGGTACGCCGAGACGTCGGTGTGCCCGGTCTTGCGCGCCTGCGCGTCCGCCTTGGCCCGGGTCCGCTGGTCGGCCATCAGCCGGCGGAAACCCTCGTCGTCGACCTTGAGGCCCTGCTCGGCCGCGATCTCCAGGGTCAGGTCGATGGGGAAACCGTACGTGTCGTGCAGCTGGAACGCCTTCGCCCCGGACAGCGCGGTGCCGCCCGCCGAGCGGGTCTCGGCGATCGCCGTGTCCAGGATCGTCGTCCCGGCACGCAGCGTCGACAGGAAGGCCTCCTCCTCCGCGTACGCGTACTGGGCGATCCGGTCGAAGTCGGTCGCCAGCTCCGGGTACGACGGCGCCATGCAGTCCCGCGCCACCGGCAGCAGCTCGGGCAGCGCCCGGTCCTGCCAGCCCAGCAGCCGGATCGACCGGATCGCCCGGCGCATGATCCGCCGCAGCACGTACCCACGGCCCTCGTTGCTCGGCGTCACGCCGTCGCCGATCAGCATCAGCGCGGTCCGCACGTGATCCGCGACCACCCGCAGCCGGACGTCGTCCGGGTGCGACTCGCTGGCCACGTGCCCGGAGTGCGCGCCGTACCGCTTGCCGGTCAGCTCCGCCGCCCGGGCCAGGATCGGCCGAACCTCGTCGATCTCGTACAGGTTGTCGACGCCCTGCAGGATCGAGGCCATCCGCTCCAGGCCCATGCCGGTGTCGATGTTCTTCGCCGGCAGGTCACCCAGGATCGGGTAGTCCTCCTTGTTGGTGCCCGGACCCCGCTCGAACTGCATGAACACGAGGTTCCAGTACTCCATGTACCGGTCCTCGTCGACCGCCGGCCCGCCCTCGGCGCCGTACTCCGGGCCCCGGTCGTAGAACAGCTCGGACGACGGACCGCACGGCCCGGGAATGCCCATGGACCAGAAGTTGTCCGCCTTGCCCCGACGCACGATCCGCTCGGCCGGCACACCCACCGACCGCCAGATCTCGAACGCCTCGTCGTCGTCGAGGTAGATCGTCGGCCAGATCCGCTCCGGATCCAGCCCGTAACCACCCTCGGCGATCGGCTTCGTGGACAACTCCCAGGCCAGGGGAATCGCGCCGGCCTTGAAATAGTCGCCGAAGGAGAAGTTGCCGTTCATCTGGAAGAACGTGCCGTGCCGGCTGGTCTTGCCGACCTCGTCGATGTCCGGGGTGCGGATGCACTTCTGCACGCTCACCGCCCGCTCGTACGGCGGGGTCTGCTGGCCCAGGAAGTACGGCACGAACTGCACCATGCCGGCGTTGACGAACAGCAGGTTCGGGTCGCTGATGGCGGGCAGCGGAGCGGACGGCACCACGGCATGACCGTTCGCCTCGAAGTGCGCGAGGTACCGCCGCTTGATTTCCGCCGTCTTCATCGCTGGTGTTCCTCCGGAAAAATCTCTCGATCGCCGATCCGCGGGTCTTCCCGCAGCTCGGCGAACTGGTCGTCGAACGCCTCGCCCTGGACGAACGCCTGGTGGATCTCCTGCTCGCGCTCGGCCATTCCGACCCGCACGTCCTCCACGAAGCTACGCACCGACTCCACCAGGCTGCCAGCGGATTCCGACAACGAGCTGGCGATGCCGGCCGGGGTGTACGCCTGCGCGGTCCGGGTCGCCCTGCGGACCACCACCACGCCCACGGCCACGCCGATGCCGAGCCAGAACAACCGCCTCATGTCGCGCTACCTCCTGTGGCCGGGTGGGTCAACGGTTGCCGCGCCGGGCGGCTCGCCGCTGCTGCTTGATGGTGTCGCGCACCTCGCGCTCGGTCTCGGCGTGCCGGCGGCTGGCGGCGGCCCGGCGCACGCTGTAGCCGAAGGCGGCCACCTTGACCAGCGGGTTCGCGGCCGCGGCGGAGACCACCGTCGCCAGGTTGGCGATGTTGGCGGTGACGTTCTGGGCGTGGCTGGTCATCGTATCGACCTTGGCCAGCTGCAGGTTCACGCCGTCGAGCGAGGTCTGCACCTGCTCCAGCGCGACGTTGACGTTCTTCACCGTGGTGTTGACGTCGCCGAGCAGCGGTGCCGTCCGGTCGTTGAGGTCGTTGATCATCCGGGTGGTGGCGTCCACCGTGTGCCGCAGCCGCAGGATCGGCAGCGTCAGGATGAGCACCAGCACCGCGAACGCGCTCGCCGCGATCAGCGCCGCGACCGCCAGAATGTCGCCCACGCGTGTCCTCCTCAAGCAGATTTCCGGCCGGACCCGACGTCCCCGGAACGCACAACCCTGGTGCCCACCGAACCCACCGGGCCGTCGCCGGTCAGCGGGCACGGGCGGGCCCGCCAGCCCCAGACCCTACCGTCCGTGATGGAGAGCGGCTCAGGACGGTGAGGGTGTCACGTCGCCCAGCGGATCGCCGCTGACCGTCGGGAACGGATCCTCGCCGGTCAGTGACGGATCGGTGCTGGGCTGCGGCCTGGTCCGCTCGTCGTCGATCGCGTTGCGCACCTTCACCGACACCAACGAGCCGGCGCACTCCCCCGCAGCGGCCGACGGCTCGGGAGACGGCACGATCGCCGGCTCCCCGTCGACCGGCGGCGGCACGCAGGCCGGCGCACGCACCCACAGGTCGAGGGTCAGCTCGTCCTGACGCCAGCACGTGTAGCTGCCCTTGGTCTCCTGCTCGGGGCAGCGGCTCACCTTCCACGGCCGCCAGCCGTCGGCGCGCAGCGCCTCCTCGTAGACCTTCGCCGTCTCCTCCGGCGACTTCTCCGAGGTGACCGTGCGCTCGCGCAGTCGGCAGTCGAGCAGGCACCAGCGGCTGCCGCTGACGTCGTCGACCGTCTTGGCCGCGGCCCACCCGGGCACGTCGAGCTGGTCCAGGTTGTCGAAGACCGGGTCCCGGCTGAGCGTACGGAGGCCGAAGAAGAGCGGCACCGCGCCGAGCAGCACGACGCTGACCAGCGCCAGCACGGCGACCCGCAGCCGACGTCGTTCGCGCGACTGCCGGTGTTGGTCGGACCGGGCGCCCGGGGCCGCGTCCTCGTCGTCGGCGACGTCCTGGCCGGCCGCGCGCAGCGCCGGCTCGTCGGTCGGCTCGGCGGGCGGCCGGTCCGCGGGACCCGCCGTACCCGGTGGCACGACGGCGGCCCGGGCGACCGGTTCGCCGGTACGACCCGGCGGTGGCACGGGAGCGACACCACTGGGCTCGGGACGGCCACCCTCGCGGGGCGGCGGCAGCGCCCGACCCGCGGCGCGGTCGGTCGGCCGCGGGGCGGCGGCACGCGCGGCCACCGGTGCGCCGGCGCCGGGCGGCTCGGCACCCGTGCGGACGTCTCCGCCGGGCGGCTGGGCGACACCCGGGGGGCGAACGGCGGCGCGCGCCGGTCCGTCCGGACGCGGTGGCCCGTCCGGGCGGGGTGCGCCGTCCGGGCCAACGCCCGGCGGGACCACCGCCCGGCCCGGAGCGTCCGGGCGGGGCCGGGCCGTACCAGGTCGGGGTGGAGCGTCCGGGCCGACGCCCGGTCGTACCGCCGCCCGCGCCGCACCCTGCTTATCGACGCCGGGTGGGACGGCGGCGCGGGCCGCAGCGTCCGGGCCGGCGCCCGGCGGCGGCGTCGCGGCGCGGGCCGGGCCGTCGACGCCCGGCGGGACCGCCGCGCGCGCCGGACCGTCGGGGCGGGACCGGGGCGGCCCATCCAGGCGTGGGCCGGGCGGACCGTCGGGGCCGGCGCCCGGCGGGACCGCCGCGCGCGCCGGACCGTCGGGGCGGGTGACGCCAGGTCGGGGCGGGCCGTCGGGGCCACGGCGGCCGGCGCCGGAGACCGGCGCGTCGCCGGGCGCGAGCCGGGCCCGGCCACCGGGTGGGCCGGAACGGGCGCCCCGCACCGGCGCGCCGGGTGCGGGTCGTCCGCCACCGGGCGGACCGGCGTACGGGTCGTCACCGCGCTCGGGCCGGCCCTCGGCAGGGGGCTCGGCCGACGGGCGGCGGCGACGGTTGATCGGGTCCCCGACGGTGCCCGGAGCACCCCGACGGCCGACGGGGCGCTCCGCGGGGGCCGGCGGCTGCGGCACCGCACCGGTCGGGTGCTCGCCGGTGGTGTCCGGGGTGCGGACGGGCCGGCGGCCGGCGGGAGCGTCCGCGCCCGGGTCGGCGGGCGGCCCGGCGGCCCGGCGGCCGGTGGCGCGCTCCGCAGCCGGATCCGGTACCGCCAGCGGGCCGCCGGAGCGGTCGTTCAGGTCACCCGCGGGCGGGGGGCCGGTACGGCGGGCGGCGGGCCGCTCCGCGGGCTGCCCGCCGGCCCCTCGACGGTTGACCACCGGCAGGCCCGGGTCGGTGTGCGGCAGCCGGCCGGCCTGACGCAGCCAGTCCGCCGGCCGCTCCGGACGGTCCCGGCGTTCCGGCTGCGGCTCACCGCCGGTCGTCGCGCGCCGGTCCTGCTCGTCGGGGACCGCACGACGGCGTCCGGTGCCGTCGGTGGCCGTGCCGCCGGTGGGGACAGCGCCGCTCGGCGACGCGTCGGGCAGCGGCGGGGCGTTGCCCGAGCGGGGCACCACCGGCTCGTCCGGTTCGGCGGCCCGACGGCGGCCGCCCCCGGCGGGGCGGGGCGGCTCCGGCGCTCCCGGGTCGACCGGCCCGGGACGGCGGCGGGCCGTACGCGGGTCGTCGACGACCGCCGGGTCGGGTCGCAGACCGTCGGCGACCTGCGCGGCGACACCGGACACGGGTCCGTCGAAGCGGGCGGCGCCACCGGCGGCGGGTCGGGCCGGGTCGGGCGTACGTCGTCCGGGCTGCGGGCCGTCACCGCCGAGCGGCCGGCCGCCCGGACCCGGCTCAGGCGCGGGTGGACGGCCCGGCGGTACGGCCTCGGGCCGGCGCAGCGGAGGCACGGCCTCCGCCCGACCGGCCGGCGCGGCCACCTCGGGACGGGGGCCGGTTGGAGTGCCGACGACCGGTGGGACCGGGGGCGGGCCGGACGGCCCCACGGTCGGTCGTGCTCGCGCGGGGCCGGCGGGAACGCCGCCCCTCGGTCGGGGGCCGGCCGGGTCGCGCGGGTCGACGCCTCTGGCGCGAGGGCCGGCGGTGTCGGCCGGGTCGACGCCGCCCGGGCGGCCGGCCGGCGGCGTGCGGGGTCCCGCGGCGGCGCGCGGGTCGGCGCCGGGCACCGGCTGGGTGCCACGCGGCGCCGGTTGGCCGGGGGCGCCGGCCGGTCCGGGCTCACGCGGGCGCTCGACCGGCGTCCGGTCGGCGGGCGGGCGGGCGTCCGGACGACGACCGGGCGGGGGCGCCTCGCCGGGCCAGGGTCCGTCGACGGGCCGGCGCGGGCCGGCGGCCTCGGCGTCCGGCCGGCGCGGGCCGGGCGGCGCGTCCGGAGGCGCCGGCACGCCGGCACGCGGGGGCGCGGGCTCGGTCGGGACCCCGTCCGGGCCCAACTCGCCCCGTTGCTGCTTGGCCGAGCGCAGATCGTCGATCCAGCCGAACTCCTCGCCGGCTACCGGCTCCTCCGGCTCGGCCTCGGCTCGGCCTCGACCCCAACGGCGGCCCTTGGCGCGGGGATCACGCCGCTCGTCCGGGCCCTCGTCGGGGCGGTCCGCACCACGCGATCTCACTGTTGACCCTCTCCTGCGGCGTTCGTGCCGCCGTCCTGCGTCGTGCCGGCACCGTCCACGTCCGTGGCCGCCCGGCCGTTCCGACCAGCAAGCGCCGTCGCGGGCTGCGGCGTTACCGGTTCCCCCGCGGCCGGCGTGGCTGTCGCGGGCGATCCGGCGGCCGGACCTTCCGGACGGGCCGGTGGGACCGGCAGCCCGCGTACGATCCGGCGCAGCAGCGGCAGCCGCGTCGCCACGGACCGTTCCGCCCCGTGCGGGCCGGGCTGGTAGTAGTCCACGCCCACCAGGTCGTCGGGGACGTACTGCTGGGTGAGCACGCCGCGCTGGTCGTCGTGCGGGTAGCGGTACCCGGTGCCGTGACCCAGCCCGCGCGCGCCGGCGTAGTGCGCGTCGCGCAGCCCCCGGGGCACCGGGCCACCCCGACCGGCCCGGACGTCGGCGATGGCGGCGCCGATCGCGGTGGTGGCCGAGTTCGACTTCGGCGCGGTGGCCAGGTGGATCACGGCCTGGGCCAGGTTGAGCTGCGCCTCGGGCAGGCCGACGTACTCGACCGCGTGCGCGGCGGCGGTGGCCACGCTCAGTGCGGTCGGGTCGGCCATGCCCACATCCTCGCTGGCGAAGATGACCAGCCGGCGGGCGATGAACCGGGCGTCCTCCCCGGCGACCAGCATCCGGGCCAGCCAGTGCACCGCGGCGTCCACGTCCGAGCCGCGCATGCTCTTGATGAAGGCGCTGACCACGTCGTAGTGGGCGTCGCCGTCGCGGTCGTAGCGCACCGCCGCCACGTCGACCGCCTGCTCGGCGGTGGCCAGGTCGATCCGCCCGGCACCGAGAGCCGTGGCGGAGGCCGCCGCCGCCTCCAGCGCGGTCAGCGCCTTGCGGACGTCACCGGCGGCGAGCCGGACGAGGTGGTCCTCGGCGTCGGTGGCCAGGGTGAGCGTGCCGCCCAGGCCGCGCTCGTCGGTGACCGCGCGCCGCAGCAGGCCGCGTACGGCGTCGTCGTCGAGCGGTTGCAGGGTGAGCAGCACGCACCGCGAGAGCAGCGGCGAGATGACCGAGAAGTACGGGTTCTCGGTGGTCGCCGCGAGGAGCGTGACCGTACGGTCCTCGACGGCGGCGAGCAGCGAATCCTGCTGGGTCTTGCTGAACCGGTGCACCTCGTCGATGAACAGCACCGTCTGCGGGCCGCCCGAACGGCGCTGGCGACGGGCCGTCTCGATCACCGCACGGACGTCCTTGACGCCGGCGGAGAGCGCCGACATGGCGACGAAGCGGCGGTCGGTGGCGCCGGCCACCAGGTGCGCGATTGTCGTCTTGCCGCTACCGGGCGGCCCCCAGAGGATGACCGACATCGGCGCACCGCCGGAGACCAGTTGCCGCAGCGGCGCGCCGGGGGCGAGCAGATGGTCCTGTCCGATCAACTCGTCCAGGCTCGCGGGTCGCATGCGGACAGGCAGGGGCGAATCGTCCGCTACCGGAGTGAAGCCGTCGACACCGGCGGGACCCTCGGGCGCGGCACGCGACCCGGTGGGTGCACCGAGGGAGAAGAGAGCGTCGGACTCCATCACGAAGACAGTACCGGGCCCGACCCGAGACGCCGGAATCGCGCTACGGGCCGGGCCTTCGCTGATCGGTCTCGGTCAGCCACGACCGGGGCGGCGACCCCGGTACCAGCGACCGCCACCACTGCCCCGCGGCCCGCTGCCGACGCCGCCCAGGTAGAGCGCGAGCAGGAAGAGGCCGATGAGCACGAGGGTGTTCCAGTTGAACAGGTCGGGCGCGCCGAAGTCGGTGTCGAGCAGGTCCAGCAGCAGGGCGAAGCCAAAGACGATGGCCGCGAGAATGGCGAACATGTCGGTCCTCCGGTGGGGGTTCCCAGTAGGTCGGCGCGTGATGTACCCAATCGGTCGACTCGCCAATCTCCACCGTGGATCGACCGCACGCCCGTGCCGCTCGGGCCGCCGCGTCGCCAGGGCCGCTGTCAAGATCCGCGCAACTTCGGCGATATTGCTGTCTCCGGCGCGTGCGAAGCAGCACCATCCCCGAAGTTGTGACGATCTTGGGCCTACGGCACCCGCGCGAGGTGCGAATGGGGCGCATCCCTGGGCCGGCGCGGTCGGCCGTACGCCGGCTTCTAGGCTGGTCTCATGATCATCGAGGACCAGGAGCTGCACGACCGGGCCACGATCCTGGCCGCCGCCGGCGGGCACCCGTTCGTCCGGCACTCGCTCTCGCCGGGCATTCCGGCGCGTGGCTGGCAACGCGACGGCGCCGTGCTGTGGTTGTTGCCTCCCGAGCGCGGCTTCGGCGCCGACGCCGTGGGCGCCGCCGGCCCAGCACTGGACCTCTGCGCCGCACTGATCGCCGAAGGGCTGCTGCGGCCGGGGAACCGGCTGCACCTGCCCCGGTTCGACCCCGCCCTGGCGATCGGGCGGGTGGCGGTGGCGCAGCACGTCGACTGGGACTTCCACTGGACCACCGTCGCTCCCCCGCAGCAGCCGGACGAGCAGCGGGTCGTCCGGCTGACCGACGCCGACCGCCCTGCGCTGGAGACGCTCGTGGACCGGTCGTTCCCGACCACCACCACCCGCCCGGGCGACCCGACGGTCGTCGACTGGTACGGCATCCGGTCCGGCGACGAGCTGGTGGCCTGCGGCGCGGACCGCAGCCGGGGTGACATCGGGTTCCTGGCCGGTCTGACCGTCGCCCCCGACCAGCGGGGCCAAGGGCTGGGCGCGGCGCTGACCGCCGGGATGACCCGGGCACTGCTGTCCCGGCACGACACCGTCGCGCTCGGTGTCTACCCGGACAACGTCGGGGCGGTGCGGCTCTACCGCCGCCTCGGCTTCACCAGCACCCTGACCCGCACCTCGATCCGCCTCGGCCCCGAGCGCTAACGCCGCTCGACCGGCTCGGCGACCACGGTCGGGCCCACGCCGCCGCCCGTCGGCTCCACACCGCCGCCAGCGGGGCCGGCGGGGTCCACACCCCCACCTCGCGGGCGAGGCGGATCCACGGCGACCCCGCCCGCCACCGCACCGGCCGAGCCCGCCGCCGCTCGCCGGTCGGCCCGCCAGGCGGGCACGTACAGCGGCGCGGCGACGGCCAGCACGACCGCGCCGACCACCATCGCCGTACCCACGCTGGTGGCGGCCGCGACCGCGGTGAGCACCACCCCGCCGAGCGCGGCCGCCGGCTGACCCATCATCGAGTTCAACGAGAGCACGCTGGTCCGGTACGGGCCGTCGACCTGGCGGTGCAGCAGGCCGCTGTGCAGCGGGTTCGACACGCCGTGCACGGCGTAGCAGGCCAGGTAGGCGACGATCACCCCGACCGGGCCGGCGAGCAGCCCCATCCCGACGACGGTCGCTCCCTGCAGGATGCGCAGCAGGGCCGCCCCGGGCGCCGCACCGGGCCAGCGCAGCAGCAGCGGGGTGAGCGCCGCGCCGGCCGCGTTGGCGATCCAGGCGGCGGAGCTGGCCGGCCCGAGCAGCGCGGCGGCGCGTTCCGGGTCGCCGACCACCTCGGCGAGCCGGACCGGCAGCAGCGACTCGAAGGTGACCATGCCGAAGCCCCAGAACAGCTCCACCGCCACCAGGGCGAGCAGCACCCGGGATCGGCGCAGCAGGCCCATCGCCTGGCCGATCATGCGGGGCGCCTGCATCACCGACGCGCGCACCGCCGCGACGCCGGTGGCCGGGCGCTCCTCGACCAGCAGGACCAGCAACGTGCCGAGCGCCACCGCCTGCGCGACGATCGCGGCCAGCACCGGCACGGTGAGCGCGCTGACCGGCCCGAGTGGACCGAGCGCGACCAGGCCACCGCTGAGCAGGGCCCCGCCGCCGATGGCGACGCCGACGATGGTGCCGGCGTACCCGAGGCCGCGCTCGTACTCGGCCTGCCGGTCGGCGGCCAGCGTGGCGTCGACGTACCAGGACTCCAGGGGGCCGCTGTCGAGCGCCCGGTAGATGCCCTGCAGGGCCCAGACCAGGAAGAACAGCGCGAACGAGTCGGCCACCGTGAACACCGCGAGGGAGGCGAGGTTGAGGACTCCGGCGGCGAGCAGGACCGGCTTGCGCCCGAGGGCGTCGGCGAACCCACCGGTGGGCAGCTCCAGCGCGAGCACCAGCAACCCCTGCGCGGTGGTGACCAGGCCGATCTGCGGCAGCGACAGGCCGCGCTCCTGCATCAGCAGGATCATCACCGGGACCATCAGGCCGGTGGGCAGCCAGCGCAGGCCGTACAGCGTGAGGTAACGACGCCGGACCTGGCGTACGGAGAGGGCGCTCACGACGTCACCTCCACTCGCGACTGCGGGGCTCGCAAACCCGGCTCACTCCTCGCGCTCACCAGACCACCTCCACTCGCGACTGCGGGGCTCGCAAACCCGGCTCACTCCTCGCGCTCACCAGACCACCTCCACTCGCGACTGCGGGGCTCGCAAACCCGGCTCACTCCTCGCGCTCACCAGACCACCTGCGCTCGCGACTGCGGGGCTCGCAAACCCGGCTCACTCCTCGCGCTCACCAGCGCTCCTCCAACCGCGGGAAACCGGCGACGAACAGGTGCACCGGCTTGACGTCCCCCTCCGGGGCGGGCTGGTCGCGGTAGCGCATCAGCACCGCCCACAGCTCGTCGTTGAGCGCCCGCAGGCGGGCCGGATCGAGCGGCAGCACCAGGTCACCCATGCCGGCGGCGTCGCGCCACTCGCGGGACTGGTGGTGCTCGACGCCCATCCAGCGCTCGGCCAGGTCGGCCATCAGCCGTACCTGGTCTCCCTGGATCCACTGCACAGCGGCCCGGGCGTCCGGGTCGTCGTCGAAGTCGGTGGGCTCGAAGTTGCTGATGTCGTGCACGGCCTGCCACCAGCGCTGCCGGCCGCTGCCCCGGGCCGGGTCCTCGGCCACCAACCCGACCTCGGCGAGCTGCCGGAGGTGGTAGCTGGTCGCGCCGGTGTTCGTGCCCAGCTTCTCGGCCAACGCGGTGGCGGTCGCCGGACCGTCGACGCGCAGCGAGCCCAGCAGGCGCATGCGCAGCGGGTGGGCCAGGGTGCGGACCTGCCGGCTGTCGAGGTGGACCTGCCGGGGTTCAGACGGTTTGTTCGCGGGACCGGGGGTGGCATCCATACGAGCACACTATCTCTGCACACTTTCTATGCACAAGAGATGTGCATAGAAAGTGTGCATGATGTCAGGCCAGGAGTTCGCGTACCCCCCGCAGGCGCGTCCGCAGCAGACCGGCCGCGCGGTCGGAGTCGAGGCGTACGTCGCCGGGGCGCACCACGCCGACGGCGGCGGCCGTGGTCGTCTTCAACCCGGTCGCATGCAGCCCAAACCGCTCGGCGACCAGCAGGCCCAGCTCGGCCCGGCTGACCGTGTCGGCACCGGCCACGTTGAGCGGCCCGGCGTACGACGAGCGGGCCAACTCCAGCACGGCGTCGGCCAGGTCGGTGACGTCGATCGGGCAGCGGACCTCGTCGGTGAACAGGACGGCCCGGCCGGCGAGCGCGTCCCGGCAGAGCTGGATCTGCTTGCTGCCGTCGCCCAGGATCAGCGACGTACGTACCAGCGCCGCGCCCGGGTCGATCGCCCGTACGGCGGTCTCGGCCGCCGCCTTCGCGGCCCCGTACGCGTTGATCGGGCTGGGCGGGTCGTCGTCGAGGTACGGCTCGGGCCGGCCGCCGTGCAGGGCGTCACTGGACAGGTGCACCAGCCGGGCGCCCACCTCGGCGGCGGCGAGCGCAACGTACGCGGCGCCGTCGGCGGTGATCGTCCAGTCGTCGTACCGGTAGAAGGTGGCGACCACGGCGTCCGGCCGCACCTCGGCGACCAGCGCACGCACGGCGGCCCGGTCGGTCACGTCCAACCGCCGCGCCACGACCCCCGGCACACCGACGTCACCGCCGTGGAACGTGCCGACCACCGAAAACCCCACGCCGACGCCCCGCCGACACACCTCCCGCCCGAGAAACCCACTACCCCCGACGACAAGTACCCGCATGCCCACCCACTCCCCCGTTGATCAAGAGGTCTGCGTCATCTCGCGGGGCGATGATGACGCAGACCTCTTGATCAACCAAAGAAGGGGTCGGGGGTCAGACCGGGTCGGCCACCGGGGCGGCGGGGCCGGCGGTGCCGGTGTGGGCGGTGGCCGCGGGCTTGGGCTTGGCGTCGATGCCGGCCTCGGTGCGCTGCTGGGCGGTGATCGGCGTCGGCGCGCCGGTCAGCGGGTCGAAGCCGCCCCGGGTCTTCGGGAACGCGATGACCTCGCGGATGGAGTCCGCGCCGGCCAGCAGCATGCAGACCCGGTCCCAGCCGAACGCGATGCCGCCGTGCGGCGGTGCGCCGTACTTGAACGCCTCCAGCAGGAAGCCGAACTTGTCCTGCGCCTCCTCGGGGGTGATGCCGAGCAGGTCGAACACCCGCTGCTGCACGTCGCCCCGGTGGATACGGATCGAGCCGCCGCCGATCTCGTTGCCGTTGCAGACGATGTCGTACGCGTACGCCAGGGCCCGGTCGGGGGCCTCCTCGAACCGGTCCACCCACTCGGCGTTCGGGGAGGTGAACGGGTGGTGCACGGCCGTCCAGCCGCCCTCGTCGGTACGCTCGAACATCGGCGCGTCGACCACCCAGCAGAACGCCCAGGCGCTCTCGTCGATCAGGCCGGAGCGCTTGGCGATCTCGATCCGCGCCGCCCCCAGCAGCTCCTGCGCCTCCCGGGTGTTCGTGCTCGCCGCGAAGAAGACCGCGTCGCCCGGCTTCGCGCCGACCGCGTCGGCGAGCCCGCCCAGGTGCTCGGCGGAGAGGTTCTTCGCCACCGGGCCGCGCGCCTCGCCGGTCTCGGCGTCCAGCACCACGTACGCCAGGCCCCGCGCGCCGCGCGCCTTGGCCCAGTCCTGCCAGCCGTCCAGCTCCTTGCGGGTCTGCGACGCGCCACCGGGCATCACCACCGCGCCCACGTAGCCGCCCGCGTCGATCGCGCCGGCGAACACCCGGAACTCGGTGCCGCGCAGGTAGTCGGTCAGCTCGGTCAGCTCGACGCCGTAGCGCAGGTCCGGCTTGTCGGAGCCGTACCGGGCCATCGCGTCGTGCCAGGTGATCCGCGGGATCGGCCGGGTGATCTCGTGCCCGGCCAGGTCCTTCCACAGCGCCGAGACGATCGCCTCGCCGAGGTCGATCACGTCGTCCTCGGTGACGAACGACATCTCGATGTCGAGCTGGGTGAACTCCGGCTGCCGGTCGGCCCGGAAGTCCTCGTCCCGGTAGCAGCGGGCGATCTGGTAGTACCGCTCCATGCCGCCGACCATCAGCAGCTGCTTGAACAGCTGCGGCGACTGCGGCAGCGCGTACCAGCTACCGGGCTGCAACCGCACCGGCACCAGGAAGTCGCGGGCGCCCTCCGGGGTCGACCGGGTCAGCGTCGGCGTCTCGATCTCCAGGAAGTCCCGCTCGTGCAGCACGCCCCGGGCGAGCTGGCTGGCGCGCGACCGCAGGCGCAGCGCGTTCGCCGGGCCGCTGCGGCGCAGGTCCAGGTAGCGGTACTTGAGCCGGATGTCGTCACCGGCCTCGACCTGGTCGTCCACCGGCAGCGGCAGCGGCGCGGCCTCGGAGAGCACCTCCAGCGCGACGGCGGTCACCTCGACCTCGCCGGTCGGCAGGTCGGGGTTCTCGTTGCCCTCGGGGCGGCGGGTCACCTCGCCGGTGACCTTCACGCAGAACTCGTTGCGCAGCGCGTGCGCGTCCTCCTCGCGGAACACCACCTGCACGACGCCGGAGCCGTCGCGCAGGTCGACGAAGATGACACCGCCGTGGTCGCGCCGGCGGGCCACCCACCCGGCGAGCGTCACCGTCGAGCCGGCGTCCGCGGCGCGCAGGCTTCCGGCATTGTGGGTACGGATCACGGCTGGTAACTCCTCATCGTGGAACAGTCCTCACCCGCATTCTGTCAGGGAAGGCCGGCCCGGCTCCGGGGCACCCGTCAGGCCGGCCCGATTCGCTGGTGGGCGAGCCGGCGAACCCCGGGCGACGGGGCCCGACGCCGGTTAGCGTGACCTGATGCGCGCCGTACCGAACTGGGGCGTCGCCACGGCGGTGGCCGCGCCGGTGCTGCTGGTGGGCGGCTGGACGGTCGCGGGCGCCCGGCAGCCCGCCGGGTACGACCCCGTCCGGGACACCATCAGCGAACTGGCCGGGCCGGACGCCACCGACGCCTGGATCATGATCAGTGCCCTGGTGCTGCTCGGCTGCTGTTACCTGGCGATCGCCGCGGTGCTGCACGCGGCCGGGCTGCCCAGCCGGTTCCTGCTCGCCGTCGGCGGCGTGGCCACCATCGCGCTCGTCGCCTTTCCCCGGCCGACGGTCGGCGGCTCGCTCAGCCACGGCATCGTGGCGACCGTCGCCGTGCTGGCGTTGGCGCTCTGGCCGGCCGGGTCGGCGCTGCGGCTGCCGCGTGGCCCGGACGCCGCGCATCCCCGGGCGCCGCAGCCGCCCTGGGCGTTCCGGCGGGGCGTGGCGTTGAGCGCCACACTCGTGCTGCTGGCCCTGTTCGGCTGGTTCGCCTTCGAGGTGAGCAGCGGATCCCGGACCGGGCTGGCCGAGCGGGTGACGGCGGTGGGCGTCTCGCTCTGGCCGCTGCTGGCGGTGCTGTCGGCCCGCCGGGCGCATCTCGCGTGGGCCGCCGCCGGGGCCACCCCGCTCGGACCGGCCCTGCCGGCGACCGGTGTCGTACCCCCGGATCCCCTGCTGCCGACGGACGGCCCCGACCGGCTGGCGTGAGCGGGCCCGGACGCGCGACGCGGGCCGCCGGAGTCCCGGCGGCCCGCGTGCGGTACGTCGATCAGAAGACGCTGACGCCGTAGCGGCTCAGCACCTCGGTGACCGGCTGGAAGAAGGTGGTACCGCCGCTGCTGCAGTTGCCGCTGCCGCCGGAGGTGAGGCCGAGCGCGGTACCGCCGGAGAAGAGCGAGCCACCGCTGTCGCCACCCTCGGCGCAGACGTTGGTGCGGATCAGGCCGGAGACCGAGCCCTCGGCGTAGTTCACCGTGGCGTTGGTCGCGGTCACCGAGCCGCTGCGCAGGCCGGTGGTGCTGCCGGAGCGCTGCACCGACTGGCCGACCGAAGCGTTGCCGGCGCCGGTGATGTCCCGGTAGCTGCCGTTGTACAGGTAGACGTTGCCGGCGGCGTTCGCGGAGTTGCTGTGCCGCACGATGCCGTAGTCGTTGCCCGGGAAGCTGGTGCCGGTACGGGTGCCGAGCAGGCTGGTCTGGCTCGAGTTCGAGTACCAGTTGGTGCCGAGGTTGGTGCAGTGCCCGGCGGTCAGGAAGTAGTAGGTGCTGCCGCTGCGCACGTTGAAGCCGAGCGAGCAGCGGTACCCGCCGGTGTAGATGGCCTGGCCACCGGAGATCCGGGTGCTCAGCACGCCGGCCTCGGCCTCGACCCGGACCGCGCCGTTGGCCCGCGCGGCGGCGGCCTTGACCCGCTCCAGCTTGGCGCCGGTGACGGTGCTGTCGACGGAGACGACCACCTGGTTGGTGACCGGGTCGCTCCACCAGGCGGTGCCCGGGATCTTCGCCGAGCGCTCCAGCTCGGCGGTGGCCCGGTTGAGCTCGGCGGCGCCCCGGGTGACGTACCGGACGCTCGCGCCGGCCTTGCTGGCCGTACGCGCGGCGGCGGCGTCGGTCACCGTGACCACGGTCTTGCCGCTGGCGTCGATGTACGAGCCGGCGGAGCGGTCACCGAGCTGGGCGGAGAGGGCGGCGCCGGCGTCGGGCGAGGCGGCGGGGGCGGCCTGGGCGGGTGCGCCGATGAGCGAGCCGACGACCAGGGTTCCGGTCACGGCGACGGTCGCCGCAACACGGAAGGAGGACCTCGTGGGTCGCATGTAACAAACCTCCTGGGCGGGGGAGACGGGTCTGGCCGGGGGTGGCTGACCCGAGGGCAACCCGGCCGATCTGCGAAAACCGGTCGAGTGAACTGAAGTATTCACATACTTAAGATCATTGACAAGACCTGGTTTCGCCCGAATTCGTCGACCGCCACCGATGACACCGCCGCAACACCACGGACACACTCGCGGACATCCGCCGTCACACCGCGAAGACCGCGGGATCCCTTTCGGACACCGCCGGGCGACAGAGGCGGTTGATGCCACAACGGTCGGACGCACGCGCCGGACGCCTGCGCCGGTACGGGCGGGCGGCGGCGTCAGGGGGTACGACGGCGTGCGCCGGGCCCCGGGCGGGGCAGCACGTCGCGCGGGTCCCGCACCGGGTGCCCGTCGGCACAGCGCAGCTCGGCGCGTACCTCGGCGCCGCAGTCGCGGTGCTCCACCCGCAGCGGCGCGCCCTCGGGGTCGGCCAGATACCGGTCGCCCCAACCGAGCACGGCGACCAGCACCGGCCAGAGGGCGAGGCCCATCTCCGTCAGCCGGTACTCGTGGCGCAGCCGGCTGCCGGGCTCCCGGTACGGCTCACGGCGCAGGACCCCCCGCTCGACCAGCAGGGTCAGCCGGCTGGTGAGCACCTGCCGCGGGATGCCGGTGCGGACCCGCATGTCGTCGAAGCGCCGTACGCCGCTGAACACCTCGCGCAGCACCACCATGGTCCACCGCTCGCCGAGGATCTCCATCGCGCGGGCGATGGTGCAGTTCTCCACCGACCAGTCCAGTGCCGCAGGCCTCATCCGACCAGGCTAGGTCTCGTTGACAGACTCAGCAACGTGCTGCCAGGCTGCGTCCATGACACAGACTCAGGAGCCGGCGCGCAGCCGTACCTTCACCTGGTCGGATCCGGCCGCGAACGCCGCGCAGGTCGGTCAGCGCAGCGGCCTCGACATGCTGCGCGCGATGATCGCCGGGGAACTGGCCGCGCCACCGGTGATGCACCTGCTCGACATGGCCCGCATGGAGGCCGACGAGGGCCGGGTCGTCGTCGAACTGGTCCCGCAGGAGTTCCACTACAACCCGCTGGGCACCGTGCACGGCGGCGTCCTCTCGACCCTGCTGGACACCGCCGCCGCCTGCGCCGTGCACACCACGCTGCCCGCCGGGGTCGGCTACACGTCGCTGGACCTGAACGTGAAGTTCCTCCGCCCGGTCACCGTCGCCAGCGGCACGCTGCGCTGCGAGGGCACGGTCCTGCAACGCGGCCGACGCACCGCCCTGGCCGAAGCCCGCCTGACAGACACCCAAGGCCGCCTGGTCGCCCACGCCACCAGCACCTGCCTACTCCTCCCCCTCCCCTGACCCCCACCCCACCCCGGGCGCGCCCCCGCCCCCCACCCCCGTCGATCTTGCAGTTCCTGTCGCCGAAACGCGGGCTGTGCCCCGGTTCGTGACAACAGAAAGTGCAAGATCGACGGGGGTGGGGTGGGGCGCGTGGGGGGGTGCGGGGTGGGGTAAGGGGGTTAGCGGGGGGCTAGGCGGGCGGCTCGGGCGGCGCGCTTCTCCTCGAAGCGGGACGCGGCGCGGTCCAGGTCGTCGAGCTGTGTGGCGAGTTGCTCTCTCGCGGCTTCGCCGTCGGCGTTCAGGCCGGTCACGTTGAAGACGTCCCACTGGCGCAGCACCGGCTGCAACACCTCGTCGCGGTGCTGACGCAGGTCGTAGATGCCGGCCAGGGCGATCGCCACGGACTTGCGGGCGAAGCCGTCGATGCCGTTGCCGGGCATCTGGAAGTCGGCGACGACGTCCGCGACGGCCCGCATGGCCTGGCTGGGGGCCAGCTCGAACGCGGCGGCGAGCAGGTTCCGGTAGAAGACCATGTGCAGGTTCTCGTCGGCGGCGACGCGGGCCAGCAGCGCCTCGCAGACGGGGTCACCGGTGGCCTTGCCGGTGTTGCGGTGCGAGATGCGGGTGGCCAGCTCCTGGAACGAGACGTACGCCAGCGAGTGCAGCACCTCGTCGTCGTGCGCGTTGACGTAGCCGGCGGACATGTGCGTCATCCGGGCCCGCTCCAACGCCACCGGGTCGACGGCCCGGCTGACGGTCAGGTAGTCCCGGATGGCGACACCGTGCCGGCCCTCCTCGGCGGTCCACCGGTGCACCCAGGTACCCCAGGCACCGTCGCGGCCGAACAGGGTGGCGATCTCGTGGTGGTACGAGGGCAGGTTGTCCTCGGTCAGCAGGTTCACGATCAGCGCGGTGCGCGCCACGTCCGGGATCGTGGAGTCGGTGGGTGACCACGCCTCACCACCGAGCGGCCCGTCGAACGTACGACCCTCGCTCCACGGCACGTACTCGTGCGGGAACCACTCCTTCGCCAGCGAGAGATGACGGTCCAGGTTGCGCGCGACTACCGGCTCCAGCTCGACGAGCAGGGCGGTCTGGCTCAGTGTGGTGCTCACGGTCACGAAGAACTCCCTACGGTGGCGTAACTTACGCTACCGTAGGTCCCCGCGACCGTGAGCGCCAGTGGGACCGCTCAACTCACCGCCGGTTTCAGGTCACCCGCCGGCGGATTCCAGGCCTGCGCGTCGGCCATGACCTGCTCGCCGGAGCGGATGTCCTTCACCTCGTCCGCCGCGCCGTCGACCCCCGGGAACCAGACGTACGGGATGCCCCGCCGCTCGGCGTACCGGATCTGCTTGCCGAACTTGGCCGCGCTCGGCGACACCTCGGTGGGGATCCCCCGCCGACGCAGTTCCGCCGCGATCTGGTCACTGGCCCCCCGGTGCTCCTCGTCCGCCAGCGCCACCAGGACACAGGTGGGCACCGACCGGGAGACCGACAGCTCCCCCGCGCCGAACAGCAGCCCGAGCAGCCGGGTCACCCCGATCGAGATGCCCACCCCGGGGTACGAGGTGGCCCCCGCGGTGGCCAGGTTGTCGTACCGGCCGCCGGAGCAGATCGAGCCGAACCGTTCGTAGCCGCGCAGCTGGGTCTCGTACACCGTGCCGGTGTAGTAGTCCAGCCCACGGGCGATGCGCAGGTCGGCCACGCAGAGGCCGGGCATGTGCCCGGCAGCGGTCTCCACCACCCGGACCAGCTCGTCGAGGCCCTCGTCGAGCAGCGGGTCGGTCACGCCGAGCGCGCGTACCGCGTCGGCGAACGAGGCGTCCGGCGCGGAGATCTCGGCCAACGCGAGGCACGCCTTGGCCTGCGCCTCGCTCGCCCCGGCGGTCTCCACCAGCAGCTCGACCACCTTCGCCGGGCCGATCTTGTCGAGCTTGTCGACGGTACGCAGCGCCGCCTCCGGATCGGTCACCCCGACGCCCCGGAAGAAGCCCTCCCAGATCTTGCGGTTGTTGACCTGGATGGTGACCGGTGGGATGGGCAGGGCGCGCAGCGCGTCCCCGATGACCAGCGGCATCTCCGCCTCGTGGTGCGGGGCCAGGGTGTCCCGGTCGACGATGTCGATGTCGGCCTGGACGAACTCCCGGTAGCGGCCCTCCTGCGGCCGCTCCCCCCGCCACACCTTCTGGATCTGGTAGCGGCGGAACGGGAAAGCCAGCTTGCCGGCGTTCTCCACCACGTAGCGGGCGAACGGCACGGTCAGGTCGAAGTGCAGCCCGAGCTGGTCGTCACCGCCGCCGCTCTCGGCGTCGGCGTGCAGCCGCCGGATCACGTAGACCTCCTTGGAGGTCTCCCCCTTGCGCAGGAGCTGGTCCAGCGGTTCCACCGCGCGGGTCTCCAACGGGGCGAACCCGTACAGCTCGAACGTGTTGCGGATCTTGTCGAGCACGAACTGCTCGATCATCCGCTGGCCGGGGGTCCACTCCGGGAACCCGGAGATGGGCGTGGGCTTGCTCATGGCGTACTCCTTGCGGGTTCCGCGCCCGCGGCGCGGTGGTGTCGTGGGTCCGCGCGCGGCGCGGACGGGAGAGCTACAGGCCCCGGGTGGGCGCGGCCGGCGACGTGCTGGCCACCTCGACGAGGTACGGGTTGCTGGCGCGCTCGCGGCCGATGGTGGTGCTCGGGCCGTGGCCGGGCAGCACGACGGTGTCGTCGGCCAGCGGGAGGATCTTGTCGCGCAGGCTGGCGAGCATGGCCGGCATGCTGCCGCCGGGCAGGTCGGTGCGGCCGATCGAGCCGGCGAAGAGCACGTCGCCGGAGAGGCAGATCTCGTCCGCCTCCCAGCCCGAGCCCGCGCCCGGCAGCCGGAACAGCACCGACCCGCCGGTATGGCCCGGGGCGTGGTCGACAGCGATCTCCAGGCCGGCGAGCGTGAGCGTGGCGCCGTCGGTCAGCTCGGCCACGTCCTCCGGCTCGCTGTAGCTCAGCCGACCGCCGAAGAGCGACGTCAGGTCCGCCGAGAGACCCTTGGCCGGGTCGGCGAGCATCTCCCGGTCGCCGGGGTGCACGTACGCGGTGATCCCCCGGGCGTCGCAGACCGGCGCCACCGAGAACGTGTGGTCCAGGTGGCCGTGGGTGAGCAGCACGGCGGCCGGATGCAGGCGGTGCTCGGCGAGCAGCGCGTCGAGCTGGTCGAGCACCCCGATGCCGGGGTCGACCACCACGCACTGCTCCCCCGGCGCGGTGGCGACCACGTAACAGTTGGTGCCGAAGGCGTCCGCGGGAAAGCCGGCCACGAGCACGGGCGCTGTCCTCTCCGTCGAGCTGTCGTCCTGCCCAGCAGCCTATCGGGCGGGCCGAACGAGTTTGCCGCGTCCGTCCCACGCGCCCCGGGCGGCACAGTGACAACCTCCGATAAGCGCTGCTCGGCACGGGGTGCACCTCGTACACCACTTTCCCAGTCACTAGCCGTACACTCTGGCGGGCGTGTGGCGCGGCACACGCGACGCCCGGACGGGCCGCAAGGGCCGGCCGCCGGTGACGATCAGGCGAAGAAAGGGGAGCACCTGTGGCTTCCAGCAGGGACCGGCAGCGCAAACTGGCGCGGGCCAAGCTCGACCGGCAGATGGCCCGCCGGGCGGCCGCCACGCGGCGTCGTCGGCAGATCCAGGCCGGTGTCGGCGCCTTCCTGGTCCTCGCGGTGATCGTGGCCGGCTCGGCGTGGGCGCTCGGGGCGTTCGACTCCGACCCGAAGCAGAACACGGCGGCCGAGGACACCTGCCTCTGGACGCCACAGGACGCGACGGCGAACACCAACCTCAAGGACGTCGGCACGCCGGAGACCAAGGGCCTGCCCACCGACGGCACCCGGCCGATGACCATCACCACCAACCAGGGCGCACCGATCACCGCCGAGCTGAACCTGACCAGCTCGCCGTGCGCCGCCGCGAGCATCGCCCACCTGGCGAGCCGGTCGTTCTACGACAACACCAAGTGCCACGAGATCACCACCGACGGCGCGCTGCGCTGCGGTGACCCGAGCGGCACCGGCCTCGGCGGGCCCACCTACTCGTTCTACGACGAGGACGTTCCGACCGCGCCGTCGGCCTCGCCCTCGGCCAGCCCCGCGCCCGGCCAACCGCCGACGTACCCCAAGGGGACCGTCGCGATGATCTCCAACCCGCCGGGCACCAACGGCAGCCAGTTCCTGATCTTCTTCAAGGACTTCACCACCGCGGACCCGAAGTACCCGGTGATCGGCAAGGTCACCGGCGGGCTGGACGTGGTGGAGAAGATCGGTGCCCAGCCGACCGTGGACAATGGGACCGGGGCGAAGGTCAAGCCCAAGACCGACGTGGTGATCCAGAGCCTCACGGTCGGCGAGCCGGTCACCGGCGCGGCACCGCCGCCGTCCGGCGCCCCGGCCAGCAGCCCGAGCGCCGGCTGACCGGTCGCCCCACCCAACCGAGCGGCACCCCGCAGCAGACAGCCAGGAGGATCCAGGCGTGACGTCCACCAGAGAGCGGCAGCGCGCGGCGGCACGCGCCCGACTCGAGAAGGAGATGGCCGAGCGGTCGGCCAAGGCCCGCAAGCGCCGTCAGACGCAGGCGATCGTCGGCGCGGCCGCCGCGCTGGTGCTCGTGGTCGCCGGCACCGTCTGGCTGGCCATGGCCCTCGGCGGCGACGACGACAAGGGCAACAACGCCGCGTCGGCGCCCGGCGCGTCCGAGTGCGTCTACAACGCGATGCCCGCCGACCAGCGGTCCCCGCAGATCAAGGACGTCGGGGTGCCGAGCAACCAGCAGTCGGCAACCGGTGTGCAGACCATGACGATCGACACCAACCTGGGCCCGATCACCGCGAAGATCGACCGGTCCCAGGTGCCGTGCACCGCGGGCGCGTTCAGCCTCCTCGCCGAGAAGAAGTTCTTCGACAACACCAAGTGCCACCGGCTGGTGACCGAGGGCATCAAGGTGCTCCAGTGCGGTGACCCGAGCGCCACCGGCAAGGGCTGGCGGGACACCGACGGCACGGGTGGCCCGAGCTTCCGGCTGCCCGAGGAGAACCTGCCCACCGACAAGCGCCCGCCGTACCCGGAGGGTGTCATCGCGATGGCCAACTCCGGTCAGCCCGGCAGCACCGGCAGCCAGTTCTTCATCGTGTACGGCGACTCGCCGCTCGACCCGGCGTACACCGTGCTGGGCACCATCACCGGCGGCATGGACATCGTCAAGGACGTGGCCAAGGCCGGCGACGACGGGGCGTTCGCGCAGCAGGCCGGCGGCGGCCACCCGAAGAAGGAGGTCGTCATCAAGACCCTCACGATGAGCGCGCCGCAGGGCTGACGCCCGCCAGGATGACGAAGCGCCCGCCGGCTGAGCCGGCGGGCGCTCTCGTGTGCGGGGTACGACGTGTCAGGCGCCGGAGGTGACCCGGTACGCGTCGAACACGCCGTCGACCTTGCGGACGGTGGCCAGCAGGTGGCCCAGGTGCTTCGGGTCGGCCATCTCGAAGCTGAACCGGCTCACCGCCACCCGGTCGCGGGTGGTGGTGACGGTCGCCGAGAGGATGTTGACCCGCTCGTCGGAGAGCACCCGGGTGACGTCGGCGAGCAGTTTGTGCCGGTCCAGTGCCTCGACCTGTATCGCCACCAGGAACGTGGAGGCCGACGTCAGCTTCCAGCTCACCTCCACCACCCGCTCGGCCTGCGCCCGCAGGTCCTCCGCGTTGGCGCAGTCGTCGCGGTGCACGCTCACCCCGCCGGAGCGGGTGACGAAGCCGAACACGGTGTCCGGTGGGACCGGGGTGCAGCAGCGGGCCAGCTTGATCCAGACGTCGCTGACGCCCCGGACCACCACGCCCGGGTCGCTGCTGCTCTGGCGGCTGCGGGGCGGCCGGGTGGCGACGGCGGTCTCGGCGATGTCCTCCGCCGCGCCCTCCTCGCCGCCGTACGCGGCCATCAGCTTCTGCACCACCGACTGCGCGGAGACCTGACTGTCGCCGACCGCCGCGTACAGCGACGCCACGTCGGCGAGGTGCAGGTCCCGGGCGATCGACATCAGCGCGTCGGAGGTGAGCATCCGTTGCAGGGGCATGCCCTGCTTGCGCATCGCCTTGACGATCGCGTCCTTGCCGGCCTCGATCGCCTCCTCGCGCCGCTCCTTGTTGAAGTACTGGCGGATCTTGGTGCGGGCGCGCGGGCTCTTGACGAAGCCCAGCCAGTCCTGCGTCGGGCCGGCCGTCTCGGACTTCGACGTGAAGATCTCGATCACGTCGCCGTTGGACAGCGTCGACTCCAGGGGCACCAGCTTGCCGTTGACCCGTGCGCCGATGCACTTGTGCCCGACCTCGGTGTGCACCGCGTACGCGAAGTCCACAGGCGTCGACCCGGTCGGGAGCGGGATGACGTCACCCTTGGGGGTGAAGACGTACACCTCCTGGCTGGACAGGTCGAAGCGCAGCGCGTCCAGGAACTCGCTCGGGTCGGCGGCCTCGCGCTGCCAGTCGAGCAACTGCCGCAGCCAGGTCATCTCGTCGATGTGCGCCGGCGGGCCGACGATCTGGGTGCCCTTGTGCTCCTTGTACTTCCAGTGCGCGGCGATGCCGAACTCGGCGGTGCGGTGCATCGCGTACGTGCGGATCTGCATCTCCACCGGCTTGCCGGTGGGCCCGATGACCGTCGTGTGCAACGACTGGTACATGTTGAACTTGGGCATCGCGATGTAGTCCTTGAACCGGCCCGGCACCGGCTGCCAGTTGGCGTGGATCACACCGAGCGCCGCGTAGCAGTCCCGCACCGTGTCGACCAGGATCCGCACACCCACCAGGTCGTAGATGTCGTTGAAGTCGCGACCCCGCACGATCATCTTCTGGTAGATCGAGTAGAGGTGCTTCGGCCGACCGGTCGTCTCCGCCTTGATCTTGGCGGCCTTGAGGTCGGTGCCCACCTTCTGGGTGACCTGCCGCAGCAGCGACTCACGCTGCGGCTGGTGCTCACCGATCAGCCGGTTGATCTCCTCGTACCGCTTCGGGAACAGCGTGCCGAAGGCCAGATCCTCCAGCTCCCACTTGATCGTGTTCATACCGAGGCGGTGGGCCAGCGGCGCGAGGATCTCCAGGGTCTCCTTGGCCTTCTGCTCGCGCTTGGGCGCCGGCAGGAAGGAGAGCGTACGCATGTTGTGCAGCCGGTCGGCCAGCTTGATCACCAGCACCCGCGGGTCCTTGGCCATCGCCACGACCATCTTGCGGATCGTCTCGGCCTTGGCCGCGTCGCCCAGCTTGACCTTGTCCAGCTTGGTGACGCCGTCGACCAGCAGGGCGACCTCGCCGCCGAAGTCGGCGCGCATCGCGTCGAGGGTGTACTCGGTGTCCTCGATCGTGTCGTGCAGCAGCGCGGCCACCAGCGTCGTGGTGTCCATCCCCAGGTTGCCCAGGATGGTCGCGACGGCGAGCGGGTGCGTGATGTACGGGTCGCCGGACTTGCGGTACTGCCCGGAGTGCCACCGTGCGGCCGTGTCGAAGGCACGCTGGAGCAGCCGCGCGTCCGCCTTCGGGTGGTTCTCCCGGTGGCTGGCGATGAGCGGCTCCAGCACCTCGCTGACCTGCGAGGTCTGCCAGGGGGCGTTGAACCGGGCCAGGCGGGCGCGGACCCGCCGGCCGGTGGGGGCGTTGGAGAGCCCGAAACCACCGCTCGGCGACGGGTCGACGCCGGCGTCGGTCGGGAACGGCACCACCACCCCGTCCGCGCCGGGCGACGCCTCGACGGCGCTCGCCGCGACACCGGTCGGGGCCGTCGCGCCGTCGGCAGGAGCCCTGCCGGAGCCGTTGTCGGTGCCCGTCACCCGGGCCGGCGCGTCGCCGTTCCGGTCGGTCACCGAGCCGTCAGCGTCGCCTGTGGGGTGCACCGTGCCCTCCGCCGGAGGGACGACATCGTGGGACACCGGCCTCCTCACCGCTCGCCGGAAACACGCCGGCCGTGTGTCGGCCGGCCTGGTCTCGCGTCGCCGGACGGCGCACCGCCGGCGTCAGCAATGGGCAATGCTACCCGCACGCACGGTCCCCTGCCGCTCCGCCGGACGGTCGACGCCCCGACGACCGGCCCGGCCTGGTCGGCACCCGCCAGACCGCGATCGGGGTAAGGATCAAACGGTCAGCAGGGCATGGACCGGGCGTGGCGTCAGCCGCTCCCGGGCGCCCAGGAAACCAAGCTCCAAGAGTACGGTGAAGCCCGTCACCGTACCGCCGGCCCGCTCGACCAGGTCCAACGTCGCCTCGGCGGTACCCCCGGTGGCCAGCACGTCGTCGACGACGAGCACCCGGTGACCGGCGGTGAAGGCGTCCTCGTGCACCTCAAGGGTGGCCTCGCCGTACTCGAGGGCGTATGAGACCGAGTGCGCCGGACGGGGCAGTTTGCCGGCCTTGCGCACCGGCACGACACCCACCCCGGCCGCGTACGCGACGGCCGCCGCCACGACGAACCCCCGCGCCTCGATGCCGACCACCACGTCGAACGCGTCCCGCCCGTGGTACGCGACGATCCCGTCGACGACCTCGCGGAACGCCTTGCCGTCGGCGAACAGCGGCATCAGGTCCTTGAACAGGACACCGGGCTTGGGGAAGTCCGGCACGTCCAGCACCCGGCTGGCCACCAGTCGGGCGGCCTCCGGGCCGCTGTCCCCGCGCGGGGCGGTGCTGTGGGTCTCCGTCACGGCTGTTGCGTTCCCTTCCAACGACGACGGCGTCCGGCATGCTGCTCGCACAGCATGCCGGACGCCGTCCGGGCGTTTCCTCCCGGGTCAGCCCCGGGGCCGGTCCTTGGCGGCTGACGCTCAGCCTTTGGCCGGGTGGGCGCCACCCGGCCGGTCAGCGCCGCCTGGCGCTGCGGTCGGTCAGCGCCGCCTGGCGCTGCGGCCGGTCAGCGGCGCTTGGCGCCACCGGGCCGGTTACCGCCGCCGCCGGGGCGACCGCCCCGCGCGCCGGTCGGCCGCTTGCCCGCCGGTCGCGAACCCACCTTGGGTGCCGCGCCGGCCAGCGCCGCGGACTCCGGGTCGATCACGTCGGCCGCGTCCCCGTTGACCGGGGTCGGGGCGACCTTGCCGCCGGTGGTCTCGCCCCGGCCCAACGCGCCGCGGCGGGACTGCACCCGCTTGTTGTGCGCCTGGATGCGCGGGTCGTAGTTCTTCAGCAGCGCCAGCAGCGGCGTCGCCACCAGGATGGAGGTCAGGAACGCCACCGCCATACCGACGAACAGCACCAGGCCGAGGTCCTTCAGGGTGCCGGCACCGAGCAGGCCGGCGCCGATGAAGAGCAGACCACCGACGGGCAGCAGCGCCACCACGGAGGTGTTCAGCGACCGCATGAGGCTCTGGTTGACGGCCAGGTTGGCCGCCTCGCCGTACGTCAGGTTGTTGTTGGCGGTGATGCCCCGCGTGTTCTCCTGCACCTTGTCGAAGACCACCACCACGTCGTAGAGCGCGAAGCCCAGGATCGTGAGGAAGCCGATGATCGTCGACGGGGTGACCTCGAAGCCGACCAGCGAGTAGATGCCGGCGGTGAGGATCAGGTTCATGAACAGCGACGAGACCGCCGCGACGGCCATCCGCCACTCGAAGCGCAGGATCAGGTAGACCATCACCAGCGCGATGAAGATGATCAGGCCGAGCACCGCGCGCTCGGTCACCTGGCTGCCCCACGCCTCGCTGACCTGGTTGCTGCTGATCTCGTTGGCGTTGATGTTCAGGTCGTCGGCGATCTGGGCCTTGACCGCGTTGGCCTGCTCGACGGTGAGCTGCGGCGTCCGCAGCTCGTACGAGTCGCCGCCCGGGCCGCCCACCTTCTGCGTGGTGGCCACCTCGACGCCCGTGTTCTCGGCCGCCAGGGCCGAGTTGACCTCACGCTCGGCGTCGTCCAGGGTGCCGACGCTGGCCGGCACCTGGAACGAGTTACCACCGGCGAACTCGATGCCGAGGCTAAAACCCCGCAGCGCGAAGCTGAGGATCGCGACCAGGATCAGGGCACCGGCGACGCCGAACCACAGTTTGCGGCGACCGACGATGTTGAGACCGGCCTCGCCGTTGTAGAGGCGGCTCGCCAAACCGTTTTGAGCCATCTCAGGCCTCCTTGGCGCGCGGGTTGCGGGGCTGAGTCTGCTGGCTGCGGGCCGGAAGCGCCCGGCCCAGGCCGCTGACCCGCGGGGACAGGAACGCCCGGGTCCGGGCGAACATCGTCATGATCGGGTGCCGGAAGAGGAAGACCACGACCAGGTCCAGCACCGTGGCCAGGCCGAGCGCGAACGCGAAGCCCTTGACCGTGCCGACCGACACCACGTAGAGCACCACCGCGGAGAGCAGCGTGATCGCGTTGGCCGAGATGATCGTCCGGCGGGCCCGGATCCAGGCGCGGGGCACCGCGCTGCGCGGGCTGCGGCCCTCTCTGATCTCGTCCTTGAGTCGTTCGAAGTAGATGACGAACGAGTCCGCCGCCACACCGAGTGAGACGATCATGCCGGCGATGCCGGCGAGGGTGAGCGTGAAGCCGATCTGCCGGCCGAGCACCACCAGCGCGCCGAAGACCAGCAGCGCGGAGAGGATGAGGCTCAGGAAAATGACCGAACCGAGCAGCCGGTAGTAGAAGAACGCGTAGATGATGACCAGCAGCATGCCGATGCCGGCCGCGAGCAGACCGGCCCGCAGGTGGCTGGCGCCCAGGGTGGCGGTGACGTTCTGCGCCTCCTGCTGCTCGAAGGTCACCGGCAGCGCGCCGTACCGGAGCTGGCCGGCGAGGGTGCTGGCGTCCTTCTGGGTGAACTGGCCGGTGATCTGCGAGTTGCCGGTCAGCACGCCCTGGATCTCCGGCGACGACACGATCTCGTTGTCCAGCACGACGGCGACCCGGCACTTGCCGTCCTGGCCCAGCGCGGTGGCGTCACAGGCCTGACCCTCGTTGTTGAACGCCTCGCGGGTGAGCGCCGTCCACTTGCCCTGGCCGTCGCCGGTGAAGTCGAGGCTGACCACCCAGGCGTTGGTCTGGTCGAGCACCGCGTCGGCGTCGTCCACGTCGGTGCCCAGCACCTTGGCCTGGTCGAGCAGGTACTTCGACGCGCCGTCCTCGCAGGAGACGACCTGCTGCTTCGGGTCGGAGATCGACGCCGGCGGGCGCTTGTCGAGCTGCGCGCACCCGATCGTCGGCACGTTGAACTGCATCTGCGCCGGCAGCACGGCCACCTCTTGCGGGCTCAGCGTGCTGAACGGCTTGAGCTTGTCACCCAGCGACGGGTCGGCGCTCAGGTCGGCGGGGGCCTGCAGTCCGCTCGCGGCCTGCCAGGCGGCGGCCCCGACCTTCTGCTCGACGGCCTTGCGCTGCTCCTCGATGCTCGCGGGCACCGGCTCGGTGCTGGCGCTCGCCGACGGCGCGGCGCTCGCCGAGGCCGACGGGGTCGGCGTGGCGCTGGCGGTCGGCGCGGGCGCCATCCCGCCCTGCCCACCGCTGGCCGACGGGCTGACCTTCGCCTCGCCGGTCGCCGACGGGGTCACCTTCGGCGCGGCGCTGCCCGAGGGGGTGCCGGACGGGGTGACGCTGCCCGGAGCCGGGGTGGCGGCCGGCGGCGCGACGGCCGTCCCGCTGCCGTCGGCGGCCTTGAGCACCTTGCGGAAGCGCAGCTCGGCGGCGCTGCCCACGTCGGTGAGGTCCCGGTTCTCACCGGGCAGGGAGATGACGATGTTCCGGTTGCCCTCGGTGACCACCTCGGCCTCGGCCACGCCGAACGCGTTGACCCGGCTCTCGATGATCTGGCGGGCCTCCTCGAGGTTGTCCGCCGTCGGGGGCTTGCCGTCGACGGAGTTGGTCGCCTCCAGCGTGACCCGGGTGCCGCCGATCAGGTCCAGGCCGAGCCGTGGCTCCAGCCGGTCCTTGAAGCTGCCGCTGGCACCGCCCGCGAAGAACACCAGAAGGTAGAGGACGACGAAGATGAGCCCGAGCACGGCGAGTTGCCGGCCGGGGCGCATCTGTCCCTGAGGTGGTGCCACGGTTGTCCTGTCTCCCTGTACGGTCGCGCCGCTGCACGCGGCGGCGGCGGCGAGTGTCGGGCCGGGGGTCCCGGCCAACGGTTTGACCTGCGCCGACGGGGTGCCGACACAGTGGCCGGACACGCCGGCACGGGAACGCCGACGGCCACGGGAACGTGCCGACGCCCGGCGTCGACCCAACTATCCAGTTTTCACGTCACGTCCGCTGCCCCGTTCGGGCGCGGCACCCCGGGGAGTCCGTCGGCCGGCCGTACCGCCGGAACCGTCGACCCCCTGCGGGGCGGTCACTCCTTGACGGTGTCCACGTCCTCGGTGACCGGCTCGCTCGGCAGCTCCGCGCGGGTGACCACCCGGGCGATGGCCGGACGGGCGTACCGGGTCTGGACGCCGGGAGCGATCTCGAGCAGGACGGCGTCGTCCTCGACGCCGGTGACCGTGCCGTAGAGCCCGCCGATGGTGACGACCTCGTCGCCCGGGCCGAGCGCGGACTGCATGGCCTCGGCTTCGCGGCGACGCTTCTGCTGCGGACGGATCATCATGAAGTACATGACGCCGAAGAGCAGGACGATCATCAGGATCGGCGTGAAGCCACCGGCTCCACCACCCGCTGCAAGGTATTGCACGGTTACTGCCTTCCCATTGGCCTCCTGGCGGCACGGGGGGTGCCGGAGCGGAGGCGGATTCTCACATCCTGTACAGACCGCGGCGAAGTCTAATCCCTGCACCTGAGAACACCGAATGCGGCACAGATCACGTTCACATTACGGCTGATCGGTATCCATGGAGAACAGATCGGGTGCTGGCGGGACATCCGCCCCAAATGTACCATTCGGCGGGGTACGCCCCAGATGGAGCCAGGCGGCCTCGGTGGCCACCCGTCCCCGGGGCGTACGCGCCAGCAGGCCGGCCCGCACCAGGAACGGCTCGCAGACCTCCTCGACCGTGTCCGGCTGCTCCCCCACCGCCACGGCGAGGGTGGACAACCCGACCGGGCCGCCCCGGAACGAGTCCACCAGGGCGGTCAGCACCGCCCGGTCGAGCCGGTCCAGGCCGAGCGCGTCGACGTCGTACACCGTGAGGGCCTTGCGGGCGGTGCCGAGGGTGACCACACCGTCGGCGCGGACCTCGGCGTAGTCGCGGACCCGGCGCAACAGCCGGTTCGCGATCCGGGGCGTGCCCCGGGAGCGGCCGGCGATCTCCGCCGCGCCGTCCGCGGTGATCGGCACCCCGAGGATGCGCGCCGACCGGTGCAACAGCGTCTCCAGATCCGCCGGGGCGTAGAAGTCGAGGTGCGCGACGAAACCGAACCGGTCCCGCATGGGTCCGGTCAACAGACCCGAACGGGTGGTCGCGCCGACCAGGGTGAACGGCTCGACGTCCAGCGGAATCGCGGTCGCGCCCGGCCCCTTGCCGACCACCACGTCGACCCGGAAGTCCTCCATCGCGCTGTAGAGCAGCTCCTCGGCCGGCCGGGCGATCCGGTGGATCTCGTCGATGAAGAGCACGTCGCCCTCGGCCAGGCTGGTCAGGATCGCCGCCAGGTCACCCGAGCGTTCGATCGCCGGGCCGCTGGTCACCCGGATGCCCGCGCCCAGCTCGGCGGCGACGATGTTCGCGAGGCTCGTCTTGCCCAGCCCGGGCGGCCCGGAGAGCAGGATGTGGTCCGGCGGCGACCCCCGCCGCATGGCGCCCTGCAACAGCAGGTCGAGCTGGTCACGCACCCGGTCCTGGGCGATGAACTCCGCCAACCGTCGGGGCCGTACGGTGGCCTCCGCGTCCCGCTCGGCATCGCTGACGTACGCCGAGACGAGCCCGTCGGTCTCGCTCATCGGGTCCGGCCCAGCAGCCGGATGGCCTGCTTGAGCAGGACCGGCACGGGCGGGGTGGCCCCGTCGATCGTCTCCGCCACGGCGGCCACCGCCTGGTCCGCCTGCCCGGCCGTCCAGCCCAGACCCACGAGCGCCTGCCGAACCTGGTCGGGCCACGCGCCGCCGGTCACGCCACCGGCCCCGTCGGCGCCGATCGACACCGGGCCGATGCGGTCGCGCAACTCCAGCACCAGGCGCTCGGCGCCCTTCTTGCCGATCCCGGGCACCCGGGTCAGCGCGGCGGTGTCGGCGTTCGCGATGGCCTTGCGCACCGCGTCCGGCGTGTGCACGGCCAGCACAGCCTGGGCCAGCCGCGGGCCGACCCCACTCGCCGTCTGCAACAGCTCGAACAGCGCCTTGGCGTCGTCGTCGGCGAACCCGTACAGGGTCAGCGAGTCCTCCCGGACCACCAGGCTGGTCGCCAGCCGCGCCGGTTGCCCCACCCGCAACTCGGCGAGCGTGCCCGGCGCGCAGTGCACGGCCAGGCCGACACCGCCGACCTCGATCACAGCCAGATCAGGACCCGTCGCGGTCACCGTGCCGCGCACGCTGGCGATCATCGTGCTCCTCCTCGTCGTGCCCGGTCGGCCGCGGCGGCCAGCTTGGAACGGGTACCGCCCCGCCACACATGGCAGATGGCCAGGGCGAGCGCGTCGGCGGCGTCCGCCGGTTTCGGTGGCTCGGCCAACCGCAGCAGCCGGGTCACCATCGCGGTCATCTGCGCCTTGTCGGCCTGACCGGAACCGGTCACCGCCGCCTTCACCTCACTCGGGGTGTACGTCTGCACCGGCAACCCGGCCCGCGCCCCGGCCAGCACCGCGATGCCACTGGCCTGGGCGGTGCCCATCACCGTACGGACGTTGTGCTGACTGAACACCCGCTCGACGGCGACACTCTCCGGCTCGTGCTTGGCCACCAACTCGGTCAGCGACCGGTCCAGGTGCAGCAGCCGCAACGCCAGGTCGTCGGCCGGGTCCGTGTAGACCACGTAGTAGGCGACAAGCGTGCAGGGGCGACCGGGCACGCCCTCGACGACGCCCACCCCACAGCGCGTCAATCCCGGATCGACCCCCAGCACCCGCACGCCGCCCCCTCCCCCAGTACGTGTGTTCGACACCCTAACCCCCGCCTGCCCCACCGCCCCCACGGGACACACCCCGCGCCCCGCGCCCCGCGCCCCGCGCCCCGCGCCCCGCGCCCCGCGCCCCGCGCCCAAGATCCTCACAACTTCCGGGATGTTGCTGCCTCAGCGCCGCCGGAGACAGCAACATCGGTGAAGTTGTGAGGATCTTGGCGACGACGACGGCGACGGCGACGGTCCACGAGCGCCCGACCGGGCTGCCCCCGGCGCCGGGTGGGCACACAGCTTTGCCCGGGAGTATGTGGCTCCGGCCCATGTGCGGGTGGACACACAGCTCGTAACTTCATGCGCCATGACGGCAGAACCCGTGGCGGTCCCCCACGTCGTGCAGGTCGACCTCGCCGGTCGGACCGCCCTGGTCACCGGCGGCGGCAGCGGCATCGGGCGGGCGTGTGCCCTGCGCCTGGGCGCGGCCGGCGCGAAGGTGCTCGTGGTGGACCGCAACCTGGAGGCGGCCAAGGCGGTGGCCGCCCAGGCCGGCGGACGCGCCGAGGGGGTGGACCTGGCCGACCCGGCGGCCGTGGACTCCCTCGACGTCGACGTCGACATCGTGGTGAACAACGCGGGGCTCCAGCATGTGGCGCCGTTGCAGGACTTTCCGGTCGAGCGTTTCGAGTACATCCAGCGGGTGATGGTGGAGGCGCCGTTCCTGCTGATCCGCCGGGCGCTGCCGCACATGTACGCCCGGGGCTGGGGCCGGATCGTCAACATCTCGTCGGTGCACGGTCTGCGCGCCTCGCCGTACAAGGCGGCGTACGTCTCGGCGAAGCACGCCCTCGAAGGGCTCTCGAAGGTGGTGGCGCTGGAGGGCGCCGCGCACGGGGTGACCGCGAACTGCATCAACCCGGCGTACGTGCGGACCGCCCTGGTGGAGAGCCAGATCGCCGACCAGGCGGCCAGCCACGGGATCGAGGAGACCGAGGTCGTCGAGAAGATCATGCTGGCCCGGGCGGCCGTCAAACGGCTGATCGAGCCGGAGGAGGTGGCCGAGTTGCTGGCGTACCTCTGCTCGCCGCCGGCGGCCTTCATCACCGGCGCGTCGATCGCGCTCGACGGGGGCTGGACGGCCAACTAGTGGGTCCGCGCACAATGTCGACCATGTCGTCGCCGGTGGAGTTCCTGGAACTGCTCGCCCGTGAGGCCGCCGCGGTGGAGTTCGAGGGCCCGCTGGTGGCCGCACGGGCCGCGGGTGTGCCGCCGGACCGGCTGGCCGAGCTGGAGCAGGCCAAGACGGTGGCGTTGCGGGTACGTGCGCTGCTGGAGCGCCGGCGCCGCCGGGAGACCGAGCTGTCCGGCCTGTACGACACGGTCAGTGACCTGGCCGGCCTGCGCGACCTGGACGACGTGCTGCGGGCGATCGTGCACCGGGCGCGGAACCTGCTCGGCGCGGACGTGGCGTACATGACGCTCAACGACGACGAGCGCGGCGACACCTACATGCGGGTCACCGACGGGTCGGTCTCGGCCCGCTTCCAGCGGCTGCGGCTGCCGATGGGCGCCGGCCTGGGTGGTCTGGTGGCCCAGTCCGGCGCGCCGTACGTCACCGCGAACTACGGCGAGGACGCGCGCTTCCACCACACCGGGGAGATCGATGCCGGCGTGGGCGAGGAGGGCCTGGTGGCGATCCTCGGGGTGCCGCTGCGGCTCGGCTCCACCTCGATCGGGGTGCTCTACGCCGCCAACCGTTCGGCCCGGCCGTTCGCCCGGGAGGAGGTGGCGTTGCTGGTCTCCCTGGCCGCGCACGCCGCGGTGGCGATCGACACGGCCCGGCTGCTGGCCGAGACCCGTTCGGCACTGGCCGAGCTGTCGGCGGCGAACACCACCATCCGGGCGCACAGCAGCTCGGTGGAGCGGGCCGCGGCGGCGCACGACCGGATGACGGCGTTGGTGCTGCGCGGCGGTGGCGTCGAGGACGTGGCGGCGGCGGTGACCGACGTGCTGGGCGGGGCGCTGCTGGCGTTGGACGCCGAGGGTCGCCTACTGGCCCGGGTCGGCGAGATCGACGAGCCGGAGCGGGCGGACATCGTCGAGGCGGTGGCCGCGTCCCGGACCGAGGGGCGCAGCGTCCGTCGTGGTCCGCTGTGGTACGCGGCGGTGGTCGCCGGCACGGAGAACCTGGGTGCCCTGGTGCTGCGCCCCAACGACGAGTTGGTCGACGCGGACCAGCGCATCCTGGAGCGGGCCGCGCTGGTGACCGCCCTGCTGCTGCTGTTCCGCCGGACGGTCGCCGAGGCGGAGGGTCGGGTCCGGGGCGAGTTGCTGGACGACCTGATCGCCCGGCCGCTGCGCGACACGGACGCGCTGCGCAGTCGGGCGCGTCGACTGGGGGTGGACCTGGATGCGCCGCACGTGCTGGTGGCGGTGGGCGATGACGCGATCGCGGCGACCGGTTCGGCGCGGCAGCGGGTGCTCTCCTGGGCCACCACGTACGCCTCCGCGCGCGGTGGCCTGGCGGCGGCGCGCGACGGTCGGGTGGTGCTGATGCTGCCGGGTCAGGACGCCGGCGGCAGCGCCCGCGCGGTGGCGCGGGACCTGTCGCGTGTGACGGGCCGGCCGGTGACCGCCGGGGCGAGCGGCCCGGCGACCGGGCCCGGGGCGCTGGCGGGGACGTTCCACGAGGCGGACCGCTGCCTCACCGCCCTCGGCGCGCTGGGCCGTGCCGGTCAGGGGGCGAGCACCGCCGAGCTGGGCTTCGTCGGCCTGCTGCTGGGCACCGTGGGCGACCAGGGCGACAAGGACGTGGCGCGGTTCCTCGCCACCACGGTCGGACCGGTCCTCGACTACGACGCCCGGCGCGGGACGGCGCTGGTGAAGACGCTGGAGGCGTACTTCGGGGTGGGCGGCAGCCTGGCCCGGGCCGCCGAACAACTGCACGTGCACGTCAACACGGTCACCCAGCGGCTGGAGCGGGTCGGGCAACTGCTCGGCGCGGACTGGCAGCGTCCGGAACGGGCGCTGGAGGTGCAGTTGGCACTGCGTCTGCACCGGCTGCGCGCCCCGGCGGGCTGACCCGACGATCAGTCAGCTCAGCCCGGCGGGGCACGGTCGCTCAGCGGGCGCGGATGCCCTCCAGGACGGCGTCGACGACCTGCGTGGGCAGCTCGCGGTCGTCCAACTCGGGATTCCACTGCAGGACGCGTTGGATCAGCATCGGTCCGGTGAGCAGCGCCATGGTGACCTCGACGTCGATGTCGGGGCGGAGCAGCCCCTCGTCGATGCCGCGTCGCAGCACCTCGCGCATGAGCTGCCGCCGGGGCTCAATGATGTTCTGGTAGAGCTGGAACTGGTCCGGGCTGCGGTTCACCGCCGGCACCAGGCACGGCATGATCTTCGCCGCGCGGGGGTCGACGTTCTGCCCGACCGCGCTGACCAGCACGAGCAGGTCGTCCCGGACGGAGTGGCCGGCCGGCTGCGGCATGATGCCCTTGAGTCGGCGCAGCGCGTCGATCAGCAGCGCGTCCTTGCCGGCCCAGCGGCGGTAGATGGTGGCCTTGCCGACGCCGGCGCGGTTGGCGATCGCCTCGATCGAGAGCGCCTCGATGGTGCTGCCCTCGGCGAGCAGATCGAGGGTCGCCTCGACGATCGCCTCGTCGGCGCGGAGGCTCCGCGGTCGCCCGGGCGACCGCGGAGCATCGGCGGTGGAGGTCATGTCGGACATTGTTCCCGAACCTAGGCCGTGCCGGCCAACTCGGGCTCGGTGGCGGGCGCCGCCGTCGACGTCGTCAGGGCCTCGCGGCCCGGCATCCAGCGCAGCACCACCAGCATGCCGAGCGCCGCGACGATCGCGGACAGCGCCGCCGCCCAGTGCATGGCGGTGACGAAGGCGTCGTTGGCCGCCGAGATCAGCGTGGGCGCCGCCGGGCCGAGTTGCCCGGCCGCCGCGTACGCCCCGGAGATCGACTCGTTGGCCGCGTCCTGTGCCCGCGCGGGCAGGCCGGTCAGCGCGTCGCTGACGTCGCTGCGGTAGACCGCGCTGAGCACCGAGCCGAGGACGGCCACGCCGAGCGCGCCGGCCACCTGGCGGACGGTGTTGCTCACCGCGGAACCCACGCCGGCCTTCTCGCGGGGCAGCGCCGACATGATGGACTCGGTGGCCGGCGGCATGATGTTGGCCATCCCGACGCCCTGGATGAAGAAGACGACGAGCACCAGCCAGATCGGGGTGGACGCGTCGATGAAGGCGAACGCGGCCAGCGCCACGACCGTCAGCCCCAGCCCGACGGCGGCGACCGCCCGGCCGCCGTAGCGGCGGACCATCGCGGCGCTGCGCGGCGCGAAGATCAGCTGGGCGCCGGCGAAGGGCAGGAAGAGCAGGCCGGTCTGCAGCGGGCTGTAGTCGCGGACCAGCTGCAGGTAGAACGAGCTGAAGAACATCACGCCCATCGCGGCGAAGAACACCAGACCGACGATGGCCACCGGCGCGGCGAAGCGCGGCACCTTGAACAGCCGGACGTCCAGCGACGGGTGGTCGGAGCGGAGTTCGTGCCGCACGAACCAGGCCAGCACGGCGAGGCCCACCAGGATCGAGCCCCAGGCGACCGGACGGTCGAAGCCGTGCTCACCACCGTCGATGATGCCGTAGGAGAGGGCCACCAGGCCGACCACGGAGAGCAGGACGCCGAGCAGGTCGACGCGGCCGGGGCGGGGGTCACGCGACTCGGGGACGAGCAGCGCCACCAGGATCACGCCGGCGGCGACCACGGGCACGTTGATCAGGAAGACCGAGCCCCACCAGAAGTGCTCCAGCAGCGTGCCGCCGAGGATCGGGCCGATCGCCACGGCGAGGCCGACCGCGCCGGCCCAGACGCCGATGGCCCGGCCGCGCTCGCGCGGGTCGAAGACGTTGGAGATGATCGAGAGCGTCACCGGCATGATCGCCGCGCCGCCGACGCCCATCAGGGCACGGGCCGCGATGAGCTGCGCGGGGCTGTCGGCGTACGCGGAGAGCAGCGACGCCAGGCCGAACAGCGCCAAGCCGATCATGAGGAAGCGCTTGCGGCCGGCCCGGTCGCCGAGCACCCCGAAGGTGAACAGCAGGCCGGCGAAGACCAGCGTGTAGGAGTTGATGGCCCATTCCAGCTCGCCCTGGCTGGCGCCGAGGCCGTGCACCGGGTCGGCCAGGGTCCGTAGGGCGACGTTGAGGATCGTGTTGTCGAGGACGACGACGAGGAGGCTGATCACCAGCACCCCCAGGATCGCCCACCTCCTCGGGTGTCCCGTGTTGTCGTGCAGCTCCATGCCCGGTTCTCCCCCCGGTTGCACCCGTTCCGCAATACGATACGGGCCAGACTCGTAACGGCGATCAGACTACGACCGCCATTAACGATACGGAACTGTTTCGTATCGCAAGTGGTCGGCGTCACGTCTCGGCGCGACACCGCTCCCCCGGCTCGGGCGCGGCCAGACAGGCGGCCACGGCGGCCGGCAGCGCGCTCAGGTGAGCGGCGGGCGCGGCGAGCGGTTCGATCCAGCCCGGCCCTGCGCCGTAGACGCGCAGGCCGGGAAATTCACGCGCGAAACGCACCAATCGGTACGCGCGGCCGGTGACCGGCGTCTGCGACCACAACACCACGGTGTACGGACGAGCGCGGTGCACGGCGCTGGTCAGCGCGGACCACGGCAGCGCGGGCCCCAGGTGCAGGCAGCCGCGTCCCCGCTCCCGCAGGGCCGCGGCGAGGGCGTGCAGGCCGAGTGAGTGCGCCTCCCGCTCGGCACCGGCCAGCAGCACCCCGCCGGTCGGCAGGGACCGCCCGGGCTCCCGGCGGTGCACGTCCAGCCCCACCCGGACACCCTCGGACAGGGCGTGTTCCACGGCGATCTGCGCGGCGTCGCGCCCGGACAACGGCGTCAGCAGCGGCTGGCAGACCTGCTCCCAGAGCGCCGGCACGCCCCACTCGGCGGCCAACTCCAGCATGAGCGAGGCGACACGGTTACCGTCCAGGTCCTCGGCCGCCAGCGAGACCCGCTTGAGCGCGGTCTGCACGGCGTCGGCCGGCATCGGATCGGTCAGCACAGACGTACCCCCGGGTAGGTGTTCTCTACCCAGGGTTCGCCGCGACCAGGCGCGGCGGATGCGCCCGGCGCGAATTTACCGGCGGCGGCCCCACCGCCGGCGGTGCTGCGCCCGTCCGGACCGACCAGGGCACGGACCCCACCGCACACTCCGGACGACTTGACCGGACCGCTTACGTTGATGATCCACACAGCCCTCCGGAAGGTGTCCACCCCATGCCCGTCGGCTTCACCATGGCGATCGTCCTCGCCGTCGCCCTGGTCGTCAGCGCCGTCGCCGCGCTCGTCGCCCCCGCCCGCTCGCTGAAGCGGATGTCCGCCCTCGCCGCGCTCGGCTTCCTCACCCTCAGCGTGGTGGTCGGTCTCGCCTCCAGCGCCCACTCGGTGCCGATCCGCTCGGTCGGCATCGTGACCAGCTTCGGTAAGCCCACCGGCGAGGTGACCGGCTCGGGCCTGAAGTGGGTGGCCCCCTGGCAGAAGGTCGGCGAGTGGGACGCGGGACGGCAGAAGTACGACCACATCGGCGGAAACAACTGCGTCCGGGTGCGCACCGGAACGCTCGCCGACGCCTGTGTCGAAGTGCTGGTGGAATGGCAGGTCAAGCCGGAGAACGCGCCCAAGCAGTTCATGGACTACAAGGGCGACTTCGTCAGCTTCCGGGGGCAGCGGGTGGGCGTGCAGCTCGACAGCGCGGTCAACGACGCGTTCGCCGCGTACAACCCCCTCGAGAAGATCGACGCCCGGACCGGTGACCTGAACGTCGACCTCAAGCCGTTCGCGGCGAACATCAAGACCAGCGCGGAGAGCCGCCTCGCCACCGACGTCGACATCCTGTCGGTGACCATCACCCGGGTCAACCACGACGACAAGACCGAGGGCAACATCAAGGCGTTCCAGGACAAGCTGGCGCAGACCCGCAACCTGGAACAGGACCGCAAGAACGCCGAGATCTCCAAGCAGATCACCGAGACCAACGCGAAGGTCGACAAGGTCACCCGCTGCCTGGAGATCGCCGAGAAGAACGGCGCCAACCCGGGCCTGTGCATCAATCCCGGCATCGTCACCGGAAAGTGACACCGGTTGTCGGCCCACCCGGGGCGGGGTGGGCCGACGACCACCGGCGTTGCTGCGGTGGCGACAGGGCGACAGGCGGGTCAGTCCCGGCCGGCCGCCACCCGGTCCGGAGCGGCCGGAGTTGGCCCCGGCCGGGCCGTACCGAGGCGAAGCGCCGGCCGAACGAAGACGGCCGTCGCGACGATCAGCGCGACGCCCGCCACGATGATGGACGCGGTGACGCCCCAGGCGGTGGCGATCAGTCCGCCCAGACCGACCCCGGCGATGGTCAGCAGCACCATGATCGAGTTGATCAGCCCGACGCCCCGGCCCCGGACCTCCTCCCCGAGGTCCCGCAGGATCGCGGTGGCGATCGGCACCTGTAGCAGGCTGGAGGAGATGCCGGTGAGCAGGCACCAGGTCGCGGCGCCGGCCAGCTCGGCCCGGCCGGTGAGGCCGTCGACGGGGGCGAGCGCCAGCAACGTCAGCGCGAACAACCCGACCGAGACGACGAGTGCGCGCCCGGCCGGCAGCCTCCTCATCATGGCCGGGCCGAGCAGCGCTCCGATCACACAGCCGCCCCCGAACACGGCCTGGGCCACGCCGTACTCGAGTGCCGGCAGGTCGAAGACCATCAGCAGCTGAGCGTTGAAGTTGGTGGTGAACAGGCCCAGCACCACCATGATGGGCACCAGGAACGCCGCCAGGAACCGCAACGACGCAACGCTCAGCACGGCCCGGACGCCGGTGCGCAGCGCCTGCCAGTACGGTTCGTGGCCGCCGGCTGCGGCCGTCGGGACCTCCCGCAGGACGGGCATGGCGGCCAGCAGGAGCGCCGAGCCGGCGAACGTCGCCGCGTTGATCATCATCACCACCGACACATTGCCGATGACCAGCAGGAGGCCGCCGAGAGCCGGGCCGAGCAGGTTCAACGTGTGGTTGGTGCTCTGGAACAGGGTGACGGCGGCCGGAATGCGCTGCGGCGATCCGATGATCTTCGGGATCGCGGCGATCCGCGCCGTCTCGAAGAACGCCTTGCCGACGCCCTCCAGCAGGATGAGCACCAGCAGCAGGCTCACCGATCGCAGCGCCGGAATCATCGCCAGCACGATGACGATGCGGCCCAGGTCGGCACCGATCAACAGCACGCGCTTCGAGACGCGGTCGGCCAGCGGTCCGATGAACGCACCGAGGACTCCGGACGGCAGCAACTGCGCCATGATGACGAGTGCGATCACGGCGGGGTTGTCCACGAGCGTCGCCGCGACGTAGATCAGGGTGATCCTGGACATGGCGTCGCCCAGGAACGACACCACCACCGCCAGCCAGTACTTCAGGTAGGTCAGGTCCCGCAACAGCTCGAGCACGCCTTCAGCACCTCACCCGATCGGGTCGGCCATCCACCTCACCCGCGGATGACGCAGCGCCGCTGCCCGGATCACGGAGCACCCCGGCATGGTCCCACAGCGGGAGCCGCGCCGGGGTGTGTCCCCGCTCGCCGGTCAGGCGTAGTGGAACAGCGGCGGGAAGACCAGGACCACGATCCAGGCCCAGGCCGCGTAGACCGGCAGGTAGCCGGTCTGCCAGCGTTCGAGGGCCGCGAACGGGGTCCGCCGGCGAACGAAGCTCAGCAGGAGCCAGGCCGACCACGCGAGGTTGACCAGCAGGACCACGTTCTCGCCGAGCGCCGCCGCCCGGTTGGGCGTACCGCCGTAGTCGTCGGTGATCCGTCCGGTGATCTCGAAGAGGACCAGTACGTCGATGGCCAACGCGCTGAGCACGAGCGCGAGCTGGAGCCGGTCGAACGCGCCGGGCGGGGCCAGTGGCTCGCGGGCCGAGAGCGAGTAGAGCAGCAACCCGAGCACCACGACCAGCAGCAGGTCGAACAGGATCAGCGCCTCCCGCTCGACGTCGATGCCGTGGCTCGTCCAGACCACGGCCACCAGGAACGCGAGCAGCGCGGCCGTGAAGAGCGGGGTGAACAGCCGGGTGAGCACGGGCGCGATGTTCTCGACGACACTCTGCTTGGCCTCGACCAGCCACCCGGCCACCACGACCGCGGCCGCCGCGCCGCAGGGTAGGAGCCACTGCGAGACGAACGCCTCCGGGACGATGCCGATGGCCTCGAAGGTGTTGAACAGGAACGCGGCGAGCACCCCGCCACCGAGGCCCATCAGCACGAAGTAGATGAACCATTCGCCGGTGAAGCGGATGAAGTCCATGCGTCGACGGGTGGAGCGCCAGTCGTCGGCGACGTAGGCCAGACCGACCACGAGCCAGAGCGCGATCGGCAGGTGGACGCTGGTGACGACGAAGGACTGCGAGTCGCCCGCCAGGGGGTAGACGTTGGCCGCCACCGCGCCGAGGACGAACAACGCGACCAGCGCCACGACCACCGCCGGTCGGGCGCGTCGACGCCAGGCGAGGAACGCCGCGAGCCAGGGCAGCGCGAACAGGGTGAAGTTACGCGTGTAGAACGCCCCGTCGTCGTCGAAGGTCAGGCCGAACAGCGCCGGCGCCTTGACCGACGCCGCCGCACCGGCCGCCGCGGCGAGCATCCACCACAGGTCCCGCCGGGACCCCGCGCCGGCGGCCGGGGCGCCGGCGTCGCCGGTCAGCACGAGTTGCTTCCAGAGCCGCTCCGAGTGCTCCCGGGCGAACTCCCGGGACAGCTCGTCGAGGCTGCCCATCCGTTTGACCGCGACCAGGAACGCCTCGTCGGGGCTGAGGCCCGCGGCGACGAGCGCGTCGACGGACCCACGCAGGTGGTCCTCCAGCTCGTCGGCGTCGGCCGGGCTCAGCGTCCCGCGTCGCAGCACGTACTGCCGCCACTGGGCGACCTGCGCCGCCAGCTCCTGCGGGCCGTCGTACGCCGTCACGCGAAACCCTCCAGCGGACGTGGGGGCAGCGGCGTCCGGTCGTGCCAGACCTCCTTGAGCGCACCCACCACCGTGTCCCACTGCCGGCGCTGCTCGGCGAGCTCGGCCCGGCCCCGGTCGGTGATGCGGTAGTACTTGCGCCGGCGCTCACCGGCGACCGCCTGCCAGCTCGCCTCCACATGGCCCAGGCGCTCGAGCCGGTGCAGCAACGGATAGAGCAGCCCCTCGGTCCAGTCCAGCTCACCGCCGGACAACTCGTTGATCCGCCGCAGGATGGCGTAGCCGTAGCTCTCCCCCTCGGCCAGGATGCCGAGCACCATCGGCGTCGCCGACGCGGCGACCAGGTCTTTCGCGACCTTCACGGAACCTCCCGCCCAACCCTAGAAGTACGATGCATAGTACTGCTAGGTATCGGCACCGACGCAACGGCCGCAGCGAAAAACCGGTCGAGCGCCGCCCACCGCCCGGGGACAATGACCGGCGTGCACGAGGTCGAGGTCGTCGTCGCCCACAGCGAGCGCGCGACCGTCCGCGTCGGCGACGTGTACCTCAAGATCGACCCCGACCAGGGGCGCGCCGACGTCGAGGTCGAGGCGATGGCCCTGGCGCCCGTCACGACCCCACGGATCCTGTGGCGCAACCCGCCCGTGCTCGCCCTCGCCGCCCTGCCCGGACGGGCGCTCGGCCGCCTCGGTGAGCCGTCGAGCGGGTCGCCGGGAGCGTGGGCGGCGGCCGGCGCCGCCGTACGGACGCTGCACGACGCGCCGCTGCCGCCCTGGCCGGGTCGGAGCCTCGACGAGCTGGCCACAAGGCTCGACCGCGAGTGCGGGTGGCTGGTCACGAACGCCGTGCTCCCCACCGACCTGGTCACCCGCAACCGGCACATCGCGGAGGCGGCACTGCGACCGTGGACACCGGTGTTCACGCACGGCGACCTGCAGGCGGACCACGTCTTCGTCGAGGGGGAAGAGGTGACCGGCATCCTCGACTGGTCCGAGGCGGCCCGGGGCGACGCCCTGTTCGACCTCGCCATGCTGACGCTCGGGCACGAGGAGCACCTCGGCGACGTGCTGGCCGGCTACGGCGGCGACGTCGACCTCGACGTGGTCCGGGCGTGGTGGTCGTGGCGCAGCCTGGTGGTGATCCGTTGGCTGGCCGAGCACGGCTTCGACCCCGCCGCGCCGGGCTGCGAGGTCGACGTGCTGCGGGCCCGCATGTGACGAGCCTCAGCCGATGAGTCGGTCCAGCAGCTCGAACCGCTCGTACGGCTGGTCGTAGTCGCCGAAGTGGCCGTCGTCGCGCACGATCTGGGTGCCGCCCAACCGCTCGAACATCGCGCGCCCCTGGCGGTCGTCGCAGCCGTACGGATCCTCGCGCGAATTGACGAAGTAGATGTCCCGGACGTGTGATCGGATCGCGGCCCAGTCGTAGCGCTCCTGCAGGACGGGTTCCTCGCTCGTGTTGGGCCGGGTGCAGTAGCCGGCGACCAGGATCGCCTGGGCCACCGGCACGTCGACGTGTTCGAGGAGCGCCAGCAGCAGGGCCGCGCCGCCGGAGTGGCCCACCAGCACCGTGTCCTCGTCGAAGCGACGTCCGGCCAGCACCGTCGGCAGGAACGTCGCGATCGGCTCGACGTTGAGACCCGGCAGGTGCGGCACCTCGACGGCGTACCCCCGCGCCTCGAGCCGGCGGGCCAACCAGCGGTACCAGACGACGTCCGGGTTACCGCCGGTACCGTGGAAGATGATCGCGCTGCGTCCCACCGTGCCCCCTTCGCCGTCGACAGCATGATCACACCACGGCTCAGTCCAGCGTGACGACCCAGCGGGCGCCCTCGCCCCGCGCCAGCCGGTCGAACGCCACCGGGGCCTCGTCCAGCGACATCGTGCCGCTGACCAGGACCCCCAGGTCCAGCGTGCCGTCGGCCAGTCCGGCGGCGAGCGCCGGCACCTCCCGATCCGGGTCGGACGAGCCGTACACCGAGGAGCGCAGCGTCCGGGCGGAGTGGAAGATGTCGAGCGCGCCGAGGCTCACCATGTCGTCCTTCGCGCCCATGCCGACCACGGTGAGCGCGCCACCGCGCCGGATGAGCCGCCAGGCCGCCCGGATGGTGGCGGCACGACCCACGCACTCGAAGGCGTGGTCGACGCCCCGTCCCTCGGTGCGGGCGCGTACCTCCTTGGAGAGCCGGTCGTCGGAGAGCAGGAAGTCGGTGGCGCCGGCGGCGATGGCCAGGTCGCGCTTCGCCTCGGCCACGTCCACCGCGAGGATCGGCGAGGCGCCGGCACGGCGGGCCGCGCTGAGCACGGCGAGCCCGACCCCGCCCAGCCCGACCACGGCGACCGACTGACCGGCAGTGACCCCGGCGGTGTTGCCGACCGCGCCGACGCCGGTGAGCACCGCGCAGCCGAGCAACGCGGCCTGCTCGACCGGCAACCCGGCGGGGATCGGTACCACGGCACTCTCCGGCACCACCACCGCCTCGGCGAGCGCGCCGAGGCCGAGCGTCAGGTGCAACGGAAGCCCGTCCTCGGTCTCGCCGCGCGGCACGGTCGGGGCGGTGGTGTCGGCGCAGAGCCACGGCTCGCCGCGCCGGCACCACCAGCAGGCCCGGCAGGCGGGCGCCCAGTTGAGCACCACCGGGGTGCCGACCGGCAACCGGCCGCCGGGTCCGACCTCGGCCACCACCCCGGTCGCCTCGTGCCCGAGCACCAGCGGAAACCGCGCGGCGATGGTGCCGTTCACCATGGACAGGTCGGAGTGGCAGACGCCGGCCGCCCGGATGGTCACGCGGACCTCGCCGGGGCCGGGCGCGGGCAGGCGTACCCGCTCGATCCGCAGCTCAGCCCCGGTCCCGCGCGCGACCAGCGCGCGGACGACGATTGGTGCGGACGCCGGCTCGACGCCCCCGCCCGGCGCGGTCGCGGCCGGCTCACGGCCGGTCATCGCTGGATCGCCTTTACCTCGCAGAACTCGGCGAGCCCGTGCGTGCCCAACTCCCGGCCGAGGCCCGACTGCTTGTAGCCGCCGAACGGGGCGAGCGGGTTGAACGGAGCGCCATTGATGTCGACCGCCCCGGTGCGCAGCCGCCGCGCCACCGCGAGCGCCGCCTCGGTGTCGGCGGACCAGACCGCGCCGGCCAGCCCGTACCGCGAGTTGTTGGCGATGGCGACGGCCTCGTCGGTGTCGTCGAAGGGGATGACCGCGAGGACCGGCCCGAAGACCTCCTCCTGGGCGAGCGCGCTGTCCGGATGCACGTCGGCGAAGACGGTCGGGGCGACGAAGTGTCCGCGCGCCGGGACCGGGGCGTCCGGGCCGCCGACGAGCAGCCGCGCGCCGTCGGCGAGCGCCCGGTCGACGTGGCCGCGTACCCGCTGCGCCTGCGCGGCGGAGACCAGCGGGCCGAGCCGGGTGGCCGGGTCGAACGGGTCGCCGAGGCGGTAGCCGGCCACCGCCGCGGCGATCAGGTCGAGCGCGTCGGCGTACCGGTCGCGGTGCACCAGCATCCTGGTCCAGGCCGTACAGGTCTGCCCGGAGTTGAGCAGGGCGTTGCCGACGCCCACCCTGACCGCGGTGGCCAGGTCGGCGTCGCCGAGGATCACGTTCGCGGACTTGCCGCCCAGTTCCAGCGCGACGCGGGCGATCCGGTCGGCGGCGAGTCGCATGATCCGGGTGCCGGTGGCGGTGCTGCCGGTGAACGACACCAGGTCGACGTCGGGATGCCCGGCGAGCGCCTCGCCGACCACCGCCCCGGTGCCGGGGACCAGGTTGAGCACACCGGGCGGCAGGCCGGCCTCGGCGACCGCGTCGAAGAGCAGGTACGCGGTCAGCGGGGTCAGCTCGCTCGGCTTGAGGACGACCGTGCAGCCGGCGGCGAGCGCGGCCGCCACCTTCGCCATCACCTGGTGCAAGGGGTAGTTCCACGGCGTGATCGCGCCGACCACGCCGATCGGCTCGCGGACGACGAGGGAGTTGCCGATGCTCTCCTCGACCGGCGCACGGGCGGCGAGCGCGACGTGGTCGCGCAGCACCGTCAACGGCAGCCCGACCTGTACCCGGGTGGCGAGTTTGAGCGGCGAGCCCTGCTCCACGGCGATGGTGCGGGCGAGGTCGTCGGCGCGGGCGGCGAGGGCGGTGTGCAGCCGGTCGAGGTGCGCGGAGCGTTCGGCGGGCGCGGTGGCCGCCCAGCCGGGAAAGGCGGCGCGGGCGGCGGCGACGGCGGCGTCCACATCGGCCGCCGTGCCGGCCGGCACCTGGCCGACGGTGTCGCCGGTGCTCGGGCTCTCGACGTCGATCACGTCGGTGCCGGCGGGTGGCGTCCACTCGCCGCCGATGTACAGGTGACGCCGGAGGCGAAGGATGTCGGGGAGCGGCGACGGCGGTGCGGCGAGATCCATGGCGTCCCTTCGGAGGTGGGCGACGGGCGGCTCGGCGGCGGGCGGACGGGGTGAAACTAGCGCTGGGAGTTTGGACGCTACCCGCTGGACTGGCCGGACTCCACCGCACCGAGGGGGCCGACGGCGCGGTCGTACTCGGCGGCCAGGCCGTGCAGCAGCGCGTCCAGGCCGAGGGCGAAGGCGCCCTCGTCCACGCTCTGCTGGTGCTCGGCGAGCCGGTGCGCCTGGCGCAGGTGCGGATAGTGGGCGGCGTACAACTCGGGGTCCTCGACGAAACCCCGGGCGAACGAACCGAGCGCCGACCCGGCCACGAAGTAGCGCAGCGCGGCGCCGATGTGGGTGGCGCGGGCCGGCGGCCAGCCGGCGCGGACGAGGCCGCCGTAGACCGCGTCCGCCATGGCGAGGGCGGCCGGTCGTCGGCCCGGCCCCTGCGCCAGGTACGGCACGATGTTCGGGTGCGCGGTGAGCGCCCGCCGGTACGACCAGGCCCACTCGCGCAGCGCGGTCGTCCAGTCCCGGCTGGCGAAGCCGCTGGTGTCGACGGCGCCGGTGACCGTGTCGGCGACCGCGTCGAGGATCTCGTCCTTGGTGGCGAAGTGGTTGTAGAGCGAGGGCCCCTGCACGCCCAGCGCGGCGGCGAGCCGGCGGGTGGAGAAGGCGGGCAGGCCCTCAGCGTCGATCAGCGCGGTGGCTGTCTCGACGATCAGCTGCCGGGTGAGCCGGGGCTGGCGGGGTCGGGGCACAACGCTCCTCGCGGGTCTGGACGTACTAAAACTTGCACCGCTAGTTTAGACGGGACCGGCCGCGCCGACGCCAGGAGGACCATCGTGGACTTTTCGCTCACCGACGAGGAGCGGGCGGTGCGGGACACCGCCCGGTCGTTCATCCAACGCGAGGTGATGCCGCTGGAGACGGAGGTGCTTCGCCGGGAGCGGGCGCACCAGCCGGGCCTGGACCATTCCGAGGTCCGCGAGCTGCAACTCAAGGCCCGCAAGTTCGGCTTCTGGGGCCTCGCCACCCCCGAGGAGTACGGCGGGATGAACCTGCCGGCCGTACTCCAGTCGCTGATCTGGACGGAGCTGGGCCACACGTTCGTGCCGTTCCGCTTCGGCGGCGAGGCCGACAACATCCTGTTCCACGCCACCGAGGAGCAGAAGCAGGAGTTCCTCATCCCGACGATCGAGGGCGAGCGGCGCTCCTGCTTCGCCATCACCGAACCGGGCGCCGGCTCGGACGCCGCCAACATCCGGCTCTCCGCCCGCCGCGACGGCGACGACTGGATCCTGGACGGCGAGAAGACCTTCATCACCGGCGGTCACGACGCCGACTTCGCCATCGTCGTGGCGGTGACCGACCGGGAGAAGGGCGCGCGCAACGGCGGTGCGACCGCGTTCCTGGTGGACCGGGCGATGGGCTGGCGCTCGGAGTTCATCCAGACCATGGGCGAGGGCGGCCCGGCGTCGCTGATCTTCGACGGCGTACGCGTGCCGCACCGCAACATCCTCGGCGAGATCGGGCAGGGCTTCGCCCTCGGCATGGAGTGGATCGGCAAGGGCCGCTACACCATCCCGTCGCACGCCGTCGGCATCGCCGAGCGGGTCCTGCAGATGGCGATCGAGTACGCCAACACCCGGGAGACGTTCGGCGCGAAGATCGGCACCAACCAGGCCATCCAGTGGATGATCGCCGACTCGGAGACCGAACTGGAGGCGGCCCGCTGGCTGATCCTGCGCTCGGCGTGGACCGTCGATCAGGGCCTCGACCCCCGACACGCCTCATCCATGGGCAAGCTCTACGGCGCGCAGATGGTCAACCGGGTCGTCGACCGGGCGCTCCAGATCCACGGCGGCATGGGCTACACCCGGGAACTGCCCATCGAGCGCTGGTACCGGCAGGTCCGGCTGTACCGCATCTTCGAGGGCACCGACGAGATGCAGCGGCTCATCATCTCCCGGGACCTGCTGCGCGGGTACACGAAGATCGGCGGCCACCTGGCCTGAGCCGCGTCAGCCGACCAGCGCCTCCAGCGCGGCGTCCACGTCCGCCTCGGTCGAGTAGAGGTGGAACGAGGCGCGGACCCGGCCGGCCCGGACCGCCGCCCGGATGCCGGCCGCCGCGAGGCGCTGCTCGGCGTCCGGCACGTCGACGGCGACGATGGCGCTGTCCCCCGCCGGCCGGCCCAGGCCGGTCAGGAACCGGTTGGCCAACGCCACGTTGTGCGCCTGGATCGCCGGCACGCCGATCTCGGCGACCAACTCCATGGCCGGGGCCGCGCCCACCCAGCTGAACCAGGCCGGCGAGATGTCGAAGCGGCGGGCGTCCTCGGCCAGCCGCAACGGCAGACCGTAGAAGGAGGCGTACGGGTCCTGGCCGGCGTACCAACCGGCGGCGTCCGGGCGCATCCGCTCGCGCAGGGCGGGGGCGAGATAGGCGTACGCGGTGCCGCGCGGGTTCATCAGCCACTTGTAGCCGCCCACGGCCACCACGTCGGCCCGACCGCCGTCGAACGGAAGCCAGCCGCACGCCTGGGTCGCGTCCACCACCACCAGCGCGTCGTGCGCGCGGGCGGCGGCCACGATCTCGTCGTACCCGGCGACGGATCCGTCGGACGACTGCACCAGGCTGAACGCGACCACGTCCGTGTCGGCGTCGACCGCGTCGGCCAGCCGGTCCGCCGGCACGGTGCGGACGGTCACCCCCCGCTCCTGCTGCACCAGCCAGGGGAACAGGTTCGAGGTGAACTCGATCTCCGGAACGACGACGGTGGCGCCGGCCGGCAGCGACGCCGCCACCGGCGCGAGCATCTGCGAGACCGTCGCACCGACCGCCACGTCGACATCGGGCACCCCGATCAGGCCGGCGAACGCGGTACGGGCCTGCTGCACCGACTCGCCCCAGCCCTCCCAGGAGGTGCTGCCGACACGCCACTGGGCGAGGGCGTCCTGCAACGCCGTCCAGGCCGGCTCGGGCGGCAACCCGTAGGACGCGGTGTTCAACCAGCCCGGCTCCGGCTTCCACAACTGCTGCGCCTGCGCGATCTCCATACCACCGACGCTAGGCCTGGTCAGGCCATGTGAGCCACGACCAATCCGCGATCGGCGGCCTGCCAGTAGTCCCCAGCGCCGGCCTGGCGGAGCGCGTCAGTTCGAGCGCCTGCGCCACAGCGGTCTACCGGTCATCCCCTGACCGGGCCGGCTCACGGTCGTCACCGTCGTGGATCCGGGTCAGGCTGTCGGCGAGCCCGGCGAGCCACCGGTCCACCTCCACCAGGTGCCGCACCGCGACGGGGTCGATGTCGCCGAGCAGCGGGCGGAGCCGGTTCACCTCGTCGACGCAGTCGGTCGGTACCGGCATCGGGCCGGCCGCCCGACCGTGCGTCACCTCGCCGGCCAGGTCGTCGTACGCCGACCGCAGGTGCCCGGCCGTGTCCCGCAGCAGTGCCGCCGCCGCCGGCCAGCCGGCCAGGCAGCCGGGCGGGTTCCGGCGCAGCAGCGACTCCGCGCCGGGCACCACGTGGTGCCCGGCGCTCAGGGCGGCGTCCCAGTCGACGTGGCCGCGCCGCTGATCGTGCCGCTCGGAGTGGTACTGGCAGTAGGACGAGTCGACCAGGATCATCCGTTCGCCGACCCGGTCGAAGTCGCGCTCGGGTGGCGGCGCGTCGCCGAGCACCGCCGCGACGGTCCGCTCGACCGCCGTCCCGTTGGCCGCCAGGTAACGGCCGGCGTTGTGCCGCAGGTCGTGGCCGGCCCCGCGTGGCCACATGGCCACCCCGGCGAGCACCCCGATCACCGCGCCGAGCCCGACGTCGACCAGCCGCGCCTCGGCCAGCCGCCATCCCTCGGGGCTGAGCTGGCTGAACACGACGGTCAGCAGCAGGGTGAACAGCGCCTGCTGCCACACCGGGCCGAGCAGCCGACCGACCCCGAACGCCAGCAGCAACGAGACGGGCAGCACGACGGCGTACACGACGGGTTGCTCGACGAGGAGCACCAGCAGGCCGCTGGCGACGACGCCCGCCAGGGTGCCCAGCACGGCGGGTCGCAGCGCGGTCCGGGTGTCGGCGGCCGAGGTACGCAGGACGGTGAGCGTCGCCAGGAGCACCCAGAAGCCGTGGTTGAGGTGCAGCACCCCGGCCGCCACCCGGGCGATCGCCAGCGCCACGGCGAGTCGCAGCGCGCTGTGCAGGTGCGCGGAGCGGGGCGCGAGGTGGGCGCGGAACTGTCGCCAGTACAGCGTCCACGCGCCGTGTCGCGCGTACTCGAAGAGCCGGGGGTAGGCGTCGATCCCGACGCCGCGTGCCCCGGCGGCGATCCGGCTGCCGACGGCGACGAGCCGCGCCTGGTCGGCGAGGGCCAGCGCCGTCGCGTCCCGGCACATCCGGGGTACGTCCGGTCGGTCCCCGCCACCGGCCGACCGCACCGGGTACGCCGCCTCGGTGGCGCCGATCGCGGCGTCCAGGTCCCGCAGGTCCACCTCGGGCCCGTCGGACGACAGGCTGCGGCCGGCAGCCCGGGTGGCGTCGGCGCACGGGCGCAGCAGCCGCGCCGCCGCCAGGTCCGGGATCGGCGTCGCCGGGACGTCCGCCGCGAGCCGGTCGGCCGTGGCCAGCGCCTCCCGCAGGGCCGACGCGGTGATCCGCAGCGCCCGGTCCTGGGCCCCGGCCGCGGTGGGTGAGGACTCCCGGGGATTGCGGGCCAACCCGAGCACGGCCACCAGGTCGTACGCCCGGGCCCGCCGCCCATCGCGAGCGCCCTGATCGGCCCCGGGGTCGCCGAGGGCGTCGGCGGTGGCGTCGAGGAAGGCCGCGACGCCGTCCGCCGCCCGGGCGAGCAGTTGCCGGTAGGAGACGGGCACCGGATCGGGCCAGAGCACCACCTCGGCCGCGGCGAGCAGGACGACGGCGAGGGTGACCCCGCCGAGGCGCTGCGGCAGGCTGTCCGGCTGGTACGGCGGGAAGGACGCCAGGATGTAGAAGAGTTGGAACGCGCTGGCCAGGCCCACCAGGCGTGGGTTGCCGACCCCGGCGAACGCCACGACGAACCCGATGACCAGCATCCCACCGGCCGCCGCCCAGGTGCTCCACGCCAGGAGCGTGCCGGCGGCGATCAGCGCCCACACCACCGGCAGCGACGTGACGAGGATCCGCGCCCGCTGTGGCGCCGGGCCGGGCAGTTGCGCGAACGACCCGGCGGCGATCGTGCCGAACAGCGCGTACGTGGCGAGCACCGGGCTGCCCACGCCGTAGCGGCAGGCGTAGAAGAGGACGGACGCGACAAGGGTCAGCCGGACCGCGCGCCGCAGCACGGCGCCGTTCGGGTCACGATGGCGCAGTCGGCCCAGGAGGCTGGATCCGAGCACGCCTGCTCCCCAGGGTCGTCGCGGCACCCCTCCCCGGCATCCCATTCTCCACGCCGCCTCCGCGCGGCGGCGAGTTTCGCACCGAAGTGATCGACACGAGTGCGGCGATGTGGGGGTATCCCGCGAGCGAGATGCCCCCACATCGCCGAACCGGAGTGGATCGAGGTCAGGCCGGCACGCCGGCCGCCTGCTCGTCGGACCGCCGCGGCGCGGGCTCCTCGTCGTGGTCGTCGACCATGGTGGCCTCGTCGAACGGGTCGTCGCCGCGCAGGACCCCGGCCGCCCGGTCCCGGTCGAACTCGCCGGTCCAGGTGCCCACCAGCACCGTGGCCACCGCGTTGCCGGCGAAGTTGGTCAGCGCCCGCGCCTCCGACATGAACCGGTCGATGCCGACGATCAGACCGACCCCGTCGACCAGGTCCGGACGGTGCGACTGGAGGCCGCCGGCCAGCGTGGCCAGGCCGGCGCCGGTGACGCCGGCCGCCCCCTTGGACGCGATGACCATGAACAGCAGCAGCGAGATCTGCTCGCCGACGGCGAGCGGCTTGCCCAGCGCGTCGGCGATGAACAGCGACGCCATGGTCAGGTAGATGGCCGTGCCGTCGAGGTTGAAGGAGTACCCGGTCGGCACGGTGATGCCGACGACCGGCTTGCTGACGCCGAAGTGCTCCATCTTGGCGATCAGCCGGGGCAGCGCCGACTCCGACGACGACGTCGACAGGATCAGCAGGAACTCCCGGCCCAGGTAGCGCAGCAGCGAGAAGATCGAGATCCGGGCGATGAACCAGAGCAGCGCGCCCAGCACCACCAGCACGAAGATCAGGCAGGTGGCGTAGAAGCCGAGCATGATCTGGGCGAGGCTCTTGAGGGCGTCCACGCCGGTCGCGCCGACCACGGCGGCCATCGCGCCGAACGCGCCGACCGGCGCCAGCCACATGATCATGGCAAGGACCTTGAAGACGACCCGTTGGATGACGGCGATCGCGCCGAGGACGGGCTCACCCCGACGTCCCAGCGCCTGCACGGCGAAGCCGACGAGCAGCGCGACCAGCAGCGTCTGGAGCACCTCGCCCTCGGTGAGCGCGGAGAACAGGGTCGTCGGGATGATCCCGAGGAGGAATTCCGTCGTACCGCCGGCCTCGTCACCGGCGGCGGCCTTGCCGGCGCCCGCGAGGTCCGGACCCAGGTCGAGGCCCGAGCCGGGGTGGATGATGTTGCCGACGACGAGGCCGATGGCGAGCGCGACGGTCGACATGGTCAGGAAGTAGCCGAGGGCCAGCCCGCCGACCTTGCCGACCTTCGCGGCCTGCCGGACGGAACCGACGCCGAGCACGATGGTGCAGAAGATGACCGGGCTGATCATCATCTTGATCAGGTTGACGAAGCCGGTGCCGATCGGCTTGAGTTCCTTGCCGAAATCGGGCGCTACCAGGCCGACCACGATGCCGGCGAGCACGGCCACGACGACGGCCAGGTACAGGTAACGGGTACGGTCCCGGCGGGCCGACGGTTCCGCCGTGGTGGTGGATGCGGTGGAGTCCATGCCGACAATGTGAAGCGCGTCTCACCCGTTGACAGCCTTGCGGTCATTCTGTTCACGACGAAAAGCGAGGGGACGATGGCGGTGACCCGACGGCAGTGGAGCATCGCGGGACAGCTCTTCGCCCTCCAGGCGGTGGTGGTGACGCTGCTCGTACTGGCCGGCGCGGCGGGCGCCGTCTGGCTGGCCCGCGCCGACTCCCGCCAGGCCGCGCAGGAGGAGGTGCTCGCCGTGGCACAGACCGTGGCCAACTCCCCCGACGTCCGCGCCGCCCTCACCACCGCCGACCCGGCCAGCATCCTGCAGCCGTACGCCGAATCGACCCGGCACGCCACGGGCACCGACTTCGTGGTGGTGATGGCCCCCGACCGCACCCGCTTCTCCCATCCCACCCGCGAGCGGATCGGTGAGCCGTTCGTCGGCGAGATCGGGCCCGCCCTGGCCGGCCACCCGTTCACCACCACAAACGTCGGAACGCTCGGCGAGTCGGTGCGCGCGGTCGTCCCGGTGTACGACCAGCGGCAGCGCATCGTCGGCCTGGTCTCGGTGGGCATCACCACCCGCGAGATCAACCGCAAGCTGCTGCGCCAACTCCCCGTGCTGCTCGGCGTGGCGGCGCCGGCGCTCGCGCTCGCCGCGACCGGCTCGTGGCTGCTCAGCCGGCGGCTGCGCCGCCAGACACACGGCCTGGGACCGGCGCAGATGACCCGGATGTACGAGTACTACGACGCGGTCCTGCACTCGGTGCGCGAGGGTCTCGTCGTGCTGACCACCGACCGGCGGGTGGCGCTGGTCAACGACGAGGGCCGGCGACTGCTGGGCCTCGACGCCGACCAGCCGGTCACCGACCAACCGGTGGGCGAGGTCGACCTGCCACCGGCGGTGGCCGAACTGCTCGCGGACGGCCGCGACGCTCTCGACGAGCCGCTGCTGGCCGGTGACCGGGTACTGGTGGCCAACCAGCGCACCGCTCGCTTCGAGGGCGCGGCGCTGGGCACCGTGCTGACCCTGCGCGACCAGACCGAGCTACGAACCCTGGCCAGCGAGCTGGACTCGGTCCGCGCGCTCACCCAGGCGTTGCAGGCGCAGACGCACGAGTCGGCCAACCGGCTGCACACCGTCCTCACCCTGGTGGAGCTGGGCCGGGCCGACGAGGCCGTCCGGCTCGGCACCCGGGACCTGGCCCTCGCCCAGCAGCTCACCGACCGGGTCGTCGACGCGGTCACCGAGCCCGCCCTGGCCGCCCTGCTGCTCGGCAAGTCCGCGCAGGCCGGCGAACGCGGCGTGGACCTGGTGATCGAGCCCGACTGCCACCTCGACGACAGCCCGCTGCCGACCAACGACCTGCTCACCGTCGTCGGCAACCTCGTCGACAACGCCCTGGAGGCGGTCGCCGGTACGCCCCCGCCGCGCACCGTACGGGTCTTCGTCGGCACGGTCGACGACGAGCTGGTGGTCCGGGTCGCCGACAACGGCCCCGGGCTGGCGAAGGAGCGGGTGGCGGACGCCTTCCGACGCGGCTGGTCCACCAAGAGCACCGGACGGGGTCTGGGCCTGGCGCTGATCGGGCAGGTGGTCCGCCGGCACGGCGGCAGCGCCGAGGTGACCCGCTCGGACGCGGGCGGCAGCCAGTTCACCGTCCGCCTACCGGCCCGGGGTCCGCGATGACCGACATCCGGGTGCTCGTGGTCGAGGACGAGCCGCTGCTGGCCGAGGCGCACGCCGCGTACACCGAGCGGGTGCCCGGTTTCGCGGTGGTCGGGGTGGCGCACACCGCACGGGCGGCGATGGCCGCCCTGCGCGCCAACGACGGCGGCGAGGTGGACCTCGTACTCCTGGATTTTCGGCTGCCCGACCTGCACGGCCTGGACGTCTGCCGGGCGCTGCGCGCGGCGGGCAGCAGCGTCGACGTGCTCGCCGTGACGTCCGCGCGGGACCTGGCGGTGGTGCGCACCGCGGTGTCCCTCGGGGTGACCCACTATTTGCTCAAGCCGTTCACGTTCGCGGCGTTCCGCGACAAGCTGGAGCGGTACGCGGACTACCGCGCCCAGGCGCTCGCCGACGGCGAGGTGGCCGCCCAGCACGACGTGGACCGGATGTTCGCGACCCTGCGCGGCACGACCGGCCACAGCCTGCCCAAGGGGCTCGACGCGCAGACCCTCACCCGGGTACGCGCCGCGCTGGCCGACGGGTCCCACCCCGGGGTGGGGCTGTCGGCGACCGAGGTGAGCGCGGCGACCGGCATCTCCCGGGTGACCGCCCGCCGCTACCTGGAGTACCTGGTGACCATCGACCGCGTCGTCCGCCAACCCCGCTACGGCACCCCCGGCCGCCCCGAGGTCGAGTACCGCCCCCGCTGAGGTCAACGGGACCTCAGCGGCGCCGGGGCGGACGTTGGCGTAGTCAGGGCATTGCTGCTGATCAACGATCAGGCGATCTGCCGCAAGTCGTCGCCGTAGTCGAAGATGATCCGCATCCGGGCACCGAGCGCGCGGGCATATCGGCTCAGCGTCGCGACCTCGTTGGCCTCAAGATCACCGTTCTCGATCTGGCTGACTCGGCCGGGCGTGACACCCATCAACTCGGCCACCTGGCGCTGGGTCAAGCCCAGCCGCTTACGCTCCTCGGCGAGGTGGAACGCGCTGATCCACGCCTCCGTTCGGGCACGTTCGGCGTCGAGCGCCTCATCGTCCCCGTCGTGCAGCTCGGCCCGGATGTCATTCCAATCATGGAAGTCGCTCATCAACCCTCCCTCCGCTTCCTCTCGAAGGCAAGCCAGCCCTCGTACGCGATCTCGGCCAGCGGAATCGCCTGGTCATACCATCGATTCCAGTTCCCCGCCTTGTTGCCGGCCACCAGCAGGACGGCCTGAGACCAGGGATCGAAGACGAACAGCACCCGAACGGCGACCTCCCGCCCGGACCTCGGGCGGAGTTCCTTGAGGTTGCTGATGGCAGAGCCTCGGAGGGTGTCGACAAGTGGACGCCCGAGGCCCGGCCCGGTCTCCGCGAGCAAGTCGATCGCCACGTTGACCGACCGATACGTCGCAGGGTCGGCCTGACGCAGAGATCGCAACCAGTCGCGGACTTCCGCTGTCGTCTTGATCGCCCAGCGACGTGGCGGCTCATGAGACATGGGGCAACTATAGCTCGGCCTATACACCGATCGTTGCGACCTAACCCGGTGGCGGGGCGGAGATCCGTTGTTAGACTCGTTCGGTCGGGTAGCAGTACGACCAGGGAGACCAGACATGGCGGGTGACGACGACATCTCCGGGTGAGACCGGACGTGTTCGGCCATCGGTTCGGCGCGCGTGTGCGCGGCCGCCGTGGCCATGTCGTCGTTCCACCGGTCCCGGTTCGTCGTCGGGCGCCGTGCGCGCGCCCAGCCCACCCTTCGAGGTCAACCACCATGTCTGACGCATTCATCGTCTGCTCGAACCTGTCCTTCTCCTGGCCGGACGACACCCCGGTCTTCGCGGAGTTGTCCTTCAGCGTCCCCGGCGGTCGCACCGGTCTGGTCGCGCCCAACGGCGCGGGCAAGAGCACGCTGCTGCGGCTGATCGCCGGGGAGCTGCGGCCCACCGGCGGCAGCGTCACCGTCGACGGTCTGCTCGGGTACCTGCCGCAGACCCTGCCGCTCGCCGGTGACCTGGCCGTGGCGCAGGTGCTCGGCGTCGCCGAACGGATCGCGGCGCTGCACGCCATCGAGGCCGGCGACGCGAGCGAGGCCCACTTCGCCACCATCGGCGACGACTGGGACATCGAGGAGCGCACCCGCTCCGAGCTGGACCGGCTCGGCCTCGGCGAGCTGTCGCTCGACCGGCCGCTGCGTACGCTCAGCGGCGGCCAGGTCGTCTCCCTCGGGCTGGCCGCGCAGCTGCTGCGCCGACCGGACGTGCTGCTACTCGACGAGCCGACCAACAACCTGGACCTGGCGGCCCGGCACAAGCTCTACGACGTGCTCACCGACTGGTCCGGATGCCTGCTGCTGGTCAGCCACGACCGGGAGCTGCTGGACCGGATGGACCGCATCGCCGAGCTGGACCGCGGCGAGATCCGCTGGTACGGGGGCAACTTCACCGCGTACACCGAGGCGGTGCGGGCGGCGCGCGAGGTGGCCGAGAGCAACCTGCGCAACGCGGAGCAGGAGGTCAAGCGGGAGAAGCGGGAGATGCAACAGGCCCGCGAGCGGGCCGACCGGCGGGCCAGCAACGCGTCCAAGAACCTGAAGAACGCCGGTCTGGCCCGGATCGTCGCCGGTGGGCTCAAGCGCAGCGCGCAGGAGTCGGCGGGCAAGGCGCAGGGGACGCACTCGGCCCGGCTCGGCGAGGCCAAGGCCCGGCTGGACGAGGCCGGCCGGGCGGTCCGTGAGGAGGACCGGATCGTCGTGGAGCTGCCGGACACCACCGTCCCGGCCGGACGGACGGTCTTCACCGGTACGGGGATGCGGGCCCGCTTCGACGACCGGGAACTGTTCGGCGGCGACGGCGCGGACCTGACGATCCGGGGACCGGAACGGATCGCGCTCACCGGGGCGAACGGCGTGGGCAAGTCGACCCTGCTGCGCCTGATCCAGGGCGACCTGTCACCTTCCGGCGGGGAGGTGAAGCGGGGCGACGGCCGGATCGCGTACCTGTCGCAGCGCCTCGACCTGCTGGACCTCGACCGTACGGTGGCGGAGAACTTCGCCGCGTACGCGCCGAGCCTGCCGGACGCCCGGCGGATGAACCTGCTGGCCCGGTTCCTGTTCCGGGGCAACCGGGTCAACCTGCCCGTCGGGGTGCTCTCCGGCGGGGAACGACTGCGGGCCACCCTGGCGTGTGTGCTCTGCGCCGAGCCCGCGCCGCAACTGCTGCTGCTCGACGAGCCGACCAACAACCTGGACCTGGTCAGCGTCGGCCAACTGGAAAGCGCGCTGACCGCGTACCAGGGCGCTTTTGTCGTGGTGAGCCACGACGAGCGGTTCCTGGCCGAGATCGGCGTGCAGCGGTGGCTGCGGCTGGCCGACGGTCAGCTCCGCGAGATCGCGGCCCCCGACCGGGTCTGAGCACGGCGGCGTCGCGCGGCCCGGCCGGACGTGCGCCGGCCGGGTCGCGCGGCCCGTCAGCTCACGTTGGCCGGGCCGAGGACGCTCTTGAGGTCACCCATCAGCGCGGTCGTCGCCGCCACCCGGAACGGGCCCAGCCGCAGGGTGGTGGTACGACCGCCGTTGAGCAGCTTGACGTGCACCTCGGTGTCGCCGGGGTGCAGCACCAGGGTCTCCTTGAGCCGTTCCACGAGCGGCGGCGTGCACCGGTGCACCGGGATGGTGAGGGTGACCGGCTTGTTGGTGGCGCTGGTGCTGACGTCCGGCATGGACATGTCCATCGCCATGATCCGTGGGGTGTCGTCGCGGCGGTCGACGCGGCCCTTGACCACCACGATGGCGTCCTCGGCGATGTACTGGCCGATCACCTCGTAGGTGTTCGGGAAGAACAGCGTCTCCACGCCACCGGCCAGGTCCTCCAGAGTGGCCGAGGCCCACGCCCGGCCCTGCTTGGTGACCCGCCGCTGCACGCCGGAGAGGATGCCGGCGAGGGTGACGACCGCCCCGTCGGGCACCGCCCCGTCCTCCGCGAGGGAGGCGATGGTGGTGTCGGCCGCCGCGCCCAGGATGTGTTCCAGGCCGAACAGCGGGTGGTCGGAGACGTACAGGCCGAGCATCTCGCGCTCGAAGGCCAGCTTGTCGCGCTTCTCCCACTCGCTGTCGCCGATGACCGGCATCACCGTCGTGCTGCCGGTGTCGGCGTCGCCGAAGCCGGCGCCGAACAGGTCGTACTGGCCGACAGCCTCCTTGCGCTTGACGTCGGCGTACGCGTCGATGGCGTCGGCGTGCACCGCGAGCAGACCCTTGCGGGGGTGCTCCATGGAGTCGAACGCGCCCGCCTTGATCAGCGATTCGATGGTCTTCTTGTTGCACACCACCGCGTCCACCTTGGACAGGAAGTCGTAGAAGTCGGTGTACTCGCCCTTCTCCTCGCGGCACCGCATGATCGAGGCGACCACGTTCGCGCCGACGTTGCGGACCGCCGCCAGGCCGAAGCGGATGTCCTTGCCGACCGGGGTGAACGGTCCGGCCGAGGTGTTCACGTCCGGTGGCAGCACCTGAATGCGCATCCGGCGGCACTCCGAGAGGTAGAGCGCCATCTTGTCCTTGTCGTCGCCGACGGACGTGAGCAGCCCGGCCATGTACTCGGCCGGGTAGTGCGCCTTGAGGTACGCCGTCCAGTAGGAGACCAGGCCGTACGCGGCGGAGTGCGCCTTGTTGAAGGCGTACCCGGCGAACGGCACCAGGACGTCCCACACCGCCTGGATCGCCTCGTCGGAGTAGCCGCGCTCGCGGCAGCCGTCCCGGAACGGGATGAACTCCTTGTCGAGGATCTCCTTCTTCTTCTTACCCATCGCCCGGCGCAGCAGGTCCGCCTGGCCGAGCGTGTAGCCGGCGAGGATCTGCGCGGCGCGCTGCACCTGCTCCTGGTAGACGATCAGGCCGTGCGTCGGGGCCAGGATCTCCCGCAGCGGCTCCTCCAGCTCCGGGTGGATCGGGGTGATCTCCTGGAGGCCGTTCTTGCGCAGCGCGTAGTTGGTGTGCGAGTCGACGCCCATCGGGCCGGGCCGGTACAGCGCCAGCACGGCCGAGATGTCCTCGAAGTTGTCCGGCTTCATCAACCGCAGCAGCGACCGCATCGGCCCGCCGTCGAGCTGGAACACGCCCAGGGTGTCTCCGCGGGCCAGCAGCTCGTACGCGGCCGGGTCGTCCAGCGGAAGGGCCAGCAGGTCGAGCTTGAGGTTGTGGTTCAGCTCGATGTTCTTGACCGCGTCGTCGATGATCGTCAGGTTGCGCAGGCCGAGGAAGTCCATCTTCAGCAGCCCGAGCGACTCGCAGGTCGGGTAGTCGAACTGCGTGATGATCGCCCCGTCGGCGTCGCGGCGCATCAGCGGGATGTGCTCGATGATCGGCTCGGCGGACATGATGACGCCGGCGGCGTGCACACCGGTCTGCCGGATCAGCCCCTCGATGCCCTTGGCCGTGTCGATCACCTTGCGCACGTCCGGGTCGGAGTCGTACAGGCCGCGGATCTCGCCCGCCTCGGCGTACCGGGGGTGCTTCGGGTCGAAGATGCCGGTGAGCGGGATGTCCTTGCCCATCACGGCCGGCGGCATGGCCTTGGTGATCCGGTCGCCGACCGCGTACGGGAAACCGAGCACCCGCGCCGAGTCCTTGATCGCGGCCTTCGCCTTGATCGTGCCGAAGGTGGCGATCTGGGCGACCTTGTCCTCACCCCACTTGTCGGTGACGTACTTGATCACCTCGCCGCGCCGGCGCTCGTCGAAGTCGATGTCGACATCCGGCATCGAGACCCGCTCGGGGTTGAGGAACCGCTCGAAGATCAGGCCGTGCGGGATCGGGTCCAGGTCGGTGATGCCCAGCGCGTACGCGACGAGCGAGCCGGCGGCCGAACCACGGCCCGGGCCCACCGCGATGCCCTGCTTCTTGGCCCACTGGATGAAGTCGGCCACCACGAGGAAGTACGACGGGAAGCCCATCTGGTTGATGACGCCCAGCTCGTACTCGGCCTGGACGACGTGCCCCTCCGGGATGCCGTTCGGGTAGCGGCGGGCCAGCCCGGCGAAGGTCTCCTTGCGGAACCAGGACTCCTCGGTCTCGCCCTCGGGCACCGGGAAGCGCGGCATCAGGTTGTGGAACTCGAACATGCCCTTCGGGTCGACCTTCTCGGCGACCAGCAGGGTGTTGCGGCAGCCCTGCTGCCACAGCTCGGACGAGTCGACCGCGCGCATCTGGTCGGCGCTCTTGACGAAGTAGCCGCCGCCCTCGAACCGGAACCGGTTGGGGTCGTCGATGTTGCTGCCGGTCTGCACGCAGAGCAGCACGTCGTGCGCGGTGGCCTGCGCCTCGTGCGTGTAGTGCGAGTCGTTGGTGACCACCGGCGGGATGTCCAGCTTGCGGGCGATCTCGGTCAGGCCGTCGCGGACCCGGCGCTCGATGTCGAGGCCGTGATCCATGATCTCCAGGAAGTAGTTCTCCTTGCCGAAGATGTCCTGGTAGCTCGCCGCGACCTTGAGCGCCTCGTCGAACTGCCCCAGCCGCAGCCGGGTCTGCACCGCCCCCGACGGGCAGCCCGTGGTGGCCATGATCCCCTCGGCGTGCTCGGCGATCAGCTCCATGTCCATCCGGGGCCACTTGACGTAGTGCCCCTCCATGGACGCCCGCGAGTTCAGGGTGAACAGGTTCTTCAGGCCCTGCGCGTTCTTCGCCCACATGGTCTTGTGGGTGATCGCGCCGTTACCCGAGACGTCGTCGCTCTTCTGCTCCGGCCGACCCCACTTGACCCGCGCCTTGTGGTAGCGCGACTCCGGCGCCACGTACGCCTCGACGCCCAGGATCGGGGTGATCCCGGCGGCCATCGCCTGGTTGTAGAAGTCGTTCGCGCCGTGCATGTTGCCGTGGTCGGTGATCGCCACCGCCGGCATGCCCAGCCGGTTGGCCTCGGCGAACAGGTCCTTCAACCGGGCCGCTCCGTCGAGCATCGAGTACTCGGTGTGCACGTGCAGATGCGCGAACGAATCAGCCATGCGTGGCGCCCCCCGGCGGTGTGGATCTAGGTGGTCGGAGCCGACCGGCACCTACCCTACCGAGGTGATCTCGGCGGCTCCACCGTCCGCGCCGAGGGTCGTGGCCCGCGTCTCCTCTGTCGGCCAGCGGCAGCCCGGGCGATCGCAGACGCGGACCGATCCGGTCCCGGACACGACCTTGCAGCCGATTGTTAGGCTTCGATGTGTGATCGGCCATCCCGTTCCGCGGGTCAGTTGAGGCAGGAGACGCTTCGATGATCAAAAGAATGAACAGGACCTTCGTTGCCCTGCTGGCCGGGCTCCTGTTGGCGCCCGCCGCCGCCGCGCCCGCCGTCGCGTCCACGGGAGTACCGGCCCAGGCTGGACCGATCGGCACACAGGCCTCCTGCTCCATCTATGTGCCGCTCAAAGAACACACGTTGGCCTACGTGGTGAAGGACAAGGCGGCGGTGCACACCGGACCGGCAGAGAACTGCTACGTCCATGCCCACCTGGCGTACGGCACGGATGTGGTCATTCAGGCCCGATACCGCAATTCTGCCAACAACCTCTGGTACGAGACCGACCGCGGCTGGATCTACTCGCCGTATGTGGAGATCTACCCCCGATGACAGCCCGTCCCGTCGGCGCGGACACTGCCGCCTAGTCTCAACCCCATGGCGAGGTATTACGACGTACACCCGGAGAACCCGCAGCCGCGGATCATCGGCCAGGTTGCCGACCTGATCCGCGGCGGTGGGCTGGTCGCGTACCCGACGGACTCCTGCTACGCGCTCGGCATCCAGTTGGGCAACCAGGACGGGCTGGACCGGATCCGGCAGATCCGCCATCTCGACGACCGGCACCACTTCACCCTGGTCTGCCGGGACTTCGCGCAGCTCGGCCAGTTCGTGCAGATCAGCAACGCGGTGTTCCGGCTGGTGAAGGCGTCCACGCCGGGCAGCTACACGTTCATCCTGCCGGCCACGAAGGAGGTGCCCCGCCGGATGCTGCACCCGAAGAAGCGGACCGTCGGCGTACGGGTGCCCCGGCACACGGTGACCCAGGCGCTGCTGGCCGAGTTGGGCGAGCCGCTGGTGTCCAGCACCCTGACGCTGCCCGGCGAGGACGAGCCGATGACGCAGGGGTGGGAGATCAAGGAACAGCTCGACCACCAACTCGACGCGGTGCTGGACGCCGGCGAGTGCGGCATGGAGCCGACGACGGTGATCGACCTGTCCGGCCCGGAGCCGGAGATCCTGCGCCGGGGTGCCGGCGACGCGTCCCGCTTCGAGTAGCCCGGGTCGGGTGCCGGACCGGACGAGGGCGGACCACCGCCGCCGGCCGTACGCTTGAGGATCGGTCACCGGCGAGCATTGGACACCCGGCATGCCCGACCCCGCTGATCTCGACGCCCTGGCCCGTCGCGCCGCGCAGGGCGACCCGCCGGCGCTGGACGCCCTGCTGGTCGCGGTGCGTCCGGAGGCGCTGCGGCTGTGCGCCCGATTCCTGCCCAACCGCCAGGACGCCGAGGAAGCCTGCCAGGACACACTCCTGGCGCTGGCCGGCGGCATCACCCGGTTCGAGGGTCGCTCCTCGTTCCGCACCTGGCTGCATCGGCTGGCCGCCAATCGGGCCCGCTCCACGTACCGCACGCTGCGCCGCCGCTGTCGACTGGAGGCCGGCGGCGTTCCGGTGCCCGATCAGGCCGATCCCCGACGGACCAGCGTGGTCGCGGGCACCCGCCTCGATCTGCTCGACGCGTTCGACGCGGTCCACCCCGACCACGCCGAGGTGGTGGCCCTGCGCGACGTGCTCGGGCTGAGCTACCCGGAGATCGCCGCCCTGCTCGACCTTCCGGTGGGCACGGTGAAGTCCCGGTTGCACCTGGCCCGCCGCCAGGTCCGGCAACGGCTCGACGCCGGATGAGCCCGGCGTCGTTGCGCCGGCTCGCCGTCGTCCTCGCGGCCACCGTGGGGGTCGCGGCCTGCGGCGCCGAGGCCGTCTCGCCGCTGCCCGTCCAGCCGCCCGGCCCGACCCCATCGACGCCGACACCCTCGGCGATCTCCGCAACCCCCGCGCCCGCCGCGTCGCCGTCCCGACCGCCGCCGCCCAGCGGGCGTCCGCCCGCGCCATCCAAACCATGGGGTACGCCCCGGACGACTCCCCCGCCGACGCCCGCGACGCCGGCCTGTCTGGGCGCGGTCCGTTACGACCTGCCGCTCGCCGAGACCGAGATCGAGCTGCTGCGATCGCTCTGCTTCGCGACCGGTGCGGTCCTGCGGATCCAGGGCATCGGGCCGGGGCTCGTCACCGTGGACCGCCCGGAACTGGTCTCCCAGCAGTACGAGGCGGGCGTGGTGGACGTCCGCTTCGTCCGCCCCGGCACCGTCGCCGTGACGATTCCGAAGGAGGGTCGGGAGCACACCATCACCGTGGTGATCCACTGACGGGCTGGTCTGCCCCGGGGCGGGTCAGCGCACCCGTACACCGGCGAGCAGGGTGTCGACGAACTCGGGTCCGCTGCCCGCCGGCGGGGCGATCTGCACGTACACCAGGGCGGAGCCGTCGGGGTGCAGGCCGGCCGACTCGACGATCCGCGGCCGGCCCCGGTCGCAGACGTAAAGCACCACCGTCCAGGCCACGCCCGCCTGTCGGGTGGTGCGGGACGGCGTGGGCGCGCAGTCCCCGTGCGTGCGCTCGACCAGGAAGCCGGCCGGCGTGGTGCGGGCCGCCGTGGTGGCCGAGAGGCCGACGAACGCGCCGGGCAGTCGGAGGTCGGCGGCCCAGCGGCGGGGGCGCGGCGACATCACCAGGGCTGGTTCGGGTTCGCCGTCGGCGCCGTACTGGCCGGCCCAGGTCGCTCCCGTGGCGGACCAGCCGGGCGGCAACGCCACGGTCAGCGGCCCGGTCGTGTACGTGCCGCCCGCCGACCGGCCCGATCCGGTGCCTCCCGGTTCGGCGGCCACCTGGCTCACCGCGACGGCGACCACGACGGCCACCCCGGCGAGCAGCGACCGGCGCGGACGGCGGACCTTCGGCCGAGGTGACGGTGGCCGCTGCCCCGAACCGGCCGCCGCAACCAGCCCTTGCGGGCCACCCGCCCGGGTCAGGGCGACGGGCCGCTCCGCCAGGTCGCACGCGCGGGTCAACGCGGCCCGCAGGGCTGCGGCGTCGGGATAGCGGTCGGCCGGGTGGTACGCGGTCGCCCGCGCGAGCACCGCCGCCACCGCCGGTGGCACATCCTCGCGGAGCCGGAGATCCGGGGGCGGGCCGGGCCGGGACGGCTGCGCGTCCAGCGGGTCGGCGGCCAGCAGCCGGACGCCGAGCCGGCCGAGCCCGTACACGTCGGCGCGGGTGTCGACCACCGCGCCCGGGTCGTCCTGCTCAGGGGCCATGTAGCCGGGGGTGCCGGCCCGGGCGGTCAGCCCCGAGGCGGCGGCGAGCGCCTTGGCGAGGCCGAGGTCGGCGATCAGCACCTGTTCGGCGTCGGGAGCGTCCGGGCCGGCGGAGCGGAACAGGACGTTGCCGGGGGTGAGGTCCCGGTGCACGACGCCGTGCCGGTGCAGCACGGCGACCCCGGCGCAGACCTCGCCGAGCAGCCACAGCGCGGTCGGCACCGGGATCTCGCCGCGGTCGAGGCGATCCCGCAGGCTCCCCCGGTCCGCCCAGGCCAGGACCGCGTACGGCCGGCCGTCGGGCAACTCACCGACGGTGTGCACCCGGATCAGCCGGTCCTGCTCCAGGCGGCGCAACAGTCGGGCCTCGTCGAGGAAGCGTTCCCGGACCCGCAGGTCGTGGCTCCAGTTCTCGGCCAGCACCTTGATCGCCACCCGCGCGTCGAGCACCGCGTCGTAGCCCAACCAGACCGTCGCGAACGAGCCGACGCCCAGCAGTCGCTCGATGGCGTAGGGCCCGATCCGCTGCGGAGCCGTCACCGTGTCACCCCCGGCCAGCTCGGTCTCCTCACAGTAGACCGGGTCGGTCGGGAAGCCGACGAACCGCTGACGCCGGCGCGGTGACTAACAGGGCAGGAGACCCATCACCGAAGGAGCGCACCATGAATCGTCCCTCGATCCTTCTCACCAGTGCCGCGCTGGCGCTCGGCACGCTCGTCCCGATGACCGTCGCGGGCCCGGCGGCGGCAGCGCCCCCGGCCGGCGGTGTCGCGGCGGCCCCGGCGTACGACCCGCCCGCCCCCGGGCACACCCACCCGCGGGTGCTCAGCGTCCGCGGCGCCGGCGTGTACCGGATCGGTGCCAGCCTGGCGGCGCTCACCGCGGCCGGACACATCGGCTGGACCGCGCCGGGCTGCGGCACGGTGGTCAACGCCGGCGTGACCGGTTCCTGGGCCGGTGTCCTCCTGCTGGCCTTCCGCGACGGACGACTGGTGGAGGTCGGTACGGCCACCGCGCCGCCGCAGTCGCCCGCCGGGGCCCGGGTCGGCATGTCCTTCGCGGAGTTGGAGGCGATCTACGGCCCGCGCGGGTCGATGATCAGTAACGACGCGGGGGACGCCGAGGCGTACCTGGTTCGCGTCGGGTCGCGGGTGGAGCTGTTCACCGGCCACCCGATCCGGCCGGGCGTCGGCTACTTCCAGGTCGGTCTGGCCAACTACGTGGAGCGGAACTTCCGCCAGGGCGGGTCCTGCTGATTCGCGCAGGTGGCGGGGCGTCCGGTGTCGACCGGGCGCCCCGCTTCGCGTACCCACAGCCGACACAATGACATCGGCGTAGACAACAGTGTGTGCCACACAGTATGATGTGACGCATGGTTAGCGAGGACGTTCTACGGACGCATCTGCAGGAGTTGCGTCGAGGCACCGTCGTGGTGGCCAGCCTGGTCGCGCTCCGGCGACCGGACTACGGCTACGCACTGCTGCAACGGCTCACCGACCACGGTTTCCCGGTGGACGCGAACACGCTCTACCCGCTGCTGCGCCGCCTGGAGGACCAGGGCCTGCTGACCAGCGAGTGGAACACCGAGGAGAGCCGACCGCGCAAGTTCTACCGGACCAGCGACGAGGGCGAGTCGATGCTGAGCCGGCTCCTGGACGACCTCGCCGCCGTACAGACCTCCATCAACGGCTTGATCCAAGGAGCGGACCGATGAACACCCTGACCGATCGCTACCTCGCCGCCACCCTGCGCTCGGTGCCCGCCCCGCGCCGCGACGAGATCGCCACCGAGTTGCGCGCCTCCATCGACGACATGATCGAGGGCCGGACCGACGGCGGGCAGGACGCCAGCACCGCCGAGCGGGAGGTGCTCACCGAGTTGGGCAACCCCGACCTGCTCGCCGCCCGGTACGCCGACCGCCGACTGCAACTCATCGGCCCGACCTACTACCTGATCTGGCTGCGACTGCTGAAGCTGCTGCTCAGCTTCATCCCGGCGCTCGTCGGCACGGTCGTCACGGTGGTCGAGGCGGCGGAAGGAAAGGGCTTCGGCGCCATCGGTCCCGGCATCGTGACGGCCATGCAGGTGGCCGTGCAGATCGCCTTCTGGCTCACCCTGACCTTCGCCGTCATCGAGCGCACCCAGACGGCCGTGGACCTGCCGAGGTGGACCGTCGACCAACTGCCCGACGCGCCGGTACGACGGGGCATCCCTCTCGCCGACACCATCGCATCGGTGATCATGCTGGTGCTGACCATCGCGTACCTGCCGTTGCAGCACTACCACTCCTGGGTGAACGGCACCGACGGCGAGAACATCGCCATCCTCGACCCGGCGCTGTGGTCGTTCTGGCTGCCGGCCCTGATCGGGGTGCTGGTCCTCAGCGTTGTCTTCGAGATCGTCAAGTACCGGATCGACCGCTGGACCTGGCCCCTGTTCGGCACGAAGGTGCTGCTCGACCTGGCGTTCGCGGTGCCGCTGGCCTGGCTGGCGCTCTCCGACCGGCTGCTCAACCCGGCCCTGGCCGAGCGCCTGAGCTGGGTGGCGGAGCCCGACAACCGGGACGGTCTCGGCCTGGCCATCGCGGTGGGCGCGGCCGCGATCGTGGTCTGGGACCTGATCGACACCGCCCGCAAGACCCGCCAGCAGACGACGGCTTGAGCGACACCGCAGACGGAGGCCCGGCGCGTACCCCGCGCCGGGCCGCCGCCCGTTGACCCGCCCGGTCGACGGGCCGCCGAGCGACGTGGCATCGTTCCTGGATGAGCACGGTCATGCGGGAGGAGTGGGCCCGACCGGGTCCGACGGCGGAACAGCGCCGAAACGACATCTGGATCGGCCTGGGGATCACCGCGCTGGCGTTGGTCAGCCTCACCCTGGCCCGCAGCACCGGAGCGTTCCTGCTGGGTCCGCCGCCGTCCGGGCCGGAGCAGCTGTTCTGGACCGTCGCCGTGACCGTGCCGCTGATCTGGCGACGGCGGTGGCCGGGCGCGACGCTGCTGGTCGTCGCGGTGGTGTTCGTCGCCGCTCAGGCCCGCTCGGCACCGGAGACCCAGTTCTCCGCGTGGGCCCTGTTCTGCACGCTCTACACCGTCGGCGCCTGGGGGCGGAACCGCCAGCTGGCCCGTCGGCTGCGCATCGGCGTGATCGCCGCGATGTTCGCCTGGTTGGGGATCTACTACGCGGTGATGATCGACCACATCCCGGCGGATGCCTTCTCCGACGCGGTCGGTCCGGTGCCGCCGAGGCTCGCCATGATGGTCACCGGCGTGCTGCTCAACGTGCTGGTCCTCGGCTTCGCGTACTTCTTCGGTGAGACCGCCTGGGTGGCCGCCCGCCGCGAGCACGAGCTGCGCGCCCAGGCCGAGGACCTGCGCCGGTCGCAGGCCACCGCCCGGGAACGGGCGGTGCTCGGCGAACGCGTCCGTATCGCCCGGGAGCTGCACGACGTGGTCGCCCACCACGTGTCGGTGATGGGCGTGCAGGCATCCGCCTGCCGGCGGGTGTTCGACCGCGACCCGGGCAAGGCCCGCACCGCGCTGACGGCCATCGAACAGAGCGCCCGTACCGCCGTCGACGAGCTGCGCCGGATGCTCGGCGTGCTGCGGACCTCCACCGGCACCGACGCCGCGACGCCGCCGGCCGGCGGCGTCGAACGGATCGGCGAGCTGGTCGAGCGGGCCCGGGCCGCCGGCCTCACGGCGACCCTCGGGGTGTACGGCGACCCGGTCGCGCTGCCCGAGTCGGTCTCCCAGACGGCCTACCGGGTGACGCAGGAGGCGGTGACCAACACCCTCAAGCACGCCGAGGCGGCGCTGCTGGACGTACGGGTCCGCTACCTGGCCCGGGAGGTCGAGGTCGACGTGACCGACGACGGGCGCGGCGGTGGCCGGGCCGACACCGGCGGACTGGGCCTGCTCGGCATGCGCGAACGGGTCACCGCCCACGACGGCGACCTGGAGGTCGGGCAACGAACCGGCGGCGGCTGGCGGGTCCGCGCCCGCTTCCCCCTCGACGGGTCGGCGGTGCGCACGATCAGCCCGCAGCGGGAGCCGGCCGACCACCACCGGGCGGCAGCCGACGCGGAGGCCCCGGCGTGAGCGCGACAGCCCAGCACGCGCCCGACATCGGCCCGACGGTCCGGGTGCTGCTCGCCGACGACCAGCACCTCGTCCGTACCGGCTTCCGGGTCATCCTGGAGGTGGAGGACGACATCGAGGTGGTCGGCGAGGCCGCCGACGGCGAACGGGCCGTCAGCATGACCCGGGCCACCCGCCCCGACGTCGTACTCATGGATGTGGAGATGCCCGGGATGGACGGCCTGGAGGCCACCCGGCGGATCGTCGCCGACGGCCCCGGGGCCCCCGCGGTGTTGATCCTCACGACCTTCGACCGCGACGACTACCTGTTCGCCGCGCTGCGGGCCGGGGCCAGCGGCTTCCTGCTCAAGAACGGCACACCGGAGGAGCTGGTCGAGGCGATCCGGGTGCTGGCCAGGGGCGATGGTCTGCTCGCCCCGGAGATCACCCGCCGGGTGATCTCCACCTTCGCCCGACCCGGCGACCCGGCGGGCACCGCCTACCGGGGCCTGGACGCCGAGGCCGCGCTGGCCGAGCTGACCCCGCGCGAGCGGGAGGTGCTGATGCTGATCGCCGCCGGATCGAGCAACGCGGAGATCGCCGCGACCATCCACCTGGGCGAGGCGACGGTGAAGACTCATGTGAGTCGGGTGCTGGCCAAACTCGGCCTGCGTGACCGGGTGCAGGCCGTGGTGTTCGCGTACGAGAACGGGGTGGTCCGGCCCGGCGGGTGACCGGCGTCCACCGCGAGGCGGACCCACCCGTTCAGCCGCCGGGCGGACGGCGCGACGGCGTACTCGATCTAGCGTGGGTGCGTGACCAGAACGCTTCGCCTCGACGGCGTCGACCGTAGCTTCGGCGACCGTCAGGTGCTCAGGAACGTGTCCTTCGAGGTGTCCGCCGGCCGGATGACCGGTTTCGTGGGCGCCAACGGCGCCGGCAAGACCACCACCATGCGGATCATCCTGGGTGTCCTCGCCCCGGACGCCGGCGAGGTGAGCTGGGGCGGCACGACGCTGACCCGGCAGGACCGTCGGCGCTTCGGCTACATGCCGGAGGAGCGGGGCCTCTACCCCAAGATGACGACCCGCGAGCAGGTGACCTACCTGGGCCGACTGCACGGGTTGGACGCCGGCGCGGCCCGGCGTTCCACCGACGCGCTGCTGGACCGGGTCGGGCTCGGTGAACGCGGCGACGACCTGCTGGAGACGCTGTCGCTCGGCAACCAGCAGCGCGCCCAGATCGCCGCCGCGCTGGTACACGACCCCGAGATGCTGGTGCTCGACGAACCGTTCTCCGGCCTGGACCCGCTGGCCGTGGAGACCGTCGTGGCCGTGCTGCGGGAACGGGCCTCGGCCGGTGTGCCGGTGCTCTTCTCCAGTCACCAGCTCGACGTCGTGGAACGCCTCTGCGACGACCTGGTGATCATCGGGGACGGGGTGATCCGGGCCGCCGGCAGCCGCCAGCAACTGCGCGACTCGTACACCGTGCCCCGGTTCGAGCTGGTCGTGGAGCACGACGCCGGCTGGGTACGCGACCACCCCGGGGCGACGGTGGTCGAGTTGGACGGCGCACGGGTGGTCTTCGACCTGCCGACCGGCACCGACGAACAGCCCGTGCTGCGGGCAGCTCTGGAGCGCGGCCCGGTCCGCTCCTTCCGCCCGGTCAGCCCCTCGCTCACCGAGATCTTCCGAGAGGTCACCCAGTGAACGTCACCCAGGCCACCCGGCTGGTCGCCGAACGCGAGATCCGGGTCAAGCTCCGCGACCGCACCTTCCTGTTCGGCACCCTGTTCTTCCTGCTGATCGCCGCGGCGGGCACCATCCTGCCCCCGCTGTTCTCCGGCGGGCCGTCCACCGTGGCGGTGACCGAGAGCATGGCCGCCCCGCTGCGCGCCGCCGGGCTCGAGGTACGGGTCGTCCCCGACGACCGGGCCGCCGAGCGGGCCGTCCGCGACGACGACGTGGATGCCGCGGTGGTCACCGGACCGGCCGTCCTGGCCATGGACGACGTCCCCGACGACGTGGTGCGGGCCCTGAGCACCCAGCCGACCGTCCGCCTGCTCGACCCGGACGCGGTCGATCCGGTGGTGGCGTTCCTGGTGCCGTTCGTCTTCGCGTTCGTCTTCTTCCTCACCTCGCAGACCTTCGGCGTGCAGATCGCGCAGAGCGTCATCGAGGAGAAGCAGACCCGGATCGTGGAGATCCTGGTCGCCGCGGTGCCGGTCCGGGCCCTGCTGGCCGGGAAGGTGGTGGCCGGGGCCATCCTGGCCTTCGCGCAGATCGCCCTGATCGCCGTGGTGGCGGTGCTCGGGCTGCAGATCGGCGACAGTGCGGGGTTGCTCAGCCTGCTCGCCCCGGCGATCGGCTGGTTCGTGCCGTTCTTCCTCGTCGGCTTCGTGCTGCTCGCCGCCATGTGGGCGGCGGCCGGCGCGCTGGCCAACCGGCAGGAGGACATCGCCGCGGTGTCGACGCCGGTGCAGCTCGCCGTCATGCTGCCGTTCTTCGCAGTGATCTTTCTGAACGACAACGCCACCGCGATGCGGGTGCTGTCCTACCTGCCGTTCTCGTCGCCCACGGCCATGCCGCTGCGACTGTTCACCGGCGACGCGGCCGGCTGGGAGCCGATCGTCTCGCTCGTCGTCCTGCTGCTCGCCGCCGGCGCGTTCGTCCTCGCCGGGGCCCGGGTGTACGAGGGGTCGCTGCTGCGCACCAACGGCCGAACCTCGCTGCGTACCGCCTGGCGGGAGCGGGAGACGATCGGCTGAGCCGGTCGGCCGCCCCGACGCGGGCGTCGGTGTCCTGATCGGATGCCGACGCCCGCTGCCGTACGGCACTGTCCCGAGCGCTGTTCGGTGGCCGTGATCAGCGCGAACACTCCTACCGTGAGCCGATCCTCACGGCGTCGACCTGGTCGTCGCCGGTTCCCGGACCGGAAGGCTCTCGATGTCCCCACCGAACCCCGGACGGCGACTCCGTCGTCTGCTCAGCCTGGTGCTCACGGTCGCCCTCGCCAGCACCCTCACCGCCCTCGTCCCGCACGCACCGGCCGCCGCCGCGGCGGGCAACCTGATCCTCAACGGCACGTTCGACAACGGCAGCACCGAACCCTGGTGGACCCGGCTCTCCTCGACCAGCACCACGGTCAACGCCGGGCAGTTGCGCATCCGCACCAGCAACACCGTCGGCAAGCCGGTGTGGGAGGACCTGGTCGGGCACTTCGAGTTCGGGGTGACGGCGGCCCAGCCGTACCGCGTGCAGTTCGACGCCTCCGCCGACGTCGGCCGCGACGTGCGCGTGTCGGTCTCCCGGGTGGACACACCCTTCACGTCGGCGTTCGACCAGACGGTGGCGCTGACCTCCACGTCGCGGCGCTTCACCTTCGACTTCACGTCGCCGTTCGGCGACCCGAAGGCGGTGCTGCTGTTCCACCTCGGCGCCCACGCCGCCTCGACGATCCGGCTGGACAACATCTCGCTGACCCCGCTGGCCGTCGACCCGGCCACCGACCCGGTCCTGCACTGGAACAACACGCTGCTGAACGCCTTCAAGGGGATGGACCTGCCACCGACCGTCCTGTCCCGTCACGCGGCCATCCTGCACGCGGCGATGCAGGACGCCGCCGTCTCCGTCACCGGCGTCGGCGACCCCTACCGGGTGCGGGTGCCGGTCAGCTACCCGGGCACCATGGACGACGTGGTGGCACCGTCACTGCACGCGGCGATCGACCGGGCGGCGTTCGACGTGTTGGTCGCCCTCTACCCGTCCCGCCGCACGGCCTTCGACGCCGCCTACGTCGCCGCCGGCTCGCGGCGGCCGTCCGGCCTGAACGCCGCCGAGGTCACCCGCGGCGAGACCGTCGGGGCCGCGGCCGCCGCCGCGAACCTCCAGGCTCGCGCCAACGACGGCGCCACCAACCCCGCTGGGTACGCCCCGGACGGCGTCGACGGCGCGTGGCGGCCGACCGACGGCAAGCCGGCGGTCAGCCCGAACTGGGGGCGCGTCACGCCGTTCGCCCTGAGCGCCGGTGACCAGTTCCGGCCCGGCCCACCGGCCGGCGCGGCCAGCTACGCCGACCTGCTCGGCCGGGACGAGTACCGCCGCAATGTCCAGGAGGTACGGGACTACGGCGGCACGACGTCGTCGCTGCGCACCGCGGAGCAGACGCAGATCGCCTACTTCTGGGCCAACGACCTGCCCGCCACCTACCGGCCACCGGGCCAACTCTTCGCGCACACCCGGATCGTGTCCGAGCAGCGGAAGCTGGGCATCCTGGCCAACGCCCGCCTCTTCGGGCTCGTCGCCCTGGCGCTCGCCGACGCGGCCATCGCCGCCTGGGACGCCAAGTACCTGACCGCCATCGACCTGTGGCGGCCGGAGAGCGCCATCGGCAACGGTTGGCAGCCGCTGTCGCAGGACGAGGCCGGCGTGTCGTTCTCACCGCCCTTCCCGGCGTACGTATCCGGGCACGCCACCTTCGCCGGCGCCTGGGCGGCGGTGCTGAAGGGCTTCTTCGGCACCAACGCCATCGCCTTCGACGCCACCACCGACGATCCGCACGCGCGGGGAGTCGTACGACACATGAGCGGCTTCGACGAGGCCGCCCGGGAGAACGCGCTCAGTCGGATCTACCTGGGCGTGCACTACCGGTTCGACGCGGAGGCCGGCATCGCCACCGGCAACGCCGTCGGCGCGTACGTGGTCGCCAACCGGCTCCGGCCGTGAGTCGTCCGCCGCAGTGACCGGACTCCCGCCCGGCCCCGCGGGGCCGGGCGGGCAGTCGTCGCGCGTCACACCGAGGAGACGCAGGTCCAATGACGAAAATCGCCGGTACGCGCCCAGATGTCGCGCGCCGCCCCGATGTTCCAACCCGGATCCAGCGCGGTCCGGCGGTCGACCCCGAGGCGGGACAGCTCCGTGTCGCTGAACTGGAACAGACCCCACCGCCGCGACCCGTCGGCGGTCACCTCCACCCGCAGCGGGTCCAGTCCGGACAGGCACCGGGCCAGCCGCACCGCCTCGGACGGGTCCTCCGGGAACCGTGCCCGGAGGTACTTGCTGATCCGGTTCTCCGTCCACGCGACGGGCGACACCGCGCTGTCCTGGAGGGCGTCGAGCACCTGCCGGTCCACGGTGCCGCTGACCTCCAGGCTGTGCAACGCCTGGAAGGCGATCACCCGGCTGGTCGTGTCGGGCCCGAACCACCCGTCGACGGGCACCCGCAACCCGCTCGCCGCCAGCCGTTCCTGGAGGTCCAGCACGCAGGGGCCGTACATGCCTTGGCGCAGGACGAGCGGACACGGCCCGCTCGATCCGGTACCGCTGGACCTGGGGGTCATTCCGTCACCGGCGGGCAGCAGCGCGCCCACCGTCAGCGCGCCCACCAGCGCCAGCGCTCCCAGTGGCAGCCGGCGACGCGCGGACCGGGGTCGGTCGGTGGACCGACGAGGACCGGTCGCCTCGACGGCCACCGGAGCGGAGTCCGGCGGCGCGGGGTGCGTCGACTCGCCCGACGCCGGCCGGCCGGTGGGGCGCATCGGCTCGCAGAGCCGGGCCTCGATGTCGCGGTGTAGGTCCAGCCACCGTTCGATCTCGGGCGCGGACGTGCCGCAGGCGGCCAGCAACGCCGTGACGGTCCGCTCGCGGGGCAGGGTGGTGCGCCCCAGCATGGTGGCGAGGGTGCTCGGCGGCAGCCAGTGCCCCGCCGCCGAGGCCCGCTGGGCCACCTCCCGGTACGTCAGGCCGGAGCGTCGCCGCACGTCCCGCAGCGACGCCACGTACTCCCCCGCCGTGGTCACCTGCGGCACCGGATCCCGGACAGCGTCAATCATCGGATCTCCCCCGTGTCGTTGATGTGGTCGGGTTCGGACCGGTCCCCGTTCGCGAACCCGACGGCCGGTACGGTGCGAACCGCAGCGGCCATCGACGAAAACGCTAGATAGCCGGGTCGTCGCGGACAATGCCCTGGTCGGGGCGGTGCGGTGTCCGCGCAGCTCAGAGGGGCCTGTCCGGGTTTTGTCCGACCACCTCGGACAGACGTCGGACCGACTTGCCCGAAGGCGTGCAGGGTCAGCAGAATCAGGCGATGACCACGGGGGAGCTTCGACCGGATGAGGCGGCCAATCCGGCCGAGTTCATCGAACTGCTGCGCCACCTCAAGGACCGCTCCCGGCTGACGTTCCGGCAACTCGAACAGCGCGCCGTCGCGGCCGGTGACGTGTTGGCCCGCAGCACCGCCGCCGACCTCCTGCGCCGCTCCACCCTGCCGCGCCCCGAGGTGCTGGCGGCGTTCGTCCGCGCCTGTGGGGCGGGCGAGCAGGTCGACGAGTGGCTGCGCGCGCGGCACCGGCTGGCCGCGGGCGAGTACGCCGTCGCCGGGCCGCCGGTGGACGCGCCATCCGACACCCGGACCGACCGCCCGGCTGAGGCACGACGGCGCTGGTCGGGTCGGCCCGCCCTGCTGGCGCTGCTCGTCGTCGCCACCCTGCTCGTCGGGCTCGGCGTCTGGTTCTGGTGGCCCCACGACGAGGAGCGCCGGACGTCGGAGACGGCCGCCGGCGGCGCGTCGCCGAGCCCGACCGCGTCCGGTGCCGGTCAGCGGTCGCCGGCCAGCGGCCGCATCCAGATCCGTCCCGCCAGTTACCCGAGCCTCTGCATCAGCGAGGGGCGCGACCGCAGCGGCCGGTACAAGGCCGAAGTGGCGGTCCAACGCCCCTGCGCGGGCGCGACCCCGCCGGAGACCTACCTGGTGCCGGTGGCCGGCGACATGTACTTCGTCAAGTGGGAGCACCCGGTCAACGGGGTCGGCTGCCTCACGGTGCGGCGGGAGGATCCCGGGCAGAACCTCATCGAGCCGTGGGAACAGTGCAGCACCGACTCCTGGTACCAGCTGTTCCGCTTCGAGCCGGCCGGTTCGACGCCGGACGCGTACCGCCTGCGACCGGCGGGCAGTGACCTCTGCGTGGGCATCCGCGACGACGCCACCCAGGTCCCGGCCGAGGCCGCCGCCGAACCGTGCACAGGCCAACCCGACCAGGTGTTCCTGGTGGACGCGGCGCCCGCAAAGTGACGCCCGCGCCGGCCGCTCGGCGCTCGGCGCTTGATCGACTCCGGTTCACGGAAAGCGGGGTGTCCGCGCGCGGCGGACACCCCGAGTTCCATGTAGTCGAGTCGATCACGCCCCGCAGGCGGGACGGAGGTCGGGCCTCAGGCGTCGACCGCCGCCATCACGTCGTCGGAGACGTCGAAGTTGGCGTAGACGTTCTGCACGTCGTCGCAGTCCTCCAGGACGTCGATCAGCTTGAAGATCTTGCGAGCGCCCTCCTCGTCCAGCGGCACGTTCACGCTGGGCACCAGGGACGACTCGGCCGACTCGTACTCGATTCCGGCGTCCTGCAGGGCGGTGCGCACCGGGATCAGGTCGCCCGGCTCGGACACCACCTCGAACGCCTCACCCAGGTCGTTGACCTCCTCGGCGCCGGCGTCGAGGACGGCCATCATGACGTCGTCCTCGCTGGTGTCGGCCTTGGGGACGATCACCACGCCCTTGCGGGAGAACATGTACGACACCGAGCCGGCGTCGGCCAGCGAGCCACCGTTGCGGGTGAGCGCGGTCCGCACCTCGGTCGCCGCCCGGTTGCGGTTGTCGGTGAGGCACTCGATCAACATCGCCACACCGTTGGGGCCGTACCCCTCGTACATGATGGTCTGCCAATCGGCGCCGCCGGCCTCCAGGCCGGAGCCCCGCTTGACCGCGCGGTCGATGTTGTCGTTGGGAACCGAGTTCTTCTTCGCCTTCTGGATGGCGTCGAAGAGCGTCGGGTTGCCGGCCGGGTCGCCGCCGCCGGTCCGGGCGGCCACCTCGACGTTCTTGATCAGCTTGGCGAACATCTTGCCGCGCTTGGCGTCGATGACGGCCTTCTTGTGCTTGGTGGTCGCCCACTTTGAGTGGCCGGACATCTTCTACCTCCGTCTGTCATTGCACGCCTGCGTCGACTGCCGCACCGATTCCGCGCCGCATCCGGCGGTCCGGCGGCCGGTCGGCCCCGCGGGAAAATGCCGCGCCGGGCGACGGCCCTGCCGAACCGCGGCAATCTTACCGAGGTCACACCCCGCCATGTCACACCCGGGACCCGCCCGGGGCGGCAGCCCGGCGTGGGGGCCCGCTCAGACCAACGGTCCGCGGGCCGGATCCATGCCCGCGCGGCGGCATCGGTCGCTCAGGCGGCCCGGGTCAGCTCGACGAAGTACGCGTGCACGCGCTGATCACCCGTCAGCTCGGGGTGGAACGAGGTGGCCAGCAGGTTGCCCTGGCGGACCGCCACGATCCGCTCGGCGGCCGGGCCACCGGTCACCGTGCCGATCACCTCGACGCCCGCGCCGACCCGTTCGACCCACGGCGCGCGGATGAACACCGCGTGGAAGGGGTCGCCCGCCACGCCGGTGATCTCCACCGGCGCCTCGAACGAGTCGACCTGCCGACCGAACGCGTTGCGTCGTACCGTCATGTCGATACCGGCGAAACCGCGCTGGTCGGCGCGGCCGTCCAGCACCTCGGCGGCCAGCATGATCATGCCGGCGCAGGAGCCGTAGACGGGCATCCCGTCGGCGATCCGCTTGTCGATCGGCTCGCGCAGCTCGAAGATGTCGACGAGCTTGCTGATGGTGGTGGACTCCCCGCCGGGGATCACCAGGCCGTCGACCGCGTCCAACTCGCCCGGACGGCGGACCGGACGGGCATCCGCGCCCGCCGCGGTCAGCGCCGCCAGATGCTCCCGGACGTCCCCCTGCAGGGCGAGAACGCCGACGGTGGGCCGACTCATCCGCACCGTCCGCTCACCAACCGCGCTCGGCCAGGCGGTGCGGCTGGGGGATCTCGTCGACGTTGATGCCGACCATCGCCTCACCCAGACCACGGGAGACCTTCGCCAGCACGTCCGGGTCGTCGTGGAAGGTGGTGGCCTTGACGATCGCGGCGGCCCGCTGCGCCGGGTTGCCGGCCTTGAAGATGCCCGAGCCGACGAAGACGCCCTCCGCGCCGAGCTGCATCATCATCGCGGCGTCGGCCGGGGTGGCGATCCCGCCGGCGGTGAACAGCACGACCGGTAGCTTGCCGCTCTCGGCGACCTCCTTGACCAACTCGTACGGGGCCTGCAACTCCTTGGCCGCGACGTACAGCTCGTCGGCCGGCAGCGACGACAGCCGGCGGATCTCCTGCCGGATCCTCCGCATGTGGGTGGTGGCGTTCGAGACGTCACCGGTGCCCGCCTCACCCTTGGAGCGGATCATGGCCGCGCCCTCGGTGATCCGGCGCAGCGCCTCGCCCAGGTTCGTCGCGCCGCAGACGAAGGGCACGGTGAACGCCCACTTGTCGATGTGGTTCGCGTAGTCGGCCGGGGTCAGCACCTCGGACTCGTCGACGTAGTCCACGCCCAGCGACTGGAGGATCTGCGCCTCGACGAAGTGGCCGATCCGCGCCTTGGCCATCACCGGGATCGAGACCGCCGAGATGATGCCGTCGATCATGTCGGGGTCGCTCATCCGGGACACCCCGCCCTGCGCGCGGATGTCGGCGGGCACCCGCTCCAGCGCCATCACCGCGACGGCCCCGGCGTCCTCGGCGATCTTGGCCTGCTCGGCGTTGACGACGTCCATGATCACGCCGCCCTTGAGCATCTCGGCCATGCCCCGCTTCACGCGGGCCGTGCCGACGACGGGGGCGGTACCGGTGGTCGAGGCGGTGGTGTCGGACACGGGTCGGCGCTCCTTGGACGTGCGGTGGGGGTGGCAGCGGAAATGCTACGCACGGCGCAACGCCGCTTCGACAGCCAATCCGACCCCTGGTGGCCTGCTCTGTGGCCCGGCTCACGGGCCGCCGGTGCCGCTCCCGCCCTGGTCAGCCGGCCGGCACGTCCGCCGGCACGACGAGCGTCGGATCGTCGATGTCGAAGTAGCGCGGCCACTCGCGGCCCCGCCCCATGCGTAACAGGCGTACCAGCGGACGGCTCCGCGCCGCCCGGGCGTCACGGACCAGGTCGGTGTGCACCTGCCGGGACAGCGCGAGCCGCCGACTCGCCGCGATGACCGCCGTGCAGTCCGCGTCGGCCGGGTCCAGCCGCACCACGCGCAGTTGCCGGGTCAGGTCGTTCTCCGCCGCCTCCCGCTCGTCCGGCGCGGCGTCGAGCGCGATCCGGGCCGCCGCGTACAACTCGACGCCGAACCGCCGCTCCGCCAGCACCGCGGCGGCCGCCGCCCGGCGCAACAGGTGGGCGTCCAGGGCCCGTGCCGCCAGCTCCGCGCGGGCCTGCAGCCGCTCGACGCGGCCGGCGGTCCAGATGAGGTACGCCGCGAGCACCCCCACGAGCACGCTCGCGGCCACCACCCACCACATGTGCGGCATCGTAGTGCTGCTCCGTTTCTCCTCCATTGCGCGCGTCGCCGCCGGTCACCGGCATGCTCAGGCGCACCATCGGTCACTCCGGCTCAGCCCAGCCCCACCCACTCCTGGTCGATGACCCGTCCGTCGGTCGCCTCGATCGCGGCTGCGTATACCTCCAGAACACGGCGGGCAACCATGGGCCAGTCGAAATTCGCCACCACCTGGTCGCCGCAGGCGGTCAGCGTGGCCCGGGCGTCCGGATCGTCGAGCAGCTCGGACAGGGCGTCGCGCAGTCCCACCGCGTCGCCGGTCGGGAACAGCCGCCCCGCCCGCCCACCGTCCAGCACCCGACGGAACGCGTCCAGGTCGCTCGCCACCACGGTGGTGCCGGCGGCCAGCGCCTCGGTGAGGATCATGCCGAACGACTCGCCGCCGGTGTTCGGCGCCACGTACAGGTGCACGCTGCGCAGCATCCGCGCCTTGTCCGCCTCGGAGACCAGACCGAGGAAGGTCACCCGCTCCCGCAGCTCGGCCGGGAACTGGTCGTACAGGTCGTCCGGGTCACCCGGGCCGGCGACCAGCAGCCGCAGGCCGGGACGGATCGGCGCGAGCGCCACGAAGGCGTCCCGCAGCACCGGGAAGCCCTTGCGCGCCTCCGTGAACCGGCCCAGGAAGCCCAGCGTGCCGCCGGTGCCCGGCCCGCACTCCCCCGGCCAGTGCGGCAGCGGCTGGGCGTCGGCGAACTTCGCCACCGCCACCCCGTTGGGGATCTCCACCGCGCCGCCGTCCATGTGCTCGACCTGCACCTTACGGGCCAGCGCGCTCACCGCGATCCGGGCGGTGATCCGCTCCAACACGATCTGCAGCACGCCCTGCGCGGCAGCGAGGACCCGCGAGCGGGTCATCGCCGTGTGGAAGGTCGCCACCACCGGTCCACGCGCCGACAGCACCGCCAGCAGCGACAGGCTCAACGTCAGCGGCTCGTGCACGTGCAGCACGTCGAAGTCACCGTTGGTGAGCCACCGCCGCACGCGGGCCGTGGAGACCGGGCCGAACGCGATCCGGGCCACCGACCCGTTGTACGGCAGCGGCACCGCCCGCCCGGCGGACACCACGTACGCCGGCAGGTCGGCGTCCTCGTCGGCCGGAGCGAGCACGCTGACCTCGTGCCCGAGGCCGATCAGCGTCTCCGCGAGGTCCACGACGTGGTTCTGCACGCCGCCGGGAACGTCGAAGGAGTACGGGCAGACGATACCGATCCGCATGCGTCCACCCCCTTCAGGACCGACCCGAGGCCGGCGCCGACAGCTCCGTGCCCCCCGCGCCGCGCTGGTCCAGCCACATCCGCTGCAACATGTGCCAGTCTTGCGGATGCCGGGCGATGCCCGTCGCCAGACGGTCGGCGATCATCTGGGTCAGCGACCGGACCCGCGCGTCCAACGGCCCCGCCTCCGGGTCGGGCACCGGCAGCGGGCCGGAGAGCGAGGCGCACGCCGCGTCCTCCTCGTACCACATCGACGCCACGTAGAGCGGCGCCCCGGTGTGGATCGCGAGCAGCGCGGGGCCGGCGGGCATCCGCGTCTTCGCGCCGAAGAAGTCCACCTCGACGCCACGGGCCGACAGGTCCCGGTCGGCCAGCAGCGGCACGACCGCGCCCGAGCGCAGTCGGTCCAGCAGCACGTCGAACGGCGGACGCGGGCCGCCGTGGGTGGGCAGGATCTCCATGCCCAGCTTCCCCCGGAACGCCAGGAACCGCTCGTACACGCCCTCCGGCTTGAGCCGCTCCATGACCGTGCTGATCGGCCAGCCGGTGGCCGCCACCCAGGCGCCCGCCGCGTCCCAGTTGCCGGCGTGCGGCAGCGCCACCACCGCGCCCCGGCCGGCGGCGACATCGGCGGCCAGCAGCTCCGCGCCGTCCAGCCGGAACCCGGACAGGATCTGCGCCCGGCTCAACGACGGCAGCCGGAACGCCTCCATCCAGTACCGGGCGTACGAGCGCAGGCCACGTCGTACGAGATCGTCCAGCTCGGCCTCGGGGACCTCCGGACCGACCACCCGGCGCAGGTTGGCGCGCAGTCGATCCGTACCCCCGCCGCCCTTGCGGTGTGCGCGGTCCGCGCCCGCCGCGAACGCCGCCGCCGCCAGTGGCCGGGGAAGCGCGCGGACCAGCCGCCAGCCGGCGAGGTAGCCCAGCTCGGTGAGGTTCACGCGGTCCGGCCGCCGGTCGCGCTCACGCCTGGCCGTCCGGCTGGAGCTGCTGAGCCTGGCGGTAGACGTGCGCCATCCGCTGCCCCACCGTGAAGATCGAGATGGCGGCCAGCAGCCAGAGCGCGATCTCCAGCGCCGGTTTCACGCCCACACCGGTGAGGATGCCGCCGACACCGACGATCAGCAGTCGCTCGGTGCGCTCGGCGATGCCCACGTTGCAGGTCATGCCCAGCCCTTCGGCGCGGGCCTTCACGTAGGAGACGAGCCCGCCGGCGGCCAGGCAGAGCAGCGCGGCGGCCACCCCGGAGTGATCACCCCGGGTGGCCAGCCAGTACGCCACCGCGCCGAAGACGGCGCTGTCGGCGACCCGGTCCATGCTCGAGTCGAGGAACGCGCCGAACCGGGTGGAGCCGCCGCTCATCCGGGCCATCGTCCCGTCGAGCAGGTCGGTCAACGCGAACACGGTAACGATCAACGCGCCCGCGACCAGGTGGCCGCGGGCACCGAAGCCGAGCGCGCCGACGAGCACACCGACGGTGCCCGTGACGGTGACGACGTTGGGGGTGACGCCCGCGCGCAGCAGGGCGCGGGCAATCGGCTCGACGACGCGGGTCATCCCCGCGCGGGCCGACACTTGGAAGATCTTCGCCATGGCGGTCCCCACGATAACGGTCCGCGCAGCTCCGGCCATAACGCCGGTCCCGGCGACCCGCCCGGGGCAGGCTTGTGCGTGTCCGGCAACGGGTGTGAGATCGAGCCGGGAGGTGAGCCAGCTCACCCGCCCGCCCGTTGATTTCCCGCTCGGCAGCAGACCACCGGAGGATATCGCCGCGCACCCGCCCCGGGCCGCTTCCACCTGGCGCGGCGGTCGCCACCCACCACCGGCTGAGGGAGGTGCGCCCCATGGCGCAGAAACATCAGGACAAGGGGGCCACCGGCGGCACGCCGGTGGTGACCGAACCCGCGCGGGTTCGCAACGTGGCGCTCGTCGGCCACTCCGGCGCGGGCAAGACCACGCTCGTCGAGGCCCTGCTCGCCGCGACCGGCACGATCAGCCGGGCCGGCAGCGTCGTCGACGGCACGACCGTGGGCGACCACGACCCCGCGGCCGTACGGCAGCAGCGTTCGGTGAGCCTGTCGTGCGCGCCCCTGCTGCACGACGGCATCAAGGTCAACCTGCTGGACACGCCCGGGTACGCCGACTTCGTCGGTGAGCTGCGGGCCGGTCTGCGGGCCGCCGACGCCGCGCTGTTCGTGGTCTCCGCCGCCGGTGGCATGGACGCCGCCACCGTCGCCCTGTGGGAGGAGTGCGCGGCGGTCGACATGCCGCGCGCCGTCGCGGTGACCCGCCTGGACGCGCCGCGCGCCGACTTCGACGAGACGGTCGCCCTCTGCCAGCGGGTCTTCGGCGACAACGTGATGCCCCTCTACCTGCCGATGCTCGGCGACGACGGCGTCTCCACCGAGGGTCTGCTCGGGCTGATCACCCGCCGGGTCTTCGACTACACCGCCGGGCTGCCCGCCGACGTCCGTGACCCGGACCCGGAGCACCAGCCCGCCATCGACGAGTCCCGCAACGAGCTGATCGAGGGGATCATCGCCGAGAGCGAGGACGAGACCCTCATGGACCGCTACCTCGACGGCGAGGAGATCAGCACGGAGGTGCTCGTCGACGACCTGGAGAAGGCCGTCGCCCGGGGGCACTTCTATCCGGCGGTGCCGGTCTGCGCCGAGACCGGCGTCGGCCTGGACGCGCTGCTGGAGGTGCTGACGGCGGCGTTCCCGTCGCCGCTGGAGCACGAACTGCCGGCGGTGACCGGGGTGGACGGCTCGCCCCGCCCGCCGCTGACCTGCGACCCGGACGGCCCGCTCGTCGCCGAGGTGGTCAAGACCACCGTCGACCGGCACGTCGGCCGGGTCTCGCTGGTCCGGGTCTTCTCCGGCACGCTGCGCCCCGACGACACCGTGCACATCTGCGGACACGGCATGGCCGAGCGCGGGCACCCCGACCACGACGCCGACGAGCGGGTCGGGCACCTCTACACCCCGCTCGGCGCCACCCTGCGCGAGGTGCCGCACTGCGTCGCCGGTGACATCTGCGCGATCACCAAGTCGCCGAGCGCGGAGACCGGCGACACCGTGTCCGCCAAGGACGACCCGCTGCTGATCGCGCCGTGGGAGATGCCGGAGCCGCTGCTGCCGGTGGCGATCGCCGCCCGCAGCCGCGCCGACGAGGACGCCCTCGCCCGCAACCTCGCCCGGCTGGTCGCCGGTGACCCCACCCTGCGGCTGGAGCGCAACCCGGAGACCCACCAACTGGTGCTGTGGTGCATGGGCGAGGCGCACGCGGACGTCCTGCTGGACCGGCTGCGCGCCGGCGGCGTCGAGCTGGACACCGAACCGGTGCAGGTGTCGCTGCACGAGACGCTGACCGCCCCCGCGCGGGGGCACGGCCGGCACGTCAAGCAGTCCGGCGGCCACGGCCAGTACGCGGTCTGCGACATCGAGGTCGAGCCACTGCCCCGGGGCGCCGGCTTCGAGTTCGTCGACCGGGTGGTCGGCGGCGCCGTCCCGCACAACTACATCCCGTCCGTGGAGAAGGGCGTCCGCGCCCAGATGGAACGCGGACTGGTCGCCGGGCACCCCGTGGTCGATCTGCGGGTCACCCTGGTCGACGGCAAGGCGCACAGCGTCGACTCCTCCGACGCGGCCTTCCAGACCGCCGGAGCGCTGGCCCTGCGCGACGCGGCCGAGCGCGGCCAGCCGGCACTCCTGGAGCCCATCGACGAGGTGACCATCCGGGTGCCGGACGGCTCGGTGGGCGCCGTGCTGGGCGACCTGTCCGGCCGGCGCGGCCGGGTGCTCGGCACCGAACCGGACCCGGACGCCGACGGTCGCACCCTGGTCCGTGCCGAGGTACCGGCCCTGGAACTGCTCCGCTACGCCGTCGAACTGCGCTCGATGACCGCCGGCACCGGCACCTTCCGCCGCCACTTCGTCCGCCACGACCCGATGCCCACCCACCTGGCCGACCAGACCCGCAAGGAACACACCCCGTAGGACCCCCTCCGCCGAACCGCGTTCGGGCCGGCCCGCGCCGTCTCTGACGGCTGCCGGCCGCGGAGAGCCGTCGCGAGCGGGCGGAGGGGCGCCCGAGGTGTTCGCGTCCTGTCGAGCTGCCCCATACTCGGGGCACCGCAGCGGAGGAGGACGGCCGAAGAGGAACGCGTCCGCGCACACATGGCGTGTGGGCCCCGGCGGGCCGAGCTGCTGTTCGCTCGTCCCACATCTGGGGCAGCTCGACAGGACGACACCAGCACAGGACCAGGCCGGCACAGGACCAGGCGAGGCTGGCGCGCGCCGTCACGACACGGCGGGCCGGCGGCACGCCGCAGAGGCTGGACGGGCGTGCGCTCTGGGCTCGGTTGGTGGGTCAGGGGTGGGTTTGGGGGTGGGTGGGGCGGGGCCAGTGGGGGCGGTCGGCGTCGCGCAGGGCCGCGGTGCGTAGGGCGGCCAGTTGGCGTTCCACCTCGACGAACTGGTCCGCCGGCAACGGGCCCCGGTGCAGCGCCGCCGCGTTCTCCTCGACCTGCGCGACGGTCCGGCAGCCCGGGATCGGGACGGCACGCCCGCTGCGGGCCCAGATCCAGCCGAGCGCACCCTGGGCGAGGGTACGGCCGTCGGCGGTCAGCGCGGCACGGACCGCGCCGACCCGGCGCAGCCACTCCGGGGCCGGACGGCCACCCCGGAACCATTCCAGCCAGCCCGGCGTCAACCCGCGTACGTCGTCGCGGGGCAGCGTGGACGCGGCCGTGTACTTGCCGGTGAGCAGGCCCATCCCGAGCGGCCCCTGGTTGATGCTGGCCAGGTCGTACTTGTCGCAGACGGCGAGCACCTCGGGGGCGTCGCGCAGCACCGACAGGGCGTGCTGCACAGCGGCGGCGCCCGGGGCGGCCTGCCCGAGGGCGGTGGCCCGGTCGGCGCGGTCGGTGCTCCACCCGTACGCCCGGATCAGGCCCTCGGCGACGAGCTCCTCGCAGGCGGCGAACAACGCCTCGGCCCGGCGCACCGGCAGGTCGGCCAGGTGGAGCTGGTAGAGGTCGATCCGGTCGGTGCCCAGCCGGCGCAGCGAGGCGGTGACGGCCCGCCGCAGGTACGCCGGTGACGCGTCCTCGCCGGTGGCCTGCCGGGCCGCCTCGTCGAACGTGTAACCCCACTTGGTGGCGATCACGGCGTCGTCCCGGTGGCCGGCGAGCGCCCGTCCGAGCACCCGCTCGCCGTGCCCCGCGCCGTACGTGTCGGCGGTGTCGAAGAGGGTCACGCCCAGCTCGAGCGCACGTCGTACGGCCCGCACCGACTCGTCGTCGTCGACCGCTCCCCAGCCGAGTGGCTGGCTGCCCTCCGCCCAGGGACCGGCGATCGCCCAGCACCCCATGCCGAGGGCGCTGACCTCGATGCCGCTGCGCCCCAACATCCGTGTCGTGACTGCCATCGGCCGATCGTGCCACCTCCAGCGGGCCGGGGCGTAGCAACCACGATCGCGGAAACGCGGTACCGGCGTGCCGACGGTGTGCGGCATGATCGTCGCCATGCGACGGCTGGGCGTGGACATCGGAGGCGTGCTCATCGAACCGGCCGACGACGACGCCGACACGTCCTTCTTCGGCGCGCACTACCTGCGTACGCCCATGGTCGAGGGCGCGTTCGACGCGCTCGCGGCGCTCGGGCCGGCGTTCGACGAGGTGCACCTGGTCTCCAAGTGCGGCGAGTCCACCGAGCGGCGGACGTGGGAGTGGCTGTCCCACCACGACTTCCCGGCCCGCACCGGGATCCCGGTCGAGCGGGTGCACTTCTGCCGGACCCGTCCGGCGAAGGCGCCGATCGCCCGGCGGCTCGGCCTGACCCACTTCGTGGACGACAAGCTGGAGGTGCTGGGTTACCTCGACTCGGTGCCGCACCGGTTCCTGTTCCGGCCCCGCCCGGCGCAGGTCGTCGCGTACGCAGCGTTGCTGCCGCTCGTACACCGGGTCGAGAGCTGGCCGGAGCTGGTGCCGCTGCTGCGCGCCGACTAGCCGGACCGGCGCGGACGCCGGGCGGGCGGTTCGGTCAGGACGGCCAGGCGCGGGCGAGCAGGTCGCGGGTGTCGTGCAGGAGTTGCGGCAGGACCTTGGTGCGGCCGATCACCGGCATGAAGTTCGCGTCGCCGCCCCAGCGTGGCACCACGTGCTGGTGCAGGTGGGCGGCGATGCCGGCGCCGGCGACGCCGCCCTGGTTCATGCCCAGGTTGAAGCCGTGCGCGTTGCTCACCTTGCGGATCACCCGCATCGCGGTCTGCGTGTACGACGCCAGCTCGACGGTCTCCGCCTCGTCGAGGTCGGTGTAGTCGGCGACGTGCCGGTACGGGCAGACCAGCAGGTGCCCGGGGTTGTACGGGTAGAGGTTGAGCACGACGAAGACGCGCTCGCCACGGGCCACCACGAGGCTCTCCTCGGTGGGCAGTCCGGGAGCGAGACAGAACGGGCAGCCGGTCGGCTTCTCGTAACCCTCGGCGGGGCGGTCCTCACCCGAGATGTAGGTCATCCGGTGCGGCGTCCAGAGCCGATCCAGGCCGTCCGCCATGCCGCCGCTGTCCGTGTGTCGCTCCGCCCCTGTCACGAGCCGATCCTACGGAGGCGGGCCGGCGGGCCGCGACACCCGTGACCGGAAACTCGCTGCTGCAACTTCTTGACGGAGCCGAGACTCAGCCCTGAAACTTCCATCCATTGACGTTGTTGGATCGCTGGATGGAGAACTACATGATCCGTCAGCTCGGCCGAGTCCTCGCGGCACTCGCTCTGACCGCCGTCACCACAGTGACCGGGGTCACCCTCACCGCCGGCGCCGCGCACGCGGACGGCTGCTACACCTGGGGTCGCACCCTGTCCCAGGGGATGTCCGGCGAGGACGTCCGACAGCTCCAGATCCGCGTCGCCGGCTACCCCGGCTACGGAGCCGTGCTCACCATCGACGGCGCCTTCGGTCCGGCCACCCGGTCGGCGGTGATCCGCTTCCAGCAGGCGTACGGGCTGGGCGCGGACGGCATCGCCGGTCCGCAGACCTTCAACCGGCTCTACGCGCTCCAGGACGACGACTGCACACCCGTCAACTTCAGCTACGCCGAACTGAACAACTGCAACAGCACCTGGTCCGGCGGCGCGGTCTCGGCGAGCACCGCCCGCGCCAACGCGCTGGTCTCGATGTGGAAGCTCCAGGCGCTGCGGCACGCCCTCGGCGACGTGCCCATCGCGATCAGCAGCAGCTTCCGCAGCTACGCCTGCAACAGCGCGGTCGGCGGGGCGTCGAACAGCCGGCACCTGTACGGCGACGCGGTCGACCTGGTCGGCTCACCGTCGTTCTGCCGGCTCGCCCAGCAGGCCCGCTACCACGGCTTCGGCCAGATCCTCGGCCCCGGCTACCCGGACCACAACGACCACACCCACGTCGCGGCGGTCGGCGGCTGGTCCGCGCCGAACTGCGGCATCTGACGACGGGAAGCCCGCCTTCCGGCTGAAGATCGCGCTCGAACATGGAAGTAGTGGCCTCCCAGCCTCGGGAGGCCACTACTTCCTGGATCGAGCACGATCATGCGGCGGGCGGGGCGGCGAGCGCGCGGCGCGCGAAAGGCGAGCGCTACTCCGCGGCGGCGGAGGGGCCGATGTTGGTACGGGATGTCACCACGTCCAGGACGTGGGTCACGGCCTCGGCGACCGGCACCCCGTTGCGCTGCGAGCCGTCGCGGTAGCGGAAGGAGACCGTCCCGGCTGCCACGTCGTCGTCACCGGCGATCACCATGAACGGGATCTTCTGCTGCTGCGCCGTACGGATCTTCTTCTGCATCCGGTCGTCGCCCGCGTCCACCTGGGCGCGGATGCCCTCGGCGCGCAGCGCCGCCACGAAGCCGTGCAGGTAGTCGGTGTGGTCCTCGCGGATCGGGATGCCGATCACCTGCACGGGGGCCAGCCAGGCCGGGAACGCGCCCGCGTAGTGCTCGGTGAGCACCCCGAAGAACCGCTCGATCGACCCGAACAGCGCGCGGTGGATCATCACCGGACGCTGCCGGCTGCCGTCGGCGGCCTGGTACTCCAGCCCGAACCGCTCCGGCTGGTTGAAATCGACCTGGATGGTGGACATCTGCCAGGTTCGGCCGATCGCGTCGCGCGCTTGCACGGAGATCTTCGGCCCGTAGAACGCCGCGCCACCCGGGTCGGGCACCAGGTCGAGGCCGGAGGTCGCGGCGGCGGTGCGCAGCGCCTCGGTGGCCTCGGCCCAGTCCTCGTCCGCGCCGATGAACTTGGGCGAGTCGTCGCGGGTCGACAGCTCCAGGTAGAAGTCGTCCAGGCCGTAGTCCCGCAGCAGGTCCAGCACGAAGCTGAGCAGCGTGGACAGCTCACCGGCCATCTGCTCGCGGGTGCAGTAGATGTGCGAGTCGTCCTGGGTCAGGCCCCGGACCCGGGTCAGGCCGTGCACCACGCCGGACTTCTCGTACCGGTAGACCGTGCCGAACTCGAACAGCCGCAGCGGCAGCTCCCGGTACGACCGCCCGCGCGCCCTGAAGATCAGGTTGTGCATCGGGCAGTTCATCGCCTTGAGGTAGTAGTCCGCGCCCTCCAGCTGCATGGGCGGGAACATGGTGTCCGCGTAGTACGGCAGGTGACCGGAGGTGTGGAACAGCTGCGCCTTGGTGATGTGCGGGGTGTTGACGAACTCGTACCCCGCCTCCTCGTGCCGCCGCCGCGAGTAGTGCTCCATCTCCCGGCGGATGATGCCGCCCTTGGGGTGGAAGACCGCCAGGCCCGAGCCGATCTCGTCGGGGAAGCTGAACAGGTCGAGGTCCGCACCGAGCTTGCGGTGGTCGCGCCGGGCGGCCTCCTCCAACAGCTTCAGGTACGCCTTCAGCTCGTCCCGGGTCGGCCACGCGGTGCCGTACACCCGCTGGAGCTGGGGGTTCTTCTCCGACCCACGCCAGTACGCGGCGGCCGAGCGCATCAGCTTGAACGCGCCGATCAGGCGGGTGGTCGGCAGGTGCGGGCCCCGGCAGAGGTCCGACCAGCAGACCTTGTCCTCCTTGGCGTCGAGGTTGTCGTAGATGGTCAGCTCGCCGCCGCCCACCTCCATCACCTCGTCGGTGTCCAGGCCCTCGCCCTTGACCTCGATCAACTCCAGCTTGAACGGCTCGTCGGCCAACTCGGCGCGCGCCTCGTCCAGGCTGCCGAAGCGGCGGCGACGGAACCGCTGCCCGGACTTGATGATCTCCTGCATGCGCTTCTCGAGCTTGCTGAGGTCATCGGGCTGGAACGGCTTGTCGACGTCGAAGTCGTAGTAGAAGCCATTTTCGATGGGCGGGCCGATGCCCAACTTGGCCTCGGGGAAGACGTCCTGCACGGCCTGGGCGAGCACGTGTGCGGTGGAGTGCCGCAGCACGTTGAGCCCGTCCGGCGAGTCCAGGCTGACCGGCTCGACCACGGTCTCCTCGGCCGGCGACCAGTCCAGGTCACGGAGCTGACCCTGCGGGTCGCGGACCACGACGATCGCCTTGGGGCCGTTCGCGGGCAGTCCGGCCGCGGCCACCGCGTCGGCCGCCGTCGTCCCGGCGGCGACGACGACGGGGTCGGCCACGGCGGGGGTACGGGGTGCGGACACGGTGACTCCTCCAAGCGGTACGAAACGGCGCCGGTCTCGGCTCCTGCCGATGCTATCGGTCGCGCCGCCGGCACCTTCCGGACGGCTCGCGTTGAACCTTTCGCGCCGCGAATCCGAACTACCAGGTGTGGCCGGAAACCGGTGCCGGTCACGCCGAGACGGATGGGGGCACGAGATGGCGAGCACGCACGGCGGTGGCCGTCCGCGGCGGATCGCGGCGGTGACCGCGCTGACCGCCGCCGGACTGCTGCTCTGGCCCGCTGCGGCGGCGCAGGCCGCGGACGTGACGACCACCCCGACCGAGGCACGGCAGGGTGACGCCGTACGGCTGGAGTTCAGCGTGCCCGAGGAGCGGGCCGGCACGAGGACCACGCAGGTCGAGATCAGGTTGCCGGCCGACGCGCCGGTGGCCGAGGTCTACCCGATGTCGGTCGACGGCTGGGCGCCCAGGATCGACTCCACGACCCTGGACAAGCCGGTGGCCGGCATCCACTCCTCCGGCGTGAGCACCGTGACCACGGCGGTGACCTGGGTGCGCGTCGGCGCGGGTCCGGCCGGCCCGGCGAAGCTGGCGCTGTCCATGGGTCCGCTGCCGCAGGCCGAGCGGCTCACCTTCGAGGTCGTCCAGACGTACGCCGACGGCACGGTCGTCCGCTGGGCGGACGCCACCGGCACCCACCGCGCGCCGGCGCTGACGCTGCTGCCCCCGGACCCGGCTGCGGCCGGGCCGGCCGCGCACGGCGGCCACGGCGCCCCGGCGGCAGGCGCGGCGAACGGTCCCGACGCGGGCGCGCAGGGCGCCGACGGCGCTTCCGGCGGCGGTGGCACGGCGGCCGGCTCCGGCGAGGAGTCCGGTAACGCGGACGCGATGCTCGCCGCCGGCCTGCTGGCCGGCCTGGGCGGCGGCGCGGCGATCGGCTGGCTGGTCAGCCGGTTGCGCCGACGCGACCCGGCCGAGGACGCGGCCCTGGCCGAGGTGACCGGTGCCACGGAGACCGACACGGTGCCGCCGACGTCGCGGCCGGACGGCACGGACGCGCCCACGGAACCGGCGCCCGCCGCGGAGCTCGCCTCGGCAGCCACTCCCGCCCGCACCGGCTGAGGCCACACCTGGGCGACACCGGCTGAGCCACACCTGGCCGACACCGTCTGAGGCCGCACCGATCGACGTGCCTCAGCTCATCGTCGGGCGGTGCCGATGGCCCCGCACGCGTCCTTTGCTCTGCTTCAACCCACGCAACAGTCATGCCCCCACACTGTTGCGTGGGTTGAAGCAGAGCAAAGGTGGTGTGGCACCCCTGGCGGTCTCTGCGCGCAGCCGGTGCGGCAGGGCCGCCCCGCGTGCAGAACACCGGACAGCGACGGATGCCGGAAGGGCCGGGCAGGCGAGCGGTCAGGGCAGCCAGGCGGGTAGCGGCTCGCGGGCGGCCAGCCACGCGTCGGGGACGCCGCCCGGGGTGCCGACCCCGGTGTACGCCGCCACCACCGCACCCGCGATCGCGGCCGTGGTGTCCACGTCGCCGCCTGCCCGGACGCAGGTCCGGATCGCCGCCGGGTAGTCGTCGAGGTGGGTGGCGGCGACCCAGAGTGTGAACGCGACGGTGTCCTGGGCGGTCACCCGCGAGCCGTTGCCGAGCGCGGCCACCACGCGGGGCAGGGGGCGGCCGAGCAGCCCGATGCCGCGGTGTACGCCACGGTGGACCTCGGTGCCCGCGTCGACCGCGGCGGCCACCCCGCCCAGGAGTCGGGCCGGGGCCGGTCGGTGGCCGTCGAGGCGGGCCCGGGCGGCGAGCGCGGCGGCCACCGCCACGGCGACCGCTCCGGCGATCCCCTCGGGGTGCGCGTGGGTCACCTCGGCCGAGGCGCGGGCCTGCGCCGCCGCGCGGGCGGTGGAATCGGCGAAGTACGCGCCCAACGGGCCGACCCGCATCGCCGCCCCGTTGCCGCAGGAGCCCTGGCCGTCGAAGGCCGACGCGGCGGCCACCGGCCACGGCGTGCCGGTGCGGATCAGCCGCAGGATCAGCATCGCGCCCGCGCCGTAGCCGCGTCGCGCGTCGCAGCGCTCGGCGAACGCCAATGCCAGCCGGTCCCGGTCGACGGCGCCCGAGGCGGCCAGTTCGGCGACGACCGAGCAGGCCATCTCGGTGTCGTCGGTCCAGGCCCACGGCGCCGGTGGCAGGGCGTCCGCCCCGGAGTCGGCCGCGCCCGACGGGCCCGGCCCCGCGCCGATAACGTCGTCGACGGAGGACCCGGGCGGGGCGTACCGCTCGCCGAGCGCGTCGCCGGTGGAGAGACCGGCGAGGCTGTCCCGGGCGAGCGCCAGGCGAGCGTCGGCGAACAGGGTGAACGACATCGTCGTACCAGCTTGCCCGCTTCCCAGGTACGTCGCAACGCGATCAACTTGCCAGGCCAAGTACCGTCTTGTCGTGGCCTCCGTGCTCCTGGTCGAAGACGATCACGTCGTACGCGGCGCGATGCTGCGGTCCCTCGCTGACCGGGGGCACGCCGTGCACGCCGTGGGCACCGCCCTGGACGCGCTACGACGGGTCGCGGCGGAGACACCCGACCTCGTGGTGTTGGACCTGGGCCTGCCCGACCTGGACGGCTCGGACGCGCTGCGGATGCTGCGCGGCATCACCGACATCCCGATCATCATCGCCACCGCCCGCGACGACGAACAGTCGGTGGTCAAGCTGCTGCGCGCCGGGGCCGACGACTACATGGTCAAGCCGTTCACCGGCGCGCACCTGGACGCCCGCATCACCACGGTCCTGCGCCGGGCCGGACGGGCCAGCCGGACGGTGCAGCCGGCGGTGCACACCGTCGGCGGGCTGCGGGTGGACGTCGGTGAGCGCAGCGCCCATCTCGACGGGGAGCCGCTGGCGCTGACCCGTAAGGAATTCGACCTGCTGGCGTATCTCGCCGCACGACCCGGGCGGGTAGTGTCCCGCCGGGAACTCTTGGAGGAGGTATGGCGGCAGCCATCGGTCGGCGAGGATCAGACCATCGACGTACACCTGTACTGGCTCCGCCGAAAGATGGGCGAGTCCGCGGCGAAGCCGCGCTACCTGCGCACCGTGCGGGGGGTCGGGTTCCGGCTGGTGGCACCGGACTGAGGACGGCGCTGGCCCTGCTCACGGCCGGCATGTGCAGCCTCGTCGCGCTCGCGTTCCTGATCCCGCTCGGGTTGAGCCTGCGGGAGCAGACGCGGGAGGAGGCGATCGCCGACGCGGCCCGACGCAGCGCGCTGGTGACCGGCGCGTTGGCGGTGAGCACGGACAAGGCGGTCGTCGAACGGGCCGTGGTGGCCAGCGGCGACGACACCGCGGTTCGGCCGGTGGTGTACGGATTGGGGCTGGACGAGGCCGCGGGCCGCGCCGGTGGCGCCGACCTGGACCGGGCCCGCGCCGACCGGCGCTCACTGGTCACCGACGTCGACGGCGGGGTGGTCCGGCTCGACCCGGTGGTCCTCGGTGACCGGACGGCGGTGGTCGAGGTGTTCGTGCCGGACTCGACGTTGGGCGAGGGTGCCGGTGGCACCTGGTTGCTGCTGTTCGCGGTGGGCGCGGCGATGGTCGGCGCGGCGGTGCTGGTGGTCGACCGGGTGGCCGCCCGGGCGGTGGATGCCACCCAGGGCCTGGTCAAGGCCACGCTGGCCGTCGGTGACGGCGACCTGAGCGTGCGCGTGGAGCCGACCGGCCCCCGCGAGCTGGCGGAGGCCGGGTACGCCTTCAACCGGATGGCCGAGCGGCTGGACGCGGCCCGCACCGACGAGCGCGAGCTGGTGGCCGACCTGTCGCACCGGCTGCGGACGCCGCTGACCGTGCTCCGGCTCGACGCGGAGGCGTTGGAGTCCGACGACACCAGCGTGGGTTCGTTCAGCCCGGCGGAGTTGGACCGGCTGCGGGGCATCCGGCGCATCCGGCAGGCGATCGTCACCCTCGAGGGCGAGATCGACGTGCTGATCAAGACCACCCGCAAGGCGGTGGCGCACGAGGCCGGTCCCGCCATGTGCGACGTCAGCGAGGTGGTCCGGGACCGGATGGTGTTCTGGGCGGCGCTGGCCGGTGACCAGAACCGGCCGCACCGGGTCACCGGCGCCCAGTTGCGCATCCCGGCGCCGGTGCCCCGGGCCGAGCTGGCCGCCGCGCTGGACGCGGTGATCGGCAACGTCTTCCGCTACACGCCGCAGGGTACGGCGTTCGAGGTGGCCGTGTCGCGCCGCGACGGGTACGTGGCGATCCGGATCGACGACGCCGGCCCGGGCATCGCGAACCCGGATCGGGCGCTGCGTCGGGGCGCCAGCGACCAGGGCTCCACCGGGCTCGGTCTGGACATCGCCAAGCGGGTGGCGTTGCAGGCGAACGGCTCGGTCAGCATCGACCGGGCCCGGTTGGGCGGCGCCAGCGTGGTGATGCTGCTCGCCGACCCGGACGCCACGCCCCGACAGGTCAACCGGTTCGGCCTGGTGGGCCGGATGGCGCGCGACGTCCGGGATCAGAAGAGCAGCGGCCGGCGCTGGCCCCGCCAGCGTCCCACCGACGACTGAGCGGCCGGACGGCGGAGCGTCGTGCCCGGACGACCGCACACCCGTGCCGGACGACCGAGCACTGTCGACCGACGACCGAACAGGCCCGGTCCGATCGGTTGACCAGGACGCTCCGATCGGCCCGGCGGGCCGGGGCTGTGCGGCGGCACAAGTCTTCCTTAGATCGAGGTTAACGACCGCGGTCAGGCGCTCGCGGACTGACAGGATCAGTGCACGAACCCACCAGTTCCACCGGCCAGCGCCCCGCGCGTCCACCGGCCGGTGGAGCCGTGCGCGCGGCGGGAGTCTCAGGTCCCCCCACACCCACGCTCCCGCCGCGCGCCCCGCTCGCCCTGGTATCTCAGCCGGCGTTGGCCACGTACGCGTCGATCTCCTCGATGATCCGCTGCTTGCCGGCCGGGTCGAGGAAGGACGCGGTCACCGCGTTGCGGGCCAGCGCGGCCAGCTCCCCGGGGCCAGCCCCGAGCAGTCGGGCCGCCACCGCGTACTCGTCGTTCAGGGTGGTGCCGAACATCGGCGGATCGTCGGAGTTGATGGTGACCAGCAGCCCGGCCTCGACCAGTCGGGGCAGCGGGTGCTCGTCGAGGTTGGCCACGGCCCGGGTCCGCACGTTCGACGTCGGGCAGATCTCCATCCCGATCTGCCGCTCGGCGAGGTAGGTGAGCAGTTCCGGGTCCTGCGCGGCGGAGATGCCGTGCCCGATCCGCTCGGCGCCCAGCTCGTGCAGGGCGTCCCAGATGGTCTGCGGGCCGGTGGTCTCGCCGGCGTGCGGCACCGAGCGCAGCCCGGCCGCACGGGCTTGGTCGAAGTACGGCCGGAACTGCGGCCGGGGCACGCCGATCTCCGGGCCGCCGAGACCGAAGCTGATGAGCCCGTCGGGGCGCTCGTCGAGGGCGATCCGCAGGGTCTCCTCGGCGGCCGGCAGGCCGGCCTCGCCCGGGATGTCGAAGCACCAGCGCAGGTCGAGGCCGAAGTCGCCGGCGGCGCGCTTGCGGGCGTCCTCGATCGCCTCGCAGAACGCGGGCGCGGGGATGCCCCGCCGGACGTGCGAGTACGGGGTGATCGTCAGCTCCGCGTACCGGACCTGCTGGCGGGCCAGTTCCCGGGCCACCTCGTGGGTGAGGAGCCAGACGTCCTCCGGGTCCCGGATGAGGTCGACGACGCTCAGGTAGACCTCGATGAAGTGCGCGAAGTCGCGGAACTCGAAGTAGTCGGCGAGGGCGTCCGGGTCGCTCGGTACCGGGCTGCGGCCCTCGTGGCGGGCGGCCAGCTCGGAGACGATCCGGGGCGAGGCGGAGCCGACGTGGTGCACGTGCAGCTCCACCTTGGGCAGACCGGCGATGAAGGTGGTCAGATCGGTCACGGGTTCTCCTGTGCGTGGGCGCCGGTACGGGCGACGACGAAGACACGGCGGAATGGGAAGGACACCTGGCCGTGCCGTACCGGGTAGGCGGCGTCGAGGCGTACCCCCAGCTCGGCCCGGAAGGCCGACCAGCCGGCGGCGTCCAGCGCGGCCCGCACGGGTCGCAGCGCGGTGCCCTCCATCCAGGTCAGCACCGGGTGGTCGGCGGCGGGATCGGCCGGCAGCAGGTGCACGTAGCTAGTCTCCCAGGCGTCCACCGCGCAGCCGGCGGCGGTCAGCAGGTCCGCGTAGTCGGCCGGGTCGTCGACGGGGTGGGCGCGCTGGAGCGGGGCCAGTTCGGCCCGCCAGGCCGGGCGGCCGGCGACCTCGCGCAGCGCCCGGTGCGAGGGGGCGTCGAAGTTGCCGGGGACCTGCATGGCGAGCCACGCGCCGGCGGGCAGCTCGGCGGCCCAGCGGCGGAGCAGTTCCTGGTGCCCGGGCACCCACTGCAGCGCCGCGTTGGTCACCAGCACGTCGACGTCATCGCTCGGACGCCAGTCGCGCAGGTCGGCGACGGCGAACTCGACCGGGCTCGGCAGGGCCCGGGCGCGGTCGATCATCTCGGGCGACGAGTCGAGGCCGACGATCCGGGCGTCCGGCCAGCGCTCGGCCAGGGTGGCGGTGAGCTGGCCGGGGCCGCAGCCGAGGTCGACCACGGTCCGCGGCCGGACGGCGGGGACCCGGTTGAGCAGGTCGTGAAAGGGTCGGGAGCGCTCGTCGGAGTAGCGCAGGTACGCCGTCGGATCCCACATGCCGCCTCCAAACCGTACGTCCGTCTTGTTGCACGGTACGACTCGCGTGGCAGCCCGGCAACCCGATCACTAGGCTCGGGGCATGGAACAGCGCAGCTTCAACCGGCTCGGCCGGACCGTCGGAGTCGTCGGCCTGGGCGCCTGGCAGCTCGGCGCCGACTGGGGAACGGTCAGCGAGGACGACGCCATGGCGGTGCTCACCACGGCCGTGGACGCCGGGGTCACCTTCCTGGACACCGCCGACGTGTACGGCGACGGCCGCAGCGAGCAGTTGATCGGACGCTTCCTGCGCTCCCGCCCGGACGCCGGACTGACGGTCGCCACCAAGATGGGCCGACGCGTCGAGCAGCGGCCGGAGGCGTACACCCTGGCCAACTTCCGGCAGTGGACCGACCGGTCGCGGGCCAACCTCGGGATGGACACCCTGGACCTGGTCCAGCTGCACTGCCCGCCGACCGCCGTCTTCGCCGACGACGCGGTCTTCGACGCCCTGGACACCCTCGTCGCCGAGAAGGCCATCGCCGGGTACGGCGTCAGCGTGGAGACCTGCGACCAGGCGTTGACCGCGATCGCCCGCCCCGGGGTAGCCAGCGTCCAGATCATCCTCAACGCGGTGCGGCACAAGCCGCTGGAGCAGGTGCTGCCGGCAGCCGCCCAGGCCGGCGTCGGGATCATCGCCCGGGTGCCGCTGGCCAGTGGCCTGCTCTCCGGCCGCTACGACGAGCACACCGAGTTCCCCGCCGACGACCACCGCAGCTACAACCGGCACGGCGAGGCGTTCGACGTGGGCGAGACGTTCTCCGGGGTCGACTACACCCAGGGGCTCGCGGCCGTACGCCGGCTCGCGCCGCTGGTCGACGCCGACCGCACGATGGCCCAGTTCGCGCTGCGGTGGGTGCTGGACCAGACCGGCGTCACCGTCGTCATCCCGGGCGCCCGCGACGCCGAGCAGGCCCGGCGCAACGCCGCCGCGGCCGACCTGCCGCCGCTCACCGCCGCCCAACTGGCGGGCGTACGCGAGGTCTACGACGAGCTGATCCGCCCGCAGGTGCACGACCGGTGGTGAACCGCCGACCCCGGGTGCTCGCGGCGCGCCGTCGGACCGACGATGCTGGACGCCCGGGGCGGCGTGCCGCCCGACGAGGCGAGGAGGGTGCGCGATGAGGGGTTGGCTGACCCTCACCCTCGGCCTGCTGGCCGTGGTGATCGGTGCGGTGTGGACGGTGCAGGGCCTCGGCTACGTCGACGGCAGCGTGATGACCGACCAGACGCTCTGGGTGGTGCTGGGCCCGGTCGTGGCCCTGGCCGGGCTGGTGGCGCTCTGGTGGGGACTGCGCTCGCGCCGCCGGCTCTGAGTCGGCGCGAGCGGCGGACGTGGAAAGCCCCGCATCCCGGGTGGGGATACGGGGCTTCACGTCAACAAGCCCTGACCGGGCCGTCCCACTGACCGGCGGGGGCCGGTCAGATGTGTCAGAGGGGACGGACCTGCTCGGCCTGCGGGCCCTTCTGACCCTGGGCGATCTCGAACTCCACCCGCTGGTTCTCCTCCAGCGTGCGGTAGCCGCTGGTCTGGATGGCCGAGAAGTGGACGAACACGTCAGCACCCCCGCCGTCGACGGTGATGAAGCCGAAGCCCTTGTCAGCGTTGAACCACTTCACGGTTCCCTGCGCCATGTGTATCTCCTTCTAAAACTGGCGGCCGTGCACGCCGTGCGGCCGATTGGCCGTTTTCGAGCAGCGGCGTCTGAGGCGGCCCCCACGAAGGAGACTTCTCTCAACCCACGCCATCTCGCAACAGCGTGGAACAGCAAATCACGTACGCAAAAAGTCTGCACGACCTGTCCGACGAATTTCTCCGACATGTGACCTGACGGATGGCCGAGATCGCTGGGCGGCGTGTCGGGTCGTGCGAAAGGCCCCCTTCCGTCGATGGGGAAGGGGGCCTGACATCGATGTCCTGGTCAGTCCGGCCAGTGGCCGGTCATCCGACGGACGCCGACCGCTCCACCCCGGTCGACGGCGGCCCGGACCACCGCGAAGATGGCCCCCTGCAACGCCGCGGCGGCCAGGATCTCGCCCCAGCCGCGGTCCTCGTCGGTGGCGCTCGGCGCCTCGCCGTCGCCCGCCGTGACCTTCCAGACCTGTCGGAAGATCGCGCCCGCCACCGTACCCGCGGCGATACCCAACAACACGCCGACCGGCCGGTACGCGACCTTGCCGATTTTCCCGCTCACCTACGCCTCCCCCGCACGATCATCAGCACCACCACGGTGGCCACCGCGCCGGCGGCGATCGCCGCCCACGGCACCGGGTTGCGTCGTACCAGCTCGCTCTTCTCGCGGACCAGGCCGCCCTTGTCGTACGCCTGGGCCCGGGCCATCCCCGCACCACGCGCGGCCTGCCCGCGGACCCGGGCCACGGTCTGCGCCGCCTGCTCGCGCATCCGCTCCTTCGCCTGGTCGGCGGACTCCTTGAGGCGGGCCTTCACGTCCGCCTTGGCGGCCAACGCCTCCATCGTCTCGCCCAACTCCACCCGGGTACGGCGGATCTCCTCGCGCAGCGCCTCGGTGTCACCCGTCCCGTTGCCCGTCATGCCCGTCCCCTGTCCTTCACGGCGGCGGCCACGGTGTCCACGTCAGCCCGCAGGCTGCGGACCGTCGCCGCCGGCACCGGCGGGACCGCCCGGCTGACCTGCTTCTTGCCCACCAGCGCGAGGATGCCGGCCACCAGGAAGAGCGCCACCGCCACGATCAGCGCGGCGGCCCAGGCGGGCAGCACCAGATCCAGCAGCAGGATGGCCGTGACGACAAGCGCGCCGAGGCCGTAGAACGCCAGTGCCCCGCCGCCACCGAACAGGCCGATTCCGATGCCGGCGTGCTTGCCCTTCTGGGTCAACTCCGCCCGGGCCAGCGCCAGTTCGTCGCGGACCAGACGGGATACCTGTTCGGCGGCCCGCTGCACCAGCTCGGCGGTGGAGGGCTCGCTCCCGTTGCGGGATGTGCGGGCATTCGCCACGTCAGCCATGCTGTCCTCCTTTCCTCATCACCGCGCTGTATGCCCGGAGTCGCCGCTCGCCAATCCTAAAGCGCGCCGAGCAGGCATCTGTCCGTCTCGGCCGACCGCCGCGCCGTGCATTGCGGCAGCGGTTCGGCGAGAGGTAAAGAGATGCCCGGCAGCAGATCCCCCACCCAAGCCCGCCCAAACCTCCCACCCACCCCCATCGCGGCGACCATCGACTCCTCATCGCGGCCTGACAGGTTCCTGACATCGCCTCCGCACGATGGACCGATGAGGAAAACGCGAGCCACGCTCTGCGCCGTGGCGCTGCTACCCGCGCTCGTCCTGGCCACTCCGGCCGCGGCCCACCGCACCGAGGTCACCACCCGGGACGGCGCGCTCACCCCCGGACAGCAGCGGGCGGCCGACCGGTACTGGACCCCGGACCGCATGCGGATGGCCGGCGCGCTCGTTCCGGAGATCACCCCGATGCCGCCGGACGACAACACGCCGGACGACCCGACCGTCCCGCCCGCCGACCAGCCGGATCCCGGCGCGGTGTGGACGCACGGCGGGGCGGTCACCACGACGGTGGGGCGACTGTTCTTCACCTTCAGCGACGGGTACGACGGGAGCTGCACCGCCACGTCCGTCCGCAGCCCCAACCGCAGCACGGTGGTCACCGCCGCACACTGCTTCCGGGGTACGGGCGACCCCGCCGACGCGGACACCTGGAACCACAACGTGTACTTCGTGCCCGGATACCGCAACGGCAGCAAGCCGTACGGCGGTTTCAGCGTGCGCGTCATGTTCACCTCGAGCCGGTGGGACACCGGCACCGACTCCAGCGAGGTCGCCGTCGCCGGCTACGACACCGGGGTGGCGGTGGTCAATCCCCGGGCCGACGGCCGGCGGCTCGGCGACGCCGTCGGTAGCCAGGAGATCGCCTTCCAGCCTCCGGTGAGTGGCGAGTTCGTCCACGCCTTCGGCTATCCGCATGTGCAGTCGGGCACCCAGTGGCTCGGCGCCCGCATGGTCCACTGCGCCGGTGCGGCGCGACCGGGGCCGGACGCCCCACTGCTGTTCGGCATGCGCTGCGACATGGCCCACGGCGCGAGCGGCGGCCCGCACCTCGTCGGCTTCGACCCCGCGACCGGTCACGGCACCATCGTCGGGGTCACCACCACCGGCAGCGACCTGGCCGGCGGCCCGGAGGAGCGTTCCTACGCCACCCGCCTGGGATCCGCCGCGAAGCTGCTCTACGACCGCGCCGTCCGGCGCTGAACGATGGTGATCAGGGGGTTCCGGCCGGCGCCCCCTGATCACCGTCACCGGCCGGGGTCAGGGGCGGGATTCCTCGGGGCCCACGAAAGCTTCGCTGCGGGCGTCGCCGTCGTCGCTGCCGCCGAAGACACGGGCGTCGTCCGGCGCCTCGGTGTCGGACGGGCGGCGTACCGGCCGCCTCGGCTGCACCCACTGCCAGGACAGGTTGCTGGTGGCGTCGCCCAGTTCGGTGCGGACGCGGGGCATGGCGGTGGGCCGGTTGTCGCGGATCCAGCCGACCAGGTGCTCGCGGACGAGGGCGCGCAGGTCCCAGAGGCTGCCCGCGTCCGCGGCGCTGACCAGCGCCCGCAGCCGCACCATCCCGCCGGTGGCGTCGGTGACCTGGAGGACGCAGACCCGGCCGTCCCACAGCTCGGTGCCCTCGACCAGCCGGCGCAGCTCCTCCCGCATGGTCTGCACCGGCACCGCCCAGTCGACGTCGAACTCGGCGGTGCCGAGCACGGCCGCCTCGGTCCGGGTCCAGTTCTGGAACGGCTTGCTGGTGAAGTACGAGGTGGGCAGGATCAGCCGCCGGTCGTCCCAGATCTGCACCACGACGTAGCTGAGGGTCAGCTCCTCGATCCGACCCCACTCCCCCTCGACGACCACCACGTCGTCCAGGCGGACCGCGTCGCTGAAGGCGAGTTGCAGCCCGGCGAAGACGTTGCCGAGCAGGCTCTGGGCGGCCAGCGCGGCCACCACGCCGACGACTCCGGCGGAGGTCAGCACGCCGGCGCCGATGCCCCGTACGCTCGGGAACGTCATCAGCATCACGCCGACGGTCAGGATGACGATCACCGCGACAGTCAGCCGGCGCAGCATCACCACCTGGGTACGGACCCGCCGGGCGTGCCGGTTGTTGGGCACGTCGACCCGGAACCGGGCGAGCGCGGTGTCCTCGACGACGATCAACAGCGCCGCCACCAGCCAGGCCGTGCTGGCGATCACACAGAGCACCAGCAGGTGCAGCAAAAACCGTCGCCAGGGCACTCCGACCGCGTACGTCGTGGTGAAGCGGACGGCGAACTGCACGGCGAGGACCGTGGCGGCGACCTGGAACGGACGGTGCGCGTGATCGGTCAACTCGGTCAACAACAGGGACCGGCAGCCGAACCGCCGGATGAGCCGGTGAATGACCTCGACCACGAAGAGGGCGACCGCCGCCGCGACGAGCGCGGCGACGGTCGTTTCGAGATAGCTCTGCACGAGTGAAGCGCTTCCCTTCGACCGAGCGGCGTTACTTCGGGCAAAAGCCTAATAGTGCCCGATGTCCTCGGTATCGACCAGTTCAGACCTTGCGGAACCGGGACTGGAGGAAGCAGTAGACGCCGAAGCAGGCGATGCCGAGGGCGACCAGGATCAGCAGGAACGGGCCGTACGACTGCTCGCGCAGGGTGTGCAGCGCGGCGTCCAGACCACGGGCCTTCTCCGGGTCGTAGTTCACCGCCGCCACGATGACCAGTAGGCCGGCGATGCCGTACGCGATGCCCTTGGCGACGTAGCCGGCGATGCCGAGGCGGCGGGCCAACTGACGGGTCTTCGGGCTCATCTCGCCGGTCTTGAGGTGCTTCTCGAACGTCTTGCGGATGCCGTAGATGACCAGGCCGATACCGATCGCCGCGACCACCAGCCCGGCCAGGCCGACCAGCCAGCGGCCACCGGTGGAGGTCATCAGCTTGCCGGTCAGCGCCTCCTGCTTGTCGGCGCTGTTCGACCCGGCGTCGTTGAACACCTTGAACGCGGTCCAGGCGAAGTAGAGGTAGACGATGGTCCGGCCGGCCGAGGCCAGCCGCTCCATGACCCGCTCCTTGCCCCGCTCGGCGCGGTGCCCGACCGCCGCCTCGAGGCCCTGCCAGATCGCCATGGCGAGCAGGCCGACCGCGACTGCGATGACCAGGAACTTGCCCAGGGGCTGCGCGGAGAGGGTACGCAGCGCGCCGGACTGGTCGCCGTCGCGGGACGACGTGCCGAACGCGATCTGCAACGCCAACCAGGCGAAGAGGAGATGGACGATGCCGTAGCCGATGAAGCCGGCCCGGGCGAGAAGTTCCAGCCACCGGCTGTCCGCCGTGCGGGAGGCGGTGGCTTCGGCGCTACGGGTGAGTGACATGCCGTCACAATCTCCGATCCGGAAGATTCCCAAACGTCGGCCACCGCCGCCCGACGAGGTCAGCTGCCCGGATTGCGGGAAACGCGGATCTTGACCTGCTGGTCGGTGACGCTGTCGACGGTCACCGCGAAGCCACCGGCCTCGGTGGCCTGCTGACCGGTGGTGAGAGTGAGCTGCTCGCCGGCGACCTCGACGGTCACCTGGTCGCCCTCGGCGCCGACCAACTTGGCCTCGACACCCAGGATGGTGGCGCTCGCCTCGACGCCCCGCTCGAAGGTGACGGTGCAGGCGTCCAGGCCGCAGTCGGTGGAGGCGCCCTGGGAGCTGCAACCGGCGAGCACGGCGAGGCCGAGCGCCGCGGCGGCGACCAGGCCCGCGACGCGGCGGACGGGGGGCAGGGGAATGGTGGCGGGTCGGTTCGTCACCCCGCCTAGGGTACGAGACGTCCGCGACGACCGGGCGGGAGCGAGCGCGGCCGGCGCCCCGGCTAGGGTCCCGGACATGGCCTTCGACATCGCCCGTACCCGGGCCGCCTATCCCGCCCTGACCGAGGGCTTCGTCCACTTCGACGGCGCCGGGGGCACCCAGACCGCGGCTGGTGTGATCGACGCGGTCACCGACGCGATGCGCGCGGCCGTCGGCAACCGCAACGCCGCGTTCACGCCGGGCCGCCGCTCGCTGGAGCTGGTGGCGCAGGCCCGCTCGGCGGTCGCCGACCTGCTCGGCGCGCAGCCGGACGGGGTGGTGCTCGGCCCCAGCGCGACCGCGCTGACGTACACCCTGGCCCGTACCCTCGGCGCGACCTGGCGGCCCGGCGACGAGGTGGTGGTGTCCCGGCTCGACCACGACGCCAACGTGCGCCCGTGGGTGCAGGCCGCCGAGGCGGCCGGCGCGACGGTCCGCTGGGCCGAGGTCGACCGGGACACCGGTGAGCTGCCCACCGGCCAGTACGCCGACCTGGTGGGCGAGCGGACCCGGCTGGTGGCGGTGACCGCCGGCAGCAACGCCATCGGCACCGTGCCGGACGTGCCGGCGATCGCCAAGATCGCACACTCGGTCGGGGCGCTGGTCTGTGTGGACGGCGTGCACTCGGTGCCGCACGGGCCGACCGACCTGGCGTCGCTCGGCGCGGACGTGCTGGTCACCAGCGCGTACAAGTGGTCCGGGCCGCACCTGGCCGCGATGGTCGCCGAGCCGGACCGGTGGGCCGGGCTGCGCCCGGCGAAGCTGGTGCCGTCCTCCGACGCGGTGCCGGACCGGTTCGAGTACGGCACCCCGAGCTTCCCCCTGCTGGCCGGGGTGACCGCCGCGGTGAACCACCTCGCCACCCTGGACCCGACCGCGACCGGTGACCGCCGGGCGCGGCTGCGGGCCGGACTCGCCGCCGCGCAGGCGCACGAGGAGGCGCTGCTGGACCGGCTGCTCAGCGGTCTCGCCGAGCGGCCCGCCGTCACCGTCTACGGCTCGCCGGCCCGGCGCTGCCCAACGGTCTCCTTCCGGGTCGCCGGACGCTCGCCGCTGGAGGTCCAGCGGGCGCTGGGCGACGCCGGGTTCTGCCTCTCGTCGGGCGACTACTACGCCTACGAGTACTTCCGGACGATGGGTCTGCGCGACAGCGGCGGCGCGGTACGCGCCAGCATCTATCACTACAACACGGTGGAGGAGGTGGACCGGTTGCTCGCCGAACTGGACGTGGTGGCCGCCGCAACGGGGACAATGGCCCGGTGAGCAGCCTGGTCGAGGACAACCCCGCCAAGAACCGATTCGAGATCCTGGTCGACGACGCGTTGGCCGGCTTCACCGCGTACGTGCCGCGGGGGCAGGACGTGCTGGTCTTCACGCACACCGAGGTGGACCCGCGCTTCCAGGGCAAGGGCGTCGGCAGCGTGTTGATCCGCGGCACCCTGGATCAGGTGCGCGCCCGGGGTGCCCGGGTGGTGCCGCAGTGCCCGTTCGTGGCGGCGTTCATCGACAAGCACCCCGAGTACGCCGACCTGGTGCTCGCGCAGCCCTAGACGAGTAAGTCCGAAGTTGGGTCAGTGGTCGTAGGCGATCAGGGACCTGGTCACGGGTTGGTTGGTGGCCCGGTTGTGCCAGATCGCGGTGGTCATCGCCAGGAGGCGTTGCGCGATGCGTGCCGCGACGCCTTCGATGCTGCGTCCGCCGTGCAGTTCGAGGTCGAGTTGCCCCTTCAGCGTGTCGTTGACGGACTCGATGAGCTGGCGGATCGGCTTGAGTAGGTGCTCGTCCGGGCGTGGGGTGCGGTTGCGGTACGACGGTCTGAGCAATCGCACGCCACGCTCTGCCAGCCACCGGTCCAGCTCCGCGGACACGTATCCCTTGTCCGCGACGATCAGCAGGCCCGGGCGTTCGGCGATGAGGTCGGGGTCGTGGTCAAGGACAGCCATCAGGACCTGACGTTCGTCGACCTTCGGTGTCGCCAGGGCCCAGGTGATCGGCAAGCCGGCCGGGGTGCAGATCAGATGCAGCCGCAGTCCCCAGAAGAACCGCGAGTGCGAGGCGCAGTAGCCGTACCCGGCCCACCCCGCCAGGTCAGAGCGTTTCACCGTCGGCCTGGACCGCCCGCATTCCACCGGTGTGGAGTCGATGACCCAGGTGGCGTCGGACCACAGGTCAGTGTCCTCGGCGACCGCCCGGATGGCACGCTTGAGCAGCGGCAACGCTGCCCGTAGCCGCTTGTTGTAACCAGACTGTCCGGGCAGGTACGGGAACGCCCCGGGTAGATGCCCGGGCACGAACCGCAGCCAACGGGCCTCGGAACGCACCCCGAGCAGCGCCTGCGCGACGGCCAGGGTCAGCAACTCCGCGTCAGAGAGCTTCGGTGGCCTACCCGTCCGGCGAGGACGCCCGAGCCAGTCGTCGATCTTCACGTACAGTGCGGTCAGAAGGGTGTTGAGGTCTGTCGTCACAAACGGATCTTCAACACCCTTCGTCTATGCCCACAGCCCGGGGTCGTTAGGACTTACTCGTCTAGCGGGTCCGGCCGGTCAGCACCTCGGCGGCGGCCCGCCCGCTGGCCCGGGTGGCGCCGTGGGTGGCCAGGTGCACCGCCCCGACGACCAGTTCGGGCACGCCCAGTTCGACCACGACGGCGTCCGGCCGGCTGTCGAGCGCCCGCCGCACCGCCGCCCGCATCCACCCGTGCCGGTGCAGGTCACGCACGACCAGCACGAGCGGACGGTCGCCGGCGGCGACGCCCGGGTCGGCGGGTACGTCGTGCTCGGCGTGCCGGACCGTCGTGGTGCCGGGCAGCAGCTCGGCCAACGGCTCGCCGATACCCCACGGGGTCTCCGCGCCGATGGCGATGTTGCGCGGCGGCTCGAACTCCACCACATGGGCGGCCCGGGTCAGCGGCAGCGCGACCGGCGAGTCCGGGCCGGCGGTGATCCGTACCGCCCGGCGGGCGGCGACCAGCCCGACGTCGCTGGCCCGGTGGGCGACGCTCGGGCGGGCGGCGCGGGCGGCCATCGTCCAGGCGGCGAGCTGACCGACCCGCTTGGCGGCCTCGGCGAGACGTTCCTCGGGCAGCTCGCCGGCGACGACGGCGGCCACGATGGCGTCGCGCAGTTCCCGGGCGGCCTCCTCGTCGCTCCGCTCGCCGCCGACGCAGATGGCGTCGGCACCGGCGGCGAGGGCCCGCACGGCAGCTCCGGCGAAGCCGTACCGGTCGGCCACCGCGCGCATCTCGACCGCGTCGGTCACGATCACGCCGGAGAAGCCCAACTCGTCGCGGAGCAGGCCGCCCAGGATGCGCTGGCTCAGCGTGGCCGGCAGCTCCGCGTCGAGTGCGGGCACCAGCAGGTGGCCGGTCATCACCGCCTGCGCGCCGGCCGCCACGGCGGCCCGGAACGGGGCCAGCTCGCAGGCGTCCAGGCGGGCCCGGTCGGCGGTGATGCGCGGCAGGTCGTGGTGCGAGTCGACCCGGGTGTCCCCGTGTCCGGGGAAGTGCTTGGCGCAGGCGGCCACGCCGCCGCGCTGGAGGCCGCGGATCCAGGCGGCGGTGTGCCGCGCGACGAGCGCCGGGTCGGCCCCGAACGAGCGGACGCCGATCACCGGGTTGGCCGGGTTCGAGTTGACGTCGGCGTCCGGCGCGTAGTCGAGGGTCACCCCGGCCGCCGCCAGCTCGACGCCGAGGTCGAGGGCGACGGCCTCGGTCAGCGCCGGGTCGTCGACCGCGCCGAGGGCGTAGTTTCCGGGCCGGGAGCTGCCCCGGCCGGATTCGATCCGGGTGACGTCGCCGGCCTCCTCGTCGATCGCCACGATGACGTCCGGCCGCTCGGCGCGCAGCGTCGCGGTCAGCTCCGCCACCTGGGCGGTGTCGACGACGTTGCGGGCGAACAGCACCACCGAGCCGAGCCCGTCACCGAGCCAGCGGCACACCCAGGGCGGCGGCGTGGTGCCGACGAACCCGGGTTGCAGGACGGCGGCGGCCAACGTCGGAAGGTGCCCGGCCGGCGCGGTCACGCCGCCACTCCGGAACGGTCGACGTTGCTCGCCGGCGCGGTGACGCCGACCCGCTGGTTGCGCTCGCTCATGCGGCCCCGTACCCCATCTCTCGCGCGCCCTCGGCGCACCGTCCTCGGCAGGCGGTGCTGCCATGGTCACACCGAGCGATTCAATAGTCAATAAACCTTACAGTTGCCCGACGGGGCCGATCCCGGGAAGAGTGCGGGGATGGAGACCGCCCTGCTGGCCGACGCCACGAGTCCGGCCGACATCCCCGGCGTACGCCTGCTCGGCCTGGTGGTCGGCGCCCTGTTGCTGCTCGCCGCGATCCGGGCCATGTTCGGCCGCCGCTGACCGATCAGCCCCGACCCGCCGGTGTGGCCCGCCGACACCGGGGTACGGCTTTCCCGACAGCTGGTCCGCGCGCCGAAGGGGAAGCGATGAAGATCGGATACTTTCTGTCCAGTGAGGAGTACTCGCCGGCCGAGCTGCTGGCGCAGGCCCGGGGCGCCGAGGCGGCCGGCTTCGAGGCACTGTGGATCTCCGACCACTACCACCCCTGGGTCGACGCGCAGGGACAGAGCCCGTTCGTCTGGTCGATGATCGGCGCGCTCAGCCAGGTCTGCTCACTGCCGGTGACCACGGCGGTGACCTGCCCGACCGTACGGATCCACCCGGCCGTGATCGCCCAGGCGGCGGCGACCAGCGCGGTGCTGCACGGCGGTCGGTTCGTGCTCGGCGTCGGCACCGGCGAGGCGCTCAACGAGCACATCTTCGGTGACGCCTGGCCGTCCGCCGACGTCCGGTTGGAGATGCTCGAGGAGGCCGTCGAGGTCATGCGCGAGCTGTGGCGGGGTGACTTCGTCAACCACCGGGGCACGCACTACACGGTGGAGAACGCGCGGGTCTACACCCTGCCCGACACCCCGCCGTCGATCTACGTCTCCGGGTTCGGGCCCAAGGCCGTCGACCTGGCCGCCCGGATCGGTGACGGCTACGTGAGCACCATGCCCGACGGCGAGCTGGTCCGGCGCTTCCGGGAGAACGGCGGCGGCGACAAGCCGTGCCAGGCCGGGTTCAAGGCGGCGTTCGCGGCCAGCGAGGACGAGGGCGCGCGGATCGCGTACGAGCGCTGGCCCAACGCGGGTGTGCCGGGTGAGCTGTCGCAGGTGCTGCCCTCGCCGCGCCACTTCGAGCAGGCCGCCGAGCTGGTCACCGAGGACATGGTGCGGGAGGCGTTCGTCTGCGGCAACAGCGCCGACGCGCACCTGGAGATGATCGACAAGTACGCCAAGGCCGGCTTCGACGAGCTGTACGTGGCCAACACCGGCCCGAACTTCGAGGGCCTGTTCGACCTCTACCAGCGCGAGGTCCTGCCCCGCCTGCGGTGAACCGGACACTTCCCGAGCCCATGATCCCCGAAGGTGTTTCGGTGGTCATGGGCTCGGGTACCTCCGGCCCTCGATGAAACTGTCCACGCACTCGATGACGTTGCGCCGCGCGGCGAAGAGCCTCTTCGGCTGGAAAGCACTGCGGCCCAACCAGCTCGCCGCCATGCGCGCGGTGATGAAGCGGCACGACGCCCTGGTGGTGTTGCCCACCGGCGCCGGCAAGTCGGCGATCTACCAGATCCCGGCCAGCCTGATCCCCGGCCCGACCGTGGTGATCTCCCCCCTGCTGGCCCTGCAACAGGACCAGATCGCGGCGCTCAACGAGCGGCAACGTCCCGAGCTGCGGGCGGTACGGATCAGCTCGAACGAGTCGGCCGCCCAGCAGGCCGAGGCGGTCGCCGAGATCCAGGCCGGGCGGGCGGAGTTCCTGTTCATCACCCCGGAGCAGTTGAGCAACCCGGACCGGATGGCCGAGGTCGCCGCGCTGAAGCCGGCGCTGGTGGCGATCGACGAGGCGCACTGCATCTCCGCCTGGGGGCACGACTTCCGCCCCGACTACCTGGCGCTGGGCCACCTCATCGAGGGCATCGGCCGACCGCCGGTGGTCGCGCTGACCGCCACCGCGTCGCCGCCGGTACGCGACGACATCATCGCCCGGCTGCGGCTGCGCGACCCGGAGGTGGTGGTCTCCGGGCTGGACCGGCCCAACCTCTTCCTGGAGGTGGCGCACTGCCCCACCGAGGACTACCGGTGGCGGCGGTTGATCGCCCTGCTGCGCGACGACGAACGACCCGGGATCATCTACGTGCCGACCCGCCGCTCGGCCGAGGAGTTGGCCGATAAGTTGACCAAGGCGGGCTTCCCGGCGCAGTTCTACCACGGTGGGATGCCGGCCGGCGCGCGCAACGAGCTGCACGAGGCGTTCCTCGCCGACCAGGTGCCCATCATGGTGGCCACGTCGGCGTTCGGCATGGGCATCGACAAGCCGAACATCGCCTGGGTGGTGCACACCGCGCTGCCCGACTCGCCGGACAGCTACTTCCAGGAGATCGGCCGGGCCGGTCGGGACGGGCAGCCGGCCCGGGTGCTGCTGCTCTGGCGGGCCGAGGACGTGGGCCTGCAACGGTTCTTCAGCGGCGGCCTGCCGGACGAGAACGAGCTGCGGGACCTGGCCGCGCTGCTGCGCCGCAAGCCGGCCACCAAGACCGAGCTGCGGGAGGCCACCGGCCTGGGACCGCGCAAGCTGGGCCAGTACCTGTCGCTGCTGGAGCAGGTGGGGGCCGCCGAGCCCCGCGCGCGCCAGCGCATCGGGGCCCCACGCTACTCCCCCACTCCGGTCGAGGCGGCGTCGGCGGCCCTCGCCGAGGCGGAACGCCAGCAGGCGGTGACCCGGTCGCGTACCGACATGATGCGGGCCTTCGCCGAGACCACCGCCTGCCGGGGGCAGACCCTGCTGGCCTACTTCGGCGAGCAGATGACCGAGGTCTGCGCGCACTGCGACAACTGCCACCGGGGCACCAGCGTCGCCGACGAGGGCGCGGTCGGACCGTTCCCGGTGCACAGCCAGGTGCGTCACGGCGAGTGGGGGCGGGGCCTGGTGCTCAGCTACGAGGACGACAAGATGACGGTCCTCTTCGACGAGGTCGGGTACAAGACGCTGTCGGTGCGCGTGGTGTCCGAGCAGGGCCTGCTGTCCCTGGACTAGCCTGACCCGGGCCCCGGTTACGGGCCCGGTGGATCGACCAAGCAGAGCACCGATTGACCAGACAGAACAGGGCGGAAGGGGCATTGCCGTGATCGAGCAGCCGGCGTACACCGGTTTCGGTTTCTCCGACGAGGAGTGGGGGCTGCTGGTCGGCCTGCCGCAGTCGGTGCTGACCGCGGCGAGCGCCGCCGAGTCCGACGGCACCCGCCGGACCATGGCGGAGAACGCGGCCGGGCTGGAGTCCATCGGGGCGGGCCGGGAGTCGGCCAGCCCGCTGGTCGCCGCCGTGGCCGGCGAGATCGTGACCCGGGTCGGCGACCCCGAGGCCGGCGAGGAACTGCCGGTCATCGCGCCCGCCGACCCGCAGGCGTACCTCGACGACGTGCTGGTGCGGGCCCGTGAGGCGGCCGTGTTGCTGGCCGCCCGGGTCGACGAGGGCGAGGCCGGCGCGTACAAGCACTGGCTGGTCACCATCGCCGACCAGGTGGTGGGGGCCGCCTCCAGCGGCGGTCTGCTGGGCCTCGGCGGCGAGTCGGTCAGCGACTCCGAGCGGCGGTTCCGCGACCGACTCGCCCACGTGCTCAACGACTGACCGGAGCGGGGTCCGACAACGACGGTCCGGTCGGCTCGGTGGCCAGCGCCGCCGGGTCGGCCGGCCGGACGCCGCGCAGCGTCAGCAGCGCGGTCACCGCGCCGAGGGCCATCGCCACCATGGCGGCGATCGCGGCGAGGTGCAGCCCGTCGGTGAAGGCGAACCGGGCCGCGTGCAGCACCGCGTCACCGACCTCCGCCGGCAGTCCGCGCGTCACGGCGAGCGCGCCGCCCAGGGTCTCGCCGGCCGCGTCGCGGGCGTCCGTCGGCAGTCCGGCCGGCAGCTCGTCGAGGACCTCGCGCCGGTAGATCGCGGCGCCCACACTGCCCAGGATGGCCATTCCCAGCGCGCCGCCCAGCTCGCTGCTGGACTCGGTCAGCGCGGAGGCGACACCGGCCTGCTCCGGCGGCGCCGCGCCGAGCACCAGCTCGGTGACGAGTGACATCACCATCACCAGGCCGCCGGCGTACACGCTCGCGCCGACGAGCAGCAGCCAGAGCGGCGTCTCGGGGGTGACCCGGGTGAGCACCGCGAAGCCGACCACGGCGATCGCGAAGCCGGCGCCGATCAGGTAGGCCCGCTCGACCCGCTGGGCGAGCGCGGCGGCGGCCGGGGCGACGCCGCCGACCGCGAGCGACGGTACGAGGCTCCACAGCGCCGCCCGCAACGGACTCAGCCCGAGCACCAACTGGAGGTGCTGGGTGGTGAAGATGGCGAACCCGACCAGCGCGAACATCGCCAGCAGGTTGACCGCGAGCGATCCCGCGAAGCCGTGGCGGCGGAACAGCGCCAGATCGATCATCGGGTACGCCCGGGTCCGCTGCCGGTGCAGGAAGAGCGTCCCGATCAGCAGGCCGGCGACGACGTCCAGCACCCGTACCGCGCTGACGCCGTCGCGGGCCATCTCCTTGATGCCGTAGATGACCGGCAGCAGCGTGCCGAGCGAGAGCGCCGCGCTGACCAGGTCGAACCGGCCGCGCGCCGGGTTGCGGAACTCGGGCACCAGGACCGGGGCGAGCAGGAGCAGCAACAGCATCGCCGGGATGTTGATCAGGAAGATGGAGCCCCACCAGAAGTGCTCCAGCAGGACGCCGCTGAGCACCGGACCGATGGCGATGCCACCGGTGAGCGTGGCGGTCCAGATGCCGATGGCGGTGCCCCGCTGCTTGGCGTCGTGGAACATGTTGCGCACCAGGGCGAGCGTGGACGGCATCAGGGTGGCCCCGCCGACGCCGAGCACGGCCCGCGCGGCGATCAGCGTCGCGGCGCTGTCGGCGTACGCGGCCAGCAGGGATGCCGCGCCGAACGCGGTGGCGCCCAGCAGCAGGAGCCGACGCCGGCCGATCCGGTCGCCCAGGGCGCCCATGGTGATCAGCAGCCCGGCCAGCACGAAGCCGTAGATGTCGAAGATCCAGAGTTGCTGGGTGGCGCTGGGCCGTAGCTCCTCGCTGATGAACGGGACGGCGAAGTAGAGCACCGACACGTCCATCGAGACGAGGAGCAGCGGCAGCATCAGCACCGCGAATCCGATCCATTCCCGCCGGCCCGCTCGGGGCGCCGGTGCGGTCGTCGCTGTCATGGAAACTCCTTCTGCGTATGGCGTACGCTTTAATGCGTAGACCATACGCAGAACTAGGATGGCGAGGCAAGGAGGAAATGTGGCGGAGACGAAAGACGACAGCGGCCCGGCGCTCCCGCCGGCCATCCAGAGCGCGTGGGGGCTGCGCGAGCGGCCACCGAAGGGCCCCCGGCCGGGGCTGACCGTGGCCGGCATCGTCGACGCGGCCGTCCGGGTCGCCGACGCCGACGGGCTGGCGGCCGTGTCGATGAGCCGGGTGGCCAAGGAACTGGGTGCCGCCACCATGGCCCTCTACCGCCACATCGCCTCGAAGGACGACCTGCTGACGCTCATGGTGGACGCCGGCTACGGCCCCGCACCGGGCCCGGCCGCGCCGGACGACGACTGGCGCGCCGGCCTGACCCGCTGGGCGTGGGCCGAACACGACGTGCTGCGACAGCGCCCCTGGCTGCTGCACATCCCGATCGCCGGGCCGCCCGCCACACCCCAGCAACTCGGCTGGCTGGAGGACGGGCTGGGTTGCCTCGACGGCACCCCGCTGCCCGAGGGCGCGAAGATGTCCATCCTGCTGCTGGTCACCGGCTACGTGCGCAACGAGGCGATGCTCACCAACCAGATCGCCGAGGGCAGCCGAGCCGCCGGTGTCGAGCCCGGCGAGTTGATGCCGGCGTACGGGGCGATGGTGGCGCGGCTGATCGACCCGGTCCGCTTCCCCGCGCTGACGCGGGTGCTCGACGCCGGCGTACTCGACCAGGACGACGACCCGGACGACGAGTTCACCTTCGGACTGGACCGGATCCTCGACGGCGTCGAGGCCCTGATCGCCCGCCGGACGGCCTGAGGGGGCGCGGATGCTACCCAGGAACACCGTCGACACCACCGTCCTGCCGCCCGGCGAGCGCTTCGGGATGTGGCTGGACCTGGTGGCGCGCACCTCCGCGCCGTTGCGGGTCGAGTCCGCGCACGCCGCCGACTTCGCCGCCCGGGCCGACTTCACCGATCTCGGCGCGATCCAACTCGTCGAGTACCGGTACCCCTCCCTCGACGCCACCCGCACCCGCAAGCTGATCCGGCAGTCCGACCCGGAGCTGTACGTGCTCGCCCTCACCACCAGCGGGATCGGCACGTCCAGCCAGGACGGTCGGCGCAGCGAGATCCTGGCCGGCGAGTTCACCTTCTACGACGCCTCGCGCCCGCACGACGTCTGCCACCACGCGAACGAGCCGGGGCGGACCCGGGCCACCTCGATCATCACGCTGATACCGCACGCCGCGCTCCCGCTGCCGCCGAAGCGGATGGCCGCGCTCTACGGCGGGCGAATGTCCGGCAGCGAGGGTCTCGGGGCGCTGCTGGCCCAGTTCCTGATCCAGGTGACCGGGCACCCCGAGCAGTACCACGCCGTCGACGCCGGCCGGCTCGGCACGGTGGGGCTCGACCTGGCCACCACCCTGCTCGGCCGGAACCTCGTCGCCGAGGACGCGGTGCCGACCGAGGTCCGCCGCCGCGCGTTGGTCACGCAGGTGCAGGCGTACGTCCACCGGCACCTGGGCGACGCCACGCTCGCCCCACGGACCGTCGCGGACGCCCACCACATCTCGCTGCGCACCCTGCACCGCCTCTTCGAGGCCGAGAACACCACCGTGGCGGCGTACATCCGCGACCTTCGGCTGGCCCGGTGCCGGCGCGACCTGGCCGACCCGGCGCTGCGAACCCAGCCCGTGCAGGTCATCGCGGCACGCTGGGGGTTCGGGGACAAGGCCCACTTCAGTCGGGCGTTCCGGGCGGCGTACGGGGTGAGCCCGCAGGCCTGCCGCGACGGTGAGCCGGTTACGGCACGGGACGTCAACGACCTGGCATCCAGAGTCAACTCGACCCGGGCAGACTGACTGTCGACGCGGTAGAGGCGGTGCCCGCGTACCCCGGGGCCCGCGCCGACCGCGAACGGGGGCCGTGGCGAGGCGCCCGCCGTGGCGCGTGACACGCGGCGGGCGGCCGCCCGGTGCCGCCCCCGGCCGAGGTTCCGGCCCCGTCGCTTCCCCCCCAGGATCGTCGGCGGGGCCGGTCAGGCCTTCTCCAGCAGCTCCAACACGACCCGCTCGACCTCCTCGCGGGAGGCGCCCGGGTCGACCGGTACCACCACGCCGTCGTGGTAGAGGTCGACGACCCGGGGGTCCACGTAGGACGTCCGGGCCACCGTCGGGGTGTTGCCCAGCAGCTCCGCCACCGCACGCATCACCGCGGCCACCGCCCTGCGCCGGGCGGTGACCGAGCGGGCCGGGTCCGCGGCGGCCAACTCGGCCGCCGCGCGTACCGTGGCGTGCCAGGTGCGGAAGTCCTTGGCGGTCATCTCGCCGCCGCTGGCATCGCGCAGGTAGCCGTTGACCTCGTCGCTACGGACGTCCCGCCACTGGCGGCCGTCCCAGTAGCCGAACAGTCGGTCCGCGCGGCGGCGACGCCGACGCAAACTGACCAGCACCTCGCACAGCTGCGGATCGTCGATCCGGCGTACCTGCTCGATGCCGCCCTTGGCGGGGAACTCGAAGACCACGCAGTCGCCCCGGCGTCGCGCGTGCTCCGGGCGCAGGGTCGACACCCCGAACGTCGGGTCGTCGCCGGCCGCGTACTGGTCGCTGCCGACCCGGAACATCCCCAAGTCGAGCAGGCGGGCCACGGTGGCCAGCACCCGGTCACGACCCAGGCCCCGGCCGACGAGGTCCTGCCCCACCCGCGCACGCAACGTGGGCAGCCGTCGGGCCACCTCCAGCATGTGGTCGAACTTCGCCGCGTCCTGCTTCTCCCGCCACACGGGGTGGTAGAGGTACTGCTTGCGCCCGGCCGCGTCGACACCCGTCGCCTGGATGTGTCCGTTGGCGTGCGGCGCGATCCACACGTCCTGCCAGGCCGGCGGGATGACGAGGTCCCGCAGCCGCGCCACGGTGTCCGGATCGCGTACGACGGCACCGCTCGGATCGACGAAGCTCCAGCCCTTGCCGCGCCGGAGTCGCCCGTAACCGGGCCGACCCGGGTCGCTACGCCGTAACCGCACCGGAGACCCGCACCACCCTCTCCACCTCGTCCACCGCAGCGAGCACCTCGTCCAGGCGCAGGGCCGCCAGTGTCGGGTGGCTTCCTACCCCGTCCCACCTGGGCCAATCTCCCGCACCGGCCCAGAGCGCCCGGTGTCGGGGCCGGTCCGGCGGCGGCCCCCACACCGCCGGAGGCACCGGCCCGAAGAGCACCACCGACGCGGTGCCGTACGCGGTGGCCAGGTGCGCCACCCCGGTGTCGCCGCTGACCACCAGCCGGGCGTCGGCGACCAGCGCGGCCAGCGCGCCGAGGTCGGTCCGGCCCGCCAGCACGGCGTCCGGCGGCAGACCGGCCGCCCCGGCCACCCGCTCGGCCAGCGCGCGCTCGTCGGCCGACCCGGTGACCAGCACCCGGTGCCCCCGCTCGCGCAGCGCCCGGGCCAGCGCCGCGAACCGCTCGGCCGGCCACCGCTTGGCGGGGACGTTGCTGCCCGGATGCAGCAGGGTCGCGCCGACCGGCAGGCCGGCCACCTCGGGCCGGCGCAGGCCCAGGTCGCGGCGGTCGGTCGGGATGTCGTACCAGGACAGCAGCCGGCACCAACGGTCCACCTCGTGCTCCTCGTCGGCCCAGCGCGGGCCGTCGGCGAACCCGGCGTCGGCGTTGGCGTAGGCGACGAGCCGCCCGGGACGGGCGGCGGCCAGCAGGCGGTGTGACTGCGGCCCCCGCCCGTGCAGGTTCACCGCGACCGCCGGCGCCCGCCCCGGCCGCAGCGGACCGTCCAGCCCGGCGGTGTCCACCAGCTCATCGACGCCGCCGACCAGGTCGACAAGCGGGGCCAGACCGGCGGGCGCGGCGAGGACCAGCTCGTGATCCGGGTACGCGGCCCGCAGCGCCCGCAGCGCGGGCACCGCGGTGACCAGGTCGCCGACGCCGAGGGCGCGCAGCACGAGGATCACGGGTACGACGTCTCCTGCTCGGCGCAGACCACCATCTCCCGGACCGCGCAGCCGGGCGGCTGGCGGAGCGCGAACATGATCGCCGCGGCCGTGTCGGCGGGGTCGTTGAGGATGGCGTCCGGACCCGGCTTGTACTGCGGATCGCGTTCGTCGAAGAACGCGGTGCGCATGCCGCCGGGGATGAGCAGGGTGACCCCGACCTGACCGGCCAGCTCGGCGGCGAGCGCCCGGGTGAACCCGACGACGCCGAACTTCGCCGCGCAGTACGCGGTGGCGTCGCTGACCGCCTTGACGCCCAGGGTCGAGGCGACCGTGACGATGCGCCCGGCGGAGGTCTGCAGGAACGGCAGCGCGGCCCGGATCACCGCGGCCGTGGCCAACAGGTCCACCGCGACGATCCGGTCCCACGTCTCCCCCGGCAGGTCGGCGAGCCGGCCCGGCACGTCCGTCCCGGCGGCCGTCACCACGGCGTCCAGGCCGCCGGCCTGCTCGGCGAGGTGCCGGGTGGCCGCCTCGGCGGCGCGGGTGTCGGCGAGGTCGCACTCGGTCCAGTCCACGCCCTCGACCGGCGGCTGCCGGTCCAGCACGAGCGGACGGCCACCATCGGCGGCCACCGCCGCGACCACCGCCGCGCCGAGCCCGCTGGAACCGCCGGTGACCAGGACGGCGGGTCCGGCGTCGGGCCGGGTGGCGGTCATCGGGTGCGCTCCCGCGTCGTGGTGACCGGTACGGTGACGCCGACCGGCCGCGGTGGCCCGTCGTCCGCGTCGACGGCCTGACCGGCGGCGGCACGCGCGATGAGGTCGCTGGTCGAGCGGCCGTCCAGGTACGGCACCACCACCGTGTTGCCGCCCCACCGGCGCAGCACGTCGGCCTCGGGCAGGGTGGCCACGTCGTCGACACCGCCGGCGTAGTCGCCGCCCTTGACCCAGACGTCCGGGCGCACCCAGGACAGCACCGCCTCGGGCGTCGGCTCGTCGAAGACGAGGACGGCGTCGACGCAGCTCAGGGCGGCCAGCAGCCGGGCCCGGTCGCCCTCGGGCAGCACCGGCCGCCGCGGGCCCTTGAGCCCGGCGACGCTGGCGTCGGAGTTCAGGCAGACGATCAGGCAGTCGCCGAGCTGCCGGGCGGCCTGCAGGGTGGCCAGGTGCCCGGCGTGCAGCAGGTCGAAGCAGCCTCCGGTGGCCACCACCGTGCCACCGGCGTCCCGTACCTCGGACAGGAGCGCGGCGACCGCCGCGACGCCCACCCTTTCGGCGCTGACGGCGGGCCGGCGGGCGCCGCGCAGGCTCACCACGTCGGCCGGGGGTGGCAGGGCGGTGGCCACTCCCCCACCCGCGACGTACGCGGAGGCCTCGGCGACGGCTGCCTGCACCGCCTCGGAGACGAGCGCGCCCTGGGCCAGCGCGAGGCTGGCGGCGGCGGCGAACCGGTCGCCCGCCCCGCAGGTGTCGCCCTCGGCGCTGCCCGAGGTGGGCACCACCAGGGGCGTCGACCCGGCGTGGCAGAGCAACGCGCCGTCCCCGCCCAACGTCACCGCGACCGCGCCCGCCCGCCAGCGTCGACGCAGGCCCTGCGCACCCCGGGAGGCGGTGGCGATCCGGGACGCGCCGGGCAGCGTCGGGACCAGCTCACGCACCTCCGACTCGTTCGGGGTGGCCAGGTGCACGCCGGGTACCGCCGCCGGTCCGCGCGGGTGCGGGTCCCAGACGACCGGCGCGCGGGTGGCGGCCAGCGCGGCGCGCAGCGCGGGCTGCCGGGCGACGCCCCGGCCGTAGTCGCTGACCAGCACCGCCGACGCGGCGGCGAGCACCCGCAGCACCTCGTCGGAGGGTTGACCCGGCTCACCGGAGGCGCCACCCCGGTCGTGGCGCAGCAGCACCCGACCCCGGGCCCGCAGCCGGATCTTCTCCGGCGTCGCGCCGGCGAGGGCCAGCGGGTACACCCGCACGCCGGCGGCGGCGAGCAGCGCGCTGAGCCGTGCGCCCCCGGCGTCGTCGGCGAGCGCGGTGACCAGCACCACGTCGGCGCCCTGCGCGGCCGCGAAGACCGCCGCGAGGCCGGCGCCGCCGGGCCGGTCGACGGCCGAGGTCTCGTCGAGCACCGGCACCGGTGAGTCCGGGCAGAGGCGGTTCACCACCCCCTCCACGTCCCGGTCGAGCAGGGTGTCCCCGACGACCACCACGGGTCCCCTCACGCTTACCTCCTCATGCTCACGCGTCGATCTGCTGGGCGGTCGGGCCGTCGAGCACCACCTCGACGCCGGTGCGTACCGGCTCGGACGCGAGTCGACCGGCCGTGACCGGCTCGGCGGCGGCAAGTGCCGCGGGTAGCTCCTGCTCGAGGTATTCGCAGATCAGGTGGCTGGTGACGAGATGCAGCTCCTGGACGACCTGGCTGTCGGCCGACGGCACGGCGAGCACCTCGTCGCAGGCGTCCGCGAGGGGGTTGGGGGCGGGGCCGGTGAGCGCCCAGGTGGTGAGCCCGGCGTCCCGCGCGGCGTGCGCGGCGGTGAGCAGGTTGCCGCTGCCGCCGCTGGTGCTGAGCAGCAACAGCACGTCCCCGGGCCGGCCGTGGGCGCGGACCTGGCGGGCGTAGACGTCGGAGTAGCCGTAGTCGTTGGCGATGGCGGTCACCGCGCTGGTCTCGGCGTGCAGGGCGATCGCCGACAGCGGCCGGCGGTCGTCGTGCAGCTTGCCCACCAGCTCGGCGGTGAGGTGCTGGGCCTCGGCGGCGCTGCCGCCGTTGCCGGCGACGAGCAGTCGTCCGCCGCCGGCCAGCCGGTGGGCCAGGTGCGCGCCCCAGCGCGCCAACTGCGGTTCACACCGGCGGTACGGCTCCAGTGCCGCGGCGAGGTTGGTCAGGTGCGTATCGAGCGGGCTGACCGCCGGCATCAGGCCACCACCCGGGTCGGCCGGCGTACGGCGGCGACCTCGTTGTAGACCTCGGCGAGGCGTTCGGCGGTGACCTCCCAGGAGTAGCGCGACCGGGCCCGTTCGCGGGCGGCGGTGGCGTACCGGAAGCGGCGGATCCGGTCGTCGAGCAGTCCCCGGATCGCGGCGGCCAGGGCGTTCGGGTCACGGGCCGGGACGAGGTCGCCGGTCGTGCCGTCGACGACGGTGTCCCGGATGCCGCCCACGGCGGTGCCGACGACCGGCACGCCGCACGCCATCGCCTCCAGCGGGGTCAGCCCGAACGGCTCGTACCAGGGTGCGGCGACCAGCAGGTCCGCCGAGCGGTACCAGCGGCCCATCTCCTCGCGGGGCACCGCGCCGACCAGGTGCACCCGGTCGGCGACCCCGCACGACTCGGCGAGGGCACGCAGCCGCCGGGCGTACGGGTCGGTCTCCAGCAGCCCTTCGGGCGGACCGCCGACCACGACGCACTCGGCGTCCGGCACCAGCGCCATCGCGCGCACGACCGTCTGGAAGCCCTTGCGCTCGACCAGCCGGCCCACGGTGAGGATGCGGGCGCGGCCCGGCTCCCGGTCGGCGGCCGGTCCGAGCGGGGCGAACGAGGCGAGGTTGACGCCGGAGGGCACGACCGTCATCCGCGAGCGGGGCACCCCCATCCGGACCAGCTCGCCGACCTCGTCGCGGCACTGCGCGACCACCCGGTCCACCGAGCGGCCCAACTCCCGCTCGTAGGCGATGCGCCGGGCCGGACTGGTGTCCTGGACGCCCTGGTGGCGGCGCTTGACGGTGCCCAACGCGTGGTACGTCTGCACCACCGGCACGCCGGTCTGCCGGCCGGCGGTCAGCGCGGCCAGGCCGCTCATCCAGAAGTGCGCGTGGATCACCTCGGGCGTCCAGTCCCCGCCCCGCCACCGCTCCACGAGCCACCGGCTGAACTCGCGCATGTGCGGCAGCAGCGCGTCCTTCGCGACCGGCTCGGCCGGACCGGCCGGCACGTGCACCACGTCGTACCCGTCCGGGGCGCGGACGGTCACCGGCAGGTCGAGGGCGTCGCGGCGGGTGTAGACCCGCACGTCGTGCCCGGCGGCGACGAGCGCGGCGGACAGCTCGGCCACGTGCGTGTTCTGGCCGCCGGCGTCCTCCCCTCCGAGGATGGCGAGCGGGCTGGCGTGCTCCGAGATCATCGCGATCCGCATACTTCCTCCTCCAGCAGCCGGTCCCAGTCAGCGAGGAAACGGTCGAGGCCGTACCTGTCGCGCGCGGCGGCCTGGGCCGCCGCGCCGGCCTGACGTGCGGCCGCCGGCTCGGCGATGAACCGGCGGGCGGCGTCGAGCAGGACGTCCATCCGGGTGGCGAGGGCCCCCGCCGCCGGGGGCACGGCGGTGACCGCCTCGGTGGTGGCCAGCGCGACGACCGGCATGCCGATCGCCATCGCCTCGATGAGGCTGAGCCCGAGGCTGGTCCAGCGGCACAGGTGCAGGTACGCCCGCCGGCGGGCCAGCTCGGCGTGCATCCGGTCCTGAGGGACGTCGTCATGGCTGGTGAGCCGGTCGGCGGGCAGTCCGAGGTGGTCGGCGAGGCCGGCGACGCCCATGCCGAACACGTCCAGGGGCGCGATGGCGGCGAACTCGGGCAGCAGGTCGGTACCGGTGACCCGGCCCCGCCGCACCGGCTCGTTGATCACCACGGCGAGCCGGTCCAGTTCACCCGTGTACGACACGGCCGGCGCGACGATGCCGTGGTCGACGACGCTGGTGCGGGTCGCGCCGGTGTCCCAGAAGATCTGGTTGAACCCGGTGACGTGGGCGACGAGCAGGTCGTCGCGGTCGGCCATCGGATGTCGGGTGTTCGGGACGTCGCCCTTGGGGGTGTTGTGCTCCACGTAGACGGCGGGCACGTCGCGCCCCGGACGCCGGCCCAGCCACTGCTCGGCCAGGTCGATCTCCTCGGGGCGTTGCAGGACGACCACGTCGACGTCGGCGTCGGGCAGGTCGTCGGGGGCCACCTCGACCGCGCTGTCCGGCCACCGGTAGGTACGCGCCCGGCCCAGGCCGTACGGGCCTCGGTCCGGCGTGGTGGGGATCAGGTAGCGGTGGCTGCCGTGCACGAAGGACGTCGTCCAGGAGCCGTGCACGTGCCAGAGCAGGATGTTCATCGGACGCCACCACCACTGGCGGTCAGCGTCCGCACCGCCTCGACCACCTCGGCCGGGTCGACGCCGCTCAGGCACGGGTGCCCGGGGACCGGGCAGCTCGCGGCCCGGGTGTCGCGGCAGGGGGCGCCGGCGTCGCCGAGCCGGACGGTGGGCACCCGGTAGGGGCCCCACTGGCCGAAGGGGACGGTCGGCGCGAAGAGGCTGACCACCGGTACGCCGGCCGCGGCGGCCAGGTGCGCGGGCCCGGTGTTGCCGACCACCACGGCGGCGGCGTCGGCGACGAGCGCGGCCAGCCCGGCCAGGTCGGTCGTACCACCCAGGTCGGTGCCGCCCGCCGCCGCGACCCGCGCGGTGACCGTCCGCTCGTCGGGTCCGCCGGTGACCAGCACGCGGTGCCCGGCCGCGGTGAGCGCCCCGGCGATGCGGGCGGCCAGTTCGGTCGGGCAGGCCCGGCTCGAGGCGGCCGAACCGGGGTGCAGCACCACGTAGCCGGGGTCACCGACGAGCGCCGGGCGGGTCACCGGGGCGTCGGCACGGAGCCGGAGCACGGGTTCGTCGCCGGCCGGCAACCGGTACCCGGCCGCGGCCGCGAGGGAGAGCGCCCGCTCGGGCTCGGGGACGCCCACCGGCACCCGGTGGCGGATGTCCACCAACGCGCCCGGGTAGTCGTCGCTGATCGCGGCGATCCGGGTGATGCCGGCCATCCGCAGCAGCAACGCCAGTGGCAGGGCGGACTGGTGGAACGAGGTGAACACCACCGCCTCGTCCGCGCCGACGGCGGCGAGGCGGGCCGTCAACCGGCGCATGTCGTCCGGGTCGACGGGCGTGGGCGCGGGATCGATCCACGGCAGCGGGTGCTCGATGATCTCGTCGACGCCGGGCAGCAGCTCGGCGGCGGCCCGTCCACGAGGTCCGCAGAGCAGCACCACCCGTCGCGCGCCGGCCGCGACCGCGCGGATCGCCGGCCCGGTGACGAGCACGTCCCCGGCCGAGTCCGACCGCACCACAAGCGTCGTACCGACCCGCTCGGTGTCCCGCGCGGGCTGCACGGCCCGCTGGCGGCGCAGGATCTCGTCCACCGCCGACGGCAGATCGGCCGCCACCCAGCCGGCGGCGGCGACCTCCTCAGGCCGGGTCACCGGCGTGGGCACCAGCACCCCGGCCGCACCGGCGGCCAGCGCCGCGCCCACGTCCCGGCCGATGTCGCCCACCAGCACGCAGCGCGCCGCGCTGGTACCCAACTCGTGGGCGGCGGCGTGCACCAGGCCGGGCGCCGGCTTGCGGCAGTGACAGCCGTCGGCGTCGTCGTGTGGGCAGACCAGCCAGGCGTCGAAGTGGCCCAGCAGCTCCTCGACGCGGGCGTGCACCGCCCGCATCTGCTCCTCGTCGAAGAAACCCCGGGCCAGGCCGGACTGGTTGGTCACCACCGCGAGGCGCAGGCCGGCGGCCCGGAGCCGGTCCAGCGCGGCGCGGACACCCGGCAGCGGGCGTACCTTCTCCGGGTCGCCGTTGTAGGGCACGTCCTCGATCAGGGTGCCGTCACGGTCCAGCAGGACCGCGTCGTACAGGACGCCCGGGTGGGACCCGGCAGGCCCGCGACCAGCCCGGCCAGCACCGGCGTACACCCGGGCTGACCTGCGCTGATACGGATCCTCCTGGTCCTGTCGCACAGCCGGCGGGTTCCCGGCGCCCGAAGGAGTAAACGTTCGTCGTCGGCGCCGTGGGCCAACGCCGCCGGCGGTGCCCCGCTCGGCCTTACCCGGCGCCCCGGAGAAGCTAACCCGCCGGCTCGTTAGCCCGCGTCGCGGCGCGGGTATGGGAGTCCAGTGGCGATAGTGGAGAAAGTGATCGAGGCTCCCCCGCAGCAGGTGTTCGACGTGCTGGCCGACGGGTGGACGTACAGCGACTGGGTGGTCGGTACGGCGCACATGCGCGACGTGGACGAGGCCTGGCCGAGGGTGGGCAGCCAACTGCACCACCGGGCCGGCCCGTGGCCGTTCTCGTTGCAGGACGCCTCGACGGTGCTGGTCTGCGAACCGCCGCACCGGCTGGTGCTGCGCGCCGGGCTGTGGCCGGCCGGGGAGGCGATCGTGGCGTTCACCCTGGAACCGGTCGACGGGGGCGCCACCCGCGTCCGGATCGGTGAGGAGTTCGCGGCCGGTCCGCTGCGCTGGGTTCGGAACAAGGCCAACGACCTCGTGCTGCACCTGCGCAACCGGGAGACGCTGGCCCGACTCTCCGACATCGCCACCCGACAGAAGGGCCCGCAGTGACGCAGACGGTGGTGGTGACGCTGTCCGGCCTCGCGCTGGCCGGTGTCGCGGTGGCTCTCACCGCGATGGCCCGCCGCCTGCGCTGAGCGCGTCGCCACCTGCCGGCGGTCGGCCCCACGGGGAGCCTTTTCAATCCGGGTCGGGCAACTGGCTACCCTCTGGGGTAGCCGTGTCCGCAAACCGAGGATGTCCGACATGATCGAGCCCGTCCAGCTGCCGTCGCCGTGGCGAGACGTACCCCTGACCGTCGTCGTGCCCACCTACAACGAGGCGGGCAACCTGCCGGCGCTGGTCGAGCGGCTGCTCGCGCTGCCGCTGCCGGGGCTGCGCATCCTCGTCGCCGACGACAACTCCCCCGACGGCACCGGCGAGGTGGCCGACAAGCTGGCCATCGAGTACCCGGAGCGGATCGAGGTGATGCACCGGGCCGGCAAGGAGGGCCTGGGTCGGGCGTACGTCGACGGGATGACCCGGGCGCTCGAGGGCGGGGCCGAGTTCGTGGCGCAGATGGACGCCGACCTGTCGCACCCGCCGGAGGCGCTGCCGGGCATGCTGGGCGCGCTGCTCTCCACCCAGGCGGGCGTGGTGATCGGTTCGCGTTACGTGCCGGGCGGCGAGCTGGACGAGAACTGGCCGCTGTACCGCCGGGCGCTCAGCGGCTGGGCGAACCTCTACGTGCACACGCTGCTGCGGGTGCGCATCCGTGACCTGACGGCCGGCTTCAAGATCTGGCGGGCCGACGCGCTCAAGGACATCGGCCTGCACCGGGTGCAGTCCAACGGCTACAGCTTCCAGGTGGAGATGCACTACCTGGCCACCAAGCTGGGGCACACCATCCTGGAGGTCCCGATCCGCTTCGAGGAGCGGCGCGACGGCGTCTCCAAAATGACCACCGCGACCAAGGTCGAGAGCGCGCTGATGCCGTTCCGGCTGCGCAGCAAGCACCGCAACATCACCTCCTGACGTACCCCGTCGGCCAGGAGGTTCGCGTCGCGGACCTCCTGGCCGAGGGGATCAGGTAGGCGGGTACACGGCCCGGTGGGCCGTGGCGATCGCCGCCGCGTAGGCACGGCCGGTGAGGGCGCGGTCGCGGGCCAGGGCAGCGCGGGCCGCGTTCGCCCCCGGAGCGCCGTGCACCCCACCGCCCGGGTGCGCCGACGAACTGGCCAGATAGAGCCGGTCCACCGGGGTGTCCGCGCGGCCCAGGCCGGGGATCGGGCGCAGGAACAACTGTTGGTACGCGGCGGCGGTGCCGCCGCCCAGTGCGCCGCCGACCAGGCTCGGGTCGCCCTTCTCCAGGTCGGCCGGTCCGGCCATGTGCCGGCCCACGACGAGCTGCCGGAAGCCCGGGGCCGCCGCTTCCAGCACGTCCTCCATGCGCTCCACGTGCCCGGCGATGTCCTCGGCCCGCCAGTTCCGCCGGAACGGCAAGTGGGTGTACGACCAGAGCGACTCGGTGCCCGGCGGCGAGTGGCTGGGATCGGCCACCGACATCTGCCCCACCAGCAGGAACGGGTCGCGGGGCAGCTCGCCCCGGGCCAGCTCGCCGGCGTACCGGGTCAACCCGTCGAGGTCCGCGCCGAGGTGCACCGTGCCGGCACCGGCGATCGTCCGGTTGGTCCACGGGACACCGGCGGAGAGCGCCCAGTCCACCTTCAGCGTCGAGCCGTCCCACCGGAAGTGCGCCAGGTCCTCGACCAGCCGTGGCGGCAGGACCGCCGCACCGACGAGGTCGAGGTAGAGCGCGGGCGCCGGCACGTCGGCGAGGACCGCGCGTCGGGCCCGCCACAGCGTGCCGCCCTCGGTGCGGACGCCCAGCGCCCGGCCCCGCGCGGTGAGCACCCGCTCGACGCGCGCGCCGTACAGGATGCGGCCGCCGCGTTCGGCGAGCCGGTCCACCAGCGCGTTGGTGATCCGGCGCGCGCCGCCGTCGGGCACCGGCCAGCCGACCTGCTGGCCGAGCATGGCGAGCAGCCAGCCGTACACGCCGGAGCCGGCCTCCTCGGGGGACAGGTCGGTGTGCAGGGCGCATCCGGCGAGCAGCGCCGGCCCGCCCTCGCCGTCGAACAGCTCGTCGCCGAGCTTGCGGACGGGCACCACGAGCCGGCGGGCCAGCCGCAGCGCTCCGGCGACCCGCAGCCGGCGCAGCAGGCCGAGTCCGCCGCGAACCGGCGGGAACGGCGTGGTGATGCTGGTCAGCATCGGCTCGGCCACGTCGAGCCAGTCGGTGTACGCGTTCAGCCAGCGCTTGCCGTCGCCCGGGGCGAACTGTTCCAGCGAGGCGGCCGTGACGTCCGGGTCCCGGTTGATCACCGCGGCCCGGCCGTCCGGCAGCAGGTGTGCCAGCACGTCCGGCGCGTGCCGCCAGGACAGTCCGTGGCGGCCCAGGTCGAGGCTGTCGAGCACCGGTGAGGCGTACCCGAGGGGGTAGAACGAGCTGTAGAGGTCGCTCAGGTACCCCGGCGCGGTCACCTCGGCCGACTGGACCGCGCCGCCGGGCACGGCGGTCGCCTCCAGCACCACCACGTCCCACCCGGCGTCGGCCAGCAGGTTCGCCGCGACCAGGCCGTTGTGCCCGGCGCCGACGACGACGGCGTCCGCGCTCTGCGCGCCGGTGGTAGTCATCCGATCCGCCTACCCGGCGTGCAACCGGGCGAAACGCGTTTGTCTCGCCGGGACCCGGGCATCCAGCGCCGCATGTACACGGTGGCGCAGCTGGTGGGCGGGGTGTGGGGCGCGGGCGGGTCGGGCGGCGAGCTGGTGGTGTGTGACCCGGCGGACGGCGAACGGGTCACCTGGGCGCCGATCGCCACGGCGGACGAGGTCGGGAAGGCGGCCCAGGCGGCACGCGAGACGGCCGGCGAGTGGGCCGCGACCGCGCCGGCCGAGCGGGCGGCGGCCCTGCACCGGGCCGCGGACGCGGTCGCCGCGATGACCGACGAGCTGGCGGCCGCGGTCACCGCCGAGATGGGCAAACCACTCGCGGACGCCCGGGGCGGCGTCGAGGCGGGCATCGGCACCCTGCGACAGTACGCGGAACTCGCGCCGCTGCGCGGCGGACGGACCTTGCAGGGCGCGACCGACGCGGTGGACTTCATGACTCCGCAGCCGCGCGGTGTGGTCGCCGCGATCACCCCGTGGAACGATCCGGTGGCGGTGTCGTGCGGGCTGCTCGGCGCGGCCCTGGTCACCGGGAACGTGGTGCTCTACAAGCCGAGCGAGCGGACACCCGGAACGGGTTGGCTGCTGGCCCGGGCCCTGGACGAGGCGCTGCCGGCGGGCGTGTTGTCCCTGCTCACCGGCGGCCCGGAGGTAGGGGCGGCGTTGGCCGCACAGGACGTGGACGTGATCGCGCACGTCGGTTCCACCGCGACCGGGCGGAAGATCGCCGCCGCAGCGGCCGGCACCGGTGCGAAGGTGCTGCTGGAGAACGGCGGCAGCGACCCGCTCGTCGTCGACGCGGGTGTCGACCCCGGGTGGGCGGCGCAGCAGGCCGCGCTCGGCGCGTTCGCCAACGCCGGCCAGATCTGCGTCGCGGTGGAGCGGATCTACGTGCACCGCGACCTCGCCGACGACTTCGTGACGGCGCTGGTACGCCGGGCGGACGCGTTGCGGGTCGGGTCGGGCCGCGATCCGGGCACCGAGTTGGGCCCGCTCGTCGACCGGCGGCACCGGGACCACGTGCACGGGCAGGTGACGGCGGCGGTGGCGGCCGGCGCGCGGGTACGCACCGGTGGGGAACTGCCGGACACGCCGGGCGCGTACTACCCGGCCACCGTGGTCGCCGACTGCCGGCACGACATGGCGCTGGTGCGCGAGGAGACGTTCGGTCCGGTCGCCCCGGTGGTGGTGGTCGACTCCTTCGACGAGGCGCTGACCTGCGCGGCCGACTCCCCGTACGGGTTGGCGGCGACGGTGCTGACCCCGTCGATGAGCCACGCGCAGCGGGCCTGGCGGGAGCTGCCGGTGGGCACCGTGAAGGTCAACTCGGTGTTCGGTGGGGCGCCGGGCGGGGCCGCGCATCCCCGCCGGGCCAGCGGGCAGGGCTTCGGCTACGGCCCGGAGCTGCTGGACGAGTTCACGGCCACCAAGGCGGTGCACATCGAGGCGCCCGGTGGCGGCCACTGGTGAGCGGGTCGGTGGTGAGCGGTACGGGGCGGCCGCAGGGGTGGCGCGTCCGCCCCGTACCACGCCGTGCGTGGGTCAGTCGCCGCGAGCCTTGCGGGTCGCCCGGTCGTTGGCCTTCTCGATGGCCGTGACCAGCTCCGACTTGGTCATGCTCGACCGACCCGGTACGTCCAGCTTGCGGGCCACCGACATGAGGTGGTCCTTGCTGGCGTTGGCGTCCACCCCACCTGCGGTGGGGGCGCGCCGCTCGGGGCCGCCGCCGGCGGCCTGGCGGTCACTCGGGCCCTTGCGCCCCTTGGGCTCCCAGTGGTCGCCCACCTTCTCGAACTGGTGCTTCACCGCCGCGAAGGCGGTACGGTGCGACCGCTCGCCCTCGCCGTAGGTCTCCACCGCCGAGTCGTGCGTCTTCTCCCAGGTGCGCTGCGCCTTGTCCGGGGAGCGTCGCAGCGTGCTGGGCATGTCCTCGCGCCCGGGCATCTCGTCCTCCTGGAGCATCGACAGAGTCACTGTGTCCGTTCCCGGCGAGCGCGGCGGTAAACCCTAGCGGTGTCGGCGGGCCGCCGAGCGGGTTTGTCGATTTCCCGCCCTGGGTACCGACCGGTCCAGGCCAGACCGGACGACCGGTCATCCGGCGGCCGGGGCACAGGGAGCGGGCATGACGACCACGGATCCCGGTACGACGCTCGCCGGCACCCGAGTCCCCCGGCGGATACGGCAGTTGAGCTGGCGTACGTGGCGCGGGGTGCTGGTCCGCAGCGTGCAGAACTTCGTGAACGACAACTGCTCGGACTGGGCCGCCGCGCTCACCTACTACGGGGTCCTGGCGCTCTTTCCGTCCGCCATCGTGGTGGTGGCCCTCGTCGGCCTGGTCTCGTCGGGCGAGCGGACCCTCGACACGGTTGTCGACCTCGCCCGGCAGGTGGGCGCCGCTTCGGTGGTGACCGACGACGACGGCGGCGTGGTCGGGGTGATCCGCGCGGTGGTCGTCGAGCAGAGCAACGCGAAGGTGCTGCTGAGTTTCGGTCTGCTCGGCGCGCTCTGGTCCGCGTCGGGGTTCATCGGCGCGTTCACCCGCGCCTCGAACGCCATCTACGGGGTGACCGAGGGTCGACCGGTCTGGAAGCTGCGGCCGTTGCAGATCGGCCTGGCCGCGGTGACGCTGGTGCTGCTCGCGGTGGTCGCCCTCGCGCTGATCGTCAGCGGCCCCGTCACCGACGCGGTCGGCGACCTGATCAACGCCGGTGGCCTGGCGCGTACGGTGTGGAGCGTCGCGAAGTGGCCGGTGCTCGCCCTGGTGATGATGGTGCTGCTGTCCCTGCTGTTCTGGATCGCCCCGAACGTGCGCCAACCCCGGTTCCGCTGGCTCACCCCCGGCGGCTTCGTGGCCCTGCTCTCCTGGGCGGTGGTGTCCTTCGGTTTCGGCTTCTACGTCGCGAACTTCGCCACCTACAAGACGACCTACGGCAGCCTGGGCGCGGCCATCGCGTTCCTGGTCTGGCTCTACCTGTCCAACAGCGCCCTGATGCTCGGCGTGCAGATCAACGCCGAGGTGCAGCGCGGCCGGCAGTTGCAGGCGGGCGAGAAGGACGCGGGCGATCCGGTGCTGCCGCCGCGCAGGCCGGCCGAGGACTGAACGGGCCCGGATGTCCGACCCGGGGGCCGGTTCGTGACCGGGTGCCGGTTTACCGGGCGGGGTGCCGGGTAGCGCAGAAGACATGGAGCGTGGCAACAGCAAGCACGGACCGAGGATCGACGAGCAGATGAGCCAGGAGGTCAGCGGCCTCGTGCAGGGGCCGGGCACCGGCGGCTCACGGGTCGACGAGGCTCGGGTGCCCGAGCCGGCCGGCGAGGACCAGCCGGAGGCCACCACGGCCCCGGCGGGCGACCTGCGCACCGGCACCCCGCAGGGCATGAGTTCCACCGACGTGGAGCAGCGCAGCCGGCTCGGCCGGTTCATCTCGATGAGCGCGCTGCCCGGCGACCGGCTGGTGCTCATCGCCAGCGCGCGGGAGAACGAGGCGCCCGACGACATCGTGGCGGCGCTGGAACGGCTGCCCGAGGGCACCGAGTACCAGACCGTCTCCGAGGTGTGGGCCGCGCTCGGCCACAAGAACGAGACAACCCGCTGGTAGCGATCACCCCCCCGATCCGACCAGCAGCGGCGAAGGAGGAATTTTCCGATGAGTGGCGTTACCGAACACGTCGACGTTTCCGTACCCGTGCGCACCGCGTACGACCAGTGGACGCAGTTCGAGGAGTTCCCCCAGTTCATGGAGGGCGTGCAGGAGGTCCGGCAGGTCTCCGACACGATGACCCACTGGACGGTGGACATCGCCGGCGTGAAGCGCGAGTTCGACGCGGAGATCACCGAGCAGCTTCCCGACGAGCGGGTCGCGTGGCGGTCGACCGAGGGCACCCAGCAGGCCGGCGTGGTGACCTTCCACCGGCTGGACGAGAGCAAGACCAGGGTCACCCTCCAGCTCGAGTTCGAGCCGCACGGCGTGGTCGAGCAGGCCGGCGACAAGCTCGGCATCGTGGACCGGCGGGCCAAGGGCGACCTGGAGCGGTTCAAGACGTTCATCGAGCGGCGCGGTCAGGAGACCGGCGCGTGGCGAGGCTCGGTGGACCGCCCGCAGCCGTGAGCGGGGCGTACCCGATTCGACGATGGCCGCCGGTGCCCCGGCGGCCATCGTCGTCTGCCGGGTCTGTTTGCGATCATCGCGCCCGGGTACCGCTGAGGTATGACGGACGACAGGGTGTGGCGTGACGAGGAGCGGCTGCCGTTGGAGGAGTTGGAGCGCGCCGTGGCGGGTTCCAGCATCGACGGGCAGGCCGACGACGTGACCGGCAACGACGCCGGTGAGGAGGCCGCCTTCGGGCACGGGCCGGCGGCGGCCGACCGCGGCGGCGAGGTGCCGGGGCGGGAGCCGACGGACCCCGAGCGCGCCTACCGCCCGTCCACGACCGGTCGTACCGGACCGGACAACGGCTGATCAGCGCCGGGCGGCCCGGTCCGCCCGGCGTCCCCGGACGGCCGGCGGGCGCCCAGCTCGTAGAGCACGATCAGCGCGAGCGCGAGCACCACCAGCGCCGGGCCGAGCACCTCCACCGAGACGTTGCTGATCAGCACGCCGAGCCCGGCCGGGACGAGCGCCGCGCCCAGACCGGCGGCGCCGATCTGCAACCCGATGGCCCGGTCCGCGTGTGCCGCGCCGACCCGCTCGGCGGTGGTGAGGGTGAGCAGCGGAAACACCGGCGCGGCGGCGAAACCGACCACGACCAGGCCGAGCACGGCCAGCACCGCCGACCCGGGGATCGCGATCAGCGCCGCGCCGACGGCCATGCCGGCCAGGCTCACCCGCAGCACCAACCGGGGCCCGAGCCGTTCGGCCACCACCCCCTGCACCACCCGGCCGACGAACAGGCTCCCCCAGTACGCCGAGACACAGCCGCCCGCCACCGCGGCGCTCAGCCCGCGACCCTCGCTGAGCAGCAGGAACGCCCACAGCCCGGCGGACACCTCGATGGCGACGTACAGCACGAAGGCCAGCGTCCCCGACCAGACGACCGGCAGCCGCAGCGTGGCCAGGATCGGCACCCGGACCGGCGACGGGCGGTCCGGTGTCTCCGCGTCCGCCTCCGGGGCGGGGTCGCGGCGTCGCCAGGCGCGTACGGTCAGCGCGAACGCGGTGGCGAGGGCCAGTTGGGCGGCGGCCACGATGCCGTACCCCCACCGCCACGCCAGCCCGGCGCTCAGCGCCGCCGTCATGATCAGTGGGCCGATCGCCACGCCCAGGCCGAAAAAGGCGTGCAGCCAGTTCATGTGGCGCGGGCCGAACGCGCCGGCGGCGTACGCGTTGAGCCCGGAGTCGACCGCGCCGGAGCCCAGCCCGAGCAGCAGCGCGCAGCCCACGAGCACGACCAGCCCGGGGCTCAGGGCGTACCCGGTCAGTGCCAGGCTGGCGAGCAGGGTACTGCCGGCGAGCAGCGCTCCCACGCCGACGCGGGCCAGCGTGAACCCGGCCAGCACGCTCGAGGTGAGGTAGCCGACGGTGCCCGCGGTGAGCAGCAACCCGACGGCCTCGGTCGGTACGCCGAAGTCCGCCCGGATCGACGGCCAGCCCACGCCGAGCAGTCCGTCCGGCAGGCCGAGGCTGACGAACGCGAGGTAGGCCAGCAGGAGCAGCGCGGCGCGGGGTGGCGGGGGCGAGGTGGACATGGGACAGCATCCTGCCGCAGCGCACCCTACCCGCGACGGGGGCCGCCCGCCCGCTGCGACAAGAAGTGGTGTCCGGACGGTCGAGAAAGCGGACAGCTCAGTCAGAATCGGCCGATCGGGGGACGGCAAACGAGCGTGTTCGCGTAAGAATTTCGGGATGCATCAAGGCTCCGGAATCCTCTCCACGCGTCAGCGCCGCCTCGCCTGGCTCGGCTTCCTGCTCGCCGCGCTCCAGGCACCCGTGTCAGCCAAGCTCGTCTCCGACGACTCGTGGCTGTTCAGCGTCTGCGTCGCGCTGATGGTGGCCACCGTGATCATCGCCGACGACGCCGCCCGTCGCCGGCCCGCCAACGCCACCGGCGAGTAACCAGCCCTCGCCGGCCGGGCGGGCCTCGTGCCCCGGCCGGCCCCGGGTACGGCGGCGCTCCTTCATCTCCGCCTCGTAGAGGTGCCGCCGCCCGCCCACCAACTCGTCGCGGGCCTGTTGGTCCAGCTCCCGGAACAGCGCGTAATAGCCGTCGTCGAAGTCCTCGACGATCTGGAACGTCCACCGGCCGGCGATCACGTTGCGGCCCCGCAGCTCGGTGTCGATCCGCTCGGCGATCCGGTGGTGCCCGGCGGCGCGGAACTGCTCGATCGCGTCGTCGAGCATCAGGTCGGCGTGCCCGATGAGCTGATGCAGCGAGTAGAGGTGCCCGCGGGCCCGTTCCACGCACTCCACCGCCTCGCTGAGCTTGCCCAGGGCGGCGACCGTCTCGTCGCTCACCCCGGCCGGCCGCCGGTGCTGCTCGTCCGGCCCGTCCGCCCGCTGCCCCATCGGTGCTCCCGTGCTCTGTGCCATCGTGCGCCGTCGGGTACCTGGTGCCCCGTCTGTGCTGGATCAACCCTCGCGGCCAGCAGGGACTCGTCCGGTGGCACAACCCACAAGCGCCGAGCGGCCGAGGTCGGTCGATCACCGGTCGGTTAGCCTCGGTCACCATGCGTGTGTCGTTCAACCGGGCCGCCGCCCCGACCGCCGTCGACTCGGCGCGGTCCAGCCTGGCCGCCCTCACCGTCGCCGTGGGGACCGCCGGCCTCGCCGCCGCCGCCGCGCGTCCCGGGCTCCTGGCGCTGATCGACCAGCACGCCGCCGCCGTACGGGACAGCCTGGACGGGGACCGACGGCCGTTGACCGCCGCGACGCTCGCCGGCTACGCCGAGGGGGTACGCGCCGCCGCCCTGGAGCACGGCTGGACGCCGCCGCGCGGCTCGGTGGACTGGAGCGCGCCGGAGTGGCCGCTGGCCCGCCTGGTCGCCGTCTGCGCGCTGGCCCGTTCGCTCGACCGTTCCTGAGCACACGGAGGGCGCCCACGCGTGCCGCGTGGACGCCCTCCCCCGGGCACGGTCGTGCCCCGTTACGGGCGGTACTGCTGGGTCTGGTCGGCCGCACCGGACTGGTACGTGCCACGTCCCCCGGACATCGTCGACTGCTCGTCGACCCGGGGCATGGCCTGGGTCCGGTCGCCGCCACGGTCGGCCATCTGCCGCTCCATGTCGCCGCGTCCGGCCGCCGTGGCCCGCCGGTGCTCCTGCACCGCCTGGGCTTCCCGGGCGGCCCGGTCCAGCCAGCCGTCCCAGCGGTTCTGCATCGGCTTGACCAGGCCACCACCGACGCCGACGATCAGGATGCCGGCGACCGTGGCGAGGACCGCGATCAGCACCGGAGTGGTGACCGTGGTGGCGATACCCACCTGGTTCAGCGCGGCGATCACGCCCAGCGCGATGATGAAGATCGCCGTCAGGTCGGCCAGGACCTTGCCGTACGAGAGTCCGCCCAGCGCCCCGGTGACCAGATCCCGGACGGCGTTGGCGATGGCGGCCGCGACCACCACGATGACGATCGCGATGAACGCGCGCGGCAGCCAGGCCACCACGCCGCGGATCAGGTCACTGATCGCGTTGGGACCCCAGACTCCGAAGGCGAACTGCAGGGTGAACAGCAGGACGGCGTAGTACGCCAACCTGGCCAGGATGTCGCTGGCGTCGTACTTCGTTCTCTCAAGCGCCCGTTTGATGCCTCCGCGTTCGACCGCTTCGTCGAAGCGCACCCTTTCCAGCACCGCATCCACGATCTTGAGGACCGCTCTGGCGATGAGCCAGCCGACCACGAGGATGACGATGAAGGCCACTGCCTTCGGGATGAAGAGCAGCACCGACCTCCAGGTGTCGGCGATGGCGTCGCCGATGTCGGCCTGCCGCACCGCGAGGGTTTTCAGCATGATGTCCCTCCTGTCGCGTGGACTGCGCCGGGCGCATACCCGGCCACCGGTACGGCAGTCCGGGCGGCTCACTGCCATTTTTCCGACAAGTCGACAAACAAGGGTCCTGACCTGCCCGAACAGCTACCACGCGGGGGCTGTCGGCGACCCGCGCCCATGATCGGATGCGGCTGAGCGACGGACAGCTAGGCTGCGAACATGCCAGGAACGGTCGGGCGAGTCCCCACGCCAGCAATTCCGGTCCCCGGCGCACCCACCGGGCCCGGCGCGGCAGCCGTGCTCGCCCACGACTGGTCCGGCACCGCGCTCGGCCCACGCGAGGGGTGGGACCCGGCGGTCCGGGCCGTGGTGGGGCTGATCCTTGCCGCGCCGATGCCGATGGCGCTGGCGTACGGCGACGACCTGGTCCTGCTCTACAACGACGGGTACGCCGAGTTGCTGGGGAGCAAGCATCCGGCTGCCCTCGGTCGACCGGCCGCCGAGGTGCACGCCGAAGTGTGGGACCTACCCGGTTTCGGTGACGCGATCGAGCGCGCCTACCGGCAGGGCGTGCCGTTCCTGGAGAAGGAGTCCACACTCTCCCTGGTCCGGGAGAGCGGCGCTGCCGAACAGGTGGTCTTCACCCGGAGCCATTCGGCCGTCCGCGACAGCACCGGGCAGATCGTCGGAATCCTGACGGTGGCCGCCGAAACCACCCACGTCACCGAGCAGTTGCAGAGTCTGAGTGAGGTGGCGGCCGCGCTCGCCGGCACGCTCACCCTCGACGACGTGGCCCGGGTCGCACTGCGCCACACCATCGGAATGTTCGACGCCGACCGGGTGGCGTTCGTGGTCGACGAGGGTGGCGGCGGCTGGCGGATGGTCCGTCGGGTCCGCGGCGAGCTGATGGACGAGGCCGACGAGCGGCTGCCTCCGCTGTGGCGACGGGCGCCGGCCGACTGGGAGGGTCCGGTCGCGCTGGCGGCCCGCTCGGGCGAGGCCGTGTTCACCCGGGACGGCCAGCCGCTGCGCGAGACCGCCGTGGACCGGCACGATCAGAAGATACGTTCGATGGCCACGCTCCCGCTGGGCACGTCGGTGGTGCGGGGCGGGCTGACGGTCGGCTATCAGGGCCCGCACCTGTGGTCGGCCGCCGAACGGGCGCTGCTGGCCGCGGCGGCGGAGCTGATCGGCCAGGCAGCCGAGCGGGCGCGGCGGTTCGAGACCCAGCACGGCACCGCCCAGTTGCTGCAACGCAGCATGCTGCCCGAGCACCTGCCCGACCTGCCCCGGCTGCGGATCGCGGCCCGCTACGACCCCGGGGTCGACGGCAACGCGGCCGGCGGCGACTTCTACGACGCCTTCCTGCTGCCCACCGGCGCGCTCGGCGTGGTGTTGGGCGACGTCGCCGGGCACGACGTGCAGGCCGCGGCGCGGATGGGGCAGGTGCGGGCGGCCCTGCGCGCCCTCGCGCTGGCCGATCCGGCGCCGGACGCGGTGCTGGCCGGTCTGGACCGGCTGGTCACCAGCCTCGGCGCGGAGGCCGGCAGCCACGAACTGTTCGTCACCGTGGCGTTCGGGGTGATCGACGCCGAGCGACGGGAGCTGACCCTGGCCAGCGCCGGGCATCCCGCTCCCCTGATCCGCCGGTGCGCGCCCGACGGCCGCACGCACGCCGAGTACGTGCAGGTGCCGGCCGCTCCCCCGCTGGGGTTGGGCGGGCGACCGACCACCATCACCGTCGCCTTTCCGCCCGGCGACACCCTGCTGCTGTTCAGCGACGGGGTGGTGGAGCGGCGTCGGCAGAGCCTGAGCGCCGGGATGGACGCCCTCGGCGACGCGGTGGCCAAGGCCGGCACCAGCGACCCCCGTGCCCTGTGCGCGGTGGCCACCGCGGCGGTGTCCGGGGGTACCGAGGACGACGTGGCGGTGCTCGCGGTCGAGCACGCGCTCAAGCCGAGCCGGTCGGCGGCGATGGAGGTGCCGGCGGAGCCGACCGCGCCGAGCCGGGTCCGGCACTGGATGACCGGTCAACTCACCGAGTGGCAGGTGCCCGAGTCGGTGATCGGCGCGGCGGTGCTGTGCACCAGCGAGCTGACGACCAACGCGCTGCTGCACGCCGGCACGGCCGCCCGGGTGGAGATCGACCTCAGCCCCGAGCGGCTGCTGGTCTCGGTCGCCGATTCCGGTACCCGGGGCACCGTGACCCGGGCCCGTACCGACACGTTGAGCAGTCGCGGGCGCGGACTGGGTCTGATCGAGGAGTTGAGCGACGCCTGGGGCACCGATCCGTCGGTGCGTGGTTCGACGGTCTGGTTCGAGATCCTCGTCCCACCGGCCGAGCCGAGCTGAGTCGCCCGCACGCCACGCAGCCGGGGCGAGTCAGCCCATCGCCGGAGGGGTAGGAGTGCGGCCATGGCCAACGAACAACCCCAAGGGGTGCTCTTCGACGTCGACGGAACCCTTGTCGACACCACCTACCTGCACACCGTGAGCTGGTGGGAGGCGCTGCGCCAGATCGACCGGCCGGTGCCGATGGCGACCGTGCACCGCTCGATCGGCATGGGCTCGGACAAGCTGCTGGATCACCTGCTCGGCCCGGAGCGGGACCGCGACGAGGATCCGAAGCTGCGCGAGGCGCACGACACCCTCTACACCGAGTACTGGGAACGGCTGACACCGCTGCCCCGGGCGGCGGACCTGCTGCGCGCCTGCGCCGAGCGGGGGTTGCGGGTGGTGCTCGCCACCTCCGCCGCCGAGCACGAGGTGGGCGCGCTGCGCCGGGCGCTGAACGCGGACGACGTGGTGGACACCGTCACCTCGTCGGCCGACGCGCAGGAGAGCAAACCCGCGCCGGACATCCTCGAGGCGGCGCTCGAGCAGTCCGGGTTGGCCGCCGAGCGGGTCGTCTTCGTCGGCGACTCGGTGTGGGACGTCGCGGCGGCCGGCAAGCTGGACATCCCGTGCGTCGGGTTGACCTGCGGCGGGACGAGCCGCGGCGAACTCGCCGGCGCCGGCGCGGTGGCGGTGTACGACGACCCGGCCGCGCTGCTGGCCGAGCTGGCCGACTCCCCACTCACCCGACCGAGGTGAACCCCACTCCGGTTCGCGCGGGCGGGCACGCATAGCCGCGAGTCTTCCGGGGCATGGTCTGTGGCCACCTGCCCGCACCGTGCGGGTGCGGCGAGAGGGTGGTGTTCGTGGAGCCGGTAGACGTGGCGTTCGCGTTGGTCGGGGTGGGCGCCCTGCTCGCGGGCATCCTGCCCCGGGTGTTGGAGCGCCGCCCGCTGTCCATGCCGATCGCGTTCCTCGCCCTCGGCATGCTGGTCTTCGTCCTCCCCATCGGACTGCCCACACCGGACCCGCTGGCCCATCCGGAGCTGGCCACCCACCTGACCGAGATCGGGGTGATCGTCGCCCTGATGGGCGCCGGGTTGAAGATCGACCGGCCGCTGAGCTGGGCCCGGTGGTCCTCCACCTGGCGACTGCTGGCCATCGCGATGCCGGTGTGCATCGCGGCGGTGGCGCTGCTCGGCTGGTGGTGGGCCGGCCTGGTGCCCGCCGCGGCGCTGCTGCTGGCCGCCGCGCTCGCGCCGACCGACCCGGTGCTCGCCGCCGACGTGCAGGTCGGCGAGCCGACCGACGTGGAGGACTCCGAGGACGAGGTCCGCTTCGCCCTGACCTCGGAGGCGGGCCTCAACGACGGGTTGGCGTTCCCGTTCGTCTACGCGGCCATCGCCATCGCCTCGACCAGCCTCGCCCCCCGGGAGTGGATGGCCGAGTGGTTCACCGTGGACGTGCTCTGGAAGGTCGGCGTCGGGGTGGGCGGCGGCCTGCTCATCGGCTGGCTGCTCGGCAAGCTGTTCTTCCGGGCGCCCAGCGAGTTGCGGCTGGCCCGGCACGCCGAGGGTTTCCTGGCGCTGGCCGCCACGTTCCTGGCGTACGGGCTGGTGGAGGTGGCCGGCGGGTACGGCTTCCTGGCGGTGTTCGTGGCCGCGCGGGCCATCCGGGCCGCCGAGCGGACCCACGAGTTTCACTCGGTGCTGCACGACTTCGCCGAGCAGGTCGAACGGTTGCTCACCCTGGTGCTGTTGCTGCTGCTCGGCGGGGCGATCGTGGGCGGCCTGCTCGCCCCGCTGACCTGGCCGGCGGCGGCCGTCGGGTTGGCGCTGGTCTTCCTGATCCGGCCGGCGGTCGGCTGGTTGTCGCTGCGCGGCGCGCCGGGTCGTCCGGCGGAGCACTGGGTGATCTCGCTGTTCGGCATCCGCGGCGTGGGCTCGTTCTACTACCTGGCGTACGCCACCACGAAGGCGGACTTCCCGCAGGCGGAGCTGCTGTGGGCCACGGTCGGGCTGGTGGTGCTCGTGTCCGTGGTGGTGCACGGCGTCGCGGCGACCCCGGTGATGCAGTTGCTGGACCGCGAGGGTGAGCGGACCGCCGACCCGTCCGAGCGCAAGCCGCAGCCGGTGGCCGCCGCCGGGCACTGACGAGCGTGCCGGTACTCCTCAGCCGAGGCGGGCGGCGAGCGCGCGACCGAGGTCCCGGCCGGAGCGCCAGGCGCTCTGCACACGGGGGGTGCCGAACGCGTCACCGGCCAGGCCGATCCCGTCCGCGTCGAGGTGGTGGGTGACCTCGGTGGGCTCGCCGGTCGGCTTGGCGTACGTCCAGCGGTGCACATGCACGTCGGCGGCCTCGTCGGGCAGCCCGAGCAGGTCCCGTACGGCCTGCTCGATCGCCGGACCGGCGGCGGAGGGCTGGGCCAGGTGCCCGGCGGCGAACTCCGGCACGGTGTGCGCGACCAGCACCGGCGCGTCGTCGCCGCGCCGGTCGCCGTCGTCGCAGATCAGGCTGAGCACCGGATGGTCGTTGACGAACGCGCCCCGGAAGGTCGGCCAGCGCCGGGCCGAGAAGCGCAGCACCGCGGAGAGCGTCGGCGACCAGGTCTGCGCCTGCACGACTCGGGTGGCGTCGGCCAGGGCCGGATCGAGCAGCAGGGCCGCCTGCGGTCCCGGCATGGCCAGGACGACCGCCGCGTACGCCTCGCCGTCGACCGTCGGCCCGGGTTCCACGGCCAGCACCAACCGGTCCACGGTCACCGGCACCGGACGGGCCAGGTGTTCGACGAGCGACCGCAGCCCGCGTGGGGCGGCGTACCGCAGCGGGCCGGGCACCTCGTGCCGGCCGTTCGTGTCGTACGCCCAGAAGGTGTCGGTCCACTCGCGGACCAGACCGGCGGTCCGCCACTCGTCGACGACGGCGACGAAGTCCGGGTCGCCGGCGGTGAAGTACGCCGCGCCGATGTCGGCGGGCCGGCCGTCGAAGCGTTTGCTGGCCATCCGGCCGCCGCTGACGTGCCCCCGTTCGCGGACCTGCACGGGCACCCCGGCGCGGTTCAGCTCCACGGCGCACGCCACCCCGGCGATGCCCGACCCGACCACCAGCACACCTGATGAGTTGACGCTCACCCGATGATCGTAGGGGCATGAACCGGAGAGGATCGGGGTACTGGCACACCTGTTCGAAGAAAGGGTGATGAGGATGACGGACCGTAGCAACGACCAGGCCGACCCGCGCGGCGCGATCAAGGACCCGGACGAGTGGGTCACCGGCGACGAGCCGCCCACGGCGGCCCAGGAGTCGTACCTGGCCACGTTGGCCCGGGAGGCGGACGCGACGCTGCCGGACGACCTGACCAAGGCCGAGGCCTCCAAGCGGATCGACGAACTCCAGGCCGAGACGGGTCGCGGCCAGTAGCTCAGCGCCGGGGCAGGGTGTGCAGGCGTACGGAGGTAAGGCTCCCCCGGGTCGTCTCGGCCTCCAGATAGGTGGCGTACGGCTGGGATCGACGGTCGGTGGGCGACCCGGGGTTGAGCAGGCGCAGCCCGGTGGGGGCCACGGTGTCCCAGGGGATGTGCGAGTGCCCGAACACCAGCAGGTCGACGTCGGGGAAGCGGGCCGCGCACCGCGCTTCCCGGCCGGTGCGCGGACCCGTCTCGTGCACCACGGCGACCCGTAGCCCGTCGAGGTCGACGCGGGCCACCTCGGGCAGCCGGGCGCGCAACTCCGGCCCGTCGTTGTTGCCGTACACGCCGACGAGCCGCCGCGCGCGGGCGGTCATCGCGTCGAGCAGCGACTCGTCGACCCAGTCGCCGGCGTGCAGCACGACGTCGGCCGCCTCGATCGCCGTCCACAGCCGCTCCGGGAGGTCCCGGGCCCGCTTCGGCAGATGCGTGTCCGCCGTGAGCACCAGTCTCATGCCGGCATCATTCCCCGGTACGGGGGTGACGTGCTCAGCGGGGCGCCGGGGTGAAGAAGGCGGGCGGCATGCCCAGACTGCGCAGTGCCGAGTCCTCCTCGACGTCGGAGAGCACACCGGCCGCGTTGATCAGACCGATGTGCGAGAAGGCCTGGGGAAAGTTGCCCAACTGCTCCCCGGTCTGCGGGTCGATCTGCTCGGCGAAGAGTCCCAGATCGTTGAGCCGGCCGAGCAGCGTCTCGAACAACTCGTGCGCCCGGTCCCGTTCGCCGGCCAGCGCCAGGCAGCAGACCAGCCAGAACGAACAGATGAGGAACCCCGCCGGGTCGCCGTCCCAGCGTCGTAGCAGGCCGTCGTGGGACAGCCTGGTCTCCACCGCGCGGATCGTCGAGCGCATCCGCTCGTCGTCGGCCGGCAGGAACCCCACAAGTGGCATCACGAGCACCGACGCGTCCAGGTCGTCGGACTCATAACTTCCGGTGTACGCCCCGACGCGCTCGTTCCAGCCCCGTTCGAGCACCTCGGCACGGACCTTGTCGCGGGCGTCCGCCCAGCGGGCCACGTCCTGCGGGTCCCCCAGCCGTTCGCCGAACCGGACCGCCCGGTCCAACGCCGACCAGCAGTGCACCTTCGAGGACACGTGGTGGCGTTCGATCCCGCGTTCCTCCCACATCCCGGCGTCCGGCAGCGGCCAGTCTCGGGCCGCCTTGTCGGCGAGGGAGCGCAGCAGGTGGTAGACGTCCGGCTCCAACGGCTCCAGCCGGTCGCGCATCAGCCAGGCCGCGTCCATCGCCTCGCCGAAGATGTCGGTCTGCCGCTGCCGCCACGCGTCGTTCCCGATCATCACGGGCGGGCTGTCGCGGTAGCCGGCGAGTTGGTCGAGGCGGTGTTCGGTGAGGTCCCGCTCGCCCAGCACCCCGTACATGATGGGTACCGGCTCCTCGTCGATCCGGCCCATGGCCCGGCCCATCCAGGCGAACTGCCGCTGCACCTCGTCGAAGCACGCGGTCCGCCACAGCGCCCGCAGGGTCAGGCTGAAGTCGCGCACCCAGACGTAGCGGTAGTCGTAGTTCCGGTCCCCGCCGAGCTTCTCCGGCAGCGAGGTCGTCACCGCGGCGACCACCGCGCCGCTGGGCCGGTACGTCATGCCCTGCACCACCAACGCGCTGCGCCGTACGTGCTCGGCGTAGATCCCGTGGTACTCGTGCTTGCGGACCCAGGAGCGCCAGCCCTCGGCGGTGTCGGCGATGGTCCGGTCGGCGTCGGGCACCTGCGGCCGGGGCGAGTCGTAGGTCGGGGCGTACCCGAGGGTGAAGTTGTGGATCGTGCCGGCGCGGACGGTGAACGTGGCGGCGGCCTCGCCGTCGCCGCAGGTCAGCCGTACCGTCCCGACCAGGGCGAGCCGGCTGGCCCCGCCGACCGCCTCCAGGGCGCCGTCCCGCTCGACGAGGAACGGCGTGGTACGGCCGTACTCGAACCGGGGTCGGTAGTGGACCCGCATCGGCACCTCGCCGGAGCGCCCTCGCACACTGCGGACCAGCACCTGCGGCGAGCGGTAGCCGATGTCGTGCTCGCGCGCGCCCGGCTCCAGGGCGAGCGCGTCGGTCACCTCCACCTCGCCCTGTGCGGTACGGAAGACGGTCCGCAGCACCAGGGTGTCGTCGAGGTAGTGGCGTTCGACGGTGTAGTCGTCGGTCTCCGGCCGGATCGACCAGTGCCCGGCGTCCTCGCCGAGCAGCCGCGCGAACACCGACGGGGCGTCGAACCGGCCGGGGCACCACCAGTTCACCGACCCGGCGTGGTCCACCAGCGCCGCGCTGCGGCCGTCCGCGATAAACCCGTGGTCGCTGATCTTTGCGGTCTGCACCCGACTGCCTACCCGGGCCTTCCGCGCGCATGCCTCCCCGCGCCGCGGCACCCACCTGCCGCCCCGGCGTTACCGCTCGGCACTGGCGGGAAACCGGGCGGCTGACGAGGGAGGATGCTCATGACCTCAGCAGCTTCGGGGCCGACCGCCGCCTGGCGGCCCGGCGCATCCAGTGGTGACGTGCTTCCGTCCGGCCCGGCCGGCCGCCCGGCCACGCCCGGCGCGGACGGGCACGGGCCGGAGGGCGGCCCGCCCACCGTGACGATCGGCTCGTATCCGGACTATCCGTCGGCACAGAAGGTGGTCGACTACCTGGCGGACAACCGCTTCCCGGTGGAGCACACCGCCATCGTCGGCACGAACCTGACGCTTGTCGAGACGGTGCTCGGACGCATGACGACGGGCCGCGCGGCCCTGCTCGGCGCCGGCACCGGCGCCTGGTTCGGGCTCTTCATCGGCCTGCTGTTCGGCATCTTCACGGTCGGCAACTGGCTGGCGGTGATCCTGGTCGGGCTGGTCATCGGCGCGATCTGGGGTGCCGTGTTCGGCGCGGTCGCGCATGCCATGACCGGCGGGCAGCGCGACTTCACCTCGGCCAGTTCACTGCGCGCGGGCCAGTACGCGGTAACTGTCGACGCGCAGCTAGCCGACCAGGCAAGACAGCTCCTGGCCCGAATGCAGATGCCCGGCTCCCGCTGACCGCGCGCCGCGCCCCGCGCCGCCGCCGCCACCCCGCCGCCGCCACCCCGCCGCCGATCTTGCACTTTCTGCGGTACCAAAATGGTGCAGAACTGTGCATTTCACCGACCGAAAGTGCAAGATCGGCGCGCGCCCGGGGGCGGGCGGCGTGGGTCCGTTGAGGGTTCAGTAGTTGGTTTTGGCGACCTCGCGGCGGCAGGATTGGGCGAGGTTCATGTCCTTCTCGACGTCGCCCGGGTCGTCGGGCGATCCCCGGTAGCCGTAGCTCGACCCGTCGGGCGACAGCTCGACGTCGACGCCCTTGGCCTTCAGGCACTTGACGACGGCGTAGGTGAAATCACGGGCCTTCGGGTTGGTGGGGTCCTCCTCCCAGGGCGGGAGCGGGTTCAGGGGCTCGCACGCCTTGTTGGCGGCCTCCCGGGCGGCGTCGCTGACGGCCGGCTTGCGCTTCTGCCGGATCGCGATGACGTCGAGGCCGTGCTCCTTGAGGCAGTCGTCGTAGGGCTTCCGCTTGGCGGCCCGGTCCGCGTCGGTGTCGTCGAGGCGGAAACGCGGTGCCTCGACGGTCGGTGACGCCTTCGGCGCTGGCGACGCGGCGGTCGCCGTCTGGAGGGTGGCGACGTCGGGCTGCCCTGCCCCGGTCTCCGCCCCGCCGGAGTCACATCCGGCGGTCACCGTCGCGATGACCGCGGCGCACACCAGTAGCGCCGTGCGATGCCTCGCCATGCTGTCCTCTTTCCCGTCGTGTGACCGATTCGGCCTCACCCTGGCGCAGGCATGTCAGGAAGCTGTCAGCTCGGTGTTCGTAACCGGTTCTGCTGCTCGCGGGTCACTCGTGGTACGCCAGTTCACCGGCGCGCAACGGGACCTCGACGCGGTTCTCGGGTGGCGCGAGCGGGCAGGCCCAGCGGTCGTCGTACGCGCAGCTCGGGTTGTAGAGGTAGTTGGCGTCCAGCCGAACCCGGTCACCGGGCAGCAGTTCGACGCCCCGGCCGAAGGTGCCCTTGACCGTGTCGGTGAGGTACCGGCCCCCGCCGTACGTGTCGCGTCCGCAGGTGCCGTCGCGCAGCGGCACGAACAGCCCACCCCCGTACGCCTCGATCCACCACAGCGTGAGCGGACCCCACGACGTCTCGGCCACCGCCACCCGCCGGTAGTTCACCACCCCGTCCGGGCCGCCGGTGTCGATGCTCAGCTCCCCGCTGGCCGCCCGCAGGGGTGCCTCGACGACGGCCGCCGGGTTGGGTGGGAAGTAGCGCACGCCCCGGAAGGCGGGCCGCTCGTCGGGCGGGATGGGGCTCTGCGGGTGGGTGGCGAAGAGGTCGTCGCGGCCGGCGCGGAAGCCGGCCAGGTCGACGTCGGAGAGGTACAGCCGGGCCACCCGCTCCCGCCAGTCGGCCAACTCAAGATCCTGCACACACCGAGCCTAGGCCGTCGCGGTCGGTCAGCTCACGGCTGCGGCCAGTTGCGCAGCAGGGAATCAAGGGCATCGAGGGTACGGGCCCACGAGTCGTCCGTCGGGCGCGGCGTGTGCCGGAAGCTGCCGGTCCGCTCCAGGCTCACGAAGCCGTGGAAGGTGCTGTGCATCATCCGGATCGCGTCGGTCTGGTCGGGCTCGGCGAGCCGGTAGCCGCGCAGGATGGCCCGGGTCATCTCCGAGTGCCGGATGCCCGCGCTCGCGGCGGCCGTCTCGGGGTCGAGGTCGATCTGCATGGCCGCGTACCGGCCCGGGTGCCGCCTCGCGTAGTCCCGGTACGCGTTGGCGAAGGCGACGAGGGCGTCCTTGCCGGCCCGGCCGGCGAGCGCGTCGGCGACCTGGTCGGCCAGCTCGGCGAGCGCCAGCAGGGCGATCCGGACGCGCAGGTCGTGGGCGTTCTTGAGGTGGAAGTAGAGGCTCGCGTCCTTCACGCCGAAGTGCCGCGCGAGGGCGGCGACGGTCACGTTCTCGACGCCCACCTCGTCGGCCAGGTCGGCCGCCACCTGGGTCAACCGCTCCACCGTCAGACCGGCACGTGCCACGCGCCACACCCCTCAATCTAGCCTTGATAATCGTTTGCCTAGGAGAGCTAGGCTACTACCTATGCTAGCCATCACCGAACCCGCCATCCGCGCCTCCTTCGTCAACGTCACGCAGGGCGAGGCGAAGCGGATGGCTCTGCCGGGCGATCTCGACACGTACCCCTGGGAGGACCTCGACTTCCTCGGCTGGCGGGACCCCGCCGCGCCGCAGCGGGCGTACCTGGTCGCCGAGACCGACGACGGCCCCGTCGGGGTCGCGCTGCGGGTGGCCCCGCAGCAGACCGGACGGGTCCGGCGGAGCATGTGCTCCTTCTGCCTGACGACCCACACCGGCGACGGCGTGTCCCTGATGACCGCCCGCAAGGCCGGCCGCGAGGGCCGGCAGGGCAACACCGTCGGCGCGTACGTCTGCTCCGACCTGGCCTGCTCGCTCTACCTGCGGGGCAAGAAGGCCGCCGGACGGCGGATCGACGAGACCATCACCCTCACCGAGAAGATCGACCGCACCACCGGCCACCTGGCCGCGTTCCTGCGCCGGGTCACCGAGTAACCGGCGGCTACTCAGGCATGCTCTTACCCAGGGAGAGACCGGCGTCGGTGTAGCCGTGCCGACGGTAGAAGCGCACCGCGCCGACGTTGCGGTGGTGGATGCCGGCCGACAGATACGTGATCCCGCGGTCGCCTGCCCACCGTTCGGCCGCCGCCAGCAACGCTGATCCCACCCCGAGCCCTCGGACATGGGGCAGCACCACCGTGTGGACCTGGGCCGACGGCTCAGGACGCAGGATCTGATGGTCGGGCGGGTCGGGATGCCGCAGCACTTCGACCATCCCGACCACCTGACCGTCGTGCCCCTCAGCGACGAGGACAGCATGCCGCCCGGCCTCGTCGGCCACCGTTTCCGTGAAGTGGCGAACTACCGCGCCGCGCGGCGGGACGCGGTAGGTGGCAGCGTCGAGCGCGATGTGCGCCTCAGCGTTGGCCAGACGCAACTCCACCAGTGACGCGAGATCCGCCAACCTCGCTGGCCGAACCGTTGGCTGGGTCTCCTGCATCATCCCGATCCTAGGGTCGGAGGCAGTCGCTCGGGCAGCCCGACCATGACCACCAGGACAGGGCCCGGGCTGGTGCCACGTACGTGATCCGTCCTGTCCGACCTGCTTCACGACCAGGCCGACGTCGCGCCGCCCCAGGTTGGCGTGCACCCTGTCGAGCTGCCCCAGATCTGGTCCGACGACTCGCAACGCGCGGTCGGCGCGCCCTGCCCCATTTCCGGGGCAGCTCGACAGCGTCGCCACAAGGCGAGCAGCCTCCGCCCGGAGGCCTACCCTGCCTGGGCTGGGCGTCGGGCGGCTAGCGGTCGGTGGCCAGGCGGGCGTGCAGGTGCTCGTCGTAGCGGCGGCCGTCGCCGTACCGGTACGACTCGCGCAGCGTGCCCTCGGCGGCGTAGCCGGCCCGGTCGGCGACCCGGCAGGACGCCGGGTTGGCGACGGCGTGGCACAGCTCGATCCGGTGCAGCCGGAGGTTGTCGAACGCCCACGCGGTGAGCCGAGCGACGGCTCGGGTCGCGACACCGCGCCCGCGCGCCGCCGGCATCGTCCAGTAACCGATCGAGGCGTCGCCGTGGCGGATGTGGTGCAGCGACACCGAGCCGAGCAGTTCCCCGTCACCGGCGTCGGCCACCGCCAGAGAGGCATGGTCACCGGCCGACCAGTCGGCCCGGCGACGCACCCAGAGCAGGGCTACCTGGCCGTCGATCGGGCCGTCGCCCTGCGGGTTCCACTGGGCGATGGCCGGGTCACGCAGGGCGTCGAGCACCGCCGGGGCGTCCGCGTCCCGCCACGGTCGCAACAGCAGGTCGTCGGCGGCCAACTCCACGTATTCCACGAGGCCGGAGTCTGGCACATGCAACGCCGGTCCCGCCGGCCGATTACCCACCACCTACTTCAAAGCTGTACGAAGCGAGCCTCGATCCGGACAGACGTGACGTAGACAACCCGCAACACCACTAGTTAAATTTTTAACTAGTGCTATCGTCGTGGGCGTGACAGAGCGCCTGGACAGCACCCGAGCGGCGGCCTGGCGCGCCTACATCGAGGCCAGCCAGCGCCTGTTCACCCAGATGGAAGACGACCTGCGTGCCGACAGCGACCTCAGCTTCGCCGACTACCACGTACTGGTCCTGCTCTCCGAAGCGCCGGGGCAACGGCTGCGGATGGGCGAGCTGGCCGGTCGCCTGGTCTTCTCCCCCAGCCGCCTCACGTACCAGATCTCCTCGATGCAGCGACGCGGCCTGGTCAGCAAGGAGCCCTGCCCGGACGACCGGCGTGGCAGCGAAGCCGTGCTCACCGCCGCCGGGCTGCTCACCCTGACCGAGGCCGCGCCGCACCACCTGGCGTCGGTGCGTACCCATCTGATGGACGACCTCGACGACGCCGAGGTCGCCTGCCTCACCCGGATCTTCGACCGGCTCGGCCGCCGCCTGCGGGCGGCCGCGACCACGTCGAACACCCACGCCTCACGCTAAGGAGCCCCGCGATGCCCGCGATCACCGTTGACAACGTTCTCGTCCTGCCCCGCCTGCCCAAGCTCCACAAGGCCACCACGATCCGCAAGGTCCGCAAGGTGACCACCGCGCCCAGCGGCTTCGAGGGCGAGGGCTTCCCGGTCCGCCGGGCCTTCGCCGGGGTGTCGACGACCGACCTGGACCCGTTCATCCACCTCGACCAGATGGGTGAGGTGGACTACGCGCCGGGTGAGCCGAAGGGCACCCCGTGGCACCCGCACCGCGGCTTCGAGACCGTCACGTACATCATCGACGGCGTCTTCGACCACCAGGACTCGCAGGGCGGCGGTGGCACCATCACCGACGGCGACACCCAGTGGATGACGGCCGGCAGCGGCCTGCTGCACATCGAGGCGCCGCCGGAGCACCTGGTGATGAGCGGTGGCCTCTTCCACGGCACGCAGCTCTGGGTCAACCTGCCCCGCAAGGCCAAGATGAACCCGCCCCAGTACCAGGACATCCGGGGCCGCGAGTCGGCACTGCTCACCACCGAGGACGGCGGCGCGCTGATCCGGGTCATCGCCGGTGAGATCGCCGGGCACAAGGGCCCGGGCTCCACGTTCACGCCGATCACCATCAGCCACGTCACCGTCCAGCCCGGCGCGCAGGTCGACCTGCCCTGGAACCCCAACTTCAACGCCCTGGTGTACGTGCTCGGCGGGCGCGGCACCGTCGGCGCCGAGCGCCGGCCGGTGCACACCGGCCAGCTCGCGGTCCACGGTCCGGGTAGCGCGCTGCGCTTCAGCGCCAACGCCACGCAGGACAGCAACACCCCGGCGCTGGACCTTTACATCATGGGCGGGCAGCCCATCCGGGAGCCGGTGGCGCAGTACGGGCCGTTCGTGATGAACACCCGCGACGAACTGCTCCAGGCGTTCGAGGACTTCAAGGCCGGCCGCCTCGGCGTCATCCCCACCGAGCGCATCCCGCACACCGACGGCAAGCGCCCGCGCCCCTGACCCCGATCATGCGAAACGCCCCCGGAGCGATCCGGGGGCGTTTCGCGTAGTACCGGTCAGGCCGCCGCGTGGGCCTTCGCCATGTCGACGAACGCCCGCCACTGCACCGGACCGAAGGCCAGCGTCCCACCGTCACGGTCCTTCGTGTCGCGGACAAGGACGACACCGGGGAGATTGTCGGCGACCTCGACGCAGTCGCCGCCGTTGTTGCCGCTCTTGGTGCTCTTGCGCCACCGCGCGCCGGTCATGTCCATGATGATGCCGCTTCCCTGATGAGATCGAGAGACTGCGTCCGGAACGCTAATAGCGGTCAGGCCGCCTTGTGAGCCTTCGCCATGTCTACGAACGCCCGCCAGGCCGCCGGGCTGAAAACCAGCGCAGGGCCGGTCTGGTCCTTCGAGTCCCGAACGCCAACGACGCCGGACAGGTTGTCGGCAACCTCGACACAGTCGCCACCATTGGCGCTGCTACGGGTGCTCTTGCGCCAGATGGCGCCGGTCAGCTCCATGTCCCCGCCACTTCCCTTATGAGTTGGATCGACTGCTCATGAGACAGTGCCATGCCGCGCACGTTCTCCCATGCTGCCATCAGAGCAACCAGTTCCGCAGGCTCGGACGCCACCTGACCGTGGAGCTGTGTGTCGAGATAGCCTGCGGTTCGATTGTCGGCGCTGCTCGCAATCACGAATGGGCCGGAAAGACCAGCGTATGCACCGGCAGACAGAGGCACCACATGGACGCGTACGTGCGGCAGGCGCTCCGTTCCCACCAGCGATTCGAGTTGCTCCCGCATCACCTCGGGGCTGCCCACGCAGCGTCGTAGGACCCCCTCGTCCACGACGGACGTCAACCACGGCGGGCCGTCCTTGGCGAGCACCGACTGACGAGACATCCGGGCTGCTACTCGCCGCTCGACTTCGTCGGAGGTGAGCTGCCCGGCCGAGGTGAACAGTGCGCGTGCGTACCGCTCGACCTGAAGCAGACCGGGCAGGACGAGCGGCTGGTAGGAGCGCAGGGAGTGCGCCTCGCGCTCGATCACCTCCCAGGGGCGGAACCAAGCGAGATCACGTGTCCGACGGTTTGTGTCCGGCCATATGTCGGACACAGCGCAACCGAGTGCCCCCGCCGCAGCAGTCCGGTGTGCCTGATGCGGGATTCGGCCCTCGCGCAACCATCGATCCGTTGTCTTGGGGTCAACACCGATGCGTCCGGCCAGGGATTCTGTTGTGTGGCCGGACCTTTGCAGCGCCACCCGCAGCGCGTCATTCACCACGACACCTCCGGGCACAGTGGATTTCTGGACACCATACCGACACGGGCTGTTTCTGTCCGACTACAGATGGCACGTTTGGCCCAGACGGCGCGGCCGGTAGGGACCCGAACCCGGCGGACGCGTTCGTACCGGGGTCGCCCCTGCCGGGCGAGCACTCACGGGGGCGGCCCCTTCCCACGACGACGACGCGAAGGAGGCACTGTGCGCTTCACGTTCTGCCGTAGCGAAGCCGTCCCGATGGTGGGCCGTCCGATCCGGACACAACGGGCGATCTGGGGTTGGTCGTGATCTCCGCGCAGGTGTCCGGCCCCGAGCGTGGGCCGGTCGCGGACCGTCCGCGCCGGCGCGGCCAGGCCCCGCCGCACACGCCTTTACGGCCGCACTGGGCCTGCCGCGCCGACGGCCAGCCGTGGCCGTGCGCTACCGCGCGACTCATGCTCAAGGCAGAGTACGAGAACAAGATGCCGAGCCTGTCGATCTACCTGGCCGGGCTGCTGTACGAGGCGATGCGGGACCTGTACCACCTCAACCCGCACGACGGGCCGAGCCCCCGAGCCCTGTACGACAGGTTCGTCGGATGGGGACCATTCCGCAGGTCCATCGACGAGCCGTCGACCTCGCACCGCGACACCTAGAACGGCAGCCCACGTTCGGGATCGCATGCATTCCTGCCCCTCAGCCAGGTAGGCAGCGCGGCCGGATCATATGCACGATCCCGGGTCGTCGGCCGAGCCGATGATGACGTAGAGGGCCCGTCGCAACTGTGCGACCTCGGCCGCCGCGATGGCCCGGACCGCGTCGGCCTCCCGAGCTTCGGTGCCGGCTGCGACAGCCGCCCGCGTCGCATCGCCTTTCGGGGTGAGGGCGACGATGCGGGCTCGCCGGTCTCGCGGGTTGACGCGCCGTACGACGAGTTCCATGCGCTCCAGCCGGTCGATCTCCGCGGTGAGAGTCGTCTTGTCCATGCCGAGGGCTTGCCCGAGTTCGACCTGGGTGAGATCGGCGGTCTTGTGCAGAGCGCTGAGGACGATGTGGTCACGCAGCGACAGGCCGTGGCGTTCTGCTTCCGCGCCGACGAGTGCGTGCATCCGTTGGGCCGCCCGGTGCAGCAGCCACGTGAGCTCGGAGTCAGGCCCCGGTCCCAGTGTGGGGCGCGGCGGTGCCTCGTCGTCGATCGTCGGATCGGGGCGGCTCGAAGCGGGTGAGGCAGGCATGGTCACGGTGTCACGCTCGGAAACCGGGACGGCAGGAGCGGGATGCTGTCGTAGGCGGCGACATCGTGGGCCGGAACGACCTGCAACACGCGGCTGAGGGCGATGCTGCGCTGCAGACCGACCCGGACGGATTTCGCGTCGACATCGGCGACGCGGCGCATCAACCACGGGCGTTCCGCACCACGGGAAATGCCGTCCATCTGCCAGGTGAGGTCGCCGATGAACGCGTACCGCTGCCCGGAGGGCAGCGTGACGAACACGACGACAGAACCCGAGGTGTGCCCCGCAGCGAGGGCCACGATCACCGAGCCGTCTCCGTAGAAGTCGAAACTCGCCGGAAAGCCGAGATACTCCGGGCCGTCGAAGACGTACTCCCGGATCTCCAGGCCCTGCGACACCGCGCGGAACACCCTGCCGTGCGTGTCGTCGGCGCCGTACCGGATCTCGGCCTCGTTGATCCACACCGGCACCCGCAGCGAGTCCAGGCCGCTGACATGATCCCAGTGCACGTGCGTGACGAGCACGCCCAGTAGTCGGGACCGGTCATAGCCGGCCGCATCGAGTTGCTGCGCCGCGGTCCGGCCGAGCCGGTGGGGAGCACGCTCCATGCGCGCCAGCATTGTGATGTGCTCCGCCACGTGCTCACCGAACCCGGCGTCGATGAGCAGGTCGCCCTCTGGGTGGGAGATGAGCACGGCGGTGGCCGCGAAATCCCGCTTGTCCCGAATGGACCCTCCGGTCACGGCGAACACCGCTCGCGTCGTGTAGGTGCCGGTGGGCAGCCGGTACAGCGCCATGTCGGCCGGCGGCGTCGCCTCGGGCAGCGGGCCTGTCCAGTACGAGGAAGGTGAGATGACCACACCCGAAACCGTACGACCCGAGACCGTCCGAGTCAAGAACGTCTTATCCAGGAGGATCGGCTGTCATCCTGCATACGGTCTGCCGCCGCGCCACCCTGATCCACCGGAAAGCGTCAAGACCGTCAGGCCCTCGGTCAGCGCCCTGATGCGAGTGCTCCACCGCCGAGCGCGTGGTGGCGCACGTCGGGTCAGACCAGCCGGAGGACCTCTACGAGCTGGGAGAAGGCCGGGGTAACGATCCGCCACGAGCACTGCTGCGGATCGGTCCAGAAGTCGCTGGCCACGACCTGGGGGTCGGCGGCATCGGTGCGATAGTCGAGGGCCATTGCGACGTCGTCACCGGGGATGCGGTTGACCGCAATCAACACTGCCTGCTCCGCGTCGAGCCAGGGCAGCTCGACGCTGGCGGTGGCGGTGCTGCCGCGTGCCTCCCGGAAGAGGTGCGACGACGGTGGGTCGTCGGCGAACATGGCGAGCGATCTACTCTCGCGGCGCATCCACTCGACGCTGGTGAGGAAGTCCAGCGGAGATTCGAACCAGGGCATGAGATCGCGGAGAACCTCGTCACCTGGATGCCGCCAGTGGCCGGCGTTGAGCAGTTCGGTCATCAAGGCAGGCAGCACCAGACCGTTGACGTGTAAGGGGTTCTCGACGCGCACGTCTTGTCAGCCCTTCGCAAAGGTACGGAGGGTGTCGTAGAACGTGGTCTTCGGCCACGGTGGAGTCTCCGGGGCGGCTTTCCAGGTGAGGTGGACGAGTGCCCAGCGTTCGGGAAGCTGGACGAGGATGTCGTCCGACGCCTGCGACCTGGCAACGATACTGACGGGTTGGCCGTGCAGTGGATGGCCAGGCGCCACCTCGACGAGAAGTTCGGCATGCAGCGCCTGGCGTTGCCGGAGTTCGAGGGCTGTGTCCCCTTGGAGGTCCCACCACGAGTCGCCGAGGGTGGGTCGCGTATCCACACCCCCATCCTCGCCCATCCCGACGGCCACGCCCCCGCCCGCCCGCTCCCCCACGCCCGCCGATCTTGCACTTTCTGCTCGGTCATAAGGGCCCAAATCAGCTCATCCCGGCAACCAAAAGTGCAAGATCGGCGCGGTCCTGTATCGGCGCAGTGCTGTACCGGCGCGGTCCTGTACCCGCGCGGCGCTGCCCCTGCACGGTCGCACCTAGCAAGATCTGAGCAACTTCACTGCTCCTGCTGTCTCACGCCTACTCGAAGCAGCAACATCAGTGAACTTGCTCAGATCTTGGTCCCGAGGACGCGGGCGCGGGGCGGTCCGAGCGCCGTGATCCACTCCAGGTCGGCGATGTGGGGGCATCCCACCGCGAGGAAGCCCCGACATCGGCGATCTGGTGACGATCAAGGCGTCGGGGCCAGCCGGAGCCCCAGCCGCGCGCCTCAGGAGACCGCGAAAATCCCCGCTACGCCCAGGATCACCATCAGCAACACCGCTACCAGCGCCCCCCGTTCGCTCTCCACCGCCGGCTCGCGGTACTCGTTCACGGGGTTCGTCGTCTCGCGGGGCATGGTGTGGCCTCCTCGGCTGTTGTCGCTGCTCGCGTGGCGTCATCCAGGTCACCGGTCGGGCGGCCCGGCATGCGGACCCGCGTCGGGGGTCCTACCGTGAGGACGTTGTCGACCTCCGGGGGGATGGAACGGTGCCGTTGCAGGAGTGGTTCCTCACCGCGCAGGAGCGTGCCAACCCGGTCTCTGAATTACCCGTCTGGACCAGCGGAAACCTCGCCGAGCCGTTGATTCACGGCGCGGCGTACTTCGACCGGCTGGTCGAGGAGGTTGAGGCGTTGACCGCCGGCGACCACCTCTTCTTCACCGACTGGCGGGGTGACCCGGACCAGCGGCTGCGCCCGGACGGACCGACCGTGGCGCAGCTTTTCGCCCAGGCCGCCCAGCGCGGGGTGGTGGTCAAGGGGCTGATCTGGCGCTCGCACCTGGACGTGCTGGCCTACAGCGAGGCGGAGAACCGCAACCTCAGCGAGACGATCTCGGCGGCCGGCGGTGAGGTGCTGCTCGACCAGCGGGTGCGCCGGGGCGGCTCACACCACCAGAAGCTGGTGGTGCTGCGACACCTGAATGCCCCGGAACGGGACATCGCCTTCGCGGGCGGGATCGACCTGTGCCACAGCCGGCGGGACGACGCCACGCACGGCGGCGATCCGCAGCCGGTGCAGATGTCCTCCCGGTACGGCCCGAATCCGCCCTGGCACGACGTGCAGCTCGCGGTGCGTGGACCGGTGGTGGGCGCGCTGGACACCCTGTTCCGGGAGCGCTGGACCGACCCGATGCCGCTGGACTCGGAGAACCCGGCGGCCTATGTGCGGGACCGGCTGCGCGGCGCGGACCTGCGGCCGGATCCGCTGCCCGAGCAGCCTCCCGCCCCGCCCGAGTGTGGGCCGCACCAGATCCAGGTGCTGCGCACCTACCCGGCCGTGCGGCCGCGCTACTCGTTCGCCCCGGACGGCGAGCGGACCGTCGCCCGGGGCTACACCAAGGCGGTACAGCGCGCCCGCCGCCTCATCTACCTGGAGGACCAGTACCTCTGGTCGACCGAGGTGGCGAACCTGTTCGCCCAGGCGCTCCGGGAGAACCCGGAGCTGCACCTGGTGGCCGTGGTGCCCCGGCACCCGGACGTGGACGGCAAGCTCGCCCTGCCACCCAACATGGTCGGCCGGGAGCAGGCGCTGTCGCTGTGCGAGCGCGCCGCGCCGGACCGGGTGCACGTCTTCGACGTGGAGAACCACGCCGGCACCCCGGTCTACGTGCACGCGAAGGTCTGCGTGGTCGACGACGTCTGGGCCAGCGTGGGCAGCGACAACTTCAACCGCCGCTCCTGGACCCACGACAGCGAGCTGTCCTGCGCCGTACTCGACGACACGCGTGACGAGCGGACACCCACCGACCCGGCGGGCCTCGGCGACGGGGCCCGCGCCTTCGCCCGGGACCTGCGGCTACGGCTCTGGCGCGAGCACCTGGACCGCGATCCGGACGGCGCCGACGACGCCGACCTGCTCGACCCGGCCGACGCCGTCGCGGCCGTCACGGCCGCGGCCGACAAACTGCAACAGTGGTACGACGAAGGTCAGGTCGGCGAGCGTCCGCCCGGCCGGCTGCGCCCCCACCGCCCCGAGCGGCTGCCCTGGTTCACGCGTGCCTGGGCGCTGCCGGTGTACCGGCTGGTCTACGACCCGGACGGCAGGCCGCTGCGCGCGAGGTTGGCCGGCACCTGGTGAGCCGGCCGGGTCGGCTCGGGCAGGCCGGCGCCGCCCGGGTGCACGCTCAGCCCTCCGGGGTAGGCGAACGACGAGCGCGGTGAGAAGTAGCCGAACCCGATGATCAATGGGTTGGCGGGGCGCAGCGCGTACATCGGGTGCCGGGGTTGCAGGAACTCCACCGACTCGATCTCGAACGGCGTGACCGGCTCCGCCACGTACGGGTAGACCGAGCTGAGTAGCTGACCGTCCCGGCGGGTGAAGTAGCGGTGGTGCCCGCTGCTGATGACGTGCCCGGTCTGTCCCACCCGGCAGCGGGCCCGGATCAGCGGCACGCCCTCCGCCTCGGTCTCGGAGAGCAGCGCCTCGCCGTCCAGTTGGATCGTGGTCCGGCCGGCCAGCACCGGAGCGCCGCGCGCGGTGGCGTACTCGCGGACGATTCGGCTGGAGGCCACGTAGTGGGTCCACCAGCCGCCCGGGCTCAGGCCGCCGGGCGCGTCGACGCCGGCCAGCGAGACGCCGAGGTACGTCAACGAGTACGCGCCGAAGCCGGAGGTCTGCGTCTCGTCCTCGACGACGTACTGGTTGAGGAACACCTGCCGGTCGGCACGGGGGCACAATCCGGTGGGCACCAGAGCGGCGACCGCGTCGGGGTCCGCAGGCAACCAGCTGAAGTACAGGGTGTGGCTGTTCACGACGAGCTGGGGAGCGGCTGGATCGAGCATGGTGCCTCCGAACCGGGTGTCTACTCCGCGACGCTACGGCCGGTCCCATCAGCGGGACAACGACGGATAGTCGACACAGCTGCCCGGTTGTCGGATTTCATGTTGACCGGTCGGTGGAGGGTCACCCTCCGACCGGTCGGGCGCACCCGGATGACCGGATGCCGCAGGATCGCCCCGGAAAAACGGGTAAGGGTCCTCACAACCCACACGACCGTCGCCACCTATGGGTGATTTGTGGCGTGACACACCTTAAGTACATCAACCTTTCGGCTAGATTTCCGGGAGCCGATCAGGTTAAGGTGACTCCCGAACGGCCCAACTGAAGCTAAACCGAAGCGCCACTTCTTTTTGTCCGCGGACGAGGTGCAGGGAGGACCACCATGACCGCGTCAACGATCACCGAGCAGGCGAGCAGCACGACAGCCGAGCAGACCAGCACCACCAAGCTCGACCCGCGGGCGCTCACCGACAGCGCCGCCGATCTCCTCAACGCGATGGCCGCCCTACCCGCCAACCACCCGTCGCGCGCCGCGCTGCGCGACCGCGCGATCGAGGCCTGGCTGCCGCTGGCCAACCACCTCGCCCACCGCTACAGCGGGCGGGGCGAGCCGACCGACGACCTGGCGCAGACCGCCGCCGTCGGCCTGATCAAGGCCATCGACAAGTTCGACCCGACGCGCGGCGTCGACTTCGCCGGTTACGCGATCCCCACCATCATCGGTGAGCTCAAGCGGCACTTCCGCGACCGCACCTGGGACATCCGGGTACCGCGTCGTCTCCAGGAGCTGCGCCTGGCCATCTCCGACGCCAACAGCTCGCTGCTGCAGACCCTCGGCCGCTCGCCGACGGTCGCCGACATCGCCGCCCACCTCAAGCTCACCGAGGAAGAGGTCCTGGAGGGACTGGAAGGCGCCCGCGCGTACAACGCGGTGTCGCTGTCCACCCCGACCGGCGACGGTGACCGGGCCACCGAGCTGGGCGACATGCTCGGCGGTGAGGACAACGAGTTCGAGCTGGCCGAGCTGCGGGTCGCTCTCGGCCCGGCGCTCGCCACCCTGGACGAGCGGGAGCAGAAGATCCTGACCCTGCGGTTCTACGGCAACCTGACCCAGTCGCAGATCGCCGACCAGATCGGCGTCTCGCAGATGCACGTGTCCCGGCTGCTCGCCCGGGCGCTGACCAAGCTGCGGGGCCAGCTCGACGGCACCTACTAAGGGCTTCACGATCGGGGGCGGGTCAGCGTCGCCCCGGTCCTCGATCGTGTGAAACACCGGCCGGGTCGCTTCCCTTCGGGGCGGCGGCCCGGCCGTTCGCGTCCGGCCCACCCGCCATGGCGGCCCGGGAGCCGGCCGGCGAAGCGGCCCGAGGCCAGACCGGCCAAGCGGCAAGGAGCCAGACCACCGAAGCGGCCCGGGGCCGGGCCGGCACGTCGAGCCTGCCGGGGCCCGGTGCGAGACTGGGCCGTGCTCTCCGACGTGACCCTGGACCTGCCGGTCCGCCCGGCGTTGCCGGCGCTGCTCGGCGCGCTCGACGCGGCCGGTGCTGCCGTCCTGGTCGCGCCGCCGGGCACCGGCAAGACCACCCTCGCGCCGCTGGCGGTGGCCGACCGGGTCGACGGCCGGGTGGTGATCGCCCAGCCCCGCCGGGTGGCGGCGCGCGCCGCGGCCCGGCGGATGGCCGACCTGCTCGGCGAGCGCGTCGGCGACCGGGTCGGCTACGCGGTCCGTGGCGAGCGGCGGATCTCCCCCGCCACCCGGATCGAGGTGGTGACCACCGGCCTGCTGGTCCGTCGGCTGCACCACGACCCCGAGCTGCCCGGCACCGGCGCGGTACTGCTCGACGAGTGCCACGAGCGACAGCTCGACGCCGACCTGGCGCTGGCCTTCTCGGTGGAGGCCCGGGCCACGCTCCGGCCCGACCTGTGGCTCCTCGCCATGTCCGCCACGCCGGACACCGACCGGTTCGCCGCGCTGCTCGGCGGGAGCGCCCCGGCCCCGGTGGTCCGTGCCGAGTCGGCGCTACACCCGGTGCAGCGGATCTGGACGCCGCCGCCCCGGCCCGTCGCGCCGCCCGGGGCCGGCCCGGTGGACCGCGCCCTGCTCGACCACGTGGCCGCCACCGTCCGGCGGGCGCTGCGCGAGCAGGACGGCGATGTACTGGTCTTCCTGCCCGGGGCCGGTGAGATCGCGGCGGTCGCCGGACGGCTCGCCGACCTGCGGGACACCGTCGCGCTACTACCCCTGCACGGCCGTCAGCGCGGGGCCGAGCAGGACGCGGCCCTGCGGCCCCGGACCGACGACCGGCGGCGCGTGGTGCTCTCCACCGCGCTGGCCGAGACCAGCCTCACCGTGCCGGGCGTACGGACGGTGGTCGACGCCGGGCTGTCCCGGGTGCCCCGCATCGACCTGGCCCGTGGACTGGGCGCGCTGGTCACCGTGCCGGTCTCCCGGGCCGCCGCCACCCAGCGGGCCGGCCGGGCCGGCCGCGAGGCACCCGGGTACGTCTACCGCTGCTGGTCCGAAGCCACCCACGAGCGGCTGCCCGCCCGGCCGGAGCCGGAGATCGCCACCGCCGACCTGACCGGGTTCGCGTTGGAGCTGGCCGCCTGGGGCAGCCCGGACGGCGTCGGGCTGGCGCTGCCCGACCCGCCGCCCGCCGCGGCGATGACGGTCGCCCGGGACACCCTGGAAACGCTTGGCGCGATCGACGGGACGGGCCGGATCACCGGGCGGGGGCGGGCCATCGCCTCCGCCGGGGCACACCCACGACTGGCAAGGGCGCTGCTCGACGCCGCCGACCGGGTCGGCGCCGACCGGGCGGCCGAGGTGGTCGCCCTGCTCGCCGAGGAGAGCGCCGCCGGGCCGGGCGACGACCTGGTGGCCGGCTGGCGTCGCCTGCGCGCCGGAGTCGACGCGGGAGCCACCGCCCGCTGGCGTGCCGAGGTACGTCGCCTGCGCGCCGCTCTCCCCGCCAGCGCCTCGGACGGAAACGCCGCCGGCCCCGGACCTGCTCGGACAGCCGCCGCGCCGCGCACCTCGACGCCGGCCGGCACCTCGACGCCGGCCGGCACCTCGTCGCTGCCGCGCACCTCGACGCCGGCCGGCACCGGCGCGACTTCTCGGTCCGGCGCGCCCGCTGCCCGCGACCAGCTGACCGACGATCTCGCCGCCGGGCTGGTCGTCGGTCTGGCGTACCCCGAGCGGTTGGCCCGGGTGCGGCGGCCGGGCGGAACGTCGTACCTCATGACGGGCGGGACCGCCGCGGAGCTGGCGGCCGGGTCTCAGCTGGCCGGTGCCGACTGGCTCGCGGTGGCGGTCGCGGACCGTCGCCCCGGCGCGCCCTCGGCGCGGATCCGCCGCGCCACGCCGCTGGACGAGGCGACCGCCCGGGAGGCGGCGGGCCCGCTGCTGTCGACGCTCCGGGAGGTGGGCTGGTCCGACGGGGACGTGGTGGCCCGGGAGGTGACCCGACTGGGCGCGATCGAGCTGGTGGCGCGGCGACTGGACCGCCCGGACCGGGCGGAGGTCGCGGCGGCGCTGCTCACCGGCCTGCGTCAGGAGGGGTTGGGTCTGCTGCCGTGGACCCCGGCGGCGCGTGGGCTGCGCGAGCGGATGGCGTTCTGCCGGCTGCACCTCGACGCCGCGTGGCCGGACGTCGACGACGAGGCGCTGCTCGCCGCCCTGCCGACGTGGCTGGGGCCGGAGCTGGCCGCCGCCCGGCGGCGTGCCGACCTGAACCGGGTCGACGTGACCTCGGCGCTGCGCCGGCTGCTGCCCTGGGCGCAGGCCGCGCACCTGGACGAGTTGGCGCCCGAGCGGATCGAGGTCCCCAGCGGCTCCCGCGTCCGGGTGGACTACGCCGACCCGGCCGCGCCGGTGCTCGCGGTCAAGCTCCAGGAGACGTTCGGCTGGGCGACGGCCCCGCGCATCGCCGGTGGTCGGGTGCCGGTGCTGCTGCACCTGCTCTCCCCCGCCGGCCGGCCGGTGGCGGTCACCGCGGACCTCGCGTCGTTCTGGCGGACCGGCTATCCCCAGGTCCGCGCCGAACTGCGGGGTCGCTATCCACGCCATCCGTGGCCCGAGGACCCGGACACCGCCACGCCCACCCGGCGGGCCGCGCCGCGCCGTCGCTGAGGAGGGCCTACTCCTCGACGACGTCGGCCACCACGACGGTGACGTTGTCCGGAGCGCCCGCGTGCAGCGCCAGGTCGATCAGCTTGCCGGCGCAGGCGGACCGGTCGGGGTAGGCGGCGAGCACCTCGGCCAGGGTGTCCGGACGGACGACGTTGGAGAGGCCGTCGCTGCACAGCAGCCACCGGTCGCCGGCCCGGGGCACCATCGTCGCGTACGACGGGGAGACCTCGTCCCCCTGCAACGCCTGGGTGACGACGGCCCGGCGCGGGTGGCTGCTCGCCTGGTCCGGGGTGATCACGCCCTGGTCGACGAGCATCTGCACGAAGGTGTCGTCGCGGGTGATCTGCTTGAGCACGGCCTCGCGGAACAGGTAGGCCCGCGAGTCACCGACGTGGGCGAGGGCCAGGCAGCTACCGGTACGGGCGAAGAGCAGCGCGGTCAACGTGGTGCCCATGCCCTGGCGCTCGGGATCGTCGACGACCGCCTGCCGGATGCGGGCGGTGGCCAGCGCGATGCCGTCCTGGAGGGCGGCCACCAGGGCATCCTCGGGTGTCTCCACGTCCAGCGGCGCGACCGCGTCGATGGTGAGCGAGCTGGCGAGGTCACCGGCGGCCATTCCGCCCATGCCGTCGGCCACGGCGACGAGCCAGGTGCCGGCGTGCAGGGCGTCCTGGTTTCCGCTGCGGATCAGCCCACGGTCGCTCGTTCCCACGGAACGCAGCTTCAGGGTCATGGGAGGCAGCCTGCCAGGCGAAGGGCGCAGTTGTCTCTAGGAGATCAGGACGACGGCGCGTGGCGCGGCCAATCTCACGTCTCGCGTTCCGTGCCACGGCGGGCTCCGTGCCCTCGTCGGACGGCAGATCCCATCCAGTCGGATCAATTGACAGGACGAACCACCACTGGAAACATCGAGCTTCGACCTGGGAGCGCTCCCAGGTCGACACCGCCACCTGCCTCACCTCCCGTCCCGGAAGGACTACCCCGTGACGCCATCCAAACGTCGCCTCCTCCTGGCTGCGGCGACCGCCCTGGCCCTCACCGGCGCGGGTGCCGGCGCGGCCTACGCCGACCCGCCCCCGGACGCCCCCGAGCAGATCGACAACGGCGACTTCAGCGCGGGCGTGAGCCCGTGGTTCTCCTACGGCACCGACTCCCTCGGGGTCACCGACGGCCGGCTCTGCGCCGCCGTCCCCGGTGGACTCGCCAACCCGTGGGACGCCGGCATCGGCCAGGACGGCGTGCCGCTGATCGCCGGGGCCGAGTACACGCTCGGCTTCGACATCACCGCCACGCCCGGCACCGCCGTGAAGGCCGTGCTCCAGCTCGGCAGCGCCCCGTACACCACGTACGCGGCCGTGGACGCCGCCGCCACCGGCACCGTCCAGCGCGTCGAGTCGACCTTCACCGTCCCGGACGACAACCAGAACGCCCAGCTCATCTTCCAGGTCGGTGGCAGCGCACAGGCGCAGACCATCTGCCTCGACGACGTGTCGCTGCGCGGCGGCGAGCCCCCCGCGCCGTACGAGCCGGACACCGGGCCCCGGGTCCGCGTCAACCAGGTCGGCTACCTGCCGGGCGGGCCGAAGAACGCCACCGTGGTCACCGAGGCGACCACGCCGCTGCCCTGGCAGCTCCGCTCGGCCGCGGGCGCGGTCCTGGCCAGCGGCACCACCACCGCGCGTGGGGTGGACGCCGCCTCCGGGCAGAACGTGCAGACCGTTGACTTCTCCAGCTACCGCACCCCGGGCGCGGGGCTGACGCTCACCGTGGACGGCGAGACCAGCCACCCGTTCGACATCTCCGGCACCCTCTACAAGCAACTGCGCTCCGACTCGCTGCAGTTCTTCTACGCCCAGCGCAGCGGCATCGCCATCGACGGTGACCTGATCGGCGACGAGTACGCCCGCCCGGCCGGCCACCTCGGCGTCGCACCCAACCAGGGCGACACCAGCGTGCCCTGCCAGCCGGGCGTCTGCGACTACTCGCTCGACGTGCGCGGCGGCTGGTACGACGCCGGCGACCACGGCAAGTACGTGGTCAACGGCGGCATCGCCACCTACCAGCTGCTGAACACCTTCGAGCGGACCAAGACGGCGGCCACCGCCAACGGCGGCGCCGGGCTGGCCGACAGCACGCTGCGGGTGCCCGAGCGCGGCAACGGCGTCCCGGACATCCTGGACGAGGCCCGCTGGGAGCTGGAGTTCCTGCTGCGCATGCAGGTGCCGGCCGGAAAGCCGCTCGCCGGCATGGTCCACCACAAGATCCACGACAAGAACTGGACCGGCCTGCCGCTCGCCCCGCAGGACGACCCGCAGCCGCGCGAGCTGCACGCGCCGTCGACCGCGGCCACCCTCAACATGGCCGCGACCGCCGCCCAGTGCGCGCGGCTCTTCGCCCCGTACGACGCGGCGTTCGCGGCCCGCTGCGGCACCGCCGCGAAGACGGCCTACGCCGCGGCCAAGGCACACCCCGCGGTGTACGCCAGCCCGACCGACGGCACCGGCGGCGGCGCGTACGACGACTCGAACGTCACCGACGAGTTCTACTGGGCGGCGGTCGAGCTGTACCTGACCACCGGGGCGCAGACCTACCTGACCGACCTGACCGCGTCGCCGCACCACACCGGCAACGTGTTCGAGCCGCGCGGCTTCGGCTGGCAGAGCGTCGCCGCGCTGGGCCGCCTCGACCTGGCCACCGTGCCGAACGGGCTGCCCGCCGCCGACCTGACCCGGGTCCGGGCCTCGGTCACCGCCGCCGCCGACGCGTACCTCGCCGAGCTGAACCGCCAGGCGTACGGGCTGCCGATGCCCGGGGACGCGGACAGCTACTTCTGGGGCGCCAACAGCAGCATCATCAACAACGCGGTCGTCCTGGCCACCGCCTTCGACCTGACCCGCGACGCCCGTTACCGCGACGGCGCCGTGCAGGCGATGGACTACATCCTGGGCCGCAACGCCCTGAACATCTCCTACGTCACCGGCTGGGGCGAGCACGCCGCGCAGAACCAGCACAGCCGGATCTTCGGTCACCAGCTCGACGCCAACCTGCCCCGCCCGCCGGCCGGCTCCCTCGCCGGTGGCGCGAACGCGGCCCTTCAGGACCCGTTCGTGGCGCAGTTGCTCGCCGGCTGCGAGCCGATGTTCTGCTACGTCGACGACATCAACTCGTACTCCACCAACGAGGTGGCGATCAACTGGAACTCGGCGCTGGCCTGGATCTCCTCCTTCCTGGCCGACCAGGGTGACGCCGGTGCGGTACCGGCCGTCACCTGCTCGGTGAACTACGCCAACTACGGCGCCTGGCAGGGCAACACCGGGTTCACCGCCCAGTTGACCATCCGCAACACCGGCTCGACCGCCGTCAACGGCTGGACCACCCGCTTCGCGTTCACCGGCGACCAGCGTGTCCGCGAGGCGTGGCTGGCGAAGGTCACCCAGTCCGGCGCGACGGTCACCGCGAAGAACGAGTCGTACAACGCCAAGATCGCCCCCGGCGGCACGGTGACGTTCGGCTTCAACGCGACGACCAACGGCGGCGCCAACCCCAACCCGGGGCTGGTCACCGTCAACGGGAACGCCTGCGCGCTGTCCTGACCGCGACCCCTGGTGGCCGCCCTTCCCCCGGGGGCGGCCACCAGGACCACCCGTCAGCAGTTCAACGAGTCCAGCACCCGGCGGAAGGCGCGCTCGCCGATGTCGCGCATCAGCGGGTTGTCCGCCGAGTGCGTCAGGAACACCAGGGACAGGGCGAGCGCCCACCCGCGTGCCCGCTCCCAGGTCGCGTCGTCCGCGCGGCCGTACGCCTGCCGGAGGGCAGCACGCTGCTCGGCCGGAAACAGCAGCCAGGCCACGGACAGATCAGTCGCGGGATCACCCGAGGTGAGGTCGCCGAAGTCGATCACCGCGCTGATCCGGCCCCGGTCGACCAGGATGTTGGCGGGATGCAGGTCCCCGTGCAGCCACAGCGGCGGACCGTCCCATACGGGTGCGGCGACGGCCACCTCCCAGATCCGCAGCGCGGCGGCACGATCGGCCGGGTCGATGTGCGTGAGCCCGTCCAGGACCCCCGGCGCGCGCCCGAGCAGTGGTATCCCGCGCAACGGGTTGACCGGCGCGTCCGCCGGAGCCGGGCTGTGCAGCGCGTCCAGGAAGCTGCCGAGCGTCGCCGCTGCCGACCAGGGGTCGTCGGGCGCGGATTGCGCCACGATGCGGCCCGGGAAGAACGGCACGACACTCCACAACCAGGGGAACTCGGTCGTCGGCTGCCCGACCCGTACCGGTGCCGGCACCGGCAACGGCAGGCGGCCGGCCAGTTCCGGCAGCCAACGCTGCTCGTGCGCGATGAGTTCGGCGGCGACGGCCCGCCGAGGCAACCGGACCAGCAGCTCCGCACCGAGCCGACACACGAGGTTGTCCCAGCCGTTGGCCAGGATCTCGACCGGCAGGTCCGCCAGATCGGGGTGCTGCTGGTCGAGCAGACTGCGCACCAGTTCGACCGAGACCGGAACCTCCGCAGCTGGCATCCTCCGCACGGTCACAGCGAAACCCTACGACCGCGGCCCGGCCGTGGTGCGCGGCTGGTCGGCTCGGTTGTCGTGCGCGCGGCTGATCGGCTCGGCCGTTGTGCGCGCGGCTAGTCGGCTCGGCCGTCGCGGGCGCGGCTGGTCGGCTCGGCTGTTGTGCGCGCGGCTAGTCGGCTCGGCCGTCGCGGGCGCGGCTGGTCGGCTCGGCCGTCGCGGGCGCGGCTGGTCGGCTCGGCTGTTGCGCGCGGCGCGGCTAGTCGGCTCGGCTGTTGTGCGCGGCGCGGCTAGTCGGCTCGGCTGTTGTGCGCGGCGACCAGGTCCGGCAGTTCGTGCAGCGAGTCGACGCGGAACAGGCACCGGTCGGCCACGGCCGGCAGGTCGAGGATGTGCCCCCACGGCGAGCGCCGGATCAGGCAGGTCTTCATCCCGGCCTCCTGGGCCGGACGGGCGTCGTTGTCGGGCCGGTCGCCGACGTACAGGATCGACGACGGGTCGCCGCCGCCCTCGGCCACGACCCGGTCGAAGAAGGCCGGCGCGGGCTTCGCCACGCCCCAGGAGTGCGACGTGCCGATCACGTCCACGTCGAGGTCGAGAGAGCGAAGGGTCGCCTCGGCGTGGGCCGGCTGATTACCGGCCAGGCCCACCAGCAGACCCTGATCGCGCAGGGCACTGAGGCATCCACGCGCGTCCGGGTAGAGGTCCTCCGCGCCGAACGTCTCCGGCTGCCCGGCGGCGGCTCGACGGGCAAGCTCGACCTCCAGGTCGAAGTCGGGCCGGAAGGTCCGGAACGTCTCCCGGTAGTCCAGGCCCCTCGCGACGACCGCGCCGAAGACCGCCGACAACGTGTGCCGTGGGACGCCGAGCCAGTCCGCCCAGGCCGCGAACTCGCGGGACTCGTCGAGAATCACCCCGCCGACATCGAAGAAAACCGCCTTGATCATCCGTGCCCCCGTCCCGCTGCGACCAGCGACGATCATAGGCGGCCACGTCGATGCCCATGGGCCCGACATTGTCGTACACCTGTTCTAAGGTTGGTCCATGGTGGAGGCGTTGGCGCAGGCGGAGGCGGCGGTCGCCGACTGCCTCGACGCGCCGGTGTGGGCTCTCCCCGAGCACGACCTCGTCGCGGCCCTCGACGCCGCGCACCGGCTCGCGCAACGCCTGGCGGCCGTGCAGCTGGCGCTGGTGCGCGAGCTGGACGGCCGGGGCACGGCCCGGGCGCAGGGCGCCTCGTCGACGGCGGTCTGGTTGCGTGACCGGCTACGGCTCGACGGTTCCGCCGCTCGCGGCCTGGTCGATCTCGCCGGAGCGCTCGATGCCGGAGCACCCGGCGTACGCGCCGCGCTGGCCGACGGTGACATCAGTGTCGAGCAGGCGCGGGTCATCGGCGAGACCGTCCAGACGGTGCACGCGGCCGCTGGCGCCGAGGCGGCCGACAAGGCAGCTGGCGTCCTGGTCGGGTGGGCCGGGCAGTTCGAGCCGAGACTGCTGCGCAGGCTGGGCACCCGGGTCCTCGACCACGTGGCTCCCGAGCTTGCCGAGGCCGCCGCCCGGGCGGCGCTGGAGGCCGAGGCACGCCGCGCCGACCGCGACCGTCATGTCACGCTCTCCGAACTCCGCGACGGCCGGCTGCGGCTCTCCGGTCACCTGAACGCCGAGGCGGCCGGTCTGCTGCGCGCCGCCCTCGACCCGCTGACCGCACCGTCCGGTCCGGACGACCCGCGCTGCCCCGGCCAACGCCGGCACGACGCGCTCGCCGACCTGTGCCGACTCGCCCTGCGCACCGGCGAGTTGCCCGACCACGGCGGCGAGCCCGCCCAGGTCGTCGTCACCACCAGCTTCGACGTGCTGGCCCGGCAACTCGATACCGGCACCCTCGACACCGGGCCACGGCTCACCCCGGAGACGGTACGACGCCTCGCCTGTGACGCGGCGATCCTGCCCGCCGTGATCGGCGGCAGCGGTCAGACCCTCGACGTGGGCCGGCAACGCCGACTCGTCACCGGGCCTCTGCGCCGCGCGCTGGTGCTCCGCGACCGAGGCTGCGCCTTCCCCGGCTGCGACCGACCACCCCGCTGGTGCGACGCCCACCACATCCGCCACTGGGCCGACGGCGGCCACACCAGCCTGACGAACGCCGTGCTCCTCTGCGGCCACCACCACCGGCACCTCCACCAGGGCGAGTGGACGGTCCGGCTCGGCGGCGACGACCACCCGGAGTTCGTCCCACCCGCCTGGCTCGATCCGGAGCAACTCCCCCGCCGCAACACCTACCACCGACGAACGTGACGGGCTCCGAGCCCGCCGGCTGCGACAAGCCAGGGCCCTCGGCGCGGTGGTGTGACTCACCTCGCGTCGTTCGGGACCGCCGAGGTTTTTCCAGCCTGCCTAACGTCGCCACCACGGCGGTCGCTGGCACCCGTCGGGTGTAGCAGGATGCCGGGCATGAGCGAACAGTCGAGCATCAGCGTCCGCCCCGGCGGTCCCGACGACGCGCCGGCCGTGCTGCGGCTGCTCGACGTCGCCACCGCCTGGCTGGTCGCGCGCGGCCGGACCGGGCAGTGGGGCACCCGGGCGCCGTCCACCGATCCCGGCCAGATCGCCCGCGCGAAGGAGTGGGCCGCGAGTGGCGACCTGTACCTGGCGATGGGGGGCGACCGACCGGTCGGCGCGCTGGTGGTGGGTGCCGCCACCGAACACGTTCCCCCGGCCGCCGAGCCGGAGCTGTACGTCCGGCTGCTGGTCACCGATCGGGCGTACGCCGGGCTGGGGATCGGGGCCCGCCTGTTGGAGCACGCCGCCGAACTGGCCCGGGCACGCGGGCTGGGGCTGTTGCGGGTGGACTGCTACGGGGGGCGACGACCGGGCCCTGGTCCGGTTCTACGAGGGTTGCGGCTTCACCCCGACCGAACCGTTCACCGTGGTTCGGCCGGGGCGTGCGCCGTGGCCGGGGCAGTTGCTCGTGCGCCGGCTCGACTGAGCGTCAGCCGATCTCCTCGTCGACGTAGCACCAGCGCCACGCCTCGCCCGGCTGCGCCGAGCGGATCACCGGGTGACCCGTCGAGGCGAAGTGCTTGCTCGCGTGCTGGTTCGGCGACGAGTCGCAGCAGCCGACCTGCCCACAGCTCAGGCAGGTACGCAGGTGCACCCAGTAGGTGTTGCCGATGGCGACGCAGTCGGCGCACTCGTCGGGGGTACGGGGCTCGGCGGTGCCGGCCTCGGTCAGGTGCTGACAGCTCACTGTTCCACCTCCTGCCGCAGCAGCGACTCTTCCAGGTCCAGGTCACGATAGGCCCGCACCAGTACCTCCTCAGGGATACGACCGGAGTCCCGGGCCGCCCGGAAGACGTCGCGCTCGGCGTCGATCATCTCTTGTCGCAGCCGACCGTACGCCTGCGAGGGGGTTTCCCGCTCGTCGCCGCCGAGCCGTTCCCAGGCCATGTTGGTGCGGTCCTCCTGCACCCGACGCAGCCGGTCCACCACGGGCGCGGGCGCGCTGTCGGCCAGTTCCTCCAGGCGGTCCCGCGCTGCCCTGCTGGCCTGCTGCTGCACGCCCGCGGCGGACAACGCGTCCTGCACCGGGTCGTCCTGGGGCAGTTTCAGACGGCGGGCGACCAGCGGGAGGGTGGCCCCCTGGCCGACCAGGGTGACCACGATCACCGCGAAGGCCAGCCAGATGAACAGGGCCCGCGGGTACGGCTCGTCCTCGGCCAGCGTCAACGGCAGGGCGAGGGCGGCGGCGAGCGTCACCACGCCGCGCATCCCCGCCCAGCCGATGATGATCGGGAACTTCGGGGACGGGGCGGCGTCCCGCCGGCGGATCCGGGGGACCAACCGGGCCAGGTAGGTGGCCGGGAAGAGCCAGACGAAGCGGGTCAGGAAGACGGTGGCCAGCACCGCGAACGTGATCAGGACGAGGGAGCCGGCCGGCTCGTGCAGGTCCCCCAGCACCTCGCGCAGTTGCAGCCCGACCAGGAGGAAGACCAGCCCTTCGAGGAGGAACCGCACGAGCCGCCAGAACGCACCGACCTGCAACCGGGACGCCGCCGACAGCAGCAGCGGCAGCTTGTGCCCGAGGGCCAACCCGGTGACGACCACGGCGACCACGCCGGAGGCGTGCAGGTGCTCGGCGGTGAACACCACCGCGAACGGGATGATCAACGACAGCGCGTTGTCCAGCAGCGGATCGCTGATCCGCCGGTGCAGGAAGCCGAAGACCACCGCGCCGAGGGCGCCGATCAGGATGCCGCCACCGGTGGACCGCAACACCTCGAGCGCGATCTTGTCGGTGCCGACGGCCGTGCCGATGGAGGCCATGGTCGCGACCCGCAGCAGCACCAGCGCGGTGGCGTCGTTGACCAGGCTCTCCCCCTCCAGGATGGTCACCACCCGGCGGGGCAGCCCGACGCGGCGGGCGACGGCGGTGGCCGCCACCGCATCCGGCGGCGCGACCACCGCGCCGAGGGCCAGGCAGACCGCGAACGGGACCTGCGGCAGCAGCAGGTGCAGCACGACGCCCACCGCGAACGCGGTGAACAGCACCAGACCCACGGCGAGCAGCAGGATCGGCCGGATGTTGTTCTTGAACGCCGGCACCGACGTCTCCAGCGCCGCGACGTACAGCAACGGCGGCAGGATGCCGATCAGCACCAACTCCGGCTCGAGATGGATCTGCGGGAAGCCCGGCACGAAGGACAACGCCAATCCGAGTACGACGAGCACGATCGGCGCGAGCAGGCCGAGGCGGCGGGCCAACGCCGCGCCCAGGGTGGCGATCGCCAGGAAGACGACGACCGGAAACAGGCTTTCCATGGGGTACGAGCCTAGGGGTCGCCCCGTCGCCGCCCGATCAGCCGCCCGGGCGTAGCTTCGGCAGCACCTCGGCGCCGAACGTGTCGATGAACCCGCGCTGCTCCTGCCCGACGTGGTGCAGGGCGATCTGGTCGAAGCCGAGCGCCAGGTACTCCTCCAACCAGCCGACGTGCCGGCCCAGGTCGGCCGAGACGTTCACCACCTGGGCGACCCGCTCGGCCGGCACGTCGGCCGAGACCACGTCGAAGTGCTCCACGGTCTCCAGGTCCCAGCAGACCGGCGGGGCGAAGACGTTGCTGCGCCACTGGTCGTGCGCGATCGCCTCGGCCTGCGCCTGCTCGGGCGCCCAGGAGACGTGCACCTGAAGGTGCAGCGGCCCCCGGCCACCGGCGTCCCGGTACGCGTCGATCATCGCGCGCAGGTGCTCCACCGGCGCGTTCACGGTGATCAGGCCGTCCGCCCAGTCGGCGCACCAGCGGGCGGTGGCGACGCTGACGGCGGCCCCGACCAGAGCGGGCGGCTCCTCGGGGCGGGTCCACAGCCGGGCCCGGTCCACGCGGACCAGACCGTCGTGGCTGACCTCCTCGCCGGCCAGCAGCGCCCGGATGATGTCGACGCACTCGCGCAACCGGGCGGAGCGGACGTCCTTGCGCGGCCATGCGTCGCCGGTGATGTGCTCGTTGCTGGCCTCGCCGGTGCCCAGAGCGGCCCAGAACCGGCCCGGGTACATCGCGCCGAGGGTGCCGATCGCCTGCGCGATGATCGCCGGGTGGTACCGCTGGCCGGGTGCGTTGACGACGCCGAACGGCAGGCCGGTGGCCTGGAGGGCGGCGCCCAGCCAGGACCAGGCGAAGCCGGATTCGCCCTGCCGGGCGCTCCACGGGGAGAAGTGGTCGGAGCACATGGCGGCGTCGAAGCCGGCCCGCTCGGCGTGCATCACCGCTTCCAGCAGGGCGCGGGGGTTGATCTGCTCGTGGGAGGCGTGGAACCCGAACGTCGTCATGGGCGCACCTCCTACCCACGACGACGTCCGGTGATGCGTGCTATTCGGCGTGCGCGCCGGCGCCGGCCGACGCCGCCCCCTCGCCCACCCACACCGTCTTGGTGTTGCAGAACTCCCGCATGCCCAGCTCGGACAGCTCCCGCCCGTAGCCGGAGTTCTTCACGCCGCCGAAGGGCAGCTCCGGGTACGAGGTGGTCATGCCGTTGACGAAGACGTTGCCGGCGTCCAGGTCGGTGGCGAAGCGCTCCTGCTCGTCCGTGTCCCGGGTCCAGGCGTTCGACCCGAGCCCGAAGCTGGTGCCGTTGGCCACCTCGATGGCCTCGTCGTAGGACGACACCCGGTACAGGCCGGCGACCGGCCCGAACACCTCCTCGGACCACATCCGCATCTGCGGGGTCAGGTCGGTGACGACGGTCGGCGGGTAGAACCACCCCTCGCCGCCGGGCAGCTCACCGCCGCACAGCACCGTCGCGCCGTTGTCCACCGCGTCGCGGACCTGGGCGTGCACCTCGTCGCGGCCGTGTTCACTGGCCAGCGGGCCCACGTCGGTGTCCGCGTCCATCGGGTCGCCGACGCGCAGCGCGGCCATGTTCGCGGCGAACTTCTCGGCGAACGCGTCGAAGACGTCGGTGTGCACGATGAACCGCTTGGCGGCGATGCAGGACTGGCCGTTGTTCTGGCAGCGGGCGGTGGTGGCGACCTCGGCGGCCCGGTCCAGGTCCGCCGAGGGCATCACCACGAACGGGTCGCTGCCGCCCAACTCCAGCACCGTCTTCTTCAGCTCCCGGCCGGCGATCTGCGCGATGGACCGCCCGGCCGCCTCGCTGCCGGTGAGGGTCGCGGCGCGTACCCGGGGATCGGCGAGGATGCGCTCGACGGCGTCCGAGCCGACCAGCAGAGTGGTGAACGCGCCCTCCGGGAAGCCGGCGCGACGGAACACGTCCTCCAGCAGCAGCGCGGTCTGCGGCACGTTCGAGGCGTGCTTGAGCAGGCCGGTGTTGCCGGCCATCAGCGCCGGGGCGGCGAAGCGCATCACCTGCCAAAGCGGGAAGTTCCACGGCATCACGGCGAGCACCACGCCGATCGGCTGGTACCGGATGAACGCCCTGGTCGCCTTCACGGCGGCGGCGTCGGCCGGCTCGTCGGCGAGGAACCCCGGGGCCTTGCCGGCGTAGAAGCGGGCGGCCGTGGCGCACTTGGTCACCTCGGCCTGGGCGGCGGCGTACGTCTTGCCCATCTCCGTGGTCATGATCCGGGCGATCTCGTCCCGCTCGGCGTCGAGCAGGTCGGCGGCGGCGTTCATCCACCTGGCCCGCTGGTCGACGGTGGTGCCGCGCAGTTGCCGGTACGCGAGATCGGTGCGCTCGATGGCGGCGTCGATCTGTTCGGTGGACATCGCCTCGTAGGTCTTGAGCACCTGACCGGTGGCGGGGTTGGTGGTGGCGATGTGGGGCATCTCGGTCTCCTGTCACTCGAACAGCGAGTGTCGTACGCCCGGCTCCTCGCGGCGGCGGGCGGCGCGGCGGCGTTGGATCACGACCAGATCGACCACGGCGACCACCGCGAAGATCGCGCAGAGCACGCCGAGCCAGGCGATCCCGGCCCAGAACGCCAGCACCGCGAAGATCACCATGATCACCAGTCCGAAGCTGGCGAGGGTGAGCCGGAGGTTGAGGGCGCTGTACGCGTGGCCGACCGTGCCACGGGCGCGCCGGGGCTGCGACCTCGTCATAGCTCACGATCTACCCGCGTTCGGCGGTGTTAACCGGCAGCCGGCGAGTCGCCGCGCAACGGCGCTTATAGCATCCCGACGGCAGATCCGAGGCACCTTCGCCGCATACCCGACAGCGACTTCCCGCCCGACCCGGTCCAGCGCATAGAGTTACCGCGCCGTCGCTCTGCGCTGCGAGACAGGGGATGTCATGCCTCGACGCTGGATCGCCGCCCTGGCCTGCCTCGCCGCGCTGGTGGCGCTGGCCTGCGAGGGTGGCACGTCGGCGGCACCGCGCCCCACGAAGAGCACGCCGTCGTCCGGCGGCCCCGGCGGCATCGCCGCCCTCGGCGACTCGATCAGCACCGGCTTCGCCTCGTGTCTGGTCCTCACCTCCTGCGAGCGCAACTCCTGGTCCACCGGGGACGGCCTGCGGGTGGACAGCCACTACCGGCGGCTGCTCGACCAGGATTCCGCGATCCGCGGCCGGGCGTACAACCACGCGCGCCCCGGCGCCCGCGCCGACGCCCTCGAAGGCCAGGCCCACGCAGCCGTACGCGACCGCGCCGACTACGTCACCGTGCTGATCGGGGCCAACGACATCTGCCGGGGCGGCGTGGACGCGATGACCCCGGTGACCACGTTCCGCGCCGACGTCGACCGCGGGCTGCGGACGCTGCGCACCGGCCGACCGAAGGCCCGGGTGCTGATGGTGAGCATCCCCGACCTGTACCGGCTCTGGGAGGTCGGGCACACCGACGGGCGGGCGACGCGCGCGTGGAAGCGGGGCATCTGCCCGGCGCTGCTGGCCAACGCGACGTCGAACGCGCCCGCCGACAAGTCCCGCCGGGCCGCCGTCCGGGAGCGGATCGACGCGTACAACGTGCAGTTGGTGGCGGCCTGCCGGGCGTACGGCTCGCGCTGCCGGCACGACGGCGGCGCGGCGCACCGGGTCCGCTTCACCCTGGACCTGCTCAACCCGCTGGACTGGTTCCACCCCAACGCCAGCGGCCAGGACCGGCTGGCCGAGGTGACCTGGCGCGCGTCCGGGCTGGCCGACTGAGTCCACCCCACCGGGGAAGGATCAGGGGTGGCGGGGCTCCGGAACGGCGGTGCCCCGGCGACCGTAGAGCGCGCGGGAGCGCACGGCCAGGTCCTTGGTGGCGGACGAGTTGGCCCAGGTGCCGAGCACGATCGACGCCCCCGGGACGATCTTGGCGACGAGTCGTTTGGCCGCCCGTACGCCGGCCATCTGGGCGAGCCGGACGCCGAGCTGCACCATGACCCGGCCCAGCGGACGCTGACCGCCCAGGCCGAAGAGCGCGTCGGCGCGTTCCCGGCCGGCGGCCACCCCGAGCGCCAGACGAGCGCTCTCGGCGACCTTGTGCACCCGCTGGAGCACGAGCAGATCGGTGGCCCGGTCGCTGTGCAGCGGGTCGACGTCGTAGGCGGCCGCGATGTGCAGGACCATCCGCGCCTGGGTCCAGGCCAGCACGCCGACGTCGAGGACCGCGCCGGGCAGCCCGGCCGCGCCGGAGACCGCCCCGGACAGCCGGGCCAGGTTGACGAACTTGCGGACCGCCTGGTCGGCCAGGACCTCGGAGGAGACGCCGGGGTGCTCGGTGCGGGCCCGGGCGGCCCACTGCGCGGCCTCCGGCCCGAGTCGACGCACCGCCTCCAGGGCGAGGTGCTCCGGGGCGTACTGCGGATCGTCACGCATCCGGTCCCACAGCCGGGCCGGCGGACCTTCGGGCGTGGCCGCCGGCGCGGCCGGCAGGCCGGCGGACGACTCGGGGGTGGGCGCGGCGGATTGACCGCCGGCGGGCGGGGTGTCGGTCACCGGGTCTCCCCAGGGGTGGGTACGGGCAGGACGGCCGGTGGGGCGGTCAGCGACGGCGGTTCGACAGGCGGGTGGCCAACCCCTTGAGCTTCTGCTGGTTCTCCGGCTTGGCCAGCTCGCGCCGACCCCGGTCCACCAGTTGCTGACCCTTTGGCGATCTCAGGAAGGTGCTGATCCGCTGCATCAGAGACATAACGTCCTCCTGTCGGTGATCCCTCAGTCATGTGTACCCCGAACCCGCAACGGATGTACCCGGGACGCGACAGGCTCAACCCTCACCGTCCATAGTGGTCGGTAGGCTACCGCCCGGCCGGCAGGATGGCGTCGACGACCCGGGTGGCCCGCCATTCGTGCTGCTGGTAGTGCTCCGGGTACGCGGAGACCTGCACCGCCTGCGCGGCGTCGGTGAGCCGCATCTGCTGCCAGCCGGGCACCTGTTCGAGCGCCGTGAGGAACTGTCGGGTCGCGAATTCCGGGTCCATCAACCGGCCCACCGGACCCCAGCCGCTGCTGGACCGCTGCTGGAACAGCCCGACCGAGTCGTGATCCCAGCCGACGCCCTGGTGCGGGTAGTCCTGCGACTCCGGCAGGACGCCGCTGGCCACGTTGTAGAGGTTGCTCTCCTGCATGGCGGTCGCCACCGCGATGACCAGGCCACGGCGCGGGACGCCCATGGTGCGGCCGGTCCGGACGATCGCCTCGGCGTTCCGCATCTGGGCCCGGTCCAGGCCGGCGACCGGCGCCGGGCGGGTCGGCTTGGCCGGGACGACCGTGCGCGCACGGGGGGTGGCGTCCGGGTCGGCGGGGGTCGCGGACGACGACGGGGTGGCGGACGGGGCTGCCGTGCGGTCGAGCCCGCGGGACGCCGCCTGCTGCTCGGCACGCTCGGCCAGTTCCACGCCGGCGGTCTTCTGCCGCGACTGCGCGCCGGCGTCCTGGTCCCGGACCTGCGCGGCGGCGGCCAGTCCGAGGCAGCAGACCACGCCGGTGGCGAGCGCCACCTGGGCGCGGCGTCGACCGCTCAGGTCGCGGGCGTACGCCCGAAGCCGACTCGCGGCGGTTGTCCGTTCGGCTGAGGTGCCTTCCTCCGTTTCGGCAGTGGGGCTGCTCGGGGCGTACGGGTCGTCGAGGGTGCCGTCGTCACGCATCAGCCGAGGCTAGGCAGGTCAAAACCCCGATCACGTACGGTGATCACGTGGTCATCGCCACACAATCGGGCCCCCGGGGTGGACGAGCGAGGGCGGTCGACCCGGACGGGGAACGAACCTCGCGTACCTCGGGAAAGCGGCCCGCCGCGCAGGCCGCCACGGACGCGGACAGAGACGGACATCGGTCCGCGCGACCCGACATGATCGACAAACTCGGCCTTTGGGCCGAACCGCCCATCGGCCGATCGACGTAATCGGGTGGTTCGTCCGATCGTGCCCACCGGGCGGGCGACGGATCGCCCGACGCAGGAATGCACCAGGATGGCGGGTACGTTGCCCGAACCGGGTGCTGTCCGTCGCGACGGCGCCCGAACAGGCACATTCCAGGGAGGTCCGCACCGGTGCTCGACCCACACGAGCTCTACCAGCTCACCGACGATCTGCCCGACCTCGGGCAGCCGGTCCTGATTCAGGCCCTCACCGGGTTCGTGGACGCCGGCAACGCCAGCCGGCTGGCCCGCGAGCAACTGCTCACCTCGCTCGAGGGTCGGCCGATCGCCACCTTCGACGTGGACCAGCTCTTCGACTACCGCTCCCGCCGACCGGTGATGACCTTCAACGAGGACCACTGGGAGAGCTTCGACGCGCCGAAGCTGGAACTACACCTGCTGCACGACGACGACGAGACGCCGTTCCTGCTGCTCACCGGCCCCGAGCCGGACCTGCAGTGGGAGCGGTTCACCGCCGCCGTCGCGGGGCTCGCCGCCCGGCTGGACGTACGGCTCACCGTCGGGCTCAACTCGATCCCGATGGCGGTGCCGCACACCCGGCCGACCGGGGTGACCGCCCACGCCACCCGCCCCGAGCTGATCAGCGGGTACGAGCCGTGGCTGCAACGGGTCCAGGTGCCCGGCAGCGTCGGGCACCTGCTGGAGTTCCGCCTCGGGCAGCAGGGCCGCGACGCGCTCGGCTTCGCCGCCCACGTGCCGCACTACGTGGCGCAGACCGAGTACCCGGCCGCCGCCGAGGTGCTGCTGAGCGCCGTGTCCCGCAGCACCGGGCTGCTGCTGCCCGGCGACGGCCTGCGCTCGGCCGCCGAGGTGGTCCGGGTGGAGATCGACCGGCAGGTCGTCCAGACCGAGGACGCCGCCGCACTGGTCCAGGCCCTGGAGGAGCAGTACGACGCGTTCGCCCGGGGTCGCGGTGAGCGGAGCCTGCTCGCCCCGGACGCCGGTCCGCTGCCCACCGCCGACGAACTCGGCGCGGAACTGGAACGGTTCCTGGCCGAACAGACCCGGCCGGGCGACACTCCCGGGAGCTGACCCGGCGACACGGCACCTGGCTGAGGCGGCGTCGCGGCCTCGGATACGGCAGGGTGGACGTATGCGCCTGGCGACCTGGAACGTGAACTCGGTGAAGGCCCGGCTCCCCCGGCTGCTGGAGTGGCTCGCCGGCACCGGGCCCGACGTCGTCTGCCTGCAGGAGACGAAGTGCCCGGACGGCGCGTTCCCGGTGGCCGAGGTGGGCGAGCTGGGCTACACGGTGGCCAGCCACAGCGACGGCCGCTGGAACGGGGTCGCGATCCTGTCCCGGGTCGGGCTCGACGACGTCCGCGTCGGCTTCGCGGGCGAGCCGGGCTTCCCGGAGCCGGAGGCCCGGGCCATCTCCGCCAGCTGCGACGGGGTGCGGGTCTGGTCGGTGTACGTCCCCAACGGGCGCACACCCGACGACCCGCATTACGCGTACAAACTGGCCTGGTTCGCGGCGCTGCGCGACGCGCTGGAGGCCGAGCTGGCCGGTGGCCTGCCGCTGGCGGTCTGCGGTGACTTCAACGTCGCGCCGACCGACGCCGACGTCTGGGACCCGGCGGTGTTCACCCACTCCACGCACGTCACCCCGGCCGAGCGGGCCGCCCTCGCCGCGCTGCGCGACCTCGGCCTCAACGACGTGGTGCCGACGCCCATGAAGGGGCCGCACCCGTTCACCTACTGGGACTACCGCGCCGGAATGTTCCACCAGAACAAGGGGATGCGGATCGACCTGGTGTACGCCTCCGCGCCGTTCAGCCGGGCGGTCCGCTCGGCGTACGTCGACCGGGAGGCCCGCAAGGGCAAGGGCCCCTCCGACCACGCGCCGATCGTCATCGACGCGGACCTGGTGCCCGCCGTCGAGACGTTCTGACCGCCGGCACAGGCCCTAGGGTGGACACATGGCAGTCGTGAAGATCAACGCTATCGAGGTTCCGCCGGGCGCCGGCCCCGAGTTGGAGAAGCGGTTCGCGGCGCGGGCGGGCGCGGTGGAGGGCTCCCCCGGCTTCCTCGGCTTCGAACTGCTCCGCCCGGTGGCCGGCGAGACCCGCTACTTCGTCTACACGAGGTGGGAGAGCGAGGAGGCGTACCAGGCGTGGGCTTCGGGCTCGGCCCGGGCCGCCCACGCCACCGCCCCCGGCGAGACGCCCCGCCCGCCGGTGTCCAGCGGCGCGACCCTGCTGGAGTTCGAGGTGGCCTTACACGTACCCCAGCCCTGAGCAGGGTCGGGCGGTTCTGGCGCGTTGAGCGCGTCAAGGCGGGCGGGCCCGCACCTTGATCGCGCTCGATCCTGGATGTAGTCCCCTCCATGCGGCGCGAGGCCACTACATCCTGGTTCGAGCACGGTCTTGACCGGACCCCGGCACGGCGAGTCACCGCTTCTGAAACATGACTGAGGCGACTTCCGCGGTCAACTCGATCGCCCAGTCGAGCTGTGGACAGTCGTTGCGACCGTGGCACTCCAGGCAACCGCCCACCCGCCACGGCTGGTCAAGTGCCCGAGACCAGTGGGCGTCCAAGACCTTGGCAGCGATGAACAACTCGGTCGCCTTGGAGATCGGTTCATCGATCGGCACCGCGACCCCCGTTCGACCGGTACGACTGAGCCCTGGTCACGAGCGGCTGCTTACCGTGATACGGCACGATTCCCGCTTCCTTCGGTTGCTGCCTTGACGCGTCCAGCTTATGTCAGACTTTGACCTAAGTCAGAGCTTGACTTATGTGTGATCTTGTGGTTCGTGACCGCCTAGACTTAAGTCATGCCGTATGAGCAAGCCGAGTACCGCCAGATCGCAGACGACATCCAGCGCATGATTCGCTCGGGCGAGCTGAAGCCTGGTGACAAGCTGCCGTCCACTGCGGAGCTCGCCGACGCCCGGCATGTCTCACCTGCAACGGTGAATCGCGCTTTCGGACTTCTGCACGATCGCGGCCTGGTGGTCGGCAAGCAAGGTAAAGGCATCTACGTCAAGGGTGAACCTGAGGTGCCAACCGAATAGAGCGGATGATCGACTCGGTTTCGGCGACGTGGGGGTGTCCGGGCCACCGGGACACCCCGATGTCGGCGACCTCGTGTGGATCAACCGCAGGTCACGGCTTGCGGGACGACTGCAGGGTGGCGAACGCGATCACGTTGTCCTCGTAGCCGGTGCGACCGCCGATGAACTGGCCACCGCAGGTGATGAGCCGGAGCCCGGCCGGCCCGTCGTGCCCGTAGATGCGCTCGGCGGGGAGTTGGTCCTTCGGGAAGCGCTCGACCGTGTCGACCTTGAACACCACCGTCGACCGGTCCGCCCGGACGACCTCGATCAGGTCACCGGGCTTCAGCTTGCCCAGGTCGTAGAAGACCGACGGGCCACTCTTGGTGTCCACGTGCCCGACGATGACGGCGGGACCCGGCTCACCCGGTGTCGGCCCCCGGTCGTACCAGCCGGTCTCGTTCTGCTTCTCCAGCGGCGGTACGGCGATCGTCCCGTCCCGGGCCTGCCCGACCGGCGCCACCGGCGCGGAGACCTTGATCGCCGGGACGCTGAGGCGCACCGGGCGGCTCGCCGACAGCCCGACCGTCTCGCTGCGGGCCGGACGGTCGCCGCCGGTAGGGGCCAGGTCGAACGGGCCGACCGAGCGGCCCAGTCCCGCGCCGGTCGCGAAGACGCCCACCAGCACCAGCACCACGGCCAGCGGCACCGGCCAGGGGCTGCGGCCGGTCGGCCGGCTGCGGCGCGGAGCGACGGCGGTCGGCGGACGGCCGGCCACCGCCGGACGCTCGGCCGAGACCCGCGATGCGCGGGACGGCGGCGAGGGCTTCGCGCCAACGGACGGGAGCGAATTGCCGGCCTGCCGGGCAGCAGCGGATTGCCGGGCATCGCCGGACGGGCGCGCGACAGCGGGTGGGCGGGTGTCGCCGGGTGGGTGGGCATCGCCGGGCAGCCACGCGCCGGCGGGCGGGCGCGAGCCCGTGGACGGGCGGGAGCCAACCGGCGGCGGCGTGGGGCGGAAGATCTCCATGGCGGGCTCAGCGGCTCGCGACGCGTCGGGGCCGGCGCAGCGCCACCACGGCGAGGACAAGCCCGGCGACCGTGAAGGCGGCACCGCCGGGCAGCAGCAGTTTGCCGGCCGTACCGCCGGCGGTGCCACCGAAGCCGGTCGCCGGCCCTCGACTGGGATGCGGGGACGGGACCTTCTTGACCACCTGCAGCATGGTCGACGCGGTCTCCCCGTCGCGGCACTCCAGCTTGACCCGGTAGTTGCCGGGACGGGTGCGCTCGCGCACCATCGGCGCGGCGGTGAGCACGCCGTGCTGCGGTTGCACGCCGACCGCGCCGAACGCGTCCGAGACGACGGTGGCGCCGACCGAGTTGTCCCGGCAACTGGCCCGGATGCCGACCAGGTAGCCGGGCTGCACCGTGCTGGGGCTCACCTCGACGAAGATGTCCACGGGACCGGGCTGCGGCGCGCCACCCGGCACGCCACCGGGCTGCGGCGCGGGCGCGGCGGCCGGCAGGACGTCGAGCGGCGCAGGCGCGGCAACCGCCCGGACGTCGAGAGACCCCGCGGGTGCGGCGACGGCCGACAGCGGATCGAGCGGCCAGTCGGAAGCGGTCGACAGGGGGTCGGACGGCCCGGCGGGGACGGCAGCGGCAGCCGGCGGCGTGGCGAGCGTTGCCGGGGCGGCGAGCGCGGGAACGGCGGTCAGCAGGGGGAAGGCGAGCATGGTCGCCACCGACAGGAGCACGCCGCCGCGGGTCACTCTCACGATGCCCCCTCTCGACGCCGTCGGACCGCGCCGGGCAGCGGACCGCCCGGCCTGCCGTACCAATCGGATCCTCTCATTCCCGGTCGCACATCACATCCGATCCGCCGACGATCTCGCGTACGCTCGGGTCGCTGTGACCATCACCGAGCCTGACCCCGCCACCGTCCCGCCCACCGGCCGGACGATCCGCACCTTCCACCCCCGTCGGGGGCGGATGACCAGCCGGCAGACCGACGCGTTGGACCGGCTCTGGTCCTCCTACGGCCTGGACGTGTCGGGCGCGTCGGTCGACCTGGCCGCCCTCTTCGGCCGCCGGGCCCCGGTGGTGCTGGAGATCGGCTCGGGCATGGGCGACAGCACGGCCGCGATGGCCGCCGCCGACCCGGACCGAGATTATCTGGCGGTCGAGGTGCACACGCCGGGAATCGCGAACCTGCTCGACCTGGTGCACCGCGCTGACCTGCGCAATGTGCGGGTAGCCCGGGGTGACGCGTTGGAGCTGGTCAACGGCTTGCCGGAGGGCGCCCTGGCCGCCGTGCACGTGTTCTTCCCCGACCCGTGGCCGAAGGCCCGGCACCACAAGCGGCGGATCATTCAGCCGGCGCACGTGGCGCTGCTGCGCTCCCGGCTGACCCCCGGCGGTGTGCTGCACTGCGCCACCGACTGGGCCGAGTACGCCGAGGCGATGCGGGAGACCCTGGACGCGGACCCGGAGCTGGTCGACACGTACGGCGGATTCGCGCCCCGTCCGGCGCACCGCCCGGTGACCAAGTTCGAGCGGCGAGCGATCACGGCGGGCCGTCCGGTCGCCGACCTGATCTTCCGGCGGCGCTGACTGATCTTCCGGCGGCGCGCAAACGCGAGCCGGTTGGCGCCGGAGGGCATGATCCAGGCACCATGGGACACGCTATGACGCTCACCGCCGCGCTGCCGAGAAGCGCCGACCCCGACACCCTCTTCGACGCGTTCGCCGGCTGGGCGAAGGAGCGCGGCCTCGACCTCTACCCCCACCAGGAGGAGGCGGTCATCGAGATCGTCTCCGGCGCCAACCTGATCATGAACACGCCCACCGGCTCGGGTAAGAGCCTGGTGGCGATCGCCGCGCACTTCGCGGCCCTGGCCGACAACCGGACGACGTTCTACACCGCGCCCATCAAGGCACTGGTGTCGGAGAAGTTCTTCGCCCTCTGCGAGGTCTTCGGCGCCGAGAACGTCGGCATGCTCACCGGCGACGCCAGCGTCAACGCCGACGCCCCGATCATCTGCTGCACCGCCGAGATCCTGGCCAACCTGGCGCTGCGCGAGGGCGACCGCGCCGACGTCGGCCAGGTGATCATGGACGAGTTCCACTTCTACGCCGAGCCCGACCGGGGCTGGGCCTGGCAGGTGCCGATCATCGAGCTGCCGCAGGCGCAGTTCGTCCTGATGTCCGCCACCCTGGGGGACACCACCCGTTTCGTCGACGACCTGACCCGGCGCACCGGCCGGCCCACCGCCGTCGTGCGCTCGGCCGAGCGGCCGGTCCCGCTCATCTTCTCGTACGCGATGACGCCGCTGCACGAGACCCTCGAAGAGCTGCTGGAGACCAAACAGGCCCCGGTGTACGTCGTCCACTTCACCCAGGCCGCCGCGCTGGAACGGGCCCAGGCGCTGATGAGCGTCAACGTCTGCACCCGCGCCGAGAAGGACATGATCGCGCAGGCGATCGGCGGCTTCCGGTTCACCTCCGGCTTCGGCAAGACGCTGTCCCGACTGGTCCGGCACGGCATCGGCGTGCACCACGCCGGCATGCTGCCCAAGTACCGCCGCCTGGTCGAGACCCTCGCCCAGGCCGGCCTGCTCAAGGTCATCTGCGGCACCGACACGCTCGGCGTCGGCATCAACGTCCCGATCCGCACGGTGCTGTTCACCGGCCTCAGCAAGTACGACGGCGTCCGTACCCGCCTGCTCAAGGCCCGCGAGTTCCACCAGATCGCCGGACGGGCCGGCCGGGCCGGATACGACACCATCGGCCGGGTCGTCGTGCAGGCCCCCGAACACGTCATCGACAACGAGAAGGCCCTGGCAAAGGCCGGCGACGACCCGAAGAAGCGCCGCAAGGTCGTCCGCAAGAAGCCGCCGGAGGGCTCGATCGGCTGGGGCCAACCCACCTTCGACCGCCTCGTGGAGGCCGAGCCCGAGCCGCTGACCTCCAGCTTCCAGGTCAGCCACTCGATGCTGCTCAACGTGATCGGCCGACCCGGTGACGCGTTCGCGGCGATGCGGCACCTGCTCACCGACAACCACGAGGAACCCGCCGCGCAGCGCCGGCACATCCGCCGGGCCATCGCCATCTACCGGGCACTCCGGGCCGGCGGGGTCGTCGAGGAACTGCCCGAGCCGGACGAGACCGGCCGGCGGGTCCGGCTCACCGTCGACCTCCAGCTCGACTTCGCCCTCAACCAGCCCCTCTCCCCGCTCGCCCTGGCCGCCATCGAGCTGCTCGACGCCGAATCCCCGTCGTACGCCCTCGACGTGCTGAGCGTGATCGAGTCGATCCTCGACGACCCCCGCCAGATCCTGTCCGCCCAACAGTTCAAGGCACGCGGCGAGGCGGTCGCCGCGATGAAGGCCGAGGGCATCGAGTACGAGGCCCGCCTCGAACTGCTCGACGAGGTGACCCACCCCAAGCCGCTCGCCGAGCTGCTGGAGGCCGCGTACGAGATGTACCGGCAGGGTCACCCCTGGGTCGCCGACCACCAGCTCTCCCCCAAGGCCGTCGTCCGCGACATGTACGAGCGGGCCATGACCTTCACCGAGTACGTGCAGTTCTACGGACTGACCCGGTCGGAGGGCCTGGTCCTGCGCTACCTCGCCGACGCGTACAAGACGCTGCGCCAGACCGTGCCCGAGGACGCCAAGACCGAGGAGCTGATCGACCTCATCGAGTGGCTGGGTGAGCTGGTCCGCCAGGTCGACTCCAGCCTCATCGACGAGTGGGAGCGGCTGCGCAACCCGTCCGACGTGGCCGAGGTGGCCCAGGCGCACGCCTCGCTGAGCGACCGGCCGCCGGCCGTCACCCGCAACGCGCGCGCGTTCCGGGTGCTGGTGCGCAACGCGCTGTTCCGCCGGGTGGAGTTGGCCGCGCTGCGCCGCTGGGACCTGCTCGCCGAGCTGGACGCCGCCGACGGCTGGGACTACGACGCGTGGGCCGACGCCCTGACGCCGTACTTCGAGGCGTACGACTCGATCGGGGTGGGTCCGGACGCCCGCGGCCCGGCGCTGCTCATGATCGAACAGGGCCGGGAGAAGTGGACCGTCCGGCAGATCTTCGACGACCCGGACGGCGACCACGACTGGGGCATCAGCGCCGAGATCGACCTCGTCGCCTCGGACGAGGTCGGCGCGGCGGTCGTCCGGATCACCGACGTCGGCCAGCTCTAGCGGTCGCCGCGACGAAGGGGGCGTCCGGAATACCGGGTGCCCCCTCTGCCGCGTCGTCGGTGCCCCGTCCACGGACGGCACCCATCGCCGGGGCCGTCGGCCAGGACTCAGACGATTCGGCTCGGACGGGTCTTCGCGGCCAGGATCTGCAGCGCAGTCGCCGAATTGGCGTTCATCGTCTCGACGGTGATCTGACGGGTGGTGTGGATGGTGAAGCCGTCGAGCAGCAGGTTCCGCAGCCGATCGGCAGTGTGGTGCCGGCAGATCGCACCGTCGTCCGTCTCGAAGACGCCGTAGTTTCCGTAGGTTTCGGCGTGCTGTCGGTATCGAGCCTGGTTGCGCTGGTCGGTCTGCAGGAGCAGGTCGCTCACGTAGAGCAGCCCGCCCGGTCGGAGTACCCGGGTGAGCTCGGTGATGAGCTGCTGCTGCCCAACATCGGTCGGAACACACGTGAGAACGGCGAAGAGAAGCACCGCGTCGACGCTGGCATCCGGATAGGGCAGCGCGGGCGGGTCTGTTAGCACTCGGAAGCTGAGTGTGGGATGACGTTGACGGGCTCTGTCGATGAGGCGGACGGATGTGTCGACGCCTTCGACATCGGCGAAGCCGTGTTGCTGCGCCAGCCCGGTGATCCGCCCGTAGCCGCAGCCGTAGTCGATGATCCGAGCCGTGGACGGCAGCCGGGAGAGCCATGCGAAGTCGATCGGATGAGTGAAGGTCTTCGCCGCGCCGGCGGTCTCCCAGAAATGCCGCTGATTGTTCAGCTCCGACATGGTCCTGATCATTTCACGCGTGCGACTGTCATCGATGTCGGCTCACGCGGCGGCGGCGAGCCGGACGAGCAGGAGGTCCGCGTCGCGCGCCTGCGGCCGCAGCGCGATGGGTGGCGGCGGCAGCCGTTTTCGCTGGGCAATGTCAGGCCCGTCGATTAGAATGTATGTACTAATAAAGATCCTGACCTGCAGGATTACGACTGGGAGGACGCCCGTGACCGCGCCCACCTCCACGCCCCTGACGCCCTACACCACCCTGCTCGGCTTCACCCGCTACGTCGACCGCACCGGCCCCACCAAGGCGACCTTCGTGGGCGGTCTGCGTAAGCAGCGCGCCAGCCGCTCCGGCTTCAACCCGCACGGCCAGTTCGTCAAGGCGCTCAAGGCCGACATCGCCTTCCACACCGGCGGCACCCACCTGGCCGGGGTGGTCGACGTCGTCAAGCCGCGCTGGCGCCCGCTCTACCAGGCGCTGGTGCCCGGTGCCACGGCGTGGCTGCACTCCCTCGGCGACCCCGCAACCCTCGACCTGGCCCAGACCCGCGACGCGCTGGCAATGCTCGGCGACCTACCCGTGAAGATCAACCCCCACTTCGGGGTACGCCACGCCGACGGCCACGCCGACGCGATCCGGCTGCACTTCGACGAGGCGCCACCCAGCGAGGAATCGGTGCTCGCCACGCTGCACCTGATGGCCCGCCACATGGACGCGGTCCTCCCGCACGCCGAGCCCGTCCTGGTCGACGTCCGGCGCGGTCAGGCCCACCGCATGCCCACCGACGCCAAGCCCGAGCAGATCGAACGCTGGCTGGCCGGCGAAGCCGCCGCCTTCCGCGCCATCTGGTCCACCGCCGCCTAACCGAACCCACCCCCACCGCCGTCGCCGCCGTCGCGCCGTCGTCGTCGCGCCGTCGTCGTCGTCAAGATCCGCGCAGTTTCAGGGGTACTGCTGCCTCCCGCGATCGGGAAGCAGCAAGAACACTGAAGTTGCGCGGATCTTGGTGCGTCTGATCCTGCGTGAGGGTTATCCACAGGGGCTGTCGGCGGGCGTGGCCGGCCGGCAGGGTGTCTCCATGCCTGCTTCTCCACGGCGTCCGGCACGGTTGCAGGGGCGCGTCTTTCGCGGTTCCCGCGCCGTCGCGGACGGTTTGCTCACCCCTTCGGAACTGCGCAGCTCGGCGTGGCGGCCGCTCTTTCGCGACGTCTACGCCGATGCCCGGCTGGAGGTCACCCACCGCGCTCGTTGTGCCGCAGCGGCCCAACTGGTGCTACCCCCGGGTGTGGTGATCGCCGGGCGCAGCGCAGCAGCGCTCTACTGCGCAACGTCGGTCGCCGGCAACGAGCCAGTCGATGTCCTCGTGCCCAGCGGCCAGCGCTTCGGACCGGTGTCTGGATTCGTCGTCCATGCTGGCGCGATCGACGGGGCCGACGTCACGCTACGGCGCGGCATCCCGGTGACCACGCCGACGCGTACCTGTTGGGATCTGGCCCAGTGGCTGCCGACGGAGGAGGCCGTCGCGATCGTGGATCGGCTCGCCCACCTGCATCTGGTGACGCTCGCACCGCTGCGGGCAGAGGCCAGAGAGCGGGTCGGCGACCGAGGCTGGAAGCGCATGGTGCGGGTCGCTGACCTGGCAGACGCGGGGGCGGAGTCGGCACCGGAGTCCCGACTTCGCGTGCGGATCGTGCTCGCCGGGGTGCCGACGCCGGTCACCCAGTTCGTGGTCGAGCGGGACGGAAGGTTCGTGGCCCGTCTCGACCTGGCGTGGCCACACCTGAAGGTCGCCGTCGAGTACGACGGACTGTGGCACGACGATCCGGAGCAGTTCCACCGCGACCGACGCCGCCTCAACCGCCTGATCGGGGAGGACTGGATCGTGCTGCACGTCACCGCGAAGCGATTCCGCGAGGACTTCGACGGCTTCCTCGACGAACTCCGTCGCGCCCTGCGCTCCCGCTCCCGCTGACGCCCAGGTCCACCGCCTTCCAACGCCAAGATCCGCGCAACTTCAGGGATCTTGCTGCTTCGTTGGCGGGCGAGGCAGCAGTTTCCCCGAACTTGCGCGGATCTTCAGGCACCCGGCGGGGCAGGTGGGGTCAGGTGGCGGGGATGTACGTGGCCAGGTCGTCGAGGATCTTGTTGGCGGCGCCGACGCCGATGCCGGTCATCCAGACCTCGTCGGAGACCGGGTACGCCTTGCCGCCCTTGACCGCGCCGAGACCCTTCCAGAGGGTGCCACCGGCCACCTTGGCCTGCTCGGCGGCGGCCTTGTCGCCGTACGCGGTCACGAAGATGACGTCAGCGTCGACCTCGTTGATCCGCTCGGGGCTGACCAGGTCGAAGCGCTTGTCCTCCTTGTTGGCGAGCAACTGCCGCTCGGGGCGGCCCAGACCGGTGTCGCCGACGACGATGCCGGAGAAGGAGTCCGGGCCGTACACCCGGATGTTGCCCGGGATGAACCGGACGATGGACACCTTGCGGGCGGCGGGGTCGCCGAGGGTCGCGCCGAAGTCCTTGGCCCGCTTCTCGTACGCGCCGAGCAGGTCCTTGGCCTGCTGCTCGCGGCCGAGTGCCTTGCCGTCGAGGAGGAAGTTCTCCTTCCAGGTGATGCCCACCTTGTCGGTGAACACGGTCGGCGCGATGGCGGCCAGTTCGTCGTAGAACTTCTCCTGGCGGAACTTGCTGCCGAGGATCAGGTCCGGCTTGAGGGCGTTGATCGCCTCCAGGTCGGGCTCGGTGAGCACGCCGACCTCCTTGATGCCGGCGAGCTTGTCCGCGCCGAAGTACGTGGGCCAACTCTTGGCCTCGCCCGCGGTGGCCGCGCCGACCGGCGTGATGCCCAACGAGAGCGCGGTATCGATCTTGTCGGTGTCGAGCACGACGACGCGCTTGGGTTCGGCCGGAACCTTGGTGGTGCCCATGGCGTGGGTGATCTCCCGGGTCTCCCCGGTGGCGGAGCCGGCGACCGGGTCGCTCTCACCGCAGGCGGTGAGGCCGGCCCCGAGGGCGACGGCCGCGGCGAGAGCGGCGACGAGACGACGCATCAGAGTCCTTTCGAGGGGTACGTGCCGGCGAGCGGGTTGGCCGCGTCGCCGTCGGCGGATCGGGCGTCCGGTACGGACGTCGTCGACGAATCGGGATCGGCAGCGGCAGCCGAGCCGCCCACGCCAGCAGCACCGGCGGCGGGGAGGGCCGGGCCGCCGGTGTGTGCGGGCACCACCAGGGGAGCGCCGGTCACCGGGCAGGGTACGACGACGCAGGCCAGCCCGAAGACGTCCCGGACCAGCTCGGCGGTGAGGATCTCCCGGGGTGGGCCGGCGGCGACCACCGCGCCGGCGCGCATGGCGACCAGATGGTCGGCGTAACGGGCGGCCTGGTTGAGGTCGTGCAGCACGGCGACCACCGTGCGGCCGCGCTCGACGCGGAGCCGGTGCAGCAGGTCCAGCACCTCCACCTGGTGGGCCAGGTCGAGGAAGGTGGTCGGCTCGTCCAGCAGCAGCGCCTCGGTGTCCTGGGCAAGGGTCATCGCGATCCACACCCGTTGCCGCTGACCACCGGAGAGGCTGTCCACCGGCCGGTCGGCCAGGTCGGCGACGTCGGCCAGCCGCATCGCCTCGTCGACCGCCGCGGCGTCGGACGAGGACCACTGCCGCCACCACCGCTGGTACGGCTGTCGGCCGCGGCCGACCAGGTCGGCCACGGTGACGCCCTCGGGCACCAGCGGGCTCTGCGGCAGCACGCCGAGCCGGCGGGCCACGTCGCGGGTGGGCAGGTCACGGATGGCGGTGCCGTCCAGCAGGACGGTGCCCTGGCGCGGGGTGAGCAGCCGGGCCATCGTGCGCAGCAGGGTGGACTTGCCGCACGCGTTGGGGCCGACGATCACGGTGAACGCGTCGGTGGGCAGGTCCAGGGTGAGACCGTCGAGCACGGTCCGCTCGTCGTAGCCGACGACCAGGTCGCGGGTGGAGAGCATCACTCGACTCCTTGCAGGCGTCACGACGACCGCCGCCGTCCACGAAGCAACAGGAAGATCAGGTACGGGCCGCCGATCGCGGCGGTCAGCACGCCCGCCGGCAGTTGGGTGGGCGCGAACAGTCGGCGGCCGGCCAGGTCGGCGAGGACCAGCAGCAGCGCGCCGAGCAGTGCGGCGCAGACCAGCGGGGGGCGTTCGGCGCGGACCAGCCGCCGGGCGAGTTGCGGTGCGACAAGCGCCACGAAGTCGACGGCCCCGACCTGCGCGGTGACCATCGCGGCGACGAGCACGCCGGTGCCGGCGAGCCCGATCCGGCGGGCCACCGGGCGTAGCCCGACGCCCCGGGCGGTGTCGTCGTCGAGGGCGGTGCTGTTCAGCGCCCAGCCGGCCCAGGCGAGCACGGGCAGCAGCACCGCGAGGGTGCCGGCGATCCAGGCGGCCTCGGTCCAGCCCTTGCCGGCGAGGGTGCCGATCAGCCAGATCTGCGCCCGCAGGCCGTCGATCGGATCGGCGGTGAGCATGACCACCTCGGTCAGCGCCCGGAAGGCGAACGCGACCGCCACCCCGGCGAGCACGAACCGTTGTGCGGCCAGACCGTGCCGCGCGCCGAGGGCGAACAGCAGCAGCGCCGCCAGCAGGCCGCCGACCAGCGCGCTGGGTGCCACCAGCACCGCCGCCGCGCCGCTGGTCAACGCCACGGTCGCGGCGAGGCCGGCGCCCTGGGTGATGCCGATGACGTCCGGGCTGGCGAGCGGGTTACGGGCCACGCTCTGGATCAGCGTGCCGGCCACGCCGAAGGCCGCGCCGGCCACCGCCGCCAGCACGATCCGGGGCAAGCGAAGATCAAAGACCACGAGGTCGTACGGGGTGCCCGCGCCGGAGAGCGCCCGCAGCACGTCGGCCGGGGCGACGTACGGGGTGCCCAGCGACAGGCTGAGCACGACGGCCAGCAGGAGCAGCACGGTCAGTACGGCGGCCACCAGCGTCGCGCGGCGGCGGATCAGCAGGCTGACCGGACCGATCCGCAGCAGCGACCGCCCGGGCAGCCGGGACGTGCCGCCAGCGGTCGAGTCGGCGGGCATGGAGACCGACAGCCCGACGCGGGTCACGCGGTCACCACCCGGGCGCGGCGGACCAGCACGGCGAGCAGCGGCGCGCCGACCAGGGCGGTGACGATCCCGGCCGGGATCTCGCCGGGCGGGGCGACGAGTCGGCCGACCACGTCGGCGCCGAGCAGCAGCGCGGGCCCGAGCAGGGCGGAGACGGCGAGGGTCCAGCGGTGGTCCGCGCCGACCAGGGCGCGGGCGAGGTGCGGCACGGCCAGCCCGACGAAGGCGACCGGGCCGGCGGCGGCCACCGCGGCACCGGTGAGCAGTACGGCGGCGATTCCACCGCCGAGGCGGACCAGGCCGATGCGGTGGCCCAGGCCGCGGGCCACGTCGTCGCCGAGGGCGAGCGCGTCCAGGCCCCGGGCCACCAGGGCGGCGAGCAGCAGCCCGGCGAGGACGAACGGCACCACCTGGGCGGTGACGCCGAGATCCCGGCCGGCCAGTCCGCCCACCACCCAGAAGCGGTACTCCTCGAACGTGCGGGCGTCGATGCTGAGCAGCGCGTACACCCCGGAGGCGAGGCTGGCGTCGAGCGCCGCGCCGACCAGCGCGAGGGTGACCGGGCTCGCGCCCTCGCGGGCCCGGCTGGCGATGGCGAAGACCAGCAGGCCGGCGGCGAGCGCGCCGGCGATGCCGAACCAGACGTACCCGGCGAGCGTGCCGATGCCGAAGACGGAGATGGCGAGCACCACGCCGAATGACGCGCCGGCGCTGATGCCGAGGATGCGCGGCTCGGCGAGCGGGTTGCGGGTGAGCGCCTGGAACAGCACGCCGGCCACGGCGAGCGCGAGCCCGACGGCCAGGCCGAGCGCGGTACGGGGCATGCGCAGTTCCCGGACGATGGTGCTCGCGTCGCTGCCGTCCGGCGCGACGAGCGCGTGCCAGACCGCGCCGACTCCGAGTGGCCGGCTGCCCAGCGCGAAGCTGGCCAGGACGGCGAGCAGCAGCACCAGCGCAGCCCCGACGGTGACGGCGACCCGTCGGCCGGTACGGGCACCGGACCGGCTGCGGGCCGGTGTCGGCCGGGCGACGAGGGTGGTCACGAGACTCCTGCACGTTCGAGCTTAGGTTCGCCTAACCTTAGCCGACCTGCGGAAAGTGACCTAACTGGCGTCGGTCGATGCCGCGGCGGGGGTGTGCGGGACTCCCGCCGCGCTGCCGTCCCCGGCCGACGCGGCGCCGCGCGGCAGCACGTTCAGGGGTCGCATCATCTCGTTGTCCTCGTGTTCGAGGAGGTGGCAGTGCCAGGAGAAGCGGCCCGGCAGGTCGAAGCGGGCCTTGATCCGGGTCACCTCCCACGGGTACGCGAGGACGGTGTCCATCCAGCCCCGCTCCCCCGGGCCCGGCTCCGCCCGGCCCGACCGTCCACGGCCCAGCAGTTCGAACTGGGCCTGGTGCAGGTGGACGGGGTGGACCTGGCGGGTGAAGTTGCGCACCTCCCACACCTCGGTCGCGCCGACGAGGGGCTGTTCGGTCGCCGGGTCGCTCCAGCGCATCGGCAGACCCCGGCCGCGCTCGTCGAGGGTGCCGAGCAGCATCACCATCGACCCGCCGGACATCCGCTCGTTGAGCGACAGGTGCCGGACCCGCTCCGGCGCACCGAGCCGGGGGTGGGGCGGCAGTTGCAGGTGCTCCGGCGGCACGCTGGGGTCCGCGCCGACGGCATCGTCGACCACGAACCGCAGCACCTGCCCGGTGGTCCGCGGGTCGGACGGCGGGAAGTCCACCCCGGGCCGGCCGCCCCGGTACGCCCACTCGGGCCCCTCGTTGACGAGGAACAACTCGGTGCCGGCGGGTACGCCGGTGAAGTCGACGATCACGTCGGCCCGCTGGGCGGGGCCGAGGGTGACGCGGTCGTGCGACACCGGCTCGGGCAGGAACCCGCTGTCGCTGCCGATCTGCCAGATCGGCAGCACCGGACGGGCCGGCCGCGCGGTGGCGTGGGCGGCGACGCTGAGCATCAGGAAGCGGCTGTTGCAGCCGTTGAGCAGGCGGAACCGGTAGCGCCGGCGCTGGACCGTCAGGCTGGGCCAGGTCCGGCCGTTGACGACGATGGTGGTGCCGGAGAACGCCGAGGTCCACGCCGCACCGTCGTGGTGCCCCCCGGGGTAGACCAGTTCGCCGTCGGCGCTGAAGCTGCGGTCCTGGATCAGCAGCGGGATGTCGTGGTAGTCGGTGTCCGGCGGGTCGTCGTGGCCGGGCGTCGGGCCGGGCAGCACCCCGTCGGGCAGGTCGTCGCCGCCGAGCAGGTAGAAGCCGGCCGGCCCGGCGTAGACGTTCTCCCGGGTCAGGCCCAGCGTGTGGTCGTGGTACCAGAGGGTGCAGGGCCGCTGGTCGTTGCCGTACTCGAAGGTGGCCGAACCCGCCGCCCAGCGCAGGCCGGAACCCTCGGCGAAGCGGGACCGGAACTCGCGGTACGCGCTGCCCGTCACGGCGTAGTCGGCCGGCAGGTCGCGGGCCACCGGCAGGTACCACGCCTCGGCGTGCCCGTCGCTCTCCTGCGTGCTGTGCGCGCCGTGCAGGTGGACCACCTGGGGCACCGGCCCCCGGTAGCCCCGGCGGCTGCCGTCCGAGCGGCCGTGCCGGTCCCGGTTCTCGCGGCCCCCGGCCGGGTTGGCCCAGTGCAGGGTCGGATCGACGGGCAGCAGGTGCGGCAGGTAGTCGCCCCGGCTGTCGACGAGTTCGTTGACCCAGGTCACCCGTACCGGGCGGTTCACCCGGGCGACGATGCTGGGCGCCGGGTAGCCGAAGCTGTCGGGGTGGGCGGTCGAGCCGTAACCCCACACCGTCGTACGCGGCCAGGACAGCGGCAGGATCTGCTGGCGGAACTGCCGCACCCCCACGACGTACGTGTCCCGCTCCGGATCGTTCGCCACCCGGGGCATGGCCGGGGGGATGCGCAGCGGCGCGACGTACTTCGGGATGTCGGCGGCGCGCAGCACCGTCGCGCCGGCGAGCGCGCGGCCCGCGGCCGTCGAACCGGCCGGGACCAGGACCGCGGCGCCACCGGCGGCACCGGCGACGAGCACCTGTCGTCTGCTGACCATGCCGCACCTCCACTCGTATCGGACCTCGATAAGAGAATGAGTTTCGCGGACGGGGGCAAGTGGGGTGGAAGGCGGATAACACCCGTAAGAGGGACACCAAGCGCCATAGGGTGTGGGGCATGCGATTCGACCAGCACACGGTCGTCCTGCTGACCCGACCGTCGGATCCGCCGGACCTGCCGCCGGAGGCGGTGGACCGGCTGCACCACGGCCATCTGGCCCACCAGGCGGGCCTCGTGGAGCAGGGGCTGGTGCTCGCGGCCGGTCCGCTCCTGGACGCCGACGACCACGGGATGCGGGGCTTCGTCGTCTTCTCCATCGCCCCGGACGAAGTACGCGGGCTCTACGCCGACGACCCGGCCGTCCGGGCCGGCCTGCTGGCCGCGCGGGTGGCGAGTTGGCTGGTGCCCGAGGGCAACGTCCGGTACGAGAGCGTGCCGATCCCGGTCTCGATGCTGGAGGCGGCGGCCGGCGACTGACGCCCTCAGCCGGGCAGCTCCGCGAGCGGCAGCACCCGCAGGTCGTCCGGCTCGCCGACGATGACCCGCACCGTCGGGAAGTAGCTCAGCAGCACCGGCCGGCACCTGTCGCACGGTCCGACGACCGTACGGCCCCGGTCGGCGACCGAGACGATGGTCTCCAGCTCGGTCACGCCCTGGGTGGCGGCCGTGCCGATCACGACCAGTTCCGCGCAGGTGTCCCCGCCGTCGTGCCGGACGTCGACGCCGGAGAACACCCGGCCGTCGGCGGTACGGGCGGCCGACGCGCCGGTGTGCCGTTGGCTGCGGCACCGCAGTTTGGCGACCGCCGTGGCGGCCTGCACCAGCGCCCGATCGGTGTCCCGCAGCTCCATCCCGGCCCCCCAGCGGCTCGACGTCGGCCGCAACTGTAGACCGCCGTCCGCGCGGCGAAGGACCCCGCGCGCGGTAACCCAGGGGCGGCCCGCCGCCGGGCTGCCTATCCTTGGGCACGACATGCAGAATCCAGCCTCCTCCGCCGCGACCGATCCCGTCCGCGACCTGCACCGCCGCCTCAGTCCCCTGATGTTCCGTGACCAGCGCCGGCTCCAGCGGCGCCTCGACGGTGCCCGCAAGCTGCGCGACCCGCAGCGCCGGGAGGCGGCGCTGACCGAGATCGCCGCCGAACTGGACCGCGCCGAGCAGCGGCTGGCCGCCCGACAGACGGCGGTGCCGGTGATCACGTACCCGGTGGGGTTGCCGGTCAGCGAGCGCAAGGACGACATCGCCGCCGCCATCCGCGACCACCAGGTGGTGATCGTGGCCGGCGAGACCGGTTCCGGCAAGACCACCCAGCTCCCCAAGATCTGTCTGGAGCTGGGGCGTGGCATCAACGGCCTGATCGGGCACACCCAGCCCCGCCGGCTGGCCGCCCGGACGGTGGCCGACCGGATCGCCGACGAGCTGGGCACCGAGCTGGGTGACGTGGTCGGCTACAAGGTGCGCTTCACCGACCAGGTGAGCGAGCGCAGCCTGGTGAAGCTGATGACCGACGGCATCCTGCTGGCCGAGTTGCAGACCGACCGGATGCTGCGCCAGTACGACACGCTGATCATCGACGAGGCGCACGAGCGCAGCCTCAACATCGACTTCATTCTCGGCTACCTGCGGGATCTCCTGCCGCGGCGACCCGACCTCAAGGTGATCATCACCTCGGCGACCATCGAGACCGACCGCTTCGCCAAGCACTTCGCCGACGCCGAGGGCGAACCGGCGCCGATCGTGGAGGTCTCCGGCCGCACCTACCCGGTCGAGGTCCGCTACCGGCCGCTGGTCGAGGTCGCCGAGGGCGAGGCGGACGGCGACGCCGACGAGGAGAACGTCCGCGACCAGATCCAGGCGATCGGCGACGCCGTCGAGGAGTTGGCCGCCGAGGGCCCGGGCGACATCCTGGTCTTCCTCAGCGGCGAACGGGAGATCCGCGACACCGCCGACGCGCTGGGCAAGCTGGTGCAGAAGAAGCGGTCGCTGCTGGGCACCGAGATCCTGCCGCTGTACGCGCGGCTCTCCGCCGCCGAGCAGCACCGGGTCTTCGCGGCGCACAGCGGACGGCGGGTGGTGCTCGCCACCAACGTCGCGGAGACCTCGCTGACCGTGCCCGGAATCAAGTACGTGGTGGACCCGGGTACCGCCCGGATCTCGCGCTACTCCAACCGGCTCAAGGTGCAGCGGCTACCCATCGAACCGGTCTCGCAGGCGTCGGCGAACCAGCGCAAGGGCCGCTGTGGTCGTACGTCGGACGGCATCTGCATCCGCCTCTACGACGAGCAGGACTTCCTGTCCCGCCCCGAGTTCACCGACCCGGAGATCCTGCGGACCAACCTGGCGTCGGTCATCCTCCAGATGACCGCGATCGGGCTGGGCGACCTGGCCGCGTTCCCGTTCATCGACCCGCCGGACAAGCGCAACATCGCCGACGGCGTCAACCTGCTGCACGAGCTGGGCGCGTTGAACCCGACCGAGACCGATCCGGCGAAGCGGCTCACCGCGCTGGGCCGCCGGCTGGCCCAGCTACCGGTCGACCCGCGGCTGGCCCGGATGGTGGTCGAGGGCGAGCGCAACGGGTGCGCCACCGAGATCCTGGTGATCGCCGCCGCGCTCTCCATCCAGGACCCGCGCGAGCGCCCGGCGGAGAAGCAGGCCCAGGCCGACCAGGCGCACGCCCGGTTCGCCGACAAGGAGTCGGACTTCGTCGCGTACCTGAACCTGTGGCGGTATCTGCGGGAGCAGCAGCGTGAGTTGTCGTCCAGCGCGTTCCGCCGGATGTGCAAGGCGGAGTACCTGAACTACCTGCGGATCCGCGAGTGGCAGGACATCGTCAGTCAGTTGCGCCAGGTGCTGCGTACCCCGGCCGAGGGCGACCGGCGCGGCGGGCGGCCGGCGCGGGACACCCCGGCCGACGCGGACGCCGGCCGGGGGGCGGGCCGGCGGGGCGGCGCGGACCTGCCGGAGGAGATCGACACCCCGAAGGTGCACCAGTCGCTGCTGCCCGGCCTGCTGTCGCACATCGGCCTCAAGGACGCCCAGAAGCACGAGTACCTGGGGGCGCGGGGCGCCAAGTTCGCGTTGTTCCCCGGCTCGGCGCTGTTCAAGAAGCCGCCGCGCTGGGTGATGGCCGCCGAGTTGGTGGAGACCTCCCGGCTGTGGGGGCGGATCGCCGGGCGGGTCGAGCCGGAGTGGGTCGAACCGCTGGCGCAGCACCTGGTCAAGCGCAGCTACAGCGAGCCGCACTGGGAGAAGAAGCAGGCCGCGGTGATGGCCTACGAGAAGGTCACCCTGTACGGCATTCCGCTGGTCGCCTCCCGCAAGGTCAACTTCGGACGGATCGACCCGACGCTGAGCCGGGAGCTGTTCATCCGGCACGCCCTCGTCGAGGGCGACTGGCAGACCCACCACCGGTTCTGGGCCGACAACAAGCGGCTGCTGGGCGAGATCGAGGAGTTGGAGAGCCGGGCCCGCCGCCGGGACATCCTGGTCGACGACGAAACGATCTTCGCCTTCTACGATCAGCGGATCCCCGCCGACGTGGTCTCCGGCCGGCACTTCGACACCTGGTGGAAGAAGACCCGCCACGAGCGGCCCGACCTGCTGACCTTCACCCGTGATCTGCTGGTCAACGACGGCCGGGGCGGTGTCGACGAGAGCGACTACCCGGACGAGTGGCAGACCCAGGGGGTGACGCTGCCGCTGACCTACCGGTTCGAGCCGGGCACGGCGACCGACGGCGTCACCGTGGACATCCCGCTGCCGCTGCTCAACCAGGTGCCGGCGGAGAGCTTCGACTGGCAGGTGCCGGGGCTGCGCGAGGAGTTGGTGATCGCGCTGATCCGCTCGCTGCCCAAGGCGATCCGGCGCAACTTCGTGCCGGTGCCGGACTACGCCCGGGCCGCCCTCGCCGCGATCACGCCCGGCGCGGAGCCGCTGCTGGACGCGTTGACCCGGGAACTGCGCCGGATGACCGGGGTGACCGTGCCCCGCGACGCGTGGGAGCCGGGCAAGCTGCCCGCGCACCTGCGGGTGACGTTCCGGGTGCTCGGCGACGACGACAAACCGGTCGCCGAGGGCAAGGACCTGCCGGCCCTGCAACGTCAACTGCGTCAGGAGGTACGCCAGGTCGTGGCGGCCGCCGCGCCGGAGGTCGCCCGTACCGGCCAGCGGGAGTGGAACTTCGGCACCCTGCCGCGGACCATCGAGCAGGTACGCGCCGGCTACGCGGTGACCGCGTACCCGGCCCTGGTCGACGAGGGCACGACGGTCGGGGTGAAGGTGTTCGACTCGCCCGCCGAGGCGGAGGCCGCGCACTGGGCCGGCACCCGCCGACTGCTGCGGCTCACCGTGCCGTCCCCGGCGCGGTTCCTCCAGGGCCGGTTGAGCAACGAGGCGAAGCTGGCGTTGAGTCGCAACCCGCACGGCGGCGTGCAGGAGCTGATCGAGGACGCCGCCGGGGCGGCCATCGACCGGCTGATCGACGCCGCCGGCGGGCCGGCGTGGGACGCCGAGGGCTTCGCCGCCCTGCGCGAGAAGGTCCGCGCCGACCTGGTCGACACCGTTCTCGAGGTGATGGACCGGGCCCGCAAGGTGCTCGCCGCCGCGTACGCGATCGAGCAGCGGCTCGGCGCGACCCGCAACCTGGCCGTGGTGGCGGCCCTCGCCGACATCCGCAAACAGCTCGCCGGGCTGGTGCACGCCGGTTTCATCACCGAGACCGGGTACGCCCGCCTGCCCGACCTGCTGCGCTACCTCACCGCCATCGAACGCCGGCTGGACCGGCTCGGCGGCAACCCGCAGCGCGACCGCCAGCAGCAGGACCGGATCGCGGTGGTGCAGAAGGAGTACGACGACCTGCTCGCCGCCGTGGCACCCGCACGCCGGCAGGAGGCGGCCGTCCGGGGCATCCGCTGGATGATCGAGGAGTTGCGGGTGAACGTCTTCGCCCAGGCGCTGGGCACCCCGTACCCGGTCTCGGAGCAGCGGATCTACCGCGCGATGGACGACGCCGAAGGCCGCTGACCCGACCGGTCGGGTCAGCGGCCCGCTCAGTGGGCCTGGACGGAGAGCGCCCGGCCGGCCGGCACGCCGCGCACCGCGCTGGTCAACGCCGAGCCGCGGGTCTCCGTGCCGGTCGGCGCCCACCAGGCCCGGTTCTCCCGGTACCAGCGGAAGACCTCGGTGAGCCCGTCGGCGAACCGGATCTGCGGCTCGAAGCCGAGTTCCTCGGAGATCTTGCGGTAGTCCAGCGAGTAGCGCTGGTCCTGCACCTTGCGGTCCGGTACGTGCCGGACGCGCTCCCAGCCGACGCCGGCCAACCGCAGGATCCGTTCGGTGAGCGCCCGGTTGGTCAGCTCGATGTCGCCGCCGATGTTGTAGACCTCGCCGGCACGGCCCTTCGCCAGCACCAGCGCGATGGCCCGGCAGTGGTCGTCCACGTGGAGCCACTCGCGTACCGCGCTGCCGTCGCCGTGCAGCGTGATGTCCTGACCGGTGAGCAGGCTGGTGACGAAGCGGGGAATGACCTTCTCGATGTGCTGGTACGGCCCGTAGTTGTTGGCGCAGCGGGTGATCGACACGTCCACGTCGTAGGTGCGCCAGTACGAGCGGACGACGTGGTCGCTGGCCGCCTTCGACGCCGCGTACGGCGAGTTCGGCTCCAGGACGCAGGTCTCGTTCCACGAGCCCTGGTTGATCGACCCGTACACCTCGTCGGTGGAGACGTGCACGACCCGGCCCACGCGGGCCCGCGCGCAGGCGGCCAGCAGGTGGTGCGAGCCCATCACGTTGGTCTCGAAGAACGGGGCCGGATCGTCGATCGAACGGTCCACGTGCGACTCGGCGGCGAAGTGCACCACCGCGTCGTGTCCCGGGACCACCTCGGCGAGCAACTGTCGATCGCAGATGTCTCCCCGCAGGAACGTCAGACGGGGGTGCGCGGCCGGCAGGTTGGACCGATCACTGGCGTACGTCAGCTTGTCGATCACCGTCACGTCGCAGTGCTCGAACCCGACGTAGCGCCCGCCGAGCAGACTGCGCGCGAAGTGCGACCCGATAAAGCCGGCGCCGCCGGTAACCAGAACCCTCATGTCGAGCCTCCTGCCGGCGAAATAGCCGCCGGTGAGCCGTTAAGAAGTGAATGGGTGTTTTGCCCTGTGCAGGGTTCCACCTTAAAAGACCTGGTCGGACATCGAGTCGGATATTGCGAGGTTAAGGCTCATTTAACCAAGTCATCACGAACAGGATGATCTACGCGGACGGCTCAGCCGACGACACCGACCGCTCGGCCGAGGTGGACCGGCGATCGGGTGGACGACGTCGTCCCGACATCCCCTCAACGAGGCTCGACACCAGGCGGTAGCTCTCCCTGGTCGATCGCCGTCCGGACGTAGTCGAGCAGGATCCGGCGCAGCTCACGCCCGGCGTGCGTCGGCACCACGTCGCGGCGGCGGGCGACCGCGATGGTCCGCGTCACGCCGGGGGCGGCCAGCGGGGTGATGCGCACCCCGGGGCGCCGGGCCAGCACGATCCCGGGTACCAGCGCGATACCGAGCCCCGCCTCGACGAAGCTGAGGACCGCGTCCATCTCGCCGCCGTCCACCGCGAAGGTGGGCTCGAAGCCCGCCTCCCGACATGCCGCGATGGTGGCGTCGCGCAGGTCGTAGCCCTCCCGGAACATCACCATCGGCAGGTCGCGCAGGTCGGTGATGTGCAGCTCACCCGTCGCCGAGGCGGTCGGCACCTCGTCCACCGAGGCCACCACCAGGCTCTCGCGCAGGATCGGGTCGACCCGCAGGCCCGGGTCGGCGCCCTGCGACGGCATGATGATCAGCGCCAGGTCGAGGTCCCCGCGCAGCAGGTCACGGACGAGATCCTGCGAGCCACCCTCCTCGACGCGCAGGTCGACCGTGGGGTGCGCGTCGCGGAAGCGCCGCAGCACCGGCGGGGCGAGCGAGGTGGCCAGGCTCGGGGTCGCGCCGAGTCGTACCCGCCCGCGCCGCAGGCCGACCAACTCCTGCACCTCCCGGGTCGCGGTCTCCACGTCGGCGAGGATCCGGGTCGCCAACGGCAGCAGCACCTCCCCGGCCGCGGTGAGGGCGATGTTGCCCCTTACCCGCTCGAACAGCGGGGCTCCGAGGTCGGTCTCCAAGGCGTGAATTTGCTTACTCAACGAGGGCTGGGTTATGCCGACGATGTCGGCGGCTTGGGTGAAATGTCGTACTTCGGCCACCGCAACGAAGTACCGGAGCTGATGGAGCTGCATCTACATAGCTTATGGCTATCAACACTGCGAGTTCGATGCATTGGACGACTGATCAAAGTGCTCCTAGCGTCGGTCCCGTGGTAATGACGAAAACTCGGTCGCCCATCCGCTCCAACGTCGGCCTCAAGGCCGTCATGGCGGTGACGGGCATCCTGCTGGTGCTGTTCCTGATCGCGCACATGCTCGGGAACCTGAAGGTGTTCACGGGCCAGGTGTCGTTCGACCACTACGCGCACTGGTTGCGTGACATCGGCAAGCCACTGCTGCCCGGTGTCTGGTTCCTGTGGATCCTGCGCACCGTCCTCGTGGTGGCCGTCGTCGCCCACATCTGGGCCGCCACCGTGCTCGCGCTGCGCGCCCGCGCCGCCCGCCCGGTGAAGTACGCCCACCGCAAGAAGGTCCGCGGCAGCTACGCGGCCCGCACCATGCGCTGGGGTGGCGTGATCATCCTGCTGTTCGTGATCTACCACCTGCTGGACCTCACCACCGGCACGTTCAACCCGGTCGGCAACGAGAGCAAGCCGTACGGCAACGTCGTCGCCGACTTCGCCCCGGAGCGCTGGTACGTCACGCTCTTCTACACCCTGGCGATCGTCACGCTCGGCTTCCACCTGCGCCACGGCGCGTTCAGCGCGTTCCGCAGCCTCGGGCAGCAGACGCCCCGGGGCGAGCGTCGGGCCCGTACCGCCGCCCTGGTCTTCGCCGTCGTGCTCTGCGCCGGATACCTGGTGGTCCCGTTCGCCGTACTCACCGGATTGGTGTCCTGACATGGAACTCTTCATCGAGGGCGACCCGATCGCCGACACGAAGGCGCCCGCCGGCCCGATCGACAAGCGCTGGGAGACCCGGCGCTTCGAGGCCAAGCTGGTCAACCCGGCCAACCGCCGCAAGATGACGGTGATCGTGGTCGGCACCGGCCTGGCCGGCGGATCGGCCGCCGCGACGCTGGCCGAGCAGGGCTACCACGTCAAGTCGTACTGCTACCAGGACAGCCCGCGCCGCGCCCACTCGATCGCCGCGCAGGGCGGCATCAACGCCGCCAAGAACTACCGCAACGACGGCGACTCCGTGCACCGGCTCTTCTACGACACCGTCAAGGGCGGCGACTTCCGCTCCCGGGAGTCGAACGTGCACCGGCTGGCCGAGGTCTCCGTCAACATCATCGACCAGTGCGTCGCCCAGGGCGTGCCGTTCGCCCGCGAGTACGGCGGCCTGCTGGACACCCGCTCCTTCGGTGGCGCGCAGGTGCAGCGCACCTTCTACGCCCGGGGCCAGACGGGCCAGCAGCTGCTGCTCGGCGCGTACCAGGCCCTGGAGCGGCAGATCGGCCTCGGCAACGTGGAGATGAACGCCCGGCACGAGATGCTGGAGCTGGTCATCGTCGACGGCAAGGCGCGCGGCATCGTCGTCCGGGACCTGGTCACCGGCGAGATCAGCACCGAGATGGCCGACGCGGTCGTGCTCGCCTCCGGTGGGTACGGCAACGTCTTCTACCTCTCCACCAACGCCAAGGGCTGCAACGTCACCGCCACCTGGCGGGCGCACCGCAAGGGCGCGTACTTCGCCAACCCCTGCTACACGCAGATCCACCCGACCTGCATCCCGGTCTCCGGCGACCACCAGTCGAAGCTGACCCTGATGAGCGAGTCGCTGCGCAACGACGGCCGGGTGTGGGTGCCCAAGCGCAAGGGCGACGACCGCAGTCCCAAGGACATCCCCGAGGACGAGCGGGACTACTACCTGGAGCGGATCTACCCGTCCTTCGGCAACCTGGTCCCCCGCGACATCGCCTCCCGCGCCGCCAAGAACGTCTGCGACGAGGGCCGCGGCGTGGGGCCGACCAAGCTCGGCGTCTACCTCGACTTCGCCGACGCCATCGACCGGCTGGGCCGCAAGGCCATCGAGGCCAAGTACGGCAACCTCTTCGAGATGTACGAGCGGATCACCGGCGAGGACCCGTACGAGGTGCCGATGCGGATCTACCCCGCCGTGCACTACACGATGGGCGGGCTCTGGGTCGACTACGACCTCCAGTCCAGCATCCCGGGCCTGTTCGTGATCGGCGAGGCGAACTTCTCCGACCACGGCGCCAACCGGCTGGGCGCCTCGGCGCTGATGCAGGGCCTCGCCGACGGCTACTTCGTGCTGCCCACCACCATCGCCAACTACCTGGCCTCCGGCCCCCTGGACAAGGTCGACGCCAGCCACCCGGCGGCGGTCGAGGCGCGTACCGACGTCGAGGACCGGATCCAGCGGCTGCTGGCGGTCAACGGCGACCGGACCGTGGACTCGTTCCACCGGGAGCTGGGCCAGATCATGTGGGAGCACTGCGGCATGGAGCGCTCCGAGGCCGGGCTGCGCAAGGCGATCGGTGAGATCCGCGACCTGCGCGAGCAGTTCTGGCAGCGGGTCAAGGTGTCCGGCACCGGCGAGGAGCTGAACCAGTCGCTGGAGAAGGCCGGCCGGGTGGCCGACTTCTTCGAGCTGGCCGAGCTCATGTGCATCGACGCCCTGCACCGCGAGGAGTCCTGCGGCGGTCACTTCCGGGCCGAGCACCAGACCCCCGACGGGGAGGCGCAGCGCGACGACGACAAGTTCGCGTACGTCGCGGCCTGGGAGTTCACCGCCACCGGTGAGCCCTCGGTGCTGCACAAGGAAGACCTGAAGTTCGAATACGTCCACCCCACGCAGCGGAGCTACAAGTGAACCTGACCCTGCGCATCTGGCGCCAGAAGGGCCCTGAGGACAAGGGTCGGATGGTGACCTACCCGGTCGACGACGTGTCCCCGGACATGTCGTTCCTGGAGATGCTCGACGTGCTCAACGAGCGGCTGATCCTCGCCGGCGAGGACCCGGTGGCGTTCGACCACGACTGCCGCGAGGGCATCTGCGGCATGTGCGGCCTCATGATCAACGGAGACGCCCACGGGCCGCAGCGCGGCACCACGGCGTGCCAGCTGCACATGCGACAGTTCTCCGACGGCGACACCATCGACATCGAGCCGTGGCGGGCCAGCGCCTTCCCGGTGGTCAAGGACCTGGTGGTCAACCGGAGCGCCTTCGACAAGATCATCGCCGCCGGTGGCTACATCACCGCGCCCACCGGCAGCGCGCCCGAGGCGCACTCCACCCCGGTCGCCAAGGCCAACGCGGACGCCGCCTTCGAGTCGGCGGCCTGCATCGGCTGCGGCGCGTGCGTAGCGGCCTGCCCGAACGGCTCCGGCATGCTGTTCACCGCCGCCAAGCTCACCCAACTCTCGCTGCTGCCGCAGGGCCAGCCCGAGCGCTACACCCGGGTGATCGGCATGGTCGACGCGCACGACGAGGCCGGCTTCGGCGGCTGCACCAACGCCGGCGAGTGCACGGTGGCCTGCCCGAAGGGCATCCCGCTGAACACGATCGGCCGGCTCAACCGCGACTACCTGTCGGCCACCACGAAGGGCGGCAACACGCCCGGCTCCTGACCCTCCCGGCTCAGGCCACCCTGACCGCCGCGCTCCGATCATCGGGCGCGGCGGTCAGGCGTTGAGGTCCCACACCCGGCCTGGCGCGACTGGCCCGCGCGGGCAAGATCCACTCGACATCGGCGAGGTGGCGGTGTCCTGGCGCCGGGATACCGCCACCTCGGCGCAATGGAGTCGATCATGCGGCAAGCGGCGCTCGGCGTGCGTGCCGATGCGGCGCAACGCCGTGGGCAACAGGTGCGATGCGCGCGACTCGCACCGCTTCCCGAACCCGTCAACGGGCAACAGGGCAAGACCAACTCAGCCTCCAGGAAGTCGGCCCGTCCAGGGGCCCGCAACACCCCGACTTCCTGGAATCCGAGTCGATCAACAGGGCCACCCACGAGCGGCCACGCCACGCCGAGCGCGGACGGCGACCAGCGCGGGCTGGGGGCGGCCGTGCCCGGCGCAGGGATCAAGCCTGACCGCCCGGAGCCGGGCACGGTCGCCCCCAGCCCCAACCGCAACCACCCACAAGCCCGGCACGGTCACCCCCCAGCCCCAACCGCAACCACCGACAAGCCCGGACCACCGGTTCAACTCCCCCTGCCCGGGTAGCAGTCAGGCAGGACCGAGGGAGGGCAGCCGGACATGAAGGCGTTGACCTGGCAGGGCAAGCGGGACGTACGGGTCGAGGAGGTGCCCGATCCCCGGATCGAGGAGCCGACCGACGCGATCGTCAAGATCACCTCGACGGCGATCTGTGGATCGGACCTACACCTGTACGAGGTGCTGGGGCCGTACCTGAAGCCCGGGGACATCCTGGGACACGAGCCGATGGGGATCGTCGAGGAGGTCGGCGCGGAGGTCACCGGCCTGCGGCCCGGCGACCGGGTGGTGGTGCCGTTCAACATCGCCTGCGGCGACTGCTGGATGTGCCGGCGTCAGCTCTACGCCCAGTGCGAGACGACCCAGGTGACCGGTGAGGGCAAGGGCGCGGCGCTGTTCGGCTACACGTCCCTCTACGGCTCGGTGCCCGGCGGCCAGGCCGAGTACCTGCGCGTTCCGCAGGCCCAATTCGGGCCGATCAAGATCCCGCAGACCGGCCCGGACGAGCGCTACCTCTACCTCTCCGACATCCTGCCCACCGCCTGGCAGGCGGTGAAGTACGCGGACACCCCGCCCGGCGGCACCCTGGCCGTCTTCGGGCTGGGCCCGGTCGGCCAGTTCTGCGCCCGCATCGGCCGCCACCTCGGCGCCGGACGGGTGATCGGGCTGGACCTGGTGCCCGAGCGGCTGGAGCTGGCCCGCCGGCACGGCATCGAGGTGCTCGACGTACGCGAGTTGTCCGACGTGCCGGGCGCGCTGATCGACCTGGTCGACGGGCGTGGCCCGGACGCCGTCATCGACGCGGTCGGCATGGAGGCGCACGGCTCGCCGGTCGGCAAGCTCGCCCACGCGGCCGTCGGGCTGCTGCCGGACAAGCTCGCCCAGTCGATGACCGACCGAGCCGGCATCGATCGGCTGAGCGTCCTGCACGCCGCGCTCAAGGCCGTCCGTCGCGGCGGCACCGTCTCGCTCTCCGGTGTGTACGGCGGCGAGGCCGACCCGATGCCCATGATGGAGATGTTCGACCGGGGCATCCAACTGCGGATGGGGCAGTGTCACGTGCGCCGCTGGGTCGACGAGATCATGCCGCTGCTCGCCGGCGACGACGACCCCCTCGGCGTGGAGGATCTGCGTACCCACCGGCTGCCGTTGAGCGACGCGCCGCGCGCGTACGAGATGTTCCAGAAGAAGGAGGACGGCTGCATCAAGGTGGTCCTGGAGCCGTGAGTCGGGTGGTGGTGGTCGCGGGCGCGACCAGCGGGATCGGCCGGGCGACGGCCCGGGCGTTCGCCGAGCGCGGCGACCGCCTGGTCCTCGCGGCCCGCGCGCCGCAGACTCTCGCCGAGGTACGCGCGGAGTGTGCGGCCGTCGACGTCCTGACCGTGGCCACCGACGTCACCGAGGCGGGCGCGCTGGAGGCGTTGGCGCAGGCGGCGATCGAGCGGTTCGGTCGCATCGACGTCTGGGTGCACACCGCGGCGGTGATGGCCTACGGGCGTTTCGACGAGCTGCCGGAGCGGGTGTTCGACCAGGTGGTACGCACCGATCTACTGGCCGCCGCCGGCGCGGCCCGGGTGGCGCTGCGGCACTTCCGGGCGACCGGCGCCGGCACGCTGATCCTCACCGGTTCGGTGCTCGGGCACGTCACCGCCCCGTACATGAGCGCGTACGTGGCGAGCAAGTGGGGTTTGCAGGGGTTGGCCCGGACGGTCCAGCAGGAGCTGCGGGACAGCCCGGGCATCCGGCTGTGTCTGGTCAACCCGGGCAGTGTGGACACACCGGTCTATCAGCAGGCGGCCAACTATCTCGGCCGCGTCGGCCGCCCACCACCGCCGGTCGCCGGGCCGCAGCGGGTGGCCCGGGCCATCGTCGACTGCGTGGACCGTCCACGCCGGGAGGTGTCGGTGGGCCGGTTGAACGTGCTGCTGCGGGCGGGCTTCACGGTGCTGCCCGGCGTCTACGACGTGCTGGTCGGCCCGTTGATGCGGCTCGCCGGCCTCAGCGGGCGGCCGGTCGCGGCGCACGACGGCTCGGTTTTCGCGCCGAACCCGGCCGGCGAGGCGGTCCGTGGCGGCCACCTGCCCGACCTGCGAGAACTCGGCCGAGTGGTGTCCAGGCCGGCCGGGCAGCTCCGCGTCGCGGCGGCCGGCGCGATCGGCGCCGCGCTGCGCCGACGGCCCGGGTGAGACTGTTCGGGGGTGTTCGGGACCGTTCGGAATCCTTTTCGGGGGCATCATGGATAGATCAACTCGCCTAGCGTGGGGGGCCGGCAGGCGCTCCGGCGCCCCACGACGGGAGAGACGATTGACCATCCGACTGAACCGCAGGACCGCCCTCGGACTGGGCACGGTGGCCACCGCCGGTACGGTGCTCGCCGCGACCACTCCGGCCAGTGCCGCCGAGGCGACACCGACCACTCCCGCCCAGGCGGCCCGGCGGGTCGCCGCCGTCTTCGGCCGGCACCGCGCCGAGGCCGGCGGCAACTGGCAGGCGTACGTCAGCGTGGCCGACCCGGCGGGCGCGCCGGTGGTGGCGGTGGCGGCCGAGGCCGACCGGCGGATCGAGGCGTACAGCGTCAACAAGATCGCGGTCGCCACGGCGGTGTTGGACAAGGTCGACCGTGGACTGCTGACGCTGGACCAGCGGGTCGAGGTGACCGCGGCGATCGTGGTGCCGGGTGGTGACGGCATCTTCAGCCTGGACGGCGCGTACCCGAGCAGCGTGACGCTCGGCCATGTGCTGGCGAACCTGCTGACCGTCTCGGACGACACCGCCGTACGGCTGTGCGGGCTGGTCGCGCCCGCCGCCGAGATCAACTCGATCCTGGTCGCCAAGGGCTTCCCGAACACCCAGGTCGAGCCGGTGGCCAACCCGAACCGGTTCTTCCTCGGCACGAGCACCCCATCCGAGACCCACGACCTGCTGCGGGCCCTGGTCGCCGGCACGCTGCTCTCGCCGGCCTCGACGGCGCACCTGCTCGGGCTGCTGCGCTCCCCGGTGGCCTTCACCGACGGCATCCGGCGCACCATGTCCTCGGACGAGCGGGCCCGGATCGCCACCAAGGCCGGCTGGTTCGCCGACGCCCGGCACGAGGCCGGGGTGATCTTCGACCGGTCCGGCGCGGCGGTGCTCACCTACGCGCTCTTCGCCGACGGGCAGGCCGACCCGGACAACTTCGGTGCGACCCACCCGGCGGTACGGGCGCGGGCCGCCATGGGTCCGAAGTTCCTCGCCGCGGTGGACCGGCTCGGGGGCACGGGCACCACGTACCGGACGACCGTCCAGCGGCCCAGCAACGGCGGCTGACTCCGCTGCCGGGCCGGTCGTCGGGGGACGACCGGCCCGGTGCCGGCGACCGCCGGGGCGGGAACCGTCAGGGGGAACTACCGTGTAGTGCGGGACACGGCGGAAGGACGGCGATGACGCCAGCGGGACGTACGGACGGGCAGGGGTCGCTCGGGCGACGGATGCGGGCGACCGCGGGACTGGCCGCGCTGGCCGGCCTGGCCTGGATGGCACGGGACGTGCCCGCGGCGCTGGGCGGCCGGCTCGCCGGGGCCCGGGCCGAGCGGGCGGCCCGTTCGCCGCAGTTCCGCGACGGCACGTTCCACAACCAGGCCGACGTCCGCACCATGGTCGCCGCCGAACCGGGTCGCAACCTGGTCCGGGAACTGATCTTCGGCAAGCAGAAGCGCCGCCCCAGCGCGCCCGTGCCGCTGTTACGGCCCGGCACCTCGCCGGCCGCCGACACCGCCGACGAACTGAACATCGTCTGGTACGGCCATGCCTCGGCGCTGATCGAGATCGAGGGCCGGCGGGTCCTGCTCGACCCGGTGTGGAGTGACCGCTGCTCGCCGTCCGGCGCGGTCGGCCCGCGTCGGCTGCACGAGCCGCCGGTGGGCCTGGACGAGCTACCGCCGCTCGACGCCATCCTGATCTCCCACGACCACTACGACCACCTGGACATGCCGACCGTGCGGGCGCTGGTCGCCGGGCAGTCGGCGCCGTTCGTGGTGCCGCTCGGCGTGGGGGCCCACCTGGATCGGTGGGGGGTGCCCGCCGAGCGGATCATCGAGCTGGACTGGTCCGAGTCGCACCGGGTCGACGGGTTGGAGATCACCGCCACCGCCGCCCAGCACTTCTCCGGTCGCGGGCTGCGCCGCGACGGCACGCTCTGGAGTTCCTGGGTGGTGGCCGGGGCACGGCGCAAGGTCTTCTACACCGGTGACTCCGGCTACTTCTCCGGGTACGCGGCGATCGGCGCCGAACACGGGCCGTTCGACGTGACGCTGATGCAGATCGGCGCGTACGACCGGGCCTGGCCGACCATTCACATGTTCCCCGAGGAGGCGGTCGACGCCCACCTCGACCTACGCGGCGGGCTGTTCATCCCGGTGCACTGGGCGACGTTCAACCTGGCCCTGCACGACTGGTCGGAGCCGGTGAACCGGCTGTGGGCCGAGGCGAAGGCCCGCGACGTGCGACTCGCCGTGCCCCGCCCGGGCGAACGGGTGGTGGTCGACGACCCGCCGGCCGTAGACGGCTGGTGGCAGTCCGTCGCGTGACCCTCAGGCAAAGGCGAGCATCGCCTGAGGCAGCCCGTCAGAGCACGAAGGCGTCGGTCCAGAGCGCGCCGGAGCGCCCGGAGAGCGCGTCCAGCATGGCGACGGCCTGGCCGTCGGTGAGCTGCGCGACGAAATCCACGATGGCGCGTCCCCGGGCCCGGCCGATCCGGTGCGGCGTACGCGGATGCAGCTCCGCCTCGGCCAGCTCGACCAGGTCGTGCAGCCGGCGGGGCAGCCGGGACTCCTCCTCCGGGTCGAGCAGCCACTCCCACAGCGCCTCGACCAGGGTGCCCAGCAGCCGGGCCTGACCACGCTGGTGCAGGGCCAGGTCGGGGCGGGCCAGCACGAACCGGTGGTGGACGAACTTGAGCACCTGCACCTCGTGCCACTGGGCGCAGCCGAGCAGCACATGACCGGAGCGCACCGACGGCTGATCGGTCACGGTGATCGCCTCGACGAAGCGGGTGGACCAGCGGGCGGAGAACCGCGCCACGTACTGCTCCGCCTCGATCGAGCCGTCGAACGGCATCGCCAGCAGCCCGTCCACCAACTCCTCGCGGACGTGCTCGACGGCGGCGGCGAACGCGTCGTCGTCGGCCACCCAGGCGTCCTTGCGGTGCAGTTGCCGACGCAGCCGCTCGATGGCGGCGCCGGGCCGCCGGGCCGAGGTGGCCAGCGCCGCGTCCGTGATCGCCCGGAAGTGTCCGCTCTCGCGCTGCCAGGCGATCAACTCGGCGGACACCGCGCCCTGCTGGAGCACCCCGACCCGGTAGAAGTCCTCCACGTCGTGGATGGCGTACGCGATGTCGTCGGCGGTGTCCATGACGGACGCCTCGACGGTCTGCTGCCAGTCCGCGATGCGGCCGACGAACGGCTCCCGGGCCTGCCGCAGGTCGTCCAACTCGGTCCGGTACGCCCCGAACTTCAACGACCCGCTCTCCGGGTCGTCGGGTGGCGGGGTGGCGCCCCGCGGCGGCGGGTCCAGCAGGCGCGGGTGGGGGTCGGGGTAGTCCAGCCGGGTCCACGGGTACTTCAGCAGCGCCGCGCGGACCGCGGCGGTCAGGTCCAACCCGGTGGTGGCCGCGCCCCGGATCTCGGTGCTGGTGACGATCCGGTACGACTGCGCGTTGCCCTCGAACCCGTCGGCGAGGCCGAGACGCTGGCGGGCCAGCCGGTCGAGTACCCGCTCCCCCAGGTGGCCGAACGGCGGGTGACCGAGGTCGTGCGCGAGAGCGGCGGCCTCCACCACGTCCGGGTCGCAACCACCGAGCTTGTCCAGCAGGTCACGCCACCGGTCGTCGGCCGTCAGCCGCTCGGCGACGGCACGGGCCACCTGGGCGACCTTGAGGCTGTGGGTGAGCCGGTTGTGCACCAGCAGACCGGAGCCGACCGGGCTGATCACCTGGGTGACCCCACCGAGCCGGGCGAAGAACGGCGAGCCGACGATCCGGTCCCGGTCGGCGCGGAACGGGTTGGCCGCGAGGTCGCCGAGGGCCCGGGCGCTGCCGCCGAAGAGCCGCCGGGCGCGCGGCTCCGCAGGTGATTCCATGATCGCCACGCTAGCGCAGGCCCGGTAGGGCCGTCGCCGGGTCGCCCGGCCGGGTGCGGCGACAGTGGCCGGGGACGCCCGGCACAATGCAGCGGTACCCCACTTCCGAAGGCGGATCGAGATCGTGACCCAGTCTGTTCATCAGCGGATCGCCGACGAACTCGGCGTGGCCGAGCGTCAGGTGCGGGCGGCCGTGGAGCTGCTCGACGGCGGCGCCACCGTGCCGTTCATCGCCCGCTACCGCAAGGAGGCCACCGGCCTGCTCGACGACACCCAGCTGCGCACCCTGGAGGAGCGCCTGCGTTACCTGCGGGAGCTGGACGAGCGGCGGGCCGCCGTGCTGGAGTCGATCCGCGGCCAGGGCAAGCTGGACGAGGCCCTGGAAGCGCAGATCATGGCCGCCGACTCGAAGTCGCGGCTGGAGGACATCTACCTGCCGTACAAGCCGAAGCGGCGGACCCGGGCGCAGATCGCCCGCGAGGCCGGTCTCGCGCCGCTGGCCGAGACGCTGCTGGCCGACCCGAGCCAGGACCCGCGGGCCACGGCCGCCGGGTACGTCGACGCGGAGAAGGGCGTCGCGGACGCCGCCGCCGCGCTGGAGGGCGCGCGGGCCATCCTCATCGAGACCTTCGCCGAGGACGCCGACCTGATCGGCACGCTGCGCGAGCAGATGTGGTCGCGGGGCCGGCTGGTGTCCCGGGTACGCGAGGGGCAGGAAACCGCCGGCGCGAAGTTCGCCGACTACTTCGACTTCTCCGAGCCGTACCCGAAGCTGCCCTCGCACCGGATCCTGGCCATGTTCCGGGGCGAGAAGGAGGGCGTGCTCGACCTCACCATGGAGCCGGACGAGGCGGGCGAGGCCGACGCCGTACCGACCGGCCCCAGCCGGTACGAGGCGATGATCGCCGGCCGGTTCGGGGTGTCCGACGCCGGCCGTCCGGCCGACCGCTGGCTGGCCGACACGGTCCGCTGGGCGTGGCGTACCCGGGTCCTCATCCACCTCGGCGCGGACCTGCGGATGCGGCTGTGGCAGGCGGCCGAAGAGGAGGCCGTCCGGGTCTTCGCCACCAACCTGCGGGACCTGCTGCTCGCCGCGCCGGCCGGTACCCGGCCCACGATGGGCCTGGACCCGGGCCTGCGGACCGGGGTCAAGGTGGCCGTGGTCGACGCCACCGGCAAGGTGGTCGCCACCGACACCATCTACCCGCACGAGCCCCGTCGGCAGTGGGACGCGTCGATCGAGACCCTCGCGCGGCTGGCCGGCGCGCACGGCGTGGAGCTGGTCGCGATCGGCAACGGCACCGCCTCCCGCGAGACCGACAAGCTGGCCGCCGACCTGATCAAGCGGCACCCGCAGCTCAACCTGACCAAGGTGATGGTCTCCGAGGCCGGCGCGTCGGTCTACTCCGCGTCCGCGTACGCGGCCCAGGAGCTGCCCGGAATGGACGTGTCGCTGCGCGGCGCGGTCTCCATCGCCCGCCGTCTCCAGGACCCCCTCGCCGAACTGGTGAAGATCGACCCGCGCTCGATCGGGGTCGGCCAGTACCAGCACGACCTGTCCGAGGTGAAGCTCTCCCGGTCGTTGGACGCCGTCGTGGAGGACTGCGTGAACGCGGTCGGGGTGGACGTCAACACCGCCTCCGCGCCGCTGCTGACCCGGGTCTCCGGGATCGGGGCCGGGCTGGCCGAGAACATCGTGCTGCACCGGGACGCCAACGGGCCGTTCCGGTCACGGACCGAGCTGAAGAAGGTGGCCCGGCTCGGGCCGAAGGCGTTCGAGCAGTGCGCCGGCTTCCTGCGCATCCCCGACGGTGACGACCCGCTGGACTCGTCAAGCGTGCACCCCGAGGCGTACCCGGTGGTCCGGCGCATCCTCGCCAGCACCGGCCAGGACCTGCGCGCGGTGATCGGCAAGAGCGCGATCCTGCGCGGGCTGCGCGCCACCGACTTCGTCGACGACCGGTTCGGCCTGCCCACCGTCACCGACATCCTGGCCGAGTTGGAGAAGCCGGGCCGTGACCCACGGCCGGAGTTCCGTACCGCCACCTTCGTCGAGGGCGTGGAGAAGATCAGCGACCTGACGCCGGGGATGGTGCTGGAGGGCGTGGTCACCAACGTGGCCGCGTTCGGCGCGTTCGTCGACGTCGGCGTGCACCAGGACGGCCTGGTGCACGTATCGGCAATGTCCCGGACCTTCGTGAAGGACCCCCGCGAGGTGGTCAAGTCCGGCGACGTGGTCAAGGTCCGGGTGCTCGACGTGGACGTACCCCGCAAGCGGATCTCCCTGACCCTGCGCCTGGACGACGACCCCGCCGCCACCGGTGGTGGTCGGACCAGCCAGGAGGGACGCGGCGGCCCGGCGCAGCGCGGACCGCAGGGCGGTCGCGGCAGCGGCGGGCAGGGCGGCAGCGGCGGGCAGGGCGGTCGCAGCGGCCAGGGCGGTCGTGGTGGGCAGGGCGGTCGCGGTGGGCAGGGCGGTCGCGGTGGGCAGGGCGGTCGCGGCGGCCAGCAGCGGCAGGGCGCGCCGGCGCCGGCCAATGACGCGATGGCGGAAGCCCTGCGCCGCGCCGGCCTGGCCTGATCCGCCTACCGGCGTGATCGCATACACACCAGGCCCTCGGCGGGCGCTGTAGAGCTGCCCCATTTCTGGGGCAGCTCTACAGGCTCCGTCGGCGGGAGACGAACGGAAATCCGTTCGCGTGCCGGCGGAACCGGAGTGATGATCTCGCGATGCGGATGCATGCCGATCAGGTGGACGTGAGCGTGGACATGGTCACCGCGCTGGTGGCCGAGCAGTTTCCCCGGTGGCGGGAGCTGCCGGTGCGACCGCTGTCCTCGACCGGCACGGTGAACGCCCTGTTCCGGCTCGGTACGGAGATCGTCCTGCGGTTTCCGCTGCGGCCTTGCGCCGACCCGGAGCTCCGCGCCGAGCTGCGGCGGGAGCAGGAGTACGCCGTGCTGCTCGGCGCGCACCTGCCGGTCGCGGTGCCCGAACCGCTCGGGCTCGGCGAGCCGGGTGAGGGGTACGCCGGGCCGTGGTCGGCGTACCGGTTCATTCCCGGGGAGACGGCCGAGCCGGACCGGATCGGCGACCTCGACGTGTTCGCCCGTGACCTGGCCGAGGTGGTGGCGGCTCTGCGCCGCATCGACGCCGGCGGCCGGTCCTGGGCGGGGTCCGGCCGGGGTGGACCGCTGGCCGACCACGATGCCGGTGTGCGGGCCGCGCTCGCGGCCAGCGCCGGGCTGACCGACACCGCTCGGCTCGCCACCGTCTGGGACCGGTGCCGGGAGGCGCCCCGGCACGATCGCGCCGACGTGTGGATCCACGCCGACCTGATGCCGGGCAACCTGCTGGTCCGCGACGGTCGGTTGGTCGCCGTCATCGACCTGGGCACGGTGGGCGTGGGCGACCCGGCGGTGGACCTGGTACCGGCGTGGCACCTCTTCGACGCCGGCTCGCGCCAGACGTACCGGCAGGCGTTGGGGGTGGACGACTCCACCTGGGAACGCGGGCGCGGCTGGGCCCTGGTGCAGGCGATCAACGCGCTGCCGTACTACGTCGAGACGAACCCGGTGATGGCCGACACCGCCCGGCGTACGCTGCGGGCCGTCCTCGACTGAGCCGGTCGCGTACCGTCGGCTCGTGGGTGCGGACGACGGCCTTCAGTGGCGGGAGCGGCAGCGGCAGGCGGTGCGGGCGCACGCGGACGCCGACGCGCGGCGGCGTGCCGCCGAGCAGGCCGAGGCGGCGGAGCTGGTGGCCTGGTTCGTGGCGGAGGCGACCCGGCGAGGGCTGCCCACCACGCGCCTGGTGGCCCGGGGTTACGACGGACGCGGGCGTTACCGGACCCGGCTCACCGGCTGGTACGTCGACCGGGCCGGCACCCGGGCGGTGGACGTGGCCGGCCGGTTCCATCTGCTGACCGTCCCGGGCGGCCTGCGGGCCCGGCTGTTCGGCGTCGACCCGCAGCCCAGCCCGGCGCCGCTCGTGGTCGGGGCGGGCGGCCGCGACGGCGAGTCGATGCCGTTGCGGACGCTGCTCAGCCGGCTGCTGGACGACGCGCCCGGCGGGTCCGCCGCGCCAGGTTCCACCACCACGCCTGCTGCACCAGGAGAGTGAGCAGTCCGGCGAGCACGATCGCGGCCACGTTGATGACCAGTTGGAGAGCGGAGCCGGCGGCCTCGTCCCACACCCCGTAGGCGGCGGCCACCGCGACGTTCGCCGCGGCCGGCACGGTGGTCACCGAGATCAGCACCCCGACCAGGCTGCCCGACTTCTTCGACGTCAGGGAGAGCATCCCGGCCACCCCGGCGAGCAGGCCGACCACCCAGGACAACGCGTCCGGCCGCCAGATGAAGTCGGTGAGCGGGCGTGGGGCGAGCAGCATCTCCCGACTGACCAGGTCGGCGGCGGTAAGCGCCCAGGTGCTCAGCACGGTGACCACCATGGCCGCGAGAAAGCCGACGCTCAGGGCCAGGACCGAACGGCCGATCACGTCGAAGCGACGACGCAGCAGCGCCACGCAGAGCGCGGCGAGCGGGCCGAACTCCGGACCGACCACCATCGCGCCGACGATGAGGATCGGTTGGTCCAGCAACACACCGATACCGGCGATCATGGTGGCCACGACGATCAACACCAGGTAGGTGCCGGACAGCTCGGTCTGCTCACCGGTCTTCGCCGCGATCTCGTCCCAGACGATCGCGTCGGCGCCACTGCCGGGCGCCCGCGCCGCGGCCTCGTCGGCCGACGCGGAGATGGTCAGTTCGACGTCGTCGGCCGCGATGCCGCCGCTCGTCTCGACCCCGAGCTGCCGCAGACCGTGCAGCACGCCGTCGGCACTCTCCCGGACCACGTCGCAGAGGATCAGGTCGCCCTGCGGTTGGCGGGCCGCGCCCGGCAGCACGGCCAGGTGCGTCACGCCCGCCTCGCCGGCCAGCAGGTCGACGACCGCCGAGGATCGGTCCGCCGGGGCGATCACCCTCAGGTGCAGCACTCGTTCTCCCAGGTGTCGGTGGCGCGCTGTCGGCCCGGCAGCACTGTAGTCGGCCGAGTCATGGCCGGCCGATGCGGCACGGCGACCCGGACGGCGGGGGCGGACAGGCCCAATCGACGCGGATTTGCCGAAACCACTCACACGCCCTCATAGACCCTGTTACAACCAATCTGGTCTTTTGTCACGTCCGATCGGAGGCATCGTCCGTGGACCTGATCCAGCACCGTTCGCCCGTGGCGCCGCGCAGCGGCGGCCTGGCAGTGACCGATCCGGTTTACCTGTCCCCACCGGACATCGGTGAGCTGGAAGAGGCCTGTCTTCTGCGCGCGATCCGCGGCGGCCGTTTCGACCCCGAGGGGCCGGAGTTGGGCGCGTTCGAGCGGGAGGTCGCGGCACGGGTCGGGGTCGGGTACGCCCTGGGCCTCTCCTCCGGTACGGCCGCGTTGCACATGGCGTTGCTCGCCGTGGGAGCCGGCCCGGGCAGCGTGGTGGTGGTACCCACGCTCACCTTCGCCGCCACCGCCAACGCGGTGATCTACACCGGCGCCGAACCGGTCTTCGTGGACTGCGAGGCGGCCACCGGCAACCTCGACGTCGACCTGCTCTCCGACCTCCTCGGCCGGCTCGCCGACGCCGGCCGGCGGGTCGCCGCCGTGCTGGCCGTCGACATCAACGGGCGCTGCGCCGACTACGACCGGCTGCTGCCGCTCTGCGCGGCCACCGGCGTCGCGGTGGTGGAGGACGCCGCGCAGGCGCTCGGCTCCACCTACCGGGGGCGGAGCGCCGGCACGTTCGGCCGGGTCGGCATCTACTCGTTCAGCCACAACAAGATCATGACCACCTCGGCCGGCGGCATGCTGGTGTCCGACGACGCCGGAATCGTCGCGCGCGCCCGCCACCTCGCCACCCAGGCCCGCGAGCCGGTGCCGCACTACGAGCACCGCGACGTCGGCTACAACTACCGGCTCAGCACGCTGCTGGCCGCGCTGGGCCGGGCGCAGCTGGGCCGGCTGGACACGATGATCGCCCGCCGGCGCGCGCTGCGCGACCGGTACGAACGCCTCTTCTCGGCGGTGCCGGGCACCCGCATCCTCGGGGCCGGCGACGCCGGCTCGAACTGCTGGCTGACCTCCGTCGTGGTCGAGGCCGAGCGCGCCGGCTGGCACGCCGAAGACCTCGGCCGGCACCTCGCCACCCGCGGCGTGGAGACCCGGCCGATGTGGAAACCGATGCACCGCCAACCGGTGTACGCCGACCGGCAGGTCGCCCTCACCGGCGTCGCCGACGAACTCTTCGCCAGCAGCCTCTCCCTGCCCAGCGGCTCCGCCCTCACCGACGAGCAGGTCGAACGGGTCCTCGACGGGATCGTGGAGTTCCTCGAGGGCCCCCGATGAGCCGCCGCTACGACACCGTGAAGCGGATCCTGGACGTGCTCGTGGCCGCCGTCGCGCTGCTGGTGGCCACGCCGGTGCTCGCCGCCGTGGCGCTCGCCGTCCTGGTCACGATGGGCCGCCCGGTGCTGTTCCGGCAGGCCCGACCGGGCCGGCACGGACGCCTGTTCGAGCTGGTCAAGTTCCGGTCGATGACCGTCGGCGGCGAGGAGGGCGCACCGGCCAACGACGCCGCCCGGCTCACCCCGTTCGGCCGCTGGCTGCGCACCACCAGCCTCGACGAGCTGCCGCAGCTGTGGAATGTCCTGCGCGGCGAGATGAGCCTGGTCGGGCCGCGCCCGCTGCTGCCCGTGTATCTGGGCCGGTACACCCCCGAGCAGTTCCGCCGCCACGACGTCCGGCCCGGCATCACCGGCCTGCAACAGGTGTACGGACGCAACGCGCTGAGCTGGGAGGAGCGCTTCGACCTCGACGTGCGGTACGTGCGGCAGCGCTCACTCGGGTTGGACCTGCGCATCCTGCTGCGGACGGTCCGCACCGTGCTGCGCCGCGAGGGCATCACCGCGGCGGGTGCGGCCACGGCGCACGAGTATCTCGGCCCACCCGAGCTGGCTGTGGCCGCGCCGGCGACGGCAGAGGCCCACCCGTGAGCCTGGACCTCGTCATCGTCGGCTGCGGCGGGCACGGCCGGGAGGTGCTCGGCATCGTCCGGGCCGTCAACGCGGCCGCGGCCGACGGGCCGGTGTGGCGCGTACGGGGCTTCGTCGACGACCGCCCGAGCGAGGTCAACCTGAAGCGGGTGCACCAGCTCGACGTGCCGTACCTGGGTGTCAGCAACCGTCTCGGCGACCAACCCGCCGGCACGTACCTTGCGCTGGGCATCGGCGACCCGGACGCCCGCCGGGAAGTGGACGGCCGGCTGGCCGGGTACGGGCTGCCGGCCGCCACGCTGGTACACCCGGACGCCACCCTCGGCCCGGACGTCGTCAACGGCGAGGGCCTAATCGCGTTCGCCGGCGCCCGGGTGACGACAAACGTCACGCTCGGCCGCCACGTGCACCTCAACCAGAACAGCACCGTGGCACACGACTGCGAGCTGGGGGACCACGTCTCGGTCAACCCGCTGGGCGCGGTGTCGGGCGACTGCCGGTTGGGTGACGGGGTGCTGATCGGCGCCGGGGCGGTGGTGTTGCAGAAGCTGCGGGTGGGCGCCGGCGCGATCGTCGGCGCGGGAGCGTGCGTGGTCCGGGACGTGCCGGCCGGCACGGTGGTCAAGGGAGTACCGGCCCGGTGAGCGCTCCGGGCGTGGCTCACCCGCTCGGTGTGCGTCCTCTGCGCGTCGTGGTGCTGGTGAAGACGAACGCGGGCGGATTGTGGCTGCTGCCCCAGGTCGAGGAGCTGCGCCATCGGGGCCACGAGGTGACAGTCGTGCTGCCGGCCGGCAACGGGCAGCTCACCGACGAGTTGGCCCGGCGGGGCTTCGAGGTGATCGCCTCCCCGTACGACTTCACGCTGGGTCCGTACGCGCCGGTCTGCCTGGTGCGGCTGCGCAGGCTGCTGCGGCGGCTGCGCCCCGACGTCGTGCAGTACCACCTGATCGCCTCGGCGTACGCGGTGCGGTTGGCCACTGTGGGCATGCCGGTGCGTCGGGTGCACATGGTGGCCGGCCCGGCGTACCTGGAGTCCCGCCTGGTGCGGTCCGTGGAGCGGTTCATGTGGCGACTCGACGACGTGGTCATCTGCGGCTGCCGCTACGCCTCCGCCCGCTACGGGGAGCTGGGTTGCCCGCCGCAGCGGCGGCCGGTCGCGGTGTACGGCGTGGACACCGACGCCTTCAGCCCGGACGCCACCCGCCCGGACCAGCGGGCGAAGGTCCGCGCCGAGCTGGGCATCGACCAGGGCGCGTTCCTCGCGGTGATGGTCTCCTACGTCTACCCACCCAAACGCCTGGTCCACTCGGGTCGGGGGGTGAAGGGGCACGAGGTGCTGCTGGCCGCGTGGCGTACCTTCCGTCGCCGGCATCCGGACGCGCATCTGCTGCTCGTCGGGGGCGGCTGGACGGCCGCCGGGGAGAGCTACCGGCGGCAACTCGGCGAGCGCTTCGAGGTGACCGACGATCCCGGAACGACCTGGGTGGAGTCGGTTCCGGACGTGCGGCCCTGCTACGCCGCAGCCGACGTGAGCGTGTCGCCGTCGCTCTGCGACAGTCCGGGCGCGGCGGTCGAGGCCGGTTCGATGGGAGTGCCGAGCATCGTCAGTGCGGCCGGTGGGCTACCCGAGGCGGTCACCGACCGTTCCGGCTGGGTGGTGCCGCCCGGTGATCCGACCGCCCTGGTGGACGCGCTCGAGGCGGCGTACAAGGGTTGGCGGGCCGGGACGCTCACCCTGCGCGGACGGCTCGCGCGGCAGCACGTACTGGCGTCGTTCGACGATCTGCGGGCGGCGGCCGAGGTGGCCGACATCGTGGAGGACGTGGCGACCCGTCGTCGGTGAGCACGACGCGGGCGGCCGGTGGCCGGTCCCGCCGGACCACCGACCGCCCGCGCGGGCGGCTCAGTGGCGGATGCCCGCCCAGTCGTGGTGCCGCCGCACGGTGGAGAGGATGAAGTCGACCACCCGTCGGGAGGTGTCCGGCACCTGGTAGTCGACCGGGCAGGGCACCCCCTGCGCGGCGACCTGCGCCACCGTCACCTCGACGGCCTCGACGACGCCCTGCGGGTCGAGGCCGGTCATGATGATGCCGCCCGCGTCGAGCGCCTCGGGGCGTTCGATCGACTCGCGCAAGGTCACCGCCGCAAAGCCGAGGATGGCGGCTTCCTCGCTGATCGTGCCGCTGTCCGACAGGGTGCAGTACGCCCGGGTCTGCAGGTGCACGTAGTCGAGCAGGCCGAACGGTTCGTGGAAGGCGATGCCGTCCAGCGCGGTGGCGTCCGGCGCCAGCGCCTCCAGCCGCTTGCGGGTGCGCGGATGGGTGGAGACCAGCACCGGCAGATTCCACCTGTCGCGGACCGCGACGAGGCAGTCCAGCAGCCGCTGGAGCCGGTCGGGCCGGTCCACGTTCTCCTCCCGGTGCGCGCTGACCAGGAAGTAGCCGCCCTGGTCCAGTTCGAGCTGGCGCAGGATGGTGGAGCCGGCGATCGGCGCCCGGTAGTGCTCCAGCACCTCGCGCATCGGCGAGCCGGTGTGCAGGATCCGGCGCGGGTGCAGGCCCTCGGCGAGCAGGTTACGCCGGGCGTGCTCGGTGTAGACGAGATTGAAATCGGCCACATGGTCGACCAGGCGCCGGTTGGTCTCCTCCGGCACGTTCAGGTCGAAGCACCGGTTGCCGGCCTCCATGTGGTAGACCGGCACCCGCATCCGGCGGGCCATCAGCGCCGCGATGCAGCTGTTGGTGTCGCCGAGGACGAGCAGGGCGTCCGGACGTACCTCGGCGATCGCCGCCTCCATGCCCACCAGGACCCCGCCGAGCACCCGACCCAGCGACGAGGTGTCGACCCGCAGGAACCGGTCGGGCTCCCGCAGGCGCAGCTCGGTGAAGAACACGTCGGAGAGGGTGGTGTCCCAGTTCTGCCCGGTGTGCACCAGCGTGTGGTCGACGGTGTCGTCGAGCCGGCTGAGCACCCGGGACAGTCGGATGATCTCGGGACGGGTGCCGACGACGGTCATCACCCGGGTCATGTGCTCTCCCTCCGCAGGTCTGTCACCGGACGCCGGCCGGCACCCGGTGCACCTCACCGACCGGTTCCGGCCATGTGTCGGGCCGTTCCGGGTCGAACAGCTCGTTGGTCCAGAAGAGGGTGAGCAGCTCGTCCGGACCGGTGTTGGTGATGTTGTGCGCCCACATGGTCGGCATGTCGATCACGACCGGCTCGTCGCCGCTGACCGGGAACCGGACGACGTCGGTGTCGCCGACGCGACGCAGGCTGATCTCGGCGGTGCCGCGCAGAACCACGAACCGCTCCACCTTGGCCAGGTGGAAGTGCTCGCCCCGGGTGATGCCGGGTCGGGTGGTCGAGCAGAACGTCTGCCCCGTTCCCCCATGCGTCTTGACCGTCTCGACCAGCGCGCCCCGGGCGTCGGTCCGGACGGGCAGGGCCAGCGGGTAGTGCGCCGGAAAGCAGTGCGAGCGGTAGGTGTTGAACAGCCGCACGTCGTGCCGGTCGCGCAGCGGCGGGATCTCTCCGGTGCGGTAGCTGCCGGCGTAGCTGGTGAGCTGGTCGGCCAGGTCACGGACGCCGATCCGCAGCGCCGGCAGGCCCGGGTCCCAGGAGCCGCCGGCCGGGACGCCGGCCAGCCGGGCCGCCGCGTCGGTGACGTGCACCAGGTCCAGCTCCCGGTCGCCGTGCACGTCCGGCTGTCCGCCCTCGGCGAGCAGTCGGCAGAACGTGGCGACCGCCGAGTTGTAGAAGGGTCGGCCGTGCTCCCCGTACAGGTTGGGCAGCAGCAGATCGTCGAGCGGCACGCCGGTGTCGGCGAGGATGCCGGCGGCGGTCGCCTTGGCGTCGCCGTACGGGGTGCCGTTGCCGGCCTGCACCGAGTTGGCGAAGACGACCTGCGCGGGCGGCTCCGGGCAGGCCCGCAGGCCGGCGGCGAGCTGGGCCGCGAGCTGCACGTTGCCGGCGGCGACGTCGGCGGGCTCACCGCGGTTGACCCCGGCCAGGTGCAGGACCCGGTCCACTCCGGCGAGCTTGCCGGCCACCACCGCCGGGTCGGTGAGGTCGGCGCGGCTCAGCACGGTCGGCTCGGGCCAGCCGAGCGCGTGCAGCAGGACCCGCACGTGCCAGCCGAGGAAACCGCCGGCACCGGTGACGGCGAGGCTCAGCACGCCAACACCGGGTCGCGCAGCGCCAGCTCCGCCCGGATCTCCGGCAGCGTCTTGAGCAGCTCGACCACCTCGGGTACGCCGAGTCGCCGCGCGTTGGCCGAGTTGAAGTCCTCGCGGGGCACCTCGCCCAACTCTCCCTCGGAGACGTAGAGCGCGTAGTTGAGGTCGCGGGCGTCCAGTGGCACCCGGAAGAAGTCGCCGAAGTCCTCGGCCTGGGCCAACTCCTCCCGGCTGGCGAGGGTCTCGTGCCACTTCTCGCTGTGCCGTACGCCGATGACCTCCAGCTTGAACGGCACGTCGAAGAGCTGGCAGACCGCCTCAGCGAGGTCGCTGATGGTGCAGGCGGCGGCCTTGCGGATGAACACGTCGCCGGGGTGTGCGTGGTGGAACGCGTGCTCGACCAGGTCGACCGAGTCGGCGAGCGACATCAGGAACCGGGTCATCATGGGGTCGGTGACGGTGAGCGCCCGGCCGGCCTTGATCTGTTCGACGAAGAGCGGGATCACCGAGCCGCGCGAGTACATCACGTTGCCGTAGCGCACACAGGAGACGGTGGTGGAGCTGTTCGGGTTGTTGCGGGCGTACGCCTGGGCGACCTTCTCCATCAGCGCCTTGCTCATGCCCATGGCGTTGACCGGGTACACGGCCTTGTCGGTGCTGAGCACGACCACCGAGCTGACCCCGTTGTGCGCGGCGGCCTCGACCACGTTGCCGCTGCCGAGGATGTTGGTACGCACCGCTTCGAGCGGGAAGAACTCGCAGGAGGGCACCTGCTTGAGTGCCGCCGCATGGAAGACGAAGTCGACACCCCGGGTGGCCCGCAGCACGGTGTCGACGTCCCGGACGTCGCCGACGTGGTAGCGCACCCGTTCGTCGCCGAGCGAGCGGCGCATGGCCTCCTGCTTCGCCTCGTCCCGACTGAGGATCCGCACCTCGGCGACGTCCCGGTCGAGCAGGCGGCGGGCCATGGTCTGTCCAAAGGATCCGGTCCCGCCGGTGATCAGCACCCGACGGCCCGCGGTCATTGCGCTCATTGCTTCTCCCGTTTCAGCCTCTGACGGGCGGTTGCCACCCGCCAGCCCGGGCGCAGCGCGCTACGCGCTGTCACACGGGCGCCGGTCCCCCGGCCAGACGAAGCCCCACCTGGTTACGGCACCCAGGTCAACGAAGGGCCGGAAGGCCCGGATACGCGTTTGGTCCAAACACCCCAAACAAGGGGTAGGAGGGGCAAAATCGCGGCAGAAAGGTCCGGTTTTGTCGGGTGAATTCGCCACTTCACCGTTCTGTAGCTGATAAAACGGTTGCGTGCCGCTCCCTCTCTCCGCCGGCCGCGGGCCGAACGCGTACCCCGGGCTCGATCGGTGACCGCGGCACCGCCGCGGACCGGCCCCCGCCTGCAGGTCCGGGCGACCGACCGGGTGATACCGCCGCCGCGCCGTCGTCGACCGACCACCGCGCGTCCCGGAGCCCGGCCCTCCGGCCCCACCGGGAGTCTCCCCGCCGTCCTGCTGCTCTGCGCGGTCGCCTTCGTGGCCGCGCGTCCGCCCTGGTGGTCGTTCAACTACGCGGCTCCGCTGGCGCTGCTGGCCATCGGGTTGAGCGGTCGACTCCCCCGGCTGCGCGCCGTCGACACGCTCGCGCTGCTGCTCGTGTTCTGGGCCGCCGTCAGCCCACTGTGGAGCAGCCGTACCGATCTCGCCCTGCCCGGCGCGTACCGCTACATCTCGGTCGGCCTGCTCCTGGTGGCCTGCCGGCACGTCGTCCGGGGCCGGCGGGACCTCCTGCTGGTCGGTGGGGCTTACCTGGCCGGCTGCGCCATCGTGGCCGTCGAGGTGGCCACCGGCGCCCGCTCACAGGGCGACGTGCTGCTCTTCGCGCACCGTTACGGCGTCGACGGCCGCGAGGTGAACCTCACCGCCTACACCCTTGTCGTCGGGGTGGTGCTCGCCCTGGTCCTCGCGCTGGCCGGCGCGCACCGGCGAGCGGTGCGGGTGGCGTCGCTGCCGCTGATCGCGCTGCTCGGGTACGCGGTGCTGCTCACCGGTTCCCGCGGCGCCGCCATCGGCATGGTGCTCGGACTGCTCGCCGCCCTCGCCGCGTACCTGCTCCCCCGGTTCGCGGGGATGACCGTCGCGGGGATCGCCGCCGGCGCGGTGCTGGCCGTGCCGTTCGGGATGACCCCGCAGAACGAGATGCTCTGGCTCGACGGGCTGTACGGCCGCCCCACCGGTGACATCTCCGGGCGCCTCTCCATCTGGCCGTACGCCCTGTCGACCTGGTGGGAGTCCCCCCTGACCGGGTCCGGTGCCGGCGTGTTCATCTCCACCAACCCGTTCGAGATCGGGCCACACAACCTGCTGCTCACCGTCGGCAACGACCTGGGGTTGATCGGGGTCCTGCTGTACTTCGGCACGATGGCCGGCGCGCTGGTCACCGCGGCCCGCACGGGTCGGACGGCACTACTGCTGGTCTGCGCCTTCACCGCCGCCACGCTGCCGATCTGGTTGACCGGTCAGTGGGAGACCGCGCTCGGCTTCTGGCTGGTCCTCGGGCTGCTCACCGTGGTGCCCCGCGCCCTGGGTCCGGCCCGGTCCCGGGGTGTCGCACCCCGGCACGCCCGCACCCTGCTGCGCCGGGCGACGTCAGCGCCGACGGTCAGCGTCGGGACGTCCCCGCGCCGCTGACCGTCGGCCGGCGCCGGTCAGCCGGCGTCCACGCCCCGCAGGGACACACCGCCGGCCCGGGGCGCCGGTGGCCGGACCCGGCGGTGGGCAGCCTCCCGCAGCACCTCGGCGAAGCGGGCCGCCACCCGGTCCGTACGGTGGTGCCGCAGCGCGTACGCCAGCCCCTGCCGACCCAGCCGACTCCGCAACTCGACGTCGGCGCAGAGCGTGCCGACCGCGTCGGTCAGGGCGGCATCGTCGTCGACGCCGACGACCACGCCCGCCTCCGCCTCCGAGAGGTGGGCCATCGACGCGAGTTCGGCGGGACCGAACCCGAGCACCGGTCGGCCCGCCGCCAGATACTGCGGGATCTTCGTCGACAGCGAGTAGCGCGTGTACCGCCGGTGCTCCTCGGCGAACGCCTCGACATGCACCAGCACGTCGGCCTGCCGGAGCGCGCCGGGTACCTCGCTCGCGGGCAGCGACCCGCCCATCCGGACAGCCGGCAGTCCCGCCAGCCGACCGCCGTACCGTCCCAGGTCGGCCGCCGGGGCGTGCACGGTCAGCCGGACCGGGACTCCCCGTTCCGCCAGCCGCTGCACCGACTCACCGATCCGACGCAGCGACCGCCACCGGTCGAGGTGCAGCCCACCGACGTAGACGAGATCGACCACCCCGTCCTCGCGACGCGTGGCCGCCGGGGCCGAGGGGTCGGCGAAGTCCGCCGGGGACACGCAGTTGCCGAACGCGGCGAAGGGCAACCCGTACCGGCCCTCGAACTCACGGGCCATCGCCTCGCTGATCCCCATCCCGTACGACGAGTGCCGCAGCACCTCCCGCACCCCGGCGAGAACCGCCAGCCGGGGAACGCCGAGCAACTGCCCGCCGGCGTACAGGGTGCTGGGCCAGTCGTCCATGAAGTGCGGCACCAGCGGCGCCTCGCACTCCTGGGCGGCGGTCACCGCGAGGCGCATCATCCGGATGCTGCCGAGCGTCGCGTACACCACGTCCGGTCGCTGCTCCCGCAGCCAGCTCCGGACGTCGGTGGGGACACGGACGGGGCTGACGTCGACGAAGGCCCGCAACTGCGAGCGCAGCCGGGCACGCGCCGGGTTTGGCGGCGCGTCGACCGGAGCGTCCGTCGGGGCCGTCCGGCGCGTGCGCTGGCGGAGCCGGAACAGGTGATACTCCACCGGGGCGTTGCGCGGGGCGAACCGGTTGAACGTGCCCCGCACCTCCGCACCCGGGGTGGCGTCCTCCGTGTACAGCTGGGAGAGGCGGTCGGCGGGCCAGCCCGCGAACAGGTTGGACAGGGTGATGCCGGTGCCGGTGGAGCGGTCGAAGACGGCGGCGCTCACCACCAGGACACGGGGGTACTCCTCAGCGGACAGCATGCGTGGCGACTCCCTCTTCCTCGATGACCGGACGACGGTGTCGACGCAGCGTCCGGTGGTATCCGTAGAGCCCGGCCGGGACGACGGTCACGGCGTACCCGGCGGCGCCCACCCAGGGCACGGCGGCGACACCGAGCCGGCCGGCGGCGTACCACTTGCCGAGCGCCGACAGCGCCAGGAACGCCCCCCAGCCGACGAGCTGCGGGACGATGACACCGCTGGCGTTCTGCACCATGAACCGTGGCGACAGCGCGGCCTGCGCGAGCCACCAGAGACCCAGTCCGGCGAGCAGCCAGCGGTCGTCGCCCATGGGCACCGGCAGCCAGGCGGCGAAGAGCCGGTCGCCGAAGAGCACCAGCACGGCGGCGGGCAGGCCGGCGGCGAGGATCGACAGCACGGTCATCCGGCGGGTGGTTCGCCGTACCCAGTCCAGGTGGCCCTGGGCCAGGGCCTCGCCGTTGGCGGGCCAGAGCGGCACGTTGACCAGGACGACGAGTTGGCCGAGCTGGGAGAGCAGCTTCGCCGGCACCGCGTAGCCGGCCACCGCGGACAGTCCGAGCACGTGGGCGATGATCAGGGTGTCGGCGTTGGTGGCGATCGAGATGACCACGGTCAGCAGGAAGAAGAGCCCGCTGAGCCGGGCCAGCTCACAAGCGACTCCCGGCTGGACGTCTCGCGGCGTCGGCCGCAGTTCCGGCTCCTGCCGGCCGAAGAACCAGAGGGTGTTGAGCAGATTGATCAACAGGGGCGCGACGGCGGACACCGCGATCACCAGAATCGGTGACCAACCGGCCCACACCACGGTGAGAATGGCGGTGAGCGCGGCGACATTGCCGCCGGTCTGCCAGACGTTGCTGGGACCGACCTGCTGGTAGGCGTACTGCACCCGGGCGATCAGGGACAGCGGCACGTTCAGCGCGAACGCGGTGAGGCAGATCAGCGGGACGAGCCGGGTCTGCTCCGGGCTGACCTGCCCGGACACGTTGAACAGAGTCGGCCATGGCACGGCGCGGGCGGTCAGCCACAGCACGGCGGTGAGCGCGACCGCCAGGATCGTCAGGGTCAGGTAGGCGCTGGAGATGTACCGGCGGGCGCGAGCGGTGTCGCCGGACGCGTAGCAGGGGGCCAGCTTCGTCATCAATCCGCTGCCCAGGCCCAGGTCGGCGAACGCCGCCATGCCGGCCAGCGAGGCCACCGCCATCCACAGTCCGTACAGGTCGTTGCCGAAGTACGGCAGTGTCACCGGCACCAACACGATCGGGACGACCAGCCCCGCGGCCCGACTGAGCAGAGCCGTGGTGACACCGGCGACCAGTCGGCGGCCACGCCCCGAACGGCGATGTCGCCCGCCCGACGTGCCGGCTCGCCGGGCCCGTTCGGCGACCCCGGACGACATGGGCGCGGCCTACTGGCCGGTGAGCACGCGATCGGACATCCAGGACACCGTCTGCTCCAGGCCGGTGCGCAGCGGTACCGGTCGTACCGAGGGGAACAGCTCCCGCAGCCGGCCGCAGTCGGCCTGCGAGTCGCGTACGTCGCCGGGGCGGGGTGGCTCGTGCACCACGGGCAGGGGTCGGCCCATGATGTCCTCCAGCTCGGCGATGATGTCGAGCAGCGAGACCCGCGCGCCGAAGGCGAGGTTCACCACGTCGGTGGTGGACACCCTGCGCACGATGGCGTCGACGATCACCGAGGTGACGCTGCCGACGAAGGTGAAGTCGCGGGTCTGTCGGCCGTCACCGTGCACCCGCAGCGGCTCTCCGGCGAGAGCGGCGGTGACGAACCGGGGCAGCACGGCGGCGTACGCGTGGTGCGCCGCCTGCCGTGGCCCGAAGACGTTGAAGAACCGGAACGGCAGCACGCCCAGGTCGTAGCAGGAGGCGTAGGCGACGGCGTACGCCTCGGCGGCGAGCTTGGAGACCGCGTAGGGGGACACCGGGATCGGGCGGAGCCCTTCCTGCCGGGGCAGCACCGGGTTGGCGCCGTAGACCGACGAGGACGACGACAGGATCACCTGTTGGACATGGTGACGGCGGGCGGCCTCCAGCACCATCAGGGTCCCGGTGGCGTTGGCGTGGTGACTGGGCAGCGGCCGGTCGATGGAGCGCGGGACCGAGCCGAGGGCGCCCAGGTGCACCACGCTGGCCGCGCCGCTGAACGCCTCGTCGAGCAGGTCGGGGTCGAGCACGGTGCCCCGGCACAGCCGGACCGGCTGGTCGTGCAGGTTGTCGAGCAGGCCGGTGGACAGGTCGTCGACGACCACGATCTCGGTCACCTGTGGGGTGTCGTCGAGCGCCCGTACCAGGTTGGCGCCGATGAAGCCGGCTCCCCCGGTCACCACTACCTTCACGAGGTCTCCCCTTCGGCCCGTCGGCGGCGGCCGAGCGGCCGGCTGCCAGTAGGTCAACGAGCGCTTGCGGCCCAGGTCACGGCGCGGCGCGTGTCCTCCGATCCGTTCCGTCCGTTGTCAGCCCTGATGAGCGAGTTGGGGTTAGTGACCCGTTTGATGTGGTGAGCTGACCCCGCGGACAGACGCCGGTACGAATCCCGGCCGAGCCGAACGGGAGCGCCGGAGATGCGAATCGGACTGATCAGTCAGTGGTACCCGCCGGAGAGCACGTTCGTGCCCGGCCAACTGGCGACCGAGCTGGCCCGGCGCGGGCACGAGGTGCGCGTGCTGACCACCTTCCCGAGCCTGCCGCTGGGCCGGACCTACCCGGGCTGGCGACAGCGCTGGAACCACCGGAGCACCGAGGCCGGGGTCTGCGTGCGGCGGGTGCCGGCGTACCCGAGCCACGACCGTTCCGGGTTGCGCCGGGCGGCGAGCTACCTGTCGTTCGCGGCCACCAGCACGGTGGCCGCCCCGCGACACCTGCGCGACGTCGACGCGCTCTACGTCTATCACCCGCCGCCGACCTCGTACGCCGCCGCCGGCCTGCTGCGCGTGCTGCGGGGCGTACCGGCGGTGCTGCACGTACAGGATCTGTGGCCGGAGTCCGTGACGGCCTCGGGAATGGCCCCGGCCGGGCTGGCCGGACGCGTGCTGGACCGGGTTCTCACGGCCGCGATGCGCCGGATCTACCACTCGTGCGCCGGCATCGCGGTGATCGCGCCCGCGATGGCGGAGCAGGTGGTCGAGCGTGGGGTCGACCCGGGAGCGGTGCGCACGGTGTTCAACTGGACCGACGAGGCGCTGTTCCGGCCCGTGCCGTGTACCGACGCGGCGCGGGCCGCGATCGGTCATCGCGGGCGGACCACGGTGATGTTCGCCGGCAACCTGGGATTGTTGCAGGGCGTCGACGTGGCGATCCGGGCCGCGGCCGCCGCGCCAGACGCGGTGGACCTGGTCTTCGTCGGCACCGGCCTGGGCGCGGAGCAGGCCCGGAAACTCGCCGAGGAGCTGGGCGCGTCGAACGTACGGTTCCTGGGCCGCCGTCCGGCCGAGGAGATGGCCGAGCTGTACGCCGCCGCCGACTACCAGTTGGTCATGCTGCGCGATCTGCCGTGGCTGCGCGGGACCGTGCCGTCGAAGTTGCAGGCCGCACTCGCCTGTGGCGTTCCGGTGCTGATGTCGGCCGACGGTGACGCCGCCCGGCTGGTCGATGCCGGCGGCGCCGGCCTGGTGTGCCCGCCGGACGACTGGCGGGCGCTGGCCGACCAGTTCGTGGCCGCGGCCACGGTGTCCCCCGAGCGACGGCTCGCGATGGGCGCTCGGGGTCGACAGCTCTACCTGGACCGGATGTCGCTGCGGGTCGGTGTCGACCAGATCGAGGACCTGCTCGGTAAGGCCGCGGCACGCGGGCGTGGCCGATAGACATCAGCGCAATGCCCGATTTGCTCCTTATGTTGAGGAAACCGCAGGTACGCCCCTCAATCTCCACCTAGGCTCGTTGCGGCACGGTACGGCGCCCGCCGGCCGGATCACCGCTCGGCAGGAGGAGAGCCCGTGGCTCAGGGGTACGGCGCAACCCGGTCCATCGTGGAGCACCAACCCCGACGTTCGGGAGGCGCCACGCCGACCACGCGCCGGATCGACAATCCACGGAGCGTCGATCCGATGACCGGCCCTCGGTGGAACCTGGCCAGGTTGAGCGTGCTCCCCATCTGCCTCGCCGCGTTCCTGGCCCCGCTCAGCCCCAACATGGTGTACCAGGGCGGGCTCTGGCTCGCCGCCGCCGCGCTGGTCACCAGTGGTCGCATCCCCCGCACCGGACCGGCGGACTACCTGGCCATCCTCATCTGCTGCTGGGCCAGCGCCACGCTGATGTGGACCCGGGACATCGAGAGCAGCCAGATCGCGATCCGGGCCTGGTGGACCGTCGCCCTGCTCCTGATCGCGGCCCGGCACGTGCTGTCCAGCCGACGCCGGCTGCTGCTGGTCGCCGGTGCCTACCTCGCCGGTGCGGGCTGGACCACGGTCCAACTGATCCGGGCGAGCCGCCTCGACGCGACCGCGCTGCGCATCTCACTCGACGGGGTGGGCGTCAACTACACCGCGTACTGCCTGGCCACCGCCGCCCTGGTCGCCGTCCTGCTGCTGGTGGCGCGGGTCGGCAACCGCCCGGTCCGCACCGCCCTGTGGCTGCTGCTGCCGCTGTTCGGGTACGGGACGATGCTCACCGGCACGCGCGCCAGTCAGATCGCGCTGGCCGCTGTCGCGGCGTACCTGGTCATCGACCGGCTGGCCGGGCGGACCTGGGCCTTCGCCGCCGCCGGCTCGGCTCTGCTGCTGGTCCTGGTGCCGTTCGGACACCTGACGCGCTACCAGCCACAGTGGCTGGAGAACGTGTTCAACCGCCCCCTGGACGATCTCTCCGGACGGCTGGCCGTCTGGCCGATCGCGGAGGCGTCGTTCTGGGACTCACCGCTGGTGGGCATCGGCGTGGGCGCCTTCCCGAGCACCAACCCGTACTACGGGGTGGGTGCCCACACGCTCCTGCTCACCCTCGGCAACGACCTCGGCCTGATCGGGATCGCGCTGTTCGTCGCGCTCATCGGTTTCCTGCTCCGGGACGCGGCGCCCCGGCTCGGTCGCCGGCACGGGATGCTGGTGGGCGCGCTCATCGTCGGGTGGACGCCGATCTGGCTCAGCGGGCACTGGGAGATCTCGCCGGTGGCCTGGCTGATGCTGGCCCTGTGGTCCCGGCTGCCGGTAGCGCTGCCCGATACGGCCGCCGAGCCGCCACCGGTGGTGTCGACCGACCGGCCCCGACGACCGCTTGTCGGCCTGGTGCGCTGAGCCGGCCGGTCAGCCGACCCGGTCGGGAGTCAACGCGGCGGAGTCGGCCGCAGCCGTGGACCCCACCAGCCCGGCGAGGAAGTCGTGCATCCGGTGCCCCTGGGCCGTTGGGTTGCGGGTCTCCCGGACGAACCGCGCGCCGCCGACGCCGAGTTCCCGGGCCGCGTGCTCGGACAGGCCCAACACCTGCTCGATGGCGGTCCGCAGCCCCTCGGCGGTGTCCGGCTCGGCGTAGGAGAGCCAGGGGGTGTAGTCCGGCGGGATCCCCGGCAACCGGGTGCTCACCACCGGCACGCCGGTGGCCAGGTATTCGATGATCTTCGACGGGAACGACCAGCGGACGAAGTCCTGATCCACCGGGCGGGGGTTCACGAGCACCCGCGCCCGGGACAGCCGGGGCAACAGCTCCCCGCGGGGCAGCAGTTGGGGAGGTCGGATGCGCCGGTCCAGGGCGGCCTGGTCCCGCAGCCAGCCCTCCAGCTCGCCGCGCCCGTACACGCACAGCCGCAGGTCGTCACCGGGCAGCGCGCGGAACGCCTCGACGAGCCGGTCCACGCCGTAGGCGCGGCTCAGGCCGCCGGCGTAGACGATGTCGCGGGTGTTCGTGGGGCCGGCCGGCAGGAGGTCGTCGACGGCGCAGATGCCCTCCATGACCAGTCGGGGGCGGCCGGGGGCGAAGTCGTCGGCGAGCGCGGCCGTCAGGGCGATCACCCCGGAGCAGCGCGCGAGGGCTGCCCGGACCAGCGCCACGTCGAGCCCGCGCAGCAGCCGGACCAACCGACCGTCGGTGGGCAGCGCGACGCCCGGCGGGTCGGTGAGCACCGGAACCACCCGTACGCCCCGACGTCGGGCGCGCAGCACGCCGAACCACAGGAACGGCGAGTGCACGCCGTGCACCAGCAGCACGTCGGTCTCCCGCTCGCGCAGCACGCGACTCCCGACGCGCCACGCGGCCACGAACCGGGTGAGGTGCTTGAGCCCGAGCAGGTTGACGAACGGCAGCAGATCCCCGTCCACGCCGTCCTGCCGGAACCGACCGGCGCGGAAGCGGATCTGGCGGTTGCCCGGCCAGCTCGACACCGGCGCGGCGGAGAGCAGGTGCACGGGGCAACCGGCGGCGCGCAGGCTGCGTACCAGGCCCCAGGCGAAGGTGTGCGTCTGGGTGGGCAGGATGGTGTCCCGGGCGATGATCTCGGCGAGCAGTTCGTCCGGAACGGTGAAGCCCAGCAGGCCGACCCGTGGGCTGCGGCGTACTGCCATCCTCACTCCCCGAGGATTCGCTGGTAGACCCCGTCCAGCGCGCCGAGCATGACGTCGAGGCTGTAGCTCTCGGCCACCACCTTGCGGGCCAGCTCCCCCATGTGTCGTCGCTCGGCGGGGTCGTCGAGCAGCGGCGACAACGCCCCGGCCAGGGCCTGGGGATCACCCGCCGGCACCAGCCGGCCGCCGCCGGAGCGCAGGACCTCCACGTTGCCGCCGACCGCCGACGCGACGACCGGCAGCCCGTACGCCATGGCCTCCAGCAGAGCGTTGGAGAGGTTCTCGTGCAGGGTCGGGAAGACGAACAGGTCCGCCGCGGCGAGCAGGTCCGGCACGTCGAGCCGGTTGCCGAGCAGGCGTACCTCGACATCGCCGGCGGCGGCCAGGGCGGCGGCGATCCCGGCGCGGTCGGGGCCGTCACCGGCGACCAGCAGGACGCGACGGACGGTGGACGGCCGCGGCCGGCGCACGGTGGACGGGGGCAGCCGGCGTAGCGCGTCGGCGAGAACGCCGTACCCCTTCTCCCAGGTCAGTCGTGAGACCGCGATCATGACCACGTCGTCCAGATCGAGGCCCAGCTCGGCGCGGGTCCGCTGCCGCGCCTCGCGGGGATCCTCCGGCAGCGGCACCCCGTTGGGGATCACGCCGACGAACTTCCCACCGAGGTCGCGCAGGAAGTCGCGGCGGGCCGCGTACTCGCAGACGGTGCCGACGTGGCTGGCCAACCGCAGCGTCGCGGGCTCGGCCCCGCGCACCAGCAGCCGGCGACGCCAGGCTCGACCCGGTCCACGCAGGTCACGGACGGTGCCGTGCACGGTGACCAGGATCCGGGGGCAGCCGGCGAGGCGCGCGGCGAGCACCCCGTGGAAACCCTCGTTCTGCAGACCGCGTACGTGCACGAGGTCGGGGCGGACCCGTCGCAGCAGTCGCACCCACTCCCGCAGCAGCGGCACATTCAGGCTGCCGTTGCCCGCGCTCTGGTGCATCCGGACGAACTCGTACTCCTCGGCCAGGTGCGAGGCGAGCACCCGCTGCACAGCGGTCAGTGGGCCGTTGGCTCCCGGGAGGCCGGCCGAGTGCTGCACCACCACCGGCCGGGTCACTTCGACTCGCTGCATGAACCCTCGTTTCGACGATGACCCGGCGGGCCGGAGCGCACCACCGGTGGTAACGGCGACAGCGGCGGCGAAGTGACGGCGCGCCGACCGCCTCACGGCGTCACGACCGGCACCGCCGCCGGGGGCGGCGTGCCCGCGCCGGCCAGGACACGGCGGTAGCCCACGACGGCGGCCGGCAACACGGTGAGCCCGTAGGTCACCGCCGAGGCGAGCGCCACCCCGGGCAGACCCATGCGGTGGGCCAGCACGACCTTCAGGGGTACGGCGAGCAGCAGGCAACCGGCCCAGCCGACGAACTGGGGTCGCAGCAGTCCCACGCTGTTCTGCACCATGAACAGCGGAGCCGCGACCGCCAGCAGCACCGACCACAGGGCGAGACCGGCGAAGAGCACCGGTGACACGTGCGGGAGGTCGGTGGCGCGTACCCAGTGTCGCAGCACGTCGTTGCCGACCAGCACGAACGCGACGCCGGGCAGACTGACGACCAGGGCGGACAGCCACACCATCCGTGCCGTGACGCGCCGTACCCAGGGCAGGTCCCCGCGGGCCAGGGCCTCGCTGTTGGCGGGCCAGAGCGGCAGGTTCACCAGCGTAATGAAGAGGGTCAGCAGGGCGAACATCCGCAGCACGACCGCGTACGTCGCCGCGGCGCTCAGGCCGAGTACCCGGCCGATGAGGAAACCGTCGAGGTTGAGCACCACCGAGGCGAGCACCGAGAGCAGGAAGAACCGGACGCCGAGGCGCAGCAGTCCCCGGGCCACCCCGGCGCGGACGTGTCGCAGACGCGGCCGCAGCTCGCGGTCCTGCCAGCCGAAGTAACAGAGCGAGTTGGCCAGGTTGACCGCCGGCACGGTGAGCACCGCGGCGGCGATGACCAGCACGTGCCCGACCGCGTTGGTGACCGCCGCGTACACCAGGGCGACCGAGATCAGGCTGCCGCCGGCCTGCCAGAGGTTGCTCTGGGCGACCTGCTGGTGGGCGTACTGGACCCGCTGGATGAGGGCGATGGGAATGTTGGCGATGAAGGCGCCGAAGCAGAGCAGCACCACCGGCCGGACGTCGGCCGCCAGCGGTGGCGCTGTGGCGTTCAGCAGCGCCGGCCAGGGCACCCACCACAGGCTCACGACCAGCGCGGTCATCAGCAGCGCGGACAGCACGCCCAGCAGGGCGTACGCGCTGGACACCTCCCGGGCCGCCGCCTGCCGCTCGCCGGTGCCGCGCAACCTCGCCAGCCTGGTCAGCAGGCCATTGCCGAGTCCGAAGTCGGCGAAGAGCGCCATGCTGGTGAGCGAGGTGACGGCCATCCAGAGGCCGTACCGTTCGGCCCCGAGGCTGCGGAACGCCAGCGGCGTGATCAGCAGCGGCGCGGCGAGGCCCACCATCTTGCCGGCCAGTGAGGACACGATGCCACCGACGAGCGCCCGGCTGCGGGACCTGCCCGAGCCCGGCGGCGCGGGTGGGCCTGGCGGCGCGGGTCGGTCGGCCACCGCCAGCCGGTGCCGCCCGACGGCCGGCGCCGCAGTGGTGATCGGTCGTCGCATGCCGTGCCGCCTCCGCGCCCCCGCCGACAGGTCACCAGGTACAACGAGAACGATCGGCCATAGTTGCTTAGAGTAGCTTTGCGATTACGATCAGCTCCTGGCGACTCCACTTCATCCCCCGACACGAGTCCACGTAGCCCGCCTCGGTGACGACCACACCCTAGACTTACCGGCCATAACGACCAAAAAACGTATATCTCTCGAGGGGACGGACCGTGGGCGAGTCCACCACCATCGCCGGCCAGCGCCGACATCTGCGGCCCGCCGCCACCACGCCGCAGGTGTTGGCGCTGGCCGCGTACCGGTTTCCACACGGCGACGCGATGTCCAACCGTCTCCTGCAACTGGCCCGCTCGGCCACGCCGCCGGGCGGCGTGACCCTGGTGGTCAACGACTGGCCCGAGGACGGGACGCGCCCACCCACCGCACCCGACCTGCCGCCCGGCGTACGTCTCATCACGCTGTCCCGCGAGCGCGCCGGCGGTGGCGTTGCGGGCCGGTGGCTGCACCGGTGCACCCGTCCGCTGCGGGTAATCAGCGCACTGCGCCGCGCGGGCGTACGCCCGAAGGAGCTGACCGCCGTCTACCTGCCACTCGGCCTGTGGAACCTGCTGACCTGGCTGGTGCTCCGCACGGCGGTGCGCTGCCCGGTGACCGTGGACGTCCTCGAACGGCACGACGCGGCGCAGTTCCCGCACGGCTGGTTCACACCGTATTTCGCCCGGCACCGGTGGGCCTTCTTCCTGGCCGGCCGGCTCGCCGATCGGATCATCGCGATCACCGAGGCGCTGGAGCGACACTTCGTGGGGGTGGGCCGCCCCACCCTCGTGGTGCCGCCGCAGGTGGACTGCTCCGACTACGACGCTCCGGCTCCGCCCCCGCTGGATGACGGGCTCCGGCTGCTCTACGCGGGGTCGGCCGGGACCAAGGACCAACTCGCCGTACTCCTGGAGGGCATCCGCGCCCTCGCCCCCGACGAGCGCGCCCGGGTGCACCTGACCATCGCGGGGATCAGCCGGGAGCAGGCCACCAGCCTCTCCGATCTGGACGAGGCCGGCCCCGACGACCTCGACGACCAGGTGAGCTTCCTCGGTCGCGTGCCGCGCGACCGGGTGCTCGCCGAGCTGCGCCGGGCACACTTCTCGGTGCTCGTCCGCCCTACGGTCGGGTACGCGCAGGCGGGCTTCCCGTCAAAGGTCCCGGAGAGCCTCGCCGCCGGCTGTCCGGTGTTGCTGAACTACACGAGTGACCTGCGGCGCTACATCGTGGACGGCCGCGAGGGCATCGTGCTCGACGGTTCCGGCGCGGACGACGTCCGGCGTGGGCTGGAGCGAGCGCTACGTGTCGACGACCCGGGATGGCGGGCGATGAGCCGCGCGGCACGGGAGCGCGCGCACTGCTTCGACTACCGGGCCTGGACGCCGGCGGTCAGCGACTTCGTGACCGCCGGACGGGGCTCGGGCGCCGGCAGCCCGGCCAGCGCGGCCAGTGCGGCCGAGGTGAGCCGGCGCTCCGGCGGGTAGAGCCGACGCTCGTGCTCCGCAACGGTCTCCAGCGACCAGCGCAGCCGGATCACCCGGGCGGGGTTGCCGGCGACCACGGAGTACGGCGGCACCGAGCGGGTGACGACCGCGCCGGCCCCGACCACCGCGCCCCGACCGATGGTGACCCCGTGCAGGATCACCGCCCGGGTGCCCACCCAGACGTCGTCGCCGATGGTCACGCCCCGATCGTGGCTGTCGTCGCCGGGCTCCTTGCCGACCGCGATCATCGGTACACCGACCTGGTCGATGCGATGGTTACCGCCCCGGATGGTCACCTCGGGGCCGAACATGACGTTGTCGCCGATCCGGATCCGCGCCCGCGCCGCCATCAGGATCGGCCGGTACCCGAGGTCCACGTTGTGCCCGACCTCGATCGTCTCGCAGGTGTAGACACCGTCGGGGTCGAACGTGAAGTTGTCGCCCCGGGCGGCGAACCGTCCGGCCAGGGCGAGACCTCGGACGGCCCGGCGGGCGCGGCTGACCGCGTGAGCGAGTCGGTCCAGCGTCACGACGAGCGGACCGAGCAGGGGCCCGGGCCGGCCGGCCACCACCCGCATCAGAACCCCGCCCGTGCGGCGCCGACCTGCTCGGGAACCCCGTAGATCTGCCGGATCACGGCGGCCTTCTCGGCGGCCGGCAGGTGCCCGCAGCCCAGCGAACGGGCGCGCATCCGGTCGAGATAGTCGTCCGTGCTGCGGATCACCCGGGCCGGTACGCCGGCGGCGACGCTGTTGTCGGGGATGTCCCGGGTCACCACCGAGCCGGCGCCGATGATGCACCGGTCGCCGATCGTCACGCCAGGCAGAACGGTCGTCCGTACGCCGAGGTAGACGTCGTCCCCGACGATGATCGGTGCGGTCCACTCCAGATCCGGCACCTCCCGGCGCAGGATCAGCGTCCCGCCGTCGTGGGTGATGAACTGGACTCCGGCCGTGACGTAGACGTTGTCGCCCAGACTGACGAGCCACGGCTCGGACCCGAACATCGCCCGGTCGATGCCGTAGAAGCGGACCCGGCCACGCAGGTTGACACCGAGTGACCGGGCGAAGCCCTCGGGATCGCGGGCGGCGGCGCGCCGGTCCCGCAGGGCGGTTGCCACGCCGCGAACCATGCTCAGCAACGCTTGTTCCCCGTTCTCGTGGTGGTGATGCTCGATGTGGTCATGCGGTCCGAAGTGTAGATCCGACAGTTCTCCACATTGCCGCATTTTCCAGAATTACCACCAAAAGCGACTGAGGTGAAAGTGAGTCGGAAACATGTTCTTGATGTCCTCATATGAGTAGAACGCACCATGTTTCACTTATCGGCGTCTGACCCCCGCGAAACGAACACACCGAACCTTCGGATTGAGGCCTGCGAAAAGAGACCAAGATGACCAGAATCCTGATCCTGACCGACTACCGGGGAACGTTCTACTCCACGGCCCGCACACGACACGGCCTGTGCACGATGGACCTCGACCGGATCACCACGCATTTCAGCGAGGCCGGCCTCCGTCCGGAGGTCGTCCGCTTCGTGGACCTCGACCTGACCGAGGACCTGTCCGGGGTGCCGGTGCTCTACACCTCGTCGGAGGACGAGGGGCTGCACTACAAGAGCTGGATCGAGGATCTGGTGCTCGCGCTGGAGACCCGGGGAGCGTGGGTCATACCGGGCTACCGCTACCTGCGGGCGCACCACAACAAGGTCATGATGGAGGCGCTGCGGGCCCAGCTCTTTCCGCGTGCCGCCCGCCGCCTCGGCACCCGCACCTTCGGCACCTTCGAGGAACTCGCCGCGACGGTCCTGGACGGGTCGTGGCCCAAGGTGCTCAAGTCGGCGCACGGCGCCGGCTCCCAGTTCGTCGCCCGGGCCGGCGACCACCACGAGTTGCTGCGCACCGCTCGAACGCTCAGCCGGACTCACGACCGGCGTGAAGCCGCCCGCGAGCACGGCCGGCGACTGCTGCGCCGCGACCACCACGCCCGCTCGCTGCACCGGCAGAAGTTCCTGGTCCAGGCGATGATTCCGGGGCTCGCCGGCGACTTCAAGGTGCTGCGGTTGGGCGAGCGCTACTACACCCTGTACCGGCGCAACCGTGCCGGCGACTTCCGGGCCAGCGGCAGCGGCGACTTCGACTTCCACGACATGGCAGGGGTCGACCGGGACGCGTTGCTCGACTACGCCGAACAGGTCAGCGACGCTCTCGGCACCCCGCTCACCTCGATGGACATCGCCCACGACGGCACGGCGTTCCACCTGATCGAGTTCCAGTGCCTGCACTTCGGCACGGTCACCGCGGAGAACTCGACCGGCTACCACGTCCGGCGTGACGGCGGGTGGGGGTACGTCGAGGAGACCTGCGACATCGAGGCGGTGTTCTGCGAGGCGATCGTGGGCCACCTGCGACAGCACCGGCCCACACCGCTCGGGCCGTCACCTGCGGCACCGGTACCGACACGGTCAGCCACCCCGCTCCCATCGACCTATTGACATCGATCACGCCGCACCGAAGGCTCGCGCCTACAGGTCCTTCACCCAAGGAGGCGCGATGAGACCGAGACGACTGGCGATCGCCGGCGTGGTCACCCTGCTCGGAGCCCTGGCACTGGCCCCACCGGCGAGCGCGCGGCCACCGTCGGATCCGGGCGCCCGCGAGGGCCTGGAGGTGTACGTCGGCACGGTCGACGGCAAGCAGCGCGACCTGCTGCGTGAGGCCGGTGTGGACCTCGGCCACGACGCCACGGCGGACTCCGCCGGACGCACCGCCGTCGAGACGGTCCTCACCCCGCGACAGGCGAAACGACTGATCGACCGGGGCGTACCCCTGCGGGTGAAGAAGGTCCGCGGCAAGGACGCGTCGCAGGCGCTGCGGGAGCAGGCCGCCGCGGGCTGGTCGGCGTTCCGGCCGTACAGCGAGCCTGGTGGCCTGCGCGACGAGCTGACCGCCACGGCGGCCCGGTTCCCGAAGCTGGCCAAGTTGGAGACGATCGGCCGGACCCAGCAGGGCAAACCGATCCTCGCGGTCAAGGTGACCAAGGACGCCCGCAAGGTCCGCGACGGCCAGCGACCGGCGGTGCTCTACTCCGGCGCCCAGCACGCCCGCGAGTGGATCACCCCGGAGATGACCCGCCGCCTCATGCACCACGTCCTCGACAGCTACGGCACCAACCGGGAGATCACCCGCCTGCTCGACACGACCGAGCTGTGGTTCCTGCCGGTCGCCAACCCGGACGGCTACGACTACACGTTCACCCCCGGGAACCGCCTCTGGCGCAAGAACCTGCGGGACAACGACGGCGACGGCCAGATCGGCTCCGGTGACGGCGTCGACCTGAACCGCAACTTCGCCTTCAAGTGGGGGTACGACAACGAGGGCTCGTCGCCCGACCCCAACAGCGACACCTACCGGGGGGCCCGGCCCTCCTCCGAGCCGGAGACGAGGGCCCTCGACGGTCTGTTCCGCCGGGTCGGGTTCGAGTTCTACGTCAACTACCACTCGGCGGCCCAGCTGCTGCTCTACGGCGTCGGCTGGCAGGTCAGCACACCCACCCCCGACGACGTGATCTACCAGGCGATGGCCGGTGACGACGCCCACCCGGCCGTGCCCGGCTACGACCCGGACATCTCCGCCGAGCTGTACACCACCAACGGCGACACCGACAGCCACGCCACCGTCAAATACGGCACGTTGGGCTTCACCCCGGAGATGTCGACCTGCGAATCCGCCGCGTCCGTCGACCCGGACGACCAGTGGCGGCCGGAGGACTGCGTCAGCGACTTCATCTTCCCGGACGACGAGACGTTGATCGCCGGCGAGGTCGCCAAGAACCTGCCGTTCGCGCTGGCCGTGGCGAAGTCCGCGGCCGACCCGGACGACCCGGTGTCGGTGGTCGGCCGCAGCACCCCCGACTTCGTGGTGGACGCCTTCGACACCTCGTACGGGCGCACCCAGCAGGTCGCCTCCATCACCCGGCGGGCCCTGAAGAACGTACGGATGCACTACACGGTCAACGGCGGCCGGCCGAAGACGGTCGGGGTCCGCGAGTGGCGCGGCGGCGAACGGTACGGCGACACCAACGACGACTACTACGCCGAACTGCGTGGCACGGTCACCGGCACGAAGCCCGGGGACCGGGTGGAGGTCTGGTTCACCGGCGTCAAGCCACGCGCCGGGGTGGTGGCCAGCGAACACTTCACCTACCGGGTGCACACCGACATCGGCGGTGACGTGCTGGTCCTCGCCGTGGAGGACGTCACCGGGCTGAGCCCGGCGCAGACCGGCACCACCGCCAGGTACGCCGACGAGATCGCCGCGTCGCTGACCGCCGCCGGACGCACCAGCGACGTGTACGACTTCGACGCCATGGGGCGTACCGCCCCGCACCCGTTGGGCGTGCTGTCGCACTACAAGGCGGTGGTCTGGGAGACCGGCGACGACATCATCCTGCGCTCCACCGGCCAGGTCGCCGGCACCACGGCCAAGGCGGCGCTGGACACCGAACTGGCCGTGCGTGACTACCTCAACGAGGGCGGCAAGCTGCTCGTCAGCGGCCAGTACGCCCTCTACGCGCAGGGCGCCAACGGCGCGTACGTGTACCACCCGGACGCGCCGCCGGAGTGCACCGACGGGGACGACGCCGCCTGCCTGCCGCTGCTGAACGACTTCCAGCAGTACTGGTTGGGCGCGTACACCTACGTCAGCGACGGCGGCACGGGCACCCACGGCCCGTACCCGATCCAGGGCGTCGGCGGGGCGTACGCCGGCCTGTCCGGCACCCTCAACGCGCCCGGCTCGGCCGGCAACCAGGCCCACACGGCCTCGTTCCTGACCACGTCGAGCTTCCTGCCCGTGGACGACTTCCCGCAGTTCGCCAGCTCCGCGCCGGTGGGCTGGGTACGTCCGGGGGCGGCCCCGTTCGACCCGCGCACGGGTGACTGGTACCTGTGGAGCGGGCAGGCCGACGAGTCGTACAAGCGGCTCACCCGCACCGTGGACCTCACCGGGGCCACCAGCGGTGAGCTGCGGTTCGCCGCCTCGTACGACATCGAGACGAACTGGGACTTCCTCGTCGTCGAGGCGCACGAGGTGGGCAGCGACGACTGGACCACGCTGCCGGACGCCAACGGCCACACCGGCCGGGAGACCGGGGACAGCTGCGCCTCGGGGTGGCGGACCATCCACCCGTTCACCGAGCACTACCAGGGCGCCGACTGCTCGCCCACCGGCACCACCGGTGAGTGGCACGCCGCCACCGGCGCGTCCAACGGCTGGCAGGACTTCTCGATCGACCTGTCGGCGTACGCCGGCAAGCAGGTCGAGGTGTCGATCTCGTACGTCTCCGACTGGGGCACCCAGGGCCTGGGCGTCTTCCTGGACGATGCCCGGGTGCTCGTCGACGGGGCCACGGCCACCGAGACCTCGTTCGAGACCGAGGACCTGGGCGGCTGGACGGTGGCCGGTCCGCCCGCCGGTTCCGCCGGTAACGCCACCGACTGGTCGCGCAGCCAGCAGGCGTTCGAGGAGGGGTCGGCGGTGGTCACCGCGGACACCGTCTACCTGGGCTTCGGGCTGGAGGGCCTGGCCCCGGCGGTCCGCGACGACCTGGTCGCCCGCTCCCTCACGCACCTGACCGGACGGCCGCGCCGCTGACGGCACGAGGTGCGCCGGCGGTCCGCGTGACCGCCGGCGCACCTTCGGGTGTACGCCGGACGCGTCCGACACCGGTGTGGTGAGCTGTACGGGTGTCGGGGCTGGGTCTGGTACTGCACCCCACCCGGGATGTCACCGAGGTGGTCGGGATCATCGAACGGTGGGCCACGCGCCACCACAAGACGCTCTACGTGCGCGCCCAGGACAAGCACCGGGTGCCGGCCACCGTCGAGCCCCTGCCCGACAAGGAGGTGGCCGTCCGCGCCGACGCGTTGATCAGCATCGGCGGCGACGGCACCATGCTGGGCGCGCTGCGCTCCGCCATCCTGGACCCGAAGCCGGTGCTCGGCGTCCACCTGGGTCGTCTGGGATTTCTCGTCGAGATCGAGCCACCGGAGCTGCCCGAAGCGCTGGGCCGGCTGCTGTCGAAGGATTTCACCGTCGAGTCGCACGCCTGCCTCGCCTGCGACGTGTGCGGCGATGACGTGGTGGCCTTCAACGACATCGCGTTGGTGCGCCAGCCGGGCGCCGGCTTCGTCAGCGTCACGCTCGCCATTGACGGCCAGCAGTACGGCTACTACCGCAGCGACGCCGTGGTGGTCAGCACCCCGATCGGCTCGACGGCGTACAGCTACGCCGCCGGCGGTCCGCTGATCTCCCCGGCGGCGGACTCGGTGGTGATCACGCCGGCAGCGCCGATGGCCGGCATCTCGCGGGCGGTGGTGCTCTCCCCCGACGAGAAGATCCGGTTGGAGCTACAGCCCAACTCGTCGCCGGTGGTGGTGGAGATGGACGGGCTGGTGTTCCGCGACGCGGCGACGGAGGGGGCGGTGGACATCTCGTACCGCCGCGACGCCGGTCTGGTGGTCCGCTTCGACCCGCTGCGTTACCAGGAGCGCAACCAGTTGAAGATGACGCTGCTCGACCTGCCGTTCCTCCCCGAGCAACTGCGCGAACTGCTCCCCGAAGAGCTACGCCGACGAGGCCAGCAACTGCCCCCACCAGCCGACCCCCCACCCTGCTGAAGACCACCCACCCTGCTGCCCCCGCCCCCGCCCTCACCGCCGTTGATCAAGAGGTTTGCGTCACGCCGTCCGGCGTGTCGTGACGCAAACCTCTTGATCAGCTGGAGTGGAGGGGGGGCAGGAGCCCGGGGTGGGTTAGGGGGTTTGGGTTAGGGCTTGGTCTACCAGGGTTTTGGCTTCTTCCTGGATCTTCTTCAGGTGGTCTTGGCCCTGGAAGGACTCGGCGTAGATCTTGTAGACGTCCTCGGTGCCCGAGGGCCTCGCGGCGAACCAGCCGGACTTCGTACTGACCTTCAGGCCGCCGATGGGGGCGTTGTTGCCGGGCGCGGTGGTCAGGGTGGCGGTGATCGGTTCGCCGGCCAGCTCGGTGGCGGTCACCTGGTCCGGGGAGAGCTTGGCCAGCACCGCCTTCTGCTCGCGGGTCGCCGGGGCGTCGATGCGCGCGTACGCGGGCGCGCCGAAGCGCTCGGCCAACTCCGCCCAGTGCTCGCTGGGACTACGCCCGGTGGTGGCCAGGATCTCGGAGGCCAGCAGGCAGAGCAGGATGCCGTCCTTGTCGGTGGTCCAGGTCGAGCCGTCGCGGCGCAGGAACGACGCCCCGGCGCTCTCCTCGCCGCCGAAGCCGACCGCCCCGTCCAGCAGGCCGGGCACGAACCACTTGAACCCGACCGGCACCTCCAGCAGCGGCCGGCCCAGGTCGGCGGCCACCCGGTCGATCATCGAGGACGACACCAGGGTCTTGCCGACGGCGGCGGCCGGCCCCCAGTCGGCGCGGGTCCGGAACAGGTGCCCGATCGCGACCGCGAGGAAGTGGTTCGGGTTCATCAGGCCGCCGTCGGGGGTGACGATGCCGTGCCGGTCGGCGTCGGCGTCGTTGCCCGTGGAGATCTGGTAGTCGGCCCGCGCGGCGATCAGCGACGCCATGGCGTTCGGCGAGGAGCAGTCCATCCGGATCTTGCCATCGCCGTCCAGGGTCATGAACCGCCAGGTCGGGTCGACCGTCGGGTTGACCACCGTCAGGTCGAGCCGGTGCCGCTCGGCGATCTCCCCCCAGTACGCCACGCTCGCCCCGCCCAGCGGGTCCGCGCCGATCCGGATGCCGGCGTCGCGGATCGCGTCGATGTCGATCGCCGCCGGCAGGTCGTCGACGTAGTGGGCGAGGAAGTCGTACTCCCCGGTGGTGTCGGCGGCGCGGGCCCGCGCGTACGTGATCCGCCGGACCTCCCTGAGCCCGGCGGCCAGGATGGCGTTGGCCCGGTCCTGGATCCACCGGGTGACGTCGGTGTCGGCGGGCCCACCGTTTGTGGGGTTGTACTTGAAACCGCCGTCGTCCGGCGGGTTGTGCGACGGGGTGATGACGATGCCGTCGGCGAGACCGCTGGTACGACCCCGGTTGTGGGTGAGGATCGCGTGCGACAGCGCCGGCGTGGGGGTGTAGCCGTCGCGGCTGTCCACCAGCACGGTCACGCCGTTGGCGGCGAGGACCTCGAGGGCGTCCACGGCGGCCGGCGCGGAGAGCGCGTGCGTGTCCCGGGCGAGAAAGAGCGGCCCGTCGAGGCCCTGCTCCCGCCGGTAGTCGCAGAGCGCCTGGGTGACCGCGACGATGTGGTCGGAGTTGAACGCGTTGCGCAGGCTGGAGCCCCGGTGACCGGAGGTGCCGAAGGAGACCTGCTGCGCCGGGTCCGCGGGGTCCGGATGCTCGGCGTAGTAGGCGGTGACCAGGCGCGGCACGTCGACCAGGTCGGCGGGCTCGGCGGGCTGGCCGGCACGGGGATGGGTCACTGCGGGATCCTCCTCGAAGAGTGCCTGTCGGTCACGGCTCGACCTTCTGGCCCTTGCCGATGACCACGATGCCGTTGTCGGAGACGGTGTAACGCTGGCGGTCCTTCTCCAGGTCGACACCGATCTCGACGCCCTCGGGGACGAAGACGTTCTTGTCCAGGATCGCCCGTCGGACCACCGCGTGTCGGCCGATCTCCACGCCCTCCATCAGCACCGAGCCCTCGACGTGCGCCCAGGAGTGCACCCGCACCTTCGGCGACACGATCGAGTTCTCCACCAGCGAGCCGGAGATCACCACGCCCGGGGAGACCATCGAGCCGACCGCCCGGCCGACCCGCTCACCCCACTGGTGGACGAACTTGGCCGGCGGCCACGGCGGCTGCTCCGTGTAGATCGGCCAGTCGAAGTTGTAGAGGTTGAACACCGGGTGCACGTTGATCAGATCCATGTGCGCGTCGTAGAACGAGTCGAGCGTCCCCACGTCGCGCCAGTAGCCCCGGTCCCGGTCGGTGCTGCCCGGCACCTCGTTGTCGCGGAAGTCGTAGACGTTCGCCTCGCCCCGCTCGACGAGCATGGGGATGATGCTGCCGCCCATGTCGTGCTTGCTGCTCTTGTCCGCGGCGTCGCGTTCGACGGCCTCGCAGAGCGCCCGGGTGGTGAAGACGTAGTTGCCCATCGAGGCGTAGATCTCGTCCGGCGCGTCGGGCAGTCCGACCGCGTCGGTGGGCTTCTCGCGGAACGCGCGGATCTTCCGGCCGTCCTCGCCGACCTCGATGACGCCGAACTGGTCGGCCATCGACAGCGGCTGGCGGATGCCGGCGACGGTGACCGCGGCGCCGGAGGCGATGTGGTCCTCCACCATCTGCCGAGGGTCCATCCGGTAGATGTGGTCGGCGCCGAAGACGATCACGTAGTCGGGCTGCTCGTCGTTGATGAGGTTGAAGCTCTGGTAGATGGCGTCGGCCGAGCCGGCGAACCACCACGGGCCACGGCGCTGCTGCGCCGGCACCGGGGTGACGTAGTTGCCGAGCAGCGTGGACATCCGCCAGGTCTTGGTGATGTGTCGGTCGAGGGAGTGGGACTTGTACTGGGTCAACACGACGATCTTGAGATAGCCGGCGTTGGCCAGGTTGGAGAGGACGAAGTCGACCATGCGGTACATCCCGCCGAACGGGACGGCCGGCTTGGCCCGGTCCGTGGTGAGTGGCATCAGGCGCTTGCCCTCCCCACCCGCCAGGACGATCGCGAGCACCTTGGCAGCCATGCCCCGACGCTATCCACCCGCGTGCCACTTCACCACTCGTACGGGGAGTCTTCTGCACTAGGGTGCGGGGTCATGACGGAACCCACCCCGCTGCGCGTCGACCTGCTCACCCGCGAGTACCCGCCGGAGGTCTACGGCGGCGCGGGCGTGCACGTCGAGTACCTGGCCCGGGAGCTGCGTCGCCTCGCCGACGTCCGGGTGCACTGCTTCGGCCTGCCGCGTACCGAGCCGGGTGTCACGGCGTACGCCGATCCGCCGGGCCTGACCGGCGCGAACGCCGCGCTGCGGACGATGGGCGTGGACCTGGAGATGGCCGCCGGTACCGCCGGCACCGACGTGGTGCACAGCCACACCTGGTACGGGAACCTGGCCGGGCACACCGCGAAGCTGCTGCACGGGGTGCCGCACGTGGTGACCGCGCACAGCCTGGAGCCGCTGCGACCGTGGAAGGCCGAGCAGCTCGGCGGCGGCTACGCGCTCTCCTCCTGGATCGAGCGCACGGCGTACGAGTCGGCCGACGCGATCATCGCGGTCAGCGACGGGATGCGCAGTGACGTGCTCACCGCGTATCCGCGGATCGACCCGGACCGGGTCCGGGTGGTCTACAACGGCATCGACACCGTGCAGTACGCCCCGGACTCCGACACCGACGTGCTTGACCGGCTCGGCATCGACCCGTCCCGGCCAAGCGTGGTCTACGTGGGCCGGATCACCCGGCAGAAGGGCCTGCCCTACCTGCTGCGGGCGGCCCGGGAGCTGCCGGCGGACACCCAGCTCGTGCTGCTGGCCGGCGCGCCGGACACGGCCGAGATCGCCGCCGAGGTCGAGGAGCTGGTCGCCGAGCTGCGGGCCAACCGATCCGGCGTCATCTGGGTGGCCGAGATGCTGCCCAAGCCCGAGGTGATCCAGGTGCTCACCCACGCCACCGTCTTCGCCTGCCCGTCCGTGTACGAGCCGATGGGCATCGTCAACCTGGAGGCGATGGCCTGCGAGACGGCCGTGGTGGCGACCGCCACCGGCGGCATCCCCGAGGTGGTGGCGGACGGCGAGACCGGCCTGCTGGTGCCGATCGAGCAGGCCACCGACGGGTCGGGCACGCCGCTGAAGCCGGAGACGTTCGTGGCCGACCTGGCGGCGGCGATCAACACGCTGCTCGCCGACCCGGCGCGTACCGAGCGGTTCGGTCTGGCCGGCCGGCGGCGCGCGGTGGAGCACTTCTCCTGGGACGCCGTCGCGCGGCAGACCCTGGACATCTACCGCTCGGTCATCGCGAGCTGAGGGAGACAGCGTCAGGCGACGTGGAGGGTGGCGGCGAGCTGGGCCAGTTCAGCCGACGCGTCGGCGTTTCGCGACACGACGGCGACCAGCTTCCGTACCGCCGGCCGATGGTGCACCTCGCTGTGGGCTACGCGTTCCGCGTCGAGCAGCGTCCGGCCGGCCCGGCGCATGTCACCTGCGCGAGCGTGAACGCGGGCCACGTCGAGGAGGTACGCGGCCCGGTGCTCGGGCGGCAGTGACCGCCACCGGTCGTCGGCGACCAGTCGCTGGTGCCGGGCCGTGGCCGTGGTGACGTCGCCCAGCGCCGCCTCGGCAACCACCCGAGCCGCGTCGACCGCCGCCCGCCTGTCCGCTCCGGCAGCCCGGGCGGCGTCCGCAGCCTGGTCGAGCGACTGGCGGGCGACGTGTTCGTCTCCCCGGTCCGCGGCGGCGAGGGCGGCTTGGATGAGCAGCGCTCCTCGTAGCGACGAGGCGGCCGTGGACCCGTCGCAGCGGTCGACGGCGAGGAGCGCGGCATCCAGAGCGGCGAGCCGCCGACCACGGGAGCGTAGGGCCTGACTCAGTGCCACGGTGGCGACGGCGGCCAGCCGGGGGTCGTCGGCGGCGGCGGTCATCGCACGGTCGGCGGCCAACCACGCCAGGTCACCCTGGTCGACCTTGACCAGCGCCAGGGCGATGAGCGCGTACACCGGCACCAACAGCGCGTCCGTCGCTCCAGGGCGAGCCGCGTGCGCTTCCCGGGCCGCGTCGAGCAGGCCGGGCAGCAGGGCCAGCAACGCCGGGTACCGAGCGTGGCGGTAACTCTGCTCGGCGTGCTCCACCCGAGCCCGCAACGCCTCGACCAGCGGCGGCCGGTCTCCACCCGACCGGTCGTACCGGGCCAGCGCCGCCCGCACCCCATCCACTCCGGCGGCAACCGGCGCGCGCCGCACCGGCCGGGTGGCCAGCAGCACCTCGACGTCGATGCGCAGCGTCTCGGCGATCTCCCGGAGGTTCGACACCCGCTCCAGCCGGCGTACCCCACGTTCGACCTTGTCCACCCAACTCTTCGACTTGCCGAGCCGGTCGGCGAACTGCTGCTGCGTCATGTTGCGCCGCACCCGCCACTGGGCGACGCGGCGACCCACCGGCAGCTCGTTCACCGCCGGCCCGTCGCGCTCACCGCACCACCCCAAGAACAAACAACAGGAGTACGACCACAGCGATCACAATTCCGTAGAGGTACTGCCGCCGGGGCAGCGGTGCCCGCACAGGACGCGGCGGACAGGGCACCCGATCCCCGTCGGGCTGCGGCGGCCGACCACCGGCCACCGGGTACGCGGGCGGCAGCGGCCCGTCGGACGGACGTTCACGCATCGGCACCTCCTGGACGCGACGGAACGCGATGGCGAAGAAGCAGGTCAGGGCGGGGCGACACGGGGGAACCGCCCCGCCCTGCCCGAGGGACCTCCGCTGCTGACGAGAGAACCCCTGCCCGTCAACTTAGAAGGCAATGCCGTCACAGTCAACAGAGCATGCACGGCGAGTCACCCAGAGTGCGAAGATCGGTGCGCTGACGAGAGGTGGCGCCACCATGCCGCAAGCACCGCTATACGAGCAGATCATTGACGACGTCGCTGCTTCGATCCGCAGCGGCACCCTCAAAGTGGGCGACAAGCTGCCGTCGATCGCCGAGATGCGCGAGCAGTACCAGTCGAGCGCATGGCCGGTGCGTTACGCTCTGCGGATCTTGGAGGAGCGCGGCTGGATCGTCACTCGCCAGGGCAAGGGGTCGTTCGTGGCACCGAACCCGCCCGCCTGACCCGTTCGAGTCACCCGCGTAACCCTTGATCCACTCGGACTTCAGGAAACCGCGGCATCGCCGGCCCACTGACACCCCGGTTTCACGGAATGCGAGTAGATCAGGACAAGAGCGGCCGGTCGGCGGGGGGCCAACTGGCACTGACCCGACCACGCATGCGGCGCACGAGCCGCTGCCCCCGGGTGCCGGCGTCCTGCGCGCGAACGATGAGGAGAGCGCCGCCCTCCTCGACGACGTCGACCTCGTCACCCGCGCGCAGGTCGTAACGGGCTCGCAGCGCAGCCGGGATCGTTACCTGGCCCTTGCTGTTCAGCCGCATGCGCCCACACCTCCGTGACGTAATCAACGCTGCGTGACGCCTGCCGTCACGCAGCCCGCCCCACCCAGCGGTGTCACGACGATCCGCATCGCGGAGATCCACACAACTTCGGGGAAACTGCTGCCTCGACGCGCTCTGATGCAGCAGTTTCCCCGAAAGTGAGCGGATCTTGGGTCGGGTGCCCATCGGGCCGGTGCTTGGCCGCGCGCGAGCGGATCTCGCACAGTAGGTTGGCGGAGTGACAGGACGGTTCCCGATCGAAGACGTCTCCCCCGTCGTCTCGTGCGGGCGGTACCCGGCCAAGGCGGTCGTCGACGAGCCGGTTCCGGTGTCGGCGCGCGCCTACCGGGAGGGGCACGACGCGCTGGGCTGCAACGTGGTGTGGACCGGCCCGGACGGCGAGGAACGGCCGTTCACCCGGATGCGCCCCGGCGAACCGGGCCAGGACCGCTGGCACGCCACCATCGCTCCCGACAGCGTCGGCGCGTGGACCTTCGTCATCGAGGCTTTCCAGGACCCGTACCTGACGTGGCAGAACGCGGTCACCAAGAAGATCGCCGCCGGGCAGGGCGCGGCCGACCTCGCCAACGACCTGGCCGAGGGCGCCCGGGTGCTGGCCGCCGCCCGGGACCTCGTACCGGCCGCTGACCGCGCGCGCGTCGCCGACGCGTTGACCGCCCTCGCCGACACCGACCTGCCGCTGCCGCAGCGCGTCGCCCCGGCACTCGCCCTCGCCGACCTGCTCTGGGAGCACCCGGTGCGCGAGTTGGTGACGGTCGGTGACGCGTACTCCATCTGGGTTGACCGCAAGCGGGCCCTCTTCTCGGCCTGGTACGAGTTTTTCCCGCGCTCCGAAGGAGCGGCGGGTGGCCGCTCCGGGACCTTCGCCACCGCGACCGAGCGGCTGCCCGGTGTCGCCGCGATGGGCTTCGACGTGCTCTACCTGCCGCCAATCCACCCGATCGGCCGGATCAACCGCAAGGGCCGCAACAACGCGCTCACCGCCGGGCCGACCGACGTGGGCTCGCCGTGGGCCATCGGCGCCGCCGAGGGCGGCCACGACACGATCCACCCCGATCTGGGTACGCCGGCGGACTTCCGGGCCTTCATCGATGCGGCCGCGGCGCAGGGCCTGGAGGTGGCGATGGACCTGGCGTTGCAGTGCGCGCCGGACCACCCCTGGGTGACCGAGCACCCGGAGTGGTTCACCACCCGCGCCGACGGCAGCATCGCGTACGCGGAGAACCCGCCGAAGAAGTACCAGGACATCTACCCGATCAACTTCGACAACGACCCGGAGGGCATCCGGGCCGAGGTGCTGCGGGTGGTGCTGCACTGGGTGGGCGAGGGCATCCGGATCTTCCGGGTGGACAACCCGCACACCAAGCCGTTCGACTTCTGGCACTGGCTGATCGCCGAGGTCAAGAAGGTCGACCCGGACGTGCTGTTCCTCGCCGAGGCGTTCACCCGGCCGGCCATCATGCACGGGCTCGGCAAGATCGGCTTCACGCAGTCGTACACCTATTTCACCTGGCGCACGACGGCCGCGCAGATGCGGGAGTACTGCGAGGAGTTGGTCGCGTCGGCCGACTACATGCGGCCGAACTTCTGGCCGAACACGCCGGACATCCTGCACGAATCGTTGCAGCACGGCGGCCCGCCGATGTTCAAGATCCGGGCGGTGCTGGCGGCGCTGCTCTCCCCCTCCTGGGGCCTGTACGCGGGCTACGAGCTGTTCGAGCACGTGGCCCGGCCGGGCGCGGAGGAGTACCTGGACAACGAGAAGTACGAGCTGCGCCCGCGCGACTGGGCCACCGCCGAGGCGCGGGGCCGCTCGCTGGCGCCGTTCCTGACCACCCTCAATCGGGTACGCCGCGACAACCCCGCCCTGCACCAGCTCCGCAACCTGCGCTTCCACGAGATCGACAACCCGGCGCTGCTGTGCTGGTCGAAGCACGACCCGGAGACTGGCAACACGGTCATCGTGGTCTGCTCGTTCGACTCGCGCGAGGTGCAGTGGGGCAACACCACGCTCGACATGCCGGCGCTCGGGTTCGACTGGCACGAGCGCTTCACCGTGTACGACGAGCTGACCGGCGCCAGCTACGACTGGGGGCAGCGCAACGCGGTGCGGCTCGACCCGTACCTGCAACCGGCGCACGTGCTGACCGTCCGCCGCCCGACGCCGCCCGCCGTACCCGAGCCGGCCGGTGTCGAACCGGCGGACCTCACCGTCGCCGACGTCCCGGACGAGATCTCCGGCGGCACCTCACCGACGACTCCGGCACCGACATCCGCCACGGGCACGGCGGCGGGCGCCGGCTCGACGGCCGACGCTGGACCGACGGCCGACGCTGGCTCGACGCCGCCCCCGGTTACGGCCCCGGCGGCCCCGGCCAGCGCGCCGCCGCCCCGGGCCAGCGCTGCGCCGCCTCCGGTCGCCGCGCCCGTGAACCCGGCCAGCAGGCCGGCGGCCCCGGCCAGCGGGGTGGCGACGCCGGCCACGCTGGCGTTCCGTGCGGCGGCCCGTGCGGCTGCCGCCCAGTCCTCGACCGGCCGGCCGTCCGCGCCCCGCCCGGCTGCCACCCGCCCGCCCGCCTCCGCACCGACCGACGCCGCCCCGAAGGACGACCGATGGACCAGCTGATCACCGGTGTGACGCACGACCCGCACGCGCTGCTCGGAGCGCACCCGGCCGACGGGTCGACCACGATCCGCACGATGCGCCGGGGCGCGGGCGACGTGGTGCTGCTCGTCGGCGACGAGCGGCATCCGATGAAGCGGGTGCACGACCTGGGTGTCTTCGAGGCGCAGGTCGAGGGGACCGTGCTCGACTACCGGGTGGAGGTCGACGGCACGGCGCACGACGACCCGTACCGCTACCCGCCCACCCTCGGCGAGCTGGACCTGCACCTCATCGGCGAGGGTCGGCACGAGCGGCTGTGGGACGCGCTCGGCGCGCGGGTCTTCGACGAGGGCGTGGCGTTCAGCGTCTGGGCGCCGAACGCCCAGGGCGTGCGCGTGATCGGTGACTTCACCGGCTGGGGTGCCGACGACGGCTGGCCGATGCGGTCGCTCGGCTCCAGCGGCGTGTGGGAGCTGTTCGTGCCCAACGCCCGGGTCGGGGCCCGCTACAAGTACCGGGTGCTCGGCGCCGACGGGCAGTGGCGGGACAAGGCCGACCCCCTGGCGGCGTACGCGGAGGTGCCGCCGGCCACCGCCTCGGTGGTACACCACTCGACGTACCGGTGGAACGACGCCGACTGGTTGGCCCGGCGGGCCGGGCGGCAGCCGCACCAGGAGCCGATGAGCGTGTACGAGGTGCACCTCGGCTCGTGGCGGCCCGGCCTCGGCTACCGTGAGCTGGCCGACCAGCTGACCGCTTACGTCACCGAACTGGGCTTCACGCATGTGGAGTTCCTGCCCGTGATGGAACACCCGTTCGGCGGTTCCTGGGGCTACCAGGTGACCGGCTACTACGCCCCGACCTCCCGCTTCGGCGACCCGGACGAGTTCCGGCACCTGGTCGACGCCCTGCACGCCGCCGGCATCGGCGTGATCCTCGACTGGGTGCCCGCCCACTTCCCGAAGGACGAGTGGGCCCTCGCCCGCTTCGACGGCACCCCGCTCTACGAGCACCCCGACCCCCGGCGCGGCGAGCACCCCGACTGGGGCACCTACGTCTTCGACTTCGGCCGCCGCGAGGTGCGCAACTTCCTGGTCGCCAACGCGCTCTACTGGTGCGACCAGTTCCACGTGGACGGGCTGCGGGTCGACGCGGTCGCCTCGATGCTCTACCTGGACTACTCCCGCGAGGAGGGCCAGTGGGCCCCCAACCAGTACGGCGGTCGGGAGAACCTGGAGGCCATCGCGCTCATGCAGGAGGTGAACGCGACGGTCTACAAGCACCACGCCGGGGTCGTGATGATCGCCGAGGAGTCGACCGCGTGGCCGGGGGTCACCCGGTCCACCGCCGACGGCGGGCTGGGCTTCGGGTTCAAGTGGAACATGGGCTGGATGCACGACACCCTGCTCTACACGTCCAAGGACCCGATCTACCGCCAGCACCACCACCACCAGCTCACCTTCTCCCTGGCGTACGCCTGGAGCGAGAACTACGTACTGCCGATCAGCCACGACGAGGTCGTGCACGGCAAGGGCTCGCTGGCCGGCAAGATGCCCGGCGACACCTGGCAACGGTTGGCGAACGTCCGGGCACTGCTGGCGTACATGTGGGCGCACCCCGGCAAGCAGCTGCTGTTCATGGGCTCCGAGTTGGCCGACGACCGGGAGTGGAGCGAGGAGCGCGGCCTCGACTGGTACCTGCTGCACGACCCGGCTCGCGCCGGCGTGCAGCGGCTCGTCGGTGACCTGAACCGCGTCTACCGGGGCACCCCGGCGCTGTGGGCGCAGGACACCGAACCGGCCGGGTTCCGGTGGATCGCGGGCGACGACGTCGCCAACAACACCGTCTCCTTCGTCCGGATCGCCCCGGACGGCTCGACGCTGGTATGCGTGGCGAACTTCTCGGCCCTGCCGCTGCACGACTACCGGATCGGCCTACCGGCCGGCGGCACCTGGACCGAGGTGCTCAACACCGACGCCCACCACTACGGCGGGTCCGGCGTGGGCAACCTGGGCGCGGTGCACGCCGAGGACGTGCCCTGGCACGGCATGGTGGCCTCGGCGGCCCTCCAGGTGCCCCCGCTGGGCGTCATCTGGCTCCGCCGCGACTGACCGCTCCCGCCGGATACATGATCACTTGATGCTCACCAGTCTCCAGAAGGCTCCTGGAACTGGTGAGCATCAAGTGATCAAGGTGGAATTGCTTTCGGAGTCGACCTAAGATGTCCCATCACCTCCGGAAGTTGCAGATGTCGTCGAGGGTCGAGAGGGACGAGAACGCAACGCGGCATCTGACCGCCGCCCGCCGGCGTGGCGGGCGGGTTCACTGGTCAGCCTGAAGGCCCTACGACGTATCGGCGCGGTCCTGTACTACGTTGATGCTGTGAGCAATCGTCCTGCGCGGTACGAGCCGATGACGATGGCACGCCTGGGTGTCCTGCTCGCCGGGAGCGACGACACCAGGCGGTGGCGTCTGGTGGCGGAGTTCTTGGAGGAGTACGGCTGGGAAGCATCCGAGCAGCGTGCTGACCTGCTGATCCAGGAGCCAGCGCCAACCGGTGACGATCATTGGGATGTCTTCCTCGCCGCATTGGCGGAGTATCTCTCCGCCCGCGACGGGCGCGGTGCACCCTCGTGGGTCGAGTCGCGGTCGCTACGGCAGTTTTGGTTCCCCTTCAACACGCGTGCCGCCCGCGTCGACGCCGTGGTGCACGCGCCCGCGGCATTCCGGCGCCGTGGGGTGTTCATCTCCCCGCAGGAGTTGAAGGTCGCGTGAGCGCCGACGACCCGCTGCTGAATCGTACTGCCATCCAGGACGCCTTCCGCAGGCTCGGTGACCGGCTGGCAAAGCGGGGTGTGGTCGCCGACCTGTACATCTTCGGCGGGGCTGCCATGGCACTGGCCTACGACGCCCGCCGGGCGACGCGCGATATTGACGCCGTTTTTCAGCCGCACGGCATCGTCCTCGACGAAGCGCGGGCCGTCGCGGACGAGCTAGGGCTGCCGCAGTGGTGGCTGAACGAGCAGGCGAGCGTGTACGTCGCCGCTGGCGGGGACCCGGAGGCACCAAGAGTCTTCGATCATCCTGGCCTGCGGGTCTCGGCGGCGTCCCCGGAGCATCTGCTTGCGATGAAGGTTCTCGCGGCACGACGCCGAGACGCTGATGACATCCGCTTCCTCGTGGAACACCTTGGGTTGAACGACCCCGGAGAGGTCCTCGGCCTTTGCGCCGAGATCTTCCCGGACGAAGAGGTCCCCGGCCGGGCGAGGCTTGTCCTTGAAGACGTGTTCGACGTCCGGTAGCCCGACAGCAGCCGTCGGACCAGCCCGGGCTCGCGCAGCTGCAGCCGTCAGGAGCCTCCTGGAACTGGTCAGCATTAAGTGATCGTCACGCTGAAGAGGTGGGACGACGTACAACTCTCCAGCTGGCGGCGTCGCCCTACTGCACCGCGATGCGGACGATCTGTGTCCCGCCCCGGACCGACTGTCCGGTCAACACTCCGCCGTCAATCCGGGACAGCTCACCGAACCGTCCCTCGACACGTAGGCGCACCGCATCGCCGTCGAGCGAGTAGAGCCAGATCCCGTCCCGCCCGTCGACGCGGCCGCTGACCGCCAACCGCCGGCCGTCGATCGTCGCCACTCCCCGGATCACCTCGAATGGCAGATCCTGCTCGACAAGCCCTTCGCGGCCGTTCGTCAGCCACAGCGTTCGCCCTTGCACGACGTAGACGTCCTGAGTCCCGACAGCGCCGAGGAACAGCGGCTGATCGTCGTCGAAGCGACACGCCCCACGTGGCCCGGTTGCCACGTCTTCACCCTGCCCGCTCGTGACCTCTTTCCACGTGCCGGTCGAGCCGCGGAGAAGCGTGAGGCACGCCGCGCCTGACGGTTTGGCCACGAGGATTCCGGTGCCATCGTCGGCCGAAGAAACGCCGGCCACCGCATCGAAGCCAGCCCAGCGCTCCATGCGCGTGTGCGCCGGATTCAGCAGGTCGACCACGTCCTTCTCTCCGTGGCAGTAGCCGGCGGCAAGGATGTCGTCACCTCCGCGAGCGGCGATGCGCTCCAGGGTGTAGAAGCCGGGACACTTCATCTCCCAGTCCCAGTAGCTCATCCGGTCGAGTTCGCCGCCGTCGCCATGCACGCTGAACAGCGCCTGCGGTGAATCCCATCCACCTCGCTCGACCAGGAGGAAGACGACCTCGCCGTTCGCCAGGCCGACCGGCGCGCCCAGCAGCTCGCCACGTGACGTCGGGATGAGAGGTCCTGTGGGCGTGCCGGCCAGCCGCACGTCGGCGGGCCGGATCGCGAGGTACCCGGCGACTGCCGCCAGCACCAGCAGCAACGGCACTCCCCAGGCGAGGAGGCGACGGCCACTCATTCGACTGCGTGCGGTCTGGGCCGCGTCCGGCGCGTTCAGGTGGACGCACCGCCGTCACCCGGCTCGACGACCCTCGAACCGGGCTCGCCGAGGCCACAGGACTCCCTGATCCGTCGTACCGTCTCGTCGCGGTACGGGACGGCGGCGCCAGCCTGCCAGACGAACCCGACACCGGTCGGGAGAATGGCGACGAAGGAGACGCTGTCGCCGAACCGGGAACTGATCGTCAAGCGAGCACCGGCCGCGGGTACCAAGGCCGTCACATCCTGAAGGCTCATCGACTGGGCGCGGACCCAGGACTCGCCGAAGCTCCGCAGACCCCAGACCCTGACCGGCGCGAAGAGCAGCCGCCGTGTCGTGATGGTGAGCAGGACACCTTTCCTGCTCAGTGACGTCGTGCCAAACGGGAGATATCCGCGCTGGGTGAAGACGATCCGCTCGTCGGCGGCCAACCGAAGTGGCGCGTAGTGCAGCACTGTCCACCCCCGCTCCCCGTCCACCGCTCGGTCGGGTCGGGAGGGACGATAACGCAGCGTCGCAACCGAGCGCTGCATGGAGATCCGAGCAACTTCCCGGATGTTGCTGCCTCCGACACGCGGGAGACAGCACCATCCCCGATGTCGCGCAGATCTTGGCGGCGCGCACACGGCACGCACACGTTGTGCGCGGTTGGCGAGTCAGACCAGGCCGGCGTCGCGGAGCAGCTGCCACAGGCCGGCGCCGTCCGGCGCGGACAGCCACTTCTGCCCCACCGGCCCCGACGAGGGTCGCCCGGCCGGGGCGGGCAGGCTACCGGCCAGCACCGACTGGGTCGGGGACAGCCTGCGGATCGCCACCCCGGCGACGTTCTCCGGGTGGGCGGCGGCGAACTCCCGGTAGATCTCCTGGTCGTGCTGGCCGTCGTCGCCGACCAGCAGCCAGCGTACGTCGGGGAACTCCTTGGCCAGCCGGGCGAGGGTGGAGCGCTTGTGCTCCATGCCGCTGCGGAACCAGCGGTCGGCGGTCGGACCCCAGTCGGTGAGCAGCAGCGGCCCGGCCGGGTAGAGGTGCCGGGACAGGAACCGGGTCAACGTGGGCGCGACATTCCACGCTCCGGTGGAGAGGTAGAAGACCGGGGCGCCGGGGTGCGCGGTGACCAGCCGCTCGTAGAGCACCGCCATGCCGGGTACGGCGGCGCGGGCGTGCTCGTCCAGGACGAAGGTGTTCCACGCGGCGAGCAGCGGTCGGGGCAGCGCCGTCACCATGACCGTGTCGTCGATGTCGGAGAGGATGCCGAACTTGACGTCCGGGTCGAGGATGCGCACGGGGGCGTCGACGGGCTCGGCGTCGGGGACGCTGAGCCGTACGGTGCCCCAGCCGGGCGGCAGGTCGGCCTCGACGAGCGTGTCGACGAAACCGCTGCGGTCCGCCTGGGCCTCGTGCCGTACGCCGCCGGCCTCGATGTGCACCGTGACGTGCTTGGCGGGCAGCGTGGTGAAGCTGCGCCAGCCACGGACCTTCTCCAGCCGCCCGCGCTGGCGGGTGTCCGGACGACCGAGCAGCACCCGGCACATGACGCGCACCCAGCCGGGGCGGCCGTAGCCGGTGTACGCCACGATGTTGATCCGCCAGCCGGTCCGGCGCAGCCGACGCTCCACGAGCTGATGCACGGCGTCTTCGATCCGCGCGGCCCGGTGCAGGTTCGGCACGGCAAGTTCGCCGGCGGGTGTGGGTGGCACCCGCCAACCCTGCCACACGTCGCCGGAGTCGGCCACGCGAGCCGGGCCGAACGCCGGGCACGCGAGCACGGCCCGAACCCCGGCCACCGAGCCGGCCCGCACCCCGGGCCCGCGGGCACGCCCCGAACCCCCGCCACCGGGCCGAGCCGAGCCGGCTGAGCCGATCCGCCACGGCCGGCCCGCCGTCCGTGAAACACTCCGGTCGGGACGACGACGGGGGCGTGGTCGTGTCGCATCCAGAGCAGCACCGCGGGCGGTGGCGTCCGCGACTCGACCGGCCGGCGCTCGTGGCGCTGCTGTTCGGGCTGGTCGGCGTCGGGTACCGGCTGGTCCTGACGCTGTACACGGTGCCGGTGTCGAACAGCGACGAGGCGACCTTCGGGCTGGCCGCCCTGCACATCGGGCAGGGCCGGGAGCATCCCGTCTTCCTCTACGGCCAGCACTACATGGGGATGTTGGAGTCGTACCTGGCCGCGCCACTGCTCGCCCTGTTCGGGCCGAGTTGGCCGGTGCTGCGGCTGCCGATGCTCGCCCTGTACGCGATCTTCCTCTACCTGGCGTACCGGCTCACCCGTCGGCTCTACGCGCCGTGGTTCGCCGTCCTGGTGGTAGGTCTGCTGGCGTTGGGACCCGAGCGGGTGGTGCGGGACCAGCTCACCGTGGTCGGCGGCCGGCCGGAGGTCAAACCGGCGGTGCTGTTGATGCTGCTGATCGTGGTGGGGTTGGCCGCCGGGTCGGTACGCCACCGCCGGCTCGCCGTCGCGCTGTTCGGGCTGCTGGCCGGGCTGGCCGCCTGGTCGGACTGGCTGATCCTGCCGTACCTGGCGGTCGCCGCGTTGGCCCTGGTCTGGGCGGTGCGGCGGGAACTGCTCGGCTGGTCCGGGCTGCTGCTGGTGGCGGGGTTCGTGGTCGGGATCGCGCCGATGGTCGTCGACAACCTGCGGGCCGGGCCGGGTGAGGACTCGCTGACGGTGTTCCGGGAGGTCAGCACCAAGGACGGCCCGCTGCCGCCGTGGTCCGAGCGGATCTCCGGCGGTCTGCTGGAGGGGGTGCCGCTGGCGCACGGGCTCTGTCCGGTCGACGGGTGCGGCCGCTGGCAGCAGTGGTTCGGGCTGCTCTACCCGGCGCTGCTGGTGGCCGCCGCGGTGCTCGCGCTCCTCGCGTACCGCCGGGCCGCCGGCACGACAACCGGCGAGCCGGCCGCGGGCACGCCGACCGACGAGCACGCCGCGGGCAGGCCACGGGCCGCGCGGGTCGGCCCGGTCGTGCAGCTCGCGCTGGTCGTCGGCGCGGCGTTGACCCTGCTGTCGTACGTGCGCAGTCCGCTCGCCGCGACCAGCCCACTGGACAACGCCCGCTACCTGTCGGTGCTGCAACTGTCGCTGCCGGCGGTGCTCTGGCCGCTCTGGGCGGCGGGCGTGGCCGGCTGGCGGGGCACGGCGGGCGTACTCGGCCGGCTGACCGGCGCGCTGGCCGCCGCCGTCCTCGCCGCGCTGGCCGCGACGACGCTGGTGGTCACCGTGCTCTTCGCGACCGGCGGCACGGCGGCGTCCCGGACCGAGGAGCGTCAGGCCCGGGAGTTGGCCGCCGCGCTGCGCGCCGACGGACCCCACGAGGTGTACGGGGACTACTGGACCTGCAACCGGCTGATCTTCAACACCGATGAGACGGTGGTCTGCGGGGTGCTCGACGGCGACCTGTCCCCGGGGCAGAACCGCTACCGGCCGTACTGGCGGCAGGTCGGGCGGGCCGCGCGGCCGGGCTACGTGGTGGAGGTCGACTCGCCGATGGACCGGCGGCTGCGCCGGCTGCTCGCCGACCGGCCCGACGCCGCGCCGGTACGCGAGGTGGGTGGCTATCGCGTGTACCACCCCGACACCCCGGTGCGGCCCTGGCGGTGAGGACGGGTCGTACGCTGGCCGGGCCGCCGCCGTACCCGTCCGAGGAGACCCGATGCTCATCCTGCTGCCGCCCTCGGAGGGCAAGGCCGACGCCGGCACCGGACGGCGGTGGACGCCGGACAAGCTCTCGCTGCCGGAGCTGAACCCGGCCCGCGAGCGGGTGCTCGACGCGCTCGTGGCGCTCAGCGCGGGGCCCGATGAGGCGGCGGCGTTGGCCACGCTCGGGCTCAGCGACGGTCAGCGGGGCGAGCTGCGCCGCAACGCCCGGCTGCGGGAGGCGGCGACCGCACCGGCCGAGCGGCTCTACACCGGCGTGCTCTACGAGGCGCTGGAGCTGGCCACGCTGCCACCGGCGGCGCTGCGGGCGGCCCGCCGGTCGATCCTGATCAGCTCCGGGTTGTGGGGCGCGGTACGCCTCGCCGACCGGATCCCGCCGTACCGCTGCCCGATCGGGGTCCGCCTGCCGGACGTCGGGGCGCTGTCGGCGTACTGGCGCAGGGAGTTGACGCCGGTCCTGGCTGGCGCGGCCGGTCGGGGCCCGGTGCTGGACCTGCGCTCCGGCGCGTACGCGGCCACCTGGACGCCGCGCGGTGAGCTGGCCGAACGGACGGTGACCGTGCGGGTGCTGCACGAGCGGGAGGTCGACGGCGTGCCGGTCCGTTCGGTGGTGAGCCACTTCAACAAGGCGACAAAGGGCCGGCTGGTCCGCGATCTGCTCCTCGCCGACGCCCGGCCGCGCACCGCCCGGGAGCTGGTCGGCATCCTGCGCGAGCTGAAGCACACCGTGGTGGAGGAACCGGCCGCCGCCGGGCGGGTACGGCAGGTGGATCTGGTGGTCACCGACCTGTAGCGGAGCGAGAGCCGCAAGATTTCCTCAAGGCTGGGCAGGACACGTTCCGTAACGGCCGCGCAGGGGCCACGGTAGGGGAACCCAGACTCCGACGAGGGAGCCTTCAGTTGGCCCGCGACCCCGCCCTGCTCGACCGGCCCCGCCCGCCGGCGACACCACCCCCGCTGGACTGGCTGACCCTGGGCGACGCGTTCGAGGCGGCCTGCCTGCTGCGCTGCACCGCGCCGCCGCGGGGCGGCCGGTCGACCGCCGCGCTGCCGTCGCACGCGCCGGGGGTCGAGTTCAACCGGGAGGACGCCGCGCAGCGGATGCGGCAGTTGCTCGCCCGCCTCGACATCCCGGTCAGCCAGGAGGTGGCGGTCGGTGGACTGCGCCGTCGCTACGAGCTGCACCGGCTCTGGGTACCGCCGGAGCACCAGGGCGCGTACACCCGGCTGATGGACGCCGGTTGGTGGCAGGGGCGTCGGGAGCTGCTGGGCGGTCCCGTGCCGGGCGCCTCGCCGGCCCGCCGCCGGTGGGTGTCCCGCCTCGCGGCGGCGGCGTGGCGGTCGGCGCTGCTGGCCGGCGGGCGGCACGTACGGCGGCACATCCTCGGTGTGCGGCTCACCGACCGGGAGCTGGCCGCCGTACTGATCCGCAGCGCGGCCGTGCTCGACGTGCCGGCCGCGCTCCGCCCGGGCACCGGCTGTTTCCTGGTGAGCGTGGCCGACGGACCGGACCGGGAGCGCATCCTGCGCAGCGCGTCGATGGAGCCGGCGCGCGACGGGGTGCCGACGCCGGACCGACGCCCGGCCTGCTGAGCGAGAGCCCGCACCGGCGGGACTGACGGGTACGGGCTTGCGCGGGCCAGCCGGAGCGCGCACAGTGCACCGCGTGAGTCGTACCTCGTCGCCTCGGGCCCGTCGACGCCGCGGGTGGGCGGCGGCGCTGGCGCTGGTCGTGGCCCTGACCGTCGCCGGCTGCCGGGACGACAGGGGCGAGCCCGTGGAGATCCGGATCGCCACCGGCAGCCCGACCGCCGTCTACTACGCGTTCGGGCAGTCCCTCGCGACCATCCTCAACCGCGAACTGCCCGGGGTACGGGCCAGCGTGGTGGTCACCGCGGCCTCGGCGGAGAACGTCCGCCTGGTCGGCTCGGGCGCCGCCGAACTGGGTTTCACCCAGGCCGACGTGCTGCCGACCAACCCCGCGGAGAACCCGTCGGTGGACGCGGTGGCCCGGGTGTACGACGACCAACTGCACCTGGTCACCACCGACGGCGGGCCGATCCGTACGGTCGGCGACCTGCGCGGCCGGCGGGTCTCCGTGGGCGCGGCCGGCTCCGGCACCGAGATCACCGCCACCCGGCTGCTGGAGGTGGCCCGGCTCGGCGGCGACGCGGTACACCGCGAACGGCTCGGCCTGGACGACTCGGTCGACGCCCTGCGCTCCGGACGCGTCGACGCGTTCTTCTTCTCCGGTGGTCTGCCGGTACGGGGCATCGAGGAGTTGGCCGGGCGCAGCGCCACCCGGATCGTCGACCTGGGCGAGTGGACGGAGCCGCTGCGCGCCCGCTACGGGCAGGTCTACGTCTCCCGGGACATCCCCCGCTCGGTGTACGGGATGAACCCGGTGACCACGGTGGCCGACCCGAACTACCTCATCGTGCGGGCGAACCTGCCGGAGCCGCTGGTCCGGGACGTGACCCGACTGCTGATGGAGCGTCGAGCCGAGTTGGGCGCGGCGCATCCGGCGGCGGGACGGATGAGCCCCCGCTCGGCGATCGCCACCGCGCCGCTGCCGCTGCACCCGGGCGCCGCCGCCTGGTACCGGGCGGCGAAGCCCTGAGCGGCCGGGCTGCCGCGTCGCCCGCGCCTGAGCTGCCGGGTCGCCCGCGGCGGCTGCGCCCTGAGTCGCCGGCCCTCTAGCGCGCCGGGGTGGGCCACCGGTCGGCGGCCGGGTCACCGTCCACCGGCTCCGCCACCGGCTCGGCCGCCGGAAACCACAGGCCGGCCACCAGCCCGCGCGGGGTGCCGGCACGCATGGTGAGCCGCCCGTCGGAGGCGTCCACCAGCACGGCGACGATGGTCAGGCCGAGCCCGGCGCCGTCGACGTTCTGCGCGTCGGGGGCCCGCCAGAACCGCTCGGTGGCCTGGCGGAGCTGACTCTCGGTCATTCCCGGGCCGGTGTCGCGTACCTCCAGCAGGACCCCGTCGTCGCGGTGGGCCACCGTCACCGTCACCGCCCCGCCGGCCCCGCTGAACTTCACCGCGTTGTCGATCAGGGCGTCCAGCGCTTGGTCGACGGCGGTCGGCACGGTCCGCGCGTACGCCGGGGCGTCGCTGGTGGCCAGGCGCAGCGCGACCGACCGGTGGCGGGCCAACGGCGCCCACGCGGCCACCCGGGAGGCGGCCACGGCGGCGGCGTCCACGGTGAGCCGCTCGTTCTCCTCGCGCTCGGCCCGGGCCAGGGTGAGCAGCGCGTCGAGCACCAAGGCCAGCCGGTCGGTCTCCTCCAACGCCAGCCGGTGCTCGGCGCGTCCGTCCGGATCGGTGAGGCTGGGACCCAGCTCCTCCACCCGCAACCGCAGCGCCGTGAGCGGATTACGCAGCTGGTGGCTGGCGTGCGCGACGAACGCCCGCTGCCGGTCCATCACGTCGGAGACCACGTCGGCCATGTGGTTGAAGCTGGCCGCGAGGCGGCGCAGCTCCGGCGGACCGAGTCGGTGCTGCACGCGGGCGCCCCGGTCGCCCTCGGCGATCTCGTGGGTGACCGCGTCCAGCTCGGTGACCGGGCGCAGCACCCAGCCGGCCAGGCCGAACGCGGTGAGCACGCAGGCCAGCACCACGAGCAGGCCGGCCAGGGTGAGCAGCAGCCACCAGGTGGTGACGGCCCGGCGGATCTCGCCGGCCGGCGTCACGATCACCACCGCGCCGAGGACCTCACCGCCGTCGTTGATCGGCACCGCCACCACCACCGGGCCGGCGGACCAGGGCCAGACCGACTCGGGTGCGCTGGACTGTTGCCCGGCCAGCGCGACGTCCAGCACCGTGGCCGTCCCGGTGGACCGCCAGCTCGCCGAGTCGACGACGATGCCCCGGTCCCGGTCGACCACCGCCGCGCCGATCCCGTACAGCTCGTCATAGCTGCGCAGCTCCGCGCCGATCGGGCCGGGTTCGCCCCCGCGCAGCGCCGGACCGGCCAGCGAGGCGAACCGGGTGGCGTCGGCGAGCCGGTCGGCGCGTACCCGCTCGGTCTCCCGACTGGCCAGGGTGACCGCGAGCGGGCTCTCCAGCGCGACGAGGACGAGCACCATCAGCAGCAGGTAACTGATCACCAGTCGACGGCGCACGGCGTCCCCTCACGCATCGCGCAGCCGATAGCCGACCCCGCGGACGGTCTCCACCAGCCGCGCGTCGCCCAGCTTGCCGCGCAACGAGCCGACGTGCACCTCGACGGTGTGCGGATCGCCCCAGGTGGTACCCCAGGCGTCGAGCAGGATGCGGTCGCGGGGCACCGCCACCCCCGGCTGGCGGGCGAGCGACAGCAGCACGTCGAACTCCTTGCGGGTCAGCGTCACCGCGCGCCCCGCCACCGTCACCGTGCGGGCGGCCACGTCGATGCGCACCGCCCCCGCCTCGATCAGGTGCCGCTCCGGGGCGGCGTTCGCGGCCCGGCGCAGCACCGCCTCGATCCGGGCCTGCAACTCCACCATCGAGAACGGTTTGACCACGTAGTCGTCCGCACCCAGGCGCAGCCCGAGGACCCGGTCACGCTCCTCACCCCGCGCGGTGACCGCGATGATGCCGAGTTGGCTGCTGCGCCGGCGCAGTTCCCGGCACACCTCGGTGCCGTCGCCGTCGGGCAGGGTCAGATCGAGCAGCACCAGGTCGCAGGGGGCGGCGGAGAGCGCCGCGGCGACCGTGGCGGCGTGCTCGACCTGGTAGCCACGACGGGTCAGTGCGGCGGAGAGCGCGGCGGCCACCCGGCGGTCGTCCTCCACCAGCAGGATCCGCACCGTGCCCCCATCCGTCGCAGCCGTCCTGCGAATGGTGGCAGAAGCCCGCCGCGAGCGGGAGGGCTGGTCTCCTAGAGCCCGAACACGTCGTCGGCGACCGCGTCCCGGACCCCGTCGGCGAAGCCCCGGAAACCGGGATCGTCGTGCCGGGCGGGCACGCTGGTGACGTTGACGCCGCTGGCCTGGGTGACGGCGTCGACCAGGGGCGGGAAGTCGATCTCGGCGTCGTCGAAGGCGTCGTCGTCCGCCTCGGCCAGGTTGATCACGTGCTGCACGTCGTCGGACGGGGTGTCCGGGTCCTCGGCCCACTCGCCGCCGGCCCGGTAGCACTCGTCGTACAGCCCGCGCTGGGTGTCGGTCCAGTCGTCGTCGTAGCTCGCCATCGTCCATCCCTTTCCGGCCGGTCCACCTGAGCATGCCGGGCGGCGACCGGCGTCGGCGGCGGTACGGCCGAAACGCGGGCGACGTAGTCTGCGGAGGTGATCTACAAGCTGTTGCCGACCGTGGAGTGGGACGACGCCCAGGACGCCGGGGTCGTCGCCGGCTCGGCCGTGGACCGCCAGGACGGTTTCATCCACCTTTCCGCCGCCGACCAGGTGGTGGAGACGGCCCGCCGGCACTTCTCCGGCGCGACCGGCCTCACCCTGCTGGGCGTGGACGCCGACCGCCTCGGTGACGCCCTGCGCTGGGAGCCGTCGCGTGGCGGGCAACTCTTTCCCCACCTGTACGGGCCGCTGCCGCTGAGCGCGGTGGTGACGGCACGGGCGTTGCCGGCGGACACCCCGGTCGCCGACGCGGTCGCCGCCCTGCTCGACTGAACCACACCGCCTCGCCGCTGACACGACCGCGCCCGGTCCGACGGGTGTCGGGCCGGGCGCGGGACGTGCTGCGTGAAGGTCAGCGGCAGAGCCGGGTGATCTCCTCGGCGAACCGGTCCATCGGGTTGGCCTCCGCCGGACCCAGCAGGTAGGTCTTCAGGTCGCGGCGCGCCTCGGTCATCGGGTCGTCGCCGGCCCGGGTCACCGCCACGATCTTCTCCAGCTCACCGCAGTCGGCGGAGAGCAGGTACGCGGCCCGCGCGGTCGGGTACTCCCGGCGGAACTCGTCCTCCGGCAGGCCGGCCGGGTTGGCCACCACGTACGGGCGCTGACTCTGCACGAAGTCCGAGACCACACTGGACACGTCGCTGATCAGCAGGTCGGTCTGGTTGAAGCAGTCGAACAGCGCGGGCGTACGGCCGGTCACCACCAGGTGCGCGGTGCCGTCCAGGGACGCCGCGTTGGGGTTGCCGCCGGCGGCCCGGATCGCCTCCACGATCCGGTCGTGCACGGCCCGGGCCGCCTTCGACCGGGACCCGGTGAGCGGGTGCGGCTTGTAGACCAGACGCACCCGGGGGTTGCTCGCCAGCAGGCCCTTGACGATCCGCTCACCCATCAGCACCAGCGACGTGTGGTACGGGTCGTCGTCGAGCCAGCCCTCCCAGGTGGGCGCGTAGAGCACGGTGAACGGACGGTCCACCGACTCGGCCCCGAAGGTGTGCACACCGGCCAACTGCGGCCGGCCGATCTCCACGATGTCCGCGTCGAGCACGCCCACCCCGGCGCGGGCGTACCGCTCCCGACCGGCCAGACCCGCGACCCAGACCTCGTCGTACACCTTGCTGTAGGGGTTGACGCTGGCCTGCTTGTCGCTGTCGCCGTGCCCCACGAAGACGTGCTTCATGCCGGGCTCGCGCAGCATGTGGATGTTCGCGCCGACGTTCGCGGCGTAGAGGGCCGCGCGGACGCTGCCGAGTTCGAGGTTCATGAAGTCCACCCCGGCCGGTACGCAGAGCACCGGCAGCCGGGTGTCGGCCAGTTCGGCGAACGCCTCCCGGCTGCGCATCAGCACCACCGCGCGCTGGTTCAGCGCCTCGGTCGGGGCGAGCCACATGTTGGCCTGGTAGACGTCCTTGGCCGGGCCGGCGAAGTAGAGCGCCACCTCGGGCTGGTACGTGTCGAGCCAGCGCTGCACGGCCGGCAGCAGCGGACCCTGGCCGGAGCCCCGACCACGCAGCCAGGTGAGGGCGATGATCGCGCCCACCACCCCGGTCGCCGCCACCGTGACCGCGGCGGCGACGAAGTACGGCGTCGTCTCGTGCCGCACCGCCGCGACCACTGCGGCCGGAATCAGCAGCAGGTTGAGCAGGGGCATCCGCTCCCCCGCGACCGCCGCCGCCCAGGCCGGCGGGCGCGGGGCCGAACGCAGCGGGCCCAGCTCGATGTTGCGCACCAGCGCGGACTGCGGGTTACGACGGTCGATCATGGTGGAGAGCGCGCCCGCGAAGACCGAGACGACCCACACCGCGGCCGGCAGGATCAGCAGCAGGCTCAGCTCGACGCCGTCGAGCGCGACCTGGGCGGCGACCAGCAGCACCGCCGACAGGTCCCGGGTCAACTGCCGGTACGCCCAGGTCAGGCCGACCTTCTCCAGCAGCACCTGGGACGGCGGGGACCAGCGGGCGACGGCGAATTCGCCGATCACCGCCGCCAGTGCGGCGACGGCGAACAGGCCGACCCAACCGAAGACGCCTGCGACGAGCATGACCAGGTAGGCCAGCACCAGCAGCGCGCTGCGGGCGGCCACTCCGATGCGTCCTGTCAACGTGCCGAACAACGAGTTCGCTCCCTACGATTTCCGTGGTGGACGCATGCCCGCGGTGCGTCGGTGACACTCCCCGTCGCGCATGACCTACCGCGCACCCGCAGCGGCAGGCCACGGATCCGGTGATCCAGACCCCGTGCGGCGGGCGGTGGTGATGACTGCGACCTTAACGCGAAGACGCCCAGCGGTGTCGCTCGGGTATCGGGCGCACATATCGGTCACCACGCCGACCGGTCGGCGCCGCACCGTTGCGGCACCGACCGATCTCTGGGACGACTTGTTCAGCCGAGCCGCCGGAAACAGGTCATCGCTCCGGGCTTGCGGCGCTTCGCGAACTCCTGGTAGCCGAGCTGCGGTGCCAGGTCGCGGGCGTACTGGTTCCCGTTGTAGACGCAGATGGTGCCCACGTCCAGCCGGTCCAGCGCCGGCGCCAACTCGGCCGGCGTCGCGGTGGTGGCGCCGTCGGCGAAGCCGGCGAGCAACAGCCGGTCCTTGGCGAACTGGGAGTTGAGGTCGTACTCGACGAGGTAGAAGTCACGCGGTAGGACGACCCGGACCTGGCTGGTGACGACCAGGGAGGTCCGCATGATGGTCTTCGGGGCCAGCAGCAGGCCCGGCGGTCGATCCAACCCCTTGATCCAGAAAGCGATCGACTGGCGCTGCTGCGGCAGCTTCCAGGTGGGCCGCTCGTGCACGTCGACCCAGCTCTTGGCGGACCACATCGGAGTGGCGAAGAGCGCGAACGAGGCGACCAGCAGCACCGCGATCCCTCCGGACGCCGCGCGGCGCAGCAGCGGCGTGGGGGCCGGCACGCGAACCGTGCAGAGCAGACCGATCAGGGTCGGCAGGGCGAGCAGCCACGGCACCCGCCACAACACGACCGAGATGCCGCTGAGCGCGCTCAACGTCTCCAGCACGCCGGGGACGAACAGCACACTCAGCGCCAGGGTCGCACCGGCGGTGAGCAGCGCGGGCGTACGTCGACGGGCCAGCAGCGGGCCACACCAGAGCGCCAGACCGGAGATCACACCGACCACACCGAACAGCAGGGTCCGCTTGTAGGTGTACGCCGCGTCGAAGAAGGCGTCGTCCGCGCCGTCGGCGGCCAGCCCGCCGAGCAGGAGGCGGGACACCACGAGGGAGCCGATCGGGTACGTGAGGGCGGCCACCGCCGCCACCACGGCGGGCTTCCAGCGTCCGACCAGCAGCATGGCGAAGCCGGCCGCGCCGACCAGCATCGGCAGGATGATCGCGGCGGTGGTGGTGAGGCCGATGGCGGTGATCGAGAGCGCCACGATGAGCAGCAGGCTCCGCCGGGTACGCCGGTCGAACCACTCGGTCAGGTAGAGCCACATCAGCGGGATGACCGCCGAGACGAACATGCCCTTGCCCTCGTAGAGCCGGGGCAGGTGGAACGTGCCCAGCGCGGCGTCCCCGCCGGCGACCAGGTACAGGTACGCGACGGCGACCGAGAAGGCGAGCACCGGCCGCCGGGGCGCCCAACGCTGGGTCAGCCGCCAGAGGGCGAGCACCGCCAGCACGGCCATGATCGGCAGCATCACGTACCAGGTGGCCGAGGCGCCGTGGATCCCGAGCACGTTGCCGAGCGCGCCATCGAACACCTCGATCGAGGGGATCGGGGGTTGCGAACCCATCGCCGGCAGGACGTTCTCGGAGAACAGGAAGTCGTTCAGCGGAATGAGGTCCCGCTCGGCGATCCAGACCGACTTCCCGACGTAGTAGACGTCGTCCGGGGTGTTCCGGGCGAGGAAGAACGAGGAGATCCCGACCAGCACCGAGATGACCAGCGCGTACGCCGACTGCCCCGCGGTGGGCAGTGGCGCGATCGAGGTGGGCGTCGGGCCGTTCAGCCAGACCCGACGCAGCAGCAGGATCCCACCGGCCGCCGCGAGCAGGCCCGCCACCGCCGGGATCCACCAGGAGAGCCCGGCACCGGTACCGACGACTCCGGCGCTGACCGCGGCCACCACGGCGGCGACGAGCACGCCGGTCAGCAGCCGCCGGTCCAGGGGAGGCGGCGTCCCGGTCGACTCGGCCGGCTCGGCCGCCCCACTCTCCTCCCGCAGGGCAGCCCGACGTCGGCGACCGCGCAGGATCGCCACCACGGCGAGCAGCACGCAGGCGACCAGCCAGATCCGGAAGGTCACCGACGGGCGCAGGTCCGCCAGGAAGGCCGCGTGGTAGAGGACGGTGAAGAGCGCGAACGCGACCACGGCGCCGTCGGTGATCAGCGTCGGGGCGGCGGCCACCAGCGCGCGCACCCGGGCGGCGGGACTACGGTCGGGGCCCTGACTCGCCCGGGACACCGGCTCGGGGCGCGGCGTCGGGTCCGGGTCAGTGGGCGCGACGGCGATGCTGTCGACGTTGGCCACGGGCGTCCTTCTCGTCAGGCGGATCTGGGGGCGAAAGGTGGATGTCGGCTCGGTGACGGCCGGGTGTCAAGGGGGCAGCCTAGCGGAGGCGATCGGCCCGCCAGGTCCCCGTCGTGGGGGGGTGTCGCGGGCCCGGTCAGCCGGACACCGGCGTCGCCCGGGGCAGCGGCACCACGCCGGTCGCGCCGAGTCCGGCGGCCACGGATTCGACCAGGTTGTCCAGGTAGCTGTCGGTGAGCGGCTGCCGGGCGATGGCGAGCCGCCAGTAGAGCGGGCCGACGATCAGGTCGACGGCGGCGTCCGGATCGGTGTCGGCGGGCAGCTCGCCGCGCTGCACGGCACGGGTGACCAGGCGACCGCCGATCTCCTGCTGGCGGGTGCGCAGCACCTGCCGCAGGGTCTCGTCGATGGCCGGGTTCCGGGCCGCCTCGGCCAGCAGGTCGGGGATGATCTGCGACGCCAGTGGGTGGCGCAGCGCGTGCGCCACGGCCTGGAACAGCAGCGCGAGGTCGCCGCGCAGGGTGCCGGTGTCCAGCACCGGCAGCTTGCCGTGCGCGGCGGCGGCGACGATCTCCACCACCAGGTCGAGCTTCGAGCTCCACCGGCGGTAGACCGCCGTCTTGCTGACGCCGGCCCGGCGGGCCACCGCCTCGATGGAGAGCCGGCCGTAGCCGACCGCGGCCAACTCCTGCATGAGGGCGCGCCGGATGGCCGTGGTGATCTCGTCGCGCAGCACCGCCGCGCCGGCCGGTGCGCGTCTCTTCTCGGTCGTCACCGAGGACTCTTCTCGCAGGTCACGCCCGCTACAGTAGCGCAACGACGGTACGGTTGCGTCCCGACGTGTTTCGGACTACTGTCCACGCAGCGACGAGGCGGCGTCCCGCGCACGACTCCCACTAGGATTCCATCGTCGCGAGCAACCCGTCTGCACGAAAGATCGGAGTGCCATTTCCATGGCCACCACCGCGCTGGTCGACCCTGACACGGGCCTGACCCAGGCGCAGCTGGCCGCTCGGCACGGGCTACGGGTCGCCGGTGAGCGACCCACCCTCGTCGAGTACAGCCGCCGACTCTGGGCCTACCGGCACTTCATCGCCGCGTACGCCAACGCCAAGCTGGTCGCGTCCTACAGCAACGCCAAGCTGGGCCAGCTCTGGCAGGTGCTCACCCCGCTGACCAACGCCGCGGTCTACTACCTGATCTTCGGGGTGGTGCTGGGGCAGAACGACCGGATCCCGAACTTCATCGGCTACCTGACCACCGGGTTGTTCATCTTCAACTTCACCCAGAGCGCGGTCCTGGCCGGCACCCAGTCGATCAGCAGCAACCTGGGGCTGATCCGGGCGCTGCACTTCCCCCGGGCCAGCCTGCCGCTGTCCACCACGGTGACCCAGTTCCAGCAGCTCCTGGCGTCGATGGTGGTGCTGATCGGCATCGTGCTGGTCACCGGCGAGTCGATCACCTGGAAGTGGCTGATGCTGGTGCCGGCCCTGCTGCTGCAGGCGGTCTTCAACGCCGGCGTGGTGCTGGCGGTCGCCCGGCTGGGTTCCAAGGCCAGCGACCTCAAGCAGGTCATGCCGTTCCTCATGCGTACCTGGATGTACGGCTCCGGCGTGCTCTACAGCGTCAGCCTCTTCGAGCGGCTGCCCGGCTGGGCGGCGACGCTGGTCCAGTACAACCCGCTGCTGGTCTACATCGAGCTGGCGCGCTACGCGCTGATGGACGAGCCGCCGATGCTCAACGAGTCGCTGACCCAGCTCTGGCTGGTCGCCGCCGGTTGGGCGCTGGTGGCCGGCATCGGCGGCTACATCTACTTCTGGCGCGGCGAACAGGAGTACGGCCGTGGTTGATTCCCTGCCGGCCGCCGACGAGGCGACCGTCTCCCTGCCGGTGCTGACGCCCGAGCGGATCCCCACCGTGGTGGTGGACGACGCGCACATCATCTACCGGGTCCACCAGGGCGCCACCGGTGGCACCACGCCGGTGGCGGCGCTGCGCCGGCTGGTCAAGCGCACCAACGCGCCGAACGTCCGGGAGGTGCACGCCGTCAAGGGCGTCTCGTTCACCGCGTACCGGGGCGAGGCGATCGGGCTGATCGGCAGCAACGGCTCGGGCAAGTCCACCATCCTGCGGGCCATCGCCGGTCTGCTGCCGGTCAACCGGGGCGCGATCCACACCCAGGGGCAGCCGTCGCTGCTCGGGGTGAACGCCGCGCTGCTCAACGACCTCTCCGGTGAGCGCAACGTGGTGCTGGGCTGCCTGGCCATGGGCATGCACCCCGACGAGGTCGCCAAGCAGGCCGCGGGGATCATCGACTTCTCCGGGATCAACGAGCGGGGTGACTTCGCCAGCCTGCCGATGCGCACCTACTCGTCGGGCATGGCGGCCCGGCTGCGGTTCTCCATCGCCGCCGCCAAGAAGCACGACGTGCTGCTCATCGACGAGGCGCTCGCCACCGGCGACAAGGGCTTCCGCAAGCGCAGCGAGCAGCGCGTCCGTGAGCTGCGCGAGGGCGCCGGCACGGTGTTCCTGGTCAGCCACCAGCTCTCCTCCGTACGCGACACCTGCGAACGGACGATCTGGCTGGAATCGGGCCTCATCCGGATGGACGGCCCCACCGACGAGGTCATCCGCGCGTACGAGGCCTACGCGAACAGCAAGTAGAGTGCCGGCCAACCCCCGGCATCGACACGGCAACCAGGACCGCGTCGCCCGCGTTGGGGCGGCGCGGTCCGCGCGTTAAGGTTCATTCCGTCGCCGCTCGGGCGGAACCTTCCGTTAACGCAACCCTGAGAGTGAGGATCCGGCAATGACGCAGGACCAGACCACTGGCCCGGACGCCGCAACGGAGACCCCCGCACCGTGGCGGCCCTCGCGGACAGTGGCCGTGGTGCTGGCCGGCGGCACCGGGACCCGGCTGGGCCTCGGCATCCCCAAGCAGCTCCTCAAGATCGCCGGTAAGCCGATCATCGAGCACACCCTCGCGGTCTTCGAGGCCGCTCCGGAGATCGACGAGATCATCGTGCTGATGGCGAGCGGTCACGTCGACGAGGCCCGGCAGATCGTCGAGAAGGCCGGCCTGCGCAAGGTCACCAAGGTGATCGAGGGCGGCGACACCCGCAACGCGACCACCCGGATCGCGCTCGACGCCGTCGGCCCGGCCGACTGCAACATCCTCTTCCACGACGCCGTCCGCCCGCTGCTCAGCGGCCGGATCGTCCGCGAGTGCGTGAACGCGCTCTGGACCTACTCCGCCGTCGACGTCGCCATCCCCTCCGCCGACACGATCGTCCAGGTGGACGAGAACGACTGCATCACCGACATCCCGGTGCGCTCCCGGCTGCGCCGGGGACAGACCCCGCAGGCGTTCCGCTCCCCCACCATCCGCGAGGCGTACCGGATCGCCGAGGACGACCCCGACTTCGCCGCCACCGACGACTGCGGCGTGGTGCTGCGGTACCTGCCGGGCACCCCGATCAAGGTGATCGACGGCTCGGACGAGAACATCAAGGTCACCCACCCGGTCGACGTGCACCTGGCGGACAAGCTCTTCCAGCTCGCGGCGGCGCAGGCGCCCCGGCTGACCGACCACCGCAGCTACACCGAGGAGCTGACCGGCCGGACGATCGTGGTGTTCGGCGGCAGCTACGGGATCGGCCACGAGCTGACCGAGCTGGCGCGGCGCTACGGCGCGCAGGTCTTCCCGTTCAGCCGCTCGACCACCGGCACCCACGTCGAGCGCGCCGAGGACGTCGAGGCCGCGCTGACGACCGCCTTCGAGGCCACCGGCCGGATCGACCACGTGGTGGTCACCGCCGGGATCCTGGAGCGGGGCGCCCTCGCCGAGATGGACGAGGAGACGATGGACCGGGTGTTGCAGGTCAACTTCGTCGGTCCGGTGACCATCGCCCGGCAGGCCCTTCCGTACCTGCAGCAGACCAAGGGTCAGCTCCTGCTCTACACCTCCAGCTCGTACACCCGGGGTCGGGCCCGTTACGCCCTCTACTCGTCCACCAAGGCCGCCCTGGTCAACCTGACCCAGGCGCTCGCCGACGAGTGGGCCGACGTCGGCGTACGGGTCAACTGCATCAACCCGGAGCGGACGGCCACCCCCATGCGTACCCGGGCCTTCGGCGAGGAGCCGGAGAACACCCTGCTGGCGGCGGAGGCCGTCGCCCAGTCCTCGCTCGACGTGCTGATCTCCGACCTGACCGGTCAGGTCATCGACGTACGCCGGACGCCCGGTGACGGCCCGTCCGTGCCGGCCCAGGCCGGTCCGGACCGGTCCGAGACGCCGGCCGCGGCGTCCGCGAACTGACGCCGGCGGCACCGCGACACCGAGGGCGGCGAACGGAGCGACATGCGTGGTGACCTGGTTCGCAAGCTGGCCGCCCGGTGCCTGAGCACCGGGCTCGCCGTACTGGCCTTCGTGGTGCTGGCCCTCACCGGCGGCACCGGGTGGGGCCTCGCGCTGGCCGTCGCCGCGCTGCTGGCGGCGGCCGCCGAGCAGCGGATCCGACCGGGCGCCGACCTGGTGGCCGAGACCACGCTGATCGCCGCGGCGGTCCTGGTCGGTTACTCACGGCGGCTCGACGACGGGTTCGATCCGGCGCTGGCCGCCACGGCGCTGGTCCTGCTGGGGCTGGTGCTGCTGGTGGGGCCGCTGCGCACCGCGGGCAACCTGGAGATCCGGGCGGCCAACCTGCCGGTACGCGCCTGGACCCCGCTGATCGCCGACCGCCTCGGCGTCGCCCTGCTCGGGCTGCTCGCCGTGGTCGCGGTCGCCGCCGCGCTGACCCTGCCGGCCGTGGTGGCGCTCGCCGCCAGCCTGCTGCTGGCCGCCGGCGCCGGGGCGGTCGCACTGGACCTGGCCAAGCGGCGGTTCCGTCCGGCCGCCGGCGGTGGGCAGGTCGCCCGCGCGCTACGCCGGCACCAGCCGGAGTTCCTGCTCTACTTCTCCGCGCCGCCCGGCTCCGAGTACCAGGTCACCATGTGGCTGCCGTACCTGGAACGGATCGGCCGGCCCTTCCTGGTGCTGGTCCGTGAGCCGGAGTTCCTCGCGCCGCTCGCCGCGGCCACCGACGCGCCGGTGGTCTACTGCCCCACCCTGCGCGCGATGGACGAGGCACTGGTGCCGAGCCTGCGGGTGGCCTTCTACGTCAACCACGGGGCGAAGAACAGCCACTGCATCCGGTTCACCCAGCTCACCCACGTCCAACTGCACCACGGCGACAGCGACAAGGCACCCAGCGCCAACCCGGTCTCGGGAATCTTCGACCGGATCTTCGTGGCCGGACCGGCGGCGATCGACAGGTACGCCCGCGCCGGCGTACGGATCCCGGCGGAGAAGTTCGTCGTGGTGGGCCGTCCCCAGGTCGAGTCGATCGAGGTACGCCAGGAGCCGGCGCGGGGCCTCGCGCACCCCACGGTGCTCTACACCCCGACCTGGACCGGGCACCACGCCGACGCCGACTACTGCTCGCTGCCGGTGGCCGAGGAGTTGCTGCGGCGGCTGCTGGAGCGCGGCGCGACGGTGATCCTTCGGGCGCACCCGTACACGACGCAGAACCCCGCGTCGGCGCGCCAGTTGGGCCGGCTCACCGAACTGCTGGCCGCCGACCGCGCCCGCACCGGCCGGCAGCACGTGTTCGGCGCGGCGGCCCGTGAGCTGAGCCTGACCGAGTGCGTCAACCGCTCGGACGCGCTGGTCTCCGACGTCTCCGGGGTGATCTCCGACTACCTCTACTCCGGCAAGCCGTACGCCGTCACCGACATGGGCGGCGAGGGCGACCTGTTCACCGAACGCTTCCCGCTGGCCGGTTCGGGCTACGTGCTGCGGCGCGACATGTCCAACGTGGACGCCGTGCTCACCGCCCTGCTGGACACCGACCCGCTGGCCGACGCCCGCTGGGTCACCCGCCGTCGTTACCTGGGGGACTTCCCCGCCGAGTCGTACGCCGAGGGGTTCCTCACCGCCGCCCGCCAGGAGCTGGCGTCGGCGCGGGAGGTACCCGCGCCCGCGCCCGCCTAGCCGATCAGCGGTACGGCTCCAGCAGCTCCAGCACGGCCGCCGGGTCCTCCAGGTGCGCGTTGTGCCCGAGGCCGGGCAGCGTGGCGACCGGTACGCCGTACTCCTTGAGCTGCGCGTCGGTGACCATCGGGTCGTGCTCCCCGCGGGCCAGCACCACCGGCACGTCGGTCGCCGCGAGCAGCGCGGCCAGGTCGGGCGCACCCACGGCGAACGCGGCGGTGTCCATCGCGAGCCGCCACCGGCCGTCGACCTGACGCAGACCGGCGTCGACCATCGGGTGGTCCGGGAGGACCAGACCGGTGAGGCCGGCGACCCGCAGGTACCGACGGGCGGCCTCGGTGCGGCTGGTGAACCAGCCCACCGGCCGGGCGGCGAGGTCCGCCGCGCGGGCCAGCTCGGCCGGTGACCAGACGGCCTTGATGCCCAGCCCCACCACCGCGTCCACCGGCAGCCCGGAGGCGCGGGCCGCCAGCGCCAGGCCGACCACACCACCGAGCGAGTGTCCGAGCACGACGAGGCGGTCGTCGGAGGTCAGGCCCTGCGCGACCCGCTGGGCGAAACCCTCGAAGGAGTACGACGCCAACGGCGCCGACCAGCCGTGACCGGCCAGATCGGGCGCCAGCCACCGGCCGGGCCAGTGCTGCTCCAGCAGAGGTGCCCAGGGCAGCCACACGTCACCCGTCGCCCCCATGCCGTGCAGCAGCAACAGGATCGGCTCACGGCCGGCTTGACCACCCGATTCATCCACCACGGCCGCAGTCTCCCACGGTTCCCGGCCCGGTACGAGAGCCGTTCAGCGGCGTGGTCCGCACAACGTCACGGGCGCCGCCCCTCGTGGGGACGGCGCCCGTGGCGTCGTGGGTGTCCGCGCCTCGATCAGGCGGAGTAACCCCGGGTGGCGATCCAGTTCGCCAGGTCGATAGTGGTGATCCAGTAGGCCGGGTCGGCGGCGTTCGCCGAGTCGGCGATCCGCACGATCCGGCCGTTGTCCTTGTAGCCGACGACGGCGATGTAGTGCCCGCCGCCGTAGGAGTGCCAACCGCCGTTGGTGTCGGTGGCGTCGCCGACGACGTTGGCCACCACGCCGCGACCGTCGGTGATGGCCTTGACGACGTCGGCCTGCAGGCGGTCGATCTGGGCCGAGCTGGGGGTACCCGCGAACATCCGGGTGCGGTACGGGGAGCCCTTCACCTCGGCGTTGAGCACCCGGGTGGTGTCCTCGGCCGAGTTGGTGCCCATCTCGGTGGTGCCCAGCTCCGCGCCGAGTTCCTCCTGGGTGCGGTCGATGCCGCTGGCGCTGAGCGCGTTGCGGGTGGCCGCCGGGCCGCAGTTGTAGTAGGTGTTCTGCGCCTCGTAGTCGTAGTCCAGGACCTTCGTCGCGGGCGGCTTGGGCGGCGTCGGCTTCCGGGTCAGGTCCGGGTTGCTCGTGGCCTTCGCGACGGGGGACGCGGCGCTGGTGGCCGGGGCGGCGGTGCTCGGTGCGGCGCTCGCCGACGGGGGCGCGGACCGGAGTTCGCCACGGGAGGCGACGGTGTCGCTGCGCATCTCGGCGACCGTGGTCGGGGTGCGCGAGCCGGCCGGGGCGTCGTCGGCACCGGCGACCAGGGCGCCGGTGGTAGAGGCGATGACCAGGGCCGCGGCGGAGGCGGCGACGATCTGGTACGGGCGCTCGGTCGCCAGGCGACGGAGCTGGCGCTTCAGGGTGTGCTTCACGAGGTCCTCCACGGTTCACAGGGAGAGCGGCACACCGGGGCTCGACCGGTATCCGGGCAGGCGTCAGCGCACGGGCCGTGGCCCGCGGATGATGAACCGCTCAGGGGAACGCCCGGCGTGACCGGGCGGGAAGTGCGGTGACCGGGGGTCAGCTCACCGTCACGAGGCGGGTGAGCGGAGACACCGCTACGCCGTGGAGGCGGAGGAACAAAGAGGGGGGCGAGGGATGCTGCACGAGGATGGAACTCCTTCCGTCACCGCCTACCGGGTTAGCTGACGGATTCGGGCGGGAAGATCGCCCTACCGCGGGCCGTGGCTCGCGGATTCACCCCGGACTTACTGTGGGTCCCCGGTTCGTTGTTCACGATTGAGCGGGTCGGCGCGGCGTCGCCTGTTGCGATCGGTTACCGCACCGGACGGGACGACACTACTGGTCGGTCCGCACTCTGCCAAGCCGCTCTCACCTGCGTAAACATCATTTGGCACCGCAATTTCTGCGCGTTTGGCCGCTGACGTGACTCGATGGGACAACCGGTTCCGCCGGCACCTGCGGGCGACAACCGGACACGGCGCCGAGAACGCCGCCGCAATCGCGAGAACAATGGCCGCCGATGATGCCGGTCGCCCGATTTTCGCCGCCGGTGACCCGCCTCACATAACGGATCGGGCTCAACCGGCGCGGACCGGACGCCAGCGTGCAGCCACGGCCGTAGGCGACACCCGGGTCACCGTACGGCGCGAGGGCACCGCGACCGGCCGTGACCGCACCGCCGCCGCGTACGCCTCCTGGGCGAGGGCGCGTGCCGACGAGGCGGCCACCTCCGCGTCCCGCCAGGCCGTCCGCTCGCGCTCGGCGGCCGTCCGGTGCTCGGCCAGCCTCGCGTCCCGGATCGCCCGGATGAGCAGCACCTCCTGCTCGACCGGGTGCCGGCGCGGATCCCAGCCGCGCCGGTGCCCGAACACGTCACCGAGCTGCGCCATGGTCAACTCCCCGCGCCAGTACGCAGCCATCGCGGCCCGGTGCAGGTAACGCTCCCGGGCCGCGTACTCGGCGGGGGTGTGCGGGGTACGCGGTGTCGGCAGCGCGCCGGCGGTGGCGACCCGGCGGGCCGCGCTGTCCGCCTCGTCGTACGCCGTCCAGGCCCGCTGAGCGTCGTCCTGAGCGACCAGCCAGTCAGCGCGCCGCCGCCGGGCGGTCCGCGCCGCCCGGGCCGAGGCCACGGCCACCTCCTCGGCGTACCGGCGCAGGTCGGCGATCTCCGCGGCGGCCGTCTCGCGGGCGGTGGGCGTCGGCGGCGTGGGATCGGCCGGGAGCGAGTCCCGCTCCGGGCGGGCCACCAGGACGGCGAGGACCGTCAGCGCCAGCAGGAACAGGGCCGACCAGATGGCGGCGGCCCGGGGCACCCCGGTCAGGAACTGGTAGAAGACGACGGTTTCCATGGTCGGCTCCTCGGCATGAGCACGTCAGCGATGGGATGCCGCACGGCGAAGGTGCGGGCGATGTGTCGTCAGATGCGGTGACGGGGGCGCTCGGCCTGGCGACGCCGCCCGTGGTGGACCTGGCGGTCGGTGTGGACTCGGCGCTTGCCGTACGACTCGGCGCTCCCGCCGGATGGCGCGCCGACCCCGGCGGGTGACCCGCTAGGCCGGCGGCGCTCGGGGCGTCCGGCCGGCCGAGCCGGCGGCTCGCAGAAAGCGTTCCGCGCCCGTGCCCACCGAGGTCACCGCGGTCGGGGGGCCGGGCAGGAGACCCGGAGCACCGAGCAGCGCGGGTTGCGGGTCGACGGGCCGCGCCGGCAGCACGCCCGCGGCGGCCTCGGCGACGCTCACTCGAGTGACCGGGTCTGCGGCGGCCCGCCGGGCGGCGTGCTCTGTGCCGGCCCGCTGCGTGGTGGCCTGGTCGGCGCTGGTCCGCTGCGACGCGGCCCGGTCTGCGCTCACCCGCTGCAAGGCGGCCCGGTCTGTGCTCGTCCGCTGCGAGGCCGCCCGGTCGCCGCTCGCCCGCTGCGAGGCCGCCCGGTCGGCGCTCGCCCGCTGCGCCGCAGCTCGGTCGGCGAGGGCTCGGCCGGCGGTGACCGTGGCGCTGACGGCGGTCGTCCGGTCCGCGCGGGCGGACGACTGCACGGTGGACGGCGACACGGCAGCGGCCGGAGCCGGCAACAGCGCCGGGGCCGCGCCGAGAGCGAGCGACAGGACGGCGAGGCTGGTCAGCACCCGGGTCGCCCAGCGCGCCACCCACCACAGGGGACAGGTGAGCGCGACCGGGAGCACCACCTCACGCTACCGTCGCAACCGCCCGTACGCATCGGCGACGGGCGTGTCGACCCGCGCCGCGCCGACCCCGTCCGACCAGGGTGGACAGGGTGACGGGAGCCAGCGCTGGTGGGTGCCACCGCGCCCGGTCATGATCGTGCCCGATCGTTGATGTGGTGGCCCCGACCGGCCGACGACACCACTACAACCGGGATCGAGCGCGATCCTGCGCGGGCGCGCGGCCGGTGTCACCCGGCACGTCGGCGTCCCCATCGCCGACCGCCGGAGTGCGCTGCCGGGGGACGAGCGGCGGCCGGGCCGGGCGGCGGGGCGCGAGCCGGCGCATCAGCGGGGTCTCGACCCAGCGGTGCAGCAACCCGGCGAGCACCAGGTTGACGAGCAGGAATCCGAGCACCACCGCCGGACCCCGCCAGCCCCGGAACCCGGTCCCCCAGTCACCGCTGAGCCGGAGCACACTGGTCATCACCAGGACGTGTACCAGGTAGAAGGCGAACGAGACCTCGCCGAGCCAGACCAGCGGACGGGAGCGCCACGGCGAGCGCCGGTCCCGCACGTCGGCGTCGGCGGCGGCGGTGATCACCAACAGGTACGCGACGGCGAGCAGGGTGGTCCACAACTCGGCACGGATCCACTGCGCGGCGGCCACCCAGGTGGCCACGAAGATCGCGGTGGCGACGGGCAGTCCCGGGCCGCGCCAACGGCCCCGGAGCATCAGCTCGGCCGCCACCGCCCCCAGCCAGAACTCCAGGGACCGCACCGGCGGGAAGATCTGGGTGAACCACCAGCGGCTCACCTCCGGCACCAGTTGCTGGGCCGGCCAGAGCGCGAGGATCAGCAGCGGCAACGCGACGACGAGCGTCCAGAGGACGGCGGGCCGGGCCCGGCGCAGCAACGGCAGCGCCAGCGGGAGGCAGAGGTAGAAGAAGAACTCGCAGGACAGTGACCAGCTCACCGTGTTGACGCTGTAGAACCAGCCCAGCCTGGGGTCCCAGGCCTGCAACAGCAGCAGGTTCTCCAAAGCGACGGCCGGCAGGACGGGATCGGCGAACCACCAGGCGACCAGCAGCGCGGCGGCCCACAGCACCACATGGTTCGGGTAGATCTTCGCGACCCGCCGACGCCAGAAGGTCAGCCGCGAGTCGCCCGGGCGGGCCGACCAGACCAGCACGAAGCCGCTGAGAATGAAGAAGAACTGCACGCCGGACAGGCCGAGGGTGAACAGGGCGTCGATCACGGCCTTGTAGTCCGGCTCGGCGATGATCCGCATCGTCCCGGCGTGGAACCCGAAGACCAGCAGCGCGGCGATCCACCGCAGCCCGGTCAGCGACGGCAGCCGGGCGGGGGCGGGCGGCGCGGCCGGCGCGTCGGCGGTGCTCGTCATGCCGGGGTCCCGACGCTCCGCAGGGTCACCAGCACGTACGCCTCCTCCTCGGCCCGTGGCGTCGGACGGCGCGACGACGACGCCCGCGACGGCCCGGCAGGACCGCACCGAGGCACCCTACCGGGTCACTCCCGGGTGAACCGGGCGGCCGTTGTTAACCTTCCGCTTCGCGGGTGTTCAGGACTTCCACCATCCGCGGTCACATGTGGTTCCGGGGCTGGCCATCCGGGTCGTCGAAGGTGGCGACGTGGTCAATGAGCCGACGCACGCGCCGCTGCTGAGCATCGTCGTGCCCGTCTACGGCGTCGAGGCTTACCTGTACCAGTGCCTCGAGTCGATCCGGGCGGACATCCCGGTGGGCGAGTCGGAGGCGGTCGAACTGATCGCCGTGAACGACGCCTCCCCGGACGGCTGCGGCGCGATGCTGCGGTCCTACGCCACCGGACGCGACGGCGTCCGCGTCGTACACCTGGAAGAGAACGTGGGTCTGGGCCTGGCCCGCAACGCGGGCCTCGACGTGGCCACCGGCCGGTACGTCTGGTTCGTCGACAGCGACGACTGGCTGCCGCCGGGCACCATCGCGGCGGTGCTGGACCGGCTGCGTGAACACCAGCCCGACGTGCTGATGCTGGACCACCTGCGGGTGCACGAGGACGGCCGGCGGGAGGTCGACGCGAGCAGCCACCTGCTGCGCGGGGTGCCGGGCGTGGCCCGCCTCGCCGACCAGCCCCAACTGCTGCGGGTGCAGCACACGGCGTGGAACAAGGTGGTACGACGCGCCTTCCTTGACGAGTTGGAACTGCGCTTCTTCCCCGGCTGGTACGAGGACATCCCGTTCAGCCACCCGCTGCTGATCGGCGCGGAGAAGATCTCGGTGCTGGATCGGGTCTGCTACCTGTACCGGCAGGGCCGCCAGGGCGCGATCACCTCGACCCGCAGCGGCCGGCACTTCGACGCGTTCGGTCAGTACGAGCGGTTGATGGACTGGGTGGCCCGCCGGCACCCGGACGAGGGCCTGCGTGCCGAGCTGTTCCAGTTGATGATCAGCCACTACCTGGTGGTGGTCGGCAACGACGACCGGCTGCACCCGCACCTGCGGCGTGCCTTCTTCCACCGGGTCGCCGAGCACTACCGCCGATACCTGCCCCCAGGGGGCTATCCGATGCCGGCGGGCGTCACCGGGCTCAAGCACCGCCTGGTGGGGCGCGGTGACTGGCTGGCGTACTCGGCGCTACGGCAGGCGCACCGGGTCACCGGCCGGTGGCGTCGCCCGGTCCCGGCCGGTGGCGGCGACCCGTCGACGGCCGACGACCCTTCCCGAACGGTGGGGTCGGCGAGCGGGCCGGACGGCGGGCACACCGCGCGCACGTCGGACCGGTCGGACGCGTTGGCCGGTGGCCGCCGGTCGTGAACCGTCCGGCGGGTGCCGAGGTTTTTCAGGTCGTCCGCCCGTCGGGGGACGACGACAGCACCACCGCACGTCGGTGCGGGCGTAGGAACAGAGGTCGGAATGACGGCGACAATCAAGATCGGACCGCACGCGGTCGGTGCCGGGGAGCGACCCTTCGTGGTGGCCGAGATGTCCGGTAACCACAACGGGGACCTGGATCGGGCGCTGGCCATCGTCGACGCGGTCGCCGAGAGCGGTGCGCACGCGCTCAAGATGCAGACGTACCGGCCGGACACGATCACGATCGACGTCGACACCCCGGCCTTCCGCATCTCGGGCGGGCACGAGCTGTGGGGCGGGGAGAACCTGTACCGCCTCTACGAGCGGGCGCACACGCCGTACGAGTGGCACGCCCCGATCTTCGCGCGGGCCCGCGAGCGCGGGCTGACGGTGTTCTCGTCACCGTTCGACGCCACCGCCGTGGAGCTGCTGGAGTCGCTGGACGTCCCGGCGTACAAGATCGCGTCGTCGGAGCTGGTGGACCTGCCGCTGATCCGGTTGGTGGCCAGCACCGGCAAGCCGATGGTGATCTCGACCGGGATGGCGACGGTGGCCGAGATCGACGCCGCCGTGCGGACCGCCCGCGACGGTGGCGCGGCGGGCATCGTCCTGCTGGCCTGCACCGCGTCCTACCCGGCGCCGCCCGGCGACAGCAACCTGCGCCGCCTGCCGGTGCTGTCCGGCGCGTTCGACCTGCCGGTCGGGCTCTCCGACCACACGCCCGGTATCGGCGTGGCGGTCGCCTCGGTGGCGCTGGGCGCCTGCTTCATCGAGAAGCACGTCACCCTGGACCGGGCCGACGGCGGCGTGGACTCGGACTTCTCGCTGAACCCGGCGGAGTTGACGGCGCTCGTCGAGGAGTCGGGCCGTGCCCACGCGGCGCTGGGCGGCACCGCGATCGGCCCGACACCGGCCGAGCGGGAGGGGCTGCGGTTCCGCCGTTCATTGTTCGTGGTCGAGGACGTCCGGGCCGGCGACCCGGTGACGGCGCAGAACGTCCGGTCGATCCGGCCGGCCGGCGGCCTGGCCCCGGTCGAGATCGACAAGGTACGGGGCCGGACCTTCACCACCGACGTCCCGCGCGGCACCCCGCTGAGCTGGGACCTGATCTGACCGGCTGACCGGGCGAGCCGGCGGACAGAGCGCCGGGCGGCCGCGCGTACCTCCGGTTGGCAGTGCCTTGTGCGCGTCCTGTCGAGCTGCCCCGGAAATGGGGCGGGCCGCCATTGAGGCCGTCACGCCCCAGATGTGGGGCAGCTCGACAGGCACCGCCGACACCACCCGCGCCCCACCGGTCAGTCGCGGCCGACCGGCCCGGCAATGCCCTGTGCGCCCTCCCGGCAGCCGGCAATGCCCTGTGCGCGATCACAGCCGACGGTCCGGCCGCCCAGCCCGCGTCCTGTCGAGCTGCCCCGGAAATGGGGCGGGCCCGCCACCGACACCATCTCGCCCCATTCGTGGGGCAGCTCGACAGGCACCGCCAACACCAACCGCACCCCGACCGGTCAGGCGCGGCCGATCGGCCCGGCGCCCTGCCCGGGAGCGAAGCCGACGGTGACCACCAGGTCGGCGACCCGAAGCGTGCGCCAGAGGGTGGTGCCGTACACCGGAGTGGTCAACCCGTGCCGGCGCCACCAGATCGCGATCGGCACGTCGGCCAACTTGCCGTGACACTCGGCCCGGGTCCAGCGGGCCCAGAAGTCACCAGGGCCGAAGCGGCGGGCCAGCGCCGGGGGCACCGGGGCGTCGGCGCGTTCCGCGTCGACGGCCACCCGCCAGCCCGGCACCGGCGGGCCGTACCAGCCGACGCAGCGCCCGTCGTCGAGGTGACTGCGGGTCGTCGCCGCGGCCACCTCGACGGGCGTACCGATCCGGAGGTGCCGTTCGGCGGCGGCGAGCAGCCCCGGCACCGGCCGCAGGTCAGATGGAGGCGGCACCGTCCACCACGATGACCTGACCGTTGATGTTGGTGTGCTCGCGCAGCAGCATCCGCACCACCGGTACGACCTCCTCCGGCTCGGTCAGGTGACCGGTCGGGGTACGGCGCACGATCTGGTCGAGCTGGGTCGGGCCGAGCACGGCGGACATCTCCGAGGCGAAGAAACCGGGCGCGACCGCGTTGACCAGCATCCGGCCGCCGAGTTCCCGGGCGAGCGAGCGGGTGGCCGCGTCCATGCCGCCCTTGGTGGCCGAGTACGCGACCAGGCCCGGAAAGCCGCGCTGCGCGCAGATCGAGGTGATGTTGACGATCCGGCCGCGCAGTCCCTTGGCGAGCATCCGACGGATCACCAACCGGGTCAGTTGCAGCGGCGCGGTCAGGTTGGTCTCGATGATCCGGGCGATGTCGTCGGTGGCGGTGTGCACGTGCAGGGAGTCCTGCCCGACGGCGGCGTTGTTGACGATGCCGTCGATCGGGCCGAGACGCTGCTCCACCTCGCGGACGAAACCCTGTGCGGCGCGCAGGTCGGTGACGTCGACCGAACCGACGTGCACCCGGTCGGGGTGCTCGGCGGCGAGCTTCTCCAGCTCGGGGGTGACGGTACGGGCGAACGCGGCCACCCGTACGCCCGCGTCGAGCAGGTCGGTGACGATGGCCAGGCCCAGCCCTCGGGAACCGCCGGAGACGAGGACCACGGAGCTGGGGGGTACGAGCTTGGTGTCGGCGGGGTCAGACATCGCTCTTCAGGGTCTCCTTGACGGGAATCTCGGTCAGCACACGGATCCGGCGGGGCACGGCGTGCTCGGGCAGCCGGTCGGCGCACCAGCGGACTAATGCGGCCTCGTCGGGCAGCGGGGCGGCGGCGGGCGCGAGGACCACGTCGGCGACGACCATCCGGCCGAGCACCGGAGCCCGGCGGCCGGTGACGCGGGCCCAGGCCACGCCGGGATGCTGTGCCAGTACGCCCCGGACCACACCGGCGGAGACCTTGCTCCCACCGACGTTGATCTCGTCGGAGTCCAACCGACCCGTGATCAGCACCCGCCCGTCGAGCACCTGCACCCGGTCCCCGGTGCGGACCGGGCCGGCCAGGCCGACCCCGTGGTACGGGGAGGTCACGACCAGTTCGTCGTCGCGTACGGAGAGGGTGGGTCGACCCGGGGTTTCCCGGTCCAGCCACTCGACGGGGAACCCGGCCCGCCCGTCGTGCACCACGATGGACGCACCGACCTCCGAGGACGCGTAGATCCAGGAGATCCGCGCGGCGGGAAAGACCTCGCGGAGCTGGTCCAGGATCGCCTGGTCCACCGGCTCCCCACCCAGGGTGATCTGCCGCAGCGGGACCCGGGCCAGCGCGGCGGCGTCCCGGTAGAGGGTGCGCCGCCAGAAGGTGGGCGTGCCGGACGCGGCGTCCACCCCGTACGTGGCGGCGACCACCGGCCAGTCGTCCAACTCGTCCGGGTCGACCACCACCAGGTGCTGACCGGGCTGGGTCAACGACAGGGTCACCACCTGCCACCAGGCGTACGTGCCGGGGGCGTACGGGCACAGCCAGGTCCGGTCCGGCTGGTCGGCCCGGACGGTGGTCAACGTGTCCAGGGTGTGCCCGACCCGCTTGGGACGGCCCGTCGAGCCGGACGTCAGCAGCCACAGCCGGCCGGGTTCGGCGGCGCGCGGTCGGGTCGGCGCGCCGGGGTGCGCGCCGTCGTCGTCGAGCAGCGTCACGGTGAACCCGGCGTCGCCCAGCTCCGCGCGCATCGTCGCGTCCACCCGGCTCGCGGTGCTGAGCAGCAGCTCGGTGCCGTGCACGGCGTGCTGCCGTGCGGCGGCGAGCGCGTGCCGGGCGGAGGTCGCCAGCACCGCCGCGGGGTCGGGCAGCTCCGGCGACGGCAAGGTACGCCAGGTCAGCGGGGCGCCGCCCACGACGATCCGGTTGTCGACGCCGGCCGGTTCCGGGCCCGCGGTGGCCGGCTGGGCTGTCGCGACGGTCACCGCTGCTGGAGCTCGACGAGGAAGTCGAGGACGTCGCCGACGGTGGCGATGCGGCGCAGGCCGGGAGCGTCGAAGTTGAGCTCCTCCCCCGTCTCGTCCTCCACCCGCAGGGCCAGCTCGGAGAAGTCCAGCGAGCGGAAACCGATGTCCCGCAACTGCGCCGCGTCGTCGTCGGGCAGTTCCTTGTCCTGGTTCTTGAGCACCTGCGCCATGAGGTCGCGGATCTGCGCGCGACTCAATTCGTTCATGCGGCGGAGTCTACAACCCGGCGAATGGATAACTGCTTTCCCGGTGGCCCCGGGTAAGGTGCCGGGACCGGTTGTGTTCAGACAGGAAAGCGAGAGCACGTGCTGCGCGAAGCGACGACGGACGACGTTCATCTGATGTTGTCCTGGCGTAATCAGCAAACCAACCGTCAGGTCAGCAAGACCAGCCACGAAATCACCGCCGAGGAGCACGCCCGGTGGTGGTCGGCGGTGCGCGAGGACCCGACGCGACGGGTCCTGATGTACGTCCACGACGACCGGCCCTGCGGGGTCGTCACCTTCTTCGACCTGCGGCTGGACGGACCGCGTACCGGCGCGTGGGGCTTCTACCTGGACGCGGACGGGCTGGCCGACCGGGGCGAGACGCTGCCGGCCTGGCTGGGCGTGATGTCCGAGGCCGTGGAGTACGCCTTCGACGGACTGCACCTGCTGCGGCTCGACGGCGAGGTGCTGGCGCACAACACCGTCGTGCGGCAGATGAACCGGCGTTTCCGATTCGTCGAGGGCACGCCACGACAGGAGGTGTCCGACGGGCGGGAAATCACCGTGATCCCGATTTCCCTGGCCCGTCAGGATCGTCGCCAGCGCTGATTACCGCCACCATTTGCGCACTGGCCGACAAGCATTAACCCGGTGGACATCCGCCGTTCACACAATTGCGGTGTCCACCGGGCGGAACGAATATCGGATCAGGCCCGCCGCCAGGCCGCCCAGTGCTGCCGCTCGTTGCCGCCGAGCCGGACGAAGCCGTACTTCGCGCCGTCCCAGTCGTCCGGTTGGCCGGGCGCCCAGCGGGCGAACACCACCTGCGCGGCGGCGGGTGGCTGCTCGCGGAACCACCGCACGTCGGTCCAGGTCACCTGGTGGCTCAGATTGAACCGCAGGATGTAGTGCACCCCGGTGGAGGCCCAGACGCGCTCGCCGGGGCGTACGCCGACGTCGGCGACCCACGGGGTCGGCGCGGTGCTCGCCGCCATCGGTCGCACCAGCCGTTGGTCGATCACCTGCATGGTGAGCAGGTTGGCCACGACCAGGACGCCGAGCACCGGCAGCCGTAGCCGGGGCACCCGGACCGCGGCCACCAGCAGCAGGCACGCGCCGATACCGATCAGCGACCCGAGCACCGGACGCATCTCCCGCCAACCGTTGGTCAACGCCATCAGGTCCGGTGCGCCGAACCCGCCGTACCGCAGCGAGTGTCCCCGGCTGGCCACGTACGCGAGCCGGACGGCGACCAGCGCGCCGCCGGCGACCAGCAGGCCCACCGCGACCGCCGCCCGGCGCAGCACCACCCGACGCTCCTCGGTGAGCAGCACCCCGAGCCCGACCAGCAGCCAGAACGGGGCGAGCATCTGCACGTAGCGGCCGTAGATCGCGTCCAACGGTTTGCCGGTGATGCCGGCCAGGATCACGGACGCGCCGCTGGCGACCCCGACGCTCACCACCAGTGCGACACCCATGGTCCAGCGGGTGGCGTCGCCGTGGCGCGGACGCCAGAGTTCCTTGACCGCGGCGGCCCAGGCGATGCCGGCCATCCCGAACGTGATCACCACGAGGTACCAGAGCTGGGTGGTGACGGCCGCGCCGACGCGGACCACCCCCTGCGCGGAGGCGACGGCGGCCACGGTGCCGCCACCGGGGGTGCTGCCGAGCAGGTAGACCTTGTCCCCGAGGAAGCGGATGCCGGCCTCGTTGACCAGGGCCAGGGCCAGCACCGGCAGCAGCGCCGCGAGCACCGCGACGGGGTCGATCCGGCGGCGGACGAACAGCAGCAGGACCAGGCCGGCGTGCACCGCCACGATCACCAGAGCCCGCGAGTGCAGCAGATGGAACGCGCCCACCAGCAGGCCGACGGTGGCCGCGGCGAGCGGACCGGGCCGCTCGATCCACCGGTGCACGGCAAGCAGCCAGGCGACGACGAGCGGGGCCATCACGGTGTCGATCATCGCGACGCCGGCGTAGAAGGCGGTGGCCGGCAGCGTGGCCGCCACCACGGCGGCGAGCAGCGCCGACGCGCGGGGCAGCCTGAGCACCCGCCGGCCGAGCAGGTACGCCAGAGGCAGCAGCGTCGAGTTGACCATCGCGTTGATCAGCTGGACGAGGCGGTAGCTGTCGGTGAAGTCGTGGTGGCCGAGGAACGCGGGCGAGATGAGCATCGGGTACCCGACCCGGCGCAGCAGATCGTTCTCGCTGCTGAAGCCGCCCGGACCGCCGACGAGGGCGCGGGCGGTGTTCAGGTAGCTGTCCTCGTCGGTATGCGCGATGGGCAGCGCGATGTGCCGCGACAGCCACATACGCCAGGCAACGCTCAACAGCCAGCCGACGAACAGCAGCAGCGGCACCAGCCACCGGCGTTCGGGTGTCGCGGGCGGTCCCCCGGCCGGGACCGCCGGTCGTTCGATCACGTCGCTGCCGGTTGCCATCAACGCCTCCTGAACTGCCGGCCGGGCCGCCGCCGGGCAGGGCGGCGCGGCCGGTGACGCCCGGGGATGACCCGCTCGCACCGAGGCGGTGCGGATGTCGGGTGAACGCGGTACCGACGACACGCGCACGGCGGCCGGGTCGCTCGCGCGGCCACTGTAGCGGCCGGATCTCCCCTGGTCAGCCCGCTTCCCGGACGGTCGGAAGTGTTCGCCTGCGCGGTGCCCGCCATTCACGACAGCAGGGGGAGCGGTTAACCCGCGAGCGCCGGTGCGTTAACCCGCCGCCGTTAGCGTCTCACCCCGGTCGGCCGGCCGAGGGCCGCCGGTTCATCCACGATCACGGGAGCACCAAATTGAGTGAGTTGAATGGATCGTCCATTCTGATCACCGGGGGAACGGGTTCCTTCGGCAGGACCTTCCTCCGGCACATCCTCACCGAGGCCGACCCCGCCCGGGTGGTGGTCTTCTCCCGCGACGAGCTCAAGCAGTACGAGCTGCGCCAGCAGCTCGGCGACGACCCGCGGCTGCGCTGGTTCATCGGCGACATCCGGGACCGGCACCGCCTCACCCGGGCGATGCACGGCGTGGACCACGTCGTGCACGCCGCCGCGCTCAAGCAGGTGGACACCGCCGAGTACAACCCGTCGGAGTTCATCGCCACCAACATCACCGGCTCGCAGCACGTCGTCGACGCCGCGATCGAGGCCGGCGTCAAGAAGGTCATCGCGCTCTCGACCGACAAGGCGTCCAGCCCGATCAACCTGTACGGCGCCACCAAGCTGGTCGGCGACAAGCTGTTCGTCTCGGCCAACCACTACGCCGCGCACCACCCGACCCGGTTCGCCGTGGTGCGCTACGGCAACGTGGTCGGCAGCCGTGGTTCGGTCGTCCCGCTGTTCCACCGGCTGGCCGCCGAGGGCAAGAGCCTGCCGATCACCGACAAGCGGATGACCCGCTTCTGGATCACGCTCGAGCAGGCCGTGCAGTTCGTCATGGACTCGTTCGACCAGATGCAGGGCGGCGAGCTGTTCGTGCCCCGGATCCCCAGCATGCGCATCCTCGACCTGGTCGAGGCCGTCGCGCCGGACGCCACCACCCACGAGATCGGTATCCGGCCCGGCGAGAAGCTGCACGAGGAGATGATCGCCCCGGACGACAGTCGGCGGACGCTGCGCGCCAAGGACCGCTACATCGTCCAGCCGACCATCGCCGGTTGGGGCTACCAGCCGCCGGTCGACTGCGAGCCCGTGCCGGACGGCTTCGCCTACCAGTCGGACACCAACGACGAGTGGCTCACCGTCGAGCAGCTACGCGAGATGCTCGGCCTGACCGCATGACCGGGATGCTCCCGTACGGCCGGCAGTCGATCTCCGAGGACGACATCGCGGCCGTCGCCGACGTGCTGCGCGGTGACTGGCTCACCACCGGGCCGCAGGTCGACGCGTTCGAGGCCGACCTCGCCCGCTGGACCGGCGGGGTGGGCGTCGCCGCGGTCTCCAACGGCACGGCGGCGCTGCACGTCGCGTACGCGGCCGCCGAGGTCGGACCGGGCGACGAGGTGGTGGTCCCACCGATGACGTTCGTGGCGACCGCCAGCAGCGCCGTCGCGCTCGGCGCGAAGATCGTTTTCGCGGATGTCGAGGACGAGACGTTCTGCCTCGACCCGGCCGCCGCCGCGGCGGCGGTCACCTCGCGTACCAGAGTGGTTTCCGCGGTCGACTACGCCGGCCACCCGGCCGACTACGACGCGTTGCGCGCGTCGCTGGCGGGCCGCGACGTGTTGCTGCTCGCCGACGCGGCGCACTCGATCGGCGGGTCGTACCGCGGTCGTCCGGTGGGTTCGCTCGCCGACCTGACCACGTTCTCGTTCTTCCCCACGAAGAACCTGACGACCGCCGAGGGAGGCGCCGTCGCCGCGCTCGACCCGCAGGTCCTGAAGCGGGCCCGCCGGTTCCGGGGCGTCGGCATGGTCCGCGAGCGCGACGACCTGCGCTACCCCGACGAGGGCGGCTGGCACCAGGAGGTGCACGAGTTCGGCCTGAACTACCGCCTCCCGGACGTGCTCTGCGCCCTGGGCCGCAGTCAACTGCGCCGGCTCGCCGCGTTCACCGCCCGTCGGGCCGCGCTTGTCGCCCGCTACGACGAGGCGCTGGCCGACCTGGACGGCGTACGGTTGCCGGTCCGCAAGCCGTGGGCCGACCCGGCCTGGCACCTCTACCCGATCCGGGTGCTCGACGGTCGTCGCCGCGAGGTGTACGACCGGATGCGCGCCGCCGGCATCGGCGTGCAGGTCAACTACATCCCGGTGCACTGGCACCCCGCCTTCGCCGACCTGGGTTACCGGCGCGGGTCGTGCCCGGTGGCCGAGTCGTTCTACGCCCAGCAGCTGTCGCTGCCGCTGTACCCGGGACTCAGCGACGCCGACCAGGACCGCGTCATCGACGCGCTGACCGCGATCCTGCGGGGCAGCGCGGTGCGTTCCGCCGCCTGATGGGAAGCTGATGCACCACGCGAACCACTTCTACGGCCACGCCCACGTGTTGGCCCGGTACGCCGGCCTCGGCGACCGGCACCCGCCCCGGATCAACGGGTACGTGCAGCACGGCTGGAACATCGGCGACGGCCTGGCACCGGGCCACCCGTACGCCGACCGCACGCCGAGCCTGCTCTGGTCCGAGCAGACCGCCCGCCGGGCCTGGTCGGTGGGGCGGCGCAACGTCGTCGTGATCGGCGCCCCGTTCAGCTACCTGCTCGCCATGCGTCCGGACGACCCGCCGGAGCAGGAGCGGGAGGGCACCATCTGGTACCCGTTCCACGGCTGGGAGGGCCAGCACGTCAAGGGCGACCACCGGGAGCTGATCGCCCGCATCCGGGACACCGAGCCCGGGCCGGTGACGGTCTGCCTCTACTGGCACGAGTACGGCATGCGCCACGTCCGGCGGCTCTACGAGCGCGCCGGGTTCCGGGTGATCTGCCACGGCTACCGGGGACACTGGTGGAAGGACACCGACCCGGAGTTCCTCGACAAGCAACTGACCGAGCTGCGCCGGCACCGGCGGGTAGCATCCAACCGGCTGACCAGCGCGATCTTCTACGGCATCGCGGCCGGTTGCGAGCCGGCGGTCTACGGCGACCCGATGATCCTGTCCAACGAGGACCCGACCTTCGGTGGCACCGCCCGCATCCGTCGGCAGTGGCCGGAGCTGCACGGCACCCAGGTCGACCTGCCCACCGCCGTGTCGATCGCCCGCGCGGAACTGGGCGTCGACCACCGCTGCACCCCGGCCGAGCTGCGTGAGCTGCTCGGCTGGGCGAACCTTCCGGAAGAAGAAGAGGACGACAGTGACGACTGAGACGGCACCCGCCGGCCGGATCACCCTGCCCGGCGGCGAGATGCTGGCCTGGTCCGACCTGCCGAAGGAGCGGCTGACCGACGGAGGGCCGCTGGCCGCGCTGGCCGCCCGCATCGTGCCGCCCGGCGCCCGCGTCCTGCTGGCCGGCCCGCACGACCCGGCGCTGCTCGACCGGCTCGCCCACGCCGAGGTGACCTGCCTGCTGCGCAGTCACCCGGACGCCGTGGCGCTGGCCCAGCGGGCCGCCCGCGTGGTCGTGGGTGGCCCCGCCGGCCTGTCCGACGACGACACGTACGACGTGGTGATCGCCGCCGCCGGGCTGGACCCGATCGAGTCGGTGGAGGGCACCCGGCTCGGCTGGGACGGCGTGCTGGCCCGGCTGGTCGCCGCGGTACGCCCCGGCGGCACGTTGCTGCTGCGCCTGGACAACCCGCTCGGACTGCACCGGCTGGTCGCCACCAGCCCCTGGTACGCCGCCCGGGACGACGCCGCCTGGGTCATCGGCGGGGTGCTCGACGCGGCCCACCCCGCCAACCGGGACCAGCTCCGGCAGCGGATCACCGACAGCGGGCTCCGCCCGAGCGCCTGCTGGGCCGCGTACCCCGGTGGGGCGACGGCGACGGCCCTGCTCGACGCCGACCAGCTCGACCGCGGCGCGGACCGGGGGCTGTTCGACGCGGTGCTGCACGGCGCCTGCGCGGGCGCGTTCGCCCCCGCCACGGTGCTCCAGGACCCGGCCCGGCTGGCGGTGGACGCCCTGCACGCCGGGCGCGCCGCCGACCTGGCGCCGGCCTGGCTGCTGCTGGCTCACCGACCCGGCAGGCCGACGGACTCCCCCGCCGAGGGGGACCTGCCGGTGGCGCTGGTGCAGACGGGGTCGTCCGGCCGGCCCGGGATCGGTGTGCTGGAAGTGCGCGACGGCCCGTCCGGCTGGCGGTGGGGGTACGTCGCCACCGCCGGCACGACCGCGCCGTCCGCCAGCGGTGAGGCCGCGTACCGGGACCCCGCAGCGCTGACCGGGCCGGTGCCGGCCGGGCGGCTGCTGCACACCCTGCTGCTCGACGCCGCGCTGCGCCGCGACCTGGCCACGCTCCGCGGGCTGTTGCACGGGTACGCGGGCTGGCTCGCCGACCAGGCCGACGCCGACGGACGGCTCGCCGGGGCCGCCGCGCTGGCCAGCGCCGACAACATGGTGGTCGACGGGGAACGCTTCGCGGTGCTCGACCCGAGCTGGCGGGCCACCGACCGGCTCCCCGGCGACGTGGTGCTGGCCCGTGGGCTGTGGCGCTTCGCGGCGGCCATGCTCACCGGCGGATACGCCCACCCGTGGTCGTCCACCCTGGACGTCGCCGGCCTCACCGTCGTCCTCGGCGGGCTCGCCGGCCACGACCTCGACCGGGCCACAGTGGCCGAGGCGGTCCGGGCCGAAGCAGCGATCACGGCCAGCCTGCACGGCCTGGACGCCGAGCACCGCACCGCCCTCGCCGACGAACTCCAGGCGGTCGAACCGACCGACCCACCGGTCGGGGCGCACAGCTACCAGCAGTTGCGCGAGGCGTGGCTGCGCCAACGCGAGGAGATCAGCCGGCTGGCGGCCCTGACCCGTTGGACCGACGAGCTGCTCACCTCCCGGGAGCGGGCGCTGCGCCGGGCCGAGGCGAAGATCGGCCTGCTCAGCGGGTCCATCAGCTACCGGGTCGGCCGGCTCGCCATCACACCCGCCCGGCTGGCCAAGCGCGGCGCGCGTGCCGCGAAGCGGCGCGCGCGGGCGGCCCTCGCCCCGAAGCAACTCGTCGCGGAGCAACTCGTCGCGGAGCAGGAGGAGCAGCAGTGACCGACGACGGCGACGCGCCCGCGACCCGGCCCGGCGCCGCTGCCCGGCCCGACCCGGCGACGCGGCCCGACACGACGACGCGGCCCGACCCGGCGTTTCGGCCCGACCCGGCGACGCGGCCCGACCCGGCGGCCGGCACGGGAGCGGCCGTCGCGCCACGGATCGTCGGGATCGTGCAGGCCCGGATGGGCTCGTCCCGGCTGCCCGGCAAGGTGCTGCGCCCGCTCGCCGGGCGGTCCGTGCTCGGCCGCGTGGTGCGCGCCGCCCACGACAGCGGCGTCCTCGCCGACCTGGTGGTCGCCACCAGCACCGACCCGGTCGACGACGCGGTGGTCGACGAGTGCCGCCGGCTCGACGTACCGTGCCACCGCGGCCCCGTCGACGACGTGCTGGACCGGTTCGTGGGCGCCCTCGCCGCCCACCCGGGTGACGCGGTCATGCGGTTCACCGCCGACTGCCCGCTGCTCGACCCGGAGATCATCACGCTGGTCGCCTCGGTGTACCAGGCCGTACCCGGATTGGACTACGCGAGCACGTCGATCGCACGCACCCTGCCCCGCGGACTGGACGTCGAGATCATCCGCGCGGACGCCCTGCGCACCCTGGACCGGCTCGCCACCGGCCACCATCGGGTGCACGTGACCTCGTACGCGTACACCCATCCGGAGCTGTTCCGGGTGCTCGGGGTGACCCTCACCCCGGACCGTTCGGCGCTGCGGCTGACCCTCGACACCGAGCAGGACTGGGCGCTGGTGAGCGCCGTCGCCGACCACTTCGGCGACGTCAGCGTGCCACTGGCCAAGCTCGCCGACTGGCTCGACGGGCAACCCCGGCTGCGCGCGCTCAACGCCGACGTACGCCAGAAGCGGCTGGAGGAGTCCTGAGCACGCTACGGGTCGGGCTGCGCTGCGACGCCGGGCCGCGGCGCGGCGTCGGGCACCTCGTACGCTGCCTGGCCCTCGCCGAGGAGTTCCTGGCCCGGGGCGCCCACGTCGCCGTGTTCGGCACGGTCGAGCGGGTCGGCTGGGCCAGCGCCGAACTGGCCGCGCGCGGCATCGAACTGCACCCCGGCCCGGAGTCGCCGGGCGAGCTGGTCGAGGCGGCCCGCCGACACGACCTCGACGTGATGGTCCTCGACTCGTACGAGCTGGACCCGGCCGGGGCCGGCGCCCTGCGCGCCGCCGGCATCCGCACCCTCGCCGTGATCGACGGGGACAGCCGGGGCCAGGACGCCGACCTCTACCTCGACCAGAACTTCGGGGCGCAGCATCCGGCGCTGCCCGGGCGGCTGCTCGCCGGCAGCGGGTACGTCCTGCTGCGCGACTCGGTCGTGGCCGCCCGTCCGGCGACACCCCGACCCGCCACGACGGTCGGCAGGCCCCGGGTGCTGGCCTTCTTCGGTGGCACCGACGCGGTCGGCGCGGCTCCGGTGCTGACCCGGGTGCTGCTGTCCACCGGCCACCCGATGGACCTCACGGTCGTCGTCGGGCGACCCGAGATCGAGGCCGAACTGGAGGCGATCACCCCTGGGCGGGGGCAGGTCGTCCGTCCCGTCCCGCCCACCGGCTCGCTGCCCACCCTGATCACCGAGGCGGACCTCGTGGTCAGCGCCGCCGGCACCTCCACCTGGGAGCTGTGCTGCCTCGGCGCACCCGCGGCGCTGGTCTGCGTGGTCGACAACCAGCGCGAGTCGTACGCCCGGGTGGTGCGCCACGGACTGGCCGCCGGCCTCGGCGAACTGCCGGACCTGACCGCTCCCGGGATGCCCGGGCGGACCGCCCGCGCGACGGCGGCACGGACGCTGAACGCGCTGCTCCGCTCACCGCAACGCCGCGCGGCGCTGGCCGCCCGAGCCTGGGCCGCAGTCGACGGCCAAGGCCGCGCCCGGGTAGTGGACGCGGTACTGGAAACCCTCGCCAAGACCTAACCCGGCCCCGGCCCCGGCCCCGGCCCCGCGATCTTGCACTTTCTGTCGCGACATAGAGGGGCAAAACCCCTCAAGTCGTCAACCGAAACTGCAAGATCGACGCAGGGTGCGGCGCGGGGTGCGGGGCTCGCACTGGTGTACTAAAACGCTGCTAGGGTGGGCTTCATGGAGGCCGTTTACCAGCCGTCGATGCTCGACCTGACCGACGCGGAGCCGACCCTGGGGGCGCTGCCCGGCCCGATCCGGCGGCACCAGCTCAGCCGGGGCGCCTGGGTCGACCATCTCCCCGGCTGGGTGCGCGGCTCCGACGCGGTCCTCGACACCCTGCTCGCCGAGGTGCCCTGGCGGGCGGAGCGCCGGACCATGTACGACAGCGAGGTCGACGTGCCCCGCCTGCTCTGCTGGTACGACGGCGACCGGCAACTGCCGCACCCCGTGCTCACGGCCGCACGCACCGCGCTGACCCGGTACTACGCGCCCGAGCTGGGCGAGCCCTTCGTCACCGCCGGCATGTGCCTCTACCGCTCCGGCCGCGACAGCGTCGCCTGGCACGGCGACACCATCGGCCGCTCCGCGCACAGCGACACCATGGTCGCGATCGTCTCGTTCGGCTCACCCCGACCGCTGCTGCTGCGCCCGCGCGGCGGCGGCGACAGCCTGCGCTTCCCGGTGGGTCACGGCGATCTGATCGTGATGGGCGGCTCCTGCCAGCGCACCTGGGAACACGCGATCCCCAAGACCACCCGCCCGACCGGCCCCAGGGTGAGCGTCCAGTTCCGCCCCATCAACGTCGCCTAACCCCAACCCCACCCACCGCCGCACCACCCCTCAGCGGGTTGATCATGAAGTTATTGCCCCGACACGCCGATGACGGCGGCAATAACTTCATGATCAACGGGCGTCAAGCGTGGGGCCGAGGGCCCCGGGGGTCAGTCGCGTTCGATGAGGTGGCCGATGACCGTTGGGCCGAGCATCACGGCGAAGCCGCTGCCGTCGCGGCGGGGATCGGCCGCCGGCAGTTCGACCGGCTCGCCGGTGGCGGTCGCGCCGACCGGTCGCGGCCCTACCCAGGCCACGGCGACGTCCGTCTCACCCTTGAGGAAGCGGTGGGCGCGCACGCCGCCGGTCGCCCGACCCTTCGCCGGGTACGCCTGGAACGGCGTGACCTTGACCGTCGCCCCGGTGGAGGTGACCACCATCGGCTCACCGTGACCCGGGTCGTCGGTGCGTACCGCGCCGAAGAAGACCACCCGCGCCCCGGTCGGCAGGTTGATGCCGGCCATGCCACCGCCCTTGAGGCCCTGCGGGCGGACCAGTCCGGCCGCGAAGCGCAACAACGACGCCTCCGAGGTCACGAACGTCAACGTCTCGGCGCCGTCGGCCAGCCAGGTCGCCCCGACCACCTCGTCGCCGTCGCGCAGGCCGATCACCTCGAACTCGTCGGAGCGCACCGGCCACTCCGGAGCGCAGATCTTGACCACGCCCTGCCGGGTGCCCAACGCCAACCCGGGTGACGCCTCGGCGGTGCTGCCCAGTGGGGCCAGCCCGACCACGGTCTCCCCCGCCTCCAGCGGCACCAGCTCGGCGGCGGACATGCCACCGCGCAGCGACACCGTGCCGGCCTGCTCGGGCAGCACCGGCAGCGGCAGCACGTCGATCTTGAACGCGCGACCCGCACTGGTGATCAGCAGCACCCGCCCCCGGGCCGTGGAGTGCACGATCGCGCGTACCGTGTCGTGCTTGACCCGGCCGTTGCGCCGACGCCCCTCGGCGCTCTCCTCCGACTCGGCCGCGGTCCGGGCCACCAGCCCGGTCGCGGAGAGGATCACCTGGCACGGGTCGTCGGCGACCTCCAGCGGGCCGGCCGGCGCGGACGCCGCCAACACCTCCTTCAGGTCACCGTCGACGAGCGTCGTACGCCGTTCGGCGCCGAACTGCTTGACCACGGCCGCCAGCTCGTCGGAGACCAGCTTCTTGAGCACCCGCTCGTCGTTCAGAATCGTGGACAACTCGGCGATCTCGGCACGCAGCCGCTCCTGCTCGGCCTCCAGCTCGATCCGGTCGTACTTGGTCAGGCGGCGCAGCGGCGTGTCCAGGATGTAGGTGGCCTGGATGTCGGAGAGCCCGAACTGGCTCATCAGCCCGTCCTTGGCCGCCTGCGCGTCGTCGCTGCCCCGGATCAGCCGGACCACCCGGTCGATGTCGAGCAACGCGATCAGCAGACCGTCGACCAGGTGCAGTCGCTCCTCGCGCTTGCGCCGGCGGTAGGCGCTGCGCCGGGTGACCACCTCGTACCGGTGGGCGAGGAAGACCTCCAACAGGGCCTTCAACCCGAGGGTACGGGGCTGACCGTCGACCAGCACGAGGTTGTTGACGCCGAAGGACTGCTCCAACGGGGTCAGCCGGTACAGGTCGGCGAGCAGCGCCTGCGGGTTGACCCCCACCTTGCACTCGATGACGAGGCGGGTGCCGCTCTCCCGGTCGGTGAGGTCCTTGACGTCGGCGATGCCGGTCAGCCGCTTGGTCTTGGTGACCTCGTTGGTGATCGCCGCGATGACCTTCTCCGCGCCGATCCCGTAGGGCAGCTCGACGACGGTGATCGCCTGACGGCCCCGGCTGCCCTCGATCGGGCCGATCTCCACCTTGCCGCGCATGCGCACCACGCCGCGACCCGTCTCGTACGCGCGGCGCACCTCGTCCAGGCCGAGCAGCATGCCACCGGTGGGCAGGTCGGGCCCGGGGACGAACTCCATCAGCTTGTCCAGAGTGGCGTCCGGGTGGTTGATCAGCCAGCGGGCCGCCGAGACGACCTCGGCGAGATTGTGCGGGATCATGTTGGTGGCCATCCCGACCGCGATCCCGGACGCGCCGTTGACCAGCAGGTTGGGAAAGGCTGCCGGCAGCACGGTCGGCTGGGTCAGCGACCCGTCGTAGTTGGGCTCGACGTCGACCGTGTCCTCGCCCAGCTCACCGACGAGCAGCATGGCCTCACGGGACATCCGCGCTTCGGTGTTGTGGTTGACGAAAGCGCCGGCGAGGAAGGAATGATCCTCGGAGTTGACCCGGACCGAGTAGACCTCCGCGGGCTCGCACGGCGTCACTTCGGTGACGCGCTCGAACCGGTACCCAGAGTCCATGATCGGGAGGATGGTCGCCAGAAGTTCTGGTTCCTTGATGCGATCGATAATCCGGAGGCGCTCGGTCTCCCATCGCTCGACGCGATCAAAATTGTGCGTCGTCAACCACTTGCGTCCACTACCACGCCGGTCGAAGTCCAAAGCGTCACGCACGTAGGCAGCTACGAAGGGAACCTGGTCCTTGCTCAGCCGATGCGGACGCAACGGCGCGTGCCGCAAAACCGAGTTCAACTTTGCCTGTTTAGTCCGGAGGAAGCCAACCCGATTGGCGAATGCCTTGATGTTCCGAAGACCGGAGATCACCAAGCGGTGCTCGACCGAGCCGCTGGGACGCGTGTAACGGCGCCAGCAGGCGAAGACCCCGAATTCCGTGAGCAGCTCTTGGACCTCCCGGGTGAGCCGCTCGCTGTAACTCGTGTACTGGATGGTGAAGCCGTCCTTGGCGACCCGCACCCCTCCGTCCCCTTCGAAGAGGGCCATAAGGAAGGCACGCTTGACGCCCCAGCCGCCGTTCCAGATGAATTGTGGGATGAACTTTTCCCGAGCTTGATGCCCGATGAACTCTGCCATTGGACTTGCCCGGAAAGCGTCCATACCGCCGGCATAGATCTGGACATCGATCTCCTGGATGCGCTTTCGATCGCGACGGGTCTGCCGTTCGCCAACGTAACGCCGACCACCAACCACTTGGTCGTACGCGTGCAGGACCTCCCCGAAAAAGTGCTCGTCGGTGTTGTTGAAACCGGCCCTGGTCTCACTCGCAAAGCCCTCAGAAGCCCACGCGCCAGCGAGAACGCCCAGAGAGTATTCACGAGCGGTGGGAACAACCTGGGACCAGGCATTCCGTGCCACACAGACGATCGAGCCGACGTTGAGCTCATCGAGCCGTCGCCACTGAAAGAGCGGAACACCCATCGGTGACTCAAGGCAGAGCACGAGGTGATTCTCGCTGCCTCGAAGCGAGAATCCGGCCTCCGTGCCGATCCGGACCGTCGGATGGACGCCCGAGTTGAACACCTTGTCGACCTGGACAGCTTTACCGTCTTTGTCGAGCACCTCGAAGTCGACATCGGCTTCGCTATTCGCTGGAAGGTTCACCAGATCAGCAATTCGAGGGCTGGTGCCGTCAGCAAGTCGAATGCGGGTGTCTCCGGTAACGCAGTAACGGCTGGCAGCCGGGCCGTCGTCCGGGGAGCCGAAGTTGCCGTGCCCGTCGATTAGTGGCGCGTTGAGCGAGAAGTCCTGGGCGAGGCGGACCATCGCGTCATAGATCGCCCCGTCGCCGTGCGGATGGTACTTGCCCATCGCATCCCCGACAATTCGGGCAGACTTCACATGCCCTCGATCGGGGCGGTAGCCCTGCTCGTACATGGACCAGAGGATCCGCCGGTGTACGGGCTTGAGGCCGTCGCGGGCGTCCGGCAGCGCGCGGGAGTGGATGACCGAGAAGGCGTACTCCAGGTAGGAGTCGGAGACCTCGGTGACCAGCGGATTGTCGAAGACCCGCGCGCCGGCCTGGTCGAACGAGGAGAGGTCGACCTTGTTTTCCTTGCGGCGTGCCATGACTCAGCTCTCCACTCGAATGGAACGTCGGCTCATGCGTCGATCGCCTCCCGGTCGACCCGGTCGGCGGAGTCGATCAGCCAGTTGCGGCGCGGCTCGACCTTCTCGCCCATCAGCAGTTCGAGGATGCGCTCGGCGGCGTCCACGTCGTCGAGGGTGATCCGGCGGACGGCCCGGGTGGCCGGGTTCATCGTGGTCTCCCACAGCTCGTCGGCGTCCATCTCACCGAGGCCCTTGAAGCGCGGGATGGGCGTGACGATCTGCTTGCCGGCCTTCTCCAGCTTGCGGACCGTCGCCTCCATCTCGGCCTGGGTGTAGGTGTAGACGGTCTGCGGGTTCCGCCCCTTGGTGGTGATCTTGTGGAGGGGCGGCATCGCGGCGTAGAGCCGGCCGGCCTCGATCAGCGGCCGCATGTAACGGGCGAAGAGGGTGATCAGCAGCGTACGGATGTGCGCGCCGTCCACGTCGGCGTCGGCCATGATCAGTACGCGGCCGTAGCGCAGCGCGGAGAGGTCGAACGTCCGCCCCGACCCCGCGCCGAGCACCTGGACGATGGCCGCGCACTCGGCATTGTCCAGCACCTGCTGGAGGTTGGCCTTCTGCACGTTGAGGATCTTGCCCCGGATCGGGAGCAACGCCTGGTACTCCGAGGAACGGGCCATCCGGCTCGTGCCGAGGGCACTGTCGCCCTCCACGATGAACAGCTCGCTGCGGTCGATGCCGGTCGCACGGCAGTCGACCAGCTTCGGCGGCATGGACGCGCCCTCCAGGGCGGTCTTGCGCCGGGCGGCGTCCTTCTGCTGCTTCTGGGTGAGCCGCACCCGGGCCGCGTCGACGATCTTCTGGAGGACGACGCGCGCCTCGGCCTTGGTGCGCCGGTCCTCCAACCAGGACTTGACGTGCGCGTCCACCAGGCTCTGGATGACCTTGGTGATGCCGGTGGTGGACAGCTCGTCCTTGGTCTGCGAGGTGAACTGCGGCTCGGGGATCCGCACGTGCACCACGGCGGTCATCCCCTCCAGGACGTCGTCCAGGGTAGGCGGCTCCTCCTTGGCCTTGAGCAGGCCGCGGGTGTTGCGCACGGCGTCGGCGAGGGTACGCACGAGGGCCCGTTCGAAACCCTTGCGGTGGGTGCCGCCGTGGGCGTTGCGGATGGTGTTGGTGAAGCACTCGACGGTGCGCTCGTAGCCGGTGCCCCAGCGGAACGCCACCTCGACCTCGGCGCGGCGCTGCACGTTCGACTGCATGACGCCGTTGGCGTCGGCGGCGTTCTCCCGGTACGTCCCCTCGCCGTTGACCAGCAGGGTGCCGGAGACCGGCCGGTCGCCGGCCGGCGCGAGGAACTCGACCATGTCGCTGAGCCCGTTGGGGTAGTGGAACCGCTCCTCGACGGGCGCCTCACCGGTCGCATCGCGCAGCAGATAGGTCACGCCGGGGACCAGGAACGCGGTGTTGCGCAGCTTCATCCGGACGGCGTCGACGTCCAGCGTCGCGCCGGTCTCGAAGTAGCGGGCGTCGTGCCACCAGCGGATCGACGTGCCGGTGCGTTGGCCGCGCTTCATCGCCCCGGTCACCTGCAGGCCCGGCCCGGCGGTGAAGGGCGCGTCCGGCCCGGCACCGTCGAAGATCCCCGGTACGCCGTGCCGGAAGGACATCGAGTGGACCTTGCCGCCGCGGCGGACGGTGACGTCGAACCGGCGGGACAGCGCATTGACGGCGGAGGCGCCGACGCCGTGCAGGCCGCCGGAGGTCTTGTAGCCGGAGCCGCCGAACTTGCCGCCCGCGTGCAGCCGGGTCAGCACCAGCTCGACGCCGGAGATGCCGGACTTGGCGTGCACGTCGGTGGGGATGCCCCGACCGTCGTCGTCGACCTGCACCGAGCCGTCGGCGTGCAGCGTCACCTCGACGTTCGTGGCGTGGCCGGCGACGCCCTCGTCGGTGGAGTTGTCGAGGATCTCGTTGACGAGGTGACCCACGCCACGGCTGTCGGTGGAACCGATGTACATGCCGGGCCGCTTACGGACGGCGTCCAGCCCCTCGAGGTGGGTGAGGTCATCGGCCCCGTACAGGGTGTCAGGCTCTGCGGTCAACTGGTCGTACTCCCCGGTCTCGGCGATGTGGTGCCGTCCCGACGTCGGTCGGCCGGCGCGCCGCAGCGAGCCTAGCCCGAGACTGAGACAACTCCCGGAGGACCTACGCGACCCGCCGTGCTCGACCCGGTGAACGTGAGCCACCGAACAGCCGCGCCGTGAGCACGGGATCACGCAGAGACACCCACCTCGGTACGATCCGTCAATCGGGGGACGACGGACGCGGGGAGGCGGTCGGCGTGGACCAGACGGCACGCGAGTCCCTGCGGCGCTCCCTCGGCACGCGGGCCCGCCGTTGGCTGCTTGCGGGCACGCTCCTGGCGGGGCTGCTCACCGCCGTGGCGCTCGCCGCGGCGGCGGCGCCCGCCGACCGGACGTTCGTCGACCTGTCGGGGACGGTCCAGAGCCTGATGTCGGTGGGAACGCCGCTGTTCGGCATCCTGCTCGTGCACGACCCGCGCCGGACGTCCGCCGGAGTCGTCCCGACCGTGCTCGGGGTGCTGCTGCCGGCCGTCGTGATCGGGGTGGCCGGCGTGGTGATCTGCGCGGCGACCCTGGCCCTGAGCCCGGCCGACGGGGCGGCCGACCCGTGGCGGCACGTCGGCACGGTCGCGGTGGGCGGTGTGCTGGTGCAGATCGTCGCCGGGCTGGTGGGCACCGGCCTGGGGCTGCTGCTGCGCTCGCGGGTGGTCGCCTTCCTCGCCACGATCGTGCTGCCGCTGGGGCTGTTCGGGGTGTTGGAGGCCGTGCCCGCGCTGCGTCCGGCGCAGCCGTGGCTCACCCCGTTCGGCAGCGTGCGCAACCTGCTCTCCGGCGAGATGAGCGCGCTGCGGTGGGCGCAGTGGTTGTCCGTACTCCTGATCTGGGGTGTTGGTCTGAACGCGCTCGGCGCGGCCGTGCGCGGCCGGCGCGAGGGCGACGTCGGCGTGCCTGCCGCCAAGGGCGCCTGACGCCCGGGCGCCCGGCGCCCTCCACAGTGGTGTGACCTCGCGCCGTCGCGTACCGCTGCGCGTCGCAACCCACGTGTCGATCGTCGAAAGATTCTGTTACGGGCCATTGACGCCCGTTGCACAGGGGTGATCTGATCGCGCTCTCAGAGAATCTTTCATCTTTCGATGGATGGGGGCCCCATGCCCAGGTTCCGCCGCACCGCGCTCGCCGCGGCACTCACGATCGTCACGGCCGCGTTGTCGACCGCCGTCGCGCTGCCCGCCCCCGCGACCGCCGCGCTGCCCACCGCCGCCGTGGCGCTCGGCGACAGCTTCATCAGCGGGGAGGGCGCCGGGGCGTACACCCCGGTGGTCGACGCCAACGGGGTCACCCAGGGCTTCCCCGGCTGGACGGCGCCGAACAACAACGCGTTCTTCTGCCACCGGTCGGCGAACGCCTCGCTGAACCAGGCGAACCTGCCGGGCATCCAGAACCGGTTCAACCTGGCCTGCTCCGGCGGTCAGCCGCACGACATCGCCAACGCCTCGCAGGCACGGGCCAACGGCCGTACGGTGGCCGCGCAGCTCGACCAACTCCGTGCCGTCGCGCAGACCCAGGACATCGACCTGGTGCTGATCGGCCTCGGGTCCAACAACAGCTCGTTCACCTTCGGCAGCGTCGCGGAGACGTGCGCCAACCGGTTCATCGCCGACGCCTGGACCGGCTGGTGGGAGTTCTGGGCGTACCTGAACGGGCCGGTGGAGCAGAAGCCGTGCAGCGACGCCGACCTGGCCACCGCCGCGCAGCTCAGCGCCGCCACCGCGGAGACCACCGCCGCCGTACGCCAGATCCTCACCACCCTCGATCAGGTGGACGCGGACGGACAGCACCGGGTGGTGTTCCAGGACTACACCAACCCGCTGCCGCTGGACCTGAACGCCGTGTTCCACGAGGAGGACGGGCGCGACGACACCCGGGACAAGTTCCGTGACCTCGGCGCCGAGAGGTACGCGGCCGGCTGCCCGATCCACCGGGCCAGCCTCGCCCCGGGACACCGCTTCTCCCAGGGTCTCGGCGGCATCGTGAAGTCCACCCGGGACACCCTGGCCGCCGAGTTCCCCAACGACGACCTGGTCTACCTGAACGTGCAGCGGGCCTTCGACGGGGCGCGGCTGTGCGAGACGACGTCCAGCCCGACCGGCGCGCTGGCCACCCCGATCCGGCTCCAGGACGGCGCGACCGGCACCTTCGTGACCAGCCTCGCCGGCAAGGACAAGATCGCGATTCAGCGGATCGCCAACACCTGCGTCAGTTACTTCCAGACCTGCCAGGAGTCGTGGCACCCGAACGCCACCGGGCACCAGGTGCTCGGCCAGTGCCTCGCCGGCGCCGCCGTCACCGCCGCCCGCGCGGTGTCCTGTGTCCGCGCCAGCAACGGGTCGATCTCGGTCTCCTGACCGGTTTCCGCACCGGAGGCCCCGCTCGTCCGGCGGGGCCTCCGTCGTGTCCGATCACTCCTGCGGCTCCACCGGTGTCCGGTCGCCGTCCCGCTCCACCTGGATCTGCCCGTGGTCCTTGCGCGGCGCGACCTCGGCCGTGGTGCGGTGCGGATCGTTGTCCGGATGCATGAGCACCGCGTCGGTCTTCGGGGTCTTCTCGCGGACCTCGTCCGGCTGCGACATGCCGTTCCCCTCTCCGTCGGTCTCGACCGGGATCTACCCGCCGCCGCGCCGACGACTCCTGCCGGGCGCGGTTCGTGGTCCCGACGCCCGAACGTCCCCGTCGCGGGGAACGGCCGGCGGACGACGGGGTTAGCCGTCCGGGCGACGGGTAAGCCGCGTCGCCCGACACGGCGGAAGGGGATCACATGTCCGAACGACACACCGCACTGCGCTCGATGCACGATCTGGGTCTGGCGGCCTGGTTCGGCGGCTCCCTCATGGGTGCCTTCGGCGTCAACGGCGCAGCGGCGAAGATCAACGACTCGACCCAGCGGCTCCCGGTCGCCTCGGCCGGCTGGTCGAAGTGGACGCCGGTCAACGCGGCTGCGATCGGCGCACACCTGGCCGGAGCGGTCGGCGAACTGGTCACCGAGAGCCCACGGATGGCGGCCCAACGCGGAGTGGGCAAGGCCAGCGCCCTCAAGACGGCGCTGACGATCGGCGCGCTCGCCGTCACCGGCTACAGCCGGTTGGTCGGCATGCGGTTGGAGAAGGCGGGCGGACCGCCGGTGAGCGGCGCCACCGAACCCAACCACCAGACACCCGCCAGTGTCGCCTCCTCGCAGCGACAGATGAAGCTGCTCCAGTGGGCGATCCCGGCGCTGACCGGGTCGCTGGTCGTGGTCACCGCGTACATGGGTGAGCAGCAGAAGCCCGGTCAGGTGCTGCGCGGCATCCTCAGCCGTACCGGCGGGATGCGCAGCGCCCCGGCGGGCCTGGCCAAGGTCGGCATGGGCATGGGCAAGCGACAGATGGCCATGGCCGGACGCTGAGCGGCGGGCCGGCCGGGGTCCCGGCGGACCGTCGACGGCGGGACGCCGGCCGGCCCGGCGCGGCGCGCGGCAGGCGGGTTGGGCACGAAGCACTCCGGCACCGGAGCAGCGGCCCGGCCCGCGCCCGCGCCCGGTGGACAGGACCGGCCCGGGGACGGGCAACCCGTCCGTCAACAGCGGCGGACCGACCGAGCGAGGTGGCCATGACGGCACACGAGGGACGCGGCGGTGACCGGCTCGAGCCGGAGGCGACCAACCCGTGGGGAACCGGCGACGACTTCGACGCCGACGCGCCCTGGGGCACCGGCGACGACTCGCCGCTGGACGAGGGCAGCGAGGAGACGGCGGTGCCCGAGGGGCGGCGCGGTGAACGGCGCGCGGGCGCCCGGGCCGGGCGGAGCGGACCGGCCGGACGGCACGGCTTCGGCTCGGTCGAGCCGACCCGCACCACCATGGCGGGACCGGGTGCGCCGCCCGATCCGGCGCCCAGCGGGCGGACCTTCCCCGACGAGGCGGACGTCACCGAACGGTCCCAGGACGCCCTGCGCAGCCGGGGTCGGCGCTCCTGAGGACCAACGTCGCCCGGTGTGCCCCGCTCGGAGCGGTGCGCACGCGGGCGACGGCCCGTCAGCCGGGCGTCACCGCGACGGTCTGACCGTCGGACGGCCGACGCGGCCCGAGGGGCACCCGCGTCCGGCCGAGCATGGTCTCGGCGAGCAGTTGCGCCAGCCGGGTGGCGTCCCGCTGGGCCTGCCCGGCGCAGCAGTTGTTGAACAGCACGTGCAGCTCGTCGACGTCGTCGGCCATCCCGGCCAGCCGTTCGGCCCAGTCGCGCAGTTCCTGCTCGGCGTACGCGTAGCGGAACTTGTCCTGCTTGTCGCCGTCGCGCCACGCGTCGCTGTGGCCGTGGAAGCGCACGATCGCCGGCTCCGCCGTACGCGCCAGGATCGGCGGCACCGACGACGGATGTCCCTGCGGCATGTCCACGCAGACCAGTGAGAGGTCGTGCGCGCGCAGCAGGTCCAGGGTGGCGGTGGTGGCGTCCTCGTCGAACCAGGACCCGTGCCGCACCTCCACCGCCACGCGCCACGGCCGGCACCGCTGGGCCAGCTCCACGATGCGCCGTTCGGCGGCGGCGCCACGGGCCAGCCAGGGCGGGAACTGCAGCAGCACCGTGCCCAACTTGCCCGCGGCCGCGATCGGGGCCAGCGCCGCCCGGAAGCGGACCCACAGCTCGTCGTACGCCTGCTCGGGCAGGTCGCGGCGGCGGATCCGGCCGGGGCCGGCGGTCGGTCGCAGGTCGCGCGGCAGCGCGGCGACCGGCGTGGGATGCCCGGTGAAGAGACTGAACGCCTTGACGTCGAAGGTGAAGTCGTCCGGCGTCGCGTCGACCCAGCCCTGTGTCGTCTCCGGCACCGGCACGGCGTAGTAGGAGGTGTCCACCTCGACGAGCGGGAACCGGCCGGCGTAGAAGGCCAGCCGGCCGGCCGGCGTGTTGGCCGAGCGGGGATACCAGCCGGAGCGCAGCAACGACTGGTCGGCCCAGGACGACGTGCCCACCTTGATGACACCCATGTCATTCAGTGGACAGTCCCGCACCCCGATCGGCAACCGCTGACGCCCGATGCCCTCGTCGTGTCCGACCCGGAACTGTCGGTGCCCGGTCCTAGGGTCTGTTGCACAAGGGCGGTCGAGCAGACCCTCGGCGGGCGGCCGACGGACTTCGAGAAAGGGCGACACCATGACCAGCACCGCGCAGCTCACCGGGGAACGCGCCGACCTGCTGCAGACGCTGCGCCGGCACCGCGGCTTCCTCCTCCAGACCGTCGACGGCCTGACCGACGAGCAGGCCGCCACCCGCAGCACCGTGAGCGAGCTCTGCCTCGGCGGGCTGATCAAGCACGTCGCGAGCACCGAGGAGCGGTGGATGCTGTTCGCCGTCGGTGGTGCCGAGGAGATGCAGCGGGCCGAGATCGACTGGGTGGGCCAGTTCCAGATGACGCCGGGCGAGACGCTGGCCGGGCTGGTCGAGCGGTTCCAGGCGGTGGCCATGCGCACCGACGAGCTGATCGCCACCCTCGACCTGGACACGGCCCACCCGCTGCCGCAGGCGCCCTGGTTCGAGCCGGGTGCGAGGTGGACGGTGCGTCGGGTACTGCTGCACCTCATCGCCGAGACCTCCCAGCACGCCGGGCACGCCGACATCCTGCGGGAGGCGATCGACGGGGCGAAGACCATGGGCTGAGCTCCGGGTCCGGTGGCGGCCGGTCCGTGTTCACGTCGTGTTCCTCGCCCCCTGGCCGGTGCGGATGTGACATCGCCCGACCAGGCGGCGCTGAGGGACACGAGATGAACGCGGACCGGATCAGCGGCGAGACCGCCGAGCTGCTGCTCGGTGGTCTCCCCGTCGCCGAGTCCACCGGCACGCGTCCGATCGTGCTGCTGCTGACCGCGGTCCGCGCCGCCGCCCGGCCCGGCGAACTGGCCGGTCTGGGCCACGCCGTGCGGGGCTTCCGCCACGTCCACGCGCAACGCCGCAGCTCGCCCCCGGCCCAGCGGGACACGGCCGGGGAAAGAGACGCGACGGCTGCCGATCTCAGGAGCGGAACGGGGACGCCGGGGGCCTGACCGGCCGGGTGGATCGCTCGCCGGCGTACGCGTCGGTGCGGCCCCACCGCCCCGGGACGCCGAGCAGGTCGACCCGCCCGAAGCCCGCGGGCAGCGCCGGCCTGACCAGCAGGTCCTCCCCGGTGGGCCGCAGACCCAACAGGGTGCCCAACAACATCAGCAGCGCCCCCGAGGACCACGACTGCGGACGCCCGGCCGACGGCAACTGGACCGGATACTTCGTCAGACTCCGTTCGTAGCCGGCGATCACCTCCGGCACCGCCCCGCCGAGCGTCTGGGCCAGGTCGAAGATGCCGTTCGCGATCCGGGCCGCGTGCGCGTCGAAGCGGTAGTGCCGCAGCCCGGCCGCGATCAGGGCGTTGTCCGACGGCCACACCGCCCCCAACTGCGACCCCACCGGGTTGTACGGCCGCTGGCCGGCGGCGAACGTCCGCACCCCCCAGCCGTTGAAGAGCCGGGGCCCGACCAGGTGCTCGGCGATCGCTTCGGCGCGATCGTCCGGGACGATCCCGCTCCACAGCAGGTGACCGATGTTCGAGGACAGGGCGTCGACCGGTTCGCCGTACGGGTCCAGTGCCAGCGCGTAGTACTCCCGGCCCGGCAGCCAGAAGTCCCGGTTGAACCGCTCCTTGAGCGCCGTGGCCTCCTCATCGAGGCGGTCGGCGTACTCCGGGTCGCCCCAGAACTCGCGGGCCAGCCGGGCACCGCGCCGCTTCGCGTCGTACGCGTACCCCTGCAGCTCGCAGGTGGCGCGGGGGAAGTCGGGCAGCCGCCCGGATGCGTCGATGATCGCGTCCGTGGCGTCCTTCCAGGACTGGTTGACCGCGCCGACGTGCTCGTTGCGGCGCTGGTACCGCACGTAGCCGTCCCTGGTCATGTCGCCGTACTCGTCGATCCAGTCCAGCGCCATCCGGGCCGGTTGGCGCAGCTCGCGCACGAGCTCGGCGTCACCGGACCAGCGTTCGTACTCGTCGAGCAGCACCACGAACAGTGGGGTGACGTCCGCGGCGGCGTAGTACACCGCGCTCGGTCGCTCGCCGAAGACGCTCGACTCGCCGTAGCGGAGCTCGGCCACGATCTTGCCGGGCTCCTCCTCGCGTTCGTCGTCGAGGTGCCCGCCCTGCAGCAGGGCCAGCATCCGCAGCGTGGCCGGGGTCAGCTCAGGAGTGAACGCCAGCGTCTCCAGGCAGGTGATGATGCTGTCGCGGCCCAGGAAGGCCATCGACCACGGCAGGCCGGCGACCGGTACGCGCTCGGCGGTCGACAGTGGCCGGTACCGCAGCGCGGCCAGGTCGGCGAGGCTCCCCCGGTACATCTCCTCCAGGCCGTCGCGCTCGGCCACCAACCGCGGCGCCCGGTCCAGCCAGGCCGCCAGGTCCTCCCGCATCCCGGTGCGGACGGCCTGCTGGTGCGCCTGCAGGCTCTCCCGCATGTCCTGGCCACCCTCGCCGACGATGGTCAGGACGACGTGCAGGTCGGTGTCCCACTGCCCGTGCGGCGCGACGCGGATCTTGAACGTCATCCCACCCTCGTCGACCTCGGCCGCGGCGGTGCTGCTGATCGTCGTCTCGCGGACGAACCGCTGCCGCTCGTAGCGCAGGGTGAGGCGTTGGCGCGCGGAGTCGACGTCGACCCGTACGTCCCGCCGCCGCAGGTTTCCGATCTCGCAGATGTCGGCGAAGTCGCTGCCCATCTCCACGCGTACGGTGAGTTCGGCCGGCTGCGGCGAGTGGTTGAGCACGGTGATCTTCTCGTGGAAGCACTCGTGGATCGAGCGGTGCCGGATGATCGACACGTCGGCGTCGACGTAGTGGCTCGCGGCGCCGGGCACCAGGAAGAACCGGGTCTCGAAGTACGTCATGTCGTCGCGGGAGAGGGCGTCGATCCGCTCACCGTCGACGGTGAGCACCCAGTGCGAGAGGAAGCGGGTGTCGAACGCGAAGAGGCCGACCGGCGCCTGCGGATCCACCTCGACGTCACCCTGGGCGTCGCTGATGGCGAACACGTTGCCGGCGAGAACGTGCACGAGTTCCTGCCTCATGGCCGGTCGTCCCGCCCGCCCGGCGCGCTCCGCCGGGCCAACGCGGCCCGCCCCAGCTCGCGCGGGTGCCGGGCGCCCTTCGGGCCGGGCAGGACGCGCCGCAGCACCAGCAGCAGCCGCATGTCGCCCCGCAGGGTCAGCTCGTTGCGCAAAAGCGCCGTACCCGGGGGCAGGTCACCGCTGACCAGCTCGTCGAAGATCGCGCGGGACGCGCGGACGACCAGGTCCGCGTCGTCGGCCGAGCGGGTGACCTTGATGTGCTGGTCCGCCACGGTCAGGTACCAGTGCTCGGTGTACCCGTCGTCGCGCAGGTCCAGCCGCAGCGTGCCGGTGGTCGTCTCGGGTAGGTCGAAACGCCGGCCCGTGTCCAACTGCTCCAGGTAGCTCGTCGCCGTCGTGCCCATCACATCCCCTCCCGCGTCCCCGCAGGATCACCCGCGCCAGGGTGAGCGGTCCTCACCCGGACCGGGTGAACGCCCCGCGATCTTGCACTTTCGGTGGCGACATATCAGCCGGGAGAACGCGAATCGACAGCAGAAACTGCAAGATCGCGAAAGGACTCGTTTGGTGCGCGGTGCCGTGGGCAGGCAGCTACGCCAGGACGGCGACGGGGGGATCGACATGCGGGCACTGCGGCTGCGGGAGTGGCGGTCGACACCGGAGCTGGTCGAGGTCGCCGAACCGACGCCCGGCCCGGGTCAGGTGGTGGTACGGATCGGCGGCGCGGGCGCCTGCCACTCCGATCTGCACCTGATGGACGAGTTCGAGCCGGGCGCGATGCCGTGGAATCCGCCGTTCACCCTCGGGCACGAGAACGCCGGATGGGTACACACGCTCGGCGACGGGGTGTCCGGGTTGACGGTGGGGCAGCCCGTGGCCGTGTTTGGCTCGTGGGGGTGCGGCACCTGCGCCCGGTGCCGCGTCGGCATCGACCCGTACTGCGAGAACCCGGCCGGCGCGCCGGTGCCGAGCGGGGGTGGCGGGCTGGGCCTGGACGGTGGGATGGCCGAGTACGAGCTGGTCCCGGACGCGCGGCACCTCGTGCCGCTGCCGGACGGGCTCGATCCGGTGCACGCCGCCCCGCTCACCGACGCGGGCCTCACCCCGTACCACGCCGTCCGGCGGTCCTGGTCGAAACTGCCGCCGGGCAGCACCGCCGTCGTGATCGGCGTCGGCGGGCTGGGACACGTCGGCGTGCAGATCCTCAAGGCGACGACGGCCGCCCGGGTCGTCGCCGTGGACACCCGCGCCGAGGCGCTGGACCTGGCGCGGGAGTGCGGCGCCGACCACACGGTGACGCCGGGGCCCGAGGCCACCGAGGAGATCCGGCGGGCCACCGGCGGGCGGGGCGCCGACGTGGTGCTGGACTTCGTCGGCAGCGACGCCACCCTGACGCTCGGCGCGGCGGTGGCCCGCACCGTGGGTGACCTGACGATCGTGGGCATCGGCGGCGGCACCCTGGGAGTCTCGTTCTTCTCCGTGCCGTACGAGGTGGGCATCGCGACCACCTACTGGGGAAGCCGGCCCGAGTTGGTGGAGGTGCTGGACCTCGGCGCCCGGGGCCTGGTCCGCCCGAAGATCACCACGTTCGCGCTGGAGGACGCCCTCGACGCGTACCGCCAGATGCGCGACGGGACGCTCGAAGGCCGGGCCGTGATCGTGCCGTGAGCCCGGCGGACGCCGAAGGTCAGCCGCGCTCGAGCAGGCCCCGCACGTAGGCCGCCTGGCCGGCGTGCTGCGCGTCGTCGTCGGCGATGCTGACCAGCCGCACACCGAGGCTGACCGGCGGGTCCCACGACTCGTCGACGATGCGGTCCAGGTCCGCCGGCCGCAAGCCGGCGAGGAACTTTCGGGTACGCGCCGAGACCGCGTCGAAGTAGTCGACCAGCGCCTGCGCGCTCTCCGGTCGGACCCCGGCGACCTGGGCGGGCGTGTGACCGTAGCCGGTGTCGTGCGGGTCGGCGACCAGCCCGAACCGCCCCGGCCAGTCGCCGGTGGTCCAGAGCTGCTCGGCGTCGAGCAGCTCGGCGACGTGGTGGTCCTGGACGCGGGTCAGGTGCCAGACCAGCCAGCCGATCGAGTTGGCGCCCTCGCCGGGCGACCAGCGCAGCTGCTCCGGCGTGAGGCCGTCGACCGCCGTGCGGACGAGGTCGGGCAGCCGGTCGTACGTCTCGGTCAGCAGGTCACTCACGTCCACGGGTACGCCTCCTGTCGGTTCTGGAGCACCGTACCGCCGGCCACCGACAGCCGAACCCCGACCGCTACCGTGATCATGTGGTCGCGGCGCTGGAGCTGTATCTGGACCCGGACGCCACCCGGCGGATCCGGGTGCTGTGGGACGCCCTGGAGGCCGAGGGCGTGCAGAGCATGCGTTCCCTGCTGCAGCAGCGCCACCGCCCGCACGTGTCCCTCGCGGTGGCGCCCCGCTTCGACCCCGAGCAGGTCGCCGAGGCGCTGCGCGGAACGGTCGTGGCGGCCCCGCTGCGCCTCGACTTCCAGCACGCCGGGCAGTTCGTCGGCCGGGTGCTCTGGCTCGGCCCGACGCCGACGGCAGAACTGTTGGCGCAGCACCGGTTGGTGCACGGCCGGCTCGCCGCCGCCGGCATCGGGCTGGTCGAGCACTACCAGCCGGGACGCTGGGTGCCGCACTGCACGCTTTCCATGCGGGTACCGAACGCGCTGATGGCCGCCGCGGTACGCCGCTGCCTGGAGGTGCTGCCGCTGGCGGCGACCGTGGTCGGCGCGGCGCTCACCGACCACGCCCGCGGCATCGCCCACCCGCTGCGCTGAGCGGTCCCCGACCGCCGAGGCGAGTTGTCCGGTTTGGCGGGCGTGAGTCGGGAAACCGAAAACCAGGGGTGCGGACCCGGCCCGACGTGGGATGGTTCGACGTGGATGCCGTACCGGTGGCGACCCGCACGCGCGGGCCGCCCGGCCGGGCGCGCGGGGCGCACCGCGCCGCCCGCGGCGGCTTCGACGAGGAGAGGCAGGGCCCATGCAGGCTCAGCGCAGGCCACCGCGGAACGAGCGGAGCCAGACCACGCACGACCGTACCGGCGGTGGCATGACCGGCGCCGCCACCCCGCTGACCATCTGGGCCGCCGCCGTGCTGCTCGGGCGCATCGGCGCCGGCGACGACGACATCGAGGACGAGCGGCACATCCTGCGCGGCATCGAGTGAACCCCGGCATCGGCCGGGCGTCGCTCACAGCCAGCCGCGGCGCTTGAAGACCAGGTAGAGGGTGCCGCAGACCAGCAGCATGAGCAGGAGCGCGAACAGGTAGCCGAAGCGCCAGTTCAGTTCGGGCATGTGCACGAAGTTCATCCCGTACACCGTGCCGATCAGGGTGGGGGCGAACAGGATCGCGGCCCACGAGGAGACCTTCTTCAGCTCCTCGTTCTGCGCGTAGCTGGCCGCCGTGAGGCTGCGCATCTCCTCGTTCTGCTGCTGCGAGACCAAAGTGGCGTTGACGGTGAGGATGTTCTGCAGCAGGTGCCGGAACCCGTCCACCCGCTCCACCACCTGGGTGAGGTGGTCGGTGACGTCCCGCAGGTAGCGACGCAGCTCCTCGTCGGTGCCGTAGCTGCCGGCGCCGGCCGCCAGGGCGTCGAGCATGCCGAGCAGCGGGCGGGCGGCGCGTTGGAACTCGATGACCTCTCGACTGAGCCCGTAGATGCGCCGGCTGGCGTTCGGGTCGCCGCCGAACACCTGGGTCTCGATCTCGTCGATGTCGTTCTCCAACCCGGCGACCACCGGCGCGTACCCGTCCACGACCTGGTCCAGGACCGCGTACAACACCGCCTCGGGCCCCCGGGCGAGCATCGGCGCGTCGGCCTCCATGCGACGTCGCACCGCGGCCAGGTCGGGCGCCTCCCCGTGCCGGACCGTGACCACGAAGCCGGGCCCGATGAACAGGTGCAGCTCGGAGAACTCGACCTCCTCGCGCAGGTCGTCGTAGCGGGCGGCGCGCAGCACCACGAAGAGGGTGTGCCCGTACCGTTCCAGCTTGGGCCGCTGGTGGGCGTTGATCGCGTCCTCCACCGCCAGGTCGTGCAGGCGGAACTCGCGCGCCAGCGAGGAGATCTGGTCGATGTCCGGCCGGTACAACCCGATCCAGGCCATCGCGTGCTCCTGCGTCTGGAGGCAGGCGTACGTCTCGGCGAGACCGGCCGGTGAGGCGAACCGGTGTCCCCGGATGTAGACGGCGCTGTCCACCAGGCCGCCCGCGGACGGGCTCCCCGGCTGCGGCGGCGTGACCGCCCCGACCCGCGTCTCGTGCTCGTCGAGCCGGCGGCCGAAGCCGTCGCCCCGGCGGAAGCGGCGGCCACCGACCACGAGCCCGCTCCCCTCCCGGCGCTGCCCGGCCCGGGGTTCGGGACGGGGGCGCTGCTTCCCCGGTGCGTGCGGCCCGAAACCCGGGCCCGCCCGGTGCTCCCGGCGGGCGGGTTCCGCACACCGCCGGACGGAGGTCGACCACACGGCGGATACTCGCGGTGACCACGGGCGGGACGGGGGTGACGCCGGTGCGGGTGATCAGGCGGGCCGGCCGACGAACCGACCGGGTACGGCGCTGGCTGCTCGCCGACGGGTCGCGGCAGCCCACGCCGCAGGGCCTGCACGCCCACCCACAGGAGGACCGGCACCACCCGTGGTGGCGGGTGATGTGCCTGACCGGCGTGGACTACTTCTCGACGCTGGGCTACCAGCCGGGCATCGCGGCGCTGGCGGCCGGGGCGCTCTCCCCGGTGGCGACGCTGGTGCTGGTGCTGGTGACGCTGCTGGGCGCGCTGCCGGTCTATCGGCGGGTGGCGGTGGAGAGCCCGCACGGCGAGGGTTCGATCGCGATGCTCGTACGCCTGCTCAGCTACTGGCCGGGCAAGCTGTTCGTGCTGGTGCTGCTGGGCTTCGCCGCGACCGACTTCATCATCACCATCACGCTGTCCGCGGCCGACGCGACCGCCCACATCGACGAGAACCCGTTCCTGCCCAGCGCCCTCAAGGGACACGAGGTGGCGGTCACGTTGCTGCTGGTGGCCCTGCTCGGCGCGGTGTTCCTCAAGGGTTTCGGCGAGGCCATCGGGATCGCCGTCGTGCTGGTGGCGGTCTACCTGTCGCTGAACGCGGTGGTGATCGGCGACGCGCTGTGGCGGGTGGTGAGCCACCCCAGCGCGGTCGGGGACTGGAGCACCGCGTTGCGGACCGGGCACGGTGATCCGCTGCTGGTGGTCGGGTTGTCCCTGCTGGTGTTCCCGAAGCTGGCGCTGGGCCTGTCCGGTTTCGAGACCGGGGTGGCGGTGATGCCGCACATCCGGGGGGACCGCCAGGACTCGGAGGACCGGCCGCTGGGCCGTATCCGGGGCGCGCGGCGGCTGCTCACCACCGCCGCCGCGACGATGAGCGTCTTCCTGATCACCAGCAGCGTGACCACCACCGTGCTGATCCCGCCCGAGGCATTCCGGCCGGGTGGGGCCGCCAACGGCCGGGCGCTGGCCTACCTGGCGCACCAGCATCTGGGCGAGGTGTTCGGCACCGTCTACGACCTCTCCACCATCGCGATCCTCTGGTTCGCGGGGGCGTCCGCGATGGCCGGGCTGCTCAACCTCGTACCCCGGTATCTGCCCCGCTACGGCATGGCGCCGACGTGGGCGCGCGCGGTCCGGCCGCTGGTGCTGGTGTTCACCGGGGTGGCGTTCCTGATCACGGTCGTCTTCTCCGCCAGCGTCGACGCGCAGGGCGGCGCGTACGCCACCGGGGTGCTGGTGTTGATCACCTCGGCGGCGACGGCGGTGACCCTCGCGGCGCGGCGGCGACGGCAGCGCGGGCGCATGGTCGCGTTCGGCGCCATCGCGGTGGTGTTCGTCTACACCACCGTGGCGAACGTGGCGGAGCGTCCCGACGGCGTGAAGATCGCCGCCTGCTTCATCGGCGCGATGATCCTGGTGTCGGCCCTGTCGCGGGTGCTGCGGGCGTTCGAGCTGCGGGTCGACCACGTCGAGCTGGACGAGCTGGCGGGCGCGCTGATCGACGAGCGTGCCGAGCGCCGGATCCGCCTGGTCGCGCACGAGCCGGAGTGCCGCGACCTCGCGGAGTACCGCGACAAGCTGGCCCAGACCATGGCGGACAACGACTTCCCCGACGACAGCGACGTGATCTTCGTCGAGGTCCGGGTCACCGATCCGTCGGACTTCGAGACCGGGTTGCTGGTGCGCGGCAGCGTGGCGCACGACCGTTTCCCGGTGCTCAGCCTGGCCAGCTCCTCGGTGCCCAACGCGCTGGCCGCGCTGCTGCTGGAGATCCGCGATCGCAGCGCGCGACGCCCGCACATCTACTTCGAGTGGACCGAGGGCGGCCCGGCCCGCAACGTGCTGCGGTACCTGGCGTTCGGGCAGGGCGAGATCGCCTCGGTGACCCGGGAGATCCTGCGCCGTCAGGAGCCGGACCAGACCCGCCGACCGCACGTGCACGCCGGTTGACCCACTCATCCGAGCGCCGGTCACCGTCGGTGAGCGTGGTCATATCGGCTGGACGACCGACCGGTGGCTGCTGCTAGCCTCGGCGCAGGTCATGAGCGCCAGCGCGAAGCCCCGGCTCGCTGGCCGGCAACCCTCCTCCGCGGTGGGGTGCCCCGGGTGAAGACCAGGCACCGGCAGGACGTCGGTGCAAGCGTGGCCTGGCACCCAGGTCAGCACCAAGACCCGGGAGACCGTATGCACATCCTCAGCCCCACAGGACCGGCCCTGACCCGGCGCCGCCACGTGGACCTGATGCGAATGCGCAGCGCGGCGTGTACCGCCGCCTGAAGCGCTAACCCCGCTCCCCTTCCCCCGGGCACCCACCCACCCGCGCGACCTCTCGCGTTGATCATGAAGTTGTTGTCCGCCCGACCGGCGTGTCGTGGCAATAACTTCATGATCAACGGGGTCGACGCCACCCTTTTTGGAGAATTCTGTGCGTATTTCTGTTGGTTTGAGGATTTTTGCGGCCGCTGCTGTGGTTGCCGGTGGGTTGAGCGCCTGCGGTGGCGACGGCGGCGGGTCGGCCGACGCTGCCGGGAACCCGTACGGTCTGGCGCAGGCGGGGGTGCTGCGGGCCGGGACGCTGACCGACGCCCCGCCGAACGTGTACCTCAAGGACGGTAAGTTCACCGGCTTCGACAACGACCTGCTGACCGCCGTGGCCGGCAAGCTCGGCCTGAAGGTCGAGTTCGTCGGCACCGACTTCTCCGCGCTGCTGTCCCAGGTCAACAACCACAAGTTCGACGTCGGCAGTTCCTCGATCACCATCACCGAGGCGCGCAGGAAGACCGTCGACTTCGGCAACGGGTACGACTTCGGCTACTTCGGGCTGGACGTGCCGGCCGGCTCGCCGATCAAGGGATTCGACCAGCTCGCCGGCAAGCGGGTCGTGGTGGTGCAGGGCACCGTCCAGGACGACTACGCCACCGGCAAGCAGCTCGACCCGGTCCGCGTGCCGGACTACAACGGCGCGATCAACCAGCTCAAGGCGGGCACCGCAGACGCGTGGATCGCCCCGGCGGAGATCGGTGAGAAGTCCGCCGCCGACAGCAACGGCAAGATCACCGTGGCGGCCAAGCAGCTCAGCCCGGCGCCGACCGCGTACGCCGTCGCCAAGGGCAGCGACAAGCTGCGCGAGGCGCTGAACAGGGCCCTCGACGAGGTGATCGCCGACGGCACCTGGAACCGGTTGCAGGCCCAGTACTACCCGGGCCGCCCGATCCCGGCCGACTTCACGCCGGGCAGCGGCACGGTCGCGGCGCCCTCGGCGTCCGCGTCGGCCGCCTCCTGATCCGGTGACGAGCGAGCGGGGCGGTAGGAGAGGCGAACGATGGATCCGTTGAGCACCCTGTGGGAGACGTTCTTCGACGTCGACGCGATGCGCGAGGCGCTGCCCGAGATGCTGACCGTCGGGCTGCCCAACACGCTGATCTTGGCGGTCTCCGCCGCTCTGCTCGGCACGGTGCTGGGTCTGCTGCTGGCCGTGGCCGGCATCTCCCGCAGCCGGTGGCTGCGCTGGCCGGCGCGCGTCTACACCGACGTGTTCCGGGGGCTGCCGGCCGCGGCGACGATCCTGCTGATCGGCGTCGGCCTGGCCCCGCTCGGCATGCGGGTGTGGGGGCCGGACCCGTACCCGTTGGGCATCCTCGCGCTGTCGCTGATCGCCGCCGCGTACATCGGTGAGATCTTCCGCGCCGGCATCCAGTCGGTGGAGGCCGCCCAGTTGGAGGGTGCGCGGGCGCTCGGCTTCTCCTGGACCGACGCGATGCGGCTGGTGATCATCCCGCAGGGCATCCGGCGGGTGCTGCCCGCCTGGGTCAACCAGCTCATCGCGTTGATCAAGGACTCCAGCCTGGTCTACTTCCTGGGCCTGGTGGCCAGCCAACGCGAGCTGTTCCGGATCGGGCAGGACTACGCGGCCACCACCGGGAACGAGTCCGCGCTGCTGCTGGCGGGTCTGTTCTACCTGGCGCTGACCGTCCCGCTGACCCACCTCGTCAACTGGATCGACCGGCGGCTGCGCGACGGCCGGAGCACCGCCGCGCCGGACCAGGACGACGACCCGGTGCTGTTCACGGCCACTGAAGGAGACCGGCCATGACCACCGCCACGACCACCTCGGTCAGCCTGCGGGCACACGACGTCCACCTGGCCTTCGGGGCGAACCGCGTGCTGCGCGGCGTCGACCTGGACGTGCCCCGGGGGGCGACGGCGTGCGTGATCGGACCGTCCGGCTCGGGCAAGTCCACTCTGCTGCGGACGCTCAACCGCCTCATCGAGCCCGACCGTGGCGACGTGCTGCTGGACGGGCGCAGCGTGCTGCGGGACGACCCGGACGCGCTGCGCCAGCGGGTGGGCATGGTGTTCCAGCAGTTCAACCTCTTCCCGCACATGAGCGTGCTGCGCAACATCACGCTGGCGCTGCGCCGACTGCGCAAGCTCGGCCAGGACGAGGCGGTCCAGGTCGCCCGGGCACAGTTGGAGCTGGTGGGCCTCGCCGGCAAGGCCGACGCCCGGCCCGCGCAGCTCTCCGGCGGTCAGCAGCAGCGGGTGGCGATCGCCCGGGCGCTGGCGCTGCGACCCGAGGTGATGCTCTTCGACGAGGCCACCTCGGCGCTCGACCCGGAGCTGGTCAAGGGGGTGCTCGGGGTGATGGCCGACCTGTCCGCCGCGGGGATGACCATGGTGGTGGTCACCCACGAGATGGGCTTCGCCCGGCAGGTCGCCGACACGGTGGCCTTCATGGACCGGGGCGTGGTGCTGGAGGCCGGCCCGCCGGAGCGGATCTTCGAGGGGGCCGAGCATCCCCGGCTGCGTCGCTTCCTGGCCCAGGTGCTGTAAGCCCGTCGGGCACCCGCGGCGAGCGGGCGCGAACGCGGCGACCGGCCCGCCTCCGGTCGGCGGGTGTCCGCGCTCAACCGGCCTGGATGCTCAGGTGCGCGGCGAACGCCTTCAGGTCGCCGAGCAGTTCCAGGATGGCGTTGCGGTAGGCGACCGACGCCCACAGGTGCAGCTCCTCGTCGTCCAGCCCGCCGAACGCGTGCGACAGGGCCTTGCGGCGACGCCGGTCGAGCACCTTGTGCGGACGCGCGAGCAGGTCACCCTCGCGCCGCAACGCCTGGAGGTAGGCGGCCACCGCCTCCTGGTAGTGCCGCCCGGCGACGCGTTCCAGCAGGGTGAACTCGAAGACGTTCAACGCCGCCTCGGAATCCCAGTAGGCGCTGTCGCGTACCGGCGCGCTCGCCATGTGCCGGCCCATGGCGTGCCGTGCCTCGTAGAGCAGCAGCACACCCCGACCGGTGGTGCTCAGCGGCCGGCGTGGGACCGGCAACCGCAGCGTCCGCACCGGCGCGGCGGCGGTCAGGTCAACCGCGCCGGCGTACGTCGGCATGCGCTGCGTCGTCGACGTCGGTTCGGGCAGCAGGCAGGCCAGTTCCTGGTACGGGACCGGACCGCCGGCCGGCAGGGCGCGTACCGTCGCCTCGTGCAGGTCGCCGAGCGACCGGTCGTCCGCAGCACGCCCGGGCGGCAGCGTGAGCACCAGACCGTTGGCACCGGGCACCGACACCCCCAGCACGCAGGAGTTGCGCAGGAACGCCCAGGTCGCCGCCGCCTCGCGGATGCCGCTGGCCACCGCCTGCGCGTCCGCACGCCAGTCCTGGGCGATCCGTAGCCGCTGCGCCAGGTCGGCCGCCGCCGCGCCGTCGTGCGGATACAGCTCCCGTACCGCCCGGGGAAGTGCCCCGAGGCGCAGCGCCAACGGGTCGCCGGTGGGTGGGGGCATGGCGTGCCTCGGGCAGTCGGCGGCGGAGTGCGGGTCGCCGTCGACCGCGTGGCAGTCACCCAGCCAGCTCGCACCGGGTGACCCCGTCGGACGGGCGAAAGCCAGGTGGGGCAGCCGGCCGGTACGCAGGACCGTCTCGTACTGCGGCCGGGCGCGGCCGGCCCGCAGCACGTCCAGTGGCAGTACGGGCGCGAGCGTCACCACGGCGGCGAGCACGACGCAGTGCGGGCAGGCGTCGCGGACCCGGTAACGGCGCAGGTGGTCCACCCCGGGCTGCTCCCACTGGACGCCGACGACGGCATCCTCCTGCGCCATCAGGTAGAGGAACCGGGTGGCGACGCGCTCGCGGGTAACCGAGGCCAACTCGTCGAGGAACTGCCGCTCGGTGACCACCCGCGGCTCGGCCGCGCTCGCCTCGGTGGTCATGGGTACCCCCTCAGCGACCGAACACATCGACGAACGCCGAAACCGCCTCCACCGTACCCGCCGACGAGCCGCCCGGACGCCCCGGTCGCGGGCGCGGCGATGTCACCAATCCGTCACGGGTCCCGCGCTCACTCGTTCGGACCGCGCCCCAGCAGCCGGATCTCCTCGTTGTCGAGCGCCGACTGGAGCTCCAGGAGCACCAGGTCGTCGATCTCCCGGCTGTCGCGTAGCCGGGTCAACTCCCGCCGCTTGTGGGCGAGGACGCCGAGGCGCAGTCGGAGCTCCAGTCGGCGCTCCTCGGCGGTGCGTCCGCCGGTCTCCTCGAGGTCGGCCAGGTGACGCTGGTACTCGGCTCGCAGCCGGCGTACCGACTCCTCCTCGGCGCCGACCTCCGCGGCGACCCCGGGCAGGGCCTCCAGGCCGGCCTGGGTGGCGCGCCGGCGGGCGTGCCGGGCCTCGTCGACGCGTTCGGGGTCGCCGGACAGCCTGGCCCAGCGCACCACCAGCGGCAGGGTGGTGCCCTGCACCAGCATGATCAGCACGATCACCAGCGCGGTGACGAAGATGATCAGGTCTCGCTCGACCACCGGTCGACCGGTCACCGTCATCGTCGGGACGGCCAGCGCGGCGGCCAGCGACACGGCGCCCCGGAAACCGGACCAGCCCGCGACCGTCCCGACCCGCCAGCTGGGTGTGGTGCGTTCCTGCTCGACCATCCGTCGACGCCGCAGCCGCGCCGACTGCGCCGTCAGGTAGACGAAGCCCAACCGGGTGGCGACGACGACGAGCGTGACCGCGAGCACGATCAGCACGGCCCTCGGCGGCGAGGTGCTGACGATGCCACGCACCGCCCGGGGGATCTGGGTGCCGAGCAGCACGAACAGACCGCCGTTGATCAGGAAGGTGGACAGGTCCCAGAACGCGTACGCCAACACCCGGGAGCGGGCACGGATCACCCGTGGTCCGGCGTACGCGAGCACCAGGCCGGCGACGACGACGGCCAGGACCCCGCTGGCGTGCACCGAGTCGGCGAGCAGGAACGCGGCGAACGGGGTTAGCACGCTCAGCGCGCCCTCGCGCAGCGGGTCGTCGAGCCGCTTGCGGATCAGCACCACGACGGCGCCCACCAGCAGGCCGGCGACCACCCCGCCGAGGCTGGCCCCGACGAACTCCTCGCCGATGCCCAGCGGCCCCGGCTCCCCGCTCTTGGTGAGCAGGCCCACCGTCACCGCGAAGATCACCAGCGCGGTGCCGTCGTTGATCAGGCTCTCCGCGTGCAGCGTGGTGAGAAGTTTCCGGGGCAGCCGCTTGGCCAGGCCGGTGACCGCGGCGGCGTCGGTGGGCGCGAGGACCGCGCCGAGCACCCAGGCGGCGGCCGGGTTGACGCCGAACGCCTGCGCGGTGAAGGAGACCGTGACCATGGTGAGCACCACGAGCACCACGGCGAGCAGCCCGATCACCGGCAGGTTGGCCCGGATCTCGCGCAGGCTGATGGTCAGGCTCTCCCGGTAGAGGATCGCCGGCAGGAAGATCAGCAGCACCAGGTCCGGTTCCAGTTCCACGTCGGACAGCGGCGGCGCGAGCCCGAGCAGCACCCCGAACCCGATGAGCAGCACCGGAGGCGCGACCCGGTACCGGCCACCGAGCGTGGTGCCGATCAGGACGGTGGCGCCCAGCACCACGATCAGGACGAGCACCTGCACGGCGTACCCCCTCGATCGGCCGGCCGACGGCGGATGCCGGTGGTTCCATCTGACCGCACGCCGGTGGCCGGTTCCACGGGAACCGGCAAGTCGCCGACCGCGCTCAGGTCGGATCGACCGCGCGGCGCGGATCAGGTCGGGGCGACGACGCGGACCCGCCCGGCGGACCGAAGTTGGATATCCGACACCGGAGGTAACGAGCGGCCGAAGGGCGGCCGGGTTGCCGCAGCCCACCCCGCCGACCGCCGCAAAACCCTCTGACCTGCGGAAATGCGACGTTACACCAGGTGGACGCCAACCGGTCATCGGTGCTACACAGGCAGATATCGGCGACCAACGACGGCACGTCGGCCACCCTCTCGACCATCGACCGTTCCCGCCCCACCGGTTGCGGACTGCCGGGCCAGCAGCCCGCAGAGACGGCACCGCCCCGTCGCCCGTGGATGGCAGGGTCTTCGACCAGGGAGTTGCCGTGAGGTATCTGCGTATCCGGTCCCGCCAACAGCCGTACGAGGTCGCTGTCCTGGTCACGGCGCCCATCTGCGGCGTCCTGATGATGATCCTCGACGTTCGGCCGACCTCCGTCCAGACGTCCATGCCGGTGCCGCTCCAGATCGCCTGGGAGATCGCGCTGACCACGGTGGGCGTGACGGGGCTGCTGGGCATCATGTGGCCCGGCCGGCTCTCCACCGGCCTCGGCATGGAACTCGCTTCGGTCCTGGTGCTCGGCACGATCACCGGCATGTACGCGGTGGCCTTGATAGCCCTGTGGAGCCAGCAGTCAATGGTCGCCTCGTCGTTCGTCGTGGCGGTGACGATCGGGTCGCTGTGGCGGGCCGCGCAGCTCGCCGTCGACCTCCGTCGCCTGGTCCTCGCGTGTGAATGTCTGACCGCCGAGCAGCTACAGGGAAGTGTGCCGTGAACACCTCACCCGCCCCCGCCGCGCCGCACTGGGTGCAGGTGACCCTCAGTGTGTTCGGCATTCTCGGCGGTTCGACCGGGCTGGTCGCGATCGCCACCGTGCTGGTGCAGCGGGGCAAGTTCAAGGCCGACGCCGCCGACACCCTCACCGAGGCCGCCCTCACCCTGGTGCAACCGTTGCAGACCCGGATCACCGAGTTGGAGGGTGAGGCGCTGCACGCCCGCACCGAACTCGGCACGCTGCGCGAGCAGGTCAACCAGTTGCAGTTCGTCGTCCGGGTGCTGACCCGCACGTTGGACCGGTGGCGGGCGGCGATCCGCGCGCCGGACGCCACCCTACGCAGGGTGCGCGCGGTGGTGGCGGAGTCCGACCGGCTCCCCGAGTAACGCCGCCCTGCTCACGTCGTGGCGGAGCCGCGGAGCCGACCCACGAGGTCGTGTACGGCTGCCCGGAACGCGGGGTCGGACTCGCCCGGGTGGTGCCCGCGCAGCGGCGGAGGGAGGCGGTCGCCCGGTGCCGGCAGCAGATCGGCGGGGTCCCGCAGTCGCCGGTCGACGTGATCGGCGGGGTCGGCGGGGTTCGGCGTGGGGTCGCCGGGCCGGCGCGCGGCGAAGATCCAGCCGCCTACGGGGTCGGTGTCCCGCCACAGGTTGACCCACCGCCACCCGATGCGCTCCCCCACCTCGCGCAGCGTCTGGTCGTCGAGGTACGCGGGAAAGAGCCGGGCGTAGAGGCGGTCCAGTGGGGAGCCGTAGGTCAGCAGCGCGACCCGTCGCCGCGCGGCCGGCGGCAGCCGCAGCACCGCGAGCGCCAGCAACGCCGAACCGTGACTGTGCCCGCACAGCAGCACGCCGCCGTGCCGTCCGGTGAGGTGGCCGATCCGGTCGGCCAGTTCCGGCACCGCCCGGTCGGCGTAGCTCGGCGGCGCGAACGGGTGGGCGGCCCGGGGCCAGAAGGTGCCCAGGTCCCACAGGATCCCGACGTGCCGGCGGAACCACGCCGTTCGGTAGGCGAAGAGACCGCCCGACAGCAGGGTGACCGCCACCGCGGCGACCAGATAGGTACCGCCCACCAGCGCCATTCCGACGGCGCCGGCCGGCAGCCCGAGAACCCGCCGGGCCACCTCGTCCGGTTCGCGCCCGAACAGTCCGAGCAGGCTCGTGGCCAGTCCGATCAGGGCGAGCACCGCGTAGGTGACGGCCAGCAGGCCCAGCCACTCGGTGAACCGCGCCCGGGCCACGGCCTTGGTGACCTGCCGCAACCGCACGGTCGCCGCTGGCGGCGGCGCGGGAAAGTCGCGGCTGGTGATCGTCGCCGCCGCACGGCGGCGACGCCGCCGCGACAGGACGGTCAGCGCCCCGCCCAGCAGCACCGCCGCGTCGACGTGCAGGAAGAAGGCGAGCACCGTCCAGCGGTACGGCAGCGGCGGACCGCCGTCACCACGGTATCCGCCGAGCAGTACCCCACTCTGGTAGACCAGACCGGAGGCGAGCGCGCCGGCCAGGCCGACCGCGATGGCCGCGATGACCGCCGCGCCCGCTCCCCCCGGCGGCGCCCGGCGACCCTCGCCGCGTCCCCGGTGCCCCAACACCAGCGCGCTGAGCAGCACCAGCAACGACATCTGACCGAGCAGCGTGCCGCCCGCTATCCCGGCGTAGCCGGGGAGTCCGGCGGACGGCGGCCAGCCCCGCCCGTCGCTCGCCACGACGACGAGGGTCACCACGGTCAGGCCGGCCGCCACCACGGCGGTGGCGCGCGCCGCCCCGGTGGCCGTCCGCGCGGTCGCGGCCCGGTCGAGCAGACCGGGGACGGCGAGCAGGACGACGCAGGCCACCAGAACCGCCACGGCACACGCGAGCAGCAGCGTCGTCCCGGCCGTCGCGCCACCGGCCTGCCGGGCGGTGAGCAGCAGCAGGTCGAGTACGCCCAGCGCGGCCGCGACGTGGATCGCCCGTAACCGCTCCACCAGCGGCTCCACGGCCCACAGCGGGTTGGCGGCCGGCCGGGGGCGGCGGGTGCCGAGCAGTCGCAGGAGCCCCACGGCGGCGATCGGCACCGACGCCAGCACGGCCAGCCGCTGCCCGACGTGTCGGTCGTCCAGCCCGAACAACGTCTCGAAGGGCGCCCGGCAGGGTGTCCCGCCGAGACAGCGCCAGGCGAGCAGGTCGAGGGCAACCCCGGCGATGGACACCACGTACACCAGGGTGAGGTTGAGCGCGAGGAGCCGGCAGAGGACGGTGACCCCGGCGGCGCGCCCGCCGGTGGGGCGCATCCACACCGCCGCGTTGCTGAGCATGAACGGCAGCAACAGGACCATGGAGAGCGTCCGGGCCACCGTGCCCGAGGGCAGGTCACCCCAGCGGTACGCCTCGAGCGTCAATCCGTCGGGGCCGGCGCGGTCCCCGCTCGGGCGGTAGAAGCCGCCGCGATCGTCACCCGCGACCTGACGCGCCGACGCCGCGCCCAGGACGACCGAGGGCTCCGCCCCCGACACGCCGTGCACCCGCAACTCCACCACGTCGGCGGGTCGCGGTGGGGCATCGTGGCGCGGTGCGGGCATCGGCGTCCCCGGCTTACCCGGGTCGCCGCTGATCGGACGCGCCGTCCCGCATCGCCCGGTCGGCGTACCGGCGGAGGCCGGGCATCCCGTCGACCAGGACGATCAGCACCAGCACCCCGGCGACGACGGCGCTGTTGGCGACGTGCGGAAGCCGCTGGGTCGCGAACCCGCACACGATGATGGCCGGCACCCCGATCAGGCGGGCCCACGGCCGGCTGCCGTCGACCGCCCACGCGAGCAGGATCCGGGCGGTCAGGAACAGCGCCGGGCCGGTGATGCCGAGGGCCAGTTGCGCCGTCTCCTCGGTGCGGGGATCCTCGATCGTCATCTCCATGGCCACCGAGGTCGCCAGCACGCCGGCGATCATGAGCAGGTGCAGATAACCGGCGAGCAGCGCCAGCTTGCTGCCGGGCGGGCCGGCCGCCGTGATGCTCGCGCCCAGCCGCGAGCCGGCCGGCACCAGGTAGAGCCGGGCGAGGGCCACCGCGGTGACGAACGCCAGGGCGAAGGCCAGCGTGCTCTCCAGGTGCAGGCCGGAGTCGCTGTAGGCGATGCCGGCGAACAGGATCAGCTCACCCAACGCGATGATGAAGATCTGCTGGTACCGCTCGGAGAGATGGTCACCGTTGACCTGGAGATCCGGCCAGGAGCTGCGCCCGAGCCACGGAAACGGCCAGCGCAGCCGGGCCAGGGAGTACTCCAGCACCAGGGCGAGGGTCCAGAGCACCTCCCGGGCCGGGGGGACGGCCACGCCGACCAGCCACATCGCACCGGAGATCGCGAACCAGATCGCCACCCGCAGGCTCCGCAGTTGCAGCGGATGCCCGCGCAGCGCCGGGATCAGCAGCGCGCCCCGACCGAGGTGGATCGCCACGTAGGCGCCCGCGAACAGCGCGGCGTGCGAGTCGAACGCGGTGGGCACGGCCGCGGCCATCAGCAGGCCGCCGAACATCACCCAGAGCAGGAGTACGACGATCAGCGGCGCCCGGGGGTCGAACCAGTCGGCCGACCACGCGGTCACGAACCACACCCACCAGATCGCCGCCAGCATCACCATGACCTGGAAGCCGCCGTTGAGGCTGGGATCGTCGACCACCGCCCGGGACAGTCGGGTCAACGCGAAGATGAAGGCCAGGTCGAAGAAGAGCTCCAGGAACGAGGTCCGGCGGGGATCCTCCCGCTTCTGGAGCAGCCGCCCGGGAAGCGCGTTCGTCATCGCCCCCCTTCCCGGACGTCACCTGCCGTCCCAGTCGTACCACCCGCGCCGCCCGGCCCGGGTGGGTTCGGCCGGGCCGGGCGCCACGGTCAGCGGGCGATGAGGTCCGCCGCCGTGGTCCAGAGCCGCTCGGCGTTGCCCGGGTCGAGCGCGTACGCCGCCACGCCGCTGTAGTCGGCGGGCCGCTCGGTCCGGACCGGGGCCTCGGCGCAGTCCTCGAAGTAGCGACCGCCGACGCCGTCGAGCAGCGGGGACGCGGCGAGCAGCACCGAGGTGGCGGCACCCTGCTGCGGGGTCTTCTGCCGCTCCTTCGGGGTACGCAGTCCCCCGGTGTGCTTCTGCAACCCGGTGGCGATCGCGCCCGGGTTCAAGGCGTTGGCGCGGATACCCTCGCCGGCCCAGCGGCGGTCGGCCTCGACGGCGAGCAGGGCCTCGGCGCTCTTGGACTGCCCGTACGCCAGGAGCGGGTCGTACGGCCGGAACGCGAAGTGCAGGTCGTCGAAGATCACCGGGGAGAAGAGGTTGCCGCTGGAGCTGACCGAGACGACCCGGGCGCCACCGGCTGCGGCGAGGGCGTCGTGCAGGCCGACGGTCAGCGCGTAGTGCCCCATGAAGTTGGTGGCGAACTGCATCTCCCAGCCCTCGACCGTGCGCTCCAACTCGGGCAGCGCCATGATCCCGGCATTGTTGATCAGGATGTGCAGCGGCCCGTCCCAGCCGGCGACGAATCGGCGTACCGAATCCTGGTTGGCCACGTCCAGCTCGCGGACGGTGACCCGGTCCGCGCCGATGCTGGCCGCGATGTCCCGGGCGGCGTCCTGGCCGGCCGGAACGCGACGCACCGCGAGCACGACCTCGGCGCCGGCGGCGGCCAGCGCGCGAGCGGTCTCGATGCCGATGCCGGCCGCTCCGCCGGTGATGACGGCGCGCTTGCCGCTCAGGTCGACTCCGGCGAGCACCTCGTCGGCGGTCGAGGCGAAACCGAACGGTGTCGTGATGAGCGTGGTCATCTCTGTCCCCTCTCGAAAACCCATACCTGGCCCACTGTCACCCGGCCGACCGGCGATATCCGGGTTACCGGTTTTCCTGGTAGTGGCAGGACCAGGCTGGCCGGCGGCGATCACTCCTACGATGAGCTGGTGAGCACCGCCGGCCCGCTGGGCGAGTACCTGCGTGCCCGGCGCGAGCTGATCGGGCCGGCTGACGTCGGGCTGCCGGCACACGGCCGTCGGCGGGTGCCGGGCCTCCGCCGCGAGGAACTGGCCCTGCTGGCCGGCATCAGCGCCGACTACTACCTGCGGTTGGAGCAGGGCCGGGACCGCAACCCGTCGGGCCAGGTGCTCGACGCGCTGGCGCGGGCGCTGCGGTTGGACCCCGAGGCCACGGCGCACCTGCACCTTCTCGGCGGACACGCACCGGCAGGCCACCCGGCACGACGGCCGGAACGGGTGCCGGTGGGCATCCGGCAGTTGGTGGGCTCGTGGACGCAGACGCCCGCCTTCGTGCACGGCCGGCACCTGGACGTGCTCTTCGCCAACCCGATGGCGACCGCGTTGGCACCGATCTACCGGGTCGGGGTGAACCTGTTGCGCGAGGTCTTCCTGGGCCCGCATGTTCCGGCGCTCTATCCGGCCCCGGAGGCGGTCGCCGCGAGCGCGGTGGCCGGCCTACGCGCCCAGGTGGGGGTCGAGGTGGACGACCCACGGCTCACCGAACTGGTCGACGAGCTGACGGCGGGCAGCGAGCTGTTCCGGCGGCTGTGGGCACGCCACGACGTCACCGTCCGCGCCGGCGGCGGGCTGCGGGTGTTCCACCATCCGCAGGTCGGCGAGTTGGAGCTGCGCTACGAGAAGTTGATGATCAGCGGCACGACCCAGTCGCTTGTCGTCTACCACGCCGAGCCGGGCAGCCCGTCCGCCCGCTCCCTCGCCCGGCTCGGCGGCACCGGCACCGGCGCCGCGCCCGCGACGGACGAATAGCCCGGACGGCGGGTCAGCGGGTGCCGGCCCGCTCGGCGACCACCACCGAGATGCCGTCGAGGACGCGTTGCAGGCCGAACTCGAAGGCGTACTCCGGGCCGTAGGCGGCGCCGTGCTGCCGGCCGGCCGCCGTGCCGACCCGGGACGCGGTCGGGTAGCTGTCGGGGTTCAGGAACGTCTCCAGCCAGGGCGCGTGCGACCGCCACCACTGGCCGTCGCTCATCCCGGTCTCCCGTTCCAGGTCGACCACCTCGGAGGCGGCCCGCGCGGAGGACTTCACATGCCCGAGCACGAGGGTGAGCACCGCGTCCATCTCGACGTCGGTGAGCCCGATGTCGGCGACCGCGCCCAGTTCGTGGTCGTACTTGGCCATCAGGTGCGGCCCGAGCACCGGACGGGTGGTCTCGGCCCGCAACATCCACCGGTGCCGCTGGTAGAGCGCCAGGTTGTCCCGCGCGATCCGCTCCAACCGGGCCCGCCAGTCCCCCTCGACGGCGGGACGCGGCATCTCGCCGTACGCGGTGTCGATCATGACGTCGACGAGTTCGGCCTTGCCCGGCACGTACGTGTAGACCGACATGGTGCCCACACCCAGCGCCTCGCCGACCCGGCGCATGGTCAACGCGTCGAGACCCTCGGCGTCGGCGATGTCGATGGCGGCCCGGACGATCCGGTCGACGCTGAGCCCCTGCCCGGCGCTGCGGCTGGTCGGTTCCCGGGTGCGCCAGAGGATGGCCAGGCTGCGTGCCGGGTCCGCGGTCGGCTTGCGCTCAGTCGCCATGGTGCGGCCATCCTAACAACGCGCGCGTACGCGGTACGCCGGCCGGACGCCGCCGCCCCGGGGCCGGGTGTACGCAGGATCAGACCCCTTCGCGGTCGTCGGACAGCCGCGGTCCGGCGGCGGCCGGCACGAGGTGGCGTACCTCCGGAACACCCTCGGTCAGCTCCCGGGCCCGCGCCTCGGCCTCGCGGTCCTCACCGGTCAGCCGGCCGCCGTGCTGGCGCAGGTGCTCGTCCCACGACGGCACCAGGTACACCTCGACGAACCGGTCGGTCGTCTCGGCCGGCCGGAACAGCCCCCAGCGCATCGCGCCGGTGCGCTGCCGGGCCCCGCGCACCGCGTCCATCGCCGCGAGGAACGGCCCCTCCCGCTCCGGCCGGACGGTGTACCGCACCGTCACCAGCACCGGACCCACCCAGGGGTCCGGCTCGTGCGCCAGGTGCAGTTGCGGCCAGTAGGCGGCCGGTTCGCGGTTCACCGACCGCAGATCCGGCAGCGGCCAGATCCGGCTGGTCACGGTTCCGACGAACATCGCCGCCGCCGCCGTGAGGTAGGCCGGGAGCAGCCCGCCCATCTCGGCCACCAGACCCCACAGCAACGCGCCGGCGGCCTGCCCACCGGCGAAACACACCTGGTAGACGGCCAGGCCCCGGGCCCGTACCCAGCTCGGCAGGAAGAGCTGCATCTCGGCGTTGACGTTGGCCAGCACCGTCACCCACGCCATCCCCGCCGGCAGCAGGGCCAGGACCACCAGCGGCACCACCCGTACGGTGCCGACCACCGCCAGCGCAGCGGTGAACAGCGCGCCGGAGACGAGCAGGAGCTGGTTGGCCGAGAGCCGGGTACGGATCACCGCCAGCAGCACACCGCCGGCGATGGCACCCACCCCGAGCGCGCCCAGCAGCAGCCCGTACCCGCCGGAGCCCAGCCCGAGCCGCTGGGCCGCCACCAGCGGCAGCAGCGCCCACAGCGCGCTGGCCGGGACCACGAAGACCAACGCGCGGCGCAGCAGCCGGCGCACGGTCGGCGAGTGGCGTACGTAGCGACTCCCGGCCCGCAGCGCGGCGGTGAACCGCTCGGGCACCTCGACGGCGCGGGCGTTTCGGGGCCGCCAGCGCCACAGCGCGTACGCGAAGACGGCGAACGCCACCGCGTTGAGCCCGAAGACCGGGGCGACGCCGGTCCGGGAGATCAGCACACCGGCCAGCGCCGGTCCCACCGCCCGCGCCACGTTCACGCTGATCGAGCCCAGCGCGGACGCCGAGCGCAACTGTTCCTGCGGCACCAGCTCCGGGATCACCGCCGACCAGGCCGGCAGGGTGAGCGCCTGCCCGACCCCGAACGCGAAGGTCAGGGTGAGCAGCAGCGCCGGTGGCATCCGGTCGGTCAGGGTGAGCAGGGCCAACGCCACCGCCACCGCCACCAGGAACAGCTGCACGGCGATCAGCAGGTGGCGACGGTCGAAGCTGTCGGCCAGCACACCGGCGGGCAGCGCCAGCAGCAGCACCGGCAGCAGGCTGGCGGTCTGCACCAGGGCGACAAGCGTGGCGGCGTTGGCGTGGTGGATCAGCAGCCACTGCGCGCCGACGGTCTGCATCCAGGTGCCGACGTTGGCGGCGAGCAGGGCCAGCCACAGGTTGCGGTAGACGGCGCCGCGCAGCGGCGCCCACGCGGAGGCCGGACGGTCGCCCGCAGCGGCCCCCGCCGTCACCACCGCCCGTCCGCGCGCAGCACCCGCTCACCAGAGACGTAGAGGTCGTCGGGGCGCAACAGCAGCAGTCGTACGACCTCGGTGGCGACCTGCTCGGGCAGGGCGTAGATCTCGTCCAGGAACTCGGCGCCGACCCGCTCCTGAAGCCGCGTCGGCATCGGCCCGGGGTGCAGCTGCATCACCTTGATCCGGTTGCTGTGCTGGGCCTCGGCCAGCGAGTCGACGAGACTGCTGCCGTAGCTCTTGGTCGCCCGGTAGACCGGTATGCCGGGCCGGGGGGCCGCCAGCGCCAGCGCGCCGACGTACACGACGTTGCCGTAGCCCTGCCGGTTCAGCTGTGCCAGCGCCTCGCGCAGCAGGTACGTCGTACCCAGCACGTTGATCTCCACGGCCCGCCGGATGTGCTCCACCGACAGGTCGGTCAGATCACCGCCGGCCCACATCGACGCGCACGCCGCCACCCCGTCGACGCTGCCGTGCCGCCCCACCACCTCGGCGAAGGCGTCCCGGATCTGCTCGGCGGAGGAGACGTCGCAGACCGTCCCCTCGCAACCGAGCGCGTCGCTCGCCTCGGCGACCTCGGCCGGCACGTCGCCGAGCACCACGACCCGGTGCTCGTCGACCAGCAGCCGCGCCACCGCGAGGCCCAGTCCGCTGGTCCCGCCGACCACCATGAAGGTCCTGGCACCCATGTCGCTCCCGCCGCCGCCCGGCACACCCCGCCGCGTCGTTCCCGTTTCCGGACTCCGCACACCCCGCCGGTAGTGCTGGGCCTACCCCGAAGAGGGGATCTGGACGGCTGGGGCGGCCCCCGGCCGGCGATTAGCGTCTGCGGCATGACCTCGGAACACCCCCGCCACCTGGCCGCGGCCCTGCGCCGCCGCGACTGGCTGATCTCCGCCTGGCCCTGGCGCGCGCTGGCCTACCTGATCACCACCGTGCCGATCGCCGGTGTGCTCACCGTCGGGCTGCTCGTCATCGGCGCGCCCCTGCTGGCCGCCGCCAACGCGCTGCGGCAGCACGGTCGGCCGCCGGAGATACCGCTGATGCTGTTCCTGGCGGTCGGCAGCCTCACCCTGGTGGCCCTCGCGCCGCTCGCCAGCGTCCCGGTCGCCGCCGTCGAACGGTGGCGGATCGGCCTGGTGGACGGCCGCCCACTGCCCGCGTCGCCGTGGCCGGGGCTGGTCGCCCGCTACCGCAGCGCGGCCGGCTGGCGGGAGGTGGCGTACCTGTTCTGGCTGGGCGGTGTGGTGCCCGTCGCGTACTGGACGTTCCTGGTGCTGGTGCTGCTGGACCTCGGGATGGTCACCAGCCCCTGGCTGGCCGGCGACGCCGATCCGGTGGTGATCTGGCGGCCGATCGAGAGCACCGGCGAGGCCGTCCCGTACGCGATCGTCGGGGTGCTGCTCCTCCCGGTGCTCTGCTACGGGGCGGGACTGCTCGCCGCCGCCCAGGCCGCCGTGGCCCGGTGGGCGCTGACCAGCCCGGTCGACGCGGCGGCGCTGCGCGAGGTCGCCCGCTCCCGGACCCGGCTGGTCGGCGCGTACGAGGCGGAACGGCGGCGCATTGAACGGGACCTGCACGACGGCGCGCAGCCCCGGCTGACCAGCCTCACCCTCCAGCTGGGCCTGGCCCGGCTGGACGTGCCCGAGGACTCACCGGCCGCCCGGCCCCTCGCCGTGGCGCACGACCAGGCGCGCGGGCTGATGGTGATGCTGCGGCAGTTGGTGCACGGCATCCGGCCGCAGAGCCTCACCGACCTGGGCCTCGCCGACGCCGTACGCGAGGTGGCCGACGCGTCCCCCGTGCCGGTCACGGTGCACGCCGACGTCACCGGGGAACTGCCGGAGATCGTCGAGACCACCGCGTACTTCGTGGTGTCCGAGGCGTTGGGCAACGTGGCCCGGCACGCCGGAGCGACACGCGCCGACGTACGCCTCACACGGGCCGGCGGCGACCTCGTCGTCGAGGTGTCCGACGACGGCCGCGGCGGCGCCGACCCGGCCCGGGGCACCGGCCTGACCGGCCTCGCCGACCGGGTCGCCGCCGCCGACGGCCGGTTGCTGCTGGCCAGCCCGCCCGGCGGGCCTACCCTGGTCCGGGTGGAGCTGCCATGTCGCCGGTGACCCGGGTGGTGCTCGCCGAGGACGAGGTGCTGTTGCGCGAGGGCCTGGTCGCGCTCCTGACCCGCTTCGACTTCACGGTGTGCGCGGCCGTCGGCTCCGCGCCCGAGCTGCTGGCGGCGGCCCGCACGCACCAGCCCGACCTGGTGCTGACCGACATCCGGATGCCGCCCGGCCGGCGCGACGACGGACTGCGCGCCGCCGTCGCGCTCCGCGCCGAGCGGCCCGGCCTGCCGGTGGTGGTGCTCAGCCAGTTCGTGCAGACCGGTTACGCGGCGGCGCTGCTGGACAGCGGCGACGGCCAACGGGTCGGCTACCTGCTCAAGGACCGGGTGGCAGAGGTGACCGAGTTCGTCGACACGCTGCGCCGGGTCGCCGACGGCGGGACCGCCATCGACCCGGACGTGGTGCGGCAACTGCTGCACCGGCCCCGCGACCCGCTCGCCGCGCTCTCCGCCCGCGAGCGGGAGGTGCTGGCGCTGCTGGCCGAGGGCCGCTCCAACGCGTCCATCGCCGCCCGGCTGCACGTCACCGAGGCCGCCATCGGCAAACACGTCGGCAACATCCTGCTCAAGCTCGACCTGCCGCCCAGCGACGACACCAACCGACGGGTACTCGCCGTGCTCACCTACCTGCGCGCGGACCCGGTGGGCTGACCGGCGGCGGGCGATGATCGGGGCGTAGATTCGATCGGCGGTACCGGCGCCACCAGGGGCGCGGGCCGGCGAGACGGGGGTACGGCATGGCGGAGGCGCTGCGGGTCGGTCTGCTGGGGTACGGGCTGGCGGGTCGGGTCTTCCACGCCCCGCTGATCGCCGCGACACCCGGGCTGCGGCTGGACGCCATCGTGACGCGCGAACCGCAGCGGCGCGAGCAGGCCCACCAGATGTTCCCGGACGCCCGCCTGGTCAACGACGCCGACGAGCTGTGGCGTACCCCGGACGCTCTGGACCTGGTGGTGGTCGCGACGCCGAACCGGCAGCACGTGCCGATGGCGCGGGCGGCGCTCGCCGCCGGCCTGCCGGTCGTGGTCGACAAGCCCCTCGCTCCCACCGCCGCGGACGCCCGGGCGCTCGTCGAGGAGGCCGACCGGCGGGGAGTGCCGCTGACGGTGTTCCAGAACCGCCGCTGGGACGGCGACTTCCTGACCGCCCGCGCGCTGGTGGAGAGCGGCGAGCTGGGACGGGTGCTGCGGTTCGAGTCCCGGTTCGAGCGGTTCCGCCCGACGATCAAGCCGGGGTGGCGGGAACTCGCCGGGGTGGACGAGGCCGGTGGCGCCCTGTTCGACCTGGGCGCGCACCTCGTCGACCAGGCCGTGCAGCTGTTCGGCCGGGTCGAGCGGGTCTACGCCGAGGTCGACCGCCGCCGGGCCGGCGCCGAGGTCGACGACGACGCGTTCGTGGCGTTGACCCACGCCAACGGGGTGCGCTCGCACCTGTGGATGGGGGCCATCACCGCGCAGCTCGGCCCGCGACTGCGCGTGCTCGGCGACCGCGCCGGCTACACGACCTACGGGCTGGACGTACAGGAGGCCGCGCTGCACGACGGCGGCCGACCGGACCAGCCGGGCTGGGGCGAGGTCCCGCCGGAGCGGTACGGCCTGCTCGGCGTCGACGGTGACCTGCGCCCCACGCCGACCGTGCCCGGCGCGTACCAGAGCTTCTACGTCCAGGTGGCGACGGCGCTGCGCGACGGCACGCCGATGCCGGTGGACCCGCGCGACTCGGCCGCCACGGTCGAGTTGATCGAGCTGGCGCACCGGTCGGCGGCCGAGGGCGTGGTGCTGCCGGTCCCGGCCGTCTGAGGCCGCCGGCCCTTAATCGAGTAAGCGGCAACGGGCTGCCCTGGGGCCTGTTTCATCGGGCCAACCGATTCCTGTGCAACGGGCCCCGGACAGAGCCCGATGGTGGCAAGGCCGTACGACCTCACCAGGTGAGGCCCCCGCCCTCGACCGCGACAAGTGGCGCATCGTTGCCGTAGCGGTCGATGAGCAGTTCACGGACCTTCTTCACATCGTTCGTGCCGACCCGCACAACGCCGTTCACCGGATCGGTGCCGACCGAATTCAGCGTGACCCCCTGTCGACTCCAGTACGCGGAGTCGTCGCTCACCCGAGTTGACCATTCCTCCAGTTCCTTGGCCGAGTGGGCGACGTCTCTCACCTCGACGCAATCCTTCGAGAAGGCCGCGCGTATCCACGAGTCGAAGGAAGGCGATGGCTTGCGATAGACCTGGACCCGAGGCCCGGAGTCCTGGAGCGCCGAGTCCGCGTACACGTCGGCGAAATGCTCCTCGGCGTACGCCGCGATCCGCTGCGCCACGTCGGTGGCGGTGCCTGCGTCCGCAGTCCTCGGGTCGGTCGCGGAGCCAGACGAGTCGGTGCGGCAACCATCGGTTCTCAGGGTCGCACCGGACGTCGTCGTCGGACCAACCGCGCCGGCCGGCCTGTCATTCGAGACAGCTGGGGTCGTTCCGAGACTGCTGAATGCGGGGATAGCGGCGATCAGCGAGACGGCGGCCACCGCCACCGTGGCGCCAGCCGCCACCCAGGCCCGATGGTGTGCGGCTCGGCGCCGGACCGAAGCGATCCGGTCAGGTGGCGGCGCAAGGTCCGGTGCTACATCGGTAAGCAGTTGTCGCAATCTGTCTTCGTTCACGAGTCAACTCCGGTCGGGCTGTACGTACTGAGTCGCGGGTCCCGGCGAAGAGTGGCCATCGCACGAGCCGATTGCACTTTGACCGTGCCCACTGAGCAGTTGAGGATGGCTGCTGTCTCGGCGACGGACAGATCATCCAGGTAACGCAGCGTCACGATAGCTCGCTGCTGTCGGGTCAATCGCCCCAGCGCGGCTCGCACCGCCTCGCGCCTGGAGATCAGTTCCGGCAGGTCGGCCTCGTACATCTGCTCCGGGACGTTGGCGCTCGGCAGTTCGCCGTGCCACCTCCGGCGCCACCACGACACGTACGTGGTGTAGAGGATCCGTCGGACGTACGCCTCGGGACTGCTCGCGCTCGTGACCTGACTCCATCGTCGCCATGCCTTGGACAGGCTGCTCTGAAGCAGATCCTCGGCGCGACCGTCGTCGCCGGTGAGCATCCACGCCGACCTCAGAAGACCCTGAGAGTAGGTGCTCACAAACGTTGCGAAGTCATCTTCGCGGTCACCACCTGCCATGTGTCTCTCCCACACCCCTTAGACGCCGTGGCCCCCGCCTCAGGTAAACAGAGAGCAACCGTTGATCCATGGGCGACGCGTACCGACGTGGTGGCGCTCATCCACCCCGCCGTTCGGCGAGGTGGGGCCGCCGAGAAGCTCGGCGACCCCACACTGCCCGCGCTGGCCTGTCAAGCGCACATGACCATCAGTTCACCGGGTAGGCGCCGAGATCAGCGCCAATCGTGTTCCAGTCCTGGTAGTAGATGATGGTCGCGTTCCCTGACGCACTTCCACTAAGGATTCCCTTGGCGCGAACACCACTGCCGTTGAGCGAGAACAACGGCCCTCCGCTGTCACCCGGGGCTCCGCCGGCTCGCCCATCCACCTGCACGGTCTTCGACAAGCTGTGCATGTTGTAACAGTCACCGTCCGAGTCGCAGGCGTTGACCGTGTAACTGCCCGACTGGCTCTTCAGGCCACAGATGGTTCCGCTGGTGGAACCCGACTGGCACAGCAGCTCATTCGTCACCTGGTTCCCGTAGCTGTTGACCACCTTGGTGGTGCTGGTGGTCGCGCTGCCGTCGAAGATCAACCGGCTGCCGCGGGCGTTGAGAAGCATGATGTCCTTGTCCCAGTTTTCCTGGTAGATCCCGCCGACCCGCTCGCCGACATAGTCGTAGGCGATCTCGTTCGTGCCGCAATGAGCGGCAGTGAGGACGTAGGTTTGGCCACCCTTTTGGACACCGAAACCGGAGGTGCAGTGCACATTACCCGTCGGGGTGTTCTTAAATACGAGGTACGTGCCACCGTTCCAGGCCGAAGTGTCATCCCTGCGCTTGCAGGCACCGCTACAAGCGAAATTTTCGATGGTTGATTCGGCAGTGCTGACCAGCAACGGCACACCAACGTCGAGGTCGGATAGCTGACGCTCGGTGGCGAGTTGAGCGCGAGCGCCCTTTGCGGCAGCCTTCGCCTTCACCTTCTCGGCGATGGCCGGCGGCATCTTCACGATGTCGAGTCCGCTGCCGTCCGGGCGAATGACGATCTCTTGGATGTCACCCCCGGTCGCGGGGGTGAATGCGGCATCAATCTTGGCGGCAGCTGCCTCCAACTCCACAAGGGAGTGCGCGGCGGGGCGAACCGTGACCGCGCCGACGGGTTGAGCCGCCGCCACCGCCCGTCGCATGCCCGGGGTGAGCTCCCCCTTCCAGTACAGTGCGACGCCGTCGCCCTCGAAACCCATGCTCATGTATCCCGATGACGCCGACTTGTCGACCTCGGACTGCAGGATCTCGATCGCGGGCTGAAGCGCCTCCTGCTGCCGCATGACCCGAAGGGTTTCGGGCGTCAGGAAGGCAGCCCCCGCAGCACTGCCTTCCATCCGAGCCTGTCGGTCAGGGCTTGCCGCGGCCACTCCATTTGTCGCACCGGAGATAATGATCGTCGCTACTGCGGCAATGGCAACAACAGCACGACCTCGTTTGATTGTCTGAGGTGCGGCAGTTACACCCCATTCGTTGATGTCTTTCAATTCATTCCCTCCGTCGCCAAGGACAAGTTGACCCTCCGGCCGGGAAGGATTGGGAAAGCCTAGCGTCGATTTTCGGCAGCCGCGATCCCGAAGGTCATTTCATGACATCCTGGCGCATTTACTCAATGGACTATGCGAGGGCGACCTGAGGCGGGGGATCGACACAGCCGTGATCGCGTCTGATGTATAGCGCTCGTACGCCGCGATCATCGAAGACGACGCTGCGGGCCTCGCCGTCAACGACGAGGCCCTGCGCGGCTCCCGCAGCACCGACTCCCCTTGCCGAAAGTGATAACCGCCTGCGACCAGACCGATGGTGTGGTCTTGGCCAGAATCGCCGTCGACGGCAAGCCTATGAGATCGGCTGCTTGTGGCTCAGCGCTGCAGCACTAGTCGGTGGGCTGCGCGCTGGGGGCGTCGTCCGGCACCCGCGCGTCATCGTCGGTCAGCGTGTCGTCCGACGACGCGGCGAGGTTGGCGAGCAGGCGCTCGGCCTCCCGGACCTCCTCGTCGAGCCGGGGATTGTCCTCGTCGGGACTCTGCGACATGGGCGACCTCCCTCGCGCGCGGACCGCCCCCGTGTACCCGGCCTGGCGCGGGGAATGCGCCCACGGCACCTGGCACCGCAGCCGCAGTTGATCCACTCCGCTTCCGCGATGTTGCGGCATCATGGCCTCGGGATGCCGCCAGATTGGCGATGTCGAGTTGATCGTGCACTGCTCGCAGTGACCCGGAGGCGCGAAGAGGGGGTGGGTCGAGCACCGGGTGGGCCGGGGGGCGCGGGGGGCGTTGCCGGCCCGACCCGGTGCCGGATCAGCGCTGCTTCAGCTCGCGCCAGGACGGGTGCGTCCCGCGCCAGGCATCGGCGAGGATGGTCGCCGAGGCCCGGCTGGGGCACTGCTGCACCCGCTCGCGGCCCGACGCCCCACCGATCTGGGCGCGGACCTCCCAACCTTGCCCATCAGTACGGATGTACACGTCCCGGCGCCCGCGCGGGGTCGTGTCACCGTTCCACCAGTGTTCCTCCACCTTCATTCGCCGACCGTATAGCAATTTTCGCGCCGGGGGTACGGCGCAGGTGAGCAGATACAGGGGCGATAGCGGCAATACGGGCGCACTTCCACCTGTGTGGGCGACGGGGAGGAACCGCATCGGCGACTCCTCCCCGTCCTGAGCGATGGATCAGGCCCCCGTCACATACCGCTGAGGACGCCCGCCAGGGTGCTCGCCAACTTGTCCTGCCCGGAAGGGCTGGGGTGCGGCGAGCCACCCTCCGCGGTGACCTGAATGTCACCCGGAGTGAACGGCGGTGGGAAGGCCACCCGGACGGCCGGGTCAAACGGGACACCCATCTGGATGGCCCAGTTGAGGTCGCTGATCACGCCTCGCACGGTGCCCACCCAGAGGGGGTCGATCAGCGGCGACAGCATCGACACCGGTTGCGGCGGTATGTAGGAGAGCAGGGCCGCCGGCAGGTACGCCTTGAGCTGCATCCAGGCGTACTGCCCGATGTCGATGTTGGCCGGGGTGATGTCGTAGTAGAGCATCCACACCACCTTGTCGGCGCCCGCCGCCAACAGGGAGTTGACGATGAAGGTGGCGTCGGCGGTGACACCCGCGTACCGGCTCGGACCGTCGTAGCGGGGCACCTGCACGTTGATGTAGTAGTCCTCACCCACCGGCAGGTCGATCCAGAAGTTGCAGCCGCCACCGTTGGTGATGATGCCGCCCTTGCCACCCACGGCCGCCCACTCGAACCGGATCAGGCCGTACGGGTCCAGGGTCTCCGCCGCGAACTCGTAGGCCCGGCACTTCGCCAGTCGGGTCAGCACCGTCGTCCAGTTGGTGTTGTTCACGCCGCCGGTCGTGACGTGGTACGCGTCGTGCTTGTCGCTCTTCGCCTTGGCGATGCGGGCGGTGGCGAGACCGAGCGGGCTGGCCACCCGGGCCCACGCGTTGCCGCACGAGTCCGGACCGGCGCGACCGGCGATGATGTCGCCGGTGCCGTACCCGGTACGCGCGTAGTTGTCGTAGTCGACGATGCTGCCGTCCATGTCGAAGTAGCGCCGGGCGTAGCTGTAGACGCCGTTGTTGCCGGGCATCATGCGGTCGTCGAACGAGGTGTTCGGGCAGCCGGGTCCCATGATTCCGTAGCCGAACTGGTGGTGCGACGAACTGATCGAGTCACCGGTGACGGTGAGCACGGTGTCGTCCTCGACGGTCTGCACCTCCCGGCAGCGGATCCGGTCCTTGTTGGCGTCCACCAGGGTGGGGTTGCCGTTCACCTGGGGGCAGCCGGTCGGCGGCGGGGGTGGCGGCGACCCCGGCCCGCCGGTGGGCCAGGGCGGCCCGTCGGTCGGGTCGGTCGGGTTGCTGGGTGACGACGAGCCGCTGGGTGAGGCGCTGCTCGACGGGGAGGAGCTACCGGACGGTGACGCGCTGCCGGACGGGGAGGAACTGCCCGACGGCGACGCGCTGCCGGACGGGGAGGAACTACCCGACGGAGACGCGCTCCCCGACGGCGACGCGCTACCGGACGGCGACGCACTCCCGGACGGAGACGCGCTACCGGACGGAGACGCGCTCCCCGAGGGCGAGGAACTGCCGGACGGCGACGCGCTGCGCGAGGGCGAGGAACTACCCGACGGCGACGCGCTGGCCGAGGGCGACGTGCTCCCCGAGGGGCAGGGCGAACCGCTCGGCGAGGAGGTGGGCGACGTCGGGGACGTGGGCGCAGTCGCGGTCGCGGCGGGGGCGCGCTGCGCGACCGCCTGGGCCGTCACCGGCGGCCGGGTCTGCCGGGTCGGCGAGGCCGACGCCGAGGGTGACGCGGAACCGGTCGGTGTCGGGCAGTCGGCGGCCGCCATCCGGTTCTGGGTACGGATCTGCGCGAGCCGCGCCTCGACCTCCGCCGGGAGCTTCCCGCCCGGCTTGACGCACGGGTCGAGCAGCCAGGTCGTACCCTCCAACTCACGGGTGCAGGGCGGCGCGGCGGACGACGAGTCGGCCACGGGGGTGGCGCTGGCCGGGGCGGGCGACGCGCCCCCGGCGGTCGGGGCGACGATCGCGGTGAGGGTGGCCACCGCCAACGCCATTCCGGCGGCGAAGAGAACATTGTGGAACGACCGGGTGGGTCGCGGTCCTGGTGGTCCGCTTGCATCCAGTTGGCTCATGCCGTCCTCCAGGGACTGAGTGCACCGGTAGGTGTGTTACCGCACGGTAGGGAGGCGCGCGGTAACCCGGTAGATCAGTCGTCCTTACCTACTGTCGAGCGGCGATCGCTCGTGGTGACCTGCCCCGGCACGCCCGGACGTCTGCTGGCCGAGCACGACGGCCAGCTCCCGGCGGTTGCGGACACCCAGTTTCGTGAAGACCCGGGCCAGGTTGTTGTTGACGGTGTTGACCGACAGCCCGAGCCGGTCGGCGATGCTGCGGCTGGACAGGGCGACCGCGAGCAGCGCGACGTCCCGCTCGCGGCGGGTCAACGTCGCCTGCTCGACGCCCACGGCGGTCGCGGCGAGCAGCGGCGTCCGTACGCCCCGGCACGCCTCGGCCAGCGTGGCGGCCCGCTGCGCCACCGCCAGCCGGGGTCGACCCCGTCGGGCGTACGCCCGGGCGGCGACGCCGACCGCCTCGGCGGCGAGCAGGGTGTGTCCGCGCGAGACGAGGTCGTCCGCGGCTGCCTCCAGGGCCGGACCGTCGTCGTGGAGCAGACCGTCGGTCGCGCCGGCGAGGGTGGACGCCAACCCGCCGAGTTGGTCGGCGAGGGCGTGCAGCCGGTCCCGGACCGGCTCCGGGGCGCCGAGGCGCGCGCACTCGTAGAGCGCCACCGCCTCGATGGTGGGCTGCTCGCTGCCGCGGGCCAGGTCGGCCGCGTGCCGGGCGGTACGGAGCGCCGCGGTGCGGTCCCCCTCGGCGACCTGCACCCAGGCGCGGTTCAGCTCCACCCAGGCGTGGAAGATCCGGTTGGCGGTCCGCTCCCGGGCGTCCGCCGCGGCCAGCCAGCGTCGCGCACCGGGCAGGTCGCCGGCCAGGGCCCGTACGCCCGCCAGCTCGGCCCAGTACGTCCGTACCAGGTGGTACTGGTCATTCTCCTCGACCAGGGCGATGGCCTCGCGCAGGTCGGCCTCGGCGGCGTCGAGCTGCCCCTGCGCCTTGCCGATGATCCCCCGGAATCCGGCCCACACCGCGACCATCCCCCGCGCGTCGCTGGCCACCGCCGCCCGGTAGCCCTCGTCGGCCAGCTCGACGGCCTCGGCCAGCTCGCCGGCGGCGTACCGGGCGTAGCAGAGCCCCAGCCCGACCTGGGCCTCGTTCCAGGGCAGGTGCTCGGGCGCGGCGGCGAGCACCGCCCGGCCCCGCCGCGCCAGCTCCGCCGCGAGTCCGAGCCGGCCGAGCATGCCCGCCGCCGAGGCCGCGCCCATGGTCGCCCAGCTCGCCGCGCGGACGCCGGTGTCGGGGCGGGCGAGCACGGCCTGACCGACCGCCAACGCCGCCTCGCACCGGCCGTCGTAGAACAGCACCCACGAGCGGGTGGCCTCGGTCAGGTCGTGGCCGGGCGAGCCCGCCGGCACCATCCGCAGCGTCTCGTGCGCCTCGTCGATCCGGTCCAGCCCCCAGTACAGCAGCCCGGCCCGGGTGATCGCCCAGATGGCGAGCCGCTTGCTGCCCGGTGGCGGGGCCGGCGGGAGCATGTCGAACGCCTCCTGGCTGCGCGCCTGGTACTGCAGAACGCGGGCCAGCAGCCACTGCGCCTCCCACCCCGGGTCGGCGTCGTACGCCGTGCGGGCCAACCGCTCGGCCAGGTCGATGTCGAACCGGTCGATCGCCTGCCGCGCGGCGGCCAGCGCGATGCCCGGGTGCCGGACGCCGCCGGAGCGCAGTTGCCACACGCCGGCCACCAGCGCGTCGTCGCGGCGGCGCAGTGGCATGCTCGCCAACACGTCGGTGAGCTGCCCGAACACCGTGCGGGAGCGGCTGGCGGGCATGCTGGCGCGCAGCGCCTCGCCGTAGAGCGGATGGGCCATCCGCAGGGCCGTACGGGCGCCGGAGCGCTCCGCGACCACCATGCCGCTGCGTTCGGCGGCCTCGATGGCGGCCGGGTCGACGAAGCGTTCCAGCAGGGCCAGGGAGAGGGGTTCGCCGCAGGCGACCACCTCCAGCACCTGCCGGGCGGCCGGTTCGAGCGCGCGCAACCGGGCGCTGACCAGCTCGGCCAGCCGGGGACTGCCGGACGCGGTGCCGCGCCAACGCCAGACGCCCCGCACCTCGTGCAGGCCGCCGGTCTCCATCGCGTCGGCGAGCAGTTCCCGCAGCAGCAGCGGGTTGCCGTCGGCGAGCTGCCGCAGCCGACGTCGGCTGAGCGCGTCGAGCGGACCGGGCGCGGCCTCGTCGAGCAGATGGTCCACGGCGGTGGCCGGCAGCGGGCGTACCTCCAGTCGCCGGCCGGAACCGGTCCACAGTGAGGTGAGGGCGTCCGAGAGTGGCTCGCCCGCGCGGACCGTCGCCACCGCCACCGCCAGGCCGTGCACGGCGAGCTGGTGCAGCAGCCCGGCGGACGGCTCGTCGAGCAGGTGTGCGTCGTCGATCCCGATCATGACCGTGCGTCCGGCGCTGCGTCGGGCGAAGTCGCGCTCCACGGTGACGACCAGCCCCATCGGGTCGGCGTGCGGTCGGGTCGGTGCGGGAATGAGGTGGGAAACCGCGCCGAACGGGATCGAGCGGGCCGCGCCGGTCGCCGAGACCCAGTGGCACTCCACGCCGTTGTCGCCGGCGCGGGCCAGTGCCTCGCGCAGCAACCGTGTCTTACCCACCCCGGCCTCGCCCACCAGCACCAGGCCGGGCACCCGCGCCGCCACGACGTCCTCGATGGTCTTCAGCTCGAGGTCACGGCCGACGAGTCTCCATTCCCCACGTCCCGGCATGACGACCCTCACCTCGCCCTCGGGGCAGCCCTGCCGTCCACCCTATGGGCAGTCCCGGCACTTCCGCTCGACGGCGGTCGATGGGGTCAGGACGAGGTGGTGAGCAGGTAGTCGTCCGCCTCGGGGCTCCACCGCAGGTCGACCGCGCCGCTGGTGGCGGCGGCCTTGCAGAACTGTAGGAAGCTGCGGTAGCCGAGCTTCTTCTCGCTGAAGTCGGGACGGACCCGGCGGAGCTGGTTCTTCAGGCCGGAGAGCGCCACCGGGTTGCCGGCGCTGCCCAGGTCGCCCACCACACCCCGGAGCAGGCCGAACGCCACCTCCCGGTCGCCGTGCTCGGGCAGGGACACCTCGGGGTCGCCCTTGGCGGGCCCCTCGGCCAGGTCGACCACGTTGTGCTCGGCGAGGTGGCGCAGCAGCTCGCCGAAGGTACGGAAGCCGTAGTCGGACTCGCTGAAGGTGGGGTCCTTGCGCAGCAGGGTGCGCTTGAGCCGGGAGGCGGTCACCTCGCCGCTCGCGCTGCCCTGCAACCCGGCCACCGTCTGGGCGACCTGCACGGCGAGCGTGTCCACGTCCCGGCCGGGTTCCTCGTCCGCCGTCCGGTCCTCCACCTCCGGCTCCCGCTGCTGCTCCGGCTCGGGCGGCCGCTGGTCGGGGCCGTTCTGCCGGGCCGGGCGGGCATGCCGGGCGCGTACGGGCGGGATGTCCACGCCCTCCAACCGGTCGTAGTACAGGAACTCGTCGCACGCCGGTGGCAGCAGCGCCGACGTGGACCCCTCCACCCCAACGCCGATGACCCGCTTGTTGAGCTCCCGGAGCTTGTGGACGAGCGGGGTGAAGTCGCTGTCGCCACTACAGATGACGAAGGTGGAGATGTAGTCGCGCTCGAACGCCAACTCGATCGCGTCGACGGCCATCTTGATGTCGGCGGCGTTCTTCCGGGACGCGCCCATCCGCTGCGGGATCTCGATCAGCTCCACGTGGGACCGGGTGAGCATCCGGCGGTCCTCGTCGAAGTACGACCAGTCGGCGTACGCCCGGCGCACCACGACCCGCCCGCGTTCGGCCAGCGCGTCGGCGATCGGCCGGAAGTCGAAGGCCGCGCCGCCACGGTGGTCGCGGGCCCCCAACGCCAGGTTCTCGTAGTCGAGGAAGAGGGCGATCCGATCTTCGTGCTCCACGCGGCTCACCCTACGCCGGCCGTACGGGGTTCGGAGGCACCCGACGCGCCGCAGCTCAACTCGACGTCCGTCCATTTCTTGCAGCTCAATAGTCGACTCTTTTCATATTTGGATTGTTGTCTTGCAGTGGGATGTACCGGTGCTGCATCATGGCGGTCAATGTCGGGCGTCCAGGGGAACGCCGGGCGGACCTCCACCACCACCCACCCAGGAGGGTCACCGATGTCTCGCAGCACCCTGCCGACGCGCGAACGCCCGGGCCGCCGCCCGGTCGCCGCCGCCGTCGCGCTCGCGGCCGGCCTCACCGTGCTGGTCGCCGGACCCACCGTGGCCGCCGCCGGCCCGGCCGGGTCACCAGGCACACAACCGGTCGTCACCCGGGCGGCGCTCGATCCGGCGCTCGTCGCCGGACGCGGGGCAGACGTCGACTTCGTCGAACAGGAGGCCGAGAACGCCCGCACCAACGGCGAGATCATCGGCCCGGACCGGTCCGCCTACACCCTGCCCGCCGAGGCGTCCGGCCGCCGGGCCGTCCGGCTCACTCCCGGCGAGTACGTCGAGTTCGTCCTGCCCCGCGCCGCCAACGGGATCACCGTGCGGTACAGCATCCCGGACGCCCCCACCGGCGGTGGGATCACCGCGCCGCTGAAGGTCGCCGTCAACGGCACACACGTCCGCACCATGACGCTGACCTCGCAGTACTCGTGGCTCTACAACCAGTACCCGTTCACCAACGACCCGCAGGCCGACCTGCTGCACCCGGACTGGTGGATCACCGAGTGCCAGTGCGTGCCGTCGGCGACCACGCCGTACCCGAGCATCACCAAGCCGTTCCGGCCCACCCACTTCTACGACGAGCAGCGCCTGCTGCTCGGGCGTACCTACCGGGCCGGCGACAGGGTCCGGCTCACCGCGCCGACCGGCACGGCCGCCGCCTGGACGGTCATCGACCTGCTCGACTCCGAACTGGTCGCGCCGCCACGGGTACGGCTGCTCGCGGCGAACGTCCTCGCGTTCGGGGCCGACCCCACCGGCCGGCGGGACTCCGCCGACGCGATCGACAAGGCCATCGCCTTCGCCCGGCGCGCACACCTGACGGTCTACGTGCCACCGGGCACCTACCAGGTCAACCGGCACATCATCGTCGACGACGTGACCATCGAGGGCGCCGGCAACTGGTGGACGATCTTCAAGGGGCGCGAGGTCGCCCTGCCGACCCCCGCCCCGGACGGCTCGGTGCACACCGGCGTCGGCTTCTACGGCCGCGACGCCGCCGACGGCGGCAGCCGCAACGTGCACCTGTCCGGCTTCGCCATCGAGGGCGACGTGCGCGAGCGCATCGACAAGGACCAGGTCAACGCCATCGGTGGCGCGATGAGCGACTCCACCATCGACGGACTGCACCTGCGGCACACCAAGGTGGGCCTGTGGTTCGACGGGCCGATGCGCAACGTCCGGGTCACCAACACCATCGTGGTCGACCAGATCGCCGACGCGCTCAACTTCCACACCGGCGTGACCGACTCCCTCGTCGCACACACCTTCGTCCGCAACACCGGCGACGACGGGCTGGCGATGTGGTCGGAGAAGACCGCCAACGCGCGCAACACGTTCGACCACAACACCGTGCAGTCGCCGACGCTCGCCAACGGCATCGCCATCTACGGCGGCACCGACACGACCGTCTCGCACAACCTGGTCGCCGACCCGGTCCGTGAGGGCAGCGGGCTGCACGCCGGCGCCCGCTTCGGCGCGGAGCCGTTCGCCGGGTACCTGCGGTTCACCGGCAACACCACGGCCCGCGCCGGCACGTACGACCTGAACTGGAACATCGGGCTCGGCGCGATCTGGATGTTCGCGCTGGACCGCAGCATCGACGCGGCGATCGAGGTGACCGGCGACGCGTACCTGGACAGCACCTACAACGCGATCATGCTGGTCAGTGACTGGCCGGTGAAGGACCTCTACTCGATCACCAACGTACGCTTCCGCGACGTCCGGGTCGACGGCACCGGCACCTCGGTGGTCAGCGCACGCACCGCCGGGTCGGCGTCGTTCGCCAACGTGGACGCCCGCAACGTGGGCGCGGTCGGTGTCAACAACTGCGGGTCGTTCCACTTCACCCCGGCCGGCTCCGAGTTCGCCCTGACCGACCTGGGTGGCAACGACGGCGGCTGGCTCGCGCCGTGGCTCCTGCCCAACACCATCACCTGCGACGACCGGCCGCCGGTGTCGCCACCGCCGCCGCCGGCACAGTGGTGAACGCGGTGGGCGGCCCGGTCGACCGGGCCGCCCACCGCCGTCAGCGCACCCGGACGTACGCCAGCGGCACGCTCGTCGGCTGGTCGTCCCAGGCGCCGCGCAGGGTGGCGCCCCGCGTACCGCTCGCCCCGGCGACCGGCCGGCGGACCACGACCAACTCCACCGTGTCGGTGACGATCAGCGTGTCGTCCTCGTCGACGACCCGCCGGACCGCGCCGACCTCCGGCACCGGCCCGCTGCCGCCGTCGACGTCGATCGTCATCGCCGGCGGTCGCACCTCGCGCCGACCGTCGACCTCGAAGTACTGCTCGGCCTGGCCGGCGCCGCTCAGGACGGCGTGGGTCAGCGCCGCCGCGTACACCGGGTCAGCGCAGCCGTCGTACACCCAGCGGCGGCCGAGCACCGAATGCTCGAGCGTACCGACCAGCCACTCGTCGGCGTCGTCCAGCGGCGCGGCGCGGTAGGTCAGCGGGACCTGGTGGACCGGCCCGTCGGCGGCGGTGACCAGGATCGTCTCGATGCCGACCTCCCCGGCCGGGTCGTCGAGGCGGTACGCCCCCCGGCTCACCACCTCGACGCCGGCCGGCCCCTCGTACCAGGGGCGGCGAGGCAGCCAGGTCGTCAACAGCTCGAGCTTCGTGGGGCGCAGTGTCGCCCGGTGCAGGAGTGCCATGCGCAGGGAGCCTAGTCAGAACCCCTCGCACGGGTTGCCGCCCACCGTGCAGCTCTCCGGCTCCCGGGCCTTCGGCCGGCTGTCGCGGACGTCGAAGCGGATCGTCCGCGACCCGCCCGCCGGCACGGCCGCGCCGGTGAAGGTGAGCGCCTGGCCGTCCCGGGACCAGTCCGCCCCGTCGACGTCGTCGACGCTGCTGCCCTCGGCCAGGGTCACCACCACGGTCCACTGCTCGACGGGCGCCGGCCCCGGGTTGTCCACCACCACCTCCCCCGTGTAGCCGAACAGGCGGCTGGAGTCGGTGTCGTAGCGCGCGACCAGCGGAGGTGGGGGCGGCGGCCCGGTGGGCGTGGGGGTGGGCGACGGCTTCGCCGACGGGGTACGCGTCGGACGGACGCCGGTCGGCGTGACGCTGCGCGACGGGCGCGGCGAGGTCGTGGCCTTCGGTGGCGCGGTCGTCGCCGCCGCCTCCACCAGGCTCGGCAGCGGCGTCGACGGTGTCGACGACGGCGCCGGCCCGGCCACCTGGTCCGGGTCACCCGGCAGCGTCAGCCAGGCCACCGTTCCCGCCGCCACCAGCACTCCGGCGAGCCCGACGACGACCGTCCGCCGGCGACGTCGGGCCGGCCCGGGCGCGCTGATCACCGGCAGCTCGGTGGTCAGTCCGGCCTCGCCCCGCCGCAGGTCGACCTGCTGGAACGCGAGCCAGTCCAGAATGGCCGGCAGGCGCACGGTGAACGCCTGGCGCACCTGCTGCTCGCGGGCGTCGCGCTGCTCGTCCGACCAGCCGCCGTGGGTCGGCACCTCCCGCACGACGAGCCGGCTGCCCTGGCTGGTGGCGGTGACGGCACAGGTCAACTCGGTGAGCCGACCGGCCTCGTCGCAACGCAACGCCAGCAGCTCCGGCACCCGCCGCTCGGTCACCTCGACCTCGACGTCGGCGTCGAAGCCGGGCAGGTCGGCCGTGTGCAGCAGCAGCCGGTCCGGTACGCCCTCCACCATGTCCGCCTCGGCGAACCAGCGGCCGAGCAACTCCCGATCCGTCAGTGCGAGCCAGACCCGGTCGGACGGGTGGGACAGGTCGACGTGCGCGCCGATCTCGATCACGGCGAGACTCTAACGGGTGGCCGGGAGCCCACCGGCCCGGAGGCCGGCTCAGCCCCAGCGCGCCGCCCGCTCGGCGGCCGTCGCCAGCGCCCGCCGGGCGGCGGCGCTCAGCTCGGCGACCACCTCCGCCGCCGGCACCTCCCGGGCGAGCGGATGCGCCTGGCCGGCCCACAGGCTCGGCACCGAGGCGTCGCCGGCAGCCCGGGCGGCGGCGAGCAGGGGACGGGTCAGGTGCAGCACCTGCGGATAGCCGGCCGGCGCCTGCGCGTCGTGCGTCCGCAGGAAGTCGTTGACCACGCCACGGGCCCGCTTGCCGGTGTACGCCCTGGTCAGCGCGGTCGGTGCGACGCCGGCCACCGCCGCGCGGTGCACCGGCGAGGTGCCCGCCTCCGGGCAGCGCAGGAACGCCGTACCGACCTGCGCCGCGACCGCCCCGGCGGTCAGCGCCGCCGCCAGGGCGGGACCGTCGGCGATCCCGCCGGCCGCCACCAGAGGCCGGTCACATCCGGTGGCGGCCAGCCGGAGCAGCGGCAGCAGCGCGTAGTCGTCGTCGTCCGGCATGCCGCCGCGGTGCCCGCCGGCCTCGGTGCCCTGCACGACCACCGCGTCGACACCCAGGTCGGCGGCGGCGGTGGCGGCGTCCGGCCGGGTGACCGTGGCCCACACCTCGGTGCCCCGCTCCCGCAACGCCGTCACCGCGGCGCGGTCGGGCAGTCCGAACGCGAAGGACACCACCGGCACCGGGTCCGCGAGCAGGGCGGCCAGCTTCTCCGGGTACGCGTCGTCGCCGCCCACCGGATCGCCGAGCGACACCCCGAACGCCTCGGCCTGCGGGGCGAGCCGTCGCCCGTACGCCGAGACGGCGGCCTCGTCGACCGGGCCGTCAGCGGGTAGGAAGACGTTGACCCCGAACGGCCGGTCGGTACGGGCGCGCACCGCGGCGATGTCGGCGACCAGCCGGCCGGTGTCGATCATGCCGGCGGCCAGGAAACCGAGTCCGCCCGCGGCGGAGACGGCCGACACGAGATCCGGCGTGGACGGGCCGCCGGCCATCGGGGCGGCGACGATCGGGTGGCGAAGCGCGGAGAGCACGGACATCCACCCATCCTCCCGCAACACGCCGGTCCCCCGGCTGACGGTGCGGCACCCGCCCACCCGAAGGCGTCACCGGTCAACGCCGCCAGCGCCGCAGGTCAACGCCTCCCAGCGCCGCAGGCCGGCGACGGTCAGCGCCGTCCGTCAGCGTCGGTCGGTGTGCCGCCGCCACAGCAGTCCGGCCACGGCGAGCAGCGCCAGCAGCGTCCCGGCGCCGGCCGCCAGCGACCACACCTGTCCGGCGCCGATGCCGGCCGCCTGCGCCGCCGGACTGGCCGCGGCGGCCGACGGCGGAGCCGCCGTGGTGGACTCCGCGGGATGATCGGCGGGGGTCGCCGTCGCGGGATACCGCAGGATCGTCGGACGGCTGCCGGCCGGCTGGTCGGCGGACTCGGAGACGGTGAGCAGCGAGCGACCGTCCGGGCTGTAGGTGATCGACTCGCCCTGCGGCTCGTCGGGCAACGGGGTGATCCGCGGGGTGCCCGCGGTGAGCGCGGCGACCAGGTCGCCGCCGGACACGTCGTACTCGAACGCGTCGGCGTAGCTGCGCAGCACCACCCGGCGGCCGTCCGGTGCGCTCGCCGCGCCGGTCACGACGCTTCGGCCGAGGAACGAGAACGGATTGCTGGTCGTGGTGGACGGCAGGACCACCTTGCCCACCGAGGCCAACGGCGTGGTGGCGCCCGGCTTCAGCGCGGTGGTCGGGGCGTACAGGACGACGGTGCCGCTGCCACCCTTGGTGATGACCAGCGGCCGGCCGGACGCGTCGATCAGCAGCGCCTCCGCGTCGTGCGCATTGTCCGGGTACCGCATCCGGTACAGCACCGGCCGGTCCGCGTCCGGCGCGAGCCGCCACAGCGCGATCGTCTCGCGGTCACGGTCGTTGTCACCGATGTCGGCAACCCAGATGACGCCGTCCCGGCCGACCGCCAGGTCCTCGGTGTCCCGGGGTCGGGTGGGATAGCTGACCGTCCGCGCCACCGCGCAGCGCTTGTCGAGGAAGAAGATCCGTCGGCGGGCCTCGTCGTCGGCGCCGTCGTTGACCACCACGTACCCGTCCTCGGTGGCGACCATCCCGGAGATCTCGTTGAGCCGCTCGTCGCGGATCTCGCACACCGGGTCGCCCGCCCGCGCGGCCGCCGCCGGGGCCGCCGGTACGACCACGGCCAGCGACACCGCGCCCGCGAGCAGGGCCACCAGCCGCGCCGCCGCGCGGACGTGCCGCCCCGGGGCAACCCACCCGCGTACCCGCATCGTCCGCCTCCTCGTCGCGGCCGGTGGCCCGGCCGTCCCGCCCATCCTGGCCGATCCGGGCCAGCCGCGGCGACCAACCGCGCGGACCCGACGACATCCGCGCTCCGGGCCTCGGCCGGGCGCGCCGCCGTGCCCGCACCGCAGCCGGTTCTGTCGTACCCGTGGTCCATGATCGTGTCGTCGCAGCGCCGCCGATCCCGGCTCGCGCGCGCACCACCCTGGATTCTTCTCATGCGGGAGGCCGTGACGTGACGAACGCCGACGAAGCCGACTGGCGGCGGCGCAGCGTGGTGGCGGTGCTGCCGCCCGCCCGCTCCCGGAAGCTGGCGAAGGTGCCCTTCGTCGAGCTGGCCGACGGGCGCCTGCAAGGCGTGGTCTCCAGCGGGTCGGACGTCGAACGGGTCTACGTCTCGTCGGTCGCGGCCGGCACCCACGCCTACCAGTGCAGCACCAACAACAACCGACCGTGCGGTGGTTTGCGCGCCACCGCGTGCAAGCACCTGCACGCGCTGGCGGACGAGGCCCTCCTCCAGTACGGCGTCGACCGCGTCGCCCGCTACCTGCGGGTCGACGTCGGCGACGGGGTGGCCACCGGCGCGGAGCTGCTGGCCCGGCTGGACGGTCAGCCCGAGCCGGCGTCGGCGGCGGTGGTGTTCAACCGCTTCCTGCGCCACCTCGCCTACCTGGAGGTGCCCGCCAGCACGACCCCGCTGCCCGAGCTGCACTGGTTCCCGGCCACCTCGGCAGGCCGCTGATGCGTGGCGCCCAGGTCGCGCCGCTGCGCACCACCCCGGCCGGGTTGACCGACGCGCTCGACGTGGTCAGCGGCTTCGACGACGCCCTCGTCGACGGCTTCGGCCGGGTCGGCGAGCGGGGTGCCGCCGCGCTGGCCACGTTCGCCGCGGCGTTCGCCGGCACGCCGCTGGGTGGCCCGGTGACCGACGCGGTCGACGCGGTCATCGCCGGATCGGTCACCCCGCAGCACATCGCCGCGCTCGCCGGCGCGCGCTCGGCGCTGCTCGGCGCGGCACACGACGCGCTCCTCGGGCAGCTCGACGAGACGCTCGGCCGCACCCGGACGCCGTGGACGAACCCGACCGGCGCGCCTGCCGAGACGCCGCCCGCGCTCGCCGCGGCCCGGGCGTGGTGGCACGAGGTGGCGGTCGCCGGCTGGCGAGGCGTCGACCACGAGCTGCTCTCCGTGGCCGCCGGGGTGGTCGAGACCAGCCTCCTCGTGCCGGAGCTACGACGGACCGCGGTGCTGCTCGACGGGCTCGCCGCCGAGCTGCGGGCGTGCGTCCCGGTCGCCACCATGGCGCAGGTGCCGGCCCGCCGGTGGGCCGATCTCTGGGCCCGTGGCGTTCTGCTCACCGAGGGCGCACCACCGCCCGACGAGCCGCCCCCGGTCTCCGGGCGGCTGCTGCCGCTCGGTGTGGACGTGCACAGTCACGACACGGCGGTGCAGGTCCAACTGCACGCCATCCTGGAACCGGCGGACGGCGGGCCGGTACGGCTGGTCCGCACGGCGGTGACCGCGGCGAAGGTCGACACCATCGTCGGCCCGGCGATCTGGCGGCTGCTGTCGCACCACCCGGCGCTGCTCGGCGCGGTGGCCGAGAAGCGGGCGTTGACCGTGACCGACCTGCCACTGCGCGGCGGCGACCTGTGCTGGGTCGACGACCGGGTCCGGCTCGACGAGCCCGCCGACCCGTTCACCACCGCCCAGGTCCTGCTGCCCGCCGCGACCACGGCCGCGACCGACCCCCTGGACCGACACCCGGCGGGTATCGCCGAGCCCGTGCTGGTGGAGGGCACCGCGATCCGGGACGACGCCGGCTCGCTCGCCGTCGAGGTGGACGGCGAACGGATACCGGTGGCCGTCGACAGGTTGCCGGCCACCGGCCCGTTGACCGCCGACCTGGTCGCCACCGCGTCCGCCTGGCTCGGCCTGCTGCGCTGGGACGACGGTCGGTGGCAGCTCCAACCGTTGGCGGTACGGGCCACGGTGAAACGGCGGACGGTGCAGGCGCACAACGGCGACTGGGCGTGCGGCGTCACCGATCCGAAGGTCGCCAAGGAGGAGGCGCGGGCGGGGGACGGCATCGCCGTGCTGCGCGAGCGCGCGGGACGGTTGCTGCGCCGATGACAGCGCCGATTCCCACCGGCGGATTCGCCGACGCCAACCGCCGTCAGGTCCTCTACTGGCGGCTGTTGTCCCGCCTCTTCGACCGCGACGAGCAGCCCGGCCTGGAGTCCGCGAGCGTCGCCGTGGTCGACGACCTCGGGCTGCCCGCCGCACTGCTGGACCCGGCGGTCTCGGTGGACACCATCGTGCAGCGTTTCCCGGCTCTCGCGGCCGAGCTGCGCGGCCTGCTCACCCCCACCGAAGCCGAGCCGGACGCCGTCGGACCGGACACCGTCGGACCGGACACCATCGGACCGGACACCATCGGACCGGACGCCGCCGCTGGACCTCGGACGGATGGGTCGGACGGCGGGCGGGACGACGCTGCGCCGCCCGACGCCGGGCCGCACGAAGCCGGGCCGCCGGGCGGGGATTCGGCCTATCGGCCCGGCGCCGCCGAGGTGCGCCGCGCCGCGCTGGTGTCGAAGGTGCTGCTGAACGTGTTCGCCACCGGCTCCGGCCCGGTCAGCGCCAACCAGCTCGCCCGCTGGCAGTCCGACGCCGGCTGGTTCGAGCAGGCTCTCGGCTGCGAACCCGGTGAGCTGCGCCGCCGGCCGGGCGGGCTGGGCGGCACCCTGGCCGGTCTGGAGGGTGACCTCGTCCGGCGGATGCACCTGCGAGAGGTACTGGCCGACCCTGCGCTGGCCAGCCAGCTGACCCCGAGCATGTCGCTGATCGAGCAGCTGCTGCGCGACAAGGCCAACCTGTCCGGCGTGGCGCTGGCCAATGCCAAGGCGTTGATCCGGCGTTTCGTCGACGAGGTCGCCGAGGTGCTCCGGACGCAGGTGCGACAGACCAGCGTCGGCGCGCTCGACCGGTCGGTGCCACCCAAGCGGGTGTTCCGCAACCTGGATCTCGATCGGACCATCTGGCAGAACCTCACCAACTGGAGCCCGGAGGACGAGCGGCTCTACGTGGACCGGCTCTACTACCGGCACACCGCGCGGCGCACCACGCCGTCCCGGCTCATCGTCGTGGTCGACCAGTCCGGCTCGATGGTGGACGCGATGGTCAACTGCACGATCCTCGCCTCGATCTTCGCGGGTCTGCCGAAGGTGGACGTGCACCTGATCGCCTACGACACCCGGGCCCTGGACCTCACCCCGTGGGTGCACGACCCGTTCGAGGTGTTGCTGCGTACCCAGCTGGGTGGCGGCACCGACGGCACCGCGGCGCTGGCGCTGGCCCGCCCGAAGGTCGCCGAGCCGAAGAACACCGTGCTGGTGTGGATCTCCGACTTCTACGAGGTCAACCACCAGGCGGTCTTCGACGGGCTGCAGGCCGCGCACCGCTCCGGCGTGAAGGTCATCCCGGTCGGCTCGGTCAGCAGCTCCGGCCAGCAGAGCGTCAACCCCTGGTTCCGGCAACGCCTGAAGGACCAGGGCACCCCGGTCATCTCCGGCCACATCCGCAAGCTCGTCGTCGAGCTGAAGAACTTCCTCACCTAGGAGAGCAGTCCCTCATGTCCGAGATGTTGCGCGCCCCCGCCGAGGTCACGTACGCCGACGAGCTGGATTTCCTCGAGTCGGTCGACACCGGCCCGAAACCGTTCTCGTGGCGGCTGAGCCCGCGCATGGTCCGGCTGTTCATCCTCGGGTCGGAGCGGGCCGACGGCCTGTCCCGGGAGATCCCGCAGAAGTGGTTCGGCGACCGCAGTTTCGTCGAACGCGCCATCGTCACCCTCGCCTCGGATCGTGGTCTGCTGCTGATCGGTGACCCGGGCACCGGCAAGAGCTGGCTGGCCGAGCTGCTGGCCGCGGCCATCTGCCGCAACTCGACCCTGGTCGTGCAGGGCACCGCCGGCACGACCGAGGACCACATCAAGTACTCGTGGAACGTGTCCATGGTGATCGCGAAGGGCCAGTCCCGGGAGTCGATGATCCCCTCGCCGATCATGACGGCGATGGAGCGTGGCGTGGTGGGTCGCTTCGAGGAGCTGACCCGCTCCACCAGCGACGTGCAGGACGCGCTGATCTCGATCCTGTCCGAGAAGTACGTCGCCATCCCCGAGCTGGATGAGGACAACATCGTGTTCGCCCAACCCGGTTTCTCGATCATCGCGACCGCGAACAGCCGTGACCGGGGCGTCAACGACCTCTCCTCGGCTCTCAAGCGGCGGTTCAACTTCGTCCGGATTCCGGTGGTGACCAACAAGCGCAGCGAGGCGGAGATCGTCCGGTTCCGCACCGAGGAGTTGCTGCGCCGGCACCGCATCGAGCTGGACGTGCCACCCACCCTGCTGGACATCCTGTTGCAGAGCTTCGCCGACCTGCGCGCCGGTGCCGCGGCGGCGACCAGCGACGAGGAGAAGCTCGAGTCGGCGCTGTCGACCGCCGAGCAGATCGGCGTGCTGGAGGACGCGATCCTGCACAGTCAGTTCTTCGGCGACCGGACGCTGCGCGCGGCGACGCTCGCCGGGTCACTGGTCGGGTCGTTGGCCCGTCGCAGCCCGGAGGACCTGGCGATCCTCAACAAGTATCTGCACGGCGTGGTGGAACCACGGGCCCGCAAGGACGACGACGGCTGGGCGGGCTTCCTGGACGGCGGTCGTCAGGCGATCGCGTCCCTGTCGTGACGGCATCGACGGTCGCCGGCACGTTCGGCGCGCTCCGCGAGCAACTCACCGATGCGGCGACCGCGTTCGCGGGCTCCCCCGACGCGCTCGGCGCGATCCTCGCCGGCATGGTCGACGACGTCGACCGGGCGCTCGGCGAGCGGTTGGAGATCTTCCCGGTCTGCCACCACTCGCCGGCCTCCGCGCTGGCCATGGTGCGCCGGCTACGCGCCAAGCAACCCCGGGTGATCTACCTGGAGCTGTGCGAGGATCTTCAGCCGCTGCTCGCGGAGCTGCACAACTGTCGCCTGCCGGTGGCCGTGCAGGCGTTCGCCTCGGAGCTGTCCGGCTTTCCCGCCGACTGGGGACCGCTCAGCGTCGTCGCACCGATCACCGAGGCGTCGGCGGAGTACCAGGCCATCGCGTACGCGCTGGAGACCCCCGGCGTGGAGCTGGTGTTGGTGGACCGCTCCACCGACCACGTCTTCCAGTGGTCACCACGGGAGCAGCCGACCGGCGCGAGCAGCGCGAACGAGCCGACCGCCCCCGTTGCGGATTCGGGGCTGCACGGTGACGCCGTCGGGGTGGAGATCGGCGACCTGCGGCCCCGGTTCGCGGAGTTGGAGGCGTACCTGCTGCACCACGGCAAGGTGCGGCACTGGTCGGAGTGGTGGGACCAGTACGTGGAACGCCCGCTGGCCGACGCCGACCACGACACCTACCGGCAGGTGATGGTGTTGATCGGCAGCCTGTTCCGGCGGCTGCGTCCGGCCGGCGCGGACCGGCTCGACCGCGACGAGGACCGCGAGCGGTACATGTGGACGCGGATGCGTCAGCACCTGGCCGTCTCCGGCGTCGACCCGGCGGACTGTCTCTACGTGTGCGGCGCGTTCCACGCCGCCAGCCGCGTCGAACAGTTCGGCCTGGGCTCGACCGCCGACGACTTCGAGATCACCCCGCGCACCGACACCCGCTGGCGGTACGGCCTGATCCCGTCCAGCCACTCGGCGATCGAGGCGCAGTTCGGCCTGGCCCCCGGCTCGGTGTCGATCGCGGCGGCCACCTGGACGAAGGAGGTGCGCCGCCACGGGCTGTCCCCGTACCGGCTGGACGGCCACGCGGCCGTCCAGCGGCGACGCGGCCGGGCCACGACGGTCTCCTCCCCCGACAGGCCGGTCGGTGATCGGCTCACCGGCTTCCTCGCGGCGCCGCCGCACCTGGACGGCCTGGACGAGGCGGAGCTGCGCGGCTGGTGCGTCGACATCGTGCGGTTGGCCCGCCGCAACGGATACCTGGCCAGCACCGCCGACGCGATCGCCGTCTTCGAGACCTCGGTCCTGCTGGCCGGCCTGCGTAACCGGGCCCGACCCACCCCGTACGACTTCGCCGACGCCGCGGTCACCTGCATCGAGAAGGACGTGGTGCCCGGCCGGCGTGACGTACGACGGCTCTGCGAGATCCTGCTGGGCGGCGACCGGATCGGGCAGGTCGGCTACGACGCCCTGCCGCCGCTGGCCCGCGACGTGCTCGACCGGCTCGAGCCGCTCGGCCTGGCCCTGGAGAAGCGGACCGTCCAGCGCGCGCTGCTGGACCTGAGCGCCGAGCCGGCGCTGGCCCGCTGCTCGGACCTGCTGTGGATCCTGCGGCACCTGCTGCCGCCGGCCGCGGTCCGGCCCATCATGGGCGAGCGCCGGCTCGGTCACCGCTCGGTCCAGGAGAGCTGGGACCTGGCGCTCGGTCGCCACCAGCGGTCGCTGATCGAACTGGGCTACGAGGGCGTCACCGTCGAGCAGGTCCTGGAGCAACGACTGCGCCGGGCGGTACGCGGCCCCGACGCCACCGCCGCCGGTGCCCTCGGCGCCGTGGAGGACGCGATCCGGTTGCTCGACAGTCCGCGCCTGGTCGACGAGTTGGGGGCGCGGGCGGTGGAGCTGCTCGCCGCCGCGCGCACCGTCGACGACGCCCCCGACGTGCTGCGTCGCATCCGGCGGTTGCTGGCGCACCACCGGGCCACCGCACCGACCCTGCCGGCCTGGTGCGAGGCGTTCGTGACGACCGGGTACGCGCACTACTGCACCCTGCTGCCGACCGCCATCGCCAGCGACGAGACCGACGTACGGCAGGTCGGCGCGATGCTCGGTTTCCTGTTCTCGATGGAGGGTCTGGCGCTGTCGCTGGGCTGCGACCGCTCGCAGCTGGAGCTGGCCGTGGCACAGTCGCACCCGACCGCGCCGGCGAAGGTCGCCCTGCTCTGGGCAGGCCGACACCAACTCGGCCTGTTGTCGACGGCCGAGCTGCGGGCGCGTTGCGCCGAGCTGCTGGCCAACCCGTTGGTGGTGCCGGCCTTCCCGCAGTACCTGGCCGGGTTCGTGCACGCGCTGGAACCGGTGCCCGGGCTCGCGCCGTTCGTCGTCGAGACGATGTCCACGGCCTTCGCACAGTTGCCCGACCCGGTGCTGCTGCCCTGGCTGCCGACCCTGATCACGACCCTGCGGGACCAGGGCCCGGAGCTGGTCCCGCTCCTGATCCGCGAGGCCGGGCGCACGTTCCCGGAGGCGCTGCCGGAACTGGATGCCTGGGTCCCACCGTGGGTCGCGTCCCCGCCGCTCGCTCGGGTGGACGACCAACGCGCCGTCGCCGCGCCACAAGGGCAGGTCAACGTCCTCCTCCGTACGCATCCGGACGCGGTCGACGCGATCTCCGGTCTGCTCGGGTACGACGGCGGGTGGCTGCCCGCCGACGACGCTCCCGCCGACCCGAGCGGGGTGGCTGCCCTGCTGGCGAGGCATCCCGACACGGTCGATGCCGTCGCCGCACGCCTGATAAGCCAGGCGTGAGGACGACGGCGGCGGGTAGGCAGCGGCCCGGCGTCATGTCGACATCCGGAGGGCAGGAGGCTTCGATGAGCACGTACCGGGACGAAGAGGGCGGTGGGTTCCCTCTTCCGGAGGCGGACGCCGCCGAGCAGCGGCAGGACGCGTTCGACATGGGGCCGCCGGACCGGGTCTCCGGCGACGTGGACCCGGAGGCCGCCGAGGCCGACCTGGCGGAGCAGGGCGCCCTGCCGGCGGGTGTGCTGGAGGAGGCGACGTCCCTGCCGGCCGACGCCAACCCGGCGGACGCCCTGGAGCAACGGCAGGAGATCCCCGCCCGCGACGAGGGCCGCCGCACCTGAGCACGCCGCCATTGGGGACCGTCTGCTGGCGGTGCCCGGATCCTACGGGAGGGGGTACGTCGCTTAGAACCAGTGGAAGTGACCGGGTTCGCGGGCTCGGTGGGCGGCCAGGGCCTGCTTGACCCAGCCCAGGAACCGGCGGTAGTGCTCCACCGGGTCGGGTGCGGTCCGGTACAGGTCGGTCAGGTCCCGGCTCGCCTCAGTCAGGCAGTCGACCAGGTCCACCCCGAGCAGCTTCGGCTCGTCCGAGTAGTCGGCCACGAGTTCGACTTTCGCCTGCTCGCATGGCCAGGGATGCACGCAGGACGCGCAGAACCAGAACGGCCGGACCGGGGCGTGCCGTTGGCCACTCACTGCTGATTTCCGTGGTAGCGGACCGGCGACCATCGGCCGGATCGGCGCAGGGTCGACGACTGGCTGTGAATGATCGAATTGACCATTCCGAAGATGACGCCGGGTGCCCGTTGGACCCGTTCGAGGTCATCGGTCATTCGCGCGATGGCGGCCAGCCGACCGCGGACATCGAACAGCTCTCGTCGGGCACCCAGGAGTGACGCCTCAAGCTGGCGCACCCGCTCGCGTAGCCGTTCCAGTTCCTGTCCCTGTTTCACTCCAGCCTCCCGGGGTGTGGGCTCGGGTTGGCACCCCGCCCTGCCGCGAAACTCGCCACCAGGGCGGGCGCCTCGCGATCCATCGGACACCCACAGTTACCACCCTGTCAAGCATGGCAGGCCCTATATGGCACCTGTTCTGTCAGGCAGGCCGTGTAGGGCAGGCCCCGGAGGGTAGGCCGCACAGTGCCTACCTTCGTGGTCATGGGCGAGGTTCCCGGGCCGCTCGTCGGAGCGGCGGAGATTCAAGCGATGCTGGGCGTGAGTCGTTCACGGTTCCGGCAGATAGTCCTGTTGCCCCGGTTCCCCGCACCATTTCAGACGCTGATCGGCGGTTCGGTGTGGCTGCGCTCGGACGTCGAGAAGTACATTCGCGACCATCGCAAGCCCCGCCCGGCGGACGAGGACGAGTAGGCCAGTCCACCCGTCCGGCTGGCCGCCGTGGCACGAGAGAGCCCCGCCCGGCACTGACACCGGGGCGGAGCTCGCCTGGCTTCTCGTAAATCAGTCTGGTTGCGCTAACAACTCTCCATCCAATGGATGCGGAGCAGCCGCGACCGGCGACGATATCCCGGCCAGCTCAGCCTGAGACGACCTGCCACAGCAGGAAGGCGTTGAGCGCGACGACCAGGACGGCGACTCCGGACGCGGCGGCCGTGGTCAGCGGGTGGTTGACGAGGTTGCCCATGAGGTCCCGCCGACGGGTGAAGGCGACCACCGGGATCAGCGCGAACGGGATGCCGAAGCTGAGGATGACCTGCGACAGCACCAGGGCGCGGGTCGGGTCGAGGCCGATGGCGAGCACGGCCACGGCGGGCACCAGGGTGACCAGCCGGCGCAGCAGCAGCGGGACCCGGCGGCGCAGGAAGCCCTGCATGATCACCTCGCCGGCGTAGGTGCCGACGCTCGTGGAGGCGAGCCCGGAGACCAACAGGGCGACGGCGAACCCGAAGGCGGCGGCCGTGCCGATGCTCTCGCCCAGGCCGGCGTGCACCCCCTGCAGGCTGTCGGCGCCCACCGGGCCGCCGCTGCGGAAGCTGGCCGCCGCGATCAGCAGCATGGCGAGGTTGACCGCGCCGGCCGCCGTCAGGGCGAGCAGCACGTCGGTGCGCTGGCCCCGGAACAGGGTACGGCGTTCGGCGTCGTCGGCCGCCGGGATGCGGTCGCGGGTCAGCGCGGAGTGCACGTAGATGACGTGCGGCATGACCGTCGCTCCGAGGATGCCGGCGGCCAGCAGGACACTGTCGGTGCCCTGGAGCCGGGGCACCAGACCGGCCATGGCGGAGCCCGGGTCGGAGCCGGCGGCGAGCAGGTTGGCCGCGAAGGCCAGGACGATGACGCCGAGCAGCACGGCGATGGCGATCTCGAAGGCGCGGAACCCGCGCGAGCGCAGGGCCAGCACGACGAACGCGGCAGCGCCGATGATCAGCCCGCCGGGCAGCAGCGGTATGCCGAAGAGCAGGTAGAGGGCGACCGCTCCCCCGATCACCTCGGCCAGGTCGGTGGCCATCGCGACCAGCTCGGCCTGCACCCACATCATCCGGTTGAGTGGGCGGGGCAGCCGCTCGCGGCACAGCTCGGGCAGGCTGCGGCCGGTGGCCAGGCCCAGCTTGGCGGTGAGTGTCTGCACCAGCATGGCCATCAGGTTGGCCACCACCACGACCCAGACCAGCAGATACCCGTAACGGGCGCCGGCCGCCGAGTTGGTGGCGAAGTTGCCCGGGTCGACGTACGCCACGGCGGCGACGAACGCCGGACCGAGCAGGATCAGCCGCCCGCGTACCCGGCCTCGGGCGCGGGCGATCTGCAGCGGCGTCGCCGTCGTCGCCCGGATGTCGTTGGTGACCATCGAGCACCTCCCCCTCGATCGAGCACGGATCGCGTGCCTGTTCCCTTCCCTGGCGGCTGACCCGCCGGTGCCAGTCGGTGGCCCAGGGGTGCCAGGAACCGGTGGCGCTTGACAGGCGGCGCCCGTCCGCCCAAGCTGTCTGTTAGTCCTACTGTCGTAGGACAACAGGAAGGATCATCACGAGTGATCGAGTTCGTGCTCGACAGCCGGTCGAAGGTGAACACCTACATGCAGCTCGTGCAGCAGGTGAAGCAGGCGCTGCGGGTCGGTCTGCTCGCACCCGGCGATCAGCTGCCGAAGGTCCGGGACGTCGCCCAGTCACTGGCGATCAACCCGAACACGGTGCTGAAGGCGTACCGGGAGTTGGAGATCGAGGGTCTGGTCGGCGGCCGACCCGGGGTGGGCACGTTCGTCCAGCGCACCCTGGCCGGCGCGTCCCTGCCCAACCAGGCCGAACTCCGTGACGACCTGGTGGCGTGGCTGCGCAGGGCGCAGGCCGCCGGCCTGACGGCCGAGGACGTCGTCGCCCTGGTGGAGACCACGCTGCGCGCCACCCTCACCGACGACACCCCACAGAAGGAACCCGCGTGAGCGGTACGAGAGGACTGAGGATGGAGATGGTCTTGGAGGCCGACCGGCTGGGCAAGCGGTACGGCAGCACCTGGGCGCTGCGGGACTGCTCGCTGCGCCTACCGGCCGGGCGGATCGCGGCGCTGGTCGGGCCCAACGGCGCGGGCAAGAGCACCCTGCTGCACCTCGCGGTCGGTCTGCACAAGCCGGACGCGGGCACGGTACGGGTGTTCGGCAGGACGCCGTACGGCGACACGGAGGGACTGGCCGACATCGGATTCGTCGCCCAGGACACCCCGCTGTACCGGGACTTCACCGCCGCCGAACTGGTCACCGCGGGCGGCAAGCTGAACCGCCGCTGGGACGCCGCGCTGGCCCGTACCCGATTGGCGCAGCTCGGCATCCCACCGGATCGCCCGGTCGGCAAGCTCTCCGGCGGGCAGCGCGCCCAGGTGGCGCTCGCCCTCGCGCTGGCCAAGCAGCCCCGACTGCTGCTGCTCGACGAGCCGGTCGCCAGCCTCGACCCGCTCGCCCGCCGGGAGTTCCTCCAGTCGCTGATGGGCAGCGTCGCGGACTCGGGCACCACCGTCCTGCTCTCGTCGCACCTGCTGGCCGACCTGGAACGGGTCTGCGACTACCTGATCGTGCTCAACGCCGCCCAGGTGCAGCTCAGCGGCACGGTCGACGACCTGGTCGCCGCGCACCGACAGCTCGTCGGGCCGCGCCACGACGGCACCGCGATCGGCGGCGTCGCGCACGTGGTCCGGGCCAGTCACACCGACCGGCAGTCCACGTTGCTCGTCCGCACCGACGGCCCGATCACCGATCCGTCGTGGACGATCCGCGACGTCAGCCTGGAGGACGTCGTCCTGGCCTACCTGGCCGAGGGCACCGCCCGGACCAGTCACAGCGAGTGGGGAGTTGCGGCATGATCTGGCTGACCTGGCGGCAACACCGCAAGCAGGCGTTCTACACCCTGCTGGGGATGGCGGTGCTGGCCGCGGTGCTGGTGCCGATCGGCGTCGCGATGCGGAACACCTTCGCCGACCTCGACCTGGCCACCTGTGTGCGTCAGCTCAACGACGTGACCGTGTCGCCGGAGACCCGGAACGGCTGCGACGCGAGTTTCCACCGGTTCAGCAACCAGTACGGCAGCTTGAACCTGCTGGCCGTCCTGCTGATCACACTGCCGGTGCTGGTCGGCCTGTTCTGGGGCGCACCGCTGGTCGCCCGCGAGGTGGAGCAGGGCACCCACCGGTTCGTCTGGACCCAGGGCGTCGGCCGGGCCCGCTGGGCGCTGGTGAAGTTCGGGCTGGTGGGCGTGGGAGTCGTGCTCATCGCGGCGCTCTACGGGCTGGGCATCTCGTGGTGGGTCGAGCCGCTGACCAGCGCCGCCCAGGAAGGGCGGCTCGGCCTGATCGTCTTCGACCTGCAGGGCATCGTCCCGATCGGCTACACCCTGTTCGCCGTGGCGCTGGGCATCTTCGCCGGCACGGTGTGGAAGCGGATGCTGCCCGCCATGGGCATCACCCTGGCCGGGTTCATCGGCGTACGGGCGGCGGTGGAGATCCTGCTCCGACCGCACTACCAGCCGGCACGTACCCAGACCTTCCCGATCGAGGGAGACGGGCCGGCGGACATCGGCCGGGGCGACTGGATCCTCACCCAGGGCGTCCGCAACCCGGACGGGACGATGATCGCGGAGGACACCCGGATCCAGTGTCCGTCCGGCATGAAGGGGCCGGACGGCCGGGTCTGCGGGGCCGAGCTGGGCGTCGAGCCGGGCGCGTACAACTGGCAGCTCTACCAGCCGGCGGACCGGTTCTGGCTGTTCCAGAGCATCGAGACGGGCATCTTCGTCGCCCTCGCCGCGCTCCTGCTCTATCTCGCGGTGCGCCGGGTCCGCCGGATCGCTTAGGGACCTGGGTGATCGCCGGAGCCACGGGGGCACCGGCGATCACCCGTCAGCGCGGGCTCAGCGGCCCAGCCGCCGGTACCGGGCGACCGAGAGCGGCAGGAACACGGCCACCAGCGCGATCGGCCAGGCGACGGCCAGCCAGAGGTGATGCTGCGCCGCCCACGAGTCACCGCCCCAACCTGGGTTGCCGAACAGCTCCCGGGTGGCACCGACGGTCGCCGACAACGGGTTCCACGCGGCCACCGCGCCGAGCCAGGACGGCATGGTGGACGGCGCGACGAACGCGTTGGAGAGGAAGCCGAGCGGGAATTCCAGGGTCTGCACGGCGACGACGGCCGTCTGACCACGGGTGACCAGGCCCAGGTAGATGCCGACCCAGACCAGGGCGAACCGCAACAGCAGGATCAGTCCCACCGCGCCCAGCGCGGCGCCGGCTCCACCGTGCACCCGCCAGCCGACCGCGAGACCCGTGACCAGCAGCGCCGCGAGGGTGACCAGCGCGAACAGCAGGTCGGTCACGGCCCGGGCGACGAGCGGAGCGCATGGCGCGACCGGCATCGACCGGAGCCGGTCGGTCACCCCCCGTTCCAGGTCGTCGGCGACGGCGATCGTGGTGAGGCTGATGCCGAACACCATGGTCATCACGAACATGCCGGGCATCAGGAACTCCCGGTAGCTGCCCCCGTCGGGGACCTGCATCGCCCCGCCGAACAGGTAGGCGAAGATCAGCACGATCAGGATGTTGAAGCCGAGTGAGGCGACCAGGGGCCCGGGATCACGCCGCCACCGGGCCAGACCGCGCCAGACGAGGGTGGCGCTGTCGGTCAGGGTGCCGGGTCGGGCGGGCGTCAGGTCCACCGCCGTGGGCGTGGCCATGGTGCTCACGCGGCCACCTCCGCGTCCACCCGGTGGCCGGTGACGTGCAGGAACACGTCGTCGAGGGTGGGTCGACGCAGGGCGATGTCGGCCACCGTGACCTGCGCGGCGTCGAGTGCCCGGAGCACCTCGACGAGCGCGCCGCGGCGGTGCCCGACGCCGACGCTGACCGCGCGCCGGTCCTCGTCGACCGTCGGTTCGCCGTCGACCACCCGACGTAGCTCCGCGACGGCGACGGGGAGATCGGCGGACGCGCCGACGACCACGTCGATCCGGTCGCCGCCGAGCCGTGCCTTCAGCTCGTCCGGGGTGCCCTCGGCGATCACCCGCCCGGCCTCGACCACCGAGATCCGGTCGGCGAGCTGGTCGGCTTCGTCCAGGTGCTGCGTGGTGAGCAGGACGGTGGTGCCCGCGCGGACCAACTCGCGGATCGACTCCCACACCTCGTTGCGGCCGCGCGGGTCCAGCCCCGTGGTGGGTTCGTCCAGGAACAGCACGGCGGGGGCCAGGACCATCCCGGCCGCCAGGTCCAACCGGCGACGCATACCCCCGGAGTACGCGCTGACCGGACGCTCGCCGACGTCGGCCAGACCGAACCGTTCCAGCAACTCGACCGCGCGCTGCCCGGCCCGCCGGCGGCCCAGGTGGCACAGCAGGCCGAAGAGGATCAGGTTCTGTCGGGCGCTGAGCGCCTCGTCGAGGGCGGGGTGCTGCCCCACCAGGCCGATCCGGTAGCGCACCTGATCGGGGTGGCGGACCACGTCGAACCCGGCGACCTCGGCGCGACCCCCGTCCGGTCGCAGCAGGGTGGACAGGATCCGCACCGACGTGGTCTTGCCGGCCCCGTTCGGGCCGAGCAGGCCGCACACCGTTCCGCTGTGCACCGTCAGATCGAAGCCGTCAAGTGCGAACCGGTCCCGATAGCGCTTGCGCAGTCCTTCGGCGACTATCGCCGCACCGCTCATGGTCACGCTCGTCCCCTTTCCGTGGCCCGACAACCGACCCTACCGTACGACATACGATAGGGCGTACGGGATCCGTGGATCGACTACCGTCGAGGGCATGACGATCTCGTTGGACGGCCGACGGTTCGCTGCCGTGACGGACGTGGTGGCCGGCGAGATCGGCACCGAGACGGTCTTCACCTACCACGAGCGGGCGGGCGAAATCTGGGCCGAGTACGCCGGCGGGTCCATCCGGCGCGGCCGTCTCGTCGGCACCCGTACGAGCGATCGGTTGGACTTCCGCTACGTGCAACTCAACGCCGAGGGTCAGACGTCGACCGGGCACTGCGTCACGCAGGTGCGGGTGCTGGCCGACGGCCGCCTGGAGCTGCACGAGTCCTGGGCCTGGGAGTCCCGGCCGGGCAACGGCACCAGCGTGGTGCGGGAGATCCCCTAGACCGGGTCGGCGGACCCGGCCGGGCCGGCGACGCCGACGTTGAGCGGGTCGGCCAGCAGCTTGTCGAAGGCCAGCTCGGCGGCCCCGATCAGGACGGCGTCCCGGCCGAGAGCCGCAGCCCGCAACCGCAGATGCTCACGGCTGCCCGGTAGCGGCATGGCGTCCAGTCGCCGCCGCACCGTGTCCGCCCCGGCGATGAAGATGTCCCGCAGCGCGCCACCGAACACCACGGCGTCGGGGTTGACCACGTTGACCAGGTTCGCGACACCGAACCCGAGCCAGTCGGCGACCTGCTCGACGGCAGCGCGGGCGGTCGCGTCGCCGTCCGCCGCCGCGCGCAGCACGTCGGCCACGGCGGCGCGGTCGTCGGGGTCGCGGCCGGCGTGTCGCAGCAGCGCGGCCTCGGAGATCTCGGTCTCCCAGCAACCACGGGAGCCGCAGCCGCACGGCAGGCCGTTCGGGTTGACCACCATGTGGCCGACCTTGCCGCTGTGGCCGCGATGGCCGATCATCAGTCGGCCGCCGACCACGATGCCGGCGCTGATGCCGAGGTCGCCGTGCAGGTAGATGAGGTCGTCGATGCCGGGGGCCACGCCCCGGATGTGCTCGGCCAGGCCCGCGATGTCGGCCAGGTCTCCGGCCACGAACCCGGGGCAGGCGGTCAGCTCGGCTTCGAGGGCGGCACTCAGGCCCTCCTGGACGCCGACGATCCGCAGGCCGCCGTCGGCGTCACGGGTGGTGTCGGTGACGGCGACCGCGCCGCCGACCAGCAGCGCGTCGGGAGCGACGCCGCGTTCCATCCCGCGGACCAGCTCAGCAAGGGGGCGGACGGCGTCGACGGCCGACATGCCACCGGGACGGGGTGCCTCCCGCAGGTCGAGGATGCGACCGCCGAGGCCGATCCGCGCGGCCCGCAGCCGGTCCGCGTCGATGCTGAGCGCGTGCGCGTAGACCCGGTCGGAGCGGGGGCTGACCACGAGTGAGGGACGGCCGGCGCGGCGGGTCGTGGCGGGCGCCTCCTCGGTGACCAGACCACTGGCGGTCAGGTCGGCGGCGAGGGCGCCGATGGTGCTGCGGTTCAGGCCGAGACGGCTGGTCAGCTCGGCCCGCGACGTCGGCCCGTGCAGGTGCACGTAGCGCAGCACGGCGCCGAGGTTCTGCCGTCGGATCTCCTCCTGGCTCGCGCCGGGGACCGGCGGCAGTGGGGTGTCGACGGTACGGCCGGCGCCGGCTGGCCTGGACCGCACGGGTGTCGCCACGGTCAGACCTCCTTCACGGATCGGTGCCGGGTGGGCGATGGGGCACTGACGACGATGGGTCCCGGAAGAGGAGATCCGGGACCCATCGGCGGTGCTGCTTACCGTGCGGTGATTACTTGGTGAGCGGCGCGAGCTTCGGGTCGTTGGCGTACGCCTCGACCACGTTCGCCTTGGTGACGGCGACCGGCGGGAGCAGGAACGTGTCGACGACCTTGCTGCCGTTGTTGTAGGACTTGGTGTCGTTCACCTGCGGGGCGTTACCGGCCTGGAGAGCCTTGACCATGTTGATGGTCTCCTTCACCAGGTTGCGGGTGTCCTTGTTGATCGTCATGTACTGCTCGCCCTTGACGATCGACTTGACCGACTCGACCTCGGAGTCCTGACCGGTGACCACCGGGATCGGCTTGCCGGCGCCCTTGACCGACGTCAGGATCGCGCGGGCCAGGGTGTCGTTCGGGGAGAGGACGCCGTCCAGCTCCTTGTTGCCGTAGGTCGAGGTCAGCAGCTGGTCCATGCGGGCCTGCGCACCCTCGGCCTTCCAGCCCTGGATGGCGGTCTGCTTGACGTCCTTCTGACCCGAGGCGACAACGACGTTGCCCTTGTCGATCTCCGGCTTGAGCACGTCCATCGCGCCGTTGAAGAAGACACCGGCGTTGTTGTCGTCCGGCGAGCCGGAGAACAGCTCGATGTTGTACGGGCCGTTCGGCTTCTTGGCCTTCATGCCGTCCAGCAGGGCCTGACCCTGGAGCTGGCCGACCTTGAAGTTGTCGAACGCGACGTAGTAGTCGAGGTCCGGCGTGTTGGTGATGAGCCGGTCGTACGCGATGACCTTGGCACCGGCGGCGTGCGCGGCGGCGACCTGGGTCGACAGCTGCGCGGCGTCGGTCGCACCGATGACGATGACCTTGGCGCCCTTGGTGGTCATGGCGGTGATCTGGGCCTGCTGGTCGGCGACCGTGGTCGACGCGCCGGCGTACTGCACGTCAGCCTGGAAACCGGCCTCCTTGAGACCGTTGGTGAACAGGTCACCGGCGAGAACCCAGTTCTCCGAGGTCTTGGCCGGCAGGGCGACACCGATCAGGGAGTTCGCCGCGAAGCCCTTGGCGTCGCCGCCCTTGGAGCCCGCGTCGTCGCCGTCGCGGCCGGAGCCGCAGCCGGCCAGGGCCAGCATGGCGGCGGCGCTGATGGCCACCACCGACGAGCCGAAGATTTTACGCATGGTGAGGACTTGCCTTTCTGGAGGTGAGACGGGTGGTGAGGTCGGTGGCCGTTCAGCCGGACACCGCTGCCTTGGCGGGCTCGCGCTCCGCGTCCGGCGGTGAGGCGGGTGGGGCGGAGTCGTCGCGGCGGAACGGCCGCATCAGGCTCCCGATGATGGAGAAGCGCCCCTGGCTCTTGTTGTAGACGTCGATCGCGACGGCCAGCAGCAGGACCAGGCCCTTGATGATCTGGACCCGGTCGGTGCCGACGCCCATCAGTTGCAGACCGTTGTTGAGCACGGCCATGACGAGACCACCGACGATCGAACCGCTGATGGTGCCGATACCGCCGGAGACGGCCGCGCCACCGATGAAGACCGCGGCGATGGCGTCCAGCTCCCAGCCGTTGCCGTCCTGCGGGCCGGAGGCCGCCGAGCGGGCCACGAAGATCATGCCGGCCAGCGCGGCCAGGACGGACATGTTCATCATGACGAGGAAGTTGACCCGCTTGAGCTTCACGCCGGACAGCTCGGCCGCCCGGGAGTTGCCGCCCACCGCGTAGATGTGCCGGCCACCGGCCGTGTTGCGGGTGTAGAAGGAGTACGCGATGACCAGGACGACCAGGATGATGCCCGAGATCGGGAAGCTGGTGCCCACGCGACCGCTGGCGAAGCGCAGCGCGGCGAAGGCGATCACGCCCACCATGACGGCCATCCGCAGGATCGAGATCCACATGGGGGCGGGATCGGCGTCCATGGCCTTGCGGGTTTTGCGGGCCTGGAGTTCCCGCCACACGACGGCCACCGCGGCGGCCAGGCCGAGCAGCAGCGTCGCGTTGTTGTAGCCGGTGTTCGGGCCGAACTCGGGCAGGAAGCCGGCGCCGATCTGCCGGAAGCCCTCCGGCACCGGGACGGTGCTCGCGTTACCGATGTACTGGTTTCCGCCGCGGAAGAGCAGCATGCCGGCCAGGGTGACGATGAACGCCGGCACGCCGACGTACGCCACCCAGAAGCCCTGCCAGGCGCCGATGATCGCACCGATCACCAGGCCGAACAGGATGGCGAGCGGCCAGGGCAGGTTCCAGTCGGCCATCGACTTGGCGACCAGGATGCCCGCGAAGGCCGCGATCGAGCCGACCGAGAGGTCGATGTGCCCGGCGACGATCACCATGAGCATGCCGATGGCCAGGATCAGAATGTACGAGTTCTGCTGGAACAGCGCGATCAGGTTGTTCGACTGCAGGGTCAGGCCGTCGGTCAGGATCTGGAACAGGACGACGATCGCCACCAGGGTGAAGATCATCCCGAACTGGCGGGCGTTGGAGGTCGTACCTCCGAACAGGTTCTTCTGAAGGTCCTTGATACGACTCATCGGGTGGCCAACTTCTTCGTCGAGGTCATCTGCTTCATGAGGGTCTCCGGGTCCGCGTCCGCCCGAGCGATCTCGCCCGTGATGGCGCCTTCGAACACGGTGTAGATGCGGTCGCAGAGCCCGATCAGCTCAGGCAGCTCAGAGGAGATGACGATGACGCCCTTCCCCTGGTCGGCGAGCCGCTGGATGATGCCGTAGATCTCGTACTTGGCGCCCACGTCGATACCGCGGGTCGGCTCGTCGAGGATCAGCAGGTCCGGATCGGTGAACATCCACTTGGCCAGCACGACCTTCTGCTGGTTGCCACCGGAGAGCTTGGCGACGCCCTCGTCCACCGTCGGGGCCTTGGTCCGCAACTCCTTGCGGTACGCCTCGGCCGCCTGGTACTCCTCGACCTCGTCGAGCACGCCGTGGTGCGTGATCTTGGACAGCTTGGCGGCCACCGTCGACGTCTTGATGTCGTCGAGCAGGTTGAGGCCGATCGCCTTGCGGTCCTCGCTGACGTACGCGAGCCCGTGGTCGATGGCGTCCGCCACCGACTTCAGGACGATCTCCTTGCCGTCCTTGATGATCGTGCCCGACTCGTACACCCCGTAGGAGCGGCCGAAGACGCTCATTGCGAGTTCGGTGCGGCCCGCGCCCATGAGGCCGGCGAAGCCGACGATCTCGCCGCGGCGCACCACGAAGCTCTCGTTCTTGCAGACCTGGCGCTCGGCGGAGATCGGGTGCCGGACGTTCCAGTTGCGCACCTCGAAGAAGACGTCGCCGATCTTCGGGGTGTGGTCCGGGAAGCGGCTGCTCAGCTCGCGACCGACCATGCCCCGCACGATCCGGTCCTCGTCGACCCCGTCGGCCTTGACGTCCAGGGTCTCGACGGTCCGGCCGTCGCGCAGGATGGTGATCTGGTCCGCGATCGCCTCGATCTCGTTCAGCTTGTGCGAGATCATGATCGAGGTGATGCCGCGCGAGCGGAAGCCGCGCAGCAGGTCCAGCAGATGCCGGGAGTCCGCCTCGTTCAGAGCCGCGGTCGGCTCGTCCAGGATGAGCAGCTTCACGTCCTTGGCGAACGCCTTGGCGATCTCCACGAGCTGCTGCTTGCCGACCCCGATGTCCTTGATCAGGGTCTCCGGGTCTTCCTCCAGACCGACCCGGGCCATCAGGTCCAGCGCCATCCGGTTCGCGGCCGTCCAGTCGATCGCGCCCCGCTTGCGCGGCTCGTTGCCGAGGAAGATGTTCTCGGTGATCGACATCTCGGGGATGAGCGCGAGCTCCTGGTGGATGATCACGATCCCGGCGCTCTCGCTCGCCCGGATGTCGGAGAACTTGCTCTCCGACCCCTGGTACAGGATCTGGCCGTCGTAGCTGCCGTACGGGTAGACCCCGCTGAGCACCTTCATCAGCGTGGACTTGCCCGCACCGTTCTCGCCGCAGATGGCATGGATCTCGCCGGCGCGAACCACCAGGTTGACGTCGGAGAGGGCCTTGACTCCGGGGAACTCCTTGGTGATGGAGCGCATCTCAAGGAGGATCGGCACGTCGCTCATCGCTCGTACCACCTCGCCAACGTCATCGGTTGCCTCCGGAAGGTTGAACCTTCACTTGGTTTTGTTGTTGACGGCAACGTATTGCGGTGAGCAGGCCATCCGCAAGGCGAGGGGCTGTTGAAAATGTAACAATCCGGCAATATAGACGAAGCAGAGTATTCGCCCGTCACGCTCGCCCCAGCAGTCGCTGGTGGCACCATGGCCTGCCCTTGGCAACGTTGTCAAATGGAGGATGAGCCGACGATCGGTTCCGGTCACCGTCGGAAGGCCCGCCACCAGGCATGATCCGCCGCGAGGCGGGGTCGGCGCGGTGCCAGGTGCGCTCGCCACCATCGAATGATCTTGATCCAACCGCAACGCCGACGCCCCGCCCACGACGACACCACAAACCCCGATCAGCGGTGTGACCCACACCTCTACCCGCAGGCAAGATCGACGCTCATCGTCCAACAAGCCCCCCGCACCAGCAGACGAACATAAGACTGAACGTCCCTTAAGGGCGAGATCAGCCCCTTCGCCCCCACCCCACCCCGCCCGACCCCTGCCCCGCCGCCCCTTCCCGTCCCGTCCCCGCCCCGCCCCGCCCCGCCCCGCCCCGCCCCGTCGATCATGGAGTTGCGGTGGGCGACAAAGCGCCCGCGAGACGACAAGACAGGCACCACAACTCCATGATCGTCGAGCCCCACGGCCAGGACCGCGCCGATCTTGCAGTTTCGGTTGTCGACATGGGGCGATACGGCTCTTATGTCGCCACAGAAAGTGCAAGATCGGCGCGGTCCTCAGGGACGGGGCGGGGCGGGGTCTTGGCTTACTCGGGTACCTGCTGTTGGCGGAACTGGTCGACGGGGAGGCCCCCTCGACCCCAGTTCTCGGTCTCGACCTCGTCGATCACCACGAAGGTCGACGTCAACGGCTTGTTCAGGACGTCGCGCAGCAACTCGCTCACCCCCTTGATGAGGGCAGCCTTCTCGTCGGCGGTCGCTGCGGACGCGCCCGCGGTGCTGCCCTCTCGGGTGATCTGGATGGTCACGATCGGCATCGTCCGCTCCTCTCGGGGTGGGGTGGAGTCAGTGACCGGCGTTCTGCCCACCGTCGACGTGCAGGATCTCGCCGGTGACGAACGGGGCGGACTCGAGGTAGAGGACGGCGTCGACCACGTCGCTGGTCTCGCCCATCCGACCCACCGGGTGGAGACCCGCGAGCGTCTCGTGCGTCTCGACCGGGTGCATCGGGGTCTTGATGACGCCGGGCGCGACGGCGTTGACCCGCACGCCACGACTCGCGTACTCGATGGCCAGCGACTTGGTCGCCGAACTGAGACCGCCCTTGGTCAGTGACGCGAGCACCGACGGGACGTTCGAGTTGGGCTGGTCGACGAAGCTCGTCGTGATGCTGACGATGTGACCGGCGCCGCTGGCCAGCAGGTGCGGCAGCGCGCGCTGGGTGAGGTGGAAGAACCCGGCGAGGTTGATCCCGGTGACCTGGGCGAAGTCCTCGGCGGTGTAGTCGGTGAACGGCTTGGCGACGAAGACGCCGGCGTTGTTCACCAGGGTGTCGATCCGCCCGAACCGGTCCAGAGCGGCACGAACCACCCGCTCCGCGGTGTCGGCCTCGGCGATGTCGCCCCGGACCGTGACGATCTCCGGGTCGGTGGACGCGTCGATCGAGCGCGAGGTCGCCACGACGCCGTACCCGAGCTTGCGGTAGGCGTCCACGAGGCCGGCCCCGATGCCCTGGGAGGCGCCGGTGATGACAACGACCTTCTGACCCTGACTGCTGTTCATGAGAAGACCACCTTCACTAGACGACTGGTCTACTAAAAGCTAGCCGACCGGTCGTGTATCGTCGAGGCATGGGGCGAACCAGTGACGCGAAGAACAAGATCCTCGACGCGGCCGCCGCGCTGATCGAGCAGCGCGGTTACACGGCGCTGGGCGTGGCCGAGATCTGCGCGGTGGCCGGCGTGCCGAAGGGCAGCTTCTACTACTTCTTCGAGTCCAAGCAGGCGCTCGCCCGCACCGTCATCGACGAACACTGGGCCACCCAGCGCCGCCAGTGGGAGCAGTTGCTCGGCAGCGAGCGCGACCCACTACAGCGACTCCGGGACCTGTTCGAGGCCACCGAGGAGGTCCAGCGCGCCGGACAGCAGAAGGCCGGCGTGGTCGCCGGCTGCCTGTTCGGCAATCTCGCCCTCGAACTCAGCAACCAGGCGGAGGAGATCCGCACTCGGCTCCAGGAGATCTTCGAGGAGCAGATCAGCCTCATCGAGCAGGTCGTCGCCGAGGCGAAGGAGCGCGGGCTGGCGGGCTCGTCGGTCGACAGCCGGGAGGCCGCCCGATCGATCGTCGCCCAGATCGAGGGGCGGGTCCTGCTCGCGAAGTTGCTCAACGATCCGACCCAGCTGGAGACGCTGTGGCGCAACTGCCTGGACCTCCTCCAGGTGCCGGCGCAGGAGCGGACCAGCACCGGCTGAACGGACGACCGTCGCTGACCGTCCACTCCGGGCGCGCTGCGCGGCCGCTCAGTAACATCGGCGGGGCACGATGTTCAGGCGGCCACTCCCCCACCGGATCGAGCATTCGACATGACGACCGAGCGGACCACCTCTCCCCCACGCGCCGGTGTCGGCATCGCCGCCCGAGGGCTGGGCCAGAGCGTCCGGGGCGATCGGCAGATTCTGTCCGACATCTCGCTGAACGTCATGCCTGGCGAGCTGGTGGCGATCATCGGCGCCAGCGGCGCCGGTAAGACCACCCTGCTGGAGATCCTCGCCGGGACGAAGCGACCGACGGCGGGCACCGTGACGTACGCCGGCACCGCCGCGGCGGGCGCCGTCGGCGTCGTACCGCAGGACGACATCATCCACCGCGAGCTGCCCCTGGCTCACACCCTGCGGTACGCCGCCCGGCTGCGCCTGCCCGCCACCACCGGGCCGGCCGAGATCGGTGACCGGGTCGCGGAGGTGCTCGCCGAGCTGCGACTCACCGATCGGGCCGCCACGCCGGTGGGCCTGCTCAGTGGTGGTGAACGCAAGCGCGCCAGCATCGCCGTCGAGTTGCTCACCCGACCCGGCGTCTTCTTCCTCGACGAACCCACCTCCGGTTTGGACCCGACGACCGCCGTGGAGTTGCTCCGGGTGCTCCGCGGCCTCGCCGACACGGGAGCCACTGTCGTGCTGACCACCCACCAGGTCACCGACGTGGACCATTGCGACCAGGTCGTCGTGCTGACCGGTCAGGGCCGTCTGGCGTTCACCGGCACCCCGGCCGCCGCCCGGGAGTTCTTCGGCCTGCGGTCCCTCGTCGAGGTGCACCTCCGGCTCGACGAGGCGACGCACGCCGACGAGTGGCCCGATCGCTTCGCCGAGCAACGCGGGGCCGAACTGCCGCCCCGTACCTCCGACGACGGCGACATCACCGCACCCGCGCCCCGACGCGTCGGCCGACTGCGCCAGTGGTGGGTCCTCACCGCACGCAACGCGGAGATCGTCGTCCGCAACCGGCTGACGCTGGCGATCCTGCTCGGCTCACCGCTGATGGTGCTGGGGATGTTCGCGCTGCTGTTCCGCCCCGGCGCGTTCGACCCGGCGAGCCCGAGCCCGACCGTCACCGTGATGATCCTGTTCTGGATCGCCTTCGGCGGCTTCTTCTTCGGTTTGACCTACGGGCTGCTCCAGATCTGCACGGAGCTGCCGATCCTGCGCCGGGAACGCCTGGCGGCCTTCGGCTGCTGCCGTACCTGCTGGCGAAGGTCGCGGTGCTGCTGCCGCTGCTCGCCCTGGTGGACCTTGCCCTGCTCGGGGTGCTGCGCGGCATGAACCGACTACCGCCGGTCGGCGGTGGCGACTTCGCGGCCCTGTACACGACCCTGCTGCTCTCCTCGACCGCCGCGCTGGCGCTCGGTCTGCTCTGCTCCGCGGCCGTCTCGGACGCGGCCCAGGCGACCCTCATGCTGCCGATGTTGTGCTTCCCGCAGGTGCTGTTCGTCGGCGCGATCCTGCCCGTGCCGGCGATGGCGGACGGCGGCCGGTGGCTCAGCTACGCGATGTCGAACAGGTGGGCGTTCGAGGGGTTGGGGCACAGCGCCGGGGTGGAACGGCTGTGGCGCGACGGCGGCTCACCACTCGGCCCGCCGCTGTTGCAGACGTACGGCGACAGCTTCTCCCGGCCGGTCTGGATCGACTGGCTGGTGCTCGGCGGGTTCGTGCTGCTCGCCCTCGTCGCGACCTGGGCGGTGCTGGTACGGCGGGAGGCCCGCCGTGCGTCCTGAGCAGGGCTCTCCCCTGTCGCCGACCGACCTGCCCGGGTACGCCGACACCGCCCGGATCGACGAGTTGCGGGCCACCGAGTACCCGCACCTGGACCGAGACGGCCACGTCTACCTCGACTACGCCGGCGCCGGGGTGACCGCCCGCGCCCAGGTGCGGGCGCACCACGACCGGCTGCTCGCGGGCCCGTACGGCAACCCGCACTCGGAGAGCCCCACCAGCGCGGCGGCCGGCTCACTGGTGGAATCGGCCCGCCGGGCGGTGCTCGACTTCTTCCACGCCGACCCGGCCGAGTACGCGGTGGTCTTCACCCCCAACGCCAGCGGCGCCTGTCGGCTGGTCGGCGAGGCGTACCCCTTCGGTCCGGCCGCACCCTTCGCGCTGACCTGGGACAACCACAACTCGGTCAACGGCATCCGCGAGTACGCCCGGGCGGCCGACGCGCCGGTGCGGTACGTGCCGCTGAGTGGCCCGGAGTTGCGGGTCGCCGAGGCCGATCTGGTCTCGGTGCTCGACGCCGGCAGCGAGGGTCGGACCGGTCGTGGGCTGTTCGCGTACCCGGCGCAGAGCAACTTCTCCGGCGTGCACCATCCCCTCGAGTGGGTCGAGCTGGCCCATCGGTACGGCTACGACGTGCTGCTGGACGCCGCCGCGTTCGCCGCCACGAACCGGTTGGACCTGCGCGCCGTCCGACCCGACTTCGTCTGTCTGAGCTGGTACAAGCTCTTCGGCTACCCGACCGGCGTCGGCGCGCTGCTGGCGCGTCGGGACGCGCTGGCCCGGCTGCGCCGTCCGTGGTTCGCCGGGGGCACCATCCGCGCGGTCAGCGTGCAGGGTGACTGGCACCGCTCGATGGACGACGAGTCGGCCTTCGAGGACGGCACGCTCAACTTCCTGAGCATCCCGGACGTGGAGTTCGGGCTGCGGTGGCTCGACTCGATCGGTGTGGACCTCGTGCACACCCGGGTCGGCCTGCTCACCGCGTGGTTGCTGGACCGCCTGACCGCGCTGCGGCACCGCACCGGCCAACCGCTGGTACGGGTGTACGGGCCGGCCACGGGCACGGGCCGGGGCGGGACCGTGACGTTCAACGTGCTGCGCCCGGACGGCGCGCCGGTCGACGAGCGGCTCGTCGCCCGGCAGGCCGCCACGGCCGGCTTCTCGCTGCGTACCGGGTGCTTCTGCAATCCGGGCGCCGGCGAGGGCGCGTTCGGGATCACCCGGCAGACGCTGCGGCGAGGTCTGCTCGACCGGATCGGCACGATCGACGAGTACCTCGACGCGCTGGCGCTGCCGACCGGCGGCGCGGTCCGGGTGTCGTTCGGGCTGGCCTCCACGGCCGCCGACGCGGAACGCTTCGTCGACTTCGTGGAGTCGTCCTACCTGGACCGGGACGGCGACCCCGGACCGCCGCTGCCGCCCCGGCTACGGTGCTGAGAGGGGCCCTAGCTGACCGGGGTCACCGAGGCCGGGCGGTGCTTGATCTCCTCCATGAACCCGAAGCGGGCGGTCAGCTCGGCGAGCGTGGCCCCTTCCCGCCAGGCCGCGGCCACCTGGCCGACCTGGAGCAGGTCCATGCAGTCGCCGCGCGCCAGCACCTCGCCCGCGGACCGGACGTCGATCATGAAGTATCGGGCCTGCGAGCCCAGCCCGACGCAGACCACGCCCTGCTCGGAGTGCAGCTCGGCGCAGGTGAACCGGGCGCGCCCCTGCTCGGGCGCGGTCACGCGGCCGATGTCGAGCCGGTGGCGGGCCGCGGTCTCGATGAGCGCGGGGGCCAGGCCACCCCGCTCGACCAGGTCCGGGTAGAGGCGCACACCCAGCGCCGTCGACGCGTCGCTCATGACTGACTCCCACTTCCTTGTGACAGAGACCAGCAGCACGCAGGTTACGGGGAGGTTTCCTGCGGACCTCGTCATCCTGTCCCGGGTGGACGCTCCACGGCAATAGGAAGTGTCGATTCGACCGCTGTCGAGGGATGCGATCGGGCGGTAACGGACCGTCGCGGCATTGGAAACACTCTTGACAGAAAGGGCATCATATCGACATGCTTCGCTTGGAGAGCGCTCTCAGCGCTTCGCCGCCGCGCCGCCTCCGACGCGCCACCTCCACTACCCACCTCGCCGAGGAGCCTCCCGTGTTCACAGCCCGCGCCACCTCCCGCAGCCGCCCCCTCCTCCTCGCGGCGGTCGCCCTCGTCACCACCCTCGCCTCCCTCACCCTCCCGGGTCAGTCCGACCGCGCCGAGGCCGCCATTGGGCCGATCACCTGGCAGGACGAGTTCAACGCCCCGGCCGGCACGCCCGTCGACGCGAACAAGTGGCGCTTCGACATCGGCGGTGGCGGCTGGGGCAACAACGAACGGCAGTACTACACGAACAGCACCAGCAACGCCGTGCACGACGGTCAGGGCAACCTCGTCATCACGGCCCGCCGGGAGAACCCGGCCAACTACCAGTGCCACTACGGCCGCTGCGAGTACACCTCCGCCCGGCTGCTGACGGCGGCAACCTTCACCCAGACGTACGGTCGCTTCGAGGCCCGCATCAAGATCCCACGCGGCCAGGGCATCTGGCCGGCGTTCTGGATGCTCGGCACCGGCGGCGGGTGGCCCGACGCCGGCGAGATCGACGTCATGGAGAACATCGGCCGGGAGCCCAACACCGTCTACGGCACCGTGCACGGCCCCGGCTACTCCGGCAGTGGCGGCATCACCGGCAGCCGCACCATCGGCGGCCCGCTCGCGGACGGCTTCCACGACTACCGGGTGGACTGGGAGCCGGGCGCGATCACCTGGTACCTGGACGGGGTGCAGTACCACCGGGTCGACCCGGCCCGCCTCGGCGGCAACCGGTGGGTGTTCGACCACCCGTTCTTCATGATCCTCAACGTGGCGGTCGGCGGGAACTGGCCCGGCTACCCGGACGGCTCCACGCAGTTCCCGCAGCAGATGCTGGTCGACTACGTCCGAGTGTCGAGCTACACCTCGGACGGCGGCAACCCGACGCCCGGCACCACCCGAATCCGGGGAGCGCAGAGCGGGCGCTGCATCGACATCCCGAGCGCCAACCCGGTCGAGGGCGCCAAGCTGCAGATCTGGGACTGCAACACGACCGCGGCGCAGGCGTGGACCTTCGCCTCCGACGGGACCGTCCGGGCGATGGGCAAGTGCATGGACCCGGCCTGGGCCGGCACGGCCAACGGCACCGAGGTCAACCTGGTCAGCTGCAACGGCAATCCGGCCCAGCGCTTCACGCTCAACGGCGCGGGCGACCTGGTCAACCTCAATGCCAACAAGTGCGTCGACGTACGGGAGGCGAACCCCAACAACGGCGGCAAGCTGCACCTGTGGGACTGCCTCGGCGCGGCCAACCAGAAGTGGTCCCGCTTCTGACCGGAGCGACCTGAGCGAACGACCAGAGCGACCAGAGCGACCAGAGCGAACGACCAGACCGGCAGGAGCGAAGGGGCCGTCCGAGCGCAGCATCGGGCGGCCCCTTCGCGTGCCCAGGGGTGCCCGAACGCGATTCGGTCGGGCGACCCTGCCGCGACCGCTATGTTCGGTTTAGTCCGGATATAGTCATCACGGGAGTGAGCCCATGTCGCACCACCTCGACACCCCCCTCGCCGCCCAGGGAGGTCAGCTCTACATCGACGACCTGTACGTCTTCGACGGCGACGGGGCGACGGTGTTCGTCATGGACGTCAACAGCTCGGTGACCCGGGCCGACATCAAGCGCGGCTTCCACGCCGAGGCCCGCTACGAGTTCAAGATCCATTTCAACGGGGCGGACGCCGAGGAGCTGACCTACCGCTTCGCCTTCGGCGAGCCGGACGGCGACGCCCGGCAGACCCTCCAGCTGTACGAGCTCACCGGCGCCGACGCCCGCGACGACGCCGCCATGGGCACCCCCATCGCCGAGGGCCGGACCGGCGAGGTGACGACCGGCCAGCGCGTGCGGATCTGGGCGGGCCGGATCACGGACCCGTTCTACGTCGACCTCGGCGAACTCGCCACCATCAACGGCGCGGTCAAGAACGGGGCGAAGGTGGACCGCGCGGCGTGGCGGGCCGACCAGGCCACGAACAGTTTCGCCGGCACCACCGTCGAGTCGATCGTCCTGGAGGTCTCCCACGACGAGCCGATGCTGCGTCCGGGCACCGAGATCGGCGTCTGGTGCCGAACCCTGCTGGCCACCGACGCGGGCGGATGGCGGCAGATCAACCGGGCCGGCCACCCCATGATGTGGCCCGTGTTCTGGCCGCACGACACCGACTTCTCCGACCCGGCGAACTTCCGGCACCCCCGCCAGGACCTGCCCGAGGACGGGGAGGAGATCGCCAAGGCCGTGGCCGGGGTCGTCGCGGCGAACGGCACCGCGCCGGACCCGCAGGCGTACGGCTGGAGCGTCGCCCGGGCGCTCTACCCCGACGTGCTGTCGTACACGGTGGGCACGGCCGCGAACTACGGCTTCGCGGTCCGCAACGGCCGCACCATGGCCGACAACGCGCCCGAGGTGATGTTCTCCCTGGTCCTCAACACGGGGACCACGTCGGGCCTCACCCCGGAGGTCACGAAGGCCGCCCGCGCCGACACCTTCCCGTACGTGGTGCCGGCCTAGGGTCTGTTTCATAAGAACTGGCCCTAGGCGACCGAGTGCGTCACGACCGCCACGTAGTCGCCGGCGACCTTCGCGGTCGGGAACGTCACCACCAGCGTCGGGTTCCAGGTGGCGGAGTTCGGGCCGCCGCTCTGGCCGGACCAGGCGGCGGCGGTACGCGGGCCGTCCAGCACCGCGCCGGGCTGCGGTAGGAACGTTCCGACGCCGGTGGTCGTGAGGGCCGGCCCGGAGGCGTACGTGATGCTGCTGTTCGGAATCGTCTCGGCCGGCGTGCCGGAGCCCGTCGTGAAGCTGGTGGCCGAGACGACGCTGACCCACTGGCCCGAGACGGGGCCACGGTCGTCGGTCACGGTCACCGCGCCGAGTTGGCCCGTGACGCCAGTCGCCTGGGAGGTGACGGTTCCGAGCGCGGAGATCGCCGGCACACTGATGGAGAGTCCGCCGAGCGGGTTGATGACCAGTTCGACGCCACGGGTGTCGGACTTGTCGAACGAGTCGGTCACCCGGACGGTGAAGGAGAACGTCCCGGCTGTCGTGGGGGTGCCGGAGAGCAGACCGGTGGCCGGGTTGAGGCTCAGGCCGGGAGGCAGGGTTCCGGCGCTGACCGACCACGCGAAGGGGCTCGTGCCGCCGGTCACCGTCAACTGGTACTGGTACGGCACGTACGCCTTGCCCGGTGGCGGGGGCGCGAAGGTCAGCGTCGGCAGCGGGTTGACCGTCACCGCCGTGGAGGGGTCCGACTGCGGACCGGTCCCGGCAGCGTTGCTGGCGGCCACCCGGAAGGTGTAGGTGGCACCGGCGGTCAGCCCGGTGACGACCTGGGTCGTGGCCGTGCCGACGAAGGTCTGCGGGGTCTGCGCCACTCCGTTGAGGTAGGGGGTCACCGTGTAACCGGTGATCGGCGAGCCTCCGTTGGCCGGGGCCGTCCAGCTCAGCCTGGCGGCGGTCGTCCCTGCGGTGGCCGAGCTGATCGCCGGCGCGCTCGGCAGGGTGTACGGGACCACCGCCGCCGAGGCGGGGCTGGCCGCGCTGGTGCCGTACGCGTTCACCGCCGCGACCCGGAAGGTGTACGAGGAGCCGGCGGTCAGCCCGGTCAGTGTGCGGCTGGTGGTGGAGGCGTCGAAGGAGAGGGTCGGTTGGACGACGCCGTCCCGGATCGGGGTGACCAGGTAGGTCGTGATCGGACTGCCGTTGTTCGCCGGCGCGGTCCAGCTCACGGTGGCGCTGGTGACGCCCGCGACGGCGGTGGGCGCGGCCGGCGTGGCGGGCGCGGACGCGTAGACGTAGGTGGCAGACCCGGCGGCGCCCCGGGTGACGACGCTGACCGTGACGGTCGCCGCGCTGGGCCGGGCGGGCATTGAGGAGATGCCGAGGGTGCCGTCGGGGTTGACGGTGAAGCAGCCGGCCGCCGGGCCGGAGGTGCACGGTAGCAGGAGCACCGACGTGCCGGCCTGCTGTTCGGCGGTCGTACCGATGGTGATCGCGGTCGCTCCGGTGAGGTTGCTTCCGCCGACGGTGACGGCGATGCCCCCGGCGATCGAACTCTGCGCCGGGGTGACGGTCACACCGGCGGGCGCGGTGGCCGGAGCGACCCCGGTGGCGATGCCGGAGTAGCCCGGGTTCGCGTCGACCGACGAGGAGGTCGCCACCGTGGCCGTCTGGATCAGGGCCGGCGTCACCCCGGTCGCGGTGACGGTGGCCACGACCGTGATCGGTGGCAGGAAGGTCCCGCCGGGGAAGGGGCCGTTGCTGTTGGTGCAGGTGATGGTCTGGCCCGATGGCGTGCCGCAGACCCAGCCGGTGCCGAACGCGCCGCGCGGCGTGACGCCGGCCGGGACGGTCTGGGTGACGGAGATGGGTGAGGTCTCGGTGGCGCCGGCGTCGACCCCCGCGGTGATCGAGTAGGTGACGGGGTCACCCGGTTGCGGGCTGGGGCCGACCGCGCTGGTCTGCGACACGTTGAGGTCCGGCACCTGGTTGAAGCTGACCGCCCGGGCTTCGTCGATCTCGTGGAAGTCGGTGACCGAGCCGGTCGAGCCCACCCACCCGAAGGCGAGTTGCCGGGGGTAACCGTCGGCGTTCAGCCAGGTCGGCGACGGATACAGGCTCGGCGACACCACCGGGAGCGCGCCCTGGAGCGTCTGCGCGGAACCGCCGACCGGGGTGAAGCGGATCCGGTACTGCCCGGCGGGAGTGGTGATCCCGGTGTCGGTGGTGTACGGGGAGGCGGTGGTGTTGATGACGACCTCGACCGGCACCACGGACGCCGCCCGGGTGCTGGCCCGCAGCGCCAGGGCGGGAGCCGAGGTGCTGCCGGCGGTGCTGTTGATCGCGCAGTAGCCGACGCCGTTGCGGCCCGGGCCACGGACCACGACCTGCCCGGGAACGCGTCCCCCCGTGGTGGAGATGTACGGCGGGTTCGTGCAGCCGGTGCCCTGGTACGTGCTGCTGCTGAAGTTGCCGAAGACGTCCAACCCGATGCCCAGGTAGCCGTTGGACAGGCCCGCCGACACGCCGTTGAACGCCGCCGAGTAGCCCAGCGAGCCGCCGGACTGGCCCAGGGTCGCCGGGGATCGCGGGTTGGCGGGGTCGACGGCGGCCAGCGCGAAGGCGAGGCCGTCCGCGCCCGGGTTGGAGCCGCCGTACTGGTAGGTGTTGAAGGTGAGGTGCAACCCCTGCGAGGTGGGCACACTCACCGCACCGAACACACCACCCTGCCGGTTGATCGTGGCGGGGGTGAGGCGCAGCTTGCCCGCGCCCTGCGGGTCGGTGGAGGTGGTGCAGCTCAGCAGCGGGCCCGTGGTGGAGTTGCCCGCCGCGCTCAGGCAGGCGGCGTTCGTCGCGCCGGCGGCGGGCACGCCCGGCACCGCCACCGGGCCGATGCCGTTCGCGGTGTTGTTGTGGAAGGGCTGGTCGAACAGGACGGACCCGACCGCCAGCGCCGGCAGTGGTGCGAGCGTCAGGGCTCCCAGGGTCACGACGACCATCAGAGCTGCGGTGCTCGTCGGATGAGACCGCCTCCGAAACGCCATGCTCACCCCCGCCGTCACTCCAGTCCCAAAAAGGACTTTAACTCCCAAAGCTCGCATTCGCTCTGGCTAGTCGGAATCGGCGGGAGCCGCACGAGACGGGCCGGCTCTCTCGGTCACACCGAGAGAGCCGGCCCGGAGACAGGCAGGTGATCAGCCCGCGATGTCGCGCGGGTCGCGGCTGCGCGGGTACGTGTTCTTCTCCCCGATCGTGCCGTCCTGCTTCTTGATCACGTGCTCGACGCCCCGGTCGGCCGCCATCTCGCGGCCCTGCGCCTGCGCGTCGGCCTTGGTGTCGTGCGTGGTGCTGGCGCGGTCGTTGCCCTCCGGGCGGTTCTTCCACTGCCCGTTCTCCTGGTAGGTGTCGACGTCACCCTTGGTCATCGTCAGCTCCTCCCCTTGCGTCTACGCGGTCACCCGATTCAGTGCCCCGAGCGGCGGCGGGCAAACCGCCGTCCTCAGGAGACGGCCGGGCAGTTGTTGCTCACCCGGCGGAGGATCTGTTCGCGCTCGTCGGTCGTGATGCCCGACGGCGTGCCGTCGAAGTGGGTCTCCACCTTGTCCCACCCTCGGCGCTGCTCGTAGTGCAGGTGCGGCGCCCCCGAGTTGCCGGTGCTGCCGAGCCGACCGATCTGTTCACCCTGGGCGACCTTCTGACCCACCCGGACCAGCGGCGGTTCGAGCAGGTGCAGGTACTGCGTCTCCCACTTGCCGCCGTGGTCGATCTTCACCCAGTAGCCACCGCCGCGTCCGCGCGGACCCTCCGGGTTCTCCGGGGTACGCCCACCCAGCGACCCGTTGATGCCGGCCACCGTGACCGTGCCGCCGTAGGAGGCCAGGACGGGACGCCCCCACGACTCGCCCTCGACGGGGAAGAAGTCGACGTCGTAGTCGTCGTGGCCGGGATAGGTGCTCAGTTGCCAGGTCTCCCCGCAGGCGACGGGCATCTGGAAGAGCGGGCGTGGACCCGCCGGTCGCAGCATCGGCACGGCCACCACGGCGACGCCGGCGACGGCCGCCACCGCGACGAGCGCGAGCAGCACGACGAGGGTACGGCGGCGGGGGCGGCGGTGGGTGCGGGCTCTGGTGGGGCGGCCGGTCGTCACCGGTCCGAGCATGGCAGACGTCGGCAATCCCCACCACTTTCACATTGCAGTTGCATCGTCAAGGCGCTACGGTCGACGCGATGCAGTCGTATTGCAACTGGGGGTCGCCGTGTACGTGCTCGCGTTGTCCGAGGTGACCGCCGACATGGGCGACCTGGTCGGCGGGAAGGCAGCCGGGCTGGGCGCGCTGATCCGGCACGACGAACGCGTCCCCGACGGGTTCTGCGTCACCACCGAGGCCTACCGGCGCGGGGTAGTGCCGGCAGCGGAGATCATCGCGGCGTACCAGCGGCTCGGGGGCGGCCCGGTGGCGGTCCGCTCCAGCGCCACGGCCGAGGACCTGCCGGACGCCAGCTTCGCCGGGCAGCAGGACACGGTCCTGGGCGTCACCGGCACGGCCGAGCTGATCGCCGCCGTCGAGAAGTGCTGGGAGTCGCTGCACAGCGACCGCGCGACCGTCTACCGCGACGCCCACGGCATCGACCAGCACGGGGTGGCGATGGGCGTCGTCGTGCAACGCATGGTCACGCCCGCGGTGGCCGGGGTGCTCTGCACCGCCAACCCACTGACCGGCCGCCGCGACGAGATGGTGGTCGACGCCGCACCGGGACTCGGCACCGCCGTCGTGGACGGCGCGAGCGCCGTGGACCACTACGTCCTCGACGGCGTGGCGGGCGACCAGACCGGATGCCTGACGTCCGCGCACCTGGATCTCCTGCGGGCCGCCGGCGAACGGCTGGCCGGGCACTTCGGCTGCCCGCAGGACGTCGAGTGGGCGATCGACCCGGACGACGTGCTGTGGTTGCTGCAGTCGCGCCCGATCACCAGTCTGTTCCCCCTGCCACCGGCCACCGGCAAGCCCCTCCCCCGCGTCTTCGTGGAGTTCGGGCACGTCCAGGGCATGCTGCGACCGGTCACCCCGATGGGCATGGCGACCCTACGGGCGCAGATCACCGCGATGCTCGCGGCGCTCGGTGTCCGGGTGGAGATCGTCGACATCGGTGGCCGCCTCTACGGCGACCTGACCGACCTGGCCCGGAGCAGGTCGTCGCGGCGACGACTGGTCAAGCTCATGGCCGTCGACTTCGGCCCTCGGGCACAGGCGGTCATGCAGCACGTCCTGGCCGACCCACGGTTCGCCCCGACCGGCGCCGGGCGCGGCGCGGCACGGCAGGCGGCGTCCCTGCGCACCGCCGGCCGGGCGGTGGTGGGCATCGTGCGCGCCCTGGCCCGCCCGGACGCGGCACGCATCCGGATGTTCGCGGCGATCGAGCAGCTCCGCGCCCGCTCGGTGGCCCCCGACGACCTACGGACCGCCGTCGAGCGGCTGCGCCACGTCGAGGCGCGCGGCGACACCGACCACAGCGACGCCATCATGTGGCCGATCGTCGCCGGCATGCTCGCCGCCGCGCTGCCGGCCGCGCTGCTCAAGGGCGTCGCCGGCCCGGACGAGATGCACGCCGTGCTCGGCGGGATGCCACACAACGTCACCATCGAGATGGACCTCGCGCTGTGGCGGCTCGCCCAGGGCGTCGGTGCGCACCGGCACCTGCTGCTCGACACCCCACCGGGCGAGCTGGCCAGCCGCCACCTGCGCGGCGAACTGCCCGACATCGGTATGGCCGGCTTCCTCGACGCGTACGGTCATCGGGGCGTGGCCGAGGTCGACCTCGGGGTGCCGCGCTGGGCCGAGGACCCCACACCGGTCTTCGCCGCGCTCGCCAACTATCTCCGGGTCACCGACCCGGAGCAGGGCCCCGACCAGCGCTTCCACCGTGCCGCCGCGACGGCGGAGACGGCGTTGCGGGAGCTCACCGCGCGGGCCCGCCGACGGCGGCCGGTACGCGCGATGATCGCCGGGTTCCTGCTGCGCCGCGCCCGTGCGTTGGCCGGCCTGCGCGAGGCCGGCAAGTTCGCCGGGCTGTACCCGCTGCGGGAGACCCGTCGACAGTTGCTGCTGATCGGGGCCGAGCTGACCGACGCCGGGCTGCTGGACCAGCACGACGACATCATGTTCCTGACCCTCGACGAGGTGCGTGTCGCCGTACACCAGGGTGTCGACCAGCGCGAGCTGGTCGCGTCCCGGCGGGCCGTGCACCGCCGCGAGCTGCGTCGCCGGTCGGTGCCGGTGGCGCTGCTGTCCGACGGCACCGACGTGGAGACCGTCCTGCCCCGGACGTCCGGCGGCGACGGGACCCTCGCCGGCGTGGGGGCGTCCGCAGGCCGGGTCACCGGCCCGGCCCGGGTCGTGCACGACCCGGCCACCGCGCACGTCGAGCCCGGCGACGTCCTGGTCGCCGCGACCACGGACCCCGGCTGGACCCCCCTGTTCCTCACCGCCGCCGCCCTGGTCACCGAGACCGGCGCGATCATGGCGCACGGCCCCACGGTGGCGCGGGAGTACGGCATTCCGGCCGTCATCTGCGTACCGGACGCCACCCGCACGATCACCACGGGCCAGCTCGTCACCGTCGACGGTGGCGCGGGCGTCGTGACCGTTCACTGACCACCACCCCTGTTCGAGGATGAGGACGATGACCGGGACGAGGACGCCGACCAGGGCGACCGTGGGACCGCTGCTGCGCCGGGCGGCCGTGAGCGAGGCCGCGATGTGGCGCAGCCTCTACCGGTGGGCGCGTCGCCGTCCCTTGCCGCTGGGTCCGGGCGACGAACCGTTCGGCTACCTCGGCGTGGTCAAGCCGATCCTCGGGATCTTCATCGCCCTGTCGGCCATCGAGATCCCGATCTTCGATCTGATCGTCACCAACGTGGTCCCCTGGCGGCCGGCCCGCTGGATCGTGCTCGGCCTCGGCATCTGGGGTCTGCTCTGGATGGTCGGCCTCTGGGCGAGCATGACCATCCACCCGCACGTCGTCGCCGACACCGGGCTGCGGGTGCGCAACAGCTCCGGCATCGACATCTGGATCCCGTGGGCGGACGTCGCCGCACTGCGCAAGCGCCACCGTTCCCTACCGTCGAGCAGGACCGTGCAGGTCGAGCCCGAGGGTGACCGCCAGGTTCTGCACATCTCGGTCGGCAGCCAGACGAGCATCGACGTCGTGCTGCGTCGGCCGACGACCTTCGACCTGCCCCGGGGTCGTTCCGCGCCGATGGACGAGCTGCGGCTGTACGCCGACGACCCTGACGGCCTGCTGCGCAGCGCCCGGGGCACGCCCGCGACGGCGGCTCCCGGCCACCCACTGTGAAACGATCGAAGCCATGCCCAAGAAGGTCGATCACCAGCAGCGACGCACCCTCATCGCGGACGCGTTGATGCGGGTCGCCGCGGACCAGGGCCTGGAAGCCGTCAGCCTCCGTCACGTCGCCACCGAGGCGGGCGTGTCCGCCGGGATGGTCCAGCACTATTTTCGGACCAAGGACGAGATGATGGCGTTCGCGTTGAGCGTGGTCCGCGAACGCAGCCAGCTACGGGTCACCGAGGCGGTGGCGCGACTCGGCGCGGACCCCTCCCCCCGGCTGCTGCTGCGCACGATGATCGCCGCTCTGCTGCCGCTCGACGCGCACACCCGCGACGACGGTCGGGTGGCGCTCGCGTTCCTCGCCTACACGGCGGTACGCCCGAGCGCCGCGACCGGCCTGCACGAGGGCACCGCGCAGCTCACCGCGTTCGTCACCAGCGTCCTGCCCGCCGGGCGTGGGGAGGTCGACGCGCGGGGTCTGCTGGCGCTGATGGAGGGGTTGGGCGTGCACCTGCTCGGTGGGCAGTACACCGCCGAGCAGGCCCTCGCCGCCCTGGACGCCCACCTCGATCTGCTCTTTGGCGCATCGGCCACGGCGTGATCCACTCGGTTTCATGGAAGTCGCGGTGTCCCCGGTAGCGGGACACCGCGACTTCACCGAACCCGACCGTCCTGCCGATGACGCCCGGCTCAGCGGGTCCTGACGGCCGCCCGCGCCTTGCGCTGGCGCAGTTCCTCGGCGGTCATCAACCAACTGGAGTTCGTCGCCCCGAGCCCGAGGAGCACCTGGTCGAAACCGTTGCCGTCGTTGTCGTCGGTGTAACAGAGGCTCACCTCGCCCCACGGCGACGCGGCGACGGCCAGGTGTTCCTGCCGACCCGTCGTGGTCTGGCTCAGCGCCTGCGCCGCCAGCCGGCCCGTGGTGCTGCCGTCCGGGTTGAGGCCGCGCGCCCAGACGTCCGGGTTGGCGCCGGGCACCGACCAGCCCACCACGACGTTGTCCTCGTCGTCGATGCCCACACCGGGAGCGACCGCCCCGGTACCGGTGGACACCTGCACCTCGTCGTGGCGCGCGGTGCCGGCCGCGGTGAACGAGCGCGCCCAGACGCCCTTGGTGCCGGTGTGGTCCGACTCCCAGCCGACGGCGTAGTCGCCGGAGTAGGTCGCCGCGACCGACGCCCGCCGCTGCTGGCCGCCGCTCTGCGCGTTGGCCGTCCGCCGGGACAGCACCACCGCGCCGTTCGACCGGGCCAGCCGGGTCAGCCCGATGTTGTACGAGCCGTTCGCGTCGGCGTCCTCGTCCCACACCACCAGCGCCTCGCCGGAGGCGGACACCGCCACATCGGGGCGGTGGTGCGAGCCGGTCGTCTGCGAGGCCGTCACCTCGTACCCCTTGGTGGTGGGCGCGGTGAAGCCGGCGGCCCTGACGGTGGCCGGCGCGGTCCCCTGCACGTCCTCCCAGACGACGGTGAAGCCGACGGCGGCGCTGGTGGGCGCGCCGTCCGGGTCGATGCCCACCTTCGGCCAGATCTGCTGGCCGGCGTCGCTGGCGTTGGCCTGTCCGGAGCCGAGGATCGCGCCGGCTGGGGAGATCACCCGGTACTGGATGTTGTAGACGCCGTTGCCGTCACCGTCGGCGGCCCAGACCACCACGGCGTTGCCCCGGTCGTCGAGCCCCACGTCGGGACTGATGTGCCGCCAGGCGGCCCCGGTGGTGCCGCCGCCGGAGAGCTTCAGCTCGTAGCCGGGCGTGCCGTCGCGGAACAGGCGTACGTAGATCTCGCTGTGGGTGTCGTCCTCCGGGGCGGTGCTGTCCCGGTCGTCCTCCCAGGCCACCGCGACCTGACCGGCACGGTTCATGGCGACGGCGGGCAGGTCCTGGTCGCCGGTGGCCACGCTGTTGGCGGTGGTCCAGGTGACCGCGTCGGCGGTCATGGCCGTCGGAGCGGGTGCCGGCGCGGTCGGCGCCAGCAGGGACACGGCGAGCAGAGTCGTGAGTGCGGTCATCGTGTGCTCCTTCTACCCGGCCTGCAGGCCGGGCTGGCCGTCGAGGATGACGAACGAGCGCACCGTCGACGCCGCCGCGCCGTGCTCGGTCACCGTGTTCACCGCGCGGAAGTCCGCGCGGACCTGGCTGCGGCTGATCGTGGTACGGACGTAGCCGCGCCGGTCGGAGTAGAACTTCAGGTGCGGGTTGGTGGCCGCGTTCGGGATGGTCGTGCTGCCGGTGCCGTTGCCCGTCGACGTGATCGAGGTGCAGACCAGCTCCGTGCCGATGGTGGCCGACGACGGGTTGGCGTAGTCGGCCTTCAGCTCGTTGGCCCACGACTTGTGCACGTCCCCGGTGAGGACGAGCGGGTTGCGCACACCGCGTTGCTGCCAGCCGGTCTGGATGCGGCTGCGGGATGCCCGGTAGCCGTCCCAGGCGTCCATGTTCGCCGCCCCGCTCGCCTCGAACTGGCGGGCGAAGAAGACCTGCTGGCCGAGGATGTCCCAGGTGCCGTAGTGCTGGGTCAGCCCGTCGAGGAGCCACGCCTCCTGGGTCGCGCCGGTCAGGGACCGGGAGGCCAGGTCGGCGTCCGCGCAGACCTTCCAGCCGTCGCCGCACGCCTGGTCGTCGCGGAACTGCCGGGTGTCGAGCATGTGGAAGGTGGCGAGCTGCCCCCACCGGATGCGGCGGTAGAGCGGGATGCTGTTCCCGCTCGGCGCGGAGGCGGGGCGCAACGGCATGTTCTCGTAGTAGGCGCGATAGGCGGCGGTACGCCGGGCGGTCCACTGGGCGGCGGTCAGCGTGGGGCTGCTGTCGGCGCGGACCATGTTCGCGTAGTTGTTCTCCACCTCGTGGTCGTCCGGCACCACCAGCCAGGGCGCCGCCGCGTGCGCCGCCTGCAGGTCCGGGTCGGACTTGTAGAGGGCGTACCGGCGGCGGTAGTCGGCCAGCGACACGATCTCCGCGCCCACATGCTGGCGTACCGCCGAGGTGTTGACGCCACCCTCGTAGATGTAGTCGCCCAGGTGCAGGATCAGCCCCGGGTTCTCCTCGGCCATCCGCCGGTACGCCGTGTAGTAGCCGGCCTCGTAGTGGGCGCAGGAGGCGAACGCCATCACCAGGTCGCGGCCGAACGTGCCGGGGGCCGGCGCGGTCCGGGTACGCCCCACCGGGGAGATCTGCCCCTGGGCCCGGAAACGGTAGTAGTAGTCGGAGTCGGCGGCCAGACCACCCGCTACGACGTGCACCGAGTGGGCGTCGGCGTACCGGGCGACCACCGAGCCGGAGGCGACCAACGACGAGAAGCGGTCGGTCGTGGACACCTGCCACTCGACCGTCACGTCGGCGTCGGCCATGCCGCCCTGCCCGTCGGCGTTGAGCGGTGAGGGTGCCAGCCGGGTCCACAGGACCACGCTGTCGGGTGCCGGATCACCCGACGCCACACCGAGTTTGAAGGGGTACGGCACCGCGGCGCGGGCACTCTGCCAGGGGGTTGCCGCGACGCCGGCGGCGGCGAGTCCACTGAGGACGAAAATGCGACGGCTGAGCCTTGTCATGGTCCATACCTTCGAGGCCGTCGATGAACGGCGAAGGCTGCGGCGCGGAAGCCGACGTGACGGGACGTTGACCGCGGCAAGGCCGTCAGGTGTCGCGCCCGGCGGCCGGGTCGTCAGGTCAGCGGTGCCGGCGACTCGGCGCCGGGGATCAGCAGTTTCGGCGTACCGGAGCCGTCGGCGGGGACGCCGAAGACGTCCGGCCGGCCGTCACTCTGGCGCAGCGTGTAGGCCAGCGTCGCGTCGTCGAGCCAGGCCGCCTGGTCGTCCACGCTGGCGGTCTCGGCGGTCGCGGTGATCCGCCCCGAGGTCAGGTCGAGGACCGACAGCCGCCAACCCTTCGTCGGGTCGGCGTCGATGGCCTGTTTGAACGCGATCCGGGTGCCGTCGGGCGACAGCGACGGGCACTCGACGTTCTCCCGCAGCGTCTCGACGGTCCGGGCGGCCACGTCGCCGCGTACCAGGTAGCGCTTCCCGCCGGTCGACATCGTCGCGTAGAACCGGTTGTCGTCGGCGGTGAAGGTGACGCCCCAGTAGTTGACGTCCGGGTTGCGGTAGGCGCGGCCGTCCCGCGTGACGGCGAACCCCTCCAGCGACGGGACGGTGGCCCCGGTGACGGTGTCGAGGATGCCGGTGCGGGTGGAGAAGCCGCTCGCCGTGTAGGAGTCGCCGCCGACGAACGTCGTCCAGGAGACCATCCGGCCCGACGCCGAGACCCGGGCCCGGTTGGGCAGGCCCGGCACGCTCAGCGTCCGCTTCTGGCGCAGCGCCGCGTCGAGCACTACCACCTGGTACGACCACGCGGTCGCAGGCCGCAGGCAGACGCCGGTGCCGGCCGCCGCGTACACCCGCAGGCACTCCAGACCCGAGACGGTACGCGGCCCGTCGGGGTCGGCGGTGGCGACGCTGGAGACGTACCGGTCGGTGATGGCCAGGAGGCGCGGGCCCGGCGTCAGGGTGACCGCCTGGTCCCCGGCGGCGGCGGCCGGTGGCGGGGTCCGGGGCGGCTCGGCGGCGATGGCCGCGTAGCCCACGGCCCCGCCGGCCAGCAGCACCGCCGAGGCGGCCAGCACACCGAGCTTGGCCCGGGTCGACATCGCGGTCACGGGGACACCCTCCGGGGGAACAGACGGGACGGGGAAGCCAGCAGGAGCAGGGTGACGACCAGGACACCGGCGACGGCCACCGCCGCCGCCCGGACCGCCGTCTGCGGTCCCCAGGCCTGCCAGGCGAGACCGAACAGGACCGAGGAGACGAGGTACGCGAGCGCCTGCCCGGTCTGCACCAGCGCGATCCCGGTGGTCCGCAGCCGGGGTGGCAGCACCGGCCCGGCGAGGGCGATGAGCACGCCGTCGGTGGCCGCGTAGAACGCACCGTAGAGCGCCAGCGTCAACGCGAGCGCCGGCCAGCCGTGCAGCGGTCCGGACAGCAGCAGGTAGGTCGCGCCGAGGGCGAGGTAGCCGCCCACCACCACCGGCAGCCGCCCGATCCGGTCGGCGAGCACGCCGAGCGGGGCGGCGAGCAGCAGGTACGCGAGGCTGGTGCCCACCGCCAGCAGCGGGAACCACCGCAGACTTAGATCCTCGCGGCGTTGCAGCACCAGGTAGACGAAGCCGTCGCCGATGGTGGCCAGGCCGAGCATCGTGGCGGCCAGCAGCAGCCGACGGGCCGGTCGGCTGCGCAGCAGGCCCCACGCCTCGCCGACGGAGACCCGGGGCTCGTCCGGCGCGTCCGCCGGCGCGCCACTCGGGCGCTCCCGGACAAAGAGCACGAGTACGACGACCGCCAGAGCGGCGACGCAGAAGCTGGTGACGAACACCGCGTCGTACGACTGCCCGACGGCCAGCAGGACGGCGAACGCGGCCAGCGGCCCGAGGAACGCGCCGACGCTGTCCATGGCCCGGTGCACCCCGAACGCCCGACCCAGTGCCTCGGGCGGGGTGGAGAGCGTGATCAGCGCGTCCCGGGGCGCGCTGCGGACGCCCTTGCCGAGCCGGTCGACGGCGATGACGGCGCCGATGGCGGGGACCGATCGGCCGGCGAGCAGCAGGCCGAGCTTGGCCACCGCGGAGAGCGCGTAGCCGACGCCGGCGATGAGTTTGCGCCGACGGAACCGGTCGGCGACGAAGCCGCCGACGACCCGCAGCAGCGCGGTCGCGCCGGTGTGGACTCCGTCGAGCACACCGAAGGCCACCGGGCTCAGTTGCAGGCCCAACACCAGGTAGAGCGGCAGGACGGCGGCCACCATCTCGGCCGAGACGTCGGTGATCAGGCTGACCGTGCCGAGCGCGACCACGTTGCCGCTGACCAGGGCGAGGCGGCGACGTCGCGGCCCGGGTGGGTCGGTGACCGGGCGGGAGACGGTCGACAGGTACACGCGCATCTCCTGTGCATCGGTGGGCGACGGTCAGCCATCGTGACGACCCGGCCCGACGGACCACAAGAGAGTGCGGGCAGCGGGCGGGCGTGCGGTGCGTGAACATCACGCGAACATCGAGATGTTTCGCTGTTTGAGCGTACTGTTCACCTGACGGCAGCACGTCGGTTCATCGAGCTTCCTACGGTCCTTGCGCTCTGCACCCGTAACGAAGGGGTCCTGGATGGACATTCGATTCGCCCGCCCGCCGGTGACGGTCGGGACGGTGGCGGTGCTCGTCGCCGCCACCGCCGCCGTCGTCCTGACCGGTTCGGGCACGGCCGCCGCGGCGAGCGTGACGTTCACGCCGGTCGCCGACACCTACGTCCAGAACGACACGGCAGCCACCAACTACGGCACCTCCACGCAGATCGTGGTCGACAACTCGCCCACCCGGCGGATGTTCCTGCGCTTCACCGTGAGCGGCGTCAGCGGCACGGTGACCAGCGCCAAGCTGCGGTTGCGCACGATCAGCGGCAACAGCGGCAGCGACGCCGGTGGCACGTTCCGCAGGATGTCCAGCACCACCTGGTCGGAGACCGGCACCACCTGGAACAACCAGCCGGCTCTCGACGGGGCCACCCTGGGGACGCTCGGCGCGGTCGCCGGCAACACCTGGTACGAGATCGACGTGACCTCCGCGGTCACCGGCAACGGCACGTACAGCTTCGGCGCCACCTCGACCAGCGGCGACGGCGCCTACTACGACACCCGCGAGAGCGGAGCCGACGCCCCGCAACTGGTCGTCACGACCGGGACCACGACGCCACCCTCCGGCGACCCGGTCCTCGTCGGCGCCGGCGACATCGCCACCTCCGGCTCCGGCGACACGGCCACCGCCGCGCTGCTCGACGGCATCTCCGGCACCGTCTTCACCACCGGCGACAACGTCTACGACAGCGGCACCGCGGCGCAGTTCGCCAGCTACTACGAGCCCACCTGGGGCCGGCACAAGAGCCGTACCCGCCCGTCGCCGGGCAACCACGACTACAACACGTCGGGGGCCACCGGCTACTACAACTACTTCGGTACGAACGCCGGCCCGAGCGGCCGGGGCTACTACTCCTACGACCTCGGCAACTGGCACGTCGTGTCGCTGAACTCGAACATCAGCATGTCGGCCGGCTCCGCCCAGGAGCAGTGGCTGCGCGCCGACCTGGCGGCCAGCACCAAGCCGTGCACGATCGCGTACTGGCACCACCCGCTGTTCACGTCCAGCTCCGACCACGCGCCGTCCACCTCGACGCGCCCGCTGTACCAGGCGCTCTACGACTACAACGCCGACGTCGTGGTGTGGGGCCACAACCACGTGTACGAGCGGTTCGGCCCGATGAACCCGTCCGGCAGCTACGACGCCGGCCGGGGACTGCGCAGCTTCGTCGCCGGCATGGGCGGCGCGGACCACTACGGCTTCGGCACCGTGCAGCCCAACAGCGAGGCGCGCAACAGCTCCGCGTGGGGGGTCCTGAAGTTCACCCTGCACTCCGGCAGCTACGACTGGCAGTTCGTGCCGGTCGCCGGCCAGACCTACGCCGACAGCGGCACCGGCACCTGCCACTGACGCTCTGATCCCGTTGCACCAGGGTGGTGCAGCGGGATCCCGGCGTGGCCCGGCGGGCGGGCGGGAATTACCTGATGCGCTCGCTGTCGAGCTGCCCCAGATGTGGGGCACAGCACGGGTGCCGGCTGGTGGGTCTCATGCCGGGACCGTCCAGGCATCTGATCGCGGCGCGGACAGACGCGCGGCCCATATCTGGGGCAGCTCGACAGCAACCCACCACACAAGGGTCGACCCACCCCGACAAGGCCGACAACCAGAGGGCCATCCACCCGCATCACTCGCCAACGACGCGCGCCCCCGCCCGTTGATCGGGCAGGGGCACGCGTACGTGTCGTCCAGGGGGTCAGCGGGTGCCGGCCGCCCGGCGCTTGTTGTAGACGTCGAACGCGACGGCGACGAGCAGGACGAGCCCCTTCACCACCGACTGCGTCGACTGGTCGACGCCCATCAGCTGCATACCGTTGCTCATCACCGCCATGATCAGACCACCGACCATCGCGCCGACCACGGTACCCACGCCGCCGGTGACCGCCGCGCCACCGATGAAGGCCGCCGCGATCGCGTCCAGCTCGAACATGTTGCCGGCGGCGGGCTGCGCGCCGTTGGACCGCGACGAGTAGATGACGCCGGCCACGGCCGCGAGGAAGCCCATGTTGACGAACATCCAGAAGTTGACGGTGCGCACCTTCACGCCCGACAACGCCGCCGCCGAGAGGTTGCCGCCGATCGCGTACACCTGACGGCCGAAGACCGTCCGCCGGGTGAGCAGTCCGTAGACCAGCACCAGCACCGCCAGGATGATCAGCACGATCGGCAGGCCCCGGGCGTGCGCCAGCTGCCAGGCGAAGTACATGATGACCGCGCCCACCAGGACGACCCGGGCCACGAACAGCGGGAACGACTCGACCGGCTGCTGGTAGCGGATCCGCGCCAGGCGGGTGCGGAAACCGCTCACCGCGTACCCGGCCACGGCGATCGCGCCGATCAGCAGCGTGAAGGCGTCGAAGCCCTGACCACCGAGCAGGCCGTTGAGGAAGCCGGCCGCGACCTTCTGGTACTCGCCCGGGAACGGCGACAGCGAGATGTTGTCGAGCACCCGCAGGGTGAGACCCCGGAACAGCAGCATGCCGGCCAGGGTCACGATGAACGCCGGGATGCCGGCGTACGCCACCCAGAAGCCGTGCCACGCGCCGACCGCGATGCCGACGGCCAGCGCCGCGAGGACGCCCAGCCACCACGGGTGCCCCTGCTGGATCACCAGCACGGCGGACACCGCGCCGGTCAGCGCGACCACCGACCCCACCGACAGGTCGATGTGCCCACCGATGATCAGGATGACCATGCCGATCGCGAGGACCAGGATGTACGAGTACTGCAGCACGATGTTGGTGATGTTGCCGGGGCTCAGCGACACCCCGTCGGTCAGGACCGCGAAGAGCGCCACGATGACGACCAGGGCGACGTAGATGCCGCTCTGCCGGAGGTTGTTCAGCACCAGGGCCCGCAGGTCGCTCGTCCCCGTGTGCAGAGCGGCGGCCGGCGCGGGATCCGACGGTGTCGGGCGCTCCGTCGAAGGGGTTTTGATGCTGGTCATCCGACGAGCTCCTTGTCCTTTGTCATCAGCTCCATGAGGCTCTCCTGGGTCGCCTCGCCCACCGGCTTCTCACCGGTGATCCGGCCCGCGGCGAGGGTGTAGATGCGGTCACACATCCCGAGCAGCTCCGGCAGCTCGGAGGAGATGACGATCACCGCCTTGCCGGCCGCCACCAGCCGGTTGATGATCGTGTAGATCTCGAACCTGGCGCCGACGTCGATACCGCGCGTCGGCTCGTCGAGGATCAGCACGTCCGGGTCGGTGAAGAGCCACTTCGACAGCACGACCTTCTGCTGGTTGCCGCCGGAGAGCTTGCCGACCACGGCCATCACGCTCGTGGTCTTGATGTTCATGTCCCGCCGACTCGTCTCGGCGACCTTGATCTCCTCGTTGCCGTTCACCCAGCCGTACCGGGCCAGCCGGTCCAGGGCGGCGGCGGAGACGTTGCGCCGGACGTCGTCGATGAGATTGAGGCCGTACCGCTTGCGGTCCTCGGTGACGTACGCGATGCCGTTGTCGATGGCCTCCGCGACGGTACGGGCGGTGACCTCCCGGCCGTGCATGAAGAGCTTGCCCTTGATGTCGCGGCCGTAGGAGCGGCCGAAGACACTCATCGCCAACTCGGTCCGGCCGGCGCCCATCAGCCCTGCGATGCCGACCACCTCACCGGCGCGCACCGACAGGTTGACGTCCTCGACGACCATCCGCTCCTGGGTCGGGTGCCGCACCGACCAGTCCTCGATCCGCAGCACCTCCTCGCCGGGGGACGATTCGCGGTCGGGGTAGAAGCTCTCGATGTCGCGGCCGACCATGCCCCGGATGATGCGCTGCTGGCTGACGTCGTCGGCGCGCATGTCCAGGGTCTCCACCGTGCGACCGTCCCGGATGACGGTGGTCGAGTCGGCGATCGCGGTGATCTCGTTGAGCTTGTGCGAGATCATGATGCAGGTGATGCCCTGCTCCTTGAGCTGCCGGAGCAGGCCGAGCAGGTGTGCCGAGTCGACGTCGTTGAGGGCGGCCGTCGGCTCGTCCAGGATGAGCAGGCGCACCTTCTTGGACAGCGCCTTGGCGATCTCCACGAGTTGCTGCTTGCCCACACCGAGCTGGATGACCGGCGTCATTGGGTTCTCGTGCAGCCCCACGGACGCCAGCAGCTCCGCCGCCTCCGCGTTGGCCTTGTTCCAGTCGATCAGGCCGGTACGGCCCCGCCGCTCGTTGCCCAGGAAGAGGTTCTCGGCGATCGACAGGTAGGGCACCAGGGCGAGTTCCTGGTGGATGATGACGATGCCATTGGCCTCGCTGTCCCGGATGCCCCGGAACTGCATCGGCTTGCCGTCGAAGAGGATCTCGCCGTCGTACGAGCCGCTCGGGTGGACGCCGGAGAGCACCTTCATCAGGGTGGACTTGCCGGCGCCGTTCTCGCCGCAGATGGCGTGGATCTCTCCCCGACGTACCGCGAGGTTGACGTCCTCCAGCGCGGTCACTCCGGGGAAGGTCTTCGTGATACGACGCATCTCGAGGATGGTGTCGTCCATGGTCACTGTCCTCTGTCGGTCTGGACGTTGCTCGATCACGGCGTCGGGCTCGGCGGTCACCCGCCGAGCCCGACGAGGTGACCTACTTCTTGGCCTGACCGGCGGCGACCTCTTCCGCCGTCCAGTAGCCGGAGTCGATCAGCGTCGCCTTGATGTCGTCCTTGTAGACGGTCGCGATCGGCAGCAGGTACGACGGGACGACCTTGACGCCGTTGTTGTACGTCTCGGTGTCGTTGGCCTGCGGGGTCTTGTCCTGCAGGAACGCCTCGGCGGCGTTCGCGGCCTGGTCGGCCAGCAGGCGGGTGTCCTTGAAGACGGTCGAGTTCTGCACGCCGTCGTTGATCAGCTTGATCGAGGCGATCTCGGCGTCCTGGCCGGTCACCACGGGCAGCTTCTTCTTGCCGGTGGCGCTGTAGCCCGCGTTCTGCAGGGCGGTGATGATGCCCCGGGAGATGCCGTCGTACGGCGACAGGACCCCGTCGACGACCGAGCCGTCGTTGTAGCTGGAGGTGAGCAGGTCCTCCATCCGCTTCTGCGCGGTCTCCTGCTGCCAGCGCAGGGTGGCCACCTGCTCCTTGGTGGTCTGCTTCGACTTCACCTTCAGCGTGCCCGCGTCCAGGAACGGCTTGAGGGTGTCCATCGCGCCGCCGAAGAAGTACTGCGTGTTGTTGTCGTCGAGCGAGCCGGCGAACAGCTCGATGTTGAACGGGCCCTTGGCCGTGCCCTTCGAGCCGTCCTTGTTCTGCAGGCCGAGCCCGACCAGGAGGGCGGTGGCCTGCGCCACGCCGACCTTGTAGTTGTCGAAGCTGACGTAGAAGTCGACGTTCTTGCTGCCGCGGATGAGCCGGTCGTACGAGATGACCGGGATCTTCGCGTCGGCGGCGGCCTGAAGCTGACCGCTGAGGGCCGTGCCGTCGATGGCCGCGATGATCAGGACGTCCGCGCCCTGGGTGATCATCTGGTCGACCTGCTGCGACTGGGTCGGGATGTCGTCGCCCGCGTACTGCAGGTCGACCTTGTAACCCTTGGACTCCAGCTTCGACTTCACCGCGTTGCCGTCGGCGATCCACCGCTCCGAGGTCTGCGTCGGCATCGCGACGCCGATCGTCAGGTCCCCCGGCTTCTTGTCGCTGGTGTCGCCGCCGCTGCCGGCACCTCCACCACTGCACGCCGCCAGGCTCAGCGCCAGCGCCGCGCTACCGAGAGCAACCAGGAATTTCCTGCTCACGGGCGTCTCCTCTCCCGATTCCCCCGCCGACCGCCGGGGCCACCTGTGTCATCTTTCGGGTAGTGTTAGCGCTCACATAGGGCACGTCAACACTTGATCCGAAATACCGGTGTCACGGTCTCGTAACGGAGACTTCCCCACCCGCACGACCTCGCGCAACCCCTACCGACGGTTGATCGAATGCCGCAGGTCGGAGGCATCGCGGGTCAGCGCCCCGGCGGGGCGACGCTGTCCCGGGCGACCAGGGTCGGCGCGATGGTCTGGCGCAGCGCTCCCCCGCCGTTGCCCGACTCGATCTGGGTCAGCAACATCTGCAGGCTCGCCCGCGCCACCGCGTCGAAGTCCGGTCGTACGGTGGTCAACGGCGGAATGAAGTACGCCGCTTCCGGCACGTCGTCGAAACCCACGACGCTGATCTCGGCCGGCACCTTGCGCCCGAACTCGTGCAGCGCCCGCAGCACACCCAGGGCGAGGTGGTCGTTGGCCGTGAAGATGGCGGTGACCTCCGGCATCCGGGCGAGCATCTGCCCGCACCGGTAGCCCGACGCCGCCGACCAGTCCCCGTGCATCAGGGGCGGCGGCTCGACCCCCGCGGCCAGCAGCGCCTCCCGCCAGCCCTCGATACGACCGGCGCTGTCGAACCAGTCGGACGGCCCGGACACGTGCCACACCGTGCGGTGGCCGGCGTCGAGGAGATGCTGTGTCACCGCCCGCGCGCCCGCCACCTGGTCGACCGTCACCAACGGCACCGGTCGGTGCGGGTCGCCGTCGACCGTCACCAGTGGAACGTCCTTGGGCAGGCGCTCCAACGCCTCGCCGGCCGACTCGACCGGAGCGATGACCACGATGCCGGCGACCCGGTGCGCCAGGTGCCGCTCGACGGCGGCCGAGATGGACCGGTGGTCCAGGTCGCGCACGCTGCCGACGCTGACGGCGAAGCCCTCCGCCGCGGCGGTCTGCTCCAGCGCGGCCAACAGCGACGCCGGACCGTAGAGGGTCGTGTTCTGGGCCACCACACCGATGACCTGGGACCGGCCGGTCACCAGGGCGCGCGCGGCGCCGTTCGGGCGGTAGCCGAGTTCGGCGATCGCCGCCCGTACCCGCAGCCGGGTCTGCTCACGCACGTTGGGGTGCCCGTTGAGCACCCGCGACACGGTCTGGTGGGAGACACCGGCCAGACGAGCGACATCTGTCATCGCGGGACCGTGGACGGCCATTTCACTCCCCCCGCCTTCAACCCGACCCGCGGCCCGTCGACGTTGACTGGAGCGGCCCGGCCCGATCCCCCTCGCTCAGCCACCACGCCGGTGCTGAATCGCAGGTGACCAGCGCTGGATCGCCGACAGTCTACGCCAGCCATTCCATCGAACACGGCACCGCTGAGCACGAACGACACGACGCGTGCCGGGTGGCCCTCGCGGCCCGCTCGCCACCCACGCCGTCGCCCGCCGACGGAGGCGGCACACAACGGGCCGCCGCCCCGCTCCACGCTCCTGGACAGAGCGGGGAACAGGGCGGCGGCGGGTCTGACCGGCGGCGCGGGTGGTGCGGTCGCGACGCGGTCAGATAACTGCCTGTGTGACCGTCGTCACGGTGTGGTCAGGTCGAATCGGCGGACGGTTACCGCGCCGCCGAGCGACTGGGTGGCGTGGTTGAAGATGGCGAACCGGTAGCCCATGAAGAACTGCCAGTTGTTCGCCAGCGTCAGGGCGTTGCCGAACGACGTGAAGTTCACGCCGTCCGTGCTGTACGAGAAGCGTGCCTGCCGGCCCGAGCCCGGTCTGATGTCGGCGTTGGCGCGCAACCAGATCCGACCACCGGAGATGGCGGTGCTCGCCGCCTCGCTGCCGGTGCTGGTGGTGTTCCAGTTGCCGTCCATCGTGAGACCGTTCTGCATCACCAGCCGGGTCGACCCGTTGTCCCGTTTGATGCCGATCCAGGCGGACGAGTTGCGCAGCACCGCCAGGCCGGTGCGGTCACCGTCGCGCATCGTGGAGTAGTCCAGTTCGATGGTGGCGGTGGAGGTGGGGCCCTGGATGCGGTGGGTCAGCGTGTTCCGCGCCGCGTACAGGTCCCCGGTCACCGTGGCGGTCTGCAGGGTCAGCCCGTTGTTGACCGACCACCGGCTGTTGTCCGGGTTGTGGTTCCACTCCCACTGCGGACCGAGAGTGGTGCCGGCGAACGTGTCGGTGCCGGTCAGCGGCTTCACCGCACGCGGCGGAGCGGGCAGGTTCGGCTTCGGGTAGGTGCTGCCCCAGGCGCCGTTGACGGTCTGCAGCACCGGCCAGCCGTCGCTGGTCCAGGTGATCGGCGCCAGGGCCGGCATCCGACCACCGGGGTACGCGTCGACGAACGACATGTAGTACCAGTCGCCGTTCTGGGTCTGCACGAGACCACCCTGGTGCGGCACGCCGCCGCCCGAGATGGGACCGGGCAGGTTGAGCAGCACCTGACGCTGCTCGTACGGGCCGAACGGTCCGTTGGTCGACTTCAGCACGTACTGGCCGTTGGCCGGCCGGGTGAGCCAGATGTAGTAGGCCCCGTTGCGCTTGTAGAACCGGGCGCCCTCCAGCGTGCCGATGCTCGACGGGGTCTGGTACACCTGCTGGGCGCGTACCTGGGACTTCCCGTCGGCGGAGAGCTGCGCGACGCTGATCGTGGTGTTGCCGTACGCCACGTACATGGTGTCGTTGTCGTCGATCAGCATGCCGGCGTCGTAGTAGCAGTTGGGGATGGTGGTGTGCTTGCTCCAGGTCCCGTCGACGGCCGACGCGGTGTAGATGTGCGTCTGCGCGAAGTCGATGCACCCGGCCCAGTAGTAGGTCCGGTTGCTCGGCCGGTAGTTCAACGTCGATGCCCAGATCCCGTCGACGTACGCGTTGCCACCGCTCATGTCGTACTTCGAGCCGAAGTCGAGCCGGGGCACGGCGTGCCCGGCGTACTCCCAGTTCACCAGGTCGTACGAGCGCAGCACCGGAGCGCCTGGCGAGTAGTGCATGGTGGACGACGTCAGGTAGTAGACGTTGTCCACCCGGATGATGTCGACGTCGGCGAAGTCCTGCCAGATGGCCGGGTTCGAGAACGTGCCGTTCGACGGGGGCGGCGTGGTGGGGGGTGGCGTGGTCGGTGGCGGCGTGGTCGGGTTGCCCCCGCCGTCGACACGGACGAACTGCCACTGCTGGTTGGTGCCGTTCCAGTCGTCGTACTGCACGATGTTGCCACCGTCGGCCGTCGAGGCGCCCTGCACCTCCATGACCTTGTTGCTGTTGCGGTTGATCAACCGCACATAACCGCCGTCGGAGTCGGCGAGGCGGAACTGCTGGTTGGTCCCACCGTTGTCGGACCACTGCACGATCGCCCCACCATTGGCGGTCGACCGGCCGGACACGTCCAACACCTTGCCCGACAACCGCGACTTGACCCGATAGTAACCACCGCCCGAGTCCACGAACTGCCACTGCTGCTGGTTACCGTTGTTACGCGTCCACTGCGTGATCCGCGCACCGTCGTTCGTGGCCAGGTTGTAGACATCCAACGCCTTGCCACTGTTGCGGTTCACCAGCACGTACCACGCGCTCGTGTCGACCGTGGCCGCCGACGCGGGTGCCGCGGCCACCGCCACGGCCGCGCCACCGACCACCAGGGCCGTCGCGGCGACGGCCAATCTCGACAGCCAGTTGCGCCGGCGTGGCGCACCCCGGGGAACCCGACCGATGGAAAGCATGATCCTCCTCTGCTGACGCGAACCGTGCGGTCTGGGCCGGCGTCCGCGGCACCGGGCGGGGCACCGAGCTGACCACGCCCGGCCATGTGATCGCTAACAGCGCGCCCCGTGCGCCTCGGCAGCACGATGCCGATGACGAGGGGTTAGGACGCGCGCACGGCCGGACCAGGCGACGACATCGACCACGTTGACTATAGACTGTGAGCGATAACATGCTCTTAGTCAAGGCGTAACACAACCGGCTCGCGGGCCTGCTGGTGCGCGCGACAGAGCCCGGGCGCAGACACGAACGGGTGGCCCACCCCGGCCCGCAGGCAGGGATGGACCACCCGTTTCACGGTCTGGGCCGTCGCGTCCCGCTCGGCGGCGGGCGCACGGCTTCGACGCAGGTCAGAAGCCCCGGGCCAGCCGGTAGTAGGCCTGGTTCCAGCGGATCTCGTCGGCGAAGCGGCGCGTGGTGGTCTCGGCGTCGATGACGACGAGCTCGGTCCGGCTCATCTCGGCCAGGTCGTGCAGCTCCTCGGCGCCCACCGCCTGCGACAGCACCGTGTGGTGCGGGGCGCCGGCGGTGATCCAGGACTCGGCGGAGACCGGCAGGTCCGGTCGCGGCCGCCAGACGGCGCGGGCGACCGGCAGCCGGCGCAGCGGCTGCGGCGGCGACACGACGTCGATCTCGTTGGCCACGAGCCGGAACCGCTCCCCCATGTCGGCCAGCCCCAGCACCACCGCGGGACCGGGCGCGGCGTCGAACACCAGCCGTACCGGGTCCTCGCGCCCACCGATGCTCAGCGGGTGGATCTCGACGTTGGGCACGTCGGACGCGATGGTCGGGCAGACCTCGAGCATGTGCGCGCCGAGCACCAGCTCCTGGCCCGGCGTGAGGTCGTAGGTGTAGTCCTCCATGAACGACGTACCGCCCGGGACCCCCACCGACATCGCCTTGACGGTGTGCACGAGGACCGACGTCTTCCAGTCGCCCTCGCCGCCGAAGCCGTAGCCGTCCGCCATCAGCCGCTGCACGGCGATGCCGGGGAGCTGACGCAGGCCGCCGAGGTCCTCGAAGTTCGTGGTGAACGCCCGGAACCCACCGGCCTCCAGGAAGGCACGCATACCCAACTCCAGGCGGGCGGCGTAGCGCAGCGAGTCGTGCCGCTCACCACCGGGAAGCAGCTCGGCGCCCACGCGGTAGGTGTCGCCGTACTCCTTGACCAGCTCGTCCACGTCGGCGTCGGCGACCTGGCCGACCACCTCGACCAGGTCGTTGACGCCGTAGGTGTTGACCGACACCCCGAAGCGCAGCTCCGCCTCGACCTTGTCGCCCTCGGTCACCGCGACGTCGCGCATGTTGTCGCCGAAGCGGGCGAGGCGCAGCGACCGCATCGCCGACCAGCCGGTCGCCGCGCGGGCCCAGGCGCCGACCCGGGCGGTCACCCGCGGGTCGCTGACGTGACCCGCGACGGTCTTGCGGGCCACACCGAGCCGGGTCTGGATGTACCCGAACTCGCGGTCGCCGTGCGCCGCCTGGTTCAGGTTCATGAAGTCCATGTCGATGTCGTCCCACGGCAGCAGGACGTTCGACTGGGTGTGCAGGTGCAGCAGCGGCGTCTGCAACGCGTCCAGTCCGGCGATCCACATCTTCGCCGGCGAGAACGTGTGCATCCAGGCGATGACCCCGATCGCGCCCTGGGCGGCGGCCTCCCGGCAGACCTGCAGGATCTCACCGCTGTTGGTCAGGACGGGCTTCCAGACCACCCGGGCGGGAATCTGCGGCGAGTCGTCGAGCGTGGCCGCGATCTGGCGGGACTGCTCGGCGACCTGCCGGAGCGTCTCCTCGCCGTACATGCCTTGGCTGCCGGTGAGGAACCAGATCTCGGGTTCGGGGTGTGGTGCCATGGGGTTGCCTTCCGCGAGAGGGGCGGTCACTTGTAACGGATTCCGATGAGTCGCTGCAGGAGGATGAACGCGAAGAGCAGGCCGCCAATCACGATCTTGGTCCACCAGGAGTTGAGGCTGCCGTCGAACGTGATGAGGGTCTGGATCACACCCAGGACCAGCACGCCGAGCACGGTGCCGAAAATGTAACCCGAGCCGCCGGTGAGCACCGTGCCACCGATGACGACGGCGGCGATGACGTCCAGCTCCATGCCGACGGCGATCAGCGGCGCGCCGGAGAGGGTGTAGAACGACAGCAGGATCCCACCGATCGCGGAGCAGAGCCCGCTGATCGTGTAGACGGCGATCCGGGTACGCCCCAGCGGCAGGCCCATCAGCAGCGCCGACTGCGGGTTGCCGCCGATCGCGTACACGTTGCGCCCCAGGCGGGTGTACGCCAGCACGTACGCGGCGACGAGCACCACGGCGAAGGCGATCAGCACGCTGATCGAGACGAAGTTGCCCCGGGGGTCACCGATCCGCTCCTGCGACATCCTGGTCCAGAAACCGTCCGTGATCGGGATGGACGAGTCCGAGATGAACGTGCACATGCCCCGGGCGAAGAACATCCCGGCGAGCGTGACGATGAACGGCTGGATGTCGAAGAAGTGGATGACGCAGCCCATCAACAGGCCGAGCGTCGGCCCGATGAGCAGCGCGATGACGAGCACGAGCGCCGCCGGCAGGCCCTTCTCCAACAGCGACGCCGACACCATCGCCGTCATGGCCACGACGGACCCGACCGACAGGTCGATGCCACCGGTGAGGATCACGAAGGTCATGCCCACCGCGACGACGAGCAGGAAGCCGTTGTCGATGAAGACGTTGAAGATGACCTGCACGTTCGAGAACGCCGTGTACTGGGACACGCCGATGCCGTACATGACCAGCAGCAGGGCGAGCGTGGCCAGCACCGGCACCTGCCGCCGGGGCAGCCGGAACCGGGTCCGGCGGGGGACGGTGAGCGATCCGGTGGTCATGCCGGCACCTGCTCCTTCGGCTTGTCGGCGACGGGGCGCGGCGGCGGGACGCTCTTCCTGCGCCGGCTGAACCGGGCGCGGAAGGCCGGCGCCTGGATGAGGCAGACGGCGATGACGACCACCGCTTTGAACAGCAGCGACGTCTGCGGTGAGATGTTCATGGCGTACACCGTGGTGGTCAGGGTCTGGATGATCAGCGCGCCGAGAATGGTGCCGCTGAGGTAGAACCGGCCACCGGCCAGGGACGTACCACCGATGACGACCGCGAGGATGGCGTCCAGCTCCACCCAGAGGCCGACCGCGTTGCCGTCGGCGCTGGACACGTTCGCCGTCATCATGAAGCCGGCGATCGCCGCGCAGGCGGCGCTGAGCACGTACACCAGGAAGATGACCCGGTTGGACCGGATGCCCGCCAGTCGGCTCGCCTCGGCGTTGCCACCCACCGACTCGACGATCATGCCGAGCGCGGTACGACGGGTGAACGCGGCGACCAGCAGGGCGGCGGCGAGCGCGATGAAGATGGCCAGCGGCAGGGTCAGCAGGTGGCCCAACCCGATCGCCCGGAACGGCCCCGAGTTGATGGTGATGATCTGCCCCTGGGTGATGAGCTGGGCGAGGCCACGACCGGCCACCATCAGGATCAGCGTGGCGATGATCGGCTGGATCCCGATCACCGCCACCAGCACCCCGTTCCAGGCGCCGAGCACCAGCGAGATCCCGAACGCCATGGCGAGAGCGGTCAGCACCACCGCGAGGCTGTTCTGGTCGGACTGCTTGCTGATGTACATGCAGGCGACCGCGCCGCTGATCGCGCAGAGGGAGCCGACCGACAGGTCGATGCCTCCGGTCGAGATGACAAGCGTCATGCCCAGCGCCACGAGGATCAGTGGCGCGCTCAGCCGCAGGATGTCGATCGGCGTGCCGTACAGGTGCCCGTCCTTGAGTTCGATGGACAGGAACCCGGGCCGGTAGATGGTGTTCGCCGCGAGCATGACGACCAGTACGGCGACCGGCCAGAACAGCCGGTGACCGACGATCGTCCGATAGCGGCCCTTCGTCTCGTTCATCGGTCCGCCTCCTCCCGGTGGGATCCACTCGCGATCGTCTGCATGATGCGCTCCGCGTCGAGGTCCTCGTTGTTGGCGAGCTGCGCGACCATCTGCCGGTCCCGCATGACCGCCACCTTGTGGCTGAGGCGCAGCACCTCCTCCAGCTCGGCCGAGATGAACAGCACCGCCATTCCGCCGTCGGACAGCTGCGCCACGAGCCGCTGGATCTCGGTCTTCGCGCCGATGTCGATACCGCGGGTCGGCTCGTCCAGGATCAACAGCCGCGGTTCGGTGATCAGCCAGCGGGCCAGCAGCACCTTCTGCTGGTTGCCGCCGGAGAGGTTGCGGACCGGGACCTCCGGGTCCGCCGGACGGATGTTGAGCGCCTTGACGTACTTGTCGACCAACTCGTCCTGACGGCGGCGCGGGATGGGCCGCAGCCAGCCCCGGGCGGCCTGCATGGCGAGGATCATGTTCTCGCGGACCGACAGGTCGGGGACGATGCCCTCGGCCCGGCGGTTCTCCGAGCAGAACCCGACGCCCTGGTCGATGGCCTGCGCGGGGGTACGCAGGCTGCTCGCCGTGCCGTCGATGGCGACCTGCCCACCGTCGGCCCGGTCGGCGCCGAAGAACAGCCGCGCCACCTCGGTACGCCCCGAGCCCAGCAGGCCGGCGAGGCCCACCACCTCACCGGCGTGGATGGTCAGGCTGAACGGCTCGACCGCGCCCGCCCGGCCGAGTTTCGACACCGCCACCAGCGGGGTGCCCTCCTCGATCGCGGCCAGGTCGCGCCGGGAGTGCTCCTCGATCCCCTCGAGGACGTCGAGTTCCTTGCCGATCATCTTCTCGACGAGGCCGAGTTGGGGCAGTTCGGCGGTCGGGTACTCGCCGACGAGCCCGCCGTTGCGCAGCACCGTGATGCGGTCGGCGATCTCGTAGACCTGGTCGAGGAAGTGCGTCACGAACAGGATCGCGATGCCCTCGTCGCGGAGCTGCCGCATGATGCGGAACAACTGCGCGACCTCACCGGCGTCGAGGCTGGACGTCGGCTCGTCCAGGATGAGCACCCGGGCCTGGATGTCGATCGCGCGGGCGATCGCGACCATCTGCTGGATGGCCAGAGAGTACGAGCCCAGCGGCGCGCTGACGTCGAGATCGAGGTCGAGGCGGCTCAGCAGCGCGCGGGCGCGGCGGCGGACCTCGCCCCAGCGGACGGCGCCGAACAGGCGGGGCTCACGCCCGATGAAGATGTTCTCCGCCACCGAGAGGTTGGTGCAGAGGTTGACCTCCTGGTAGACGGTGCTCACCCCGGCGGCCGTCGCCTGCATCGGCCCGCTGAAGGACACCAACTCACCGCCGAGGGTGATCGTGCCCTCGTCGGTGTCGTAGACGCCGGTGAGCACCTTGATGAGGGTCGACTTGCCGGCGCCGTTCTCGCCCATCAGGGCGTGCACCTCGCCGGGGAAGAGCCGGAAGTTCACGTCGTGGAGTGCACGCACCCCGGGGAAGGACTTGCTGATCCCGGTCATCGTCAGGACCGGACGGCTATCCGTCATCCCATCAGACCTCTTCTGGGGGTTGTCGACGCGGATGGGCCGTTGCGCTCCCACCGCGCCCGCCCGGCCCATGGCGATGGGCGCGGGCGGGCGTGGCGCGGGACGTCGCGGGTCATGCCCGGTCCGTTCGGGTTAACGGGGCGACGCGGCGGGGTCGCCACGCGAGCGCGGCGACCCCCTGCGTCGATCAGTACTTGCGGTTGGGCAGAGCCTCCTTGGCCTGCTCCTGGGTGAAGGTGGTCTCCTCGGTCTCGATCCGCGGCGGCACCGTCTCACCCGCGTGGATCTTCTTGGCCAGGTCCATCAGCTGTGGGCCGAGCAGCGGGCTGCACTCCGCGATGAAGTTGAACTTCCCGTCGGCGAGCGCCTGCATGCCGTCCTTGACGGCGTCGACCGTGATGATGGTGATGTCCTTGCCCGGCACCTTGCCGGCCGCGGTGATGGCCTCGAGAGCACCCAGACCCATGTCGTCGTTGTGCGCGAACAGCACATCGATCTTCGGGTTGGCCTTGAGGAACTGCTCCATGACCTGCTTGCCGCCCGCCCGGGTGAAGTCACCCGGCTGCGAGGCGATGATCTTCAGGTTCGGGTTGGCGGCGATCGCCTCGCCGAAGCCCTTCTTGCGGTCGTTGGCCGGAGCGGCACCGGTGTTGCCCTGCAGCTCGACGATGTTGACCGGACCCGTGGCGCCCTTCTTCTGCTCGACCAGCCACTCGCCGGCCAGGCGGCCCTCCTTGACGAAGTCCGAGCCGAGGAAGGTCTTGTAGAGGCTCTTGTCGGCCGAGTCGACCGAGCGGTCGGTCAGGATGACCGGGATGCCGGCGTCCTTGGCCTCCTTGAGCACGGTGTCCCATCCGGACTCCACGACCGGCGAGAAGGCGATGATGTCCACCTTCTGCTGGATGTAGTTACGGATGGCCTTGATCTGGTTCTCCTGCTTCTGCTGCGCGTCGTCGAACTTGAGCTCGATGCCCGCCGCCGCAGCCGACTCCTTGATCGAGGTGGTGTTCGCCGTACGCCACCCGCTCTCGGCGCCGACCTGGGAGAAGCCCATGGTGATCTTGCCGTCGTCCTTGGACCCGCCGCCGCCGGTGTCGCTGTTGCCGCAGGCCGCCACGCCGCCGATGAGCAGCACACTGGCGAGGACCGCGATAGCGCGCTGCGTTCGCATCTTTCTCATCAGATCTCCTTGGCTGGGTGTGGTGGGGACCGCGTGAGCCGCCGAGGTGCGCAGGGTGGCGTACGCGGGTGGTGCGTGCTGGTGCGTCGGTGGAGCAGACCGGCGGGCCGGATGACCGGTGGAGACGGTCAGGAACCCGCCGGTGCGACTGGTTGTTGGCCGTAGACGTTCTGGTAACGGTGGTAGAGGGCGTCGATGTCGGCCGGCGCGATCGGCACGGGCGTCCCGAGGGTGCGCGCCAGGTACGCGGTACGGGCCACGTCCTCGCACATGACCGCCGCCTTGACCGCCGCCCGGGCGTCCCGGCCGATGGTGAAGACGCCGTGGTTGCGCATGAGCACGGCGGGCGAGCGGTGCCCGGAGAGCGTCGCGACGATGCCCTTGCCGATGTCGTCGCCACCGATCAGCGCGAACGGACCCAGCGGGATCTCCCCGCCGAACTCGTCAGCCTGCGCGGTGAGGTGGCAGGGAATCGCTTCGCCGCAGGCGGCCCAGGCGCTGGCGTACGAGCTGTGCGTGTGCACCACGCCGCCGACCTCGGGCATCGCGCGGTAGACGTAGGCGTGGGCGGCCGTGTCGCTGGACGGCGCCAGATCGCCCTCGACGAGGACGCCGTCGAGGTCGCAGACCACCATCGTCTCGGCTGTGAGGTCGTCGTAGCCCACACCGCTGGGCTTGATGACCATGAGGTCCTGACCGGGGACCCGCGCGGAGACGTTGCCGGACGTCCAGGCGACCAGGTTGTACCGGGTCAACTCGGCGTGCAGGCGGGCAACCTTCTCGCGCAGCTCACCGATCTGTCGGCTCACCTCTGCGTTCATGCGACGACCTCCAGCGGGGCCTCGTGCGTGGCTACGGCGGCCTCTACCGCCGCGTTGCGGATCGCCCGGAGGCGGAGCATGACGTCGTTGCCGCCGCGACCGAAGTGGTCGTGCAGCGCCCGGTACTCGGCGTACAGGGCGTCGTAGGCGCGGGCCCGCTCCGGGTCCGGCGTGTAGACGGCCTCGTGCACCCGCCCCATCGCCTGGGACGCCTCGTGGATCGACGGGTACGCCCCGGCGGCGACGGCGGCGTGGATCGCCGAGCCGAGCGCCGGCCCCTGCGCGGACGCGATGATGTTCAGCGGACGCTTGGTCACGTCGGCGTAGATCTGCATCAGCAGCTTGTTGTTGGTGAGGCCGCCGGCGATCACCAGGTCGTTGACGGGCACCCCGGCCTCGACGAACGCGTCGATGATCATCCGGGTGCCGTACGCGGTGGCTTCCAGCAGCGCGCGGTAGACGTCCTGCGGGCGGGTGGCCAGCGTCATCCCGACGATCATCCCGCTCAGGTCGTGGTTGACCAGCAGCGAGCGGTTGCCGTTCCACCAGTCCAACGCGACCAGGCCGTGCGCGCCGACCGGCTGGCTGGCGGCCAGCTCGGTGAGACGTTCGTGCGAGTCGAGCCCGGCGGGTGCGCCGTGCTCGACGAACCAGCCGAAGATGTCGCCGACGCCGCTCTGGCCGGCCTCGTAGCCCCACGCTCCCGGGCTGATGCCGCCGTCGACCACGCCGCACATCCCGGCGACCTCGGCCGGGTGCTCGCCGTTGACCACGTGGCAGGTGGACGTGCCCATGATGGCGACCAGTCGACCGGGCTGCACGGCCTGCGCGGAGGCCGCGGTCACGTGCGCGTCGACGTTGCCGACCGCCACCGCGATCCCCTCCGGCAGGCCGGTCCAGGCCGAGGCGCGGGCGGTGAGCGTGCCGGCCCGGGCGCCGAGCGGCAGCAGCGGGCCGTCGAGCTTGGCCACGAAGTCACCGAAGTCGGGGTTGAGCGCGGTCAGGAAGCTCTCGGACGGGTACTGCCCGTCCTGCAGGATGCCCTTGTAGCCGGCGGTGCAGACGTTCCGGGTCTCGGTGCCGCTGAGCTGCCAGACGATCCAGTCGGCGGCCTCGATGAACCGCTCGGCCCGGTGGTAGATCTCCGGGTCCTCCTCGAGGATCTGCAGCCCCTTGGCGTACTGCCACTCGGCGGAGATCTTGCCGCCGTACCGGCCGATCCACGGCTCCGCACGCTCGTGGGCCAGCGCGTTGATCCGGTCGGCGTGCGGCTGCGCCGCGTGGTGCTTCCACAGCTTGACCCAGGAGTGCGGCCGGTCCCGCAGCTCGGGGTCCTCGCAGAGGGGGGTGCCGTCGGCGCGCGTCGGGAGCACGGTGCAGGCGGTGAAGTCGATGCCGATGCCCACCACCGCCGCGGGGTCCACCCCCGCCGCGGCGACCGCGGCCGGGACGGCGTGGCGCAGCACGTCGCGGTAGTCGTCCGGATTCTGCAGCGCCCAGTCCGGGGGCAGCGGCCGACCTCCCGGCAGCGTCTCGCTGATGACCCCGTCCCCGTACTCGTGCACTGCGGTCCCGAGCTCGGCACCGTCAGAAACCCGGACCACCAGGGCCCGCCCGGAGAGAGTGCCGAAATCGACACCCACGACGTAGCTTTCGGCAGCTCCGCCCACACGCTCCATGTTCACCTCCACCGTTAACGGGGATAGTGTTAACGCTCACATCCAGCCTCGTCAAGACATCTACCTGCAACAGCTCCGTAACGGAACGCGGAGGCGGAAGCGACTCGGCCGCGTCGATACCGACCGGCACGTCGCCCGCGTCCCGACGGTGGCGGCGGCCAGCCGCCGCAGCGCGCGGATGTCAGCGATAACATCGACAGCCTTGCCACCCCCGGCATGATCGGACCCACAGAACGGGTTTCCGCCCCATCCGAGCCCCATGACCCCGCAGTCCAACGCCAGCCGTCGCGGCACAACACCGGCCGACTTCGAATGTTATCGATAACACTCGATGCTCCCAACTGCGGCCGATGCGCGTCGATCATGGAGTTGCGGTGGGGGACCAAGCGGTTGAGTCGCCCCAATCCGGGCACCACGAGTCCATGATCGGCCCGTGCGGGGGTTGGGGGCCTGGCTCGTCGGTCGGCGGGGGTAGGTCGATGAGCCGGGCCGGCGGGTCCTCCGGGCCGGTGCCGACCCGGCACGCCGACAGCCGACGGCCCGGCCCATCGGGGCCGGGCCGTCGGTCGTCAGCGGACGCCGGGTCAGGCCGTTCGGGGGCGGTTGTAGAGCGCCTTGGCCCAGCAGAAGCAGCCGACCGTGATGACGACGCACCAGCCGACCGCGAGGAGCCCGTTCGCGCCGATCCCGCCGCCGAGCAGCAGGCCACGGAGCGTCTCCATGACCGGGGTGAAGGGCTGGTAGTCGGCGAACAGGCGGACCGGCGTCGGCATCGAGTCGGTGGGTACGAACCCGCTGCCGAGGAACGGCAGCAGCACCAGCGGCATGGGCAGGTTGCTGGCCGTCTCGACGCTCCTGGTGACCAGGCCCAGGGCGACCGACAGCCAGGTGACGGCGACGGTGACCATGGTCAGCACGCCGATCGTGGCGAGCCACTCGACGGCGCTCGCGGTGGGGCGGAACCCGACAAGCAGCGCCGCGCCGGTGACCGCCGCCAGGCTGAGCATCGTCTGGAGCACGCTGCCCACCACGTGGCCGGTGAGAACCGACGGCCGGAAGATCGCCATGGTACGGAACCGGGCGAGGATGCCCTCGGCCATGTCCATGGCGACCGAGATCGCGGTGCCCTGCGCCGCGCTCGCCACCGTGATGAGCAGGATGCCCGGGGTGACGTAGTTGGCGTACTCGGCGCGGCCGCCGGTCGGTCCGAGGCCGGCGCCGAGCGTGCCGCCGAAGACGTAGACGAAGAGCAGCAGCAGGACGACCGGGATGCCGACGAGCATCAGGGTCAGCGACGGGTAGCGGCGCATGTGCAGGAGGTTGCGCCGCAGCATGGTGTGGGAGTCGCGCAGGGCGAGGGTGAGGGTGCTCATCGCGCAGCGGCCCTTTCGTGGCGGGGTCCGGAGTCGGGTTGGCCGGTGAGGGCGAGGAAGACGTCGTCGAGGTCGGGGGTGTGCACGGCGAGGCCGGCCACGGTGATGGCGGCCCGGTCGAGGTCGTCCAGGAGGGACCGCAGCGAGCCGACTCCGCCGTCGCTGGGCACCTCGAGGGTGAGCGCGGCGTCGTCCCGGGTGGCCATCGTGAACGTCCGGGCCGCCGAGTCGAGTGCGCCCTGGTCGACGAAGCTCAGCACGACGTGACCGCCCGGGATGAGCCGCTTGAGCTCGTGCGGGGTGCCCTCGGCGATCAGTCGGCCGTGGTCGAGGAAGGCGACCCGGTCGGCGAGCTGGTCGGCCTCTTCCAGGTACTGGGTGGTCAACAGGATGGTGACGCCCTCGGCGGCCAGCGCCTTGATGATGTGCCACATGGCGCGGCGGCTACGCGGGTCGAGACCGGTCGTCGGCTCGTCGAGGAAGATGACGCGGGGGTCGCCGACGAGTGTCATCGCGAGGTCGAGCCGGCGACGCATGCCACCGGAGTACGTGGCCGCCGGCTTGTCCGCCGCCTCGGTCAGATCGAACTGGTCGAGCAGGTCGGCGATCCGGGGCCGACCCGCGGCGCGGTCCAGGTGGCACAGATCGGCCATGAGGTGCAGGTTCTCCCGGCCGGTGAGCAGACTGTCCACTGCGGAGAACTGGCCGGTGACGCCGATCAGCTCGCGTACCGCGTCGGCATCGCGGGCCACGTCGTGCCCGAGCACGCGGGCATGACCGCCGTCGGCCGGGATGAGGGTGGAGAGGATCTGCACGGTGGTGGTCTTGCCGGCGCCGTTGGGACCGAGCAGGGCGAAGATCGTTCCCTCGGTGATCATCAGGTCGATGCCGTCGAGCACGACCTTGTCGCCGTAGGACTTGCGCAGCTCGGTGGTGACGATCGCGGGCTTGCTGCTGCCGGTCATGGTCTCCTCGTTCGGGGTGGGGGTCGACGCGCGTCAGGCACGGCGGATGGTGATGTCGCCGTAGGAGGTGTTGGCGCGGATCTCGACCGTCTCGTCGGTCTCGGCCGGGCCGTCGGTCGCCGCCAGGGCGTTGTGCACACGGCCGTGCCGGGAGCTGACGTCGAGCCAGGCGGCGGTGCCGCGCCGGACGCCGACCTCGATCGCGCCGTAGGAGGTCTGTGACTCGATCGACCCGCGCACGACCTCGCCGAGGCGCACGTTGCCGTACGCGGTGCGCGCCGCCACCGAGGCGGTCGAGGCGTCGACGGTGATGTCGCCGTACGCGGTGTTGATCCGGACGTCACCGCCGCCGTGGCCGATCCAGCAGTCACCGGAGGAGTTCTTGATCTCCGCGGTGCCGTCGACGGTGCCGAGGCGCACCTTGCCGGACGACGCCTTCACCCGGGCCGAACCGGTGACCCGCTCCACCGTCACCTCGCCGTGGCTGCTCTCGATCTCCAGCGGCCCGGTCTCCTCCAGCCGGATGGCGCTTCCGGTCTTGATCCGGCACTCGCCGAGCCGCCCCTCGCCACGGAAGGCCGCCCACGCCGCCTCGGCGTGCAGTCGCGTGCCGCTCGGCACCTCGATCAGGACGTCGACCGAGGGTCCGGAGCCGAAGCCGTACCGACGCCAGCTCCTGGGCACCCTGATCCGCAGCTGCCCGGCGGCGAAGTCGACGGTGGTCTGCTCGGCCGCGTTCACGTCGGCCTTGCTCGACGGGTCGCGGGGCCGCACCCGGACCACCGTGTCGGTGCGGTCGGTCGCGGCGATCCAGGCGTCGCCGACCGGCAGCTCGACCTGGACGGAGATCGGTTCTGGGGTGTCGAAAACAGGCATGGTGGTCTCCCGGGAGGGTGTCGGCGGAGCGGAAAGAAGGTGTGGGCAGGCGCGCGGGTCAGCGCGCCCAGCCGGTGACGTGCTGGCCGGGCCTCGGGGGCTCCGGCCGGCGTGGCGGCTGTCGGTCGGGGCCGCCGGCCCCGACGGCGCTGGCGACGGCGCGTACCAGCCAGGCGTTGACGGAGAGCCCGGCGCGACCCGCGGCCTCCTCGACGCTGGCCTTGAGGTGGTCGGGAAGGCGGAGGTTGATGCGGGACGTGCCACCCTCGTCCCCCTCGGGGGGCAGCAGGGGCGCGGGGGCCGCAGGTGGCTCGGTGACCTCGCCCGGCCCGTCCGTGGGCGGGGTGGCGGGGGCCACCACGAAGTCGGGCTCGCGTCCGCGCAGCCGGACGTGCACCGACCCGGGGGCGAGATCGCGGGTGATCTCGCCGGCCGCGTCGGAGAGCGCCTCGAGCAGCGTGAGATGGGTCGCCGCCTCGAGCTGGGTGAAGAGCCGTTCGGCCAGCACCCGGCCCTCCGGGTCCACGCCCTCGGCGGCCACGGCGAACTCGTTACGCAGGTTCTCGACGTACGGCCTCAAGTCCATGGCACCATTATGGCATCACTTTGGCTCAGCGTGCAACACCTATGGCTCACATTGCCGCCATGAGAGTCATCGGCGCTGGTCGCCGGGCTGTCTGGCGCTCCCGAAAGCGCGACGGACCAGCCGGTTCGCGACCTCCTGGCTCAACCCGGTGGCCACCAGCAGGTCGCTGGCGGCCGTCCGGACCTGCGCCACCACCACGGCACCGGAGAAACCGACCCCCTCCCGGTAGGCGTCACCGGCGGCGCAGACCGCCCGGAGCGCCCGCTCGCGCGCCTGTACGGGTTCCTGGCCGGCCGCGAACTGCCGCTTGAGCAGCCGTACCGCCTCGGCCAGGTCGGCGACCGCCCTGGGCATCGGTTCCGGGACGGGCTCGCCGTCCTCGATCAGGGTCACCGCCCGGCGGATCAGCGTTCCCGCGTTACGCATCGCCCGGTCGATCGGCTCCGCAGTGTTCGCGTACCGGGCCACCGGCCCCTGCCGCTGGTGCCAGTGCACCGGCGAGAGGGCGCTGGCCTCCCGGGCGCCCTGCGTCGCCTCGACGAGCGCACCCAGCTCGCCCTTGTTCTCCCGCAACCTCGCCCGGGCGGTCAGCGCGCGATCGATGTCACGGTCGGCCAACGCGCCGGCGGTGGCGTCGAGCTGGCCGCTGAGCAGGTCCAGCGCCGGTCGCGCGGCCCGGTTGAGCACCCGCAGCGGGCTCAACGGCAACAGCACAGCGGTGACCAGCAGCGCCACGGCGCCACCGACGAGGGCGTCCACGAAGCGGGGAATCTCCAGATCGCGCACGGAAGGGCTCAGCGTGGCGATGAGTACGGCGGTGGCACCCGCCTGGATCACCACCGCCGCGCTGCCGACCAGGAACAGCGCGACGAGGATCGCCAACACGACGATGAGGGCGAGCTGCCACCATCCGGTGCCCATCACCGCGAGCAGCAGGTCACCGACCAGCACCCCGACGGTGACCCCGATGATCAGTTCGATGGTGCGCCGCAGGCGTTGCCCGACCGACGCCGCGAGGGTGGAGACCGCGGAGATCGGCGCGAACACCGGCTGCGAGACGTGCAGCACCTCCCGCACCACCAGCCAGGACAGCGCCGCCGCCAGGCCGGCCTGCAGGGCCAGCCCCCCGATACCCCGAACCCGCCGCGCGCGATCCCGCAGCGTGCCCGACAGCTGGCCCCGCAGCCGCGCGACGGCCGACGCCGGACCGGACCGTGCCGACGCTCCGGCGCGCGCCGGAGCGTCCCCGTCCGTACCGGGCCGACCGGCAGCGACCATGGCGGGCGGCTACCCCGCCGTACCCCGATCAATCCTGGACGCCGGGCGCGGCCACGCGGGCCCGCGCCGCGCCCGGCGTCCGACGGCGCTCGCGCTCAGCGGGCGGCCATCATCTTTTCGGTGTACGCCCAGAGCTGGTCCGCCGCCGCCGGGTCCATCGCGTGGTCCGCGACACCGTCGGTGGCGTCGGGGCCGCCAGGGACCACCGGCATCTCCTGGTTGTCGACGAAGTACCGGCCGCCGATGCCGTCCAGCAGGGGCGAGGCGGCGAGCAGGACCGTGGTCGCCGCACCCTGGGCCGGCGTCTTGTAGTAGTCCGGCACGACGAGGTTGCCCGCCTCGTCCATCGCGCCGAGCGCACGCATGGTGTCCTCGTCGACGTAGCGCTGGAGGTTGGTGTGGATGTACCCGGGGTTGAGCGCGTTGGCGGTGATCCCGTCCGCCGCCCACCGACGGCTGATACCCACCGCCAGCAGGACCTCCGCCGTCTTCGCCTGCCCGTACGCCTGCCACGGGTCGTACGGCCGCCGCTCGAACTGGGGATCCTCGGCGTCGAACGGGGCGCTCAGGTGCGCGCCGGAGCTGACCAGCACGACCCGCGCCGCGCCGGCCGCCCGCAGGTTGTCGTGCAGCCCGACGGCCAGCGCGAAATGCCCCAGGTAGTTGGTCGCGAGCTGGAGCTCCCAGCCCTGCGCGGAGAGCTGCCGGGTCGGCAGCGCCATGATGCCGGCGTTGGCGACGAGCACGTCGAGCGGGCCGTCCCAGGCCGCGACGAACGCGTCCACCGAGGCCAGGTCGGCGAGGTCGAGCGCGGCCGACCGGACACTGCCCGGCGTGGCGTCACCGGCGAACTCCTCGACGAGCCCGGCGGCCCGGCTCGGATCACGGACCGCGACGGTGACCTCCGCGCCGGCACCGGCCAGGGCGCGAACCGTCTCGACACCGATGCCGGACGCGCCGCCGGTGACGATCATCCGACGCCCGGTCAGGTCCACCCCGTCGAGGATCTCGGCGGCGGTGGTGCGGGCGGTGAACGGGGTGGTGAGGCGTGTGTGCGCTGTCATGCCCATGACGCTACGGAGTGTCGCGCTGGACTGCCTATAGTTTGGAGTCCTTCGTACTTTTGTCAGCGTCCAGGACGGTGGGGATGGATCCGCTCGAAGACGTGCTGGCACTGCTCGGTGCCACCGCGCACCTGTCCGCCGGTCTCGTCGCCGGCGGGCGCTGGGCCGTCCGGTTCGACCCGCCGGCCGGCGCCAAGTTCAACGCCATCCGGCGCGGCCGCTGCTTCCTCCGGGTCGAGGGTGAGGCCGAAGCGATCGCCCTCACCGAGGGTGACTGCTATCTGTTGACCCGGCCGGTGGCGTACACCCTCTTCAGCGCTCCCGACGCGCCGGTCCAGCCGGCGTACCCGATCTTCGCCGCCGCCGGGGACGGCGTGGCGCACGCCGGCGACGGCGACGACATGTTCCTCATCGGCGGCGCGTTCTCCCTGGGCGACCGGGGTCGCACCCTGCTGTTGGACGGTCTCCCGCCGGTCATCCACGTACCGGCCGACGCACCCGAGGCCGCCACCATCCGGTGGGCTCTCGACCAGATCGACATCGAGCTGCGGCGGCCTCAACTCGGGTCGCGGCTCGTCGCCGAACACCTGGCGCTCGTCCTGCTGATCCAGGTCCTGCGGGTGCACCTCGCCCGCGACCCGCAGCACACCTCCGGTTGGCTGGCCGGGCTCGCCGACCCGGTGGTCGCCCCCGCGCTGCGGGCGATGCACGCCCGGCCCGCCCAGCAGTGGACGGTGGACGCGATCGCCCGCACCGCCGCCGTCTCCCGCTCGACGCTCGCCGCCCGCTTCCGGAAGGTCGTCGGCGTCGGTCCGCTGGAATACCTCACCGGCTGGCGGATCGAGCTGGCGGCGGACCGCATCCGGCACGGCTCCGACTCCGTCGCGGCCATCGCCCGCGCCGTCGGGTACGGCTCGGAGAGCGCCCTCAGCGTGGCCTTCAAGCGGGTCACCGGCGTCTCACCACGCGCCTACCGCCACCAGGCGGCCGGGAGCGTCCCCGGCGGATAGGCGACGCCGCGGGGCAACCGCGGGCGATTGGACGCGTCCCGGTCGGGTAGACCCCGGTCCGCCACACCGGTGGTGGGCCACCCACGGGCTGATCGCCGGCACCGGGCGGTCGGGGTGTCTCGGGGGGCGATGGCGGATGGAGCAGCGCGGGTGAGCGGCCCCGACACCACCGCCGACGTCGTGGAGCTGCGGGTGCACGGCGTCTCCGGCGCGAGTACCGAGCAGGTGCTCGGCCTGGCCCGGACGGTGCAGGTCGCCGGCGACCGGATGGGCGGCTTCGTCCGGGTCCGACCGCGCTGGGCGACTCCCGAGGCGCGCGGTGTGACGCTGGAGGCGTACCGCTGGGGCGACCTGCCCTCCGGGACCGTCGCCCGCACCCTGGCGCTGGTGCTGCTCCTGCCGTTCCTGCTGGTCAACGTGGCGATCTGGATGCGGCCGGCGAATCCCCGCTCGGAGAGCCTGGTCAAGTCCCTCTGCCGCGTGCTGGCCCTGACCCTCACCGTGCTGTACGTGCTCGCCATCGCCGGCGTCGCCCTCGACCTGCTCGCCTGGCACTGCCTGAACTCACCCCGCTGCCTGGCCGGTCGCAGCTGGTTGTCCTGGTTCAGTGGTCAACCCGTCGGACGACGGCTGGCGGTGTTCGCGCTGCTTCCGGCCGCCGCGATCGGCCTGGTCTGGCGGCTCAGCAACCGCCCCGGGCGGTCGTTCGAGGCGTTCCGCGCGCCCGCCGAGGGGTCCTTCGGGCATCGGCTCAGCACGGTCGGCACCTGGGACGCGGAGCCCCTGGTGGGGCGGCTGCGCTCGGTGCACGTCGCCGCGGCGTTCGGCACGTTGAGTCTCGTCCTGCTCACCGCCCGCGCCGCGCGGGGCGCCTCGGTCGCCACGATCACGTTGGCGGTGGTCACCGGCGTGGTCTTGGCGGCGTGCGCGGCGTTGCTCTGCACCCCGGCGCTGATCGACCGCTCCCCCACCGATCGGCGGCTCGACGCGATCACCACCGGCCTGCGGACGACCGCCATCATCCTTGCCGTCGTGGTCACGGCCCACGTCGCGACCAGCCCGGCCGACTGGCGTGCGGACAGCGCGCTGCCCGGCTACGACCGGACGCTGGTCTGGCTGTTCGCCACCCAGACGGTCCTGCTGGCCGCCCTCGGTGTGATCCTGCTCTGGCGACGCAGAGGCAGCCCGCTGTTCGGGCTGGGAGCGCTGGTCATCTCGGCGGCGGCGATCAGCACCGCGGTGGGGTACTCCGCCGAGCTGGTGTACCGGGTGGCGGACTACCTCGACCGCGACCTGCCGACCGGGGAGGCCATCGCCACCGGCCCGCCCCGGGCGTACACCTGGGCGATCTTCGGTTTTCTCCGCACCGCGGTGGTCACGGTGATCGTCGCCGGCCTGGTCATCGTGCTCTCCCGCCCCGGCCGGCGACGCCGGGCGGCGGCGATCGCCGCACGCGACTACCCGGACCCGCCGGCGGAGGCCGGGCCACGGCTGCGACAGGTACGCGACGCGCTGGCCCGGGCCAGCTTCACCGAACGCCTGGTGCTGCTGGGCGTGATCTTCGGCTGCCTCTCCGCGGCCGGCGCCGCCACCACCACCCTGGGTCTGCTGGGGGTGTTTCCCGGGGACGTCGTCGAGCGGTTCACCCGGTTGCCGGCCGGCGCGGTCACCTTCAGCATCGCGTTCACCAGTTGGGTGAAGGCGGTGGGCCTCGTCGGCCTGGTCCTCGCCGGCATCTTCGCCTACCGCACCACCAGCTTCCGACGGCACATCGGGGTCATCTGGGACCTCGGCACCTTCTGGCCCCGGGCCGCCCATCCCTTCGCGCCGCCCTGCTACGCCGAGCGGGCGGTGCCCGAGCTGACGCGGCGGATCACCTACCTGGTCGAGCGCGGCGACCGTGTGCTGCTCTCCGGGCACAGTCACGGCTCGGTCCTGCTCGCCGCCGCGGTGCTCCAGCTACCGCCCCGGGTCGGCGAGCGGGTCGCTCTGCTCACGCACGGCTCGCCGCTGCGCCGGCTCTACGCGCGGCTCTTCCCCGCCTACCTCGACGACGCGGTGCTGCGCGAGATCGGCGACCGGGTCGGCTGGCGATGGGTCAACCTCTGGCGGGACACCGACCCGATCGGCGGGCGCGTCTTCCCCGATCGGGGACCCGAGGCGTCCGACGGCGACCCGGCCGCCACGGTGGACCGCCGGGAGGTCGACCCCAGCGACGTGGTGACCCCGCCCGGCGACAGCGTTCCGCCGCCGATCCTCGGACACTGGCCGTCCGACTCCGACGAACGGTTCGCGGCGGCGGTCCGGGAGTTGGCGAACCGCCTCCGGCAGACGCCGTCCGAGTGAGGCCTAACCCGCCGCCCGGGCGCGCCACTCGTCGAGGCGCGTACCGGGGATGCGGGCGCCGTCGGCCGGCACGAGCGAGCGTTCCTCGAGCGTGGCGCCGAAGTAGCGGGCCCCGGGGTCGACCACCACCGAGCGGGAGTCGTGGCGGTCGGCGAGGACGGACCGCCCCAGCTCGTCGAGACGGAACTGCTCCGGGCCGGCGATCTCGACGACGCCGTTCGTCGGTGCGTCGAGCGCGATCGCGGTCACCTCGGCCGCGACGTCGTCCGCCGCCATGGGTTGGATGAGCACCGGTGCCAACCGGGCCGTGTCGCCGTCCATGGCGGCGTCGACGATGCCCGGCAGGAACTCGAAGAACTGCGTGGCGTGGATCAGCGAGTACGGCAGCCCGGACGCGGCGACGAGTTTCTCCTGGGCGACCTTCGCCCGCATGTACCCGCTCTCCGGCAGCCGGTCGGAGCCCACGATCGAGAGCACCACGTAGTGCCGCACCCCGGCGGTGGCGGAGGCGGCCAGGAGGTTCCGCGTCGACGTCTCGAAGAACTCCCGGACGGCGGTGTCCTCGAACGACGGCGAGTTCGACACGTCCACGACGACGGCGGCACGGTCGAGCGCCTCGGCCACCCCCTCGCCGGTCAGCGTGTTCACGCCGGTCTTCGGGGAGGCCGCCACCGCCTCGTGGCCCTGCCCACCGAGGTTCCGCACGACCTTGGACCCGATGAGGCCGCTTCCGCCGACGACGACAACCTTCATGATCGAACCACTTCCGGTGGACGAGTTCGCCTGACGGAACCAGCCTACGGAGCGTGCAGAACCGACGCGGTTGACATTGCCGCGCATGATTGTGGTCGCCGCTCGGGAACCTTGGAGGTCGACGTGGCCGCTGTGTCCCACCCGGTGTTCGCGCGCGTCTACGAGCGGCTCAGCGTCGCCATGGACCGCGCCGGCACCGCCGAGTTCCGGCAGCACCTGGCCGCCGGGCTGACCGGCCGGGTGATCGAGGTCGGGGCCGGCAACGGGCGGATGTTCACCCACTACCCCCGGACCGTGACGGAGGTCGTCGCCGTCGAGCCGGAACCCCGCCTGCGCGCCGCCGCCGTCCGGGCGGCCCCGGCCGCGCCGGTGCGCATCACCGTCGTCGACGGTCTGGCCGAGGCGTTACCCGGCGCCGACGGCGAGTTCGACGCGGCCGTGGTCGCGCTGGTGCTGTGTACCGTGTCCGACCAGGCGGCGGCGCTCGCCGAGATCCACCGCGTGCTGCGCCCCGGCGGGGAACTGCGCTTCTTCGAGCACGTCGCGGCCGAGGAGACCAGCCTCCTGCGCCGGGTCCAGCGGATCTCCGACGCCACGCTGTGGCCGAAACTGTTCGCCGGTTGCCACACCGGCCGCGACACCACGGCCGCCATCGAAGCGGCGGGGTTCGCCGTCGACGAGCTGCGGCGTTTCCGGTTCCCGACCGGCAGTTCCAGTCCATCCTCGCCGTGCGTCCTCGGCCGGGCGACCCGGGTCGAGAAGCGGCCGGGCTGAGCCCCGCTCATCGGGTCGGCAGGCCCGACAGCCAGTCGTCCAGGGCCGCGGGGTGCGTGAACAGCAGCACCGGCGGGCCGGCCGGATCGGCCTGCCAGGCCCGCATCCGCCGCCGTGCGCGACCGAACGCGGTGACGTGCCAGAGCAGGATCGAGTCCCGGGACAGCACACTGCCGAGACTCTCGCGGTTCCCGTTGCAGATCACCTCCCCGGTGCCCAGGCGGCGCAGCGTACGACGCAGCAGCCGCCCGAACGAGCGCCACCGCGGATAGTCCAGGGCCACCACCAGGTCCGCGCGCGCCAGCGGCACGTCCCGCCACCCGTGGTACGCGCCGTCGAGGATCCAGGCGTCCCGGCGGCAGATCTGCTCGATGCGGCTGCGCTGCTGGGCGACCGGCACCTCCACCCAGCCCGGCAGCCACAGCAGGTCGTCCACCGGATACCACGGCACGTCGAGGCGCCGCGCCAACCGCGCGGCGAGGGTGGACTTGCCCGCCCCGTACACCCCGTAGACCAGGATGCGACGTGGTGCGGCCATCGCGGCAGCGTACGCCGATAACCAGTTGCCGTGCGCCACGGACATCGCCACAGTGGTGCCCATGACGTACTGACGGACACCACCCGAGCACCGCGCCGAGGCCACCGCACGCCGCCCGGCGCCGTACCGCCGTCCGTCGACTTGCGATCCCGCGAGAAATGAGCGTCGTTGTCCCAGCACCACTTCCCTCGGGAAGCCTCGTCCCCGTCCACCCCCGCCACCGTCACCGTGTTCGCGTCCCCCACGAGCTGGATCGAGTCCGCCGCGCTCGACCAGTGCCGGCAGGTGGCCGCCCTCGACGGCATGGTCCACGTCGCCGGCATGCCGGACCTGCACCCGGGCAAGGGCGCCCCGATCGGCGCGGCCATGATGTCCACCGTCCTCTACCCGTTCCTGGTGGGCTCGGACATCGGCTGCGGCATCGCGGTGTTCCCGATCCGACTCCGGCGCGTCGTACCCGAACGGTTGGCCGCCCGCTTTCCCGACCTCGACCGCGCGCTGGACCCGCAGCGGGACGCCGACGACCCGGCCTGGTCCGTCCGCACGGGCGACGTCCCCGCCGGCCACCTGGACGGCCTCGGCACGGTCGGCCGCGGCAACCACTTCGTCGAGTTGGCCCGCGTCGACACCGTCTTCGCGCCGGAGCACGCCCACCGTCTCGGGCTGGCGACCGGTGACCTCGTCCTGGTCGTGCACAGCGGTTCGCGGGGCCTGGGTGAGCGGATCCTGCGGACGCACACCGAGACGCACGGGGCTGGCCCCGCGCCGGACCCGGCCGCGTACCTGGCCCGGCACGACGAGGCGGTGCGTTGGGGCTCGCTGAACCGACGGCTGCTGGCCGCCCGGGTCGCGTACGCGCTGGGGGCCGAGCCGACCGAGCCGATCGTCGACCAGTGCCACAACCTGGTCGAGGTACGCGACGGTGGTTACCTGCACCGTAAGGGCGCGGCACCCGGTGACGGCCGCGACGTGCTCGTCGCCGGCACCCGGGGCACCGCGTCGTACCTGGTGGCCGCCCACGCCGGGGCGGACGCCAACCACTCGGTGGCGCACGGCGCGGGCCGGAAGATGTCCCGCGCCGACGCGCTGCGCCGGGGCCGGGCCAAGCACACGGTCGAGGAGCTACGGCGTACCCCGGTGGGTTCGCTTGTGGTGTGCGGCGACCGCCAGTTGCTATTCGAGGAGGCGCCCACGGCGTACAAGCGGATCGAGCAGGTGATCGGCGACCTCGTCGCGCACCGGCTCGCCACGCCGGTGGCCACCACGATCCCCCTGGTCACCTACAAGACGCCGGACGTCGGCGCCGCGATCCGGTCGGACCGGCGGGACCAGCGTCGTGGGCGGGGTCGGTCGTGAGCGTGGACCTGTTGCTGTCCGCCGGCCGTGGGCCGCGGGAGTGCGCCTGGGCGCTGGCCCAGCTGCTGCGGCGTCTGGAGCACGACGCCACCCGGTGGGGCGTGGCGGTCCGGCGGGTCCACGCGGTGCCCGGTGATCGGCCCGGCATCTACCGGTCGGCGCTGATCCGACTGTCCGGCGTCGACGTCGAGGCGTTCGCCGCCTCCTGGACCGGGACGTTGTGCTGGCAGGCGCCCAGCCCGTACCGGGCGGGCACCGGTCGGAAGAACTGGTACGTGACGGCTCGGACGCCGCCGGGCGACGCGCCTCCGACGACGTTCGCCGAGGCCGACGTCGACGTCGTCGCGTGCCGCACCGGCGGTCCCGGCGGCCAGCACCGGAACAAGGCCAGCACGGCGGTACGCGCCACCCACCGCCCGTCGGGTCTCGTCGTGGTGGTGGACGAGGAGCGGCAGTTCAGCCAGAACCGGCGTATCGCTCTCGAACTGCTGCGTCGGAAACTCGAACGCGGCGACGAGGCGGCCCACCGCGCGGTCACCACAGCCCGTTGGCGCATCCACGACGACCTCGTGCGGGGCGACCCGACCCGCGTCGAGCGCCCGGAGCCGGTGGCCACGCCCCGCCGGCAACGGCCCGGGCGGACGGCCTCCGGCCGCTGAGGGGCGGGGTTGCGGGGCCTGTCGACGACATCGTATGTTAACGATCACATCGACGTTCACGAATAAAGTGTCCGCGCCCACCACCGCAGAAAGGTCACCGACCGTGCCTCTGACCCGACGCGCGTTCACGCTTGGCGCGCTGTCCACCGCCGCTGCCGCCACCGGAGCGCTGAGCCTGCCCCGCACCGCTCTCGCCGCCCCGAACACCTCGTACGTGATGGCGTACTTCACCGAGTCGCCGCAGGGACTCGGCGCGGACTACGGGTTGCACCTCGCCGTCAGCCGCGACGGTCTCAACTGGACGCCGCTGAACCAGAACAACCCCGTCGTCACCCCGACCGCCGGGCAGTTGGGCCTGCGGGATCCGTTCGTCTTCCGCAAGCAGGACGGCACCTTCGTGGTGCTCGCCACCGACCTCAAGGGCACCAACTGGAACCAGACCAGTCAGTACCTGCACGTGTGGGACTCGACCGACCTGACCAGCTTCACCGGCTACCGCCGGATCCGGATGCACACCCTGAACACCCACACCTGGGCGCCGACCGCCTTCTGGGACCCGGCACGCGGGCAGTACGCCATCGTCTACTCGGCGAACAACGGCCAGGACGTCTTCCTGGTGAACTACACCAGCGACTTTCGGACGGTCAGCTCGCCGCAGGTGTTCTTCAGCCCGGGCTTCGGTGTCCTCGACGGCGATGTCGTGGTCGACGGCGGCACCACGTACCTGTACTACAAGAACCTCGCCAACGGGAACCTGTACGGCGCCCGGTCCAGCACCGCCGCTCCGAACAGCTTCACCACGTACACGTCGGGGCTGCTCCAGGGCAGCGGCATCGAGGCGCCACTGCTGGTCAAGGCGGTCGACGGCAGCGGCTGGCGGTTGTGGGGCGACTCGTACAGCCCGGTCAACAACGACTTCTACGCCTGGTCGACCACCGCCATCGGCGGCAACTCCTGGACGCCGCTGAACCAGCGTGACTACACCCCACCGTTGAACTCGAAGCACGGGTCGATGACCGGCATCACCGACGCGGAGTACGCCGCCCTCGTCGCGCGGTGGGGTACCCCGAACTGGGTCCGGCTCAAGTCCTCCAACCTGCCGGACCGCTACGTGCGGCACTACAACTACGTGGCCCGCGTCGACACGTACCCGTTCGACCCGTACCAGGACCAGTTGTGGCGGATGGTTCCCGGCCTCGCCGACGCCGCGGGCGTGTCGTTCGAGTCGGTGAACAAGCCCGGCCTCTTCCTGCGGCACTACAACTACGAGGTACGCCTGGAGGCCAACGACAACACCTCGGTGTTCCGGGCCGACGCGACCTTCTACCGCACGGCCGGACTGGCCGACGCATCCTGGACGTCGTTCCGCTCGTACAACTTCCCGACCCGCTACCTCCGGCACTACAACTACGTGCTGCGCATCGACCCGCTGAGCGCCGGCTCCAGTGCCACGGACCGGCAGGACGCCACCTTCCGGATCACCCCGTAGGTGCGCCAGGCGCGGCGGCTCACACCTCCAGGACCGCGTCGGCGAACGCCCGTGGCGCCTCCTGGGGCAGGTTGTGTCCGACGCCGCCACCGACGGTCCGGTGCTCGTACCGGCCGGAGAACTGCTTGCCGTAGACGCTGGGGTCCAGGTGGGGCGCGCCGTTGGCGTCACCCTCCAGGGTGATGCTGGGCACCGTGATCTTCGGCTTGCCGGCCAGGCGCTTCTCCACCTCGTCGTACTGCGGTTCGCCCTCGGCCAGGGCCAACCGCCACCGGTAGTTGTGGATCACGACGTCGACGTGGTCGGGATTGTCGAACGCGGCAGCGCTGCGGTCGAACGTCGCGTCGTCGAACGTCCACTTCGGCGACGCCGTCTGCCAGATCAACCGGGCGAAGTCGCGGCGGTTGCGGTCGTACCCCTGTCGGCCGCGCTCGGTGGCGAAGTAGTACTGGTACCACCAGGAGAACTCGGCCTTCGGTGGCAGCGGCACCCGGCCCGATTCCTGGCCGTCGATCAGGTAACCGCTCACCGACACCAGACCGGAACACCGCTCGGGCCACAACGCGGCCACCACGTCGGCCGTGCGTGCTCCCCAGTCGAAGCCGGCCAGCTTCGCGCTGTCGATGCCGAGCGCGTCCATGAGGGCGATGAGGTCGAGCCCCATGGCGGCCGGCTCGCCGTTGCGGACGGCGTCGTCGGCGAGGAACCGGGTCGTGCCGTAACCCCGCAGGTACGGCACGACGACCCGGTGGCCGGCGTCGGTGAGCAGCGGCACCACGTCGACGAAGCTGTGGATGTCGTACGGCCAGCCGTGCAACAGGATCACCGGCGGCCCGTCCGGCGGCCCGGCGTCGACGTATCCGACGTTCAGCACCCCGGCGTCGATCTGTCGCACGTCATCGAAGACCGCCATCGAACCGGTACCCTTCGTCGAGACTTTCCGCAGGTGACGAGGCTGCGCCGTCGCCTCCGACAGCGTAGGGAACCCCGAGCGGCCCGACAGCGCGTTGGGCAAAGATGCCGGGGCCGCCCGGCGGATGGCTAGGATGCGTCACCGAACCGTTCCGGCGTGCCGCTGGTCGTAGGGTGGTGACATGGCTAAGCGATCCCTGACCCTGATGGCGGTGCACGCGCACCCCGACGACGAGGCGACGAGCACCGGTGGCGTCCTGGCCCGGTACGCCGCCGAGGGTGTCACCACGGTTCTCGTGACCTGCACGGACGGACGGTGTGGCGACGGGCCCGGCGGGGTCAAGCCCGGCGACCCCGGTCACGACCCGGCGGCCGTCGTGGCGATGCGGCAGGCCGAGCTGGAGGTCAGCGCCGCCAGGTTGAAGGTCACCCACCTGGAGACGCTCGGCTACGCCGACTCCGGGATGATGGGCTGGTCGACGAACGACCAGCCCGGCTCCTTCTGGACGACGCCGGTGGAGCAGGCCGCGGACCGGCTCGCCGAGCTGATCCGCCGGTACCGGCCGGACGTCGTCGTGACCTACGACGAGAACGGCTTCTACGGTCACCCCGACCACATCCAGGCGCACCGCATCACCATGGCCGCCGTGGCGCAGACCGACATCCCCGCGAAGGTCTACTGGACCACCGTGCCCCGTACGGCGTTCGAGGAGTTCGGCCGGGTCATGAAGGAGCTCGGCGTGGAGTGGGACGAGCCGGACGAGTCGTCGGACATGCCCGAGCTGGGTCTTCCCGACGACGAGATCACCACCTGGGTGGACACCCGCGCCCACGGCGCGCAGAAGTTCGAGGCCCTGGCCGCGCACGCCAGCCAGACCGAGAACATCTTCTTCCTCCAGCTCGGCCAGGAGCGGTTCACCGAGTTGATGGGCGTGGAGACCTTCGTCCGGGTCCGGGACACCACCGACGCGCCCGTTCCCGAGGACGACCTGTTCGCCGGGCTGCGCTGAGGCGTGACGCACGGGCCGCGTCCGCGGCCCGTGCACCGGTCAGGACGACGCGGCGGCCCGCCCGCCGGGGCTGCGCTCCTGCGCCACCTGCCCCGGGCGGAGGGTGAGCACCCGGGGACCGGACTCGGTGACCGCGACGGTGTGCTCGGAGTGGGCGGAGCGTGAGCCGTCCGCGGACCGGATCGTCCAGCCGTCCTCGTCGAACTTGATCTTGTCGGTCGTACGGCAGAGCCACGGCTCGATCGCGAGCGTCAGGCCGGGCTTGAGTCTCATGCCCCGGCCGGGACGGCCGTTGTTGGGCACATGCGGGGCCTCGTGCATGGTGCGGCCGATGCCGTGCCCACCGAACTCGTTGTTGACCTGGTAGCCGTAGCGGTGGGCGACCTCGCCGATGGCGGCGGAGATGTCGCCGAGCTGGTTACCTGGCCGGGCGGCGTCGATGCCCGCCTGGAGCGCCACCTCGGTGGCCTCGATCAGCTGCAGGTCGGCCGGGGCGGGGGCGCCGACGACCACGGAGAGCGCGGAGTCGGCGGCCCAGCCGTCGATCTGGACCGCCATGTCGATGCTCAGCAGGTCACCGTCGCGCAGGACGTAGTCGTGCGGCAGGCCGTGCAGCACCGCGTCGTTGACCGAGAGGCACAGCACGTTGCGGAACGGCCCCCGACCGAAGGACGGCGTGTAGTCCCAGTAGCAGGATTCGGCGCCCCGCTCGGCGATGCGGCGGCGGGCGTGGTGCTCGATGTCCATCAGGTTGACCCCGGCAGCGGCCACCTCCCGCAGCTCGGCCAGCAGCTCGCCGACGAACTGACCGGTCACGGCCATCCGGTCGATCTCCATCGCGGACTTCAGCTCGATCACGACAAACCCTCCCCATCCCGCAGCGGTATATTTATACCACGCGAGGCGGGGGCCCGGCGGGGCGACATTGCCGCTCCACCAGGGCGGAACTATCCTGCTCACATGGTTCGCCCACCGCTCACACCGGAGCAGATCGCCGCGGGGCAACGCCTCGGCGCGGCACTCCGGGTCGCCCGGGGCGGCCGCAGTCTCGTCGAGGTGGCCCTGGCCGCCGGCATCTCACCGGAGACCCTGCGCAAGATCGAGGTGGGTCGACTGCCGGCGCCCGCCTTCGGCACCGTGGTCTGCCTGAGCGAGGTCCTCGGTGTCGCGCTCAGCGACCTCGCCGACGTGTGGCTCGCCGACCTGCGCGTCCGCGAGGCGTCCTGAGCACTCCGGGCGCGCCGGCGACTTCCCGTCGCCAACGGCGAGCGACCGGGTCAGGCTCGGCCGGTTCGGGCCGGCCACCGCCGCCGAAATGGGACGACACCGACGGTCGTCTATGGACAGGGTGGCCTGTTAACGCTAACGTTACGACGGCCGTCGATAACTGACCGTCACCGGAGTCGTCTTCTGCTGGCCCCGGCCGCGCGGTCGACGTCGTTCGCGGCGTGGGCGGGTGGAGCGTGGCCGACACGGGACGGCCCGAGCTCACCACCGGGCGACCCGTGCCGAGGGCCGGACGACGGATGCCTGACCACGCGCGCCCAGGTCGGCATCATCTCCTACGGCCGGGAGCCGGAGCCGTCGATCTGCCGCTGCGCAGTCGCTCCACACCAGTCGCCGTCACCGCCGTTCCCCCTGTTCAGAGTCCGGGCCCGAGCAGGGGGAACGGCGCGGCCCCGCGCACCGTCACCTCGCACCCTCAAGGAGAGCACGTGCGACCCAGACAACTCCGCCATCAGCGGCCGGCGCTCGCCGCCGTGGCCGCCACCCTCGTCATCGCCGGCGCCGCCACCACCCAGACCGGCGCCTCGGCCGCCGCCGCCGGCTGCCAGGTCACCTACGCCGTCAGTTCCCAGTGGCAGGGCGGCTTCGGCGCCAACGTCACCATCACCAACCTGGGCGACGCCGTCAACGGGTGGCGGCTGACCTGGAGCTTCGCCGCCGGCCAGACCGTCACCCAACTCTGGAACGGCAGCGTCACCCAGGCCGGCGCCCAGGTGAGCGTCACCAACGCCGCCTACAACGCCAGCATCCCCACCAACGGCAGTACCAGCTTCGGCTTCAACGGCAGTTGGACCGGCAGCAACCCGACGCCGACCTCCTTCGTCCTCAACGGCACGACCTGCAACGGCGTGGTGGACCCGACGACGCCACCGCCCACCACGCCGCCTCCCACGACCCCGCCCCCGACGACGCCGCCACCCACCACACCACCGCCCACCACTCCCCCGCCGAGCACGACGCTGCCCTGTGACATCTACGCGGCGGGCGGCACGCCCTGCGTCGCGGCGCACAGCACCACCCGCGCCCTGTACGCCTCCTACAACGGTTCGCTCTACCAGGTACGCCGGTCGTCGGACAACACCACCCGCGCCATCGGCGTGCTCAGCCCGGGCGGACGGGCCAACTCCGCCGCCCAGGACAGCTTCTGCGCGAACACCACCTGCGTCATCACGGTCATCTACGACCAGTCGGGGCGGGGCAACAACCTCGGCTACCAGGGCGCCGGCGGCATCGGCGGCGCCGTCCAACCGGCGGTCGCGACCCGGGAGTCGTTGACGGTCGGCGGGAACAAGGTCTACTCCCTCTACATCAACGGCAACAGCAGCTACTGGCGGGACGGGCACCTGACCGGCGTACCGACCGGCGCCGCGCCGGAGGGCATGTACATGGTGACCAGCGGCACCCACGTCAACAGCGGCTGCTGCTTCGACTACGGCAACAGCGAGACCACCCGCCGCGCCGACGGTCGGGGCACGATGGACGCCATCTACTTCGGCACGAGCTGCTGGTTCGGCGGCTGCTCCGGCAGCGGCCCCTGGGTGCAGGCCGACCTGGAATGGGGCCTCTACCCCGGCGGCAGCAGCTCGTGGAACCCGAACCAGCGGGCGTTCACCAGCAAATTCGTCACCGCGACGCTGAAGAACAACGGCACGTCCCGCTTCGCCATCAAGGGCAGCAACGCCCAGTCCGGCAGCCTCTACACGCTGTATGACGGTTCGCTGCCGCCCGGCTACAGCCCGATGAAGAAGCAGGGCGCGATCATCCTCGGCAGTGGCGGCGACTGCTGCATCGACAACTCCAACCAGAGCGTGGGCACCTTCTACGAGGGTGCCATGGTGGCGGGCTACCCGTCCGACGCGACCGAGAACGCGATCCAGGCGAACATCATCGCCGCCGGGTACCGCTGAGAGCGGGCGACCGCCGCCCGCACGCGCCGCGTGGCCCGGCCCGGGGAACGTCCCGGGCCGGGCCACGCCGGTGGTTCAGGCCGCGTGCGGGCTCACCACCATCGGGTACGTCTCATCCGCGCGTCCACTTCTGACCGTTGCCGCCGTTGCAGGTCGCCAGCACCACCTGGGTGCTGTTGGCCGTCCCGCCGCCGTTCGGCGCGAGGCACAGTCCGGACTGCACACCGGTGACCGAGCCGTCGGAGTTGAGGTTCCACTGCTGGTTCGTGCCCCCGGTGCAGTCCCAGATGATCACCCGGGTTCCGGCCGACGTCCCGGCGCCCTCGGCGTCCAGGCACTTCGTCCCGTACACCTGGAGTTGCCTGCCCGCGGTGGCGGCCCACTGCTGGTTCGCGCCTGCGTTGCAGTCCCAGAGGGTCACCTGGGTGCCGTTGGTCCGCGACTGGGCCGGGACGTCCAGGCAGCGACCGGCGGCGGAGTTGCGCAACGCGCCGGTCGTGCCGCCCGGGGGTGGCGTCGTCGGCGGCGGAGTCGTGCCGCTGGTGGTGTCGAAGCCGAGGAACCGGATGGCCTGCGCGGCGTCGAACGGGATCGAGTGGCCGTAGCCCTGGAAGCTGATCGCCTCGACCGGCGCGGTCCCGCCGGTGCCGCCGTACCGCGTCCGGGTGGCGCTGGTCTGCGGATAGTCGGTGTAACTGGGGGTCTGGGACACGCCCTGCACGTTGGTCCACTGCTTGATCTGCTCACCGAAGTTGACGTAGCTCAGCGTGGTGTCGGTGGTGCCGTGCCAGATCTGGAACCGGGGACGTTTGCCCGTGTAGCCGGGGTACGCGTTGCGCACCAGGTCGCCCCACTGCTGTGCGGTCTTGACGATCCGCCCGCCGGAGCATTCGCTGTTCCACTCGGCGCCGTTGGTGGTGGCGAAGCAACCGAACGGGACGCCGGAGGAGCTGACGCCGGCGTTGAACAGGTCGGGGTAGAGGCCGACCATGACGTTGGTCATCATCGCGCCCGAGGAGAAGCCGGCGACACCGATGCGGTCCGGGTCGACCGGGTATCGGTTCCGCACGTAGTCGATCATCGACTTGAGGCCGACCGGATCGCTGCCACCGTCGCGGCGCAGGGCCTGCGGGGAGGAGACGTCCCAGCACTTGCTGCTCCGCGTGACGGACGGGTAGATCACGATGTAGCCGTAGCGGTCGGCCAGCGAGCTGAGCCCGAACCCGGTGTGCACGGCCGGGCCGCTGCCGGTGCAGTAGTGCAGCGCGAGCAGCAGCGCCGGACGCGCCGCGACCCGGTCCGGCACGTACAGGTGCATCTGCAGGTTCGTCGGGTTGGTGCCGAAGTTGGTCACCTGGGTGAGCGTCGCGGCCGACGCCGGGGTGGCGACCGTCACCACGGCCGTCATCGTCGCCAGCGCCGTCGCCAACGCGGCGGCCAGCAGTGCGAATCTTCTTCTCATGGCGGATCCTTCTCGGTCGGTGGTGGCGGCGGGTGGGGAGTACGCCGGACCGGTCGTCCGGGGAGACGTCCTCGCGGGCGCGCGACATCCGCCGCACGTCGTCGGCGGCTGGGAACAGCTCCTGATCGCGACGTCCGCCTGCCCGCGGGGACGTCCGGATGGTGCGGGACCGAAGCGGATGGCTCGCCCGGTGAGCCATGGGTGCGGTCGCTTAGACATCGACTGTGAGCGATAACATGTCGTACGTCAAGCCGTAACGGAGGCGCCGACGAGGCCCGTACCGGAGGGCCCCGAGCCCGCGCGGCGACGCCGATCGGCGGCAGGCATCATGTCCGCGTGAACTCAACCCTGGCCGCTCTGCTCGGCTCCGCGATCACTGCCTGCGCCTCGCTCCTCGTCGTGTGGACGCACAGCCGGGTCAAGCGACGCCAGCGCGAACGGGCCGAGCTTCAGCGGGCGTACGTCCTGGTGCTGTCGGGCGCGCTACGCCTGGCCCACAAGGCCGAGGCGCTGCGACAGACCCGGTACTGGCGGTCGGGCCTGCCGGAGGCGGGCAACGACCTGATCGGCGGGCACAAGCCCCTGGGGCCGATGGGCCTGCACGACTGGCTGGCCCGGGACATGGTCACCGTGGAGGCCGCCTGGTCGGAAATCTGGACGCGTGCGGACCAGGACGGCATCGCGCTCGCCAACGGGCTGATGACCGCGTACCACGCCGTGCTGGCCGCCGCGTTGCAGGCCAGCGGGAGCGAGCCGTTCGAGGCGTCCGACGAGATGATCATCGCGAGCCGCCGGCTCGGCGAGGCCCGCCGGCACCTCGCCCTGCACGCCCGCCGGGTCGCCAAGCTGGGTCCGCGCGACGTCGACCTGTTCACCGAACGCGAGTACGGGGTGCCGGTGGGCTGATGTCAGGCTCGGCGTCAGCAGGGTGTGCCGGTGCGGGCAGGACACGGTGGACGACGCCGAACATCAGCGCCGCCACCACACCGTCGAGCCAGTAGTGGTTGCCGGTGGCCACGACGACGAACAGGGTGACGAGCGGGTGGGCCAGCCACAGCCACCGGAGGCGTCCCCGGGTCACCGACACGAGCGCGACCGCCACGGCCAGTGCCCACCCGACGTGCAGAGAGGGCATGGCCGCGTACTGGTTGCTGATCACGTCGGTGTCGGGGGGTCCGTAGACGGCGGGCCCGTACCGGCTTCCGGTGTCCACCATGGCGGTCAGCGCGGTGAGCCGGGGCGGTGCGAGCGGGACCGCGACGTGCACCACCAGCGCCGCCAGGGTGAGCACGGCGAGCGCGCGGCGGGTGCGCAGGTAACGCTCCGGATGCCGCAGGTAGAGCCAGACCAGGGTGAGCGCCGTGGCCGGGAAGTGCACGTACGCGTAGTAGCCGTTGGCCAGGTGGGCCAGCAGGGTGTGTGCGAGCACGGGGTGCTGGACGACGGCCTCGTCGGGCAGGCGCAGCAGCCGCTCCAGACGCCAGACCGACTCACCGTTGGCGAGCGCGCCCGACACCCGACCGGCCACCACCGTCCGCGCCGCCTTGTAGAGCAGGAACAGCGTGGTGACAAGCAGCAGCTCGCGCATCGCCCGACGCACCGACGTGGTCCGCCGAGCGGGCGTCACCGGCCTCGACGCCGTCAGCTCGGTGGTTCCCACAGGCGTCTCGATTCAGTCCTCGTCGGCCAGCAGGCCGCCACCGTCGGTGACGATGGCGGCCCCTGGTTCTGCGCTCCGGAAACGTTAGCGCCGCTCGGGTCCTCCCTTTACCGCGGCCTCGGCGGCGACCTGGTCGAAAGCGGGCGCCCCGTCGACCGCGTCGGCGGCCACCGCCGCCGCCGTGGCGGCGTCCGGCAGGTCGAGGCTGGTCCGCAGGGTGACCGGCCGGAGCAGGAGCGCGGCGATGACGCCGACCACCCCGATGGCCGCGGAGATGAGGAAGATGTGGCCGGTGGCGTCGCCGTACGCGGCGCGCACGATGTGCTGGACCCCGTCGGGCAGCGCGGTGATGTTGAGGTTGCTGTCGCCGCCGCTGCCGGAGGTGGGGATCCCGGCGGCGGTCAGGTCGCGCGTGATCTGGTCGGTGACCCGGCGGGCGAGCACGGCACCGAGCACCGAGACGCCGATGGTGCCGCCGAGCGACCGGAAGAACGCGACGCTGGAGCTGGCCGCGCCGATGTCCTTGAGGGCCACCGTGTTCTGGACGGCCAGGACGAGGTTCTGCATGGTCATGCCGACGCCGGTGCCGACGATGAACATGCCGATGCCGACGAGCACCAGGGACGTCTCGTGGTCGATGGTGCCGAGCAGGCCGAACCCGACCACCAGGGTGATCGACCCGATGACGATGTACGGCTTGATCCGCCCGGTCCGGGTGATCAGCCGGCCGGCGACGATCGAGGAGCCGAGGACTCCGGCCATCATCGGGATGGTGAGCAGTCCGGCCTCGGTCGGGCTGTAGCCGCGGCCGATCTGGAAGTACTGGCCGAGGAAGACCGCGCCACCGAACATGGCCATGCCGACCGCGAGGCTGCCCAGGATGGCCAGGGCGGTGGTGTGCTCGCGCACGATGGCGAGCGGGACGACGGGCTCGGCCGCCCGCGACTCGACCCAGACCGCCAGGGCGAGCAGGAGGAGCGAGCCGAGCACCATGGCCGCGGTCTGCCAGGAGAGCCAGGCGAACGAGCTGTCGACGAAGGAGATCCAGATCAGCAGCACGCTCACGCCGGCGGCGATCAGGCTCGCACCCAGGTAATCGATCTTGACGTTGTCCCGCCGGAACGTCGGCAGGTGCAGGGTCACCTGGAGGAGGATCAGCGCGATGATGGCGACCGGCACACCGACGAAGAAGCACCAGCGCCAGCCGAGCCAGGACGTGTCGACGATGAGGCCGCCGAGCAGCGGGCCGCCGACGGTGGCCACCGCCATGACGCCGCCGAGGTAGCCGTTGTAGCGGCCCCGCTCGCGCGGCGGGATCATGGCGGCGATCGCCACCTGGACGAGGGCCTGCAGGCCGCCGACCCCGATGCCCTGGAAGGCGCGGGCCGCGATGAGCTGGCCGGCGCTCTGCGAGAAGCCGGCGATGATCGAGCCCAGCAGGAACACCACGATGGCGACCTGGATGAGCAGCTTCTTGCTGAACAGGTCGGCCAGTTTGCCCCAGATCGGGGTGGTGGCGGTCGCCGTGAGCAGGGTCGCGGTAACCACCCAGGTGTACTGGGTCTGCGAGCCGTTCAACGCGCCAATGATCTTGGGAAGCGCGGTCGAGACGACGGTGCTGCTCAGCATCGCGACGAAGAGCACCAGCAGCAGGCCGCTGAGCGCCTCGAGGGTCTGCCGATGGCTCATCGGCTCGGCGCCGGGCGTGGTGGTGGGTGCGCTCATCGCGCGTCCTCCCGCTTGTCGTGGGTTCCGGAACGACAACCAGGCGTACGCCGGGGTCCCGACACGGACATCCGCACACCTGAGTTGGTTGCCTCACGCAAGCATCTACCGATCTTGCCCGGTCGGCAAGTTTGCCCATTGAGAAGCCGGTCACTCGACGTACGCTGAGCGCGATGGACGAGATCACCGGACTGCGGGAGCGCAAGAAGGCGGCGACCCGCCTGGCCCTGCACGAGTCGGCCCTGCGCCTCGCGGCTGAGCTGGGCCCCGAGAGCGTGACCGTCGAGGCGATCGCCGACGCCGCCAACGTCTCCCGGCGGACGTTCTCGAACTACTTCTCGAACAAGGAGGAGGCGCTCTTCTACGGCGACACCCTGCGCCTGCGCAGACTGTTGCAGTTGGTGCGCGAACGGCCGGGGGGCGAGCCGCCGTGGACCGTGCTGGGCCGGGCGGCCGAACACCTCACCGCGGAGTCGTCGCGCGACCGCGACCACGACTGGCTGACCCGACGCCGGCAGTTGCGCGGGCACCCGGGCCTGGCCGCGCACCAGGTCGCGGCGTACACCGCGATCGAACGCGAGTTGGCGGCCGAGATCGCGCAGCGCCTCACCGGCGACGAGGCTGCGCTGCGGGCCCGCCTGTTGACCGCGACCTTCCTGGCCGTCCTGCGCGTCGCCATGCAGCACTGGATCGACCACCCGGGTCACGACCTGCTGGACATCGTGCGAACCGCGCTGAGCGAGGTCGGTCCCCCGCCGGCCGTGCGACCGGCGGGGGACCGACCTCCTGATCATCGTCAGCGGTAGCCGGCGTTCACCACGCTGGCCTGCACCGCGTTCTCGGTCGCGTCGGACGGGTAGCCCGCCACCATGGCGCCCTCGTAGAACGTGCCGGCGCTCAGGTTCGCGCCGCCGTCGGGCTTGCAGCAGTCGCCGCCGCTGCCCAGGATGATCGCGCCCTGCTTCTTCATCGGGCTGTAGCCGGGCGGCAGCGAACCGTCATACAGCGTGTAGAGGCTGCCCGCCTGCGCGTCACTGCCCTTGATGGCGAAGCGGGACGTGCCGTTGTTCTTCAACGTCGCCGTGACGAACTTGCTGGTGAACGCCCGCTGGTTCGGGTTCCACGAGCTACTGCCACCCGGGAACAGACCCCACTCCAGGTCGGCCTGCACCCACGGGCCCGAGCCGGAGCAACCGCCGAACCAGCACTGCTTGCTGAAGTTGATGGCGTCCATCGCCCCGGCGGCGTCGGCCTTGCGCGTCGTCTCGCTGTTGCCGTAGTCGAAGCAGCAGCCGCTGTTGACGTGGGTGCCGCTGGTCACCATGTACATGCCCTCCGGCGCGGCGCCGGTCGGCACGCCGGTCAGGTGCCCGTCCCGCCAGTAGCTGTTGCCCGGGTTGATGTAGAGCGAGTACGCCTTGGTGCCGCCCACGGTCAGCGACTCGGAGGTCGCGACGGCCGGCTTGCTCTGCGGCGAGCCCGGGACCACGCTCGACCCCTGGTACCAGAGGTCGTTGCCGCGCCCGGACTGGTCGAACACCACCGTGATCACACACGTCGTGCCGGAGCAGAACGAGTCCTGCGTCGCCGCGTTGGCGGTGCCGCCGGTACCGGTCAGGCCGATGTTACGGGTGGTGTTGTCCGACGAGCGCCGGACCTGGTAGAGGTTGCCGGCGTACGCCTGGTAGAGGGCCCGCGTGGTGCTGTGCGCCGCAACGCACGGGGTGCCGCCGGCGGCGTAGATGTCGCAGGGGCGTGCGCCGGCCGGGGGCGGGGTGGTGGTCGGCGGCGGGGTGGTCGTGGGCGGGGTGCTCGGCGAGGCCCACTGCTGGTTGGCGCCGCCGTTGCAGGCCCAAAGGATGATCTTCGTGCCGTTCGCGGTGCCGGCCCCGTTGGCGTCGAGGCACAGCCCGGACTGCACGCCGGTGATGGTGCCGTTGCTGTTGACGTTCCACTGCTGGTTGGTCTGGCCGTTGCAGTCCCAGATGATCGCCTGGGTGCCGTTGGTGGTGCCCCGGCCGGACGCGTCCAGGCACTTGTTGCCGTACACGGTGAGCTGCTTGCTCGACGTCCAGGTCCAGGTCTGGCCGGCCGCGCCGGTGCAGTCCCAGAGCTGGGTCTGGGTGCCGTTGGTGGTGCTGGAGTTGGGGACCTCCAGGCACCGGCCGGAGGCCGCGCCGACGATGGTGGTGCTCTGCCCCGGCGCGATGGCCGCGGCCACCGCCGCGGCCTCCGCGGCGGACGACGAGGCGCCAGCCGTGGCGCCGACGGTGACGAGGACGAGGGCGCCGGCCAGCGCGCCGGCCAACATGGCCAGGCGTCCGGGGCGACGTCTCGGGATGGGATCGCGGGCCAGGCCGGGCCCGACGGGGGACGGGGTACGCACGGGGTGGCTCCTGAAGAGTCGTGGCAGCGCACGGGGTGTGCCGACGCGCCGCGGGGGTGGTGGCGGGGCGGGCGAATCGATTCGTAGCGATGGTAGGAGCGTATTTTGATCAGTGTCAATGAAAGACCGGTCGGCGGGAACCTCGGCGGTGGCCACCCGTGCCGGCGGCCACCGCCGAGGTTGACGTGCGTCCCCTACCGACCCCAGAGACGCCAGGTCTGGTTCAGCGGGCTGCCCTGGCCGACCGCGTTGCAGGGCCACTGGATGACGGCCGCCCGGGCCGCCGTGGACACCCCGTTGACGTCGACGCACTTGCCGCTGTGCCGGGCCACGAGCTGGTAGTCGTGCGCGTCGTTGCCGGAGTAGGTCACCTTGCGGAGGGTGAACTGCTGGCTCGTCGCGTTCTGGCAGGTCTGCTGGATCACCGCGGCGGAGTTGGCGGTGGAGCCGCCGCTGACGTCGAGGCACTTGCCGCTCTGCTGATTGACCAGCGTGTACGTGTTGGCCACGCCGGCGACCGGCCGGAAGTTCCAGAGCTGCTGGTCACCGCCCTCGCAGTAGTACTGCTGCTGGGCGTTGCCGTCGGCGGCGCTCAGGTTGGTGTTGTCCAGGCACTGCTGTGAGTGCTGGGCCACCGCCACCGACTGGAAGCCCGCCTCGGCGGGCGGCAGCAGGGTCACCGTGTACGTGTCGTTCTGGTTGCCGTACGGCAGGTTCACCGTGACGTTGTTGTTCGACACGTTGACGACGCTGTTGGAGACCGTGACCGGCCCCTGCACCGCGCCGCCGTTGTTGTACGGGATGCGCTGCGTGAGCACCCGCACCTGGTTGTTCTGCACCACGCCGCTGGTGGTGTCGAGGCGTTGCAGGTTGACGGCCAGGTTCCCGGTCGTACGACCACCACCGACCAGGACCTTCGCCACCCCGCTCGCCTTCGTCGCGTACGCCTCGTAGGACTGGCTGCCGGTCACCGACACGATCTCCCCGGTCTGCCCGGCGTAGTAGCGGTAGACCCACCACTCGCCCTTGGGCTGGTGCTGCCCGGCCGAGTTGCGGGTGAGCAGGTTGCCGAGGTCGTTGTGCAGGTTGCCGGCGCTGGCCCAGTTGGCCCGCAGTCCGTCCGCCCGGGCCCGCTCCAGGCGGGCGATGTACCAGGCGCCGTCGGCCGGGTTCTGTTCGTTGGTCGCCCCGTACTCGTTGATCTGGTACGGCCGGGGATGCGCGATGCCGCGCGGGTCGAGGGTGGCGTTGGCGGCCGCCACGTTGGCGACCGGGTCACCCGGCAGGGAGTGCCAGCTGATGATGTCCGGCACGGTGTTCGTCGAGCGCACGAAGTCCAGGTACTGGTTCCAGAAGGCGTGGTTGGTGGACGGCACGCAGGCGCAGCTCGGCCCGACGATGAGCTGGTTGGGGAACTCGGCGCGCAGCCGCTGGTACGTGCGCCGCCAGAGTTCGAGGTACTGGGAGATCGGCCGGTTCCAGAAGATGGTGATGTTGGGTTCGTTCCAGATGTCCCACTGCACCGACAGTCCGGACGCCCGGACGTCGCCGATGAGCCGGGTCAGGAAGTTGTCGTAGTCGGTCCAGTTGCCGTTGTCGCCGGGGAAGCGGGAGATGCCCGCGCCGTCGGCGCCCCACAGATCGTGCGGCAGGATGATGAACTGCCCGCCGAGGGCGACCGTCCGGCGGGCCTGGGCCAGGGTGGAGTTCCAGCGCCGGTCGTAGTTGCCACCGACCCAGCCGCTGCCGGGAAGCTGCGCGCCGCCGGCGCGCATGTACTGGAACTTCACGTCGCGGTAGAAGTGGTCGGGCGGGCCGCTGGCGTTCTCGGTCATGCCGTAGATCCAGCCGGACGCGCGGTAGGTCGGTGTTCCGGTGGTCGTGGAGAAGTTCACGCTGATCGACTCGTCGGCGGCCTGGGCGGGGGACGCGGCGACGGTGACGGCCGTGGTGGCGGCGAGCAGGCCGACGACGAGTCGGGCGACGAGCGCGTGAGCTCGGCCGGGCCTGCTGCGGGACGGGGTTTTCACGGGCGGCTCCTTGGTGGGGCGCGGGGGACGCTCTCCGGAGGGCTGCGCTTGCGAATCGATTCGCAGGGATCGTAGGTCGGGGACTCATTCATGTCAATGAAGTGACGATCCGGTGAAGCCGGCGTTTCCCAGCGCTCGCCGCCAGCCACGCGGTCAACTCTTGACCATCGGACGCGGCCGGTCCTATCTTCGTGCGAACCGGTTCGTCGAATCGGTTCGCCTCATGGTCGGACCCGGTCCGGCCCGCGACGGTCAACCCACGACCCCACCACCCGATCGAGTTGAAGTGAGGCAGCACATGACCCGACTCCACCGACGGCGGCGACTGGCCGCCGTCGCCGTGATAGCACTGGCCGCCGTGACGGCGAGCGCCTGCTCGTCGTCGGCCAAGGACTCCGGCGACGACGGCGGCGCCTACCTCGTCTGGGATCCGTACCCCCAGTTCGCCGACGACTCGGACTGGGTGGCCCTGCTCAAGAAGTGCGGAACCTCGGCGGGCGTGACCGTCGAGCGGACCGGCTACGACACCACCGACCTGACCAACAAGGCGCTGCTCGCCGCCCAGCAGGGCAACTCCCCGGACGTGTTGATCGTCGACAACCCGGTCATCTCCACCCTGGCCGAGGCCGGCGCGCTCACCACGACCGAAGAGAACAAGCTGGACACCTCGAGCATGGCGCCGAACCTGCTCGGCGCCGGCCAGAGTGGCGGCAAGACGTACGGGGTGCCGATCGGCGCCAACACGCTCGCGCTCTACTACAACAAGGACCTGCTCACCGCCGCCGGTGTCGACCCGGCCTCGGTCACCGACTGGACGTCGCTGACCACGGCGCTGACGAAGGTCAAGGCCAAGGGCAAGAAGGGCATCACGTTCTCGGCGATCGGCACCGAGGAGGGAAGCTTCCAGTTCCTGCCCTGGTTCTGGGGCTCGGGCGCGCAGTTGACCAGCCTCGACTCGCCGCAGGCGGTCGCCGCGTTGACGCTCTGGACCGACTGGCTGAAGCAGGGTCTCGCGCCGAACTCGGTCATCAACAACACCCAGACCACCAGCTGGCAGGAGTTCGCCAGTGGCGACTTCGCGTTCGCCGAGAACGGCACCTGGCAGCTCGCGAACGCCGAGAAGCTGGGCTTCTCGTACGGCACCATCGCGATCCCGGCCAGCGCGGGCGGGCCGGCCCCGGCCCCGACCGGCGGCGAGTTCGTCTCGATCCCGGTGCAGACGAAGACCGGCCGGTACGCGACGTCGCAGCAGCTCGTCACCTGCCTCACCAGCGCCGACAACCTCCTGACCACCGACACCACGCTCTCCTACGTCGCGCCGGTGGCCGCCGTTCAGGACCGGCAGGCCGCTGAGAACCCCAAGCTCAAGGTCTGGGTGGAGGCGGTCCGGGCGGCCAAGGGCCGTACCGGCGACAACCTCGGCACGAAGTACCCGAAGATCTCCGAGCCCCTGTGGACCGCCATGCAGGCCGCGCTCAGCGGTGGGAAGTCGCCCCAGGAGGCACTGACCGCCGCGCAGGCCACGGCCGCGAGCAAGTAAGCGCGCCGAACGACGACATGACCCCCACGACACAGACCACCCGCACCACGCGGGGCCACGGTGGGGCGGCGGACGCCGCCCCACCCGGGCCTCCCGCACGCCGTACCCGCCGTCCCGGCCGCTGGCTGGCGTGGGGCTTCCTGGCGCCGACGGTCGGCTACCTGCTGGCCTTCTACGCCTACCCGCTCTATCGCAACGTCGAGCTGAGCCTGCGCGAGTACACCGTCCGGTCGTTCGTGCAGGGTGGCGCGCCCTTCGCCGGCCTGGACAACTACCGCGCCGTCCTGACCGATCCGGCGTTCTGGCCCACGTTGACGCACACCCTGGTCTTCACCGGCGCGTCGCTCGTCTTCCAGTTCGGCATCGGGATGGCCCTGGCGCTCTTCTTCCGCCAGCACTTCCCGCTGTCGGGCACCCTGCGGGCGCTGATCCTCGTACCGTGGCTGCTGCCGCTGATCGTGTCCGCCTCGACCTGGTCGTGGCTGCTCAACAGCGACTCGGGCCTGGTCAACGCCGCGCTCGGCGCGGTCGGGATCGACCCGGTCAACTGGCTCACCTCGCCGACCTGGTCGCTCACCTCGGTGATCATCGCCAACATCTGGATCGGCATCCCCTTCAACCTGGTGGTCCTCTACAGCGGCCTACAGGCGATCCCGGTCGAGGTGTACGAGGCGTCCGCGCTCGACGGCGCGTCCGGCTGGCAGCGGTTCTGGTCGATCACCTTCCCGCTGCTGAGCCCGGTCTCCGCGATCACCCTGCTGCTCGGGCTGATCTACACGCTGAAGGTCTTCGACATCATCTGGATCATGACCAGGGGCGGCCCGAGCGGTTCCTCCGCGACGCTTGCCACCTGGTCGTACCGTCTCGGCTTCGGCAACCTGCTGCCCGAGTTCGGGCCGGGCGCCGCCGTCGGCAACCTGCTCATCGTGCTGGCGCTGATCGCCGGGCTCGGCTACATCCGGTTCCAACGGAGGCAGCACCTACGATGACCACCCCACCGCGTCGGGTCTGGTGGAAGACCCTCGTCGGCCTGGCGCTGACCGGGCTGATGCTCTTCCCCGTCTACTGGATGATCAACGTGTCGTTCACCCGGGACCAGGACATGCGGGCCAGCCCGCCGCACCTGTTCCCGACCAACGGCACCCTGGACGGCTACCGGGCCGTCCTCGACCAGCAACTCCCCTACCTGGGCACCAGCTTCGTGGTCGGGCTCGGGACGGTGGCGCTGACGGTGGCGCTCGCCGCCCCCGCCGGGTACGCGCTCGCGAAGCTGCGCCCACCCGGTGGGGCGGTACTGAGCTTCCTGCTGCTGATCGCCCAGATGATCCCCGGGATCATCATGGCGATGGGCTTCTACGCCATCTACCTCACCCTCGGCGTCCTGAACACCCTGCCCGGCCTGATCCTGGCCGACACCACGCTCGCGGTGCCGTTCGCCGTCCTGATCTTCACGGCCTTCATGTCCGGCATCCCCGACGAGCTGCTCCAGGCCGCCGTGGTCGACGGCGCGGGTCGGCTGCGTACCTTCTGGTCGATCGTGCTGCCGGTCAGCCGCAACTCGATCGTCACGGTGTCGCTGTTCGCCTTCCTGTGGTCGTGGTCGGACTTCATCTTCGCCTCGACCCTCGCCGGTGGCGGCGACCACCAACCGATCACCCTCGGCATCTACCACTACATCGGCAACAACAACCAGCAGTGGAACGCCATCATGGCCACCGCTGTGGTCGCCTCCGTCCCCGCAGCGGTCCTGCTGATCCTGGCTCAGCGCTACGTCTCGATGGGCGTGACCGCCGGCGCCGTCAAGGACTGACCATCCGCACCACAGAAAGGCAGCCGCCACCCATGACTGTCGCCCCGTCCGGTCCGGAGTTCGCCATCCAGGACATCCCGTTCAGCTACCGGGGATCCTGGCTCAACATCTCCCCCGTGGTCGCCGAGAAGACGTACGCCGACGACCTGCACCTGGTGTCGCACCAGACCGGGCTGCACCCGGTGCTCCGCCTCTCCCCCGCCGCCCCGGACGCCACCGTCGTCGCCACCCCCGCGCTGCTGACCTGGCGCGCCGGAGCCGGTCAGATCAAGGCCGTCTTCGACGGACCGGACACCCTGCGGATCCGGGGTCGGCGGCTCGGCCTGCGGATCGCGGCGGCGGCGGGCACGCTCACCCCCTTCAGCGGCAGCTACCTCTACCTCGACCCGCTCGACGGCTCGCACGTGTTCACCTCGTACGAGACCGGGCGTCGCTACCGGGTCACTGTCCTCACCGGGGCGCTGCGCCACGCCGACGGCGTCGAGGCGCTCGGCACCGCCGAACGGTCCCTGGACCTCGCCGGTGACGAACCGTGGGAGATCGCCATCGAGGAGTACGAAACCGCGCGCCGGCCGTACGCCACAGCCGTCCCCTTCGACGAGGTGTGCCAGCACCGCAGCGCCGAGTTCGCCGCGTTCGTCGACGCGGTCGCGCCGTGGCGCGGGAAGGACACCCCGGCCGCCGAACTGGCCGCGTACGTGCTGTGGTCCGCCACCGTGGACCCGGCGGGCTTCGTCACCCGGCCCGCCGTCCTGATGTCCAAGCACTGGATGGACAAGGTGTGGAGCTGGGACCACTGCTTCAACGCGATCGCCCTGGCGGCCGGTGAGCCGGAGCTGGCCTGGCACCAGTTCCACCTGCCCTTCGACCACCAGGACGCCGCGGGCGCCCTGCCGGACTCGGTCACCCACTCCGAGGTCCTGCACAACTACGTCAAACCGCCCATCCACGGCTGGGCGCTGCGGCACCTGCGCCGCCGTCTCCCCCACCCGCCGGACCGGGCAACGCTCGCGCAGACGTACGACCGGCTGGCCCGCTGGACCGGGTTCTGGTTGGACGCGCGCCGCGCCCCCGGTCAGGACCTGCCGCACTACCAGCACGGCAACGACAGCGGCTGGGACAACGCCACCACCTTCGACGACCACCGGGTGCTCCAGACCGCCGACCTGGCGGCGTTCCTCGTCTCGCAGTTGGACTGCCTGGCCGACCTCGCCGCCGAGCTGAGCGAGCCGGCCGACCGGTGGCACCGGGAGGCCGACCGGATCCGTGCCGCGATGCTCCGGGAGCTGTGGGACGGCGAGCGTTTCGCCGCCCGTAGCCCGCACACCGGGCAGCGGCGGACCAGCCGCAGCCTGCTCGACCTGATGCCCGTCGCGCTCGGCGCCGACCTGCCCGCCCCGATCACCGACGCGCTGGCCCGGGGCGTCGAGGCCCACCTCACCACCCACGGGCTGGCGACCGAGCCGACGGACTCGGTCCACTACCTCGCCGACGGCTACTGGCGGGGCCCGATCTGGGCGCCCTCCACGGTGCTGGTCGAGGACGGCCTGCGGCGGGCCGGGCACACCGCGATCGCCGACGACATCAGCCAGCGATTCCTGGCGCTCTGCGAGAAGTCGGGCTTCGCGGAGAACTTCGACGCCGAGACCGGTGCGGGACTGCGCGACCGCGCGTACACCTGGACCGCCAGCAGCTACCTCATCCTCGCCGCCGCCCAGCAGGAGCGCCGGGCCGCGCGGCGGTGAGCGGGCCGGCATGGCCGCGCGGCTGCGTGGCCGATGTGGTCGGCGGCGTGGTCGCGCGCGGCCGGCGCGGCCGGCGCAGCGGTCCGGGTCAGCGGACCCGGACCGGTCCGGTGCTGGACCGCAGCGAGATGGGTGGGCTGTAGAGGCGGTGCCGCGGCACGCTGCCGGGGGCCGCGATGATCTCCAGCAGCAGCGACACCGCCTCGGCGCCCATCTCCCGCATGGGTACGTCCGCGGCCGTCAGCGGCGGCCGGAAGTCCTCCGCCCAGTGCTGGGCGGCGACGCCGGTGACGGAGAAGTCCGCCGGCACGGCCAGCCCGGCGGCGGTCAGCGCGCGCTGCATCCCGGGCAGCGCCGCCTCGTTGATGGTGGCCACCGCCGTGATCTCCGGATGGGTGACGAGCAACTGCTCCACGCAGGCCTCGCCGGAGGCGGTGTCGTCGCCGCAGCAGACGTCGGTGCCGACGAGGCCCCGCTCGGCCACCGCCGCCTGGAAGCCGGCCAGGGCGCGGTGACTGGGGCCGTAACCCGCCGCCACCAGTTCGGCGGAGCGGTTGACCAGCGCAACGTGCCGGTGCCCCAGGTCGGCCAGGTGGTGCACGCAGCGGGCGATCAACCCGGCGTAGTCGATGTCGACCCAGCTCATGGCATGCGCCTCGGCCGTGCGGCCGATGGTGACGAACGGCAGACCGGTACGGGCCAGCCGGGTCACCCGGTCGTCCTCCAACCGGATCTCCATCAGCACGACGCCGTCGACCCGACGCCCGGTGACGATCCGCTCGAACGAACGGTCGTGGTCACCCCCGGACGGGGAGAGCAGTACGTCGAGGTCGTGTCGGGCGGCGGCCTCGACGACGCTGGCGACGAAGCCCAACTGCATGTCGGTCAACCGTTGGCTGGCCGGTGGGATCACCAGCCCGAGGGTGCGGGTACGCCCCTCCTTGAGCGCGCGGGCGCTGGCGTTCGGTCGGTAGTCCAGCTCGTCGATGACGGCCTGGATCCGCTGCCGGGTCGCCTCCGACACCGTCCGCTTGCCGCTGAGCACGTACGACACCGTGCTGCGGGACACCCCCGCCCGTCGGGCGATCTCCCCGATGTTCATCCGCCGCCCTCGAATCGATCCCTGCCCCGCCGGGGACGCGCCTTGATCCGGGTTCGAGCATAAGCGCTCCGCGAGCCGGCCCGGACGTCCCGCCCGGCGCACCCGGCCCGAGCCGGTCAGGAATCAAGAAGCTCGTACGCGCCGTCCGGGCCTAGCCTTTTCGCAGGTGGCCGGCACCACGCCGGACCACGACGAGCGAGAGGGAGCCTGACATGTCCGCGAAGTCCTCCACGACCGGTTCCGACGGCTTCAGCGCCGAGGAGCGCGCCGCGATGAAGGAGCGCGCGGCCGAACTGCGCGCCGAGGGCAAGAAGGGCGCCAAGAAGGCCGACGGGTTGCAGGCGGTCCTCGACCGGATCGCACAGATGGCGCCGGACGACCGCGCGCTCGCCGAGCGGGTGCACGTGGCGGTCACCACGGCCGCGCCAGAGCTGTCGCCGAAGACGTGGTACGGGATGCCCGCGTACGCGAACGCGGCCGACAAGATCGTCGTCTTCTTCCAGGACTCCGGGAAGTTCAACTACCGGTACTCGACGCTGGGCTTCCAGGACCCGGCCAACCTCGACGACGGTGACCTCTGGCCGGTGGCGTACGCCCTGCGCGCGTGGAGCCCCGAGGTCGAGAAGCGGGTCGTCGAGCTGGTACGCGCGGCGGTCTCCTGAGCCACGGCTCTGGTGCCCCTTGCGCGCGACGGCGATGATCGCCAGGTGTCGTTCTGGGAGTTCGTCACGGACATCGGCGTACCGCTGCTCCTCGTCGGCGGCGCCGCGGTCATCGCGGTCGGCGCGTTCACCGACCCGCCCGAGGAGTTCTCCTGGCCGCGCGGCTGGGACTGGGCGTGGGTCGTCGGGGTGTGGTTCATGGCGAGCGGCGAGGCGGCGTTCGGCACCGACCGACCGTGGTGGGAGCGCGCCTGGAAGGGCGCCGCGGCCCTGCTCCTCGTGGTGGCCTGCCTCGTCGCCGTCTGGCGACGGTGGCGATGGCGCAGGCGGGCCCGAGGCGCGGACGGTGGCGCGGCGGGGTAGGCGGCGAGTGGGCGGCACGCCCCGGCCCGCCGCCGACGACGCGCAGCCGGCGGCGGGCGGGAACGAGCCGGGTCAGGTGGTCGTGCAGGTGATGTCGGTCGGCGGGTTGTTGGTTCCCGTCGCGGAGGCGAGGAAGCCGAACGTGGTGGAGCCACCGGCCGGCAACGACCCGTTGTAGTCGACGTTGGTCACCCGCACGCTGGCACCGCTCTGGGTGTGCGTGCCGCCCCAGATCTGGGTGATCGCCTGCCCGTTGGGGAACGTCCAGGAGACCGTCCAGCCCCGGATCGCCGTCGTGCCGGCGGTCACCGTGACCGATCCCTGGAAACCACCCGACCACGCGTTCGTCACCGTGTACGTGGCCCGCGCGCCGGACGGCGAGGGGGTGCTCGACACGGTCGGCGTCGGCGTCGGGATCGGGCTCGGCGTGTCGGTCGGACTCGGTGTCGGCGAGACGGTGGGCGAGGGCGTGGGGCTCAGCGTCGGTGACGGTGTCACACCGGGCCGCGCCGCCCGGTACGTGTGACCGGCGCGGACCGCGAGTTGGACGACGTCCGTCTCGGGTCGGGTGGTGCTGGGCGTACTGCCGTCGGTCACGTCGACGAGGGTGAACGACCCGGTGAAGAGGCGGGCGCGCAGGCGTACCGTCCCGTCCCGGTCGGCGCGGACGCTGATCTCGTCGGCCTGCCCACTGGTCCAGGCCACGCCGACGCTGTACCCGCCCCGCCCGCGCAGGCCCGCCACCTGGCCGGTGGGCCAGGCGCTCGGCAACGCGGGGAGCACGTGCAGCTCGCCGTTGTGGCTGTGCAGCACCATCTCGGCGATGCCGGAGGTGGCACCGAAGTTGCCGTCGATCTGGAACGGTGGGTGCAGGTCGAACATGTTCGGCGCGAGCCGGTCGGTGCGTACCAGGTCCTTCAGGAGCTTGTGGGCGCGGGCGCCGTCCTCCAGGCGGGCCCAGTAGTTGATCTTCCAGGCGAGCGACCAGCCGGTCCCGTCGTCGCCGCGCAACTCCAGCGTCCGGCGGGCGGCCTCGTAGAGCTGTGGCGTGCCGCGCTTGGTGATCTGGTTGCTGGGATGCAGACCGTACAGGTGGGAGACGTGCCGGTGGTTCCGCTCGGTCTCCACCCAGTCGGCGAGCCACTCCTGCACGTTGCCCCGGGAGCCGACCTTCATCGGCGCGAGCCGGTCCCGCGCCGTCCGCACCTGGGAGCGGAACGTGGTGTCCACACCCAGCACCTCGCTGGCCCGGGCCACGGCGTCGAACAGGTCCCGCAGGATCTGGTTGTCCATGGTGGGGCCGGCGCAGACGCTGGCGTTCGAGTGGTGCGGCAGCTCCGGCGAGTTCGACGGGTTGGTGACCAGGTAACCGAGCGTCGGGTGGGCGACCAGGGTGTCCAGGAAGAACTGGGCGGCGCCCTTGAGCGCCGGATAGTTGGCCGCCAGGAAACCGGCGTCGCCGGTGAACAGGTAGTGCTCCCAGATCAGGGTGGCCAGCCAGGCGCCGCCCGTCTGCCACATGCCCCACAGCGCCCCGTCGACGACCGAGGCGCCCCGCCACGCGTCGGTGTTGTGGTGGGTGACCCAGCCACCCGCGCCGTACTGCGCCTGGGCGACGCGCGCCCCGGTGGCCGTCAGGTCCTTGATCATGTCGAAGACCGGCAGGAAACACTCGGCCAGGTTCGTGGTGTCGGCGGGCCAGTAGTTCATCGGCAGGTTGGCGTTGATCGTGTACTTCGAGTCCCACGGCGGCGTCATCGAGTCGTTCCAGATGCCCTGCAGGTTCGCCGGTTGGGTGCCCGGACGCGAGGAGGAGATCAGCAGGTACCGGCCGAACTGGAACAGCAGGGCCGAGAACTGCGGATCGTTGGTGCTCGCGTGCTGGGCGATCCGCACGTCGGTCGGCTGGTCGGCCGCGGCCGTCCGCCCGAGGTCGATGGTCACCCGGTTGAACAACGCCTGGTAGTCGGCGAGCTGGCGGCTGCGCAGCTGGTCGTAGCTCACCCCGCGGGCGGCGCTGAGCCGGCTCCGCGCGATGCCCTGGTAGTCGCCGTTGACCGTGCGGTAGTTGACGTAACTGGACCCGATCGAGACCAGCACGGTCACGCTCGTGGCCCCGGAGACGCGCAGGGTGCCGCCCGAGCTGCTGACCGTCCCGCCCGTCGCGGTGGCGGAGGCCAGCGCGAGGAACCGCACCGACCCGTTGACGCCCTCCATCGCCCCGGAGATGCCGTCGGCCGCGATGGTGGCGGCGTCGGGGCTCGACATCGTCGTCCGTTGTGGGCTGTCGAAGGTGGCGTTGAACGTGATCGAGTTGGCGCGGTCGGCGGTCAACCGGAGCACGATCACCGAGTCGGGCGCGCTGGCGAACACCTCGCGCTGGTACCGGACGCCGTTGAGTACGTACGTGGTGGTCACCGTTGCCGTGGTCAGGTCGAGCGTCCGGTTGTACTGCGAGGCGCCGCTGGCCGAGCCGAAGGCGAGACGGAGGTTGCCCACCGGCTGGTAGGCAAGCTGGCCGCCCGGGTTCCCCATCATGGTCTGGTTGATCAGGTCCTGCGCCGACGTCCACTGGTCGGCGAAGACCCGCCGCCGGATCTCGGCCAGGTTGGCCGCGCCCCGGGTGTTGGCGGAGTCGTACGGGCCGCCCGCCCAGACGGTGTCCTCGTTGAGTTGGAGCCGTTCGGTGTCGACGTTGCCGAACACCATGGCACCGAGACGCCCGTTGCCGATCGGCAGCGCGCGGAGCCAGTCGGTGCCCGCCGGCTCGTCGTACCAGAGAGCCATGTCGTTGGCGGCGAGCACCTGCGGTGGCGCGACCGAGCCGGCGCGGGCGACGGCGGACCACGCGACCGGTAGCAGCGCGGCGCCGGCGCCGGCGGCACCGGCGCGCAGCACGTTTCTTCGGGTCACTTCGGACATGGTCTCTCCAATCTGCGCAGGCCAGATGCCTCACGCAGGTGGGGACGGCGCTGCTGGAGACGCCGCCGGAACTGGTGCGATGGCGGGACGTGCCTCCGGCCGGATTGCCGATCGGGTCCTGGCGGGGACGGTCGGCGGCGGCCGGGCACGCGGGGTGGGGCGATGGCTGTTAGCGCTAACAGGTGCGGCCCGCTCGCACCGTTGGGCAGCGTTCACAGCCGAGGCCCGGCGCACCGGGCTCCCGGCGGCGCGCCATGCATCCTCCATAGACCTTCGTAGATGGCGGCGCTGCGCGTCAATAGGTGTCGGTCATGTTTCGGACCGGTACGCAGAGGCATGCCCACGGCGCGCCACCCGGACACCTTGCCATCGACGCGGCTCGTTCGTAGCATCCAGGGGCACGAGATGTTATCGCGAACAAACCACGACATCTCGGCGTCGACCGCCCGGAGGTGGCAGCCGTGTCCCCAGGCTCGTCGGCCGAGACGGGCTACCGCAACCCGGTCGTACCCGGCTTCTACCCCGACCCGAGCTTCTGCCGGGTCGGCGAGGACTACTACCTCGTCTGCTCAAGCTTCGAGTACTTCCCCGGGGTTCCACTCCTGCACAGCCGGGACCTGGTCCACTGGCGACAGATCGGCAACGTCCTCGACCGTGCCAGCCAGTTGGAGATTCCGCCCGACGCCGACGCGTCCGGCGGCATCTTCGCGCCGACCATCCGCCACCACGACGGCCGCTTCTGGGTGATCACCACGAACGTCAGCCTCGGCCGGCACCTCATCGTCACCGCGGCGGACCCCACCGGCCCGTGGTCGGACCCGGTCTACCTCGACCTGCCGCACGTCGACCCGTCCCTGGCCTGGGACGATGACGGCACCTGCTGGCTGACGACCTCGGGGGTGGACGCCTACCGGATCGACCCGGACACGGGTCAGGTGCGGGAGGGTCCGATCGCGCTCTGGTCCGGCACCGGGGGGCAGTACCCGGAGTCGCCACACCTGTACCGGATCGGCGAATGGTGGTACCTGCTGCTCTCCGAGGGCGGTACGCACACCGGTCACGCCGTCTCGGTCGCCCGGTCCCGCAGCCCTCGGGGGCCGTTCGAGCCCGCGCCGCGCAACCCGATCCTCACCCACCGGAGCACCAACCTCCCCGTCCAGGCGACCGGGCACGCCGACCTGGTACAGGCCACGGACGGCAGTTGGTGGATGGTCCTGCTGGGGATCCGGCCGAAGGGCCAGTGGCCGCCCTTCCACGTGCTCGGGCGCGAGACGTTCCTCGTGCCGGTCCGCTGGGTCGACGGCTGGCCCGTGGTCGACCCCGTCCGAGAGGTCACCGCCGCGCCCGCCGGCAGCCCGCCGGCCCTGGCCGCCCCACCCGATCCGGGCGCGCACCGCGACGACTTCGACACGACCAGCCTCGCGCCCGGGTGGGTCTCGCCCCGTTCCCGCCCCGACGCGGCCTGGTCGTTGACCGAGCGGCCCGGATGGCTCACCCTGCACGCCACCGGTACGACGCTGGACCGCGCCGGCGCGACGATCGTGGCGGCCCGCCAATGCCACCATGACTGCCGCGCCAGCGTGCGGGTCGATCCGGGCGGCGGCACCGCCGGGCTCACCCTGCGCATCGACGAGGCGCACCACTACGACCTCGAGGTCCAGGACGCCGTCGTCCGCGTGCTCGGCCGGGTGGGACCGTTCCGGCAGGTCTTCGCGACCCTCGACGTACCCCGTGGGCCGCTCATCCTGACGATCACCACCCGGACCCACGATCTCTACCCGCCGACCGTGACGTCCGCCGCCGGCCTCACCGCCACCGACGAACCCTTCGGGGTACGCGCCGCCACCAGCGACATGATCGCGTTCGAGGTGCAGAGCACCGAGGGCCGGGTGCTGCTGACCGAACTCGACGGACGGTACCTCTCCACCGAGGTCGCCGGCGGCTTCACCGGCCGGGTCATCGGCATGTACGTGACCGACGGCGTCGCGGCCTTCGACTGGTTCGACTACCGGCCGGTGGCGCGTCCGCCCGGCTGAACGACAGGTGCCGCGACCGTAGACTCGCCGTGTGAGCGACGAGAGCCGGCGGCGCCCCCGCAGACCACTGAGGGGTGACCTGCCCGTCGCCACGATCGCCGAGCTCGCCGGCGTCTCCCCGCCCACGGTGTCCAAGGTCCTCAACGGCCGCGCCGGGGTGGGTGAACAGACCCGGCAGCGGGTGGAGGCGCTGCTGCGCGACCACGGCTACCGCCGGCCGGAGGACACCGTACGCACCCGCTGCGTCGAGGTGCTCTTCCACCACATGCTGCCCTCGATCGCGCTGGAGATCCTGCGCGGCATCCAGGAGGTCGCCGACGCGCGGGACTGCACCGTCGGGTTCGTCGACCTCCGCCACCGCGTGACGGCCGGACTTCCCTGGATGGAGCCCCTGCTGCTGCGGCATCCGACCGCCGTCATCGCGGTCTGCTCGCTCGTCACCGCCGAGCACGGCCGACAGTTGGCCGCCATGGGCATACCGCTCGTCGCCATCGACCCGGGCGGCGAACTCTTCCCCACCCCGGCCGTCGGGTCGAACAACTGGAGCGGCGCCCTCGCCGCCACCCGGCACCTTCTCGACCTCGGCCACCGGCGGATCGGGGTGCTCACCGGTCCGGTGCAGGACCTCGCGGCGCGGGCCCGCCTGGACGGGTTCCGGGCCGCGCTGGACCATGCCGGCATCGGATTCGACGACAGCCTCGAACGGCAGGGGGTCTTCAGCTTCGTGTCCGGCCGTGACCTCGGCCGGGAGTTGCTGACCCTGCCCGAACCACCCACCGCCGTCGTCTGCGGCAACGACCTGCAGGCGCTCGGCGTCTACGCGGCGGCCCACGACGTCGGCCGGCGGATTCCCGACGACCTGAGCGTCGTCGGGTTCGACGACGTGGACCAGGTGACCTGGACGTCGCCGCCCCTGACCACGGTGCGACAACCGTTCACCGAGATCGGGGCCACCGCCGCCCGCCTCGCGTTGACGCTGGCCGACGGCCACGCTTTGCCCCAGGAGCGGTACGAACTCAGCACCGCACTCGTCGTCCGGGGCAGCACCGGTCCGCCCGGCCGCCGGTAGCCGCGCCGGACGGCGTGCCGCGCGGCCGGCAAAGTTTTTTCGGCGACCATGTCGAGAAACCACGCCCGGCGTCGTCCCCGGGGTGAACGCGACCAGAACGGGTCGCGCCAGCGAGGAGGAGCACGACGATGGCCAAGTACCTGCTGCTGAAGCACTACCGCGGCGCTCCGGCCGCGGTGAACGACGTGCCGATGGACCGGTGGACGCCGGAGGAGATCTCCGCGCACATCCAGTACATGCAGGACTTCGCCGGCCGGCTGGAGAAGAGTGGCGAGTTCGTCGACGGTCAGGCGCTCGCCCCCGAGGGTGCCTGGGTCCGCTACGACGGGGAGGGACGCCCGCCGGTCACCGACGGCCCGTTCGCCGAGACCAAGGACCTCATCGCCGGCTGGATGGTGATCGACGTCGACAGTTACGAGCGCGCCGTCGAGTTGGCGGGCGAGCTGTCGGCCGCGCCGGGAGCGGGTGGCAAGCCGATCCACGAGTGGCTTGAGGTGCGCCCGTTCCTCACCGAGCCGCCCACCATCACGGAGTGACGTCCGCGATGGACCAGGCACTGCTCCGCAGCCTCACGCCGAGCGTGCTCGCCGTTCTCGTCCGCCGCGGAGCCGACTTCGCGGCGGCCGAGGACGCCGTACAGGACGCGCTGGTGGAGGCGGTTCGCGTCTGGCCGGCCGATCCGCCGCGCGACCCGAAGGGCTGGCTGATCACCGTGGCCTGGCGGCGGTTCCTCGACACCGTCCGCGCGGACGCCGCCCGCCGTCGTCGGGAGGACGTCGTCGATGCCGAGCCGACGCCCGGGCCCACGAGCGCGGTGGACGACACCCTCGCGCTCTACTTCCTCTGCGCCCACCCGTCGCTGACGCCGTCGTCGGCCGTCGCGCTCACACTGCGTGCCGTGGGCGGGCTGACCACCCGGCAGATCGCGCACGCCTACCTGGTACCCGAGGCGACCATGGCGCAGCGCATCAGCCGGGCGAAACATACGGTCGCCTCCGTACGGTTCGACGAGCCCGGCGACGTCACCACCGTGCTGCGCGTGCTCTACCTGGTCTTCAACGAGGGGTACACCGGTGACGTCGACCTCGCCGCCGAGGCCATCCGGCTCACCCGGCAGCTCGCGGCCGCGATCGACCACCCCGAGGTGGCGGGACTGCTCGCCCTCATGCTGCTGCACCACGCCCGCCGGGCCAGCCGGACCGCACCCGACGGCAGCCTGGTGCCGCTCGCGGAGCAGGACCGCAGCCGGTGGGACACGACCGCCATCGCGGAGGGCATCGGCATCCTCCAGGCGGCCCTCGCCCGGGACCGGCTCGGCGAGTTCCAGGCGCAGGCCGCCATCGCCGCCCTGCACGCCGACGCGCCCACCGCCGAGGAGACCGACTGGGTGCAGATCGTCGAGTGGTACGACGAGCTCGCGCGGCTGACCGACAGCCCTGTGGTCCGGCTCAACCGCGCCGTGGCGGTCGGCGCGGCCGACGGGGCCCGGGCCGGGCTGGCCGCCCTCGCGGGGCTCGACGACTCGTTGCCGCGGTACCTGGCGGTGGCGGCGTACCTGCACGAGCGCGACGGCGACCCGACGACAGCAGCACGGCTCTACGCCGAGGCGGCCCACAAGGCCGCCAACCTCGCCGAGCGGGACCACCTGACCCGACAGGCCGCGCGCCTGAACGACCACCGGCGGCGGTGAGCGACCCGACTCAGACGCTCGGCAGGGGGGCGTACCACTGCGCGCCGGTCACCCGGACCCGCTGCGACTGCTTGCGGTTCCACTCCACCCGCATGCCGTGCCGGCGCAGCACCGGGAAGGCGACCTCGTCCAGCAGGCGTTCCAGGTCGGCCTGGTAACGGGCCTGCTGCTCGGCCTCCGGCAGGGCCGAGTAGGCGTCCTCGTCGAAGTCCGCCGGCGGGTAGACGCCGTAGCCGAGGTAGACCTCACCGTCCTCGCTGGCCAGCAGCGACTCGGTGTCCTGCTGGTGGTACCACAGGTAGCCCTGCCAGTGCCGGGAGTCGTCGCGTTCGTCGTGGATCTCGGCGGACGCGCAGGTGCCGCAGCAGCTGAAGTTCTCCCGGGCCACCACGCCGACCTCGGTCAGCTCGGCGAACGCCCGGGTCAGGTTGCTGCGCACCTCGCCCCAACGCTGCTGCTGCTCGCGTCGGGCGGTCAGCGCGCTCTCGTACGCCGACCGGAGGTCGTCGTCGGTGGCGCCGTGTCGGTCGTCGTCCCCGTCGAGGTAGTCCAGGAAGTCGTCGGGGTCGTCGTACCCGCGGACGACCCAGTCCCAGATCTCGGCTTCGATCTCGGCGCGACCCGGCTCGGCGACCCGCTCGGTCAGGAAGCGCACGCCCTCGGGGCGGTCGTTGTACGTCCATCCATCCACGGCGCGGATCCTGGCACGGACCTCCGACAGTCGCCGGCGGGACGGGCGGCCCGGCCCCGCCGTGGTACGGCGGGGCCGGCCCCGGGGTCGCGCCCGGTCAGTTCAGGGTGGCCAGCAGCGCGGTGCTCATGCCCTGCTCACCACGGGCGTTGGGGTGGAAGGGCGCGGCGGAGTTCTGCGGCACCAGACCCTCGATCCAGCGGGTGCCGCTGCTCTTGCACGCGTCCCGACCGATCGACGGGGTGTAGACGTCGGCGTAGGTGGCGCCGTTCGCGCCGGCGGCGTTGGCCAGCATGGTGTTGAGCGACTTCTCGATGCCGCGCAGGTAGGGCACGTCCTGGTAGGCGATCGGCACCACCGGCCAGCAGCCGTACCCGGTGTCGGGCAGGATCGCCGGGTATCCGAGCACCACGATCCGCGCGCTGGGCGCGGCCCGGCGGATCGCCTGGAGCACGGTCGTCACCTTCGGCACCGTGGCCGCGATTCGGGCCTGCAACTGGTCGGTGCCGCCGGCCGTGTAGCGGTTCTTGCACGGCGAGCCGAGGGGACTGCTGAGGCTCGCCTCCGCGCACTCGCTGATGATGCCGGAGAAGCCGATGTCGTTGCCGCCGATCTGCACCGTCACCAGCGCGGTGCTCGACGTGACCGCGTTGAGCTGCGGGGGCAGGTTGATGCCCAGTTGGCCGCTGCCGCCGTAGAGGATGTCGTCGGTGGTGGCCCCGGAGCAGCTCACGTCGGCGAACGACGTCGAGCCGGCGGACGCGGCCACCAGTGAGGGGTAGTTGCGGTTCGACCGTAGACAGTTGAGGTCCACCTGGGTCGGGATCAGGGGACCTGCGGTGTACGAGTCGCCCAGCGCGACGTAGCGGCCGGAGGGGACGGCGGCGCTGGCGGGTGTGGTGACGGCGAGCAGGACGCCGACGGTGGCCGTGGCGAGTGCGGCCAGTCGGGCGGTTGCCCGCAGGAGCGGCAGGCGGGGACGGGGCATGACGCCTCCCAAGGGAGATCGCGGCGAGGGTGGTGGTGCCGAGATCCTGTCCCTGAACGAAGGTTAACGTCAATATAGATGGCCCTCATTAAATGACACTCTGGAATGTGGATTGCGCCGTTACCGCGGACCCCTGCGGCACGCGATGATCCGCCGGCGCATAGCATGGCGTCAGTTCGGGACGGCTCTGCTGAAACGAGGCGACATGCGTTGGCTCCAGCGGCTGCTGGGCGGCGGGCGGATCCAGCTCGACCCGGAACGGCAGCAGGCGTTGCTGCGCGATCTCCAGCACGGGTACGGCCCGCAGGCGCGGACTCCGTTCCCCGCGCAGGTCGAGGCGGCGACCGGGATGCTGGGCGGGGACGACGGCCTGGTGGTCGCGGCCCGGGTCCTGCACCAGGTCGCCGACGAGGCACACCTGGATCTTCGGGCGCAGGCCGAGGCCATTCACCGCCGCACGGGCCGGCGGCTCCTCGTGAACCGGCGCAACTACCGGCAACTCTGGTCGGAGGCCGGCCCCGGACTGCGCTGGCCGCTGTTCGCCCTGCCCTGCGGTTTCCACCCGTACGCGCAGGTGGCCGCCGCCGTCGCGGTGGTCGGCGGTCGGGCGGCCCGGCTCGATCGGGTGACCGATCCGGCGCCGCTGGTGACCCACGTGTTCGAGGTGCTCGACCTCACCACCGCCGGCTGGGAGTACGGCCGGGTGCCGGTGGACACCGACGCGGCGGCCCTGGTCGATCGACTGATCGCCAGCGCCGCGCAGATCCTCGCGGCCATGGACGATCCGCCGCGACTGCCGCCGCCGGTCCGCGCGCTGATGCGCCGCAACAACAGCCTGGACGTCCACGATCCGTGGGCCGGGCGTCCGGTGGGACGGATCAACCTGGGTGCGCGGATGCGGGAGCAACTGCTGGCCTGACCGCCGATCAGGCGCGGGCGTGCGCGCGCAGGAAGTCGAGCAGCAGGGCCACCACCTCGTCGGGGTACTGCACGTGCGGGTAGTGACCCGCGCCCTCGACCATGTCAAGCCGGCCCAGCCCGGCGGGCAGCGCGGCCACGATCGCCGCGCCCTCGGCGCGCGGGTCGCCCCAGTCCGGGTCGAGCGTGCCCTCGACGATCAGCACCGGACAGCGAACGTTGCCGAGCTGCGCCCCGGCGTCGGACGGCGCCGACCGACCCATCCCGCGCATCGCCGCCATCCGGCCGGGCTCGCGCAGCATGTCGTCGATCCGGGCCGCGCGGTCGGACCAGTCGGCCGGCTTGTGGCCCGGGTAGGCGACGTCGAGGTAGCTGCGCCAGAGCCGGACGCTGCCGAACAGACCGGTGCCGAGCAGTCGGGCCATGCCCCTGCGGTATCGGGCGACCCGCAGGTCAGCCAGCTTGACCGACTGCTTGCGGGTGAAGGGGGCCAGTTCGACGATCCCGGTCACCGCCTCGGGCGACTGGGCGGCGGCGATGGTGGCGGCCCCGCCGGAGATCGAGTGGCCGACCAGCACGGCCGGACCGCCGAGGTGGCGGATGACCGCGAGCAGGTCGCCCGCGATGTCGGTGCGGCTGTAGGAGGGCCATCGCGCGCTCGACTCGCCGCAACCCCGCAGGTCGACCGCGGCCACCCGGTAGCCGGCGGCCGCCAGGCGGGGCACCACGAAACGGTACGCCTCGCGGCTGTCACCCATGCCGTGGGCGAGCACGACGAGCGGGCCGGAGTCACCGGTCACCTCGTACGCCAGGGTGCCACCGTCGACGTTCAGGTACTCGGTCATCGAACCCTCCAAGCTAATTGGCTTAGCTGAAGGCTAATACTATTAGCCGTACGCGTCAAAGTGACGTCCGCCGCAGCACGGATGGCGGTCGTTCGCCGAGAGGGTGGTCGCGTCCGGCAGTCGGTAGCGCAGCGCCGGTGGCAGACCAGCGCGGTGGGACCGGGTGCGATCGCACGCCGAACGGCCGTGCTCAGGTCGGGTAGCCCGGGGCGCTGCGGCAATGATCCACTCGACTTCGTCGATATCGCGCTGTGCGAGGCGGGTTGATACCCCGAGATCCGGGATTTCGCGGCCGGGAAAACGCCACCGGTAACCGCTCCCACTCTAACGTATATCGCGACCGGGGCCTTGCCGCAAGACCCCGGTGGTGGCGCAGAATCGTCGGCCGGAGACGGGAACCACCGAAGAATCGGGGAAATGCGTGCGACGTGTTGGTGCAGGCGCTGGGGTTGGCGTGGACCGTTCGGGCCGAGGTGACGGGATGAGCGACCGGTACGTACGGGATCTCGACGAGGTCGACGAGACACAGGTCGCGGTCGTCGGCGGCAAGGGCGCCCGGCTGGGGGCGCTGGCCCGGCTCGACGGCATCCGGGTACCGCCCGGCTTCTGTGTGACGACCGACGCCTACCGCCGGGTCGTGGCCGAGGCGCCCGCGATGGCGGACCACCTCGACCACCTGTCGCGCCTGACGTCCGAGGACCGGACCGCGGTCCGCGACCGCAGCGCGGCGATCCGCCGGCTGATCGAGGGGATCGTCCTGCCCGACGACCTGGTGACGGCGATCGACGAGGCGCTGCGCCGACACGGCGTGGACGCGGCCTACGCCGTCCGGTCCAGCGCCACCGCCGAGGATCTGGCGACGGCCTCCTTCGCCGGCCAGCAGGACACCTACCTGAACGTCCGCGGCACGGCCGCCGTCCGCGCGCAGATCAGCCGGTGCTGGGCCTCCCTCTTCACCGAGCGGGCCGTAACCTACCGGCAGCGCAACGGCATCGACCACCGGTCGGTCCACCTCGCCGTCGTCGTGCAGACGATGGTGTTCCCGCAGGCGGCCGGCGTGCTGTTCACGGCCGATCCGGTCACCTCCAACCGGAAGGTCGCCTCGGTGGAGGCCAGCTTCGGTCTCGGCGAGGCGCTGGTCTCCGGGCTCGTGAACCCGGACGCCTACCGGGTACGGGACGACGCGATCGTCGACCGGTCGATCGCCACCAAGAGGGTCACCGTCGACGCACTCCCGGGCGGCGGCACCGCCCGACAGGCGGTCCGCGCGGACCGGCAGGAGCAGCCGGCGCTCACGGACGACCAGGTCCTGCACCTGGTACGGGTGGGACGGCGGATCGAGGCGGCCTTCGGCTGCCCACAGGACATCGAGTGGTGCCTGGTCGACGACGACCTCCAGATCGTCCAGAGCCGGCCGATCACCACGCTGTTCCCCGTCCCGGCCGCCGCCGACGAGGAGAATCACGTCTACCTGTCGGTGGGGCACCAGCAGATGATGACCGACGCCATGAAACCGCTGGGGCTGTCCATGTGGCAGCTCACGGCGATGGCGCCGATGCACGAGGCCGGCGGGCGGCTCTTCGTCGACGCCACCCGGATCCTGGCGTCACCCGCGAGCCGCGCCGGCTTCCTCGAGATGGCGGGCAGGACCGATCCGTTGACCCGGGACGCGCTGGAGACGCTCCTCGCCCGCCCCGACTTCGTGCCGACGCTCACCCAGGACGCTCCCGCTGTCCCACGACTCGGCGGCGCGTCCAGCACGATCGAGAACGATCCGGCCGTCGTCACCGGGTTGATCGAGCGCAGCCGGGCCTCGCTCGCCACGCTGCGGCACGACATCGCGACCGTGACCGGACCGGCGCTGTTCGACTTCCTGCCCACGGCCTTCGAGGAGCACAAGCGGTTGCTCGCCGATCCGGTGAGCATGCAGGCGATCATGGCGGGGATGGAGGCCACCTGGTGGCTCAACGAGCGGCTGGCCGACTGGCTGGGTGAGAAGAACGCGGCCGACACCCTCACCCTGTCGGCCCCCGGCAACGTCACCTCGGAGATGGGCCTGGCGCTGCTCGACGTCGCGGACGCGATCCGTCCGTACCCCGAGGTGGTGGCCTTTCTGCGGAAGGTCGACGACGACGGCTTCCTCGACGGGTTGCCGGGGCTGCCGGGCGGCGTCGCGGCGCGCGACGCCATCCGGGACTATCTCGACCGGTACGGCATGCGCTGCGTCGGCGAGATCGACATCACCCGGCCGCGCTGGGCCGAACGCCCCAGCACGCTCGTACCCCTGATCCTCGACAACATCCGGCTGCACGAGGCGGGCGCCGCCCGACGGCGCTTCGCGCAGGGCCGCGCCGAGGCCGAGCGCAAACGTGCGGAGCTGCTGGAACGCCTGCGCGCCCTGCCGGACGGGGAACGCAAGGCCGACGAGACCGCACGGATGATCGACCGGGTCCGCACCTTCATCGGGTACCGGGAGTATCCCAAGTACGCGATCATCAGCCGCTACTTCGTCTACAAGCAGGCCCTGGTACGGGAGGCGGAGCGCCTCGTCCAGGCCGGCGTGCTGCGCGAGCGGGACGACATCTTCTACCTCACCTTCGCCGAGCTGCACGACGTCGTACGGACGCACGTCGTCGACGATCGCCTCGTCCAGCGGCGCAGGGCGGCGTACCGGGCGCACCAGCAGCTCACCCCGCCCCGGGTGCTCACCTCCGAGGGAGAGTGCCTCTCCGGGGCGTACCGACGTGACGACGTGCCGGCCGGCGCGCTTGTCGGTCTCGGCGTCTCCGGCGGGGTCGTCGAGGGTCGCGCCCGTGTCCTGCTCGACCTGGCCGAGGCCGACCTGGAACCGGGCGACATCCTGGTCACCGCGTACACCGACCCGAGCTGGTCGCCGCTGTTCGTGGCGGTCGCCGGGCTGGTCACCGAGGTGGGTGGCCTGATGACCCACGGCGCGGTCATCGCCCGGGAGTACGGCCTGCCCGCCGTCGTCGGCGTGCCGGACGCGACCAGGCTGATCCGTGACGGGCAGCGGATCCGCGTGCACGGCGTCGACGGGTACGTGGAGATCCTGGACGGGCCCGACGCCGGCGCTCAGTTGTAGGGCATGGTCGGGAACCAGCCGTAGCCGAACATGGCGGGCACCCGGACGGTCCAGTAGACCAGGGTGAAGACGCCCAGCGCGAGCAGCAGCGAGCCGGTGACCGCGAGGGTGCGTGCCGGTCGCGCGGAGAGCCAGCGGATCAGCCCACCTCGGGTGACCAGGACGACGAGCGCGAACAGAGCGGCCACGATCGCGATGTTGCCCAGCGACTGCAACACGAAGGCGACGCTGCCGTACAGCGGGTTGCCGTCGTCCGCGGCCCACTGGAAGAGCTTGTGGAACAGGGGGTACGGCCGGCCGATGAGGAAGGCGCCGACCAGCATGCCGAGCACGAAGACCCGGGTGAGGGGGCGACGCGCGAACGGTTCCGGCACCGTGCCGAGGGCGGCCAGACCGAGGTAGCTGAAGGCGAGGCCGATCAGGCCGAAGACCACGGTGGACTGCACCAGTCGTACGGGCATGCCGCCGGCGGTCGTCGCCGTCGACAGCTGCGGCAACGTGTCGCCGAGCAGGACACCGACGAATCCGTACGTGGCGGAGACGATGACCATGCCCGCCGCCAGCAGGCCCAGCGGCCGGAGCATGAAACGCAGCCCGGCCGCCGGGCTACCGCCGGCGCCGGCATGGGTCATCGGTCCGATCGACGCGGCCATGGCGATGTTGCAGGCCGTGAACGTACCCGCCAGACCCGAGACGAACGCGAACAGCAGGCCGGCCGCGGTCCCGCCGATCGCGGTCGCCTTGGCGTCGTGGCCCAGCAGGGTGTTGGCGACGTTGTCGCCGATCGTCTGGTCGACGAACTGGTACGACCACAGCAGGGAGAGCGCGACTCCGGCGAGCACACTGCCCACGATCAGCGGTGCCCGCCGGGCGGAGCGTGCCGGCGTGGCGGCGGGCGCGTCCCGCACGGCCGACGGTGGAGTGACAGTCATGACAGCCTCTCGGGGATCAGGTGCCCGGCCGGCCGTCCTCTCGCGGGCGGAGGGGACGGCCGACCGGGCCGTGCGATTCGAACGGTCAGCGGGCGATCGGCAGCTCCACCGCCGCCGGTGGCGGCACGGGCTGCACGGCGGTACGGGCCCCGCGCCGTTCGGCGAGCCACCTGCCCCACCAGAACAGGCCCCGCGCCAGGCAGACGATGGTGACCGCGAAGAACAGCGTGTAGACGACGTTGAACAGCATCAGGACGCCGTACACCATGGCCACCATGGAACCGAACATGAACTGGTAGCGGGGTTTGGCGGGCGTGGTGCCCGGGTCGGTGATCATGTAGTTGGTGAACAGCACGAACGCCACCCCGGTCATGATGCTCAGCGCCGACCAGAGCTGGACGTCCCAGACGTAGTGCCGGATCAGGGCCTGGATGACGAAGCCACCGACCCAACCCACGATCAGGGCGACCTTCTTGGTGAGCATCGCGTTGAGGACCGTGCCGGCGGTGAGGATCACCATCGGGATGAACATCCGGAACATGTCCGGCACGTTCTCCGTGAAGTGGTACGGCGGCGCGACGTTGACCCAGGAGAACGCGACGAGCGTGACGGTGATGCCGAAGTTCGACGGGTTCATGAAGTGCCGCATCCGCCCGGCGATCGGCGCCTGGAGCACGGCCTTCTGCCCGACGGCCACCACCACGGCGAAGGCGATCGGCCAGAACTTGTCGTTGGCGTAGAGCAGCATGTTGCAGGCGAGCGCCGTGATGTGGGTCGGCAGCAGGAACGTGTAGACGCCCCACGCGCCGTTGCCGCTGTAGGCGGGCCGGCGGCCCAGGGAGCGGGCCGCGACCGCCTCGATCGCGATCTCGACGGTGTAGCCGACCGCCAGGGCGAACAGCGGCCAGGTCCAGGGCTGTTCGAAACCGAGGATGGTGTAGCCGAGGACGTTGAGGATGGACATGGAGATGGCGAAGTTGCGCAGGGCCAGGTAGCGGGGGTCGCGCTTGTCCACCCTGGGTACGGGCGGTCGACTGTCGACGGGGACCGTCGTACGGTCCGGGCCGCTGCCGTTGCGGGTCGCCTCGGCGACCTCGGCCGTGGTGGTCACGCCCGCCGGGGCGCGTTTGACGTCCGTCATGGTGTGGTCAGCTCCTGGGCTCGGTCGGTGAGCGTGAGGTCGTGCCATCCCGCGGCGAGGGGCAGCGTCTGCTGGTGCTGGACGCCGTCGAGGTCGCGCCAGCTCAGGTCGACGGTGACGGGCGCGCTGCCCTGGTCACCGAGCCCGAAGAACACGTCGAAGCTGCGCTTGCCCGTGTGGCCGCCGCCGCCGTCGAGCTGGGCGACCTGGGTACGGCCGTCCGCCGTGGTCACCCGCGCCTGCGCGCCGTACGCCGGGGTACGGGCGTCGGTGCCCGTCGCGGTGCCCAGCGCGGGTCGGTGCAGGCGCAGCCCGAGGAAGTCGCCGACCTGCGCCTTGGTGTTGTGGTAGTACGCGGGCGGCCCCCACTGGCGGGCCACCGCGAAGTCCTGGCGGCCGTCCCCGTCGGTGTCGCCCACCGCGACGCCGCGGGTCGGGGTCCGCTCGTCGAGGCCGAGCTGCGGACTGAGGTCGACGTACCGGCCGTTGTCCTTCTCCGGCGCCCAGAACGCCAGCGCGTTCGAGCCGGCGATGTCGTCACCGGGCTGCGCGTTGGGCCACATGTCCGGCTCCCGCAGCATCAGGTCGTTGCTGGCGGCCAGTTCCTGCAGCCAGTTGAACCGGTTGACCGTGCCCTTGACGAAGCCGCAGGACTGCACGACGACGAGCCGGCCGCTGTTGTCGAAGTCGGCCATCTTGGCGTCCCAACCCCAGCCGACCCAGGCCAGGTTCTTGGCCGACGCCTTGTTCTCGAAGGGTGCGATGCCGTTGGCGAGGCGGTCACGCGCCTCCTGCGGGGTCGCCGCGGTGTTCTGCCAGACGAAGTTGCTCTCCTCCAGGCCCCACGACTCGGTGATGTTGCTGACGAAGGCGTCGAACCGGCCCCGGCCACCCAGGTCCGCGAAGTCGACGGCCATCCCCTTGAACGAGTCGTGCCCCAGCACCAGCGACTTGGGGTCGAGCGGGCCACGGCGGCCCTCGGCCAGCGTGAACCTGATCTGTCCAGGGGTGGACGCGTTGTGGAAGAAGCGGTCGTTGCCGAAGTCGTTCGCCACGTACAGCTCGGGGCGCAGGTCACCGTCGAGGTCCGCGGAGGCCGAGGCGAGCGTCCAGCCGGTGGCGTACCGGGGGTCGATGGCGGTCTGCTGCTCGTACGTGACGCTCGGCTCGGCGCCACTGGTGGCCGCCGTCCAGCGCAGGATGTGCGCGCCGCCGGCGTTCTGCGCGCGGGACATCGAGTGGTTCATCTGCACGTTCGGCAGGCCCTTGGCGTCGAGCACCTGCGAGTCCGGGAAGTAGTTGAAGATCCCGATGTCGGGCCGGCCATCGCCGTCGAAGTCCGCGACGGCGGTCGCGTTGCTGTTCCACAGCGGCCCCCGGTAGCGCCCGTCGGCGGTCTGCTGCTGCGGGATCAGCTCGACCGGGTGGTACGACGCCAGGCTCAGGCTCGACCCGCCGGCCTTCTGCAGGAACACCACCGGCGTCCGTCCCCAGTAGATGACCAGCAGATCCATCCTTCCGTCGAGGTTGAAGTCGCCGGGCGTGCAGCCCATCGGGGCGATCGCCGAGCCCATCGGCAGCGGCTTCGGATCCAGCACGAACGGCGGGTAGCTCGCGCCACCGCCGGGCGCGGGGGTGACGACGACGCTGTCACTGCGCGGGTCGACGAGGCAGAGGTCGTTGGATCCGCCCCGGCCGTCGAGATCGTTGACCGCCACGCCCGCGCCCACCGACGAGATCCAGGACCGGATGTGCTGGTACTTCGGGTTGACCGTACGGATCGTGCGCTCGGGCAGACCCGGTGGGAGGGCGATGGGCAGTTCGGTGAACGCGAACTGCGACGCCATCGCGCGCCGGTCCTCCGCGGAGGCGGACGGCAGCCGCGAGACGGTGAACAGCCCCGCGACGAGCACCAGGACGAAGACGACGGGAATGAGTCTGCGTAGCGGACCCACTGGTTTCGGTGGCAACGCTCCCCCTTGGGTGACGCCCGACCTGACCGGGTCGAGCTCTCGGGTGGTACGGGTCGTGGGTGACCGCCGCGCGGTCACCCGGCGTGTCCTCAGTCGGCTGGACGCACGTTCATCGGCATGCCGCCGCGGATCCGCAGCGACAACATCGGCTCCGGTACGACGTCGTGCGTGGGGACCGTGGTGAGCGTCAGGTCCCGCGCCAGCACGGCGAGAACGAAGGCGGCCTCCATCAGGCCGAGGTGGTTGCCGACGCAGAACCGTGGTCCGGCGCCGAACGGGATGTACGCGTACCGCGGGCGGTCGGTGGGCCGGGCCGGGTCGAAACGCTCCGGGTCGAAGCGGTCCGGCCGGTCCCAGAAGTCCGGGTGGCGGTGCAGCGTGTAGGGGCAGATCAACACGTCGGCGCCGGCCGGCACCGGGTACCCGCCGACCGTGTCGGCGGCGAGCGCCTTGCGGGGCAGGATCCACACCGGCGGGTACAGCCGCACCACCTCGTCGATGACCATCGCGGTGTACCGCAGCCGGGTCAGGTCCTCGAACGTCGGCAGCCGGTCGCCGAGCACCGTGACCGCCTCGTCCCGCAGCCGGGCACGTACCTCGGGATGTTTGTCGATGAGGTGCAGCGCCCAGCTCAGCGTGCTGGCGGTGGTCTCGTGCCCGGCGAGCAGCAGGGTCACCAACTCGTCACGCAACCGCTGCCGGCCGACCCGGGGGTCGGGCTCGGCCCGGGCCGACACGATGAGCCGCGACAACACGTCGTCGCGGTCACCGGTGTGGTCCCCACGCTCGGCGACCAGTTCGTCGACGATCGCCTGAAGTCGTCGGCGGGCCCGCCGGAACCGCACCTGACGCGGCAGCGGCACCCAGGGCGGCACGGCGCTCAACGACGCCAACTCGAACATGGCCTGGTCCTGCACCACGGCGAAGTCACGGCCGATCGACGGGAACCGCCCGAGGTCGGTGTCGAGCAGGGTGCGCCCGAGCACGCCGAGGGTCAGCCCGGTCATCTCCTCGAGCACGTCCACCGGGCCGTGGCGGCCGAGGGTGCGTAACCGCCCGACGAGGGCCGCCGCCTCCTCGGCGACGATGCCGGCCTGCTGGGCGATGCGTCGGCTCTGGAACGCCGACTGCACCACCCTGCGCTGCTTGCGCCACAGCTCGCCCTCGCTGGTGAGCAGCCCGTCGCCGAGCGCCCGGCGGGCGTGCACCAGGCCGATGCCCTTGTGGTAGTTGGCCGCGTTGTCGGCGAGGACGTGCTTGGCGTGCTCGGGGTGGTTGAAGAAGTACAGCGCCTTCGGACCGACCGGCAGCAGCGCGACGTCGCCGTAGCGGTCGGCCGCCGACGTCATCATGCCGAGCCGGTCCCGACCCATCGTGATGAGCATGCTGACGGCGGAGGCCCGCGACGGGCCGGGCAGGGACGGCGCCGGACGCGCGACGGCGGTCATGACGTCACCACCGCGGCGGGCACGCTCTCCAACCGGCGGAACAGGCCACCGAGGAAGACCAGGGCGTCGCCGTCACCCTCCTCGTACCGGCGCATGCCACACGGACGGCCCAGGAAGATGGTGTGGTCCCCGCCGTCGTACGACCGCCAGAGCTCGCACTCGAGGTGGGCGACGGCACCGGCCAGCAGCGGCGCCTCCGTCCGTGCGCCCGGCCGCCACTCGGCGAACTCGAACTGTTCCCGGCCGAGCGGGCGGAGTCGGTTGGCGTAGTAGCGCGCCACCGGCTCCTGGTCGGCGGCCAGCACGGAGACACCGAACGTGCCGGCCCTGCTGAGCACCTGGTGCATCAGCGCGTCCCGGCCGACACACACCAGGATCAGCGGTGGGTCGAGGGACACCGCGCTGAACGAGTTCGCGGTCATGGCGTGCGGTTCGTCCCCGCCGACGCTGACCACCGTGACGCCGGTGGCGAAGGTCCCACAGACGCGACGCATCAGCATCGGGTCCGACGGCTCGTCCGTACCGAAGGTCGTCATCGCCGGACCCCGGCGGCGGCGTACGGCTCCAGGGCGCGCTCCAGCGCCTCCGGAACCCGGGTGGGCACGGTCCGGTTGTTCGGGCCGCGCATGCAGGCCACACGCTGGACGCCCCGGGCGACGAGCGTCTCCCCCGCCGGATGGGTCCGCACGTAGTCGAACCCGAACTCGAGCTGCGTCTGGGCCAGTTCGAGCAGTCGCATCCGGACCGCGATCTCGTCGAACGCGGTGATCTCGGCGAAGAACTCGCAGTCGACCTTCAGGGTGAACAGCTTGAGGTCGTTCTGCAGGTCGGCGAGGACGGCCGGGGCCCGGTCCTTGAGGAACATCTCCCGGCAGCGGCCCTGCCAGCGCAGGTAGTTGACGTAGTAGACGTTGCCGACGATGTTCGTCTCCTCGAACCCGACGGTGTGCCGCAGTTCGTAGTAGCTCTCCATGCTCATCCCTCCGCACCGGCCAGAACAGTGATGACGACGCGTCCGTCGACGCCGCGCAGGCTCGTGACGAACGAGGCGGCCCGGGCCCCACCGGCGGCGAAGAGCACCCAGCCGGGACGGGCCGTACCGCCCAGGACGAGTGGGCCGCGCATCGGCAGGCCGGCCTTCTGCATCGCCTCGACGGCGGTCCAGACCCGCGTCGCGGCGGTGTCGGCGTCCTCGTCGAGGTCGGCGACCAGGAGGTCCGCCAGCGCGGCGTGCGGGCCCAACAGGCCCTGCCACTCCTCGGGGCTGCGCCGCGCCACGCTCTCCAGGTCGCAGCCGAGGACGCCGGTCCCGGCGACGGCCAGCGTCACCCCGGCACCGTGTGCGATCGAGACGGTGTGCTCCCCGTCGACCTCCGGTCGACCGTCCGGCCGGTACCTGATCTCGACCGGGCGTCCGAGCGCCTGCCCGACCGCGTTCGCGCTGTCGCGGCGGCGGACGGCCAGGTGGTCGCCGCCCTCCGGTGACGCCGGGTCCGGGTCGGCGGGCGGCGCGTCCGGTGCGATGGCGACGGCCACCCCGGGCAGCCCCAGGTCGCCCAGCCCACGCTCCAGGAAGGAGCCGAGCAGCGGCGGCACCCAGGGTCCCGCGCCGTCCTGCTTGCGGACCGCGCGCAGCCGCAGCCCCTCCCACCGCTCGACGGTCACCCCGGACTCGGTCCGCAGGGCGATGTCGTAGACGTACGTGTCGCCGTCGCGTTCCCGCTCGGTGGCGCAGTACCGCAGCTCGCGGGCCGACGACAGCTTCTCCCCGCCGGGGTGGATACGTTCCACGCCGACGGGCAGCAGCGTGGCGTCCGGCACGCACACCTGGTTGCCGTGCATGAGCGCGTCGCGGACGCCGGGGTCGCCCAGCAGCAGCGTGCCGGAGACGTAGGGGGCGAACCACGCGGTGGTGTCGTCGGCCTGCACCACCGCGTCGACGTGCCGGGCGGCGGCCCGGTGGTACTGGCGGAGCCGCTGGAACCGGCCGCCCTGGAACAGGGTGCCGCCGTACAGGTCGTCCAGTGGGGTGAGGGCGACCGGCGCGAGCCCGTCCGGCACCTGGTCCGGAGGACCGTCGGGCACCGTGTCCGCGCCGAGGCGCAGCCGGGCGGTGAAGTGGTCGGCGGTGAAGCCGGTCTCCTCGCTGCGGATCGCGACCTCGACGACGTCGTCGTCGGTGACCAGGGCGGCGACCCGGATCCGGGTGTGCCCGTGCGGCGCGACGACGATGGGTCGCAGGAACTCCGCCTGCTCGATGACCGGCAGGACGTCCGCGCCGGACAGGGCCGCGGCCACCTGCGTCATGGCCTCCATCCCGAAGACGGCGGGGAAGAGCAGGTTGCCGTCCAGGTCGTGGTCCTCGAGGTAGCGGTCCGTGCCGACGTTCAGTTCCGTCTCCACCACCAGTTCGACCTGGTGGTAGCGGACCAGCGCGCGGTCGACGAAGCGCAGCAGCGGCAGCGCCGGCTGGTGGTACCGCACGGTGTGGATGCCCTCGGTGCGTCCGCTGATCACCACCACGGTCGGTGTCGTGGTGTCCGCGACCAGCCGCCGCAGGATCGCGATGCCTTGGTCCGGGGTGATGGGCGTGACGCCGTCGCGGCTGAGCGACTCGACCACCGACAGCCGCTCCCCCATGCCGACGCCGGACCAGACCGACCACTCGAGGCACAGGGTGCGGCAGTCCGGGTGCGCCTGGGCGAAGGCGGTGGTCTCCTCGGCCAGCCAGTCGTTCGCGGTGGCGTAGTGCGCCTCGCCGCGCAGGCCGGCTCGCCCGATGATGCTGCCGAGCGTGACGAGCAGCCGGAGCCGGGACGCGTCGACCGCGTCGAGCACCGCCCGCAGGCCGTCGATCTTCGGCGCGAAGGTACGGCGGAACGCGGCCTCGTCCAGGCTCGCCAGGCCGGCGGGATCGTTGCGGCCGGCGCCGTGCAGGACGGCGGTGACCGGCCCGAGGTCGGCGCTGAGGTCCCGGACCGCCCGCGCGACGGCGGCCGCGTCGGTGACGTCGGCGCGGGCGTAGCGCACCCGCACCCCGGCGGCGGCGATCCGGGCCAGGTTGCCGGCCAGTTCGGTGTCCTGGGCGGGGTCGGAGCGGCCGAGCACCGCGAGGCTCGCGCCGCTGTCGCTGGCCAGCGCGAGGGCGCACTCGGCGGTGATGCCCTTGCCCCCGCCGGTCACCAGCAGCACGTCGTCCGCGCCGAGCGGTGACACCGTCGTGGCGGGGCGTACCGGCATCGCGCGCAGGGTCGGCACCCGCCGTACCCCGTCGTCGTGGTGCACCTCGGTGAAGCTGGTCGTCGCGGCGACCTCCCGCACCACCTGCTCCACGGCCGCGTCGCCGGTGTCGGCCAGGTGCACGACGGTGACCAGCACGGACGGCGCTTCGAGGTGCAGTGTCCGGGCGATGGCCGCCGCGCCCCGGCCGTGCCCGACGAGGACGAAGCGGGTGCTGCCGGTGGCGAGCGCCTGCTGTGCGCCCCGCAGGGCCGGTGCCAGTTGCTCCTCGGTGCAGTCCGGCGGCAGGCAGACGAGCACGCCGCCGCCGAGCCCGGCCCGTTCGAGTGCCGTGGCGAGGGCGGTGGCGAACGGGTGGTCCGCGGCGGCGTGCACGTGCCACGGACCCGTCGCGCCGGCGGCGTCGACGGCGACCGCCGGCAACGGGACCTCGTCGAGGTCGACCCGCCAGGGCCGTGCCCAGGCGGCCACCCCCGCCACCTGCGGCGTGGCGGCGGCGTCGCTGTCCCGGGCGGTACGTGCCAGAGTGTCCATCGTCTCGGCGAGTTCCCGGACGGTGGCGGTCGCGAAGTTGACCGGCATCTGCGCCGGTGGCAGTTGCAGACGCTGGGCGAGCTGGTTCGCCACCTGGCCGATCGTGATCGAGCTCAGGTGCAGGTCGTCGAGGAGCCGACTGTCCGGCCGGACGAGTTCGATGGGCAGCTCGGCACGCTCGGCGGTGAGCCGCCGCATGAGGTCCTCGGTGGACTCCTGTCCGACCCCCGCCGGTTCGACGGCGGCGGTGGGCGTGGTCGACACGGCGGACCCGCGCTCGATCGCCGAGTCCAGCTCCGGCGCCTGCTCGCAGGGGCTGGTCAGGAAGGAGAACTCGGCGCCGATCTCCAGCGGCCGCACGAACCGGCCGTCGAACAGCGCGGCCGGCGCCGGGGCCGCGCCGAGGACGTACGCGGCGCCGGCGACCCGCAGCAGGCTCGCCAGCGAGTCGTTGTCGGTGTCCACGGCGACCGCCGGTACGTCGGTGACCGTCGTCGCCAGCCCGGTGAGCACCTGGCCCGGTCCGACCTCGACGAACAGGTCGGTGTTCTTGGCGGCGAGCGCGACGGCCTGGTGGAACAGGACCGGGTCGGTGATCTGGCGGCGCAGCAGCCCGGGCACGTCGGTGCGGGCGGGCAGCGGCTCGCCGGTGACGGTGGAGACGACCCGCGCGCCGACCTGGTGGAACCGCTCGTCGGCGAGGGCGTCGGCGAACGTGTCGGCGGCCGGTGCGACAAGCGGCGAGTGGAAGGCGTGCGAGACCCGCAAGCGCGTCGCGCTCAGGCCGGCGGTGCGCGCCTTGTGGCAGACCGCCTCGATCGCGTCGACCGACCCGGAGACGACCGTGTGTTCGGGGCCGTTGTACGCCGCCACGACCACCGGGAGCCCGGCGATGATCCCGTCGACCGTCTCGGGGGGCGCGCCGATGTCGGCCATCGTGCCGGCCTGGCTGTGCCCCGCCATGGTCCGGCCCCGGACGCCCGCCACGCGCAGCAGCGTCTCCTCGTCCATCACGCCGGCCCACTGCAACGCCACGATCTCACCGAGGCTGTGCCCGATGGCGGTGGACGCCTGGATGCCGAGCATCGACAGGGCGTGCTGCCCGGCGAGCGATCCGGTGACGATGCGCGGCTGCGCGACCTCGGTCGCGACCACGTCGCTGCCGGTCGGCAGGGCGGCGCGCAGGTAGACGTCCTCCACCTCGGCGAAGCGTCGCCGCAACGCGCCGCCGCTGACGCCGCGTCCGGAGCCCTGCCCCGGGAAGAGGAAGCTGATCCGGGCCGGGCCGCCGACGTGCCCGAGCAGGAACCGACCGTCGGGGCGGATCAGGCTCGTCTCGCCGGACTCGACGGCGTCGCGGGCGGCGGTCAGCAGCCGCGTGGCCTCCTCGGGCGACGAGGCCACGACGGCCGCCCGGAACGGCCGGTCGCGCAGGTCACGGTGCAGCGCCGCGGCCAGGTCACTCAGCTCCGCGTACGAGATCGCGGTCACGAAGGCGCTCAGCTCGGCGAGCCGGTCGGCGAGCTCGGGTGCCGAGGCCGCGTCCACCAGCAGCAGTTCGGCGTCCTGGGCGGAGGTGGCGAGGGTACGCGTGCGGCGGTCCGGGACGGATCGGCGCGGGCCGTGCCGTTCGAGCACGACGTGCGTGTTGATGCCGCCGAAGCCCATGGCGGTGATGCCGGCCCGCACCGGGACCTCGCTCGGCCACGCCTCGGCCTTGCGCAGGGTGCGCAGCCGGGCCCCGTCGCCGGTCAGGATCTCGTGCGGGTCGACGGAGCCGACGCTCGGCGGAAGCACCTCGTGGTGCACGGCCATCGCGGCGCGGATGAAACCGGCCACCCCGGCGGCGGCCTTGGTGTGACCGATCATCCCCTTGACCGAGCCGATGACGGCCGGCGGCGCGTCGGGGTTGGCCGTGGCGCGGGCGCTGGACAACGCCGTCAACTCGGTGGTGTCGCCGACCTTCGTGCCGGTGCCGTGCCCCTCGAAGAGGCCGACGGTGTCGATGCCGAAGCCGGCCCGGCCGTACGCGCGACGCAGGGCGAGCTGGTAGCCGTCGACCTCGGGACGGGTGATGCCGCCCCGGCCATCGGAGGAGACACCCCAGCCGGCCACCGAGGCGTAGATGCGGTGACCCGCCTCGGCGGCCTGGTCGGCGCGCATCAGCACGAGCATGCCGCAGCCCTCACCGGGCCAGAACCCGTTGGAGGCCCGGTCGTAGACCCGCATCTCGCCGGAGGCCAGGGCGCCGGTCTTGGCGAAGCCGATGACCTCGAACGGGTCGATGGACAGGTCCACACCACCGGCGACCGCGACGTCCAGGTCGCCGTCGAGCAGTGCCCGGCACGCGGTCACCACCGACAGCAGCGACGACGAGCACGCGCCGTCGACGGTGTAGCCGCCGCCCTTGAGGTCGAAGTGGTTGCAGATGCGCCCGGCGATCGTGTTCGACAGCGCGCCGGCGAGGGTGTCCTCGTTCACCGGCGGGAACGGGCTCTTGTACAGCTGCTCGTAGGTGGCGAGGAAGTCGGACAGCTTCTCGTCGTCCCAGCCCTCGGCCCGCAACGCCGCCGCCACCGTCCGGCGCACGTAGGGCCAGCGCAGCCGTATCTGGTTGGCGCGGGAGAACTCACCGGTCAGCGTGTTGCCCACGATCACGCCGGTACGCTCCTGGGGCAGCCCCTCGCCCGCCGGGAAGCCGGCGTCGGCCAGGGCCGTGGCAGCGGTCTCCAGGGCCAGCCAGTGGGCCAGGTCGGTCGACCGGTACGTGCTGCCGGCGACCTTGTAGCCGACCCGGTCGAACTCGTAACCCTCGATGACGGCCGCGTTGCGGGCGTAGAAGCGATCCGGCGCGGCCGGGTCGGCGTCGAAGTAGTCGGCGGAGTTCATCCGAACGTCGGGGAGCCGCCGGAAGGCCCGGCGACCGGCGACCGCGTTCTCCCACAACTCCTGCGGTGAACGGGCGTCGGGGTAGCGGCACGCCATCCCGACCACGGCGATACTGGTCATTGCTCACTCAGCTTTCGTGTCGCGGGCGACGGGTCGAAGGCGTTCCTGATGCGCTGGCGCCACACCTCGTAGGCGGGCAGGGCACCGTCCGGGGGCAGCCCGTCCCGCGCCTCGTCGGTCACCCGGGTCGCGTCGCTCACCGTCATGCCGCAGAGGACGCGGGTGGCCAGTTCGTTGTGCGGCATGACGAGACCGGCGCGCAGCCGGGCCGCGGCGCCGAACGACGCGCCCTGCGCCAGGTCCGACCGGTACGGTCCGGCGCACTCGGCGAGCCAGTTGAGTTCCTGCTCGGTCGCGCCGCCCGCGTAGCAGACGGCGAGTCCGGCGCCGGCGTACAGGTCCCGGCGGCGGTCCGCGGGGAACGCGTCGAGCAGGCGCAGGAGCTGCACCGGGTCGGTACCGGCCACGAACCAGGAGGCCCGTCCGATGCCCTGGTCGATGGCGCGGACCGCATAGTCCCGGGGACCGTCAACCGGCCACGGGAAGGTGGCGGATCGCTGCCTGCGGCGCACGTACCGGTCGGTCTTGAAGTACGCCTCGTGGAACCCGTACCCGTCGAGGACCAGCCAGCGCAGCAGCGGATCCGGGGCGTACAGCCGGGACCACAGCAGCCGCGGCAGGCGGGCCATGGCCCAGCCCACCCCGACGTACGCCATGTAGACGTGCTCGTCGTGGTCGGCGAGGAACCGCGCGACATGGCGCGAACGCCCGGGCAGGGCGTCGCGGATGGCGAAGGCCATGGCCGCGCCCTCGTAGGCAAAGCCCCGGTACGCCGCCGGCGTCGCCTCGACCGAGGGCGCCGCCTCGGCCGGTCCGGTGGCCTCGGCGGCCGCACCGAATCCGTGCAGGAACGAGCTGCCGACCGTTTCCAGGCGCTCGCGAGCCTGCTCGTTCTTGAGATGGAATCCGCGCGTGCTGAGCTTGGTCTCGCGCACGTCGGGGGTCAAAATACGTCGTCGCAGCCTGTGCAGTGAACTCATCGTATCGTCGGCCCTCCCGGTGAGACCTCATTGTTACGCGACTATCCGCGACGGAACTTCTCCTGCATTGCGGCGGTTGCCGACGGCGGCGCATATCCGCAGCTAGCAGGCTTTACAAGGATGGCGAGTGGATAGTGGACAGCAGAAATAGCCATTACCGACCGGTTAGCGCAACGCAAGAGATGGACGCGCAGGGGCCACCGATACCACGATGACTGGCATCCGAACGACCTCTCCGGAATTGACATCCGGACTTCCTCGAAGGAGCGTGCCGTGGAATTCGACGAAGCGGCCGAGCACCGGATACGCACGATGGTTCTGGAAGCATTTGCCGACACCATCATTCCGGGAGAAAAGCGCGGTCCCGACGACGCCGCGATCGCGGGCGTCGACACCGGCGGCGGCGCCGTGGCGGCCGGGGCCATCGAACTGCTCGAACACCCCGCCGGCGGGATCGCGCCCGCGCTCGACACGATCTGCGTCGAGCTGGACGAGTACGCCCGGGAGCACGCCGCCGCCACCGGACTCGACCTGGACCCGGACCTGCCGCCCTTCGTGGGCCTGCCGTTCGACGCCCGGACGGCGCTCGTCGAGAAGCTGACCAGCCCCGACCATCCGGACAAGCAGATGTGGGTGGGCCTCGCGCTCTTCTGCAACATGGCCTTCGACAGCGCGCCACACATGCACACCGTGGAGGCGCTGGCCGCCGGGCATCCGGGCCTGCTGGCGATGGGCTACGAGACACCCGACGCGGACGGCCTCTGGCGGTTTCCCGCCTTCTCGTACGGCCGGCAGCTCGCCAACCCGCACCCGTCCACCACTGCCACCGGGAGTCCGGCATGACCGCCACCGAGTCCACCGACGTTCTGGTCATCGGCAGCGGCTTCGGTGGCGCGATCGCCGCGTACCACCTCGCCGCCGGTGGCGCCCGGGTGAAGGTCTTCGAGCGCGGCCCGTGGCTCAAGGCCGACGACTTCGAGCACGACTTCAAGCTGGGCGCGTCGTACACCCGGGTCTTCGACTTCGTGATCGGCGACGGCATGAGCGTCCTGGGCGGCAACTGCGTGGGCGGCGGCAGCGTGGTCTACTTCGCCACGATGCCGCGGGCGCCACGGTTCGTCTTCGAGCGCCACGGCAGCATCGGCCGGCGCATGTGGCCCGCCGCGATCGACCGCGACACCCTCGACCCCTGGTACGACCGGGTGGCCGAGGCGCTGCCGATCACCCCGCAGACCTGGGACCGGGTCCCGTACGGCGGCGGCCTGTTCGCCGCCGCCTGCCACCACGCCGGCCGTACCGCCAACGCGGCGCCGTCGGCCGTCGACGTGGACATGTGCACGAACTGCAACTGGATGATGGCCGGCTGCCGGTTCGACGCCAAGCGCTCGCTGTTGCTGAACTACCTGCCGGCGGCGCTGGCGCACGGCGCCGAGATCCGGCCACTGCACGAGGTGCAGCACCTGACCCGCACCGCCGACGGCGGCTACCGGGTGCACTACCGCATCGTCGACGACGAGGACTACCGGGTCCTGCACGGCGAGGGGACGATCGACGCGAAGATCGTCGTCCTGGCCGCCGGCGCGGGGGCCACACCGGTGATCCTGCAACGGTCGGCGCCCCACCTGGGCCCGATGCCGCACGCGGTGGGCCGGTACTTCTCCGGCAACGGCGAGCGGCTCAACACCGCCGTCTTCGACGAGGAGCGGGTCCGGGAGGTGCTGAAACTGTCGCGTCCGGACGGTCGGGCCTATGAGGCGTACCAGATCGGGCGGGGCCCGACGGTCGCGAGCTGGGACCGGCTCGACGGCACGCTGCCGGAGTTCGAGCGCTACTCCCTCGAACAGCTCTACTTCCCGCCCGCGCTGGGCACCATCCTGGCGCAGGTGCCCGACGCCAGCCCCAGCTGGTTCGGCCTGGGTAAGAAGGAGATGCTGCGTCGCTGGCAGTCGTGGCTGACCATCTTCACCATGTCGGAGGACGACAACGAGGGCGTCTTCGGCCCGCCGCCGGAGACGGGCAACGCCCACCGCTTCTCCCAGCAGATGCTCGGGCACGGCCCGCTGCGGTACCGGCCGACGGCGAACACCCGGCGCGGCTGGTCGCTGGCCGACGCCGACGTCAAGGACATCCTCGAACGCGACGGGCTGGCCCGGGTCATGCCGTGGACGAACGACCTGGTGGGCGCGTACACCGTGCATCCGCTGGCGTCGTGCCGGATCGGTGACGACCCGGCGACGTCGGCGCTGGACGACGGCCACGAGCTCCGCGGCCACCCGGGCATCTTCGTGACCGACGGATCGGCGGTGCCCGGCGCGTTGACGGTCAACCCGGCCTCGACGATCGCGGCCCTGGCCGAACGCGCCATGCCGGGCATCGTCCGGGCCGCCCAGGCCCGGGGCGTCGCGGTGACCTACGGCGCGCCGTCGCCGGACGGCGAGACCGCGGGACGACGCGCGGTCGCCCGCCTGCGGTCATGACCTCGACCGTCGCCAGGCTCAGCAGGCGGGCGGCCTTCACCCACCTACGGCACGTCGCGCCGGTTCCCCCGGCGACCGCGCCGCCGCCGGTCCGCCGGGTGTACGAGCAGGTCGAACGGGACTTCGGCCTGCTCGCGCCACCCATCGCGCTGCACGCCGCCGCGCCCGGCCTGCTCGCCGCCGCCTGGTGCATCCTGCGCGAGACACTGCTCGTACCCGGCACGACGAGCCGCCGGGAACGCGAGTCGGTGGCGGCCGCGGTGTCGGCCGCCAACAGCTGCCCCTACTGCGTGGACGTGCACCAGGCCGCCGTGCGCGGGCTCGGGGGCGGGAACGCGCCGACGGCGCTGCCAGCGGTCCTGTCGCCGGAGCTGATCGGGGTGGCCGTCGACTTCCACTACCTCAACCGGATGGTGAACGTCTTCCTGCGGGACTCGCCGCTGGCTGTCGTACCGGCCGCGCTGCTCGGGGGTGCCCGCGGCGCGGCGGCCCGGTTGATGGGGCGACTGGCCGCTCGGGAGGCGGCGCCCGGGCAGTCCCTACCGCTGCTGCCGGACACGGTCGCCGCGGCGCGACGCCTGCCGGACGACCTGCGGTGGGCGGCGAACCTGCCGCACGTCGCCGCCGCCATGACGGGGGCGGCGGCGGTGGTCGAGGACGCCGGCCAGCGGTCGGTGCCAGCTGCCGTCCGGCAGCTCGTCCGGGAGTGCCTTCATGACGGCACCGCCGCCCCCGACGACCTCACGCAGGCCGCGCGTTGGCTCGACGCACGGCTGGCGGGCCTGTCCCCGACGGACCGGCCGAGCGGGCGGTTGGCGATGCTCGTCGCCTTCGCCTCGTACCGGGTGCCGGACTCGGCGGTGGCCGCCGTGCAGGCCGGGGGGCACGGCGACGCTGAGGTGCTCGGCCTGGCGGCCTGGGCCGCCCTGACGGCGGCGCGACGCCACGGCGACGTGCTGGCCAGGGCGTACGAAGCGGCCGGTTGACCGACGCGCCACGATGCGGGCCCGGCCACCTCAGGCCGGGCCCGCATCGGTGTTCCTCAGACCTTCGGCACGTCGAACAGGGAGGGGAACTTCGCGATCAACGCGAGGTCGCCCCGGGTCCGCAGCCGGCCCTTCATGGTCAGCACGACCGGATGCGCGTTTCCGGTCACCACCAGCAGGAAGTCGGCGCCACCGATGGTCAGCGTGAGCCTCGGCTCGCGGTCGGCGACCGGCGACACCTGGCAAACACCGTCGGCGATCTCGAGTTGGTAGCGGTCGGCGCCCCCGTCGGGCCGGTCACCGATCACCCAGTGGATGACGGCGTCGAGCCCTTCGGCCCGGTCCGCCCGGAACACGTCCGGCATCCGGCGGAAGACCTCCCGCAGCAGGGCGTCCCGCCGTTCCCCGCTCATCAGCGCACGAACCTCGGGCAGCGGGGTGCGCTTGACGAGGATGGCGAGATCACGAGGCGCCAGCGCCACCGGATCGGTATCGCTCATGGACATCGCAGGACTCCTTCAGTCGCTGACGGTGGCTGGCTGGGCGATCCGCTCGCGGATCACCCGCCGCCACTGTTCGTAGGCGAGCCCGCCGGCGTCCGCGTCGGCGGCCGCGGCGTCGGCCAGCTCGGCGGCGGCCTGCGCCGACAGTCCGGTCAGCGCCCGGGCGGCGACGTCGGTGTGCTCCGGGCAGTAGCCGGCCCAGGTCCGGGCCTTGGCGGCGAAGACCGACCCCTGGGCGAGGTGCGGCCCGTACGCCCCGGCCAGCGATCGCAGCGTCTCGAAGCCCGCGCTGTCGCAGCCACCGGCGAACGTCGCGGCCAGGCCCACCCCGCTCCACAGGTCGGCGCGGCGCGCGGTGGTGAAGCTGTCGACGGTCGCCGCCACCGCCGCCGGGTCGGCCGCGTGCCGGAACCACAGCGCCCGGCCGATCCCCTGGTCGAACGCCTGCGGGAAGTAGTCGGCCCGCCCCTGCCAGGGGTACGGCCGGGGCCGCCGTTGGCCGGTGATCCAGGTGGCCTGGTCGAAGTAGGCCTTGTCGAAGCCGTAGCCGTCGACGGCCAGCCAGCTCATCGTCGGGTGGTACGGGTTGTCGGCGAGGTCGGGCAGCACCTTGCGCCACAGCACCCGGGGCAGCCGGGCCATCGCGAAGCCGATGCCGATGCAGGCCAGGAAGTAGTGCGGGCGGCCCGGCCCGTCGAGCAGTTCCCGGGTACGGGAGCCGCCCGCCGTCGCGTCGAGCACGGTGTAGGCCATCGTCGCGCCCTCGTACGCGAAGCCCCGCCGTTCCGGGTCCACCAGGGCGAGCCGGCGTTCCAGCTCGGCGACGCGCGGACCCGCGATGGCCCACTCGAAGCCGCAGACCACCGCCTGCGGGATCGCCTCCAGGTGGACCGTGGTGGCGGACGCCTCGACGGGGAATCCGAGCGCGGCGAAGGAGACCTGCTCCAGCGTGGGGGCGAGGACCATACGGCGCATCGATCCGAAAACTCTCGACATACCGGCCATCCTTCGTTCGGTGCCGCGGTGTCGGTCACCGGGGCGATTCTCATCCTCGCCGGGCCGGGTGAGCTGCGCGTCTCTCTACGTGCCCGGTCAGTTCCGGTCCACGGCGGGTCTGAACATGGGCGTTTCGACGGGCGCGCGTCGTCGCCGGGCGCACGAACCCGGCGACGACGCGACGCCTCACCGACTCGCGTCGGCGAACTGACCCGGCGTCCGGCCCGGACCGGCCGGGCCCCGGTACGCCTGGGCGATCTGGAGCCACTGGGTGGCGAGGTCTCCCTCGGCCCGGACCGCGAGGTCGTCGGGGTGCCGACGGCGGGTGACCAGGAGGCAGAAGTCCTCCGCCGGCCCGGTCACCCGCTGCGGCGAGTCCACCGGACCGAACCGCCACAGCGCACCCGACGGCGCGGTGATCTCGAACCGGAACTCGACGTCCGGGGTTTCGAGACCGCGTGCCTGGTAGCCGAAGTCCCAGGTCCGCACGGCGAACCCGACGACCTGCCCAATCCGGTCGGTGAAGGTACGCCGCACCCCGAGCGCGTCGGCGATGTCCTGGCCGTGGGCGAAGAGTTCCATCATCCCGGCCATGGCCAGCACCGCCGCCGGCAGCGGGCGCACCAGCCACGGGACGAGCTGGTTCATCGGCAGGTCACCGAGCGACTTCTCGGCCCAGGCCCGCTCCTCACGCCAGCGCCGCAGCAGTTCGGCGGGCTCCTCGGCGAGGTAGCCCGACAGCGCCGCCGTCACGTTGGCGTTGAAGTCGGCGCCCAGTCGCCCGGTCATGGCGACGAACTTGTCGGGGTCCGCCGCCGCCAGGCCGGCCATCCGGAAGGTGGCCGCGAGGTGAGCGACCTGGTGTGCCACCGTCCAGCCGGGCGCCGGGGTCGGCAGCGCCCAGTCGGCGGCGTCGAGGCCGCTGACCAGCCGGTCGAGATCGGCGCCGTCGGCCGCCAGATCGGAGATCACCTTGGGTTGGTGGTGTTCGCTCATGGTTCTGCCTCTCGGGGTCGACGACGCGCGGGTGGCGCGCTCAATGACGGGGTACGGTCGCGAGTTCGGTCGGCGCGAGTCGCCGACGGCCGCCCAGCAGGGCGATGGCGATGACGAGTCCGATGACGGTGAAGATCGCGCAGGTGACGAAGGCGGGACGGAAGCCCGCGGTCAGCACCGCCGGTCCGGTGCCACTGGCGAAGGAGACCAGCACCGTCGACACGATGGCGATGCCCAGGCCGCCGCCGATCTGCTGGGCGGCGGTGTTCATCCCCGACGCGAGGCCGAGGTCGGACTCGGCGACACCGGCGAGAGCCGCCGCCGAGGCCGCGACCGTGCCGAGCCCCAGCCCGGTGCCGAAGACGAACAGCCCCACGAACAGCCCCACGGAGGACCCTCCGGCGGCCACCGCCTGGGCCAGCAGCAGGCTGCCGCCGCCGAGCAGGACGAGGCAGACCGCCGCCACCGGGCGGAAGCCGTAGCGGGTGATGAAGGACTGCCCGGCGTACGAGCCGATCAACGCCATCAGCGGCATGATCGACTGCCGGATGCCGGACTCCAGCGGAGTGTCGCCCAGCGGGCCCTGGGTGTACTGGGCGATCGCCAGCGACATCCCGAAGGCGCACATGATCATGGTGACCATGACGAGGTTGCCGCCGACGAGGGTCGGCGACCGCAGCAGGCGCAGCGGCAGCAACGGCTCGCTGGACCGGGCCTCGATGGCGACGAACGCGGCGGCCAGGACGATCGCGCCGGCGAAGGTCGCCAGGGTCTGGACGCTGAGCCAGCCCGCCGACGGTGCGGTGACGAGTCCGTAGATCACCAGGACCAGGGCCGCGGTGCTGGTGACGGCGCCCGCGACGTCGTACGTACGCCGGGCGTTCAGGTCCCGGCTCTCGCGCAGCAGGACCGGGATGAGGACCAGCATCAGCAGCGCCACCGGAACGTTGACGAAGAAGACGGCGGGCCAACCGAAGCTGCTGGTCAGCCAGCCGCCGATGAGCAGACCGACGGTCGCGCCGACACCGGCGATGCCGGCCCAGCCGGCCAGCGCGAGGTGCCGCTCGCGGCCCTCGGGGAACATGCTGGTGAGGATCGACAGCGCGGTGGGCGCCATCAGGGCCGCCGAGACGCCGTGCAGGGCGCGGGCCGCGATCAGCACCTCACCGTTCCAGGCGAAGCCCGACGCCAACGACACCAACAGGAACAGCACAGTGCCGGTGAAGAACATCCGCCGACGCCCGAGCAGGTCGGCGGCGCGGCCACCGAGCAGCAGCAGACCACCGAAGGTGACGAGGTTGGCGCTGAGCACCCACTGCGCCGTGCCGGGCGCCAGTTGCAGGTCGGCGCCGATCGTCGGCAGCGCCAGGATGACGATCTGCGTGTCGAGAATGACCATGAAGTTCGCGGTACACAGCAGAACGAGCGCCCACCAACGGCGCGAGTCCGGCGGCGCGTCGGTGCCGGCGAGCTGAGCTGCATCCATGTGGCTGTCCTTCGTGTCGAGGGGCTGGATCGGAGCACCGCGCCGCGAGCACGCGGCGCGGGGTCGGCGACCGCGAGCGCGCGACGCGGGGTCCGCGTCACGAGCACACAGCGAGGGGTCAGCGTCACGGGCACACCGCGGATCAGCGCCGCGAGCGCAGGACGCGGGAGATGATCGAGGGGCGCATCAGCGCCTGCGGCGGGTCGACCAGGCCGGCGGACCGCAGGAAGGCGGTCGTCAGCACACCGTCGTGCGCCGCCGCCGCCTGGAGGCGGGGGATGTAGAGGTTGCCCATCCGCACCTTCGCCGTCCGCCGTCCTTCGACACCGGGGAAGCCGAGGTCCGCGCCGGCCGACATGTCCCACGGGGCGTCGATGAGCCGGGACAGGTCACGGAAGAATGCCCGCGGCGACGGCGGGCCGGAGCGTACGTGCTCGCCGAGCAGCCGGGCGGACATCGCCGCCACCGTCATGCCCTGGCCGTAGACGGGATTGAAGACACACGCGGCGTCACCCAGGACGATCAGTCCGCCCGGCGTCCGCGTCAGTCGCTCGTAGCGCCGCCGGATGCTCGCCGGGAAGCGGAAGGAGTTGGCCCGGCCCATCGGCTCGGCGTCGCGCACCGCCTTGTAGATCTCCGGTACGGGCAGGGACTGCACGTAGGCCAGGAAGCCCTGGCGGTCCGTCGGGGGCCGGTCGCCCAGGATGCCGGTCAGCGAGATGGCGTACCGGTCGGGCATGCGGGCGAAGATCGCGCCGCGCGGCTGCGCCGGGGTGGCGACCGGAAGCAGCGCGATGTCCGCCCCGATCGGGTCGAACGACAGCGGGCCGTGGAAGTCCATCGTGGTGTAGGTCAGGTCCATCTTGACCCGCTCCTCCGGCACCCGCTGGTAGCCCAGCTCCTCCAGCCAGCGCGGGGTCCGCGAGCCGCGCCCGGTGGTGTCGACGACCAGGTCCGCGTCGAGGGTCTCCTCGGGCGCGCCCGGTGTCTGCTCCTGCACCCGGACGCCGGCTATCCGTTGCCGGTCCGGCGAGGCGACCAGGCCCACGATGTCGGTGCGCTCCCGATAGGTGACGTTGCCCAGGGCCCGGACCCGGGCGCGTACCCGCGACTCGAGCAGCGGCCGTCCACTCGCCACGCAGACCAGTCCGGTCTCGGCCTTGCGGATCATCTGGCCGTTGAAGTACCAGCTGAGGCTGGTGCCGAAGTCACCGATCGGCACGCCACCGGAGACCAACTCGTCGGTGAAACCCGGGAACAGCTCGTCCAGAATCTGTTGGCCTCGGGCCAGCAGGGCGTGGATGTGATGGCCCTGCGGTGCCGCCTGGCGTGGTTCCACCGGCCCGAAGAGATCGTCGCGGTCCACGACGGTGACCCGCTCGCAGGCCGGCGACAGGACCCGGGCCGCCAGTGATCCGGCGACGCTGCCGCCGAGAACCACCGCGTGCGCAATCTGCGGAACGCCCATTTCCGTCTGCCTCCTGGAGTGGGTAAGAATCAATTGCTGTCAGCTATGGTATCGATGACGAGCGTCATTTCTTCTTCCAGAATGCTCTGTGGAAAATGGTGCTGTCCGACCCTTTCGGTCAACCCTTTAATTGCTAGCATGGTCCGCGGACGCCACCGCGATCGAGCACGTCGCGAAGAATTGCGTTCCCATGCCCTCAGCAGAGTGAGGATTGCCGCATGAAACCGTTCCGGATCGACATTCCGCAGGACGCGGTCGACGACCTGCACCGCCGCCTCGCAGACACGCGCTGGCCAGCCGATTCTCCGGCCGAGGACTGGAGCCGGGGCGTGCCGGCGGGCTACCTGCGCGAGCTCGCCGAGTACTGGCGGACCGGCTACGACTGGCGTGCCGCCGAGACTCGGCTCAACTCGTTCCCGCAATTCACGGCGGAGGTGTCCGGCACGACCGTGCACTTCCTGCACGTCCGCTCTCCCGAACCCGACGCCACTCCCCTGATCGTCACGCACGGCTGGCCCGGTTCGTTCGCCGAGTTCGTCGACATCATCGGGCCGCTCACCGATCCGCGCGCGCACGGCGGCGACCCGGCGACCGCCTGCCATCTGGTCGTTCCCAGCATTCCCGGCTTCGGTTTCTCGCCGGCCCCCACCGGTGGGGGCTGGACGATGCCGCGGGTCGCCGCGGCCTGGGCCGAGCTGATGGCGACGCTGGGCTACGAGCGGTACGTCGCCCAGGGCGGTGACTTCGGCGCGTGGATCAGCCTCGTGCTGGCGGGCCTCGACCACGAGCACGTCATCGGTGCGCATGTGAACTTCCTGCCGACGCCGCCGTCGGCGGACCCCGCCGACCTGGCCGGTCTGACCGAGGTGGAGGGCGCTCGGCTGGGGCTGCTGATGAACTACGTCGACGACCAGTCCGGCTACATGAAGATCCAGGCCACCCGACCGCAGACGCTGGCGTACGCCCTGAACGACTCGCCGGTGGGTCAGCTCGCCTGGATCGTCGAGAAGCTGCACGAGTGGAGCGACTCGACGAAGGTTCCCGAGGAGGCGATCGACCGGGACCGGATCCTGACCAACGTGATGCTGTACTGGCTGACCGGGGCGGGCGCGTCGTCGGCGCACTTCTACTACGACAACGCCGAGTTGCTGCCCATCGCCAAGACCCCGCCGCCGCCCCCGCCCCCGCTGCCGGTGCCGCTGGGCGTGGCGATCTTCCCCCGCGATCCCGGACAGCCGGTACGGCGTTTCGCCGAGCGTGGCTTCCCGAACATCGTGCAGTGGACCGAGTTCGACCGGGGCGGCCACTTCGCCGCGATGGAGCAGCCGGACCTGCTGGTCGGTGATCTGCGCTCGTTCCTCGCGACGCTGCGCCGCTGACGCGTACGCCCTGGGCCCCGGATGTCGTCCGACATCCGGGGCCTTCGCCGTTGCGCGGCTCACCCGGCGATCACCGCGGCGGGGCCCGGCGGGGCGCCGGACGACGGACGAGCAGGACCACCAGGACGACGACCGTGGCGAAGTTGACCAGGAGAAGTATCGCGCTGAGACCGTCCACGCCACCGTGCTCGTGCGGCGCGTCGGCGGGTACCGCGCCGGACGCACCGGTACCGACCGCGAAGCGGATGACGCCGCTGGTCTCCCCGCCGGCGCGGCCGATGACGTGGTAGACGACCGTGTACGTGCCGACCGCCTCGATGCGCATCGGCACGCGCAGGACGTCACCCGGCCCGGCCGTCACGGCGCCGGCGTCGACGCGCCGACCCGCGCTGTCCACCACCGAGAGGTGGGACAGCGCGGGATCGGCCTCCGCCGACAGGTCCAACCGCGCCTCGGTCGGCGCTGTCGTCAGCGCCTGCGCCTCGGCGGGTGAGCTGTCCATGAGCCGTACCGTCGGCGCGCGGCTGGTCACCGTGACGAGCCAGCCCAGGGGCAGCAGGACCAGGACGGCCGCGACGAGCAGGCGGGTCCGACGGGACACGCGCTCAGGCCGCCACGGCGGTGGGCTGCGTCTGCGTCGTCAGGCAACTGCAGTCCATCCGCTCGAGCTCCTGCTCGTTCGGGCGCAGGTGCAGGTACATCCCGATGACCATCGGCAGGAAGACGACCGAGTTGTAGAACAGGTGCAACTCGACCCGTGGGTAGACCAGTTGCAGGATGCTGGTCGGCACCGCCGCGCCGAAGAAGGTGGTGTGCAGCTGTGCCTGCAGGAGCAGCAGGAAGTGTTCGATGTGGTGCCAGAACTGGATGACCAGGGCGACGGTCCACCAGGTCCGGGCCCGGCCGACGAAGGCCGGACGCAACAGGAAGAGCCCGGCCAACATGACCAGCGCGTACCCGTAGTGCATCCACTCCGAGGTCACCAGCCAGGGCAGGAACTGCCCGAGCACGCCCCGCGCCTGCGGGCGGGCCCAGCCGAGCACCCAGATCTGGTAGGCCTGCACCAGGTGTTCGGCCCAGTGTGCGAGCGTGATCACCAGGAAGCCCGTGAGAGCTGCTCGATGATGGGCATGGTTGAGCGTACGAATCGGTGCGACCACCATTCGTCTCTCCTATTCCGGTGGGATGTGCTTCACGCGCGCCGCAGACGCAGCAGGGATGCCAGCACTCCGCACGCCCTTCACGACCGGTGAGGTGCGGCACCGCAATTGTCACGCCGTCGACGTTCGTCGTTCTTCTTCTCGTGTGCGCTGTATCGGGCACCGATTCGTCGGGCCGCGGCGTACCCGGCCCAGGCGGTGACATCGACAAGCGTGGTGTCCGCCGGGTGGTGTCGCCGGAACTCCTCGACGACCTCGGGTCCGACCCGGTAGGACGCGAACGCGGTGAGCAGCGCGAGGCGTGCCGCGGCCCGCTGCGGCGCGGCCAGCGGCGCCACCAGCTCCTCGCACCAGCGGGTGTCGAGGCCCGCGTCCTCGCCGTCCCAGCCGTCGAGTCGGGTCAGCACGAGGCTGCGGACCAGCGGGTCCAGCGATCGGTCCCCGGCAGCCTCGAACACGCGGTACGCGCGTGCCACCGCGTCCGCGACCCGGGGACTCCCGGTGGCCCAGCCGAGGTCCGACGGCGGCACCGCCGTCTCGAGCAGACGGGTGGCCCGACCGGCGGAGTGCTGGCCGCGCAAGGTGGGCCGCAGGATCCGGGCGAGTCCCTGGTTGAACCGTCGCCGCGAGCGTGGCCCGAGGCCCTGCGGCAACAGGGGGTTGGGGAGGAAGACGTTCACCACGCGGCTCAGGTAGTGGAAGCCCACCATGACCCCGACCACCTCCGCGCGCTCCACATCGGACAACCCGGGTGGCAGCGGCGGCCCGTCGACACGGTGCGCGTCGCGGGCCCACTCGACGAAGCAGCGCAGCCGGGCGTCCGCGATATCGTCGGGCCGGCCCGCGCCGATCGCCTCGGCGTCGTGTTCGCCGGAGAGGTCGAAGAGTCCGGCGACGTGCAGGTCGGCACAGTAGGGACAGGTGTTGGCCACGGAGACCGCCGCCGCGACCGCCTCCTTCACCCCACGTTCGACCGCTCCGCCGGGCAACAGCGGCTCCCGGGTCAGAGCCCAGTAGGCGGCCAGGACGTCGTCGGACGGCGAGTGCAGCAACGCCGGTGGCACGACGATCTGATATTCCTCGGCGACCTGGCGGTACACCGCCGCGACCAGTCCCCGCGCTGTCGCGGCGGGCACGACGGTGAGGTACCGGACGTGCTTCTGCGCGACCGAGGACGCGACCTTTCTCGCCACCATCTGAACCTCCCGCGTCGGATTCGCCGAACGCTCTCGCCGGGCCCCGGAACCCGCCGGTGGCGCAAGCCGCATGCTGTGTGGCCAGCGCACTGCCCGCGATCCGCTCAGGCGGCCATGCCCACCCTGTCCAACACCCCGGTACCGGCATGTTGCATCCGGCTCAGGGCGTACTTGCGGGCGTCGAGCAGAGCGAGCAGCACCGGCGGGTCCAGCGCGCTGCTGCGCCGCAGCACCACGTCGGCGGTGGCGTTCACGCCGGCGCGGACGGTGAGCGGGCCGTACGTCGCCACCGACACGGCGCGATCGGCCACGTCGGCGCCACCGGCCGACACCGACTGCGCCAGCAGATACCAGGAGCCCGAGGGGACCGAGTCGAAGTGCACCCGGCCGGGTCGTTGCAGCACGGTGCAGCGCACCGGGCGTCCCTCCGGGATCCGACCGCCGAACAGACCCACGAAGATCAACGGATCCTCGTCGTCGTCCGCGAGACGGATCTGGCAGGAGACCTGGCCGGTCGCCGAGCGCCCCGAGCGCCACTCGTGGTGCGGGTGGATGGCCTGGGTGAACCCGGCGTGCCGGCGGAACGCGGTGGGCGACATGCCGACGCTGCGGCTGAACCGCCAACTGAAGGTGCCGACGCTGTTGTACCCCACCCGGACGCTGATGTCCGCCACGTTCATCGACGTGGTGACGAGGAGATCCTTCGCCTTCTGCAGCCGCAACGCGGAGAGGAAGCGGGCCGGCGACACACCGGTCACCCGCCGAAAGAGGCGGGTGAAGTGGAATTTGCTGAACATCGCGGCACGGGCCATGTCGTCGACCGTCAGTTGTTCGCCCATTCGGTCGTGCATCGCCGCGACCGCGCGCAGCACCGCCTGTTCGGAAACGTCTTTCATCGCACTCCCCCAGGAACCGTTTCGGTGAACCATTCAACTCGTGGCAATCAGATAAGGATTACCTATCCGACAGTTGAATTCCAAGCCAAAACAGTGCAACAATTTATGCCGGATGATCTACCCGACTTATGGCAACACTATCCGACACCTCGACCGCAATCAACCCTGGCCGAGCCCGGGACGCAATCGTGGAGAAGCGGCGGGTATTGGCGCTACTGGATATGGATAGCGTGTATTACCGATGTATGCCCACCTCACGGCCGGCGCGGCCCCATCGCCCCGAGCAAACCGGCCACCATGACGCAGAGCTATTGTTGATCTCTGTTTTGGCTGCTGAGCGTATCCGACCGACGGTCACACCGGGTTGCCGACGAGAAGCCTCCCACAACCGTCCGCAGGGGCGTCGTCCGCCTGCGCCACCCGCCGTCAGACCGTCCGGCGATGCCGCGGGAGTGCCACTCAGATTGACGATGACCGACGTGTTGCGACCTCAGATCGGCGTCGCAGCCAGGGCTTTTCACGATGGACAGTTCTATTTAGGTGGAGGTCGCCACAACGGGATCGACGCGCGATGGTGATCACGTCCAACCAGCCCTAGAGCACCGACGAAGGTGATTGGTGCACGAACTTTGGTTACTATCAGTGTTTGTGCGGTAATTAAGGGTTGCCGAAGTATGTCCGGGTCTCCTAGTCTCCTATCGGACGGCGCATCCATCAGCCCCTCGTTTGCGCATCCGGCACCAGGTTCGGAAGGAGCCGATCACCCGTGCTTCTCGGTCCACACCAGCCCAGGACAACCACGACGACCTCCGCCGGCAGCGACGCCGCAACCGCCGCGATGACTCCGCGGCGCAACCACGGCTAGCCCGAGCGGTCGCGATCCACGGGCCTGACACGCTGATCACGGGGAGCCACGATGCGAATATCCGACTTGAGCAGGCAGGCCGGCGTGCCGGTCGGGACAATCAAGTTCTACCTGCGCGAACAACTCCTCCCACCGGGGGAACCGACCGGACGCAACCAGGCGCTCTACAACAAGAACCACCTGCGACGCCTTCGGCTGATCAAGATATTCACCTCCCTCGGTGAGTTCGACCTCACGTCGGTACGACGACTGCTGATCGCCGCCGAGGACGAGCACCTGCCGCCGATCGAGCTGTTCGAGGTGCTCAACCAGGTGGCGATGGCGGGTAAGGACACCGCCGCCGAGGAGGACGAGAGCCTCGAACTCGCCCGCGCCGACGCGGACCGCATCATCGAGTCGGCCGGCTGGCAGGTCCCGGCGGACGCTGCCGCCCGCTCCCACCTCACCCTCACGCTCGCCGCGATGCGACGCCTGGGCTGCGACTGCGATCCAGATTTCCTCGACGTCTACCGGGACGCGGCCGACCGGCTCGCCCGGCACGAGGTCAGCCGGATCGCGACCGACCAGACAGCCCGCATCGAGGCACTCGCGCGCAACGTCCTGCTGCACCAGGCGTTCGCGGCCATGCGCCAGCTCGGGCAGCAGCATCACCTGTCCCGCCGCTTCGGCCTTGTCCCGGCCCATCCGGGAGCGGCCGACGACGGCGACCACTCGTGACACCGACGTCGCCGACGTCCGCCCCACCCGCCGAGCCCGGACCGGACCGACGGCCCCCGCAGCCCGTCGCCGGTTCCGCCGCCCGACACGGCAGCTCCCCAGGCCCTCGAAAGACCGGGAAGGGGGCCGGCCAGCTGGCCGGCCCCCTGTCGGCGCCTGTGTCGGAGAATGGTGGCCGCCCTCGCGGGGCCGGCCCGGACGGCGCCGCTCAGGCCGGGTCGCGCGGGCAGTTCTGGTAGACCGAGAGCAGCCAGGCGTCGTCCCGCTTGACGAGGATCCAGGAGGCGCGGATGGCGTCCCCGTCGGCCAGTTCGGTACGACCGGCCGCGATCACGCCGCCCACCGTCAGCAGGGCTACCGCGCCAGGCCCGAGAGGCTTGACGTCGATCGGCGCGCCGGTGACCGTCGTGCCCGCGTAGACGCCCCGGTAGGCGTCCGCCATGTAGTCCCGGATGGCCGTGCGTCCCTTGACGTAGACGCCCGGCAGGATGAGGGTGCCGTCCTCGGCGAACAGCTCGGCGAAGGCGTCGGCGTCGTGCGCGGCCCAGGCCTTCACCATGCGGGCCGACACGGCGCCGATCGCCGCCTGGTCCGAGCCGCCCAGGACTGGAGCTTCCGTTTTCGTGGTCATCTGCTACCCGCTTCCGTCGGTCGTCGGTCGGTGGCGCCTGGTCACCATCGTGGCCGCAGCCGGGCTGTCTCGGCGTCTTCCAGCGTGCGCCGGGCGCTACCGCGCACGGACCGAGAAACGCCGCCGGACAGGCCCGCCGGGGACCGCGGGCAACGGCCCCCGCCACCCGGGGGTGTGCCCGCGTACGGATGCCCGCCGACACGGCCGGCGGGCATCCGAGGAGTGCGGGCTCGGTCAGATGAAGAACGTGTTGGGCTCCAGGCCGCACAGCACCCGGCCGTACAGCTCCATGGTGGTCGTCGGCAGGTGCAGGGCGTGCAGGGTGACCGCGCGCACGTCCCGCCGGATCCGTTGGATCGGCTCCCGGGTGTAGATGGACGAGGCCCCACAGGCGCCGGCCAGGATGTCGACCGCCTCGGCGGTCAACTGCGGCACCCGACCGGCCACCGCCCTGGCGTAGGCGCGGTCCCGGATCGTCCACGGCTCGCGCGTCAACCCGCGCTCGTCCACCAGGGTGGCGAGCCGCCGGGCGTGCCCCTCGGCCTCGTCGATCTTCAGCGAGGCGTCGGCCGCCTGCAGGTGGGTGATCGGCGCGTCCGCCTGGCGCTCGTAGTTGGTGTTGGAGATCGGCCGTTCACCGATCCGGGCGTAGAACTGCTCCTCGGCGGCGCGCGCCATGCCGATCATCTTGCCGGAGGTCGACGCCGCGACCGCCGCGACCAGCGGCGACTGGAACATCGGCAGGTCGGCGTTGCGGACCGACGCGTACTCCCCGGCGGTGAACGCGGCGATCCGCATGACGTTGGCCGAGGGCACGAACAGGTCCTCGGCGACCGCCGTGACGCTGCCGGTGCCGGAGAGCGCGGACACGTGCCAGTCGTCGACGATGCGCAGCGCGCTCATCGGCACCACGGCCATCACCGGCTCGGGCTCGCCCTCGGACGGGATGAACAGGGTGGAGAGCAGCTTCCAGCCGCTGTGCGCGGCACCGCTGTTGAAGGCCCACTGGCCGTTGACCACGATGCCGCCGTCCTTCGGAACGCCGGTGCCGTTGAGCGCCAGCGTCCCGCTGATCCTGGCGTCCGGGTCGGCGAAGATCTCGTCCTGCACCTCGTCCGGGAACAGGCCGACGTTCCAGGTGGTGATCCACCAGGCGGCGACGTCGAACGCCGCCGCGCCGTCGCCGCGCCCCAACTCGATGCCGACGTCCAACAGGGTGTGCGCGTCCGCCTCGTAACCGCCGAAGCGGGCCGCGGTACGCATCCGGAAAATGCCGGCGGCCGTCATCGCCTCGACGGTCTCGTCGGCGAGCCGCCGGTTCTCCTCCTGCCACAACGAATTCTTCCGGAGCACCGGAACAATCTCGGCCGCCCTCTTCGTCAGATCGGCTCGGTGCGACGTCTCGGTTGTCTGCACGGGGTCTCCTTCGGGTACGGCCCCATCGTGCCCCCGCGGGGAAGCGGAGGGCGCAAACGGGCGGCTGCATGAAGCGCGAAAGGGTGGTTACCGGAATTCGGTACGTCACGTTAACCCCTGCCGGCCGGCCGGAAAAGGCAAACGGGAACGTCTGCGGGAACCGCGCACTCTGAAAGAAGTACGGCCTCGGCCCGGCTCGTAGCTTTATGGTGACCAATTGACGAACGGCATCACGAATGGTGGACGCTATGAGTGCGTGGTCCGAACGCAAGGTGCTCGTGGTCGGTGCGAGCCGTGGCCTCGGCCGAGGGGTGACCGAGGCCTTCCTCGCCGCCGGCGCGACGGTGACCGCGCTGTCGCGGGACACGACGCCGCTGGTCGGGCTGACCGACCGGCCCGGCACCCTGCGTCTGGTCGACGCGGACGCCACCGACCCGGCCAGCCTCGACGTGCTGCGCCGCGAGTCACCGGACGTCCTCGCCCTGATGGCCGGCGCGGCACCCGAGCTGCGCCCGCTCACCGAGCAGACCTGGGACACCTTCTCCACCCCGTGGAACACCGACGTCCGCATCGCGTTCCTCTGGCTGCGCGAGGTGTTGCGGCTGCCCCTGACACCCGGCAGCAGGGTGATCGTGACCAGCAGCGGCGCGGCGCTGCGCGGTTCCGTGCTCAGCGGCGGCTACGCCGGCGGCAAGGCGACCGTGCGGTTCCTCGCCGACTACGCGGCCCAGGAGGCCGTACGCGCCGGACTGGACATCACGTTCCGCACGGTGCTGCCGCAGCTCACCCCGGAGACCGGCCTCGGTCGGGCAGCCGTCGAGGCGTACGCCGGGCGGGCCGGTGTCACGGCCGAGACGTTCGTGGCGCCGATGCGTCCGCTGCTGACACCGGCGACGGCCGGTACGGCCTTCCTGCGGCTCGGCGGCGAGGCGGAACCCGCCAGCGACGTGCACCTGCTCTCCGGCGCCGGTCTGACGCCGCTGCCCTGAGTCGCCCTCGGCGCGCGCCGCAGCGGGCACCGTCAACGTCCGCATGGCGGTGGCCACCCTCGTGGTGGCCACCGCCATGTCTGTCGGCACCGGCTCAGGCGGCCGCGGGGACCGCGGCGGTGAGGTACATCGGCACCCGGTCGTAGCCGTTCATGATGAACGTGCCCTGCGGCGGCAACTCCTCGCGCGGCACGGCCAGGGTCAGGTCGGGGAACCGCTCGAAGAGGGCCGGCAGGGCCACCATCGACTGCATCGTGGCCAGCGGACGGCCCAGGCAGTAGTGCTCGCCGTGCCCGAACGACAGGTTCGTCTTGTCGGGGCGGGTGATGTCGAAGTCGTTCGCGGTGTCGCCGTGCAGCGCCGGGTCCCGGCCGATCCCGGCGTACGCGATCAGCACCAGATCGCCCTTGGCGATCGTGACGCCGCCGACGTGGATGTCCTCCTTGGCGTACCGGAAGGGCAGTTGGGCGACGGCCGCGTCCTTGCGGACCGCCTCGTCGAAGGCATCCATCCAGGTGTACTGGCCGGAACGGATCAGCTCCAACTGGTCGCGGTGGGTGCTCAGGTCGATGATGCAGTGCGCCAGCACGTTGCTCAGCGTCTCCGAGCCGGCGCCGAGCAGGACGTGCAGGCTGCCGATCAGCTCCTCGTTGGAGAGCGTCTCGCCGTCCTCGTTCGCGGCGATCAGCACGCTGGTGAGGTCGTCCCCCGGGTCCTGCCGACGGCGGGCGGCGAGCTTGGACATGGCGTCGTGCCACTGGTCGAGGTTCGCGGCGGCCATCTCGCCGGTGTGGTTGGTCAGGCTGTTCTGCTTGGTGCCCTTGAGCGCCTCCTCCCGCACCTCCTCGGGAACGCCGAAGAGGTCGCAGATGAGGGTGGCGGTCAGCGCGTACGTGAACTGGCCCTTGATGTCGACCGTCTCACCCGGTCGGGTGTTGGCCTCCATCTCGTCCAGCAGCCGCTGCACGATCGCCTCGACCCGCGGTCGGGCCTTCTCGACCTCCCGCGGCGTGAAGGCGTGCGAGACGAGTTTGCGCAGCCGGTCGTGGTCCGCGCCGTCGCGGACGGTGAGGTTGTCCATCGCCACCCAGGTGATCAGCTCCCAGTCGTGCGGCACCTCGCCGCGTACGAACGGGGGCCAGTCCTGCTTGGCGTTCTTGGAGAGTTGGTTGCCGGACAGGAGTTGCTTGCCGATGTCGTACGACGTGACGCACCAGGCGTGGTAGCCGCCGAGAACCTCGACGAGGGTGACCGGGCCCTCGGCGCGGATCCGGGCCGCTTCGGCATGAATGTCACGTCCCTCGGGATCGAGCATGATCGGGCATTTACCCATCGCGGGCCTCCATGGTTCGGGTGCACGGCACCGGGCCGTATCCGGTGGCGCGAAGAGCGGTATCTGCCGCCGAAACTAATGACCGCGCCGACCGCATATTTCTTCTCGAATGCCGAGCGGGCGAGTCCACTCCACGCGTGCCCTTATTGGACCGGCACCGCAATTTCGAAGAGGTTTTGCAACTCCACCGCGGGCATCCTCTACTCGATAACGCGTCGACGTCGAGGAGATGGTCATGGCTCGATTCAAGGTCGGGGTGCTGTTCACGCCCCAGCACTGCCGGATGGCCCAACTGCGCGAGAGTTGGCGCGCGGCGGACGAACTCGGTGTGGACAGCATCTGGACCTGGGACCACTTCTACCCGCTGTACGGCGACCCGGACGGCGCGCACTACGAGTGCTGGACGACGCTGGCCGCGCTGGCCGCCGACACCCGTCGGGCCCGGTTCGGCTCGCTGGTGACCTGCAACAGTTACCGCAACCCACACCTGCTCGCGGCGATGGCGGGCACGGTCGACCAGATCAGCGACGGTCGCGTGATCCTGGGCCTGGGCGCGGGTTGGTTCGAGCGGGACTACACCGAGTTCGGCTACCGGTTCGGCAGTGCCGGCGAACGGCTGCGGGCTCTGGAGGACGGGGTCCGGACCGTACGGTCCCGCCTCGCCGCGCTGGTTCCGTCAGCGTCACGGGTGCCGCTGCTGATCGGTGGTGGCGGGGAGAAGGTGACCCTGCGCATCGTGGCCCGGTACGCGGACATGTGGAACGACTTCGGTTCGGCCGAGCGCTTCGCGCACAAGAGCGCCGTCCTCGACCGCTGGTGCGCCGAGCAGGGCCGCGACCCCGCCGAGATCGAGCGCACCACAATGATCCAGAAGGCGGAGGTGGACGAGGTGGACGCCTACCTCAAGGCCGGCGCGACCCACGTCATCCTCAGCCTGGACACCCCGTTCGACCTCGAACCCCTGGACCGTCTGCTCAGCCACGCCGGCGACTGACCTCGGCCCGATGTCGGGGACGAGATTTTCGGCGTGGCTGTCGATCTACCGCCGGCGCGGCCCGTCGTAATGTAGAGGCCACCACGAGGGGGCCGGCACACGGACGGGACTTGAGCCATGGCCAAGTACATGATTCTGATCTACGGCGACGCCCAGCAGTGGGACGCGATGACCGACGAGCAGTGGAAGGCGCACGACGCCGCGCACGCGGCGTTCGCCGAGAAGGCCGGGACGCAGATCATCGACGGGCAGCAGTTGGAGATGTCGCCCACGGCCACCACGCTGCGCTCGGACTCGATGGGCCAGATCAAGACGACCGACGGGCCGTTCCTGGAGACCAAGGAGGCGCTCGGCGGCTACTACCTCATCGAGGCCACCGACCTGGATGACGTCCTGTCGTTGGCGGCGCTGCTCCCCGAGGTGCGCGCGTCGCACAGCGGTGTGGAGATCCGCCCGGTGGTCGACCACGGTTGACGTGACCGACCCACGGACGAAGGACGAGGTCGTCGCGGCGGTCGCCCAGGCGCACCGCCGCGACTGGGCCCAGGTGTTCAGCACCACGGCCCACCTGACCCGCGACCTCGATCTGGCCGAGGAGTGCACACAGGACGCGTTCGCGCAGGCCCTGGAGACCTGGACGCAGACCGGCATCCCGGACCGGCCGGGCGCCTGGTTGACCACCATCGCGCGCAACCGGGCCCGTGACGTCCTGCGCCGCGAGTCGGTGTTCCGTCGCAAGATGCCCCTGCTGGTGGCCGACGAGACCACGCCGGGGCCGGAGGACGGCCTGGTCGACGACCGTCTGCGCCTCATCTTCACCTGCTCGCACCCGGCCCTGGCCCGGGAGGCCCAGGTCGCCCTGACGCTGCGCCTGGTGTGCGGGCTGTCCACGCCCGAGGTGGCCCGCGCGTTCCTCGTGCAGCCGGCCACCATGGCGGCCCGCATCACCCGGGCCAAGAAGAAGATCGCCGCGGCCCGCATCCCGTACCGGGTGCCAGGCCCGGACCAGCTCGAGGAACGGGTGAGCGCCGTCCTGGAGGTCGTCCATCTGATCTTCACCACCGGTCACACGGCGCCGCTCGGCGCCCAACTGGTCCGCCACGACCTGGTGGACAGCGCGGTGGGGCTGGCCCGCATGCTGCACCTGCTGATGCCGACCAACGCCGAGATCAGCGCACTGCTCGCGTTGCTCCTGCTCAACGTCGCCCGCCAGGACACCCGCAGATCCGCGGACGGGCGGCTGGTGCTGCTGTCCGAGCAGGACCGCTCGCGCTGGGACCGGCAACTCATCGCCGAGGGCCGCGCTCTGGTCGCCGACGCGCTGCGTCGCCGGCCCCCGACCCGGTACGCGCTGGAGGCGGCGATAGCCGCCCTGCACGCCGAGGCGCCGACCTGGCAGGACACCGACTGGACCCAGATCGTCGCGCTCTACGACACGCTGTTCCGGATCTGGCCCTCCCCCGTGGTCGACCTCAACCGGGCCGTCGCGATCGGGCTGCGCGACGGTCCCCGGGCCGGCCTCGACGCGCTGAACCCACTGCTCGCCGATCCGTCCCTCGCCACGTACGGGTACCTCAGCGCCGCCCGGGCCGACTTCCTGCGCCAGTTGGGGCAGTGGCCGCAGGCCCGGACGGCCTACGAGGAGGCGTTGACCCTCACCGACAACGACGTCGAACGTGCGTTTCTCACTGAGCGGCTGACCGAAGTGCAGCGGCATCTGTGAGCGCCAGCACCTCGCGGACGGTCTCGTAGAACCCCTCGACCCCGTGGCCGGCGCGGCGGTTGGCGCAGTCGTCGGCGTACTGGTCGCTCATGGTCTGCCCGCCGCTCTCCAGCATGGCGATCTGGCTCGCGTACGCGCTGACCGCCCGCAGCTTGCGGGCCCAGTCGTCGTCGCTGACGGCGACGGCCACCGGTTCCGACACGCGCACGCCCGCCGGTAACGCCGGCATGACGTTGACCCCCGGCCACGCGAGGTACGGGAAGTCGTCCCAGAGCGACAGGGGCGAGCCGGTCCGGGCCACCGCGGCGAGGACGGCGTCGCGGGTGCGGCGGTGGTCGACGTGGTTGCCGACCGCCGCGCAGGTGACCACCCGATCGGCGGAGTACGCGCCGATCACCCGCTCGATGTCGGCGGCGATGTCGGCGACCAGGTCGTCCTCGTCGTCGGCGTGGTGGTCCATCGGGTTCTCGTCGTCGATGACCCAGCCGCCGTCCGGGTAACGGCGGTAGATCGCGTCGAGGAACGGGCCGCACAGGTACGGCGGCTCGACGCCGAGCGTGGAGAGGGCCGCGACGTTCTCGTCGCGCCGCGCCGCCACCGGGTCGCCGACGATCGCCCACTGGTCGTGGAACGTGGTCGCGACCGGCGAGTACGGCGGGACGGGGCTTGCGGCGAAGACCGTGTAGACGACGACGCGTTCACCGGCGTCGACCAGTTGGGCGAGGTGCCCGCCGTAGGACAGCACCGCGTCGTCGAGATGCGGTGACACCACCAGGGTCGTCATGCGGCTCTCCCTTCCGATTGGATTTCCTGCGGATCCGCCGACCGGGGGGCCGGGCCGGCGTACGAGATGGTCCGGTGGCCGACTCGCGCGGCCTCGGCCAGGATCTGCGGGCCCCAGCTGTCCCACAGCCCGGCCATCCGGGAGGTGACGACGACGGTTCCGGCGCTGCCGTCGGCCAACATGGTGCGCAGGCCGATGGCGTGGTAGCCGCTGTGGTCCCCCGAACGCACCGCGCGGTCGAGAAGTTCCTCGTCGAAGTCGACGAGGGTCGCGCGGGTCAGCGTGGCGGGCAGCTCACCGCCGCACCCGATGACGGTGACCGTCTCGCCGTCGGGCAGGTCGGCCAGGGCGGCGGCGATCTCGTCGCGGACGTCGACGTCACGCGCCCGCTGCTGCCAGTCGAGGAGTTCCAGGTACATCGGTTCCCACTGCCAGAACTGGCCTGTCTCCACCATCACGGTCAGGCCCATCTCGACCACGGGTACGGGGAACTTGGCGAGGAACATCCGCATGTTCGCGAACAACTCGTCGAAGTTGGCCTTGTGGTCGCGGTCGTGCGGGGCCACCACCGCCCACGCGTCCGGCGCGAGTGCGATCGTGAGGCCGGCCTGGTGCAGCCGGTACCCCAGCTCCATGTCCTCCCCGCCCCAGCCCTCGAACCGCTCCTCGAAGGCGCCGAGGCGACGGAAGTCGTCGGTACGGATCGAGCAGTTCCCGGTCCAGAATGCCTTCCAGGGAATCGTCCGCCTGCTCAGGTCCATCTGACAGCCGACGAAGTAGGGCTGCCGGACGTCCTGGAACTCGGGGAGATGGCGGTAGCGCTCCACCACGCCCTCGGGCGGTAGTTGCGCGAGGAGTTCGTCCACGCCCAGCATCGGCACCTCCGGGTTGTAGCCGTAGCTGGGCCCGATCACCGCCCGCCGCTCGTCACCGCTGTGCGCGGCCAGGTGCGCGGCGAGGAAGTCCGGCCCCACCATCGACCCGGTGTCGAGGATGACCAGCAGCGCGCCGACCGCCGTCCGGGCCGCGCCGTTGCGGGCGGAGGCGACCCGGAAACCCCGGTCCTCCTGGAAGACGTACCCGATGTGCAGCACGTCGGCGAAGGACCGCACCACTGCGGCGGTGTGGTCGGTCGAGCCGTCGTCACCGACGATCACTTCGAAGTCGTCTCGGGGAATCGTCTGCCGGGCGAGCTGGCGCAGCGTCTCGGCGAGCAGGTCGGCTGAGTTGTAGGTGGCGATGATGACGGATACCCGCCGCCGATGGCCCATGGTTCTCCTTCGAATGGTCGGGGACTACGGGTTCAGGAGGTCGCCGGGGCGGCGTACGAGACGGTCCGCCGGCCGATCCGGTCGGCCTCGGCCAGGATCTCGGCGCTCCAGGTGGCCCAGAGGCCGGTCATCCGGGAGGTGATGACGACCGTGTCGACGCTGTCGTCGGCGAGCAGCGTGTGCAGCCCGACCGCGTGGTAGCCGCTGTGGTCACCGGAGCGCACGGCGCGGGCGAGCAGTTCCTCGTCGAAGTCGACCAGGACCGCGCCGGCCATCGTCGTGGGCACGTCGGCACCGCACCCGATGACGGCGACCGACTCGTCGGCCGGTACGTCCACCAGGGCCTTGGCGATCTCGTCGCGGACGCTGAGGTCGCGGACCCGCTGCTGCCAGTCGAGAAGCTCGGCGTACGTCCGCTCCCAGCCCCAGAAGTCGCCCTTGTCGAGCATCACGCCCAGGCCCAGCTCGACCACCGGTTCCGGGAACTTGGCGAGGAACATCCGCATGTTCGCGAACAGGGCCTCCAGGTTGGCCTCGGGGTCGCGGTCGTGCGGGGCCACCACGACCCACGCCTCCGGCGCGACGTGCAGGGTCAGGCCGGCGCGCAGCAACCGCAGCGCCAGCTCCATGTCCTCGCCGCCCCAGCCCTGGAACTTCTCCTCGAAGCCGCCCACCCGGCGGAAGTCGTCCGTCCGCACCGACGAGTTCAAGGTCCAGAACGCCTGCCAGGCAACCCGTCGCCGGCTCAGGTCCAGCTCACAGTCGGCGAAGTAGGACTGGCGGACGTCCTGGAAGTCGGGCATGTCGCGGAACCGCTCGACGGCCGTCTCGGGCAGCATCTGCGCGAGCAGTTCCTGCACCTCCTGCTTCGGCTCGTCGGGGGTGTAGCCGTAGCTGAGGCCCATGACCGCCCGTCGTCCGTCGCCGCCCGCGTGGGCGGCCAGGTGCGCGGTGAGGAAGTCCGGGCCGACCATCGACCCGGTGTCGAGCGTGACCAGCAGCGCGCCGGCGGCCAGCCGGGCGGCGGCGTTGCGCGCGGCGGCGGCCCGGAAACCCCGGTCCTCCTGAAAGACGTACTTGACCTGGAGGGTGTCGGCGAAGGACCGCACCACCTCCGTCGTGTGGTCGCTCGACCCGTCGTCCCCGACGATCACCTCGAACTCGTCGGTCGGCAGGGTCTGCCGGGCGAGGTGTCGCAGCGTCTCCGCCAGCAGGTCGGCCTGGTTGTAGGTCGCGATGATGACGGATACCCGGATCCGGTGGCCCATGTCTCTCTCCCTCGCGTGATCGTGTCAGCGGTACGCCTTGGCCTGGATGGCGAACATCTCGGCGTAGGAGCCGCCGGCGCGCATCAGGGTGTCGTGGTCCCCCACCTCGAGCAGTTGCCCGTCACCGACCACGATGATCTTGTCGGCCATCCGGGCCGTGGAGAAGCGGTGCGACACCAGCACGGTGACCGCGCCGGTCTGCGCGCTGGTCCGTCTCGCGTGCTCCGCGTAGCGTTCGAACAGCTCGTGCTCGGCCTGCGGGTCAAGGGCGGACGTGGGCTCGTCGAGCAGCAGCAGCATCGGGTTGTCCCGCATCAGCGCCCGGCCCAGCGCGAGCTTCTGCCACTGCCCGCCGGACAACTCGGCCCCATCGGTGTACGACGTGCCGAGCTGGGTGGGCAACCCCTCCGGCAGGGCGCGCAGGACGTCGGTGGAGTGCGCCTTCACCAGGGCGTCGTGCACGGCGTCCTGGTCCGACACCCGCGCCACGTCCCCGACGCCGACCGCTTCCAGCGCCCGGAACTCGTACCGCACGAAGTCCTGGAAGCCGGCGGCCATCCGCTCGCGCCACCGCTCGACGGGCAGCCGTCGCAGGTCGACGCCGTCGACGAGGATCCGGCCGGCGGTGGGCTGGTAGAAGCCGCAGAGCAGCTTGACCAGCGTCGTCTTGCCGGCGCCGTTCTCACCGACGATCGCCACGGTGCTGCCGGCCGGCAGGGTCAGGTTGACGTCGCGCAGCGTCGGCCGCTCGGCGTTCGGGTAGCTGAAGCTCACGTTCTCGAAGGCGATCCCGGTGACCAGCCGGTCCGGGACGGGCTCGTCGGAGACCTGCCCCGCGCCGCCGACCGCGTCGCGCAGCCGGTCCAGCCGGACGTAGGTGTTGGCGAGCCGTTGCAGTTGCTGCAACTGGGTCACCGCGCCGGTCACCTGCTGGTTGACCTGGGTGGCCAGCACGATCACCAGGACCACCTCGCCGACGCTCTGCTGCCCGGCGATGGCGTTGCGGACGACCAGCAACACCGCCCCGACGTACGCGAGGCCGAAGACGACCTGACCCGCCGCGCGGAGCGCCATCGCCCTGAGGTGCGCGCCGTGCAGGCCACGGGTGGCGGTCCGCCAGAGGCTCGCGTACCTCCGCCGTAGCTCCTTCTCGACGCCGAAAACCCGCAGCTCACCGGCGTAGCGGGCGGTGGTCGTGGCGTGCAGGAGGTTGAGCGCGACGCGGGTCGGCTCGGCGATCGTCGTCTTGGCCCGTTCCAGGGCGCTCTCCGCCAGGCGGCCGGTGATCAGCGGTACGGCCGCGGCCACCGGGAGCAGCAGCAGGTACGGACTCTGCAGGGCCAGGATCACCGCGCCCAGGACCACGGCCAGCACCATGGTCGCCGCCTCGAACAGCGACTGCATGCTGCTGCGGAACTGCCCGCTGGCCTGGACCAGGACGGTCAACTCGTCGGCCTGCTCCGGGCGTTCGTGATGGCCGACCTCGGCGGAGCCGTTCGAGACGGCCAGCAACTCGCGGTGCAGGTCCAGTTCGATCAGCTCGGACAGCTCGAAGTAAGCGATCATGGCGAACTGACCGGAGGACTGCGCCAGGATGGCGAGCAGGGCGACCACCGCGCCCAGCACGCCGGCCTCGGTGGTCCGGCCGCCGATGACCGCGTCGGTCATCGCGCCGAGCGCGACGGCGAGCAGCGCGGCGGACGCGGCCAGGGACAGCATGAGCAGCGAGGCGACGACCGTCTTGCGCGCGTCGATGCGCCACGCCGCGGACAGCAGCCGGCCGATGCCGGCGAACATGACCCTCACAGCAGCACCTCGTCCCGGTCCGAGTCGGAGTTGTCGGCGAAGCGGTCGGCCTGCAACCGGAACAGCTGCGCGTAGCGCCCGTCGCGCGCCAGGAGTTCGTCGTGCGAGCCCTCCTCGGCCACCCGGCCGTCGTGCAGCACCACGATCTTGTCGGCATGCCGGACGGTGGAGAACCGGTGGGAGATCAGCAGCGTGGTGGCGCCCTGGGTGAGCGCCGCGAACTGGTCGAAGAACTGCGCCTCGGCGCGTACGTCGAGGCTCGCGGTCGGTTCGTCGAGGACGACCACCGACGCGCCGTGCCGCAGCGCGAACAGGGCCCGCGCGAGCGCCAACCGCTGCCACTGGCCACCGGACAGCTCCCCGCCACCGCTGACGTGCGTGGCCAGCGGCGTGTCCAGACCGCGGGGCAGCGACTCCAGCTTCTCGGTCAGGCCCATCGCCGCCACCGCCTCGCGGACGCCCTCCCGGTCGTCCACCGAGCCGACCGCGCCGAACGCCACGTTGTCCGCGGCGGAGAACTCGTACCGCAGGTAGTCCTGGAAGATGACGGCGAGCCGGGCCCGCCACCGCGCCAGCTCGAAGCTCCGGACGTCGATGCCGTCGAGGCGTACGGCGCCGTGGTCGGGCTCGTAGAGCCGGGCCAGCAGCTTCACCAGGGTGGTCTTGCCCGCACCGTTGAGCCCGACGATCGCGGTGCAGCGGCCCACCGGGATGCGCAGGTCCAGCCCATCGAGCACCGGCCGCTCCTGACCGGGGTACCGGAACGACACGTCGTCGAAGTGGATTTCGCTGACCGGCTCCGGCACCGCGTCGCCCGAGCCGGCCGGCTCCAGCACGGCGTACCTGTCGATGTGGTCGGAGAACCGCCGTACCGCCCGGTATGTCTCGGTGCCGATGGACGTCTCCAGGTCGGCCTCCGGGTAGAAGACGGAGAGCCGGATGGCGCCCAGCGCCGCCTGCATGATCAGCACGAACTCGGTGAGCGTCAGCGCGTCGATGGCGGTGGCGCCGATCGTCGCGAAGATCGCCCCGCAGGCCAGCAGGCTGAACCCGGTGGACCACACGCCGGGCCACAGGTAGACGCGTCGTCGCGCGGCCCACAGCGGCGTGAACCAGTCGTGGTACGCCGCCCGCAGCTGGCCGTCCATCCAGGTCGCCAGCCCGAAGACCCGGATCTCCTTGCCCGCCGGGGACTGCACGGCCAGGTTGCGGACGTACTCCACCTTGTTCTGCCGACCCATCAGGCGGTAACGGGCGTCGGCATACCGGCGCAGGCCGCCGCGCTGCACGTTGCGGAACCACAGCACGGTCACGGCCAGCGCCACCGCGGCCCACCAGGAGTAGACGACACCGATGATCACCGCGAAGCCGACCAGTTGGCCGTACCGCGCGATCAGGGCGAGCGTGCCGGCGCAGGCGCTGCCCGGTCCCCACATCTGCAGGCCGTGCTCCAGCTCCCGGGCGGCGTACCGCAGGTCGGCGAGGACGGCCTGGTCCTCCATCGGCCCGACGCCGGTGCTGCGCATCGACGCCCGCATCACGTCGTCCACCACGGTGCCGTCGATCCGCCGCGCCAGCAGCTCGCCCAGCGAGAGCTGCGCCGGGGCGAGCACCTGTTGCAACACGAAGAAGCCGGCCGCAGCCGCGAAGACCGGCACCAGTTCGTGCCAGGCCGTCGAGTCGAGACCCCCCTCGACGGCGCCGGGCACCTTGCCCAGCACCACGCTGGACGTGACCACGAAGGCGATCGGCAGCGCGGCGAGGACGAGGTTGAGCAGCAGGAGCGCGCCGAACAGGCCGAAACCCGCTCTGGGCATCAGGCGCAGGATGCTCGCACGCGCGGATATCAGTCCCCACAGCCTGCTGCGCATGGTCATCAATCTCCCTACTCGACCGCCGGTGCTGTCACTGGTCCGACGAAGGTCGAGCCGCCGAGATCGACACGACGGTCGAATTCAGTCGAGGAACCTGACATCGCGGCACGGTGGGAGAAGGACGCCGCCGGGTCGGCGTCCGTGGCGCAGGCGGTCGGTCAGACGTCCGCCTCGATGGCGAAGGTGTTGCCGTCCGGGTCCTGGAACCAGGCGATGCGCCCACCGCCGGCCCGTGCGGTGATCCCCTTCGGGTCGTGCTCGAACTGCTCGTACCGCACGAAGTCGACGCCGGCGGCGGTGAGTTCGTCGACGATCTCGTCGAGGTCGTCGACGTACCACGTCGCCAGCGTCGCCTCGGTCGTCCCGGCGGTGACCGACTGGTACACGTTGAGGGCCGGCCCGCCGCCGGAGGCGTAGATGCGGCTGCCGTCGGGGATGTGGGCGCTGGGCGCGGACCGCAGCGACCGCAGGCCCAGCCTGCCTTCGTAGAAGGCGACCGCCCGCGCGATGTCGGACACGGCGACCGATGTTCTGAGGTGGTGTGCGCTCAAGGGCATGCCCCAGCCTGGCAGAGGCGGGGGCCGATGGACGTCAAGCGGGGCGGGCTCGGCGTGGTGCCGGGCCCGCCCCTCTGGTCGTGCGTCAGGTCAGCGTTGCAGGGTGAGCAGGCCCGGGCGGTACGGCAGCAGGCCGTAGTCGACGCCGTTGGAGGAGGGCGATCGGCCTTGGTAGAGCAGTTGGAGGTTGCAGGGGTCGACGGTGAAGGTCTGGTCGGCGCTGGTGCGGATCAGTTCGCCGTGGCTGATGTCGTTGGTCCAGGTGGCGCCGCTGTTGGCCTTGCCGGCGAAGGGGTTGCTCTCGGTGGCGGCCTGGGGGGTCCAGGAGCCGTTGAGGCTGGTGGCGGTGAAGGAGCGGAAGTAGCGGCCCTGGCTGCCGATGGCTTCGACGATCATGAGGTAGCGGTTCTGGCCGCGGAGTTTGTACACCTGGGGTGCTTCGAAGAGGTTGTTGGTGCTGTCGCTCATGATCGTGGTGTAGTTCGAGCCGAAGCTGCTGGGGAAGTTCCCGATGGGCATGCTGGCTCGGTAGATCTTGCCGTTGTCGCCGGCGAAGAAGAGGTACATGTTCTGGTCGTCGGCGATGAGGGTCTGGTCGATCGGGCCGGTGCCGGAGCCGGAGATGCTGCCGGTGAACAGGGTCTGGGCGGCGGACCAGCCGTTGGGGTTGGTCGGGTCGGTGGAGGTGCGGTAGGAGAACGCGGGGCCGCCCCACTGGTAGGCCAGGACCCAGATGTTCTTGGGCGCGAAGTAGAACAGGGTCGGTGCGACGGTGCCGCTGTTCATGGTGTTCTGGCTGGCCGAGCCCATCTGGGACCAGTTGCTGAACAGGCCGAAGTTCATCGAGCCCCACGACGAACCGAAGTCGTGGGTGGTGGCGTAGACGAGTTGCTGGCCGTTGTAGGGGGCGACGGTGAAGTCCTTGAGTGAGACCCAGCCCGACTTCGGCTGCGCCAGCGCCCCGGTCGACGACCACCGGTACGACGACGGCAGGTCACAGGTGCCACCCGGGGGCGGCGTGGTGGGCGGTGGCGTGGTCGGGTTGCCCCCGCCGTCGACACGGACGAACTGCCACTGCTGGTTGGTGCCGTTCCAGTCGTCGTACTGCACGATGTTGCCACCGTCGGCCGTCGAGGCGCCCTGCACCTCCATGACCTTGTTGCTGTTGCGGTTGATCAACCGCACATAACCACTGTCCGAGTCGGCCAGGCGGAACTGCTGGTTGGTCCCACCGTTGTCGGACCACTGCACGATCGCCCCACCATTGGCGGTCGACCGGCCGGACACGTCCAACACCTTGCCCGACAACCGCGACTTGACCCGATAGTAACCACCACCGGAATCCACGAACTGCCACTGCTGCTGGTTACCGTTGTTACGCGTCCACTGCGTGATCCGCGCACCGTCGTTCGTGGCCAGGTTGTAGACATCCAACGCCTTGCCACTGTTGCGGTTCACCAGCACGTACCACGCGTTCGTGTCGACGGTCGCCGCGGCCGCGGGCGACGACACCGCCATCGCGGCGGCGCCGGCGACCACCACCGCCGCCGCGCTGGCGGCTGCCGCTCGTACCAACCACGCTCGCCGTCGCGAGGGTGGCGCTATCGCCGGGGACGTACCAATGGCGGACATGATCCTCCTCATTGACCGGGGAGCCGAACGGCTACCCGAGGCTGGGCGCACCGCGACCCGCGACCGGGCGCACACGGTGGGAATGTTCGCGTTAACACGATCCCGGTGGGCGGCGGACGCACGTCGAATTCACGGTCGACGAAGTCGGCCGGCGGAACATCGCATCCGACGTCGTCCTTGACCATCGACTGTGAGCGATAACATGCTGTTCGTCAAGACGTAACATCCGCGCAAAGGAGGGCCGGCGTGGCGCGCCGGGCCATTGACGCCGGTCGTACGCCTGCCGCCCGATCCCCCGCCACCCCCCGACGGCCACGTCGGCCTGCCCGGCACCCAGGAATGGTCGACGCTAACATCGACATTCACCCATAAAGCGGCACGACCGCACCGATGCCGCGACGTGCTCGCGGCGACCCGTCGAGGGACCGCCGCCGCGCCCGGCGGGCGATGCCCCGGGTCCGGAGCCAATGGCGCCGGACCCGGGGCACCGGTGTTCAGGAACTGGTGCAGGTGACGTTGCTGGGCGGGGTGGCGCCGTCTCCGGTGGCGGTGAAGCCGAAGGTCGTCGAGGCGTTCGGCGCGAGGGCGCCGTTGTAGGGGGCGTTGCGAACGGTGACGTTGCCGGTGGTCCCCGTGTTGACGCCACTCCAGAGGCTGCTGATGGCCTGGCCGCCGGCCAGGGTCAGACCCACCGCCCAGCCGTTGATCGTGCCGCTGGTGCGGTTGGTGACGGTGACCTCACCCTGGAAGCCACCCGGCCAACTGTTCACCGCGTGGTAGGTGGCGGCGCAGGTGCCCGGCTCACCGGTCGGCGGCGGGGTGGTCGGCGGCGGCGTCGTCGGCGGCGGGGTGGTCGGCGGCGGCGTCGTGGGCGGAGGCGTGGTCGGCGGCGGCGTGGTGGGCGGGGTCGTCGACTGGAACTGGCTGAAGAACCGCCAGATCTCACCCGAGGTCCAGGTCCGCGAGTCGTTGGGGCTGCCCGACCCGTCCACCGGGCTCGGGGTGTGGTCGCCGTCGAACGCGGCCCACTGCACCGGATACCCGGCGCGGCAGCCGGAGTAGGTGGTGGTGATGTGGGTCAGGCTGCCCCGGCTGGGCTCGCGGGGGCTCTGCGCCGTGCAGCCGTTGTTGCGCACGAACGTGTCCCGCAACGCCCGACCCTGGGAGATGTTCAGCACGCTGTCGTAGATGCCGTGGATGCCGAAGTACGGGACCGGCGCGGTGCCACCGTTGCAACCGCTGAGGTTCGCGCCGGACAGCACGGCGACCGCGCGGATGACGTTCGGTCGGGCGCAGGCCACCGCGTAACTCATGGCTCCGCCGTAGCTCCAGCCCAGGGCGAAACGCTGCGTCGTGTCGACACAGAGGTCGTTCTCGACCTGGCGGGAGATGTCGTCGAAAAGGGTCAGGTCCCGACCGTTGGTGTTGGCCCACCCGGCGTTGATGCCCTGCGGCGCGACGAAGATCGTGCTGTTGTTCGACAGCGGCGCGAGGCCGTAGTAGCCGGCCGAGGCGACGTTGTTGGCCGACCCGTTCAGCCAGTGGAAACCGAAGACCAGCCGGTACTGACGGTTCCGGTCGTACCCGCTCGGGATCTGGAGGATGTAGGTGCGGCTCTGGCCGCTGCTGGTGATCGTGCGGGTCCCGCTGGTGAGGGTGGGCGCCTTACCGCAGCCCGCGGTCGCCGCCAGGGTGCCGTTCGTGGCGGCCACCGCCTCGCCGCGGAAACCGGCGCTCAACGCGCCGCCGGTCGCCACGACGAGAGCCGCCGCGGCCGCGACGATCGTCAGTAGTTGTCTCCGTCTGACCATTGCTCGACTCCTTGCCGTTGATCGTGCGTACGACATGCACCTCGAGCCGGTTCGTGCCGGTGGGGGGTACTCGCCCGCGCGGGCGGACGAGGGCCGACCGGCGAGGTGCGGTGAGGGGACGTCCTTCCGTTGCGGGCCGGCATGCTGCTGCGGCCGGTGCGGCGTACACGGGTGGCGTACGGGCCGTACCGTCGCTGCCGGGGTTGTCCGCGACGGGGCATGGAATGCGGAGCGTGCAGCCGGACCGGAGGGGGCGTCCGACGACCGCGCGGTCGCCTGGCAGTGGCGGAGCGGCCCGGACTGGTCACCGACCGGTGAGGCGGCGGGAGGGCGGGCCCTCGGCATGCCTGCGCCGACTGACTGCGGTGACTGGGAGCGTGCCCTTCGCTCCCCGCGCCGGAACATAGCATGTTATCGATAACATGCTCAACCGGCCGAGTGCCGCGCAACCGACCACAGCGGGCGGTTCGGGCCCTCGGTCACCCGCCGCAGCGCTGGTCAGACGGCCGGCCGGAGTGTGGCCCGTCCGGGTGTCACCGCTGCGTGTCCGCGGAGCGGGAGCCGAACTCGGTGACCTCGGTCAGCCTGTCCCCCAGGTCGCAGACCAGGTCCCGCATGGCGCGGGTCCCACCGTTCTGCATGGCGTGCATGGCGTCGCAGGCGTGCCGCCAGGCCTGGCAGGCGCCGGGCACGTCGTCGAGATCCAGGAGTGTCGCGCAGAGCCGGGTGGACGCTTCGAAGACGCCGATCCGGCTGTGCGCCTCGCCGGCCGCTCGGAGCCCCTTCTCGAGCTGGTCCCGGGCCTGGCTCTGGTGCCCCAGCAACGCCAGACACTCGGCGATCAGGACGCGGATCGCTGCCTCGTCCGTCCCCGGTCCGAACTTCTCGCTCTGGGCCAACGCCTCGTTGAGGCACGCCATGGCCTCGCCGGGAGCACCGAGCCGAACCAGTGAGCGGCCCCGGGCCACCGACGCCCAGATCTCGCCCTGCTCGAAACCGACGGCACGGTGGAGGGACAGCGCCCGCTCGTTCTCCGCCAGTGCGCGCTCGTGCCGGCCCAGCTGACTGTGGATCCGTTGCAGGGCACTGTGGACACCGCCCAGCTCCGCGATCATGCCGCGCTCGGCGAAGATCTCTCGGGCGCGGCCGAGCAGGTCGAGCGCCTCGTCGTAGGTGGCGAAGTGGTAGCAGGAGTCGGCCAGACTCCACCTGGCGTGGGCCGCGCCCACCTCGTCCCCGCTGTCACTGGCAGCACGCAGCGCCACCCGCATCACGTCCTGCCAGTCGTGGAATCGCCCGGCGAGCTGCAACCACGGCCAGATGGTGAGCGCCAGCCGCCAGGCCGGGACGCCGAAGTCGCCCTCCGCCGCACGGCGGACCGCCTCGAACAGGATCTCCTGGTGATCGTCGAACCACCGCATCGCGGCGTCGTACGAATCGGGTCGCTCGGCGACGACGCCGGCCGGGGCCGGGACGGGAGCGGCCGCCGGGCTCGTCGGCACGAGCCGCAGCGCGGCCTGGTAGCTGCTGTGCAGGTAGTGGTGCAGGAGCCGGCCGACAGCCGCTTCCCGGTCGTGGACCGACTCCTCGGCCAGGAACAGCTCCTGCGCGTACGCCCGGACGAGGACGTGCGAGGTGAGCCGTCCCCTGTCGTCCTCGTCGAGCAGGGCGGCGTCGGTGATCTCCCGCACCAGTCCCCGCGTCCGGGTCGGCGGAGTCAGCGACATGCTGGCGAACGCCTCGGCCGAGATGCCGGCCGGCATGGCGGCGGAGGAGAGCCGGAAGAGCCGGGCTGCGTCCGGACTGAGCTGGCGGTACGACCACGCGAAGGCGGCGCGCGGATCGCACACGCCGGGACTGCCGGAGAAGGCGGTCAGTCGTCGCGCGCCGTCACGGAGTTCCGCGGCGACGTCCTGCAGGGCGAGTCGCGGACGCGCGCTCAGCCGGCCGGCCAGGATCGCCAACGCGAGGGGCAGCCGGCCGCACATCTCGATGATCTCGTCGAGCGTCTCCGGCGTCGGAGCGTCATCGACCGGGGAGCGGTTCGGCGCGTCGTCGAGCCGACGCTGGACCAGCCGACGGGCGGTCGGCATGTCCGGCGGATCGAGGTGCAGCAGGTGGGCTCCGTCGCGGACGGCGAGATCGACGAGCGGCCGGCGGCTGGTCACCAGCACCAGGCAGGCCGGGGAGTTGGGCAGCAGCGGACGCACCTGGGCGGCGTCGAGCGCGTTGTCGAGAAGCACGAGCATCTTCCGGCCGGCGGTCAGGCTCCGGTAGATGCCGACCCGCGCGGCGAGCGTCTCCGGGACGCTGGACATGTGGAAACCCTGCGACGACAACAGGGATCCGAGCGCGTCCCGGGGGCTCAGACCGTCGGTCTCGGGCTGCTCCGCGCGCAGGTCGAGGTAGAGCTGGCCATCGGTGAACTCCTCGGCGACCCGGTGGGCGAAGTGCGCGGCCAGCGTGGACTTTCCCACCCCGCCCATCCCGTCGAGCGCGACGACCAGCGGAGCCGTCCCGCCCGCGCGGGCCACACCGGCACGCAGTCCGGCGAGAGTCGCGAGTTCGGCGGTACGTCCGACGAAGGCCGGCAGGTCGGGTGGGAGCTGCGCCGGCCGCACCAGCGGCACCGGCCACGACCGGGCACCCCGCCGCGCCCCGCCGTCAGCCGGGGTCGGGTCGCTCCCCACCGGGCTCGCCGTTCCCGCCAGCACCCGCCGGTGCGCGGACTGAAGGGCCTCGCCCGGATCGATGCCCAACTCCTCGGCGAGACGGGTGCGGACGGTCCGGAACAACTCCAGCGCCTCGGCCTGGTGACCGGCCGCCCCGAGGGTGGCGATCAGACTCGCCTGCACCGGCTCGTGGAACGGCGCCATCGCGGCGGCCAGCCGCAACGGCCGCAGCACCCGCGTCGGACGGTCCAGCGACAGGGCGAGTTCGGCCGCCGGCACGCACACGTCGAGGAATTCCCGATCGAGCGCAGCGAAGATCGACATCGCGGTGGTGCCGTGGGCGTAGGTGTCACCGGCCGGCCCGCGCCACAGCCCCAGGGCCCGGGCGTAGTGGTCCAGCGCCCCGTGCCGGTCGCCGCCCGCGAGCCTTTGCCGGACGGCCCCGACGAGTTCCCGGAAACGGAACAGGTCCAGCGAGCCGGGCGGGGGCATGAAGAGGTACCCGGAGCCGTGCCGGCGCAGGTACGAGCCGGGCGCGCGCAGCGCGAGCGAGGGTTCCATCAGGCGGCGTAGCGCGCCCACGTACTTGTGGATGACGTTCGAAGCGCTGGCCGGAGCGTCCTCGCCCCAGACGAGTTCGATGAGGTCGGTCGCACTGACCGGTCGCCCCGCGCGGGCCAGGAGCAGGGCCAGCAGCCGACCCTGCTGCCGGGGGCCGACGTCCACCTCGACACCGTCGCGCCACAGGCGCAGCGGACCCAGGATCTCGAAACGCAGCGTTTCGTCGATCGGCCGGGGTCCCTCAGCTGGGCGGCGGGCATCGGTCGAAATCGACAATTCAATCTCCTGTTTCGCCTGACCCGTCGCCACCATCGGCTGCCACCGCGCTGCCCAGTCTACGTGCGTGCCGACGAGACCGACCCGGCACCGAGGCCCGATCCGGACGAAATAGCGGAGCACGGCACCCGGCGACAGAATTGTCACCGCGCCGAATACGCGACGAAAGGCCGCGCCGACGCCGTTCGTCACCTTTTCGCCGACGCCGTGGACAGCAGGCGATACGGCAGCGACATTGCCCTCTCGGGTCCTAGACTGCGCTTGTACGGGGGGCCGCCCCCTGCCATCGGGGGAGGTGCGGGTGCCATGAATTCTCGTCCGACGAAACAGCAGGAACGCCCGCACGGCGGCGCCAACCGTGACCTTCCTCCCGAACTCGGCTCCGATTCCATCGGCATTTTCGAGGGCCGAACCTTCATGTTGTCCAATTCTGTCGGCGACGTGCCGGACAATTCCATCGCCGGACTGGTGCACGACGACACCCGCTACCTCAGCCGCTGGGAGCTGACCCTCGACGGACTCGCTCCGCTGGTACTCAGCGCCAGCACTGTCGACTCCTACTCGGCCGCCTTCTTTCTCGCCAACCCGGAGCTGCCGGACCTGCGGGCGAACGGGATCGGTCTGCGCCGGGAGCGGTTCGTCGGGGACGGCATGTACGAGCGGATCGTGTTGCAGTACTTCGGCGTCGAGCCGGTCTCCGTACGCCTGCGGCTGGATGTCGGCGCGGACTTCGCCGACCTCTTCGACATCAAGCGGGCGGGCCGGAGCCGGCTGGCCGACATCCGGCGCGGCCACCGGTCGGACGGCTCCGCCCTCAGCTTCTCCTACCGGAACTCGCGCTGGTCCGCCGCCACCACCGTCGAGGCAGCGCCCCCCGCCGACCGGGTCGAGGGCGACTCGTTGGCCTGGGACGTGCGCCTGGAACGCGGCGACACCTGGGGTTGCGAGTTGCGCGTGCTGCTGAACTGTCAGGGGATGGACTTCGAGCCGGCCCACCGCGTGTTCGGCGAGGCGCCGGCCACCGACAACGACGACGACGCGGCTTACCGCTGGCAGGCCAACAAACCGGACCTCAGCGCGGAATCGGAACTGTTGCGCAACGTCTACCACAAATCGGCCGTCGACCTGGTCTCGATGCGCATCGTCAAGGAGATCAACGGTCAGCGGATCGTGCTGTTGGCCGCCGGCATGCCCTGGTTCCTGACCGTGTTCGGCCGGGACACCCTGGTCACGGCGTACCAGAGCATCACCTGCGGCCCGGACGTCGCGCGCGGGGCGCTCGTCACTCTCGCCGCGCACCAGGGCACGGTCGTCGACGACTTCAGCGACCAGGACCCCGGGAAGATCCTGCACGAGTTCCGCTCGGGTGAGCTGACCCAGCTCGGCGTCGAACCCTACGGCCCCTGTTTCGGCGCGGCCGACACCACCCAACTCTGGCTGATCCTGCTGTCCGAGTACTGGCGGTGGACCGGCGACGACGCGTTGGTGCGGCAGCTGCGGCCCAACGCCGACGCGGCGCTGCGGTGGATCGACGAGTTCGGGGACCGCGACGGCGACGGGTACGTCGAGTACGGCACCCGCTCGCCGAACGGCATGCGCAACCAGTGCTGGCGCGACTCACCGGACGGCGTGCAGTTCGCCGACAGCAGGCTCCCCGACCTGCCGGTCGCCACCTGCGAGATCCAGGGCTACACCTACGACGCGAAGGTACGTGCCGCCGAGCTCGCGGACGGGCCGTGGGCCGACGCCCCGTTGGCGCGACGGCTGCGGGGCGAGGCCGCCGATCTGCGCGAACGGTTCAACCGTGACTACTGGCTGTCGGAGCGGGGCGGCTACTACGCGATCGGCCTCGACGCGCAGAAACGACCCATCGACTCGATGACCTCGAACATGGGCCACCTGCTGTGGAGCGGGATCGTTCCACCCGAGCGGGCCGCCGTGGTGGCGCGGCACCTGATGTCCGACGAGATGTTCTCCGGCTGGGGCGTCCGTACGCTGTCGACCGCCGATGTGGGGTACAACCCGATCGGCTACCACCTCGGCACCGTGTGGCCGCACGACAACTCGATCATCGCGGCCGGGCTCGCCCGGTACGGCCACCGGGACGAGGCCAACCGCATCGCGCTGGCGATGCTTGAAGCGGCGGCCCACTTCGACTACCGCCTGCCCGAGGCGTTCTCCGGGTACGACCGTTCGCTGGGCCGGCGACCCGTGCCCTACCCCACCGCCTGCAACCCCCAGGCGTGGGCCAGCGGGGCGCCCCTGCTCTTCCTGCGGACGATGCTCGGGCTCGAGGTCAGTGACGGCGTCCTCACCACCGACCCGCACATCCCCGACACGCTGGGCGGCATCCGGCTGACCGGGGTACGGGTGCACGGCGCGAAGCGGATCGTCGACGCCGCCGGTACGCGGTTGCGCTCGCTGGCCTGAGCTACCGGGCACGCGGCCACCCGGTCAGGCTGCCCGGCGCCCCGTCCGCAGGGTGTACAGCGCGTGGTGATGCCGGGAACGGACGGTACGCACCGGGACGCCCAGTGCGCGGGCCGTCTCGTGGGTGGTCCGGCCTGCCAGGTAGGTGTGCAGCAGCACCGCCCGATGCTCGACGGAAAGCCGCCGCAACATCGAGACCGCCTCGGCGGCGGCGACTGCCGCGTCCGCGTGGTCCGGTTGGGTGACGTCGACCTCCGGCTCGGTCCGCTCCCGCCCGACGGCGACCTGCCGCAGCGACGCGACCGCCAGGTTGCGCGCCACCGTCGTCAACCAGTCGCGGATCGGAACACCGACGAGGCGGACGCGGGTGCCCTGCTGCCAGGCGTGGATGAACGTCTCCTGCACGATGTCCTCGGCGAGATGGTGGTCCCGCACGAGCTTCTCGACGAAGGTGAGCAGCGGCTGGGTGTGCTCGGCCATCAACTCGTCCAGCGCGGGAGTCCGGCCGGGCGCCGTACACGAATGGGGAGCCGTTGTCATCGCTGGTGCCTGGTCCTTAGCGAGCGGGTCTACGAGCGGGCCCGCCACCGACACGGTCCTGCGACCGCACCGCTGACCGGCCCGGGTCCCGACGCTACGACCGGCCAGTTACCAGGCTCGTGACGATCTCTTACCGACCCGGCCGACTACCTCGGGCGCGCGACCTCCAGCTGGCCGGTGGACCGGACCGTCACCCAGGTGGTGACCGTCGCCCCGTCGACCTCGGCGGTGCAGGTGAACCGGTGCCCCTCGATGACCGGCTGGTCGACCGGGCAGGCGACGCTGTCCGCGTTCAGCTGGTAGTCGGTCCGGAGCACGGTCAGCACCTGACGTTGCAGGGCGGCGGTGTCGAGGACCTTCTGTCGCGGGAGGTCGGGCCGGGTCACCGCCACCACCGTGCCCGCGACCGCCAGGAGGACGACCGGGACCGCGACGGCAAGCACGAGTTTCGGCGAGAGCCGCCAGCGGCGCACCGCCGGTACGTTCGCCGCCGGCCCCCACTGCGGCGGGGGCGCCGGCTTCCAGCGGGGCACCAGCAGGGCCGGGCGGTCGGACGCGCCGTCCGCGTTCATCGTCGACTCCACGGTCTCAGCGGGCGGTGGCGGTCGGCACGGCGACGACCTCCGGTAGCGGCGTGGTCTTTGCACCGGTCGGGGCGACCGCGAACCAGGTGCCGCCGACTCCCTGGCCGCGGATCTCGCCGGGCGTGGTGTCCTTGGCGAACAGGTAGACCGGCCAGCCGCCGATGGTCACCTGGCAGGTGCCGTCGGCCCGCTCGACGTACCCGACGAGTTGCGGGTCGACGCCCTCGGGGTAGATCCGGCCGGGGGACGAGATGAGCAGCGGAGGCCAGGTCTTGGCGCAGTCCCCCGCGCAGGTCGCCTTCGGCGGTTTCGCCGAGTCCTTGTCGAACCGGTAGAGCGTCCGGCCCTGGCCGTCCGCGACGTACGTGCCGATGTCGGCCTGCTGCATGGCCCGCAACTGCACCACGTTGCTGCCCTGGCCACGGTCCGGACCACCAGGGACGGGAACGTCGGACGGTCCGCTGAAGATCTGGACGCGGCGTTGCGTCTTCGCCACGGTCGGCGGCGACACCGGGCTGACCTCGATCACCTGCGGGCTCGGGTCCGCGCTCGCGGTGACCGGCGAGGCCGCGGATCCCCCCTGGGTCGGCGTCGCGGTGTCCCCCGCCCCGGTGGCCTCCCCGCACGCGGTCAGCGCCACCAGGCCGATCGCCACGATCGCGATCCGCGCTCTCTGCACCATGTTCGCTCCACCTCGATGTCGGTGTGGACCGGGCTCGTGCACAGGTCCGGCACCCACACGGACTCCGTCCCGAAACGGTTCACCGTCGTACCGCGACGGACGACCGGGACGGATTCGAACCTGCCCTGAACCGGATGGCGTGAGCATCCGTGTGGGTGGCGGCGTCGGCGCAAGACGGTCCACGAGGGGACCGGCTCGCCGACCCGCGAGACCACCGGAAAACGGGAGGGTGACATGGCCACGTACCACATCGTCAGCGAGGACATCCAGGAGTCCGCGAGCTGGCTGCAGCAGAACATGCAGACCCTGCTGGACGGCATGACCCAGGCCAAGAGCAAGATCGACACGCTGATCCAGGGTGGCTACAACACCCCGGGCGCGCAGCAGCAGTTCGGGCCGTACTTCGAGGAGTACAAGGGCAGCGTCGACCAGACCCTGCACGGCATGGAAGGCATCAGCCAGTACCTCACGCAGGTCAGCGACGCCTTCTCGGAGACCGACACGCAGACCGCCGCCAGCCTCAGCCGCTGACGCAACGAACGGTCGGGGCCGCGTGGTGATCGCTCACCACGCGGCCCCGACCGTGTTCCCGACGGATCGTCCGACCAGGAGATACCCGTGCGCCTGTTGCTCACCGTCACGGATCAGTCCACCCCCGAAACCGACTACCAGGTCGAGGCCGCCCTCGACTCCACCGTCGCGGAGCTCGCCGAGGTGTTGGCCGGGCGCCGTCCGGAACCCGGTTCCCGACCGCCGACGATCTTCGTCGCCGGCGCTCCGCTGGACCCCGGGCTGACGCTCGCCGACGCGCCGCTGTGGCAGGGCAGCGTCATCGAGCTGGACCGTCCCACGTCCGGGTCACCGGCACGGCCGGCGGGTCCGTTGGAGATCCGGGTGGTCAGCGGTCTGGGCGCCGGCACCCGGTATCCGCTCGCCGTCGGCGAGCACGCCATCGGCGCCGACGACGACAACCACGTCCGCGTCCACGACGACCCGCTCGCCCCGGCGCTCGCCCGGCTGCGGGTGACCGAGGACGGCGAGTGCTGGCTCCGTCCGACGGACCCCGGGTTGTTGCTCGACCGGGCGGAGGTCGACGAGCAGGAGCGGATCTGGACGCCGGGGGCGCAACTCGCCGCGGGTTCCTCCCTGCTGGAGCTTCGCCGCCCGCTGCGGGACGAGGCCGCGCTCCAGATCTCCGAGGACCGGACGGGCCTGGACTACAACCGTCCACCCCGGCTGCTGCCCGCGGCGCGGACCACCCAGTTCACGCTTCCCGGGCCGCCGGCGCCGCCGGAACGACGGCCGCTCACGCTGATCACCGTGTTGGCGCCGGTCGTGCTCTCCGGCGCCGCGTTCGTCGTCACCCGCAACCCGCTCACGTTGCTCTTCGCCATCCTGTCGCCACTGGTGCTGATCGCCGGTCAGATCGGCGCGCGGCGTCAGGGCCGGGCCACGTACCGCTCCCGGCTCGCCGAGTACGAGAAGAAGAGAGCGAGGATCAGCGGCGAGGCCGAGGAGGCGCTGGCCGCCGAACGGTCGGTACGCCGGGACGACTTCCCCGACCCGGCGGCGATGGGGCTGATCGCCGGCGGGCCGCAACGTCGCCTCTGGGAACGACGCCGCACCGATCCGGACTTCCTGGAGCTGCGGGTCGGCAGCGCGGACCTGCCGTCGGAGGTGGTGCTCCGCGACCTGAGCCAGGACGAGAACCGGCGTGAGGTCCGGTGGAGCGCCCTCGACGTGCCGGCGACCGTACCGGTGCGCAAGCACGGGGTCGTGGGGGTGGCCGGCGACACCGTCGCACGTACCACGGTCCGGTGGATGATGGCCCAGGCCAGTGCCCTGCACAGCCCCGAGGACCTGCAGATCTACCTGCTCTGCGGGGCCGCCGACGAGGCCGGCTGGGCCTGGGCCGGGTGGCTGCCGCACCTGCGGCCCCGGGACGGTCAGGACACCCTCGCGACGGTCGGCACCGACACCCAGACGCTGGCCCGCCGGGTCGGCGAGCTGGTGGCCATCATCTCGTCCCGCTCCGGCGAACGGGGCAACGGCGCGTTCCGGGACGTCCTCGTGGTGCTCGACGGCGCCCGCAAGCTGCGGTCCCTGCCCGGCGTCACCCAGATCCTGCGCGAAGGACCAGCGGTCGGCGTGTACGCCATCTGCCTGGACGCCGAGGAGCGGCTACTGCCCGAGGAGTGCCAGGCGGTGATCGCCCAGCAGGAGGACGGATCGCTGCTGGTGACCCAGACCCTCGCCGCCCCGATCGCCGACGTGCACCCGGACGTCGTGCCGCCGGCGTGGCTCTACGGGGTGGCCCGGGCGCTGGCGCCGCTGCGGGACATCGGTGGCGCCGACGAGGAGAGCGCCCTGCCCGGGTCGAGCCGGCTGCTCGACGTACTCGGGATGGAACCGCCGGAGCCGGACGCGGTGACGGCCCGGTGGACCTCGGGTGGTCGAACCACCGAGGCGGTGCTCGGGGTGTCGCTCGACGGGCCGTTCGCCCTCGACCTGAAGCGGGACGGACCACACGGCCTGGTGGCCGGCACCACCGGCTCCGGCAAGTCGGAGCTGTTGCAGACGCTCGTCGCCTCGCTCGCCGTGGCCAACCGTCCGGACGCGATGACGTTCGTGCTCGTCGACTACAAGGGCGGCAGCGCGTTCAAGGACTGCGTCCTGCTGCCGCACACCGTCGGCATGGTGACCGACCTGGACACCCACCTGGTGGGCCGGGCGCTGACCTCGCTCTCGGCGGAGCTGCGCCGACGCGAACACATCCTGGCCGAGGCCGGGGCGAAGGACATCGACGACTACGTGGAGCTGCTGCGCCGCGAGCCGTCCCGGGTGGCGATGCCGCGGTTGCTCATCGTGATCGACGAGTTCGCGTCGATGGTGCGGGACCTGCCGGACTTCGTGACCGGTCTGGTCAACATCGCCCAGCGCGGCCGGTCGCTCGGCATCCACCTGGTGCTGGCGACCCAGCGACCCGGCGGCGTGGTCTCCCCCGAGATCCGGGCGAACACCAACCTGCGCATCGCCCTGCGGGTGACCGACAGCAGCGAGAGCCAGGACGTGCTGAACGCCCCGGACGCGGCCGCCATCTCCAAGTCGACGCCGGGCCGGGCCTTCGTCCGGCTCGCCCAGTCGTCGCTGGTGCCGTTCCAGGCGGGTCGGGTCGGCGGTTTCCGCCCCGGCGCGCGCAGCACCGACCGACCGGCCCCGTGGTTGGCGCCGCTGTCCTTTCCCGACCTGGGTCACCCCGCGCCGCGTCGTCGCTCCGGCGAGGCGGCGCCGTCGGCCGAGCTGACCGACCTCGCGGTGCTGGTGACGGCGATCCGGGACGCCAGCGAACGGCTCGGCATCCCGCCGCAGCACAGCCCCTGGCTGCCGGCGCTGCCCCTGTCGCTGACCGTGGACGCGCTGCCACCGGCCCGCGCCACCGACTACCACCTCCCGGCGGTCGCCTACGGGCTGGTGGACCTCCCCGCCCAGCAGGACCAGGTGCCGCTGACGCTGGACCTCGCCACGCTCGGGCACCTGCACGTCATCGGTTCCTCGCGCAGCGGCCGATCGCAGACGCTCCGGACGATCGCCGGGGCGCTCGCCCGCGTCCACTCCGCGGCCGACGTCCACCTCTACGGCGTCGACTGCGGCAACGGCGCGTTGCTGGCCCTCAACGGCCTGCCGCACTGCGGGGCGGTGGTGCAGCGTACCGAGGCGGAACGGCTCGGCCGGCTGTTCGCCCGTCTCGTCGCGGAACTGGGCCGGCGGCAGCAACTGCTCGCCACCCGGGGCTCGGCGAGCATGGTGGAGTTCCGCGCCGGCGCTGCCCCGGGTGAGCGACCTCCGCACATCCTGGTGCTGCTGGACCGGTTCGAGGTCTTCGACAAGACCTTCGCCGACTACGACAACGGCACGATCATGGCCGCTCTGCTGACGTTGCTGCGCGAGGGCGCCGGGGCGGGCATCCATGTGGTGCTGGCGGGCGACCGGGCGATGTTCTCCAGCCGGATCTCGTCCACCACGGACGACAAGCTGGTGCTGCGCCTGACCGAACGCGGCGACTACAGCATGGTCGGCATCAACCATCGGCAACTGCCGGACGAGATCGAGCCGGGTCGGGCGATCCGGGCGTCCGACGGCGCCGAGGCGCAGATCGCGCTGCTCGGCGAGGACACCTCGGGTCAGGGACAGGCGCGGGTACTCGCCGACATCGCCGAGACGGCCCGACGGCGGGACGCTGACCTCGCGTCCGGCGACCGCCCGTTCCGGATCGACGTGCTGCCCGACGAGCTGACCCTCGCGGACACCGAGGCACTGGCCCGACCCGAAGGGGCACTGTGGACGATGGTGGGTGTCGGCGGGGACGAGCTCACCGCGATCGGACCGGACCTGACCATCGTCCCGACCCTGGTCCTGGCCGGACCGCCACGCTCGGGGCGGAGCACCGCGCTGCTGACGATGGTCGCCGGCCTGCTGCGCAAGGGCACCCAGGTGGTCGTGGCGGCGCCGCGCAGGTCGCCGCTGCGCGAACTGGCCGGTCTGCCGGGCGTACTCGACCTGGTGCCGAGCGAGAACCTCACCTCCGCCGGCCTGACGGCGGCGTTGGAGCGCCGGGACGGGCCGGCCGTGGTCGTGCTGGACGACGCCGAGTTGCTGCTCAAGTGCGACGCGGGGAGCGACCTCGGCGAGATCGCCCGGGCCGGCACCGAGCGCGGACTCGGGTTGGTGATGGCCGGCACCATCGACGGGCTGGCCGGCGGTTTCGGCGGCTGGCACGTCGACGCCCGGCGCAACCGGCAGGGCGCGCTGCTCAGCCCGCAGGGCCTCGGCGACGGTGAGCTGATCGGCGCCAAGCTGAGTCGGGGCCAGCTCGGTGGAGGACGCCTCGGTCGGGCGCTGCTGCACCTGGGCGACGGCACCGTCCGGCTGCTGCAGGTCCCCCGGACCGACCCGGCGGCGTTGCGTGCCCTGGTGACGTCGCCGGACTAGCACCGGAGCGACAGGGGGGACACCGCGGCGCGGTGTCCCCCCTTCGTCGACCATCGCTGTCAGGCGTCGGTGGTGTCCGTCGGCTCCGTCGGCGCGGCCAGTTCCGGCTGGCCGTCGTCCCAGGTGAACGCCAACGTCTCGGTGATCGCGCCGAAGAGTTCGAAGATCTCCTCCGCCTCGGCGAGGTTCGGGCTCGACCCGGTGACCACCACGACGTCCGCCGATCCCGGCATCGGCACGACGGTGTGCATCACCGCGCACCGGATCGTGACGCCGTCCTGGACGACGTTCTGGATGCCGTACACCCGGCCCACGGTGCCGATCCGGGGGATCGCCGCGGTGGTCACCCGCCGCCAGGTCCCGTCGGCCCGGTTCGGCTGCGCCACGGCGGTCAGCGCGCCGAGGATGTCGCCGTTGGCAGGTGGCGTGACCAGCGCGACCACCACGGTGGCGGTGAGCGGACCGTTCTCGTACATCTCGAAGACGCCCGCGGCGTGCACCGCGCCGCTGCGGCGGGCCTGGCGGATCGACCGGCGCACCTGCTCGGCGAAGCGGCCCGCCTGGTCGGCGGTGAACCCGCCGGTCAGGGCCTGCCCCCGCGCCTGTTCACCGAGCCGGTTCTCACTCGCCTCGTCGGCCACCGGGAAGTCGACCCACGCCACGGGAGTACGCAGCTCAAAGCCCGTCGGAATGGGCGTCGCGGTCGGGGCGCTCACTGTGCCGCCTGCGCATCCGGCGTGGTCAACGCGTTGACCGTCTGGGTGTCGGTCTCCCGGAACGCGTCGGCGACCGCCTTGGCCGCGTCGCGTACGCCGCCGAGGTCCTTGCCCACGACGTGCCGGCCGTCGCCCCACCGCTTCTCGAACTGCCGGGCGGCGCCCTCCAGGTCGCGCTGACCGAGCGTGTCGACCACCGCGCCCATCGACCGGACCGACGCGCTGTCCATCAGCTCCTTCGTACGCGCCAGCAGTTCGTGTACGCGTTCCAACTCCGCGCCGGGAACGAGGATCTCGCTCATCGCGTCCACTCCCCCGCCGGCCCGCCCATCCGTTCCCTCATCTCCGCACCCTCCCGAGGTGTCACGGCAACTGCGGCGTACACGGATCGGCGGCCGGCCCGGTTCACCCGCTGAACCGAACTCCCACCCGCTACGTGTGCGACCCGGCTCCCGGCGAACGGTCCGGGCGCCGACCTGACGGTGCGATGGGGAGGCATGTCATGACGCGTCCGGGCGACGCCGAGTGGTCCGTGTTGCAACTCGACTCGGATCCCGTGCCGGGTGATCCCGAGTCCTTCGAGGAGATCACCCGGGCGTACCAGGAACTGGCCAGAACCACCCAGGAGGCACACGACCTCCTCGCCTCGGGCAGCCAGATCGACGTCGGCCAGGGCAAGGCCATGGACGCCTTCCGCGACCTCATCGGCAAACTACCCGGACGACTCGACCGGATGGCCAACTCCTACGCCAGCGCCGCCGACGCCTACCTGCGCTACCTGCCCTCCCTCGAGGAGGCGCAGACGATGTCACTGCGCGCCCTCGACCAGGCCCGACAGGCCGCCGGAGACCGGAGCGCCGCCCAGGCCGCAGCCGCCACCGCCGCAGCCGCGCTTCTCGTCATGAACGCCGACGCCGCGACCAGCGCGGACGCCAAGGACCAGGCCACCGACGACGCCACCGCCGCCAGGAACCGCGCCGCCGACGCCCAACAAGCCCTCGACGCGGCCAAGTCCCTGCTCGGCCAGGCCACCGCCCTGCGCGACCAGGCCGCCCGCACCGCCGCCGACACCCTGCACCAACTGGCGAAGGACGCGCCGCAACGCTCCCTCTGGGACAAGATCGTCGAAGCGTTCAACGCGTTCATCGACTTCCTGCAGAGCACCGTCATCGAATGGATCACCACCATCCTCGACGTGCTCTCCGTCGTCGCCTCCTTCATCTTCCCGCCCCTGGGCTCGGCGATCGGCTTCCTCTCCGGTGCCATCGACCTGGCCGCCGCCGCCCTCGGCGGTGACCCCGCCGAAATCGCCCTCGCCGCCGGTGGACTCGCCCTCGGCCTCGTCCCCGGCGGACGAATCGTCAGCCGGGTCATCAAGTTCGCCAACAAGTTCGCCGGCAAGATCCGCCCCGGCAGCGTCGCGGACGGCATCAAGAACAGCACCAAGGAGATCACCGGCGGCCCCGGTGTGACCGTGGGACGTGGGATCGACGAGAACGTCACCCGCCTCGGCGTCGGCAAGACCATCAAGGGCGTGTTCGGCGGGATCCGGCAGAAAATTACGGATCTCCGCTTCGATCGTGATCTCAAGAACGCCCGGAAGCAGACCGCGCTGGATCCGACCCTCATCATCGGGCAGAACAGCAAGGGACGCCTCAAGACGTTCCACGCCTCGGACGTCCGGTCGGTACCGCTCGAGGACAGCAACGGCAAACAGATCGGCGTCCTCTTCCCCAGCGCGTCCGGGGACGTCGACACGTTTACCGACTGGGCGAGGTTGGAGGCGAACGTACCGCTCGGCCGGAACCTCGGCGGCTCGCTGAACGTGGGCGGCGCCAAGCTGGTCCGCTCGATCCCCGGCAGGGAGGCGCCGATGAGCACCGAGCAGTTCGATCTGGCGCCCTGGGCCCGCCTGAAGAGCCCGCCCATCTTCGTCATCGCGCACGGTGATCCACACTCCGTGGACATCACGCTCAAGAACGGCAAGATAATGTCGGTGCCGGGCACGCAGTTCGCTAAGGTCGTGCACTTCGACAACGTCTTCCGAAGTGCTGCGGAGAACAACCCCAAGGGATCGATCGCGTTGCTCTCCTGCAACTTCGCCAACCCTGCGGGAAGCGCTGGCCAGGATTTTGCCAACGTGATGCGGGATCTCGGCGAAAACCGGAAGGTCTTTGCGTCGACGGAGGTCGTACAGGCGAGCCGCGGCGTGGACGTCGACGGCCTTTTCACCAGCCCCGGCAACAGCATTGCGAATGTGACGGTGGAGAATATGGGCGTTTTCAAGGAAATGAAGCCTGGCGTGACGCGGGACGTGACGCAGTGACGGACGAACGCGTGGACGACGTGGACAACGAGCGGAACTGGATGCTGCTGCTGGACGAGGAGTGGACGGACTCCGACGGTGAAGCGACAGGCGCGGCGGCCATGCCGCCGGCGGAGGCCATCGTCGGTGGCTGGTTGGTGGAACGCGACGGCACCATCGCCCGTTTCACTGCCAATCCCCTCTACCGACCGAGGAATCCGGCGGCGCCCACGAGCCCGGTGGACGCCACGGCGGCCCTGGTAGCCGCCGGCCGCGCGGACGTCGACGCGGTGCTCCTGGCACTACGCGACAGCCTTGTCGAGGTGGCACTGGACAGTGCGGGCGGCGTCATCGTGGCACCGGCGCCGGACAGCGTCCCGTGTGTGCTCGTCGCGACCGGGGCCGTGGATCAGGCCCGGGTCGACGCGGTCGACTGGCGGCAGGTCGACCTGGACGAGTTGCTGACGCTCCTGCCGGACGGCGTCGACGTGCTGCTGAACCCGGGCGGCCCACGTGCCATGCGGTTGTTCGCCGACGCGTTGCGCGACCTCGCCGCGGGGACAGTTCCGGAGAGCGACGAGCCGTGGCCGTTCGCCCCGTAGGGCCGGCAGCTCCCCACGCTGGGCTCGGACCGACCGTCCGGGCCCAGCGCGGACCGGTCGTCGGGCAGACATCGGCGACGGTTGACATCTCGTTTCGGTCTCGACGTGGGTCAGTAGACAAACTTTCTATTGATCAACTATCGGTACGAACGGGACGTGCATCCTGAGGGCCCGTAGACAACCGGCGGGAACGCCGGCGACGTGAGGGTCAGCAAAAGGGTGGTAGCAATGGCGGGATCAGGACCTGTTCGTCGGCGCGAAGTGGCAGGCGAGGCACTGGTCCGGTCCATATTCGAGGAGCACGGACGGGCGATGCTCGCGTACGCGACACAGTTGACCCGCGACCGCGCGGCCGCGGAGGACGTCGTCCAGGAGGCGCTGGTGCGTGCGTGGCGTCACCCGGACAGTCTGGTCAACGGCAAGGGCTCGGTACGGGGTTGGCTGTTGACGGTCGTCCGCAACATCGTGACCGACACCGTCCGTGCCCGGAAGGCGCGGCCGCCCGAGGTGCCGGAGGGCCCGACCGAATCCGCGGTCGAACGGGACCACGCCGACCAGGTGGTGAACTCGATCGTCGTCACGGACGCCCTCAACCGCCTCTCCACCGAGCACCGACAGGTGCTCGAGCAGGTCTACCTGCGCGGGAGTACAGTCGCGGAAGCCGCCCAGGTCCTCGGGATCCCGCCCGGCACCGTGAAGTCCCGCTCCTACTACGCACTCCGAGCACTCCGCGATCTCGCCGAGCGTCGCGCCGGGGTGGAACGGCCTGCCTCATGACGACCGACAGCTCATCGCCCCACGCCGACCACTTCGACATCGGCGGCTACCTGCTGGGGGCGCTCGACGAGGAGTCGACCCGCCGAGCCGAGGAGCACCTGGCGGACTGCGCGCAGTGCCGGGCCGAGGTCGAGTCGCTGCGGACGTGGGCGGGCGCCCTCGGGAACGTACCCGATGTGATGCTGCTCGACGGCCCGCCGGAGGACGGCGACCTGTTGTTGCAGCGGACCCTGCGGCAGATCCGCGGCGAGGCCGCCGACGAACGCCGCCGCCGGCACGCCGTGACCGGGGTCGCCGCGGCGGTCGTCGCCTCGGCCGTCCTCGGCGGCGCCTTCCTCGTCCCCCGGGGCGACTCGACGACGGACGCGACCACGCCACCGTCGAGCCCCGGCGCCACGGCCGACCGGGCGGTCCGCTCCGCCAACGCCGCCGATCCCCGCACCGGCGCCCGTCTCGCCGTGGCCGTCCAACCGGCTCCCGGCTGGGTACGCGTCAACGCCACGGTCTCCGGCATCCCGCAGGGCCGGCGTTGTCGCCTCCTGGTCGTCGGCAAGGACGGCAGCACGGTGCTGGCGGGCAGTTGGCTGGTGTCGGAGCGCGGCGCCGCCGAGGGCGTCACCCTGGACGGCAGTGCCCTGATCGACGAGGCCCAGATCGACAGTGTCCGGGTGGAGACGACCGACGGCACGGTGTACGTCAGCGCGACGCTGTAGCCGGTCACCGGCGGCGGCCCTGGCCGTGCCCGACCGACCCCACGACGAACGAGCGCCGGCCCGGCCAGGTGGCCGGGCCGGCGCGAGCCGTTTCGCGGGATCAGCCCAGGCGCACCGAGACGACCGCGTTGTCGAAGCCGACGGTTCCCAGGTCGGCGACGTCCCCGTTGATCACCGTCGAGCGGCCGGTGCAGTCCGCGCCCGTCCACAGCTTGAGCGAGCCGGGCGCCGCCACCGAGGAGGAGACGCCCGGGCGGCTCAGGTTCCGGCAGCCGGTGCCCGCGACTCCCTGCGAGCCTGCGCCGTCGCCGAAGTTGGGGTCGTCGAAGAGGACGGCGCTGGTCGCCGGTCGGGCCGGCGACTCCGCGGTGGGCTGCCCGCCACCGGACACGCCGGCCTTGCCGCCGGTCGGGGTCACGCCGAACCAGGTGCCACCGACACCCTGGCCCTTGGTGTCACCGGGCTTGGTGTCCTTGGCGAAGCGGTAGACCGGCCAGCCGCCGATGGTGACCTGCCGGCTGCCGTCCGCGCGCCGGACCGTGCCGACGGCCTCGGCCTTGACCCCCGCGACGAAGATCTTGCCGCCGGGCGTGACGGTGACCGGCGGCCAGGTGGTGGCGCAGTCACCGTCGCAGTTCGAGGTCGGCGGGTTGTTGCTGTCCTTGTCGAACCGGTAGAGGGTCAGGCCCGCGCCGTTGACGACGACCGGGTCGAGCTTGCCCGCCTTGCCAAGGGTCATCTGGACCCAGCGCTGCGCCTCCTCCCGGGCGGCTCCGGTCGGTACCCCGCCGTCACGTACCGCCCAGTCGCCGGTGCCCTCGGGCGCGTTGTTGGACTTCGCGGTGCCGGACGTGAGGGCGAGGTCGGCGACGCCGCCCCCGCCCTGCGGCGACGCCGCCGGGCTGCCGCTCAGGTCGGCGGCCCGGGCCGGGCCGGGTGGCACCTGGCTCGGGCCGCAGGCCGTGAGCGTCACCGCGCCGACGGCCAGCGCGGCGATGAGGGGTGTCACGTGGTTGCGCATCATCGGAAATCTCCAGCGGTCACCCGGCTTCCAGGAGGTCCGGAAACCGTTCGCCCCCCACACGGAACGGGTCCGGAATCGGTTCAGGGAGGGTGCCGCCGCAACCGTCCTCAGGTGGCGCGCAGGGCCACCTTGAGCCAGCCGGGGCTGCGCAGGTCGAACTCCCGGTACGCGCCGACCGCGTCGGTGAGCGGCTCGTGCTCCGTCACCACGTCCTCCGGCCGGACCTGACCGGAGGCGACCATGGCCGCCAGCCTGGGGATGTACCGGGGGTGGTTGCCGTTGCCGGCACGGACGGTCAGGTTGCGACCCATCGCCGTCCCGATCGGAAAGTACCGGTCGCCGGGCGGGTAGACGCCCACGATGCCGAGTGTGCCGACCTTGGCGAGGCTGTCCACCGCCCAGGTCTGCGCCTGGCTCGGCGCGTCACCCGGCTTCCAGTGCCCGTCCTGGCCCTGACTGTCGAGGTTGGGCGAGAGTGCGTGTTGCTCCTCGGCGTTGCGCTCGGCGTCCTTACCGGCCGCCGGCCCCGACTTGGCGCTCTCGCTGTCCACGCCGACGGCGTCGATCGCGCAGTCGGCCCCGATCCCGTTCGTCAACTCCATGATGGCGTCGACCGGGTCGACCTCGTTGAAGTTGATGACCTCGGCACCACGGCTGCGGGCGTGTTCCAGCCGGTCGGCATGCCCGTCGACCGCGATCACCCGGGACGCGCCGCGCTGGTACGCGGAGAGAATGGCGAACTGTCCCACCGGACCGCAGCCCCAGACCGTGACGATCCTGCCGTCGCTGGCATCGGCGAGGACCGCTCCGAAGTAGCCGGTCGGATAGATGTCGGACAGCGTGATGGCCTGCGACTCGGTGACGTTCTCGGCGAGGGAGATCAGGTTCGTGTGCGCGAACGGGACCCGGGCGTACTCCGCCTGCAGGCCGTTGAACGGGCCCTGCATCTCGGGTGAGCCGGGCGATGCCGTACCGGTCCTCGGCCCCAGCGGGTTGGCGTTGTCGCACTGTGCGAAGAGCCCTCGACGGCAGTACCAGCAGGACCCGCAGCCCAGCACCGCCGAGATCACCACCCGGTCGCCCGGCCGGAAGTTGTGGATCTGCGAACCGACCTCCTCGACCACCCCGACGCCCTCGTGGCCGAGGACCTTGCCCGGCTTCATCCCGGGCATGGTGCCACGGACGAAGTGCAGGTCGGTGCCGCAGATCGCCGCCGTGGTGACCCGGACGATCGCGTCGGTGGGTTGTTCGATGCGCGGCTCGGGCACGTCGTCGACCCGAATGTCACCGATACCGTGGTAAACGACGGCCTTCACGCGTACTCCCATCCCCGCTGGCCGCTCTCGTCGCGCCAGCACTCGACAACGGGACACCTCGTGCCCGGAACGGGATCCGGCTTCCCCGACCGGGCGGCGACAAACCGCGCGGTCAGGTCAGCCTCTCGGCCAACCGGGTGACCGAGGCGCGCATGTCGTCGGTGCCGCCCTCGGGGAACTCCCGCAGCAGCGTGCGGGCCTGCTCGAACACCCGGCGGGAACCGGGCAGGTCACCGGCGGCGATGAGCACGTCCGCCATCTGCCGCAGTGCGGCGAACTGCGACGGCCGGTTCCCCACCCGCCGCGCCGTGCTCGCCGCGAGTTCCAGCTCCGTCACCGCCTCCGCGACGCGGCCGGTCTCGGCCAGGTTGTCCGCGACGGCGGCCCGGATCGCGCTCTCCTCGTGTGCGCGCCCCACCCGCTCGTTGAGGTCGAGGGCCTCCCGGAGCACCCGGATCGATTCACCGACCCTCCCCTGGGCGGTCAGGGACCGTCCCATCCGCAGCAGGCTGCAGACCTCGCCCTGCCGGTGGCCGAGCAGACGGAACAGGGACAGCGCCTCGGTGCTGTGCGTGAGCGCGCGGTCGTGTCGGTCCAACACGCTGAGCACCTGGTGACAGTTGTTGTGCACCAGCGCCTGCTCCAGCCGCATGCCCCGGTCCCGATAGGTCCGGGCGGCCTGGTCGAGCAGGTCGAGCGCCTCCTCGTGGGCGCCGAGAAAGTACCGGGCGCCCGCCAGGCTGCGCAGGACGTGCGCCTCCCCGACCACGTCGTGGTGCTCCCGCGCGGCACGCAGCGCGACCCGCATGACGTCCTCCCAGTCCTGGAAGCGTCCGGCCCACTGCAGGTACTGCTGCATCGCGATCGCGAGCTGCCACGGCACGATGCCGTGCCCGACGTCGGCGGCGAGGCGCACCACCTCTGTGAGCACCTCCCGCTGGCGGTCGAACCAGGCGATGGCCTCGTCGTACGTGCCCGGCCGCTCGGCGACGACACCGGGCAGCGGCGGCGCCGGCTCGATCGGCGGACGATTCGGGTTCAGCGCCGACTGCGCCTGGTAACCGCTGTGCAGGTAGTGCTGGAGCAGGCGGCTGAGCGCCGCCTGTCGTTCCGCCGCCGACTCCTCGGCCTCGAACAGCTCCTCGGCGTACGCCTTCACCAGCACGTGCGAGGTGAGCCTGCCGTCCTCGTCCTCGCTGACCAGCGCCGCGTCGATCAGCTCGGCCAGCTGGGCGCGGGTGCTGTCCGGGTCGCGGTCGGCGAGGCTCACGCAGGCCTCGGCCGTGACACCGGGCAGCGGGGCGGCCGACAGCAGCCGGAACAGCCGGGCAGCCTCCGGGCTGAGCTGCCGGTAGGACCACGAGAAGGCGGTCCGGGGATCGATCAACCCACGGCCACCGGCGAACGCCTCGAGCCGGCGGGCGCTGTCGCGCAGCTCGGCGGCGATGGTGCCGAGCGACAGACCCGGACGAGCGGCGATCCGGGCCGCCAGGATGGCCAGCGCCAGGGGAAGCCGGCCGCACAGCTCGATGATCTCGTCCGCGGTGGCGGCACACCCCGCCTCGTCGGTCGACCGGCTCGGCAGCCCGGCGAGACGACGTTCGAGCAGTCGGCGGGCCGTCGGCAGGTCGGGCGGGTCGACCCGGAGCAGGTGCGCGCCGTCGAACGCCGCAAGGCCGACCAGTGCCCGCCGGCTGGTGATGATCACGAGGCTTTTCGCCGAGTTCGGCAGCAGTGGGCGCACCTGGGCGGCGTCGTGGGCGTTGTCCAGCAGGAAAAGCATCTGCCTGCCGGCGGTCATGCTCCGGTACATGCCGATCCGCGCCTCGAACGTGTCGGGTACGTCGGCGGCGGGCGCGCCCACCAGGTGCAACAGCGAACGCACCGCGTCGTCGGCCGACAGGCGCTCGTCCGCGCAGAGGTGCCCCCGCAGGTCGAGGTAGAGCTGCCCGTCGGCGAACTCGTCGGCGACCCGGTGCGCGAAGTGCGTGGCGAGCGTCGAGGTGCCCACTCCTCCCATGCCGTCCATCGCGATCACCAGTGGGCTGGTCCGGCCGGCGGTCCGCATCCCCGTGGTCAGGTCGTTCAGGATCAGCAGTTCGGATTCGCGGCCCACGAACAGGGGTGGGTCCGGCGGGAGTTGCGCCGGGCGGACCAGCGGCATCGGCCGGGCCACCACCGGCTCCGCGTCCTCGGCCGGTGTCAGCGCCGTCTGGGTCAGGGCCCGCCGATGGGCGTCCTGCAGGTGATACCCGGGGTCGATACCCAACTCCTCGTCGAGGCGCGCCCGGATGGCGCCGTACACGGCCAGCGCCTCGGCCTGCTGGCCGGCTGCGGCGAGGGTCGTCACCAGGCTCGCGTGGACCGGTTCGTTGAGCTGACCCATCGTGGCCGCGAGTCGCAGCGGCGTCAGGACCCGGGTGGGCTGACGCAGTCGTACGGCCAGCGCGGCGGCGGCGATGGTGGCGTCGAAGAACTCGCCGTCGATGCCCGCGAGGACCGCCGCGGCGGCGGCGCTGTCGATGAGCCCGTCGCCGGACGAACCGTGGCAGCGCCGCAGCGCGTCGAGGTAGTGCGTCAACGCCTCGTCCGGGCGGTCCTGCGCCAGGCTGGACCTGGCCGCCGAGACGTCGCGGCGGAACGCCACGAGGTCGAGCGTCTCCGGCCCGGCCACGAAGAGGTACCCGTTGCCGTGCCGCAGCAGGTACGACCCGACGGCCCGGGCGGGCAGGTCGGGTTCGAACAGGCGACGCAGCGCCGCCACGTACTTGTGGATCACGTTCACGGCGCTGGCCGGCGAATCGGGCCCCCAGACGAGATCCATGAGATCGCTGGTGGTGGTGGGACGCCCCTGCCGGGCCAGCAGCACCGCCAGGAGACGCCGTTGTTGACGCGGGCCGGCGTCGAGTTCGGTGTCGCCGCGCCAGACCCGCAGCGGACCCATGATCTGCAAGCGCGGTCTCCCCTGCGACGCCGATTCCTCTTCTCGACCGGAGCCGACGTCGTCCGTCACGTTGATCACGCTGCGTCCACCGAGTGGAGGCCTACTTGACGATGACTGGATCGGACAGTTCGTCGCAGCATCCGACAATCCCGGGCGCGGCGAAACCGACTCCGGGACGGAAGGCGGCACGCATCGGCCGGATCGGTGTCGTCGCGGCACGGCTCCGTCTCGTAACCCATGTCATGCAGACGTCGCTGCCGAGCGGAAAGTTCGATGCTCTCGATGGGTTTTTCCCACCCGCGCGCTAGGTTTCCCGGATGCTTCTTCCGACCTCGGCGCCCGGGTCGGCCGACGACACGGTCGAGCAGGTCCGCAGCGCCCAGCGGGGCGATCCGGCCGGCTTCGCGCTGCTCCTCGACCGTCACTACGCCGGCATGCTCGCCGTGGCCCACCGCCTGCTCGGCTCGCGGCCCGACGCCGAGGACGCCTGCCAGGACGCGGCGATCACCGCGTTCAGTCGCATCGGTGAGCTGCGCGACCCCGCGGCCGCGCGGTCCTGGCTACACGCGATCGTGCGCAACAACTGCCGGACGATGCTGCGCGCCCGCGTCCCCGTACCGGTCGGGGTGGCCGGCGAGAACCTGCTCGCCTCGGAGCTGGACGACCCGGTCGCCTGCATCGAACGCAGCGCCATGCGGGACTGGGTCTGGCACGCCATCGAGCAGTTGTCGCCGGCCGCGCAGACGGTGGCGTTGCTGCGCTACTTCACCACGAACAACTCGTACGAGCAGATCGCGGACCTGTGTGGAACGCCGGTCGGCACCGTCCGTAGTCGCCTCAGCGAGGCGCGGCGGCAGTTGGCCGACGTCCTCCCCCGCGTGCAGGACCAGCGGCACGGCGAGACCGCGGCGCTACGCGCCGAACGACAGCAGGAGGCGGCGACGATCCTGTCGGCGGTACCGGACGGCGCCCGGCTGAACGAGGTCGCCGCCCGCTGGGCCGAGGACATGACCTTCTGGTGGCCGAGCGGCATCCGGACGATCGGTCGGGAACCGGTCTTCGCCGTGATGCGGCAGGACTACGAGTCCGGCGTCGGCGCCAAGATCACCGGCGTGCTCGCCGGGTCCGGTGTCACGATCTGGGAGAACGCCTTCATCAACCCGCCGGAGGATCCGTACCACTGTCCGCCCGGAGCGACCTGGTTGCTGAAGGAGAAAGAGGGCCTGGTGCGCGAGGTGCGCCTTCTGCACACCCCACGGCCGACCCGGTTCTAGAGAATCCACCGCGGAATCGAACTTTCCACCGCCGAACGATGTCCTGAGGATATGACCACGTACTCCATCCACGACCTGGAACCGCAGCTCGCCGCGAACCGCACGTACTGGTGCGGTTGGGCCGGCGCCGAGCCCGACACCGACCTGCCGACCTACCGCACCGACGTCCCGCACCCACTGCTCAACGGGGTCCTGCGGGTGCGCGGACGGGAGCTCGACGAGGCGATCACGGAGGCGCGGAAGCACCTGACCGGCTCGACCTGGGGCTGGTGGGTGGGCGCGGACAGCGACGAGGGCACCGCCGAGGGCCTGCTCGCGCGGGGCGCGACCCAGATCTCCGACATGCCCGTCATGGCGGTGGACGTGACCACCGTGGCGGAGGTGGAAGCCCCCGGCGACCTGCGGATCCAGGTCGCCGCCACGCCGGCCGAGCTGCGCGAGTACGTCGAGGCGTACGCCGGGCCGCTGGGCATCCCCGGCGACCTCGGGCTCGTCGTGGACCGGGAGGTGTCCTTCGCCTACCCGGACGTGATCCGGCTCGCCGGCATCGTGGACGGCCGCACGGTGGGCACCTGCACCCTGTCGCTCGGCACCGACGTCGGCGCCCTGTACTGCATCGCGACCCACCCCGACCACCGCCGGCGGGGCATCGCGAGCGCCCTCACCCGTGCGGCGCTGCGCATCACCCGCGAGTCCGGGCGGCGGATCGTCACCCTGCAGGCGAGCAGCGAGGGTGAGCCGGTGTACCGGCAGATCGGGTTCGACACCGTCACCCGGTACCGCCTCTACCAGCTCCCGGAGTGAGTCCGCACGGCGCTGCCGCCGGCTCACTCCGGGTGCGGGCGGCAGCGCCGTGTGGCGCGGCACCGGCCAGGCAAGTACTTGCCGATGCGGAAAGTGAGTGTTAACTTTCCGTACGAGCAAGTACTTTCCCTAGCTCAAGGAGTTGCGCGATGGGCACCACCCCGACCCCAGAAGAGGCACGACGGGCTCTTGCGGACGTGGACCGGCGCCGGGACCAGACGGCGACGGCTGCCGGTCGGTCGCGGTGGACCTGGCTCGCCGCCGGAGTCCTCGCCGCGGCGTACGGGTTCGTGGCCGACCGGTATCCGGACTTCGTGCGCACCTACGGCACCACCATCGTCATCCTGCTGCTGCTCGTCTCGATGGCCGCCAACACCCGGTGGGGAGCGGCTCTGCTGCGGCGGCCGGTGCGTCCCCGTGCCACCCCCGACGCGTCGAGCCTGCTGTGGTCCGCCCTGGTGGTGGCCCTGCTGATCGGTGGCGCGACCCTTGCCACCGCGCTGGACGTTCCACACCTCTGGCTGTGGTTCGGCCTGGTCGCCGGTGTGCTGTTGGCCGCCGCAGGTCCGTGGTGGCAGCGCCGCGTCCTCACCCGCCCGGCCTGACCGTGGCGGCCGACCCGAAGCTGGACCCGGCCCTGCTCGATCCCACCCGGCTGGCCATCCTGGCGCTGCTGGCGGGGACCGAGTGGGCCGAGTTCGCGTTCGTCCGCGACGCCATGGACCTCAGCGACTCGGCCCTGTCCAAGCGGATCTCGAACCTGAGCGACGGCGGTTACGTCGAGGTGCGCAAGGGCTACGTGGGCAAGCGTCCCCGGACCTGGATCAACCTCTCCACGGCCGGCCGGGCGGCCCTGAGCGGCCACATCGCCGCCCTGCGGGACATCGCCGCCCGCGTCGACGGGCCCTAACGGTTGTCGTTGTCCCGTCGCTGGGTCATGTGGACCTGTTCGAGGTCGAGGCCGTCCTGGACCCGGCGCAGCACCTCGTCGTCGATCTCACCCGCGTCGCGCATCCGCACGACGGTCTCGTGGCGGTGGCCGATGACCGCGAGGTGCAGGTCGGCGTACTGCTTCTCGTAGTCGGCCGCGGCCTCGTCCGGGCCGGAGGTGGCGTCGCCGTCGCGCAGGACGCGCAGGCGGCGGTCGTACTCGGCGCGCAACTGCTCGTGCACGTCGTCGCTCGTACCCAACTCGGCCGCCATCGTGGGCAGCGACCCCAGCGCCCGGTCCATGGACGTGATCTCGGCCTGCCGGCGTTCCCGCTCGGCCTCGGAGTCCGCGCCCAGCCCGGCCCACCGCGTCACCCGGGGCATCAGCGGCGCCTGCACCAGCAGGGTCACGGCGATCACGACGGCCGTGACGAAGACGATGAGGTCCCGGTCCGGAAACTCCGAACCGGACGGAAGCGTGTGGGGTACGGCCAGCGCCGCCGCCATCGACACCGCGCCCCGGAAACCGGCCGCCGACATGAGCGCCCGGGGTCGCCCGCTGAGCCGCCGTTCCCGCTGTTGCGGTCGGCGGTCGATCGCCCGGATCACGTACGGGCTGGTGAAGAGCCAGCCGAACCGCACCGCGACGATGACCGCGCAGACCACGAGCGCGACCAGCATGCCGTGTGCCAGACCGCTGCTGTCGAGCCCGCGCACGGCCGACTGCGCCTCCAGCCCGACCAGGACGAACAGCGCCGCGTTCGCCAGCATGGTCAGGAACTCCATGACGGTGTGGACGTGTCGGCGGGCGTTACCCGGGAACAGGCGCGGCGAGGCGCGGCCCACCCACAGGCCACTGACCACGGCCGCGAGGACGCCGGACACCTCGGCCGCCTCGGCGATCAGGTACGCGGTCAGGGGCGTCAGCAACGCGAGGAGGTTGTGCTGGAACGGGTCGGTCAACCGGCGACGGATCTGCAGGACGAGGAACGTCACGACCGCGCCGGACGCGATGCCACCGAGGTACGAGAAGGCGAACAGCCCGGCGACCCGACCGACGCTCAGGTGTTCCTCGCCGAGCGTGATGCCGACCGCGAGGGTGTAGATCACCAACGCCGTACCGTCGTTGACCAGGCTCTCCGCGCGCAGGGTGGTCGCAATTCGACGCGGCAGCATCCGACCCAGGACGCCGACCGCCGTGGCGTCGGTCGGCGCGACGGCGGCACCCAGCACCCACGCCGCTCCCCAGCCGAGCCCGAGCGCGTGCCCGGCGACCGCGACACCGGCCGCCGTCGCCACCACGAGCAGGGTGCTCAGCAGCACGATGACCCGCAGGTTCCGGCGCATCTCGCGCAGCGAGGAGGAGAACGCCTCCCAGTAGAGCAGCACCGGAAGGAACACCAGGAGGACGGCCTCGGGCGGCAGGTGCACCGCGCGCAGCGCGGGCGCGAAGCCGAGGAGGACACCGGCGACCAGGAGCAGCACCGGTGGGGCGATCCGGAGCCGACGGGCCGCGCCCGCACCGACCAGGATCGCGACACCGACCGCTACGACCAGGACGAGGCTGGACACCGGGCTCCTTCAGTTGTGGTTCTGGGCAACGCTCGGGCCCGACAAGGATGCGACGGCCCAGTGGACAGCTACTTGACGCTCCCCCCGGCCGTGCCGGACCACCGCCGCCCGGCCGGCGGAATCACGACGACGGAGGGCTCGACGGTTTGGCCTTCTGCGGGTAGGGGGTCTCGTGGCGGGCCAGCATGGCGACGAACTCGCTGATCTTCCGCGCCCGGGTCTCGGCCCGCTTGACCGCGTTGACGCGGTGGATGAGGGAGAACCGGTTGGTCTTGGTGAGCACGTCGAACATGGCCTGCGCCGCGGGATCGGTGGCGATGGCGGCGAGCAGGTCGGCCGGCACCTCGGCCTCCGACGGCGGGGCGTACGCGGCCGCCCACCGCCCGTCGGCCTTGGCGGCCTCCACCGCGGCCCGGCCCGCGGGCGTCATCCGCCCCTGCGCCTCCAGCCGCTCCACGTGCGCGACGTTCCGCTGCGACCAGATGCTGCGCGGGCGGCGGGGGGTGTACCGGATCCAGGAGGACTCCTCGTCCCGCTTGCGGGCCTGCCCGTCGATCCAGCCGAAACAGAGCGCCTCGTCGACGGCCTGCTGCCAGGTGAGCGTCGTGACCGTGCCGCCTTTCTTGGTCAGGGCCAGCCAGACGCCCGGCGACGTGGTGTGGTTGGCCGTCAGCCACGCGCGCAGCGCGTCGGCGTCCGCAACGATCAACTCCTGGAGTTCGGCGCTCGCCATGACAGCAGGCTATCGCCGGGCCGCCCGGTCGGCCGCCACCAGGTGGGCCGTGGCGGCACCGAGGCGACGGCGGACGCACGGGCGGCCGGGGTGCGGCACGTCGACCATGCCACGCCCCCGGCCGCCCGTCCGGTGGTCAGCAGCCGATCCGGCTGGCCCCGACCGCGACGTCGTCGTACCAGAGGGTGTCGGAGCCGTTGCCGTAGCTCTCCCAGCCCAGCTTCAGGTCGGTGAGCTGCGGTCGCCAGGCGCGGTTGTACCACTGCCCGTCGATGTCGTGCGTGGGTACGCCGTCCGCGGTCAGCCCCACGACGGCGGTGCCGTCCAGCCAGGTACGGAGCTGACCGGACGAGCCGTCCACCATGAACTCCAGGCAGGTCCACCGGTTGGTGGGCAGCGGCACGCTCTGTGCCACCCCGGCCGGGCTCTGCTCGGGCAGCGTCGCGTCGTCGGAGGCGCGGTTCCACTGCAGGGCGCCGTTCTGGCCGCCCATCCGCAGGTCCCGGTTGCCGTCGGCGGCGTCGGTCATCGCCATCATCGTGGTGTGGTCGGTGGGCTGGGCGGTGGTGTGCCGGACCCAGATCCGGCCGTACCGGACGCTGCCCACGCTGCCGAGGTTCTTCGTGGACCGGATGAAGACGTGGTTGCAGTACCCCGCCGCGCCGTTGATCCGGACGGCCCGGCTGCCGCTGTGCGTGGTGGTCGTGTCGATGGTGGCGGTTCCGGCGCCGGAACAGTCCGGACTCACCACGGTCCAGTCGCCGGACGGCGTCGAACCGGTCTGGCTCTCGAAGCCGTCACAGAGCACCGCGCCGGCACAGCCCACCGGCGGCGGCGTCGTCGGCGGTGGCGTCGTGGGCGGTGGCGTCGTGGGCGGTGGCGTCGTGGGCGGTGGCGTCGTGGGCGGTGGCGTCGTGGGCGGTGGCGTCGTGGGGGGCGGAGTGGTCGGGGGCGGCGTTGTGGGCGGTGGCGTGGTGGGTGGCGGCGTCGTGGGCGGCGGAGTGGTCGGCGGGGGCGTGGTCGGCGCGACGCCGTTGCACGGCACGCCGTTCAGGCTGAAGCCGGTCGGCGCTCCACCGCTGGTGCTGTACGTGCCCTGCACGCCGAACTCGGTGGCGCCGCCGGCCGGGATGCTCCCGTTGTACGACATGTTGCGGGCGGTCACCGTCGATCCGGACTGGCTGACCGTCGCGTTCCAGCCGCTCGTGATGCGCTCGTTCCCGGCGTAGGTCCAGGTGACGGTCCAGCTGGAGACGGCGGTGTCGCCGGGGCTGACCTTGACGCTGGCGGTGAAGCCGCCGGGCCACTGGTTGGGCGTGTAGTCGACCCGGCAGCCCTGGGCGGCCGCCGCCGGGACGACGAGCAGGGCTGTGCCGGTCGCGGTCACGGCGGTGGCCAGCGCGGCGACGACCGCGAGGGTCGGGGCGGGGCGGGCACGGAGAATGGTCATGGGAAGTCCTTCTGCCATCGAGCGGGAGAAACCGGCGCGGCAGCGCGCGTCCGGAGCGGACGTGGCAACCCGCCGGGTACGGCGCGGCGATGCGCCACAGCGAGAGGTCGATGCGTACGACCGACGTGCCCGGCTCGAGGTGAAGCTGTCAGTCACCGTCTCGGACCGTTGCCCGGAACCGGTGACGCCCACCCTCAATCTATTGACCAATCCCTATCTAATCAAGCGCGCGTAAATCGGTGGCCCGCCGCCACCGGCCGTGCCAGCCTGGCGGGAGAAGGACCCGGCCGCACGGCCCGGCACCACCAGCAGACGGGAGCACGGCGATGCGAGGACTCGAAAACCCGCCCATCCGGACGCGAGCTTTCGAGGACCCGATCGCCTGTGCAGACCGTCAACCTTGGCATCGTCGCCCACGTCGACGCCGGTAAGACCAGCCTGACCGAACGCCTGCTGCACGCCACCGGGGTCATCGACCGGCTCGGCAGCGTCGACGCGGGCACCACCCAGACCGACACCGGCGAGATCGAGCGTCGGCGGGGCATCACCATCCGCAGCGCGGTCGTCTCGTTCACCGTGCGCGACCGCCAGGTCAACCTGCTCGACACCCCCGGGCACAGCGACTTCGTGGCCGAGGTCGAGCGCGCGCTCGGGGTACTCGACGCGGCCGTGCTGGTGCTGTCGGCCGTCGAGGGCGTCCAGCCGCACAGCCGCCGGATCATGCGGGTCCTGCGATCGCTCGGACTGCCCACCCTGATCTTCGTCAACAAGATCGACCGGGCCGGCGCCCGGGTCGACGAGCTGGTCGCGGACGTGCGCCGGCTCCTCACCCCGACCGTCGTCCCGCTGGGCACGGTCCGCGCGCCCGGCACGCCCGGGGCCAGCTACCGGCCACACCCTCGGGGGTACGACCACCGACTCGCCGAGGTCCTCGCCGAGCACGACGACGACGTGCTGGCCGCCCTGGTGGACGACCTGCCCCTGGACAGCGACCGCGTCGACGAGGCACTGCGGGCGCAGGTCGCCGCCGGGCAGGTACACCCGCTGCTGTTCGGCTCGGCGTTGTCCGGCGCCGGCGTGCCGGAGCTGCTGGACGCCGTCGCGGCCCTGCTCCCGCCGTCGCCCCCGGCCGAGTCCGACCCACGGGCGCGGGTGTTCGCCATCGAGCGCGACCCCTCCGGCGAACGGGTGGCCTACCTGCGCGCGTACGGCGGTCAGTTCCGGACGCGGGAGCGGGTCACCGCGTACCGCCGGGAGCCGGACGGCCGGACCACCGCGACGCGCGGGCGGATCACGCGGCTCGACGTGGTCGGCGCGGCCACCGACCGGGCCGCGCTGACCGCCGGCCACATCGCCCGGGTGGTCGGCCTCACCGGGGTACGCCTCGGCGACCAGCTCGGCAGCCCGGCCGGCCTCGACGGGCGGTCCCACTTTCCCGCGCCGACCCTGGAGGCGGTGGTACGCCCCCGCGAGGCGTCCCGGACGCTGGCGCTGCACGCCGCGCTGCTGGACATCGCGGACGCCGACCCGTTCCTGCGGACCCGGGTGGCCCCCGACGGCGGCACGAGCGTGCTCCTCTACGGCGAGGTACAGCGCGAGGTGCTGAGCAGCACGCTGGCCGAGACGTACGGGATCGAGGCGGAGTTCGGGCCGGGGCGGCTCATGCACGTCGAGCGGCCGGCCGGCACGGGCACCGCCGTGGAGATCATCGGGCACGGCTTCTTCGGGACGGTCGGGTTCCGGGTCGAGCCCGGCGACGGCGTGGACTACCGACGGGAGGTCGAACTCGGCTCCCTGCCGCTGTCGTTCCACACGGCCATCGAGGAGGCCGCCCGTGCCGCCCTCGACCAGGGCTGCCACGGCTGGCCGGTGACCGACATCCGGATCACCCTCACCCACAGCGGTTACTGGTCGCCGATCACGACGGCCGGGCACTTCCGGGACCTCGCGCCGTACGTCCTCATGCAGGCGCTCGCCGAGGCCGGCACCCGGGTCTTCGAGCCGTGCCGCCGGTTCGAGGTGGAGGTACCGGCCGACCGGCTCGGCCCGGTCACGTCGTACCTGAGCCGGCTCGGCGCCCGACTCGACGGCACCGTCGCCGTCCCCGCCGGCTGGCGGATCGGTGGCGTGCTGCCGGCGCGGCTCGAACCCGAGGCGCAGCAGCGGCTGCCCGACCTGTCCAGCGGGGAGGGGCTGTGGTCGTCGACGCCCGGCGGCGACCGACCGGTGTCCGGCGAGCCGCCGCGCCGGGCCCGCACCGACGGCAACCCGTTCGACCGGGCCGTTTACCTGCGCTTCCTCGTCCAGCCGAAGAACCGTACCCTCGCCGTCAGGGACGCGGACCCAGAAAGAGGCCACCGCTCGCCTCGATGACCTGACCGGTGACCCAGCGGGCCGCGTCGGAGGCCAGGAATGCGACCACGTCGGCGACGTCGTCGGGGCTGCCGAGGCGGTCGAGCGCCGTCATCGCGGTGATCAGGTCGACAAGGCCCGGCGCGTCGAAGACGTGCGCGTTCGTCGCGGACCGGGTGGCGCCGGGCGCGACGGCGTTCACCGTGATGCCCCGGGCACCGAACTGGTTGGCCAGCGTGCGGGTCATCGTCTCGATCGCGCCCTTGGTCATGGCGAACGACGTCTGGGTGGCGTTGGCCATCCGGGTCGCCGCGGACGAGATCATGATGATCCGACCGCCGTCGCTGAGCAGGGGCAGCGTCTGCTCGATGAGAAAGTACGGCGCTCGCACGTTGACCGCGAACAGGTGGTCGAAGGCGGCCCGGGTGGTGACGCCGAGCGCACCGGCGGGCGGTGCCGCCGCGTTGTTGACGAGGATGTCCAATGGCTGCCCCGCCAGACTGGCCCGGACACCGTCGACAAGCGTCTCGACATCGCCGTCCACCCCCAGCTCAGCGCCGACGGCGTACGCCCTGCCGCCCGCCCGGGCGATCTGCTCGACGGTGGCCGTCGCGCCGTCCCGGTCCGCGCCGAAGTGCGCGACGACCACCGCTCCCCGCGCTGCCAATCGACGCGCGATCGCCTGCCCGATACCCCGCGACGCGCCGGTGACCAGCGCTGCCCGCCCGATCAGATCCTGCATTGTTAGCTACTCCCAAAGTGGTAGTGACTATCACTGAGGTAGTGTCTAACACATGGGCGAGCGGCACTCAACACTGCGCGAACAACGGCGGCTCGAGACGCAGCGCACGCTGCAGGCAGTCGCCGTGCGGTTGTTCGTCGACCGTGGGTACGACCGCACGGCCGTGACCGACGTCGCGGCGGCGGCAGGCGTGTCGCCGATGACGGTGTACCGGCACTTCCCGACCAAAGAGGACCTGGTGCTGGTCGACCAGAACGGCCCGCTGGTCGCCGAACGGATCGCCGCGACGGCGGCGGGGCAGCCCCTCGTCCACCGCATCGGCAGCGCGCTGATCGACTCCGCGCGGACGTTGACCGCCGGCGACGACCGACTCCTGCTGGCCCGCCTACGACTGATGATCTCGACGCCCGCGCTGCGCGCCCGCCATCTGGACAGCCAGTACGTGCTTCAGCAGGCCATCGTGGAAGCCCTCGACGCCGATACCGCCGACCCGGACACGGCTTTCGAGGCCGCCGCCGCGGCCAGCGCCTGCCTGGCCGCCATGCACACCGCGCTGGTGCGGTGGGCGCAGGACGACGGGCGCAGTGACCTACCCGACCTCATCGCGAAGGCGCTCGCGGCGGCCTTCGGTGCCGACGCGCCCGGCCCGGGGTGACGCGGTCACCGGGCGCGGAGCAGCCCTCGGTCGGCCATGAAGGCGCGCAGGGTCTCGGCGTCCTCGGCGGACATCAGCCACCGGGGGATCACGGTCGCCGGCATCCGACCGACGTACACGATCCAGAATTCCGGGTCGCCCTGCACCCGGGCGACTCCGTCCCAGGCGATACCGCCGGACTCCGAGCCGCTGCGCATCATGATGTTGGCGTCGGTGATCTCGTAGCCGCCCTCGACGGCGTAGTCACCCGAGCGGCGGCGGGCCCGCGCCCGCACCCACGGCAGGTACAGCATCGACAGCACGCCGGCCACCACCAACGTCAGCCACAGCGGGGACACCCGCTCGCCCCAGCCCAGCCCTCGCGAGAGGACCAGGCCGACCGCTCCGACCGCCACCAGCACGGCGCCGATGTAACTGAACCGCCGCAGCCGGACACCGGCGAGGGTGGCCGCCACGCGGGCGGGGTAGGCGGGGTCGGCGGGTACGTCGAAACGGATGCGCACCCCCGCACGATAGTGCCTCGTCGGGCAGGGTCGCGGCGGATGCGGGAGTGCGGACGTTTCGCGCGAGGTGGCTTGCGGGTAGCGCAGGGCGCATGAACCGCGATCTCCTGAAGGCTCTCCAGGTGGCGTGGGGGCTGCCGGAGTTCCGCGACGGGCTGCGACACCTCATCGATCTCGACGAGGTGTCCGTGCTGCTGGCCACGCTGACCGTGCCGGATCACGACGGCGAGGTCGAACGCAGCCTGGTGGACCTGCTGCGGTCCGGCCTGGAGACGGTCGAGATCCGGGAGGCGGTGTTGCTGCTGCTGGAACGGGACGAGGTGCGCCGCCCGCTCGTGGTGGCGGCGGTGGAGCCGCTCGCGGACCGCCCGGGTCTCGCCGCCGCCGTCACCTCGGCCGCCGAAGACCCCGGGGTACGGCGTGAGGTGCGGTCGGCACTGGACAGCGCTCCGGTGCGCGAGCTGATCTGGCAGGCGCTGGAGAACCAGGTCAGCGACAACCGGTTCGGCCTGTTCCGCCGGGCGGCGGCGCTGTTCGTACGGCACCCGAGCGTTCGGCGTCTGGTGTGGGCCGTGCGCCGGCACGGCGTGCTGCGCGAACTACGACGCCGACCGCGTGTCGACTAGCGTGATCGGGTGGCAGCCCTCTCGGAGCTGAGCCGCCCGCTGACGTTCCTGTTCGCGCTGGCGGCCGGCGCCGCCGTCGCCAACCTGTACTGGGCGCAGCCGTTGCTCGGCGTCATCGCCGACGACCTGGACGCGTCGACGGCCACGGCCGGTTGGCTCGTCACCGCGACGCAGATCGGGTACGCCGTCGGCGTCCTGCTGCTCGTACCCCTCGGCGACGTGCTGGACCGCCGCCGCCTCGTCCCGGTGCTGTTCCTGGCCTCGGCCGCCGCGCTTCTGCTGTGCGCGCTCGCGCCGTCGATCGGCGTACTCCTCGTCGCGCTCGGCGTGCTCGGTGTCACGACGGTCTCCGGCCAGATCCTCACCCCCCTCGCCGGGGACCTGGCCGGTGACGCCCACCGTGGACGGATCGTCGGTGTCGTCGGGTCGGGAACCCTCACCGGCATCCTGGCCGCCCGCACGATCAGCGGGTTCGTCGCCAGCGCCGCCACCTGGCGTGCCACCTTCGCCCTCGCCGCCGTCGTCGCCGTGCTGCTCGCGGTCCTGCTGCGCCGCGCGACACCACCGCTGCCACCACGGACGCGCATCGCGTACCCGAGGCTCCTGCTCTCGGTCGCCGCGGTGGTCCGGCGGGAGCGGGCGGCCCGGTGGACGCTGGTCCTGGCCGCCACCGGATTCGCCGCCTTCTCGCTGTTCTGGACGGCGTTGACGTTCCTGCTCAGCGGTCCACCGTTCCGCTATCCGGCGGCGGTGATCGGGATGTTCGGGCTGGTCGGGCTCGCGGGCGTGCTCTCCGGGCTGCGCGGCGGGCGTCTGCACGACCGCGGCTGGTCGCTCCCGGCCACCGGGGCGGCCTGGGCGTTGGCCCTGGGGGCGTTCGTCGTCGCGGCGTTCGGCGGCCGTTCCCTCGTCCTCCTGATCAGCGTGACCGTCGTGGTCGACGTCGCCTTGCAGACCCAGGCCCTGCTCAACCGGGCGCGGTTGTTCGCCCTCACCCACGAGGCCCGCAGCCGGCTCAACACGGCGCTGGCGACCAGCAACTTCGTCGGCGCCGCGGCCGGCTCCGCCGCCGCGAGCACCCTCTGGTCCGTGGGTGGCTGGTCAGCGGTCTCGATCGCGGGCGCGGGTCTGGGCTGTCTGGCGCTCACCGTGTGGGCGCTGGGACGCCGTGGTCCCCTCGTCGTCGGCCGTGCCGAACCAGGTCCCCTCTCCTGAGGACGAGCGGGTCACCGCGCGTCCGTGCGGTCGACGATCGGGAAGGCTCCCCGTACGGCCGCCAGGAACTCGTCCCGCCGGGAGGCGTAGGTGCTGACCGCCGCCCACAGCGCCTCCAGCGCAGCCTGCAACGGATCCGACTCCCCGGCGGCCACGAGGGCCGGCAGGGCCATCGCGACCGGGTCCACCGGACTGTCGAGCGCCGCGCGCAGCAGGTCGGCCGGTGCGGCATCCCTGCGGCGCAGCCCGGCGACGGCGAACATGACGGTCGGCGTCGGCCCACCGTGGATGCGCGTCCTGAGCGCCGTCATGTCGGTGAATTCGGCGGGCAGCGGCTCGCCCCGGTCGAGCGCCGTCCACGCGGGTGTCATCCAGTCCAGATCCGCGATACCGGCGAGGGCGCACGCCTGCCGCGCCGCCCAGACCGCGATCTCCCGCTGGACGGCGGCGTCGGCGTCGGCCACCGCGTCGACCAGATCCCGGTCCAGCAGCAGCATGCCGTGGATGTTGCCGCGTACCCGGCGGAATCGCTCGCTCGGCAGACGCCCGCCCCAGCGCCGCAGCTCCGCGCGCCGCCGGTACTCCTCGTTGCGGCGTTCCTCCTCCGCCCGCCTGCGCAGCTCGGCCTCGACCCGCTCCCAGAGCGTGGGCGGGGCGGGCAAGCCACGAGCCCAACCATGCCAGTAGGCGGCGCTGCCGCTGCTCTGGCGCAGCACCGCGTCGGCGCGGACGGCCCCGTCGCTCGCCTCGCCGTCGGCGTCGCCCTGCGGCCAGAAGCAGAGCAGATAGCGGTCCGGTCGTCGGTCCAGGTAGCTGACGTCGTGCTCGTCGAGCTCATCGGGGTCGAGCCCGCCGAACGGATCGCTCCCCTCCTCCATGCCCGCCGCGCAGTACCGCACCCGGTAGACCGGCAACCGACCGCCGTCGCGCCCATCGGGAGTCAACGGCAACCGGGCCAGGGCCCCCTCGCCCCACGGGACCAGATCGACCACCGCGGCCCTGGGCACGAACGACACCTCCACCACGTCCTCCCACTCGGCGGGCGCGGCCGGCGGCTCGGCGTCGTACGCCTCGATCCGGAACCGGACCCGCCCGTAGCGGGTACCGGTGATCAGGAAGAGCGCACCCGGGTGGCCGCCACCGCACAGGCCGTTCACCTGACCGGCGAACGCCCCGCTCATGTCCGGCAACTCGCGGCTCGTCACGTAGATCTGTCCGTAGTCGACCGGCGCGGGGCCGTCGAAGAGAACGCGCACCGAGCGATCCTGTCATCGACCGACGACCGTCCGCTGCCCCGAGCGGACCGCACCTCGACCCGGGTGCGCGCAGGCACCGTGTGTGGTCGCCCGGTGATGCTCTGTCCGGGTCCGGCCGACCTGCCGCGCGCAGCCGTCCCATCAGCGAGCACCGTCGATGCCTTGACACTCCACATGCGATCGCTAACACTTGGCTGCAACACGCGCTTAACAAGCAGAACACACGCTGTCCGCCCCGGCGTGGGGTGCCCAGATCTGCCTGCGTGGCCAACCGAACGCGCCGCAGTTCGATCACTCATGCCCGAGCGTCGTGTTAGCGCTAACACACTCCCCACCGCCTCGGAGGCATCATGATCACTTCACCCGCCGGTCGGGCACCTGGGTCGGCCCGCAATCCGCGTCTGTTACGACGGGCGCTGGTCGCTCTGGTGGCCGCGACGACGGCGCTCGTCGGCGGCGTCGCGGTCCTGCCCGGGCCGGCCGCCGCCGCCACCAGCCAGTTCCGGGGTATGAACTGGGCGGTGCTGGGTGACAACTTCAGCACCGCTCCCCTCGTGGTCCAGGGCCTGAGCATGTCCGACAGCAACGCGACCGTGCGCGCCAAGGCGAACGCCCTCTACGACGACATGGCGTCCACCCTGGGCGTGAACACCGTGCGGCTGCCCATCAACACGCACACGGTCGGGACGGGCTGGTGGGAGGCGTACCGCGGTGCCATCGACGCGGCCACCGCCCGCGGCTTCAAGGTGATCCTCGCCTACTGGGAGGACGGCGCCGCCTCCGGCGGCAGGATCACGAACCTCGCCGCGTGGAACGCCATGTGGTCCACGGTGACCAACACCTACGGCTCGAACCCCAACGTCTACTTCGAGCCGATGAACGAGCCGCACGGCTACAGCTCGGCGGAGTGGCGCAACGTCGCGGCCAACTGGCTCAGCTACCACTACTCGGCCCCGCCCGGCCGGGTGCTCATCGGTGGCACCGGCTTCAGCCAGGACCTGCGCGACATCTGCAACGACAGCCGCTTCAACGCGACGCTGCTCTCCTTCCACTACTACGCCTTCTTCTACGGCGCGATGACCTACGACGCCTTCCGCGGCCACATCCAGGCACGCCTGGGCAACTGCGCCTCCCGGGCGGTCGCCACCGAGTTCGGCGCGCCCATGAACGACGGCCGCAACTACGCCGACCCGAACAGCACCGACAACTTCGTGCGCTACATCCGGGCAATGGCCCAGGTCATGCGGGACAATCAGATGGGTGGCACCTACTGGCCCGCCCTCGGCGGCAAGCCCGGCAGCATCGGCTACGACTGGTACTCGATGTACTCGCTCAGCGGCGGCGGCACCGACCTCAACCTCACCGTCCGCAACAACTCCGGGGCGGACCGGATCCGCTACGGCTGGGGCGACACCATCGGCGGCGGCGACCCCACGACGCCTCCCCCGAACACCGGAACCTTCTACCGGATCGACGTGCGGCACAGTGGCAAGGCGATGGACGTCCAGTCACCGAACACGAGCAACGGCGCCCGCGTCGGCCAGTACACGTACGGCGGCAACGCCTGGCAGCAGTGGCAGTTCCAGGACGCCGGCAGCGGCTACTGGCGGATCATCAGCCGCAACAGCGGGAAGTGCCTGGACGTGACGAGCGCCTCCACCGCCGACGGCGCCGAACTCATCCAGTACACCTGCGGCAGCGGCACCAACCAGCAGTTCCAGATGGTCACCAACGGCGGTTACTTCCAGCTCCGGGCCCGCCACAGCGGCAAGTGCGTCGACGTGCCGGCCTCGTCGACCGCGGACGGCGTTGTCCTCAAGCAGTACACGTGCAACAGCGGCGCCAACCAGCAGTGGTCCCGTACACCCGTCTGACGGTCCACCCGACAGCGCCCCCGCTCATCGCCGCGACGACGATGGGCGGGGGCGCGTCCCGCAAGGTCAGGGCGTCCAGCGTACGTTCGGGTTCACCCGCCCGAACCAGTCGAAGACAGCCATGTTGTCCCACTGGTTTCCGGTGCCGTTGATGTTGGCCGGGTCCCAGCCGTTGCCGTTGACGGCGTACCAGGTCGGTTCCCAGTAGAAGACACCGATGGCCCCGGCGTTACGGGCGGTGTTCTGCACCCAGTCGAACTCCTGGGCCTGCCCGGACCAGGTCGCGCCGATGCCGTCGCAGGTCGCGTCGCCGATCGCGTTCGGCTCGCTGTCCGCGTTGCCGCGGGTGAACGGGTACGCGGTCTCCGCGATGACCACCGGCTTCCCGTAGCGGTTCCGCAGGTCGACGATGTTGTTGTAGAGGTTCGCCAGGCTGCCGTGCCACATGCAGTAGTAGGACAGGGCCGTGATGTCCCACTGCACGCCCTGCGCGCGGATGCCGTCGTAGAACCACCTGGCGTTGGCGTTGCTGTCGGCGTTCGCGGTATGGATCATCACCGGGATGCCGCCGCCGCACGCCTTGGTCGCGTTGTAGCCCCGCTTCAGCAGGCCGGCCAGCGGGCCGAAGTCGTTGTTGACGACCTTGCCCTCGTTCCACAGCATCCCGACGTTGATCTCGTTGCCGATCTGGACGCTGTCCGGCAGGGTGCCCTGCCCCCGTAGGCTGGCGCAGACGTCGTAGGTGAACGCGTACACGTCGGTGCCCAACTGGGCCAGGCTGTGCCCGGCCCAGGCGGCCGGCTTGTACTGCTTGCCGGGGTCGGCCCAGGTGTCGGAGTAGTGGAAGTCGACGAGCACCTTGAGGCCCTTCGCCTTGGCCGCCCGAGCCTGTACCAACACCTTGCTCTTGTTGTTGTAGCCGCTGACCGGGTTGTTCCAGACGCGCAGTCGGACGTAGTTCACGCCGACGGACTTCAAAATGTCCAGGGGGTCACGGGCGACCCCGCCGGCGTCGTAGTACCGGGCGCCCAGATCCAGACTGCGCTGCAACGAGGACACGTCGGCGCCCCGCATGCTGAGCGTGTTCGCGGCGGAGACGGGCGCGGTCGGGCCGCTGAGGGTGGTGGCGACGAGGACGCCGGCCAGGGCAGCCCCGGCCAGGGTCCGGCGGCGGTGGGTGGTGTTCACGAGACTCCTTGGCAGAGGGACGCGCTCAGCCCGTGGTGCACACGGCGCCGTTCAGCGCGAAGGCGGTCGGTGGCGCGTCGCTGGCGCTCCACCGCCCCTGGACGCCGAAGGTCGCGGTGCCGTTCGGTGCCAGGACGCGGTTCCAGTCGACGTTCCGGGCGGTCACGGCGGTGCCGGTCTGGCCGACCGTGGCGTTCCACGCGGAAGCCACCGCCTGGTCCCCTGGGAACGCGAAGGTGACGATCCAGCCGTCGACCGGCGCGGAACCGAGATTCTGCACCGTCACCGTCGCCACGAACCCGCCCGCCCACTCGGACTGGTTGCGGTAGGTCACCCGGCAGGTCGAGGGTGGCGGGGGCGACGGCGTGGACGTCGTGGGCAGGGTGACCGTGTTGGACGCGATCGACACGTTGCCCGCCGCGTCCCGGGCCCGTACGTAGTAGAGGGTCCGCAGCGGCGTGGTCGCGGGCAACGACGTCGTGTACGTCGTCCCCGGCACGGTGGCGACCAGCGTCGAGCTGAACCAGCCGTCGAACCGGTAGACGTTGTACCCCAGGACGCCGACGTTGTCGGTCGACGGCGACCAGGACAGCGTCGCCGTCGAGGCGGTCACCTCCCCCACGGTCAGATTCTGCGGGGCGCTCGGCGGGCTGGTGTCCGGGCCGGTGTCGGTCACCGGCGTGACCACGGTCAGCGTGTCGGTGGAGGCCGACAGGTGCCCGAGGGTGTCCCGGGCGGCCACCCGGAACAAGTACTGCCGGCCCGGCCCGATGTACGAGGTGATCGTGGTGCTGGTGACCGCGCCCACGCTGGCGCTGTAGATGACGTCGTCGAACGCCTGGTAGTACGTGATGTCGTACCCGACGATGGCGCAGCAGCCGGGCTTGGCGGCCGTCCAGGTGAGGGTGACCGACCCGGTCCGTACCTCGCTCGCGGTCAGGTTCGTGGGCGGGGTCGGCGGGAAGGGCGAAGTGCCCGGCGTGCCGGGCGGAGGAGTCGGTGGCGGCGGGGTGCCGGTCGGATCGGCGGCGGGCGGCGCGGCCCGGCCCGGCGCCGGGGCGACCCCGGGATACCCGGCGGGGGCGACGGTGCCGGCGTCGGCCGCCGGCGCGGTGCCCGGAGCCGTCGCGACCACCGCCGTCGAGAGCATGGCAGCGGCCAGCAGACCCGGCCCCAGCCGGCGGAACAGCGAGGACGACGCGACGCCTGTCATACCTCGACGATGCGGCCAGCATATCGATGATCGCCAACGCGTCTCATTACTCGGTCGCCGCCCGATCGGTGCGCCACCCGACGAGTGCCCTGGTGCGGAGACGATTCACTGGGAGCGATACCAGCCGGGGCGGAATTCCGCCCGTCCGATCGCTACACTCGCCGCAACGCCGGCACCGTCCACAGTCCTCAGCCTGCGCTGATTCGCATCGAATGGAGACGCCTGTGACCCGCGACAAGGCGGCACCCCCGGGCATCGACCCCCGCGTTCCCAGCGTGGCCCGGGTCTATGACTTCTTCCTGGGCGGCAAGGACAACTTCGAGGCCGATCGGCAGGTCGCCCAGCACGCCCTGCGCATCACCCCGGACGGGCCGGCGGCCGGTCAGGCGAACCGGGCGTTCCTGCGCCGGGTGATCCGTTTCCTCGTCTCCGAGGCCGGCATCGACCAGTTCCTCGACATCGGGTCCGGGCTGCCCACCCAGGGCAACGTGCACGAGGTCGCCACCGAGCAGAACCCGAAGGCTCAGGTGGTCTACGTCGACAACGACCCGATCGTCCTGACGCACGGCCGGGCACTGCTCGCCGCGGACGGCACCGCGACGGTCATCCAGGCGGACGTCCGGACGCCGCAGGAGATCCTGCACCACCCGGACGTACAACGGTTCCTCGACTTCGACCGACCGGTCGGGCTGCTCCTCTTCGCGATCCTGCACCACCTGGGCGACGACGAGGATCCGCGCGCGGTGGCGGCGGAGCTGATCGACGCACTGCCCTCGGGCAGCTACGTGGCGATCTCGCACTTCCGCGACCCGGGTGAGCGGGACCCGGAGGGCTCCCGCAAGGCACGCGAGGTGGAGCGGGTCTTCAACGAGTCGCTGGGCACCGGTCGCTGGCGGACGGACGAGGAGATCCTCTCGTTCGTCGACGGGCTGGAGGTGCTGGAGCCGGGGCTGGTGCCGCTGGCCGAGTGGCGCCCGGAGCCGGGCGCGTCCGCGCCGCAGCAGACCGACACCTATCACACCTTCGTCGGGCTGCTCGCCCGCAAGCCGTAGCTCCACCCGCACGGCGCTTCCGTCGGCGAGAACATTCGCCGACGGACGCGCCGTGACGGGCCGGGCCCGGCGCTTCCGGTTCCGGAGCCGACTCAGCCCCAGTCATTGACGACGCAAATTTCCACCGGTAGCTTAAAACGCTATTGATATTCGTCTATCAAAGGGGTCAGCCGTGCACTGGAAATCCATCGCCGTTGCCGCGTCCGTCGCAGGCGTCCTGGCCACCGTCCCCGCCGCTCCCGCCGCGGCCTCCGGCGTCTGGGGACCCGGGAACTGCCCGCAGGGCGCGTTCTGCGCGTGGCCCAACTGGGACCACCCGGCCGAGGGCCCGACGGCGCCTCCGTCGCTGGTGACCACCACCGAGTGGTCGGGCAGCGTCCCGGTCTTCAACTATTACAACCACACCTCCCGGAACGCCGAGATCACCTGGTCCTACACGTACCTCGGCCAGATCTACACCGGCACGGAGTGCGCGCGCCCCGGCGACGGGAACTTCTACGTTCCGCTGTACGTGACGAAGGTGACCTGGCAGCCGCGTACCTGCTGACCCGCCACCGGTGCGGACGGATGCCCCGGCATCCGCCCTGGCGGCCTGCCGCGGCGCATCGATCCCGACAGGGACAGCGGCGACCGGACGCCCCTGCCAGGATCGTGCGGTGGGAATCCTCTGTGACTACTTCCCGGCCGCCTCCGATGACGCCGCCGCCGCCGTGATCGACGTCCTCGGCGGCCCGCGCGCCGTCACCGACCCCGAACTCGACGTGCTCGAGTTGAAGGGTCTTGAGCCCTCCGTGTTGATCGGAAAGCTGGAGGGCCTGCTGCGCGGCCTCGACTACGACACGGTGACGGAGAACCCGAGGTGGAGTCACATCGTCGCCGGCCGTGACGACGGCGGCCAGCTCGTGATCGCGTTGACCGACGAGGTGCAGGCGGCGCTGGCCGAGTCGTCCGAGACCGACCTGCGTCGGGTGGCGGTGCCCTGGTCGCAGGTCGAGGAGATCCGGGGGCAGTGCGAGCCGTCCGACCTGGCGGAGATCCTGGTCGAACTGGCGGCGCTGGCACGGTCCGCCGCGGCCCGCCGCGAACGGGTGTACTGCTGGGTCTCCGTCTGACGTCGAGGAGGACCCGGATACCGCCATCCGGGCAGGACAGTCCGGCATCCCACGAGCTATCTGTAAACAACCCTTGATATTAAACGTCACGAACGTCAATATGTGGAGGTCGCGGGTCGTCGAAGCCTGGGGAGTGAGCCATGAGAAGCCGTCGCATCGTCGCAGTGTTGGCCGGGGCGGCGATGTCCGTCACGGCCGCCGTCGCCTTCGTCCCCAGCAGCATGGCCGCCGTGCCCTCGACCAACGCCGTCGCGCTGGTCGCCTGCACCGCACCCGCCTGGGCCGAGGGCACCACCTACCAGGTGGGCACCCAGGTCACCTACGGCGGCCGGCTCTACCAGGCGCTGGTCACCCACACCGCGTACCCGGGCGCCGGCTGGAACCCCGCCTCGACCCCGTCGCTCTGGCGTGACCTGGGGGCCTGCTCCGGCAGCACTCCCCCGCCCACCACGGCACCGCCGACGACCGCGCCGCCCACCACAGCACCACCGACCACCGCGCCGCCGACCACCGCTCCCCCCACCACGCCGCCGCCGACCGGCGGGACCTGCGCGGTGAAGTCACGGCCGACCGGCAAGGTGTTGCAGGGCTACTGGGAGAACTGGGACGGCGCGTCCAACGGCGTGCACCCCGGGCTCGGCTGGATCCCGATCACCGACAGCCGACTCCCGCAGCACGGCTACAACGTGATCAACGCGGCCTTCCCGGTGATCCGCGCGGACGGCACGGTGCTCTGGGAGAACGGCATGGACGCCGGCGTGAAGGTCCCGACCCCGACCGAGATGTGCCAGGCCAAGGCTGCCGGCGCCACCATCCTGATGTCGATCGGCGGTGCCGCCGCCGGCATCGACCTGAGCTCCACGGCGGTCGCCGACCGGTTCGTCGCGACGATCGTGCCGATCCTGACGGCCTACCACTTCGACGGCATCGACATCGACATCGAGACCGGCCTCACCGGCAGCGGCAACATCAACACCCTGTCGACGTCACAGGCGAACCTGATCCGGATCATCGACGGCGTGCTGGCCCGGATGCCGGCCAACTTCGGCCTCACCATGGCGCCGGAGACGGCGTACGTCACCGGCGGCAGCGTCACCTACGGCTCGATCTGGGGCTCGTACCTGCCGATCATCAAGAAGTACGTCGACAACGGCCGGCTCTGGTGGCTCAACATGCAGTACTACAACGGCAGCATGTACGGCTGCAACGGCGACTCCTACCCGGCCGGCACGGTGCAGGGCTTCACCGTGCAGACGCAGTGCCTGAACAACGGCCTCACCATCCAGGGCACCACCATCCGGGTGCCGTACGACAAGCAGGTCCCCGGCCTTCCCGCGCAGGTCGGGGCGGGCGGGGGTTACCTGTCGACGTCGCTGGTCACGCAGGCGTGGAACTCCGTGCCCGGCCTCAAGGGCCTGATGACCTGGTCGGCGAACTGGGACGGGTCGAAGGGGTGGACCTTCGGCGACAACGTGAAGCGCCTCCAGGGCCGCTGAGGCGGGCGCGTCAGCCCAGGCCGGCCGGCCGCCGCAGGTACCACTCCGCCACCGCAAGGTTGATCAACCAACCGGCGACCACCAGGGCAGCCCGGACGTTACCGTCGGGCTGCCCGCCGGTCGCCAGGACGTACGGCGCGTGGGTGAACGCCTGCGTGCCGGCGCCGAGGCCGATCGCGTAGCCCCGGACCATCCACCGGCGATGCCGGGGGATGTCCCGGCGGAGTGCGGCGGCCAGGCCGAGCAGGATCGAGCCGGCCATGATCGAGCCGAAGACGAGCCGCATACCGGCGAGCACGTCGTTGTCCTGGGCCGGCAGGTCGTACGCGAAGGCCATCCACACGCCGCTGAACGCGACGGTCAGTCCACAGGGGACAAGCAGTCGGCCGACCCGACGGTGCCAGCCGTGGCGGCGCAGCCGGGGTACGAACTGGAACGCGCCCAGGATGATGTAGACCACCGCGCCGACGATGTGCAGCACCACCGGCAGCGGGTCGGCCACGAAGCGGGCATTGGCCTCGGTGACCTCGGGGCCGGTGCTCAGCTCGGTGAGCCGCACCGTACCGGCGAGCATCGGTATGAGCCCCAACAGGATCAACGCGGCGGGTAGCCGCCACTCGCGCACCGTCATGCCGTCGATGGTGGTCGCCGCACCTACCCGCGCTCATCGGCAGATGGGCCGCGATCCGTTCGGCCCATGGTCCGACGCCGTCGTCGTACCTACGGCCGGGCGCGGTCGGTCTCGTACGCCCACATCGCGACCTCGACCCGGTTCCGCACGCCCAACTTGGTCATCAGGCTCGTGAGGTGTGACTTGACCGTGCTCAGCGTGATGTGGAGCTCCTCGGCGATCTCCCGGTTGGTACGCCCCCGGGCGACGGCGACCAGCACCTGCTCCTCCCGGTCGGTGAGCGCCTCGACCGGCTGCCGGCGCGGCGCGGCGGGCCCCGCCCCGGCGAACGCCTTCAGCAGCCGGGTGGTGACGCTCGGCGCGATCAGCGCGTCGCCGTTGGCGGCGGCGTGCACAGCCTGGCTGAGCAGGTCGGGGCCTGCCTCCTTGAGCAGGAAGCCGCGGGCACCGGCCCGCAGCGCCGCGTAGACGTACTCGTCGAGGTCGAAGGTCGTGATGACGACCACCGCGAGCGGATCCGGGACCGTCGGACCGGCGAGCGCCCGGGTCGCCTCGATGCCGTCCATGCGCGGCATCCGGATGTCGAACAGGCACACGTCCGGGCGGAGCCGGCGGGCCATCTCGACCGCCTGACGGCCATCGCTGGCCCCGCCGACGACCTCGATGCCGGGCTGGGTGTTCAGGATGATGGTGAGGCCGGTACGGACGATCTCCTGGTCGTCCGCCACGAGCACGCGAACCGTCACGCGCCGACCCCCGCCCGGGGCAGCACGGCCGTGACGGTCCACCCGCGGTCGGGGTTGGGGCCCGCCTCACAGGTGCCGCCGAGCAGGTCCGCTCGCTCCCGCATGCCCATCAGCCCGAAGCCCGGCGGGCCGGCCGGTCGGGCCGCGCCGGCCTCGCCGTCGTCGGTGACCCGCAGGCGTACGGCGGTGTCGTCGGCCGCCACGCTGACCTCGATACGGGTGGCGTGCCGCGCGTGCCGGCGGGCGTTGGTGACGGACTCCTGCGCCAGGCGGTAGAGCGCGGCGCCGAGCGCGGGCGGCAGGCCACCGAGATCGCCGCGCAGGTCGACGTCGACGGTCGGCCCGGTGCGGAACCGGCCGGCGAGCCGCCCGATGTCCGTGGCCCGCGGGTTGGGCACCAGGTCGGCGGGCTCACCCCGACGCAGGACGCGGACCATCGCGCGCATCTCGGCGAGCGCGCGGGACGCCTCGGCCTCGATGGTGCGCAGCGCCTCGACGGCGGCATCCGGTTGGCGCACCGAGGCGGCGATGCCAGCCTGCGCGCGGATCGCCATGGCCGAGACGTGGTGGGCCACCGTGTCATGCAGGTCGCGGGCGAGCCGTTCGCGCTCCAGCAGCTTCACCCGGTCGAGTTCCCGTTGCCGGGCGGCGGCCCGGAAGCGGATGGCGACGCCCAGCGTGGCGGCGGCGACCATCACCGCGAAGCCGGCCACCAGCTCGCCGCCGTCGTTCGATCCGAAAACACCGCCGGCGATCACCTTGGCCAGCACGAAGAGCGAACCGATCACGGCAGCGCGGCCGGACCCCCACCGGAACAGCGCGTAGGTCAGCAGAACCAGGAAGCTCGCCGTGATCAGCCGACAGGGATCACCGGGCAGCACGAACGGCGCGACCGTCGCGCAGCCGAAGCCGATCGCCACCATCGCCAGCGGCGCCGCGCGCCGCCACAGCAGGGTGGGCAGCAGCGCCAGGGCGATCACCACGCAGCCGGTCCGCCACGGCAGGTCGGCGCGGAGTACCCCCTCGGCCACGATCGCCGGTGCGAGCACCGCGACCAGCGCCCAGTCACGCCACACCCGCGACGGAACGGGTGCGACCGGAGGTTCGCCCAACACCGCGTGCAGGCGGGGATGCATGGCATTCATGGTACGAACGGTGGTGCGACCGCAGATCGTCGGAACGTACGACCGCCGGGCACCAGGTGGCCCGCGGTGCGTCCTCACGGGAGCCGGAGTTTGGCGCGCACGGCCTCGGCGTCCGGGTGGTCCAGGGCGGTGAAGATGTCAACTGCCCGCTGCCAGTCGGCGCGGGCGGCGACGGCGTCGCCGAGTGCGAGGCGGGTGTCCCCCAGCCGGCTGAGGGTGTCCGCCTCGCCCCAGCGGTCGCCGAGCTCCCGGGCCAGGTCGAGCGTGCGTTCGTAACACTCCACCGCGCGACCGAACTGCCCGAGGTGGTGGTGTGCGTAACCGAGGCTGTCCCAGGTGGCGGCCTCCCCCGCCCGGTCGTCGAGCTGCCGGAGCAGGTCGAGTGCCTGCTCGCAGTAGGTCAGCGCGGCGAGATGGTCGCCGAGTTGGGCGTGGCACCAACCGACGGCGTTGAGGGCGTCGGCCTGGGCCCTGCGGTGGCCGGCGGCCCGGGCCAGGGCGAGGGTCCGCTGCGAGTGCGCCAGGGCCTTGCGAGGCTCGCCCTGCCGGTCCCACAGCGAGGCGAGGTTCTGGTGCGTACGCGCCTCGCCCTCGGTGTCACCGCCGGCGACGTACAGGTCGAGGGCGCGTTCGAGGTGGCCGTGGGCGTCGGCGTACTGGTTGACCACGGTGTGGGCACCGGCGAGGAAGCGGTGCGCGACCGCCTGGGCGACCGGGTCGCCGAGCCGTTCGGCGGCGAGCAGGGCCGCCCGGCAGGTTTCGACGCGGTCGTGCCAGTGCCCCTGCCGGTCCAGGAACGTGTCCAGGGCCCGCCCCAGCCTCCAGGTGTGTGCGTCGAGGCCGGTGCTCGCGGCCAGGCGTTGGGCGGCGAGCAGGACCGGGTGTTCGGCGGTCAACCACTGCAGCGCCTCCGCGTGCGAGGTGGGCCGCTCCGGGCGCACGCCGGCCGCCGCCGGGGCCATCAGGTGGTCGACCGGGTCGCTGTGCGGGCGCAACAGGGCGTCGGCGGCGTGGGTGGTGTGGGTGTAGTGGTCGAGGAGGCGGATCGTGGCGGCCCTGCGGTCGGACACGGGATCGGTGCCGTCGCTCAGTTCTGCGGCGTACGCACGCAGGAGGTCGTGCGCGGTGAACCGGCCGGGCCGGTACTCGGCCAGCAGGTTCGCGCGGGTCAGTTCGATCAGCAGCCGGAGGGTGTCGTCCACCGGCCGACCGGCCAGGCTGGCCGCGGCGGCCACCGTGATGTCCGGGCCGGGGTGCAGGCCCACGAGCCGGAACAGCCGGGCGGTCGGCGCGTCGAGCGAGGTGTACGACCAGGAGAACACCGCCCGCACCTCACCGACCGCGTCACCCGCGTCCAGTACGCCGAACCGTCGACCGGCCGTGCCCAGTTCGGCCGCGAGGGTGGCCAGCGGAAAGCCGGACTGCTGGACCCGCGCGGCGGCGATGCTCAACGCCAGCGGCAGCCGGGCGCACGCGGTGATGATCGCCTCGGCGGCTTCCGGCTCGGCGGCCACCCGTTCCACACCGAGCCGATTGGTGAGCAGGTGAGCGGCCGCGTCGCGGCTGAGCAGACCGAGCGGGAGCGGGTACGCGCCGTCCAGGCTGACCAGCGAGGTGAGCTGGCTGCGGCTGGTCACCAGGACCATGGTGGTGGGCGTGCCGGGCAGCAGCGGGCGGACCTGTTCGGCGTCCCGGGCGTTGTCCAGCACGACGAGGATCCGCTTGCCGGCCAGCGCGCTGCGGTACAGGGCGGCCTGGGCGTCGAGGTCGGCGGGCACCCGGGTGGCCGGAACGCCGAGCGCGTCCAGGAAGCCGTGCAGCGCCTTCGCCGGGCTCACCGCCTGCCCGCGCGGGTCGAAGCCGCGCAGGTTGACGTAGAGCTGACCGTCGTCGAAGCGATCGGCGACACGATGTGCCCAGTGCACGGCCAGCGCCGTCTTGCCCACACCGGCCGTGCCCGAGATGGCGGCCACCACGACGGAGGTGGGCGCGGCGGCCAGCTTGTCGAGGATGGCCACCTCCTCGTCGCGGCCGGCGAGGCTGGCCACGTCGGCGGGTAGTTGCCGGGGTACCAGCCGGCCCGGCGTGCGCGGCGCCCGGCGGCGGCTCTCCTCGATGCGGTCCCGGGCGGTGGCCAACGCGCCCTGCTCGGCCGGCGTGGCGCCGAGGAGCCGGACCAGGGCGTCGAGTCGGTCGGTGGGCGGCAGCGTCTTGCCGGTCAGGTACTCCGCGATGGCGGTGTGCGACCATCCGGTGCGGGCGGCCAGCTCCCGATAGGTCAGCTCGCCGTCGCCCCGTTGGCGTGCGTGCCTGCGTCGCAACGCCCGCAACAGGCCGGCGAGGTCGTCAGACGTCTGCGCCCCCGCGGCATCCAGTGCCCAGCCCCCCACCGTCGACAATAGACGTTCGTCAGTGTACGGCGGTGTACGGAATCCCGGCCAGAGCCCGATCCGATCCGCGATCCTGCTCCTGCGCAGAGCGCACCGATCCGATCGATGGAGGTCATGTGTCCGTACATCTCAAGCCTCTGATCCTGGCCCTGACCGTGCTCGCGGCGACGCTCGCGGTTCCGGCGGCGGCCGCGTCGGCGGCGACGCCCGGCCCGGCCGTCTGCACGACGAAGACGGCCTGCGTCGACGGCGGCCTCGCCGCGGCCTCGACACACAAGGCGGCCCGCGCCATCGGCGGCGTCGGGACCAACGTGATTCAGATCCCCCCGCCGGCGGTCTTCCCGCCGGGCACCCCCTGCTATCGGGAGGAGGTCTCCGAGCAGGTCTACGAGACCGCCACCTACACCACCATCTACGAGCTGTACTTCCAGGCGAGCGTCTGCGTGTTCGCCAACGAGATCGTGCTGTACGGCCTGGACACGTCCCTGTCCTTCCCCAACGACGTGCAGGACCCCCGACTGACCTCGATGCAGTTCGTGACGCGGGACGAGGTGTACGCCCACAGCCCGACCGAGAAGGACGGGTACTCCGAGCTGTGGGTGACCTTCTGCACCAACCCCGCGCAGCCGAACACCTGCCAGCGGTACCTGCACCGACTGGGGCTGATCTTCACCCAGGCCTGGGTCTACCCGTTCTCGGTGTTCGAGCGCCTGAGCTGACCGTTCCGCACTGACCCGATCGGGGCGCCCTCCGGGTGGAGTCACGACCCGGGGCGCCCTGACCGGCGGGTGGCGGCACCGGTTGCCAGTGGATTTCCGCGCCGTTACGGTGGGGTGCCATCGACGTTTGTCTACAAACGGGGGGCCGTATGTCCACGCCTGTCACTCGCCGTACCGTGCTGGCCGGTGGCGCCGGCGCCGCTCTCGGTCTCACCCTGCCGGGCGTCGCCGCCCAGGCCGACGACCGTCACCACGAGACCGGCGTGGGCTTCACCCTCGACGCGCGGACGCTCGACGGCGGTGAGCAGGTCACCTCGGTCACCCTCGACACCCGTCGGTTGGGCCCGATCGATCCCGCCGGGCTCACCCCCGGCACGTTCACCGTGCACGCCAAGGCCACCAGCCCGATCCCGATCGCCCCCGGCGACCTGATCTTCAGCGAGTACGACCTGGACCGCACGGTGACCGCGGCCCGACTGGACCGGCACGGGAACATCGTGCTGGAGCTGAGCCACGCCGAGGGTCAACCCGGCGGCGGCACCCTCGGCTACATCCTGAGCAGGGGCCGCAACGTCCGGCTGGACCTCGTCTACACCATCACGCAGAACACCCCGCTCGTCCGCCGCCACGGCGCACCGCTCACCATCACGCGCTTCGTGCAGGGACGACTGTCGAACCCCGAGGTGGACGCCTTCACCCACCACGTCTCGGCGTCGGGGATGAAGTACCGGCTGTACTCCCCGGAGCGTCCGCCCCGGCACGGCCGGCGGCCGCTGATCCTCTGGCTGCACGGCGCCGGCGAGGGCGCCTCACTGCCCGACGACTACTACGACAACGAGACCACGCTGCGCGCCAACCGTGGCGCGCTGGGTTTCGCCACCCCGGAGGCACAGCGCATCTTCTCCGGCGCGTACGTCGTGGCGCCGCAGAGCACCTCCTACTGGATGGAGGACGGGCCCCGGTTCGCCCCGCTGATCCGCGAGATCGTCCAGGACCTCGTCCGGCGTGAACGCGTCGACCCCGACCGGATCCACGTCGTCGGTTGCAGCAACGGCGGCTACATGTCGCTGAAGATGACCGTCGCGTATCCCGACCTGTTCGCCGCGTCGGTGCCGATCTGCGGCGTCGTCGAGCCGCTCGGCGGGGAGGGGCCGCCGCTGATCACCGACGCGGAGCTGGCGGCGATCCGGACGCCCACCTGGCTGGTCACCTCGCTCGACGACGACACCGTGCCGCCCGAGAGCAACACGGTCCACGCCCACGACCTCATCCGCGGCTCGCTGGTCACCCTGTACGACCACGTCGTCTGGAACGGCTACCAGTTCCCCGGCCACTGGTCCTGGATCTACGTGGCCCGCAACGACCCCAGCCACCACGGCACGCACCTCTGGCAGTGGATGGCCCGCCGGCACCGGTGACCCGCCCCTGACGTCAGCCCACCCGAACACCTGCGCGGTACACGGCGAGCGGCTGGCGCAGCACCCGGATGTCGCTCGTCGGATCGCCGTCGACGACCAACAGGTCGGCCGCGAATCCGGGCCGGACGCGGCCCTTCACGCCGCCCACGCCACACACCTCGGCGCCGACCACGGTGGCCGCGGTGAGGGCGGCGGTGGCGGGAATGCCGCAGGTCACGTACTCGACGAGGGTCTCCGGCAGGATACCGTGCGGTTTCGCGGGGCCGAGGCCCGCGTCCGAACCGGCCACCAGACGGACCCCGGCCCGGTACAGGGTGGCAGCGCCGGCCCGCAGCGCGGCGGCGCTGAGCCCGGCGCGCTCGGCCATCGCCACCACCTCCGGCGGCGTGACCACGGCCGGATCGGTGCCGAGCGTGGCGCAGACCGCCGGTCCGGACGCGGCCAGCCGGTCCGCGAGTTCGTCGGGTACGCGGGCCCCGGCCGGGGTCACGCAGGTGCAGTGCTCGACGCCGTCCACACCGACGCGCAGCGCCTGCTCGACCGCACTCAGGGCGTGCGCGTGCGCGGTCACCGGCAGGTCCAGTTCGTGCGCCTGCTCGACGGCGGCGGTCATCTCCTGATCGGTGAACTGCACCCCGCTGGTGTCCGTGCCCGGGGTGAAGACCCCACCGCTGGCCATTATCTTGATCAGGTCCGCGCCGACCGCCGCCCGCAGCCGCACGGCCTCCCGCACACCGTCGACACCGCTCGCCTCGCCCCCCAGCGCCCCGCAGTGTCCGCCGACGCTGGTGATGGGCGTGCCCGATCCCACCACCGTCGGCAGATCGTCGCGCACTCCCCGAGCCCGCCAGCGGAGCACCGCGTCACGTCGATCGCCCAGGTCCCGTACGGTGGTGACGCCGGCCGCCAGGTGCGCGCGCAGTGACGCCTCGATGACCGCCTCGAGCTCCGCCTCGGCGCGCTCGGCGAGTCGACCGAGCGCGTCGGGGCCGGCGTCGGCGCAGAGGTGCACGTGTGCGTCGACCAGGCCGGGCAGCAGGGTGCCGTCCGGCGCCTCCCGCACCGACCAGCCCTCCGGCGCGTCGGCCCAACCCCGCCGTACGTCCGCGATCCGCCCGTCCTCGATGAGGACCAGCACCCCACCATCGGTGAGCCGCTCGCCGTCGAACATCCGGGCCGCCCGGACAGCCTGCTTCGTCATCGTCACCCCACCACCCACACCCGCGACGCCTCGTCCGTCCCGGCACACCGCCGGCCGTGACCCGACCATCGCACCGGTCGCGGGTGTCCGGCCTCCCTCCGCGGGGTGATTCCGCATCCCTCCACCGGGGCGGTTACGGATCAGCGCAGCTGGATGTCCACTCAGGACCTGCGGTGCCGTCTCCCGAATCACCACCCCGCTTCCCGGGGCGCTCAAATTCTGCGGACCGCTGCTCCCAGTAACGACGAGATCACCTGTAAGGTCATCGAGTCCCGTCCCTGACCTATCGCCTAAGAACCTGGGGAGGTTCAGTTATGGTCACGCCTTCGGTGACCCCCCTGACGGTGTCCGCCGAGCGGGGACTGGCACGCAAAACTCTGCGAACGAGTTCGTTGGTGACATTCGGGGCGACCGCATCGTCGCCGATGGCGGTTCTCGTCGGCGGTATCGTCGCCACCTATGCGGCGACCGGCAATACCGCCGTGGCCTCCAGTTTCCTGCTGTTGACGGTCGTCATGCTGCTGTGGGCGCCGGGGTACATCGCCATTGCCCGTTACGTGCAGCCCAGTGGAATCTTCTACACCGCCCTCGCCGCCGGCTTGTCCCGACTCGTCGGAGTCGCGGGCGCGCCGGTCGTCCTATTGGCCTACAACACCATTCAGATATCGCTGTACGGACTACTCGGTTCGGTGGTCAGCGGCCTGGTCGGCGGACCGTGGTGGCTCGGGGCGCTCCTCGCGTGGGCCATCGTCGCGGCGTTCGGTCTGCAACGCACCGGTGTCAGCACGGCCATGTTCGGGACCATCCTGATCGTCGAGGTCACGCTGTTGCTGGTGTTCGTGCTGGTCGGGTTGGCCCACCCGGCGGGCGGTCAACTGACGCTCGCGGCGCTCAACCCGACGCAACTGTTCGACGCCGGGGTGGTGGCCGGCCTCGCGGTGCTTCCGCTCGGCTTCGCCGCGTTCTTCGGCACCGAGACCATCGCCGCGTACGGCGCGGAGGCGCGCTCGGCACGGGCGGTGTCGCGCAGCATCATCTACGTGATCCTGGGCCTGGGCCTGCTCTACGCCCTCTGCGCCTGGGCGATGGTGGCGACGGTCGGCGCCGACCGGGTCGTCGACCTGGCCCGCGATCCGGCGGCGCCGCTGCCGTTCGAGGTCTTCTCGGGCTCCCGGGCCGGTAGCGCCGGCGTGCTGCTGGTGGCGCTCGGCGGCCTGCTGCTGGTCAGCAGCGTCCTCGCGGCGATGATCAGCTTCCACAACAGCGTGGCGCGATACCTGTTCGCTCTCGGCAAGGACCGCTTGCTGCCCGCTCGGCTGGCCACGATCCGCGAGGGTGGGTCGGGGGCGCCGCTGGGTGGCTCGATCACCCAGTCGATCACCGCCCTGATCGTCATCCTGCTGTTCGTGGTGAGCGGCGCCGAGGCGTTGACCATGTTCACCTGGCTGAGCAACATCGCCGCGGTCAGTCTGATGCTGTTGATGGCGGTGAGCTCACTCGCCACCGTCCGCTACTTCGCCCGTGGCGGCGGCCGCAGCGAGTCGCTGTGGGCGCGGGCGATCGCCCCCACCCTCGGCGGTATCGCGATCGCGGTGATCCTGCTGGTCACACTGGTCAACATCAGCGCGGCGCTCGGCACGCCACCCGGCTCCCACCGCGCCTGGTTGGTGCCCGGGACGGTTGGCCTCTTCGTGCTCGTCGGCGTGCTCTGGGCGATCAGCGTCCGGGCCCGACGGCCCGACCTGCTCACCGGCATCGGCGAGCGCGAGACCAACCCGACGCGGCAGGTCGACGAGGACCTGGGTCACCTCACGCTCTGAGTCGCGGATCGAGGCAGGCGGCGCCGCGTACGTGGTGCCGCCTGCCCGTCGGCCCTAGCCCTTGGCTGAGGCGATCCGCTGCGCACCGAGGTGCACCAGCGTCGCCAACTGGGCGATCCCCGTCCAGATAGGAGTGTCCCCCGAGTAGCTCTGCAACGGTCGCCACGCCTCGTGGAGCGGCGTCGTGGACTGGATCAGCGGTCGCTCCCACGGATCCGTGGGCCGGTCGACGACGATCCGCGTCTCCTCGGGATCCATCAGCTGGATGTAGAAACGGCCGGGAATACGGTCCTCACCCTCCACCCGGCGCATCGTCTGCTCCCAGGTGCCGAGCGGACCGTCCAGCGAGCTGACCGCGAGCCCGATGAACGTCGACTCGGCGGTGATCCGCTCGTCGACACGGTTGCACATCTGCGGGGGCTGACGCGGGTCCAGTCCCCCGTTGTCGAGGTAGTGCCGCGCCGTCTGCGCGAGGTCGTACAGCAACCTGGGCAGGTACGACACGTCCTCGCCGGCCTTGTCGAGACGAGTCGCCGCGCCCACCTCGAAGACCGGACGATCCGATGTGGAGCCCACGACCGGCATCGCGTAGAGGAAGGCGAATCCGTAGGGGCACAACGGGTTGCGTCGGCGCTGCGCCCACGCGTGCCGGCCGTGCATCGTGTTCATCAGCCCGACCCGGCTCAACGCCGAGGACCGCAACGACGCCCAGATCCGCCGCGTCTCCGGATCGCTGATCGGGGGCGCGGGCGGCGACTCACGAGCGGCCGGCGACGGATCCACCGGTGGCGGCGCGTACGCCGAGGGCGCGGATTGCCAGGGAATCGGTGGCGGCTGCTCGACCGCCGGAGACGGCATCGCGTTCGGGGGCGCCACCCAACCATGGCGGCCGACCGTCGCCGACGGCTCCGGAGGGAGGGACGATTGGCTGGCCGGCTGCTGGTCCCAGGGGACCGCCGTCGCCCTTCCGGCACTCGCCGCCGCTCTCCAATCCTCGGCGTTCCCCGCAAAAGGACCCGAGCGAGTTCCTGGCCTGTCGTACGCCACGGTGTTCAGTCCCTCCAAAGACGACACCACAGCCTCTCATCGCACACACACCGCGATCAACCATGCACCGCGAGTCGGCTTGATCGCGATTCGGAGACGGTTGCCTGGACGTCGACGTCATGGTCCACTCATCGCTGAGTCGCCTATCAACGGAGAGCCCGTGACCTCCCCCACCAGCGTTCCCGACGACCTTTCCCTCAACGCTGAAATCGAGCATCTACGCGCCGCTCTGTCAGCACGCAGGTCGATCGGCTTCCCGGCCGCAGTGGATATCGACTATGGACCCGTGACCTCGCTGTTCGGATTGTTGATCAACAATGTCGGTGATCCGGATACCGACCCCGACACCGGTCACACCAAGGCTTACGAACGGGAGGTCATCGACTGGCACGCGAACCTCTTCCGCGCCCCCTCCGACGATCGGTGGGGATATCTGACCAGTGGTGGCACCGAGGCCAACCAGGCGGCCATTCTGCTCGCCCGGGACCGGTTCGCGGGTGCGAACCCGGTGCTCTACTACAGCCAGGCGACCCATGACTGGATCCGCAAGACCGCCAGCATGCTCAACCTCCCCGAGGTGGTCATCCGCACCGACGTCACCGGCGAGATCGACTACGACGATCTACGGGGTGAGTTGGCCCGGCGTCGGGACCGACCGGCCATCGTGGTGGCGAACGCCGGCACCACGGTGACCGAGGCGGTGGACGACCCGGCCCGGGTGCGTCGCGCCCTGTCCGAACTGGCGATCCGCAACGCCCACCTGCACGTCGACGGCGCGCTCGCCGGCGTGCCGTTGGCCCTGCTGCCGGACCGGCCGGTGGCCATCGATCTCGGCGGCGTGGTCGACTCCGTGGCCATCTCCAGCCACAAGTTCTACGGCACCACCGTGCCCGGCGGGCTGGTGGTGACCCGCCGTTCGCTGCAACGGGCAGCACGCCGGATCTCCTACACCGCCACGACCGACAGCACCATCAGCGGCTCCCGCTGCGGCCAACTGGCGGTCCAGATGTGGTACGCGCTGCGACTGCTCGGCGAGGACGGGCACCGCGAACGCGCCGAGCGGGCCCGCGAGACGGCCCGGTTCGCCCACTCCCTGCTGGCCAGCGTCGGCTGGCCCGCCTGGCGCAACGTCCACGCGTTCACGGTCTACTTCACCACGCCGCCACCGCCGATCTCCCGCCGCTACGGCCTCTCCAACGCCGACGGCGGCATCAGCCACCTGATCTGCATGCCGGGTGTCACCCGCCAACAGATCGAGGCGCTCGCGGCCGACATCGCGACCGTACGGGGCACCGAGCAGCCCAGCCCGAGCCGCGGCGTCCGGCGACTCGTGCCGGTCGCACAGCTGCCCCTGGCCGCCGATCGCACCTGAACCGGCGACCACACCCGACCGGTGACACACGCCCCAGGGCGACGGCCTACTCCTGCGCGGGGCCGTCGCCCGCGGTGGCGGCGCGCATCTCCTTGAGGACGAACGTCGCGGCCTTCTCCACCACCTTGATGCCCGCTTCCTGGCTGACGTGATGGTCGGAGAGCACGGCGATCAACCAGTCATGACGGTCCTCGACGATCCGTCCGATGCTGTTGACGATCCAGCGGCCGCCGTCGACGTCCGCGGTGTCCCAGCCGTTCTTGACGTACACGGAGGTGTTGCCCGGCTCCCGCGCGACGGTGACGCCCCAGCGCTGCTCGGGGATCACCTTCTTCATCAGGCCCATCACGAAGGAACGGTCCTGCGGTGTCAGCGGTCCCTTCGCGGACGTCAGCGCCGTCAGCAGACGGAGCTGGTCGGCGGCCGTGGTCGTGGTCATTCCCCAGTGCTGGTTCGGCTTGGTCTCGCGCAGACCGAGTGTGCGGTTCGCGGCGGTGAGGCCGCGCGAGCGGTCGATCTTCTGCCACAGGGCCACCGCCGCGTCGTTGTCACTCGACACGATCATGGCTTCGGCCAACCGTCTGGTCTCCGACCCCAGGGCCTTGCCGGGCGGCGTCTGGCGCAGCAGAAGCGCGGCGAGAATGTTGACCTTGACGATGCTGGCGGTCTGGAAGCGCGTGGCACCGGCCGTCACCGTGGCCGTGCCCTGTCGATCCAGCGCCGCCACCGCGAGGTGGCCGTCGTACCGGTCGACGAACGCCTCGATCCGCGCCCGCGCCGGCTTCATCAGGTCGACGGCCGGCGTGGTGGGGACCGGACCGGACGGCGAACGGCCGGGTGACGCGTCAGCTCCGCCACCCTCGTGCACGCGCGTGGCGCCGAACGCGGCCGTCGCGATGCCGGCGAGCGACACGGTGGCGGCGCCGACGATCCAACGGCGTGGCAGCTTACGACCTCCCCGCTCAGCCAAGACGGGCCACCGCCTTCGCCGCGATCGAATCCACCGCAGCCTGGTTGCCCAGATCGGGCAGGCTGATCGTCGAGACCGTCTCGTCCCGTTTCACCATGACGAAGTACCTAGCGGTAGTAGTGGGGGTGGCGGTGTGGGCGATGCGGCCCCGGACGAGCAGACCGGCACCGCCCAGATAGTGCGGGTCGATGAACTCGAACGAGACCCGCGATCCGTGCACCAGGTAGCTGGCGCATCGCCGCAGGACCTGACGGACGTCGTCGACGTTCCGCTCGGCCCAGCCGGGCTCGTACGTCTCCACGATGTGGTGGGCCGGCGACGAGCCGTCCGGCAGCCGGTAGTAGCGCTCCACGGCAGCGCGCCGGTGGGACTTCGCGGGGTAGTCGGCGCTCCGGTAGTCGGGGCAGTCGTCCTGCTCCCACGGCCAGGGTGGCAGCCCGGGGCGCGCGTCGTCGGCATGCCAGCCCGTACCGAGGTCACCGGCTCCCAGCAGCATGCTCAGACCGCTGGGCTCGACGCGCACGGCGGGTGACCCCTCGGGGCGGTCGCCCGGATCCCCCCGCTGACACCCCGCGACCAGCAGCACCAACGTCGACAGGGCCAGCGGCACGACCACGGCCGGGACTCGGCCTCGACCGCGAACCGGGCCTCGACCGGCCCTGCTGCTCGATACGGACACCGAACCTCCCACACACAGATGACTGCCACCGCGGGCCGCGTCGTCGCGGACGATGCGTGTTGGCATCCGCCCCGCCCGCACGGGACAGGCGCGGCCGGTCAATGGCGCTCCTCGGCGAACAACTCGGAACGGCTCTCGCCGAGCAGCTCGCGCAGCCGGCTGAGCGAGCGCATGCTCTGACTCTTGACGACGGCGGTGGAGACGCCCACGACCTCGGCGGTCGTCTCCACGCTCAGGTCGTCCCAGTAGCGCAGCACGACGATCGCCCGATCGCGCATCGGCAGGGTGGCGACCGCGTCGAGCAACGTCATGCGCAGCTCAGCCGGATGTTCCTCGCCCCGGTCCGGTGGCGTCGACATGGCCAACTCGCTGCTGGAGCGACGCCGCTGCTGATCGATCACACAGCGCAGCAGCACCTTGCGGGCGTACGCGTAGGGGTCGTCCGCCCGACGCACCCGCCCCCAGTTGGCGTACACCTTGGCCAGCGCGGTCTGGGTGAGGTCCTGGGCGAGATGCCAGTCGCGGCACATCAGGAACGCGGCGTCGCGCAGGCGACCCACGGCCGCCTGCGCGAATTCCACGAAGTCCTCGTCAGCCATCCGACCTGGCCAGATTCGAGAACTTCTTGGCGCCCATGGCGACGATCTCGACCGGCAGTCTGGTCCCCCAGGTCGGGTTGGCGGCGATCGCGATCGCCTCGTCCACCGAGAGGACGACCGGCGCGGGCGAGTTCCCCTTGCCCGCCCAGGCCAGGCAGGTGGAGATCAGCACGTCGACCTGAAGGCCGTTGCGGTGGTAGACCGTGATCATCTTGTCCTGGATGCAGTTGCCGGGCACCTCGGTCAGCTCCACCGTCCCCGGTACCGGATCGCCACCGAGGCGGTCCTGGTGGATGGAGAGCCGCACCATGCCGGGCCCGTCGCCCCGATCCAGGTAGATCTGGACGAACGGCATGCCGGGGCCCGCGCCGCCGCTGCCCAAGCTCGCCGCACCGCTCGTCGTCCCCTTGGGCAGGAGCCGCGTCAACAGTTCCAGGGCAGCCTGCGGTGTGGTCGTCTGCAACTCACCGTCCGGCCCGGCACCGATTCGCACCGTGTCGATCACCGTCGTCGTGGGGGTCGGCGACGTGCCCACCCCCGGCGCCTGGGGTTCGTCCGGCTCGAAGCCGCCTCCCGGGGTGCTGTCGAGGGTCTGCGCCGGGGACGGCGTGGGGCTCTCGACCGCCCCACCCGGCGCACCGATGTCCCACGTTCCGGGCTGACCGACCTGGGCGTCACCGCCGAGGCGGGGCCCGATCGCCAGGCCGATCAGGAGCAGCACCACCAACGCCGATCCGCCCGCGCCGAACTGCGCCAGTCGACGCCGACGGCGCAGCCGTCGACCCTGCACCATCGACTGCTGGACCAGATCACCCAGTGGCGGGGCGACGTGTCGGGCCAGTTCGTCCCGCATCCGCCCACGCACGTCCCCCACGTCCCTTACCCCTCCTTGGCCGCCCGCCGGCCGTGACCATCCGTCACCTAAGAGACGTGCGAGGGGGCCATTTTGGTCGCAGTTATCCGGCACGAATTTCGGTCGCCCGCCGCGCCTGCGAACCGCGCTTTCAGCTTGTGATCGGCCACTTCCGGAGCGTTACATCAGATGCCGGGATGATGCAGATTGACGGCAAGCTCGACCTCGCGAAGCCGCGAGATTATTACCGGGAGTAATCATTTCGCCGTCGGATCGTCGACACCATCAGCACACGGCCGGGGTTGACATTGCCGCAGGTCATGTCTCATCGTGTTGAGACAATGCTTGCGACGTATGAGGGAGGGCGGCATGCGCGAGGCGGATCACGCGGAAGCCGGACGGTGGCTCACCCGGCACGGTCTGACCGATGCCGAGCCCACGCCGCTGCTCGCGGCGCGACTGGCGGTACGGCGGCGCGCGAAGCTCGTCGACAGCGTCCTGCTCGCCACGTTCCTGATCATTGCCGCACTGACGCACGCGCTGGGACGACTCGACCACGACGCGTTCTCCTGGCCGCCGCTGCTGGTGCTCTCGGCACTGGTGCTCGGACTGCTGATCGGGCAGTGGCTGCTCGGCGGGTGGGTACGTCGCGTCGACCGGGCGGCCGGCGCGCGACTGTCCCGGCGGGTCGCTCATCCGGTCGCGCTCGGCTGGCCGGTGGTGCTCGGTCGGCCGCACGCCGCCTTCGCGGTCGCCACGCTCACCGGCGCGGTGCTGCTCGCGGTGAGCGTGCTGCCCCTGCCGGACCCCGGCCTGCGGTACGGAGCGGCAGTCGTCCTGATCGGCCTGACCGGTGTCGCGATCGGCATCGTCATGCAACTCCGTCAGATCCTGACGACCCCCGCGGTGGCCGAGGACGAGGCGTCGCTCACCGCCGACGTCATCATGCGGGTTGAGGACGCCCGCCACCTCGTCACACCGAGCCTCGTGTGGTCGCTGCCGGCCATCTTCCTGTACGGCGACTCGCTCGGCTGGTGGAACGCCGTCGCACTGGGGCTCGTGCTGGCGGGCGTCGGCGCGCTGGGCCTGATCGAGGGGCGGACCACGGACGTCGGGACGACTGCGCGGCGCGCCATGGCGGTCCGATGATCGTCATCGACGCGGCCGCGCCGACGCCGCCGTACGAACAGCTCCGGGCCCAACTCGCCAGGCAGATCCAGGACCGGACGCTCGCCGTCGGCACGCGACTGCCGACGATCCGCCGACTCGCGGCCGACCTCGGTCTCGCCGTGAACACCGTCGGACGGGCGTACCGCGAGCTGGAGGAGGCCGGGCTCATCGAGACGCACGGCCGGGCCGGCTCGTTCGTCTCGGCCGGCGGCGAGCACTCCCTCGAACAGGCCCGCCGCGCCGCCCGCGACTACGCGGCGGTCATCGCCCGCGTCGGCATCGACGCCACCGAGGCGATCCGGATCGTCAAGGCTGCCCTGGGCCAGGCCTCGACGCCATGACCGTCCGGGCCGACCTGAGGGGACGCCAACCGGGCGCTTGTCAGCCGTCGGCAGCGGGTCGGTGGTGCACCACCAGCTCGCCGATCTCCAACCGGCCGACGCGCAGCTCCCGCACCACCGCCCGGCGGATCGCCAGCCGACCGATCACCAGCGCCCCGACGGCCACCGCTCCGACCGCCAGCGCCCCCAGGGCCAGCGCACCGAGCGACGCCGCCCCCGCCGCCCGCGCGCCGGTGGCCGCCGCGCCCGTCGCCACCGCGCCGTCCACGCGCGCACCGGTCAACCGTCCCAGCCGAACCTGTCGTCTCATCGCTCCATTGTCCGCACACCACCGGTCGGACGCCGCCCCCACCACCCGTTTGTCACCCATGGCAGTGGTCGTCCGCCGCCAGGGTCGGGGACTTCCGGAACCCGCGCCGCACCCTCGACGACGTGCGCGGGAACCTCGTCGCCGTCGGTCACCCGAGCCGTGCCGGTAGGGGCCGGCGAAGGATCCGCCGGCCCCTACCGGGCGGGTCACCGTCCGTACAGCTCGAATTCGTAGAGCGAGAATCCGTACGAGGTGGCCCGCTTGACGCCGTACACCCGCACGTAGCGGGCCGTGACCGGGGCGAAGGTGACGTTGTCGACGCCGCCGTTGCCGCCGGTGGTGGTGAACACCGGGGTCCAGGAGCTGCCGTCGCCGGAGACCTCGATCCGGTACGAGGTGCCGTAGGCGGACTCCCAGCGCAGCACCGCCCGGCTGACGGTGCGGGCCGCGCCGAGGTCGACGCGGAGCCACTGGTTGTCGTTGTAACTGCTGGCCCACCGGCTGCTCAGGCTGCCGTCGACCGCCTTGTCCGGCGTGTAGCTGGTCAGGAACTGGGTGCTCGACGCGGTCGCCGGACGCCCCTGGGCCAGGTTGGTGATGTCGTCACCCCGCCGGGCCGGGAACGAGACGACCTGCTGGTAGGTGGGACGGTTCTGCCAGGCGATCACCGGGTGGGTGATGCCACCGAGCCCGGACTGCGCGATCGAGTCGGCGCACCACTGGTCACCGGCGCCGCAGGACTTGTCGCCGGGGTAGACCGTGCCGGCCGGCACGGCGGCGGCCTGACCGAGGGCGTCCAGAAGGGACTGTCGGCAGGCGCCGAGGTTGCCGTTGCCGCAGTACGCGCGGCCCAGTCCGCCCGCCACCTGATCGCCGAGGACGGTGCGCACGTCCTTGTCGACGTAGCCCCACCAGCCGTACTGGAACGACGAACCCTTGTGCGCCTGACCCTGCAACGCCCAGCTCGCGGTGCCGTCGCGCCCGCCGTTCTGGCCGCCCGACGGCGCCTCGTTGACCTCGATGGCGTCCACCAGCGCGGCGTAGAGGTCCGGCCCGAGGCCGGGCCGGAACTCGGCCGACGCCAGCAGCGGCCACCACGCGTCGAAGATCCGGATGGCGTCGGCGTGCTGGTAGACCTTCGAACCCGGGGACGTCTCCACCCGGCGGGCGCCCGCCTGCTGCCAGGCGCGCAGCTTGCCCACCGCGTCGGCCAGCGCCGGATCGGTGACCGGCGTGCTGTCGAGCACCCGCAGCAGGTCGCCGAGGACCTGCTGGCCGCGCAGGTCGGTCACCGCCGCGTCCGCCATGATCTTGACGACGTCGGCGCGGCCGAGCTTGCGCTGGGCGATCGCCGCCCGCACCGGGCCGTCGAGAAGCTGACCCCGGTGTACGGAGCCGAAACTGAAGTTGCCGTCCGCCGCCCCGAAGTCCCGCGCCTGCTTGTTGTTCCAGCTCACGTAGTAGTCCTGGTTGACCGACTGGGGGTGGGCCGACGTCGGGGCGTACGTGGCGTCGTTGGTGTCCGGGTTCCAGCCGGCCCACTCGTACGCCGGCTCGGCCTTGGCCGGCAGGTTCGGGTCGGTCACCGACGACCGGACCGGGTTCGAGCCGGAGTTGTAGTACGCCGCCTCGGTCGAGTTGACGTAGAACCAGTTGAACGCGTACCCGACGCTGGCGGCGGACGCCTGGAAGGCCGCCGCGCTGCCCATCGCCGTCGGGTCGTTGAACGCCTGGAAGCCGATCGCCGAGTCGGCCTCGTGCCGGTAGGTGGAGCGCAGCTTGGTGAACGCGGTCGGCTGCCCGTTCACCAGTCCCCGGTAGGAGACCAGCCCGTACTTGGTGCGCAGCGCGCGCAACGTGTACGAGCCGGCGGGGGTGGAGTCGGCCAGCGTGGGCGACCAGGAGTTGCGCTGCTCCAACGCCTCCATGGCGAGGCACTGCCCGTGGTAGAGGTAGCGGTTGGACCGCAGCGTCGGCGCGGTGCCGTCGGTGGTGCACAGCGGCACCGCGTACGTGTCGGTCAGGTCCTGCGAGGCGGAGGTGGCGCTCCACGCGTAGTCCTGGCCCCGGCCGAGCAGCACGTAGAGGTTGAGCCCGGCGAACGCCGCGCCGCGTGCGCTGATGCCGGGCCCCTGCAACTCCTGGAGCATGAGCAGCTGCGGCGCGAAGTAGCCGGTCTGCGGGCCGAACACGGCGACCGGGTTACCGGTGGTGGTGTGCCGCCCGGAGACCACGACCGCGTTGGACATGCCGTGCGCGCGCAGGTTGGCCAGGCCGCCGATCAGCTCCTTGGTGGCGGTGCTGGCGCCGGTGCGGGAGGCGGCCCCGCCGCTGGCGTCGTAGGCGAGCGGCTCGGCGACCACCGTCCCGGCGTCGGGCAGCACCGCGCTGGTCGCGCCGGGCGGCGTCGCCCCGTATGGGAAGCTCTGCCCGTCGTGCAGGGTGAGCACGGTCTCCGGGTCGTTCTGCGACCGGAACGACGCCCACACCCGGTCGCCCTCGGTGACGCCGTACTTGGCTCGGGCGGCCACCCGGACCAGAGCGGACTGGATCTCGCTGCCGCCGCCCCCACCGAACAGGCCGCCGATCACGCCGGCGGTGGCGATCAGGTCGGTCATGGTGAAGTGCTTCGGCTTGCCGGCGCCGGCGAGCACGTACTCCCCCGGGTAGTTGTCGTCGGCGATCGACTTGTCGATGTAGGCGTTGATGCCGGCGATGTAGTCGGCGACGTCGGTGTAGAGCTGCTGACCCCGAACGCCCTTGGTGCGCAGCGCCTCCACCTGGGCCTGGAGGTCCGCCTCGGTGTAGGGCGAGTTGGCCCAGACGCTCTGCTCCAGCTCACGGTTGCCGGGCGCGCCGCCGGCGAACGAACTGACGTTGCCGCGTCCGACGTGCCGCAGCAGGTCCATCACCCAGAGCCGGTCCTGCGCCCCGGCGTAGCCGGCGCCGAACATGGTGCCGCCGCGGGTGGTGCCGGTGACGTGCGGGACGCCGGTGGCCTTGTCCCGCACGATGGTCACGTCCGCGCGCGGCGAGACGGTGCTCTCGACCTGCGCGGCCGGTACGCCGAACGAGGCGTCGTTGTAGAAGTGGGCGATCTGCTCGTCGGTGAGCCCGGCGTAGTTGTAGACCAGGTTCGCGTACTCGTCGAGCTGGTCGCTGGAGTGCGCGGGGCGGGTGCCGAGCGCCTGGTGCGCCAGGATGGCAACCAGCGTGGCGTTGCCGTTCTGTCCCGGGGGCAGGATGTCGGAGCACTGACCCAGGCAGTAGTCGTTGGCGGTGAAGGTGGTGGCGGCGAGCGCCGGTGACGGCGGGATCACCGTCAGGACGCTCGCGGTCAGGGTGGCGGCGGCGAGCGCCGCGAGGCGGGCACGCAGAGCGGTACGGGGCATGGCGATCCTCCGGGGACGCGGAGTCGGGCCGTTCGGTACGCCCGGCTTCCGGTGCCGACGTCTCGCCCTCCGTGCCGGGCGATCCACCCGGAGGTGAGAATGACTCACATCGATCTCCGGGCAATGATCGGCGCTGAACCGTCGTTAGGGATACCCGTCGTTCACCACGCGCCAATGTCGACGTTTCGCCATCTTCCGGTGTTTCCCACCCCGGCGGACCCGTCGACGCTAGGTCAGGCGTTCGCGGCGCGCACCGTCAGCCGGGGCATCCGGCGGGGTGACCCGATCGGGCCCGCGGCCACTGCCCACGTTCCGGCGGGGGTGCGATAGTGCCCGCATGACCGATCAGCGGGCGGACGGGACCACCGAGCCGATGTCCGCCATCGGACCGCGACTCGTGGTCACCGTCCTGAGCTCGGCCGTCGCCGGCCCGGTGCTGCTGGCGTACGGGATGGCGCTCCTCTGGTTCAGCCCCGAGATCACCAGCCCCGGCGGATGCCGCCAGGAGACCGGGGGGTTCGGCCCCGACAGCGGGACGGTCCTCTGGGGACTGGCGTGCGCGGCCGGCGTCGCCGGCGTGCTGTGCTTCGGCGTGGCGCTGGCGCGGTTGCACACGAACCGGCGCTGGTGGCCCTGGCTGGTCGCCGCGGCGGCGATCCTGGCCGCCGGATCGCCAGCGGTGGCGGGCCTGCCCGACGCGGCCTGGTGTCCACCCCTGCCCTAGCTCGTCAAGGCGTGGCACACCCGCCGGCTTCTCGACGGCCGACAGGCTAAAGCCACCCGAGCAGGTCCGGTTGGCGAGATTGCCGCCCGCCCGCGCTCAGTCGTGCACCTGCCGTGCGACGAGCGCTTCGATGCCGTCCAGCAGCAGGCCGAGCCCGAAGGTGAAGTCGGCGTCGTCGATCCACTCCTCGGCGGCACCCAGCGCGTCCCCGCCGACGGCCCTGGTCAGCTCCGGGTAGCGGTCAGCGTCGAGCACCTGCCCGAGGATCTCGCCGTACTCGGTCAGCCCGGCGATCGAGTCGTCGGTGGCGGCCGGACCGGCGCTCAGCGCGTGGGCCAGGGCCGCCTGCTGGGTGGCGTACCCACTCAGCACGGTGGCGATGTTGATCCGTGCGCCGTGGGCGAGCCCGGTCCCGGCCAGCGCGGCGAGCGCGCGATCCAGCCAGCGCAGCAACCGGGGCCCGGTGGGCGGGGTGCGCTGATCGAGCGCCAGCAGCCACGGTCGGGCGAGCAGGAAGTCCCGGTTGGCGCGCGTCCACTCGGACAGGTAGTCGCGCCAGGCGCGCCCGTCCAGCGCGGGCGGCTCGGGCGCTGCCGCGTCGGCCATCATGACCAGTAGTTCGTCCTTGCTGCCGACGTAGCGGTACAGGGACATCGCCGCCACCCCGAGCTGGCTCGCGACGCTGCCCATCGTCACCCCCACCAGACCCTCACGGTCCGCGATCCGGATCGCGGCGTCGACGATGCTGCCCAGTTCGAGGCTGGGCCGGGGGCCGTGCCGGGCGCTGGTCTCACGACCCCACATCCGGGCCACCACTGCCGGAAGCCTCCGTTGCGCCACGTCCGAATCTCCTCGCTCTTCACCCGGGGGTCTTGCCTGCACTCTAGATCTCAGGGACTCTGTATCTCGTACGCTGTAGCTCATACGGAGATGGAGATCGTGATGACCACGCGGGTACCGGGCGGACGTCTCCACGACGTCGACGCGATTCGAGGCTTCGCCCTCCTCGGCATATTCGTTGTCAACGTCACCTTCATGGCCTCCGGCTATCCGGGAAACCTGGTGACGGACCCCGACTTCGCGTCGGGCCTCGACGACGCCGTCCGTACCTTCTCCTCGGTCTTCGTCGACATGAAGTTCTACGTGCTCTTCTCCTTCCTCTTCGGATACAGCTTCACCCTCCAGATGACCGCGGCGAGCAGGGCCGGCGCGGCGTTCCCGGCGCGCATGCTCCGCCGGATCGGTGGCCTCTTCGTCCTCGGTGCCCTGCACACCGTGTTCCTGTACGGCGGCGACGTCCTCACCACGTACGCGGTGGCGTGCCTCGCACTGCTCCTGCTGCGCAGGGTGGCCGACCGTACGGCGCTCCGCATCGCGGCCGCGCTCTACGCGCTCGTGCTGATCAGCCTGGTCGCCAGCGCGCTTCTCGTGGACCGCTCGGCGTTCCTGCCCGGCGAGGCCGAGGCGTTGGCGAACGGCGAGGAGGCGACCCGGGCACTGCTCGGCGGCTGGACGGCGAACATCGGCGAGCACCTCGCCGGCCTGCCCCTGCTGGTGCTCCAGGCGGTCACCCTGCAGGGCCCGACCGCCCTGGCCCTGTTCCTGCTCGGCATGGTCGCCGGACGCCGGCAGTGGCTGAGCCGTGCCTGGGGCAACGAGCCGGTGCTGCGCCGCATCCAGTGGATCGGGTTTCCGGTCGGCCTGCTCGGGGCGGCCGTCTACGCGGCCGGCGGCGGCAACGGCAACACTCTCGGCGTCGCGGCCAGCGTCTCGACGGCGCCGCTGCTGGCCGCCGCCTACGTGGCGACACTGCTGCGGATCATGCACAACCCGCGGACGTCGGTGGTCCGGTCGGCGCTCGCCCCGGCCGGCCGGATGGCCCTCACCAACTACCTCGCCCAGTCGGCGGTCGGCCTGATCGTCTTCACCGGCATCGGCTTCGGTCTCGCCGGAACGTTCTCCCCGCTGGCCCTCCTCGCCTTCGTCCTGGCGGTGTTCGCGGCCCAGTTGGCGGCGAGCGCGCTCTGGCTACGGCGGTTCCGCTACGGACCGGTCGAGTGGGCACTGCGCTGGCTCACCAACGCGCGCCGTCCGGCCCTCGTCGCCCGAGCGGATCAGGCACAGGCCGCCGAGGACGGCGTACGACGGCGGGACCACGCGTCCTCGACGTAGCGGGCGCGGTCAGGGTGTGCGGACGGCGTACCGGTGCAGGGTGACGCCCTCGGCGAAGGAGCCCTGTTCGAGCAGGTCCAGCTGCACCGATCGCGCCAGGTCGTCGAAGAGCGGCCGGCCCGTACCGAGGATGACGGGGTGTGTGAAGAGGAGCAACTCGTCCAGCAGTCCCGCGCGGAGCAGCTGGGTGGCAACCGTCGCGCCACCGACACCGATGTCGCCGTCCTGCTCCTGGCGGTACCGGGCGAGCAGTTCGACGGCATCGCCGTCCGAGCCGATGGTCCGGGTGCGGTAACCGGCCTCGGTGCGGGTACGGGACACCAGCACCTTCGGCTTCGTCGTCCAGATCTCGCCGTACTCGCGCACGTAGTCGGGCAACTCCTCGTCGTCCCGCGCGGCCGGCCAGTACCCCTCCATCGTCTCGTAAATGGTGCGCCCCTGGACCATCGACGTCAGCGCCCGAGCCCGCGCGTTGAACTCCCGGTGCAGCGGCTCGCCGATGCGCAGCCAGTTCCCGGCACCCTCCTCACCCGGGGCATGCTCGATCCGAAGATCGAGAGAGACGTTCATCCAGTACACGAAACGGCCCGACACGTAACCTCCCGGTGAATGGGTCTGCCCCTACCTGGCCCGAGGCTACGGTCGCCCGCCGACATCCTCGGCTCGAACGATGCCGGAGCCGTCTGGTCACAGGGGTGACGGGTCATCGCGCAACCGGCTGTAGAGCCACCCGTCCCGCCAGGCGCCGGCCCGGAACTCGCAGGCCCGCAGGACTCCCTCCAACTGGAAGCCGGCCTTCTCCAGCGACCGCTGCTCGGCGACGTTCTCGGCATGGGTGCCGGCCTGGATGCGCTGCGCCGGGGTGTGGCTGAACAGGTAGTCGCAGAGCAGCGCCTGTGCCCGCCAGCCGATGCCCTGGCCGCGCCACTCGGGCAACAGCACGATCCCGATCTCCCAGTAGGGTGCCCGACCTTCGAACTGGCGCTGGAGGTAGCTGAGGAAACCGGCCCGCGGGTCGGCCGCCGGCTCCACCTGCACGATCAGGCCACCGACCCGCTCACCGAGATAGCCGTCCTCGGCGAAGCGTCGGGCCGGCGCGGCGGCGTCCCGGAAGCCGGCCCAGTCGAGCCCGATCAGCCCGGGTTCGACCGCGAACCGGCGCAGCATCTCCAGGTCGTCCTCGGCCACCGGGCGCAGCCGCACGGTCGAGTCGGACGTCTGGTGCACGACGCCGACCACCGGCGGATGGGAACTGTTCATCCTGGCGACCGTAGCGACGGGCCCGGCGGCTCGCTGTCCCGGTGGGGCAGGGCTGCCCACTTTCAGCCGTCAGTTCGCCAGGTGACCGGTTGCCGTCAGCAGCGCCCGGGTGAACCGGTTGAGTTCGACGCCGGGCAGCCGTGTCGGGGTGAACCAGTCCAGCTCGCTGATCTCCTCCTGGTCCGGGGCCGGTGTCCCGTCGACGATCACTGCCTGGTAGACGGCGGTGACGTACGCGACCTGGTCGCCGTTGGAGTAGGTCACCTCGTAGTCCGTACCACCCAGCACGTCCAGCAGCCGCAGCCCGCCGATCTGGACGCCGATCTCCTCCCGGACCTCGCGCACGGCCGCCTCGGCCGGCGATTCGCCGATCTCCACCGCGCCGCCCGGCAGACCCCACCTGTCCGGACTGCCGGCGTGGCGTACCAGCAGAAGCCGCTCGTGTTCGTCGACGAGGACGACCGACACCGACGGCAACTGGATCAGCTCGGGGCCGATCACCGCCCGCAGTCGGGCCAGGTGCGCGGACATGCCCATCAGCGCGGCCCCGGGTGACCCGAGCCCGAGTGCACGCCCGCGGCCGGCAGATTGACCCGGGAGAGGAGACGGGTGCCCATCTCACCAGTGAAGCAGCTTGGGCCACCAGCCCGCCCCCGGCTCGCGGTCACCGCGCGAAGGGATCTACCGGCGCCGGACCCGCGAGACCAGTCAGGGGTTGATCAGTCTCCACTCGCCTTCGGAGATGACGTCGACGGTGCCATCGACCACCTTGATGGCGGTGTTGTCGTCGATGGCGTAAGTCGGGACCGGGATTCCGGCCGCCCACTTCTCGATCGTGGACAGCGTGGCGTCTGCCATCTCCGGATGATCGAGGTGGGGGTACACCGTGAAGTCCACCAGGCCCAGCGCCCGGTCGGCGTCCTGCGCCATGTCGCTGCCTTCGGGGACGAATCCCAGGTCGAACTCCGCGTCGCAGTTGTACGGCGTGACCGCGATGCTCCCGGCGCTGACTCCCACGTAGACCGTGTGACTCAGCGACGGCAGGAGGTCGGCCAGGCCCGACTGGCGCAGCCAGTGGGTCAGGTACAGCACGTCGCCGCCCCAGACGAGCAGGGCATCGGCCGCCTGGACCGCCGGGATCCAGTTCTCTTCTCGAATGGTCGGCAGCGCGGTGAGTTCCAACAACCCCACGGACTTCCAACCGAGCTGGGTCAGCGGGATCGAAGCATGGCCCTGGACCGCCTTCCAGGCCCGCTCGGCACCGCCGGGGAAGGGATGGACAGCGGTGGGGATGAACAGGGCCGTGGACTCGGCGATCGGTTTGCCCAGCAGGTCGACGAGCGCGTCGGAGATGCTCGGGTTGCTGATGCCCCCCGACGTGAGAAGGAACCTCATGGCATCCGCCCTCCCGGTCGTCACCTGACGACGATCATATTGCCCACGAGGGCCGGCGACCGGGGCCGCCACCGGCGGCCCCGGCCCAGGTTCAGCTCCCGCAGATGCCGTACCCGTTGAGGCTCCACGAGCCGGCGAGCCCGTCGGCGTCCTCGTCCGCCCGTACCCGAACGGTGTTCCCCCCGGTGATGTTGATCGCCGTCAGCAGCACCTGACCGTTGCCGGCGTTGATGTCGGCGCCCGCGCTGAAGAGGCCCTTGCCGGCCGGGCACGACTTGATGGCGTGGTCCGACGGATTGCTCGCGCTCGCCCCGGTCAACGCGACCCGCTCCAGACCGGCGGGCGCGTTGGCGCAGACCGCGATCGAGGTGGCGCTCCAGCCGGCCGGCGCGGTGCCCTGCACGGCGACCGCCCGGACGGTCACCGACGTCAGGTCGAACGACGGCACCACCTGGTCGAGCACGACGTCGCCCAGGCCGCTGTTGACCCGCCCACCCATACCGATGACCTTCTTCGTCCCGCAGCTCGCCGTGACGTACTCCGTCCCGACCGCCCCGGTCGTGGCCACGACCTGGTAGCCGGCCGGTGTCGTGGCGCACTGGGCGACGGCCTGCAACCCCCAGTCCCCGACGAAGTTGACCGGGCCCACCTCGCGCATGGTCACGAAGAATCCGGTGCCGTTGGCCAGCGGCTCCAACCGGTCCAGCCCGACCCGCCCGGCGGCCGACGAGCCGGCGGGGAGGAACCCTCCGCCCCCGGTGACCACCTTGCCCGCCGGGCAGGACGCGAACGCCGACTTGTCCGCGCTGCTCTCGGCCGCCGATTGGGTGACGGTCTCCAACCCGGGTACCGCCCAGGCCGGTGCCGCCCAGCCCATGCCCGCCACCACGGCAGCCGTCGACACGACAGCCGTCAGCACGCCCCGCCCCCTGGTTACTCGCATGTCGCTCTCCTCATCCACAGTGGCCGGCGTCGAGCCGGCCCGCCTCCCCCCGGACCTGCGGATCCGGCGGCTGAGGAGAGCCTGGGCGGGGCCGCTTGGCGTCCGCTATCCGACCGCTTGGCGCGGGCCGCGCCGGTCCCGCCATCCATAGACTGTGGTCGTCCCATCACGACTGACGAGGAAAGCCATGCGGTGGTCAGTCCTCGGCCCCGTCCAGGTGACCGCCGGCGGGCGGGTCCTTCCCATCGACCGCCCCCAGCAATGCGCGGTGCTCGCTCTGCTGCTCCTCAACGCCGACCGGCTGGTGCCTCTCGGGCAGATCGTGTCGGCGCTCTGGGCCGACGAACCGCCGGCCAGCGCCCGGACCCAGGCCCAGGTCTGCGTCTCCCGGATCCGGGCGGCCCTGCGCGGGGCGGGCGCGGCCGACCTGCTGACGACGCAGAGCGGCGGATACCGGCTCACCGTCCGCGGGACCGAGCTGGACCTCACCGAGTTCACCTCGGCGGTCGAGCGGGCCCGCGTCGAGGAGGCGGCCGGCCGACCGGCAGAGGCGGCGCGACTGCTGCGTGACGGCCTGGCGCTGTGGCGCGGGCCGGCGCTGGCGGGCGCGGCCGGCGCCTTCGTCGACGCCGCCGCCGCCGGCCTGGACGAGCAGCGGTTGCTCGCGTACGAACGGCTCGCCGCCGTGGAACTTCACCTCGGCCGCTTCGCCGTGACCGCGCGTGCGCTGCGTCCGCTGGTCGCAGAGCATCCGCTGCGGGAGCCGCTGGTGGCCGGGTACCTGCTCGCGTTGGCCGGCTGCGGCCAGCAGGCCGCCGCGCTGCGACTCTACGTCGAGACCCGCCGACGTCTCGTCGACGAGTTGGGCGTCGAGCCCGGCCCCGAGCTGAGCGCGGCCCACCTGCGGGTGCTGCGCGGGCGCACCCCGGTCGCGCCCGAGCCCGTGCCTGCGGGACCCGCCGGTCCGCCTCCGGCGCAGCTTCCCGGCGACCCCGCCTGGTTCACCGGTCGCTCGGTCGCGCTGCGGCAACTCGACGCGCTGCTGCCCACCGACCCGGAGGGCGCCGCCCGGGCCGGCGAGGCGGGCGGGCCGGGTCGGGCGGTGGTCATCTCCGCCATCGCCGGCACCGCCGGGGTCGGCAAGACCACCCTCGCGGTGCACTGGGCCCACCGGGTGGCGCACCGGTACCCGGACGGGCAGCTCTACGTCAACCTGCGCGGGTTCGACCTGGACGGCCGGGCCGTGTCGCCGGGCGAGGCGCTGCGCGGCTTCCTGGAAGCACTGCACGTACCGCCCCAGCGGATACCCACCGACCTGCCCGGGCAGGCTGCCCTGTTCCGGACGCTGCTCGCCCACCGCCGGGTCCTGGTGCTGCTCGACAACGCCCGCGACGACGAGCAGGTGCGGCCGCTGCTGCCGGGCTCCCCGGGCACCCTGGTCGTGGTGACCAGCCGTAACCGGCTCACCGGCCTGGTGGTCAACGCCGGGGCCCACCCGGTGACATTGGACCTGCTCGCCGCGGCGGAGGCCCGGGAGCTGCTGACCGCCCGGCTCGGTCGGGGGCGGGCCAGGCGCGAAGCGTCGGCGTTGGACGAGATCGTCCGATGCTGCGCCGGCCTGCCGTTGGCGCTGGCCGTCGTCGCGGCCCGCGCCGTCGGGCAGCCCGACGCTCCGTTGACGGTGCTCGCCGGCGAACTGCGGGACAGCGACCCGGATCGGCTCAGCCCCTTGGCCACCGGCGACCCGATGACCGACGTGCGGGCGGTCTTCTCCTGGTCGTACCGGGCTCTGGACGCCGACTCGGCCCGGTTGTTCCGGCTGCTCGGGCTGCACCCCGGTCCCGACGCCGGTCGGACGGCGGTGGCCAGCCTCGCCGGCCTGCCGCCGGCCCGGGTCGGCCCGCTGCTCGCCGGCCTCACCCGGGCGAACCTGCTCACCGAACGCAGCGTCGGCCGGTACGCGATGCACGACCTGCTGCGCGCGTACGCCTCGGAGCTGTGCCACGACACCGACCCCGAGGCCGAGCGGGAGGCCGCCCGACGCCGCCTGTTCGACCACTACCTGCACGCCTCGCACGCTGCGGACCACCTGCTCGACCCGTACCGGTTGGCGCGACCGGCCGCGCTGACGCCGCCCGCGCCGGGAGTGACGGTGGGCGACCGTCCGGAGCACGGGTGGGCGACCGGGTGGTTCGCCGCCGAACACCACGTCCTGCTGGCCTGTGTGGAGCGGGCGGCGGCCACCGGCCTGGACCGGCACGCGTGGACGTTGGCGGCGGCTCTCACCACGTACCTCGATCGCAGCGGACACTGGCCGGAGCTCGCCGCCGCGCAGCGGACCGCGCTGGCGGCGGCGCGGCGTCGGGGTGACCGGGCCGGTCAGGCGCTGGCCCACCGCGGCCTCGCCATCGCCTGCACCTGGTCCGGCGAGCACGAGGCGGCGCACCGGCACTACCGACGCGACCTGGAGCTGTACCGCGAGTTGGGCGACGATACCGGACGGGCGCACACGCACCTCGGGGTGAGCTGGGTGCTCGCCCGGCAGGGCCGGCTGCGGGCGGCTCTGGACGAGACCCGGTTGGCCCTGGACCTGTACCGGGCCGCCGACTACCGGGTCGGGCAGGCCAAGGCGCTCAACAATCTGGGGTGGATGCACGCCCGGCTCGGCGAGCCAGGGCCGGCGCTGCACTGCTGCCAGTCCGCGCTGCGGCTGCACGAGGAGACCGGCGACCGGCACGGCGCGGCGCTGACCTGGGACAGCCTCGGGTACGTCCGGCACGGCCTCGGCGACCACGACGAGGCGGCGGACTGCTACCGGCGGGCGTTGGCGCTGCACCGGGAACTGGGCGACCGGTACGACGAGGCGGAGGTGCTGGACAACCTGGGCGACAGCCTCCGGGCCGCCGGTGACCTCGACGCCGCGCGCCGGGCGTGGCGGGAGGCGCTGAGCATCTTCGACGAGCTGCGCCATCCGGACGCCGACCGGCCCCGGGCCAAACTGGCCGCCCCCGTCCCGATGGCGTCCACGGGCGGTGGCGAGCTCTGACCACACCGCCGCGACCGGTGCGTTCGTGTCGGTCGGCCGTGGCACACTCCCGCGCCATGGACGTTGACGAGTTCTGGGCGCTGGTGGAGTCGGCCGGGGCGGAGGTCGGCAGTCGGACCGACGACGACGGCGAGGCCGTCGCCGCCGCGCTGGTGCGGCGGTTGGCGGCCACCTCACCGGAGAACATCCTTGAGTTCGAGGAGCTGTTCGACCACCTCCAGGACGCGCTCTACCGGTGGGACGTCTGGGCGGCCGCGTACCTGATCGGCGGGGGATGCTCGGACGACAGCTTCATGGATTTCCGGGCGGGAGTCATCGCCCAGGGGCGCGGGTGGTACGAGCGGGTCCTGGCCTCCCCCGACGGCCTGGCCGATCATCCCCTGGTACGGCGAGCGGCAGCCGGGGACGACGAGGGCGCTCTGTTCGCCGAGTCGGTGAACTACGTGGCCAGCGAGGCCTACGAGCAGGTCACGGGTGACGACGACGCCTTCGACGCGGCGATGAACGCCCGTCAGCAGGGTGCCGACGGTGTCGACGCGGCCCGCGAGGCCGACATGGGCGAGGACTTCGACTTCGACGACGATGACGAGATGCGGCGTCGACTGCCCCGGCTGGCCGCGCTGTTCCTCGACGCCGACGACTGAGCACGCCGCCTGAGCACGCCGCCGCGAACCGACGGCAACTCGACGCGCATCAACCCCTCCTGACCAGGCATTCTTGGCACATGGACCATTCCACGAACCTGGCTCTGGAGGTACGGACATGTTCACCACGAAGTTCTGGAAGGCCACCGCCGAGCGGGCGGTGAAGAGCGCGGCGCAGGGTCTGCTCCTCTACTGGGGCGCGGACGTGGTGTTCAACGCGTGGCAGGCGGACTGGGCGGCAGCGGGCGGCATCGCGTCCGGTGCCGCCGTGCTGTCGGTGCTCACCTCGCTGGTGAGCGCGCGGGTGTCGGGCGAGGGTGACTCGCCCAGCCTCGTCGGCGGCGAGCAGTAGCCGCAGCCCACTGCGGACGGTCGCGCCCTCGCCGACTCCGGCCAGCGGGGGCGCTGCCGCGCCCGGACGAGGTGACCGTACGGCGTTGACTCGGGGCCGCGAAGACGCGACGCTGTGGCAGCGCTCCCATCGACGGGCTCCTATTCGGAAGGAATGCTCGTGCGTCCCCACACAGCTGTACTCCCGGTCGTGCTCGCCACGGCCCTCGGCGGTCTGGCGCTACCGGCGCCGGCCCTGGCCGCGACCGGCCCGGCGTTGACCGTGGACACCACCGCCGCCCGGCACCAGATCAGCCCGTACATCTACGGCATGAACTTCGCGGACGAGGCCCTGGCCCGCGACCTGCGACTGCCGCTGCACCGTTACGGCGGCAACGCCACCACCCGCTACAACTTCCGTGCCGACACCACCAACCGCGCCGGAGACTGGTACTTCGAGAACATTCCCAACGACAACGCGAACCCCGAGAACCTCCCGAAGGGCTCGGAGTCCGACCGGTTCGTGCAGCAGAACAAGGCCACCGGCGCCGCCACGGTCATGACGATGCCGATGCTCGGTTGGATCGCCAAGGACCGGTCGCGGGCCTGTGGCTTCAGCGTCACGAAGTACGGTCCCCAGGAGTCCACCGACCCCTGGGCGCCGGACTGCGGCAACGGCAAGAAGCCGGACGGATCGCTGGTCACCGGCAACGATCCGGAGGACACCAGTGTCGCCGTCGGTCCGGAATACGCCACCGACTTCGTCAACCACCTCAAGGGCCAGTTCGGCGCCGCCGCCGACGGCGGGGTCCAGTTCTACAACCTGGACAACGAGCCGGACCTGTGGCACGCCACCCACCGCGACGTCCGGCCGGCCGGGCTGGGCTACGACGAGCTGCGCGACCGCACCTACGCGTACGCCGCCGCGATCAAGGCCGCCGACCCCGGCGCGAAGACGCTCGGTCCGGTCGGCTGGGGCCTGAACTCGATCATCTTCTCGGGCCTTGACCAGGACACCTGCTCGCGCACCGGCTGCTGGTCGAACCCGCCGGACAAGGCCGCACACGGCGGCCAGGACCTCGGCCCGTGGTACCTGGACCGGATGCGCGAGTACGAGCAGCAGCACGGCACCCGACTCCTCGACTACTTCGACGTCCACCTCTACCCGCAGCAGTCCGGTGTGTTCGGGGACGCGGCCGGCGACGCCACCACCCAGGCGTTGCGACTGCGCTCGACCCGCCAACTCTGGGACACGACCTACGTGGACGAGAGCTGGATCAACAGCCCGGTCCGGTTCATCCCGCGCATGCGCGAGCTGGTCGACCAGCACTACCCGGGCACGAAGATCGCGATGACCGAGTACAACTGGGGCGCCCACGGCTCGCTCAACGGTGCGCTCGCCCAGGCGGACGTACTCGGCATCTTCGGGCGCGAAGGGCTCGACATGGCCGCTCTCTGGACCGCGCCCGCAGCCGACCAGCCGGTGGCGAACGCCTTCCGCATCTACCGCAACTACGACGGCGCCGGCGGCGCGTTCGGTGAGACCTCCGTCCAGGCGACAAGCGCCGACCAGGGCAAACTGGCCGTGTACGCCGCCGAGCGCAGCGCCGACAAGGCGCTCACCGTGGTCGTGGTCAACAAGACCGGCGACGACCTGACCAGCCCGGTCAGCCTCGTCGGCGGCTCCGCGAGCACCGCCCAGGTCTACCGGTACAGCGGGGCGAACCTGGCCGGCGTCGTCCGGGAGGCCGACCAGCCGGTGACCGCGGGTGGCCTCACGACCACCTTCCCGGCCAACTCGATCACCCACCTGGTGCTGCCGCGCGCCACCACGCCCGGCGACACCACGCCGCCGACTGCCCCGGGCAAGCCGACCGCCGGCACGATCACCAGCGACAGCGTCGCGCTGTCCTGGACGCCGTCCACCGATGACACCGCCGTCACCGGCTACGACGTGCACCGGGTCGACACCGCCGGCACCGTGAAGGTCGGCAGCGCCACCGGCACCGCGTACACCGTGACCGGACTGACGCCGGACACCCCGTACACCTTCGTGGTGACCGCCCGCGACGCGGCGGGCAACGTCTCGACGGCCTCGCCCGGCCTGACCGTGCGGACCGCGCCCACCGCGCCCACCGCTCGCTGCACGGTCGGCTACACGGCGAACAGTTGGCCGGGTGGCTTCACCGCGACGGTGACGATCACGAACACCGGCGCCACCGCGATCGACGGCTGGAAACTCGCCTTCGAATTCCCCACCACCGGCCAGAAGGTCAGCCAGGGCTGGTCGGCCACCTGGAAGCAGAGCGGGACGACCGTCACCGCGGAGAGCATGAGCTGGAACGGCAAACTCGGTCCCGGCGCGTCCGCCGGCATCGGTTTCAACGGGACCTGGAGCGGCACCAACCCAGCGCCGACCGCGTTCACCCTCAACGGGCAACGCTGCGGTTGACCTGAGTGACCGTGCCGCCGCCGTGGACATCGCGGGGCGGCACGGTTTCCGGGTTGTCCGGCAGGGTGGACGCGCCGGCAGATCAGGCCGCTGCCCGCTCGTCCTCGGGCGTCACCACGATCATCCGGCGACGCCGGGCAGCGAGGATCAACACGCCTCCGGCGGCCAGCGCGGCCATGCCGATCCCGCCGAACAACCCGGCCTCCGGTCCGGTGACCGGCAGTCCCCCGCCGCTGCCACCGCCGCCGCTGTTGCCGCCGTTGCCGTTACCGCCACCGCCGTTGCCGCCGCCGCTGCTCTTCGCGGCCAGCACCACGGCGAACCCGTCCTGATTGTCGCCCGGGTCGACGTCGCCTACCCGTACCGCGACGGCATTCGTGGGCAGCTCGATGCGCGGTGGTCCGGAGCGGCTGTCCGTCGACTGCTCGGCAAGGCCCTCCACCCGCACGCTTCCGCCCCGCAAGGTCGCCGGCGCGGCGGCGGATGCGGGAGTCGTCACCAGGTGGTACAGCTCGACCGCCGAGTAGATCGTGTCGTTCGGGTCGGTGTCCTCGACGACCGGAACCAGGGTGAGGTTCGGGTAGGTGCAGACCGCCGACCGCCCCCGATCATCCAGCACGCACGGGGCCGGCTGCCTGGTGAACGTCACCCCGGCGGGCAGCCGCAGCGTGACTCGTACCCCACGCACCGCCGTGCGGCCCTGGTTGGCGACGGTGTACCACACCGCGCCCGTCTCACCCGGGTGCAGCGTTCCGGTGGGCACGGGCCTGCCGTTGGCACCTACCCGTACGGACTGCTTCACGTCGCGGGCCACCAGTGAGAGGTCCGCCGTGGGCTCGTCGACCAGCATGAGCGGGAACGACCTGGTGTTGTCGGCCGGATTCGCGTCCTCGTCCGGTCGGATGCTGACCGAGACTTCGAATTCGCCCTCGTAGGGGGCCCGCCCATGGACGATCGCGTCGATCGGAACGTCGACGGTCTCGCCCGGGCCGGGGACCAGCTCCGGCGACAGTCGGCAGTAGAACCCGCCGAAGTCGCCGTCGCACTCGCCCACTCCACCGCCGGCGTGCCACAGCAGCGCGACCGACATGGGATCGGGGCCCTCCGGAGGCTGACGGACGTTGACGACGACGTCAGTCGGAGTCTCGTCGCCCAGGTTGCTGATCTTCAGATGGACGACTTTCCGCTCCACCCCCAGCGCGATCCGCGTGCCGGACGCGTCGACCGCGAGATCCGGGCCCTTCTTCGCCGCCTGGGCCGGCACCACCGGAACGGCCACCCCGGCCAGGAGGACCAGCGCGACCGCGACACCGCGCGACATCCGCCGACTAGTTCTGGCCATGGCGCAACCCTCCGGGACGCACGGACAGTGCCGGTGAGCAGACTATCGGCAATCGACGGCCATCGGTGTCCGACGCCCCTGCTCGCGCGGGCCGACGACGGAGACGGCTGCGGCCACTACCATGCGAGCGTGGCTCACGTTGCCTCGGCCCGCAGGCCGATTCGGCTGCTCATCGCGGCGGTGGTCCTGCTGGCGACCGGTGCGGCCACGGCCTGGGGCGTCGGCGACACGCTGGGGCTCAGCCACTCTCCCGCCGCCGTGCCGCACGAGGAGGCCGTCGCCGCGCCGGCGCGGACGCCCGCTCCGGTCCCGCCGTTGTCGTCCCTCGTCGTACCCGACAATCCGCGCCTCACCAAGGCCGCGGCCGCCGTCGCCGACGCGGTCGTCTCGCGCGGCCTGCCCCGGCCGGTGCTCGCCCCGGCCGGGTCCGCGACGGCCGGGGCGGGCGCCGGGACAACGCGCGTCGCGGCCCCGGACATGTCGGCCGTGCGCACGGTACGGGCGGACGTCCTGGCAGACCTCGGCGGCACGCCCGAGTCGTACCGGCTCGACGTGCGCGGCGCCGAACTGAGGGTGCACGGTGGTGACATCGGCGGCGTGGCAGCCGGGCTGTACCGGCTGGCCGACCGGATCCGCTCCGGTGCCGCGGTGCTCCCGTCGGCGGACGTGGGTCGGGTGGTCGTTCCCCGGCTCGGCCTGCGGCTGACCGACCTGGGCTCGGTGGGGCGCGAGCCCGACCCGGCCGCCTTCGCCGCGGGCGACGACTACGGCCTGAACACCGACGTGGTCGCATCGGCGGTGCTGCCGGACGCGCCGTGGGTGGACGCGAACGCGGTGGCCCGCATCGACGCGCAGTTCCGGCAGTTCGTCGACCACTCGGTGGCGCAGGGCTTCAACGGGGTCGTCGTACCCGGCTTCCTGGAGTACGTCACGTTCGCCAAGGTTGGCGACGGGCGCGCGGTCTATCCGCCCGGCGACCCGCACGTCGACCGGGTGCGGGCGATGGTCGCGGCGTTCGGCCCGGTCTTCCGGTACGCCGAGGACATGGGGATGAAGGTCTTCCTGCTGACCGACATGCTCGCGGTGTCGCCTCCGCTGGAGGAGTACCTGACCCGGACCGTCGGCGGCCTCGACGTGGCCGACCCTCGGCTGTGGTCGGTCTACCAAGCCGGCCTGGCCGAACTGTTCGAGAGCATGCCGTTCGTCGACGGCCTGATGGTCCGCATCGGCGAGGGCGGCGAGGTGTACGCCGACACCGGTTGGGACTACTCGTCACGGCTGGCGGTCACCACGCAGACGTCCGTGCGCGCGATGCTGCGGGCACTGCTGGACACGGCGGGCCCGGCCGGCAAGGAGATCATTTTCCGGACCTGGACGGTGGGCGTCGGCGCCGTCGGCGACCTGCACACCAATCCGCAGTCGTACGCGCAGGTCCTCGACGGGCTCGACGACCCGCACCTGATCGTGTCCACCAAGTACACCCTGGGCGACTTCTACAGCCACCTGCCGCTGAACACCACCCTGTTGGGCGGCGCGCACCGCCGCATCGTGGAGTTCCAGGCCCGCCGCGAGTTCGAGGCGTTCGGCTCGCTGCCCAACGACCTCGGTCCGCTGCACCGCGAGGCGCTACGCGCGTTCCTCGCCGCCAATCCCCACGTCGAGGGGGTGTGGAACTGGACGCAGGACGGCGGGCCGCTGCGCGCCGGACCCATGTCGCTGTACCTGCGCGCCGGGTTCTGGCAGCTCTACGACCTCAACACGTACGCCGTCGGCCGCCTGGCCTGGGATCCGCAGGCCGACCCGGGGCAGGTCACCGCGGACTGGGCGTACCGCACGTTCTCCGGCGACCCGGCCACCGTCGCGGCGATCGGGCAGGCCATGGCCCTGTCCCGGCAGGCGGTCACCAAGGGCCTCTACATCGGTCCGTACGCCGATGAGTCGGTGCGGGCGCTCGGGCTGGAACCGCCGCCCATGATGTGGATCTTCGAGTGGGACATCCCGACCGGCGACTCCGCCGCGCTGGACAGCATCTACGCGGTGACCGGCGGCCGCGTCGACGAGGCGATCGAGGAGGGCGCCGAGGCCGTCACGCTGGCTCGGCGCATGCGCGACCTGATCACCGCGACCGACCCGACGACGTGGCGGGACGCCGAGCTGCGCGACCGCTTCACCGCGACCCTCGACTACCAGGTCGACCTGTTCGAGACGCTCAGCGCGTACCGGGCCATGGTGTTGCGGCACGCGCAGTGGCTCGACACGGGTGACTCGACCGTCCGCCATGCCTGGCGGCAGGCCACGGCGGCATACCACCACGCCCGCGACGCGCACCGGCAGCGCTACGGCGCCGACCTGGACCTGCCGGCGTACAACTTCACCGCCGCCGACCTGGGGGCTCGGCGCGCCGACCGGGACCCGGCGATGGCCTGGGCCGCCCGGGCGATGCTCGGGTCGATCCTGCTGGTGCTGCTGCTCGGTCTGCGCGGGCGCGGGTTCGGTGCGGCCGCCGCGCGCGGGTTGCTGCTCGGCGCGTTCCGGCCGTGGCGGGTCGCCGCGCTGCCGACGCCCCGGACGCGGGCGGACCGAGTGCTGGTATGGCTCATCCCGGCCGTGGTGCTGGTGACCAGCCGGCTCGTGTTGACCTGGTTCGCCGCACCGGCGCACCTGCTGGTCACTCTCGGCGGGTGGGCGCTGTTCGCCCTCGTCGTACGCCTCGTCGTCGGCCGCCGGGACCCGTTCCACCTGTGGGCCGCGCTCGGCGGCGTCGCACTGCTGCGCAGCATGCTGCTGCTCGCAGCGCTCGCCGTACGCGGGCCCGGCGGCTACTGGTTCGCCTTCTGGGCCGCGCCGAGCCTGCGCGCGGCGTACGTCACCGTCGCGTTCGCGGCGTTCTGCTGGCTGTTCGTGGTCGTCGCCGTGGTCCTGCGGGACCGGTACGGCCTGCGCCGCCGAAGCGCCGCCGGGTGCACCCTGGCCGCCGCCGGTGTGCCCCTCGGCCTGCTGTCCGCCCTGGTCTCGGTGGTGGGCCTGGAACGCGCGCTGACCGTGTGGAACGACCAGCTCGCGCTGCTGCCCTGGGGGCTGTCCCGCATCCTCGGCATCACCGTCTACCTCGGCATCCCCACCCGGCTTCCGGTGTACACGGCCGCCGCCGGACTCGTCCTGACGGTCGCCGGCCTGCTCCTGTCACTCGGTCGCCACCGACGATCCGCCCGATCGCCGGCACCGCACGGCGGATGAGTCAGCCGCCGGAGCCCTCCTCCGCGCCGTCACCGTTGCCACCGTCCAGCTCGACATGCTGATGGCCCTGGCCGGCATCGATGTTCACCTGGTCGAGCTGGGTCGCCGCGACGGACCAGACCGCCGTCGCCTGGGCTGCCTGTCGCTTCGCCAGGGCCGTCAACGCGGCCCGCTGCGCGGGCGGCCCGGTGATCGCGAGGAGGTACGTCTCGACAGCCAAGGATGCCTGCTCGACGGCCCCGCGCAGCCCGCCGCGCGCCACGTTCGTCGCGGTGGTGCCGGACGGGGGGTCGGCGAACGGAGCCGCGGCGCGCTGCATGGTCTGTTGCCACTGGCGGGCCTGCTCGAGGCCGGGCTGCCCGCCGGTCGGCGCCTCGGCCCGCAGCGCGGTGAGAACGGGAGCGACCTCCACCCGAAGCCGGCGGGCCGTCTCCGTCAGCTCGATGATCTGCTGAGTGTCGCGCTGCGCCTCGGCCTCGCGGATGTCGGCGGCTGCCGACTCGACGCGGTCCGGGCCGTTGGCGGCGTAGCCGGCAGCACCGCCCACGAGGAGCGCCGCGAGCCCCACGGCCACGATGACGACGGCGAGCCGAGCGCCACCCGTCTTCGGAGTCGGCAGCTGATACGAGGGCTTACCGGTACGGCGCGACACGACATCTCCCTGCGTCGATGAGATCTCGGACGCAGCCTAGCTTTTCCGTCCGATGTCGGTCGATACCTCGCACGGATCACCCGTGCCACCGGTGGGAGACCGAGGAGCGCTCGGAACCCACAGTGGATGGCACAGACCGAGTCCTGCGCGAGAGTGGAGAGATTCGAACTCCCTGAGCGCGAACGCACCGGGGTTACAGCCCGGCCCACCTCGCCATCGGTGGCGCACTCCCTGGGTCGGCGGCCGAACCGTTGATCTGCCGCCCCTCATCGGCCGCGAAAGGTGTCGATTGGACGACGCTGGAATGGTCGCGCGTGCGGGACTCGAACCCGCTTCACCAGCTTGAAAGGCTAGGGGCCTACCCATGACCGAACGCGCGTGTGCGTGCCCCCGGCGCGATTCGAACGCGCGACCCCCAGATCCGTAATCTGGTGCTCTGTCCGCTGAGCCACGGAGGCATGGTGTCGTCGGAGAAAATCGAACCCCCGATCTCTGCGTTGTTGCCAGCTTGGCCACGACGACATGGCGCTGACGGCGGGACTCGAACCCGCGACCGCCTCGCTGACAACGAGGTGCTCAAGCCGCTGAGCTACGCCAGCTTGGGACGAATGAGTTGCTGATCCATCGTGTTTCTTAACCGTGCGTGCGCTCGGGGGGAGTCGAACCCCCATGCCTCTCGGCACACGGACCTGAGCCGTGCGTGTCTACCTGAGTTCCACCACGAGCGCGTGGTGCCGACGCCCGGTGTCGATCCGGGTGCCTCCCGGTTATGAGCCGGGCGCTCTGCCGTTGAGCTACCTCGGCCCTGACGCCCTCGACACGAGTCGAAGGCCGCGTGGCACTGTGCTTGCGTAGGCCGTACGGGGCTCGAACCCGTAACCTCTCGGCTGAGAACCGAGTGAGCTGCCACCTTGCTCCAACGGCCCGTGGCGCCGCCGAAGATCGCGGTCGCGCGCCCATGGTCCGGGACCGGGGTGTCGAACCCCGTATCTCTCGCTCCCAAAGCGAGCGGGTCAGCCGTCTCCCCCGTCCCGGAGGTGATGCCCCCGGCCGCCCGGGTGAGCGCCGGCCGGGGTCTTACCTGTGCCATCCACTGTGGAGTTGACAATCTGCGACGTCGCCGGCCGCAGCCGGGATCCGGTCATGGAAAGTGGTGCTTCACCAGTTGAGCTACGCCCGGGCAGTTGCTCGACAACGAGAAAGCCGCCCTGTCCCAGTCCGGGCGGGCGGCTTCGCAGCTTGCGCTGGCGCTATTCGCGCCGCCACCCCGGCTTCCCGTCCCGCTCACTCGCGGACAGATCGTCGGCCCGCCCGGTCGAGGGCAGTAGCACGACACCGCCGCGCGGCATGAGCCACGTGGGTTCGGTGTAGACGTACTGCAACACGGGGAGCTCCTTGGCTTGTCGGGTCGGCCTCGCGCATTCAAGGTAGGCGCTGCACCGATCGACGGGCAATTGATATTCCGCGGCACGCACCGTGCCGGGTCAGCGCATTGCGGCCGTGACGTCCGCGGCGACGGCGAGCGGATCCGTGAGCGGTCGCTCCAGCAGGCTTACGAGGTCAGGACCGGTGGCGTGAAGGAATCCGTGGCGGACACCGGTGGCGATCGAGGCGAGCATCGGCGGCTGGAACGGCAGCAGGTCGGCGTCGCCGAGTAGGCGGGCACGGTACTCGCCGAGTTCGACGGTGCGGTGTGCGACGCCGAGACGGTCGGCGATGTCGCCAACGGTGATCGGAGTTCCGACCAGGTCGTAGACCTTTCCGGCGTGTGCGGCGGGCGCGCTTGCGACGACGGCTGCGGCAGCGGCCAGGTCGGCCCGCGCCACCGCGGCGAGCGCGCCGTTCCCGAACGCCGATTCGAGGCCGTCAGGAGTCCACGCGAGCAGGGCGCCGAAGAGTTCGGCGTACAGCCCGTTCCGCAGGATCGTCCACGCGAGCCCACTGGTCGTGATCATCTGCTCGGTGACCCGGTGGGCGAGCGCGAACCCGAGATGATCCCCGGCGCTGGTCAGGCTGGTGTACGTCACGTGGGTGACGCCGTCACGACAGGCGGCGTCGAGGACGGCCCGGTGACGCGCGATGACCGTGTCGTCCTCGGCATATCCGGCCGAGACCAGGACCAGGGTCGTAACGCCGGTGAGGTCGAGCGTTGCGGGATCGTCGAAGTCGAGGTGGCGCTGCGCGCCGGTGGGCGTGCGGCTCCCGCCCAGGGCGGGCGTCCCCCGTTCGGCGAGTTCTGCGAGGGTGAGCGAAGCGAGCTGCCCCGTGGCGCCGGTCACCATGATCATTGCGGATCGATCTCCTGCCGTGGTTCTCTTCGGTAACTACCGGGAAGCCTGGGCCCAGGCCCGGCGGCCCACAAGGAGGCAGTCTCGTGTCACCAACGCACACCGAAGTAACCGCGGAGGCCGCCGAGCTCGAGCCGTGCGGACAGCCCGATCACCCGGACTGCGGCATCCGAGACGTTCTTGACCGGGTCGGCGACAAGTGGTCCGTTCTCGTGATCGTCGAACTCGCCGCCGGGCCGCGCCGCTTCCGCCAACTCCAGCGCGCCATCCACGGGATCTCTCAGCGCATGCTGACCCTCACGGTGCGCCGCCTGGAACGAGACGGTCTCGTCCTGCGGACCGTGTATCCGAGCGTGCCCGCCCAGGTCGACTACCGCCTCACCGAGACCGGCGCCAGCCTCACCCACCTCGTCAAGGCACTCACCGACTGGTCGCTGGCACACCGCGAAGCCATCGCCGCGGCCCGTCAGGCCTACGACAGCGACCACCCCGACAACGACATCCGGTGACCTGCGGCGCATTGTCGCCGTGCTGACCCACGCCGGCCGGACGGGTGCCGGCGTCGGCATCGCCGATGGTCCTCACCGCCCGGCGTCGTAGGCGCGCCGGGCTCGTTCCACCTCTGGAAGGCTGGCGTCGGCCCATGTGGCCAGGTGGGCGAAGAGCGGACCGAGACTGGCGCCCAACTCGGTGATCTGGTACTCGACCCGAGGCGGCACCTCGGCGTGGTAGGTGCGCGTCACGAGTCCGTCGCGTTCGAGTTGGCGGAGCCGCTGCGTGAGCACCTTGGGCGTGATGCTGGTCAGTCGGCGCTCCAACTCCACGAAGCGCTGCCGGCCGTATTCGTGCAGAGCCCACAGGATCGGCGTGGTCCACCGGCTGAACACGATGTCGACGACCGGCGCTACCGGACAGGCCAGCTCGGGATCTGTCGAACGCTGCACGTGCCCTCCGTCACATACCCATTACTATCCTCTAGGTACCTACTATATCGACGCTACTAGCGTTTCCGGCAGCCGCGCGAACGACGCGGTCGAACTGGAGACACAGACATGTTCGTCGTGGTTGGAGCCACCGGAAACGTCGGCAGTACGCTCACGTCGATCCTCGCGGCCTCGGGCGGTGAGGTGGCGGCGGTATCCCGGGGACGACGCCCGATCGCCCTGCCGGACGGGGTTCGCCACCACCGCGCGGACCTCGAACGGCCGGAGAGCCTGAGCGGGGCGCTCGCCGGCGCCGACGCGCTGTACCTCCTCGTCGAGGGCGCCGGAGCTCATCTCGACATGCGCGACATCTTGCGGGTCGCCGCAGCCGGTGGCGTGAGGCGCATCGTGCTGCAGTCCTCGCAGGCGGTCGTCACACGTCCCGACTCGCCGTCACACGCGCCCCTGCACGCCATCGAGGACCTCGTCCGCCGATCCGACCTCGGCTGGACGATACTGCGCCCCGGCGGCTTCGCCTCCAACGCATTCGCCTGGGCGGAACCGGTGCGGAGCGCCCGGATGGTGGCCGCGCCGTTCGGCGACGTCGGTCTACCCGTGGTCGACCCGGCCGACATCGCCGAGGTGGCGGCCGCGGCCCTGCTCGACAGCTCGCACGTCGGCCGCACCTACGAGCTGACCGGCCCGACCCTGAGTACGCCTCGCGAACGGGTCGCCGACCTCGCCGCCGCGCTCGGCGAGCCGATCGGCTTCGTGGACCAGACGCCCGACGAGGCCCGTGCGCAGATGCTGCGATTCATGCCGCCACCGGTGGTGGAGGGCACGCTGGCGATCCTCGGCACGCCCACCGAAGCCGAACAGCGGATCAGCCCAGACGTCGCCGAGATCCTGGGCCGATCACCACGCCCCTTCATCGCCTGGGCGAAGCGCAACATCGACGCCTTCCGCTGACGCCTCGGCGCTTCGCGTCAGGCCGCCGAAGTGAAAGGAGCAGCGACCTTTCCGGGCAACTGTCGCTGGCAGTTGTCCTTCGACATCAAGGCTCGCTGCACCGCAGTGGTGGCCAGCACCGTTCCCGGCGGCCTGTCGACGATGTCCGCCACGAGGTAGCTGCACCCGCCACGCGGTATTCGTACGTCTGCTCGTCGACGAGCTCACCGGGCGGATGAGCGGACCGCGTCCGCGCCGTGCTCAGCTCAGCTCAGCTCGACCGTACCCACGATTCGCGTGGGGGCGACGGAGCCGCCCACGGGTTCGTTGGAGACGCCGAACGATCCCGCCTCGGCAACCGGGCCGATGACCGTGGTCGACGCCCTGACTCCCTCGGCCAGTCGTCCCACCTTGCGGGGCTCGCTGCCGCGGATGAGCCACAGCTCGTAGATCCGCCCGGGGCCGGGCTCGGGCAGGTCGCGCAGCAGCACCACCCCACGGTCCCGGTCGCGGGAGACCACCACGGTCGCGGCGCCGCCGGGTGGCAACGACCGCTCGAACACCCGGGTGTCCGGGGCGTCCAGGACGGCGGCGATCTGCCGAGCCTGCTCGCTGCTGGCCTGCTCGTCGCTGACCCGATCGTTGGTCACGGCCCAGGTGGCCGCGCTCGCGCCGCCGGCCACGAGAACGGCCGCCGCGGCGGCCACGGCGAGGCGTCGCCACCTGCCTGCCTGCCGGGTGGCGCTGTCCCCGGCGGCAGCGGAGCGCACCTGCGGGGTACGCGCCGCCTGGACGAGGGTGCGCTCACGCAGACCCGGGGGCATGGCCTCGACGACGGTGTCGTCGGCGAGCCGTGCGACCGTCTCCCGTAGCTCGGTCACCTCCAGCCGGCACGACTCGCAGTCGGCCAGGTGCCGCTCGAACGCCGCCCTCTCGAGGTCGTCGACCGCGTTCAGGGCGTACGCGCCGGCGAGGGTGTGGATGTCGGCGCTCATGCCCGTCCTTCCATCTCGATGCCCAGGCAGTCGCGCATCCGGATCAGTCCGTCGCGCATCCGTGTCTTCACCGTCGGCAGTGGGGTCTGCAACTTCTCGGCGACCTCACGGTAGGTGTGGCCCCCGTAGTAGGCCAGGGTCACCGCCTCCCGCTGGACCGGCGTCAGTCGGCCCAGACAGCGACGAACCTGTTCGCGCTCCAACCGCGCGGTGACGTCCTCAACGACCTCGTCGTACGGGACGTGCGTCTCGGTAGCGGCGACCCGCTGTGCGCGGTCGGTGTGGGCCTGCTCGGAGCGCACGCGATCCACCGCCCGGCGGTGCGCCATGGTGAGAACCCAGGCGGAGGCCGAACCACGACCGGCCTCGAAGCGGTCAGCGGTGCGCCACACCTCGACCATCACCTCCTGCGTCACCTCCTCCGCCTGTGCCGGGTCGCGCACAACGCGGCGGGCCAGCCCGAGGACCCGGCCGGCCATGGCGTCGTACAGCGCCGCGAACGCCGCCTCATCACCACGCGCCACCCGGGACAGCAACTCGTCGGGGCTGGGCGGCGTCACGGTGTCCGGCCGCACCGAACGTAACCGCCGCGCGTGTTCCGGGTCACCGCTCATCCTCGGTACGTCCTCTCCTGTGCTGGCGGCCGTGCGATCCGTCGCCACGCACTCGATTGCTAGCCGGCATGCGCGTGAGCGAGGCGCGCGTGGACGATGACATTGTCTCGACAGCGCCCTCCACAGCTGCGTTTCCGGCCTGAATTCGGCGTCGACACCCTCGTCGGGTCATGAGGGATTCGTGGCGTGGCGGTCGCTGGACTGGTGCCGGACCGGATTCTTTTCGACCATGTCGCTGGCGGCCACCGCCCGACCGCAAACACCAGGTCAGGTGATCGTGACGGTGGTGCTGTGCCAGCCGGTCGCGCCGTCGGGGAAGGGTGCGGCCCGTGCGTCGGTCTGGGTCGCACCGGTGGCGTCGGTGGCCCGTACCCGCAGCGTGTGACTGCCCGGGGTGGCGTCCCAGCGGTAGGTCCACTGCCGCCACAGGTCCGGCGACGGACCGTCGGCGAGGCGTGCCCGCTGCCACGGCCCGTCGTCGACCTGCACCTCGACGGCGGCGATCCCGCGCCGCTGCGCCCAGGCGACCCCGGCGATCATGACGGGCCCGGCACGACGCTGGGCGAAAGGTTTCGGGGTGTCGATGCGCGATGCGGTCTTGACGGGCGCGTCGGCAGCCCATCCGCGCTGGACCCAGTACGGGTCGAACGCGTCGAAGGTGGTCACCTTCATCGACGTCAACCACTTGCAGGCGCCCACGTAGCCGTAGAGGCCGGGCACGAGCATCCGGACGGGGAAGCCGTGTTCCAGGGGCAGGGGTTCACCGTTCATGGCCACGGCCAGCAGCGCGTCACGTCCGTCGAGGATCGCCTCGAGCGGAGTGCCGATGGTCATGCCCTCCACCGAACGGCTGACGAGCTGGTTCTGCCCGGCGCGGATGCCTGCCTCGCGCAGCAGCGGCGCGAGGGGAACGCCGGTCCAGCGGGCGGTGCCGATGTACGGACCACCGACCTCGTTCGAGACGCAGTTGAGGGTGATGTCACGCTCCACGAGGCCACGGGCGACAAGATCCTCGAATCTCCAGGTACGAGGACTGTCGACCGCCCCGTCGAGGGTCAGTCGCCAGGTCTCCAGGTCGACCTGCGGGACGGTGAGAGCCGTGTCGACCCGGTAGAAGTCCCGATTGCGGGTGAGGAACGCCGAGACCCCGTCCACGTCGACGGAGATACCAGCGGGCAGCGGCGGCGCCTGTCGCACCGGTGGGGGAAGACGAACGGCGGCTCGGGAACGGGCACCGACCGTACTGCCGCGACCGACAGCCTGGCCGACGGCGGCCGCGGCACCCGCGGTCAGCGCAGCCCCCGCGGCCGTGACCAGGAACTGACGGCGGTCGAGCAGCCGCGGCTGGCCCGACGCGCCGACCCGGTCCGTTCGAGCGGCACGCGCCAACATCAGCATCACGGCCGACCCGACACCCGCCCCTGCCAGCACCGGCAGGACGTCCGAGGGCGTCGCCCCCGGGCGGGACAGAACGGCGGCCACACCGACGGCGGCGAACACGGCGAGGCCAGCCAGACCGTAGCGTCGTCGTCGAACCGCCGCCGCGCCGAGCAGAACCGCTGCCAGGGCCAGCAGCGCGTAGACGCCGACGAGGAGAGCGATCTTGTCGTTGGCACCGAAGGTGCGGATGGCGAACGCTTTGAGGCGCTGCGGGGCCAGGTCGATGGCGACGCCGCCGACTGCCAGCACCGGATCGGAGACGGGGGCGACCAGTGCCGCGAGGAGACGCGCCACGGCGAGGGTCACTCCGGCGGTCAGGACGCCGACGACGGGCCCACGGAGGGCGGTCATGCTGGGGTACGGCCCCGGCCGGCGGGTCGCCGGCCGGGGCTCGATGTCGGTCGACGCCATCAGCTCTTGGGCATCAGAACGGTGTCGACGATGTACACGGTGGCGTTGGCGGTCGAGACATTCCCGCAGACGACCATCGAGGTGCCGTTGACGGTGAACGACGAGCCACCGCCGGTCACCTCGAGGTCGTCGCCCTGCATCGTCTTGTGGGTACCCGCCAGGGTGTCCAGCGACAACTGGGTCGGCACCACGTGGTAGGTCAGGACCTTCTTGAGCATGGCGTCGTCGGCCAGGACCTTGTCCAGGTCCGCCTTCGGGATCTTGGCGAACGCGTCGTTGGTCGGCGCGAACACCGTGACGCCCTGCGCGCCGTTGAGCGAGTCGACCAGGTTGGCCTTCTTCACGGCCGTCACCAGCGTCGACAGCAGCGGGTTGCCGGACGCGGCGGTGGCCACCGGCACCTTCGCCATCGCCTCGAAACTACCCGGGTTGGACGCATCGGTCGGCACGGCAGCGCATCCCGAGCCGAACTGGCCCGACATCATCATCGACGGCGAAGCCGATGCCATCGGCGCGCTGGCCGACATGCTCGGCGCGCCGCCGGCACTGTCCCCGCTGTCGGTACCGCCGCAGGCGGACAGGGCCAGCACAGCGATCACGCCAACCGAGGCAAACAAGCGCCGCTTCATACGAACTCCTCAAATGCTTGTACTTCACTGCTGTGGTCATGAGGCATTCGAGGCCGACCTCGATGCGGATGGCCGCTACGTGGAGCGAATTCGGCGCGGCACAGTGCAGCGGCGGAGCACTCGGTCAGGCCATAAGATCCACCGGCATGGTCCGCACCACGCCTCCGCGTCCCCTGGACATCACCGCGGTCTTTCCCGAGCTGCGGGAACACTCCACCACGGCCACCCGTCTGCATCCCCGACCCGGCGCTCCGACCGTCCGGGACAGCTCGGTCGGTGGGCCGCTGCTGTGGCCGGCCGACGAGGCATGGCCGGTCTGCGACGACGTCGGGGCGCACGAGCCGTGGAACCTCACGACCCCGGCCGCCCTGCGCCGCAGGCGGGAGATCCTCGCGACCGCGGAGACCCGGGAGCCGTTGCCGGGTGGGGACTTCCTGACCGTCGAGGAGCGGGCGGAACTCGACGCCGCCGACGCTCTCGACCTGGACGACCTGATCGAGGTTCCCATCCCGTTGGTCCCGGTGGCGCAGTTGTACCGACGAGACATCCCGGACTACGCCGGTCCGGACGGCACCGACCTGCTACAGGTGCTGTGGTGCCCGGTGGACCACTCGGACCGGCACTACAGCCCTCGCGTCTTTCTGCACTGGCGCGACACTTCGACCCTCGGCCCACTGCTCGACGCACCTCCCGAGCCGCCGGTGATCAGCGACATGTATCTGCCGATCCCGTGCGTCGTGCACCCCGAGCAGGTCCGCGAGTACCAGTACGCCGATCTGCTCCCCGATGACCTACGCGACCGGCTCGACGAGTGGGATGACGACGAGGACGAGAGCCGTCCCCACTATCAGAGCGACCTGTCGCTGGCGCCGGGATGGAAGGTCGGCGGGTACGCGAACTGGTCACTGACCGATCCGTACCCGATGGATTGTGCCGCCTGCGGCACCACGATGAGGTTGATCTTCACCGTGGATTCGGGCGACTGGAACGGCATGCATTGCAGCTGGCGCCCGTCCGAGGAGGACCCGGCCGCGTCCCCCGACATCGTCGGCGTGCAGATCGGGCGCGGCTACTCGCTGTACACCTTCCGCTGCCCCGAGTCATTCGACCACCCCCCGGCCACCGCCATGCAGTGACGCGGCCTTCCGCCCTGGCTGCCGACCCGGGTGCCCCTCGCCACCCAGCGATTGAGCAGGTCACGGGCGGGGTAGTGCCCGTCCTCGCAGAAGATCAATCGGCGGCCGTCCCCGGCCCGCCGGGCGGAAGGGGTACCACCGGTGCGGACGTGGGGACGCGACGCCGTCGCACGGTTGCGGGGCGACGGGATGACCGTGGTCGAGCTGACCACCGCCGCGGTGGTCGCCTGGATCGTGGCGGCGGTGGTGATCCGTCACCCGGACCCGTTCTACGCCCCGACCGCCGCGCTCGTCGTGCTCGGTGAGTCGCGCGGGCGACGGCTGCGGCAGACCGTCGAGATCCTGCTCGCCGTGGCCGCCGCCGTGCTCGTCGCGGAACTACTGGTGTACGCGCTGGGCCCGGGCACCGGCACGGTCCTGCTGGTGCTGCTGCTCACCACCACGACGCTGGTGGTGATCGGGGCTCGTCGTGCCCTGGTCGTGCAGGCCACCGTCTCGGCCATGTACCTGGTCGTGGTCGCCGCGCCGCACGGCACGCTGATGCCGTTCCGCTTCGTCGACGCGCTCATCGGCGGCGCGGTGGCGTTGGCCGCCAGCCAGCTGATGGCCGCCCGCGACCCGCTGGCACCGCTGGTGGCGCAGGCCCGGCGCAGCTACACCGACCTGGCCGACCTGCTCGACGAGGTGAGCGCGGCGTTGCAGGGCTGCGACGAGGACGCCGCCCGCGCCGCGCTGGACCAGGCCCGGCAGGTGGACGACTGTGTCGCACAGCTACAGACCGCCGTGCTCGCCACCGGTGAGACGCTGCGGCTGGGACTGCGCCGCCGGCACCTGGGCAAGCTCGCCGACGTGGAAGCGACGGTGCGGCAACTCGACTACGCCGCCCGCAACATCCGGGTGCTGGCCCGGGCCGGGGTGACCCTGACCCGCCGGCACACCGCCACCCCGCCGGAGCTGGCCGCCGCTATCGGCGCGCTGACCGCCGCCGTACGGTCGGCCGGGGAGGCGCTGGCCAGCGACCTGAGCGGCGCCGACGCCGAGCGGCACGCGCAGCGGGCCGACGCGGCGGCCCTGGAGGCGGTCCGGATCGCCGCCGGCCTGCTGCGGTCCGATCCGCCGCTGCCGGTCACCATGATCGTCGGGCAGATCCGGGCGACCGCCATCGACCTGCTGCGCGGTGTCGGCCACGACGACGTGACGGTGCTGGACCGGGTGGACGAGGCGCTCGGTCTGAGCCGGGCGTGACGCCTGTCGTCCGCCGCAGCGCACGATGGCCACGGCGTTCCTGCGCGCACGGCGTCCGCACCAGAGCCGCTGTCGACCGTTCAGTCCAACCGCACCGGCCACACCCGCCCTTCCACATCCTTCCCGCGCCGTTCGATCACCGAGTTGATCGCAGCCGTGTCCGACTCGGCGAGACATCTTCGATGCAGGATGATCCCCTTTCGATTCGGCGACCCGAAGAAGTAGGCATCAGGCGCGACGAGCACTTCTGTCATGTCCTTCCAGAGAACTCTCCGCCGGCTCACCACAGTCTCGATCTCGACACCCTGCGCAGAGACCCGGAAGGTGACCGGCTCGTACGCCCAGTCGGGGAAACGCCAAACTATCAGTTCTATACGCCACCAGTGATAGGTCCAGGCGACCACGACACCAAGCAGAAGAATGGCTGCCACGACCAACTGCTCGGCGCAGAAAGCGATCCCGGCTACAAGCGCCGCGACCATTCCGCCTATGCCAACCCAGCGGATTTCGCGACCATAGACCGTGCGCGTGGTACCGCGAAGATCTCGCCGGTTGCGGAGAATCGTTATTTCGACGGTGTCCTGCTTGGGGTCCTGCACCCGGAGAGCATGGCAAGGATCGCGGCGGAGCGTCAAGATCCTTTGATCGTCATGGCGACGAGCCGTTCTCCACCTTGCTGAGGACCACGCCGACGTCGCCGGACCGGATCATCTCCCCAGGGCGGCCACCATCGCCTCGACGCCGGGTCTGGGAATGATGACCAGGTCGGAGCACCAGAAGTAGCTTCCGCCGCCGGCCTCCCCGGTCTCCGCCCACCTGTGCAGGACCCGACCGATCTCGGCCGCCGTCATGAAGGTCGCGTAGTGCTGGCTGCCGTCAGCCAGGGAGACGTGAGCATCGATGTTGTCGGCGGTGGCAGGATCGTCGTTCTCGCCGGGCATGAAGCGGACATGAGCGCCCTCGACCGTGCGGTCCCAATTCACCGTCTGACTCACGGCGAGCATCATCGCAGCATCGGACGCTCAGGGCGCGTGGCATTTCAGCTGGGTCGCTGACGTACCGCAGCGATCTCGGCGTGGTGGTCGACCGCCCAGGCGGCCACCGCGGAGAGCGGTTCCAGAAGGCTGACGCCGAGCGGCGTCAGCCGGTACTCGACGCTCGGCGGCAACGTCGGAAACACTTCTCGTTCAACGAGGCCGTCGCTCTCCAGCGAACGCAATGTTCGGGTGAGCATGCGCGGGCTGATGCCCTCTACGGCCCGATGCAACTCGTTGAAGCGGTACGGCTGCCCGCCGAGCAGGGTGACCAGTAACAGCGTCCACTTGTCGCTCACCCGGCGCAGCACATCGGTGACCGGACAACGCTCGTACTCGCCGACCGGAACGGGCATCGGTAGGCGATGGTCAGGCAGTGCGCCACTTACACCGATGTTACTAACGGACATGAAAATGCCTTCTTTCGCCTCCGTCGGCTGGCCGCTCAGGATGAGCACGTCGATGAACAACGATAGTGGGGGACGATATGGGCGTCGTGATCGTCAGCGGCGGCACGAACGGAATGGGTCGCGCGTTCAGTCTGGAGCGGGCCGAACGCGGCGACCACGTCCTGGTGCTCGGCCGCAACCGCGAGCGCGGCGAAGCCCTGGCCGGGGGCCTGATCACCTTCCGCCGTGTCGACCTGTCCAGCGTGGCCGAGACGCGGCACGTCATCGAGCACATCCTCACCGAGTACGAGGTCGTCGACGCGCTGGCACTGTTCGCCAATGCGGTGGCGCCGCGACGCGTCGTGACAGCCGAGGGTTTGGAGCGCACGTTCGCGCTCTACTACCTCAGTCGATATCTGCTCAGCTTCGGTCTGCGTCCGGCCCTGGACCGGGCTACCGCACCGGTGATCGTGAACGTCGCCGCTGTCGGGGTCACCAAAGGCCGGCTGCACTGGGGCGACCCGCAGCTGGCGTCGGGCTATTCAGCCATCACCGCGCAACTGCAGGCCGGTCGCGCCAACGACCTGCTCGGCGTGGGCTTCGGCCAACGGTCCGGCAGCCGCGCCCGATACGTGCTCTACCATCCCGGATTCAGCAAGAGCGGCGATCGAAGCTCACTTCCTCTGGTGGTCCGAGGGCTGCTCGCGGTGGCGGCGGTGGCGGCCCGACCTGTCGCAGACGCGGTGGCCCCGATTCACCAGTTCCTGGAAACGCCGCCGACCGCGCCGGTGACCGCGGTGGACCGGGACAAGCGACTTCCGGCCGACTTCCCGACCCTCGACCCCCGCGACGCCGAGCGGTTGATGGACCTCACGGAGAAGCTTCTGAGCTGAGGCTTCTCCTTCGCCCACCGGCAGCTTCGGTTGGCACCAGGGCTTCCCGCTCGACGTGCTGCACATCGCGGGCGCGCAGCAGGTCGGCCAATTCCGAGCTGCCGGACCCGCCAAGAAGAGTGGGCCGCACCCTCATGGTGCGACCCACTCACAGCTTCCGCCCACTCTGGACGAGGCAGCCTACGACCTCCGGGATGTCAGGCCGACGCCGTTGGCTGATACACGCAGTCGAGCGCCCGCGCGATGTACAGGCCGTGGTTCAGGAAGGCCAGGAAAGCGTCGATGGTCCCGTTGTCCAACGTCGCCTGCGCGGCCTCCCGCACGTTGACACCAGCATTCGGCATCGTCCGGTTCACCGCGATCCGCAGATCCGGGTACCAGCTGCTCTGCAGGCTCGTCTTGAGGAAGGCACGCAGATCCTCCGCAGTGCCGTCCAACCGCGCCTGAATCCGACCGGGCAACACCGTCATCGACTCGGCGACCGCCACGGCCATGATCTGGTTGGCCAGCACCCGCACCTCAGTGTCCGAAGCGGTGTCGAGGTCGATGGTGACAAGCTGACGAATATCCGTGTACAGCTTGAGGTTCCCCGCGTCGAGCGCCCGGGCGATGTACAGGCCGTGGTTCAGGAAGGCCAGGAAAGCGTCGATGGTCCCGTTGTCCAGCGTCGTCTGCGCGGCCTCCCGCACGTTGACACCACCGTTCGGCATCGTCCGGTTCACCGCGATCCGCAGATCCGGGTACCAGTTGCTCTGCAGGCTCGTCTTGAGGAAGGCACGCAGATCCTCCGCAGTGCCGTCCAACCGCGCCTGAATCCGACCGGGCAACACGGTCAACGATTCGGCGACCGCCACGGCCATGATCTGGTTGGCCAGCACCCGCACCTCGGTGTCCGAAGCGGTGTCGAGGTCGATGGTGACAAGCTCACGAATATCGGTGTACATGATCGCTTGGCAGGTTGTTGTGCTGAGCCCCGGCGATCCGGTTTGAGCCATCGCCGGTGTCGCCGGGACCAGGAGGGCAAACACCAGGAGGGCGCCAGCCCAGATCTTTCGTCGCATGTGAGCTCTTCATTCCTTCCACTCACGTCTGTGATCGTCAGGGCGAAACATACAAGATCAGCGAGATGCGCGGGGGGCGCTCGATCCTGCCCGAGCCCCCAACACCGACCTCTTCGGCTGGCGTAACGGCCGGAGACCTCCAAAAGCGGGTCGAACGATCGCCGCTTCGCGCTCGGGCGACAATCGCCACATGCTCACCTACGTCCGCTGGTACTGGTCGGACGGCGACCGCTGGAACTATGCGGAACTGGACGCCGATGGGTGGGCGCTACGCCACGTTGAGGTGCGCGCATCAGACGGGGTCTTCGTCGCGGCGGCGTCGCTCGCAGAGGTGCTCATCGCTCGCGACTCAGGGACCGTGGGCGCGGTAGGCGCGTACGAACAGCGGTACGGGGTGGTACCGGAGGCTCCGTTCCCGCTACCCGTCGCCACCGCGGTGGAACCCGGGTTGGAAAACATCTCCCCCGGAGAGTTCGAGCGCCTGTGGCGGAATGCTCGTCGGCAACTGGAACGGCAGACCGGCGCCTGACTCGGCTTCGGTCAGCCACTCCGCACCCGCTGCTCCGCGTCGCGCAGGACCCGATGCGAAGGAGACCCGTCGAGGTCGTACCCCTACTTCGACCCGAAAGCGGTGGCGGTCATGAGGAGGTAACCGACGCCGGACATCGGCACCGCATACGCCAGGGCGAGTGCCCGGTCCGGCCAGGTCCGCGCCACGGCCAGGGGACTCAGGACAGCCAGGACAACCAGGACGAGTACGTACTGGACGAGGTCTGCGGTGTCGTAGCTTGGCTGGCCGATCCTCGCCACCTGCAGGATCGCTTCGGCGAGCAGGACCGCCGCCGTCAACCCGAGGGCCGGCCGCCGGAATCGCCCGGGTCGGCGAGCCACCACACCCCCGAATCCGAACACGATTCCAGCGACCGCCCCCAACACCATCCACTGTCCCGCGTTGACGTCCCAGGCGTTGGACCAGTCGTCGTGCTGGATCAGCGCTGCGGCGATGTAGTAGCTGGGCACGGCGATGAGCAGCATGACCACCGCTGCGGCGATGGCCCGGCCCGCCGGCCGTCGGAGAAAGAACGCGAGCAGGTACGCTGCCACCGCCCAGACCGCGATCGAATTGCCGAGGTCACCGAACGGCGCCGGCACAAATTTGATCCAGACGAAGTCGAGGAATCCGAGCAGCAGACCCGCGACCGGTGCGATGACGGAGACCCGTCGGGTGATCGACATAATGAGGAAGCGTAGGAAGCCCGCAGGGACCTGCCATCGGGCTCGGGACAGAATCGTGGGCTCGCCAACCAGCCAAAAGGCGTAGGCCGCTCCCGGAAACCGGCTCGTGGGCGGTGCAGGCGCACGGTCAGCCGCCACGCTGCGCAGACGGAGCTATGCCGGCTCGCGCACGCCGCCGGCGTTGCCTCCATCGTCCGGCGACGGTTCGATCGGGGCTTCCGGCAGTTCGTCCGGCGTGTCAGGCAGAAGGACGCCCGGGTCGTCGGGCACCGGCTCACCCGGGTCGATGGGCGGGTACTCTTCGGGGTCGAGATCCGGTCCAGTCATCAGGCGAGTATCCGTCGTCTTTCGCACTGCCGCTCGTCGGGCGCTAGCCAGTGATCGCCTCGCGCTGGATCTGCGCGAATTCAGCGGCCATCGCGGCGGCCAGGGCCTGCGCGGCAGACAGCGGACGAACCATGACCGTGAACTCATCAATCAAGCCGCTGGCGTTCAGATGCAGGAAGTCACAGCCCTCGACAGTGACGTCACCTATTCGCGCCTGGAACACCAGCGCGTGATCGCGACCGCCCTCGCCGCTCAACTCGCGGACGTACCGGAAGTCCTCGAACACCCGCAACACACCCCGCAGGATCGCCGCCGTGATCGCCTTGCCCACATAGGGCTTGAACGCCACCGGGCTGCAGAACACCACATCGTCGGCCAGGGTCGCCGCAACGGCATCGAGGTCGCCCACTTCAACCGCCACCCGAAAGTCGATCACCACCCCAGCGTACGGGCAGCCCGGCACTCGAACCGTTGTAGGTGGAAGATGCTGCTGGCGATGTCCGGCATGCTGTGGGCATGACCGAGGAACCGGAAGATCGTTCCGCCCCATCCAGCGACAGGGTGGCCGCTGCATCGCCAGTGATCTCTGTGATGGTGATCGTCCCCGACGCGGACGCCGCAGTCGCCTGGTACCGGACGGCACTTGGCGCGACGGAGCTGTGGAACCTTGGTGGCGTGGCCGGCCTCGAGATCGGCGGCGCTCCCTTCCTCCTCCACCAGGTCAATCCCGAGAACCCTACCGAGACCAGCCCCGACCGAGTAGGAATCACGAGCACCCGCATCGAGGTGTTCATCGATGACCCCGACACCTTCATCGAGCGCGCCGTCGCGGCCGGCGCAGTCGCCGGAGCGACCATCGAGGATCACCGCGTGCCCTGGGGAACACACCGCCAAGGTGGATTCGTGGACCCGTTCGGTCACCACTGGTCCGTGGGCGACACGTCACCTCTCGGCCCGTTCCCACGTTGATCGGGTGCTCTACAACGGGCACACCCCTCGCACCTGCGTCACCCTGGGGCCCCGGCCACTACCGGTGGCCTTCCCACGGCGAACCGTGGTGGGCAAGGATTGACTCCATGGCGACATCGGAGCCGTCTTCCGCTCCAGACGAGACGACGCACCCCAGCGATGTTTCTCCATCGATCAGCCGGGTCGCGTCAAGTGTCGGCCTGGCACCCGGGCGCACATTGACCGGGAGTTGGAGGCGGATCTGGCGACGTCAGCCGAACATGAGCTACGCGCCGGTCGACCTGAATTACGCGTTTGGTCTCGGCTTGGCGTGTCTCATCGCCGGGGCGATTATCGGTACGCTCCTGGTACTGCTGGAGCCTTCGAACCCGCCGGTCATCGTGCTCCTGCTGACTGTGTCGCCCTACCTCCACGTGCACGTCGAGGGAGTACGGCATCGATGGTGGGCTCTCGGCGCCGGCGCAATCGCAGGGGTGCTGGCCGGATTCGGGATCGACACGCTGCTCCGGTCTGGTGTCGGGGCGGACTGGGGGGCCGTGATCGGCCTTCTCGCCGGAGGCTGGCTCGGCGTCATGACACACGCGGCGGTAACCCATCTGCCAACCCGACGGACGCAACGACCCCTGCCATAACAGCAGACCCGTCGACCGGGAAGAAATGGCCCACGAGGCGTGGCTGGAGGTGGCCGCATGAGCCGAGACCTCACCCCGCGCTGCCACTCCCCCGCCGCGGTCGCCGTCCTGCTCAACTTCGGGATTTCCAAGGTCAAGATGAAGATCGCCATCGGCGAGCCGCGCTCCACCAAGGACGGCAAGCACCGCCGCAGTCGCCTTGCGCGAAGGCACGCCCGCTTCGCCGTGACGATGGAGATCTAGACGCAGGTATTCAACGAGGCGACCAGAGCCGCACCCCACGCCTCGGTGACTCTCTCGGCCAGTGACGGAACTGCGGTACTCAGCTGCTCTACGACAGCGGAAAGGCCACCTCCCGAATCCGGGAAGCGGCCTTTGACCTGCGCAACTGAGAGTGGGCGATGCTGGTATCGAACCAGCGACCTCTTCGGTGTGAACGAAGCGCTCTCCCACTGAGCTAATCGCCCTCAGCGCCGTTGACTCTACCCGATCGTGGAACCAGACCAAAAATCCGGGGTCAGCGCGCCGCGAGGTACTGCCTCGCCTCGGCCACCACGTCGATGCCGAGGCTGAGCTTGAGGGAGAGCCAGACCACCGCGCCGACGAAGACCAGGCCGACGGCGCCGAGGACGAAGCGCAGTGGCAGTGACTGTTGTCTCACCCAGCGTGTCCAGCCGTGGACGTGTCGGCGGGTGAAGCCGAGCAGTCGGCGGGCCCAGTGGAATTCGACGGCCCAGATGCCGAGGCCGGCGATGACGAGCAGCCAGCCGGGCCCGGGCAGTGGGATGAGCGCGATGCCGATGGTGACCACAAGCGCACCGGCGATCGCGATGAAGATCTTGAGGGCGATCCGGCCGGTGGGGTTGGCGCGGATCAGGTCGAGGGTGGTCGAGATCCGCTGCCGCCAGTGCGGGCGACGCGGTGGTTCGCCGACGACGAGGACGCCACCGTGGCGGCCCGCGTCGGGCGTCGACCGTCCGGGTCGCTCGGGTTGCTCCATCGGCACGTCGTACCCCCGCTTTTCGGCTGCTCGGACCGCGACGTTCGGCGGGCCGGGCGCGGTCACCGGATCCACTGAGGATCGGTTCGTGACCATTTCACCCCCCAGTGTCGCTCGGGCCCGTCACTGCAACGGCCGACTGGACGTTACCGGAGTAAGTCGACGACTGAGCCACCCGACGCCGGGCGGAATCACGCACTGGGCAGAACCGGAAATCCTACATGAATGTTCACATTCACGAGGCGCTTCCGTCCCCCTTCCCACCACTGGGTGAAGTCAGCGTATGGCGGAGCGTAGCCAGGAGTAGCACCTGAGTATGGGAAAAGCGGGACACGCGCGTTCCGCAGCGGTGCCGGGGGGAGAACGTCCATGAGTGTCATCCGACCGACGACCGTAGAGGTCGAGACGTCGCTAAGGCTCGTCGCGCCTGACGCCACCGCCTTGCCGGTGCGTGCCAGTCTGCGTTACGACCCTGCTGACCCGTATGCGGTCCATGTCCTGTTCCACGCCGAATCGGCCGGTGGTGAGGCGGTGAGCTGGTCGTTCGCCCGCGAACTGCTGGTCACCGGCCTGGACGAGCCGGCCGGCATCGGGGACGTACGGGTCTGGCCCTGGGCCACCCCGCGCGGCGACTTCGTCGCGCTGGCCCTCTCGTCACCGGACGGCAACGCCCTCTTCGAGGTGCCGCGCAGCGTCCTGGTGCGATTCCTTCGACGGACGTACGTCGTCGTCCCGCGCGGCCGCGAGGCCGAGCACCTGGACGTCGACACGGCGGTGAACCGGCTGCTCGCCGGCCGCTGAGCAGAGAGCAACCCGGGGCCGCGCGGATCTGCCGAGTCCGCGCGGCCCCGGCACACCCAGGGGGTACGACCACAGCCCGACCCGGGTTGGCCGGTGCTCAGCCGTGCGTGGTGATGCCGCCGTCGACGGGGATGACCGCGCCGGTGAGGTACGCGCCGGCCCGCGACGACAGGTAGATGGCGGTGCCGGCCATGTCCTCGGGGCGGCCGATGCGACCCAGCGGCACCTGCTGCTCGATGGCGGCGCGGCTGGCCGGGTCGTCGAGGGCGAACGCCATCATCTTGCTCTCGAACGGGCCGGGCGCGATCGCGTTGACGGTGATCTGCTCACCGGCGAGCTGGTGGGCGAGGCTGCGGGTGAGCATGTGCACGGCGGCCTTGGTGGCCGAGTACGCGTACACCTCCATGAACGGCACCCGGATGCCGTCGATGGACCCGATGTTGATCACGCGGGCCGGGTCGTCGGCGCTGGCGGCGGCGCGCAGCGCCGGCAGCAGCGCGGTGGTGAGCCGGAAGACGGCCTTGACGTTGACCGCCCAGAGCTTGTCGAACGCGGCCTCCGGGTAGCTCTCCAAGGGCGCGCCCCAGGTGGCGCCGGCGTTGTTGACCAGCACGTCGAGGTGGTCGACGCGCTCACGCACGGCGGCGGCGAGGGCGTTCGCGCCGTCGTCGGCGCTCAGGTCGGCGGGGATGGCCTCGCACCGACCCTCGGTGGAGAGTTCCGCGGCGACCTTCTCGCAGACGTCCGCCTTGCGGGACGAGATGATCACGCGGGCGCCGGCCCGGACGAAGCCCTGGGCGATCATCAGTCCGATCCCCCGCGACCCGCCGGTGACCAGGACCGTCTTGCCTTCGACCGAGAACAGCTCCGTCATTGGAATCCCATCGCGAGTTGGCGTGGTCCGCCGGTCCGGGGGACGGCCGACGGGGTGCCGGGCGGACCGGGGGCCGGCCGGCGCTACCGCCGGGTAACGTAGCCCGGTCGTGCGGACCGCGACAAGCCTCGGCGTCATCGCGTAGCCAGGTCGGGATGCGGTGACCTGCGGTTCGGGCTACCGTCGCAGGCGATGGTCTCCACCGATCCCTCCCCCGCGCCATCGATCGGAACGGCATCACCCGTACCCGACGAGATCTCCACGTTCGCGCTGGCCGACCTGGCCGGTGACCCCGGCTGGCGGCGGCCGGTGCTCGTCGAACGGGAGCTGTTGATCCTCACCACTCGCGGCCACGGCGACGCCGAGCTGGACTTCCACCTGCTGCCGTGCCGGCCCGGCACGCTGCTGCGGGTGCACGCCGGTCAGGTGCTGCGCTGCGCCGGCCCCCGGTTCGACGCCACGGTGGTCGGCTGGACCCCCGACGCCCTGGACGGCCTGGCCGTCGACGAGGACGCGGCGCCGACCTGGCGGCAGTTGGCCGGCGAGGACGAGGACGCGGTGATCAACGAGGTGAGCCAGCTGGCCGTCGACTGCCACCGGCACGGGGACGGTCCGGCCGGCCGCGCGCTGCTGCGGCACCAGCTCGCCGTGCTGCTGCTGCGGTTGGCGCTGCCCGACGCGAACCGACCCGGGCAGCGGAACGAGGCCGAGACGTTCCAGCGGTTCTGCCGGGAGGTGGAGCACGGCTACCAGGTGTCCCGGCGGGTCGAGGACTACGCCGCCGCGCTCGGGTGCTCGGTGCGTACCCTGACCCGGGCCTGCCTGGCCGTCACCGGCCGCAGCGCCAAGCAGGTCATCGACGAGCGGGTGGCGTTGCAGGCCGCCCGGCTGCTCGCCGCGAGCGACGAGCCGATCGCGCAGATCGGCCGTGGGCTCGGCTTCTCCGAGCCGACCAACTTCGGCCGGTTCTTCACCCGGGAGACCGGGGTCAGCCCGGGCGCGTTCCGGGCCGCCCGCGACCAGCCGGCCGCCGGTCGGGTGGTCCGGCCCCGACCACCGGTCGAGCCGACCGGCGCCAACGGCGGACGGTTCCGCGCCACCGCTGAACCCGGTGGCCCGGGCGGCCCGAGCGGACGGGCATGATGACGGGGTGCAGATCTCCGCGCGCGGCGACTACGCGGTACGGGCGGCGCTGAGCCTCGCGACCGCGTACCCCTCGCTGCTGTCCACCCAGGCCATCGCCGCGGAGCAGGACATGCCGCGCAAATTCCTGGAGGCGGTCCTGGCGGATCTGCGCCGGGCCGGGATCGTCCGCGCCCAGCGGGGTGCCGAGGGCGGTTACACCCTGGCCCGGCCGCCGCGCGAGGTGACCGTCGGCGCGGTGCTGCGCGCGGTGGAGGGTCCGCTCGCGGGCGTACGCGGCCTACGCCCGGAGGAGACCCGCTACGAGGGCTCGGCGGAAAATCTGCCCGGCCTGTGGGTGGCGGTGCGGGCCGCCGTGCGGCGGGTGGTCGACGAGGTGAGCCTCGCCGAGATCGTCAGCGGTCGGCTGCCCGCGCACGTCCGCAAGCTCACCGCGCTGCCGGACGCGTGGGAGCCGCGCTGACGCCTCACGTCCGGGCCGGGGTGGTGTAGCCGCCCCGGTGGTGCACCAGCGGCGGACCGTCGTCGCCGTCGCCCAGGGCGAGCGGTTCGGCGATCACCAGGGTGTGGTCGCCGACCGGGATGCGATGCACCACCCGGCAGAGCAGCCGGCCCAGCACTCCGGTCAACAGTGGCACCCCGAACGGGCCGGTCGTCCAGTCCGGGTAGGCGGCGAACCGGTCGATGCCGCTGGTGGCGAAGACCGTGGCCGCCTCCCGCTGCCCGGCGGCCAGCAGGTGGACCGCGACGTGTTCGGCGCGGGCCAGCACCGGCCAGCTCGACGACGCCGTGCCGAGGCAGAACGAGACGAGCGGCGGATCGAGAGAGACGGAGGTGAACGAGGTGGCGGTGAAGCCGGCCCGGACCGGTTGGCCGATCGCGCCCGGTCGGGCCCGGCCGGTGGACCGGGCCACCGCGGTCACCACCGTGACGCTGGTGGCCTGCCGGCGCAGCAGCGCGCGGAACAGGTCCCGGTCCACGGGTCGCAGCGCGGTGGCGTCCGTCGCCGGTCGCTCCACGGTGGTCATGCCGGCACCCGGGCCGGCGCGGCGTGAGCGATGAGGAGGTTCTCGTCCGGCGGCAACATGAACCCATGCTGCCGACGGCGCAAGCGACCGGTCAACGGTCTTCCAAAAGATGAGACTTGCATCGCTGACGATGTTACGGAGCCGCTCTAGCTGCGTTTATCGCAGCGCAACACCTACCTGATGGATAGGGGTTTGCGCGTCGTGGCGGCACACCGTCCACCGGGGACGACGAGGGGGTTTCGGAATTCGCCCGTTCGGGAATGTTCGATCTCGACACGGCAGGGAACGGTGACGAGGGGAGAGCTCCGATGGGCCTCATGTTTCGCAAGCGCAAGAAGTACGGTCCGATCATCCTGAACTTCACCGAGAACGGCTTCTCCTCGTGGAGCATCAAGATCGGCCGCTGGTCCTGGAACTCGAAGGCCCGCGCACACCGCGTCGACCTGCCGGGGCCACTGTCCTGGAAGCAGGACAAGGCCCGGTCGTAACGACCCGGGAGTCGAGCGGGGCGCCGGTGATGCACCGGCGCCCCGCTCGGCGTCTGCCCCCATACCGCGTCGATCTTGCACTTTCGGTTGTCGTTACGCGCGGGAATGTCCCTTGTGTCGCCGCAGAAAGTGCAAGATCGCGGGGGTGTCAGGGGGTCGGGGTGATGAGCTCGTCGCCGGCTAGGCGGCCGGACTCGCGTTCGCGGGTTGCTTTGCCCTCGTTTAGCAGGGTCATCAGGGCCTGGTTGGCGTCGGTGGCGCGGTAGACGGTGGCGGTGACGGTGTGCCGCCGCAGCTCGGTGACCGGGCGCGGCCCACCTCGGCGCAGCTCGGCCAGCAACTCGCGGGCCAGCGGTTCCCGGTCCGGCTCACCGGCCACGTCGACGGGTGGGCCCGCCGGGTCGGCGGGGTCGCGGTAACGCACCCCGAGATCTCCGCCGACCGCCCAGAGCGCGTCCCGGACCGCCTCCAGACTCCGGTCCGACCGGCTCCCGAACGCGACCACGCCGACCGCTCCCCCGTCCGCCGGCAGCACCGGCGTCACCTCGGCGACCAGGGGGAAGCCGGCCAGGCCGAGGGCCGAGCGGGCGCTGGTGGCGGCGTGCAGCAGCACTTCGCCGTTGCGGCCGTTGGCGCAGGCCCGGAGCACCTCGGCGTGCGCCGGGCCGGACAGCTCGAGGAAACAGAACGACGGCGCCCCGGCCGCCGAGGCCGCCTTCAGCGCGACCGGCAGCCGGGCCGGACCGCCGGGAAGCAGGTGCACGGTCACCTCGGGAGGTAACTCCGCCTCGACCGGGCCCAGCCGGGCCGGCAGGTCGGCGTCCTCGTCCGCCAGCACGAGGATGGTCACCTGCCGACCGCGTACCTGTGCGGCGTGACCGGCGACCGCCCGCAGCGCCGCCTCCGCGCCACCCCCGTCCGCGCCGGCCCAGGCCAGCGCGACGGTCACCCGCCGGGAGCGGTGCAGGGCGGCGGGCAGCCAGGTCGCCAGGTGGCGGACCAGCAGCTCGCGGAGGAAGTCGGCGGTCCGGTCGGTTGGCACCGGTCCGTTCTACCCTATGGCCGTTCAGGCCGGGACGGAGATCCCCACACCGCCGCGCGTCTGCCCGCCGTAGCGCTGCCGTTCGGCGTTCAGGTCGAGCCGCGAGATCTGCTTGCGGGCCGCCAGCGCGGTGTCGTCGAGCAGGTCGGCCGGGACCAGCCACACCACCTCGAACTCCAGACCGTCCGGGTCCCTGCCGTAGAGGCTCTTGGTGGTGCCGTGGTCGGACGTGCCGACCAGGGCGTCGGCGGCGGCGAGCCGCTGGGCCGTGGCCGCCAGCTCGTCGAGCGTGTCGACCTCCCACGCCAGGTGGTAGAGCCCGACGGTGGTCCGGCCGGCGGTCGAGCGCCCGGCGGCCGCGCCGACCTCGAACAGGCCGAGGTCGTGGTCGTTGGTGGAGTCGGGGGCCTGGAGGAAGGTCGCGCCCCGGAAGCCGTCCGGGGTCATCTCGACCGGGGTGAAGCCCAGCACGTCGCGGTAGAAGGCGACGCTGCGGGTGAGGTCACTGACGTAGAGAACCGCGTGGTTGAGCCGATGAATACCCATGACCCCACCGTAGCGTCAATTTGTTGAGCGTTCAACCATCGGGAGTATGATGGTCGTCATGACCCGCTGGTTGAACCCCGACGAGCAGCGCACCTGGCGCGCGTTCCTCGCCTCCTCCCGGGCGCTGATGGACACGCTCGACCGCGAGCTGCAACGCGATGCCGGCATGCCGCACGCCTACTACGAGATCCTGGTCCGGCTCTCCGAGGCTCCGGGCCGACAACTGCGGATGAGCGAACTGGCCGACGCCGCCGGGTCGTCGCGCAGCCGGCTCTCGCACGCGGTGGCCCGCCTCGAGCAGGCCGGCTGGGTGCGCCGCGAGGACTGCCCCACCGACCGGCGCGGGCAGATCGCGGTGCTCACCGACGACGGTTTCGCCACCCTCGCCGCCGCCGCGCCCGGCCACGTCGAAGGGGTACGCCGGCACCTGTTCGACGCGTTGAGCCCTGCCCAGGTCGACCAGTTACGCCGGATCAGCGAGACGTTGGCCGAGCACCTGAGCAGATCCTGACCGATCGACACCGGCGCGGGTCTTGTACTTACCGTCGTCGGATGAGCACGATGGGGCGTGTCCTCCGGCTTCGACGAGTTGACTGACCAGGCGCACCACCTCGTGTCCGCTGGCGACATGGCGGGTGCGCAACGGCTGCTCTCCGACGCGCTCACCGACGCCGACCCCCGCCCGGCCAACGCCACGCCGGAGTTGGCCGAGGCAGCCAGCCTGCAGGCGCGGGTGCTCGTGGCCCTCGGCGAGCCGCACTCCGCCCGCGGCTGGGCCGCCTTCGCGTACGCGGCCACCACCCGGTTGCACGGTCGCTCCGACCCCCGCACGGTGGCCGCCGCCGCGACCCTGGCCGCCGTGCTGCACCGGGTGGGCAGCCACTCCCGGGCCGCCCGGCTCTACCAGGACGTGATCATCGAGCTGACCGCGCAGGACGGCCCGGAGTCGTTGCGGGTGCTGGCCGCCCACGCCGACCTGGCCACCGTCGAGTACGCCCGCGGCCAGTGCACGGTGGCCCGCGACCGCCTCCAGGACGCCTGGGAGCTGCACCGCGAGGTGTACGGCGACGGCCACCCCAGCGGCATCAAGATGCTGGCCCGGCTCGGCTCCATGCAACGTGACTGCGGGCAGTTCGCCGAGGCGCACGACAACCTCGCGCTGGCCCGTGAGCTGTGCCGGCAGCATCTGAGCGCCGACGACCCCCTCGCCCTCCAGGTGGCGGCGCTGGCCCGGGCGGCGGCCAACCCCGACCACGTCTGCGCCGACGACGACGCGTCCGCCGTCCGGGACGCCCCGGTGGTGCCGGCCGCGCGTACCCCACCGCAGCCCGACCCGCCGCTCAGGGCCGCCTACCACCCGCCGGCCCCGGCGGACCCGGAGCCGGCCGGTCCCGCCGGCCGTACCGACGAGGGCCTGGCCGGCACCGGGGTCGCCGGCGGCGGCGCGGTGCCGAATCCACGGGTACCGGCCGACGAGCCGGACGGCTCCCCGGACTTCCGCTGGCCGCCGACCGACGACGCCGACGAACCGGACGTCCGCTGGCCGCCCGCCGACGACGCGGCGGGTGCGTCGGAGGTCCGCTGGCCGCCGGCCGACGAACCGGACTTCCGCTGGCCGCCGGACCCGGCGGACGAGCCCGTCCCGCACCCCACCACCGCGCCGGTGCCCCCGTCGGTCGCCGGGTTCACCGGCGGCACCGAGGAGTCGTCCGGCGTGTACCGGCTGTACCGCCCCGGCGCGTCGTCCGAACCGGACCGACCGTCCGCGCCGCTGACGCCGTACACGCCGTCGCGGCTGCTGCCGGTGCCCGTGCACCGGGCGCCGACGCCGGCCCGCAACAAGCTGGTGCCGGTGCTGGTGGCCGGCGTGGTGGTGGTGTTGCTGGGCACGGCGGCGGTGATCGCCGGCGTGGCACGCGTCGGCGACGGCGACGACCCGAAGTCCGGGCCCGCACCGAGCGCCGACCCGAGTGGCACGACCGCACCGCCGACCGCCGGCACCCCGGCCGCCGGCACGGCCCCGCCGGCAGCCGCACCGGGCACCCCGCCCGGCACCGTGTCGCTGCGCGACAACCGGGACAACATCGCCCTGCGCTGGACGTACCCGGCCGGCGGCGAGGGACCGGTGGTCGTCTCCGCCGGCCGCGCCGGGCAGGAGAAGACCGCCATCGCCACGCTGCCCGCCGGCACCGACAGCTACATCGTGTACGCGCTGAACCGCACCAACGACTACTGCTTCACCGTCGCCGTCGTCTGGTCCACCGACACCGTGGCGAGCGCCGACCAGGTCTGCACCCGCCGCCGCTGACGTCGGCCGTGCTCACCCTCGGGCAACCTCCGCCGGTGGCTCGGGTCCGGTCGGCGTCGCCGGGAGCAGCAGACGTACCCGCAGACCGGATGGGCCGTCGGCATCGGCGAGGGTGATGGTGCCGCCCGCCCGGCGGACCAGCTCCCGGACGATGGCGAGGCCGAGGCCGGCGCCGCCGTCCTCGCGGCCCCGACCGTCGTCCAGCCTGGTGAACCGGTCGAAGACCCGGCCCCGGTCGGCCGTCGGGATCCCCGGGCCGTCGTCGGTCACCGTCACCAGGTGGTACGCGGCGTCGTGCGGCTCGGCCGCGAGGACGACACTGCCCCGCGCGTGCCGGACCCCGTTGTCGACGAGATTGGCCAGCACCCGCCGCAGCTCGGCCTCGTTACCGGCCGTCCACAGCGGCCCGGACGACGACACCACCCGCACCGGCGGCGTCGGATACCGGGCCGCGACCTCGGTCACCAGCACCGCCAGGTCCACCGGGCCGGTCCCCCGCGCCGCCGGCATCTCGTCCAGGCGGGCCAGCAGCAGCAGGTCGTCGACCAGCCGGCTCAACCGCTCGGCGTCGGCGAGCAGGTTGGCGGTCACCGCCGTCCAGTCCGTCCGGTCCGCGAGCCGCTGGGCCACCTCCAACTCGGTACGAATGTTCGCCAGCGGGCTGCGCAGCTCGTGCGCGGCGTCCGAGACGAAGGCCCGCTGCCGGGCCCGGGCCGACTCCAACCGGTCCAGCATCCCGTTCAGGGTCACCGCCAGCCGGTGGATCTCGTCGGCGGAGGCGGGCACCGGAAGTCGACCGGCGCCGGCCCGACCGGTGATCTCCTCGGCGCCCCGGCGCAGCGCCTCCACGGGTCGCAACGTCGCGCCGACCACCCGCCACGCCACCCCGGCCAGGACCACCACCAGCAACGGGAACGCCACCAGCAGGATGGTCCGCACCACGTGCGTGCTCTGCCGCACGTCGGACATCGAACGGGCGACCAGCACGGTGAGCGGGTCGGCCGCCGTGCCGGCGGGTACGGCGACCACCCGGACCGGCCCGCGGAGCCCGACCCGCTCGGCGGGGACGTCCAGACGTTGCCGCTGACCGGCGTGCAGCCACTCGGGGCGGGCCATCGGGACGAGCCGGTCCGCGTCGATCGAGGCGGCCCGGACCCGCCCCTGCGCGTCGATCACCTGGACCCGGACCTGCCCGCCGGCCACCGGCAGCGGGTCGGGCAGCGCGTCCTCGGCGGCGAGCAGGGCGACCGCGTCGGCGGTCCGGAACGCCTCGGTGTCCACGTTGCGCTGGAGCACGAAGCGCAGCGCGCCGAGCAGCACCACCCCACCGAGGGCGAGACCGACGGTGAGCCCGAACACGCCGAGCGCCAGGAGGCGGCCCCGCAGGCCGAGGCCGTGCAGGCCGCGACGGGGCGACCAGCCGCGCGGCGGGTCGGTCGACGTCACGTCGCCAGCCGGTAGCCGGCGCCCCGGATGGTCTCCAGCCGATCCCGGCCGAGCTTGCGACGCAGGTAGCCGACGTACACCTCGACCACGTTGGGCGCGGTCTCCAGGCTGGCGTCCCAGACGTGGTCCAGCAGCTCGATCTTGGAGATCACCTGGCCGGGTCGGCGCATCAGATAGTCCAGCAGGGCGTACTCGCGTGCGGTCAACGTCACCTCGGCGTCGGCCCGGGTGACCCGCCGACGGGCCGGATCGAGCCGCAGGTCGCCGACCGCCAGCACGGTGGGGCGCTCCGGCGCTCCCCGGCGCAGCAGCGCCCGCAGGCGGGCCAGCAGCACCACGTACGAGAAGGGCTTGGTCAGGTAGTCGTCGGCACCGCAGTCCAGGCCGTCGGCCTGGTCGTACTCGCCGTCCTTGGCCGACAGCATCAGCACCGGCAACCAGTGCTGCTCGGCCCGCAGCCGGCGCACCACCTCGTAGCCGGAGAGCCCGGGCAGCATGACGTCGAGGATCATCGCGTCGTACCCGCCGTGGCGGGCCGCGTCCAGGCCGGCGGGACCGGTCGGTGCCACGTCGACCACGAACCCCTCCGCCTGTAGGCCGCGTTGCAGGGCCGCCGCGAGCCGGGCCTCGTCCTCCACCACCAACAACCGCACGGCTCAAGGGTGCCACCTGGGTCAATGCCGCAGCTTCGGCGTCCTCAGCGCCCTCACAGCGCCGAGGAGGCAGGATGTCGGGCAGGAGGTGTGCACCATGTCGATCCTGAGAAGCCGTCCCGTCCTGCGCTGGCTGGTCCCGGTGGCCGCGGGCGTCGCCGTCATCGGTGGTGGCGCCGCCGTCGGCACGTTCGCCGCCGAGGCCGAGCCGAGCCTGCCACCGCGTACCGCCGCCCAACTTCTGGTGGACCTGCAGACCTCCTCGCTCCAGGGCATGTCCGGGACGGTCGTGCAACGTGCCGACCTCGGCCTGCCGCCGCTCGTCGGGCTGGTGCCCGGCAACGACCTGACGGCCCTGTTGACCGGCACACACACCCTGCGCGTCTGGTACTCCGGCCCGGACCGGCAGCGGGTCGCGCTGGTGGACACCCTCGGCCAGCGGGACATCATCCGCAACGGTCGGGACCTGTGGACCTGGGAGAGCCGCGGCAACACCGCCCGGCACCGCACCCTGGGCGGGGCGACGGCCACCGCGAAGCCCGCGCCGGAGGCGACGCCGAGTCTCCCGGCCACCCCCCGGGAGGCCGCCGACCTGGCGTTGAGCGCGATCGACCCGAGCACCGAGGTCAGCGTCGGCCGCTCGGCCACCGTCGCCGGTCGGGACGCCTACGAACTGGTGCTCGCGCCGCGTGACCGTGGCTCGCTGGTACACCAACTCCGGATCGCCATCGACGCCAGGAAGCACGTACCGCTGCGGTTCGAGGTGCTCGCCGCCGGCAGTGACCAGCCGGCCTTCGAGATGGCCTTCACCCAGATCGACTACCGCCGCCCCGACGCCGACCAGTTCGCCTTCAACCCGCCGCCGGGCGGGACAGTCACCGAGGAGACCACCGAACGGCCGCACCCGGGCCGGCCGGCGTCCGCCGTACCGGGCCGGGACCCGCAGGTACGGACGGTCGGCGAGGGCTGGACCACCGTGCTGGTCGCCCGCCTCGACGCGGCCCCGGCCGCAAAGCCGGCCGCCGGCGCGGCGGATGCCGACGTCTCGAAGCTGCTCGGCGGGCTGCCGGCGGTCAACGGCGACTGGGGCAGCGGACGGCTGCTCACCGGCAAGCTGTTCAGCATCCTGCTCACCGACGACGGACGGGTGCTCGCCGGGGCGGTCACTCCCGAGCGGCTGTACCAGGCGGCACGCGGCTGATCTTCGGACACTCGTACGCCGGGTCGACCACACGGTCGGCCCGGCGTACTCGTGTGATGTGCGTCGGCCCGGTCGGCTTGGTGACAGCGGACGCGACGCGCTATCTTCGACAATTCGAGGGCACAAAAAAGAACGGCATTAAATGCCGTTCTAGCATTGGATACTAACGTTTAGGGAGACGGCTTGTCAAGGCACTCCGGCGGTACCGGTGAATTGCCGGTCGACGACGAGATCGGCCGCGAGCAGGAGTACGTCTCGATGCTCTACGACCGGCTGGACGGGCTGCGTGAGCAGGCCGCCCACCGGCTCACCGCCGAGCTGCGCAACACCGGCGGCACCCTGCAGGACCGCTCCCAGCGGGACAGCTCCGTGGCCATGTACGCCGACCAGGTCGAGCAGTTCTCCGCCGTGGAGAATGGCCTCTGCTTCGGGCGGCTCGACGGCGACGACGACTCCCGCCGCTACATCGGCCGGATCGGGATCTTCGACACCAGTGGCGACTACGACCCGCTGCTGATGGACTGGCGTGCCCCGGCCGCCCGGCCGTTCTACCTCGCCACCGCCGCCAACCCGCAGGGCGTACGCCGCCGGCGGCACCTGCGGACCCGCCAGCGCAAGGTGACCGGGCTCAACGACGAGGTGCTGGACATCGACAGCGCCTCCCCCGGCGGGCACGAGGAACTGACCGGTGAGGCGTCGCTGCTGGCCGCCCTCAACGCCGGTCGTACCGGCCGGATGCGCGACATCGTGGAGACCATCCAGGCCGAGCAGGACCGGATCATCCGCGCCGACCTGCCCGGCGTGCTGGTGGTCCAGGGTGGCCCCGGCACCGGCAAGACGGCCGTCGCGCTGCACCGGGCGGCGTACCTGCTCTACACGCACCGGCGGGAGCTGTCGAGCCGGGGCGTGCTGCTGGTCGGGCCGAACGCGACGTTCCTGCGCTACATCTCCCAGGTGCTGCCCACCCTGGCCGAGACGGGCGTGCTGCTGCGTACCCAGGGTGATCTGTTCCCCGGGGTGAGCGCCCAGCGCGCCGAGCCGGCCGAGGCCGCGGCGCTCAAGGGTCGCGCTGTGCTCGCCGAGGTGCTGGCCCTCGCCGTGCGGGACCGGCAGTGGGTGCCGGACGAGCCGCTGGAGATCGAGGTGGAGCGCGAGGTGCTGACCCTCGACCCGGAGACCGTGCGTGCCGCGCGGGACCGGGTACGCCGCACCGACCGGCCGCACAACCTGGCCCGGGCGCTGTTCGACGTGGAGATCGTGCACGCGCTCGCCGACCAGGTGGCCGAGCGGATCGGCGCCGACCCGCTGGGCGGGGACAACCTGCTCGACGAGGCCGACCGCGCCGAGATCCGCCGGGAGCTGCGGGACGAGCCGGAGGTACGGGCCGTACTCGATCGGTTGTGGCCGGTGCTCACCCCGCAGCGCCTGCTCGCCGACCTGTACGCGGACCCGGACCGGATCGCCGCCGCCGCGCCCATGCTCACCGACGACGAGCGGGCGCTGCTGCGCCGCGAGCCGGGCGGCTGGACGCCCGCCGACGTGCCGCTGCTCGACGAGGCGGCCGAACTGCTCGGCGAGGACGAGCGGGCCGCCGCCGCCCGACGCGAGCGCATCCGCCTGATGGAGCGGGAGTACGCCGAGGGCGTGCTGGAGATCGCCCGCGGTTCCCGCTCGATCGACGTGGAGGACGAGGCCGAGGGCGGCGAGATCCTCGGCGTCACCGACCTCATCGACGCGGACCGGCTGCTGGAACGGCAGGAGGAGGCCGACCGGCTGACCACCGCGCAGCGCGCCGCCGCCGACCGCACCTGGGCCTTCGGTCACGTCATCGTGGACGAGGCGCAGGAGTTGTCGCCGATGGCGTGGCGGCTGCTGATGCGCCGCTGCCCGAGCCGGTCGATGACGATCGTCGGGGACGTGGCGCAGACCGGCGCGCTCGCCGGGACGCCCTCCTGGGCCGACGCCCTCGCCCCGTACGTGGCGCAGCGGTGGCGGCTGACCGAGCTGACCGTCAGCTACCGCACGCCGGCCGAGATCATGGCGGTCGCCGCCGAGGTCCTCACCGAGATCGACCCGGCGCTGCAGCCACCCCGCTCGGTGCGGGAGAGCTGCGTACCCCCGTGGGACCGGGCGGTGCCCGACGAGCAGCTACCCGCCGAGCTGGTGGCGGCGGTGACCCGCGAGGCCGCCGGGCTGACCGAGGGCCGGGTCGGCGTCATCGTGCCGGCCAGCCGGGTCGACGCGCTCGGCGCGGCGCTGACCGCCGCGCTGCCGGAGGCCACCGTGGGCGAGAACCCGGAGCTGGAGAGCCGGGTGGTGGTGCTGACGGTGGCCCAGGCCAAGGGGTTGGAGTTCGACTCGGTCCTGGTCGTCGACCCGGACCGGATGGTGGCCGAGTCGCCGCGCGGACGCAGCGACCTGTACGTCGCGCTCACCCGGGCCACCCAGCGTCTGGGCATCCTGCGCCCCTGCCGCTGACCCGCCCACGTCGCCCCCGCCGACCGGTCGGCCGGCGGGGGCGCGGCGGACTCACCGCCGATCGGTGGAACGGTCCTGGATGGACTTGGCTGGGCCCGTTGCCGACGTGGACTGGTCGCTGGTGCCGCCGCCCGTCGGGGTGCTCATGCCACCGGTGGTGGCGTCGCCGGTGGTCGTCGGCGCCACCTTGCCCGGGTGTCGCTCGGGCTGGCGGGCCACCCGGCGTACGCTCGCCGGCCCGGCGGTGCCGCCGGTGGTGGTCACCGCGCCCTGACCGCCGACCGGGCCGCCGTCGTGCAGTACCCGCGGGTCGACCCGTTCCTGCGCCGGGTCGAGCGGGTCGTCTCGTTGGAGTTGGGTCTCCACATCGGTGCGGGGCACTGTCACCTCGTCGAGGGCGCCCTCGCCGTACACGCCGCCGGCGATCCGGTTCTCGGCCCGGCGGGCGGCGTCCTGCCGCATGTCGTCCTCACGCACGTCCATCACCTCGCAGAAACTGTGGAACCGACTGCGTGCCCGGCCACCCGCCGGCCAAACCCGCAGCGCCCGTGCGACGACCCGGAACCGGACATCCGCCCCGATCGGTCGTGTTGCGGGCACGGCCGCGCCCCGTCGATGCATTTTCCGAGGTGGGGGTGTTACCTGCTCAGGGCAGTCGGGTAGTCGGGGGGCGTCCCCGCCGTGCAAGCGAACCGTGCCGTGGCCGAAACGCGGTAGCGGGGCGAGGGAAGGCAGGTACGACTCATCGCATCCTGAGGAGGACCAGATGAGCACGCAGGCTGCTTCCACCAGGCCGATGAACCGGCCCATGAACGACCCGCAGAACCCCGCCATGATGCGGGACACGCAGCAGATGCCGGCAATGCGCGACGGACACCGTGAACCCGTGCCGGCGCCGGGTACGGAGACCAAGCAGGCGTTCCTGACCACGGAATTCTGGGTCTACGCCGCCGCCGTCGCCCTGCTGGTGATCGCCGCGTTCTGGAAGGGCACCACCGCCAACGGGTTGAACATCAACAACCCGAGCCAGACGTGGCTGTTCCTGAGCATCCTGACCGGTGGATACCTGGTCAGCCGGGGTCTGTCGAAGGCCGGCTCCGAGCGCCGGTCCGGCCGGGAGCGGAGCATGCGCGGGCGCTGACACCCCGTCCGTAACAGTGGCCTCCGGGAGAACTCTCCCGGAGGCCACTGTCGTCAGCCGAGGTGTTACTCGTCGCCGCCGAAGTCGCCGAAGTCGCCCTCGAAGGCGTCCTCGATCAGCTCGCCGGCGATCATGCCGCCGGCGACGCCGAGCGCCGCGCCGGCGACCATCCCGCCCACACCCATGCCGCCCCGGCCGTGACCGTGACCCGGCCCGTAGCCGTGACCGTGGCCGTACTGGGACCGCAGGCTGCCGTAGCGGGACGTGGTCTCGCGCAGCCAACCGTCGACGATCTGCGCCCAGTCGACCCGATCGACGTCGGCGTGCGACACCTGGTAGCGGCCGAACGCGTCGTGCCCGGCGCTGAGGAAGCCGCCGCGCTTGTCGCACTCCAGGATCACGTCGACGCCGTACTGGTTGGTCACGAAGGTCAGCTCGACCTCGTTGATCGTGCTCGCGTACTGCGGGGACGCGAAGAACTCGATCTCCTGGTAGAACGGCAGCGTCTGCTGCACACCCCGGATGTGGCCGCGCTCCAGGTCAGCGGACTTGAACCGGAAACCGAGGCGCTGGAACGCCTCCAGGATCCGCTCGTGCACCGGCAACGGGTGCACCGCCACATGGTCCAGGTCGCCCTTGTCGACCGCGCGGGCCACCGACAGCTCGGTCCGCAGGCCCATCGTCATGCCGTGCAGACGCTGGCCGTACACGTCGGTGATCGGGGTCTCCCACGGCACCGGAAGCTGGAACGGGATCGACAGCTCCTGCTTGGGCGCGAGCTGGAACGCCCCACTCACGGCCATCCGGTGGAACTCCATCGTGCCGGCGTACTCCGTGTCGTGGCCCTCGACCTCGACCCGGGTGACCAGGCCGATCACCACCTGCTCGATGGCTGCCGGGTTGTCACCGCCGACGATTCTGACCTCACCGTCGAGGGTCAGGCCGGGCCGGGTGTTGGGGTTGGCCAGCACGGTGTCCACGCTGGGACCACCCACACCGAACGCGCTCAACATCTTCTTGAAGACCATCGGAACTCCTGTGCGACAGCCGACCGCTCCACCATGGAGTCGGACGTTGACTCACCGCGCACCCTATCCAGACCCCCTGTGAGATGGCTGTGAGCGCGCCGACCGCGCTCGATCGCGCGCCGCTCGCGCGTGATCGACTCGACATCGCCGAAGTTGGGCTATCAACCCGACGCGGACACCCCGTTGTCGGCGATGTGGAGTTGATCAGCGCTCGGCCGCGGCTCGGGCCGGGCCCAGGTCCGCGATCGCCAGCTCGGCCGCGCGCTCGGGATCGTCGCCGGCCCGCCGGAGCAACCCGTCGACACACCAGTACGCCGAGCGGTCGACGCCGTCGGTGATGTCGAGGTTCAGGTCGAGATCGCACCGCTCGCCCGCGATGGTGACCGCCCAGTCGGGCCGACGCCGGTGCACGGCGAGCAGCAGCCGCCACGCCAGGTCGTTCCGCCGGTCGCGTCGCAGCGGATCGCACTCGCGCAGGGCCTCGGCGACGTGGTCCTCGTCGGGATCGAAGCCGGCCAGCAGCGGCAGCAACGACGGATTCGCCAGGTAGGCGGCGGCCTGGACGGTGAACGTGTGGACCTCGTCCTGGGCGAGCAGCTCACGTACCAGGGGAAGCGCCCGGGCGTCCCGCCGCCGGGCCAACCCCCGGGCGCCCTCCGCGCGTACCTCCGGGTCGACGTCGCGGGTACGGTCCCACAGCGCCCGCCGGACGGCGTTCCCGTCCGCGGTGCTCAGCCAGCCGAGCCCGAACGTGGCACACTCCCGCACCCGCGCGTCGGGATCGGCGCAGAGGTCGATCAGCACCGCCTCGCCGGCCTCGGCCGGCGGATCGTCGAGCACCATCGGCACCGCGACGGCGACCTGGAACCGTACGTCGCTGTCGGAGCTACGCGCGAGGGTGACCAGGGTCGGCAGGGCGCGAGGATCGCCGGTGGCGCCCAACGCACGCGCGATCGACCAGTGCACCTCGGGATCGGTCTCGCTGCCGGCCAACGAGATCAGGGCCGTCGCGGCGTCCGCGCGCAGGTCGTCGCCGTGCACCTCGCTCGCGAAGCCGAGCAGGTCGCACGCCGCCGCACGCACCACAGGGTCCGGATCGTCGAGCCGCCCGACGGCCAGCCGCACGGCGTGCCCACCCGAACCGCCCCACCCGGTCCCCGCCCACCCCCGCCCCGCCTCGTCGATCATGGAGTTGTGGTGGGGGACCAAACGCCCGTCCGTGACCGACCCGGGCACCACAAGTCCATGATCGACGACCGCCTGCCGGAGCAGCTCCGATCCGTCGTCGGTGTCGCCATGCTCGATGGTCCGGCGCAACCGCTGTACCGCGCGGTCGAACAGGTCCGCCACCTCGTGCGCTTCCACGGCCACGATGGTGTCCGCCGGCCGGTGGATGCCGCCACCGAATACTGATCAACTCGACTTCGCCGAAGTCGGGCTATCAACCCGACCGGGACACCCCGATATCGGCGATGTCGAGTCGATCACCGACCTGTCGGCGCCGCTCCTAGCCGGGCTCCACGACGACCAGTTCGCCGACCTGTTCGCCGATCGTGGTGCGCGCCTCGGCGGGCATTCCGATGTCGGTGATGAGGACGTCGGCCGCCTCCATCGGGGCGATGGTGGCGATGCCGATCGTCTCCCACTTGGTGTGGTCGGCGAGCACCACCAGCCGGCGGGCCGCCCCGATGAGGCAGCGGTTGACGCCCGCCTCCAGCAGGTTCGGCGTGGTGAAGCCGGTACGGGGGCTCAGCCCGTGCACGCCCAGGAAGAGCAGGTCGACGTTGAGCGCGCTGATCGCCGCCTCGGCCACCGGGCCGGTCAGCGCGTCCGACGGGGTACGGATGCCACCGGTCAACACGACGGTCTGGTCGGCGCGCGGGTTCTGGTAGAGCGCGTCGGCCACCGGGATCGAGTTGGTCACCACGGTCAGCCCGTGCACGTCGGACAGCAGGGTGGCCAGCGCGGCGGTGGTCGTACCGGCGGAGAGCGCGATGGCCATCCCCGGCTCCACCATCGTGGCGGCCCGCTCGGCGATGGCCCGCTTCTCGGCCTGCTGGCGGATCGACTTCGCGGCGAAGCCGGGCTCATCGGCCGAACCGGGCCCGGCCAGCGTCGCGCCGCCGTGGACCTTGTCGACCAGGCCACGCTCGGCCAGCACCTCCAGGTCGCGCCGGATCGTCATGTCGGACACGCCGAACCGGCTGACCAGGTGGCTCACCCGTACCCCGCCGCGCTGGCGGATCAGGTCGAGGATGGCGCTCTGCCGCTGCTGGGCCAGCATCTGGGGGACCTCCTTCGCACCGTGGCCGTCGCGCACGTCAAGAGCGATCCTCGCGGACCACGGCCACCTCGCCGGCCGGCACTGTCAGCTCACCGGTACACCGCGTTCCGGTCAACAGCTCGGTGCCGCTCGCGGTGACGCGTACCTCGGTGTCGGTGTGGTTGATCGCGAACAGCCAGGTCCGCTCGCCGTCGCGGCGGCGGACCACCTCCACCCCGCTCGGCGCCTGCGCCGCCGGACGGACGCCGGCCTCGTCGAGCAGCCGGGCGACCAGCCGGTCGGTGCCCGGCTCGTCGAGCCGGGCGCCGACGTACCAGGCGGCGCCCGCGCCGACCGGCCGCCGGGTCAGCGCCGGCACGCCCGGCAAGGGCCCATCGGTGTACGACGCCAGCACCTCGGCGTCGTCGGCGTGCAGCCACTCGGTCCACACGTCGGCGGTGCTGCCGTCGTCGAGCCCCACCCGCTCGCCCTCGCGCAGGGGGAAGAACTCCTCCGTGCGGACGCCGAGCAGGTCCCGGAACGCGCCGGGGTAGCCGCCGAGGCGGATGTGGTCGTTCTCGTCGACGATGCCGCTGAAGTAGCTGATCGCCGCCGTGCCGCCGGCCTCGACGAATCGGCGCAGCGCCTCGACGTCGGGATCGCGGACGAGGTAGAGGGTGGGCGCGAGGACCAGTCGGTAACCGCTGAGGTCGGTCGACGGGTGGACGATGTCGGCGGTCACGCCGGCCCGCCACAGCGCGCCGTACAGGGCGTTGAGGCGGTCGGCGTACGTGACGTCGGCGCTCGGGTGGGAGTCCAGCTCGACCGCCCACCACGCCTCGTAGTCGAACAGGATCGCCACGTCGGCGTCGACCCGGCTGCCGCGTACCTCGGCGAGGGCCTTCAGGTCCGCGCCGAGCTGGCAGACCTCGCGGAACACCTTCGTGTCCGGGCCGGCGTGCGGCACCAGCGCGGAGTGGAACTTCTCGGCGCCGGCCCGGGAGGCCCGCCACTGGAAGAACAGCACGCCGTCGGCGCCCCGGGCGACGTGGGCCAGGCTGTTGCGGCGGAGCTGGCCGGGGAGCTTCGCCACGTTGCGCGGCTGCCAGTTGACCGCGCTGGTGGAGTGCTCCATCAGCAACCAGGGCTCGCCACCGGCGACGCCCCGGGTGTGGTCGGCGGCGAGCGCCAGCCCGAGGTGGGCCTGCGGGTCGGCGGCGGTCAGGTAGTGGTCGTTGGAGACGAGGTCCACGTCGCCGGCCCAGGAGTGGTAGTCCATGTGCTTGGCCATGCCGACCATGAAGTTGGTGGTGACCGGCTGGCGGACCAGCGTTGTCAGCACCTCGCGTTCGGCGCGGAGCTGGGCGCGCTGCTCGTCCGAGGAGAAGCGCAGGAAGTCGAGCTGCTGGGTGGGGTTGGCGAACGTCGGCGCGGTGCGCGGCGGGTTGATTTCCGCCCAGTCGCCGTAACGTTGGCTCCAGAAGGCGGTGCCCCATGCGTCGTTGAGCCGGTCCAGGTCGCCGTATCGCTCGCGCAGCCACCCGCGGAACGCCTCGGCGCTGACGTCGCAGTAGCAGTGCACGTTGTGGCAGCCCAGCTCGTTGGAGATATGCCACATGACGACGGCGGGATGCTCGGCGTACCGGCCGGCGACCGCGCGCACCAGCTCCAGGGACCGCTCGCGGAAGACCGGCGAGCTGGGGCAGTACGCCTGCCGCCCGCCCGGCCAGAGGATCGCGCCGTCGGCCCGGCGGGGCAGCGTCTCCGGGTGTGCCCGGGCCAGCCAGGGCGGTGGACTGGCGGTGGCGGCGGCCAGGTCGACCTGGATGCCTCCGTCGTGCAGGAGGTCGAGCACCCGGTCCAGCCAGTCGAACTCGAACCGACCGGGGTGGGGTTCCAGGAGAGCCCAGGAGAAGATGCCGACGGAGACCAGGTTGACCCCGGCCCGGCGCATCAGCTCGACATCCTCCGACCAGGTCTGTTCGGGCCACTGCTCAGGGTTGTAGTCGCCGCCGAAGTAGATGCCGTCGCCCTGCCATCGCCGCATGACAGGTGAGGGTGCACCCGCCGCCGACCGAAGTCAACAGGTTCCAACATCGACTATCTTTCCAACGTTTACCTCGTAACATCCATATCACGACTGGGTTATCAGAGGCGAACAGCCCTCTTGACAGCGGCCTATGGACGGGTAGCTTGAGGCCCCAACTGGCCGATCGTGTTCGCCAATGTGGATTCTCGGTGGATCACGATGCGTATGCGTCAGGCCGGACCGCTCCTCACCACAGTTGACCCTTGGGCGTAGCACCTCTTCATCCGCAGGAGGCACAGATGTCCCGTCCCCGATCGCAAGCCGAATACCTGGCTCGGCTCGTACCGCCCTCCGTCGCCGGTATCAACCGACGGTCGCTGCTGGCCGGCGCGGCCGGCACGGGCGCGCTGCTCAGCACCGGTCTGCTCGCCGGCTGCGGCGACGACTCCGGCTCCGGCGAATCCAGTAAGGACGTCACGCTCGGATCGAACCAGTCCGACCCGAAGCCCAAGGATGTCCTCGCCAAGATCACCGACGCGTTCAAGACCTCGTCCGGCGTGCAGGTCGCGACCAACACGGTCGACCACAACACGTTCCAGGAGAACATCAACAACTACCTGCAGGGCAAGCCGGACGACGTCTTCACCTGGTTCGCCGGCTACCGGATGCGCTTCTTCGCCCAGAAGGGCCTGGCCAGCGACATCAGCGACGTGTGGGGCAAGCTCTCCGGCTTCTCCGACGCGTTCAAGAAGGCGTCCACCGGCGACGACGGCAAGCAGTACTTCGTCCCGGCGACGTACTACCCGTGGGCGGTCTTCTACCGCAAGTCGGTCTGGAAGCAGTACGGCTACCAGATTCCCACCACCCTGGACCAGTTCACCACGCTCGGCGCGCAGATGAAGAAGGACGGGCTCACCCCGATCGCCTTCGCCGACAAGGACGGCTGGCCGGCGATGGGGACGTTCGACATCCTCAACCTGCGGATCAACGGCTACCAGTTCCACATCGACCTGATGGCCGGCAAGGAGGCCTGGACCTCTGACAAGGTCAAGAAGGTCTTCGACACCTGGGCCGGTCTGCTCCCCCTGCACCAGCCGGACAGCCTCGGGCGCACCTGGCAGGAGGCCGCGCAGTCGTTGCAGCAGAAGAAGAGCGGCATGTACCTGCTGGGCCTCTTCGTCGGCCAGCAGTTCAGCAACGACGAGCAGGACGACCTCGACTTCTTCACCTTCCCCGAGATCGACCCCGCCATCGGCGCGAAGGCCCTGGACGCCCCGATCGACGGCTACATGATGGCCCGCAAGCCGAAGAACGAGGACAACGCGCGCAAGCTGCTGGAGTACTTCGGTGGCAAGGCCGCCGCGGACATCAACCTCAAGAACGACCCGGCCGTCCTCGTCGCCAACAGTGGCGCGGACGTCGGCGGCTACACCGCGTTGCAGAAGAAGGCCGCCGAACTGGTCGGCTCGGCCACCGAGATCGCCCAGTTCCTCGACCGGGACACCCGGCCGGACTTCGCCTCGACCGTGATGATCCCGGCGATCCAGCAGTTCATCAAGAACCCGAAGGACATCGACGGGCTGACGTCGTCCATCGAGAACCAGAAGAAGTCAATCTTCACTGACTGACGGCGGAAGGGGGAGGACATCGTGTCCGACCTGCCCCTGATCCAAGCGGATCGCGCCGTGCCGCCGTCGGCGACGACCACCTCCACGGGTGGCCGTCGCCGGCGGCTACGGCTCCTGTCCCCCACCGACCGCGTGGTCATCACGCTGATGGTGCTCGTCCCGCTGCTGATCGTCACCGCGTTCGTCTGGCTGCCCGCGCTGGCGACCGTGGTGCTCTCCGGCACCGACTGGGACGGCATCGGTCCCCTCAACGAGATCGACTTCGTGGGCGCGCGCAACTACAGCGACGTGGTGAACATCTACCCGCCGTTCGTGCCGGCGATCCAGCACAACCTGCTCTGGCTGGCCGTGCTGTTCGTGGTCGCCACACCGTTCGGCATGTTCCTGGCCGTCCTGCTCGACAAGGAACTGCGCGGCAGCCGCTTCTACCAGACGGCGCTGTACCTGCCGGTGGTGCTCTCGTTGGCGCTGATCGGCTTCGTCTGGCAACTGCTCTACTCCCGCGACCAGGGCCTGATCAATGCCGTCTTCGGCACCAGCGTCGACTGGTACGGCGACTCGAACGTCAACATCTGGGCGGTCATGGTCGCCTCCGGTTGGCGCCACCTCGGCTACATCATGCTGCTCTACCTGGCCGGCCTGAAGGGCGTCGACCCGTCGCTGCGCGAGGCCGCGGCGGTCGACGGCGCGTCGGAGAGCCGCACGTTCTTCCGGGTGGTGTTCCCGGTGCTGCGGCCGATCAACATCATCGTGCTGGTGGTGACCGTGATCGAGTCGCTGCGCGCGTTCGACCTCGTCTGGGTCGTCAACAAGGGACGCAACGGCCTCGAGCTGATCTCCGCGCTGGTCACCCAGAACGTGGTGGGCGAGGCGAGCCGGATCGGCTTCGGCTCGGCACTGGCGACGATCATGCTGATCGTCTCGCTGGTCTTCATCACCATCTACCTGGCGACCGTGATGAGGGAGAACCGGGAATGAGCGTCGACAGCCCGATCCGCCGGCGCAGGTTGACCCCGCTGCGGGCGCTGCTGCACGGCTTCCTCATCGTCGTCTCGCTGGCCTGGCTCTTTCCGATCGGCTGGGCGGTGCTGACGTCCTTCCGCTCGTACGAGTACACCGCCACCAACGGCTACGTCTCGTTCGGCGGCTGGACCATCGACAACTACGTCACCGCCTGGCGTACGGCCGAGTTCGGCAAGCACTTCCTCAACTCCGTCTACATCACGGTGCCGGCGGTGCTGCTGACGCTCTTCCTCGCCTCCTGCGTGGCGTTCGTCATCGCCCGGTTCAGCTGGAAGATCAACCTCGTGCTGCTCGGGATCTTCACCGCCGCCAACCTGCTACCGCAGCAGGCGCTGCTCATCCCGCTGTTCCGGCTGTTCACCGAGGTGCCGCTGCCGGAGTTCATGAGCGATTCGGAGCTGCTCTACGACAGCTACTGGGGCCTGATCCTGATCAACGTGGCCTTCCAGTGCGGGTTCTGCGTCTTCGTGCTCAGCAACTACATGAAGGCGCTCCCGCACGACCTGTACGAGGCGGCGATGGTCGACGGTGCCAGCGTCTGGCGGCAGTACTGGCAGATCACCATGCCGCTGTGCCGCCCGGCCCTGGCCGCGCTGGCCACCCTGGAGGTGACCTGGATCTACAACGAGTTCTTCTGGGCCACCGTCCTGATGCGGACCGGCGACAAGTTCCCGGTGACCAGTTCGCTCAACAACCTGCGCGGCGAGTTCTTCACCGACAACAACCTGGTCTCGGCGGGCAGCGTGCTCGTCGCGATCCCCACCCTGGTGATCTTCTTTATGCTCCAGCGGCACTTCGTCCGGGGCCTGACCTTGGGAGCCTCCAAAGGATGACGATCCTGCACCTGCGCCGCGCACGGACCCACCTGGTGCTCGACGCGCGCGGCCCGGGGCTGCCCCGGGTGGCGCACTGGGGTGGCGACATCGGCGACCTGGACGACGACGGCCTGCGTCACCTGGTGGACGCCACCGTGCCACCGGTGGTGCCGAGCAGCTTCGACGAGCCGCCCGTGCTGTCGCTGCTGCCCGAGGCGAGCGCCGGTTGGAGCGGCCGACCGGGGCTCGCCGGACACCGCGACGGTCGGGACTGGTCCACCGCGTTCCGGCTCGACGGCCTCGACGTCGACGACCGCACCGACGGCCCGGCGCTCGTCACCGTACGGGCCTCGGACCAGGCCGCCGGGCTGTCTCTGACCATCGAGGTCACCCTCGACCCGTACGGCCTGGTGACCATCCGCCACCGGCTGCGCAACGACGGTGCCGGCGGGTACGAGGTACGGGAGCTGACCCCGGTGCTGCCGGTGCCGGCGGTCGCCACCGAACTGCTCGACCTGACCGGCCGCTGGTGCCGCGAACGCTCGCCGCAGCGGCACCCGTGGCAGCACGGCGCGTGGGTCCGCGAGGGGCGGCACGGCCGCACCGGGCACGACGCGACGCTGCTGCTGGTGGCCGGCACCGCCGGGTTCGGCTTCGGCCACGGTGAGGTCTGGGCGGTGCACACCGCGTGGAGCGGCGACCACGTCACCGTCGCCGAACGCCGGCCCACCGGCGAGTCCACCCTCGGCGGCGGCGAACTGCTGGCCCCCGGCGAGGTCCGGCTCGCGGCCGGCGAGACGTACGAGAGTCCGTTGCTGTACGCCGTCTGGTCCGACGAAGGATTGGACGGGCTCAGCGACGTACTCCATTCGCATGTGCGGGCGCGGCCCGGACATCCGCGCTCGCCGCGCCCGGTGACCCTCAACGTCTGGGAGGCGGTCTACTTCGACCACGACCTGGACCGGCTGCGGGCCCTCGCCGACCGCGCCGCACAGCTCGGCGTGGAGCGGTTCGTGCTCGACGACGGCTGGTTCCGGGGCCGCCGTGACGACACGGCCGGGCTGGGCGACTGGTACGTCGACGAGAGGGTGTACCCGCAGGGCCTGCACCCGCTCATCGACCACGTGACCGGCCAGGGCCTTCAGTTCGGCCTGTGGGTGGAGCCGGAGATGGTCAACCCCGACTCGGACCTGTTCCGCGCGCACGCCGACTGGCTGCTGGCCGTGCCGGGGCGGCTTCCACCCGCCTGGCGCCGCCAACAGGTGCTCGACCTGGGCCGCCCCGAGGCGTACGACCATGTGCTGGAACGCCTCGACGCGCTGCTCACCGAGCATCCCGGCATCAGCTACCTGAAGTGGGACCACAACCGGGACCTCACCGAGGCGGGGCACCACGGCCGGCCCGGGGTGCACGGGCAGACCCTCGCGGTCTACCGCCTCCTCGACGAGCTGCGCCGACGCCACCCCGGCGTGGAGATCGAGAGCTGCTCGTCCGGTGGCGCCCGGGTCGACCTGGCCATCCTGGCCCGCACCGACCGGGTCTGGGCAAGCGACTGCAACGACGCCCTGGAACGGCTCGGCATCCAGCGTTGGACCGGACTGCTGCTGCCACCGGAGCTCGTCGGCACGCACATCGGTCCGCAGCGCTCGCACACCACCCACCGCGTACACGACCTGGGTTTCCGGGCGGCCACCGCGCTCTTCGGTCACCACGGCATCGAGTGGGACGTCACCTCGATCAGCGCCGGCGAGCAGGCCGAGCTGACCGCCTGGGTGGCGCTGCACAAGCGGCTGCGCCCGCTGCTGCACGCCGGGCGGGTGGTCCGGGTCGACCACCCGGACCCGGCCGTCTGGGCGCACGGCGTGGTCGCGCAGGACCGCACCCGAGCGGTGTACGCCATTGCCCGGCTGGCCACCTCGGTGGCGCAGACGCCCGGCGCGGTACGGCTGCCCGGTCTCGACCCGGCGCGGCGTTACCGGGTACGGCCGGTAGCGGACGTGCCGCCACCGGCGACGATCGACCTGTCCGCGCCGACCTGGCTGGCGTCCGGTGTGACGCTCAGCGGCGCGGCGCTGGCCCGGGTGGGCGTGCAGCTACCGGCGCTGCACCCGGAGCAGAGCCTGATCCTGGAGGTCGACGAGGTCGGCTAGCCGGTCCGCCCAGCCCCGTCCACGACGCACGGGAGAGATCCGTCGACCGGCCGGGGCTGGCCCGGCCCAAGCCCGTCCGGCCCCGGCCGGCCGGGACCGGGTGAGCCGTCCGGCCCCGGCCGGCTGACCCGGGACCGGGTGCGATGCGTGCTGCCTTTGGAGCTGATGCCGTAAACGAATCGGCCGGCCGGCTCGGGCATCGGCCGCCGGCTCGGGCATCGGCTCGGGTGGCTGGACCGGGCCGCAGGTCAATCCGATTCGTTCGTGGCATCAGCTCCAAAGGACCCGCATGACGGATGCTGGGCTCAGCCGTGACGGCCTGACCGGACGGCCGACCAGGACCGTGGGCTGAAGACTGAGGGGCCGAGGGCGTATGGCGTACGTGCTGTTGGGGATCGCGATCCTCGCCGAGGTGGTAGCGACCAGCCTGATCAAGAGCACTGCCGGGTTCAGCCGGCTCCTGCCGACACTGGGCTGCCTGGTCGGCTACGCGCTGGCCTTCCTGCTGCTGGCGCAGGCCGTCAAGGAGATACCGGTCGGTGTCGCGTACGCCCTGTGGTCGGGTCTGGGCACCGCGGCCATCGTGGCGATCGGCGCGGTGTTCCTGGGCGAGTCGGTCGGGCCGGTCAAGCTCACCGGCATCGCACTGATCATCGCGGGCGTGGTCATCGTGAACCTGACCGGCGAGCAGCACTGACCGCGCGCGGGCTCCCGGAGGACGCGATGGCCGGACCCGCTGCGGGCCCGGCCACCTGGCGTTGGTCGCCGTACGTCACTCAGCCGGCGATGCAGCTCACCTGTGGTGTCGGGTTGGTGCCGCTCCAACCGCCGAGGAAGCCGAAGGTGGCGCTGGCCCCGGCGGCCAGCCGGCCGTTGTAGTCCGCGTTCCGCGCGGTCACCGTGGAGCCGCTGCTGGTGACCGTCGCGTTCCAGGACTGCATGACGCTCTGGCCGTTGGCGAGGGTCCACCGGGTGGTCCACCCGGTGATCGCCGACACGCCGGCTGTCACGCGTACCTCAGCCTGGAAGCCGCCCTGCCACTGGTTGGTGACGGTGTAGCTGGCCGTGCAGCCACCGGCGGGCGGCGGCGTGGTCGGCGGCGCCGTCGTGGGAGGTGGGGTGGTCGTCGGCGGCGGGGTGGTGGGAGGTGGCGTGGTGGGCGGCGGGGTCGTCGGCGGCGGGGTGCCGCCGAAGACGGTGGCCTCACGGGCGGTCTGCCGGATGCCGTTGACGCCGTTGAAGACCCGCTGCCCCCAGGTGGTCAGGCTGGCCGGGTTGAAGGCGGTGGCCATGTCGAGATACTCGACGCCACCCCCGTTGCCGCTCCACGACCAGCCGAGCCAGCCGATCCCGTTGGCCTGGCTGTACGCGAGGATGGAGTCCTCGTCCGGGTCGCCGTCGGAGTGGTTGAAGCCGAACTCACCGACCACGATGGGCAGGCCCGCCGAACGGAACCGGCCCAGGTAGTCGCTGATCTCGGCGGCGGTGTCGAAGACGCCGTACATGTGGATGGAGAAGAGCGTGTTGCGGGCCGGGTCGGCGGAGAAGACCGACGCGGCGTTGTCGCGCATGAGGAACCCCCAGTCCTGGCCCCAGTTCGGCGCGTCCACCATGATGGTGTGGGTCAGGCCGCCGGCCCGCAGCCGCTTGATCGCGTTGGCGCTGTCGGTGGCCCACGAGCCGTAGTTGTAGTTGCCGTACGGCTCGTTGCCGATGTTGACGATGACGTACCGCTCCTGGCCGACCAGCACGTCCTTCAGGCTGAGCCAGTAGTCCACGGCACGGTCCAGGGTGATCGCACCGCTCTGCTCGCCGTAGCCGGTGGTGTCGTGCACCTCCAGCACACAGATCAGCCGGTTGGCCTTGCACAGCGAGATGACGTTGGCGACGTCGGCGTTGGTGTTCCGGGTCCAGCGGTCACCGCTGGAGAGCACCACCCGCACGGTGTTCGCGCCGAGCGCCTTGACGTTCGCGAACGAGCTGGTCTGCTGCGGATACCAGGTGTGCGCGTGGTTGACGCCACGCATGACGAATTCGGCGCCGTTGGCGTCGTACAGCTTGCCGCCCGCGACGGAGAAGCCGGCCGCGGCGTGCGCCGGTTGACCGAACGCCAGCACGGCGAGCAGCAGCGCCAGCAGGGCGGCGCCGGCGGCGGAGAGTCGACTCTTCATGGCCTTCCTCAGGGAGGACCCCCGATGCCCGACAGGGGTGGGGTGCGACAGGGGAAGGCGGCTGCAGCCCGACAGCCGCCGCCCGGCTCCCGGCGGCGCGCATCAGCCTAGGGCGATGGATCAGACCTCGCAACCGGTTCAGTAGCACGCTCTCGGGGGCGGGCAGCCGTGACGGCCCGCGCGGACGCGGGCCGTCACGGGGCGGTCATCCCCACCACAGGATGTACGCCACACCGAGGGTCTTAACCGGTTAAGAAAACCGTAGGCGGGTCCGCAGCATCCGTCAAGCGTCGTGCGACCGAACCGGACGGGAGGGTTGACCATGGCTGACCTGGGTATCCCGGGACGAACCGTCGGCGAGAAGGAGATACCGGGATGGTGAGCGTTGGATACACCCTGATGTGCGAGCAGGCCGGTCCGAAGCAACTGGTGGACCACGCGGTGCGGGCCGAGGCGGCCGGCTTCGACCAACTGGTGATGTCCGACCACTACTACCCGTGGCTGGACTCCCAGGGACACTCCCCGTACGCCTGGTCGGTGCTCGGCGCGGTCGCGCACGCCACCTCCCGCGCGGAGCTGATGTCGTTCGTGACCTGCCCGATCCGCCGCTACCACCCGGCCGTGGTGGCCCAGAAGGCCAGCACCATCGGCGCGCTGTCGGACGGGCGGTTCACCCTCGGCCTGGGCGCCGGGGAGAACCTGAACGAACATGTGGTCGGCGGCTGGCCGCACGTACAGCAACGCCACGAGATGTTCGAGGAGGCGTTGCAGATCATCCGTCCGCTGCTCAACGGCGAGACGTTGACCTTCTCCGGGAACCACTTCGACGTACCCGACGCGTACGTCTGGGACCGACCCGAGCGGCCGGTGCCGATGGCGATCGCCGCCTCCGGCCGGCAGTCGGCCACCCTCGCCGCCGAGTACGGCAACGGCCTGGTCTCCACCGAGCCCGACCGGCACATCATCGAGATGTACGACGACGCGGGCGGCGCCGGCCAGCCCCGCTACGGGCAGGTGGCGATCTGCTACGGCCCCGACGAGGCCGAGTGCCGCAAGATCGTGCACGACCAGTTCCGCTGGTTCGGCATGGGCTGGAAGGTCAACGCCGACCTGCCGGGGCCGGAGTCCTTCGCGGCCGCCACCCAGTTCGTCCGGGAGGAGGACGTCGCCGAGGGCATCTCCTGCGGTCCGGACGTGGAGGCCCACGTCGAGGCGTTCCGCAAGTTCGTCGACGCCGGGTTCACCCACGTCGCGATCATCCAGGTCGGCGGGGAGACCCAGCCGATGTTCCTGGACTGGGCGCAGGAGCAGCTACTGCCCCGGCTCCGCGAGCTGTGAGCCACCACCCACCGTCAGGGGACCGTCGTGCGTTTCGGTAACACGGAGATCCGCCCGCTCGGTGGTGGCCTCGGCTGCCTCCTGATGATCCTCTTCTCGATCCTGGCCTCGGTGGTGCTGACCGTACTGCTCAACCTGGTGCTGTGACGGGTCTGCGCCGCACGGTCAGCGGCGCAGGCCCAGTGCGCTGAGCACCTCGCGGGACGCCACCCGGGCGGGGTCGAGCACCGCGCGTCGGGTCCACCGGGCCGCCGGCGGGACGGTGGCCCGCCACACCGCGCGCAGGCCGCGCGCCACCGGCACGACCGTCACCGACCAGACCCAGCGGACGCCCGACAGCAGCGGACGTACGGTGTGCCGCCACAGCCAGCGCAGCCCCAGCCCGATCGGGCGCAGCAGCAGTCGGTAGCCCCACCGCAGCAGCCAGCCGGCGATCCGCCACGCTCCGACCAGCGCGGCGACGACCAGCCGGCCGAACCCGACGACGAGCCACCAGATGCCGCGCGCCAGGCCGACCACGACCCACCGGACTCCCTGCGCCAGCGCGACGAGCGCGGCGGCCACCGCCCCGGCGAGCAGGGCGACGCCGCGCCACAGCAGCCGTCCGGCGGGGGCGAGCGTCGCGCCCAGCCAGCGCAGCGGCCGCACGACGAGGTGCTCGGCGAGCCAGGCCAGCACGCGACCGAGAGCCACCAGCGGCGGGCGCAGCCCGTGGCGGGCCAGCCACACCAGCGGCAGCCACACGAGCGTGCGGGCCACCCACGCCAGGCCACGCCCCAGCCACACCAACGGCACCCACACGAGCGTGCGAGCCACCCAGGCCAGGCCGCATCCCAGCCACACCAACGGCAGCCACACGAGTGTGCGAGCCGCCCAGGCCAGGCCACGCCCCAGCCACACCAACGGCACCCACACGAGAGTCCGCGCGGCCCACGCCAGGCCACGCCCCAGCCACACCAGCGGCACCCACACGAGGTTGCGGGCCACCCAGCGCAGCGGACGCCAGACCAGATGGTCGGCGCACCAGAGCAGCGGACGCCACAGCAGCCGGTCCAGGGCCCAGACCAGCGGCGCCACCAGCCAGTCGCGCAGGAACCGTCCGACCGGGGTGAGCAGGTACCGGCGCAGCAGCCGGCCGGCAGCCGCGATCAGCTCCCAGAGCAGGCGTACCGGCAGCACGAAGACCAGCGCGACACCGCGCGCGACGGCCGCGACGAGCGGAAGCGCGTCGGTGGCCGGCTCGACCGTGTGGACGGTCGACGGCGCTCGGCCCGCGAGCGTCACCGTCGGCGCGGCCGGATGAGCGGTCGGCGGACCGGGCAGCGGCGGGCGGAGGGTGGGGCGGTCGGTCACGGTGGGCACGGTAGCCCGGCGACGCCATCCGGCGCGGCCCCGTGCGGGTCACAGATCGATGGTGGCCAGCAGTGGATAGTGGTCGGAGGCGGTGTCCGTCGTCGCGTCACGGATCACCCGGCAGTCGCGCACCCGCTCGGCCACCGCGTGGCTGCCCAGCAGGTAGTCCAGCCGCATCCCGGCGAACTCCGCGCCCCCGAATCGGGTGGGGACGGTCAGGCCGGCGGCCTCCGGGGCCCCCACGTTGGCGGACGGCCACAGGTCGACCAGACCGGCGTCGAGCAGTCGGGCGATCGCTCGGGTGTCCACCGCGCCTCCGCGCCGGCGCAGGTGCCGCCGCCGGTAGAGGGCGGGCAGACCGGCGAGGCGGGCGGTGTGGTCGACCGTCGGGTCGAGCGAGTTGAGGTCACCGGCGAGCAGGGTCAGCGGCCCGGGGGCGCGGCGCAGGGCAGCGACCAGCCAGTCGACCTCCATCCGTCGACGGCCCCCCGAGTACGGCCAGAGGTGGGTGCCGAGCACGGTGAGCGGCCCGGCCGGGGTGGACACCACGACGCGGGCGGCGGCGTGGTGGAACGGCCGACGCAGCGGCCCCGCGGCGAGCACCCGGTACGGCGGTCGGACCAGCACCGCGACCGGCTGCCCGAAGCAGGACCGGGCCAGGTGGGCCGTCATTCCGACCCGGTCCGCCACGGCGGCCGTCAGCCTGGCCTGGTCGAAGCCGCGCAGCTCCTGCAACGCCAACACGTCCGGCGACTGTCGGTCGACGACCTGGACCACCCGATCGAGCCGGTCGATGCTGTCACCGTCCCGACCGCCGGTGCGGATGTTCCAGGTCATCACCCGCAGCATCGTGGTGCTCAGTCGGCCCGGCCGGCGCGCGCCAGCTCGTCGTCGAGGGTGTCCACGTCCTCCGACTCGATGGCCGGCTGGTTGCCCTCCGCCAGGTCGGCGTTGGGGCGGATCACGAGGTAGAGCAGGCCGATCCAGAGCGCGGAGAGCAGGATCGCGCCCATGAAGTCGGTCGGGTGGTGCATCCCCCGGTACATCCGGGAGGTCGCCACCCCGGCCGGCATGATCACGGCCAACGCCACGAAGATCCACCGCCACCAGCGATCGGTACGCGGGAACACGATCAGCGTGATCGCCAGCCAGACGCAGATCGTGGCCGCGATGTGCCCGGACGGGAACGAGGAGGTGGGCATCTGCCCGTCCAGGTTCTCCACCGGCGGTCGCGGCCGGTCGACCACGCGCGCGGAGGCGAGGAAGAGGGTCAGCTCGCCGACCATCGCCAGCACCACGAACAGCACGGGCCGCCACCGCCGCCACACGGCGAGCACCAGCGGGCAGAACACCAGCGAGATGAGCAGGATCGCGTGGGTGTCCCCGAACTTGCTCCACCACCAGCTCACGTCGGTGAGCAGGTCGGTGTGCCGGTCGGCGAACCAGCGCGGGACCTCGGTGTCCAGGGTGGCGAAGAAGGTGCCCTTGGCGTGGTAGCTGACGTACGTGCCGAAGCCGTACAACGCGCCGAACACGAGCACCCAGCCGACCAGCAGCTCGGCCACCGCCGAGCGGGGATGCGCCAGCACCCGCTCCTCGGCCGGGGCGATGGCGATGTCGTGCCCCGCCTCCGGCTCCAGTCCCTCGGTCAGCGGCGGTACCGGCTTGCCGCGCTCGCGCCGCCACAGCCGGAAGGCGTACGCGGTGACGCCCAGCCAGGCGGCCCCGAGCAGCCAGGCGCCCAGCACGTCGGAGACGAAGTGCACGCCCAGTGCGATCCGGGTCAGCCCGATCAGCGCCACCAGCACGCCGACGCCGACGATCGCGGGCTTGCGCCAGCGGGGCGCCATCGCCGGCAGGAACACCAGCAGCAGCGCCCCGTACGCGACGATCGAGCCGAGCGCGTGCCCACTCGGGAAACTGTTGCCGGGAGCGCTGGCGACCGGGACGTCCACCACCGGGCGGAGTCGACCGACGAGGTTCTTGAGCGACGGGTCGAGGATCAGCCCGCCGACCCCCGTGACGATCAGGTAGACGGCCAGCCGGGGCTGCCGCCGGATCAGCAGGCCGATCGCCGGGATCGCGACCAGCCAGATGAGGATCGGTCGGCCACCCAGGTCGGTCACCGCCTGGAGCACGGTGACCAGCGGGTGGTGTGGCGCGACGAGCGAGTTGAACCACTCGGCGAGGGAGTGGTCGGCGTCCTGCAACGGGCTCCACCTGAAGCGGACGAGCAACAGCAGCAGCCCGAACGCCGCGCCCGCGCCGATGACGGCGACCAGACCGGCGATGCTCCGTTCGGCGAAATGACCGATCGGACGCCGAGCCACCTCTTTGACCGCGGTCACCCCGCACCTCCCTTGTCGTACCTGGCGAGGCGAGGTACCCGATCCGCGTCCGGCGTACACCCGGCGCGCTCAGAGCGCGGTCATGTCCCCGGTGTCGAACAACTCGGCGCGGTCGGCCTCTGGTTCCCACAGGTCGGGCTGCGCGGGCTCCTGCACACCGATCCGCAGCGCCTCCAACTGGGCGGCGAAGGCCAGCCCGCCGAAGAGCGCCATGCCGGTCAGGTTGGCCCAGAGCAGCAGCGCCATCATGCCGGTGAGCGCGCCGTAGGTCTGCCCGAAGCCGTCGCTGAACTTGACGTACGCGGCGAGCAGCAGGCTGGCCAGCCACCACAGGGCCGTGGCGATGCCGGCGCCGAAGAACAGCCAGGACAGGCCCGGCTGGTTGCGGCGCGGCGCGTGCCGGAACAGCACCGCCACGGCGACCACGGTCAGGCCGAGGCTCAACGGGAACCGGATCACGTTCCAGATGATGTTGGCGGTCTCGCCCCACTCGTAGTGCTCGCGTACCGAGTCGCCCATCGCCCCGCCGCCGACGAGGATCAGGAAGCCGGCCAGCGCGGGCAGGCCGGCGGTGACGGCCAGCACGGCCGCCCGCAGGTACTTCCAGAGCGCCGGGCGGTCCCGTTCGACGCCGTAGATGCGGTTGGCCCCCCGCTCGATCTGGGCCATCGTGGTGGTCAGCGCGACCAGGCCGGTGAGCAGACCGAGGGTGAGCGCCAACTCCCCCGCGTCCTCGATGCGTTCGCCCTCGCCGAGCAGTTCACCGACGACCTCGGCGCTCTGACCGGGGGTGAGCGCCAGCACGGTGTCGGCGACCACCCGGCCGCCCTCCTCCACGCCCAGCTCGCTGATCAGACCGGTGAGCGCGATGAGGAACGGCACCACGGCCAGGCAGAGTTGCAGCGCGAAGGCGCGCGAGTGGCTGAACCCGTCGCCGTAGCGGAACCGGATGAACGCGTCGCGCAGCAGGTGCCAGCCGCCCTTGCGGCGCAGTGTGTGCCAGGCGTCGTCGGCCGACAGCTCCTCGTCGGCCATCAGCCGGGTCTCCGGCACGATCCGGGTGCTACTCACGGCGCGCTTCCTCGATCAGCTGCTCGCCCCGCTCCCCGGCGGCCTGCGCGTCGACGGACAGGTCGGGGGCGTCCTCGGGCTGCGGGACGCAGAGCCACAGCGCCTGCGGTCGGATCTCGGCGTGCAGCCGCCGACCGGGGGCGATGAGGTCGCCGTCGAGCTCCCGTGGCTGCGGGCGGTTGCTGCTGACCACCACCTTGCGGCCCCGGAAGACCTCCAGCTGCGGCACCTGACCGCTGCGGCGGACCACGGCCCAGCCGAGCGCCAGCCAGTGCCGCAGGTTGCGCGGGGTGAGGACGGCGACGTCGAGCCAGCCGTCGTCCGGCTCGGCCTCGGTCAGCAGGGTCACGCCGCCCTGGAGCCGGCCGACGTTGGCGATCAGCACAGAGCGGGCCCGGCGGCGCACCGGCGGGCGGTCGTCGATGCGGATCTGCACCCGCATCGGCCGGTCCCGCAGGTGCTTCACGGCACCCATCACGTACGCCGGCCAGCCGATACGGGCCTTGGTGGTCTCGTTGGTGGCGTCGAGCATCTGGGCGTCGAAACCCATGCCGGCCATCACGGTGAAGTACTGGTCCTCCACCGCGCCGACGTCGAGCAGCCGCCGACCGCGTTCGACGGCGACCTGGAGCCCCGCCGCGAGGTCGGTGGAGAGGCCGAGGTTCGCGGCGAGCAGGTTGCCGGTGCCCTGCGGCAGCACGGCGAGCGCCACGTCGGTGCCGACCAGCCCGCTGACGCAGGACATCACGGTGCCGTCGCCGCCGCAGGCGAACACCAGGTCGACCCCGGCCTTGACGGCCTGCTCGGTCTGGCCCCGGCCCGGGTCGTCGACGGTCGTCTCGAACCACTGCGGCTCGGGCCAGCCGGCGGCGGCCAGCGCGTCGTTCACGGTGCGGCGCAGCTCGTCGAGGTCGGCGACCTTCGCCGGATTGACCACCACGGCGGAGCGCAGCCCGCCGTCGCCACCTGAGGGGCGCCTGTCCTGTCCAGCATCCACGGCGCCAGTGTGCAGCACCGGGCCGCCGTCAGCGACCCGGCGAACCGCCGGCGTCGGAAGTGCCACAGACAGGTTTCAACGCGCGAAGGACCGTCATGCCGCCGTACGCAGCGCCGCCTCCACCCGACGACGAAGATCGTCGAGGTCGACCCCGGCCTCGGTGAGCACCAGCGCGCCCAGTCCCTGGCCCTCACGCAGCACCCCGAGCAGGATGTGTTCGGTGCCGATGTGCTTGTGTCGCAGCCGCAGCGCCTCGCGCAGCGACAGCTCCAGGGCCTTCTTCGACCGGGGCGAGAACGGGCCGCCCAGGTAGCGGCGACGCCCCCAGCGGCGACGAGGCGCCGGCACCGCCTCGCGCAGCGCGTCCGGGCCGAAGGACTGCTCGATGCGGGCCACGATCGCGGCCAGGTCGATGCCGATCTCGCGCAGCGCCGCCGCGTCCGCGTCGCCGAGCCCGGCGCCCCCGCTGGTGGTGTGCCGCCGGACCCGCTCGCGCAGATCGTCGGCGCGCACCCCGGCCTCGGCCAGTACGCGCCCGGCCAGGCCGTCCTCGTCGGCGAGCAGGGCGAGCAGCAGGTGCTCGGTGCCGATCGGCCGTCGGCCCTCGGCGCGCGCCTCCTCCAGGGCCCGCCGGACCACGTCCCGTGCCCGGTCGGTGAACCGTTCGAACATCACGCCTCCCAGGATGTGTTGACCGCCGGTCGCCCGGCGTGCTTCTTGTGCACCGCCTGCCGGCTGACCTCGAGCGCGTCGGCGATCTCCTGCCAGGACCAGCCCTGTCGGCGGGCGTTGTCCACCTGGACGACCTCGAGTCGCTCGAGCAGCCGGCGCAGCGCGCGGACGGCGCGGAGCCCGACCCGGGGGTCGGTGCTGCCGGCTTCCGCCGCGAGTTCCGTCGCCTGACTCATGCTGTCAACATACGTTGACAGCATGCCCGTCGTCAACTTTCGTTGACACGGCGCGCTCGGGATCGCGTACCCCATGGTCCGATCCCACCCGCACACCGCAACCGCCCGACTACCCTCGGTGCAGGGACACGCGGTCGTGCCGGGCGCGACGCCCGGGAGGTGGTATCGGATGGCGGCATCGGCCGACGCGGCGGTGCTGGTCGGCCTCGGTTCGGACGGTGACCTCCCGGTGGTGGAGCAGGCCGCCCAGGAGGCCGCCGGACATGACCGGCCGCTGCACCTGGTGCACACCTTCGACTGGCACGCCGCCTTCGCGGCGGACACCGTGGCCGCGCCCCGCGACCAGGCCGAGGCTCTGATCACCCGGGCCGCCCAGCTCGCCCACCAGGTCGAACCCGGCCTGACCGTACGCGGCGAGATCGTCGAGAGCGCCATGCTGCCCACCCTCATCCGCCGGTCCGAGACCGCCTTCCTGCTGGCGGTCGGCGACAGCGGGATGGCCGGCAGCGGTCAGTGCGTCCCGGCCGACACGCCCGCCGTGCAGTTGGCGGCGCGGGCCAACTGTCCGCTGCTGACGGTCCGCCGCGAACCACCGCCGCAGGGCCCGGTCCTGGTCGGGGTGGACGGCTCACCCAGCTCGCACCTCGCGCTGCGGTGGGCCGTCGAGTGCGCCGCCCGCCGCGACGCGCGCCTGGTGGCCCTGCGGGTGGTGGAGAGCGACGAGGACACCGACGCGGTCACCGAGCAGCTCGGCGAGGCGCTGGCCCGGCACGCCGACCGGCACACCGGGGTACCCACCGAGTGCCGGGTCGTGCGCGGCGACCCCGCGCAGGTGCTCGTGGACACGTCCCGGTCGGCCCAGGTGGCGCTGGTCGCGGCCCGCGGCGACGAACCCGGACGGGCCATGCTCGGCGCGGTCGCGCAGTCCCTGCTCTACCACTCCCCCGCCCCGGTGGTCGTCGTCCGCGGCCTCGCCGAGATGCCGCTCGCCGGGTCCGACGCCCACCCGAGGAGGGACCAACGACCCTGACCGAGCGCGTCCGCAGCGGCGAGGCTGGACGCCGGACCCACCCCCTACCCGCGAGAGGCAGCATCATGGACACCGCTGAAGACGTACAGCGCGCACTCACCGACGACGAGCTGCGCCGGCTGGACGCCTACTGGCGCGCCGCGAACTACCTCACCGTCGGGCAGATCTACCTGCTGGGCAACCCCCTGCTGCGCGAGCCGCTGACCCCCGAGGACATCAAGCCGCGGCTGCTCGGGCACTGGGGCACCAGCCCCGGACTCAACCTGATCTACGCCCACCTCAACCGGGTGATCGTCGCCCGCGACCTGAACGCCATGCTGGTCACCGGCCCCGGGCACGGCGGCCCGGCCATCGTGGCCAACACCTGGCTCGAGGGCACCTGGTCCGAGCGCTACCACGACCTCGCCCGCGACGAGGCCGGGATGGCCCGGTTGTTCCGGCAGTTCTCCTTCCCCGGCGGCATCCCCAGCCACGTCGCGGCGGACGTGCCGGGTTCGATCCACGAGGGCGGCGAGCTGGGGTACGCCCTGAGCCACGCCTACGGCGCCGCCTTCGACCACCCGGATCTCGTGGTCGCCTGCGTGGTGGGCGACGGAGAGGCCGAGACCGGCCCGCTGGCCGGCAGTTGGCTCTCCAATGTCTTCCTCAACCCCGCGCGGGACGGCGCGGTGCTGCCCATCCTGCACCTCAACGGCTACAAGATCGCCAATCCCACCGTGCTGTCCCGGATCCCCGAGACGGACCTGCTGGACCTGATGCGGGGCTCGGGTTACGAACCGTACGTGGTGGCCGGCGACGACCCGAACGTGGTGCACCGCACCCTGGCGGCCACCATGGACCGGGCGCTGGACGAGATCGCCGCGATCCAGCGCCGGGCCCGCTCCGGCGGCGTCGTCGAGCGTCCCCGCTGGCCGATGATCGTCCTGCGGACGCCGAAGGGCTGGACCGGACCGCGCGAGGTCGACGGCACGGAGGTGGAGGGCACCTACCGCGCACACCAGGTGCCGCTGGCCGGCGTGCGCGACAACCCGGCGCACCTGGCCGAGCTGGAGCGCTGGCTGCGCAGCTACCGACCCGAGGAGCTGTTCGACGCCACCGGCGCACCCGTGGACGAGCTACGGACGCTGCCGCCGACCGGCGACCGGCGGATGAGCGCCAACCCGGTCACCAACGGCGGAGTGGTCCTGCGCGACCTGGTCCTGCCCGACTTCCGCGACTACGGCGTGGACGTCCCCGAGCCGGGTCAGCCGATGGCCGGGGCGACCGGGGTGCTCGGGCCGTGGATCCGCGACGTGATCGCCGCCAACCCGCAGGCGTTCCGGCTGTTCGGCCCGGACGAGGTCGCGTCGAACCGGTTGGGTGCCGCGTTCGAGGTGACCGACCGGGCCTGGATGGCCGCCACCGTCCCCGGCGACGACCACCTCTCGCCGGACGGCCGGGTGATGGAGGTGCTCTCCGAGCACCTGTGCCAGGGCTGGTTGGAGGGCTACCTGCTGACCGGCCGGCACGGCGTGTTCACCAGCTACGAGGCGTTCATCCACATCGTCGACTCGATGCTCAACCAGCACGCCAAGTGGCTGAAGGTGACCCGGGCCATCCCGTGGCGGCAGCCGCTCGCCTCGCTGAACTACCTGCTGTCCAGCCACGTCTGGCGGCAGGACCACAACGGCTTCTCCCACCAGGACCCGGGCTTCATCGACCACGTGGTCAACAAGAAGGCCGAGGTGGTACGGGTCTATCTGCCGCCGGACGCGAACACGCTGCTCTCCACGATGGACCACTGCCTGCGCAGCCGGCACTACATCAACGTGGTGGTGGCCGGGAAGCAGCCGGCGCCGAACTGGCTCACCATGGACGAGGCGATCCAGCACACCCGACGCGGCCTCGGCATCTGGGAGTGGGCCAGCACCGACGGCGACAGCGAGCCGGACGTCGTCCTCGCCTGCTGCGGCGACGTGCCCACCCTGGAGACGCTGGCCGCCGCCGACCTGCTGCGGCGGCACCTGCCGGAGCTGAAGGTGCGGTTGGTCAACGTCGTCGACCTGATGCGCCTGCAACCCGACACCGAACACCCGCACGGGCTGCCGGACAAGGAGTTTGACACCATCTTCACCCCGGACCGACCGGTCATCTTCGCGTACCACGGCTACCCGTGGCTGATCCACCGGCTCACCTACCGCCGCACCAACCACGAGAACCTGCACGTACGCGGCTACAAGGAGGAGGGCACCACCACCACCCCGTTCGACATGGTGATGCTCAACGACCTGGACCGGTTTCACCTGGTCATCGACGTGATCGACCGGGTGCCGGGGCTGGGCGCGCGCGCCGCGCACCTGCGCCAGCAGATGGTCGACGCCCGGCAGGCGGCCCGTGACTACACCCGCCGGTACGGCGAGGACGACCCGCAGGTCGCCGAGTGGCGGTGGGTCCGCGAGACCGACCCGACCAACCCCTGAAGAAGGAGGACGACGTGCGGGACGCGGAGATCCTGGTCGGCTACGACGGCTCGACCGACGCGTCGGTGGCCCTGACCTGGGCGCTGGACGAGGCCGAGCGCAGCGGTCAGCCGGTGCGGCTGGCGTACGTCTTCGAATGGTTGACCGTGGCCGGTTGGATCGGTCCCGGCGTCGCGCCCGGCGTCTGGCCGGACGACGCCGCCCGGCAGCAGGTGGACGACCTCGTCCGCAAGGCCGCCGCGGACGCCGCCGCCGCGCATCCCGGCCTGACGGTCAGCGGCGAGGTGTACGACGGACCGCCCGCCCTGGTGTTGCAGGAACGCTCCACCGAGGCGGGGATGCTGGTGCTCGGCAGCCGGGGGCACGGCGGGTTCGCCGGGCTGCTGGCCGGGTCGACCGCGGTGTCGGTCGCCGCGCACGCGCACTGTCCCGTCATCGTGGTCCGCGACGGCACCGCCCACGGCCCGGCCGACCCGGTGACGGTCGGTGTGGACACCTCGCAGCCGTCGCTGGTGGCGCTCGGCTTCGCGGCCGAACGGGCGGCCCAGCGCCGGGTACCGCTGCGCGTGCTGCACGCCTGGACGCCGGGCCCCGGTGGGGCGGCCGGGACGCCCGACGAGCAGGCGGCCGTCGACGAGGCGGTCGAGCCGTGGCGGCGGACGTTCCCCGAGCTGGACCTCACGGTCGAGCTGGTCGGCGGAAACCCGGCGGCGACGCTGATCGAGGCGAGCCGGTCTGCCCAGTTGGTGGTGGTCGGCAGCCGAGGCCGGGGTGGGCTGGCCGGGATGCTGCTCGGCTCGGTCAGCCAGCAGGTCATCCAGCACGCCGGCTGCCCGGTCGCCGTGGTCCGGGAACGCTGACGCCGACCCGGCCTCACCGCCGCTCGGGAGCCGGGTCGAGGGTGAAGAACTCCTCCTCTTCCTGCGCCAGGTGCAGGCGCAGGACGGCGTCCAGCCCGTAGAGGGTGGCCAGCAGGTCGGGCACCTGGTCCGGGCGCAGCCGGCCGTCGACCTGGGCCAGCTGCGCGCCGAGCAGGTCGACCTGACGACGGATCTCCACGTGGGCGCGGCTCATCGTCGCCGTCGCCTCGCCGCTGCCCAGCGGGTCGGCCAGAGCGGGATAGAGCTGCCGCTCCTCGGCCGCCTCGTGCGGCAACACCCGCTCGGTCAGCCGGCGGTGCGCCTCGCGCACCGCCGGCAGGCACCTCGGCGACGCCGGATCGGTGGCGGCCAGGTCGGCGGCGTCGCGTACCCCGGCCAGCACGTCCCGGACCGCCGCGTGTTCCTCGGCCGCGCGGGCCAGCAGCTCCCGGGTGCGCGGCGGGACGTCGCGGTGGCGCAGTCCACCCCGCAGGGCCCGCAAGGCGTTGAGGATCACCAGGACGTCGATGCCCTCCTGGAGGAATGCGCCGGCGACCGGCGGCAGCCGGCCGACGGCAGCCGCGAGCATCGCCAGCACGGCCAGTCCCATCCCGACGGTGGCGCTCTGCACGGCGATACGACGGGCGTACCGGGCGATCTCCACGGCGTCGGCCAGGCGGTCCAGCCGGTCCACGGTGAGCACCGCGTCCGCCACGTCCGCCGAGGCGTTCGCGCCGGTCGCGCCCATCGCCACGCCGACCTGCGCCTGGGCCAGGGCGGGGGCGTCGTTCACGCCGTCACCGACCATCACGGTGACGGCCCGCTCGGCCTCCTGCCGGACCCGGTCCACCTTCTCCTGTGGCGTGCAGCGGGCCACCACGTCGTCCACGCCGACCGCCTCGGCGACCTGGGCGGCGGTGGCCGGCCGGTCACCGGTGACCATGACGATGCGCCGCAGTCCCGCGGCGCGCAGCCGGCGCACGGTCCGGCGGGCGTCGGGGCGTACCGGATCCTCCAGCAGGATCACGCCGAGCGGGCCGCCGTCGTCGCTCACCCACACGGCGGACCAACCGGCCAACTCGGTACGGGCCCGCGCCCGGTCCGCCCACTCGGGCAGCTCACCGCCGAGCTGCCCGACCCGGACCAACCGCCCGTCCACCCGACCGGTGACCCCCCGACCGGGCTCCTCGGTCACGTCGGCGGGCTCGGTCAACGCCAGCCCCCGCGCCCGGGCCTGCCGCACCAGCGCGGCGGCCAACACGTGCGGGGAGAGCTGCTCCACCGACGCCGCCAGCCGCAGCACCTCGTCCCGGTCGCCGCCGGGGGCGACGACCGTCTCGGCCGTACGCGGGCGGCCGGCGGTGAGCGTGCCGGTCTTGTCCACCAGCAGGGTACGGGCCCGGCCGAGCAGTTCCAGCGCGCCGCCGTCGCGCACCAGCACGCCACGTCGGGCCACCCGTGACAGCCCGGACACGATCGCGATCGGGGTGGCCAGCAGCAGCGGGCAGGGGGTGGCCACCACGAGCACCGCCACCGCGCGGACCACGTCGCCGGAGAACAGCCACGCCAACCCCGCCAGCACCAGCGTGAACGGGACGAAGGCGGTGGCGTACCGGTCCGCCAGCCGCACCATCGGGGCCTTGTGCGCGCTGGCCTCCTCGGCCAGCCGGACGATGCCGGCGTACGTGCTCTGCGCCGCGCTCCTGGTCGCCCGCATGCCGAACCCCGCGCCCGCGTTGACCACGCCGCTGGCCACCGCCTCCCCGGCGGCCCGCTGCACCAGCCGTGACTCCCCGGTCACCACCGACTCGTCCAGGGTGGCCGCCTCGTCGACGGTCCCGTCGACCGGCACCACGTCACCGGGCCCCACCAGCAGCTGATCCGCCACCGCCACCCGGTCCAGCGGCACCACCTCGATGGTGCCGTCGGCGCTCCGCCGGCGTGCCGTGCGCGGGGCGCGCTCCAGCAGGGCCCGCAGGTCCCGGGTCGCCCGACGCTGCGCGTACGCTTCCAACGACCGTCCGGTCGCCACCATCACCGCGATCACCGCCCCGGCCAGGTACTCGCCGACGACGAGCGCGCCGGCCAGGGCCAGGACGGCGATCACGTCCACGCCGAACTGCCGGCGCCACAACTGGCGCAGCATCGACCACAGGGCCGGTGCCAGTGCGGCGACCGTGACGGCCGCCCAGATCACCTGGGCCGCGCCGGGTCGGCCGGCGATCCACAGCACCGCGCCCACCAGCACCGCGACACCGAGCCCGATCAGCGGCGCCCACGCCCACCAGCGTCGGATGCGGCTGCGCGCCGGCTGCTCGTCGACGCACTCGGACGACTCCCCTGTCACTTGCGCATCGTCGCAGCCCAGCGGCGCGTGCCGCCCCCACACCGCGCGATTCGGGCGGCCGGCGGGCCGGTCGGCAAGCCGGGCCGAGGACCGGCCCGGCGGGCGGGACGGCCCGGTGCGGCCGGGACCTACGGCCCCTGTGGTACCCCGTCCGGTGCCCCAGGATGGAACGGCAACGCACCCGCAGGACATCCTCCGGTGAGGCACGATGGGCAGAGACGGAAAGGTCGTGACGATGAGTCAGGAAAGCCAGCTGACCACCGCGCTGGCGGAGGCCGCCACCACCGCCGGCCACGCCCCCTCGGTGCACAACACGCAGCCCTGGCGTTGGCGGGTCCTCCCCGACGCGCTGGAGCTGCACACGGCAACCGACCGGCAGCTCCTGGCCGGCGACCCGGAGGGACGACTGCTGGCGATCAGCTGCGGCGCGGCCCTGCACCACGCCCGGGTGGCGCTCGCCGCCGAGGGCTGGCGCACGGTCGTGCGACGCCTTCCCGACCCGGGCGACCCCGGCCTGCTGGCCCGCCTGTCCGACCTGACCCCGACCGAGCCCGACCCCGATGCCATGCGCCTGGTGCAGTGCATGTCGGTGCGGCACACCGACCGACGGCCGGTCAGCGACGAGCCGGTGCCCACCGACGCGATCGGGGAGATCACCCGGGCGGTCACCGCCGAGGGCAGCCGGCTACAGATCCTCGACCGCGACCAGGTGCTGGAGCTGGCCGCCGCGGCCGGGCACGCCGGCTCGGTCGAGGCCGAGGACCCGGAGCTGCGCGCCGAGCTGGCGTACTGGACCAGCCGCGCCGACACCGGCACCGGCCTACCCGCGAACGTGCTGCCCGCGGAACCCACCCAGACGACCGTTCCGAGCCGGGACTTCGGCCGCCCCGGCAGCCTGCCCGTCGGCCCCGGCCACGACCACGCGGCGGTGTACGCGCTGCTGCACGGCGACGAGGACGAGCGGGACAGCTGGCTACGCGCCGGTGAGGCCCTCTCCGCCGCCTGGCTGACCGCCACCCGACTCGGCGTGTCGGCGGTGCCGCTGAGCGCGGTGGTCGAGGTCGAGGGCACGCGGCAGACACTGCGTCAGGTGCTCGCCGGCATCGGCTTCCCGTACCTCGTGCTGCGCCTGGGGATCGCGGACCCGGCGCACGCGGGGCCGCCGCACACCCCGCGACTGGCCGGCGAGCAGGTGGTCGACACCTCCGCCGTCCGCGGCGGCCGGCCCTGACGGGTCGATCGTCGCCATTCGTCGGCGCTACGATCGCGCGGTGACCAGCAGCGTCCCGCAGCCCCGCCCGGAAACCCCGGTCACGCCGTCGCTCGGCCTGAGCCCGCTGTCCCGGGTCCGCCTCGACGAACTGCTCCAGGAGATGCTGGACCGGGTCGGCGAGGTGATGACCAGCCGGGAGCGGCTGCGCGCGCTGCTCGACGCGGTCGTCGGCATCGGCACCAACCTGGACCTGCGCACCACCCTGCGGCGCATCGTGCAGGCGGCCTGCGAGCTGGTCGGCGCCCAGTACGGCGCGCTCGGCGTGGTCGGCCCGGACCGGCTGCTGCACGACTTCATCGTGCACGGTGTCACGCCCGAGCAGCACGCGCTGATCGGCGACCTGCCGCACGGGCGGGGCGTGCTCGGCCTGCTCATCGACGATCCCCGGCCGCTGCGCATGCCGGACATCACCCAGCACCCGCGTTCCTACGGCTTCCCGGCCAACCACCCGCCCATGCACAGCTTCCTGGGCGTGCCGGTGCTCATCCGGGAGCAGGTGTTCGGCAACCTCTACCTGGCCGAGAAGCAGGGCGGGGCCCAGTTCACCGAGGACGACGAGGAGATCGTCGTCGCGCTGGCCGCCGCCGCCGGCGTAGCCATCGAGAACGCCCGCCTGTACGCCCTCGCCCACCGGCGGGAACGCTGGCTCGCGGCCACCGCCGAGATCACCACGGTGCTGCTCGGCGAGGTGCGGCGCACCGACGCGCTCGCGCTCGTGGCCCGCCGCGCCCGGGAGGTCGCCGAGGCGGAGTTGGCGCTGGTGCTGCTGCACGACGCCGACACCGCGCAGTTCACCGTGGAGGTCGTCGACGGCGTCGACGAGCGGGCCCGGGCGCTGGTCGGCGCGGTCCTGCCGACCGCCGACACCAGCTTCGGGGCGGCCGTGGCGCAGGGACGGCACGACCAGGTGGACGACCTGGCGCACGCCGCGCCGTGGCCGGCGCTGCTGCACACCGGGCCCGCGATCGTCTCACCGCTGGCCACCGCGGAGACGCTGCACGGCGTACTGATCGTGGCGCACCGGCCGGAGCGGGGCGGCGGCGCCAGCGACGAGGACGTGGCGCTGCTGGGCAGCTTCGCCGGCCAGGCGGCGCTGGCCATGGAGCGGGCGCGCGGTCAGGAGGAGCGCGAGCTGTTGGTGGTGCTGGAGGACCGGGAGCGGATCGCCCGGGACCTGCACGACGTGGTGATCCAGCGGCTCTTCGCCACCGGCCTGCAGTTGCAGAGCGCCGCGCCGATGATGGCCCGCCCCGAGGTCGCCAAGCGGATCAACGCCGCCGTTGACGACCTCGACGACACCATCCGCGACATCCGGCGCACCATCTTCGAGCTGCGGACACCGATGACCGCCGCGCTGCGCACCGAGATCCGTGAGGCGATCGAGCTGGCCGCCGAGTCCCTGGGCTTCAAGCCGCACCTGGAGCTGACCGGCCCGGTGGACAGCGCCGTCCCCGACACCATCCGACCGGAACTGACCGCCGTGCTGCGCGAGGCGCTGTCCAACACGGTCCGCCACGCGCAGGCCACCCGCGTCGACGTGGCCGTACGCGTCGAGGGCGATCAGGTGAGCGTGACGGTCACCGACAACGGGGTGGGCTGCGACCCGAGTGCGGCCCGAGGCGGCCTGATCAACCTACGCGAACGCGCCGACCGCCTAACCGGCGCCTTCACGATCAACCCGGTCGATCCCCAAGGCACCGAGCTGCACTGGTCAGTCCCCCTGCGCGACTGACCACACCACGCCGGCACCCTTGCGCGCGCCGATCTTGCAGTTTCGGTTGACGATATGAGGTGCAAGGTCGGTTTTGTCGGCACAGAAAGTGCAAGATCGCGGGGGAACCGGGGTGCTCAGGGGGTCTTGCCGAGCAGGCGGGTCGCCAGGACCGCCGCCTGGGTACGGCGCTCCAGGCCCAGCTTGGCCAGCACGCTGGAAACGTAGTTCTTCACGGTCTTCTCGGCCAGGAACATCTTCCCGGCGATCTCCCGGTTGGTGAGCCCTTCGGCCACGTACTCCAGGATCCGCCGCTCCTGCTCGGTGAGCGACTTCAACTCACGCGGCTGCTCGACGCCGTTACGGATGCGTTCCAGCACCCGGGTGGTGATCGCCGGGTCGAGCAGGGACTGTCCGGCCGCCACCCGGCGCACCGCGTCGACCAGGTCGGTGCCGCGGATCTGCTTCAGCACGTACCCGGCGGCACCCGCCATGATCGCGGCGAACAGCGCCTCGTCATCCTCGTACGAGGTGAGGATCAGACCCTTGATGGCGGAGTCGACGGCCCGGATGTCGCGGCACACGTCGATGCCGTTGCCGTCGGGCAGCCGGGCGTCGAGGATCGCCACGTCGGGCCGCAGCGCCGGAATACGACGCGACGCCTCCTGCGCGGAGCCGGACTCGCCGACCACCTCGATGTCACCGCTGCTCTGCAGCAGGTCGGCCAGGCCACGGCGGACGACCTCGTGGTCGTCGAGGAGGAAGACGCGGATCATCCCTCGTTTCTACATGCGGCGCCCGGCGGGTGCACGGGCCGAAGGTCCCGACCTCGGCCGGACTCCGGCTCGGCCCGTCCGGCGATGGACGGCGGGCAGCCCCCCGGCCTCGAAGCGGTCCCGGGCCGGGCGGTCGGCCCGGTGGGTCGGGACGTCCGGCCCTGCTGGGTGCCGCCCGGCCGGCGCAGGGTGGAAGTGCGCCAGCCGTCCCGGCTCGACGACCCACCCAGGCAAGGAGCACCGCCATGGACATCGGCTACACCGCGGACCACCTGCGGACCGCCGCCGCCACCGCGGTCCGGGCGCCGTCGCTGCACAACACGCAGCCGTGGCGGTTCCGGCTGCGGGACGGCGGCATCGAGGTGCTGGCCGACCCGTCGCGGCGGCTGCCGGCGACCGATCCCAGCGGCTGGGGCGTACGGGTCGCCTGCGGCGCGGCCCTGTTCAACCTGCGGATCGCGTTGGCCGTGGCCGGCGTCCCCGCCCGGGTACGGCTGCGTCCGGACCCGGCCGAGCCGGACCTGCTGGCCCGGCTGGTGCCGGACATCCCGCGCCGGCCCAGCCCCACCGAGCAGAGCCTGCACCTGGCGATCCCCCGTCGGTTCAGCAACCGGCTGCCGTTCTGGCCGGACCCGGTGCCGTCCGACGCGCGCTGGCGGCTCGGCGACGCGGCCCGCGCCGAGGGGTGCTGGCTGGAACTGCTGATCGGGGTGAGCGCGGTGAACGCGTTCGGCGAGATCGCCCGCAGCGCGCACCGGGTGCTGGAACGCGACCCGGCGTACCGCGCCGAGCGGGAGCAGTGGCTGCGTCACGAGCCCGCGCCGGACGGCGTACCCGCCTCGGCCGGCGGCCCGCAGCACGAGCCGCAGGACGTCCTGCCGGGGCGTGGCTTCGGCGGGCGCGACCGCGCGCCGGGACGGGACTTCGAGCCCGAGCCGCTGGTCGGAGTGCTCGGCTCGGTCGGCAACACCGCCATCGACCAGGTGGTCGCCGGTCAGGCCCTGCAACGCGTGCTGCTCACCGCCACCGACGTCGGGTTGGCGGTGTCGCTGCTGTCCCAGCCGATCGAGGTGCCGACCGCGCGGGAGCAGCTACGGGTGTCGCTGGGGCGGTTCGGCACGCCGCAGATCGTGCTGCGCATCGGATACGGCCAGCCGGGCCGACCCACCCCGCGCCGGGAGGTCGACGAGGTGCTGGACCTGCCGGTCGTGCCGGCCTGAGACCCGCGGCGGCGGATCAGCAGGCGAGCAGTCGGTCCAGCGGACGGGGCACGCGGTCCGGGCCGAGCGCCCGCACCAACGTCTCGGCGTAGCGGGCCTTGCGCCCACTCATCGTGCCCAGGAATCGGCGCAGTTGCCGTTCGACCGACCGTTCACGTTGGGCCGGCTGGTTCTGGAAGACCCGCCACCGGGTCAGGTCCCCCTGTTCCGCGATGACCCGCTGCACGCCGTCGCTGCCCAGCGCACGGATCAGCTCGTCCTCCAGGTCGGTCACGCACACACCGAACCCGAGCGCCTCCAGCGCCGGCCGGTCCAGGGCGGCACCGAAACCCGCCTGCTCCAGGCCACGGCGGAAGAAGCCCTCCTCGGCCTCGTCGCACAGCCCCCGTACCGGCACGTCGAGGCCCTGCGCCCCGAACAGACGGAGGTACCGGCCGACGCTCATCGCACCGCCGAGCGGCACCACGCAGACCCCCTCACCGGCGAGATCGCGGTGCCGTCGGTCCGCGAGGGCCTCCACCGCGCGCTGGTCGCTGACCCCTTCGACGAGGACGACGGTACGCAGGCCGGCCGCCGCCTCCCGGGCCGTGTCGGCGGCCGTCGCGGCATCCGGACCGCCGGCCGCCCACAGGTGTACGGCGGCGCGAAAGCGGTCCGGCTCGAGCACGGGACCGAGTCTCGCAACGGTTGGTCCACCCCGCCACCGGATTCCCGGCGTCGGGCCCGCTCGGGCGCTCCGACGCGAAACGGCTCGTCACCGGTGGAGCGGTGACGAGCCGTCAACGAACTGGTGGGCGATACTGGGTTTGAACCAGTGACCTCTTCCGTGTCAAGGAAGCGCGCTCCCACTGCGCCAATCGCCCGTGGTGGCCGCTCGACCCGGCAACCAGGCCCGTCGAGACGGATCGCGAGCGGACGACGGGATTCGAACCCGCGACCCTCACCTTGGCAAGGTGATGCGCTACCAGCTGCGCTACGTCCGCACGTCCCCGGCTACCGCCGGCGACGGACCAGACTCTACCCGATGCCAAGATCGGCCGGCGCGGCACCCTCGGGCGACCGCGATTGCGCTGCTCGACGGCGGGGTACTGAGGAACCTCGACAGCGCACCACACCCCTAAGGAGGCTGTCGTGGGTATCGGCACCAGCATTTTCCTGATCGCGCTCGGCGCGATTCTCACCTTCGCCCTCGACGCGAGCGTCGGCGGCATCAACCTCGACGTGGTCGGCTGGATCCTGATGGGCGCCGGCGTCCTCGGTCTGATCATGACCACGCTGATCTGGGGTCGCCGCCGCCAGGCGGCTCCCGTCGCCACCGAGCAGCCGGTGGAGTACCGCCGGGTCGAGGAGCCGGTGGAGTACCGCCGGGTCGAGGAGCGGCGGGACATCGCCCCGCCGCTGTGACGCGCTCGGATGGACGGGCCGGCGATCTCCTGGAAGGATGCCGGCCCGTCCCGTTTGCGCTGGTGAGGCCGTACCCGAGCCCGCGTTACGATCCAGCCCATGGAGTCGCTCGACACGGTGCTGGCCGCCCACCGGTCGTACCTGTTCGGTTGGAACATCGGCGCGGACGGTGACCCGAGCCTGCCGACCTACCGCAGTGAGGTGCCGCACGCCACCCTCAACGGCGTGCTGCGGGTGGCCGGGCCCACGCCCGCCGAGGCGCTGGCCGAGGCCCGGCGACGGCTGCGGGGCGTACCCCGAATCTGGTGGGTCGGACCGGACAGCGACGCCGGCACCGCCGACGGCCTGGTCGCCCTCGGGGCGACCGAGGTCGCCCGCATGCCGATCATGACGATGGCGCTCGCCGCGACGGCCGGGACCCCGACGCCCGCCGGTGTGCGGATCAGCGAGACCGACGATCTGGACGCCTTCGTCGCGGCCTACGCCCGGGTGTCCGGCATCCCTCCGGCGGGTGTCCCGGCGACGGTCGAACGGGAGAAGGCGTTCGATGGCGACGGCACGGTGATCCGGCTGGCCGGTCGCCGCGCCGACGGCCGGATCGTCGGCACCGCCGTCGCCTGGCTCAGCCACGGTCTGGTCACGCTCTACTTCGTGGGTACGCAGCCCGAGCAGCGCCGACAGGGCATCGGCGCGGCCATCACCCGGGCCGCGCTCGACCTGGCCCGGGAGCGGGGCGCCCACACGGCCGCCCTCACCTCCTCCCCCATGGCCGAGGCGATCTACCGCCGGCTCGGCTTCCGGCCGGTCGGCGAGTTCCGGCTGCTGACCTTCTGACCACTCAGTCGGTCCGAGCCAGAAAAGCCGCCCGGGGGCATGGTCAACGAGGCCGCCGGTTGCGAGACTGCTGGGAATGTCCACCACCCCGCTGTCCCTGCCGCAGCAATCCGCGCGGGCGCCCGAGTTCGGCCGGGACGCGCTCATCGTCTGCGAGAACCTGGTCCGGATCTACCAGACCGGTTCGATCGAGGTGCAGGCACTTCAAGGGCTGGACCTGGCGGTGGAGAGCGGCGAGTTGGTCGCCGTCGTCGGCGCCTCCGGGTCGGGAAAGTCGACGCTGCTCTCCATCCTGGCCGGCATCGACGCCCCGACCGCCGGGCGGGTCCGGGTCGACAGGTGGAACCTGCTGTCGATGTCCCGCGCGGACCGGGTGGACTACCGCCGGCACACCGTCGGGTTCGTCCGCCAGCAGACGGCGAGCAACCTGATCCCGTACCTGACCGCACGGGAGATGGTGGACCTGCCGATGACGGCGGCCCGGACCGCGAAGAAGGAGCGGCGGGAGCGCGCGGCCGAACTACTGGACAGCCTCGGCGTCGCCGACTGCGCCGATCGACGGCCCGGGCAACTCTCCGGCGGGCAGCAGATGCGGGTGGCGATCGCGGTGGCGCTGGCCAACCAGCCCCGGGTCCTGCTCGCCGACGAGCCGACCGGCGAGTTGGACGCGGCCACCTCCGCCGAGGTCTTCGGGGTGCTGCGGGACGTCAACCGGCGGTACGGCGTCACCATCGTCGTGGTCACCCACGACCCGGAGGTCAGCGGCCAGGTCGAGCGAACCGTCGCGATCCGGGACGGTCGCACCAGCAGCGAGGTGCTGCGCCGGGCCACCACCGACGCGGAGGGCGACACCCACATGATCGCGGAGGAGTACGCCGTGATGGACCGGGCCGGACGGGTCCAGGTGCCCCGCGAGTTCCGCGAGGCGCTGGCGCTGACCCGCCGGGTCCGGCTGGCCCTGGAACCCGACCACATCACGATCCGCTCCGACTCGCGCAGCGGCGAATGAGCGCGCCACTGCTGCGCGTGCGGGACGTGCACCGCAGCTTCCGCACCGGACCGACCGTCGTGCACGCCCTGCGCGGCGTGTCGTTCGAGGTCGCCTCCGGCTCCATGGTGGCGCTCGTCGGCCGGTCCGGCTCGGGCAAGACCACCCTGCTCAACGTGATCGGCGGCCTGGACCGCCCGGACGGCGGGACCGTGCACGTCGACGGCACCGACGTCACCGCGCTCGACGAGGACGGCCTGTCCCGGCTGCGGCGCGAGAAGGTGTCGTACGTCTTCCAGAGCTTCGGGCTGATCCCGGTGCTGTCGGCCGCCGAGAACGTCGCCGCGCCGCTGCGGCTGGCCCGCGTCGCCCCGACCGAGCGCGAGCAGCGGGTCGAGTTGCTGCTGGAACTCGTCGGCCTGGCCGACCACGCCCAGCAGCGGCCGACCGAACTGTCCGGCGGCCAGCAGCAGCGGGTGGCGATCGCCCGCGCGCTGGCCGCCTCGCCCCGGCTGCTGCTCGCCGACGAACCCACCGGCCAACTGGACGCCGAGACGGGCCTGTCGGTGATGGCACTCCTGCGCGGGGTGGCGGAGTCCGAAGGCGTCACCGTCCTGGTGTCGACACACGACGCGGTGATGATGGCCCTGGCCGACCGGGTGATCCGCATCCACGACGGACACCTCGACGAACAGCCGACCGAGCCGGTGCGGGACGTCGGGTGACGCGACGATGCTGAGGCTCGTACGCCGACGTGCCCGCGCGCAGTGGCCGTTGCTGGCCGCCCTGCTCGGGGTCGTCACGGTCGGCGCGACCCTGCTGGGAACCTGCACCCTGCTGGTCACCCGCAGCGCCGAGCGGGCGCTGGAGGTGGCGCTGGCCCGCGCCGAACCCGCCGCCGTCGACGCGACCGTCTACGCCGGCACCGTCGAGGGCCCCGACACGTCGTCCGTCGTCACCGACACCCGCGCCGGCCTGACCTCCGCGCTCGCGCCGTTCCCGGTGACCACCACCGCGCGGGCGTCGACGGTGCTGCGGGCCCTGCCGCCGACGCTCGCCCCGGGCACCACGGTCGGCGCCCAGGCGTACCTGTCCGGCCTCGACGACCTGCCGACCCGGACCGAGCTGGTCACCGGACACTGGCCGGAGCGCCCCGGAGACGCGGTGCTCCTGGAGTCCACCGCCCAACTGCTCGGCCTCATCCCCGGTAGCCGGGTACGCCTCGGCGCCGAACTGGCCCACCCGCCCGTCCCGGCCATCGACGTGACCGTCGTCGGTGTCGTACGCCCGCTGGCCGGGCGCGGTTGGGACCGCGACCCGCTGGCAGCGGCCGGTTCCGCCACCGGCTACCGGGACGGTCGCTACATGCAGCCGGTCAACGCGTACGGCCCGTTCCTCGTCGACCTCGCCGACCTGGTCACCACCGGCGCCACCGTGGACCGTCTGGAGGTCACCGCCCACCCGGACCTGACCCACGCCAGTCGCCGGGACCTGGACACCGTGGCCGGGGGCATCCGCGACGCGGACCGCCGGTTGGCGGGCACCCTCGGCGACCGCGTCCAGGCGGCCCGGGTCGCCACCGACCTGTCGCTGACCCTGCGGTCGGCCGACGAGCAACGGCGCGTGACCGCCGCCGTCGTGCTCGCGATCGCCGTCCTCGGCGGTGTCCTGGCCGCGACGGCGCTCGTCCTCGCCGGCCGCCTGACCGCCGGCATCCGCGCCGACGAGACCGCCCTGCGGTCCGCGCTGGGTGCCAGCCGTCGACAACTCGCCGGCACCGCGACACTCGAGGCCGGGCTCGTCGCCGCCGTCGCCGTCGCCATCGCGATACCGGCCTCGTCGGCCCTGCACGCCGCGCTGACCCACCTGCCGCCGCTGGACGACGCCGGCCTGACCGTCCGGGCGACCATCACCGGCACCCAGGTCCTCGCGGTCGCCGGGGCCGCGCTGGTGCTCGCCACCGTTCTCACCGTCCTGGCGATCCGTCCGGCCCCGGCGGCCGGCGAGCGGCGCACCCGCCGCGAGCTACTGGCCCGATCCGGCGTCGACCTGCTGCTCGCGGCGTTCGCCGCCGTCGGGTGGTGGCAGTTGTACGCGCAGCCCACCACCGCGAGCCCACGCGCCGACGCGGTCCGGGTGCTCGCTCCGGCGCTGCTGCTCACCGCCGGTGCCGCGTTGGCGCTCCGGGTGGTACTGCCCGCCCTACGCGCCGCCGACCGACTGGCGTACCGCGCCCGTGGGCTGGCGCTTTCGCTGGCGGTCGCCGAGAGCGCCCGCCGACCCCAGGCGGTCGCCGCCGGTCTGCTCGTCGGGCTGGCCTGCGCGGCCGGAACCTTCGGCCTGGCCTTCGACACCACCTGGCACCAGTCGCAACGCGACCAGGCAGCGCTCGCCGTCGGCACCGACCTGGCGCTCACCCTCGGCACGTCGCCCGTCACCGGCGAGGGCGCGGTCGTCAGCGCGGCCACCGCGGGGGCGGTGAGTCCGGTCCTCGACCGTGGCACCGCCGTCGGTCAGTGGCTCGGGACGTCCGGCGAAGCGCCGCGCCTGGTCGCCGTCGACACCACCCGTGCCGACGCGCTGCTGCGCGGGCGGCTGGACGGTGACCGCGGCTGGGCGGACGTGGGCACCGCACTGGCCCCACGCACCCGGGTCACCGGCCTCGACGTGCCGGCCAATGCCCCGCTCGTGCTCAGCGGCACCGCGGCCGGCGACGTCCCGCTCGCCGTGACGCCCCGGCTGCTGCTGCAGGACGGCACCGGCCTGCGTACGTCCTGCACCGGTCCCGCCGTACCGCTCGACGGCCGGGAGGTGCGGCTGCCCGCCTGCGCGACCGCCGACGGGCTGCGCCTCGTCGCAGTCGCCCTGCCCGTCACCGCCGACACCGACGACGAACCCGTGGCCGCAGCCGGGCCGGTGGCCGTAGCCGTGACGCTCACCGTGCCGGCGGCGCCGTCCACCGACGGATCGGACTGGACCGCCACCTCCGCGCCGCCGGTGCCGACCAAGCTGAGCGACCTGGACGTCCGGTTGTCCGCCACACCGACCGGGACCGCGCTGCGGATGGCCGCGAACGTCGAACTCGGCGGCGCCGACGACGCCGCCCGGACCCTGGTCGTCAGCGCCTTCCCGGACCCCGGTCCGGTGCCGGTCGCCGTCTCCGAGCGCTTCGCCGGCGAGGTCGGTGTGCACCGCGGCAGCGAGCTCAGCGTCACGGTCGGCACCACGCCCGTCCCGATCGTCGTCACCCAGGTCGTGCCGGCCGTACCCTCCGCACCCGGGGCCGTCGCCGTCCTGGCCGACCTGGACGTGCTGTCCCGGGCGCGGGTCGTCACCGGGGACCTGACGTTCCCGGTCGACGCCTGGTGGGTCGGCCACCCGGCCGGCCCCGACGCCGCCGAGCGTGCCGCCGACCTGCACCTGGGCAGCATCACGACCCGCGAGGCGGAGACCACCCGCCTCGTCGGCGGCCCGCTGCGCGCCGCCCTGCCCGGCGCGCTCCGACTCGTCGTACCGGCCGCGGCCCTGCTGCTGCTCGTCGGTGTCGTCCTGCACGTCACCTGCGACCTCCAGCTCCGCGCCGTCGAGGTGGCCCGGCTGCGCGGCCTCGGGATGTCCCGGCGCGACATTCGGGCGGTGCTGCTCGGCCAGCACGTCGGCGTTCTGCTGCCGCTGCTCGCGGCGGGTGCGGCCGTCGGCGCGCTCGCCACCCTTCTCGTCGCTCCCCTGCTCGTACGCTCCGACACCGGCGCCGCGCCCGTCCCCGCCGCCCAGCCCCACTGGCCGTGGCCGGCCGAGGCCGCACTGCTCGCGGTACTGCTGGCCGGATGTCTGCTGGCGGTCACCATCGTGGTCGGCATCCAGGCCCGCCGGGCCGACGCCGCGCACCTGCGGGTGGCGCCGTGACGCAGATGACCCGCCGGTTACCCGCACCGCACTGGCCCAGCGTCCGGGGCCGCGGCCGGGCCGACGCCGGACCCCTGCTGCTCACCGCGGCCGTCATCGCCGCCGTCGCGCTGCTCGCCGGGGCCGTACCGGTGCTGCTCCGCGCCGCCGCCGACCAGACCGTCCAGGACACCGTCCGCCACGCCGGCCACGACGCGAACGTCATCGCCCACGCCGACTGGGAACGCGACGACGGTCCGACCGGCGGGCGGGTGCGCATGGCCGACCTCGCCAAGGGCGTCGACGACTTCCGTGTCCGGGCGACGTACGCGCTCGGGCCCGACCTGGACGACGCGCTGCTCGCGCCCATCGCCGTCGTCGACGGCCCGGTCCTGACCGTCACCGAGGGCAATGCCCCGCGTACCTTCCAGTTCAGCTACCTGGCCGACGACGCCGGCGGCCCGGAGGTCACCTGGATCGCCGGGAACGCCCCCGCCGCCGCCGTCCCGGACGAGTACGTCGAGGCCCCCTACCAGGGGCCGCCCTGGCCGGTGCAGGTCGGCATCTCCGAGACGGACGCCGCCGCGCTCGGCCTCGGTCCCGGCGATCGGATCCCGGCCAAGGACAGCCGGGGGCGCGGCAAGGACCTGCGGATCAGCGGGATCTGGCGACCCACGGACGCGTCCGATCCCGCCTGGCGACTCGCCCCGGCGCTGCTGCGCCCCCTGCCCGGCGCCGACGGCGTGGGGATCACCCGATTCGCCGGCCTGCTGTCGCGCGGTTCGTTGCCGGACGCCCGGCTCGCCGTCGACGAGGACCAACTGCGGCGCGCGGTCCACTTCGCCCCCGACCCCGACGCACTCACCTGGGGCAGCAGCGCGACCCTGGTCGACCGGGTGGTCACGCTGAAGGCGGCGTCCGGCTCGTCCGGCGCGCGCGACGACTCTCTGAAGTGGGAGTCGCAGCTCGACGCCACCCTGCGCGCGACCCGTACCCGGGTCAACGCCGTCGCCGCGCAGGCGGCCGTGCTGCTCACGGGTGTGCTGACCGCCGCGGTCCTGGTGCTGCTGCTCGCCGCCGACCTGCTGGTCCGCCGCCGTACCCCGGCGTTGAGCGCCGCCCGGCAACGCGGGGCGGCGCTGGGCGACCTCGGTACGGAACTGGCCGTCGAGTCCACAGTGGTGTCGCTGTCCGGCGCTGTCGTCGGACTCGTGCTCGCCCGGACGGTGGCTCCGGGCGTCTCCTGGACCTGGACCGTCCCGGTGGTCCTGGCCGGCGCCGCCGCCGGGCCGGCGTTCGGCATCCTCGCCGCCGCTCGCGCCAGCCGCGACCGCCGGCAGCCCGCCAACCGGTCCGCCCGACGCTGGATCCGGACCACCGGCCAGCTGCGCCGGGTCGTCGTGGAGGCCGCTGTCCTGATCGCCGCGGTCGCCGCCCTCGTCACGCTGCACCAGCGCGGACTCCTGCCGACCACCTCCGACGGCGACATGGCTGAGCCGACCGGCGACGTGATCCTGCCGGTCAGCGCCGTCGCGCTGGGCGCGCTGGTGGGCGCGCTCGTCCTGATCCGACTGCTGCCCCTCGGGGCACGGCTCGCGCTCCGGCAGGCCCTGCGCTCGCGCCGCCCGCTGGCCGTGTTCGGCGCCGCCCGGGCGGCCACGACGGCCGGGCGCGCACTGCCGCTGCTGGTGCTGGTGTGCGCCACGGCGCTCGCGTCGTTCGCGCTCATCCTGGGCGCCACGGTCAACCGGGGCCTGGCCGACGGCGCGTGGGGTGCCGTCGGCGCCGACGCCCGCCTCGACGTCGCCGGGGACGCCGAGACCGCCACGCCCACCGTCGCCGCGCACATCGCCGCCGCGCCCGGGGTACGGCAGGTCGTGGTCGCGCAGGTCACCGACTCGGCGCGGATCTTCACCGACTCGACGCCGCTCACGCCCCGCCTGGTCATCGTGGACGCCGCCGCGTTCCAGCGCCTGTTGGCCAGCACCCCGCTGCCCGACGCGCCGGCCCTGGCCCGGCTCACCACCCCCGGTCCCCGTCCCGGGGAGGTCCCCGCGCTGGTCCGGTCGGGCGACGGCGAACTGCGGACCGGCACGAGGTTGCAGCTACCCCGGGACGACGCCCCGACGATCCACCTCGTCGCGGTCGGTGCCGCGCCCTCGGTCGACGGTGCCGGTGACGTCGTCATCGTGGACGCCGGGGCGCTCGCCGACGCCGGGCTGCCCGCCGTTCCGAACACGGTCTGGGTGACCGGTCCCGGCGCGGCGCGGGCGGTCACCAACAGCGGTGTCGCCTCCGACGTCGTGGTGCGGGCGGACGTGCTGCGGGCGCAGCGGGTGGCTCCGCTGACCGCAGGGCTCCTCCGGCTGGCGTGGGCCGCCGCCGCGGTGCTGCTGGCGCTGGGGCTGCTCGGCCTCGCGCTCGCCGCCGCAGCGGGGGCGGGGGAACGGTGGCAGACCCTGACCCGGCTGCGGACCCTCGGCCTGCGGCCACGCGACGCGCGCTGGGTGGCCGCCGGAGAGCTGCTGCCGCCGGTGGTGGTCGTCGCGGTGTGCGGTCCACTCCTCGGTGCCCTGCTGGCACGCCTAACGCTCGGCCCACTCGACCTGCGGCTGCTCACCGGTCAGGCCGGCGACCCGGGGGCGGTCCTGCCGTGGTGGCTGCTCGCGATGGTGGGGGTGGCGCTGCTGGCGGCCGCCGCCACCGTCGTACCCGTCGAATCGACGCTGCGACGACGCGACCGGTTGAGCGAGGTGCTCCGCGCCGGTGAGTAGTGGTAAGCGTTGAGGCCCGCCACCGGATCCGGTGGCGGGCCTCAACACTTGTCCAGCTGGTGGGCGATACTGGGTTTGAACCAGTGACCTCTTCCGTGTCAAGGAAGCGCGCTCCCACTGCGCCAATCGCCCGTGCTTGTTGCCGAGGTGGGGACGGGATTTGAACCCGCGTGGACGGCTTTGCAGGCCGTTGCCTCGCCTCTCGGCCACCCCACCGAGGTTGCCCCCGTCACGCGTGGCGGCAGCTCCGAGCGGACGACGGGATTCGAACCCGCGACCCTCACCTTGGCAAGGTGATGCGCTACCAGCTGCGCTACGTCCGCACGCCCCCGGCTTTCCCGGGTGACGGATGAGAACTTTAGCCGAGCCGGGGAACGACTGCCAAATCGGGGTCCGTGTCGGCGCGTCCCTCCTGCCCGATCCGGTGCCGAGGAAGCGCTCGCGGCAGAGGTCGCAGAACCGCCCGGTACGGGGAGGTCGGCACCACCCGGGGCGGGCTTCCTAGTCAGCTGACCTGGTGTCTCAATTGACGTCCGACGGTCACACTCCGGCATCAGGTGAACGAGCCACCGCATCCCCGGAAAGTGTCCATCTTCCGACTCTTACCCCACGAATCGGACGGTAGCGGTAACTGTTCGTGTTCGGATCGATGGGCTACGGTAACGGTCGTGACGAGACGTGCGGCCGAGATCCGCCTGGATGCCCTGCTGCGCACCGCCTGCGACGTGATCGTGGAGCGCGGTCTGGCCAACACCCGGACGGCCGACGTGGCGCAGGCGGCCGGGGTGAGCCAGGCACTGGTGTTCTACCACTTCGCCACGAAGGAGCGGTTGCTCGCGCAGGCCTTCGCGTACGCCGTCGAGCAGGATCTGGCCCGCCTGGACGCGGTCACCCGCTCCTCGGCGCCGCCGCTGACGAAGCTCCGCCGGATCCTCAAGCTCTACACCCCGGCCGGTCGGGCCACCTCCTGGTCGATGTGGATCGACGGCTGGTCCGAGTCGCTGCGTACTCCCGAACTGGAGAAGGTGTCCCGCCGGCTCGACCTGCGGTGGCGGCAGGACCTCGCCGCGGTGATCTCCACCGGGGTCGCCGACGGCACCTTCCAGTGCGCCGACCCGGACGGGGCCGCCTGGCGGATCAGCGCCGTGATGGACGGCCTCGCCGTGCAGCTCGCGGTGCACGACCGGGTCATCTCCCGGCGACAGTTCGGGGAGTGGGTACGCCTGGTCACCGCCCGCGAGCTGGGCCTGGATCCGGCCGACCTGGACTAGGGCCGGCGTCAAAAAGCCCCTGGCCGGCCGCCGGGGGCCAGGACTTTGAACACCCCCGGGCAACCGACCGCGCCGGACACCGGGCCGGGCAAAACGGCTCCGGCAGGCGCGCCGAAGTGAACAATCGACGGCATGGATCTGCTGGAGGCGTACCGCCGGAGCCTGGCCGAGTTCGTCGACCGGGTGGACCAGATCGGGCCCGGCCAGTGGTCCGCGGAGACACCCTGTCCCGGCTGGGACGTCCGCACCCTGGTCAACCACGTGGTCGGCGAGGACCGGTGGAGCGTTCCGCTGCTCGCCGGCCGCACCATCGACGAGGTCGGCGACCGCTTCGAGGGTGACCAGCTCGGCGACGACCCGGTCACGACGACCCGGGAGGCGGCCGCGCAGGCCGAGATCGCCGTCACCCACCCCGGCACGATCGACCGCACCGTGCACCTGTCGGCCGGTGAGACCCCGGCCGCCGAGTACGTCAGCCAGCTCCTCGCCGAACACCTGATACACGGCTGGGACCTGGCGGTGGCGATCGGCGCCGACCCACGGTTCGACCCGGACGCGGTGCACGTGTGCGCCCGGTGGTTCGCCGGCCGGGTCGACGACTATCGGCGCGACAAGCTGGTCCGGGACGAGGCGCGGGTGCCCGCCGACGCCGACGAGCAGGACCACCTGCTGGCCGCCTTCGGCCGCGACCCGGACTGGGCGCCCGGCGAGTGAGCCGCGACCCGGACTGAGCATCCGGCGACCGAGCCGCCACCGCCGGGAACTGCGCCCGGCGACCGAGCCGTCAGCGCCGGGGTCGGGTGTTGGCCAACCCTCGGTCGCCGCCGTAGTGGGCGAGCACCCGGTGGTCCATCACCCGCCGCCACAGCGGTGGGAGCAGCGCCACCACCACCATCGTCGCGTACCCGGCGGGCAACTGCGGTGAGCTGTCGAAGCTGCGCAGCGTCTGGTACCGGCGCAGCGGGTTCGCGTGATGGTCGCTGTGCCGCTGGAGTTGGAAGAGGAAGACGTTGGTGACCGTGCGGTCGCTGTTCCAACTGTGCCGGGCGTCGACCTTCTCGTAGCGTCCGGTGGCGGTGCGCTGCCGGGCCAGCCCGTAGTGCTCCAGGTAGTTGACGACCTCCAGCAGGGAGAACCCGACCACCGCCTGCAGCACCAGGAAGGGCAGCACCGCCGGGCCGAAGAGCACGGCCAGCGCCGCGTAGAGCGCCACGGTCATCGCCCAGGCGTTGAGCACGTCGTTGCGGTACGTCCAGGGGGTCCGGCCCCGGAGGCGGAACCGGGCGGTCTCCAGCCGCCAGGCCGAGCGGAGGCTGCCGAGGACGGTACGCGGCCAGAACGCCCAGAAGCTCTCCCCCAGCCGCGAGCTGGCCGGATCCTCCGGCGTGGCGACCCGGACGTGGTGGCCGCGGTTGTGCTCGACGTAGAAGTGTCCGTACCCGGCCGGCGCGAGGGCCACCTTGGACAGCCACCGCTCCACCCGCTCGCGCTTGTGGCCCAGCTCGTGTGCGGTGTTGATGGCGATGCCGTTGACCACTCCGACGGTGGCCACCAGGCCGGCGGCACCGACGACCGAGAGGCCGCCCTGGGTCCACACCGCGCAGCAGGCCACCAGGGCCGCGTACTGCGCCGGCAGGTAGAGGTAGGTCAGCCAGCGGTAGTAGCCGTCCGCGGCGAGCCGGGGCACCGCCTCCTCGGGCGGGTTGCGCCGGTCGTCACCGATGAGCAGGTCGATCACCGGGATCAGGCCGAACACGACGACCGGGGTGAGCCACCACGCCCAGGCACCGCCGGTGGTCCGCCAGAGCGCGAGACCGGCGAAGGGTAGCGCCGGCACCAGCAGCGCGAGCGGCCAGAGGGGTTTGCGCCCATCCCGCCAGGCGACGGGCTGGACGGTCGGATCGATGTCGACGGCCATGGATCGACTGTGACACCCGTCACCGCCTTTTACAAGAGGAAGCATTTTGTAAAGTCGACGGATCTCGATCGGGACCTTGCCGCTTCCTCGATCGGCTGATATCCACATATGCGCATGCGTCACCGCGCATCGCCGGTCGGCAGCCGCCGACCATCCCGCTCCCACGAGGAGGTTCCGTGCCACAACCGGAGTGGTCACCCTCGATGAGCCGGCGTCGACGCCGGCTCATCGCCGTCCTGGCGACGACCGCGACCCTCGCCGCGCTGTTACCCACCGGCACGAGCAACGCCGCACCCGCCACCGCCGCCGCCGAGCGCTCGTCCGGGCCGTTCGCCGAGGGGCACCAGCCCGCCGACCTCGACAACCGCACCGGTACGGCGGCACCCGACGCCCGCCAGCGCGGCCTGGCCCGCGCCGCCGACCCGGACGCGCGGTGGAACCGGCTCGGCACGCCGCAGGCGCTCGGCCCCGGTCGTACCCCGCTCGCCACCGGGCTGCCCACCGACCCGGAGGCCGCCGCGCGCGCCTACCTGGCCGCGAACCGCGACCTGTACGGCATGGACGCCGCGACGGTCGCCCGCCTGGACCGGGTGCTGGTCCGGCCGATCGGCAGCGGCACGGTGGTGACCCTGCGGCAGCGCTTCGGCGACCTGCCGGCCGGTCACGACGGCCTGGTCACGCTCGCGGTCAGCGGCGGCTCGGTGCTCGCGGTCAACTCCTCGCTGGCCCGGGACACCCGCGCGCCCGCGCCGGCGACCCGCACCGCCGAGCAGGCGTACGCCGACGCGCTCGCCGACGCCGGGCTGAGCCCGGCAGCGGTGGCCAGCCACTCCGTGCGGGCCGTGGCCGTGCCCACCCCGCTCGACGGGCCCCGGGCCGCCTACGAGGTGACCCTGATCGGCGCGGACACCGACCACCCGGCGGCGTTCACCAGCTACGTGGACGGCAGCACCGGGAAGGTGCTGATCCGCGAGGACCTGGTCGACTTCGACTCGGACAACCCGAGCTGGGCGGTCTTCCCGGCCACCCCGCCCCGGGACCTCGCCGCCGGCCAGGACCCCCGGGTGCGCTGGTGCGGCGATCCGGCCCCGGACTGCCAGGCGGCGTTCCGCGACCCGGCCACCGGGCAGCCGTGGGACGTCGACGCGGCCACCGGCACACCCACCTTCACCTCGCGCGGCAACTCGGCGAACACCGTGCTCTCCTGGGGCAACAACACCCCGGTGGTGCCGGCGACCCCCAGCGCGGACCGCCGCTACGAGTACCCGTTCACCGACCAGTGGCACCAGGCGAGGTGCAACCCGGAGGTGTTCACGTCCGCACAGCGCAACGACGCGGACCCGGCGATCGCCAACCTCTTCGCCATGCACAACCGGATGCACGACTGGGCGTACCAGCTCGGCTTCACCGAGTCGGCGTGGAACCTCCAGGCGGTCAACCTCACCCCGTCCGGCCTGGGCGGCGACGCCGAGCAGGGCCGCGCCCAGCAGGGCGCGCTGACCGGCAACCGCAACAACGCCAACCAGGGCACCCCGCGCGACGGTCTGCCGCCGACCACCAACATGTACCTGTGGCAGCCGCAGGCCGGTGGCCCGTACCCGCCGTGCGTCGACGGCGACTACGACATGACGGTGATCGGCCACGAGTACACCCACGCCATCACCAACCGGATGATCGCCGGCCCGGACAGCGGGATCAGCGGCCACCAGGGCGGGGCGATGGGCGAGTCGTGGGGCGACCTGATGGCCGCCGAGTACCTCTTCCAGAACGGGCTGCGCGCCCCCGGCGAGTCGCCGTTCGTCACCGGCGGCTACGTCACCGGCAACCTGGTCAGCGGCATCCGCAACTACGACCTGAGCCGTAGCCCGCTGAACTACTCGGACATCGGCTACAACACCGCCGGTCCGGCGGTGCACGCCGACGGGGAGATCTGGGGGGCCACCAACTACCGGGTACGCGCCGCGCTGGTCAAGCGGTACGGCCTGGGCACCCCGCAGCGACAGCGGGAGTGCGCGCAGGGCGCCGTGCCGGCCGACAGGTGCCCGGGCAACCGGCGCTGGTCCCAACTGGTCTTCGACTCGTTCCTGCTCCAGGCGGCCAGCCAGGTCAGCATGCTCGACATGCGGGACAACATGCTCACCGCCGACCTGCTGCGCTTCGGCGGCGCGAACCAGGACCTGATCTGGGCCGAGTTCGCCCGCTCCGGGATGGGTCGGGACGCCGCCACCAACGGCGCCGCGGACACCGACCCGACGCCGAGCTTCGCCTCGCCCCGGGGCGGCAACGCGACGTTGACCCTGCGCCCGCGCGGGGACAGCGCCGACGCCCCGATCCGGGTCTACGTCGGGCACTACGAGGCGCGGGCGGTCCCGATCGCCGACACCGACCCGGCGACGCCGATCCCGGACACGGTGGAGCTGGTCGCCGGCGCGTACGACCTGCTGGCCGTCGCGCCCGGCTTCGGGCACCAGCGGCTCAGCGTGGTCGCCGACGCCGGCAAGAACGGCTACGTGGACCTGCGGCTGAGCCGCAACCTCGCGTCCACGGCCTCCGGCGCGACGATCAGCGGCGACGGGGTCAACCTGGACCGGGTCGCCGACGACACCGAGGCGACGAACTGGGCCGCGCTGGACGGGGTGGCCGGCAAGCAGCTCACCGTGGCGCTGGCCGGGGACGCCCCGCAGGTGGTCAAGCGGGTGAACGTCAGCGCGATGCTGCGACCCGCGATCGTCGGGGACGCCGACACCGGCAGTCAGAACGCGCTCAGCGCGCTGCGCTCGTTCGCCGTGTCCGCCTGCGACGCGACCACCACCGACTGCGCCGACCCGGCGCGCTGGCGGCGCATCTACACCAGCGCGGCCGACGCGTTCCCCGGCGGGGCGTACCGGGCGTACAGCCGCGACATCAACCTGCGCACGTTCGCGGTGCCCACCACCCTCGCCACCCACCTGCGGCTGGAGGTGCTGACCAGCCAGTGCACCGGCGGCCCGCAGTACGCCGGTGAGCAGGACGACGACCCGGCCACGACGACCGACTGCGCCACGGCCAGCCCGGCCCGGGCACAGGTCAGGATCGCCGAGTTCCAGGCGTTCGCGAAGTAGATCCGTCGGGGCCGGCGGGCGACCGCCGGCCCCGACAACCCCCGATCAGCGGCGTGCCGGGTGCCAGCGCCCGGTCGGCGCGGGCCGCTCCCAGAGCCGGTCCACCGGCGGGTCCTCGGCCTCGGCCTCGTCCTCGTCCTTCGCGGCGCGGGTCAGGTGGCGCAGTCGCAGCAGCAGGCCCACCCCGAGCGAGAGCAGCAACCCGCCGAGCAGGAACGCCGCCTGCACCACACCGAACCCCCCGGTCTGCGCGACCGGACGGCCGGCCGGCGGTGGCGCCGCGTCGACCGGCTGGTCCGCGATCGCCTCCTCGGTCGGTGCGCTCTCCTCCGACGCCGGCTCGCTCGGCGGGTCGCTCGGCAGCGCCGGAGTCGGGCTCGGCGTCGGCGTCGGCGTACGGGTTCCGGTGCCACCCGCTCCCAGCACCGACCGGGTGGCCGTCTGGCGGGCCAGCAGGCGCAGGTTGGCGTCGTACGCCTCGGCGGCGAGGGTGACCCGCCCCTGGCTGACGTCCTCGGCGAAGGCCACCCGGTAGCGGGCGGTCACCGTACGGCCCGGGCAGAGGGTGCCCGGGTCGAGTTGCCGGTCGGTCAACCGGGCCACATCACCCTCGGTCCGGATCTCCACCGGGAAGTCGCCGTTCTCCTCCACCCGGTCCATCTTCACCTGGTCGAGGCGGATGCCCTGCACCCGCAGCACCATCGACCAGCGCACCTTCACGCACCCACCGCGCCGGTCCGTCTGCGAGACCACCGCGGAGATCGTGCGCACCGCCTCGCCGGCGGTGAACCGGGCCGGCAGGCCGCTCATCTCGGTGGCGAACGCCGCCTGCGCCGGTGCCGCCAGGGTGAGCACCACCCCGGCCACGCCGGCAACCAACGCCCCGAGCCGCAGCGCGTACCGCCACACGATCACCACCACCTCACTCCTTCTCGTCCCCGTAAGGAAACGCTAGGAGGAAGCGGACGGATCACACAGACGGGTGTCTTCGCACCGGACGCCAAGCGCGAGGGGTCATTTCACCGACAGTGGTGAACCGGTCACCACTCCCCCACGACACGCCGCGTGTCGGGCCACTGGGAGAATCACCAGGTGTCCGAGCTCTCCAGCACGTTCGTCCGGCTGCACGCCCGGCTGACCCCGGTCGCCTTCGTCCCCGAGGTGCACCTGCACCAGGCGGACGAGCCGATCGGGCTCTGGGAGCTGACCGAGGGGCAGTTCTCCAGCGACCGGCCGCCGCCGTTCTGGGCGTTCGCCTGGGCCGGCGGGCAGGCGCTGGCCCGCTACGTCACCGACCATCCGGAGCTGGTCGCCGGCCGGCGGGTGCTCGACCTCGCCTCCGGCTCCGGCCTGGTGGCCATCGCCGCCGCCCGGGCCGGCGCGGCGTCCGTGCGGGCCGTCGAGGTGGACGAACTGGCGGTCGCGGCCGTCGCGCTCAATGCCGAGGCCAACGGGGTACGCGTCGACGCCGAGCTCGGAGACATCCTCGACGGCGACGCGGGCGACGCCGAGGTGGTGCTCGCCGGAGACGTCTTCTACAGCGACGCGATGGCCCGACGGGTGCTGCGGTTCCTGCTGCGCGCCACCCGGGCCGGGGCGCCGGCGCTGGTCGGTGACCCGGGCCGGGCGTTCCTGCCCCGGGACCGCTTCGACGAGCTGGCCAGCTACGACGTACCGGTGCCGGAGGCGCTGGAGAGCGTGCGGGTGAAGCGCACCACCGTCTGGCGGTTGCGTCCCGGCCTGCCGGGGGCCGCCAGCTAGCGTGGCGGCGTGCTCTTCTCCGGCTGGGCGTCCGCGGTCGAGGCACCCTGGCCGGACGTCGCCGAGGTGACCGACCACGTCGGCGTACGCCACCTCGTCGTCACCCGGCACGCGCTGGTCCGCCAGGTCCTCGCCGACCCGCGGCGCTACCGGCCGGACAACGCCCTGGACGCGGTGACCCCAATGCCGGTGACCGCGCTGCGGGTGCTCGCCGGGCACCGGTTCCGGCTGCCGCCGACCCTGGCGAACAACTCCGGCCACAGCCATCCGCAGATCCGGGGCATCGTGGCGGACGCGCTGCACCCCGCGAAGGTGGCCGCCCAGCGCCCCTGGCTCACCGCCCTGGTCCGGGAGCGGGTCACCCGGCTCCGCGCCGGCCTCGACGCCGGCGCGTCGGTGGACCTGTACGCGGACCTCGCCGCCGACCTGCCCCTGCTGGTGCTGGCCCGGCTGGTCGACCTGCCGGACGCCCCGGTCGGCGCGGTCAAGGAGTTCGCCCGGGCGGCACTGGAGCTGTTCTGGGCGCCGCTGGACGACGACCGGCAGGTGGCGCTCGCCGCCGAGGTGGGCCGCTTCCACCGCGTGCTGCGGGAGTTCGCGGCCACCGGCGGTGGACTGGCCGCCGAGCTGCGCGCCGCCGGGCACCCGCCCGACGTGGTGGTCGGCGCGCTCTTCTTCCTGCTGGTCGCCGGCCAGGAGACCACCTCGCAGTTCCTCACCCTGCTGCTGCACCGGCTGGCCGGCGAACCGGCGGTACGCGCCGCGCTGCGCGCCGGCGACGTCGCGGTGGCCGATGTCGTGGAGGAGGGCCTGCGCCTCGAACCCCCCATCGTCACCTGGCGGCGCGTCGCGGCGGCGGACGGCACCCTCGGCGGCACCGACGTGCCGGCGGGCACCAGCATCGTGCTGTGGCTGGCCCGCGCCGGGCGCGATCCGGCGGTCGTCGGCGCGCCGGACGAGTTCGTCCCCGGGCAGCGCGGGTCGCGGCGGCACCTGGCGTTCGGGGCGGGTGCGCACCGGTGCGTCGGCGACGTGCTGGCCCGGATGGAGGCGGCCGTGGTGGTGGCCGAGGCGACGCCGCTGCTCGACGGGGTGACGGTGGTCCGGCCGCCGTGGTGCCCGGACAACCTCACCTTCCGGATGCCGGACGCCTTCGTGGTGCGCCGACCATCGGGCGAACCGGGCTGACCGGATCCTGACATTCGGCCGGTATGTTTCCGGGCGTGTCCGCCACCCCCACCCGTCGGATCATCGCCGCCACAACGCTTCTGGCCCTGCTGGCGCTGAGTGCCTGCGCAGCCGGACCCGCGTTCCACGCCCGGCAGGTCGCGGCGCAACCGAGCCCGTCCGCCTCGCCGTCCGCGTCACCGTCGCCCTCCGCGTCACCGTCGCCGACCGCCCGGCCCACGCCCGGAAGCCTCGACTGGTACGTGTCGCAGGCACCGACCTTCCCCGAGGCGCCGCCGCCGCAACCGGTGCCGCTGCCGGTGACCGGCCCGATCCCGTTCTGGCACCGCCTGCCGACCGACCAGAAGGTCGCCTTCATCACCATCGACGACGGCGGGCTGGCCCGACCGCCCGCGGTGGCCGACTTCATCTGGCGCGCGCACATCCCGGTCACGATGTTCCTGAACTCGCCGGCCGCCGAGGAGCACGACGAATACTTCCGCCAGATCCAGGTCGCCGGCGGGGTCGTCGAGAACCACACCATCCGGCACAACTCCCTCGCCGGCCGGTCGTACGACTACCAGAAGCAGGAGATCTGCGGCGCGGCGGACAAGCTCGAGACACTGTTCGGCAAGCGGGCGACCCTGTTCCGCCCGCCGTTCGGCGAGTACGACAGCACCACGCTGGCGGCCGCCCGGGACTGCGGCGCGAAGGCGGTCCTGCACTGGTCCGAGACGGTCCACGAGGGCAAGGTGCGCTACCAGACCCCGGAGAAGGTGGTCCAACCCGGCGACGTGCTGCTGATGCACTTCCGGCCGGCGCTGATGGACGACCTGCTGGCCGCGTTGAAGGCCATCCACCGGGCCGGACTCACCCCGGCGCTGCTGGAGGACTACATCCGCTGACCCGCAAGGGCTGACGAAAGTCAGTGCCGGTCGGTGCCGTTCGGGCGCGGCGGGCCGCGCCGACCGACGCCTAGCGTCAACGCATGATCACATTACGTGGGTTGACGAAACGGTTCGGGGCGACCGTCGCGGTCGACGCCCTGACCGTCGACGTCGCGCCCGGCCGGGTCACCGGCTTCCTCGGCCCCAACGGCGCCGGCAAGTCCACCACCATGCGGATGATCCTCGGCCTGGACCGGCCCACCGCCGGGCAGGCGCTCGTCGCCGGCCGGTCGTACCGGGAGCTGCGGCGACCGTTGCACGAGGTGGGTGCCCTCCTCGACGCTCGGGCCCTGCACCCGACCCGGTCCGGGCGGGCGCACCTGCTGGCCATGGCTCGCAGCAACGGCATCCCCGCCCGCCGGGTCGACGAGGTGCTCGACACCGTGGGGCTGGACGGGCGGGCGGCCGGCAAGCCGGGCCGCGCCCTCTCCCTGGGCATGGCGCAGCGGCTCGGCATCGCCGGAGCGCTGCTCGGCGACCCGCCGGTGCTGATGTTCGACGAGCCGGTGAACGGCCTCGACCCGGACGGGGTGCGCTGGGTACGGCAGCTCATGCGCTCCCTCGCCGGGCAGGGCCGGACGGTCTTCGTGTCCAGCCACCTGATGAGCGAGATGCAGCTCACCGCCGACCAACTCGTGGTGATCGGTCGGGGACGACTGCTCGCCGACGCCCCGGTCGGCGACGTCATCGCGGGCAGCGGGGTCGCCGTACGGGTCCGTAGCCCGCACCGCGAAGGGCTCGCCACCCTCGCCGCGCGGCTCACCGCGACCGGCGGCGTCGTCGAGGAGGCCGGACCGGACGAGCTGACCGTCACCGGCGCCACGGTGGACCGGATCGGCGACCTCGCGTACGAGCTGGGGGTGCGGTTGCACGAGCTGAGCCCGCACGGCGCCTCGCTGGAGCAGGCGTTCATGGAGTTGACCGCCGACAGTGTCGAGTACGCCGGGGGTGCCGCATGAGCACGCAGGCCGCCACGCCCACCCGTCCCTTCCGCGGTGCGCTGGCCGCCGAGTGGAGCAAGCTGTTCTCGGTCCGCAGCACCTGGTGGACGCTGCTGGCCGGGCTGCTCGTGATGGCCGCGAGCGCCGGACAGTTGGCCATCTACGCGGCGAACGCCAACACCAACGACGACCCGGCCGACGACCTCGGCGTCGTCACCGCCGGCACCGTGCTGATCGACGCGATCGAGCTGACCCAGTACGCCGTGCTGGCGGTGGGCCTGCTCGCCATCACCACCGAGTTCACCAGCGGCACCATCTCCACGACCCTGCAGTGCACCCCGGCCCGCGGTCGGGTGCTGCTGGCCAAGGCCGTGGTGGCCGGCGCCGTCACCTTCGCCCTCGGGCTGCTGCTCGGCGTTGTCGGCGTCCTCGTCGCCCGCCCGGTGCTCGGCGACTGGGGCAGCGCGCCGACCGCCGACACGATCGGCGACATCGTGGCGGTGGCGACCTACCTGGCCCTGGTCGGCGTCCTCGCGCTCGGCCTCGGTGCGGCACTGCGCAGCGCCGTACTCACGATCATCGTGCTCTTCGCCACCCTGATGATCGTGCCGCTGTCGCTCCAGGAGCCGGACATCACCGTCCTGAACCGGATCGCCGACGTGTTTCCCGGCGTGGCCGGCGGGCACTTCCTCGCCGGGGACACCGACCCGTACCCGAGTGTGGTCGGGTTGCTGCTGCTCGCCGGCTGGGCGGGCGCCGCGCTGCTGCTCGGCCGCGCCATGCTGCGCCGCCGGGACGCCTGACACGGTGAGCGGGGGCCCGCCGGCCCCCGCTCACCGCTCGACCAGACCCGCCTCGTAGGCGAGGATCGCCGCCTGCACCCGGTTGCGCACCGCCAGTCGGGTGAAGATGCTCGTCAGGTAGCTCTTCACGGTGCCCTCCACCAGGTGCAGCCGGCGAGCGATCTCCGCGTTGGACAGACCCGCGCCGACCAGCGCCAGCACCTCGCGTTCCCGCTCGGTCAGCCCGGCCGTCCGATCCCGCGCGGCGGGACGGCGCGCCAACCGGCCGGCGCCCAGCTCGATCACCCGACGCGCCACCCGTGGCGACAGGTACGCCCCGCCGTCGGCGACCGCGTGCACCCCGGCGATCAGCTCCCGCGGGTCACCGGCCTTGAGCAGGAACCCGCTCGCGCCGTGCCCGAGCGCCCGGGCCACGTGGTCGTCCTCTCCGAAGGTGGTCAACATGACCGTCGCCGTGGCCGGCGCCAACCGGTGGATCTCGGCCGCCGCGGCCAGGCCGTCCAGCCGGGGCATCCGGATGTCCAGCAACGCCACCTGCGGTCGGTGCGCGCGGACCAACTCCACCGCCGCCCGCCCGTCGCCGGCCTCGGCGACCACCTCGATACCCGGATCGGCCGCGAGGATGGCCCGCACCCCGGCCCGGATCATCGCCTCGTCGTCGGCCAGGACCACCCGGACGGGCGCGGCCGGGGCCATGTCGGTGTCCACTATGTGATGCGCTCCTTGCTGACCAGTCGGCCGTCGGTGAAGCAGAGCCGCCACGTCGCCTCGGCGAGGGGGAAGTTGCCGTCGGTGTAGTACTCGCAGCCCGGCGTCGACACCCCGAGCGGCGGGGCGAGCTGCCGGCGGGGCAGCCCGGGCAGGTCGGCCCGCGCGGTACCGGGCCGCATCCGGTCGTACGTCGACTCGTCGAGCACCGTGCCGGCCGTGGCGAACGGGTAGTAGACGAGCGACAGGGCCAACGCGAAACCGGCCGGCGCGGCGAGCGCCGTCAGCAGGCTCCGGCGCGCCCGGCGGCGGGCCTCACGCAGCCGCCGTTCGGCGTCGGCCGGCCGTTCCGGGACGCCCCGGGGCGTGGGGACGTCGTCAACCGTCCCACCGGCGGCGGCCACCGCTGGCAGCCCCGGTTCAGCGGCGAGCGGCAGCCGGGCACACAGCGCGAATCCGCCGTCGGGGCACGGACCGGCGTCCAGCACGCCGCCGGCCAGCCGTACCCGCTCGGTCAGGGCGACCAGACCACTTCCCGAGGACGCCGGTCGGGGCAGCGGACCGGCCGGCGGCGGCGCGTTGCGCACCCGCACCCGCACCCCGTCCGCCTCGGTCGTCAGGGTCACCGTCACCGGGGCGCCCGGGGCGTACCGGGCCGCGTTGGTGAGCGCCTCCCGCACCACCTGGTGGGCGGCGGAGCCGGTCATGCCGGGCAGTCGCAGGGCGTCGGGCGCCGCGTCGAGCCGTACCGCCATCCCGGCCTCACGGGCCCCGGTCACCAGGTCCACGACGGTCTCCCCCACCGGCCCGACGCCGGCCGGGCCGCCCTCCTCCCGCAGCACCCCGATGATGTCGTGCAGCCGTTCGGTCGCCGCCGCGACGCTGGCCCGCAGCTCCCCCACGGCCGCCCGGTGGGCCGGCGCGAGGTCGGCGGCGAGTTCCAACGCGGCGGCCCGCACCGCGATCAGGCTGAGATCGTGACCGAGTGAGTCGTGCATCTCCTCGGCGATCCGCGCCCGCTCGCGAAGCCGGATCCGTTCCGCGACGCCACGGCGCTCGCGCGCCACCGCCTCGACGTGTCGACGGCCGGCGTCGGCCAGTGCCTGCTGCTGCCGCCGGTACCGACCCACCAGCCACGGGAACACCCCGCCGAACAGCAGCACCGATGCCAGCAGGAACCAGGTCGCCGCCCCGGTGCCGAGCAGCCCGAGGTTCAGCACCGTGCCGCCCAGGGCGATCACGCCGAACAGCACGGCGGCCGGCGTCGCGGTCGCGCTGCGTCGGCCGGTCAGATAGCTGAACACCGGGATGGCGAACACGAAGTTGCCGTCCACCAGCGAACCGAGCACCACCAGCAGCAGACCCACCAGCGGCCACCGTCGTGCCGACGCCACGGCGGCCGCGAGCAGCACCAGCGCGCCGAGCAGCAGCGCCACACCGAACCGTGGGTACGGCGGAGTCACCCGCGCGGCCACGACCGGCGCGGCCACCACCGCCCAGAGCGACACGTCCAGCACGGGACGCCGCCACCGGGGCGGCCCGGACGCCGACGGCTCCAGGATCCTCACGGCGGCCAGGCTACCCACGTCCGACCTGCGCGGACACCGACGAAAGTCAGGTGTTCAGCTGCTCTCCTCGGCCCAGACGCGCCAGTCGTCGAGCACCCCGTGCAGCGCCGGGGTGAGCCAGCCCGGCGCTGACCGCCGGAACACCCCCGGGTCGATCGCGCCCGCGCCGGCCGGCACCGCGCCCAGCAGGTTCGGCACGAGGTCGGTCAGGTTCGTCCAGTGCACCAGCTCCGGCGACGCCGGCCAGGCGCCGATCACGACTCCGGCCGGTACCGCCCGACGGTCCAGCGCCTCCAGGGTCAGCGCCGTGTGGTTGAGCGTGCCCAGCCCGGCCCGGGCGACCACCACCGCGGGCGCGCCGAGCGACACCGCCAGGTCGGCCATCGTCCACGGCTCGCCGGACGGCCGCAGCCCCATCGGCACCAGCAGGCCACCGGCCCCCTCGACGAGGACCAGGTCGTGCTTGTCCGCCTCCTCGCGGACGGCGTCCACCGCCGTGTACAGCTCCAACGGCGGCAGGTCCGCGACCCGGGCCGCGGCCAGCGGCGCGAGGGGGTCCGGGAAGCTCGCCAGGGTACGGCCGGTCAGCGGGGCCGCCAGCCGGTTGACCGCGTCCACGTCACCCGGCTCACCACCGGCCGTGCCGGTCTGACCAGGTTTGACCACCGCCACGCGCAGACCGGCGGCCTGCGCGGCCGCCGCGATCGCCGCGGTGACCACCGTCTTGCCCACCTCGGTGTCGGTGCCGGTGACCAACACCGGCCCCGCCCACGCCGTATCACTCATGGGGCACAGTCCACGATGACGTCCAGGGCCCGCTCGAAGTCCGCCCGGGGCACCCCCGCGCTGACCGTGAGGCGCAACCGGGAGCGGGTGTCCGGGGTCGACGGGGGCCGGAAGCAGCCGACCGCGACGCCCCGGTCCCGGCAGTCGGCCGCCCACGCCGTCGCGGCCTCCGGACCGGGCGCGGTCACCGAGATCACCGCCGCGTCCGGCGCGGAGACGGCCAGCCCGGCCGCGCGCAGACGACCGACCGCCAGCGCCACCCGGTCGGCGACCTCGGCGCGCAGGTCGTCACCGGCCCGGGCCAGCCGCAGCGCGGCGTGCACCCCGGCCGCCACGGCCGGCGGCAGCGCGGTGTCGAAGATGAACGTACGGCCCGTCTCGACCAGGTGCCGGACGAACTCGGCCGGACCGGCGACCACCCCACCCGCCCCGCCGAGCGCCTTGGACAGGGTGGCGGTGACCACCACGTCCGGCTCACCGGCCAGACCGGCGGCGGCCACCGCCCCCGCTCCGGACGGGCCGGTCAGGCCGAGCGCGTGCGCGTCGTCGACCAGCAGCAGCGCGCCGTAGCGGCGGGCCACCCTGTGCAGCTCGGCCAGCGGCGCGAGATCGCCGTCGACCGAGAAGACCGACTCGGTGACCACCACCGCCGGGCGTCCCGGCGCCACGGCCAGGGCCGCGGCCACCGCCGTCACGTCGGCGTGCGCGCTGACCACCGTCTCGGCGCCGGAGATCCGGCAGCCGTCGATCAGCGAGGCGTGGTTGTGCGCGTCCGAGACGAGCAGGGTCCGGGGCTGCACGAGCGCCCGCAACGCGCCCAGGTTCGCCAGGTAGCCGGAGGAGAAGACGAGCGCCCGGTCGGTGCCCAGCCACTGCGCCAGCTCGTCCTCCAGGGCGTGGTGCGCGTCGGTCGAGCCGCGCACCAGCCGTGAGCCGGTCGCGCCCAGCCCGTACGCCGACAGTGCCGCCGTGGCCGCGGCCGTGACCTCGGGGTGGGTGGCCAGGCCGAGGTAGTCGTTGCCGGCGAGGTCGGTCAGCCGGTCGTCGGCGGGACGCGGGTGCAGCCGCCTGGTCAAGCCGGCCTTCGCCCGCAACTGCGCGCGACGATCGAGCGCCGCCAGCCAGTCCGCCACCGTCACCCCTTCACCGCCGTCCGCGCCGGTCACGCCGACGTCCGCCGGGCGAAATTACCACCCGGCTCCGTCGCGCAGACGAATCCACTCGGTACGCGGGGCGAACGCCGGCCAAGAGACAGTTACCGCCACGTACGGTCAACAGTTTGTCACTCGCGGTCGCCGCGCGGGTGGCGTGGCCTGGCCGCCGTCGGTCCGCGCCGACGGCGGGTCGTACCCGGCGGACCCGGGGCCTTGTAGGGTACGAGCCATGCCAGAGATCCTCGACCAGGCCCGCACCCAGGTCCTGGGTGACGGCGTCGGCCTCGACCAGGCCGGCGTCCTCGCCGTGCTGAACCTGCCCGACGAGCACCTCCCCGCCGCCCTGCAACTCGCCCACGAGGTGCGGATGCGGTGGTGCGGCCCCGAGGTCGAGGTCGAGGGCATCGTGTCGCTGAAGACCGGCGGCTGCCCGGAGGACTGCCACTTCTGCTCCCAGTCGGGCCTGTTCACCTCCCCGGTGCGCTCGGTCTGGCTGGACATCCCGTCGCTGGTCGAGGCCGCCAAGCAGACCGCGAAGACCGGTGCCACGGAGTTCTGCATCGTGGCCGCCGTGCGCGGCCCGGACGCGCGGCTGATGAAGCAGATGCGCGAGGGCGTCGCCGCCATCAAGGCCGAGGTCGACATCCAGGTCGCCGCGTCGCTGGGCATGCTCAGCCAGGAGCAGGTCGACGACCTGGTCGACATGGGCGTGCACCGCTACAACCACAACCTGGAGACCTGCCGGTCGTACTTCCCGAACGTGGTCACCACCCACTCGTGGGAGGAGCGGTGGGAGACGCTGCGGATGGTCCGCGACTCCGGCATGGAGGTGTGCTGCGGTGGCATCCTCGGCCTCGGCGAGACCGTCGAGCAGCGGGCGGAGTTCGCCGCGCAGCTCGCCGAGCTCGACCCGCACGAGGTGCCGCTGAACTTCCTCAACCCGCGCCCCGGCACCCCGCTCGGCGACCGCCCGGTGGTCGAGGGCAAGGACGCGCTGCGGGCCATCGCCGCGTTCCGGCTGGCCATGCCGCGCACCATCCTGCGGTACGCGGGCGGCCGGGAGATCACCCTCGGTGACCTCGGCACCCGCGACGGTCTGCTCGGCGGCATCAACGCCGTGATCGTCGGCAACTACCTGACCACCCTGGGCCGGCCGGCGACCGCCGACCTCGACCTGCTCGACGAGCTGAAGATGCCGGTCAAGGCCCTCTCCGCGACCCTCTGAGCTGATCGGTGAGGACGACGTGACCGAGCTGGTGGCAGCGCAACGCTGGTGTGACCGCTGCGGCGAGGACGCGTCGGCCGCCGGGCACGAGTCGTGCGCGGCGGCCCGGACGCTGGAGCCGCCGCGCTACTGCCCGGCCTGCCGTCGCCGGATGAAGGTGCAGGTGTTGCCGGTCGGCTGGTCGGCGGTCTGCGTCGAGCACGGCGAGAGCCGAGGCTGAGCCGGTGCTGCGCGGGCGTGCGGTGACCCTGCGACCGGCGACGGTCACGGACGTGCCGGCCCTCGCGGCCATCCGGGAGCACCCGGAGGTACGCCGGTGGTGGCGCGGCGGCGACGACCTGACCGCCGCGGTCCACGCCGACCTCGATGACGACGACCTGACGCTGTACGCCATCGAGCACGACGGCCGGGTGATCGGCGCGATCCAGTGGTACGCCGAGTCCGACCCGGACTACCGGCACGCCAGCCTGGACGTGTTCCTCGATCCGGAGTCACGCGGCGCGGGCCACGGTGGAGACGCCGTCCGCACCCTGGTCCGGCACCTGATCGACGAGTGCGGCCACCACCGGTTCACCATCGACCCGGCGGCGGCGAACAGCGCCGCCATCCGGGCGTACGCAAAGGTGGGTTTCCGTCCGGTGGGCATCATGCGCCGCTACGAGCGCGGCGAGGACGGCCGTTGGCACGATGCTCTGCTGATGGACCTGCTCGCGGAGGAGCTGGCCGGCTGAACCGGAACGGGCGTGCCCGACACCACGCGGTGCCGGACACGCCCGTGCTCTCCGTGCGCCCGGTGACGCCTAGCGCTGGAGGGTCAGTACGCCCGGCCGCCACGGCAGCCGGTTGTAGTCGCCGCCCGCACCGGGGTCCTTGCCCTGGTACAGCAACTGCAGGTTGCAGGCGTCCACGGTCTTGGTCTGGTCGGGGTTGGTACGGACCAGGTCACCGTGGCTGATGTCGTTGGTCCACGAGGCGCCGCTGTTGGCCTTGCCGGCGAACGGGTTGCTCTCGCTGGCGGCCTGCGGGGTCCACGAGCCGCTCAGGCTGTTCGACGTGAACGACCGGAAGTAGCGTCCCTGGCTCCCGATCGCCTCGACGATCATCAGGTACTGGTTCTGGCCGGCCACCTTGTAGACCTCGACGCCCTCGAACAGGTTGTTCGTCGAGTCGGTCATGATCGTCGTGTAGCTGGAGCCGAAGCTGCCCGGGAAGTTCCCCAGCGGCATGCTCGACCGGTAGATCTTGCCGTTGTCCCCGGCGAAGAAGAGGTACATGTTCTGGTCGTCGCCGATGAGGGTCTGGTCGATCACCCCGTACGGGGCGTCCGAGAGGGTGGCGGTGGAGAGCGTCTGCGCCGAGGACCAGCCGTTGGCGTTGGTCGGGTCGCTCGACGTCTTGTAGCTGAACGAGGTCGGTCCCCACTGGTACGCCAGCACCCAGATGTTCTTCGGGGCGAAGTACAGCAGCGTGGGTGCCACGGTGCCCTGGTTCATTCCGTTCTGGCTGGCCGAGGCCATGTCGGACCAGTTGGTGAACGTGCCGAAGTTCATCGAGCTGTACTGGCCGCTGCTGTTCACGTACGACCCGTAGACCAGGTGCTGGCCGTTGTAGACCACGTTGGTGAAGTCCTTGAGCGAGAGCCAGCCGTTCTTCGGGCTGGTCAGCGCGCCGGTCGACGACCACCGGTAGGTCGACGGGAGCGCGCAGCCACCCGTCGGCGGCGGCGTGGTGGTCGGCGGGGCGGACGTCGGCGGTGCTGAGGTCGGCGTGGTGCCACCGAAGTCGGTCCGCCACTGCTGGTTGGTCTGGCCGTGGCAGTCGTACAACTGGACCTGCTGGCCGTTACCGGTGCCCCAGACGTCCAGGCACCGGCCGGACTGCACACCGCTGATGGTGCCGTTGGAGTTGATGTTCCACTGCTGGTTCGTCCCGCTGTTGCAGTCCCAGATGATGATTCCGGTGCCGTTGGCGGTGGCCGCGCCGTTCGCGTCCAGGCACTTGCTGCCGTAGACCCGCAACTGCTTGGTGGAGGTGTACGTCCACTGCTGGTTCGACTGACCGTGGCAGTCGTAGAGCTGGACCCGGGTGCCGTTGGTCTGCGTCGCGTTGGGCACGTCGATGCACCGGCCCGACTGCACCCCGACGATCCGACCCGAGCCACCGCTCGGCGGCGGGCTCGTGGTGGGACTCACCGTCGGGCTGACGGTCGGGCTCACCGTCGGGGTCCCGGTCGGCCCCGAGGTCGGCGGGGCCGCGTTGAGCGCGTTGAGGACGGAGTTGTAGGCGGCCTTCTTGTTGCCGTTGCCGTCGAAGAGCAGCGGGCTCTCGTTCGAGCGCCAGGAGTCGCTGTCGCGTACGCCCCAGACGGTGATGCCGATGCAGCGCGGCACGTTCAGGCACGCCTGGGTCAGCCCGGCGTACTGGGTGGTGGAGGAGTTGGTGACGTCGACCTCGGTCAGCGCCACGTCCACACCGAGGGCGGCGAAGCTGGACAGCGTGGTCTGGAAGTTGCTCGGCAGCGAGCTGCCGCCGGTGAAGTGGGTCTGCAACCCGACGCAGTCGATCGGCACGCCCCGGGACTTGAAGTCCTGGATCATGCGGTAGACGCCCTGCGTCTTGCCGTACGACCAGTTCTCGATGTTGTAGTCGTTGTAGCAGAGCTTGACCGACGGGTCGGCCGCCCGCGCGGTGCGGAACGCCACCTCGATCCAGTCGTTGCCGGTGCCCTGCAGGTTGGAGTTGCGGCGGCTGCCGTCCTCGTTGAACGCCTCGTTGACCACGTCCCACGCGGCGAGCTTGCCCCGGTAGTGGCCCATCACGCCGTTGATGTGGTCGATCATCGCCTGGCGCAGGTTGCTGCCGCTCAGGCTCTGCATCCACCCCGGCTGTTGCGCGTGCCAGGCCAGGGTGTGCCCCCGCACCTTGAGGCCGCGCTGGGTCGCCCAGTTGTAGATCTGGTCACCGGAGTTGAAGTTGAACTGACCCCGCTGGGGCTGCGTCGACTCCGGCTTCATCTCGTTCTCGGCCGTGATCATGTTGAACTCTTGGGCCGCGATCGTGCTGTACTGCGAGTTGCTGAGCCGGCCCGCCGCGATGGCGGTGCCGAAGTACCGGCCCGACTGCGCGGCGGCCGCGCCGAGCGTGCTCGCGGCGGCGTTCGCCGAGGGCATCATCACCGCGACGGCAGCCACGGTGACGACGCTGAACGTGCCGGCGAGCAGCGCTCGGACGACGGGCGATCGCCGTCGCCGAACCCCGCCGCGCGGGACGGATGGGTTTATTGCCATCTCTGCCTCCTTACTGGCCTGCACCCGGGCCGCCGAGGCGGGGACGACCAGACGTTTTAGTTGGGGATTTATTCCAGTCGATGTCATACCACGCGCCGGCCCGGGCAATGAAGGTTTCGGAAAAGTTTCGGAAATGTGTTCGGCCGGCACGACGCCACCGGTCACGTCGACCGGCGGTCACCGTCGAGACGGTGACCGGCCGGAACGACGTGGCCCGACCTCAGGCGATGGCGCAGGCGGTGTTGTTGACGGTGAAGGCCGTCGGCTTCGGGTTGCTGCCGTTGTGCGTGCCGTTGAAGCCGAAGCTCACCGACGCTCCCGGCGCGATCGTGCCGTTGTAGGACAGGTTCGTCGCGGTGACCGCCGCGCCGGACTGGCTGACGGTCGCCGACCAGCCCTGGCTGACGGTCTGCCCGCCCGGGAAGCTGAACCGCAGCGTCCAGCCGTTGAGCGCGGTGGTGCCGGTGTTGGTGATGGTCACCGTCGCGGTGAAGCCGGTGTTCCAGTCCGTCGTGGCGTACCCCACCGAGCAGGTGCCGCCGACCGGCGGCGCCGCCGTGGTGACCGAGACCGGCGCGGACGCCGCGGAGGTGTTGCCGGCCGCGTCGACGGCCACCACGTAGAACTGGTACGCCGTGGAGGCGGTCAGCCCGGTCACGGCGAGGGTGCTGCCGGTCGGTGAGCCGATGAGCACGTCGGTCGCGCCGGCCTCGCGGTAGACCCGGTAACCGGTGACGCCCACGTTGTCGGTGGACGGCGTCCAGGCCAGGGTGAGGCCGGTGGCGGTGACCGCCGAGGCGACCGGTGTGCCGGGCGTGCTCGGCACGGTTGTGTCGGTGGAGCCGGTCGGTGGCGTGGTCACGGTGAGCACCGGTGACGCCGCCGAGGTGTTGCCCGCGCCGTCCCGCGCCACCACGGCGAACTCGTACGACGTCGCCGGCAGCAGCGTCGAGATGGTCAGCGTGGTGCCGGTGACCGGCCGGTTCACCACCGTGTCGCTGCCGACCTGCACCTCGCGGACCTCGTAGCCGGCCAGCCCGCTACCGCCGGTGTCGGTGGACGCCGCCCAGGTCAGGGTGACCGAGCGGGACGCGAGGTTGGACGCCACCGGCTTGCCCGGGACGCTCGGCGCGGTGGTGTCCGGCACGACCGGCCCCGGCTCCTCACCCCAGACGCGGGTGCTGCCGGCGTAGAGCGGAACCTTGCGGTTCGGGCCGGCGGTCGCCTGGTACGACGGATCGTTGGTCGGGTCCCAGGTGCCGCCCTCCGGCACACCGATCTTGAACTGGACCTCCATCCGGTGCTGCGACTGACCGGCCGGAGCGATGGTGTAGCCGGTGCAGTCCACCTCGACGTACCAGATGTCGCCGCTGAACTGCTTGGCGCTGCTCGGCGACGGGCAGCCCTGGGTGTAGCCGGAGGTGACCTGCACCGGACCGGTGCCGTCGGGCCGGAAGTAGTACCGGAACTTGCCGTTGGTGAGCGCGCGGGCCGGGAACGCCGACTTGTTGTAGACGATCGCCTTGAGCCCGGTGGCCCGGGGCTCGGCCTGCATGACCGTCGTCTCCACGGTCAACTCGTCCATGTCCGGCGTCTCGGCGACCGGGAAGTTCGCCAGCGGCGTCCCGCCGTACTCGGAGGTAAGCCGGACCAGCGCGGACGTGAAGCCGGCGTTGTAGTCGGTGGCCACCTCGTTCATCACGTAGTCCGACCGGCTGTCACTGTACGCGTCGTTGGCCGAGGACGGGCCGCCGACCAGCGCGCCGTAGAGGGTGTGCCGGGTCTCGACGGGCACGGTCTGACTGTCCCACCAGGAGCCGTGCGCGGTGCGGTGGTGCGGGTTCTTCGGCGAGTTGGCGCCGAACCCGATGACGTAGCTGGAGTTGCGCGGGTTGTCACCGAGCGCGTAGTTGATCTGCCGCACGGCGAAGTCGTGGTACCGCGCCTTGCGGGTGGTGTCGGTGGTCTTGTCGCTGTAGACCAGCGCGGCGAAGGAGGTGTTGGCCGCGTAGCGCAGTGCGCCCCAGGAGTCGAGCACCGCCATCCCGCCGGGCGAGTACGGCACCCGCTGCCCGTTCACCCCGACCGTCCAGTAGTCCAGCCAGCGGTTGGCGTCGTCGACGTACTTCTGCTTACCGGTCAGGTTCGCCAGCAGCACGTACGCCCCGAACTGCTTGTTGTCCCAGGCGATCGTCCACTTGTAGGAGCGGGTCGTGGACTGCGGCTCGGTGCCGAGCTTGTCGTACTCACTCTCGGCCTTGGTCAGGTAGCTGGCGTCGCCGGTGGCCCGGTAGAGCCAGATCGCGGCCCACACCAGCTCGTCCTGGTAGCCGCTCCACGACTTGTAGAACGAGGCCGCGTCCGTGATGCACTCGCTGTACGCCTTCCGCACGGTGTCGGCGAACGTGTAAAGCTGCCGGGCGTGGGTGAGCAGCTTGTCCGCGTAGGTCGCGTCGGTGGGCCGGAACACCATCGACGAGGCGGCCATCGCGGCGGCCGTCTCCCCCGCCAGGTCCGCGCCGCCACAGCTCGCATCGATCTTGTACGCGGGCCGCGCCATCGGCAGCACCTCGGCCGGACCCCACCACTTGTGGTCGTCGTCGCCCTTGCCGACCTGTCCGTAGAGGACGTTCGCCGACGGGTGCGCCTTGATGAAGTAGTCGTTGACGAAGCGCAGGTTGTTCAACAGGTGCGGCAGTTGCCCGGAGGAGGCGTAGCCGCTGCGGTACTCCACCGCGCCCCAGGCGAGCATGGTGGCGCTGAACGCCATCGGGAAGCCGAACTTGACGTGGTCGCCGGCGTCGTACCAGCCGCCGGTGAGGTCGACTCCGGTCCCGGCGCCGTCGGTGAGGGCGCTGTCGCCGCGCCAGGAGACGCGGTTCCAGTCGGGCAGCTGGCCGGACTGCTGCGCCTCGTAGAACAGCAGCGACTTCTGCAACGCCTCGGCGTAGTTGAAGGAGGGCGCGGCGGACGCGGGCCCGGGAGTCGGCGCGGCGACCGCGAGGGCCGCGCCGGTGAGCAGGGCGACGCCGGCGGCCAGCAGCCGCCGGGGCCACGGTTGGTCGGCGACGGGCGACCGCCCGGGGTGGCCGGTGGACGGCCGGGTCAGGTGGCGCATGAAGGGCTCCTGTTAGCCAGGCGCCGCCGGTGGTCGCACCGACGCGGGACGGCGTGGGGGCGGCACGGCCACCGGCGACAGCGGGGTGGCGGTGTGACCACGGGCTGTGGAAGCGCTCCCATGGATATTCGACAATGTAATGTGCACCACGCCGATTGGGAAGCCCACGCCGCTCGCCGTCAGACCCGCTGCTGACCACCCGACGCCACAGCGCTCCGCCCCGCAGCCCGCACCGGAACCCCGAGCGGCACGGTCAGCGTGAGCAGACCGCCGTCCCGCTGCACCGAGCTGGGCCGGTCCAGCCGCCGCAGCGTCCGCAGCATGGGCGCGTTGTCCGCCCGTACGTGCAGCAGCAGCGCCGCGAACCCGGCCCGGTCGGCGTGCGACACCAGCCGGCGCAGCAGAGCCGAGCCCAGGCCACGGCGCTGCCAGTCGTCGCGTACCAGTAGCGCCACCTCGGCCTCGTCGCCCTCGCCGAGCAGGTTCGCCATGGCGACCACCGCGCCGTCGGAGTCGGTGGTCGTGGCGACCAGGGTGACCCCGCGACTCGGCTCCAGCAGTCGACGCAGCCGGGCCGGCGACGGCAGCGCCGCCCCGCTCAGGTAGCGCCGCTCCCGGCTGCGCGGCGAGCACGTCTCGTGCAGCTCCACCACGCCCGACAGGTCGTCCGCGCACGAGGGTCGTACGGCCACCTCGACACCGTCCGGCAGCACCAGGGTGACGTGCTCGGCAGCTCGACGGGTGAGGGTGGCGGCCAGCTCGACCAGAGCCTGCGCCCGGGCGTACTCCGCCGGGGTGAAGGCGGGCGCGGCCCGGTGCAGCGCGAACGCGCCGCCCGTCGGATCGGCCAGCACCATGCTCGTGTCGGTACTGCCCCGGTCCGCACCGGTCGCCGCCGGACGCCAGCTCACCGAGTCGGCGCCGAGCAGGGTCCGCAGCGCCTCACCCGTGGCGTCCGGGTCGCGCACCAGCCGGTTGGCCAGCCCGAGCACCCGGGTCGGCTGGTCGGCCAGGCCGCGCGCCTCGCTGCGCGCCACCCAGCAGTCCCGCCCGCGCCCCCGCTCGACGGCGGCGATCAGCCCGGCCTCGTCGAGCGTGTCCGGCGCGTCGACCAGGAAGTCGTCCACCGCGCCCTGTTCGGTGGGCTGCACCTGCACGGTGAGGATGTTGACCCCGCGCAGCGCCAGGCTCGCCGTGAGGACCGACAGATAGCCGGGCCGGTCGTCCACCGTCGCTCGGATCCGCCACAACGTCATGGTTGGCTCCCTTCCCCACCCAGAGCCTTGCCCGCGGCTGTTGCCGCCCGGTTGCCCGCCGGTGTCGACCCGGGAACTCCTCGCGCCGGTCAGGGGCCGGCGATCACCGGAGGCACGCCGACCAGGTCCAGTCGGTCCCCCAGGATGACCGCGCTGGCCCGGACGAGCTGAGTGAGCCGGTCGACCTCCGTGCTGTGAAAACCCGCGGCGCAGAGGGTCTCGTTGTGCTCGCGGGCCACCACCAGCACCAGACCGGCCCGCCCGAACGGCGCGATCGCGTAGTGGGTGCCGTCGGGCACGGTCATCGACCGACCGCGCAGCGGGGTCACCTCCGGCAACCGCGGCGGTACGGGCGCGCGCCAGCTCGCGTGGCCGACGGTGGCCCCGCCGCCCCCGGTACGCGACGCCCAGTCCGCCGGGACCACGGCCGCCACCGCCCAGTCGGCCGCCAGCAGCCCCGGCACGGCGTCCACCAGGGTCGCCAGCCCGTCGGCCGGGTTGGCCGCGACCTGGGCCAGCAGCTCCGCGTCCTGGCCGGTGGTGGTGGGCGCGCCGATCGCCCGCCACACCCCGTCCACCCGTACGCCGGGGATCGCCGCGAGACCGGCCAGCAGCCGTTCGACCCGGGCCGCGCCGGGCCACACCACCGTGAAGTCGTCCACCGCGCGCCCGCCGAGACGCTCTAGGACCACGACCTGCACGATGTCCGCGCCGGAGACACCCAGGGTGCGGGCGACCTGGCCGAGGGTGCCCGGACGATCCGGCAGGGTGACCCGAACTCGCAGCAACATGTCTGTCCCTCCGCTCGGCGGGCCGGCGACGGCCGGCAGGCTGACAACAGCCTGGGCGTTGACCATTTCGTCCCTGTTGCAGAGGCATGTCCCGAGGGGAAAATCTGACCTTGACAACGTGAGCGGGCTGCCATCAACTAGTCGGATGACCGATCCGGCCGCCAGCGCGCTCCGGCCGGGTGCCGTCCCCGCCACCCCCGCCGGCGTCGACCTCGATCGGCTCGCCGACCACCTGGCGACACACCGACCCGAGCTGGCCGTGGGGCCGATGCGCGCCCAGTTGATCGCGGGCGGCAAGTCCAACCTCACCTACCTGCTGCGTCTCGGCGACCGCGAGGTCGTGCTACGTCGCCCGCCGCTGGGGCACGTGCTGGCCACCGCCCACGACATGGCCCGCGAGTTCCGGGTCATCTCCGCGCTGGCGCCCACCGAGGTGCCGGTGCCCGGCGCGCTGCTGCTCTGCGCCGACACCGACGTTCTCGGCGCACCGTTCTACCTGATGGAACGCATGCCCGGCGAGGTGTTCCGCACCCGCGCCCAGACCGACCCGCTGGGTGACGAGCGCCGCCGGGCCCTCGCCATGGCGATGATGGACACCCTCGCCGCGCTGCACACCGTCGAGCCGGCCGCCGTCGGGCTCGCCGACTTCGGCCGCCCCGAGGGCTACCTGGCCCGGCAGGTCCGCCGCTGGGCCGGGCAGCTCGACCGTTCGCGCAGCCGCGACCTGCCCGGCATCGACGAGCTGCGCGACCGGCTCGCCGCGACCGCACCCGAGGGCGCGAACGCCGACCGCATCGTGCACGGCGACTACCGGCTGGACAACCTCCTCGCCTCGGCCGACCCGGTGGCCGTACACGCCGTCCTGGACTGGGAGATGGCCACCCTCGGCGATCCCCTCGCCGACCTCGGGCTGCTGCTGACGTACTGGGACGTGCTGGGCGACAGCGACACGGCCGCCGGCAACCCGGTCGCCGACGGCCTCGGTCCGCGCGCCGGCTTCCCCACCGGCACCGAACTGATCGAGCGGTACGCCGGGCGCAGCGACGTCGACGTCGGGCCGCTGCACTGGCACGTGGCGCTGGGCTGCTTCAAGCTCGCGGTCATCTGCGAGGGCATCCACTACCGCCACACGCTCGGGCAGACGCTCGGCGAGGGCTTCGACCGGATCGGCGAGATGGTGGCACCGCTGGTCGCACACGGGCTGACCGCCGCCAGGGAGCGGTGATGGACTTCGCGTACGACGCCCGGACCGAGGAACTGCGCGGCGAGCTGACCCGGTTCCTGACCGAGCACGTCTACCCGGCCGAGCCGGTGCACGCCGAGCAGGCGGCCACCGGCGACCCCTGGTCGCGTACCCCGGTGCTGGCCGAGCTGAAGGCGGAGGCCCGCAAGCGTGGCCTGTGGAACCTGTTCCTGCCCGACCCGCGCTACGGCGCCGGCCTGACCAACCTCCAGTACGCGCCGCTCGCCGAGCTGACCGGGCGCAGCCCGCACCTGGCGCCCGAGGCGGTCAACTGCGCGGCTCCGGACACCGGCAACATGGAGTTGCTGGCCGAGTTCGGCTCGGACGCCCAGCGCGAGCGCTGGCTCATGCCACTGCTGGAGGGCGAGATCCGCTCGGCGTTCTGCATGACCGAGCCGGAGGTCGCCTCCTCCGACGCGACGAACATCGCCACCCGGATCACCCGCGACGGCGACGAGTACGTCATCAACGGCCGCAAGTGGTGGTCGTCCGGCGCGATGGACCCGCGCTGCGAGATCTTCATCGTGATGGGCAAGACCGACCCGGACGCCGACCGGCACCGCCAGCAGAGCATGGTGCTCGTCCCCCGGGACACCCCGGGCGTGACCGTCCGCCGGGGCATGCACGTCTTCGGCTACACCGACGGCACGCACGGCGGGCACGCCGAGATCGACTTCACCGACGTACGGGTGCCGGCCGCCAACCTGATCGGCGCGGAGGGCACCGGCTTCGCCATCGCCCAGGCGCGGCTCGGTCCGGGTCGCATCCACCACTGCATGCGGTTGATCGGAATGGCTGAGCGGGCCTTGGAGCTGCTCTGTCGCCGGGCCAACGACCGGATCGCGTTCGGCCGCCCCCTGGCCGAGCAGGGCGTCGTACGGGAGTGGATCGCCGAGTCGCGGGTCCGCATCGAACAGGCACGCCTCCTGGTGCTCAAGACGGCCTGGCTGATGGACACCGTCGGCAACAAGGGCGCGCACACCGAGATCCAGGCCATCAAGATCGCCACGCCGGCGATGGCGGAGTGGGTGATCGACAAGGCCATCCAGGGGTACGGCGGCGCGGGCGTCAGCCAGGACACCCCGCTGGCCGCTCTCTGGGCGCAGACCCGCACCCTGCGCCTCGCCGACGGTCCCGACGAGGTCCACCGCAACTCCCTGGCCAAACGCGAACTCCGCCGCTGGCTCCCCTAACCCACCCCGCCCCGCCCCCCGGCCCCGGCCCCGGCCCCGGCCCCGGCCCCGGCCCCGGTTGATCATGAAGTTATTGCCACCGCCGTCGGCGTTTCGTGGCAATAACTTCATGATCGACGCGGCCGAAGGGTGCGGTGACATGGTGCTTTCTGAGCTGGCGACGGTCTCATCGGAGATCCGCGCAACATCGGGGATGTTGCTGCTTCCCCCGCGACGCAGGCAGCAATATCCCCGATGTTGCGCGGATGTTGGCACGGCGCGATAGGCGCGGGGTGGGCCGGCGCGCGGGGCGCGGGCACGCGGCGCGGAGCGCGAGGCGCGCGGGCGCGAGGCGCGCGGGCGCGAGGCGCGCGGGCGCGAGGCGCGCGGGCGCGAGGCGCGCGCGGGGCGCGAGGCGCGCGAGGCGCGCGCGGGGCGCGAGGCGCGCGAGGCGTGCGCGGGGCGCGAGGCGTGCGCGGGGCGCGAGGCGTGCGCGGGGCGCGAGGCGTGCGCGGGGCGCGGGGCGCGGGGTGGGGTTAGGCGCTGGCTCGGTGGACTAGTTGGGTGTCCAGGAGGATGTGCGGGGCGGGGAGGTCGTCGCCGCGGATGCGGGCGACAAGCAGTCGGGCCATCTGCCGGCCCATCTCCTCCACCGGCTGGAACACGCTCGTCAGCGGTGGGTCCGCCTGCCGGGCGACCGGCGCGTCGTCGAAGCCGATCACGGCGACGTCCTCCGGGACACGCCGGCCGGCGTCGCGCAGGGTGCGCAGCGCGCCGAACGCCATCAGGTCGGACGCGACGAAGACGGCGTCCAGGTCCGGGCAGGCGTCCAGCAGCCGGCGCATGGCGGTCGCCCCGCTGCTCTCGCTGAAGTCGCCGTACGCGATCAGGTCGGGGTTGACACCGACCCCGGTGGCCTTGACGGCCTCGGTGTAGCCGGCCAGTCGGGCCAGGCCGGCGCCCATGTCCTGCGGGCCGGCGATGGTGGCGATACGCCGCCGCCCCTGGCTGGTCAGGTACTCGACCGCCTGCCGTGCGCCGCCAACGTTGTCCACGTCGACGAACCACGCCGGCTGGGCGCCGGGTTGCAGCATCCGGGCCGGCCGGCCACCGAGCACCGCGGGCAGGCCGCGCTCCTCCAGCAGGGTGGGCAGCGGATCGGAGTCGTGCAACGACAGCAGGAGTACGCCGTCGACGTGCTGGTTGGTGAGGTGGTGCTCGACGCGTTCCCGCTCGACCGGTGACTGGGCCATCGCCAGCCAGAGCTGCATGGGGGTCTCCAGCAGGCCGGAGCTGATCCCCCGCACGATCGCCGCGAAGAACGGCTCGGTGAAGACCCGCTCCCCGGACTCGGAGACCACCAGGGCCACGGAGTCGGTCCGCTGGGTGACCAGTGCCCGGGCAGCCCGGTTCGGGACGTACCCCAGCTCGGCGATCGCCTGTTGGACCGCGGCCCGGGCCTCCGGGCTGACCTGGGGCGAGCCGTTGACCACGCGCGAGACCGTGCCCCGACCCACGCCGGCGCGCGCCGCGACCGCGTCGAGGGTCGGGCGCCCGAGCGAGCGGGTGCGCTGCGTTGTCATCGTCTGCTCCTCCGACGGCGGGCGGACCCGGCGCCACCCGAGAGTGGATGCCGGGACCGCCCTGATGGCTGGCCCGAGCCTATTGTGCGGCCAGACCGTTGCGTCGGATCACCGAGGCGTACCACCTGGCGCTGGACTTGGGGATGCGAAGCTGGCTGTCGTAGTCGACGTGGATCATGCCGAAGCGCTTGGTGTAACCCCAGGCCCACTCGAAATTATCCATCAATGACCAGGCGAAGTAGCCCCGCAGGGGCACGCCGGCGTCGATCGCCTCGTGGCAGGCCCGCAGGTGCGCGTCGAAGTAGGCCAGCCGGTCGACGTCGTCGACCTGCCCGTCGACGACGGTGTCGACGAACGCGGAGCCGTTCTCGGTGACGTACAGAGGCAGGTCGGTGTACTGCTCGTGGACCCGCCGCAGCGTCTCCACCAGGCCCGGGGCGTCGATCTCCCAGTCCATGTCGGTGACCGGAATGCCCCGCGTCACGAACCGGACGTCCTCGCTGCCCGGCCAGCAGGAGGGCGCCCGCCAGTACGGCTCGGGCTCGGCGCCCTCGATCGGCGCGGCGACCACGTGCCGGCTGTAGTAGTTGATCCCGACCAGGTCCAGCGGCGTGGAGATGGTCGCCAGGTCACCGTCCTGGACGTGGTCGAAGTCGGTGACCTCACGCAGGTCGGCCACCAGATCCTCCGGGTACGACCCGCGCAGCAGCGGATCGAGGAAGAAGCGGTTGGCCAGACCGTCGATCCGCCGCGCCGCGTCGACGTCGGCGGGGGCGTCGGTGGCCGGGTCGACCGGGTACAGGTTGACCGTCACGCCCACCTCGGCGGTGGGCCGGGCGGCCCGCAGCGCCTGCACGGCCAGGCCGTGCCCGAGCATCAGGTGGTGGCCGGCGCGCACCGCGTCCGCGCCGTTGGACCGACCCGGGGCGTGCACGCCGGAGCCGTACCCGAGGAACGCCGAGCACCACGGCTCGTTCAGCGTCGTCCAGTAGCGCACCCGGTCGCCGAGCGCGTCGGCGACGAGCGTCGTGTAGTCGGCGAAGCGGGCGGCGGTGTCCCGCGCCGGCCAGCCGCCGGCGTCCTCCAACTCCTGGGGCAGGTCCCAGTGGTAGAGGGTGAGCCACGGCTCGATGTCGTGGGCCAACAGCTCGTCCACGAGTCGCCGGTAGAAGTCCAGGCCCTTCGGGTTGGCCGCGCCCGTGCCGCCGGGCTGCACCCGGGGCCAGGAGACCGAGAAACGGTACGACTTCAGGCCCAGCTCGGCCATCAGCGCGACGTCGTCACCGAGCCGGTGGTAGTGGTCGCAGGCCACGTCGCCGGTGTGCCCGTTGAGCACCTTCTCCTCGGTGTGACTGAAGGTGTCCCAGATCGACGGGGTGCGGCCGTCCTCGGCCGCCGCCCCCTCGATCTGGTAGGCCGCGGTCGCGGCTCCCCAGAGGAAGCCGGGTGGAAAGGTCAGCCCGGAACGCTCGTCGAGGAGGTCGACGGCGGATGGGCTGGCGGGGTTGCTCACGACTTGACGGCACCTTCCATGATCCCGCCAATGATCTGGCGGCCGAACAGAACGAAAACGATGAACAGCGGAAGGGTCGCGATGAGCGTACCCGCGAAAATCTGAGAATTGTCCGCGAAGTACGCGGTGTTCAGACTGCGCAGCGAGATCTGCACGGTCGGGTTCGCCGGGTCGGCGAGCACCACGAAGGGCCAGAAGAACTGGTTCCACTGCTCCATGAAGGTGAGCAGTCCGAGCACGGCCGCCGCGGGCCGCAGCGCCGGCACCACGACGTGCCAGTAGACACGCCAGGTGGAGCAGCCGTCGACGCGCGCCGCCTCGATCAACTCGTTGGGCACCGCCTGCTCGGCGTACTGGCGCATCATGAAGATGCCGAATCCGCCGATCAGGAACGGCACCGTCACCGACGGCATCGTGTTCAGCCATTCCAGCTTCGCCATGAGGATGTACAGCGGAAGCACACCGAGCTGGATGGGAATCATCATCGAGGCCAGGATGATGAGCAGCAACGCGTTCTTGCCCCGGAAGCGCAGCTTCGCGAACGCGAACCCGGCGAGCGAGCCGAAGAACACGGTCGCCACCGTGATCGTGCCCGACACCAGGAACGAGTTCATCAGGCCCTTGACGATGTTCGCGTCGCCGTTGTCGAGGACCCGCTGGATGTTCTCGCCCAGCTTGCCGCCGGGCAGGAACGGCGGCGGCCAGGAGTTCGCGGCGTCGCTGGTCCGCGAGGCGATGACGATCATCCAGTAGAACGGGAAGAGCGACAGGATGACGCCGAGGACGAGCCCGAACCAGGTCAGCGGGCTGGCCGTCCAGAGCTTCTCCGCACTGTGGCGGATGCCGTTGCGCTCGGCCGGTGGCCGGACCGACGGCGGTCGCAGAGTGGTACTGGTCATGGGTGGGCCACCCTCACTTGTCGGAGCTGATGCGGCGGGCCAGCAGGTAGTTGATGAACGAGACGGACGCGATCAGCAGGAACAGCACCAGGGCGACGGCGCCCGCGTACCCCCACCGGAACCGCTGGTTCATGACGTCCAGCAGGTACATCGTGATCGTCTGGAACTGCCCCTCCGTGCCGCCGGAGAGCGCGCCCGAGCCGCTGGTGAACATCAGCGGCTCGGTGAAGAGCTGCAGACCGCCGATGGTCGAGATGATCAGCGTGAAGATGATGGTGGGGCGCAGCTGCGGGATGGTGATCGACCAGAACTGGCGGCGTTGCGAGGCGCCGTCGAGGGCGGCCGCCTCGTACACGTCCTTACTGATCGACTGCATCGCGGCGAGGTAGATGAGGGCGTTGTAGCCCACCCACCGCCAGTCGACCATCGTGGCGATGGCGACCCAGGAGGCGAAGCGGTTGGCCCGCCAGTCGATGGGGCCGAGACCGACCAGGTCGAGCAGCCAGTTCATCAGGCCGAAGTCGCGGGCGTAGATCATCGAGAAGATGAGCGCCACCACGGCGGTCGAGGTGATGATCGGCATCGCGATGGCCAGCCGGAAGAACATCTGGCCGCGGATGCGCCGGTTCAGCGCGTTGGCCAGCATCAGCGCGATGAGCAGCTGCGGAATGGTGGAGAGCGCGAACATCCCGAAGGTGTTCACCACCGCGTTCCAGAACTGCGGGTCGTTCGTGAACAGCTCGACGAAGTTGTCCAGACCGACGAAGCTGATCGTCGCGTTCATCGGTGACCGGTCGGTCATCGCGATCCAGAACGTGTAGACGATCGGGTAGACGCCGAAGATCGCGAACAGCACGAAGAACGGCAGCACGAAGACGTACGGGGTGAAGCGCAGATCCAGCCGGTTCAGCTGCCGGCGGCGCGCCGTTGAGTGCCGCGGTGCCGGTCGCGGCCCGCGGGCCGAGGCGCCCGGCGGCGCGGGGGTCTTCAGGGAGCTCATGAGCGGTCCTTCACACTCGGCGGCGCCGTCGTGGGGCGCCGCGGCAGGGCGTTCAACGCGGGTTCACGGGTGGTGCCGGAGCGGCACCACCCGTGAGCGCGTCGCAGCCGTTACTTGCCTGCTGCCTGGCCGTTCTTCACCGCGTCCTGCCAAGCGGCGTCGGCGGCCTTACCCTGCTCGATGCTGCGAAGCGCGTTCTCGACCGCGTCCCGGACCGCCTGGTTCTTCGGGCCGAGGTAGACCGGCTTCAGCTCCTTCGCGCCAGCGGCGAAGATCTTGCCGATCGGCGCGCCGCTGAAGTACTCGTTGGTGGCGGCGAGCACGGCCGGGTCCTCGAGGGCCTGCGGCGACGAGGGCAGGTTGCCGACCTTCTTGAACGCCTCGGTCTGGCTCTTGGCGCTGGTCAGGAACTTGGCCAGCTCAGCGGCTTCCTTCTGGTGCTTGCTGGACTTCGGCACGGCCAGCCAGGAACCGCCCCAGTTGCCGCCGTTGCCCGGCGCCTTGGCGACGTCCCACTTGCCGGCCGCCGCGTCACCGGCCTGACCCTTGATGACACCCGTCATCCACGCCGGGCAGCCGATGGTGGCGAAGCTGCCGTTCTTGAAGCCGGCGTTCCACTCGTTCGAGAAGCTCCGCAGGTTGTTCGACAGACCCGCGCTGATCATCTTGGTGGTCTGCTGGAACGCGGACTGCACGTCCGGGTTCTCGCCGACGACGAGCTTGTTGCTCTTGTCGAAGTAGGTGTAGCCGTTGCCCGCGCCCGCCGTCTGCATCAGCACGATGTTGTAGAAGTTGGTCGCCGAGTCGACGAACTTGTGCTTCTTGTCGGCGGCGGCGAACTTCTGGCCCTGCGCGATGAAGTCGTCCCACGTCGGCCAGAGGGCGCCGACCTGCTCGCGGTCGGTCGGCAGGCCGGCGGCCTTGAAGAGGTCGCTGCGGTAGCAGACGGCCATGCCACCGACGTCGGTGCCGAGGCCGAGCACCTTGCCGTCCGGCGTGAGGCCACCCTCCCACTTCCACGGCAGGAAGTTGCCCTTGAGGTCGTTGGCGCCGTGGTCGGCCAGGTTCACGAACTTGTCGGCCTGCGCGAAGAACTGCACGATCGTGCCCTCTTCGAGGGCGACGACGTCGCCGGCGCCGGCACCGGCGGTGATCTGCTGCGTCAGGCGGGTGTTGTAGTCACCCAGGCCGAGGCCCTTGCCGCGCTCCTGGATCGTGACGTTCGGGTGCTCCGTCTGGTACTGCTTGTACAGGTCCTCGTAGCCGAAGCCCTGGTCGCCGAAGACGTCGACGACCAGGGTGACCTTGCCGCCGTCCGAATCGGACGACGAGTCGCCGTCGCCGCAGGCGGTCGCCGCGGCGAGCACGGCGACTGACGCGAGCGCGATCGCCGCGAAACGGCGACGTGAGGTGACGCTCATCCTGACCCCTCTCAAGTGGTGAGGCTTGGTGTGTCGTGCGTGGTGGGGGGTGCTGTAGCGCCCCGCGCCGCTCGACCGGTGGCCGAGGGCGTCTGGGGTGTGCGGTGAAGGAGACTTCCGCCACTCCCCCGGGAGCGCTCCCATGAGATTGCCGGGGCGCTACCAGGGTGTCAATAGACCATTGGGAGCGTTCCCAGATCGTTACCGCCCTGTTTCGAAGCGGCGCACCGGGGACTTTCGCCAGCCTGACCGGCCAGGTCAGCAGAAGCGACGCAGCAGCGTGGTGGCGACGGCGGGATCGAAGAACGCCGGGTCGAAGCCGTCGGTGACCCAGCCGCTCAACAGCGCCCGCTCCGGATGACTCGGATCGGCCAGGGCCGCCAGCAGCGCCTGGTAGCCCAGCGGACCGCCGATACCCTCCGGCGGGCAGGCCCCCGCACCGTCCAGGCAGAGCGGGTACCGCTCGTCCTGGTCGGCGGCGAGCGCGTCCTCGACGACCAGGTCGTGCTCCCACCAGTCACCGAAGTCGTACGTGTAGGAGAACCGAGTGCCCTTGCCGAGCAGCGCGTCCAGCCGGACGTCCAGCTCGTCGTGCACCGCCAGCGCGCCGTCCGGGTCGGGTTCGCCGTACGCCACCGCGTCGATCTCGAACGAGTGCAGGTGGCAGTCCCGCCAGCCCATCGCGTGCTGCGCGACCCGGTGCAGCCGGTCCAGCGTGTAGCCGGCCGGGACGAGCACCCGACGCCAGATGGGCGGACGGACGCCGGCGAGGGACATCTTCAGCTGGAAGATCTGACGCGGCATGCTGTCCTGTCCTTGAGCGGCTTAGGCTGCGAGCATGATCTGCCGAGCGTGCCGGGCCCGGCGGCACGACGACTGCCCGGGCCGGAACTGGTGCGACTGCCAGCACCGTACCGCCGAACCGACCCCTCCGGTCACCGGTCCGCCCGGCGAATGACGGTCGGAATTCCGATCCGGCGGCTCTGACCCGCGCCCGCGGTCCCGCCACCCTCGCGCGTGACCGACCGTCGTCCGGCCCCACACCCAGCGTCGTGAGCGCGAGCGGGCAGGGTGTCGTCCGCCGCGTCGCGTGGCGACCTGTCGTACTCCTCGGGCAGGATGCACGCATGCTTCCCGACCGTGCTGCCCGACCGACCGGAGTCGCCCGATGACCGACGCCGACCTCGACGGCCCGGGCGAGTTGGTCGGCCGGGTGCTGGGCACCGCCGACGCCACGCCGTTGCAGTTCTGGACGGCCGTGGCCCCCGGCAGCTACCTCCAGCTCGACGACGTGGTGGTCACCCGTCGTGAGCTGCCCGACCGCGAGCCGGTCACGATCGCCGGGGTGGTCACCCAGGTCCGGGCCCGGCACGAGGGCGCCCAGTTCGACTCGGACGTCTTCGCCATCGCCGACGGCACGCTGCCCGCCCAGGTGCAGGAGGCGGCCGAGGTCACCACCACCCGGGTCGACCCGGAGCTGTACGTGCCGCCGACCCCGGGGGCCGTGGTGCACCGGGCCGAGGGTGACGCGCGGGCCCGCGCGCTGCACTTCGACCGGATGGAGCGGCGCATCCCGATGGGGATGGGCCGCGACGGTGTGCCGGTCTACCTGAACGCCGACTTCCTCGACGGCAGCCGGGGCGCGCACGTCTCCATCTCCGGCATCTCCGGGGTGGCCACCAAGACGAGCTTCGCCACCTTCCTGCTCTACTCGGTGTTCCGCTCCGGCGTCCTGGGCGGCGACGCGGTCAACGGCAAGGCGCTCATCTTCAACGTCAAGGGCGAGGACCTGCTCTTCCTCGACCACCCCAACACCCGCCTCGACGATGCGACCCGGGCGGCGTACGCCAGGCTGGGCCTCAGCGCCGGCGCGTTCCCCGATGTGCGGGTGTACGCCCCACCCCGGGTCGGCGACGCCGCCGGCACGCCGGACGTGAGCAGCCGGTTGACCGGCGTGGACGCCTTCTACTGGACGCTGAGCGAGTTCTGTTCCGACCGCCTGCTGCCGTACGTCTTCGCCGACGCGGACGACGAGCGCCAGCAGTACACGATGGTGGTGCACTCGGTCGCGGCGCACCTGGCCCGGTACGCCCAGCCCGCCGACGGTGGGGTGAGCATCGACGGGGTCCGGCTCGGCTCCTACGGCGACCTGGTCGACCACATCGTCGATGCGCTCAACGACGACGAGACCCGCTCCGACTGGGCGGGCAGCGCGGTCGGCCTGGGCACCGTCAACGCGTTCGCCCGCCGGCTGATCGGCAGCAAGAAGGACCTGGCCCGGCTGATCCGGGGCGACCTGGCGGTCCGCCGTCCGCACTCGATCAACACCAGCGAGTCGGCCCAGGTGACCGTCGTCGACCTGCACAACCTCCCCGACCGGGCACAGCGGTTCGTGGTGGGTGTGACGCTCAAGAGCGAGTTCGAGCGCAAGGAGAAGGCCGGCACCGCCAAGCCGTTGCTCTTCGTCGTCCTCGACGAGCTCAACAAGTACGCGCCCCGGGAGGGCTCCTCGCCCATCAAGGAGGTGCTGCTCGACATCGCCGAGCGCGGTCGCTCGCTCGGGGTCATCCTGATCGGCGCCCAGCAGACCGCGAGCGAGGTGGAGCGCCGCATCGTCACCAACTCGGCGATCCGGGTGGTCGGTCGGCTCGACCCGGCCGAGGCGTCCCGCCCGGAGTACGGCTTCCTGCCACCGGCCCAGCGTCAGCGGGCGCTGCTCGCCAAGCCGGGCACCATGTTCGTCAACCAGCCGGACATCCCGGTGCCGCTCTGCCTGGAGTTCCCGTTCCCGGCGTGGGCCACCCGGGTCTCCGAGGCGGGCCGCGCCCCCTCGGAGACGCTGCGCTCGATCACCCAGTCCGCCGATCCGTTCGCCGTGGTGGGCTCCGGCGGCGGCAGCGACGACGACATCCCGTTCTAGGCAGGGGCCGGTGCAACTGTGAAGATCCTGCACACCTCGGACTGGCACGTCGGCAAGGTGCTCAAGGGGCAGTCCCGGGCCGAGGAGCACAAGGCCGTACTGGCCGGGGTGATCGACATCGCCCGCGCCGAACAGCCGGATCTGGTGATCGTCGCCGGTGACCTCTACGACACGGCCGCGCCGACCTCGGAGGCGACCCGGCTGGTCACCCGGGCGCTGACCGCGCTGCGTCGTACCGGCGCGGACGTGGTCGCGATCGGCGGCAACCACGACAACGGGCCCGCGCTGGACGCGCTGCGCCCGTGGGCCGAGGCCGCGGGCATCACGCTGCGCGGCGGGGTACGCGAGAATCCGGCCGAGCACGTCATCGACGGCACCACGGCCGGTGGGGAGCGGTGGCAGCTCGCCGCGCTGCCGTTCCTGTCCCAGCGGTACGCCATCCGCGCGCTGGAGATGTACGAGCTGACCGCCGCCGAGGCCAACCAGACGTACGCCGACCACCTGGGTCGGGTGCTGGGCCGACTCACCGAGGGCTTCACCGAGCCGGACCGGGTGCATCTGGTCACCGCCCACCTGACGGTGACCGGCGCGGCGGCGGGCGGCGGCGAGCGGGACGCGCACACGGTGCTCGGCTACGCGGTGCCGGCCACCGTTTTCCCGGCGACGGCGCACTACGTGGCGCTGGGCCACCTGCACCGGGCGCAGCGCGTCGAGGGCCCCTGCCCGGTGCGGTACAGCGGCAGTCCGCTCGCCGTGGACTTCGGCGAGCAGGAGAACGTGCCCTCGGTGACGATCGTCGAGGTGACCGCCAGCACGGCCGCGCGGGTGCGGGAGGTGCCGGTGACCGCGGCGAGCGCGCTGCGGACGGTCCGCGGCACCCTCGCGCAGCTCGCCGAGATCGAGACGCCGGACGCCTGGCTGCGGGTGTTCGTCCGGGAGCAGCCCCGCGCGGGCCTGCGCGAGGAGGTCCAGGAGCTGCTGCCCCGGGCGTTGGAGATCCGGATCGACCCGGAGCTGCTGGCGGCGCCGGGCAGCGGCACGCGGATCGCGCAGCGGTCCGGGCGTTCTCCCCGGGAGTTGTTCGGTGACTACCTGGACAGCCGGGGCCACGACGACGAGGGCGTGCGGGAGCTCTTCGACGAGCTCTTCGAGGAGGTCGATTCCTGATGCGACCGATGCGGCTGGACATGGCCGGGTTCACGGTCTTTCGGGACGAGACGACCGTCGACTTCACCGACGCCGACTTCTTCGCGCTGATCGGGCCCACCGGCTCGGGCAAGTCCACCGTGCTGGACGCCATCTGTTTCGCCCTCTACGGCACGGTGCCCCGCTGGGGTGGCGCGCGGGGGTTGGCCAACGCCCTCGCGCCGTCGGCGACCGAGGCCCGGGTCCGGCTGGTCTTCGAGTCCGCGGGCGCCCGCTACGTGGCGACCCGGGTGGTGCGCCGGGACGGCCGGGGCAACGTCAAGACCGCGAACGCCGGGTTGCAGGTGATGCCGGCCGGCTTCGACGTGACCAAGCTCGACACCGGGCTGAGCCCGGACGACCTGGGCGAGGTGATCGCCGGCACGCCCGCCGAGATGGAGCAGGCGGTGCTGGAGGCGGTCGGGCTGCCGTACGAGCAGTTCACCAGCTGTGTGGTGCTGCCGCAGGGGCAGTTCGCCGATTTCCTGCACGCCAAGCCGGCCACCCGGCAGCAGATCCTGGTCAACCTGCTGGGTCTCGGTGTCTACGAGGACGTCCAGAAGAGGGCCACGGCCCGGGCGGCGCAGGCGGAAGCCAAGCTGGACGCGGTCGACCAGGTGCTCGCCGGTCTGACCGGGGTGGACGACGAGGCGCTGGCCGAGGCCGACGCCCTGGTGGACCGGATGGTCGAGTTGGCCGGCGCGGTGACCGGTGCCATGCCCGAGCTGGCGGCGGCCCGGGAGCGCGCATTGGAGGCGGCGGCCGCCCTGACCGCGCTCGACGACGAGCTGGGCGTGCTGTCCGGGGTTCGCGCCCCGCGCGGGGTGGCCGAGGTGGCGCGCGCGGTGGCCGCGGCGCGGGCCGAGGCCGACGCGGCCGCCTCGGCGGTGTCGCTGGCCGAGGAGCGTGAGGAGAAGCTGCGCGGTGAGCTGGCCGGTGCTGGCGACGAGAGCGTGCTGCGGCTGCAACTGCGGGCGTACGACGAGCGGGACCGGCTGACCGGCGAGGCCGAGACGGTCCGCGCGGCGGTGCGCGCGGCGGACGAGGAGCACGCGGTGGCGGTGGCGGCGCTGACCGCCGCCCGCGCGGACGCCGAACGGGCGGACGCCGAGTTGGAGGCGGCCTTCCGGGCGCACGAGGAGGCGAAGGCCACCGACCTGGCGGTCGGTCTGCGGGCGCACCTGCATCCGGGCGGGCCCTGCCCGGTCTGCGAGCAGCCGGTGGCCCGGGTGCCGGCGGTCCCGGCGGATTCGGCGGTGGCCGCCGCGACGGCGGCCGGCAAGGCGGCGCGGGCCGCCACGAAGGCGGCCCAGGCGGTGGTGCAGCAGCGCGACGCCGCGGCACGCGAGCTGGAACGGCTGCTGGTGCAGGCCCGGGCCCGCCAGGAGCAGGTGGACGCCCGGCTGGCCGAGGTGGCCGGTCAGCTCGCGGGCGCGGCCGAGCCGGCGGTGCTGCGCCGTGAGGTGGCCGAGCACGCCCGGCTGCGACACGCCCTGGACGAGGCGGCAGCCGCCGTGCGGGCGGGCCGGGACAGCGCCCGTCAGGCCCGTGCGGGTGTGGACGCCGCGCAGGAGCGGCTGCGGACGACCTGGCAGGGCTTCGACACCGCCCGCGACGCACTGGCCCGGTTCGGACCGCCGGCCGCCGACCGGGACGACGTGGCGGCCTCGTGGGCGGCGCTGACCGACTGGGCGACGGCCGAGGCGGAGCGCCGTCGGGCCGACCGGGCCGGCCGCGCGGCGCTGGTCGCCGAGGCCGAGGCGGCGGCCGACGCGGTGCAGCGGCGGATCGCGGACATCTTCGCGGCGGCCGACGTGCCGGTCGGCGACGATCCGGTGCACGCCGCGACCGTCGCCGTCGAGCGGGCCGAGGCCGACCGACGGCGGCTGGCCGAGCGCCGCGAGCAGGCCGGCGCGTTGCGCGAACAGCGGGCCGGGCACGAGCGCGAGGCGCAGGTGGCGCGGGCGCTCGCGGGGCACCTGCGGGCCAACAACTTCGAGCGGTGGCTGCTGGCGGAGGCGTTGGACCTGTTGGTCGACGGGGCGTCCGGGATCCTGCGGGAGCTGTCCTCGGGTCAGTACGAGCTGGTGCACGACAAGGGCGAGTTCTTCGTCGTCGACCACCACGACGCGGGGCTGCGCCGGGGCGTACGGACCCTCTCCGGTGGGGAGACGTTCCAGGCGTCGCTGGCGTTGGCGTTGGCGCTCTCCGAGCAGTTGGCCGGCATGTCGACGACCGCGGCGAGCCTGGAGTCGATCGTCCTGGACGAGGGTTTCGGCACGCTGGACGCGGCCACCCTGGACACCGTGGCCGCCACCCTGGAGAACCTGGCCGCCCGGGGTGACCGGATGGTCGGCGTGGTCACCCACGTCGCGGCGCTGGCCGAGCGGATCCCGGTCCGCTTCGAGGTACGCAAGGACGCCCGCTCGGCGCGCGTCGAACGGACGGGCCGGTGAGCGCAGTCGCGAACGAGAGGTCCGGCCGGTGAGTGACGCGGCGTTCTACGTCGACGCGTGGGACCCGTCGTACGGGGCGTCCTTCGAGGCGTCCGCCACCGGCCCGGCCACGCCGAGCAGCACCCAGGTCGAGGTCGACGTGGAGTTGCCGGCCGTCGACTGGCGGGCGATCGGCGTACGCGCCGACGTGCGGGCACCGGATGTGGTGCTCCTGGTCGACGGGGTCCGCCGGGTCGACGCGAGCATCTGGACGGCGGAGGAGGACGGCGGGTCGTTCCCGGGGCTGGCGGCGTCGTACGCGGCCGGGGTGGTCCGCTGCGACCTGGGTCGGGGCGCGGCACAGTTGGCCGGCACGCAGGTGGGCCGGGGTCTGTTCACGGCGAGCCCGTCGGCGCGGGACGTGGTGGCCGGCGCGATCCGGTATCCGGTGCACCGGGTGGGTGGCACCGGCGAGTTGGCGAAGCTGCCGGCCGCGGTGCAGGGCCCGTTGACCGCGTTGGAGGTGGCGGTGTCCGACGCCGCCCGGGTCGACGGTGACCTGTTGGTGGTGGACGGTCCGCTGCGCAGTCGCCACCATCTGCCGCGCACGCTCGGCTACATCAAGACCCAGCACAGCCAGTACCTGGACGCCCGGCTGACGGCGGTGGTGACCGGCCTGGCGCCGGGCGAGCGGTCACCGGTGTTCCGGTTGGGCACGCCCTGGGGTGGCTGGTCGTGGTATCTGCGGCTGCCGGTGGCCGTGGGCGCGCCGTGGGCCGGCATCGTCCGGGTGGAGTGCTCCACCGAACTGCCCGTGGAGGCGGCGATCGATCTGGCCGACCTGTCGCTGGTCACGTTGCCCCGGTTCGCCTCGACGCCGTACAAGGACCCACGGGCGCCACAGAACCTCATCCCGATCGCCGGTCTGGAGCGCCGCCTGCGCGCGCTGCTCGGCGACTCCCGGCTGCTGCACCGCGCGTTGACCGCCGCGGCGCGCGTCGGTCGCTGAGCGGGCGGGTCGCAGTGGGGCGCAAACGAGCGGGTGACCGGGTGGTCGAGCAGGTGGACACCGGTCTGGCCGAGCTGGTGCCGTCCCCGGACCGGCCCGGCTCGTGGACGTTGCTGCTGGACGGCGCTCCGCAGTCGCACGTCGACCTGGGCGACCCCACGCACCTGGAGTTCGAGTACGTCCGACGGCTGGCCGCGGCGCTGGACCTGGTCGCGCCCCCGGGCGAGCCGCTGCGGGTGCTGCACCTGGGCGGCGGTGCGCTGACCCTGCCCCGGTACGTGTCGGCGACCCGGCCCGGCTCGACCCAACGGGTGTCCGAGGTGGACGGCGCCCTGGTGGAGCTGGTGCGTCGGGTGCTGCCCTGGCCGGCGGACGCCCGGCTGCGGGTCCGCGTGCAGGACGCCCGGGCCGTGCTGGCCTCGACGCGGGACGCCAGCTACGACGTGGTGGTCGCCGATGTCTTCGCCGGCGCCCGCACCCCGGCGCACCTGACGTCGGTGGAGTACGCCGCCGAGGTGGCCCGGGTGCTCCGGCCGGCCGGCTGGATGTTGGCGAACCTGGCCGACGGCCCGCCGCTGCGGTACGCGCGCAGCCAGGTCGCCACGGTGCGTTCGGTGCTGCCCCAGGCCTGCCTGGTCGGCGACGCGGGGGTGCTGCGCGGTCGCCGGTACGGCAATCTGGTGCTGGTCGCCGGGCGGACCGTGCCCCCGGTGCCCGCGCTGACCCGGCGGGCGGCCGGCGACTGGTTTCCCGGCCGGGTGGTGGCCGGTGACGAGTTGGACCGCTTCGCCGGCGGGGCGGCGGTGGTGCGCGACGCGGATGCCACCGGCTCGGATCCGCCACCGCCGGGGCTGTTCTCCGTCCGCCGCTGACCGCCACAGGGGACCGCGCGCGGGTCGCCGCAAATTTTTTCGGGGTTCGTTGATCCGCTCGGCGCGTCGCTGCGTACCACCGGGCGGCCCGCCTTGTGGGGGCGGCGTTGGTCACGGACATCCCGGAGGTCTGCATGCATGCGGTGGCGGCCGGTTGGCATGGCGACGCGGTTCGCGCGGACTGGTTGTCCGCGCGCTCGTCGTCGAGGTCGACCTCGTCTGCCCGGGGGGTCGACGCCCGCGCCACGTCTCGCCAAAATGGTCCGGTGACGCCCCGACCGGCGCCCGGGCGCCACCAGGCGACGACAACCGAGGCCAGCCACTCCGACCAGTTGATCCGGCTGCTCTACGCCGAGCACGCCGGCCCGTTGCTGATGTTCGTCATGCGGCTCACCGGGGGGGACCGGCAGCGCGCGGAGGACATCGTCCAGGAGACGCTGCTGCGGGCCTGGCGCAACGCGCACCGCCTCGGTGCGCAGGGGCAGGGTTCGCTGCGGCCGTGGCTGGTCACGGTGGCGCGTCGGATCGCCATCGACGAGCACCGCAGCCAGGAAGCCCGGCCGCCGGAGACGTACGACCGGGACCTGACCGCGTTCGCCGAGGCGGACAGCACCGACCGGGTGCTGCGCACGATGACGGTGGCGGACGCGCTGCGTACGCTGAGTCAGTCGCACCGGGAGATCCTGATCTCGACGTACTTCCGGGGGCGGACGGTGCCGGAGGCGGCCGAGGAGTTGGGGCTTCCGTTGGGCACCGCCAAGTCGCGGGTCTACTACGCGCTGCGCGCGTTGCGCACGGCTCTGCAGGAGCGGGGGGTGACAGAATGAGCCGGCCAGACCATATGGACGTCGCCGCGTACGCGCTCGGCGTGCTCGACGAGCAGGACACCGAGCGGTTCGAGGAGCATCTCGCCGCGTGCTGGGCGTGCGCGGCCGAGTTGGAGACGATGGTGCCGGTGGTGGGCCTGCTCTCCGGCATCGACGGCGAGACGATGATGGCCCTGGAGCAGACCGCCACCGATCCGGCGCTGCTGGACCGGACATTGGTCGCGGTCCGGGCCGACCGGCGACGGACCAGGTTTCGTCAGATGCTCGCGACCGCCGCGGCGGTGGTGGTCTTCGGCGGGTTGACGGGTTACGGCTTTGTGAGCGTGGCCGGCAACGAGGCGCCGGGGACGCTCGCCGAGCCGACGGCGACCGCCGGCGTCAACGACCCGCCGACGAGCGCGCCGACCGCGCCGCCGAGCGGTCCGGGTGTCGGCGGCACCGAGGAGGAGGGCGACCAGGTCGACGCCACCGATCCGACGACCGGCGTCCAGACGACCATGTTCCTCATCGAGCGGGAGTACGGCACCCGCATCAACTTCAGTCTGCGGAAACTGCCCGGCCCGCGTACCTGCCGACTGGTGGTGGTACGCAAGAACTCCACCACGGAGGTGATTTCGACCTGGTCGGTGCCGGACGGTGGCTACGGGACGAACAGTCGCCCGCAGGGTCTTGAGCTGAGCGCGTCGACGTCCGCGTTGACGAGTGACATCAAGCAGCTCCAGGTGCAGTCGGTCGACCGTAACGGGGTGGCGAGTCCGCTGGTCACGGTGCCCATGTAGGGTCGCGTACCATCGTCGACGCCGGTCATTGCCAAATGGCCGGCGTCGATTCGTTTTTCTGCCCGAGCGCCCGTGTCGGGCGATACGGATGATCGCCGGGTTCGGTTCAATCAAAACTCGTGAAATTGACCACTGTTACTTCTTCAACCTTGACAGCCCGCCCGCCGTACCTATGGGTGAACTGCCAAGAATGAGGAGGGCACGTGGCACAGATGAAGCGGACCGTCATCGTCGCGAGCGCGATGGTCGCACTAACGGCCTGCGCTCCCGCGGGTTACGACGGGGCGAACTCGAGCGCGGCCGAGCCGGTCGCCGTCGCCGCGGCCGAGCCCACCGCGTCGGCGGAGCCCGAGGCGTCGGCATCCGCGGAGGCGCCGGTCGCCGACGCGCCGCCGCCCGCGGACGTCGACCTGACCGAGCAGTTGATCGGCAAGAAGATCGCCCGGATGGGCAACGTCGTGACGGACCAGGACGGTTGGGTCCTGTACCGCTTCGACAAGGACACCGCCGACCCGCCCGCGTCGAACTGCGTCGACAAGTGCGCGCAGGTCTGGCCGCCCGCGCTGACCGACGGGAACCCCCAGCTCACCGGCCTCTCCGACGACAAGGTCGGCAGCGTCACCCGCCAGGACGGCACCCGTCAGCTCACCATCGGCGGCTGGCCGGTCTACCGGTACATCGGCGACAAGAAGCCCGGCCAGTGGAAGGGTCAGGCCGTCGGCGGCACCTGGTTCGTGGTCGACCAGAACGGCAAGAAGAACCTGACCTGCCTGCCCACCTCGACGCCGAAGGCCGTCGCGCCGCCGGCCGACAGCGGGTCCAGCGACGCGGGCGGCTCGGGCTACTCCTACTGATCCCGACACCGCCACGGCACGGTGGCCGGTCGCAGCCGCAGAGGGCGCGACCGGCCACCGCCGTACCCGGAGCATTCCGGCCGACGGCGACGACCGGCACCGCCGCGTCACCTGGCAGAGTGGCAGGGTGACCGAGACCGAACCCGCCGCGACCCGGGTGCTGCACCCGCCGGTCGGCTACCGGCTGGCCGCGTCGGTCCGCGCGCTGACCTTCAGCCCGTACGACCCGTGCGCGCGCATCGCCGCCGGCACCTTCTGGTGGGCGACCCGCACCCCGCACGGTCCGGCAACCCTCGCGCTGCGGCCGGCGGGCGGCGATCTGCTCGCCGAGGGGTACGGCCCGGGCGCCGAGCACGTCGTGGAGCGCGCCGACCGGATCGCCGGGCTGCACGACGACCTGACCGGCTTCGCCGAGCTGGCGGCGGCGCACCCGCTCGTCGCCCGGCTGGCCCGGGAGCACCGGGGACTGCGCATGCCCACCACCGGGCAGGTCTTCCCCCGGCTGCTGCGGGCGGTCTTCGAGCAGAAGGTCACCGGCAAGGAGGCGTACCGGGCGTACGCGGCCACCGTGCGGCACTTCCGCGAGCCGGCGCCCGGCCCGCTACAGCCGCTGCTGCTGCCGCCCGAGGCCGCCGCGGTGGCCGCCACCCCGTACTGGGTGTTCCACCCGTTCGGCGTGGAGCAGCGCCGGGCCGACACGCTGCGCCGGGCCGCCGCGCTCGCCGACCGGCTGGAGCGGTGCGTCGACGCGACCGAGGCGACCCGCCGGCTGACCGCCATCGCGGGCATCGGCCCGTGGACCGCCGCCGAGGTGGTCCGGATCGCCTACGGCGACCCGGACGCGGTGAGCGTCGGCGACTTCCACATCCCGAACACGGTGGCCTGGGCGCTGGCCGGTGAGCCCCGGGGTGACGACGCGCGGATGCTGGCCCTGCTGGAGCCGTTCCGGGGGCACCGGGGTCGGGTGTGTCTGCTGCTGGAGGCCGCCGGCATCCAGGCGCCGAAGTACGGGCCGCGCGCCCCGATCCGCTCGTTCGCCCGGTTCTGAAACAGCTTCCCGGCCGCCGGGCAGCGGCCGGGCCGCCGGTCGGTGTCGGCGGCGGCTGTGGTGTGCTGCCCCGATGAGCGTCGAGGCGACAATCGTCCCCGCCGGCGTCGCGGACGCCGGCGAGATCCTCACCGTGCAGCGTGCGGCGTACCTGAGCGAGGCGCAGCACTACGGCGAACCGTTCCTGCCGCCGCTGACCGAGACCCTGGACGAGGTCGCGGCCGTGCTGGCCGGCCCGACCATCGTGCTCGTCGCCCGGGCGGGGCACCGGCTGATCGGCTCGGTGCGTGCCCACCTGGTCGGCGACACCGCGCACGTCGGCCGCCTGTCGGTCGCTCCCGACCGGCAGGGCCACGGTGTCGGGGCACGGTTGCTCGCCGCGATCGAGGAGGCCTGCGCCGGCCGCGCCGCCCGCTTCACCCTCTTCACCGGGGCGGACAGCGCCCGCAACCTCACGCTGTACCAACGGCACGGCTACCGGATCGTGGCACACCGCCCGGATCCGAACGGCACGCCGTTGGCGGTGCTGGAGAAACCGGCCGTCACGGCTCGCAGCGACGCCTGAGCCCGTCGGCCTCCAGCCTGACGTAGCGGCGCAGCAGGCCGCCGTACAGCCGGCCGATCAGCCCGGCGAGCGGTCCGGACTGGTCGACGGCCACCTCGACCCGGGTACGTCCGTCGGGCGACGGCAGCACCCGGTGCTCGCCGCGGGTGCGCACGCCCGGGACGTCGGAGACCCAGGTGAATTCCCGCCCCTCGGTCAGCTCGACGACCCGCCACACCGCCGGGCGCAGCTTCGGCTGGGTCAGGCGGGCGGTCGCGCCGACCGCCAGGGGCCCCGGCTCACCCCGCTCGGCCCGGGTCACCGAGGCCGTCCACTCCGGCCACCGCTGAACGTCGACAAGCACCGCCCAGACCCGCTCGGCGTCCGCGTCGATCTCCGTGTCCGCTTCGAACCGCATCGCGTCCCCTTCCCCGGCGGCGCCGTCCGGCGCCGCCACCTGCTGCCGACGACGCTGCCCTGCGGAGGGTGACTGCGGCATCCACCGGCCGGTCCGATCATCGATCGGGCCGTGGGTCCGCCGGCCGCGTCGTATCAGGCGGCTTCGCGCAGGTCGGCCAGGCTCAACGGGGTACGCCGACGCAGCAGCTCTTCCAGCTCGGGCACCGTGGCGACCTCGCCGAGCACGTCCCGGCCGCCACCGAACCGTTGCGGATATCGACGGGTCAGCCGGTAGCGGTAGCGACCCCGGATCAGCTCGACGCTCACCCGCCACCGTCCGCAGCAGTCACAGACCCACTCGGCCATCCCGCGAAACTAGCTCTGACCTGCGGTTATTTGATTCGCCCGGGCGGGACGAGGGGCGCACGGGCGGACACGCCGCCACCGCACCGGCGGTGATCTGCCTCACGACTGTCGGTGCGGTCTGATTGACTGGTCGCCGTGGACCTGCCGATCAACCCTCCGGTCGAGCCGATGCTGGCCAAGAGCGTCGCCAAGCTGCCCACCACGCCCGGTGTGACGTACGAGCCCAAGTGGGACGGGTTCCGGTGCATCGTGTTCCGGGACGGCGACGAGGTCGAGCTGGCCAGCCGGGGCGGCAAGTCGATGACCCGCTACTTCCCCGAGGTGGTGGAGCAGGCCCTCCGGCAGCTGCCCGAGCGGTGCGCGGTCGACGGCGAGCTGATCGTGATCCGGCGGGACGGGCCGTCCGGCCAGCCACGGCTGGACTTCGAGCTGCTGGCCCAGCGCATCCACCCGGCGGCGTCGCGGGTGAAGCTGCTGGCCGAGACCACGCCCGCCGATTTCGTCGCCTTCGACCTGCTGGCCCTCGGTGACGAGGCGCTGCTCGACCAGCCGTACCCGCGCCGCCGGGAACGCCTGGTCGAGGCGCTGGCCGACGTGCGTCCGCCGGTGCACGTCACCCAGGTCACCACCGACCCGGAGACCGCACGCCGGTGGTTCGACGTCTTCGAGGGCGCGGGGCTGGACGGGCTGATCGTCAAGCCGGCCGACCTGCCGTACGAGCCGGGCAAGCGGCTGATGTTCAAGGTCAAGCACGCCCGCACCGCGGACGCGGTGGTGGCCGGCTTCCGCTGGCACAAGTCCGGTCCGGTGGTGGGCTCGCTGCTGCTCGGCCTGTACGACGACGCGGGCGTCCTGCACCACGTCGGGGTGAGCGCGTCGTTCAGCATGGCCCGCCGCGCCGAGCTGCTGGAGGAGTTGGCTCCCTACCGGGACACCGGCGGCGAGCACCCGTGGGTGCACGGCGACCACGAACGCGGCCAGCGCATCCCGGGCGGGGTGAGCCGGTGGACCGGCACGAAGAACCTGGAGTGGGAGCCGCTGCGCCCGGAGCTGGTCGTCGAGGTGGGCTACGACGCGATGGAGGGTGACCGCTTCCGGCACACCGCCCAGTTCGTCCGGTGGCGACCCGACCGCGATCCCCGCTCCTGCCGCTACGACCAGCTCGACCGTCCGATCCGTTTCGACGTGGACCAGGTGCTGCGCGGCGACCCGACGGTCACCCTGGATCGGGCCGCCAGCGGTCCGGCGTAGCCTGACCGTCGACCCGAGACCGGAGGATCACGTGAGCCGCACCGCCGACCACCCTCGGATGGCACCCGGTCGCCGGGTCCGTCACCGCCTCGTCGCGTTCGCCGTGGCCGCCCTGCTCACCGCCGGCTGCACGCTGCCGGCGTTCGCGCCGCGCACCGAGGTGCAGGGGGAGGCTGCCCCGGCCGGCTCGTCGGCCACCTGGCGGCCCTGTCCCGAGGTGGCCGAGGATCTGGTGGGGCGGGGCGCGCCGGACATGCGCTACGAGTGCGCGCGGATCGCCGTGCCCCGCGACTGGGGCACCGGCAGCGGGGCGACCACCGGGCCGGGCGTCGGCCAGACCTTCGAGATCGCGCTGCTGCGGGCCCGGTCCACCCGGCAACACGATCGCATCGGCTCGCTGGTGGTCAACCCCGGCGGTCCGGGCGGCTCCGGTGTGGACACCGCCGTCTACCTCTCGTTCGGCACCCAGTTCGGCGGACTGCCCACCTCGGTCACCGAGCGCTTCGACATCGTCGGCTTCGACCCGCGCGGTGTCTCCCGGTCCAGTCCGGTCAAGTGCATCTCCGACGCCGACCTGGACGCGAGCTTCGGCTACGACCCGGATCCGCAGAGCCAGGCGTCGTTCGACGGGTTCGCCGGGCTGAGCCAGCGGATCGGGCGGGGTTGCGGGGACCGTTACGGAGACCAGTTGCCGCTGTACGGCAGCGAGCAGGCCGCCCGGGACATGGACGCGGTCCGCGCCGCCGTCGGCGACGACAAGCTGACCTACCTGGGTTACTCCTACGGCACGCTGCTCGGCGCCATCTACGCCCAGCTCTACCCGCAGCGGGTACGCGCGCTGGTGCTCGACGGCGCGGTCGACCCGCAGCAGCGGTTGATCGCCGGCTCGGAGAGCCAGGCCCGCGGCTTCGAGCGCGCGTTCGACAACTTCACCCGCTGGTGTGCCGCCAACGCCGCGCGCTGCCCGATCGCTCCGGACGCCCGCGCCGCCGTGACCTCGGCCATCGACAAGGCGAACGTCTCCCCGGTGCGGGGCGACGACGGCCGGGAGGCCACCGCGGGCTGGGTCTTCTACGCGGTGATCTCGTCTCTCTACACCGAGTCGGGCTGGCAGGAGTTGGCGCGCGCCATCGACCGGCTGGCCGAGGGCGACCCGAAGGACGTGTTCCGGCTCGCCGACTCGTACGCCGGACGGGAGAGCGACGGGCACTACTCGAACCTCTTCGACGCCAACCTCGCCATCAACTGCGCCGACGAGACCGAGAAGCCGAGCCGCGAGCAGATCCGCCAGTTGCAGTCGCAGTGGCGCACGAAGTACCCGCTGTTCGGCCCGGCGCTCGCCGTCGGCATGCTCAGCTGCGTCGAGTGGCCGGGCGACCGGGACCCGTACCCGACCGGTCGGGCCAACGGCGCGCCGCCCATCGTGGTGGTCGGCACGACCGGCGACCCGGCAACTCCGTACGAGCAGACCGGCCGTCTCGCCTCGATGCTGGGCGTGGGCCGGGTGCTCACCTGGGAGGGCGAGGGGCACACCGCGTACCCGCAGACCTCCTGCATCACGCGGGCCGTCGACGCGTACCTGCTTGACCTCACCGTGCCCGCGCAGGGGCTACGCTGCCCGGCCAAGTGACGTTGTGCCAGGCTGACCGGCATGAGTGACATGATCTTCCGGGAGGCGGTCCGGGCGGACCTGCCCGCCGTCATCGCCCTGCTCGCCGACGACGTCCTGGGCAAGGCCCGTGACTTCACCCAGGTCGACGAGGCCTACGAGCGGGCGTTCGCCGACATCAGCGCCGATTCGCGGAACTTCCTGATCGTCGCCGAGCAGGACGGCGAGCTGGTCGGCTGCCTCCAGATCACCTACATCCCGGGGCTGGGTCGGCACGGCGCCGAGCGCTCGCTGATCGAGTCGGTCCGGGTACGCTCCGACCGGCGCGGCCAGGGCCTCGGCCGGGAGCTGATGGTCTGGGCGATCGACCAGGCCCGGCAGCGGGGCTGCGCCCTGGTCCAGCTCACCACCGACAAGTCCCGCGCCGACGCGCACCGCTTCTACCTGAGCCTCGGCTTCAAGGCCAGCCACGAGGGCATGAAGCTCCCGCTCTGACCGGGCTTCCGCTCTTACCTGCCCGAGACGCCAGGCCGCCCGCCGCCCTGCCGGCCCGTCGGTAGCGCCGGCAGGGCGGCGGCCCCTGACGAGTGACCGGCGGCTCGGGTCCCAGGTTGCCACTGCACGCCCGGCGCGGCCCGCCGGGCCACCGACCGCATCGTCGACGCCCTGTCGAGCTGCCCCAGATCTGGGGCACGGCGAACCACGCCATCGGCCGGGCGCGAGGCCCGCCCACGCCAACCGCTCACAACGGCACCCACTGGCACAGCACCCACTGGCACAGCACCCGCTGACCCAACCCCCGGGACGGCACCGGCCGCCACCGAGGGCGCCCCGCATCTGGGGCAGCTCGACAGGAAGCGAACAGACCTGGTAGTCCTCCGTGACCGGGTTGACGGCCCCGCCCACAGGCGGCCGTCCGCGAGCCACCGGCCCTCCGCTGCCCACCAACCACAGGCCGCCGCCCACCAGCCGCCGCCCACCCACCAGCCGCCGCCCACCAGCCGCCGCCCGCACAGGCCACGGGCCAGCGCAGGCGGCGGGCGCTGGTCAGCCGTCGACCAGGCGCCCGTCGCGCAGGACGAGGACCCGGTCGGCGAGGTCGATCAGAGCCGGGTCGTGCGTGGCGACCAGGGCCGTCATGCCCCGGGCGTGCACCACCGCGCGAAGCAGGTCCATGATGGAGCGGCCCGTCTCCGAGTCGAGCTGACCGGTGGGTTCGTCGGCGATGAGCAGGTCGGGTTCGTTGGCGAGCGCGCGGGCCACGGCGACCCGCTGCTGCTGGCCTCCGGAGAGCTCGTACGGACGCTGGGCCGCGTGCCCGCCCAGACCGACCAGCTCCAGCAGCACCGCGACGCGCTCCTCGCGCTCGGCTGCCGGGACCTGCGCCAACCGCAACGGCACACCCACGTTCTCGGCGGCGGAGAGGATCGGCACCAGCCCGAAGGTCTGGAAAACGAACCCCACCGTGCCGCGGCGCAGCCGCAGCAGCTCGGCCTCCCCGGCCGAGCTGACGTCGTGCCCGGCCACCACGACCTGGCCGCTGTCCGGCCGGTCCAGCCCGCCGACCAGGTTCAGCAGCGTGGTCTTGCCGGCCCCGGAGCGACCCCGGATGGCGACCAGCTCACCGCGGTCGGCGGTGAACGAGACGTCCCGCACCGCCTGCACGGCGTGCTCACCACGGCCGAAGGTACGGCTCACCCCGCTGACCCGGACCACCTCGACGGGCGGCGCACCCGGCCCACCAACCGTCGATGCCGCTCCCGCGACCGCCATGTCCTGCTGGTTCACGCCCGTGCCTCCCGCTCCTCCGAGACCCGGTCACCGGGCCGTACCTGCACATGGTCGGGCTCCAGATCGAGCCGGACCCGCTCCTTCAGCGACAGCGCGTCGACGAACGCGGCCGGCAGTTGCATCCGGCCGTTGCGGTCCAGCACCGCGTACTCCTCGCTGACCAGTTCGGTGTTGCCGTCGGCACCGACCCGCGCGGTCCGCCGTACCTCGGAAGCGGTTCGACCGTCGCGGATCGCGACGGTCCGGCGGACCTGCGTGGCAACGGCGTGGTCGTGGGTGACGACCACGATGGTCACGCCCAGCTCGGCGTTGATGGTGCGCAGTGCCTCGAAGACCTCGGCGCCGGTGGCCTCGTCCAGCTCACCGGTCGGCTCGTCGGCGAAGAGCACCTCCGGATCGTTGGCCACCGCCACCGCCACCGCGACCCGCTGCTGCTCGCCGCCGCTGAGCTGACCCGGCCGCCGGTCCGCGCCGTAGCCGACGCCGACCAGGTCGAGCAGTTCCCGCGCCCGTTCCCGGCGGGCCCGCCCGGAACGCTTGCCGGCCAACTGCATCGGCAGTTCGACGTTCTCCACCGCGCTGAGGTACGGCAGCAGGTTACGGCCGGTCTGCTGCCAGACGAACCCGACCAGCTGCCGCCGGTAGCTCAGCCGGCGCTTCGCCGAGAGCGAGAGCAGGTCGTAGTCGGCCACCCGGGCGATGCCGGCGGTCGGCGTGTCCAGGCCGGAGAGGATGTTGAGCAGGGTCGACTTGCCCGAGCCGGACGCACCGACGATCGCCACCAGCTCACCCCGGTCGATCACCAGGTCGAGCCCCTGGAGGGCGACCACCTCCACCCCCTCGGTCTTGAAGATGCGCACCAGGCCGTCACAGACGATGTGTCCCCGCAGGCGGTCCTGCCCGCCGGCCCGCTCGGCGGCGCGTTGCGCGGCCCGCTGTTGCAGGGACGCCAGGTCGGGCCCGGGGGCACTCTGGGCGGTAGCGGTCATCTCAGCTCTCCTCTCCGAGCCGGAGCACCTCACCGAGGCGCAGCCGGCGGTTGTTCAAGGCCTCGACGACGACCGCGAAGCCGAGGGCGACCGCGCCGAGCGCGACCACCGCGACGACCAGCCCGCGTTCGAACGCCACCCGGACCGGCACGCCGCCGGTGAACGCCGTCAGGCCGAGCACCGGGTTGAGCACCAGCGGGAGCACCGCGCCGACCAGCGCCCCGGTCAGCACCGACATCCCCACCAGCGGGGTCAGCTCGACCAGCAGCAGTCCACGCCACTGCCGGCGGGACAGGCCGAGGGTGCGGAGCCGGGACAGCACCTGCCCCCGGGCCCGCGCGCCCGCCAGCACGGTGAACGCGATGGCCAGCAGGCCGAGCACGGTGCCGCCGACGGCACCGCCCACGAACCCGAAGGCCAGCACACCGTTCGCGCCGCCGTCGCCGAGCTGGTGCCGTACGCCCGCTCGGGTGTCGACGGTGACCCCCAGCGGCCGTTCCCGGCCGGTGACCGCCCCCTGCTGCTGGAAGCGCAGTTGACCCTGGTCACCGGCCTGCCGCAGCGCCTCCGCGTCGAGCTGGTCGCCGGCGACGAGCAGGCTGGTCGGCGCCGGTGTGGTGGCCCGTGGCGGCAGCGCCTGCCAGGGCAGGATGACGAACCGGTCGGTGTCCGCCGGCAGCACGGGGAAGCTGTCCTGCGTGCCGGCCACCCGGAACTCGTACCGCTGGCCCTGCACCGAGACGAAGGCCGAATCCCGCAGGTCCGCCCGTGCCAGGTCGGCGGCGACGGCCGGCGACACGATCGCGGGCAGCGCCCCCGGTACGGCCTGGGCCGTGCGCAGCGCGTCCGGCACCGTCACGTCCACCCCGGACTCGTTCGTCACCCGGGCCAGACCGGGACCGTCGACCAGCAGCACCATGGTCTGGCCGATCCGCGCATCGGTGCCGACCTCGTCGGTCGCCAGCCGCTGGTCCCGTTCGATCAGCACCGGCGTGGTGGCCCGGACGCCGGGCAGACCGTTCAGCGCGTCGACCGTGTCCGGGGCGAAGCGTTCGCCCCGGATCAGCGCGTCGGCGGGGACGACCCGCTCGGCGGCCCGGCCCCGGCTCGCGTCGACGCCGGCGGCGACGACCGCGCAGAAGGCCGCCGTGCCGATCGCCAGCACCACGACGACCAGCGGCGCGGCGACCGTCGAACGACCGGCCCGCGCGGTGCCGAGGAAGGCCACGCTGCCGCGGGTCCGCGCGGCGAACCGACTGACCAGCAACAAGGGCCAGGGGTACGCGCGCAGCGCGAGCACCGCCGCGGCGACCGCGAGCAGCACCGGCACCGACACGAGCAGCGGGTCGACCTCGCCGAGGGTGAGCCCGCGCCGGCGCAGCAGCACGGCGGCCAGCCCGGCCAGCAGCAGCAGGAAGACCTCGACGGTCAGCCGGCGGGTCGACGGACGCATCCGGACCAGGTCCCGCCGGGCCGCGCCGACGCCCCGCACCGTCAACGTGGCCAGTGGCAGGGCCAGGGTCACCAGCAGGGTCGCCACGGCCGCGTAGGGCGCGGTCGCATCGGGCGTACCGGGGAACAGGGTGCCCAGCCACCAGCCCAGCGCCGCCGCAACCGGCACCACCAGCAGTGACTCGGCGAGGCTGCGGCGCGCGCCGGCGGTGGCCGCGCCACCACGGGCGCGGATCAGCGCGAACTCCGAGCGGCGTCGACGGATGGACAGGGCCGCCGCGAGCAGGATGAGCCCGGCGAGGGTGGCCAGGAGTCCCGCGCCGACCACAGCTAGCAGGGTCCGGGCGGAGTTCACCTGGGCGGCGAACGCGCGCAGCGGGATGTCGACCGCCTGCGTCAACGTGAGACCGGGCGGCACGGTGCGCTGCACCTGTTGCAGGCCCTCGATCGTCTGGTCGAGCTGGCGCGCGTCGAGCCGGTCCACGCCGAGCCGGTAACGCCACTGTGTCCGGACCAGCCAGCCACTCGCTGCCCCCTTGTCGAGGACCACCGGAGCGACCACGCCGACGGCGATGAGGGGTTCGCCGTCGCCCTCCGGTTCGACGACCTGGAGCACCTGCGGCAGCCCGCCCCAGGCACCGTCCGCGCGGTCGACGGGTCGGAACAGCCCGACCACCAGCATGGGTGCCGGCTTGACGGTGGCGTCGTCGGGCCGACCGAGGCTCAGCCGGCTACCGACGCGCAGGTTCAGCTTGCGCGCCACGTCCGCGTCGAGGGCCACCTCGATGGGGCGGCCGGTGACGAAGGTTTCGTTCGGCCAGGCGCCCTCGACGAGGGTGCTCTCCTCCTGGATGCCGGGCATGGCGCGCAGACCGAGGTTCACCAGCAGGTTGCGGGCCTTGAGATCGGGGCCGACCACCCGGTTGGGGACGGTGTCCACGCTGAACCAGCGGTCGGTGATGGCGGAGCGCACCTGCGGTGGCATCTGATCGACCAGGGTGTCGAACTGCTTGCGGGCTCCGGGCATGACCGGCGCGGCGGCGGTGTCGACCTCCCCCGTGGCGTAGTTGAGATCCCGACGGTCAGCCGACTCGCTGTTGAGCTGCGCCCGTAGACCCTCTTCGGCGGTCCGGTTGACCAGTCGGGGCACCCCGCTGACCAGCAGCGTGACCACCAGGGTCAGCACCGCCAGAAGCAGGAACTGCCCGCCGTACGCCCGGACCCGGCGGGCGGCCGCACCGACGCTCATCGTTCTCCCCCGATTCGCAGCTGCACCGCCGCCACCCGCTGACGGATGCCGGTGGCGATGAACGCGCTGAAGGCGAGCGCCGCCAGCAGCAGGCCGACCGCGGTCAGGCCGATGGGCACCCAGGGCAGCGCGAACGCCGCCGGGGGCACCGGTCGGCCGGCGGCCGGGGTGAGGATGACCAGCGGGGCCATGGTGGCCCCGACCGCGGCGCCGAGCAGCAGTCCGACGCCGACGCCGATACCGGCCAGGAAGGTCTGTTCGGCCAGCAGCGCCCGGGCCAGCAGCCGGGGCGTCGCGCCGAGGGTGTTCAGCACGGCGAACTCGCTCAGCCGACGCCGGGCGGTGGCCCACACGTCGACCATGAGGCCGACCAGGGCGAGCAGCACCGTGCCGAGCGCGGCGGCGAGCATCCCGGTGCGGGAACCCCGCCAGTACGGGTCGTCGGCGGCGGCCTCGATCTCGGCCCGCCGGTCGAGGACGGTGACGCCGGTCAGTTCACCGGCGGCGCGGGTGGCGGCCGCCGGGTCGTCGGCGCCGATCCACCACTCGGGTGTGCTGCGGACGTTTCCACCGCGGACCAGCGCCTCGACCGCCGCGGGCAGGTCGAGCAGTACGCCCTCGCCCGAGGTGGTCGGTACCGACTCCAGCTCACCGATCAGCCGGGCCGGCACGGACGCGCCGGCGAGGGGCAGGTCGAAGGTGTCGCCGGTGTGCAGGCTCATCGCGTCGCGTACCCCGGGCGTCATGAGGACCGGTACGGGCGCGATCTGCCCGGCGGGCACGATGGCGAACCGGGTGGGCGGGTAGAAGCCGTACTGTGCGCCGGAGACCGAGTCCACCGGATAGTCGGCGACGACGCCCCGCGCGCTGGACCGCGCCGGGCCGGGCGGGTTACCGCCGGCGATGGCGTTCCAGGCCCCGGTCAGCTCGGCCGGCTTCCTGGCACCGTCCGCGCCCACCACGGTCAGTCCGTCCACCTGGAGCCGGTACGAGTTCCCGGCGTCCCTTCCGCCGTCGGCCTCGAAGCCGGCCAGCCGCAGTCGCGCGCCACCCACGTCCGGTAGCCGCACGGTGAACGGGGCGGCCGCTCCGTCGCTGGTGCCGTTGACGGCCGGCAGCCGGAAGGCCGACCCGTCGCTGCTGGTGACCAGCAGCGACACGGCGATCTTCAGCGGCCGGACGGCCTGGTTCACGGGGGTGCGGGCCGTACCGGTGATCGCGCGGGTGCCGGCGGGCAGGTCGAGGCCGGCGGGTGCGCCCCGGGCGGCGGTCATCCGCTGGTACTGCGTCGACACCGGCTCGTCGCTGAGCCGGTCGGCGAGCCGGACGACGCCCGGCGCGCCGGCCGTGTCGAAGCCGATCACGGTGACGGGCAGGTCACCGCGGCCGACCCGCACCTCGTCGCGCCAGACCGGCAGCGCCTGGCGTACGCCCGGCAGCGCGGCGAGCTCGCCGGCCCGGGTCATCGGGGCGGCGCCGCCGCGCTCGGTCACCCGCAGGTCCGCGCCGACCGTGTGGCCGGCCTGCTCGACCTGGGAGCGTTCGCCGGTGCTGACCAGGGACCAGGCGAGCGTGCTGCCGCCGACGGCGAGGGCGAGCAGCAGCACCGGCCCGGCGTGGGGACGCCGGCCGGCCTGCCACATGCCGAGCATGGTGGCGGTCCACGGCCGCCGGTCCACGAACCGTTCGGCGAACCGGGTGAGCGGCGGGAGCACCCGCAGTGCCAGCACGGCGCCGGCCAGCACGCCGAGGGTCGGGGCGGCGACCAGGAGCGGGTCCAGGCCGAGGCGGCCGTTCGAGCCGGCGAGCGGTGAGGCGTACCGGCGGAGCTGCACCCAGGCGAGCACGGCGAGCGCGACGAGCACCAGGTCGACGCTCGCGCGCTGGATGCTCGCCGACCGGTTCGGCCGGGACCGGGCGGCCATGTCGGCGACGTACGTGCCGGCGCCCCGCAGTGTCGGGGCGACCATGGCGACCAGGCAGCCGGCCGCCGTCGCGGCGGCCGCGGCCCAGATCAGGGTGGTGCTACCGCCGGCGGTGGAGAGTTCGGCCGCGCCGCCGGGCCGGACGAACCGCAGCGCCTCGGCGGCGATCACCGGCCCGAGCAGGGCGGCCGGCGCCACCACCAGGGTCGCCTCCCGGGCGGCCAGGCCGGCGAGTTGGCCGCGGGCGGCGCCCCGGGCGCGCAGCAGCGCGGTCTGCGGACGACGGTCCTCGTGCAGCAGCGCGGCGACCAGCACCAGCGTGTACCCGCCGAGCACCAGGATGAGCAGCAGCGGGGTGGCCAGCGCGGAGCGACCCACCAGGTCGGCCCGGGCGATCCGGTCCAGCAGCCGGTCGATCTTCGTCGCGACCTGCGCCGAGCTGCCCAGTTCGGCGGCTTCGGGCACCGCGTCCGCGGCCGCGCTCGCGGCGGCCCGAACGGCGGGCAGGTCGGCGGTGTCGACGCCGCCGAGGTCCGGTTCGGCCAGCCAGGACGCCGTCACCGAGCCCGGAAAGAGGGTCGTGAAGTCGGCCGGGTCCAGCGCGAACGGTCCGTACGAGGTTGCCGAGCCGACGCTGCCCGTACCCACACCGGGTGCCAGCAGCCAGTACGCCTCGCCCGGGTCACGGGGACGCCAGGTGCCGGCGAGCACGAGGGTGCTGGCCTTCTCGGTGGCGCGGTCCCGCAGCGGGATCCGTTCGCCGACGGTCAGGCCGAGTGTCGTGGCGACCCGCTCCGGCAGGCTCACCTGGGGCGGCGTCGCGCCGGGGCGGGGCCACGCTCCGTTCGTCAGCTCGGCGTGCGCGGTCAGGCCGTCGAGGCTGGCCAGGTTGGCGAAGATCGGATCGTCGCCGCTGCGCGGCACCGAGCCGAGATCGCCGGTCAGTTCCCGGCCGGTGCCGTACCGCGCGGCGGAGACGGCGACCGGAACCCCGGCGAGCCCGTCGGCGAACTGCGCCCGCGCCGCCCCGTCGCGCTTGGCGAACTCGGCGGCGTCGCGGCCACCGGAGCCGGTGATCAACAGGCCGCGTTCCTCGACCGGTGACGCGGCGACCAACGCGCGCTGTCCGGCGTCCACCGCGCGTCGGTTGTAGTCCGACAGGCCGGTGACCAACGCCACGGCGACCAAGGCGGCGAGCACCGCGGCAACCAGCAGTCCCCGCGCCTCGCGGGCCCGCCTCCACACCAGCTTCATCCGACGCCTCCCCTGGCCCTGGCGGGCCGACGACCTTCAAGACAGGTCACCTACGGGGAAAGGTTCGCGCCCGTTACATGATCGTTATTACCAGGACGGTCGGAAGCCGGTCACCTGCCGCGTCGGGCGGTCCGTACGGCGAAGGCGATCGCGCCCACGACGAGCAGTGCGCCGATGAGCTGGAGGCCCGGCGAGTCGTCGGCCCCTCCGTACACGACGGCGGCGACGCCGAGGGCGACGGCCGCGATGGCGACGACGTACCTCATGGGGTCTCCTCCTCGATCCATTCGAGCAGGTCGCCGGGCTGGCATTCGAGCACCCGGCACATCGCTTCGAGGGTGCTGAAGCGGACGGCCTTGGCCCGGCCGTTCTTGAGCACCGCCACGTTCGCCGGGGTGAGCCCGACGCGCTCGGCGAACTCGCCGACGCTCATCTTGCGCTTGGCCAGCTCGACGTCGATCCGGACGACGATGGGCATCAGATCACCGCTTCCATGTCGGTCCGCAGCGTGGTGGCCTGCCGCAGCAGGGCGCGCATGACCACCATGAGCAGCCCCAGCACGGTGACGCCCACCGTCAGCAGGAACAGCAGGAGCGGCAGCCCGGGGTCGTTCGCGTTGAACCCCACGTAGAGGAAGACGCCCACCAGCACCACCCACGCGGCGGCGATGGCCCAGACGATGGCGTCCACCCACTTCAGCGACGCTTCGGTGAAGATGCGGTCGTTCTTGACCAGGCTGAGCAGCTGCCACGTCGCGACGATCACCACCTGGACGCAGAGCACCCAGAAGACCGTCACGATCGTCGCCGGCCACCGGAGGTACGCGTCCTCCGGCGACTCCTGCGCCATGTGCGCGAACTGCCCCGGCAGCGAGAGGGTCTGGAAGAGGACCAGGACCCCGAACAGCACCACGAGGAACACTCGGAGAGCGGACACCGCTCGACGTTCAACAAACATGCATCGAGTTTCGCTCGTTACCTATCGAAAGTCAATCGGTACGGCGATCGGCGCGCGGTGCTGCCGTGCGGATCACCTCGGCGTCAGGAGACAGAACTCGTTGCCCTCCGGGTCGGCGAAGACCTTCCACGGGATGCTGCTGTCGCCGAGGTCGATGTCGGTGGCGCCGAGAGCGCGCAATCGCGCCGCCTCGATCTCGAGGTCGTCACCCGGGTACGGGCGCAGGTCGAGGTGGACGCGGTTCCACCCGGTCTTCACGTCGGGCGTGCGCAGGAACTGCAGGTACGGACCCACGCCCCGGGACGACCGCAGGACCGCGCTGTCGTCGGTCACCCGGTGCACGGTCCAGTCCATCGCCTCGCCCCAGAAACGAACCATGGCCCTCGGGTCCGCGCAGTCCACCACCACCGAGGCGATCGGGCCGGTGTCCTGGTCCGGGTCATGCCAGTCCAGCACGCAGAACTCGTTGCCGTCCGGGTCGGCCAGGACGGTCCACGACACGTCCCCCTGGCCCACGTCGACGGGCGTCGCGCCGAGGTCCCGCAGACGCGCGACGACCTCGGCCTTATGGGCCGCCGAGGTGGTGGCCAGGTCGAGGTGCACGCGGTTCTTGCCCGTCTTGGGCTCGTCGGTCACGACGATGTCGATGCAGACGGCGACCGGATCGGGATAGCTGAAGCCCTTCGGTTCGAGGTTGACCACGCCGGGCCCCTCCCGGGACATCTCCCAGTCGAGCACCTCGGCCCAGAAGGCACCGAGCGCCGCCTCGTCCCGAGCCTTCATGTTGATCTGCACCAGCCTCGTCGCCATGGCGGCGATGCTACCGATCTTGCCGCGCGCTACGCCGTCCGTTTGAGGTAGGCCCGCGCCAACTGGCGCAGGCGCGTCCGGTCGAAGCTGTCCCCGTGACCGGGGTGGACGACGGCCACGTCGAGGTCGGCCAGGAACTCCATGCTGCGCCGGTAGGCCGCCACGTCGGAGTTCGGCAGGGTGTCGATCAGCCAGCCCTCGTAGACGACGTCGCCGGAGTAGAGGATGCCGGTGCGCTCCTCGAACAGGGCGATGCTGCCCGGCGTGTGACCGGGGAGGTGCAGCACGGTCAGCTCCCGCCCGCCCAGGTCGACCCGGTCACCGTCGTCGAGCACACGGCTCACAGCCATGGGCTCGATGCGGTAGGACGTCGGGTCGTAGCCCGGGTCCGGCAGGACATCGATCAGGAGGTCCGGGACCGGCTCCCCCGCCGCGTCGATGCCGAGTTTGTCGTAGAGTTCCGCGCCGTACAGGCTCGCCGGCACCCCCGTCGCCAGCACCTCCGCCTCGGCACGGTGGGCCGCCCGGTCGGTGAACTCGGACGCCCCGCCGACGTGGTCGAGGTGCGCGTGGGTGAGCAGAACCAGCGGGTCGCGCGCGAACATGCCCGGGATCGCCTGTCGCAGGGCGACGACGCCGAGCCCCGCGTCGATGACGATGTCGCGGTCGGCGCCGCACAACCACCAGAGGTTCGCCGACAGGAGTTCGTTGACGTGTGGCTCCGCGACCCGGATGACGTCCGGGCCCATCTCGACCTGCGTAAACCAGTCGACCATGGGCGTCAGTGTGCCAGCGATGCCGCCCGGTCACCGTCCCCCGTGGACGACCGCCGGATCACGCACCGGCCCGACCCGGGTTGTTCATCTGGCGACGGAACGCGAGGTACGCGGTCAGGTTCGCCAGCAGCATCACGATCCCGATCGCCGAGGCCAGCAGCCCCACGTCGAGGCTCGGCAGCGCCACGAAGGTCAGTGCGGCGAGCACGATGGCGAAGATGTTGAGGAAGGTGAAGGCGAGCACCAGCTCGTTGAGCAGGCGGGACCGCCGGTCCTGGAGGCGACCGACCAGTTGCTGGTGCAGCGTCCGGACGAAGTCGAGCCGCTCGTCCAGCGTGCTGAGCACGAGTCGGAACTTCCACTGCTGTTCCAACGCGTTCCAGACGGTGCCGCCGGCCGCGTCGAGGTGCGCTTCCACGGACGAGTAGCCGAGCCGGAACAGACGGATGCGGTGGTAGCCACCGAGAATGCGCTTGGCCTGGTCTTCGAGAGCAGTCATCGACACGCCGCCACGCCCGGGGTCGATCTGGGACAGCTCCGCCGAGAGCACCGCGTCGTAGCGTAGGGCCGCAGCCCAGCAGACGTGGTGCACCCCGGTCAGCCGCGCCAACAGCAGGGCCGGGCGCGACCCGAAATCACCGACCACGGCCGTGGTGTGCGAGCCGACCCGCAACACGCCATCGGGGATGCCGTCGGGCGTGCAGTCCACACCGTCCGGGGTGAACCGCTCGGCGATGGCACGTCGGCGCGCCGGATCGCAGTCCGGGTCCACCCGGACGGCGAAGGTGGTGTTGGCCCAGAGGACGAAGACCTCGTCCGCGCCGTCCGGCGCCGGCAGGACAGCACGCAGGAGCCGCGTCGCCGCGGGCACCATCCGCTGCACCGGCGGGGCGACCTCGGCCACCACGTCGCCGGTGCCGCCGACGATGCCGTCCGGCAGTTGGTACGTGACGCACAGCAGACCACAGTCGACGTTCCAGAGGCTGATCCGGGCCGAGACCACCTGCCACGCCCCGGATTCGGTGCTGGGCACCAGCGCGGGGTCGATCTCCTCCCCGGCCGTCCGCAGGACCTCCGCGCCACCGCTGATCTCCTGGATCGGCCGGGGCATGCTGCCGAGCAGCTCGTCGAGGAGCCGTTGACCGTAGGGCTGCAACGCCAGGTCGTCGAGGCCGTCGGTGACGCGCCACCCCGCAGGCACGGCACCCTCGGCCCCGGCCGACGCGGAGAGCTGACACGGGAAGTAGGCGAGCACCCGTACCGACGTGACGTCCTCGAGCATCAGCCACCTCTCCCCCGACCAGCGCCTTGCAGGGTATCGACAATGTCAACTGCCCCTACGTCCGCCGGTGGAACTGGTTACGGCGCGGGAGTTGGTCGGGGTCGAGCCAGGCCGGCGGCACGAACTCGGGGTGGCCGTCGTCGCCCAGTCGCACGAGCCAGTCGCTCTGATGGACGTGCCGATGATGGTGGCCGCAGAGCAGGACGGCGTTGTCGAGGCTGGTCGCGCCGCCGTCGGCCCAGTGCCGGATGTGGTGAGCGGCGCACCAGCGCGGCGGCCGATCGCAGCCCGGGAAGGCGCAACCGCGGTCTCGCAGCACCAGTGCCCGCCGCAGCGGCCCGGTGACGAGCCGGCGTTGCCGGCCGACATCGAGGACCTGCCCGGCACCACCGAGCACAGCCGGCAGGACGGCGGCGTCGCAGGCGACCCGACGCACCGCTTCGGGGGTCAGTTGCAGGCCGACGTCGAGCGTGCCCGCGCCCACCTGCCGGGTCAGCCCGTCGTAGCTGGTGGTCACGACGAGTTGGGCCGGATCGCCGCCGGTCTCGGGTAGCTCGCCGGTGCGCAGCGCGAGCCGACACACGTCCGCGAGGGCATCGTGGCGGCGCTGGCCGGCGCAGCGGGTGTCGTCGGGGCCGAAGGGCGCGCTCAGCGGGTCGATGGCGGCGCGCAGCAGCGCGGCGGCCTCGGCGTCGAGGATGCCGCTGAGCCGGAGCCGCCCGTCGGTCTGCGCGGAGACGGTGACGTGCCGGTCGCGGGCCGCCCGGGCGGCCTCGGCTTCCAGGGCTGCCGCGTCGGCGGCGTCGGCAAGGTCGGGGGCGACGTGGTCGAGAATCCGGGTGCCCAATCGCCGCAGCAGCGTCGGGTCGAACCGCCCCGCCCACTCGACGAGCACGCCGACCGCCTTGTCGGCCACCTCCGTACCCGCCACGGCCGACACCGTGGCAACCGTGTCGGCGATGACCCGGGCCTGCTCCACGCTGACCGTGCCGCCCGCCAACGCCTCGCGCACACCTGGTGGCGCGACGTCGACCGAGGCCGCGAGGGCGACCAGCCGGCGCGCGGCCGAGACGTCGAGTCGCAGCCGCTCGCGCAACCACACCGCCGTCGAGGACGCGCCCTGCGCCACCGCGACGCCGCGCCCGTCCAACTCGCGCACCAGCGCCAACTGCGCGGCCGCCAGGCGCTGCGCCAGCCGGTGGCTGGCATCGAGCGCCGCGATCAGGTCGTGGTCGGCGAGGGCCCAGACGGCGGTATCGGCGCACGCCGCCACCGCCCGGTCCGCCCGCGCCAACTCATCGATCACCAGCAAATTCTAGAACAGGTGTACGACAAGAATCGGCCGCGTCGAAGCGCTGGACCGGAGCACTCAGCCCTCGGCCAACTCCGGGCGATGCTCCCGAATCCAGGCCACCACATCCGACTTGCGCCAGACCTTGCCCTGCACCAGATCAGCCACCGGCTCGGGGAAGTTTCGGTGGCTGGTGATCACGTAGACGCGCTGCTTGCTGATGCCACCAAGCATCGCGCGAATCTCCGCAGCGCCCACCAGATCCATATGGCGGACGGTAAACAGTTGACCCGACTCCTTGACCCGGGTCAACTTACCGGTCACCGTAAGGGGCATGTCTACGTCGAACGGTTCGCCGGCCCATCACCACCAGCGGATGGGGATCCGCCCGCACACTCCGATGCGTCCGCGGTGGCTGTGTCGCGTCTGTGCGGCGGCCTGGCCGTGCCCGCCGGCCCGGTTGCTGCTGACCGTGCAGTACCGGCGGGATCGGGTGGGGTTGTCGGTCTACCTGGCGAGCCAGTTGTTCGAGGCGACGGCAGACATGCTGAAGCTGAACCCGGACGCGGTACCGGACCCTCGGGAGCTGTTCGACAGGTTCGTGGCGTGGACGGCCCGGCCGCCCTCGGAAGAAGGGAGCTAGGGGGTGCGCTTGGCGCGGCTGGGCTGCACGCGCTTGGGCTCGCCGGGCATCTTCGGGTGGTCCGGCGGGTACGGCAGGTCGCCCTGGCCGGCGGCGGCGTCGCGGTCGGCCCATTCCAGCAGGGGCGTGATGTCCCACGGGGTGTCGTCGATGCCGGCGTGCGGGTCACCGCTCTCGGCGAGCCGGGCCGGCACGGTCCGCAGGTCGAAGTCGTCCGGGTCGACGTCGGGCAGTTCGTCCCAGGTGACCGGCGTGGAGACGGTGGCCCGGGCGTTGGCGCGCAGCGAGTACGCGCAGGCGATCGTCCGGTCGCGGGCCATCTGGTTGTAGTCGACGAAGACCCGGCTGCCGCGTTCCTCCTTCCACCAGGCGGTGGTCACCAGGTCCGGGTTGCGACGCTCGACCTCCCGGGCCAGGGCGATGGTGGCGCGGCGCACCTCGGTGAACGTCCAGCGGGGTTGGATGCGCAGGTAGACGTGCACGCCGCGACCCCCGGAGGTCTTCGGCCAGCCGGTCGCGCCCAGCTCGTCGAGGACGACGCGCACCTCGGCGGCGGCCCGGGCCGCGTCGGCGAAGTCGGTGCCGGGCTGCGGGTCGAGGTCGATGCGCAGCTCGTCGGGGCGGTCGGTGTCGGCGGCGCGTACCGGCCACGGGTGGAACACGATCGTGCCCATCTGGGCCGCCCAGGCGACGTGCGCCAGGTCGGTCGGGCACAACTCGGCCGCGCCGCGACCGCTCGGGAAGGTGATGTCGGCGGTGGTGATCCAGGGCGGCACGCCCCGGGTGGGCACCCGCTTCTGGAAGAACGCCTCACCCTCGACGCCCTCGGGGAAGCGTTGCAGCGTGGTGGGCCGGTCCCGCAGGGCGCGCATGATCCCGTCACCGACGGCCAGGTAGTAGTGGAAGACGTCGGCCTTGGTGAAGCCCCGCTCCGGGAAGATCACCCGGTCCGGGCTGCTGAGTCGTACGGTGTGCCCGGCCACCTCGACCTCGGCGACTGCCTTGGTGCCACCCATCCCGCGACCTTATGCCACGCCCCCGACGTTCGACGTACCGTTGACGGGTGAGTCTTGACGACAACAACCTGCCCACCACCGAGGACGAATGGCGCGTCCGCCTGACCCCGGAGGAGTTCCACGTCCTGCGGGAGCACGGCACCGAGCGCCCGTGGACCGGCGAGTACGTGGACACCAAGACGCCGGGCGTCTACCACTGCCGGGCCTGCGGCCTGGAACTCTTCTCCAGCGACACGAAGTTCGACTCGCACTGCGGGTGGCCGAGCTTCGACGACGCCATCCCGGGTCGGGTCAAGGAGATCGAGGACCGCAGCCTTGGCATGGCCCGTACCGAGATCCGCTGTGCCCGCTGCGACAGCCACCTCGGGCACGTGTTCCACGGCGAGGGTTTCACGCCGAAGGACACTCGGCACTGCGTCAACTCGATCTCGGTGCGCCTGGAACCCCGCTGACCTGATCGTCGTACCCGCTGAGTAGCTGGACCTCGGCGGACCGGGACTTGTCGATCCGCCGGGCCAGGTCGCGGACCCGCTCGTCGCGGCCGACGCCGACCTGGGCCCGGGCCAGGTCGGCGGCGGCCCGCTGGTGGTCGGCGAGGACCTCGCGCAGCACCCGGTCGACGTCGGCGTCCGACGCGGCCCGCAGCCGGTCGAGCGCGGCGTCGTCGCCGTGCCCGGCGTGGTCGTGACCCGCGGCGGCGCTGGCGCCCGGCCCGCTCGTCGGCAGCCAGCCGCGCATGGCCGACAACTCGTCCGCCTCGGTCACCTCGATGGCGGCGGCCAGGGTGCGCAGCGCGTCGTCGCGCAGCCGATCCCGGGCGAGCCGGACGATCTGCAGGGTGCGTTCGCTGTGCCCGACCATCGTGCTCAGGAACACCACGTCGATGCCGCTGAGGTCGGCGGCTGCCGGCGCGGAGTCGGCGACCACCGGGGACGCGGGGGTCGGTGGGCGCGGGGACGGCCCGGCGCAGCCGCCGGCGAGCAGCGACGCGGCGACCAACCACGCCAGGTAGGTTGCGCGGGGCATGCCGGGCTCCGATCGGGTGGGGGCGGCGACACGGGTGCGGCCGGGGCCGCACCCGTGCGGTCAGACCTGCTGCCAGAGCGCCGGTACGTTCGGCGGCTCCCAGCCGGCGATCGCCGTGTGGGCCTGCCGGCAGCGGTACGTCGCCCCGCCGTAGGTGACCTGGTCACCGACCTGGTACGCGCGGCCGGCCGTCCAGCTGCCACCCGTCGGGGGCGGGGTCGTCGGCGCGGCGGTCGGGCTGGTGGTCGGTCGGGGCGTGGGTGAGGTGGTCGGCGTGGGGGTGGGCGTCGACCCGCCGCCACCGATCTGCACGTCGATGCAGGAGTAGAAGGCATTGGCGGTGTCGGAGATGTTCCAGACGGCGAGGATCTTCTGCCGTCCGGAGAAGCCACCCAGGTTGACGGTGTGCGAGACCGTCGCGCCGGGCTGCTGCCCGTTGCCGTTGACCACGCCGACGCGGGTGTTGCCGATCCAGTACTCCCAGTTGCTGGTGGCGTGCCGGGCGGTGTTCACCCAGGTGAAGGTCAGCGAGCTGCCGACCGACGTGGCCGGCCAGCCCCGGCTGTCGTCGTTGAGGACGGCGAACTGGGTGATGCCGGCGTTGCAGCTCTTGAGGCCCTTGGGACCTTCCACGCTCTGCGGCTCGTACTTGATCTGCCCGCAGTCGGGGACCTTGTTCTGCGCGCAGAGCGCCTGCCGGCTGGGCGGGGCGGAGACGTAGCCGTGCGCCTGGGCGGGCGCGGCGACGGTGAGGGTGGCGGCGACAGCGCCCGCCGCCACCAGCGGGACGGTGATTCTTCGACGCATGGGGGCAGCTCCTTCTGCAGGTGCGGTGAGGTGCCCCCAAGGTAATTTAAACTTTATTAACAGTAAAGAGCGCCGTCGATAAATGCATCGATGGTGACGAGTTGACCTCTCAGAGTCGCAGCAGGCTGCCGCTGCCGTCGACCTCGTCCGCCGTCTCGTCGTCGAGCCAGACGCCACCGGTGGCGAGGTAGCGGAAGTGGTACTCCCCCGGGCCGAGCCGCACGGTCACCGTCCGGGTGCCGTCGCGGCGGGCCACCAACTCGTGCCGGCCGGGCTCCCAGTCGTTGAACGAACCCACGACGCTCACCGGACCGGGCGGCGCGTCCGGCGGAAGGCAGAAGGTCACCCGGGTCTGGCTGCCGAAGAGCTTGTTACGTTTGATCATGGCGATCCTCCGGGGGTCACGGCGGTTCACCTGGCCTAACGCCCGACACGCCGACGCGCCGCACAGCCCGGCCAACTGGCGATAATTCGCCCGCCGCCGCCCAACCCTGGGGCACTCTGGGGGCACATGTCCTGATACGGGGGGTTCCTGTGGCAACCTGCGAGGTCTGCGGCAACGACTACTGGATGGCGTTCGAGGTCCACACGGTCAGCGGCGACGTGCACACCTTCGACTCCTTCGAGTGCGCGATCCACCGCATGGCACCCATCTGCGAACACTGCCAGATCAAGATCGTCGGGCACGGCGTCGAGGTCAACGGCCGATTCTTCTGCTGTGGGCACTGCGCCCGCGCGGTCGAGGGCGCCGAGGGCGCCGAGATCCGCGACGCCGTCGGCGCACGCCCGGCCTGACCGCGTCGGCCCGGCTGTGGGCCAACCGGACCGCCACGCTGCGGTACGGTCGTCGCCATGCGGCCATTCCTGGGCGTCCTGCCCCCGCCGCGCTCCTGAGCGGAGCGCGCCTCTCGCCGACCGGGTGACCTGACCCTGCTCGGCCACTGTGTTGTACGCGCTCCGTCGACGTCGTCCCCGTCAACGGCTCACCCTTCGGAGCGCTTCCGTGTCCACCACCCGTACCGCGGCGGGCGCCTCGTCCGCGCGCAGCGGCACCCGCCGCGGCCTGATCCAGATCACCGTCACCGGAGTGCTGTGGGGCACCACCGGCGTGGCGGTGCAACTACTGCGCGAGGACACCGGGCTCAGCCCGGTGAGCATCGGCTTCCACCGCCTCGCCATCGCCGCGCTCGTGCTGCTGGCGTGCGCCGCCGGCCGGCTCCGCGCGATCGCGGCCACCCTGCGCGCCGCACCCGTACCGCTGCTGCTCACCGGCGTCGGCCTCGGCCTCTACCAGGCGCTCTACTTCGCCGCCGTGGCCTGGGCCGGGGTCAGCGTGGCCACCATCGTCAGCCTGGGCCTGGCCCCGGTGCTCGCCGCGGCCTGGGAATCGGTGCACGCCCGTCGGCTCCCCGGCCCGCTGCGACTCGGCACGCTCGCCGCGGCGGTGGCCGGCCTCGTCCTGATCACCGCCGCCACCGAGCAGCCCGGCGCGGCGGCCCCCGCCCCGCTGCTCGGCCTGCTCGCGGCGGCCGGCTCCGGCCTCGGGTACGCGGTGACCACCCTGATCAGCCGCCAGGTGTCGCAGCACACCGCGCCGATGACACTCACCACCATCTCCACCGTGGTCGGTGCGCTGACCCTGGCGCCGATGGCCCTGGTCGCCGGGGTCGGCGTGCCGGTACGCCTCGACACCGTGGCGCTGCTGCTGCACCTCGGCGTGATCACCACCGCCGTGGCGTACGCGTTGTTCTACGCCGGGCTGCGCACCACCCCGGGCAGCGTCGCGGCCGTGCTGACCCTGCTCGAACCGCTGACGGCGGCGGCGCTGGCCGTGGCGCTGCTGCACGAACCGCTCCCTGTGCCGGTGCTCGTCGGCGGAGTCCTGCTGCTCAGCGCCGTGGCCGCCACCTACCTCGCACCCGAGCGGGCGCACACCTGATGAACCAGCCCGACCTAGGATCGGTGGGTGCCCCAGCAGACCACCGAGATCCGGACCGCCCTCTTCGCCGACCTGGACGCCCGCACCCTCCACGACCTGCTCAAGCTGCGCATCGACGTGTTCGTGGTGGAGCAGAACTGCCCGTACCCGGAACTCGACGGGCGGGACGTCGAGCCGGGCACCCGACACGTCTGGCTGACCGACGGCGACGCGCCGCTGGCGTACCTGCGGATCCTCGCCGACCCCGACGGCGTCGCCCGGATCGGCCGCGTGGTGGTGGCCCCGGCGGCCCGGGGTGGCGGGCACGCCGGCCGGCTGATGGCGGCGGCGCTCGACCTCGTCGGCGACCGGCCCAGCGTGCTGGAGGCCCAGTCGCACCTGGTCGCGTTCTACGCCCGACACGGCTTCACGGTCAGCGGCCCGGAGTACGTCGAGGACGGCATCCCGCACACCCCGATGCGCCGCGACGCGCGACCGGCGGCCATTGACGTCTGACGATCAACCTGGCATCGTGCCGGATAGAGCTATCGCGGGAGCCAGCGAGTAGGCACGGGAGCGGGCAACTCCCGGCAGTCCGGGTGTCGTCGTCCGACCTCATCCCCCCGGGGGCTCCATGTCCACAATCGCCCGAACACCACGCGTGCTCCGGCCGCTCGCCGTCGCGGCAGCCGCCACGCTCCTGTTGACCACGGCGCTGAGCGTCTCGCTGGTCCCATCCGCCTCCGCGCACGGCTCGGTCGTCGACCCACCCTCGCGTAGCTACAGCTGCTGGCAGCGCTGGGGCGGTGACTTCCAGAACCCGCGCATGGCCACCGAGGACCCGATGTGCTGGCAGGCCTGGCAGGCCGACCCGCAGGCCATGTGGAACTGGAACGGCCTGTTCCGGGAAGGCGTGGCCGGCAACCACCAGGGCGCCATCCCCAACGGTCAACTGTGCAGCGGCGGACGGACCCAGAACGGCCGCTACAACGCCATGGACACGGTCGGCGCCTGGAAGACCACCTCGGTGGCGAACAACTTCCGGCTGCGCTTCTTCGACCAGGCCAGCCACGGCGCCGACTACATCCGGGTGTACGTGACGAAGCAGGGCTTCAACTCGACCACCCAGCCGCTGGGCTGGAACGACCTCGAGTTGGCCGGCCAGATCGGCAACACCCCGGCGTCGCAGTGGACCAGGGAGGCCGATGGCGTCTCCATCCAGATCCCGGTCAGCGCGACGGGACGGACCGGCCGGCACATCGTCTACACCATCTGGCAGGCAAGCCACCTGGACCAGTCGTACTACCTGTGCAGTGACGTGGACTTCGGTGGCGGCTCGACCCCGCCGCCGCCCACCACCCCGCCGCCGACGACGCCGCCGCCCACCACTCCCCCGCCCACGACCCCGCCGCCCACCACCCCGCCGCCGACGACTCCCCCGCCGAGCACCCCGCCGCCGGCCGGCGCCTGCACGGCGACGTACCAGGTCACGGGCCAGTGGACCGGAGGCTTCCAGGCCGAGGTGAAGGTCACCGCCGGTGGTTCACCCACCAAGGGCTGGTCGGTGAGCTGGAACTACACCAACGGCCAGCAGGTCGCCTCGGTGTGGAGCGCCACCGTCACCACCAACGGCACCCTGGTCACCGCGCGCAACGTCAACTACAACGGCACGCTTGCCGCCGGGCAGAGCACGACATTCGGTCTGCTCGGCTCGGGGAACGCCAGCGGCCAGGTTCCGCTGGTCTCCTGCACGGCGACCAGTTGACCTCCGGCCGGTGCCGCACCCGGGCGGGGGCGCGGCACCGGCCGGCAGGAATGCGGTGGTGCCCGGGCGATCCGTCCGGGCACCATCTCCGCATGATCGACATCTTGGTGCTCACCCCCGACGACTGGCCCATCTGGCGGGAGCTGCGGCTGGCCGCCCTCGCCGAGGCACCGGAAGCGTTCGGCTCACGGCTCGCCGACTGGCAGGGCGACGGCGATCGCGAGCAGCGCTGGCGCGACCGGTTGAGCATCCCCGACTCCCTCAACCTGGTGGCCGTCCTGGCCGGGCGTGCGGTCGGGATGTCGAGCGGCGTACCCACGTCGGACCCGCTGACGCGGGAGCTGATCTCGATGTGGGTGCACCCCGACGCTCGCGGCAGCGGTGTCGGCGACCGCCTGGTGAACGAGGTGGCGCACTGGGCTCAGCAGCGCGGCGCCGAGCGGTTACGGCTCTCCGTCAGGGTGGACAATGCGCGCGCCAAGTCCCTCTACCACCGCACCGGCTTCCGCTTGACCGACGAGCCGGGTGACCTGATGCCCGACGGCGTACGCCGAGAACAAATCATGCTCCGCCCCTTCCCCGTCACCCCGTCGCACTGAGCGAAAAGCCCCCCCGCCGCCCTCGTCGCGTCGTCACCCCCGTGCCGCGCCGTCGCCCCCGTGCCGCGCCGTCGCCCCTGCACCGCCTCGTCGATCAAGGAGTTGTGGTGGTCGACAAAGCACCCACGGGCGGGCAAACCAGGCACCACAACTCCATGATCGACGGGGTCGGGCAGCCCCGTGCCGCGATCTTGCACTTTCGGTTGCCAAATCGCGGCTTATGTCCCCGTTCGTCGCGACAGAAAGTGCAAGATCGCGGGGACAAAGGGGCGGGGGCGCGGGCAGGGGCGCGGGCGGGTCAGACCAGGCAGTTGACGATCTCGGCTATTGAGCGGCGGCGGCCTGTGTAGAACGGGATTTCCTCGCGGACGTGGCGGCGGGCCCCGGAGGCGCGCAGGTCCCGCATCAGGTCGACGATCCGGTGCAGCTCGTCGGCCTCGAACGCGAGCATCCACTCGTAGTCGCCCAGGGCGAACGAGGCGACCGTGTTGGCGCGTACGTCCGGGTAGCCGCGCGCCATCTTCCCGTGCTCGGCCAGCAGCTCACGGCGCTCGGCGTCGGGCAGCAGGTACCACTCGTACGAGCGCACGAACGGGTAGACGCACAGGTAGGGGCGGGCTTCCTCGCCGGCCAGGAACGCCGGGATGTGGCTCTTGTTGAACTCCGCCGGCCGGTGCAGCGCCATCTGCGACCACACCGGGGTCAACGCCCGGCCCAACGTCGTACGGCGGAAGCGCAGGTAGGCGTCCTGGAGCGCGTCGCTCGACGCCGAGTGCCACCAGATCATCACGTCCGCGTCGGCGCGCAGGCCGGCCACGTCGTACACGCCCCGGATCACCACGTCCTTGCCGGCCAGTTCCTCGAAGAGGGACTCGACCTCGCCGGTGACGTTGTCCCGCAGCGACGGCAGCGGACCGCTGGCCCGGAACACCGACCACATGGTGTAGCGGATGCTGTCGTTCAACTCTCGCAGCCGGGCCGCGTTGGTCTGCTCGGTCATCTCGCCGATCCTCCCAGTGCTGTGATGATCTCGTCGGCCGCCGTCTCGCCGGAGCGGACGCAGACCGGTATGCCGACACCGTCGTAGCCGGCGCCGGCCAGGACCAGGGTGGGGTGCGCGGCCCGCAGCGCAGTCCGCGCGGTGGCGACCCGGTCGGCGTGCCCCGGGGTGTACTGCGGCAGCGCGCCGCCCCACCGCTGCACGTGCCCCTCCACCGGTGCGGGCAGGGTGACCCCGAGCACCGCCGAGAGTTCCCGGTGCACGGTCGCGGCCAGGTCGGCGTCCGGGCGCTGGAGTTGCGCCTCCTCGCCGTACCGGCCCACCGAGGCGCGCACCAGCGCCAACCCGTCCGGCCGCCGCAGGTGCCCCCACTTCGTGGTGAAGAAGGTCGCCGCCTTGATCAGCAGCCCTTCGGTGCTCGGCACCAGGAAGCCGGACAGCTCGGGCAGCGGCGGCTGCGGCAGCGCCAGGGTGACGAGCGCGACGCTCGCGTAGTCCAGCTCGCCGACGGCCGCGGCGGCCTCCGGGGCCGGGCCGGCGAGCAGCCGGGCCGCCGGCCGGGCGGGCACCGCCAGCACCACCGCGTCCACGTCGACGCTCTGCGGATCCCGGGTCGGGCCGACGGTGAGCCGCCAGCCGCTCCCGGTCCGGGTCACCTCGCGCACGGCGGCGTCCCGCCGGATCGTCGCCCCGCTGGCCGTCACCGCCGCCTCGACGAGGGTGCCCAGGCCGCCGGCCAGGGTGCCGAAGACCGGCGCACCGGGCGCGCGCGGGGCTGCGGCCTGCGCGGCCCGGACCGCGCCGACCAGGGTGTGCTCCACCCGCGCCGCGCGGGCCAGCGCCGGCATCGTGGTCACCAGGGACAGGTCGTCGGCGCGGCCCGCGTACACGCCGCCGAGCATCGGGTCGACCAGCCGGTCGACCACCTCGTCCCCGAAGCGGCTACGAACCAGGGCGCCCACCGAGACGTCCGCGTCGGGCCCGACCAGCGGCCGGCCGCCGTCGGTGTCGGCGTCCGCCGCCGGCCGCGCGACCGTCGCCACCCGATCCAGATCCCCGGGTACGCCGACAAGCGTCCCGCCCGGGATGGGGCGCAGCCCGCCGTCGACGACCAACGCGGCCTGCCCGACGGTGGGGTGGACGATCCGCTCGGCCAACCCGAGCCGGCGGGCCAGCGTCACGGCCGCGCTCTCGGCGCCGGTCGGGTCACGCATCAGGAACGACTCGGCGCCGAACTCCACCGGTCCACCGGCCAGCGAACCGGTGCGCAGCTTCCCGCCGAGCGCGCCGGACTGCTCGTACACCGTGATCTCGGTGCCCTCCGGCGCGCGGTCGCGCAAGCGGACCGCGGCGGCCAACCCGGCGATCCCGCCGCCGACCACCGCCACCCGCCAGGGCTGCCGCATCGGCATGTCAGCCCTGGTCGGCCCGGCGGCTGGACACCTCGTGCACCAGCGCGACCACCCGGGTCAGCACGTCCGGGTCGGTCTCCGGCAGCACACCGTGGCCGAGGTTGAACACGTGCCCGGGGGCGGCCCGGCCCTGCTCGACGATGCGACGCACCTCGGCCTCGACGACCGGCCACGGCGCGAGCAGCACGCACGGGTCCAGGTTGCCCTGCACCGCCTTGTCCGGCCCGATCCGGCCGGTGGCCACGTCCAGCGGCGTACGCCAGTCGACGCCGACCACGTCCGCGCCGGCCTCGCCCATCGCGCCCAGCAGCTCGGCGGTGCCCACCCCGAAGTGGATGCGCGGCACACCGGCGTCCGCCAGCCCGCTCAGCACGGTCGTCGAGTGCGGCAGCACGTAGCGGCGGTAGTCGGCCTCGGAGAGCGCGCCGGCCCACGAGTCGAAGAGCTGCACGGCGGACACCCCGGCCTCGATCTGTACCCGCAGGAAGGCCAGGGTCACCTCGGCCAGCCGGGCGCAGAGCGCGTGCCACAGCTCCGGGTCGCCGTACATCAGGGCCTTGGTCTTGGCGTGCGTCCGCGACGGGCCGCCCTCGACGAGGTAGCTCGCGAGGGTGAACGGCGCGCCCGCGAAGCCGATCAGCGGGGTGTCGCCCAGCTCGACCACGAGCTGCCGGACGGCCTCGTCCACGTACGGGACGTCGTCGCGGGTGAGCGGGCGGATCCGCTCGACGTCGGCGGCGGTCCGGATCGGCTCGGCGACCACCGGGCCGGTGCCCGGCACGATGTCCAGGTCGATCCCGGCCGCGGCGACCGGTACCACGATGTCGCTGAACAGGATGGCCGCGTCCACCCCGTGCCGGCGTACCGGCTGGAGGGTGATCTCGGTGACCAACTCCGGACGGCGGCAGGACTCCAGCATCGGCACGTTGGCCCGGATCTCCCGGTACTCCGGAAGCGAGCGACCGGCCTGGCGCATGAACCAGACCGGGGTGTGCGGGGCGGGTCGACGCCGGCACGCCCGGACGAAGGGCGAGTCGGCCGGGCCGCCGGGGCGCGGGTGTCCGTCTCGGGCGGCAGTGCCCGTGGTATCCGTGGTCATCGCCGCAATCGTGCCACGCCGCCCGGCTGCGACCGGGTGGGGGTGAGAGGAAGGGCACGTTCGCCACACCGGTGCCCCTTGGCGAGTGTCGGCGCGCCGTCGAAGCGGGCGACCCCACGGCGGCATAGGCTGCCGACATGGCCCCCCCGATCGCGCTCCCGGAGACCTTCGCCCGCGCGGTCGCCGGGCTGCGGTCGCCGGCGCCCCGGCCGGAGATCACCCTTGAGGAGGTCGGCGCGCCGCAACGGCTCGCGCCGTACACGTTCGCGCTCTCCGCGACCGTGCTGCGCGACGGCGACGAGGTGGCCACCGGCCGGCTGATCCTGCTGCACGACCCGGCCGGGCACGAGGCGTGGCAGGGCACCCTGCGGTTGGTCACCTACGTGACGGCCGAGTTGGAGGTCGACCTCGCCGCCGACCCGTTGCTACCCGGGGTCGGCTGGACCTGGCTGACCGACGCCCTGGACACCCAGGACGCCCCGCACCGGGCGATCGGCGGGACGGTCACCCAGACCATGTCGACCCGGTTCGGTGACCTGGCCGGCCCACCCACGGCCGGCGACATCGAGATCCGCGCCTCCTGGACGCCCCTCGACGACAACCTCGCCCCGCACCTGCTCGGGTGGTGTGCCCTGCTCGCCTCGACGGCCGGCCTGCCCCCACCCGGGGTCACCGCGCTCGCCGACCGCCGCCCCGCCGCCACCGCGTGAGAGCTGCGGTGGCGGCGGGCGGCGCGGCGGATCAGAGGTAGTTCTCGGCCTCGTCGCAGACCTTGTCGAGGCCCTTCATCGCCGCGTCGTACTTGCTCTTGTTGCCGGCCGCCGCAGCGCCCAGCGCCGTGGTCAGCTTGTCCAGACAACTGGCGATGACCTTCTTCTGCCGGGCCTGCTCGTCGCGGTCGTTCCGGGTGCCGGTCAGGTCCTGCTCGGTGTTGTCGAGCTTGTCCTGCATGACCTGCAGTTCGGTCTTGAGCCGGCCGATCTCGGTGGTGTTCGCCGCGATGGTGCCGTCCCGCTGACTGACCTGCGAGGTGAGGCGCTTCTCGGTCCGGTTCAGCTCGTTGTTCTTGGTCACGAACAGCCCGGTCATCACCCCGCTGACGAGGAAGAGCAGGGTGGCCACCAGGGCCAGCACCAGCACCGCGCTGCTCCGTCGAGGGGCCGGCGCAGCGCCGTAGGGCGCCATACCGGGCGGGCCCGACATGGGCTGCCCGTACGCGGGACCGGAGACCGGCGGCGCCGACATCGGCTGTCCGTACGCCGGGCCGGAGACCGGCGGCGCCGACATGGGCGCTCCGGCGTACGGCGGGGCGCTGGCCGGGTAGGCCGGCTGGCCGGCGTACTGCGGGGCGGCCTGGCCCGGGGCGTACTGCTGCGGCGGCACGGGCTGGCCCGGGGCGTACTGCTGCGGGGCGGGCTGGCCCACCGGGTACTGCGCGGTCGGTTCGGTGCCGGTCGGCTGCGGCACCGCCGCGTGCGGCACCGTCGCGTCGGCGTCGGGTGAGCCGGCCGGTGGGGCGGCGGGCGGCGTCGGGCCGGTGGGCGGAAGGCCCTCCGGGCCGGTCGGTGGCTGGGACATGTTCTTCCTCCAAATAAGCAGGTCCTCCGCCGGGGGCGCGCGACGGACCGGATGCAGCGTCAGGATCGTCGGGGCCGAGGGCCCGGACGGGGTCGGGGACGGCCGGGAGGGCCGTGGGTGGCGCGAGCGGCCGGGGCCGCGGGTCAGCAGATCTTGAAACCGTCGCAGGCGACCTTGATCGGTACGGCCAGCCCGATGCCCTCGGCGTCGCGCGCCTTGGCGGTGGCGATGCCGACCACCTGCTTGCTGCCGTTGATCACCGGGCCGCCGGAGTTGCCGGGGTTGATCGGCGCGTCGAACTGGATGGCCGGACCGGAGCCACCCTGGGCGGCGCGCAACGCGCTCACCACACCGGTGGTGACGCTGTCCTCCAGGCCGAGCGGAGCGCCGACGACGACGATCTGCTGGCCGGACTTCACGGCGGTGGGCGCGGTGACCAGGCCGGTGAACTTGCCGGTGGTCCGCAGGTGCGCCACGTCGTTGGTCTTGTCGACCTTGACGATGGTGGCCGGGAAACGCTGGTCCGTGCGTTCCAGGAAGACCTCGCGTCCGCCGCCCTCCCACACCGCCTCGACCACGTGGAAGTTGGTGAACAGGTTGGTGCCACCGCCGGCCGCCGGCTTGCCCACCGCGAACGCGCTGCCGGTGAACTGACCGGCCCGCACCCGGAACACGCTGGGCAGCACGGCGGTCGCCACCGCCTCCGGGTTGAACGCGGCGCCGGCCTGCTTCTCCAGGGCGTCCGCGCGCTTCTCCAGGCCGTCGAGGCGGGCGCCGTCGCCGTCCTGGGCCTGTGCCAGCCGACCGTCGGTCTCGGCGAGCCGGTCACCGAGCCGGTCGAGTTGGTACGCCTGCACGCCGGCCACCGCGGCCAGCGCGACGATGAGCACCGTGGCCAGCACGACCGGCCAGCGGCGTCGGGTCGGTCGGACGGGCGGCGGGGTGGCCCCCGGCCAGCCGGCCTGACCGGCGGGGTACGACGGCGGGGCGGCCAGGTCCCCGGCCGGCGGGTAGCCGCCGCCGTGCGACGCGGGTGTGCCCGGCGCGTAGGGCGCGGCACCGTACGCCGGGTAGGGCGCCGGCCCCGACGGCGGCGAGGGCGGTCCGGCCGGCGCGGCGCCCTGGCCCCACTGCCCGCTGTTGGGTGGCGCCGCCCATCCGGTACGCGGTGCCGGGACGGCCGTGGGTTGCTCGGTGCCGCCGGGCGTGCCGGACCAGGTGGCGCCGACCGGTGGCTGCGGTTCGATGCGTGGGGGCAGCGGGCCGGGCCGTTCGGCGGCAGGACCGCTCATGGCGTCCGGGTCGGCGCCCATCGGTCGTCCGTCCCCCGCACCGAAACCAGCCGTCATGATCGTCGTGCCCTTCCCCGTGGTCTCCCCGTGCGGCCGTCGTCCCCGGGCGTCACCCGACAGGGGGCCGACGGCTCGATGGACCGTACCTGCGCGAACGGGCTTTGTCTCCCCCGATGTCCGGCATCCGAACGGACACCTTGCGGACACCTGGCCGACACACGCCGGACCGGCTGCGCACGCGGGATCGGTGCGCGCACTAGGGTTGGCAGGTGACCGACGAACCACCCCTGCGCCGTCGGCCCACCGCAGAACCTCCGGGCACCGCACCCCAGCACCCGCCGTCGGCCCAGCCGCAGCCGGCGGGCGAGGGGCCCGACCCGACCGACGGTGGGCCCGTTCCGCTGACCGCCCCGCGTGACGGCACCCCCGAACCAGTGGCCACCCCGGCCGAACTCGCCGAGGTCGTGGCCCGCTTCGCGGCGGGCACCGGTCCGGTTGCCCTGGACGCCGAACGCGCCTCGGGCTACCGCTACAGCCAGCGCGCGTACCTCGTGCAGCTACGCCGCGCGGGTGCCGGCACGGCCCTGATCGACCCGCTGCCGCTGCCCGACCTCAGCACGCTCGACGCGGTGATCGGCGAGGCCGAGTGGGTGCTCCACGCGGCCAGCCAGGACCTGCCGTGTCTGGCCGAGGTGGGGCTGCGCCCCCGCCGGCTGTTCGACACGGAACTGGCCGCTCGGCTGGCCGGGTTCGAGCGGGTCGGCCTGGCCGCGCTGACCGAGCAGCTACTCGGTTTCACCCTGGAGAAGCACCACTCGGCGGCCGACTGGTCGAGTCGTCCGCTGCCCGAGTCGTGGCTGACCTACGCCGCGCTCGACGTGGAGATGCTCACCGATCTGCGGGACGCGCTCGACGCCGAGCTGGCCCGGCAGGGCAAGTCGGCGTGGGCTGCGGAGGAGTTCGCCGCCCTGGTCCGGACCGGCGCCCGGCCGCCCCGGGTACGCGCCGAACCGTGGCGGCGGACGTCCGGCATCCACCGGGTACGCGGTGCGCGGGCCCAGGCCCGGGTCCGCTCGCTGTGGTACGCCCGGGACCAGATCGCCGCTCGCCGCGACGCCGCGCCCGGTCGGGTGCTGCCCGACTCGGCCATCGTCGCGGCGGCCGAGCTGGACCCGAAGGACGAGAAGACGCTGCTGACGCTGCCCGGTTTCGGTGGCCGATCGGTCCGCCGGCTGGCCCGCACCTGGCTGGCGGCGCTCGACGACGCCCGGGAGCTGCCGGACGACGCCCTGCCGGTCACCCCGACGGTGGAGGGTCCGCCCCCGCCGCACCGGTGGGCCGAGCGGGACCCGGTGGCGGCCGGTCGGTTGGCCCGCTGCCGGGAGGTGGTGGTCCGGATCGCGGGCGAGCACAACCTGCCCCCGGAAAACCTGATCACCCCGGATTCGGTCCGTCGGCTGGCCTGGAGCCCGCCGGAGGAGATCACCGAGGCCACCGTGGCCGAGGCGCTGCGCGGGTTCAACGCCCGGGAGTGGCAGATCGGCCTGCTCAACGCAGCCCTCACCGAGGCCCTGGCCCCCAACCCGATCCCCTGACCCCCGCCCGGCCACCCCCGGCCGCCGTTGACGCCGTTGATCATGAAGTTATTGCCACCGGCATCGGCGTGTCGTGACAACAACTTCATGATCGGCGAACCGATGGGCGGACCAGCCGGGGGCAGGGTGGGGCGGGTTGTGGGGTGGGCCACAGTGGGGCGTCGGGACGGGGTTGGTTACTGGCGAGTAGCATTCCGGGTGACGTGCCCCGCCCGGCCGACCCTCATTCGGTCCGGAGCGCCGCCCAGCGGCGCGGAGGCCGAATTGTGGTCGAGAAGGAGGCTCAAGTGCCCCGTGAAGTTCGGGATGTCGTCTTCGTCGACGGCGTCCGTACCCCATTCGGCAAGGCGGGTGGCATGTACGCCAACACCCGCGCCGACGACCTGGTGATCCGCTGCATCCGGGAACTGCTGCGCCGCAACCCGCAGCTGCCGCCGGAGCGGGTCGAGGAGGTCGCGATCGCGGCCACCACCCAGATCGGCGACCAGGGCCTCACCATCGGCCGGACCGCCGCTCTGCTGGCCGGGCTGCCGAAGACCGTGCCCGGTTTCGCCATCGACCGGATGTGCGCCGGCGCGATGACCGCCGTGACGACCGTGGCCAGCGGCATCGCCATGGGTGCGTACGACGTCGCCATCGCCGGTGGCGTCGAGCACATGGGCCGCCACCCGATGGGCGAGGGCGTCGACCCCAACCCGCGCATCGTGGCCGAGAAGCTGGTGGACCCTTCCGCACTGGTGATGGGCGCGACCGCGGAGAACCTGCACGACCTGGTCCCGCACATCACCAAGGAGCGCACCGACGCGTTCGCGCTCGCCTCGCAGCAGAAGACCGCCAAGGCGTACGCCAACGGCAAGCTCCAGGACGACCTGGTGCCGATGTCCGTCCGCGACGCCGAGGGCGCCTGGGGTCTGGCCACGGTGGACGAGGCGCCCCGGGACACCTCCCTGGAGAAGCTCGCCACCCTCAAGACCCCGTTCCGTCCGCACGGCAAGGTCACCGCGGGCAACGCGGCCGGCCTGAACGACGGCGCCACCGCGAGCCTGCTCGCCGACGAGGCCACCGCCCGCGAGCTGGGCCTGCCGGTCGCCATGCGGCTGGTGTCGTTCGGCTTCGTCGGCGTGGAGCCGGAGGTGATGGGCGTCGGGCCGATCCCGTCGACGGAGAAGGCCCTGCGCCTGGCCGGGCTCGGCATCGACGACATCGGCCTGTTCGAGCTGAACGAGGCGTTCGCCGTGCAGGTGCTCGCCTTCCTCGACCACTTCGGCATCGCCGACGACGACCCGCGGGTCAACCCGTGGGGCGGCGCGATCGCCATCGGCCACCCGCTCGCCTCGTCCGGCGTACGGCTGATGACCCAGCTGGCCCGCCAGTTTGCCGAGCACCCCGAGGTCCGCTACGGCCTGACCGCCATGTGCATCGGCATCGGCATGGGCGGCACGGTCATCTGGGAGAACCCGCACTGGGAGGGTGGCGACAAGTGAAGGCAGCGAACGAGGTTGTCACGAAGGCGCTGCTGCGTCAGGTGAACGTGCCGGGTCTGGACCGGCCCGCCGCGCTGATCACCCTGGACAACGGCTTCGACCACACCAAGCCGAACACCTTCGGCCCAGCCGGCCTGGCGAGCCTCGACGAGGCGATCAGCGCCGCGCTCGCCGCCGACCCGGCGTTCATCGCGGTCACCGGCAAGCCGTACATCTTCTGTGTCGGTGCGGACATCGTCGGGCTGCCGCAGCTCGCCGACCGCGCGCAGGCGCTGGAGATCGGCCGGCTCGGACACCGGGTCTTCGCCCGGCTCAAGGACAGCACCGTGCCCACGTTCGCGTTCGTCAACGGCGCGGCCATGGGTGGCGGTCTGGAGCTGGCCCTGCACTGCCACTACCGGACGCTCTCCGGCGGTGCGGCGGCGCTGGCGCTGCCGGAGGTCTCCCTCGGGCTGGTGCCCGGCTGGGGCGGCACGCAGCTGCTGCCGAACCTGATCGGCATCCCCGCCGCCACGCAGGTGATCATTCAGAACCCGCTGATGCAGAACAAGATGCTCAAGCCGAAGCAGGCCGCCGAGCTGGGCATCGCGGACGTGCTGCTGGAACCGGCCGACTTCCTGGAGCGGTCGCTCGAATGGGCCGCCGGTGTGGTGCGCGGCCAGGTCACGGTCACCCGACCCGAGGTCGACAAGGACATGTGGGCGGGCGTGCTCTACTTCGCCCGCGAGACGCTGAACCAGCGGCTGCACGGCGCGGTCCCGGCCGCGTACAAGGCGTTGGACCTGTTGGAGACGGCCAAGGACGCCGACTTCGCCACCGGCACCGCCGCCGAGGACGAGGCCCTGGCGGACCTGGTCTTCTCCGAGGAGCTGCGCAGCGGCCTGTACGCGTTCGACCTGGTGCAGCGGCGGGCCAAGCGGCCGGCCGGCGCGCCGGACAAGGGCCTGGCCCGCCCGGTCACCAAGGTCGGCATCGTCGGGGCCGGCCTGATGGCCAGCCAGTTGGCGCTGCTGTTCGCCCGCCGCCTCCAGGTGCCGGTCGTCATGACCGACCTCGACCAGGCACGGGTGGACAAGGGCGTCGGCTACGTGCACACCCAGATCGAGAAGGCCGTCACCAAGGGCCGGATGGACAAGGGCACGGCCGCCAAGCTGTACGGCCTGGTCAGCGGCACGGTCGACAAGAGCACTTTCGCCGACGCGGACTTCGTCATCGAGGCGGTCTTCGAGGACCTGGGCGTCAAGAAGCAGGTGTGGGCCGAGCTGGAGAAGATCGTCTCGCCGGAGGCGGTGCTCGCCACCAACACCAGCTCGCTGTCGATCACCGAGATGGCGGCGGAGTTGGAGCACCCGGAGCGGGTGGTCGGCTTCCACTTCTTCAACCCGGTGGCCGTGCTGCCGCTGCTGGAGATCGTCCGGGGCGAACGCACCGACGACGCCACCCTGGCCACCGCGTTCGCGGTCGGCAAGCAGCTCAAGAAGTCGAGCGTGCTGGTCAAGGACGCCCCGGCGTTCGTGGTGAACCGGCTGCTCACCCGCTTCCTGGGTACCGTCTTCGCGGCCGTGGACGCCGGCACCCCGCTGGACGTCGCGGACAGCGCCCTGGACCCGCTGGGCCTGCCGATGCGGCCGCTCGCCCTGCTCCAGCTCGTCGGGCCGGCCGTGGCGTACCACGTCGGAGGCACCCTGCACGCCGCCTACCCGGACCGGTACGGCGTCAGCGAGAACCTCAAGCGGATCGCCGACTCGGGTCAGCCGCTCGTCGTCGACGACCAGGTCAACGCCGAGGTCGCCAAGCTGCTGGTGGTCGGCGACCAACCGCTGACCGCCGAGCAGGTACGGCAGAACGCCCTCGACGCGCTCGCGCAGGAGATCCGGCTGATGCTGGACGAGGGTGTGGTCGCCGAGGCGCAGGACATCGACCTGTGCATGATCCTGGGCGCCGGCTGGCCGTTCCACCTGGGCGGCGTCACGCCGTACCTGGACCGCACCGGCACCTCCGAGCGGGTCACCGGCCGGCGGTTCCTGCCGCGCGGGGCGGCGAGCCTGCCCGCCTGACCGATCAGCTTTACCGTCGCGGTGGTCGGACCGTCCCTCGTGGACCGGGCCGGCCACCGCGACGCTTTTCGGGCGGAAGTGGCGGCCGGCGGCATCTGGGCGGGTACCCGGTCGGGATGCGTGCCGGGTTACGATCACGCGCTTCGCACCCCATCCTGGAGCTGACTGATGTCCCAGCCGCCGGCCAATCCCTTCGGCCCGCCGCACGACTCCCCCACCCCGCCGCAGCAGCCGGGCCAGCCGGCAGCGCCGTACCAGCCGGGCCAGCCGGCAGCGCCGCAGCAGCCGGGTCAGCAACCCGGCCCGCCCCAGCCCGGTTGGCCGCAGCAGCCGGGCTTCCCGCCCCCGCAGCAGCAGCCCGGTGGTTGGCCGCAGCAGCCGGGCTTCGCGCCCCAGCCGGGCCAGCCGTACGGCGGCCCGCACCTGGCCGGTCCGCCGCCGAAGAAGTCGAACGTCGGCAAGATCATTCTGATCGCGCTCGCCGTGCTGCTCGTGCTCTGCCTCGGCGGGGCGGCGGCCATCTGGTTCACCGTCAAGGACGAGGTCGGCGACGTCGTCGACGCCACCAAGACCCGGGTCGTCGCGCCGGCCACGCTCGCCGGCCGGGCGAAGAACACCGACCCACAGTTGCAGACGGTCGCCGACCAGATGGTCACCGACATGAAGTCCGAGGTGCAGAACGAGACCAGCGCGGTCGGCGGGTTCTACGGCGACCCGACCAAGCAGGACCTGCTGCTCATCGCGGCGGTGTCCGGCGTGATGGCCGACCCGAAGAAGGAGCTGGACGAGGCGGTCACCGGGCTCAGCAGCGAGCTGACGGTGACCAACATGACGGCGGTCGAGGCGGGACCGCTGGGCGGTGACGCGCGCTGCGGCGACGGCAAGGCCGAGAGCGTGCCGCTCGGTGTCTGCGTCTGGGCCGACCGGGGCAGCGTGGGCCTGGTGGTCATGTACTTCAAGACGGCCGAAGAGGCCAAGGCGGAGTTCGTCGGCATCCGGGGCCAGATCGAGCAGCGCTCCTGACCCGTACGCGAACGGGCCCCGGTCACCCTCGGGTGACCGGGGCCTCGCCGTACCTGCCGCGCACCCCGACTCTGCCACGGTCGCCGATCAAGTGGATGTCCATTACGGACGTTTAGCGTCTGTCGCGTCATTGATGCCTGCATGAGCATTGGAGTACGACAGTGGGCTCAACCATCATCCGGCGCGGTGTCGCGGCGGCGACGGGCGTCCTGCTCGCGTCCGCGCTGCTGCCGATCAACGCGCAGGCCGCGTCCCCGGACGCCAGGGTCGCCGCGGCGGCGAACTCGCTGCGGGCGAGTCTCGGCGCGGCGGGCGTCGTCGAGATCGACCGCGACACCGCGACGCTGCGGCGGCTGGCCCGGCTCGACGGTTACCTGACCGGGCCGAGCGGCGCCGCCCCCGAACGGATCGCCCGCGACTATCTGGCGGCCCACCGCTCGGTCGTCGGCCTGACCCTCGGCGAGATCGCCGCCCTGCGGCTCCGCAAGGACTACGTCGACATCGAAGGCACCCACCACCTGAGCTTCGTGCAGCGCGTGAACGGGGTGGACGTCGTCGGCAACGGCCTCAAGGCCCACGTCACCAGGGACGGCCGACTGGTCGCGGTCGACGGCGCGCCGCTGGCCGGGCTGCCCGCCACGCTCGGCACGCCGACCGTGGACGCGGTCGCCGCCCGCCGGGCCGCGACACCCACCGGGTCCGGCGCTAGTGCGACCGTACGCTCCCGGACCGCGTCGTCCACCACCTTCTCCGACGGCGGTCGCGCCCGCCCGGTCGTCTTCCACACGAAGGCCGGCCCGAGACTGGCGTGGGAGGTGGTCGACATGGACGGCGGCTACCTCAGCGTGGTGGACGCGGCCGACAGCGCCGTCCTCTTCCAGCGGAGCATGGTCGCCAACCACCACGCGACGACGTGGCAGAACTACCCGGGCGCCCCGGTCGGCGGAACCCAGCGCCCGGTCGACCTGAACAGGTGGTTGCCGCCGAACGCGACCAGGCTGGAGGGGAACGTCGGGCACGTCTACTCCGACGTGAACGCCGACAACGTCGCGCAGGCGTCGGAGGAGGTGACGCCGAACGCCGCCAGCAGCTTCGACTTCCCGTTCACGAACTTCTCCGACCAGGTGGGCGCCCCGTGTTCGGCGCAACGGCAGTGCTCGTGGGACCCGACGGTGCCGTACTCCTGGCAGACCAACCGTGCGCAGAACGCGGCGCAGCTCTTCGCCTTCCTGGGCACCTGGCACGACCACCTCGCGGCCGCACCGATCGGCTTCACCCGGGCGGCGGGCAACTTCGAGGCGGTCGACGGCGACGCGGTGGTCGCCGAGGCGATGGACGGCGCGGACACCGCCAACGGTCTGCCGGACAGCAAGCACGCCAACAACGCCAACATGACCACCCCACCGGACGGCATGGCGCCGCGCATGCAGATGTACCTGTTCAACAAGTCGGCAAGCGTTCTCGCCGGTAACTCCGGCGACACTGCGGACATCCTCTACCACGAGTACACCCACGGACTGTCCGATCGCCTGGTGGTCGACGCCAACGGCAACTCGACCCTGATCAGCGCCCAGGCCCAGGCGATGTACGAGGCGTGGAGCGACTGGTACGGCCTGGACTACCTGGTCGACAGCGGTCTCGAGCGGGACGACGCCGTCGACGGTGACGTCCGCGAGGGCGACTACATCCTGAACGGCCGTTCGGTGCGCAGCGAGGCGATGGACTGCCCGGTGGGCAGCACCGAGCCGGTCTGTGCCGGCAACCCCGCCGCAGGCTCGGGCGGCTACACCTACGGCGACTACGGCAAGATCCGCAACTCGACGACCGTACCGGGCACCACCGAGCCGGAGATCCACGCCGACGGTGAGATCTGGGCGCAGACCCTCTGGGACCTGCGGGCCGCGATCGGCAGCCGGCTGGCCCGCTCGCTGATCACCCGGGCGATGGAACTCTCCCCGACGGACCCGTCCTACCTGGACATGCGCGACGCGATCCTGCTGGCCGACCGGGTGGTCAACCACGGCCGCGGACAGCGGGAGATCTGGCGGGTCTTCGCCGCCCGTGGCATGGGCGTGCACGCGAGCACGGACGGCGCCGGCGACACCACTCCGGCCGAGGACTTCTCGGTGCCCCAGCGCTGACGCGCCAGGCTGGGTACGGCGGGACGTCGCGGTCGCGGCGTCCCGCCGTACGCCGGCACTACTCGCCCGCCGGCTCCATCGGTGTGGCGGCCCGCTCGGCGGCGCTGCGCAGCACGCAGAACTCGTTGCCCTCCGGGTCGGCAAGCACCACCCAGCCGGAACCGTCCGGCCGGATCTGGTCGGCGACGTGCACCGCGCCGATGCCGAGCAGCCGCTCGACCTCCTCGGCCCGGGTCCGGTCGGCGGGCTCCAGGTCCAGGTGCAGCCGGTTCTTCACCGCCTTGCCCTCGGGCACGGCGATGAACAGCACCTCGGGGCCGCCCGGCGGCAGCAGCATCGCCTCCGGGTCGCCGGGGAAGTCGTCCGGCTGCATCGGGCAGTCGAAGACCTGCGACCAGAAGCTGGCCAGGGCATACGTGTCGGAACAGTCGACACTGATGTTGTGGATCCGAGCACTCACTGTGGGGTCTCCTCACTGGCTGCGCGCGTCCGCTCGGCGGCGCTGCGCAGCACGCAGAACTCGTTGCCCTCCGGGTCGGCAAGCACGACCCAGCCGGTGCCGTCGGCGTGCCGACGGTCGGCGCCCAGCACGGCGGACCAGAAGCCGGACAGGGCGTACGTGTCGTGGCAGTCGAAACTGACGTTGTGGATCCGTGGATACACGGGTCCCTCCGTTACCGGTGGAGGCGCCCCGCGTCGATCTGGGTCAGCCGGCGGTGCGGGGCGCGGTTGTCATGACGATGGACATCGGTCGCACCCCCTTCCTCGCCTTCGAGCTGACGTCGTGATCTTCGCACCGGGCCGCCGGTGTGGCAACCCCGGGCCGGGTGGCGGTCAGCGCACCGGGTCCCGGGCGTCGGTCACCGCCGGCACCGCGTCGGCCGAGGGCAGCGTGACGGTCACCTCCAGGCCACCGCCGGGCTGGGCGAGGACCCGGACCGTTCCGCCGTGCGCCTGACAGACCGCGCGGACGATGGACAGCCCCAGGCCGGAGCCGCGTGCCCCGGTGCGCTCCCGACCGCCGCGCCGGAACGGCTCGAACAGCCCCGGTACGTCGGCCTGGTCCACCTCGAAACCGGTGTTGCCCACCACCAGCCAGGAGCGGTCGCCGTCGGTGCCCGTACGTACCCAGAGCCGCCCGTGCAGGTGGTTGTAGCGGACGGCGTTCTCGATGAGGTTGCCGGCCAGCCGGTCGAGCAACCCCGGGTCGCCGACCACCGGCGCGGTCTGCAGTGACGTCTGCACCCGCAGGCCGATCCGCTCGACCTCGCGGCGCATCGCGGACAGCGCGTTGGCGGTGCCCGTCGCCAGGTCGCACTCGCTGCGCCGGCCCAGCCGCCCGCCGGCCTGGGCCTCGCTGCGGGCCAGCACCAGCAGCGCGTCCACCAGGCTGTTCGCCCGCTCGGAGGCGTCCCGGACCACGGTCGCCATCCGGCGGTACTCGGCGGCGTCCGCGTCGTCGTCGCTGAGCGTCACGTCGATCTCGGTCCGCATGACGGCGAGCGGGGTACGCAGCTCGTGCGAGGCGTTCGCCACGAACCGCTTCTGCGCCTCGAACGCGGACGCGATCCGGTCCAGCATCGCGTCGAACGTCTTCGCCAGCTCGGCCACCTCGTCGTCCGCGCCCGAGTAGCCGATGCGCTGGTCCAGGGTGGCCTCGCCGAGCCGCTGAGCGGTCGCGGTGACCTGGTGCAGGGGTCGCAGCGCCCGGCCGGCCACCGCGTACGCGCCGGCCACCCCCACCACGCTGATCGCCACGAGCGCGACCAGGCCCTTGGCCAGCAGCTCCCCGGAGGCGGCGTCGACCAGTTCGCGTTGCCACTGGGCCGCGTCCATCCTGCCGCCGTCGGAGAGCACCACGGTCGTGCCGGGCAGCAACTCGTCGGTGGGCCGCAGCGCGTCGCGGACCAGCAGCCAGGCCAGCACCACCAGGATCGCGCCCGCACCGACCAGCAGCACACCGTTGAGCAGGGTCAACCGCAGCCGCAGGGTGGGCCGCAGCCGTCCCGGCCGGGTCACGGCAGCACCTCTGCGGTGCGGTAACCCGCCCCCACCACCGTCTCGATCAACGGCGGATCACCGAGCTTCTTGCGCAGGGTCATGACGGTCACCCGGACGATGGTGGTGAACGGGTCGGTGTTGGCGTCCCAGACCCGCTCCAACAGCTCCTCGCTGGACACCACCGCGCCGCGGGCCTTGAGCAGCTCGCTGAGCACGCCGAACTCCTTGTTGGTCAGGTCCACCGGGACACCGGCACGGGTGGCGACCCGGCGGGCCGGGTCCAGCACCAGGTCGGCCAGTTCGAGCACCGGTGGCGCGGCCGGGGTGGCCCGCCGGCCCAGCGCCTGCACGCGGGCGACCAGCTCGTCGAACGCGAACGGCTTGGGCAGGTAGTCGTCCGCGCCGAGTTGCAGTCCCTCCACCCGGTCCGCCACGGTGCCGCTCGCGGTCAACATGAGCACCCGGGTCAACGCCCCGGAGGCGGCGAGGTCGGCGCAGATCTGGTCGCCGTGCACGCCGGGCAGGTCGCGGTCGAGCACCACCACGTCGTACCGGGTGACGAACGCCGCCTCGTGGCCGGCGTCGCCGTCGTACGCCACGTCGACCGCCATGCCCCGCTTACGCAAGCCGCGCGCGATCGCGTCGGCGAGGTTGCGTTCGTCCTCGACCACCAGTACCCGCATGCCGGCCTCCTCGCTGCTGACCACCGACAACCTAGTGCCGGTGGGCAACCATCCTCCCTCGCCGGCGCGCCGGACCCGCCGCTGGTCAGGTCGGCAGTCTCCACAGCCCGAAGTCGGCGTCCCGACGGCGACAGAGCAGCACGCCGGTGGCGGCCCGGCAGTCCCCGACGGCGTCCCGCAGCACGTCCAGCACGCGTACCGTGCCGTCCCGGACGTCCAACTCGGCCACGAGCAGACCGCCGTCGGGATGTGGGCGTACGCCGATCAGCGGGCCGTCGGCGTCGTACCGGACGATCTCCCAGCGACCCAGCTTCGCCAGCACCTTGCCGGTCGGCGGATCGAGCACGACGAGCTCCTGCGTCCCCGGACCGGCGCTGCTCTGCGCGGTGGCCAGCAACCGGTCGGTGTGCGGCCAGACCCATCCCCAGTGGTCGTCCTCCCACCGTGGCTCACCGGTCGCGGCATCGATCGTCCGCCGCCCGCCGGAGGCGCTCTCCAGGCAGAAGACGACGCCGCACTCGGACACGTACGTCGCTCCGGTGGCGGGGGTACGCCACCGCTGGTCCAGGCGGTCCAGCCCGTACGCCGTGATGACGGAGGGAGCGCCGTCGACGGTCACCAGCAGGTCGGCCACCACCTGCAGGACGCGAGGCGTCCCGCCGTGCGGCGCGGGCAGGTTGGCGCGGGTCAGCACCGCTCCGGTGGCCGCGTCACGCACCTCGACCTGCCCGTTCGCACGGACGAGCACCACCCGGTCCACCCCGTGATCGCCGTCGCGCAGGGTCAGGTCGGCGCCGGCCGCGACGGACGCCTGCCAGCGCACGGTGCCGCAGCACGCGTCCACGGCGCGCAGAGCACCCACGGCCTGGTCCTCGGCGGACCACAGCAGGATCCCGCCGTCGGGCAGAACAGCCGGCCGGCCCGGCTGCTGCCAGCGGTACGCGCCGGTCTGCGGGTCCAGGGCGACGGTGAGCGTCCCGGCGCCGTCCGGGCCGGTCTCGTACCCGATGGCCAGCAGCGTCTCGCCGGACCGGGCGACCCCCCAGTACCGGCCCTCGGCCGGCAGCGACGTCCGCCAGAGAGGCTCGCCGTCGGGCAGCCGGGTCGCGGTCAGTCTCCACTGCCGCGTCGCCCCGAGCGGCTCGACGAGGAAGACGACGTCGTCGAAGACGACCGCGTCGGCACCGGCGGAGGCCGACAGGGTCACCGCCGCGCGCCGCGGATACGGCGTCGACGCGGCCAGGCCGACGAGCACCAGCAGCGCGACAAGCGCAGCGCGGGTCCGGCGTCCCCTCCCCGCAGGTGGGCGGGGCAGCGGATCGCGCTCCGGTCCGTGCCGCAACTCCCCCAGGTCGATCACCGCATCGGTCACCGGGACAACCTCCAGAGGGCGGCCGCGCTCCACGGGGCGGTCGAGCCGTCGAGCCGGCGACAGAGCAGGACGGGCAGCGCGGCCTGGCATCCGCCGACCGTCCCCGGCAGGACGTCCAGGATCCGCGTCCGGCCGGCGGCGAGGTCCAGTTCGGCCACGACGAGCCGGCCGTCGGGCGTCGGGCGTACGCCGAGCAGCGGGTCCTCGCGGCGTACCTGGTCCACGAGCTGCCACCGACCCAGCTCGGCGCGGTCCCGTCCAGTCCGCGCGTCGCGCACCGCGTACCGCTGCTCGGCCGCGGCCACCAGCAGCCGGTCCCCCCGGACGTCGACGAGCATGTCCGGCCCCGGGTCCGACCAGCGGATGGCTCCGGTGGTCGGGTCGATGGTCTGGATGCCGCCGCTCTGCTGGACCACGCAGAGCAGGTCCGCGCACGGGACAGCCCAGGCCACCAGGGGCACCGGCGACGTCCAGGCGCGTTCCATCGTGGGCAACCGGAACGCGACCAGCTCGGTGCTGCCGGGTGGTACGAGCAGCACCAGGTCGTCCACCACCTGCACCCGCTGGAACGCCGAGCGGTCACCGGGCAACGTGTCGACGCTGTGCCGCAGGTCTCCGGTGCCGGCGTCGTACACCTGCACCTCGCCCGTCGGCTGGACGAACACCACCTGGTCGACCTGGCCGTCCCGGCGGTGGAATTCGGTGCCGCCGAACGGCACGGCCACCGACCACAGGAGCCGGCCGGTGTCGGGCGCCACCCGACTCACCGTGCCCAGCCGGTCGCCCGTGTCGTTGGCGAGGAGCATGCCACCGTCGGTGGCCCGCTGGGCGATCCCCGGGTGCCGCCAGCGCCGCTGGCCGGTCGCGGCATCGAAGGCGGTGGTCTCCAACACACCGCTCGCGACGTTGACACCCACCGCCAGCAGCAGTCCGCGTTGGAGCCACACGGTCACGAAGTCACCGCTGCGATCCAGGGGTGCGCGCCACCGACGCCGCACGACATCCCCGCCCGTGCGCCCGGGCTGCTCGTAGACGCTCAGGTACCGGTCGCCGCTGGGCGTGGACGCGTCGACCACCGCGATGCCGTCCTCGGTGAGGTACGCCGAGGCGCCCGACGCGGTCGGCACCGACGTGACGACGCGGTGCCGGACCGGTGTCGCGCCGGCGAGGGTGATCAGGGCCAGCACCAGCACGACCACGGTACGCAGGGGGCGGCCGACGGCGCGTGGCGGGCGGGCCGGTGGCGGCGCCGACGAGGGCTCGTCCCGGATCTCGCCCAGCTCGATGATCGACAACGACCGTCCCCTCCATCGCCGGTGCAGCCGACCGGCCGTGGCCCGGCAAACCGGCCGTGGGCGTACCGGCCCGGCAAAAGCGACGCATCCTCGCCTGTACGATGGCGCGTCGTGGCTGTGCCGGTGGTAGACCCCTCGCTGAATCCCGTGACCGACGCCGAGCCGGCCGAGGTCGAGCCGACACGGCGGCCTCGACGCCGCCCGGCCCGAGCCGACCTGTTGGCCCTCGGAGCCTATGTGCTGCTGGGCGCCTTCGTCTGCCTCAACTACTGGGGAGACGTGACCGGCCGGGTCTCGTCGCACCTGCCCACCGACCACAGCTGGTTCGAGTGGCTCTTCGCGCACGGCGCGTACTCGGTGCGGCACCTGGAGAACCCGCTGTTCACGGCCCGGCAGAACGCCCCGGACGGGGTGAACATGATGGCCAACACCTCGCTGCTCGGGGTGACCCTGCCGCTGGCCCCGCTGACCATGCTGCTCGGTCCGCAGGTGATGTACGCCCTCTACCTGGGTGGGGCGCTGGCCGCCACCGCCGGAACCGCGTACTGGATGCTGTCGCGGCACCTGGTGCGCTCCCGGGCGGCGGCCTTCGTGGGTGGGGCCTTCCTCGGCTTCGCGCCGGGCGTCATCCACCACGCCAACGGCCAGCCCAACTTCGTCTCCAACTTCCTGCTCCCGCTGATCGTGGTGCGGGTGCTGCGCCTCGGCGAGCCGGGCCGGTGGCGGCGCAACGGGCTGGTGCTCGGCGCGCTGGTGGCGTACCAGATCTTCATCAACGAGGAGATGCTGCTGCTCACCGCGCTGGGCTGCCTCGTCGTCGTGCTGGCGTACGCGGTGCAGAGGCCCCGGGCGACCCGCGCGATGGCCGGTACGTTCCTGGCCGGGCTGGGCGTGGCCGGCGGGCTGGCCCTGGCGCTCACCGCGTACCCGATCTGGTTCCAGTTCGACGGCCCCCAGTCCTACCGGGGCCTGCAGGGTGGCGTCTTCCACAACTGGGGCGAGGACCTGGTCGCGTTCGTGACCTTCGCCCGGGACACCTGGGCGGGCACTCCGGAGGTGGAGAAGACCATCGGGCTGACCGAGCAGAACACCTGGTTCGGCTGGCCGCTGGTGCTGCTCTCGCTGGTGGCTCTGGTGCTGCTCGTACGCCGCTCGCTGGCCGCCCGGATCGTCGCGGTGCTCGTCGTGGTGTTCACCGTGGCGTCGATCGGGCCGTGGGTGCGCTTCGACGGGGTGGAGACCGACATCCCCGGCCCGTGGTCGTACGTCTCGGACGACCTGCCGCTGGTCGAGATGATGATGCCGACCCGGCTGGCCCTGGTGGTCGCCGCCGCGGTGGGCGTACTGCTGGCGCTGTTCTGGGATGCGGCGGCCCGCCAGGCCCGCGCGGGCGTCGCGCCGGCCCCGCGCGCCGGGGAGCCGGCCACCGCGCCGGTCGCGCCGCGCCGACGGTGGCTGCGCCCGCTGGGGTACGCGGCGGTCGCGCTCGCCCTGCTGCCGCTGTTCCCCCGGCCGCTGCCCGCACAGCAGATCGACCCGCCGCCGCACTTCATCACGGCGGGTGGCTGGCGGCCGTACGTGCCGGCCGGCCGGACCCTGGTGCCGGTGCCCATCCCGAGCAACGTGCACGGTCTGCCGACGCTGCGCTGGAGTGCCCTGACCGGGCAGGAGTTCCCCATTCCGGGCGGCTACTTCATCGGCCCGAACGAGCTGGGTGAGGGTGTCTTCGGCGCGCCGAACCGGCCGACCAGCAGCCTCATCTACTCCACCATGGACGCCGGGGTCCTGCCCGCGCTCACCGACGAGAACCGGCGGCAGGCCGTCGAGGATCTGCGGTTCTGGCGGGCGTCGGTGGTGGTGCTCGGCGCCCACCCGCGTGAGGCGGTGCTGCGCGAGCTGGTCACCGCGCTGCTCGGGCCGCCGCAGCGGGTCGACGACGTCTGGATCTGGGACGTCCGCGCCCTGGTCGGCTGATCAACCGACGACGGGCCGCACGTCCCACAGCCACCCGCCGTCGACCGGACGACCCGCGCCGAGCAGGTCGTCGACGGTCCGCCGGACGGCGTCGCCGTTCGGCAGCCGGCCGAGCACCACGACCGCCGCTCGCCAGAACCGCAGATCCTCGACGGCCTGGCGACGGTCGGCCTCGCCGAGCACCGGTGTCACGCCGGTCTCGGCGACCCGGCGCAGCAGCACGGCGGTGGGCCGGTCCGGGGCGCCCCAGCGGGCCGCCGGGTCGGCCGGCCCGCTCGGCCCGATGAAGTACCCGCCCGGTGCGTCGAACGACAGCCCGGTGCGCGCCGACCAGAGCATCACCGGGCTCAGCGCGGCCCCGGTGACCGGGGGCACCGCCACCACGGTCCGTCCGGGTGGCACCAGCGGTCGCCAGCCGCCCTCGGCGACGAAGACCGGCACCGGCGCGACCGGAACCACCCGGATCGGTGTCGGCGTCAGCGGCAGCAACGCGGCGGCCACCACCGGCACCCACACCAACCGGACCGGCAGTCCCGGCACGGCCGTCCGGCGGGACCCGGCGACACGGTCCACGAACAGCGCCACCAGGATGCCGAGCACCGGCACGCAGACCAGCGCGAACCGGGCCGGCACCGCGAGGTCGAGCAGCGGCAGCCCGGCGACGAGCCGGTACGGGCCCGGAATGCCGGTGGCGGTGCCGTCCACCCGCAGGTCGGTGCCGAGCGACAGCAGGGCGAAGACCACACCGCAGCCGGCCAACGCGCGGACCAGCGGTCGCCGCCACAGCCAGAGGACGACCACGACGGCGAGGACCAGGAGTCCGGGGCCGAAGAACGAGTTCTCCTCGGTCGGGTTCGGCGAGAGCAGACCCGGCAGCCAGTCGTCCCCGAGCACGGTCTGCCGGGCTGACGCGGTGAACGACGCCGCGTCGAGCTGGAAGCCGTGCGCGGCGAACGCCATCCCGGTGTAGTGCTGCGGTCCGCGGAACTGGAACCACAGCGGGTACGCCAGCAGCACCGCGCCCACCCCGGCCGCCACCGCGAGCCGACCGAACAGGGCCGGCGCGAGACGACGGGCCGCGGCCCGGTCGGCGAGGGCGTAGCCGAGCGCGAACACCCCGGCGGCGAGCGCCAGGAAGACCAGCACCTCCTCGCCGATGAAGACCTGCCAGACGAGCAACAGCCCGAGGCCGACACCGGACCGCCACACCGCTGCGGACCGCGCCGGCGGCCGGAACACCAGGGCGAGGATCGCCGGCAGCAGGAACTGGGCGGCGATGTGCAGGTGCGCGGAGGCCTGGGCGACCATCCCGGGGGCGAACCCACAGACCAGCCCGCCGAGCGCCGCCGCGACGCGGGCGGAGACGAGTCGACGGCGCAGCAGCGCGTACCAGGCGGTGGCGGTGCCGGCGAGACAGCCGACCACCGCCACGCAGAACGCCACCTGCGCGCCGAACAGCAGCGTGACCGGGGTCAGCGGGACGCCCAGGCCGAGCACCGAGGTGTTCGCCATCAAATTGACGCCGTACGGCGCGTTCAGGGCGGCGCTGAACAGCGGGTTCTCCCCGGCGACCACGGCATGCGCCGCGTGGGCCAGCATCCACTCGAAGAGCACCTGGTCACCGGCCTGGTGGAAGAGCCGCTCAGGACGACCCCACTGCCGGCTGGTCAGCACCACGGCCAGCGCCAGGTAGCCGGCGACCACCAGCGCGTCCGGCAGCCACGCCGCCCGTGGCGGGCGCCCGGTCGGGGAATCGGTCGGCGTCGTCGACGGCGCCGTTCCCGTGGTCATCAGACCGAGCGGTCGGTCAGCGTCCGGACGTCCCACACCCAGACGTCCAGCTCCTGGCGACCGGGACCGACCAGCTCCTCGACGGTACGCCGCAGCGGCTCGGCGTTCTGCTGGCGGACCGGGAGCACCAGGATCGCCGCCCGCCAGTGCCGCAGCTCGTCCGTGAAGCGCCGCCGCTGCCGGTCGTCCAGTTTGGAGGTACGACCGGTGGTCGCCACCTCCTCCAGCAGCTGGCCCACCCCGCTGGGTCGGCCGCCGAACCGACCCGGGTCACCGGTGTTGCCGTTGCGCGGGGCGAGGAAGTAGCCGCCCGGGATCTTGAAGTCGAGGTTGGTGGCCGCCGCCCAGCGCATGCCGTGCGTGTTGCCCATGCTGGGCACCGGGATCGGCACGAGCGTCTGGTCCGGGCCGACGTACGCCCGCCACCGGTCGGCGGTGATGAACTCCGGCACCGGCGGCCGGGAGACCATCCGCAGCGGCATCGGGGCGATCGGCAGCAGCGCGAACGCGAGGCCGGCGGCGGTGAGCGTCCGCACGGTACGCCGGTCCGCCGGCCGCAGCACCCAGGCCCGCTCGACGGCGATCGCGAGCAGCAGACCGATGACCACCGTGGTGATCAGACCGAACCGGGTCGGCACCACCGCGTCCAGCAGGGGCAGGTGCACCAGCAGCTCCCACGGCCCGGTGATCAGGTCCCGGTCCCACCAGGAGATCTGCTCCCCGAGCGAGAGCAGGGCGAAGAACGCGCCGGTCGCGGCGAGCGCCCGGACGAGCATCTCCCGACGCAGCCAGACCACGACGCCGACGGCGAGCATCGACAGGCTCCAGCCGAAGAAGGCGTTCTCCTCCGAATAGTTCGGTGCCAGGTTGACGTTGGCCCGCTGGTTGCCGCCGAGGGTGGCCGAGCCGGGCGCGAAGAAGGCGGCGATGTCGTTGCCGTAGTCCTGCACCGCGTCGCTGAGCCCGTGGTACGCCATCGGCCCGGCGAACTGCACGTACAGCGGGTACGCCAGCAGCGCCCCGGCCAGCAGCGCGCAGGCGGCGAGACCGGCGGCCAGCGGTCGCCACGCCGCCCGCCAGCGGACCGGCTCCTGGGCCACCACTGCGAGCAGGAAGATCCCGCAGGCCAGCGCCGTGAAGAGCAGGATCTCCTCGTTGATGAACGCCTGCGCGGTGACCAGCAGGGCCAGCAGCACGCCGTCGCGGACCGGCCGGCGGGAGCGGGTCAGCACCAGGACCCGCCAGACGATGAACGGCAGCAGGAACTGGCTGATGATGTTCGGGTGCCAACTCGCATGCGAGAGCATCGCCGGGGAGAAGCCGCAGAACCAGCCACCGACGGCCGCCGCGAGCGGCGTACGCACGATGTGCCGGCGCAGCACGAGGTACCAGGCCATGGCGGTGCCCGCGAGGCCGAGCGTCACCAGCACCACGAAGGAAACCGCCGGGCCGAACAGCAGGGTCACCGGCACCATCGGGATGCCCAGCGCCAGCACCGCCGTGTTGGCCATCAGGTTGACGCCGTCGGGGTAGTTGAACTGCTCGGTGTAGAACGGGTACTCGCCGTGCAGCACCACCCGTACCGAGTGGGCGAGGAAGAACTGCACCTGGGCCGGGTCACCGGTGTAGAGCGACGCCACCCGACCGGCCGGGTCCAGCCAGATTCGACTGGTCACCCAGACCGCGGCGAGCAGGAACAGCGCGCCGACCGCCAGGTGCTGCCGCCGTCGGGTCCAGCGGCCCCACCGGCTCCGCCTCGACCCGGAGGCCGGGACCGTCCCGTCCGGCACGGTGCTCTTCGACACAGTCCCGTCCGGAGCAACCTCCTGCGGCACGTCCTGGTCCGGCGCTGCCTGGTCCGGAACTGCCTGGTCCGGCGCTGCCTGGTCCGGCGCTGCCCGGTCCGGCACGTCCTGGTCCGGCACGGCCTCGTGCGGGGTGCCCCGGGTCGGGTCGGCCTCATTCGGCGCGGTCGGTACCGGCGCGGTCGTTTCGGGTGCGGTCGAGGTCGGGATGGCCGGGGCGGTGTCGACCAGGTCGGCCGGAGCGGCGGAGTCGCCGGGCGCCCCGACGGACCTGGCCCGGGAAGCGAGGGCGCGGGACTCGGCAGGCGTCACAGTCGGCGGAGTCTACCCGAGCGGCGAAAAGGCACTAAAGCCCCGGTGATGTCCATTGTGGCGGACGAGGAACCGGCCAGCGGCGGCGTCGCGTCGGACATCTCGTACTATGGCGCTTTCCGACAGCGACGGCGAGGCGATCGGGGGCGGATCAGGTGACTCCGGGCCGCCGGCACGGCAGGACGGTCGCCGTCCTGCTGGCGGCGTTGTTGGTCGGTACCGCGTGCGGTCCCGTCGCGGACCGCGCGCCCCGCGACCTGCGGGTGGGGTACGACAGCCTCGACGGCACGCTGGCCGTGTGGCCGCCCCGGGGCGATCTGTCCGGCGACGCCGCGGCGACGACGGCGGTCACCGAGGCGGTGCGCGACTGGCGGTCACCGGACGACGACCGGGCGCACCTGCCGTCGTCCGGCATCCTCTTCTCCGGACGTGTCGACGGGGCCCCGGTGGCCCTGGTGGCCGCCGACGTGCCCGGTGAGAGTGCGTCCTGGCTGCTGCAACTCACCCGTGCCGGCGACCGCTACACGATCAGCCGCGCCACCGAGTACACCGACCCCGGCTACCTGGTCTACTCCGACGTGCTGCCGGTGCAGACGGCCGGCGGCCGGCGCTACCTGGTCTCGGCCCGGGTGCAGCAGCTGCTCGGGCCGCAGGGGCGGGCGGTGGCCGTCGCCGACGGCCTCAGCGCGCCGGTCGACGTGCCGGCCTGCACGGCGGTCGGCGTGACGGCGACCCTGCGTGCCACCGAGTCACTGCCCCGTGGACGGGCCGCCGACCGCCTGCTCGATCTGGGCACCGGCACGACCGACCCGCGCTATCCGCTGGTCCGCGACGAGTCCGGCGCCGGCAAGCGGGCGCTCGCCGGCCTGGACACCTGCGTGCTGGCCGGCGAGCGGGGCCCCTTCGGCAGCATCCCGCGCCGGATCGGTGACCGGGACGCGCCGAAGTCGGTGCCGACGTCCTGGCCGATGGCGAAGCTCTCGGTCCGGTCGCTCGGCGAGGTGGCGCTCGGCGGTGGCGAGCCGGCCGAGTTGCAGCAGCTCAGTTGGGACACCGACGCCGGCACGATGACCGCCGTCGTCTACCGGCCGGCGGACGGGAGCGCGCCGGTGGTCTCGCCGGCCGACCGGGCCACCCCGCTGCAGACGTACCAGCTTCCGGTCGCCGACCAGCCCCTGCTGGTGCTCAGCTGGCGGGCCACCCGGGACAGCTCGCTCTCCGTGCCGCCCGGCACCCCGCTGCTGGTGGAACGCCCCGGCCTGGTGGTCGTGCCCGAGCCCACCCGCACCCAGACCTTCAGCCTCGCCAACACCGACAAAACCCACTACCGCTCAGTAAGCCCTCACCGCTAACAGCGCCCCCACCCCACCCCACCCCGCTCTCGCCCTGCCCCGCCCCAGCCCAGCCGCCCGGCCCCGCCGATCTTGCACTTTCTGCTGCGACATAAGGCGCAAAGAGGCGCATTACGACAACCGAAAGTGCAAGATCGGCGGGGAGAGGGCGGGGCGCGGGGGCGGGGACGGCGGGCGCGGTCCTGCAGGGGGCGCGCCCGCCGTTCTGGCGTTGCCGGGGGGGGTTAGTTCTGGGCTGCGGTTTTGCTGTTGGGGGTCAGGTGGTCCGGGGTGGCGTCCAGGCGGGAGATCCAGCCGGTGACGTCACGGGCCACGTCCTGCGCGGTCAGGCCGAGGTCGGCGAGGATCTGCGCGCGGGTGCCGTGCGGGTGCCAGTCGGCCGGTACGCCCAGGTCCTTGAGCGGCACCCGGACGTCGGCGTCGCGCATCGCCTGGCCGAGAGCGTCACCGACACCGCCGACGCGGACGCCGTCCTCGACGGTGACCACGAGCCGGTGGCGGGCGGCCATGTCGACCAGCTCGGCCGGGACCGGGCGGACCCAGCGCGGGTCGACGACGGTCACGCCGTAGCCGTGCTCGGCGACCCGGGCGGCGACCTCCATGCCCAGCTGGCCGAAGGAACCGACGGCGACGAGCAGAATGTCGGTACGCGTCGACTCGGCCAGCACGTCGACGGTGCCGACCCGGCGCAGCGCCGGAAGGTCGGCGGCGACGGCGCCGGTCGGGAAACGCAGGACGGTCGGGCCGTCGTCGGTGGCCACCGCCTCGCGCAGCTCCTCGCGGAGCGTGACGGCGTCACGGGGAGCGGCGATCCGCAGACCGGGCACCACGCCGAAGACCGACATGTCCCAGATGCCGTAGTGGCTGGGGCCGTCCGGGCCGGTGATGCCCGCCCGGTCCAGCACGAAGGTCACCGGCAGCTTGTGCATCGCCACGTCCAGCAGAACCTGGTCGAAGGCGCGGTTGAGGAAGGTGGCGTACACGGCGACCACGGGGTGCAGCCCACCGAGCGCCAGGCCGGCTGCCGAGGTGGCGGCGTGCTGCTCGGCGATGCCCACGTCGTACACCCGCTCGGGGTACTTGCGGGCCAGCTTGGCGATGCCGGTCGGCTCGGCCATCGCGGCGGTGATGCCCACCACGTCGGGCCGCTCGTCGGCGACGGCCAGCAGCTCGTCGGCGAAGACGTGCGTCCACTTCACCGAGGGGGCGGCCAGCAGGGTGCCGGTCTCCACGTCGAAGGCGCTGCTCGGGCCGTGCAGGCAGTCCGCCTCGTCCTCCTCGGCCGGGCGGTAGCCGTACCCCTTGCGGGTGACGGCGTGCACGATCACCGGACCACCGAAGTTCTTCGCGGCGCGCAGCGCCGACTCGACGGCCGCCACGTCGTGCCCGTCCACCGGGCCGACGTACTTGATGCCCAGGTCCTCGAACATGGCCTGCGGGGCGACCGCGTCCTTGATGCCCTTCTTGACCGCGTGCAGCACCTCGTACATCGGCTTGCCGACCAGCGGGGTGGAGCCGAGGGCGTCCTTGACCGTGTCGAGGACCTTCTCGTAGCCCGGGTTGAGCCGCAGCGAGGAGAGGTGGTCGGCCAGCCCGCCGATGGTGGGCGAGTACGACCGGCCGTTGTCGTTGACCACGATGACCAGCGAGTTGCCGGCGGTGGCGATGTTGTTCAGCGCCTCCCAGCACATGCCGCCGGTGAGCGCGCCGTCGCCGACCACGGCCACGACGCTGCGCTGCTCACCGCGCAGGGCGTACGCCTTGGCGAGGCCGTCGGCGTAGGAGAGCGCGGTGGAGGCGTGCGAGTTCTCGATGAGGTCGTGCTCGCTCTCCGCCTGGCTGGGATAGCCGGACAGGCCGCCGCGCTGGCGGAGCTTGTCGAAGCCGGCCTGCCGCCCGGTGAGGATCTTGTGCACGTACGCCTGGTGGCCCGTGTCGAACAGGAGCCGGTCCCGGGGGGAGTCGAAGACGCGGTGCATGGCCAGCGTCAGCTCGACCACACCGAGGTTGGGCCCGACGTGCCCGCCGGTGCGGGAGACCTTCGCGATCAGGAAGTCCCGGATCTCGGCGGCGAGCACGTCCAGCTCCTCGGCCGACATCCGCTTGACGTCCTGCGGACCGCGTACCGTCTCCAGCAACCGGCCGTGGTTGGCCGTGTCCTCTTCAACGCTCATGACCGGAGAGTCTATCGGCCGCCCGGTACTCCGCAGCCCGGCCCGAGCCGCCCGCCCCGGACCGGCCGGCTGAGCGCCTGGTCAGGGGCGGATCCGCCGCCGGTCGCTACCCGGCGGCCGGCGGCAGCAGCAGTCCGACGCACTCGACGTGCTGGGTCATCGGGAACAGGTCGAAGCCGCGCAGCGCCGCCAGCCGCCAGCCCAGCTCGGCGAAGGTGCGCACGTCCCGGGCGAAGGCCGCCGGGTCGCACGCCACGTACGCGACCGCCCGCGGGCCGGCGGCGGCCAGCGCGCGCACCACCGGGGCGCCGGCGCCGGAGCGCGGCGGGTCGAGCACCACCACGTCGACCGGGCCGGTGATCCGTCGGCGGGCCAGCGCGGTTTCCACCCGCGCCGACACCACCTCGACGCGGGGCAGGTCGGCCAGGTTCTCCCGGGCGGCGGCGACACCCTGCGCGGAGGCCTCCACCAGCGTCACCCGACCGGACGCGCCGACGCGGGCGGCCAGCCCGGCGGCGAACAGCCCGGCGCCGCCGTAGAGGTCCCAGGCGACCTCGCCCGGCCGCGGGTCGAGCAGCTCCAGCACGGCCGTGTTCAGCGTGTCGGCGGCAGCCGGATGGACTTGCCAGAAGGCGGACGCGGGCAGCGTCCAGTCCCGTCCGGCGGCCACCTCACGGACCTCGGTGGGCCCGCTCACCGGCGTGACGGCCCCGTCGCGGACCTCGGCGACGCGCACGTCCCCGCCGCTGCTGGCGACGGTCTCCACCGCATCCGCCGCCGGCCAGCGCGCGCCGGTCGGGGTGAGCACCGCGAGCTGCTGGACGGCCGGGTGGGCGATCCGGCACCGGTCGATCGGCACGACCTCGTGCGAGCGGTGCTTGAGCAGGCCGGCCCGGTCGGCGGCGTCGACCGCGTAGCGGACCCGGGTACGCCAGCCGAGCAGCCCACCCGGTAGCGCCTCCACCCGGACGCCGAGCCGGTCCAGCTCGGCGTCGGCGAGCCCGCCGAGGCGGGCCAACTGCTCGCGCACCACGGCGGTCTTCCAGGCCAGCTGCGCGTCCGGGGCGACGTGTTGCAGGTCGCACCCGCCGCAGGCGCCCGGCCTCGCATACGGGCAGGGCGGCTCCACCCGGTCCGGCGACGGGTCCAGCACGGTCACCGCGTCGGCCCGGACGAACCCCCGGTGCACCTCGGTGACCTCGGCGATCACCCGCTCGCCGGGCAGCGCGTGACGGACGAACACCACCTGCCCGTCCACCCGCGCGACACAGTGCCCGCCGGGGGCCACCGCGTCGACGGTCAACTCCACCCGCTCCGCCTCGCCGAGGCCCCGCTCGGCCGTCGAAGCCGAGGCCGTGTCCGATGCCGAGGCCACCGTCGCACCCGCGGTCGTACGCTCAGTCACGGCCGTCTCCCACCGTCTCGCCGCCCGTCGGTACGGCCTCGCCGGGCGCCGGCGCGGTCACCTCCGCCGGCACGGTGCCCCGGGGCCCGCGCGCCGGCGTGTTGGACAGCGTGGCGTCCAGCCGGTCCAGGTTCTTGCTGGCGGTCGAGGCGAGCTGCCACGGCACGCTGACCACCATCACCCCCGGCTCGAAGAGCAGCCGGCCCTTGAGGCGCAGCGCGCTCTGGTTGTGCAGCAGGTTCTCCCACCAGCGCCCCACCACGTACTCGGGGATGAAGACGGTGACCACGTCGCGCGGCGACGTACGGCGGGTGGAGGCGACGAAGTCCAGGATGGGCCGGGTGATCTCCCGGTACGGCGAGTCGACAACGGTGAGCGGGATCGCCATCTCCCGCCGTTCCCACTCGGCCTGCAGGTCCCGGGTGTCCTTCTCGTCCACGTTGACGGTCACCGCGGTCAGCGTGTCCGGTCGGGTGGCCCGGGCGTACGCGACGGCCCGCAGCGTCGGCTGGTGCAGCTTGCTGACCAGCACGATCGCGTGGTTGCGGGCGGGCAGCACGGCCCGGCCCTCGTCCGGCGGGGTCAGCTCGGCGGCGACCCGGTCGTAGTGCCGGTGGATGGCCAGCATCAGCGCGTAGATCACCGCCATCGCCGCGATCGCGATCCAGGCCCCGAGCAGGAACTTGGTGATCAGGACGATCACCAGCACCGTGCCGGTCAGGCCCATGCCGAACGTGTTGATGGCCCGGGAGCGGTGCATCCGCTTGCGGGCCTCCGGGTCCCGCTCGGTACGCAGCCGCCGGTTCCAGTGCCGGATCATGCCGGCCTGGGAGACGGTGAACGAGACGAACACCCCGACGATGTAGAGCTGGATGAGCCGGGTCACCTCGGCCTGGAACCCGACGATCAACACGATCGCGAAGAGGGCCAGGAACGTGATGCCGTTGGAGAAGGCCAGCCGGTCACCCCGGGTGTGGAACTGGCGGGGCAGGTAGCGGTCCTGGGCGAGGATCGAGCCGAGCACCGGGAAGCCGTTGAACGCGGTGTTCGCGGCCAGGAAGAGGATGAGCGCGGTCATCCCGGCCACCACGTAGAGCAGGATCGAGCCGGAGCCGAAGACCGTCTCGCCGAGCTGGGTGGTGACCGTCTTCTGCACGTACCCCTCGGGGCCCGAGACGATCTGCAGGGCCGGGTCCTCGACGAACTGCAGGTGGGTCAGCCGGGCCAGCCAGATGATCCCGACGAGCAGGCTGACCGCGATCGCGCCCAGCAGCAGCAGCGTGGTGGCGGCGTTACGGCTCTTCGGCGCCTTGAACGCGGGCACGCCGTTGGAGATCGCCTCGACGCCGGTGAGCGCGGCGGCACCCGAGCTGAACGTCCGCAGCAGCAGGAAGATCAGCGCGAAGCCGGTCACGCTGTGCTCGGCCTGGATGACCAGGTCGGCGCTGGGCGCGCGGAGGTCGTCGCCCAGCACGAAGACGCGGAACAGCCCGGTGAGCAGCATTCCGCCCATCACGATCACGAAGCCGTAGGTGGGGATCGCGAACGCGGTACCGGACTCGCGCAGCCCGCGCAGGTTGACCGCGGTCAGCAGGATCACCGCGAGGACCGCGATCATGACCTTGTGGGTGGCCACGAACGGGACCACCGAGCCGAGGTTGGCCACCCCGGAGGAGACGGACACGGCCACGGTGAGCACGTAGTCGACCAGCAGGGCGCTGGCCACGCCGATGCCGAACTTGGGGCCGAGGTTGACCGTGGCCACCTCGTAGTCGCCGCCGCCCGAGGGGTAGGCGTGCACGTTCTGCCGGTAGCTGGCCACCACCGTGAGCATCACCACGACGACCGCGAAGGCGATCCACGGGGAGAACACGAACGCCGACGCCCCGGCGATGGACAGGGTCAGCAGGATCTCGTCGGGCGCGTACGCGACGCTGGACAGCGCGTCGGAGGCGAACACGGGCAGCGCGATGCGCTTCGGCAGGAGGGTGTGCTGCAGGCGGTCGGACCGGAACGGTCGACCGAGGAGCAGCCGCTTCAGCAGCGAGGTGGGACTGGCCACGAACGCCAAGAGTACGACCACCACGGCGCGGACGCCGGGGTGGGCGATCACCACCGGTCGAACCGACGCGGTACGGTCGGTCCCGCTGTGGAGCCGGACGTGGCAGGCTCGGACCCGGAGCAACCGGCAGCGGCAGCGGTACGCACCTTGGGAGGGACAGCGTGCACGTCGTGATCATGGGCTGTGGTCGGGTCGGATCGACCCTCGCCCACAGCCTGGAGTCCCGGGGGCACTCGGTGGCGGTGATCGACCAGGACGCCGACGCCTTCCGCCGGCTCGGCCCCGACTTCGCCGGCATCACCGTGACCGGGGCGGGCTTCGACGGCGAGGTGCTGCGCCAGGCCGGTATCGAGCGGGCGGACGCCTTCGCGGCCGTCTCCAGCGGCGACAACTCCAACATCATCTCGGCGCGGTTGGCCCGCGAGACGTTCGGCGTGTCCCGGGTCGCGGCCCGGATCTACGACCAGCGCCGGGCGCAGGTGTACGAACGTCTCGGCATCCCCACCGTGGCGACGGTGCGCTGGACGGCCGACCGGATGCTCCGGCACCTCGTACCCGAGGGCAACGTGGAGATCTTCCGTGACCCGACCAGCACCGTGTCGATCGTCGAGGTCCCGGTGCACCGGGAGTGGATCGGTCGCCCGGTGCACGCGCTGGAGGAGGCATCGGGCGCGCGGGTGGCCTACCTGATCCGCTTCGGCATCGGCACGCTGCCCACCGCGTCCACCCTCGTACAGGAGGGTGACCAGGTGTTCATGCTGGTCAGCGACGACATCGTGGCGACGGTCACGGCGGTGGCGGCGACGCCACCGGAAGGAGGGCACTGAGCCATGCGGATCGCCATCGCCGGCGCCGGCAACGTGGGCCGTTCGATCGCCCAGGAGCTGATCGAGAACGGCCACCAGGTGATGCTGATCGAGCGTCAACCGAAGATGCTCCGACCGGACCGGGTGCCCGCCGCCGAGTGGGTGCTCGCGGACGCGTGTGAGGTGGCCAGCCTGGAGGAGGCCAACGTCGCCGGTTGCGACGTGGTGGTCGCCGCCACCGGCGACGACAAGACCAACCTGGTGCTGTCGTTGCTGGCCAAGACCGAGTTCGCGGTGCCCCGCGTGGTCGCCCGGGTGAACCGGGCGGAGAACGAGTGGCTCTTCACCGAGCAGTGGGGCGTCGACGTCGCGGTGAGCAAGCCCCGGGTGATGGCCGCCCTGGTCGAGGAGGCGGTCACCGTCGGCGACCTGGTCCGGTTGATGACCTTCCGGCAGGGCGAGGCCAACCTGGTCGAGATCACCCTGCCGCCGACCGCCCCGTACGTCGGTCAGCCGCTGCACGCGGTGCCGCTGCCCCGCGACTCCGCGCTGGTGGCGATCCTGCGCGGCAAGCGGGTCCTGGTGCCCAGCCCGGACGACCCCATCGAGGCCGGCGACGAGCTGATCTTCGTCTGCACGGCCGAGGTGGAGGACGACGTGCGCGCGGTCATCCTCGGCCCGGACAGCGTCGAGCGGACCCGCGGCTCCCGCTGAACCCCTTCGGGGCGGTCAGGCGCCGGGCAGCGGGGTGGGCTGCGTCTCCCGGGTGACCCGGCGCACCGTCCAGACGGTGATCAACAGCAGCAGCGCGTACGGCGGGTAGCCCAGGGCCAGCCGGGCCACGCCCAGCGCGGTGTCCTGGTGGGCCAGGTAGAGCCCGGCCTGCACGCCCACCTTGGCCAGCCACACGACGCCCCAGAGCACGGTCAGCTGGGTGAACGTACGCACCAGCTTCGGGTCGGCCCGCCACTCGGAGCGGCCCTTGGCGACCAGCACCGACCAGATCCACCCGACGAGGGGCTGCCGGACGGCCGCCGAGATCAGCAGAGCGACGCCGTAGCCGATGCCGTAGAGGATGCCGGGCAGGTAGAAATCCCGCTCGTCGCCGGTACGCCACGCGATGGCGGCGCCGATGCCGACGCCGAACAGCCCGTTGACCGCGTGCCGCACCGGCCGACGCTGGGCCAGCCGCAACCCGGCGATCAGCAGCGCGACGGCCACCGACGCGATCACGGCGGGCCGCAGGTCACCGATGATGTTGGCGACCACGAAGACGACCACCGGAATGCTGGACTCGACCAGCCCGCGCCAGCCGCCGAGCTGGTCGGCCATCTGCTCGGCGATCGTCGGCAGCGCCTCGTCGTCGCCCGGCGGAGTCTCCGGCTGTGCCGCCCGGTCCTGTCCCGTCGTCATGACCGGCCTTCCGTTTCCGGCGCCGTCACTTCGGCGAGTCCAGCTCGTAGTAGGGGTTGTAGATGACCTTGCGGTCGTCGCGCATCGCCACCCGGCCACGCGCGGTCAGGTGCCGCCCCGGCTCGATCCCGGAAATGTGCCGCCGGCCCAGCCAGACCAGGGTGACCACGTCGCTGCCGTCGTACAGGTCGGCTTCGAGGGTGGGCAGGTTGGTGCGCGGCGTGTAGACGACGGTGCGCAGCCGACCGGCGACCGAGACCAGTTGGCCCCGGGAGCACTGCTGGGCCAGCACGCCACCGCACTCGGCGCTCTCCTGCCGCAACTCCTGCGCGTCGATCTCAGCCTCGCTGGCGGTGAACCGGTGCAGGATGCGCCGCAGCGACACCTTGCTCTCGTCGGTCGTCATGACCTCCGCGTCACCCTCTCCACGTTCGCCGGGACCGGCCCGGCTCCGGCGACGCCGGAACCGTCCCGCCAGCGTACGCCGACGGAGCCGGTTCCGGCGGGCCGGGACGCGGTCGGTCAGACCTGGCGGGGGGCCTCGGAGGAGTCCCCGGCCTGGTCGGCGATCTCGCGGGGCAGGCGCAGCGGCAGCGGTTCCCGGACCGGCTTCGCCTCCTGACCACGGTCGACCACCAGGCCCTCCAGGCACTCGGCGAGCGGGCCCGAGCTGGCCGGGTCGAGGGCCGCCGGGCCCTGGAAGACGCCGCGGACCATCCAGCGCGGCCCGTCGACGCCGACGAACCGCAGGTTGGTCGGGCCGTCCGGGGTCCGCACCTGGGCGTGCAGCTCCGGGCCGTACTCGCCGGCGACCTCCTGCGCGGAGGCGCCGTCGCGCAGCAGCGACTGCCGGATCTCCTCGCGCACCTCGTCCCAGATCCCCTCGGACCGGGGGGCCGCGAAGACGCCGAGCTGCAACGCGTTGTCCCCGTGCACCAGCACGACCTGCTGGATCACACCCTGCGGGTCGGCCTGCACCCGCACCTCCACCTCGGCGATCGCCGGGATGTGCAGGCTGCCCAGGTCGAGCCGCTGCACCTCGTCGTCGACCTCGGAGATGTCGTACGGCCCGCGCACCAGCGCCGGCGCCGCGGCGCCCTCGTCGAGGACCTCGGTGGCCCGCTCGTCGCGGGTGTGCCGCCCGGCATCGGCCCGCTTTCGGGAGAAGATCACTGCGCCCACCCTCCGCTGTTCACGATCACCCTGCCACTTCTTCCGTCTGCCCGCCGACCGGTGACGGCACCAGCTGAGCGTGCCCGCCGGTCGAGCCGTGCCCGCCGGCGCCCCGCGCGGACCCGGGCAGCTCGGCCACCGGCTCGAACCGCGCCCGCGCCACCCGTTGGACCATGAGCTGGGCGATCCGGTCGCCGCGAGAGATCTTCGCGGGCGTGTCCCGATCATGGTTGATCAGGTTGACCATGATCTCACCCCGGTAGCCGGCGTCGACCGTACCGGGCGCGTTGAGCACCGTCACGCCGAGCCTGGCCGCCAGGCCGGAGCGGGGATGGACCAGACCCACGTAACCGTCCGGCAGGGCGATGGCCACGCCGGTGGGCACCAGGGCCCGGCCGCCGGGCGGCAGCTCCACGTCCGCGGCGGCCACCAGGTCGGCCCCGGCATCGCCGGGATGGGCGTACGTGGGCAGCGGCAGCTCGGCATCGAGCAGCCGCACGGGCACGGGTACGACGTCGGTCACGGGTCCCCTCTTCGGTCCGGTTGTCTCCGGTGACCCTGCCATCCTGCCGGTTGACCGGCCTGTCGTGCGCCGTACCCTCGCAGGAGTGAGCATGTCGCCCTCCCCGTCCGCCGATCGGTCGGCGGTTCCGGCCCGCCCGGCGTACGCCGAACGGCTGGACCTGCCCTGGTGGCTGTGGCTGACCAGCCTGGTGGCCGCCGGGCTGCTGGCCGTCGAGATCTGGATGGGTGGCTCCGGCGCCCGGGCCTGGGTGCCCTTCGCGGTGCTGCTGCCGGTCACCGCCGCCGGGCTGTGGTGGCTGGGCCGGATCCGGGTGGCGGTCGTCGACGGTGAGCTGCGGGTGGACGACGCCCGGCTGCCGGCGCGCTTCGTGGCCGACGTGGTCCCGCTGGACGCCGCCGGTCGTCGTGAGGTGCTGGGTGTCGGCGCGGACCCGCTCGCCTTCGTGGTGCAGCGGCCCTGGATCGGCGGTGCCGTGCAGGTGGTGCTCGACGACCCGGCCGACCCGACCCCGTTCTGGGTGGTGAGCAGCAGGCGTCCGGTCGAGCTGGCCGAGGCGCTGCTGGCCGCGCGGGACGCCGCCCGGCCCGCCGACTCCACGGCCGGCGAACCGGGCTGACCGGCGCTCGGCGTCCGCTCAGGTGCCCGTGGGCGGGCCGGGCAGGGCCGGCGGTGGCGCGGGCCGGGCGACGCCGCGCCGGCGCAGGTCCGCCTGGAGCTGGTCGGCCATCTGGCGGGTGGCCCGGCGGTTCAGGAAACTGGCCACCGCCGCGCCGGTGAGGAACGGCCCGAGGGTGGTGAGGTTGCGCCCGAAGCGGCGCAGCAGCATGTCCCGCATTTCCTTACGGGCGGCGGTGCCGAGCACCGCGCCGACGCCCACGCCGGGCACCATCGGGTTGACCCCGCGCTGGGTGGCCCAGGAGTGCACCAGGGCCACCGCCCGCTGGCCGCCGGCGCCGGGCAGCGACACGCCGTGGATCTCGTGCAGCTCACCGATCAGTTTCAGCTCCACCGCCACGACGGCGACGGTCTCGGCGGCGAGCAGCACCGGCGCGGAGAGCAGCGTGGGCGCGACCGTCCACTCGACGGCGGCGACTCCACCACCGGCCGCGCCGATCCCGGCCGTGGTGCGGGAGGCGTTGCGGATCAGACGCTCGGCCAGTGCGGCGTCGTCCAGGCCGGGAAAGTGCCGACGCAGGGTGGCCAGGTCGCGCACCGGCACGTGCGGGGCGATCTCGGCCACCGTGTCGACCATCCAGCGCACGGCGGCACGGGGCTTCAACAGGTCGGCGACGCCCCGGCTGCGGGCCTGGGACGCCATCCGGGTGAGTAGTTGGCGTCGCCGGGCCGGCGCGATGTCGTCCTCGGTCAACGCCGCGACGGTGGCACCGAGGTCGTCCGCGCCGCCGTCGGTGGTGTCGCCTCGATCGCTCATGGGTGGAACCTCCCGGTGCTGTGGCTACCCGCTACGAGTCAAGCAGGTACCCACCGGCGTCGCACGCCTACACCGGTAGCGGCGGCCCCGATCAGGAGGCCGCCGCCGGTGTCGTGCGTGTCAGACGCACTCTCGGCAGATCAGCTCGCCGTTGCGCTCGACCGCCAGCTGGCTGCGATGGTGGACCAGGAAGCAGCGGGCACACCGGAACTCGTCCTGCTGCATCGGTAGCACCTTGACAGTGAGCTCCTCGTCGGCCAGGTCGGCACCGGGCAGCTCGAAGCTCTCGGCGACCTCGGCCTCGTCGACGTCCACCGCGCCCGACTGTGAGTCGACGCGTCGGGCCTTGAGCTCTTCCAGGCTGTCCTCGCCGAGGTCGACCTCGTCGCGACGCGGGGCGTCGTAGTCGGTGGCCATCGGATGTCACTCTCCCATATCGATGTTGTCGCTTCCGGTTGTAACGCCGGACGACGCTGTTTCGGTTCCGCTGGCCGGCAACCACTTGTGTCGGGCACCCGACCCACGGGACCGTACGGGTCGGGACCGCTGGGGCCACTCCCCTGCGAGCGCGGAACCTTACCCCCCCTTGGGCGAGGCATGTATACCGCCCTTGCGGCTGAGTTGTACGCCCCCGCACGCGAAGTTGTTCCCAATGTGATTCAGGCGACACGAAGATAGGGGTAGTAGTACCCGGTTCACGGTCGGCGCGCCGGCATGTCGGACTGTTTCCACGCGACGGCCGGACAACCGTTAACCTCAGCGGCGTATTCGACGGCCGGCGGTCAGTGCGATCGTTGGCGGCCGCCACCACCCACCTCAGGTCCGGGGAGCACCCAGATGAGTTTTGCGCGAGTGCGAGCACTCGTCGTCGTCGGCCTGCTGGGGGTCCTGGCGCTGGCGTTCGTGATCACCGCGATCGTCCGGGACAGCCAGGGCGAGGCCGGCGCGGCGGGCGGCTGCCCGGACGGTTGGCCGCTGGCCGACGTCACGCTGCACGAGCCCAAGGACGTCAAGATCAACGTCTTGAACGGGACCGACGAGCCGGGCCGGGCGGGCACCGTCGCCGACGACTTCCGCAACCGGAAATTCCAGGTCAAGAAGGTCGGCAACGCGCCCAAGGGCATCGACGACGTCGCCGTGCTGAAGTTCGGCCCCAAGGGTGTCAGCTCCGCCCACCTGCTGAAGGCGTACTTCCTGAACAACGCCGAGCCGGTCTACGACGAGAAGCGCACCGACGACACGGTGGACGTGGTGCTGGGCAACGGCTTCCAGCAGCTCGCCACCACCACCGAGGTCAACCAGTCCCTCGGCGACCTGGGTCCGCCGGTCGCGCCGGCCGGCTCCTGCCCATCCCCCGCACCCAAGAAGTGACGGCCTGACCGGCGGCCCCGACGGGAGTCAGGGGCCGCCGGAGGCGTCCAGGGCGGCCAGCCGGTCGTGCAGCCCGGCGAAGAGCGCCGGCGGGGCCGCGATGACCAGGTCCGGGCCGGCCGGGTGACCGGCCAGGCCGGCGACCCGGGCGCCCGCCTCGGCCGCGATCAGGCCGCCGGCGGCCTGGTCCCAGGCCGACAACCCCTTCTCGAAGTACGCGTCCAGTCGCCCCTCCGCGACCAGGCAGAGGTCCAGCGCGGCGGCGCCGAGGCGGCGGATGTCGCGTACCGAGGCGATCAGCCCGGCCACCACCGACGCCTGGTGCGCCCGTCGGCCGGCGTCGTAGCCGAAACCGGTGCCGACCAGTGCCTGCCCCAGGTCGGTCTCGCCCGAGCAGCGCAGCCGGACGCCGTCGCGCCACGCCCCGCCGCCGGCCGTGGCGGTCCACTCCTCGCCGGTGTGCACGTTGCGCACCACGCCGGCCACCACCACCCCGTCGACCTCGGCGGCCAGCGACACCGCGCAGTACGGCAACCCGTAGAGGTAGTTCACGGTGCCGTCGATCGGGTCGACGATCCACCGCACCCCGCCCGGCGTCACCGGACCGGCCTGGGTCGTGCCGTACTCCTCGCCCAGGACCGCGTCCCCCGGTCGCAGCCGGCGCAGCGCGTCGAGAACCTGGCGCTCCACGGCCCGGTCCGCGGCCGTGACCACGTCGGTGACCGTGCTCTTGGTGGCCGCCACGGAGACGCCCTCGACCCGCATCCGGTACGCGGTCGCCGCGGCGTGCCGCGCCACCTCGATCGCGATGGTCAACAATTCCCGCGGTGGCGGTGCCGAACGGTCCATTCCAGGGTCCCCTTCCGGCACGACCGGGGCGTTGCGGGCCGTGCGCGAGTATCATCCTTACAAAGTCCACATCTGCGCCGAATCGGCGGTCCCGCCGCCGTTACGCCGTGCGGCGCAGGATGATCGCCGCAGACGGCGTTACAATTCACCCCTGCCCACGCGCCACGGACCGCCGAGACCCCGGCCGGTCCGGGACACGGGGGTCCCTCAACCACATCGCCCGGCCCGGTTGACCCACGCCGTGCCGGACGACCCGGCCGTGCCCGCTCTTCGCCTCCGGAAGGTCATTCGTGACAGAACCCCGCCAGCCCGGCGCCGACGTTCGCTCGCTCACCGACACTCTGATCGCCCACGCGCAGAGCGCTGGCGGTCAGCTCACGTCGGCTCAGCTCGCGCGCACCGTCGAGACCGCCGAGGTGACTCCGGCCCAGGCCAAGAAGATCCTGCGGGCGCTCTCCGAGGCGGGAGTGACCGTGGTGGTGGACGGCTCGGCGAGCACCCGCCGCCGGGTCGCCGCGGCTCGCTCGACGACCCCCGCGTCCCGAGCCACCACCGCCAAGACGACCAAGAAGGCCGCCGCGCCCGCCCCGAAGCAGGCGCCCGCCTCCGACGAGGCGCAGCCGGCGCCGGCCCCGCGCAAGGTGGCCGCCCGCAAGGCCGCCGGCAGCACCGCCGAAGTCGCCGCCGCAGCGGCCGCCCCGGCCAAGGCGACCAAGTCCACCCGCGCCACCAAGGCGACGGTGGCCGCGGCGGCCGGCGCCAAGCCGGTCAAGGCCGCCGGCAAGGCCAAGGGCGAGGGAGCCGACGGCGCCGAGGGTGAGATCGACCCGGAGGAGCTGGCCGCCACCATCGAGGACGTGGTGGTCGAGGAGCCGGCCGAGCTGGCCCAGGCCGCCGAGACCGACGCCGCCGCGTCGGCCACCGACAACGACTTCGAGTGGGACGACGAGGAGTCCGAGGCGCTCAAGCAGGCCCGGCGCGACGCCGAGCTGACCGCCTCTGCCGACTCCGTCCGGGCGTACCTGAAGCAGATCGGCAAGGTCCCGCTGCTCAACGCCGAGCAGGAGGTGGAGCTGGCCAAGCGGATCGAGGCCGGGCTCTACGCCGCCGAGCAGCTGCGCGCGGCCGACGAGGGCGAGGAGAAGCTCGCCCGGGAGATGGTCCGCGACCTGGGCTGGATCTCCCGCGACGGCGAGCGCGCCAAGAACCACCTGCTCGAGGCGAACCTCCGTCTCGTCGTGTCCCTCGCCAAGCGGTACACGGGGCGCGGGATGGCCTTCCTCGACCTGATCCAGGAGGGCAACCTCGGTCTCATCCGAGCGGTCGAGAAGTTCGACTACACCAAGGGCTACAAGTTCTCCACGTACGCCACCTGGTGGATCCGGCAGGCCATCACCCGCGCCATGGCCGACCAGGCCCGCACCATCCGCATCCCGGTGCACATGGTCGAGGTCATCAACAAGCTCGGCCGCATACAGCGCGAGCTGCTCCAGGACCTGGGCCGCGAGCCCACCCCGGAGGAGCTGGCCAAGGAGATGGACATCACACCCGAGAAGGTGCTGGAGATCCAGCAGTACGCTCGGGAGCCCATCTCGCTGGACCAGACCATCGGCGACGAGGGCGACAGCCAGCTCGGTGACTTCATCGAGGATTCCGAGGCCGTGGTCGCCGTCGACGCCGTCTCGTTCTCGCTCCTGCAGGACCAGCTCCAGCAGGTGCTGCAGACGCTCTCCGAGCGGGAGGCGGGCGTCGTACGGCTGCGCTTCGGCCTGACCGACGGTCAGCCGCGGACGCTTGACGAGATCGGTCAGGTCTACGGGGTGACCCGGGAGCGGATCCGGCAGATCGAGTCCAAGACGATGTCCAAGCTGCGGCACCCGTCCCGGTCGCAGGTTCTCCGGGATTACCTGGACTGAGCCTGTTTCGTCAACCGAACGTGTCGTTTTGACCACCTGGTGTGCAACGCCAGTTGGTGATCGTCCGGATGCACGAATGTGATCGTTGACGTGGCACCCTGGGTTCACGGCACACTGTCCCTGCCATGTGTGACCTCGGTCCCCCGCGGGCACACAGGGAAGGCAAGGCCCAGCACGGGTGTTGCACGATAGGTGAGCAACGACCGAAGAGATTGTTCATCGGTGACGACCAGAGGAGGAAGGCGATGACCCCGACCCTCACGCCGCCGCCCGAGACGGTGGCTCCCCCAGCCGCCGATGAACGGTGCGACCGCTGCAATGCTGCCGGCAAGCTCCGGATCACTCTCTCGGGTGGGAGCGAGCTGGTGTTCTGTGGGCACCACGCGAACAAGTACGCGGAGGATCTCGTGAAGATCACCGTTCGGTTCGCGACGGACCCCGAGTTCAGCTGGCGTGGCGCCGATCTGATGGCGAACTGAGTCCGCAACCCGACATAGCCGGCCGGAGGCACCCAGAGGGTGCCTCCGGCCGGCTTTTTCCTACCCAGCCAGCGGGGCAGCCGCCCTGATCCGCACAACTTCGGGGATGTTGCTGGTTCCGACGCGCGCGAGGCAGCAACATCCCCGAAGTTGCGCAGATCTTGAGCGCTCCGCGCCCCTCCGCGCCCGCCCCGTGTCCGCCGCACCCGCCCCGCCCCGCCCCGCCCCGCCCCGCAAGATCGTGCTCGAACCAGGATTTAGTGGCCTCATAGGCACGCCGACACCACTAAATCAATGATCGAGTGTGATCTTGGCGCGCTCGCGACATGAGCGGAGCCGCTCGGGCGCGACGTGGGTGCTTCTGGTGCCCTTGGTGCCTGTGATGCTCCGGCGTGCCGGGGGATGCCCGGTGGTGGGGGGACGCCCGGGGTGCCGGCGTGCCGTGGTGCCGGGGGACGCCCGGGCCATCGGGTCCGTGTGCCTGGAGTGCGGCTAGTGCCCGGGTACGTCGGGGCCTGGGTGCCGAGGTCGTTCGTCGCGTGCGTGGGGCACGTGGGGTCAGAGGGTCTGCACGGTGGCGATGCGTTCCTCTAGCTGCTCGATGGTGGCCTGGGCGCTCGGCGGGCCGCCGCAGAGCCGGCGCAGCTCGGCGTGAATCTTGCCGTGCGGCTGGCCGGTGCGGTGGTGCCGGGCGGCCACCAGGGCGTTGAGTTGGCGGCGGAGCGCCACACGGCGCTGGGCGGCACTCATGGGTACCGGAGGGGCCGCTGAGGGCGCAGCGGCCGGCTGAGCGGCCCGCTCGGCCGTACGACGACGCTGGGCGGCGAGTTGATCCGCCTGCCGCTTGGTGAGCAACAGGGAGACCTGGTCGGCGGTGAGCAAACCGGGCAGGCCGAGGTACTCCTCCTCCTCGGGCGTACCGGCCTGGGCGGCGGTCCCGAAGGACGCGCCGTCGAAGATCACCTGGTCCAGCTCGGCGGTCGCCGAGAGCGCGGCGAACCGCTTCTCCAACTCCCCACTGGCCTGGTCGTCGCGCTGGGCACGCTCCAGCAGGTCGTCGTCGAACCCGTCGGCCTCCTTGGGTTTACCCAGGACGTGGTCCCGCTCGTTCTCCATCTCGCTGGCCAGTCCGAGCAGGTGCGGCACGCTGGGCAGGAAGACCGAGGCGGTCTCGCCGGGGCGACGGGCCCGCACGAACCGGCCGATCGCCTGGGCGAAGTAGAGCGGCGTGCTGGCGCTGGTGGCGTAGACGCCGACGGCGAGCCGGGGGATGTCGACGCCCTCGGACACCATCCGCACCGCGACCAGCCACCGCTGGTCGGACGCCGCGAACGTCGCGATCCGCGCGGACGCGCCCTGGTCGTCGGAGAGGACCACGGCGGCCTTCTCGCCGGTCACCTGCTCGATCAACTTGGCGTACGAGCGCGCGGTCTGCTGGTCGGTGGCGATGATCAGACCACCGGCGTCGGGCATCCCCGCGTTGCGCAGCACGGTGAGCCGGGCGTCGGCGGCCCGCAGCACCTGCGGCATCCAGTCCCCCGCCGGATCCAGGGCGGTCCGCCACGCCTGCGCCACCAGGTCCTGGGTCATCGGCTCGCCGAGGCGGGCCGCCAGCTCGTCCCCGGCGTTGGTACGCCAGCGGGTCTCCCCCGAGTACGCGAGGAAGAGCACCGGCCGGACGACCCCGTCGCGCAGCGCGTCGGCGTAGCCGTACACCGAGTCGGCGCGGGACCGCAGCAGCCCGTCCCCGCCCCGCTCGTACTCGACGAAAGGGATCGGGTTGTCGTCGGAGCGGAACGGCGTGCCGGTGAGCATCAACCGGCGTACGGCCGGCTCGAAGGCCGCCTTGACCCCGTCGCCCCAGGTACGGGAGTCGCCGGCGTGGTGGATCTCGTCGAGGATGACCAGGGTGCGCCGGGTCATCGTGCGGCGCCGGTGCACCTGCGGGGCCATGCCGACCTGCGCGTAGGTGATCACCGCACCGTGGAAGTCCGCGGCGGAGTGCACGTCGGCGTTGCGGAACGCGGCGTCGAGCTGGATGCCCACCCGGGCCGCGGCCTCGGCCCACTGGGTCTTGAGGTGCTCGGTCGGCGCCACCACGGTGACCGCCTCGACGGTGCCGTCAGCCAGCAGCTCGGCGGCGATGCGCAGGGCGAAGGTGGTCTTGCCGGCGCCCGGTGTGGCGACCGCGGTGAAGTCGTCGGTACGGCGGCGCAGGTACTCCACCAGGGCCTTGCGCTGCCAGGCACGCAGTGCCGGGAACGTCTCTAGCACCGGTGTCCGGGCTGCCACGCGAAGCTCCTCTCCGACCGCACGAGGGCGGACACCGGGCGAGGGCCACGAGTACCGCCGCCCATGAAAACGCCTCCGCGCAGAAGCTGCCGCGAAGGCCGACTCAGCATAACCAGCGCGCGCCCGTGGGCCCAGGCGACGCCACGCTGGTCACATCCGTGACCCTCACCAGGGCTCGCCGGTGCGCGGTGGCCGCAACGCCGCCACCGGCGCGGACCAGCGGCGACGCATCGCCACCAGGCGCAACCCGAACACCCCGACGGCGGCGGCGATGAGCGGCACCGGGCCGGTCTGGCCGGTCCGGTACAGCAGCGCCACCGCGACCGAGCCGGCCAGCGCGGCCACCGCGTAGATCTCCCGGCGCAGCACCACCGGGATCTCCGCGGTGAGCAGGTCCCGGCCCAGACCGCCGCCGATCGCGGTCAGCATGCCGATCAGGCAGGCGCCCACGGCCGGCACCCGGGCGTCGAGCGCCTTGAGCGTGCCGGTCACGGTGAACAGCGCGAGGCCGGCCGCGTCGAGCACCAGCACCGTGGTGCGCAGCCGGGCGAGTTGCGGGTGCAGCCAGAACACGGCGACCGCGGCGACCGCGGCGGTGGTGGCGTACCGCCAGTCGGCGAAGGCCAGCGGCGGCACCTCGTCGATGACCAGGTCGCGGAAGATCCCGCCGCCGAGCGCGGCGACGAAGCCGACGAACGCCACACCGAAGAGGTCGAGCCGTTTGGCCACCGCGGCCGAGGCGCCGGAGGCGGCGAACACCGCGACGCCGGTCAGGTCGGCGAGGAGCAGGGCGGTGGAGGTGGTCACCGCCGCAGGCTACGTCGCCGACCGGAGCACCGGCCCGGGTTCACTCGCTGTACGAGTCGTAGATCTCCTTGCACTTGGGGCAGACCGGGGAGCCCGGCTTGGCCGCCTTGGTGACCGGGAAGGTCTCGCCGCAGAGCGCGACCACGAAGGTGCCCATGACGGCACTCTCGGCGATCTTCTCCTTGCGGACGTAGTGGAACATTTCCGGACCGGTGTCGGCGTCCTTCAGCTCCGGACGCTCGAGAACCTCTGTGCTCACGTCTGCACCTCCAACCGACAAGTTTGGCAGGTCATCACGGCCGGGTCCACCTGAGGCCGGTCGCCCTCGGACCCCGTACGGTGCCCGTGTGACTGACTTTCGCATCAGCTATGGCACCGAGGTCGCCGCAGCCCTGCGCGACGGCCGACCCGTCGTCGCCCTGGAGAGCACCATCGTCTCGCACGGCCTGCCCCGCCCGCAGAACCTGCGGGTGGCGCGGGACATCGAGCAGGCGGTCCGGGACGCCGGGGCGGTGCCGGCGACGATCGGCATGATCCGTGGCGAGTTGGTGGTCGGTCTGGACGACGCGCAGCTCACCCGACTGGCCACCGTCGATGGTGTGACGAAGCTCTCGGTGCGCGACCTGGCCGTGGCGGCGGCGACCGGCGCGGACGGTGCCACCACCGTGGCCGCGACCAGCGCGGTGGCCGCAGCGGCCGGGATCGGGGTGTTCGCGACCGGCGGGCTGGGCGGGGTGCACCGGGAGGCGGAGCACACCTTCGACGAGTCGGCGGACCTGGTCACCCTGGCCCAGACGCCGATCACGGTGGTCTGCGCCGGGGTCAAGTCGATCCTCGACGTGGGCGCGACCCTGGAACGCCTGGAGACCCTCGGGGTCGCCGTGCTCGGCTACCGCACCCGACGGTTCCCCGGCTTCTACCTCACCGACGCCGGCTTCGACCTGGACTGGTCGGTGGACTCGCCGGAGCAGGTAGCCGCCGTGCTGGCCGCCCGGGACGAGCACGCCGTGCACACCGGCGCCCTGCTCGTGGCCAACCCGCTGCCGGTCGACGAGCAGCTCGACCCGGAGCTGCACGACCGGACCCTGGCCGAGGGCCTGGCCCTGCTGGAGCGGGACGGGGTGACCGGCAAGGCCGTCACGCCGTACCTGCTGGCGCACTTCCACTCGGCCACCGACGGCGCGAGCCTCGCGGTGAACATCCGCATCATCCTGCGCAACGCCGACCTGGCCGCGCGCATCGCGGTCGCCGCGGTCGCCCGCGCCTCCGCCGTCCCGGCATGACCCCTGGGACCCGCGTGGTGGTCGTCGGAGACGTGATCACCGACGTGGTCGCGGTGCTCACCGGGCCGCTCGCGGTCGGTACGGACACCGCCGCCGAGATCAGCCTCGGCGGCGGCGGGCAGGCGGCCAACACCGCTGCCTGGGTGGCCGCGCAGGGGGTCGCCGTCACGCTCGTCGGCGCGGTCGGCGACGACGCCGCGGGGGACGACCGGATGGCCGAGTTGGCCCGCGCGGGCGTGGACTGCGTCCTCGAGCGGGTGCCGGGCGTCCCCACCGGCACGGTGGTCGTGCTGACCGCCGACGGCGAGCGGACCATGGTCACGTCGCGGGGCGCGAACCTGCGGTTGAGCGCCGAGCACGTCGAGAAGGCCGTCGCGGCGGCGCCCGACGCGGGGCATCTGCACCTGTCCGCGTACACCCTGTTGGACGACGCGTCGCGCGCAGCGGGGCTGCGGGCGTTGGCCGCCGCCCGCGAGCGCGGGCTCACCACAAGCGTCGACGCGGCCTCCGCGGGGCCGCTGCGGCGCGTCGGTGCGCGGACCTTCCTGGGTTGGGTACGCGATGTCGACCTGCTCCTGGTCAACGCGGACGAGGCCACCGTGCTGGCCGGCGGGCTGGACCCGGCGGCGCAGGGGCGGGCGTTGTCGGCGACGGCCCGGCGGGTGGTGGTCAAACGTGGCGCGGCGGGCGCGGTGTGGGTCGAGGGCCGCACGGCCACGGTCAGCGTGGCGGCGGTCCGGCGGGTGGCGGTGGTGGACGTCACCGGGGCCGGCGACGCCTTCGCGGCCGGCCTGCTGACCGCCTGGCTCGGCGGGGCCACCGCGACCGCGGCCCTGGACCGCGCGACCGAGCTGGGGGCGTTGGCCGTCTCCAGCGTCGGCGCCCGACCGCCGGCCTGAGGCGTCGGAGCCCTGGCCCGCGTTGGGCGGGTCAGGGCTCGACGTCGATGATCTTGTGTGGGTGCTCTTCGGTGGTGAGGCTCATCGGTGGGGCCTCGTCCCGCCGCCGGGGGTGGAACCGGTTGGCCAGCCGGTGCTCCTCCTTGGGCGGCCGGTCGTTGGCCAGCAGCACGGCCAGCCACGGGATGAGCACCATGCCGACGGCGCACAGCGGCAACCAGAGCCAGAGCAGGGGGGCCTTCGCGCCGACCAGGATCGCTCCGGCCACGATGCAGGCCACCCGGATGCCCATCATGAGCACATAGCGGCGCTGACGGCTGGTGAGCTGATCGTGCTGGCTGCGCGAGGCATCGGTGATCAGAATCGGCTGGTACGCCTGACGCTTCACCATGGACCTCCTCGAGGGGATTACGCCTCATCCTGTCACCACGAAGCCGTGATCAGCGAATATCGAGTCATCCCGGTACGTGTTACGTGCGTGGTACGCTGCGCCTCGTGGGCAGCAGGTTCAGCTTCACCGACGAGGCGTTGGCCAACCTGAGGGTCTACGACGTCACACCCGGGGAAGTCTGGGAGGCGTTGCACAGCGCGCGGCGGGTCATCCGCCACCTGGGCGACGACGTGATGGTGGTCTACGCCGCCGCCCGCCGGGGCCGCCGGCTGGCGGTGCTGCTCGCCGAGGCCGATGGCACCGACAACGACTGGGACATCCTCTCCGCCCGCGAGCTGAGCGACGTCGAGTCCAAGCGCTACGACGAGGCCGTGCGGAGAGATCGCCGATGAGGGGAGCCGTGACGATGCACCGCAACGACGCGACGAAGCAGTTCCACAGCGGCGACGACCGGCTCGCCGAGCTGATCGACGAGAGCCCCGCGGTGGACCTGCCGACACCCGACACCGACGTGCCGATGGTGAGCCGGTCGGTCCGGCTGCCGCTGGACACCTACGAGCGGGTCCGCGCCGCCGCCGACGCCCGGGGCATCGGGGTCACCACGCTGATGCGGCAGTGGATCGAGGCCGGCCTCGCCGACCTGGACGACTCGGCCACCGTCTCGCTGGCCGACGTCCGGCGCGCGCTGGCCTCCCTGGCACACCCCACCGCCGCCTGAACGTCAGCCCTTCTCGGCCTTCGCCGCCGCCTTCATCTGCTGCTTGTACTCCCGCACCCGGCGCAGCGAGTCGGCGTCGGTGACGTCCGCCACCGACCGGTACGCGCCGGGGTCGCCGTACCCGCCGGCCGCCGTGCGCCAGTCCTGTGGGGTCACCCCGAACCGCTTGCCGAGCAGCGCCACGAAGATCTGCGCCTTCTGCTTTCCGAAGCCGGGCAGGTCGGCAACCCGCCGCAGCAGCTCCGGCCCGTCGGCGACGTTCGACCACAGCAGCGCCGCGTCGCCGTCGTAACGCTCCACGAGCACCCGGCAGACCTCCTGCACCCGGCTCGCCATCGCCTTCGGGAACCGGTGCAGCGCGGGCGGGGTGGCGAAGATCGCGACCAGCGCCTCGGTGTCGTAGCCGGCCAACTCCGCCGCGTCGAGATCGTGGCCGAGCCGCTGCGCCAGCACGTACGGCGACGAGAAGGCCTTCTCCATCGAGACTTGTTGATCAAGAACCATGCCGACCAGCAGGGCCAGCGGGCTGCGCTCCAGCAGCCGGTTCGCCTCGGGGTCGATGGGGAGCACGAGCGTCATGGCCACCATCCTGCCCGGCGCACCGACCCGGCCGGACACCGACGCTCCGACGGCTACCGGCGGGTGCCGCCGACCCGGGAGGCGACGCGGGGCAGGATGGCGACGTGGACGAATACGACATGCTGCTCTCCCCCGCCGGCGTCGACGCGCTGCGGACCGCGCTGACCCGGGCCGGGTTCACCAGCAACGGCATCGCCGAACGGCTCGGCCCGCAGGCCACCGCCTCGGTGGCGCGCAACGACTACCGGGCCGCGCTGCGCGCCACCGAGGACCGCGATCCGCTCGCCACGCTGATCCGGCTGTTCATCTGCGACCAGACCGAGCCGGAGGCCGCCGTCGCCGCCGCGCTGACCCCGTTGGGGCTCGACGAGGCGCTGGCCGGCGGGCTCGTCGAGCGGTACGACGAGGGCCTGCGCGCCGGCGTCGACCTGGAGCCGTACGGCGACGACTGGTGGGTCCTCGCCGACGTGCCGGCCAGCGCCCGGCCGGGTCGACCGCTGCACGCCGAACACGTGCTCGGTATCGGCGGCGCCACCCACACCCTGATCGGGGCGACCGTACGCCGGACGGTCGGCGCGGCGCTGGACCTGGGCACCGGTTCCGGCGTCCAGGCCCTGCACCTGGCCACCCACGCCGACACGGTGACCGCCACGGACCTCTCCGAGCGGGCCCTGCGCTTCGCCGCCACGAACGCCGCCCTCAACGGTCAGGACTGGGAGCTGCTGCGCGGCGACATGGTCGCACCGGTGGCCGGCCGCCGGTTCGACCTGGTGGTGAGCAACCCGCCGTTCGTGGTCGGCCCCGGCACCACCACGCACGTCTACCGCGACTCGGGGCGGGTGGGTGACGCCATCGCCGCCGAGCTGGCCGCCGCCGCCCCCGGCCTGCTCACCGAGGGCGGCACCATGCAGTACCTGGCGAACTGGGTGCACGTCGCCGGCGAGGAGTGGGACGAGCGGGTGGCCGGCTGGTTCGCCGGTACCGGCCTGGACGCCTGGGTGATCCAGCGCGAGGTCGCCGACCCGATGGCGTACGTCGACCTGTGGCTCACCGACGTCGGTGAGGGCGCGGACCCGCAGCGGGCGGCCGTCTGGCTGGACTGGTTCGACCAGCACAAGATCGAGGCGATCGGCTTCGGGATCGTCTCGCTGCGCCGCGGCGGGCACGCCGATCCGGTCGTCCGCGTGGAGGACCTGCGCCAGCGGGTCCAGCCGCCGCTGGGCGACCAGATCGGCGCCTGGTTCGACCGCCAGGACTTTCTGCGGGTACGCGACACCGAGGCGTTGCTCGCCGAGCGCTACCGGGCCGCCGACGGTCTCCAGCTCCGCCAGGAGGCCACCATGGGTGACGAGGGCTGGGCGGTCGACCGGCAGGTGCTCGCGATGCCGCACGGCCTGCGCTGGACCGAGGAGATCGACCCGTTGGTGCTGGCGCTGGTCGGCGGGGCGGACGGTCGCCTACCGCTGCGCGACCAATTTGCCCTGCTCGCGGCGGCCCACGACGTGGAACCCGACGAGCTGGCCGAGGCCGCCGGCCCGATCGTCGCGCACCTGGTCGAGCGCGGCTTCATCGAGCCGGTGACCGCGTGAGGCCGCCGACCCGCGCGGTGCCGGCGGCGGCCCGCATTCCCGCGTTGGTTCCGGCGGCGGCGCTGGTGCTCGGGACGGCGTTGGTGCTCGGATCGGCGGGGGTGCGCTGATGCGGGCGGTGGTGCAGACGGTCGAACAGGCCCGGGTGACGGTGGACGACGAGGTGGTCGGTGCGATCGAGAACGGCCTGCTGGTGCTGCTCGGCGTGACGCACACCGACACCGCCGAGACCGCCGCGACGATGGCCCGCAAGGTGCACGAGCTGCGGATCCTGGACGACGAGCGGTCGGCCGCCGACGTCGGGGCGCCGATCCTGGTGGTCAGCCAGTTCACCCTCTACGGCGACGCCCGCAAGGGCCGCCGTCCGAGTTGGACGGCAGCAGCCCCCGCCGTGGTGGCCGAACCCCTGGTGAGCGCGGTCGTGCAAGCGCTGCGCGACCGTGGCGCGAAGGTCGAGACCGGCCGCTTCCGCACCCACATGCTCGTCGAAAGCACCAACACAGGCCCGAAAACCATCCTCCTGGACCTCTAACCCCACCCCCTCCACCTGCCCCACCCCCTTCCGGCGTTGATCAAGAGGTTCGCGTCAAATTACGCGCGGTTCTTGACGCGAACCTCTTGATCACCGGGGCCGAGGACGGGCGGGGCGGGGCCAGCCGGGGTGGGCGGCAAGCGGTCTGGTGACAGTTTTTTGGGGCGATCCTGCGGGATTGCTGTCGGGTCCGCGATCAGCTCACTCCCGTTTCACGTCCTGCCCGCCAAGCTGTGTTTCACACCGGCACCACTGGGCCGGAGACACGGCACAGACGTGGATACGGGGAGACAGAGATGGTCCTGCAGATGACGGAACACCGGACGCGCCCGGCTACCAGCACCGAGACCGACGTCCTCACCGACCTGGACGCCACCGACGAGCGTGGCATCTCCACCGACCTGGTCCGGGCGTATCTCAACGGGATCGGCCGGACGAAGTTGCTGACCGCCGCGCAGGAGGTGGACCTGGCCCGACGGGTCGAGGCCGGCCTGTTCGCCGAGGAGAAGCTCGCGACCTGCACTCCGGTCTCGGAGGAGCTGCGGTCCGACCTGGAGCTGATCGTCGCCGAGGGTCGCGCCGCCAAGGACCACCTGCTGGAGGCGAACCTGCGGCTGGTGGTCAGCATCGCCAAGCGCTACACCGGACGCGGGATGGCCTTCCTCGACCTGATTCAGGAGGGCAACCTCGGTCTCATCCGGGCGGTGGAGAAGTTCGACTACGCCAAGGGCTACAAGTTCTCCACGTACGCCACCTGGTGGATCCGGCAGGCCATCACCCGCGCCATGGCCGACCAGGCCCGCACCATCCGCATTCCGGTGCACATGGTCGAGCAGGTCAACCGGATGGTCCGGGCCCGCCGCGAACTGGCGGTGACGCTGGGCCGCGAGCCCACTGTCAGTGAGGTCGCCCGAGCCTTGGAGATCCCCGAGTTCCAGGTCATCGAACTCATCTCGTACGACCGGGAGCCGGTCAGTCTGGACCAGGCCGTCGGCGACGACGGGGAGAGCGCGCTCGGCGACTTCGTGGCCGCCGTTGACCCGCGTACCGAGCCGGGCGAGGGGGCCGCGCAGGGCGAGCTGCGCAACGAGGTGAGCATCGTGCTGGCGACGCTGTCGCAGCGGGAGCAGGCGGTCATCCGGCTCCGGTTCGGGCTGGACGACGGCCGGCAGCGCACCCTGGACGAGGTTGGCCGGGAGTTCGGCCTGTCCCGCGAGCGCATCCGGCAGATCGAGAAGGTGACGCTGCTCAAGCTGCGCGCGCCCGAGCGGGCCCAGCGCCTGGAGGCGTACGCCTGCTGACACGTTCACATTCCTGGAAGGCTCCGGCGGTTCGCCGGGGCCTTCCCTGCTGCCCGGATGGTTGACTGCACACACCGACGAGAGGGCACCCGTGAACTGGACGCTGGAAGTCGTGATCGTGCCCGTGTCGGATGTGGACCGGGCGAAGGGGTTCTACGCCGACCAGCTCGGCTTCACCGTCGACCACGACACCGTGATCGGCGACGACGCGCGCATCGTGCAGCTGACCCCGCCCGGTTCCGGCTGCTCGATCGTCATCGGCAAGGGCGTCGTGCCGGAGATGCCGCCGGGCTCGCTCAAGGGCCTGCAGCTGGTGGTGCCCGACCTGAAGCGCGCCCACGCCGAGCTGGTCGAGCGGGGGGTGGAGGTCAGCGATATCCAGGTGGTGGGCGTCAACCCCGGACTGGTGCCCGACCCGCTGGACAATGTCGGCTTCGTCTTCTTCGCCGACCCGGACGGCAACACCTGGGGCGTACAACAGATCTCCAGCCGCGCCTGACCGGCGCGCGCCCGCAGAGCCGCCGGGGCCGGTGCAGCCTCACAGCCGCCGGGGGCCGGTGTCGGGGCGGGCGGCCACGCCGCCGACGCGTACCTGGGCGTGCAGGACCGAGATGCCGTCCGGGCGGGCGAGCACCGGGTTGAGGGTCACCGAACGCACCCGGGGCTGCTCGTCGGCGAGCTGACCGACCCGCAGCAGCAGGTCGGCCAGGACGGCGCGGTCCACCGGCGCGGCGCCCCGGTGCCCCCGCAACAGCGGCGCCGCGCGCGGCTCGTCGACCAGTTCGGCGGCGTCGGTGTCGGTGAGCGGTACCGCCCGCCAGGCCCGGTCCCCGAGCAGGTCGGTGGCGACACCGCCGAGACCGAAGCCGACCACCGGCCCGAACGCCGGGTCCTCCACCAGCTCCACCACGCAGGCCACCCCGGGCGGGACCATCGGCTGCACCAGCACGTCCGCGCCGAAGTCGGCGGCCAGCTCGGTGTACGCGCGGCGCACGTCCGCCTCGTCGCGCAGGTCGAGACGGACCGCGCCCAGGTCGAGCCGGTGCCGCAGTCCGGGATCGGCGGCCTTGAGCGCCACCGGGAAACCCACCCGCGCCGCCGCCTCGGCTGCCGCGTCGACCGTGTCCGCCAGCGTCGACGGCACGGTCTCGATGCCGTACGCGGCCAGCAGCGCCCCCGCGTCGGCCGGGTCGGCGCGCAGCGCGGCCTGTGCGGCGTCCCGGTCGATCCCGGGCAGCTCGGGTGCCACGCCGGGCGGGCGGCCCAGCCACCGCGCGTACCGGTGCACCCGGGCGAGGGCGCGGACGGCCTCCTCCACCCCGCCGTACGCGGGCACCCCGGCCGGCAGTCGGCCGACCAGGAACGTCGCCACCGTCGGTTTGCCCAGGGCGAGTGCGGCCGGCAGCGCGGCGGTGACGTCGGCGTCCACATCGGTGCGTTGGCCGGGCAGCGGCGGGGCGAAGACCACGACGAGAGCGTCCACCCGGTCGTCGCCGGCCGTCTCGGCGAGGGCGGTGGCGAACTCGGCGGCGCCGGCACTCGGCCCGACGTCACGGGGATAACCGTCGGCCACGGTCAGGCCCTGCCCGACGCAGGCCGTGGCCGCCAACCCGGTCAGCGCCGAGGAGTTGCCGACCACGCCGACCCGACCGCCCGTCGGCAGTGGTTGGTTGGCCAGCAGCACCCCCACGTCGAGCAACTCCGCCACGGTGTCCACCCGGATCACCCCGGACTGGGCGAAGAGCGCGGCCACCGCCACCTCGTCCGGGCCGGCGGCGTCACCGACGCCCGGCGGGCGGGCCGGTGAGGCGAGCGCCACCACCGGTTTGGCACGGCCGATCCGCCGGGCCAGCCGGGCGAACTTGCGCGGGTTACCGAACGTCTCCAGATACAGCATGATCACGTCGGTGCCGGGGTCGTCCTGCCAGTACTGCAACAGGTCGTTGCCGGAGACGTCGGCCCGGTTGCCGGCCGAGACGAAGCTGGACAGGCCGAGGCCACGCCGGTCCGCCTCGGCGAGCAGCGCCACCCCGAACGCGCCGGACTGGCTGAAGATGCCGACCCGACCGGCCGGCGGCAGCGCCGGCGCGAGCGTGGCGTTGAGGCGTACCGTCGGATCGGTGTTGGCCACGCCCAGACAGTTCGGGCCGACGACCCGCATGCCCGCGGCGTGCGCCGCGCGGACCAGCGTCCGCTGGGTGGCCGCGCCCTCACCGCCGGCTTCGGCGAAGCCGGCCGAGATCACGACGAGGCCGTGCGCCCCGGCGGCGGCCGCGTCGGCGACCACCCCGGTCGCCGCCTCCGGCGGGACCGCCACCACCGCCAGGTCCACCGCCACGCCGGCGTCGACAGCACGGGGGTACGCGGGCAGCCCGGCCACCGTCGCCGCGCTCGGATGCACCGGCACCACCGAGCCGGTGAAACCGCCGTCGCGCAGGTGCCCGAGCACCGCCGCGCCGACGCCCTGGCCGGTGGCGCTCGCGCCGTAGACGGCGATGCCGCGCGGAGCGAGCAGCCGGGCGATCGAACGTGCCTCGGTGCGGTGCTCCCGGCCGCGCTGCACCTCGAGCGTGGCCTCGGTCGGGGCGATCGGGAAGCTCAGGTGCACCACGCCGTCGGCGTACGCGCGCTGGACCTGATAGCCGAAGTCGGCGAAGACCCGCAGCATCGTCCCGTTGGCCGGCAGCACCTCGGCAACGAAGCTCATGATGCCGTTGCGCCGGGCGGCGTCGGCCAGGTGCTCCATCAGCACCGAACCGATCCCGCGGCCCTGGAAGGCGTCCTCCACCACGAAGGCCACCTCCGCCTCCGGTGCCTGCGGGCCGAGCCGCTCGTACCGGCCGACCGCGACGATCCGGTCGGCGGCCAGCACCACGAACGCCTCCCGGTCGTGGTGGTCGACCGTCACGAACCGGATCAGATCCCGCTCCGGAATGCGCGGGTACGGCGAGAAGTACCGCAGGTAGCGGGTGCGCTCGGAGAACCGGCTGTGCATCGCCACGATCCCCGGCGCGTCGCTCGGCTCGATCTGCCGCAACTGGACGGTGCTGCCATCGCTGAGCAGCACGTCGACGGTCTGGTCCACGCTCGTCACCGCAGAACGACCCGGCTCAGTCCCGCGGGTCGTACGGGTCGAGCCCGAGCAGCGGGAAGACGGTCTTGCGGGTCGCCGCGATCGCCCGGTCCACCGCGTTCGGCTCACCCGTGGGCTGCCACGGCTCGTACGACGGGTCGGCGTCGTCGGTCATCCGCAGCGGGATCTCCCGGCCCGGTCGACGCGCCGCCGCCAACTCCCGCCAGGCGAGCGGGGTGAGCGTCGCCGGGTCGATCGGATCGCCGGTCGCCACGGCGAGCAGGTGCGCCCACGCCCGGGGCACCGCCTCGACCAGCGCGTACCCGCCGCCGCCGGTGGCCACCCAGCGGCCCTCGCACAGCTCGTCGGCGAGCGCCCGCAGCGCCAGGTAGGTCGCGCGCTGCCCGTCCACCGTCAGGTTCAGATCGGCCAGCGGATCGAGCCGGTGCCCGTCCGCGCCACACTGGCTCACCAGCACCTGCGGCCGGAACGCGCGCAGCACCGACGGCACGATCGCGTGGAACGCCCGCTGCCAGCCGCTGTCGTCGACGCCCGGCGGCAACGGCATGTTCACCGCGCTGCCCTGCGCCCCCGGCCCGCCGGTCTCGTCGGGGAAGCCGGTGCCGGGGAAGAGCGCGAGCGGCGTCTCGTGCAGGCTGACCGTGAGCACCCGTGGGTCGTCCCAGAAGATCTCCTGCACCCCGTCGCCGTGGTGCACGTCCACGTCGACGTACGCGATCCGCTCGGCCCCCAGGTCGAGCAGGCGGGCGATGGCCACCGCCGGGTCGTTGTAGACACAGAAGCCGGACGCCCGGGCGGGCAGCGCGTGGTGCAGGCCACCCGCCACGTTGACGGCCCGGCGGGCATCCCTCCGCCAGACCGCCTCGGCCGCGGCCACCGTCGCGCCGGCGATCAACGCGCTGGACTCGTGCATCCCGTCGAAGACCGGGTTGTCGGAGGTGCCCAGCCCGTACCCGGCGAACAGCGGATCGCGCGGCGCGGCCCGTACGGCGGCCAGGTAGGCCGGGTGGTGCACGCGGGTCAGCAGGGCGTCGTCGGCGGGCTCCGGCTTGACCACGCGCACACCGGGACGGGCCAGGACGCCCAACTCCTGGGCGAGCGCCACGGTCAGCTCCACCCGGACCGGGTCGAGCGGATGGTCACCCATGTTGTAGGCGAGCAGCGCCGGGTCCCACACCACCACCGTGTCGTCGGACATGAGCCCATCGTCGCACGAGGACCGTCGCCGACCCATCGCACGCGCTGGTCAGCGCTCTGGTGTCGGTCCGGTGGCGACCGGCCGGGACGGGTCGGCGACCCAGTTGCTCCACGACCCGACGTACAGCGCCGCGTCTTCCCGACCGGCCAGGTGCAGCGCGAGGACGGCCTGCGCGGCGGTGACACCGGAACCGCAGTACGCCCCGACCTGCCGCGCCCCGTGCACGCCCGCCGCGGCGAACCGCTCGCGCAGCACGTCGGCGGCCGGGAAGCGCCCGTCGGCGCCCACGTACTCGCCGGCGGGCAGGTTCGCCGCGCCGGGCACGTGACCGGCGACCGGGTCGATCGGTTCGACCTCGCCCAGGAAGCGCGGCGTCGCGCGCACGTCGAGCAGCACGGCGTCGTCGGCGGCGGCCAGGGCGGCGGCCTGCCCGGCGTCGAGCACCGGAAGGTCACCGGGACGCACCTCGACGTCACCGGGGCTCGGGGTGGGCGCCTCGGTGGAGACCGGCTGCCCGGCGGCCACCCAGGCCGGGAACCCACCGTGCAGCAGGCGTACCGGCCGGTGCCCGGCCCACCGCAACGTCCACCAGGCGCGTGCCGCGGCCAGGCCGTCGCCGCCGTCGTACACCACCACGGGGTGACCGGCACGGACGCCGGCGGCCCGCAGCGCCCCCCGCAGCGCGCCCGGGTCGGGCAGCGGGTGCCGGCCGCCGACGCCGGGCGGCCCGCACAGCGTGGTGTCCAGGTCGACGAAGACCGCGCCGGGCAGGTGGCCGGCCAGGTAGTCGTCGTGGCCGGGCGGGCCGGTGAGCCGCCAGCGGATGTCGAGCAGGGTGGGCGGGTCGGCGTGGTCGAGCTCGGCGGCGAGCCGGTCGGCCTCGACGAGCAACTCCTCGGTACCGGACATGGCGACCATCCAACACCATCCGGTCAGCACCGGGGCGATTCGGCAGCGGTCGCTCGCCGGGCGGCAGGGTAGCATCGTTGGTCGGAGGGCCGCTTACCTTATGAAGTCTCACGATCTGGTCGACACGACCGAGATGTACCTGCGCACCATCCTCGAGCTGGAGGAGGAGGGGGTGCCGCCGCTGCGCGCCCGGATCGCCGAGCGCCTCAAGCAGAGCGGCCCCACCGTCAGCCAGACCGTCGCCCGGATGGAGCGCGACGGCCTGCTCACCGTCGAGGGCGACCGGCACCTGACCCTCACCGCGCTCGGCCGTGGCACCGCCGTCTCCGTGATGCGCAAGCACCGCCTCGCCGAGCTGCTGCTCGTCAACGTCATCGGGATGCCCTACGAGGAGGCCCACGAGGAGGCCTGCCGCTGGGAGCACGTGATGAGCGACGCCGTCGAGAAGCGGGTGTACGACCTGCTCAACCGGCCGACCCGCTCGCCGTACGGCAACCCGATCCCCGGTCTGGAGGAGCTTGGCTCGCCCGAAGCCGAGGTCAGCGAGGCCGGCGAGGGTGAGCGCAACCTGGCCTTCCCCGGGCTCTCCGGGCCGGTCGTGGTCCGCCGGATCTGCGAGAGCGTGCAGACCGACTCCGACGTGCTGCGCCAGCTGCACGCCGCCGGTGTCGACCCGGGCGCCACGGTGACCGTGGCGCAGGAGCGCGACGGGGTGTCGATCGACCGCTCCGGCGACCGGGTACGGCTGCCCCGCGAGGTCGCCTCCCGGGTCTTCGTCGCCGCCAGCTGACCGGAGACGGGCGTCACAGCGCCCGGGTGTCCACCTTCTTTGCCAACGCGACCAGGTCGCCGGCAATCTTGTCGGCCGCCGCACGCTCGGCCCCCTTCGCGCCGGTCCAGGTCAGGGTGGCCAGGCGTCCGTCGCCGGCCAGCCAACCGACCTCGGCGACCGGCCCGTACCCGCCGGCCGCGGCGGCGGTACGCCGGTACGCCAACTGGCCCAGGCCGGTGACCTTCGTCGCCTTGGCGGGAACCACGTCCGCGCTGAAGCTGGCCTTGTCGATGCTGGTCTCGGAGACGCTGAGCATCAGCTCAGGCAGCGCCGCGCGCTCGGCCCGGACCACGCAGGTGTGGGTGTCGTTCCGTTCGCTGGCCGCCGCCACGTCGAAGCGCACCTTGACGACCTTCTCGATCACCGCGAAATCCAGCAGCCGGCAGGCGCCACCCGACGAGGCCGCCGCCACGTCCAGGGCCACCGGCGCCGGCGGTGGCACCGCCACCGGCTCGGCCTCGGCGGCACAGCCGCTCACCAGCAGGCCCGCCAGCCCGGCGACCACGATCCGCCCGCGCACACTCCACCCTCTCGCCGGTCGACGGCGGAAGGGGTCCCGCCGGATGTCCGTCGGACACCGTACGGGTTGTCCGGGTCGGGCGGAAGTCCTCATTCCGAGGGTGGATCGTCCACGTACGGGCAGTGCCGGCAACCCCTCCCGCAGCAGGTGCCGCGACGGGCCAGGAAGCCGGCGCTGAGCACGAACAGACCCGTCACCGGGTCGGGATAGCCGGCCTCTCCGGCGGCCAGTGCGGCGTCGTGCGCGGCGAGGATCCGGGCCCGGTCGGGGTGCCCCGGCGGCAGGCGGGACGGGTGCGGCTCGGTGAGCGGCCGGCCGGCCAGGGGTCGTCGCTCTCCGCTCATCCGCAGCAGTCTAGGAGGGGCTCGTACGGCCGCCGCAAATGCCGTGCCGAACCAGACGTCGCCTCGGTAGAGTCCGCGAGCCGCCGGCCGGTGGCGCCATCCCCGGAGACAGGCGACGACGGTGAGTCAGCAGCTGGAGCGGTCCGCGACGGCCGGGACGGCGGTCGCGTCGCTGTGGCGCAGCCGGAACTTCCTGCTGCTCTGGGGCGGTCAGACGGTCAGCGAGCTGGGCACCCGTATCGCCAATGTCGCGGTGCCGCTGCTCGCCGCCGACACCCTGCACGCCAGTGTGTTCCAGGTCTCCCTGTTGACCGTCCTGGCCTGGCTGCCGTACCTGCTGTTCTCGCTTCCGGCGGGCATCGTCGCCGACCGGCTCGACCGGCGACGGCTGATGATCGCGTGCGACCTGGGTCGGGCCGCGCTCCTGCTGTCCCTGCCGGTGGCCGCGCTGGTCGGCCACCTCACCCTGCCCTTCCTGTACGCGGTGGTGGGGCTCGGTGGCGTGCTCACCGTGCTGTTCACGGTGGCGTACAAGACCGTGCTGCCCCGGCTGGTTCCGACGGATCTCCTGGTGGACGGCAATGCGAAGCTGACCATCAGTCAGGACGCCGCCGAACTGGTCGGCCCAACGGTCAGCGGCGCGCTGATCGGGCTGGTGGGCGCAGCCCGCACGTTCCTGGCCAACGGGTTCGCCTTCCTGGTCAGCGCCCTGACGCTGATCCTGATCCGGGAAGCGCCGGAACGCCGTGAGCCGGCTCCCCGCGTACCCCTGCGGGTGGAGTTGACCGACGGACTCGGCTTCATCCGGCGGCAGCCCATCCTGCTGAGCATCCTGGCCTGCACGACCTGGTCGAACTTCTGGGTGATGGCGTCCGCCTCGATCGAGGTGACCTTCCTGGTCCGCGAGCTGCACGCCGCCCCGGTGCAGGTCGGGATGGTCTTCTCGGTGAGCGCTGTCGGCGGGCTGGTGGTGGGGGTGCTGGCCGCCCGGCTGTCGGCCTGGCTCGGCTCGGCCCGGGTGATCTGGCTGGCGATGACCGTGCCAGGCCCGTTCTACCTGTTGATGCCGCTGGCCCGACCCGGTTGGGGACTGCTGCTCTACGGCGTGGGGCTGGCCGCGTTCTCGGCCAACGCCGTGCTGTTCAACGTGGCCGCGATGTCGTACCGGCAGCGGATCACCCCACCGGCGATCCTCGGCCGGGTCAACGCGGCGTTTCTCTGGATCTGCTTCGGGGTGATCCCGCTGGGGGCGCTGACCGGCGGGGCGCTCGGCACCGCGCTCGGGCTGCGCGGCGCGCTCTGGGTGTGCGTGCTGGGCACCTGGGCCGCGTGCCTGTTCGTGGTCTGCTCGCCACTGCGCCGGATGCGGGACACCGCTTGAGTCTCCACCGGGGGGAGACGCGAGGGTGGTGGCATGAGCGGTGACGAGCGGTACACCATCGGCGAGCTGGCCCGGCGCACCGGCCTGAGCGTCAAGACCATCCGGTACTACGCCGACAGCGGGATCGTGCCGCCGGCGGACCGGAGCCCGGCCGGCTACCGCCTGTTCGACGCCGAGGCGGTCGCCCGGCTGGAACTGGTCCGGACGTTGCGCGACCTGGGCGTGGACCTGGCCGCCATCCGCCGGGTGGTGGACCGCGAGGTACCGCTGCACGAGGTGGCCGCCACGCACGCCGAGGCGCTGGCGGCGCAGATCCGCGCGCTGCGACTGCGTCAGGCGGTGCTCACCGTGGCGGCGAAGCGCGGGGCGGGCCCGGCGGAGGTGGACGACCTGCACCGGTTGGCCCAGCTCACCGCCCGGGAGCGGGCGCACCTGGTGGATGATTTCCTGGACAGCGTCTTCGCCGGCGACCCGCCGACGTACCCCGGGGTGCTCGTCTCGATGACGCCGGAACTGCCCGACGACCCGAGCGCCGAGCAGGTGCAGGCGTGGGTGGAGTTGGCCGAGCTGTGCCGGGATCCCACCTTCCGGGCGAGCATGCGGCGGCTCGCCCGCCAGCACGCCACCGACAACGACGTACCCGGTCTCCCCCGCCCGGACGCCGTCGCCCTGGTCCGAGACGGGGCGGCGGCTGCCCTGGCCGCCGGTACCGATCCGGCTGGGCCCGAGGCCGAGCCGGTGGTCGCGGCGGTCACCGGCCGGTACGCCCGCCGGCACGGCCTGTCCGACGACGCCGACCTGCGCCAGCGGCTGCTGGACCGGCTGCTCCTGGCCAACGACCCACGCCGGGACCGCTACCTCGACCTGCTCTCGGTGATCAACGGCTGGCCGGGCGGCGGCGCGGTCACGCCGGCGGTGGACTGGTTCGTCCGGGCACTGCGGGCCCGGATGTCGGTCGCGGCGGGCTCTCAGCCGAACCAGGTCATCGCCTGACCGTGGCCCCGGGTCCAGGCCAGCGGCTTCGCGTCGAGTGCGAGGACGTTGTGCAGCGCCGCGTCCGGCGAGTCGGGCAATCCCTCGTAGGGCAGCACCTCCGGGGCCTCGTTCGCGATCCAGTGCCCCGGCAGCTCACCGACCAGCCGCACGAACGCGTCCCGGCGCGCGGCGGGCACCTGGTAGAGCACGGACGTGTGGAAGACGACGAGCGTCGCCTCGGCCGGCGCCCACGCGGCCAGCGCCGGCAGGTCGTCCACCAGGTCACCCCGGACCAGCAGCGGCGGGTCGGCGGCGGCCACGGCGGCCGCCGCGCGCAGCCGGGCCCGCCGGTGCGCGTGCTCGGGCCAGATCAGGGCGTCCAACCAGGACACGTCGTCGGGGTCGCGCACGTCGAGCGGGTTCAGGTCGAGGCCAGCCCGCCACACCACCCGGGGTACGCGCCGAGGCGGCACCAACCCAGCGGCCGCGCACTCCAGGATCGGCTCTCCGTCGCCGACCTCGTGCTCGCCATAGCGGTAGGCGTACCGGTCGGGGTAGAGGCAGAGCCCGGCCGACGCGCCGACCTCGATCAGGGCGAGAGGCTGCGGCAGCGCGGCGAGCACCGGCAGTAACACCGCACACCGGCCGGCCTCGTTCGTCTGGGTGGCCCTGCGCTGTAGCTCGCGTTCGATGAGCGCCCAGTACGCCAGCACGTACTCGCGGAAGGTGGCCGGGTCGTCGACCGGACCGCCAAGCCAGCGGACCACGCCGTACAGCAGGTTCGGCTGGCGCTTGGCCGGCGGGAGCGCGTCGAGCAGGGCGAGCAGGTCGTGGTCGTCGGCGACGGCGTACGACAGCCGCTCGTACGTGGGTGAGACACCGTGTGCCTCGCGGCGGGCGAACTCGACGTACGCCTCGGCGGTTGTCATGCCCTGATCGTCGCAGCCCATTGGCCGGAAATTCAGCCCCCGGACCCGTGTGCCGGCTCACCCGCCTTCTAGAGTGCTGCGGCGACCGAACCGTTGAGCAGCAGCTCAGCCGGCCGGTGCAACGGAAGGGAACATGTCGTGCGGGGTAACGATGTCCGGGTACTCATCGTCGGCGGGGGCATCGCCGGGCTGGCGACGGTCGCCGCGTTGCGCGAATGGGGCGCGACGGTCGACGTGGTCGAGCGGACTCCCGGGCCGACCGACTCCGGCACCGGTATCTACCTGACCGGCAACGCGACCCGGATGCTCGACGTCCTCGGCCTGCGCGAGCAGGTCGCCGACGTCGCCGTGGAGATCACCCGGCAGCGCAGCGCCAACCAGCGCGGACGTCGCCTCTTCGACATCGACGTGACCGCGCTGTGGCGGGGCGTCGGCCCGTGCGTGTCGCTGCCCCGGGCCCGACTGCACCGGGCCCTGGTGGCCGGCGTCGGAGATGCCCCGATCCGCTGGGGTCGCCACCCGATCGCGTTCGACCCGGAGGGAGACCGCGTCGCCGTCGAGTTCGACGACGGCAGCACCGAACGGTACGACCTGGTGGTCGGCGCGGACGGGGTGAACTCGACGGTGCGCCGGCTCGCCTTCGACGCCCAGGCGGCCCGCAACCTGGGCCAGTACGCGTACCGCTGGGTCGCTCCCCGGATCGACGATGAGCCGTTCTGGTCGGTGCAGTTGGGACGCGGCAGGCAGTTCCTGACCATCCCGATCAGCGCCGAGCAGACGTACTGCTACTACAACGACGGCCCGGTGGCCGACCGGCCGGGATGGCGCGACGACGTGGCCGCGTCGTTCACCGAGCCGGCGGCCCTCATGCTCAAGGCCCTCGACCACGACGACAGCACCCTGCACGCCGGCCCGAACCAGGAGGTCGTCCTCGACTCCTGGGCCCGGGGGCCGGTGCTGCTGATCGGCGACGCCGCCCACGCCACCTCGCCGAACATGGCCCAGGGCGCCGCGATGGCCCTGGAGGACGCGGTGGTGCTCGCCTCGTCGTTGACCGCCGCCGACTCCATCGGAGAGGCGCTGCGGGCCTTCGAGGCGCGGCGACGCCCGCGCACCGACTGGGTGCTCAGCCAGACGCACCGCCGGGACAAGGCCACCGGCCTTCCGCCCGCCCTCCGTGACCTGGTGCTGCGCCGCCTCGGCGAGCAGATGTTCCGCTCGAACTACGGGCCGCTGTTCGCGCAGCCCTGACCCGCACCCCGGGTTTCCCTGATCGATCCGCGGACGGTTCCACTCGTCGTCCCGCCGAGCCGGTCAGGGCAGCTGGCCCGGTCGGTCGACGATGGCGATGCGCAGTCGCGCGACAGCGCTGTACAGGGACTCCTTGCCGTCCCGCACCAACGAGTTGCGGGTACCGAGGTAGACGTGGGAGTCCCGATCGAAGATGAGGTCCAGGTTCCCACCGATCACGCCGGGCATCCGAACTGCCACCCCGTGCCGACCGGCGGCGTCCACCACGTCGCCCGAGATGACGACCGCTCCCGGTTGCCGTGCCAACAGCTCGAACAGCGCCGCGAGCGCTCGGGGCGGCACGTAGCCGTCGAGCATCGACCGCGCGGTGGTGTACGGCATGCTCTCGCCCCCGTAGACGGCCTTCTCGTCGGCCCCTTCGGGCAGGTGCAGGTCGACCGGGTGTTCCCGGAGGTAGCGAAGCAGCTCGTCCGGATCGGTGGGCAGGTCGCCGTGGTACGCCGGCGACGGGAACACCTCGAGTTCCTTCTCCGGATCGAGAGGATCATCGATGCGGAGCACCTTCAGTTGGCTCCACCCGTTCGGGTCGGTCTCCGGCCGATAGCGTGCCTGCGTGTACGCGACGCCACCGGCCGACTGCCACAGTTGGTTCCGTATCGTCCGGTACGGACCGCTGCCCGGCAGGTCGCGGATCGTCGCCAGAGACTCCGTGAAGACGTACTGGTCGGGGCGGGCGGTGAGCTCCGGCTGCTGCCGGGCGGCGTCGGCCGCCAGGTGGAAGATCTCCGACGCGCTGGCCCGGGGCGGCGACTGGCCGCCGAACCTCATGCTCTGGACCGCCAGCACACCGGCGGTCAGCGTCACCGCCATCCCGAGCGCCCCGGCCAGACGCCAACCACGCAGGAACCGGGTACGGCGTCCGGCCGTACGGCCCGCCGACGCCAGCTCGGCCCGTTGGGCGACGTGTGCGCTCAGGTCCCTGAGAAGCTGCTCCTCGAAACCCTGCGGCGACCGTTCAGTCGTGTTCATCGTCAGCTCCGTCTCAGCTCAGGCGAGGGTGGTGACCGGGCGGGCGAGCACCGCGCGGACGAGGCGGCGGGCCCGGTGCAGGCGGACCCGCGCGGCGACCGGCGACATCCCGAGCGCTGGCGCCGCCTCCGCGACGGTGAGGCCGTCCACGGCGACGAGTTCGACGAGCGACCGGGTGCCCTCGGGTAGTTCGCTGAGCGCCCGATGGGTACGGCGGGCCGCCGACTCGGCGTCGATCCGCTCCTCGATGCGCGCGATGTCGTCGGGGCCGAGGTCCCGTCGTCCGGCCAGTCGGCCGGTCACCCGCAGTCGTTGGGCAGCCCGTCGCCGCTCGTCGCCGATGACGTGGCGGGCCACCCCGTACAGCCAGCCGATCTGGCTACCGCGGTCCGGCCGGTAGCCGGCCGCCGACTCGATCACCGCCAGGAACACGTCGGCGGTCAGGTCGGCGGCGAGATGTGGGTCGTCGACCCGCCGCGCCACGAAGCGGCCCACCGCCTCCAGATGCCGCCGGTAGAAGACCTCGAAGGCCGCTGGATCCACCCCGATGGCGGAAATGTCGTCATCGGCTCGGCTCGGCTCATTCACGGGCCGTCCTCCCTCGCGCGTTCACACCTCTTCTTCGTTCGGCGGAGCACAGGTGTTACCGAACCATTCGTACGGCTGGTGGCTACGCATGGCGGTGTGTGGCATGGTCGCCGGGTGCCCGCCCGGCCCGCTACGCCTGCCGGGCCGACGGCCGCAGGTGACGAGCGCACAGACGGCTACGCAGGAAGGTCGCGGATGGACGCGCTGGTCGGACGCAGGCTCGTGAAAGTCGTACGGCTGGGCTGGCACCGGCCGGGAGAACCCGACGAACCTGATGTCGGGCCGGTACTGCTTGTGTTCGATGACGGCCGAGGGCTGCTACTCGACGGCCGGAGCGACTGGACCCTCGGGCTCACGGAGACGTATCCCGGCGACGACGGCTTGCCCGATCCCTACGACTACGACGGTGGACGATGGTTGTCGCGGGACGCCTCGGCTGAACCGCCGTTCGCATCGGTCATCACGAGACCGCTCGCTCACCTCGAAGAGATCCGCAACGACGTCAACGAGGTGACCGGCCTCAGGCTGGACTTCGATGGCCAGATGCTGACGCTCACGACATGGCAGGGAGAGATCAGGGCCTGACCTGTCGGCGATCCGCGCGGGTTCACCCGCCCGGGCAGAGTCGCTGTGTCAGCCGTCGGTGCGTCGAAGCAGGCAGCACCTCACGCCGACTCGGGCTCATCGGGGACGGCTCGTCACCGGCCAGTCTGGCCAGGATCGTGTCCAGGGACAGGTCTGTGGCGCTGGGCAGCAAGAGGTCTGCGTCCGTGAAGCGGGCGTGGTCCGCGTGTGGGTTCGGCACCGCAACGCAACGCAGCCCAGCGGCCTGTGCCGCCGCTACGTCATCCCGGCAGGGCGGATTCCAGATCACGGCGGGTAAGTGCGGCGGACAACCGGAGCCCTTCGGCCGCCAGATTTTCCTGTCCGCCCTGCTCCCGGTCGATGGCGCAGACCACCGTCTCGACCTTCGCACCGGCGGCCCGTAGCTGCCGGCACGACGCCAGCAACGCGCCGCCGGTGGTGACGACGTCCTCGATCACCACGACCCGCCGGCCGTCGGCCGGGCTGCCCTCGGCCGCCTTGCCGGTGCCGTACTCCTTCGCCTGCTTCCGCACGAAGGCGGTCGGCAGCCCGGTCAGCTGCGACATCACGGTGGCGATCGGAATCCCGCCCATCTCCATCCCCGCCAGCACGTCGCACTCGGGCAGCAGGCCGACCATCGCCTCAGCCACCTCCCGCAACAGCCCAGGCTCCGCCTCGAACAGGTACTTGTCGAAGTACTCGGCGCTCGTCCGACCGGAGCGCAGGCGGAACGACCCGGTCAGATGGCAGGTTTCGTAGACGCGGCGCGCAAGGGGAGAAGTCATGCCGCGAGCATCGCAAACGGCGCCCTCCCGCCGTGCCGTAGAGTGCCCGTACACGGCGGCAGCCCGACATCGGGAGATCACATGGCTCAGGTGTTGCTGTTCCACCACGCGCTGGGCCAGACCCCGGGGTTCGTCGCCTTCGCCGACGACCTGCGGCGTGCCGGGCACACCGTGCACACCCCGGACCTGTACGACGGCCGCACGTTCCACACCCTGGACGAGGGCATCGCCTACGCCGAGGGGATCGGCTTCGGCACCATCATCGAACGCGGCGCGCGGGTGGCCGACGATCTGCCCGGCGATCTGATCTACGCCGGCTTCTCTCTGGGCGTGCTGCCGGCGCAGAAGCTGGCGCAGACCCGTCCCGGAGCACGAGGGGCATTGCTGTTCTACTCCTGCGTACCGGTCTCGGAGTTCGGCTCGTCCTGGCCGGCCGACGTCCCAGTGCAGATCCACGGCATGGACGCCGACCCGATCTTCATGGGCGAGGGCGACGTCGACGCCGCCCGTGGGATTGTCGCGTCCGCTCCGCAGGCTGAGCTGTTCCTTTACCCGGGAGACCAGCACTACTTCGCCGATTCCAGCCTGCCCTCCTACGACCCGCAGGCCACGGCCCTGCTCAGCAAGAGGGTGCTCGACTTCCTCGCCAGCCGCTGACCACCCGTAGCCGCACGGAATCCACAAGCGCTTCGCGCGCGACAACCTGGAACCAACGCTGCCCCGACCTCCCATCAGGAGGCCGGGGCAGCGTTGAGGCGTACGTCAGCTGCAGCCGCTGGTGGAGCCGCAGCCCTCGCAGACGTAGCAGCTACCGGCGGGGCGCATCTTCGTACCGCAGGTGAAGCAGAGCGGCGCGTCGGCGGCCTTGCCGATCACGGCCTCCAGCAGCTCGGTGCTGGAACCCACGCTCGGGGCCGGCTTGGCGGCGGCCACGTCGGCCATCTCCTGGGCCGGCTGGGCGACCGCCTCGGTCTTGGCGGGAGCCTCGACCGGCGCGGAGGACGCCATGGCGGTGAGGTCCGCACCGCTCACGGCGGCAGCCTCCGCGTCGGCCTCGGCCCGCAGCTGGGCGGCCCGCTCACCGGCGGTGAAGATGCCCAGCTCGGCGCGGCGCTCGTAGGGCAGGAAGTCCAGCGCCAGGCGACGGAAGATGTAGTCCATCACCGAGGCCGCCATCCGCACGTCCGGGTCGTCGGTCATGCCGGCCGGCTCGAAGCGCATGTTGGTGAACTTGCTGACGAACGTCTCCAGCGGCACGCCGTACTGCAGGCCGATGCTGATGGCCACCGAGAAGGCGTCCATCACGCCGGCCAGGGTCGAGCCCTGCTTGGACATCTTGAGGAAGACCTCGCCGAGGCCGTCGTCCGGGTAGGACGACGCGGTCAGGTAGCCCTCGGCACCGCCGACGGAGAAGCTGACCGTCTCGGACGGGCGCTTCTTCGGCAGGCGCTTGCGCACCGGCCGGTACTCGATGACCTTCTCCACCGCGGCCGGCGCGGCGGCGGCGGTCTCGACGCCGGCCGGCTCGGTGGCCTTGTTGTTCTTGGCGACCGAGAGGGGCTGGCCGACCTTGCAGTTGTCCCGGTAGATCGCCAGTGCCTTGAGGCCGAGCTTCCAGCCCTCGAAGTAGATCTTCTCGACGTCCTCGACGGTGGCCGCCTCCGGCATGTTGACCGTCTTGGAGATGGCGCCGGAGACGAACGGCTGGATGGCCGCCATCATCCGCACGTGGCCCATCGGGGCGATGGTCCGCTCGCCCATGGCGCAGTCGAAGACCGGGTAGTGCTCCGGCTTGAGGCCGGGGGCGTCCACCACGTGGCCGTGGTCGGCGATGTGCTCGACGATCGCCTCGACCTGCTCCTCGGGGTAGCCGAGGCTGCGCAGGGCGCGCGGCACGGTCTGGTTGACGATCTGCATCGAGCCGCCGCCGACCAGCTTCTTGAACTTGACCAGCGCCAGGTCCGGCTCCACACCGGTGGTGTCGCAGTCCATCATGAAGCCGATGGTGCCGGTCGGGGCGAGGACGCTGGCCTGGGCGTTGCGCCAGCCGTTCTTGTCACCGATCTTGTTGCCCTGGGTCCACTGCTTGGTCGCCTCGCGGACGATCGCGGTGGCCACCGGGCTGGTCGGCTTGATCTCGTCGTTGGCGGCGGCGTGCTTGCGCATGACCCGCTTGTGCGGCTCGGCGTTGCGGGCGTAGCCGTCGTACGGGCCGACCACACCGGCCAGCTCGGCCGAGCGGCGGTACGCGGTGCCGGTCATCAGGGACGTGATCGCGGCGGCGACCGAGCGGCCCTGCTCCGAGTCGTACGGCAGGCCGGAGGCCATCAGCAGGGCGCCCAGGTTGGCGTACCCGATGCCGAGCTGCCGGTACGCCCGCGACGTCTCACCGATCTTCTCGGTCGGGAAGTCGGCGAAGCAGATCGAGATGTCCATCGCGGTGATGACGAACTCGACGGACTTGACGAACTTCTCCACCTCGAAGCCGCCGTCGGCGCGGAGGAACTTCATGAGGTTGAGCGAGGCCAGGTTGCACGAGGAGTTGTCCAGGTGCAGGTACTCCGAGCACGGGTTCGACGCGGTGATCCGCCCGGTCTCCGGGCAGGTGTGCCAGTCGTTGATGGTGTCGTCGTACTGCAGGCCCGGGTCGGCGCACTCCCAGGCGGCCTGGGAGATGGAACGGAACAGGTTCTTGGCGTCGACGGTCTCGATCGTCGCGCCGTCGAGGCGGCCGCGCAGGTCGAAGCCCTTGCCGTTCTCCACCGCCGTCATGAACTCGTCGGAGACCCGGACCGAGTTGTTGGCGTTCTGGTACTGCACGCTGACGATGTCGGAGCCACCGAGGTCCATGTCGAACCCGGCGTCACGCAGCGCGCGGATCTTGTCCTCCTCGCGCGCCTTGGTGACCACGAACTCCTGGATGTCCGGGTGGTCCACGTCGAGGATGACCATCTTGGCAGCACGCCGCGTGGCACCGCCGGACTTGATGGTGCCGGCGGAGGCGTCCGCACCGCGCATGAAGCTGACCGGGCCGGAGGCGTTGCCTCCGGAGGAGAGCAGCTCACGCGACGACCGGATGCGCGACAGGTTGACGCCGGAGCCGGAGCCGCCCTTGAAGATCAGCCCCTCCTCCTTGTACCAGTCCAGGATGGAGTCCATCGAGTCGTCGACGGCAAGGATGAAGCAGGCGCTGACCTGCTGCGGCGACGGCGTGCCGACGTTGAACCAGACCGGCGAGTTGAAGCTGAACACCTGGTGCAGGAGCATCCAGGTCAGTTCGTGTGCGAAGACCTCGGCGTCGGCCGGGCTCGCGAAGTAGCCGTACTCCTCACCGGCGGTGCGGTAGGTGCTGACCACCCGGTCGATGAGCTGCTTGAGCGACCACTCCCGCTCCGGGGTCCCCACCGCGCCCCGGAAGTACTTGGTGGTGACGATGTTCGCCGCATTGACGCTCCAGGACTCCGGGAACTCCACGCCCCGCTGCTCGAAGTTGATCGAGCCGTCCCGCCAGTTCGTCATCACGACGTCCCGGCGCTCCCAGGTCACCTCGTCGTACGGGTGGACCCCCTCCGTCGTCCACACGCGCTCGATCTTCAGCCCCGCGCCTGCCTTGTTCCGTGAACGGCTCGTTGTCACGCCGTCGCCCCCCTCGTCTGCGCGGTCACCCACCGCGCGTCCTGATCTCTCGGAAAACAGTGAAGTCTCAGTTGGTACGGCCGGCGGCCTCGACCGCGTCGGCCCGGCCCTGCTCCCGGGCTCGCGCCACGGCCCGCAACGTCTCGATCTCGCGCTCGAAATCGGCGAGCGAGTCGAAGGAGCGGTAGACGCTGGCGAACCGCAGGTAGGCGATCTCGTCCAGGTCGCGCAGCGGACCCAGGATCGCCAGGCCCACCTCGTGACTGGGGATCTCGGCGGCCCCCTTGGCCCGGACGGTCTCCTCCACCCGCTGCGCGAGCAGCGCGAGGGAGTCGTCGTCCACCGGCCGGCCCTGGCACGCCTTGCGCACCCCGCCGATGATCTTCGTACGGCTGAACGGCTCGGTCACCCCGCTGCGCTTGACGACCGCGAGGACCGCCTCCTCGACCGTGGTGAACCGCTTGCCGCACTCCGGGCAGGACCGTCGCCGACGGATGAGCTGGCCGTCGTCGGCCTCCCGCGAGTCGACCACCCGGGAGTCGGCGTGCCGGCAGTACGGACACCGCATCGCGGACCCCCTAATCATGATCAATCGCGTCGTACCGGACGCACCCGGGCACGGAGAACCACGACGGTGCCATGCGCTCATAGCGCCCGCCGTGATCGACCCTACGGGAGTGCGGTCGGTAGTCGGACCCAACCTGTGGGCAACTTACGCCCATGTCACTACTACATCTAGGGGTTGACCGTATGTCGCCGACGAACCCGGGTCAAGTTGACCGGCGTGTCCGGCGCGTCACGGACCATTGGTGCCATCCGCCCCCTGCGGAACCAACGCCGACACCCCGCCCCGGTTACCGGCCCCCCAAGCCGAGCGGGGCGAAAAACGGCCGACAATCGAACACTCGTACGATCCGACGTACTATTTATCAGAACATTCGTACGAGCCGAGGGGATTTTCACCCCGACACGCCGGTGAGAGGTCGTACAGATGTTTGAAAATGACCGATCTCACCTATACGGTCAGGAACAACCGCACGCACCACGAGCCGACGAGGCACCCAGCGCCGACCAGGGAGGACGGACGTGACCGAGGACCGGGCCAGCCGGCCGAAGAGCCCGCAGCAGATTACCGAGGCGGGCCCGCCGGCCACCCGACGCCGCACCGCCGCGCGCAGCCGGACGGGTCAGCCCGCCGTGCGCCCGGTCACCCCGGTGGTCAGCACCTTCCCCGACCCGGCGACGGTCGACCTGACCGCCCGCCAGCGCCGCATCCTGGAGTTCATCCGCACCTGGGTGGAGCGGCACGGCTACCCGCCGAGCGTCCGCGAGATCGGCGAGGCGGTCGGCCTGGTGTCCCCGTCGAGCGTCGCCTACCAGCTCAAGGAGCTGGAGAAGAAGGGCTTCCTGCGGCGCGACCCCAACCGGCCGCGCGCCGTGGACGTCCGTGCGCCCAGCGAGGCCATCGACGACGAGGTGTCGCGCGCCCAGCGGCCCGCACCGGCGTACGTGCCGATGCTCGGCCGGATCGCCGCCGGTGGACCGATCCTCGCCGAGCAGGCGGTGGAGGACATCTTCCCTCTCCCCCGCGAGCTGGTGGGCGAGGGCGAGGTGTTCATGCTCCAGGTCAAGGGTGACTCGATGCTCGACGCGGCGATCTGCGACGGCGACTGGGTCGTCGTCCGGCAGCAGCCGACCGCCGACTCGGGCGAGATCGTGGCCGCCATGCTCGACGGCGAGGCGACGGTCAAGACCTACCGCCGGCGCGACGGGCACGTCTGGCTGATGCCGCAGAACCCGGCCTTCGACCCGATCCCCGGTGACGACGCGACCATCATGGGCCGGGTCGTGGCGGTGCTCCGCCGGATCTGACCGCGACGCGGGTGGGTGCCGTCGGCGCTCACCCGCGTCGCACGACCCGCCCCGGGCCTTCGGCCGACCGAGCGGCCGGGCCGGCCCGTCACAGGCCCTTGCGTCAGTAGCGGTCGCCTCGAGGGCCACGACCGCCGCCGGGATACTGCCCGTACGGGTCGACGGGTGCGTCGTCCTCGCGTCGGCGACCGGGCCGCTGACCCCGGTAGTCCGGCTCCTGCCCACCGCGCCGCGGCGGCTCGGCCCGACCACCACCGGCCCGACCACCGCCGGGTTGACCGCCGCCCTGGCCACCGCCGGCGCCGTACACACCGCCGCCCGGTCGGCCACCGCCGCCACCGCCGGGCCGGCCCCCTCCGGGACCGCCGGCACGACCGCCGCCGCCGTACACACCGCCACCAGCCGGAGCGCCGCCACCTCCACCGGGCCGGGCAGCGCCGTAACCGCCGCCCGCCGGGCCGGCCGGACGCCCACCCCCGCCGCCAGCGCCGCCGGGGCGAGCGCCACCGCCGTAGACGGCGCCGCCAACGGGAGCGGGTCCACCCCGGCCCCCACCGCCGTAGACCCCGCCGCCGGCTGCCGGCCCGCCGCCGTACACCCCGGCGCCCGGCCGGCCACCGCTCGGCGGAACACGGTCGGCGCCGGGCGTGCCAGCGCGATCGTCGGCATCGTCCGCAGCGTCGTCGTCGACGGGTGGCCGACGACGGGCCCGCACGATGCCGACGATGCCAGCGCCGACGAGCAGCAGACCGAGGACGCCGACCGCGCCCACGAGGTAGGTGATGTCGGTGAAGCTGAGCCCGTCCATCCAGGACTTGTTGGCGGTCGGCTTGTCGCCCGTGGTCGCCGCCAACGGTTCCGCCGGGCTGGTGGACGGCGTGTAGCTCAGGATGTCGATCGGCTCGTCGGCGGTGAGCTGACCGGCGTCGGAGACCGTGACGAAGGACTTGCCGTCCGGGGTGTACGAGATGGCCTCGCCGAACGGGTCGGCCAGCGGCGTCACCCGGGGCTTGCCGGTGGTGAGCGCGCCGACGATGTTGTCGCCGGTGACGTCGTACTCGAAGGCGTCCGCGTAGGTGCGGATGACGACGCGGGTGCCGTCCGGCGAGCGGGCGGCACCGGTGATCGCGAGCCGTCCGTAGACGCTCAGCGGGTTCTCGGTGGTGGTCTTCGGCAGCTTGATCTCGCCGACCTTCTTCATCGGCACCGGCGGGGTGTCGCCGTTCTTCAGCTTCGCCGTCGGGGTGAAGATCTCCGAGTTGCCGTTCGCGACCTTGGTGATGATCAGTGGCAGGCCGTCGGCGCCCACCAGCAACGCCTCCGCGTCGTGGGGCTTGTTCTCCGGGTAGGAGAGCCGATGCAGCACCGGCTGCTTGTTACCGGCGATCGGCATCGTCCAGACGGCGATCCGCGTACGGCGTTCCTTGTTGGTGGCGTTGTCGCCGATGTCGCCGATCCAGAGCGTGTCCCCCTTGGGGGACAGGGCGAGATCCTCGGTGTCGGCCGGCCCGGCGCCCGAGTAGCGGACCGGCTCCTTAGGGCCGACCTTGCACTTGCTGTCGAGGAAGAAGATCCGCTTACGCGCGTCGACGTCGGTGCCGTCGTTGATGACGATGTAGCCGCTCTTGGTCGCCACCAGGCCGGACAGCTCCCGCAGGCGCTCGTCGGTGACCGTGCAGCGCTTCTTGCCCGGGGCGGCGGCGAGCGGCTGGGACGACACGGGCGCGGGAGCGGCTACGGCGACTCCGGCCAGCGCCACGGTTGCCCCGAACAGGCCGAGGGCAACCGTGACCGAGGAAACAACGCGGCGCATTCGGCCAGTGTCGCATGCCGCGCGTTTCCGATGGATGACGCCGGGGCGGCTCAGGGCCGGCTACCGACCGCTTCGCCCTCGCGCGCGACGTCGTACGGCGCCAGCTCGGCGGCGAGCGCCGCGCTGACCCGGACGTGCAGCAGAGTGCCCTCCGCCAGGTGTGACGTGCTGAGCACCTCGCCCGAACGATGTACCCGGGACACCAGGTCGCCCCGGTCGTACGGCAGCACGGCCCGCACCTCGACGGCGGGCTGCGGGAGCCGCTCCTCGATCGCCGTCCGCAACCCGTCGATGCCCCGACCGGAGTGCGCCGAGACGAAGATCGCGTCCGGCCAGAGGCGCTTGAGCCGCAGCAGCGTGTCCTCGTCGGCGGCGTCGGTCTTGTTGACCACCAGCAGCTCGGGCAGCCGGTCCGCGCCCACCTCGGCGAGCACCTCGTGCACCGCCCGCACCTGCTCCTCGGGATCCGGGTGGGTGCCGTCGACGACGTGCACCACCAGATCGGCCTCCGCGACCTCCTCCAGCGTCGAGCGGAACGCCTCGACGATCTGGTGCGGCAGGTGCCGGACGAAGCCGACCGTGTCGGAGAGCGTGTAGAGCCGCCCGTCCGAGGCGGTGGCCTTGCGGGTCGTCGGGTCCAGCGTGGCGAAGAGCGCGTTCTCCACCAGCACGCCCGCGCCGGTGAGCCGGTTGAGCAGGCTGGACTTGCCGGCGTTGGTGTAGCCGGCGATGGCCACGGCGGGCACCGAGTTGCGGGTACGCCGGGCGCGCTTGGTGACGCGTACCGTCTTCATGCTCTTGATCTCGCGACGCAGCCGGGAGATGCGGTGACGGATGCGCCGCCGGTCGGTCTCCAGCTTCGTCTCACCGGGACCACGGACACCCACGCCGCCGCCGGCGCCGCCACCGCGACCGGAACCACCGGTCTGGCGGGACAGCGTCTCACCCCAACCGCGCAGCCGGGGCAGCAGGTATTCGAGCTGGGCCAGCTCGACCTGCGCCTTACCTTCCTTGCTCTTGGCGTGCTGGGCGAAGATGTCCAGGATCAGCGCCGTCCGGTCGACGACCTTGACCTTGGTGCGCTGCTCCAGGTTGCGCAGCTGCGACGGGGACAACTCGCCGTCGCAGATGACCGTGTCGGCACCGGTGGAGAGCACCACCGCGCCGAGATCGTCGACCTTGCCGCGACCGATGTAGGTGGCCGGGTCAGGTCGGGTACGACGCTGGATCAGCCCTTCGAGCACCTGCGAACCCGCCGTCTCGGCGAGCGCGGCCAGCTCGGTCAGGGAGTTCTCCGCGTCGGTCACCGTGCCCTCGGTCCAGACGCCCACCAGGACCACCCGCTCCAGCCGCAACTGGCGGTATTCCACCTCGGTGACGTCGCTGAGCTCGGTGGAGAGGCCGGGGACGCGCCGGAGAGACTGCCGCTCCGACAGGTCCAGCTCGCCGGTGGTGACATCGTCGAACTCGTCCTCCACGGGGACGAAGTTCTCCTGGTCTCGCAAGCGGTTCTCCTGTCCGTTTTGATAAGTAGAACGTAATCCTGACACGTCACAACGCCCAGCGCACCTGCTATATGCCCGTGCTGAAGCTCGCCAAAAGCGGGGGCGAATACCGGTCGACCTCCACAACCCGGTAGAAATGCTCAGGCGGCGGCCGACCGGTCGCACAGCCGTGACGGAGGGATCCCGTGGCCATCACCCGACTGCCGAGCGCCGGATTTTCGATCACCATCCGGATCGCCGTGACCGCGGACGCGTCCTCGATCGGCCGGCTCACCACCTCCGTCGGCGAGGCCGGAGCGATCGTCACGGCGCTGGACGTGGTCGACTCGGACCCGACCCACGTGATCGTCGACCTCACCTGCGACACCGCCGACGCCAAGCACGCCGACCAGGTGGTCGACGCGCTCCGGGCGCTGGACGGCGTGGACGTGCGCAAGGTGTCGGACCGGACGTTCCTGCTGCACCTCGGCGGCAAGATCGAGGTGACCTCGAAGGTCGCGCTGCGCAACCGCGACGAGCTGTCCCGCGCGTACACCCCGGGGGTGGCCCGGGTCTGCATGGCGATCGCCGAGAATCCGGCGGACGCCCGGCGGCTCACCATCAAGCGCAACACCGTCGCGGTGGTCAGCGACGGCTCGGCGGTCCTCGGCCTGGGCAACCTCGGTCCGGCCGCCTCGCTGCCGGTGATGGAGGGCAAGGCGGCGCTGTTCAAGCGCTTCGGCGGGGTCGACGCCTGGCCGGTGGTGCTGGACACCCAGGACACCGACGAGATCGTGCAGATCGTCAAGGCGATCGCGCCCGCGTACGGCGGGATCAACCTGGAGGACATCGCCGCGCCGCGCTGCTTCGAGATCGAGGCCCGGCTGCGCGAGGCGCTGGACATTCCGGTCTTCCACGACGACCAGCACGGCACCGCGATCTGCGTGCTGGCCGCGCTGACCAACGCGCTGCGCGTCGTGGGCAAGCAGCTCTCGGACGTCCGGGTGGTCGTCTCCGGCGCCGGCGCGGCCGGCACCGCGATCATGAAGCTGCTGCTGCGCCAGGGCGTCGGCGACATCATCGCGTACGACCGCCAGGGCGCCCTGCACCGTGGGCTGGCCGACCTGAACCCGGCCTGGCAGTGGCTGGCGGAGAACACCAACAAGGAGAACTACTCCGGCGACCTGCCCGGGGCGATCCGGGGCGCCGACGTGTTCATCGGGGTCAGCGCCCCGAACCTGCTCACCGGCGACGACATCGCCGGCATGGCCAAGGACGCGATCGTGTTCGCGCTGGCCAACCCCGACCCGGAGGTGGACCCGCGGGAGGCGCGCAAGCACGCCGCGGTGGTCGCCACCGGCCGCTCGGACCAGCCGAACCAGATCAACAACGTGCTCGCCTTCCCGGGTGTGTTCCGCGGCATGCTGGACGCGCACGCCGAGGAGTTCACCGAGGAGATGGCGATCGCGGCCGCGCAGGCCATCGCCGACGTGGTGGGCGAAGACAAGATCAACCCGACGGTGATCGTGCCGAGCGTCTTCGACTCCCGGGTGGCGCCGGCGGTCGCCGCCGCCGTGCGCGCCGCCGCGCACAACCCCAGCCCGCTCCCGGCCGCCGACCCCGGCCCGGCCGACCTCCCGGAGATCGCCGCCACCGCCAGCGCCACCCCCTGACCGGTTGCCGGCGCCTTGCCGGTTGCTGGGCGTTTGCCGGCGCCTTGCCCGGTTGCTGGGCGTTTGCCGCCGCGAGAGCGTGGGAGCTCGGAAGGCGACCCCGACCGAGGGGTCTGTTCGCTCCCTTTGCTCTGCTTCAACCGAGGCAACACCCGGCGTCCGATAACCGGACACCGGGTGTTGCGTGGGGTGAAGCAGAGCAAAGGGCCGGCAACAACCAACGTCAGCCGATGAGCGGGCGCGCTCAGCATACACCCGTAGCCGGAGTGAGCAGCCTCAGCAGCGGACCGCAGCCGGAGTGAGCAGCCTCAGCCCCGAGCCGCAACGGACAGGGCGAGGAGGTCGACCTCGCCGGTGGCCACCAGAACGGCAGGGCCGGAGAGCCAGCACGAGTCCTCGGTGACCGTCACGGTCAGGCGGCCGCCGGGGACGTCCACGGCCATCACACCGGTGTCCCGTCCCGCGTCGCGCAGGGCCACGGCGGCCACCGCGCACGCGCCGGTGCCGCAGGACAGGGTCTCGGCGCTGCCGCGCTCGTACACCCGCATCCGGGTGTGGCCGTCGGTGTCGTCGACCGGGTCGCCCGGCACGATGAACTCGACGTTCACGCCGGCCGGGAAGACCGCCGGGTCGAAGCCGGGCGCGACGGTCAGGTCCAGCGCGGACAACTCCACGCCGCTGGGCAGGGCGCACACCAGGTGCGGGTTACCGACGTCCACCACCGTGCCGGACAGGGTCAGTCCGCCGAGGGTGGCGCTCGACTCGTCGTACATCCGAGGTTTGCGCATCTCGACGGAGACCGCACCGCCCTCGACCAGCGCGCGCACGACGCCGGCGCGGGTGGCCACCGGCAACGCCGCGCCGGCGGGCGTGGCGAGCCCGGTGTCGAGCAGGTAGCGCACGAAGACCCGGGCGCCGTTGCCGCACATCTCGGCGAACGAGCCGTCCGCGTTCCAGTAGTCCATGAACCACTCGGCCTCGCCGGCCTGGCCGGCGCCGTCGGGGTGCTTGGCCGCGCGGACCACCCGCAGCACGCCGTCCGCGCCGATGCCGCGCCGCCGGTCGCAGAGCGCCGCGACCAGCTCCGGGGTCAGCTCGAGCTGACCGTCCGGGTCGGGCAGGAGGACGAAGTCGTTGCCGGTGCCGTGACCCTTGGTGAACTCCACGACCCCATCATCGCGCAGTGGCCGGCACCAGACGCAGGGCGGCCTCAATCAGGTCCGGCGCCGCCGAGTCGAGCCACTGGATCCGGGGGTCGCGCCGGAACCAGGACCGCTGCCGGCGGACGAACCGCCGTGTGGCCCGGATCGTCTCGTCGCGCGCCTGCTCCTCGGTCAGCTCACCGTCGAGCAGGCGCAGCACCTGCTGGTAGCCGAGCGCCCGACTCGCCGTCCGCCCCTCGGCCAGACCACGACCCACCAGCTCACGGGTCTCGTCGACGAGCCCGTCGGCCCACATCCGGTCCACCCGCAGCGCGATCCGCTCGTCCAGCAGCCCGGTGTCGAGGTCGACGCCGAGCTGCACCGACGGGTAGTACGGGGTGGGCTGCGGCAGCGACGCGGTGAACGGCGCGCCGGTCAGCTCGATCACCTCGAGCGCCCGGACGATCCGCCGGCCGTTGGCCGGCAGGATGCTCTCGGCGGCGACCGGGTCGGCGGCGCGCAGCCGGGCGTACAGCGGCGCCGGCCCGACCTCGGCCAACTCACGTTCGAGCCGTTCGCGCAGCGTCGCGTCGGTGCCCGGGAACTCGAAGCGTTCCAGCACCGCCCGCACGTACAGCCCCGAGCCACCCACCAGCAGCGGCACCCGCCCCCGGGACAGGATGTCGTCCACCGCCGCACGGGCCAGCCGCTGGTACTCCGCGACGCTTGCCGGCTCGGTGACCTCCCAGATGTCGAGCAGGTGGTGCGGTACACCGTCCCGCTCGGCGGTGGTCAGCTTCGCGGTGCCGATGTCCATGCCCCGGTAGAGCTGCATCGAGTCGGCGTTGACCACCTCACCGTCGAGGGCGTGCGCGAGCGCGATGCTCAACGCCGACTTGCCGGCCGCCGTCGGCCCCACCACCGCGACGACCGTCACATCCGCTCCCAGGACGCCACGAAGTAGGCCACCCCGTAGGGCGCCGACTCGTGCAGCAACTCGCCGCGCCACCCGCCGCCGCCGGCGCGGGCCGCGTGGGCGAGCACCTGCCAGGCCGCCCGGCCGGCGACCTTCAACTGCGCCGACAGACCCGGGTCCAGGTCGCGCAGGGCGTCCAGGTCCGCCTCGGCCAGGGCGGTGGCGACCCCCTTGTCGTACGGGAGAGCGCGCTGGTCGTCGTACCCGGGGGCCTGCTGGCCCCGGCAGGCCGACCCGTCACCGAGTACGAGCAGCGCCACCCGGTCACCGGCGGCGGCGACCTGCGCGGCGAGCGCGGCCACCTCGGCCGGCCCGGCGTCGGCGGTGACCTGTACGGCGGTCACCTGGGGAGGCGGGGTGTGCCGGGACAGCAGCCACGCGCCGACGGTCAGGCTCAGTGGCAGCACGGCACCGCGGTCCGGCTGGCCGGGGACCAGGGGCACGTCGAGGTCGACTCCCCACGGCTGGAGCGAGCCGGTGGCCGGGGGCGGAACCGGACCGGTCACCGGGCCGACGCCGAGCAGCACCACCGCGTCCGCTCCGGTGGCCAGCAGCCGACCGACGGCGAGGTCACAGGCCGACCGGAGGTCGTCCAGTTCGCCGGCGGCGGCACCGGCCACCTCGGGCACGAGCAGGGGCGGATGCGGACAGACGGCGGCGGCGACCAGTGGCACCCGTTCACCGTAGCGGGAATCCCCGGTGCGTCTCCGCGGCGATCCGGTCAATCAGGCCCTAGGACACCGTATGGTCACGGTCGGCGATAGGCGCTCGACGCGGACCGGGTGAGACCTGTGACAATGCCGGAAGTAACTTGGCTGCGCCGTGGCGGCGACGGGGGTTCGTTCCCTCGACGCCGGGAGAACGAGGATGGGCACATGAGCGACTGGACTGCCTTCGGACGGGTGGACGCGGACGGCACCGTTTACGTCAAGACCGCCGAGGGCGAGCGGGTGGTCGGATCCTGGCAGGCAGGAGCGCCGGAGGAGGGGCTCGCGCACTTCGCCCGCCGCTTCGCCGACCTGGTCACCGAGGTGGATCTGACCGAAGCGCGGCTCAACTCGGGCGCGGCGGACGCCGGGCACTCGTTGAGCACGATCCGGCGGATCCGCGCCACGCTGCCGGAGGCCCACGTGGTCGGCGACATCGACGCCCTGACCGCCCGGCTGGACAAGTTGGCGACCCTCGCCGAGGAGAAGGCGACCGAGGCGCGGGCCGCCCGGGACGCCGCCCGTGGCGAGGCCCTGGCCCGCAAGACCGCCCTGGTCGAAGAGGCCGAGAAGCTCGCCGCGGAGTCGACCGGCTGGAAGACGGCCGGTGACCGGCTCAAGGAGATCCTCGACGAGTGGAAGACCATCCGCGGGGTCGACAAGAAGGCCGACGGCGAGCTGTGGAAGCGGTTCGCCGCCGCACGCGACGGCTTCACCCGACGCCGCGGCGCCCACTTCGCCTCCCTGGACGCGCAGCGCAAGCAGGCGCAGACCGTCAAGGAGGAGCTGGTCGCCGAGGCCGAGAAGATCTCGGACTCCACCGAGTGGGCGGCCACGGCCAACCAGCTCAAGGAGCTGATGACGCAATGGAAGGCCGCGCCCCGCGCCTCCAAGGAAGCCGAGCAGAAGCTCTGGGAACGGTTTCGGGCCGCGCAGGACGCCTTCTTCACCCGGCGCAGCGAGGTCTTCTCCGCCCGGGACAACGAGCAGCGCGGCAACCTGGAGCGTAAGCAGGCCCTGCTCGCCGAGGCCGAGGCCCTGGACATCGACGCCGACCCCAAGGGCGCCCAGGCCAAGCTGCGGGAGATCCAGGCCCAGTGGCACGAGGCCGGCCGGGTACCCCGCGAGGCCGCCGCCGGGCTGGAGCGCCGGTTGCGCGTCATCGACGACAAGGTCCGCGAGGTGATGGACTCCGCGTGGCGGCGTACCACCAAGGAGGACAACCCGCTGCTCGCCCAGATGCGGGCCCAGGTGGCGGAGGCCGAGGAGCGGCTGGCCCGGGCGCAGAGCGCCGGGGACGCCCGGCGGATCAAGGAGGCCGAGCAGGCGCTCGCCTCGAAGCGGCAGTTCCTGCAGCTCGCCGAGCAGGCCGGCTGACCTGACGCAGTCCACGAGCCCCCGGTCCCCGAGAGGGACCGGGGGCTCGCGCGTGTCCGGCGTCACTAGCCCCGCGCGTCGGCGCACGACGCACGAGGGGGGACTCCAAGATCCTCACAACATCCCGGAAGTTGCTGCCTCAGACGCGCGGGAAGCAGCAACTTCCCCGGCGTGGTGACGATCTTGGGGCGGGGTGAGGCGGCGCGGGGGCGAAGCGGGTGCGGGCAGTTGACGCATTGAGGTGGGCTGATGAGAATGGGCGACGGAGTCAGGTAGGGCCACCGGGCCGAGGGCGCCGACGGCGGGCATCGCCGTCGAGGATCGGTCGGTGAGCTGCCGCGAGTTTCCCGTCCGCGTGACATGGGCCGTCGCGCACTGTCCGCGTACCGCCAAAGGGCCGTGACGTGCGCGCGGCCGCCTGCCGGCGTCGTCGTTGGACGGCGTCGTGCCTCCGAAGTGGAGCTCGAATGATCCGTATGAAAGCGCTCGGTGGCGCGTTGACCGCGCTCGCCACCGCCGCGGCCGGTGTGTTCCTGGCCGCCGCTGTCAGCACCACCCCGGCTTCCGCAGCGGGTACCGGCACCGGATATCTGCACACGAACGGCAACCAGATCGTGGACAGCACCGGGGCCACGGTCCGGTTGACCGGCATCAACTGGTTCGGCATGGAGACCGACAACAAGACCTTCCACGGGCTCTGGTCGAGCAATCCGTGGCGGGGGCAGCTCGACACGATGGCCCGGCTGGGCTACAACACGCTGCGGGTGCCGTACTCGAACGACTCGATCAAGGCCGGCGCGACCGCCACCGGGATCAACGACTTCGTGAACCCGGATCTGGTCGGGCTGTCGCCGTTGCAGATCCTGGACAAGGTGATCGCCTACGCCGGCAGCAAGGGAATGCGGATCATCCTGGATCGGCACCGGCCGACGTCGGCCGGGCAGTCGCCGCTCTGGTACACGTCGACGGTCTCCGAGGCGACCTGGATCAACGACTGGAAGATGCTCGCCCAGCGGTACGCGGGCAATCCGACGGTGATCGGCGCGGACCTGCACAACGAGCCGCACGCCGAGGGGACCAACCCGGCGGCCACCGGCGCGTGCTGGGGTTGCGGCGACACGAACCGGGACTGGCGGCTCGCCGCCGAGCGGGCCGGTAACGCCATCCTCGGCGTGCAGCCCAACTGGCTGATCTTCGTGGAGGGGGTGAGCTGCCCGAGCGGTGGCCTCTCCAACGTCTGGGACAACGACCCGAGCAACGACGAGGACTGCGGCTGGTGGGGCGGCAACCTGTCGAAGGCGGGCCAGTACCCGGTACGGCTGAACGTGCCGAACCGGTTGGTCTACTCGCCGCACGAGTACGCGACGTCGGTGTACCGGCAGACCTGGTTCGACGCCCCCGACTACCCGGCGAACCTGCCGGCCATCTGGGACAAGTACTGGGGATACCTCTACAAGCAGAACATCGCCCCGATCATGATGGGTGAGTTCGGCAGCACCCTGGCCGACCCGAAGGACCGGGTGTGGCTGGAGAAGTTGATGGCGTACACCGGCACCGGCGTGACCGGGATGTCATTCACCTACTGGTCCTGGAACCCGAACTCGGGCGACACCGGCGGCATCGCGCTTGACGACTGGACCAACGTCAACACCACCAAGCAGGCGATCCTGCAGCCGTACCTGATCGCCCCGAACGGGGGCGGACCCACCGGAGGCCCCACCGGCGGGCCGACCGGTGGCCCCACCGGCGGGCCGACGAGCGCGCCTCCGGGCGCCTGCACCGCCACCTACCGGCAGGTCAACGCCTGGCAGGGCGGCTTCCAGGGTGAGCTGACCGTGAAGAACACCGGCACCGCAGCGGTGAACCCGTGGTCGGTCACCTGGAGTTGGCCGTCCGGCGTGACGCTGGGCAGCGGGTGGAACGCCACCGTCACCCAGTCCGGCACGACGGTCACGGCCGCCGCGCCCAGCCACGCGCCGTCTCTGGCGGCGGGCGCCTCGGTCACCGTGGGCTTCACCGCCAACGGTACGGCCAGCGCCCCGGCGACCGTGAAGCTCAACGGCGCGAGCTGTTGAGCAACCGAGGTGGTCGACGCCCACGCCGAGGGCGTCGGCCACCTCGGGCCGGGCGCGCACCAACTCAGGCGCAGGACGACCGCGCCCCGGCCGCACGGAGCATTTACATCCAGATGCTTCTATGTTTCCATCGGGAAAGCGCTTGCCTCCGTCGCGGCCGGCGCGAGCGCGGGAGCCGCTCTCCGCACCGAACCGCACCGGCGGACCCGGGACCTCAGATCCCGGCCCACCTCGCCGCCCAAGGGCATGGGCGTCGCGAGGGCGTGTCCGCCTCACCGAAAGGAAGCAGCATGCGCACAGCACAGCGTCGAACGACGCTGCTCGCCACCACCGCCGCCGCGACCGTCGCCCTGGTCACCGGCGGCCTCCTGACGGCCGTGTCGGCCCAGGCGGCAGCCGGCTGTCAGGTCGCCTACTCGGTCGCCAGCCAGTGGCCGGGCGGGTTCACCGGCAACGTCACGGTCACCAACCTCGGCGACCCGGTCTCCGGGTGGACGTTGCGCTGGTCGTACGGGACCGGCCAGCAGGTCAGCCAGGCGTGGGGGGCCACCGTCACGCAGAGCGGCGCCGAGGTGTCGGCCGCCAACGTCGACTACAACGGCAACCTGGCCACCAACGGCAGCGCCTCATTCGGCTTCAACGCGAGTTGGAACAACTCCAGCAACCCGGCCCCGACCAGCTTCACGCTGAACAACGTGGCCTGCACCGGCGGCACCACCACACCGACCACCGCCGCACCGACCACCCCGGGCACGCCCACCATCTCACCGATCCCCAGCCAGTCGCCGCCAAGCGTTCCGCCGCAGACCGGCCTGGTCGGCTGGGCCACCCAGAACGGCGGCACCACCGGCGGCGGTGGCGCCCCGGCGACCACCGTCACGAACGCCTCGGCGCTCACCAGCGCGCTGAACGCGACCGGGTCGGCGGTGATCCGGGTGTCCGGCACCATCTCCTGCTCGGGCATGCTGCGGGTCCGGTCCAACAAGACCATCCTCGGCAACTCCGGCGCGACGATCGTCGGCTGTGGACTCAACATCAGCGGCGACCGCAACGTCATCATCCGGAACCTGACGTTCCGGGACTGGAACGACGACGCGATCAACGTGCAGGAGTCGGCCACCAACATCTGGATCGACCACAACACCTTCAGCAACGGGTACGACGGCGCGGTCGACATCAAGCGTGGCTCGGACTTCGTCACCGTGTCGTGGAACCGGGTCTTCAACCACGACAAGACCATGCTGCTCGGCCACAGTGACGACAACGGCGCCCAGGACACCGGGCACCTGCGGGTGACGTACCACCACAACTGGTTCGACGGCAGCAAGCAGCGCAACCCCCGGGTGCGCTTCGGCAACCCGGTGCACGTCTACAACAACTACTACCGGGCCAACACCGGCTACGGCGTGGCCTCCACCGAGAACGCGGGCGTGCTCGTCGAGGGCAACTACTTCGAGAACGTCCCCGACACGTACCACCTCGGCGAGGCCGACTCCGGGCCGGGCAAGCTGGTCGCCCGGAACAACCACTTCGTCAACTCGCCCGCCGGGCAGACCGGTGGCAGCGTCGCCAGCATCCCGTACTCGTACCAACTGGACACCGCGAGCAACGTCAAGTCCATCGTGACGGGCGGTGCCGGCGCCGGTCGCATCACGGTCTGACCGTGGGTCGGTCGGGGTCCGCCGGGCCGGCGGGCCCCGACCGGGGTCAGTGCGCGGCGCAGCCGCTCGTCGGCGCGGGCGCCGCGGCCGGGGCACCGACCGTGGGCAGGCCAAGCAACACCCCGGGGGTACGCGGGGAGCGGCCGGCCTCGGCGGCGTCGCCGGCCCGGGTCCGGCGGTGCGACAGGGGTGCCCCGTCGGCGTTGAGGTGGTGCGGCGCGGCGTACGTGATCTCGGTGTGCACGATGTCGCCGGGGCGGATCGCACCGGCGAAGCTGCCGGCGTCGAAGTGCACCAGCCGGCCGTCGCGGGCCCGGCCGGACAGCCGCCCGGTCCGCTCGTCCTTGCGGCCCTCGCCGACCGCGACCAGCACCTCGACGGTCTCGCCCACGAGGCGCTTGTTCTCCGCCCAGGTGATTTCCTCGACGGTGGCGATCAGCCGCTCGTAGCGTTCCTGCACGACCTGCTTGGGCAGTTGGCCGTCCATGGTCGCGGCGGGGGTGCCGGGGCGCTTGGAGTACTGGAAGGTGAAGGCCGACGAGAAGCGGGCCTCGCGCACCACGTCCAGCGTGCGCTGGAAGTCGGCCTCGGTCTCGCCCGGGAAGCCGACGATGATGTCGGTGGTGATCGCCGCGTCCGGCATCGCCGCCCGGACCTTCTCGATGATCCCCAGGTACCGCTCGGAGCGGTACGACCGGCGCATCGCCTTCAGCACGTCGTCGGAGCCGGACTGCAACGGCATGTGCAGCGAGTGGCACACGCTCGGGGTCTCGGCCATCGCGGCGATCACGTCGTCGGTGAAGTCCTTCGGGTGCGGGCTGGTGAACCGGACCCGCTCCAGGCCGTCGATCTCACCGGTCGCGCGCAGCAGCTTGCCGAACGCGTACCGGTCGCCGAACTCGACGCCGTACGAGTTGACGTTCTGCCCGAGCAGCGTCACCTCCAGCACGCCCTCGTCGACGAGCGCGCGCACCTCGGAGAGGATGTCGCCGGGGCGGCGGTCCTTCTCCTTGCCGCGCAGGGAGGGCACGATGCAGAACGTGCAGGTGTTGTTGCAGCCCACCGAGATCGAGACCCAGCCGGCGTACGTGGACTCGCGGCGGGTCGGCAGCGTGGACGGGAAGACGTCCAGCGACTCCAGGATCTCCACCTCGGCGGCGGCGTTGTGCCGGGCCCGTTCCAGCAGCACCGGCAGCGCGCCGATGTTGTGCGTGCCGAAGACCACGTCCACCCAGGGCGCCTTGCGGACGATCTCGCCACGGTCCTTCTGCGCCAGGCAACCACCGACGGCGATCTGCATCCCCGGGTGCTTGTCCTTCACCGGGCGCAGATGACCGAGGTTGCCGTAGAGGCGGTTGTCGGCGTTCTCCCGCACCGCGCAGGTGTTGAAGACGACGATGTCGGGGGCGTCGTCGGCCTGGGGCGCGCGCACGTAGCCGGCCTGTTCGAGCAGGCCGGAGATGCGCTCGGAGTCGTGCACGTTCATCTGGCAGCCGTAGGTGCGCACCTGGTAGGTGCGCGGGCTGCCCGCCGCTGCGGTAGTCATGACCAGGACAGCGTATCCGGGTCGACCGGATCACCCCGAACCGAGGAGCACCCGACATGTGCCGAAGCATCAAGACGCTGCGCGAGCCGTTCACCCCGCAGGTGACCGACGCGGACATCGAGGCGGCGGCGTTGCAGTACGTCCGGAAGATCTCGGGCTTCCGGGCGCCCGCCGCGCACAACGCCGCCGCGTTCGATGCCGCCGTGGCCGCCGTGACCGAAGCCACCCGCACCCTGCTCGACCACCTGGTCGTGCGGGGCGGGTCGAACGCCGCCGATCGACCCGCCGCCGCCACCACCGAGCGCGGCTGACGCCCCCCGGCCCGGCCGGCTCGGCGTGAGCGGCCCGGCCGGCTCGGTGGCGGTCAGGCGGCGGCGAGGACCGGCGCGACGGTGTCGGGCGCCCAGCGGGAGCGGTGACACTGCGACCAGCCCCGGCAGCCCGGGTCACCCAGCGAGCAGAGCCGTCGCCGGCTGAGCACCTCGCCGTCGTCGGTGTCCCGGACGTCGAAGTGCACCGGGCGGACCGTGCCGTCCGGTGCGACGAGCAGGTGCCGGGTGGCGTCGAGGGTGTCGTCCCGCAGCAGGCAGTCCCGGCCCAGCAGCCGGGCCAGCGCGGCGATGCTGGCGTGCTCGGAGAGCCGCTCGGGCACCCCGTAACAGTCGATCACCGTCGGGAACTCGCCCGGCGCCTGCCAGACGTCACACACCACCGCGTACGCCGGCAGTCGCGCCGGGTCCGCCACCGCCAGCGGCATCACCACCCGACCGAGCGCCTCGGCCAGCGCCGGGTAGACCTCCACGGGTCGTACCCGGTCGATTCTCCAGTTCCACAGCTCGGTCATTCCGCCTCCTCGCTGCGTTCGTCCCACCGGCCTCCGGATCGGGCCTTACTGACGATGGTGGGGGGCATATGACCTCAGCCGGGGGCAAGTTACCGGTCTGTGACCATTCCGGGCAAAATTTCCCTGAGCGGCATTGCTCGGAGTAGCGGGAAGGTGACAGTTTATCGGGTATCGTGCGCCGACCGGCACCACCCGGAGGGCGTGTCCCGGCACCACCGGTAGCGGTTCCGTGAGCCGAGCGTCAGCGCAGGACAACCAGGTGCTCCCCGCGCGGCAGCAGCTCACCGACCACCGGTACGCCCGGCAGCTCACCGGCCACCAGCAGACCGCCGGACGTCTGCGCGTCGGCCAGCAGCAGCCGCTCCCCCTCGTCGGCCGCGCCGAAGTCCGTCCACGGCGTGACCCACTCCAGGTTGCGCCGGCTGCCGCCGCTGACGTACCCGTCGCGCAGCGCCTCCCGCGCGCCCGCCAGGTACGGCACCCGGGCCGTGTCGATGGCCACCGTCAACCGGCTGGCGCGGGCCAGCTTCGAGGCGTGCCCGAGCAGGCCGAAGCCGGTCACGTCGGTGCCGCACCGAATGCCGGCGGCGACGGCGGCGCGGGCCGCGTCCCGGTTGAGCGCGCTCATCGAGGCCACGGCCTCCGGGAAGCTCTCGCCGGTGGACTTGTGGCGGGTGTTGAGCACGCCCACGCCGAGCGGCTTGGTCAGGGACAGCGGTATCCCGGCTCGGCCGGCGTCCAGAGTGATCAGCTCCTCGGGGCGTACCGTGCCGGTGACCGCGAGTCCGTACTTCGGACCGTCGTCGTCCACGCTGTGCCCGCCGGCCAGGTGACAACCGGCCTCCCGGGCCACGTCCTGGCCGCCGCGCAGCACCTCGCGCGCCAACTCCAGCGGTAGCACGTCCCGCGGCCAGCAGAGCAGGTTCAGCGCCACCAGCGGCGTGCCGCCCATCGCGTACACGTCGGACAGCGCGTTGGCCGCGGCGATGCGCCCCCAGTCGTACGCGTCGTCGACGACCGGGGTGAAGAAGTCCGCGGTGCTGACCAGGCCGGTGCGCTCGTCCAGGCGGACCACCGCGGCGTCGTCGCCGTGGTCCAGACCGACCAGCAGTTCCGCGCTGCCGGTGGCCGGGCCGAGACCCGCCACCATGGCCTCCAGCTCGCCCGGCGGGATCTTGCAGGCGCAGCCGCCGCCGCGCGCGTAACGGGTCAGCCGTACGGGTTCGGTCATCCCCCCATGATCTCGGCAACCGCGTGCCGCCGCCACCGTCGCGGCCCAGCGGTGACCGAAACCGGACGCCGGTAGCCGATCGTGACCGGTGTTACCGCTCCGTGACCAACTGGGTTGCGTTCCGCCACATCACGCCGCCTACAGTTGCCCAACCGGGGGTCGACCGACCCCGCTCCGGGGAGACGACAGGGACGGTGGACGACGTGACGACGGGCGAACCGCTCATCGTGCTGGACGCGGTCAACAAGTGGTTCGGACCGCTGCACGTGCTTGACGACGTCTCGCTGTCGGTGGGTCGGGGCGAGGTGGTCGTGGTCATCGGCCCGTCCGGCTCCGGCAAGTCGACGCTGTGCCGCGCCATCAACCGACTGGAACCGATCAACTCCGGCAGCATCACCTTCGACGGTCAGCCGCTGCCTGCCGAGGGCAAACCCCTCGCCCAGCTGCGCAGCGAGGTGGGCATGGTGTTCCAGTCCTTCAACCTCTTCGCCCACAAGACCATCCTGGAGAACGTCACCCTCGGGCCGATCAAGGTTCGCAGGGAGAAGCCCGCCGTGGCCCGCGAACGCGGTCTGGCCCTGCTGGACCGGGTCGGTATCGCCAACCAGGCGGACAAGTTCCCGGCGCAGCTCTCCGGGGGTCAGCAGCAGCGGGCGGCGATCGCCCGCGCCCTGGCCATGCAGCCCAAGGCGATGCTGTTCGACGAGCCCACCAGCGCCCTCGACCCGGAGATGGTCGGCGAGGTGCTGGACGTGATGACGTCGCTGGCGCGGGACGGCATGACCATGGTCGTGGTCACCCACGAGATGGGCTTCGCCCGGCACGCCGCCAACCGGGTCATCTTCATGGCCGACGGCCAACTGGTCGAGGACGCCCCGCCTGCGGAGTTCTTCGCGAACCCGCGCAGCGACCGGGCCAAGGACTTCCTCTCCAAGATCCTCACGCACTAGGCGTCCGTAGTGGAGCGCGCCGCACAGGGGCGGGCTCCGTCGAAGAAGGAGAAGAGTATGCGTATGACGCGCGTGGCGGCGGTCGCCATGATGGCCTCCCTCGCCCTGTCCGCCGCGGCCTGCGGCAAGGAGGGCGAGCCGACCCCGAGCGCGGGCGGGAACGCCTCCGGCGCCGCCCAGGGGGACACCTGCAAGAGCTCCGGCGCGACCTTCACCCCGAAGGCGGACGCTGCCGTCGCCGGCAGCCCGACCTTCGACAAGATCAAGGCGGCCGGCACGGTCTCCGTCGGCGTCAAGTTCGACCAGCCGAACCTCGGCTACAAGGACGCCCAGGGCAAGCGGTGCGGCTTCGACATCGAGATCGCCCAGTACGTCGCCAGCACGCTCGGCATCGACCCCGCGAAGATCCAGTACAAGGAGATCGCGTCGGCCAACCGGGAGACCGCGATCAAGGGTGGGGAGGTCGACTACTACGTCGGCACCTACTCGATCACCGACAAGCGCAAGAACGACATCTCCTTCGCCGGCCCGTACTTCGTCGCCGGCCAGGACCTGCTGGTCCGCAAGGACGAGTCGTCGATCACCGGCAAGGACACCCTCAAGGGCAAGAAGGTCTGCTCGGCCACCGGCTCGACCCCGATCCAGAAGGTCCGCGACGAGGGTCTGACCGAGGCGAACAACATCGTCGAGTTCAAGACCTACTCGGAGTGCGTGTCGCAGCTGCTGGACAAGAAGGTCGACGCCGTCACCACCGACGACGCGATCCTCAAGGGCTACGCGGCGCAGAACCCGGACGAGCTGAAGGTTGTCGGCCAGCCGTTCAGCACCGAGAAGTACGGCATCGGCCTGCCGAAGGACGACAAGGCGCTGCGCGACTACGTCAACGACCAGATCGAGGCCGCCTTCAGCAACGGCACCTGGCAGAAGATCTACGACGGCACCCTCGGCCTGTCCGGCTCGGCCGGCACCCCGCCGAAGGTCGAGCGGTACTGATCGACCCGGCTCGACACGAGTTGCGGCGCCGGGCGGGGCTCGTCCCCGTCCGGCGCCCGTGGAGAGGGACTGAGAGCGAGGCATGGGCGAGTTCTTCCGCGTACTGACGGACAACGGGCAGCTGTTCGTCGACGGGTTCACCAACACCGTCAAACTCTTCCTGATCGCCGCGGTCGGCAGCCTCGTCCTCGGCACGCTGCTCGGCGCGATGCGGGTCTCCCCCGTGCCGGCGCTGCGCGCGTTCGGCGCCACGTACGTCAACCTGGTGCGCAACACCCCGTTGACGCTGGTCTTCGCGTTCCTCGTGTTCGCGGTGCCGAAGCTCGACGTCAATATCGACTACTTCCCCAGTGCCGCCATCGCGCTGACCGTCTACACCTCGGCGTTCGTCTGCGAGGTGATCCGCTCCGGCGTCAACACGGTGGCCGCCGGGCAGGCCGAGGCGGCCCGCGCCCTGGGCATGACCTTCGGTCAGGTGCTGACGCTCATCGTGCTGCCGCAGGCGCTGCGGGCGATGGTCCCGCCGATGGTGAGCGTGTTCATCGCCATGCTGAAGAACACCACGATCGCCGCCGGTTTCTCGGTGCTGGAGGCCGGCGCGATCCCCGCGTACATGGCCGAGCGGGGCGAGCCGCAGTTCGCCGTCCTGCTCTGGATCACCATCGGCTTCCTGATCCTGATCCTGCCGCTGGTGGCGTTGCAGCGGTTCCTGGAGCGCAAGTGGAGGGTGGCCCGATGAGCCCCGCAGTCGTGAACGGAGGGTGGTTGAGGTGAGCCAGGCATCGGTCCTCTACGACCTGCCCGGGCCCCGCGCCAAGCGGCGCAACGCGCTCCTGGGGGTCGTCTCCACCGCCGGCATCATCGCGCTGCTCGCCTACGTCGGCTACAAGTTCGCCGACACCGGCCAGTTCGAGGCCCGCAAGTGGGAGCAGTTCCAGTACGCCTCGGTGCAACGCGAACTGCTCGGTGGTCTCTGGGCGACGTTGAAGGCGGCCGGCATCGCCGCCGTCCTGGCGCTGCTGTTCGGCGCGGTCTTCGCCAGCGGCCGGCTCAGCGACAAGTGGATCCTGCGGGCCCCGTCGACGTTCGTGGTGGAGCTGTTCCGGGCCATCCCGCTGCTGATCCTGATCTTCTTCGGCTACTACGTGCCGTTGCAGTACGGCTGGTCGATCGACAAGCTGTGGGCGCTGGTCATCGGGCTGATGCTCTACAACGGCTCGGTGCTCGCGGAGATCTTCCGGGCCGGCATCAACGCGGTGCCGTACGGGCAGACCGAGGGCGCGTACGCGATCGGCATGCGCAAGAACCAGGTTCTGCGGCTGATCCTGCTGCCGCAGGCCGTCCGGTCGATGCTCCCGGCGATCGTCAGCCAGCTCGTCGTGCTGCTCAAGGACACCGCGCTGGGCTTCATCATCACCTACCCCGAGCTGCTGTTCGTGGGTAAGCAGATCGGCGGCCGGTTGCCGTTCGGGCTGCCGTACGTGCCGACGTACCTGATCGTCGCGGCGATCTACATCGCCATCTGCGGCGCGTTGTCGATCCTGGCCTGGTGGTTGCAGAAGCGGATGGGCCGCGCGCCGCGCACCGCGGCGAAGGTGCTGCCCTCGCAGAATGTGGGCGACGATGCCGTCGGCCGGATGATCTGACCGGGAACCAGCACGAACGACGGGCGGGTGGCCGAGGCCACCCGCCCGTCGCGTGTCTGCCGGTCAGCGGGCGATCTCGGTGACCCGGGACTCGCGGACCACGGTGACCCGGATCTGACCGGGGTAGGTCAGCTCCTCCTCGATCTGCTTGGCCACGTCCCGGGCCAGCACGGCCGCGCCGATGTCGTCCACGTCGTCCGGCTTGACCATCACCCGGATCTCCCGGCCGGCCTGCATGGCGAAGACCTTGTCCACACCGAGCTTGCCGGCCGCGATCTCCTCGATCCGCTCCAGCCGCTTGACGTACGCCTCCAGGCTCTCCCGCCGCGCCCCCGGCCGACCGCCCGAGCAGGCGTCGGACGCCTGGGTGAGGACGGCCTCGATGGTCTGCGGCGGCACCTCGTTGTGGTGCGCCTCGATGGCGTGCACCACGTCCTCGTGCTCGCCGTACTTGCGGGCCAGGTCGGCGCCGATGATGGCGTGGCTGCCCTCGACCTCGTGGGTGAGCGCCTTGCCGATGTCGTGCAGGAACGCCGACCGCTTGATGGTGGGCACGTCCAGCCGCAGTTCGGCGGCCATGATGCCGGCGATGTGCGCGGTCTCGACCAGATGCTTGAGCACGTTCTGGCCGTACGAGGTGCGGTAGCGCAGCCGGCCCAGCAGGGTGATCAGCTCCGGGTGGATCTCGGTGATGCCGACCTCGACCAGGGCGTCCTCGGCGGCGCGCAGGCAGAGCTGCTCCACCTCCTGGCGGGCCAGGTCGTAGACCTCCTCGATCCGGTGCGGGTGGATCCGCCCGTCCAGCACGAGCTTCTCGAGGGTGAGCCGGCCGACCTCACGGCGCACCGGGTCGAAGCAGGAGAGCAGCACCGCCTCGGGGGTGTCGTCGATGATCAGGTTGACGCCGGTCACCGACTCGAAGGCGCGGATGTTGCGGCCCTCGCGGCCGATGATGCGGCCCTTCATCTCGTCCCCGGGCAGGTGCAGGACGCTGACCACGCTCTCCGCGGTCTGCTCGCTGGCCACCCGCTGGATCGCGTCCACCACGATGTGCCGGGCCCGCTGCTCGGCGGTGTTGCGCGCGTCGGACTCGATGTCGCGCACCAGCAGCGCCGCCTCCCGCTTGGCGGACGTCTCGATCGCCTCGATCAGCTCGAGCCGGGCGGACTCGGCGGTGAGGCCGGCCACCCGCTCCAACTCCCGGCGGCGCAGCTCCTCGGCCTCGGCCAGTTCGGCCTCGCGCTGGGCGAGCGCGGACTCCCGGGCCGCGAGGGCGGCGCTGGCCGCCGTGAGCTGCCGTTCCCGCTCGGCGAACCGCTCGACCTCCTCGGTGTGCAGCCGCTCCCGCTCGTCCATCCGGGCCGCCCGACGCTCCACCTCGGCGGCCTGTTCACGGGTGGTGGCGGCGAGCACCGCGACCTCCCGCTCGCCGCTGCGGCGCGCGGCCGTACGGAGCTGCTCGGCGTCCGCCTCGGCCTGCTTGTGTGCCCGTTCCAGCACGGTGTCCGCCTCGGCGCGGGCGTCGTCGAGCACCCGCCGGGCCTCGGCACGGGCCGCCTTCGCCTCGGCCTTCGCGGCAGCCGCCTCGGCACGGGCCGCGGAGGCGGCGGACTTCGCCACGTCGATCGTGCTGTTCGCCTGGTCGGCCGCGTCGCGCAGCGCGGCCAGGGACTGCTCCTGCCGGTCCTTCTCGGCGATGAAGGCGGGATCCTCCGGAACGGGCGCCGAGCCGATCCGGCGCAGCGTCCGGATGCCGACCAGCACCGCCGCGACCACGACCACGGCGAGGATCAGGACGGCCGCGAGGAGCACCACGTCGAGGGCGTTCATGCCGGAACCCCGCGAGGTCCATCCGTGCGTCTGTGCCGCCGCCCCGCCATGGCCGCCTCCCCTGAACGTCATGACCGCAGCGACCGTGCCCAGGGCACACTCCTGCGGCTGTGGACGCCCGACCGGAGCGGCTGGCCGTGGATAGCTCTCTCCGCCGGCGGTGCCCTCGGGCATCGTCGGCGACCGGGTGCAGTTGTCGCGGCGTCCCGGACCGGCCAGTCCGGAACTGCCGCCAAAGGCCGTGGAGCCGGCCAAAGTGATGCTGTTCTGTTACGAGATCTATGTTGTGCGCTTAGCCTGCGATGGTCGGGCAATGTGAGCCTGTATGGCGAGGCTAGGTCTCCGAGGGCGGTCTGGTCAAGGACTCATGATCAAACCCCCCGAACGGAGAGAAGTTGCAGCGTCACGCAAAGCTGATGTCGTGTCGGACACGGCGGGACAAAGGCGGCGAGCCGACGCCCTCGATTCGGATGTCGTGCCTGTTCAGCGCCGCCGACACCGGGGCGTCGGGCCGACTGTGTGACAACAACGACCCCGGCAGCGCGTCACGCACTCGCACCATCGGCGGATTGTCGATCATCTGACCTTCCCCTACCGTCCACGCATGATGCGGAAGTTGCTCCTGTTCGTGGGCGTGTTGGCGCTGTCGTTCGGCGCCGTGGTGGTCTTCGCGAACTGGCGGGCGACGACCGGCTCGGAGGGCACGCAGGGCACGGCAGCGCTCAAGGCCGGTGAGCGGACCACCACCGCGGACGGGCGGATGAGCTACACCGCACCGGCGGAGTGGACGGCCCGCCCCTGCCCGCCGCGGGGCGAACCGGACTGCACCCAGGTCTCGCCGAAGGCCGGGGGCGAGGGCGACATCGTCATGCTGATGACCATGGAGCCGAACCCGGTGGAGGGCTCAGTGATGGACCTGTTCCTCGTCGACGACCCCGCCGTCGCGCCAACCGATCCGGCGGTCCAACGGCTCACGCTCGACGGCGCGAAGGCCGTACGGATCGACTCCTACAAGTTTCCTCCCGAGCCGATGGCGAACATGGAGGGGTTCCCCGGCGTCGCTGACGTCATGGTCTACGGCGTCATCCCCGACAGCACCGACGAGTTCGCGATCATGTGTCGGCACGGGGTGCTGCCGGCGGCGCAGATGCGGGCGGGCTGCGACCTGATCGTGGAGAGTCTGCGCTTCCCTCGCTGACCCCACAACCCCGCGCCGCCGCCCCGCCACCCCCGCGATCTTGCACTTTCTGTGGCGACAGAACGGGCTGTATCCCACATTTCCCCAGCAGAAAGTGCAAGATCGGCGCGGGTGATGGGCGTGGCCTCGGGGGGACCAGCGACTCACTCGCCCTCGGCGTCGGCGAGGGCGTCGGCGTCGATCTGCTCGGCGAACTCGGCCGCCTCGGCGCTCTGCGCGGCGAGCGCGTCCTTCACCGCCCGGATCGCCACGCCCGGCGGGTAACCCTTGCGGGCCAGCATGCCCACCAGCCGGCGGAAGACCGCATCCGGCTCACCCCGGGCGGTCCGTAGTTTGCGCTCCACGAGGGCCCGGGCGGTCTCCGCCTCGGTCTCCTCGTCCAGCTCGCCCAGCGCCTCGGTGGCCACCTCGCCGTCCACGCCCTTACGGCGCAACTCGTTGGCGAGCGCCCGGCGGGCGAGGCCCCGCCCGGAGTGTCGGCTCGACACCCAGGCTCGGGCGAACGCGGCGTCGTCGATGATGCCGACCTCGTCGTACCGGTCGAGCACCTCGGCCGACACCTCCTCGGAGATGCCCCGCTTGGCCAGCGCCCCGGCCAGCTCGGCGCGGGTACGCGGCCGGACGGCGAGCTGGCGCAGGCAGATCTCGCGGGCCACCTCGGACTCGTCGCACGGCGTGGACGCCTGCTCGTCGGTCGGCGGCTCGGCCCGACGGCCACCCCGGCGGGGACGCGGCGGATCGGCGGCGTCGCCCGTACGAGGCGGACTGGCATCCCAGCCCCGCCCCGTACGAGCGCGTCGTCCTGCCATGGGTCAGCGACCGGTCAGAAGTCGACCGGCGGCAGCTCCGGGCCACCGGCGGCGTCGCCCGCGCCGACCCCGACGCCGAGCTTCTCCAGGATCTTCTTCTCGATCTCGGCGGCCACGTCCGGGTTCTCCTTCAGGAACTCCCGGGCCTTCTCCTTGCCCTGGCCGAGCTGGTCGCCGTCGTACGTGTACCACGCGCCGGACTTGCGGATGATCGCCTGCTCCACGCCGACGTCGATCAGCGAGCCCTCGCGCGAGATGCCCTTGCCGTACATGATGTCGAACTCGGCCTGCTTGAACGGGGCGGCGACCTTGTTCTTCACGACCTTGACCCGGGTGCGGTTACCGACCACGTCGGTGCCGTCCTTGAGGCTCTCGATGCGGCGCACGTCGAGCCGGACCGAGGCGTAGAACTTCAGCGCCCGACCACCGGTCGTGGTCTCCGGGCTGCCGAACATCACGCCGATCTTCTCCCGGAGCTGGTTGATGAAGATCGCCGTGGTGCCGGTGTTGCTGAGCACACCGGTGATCTTGCGCAGCGCCTGGCTCATCAGCCGGGCCTGGAGACCCACGTGGCTGTCGCCCATCTCGCCCTCGATCTCGGCGCGGGGCACCAGGGCCGCCACGGAGTCGATCACGATGATGTCCAGGGCGCCGGAGCGGATCAACATGTCCGCGATCTCCAGCGCCTGCTCGCCGGTGTCCGGCTGGGAGACCAGCATCGCGTCGGTGTCGACGCCGAGGGCCTTCGCGTACTCCGGGTCGAGCGCGTGCTCGGCGTCGATGAAGGCGGCGATGCCGCCGTTGCGCTGGGCGTTCGCCACGGCGTGCAGGGCCACCGTGGTCTTACCGCTGGACTCGGGGCCGTAGACCTCGATCACCCGGCCGCGCGGGAGACCGCCCACGCCGAGCGCCACGTCGAGCGCGATGGAGCCGGTCGGGATCACGGCGGTCTGGACGACCGGCCGCTCTCCCAGCCGCATCACCGAGCCCTTGCCGAACTGCTTGTCGATCTGAGCGAGAGCAAGGTCGAGTGCCTTCTCCCGGTCAGGCCCTGCTGCCATGGTTGCCACCCCTGCCTTCGCCGGCGTCTTTGCTGAGCTTCGCGTCACGCGGACACGCTAGGCGCTAGGTCCGACAGAAAACCAGCCGACGGGCCGCGAGCTGTGGACGAGCACCCCGCTGTGGACAATAGCCGAACAGGTGTACGACTCGACAAGCGACACGCGGAACCGGCGAAAAGGCTGCTCAGCGTAGTCGCGCGGGCACGCGGTCGGGGTACGCGGCGCACACCGCCCGCCACACCGCGTGGGTCTGCTCACCCGCCGCCAACGCCTGCTCGATGGTCCGGCCGCCAAGCTGGGACAGCACCTGATCCCGGGCGATGCTGGCCGCGTAGCCCGGCCCGAACGCCTCCTCCAACCGCGCCCAGAAGTCGGTCAGCCGCACGTGATCAATCCTCCTCACCCGGTGCCCCGGTCGGCACCGGGCGCAACGCTAGCGCCACCAGGGGCACGGTCGCGACCGCCGCGAGCAGGGTGAGCACGGGATATCCGGCCGCCTGCATGACAAACCCGCTGAGCACCGCGGCACTCGCGCCGGCCAGCCCCATGATCATGTCGGAGAATCCCTGGACGCTCGGCCGCACTCCGGCCGACACCGACTCGGAGAGCAGTGTCGAGCCGGCCACCATCGTCCCGGACCAGCCCAGCCCGAGCAGGACCAGACCGACCGAGAGCCGAGGGGTGTGGTGCCCGGCGGTACCGGCGACCGCGCAGGCGGCCAGCAGCAACCCGACCCCGCCGAGGATCACCGCCCGGCGGCCGAGCCGGTCGGTGAGCCAGCCGACCACCGGGGAGAACGCGTACATGCCGGCGATGTGCAGACTCAGCACGATCCCGACCAGCCGCAGCACGTCGGCGTCGGCGTGCGACTCACCGAGCCGGACCGGGGTCATCGCCATCACCGCCACCATGACCAGGTGACCCACCGCCACGGCGGCGATGCCGAGCCGGGCCGCGGGCTGTCCGCGTACCACCGACCAGGCCGCCCGCATCCCGGCGCCGCGCGGCGCACGCACGCCGACCGGTGCGGCGGCCGGCCCGTCGCCACCGCCCGCCGGCGACGCGGCGGTCCCGGCGGTGGGGCCGGGCGCGGTCGCCGCCGCCGCACCGCCCGACGGCACGGCGGCGGCCGGCCCGCCACCGTCGGGCCCGGTCGTCGGCGGCGACGCGGCATCGGCCGCCGCGAGTCGCCGCGCGGTGAGCAGCGGGTCGGGCCGCAACAGGCCGAGGAGTACGACGGCAGCCAGCACGAACGCCGTCGCGCTGAACGCGAACGGGCCGGCCAGCGGGGGCAGCCCCCAGCCGGTGGTCACCCGGTCGGCCAGCGCGGCGAAGTTCGGCGCAGCCACCGCGCCGATGGTGGTGGCCCAGACGATCAGCGAGAGCTGGCGACCCCGACGAGCCGGCTCGGCGAGGTCCACGGCCGTGTACCGGGCCTGGAGGTTCGCGGCGGTACCGCCACCGAACAGCAGCATGCCGAGAAAGAGCAGCGGCACCGAGCGGGTGGCCGCCGCCAGCACCACCAGGACGCCGCCGACGGCACCCACGGCGTACGCCAGCACCAGGCCGGGCCGGCGGCCGTGCCGGGCCATGATCCGGGTGACCGGGACGGCGAGCAGCGCCGCGCCGACCACCCCGGCGCTCTGCGCGACCCCGGCCACCGCCGTCCCGGCGACCCGGGCGGCGAGCAGCGCGCCGACGGAGATGCCGATGGTCACGCCGATGCCGCCGATGATCTGGGTGGTGAAGAGCAGCCGCATGGTGCGCCGCTGGATCGGTGCGACGTCGAGCCGGGCGGCGGCACGCGGCTCGGTCAGGTCGGTGGCCATCGGCGCTCCTCAAGTGCGGGGACTCCGCCATCCTCGCGCACCCACCCGGTGCGGGCTGCCCCGGCCAGCCGGGCGCAAGATCCGCGCAACTTCAGGGACGTTGCTGGCTCGGCGCGCCGGGAAGCAGCAGTTTCCCCGAAGGTGCGCGGATCTTGATCGGCGTCGGAGGAACGGACGTCAGCCGGTCATCACCCGCTGGTGCAGGGACGACACCGCGGCGCGGGCCGCCACGAACGCGCCGTGCTGCCAGGCCACCTCGTGGCTCAGCCAGTCCCCGGCGAAGTAGACCCGCCCGGCCGGCCGGAGCAGCAGTTCGTATCCGGCGGTGCCGTACCGGGGCGAGGTCCAGGCGCCCTCGATGTAGCGGGTCCGGTCCCAGGCGTGCGAGTACGAGGTGACCAGCTCGCTGCGGTACTTGTCGCCGTGGATCTTCACACCCTGGCTGACCGCCCGCTCCTGGCGCAGCTCGGGGGTGAGCCCGCTGTACGCCCGGGCGTTCGCCCCGGTGTTGTAGTAGCCGACGACCAGGCCGCGCTTGCCGTGGAAGCCGTAGGACGGGTACCAGATGTGCGACAGGTCCAGGTCGGTCTCGGTGATGCCGCCGTAGATCCGCTGGTCGGTCTCCCACCAGCGGCTGCGGTACTCCAGACCGATCTTGCCGGCGGCGGTGACCGGGAAGTCGGCCAGCGCGGCGGTCACGTCGACGCCGAGGTTGTGCGGCACCCGGGCCATCAGGTGCGGTGGCAGCGCGGCCACGCAGTAGTCGGCGGTGAGCTGCGCCGGCCGGCCGCCCTGGCGGTAGGTCACCTCGACCCGGTCGCCCCGGTCGGTCACCCCGGTCACCTCGGCGTTGAGGCGGATCCGGTGCCCGCCGACGGCCTTGGCGAGGGCGCGCGGGATCTGGTCCATCCCGCCGACCGGCTGGAACATCAGCATCGCCTGGTCGTAGCCGAACTCGAAGGAGAAGTACCGGCCCACGTTGCTGGCGAAGACGTCGGAGAGCGCCGGCGGCGCGCCGAGCATGGTGCCGACGTCGTTGCCCGCGCCGGGGTACGTGGTGAAGCCGCGCCGGCTGGTCCCGGTGTACGCCCAGTCGCTGGCCCGTCCGCCGATCGCGCCGAAGCTCTGCAGGAACGACAGCAGCCGGTCCCGGTCCTCGGCGCTGAGCCGCGCGTCCAGCGCACCCTGGTCGGTGGCCTTCGCGAGCAGTTCCGAGACGTAGCCGAAGACGTCGGCCTTGGCGGTGCGGTAGCGGACCGGCCCGGTCATCCCGGCGGACTCGTTGTAGATCCAGGCGTCGGCGTTCTGGTTGGTGAAGACCTCGACGGGTACGCCCAGCTCACGGCAGTAGTCCATGGTGACCATCCACTGTGCGATGCGGCCCGGGCCGGCGTTGAAGTAGACGCCGTCGGAGAAGCCGGCCCGCTGGGTGTGGCCGTCGAGGTCGGTCTCGACGTCGCCGCCGCGGATGGTCAGGTTCCGCCCACCGACGCGGTGCCGCGCCTCCAGGACCGTGCACTGGTAGCCCGCCTTACCCAGCTCGTACGCGGTGGTGAGCCCCGCGATGCCGCCGCCGAGCACGACGACGCTCGCCCGTGGCCGCCCGGTCAGCGTGAAGTCGGACGGCTCCGGCGCCCGGAAGGCCGGGGTCGTCGACGCGGCGGCGCTGGGCGCGAGCCCCATGGCGCCCATCGTGGCGAGCATCGCGCCGGCTCCACCGCTGATCCCGACCGCGCGCAGGAATCCACGCCGGCTCACCGTCGACTGCGTCTGATCGCTCATGAACGCCTCCCCTACAAGATCGACTCATGTGAGTCTGTGGAGGGCGTGTTACACCGGTCGCGCAACGCCGTTTCCAGGAGGTATCAGACGTCCCGTCCTGTTGGGACACTCAGGACGGCGAATGCGGCGCCACCGCACGGAGCACGCCGTCCAGACCCTCCTCGAACAGCAGGTCGTCGCCCCACCGGGAGTCGTCGAGATGACCGGAGGCGGTCAGGGTCGGGTAGGCGTCGGCGTGCGCCGTGACATGGTCGCGGGCGGCGGCCCGCGCGTCCGGGTCGGCGGTCCTGCGCCAGGTGGCCTCGGTGAGCGAGGCGCCGATGACGTAGTTGGCCAGCGTTCGGGTGGCCACCGCGAGGTGCCGGCCACGGCAGCCGCCGCGCACCAGCGCCGCCTGGAGGAACTCGGTACGGGCCAGCACGTTGGGCCCGAGCATCGGCCGGCCCACCAGGCTCGGCGCCCAGGGATGCCGGAGCATGGCGGAGCGCCAACCTCGGACGAGGACCCGGACGTCCTGGGGCCAGTCGTCGGTCGCGTCCGGGATCGGCACGTCGCCGAAGATCCGGTCCATTGCCAGGTCCAGCACGTCGTCCTTCGTCCGTACGTGCCAGTACAGGGCGGTCGCCGTCACGGTGAGGCGCTGGGCGAGGCCACGCATCGTGAGGCCGTCGATGCCGTGCTCGTCCAGCAGGTCGACCGCCGCGTCCACGATCCGGTCGATCGTCAGTGGCGGCCGGCGCGGTGGCCCGGAGCGCTCCGGACGTAGCCATACCGACGAGGGAGGGCGGCGCTCTGTCATGCGGTCACCCTAATACGGTGGACAGGAAACTTAACGTCGGTAAGCTACCTGAACGCCTGCCCATCGTCCCGCGAGGAGGTCCCCTGATGCCTCTGCTGCGAATCCACCTCGACACCGACCGGAGCACCGCCCGGCGCGTCCTGCAACTGCACCAGGAGGGCAGGAGCCATCACGAGTCGCGCGAGGCGGCCCGGGAACAGGCATGGCGGCAGGGCCGCACCCCGGCTGGCGAACCGGTCTTCGTCGGCGTCACGAACGGCCGCCGCAACGTCCAGTTGCTCTACGACGTCGAGGTCTACACCGACACCGCCGGCTGACGCCCCGCTCGACGCCGGCCGGGCGGTTATCCGGCGAGCGCGCGTGCGCGCGACGGCACCTCGCGGCTATCCGGCGAGGGCGCGGGCGACCACGGTGAGGTCGGCGACCAGCCCCTCGTACGCGGCGTCCTGGTCGTCGGCGCGCAGCACCGCGGACGGGTGGATGGTCGCCAGCAGCCGGGTCGGCGGAGCGTCGGCCAGCGCGCCTGCGCTGTCCACCGGGACCCGCTGGAAGTCCTCGGGATGCTGCGCGGACGCCGGCCAGGGCAGCAGCTCACCGCGCTGCCTGGTCACCCGGAAGGACGGGCCGAGCAGCGCCTTGGCGGCGGTGGCGCCGAGCACCACGACGACCGCCGGGTCGAGCCGGGCGAACTCGGCGACCAGCCAGGGACGGCAGGCGGCGATGTGGATCCGGTCCGGCGTCTGGTGGATGCGCCGCTTGCCCCGCAGCTCGAAGCGGAAGTGCTTCACCGCGTTCGTGAGGTACAGCCCGGCCGGGTCGAGGCCGGCGTCGTCGACGGCCCTGCGCAGCAGCCGACCCGCGGGACCGACGAAGGGCAGGCCCTTCTGGTCCTCCATGTCGCCGGGCTGCTCCCCCACCAGCACCACGCGGGCGCTCTCGTCACCCCGCCCGAAGACGGTCTGGGTGGCGTCCCGGTACAGCTCGCAGCCGCGACAGCCGCCCGAGGCCGCGCGCAACGCGTCGATGGTGTCGGCATCGGGCGGGATGAACCGCTGGGCACCGGGGGCGGCGTCGGTCTGCTCGGCCATGCCGACTGTTATATACCCGTTCGGTAGCCGCTGCCGGGTACGCCCCGGAGACCCGGGCGGCCGTCCGTCAGTACCCGCCCCCACCCCCACCGCCGCCACACGACACGAGCGCGATCAACACGATGATGATCACGATGACCGCGACCGCCACCCCGATCCAGAGCCCTCGATTACCGCCTGAAGCCATGATCAGCCACCTCCGCTGGCGCGCATACCCGTCATGCACCCGGCAAACCTCCCGGCCGGGTCACCGGTCGGCGGGTCAGGTGGTGAAACCGGACGGTGGACCGGGACGGACGGCGCGGGCCAGGGCGGCCGCCAGGGGCGCCAGGTCCTCGACGGCCAGGGAACTGACGGTGACGCGCAGGGCGGGCGGAGCGGCGATCCGGTAGAGCGAGCCGGGCGCCACCACCCAGCCGGCATCGCGCAGCGCGGTCACCGCGCTGGTCTCGTCGGGCACCGGCAACCAGACGTTGATGCCGCTGCGCCCGTACGCCGTGAGGCCGTGCCCGGCGAGCGCGGTCAGCAGTCCGACCCGCCGCAGCTCGTAGTCGTGCGCCGCGCGGCGCACGAGGTCGTCGACCGTCGGGTCCCGCCAGAGGGCGAGCACCAGCCGTTGCAGCACAGTGGACACCCATCCGGCGCCGACCCGCGTCCGACCGGTCACCCGGGCCACGGTGGTCTCGTCGCCGGCCAGCACCGCCAGCCGCAGGTCCGGCCCGAAGGGCTTACTCACCGAGCGCACGAAGGCCCAGGTCGCGGTCGCGCCGGCGAGCGGGTGCAGGGGTACGCGGGCCAGCTCGGCGGCGTGGTCGTCCTCGATGAGCAGCAGGTCCCGCCGCCCGGCGAGCAGCGCGCGCAGCTCGTCGGCGCGAGCGGCCGAGACGGCCGCGCCGGTCGGGTTCTGTGCCCGGCTGGTGACCACCAACGCCCGCGCGCCGGCGGTCAGTGCGGCCGCCACCCCGGCCGGGATCGGCCCCTCGTCGTCCACCGGCACGCCGATCGGGCGCAGCCCGAGGGCGGCGACCAGGTCGAGCAGATTGGCCCAACCGGGGTCCTCCACCGCCACCGCGTCGCCGGGGCGCAGGTGCGCGCCGAGGAGGCGTTCGATGCCGTCCAGCGCGCCACCGGTGAGGGTGAGGTCGTCAGCGGTCACCCCGTCGGCGCTCAGCCGGGCGCGGGCGGCCTCGGCCACCTCCGGGAGCACCCCGGCCTCGGAGTAGCCGACCGAGGGGCCGACATCGGCGGCGAGCGCCGCCAGGTGGGGGCCGATCGGCGGCAGCAGCCGGGGATCGGGCTCGCCCCGGGACAGGTCACGGGCGCCGGGCAGCGGCGCGGGCCGCAGCGCGGAGCGACGGGCAGCCACCGGTGGGCGCGGACGGACCCGGGTGCCGTGCCGGCCGGCGGTGGTGAGCACGCCCCGCTGGCGCAGCTCCTGATAGGCGCGGGCGACGGTGGCCGGGCTGACGGCGAGCTGGGCGGCGAGGGCCCGCACCGACGGCAGGGCCGCGCCGGGTGGCAGGGCGCCGGCACGGATGCCCGATTCGATGCTGGCCGAAATCGTGGCGGCCGTCGTCCCGGCGAGCTGATAGCGTGCTGACACAAATACGGGATTGTACTAGAACAAAGGGGCGCGCATGTATCCACCCACCGCCCGGACCACCGCCAGCCGCTCCCGTGACCGGATGAGGTACGACCGCGAGGCGGCGCACGCCGTCCTGGACGAGGCGTACCACTGCGCGCTCGGCTTCACCGTGGACGGTGAGCCGCGCGTACTGCCCACCCTGCACGTCCGCATCGGCGACACCCTCTACCTGCACGGGTCCACCGGCAGCCGGCCGCTGCTCGCCGCCCGGGGCGACGGGCTGGCCGTCTGCGTGGCGGTGACGCTGCTCGACGGGCTGGTCTACGGCCGGTCCCAGTTCCACCACAGCGCCAACTACCGCTCGGTGGTCGCGCACGGCACCGCCCGACTGGTCACCGACGCCGGTGAGAAGAGCGCCATGCTCACCGCGCTGGTCGAGAAGGTGGGCACGGGGCGCAGCACGGACAGCCGCCCGCCGAGCCGGCGCGAACTGGCCGAGACCGCCGTACTCGCACTACCCCTGCGCGAGGTGTCCGTCCGGTCGCGCACCGGCGACGTCCGTGACGACGAGGCCGACCTGGACCTGCCGTACTGGGCCGGCGTCCTACCACTGCGGCTGACCGCCGGGCCGCCGCAGCCCGCCGTCGGGGTCACCGCACCCCTGCCGGCGTACCTGCGGACGCCCCGTACGCCCTGGCACGATCCGGTGGCGCTGAGCGGCGAGCACGTCCGGCTGGAGCCACTGGACCCGGCGCACGCCGACGACCTGCACGCCGCCACCGCCGACGACGACGTCTGGCGGCACCTGACCGTCCCGCGGCCCACCGAGCCGGCCGGGACCGCCGCGGTGATCGCCACCGCGCTGGCCGCACAGCAGCGCGGTGAGCGGGTGCCCTGGGTGCAGCGCTGCGCGGCGACCGGGACGGTGGTCGGCAGCACCTCGTACTACGAGATCGACCCGGACCGGCGGTCGGTGGCGATCGGGCACACCTTCCTCGGCCGCCCGTGGTGGCGTACCGGGATCAACACCGAGGCCAAGCTGTTGCTGCTCGGCCGGGCCTTCGACGAACTGGGCGCGGTACGGGTGGCGTGGCACACCGACATCCGCAACGTCCGTTCCCAGGCGGCCATCGAACGGCTCGGCGCCACCCGGGAGGGGGTGCTGCGGATGCACCGCCTGCGCCCGGACGGCTCGTGGCGCGACACGGTGCAGTACGCGATGACCGTCGACGAGTGGCCGAACGCACAGGCCATGCTGCGGAAAAGACTTCGCCGCACGGCACCGGCGGCGTGATGATGGCGGGCGTGCTGGGGATCACCGACATCTGGACGTACGTGCTGGGCACCGTGGCCATCATCCTGCTGCCCGGGCCGAACTCACTCTTCGTGCTCTCCACCGCCGCCAAACGGGGCGTGGGCGTCGGCTACCGGGCCGCGGCCGGGGTGTTCGTCGGCGACGGGGTGCTGATGATCCTCTCCGCCGCCGGGGTGGCGTCGCTGCTCAAGGCGTACCCACCGTTGTTCCTGGTGATCAAGTACGCCGGCGCCGCGTACCTCGGCTATGTCGGGGTGACCATGCTGCGCGGCGCCTGGCGGCGCTGGCGCGACCGCAACGACCCCGCCACGCCGCGGCTCATCGACGCCGCGGAGCCGGCGCAGCTGCGCAGCCCGTTCCGCAAGGCGCTGGTGATCAGCCTGCTGAACCCGAAGGCGATCCTGTTCTTCATCTCGTTCTTCATCCAGTTCGTCGACCCGGACTACGCCTGGCCGGCGCTGTCGTTCCTGCTGCTCGGCCTGATCGCCCAGATCACCAGCGCGCTCTACCTGACCGCGCTGATCTTCGCGGGCACCTTCCTGGCGGCCCAGTTCCGTCGCCGCCGACGCCTCGCCGTGGGCGGCACCACGGCGGTGGCAACCCTCTTCCTGGCCTTCAGCCTCAAACTAGCCACCGCCACCGCAGGCTGACCCACCCCGCCCCTCGCTCCCCGCCCCTCGCTCCCCGCCCCTCTTCTCCGCGATCTTGCACTTTGTGTTGTCCTTTTGGGCTTTTCACGCTGCTTTGTCGCCACCGAAAGTGCAAGATCGGCGCGCGGGACGCGCGGGGCGCGGGGGGCGCGGGGGGCGCGGGGCGCGGGGGGCGCGGGACGCGCGGGGTTAGGTGCCGTCGCCGCCGGAGCCGCCGCCGACCCCGGCGCCTCCTGCTGTGCCGCCCAGGCCGTAGCCGGGTTTGATGGGCGTGTCGGGGTGACGGCTGACGTGGGCCGAGTGGCCGATCTGCGCGGACCAGTCGGCGTGGGCGGCGGCTGCGGCGTGGCGGTTGATGGCGTGACGCAGCCAGCCGTCCACGGTGGCGACCCAGTCCCGCTGTCCGGCGTCGGCGTGCCAGATGCGGAACCGGCTGATGCTCTGGTGGGTGATGCCGGCCAGGGCCAGCCGCCGGTCCATCCAGGTGATCACCTCGAGGCCCACCGAGTTGGTCACGAAGATCAGTTCCAGCTCGGTGATCGGGCCGGCGTAGAGCGGTCCGACCCAGTAGCCCCACCGCTGGTGCAGCGGTAGAGCGTGCTGCACCCCGGGCAGGCCGCCCTCGACCAGCCCCGCCTGGCGGATCGAGAAGCCCAGCGTGTCCAACGCGGCCAGCACGTGCTGCTGGGTGGGGACCGGGTGCACGAAGACCGGCACCATGGCGCCCTGGTCCAGGCCCGGGTCGACGGACACCTCGGTCCGCAGACCCATCCGCAGGCTCAGCAGCGGCACCCCGCCGAAGGTGGTCACCGGGGTCTCCCAGGGCAGCGGCAACCCGAAGTCGACCGCACGGCGACGGCCCGCCGGGACCACGAACCGCCCGGCGATCGGCAGTTGGAAAAACTGCATGAGGCGTCGGGGGGCCGCCGGGTCGTCCGGCTCGACCGTGGTGACCAGGCCGAGCCGGATGTGTCGGACGAGCACGTCGTCCGGGCCGGCGGCGAGGGTCACCCGCCCGGGCAGGCGCAGGCCCGGACGGGTGCTCGGGTTCGGAAGTGTGGTCTGCACGGACAGTCCGGTCCAGCCGGACTCCCGAGACACCCCCGTCAACCGCATCGCGCGCCCCCCGCCAGGTCACCTCAACTCTCGCCGACCTGGCGGGGGATCACCCGGAACTTCCGGAAAGTGCGGTCTGCCTAGCGGAGTCGCCGGCCGCGCGGCACCGTGTCGGTCTCGTCGTCGAACTCGCCGATGACCTCCTCCAGCAGGTCCTCCAGGGCGACGAAGCCGATCGGGCGGGCCGGACCGCCGCCGTTGCGCACCAGCGCGAGCTGCGACTGCCGGGCGCGCATCTCGGCCACCGCCTCGGTGACCGTGGACGTCGCCGGCAGGGTGAACGCCGGCGTCATCAACTCCCCGGCGGTGGCGGCCCGGCCGGTGGTTACCACCCGTACCGCCTCCCGGACGTGCACCAGGCCGCAGACGTCGCCGCCGGAGTCCAGCACCGCCAGCCGCGACCGGCCGCTGTCCCGGCTGACCTGCTCGATCCGCTCGGCCGGGTCGTCGCGCCGGACGGTGACCATGGTGGCGAACGGCTCCATCACCTGCGCCACCGACGTGCCCTGCAACTCCAGCATGCTGGTGAGCAGTTGGTGCTGCTCCGCGCCGAGCAGCCCGTGCTCGCGGGACTGCTCCAGCAGGATCCGCAGCTCGTCCGGGCCGTGCACCTGGGCCAGCTGGTCCTGCTGGTGGACGCCGACCAGGCGCAGGATCGAGTTGGCCAGCGCGTTCAACGCGGACAGCACCGGCCGGGACACCCGGGCGAAGGCCCGGAACGGCAGCGCGAGCAGCGTCGCCGACCGCTCGGCGTCGGTGATCGCCCACGACTTCGGAGCCATCTCCCCCACCACCAGGTGCAGGAACGTCACCAACCCGAGGGCGAAGACCAGGGCGATGACGTGACTGGCCGCGTCGGGCAGCCCCACCGCGTGCAGCAGCGGGCTCACCAGGTGCTCGATCGCCGGCTCGGCCAGCGCGCCGAGGCCCAGGGTGCACAGGGTGATGCCGAGTTGTGCACCGGCCAGCATCAGCGACAGCTCGCGGACGCCGTCCAGCGCGGCCCGGGCCGCCCGGCCACCAGTGGCCGCGGCCTGCTCCAGCCGGTACCGCTTGCTGGCCACCAGCGCGAACTCGGCGGCCACGAAGAACCCGTTCAGCCCCAGCAGGACGCCGGAGCTGATCAACGCGATGCCGGGGCTCATGCGGACACCTCGCGCCGCTCGCCACGGTCGGTGAGTTGCAGCCGTACCGAGTCGGCGACGTGCCGGTCCACGGCCAGCACCTCGACCAGCGCGCGGGGCTCCGGCTCGTCCTCGTCGGCCTCGACGCCCTCGGGCAGCAGGCTGATCTCCAGTCGGTCGCCGACCTCCGGCACCCGGCCCAGCTCCCGCATGACCAGCCCGGAGAGGGTGTCGTACTCGGGCGCCTCGGGCAGCGCGATGCCGGTGCTGTCGGCGACCTCGTCGATCCGCCAGCGGGCCGGCACCACCCAGGAGCCGTCGTCCTGGCGGGCGGGCGCCCGCTCCGGCGGGTCGTCCTCGTCCCGGATCGGACCGACCAGCTCCTCGGCGATGTCCTCCAGGGTGATCACGCCGGCGAAGCCGCCGTACTCGTCGACCACGCAGGCCATCTGCCGGTGCCCGGAGCGCAGCCGGTCCAGCACCGTGGGCAGCGGCAGGGTCTCCGGTACGAGCAGCGGCGGCCCCGCCACCGCGCTGACCGGGGTGGTGGCCCGCTCGGCGGGCGGTACGCCCAGCACGTCGGCGATGCCCACGATGCCGAGCAGGTCGTCGACGCCCTCGGCGCCGCGCACCGGGAAGCGGGAGTGGCCGGTGTCCAGCAGCTCGACCACCCGGCTCACCGGCTCGTGGGCCCGGACGGTGTGCACGTCGACGCGGGGCACCATGGCCTCGCCGGCGGTCAGTTCCCGGAAGTCGAGCCCCCGGTCGAGCAGCGTGGACATCTCGGCGTCCAGGCTGCCCTCCTCGCGCGACTCGGCGATGATCTGTTCCAGGTCGGCGGGGGTCGCGCCGCTGGGCAGTTCCTCGATCGGCTCGATGCCGACCCGGCGCAGCAGCCGGATCGACGCGCGGTCGAAGAGCCGGATCACCGGACCGGCGATGGCCAGGTAGACGAGCGTGGACCGGCTCAGCGCACGGGCCAGCGGTTCGGCCCGGGCGATGGCGAGGTTCTTGGGCGCCAGCTCGCCGAGGACCATCTGCACGATGGTCGCGATGATCAGGGCCAGCGCCACCGACAGCGGCAGGCTCACGGACTCGCTGACGCCCGCGACGCCGAGCAGGTCGGCGAGGCCGCCACCGAGGTACGGCTCGGCGACGTAACCGACCAGCAGCGCGGTGACGGTGATGCCGAGTTGTGCGCCGGAGAGCATGAAGGAGAGCCGGCTGGTGACGGTGAGGGCCCGGGCGGCGGCCTGGTCGCCGTCGTCGGCGAGCTGACGCAGCTTGCCCCGGTCCACGGCGACGTAGCCGAACTCCTGCGCCACGAAGTAACCGGTGGCGGCGGTGAGCACGATGATGAGGAGAAGACCGACGACGATCAACACGGGACGCTCAGGGCTCCCGGGGTCGTCGGGACGGGGATATGCCGGGCACGACCCGGCTGGCTACTGCTGCCCTCCTGGGCAGAGGAGTCGATCATGCCGTCATTTTATCCGCCCCGGCTGGAGGACCGCTGAGAGATGGTCGCGATGCGGGCAGCCGGCCCCGGACGGGAGTCCGGGGCCGGCTGCCTGGGCGGTGCTGGGTCAGTACAACCAGTTGCACTCGGAGGTGCCGCCGTAGCGGCGCCCCGTATCGAAGACGAAGTATCCGCCCCAGTAGAGGTTGGCCTCCTTCTCGAACCTGTTCGCCTCGTAGGGGTTCCCGGTCGTCAGTTTCGAGTAGGCCGACTGGATGCCGTAGTCCGCCAGGAAGTTCGCCGCGGACGGGTATCGCGCGTACGCGTCGGAATGGATCACCTCGTGCCGTGGGAGATCCGGGCCCCTGATGTCGGCGGAGGTCCGTCCGTAGCCGAAGCGGATGTTCGCCCGCTTGTACGCCTCGCACCGCAGGCGGGACCGGTACGAACTCTCGCTTCCACCGTAGAAGAAGTAGTCTCCGACGGTTGCCGGTTGATCTCCTGCTGGGGAGGTGCCGTAGCACACCCGCGAGCCGAAGCCCGGGTCACACCAGCTGCCGCCCCCCAACACCCGGGTGGCGATGAGGTTACTGCCGTTGAGGTTGTTTCCGCCCCGGATCCTCGCGTACTCGGACCGTTGGACGACCGTCTCGGCGATCGGGGAGTCGGCGCTCTCCCCGGACATGTTGAAGGCGACCACCCGGAACTCGTGCAATTCGCCGTCCGAGAATCCGTACTTCAGGGAGGCGGAGGTGCCCGTGGCAGGCAGTGGCAGACGGATCCAGTGCCAATCCCCGGCGGTCCGGTACTCCATCCAGTAGTACACACCGGCGGTGCTGCTCCTGGTCCAGCTCAGGTTCACCTGGCTGACCCCGTTGGAGCTGGCGGTGAGCGACGACACGCGCGTGGGCACGGGCGGCATGGGTTTGGCCGAGGCGACGTTGCTCGGTGTGCTGTCACCGGACATGTTCGTCGCCCGCACCCGGAAGTTGTAGGTGGTGCCGTTGCCCAGGTAACCGGCCACGAAGGTGCAGCACGACGTGATCGGCACCTTGACCCTGGTCCAGGTCGACGCCGTGCTGGTCTTGTATTCGACCAGGTAGTAGACGTTCGGCGTCGAACTCCTGCTCCACGTCAACGTCACCTTGCCGTTCCCGGCCGCGGCACTCAGCCCGGACGGCGCCTGCGGGATCGGCGGCATGGGCCGGGCCGACGCGGTATTGCTCGGGGAGCTGTCCCCCGCCTGGTTCGTGGCACGTACCCGGAAGTCGTAGGTCGTGCCGTTGGCCAGGTAGCCGGCCACGAAGGTGCAGCACTGGGTGACCGGCAACTTGAGCCGGGTCCAGTTCGCCGCGCCGGAGGCCCGGTACTCCACGAGGTAGTACACCTTCGCCGTGGAGCTGGCCGTCCATCGCAGCGTCACCTTGCCGTCGCCGGCACTGGCGGTCAGGCCGGACGGCGCCTGGGGAAACGGCGGAAGGGGGGTCGCCGCCGCGACGTTGCTGGTCGCCGACTGACCGGCCATGTTGCTGGCCGCCACCCGGAACTCGTAGCGGTGGCCGTTGGTGAGGTAGCCGGCGGTCATCGTGCAGCAGGTCGCCGGCAGCGCGACCTTCTGCCAGGACTGCCCCGCTGTCGCGTCGCGGAGGTAGACGTCGTAGTAGACGCCGCCGGTCGGGCTCGCCGTCCAGTTCAGGACGACCTTCCCGTCCCCCGAGGTGGCGGTCAGGCCGGACGGGGCGGCCGGTACCGGTGGCAGGGGCTTGGCGCTGGCCACCGACGTCGGCGTGGACTCCCCGCCGCCGTTGATGGTGGTGACCTTGAACTCGTAGACGTCGCCGTTGGTGAGGTAACCGGCGGTCATGGTGCAGCAGGTGGTGACCGGGGTGCTCACCTTCTGCCACGACTGGTTGGCGCTCGCGTTGCGCAGATAGACCTGGTACCAGGAGCCGCCGGTCGGGCTGGCCGTCCAGTTGAGGACCACCTTGCCGTCGCCGGCGGTGGCCGTCAGCCCACTCGGCGCCTGAGGCACCCCGCCCACGGCGGTGACCCGGACGGTCGCCGAGGCGACACCCTCCCCGCCCTGGCTCTCACCGGTCACCTTGAACTCGTAGACATGGCCGTCGGCCAGATAGCCCCGGGTCGCCGAGGTCGTACTGCTGGGCAGCGAGGACTTGGTGAACGTCACCTGGCCTGCGGTGACATCGCGCTGGTAGACCCAGTAGAGAAGGCCGGGCGCCGGTGCGTCCCAGTTCAGTTCGATGGTGCCGGACCCGGCCGGTTGACCGCGCAGGTTGGTCGGTGCGGCCGGACGGGGTTGGCTGCTCGTCGCGGACGCCACGTTTCCGGTGGGGCCCTCACCACCGGAGTTGATCGCGGCGATCTTGTACTCGTACGAGTGGCCGTTGGTGAGGTATCCGGCGGTCATCGTGCAGCAGCTGGTGACCGGGGTGGCGAGCTTGGTGAAGGCGGCGTCCCCGGCGGTGACGTCCCGCTGGTAGACCTGGTACCAGAGATCCGGGCCGGGAGCGGTCCAGGCCAGCTTGATGGTGCCGTCGGCCTGCGCCGTCGCGGTCAGTGCGCTGGGGGCCGCTGGCAGCGGGGCCGTCGGTGTCACCGCGACGACGTTGCTCGCCGTGCTCTCCCCGCCCGACCCGCTGGCGGTCACCTTGAACTCGTAGCGATGGCCGTTGGTGAGATAACCGGCCGTCATCGTGCAACAGGTGGTGACCGGGAAGTCGAGCTGGTTGAACACCGTCTCGCCGGCGGTCACGTCCCGCATGTACACCAGGTGCCAGTTGTCGGCGGCACCGTCCCAGGTCAACACCGCCTGGCCGTTCCCGGCCGTGACCCGCAGGTTGGTCGGGGCGGCGGGCGCCGCGACGTCCGCGGTCGCGGAGGCGACGGCGGACGTCGGTGACTCACCGGCGGCACCGAGCGCGCTGACCTTGTACTCGTAGGTGTGCCCGTCGACCAGACCGCCGGCGGTCATCGTGCAGCAGGTGTCGACCGGCCACTCCAGCCTGGTGAAGTCCGTCTCGCCGGCCGTGACGTCGCGCTGGTACACCTGGAACCAGACCTCGGGCTGCGATTGCTGCCAGGTGAGCGTGATGCTGCCGTCCGGCTGCGCGGCCGCGACCAGGGCGGTGGGGGTGGCCGGAAGGGGTCGCTGCACGGTCGCCGTCGCCGCTCCGGACTGCGCCGACTCGCCGCCCTTGCCGAGGGCGGTGACCTTGTACTCGTAGGTGTGTCCGTTTTCCAGGCCGCCCGCGGTCATCGTGCAGCAGGTGTCGACCGGCCACTCCAGCCTGGTGAAGTCCGTCTCGCCGGCGGTCACGTCGCGTTGGTAGACGTAGAACCAGTCGGTGCTGTTGGCGTGTGTCCACTGGAGTTTGAAGTCGCCGGTGGTCTGGGCGGTGGCGGTCAGCCCGGTGGGCGTCGGCGGTCTGCTGTAGAACGCTGTCGCGGTCACCTCGACCGACCGTGGCGACTCGCCGCCGCCATGCACGGCCACCACCTGGAACGCGTACTGATGGCCGTTCTCCAGGCCGTTCATCGACAGGGTGGTGTCCTGCGGGGACGAGTCCCACTGCCGGCTGGCCTCGGTCTCTCCGGCGGTGACGTCACGCCGGTAGACCTCGTACCGCCAGACATTCGCAACGGCGTTCCAGTTGAGCGTGACGACACCGCCGTCGGCGGCGGTCGCCACCAGCCCGGTCGGCGCCGTGGGCACTCCGACGGTGACGGTCACCGTGGCGGTGGCGGAGAGCGGTCCGGCCCCGGCGGTGTTGCGGGCCGCGACCCGGAACTCGTAGGCGTGGCCGGTCTCGTAGAACACACTCAGCTCGGTGGAGGTTCCGGTGATCCCGGTGGAGACCCGCGCGAAGTGGGTCTGCCCCGCCGTCACGTCCCGCTGGTGGACCTCGTACGTCAGGCCGGTGCCGGCGGGCGCCTGCCAGCGCAGACTGACGGTGCCGCTACTGTCGGCCTGCGCCGTCAGGGCGGTGGGCGCGGCGGGCACCGCCGTCGGATCGGGCGTGGGCCGGGGCCAGTCGACCTCGACGAACCGGGGCCGGTAGGTGCTCACGTCGCCGTAGACGGCGTCCGCGACGAGACTGTTGACGTTGTACGACACCAACAGCTTCCCGGCGCGTGCCAACTCCGGGTGCACGCGGGAGTCGTACACGATGCTGCCCCCGATGGTGGCCGGTTCCGGGGCGGTGAACAACGGCACCGGACCGGCGAAGGGCCCGGTGGGCGAACTGGCGGTGTAGGCCACGAAGTCGGCCGAGAAGGTCAGGTTGTTCTCCTGGGTGACCACAACGTAGTTGCCGCCCACCTTCTGCATGCCGAAACCGGCGCCGACTCCGGACAGCACCCGGGCTGAATCGCCCTGGGCCGTGGACCAGCCGCTGCCGGTCCAGAACTGCCAGGCACCGGAGAGCCCGCCGGCCGGTACCCGGGCGACGTGGGCGAAGCGCATCTGGCCGACGGATTCGGCCCCGTAGATGTAGGTGAACGCGCCGTCCTCGAGCACCGCCGAACCCCAGGCGATCCTGTTGCCGTAGCCCCGGTCCACGACGCTCCGCACGGTGAGCGCCGGCAGGTCGAAGGTGACCACGGCGCTGTCCAGTTGGGCGAAGTCCAGCGGCCCGGTGCCCGTCGTCTTCATTCGCTGGTAGACCACCCGTAGCACGCCACTCTCGACCGTGCCGTCGCCGACCCAGTACTTGTCGGCGCTGCCGTCGGTCGGACGGACGAGCGAGGCGGGTGCGGCGGCCGAGCCGCCGTGCAGTGTCTGGACCAGGTCGGATCCGTCCTGCACCACGATCGAGTTGTTCACCATCGGGGTGTTCTTCGGCAGAGTGTGGTCCGCGTTGACGGTGCCGATCAGGCTGTCCGAGAAGAGCCAGGCGTTACGGCCGTCCGGCAACGGGATCGAGACGGTGCTGTCTCCGCTCGTCCACCTGCCGCCGGTGTCGCCGTACGAGTTGAATTCGGTGTTGAGTGCGGCGGCCGTCATCCCGCCCTCGGGCAGGGCGGCGGCGGCAGGCCCGGTGGGCACACCGACCAGCAGGCCGAGGGTCATCGCACCGACGAGTGCCCCGGCGACACGGGCTCGGGCCCGCGCATGTCTCTTCATTTGTGTCTCCCGTTGTGAGGCGCACATCGTCACAGCGGTCGATTCGAAGCAGCAAGAGGCGTTCAGTCGGTGCATGGACACGTTTACATCTAGAGATCAAACGGGGGGTGTGCTAATCGGAGGGCACGGCCGGCCCGGTGACCACATCCCCGGCTGGGTCCGGGCGGCCGGGTCGGGTCACCGATCGGCCAGCTCGTCGGCGTCGAGCAGGCCCGGGTCGAACCGGCGAGACCGGTAGGCGGCCCGACCGATCATCTGCGCGGCGACCGGCGCGGTCGCCAACTGGAAGACCCCGACCAGCAGGATCATGCCGAGGTCGGCCCGGGACCGCAGCCGCAACGCGATCCCCAGCAGCAGCAGGAGGACGCCCAGCACCTGCGGCTTGGTGGCGGCGTGCATCCGGGACAGCGCGTCCGGAAACCGCAGCACACCGATACCGGCGGCCAGCGCGAGCAGCGCACCGGCGACCAGGCAGGCCGCGCCGAGCCAGTCGGCGACCGGTACCAGCAGGCCCGCCATCAGGACTGCTCCCGGACGGCGAAGCGGACCAGCGAGACCGAGCCGACGAAGCCGAGCAGGGAGAGCACCACCAGCACGGGCAGTGTGGTGGCGTGCCGGTTGACCGCCGCCTCCGCGCCCACCGCGCCGACCATGGTGGCGAGCAACATGTCCGCCGCGATCACCCGGTCCAGCAGCGAGGGTCCCCGGTAGAGCCGAATCAGCGCGAGCAGCGCGGTGACCGACAGCAGGGCGGTGAGGACGACGGCCAGCAACGTGATCATCAGGAGGTTCCCTTCTCGGCGGCATCGGATTCCACCAGGCGCAGTTCGTCCGCGCCGCCCACCGCCCGGACGAGGCGTCGCTCGACCTCGAGGGTGCGGTTCCGGGCGAGCGCCAGGTCCGCCGGGCCGTGGGTGTCCAGCACGTGCACGTAGAGCACCCCAGGCACGCGGTCCACCTTGAGGATCAACGTGCCGGGCACCAGCGAGACCGCCTCGGCGGTGAGCGCCAGGTTCAGGTCGGTACGCACCCGCAACTGGACGGCGATGATCGCGCCGCGCGGCCGGTAGCCGGGTTGCACGGCGATCCGGGCGATGTGCAGGCTGGCGGTGACCAGTTCGACGACGAACCGACAGGCGAACGACAGCAGCGCCACCGGGCGCAGCCGTCCGCCGAAGGTGACCGACGGCAGGGGGAAGAACAGCAGGACCGCGCCGCCCACCAGCAGGCCGCCGATGATGTTCGCCAGGTTGATCTCACCCCAGAGCAGGTTCCAGACGAGCACCAGCCAACCCAGCGCCAGCGTCTGGTCCCGCCACCGCCCGAGCCGACCTTGGCGGGCGGCGTCCGCCGGCGGTGCGCCGCGCGGGCCCGTCACGGCACACCGCCGGGCAGGACGGCCCGCACGTACGGGGTACGCGAGAGCAGGTCGGTGGCCGCGTCGGCGGTGACGTCGAAGAGCGGACCGGCCAGCACGGTCAGCGACACACCCAGGGCCACCAGGGCGATGGTCGCCCCGACCGTCAGGGCGGGCAACCGGACGACGGGTTCGTCGGTGGCGAGCCGGGGCGTGCGCCAGAACGCGATGTTCCACACCCGGGAGGCCACGTAGAGGGTGAGCAGGCTGGTGAGCGTTCCGGCCGCCACCAGCGTCGCGGGCAGCGCCCCGCCGGCGGCCACCCCGGCCTGGAGCAGGCCGAGCTTGCCCAGGAACCCGGAGAACGGGGGCACCCCGGCGAGGTTCATCGCCGGGACGAAGAAGAGGACGCCCAGCAGGGGCGCCACCCGGGCCAGCCCGCCGAGACGGCGCAGGTCGGTGCTGCCGGCGCGCTCCTCGACCAGCCCGGCGACCAGGAACAGGGTGGTCTGGATGGTGATGTGGTGCACCACGTAGAAGATCGCCCCGGCGAGTCCGGCCGCGGTGCTCAAGGCCACCCCGAAGATCATGTAGCCGATGTGGCTGACCAGGGTGAACGAGAAGAGCCGCTTCATGTCCGACTGCGCCACCGCGCCGAGGATGCCGACCACCATGGTCAGTCCGGCGACGACCATGAGCAGGCCGTCGAGCTGACCGCCCGGGAAGAGCAACGTCTCGGTACGGATGATCGCGTACACGCCCACCTTGGTGAGCAGCCCCGCGAACACGGCGGTGACCGGGGCCGGAGCGGTGGGGTAACTGTCCGGCAGCCAGGCCGACAGGGGAAAGACCGCGGCCTTGATCGCGAACGCGAGCAGCAGCACCAGTTGCAGGGCCATCCGGACGTCGTCCGGCAGGTCGTCGAGCCGCTGGGCGAGCTGCGCCATGTTCAGCGTGCCGGTGGCCGCGTACACCAGCCCCACCCCGGTCAGGAAGACCATCGAGGAGAGGATGCTGACCACCACGTACGTCGACCCGGTGCGGATGCGCGTCTCGGTGCCGCCCAGCGTGATCAGCACGAAGCTGGCCGCCAGCAGGATCTCGAAGCCGACGAAGAGGTTGAACAGGTCGCCCGCCAGGAACGCGTTGGTGACGCCCGCGGTGAGCACCAGGTAGGTCGGGTGGAAGATGACCACCGGCGCGCTCTCGCTGGTCTCGCTGCGACCCTGGCCGATCGAGTACACCAGCACGCAGAGGGTCACCGCCGAGGACACCACCAGCATCAGCGCGGCCAACTGGTCGGCCACCAGCACGATGCCGACCGGTGGCGGCCAGCCACCGACCGCGAGCACCACCGGGCCGTACCGGTACGCCTGCACCAGCAGCACCACCGCCACGGTGAACGTCACCGTCAGGCAGAGCACGCTGACCGTACGCTGCACCCGGGGCCGGTCGGCCAGCAGCAGGGTCAGCGCCGCGCCGAGCAGCGGCACCACCACCGGCAGGGGCAGGAGCCGGCTCACGATGCGCCGTCCGGTTTACCGCGTCGGAGCCGACGGCGGGCCGGCTCCGGGTCGACCTGCTCCGGGTCGTCTCCGGGACCCTCCCCGCCACGGTCGGCGGCGCCCACGTCGTGGTGCTCCGCACGGCGGATGATCTGCCGGTCCTCCAGGTCGTCGGGCACCTCGTCGTCGCCGGTGAGATACCAGCTCCGGTACGCCACGGCGAGCAGGAACGCGGTGAACCCGAACGTGATCACGATGGCGGTCAGCACCAGCGCCTGCGCCAACGGGTCACTCATCCGGTCCACCGGGCCGGTGCCCACGACCGGCGCGCCCCCGGATCGACCACCCAGCAGGATCAGCAGGTTGACGCCGTTGCCGAGCAGGACCACGCCGAGCAGGATCCGGGTGAGGCTGCGCTCCAGCAGCAGCACCACCCCGCAGCCGACCAGCGCCGCGACGGCGAGCACCAGCACCAGCGTGGGCCCGGGGTTGCCCGCCGTCACGGCTCGACCTCTGTTCGCGACTGCGGGGCTCGCAAACCCGGCTCACTCCTCGCGCTCACGGCGCTACCTGAAGTTCGCGACTGCGGGGCTCGCAAACCCGGCTCACTCCTCGCGCTCACGGCCGTCCACCCTTGTCGATGGACAGGCCGCCGGTCTCCGTACCGGTGGCCTCGATCTGCCGGTCCACCTCGGCGCCGAGGCTGCGCAGGATGTCCAGCAGCAACCCGATCACGATCAGGTACACGCCGATGTCGAAGAAGAGCGACGTGACCAGGTGGACGTCGCCGACCAGCGGCAGCGACACGTCCAGTTTCGCGCTCTCCAGCACCGACCCACCGGCCAGCAACGCCACCGCGCCGGTACCCACCGCCAGGGCCAGCCCCGCGCCGAGGATCAGGCCGGCGCCCACCGGGGCGGCATCGGTCAGCTCGTACCTCCCGCCGGCCAGGTAGCGGACCACCAGCGCGAGCCCGGCCACCAGGCCGCCCGAGAAGCCGCCACCCGGCGCGTTGTGCCCGGAGAAGAGCAGGAACAGCGAGAACAGCACCACCGTGTGGAAGATCAGTCGGATGACCACCTCGAGCACGATCGAACGCCGCTCCTCGTAGAGGGTCGGGCCGCCCCGTAACCAGACCGGACGGTGGGTCCCGAGCACGGCGGCGGACTCCGGCCGGCGTGGCCTCGGCCCGGTGCGGCCCCGCTCGAAGATCAGGCTGGCCACCCCGGTGGCGGCCACCACCAGCACCGACACCTCCCCCATGGTGTCCCAGGCGCGGATGTCGACGAGGGTCACGTTGACCACGTTGCGGCCGTACCCTTCGCCCACGGCGAGGGCCGGGAAGACGGTGGAGATGTCCGGAGCGCGGCGGGCGCCGGACGCGACGAGCGCGAGCCCGCCCGCCACGACGCCCGTCGCCACGCCGATCGCCCGACGCGTCCACCGGCTGCGGCGCAGCGGGCGGGCCGAGAACCGCTCCGGCAGGCGACGCAGCACCAGCACGTACACCGCGATGGTCGCGGTCTCCACCAGGAACTGGGTGAGCGCCAGATCTGGCGCGCCGTGCAGGATGAACAGCATGGCGGTGCCGTAGCCGGTGACGCCGACCAGCAGCATCGCGGTCAACCGCCGCCGCGCGCCGACCGCGAGCAGCGCGGCCACCGAGACCACCACCACGACCACCGGTTGCAGCGGGTTGTCCCAGAGCGGGAGTCGGGCCCGCCACGGCGCGGCGGCGAGCATCGCCCCACCGGGCAGCAGCACGAGGGTGACCAGGATGATGCCGAGGTACTGCGGCAGGGAGCCGCGCTGGGTCGCGCCGGTGACCGCGATCGCGAACCGGTCGAACCGGCCCACCACCCACTCGTACCCCTGGTTGCCGCCGACCGGCGAGCGGAGCCGGGCCAGCGCGGGCGCGAGCGGCCCGCGCAGCGCGAAGAGCAGGCCGCCGCCGACCAGTGCCAGCACGGACAGACCGAGGGCCGCGGTCGGTCCGGGCCAGAGCGTAAGGTGCCCGTGCAGGCCGCCCAGCAGTTCGGCGTACGGACTCAGCAGGCCGTCCAGCACCCCGGCGGCGGGACCGGCGAGCAGCCCGACGACGGCGAGCACGGCCGGTGGCAGCAACATCGACGCGGCGATCGGCGCGGGTGGGGCCGGTTCGACGCCCGGCCGGTCGGCGAACGCGCCCCACAGGAAGCGGGCGCTGTACGCGACGGTGAGCACCGTCCCGGCGACCAGACCGGCGAGGAGCACCGGATCGCCGGTGAACGCCGCGAACACCGCCTCCTTGGCGACGAACCCGACAAGCGGCGGTACGCCCGCCATCGACGCCGCCGCCAGCACCGCGACCCCGAACAACGGCCGGGACCAGCGGCGCAGCCCGGACAACTCGCGCAGGTCCCGGGTCCCCGCGCCGTGGTCGATGACGCCGACCACCAGGAACAGCGCCGCCTTGAACAGGGCGTGCGCCAGCAGCATCGCCGTACCGGCCAGCGCGGCGTCCGGCGTGCCCGCGCCGGTCACCGCGACCAGCAGGCCCAACTGGCTGACCGTCCCGTACGCGAGCAGCAACTTGAGATCGTGCTGTCGCAGCGCCGCCCACCCGGCGACAAGCATGGTCGCCACCCCGGCGACCTGCACCACCGGTCGCCACGGGCCGACCGTGGCGAGCACCGGCGCGAGCAACCCCACCAGGTAGACGCCGGCCTTGACCATGGCGGCCGCGTGCAGGTACGCGCTGACCGGAGTGGGCGCCGCCATGGCGACCGGCAGCCAGGAACTGAACGGGAGCACCGCCGACTTGGACAGTGCTCCGGCCAGGATCAGCAGCACCGCGGTGACGAGGTAGCCGCCTGCGGGCAGCGGGTGGGTGGCGATCTCGGACCAGCGGTAACTACCGGCGTGCTCGCCCAACAGGATGAACCCGACCAGCATGGCGAGCCCGCCCAGCGTGGTGACGGTCAGCGCCTGCGCCGCCGCCCAGCGGCTGGGCCGGCGTTCGGTGCTGTGCCCGATCAGCAGGTACGAGAAGATCGTGGTCAACTCCCAGCCGACGTAGAGCAGCAGCAGGTTGTCGGCGAAGACCAGGGCGAGCATCGCGCCGGCGAAGGCGACCAGGACGGCGGCGAACTGGGCCATCCCGGGCGAGCCGGCGTCGAAGTACCGGGCGCTGTAGACGAGCACGAGCGCGCCGACGCCGCCGATCAGCAGGGTCATGAGCCAGGACAGCGTGGTGAGGCGCAGCGCGATGTCGAGGCCCAACTGCCCGATCCACGGGTACGTCTCGACCACCGCGCCGCCGTGCCCGACAGCCGGGGTACGGGCCAGCGCCCAGCCGAACGCGGCGGCCGGCGCGAGCGCCAGCGGATAGCACGCGCGCGGACCCCACCGCCGAACGAGAAGCGGCGCGACGATGGCCGCCACCAGGTGGAGGATGAGCAGTACCAGCACTCGCGCTCCCGATCGAGGTGGCCGACACCCGTACGGCGGTGGTGTCTCCAGCGATCAGACGCCAGATAACGGCCCGATGGGCGGTTTTGCCGGAATTGCCCCAACGCCGGGCATAATGTGCGATCAGCAGCGGTTGCTTCGGGTGGCGGTCAGCGCAGCAGGGCGTCGCCCACCGGGAGCGCGTCGTCGAGGTCCTGGTGACCTCGACGCAGGTCGGCCAGTAGGTCGACGCGGCCGAGCTGGCGGGCGACCTTGGCGACGACCCGTTCCGCGACGGCGAGGGATCGCATCGAGAGCAACCGGCCCCGGCTCTCACGGCGCAGCACGAAGTAGTGCACGGCGACCCGGACCTGACCACGGTCGGCGGCGCTGGCCTGGGCGGTGGAGACGACCAACTCCCGCAGGCAACCGGCGAGACGTTCGGCGAGCTCCAGCTCAGGCCCGTGCAGGCCGGCCCGGAGCGCGGCGAGGTGACTGTCGACCTTGCGGATCAGCACATCGGTGCCGGGCTCGACGTGTCGCGGCTCGCCGGTCATCCGATCCCTCCCCACCCGATTCGCGTTGCGGGTGAAGTTACTTTATGTTGCGCCGCACAAGCAAGCAGTTAAGTGAGACTTAACGTATTAAAGGTGCAGGAGGCGCAATTTCCACGCAGCGTGGCACGATCTCCCGTGGGACGTTCGTGGTTGTCGTACCGGCGGGGCACGATGGATCGGTGACGAGGGCGGACGCGGGTGAGGGCGAGGTGCTGGACGAGTTCGGTCCGGCCACCCGCGCCTGGTTCGACGCCGCCTTCGCCGCGCCCACCGCCGCCCAGACCGGCGCCTGGCGGTCCGTGGCGGCCGGCCGTAACGCCCTGGTCGTGGCACCCACCGGCTCCGGCAAGACCCTCGCGGCCTTCCTCTGGTCGCTGGACCGGCTGGCCCGCGAGCCGGCACCGACCGAGGCACGCCAGCGGTGCCGGGTCCTCTATGTCAGCCCGCTCAAGGCCCTCGCCGTCGACGTCGAACGCAACCTGCGCGCGCCGCTGGCCGGCATCCGGCAGGCGGCGACCCGCCTCGGCGTTCCGCCCCCCGACATCACCGTCGGGATGCGCACCGGTGACACCCCCGCCGACGAGCGACGAGCGTTCGCCCGCACCCCGCCCGACATCCTCATCACCACGCCCGAATCCCTGTTCCTGCTGCTCACCTCGGCCGCTCGGGATTCGCTGCGTGGCGTCCAGACGGTGATCGTCGACGAGGTCCACGCGGTGGCCGGCAGCAAACGCGGGGCCCACCTCGCCCTCTCCCTGGAACGCCTCGACGAGTTGCTGCCCACGCCGGCACAACGGATCGGCCTCTCCGCCACCGTCCGACCGATCGACGCCTGCGCCCGGTTCCTCGGCGGTGCCCGGCCGGTCGACGTCGTACAGCCACGCACGGCGAAGACCATCGAGGTCAGCGTGCAGGTGCCGGTGGAGGACATGACCCGGCTCGACGAGCAGGAGCAGGCACCCGAGGACGACCTCGGCGGGCCCGGGCCGCGCCGTGCCTCGATCTGGCCGGCCGTCGAGGAGCGGGTCTTCTCGCTGATCGGGCAGCACCGCTCCACCATCGTGTTCACCAACTCCCGCCGCAGCGCCGAGCGCCTCTGCGCGCGGCTCAACGAGTTGGCCGCCGAGGAGGTGGCCACCGCCGCGCTCGCCTCCGCGTCGGGCGGGGGCGCGATCGTCGTACCCCCGGGGTCGTCGTCGGGCGACCAGCCGGCGGCCGACGACGACCCGGCGTCCGGCGCGCAGCGGTGGGGTGGCCCGGCCGGCCCGGCGCGCAACCGGCCGCCGGCCAACGGCGGCTCGGCGCCCGGCCCGGGCGGCAGTCGCGCGCCCGCCGAGGTGATGGCCCAGTCCGGCGCGGCGACCGGGGCCGCGCCGGTGATCGCCCGCGCCCACCACGGCAGCGTCTCGCGGGAGGAGCGCAAGCACATCGAGGAGGCGCTCAAGTCCGGCCAGCTTCCGGCGGTGGTGGCGACCTCCAGCCTGGAGCTGGGCATCGACATGGGCGCGGTCGACCTGGTGGTGCAGATCGAGGCCCCGCCGAGCGTCGCCGCCGGCCTGCAACGCGTCGGCCGGGCCGGGCACCAGGTGGGCGCGGTCTCCCGCGGGGTGGTCTTCCCCAAGCACCGGGGTGACCTGCTGTCCTGCGCGGTGGTCGCCGAGCGGATGACCGACGGCGCGATCGAGGAGCTGCACTACCCGCGCAACCCGCTGGACGTGCTGGCCCAGCAGATCGTCGCGATGGTGGCCCTGGAGCCGTGGCAGGTGGGCGATCTGGCGGCGCTGGTCCGGCGGGCCGCGCCCTTCGCCGAGCTGCCCGACTCCGCGCTGCACGCCGTACTGGACATGCTCTCCGGTCGCTACCCGTCCACGGCCTTCGCCGAGCTGCGTCCCCGACTGGTCTGGGACCGGGCCAGCGACCAGCTCACCGGCCGTCCCGGCGCGCAGCGGTTGGCGGTGACCAGCGGCGGCACCATCCCGGACCGGGGTCTGTTCGGGGTCTTCCTGGCCGGCGCGGAGCGGGCCGCCCGGGTCGGCGAGCTGGACGAGGAGATGGTCTACGAGTCGCGCGTCGGCGACGTCTTCCTGCTCGGCTCGTCCTCGTGGCGCATCGAGGAGATCACCCCCGACCGGGTGCTGGTCTCCCCCGCGCCGGGGCAGGCCGCGCGGATGCCGTTCTGGAAGGGCGACCAGCTCGGCCGCCCGGTGGAGCTGGGCCGGGCCATCGGCGCGCGGGTCCGCGCCCTGCTGCGACAGAGCGACGAGGCGGCGCTGACCACGCTGCGCGAGGGCGGCCTGGACGACTGGGCCGCCACCAACCTGATGGCCTACCTGCGCGACCAGCGGGAGGCCACCCGGTCGCTGCCCGACGATCGCACGGTCGTGGTCGAGCGCTTCCGCGACGAGTTGGGCGACTGGCGACTCGCCGTGCACAGCGTCCTCGGCGCCCGGGTCAACGGGCCCTGGGCCCTCGCCGTGGGCCGCCGGCTGGCCGAGCGGTACGGGGTGGACGCCCAGGTCATGCCCTCGGACGACGGGATCGTGGTGCGCCTTCCGGACACCGCCGACGAGCCACCCGGGGCCGACGTGGTGGTCTTCGAGCCCGACGAGATCGCCCAGCTCGTGCAGGAGTCGGTCGGCACCTCGGCGCTCTTCGCCGCCCGGTTCCGGGAGTGCGCCGCCCGGTCGCTGCTGCTGCCCCGCCGCGACCCCCGCCGCCGCCAACCGCTCTGGCAGCAGCGGCAACGCGCCGCGCAACTGCTCGACGTCGCCCGCGAGTACGCCGACTTCCCGGTCACCCTGGAGGCCGCCCGGGAGTGCCTGCAGGACGTCTTCGACCAGCCCGCCCTGGCCGAGCTGATGCGCGACCTGGCGGCCCGCAAGGTACGCCTGGTCGAGGTGGAGACCAGCGCACCGTCGCCGTTCGCCCGGTCGCTGCTCTTCGGCTACGTGGGCGCGTTCCTCTACGAGGGCGACGCCCCGCTCGCCGAGCGTCGAGCCGCCGCCCTGGCCCTGGACTCCACCCTCCTGGGTGAGCTGCTGGGCCGGGTCGACCTGCGCGAACTGCTGGATCCGGCGGTCCTCGCCGAGACCGACCGGCAACTGCGCTGGCTCACCGAGCAGCGCCGTCCGCGCGACGCGGAGGACGTGGTCGAGCTGCTGCGGGTGCTGGGCGACCTGAGCGATGTCGAGCTGACCGAACGGGGCGTGCCGGAGAGCTGGCTGACCGAGCTGGAGGCCGCCCGCCGGGTGCTGCGGGTACGGATCGCCGGCGAGCAGCGCTGGGTGGGCATCGAGGACGCCGCCCGGTTGCGCGACGCGCTCGGCGTGGCGCTGCCCGTCGGCGTCGCCGAGGCGTACCTCGCCCCGGTGACCGACCCGCTGGGCGACCTGGTGGCCCGGTACGCCCGCACCCACGGGCCGTTCGCCGCCGCGACCTGCGCGGCCCGCTTCGGGCTCGGCGTCTTCGTGGTCGAGCAGGCGCTGCGCCGCCTCGCCGCCACCGGCCGCGTCGTCTCCGGCGAGTTCACGCCCGACACGGCGGGTGCGCAGTGGTGCGACGCCGAGGTGCTGCGGATGCTGCGCCGCCGCTCCCTCGCGGCGCTGCGCCGGGAGATCGAGCCGGTGCCGCCCCGGGCCCTCGCCACCTTCCTGCCCCGTTGGCAGCAGGTCGGCTCGTCCGCACGGGGCGTCGAGGCGCTCGCGGCCACCGTGGAGCAGTTGCAGGGCGCGGCGGTGCCGGCGTCCGCGCTGGAACGGCTGGTGCTGCCCGGCCGGGTCGCCGACTACTCCCCCGCCCAGCTCGACGAACTGTGTGCCAGCGGGGAGGTGCTCTGGGCCGGCTCGGGGGCGATCTCCGGAGGCGACGGCTGGGTCACCCTGGCGTACGCGGACGCCGCGCCGCTGCTGCTGCCGCCGCCCGACGAGGCGTTGACGCGTACCCCGCTGCACGACGCGGTGCTGGACGCGCTCGGCGACGGGCAGGCGCTGTTCTTCCGCGCGTTGGCCGACCGGGTCGGCGCCACCGACGACGCCGCGCTCACCGGTGTCATCTGGGACCTGGTCTGGGCCGGGCACCTCACCAACGACACGCTCGCCCCGCTACGTGCGGTGCTCGGCGCGGGTGGGGCGCACCGGTCCCGCCCGGCCGCGCCGCGCACCCGCTACCGGCGGCCCGGCCGGGTGGCGCTGCCCACCCGCAGCGGCCCACCGACCGTCGCCGGCCGCTGGTCGCGGCTCCCGGAGCGGGATCTCGACCCGACCCGGCGGGCGGCAGCCCTCGCCGACGTCCTGTTGGAACGGCACGGGGTCGTCACCCGGGGCGCGGTCATGGCCGAGCAGGTGGTCGGCGGGTTCTCGGCGGTCTACCCGGTGCTGTCGGCGCTGGAGGAACGCGGCGCGGCCCGCCGGGGCTACTTCGTGGAAGGCCTCGGGGCGGCGCAGTTCGCGGTGCCCGGCGCGGTGGACCGGCTACGCGCCCTGGCCGAGCCGACCGACGGCGCGCGCGGCCGTGGCGGGCCGGCCACCGTCCTCGCGGCCACCGATCCCGCCAACCCGTACGGCGCGGCGCTCCCCTGGCCGGACCGGGTCGTCGACTCCGGCGACGGGGCCACCGCCGCGACCGGCCACCGGGCCGGCCGTAAGGCCGGGGCGCTGGTGGTGCAGGTTGGCGGCGACCTGGTGCTGTACGTGGAACGCGGCGGCCGGACCCTGCTCTCCTTCACCGACGACACCGAGACCCTCGCGGCGGCCGGTAAGGCGCTCGCCGACGCCGTCCACTCCGGAGCGTTGGGCGCGATGTCGGTCGAGCGCGCCGACGGCGAGGCGGTGCACTCCTCACCACTGCGGGACGCGCTGACCGCCGCCGGCTTCCGGGCCACCCCGCGCGGCCTACGCCTACGCGGCTGACCCGTCACCCGGCGCAGGGACCGCGCGACTCGCTCAACCGGTCGGTGCTCCACCCACGCGGTTTGCCGACCGCGCCCGGCGTCCTGTGCGCGTTACCGGCTTCCCGCGTGACGGCCATGCGCGTCATCGGCTTCCCGCGTGACGGCCATGCGCGTCATCGGCTCCCTGCGTGACGGCCATCCGGGTGGCAGACGCTCGCCCGCGGCACCCTCACGCGATCCGGCAGCTCTCCCCCGCCGCTGGGCCAGCACCACTGTTGTGGCGTTGATGCCTGTGCGTCATCTTGATGACGCACAGGCATCACAGGCACAACAGCCATGCGCGGCCACAGCCGCCCGACGGCGGCGCAGCGGGGCACCGGGACGGCGGGGCAGCGGGGCAGCGGGGCTGCCTCAGCGGAGGCTGTTGAGGGTCTTCTCGTAGCGGAGACGGTCGGCTGCCGGTGTCTTCGCCTCGAGGTAGTTGAGCACCACGGCACCACGCCGGTACGACTGCCCACCCCAGGTCTCGGCGATGTCGCCGGCGCTGGTCTCGTCGGGGAACACGTAGACGGTGACGCCGTCGGTGGCCACGATCTCGGAGCAGCCCAGCCCGAGACCGTCCGGACCACAGTCGACCGAGCGGTCCTTGGGGTGCGTGACCCGCAGACCGGCGGCCTTGAACGCGTCGACGACCTGCCGCGCGCTGGGCGCACCTGCCGGACGCGGGGGCAGGACCACCGGCGGCGGACTGGCCGGCCGGCGTTCGACGGGTCCCTGCGGCGGCACCGACGGCACGGTGGGCGGCGTGGCGGACCGTGCTGGTGGCGGTACGGCCGAGTCGGTGCCGGACGGAACGGCCGAGGGATCCGGCAGGCTCGGCAGATCGGTGACCTGGACGGCCGTGGACGAGACACCGGGGGCGGCACTCGACGGCTCGGCGTCGTCACCACGGCCGCAGCCGGCGATGACGGCAGCGGCGACCAGTAGGACCCCGACGGCGGGCAGGCTCCGAAGTGTCACAGGCGCAGTCTGCCCAACCACGCTGGGCGGCGCGAGGGGCCGGTCGGCCACCGCGCTGTCCACTATCCGCCACCCGGACCCGCCGGGCTGCTCGGTCGCCCTCGTCGATGCGGCTTATCCCGTGCCGCCCACCCGCAGGCGAACTCCGCCGAAAGATCCGCGCAACATCGGGGATGTTGCTGCCTCCCACCCGCCGCAGGCAGCAACAACAGGGAACTTGCGCGGATCTTGCCGCGGGGCGCGGGGCGCGGGGCGCGGGGCAAAGCGGGACGCGCGGACGGCGCGGACGGAGGCACGCGGAGGGAGGGGGCGTTAGCCTGCGGGGGTGTCCGGCACACCGTGGATCTCGTTGACCACCGACTACGGCCTCGACGACGGCTTCGTGGCCGCCTGTCACGGGGTGATCGCCCGGATCGCGCCCGCCGCCCGGGTCATCGACGTGACGCACCTGGTGCCGCCGGCGGACGTCCGGCGCGGGGCCGCCGTGCTGGCGCAGACCGTGCCGTACCTGCCGGTGGGCGTGCACGTCGCGGTGGTCGATCCGGGTGTCGGCACCGCCCGCCGGGGCATCGCGCTGGCCACCCCGGGTGGGCTGCTGGTCGGCCCGGACAACGGGTTGCTGCCCGACGCGGCCGCCGCGCTCGGCGGGGTGCGCGCCGCCGTGGAACTCACCGAGCCCCGGTGGCTGGCAACCCGGGTGTCCGGCACGTTCCACGGCCGGGACGTCTTCGCTCCGGTGGCGGCGCGGCTGGCGCTCGGCGAGCCACTGACCGAGGCCGGCCCGGCGATCGACCCGGACGACCTGGTCCGGCTGCCACCGCCGGTCGTGACCCGCGACGCCGACGGCTTCACCGCCGAGGTGCTGACCGTCGACCATTTCGGAAACGTGCAACTGGCCGCGCCGGGCGAGGTGCTCGGTGCGCTCGCGGCCACCGTCCGGGTCGGCCCGCCCGGGCCGACACCGTCCCACCGGGCGGTACGCGGACGGACGTTCGGCGACGCGCCACCTGAGGCCCTGGTGGTGTACGTCGACTCGGCCGACCTGGTGGCGGTGGCGGTCAACGGCGGTCGGGCCGTGGACGTTCTCGGCGTACGCCCGGGTGACCTCCTGCGGGTGGCCGGCTGACATTCGACTGTGGAATGCTGCCCCGGTGGGTGAACCGGTGGGTGAACACGTAGTTCCCGTGGGCTGTCCCTGTTGTGCCTCCCGGACCGGCGGCGGGACCTGCCCGGTCTGCTTCTGGACCGACGACGGCCAGAGCGACGCCGACGCGGACGCGGTGCGGGGCGGGGCCAACGGCGACCTGAGCCTGTCGCACGCCCGGCTCAACTACGCCGTCTACGGGGCGAGTCACCCGCGTTACCAGGACATGGTGCGTCCCGCCCGCCCCGACGAGCGCCCCTGAGGCGACGCCCGCCGAGGCGCAGGCCGGTTCAGCAGGCCGGCACGGTGCCGCCGTAGACGGTGGAGACGTACGCGTGGCTGACGTACTGCCCGGTGGCCAGGCGGTTCCACCTGGTGGTGGTGCGGTACGGGCCGGCGACCGACTGGCCGGTGACGTAGCACTGGACCGGCACGTTGGCGAACCGGGCGGCGAGGCCACGGACCGCGTACGAGGTGCCGGGCCCGGTGCGGATGTTGAGCGGGCCGTCACCCACGACGGCGCGCGGTCCGCCGCCGGTCCACAGGTACGCGACGTCCACCCAGGCGTTGGTGGTGAGTTGCAGGCCGTCCCAGAAGGTGCCGTCGGCCAGGTCGACGCCGGCCGGGTTGAGCACGGTACGCCCGAACTGGTCCTTCCCGCCGTTGTAGCCGGACTGGTAGGCGGCCTGCGCCTCGGGCCGGCCCTGCGGCAGGTTCTTCCAGTTCTCGCGGACGGCGGACGGGTTCCAGTAGTCGTCGCGGGTGTTCCACGGTCCGACGTCCCAGACCGGCGCGTACTCGCAGCGCGCGCCCGTGGTGGTGCAGACCCGCACGGTGTAGTCGCCGGTGTTGAGCGGGGAGAGGCCCCGGCGCGACGGTAGCGCCACGAAGTGGTCGCGCGGCTGCACGGTGCGGCCGTTGGCGGTCAGTTCGCCGACCAGTCCGATCCGGGTGGCGTACACCCGGTAGGTGAGGCCGGGCGTGGCGGCGGACACGGCGGCCGTCGCGTCGGCGGTGAGCTGGACGCCGCGTACCGTCGCGGTGGCCGCGCCGGCCCGGGCGGTCAGCACCACCCGGGTCTGTACGCGGCTGACCGGCTGGTCGAAGACCGCGCCGGCGGTCGCGGCCCGCCACTCGGTCCAGCCGTTGAGCCGCCACCCGCGCACCTGCGCCTCGACGCTCGCCCCGGTGGGGATGTCGGCGGTGATCTCGGCGCGGACCCGGGTGGCCGGGCGGGCGAGGGTGCGTGGGGCGGTGAGGAGCATGCCCTCGGCGAGCGCGCTGTGTGGGCTGCGCGGGCTGCGCTCGGCCGGGCGGGCCTCGCGCAGTCGCAGTCCGGCGGCGGTACGACGGACGTTGACGTCGTCCCGGTCGACGACGGACAGGTCGGCGCTCCACCGTTCGCCGGCGGGCGCGGCGGCGGTCAGGGTGAGTGACCCGGCGGTCGCGGGGGCTGCGGTGGTCCGGGCGGCGCGGGTGACGGGCACCAGGGCCACGACGAGCGCGAGGGCGAGGATGGCGGCGAGGGTGGCGGGTCGGATACGACAATGGCGTCGTCTCATGGGCATTCTCCTCAGAACTCCCTGACCATTGCATGTCCGGAGATCATGAGGAACCTGGCTACAAATAGCGACACATGCGAATCTTGCTCGAAAGAGGGAGGATGGCAGGGTGCCCGAAGGTGACACCGTCTGGAACACCGCCCGCGTGCTGCACCGCGCGCTGGCCGGTGCGCGGCTGACCGGCTCCGACTTCCGGGTGCCTGAGCTGGCCACCACCGACCTCACCGGCTGGACCGTCCGCGAGTCGGCCAGCCGGGGCAAGCACCTGCTGCTCCGCCTCACCGCCCCGGACGACGCCCCGTGGACGCTCCACTCCCACCTGCGGATGGACGGCGCGTGGCGGGCGTACGCGCCGGGGGAACGATGGAGCGGACGGCCCACACACCTGATCCGGGTGGTGCTGCGCAGCCCCGGCGCGGTGGCGGTGGGTTACCACCTGCACGAGTTGGCCCTGGTGCCCACCGCCGAGGAGGACGCCCTGGTGGGCCACCTCGGGCCGGACCTGCTCGGCCCGGACTGGGACCCGGCCGAGGCGGTCGACCGGCTCTCCGGGCATCCCGAGCAGACCATCGGCGAGGCGCTGCTCGATCAACGTAACCTGGCCGGGGTGGGCAACCTCTACAAGTGCGAGGTGCTGTTCCTGCGCGGCGTGTCCCCGTGGACGCCCGTGCGGGCGGTGCCCGACCTGCCGGGCCTGGTCGACCTCGCACAGCGGTTGCTGGCCGCCAACCGGGGCCGCTGGACGCAGAGCAGCACCGGCTCGCTGCATCGGGGGCAGACCAGCTACGTGTACGGCCGCCGCGCCCAGCCGTGCCGCCGCTGCGGCGCCGCCATCGCCAAGCGGGAGCTGGGCGAACGGGTCACCTACTGGTGCCCGGTCTGTCAGCCGGAGCGGCCGGGGACCCCGCCGCCGAGCTGAGCGGGCGTTGTGGATCGAGGTCATCCCAGATACGGACGATTGGGTAATTCCTAACCGACCCCTCGACGTCGCATGCTGCGGTTGGGTGCTCACCGCCTGTCAGCAGAGTGCCGAGGGCCGCCACGTCGGGGTGGCGTTCCTCGTGCCCCGACCCCGGGGAGAGTCATGGCGATCTTCCGCAGACTCCGCTCCACCTTCCTCTTCCGGCCCGCCCCGGACGGCCTCGGTCGGACGGCGTCCGTCCCGACCGCGCGTACCGCCCCCGAGGAGGCGGCGCCCACGGCCAGCCTGGACCCGTCCGCCGAGCCACGCTGCTTCGGACCGGTGCCGAACGTCGCGTACAGTCCCCGCCCGACGCGTGACCCCGACGGCCGGCCGGTGCCGGGAACCGGGCTGCGCAAGTTCGTCGACGCGCTGCCCGTGCCGGGCGACGAGGCGCTGCCGGTGGCGGTGCCGGACACGATCAGCTACCCGGGCTGCGACTACTACGAGATCGGGCTCCAGGAGTACGCGCAACGCCTGCACCGGGACCTGCCGGTCACCCGGCTGCGCGGCTACCGGCAGCTCAACCTGGGCACCGACGCGGCGGGCCACAACACGGTGGCACCGCCGGAGCGGCCCTGGCACCTCGGCCCGATGATCCGCGCCCGGCGGGGCCGACCGGTCCGGGTGAAGTTCATCAACCAACTGCCCACCGGCCGGGCGGGCGAGTTGTTCCTGCCGGTCGACGAGACGGTCGAGGGCGCCGGCCTCGGGCCGCTGGACGGTCCGGCGCCGTACCCGCAGAACCGGGCGGTGCTGCACCTGGCCGGGGCACAGACCGGCTGGACGAGCGCGGGCAACCCGGGACACTGGATCACCCCGGCCGGGGAGATCACCCCGTACCCGGTCGGGACCGGCCTCACGCCGGTGCCGGACATGCCCGCCCCCGGGGCCGGCGCCACCACGCTCTACTTCCCCAACGAGCAGAGCGGCCGGCTGCTCTGGTTCCACGACAACACCCTCGGGCTGGCCCGGCTCACCGTCTACGCCGGCCAGCTCGCGCCGTACCTGCTCACCGACCCGGTCGAGGACCAGCTCGTCGCCGACGGGGTGCTGCCGGCCGAGCAGGTGCCCCTGGTGATCGAGGACAAGACCTTCGTGCCGGACGACACCCAACTGGCCGCCGAGGACCCCACCTGGGACCGGGAACGCTGGGGTGCTCGCGGCAGCCTGTGGTACCCCCACGTCTACCAGCCCCGACAGAACCCGTACCGGTCCGGCGGGCGCAACCCCACCGGACGGTGGGACTACGGCCCCTGGTCGCGCCATCCGGCGCCGGACGGCGGCCGGGGCGACAGCGGACCCACCGTGGACGGTTGGCCGATGGCCGAGCGGATCGCCGGGGAACCACCGCTGACCGGCCCCGGACCGGTGCCGAACCCGCACCACGATCCCGTCGGTGGTGGCGCCGAGCCACCGCTGCGCCCCGGGGTGCCGCACCCGTCCGCGGTGCCCGCGGCGTACGGGGACACCCCGCTGGTCAACGGTGTCGCCTATCCATACCTGCGGGTGCGCCCCGCCGTGTACCGCCTGCGCGTCCTCAACGCCTGCCTGGACCGCAGCCTCAACCTCCAGCTCTACCGGGCCTGCTCGGACGCCCCGATGTGGTCAGACGACGGGGCGCTGGCCGACGCGGACGCCGGCGAGGTGCCGATGGTGCCCGCCGTACGGTCGGCGGACCGGCCGGCCGGTTGGCCCAGCGACGGGCGTGACGGCGGAGTGCCCGACCCGCGCGCCGCCGGACCGGAGTTCGTCCAGATCGGCAACGAGGCCGGGCTGCTGCCCGCTCCGGTGGTGCTGCCCAACCGGCCGATCAGCTACCGCTACGACCGGCTCGACCCGACGGTGTTGAACGTGGACGGGCACACGCTCCTGCTCGCCCCGGGTGAGGTGGCCGACGTGCTTGTCGACTTCTCCACCGTGGAACCGGGCAGCACGTTGATCCTCTACAACGACGCCCCGGCGCCGCTGCCCGGTTTCGACCCGCGCTACGACCAGCACACCGACGCGCCGGACCGCACGGCCGAGGGTGGTCCACCACCCACCGAGCCGGGGTACGGGCCGAACACCCGTACCCTGTTGCAGTTCCGGGTGGCCGGCACGCCCGAGGGGCGGTACGACCTGGGCCGGCTGCGGGAGCGGCTGCCGGTGGCGTACGCGGCCAGCCAGCGCCCGCCGATCGTGCCGCAGCCGGCGTACGACCCGGCGTTCGGCAGCCGGACCACGGCCGAGACGGTCGTCTCGGCGCACGCCGACACGGTGACGTTCACGCCGCTGGCGGGCACCGGTCCGGTGACCCTGCCGATCGAGGTCAAGGCCGTGCAGCAGGTCTTCGAGCCCGGTCACGGCCGGCTGGCCGGCCGGCTCGGGGTGGGCCACCCGCACACCGGACCGCTCGCCCCGGCGACCCTGCCGCTCGGGCCGACCGATCCGGTGACCGAGGTGCTGTTCGCGGCCGACCCGGCCACTGGAGTGGGCGCGCCGACCGACGGCACGCAGCTCTGGCGGATCAGCGGCAACGTACGGCAGACCGAGCCGCTGCGCTTCGGCGGCTGCGACGTGCAGATCGTCAACCGGGTCGGCTGGGACGGCACGCAGCGCCCGCCGCACCCGGCGGAGCTGGGCTGGAAGCAGATCGTCCGGGTCAACCCCCGCGAGGACGTGGTGGTGGCGCTGCGCCCGGTCGCCCCGGCCCTGCCGTTCAAGCTGGGCGACAGCGTGCGGCTGCTGGACCCGGGCCGTCCGGCCGGCGCGCGGACCGGATCGACGCCGGTCAGCCCGACCGACGGGCGACCCGCCGTGGTGGTCAACCAGATGGTCAACCTGGGGTGGGAGTACCGCTGGCACAGCCAGCTCGCCGGCCATCGTGACCTGGGCATGAGCCGGCCGTTGGTGCTGCGGGTGACGCCACGCGCGCCCAGCGGGCTGACCGCCACGCCGGTGCCCGGCTCGGCCACCGCCCTACCGGCGATCGCGCTGGCCTGGACCGGCAACGGCGGACGCCCGCCCGCGACGAGCCACCTGCTGCAACGGGCCACCGACGGGTCCTTCGGCGGCGACGTCACCACGATCACCGTCGCGGCGACCGCGACCCGCTACACCGACGCGACGGTGACCCCCGGCGTCACGTACCACTACCGGATCCGGGCGGAGAACGAGGTGAGCTACTCGTCCTGGTCGAACAGCGTCCCCGCCTCGGTGCACCTCGCCGCGCCGGGCGGGCTGATCGCGGCGATCCCGCCCGCCGCCCCGCTGCGGGTGGCGCTGCGCTGGACGAACCGCTCCTTCGCCACCGGCATCGACGTGCAGCGGGCCACCAACCCGACCTTCACCAGCGGGCCGGGCACCACCGCGATCGGGGTGGGTGACAACCACCTGGACACCACGGCCGCCCCGGACACCACGTACTACTACCGGGTCCGCACCACCTATCTCGGGGCCGCCTCGGCGTGGTCGACGGTGGCCGCGGCGAGCACGCCGCCCGCGCCGAGCACCCCCGGCGAGGTGAACGCGACCGCGAGCGCGCCGGGCCCGGACACCGCCACCGTGGTGCTGGGTTGGGCGGCGAACACACCGGTCGGGCCGGGGTCCGGGTTCATCGTGCAGCGGGCGCTGGACCCGGCGTTCGCCCACGAGGTGGCGACCTTCACGGTCACCGGTCGCGGCTTCACCAACACGGGCCTGGCCCGGGGCGTGACCTACCACTACCGGATCCGGTCGTTCAACGTCGTGGGCAGCTCGCCGTACACCGGGCCGATCCCGGTGACGACGCCACCGTGACCGGCGGTCGGGCGCGGCTCAGCGGGTGGGCGTGCGCAGGCCGGCGCCGCCCGCGCGCAGCTCGGCCAGGGCCGACGCCACGCCGTGCAGCAGGTCGGTGGCCTCGGTGAGCCGATCGGCGGCGGGGTGGGTGGGCTCCGGGCGGGCGTCCTCGGCGAGGTAGCCGGCGGCGGCGACCACCAACCGCTCGTAGGCGGCCACCCCGCCCTCCAACTGCGCGGTCAGGGTGGCGTGCGCGTCGGCCAGCGGCGCCCGGGCGTCGGTCGGCGCGAGCCGCAGGGCCCGTTCGACGCTGGCCACCCGGTTGGCGAGTTCCCGCAGCGACCGGTCGGCGTCGGCGGCCTCCCGCACGGCCGGCTCGGCGAGCCCGGTGAGCCGGGGTGCCATCCCGGCCAGGGTGAGCGAGGCGCGGTCCAGTCGCGCCCACTGCTGCCCGGCGGTGGTACCGCGCAGCGCGACCCGGCTGCGCACCCGGCGTACCTCGGCCAGCACGCCGGAGCCCACCGGGAGCCGCTCGACGGCGGCCACCAGCCGGGCCCGGGACCGGGCGGCGGCCTCGGCCGGGTCCAGCGCCGGGGGCGCGGGCCGGGCGGCCAGCGCCCGCAGGTCGATCCAGCGCCAGGCGGCCAACGCCACCGCGCTGCCCGCGGCGCCGGCCCAGGCCGCGTCCGGCAGACCGAGTCCGGCGTACGGCGTCAGCACCGCCGCGGCCCCGCCGAGCCCACCGGCCAGTACGCTCCACCGTCGGGCGGACCGGCGCAGCCGACCCAGTTGACGGAAGTAGCGCGTCCGCTCGTCTGCCACCGAAAGACCCCCTCGGACCGGTCGTTCAGCCGGCGGCGGTCGGGTCGCCGGTGCCCCGCTCGCGGGCCATGCTGGCGCGCAGCTCGTCCAGCCGGGCGGCGGCGGTCGGGTCGCTGCCCGGGGCCGCCTGCTCGGCCTGCGGGACCGCCGGGCGCTGCGCCGTGCCGCCGAGCTGCTCCCCCGCCATGCTGGAGCGGATCTGCTCCAGCCGCGCCGAACCGGCCGAGTCGATGGTCGCCTTCTGGATCTCCAGCATCCGGCCCTCGACGGAGTTGCCGGCCAGCTCGGCGCGGCCCATCGCGTTGGCGTACCGCCGCTCGATGCGGTCCCGCACCTCGTCCAGCGAGGGGGTGTTGGTGGGTGCGGTCAGCGACGACATCGACTCCAACGAGCGGGCCACGGTCTCCTGCATCTTGGCCTGTTCAAGCTGGCTGAGCAGCTTGGTGCGCTCGGCGAGCTTCTGCTGGAGGATCATCGAGTTGTTCTCGACCGCCCGGCGGGCCTGTGCGGCCGCGCCGAGCGCCTGGTCGTGCAGGGTCTTCAGGTCCTCGGCGGCCTGCTCGGCGGAGACCAGCTGGGTGGCCAGAGCCTGGGCGGACTGCTCGAACCGCGCCGCCTCGGCCTCGTCGCCCTTGGCGCGGGCCTGGTCGGACAGCACCAGGGCCTGCCGGGCGTTGCCCTGGAGCCGCTCGACCTCGGACATCTGCCGGGACAGCTTCATCTCCAGCTGACGCTGGTTGCCGATGACGGCCGCCGCCTGCTGGACCAGCGCCTGGTGCTGCCGCTGGGCATCCTCGATGGCCTGCTGGATCTGCACCTTGGGGTCGGCGTGCTCGTCGATCTTCGCGCCGAAGAGCGCCATCAGGTAGTTCCAGCCCTTGACGAACGGGTTCGCCATCTCCGCGGTATCCCCTCAGTAGCGTCGCTCCACCGCGGTCGGGCCGGATTGCGCCGACCGACCGCGATCCGGCCGGTCTCCATCGTCCCAGCCGAACGCCAGCGCGGCATCCGTACCGGGTGCACGACGGGCACCGTCGGCTCCTGCGGGCAACCCTACGCGGCGAAGGCCACGTCGCCCATGGGCAACGGACGCACCGGGCTCAGGCGGCGCAGACCACGTCCCGGTCGCGCTCGGTGGGCCGGACCCGGGTGCTGCGCAGCGTCGCCCGCAGCGGGGAGTCCTGCCGGACCGACACCGCCACCTTGCCGTCGGAGGTGACCTGGCGGACGCCCCGGTTGGCGGCCTTGCGGACGGCGGCCGGCGCGACGGGCGCGGCCTCGGCCGGCTCGTCCTGCATGCCGACGAGCACCCCGGCGGGCATCTGCTCGGCGAGCGCCACGGTGTCGCTCACCTCGCGGAGAAGTTCGGACAGGCGGGCGCCGAGCGCGTCACAGATCGCGGCCAGCAGTTCGCTGGACGGCTCCTTGTGCCCCCGCTCGATCTCGGAGAGGTAACCGAGGCTGACATTGGCGGCGGTGGACACCTCACGCAGTGTGCGCTGCTGTCCCTGCCGGCGCGCCCGCAGTGCGTCACCGATCACCCGGCGTAGCAGGACCATCGCACCTCCCCCTGAGGGATACCTCACGCCCGGCGGCAGGCAGCCGGCCGCGGCGGACCGCGCCGACTCCGAGCGTCGGAGCCTTCCCGCAACCGTACCCGCTGCGGGCCCCGGCGACATCCCACCCCGCCCGTCGGATCCTGGCGGCACGGCTCACCGCCGCCCCGCGCCGGCCGTCCCCAGACCGTCCCGGGCGTCGTCGCCGGCTGTTTCCGGGCCGTTCCCGGCGGATCCCGCGCCGGCGGGGGCGCCTGCCTGCGCCGGCTCCCGGCCCTCGATGGCTGCCTCGTCGGCGGCGTGGATGCGCTCGGCGAGCAGCCGCAGCGCCTCGATCACGGCGGCCGCGCGGACGTGGTCCCGCCCGCCGTCGAGGTGGAGTTCGCGGACCTGCACGCCGGTCGGGCCGCCCACCGCGACGTAGACGAGGCCGACGGGCTTGCCGTCCTGCGGCTCGGGGCCGGCGACCCCGGTGGTGGCGAGCCCCCAGTCCGCTCCGCAGCGCTGCCGACCGCCCTCGGCGAGCGCCGCAGCCACGTCGGGGTCGACCGGTCCGCGTGCCGCCAGCAGATCGGCCGGTACGCCGGCCAGGGTGGCCTTCAACTCGGTGGCGTAGACGACCAGCCCACCCCGGTAGATGCCGCTGACCCCGGCGATCTCCACGATCGACGCGGACAGCAGCCCGCCGGTGAGCGATTCGACGGTGGCGAGGGTCTCGCGCCGCTGCGACAGGCTGTGCACGACGCCCGCCGCCGCGCTTCCCGTCGCGTTCTCTTCCCGCTGCATGATCCCGTCCTTCCCCACCCGCCGACCCCCAACCCTCCCGGCCAACCCTCCCGGCCGAACCCCGTCGATCATGAAGTTATCGCCGCGACACGCCGATCCGGACGGCAACAACTTCATGATCACCGGGCTCAGAAGGGGGTCAGGGGCGGGGGCGGCGGAGGCGGAGGGCCTGGAGGATGTAGTCGAACCCGGTGGCCACCGTGACCAGGACGGCGGCGCCCATGATCCAGGGGCCGACGGCGGCGAGGCCGGCCGGCATCGGCCAGAGGTACCAGGCGATGGCCAGGATCTGGAGCGCAGTCTTGATCTTGCCGCCACGGCTGGCCGCGATCACGCCGTGCCGGATCACCCAGAACCGCAGCCCGGTGATGCCCAGCTCGCGGACGAGGATCAGCGCCGTCACCCACCAGGGCAGCCGGTCGTACCAGGACAACAGCACCAGGGCCGCGCCGGTGAGCGCCTTGTCGGCGATCGGGTCGGCCACCTTGCCGACCGAGGTGACCAGCCCGAACCGGCGGGCGATCCAGCCGTCCACCAGGTCGGTCGCCGACGCCACCGCGAAGATCAGACAGGCCGCCATCCGCCAGCCGGCGTGGGTCATCCCCGACACGATCACCGAGGCGGCGAAGACCGGCACCAGCACCAGCCGCAACGCGGTCAGCGCGTTGGCCGCGTTGAGCACGGGCACCCGCGGGACCACCCGGGCCGGCGTCGACTCCGTCGCCCCGGTCACCGTCTCGCTCCGCTCGGGCCGCCGTGGCGTTCCCGGCACCGCACCACCTGGCTCCCCCGCTCCGTCCGGGCCCGCCGTCACCGTGCCGCGCCGGGCGCCGCCGAGATCATCTCATCCGGCACCGCGAGCAGATCCACCCCTTCGGTGCCGGTCACCGTGGCCCGCACCAGGTCACCCGGGCGCAGCGCGGCCAGGTCGACCCCGCCGTCGACCGGCGCGACCAGGGTGGTCGATCCGTCCACCTCCGGCGCCTGGTGCGCGGCCCGCCCCTCCACCACGCCGTCCACGATCGCGTCGACGAGCACCTCGACGGTCGAGCCGAGCCGGTCCTCGGCCCGCTGCGAGCAGAGCTCGTCGGCGAGGGCGCTGAGCCGGTCGTACCGCCGCTTGATCGTCGCGGCGGAGACCTTGCCGGGCAGCCCGGCCGCCTCGGTGCCGTCCTCGTCGCTGTAGTCGAACATGCCGATCGCGTCCAGCCGGGCCTCGGTGAGGAAGCGGACCAGCTCGTCCACGTCGGCACGGGTCTCGCCGGGGAAGCCGACGATGAAGTTGCTCCGCGCGCCCGCCTCCGGTGCCAGCGCCCGGGCACCGGCCAGCAGCTCCAGGAACCGGTCGGTGGAGCCGAAACGCCGCATCCGACGCAGTACGGGCTCACTGGAGTGCTGGAACGACAGGTCGAAGTACGGGGCCACCCCCGCGGTGGTGGCGATCGCCTCGACCAGCCCGGGCCGCGTCTCGGCCGGCTGGAGGTAGCTCACCCGCACCCGAACGATGCCGGACACCGCGGCGAGCTGCGGCAGCAGCTTCTCCAGCGCGCGCGGGTCGCCCAGGTCCTTGCCGTACGAGGTGGAGTTCTCGCTGACCAGCACCAGCTCCCGTACGCCGGTCTTGGCCAACCACTCCGCCTCGGCGAGCAGCTCGTCCGGGGTACGCGAGACGAACGCCCCGCGGAACGCCGGGATGGCGCAGAACGCACAGCGCCGGTCACAGCCGCTGGCCAGCTTCAACGAGGCGACCGGACCGGTGTCCAACCGGCGGCGCAGCACCTGCCGCAGGTGGGCCGGGGTGTGCTCGTCCGCGTCGACGGTGGCGCGGGTCACGGTGCCGTGCCCGGGCAGGGAGACGGCGGTGTCCCGGCGCTGCACCGGCGTCAGCGGCAGCAGCTCCCGGCGGTCGCGCGGGGTGTGTGCGGTGACCTGCTCACCGGCGACCACGGCGTTGAGCCGGGCGGCGATGTCCGGGTAGTCGTCGAAGCTCAGCACCGCCTGCGCCTCGGGCAGGCTGTCGGCCAGCTCCTTGCCGTACCGCTCGGCCATGCAGCCGGCGGCCACCACCTTGGCGCCCGTCCCGGCGGCGGCGAGCAGCGTCTGGATCGAATCCTGCTTGGCCTTCTCCACGAAGCCACAGGTGTTGACGACCACCACGTCGGCGCCCTCGCCGTCGGTGCTCACCTGCCAGCCGTCGGCGTGCAGCCGGGCGGCCAGCTCCTCCGAGTCGACCTCGTTACGGGCACAGCCCAGGGTGAGCAGGGCGACGCGACGGCCCTCGGCGTTGTCGGAAGCGGAAGGAGAGGTGGCAGACACCATCCGAGGGTACCGGGCCGCTCGCGGTAGCCCACGCACGCGGGCACGCTGGTCGGCGGGGTCACTCCGCACGGGGGCGTCGGTCACCGGGCCGTCAACGCGTCACCGCCGCCACCCGGGTCAACGCGTCGAGCAGGAAGACCTCGGTACCCGCCAGGCCGGTGCAGCAGAAGACGGAGACCTGGTCCGCCGTGGTCCGGCCGGGGACCGCGCCGGCCAGGATGCCGCCCAGGTCGAGCAACCGCCCGGCGTACGGGGGGACGGCCGCGAGCATCGGTGGCTGGTAGTCCGCCGCCTGGGACGGCGAGTCGGTGACCAGCAGGTCGGCGGCGTCCAGCAGGTCGGTGCCGAACTCGCTGCGGTGGTGCTGCTTGAAGCCGACCGTGTTGACGTGCGTGCCGGGGCTCAGCTGGTCGGCGTGCAGCACCGGCGTGGGACTGGTGGTGGCGAGCACCACGATGTCCCGGCCGGTGACGGCCGCGCCGGGGTCGGCGACCGCGCGGGCCGGCACGCCGAGTTCGGCGCGTACCCGAGCGGCGAAGGCGTCCCGGCGTGCCGCCGCGCGGCTGTGCACCACCACCTCGCGCAGCGGGCGCACGGCCGCGGCGGCCCACACCTGCGTCCACGCCTGCCGCCCCGAGCCGATCACGCCGAAGGTCGCCGCGTCCGGCCGGGCCAGCGCGTCCACCGCGACGCCGCCCAGCCCACCGGTACGACGGGAGCCCAGCTCCTCGCCGACGGCGACGGCCCGGACGGCACCGGTGTCGGCGTCGTGCAGCACGACCAGTTGCTCGCCCTGGGGGTGGCCGAACGTGTCGTACGACCGGTAGCCGTACCAGTGGCCGACCAGGTGCCCGGCGGTGAGCACCATCCGCCCACCGCCGAGCGGGGCGGCGGCCCGGGGCGGGGCGACCAGCCGCCCCTCGTACGCGGCCACCAGGGCGGCCCGCATGGCGTCGACGGTGGTGGCGGCGTCCAGGGCGGCGGCGACCTCGGGGTCGGCGTAGAGCAGAGCCATGCCCGCATAGTGCAAGTTGAAGCGAAGTAGAGGTCAATGCGTGGTGGCGTGAGTCACCGCCCGGGGCCGCCGGCCGGTGCTAGCGTCGGCCGTGGTGACGCCCGACGTGGCGGTCACTCCGGACGAGCGGTGGGCGTACCCGGTCAGGCCAAGACGCCCCGGCAGTGTGCAGACCCGACTCGTCCTCGTGAGGTGAATGATGGCCTGGCTGGTACTGGTGATCTCCGGACTGCTGGAGACGGCCTGGGCGATCGCCCTGGACCGCAGCGCCGGCTTCAGCCGGCTGCTCCCGTCGGTGGTGTTCGTGCTGGCCCTGGTGCTGAGCATGGGCGGGCTGGCGTACGCGCTGCGTGACATCCCGGTCGGCACCGGATACGCGGTCTGGGTCGGCATCGGCGCGGTCGGCACCGCGCTGGTCGGCATGGTGGCGCTCGGCGAGTCGGTGAGCCTGCCCCGGATCCTCTGCCTGCTGCTGGTGGTCGCCGGCGTGGTCGGGCTGAAGATCTTTCACTGAAGACGTACGCGTGACCAATGTCCACGGTGGGTAGTTGATCGGTCTGGCACGACAGGCTCTCACACCGGAGGAAGACATGGCCGACGTCCCCACCACCGCCCGCCCACGTAACAACGCCGCCCGCATCCTCACCATCGTGGGCTTCGTCTTCGCCGTGCTCGCCCTGTTGCTCAACCCGATCATCTTCGGCGTGCTCGGCGTGATCGCCGGCGTCGTCGGCGCGGTGCTCGGTGACAAGCCGCTGGGCTGGTACGCCGCCGTGGCCAGCGTCGTCGCCGCGATCATCAGCCTGGTGATCATCGGTGCGCTGATCAACAACTGACCGCACTCCGACACGGGCCCGCCGGATACCGGCGGGCCCGTCGTGTGTCCGGGGTCGGGTGTGGTCAGTCCACGTCGCCGCGCAGGCCGGTCAGGACCTCCTCCAGCTCGTCCGGCTTGACCAGCACGTCGCGCGCCTTCGACCCCTCGGACGGCCCGACCACGCCGCGGGTCTCCATGAGGTCCATCAGGCGGCCCGCCTTGGCGAAGCCGACCCGCAGCTTGCGCTGGAGCATCGAGGTGGAGCCGAACTGTGAGGTGACCACCAGCTCCACGGCCTGCACCAGCAGGTCGAGGTCGTCGCCGATGTCCTCGTCGATCTTCTTCTTGTTGTCCTGCGCGGGAGTCAGCACGTCCGGGCGGAACTCCGGCTCCCGCTGGTCCTTGCAGAACTTCACCACGTCGCTGATCTCGCGCTCGGTGACCCAGGCCCCCTGGATGCGGACCGGCTTGGAGGCACCCATCGGCAGGAAGAGCCCGTCGCCCCGGCCGAGCAGCTTCTCCGCGCCCGGCTGGTCGAGGATGACCCGCGAGTCCGCGAGGGACGAGGTGGCGAACGCCAGCCGGGACGGCACGTTCGCCTTGATCAGACCGGTCACCACGTCGACCGAGGGCCGCTGGGTGGCCAGCACGAGGTGGATGCCGGCGGCCCGCGCCAACTGCGTGATCCGGACGACCGAATCCTCCACGTCACGCGGCGCGACCATCATCAGGTCGGCCAGCTCGTCCACGATCACCAGCAGGTACGGGTACGGGCGCATCTCCCGCTCGCTGCCCGGCGGCGCCTTGATCTCCCCGTTGCGGACCTTGCGGTTGAAGTCGTCGATGTGCCGGACCCCGTTGGCCGCGAGGTCGTCGTAGCGCATGTCCATCTCGCGCACGACCCAGTCCAGCGAGTCCGCCGCCTTCTTGGCGTTCGTCACGATCGGCGTGACCAGGTGCGGGATTCCCTCGTAGCCGGTCATCTCGACCCGCTTCGGGTCGATCAGCAGCAGCCGCACCTCGTCCGGGGTGGCCCGGGTGAGGATGGACACCAGCAGCGAGTTCAGGCAGGACGACTTGCCCGCACCGGTGGCACCGGCGATGAGGATGTGCGGCATCTTGGCGAGATTGGCCACCACGTAGCCGCCCTCGATGTCCTTGCCGAGCGCCACCACCATCGGGTGGTGGTCGCTCGTCGCCGCCCGCGAGCGCAGCACGTCGCCGAGCGACACGTTCTCCGGGTCGGTGTTCGGGATCTCCACGCCGACCGCGCTCTTGCCCGGGATCGGGCTGAGGATCCGTACGTCCGGTGACTTCACCGCGTAGGCGATGTTCCGGGAGAGCTGGGTGATCCGCTCGACCTTGACGCCGTGCCCCAACTCCACCTCGTAGCGGGTCACCGTCGGGCCACGGGTGAAGCCGGTGACGGCGGCGTCCACGTCGAACTGGTCGAAGACGCCGGTCAGCGCGGCGATCACCTCGTCGTTGGCCTTGCTGCGGGTCTTGGGCGCGGCCCCACTGCTGAGCATGTTGGCCGGCGGCAGGGTGTAGTCGCCGGCCAACCCGGTCAACGCGAGCTGCTCGGCGCGGGTGGGCGCGGGCGAGTGCTCGGGCGGCTCGGCCGGCTTGCGGCTGGCCGGCACCTTCGCCGGGGCCTTGCGCGGCAGGACCATGGTCTCCTGGAGGTCCGCGCCCTCGATGTCCTCGAAGTCGTCCGGGTCGATCGGTGGCGGCATCCGCTTCGCCGGCCGCTTGCGCGCGGGCCGGGCGGCCGGCGCGTCGTCCTCCTCCTCGGTGGCCTCCGGAGGCGCGACCAGCCCACCGGCGAGCAGGCCCAGCCGCTCGGGAATCTTGTTGATCGGCGTCGCCGTGACCACGAGCAGGCCGAAGAGCAGGAGCAGGACCAGCAGGGGTACGGCCACCCAGGCGGTGACCGCCCGTTCCAGCAACCCGCCCACGCCGGCGCCGACCAGGCCACCGGCGAAGTCACGCTCCACGGTGTCCACCGGGTCCTGACCGATCTGCAACAGCGCGGCGGTCGACACCAGCAGCGAGCCCCAGCCGATCAGCCCCCGGCCCCGGTGCTCCGGATCGGCCGGCTGCCGCATGAGCCGCCACGCGCCGATCATCAGCAGCACCGGCACCACGACGGAGATCGCGCCGAGGAACAGCCGAACCGTGTCGGCCAGGCGGGCGCCCACCGGGCCCGCGCCGGAGAACCAGAGCGCCACGGCGCTGAGCAGGGCCAGCCCGAACAGCAGCAGCCCGGCCCCGTCGCGGCGGTGCTCCGGGTCCAGGTCGCGGGCGGAGGCGGCCTGCCGGCCGGCGGCGCGTACGGCCCATCCCATGCCGTGGGCCACGCCCATCCACAGTGCACCAATGGCGCGGCCCACGTAGACGGCGGGGCCCGGACGGGCGGGTGTGGTGCGCCGCCGTACCGGAGCCCGGGTCTTCTTCGCCGGTTGACGGGCACGGCTGTTGGTGCCACCGCGCGGCGACGCGCCGCGTCGCCGGCTCGCCTGAGAGGTACGGCCCGCCATAGAGTCACGGTAACGGTGGGGCCGGGCAGATCGCCGCTTTTCCGGGTCGTGTCCGCGCGTCGCAGCACGGACCCCGCCGCCGGTCGTGATATCCGCCTCAGAAGGGATGCCCGATGGCGTCGCCGGAACTCGAGGACGATCCGCTGGCCGGGCACCCCGCCGCGGTACGCCCGTTGACCGGCGAGCTGGTCGCCGCGGTGCTCGCCGCGCGCGGTCGGCCGGTCGGCCGCGCGCCCGACGGCGACCTGGTGGGTCGCTTCGACGACAACCTGATCTGGTTCCTGCGCCTCGGCGCGGCCGGGGAGCTGCTCCAGGTCCGCACGATGGTCGCGCCGACCTTCGGGATCGAGCGGGTGCCCGCCCTGTACGCCTTCTGCAACGCGTGGAACCACGACCGGCTCTGGCCCAAGGCGTTCGTGCACGTCGACGACGCCGGTCGGGCCCGGATCCACGGTGAGGTGATCACCGACCTGGAGCGCGGTGTCACGCCGCACCAGCTCGACCGGCTGCTCGACTGTGGCATCACGACCGGCTGCCAACTCGCCGTCGCCGTCGGTCGCCTGCCCGGCGCGGTGCCGGCGTGACCGTCCACCGCGATCCGGCGCTGGTGCACGCGCTCGCCGACGCACGCGACCTGCCCGACGGGCCGGATCGGCTCCTCGTCCTCGAACGCCTCGCCGAGCGGGCCGACACCGCCGGGGACCTCCGGTCGGCCCTGGACGCCCGGTTCGCGCTCGTCGAGGCGTACCTGCTGCACGGGGAACGGTGGCGTCTGGTCGAGCCGGTACGCCGGTGCCGGGCCGCCGCCGACTACCGGCCCGAGCTGCTCACCGAGGACGAGGACCGGCTGCTGCTGCGCCTGCAGCGGTACGCCGTGGAGGCGCTGTTCGGCACCCCCCGGGTGGGACTGGACCAGACCCGGTCCCTGCTGGACGACCTGGCGCACCGGATCGGGTCGGACGGTCCCGACGCGTCGACCGTCGCCGAGCTGCGCTGCCGGATGGCCGACCACCTCGGTGACGAACCCACCGCCCGGCACTGGTACCAGCGGTGGGCGGGGACGACCGCCGGGCCGTCCGGTGGGTGCCCGGGCTGCGCCCCGGCCCGCCGGGCCGAGCTGCTCGCCGGCTGGGGTGCGTGGCGGGCCGCGCTCGACGAACTGGCCGGGCCCACCGACGCGGCGGCGGACTGCACGGACCAGCCCGAGCGTTCGCTCGTGGCCGGGCTGCTGCCCGAGCTGCGCCTCGGTGAGCCGGAGCGGGCCGCCGCGGCGCACGTCCGGGCGTACCGGCGGCACCGGCGCGAACCCGCGGCGTTCCCGTACCTCGCCGCGCACCTGCGGTTCTGCGCCCTGGGCGGGCACCTGGACCGTGGCCTGGCCATCCTGGCCGAGCAGTTACCCCGACTGGACCGGCCCACCGACGACCTCGCCGCGATGGAGTTCGCCGCCGCCGGCGCGCTGGTCTGCACGCTGGCCGTCGAGGCCGGTCTCGGCGTCCGCACGGTGCACCGGCCGGCGCACGGCGGACGACCGGCCACCGACCTGGATGTCGCCACCCTCGGCGCCCTCCTGCTCGCCACCGCCAACGAGCTGGCCGGCAGCTTCGACGCCCGCAACGGCTCCGGTCACCAGCTGGGCCGGATGGCCGCGTGGCTGGCCGAACGTCCGGTGGCGACGCCGGTGCCCCTGCCCAGCGACGACGAGCCCACCGACGACGACTCCGCGTCCGACGGGGACGACTCCGTGCCCGACGCTGACGACGAGCACGAGCTGTCCACGCTGACCATCGGCATGATCACCGCCGCCCTGGACCGACGCGGAGACCGGTACGTCGTGGACGAGGGCGCCACCGTGGTCGGCCGGTGGGGCGACGTGGTGATTCAGTTCCGGCGGGCCGGTGAACGCGGCGAGGTGCTGCACGCCCGCGCCATGGCCGCCCGCCGGCTGCCGGCGACCCGCCGCGCCGAGGCGTACGCCTTCTGCAACGCCTGGAACCACGACCGGCTGCTGCCCAAGGCGTACGCGCACGACCTCGGCGGGGAGCTGGTGCTGGCCGGCGACGTCGCCACCGACCTGGCGTACGGGGTGGCCCCGGAGCAACTCACCGTGCTGGTGGACGCCGCCATCGCCACCGGCGTCGCCTACGCCGAGGCCGTCGCCGCGCTCCCCTAGACGAGTAAGTCCTAACGACCCCGGGGTGTGGGTATAGACGAAGGGTGTTGAAGATCCGTTTGTGACGACAGACCTCAACACCCTTCTGACCGCACTGTACGTGAAGATCGACGACTGGCTCGGGCGTCCTCGCCGGACGGGTAGGCCACCGAAGCTCTCCGACGCGGAGTTGCTGACCCTGGCCGTCGCGCAGGCGCTGCTCGGGGTGCGTTCCGAGGCCCGTTGGCTTCGGTTCGTCCCCGGGCATCTGCCCGGGGCGTTCCCGTACCTGCCTGGACAGTCCGGTTACAACAAGCGGTTGAGGGCGGCGTTGCCGCTGCTCAAGCGTGCCATTCGGGCGGTCGCCGAGGACACCGACCTGTGGTCCGACACGACCTGGGTCATCGACTCCACACCGGTGGAATGCGGCCGGTCCAGGCCGACGGTGAAACGCTCCGATCTGGCGGGGTGGGCCGGGTACGGCTACTGCGCCTCGCACTCGAGGTTCTTCTGGGGCCTGCGGCTGCATCTCATCTGCACCCCGTCAGGTCTGCCCATCGCGTGGGCGCTCGGCACCCCGAAGGTCGACGAGCGGGAGGTGCTGACCGCGGTCCTCGATCATGATCCGGACCTCGTCACCGACCGTCCGGGCCTGCTGATCGTGGCGGACAAGGGGTACGTCTCCGCCGAGTTGGACCGGTGGCTGGCAGAGCGTGGGGTGCGATTGCTCAGACCGTCGTACCGCAACCGCACCCCACGCCCGGACGAACACCTACTCAAGCCCATTCGTCAGCTCATCGAGTCGGTCAACGACACGTTGAAGGGCCAACTCGACCTTGAGTTACACGGCGGCCGGAGTATCGAAGGGGTAGCCGCCCGAGTCGCCCAGCGGCTCCTCGCGATGACCGCCGCGATCTGGCACAACCGGACCACCGGGCAGCCCGTGACCAGATCCCTGATCGCCTACGACCACTGACCCAAACTTCGGACTTACTCGTCTAGGTCGCGAACAGGGCAGTTGGTTGCAGGCCGGGGCGCGACTGTGCGACATCCGACAACACGCAACCGGACGCGCCGCGGAGATGTGCTACGGCCATCACCGACCGCGAACCCCGGGAGTCGTCATGAACCGCCTGCTCAGCTCCGGCCTCCTCGCCGCTGCCCTGCTCTTCGTACCCGTCCTCGCCGGACCGGCCGTCGCCGCGCCGGCCGCCGCACCGGCCCTCGCCGCGCCAACCGCGAGCGCCGCACCCACGATCACCGCTCGGGGCGACATCGTCTTCCTCGGCGGGGACCCGTGGGCGCCCTCCGGCCCGCTGGAGGTCAGCGTCAGGAACACCGGCAGCGCCACCGCGAAGGGCTTCTTCGTGCTGCGCCTCCCGGTCGACGTCGACCTGCTCCGGGGCGAGGACTGTGAGATCGTCCGGGGCACGCCGCGTACCTGGCTCTGCGGCGGTGCGGAACTGCCCGCCGGGGGCGAGCGGGTGTACCGGTTGACGATCGGCTCGTCGGCTTCGGAGCCGGTCTTCGGGGTGCAGGCGTGGGGCGCCGTCGCCGGCCGGGACGCCGCCGGGGTCACCGACAGGTTCACCGACTTCCGGGTCAACTGGCCGGACCGCACCTCATTGCGGTTGCGGGCCACCGCCGACCCGGTCGCCAACGGGACGACGACGGTGCGGGTGCGGGTCACCAACAGCGGCACCTTCGACATCGGCGGTTACTCGTTGTTCATCACCACCCCGGCCGGTGTGCGGGTGGCCGCACCGACCTGCGCGGACCGTGGCCGGATGGTCGGTGTCGCCTGCGAGATCGTGCGGCCGAACGTGCTCGGCGACGGCGTCACCGACAGCTTCGACGTACGGCTGACGGTCACCGGGGGCACGAAGAACGTGCAGGTGTCGCTCGCCCCCACCAACCGCTACACGAACAAGGACACCGCGTCGACGCTCCGCCTGAACGGCTCGGGCGGATCGGGTGCCGGTGACGCCACCACGCCGCCGCCCACCGGTCCGGCGGTCACGCCGAGCCCGACCGCCACCGCGAGCCCGACCGCCACCGCGACCTCGTCCACCCCCGACGCGGCGCAACTCCCCCGCACCGGGCCGTCCGGCGGCGCGTACGCCCTCGTCGGCGCGGCGTTGCTGGCCCTCGGGGCCGGCCTGCTGGTGCTGCGGCGGCGGCTGTCGCGGAGCTGAGCCGGAACAGGCTCCGGGCCGGTCACCGACATCCACGGGGGACGTCGGCGACCGGCCCGGTCACGCGTGCGTCAGACCTCGACGACGGTGGGCACGATCATCGGCCGCCGCCGGTACGCGTCGTTGACCCACCGCCCCACGGTCCGCCGGACGATCTGCTGGAGCTGGTGCGGGTCGGTGATGCCGTCCGAGGCGGCGCGGTTGAGCGCTTCGGTCACCAGCGGGATCACCGGGTTGAACGCCTCCGGGTCCTCGGAGAAGCCCTTCGCCGACAGCGTCGGACCGGCGACCACCTTGCCGGTGACCGAGTCGACGACAACGGTGGTGGCGATGAACCCGCCGTCGCCGAGGATGCGCCGTTCGGTGAGCAGCGACTCGCTGACGTCACCGACGGCGAGGCCGTCGACGTAGACGTACCGGCTCTTGACGTGCCCGACCAGGCTGGCGCGGCCCTCGACCAGGTCGACGACGTCGCCGTCCTCGCAGATCACCACCCGGTCGGGGGCGACACCGGACTCGATGCCGAGCCGGGCGTGTGCGCGCAGGTGCCGCCATTCGCCGTGCACCGGCATCAGGTTGCTGGGTCGAACCACGTTGAGCAGGTAGAGCAGTTCACCGGCCGGCGCGTGCCCAGAGACGTGCACCTTCGCGACGTCCTTGTGCACGACCACCGCCCCGGCGCGGGCGAGCCGGTTGATGACCCGGTAGACCGAGGTCTCGTTGCCCGGCACCAGCGACGACGCCAGCACGACGGTGTCGCCGGGCGCGATGGTGATGTGCCGGTGATCGCCGCTGGCCATCCGGCCGAGCGCGCTCATCGGCTCACCCTGCGAGCCGGTGGACATCAGCACGATCTGGTCCGGAGGCAGCGTGGTCGCCTCCTCGATCCCGATGACCAGGCCGGCCGGGATGTTGAGCAGGCCCAGGTCGCGGGCGATGCCCATGTTGCGGACCATGGACCGGCCGATCAGGGCGACCTTGCGGCCGTGTTCGGCGGCGGAGTCGAACACCTGCTGCACCCGGTGCACGTGCGAGGCGAACGAGGCCACGATGATCCGGCCCTTGGCCTTCGCGAAGATCGAGTCGAGCACCGGCCCGATCTCCCGCTCCGGGGTGACGAAGCCGGGGATCTCCGCGTTGGTGGAGTCGGAGAGCAGCAGGTCGACGCCTTCGGCGCCGAGCCGGGCGAAGCCGGCCAGGTCGGTGATCCGGCCGTCCAGCGGGAGCTGGTCCATCTTGAAGTCGCCGGTGTGCAGCACCAGACCCGCCGGGGTCCGGATGGCGACCGCGAGCGCGTCCGGGATGGAGTGGTTGACCGCGAAGAACTCGCACTCGAACGGTCCGAGCCGCTCCCGGCCGCCCTCACGCACGGTCAGCGTGTACGGCTGGATCCGCCGCTCGGCCAGCTTCGCCTCGACCAGGGCGAGGGTGAACTGCGAGCCGACCAGCGGGATGTCGGGCTTGTGGGCGAGCAGGTACGGCACCGCGCCGATGTGGTCCTCGTGGCCGTGGGTGAGTACGATCGCCTGGACGTCGGCCAGCCGGTCCAGGATCGGGCCGAAGTCGGGCAGGATCAGATCCACGCCCGGCTGCTCGACGTCGGGGAAGAGCACCCCGCAGTCCACGATCAGCAACTTGCCGTCGTACTCGAAGACGGTCATGTTCCGACCGATGGCGCCGAGCCCGCCGAGCGGGATGATCCGCAGGCCACCTTCCGGCAGCGGCGGGGGTAGTTCCGCCTCGATGTGCGCCTCGGTCACGCGTCCACCTCATTCTGCGACGCCGTCACCCGGCGCCCGTCGTGTCGTTCGATCATTCGGGTAGCTCCAGGCCCGCTGCCGCGGAGTCCGCGCGCAACTGGGCGATCTCGTCGTTGGTGGCGTCCACGAGCGGGGGTCGCACCGGGCCGGCCGGCAGGCCCAGCGACGCCAGGCCGGCCTTCACCAGGATGGTGCCCTGCGTACGGAAGATGCCGGTGAACAGCGGCAGCAGCCGCCGGTGCAGGGCCAGCGCGGTGGGCATGTCCCCCGCGTCGTACGCCTCGATCATCTGTGCGGTCAGCGCCCCGGTGAAGTGCGTGGAGGTGCCGACCACGCCCACGCATCCGACGGCCAGGGCCGGCAGGGTGAGCGCGTCCTCGCCGCTGTAGTAGGCGAGGCCGGTCCGGCTGGTCACCCAGCTGGTGGCGGTCAGGTCGCCCTTGGCGTCCTTGACCGCGACGATGCGGCCGTGGTCGGCGAGCCGGACCAGTGTCTCGGTGTCGATCGGCACGCCGGAGCGGTGCGGGATGTCGTAGAGCATCACCGGGAGTCCGCTGGCGTCGGCCACGGCGGTGAAGTGCCGCAGCAGTCCGCTCTGCGGCGGCTTGTTGTAGTACGGCGTGACCACCAGCAGGCCGTGCGCGCCGGCCTTCTCGGCGGCGGCAGCCAGCTCGATGGTGTGTCGGGTGTCGTTGGTGCCGACACCGGCCACCACCCGGGCCCGGTCACCGACGGCCTCGACCACGGCGCGGATCAGGTTCTCCTTCTCCGCGTCGGTGGTGGTCGGCGACTCGCCGGTGGTGCCGTTGACCACCAGCGCGTCGTTGCCCTGTTCGTCGACCAGGTAGCTCGCCAGTCGGGCGGCGCCGTCGAGGTCGAGTGAGCCGTCGGCGGTGAACGGGCTCACCATGGCCGTGAGCACCCGTCCGAAGGGGCGGGACACCGGTCGGGCTGCGGCGTCGGGGTGGTCCTGCGTCATACCCTCCAACCTAGCGGACGACCGGCCGGAGCCCGCCGGGGAAGGGCTCAGGAGGCCTCGTGCGGGCTGGCCGCCACCTCGGTGCCGTCCGGCAGGGTGGAGATCACGAAGTCGGCGAAGACGTTCGGGGCGACGCCCTGGAGCTGACGCAGGCACTCCACGGCCAGCTCACGGATCTCCACGTCGGCGTGCTCGGTGGCCCGCATCGCGATGAAGTGCCGCCAGGCCCGGTAGTTGCCGGTGACCACGATCCGGGTCTCGGTGGCGTTCGGCAGCACCGCCCGGGCCGCCTGCCGCGCCTGCTTGCGGCGCAGCGTCGGGTTCGGCTCGTCGGAGAAGCGCTGCTCCAGGCCCTCCAACAACTCCGTGTACGCCCGCACGCTCGCCTCGGCGGCCTCGACGAACTTCTTGTGCAGCTCCGGGTCGTCAGCGATGACCGCCGGCTCGACCATGGCCGCGTCCCGCTCGGGGACGTAGCGCTGGGAGAGCTGGGAGTACGAGAAGTGCCGGTGCCGGATCAGCTCGTGGGTGAAGGAGCGGGACACCCCGGTGAAGTAGAAGGTGACCGAGCCGTGCTCCAGCACGCTCAAGTGGCCCACCTCGAGGATGTGCGCGAGGTAGCCGGCGTTGGTGGCGGTGGCCGGGTTCGGCTTCTTCCACGACTGGTAGCAGGCCCGCCCGGCGAACTCGGCGAGCGCCTGGCCGCCCTCGGCGTCGGTCGACCACGGCACGTCGTCCGGGGCCGCGAACTGGGTCCACGCGATCAACTTGACCTGGGGCTGCACCATCTCCGGCATGCCTGGGACTGTAGTGGCCGGCGGCCCGTTCCCGAATCACCGGGGGCCTGTCGGTGTTCAAGATCTCGACAGCCGTGCTCGGGCTCCGCCGGTCCGTGGGTCTCCCTCGTGGCCTGTCGAGCTGCCCCAGATGTGGGGCAGGAGCCACGCGGGCAAGGGCTTCCTCCCGCCGAGCGAACCGGTGCCCGCCAGCGCACCGGGCCCACCGCACCGGGCCCACAACGCGCTGGAGCGACAGCGCACCGGCCCGACAACACACCGGCCCGACAACACACCGGCCCGACAACACGCTGGAGCGGCAACGCACCGGCTCGACAACACACCGGCCCGACAACACACCGGCCCGACAACACGCTGGAGCGGCAACGCACCGGCTCGACAACGCCGACCTACACCCCCAGCGTCGACGCCGCGCCCGCCCGCGACGCGCTCGTCCACGCCTGTGGTGCCGCCCCTGACGTCCTCTGGCGCCCCACATCTGGGGCAGCTCGACAGGGGGACGCCACCAGGTCCTGCCCCCTGGGGAGCAGGCATAGGTCGGGTCGGGTCGCGTCAGGCGGCAGCACCCGCCAGACGTACAGCAGCACCCGCCAGACGTAGAGCAGCGCGGCCAGACGTAGAGCAGCCGGTCAGACGTAGAGCGAGGTGAACGGCGCCCAGGGCAGGTTGCGCACCACCGTGAACGCCAGCCACGCGGCCATGAAGCCGCCGATGACCTTGGGGCTGATCCGCAGCTCGGGCAGCCGCCAGCCGAACGCCTGGTTGCCCGCCCAGGCCACGAAGAGGTACGCCAGGAAGGGCAGCGAGAAGACGAACATGAAGTGGTGGCGGGCGGCGGCCGGCAGGTCGGCGTGCAGCACGTACCAGAGTGCGCGGGTGCCGCCGCAGCCCGGGCAGTCGAGCCCGGTGGTCAGCTTGAGGATGCAGGTGGGCGCGGCGTCCGGGTCGGCGTGGGTCGGGTTGCTCACCAGGGCGTACGCCATGCCGAGCCCGACGCAGCCGACCGCGGCCAGCGGCACGGCCCAGCGCGGCGAGCGTGCGTGGATGCGAAGCACGAGTCGGGTGAGCCGGTCCGGCTCGGGCGCCGGGTAGTGGTAGCCATCCGGCGGACCCGCCGACCAACCGGCGGCGGGCGGTGACTGGTCGACCGGTCCGGGAGCGCTCGTCACGCGTTCACGGTACACCCGACACGCTCGCCAGGGCGGCCGTGAGCGGACCGGCCAGGTCGCCGGCGGCGGGCGGCGCGACCGCGTCCAGCCCGAGCCAGCCGGCCAGCCGGTACAGCTCGGCGGCGAGCGCCACGGCGGTCTCCCCCGCGTCGGCCCCCGGCTCGAGCCAGGCGGCCGGCACCAGCAGCACCCCGGCCTTGCGGTCGGCCTTCAGGTCGACCCGGGCGGTGAACCGGTCGCCCTGCAGGAACGGCAGCACGTAGTAGCCGTACACCCGCTGCGGCGCCGGGACGTAGATTTCGATCCGGTAGGTGAAGTCGAACAGCCGCTCGGTGCGGGCCCGTTCCCAGATCAGCGGGTCGAAGGGGCTGACCAGCGTGTTGCCGCGTACCCAGCGAGGCAGCCGGGCGGAGGTGTGCAGCCAGGCCGGCTGCCGCCAGCCCGCCACGGTGACCGGCAGCAGCTCGCCGGCCTCGGCCAGCTCGGCGACCGCCTGGCGGGCGCCGGCGACCGGCAGCCGGAAGTAGTCGCGCAGCTCCGGCTCGGCGGCCACCCCGAGCGACCGCGCGGCCAGGGCCACCAGAGCGCGGTACGCCTCGGCGTCGGTCGGGGTGGGCGCGGCGAGCGCGGCCGCCGGCAGCACCCGCTCCGGCAGGTCGTAGCGGCGAGCGAAGGAGGTGCTGCGCTCGGCGGCGGTCACCTCGCCGGCCCAGAACAGGAACTCCAGCGCCTGCTTGACCGCCGACCAGTTCCACCCCCAGTTGCCGGTCTGCCGGGGCGCGTCATGCTCGATCTCGGCGGCGGTCAACGGCCCTCGGGCGGCCACCTCGCTGCGGACCCAGGCCACCAGGTCCGGCTGCTCCTGGGCGATGCGCCGCATGCCACCCCATGCCTCGCTGTGGGCCCGGGCCATCCGCCAGCGCAGCAGCGGGTGCAGCCCGACCGGGACGAGGGACGCCTCGTGGCCCCAGTACTCGAACAGCTCCCGGGGGCGGCGGTAGGCGGCATTGTCCAGCAGGGTCGTCGGGTACGGACCGAGTCGACTGTAGAGCGGCAGGTAGTGCGCCCGTTGCAGCACGTTCACCGAGTCCATCTGGATCAGGGCGACCCGGTCGAGGACGCGGCGCAGGTGCCGACGGGTGGGCACGCCGGTCGGCGGCGGGTCGGCGAAGCCCTGGGCGGCGAGCGCCACCCGCCGGGCCTGGGCGAGCGAGAGTGATTCCGGTGCGGCCATCGTCGGCGACGATAAATCATCGGTACGACGCCGGTGCGGGAAGCTGGACTCCGACCGTCACGGGGGCATAGAACGGTGCAATGCTGACCATCCGCCGGGAGGAGCCGGACGACGCCGAGGCGATCGCCCGGGTGCACGTGCACGGCTGGCAGTCGGGCTACGCCGGTGTCATGCCGGACGAGGTGCTCGGTCGGCTCAACGTGGCGGCCTGGGCGCAGCGCCGCCGCGAGGTGGGCACCGCCGATCCCGAGCACCCGTTCACCACCCTGCTCGGCGAGGTGGACGGGCTGGCCGTCGGCTTCACCACCTTCGGGCCGTACCGCCGCAACCAGGACCGGGACGACCTGGACCCGAGCGTCGGCGAGGTGCTGGCGCTCTACGTCGAGCCGGCGTTCTGGGGCGACGGGACGGCCACCGCGCTGTTCGCGGCCGCCCGCGCCGGGCTCAGCGAGCGGGGCTGGACCGGCTACCGGCTGTGGGTGCTGGCCGACAACGGTCGGGCCCGCCGGTTCTGGGAGCGGGCCGGGCTGTCACCGGACGGTGAGCGGTCGACCTACCAGGTGCCGCTCGCCGGCGGGCGCGGGCCGGTCGGGCTCGTCGAGCTGCGGTACGCCGGACGCCTCGACGAGTGACCCGCCCGGCGTCAGCCACCGGCGGATCGGCAGGAAGGCCAGCAGGGCCAAGCTGATCCAGACGTACGCGTTGCTGCCGAGGAAGCCGTCGACGCCGGTGAAGTCCTTCTCCCAGAACCAGACGGTCCGACTGATCAGCAGCGCGTACCCGATGATCGCGGCGATCAGCAGGACGCGCCGGCGGCGGCCGGCCGGCGCGGCCATCGCGTTGTCCACCAGCAGGATCAGCGCGGGCAGCAGCCAGACCAGGTGGTGTACCCAGGTGACCGGGCTGATCAGGCACATCACCGCGCCGGTCAGGGCCAGGCCGGTCGCCTCGTCGCCGGCCGCGACGGCCGCGCGGGACCGCCAAGCCCAGAGCGCCAGGGTGCCGAGCACCAGCAGCAGCCAGAGCAGGGTGCTCGGGTGTTGCGGGTCGAGGCGGGCGACCACGCCGCGCAGCGACTGGTTGGAGACGAAGGACAGCTCGCCGACCCGCCCGGTGTTCCACAGCGCCTCGGTCCAGAACTCCCGGGAGGCGTCCGGGAAGAGCGCGCCGGCCAGCACGGTCACCCCGGCGGCGGCACCGCTGGCGGTGAGCGCCGCACGCCAGCGCCCGGTGACCAGCAGGTAGACGATGAAGATGCCCGGGGTCAGCTTGATCGCGGTGGCCAGGCCGATGCCCACGCCCGCCCACCGGTTGCCGGACGGCAGGAGCCGGAGCAGGTCCACCGCGACCAGGAAGAGCAGCAGTGTGTTGACCTGGCCGAAGTTGACCGTCTCGCGCATCGGCTCGAACGCGGCGGTCAGGCAGAGCGCGACGGCGAGCGCGAACCACCGGGTCCAGCCGGCGCGGCGGGCGATCGGGTCGACCAGCCACCAGATCAGCACCGTCGTGGTGACCACGCTGGCGAGCACGCTCACCACGATCGCGGCCGTCCACGGCAGGTACGCCATCGGCAGCATGACCAGCGCGGCGAACGGCGGGTAGGTGAAGCCGTACTGGGTGTTGGGCTTGAGGTAGTCGTAGATCTCCCCGCCGTCGTGCACCCACCACGTCAACGCGCCGTAGTAGACCTTCAGGTCGAAGAAGCCGTGCCGTACGGCAGCGACGGCGAGGAACGCGGCGACCGCAGCGGCGAGCACCACCACCCCCACGACCTGCGCGGTCGTCCGTTTGGCACCCTGCGCCACCGTCGCCTCCCTCGCCCTGCGTAGGCTTCCGTCCCATGGCTCTCGGGTACGTCCGCCCGGCGCGTCCCGAGGACGCCGGCGAGATCGCACGCATCCAGCTCGCGACCTGGCGGGTCGCGTACCGCCGGATCCTGCCCCGGCACGTGCTCGACAACCTGGACGAGGCGTTCCTCGCCCGGCGGTGGAGCGCCGCGGTGCTGGAGCCGCCCTCGGGCGCGCACCGGGTGCTGGTCGCCGTCGAACAGGCCGAGCAATCGTATCTGGTGGGGTTCGCCGCCTCCGGCCCGGCCGACGGCGAGGCCCTGGCCCCGGGCGAGCCGGCCGACGCCCTGGGCCGGGACGTGGCGGCGGTGACCGACCTGCTGGTCGAGCCGCGCTGGGGTCGGCGGGGGCACGGCAGCCGGCTGCTCGCCGCCGCTGTCGACCTGTGGCGCGAGGACGGGATGAGTCGGGCGGTGGCCTGGGCGTTCGACGGCGACGAGGCGACCCGGACGTTCCTCACCAGCACCGGTTGGGAGCCTGACGGCGCGGCCCGGGCGCTGGACGTCGACGACATGCTGGTGCCTCAGGTGCGCCTGCACGTGGCCGTACCGGCCGAGAAGAGCGAGTGAACCGGTGCGGCGGCTCGGGGCCGCCGCACCGGCACGGTCAGCCCTTGTCCGAACCGTCGTTGGCGTCGCGGACGAAGTAGCGCTGGAACACCACGAAGATGATCGCCACCGGGATGGTGGCGAGCAGTGCCGCGCCCAGTTTCAGCGGGTACTGGGTGCCGCTGCCCAGTGAGCCGCTGACCAGGTCGGCGAGGCCACGCGGCAGGGTGAACAGGTCCGGGTCCTGCACCGACACGAGGCTGTGCGGGAACTCGTTCCAGGAGCCCTGGAACGACAGGATGGTCAGGGTGATCAGGGCCGGCTTCGCCATCGGCAGCACCACCGACCAGAAGGTGCGGAAGATGCTCGCCCCGTCGATGCGGGCGGCCTCCTCGACACTCACCGGGATCGACTCGAAGAACTGCTTCATGATGAACACGCCGGCCGCGTCGGCCAGCAACGGCACCACGAGCCCGGCGTAGCTGTTGTAGATGCCGAGCTGGTTGAGCACCAGGAACTTCGGGATCAACAGGACCACCCCGGGGACCGCCATCACCGCGATGACGGCGGCAAACAGCCCGCCGCGCCCGGCGAACCGCAGCCGGGCCAGGGCGTACCCGGCGAGCGAGTCGAAGAACACCCGCCCGAGGGTGACCAGCACGGTCACCAGCAACGAGTTGCCCAGCCAGAGCGGGAAGTTGGTGCCCGCGAAGATCCGCTCGAAGCCGGCCAGGGTGAGCGGGTCCGGGATCGGTGAGAGCGGGTTGGCCGCCGCGTCCGGCTCGGTCTTGAGCGAGTTGCCGATCTGGATGACGAACGGGTACAGGAACACCAACCCGAAGAAGACCAGCGTCGCGTACCCCAGGAAGCGGGTGGCCAGGGTGCGGGCCCCGCGCTGGTCGCCGCGCGCGGGCCCGGCCGGGCGGTCGGTGAGCACGGCCATCTCAGGACCTCTCCGGTACGCGCCGACGCCGCCAGCCGCGGCGCGGCCGGTCGGTGTCCCGCTCGGCCAGCGCGCGGCGCTGGATCAGCGTGAGCACGATGATGATCAGGAACAACACGAACGAGATCGCCGCGCCGGAGCCGTAGTCGAAGTCCCGGAAGGCGGTCCGGTACGACAGGTACGCCGGGGTGAGGGTGGTCTTGGCCGGGTCGCCCTGGCTCATCACGTACACCTGGTCGAAGACCTGCCAGGAGCCGATCAGGCCGAGGGTGAGCACCAGGAAGGTGGTCGGCCTGATCATCGGCAGCGTGACGTACCGGAAGCGCTGCCAGCGGGACGCGCCGTCCAGGGTGCTCGCCTCGTCGAGGGTCACCGGGACGTTCTGGAGCCCCGCCAGGAACATCAGCATGAAGGTGCCGGAGGTCGTCCAGACGACCAGCGTGATGATCGAGATCATCGCGACGCTCGGGCCGGCCAGCCAGTCCCACCAGGTCAGCCCGAACGGGCCGCCGTCGGTCAGCGCCGCCGGGGGCGTGTCGACGCCGACCGCGCCGAGGAGCAGGTGCAGGACGCCCCGGGAGTCGGCGAACCACTCCGGTCCGTCGATGCCGAGGAAGCCGAGCAGCGCGTTCACCGCACCGGAGTTGGCGAACAGGAAGAGGAACACCACGCTGATCGCGACCGAGCTGGTGACCGAGGGGAAGTAGAAGGCGCTGCGGAAGAAGCTCTTGCCCTTGAGCATCCGGTTGTTGACGACCAGGGCCAGTCCCAGCGCGAGCACGGTCTGCGTCGGCACCACGATGGCCACGTAGTAGATGTTGTTGCGGATGCTGGTCATGAAGTCGCGCCGGGCCAGGCCGTCCTCGGTGAACAGCTGGGTGTAGTTGTGCGCGCCGACGAACGGGACGTCGCCGGTGAACGGGCTGCCCTGGCCGTTCCAGTCGGTCAGGCTGACCCAGAGCGCCATCAGGATCGGCAGCAGCAGGAACAGTCCCAGGATGACGATCACCGGCGCGACGAACAGCCAGCCGGCGAGGTTCTCGTTGCCGCGGACGCCACCTCGGCGGGGTCTTCCCCCGGACGCGGTTGCCCGGGCGGTCAGTGTCTCGGTTGCCATCTCCCCTCCCTTCCTCTCTCGAACCGACGTGCGGCGGGGGCCCGCTGGTCCGCGGGCCCCCGCCGAGCCGTCAGCTGCCGCCGAGCGCCGCCTTGGCGTTCTTGTCGAAGTTCTGCAGGATCGTCTTCGGGTCGCCGTTGGCCAGGCCCTGCAGACCGGTGTCGAGGTCCTTGAGGACGCTGTCCATCTTCGGCGCGTTCACCGGGCCCTGGGCGTACGCGGCACCGTCGATGAAGACCTTGTCGCCCGGGGAGGCGGCCGTGTACTGGTCGCGCACCGACTGCCGGGACGGCATGACACCGACCGCCTTGGCGAACGTCAACTGCTGCTCACCGCTGGTCATCGCCTCGACGAACTTGATCGCCTGGTCCTTGTACCTGCTCTTCGCCGCGATGCCCCAGCACTGCGTGAAGGAGAGCGTGCCCTGACCCTTCGGGCCGGCCGGCAGCGCCACCACCTTGTACTTCACGTTCGGGAAGTCGTTCTGCATGGCGCCCTTGATCCAGTTGCCCTCGATCGTCATCACGGCCTTGCCCTTGCCGAACGCCTCGCCGGACCAGCCCGAGTCGAGCTGCTTCGGGTACTTGGCCAGGCCGGAGGTGAGCAGGGTATTGACGTACTGAAGGGCCGACAGGTTCTCCGGGGTGTCGGCGGTGGGCTGCTTGCCGTCCTTGCTCAGCAGCCAGCCACCGTTCTGCACCAGGAAGGCGCCGATCCGGTCCCGGGTGTCGCCGAGCGCCAGCGCGACCTGCCCCTTCGCCTTGATCTTCTGGGCGGTCGCGGTGAGCTGGTCCCAGGTGGTCGGCACGTCGGCGTCGGTCAGCCCGGCCTTGGCCCACAGGTCGGTGTTGATCTGCAGGGCCAGGGTGGAGAAGTCCTTGGGCGCGCAGTAGAGCTTGCCGTCGTACGTGAACGTGGTGCGCAGGCTCTCGTAGAAGTCGTCCTTGTCCGAGAGCTTGTCGCCGTACGGCTCCAGCGCGCCGACGCTCGCGTAGTCGGCGAAGCGGGCCGCGTCGACGTAGAAGACGTCCGGCGGGGTGCCACCGGCGAGGGCCTGGCCGAGCTGCTGGGTGAGGTCCTGCGCGGGGGTGACCGTCGCGGTGTTGCCGGAACTGCTGGCCCACTTGGCGGCGGCGTCCTGGACGGCCTTGGTCTCGGCCTCGCCGGAGGAGCCGATGAGGATCTGCAGGCTGGCCGGGCCGCTGGACTGGGTGGCGTCGCCGGAGTCGTCGAAGCCGCTGCCGCAGGCCGCGGATCCGAACAGCGCGACGGCGGTGAGGCCGGCGACCGCTGCCCGGGTGAGGGTTCTGGGTGCCATGGTTTCTCCTGGTGGGGGGTGGGTTACGCGGTGTGCCGCAGGGCCAGCGAGGGCGCGAGCAGCACGGGGATGGGTGTCTGGTTGCCGTCGAGGACGCCGGTGAGCAGGTCCACGCAGCGGGCGGCGGCCTCGGCGAGGGGTTGGCTGACGCTGGACAGGCCGATGGCGGCGGCCACGGGCGTGTCGTCGAAGCCGAGCACCGACACCGGTGGGTCGAGGTCGCGGACGGCCTGGAGCGCGCCGAGCGCGAGCGAGTCGCTGGCGCAGACCACTGCGGTCGGCGGCTCGGCGGCGAGCAGGTCGCGCATGAGGCGTTCGCCCTCGGCGACGCCGTCCTCGGTCTCCCGGTGCAGTCCCGCCGGGTCGACACCGGCCGCGCGCAGGGTGTCGTGCCAGCCGGCACGTCGGTCGTCGCCGACGCCGGAGCCGGCCGGCCAGCCGATGAAGGCGATCCGTCGGTGCCCGGCGTCGAGCAGGTGCCGGGTGGCGGCGGCGGTGCCGGCCGCGCCGTCCACGTCGACCCACGGGTGCGCGTCGAGCGCGTCCCACGGCCGGCCGAACGTCACGAAGGGCACCTCCCGCTCGGCGAGCCAGGCGGTACGCGGGTCGCCGTACTTGGTGCCGACCAGCACGAACGCGTCCAGCTCGTACGTGCCGAGCAGGTCGTCGTAGGTGGCGATCTCCCGCTCGTCGTCGGTGGCGGTGTAGAGCAGCACCCGGTAGCCGGCGGCGTCGGCGGTCTCGGTGAGCCCGTGCAGGAAGCGGTCGAGCACCGAGCCGTTGATGCCGTCGCGGGTGGGTTCGATCCGGGCGGCGATGAGTCGGGACCGGCCGGTGCGCATCTGCCGGGCGGCCTGGTTGGCCCGGTAGCCGAGCGTGTTGATCGCGTCCTCGACCCGCTGGCGGGTCTCCTGCCGCACGATGTGCGGGGCGTTGAGCACGTTGGAGACCGTCTGGCGGCTCACGCGGGCGTGCCGGGCCACCGTTGCGATGGTTACCTTTTCGGGCACTTAATCCCTCTCGCCGTCTTGAACGATCCAATTCGGATAGTGCAGGATTAGAACGTTCAAGTTTCTGGAATGTTTCGCACTTTGCACCGCCCGGGGCGCGTTGTCAAGACATCCGCCCCGCACCCCGATGATCTGGAGCCGCACCGTGACCGAACGCCAGCTGCAACCCCTTCTGCACGAGTTGGTGGGGGTGGTGCTCGCCCCGACCAGCGCGCTGGGGGACGCGACCGGGCAGATCCGCCCGACCGGCGTCCAGGGGGTCTTCCACGCCGACGCCCGGGTGCTCTCCCGGGCCGAGCTACGGGTGGACGACCGGGAGTTGGAAGGGCTGACCCACGGCCAGGACGGCCCGCACGGCGCCCGGTTCGTGGGGCTGGCCCGCTGGCTCGGCGACCCCACCCCCGACCCCACCGTCCGCGTCGAGCGTTCCCGCCGGGCCACCCGCAACGGCCTCACCGAGGAGCTGCGGGTCGTCTCCACCGCCACGGTCGGCGTACGGGCCACGGTCACCGTCGACCTCGCCTGCGATCTGGCACCCATCGAAACCGTCAAGTCCGGTGGCGCTGCCGACGCGCTGGAGGCCAAGACCGGCCAGCCGGGCGAGCTCACCTGGGCCGCCGACGGAATCACCGTCACCGTCACCGCCCCGGACGCGGACGTGCTCGCCACCGACGAACGAGCCACCGTGCCCCGGCTGACCTGGCCGATCGACCTGCCTCCGGGGGGCGAGACGGTGCTGCGCTGGCAGTTGGCCGTCACGGACCCCCGCGCCGTGGTGGTCGGCCCGATCGGCGAGCCGGAGTGGGCCCGGCCGGCGGTGACCGCCGACGACCGGCGGCTGGTCCGGCTCCTCGACCGCAGCCTGGACGACCTGCGCGGGCTCCGCCTGGCCGAGACCGGTGCTCCCGGGGACGTCTTCCTGGGCGCCGGCGTCCCCTGGTTCCTCACCCTGTTCGGTCGGGACAGCCTCTGGGCCGCCCGGATGATGCTGCCCCTCGGCACCGACCTGGCCGCCGGCACCCTGCGCGTCCTGGCCCGCCGCCAGGGCCTCCGGCACGACCCGGCCACCGGCGAGGACCCCGGCAAGATCCTGCATGAGCTGCGCCGGCACGAGTTCGCGGTGCCCGGCAACGGCCTGCACCTCCCGCCGGCCTACTACGGCACCGTCGACGCCACCATGCTCTGGGTCAACCTGCTGTACGACGCGTGGCGCTGGGGCCTCGACGCCGAGCAGGTCGAGCCGTTGCTGCCGCACCTGGAGGCCGCGCTGCGCTGGCTCGGCGAGCACGCCGACCCGGACGGTGACGGCCTCGTCGAGTACGTCGACACCACCGGCCACGGCCTGTCCAACCAGGGCTGGAAGGACTCCGGGGACGCCGTACGCTTCCACGACGGCACCCTGGCCACCGCGCCGATCGTGCTGGCCGAGGTGCAGGCGTACGCGCACGAGGCGGCGGTGAACGGCGCCGCCCTGTTGGACGCCTTCGGCCGCCCGGGCGCGGACCGGTGGCGCGAACACGCCGCCGCCCTGGCCCGCCGGTTCCGGGAGAGCTTCTGGGTCGACGGCCGGTACGGTCCGCAGCCCGCCCTGGCCCTCGACCGCGCCAAGCGGCCCGTCGACTCGCTGACCAGCAACATCGGTCACCTGCTGGGCACCGGCCTGCTCGACGCCGACGAGGAGGCGCAGGTCGCCCGCCTGCTCACCACGGACGCCATGGCCGGTGGCTTCGGGCTACGGACGATGTCCACCGACGACGCCGGCTTCAGCCCGCTGTCGTACCACTGCGGTTCGGTCTGGACCCACGACACCGCAATCGTGCTCGCCGGGCTGGCCCGCGCCGGGCACCGGACGGCGGCCCTCGGTCTGGCCGAGGGCCTGCTCTCGGCGGCCGAGGCGTTCGACTACCGGATGCCCGAGCTGTACGGCGGCGACGACCGGGCGCTGCTGGCCCGCCCGGTGCCGTACCCGGCGGCCTGCCGTCCCCAGGCGTGGTCCGCGGCGGGAGCGGTCCTGCTGCTCCAGGCCGCGACGGGCCTCTACCCGGACGTGCCCGGTGGCACGGTCCGACTGACCCCGCTGGCCGGCCCCGAACTCGGCGCGGTGAGCGCCACCAACCTCCGGGTAGCCGGCGAACCGGTGAGCGTCACGGTCGACCACACCGGAAAAACCGAGGTGATCGGCCTGCCCACCCCGCTGACCCCCACGATCCCCACCCAACGCACCCCAAAAACCCCAACCCCACCCCCCCTCCCACTGACCCCGCCCACCCCACCCCGCCCCGCCCCCGGCCCGTCGATCATGGAGTAGTGGTGGGCGAAAGCTCCATACCTGCCCCTTCTGCGGAAACGCGAGGTCCGCGCAGTCCCCGCGATCTTGCAGTTTGTGTTGCCGAGATGGGCGGGATTGCCGTCTTTGTCGCGACAGAAACTGCAAGATCGCGAGGGCGGCGGGGCGGGGCGGGGGGGCGGGCGGGGTCAGTCGAGGAGGGGGTCTAGGCCGATGGTGAGGCCGGGGCGGGTTCGTACCGCTCTTACGGCCAGCAGTACGCCGGGCATGAACGACACCCGGTCGTACGAGTCGTGCCGGATCGTCAACGTCTCGCCGGTGCCGCCGAACAGCACCTCCTGGTGGGCGACCAGCCCGGTGGCGCGTACGGCGTGCACCCGTACCCCGTCGATGTCGGCGCCGCGCGCGCCCGGCACCTCGTCTTTCGTCGCGTCCGGAACCGGGCCGAGGCCCGCCTCGGCGCGGGCCCGGGCGATCTGCCGGGCGGTGTGGGTGGCGGTGCCACTCGGGGCGTCCAACTTGCGCGGGTGGTGCTGCTCGATGATCTCGACCGACTCGAAGTGCCGGGCGGCCCGCGCGGCGAACTGCATCATCAGCACCGCGCCGATGCCGAAGTTCGGGGCGATGACGACGCCCACCTCGGGCCGGTCGGCCAGCCAGCCGCGTACCTGATCGAGCCGCTGCTCGGTGAAGCCGGTGGTGCCGACGACCGCGTGGATGCCCTGACCGATGGCCCACCGGAGGTTGTCCATGACCACGTCCGGCGTCGTGAAGTCGACGACCACCTGGGCGGCGGACGCGGCGTCGAGGCCGTCGCCCTGGTCGATCGCTGCGGCCAGTTCGAGATCGCCAGCGGAGTCGACGGCCTTGCAGACCTCGACGCCCATCCGACCACGGGCACCGAACACGCCGACCCGGGTCTTCCCCTGCTCGTCAGTCACGGGGCACAACCTATCCCAATCGGGACGCGGCGGGTCAGGCGGAGGCGGTCAGCCGGAGAAGTCGCCCTCGCCGAACGGGCCGACGACGGCCAGCGACATCGGGCGGCTCAGCAGCTCCGCGGCGAGGACGTTGACGTCCTCGACGGTGACCCCGTCGACCCGGCGGAGCAGCTCGTCCACCGGCATCAGGTCGCCGTAGAGCAGCTCCCCCTTGGCCAGTCGACTCATCCGCGAGCCGGTGTCCTCGAGGCCCAGCACGAACGAACCCTTGCTCATGCCCTTGCCCCGGGCCACCTCGGCCTCGGTCAACCCGTCGGCGGCCACCCGGGCCAGCTCGGCGCGGGTCAACGCCAGCACCTCGTCCACCTTGCCCGGCGCGCAGCCGGCGTAGACGGCGAACAGGCCGCTGTCGGCGTACTGGCTGGCGTAGGAGTAGACCGAGTACGCGAGGCCGCGCTGCTCCCGGATCTCCTGGAAGAGCCGGCTGGACATGCCGCCGCCGAGCACATTGTTGAGCACCCCGAGGGCGAAGCGCCGGTCGTCGGTGCGGTCGATGCCGGGGCAGCCGAGGATGACGTGCGCCTGCTCGGTCTCCTTCGGCTCGACCAGGGTGGCGGCCGGCTTGGTGCGTACCGCCGGGGTGGCCGCGCGGTGCGTGGCCGGCGCGGCCGGGTCGCTGTCCAGCGGCGTGCCGCGCACGGCCTGGCGGACCAGCTTGACCACGGCGGCGTGATCGAGGTTGCCGGCGGCGGCGATGACGATCTGCGGGGCGGTGTAGCGGTTCCGGTAGAAACTCTGGATCTGCCGGCGGGTCATCGGCGTGACGGTCTCCTCGGTACCGGAGATCAGCCGACCCAGCGGGTGGTCGCCGTAGACGGCCCGGGCGAAGAGGTCGTGCACCTCGTCACCGGGCTCGTCGTCGTGCATGGCGATCTCCTCCAGGATCACGCCCCGCTCGGTCTCCACGTCGGCCGGCTCGATCAGGGAGTCGGCGACGAGGTCGCACATCACGTCGATCGCCAGCGGCAGGTCCTCGTCCAGCACGCGGGCGTAGTAACAGGTGTATTCCTTCGTGGTGAAGGCGTTCGTCTCACCACCGACCGCCTCGATCTGCGAGGAGATCTCCAGCGCGGTCCGCTTGTGGGTGCCCTTGAAGAGCAGGTGCTCCAGGAAGTGCGCGGCACCGGCCTGCGGACGGGTCTCGTCCCGCGAGCCCACCGCCACCCAGATGCCGAAGGAGACGCTGCGCATCGTCGGGATCGCCTCGGTCAGCACGCGCAGGCCGCTGGGCAGCACGGTACGTCGTATCGTGCCGCCCAGCGGGTCGTCGCTGAGCGTCCGGGTGACCGCCCGGGCGGTGCCGCCGGAGCGGCCCGCCGCGGTGTCCCGAGACGGTGCCACCCCCCGTCGATCCGGTGGAAACGGCACACTGAAGGCCCGACTCACGTGTTGCTCCCGGTTCGACGAGGGGTGGGTGTTGCAGGTGCTGCTGGTCAGCTGTGCCGGGTACGGCGACGCGGACGCTCGCCGCCCTCGCCACCACCCTCGCCGCCGCCCTCGCCACGGTCACCGCGCTCCGGGCCACGCCCGCCACGGTCACCGCCACGCTCGCGGTCACCCCGGTCCCGCGGACCCCGGTCGCCCCGGTCCCGGCCGGACGGACGGTCGCCACCGGCGGCCTCACCGGCGGCCGGCGCCTCGGCGCCCTCCGGACGGACCTTGTCCAGGTAGATCTTGCCGCGGGCGTCGATGTCCGCGATCTCGACCTCGACCCGGTCGCCGACGTTGAGGAAGTCCTCGACACGCTCGACGCGCTTGCCGTCGCCCACCTTGGAGATGTGCAGCAGGCCGTCGCGACCCGGCAGCAGCGAGATGAACGCGCCGAACGCGGCGGTCTTGACCACCGTGCCGAGGAACCGCTCGCCCTGCTTCGGCAGCGTCGGGTTGGCGATCCCGTTGATCCGGTCAACGGCCGCCTGGGCCGCCGGCCCGTTGGTCGCGCCGACGTAGATCGTGCCGTCGTCCTCGATGGAGATCTCGGCGCCGGTCTCGTCCTGGATCGCGTTGATGGTCTGACCCTTCGGGCCGATCACCATGCCGATCTTGTCCACCGGGATCTTGACGGTGGTGACCCGCGGCGCGTAGTCGGACATCTCGGCCGGCGACTCGATGGCCGCCTTCATCACGCCGAGGATGACCTGTCGGGCCTCGTTGGCCTGCTGCAACGCGGCGGCCAGCACGTCCGACGGGATGCCGTTGAGCTTGGTGTCGAGCTGGAGCGCGGTCACGAACTCCGGCGTGCCGGCGACCTTGAAGTCCATGTCGCCGAACGCGTCCTCGGCACCGAGGATGTCGGTCAGCGTCACGTACTCGGTCTTGCCGTCGACCTCGTCGGAGATGAGGCCCATGGCGATGCCGGCGACCGGCGCCTTCAGCGGCACACCGGCCGAGAGCAGGCCCAGCGTCGAGGCGCAGACCGAACCCATCGAGGTGGAGCCGTTGGAGCCGAGCGCCTCGGAGACCTGCCGGATGGCGTACGGGAACTCCTCGCGCGACGGCAGCACCGGGATCAGCGCCCGCTCGGCGAGCGCGCCGTGCCCGATCTCGCGCCGCTTCGGCGAACCGACCCGGCCGGTCTCACCGGTCGAGTACGGCGGGAAGTTGTAGTTGTGCATGTAGCGCTTGCGGTTCTCCGGGGAGAGCGTGTCCACCATCTGCTCCATGCGGAGCATGTTCAGCGTGGTGACGCCCAGGATCTGGGTCTCACCGCGCTCGAACAGCGCCGAACCGTGCACCCGGGGCAGAACGCCGACCTCGGCGGTCAGCGGCCGGATGTCGCGCGGGCCACGGCCGTCGATGCGGACCTGCTCACGCAGCACGCGGCTGCGCACCTCGGACTTGGTGAGCGACCGGAAGGCGGCGGACAGCTCCTTCTCGCGGCCCTCGAAGCGGGCGCCCAGCTCCTCGGCGACCCGGGCCTTGACCCGGTCCAGGGCCTCCTCGCGGTCGGCCTTGCCGGCGATGGTGAGCGCCTCGGCGACCTCGCCACGGGCCAGGTCGGACACGGCGTCGAACACGTCGTCCTGGTAGTCCAGGAAGACCGGGAACTCGGCGACCGGCTTGGCGGCGACCTCGGCCAGCTCGGCCTGCGCCCGGCACAGCTCGCGGATGGCCGGCTTGGCGGCCTCCAGGCCGCTCGCCACGACCTCCTCGGTCGGCGCGACGGCGCCGCCCGCGATCAGGGTCACGGCGTTCGGGGTGGCCTCGGCCTCGACCATCATGATCGCGACCTCGCCGTCGGCGAGGGTACGGCCGGCCACGACCATGTCGAAGGTGGCCCGGGCCAGCTCCTCCAGGGTCGGGAAGGCGACCCACTGGCCGTCGATGTGCGCGACGCGGGTCGCGCCGATCGGGCCGGAGAACGGCAGGCCGGAGAGCTTGGTCGACATCGAGGCGGCGTTGATCGCCACGACGTCGTACGGGTGCGCCGGGTCGAGCGCGAGGACGGTCTCGACGACCTGGACCTCGTTGCGCAGGCCCTTGACGAACGACGGGCGCAGCGGCCGGTCGATCAGGCGGCAGGTGAGGATGGCGTCCTCGCTGGGCCGGCCCTCACGGCGGAAGAACGAGCCGGGGATGCGGCCCGCGGCGTACATCCGCTCCTCGACGTCGACGGTCAGCGGGAAGAAGTCGAACTGCTCCTTCGGCTGCTTGCCGGCGGTGGTGGCGGAGAGGACGACCGTCTCGCCCAGCTGGGCGATGACGGAACCGGCGGCCTGGCGGGCCAACCGGCCGGTGGAGAAAGTGATCTCGCGGGTGCCGAAGGACCCGTTGTCGATCACAGCGGTGCGGGATTCGGTGCCGAGTTTGGTCTCGGTCATGTGCTGTCGTGCTCCTTCGCGTCGTGGGCCCGCGACGTCGGGGAGCTGCTCAGCCGGCCGGTCTTCGATCGAAGCGCCCGGGTGGCCGGCGTGCTGCCGGGTTCCCGGGGGCCACTACCGGAGACCGGTACGCTGACCGGCTCCCTCTCGGGTTGGTCGCGCGGCCCGTGTTTCTTCCAGGTGGGACGCGGTACGGGGGAGCGACCGAACGGCCACTCCCCCGTCACGTCACCGGCGCAGACCGAGCCGCTCGATGAGCGTCCGGTAGCGGGCAATGTCCTTCTTCTGGACGTAGTTGAGCAGCCGACGGCGACGGCCGACCAGCAGCAGCAGCCCACGGCGGCTGTGGTGGTCGTGCTTGTGCACCTTCAGGTGCTCGGTCAGCTCGGCGATCCGCTTGGTGAGGACCGCGACCTGCACCTCCGGCGAACCGGTGTCGCCCTCGGCGGTCGCGTACTCCGCGCGGATGCTGGCCTTGGCTTCCTGGTCGAGCGCCATGTTCTCCCTGTTTCAGTGGGTTGATCAAGTGGGTGTCCGTCGTCCCGATCGGGACCGGAACGGACCGGTTCCTCGCACCCGCGGCGTCGAGCAGGCACGCGAGGCCCCACGCCGGTCACCCGACGTTCCCGCAAGACTACCAGCACCCACCGGTAACACCCGGCCAAGGGCCCGCGCGGCCCGGTGAATGATCAGCTCAGCGCGCGCCGGGTGCGCTCCACGTCCTCTTCGATCTGGGCGATCAGCGGCTCGATCGAGTCGTACCGGACCTGCCCGCGCAGGTGCGTCACGAAGTCCAGGGCCAGCCGCTCGCCGTAGAGATCACCGGAGAAGTCCAGCGCGTACGCCTCGACCCGCCGCTCCCGGCCGGAGAAGGTGGGATTGGTGCCGACCGAGACCGCGGCCATCAGCGGCTCGGGCTGGCCCCGACGGATCATCCGGGCCGCGTACACGCCGTCGGCGGGTACCGCCGCGTACCGGTGGCAGAGCAGGTTCGCGGTGGGGAAGCCGAGCACCCGGCCGCGCTGGTCACCACGGACCACCACACCCTCCACCCGGTGCGCGCGACCCAGCGCTGCCGCCGCGGTGCCCACGTCGCCCGCGTCGACGCAGGAGCGGATGTACGTGGAGGAGAAGACCGTGCCGTCCGCCGCGATCAGCGGGCTGCCCTCCACCCCGAAGCCGAAGGTCTGACCCAGCCGCTCCAGCAGCGCCACGTCGCCGGCGGCGCGGTGCCCGAAGCGGAAGTTGTCGCCGACCACCACCAGCGACGCGTGCAGGTGCTCGACCAGGATGTCGTGTGCGAACTGCTCGGGTGGCAGCCGGGAGAACTCGGGGGTGAACGGCACCACGCAGAGCACGTCCACGCCGAGGGCCTCGATCAACTCGGCCTTGCGGCCCGGCTCGGTGAGGATCGCGGGGTGTGAGCCGGGACGCACCACCTCGGCCGGGTGCGGGTCGAACGTGACCACCACCGACTGCACGCCCAACTCCCGGGCGCGGGCCACGGCGTGCCCGATGGTCGCCTGGTGCCCCTTGTGCACGCCGTCGAAGACGCCGATGGTGACGACCGAGCGCCCCCATCCGCCGGGCGCCGCGTCGTACCCCCGCCACCGCTGCATGCCAATCCTCCCCTGCTGTCCCGCCGTCGGCGGGTCGACTGCGCCGGCCGGGTGCCGGCGGACCTGCGTCCCGCCGTCAGGCCGGGGCGAGCACGATCTCCGCGCGGGCCCGGCCGTCCCGCTCGCTGACGATAGCGATCAACCCCCCGGTGGGGCCGAAGACGGCGTACGGCCCGGCGATGCCGGCCGGGTCCAGCGGCCCGCCGTGGCCGAGCACCTTCGCCTCGTCGGGGGACGCGTTTCGGCGGGGGAAGAACCGGTCGGCCGCCGCGTCCAGTGGCAGGTTCACCACCTCCGGGGCGCGCTCCTCGAGCTGGTCGAGGGTGGCCGCCTCGGCGAGGGCGAAGCCACCCACCGCGGTCCGGCGCAGCGCGGTGAGGTGCCCACCGACGCGCAGGGCCAGGCCGGCGTCCCGCGCGATGGCCCGGATGTACGTGCCCGAGGAGCAGGTCACGTCGATGTCCACGTCCACCACGTCCGGCTCGTCCCGGCGGATCGCCAGCACCTCCAGCCGGGAGATGGTGACCCGACGCGCGGGCAGGTCGACGCTCTCGCCGTCGCGTACCCGCTTGTACGCCCGCTGCCCGTCGATCTTGATGGCGCTGACCGCGCTCGGCACCTGGTCGACCTCGCCGGTCAGCGCGGTCAGCGCGGCGCGGACCGCGTCGTCGGTGACCTGACCGGCCGGAGTGGTGGCGATGACGTCACCCTCGGCGTCGTCGGTGACGGTGGCCTGACCCAGGCGGATGGTGCCGGTGTAGCTCTTGCCCGCCCCGATCACGTAGGTCAGCAGCCGGGTGGCCCGGCCGACGCCGATCACCAGCACGCCGGTGGCCATCGGGTCGAGGGTGCCGCCGTGCCCGACGCGGCGGGTCTTCGCCAGCCGGCGGATCCGCGCCACCACGTCGTGCGACGTCATGCCGCCGGGCTTGTCGACCACGATCAGACCATCGGTGCTCACGTCGCCCAAGCCTGCCAGACGCGGGCACCGGTCAGCGGACGGCCCCGACCACCGCCCAGCCGCCGGAGCGCATCCGCAGCAGCAGGCCGACCAGCCGGATCACCACGAGCAGGGTCAGGCCCGCCCAGATGCCACCGAGTCCCAGGTTGAGCGCGTACGCCGACCAGATGGCCGGCAGGAAGCCGCCGAGCGCCGCCACGATGGTGAGGTTGCGCAGGTAACGGACGTCACCGGCGCCGATCAACACGCCGTCGAGGGCGAACACCACCCCGGCCAGGGGCAGCATGGCGACGAACCACGGCCAGGCGATCGCGGCCTGCTCACGGACCTGCCCGTCGGAGCTGAACCAGGACGGTACGACGCCCGCGCCGGCGGCGATGACCAGGGCGAAGGCGACGCCGCAGAGGCCGCCGAGCAGCCCGATCCGGCGGGCCAGCGCCCGGGCCCCCGCCGCGTCGCCGGCCCCGAGGGCCGCACCGACCAGGGACTGCGCGGCGATGGCGAGGGCGTCGAGCACCAGCGCCGTGAAGAACCACAGTTGCAGGGCGATCTGGTGGGCGCCGACGGCGGCGGCGCCGAACCGGGCGGCGACGGCCGTCGCGGAGAGGAAGCTGGCCTGGAACGCCAGGCCCCGGATCAACAGGTCCCGGCTGAGCACCAGCTGGTCGCGGATCAGACGCGGCCGGGGCCGCAGCGACACCCGCTCGGCGACCAGTGCCCCGGCGAAGAGCACGCCGGAGAGGGTCTGCGCGACCGCGTTGGCGACCGCCGAGCCGGTCAGGCCCAGGCCGACGGGATAGACCAGCAGCGGGCAGAGCAGCGCGGAGACCAGGTTGGGGCCGAGCACGAAGAACAGCGGACGGCGGGTGTCCTGCACGCCGCGCAGCCAGCCGTTGCCGGCCGCGGCGAGCAGCAGGCCGGGAGCGCCGAGCGCCGCGACACGCAGCCACGCAGCGGCGGCGTCGGCCACGTCGCCACCACCTCCGGCGAGGGTACGCGCCAACGCGCCCCCGCCGATCTGCATGCCGATCGCCACCAGCAGTCCGACGCCGAGCGCCAGCCAGGACGACTGCACTCCCTCGGCCACCGCCGCCGCCCGGTCGCCGGCGCCGAAGCGACGGGCCGAGCGCCCCGTGGTGCCGTACGCGACGACCGTCCCGAGCCAGGCGGTGAGCGTCATCACCGTGCCGCCGACGGCGAGCGCGGCGAGGGGCACCCGACCGAGGTGCCCGACCACTGCCGTGTCGACGAGCACGTAGAGCGGTTCGGCGGCGAGCACCACGAGCGCCGGCAGCGCGAGGCTGGCGATCCGGCGTGGTGAGGCGGATCGGTCGACGGTGGCGGTCTGGCTCATCGCCGCCGATCGTGACACGAGCGCGGTAAGGAGGGCAAGCGTGTCAGGGGCTTACCCCTCGCGCCGAGCGAGCAGCGGCTTCCACTCTCGTCGATCTTGCACTTTGTGCTGGCGAAATGCGGCTTCGGGTCGGGCTTGTCGCCGCAGTAAGTGCAAGATCGGCAGAACGGGGTGGAGGGGGTTACTGACGGGTGTCCATCGACGTCTGCAGCGCGCGGCGGGCCTGCTCGCGGGCGTCGTCGGTGGTCTCGGGCTTGGGCTTGTTCGCCATGGTGGCGCTCCTTCCAGGGTGCGAGCCACCGGCGCGCGGCGGCCCTCACGGGCGGTCGTGCTGCGCGCCCCACGGCGGTCCGGGGTTACCGGAGCAGCCGACTGGGCAGCGAGAGCCCGGGTCGATCCGACCCTGGAGGGAGGCAGCGCGAGGTGTGGCACCGCCACCCACGACCTGCACCACAACCCGGTGCCGGCCGCTTCCCAAGTTATCGTTCAGGTCCATATGCTGCCCACGGTTCCCGCCATTTGGACGGTCAGCAACCCGCTTCAGCGGGCCAGAAAGTGCCACCCCAGCCACCACCAGAAGCCGAACAGACCGATCCTGCCCACCGGCACCGACCCCACCTCGTAGCGCATCACGTACGCGCACATGTCGCTCATCGTCGGGATCCGGGAGCCCTCCCGGCGGGCCAGCACCTCGATGCCGGCGAAGAGGACGAGGGCGGTCACGAAGCCGCCGATCGCGAGCGCCCGCATCATCGCCGCACCAGTCCCCAGAACGCGGCCAACCAGGCGAACCACGCCACCGATCGGGTCAAATGATCTTCCAGCAGGGGGTCGGCGAGCCGGGAGAAGGTGGGAAAGTCGTCGCCCACCGCGAGCACGAAGGTCGCGCCTTCGAAGACACCGAAGATCACCACCGGCAGCGCCCACCAGGCCGCCCCCGCGCCCAGCCGGGGCGGCGCCGGACGTCGGGGCACCCGGTTGCTCAGACCGAGCCAGATCAACACCCCGCCGGTGCCCAGCGTGTAGAGATTCGCCTCGGTGGAGAACGACGCGAACCGGCCCCCGACGAGGGACAGGCAGAGCAGGACCGGAACGGAGACGGCGGGCCGGTCCCAGGCTCGGGGGGCCTCCACGGTGAGGTCGTGCGGCTGCTCCATCCCGCAATTCTTCCCGGTCTCACGCAGCGCGGGAAGGCCAACACTCCCCGGAGCTGACCCTGATCTTGCCGACCCGACCACCCATGCCGGCGCGACGGGCGGACCGCGACAGGTCAGCCGACGGCGGGAATCAGCGCCCCGGCCAGCTCACCGCGGATCGCCTCGACCACCTGCTCGGCACTGCCCCGTCCGGTGAACCCGGCCGCGAACGTGTGGCCACCCCCACCCAGCGCGACCGCCACCCGGCTGACGTTCACCGCGCCCTTGCTCCGCATCGACACGGCCCACTCGGCGGGCGCGGTCTGCTTCAACACGCAGCTCACGTCCGCCTCCGCGGTGCACCGCACCGAGTCGATGAGCGCCTCCAGCACGTACGGCCGCTGGTCGTGGCGGGCCAGGTCGTCGAGGGTCGCGAAGGTCCACACCAGCCCTCGACCGTCGGCGGCGGCCGGCTCCAGCCGGGCCCGGCCGAGCACCTCTCCGAAGAGTCGCACCGCGCCGAAGGGTCGGGTGTCGAAGACGCGCCGAGAGATGTCACCGGGCGAGATGCCGGTGGCCAGCAGCCGGGCGGCCAACTGATGTACGGCCGGGGTGGTCGCCTCGAAGCGGAACGAGCCGGTGTCCGTGGTCAGCGCCACGTACAGGCATTCGGCGATGGCCCGGTCCACCGTCACGCCCAGCCGGGTCAACAGCCGATCGGCGACCACCGACGTCGCGGCGGCCCCCGGGTCGACCAGGTTGACCTTGCCGAAGCCCGGGTTCGAGGCGTGGTGGTCGAGCACCAGCGCGGCGCCGGCCGTCGACAACCGGTCCGCCAGCTCGCCGAGTCGCGACTCGCTGGCCGCGTCGAAGCAGATCACCAGGTCCGGCGCCGGGTCGGCGTCGCTCGCCGGGACCAGAAGCTCCATCCCGGGCAGGCCCCGGAACGGCTCGGGCACCTCCGGTGGCCCGGGAAAGGTCGCCTGCAACCGGTGTACGCCGAGCTGGCGCAGGCCCAGACCGAAGCCGAGCATGCTGCCCAGCGCGTCACCGTCCGGGTTGACGTGGCAGACCAGCAACACCCGGCCGGTCGACGGGAGGGCGCGGATCAGCGCCTCGGCCGCCGCCCAGTCCGCCTCGGACGGGCCGACGTCGACCGTCGCGGCGAGTTGGGCACCGGCAGCGCCCGTCACCGCGCCGCCCCACCCCGGGGGTTCTCCGTGACGTCGGCGTCCTCGGCGTCCTCGCTGTCCTCGTCGGCCTCGTCGTCGACCCGGTACGGCTGCGCGTCGCCCGCGTACTCGGCCCGGGCGGCGAGCCGCTGCACCTCCGCGTCGGCGTTGCGGGCGGCGGCGAGCAGGTCGTCGATGTGCTTGACCTGGTCCTGCACGTCGTCCAGGACGAACGTCAGCGTCGGCGAGTGCCGCAGCCCGAGCGCCTTACCGACCGTGCTGCGCAGCAGCCCCTTGGCGCTCTCCAGAGCCGCCGCGGTGTCCGCCTGGGCCACCGCGTCACCCAGCACCGTGTAGAAGACCGTCGCGTCGCGCAGGTCGGCGGTGATCCGCGCGTCGGTGATGGTGATCATGCCCAGGCGCGGGTCCTTGATCTGGCTCCGCACCACCGAAGCAACCAGCTCACGCACTCGTTCCGCGTGCCGGCGTACCTTGGCCGGATCAGACATCTCGCCACCTCCACGGCGTCCCGCTCCCGGCCGGCCCGACGGGCCCGGAGGCCGCCGGCCGACCGGCCAACATCTCGAACACTACCTTCGCGGCGGCGCCGGTCGCCGGGCACCGCCGGCCCCGTGGGTCAGTCGTCGTCCACGCCGTACAACCGGCGTCGCACCGACAGCAGTTCGACCTCGGGACGGGCGGCCACCAGGTGCTCACAGGAGTCGAGCACCTCGCGGACATGCGCCGCCTCCGCGGCGACCACGGCCACCGCTATCTCCGCCCGACCGTGCAGGTCGAGCGCACCCACCTCGGCGGCCGAAACCTCGAAGCGGCGCAGCGCCGCCACGATCGGCCGTACATATGATCTCTTGGCTTTGAGCGACCGGGAGTCACCCGGCAGCAGCAGGTCGAAGACCGCGGTTCCGGTAAACATCGACCCGGACGATACCGCCAACTGACCCCGCATGATCAAGGGGTTTACGCCGGCCGGCGTAAACCCCTTGATCAGCGTGTCACTGCCGGATCAGGCGCGAACCTTCTCCCGCATCTCGAAGGTCTCGATGACGTCGCCGACCTGGACGTTGTTGTAACCACCCAGGGTCAGACCGCACTCGAAGCCCTCGCGGACCTCGGTGGCGTCGTCCTTGAACCGCTTGAGCGAGGTGATCGTGAGATTGTCCGCCACGACCGTCCCGTCCCGAAGCAGCCGAGCCTTCGCGTTGCGTCGGATGATGCCCGACCGGACGATGCAACCGGAGATGTTGCCGATCTTGGACGAGCGGAACACGTCGCGGATCTCCGCGGTGCCCAGCTCGGCCTCCTCGTACTCCGGCTTGAGCAGGCCCTTGAGCGCTGCCTCGATCTCCTCGATGGCCTGGTAGATGACGGTGTAGTACCGGATCTCCACGCCCTCGCGGTCGGCCATCTCGCGGACCTTGTTCGAGGCCCGCACGTTGAAGCCGATGATCGTGACCGGCTCGGACGACGCGCTCGCGAGCATGACGTTGCTCTCGGTGATCGCGCCGACGCCCCGGTCGAGGACCTTGAGCTGAACCTCCTCGGGAATATCGAGGTTGAACAGCGCGTCCTCCAGGGCCTCCACCGAACCGGAGACATCGCCCTTGAGGATGAGGTTGAGCGACGTCTTCTCGCCCTCCTTGAGCTGCTCCATGAGCGTCTCGAGGGTGGCCCGACCACGGGAGTTGGCGAATGCCGCCGCCCGCCGCCGTGCCTGGCGCTGCTCGGCGATCTGCCGCACCGTGCGGTCGTCCGCCGCCGCGAGGAACGTGTCACCCGCGCCGGGCGGCGCGGTCAGACCCAGGACCATGACCGGACGCGCGGGCCCGGCCTCGGAGACCTGGTTGCCGTTCTCGTCGAGCATGGCCCGGACCCGGCCGTGGGCCCCACCGGCGACGATCGAGTCGCCCGCCCGCAGGGTGCCCTTCTGCACCAGCACCGTGGCCACCGCACCGCGACCCTTGTCCAGGTGCGCCTCGATGGCCACACCCTGCGCCGGCCCGTCGATCGGAGCGGTCAGCTCCAGCGACGCGTCGGCGGTGAGCAGGACGGCCTCGAGCAGTTCCTCGATACCGATGCCCGGCTTCGCGGCCACGTTGACGAACATGGTGTCGCCGCCGTACTCCTCGGCGACCAGGCCGTACTCGGTCAGCTGCTGGCGGACCTTGTCCGGGTTGGCCTCCGGCTTGTCGACCTTGTTGACCGCGACCACGATCGGCACGTCGGCCGCCTTGGCGTGGTTCAACGCCTCGATGGTCTGCGGCATGACGCCGTCGTCGGCCGCGACCACGAGGATCACGATGTCCGTCACCTGGGCACCACGGGCACGCATGGCGGTGAACGCCTCGTGACCCGGGGTGTCGATGAAGGTGACCGCGCGGTCCTCGCCCTCGTGCGGGACGTGCACCTGGTACGCGCCGATGTGCTGGGTGATGCCACCCGCCTCACCGGCCACCACGTTCGCCTTACGGATGGCGTCGAGCAGCTTGGTCTTACCGTGGTCGACGTGACCCATGACGGTCACCACCGGCGCACGGCTGACCAGGCGCTCCTCGGCCACCTCGGCGTCGAGGTCGATGTTGAACTGCGCGAGCAGCTCGCGGTCCTCGTCCTCCGGGCTGACGATCTGGATGTCGAAGCCCAGGTGCTCACCCAGCAGCTGCAGGGTGTCGTCGGAGCAGGACTGGGTCGCGGTGACCATCTCGCCCAGGTTGAACATCTCCTGGACCAGCGAACCCGGGTTGGCGTTGATCTTGTCGGCGAAGTCCGACAGCGAGGCGCCACGGGAGAGCCGGACGACCTGACCCTGACCCCGGGGCGCACCCGAGCTCATGGTCGGAGCCGACAGGTTGTCGAACTCCTGTCTGCGCTGCTTCTTGGACTTGCGGCCACGCGTCGGCCGACCACCCGGACGCCCGAAGGCACCCGCGGCGCCGCCGCCACGACCACGACCACCCGCACCCGGACGACCGCCGCCGCCGGCCGGACCACCCGGACGGAAACCGCCACCGGGAGCACCGCCACCGCCGCCGGGACCGCCACGGTAGCCACCGCCACCACCGGCACCGCCGCCGCCACCGGGGCCGCCGCGGTAACCGCCGCCGCCACCACCGGGACCGCCACGGAAGCCGCCGCCACCGCCACCGGGACGACCCGCGCCGCCACCGGGGCGACCCGCGCCACCGGGGCCGGGACGACCGGCGGCCGGACGCTGACTCGGCATGGACGCCGGGCTCGGCCGCGGCGGCATGGAGTTCGGGCTCGGCCGCGGCGGCATGCCCGCCGGGCTGTTCGGCCGGGGGCCACCCGCGCCGGCGGCCGGGGGCCGCTGCTGCTGCTGACCGCCCTGGATGCCGAACGGGTTGTTGCCGGCGCCGCGCGCCGGCGGGCGACCGCCCGGCCGGGCACCCGGACCCGGGGTCGGCGCGCTCGGTCGAGCGGCCGGCGAACCGGGACGGGGCGGCATCGCCGCGGGACCCGGCCGAGGACCGGGCCGGTTGCCGTCGGCCGGGGGCTCCCGGCGGACGGGGTTCTCCCGCTGCTGCTGGCGGGCGGCCTGCGCGGCCTTGACCGCGGCCTCCTGCTCAGCCTTCAGCGCGGCGGCACGCGCCTCCGCGGCCGCCACCTCGATGTCGTGGGCACTCGCCGGCTTGGCGACCGGGGCCGCCGACTGCGGCGCACCGGGCACCGGACCCTTGGGCTTCGGACCGGGCACCGGCGCGGCCGGCCGCCGAGGCGGCATCGGCTTGGCCGAGACCCGGGGCGCGCCCGGGGTCGGGGACGGCGTCGGGGTCGGCGTCGAAGCCGGCGTCGGCGCGGGCGCCGACGGGGCGGCCGGCGCCGGAGCACCGGCGGACGCGACGAATGCGTTCCTCAGCCGTCGGGCGACGGGCGCCTCGACCGTGCTGGACGCGGACTTGACGAACTCGCCCATCTCCTTGAGCTTGGCGAGAACGGTCTTACTCTCGACCCCGAGCTCTTTTGCAAGCTCGTGTACGCGGGCCTTGCCTGCCACTGCACTCCTCACTCCGAGGTCGTGCGGGCAGCACCCGCAGCGACCTCACTCGTGCACTTGAAGCCTGGTCATTTCAGGGACTTCATCGTGTGCTCATGTCGGTCGTCCTACCCTGCTAGCGACCCTCGCCCGGTCGGGCTGACCGGACGTAGTGGTTGGCGCATCGACGTGCTCTGCCAGCACACCGTGGTCGAGGACCTCGGTGATGCGCAGCGCTCGCCCGAAGGCGCGGCGCCGCACCGCCAGCGCGAAGCAGGCCGGATCCGGGTGCATGTTCGCTCCCCGACCCGGCAGCCTGCGGCGCGGATCAGGCCGGAGGCTGTGACCAGCCTCGTCCCCAATCGCGACGACCCGCAGCAATTCGCTGGCCGGCGCACGTTTCCGGCAGCCCACACAGGTGCGCTCCGGCTGCGCGCGTCGTACCACTGGAAGAAGTCTACCCCTAGCTGCCCGAGATCGCGCCGCCCGGCTCCGGCACGTGATCCGCTGCCCCCCGCGCCGCCGGGGCGGTCTGCTCCGCGTCGGACCGGATGTCGATCCGCCAACCGGTCAACCGGGCGGCAAGGCGGGCATTCTGCCCCTCGCGGCCGATGGCGAGCGAGAGCTGGAAATCCGGGACGGTCACCCGGGCGGCCCGTCCGGCAAGGTCCACCACCTCGACCCGCAGCGCCTTGGCCGGCGACAACGCGTTCCCGACGAAGGTGGCCGGGTCGTCCGACCAGTCGATGATGTCGATCTTCTCGCCGTGCAGCTCGCTCATCACCGCCCGCACCCGCTGACCCATCGGGCCGATGCAGGCGCCCTTGGCGTTCACGCCCGGGGTGGTGGAGCGGACGGCGATCTTCGTACGGTGACCTGCCTCACGGGCGATCGCGCCGATCTCGACGGTGCCGTCGGCGATCTCCGGCACCTCCAGCGCGAACAGCTTCTTGACCAGCCCCGGGTGCGAGCGGGACAGGGTGATCTGCGGCCCGCGCATGCCCTTGGCCACGTGCACCACCACGCACCGGATGCGCTCGCCGTGCGCGTACCGCTCGCCGGGCACCTGCTCGGACTGCGGCAGGACACCCTCCAGCTTGCCCAGGTCGACGCTGACGATGCCCTTCTCGATACGCGTCTCGTGCGCCTGCACCACACCGGTGATCAGGTCACCCTCGCGGCCCACGTACTCGCCGAAGTGCACCTCGTCGGTGGCCTCCCGCAGGCGCTGCAGGATCACCTGCTTGGCGGTCATGGCGGCGATCCGGCCGAAGTCGTGCGGGGTGTCGTCCCACTCCCGCACCAGCGAGCCGTCGGCGTCCATCTCCTGCGCGTACACCAGGGCCGCGCCGGACTTGCGGTCGATCTCCACCCGGGCGTGCGGCTCGGCGCCGTCGGTGTGCCGGTAGGCGGTCAGCAACGCGGTCTCGATCGCCGCGAGGATCGTGTCGAACGGGATCTCCCGCTCGCGCTCGAGTGCGCGCAGCGCCGCGAGGTCGATGTTCACCTCTCCTCGTCCTCCACATCATCATCGTCGTCGATGTCGTCTGCATCGTCGTACTCGTCGGTCTCGTCCGCGTCGTCGAACTCGTCCGGCTCGCCCAGCTCGGCGAGGCGGGTGAACTCGACCTGCACCCGGCCCGGGCCCAGCTGGGCGTACGCCCACTGCGCCGCGCCGCCGTCGGTCTCCAGCCGGACACCCTCGTCGTCGGCCCCGAGCACCCGGCCGGTCACCTGGCGGTCCCCGGCGGGCTGCTCGCCCCGCTGACCGGGCAGCGCCGCGGCGCCCCGGACGGTGACCTTGACCAGTCGGCCCACGTTGCGTCGCCAGTGCCGGGGCAGGGTGAGCGGCCGGTCCACACCGGGCGAGCTGACCTCGAGCTGGTACTCCCCGGCGACGATGTCGCCGTCGGCCTCCTCGGCCGCGTCCAGCGCCTTCGAGACCGCCCGGGAGACGTCCGCTACGGCGTCCAGGTCGATCCCGCCGTCCGCGTCCACGATCACCCGCACCACGTGCCGGCGGCCGGCCCGGGAGACCGACAGGTCCTCCAGGTCGTAACCCACGCCGTTGACCACCGGCTCGATCACGGTCCGCAACCGGGTACGCCGGGCCGCGAGATCACCGCCGCCGCGCGGACCGCGGGGACCCGCGTCGTCGCGGGGTCGACCCGTCGACCTGGTGGCACGGCCACGCTGCGTCATGTACGCACCTTTCCCTGGTCGATGAGGGACGTCGTCCCGCCATGCCGGCACGCCACCGGAGCGGACGCGCCGGTGGCTGCGCAGAGCGTAACGCGACTGCCGGGCGGTGGACCGGGCGGCGCACCGACGCCGGTGACCCCCGGACCCGCCCCGATGGTGTTGACTTGCCCGGTGGGGATCGGCAGAACGACTCAGCGCGACCAAGTATTCGGACATTCTCGGCGAAAGCTCCTGCGGGCCGGAGCCCTCCTGGCGCTCGGCGGCGCGACCGCGCCGCTGACCGGCTGTGATCTTTTCGACCGTGACGACGAGCCGGCGCCGCCGCCGGACCCGCTGCGGTCGATGGTGGACGAGTCACTGAGCCTCGCCGCGGCGTACCGGGCCAGCGCAGCCGCCCACCCGGACCTGGCCGAGCGGCTCAACCCCATCGCCGAGACGCACACCGCGCACGCCACCGAACTCGCCCGGGTCGTCGGCATCACCCTGCCGTCCGCGCCGGCCGTCGATCCGAGCGCCACCGCCGCCGCCGAGCCGGCGGGCGCGCTCGCCGCCCTGCGCGCACGGGAGAAGGCCGCCCAGCAGTCCGCCACCGCGGCGTGCGCCGCCGCGCCCGCCGCCCGGGCCGCGCTGCTCGGATCGATCGCCGCGGCGCGGGCCACCCACCAGGAGGCACTGAAGTGAAGCAGCCCACCGCCGAGGAGGCCCTCGCCGCCGCGCTCACCGCCGAGTACGCGGCCATCTACGCGTACGGGCGAATCGGCGTCCGGCTCACCGGCGCGGCCCGCGATGCCGCCCACCAGGCGGAGGCCGCGCACCGACGCCGACGCGACACGGTGGTGGTGCAGTTGAGCACTCAGGGGGGCACCGTGCCGGCGGGCCTGGCCGGTTACGCGCTGCCGTTCCCGGTCACCAACCGGGCGAGCGCCCTGCGGCTGGCCATCGAGGTGGAGGAGCGCACCGCAGCGCACTGGCGGGCCGCGCTGGCGTCCACCACGGGCGCCGACCGGGACCAGGCGCTGGCCGCTCTGGTCGAGTACGCCGTACGGGCCACCCGGTGGCGCAAGGTCGCCGGGGTGACCCCACCGACTGTCGCATTTCCCGGCCGCCCGACCTGAACCGATCCGCCCCGGTTGCGGAGCCCATACCAGGTATGCATACTCCGTTGCCATGTCCATCCGTCACGGGCTGCTCGCCCTCCTCGAGCGCGGCCAGATGTACGGCTACCAGCTGCGCGCCGCATTCGAGGAGTCGACCGGCTCGACCTGGCCGCTGAACATCGGGCAGGTCTACACCACGCTGGCCCGGCTGGAACGGGACGGTCTGGTGCGCCCGCTGCCGGAGAGCGAGGCCGGGCAGCGCCCGTACGAGATCACCGACGCCGGCCGGGCGGACCTCGCGCTCTGGTTCGCCACCCCGATCAGCCGTACCGACCGGCCCCGCGACGAGCTGGCGATCAAGCTGGCCCTGGCGCTCACCACCCCCGGGGTGGACGTCCGCTCGGTGGTGCAGGCCCAGCGCAGCGCGACGATGCGCGCGCTGCAGGAGTTGACCCGGTTGAAGTACGGCAGCGACCGACCGGAGGACCTGCCGTGGCGGTTGGTCCTGGACTCGATGGTGTTCCAGGCCGAGGCCGAGGTGCGCTGGCTGGACCACTGCGAGAGCAGCCTGGTCCGGCACCAGCCCGGCGGTCCGCCGCCACAGCCGCCCCGGCCGACCGCCGCTGAGGTGTCCGACGCGGCCCGGTGGGCCGACCAGGAGGCGCGACGGTGAGCGACTCGGACGACGCGGTGCTCGAACTACGCGCCGTCCATCGCACCCACGGGACCGGCCCGGCGGCGGTGCACGCGCTGCGCGGGGTCAGCCTCGTCGTCCGGCCGGGCGAGTTGGTCGCCGTGATGGGTCCGTCCGGTTCCGGGAAGTCGACGCTGCTGGCCCTCGCCGGCGGGCTCGACCGGCCGACCCGGGGCGACGTCCGGGTCCAGGGGCAGCCGCTCGGCGCGCTGGACCGCCGTGGGCTGGCGCAACTGCGCCGACGCCGCATCGGCTACATCTTCCAGCACCTCAACCTGCTGGGCAGCCTGAGCGCGCTGGAGAACGTTGCGCTCCCGCTGGAACTCGACGGCGTCGGCGGTCGGCGGGCCCGGGCGGCTGCTCTGGCGGCGCTGACCGAGGTGGGCCTGCCGGCGCTGGGTGATCGTTTCCCCGACCAACTCTCCGGTGGCCAGCAGCAGCGGGTGGCCATCGCCCGTGCGTTGGTCGGCGAGCGACGGCTGGTGCTCGCCGACGAACCCACCGGGGCGCTCGACTCGCAGACCGGCGAGGCGGTGCTGCACCTGCTGCGCCGCCGGGTCGACGCGGGCGCCGCCGGCATCCTGGTCACCCACGAGGCGCGGCACGCCGGCTGGGCCGACCGGGTGGTGTTCCTGCGCGACGGCGTGCTTGTCGACACGACCGCGCCGCTGGGCAGCGTCGAGCAACTGCTCTCCGGCAGCGACCGTTGACCCTGCGTCGGTTGCCGAGGACGCCCGCGCGGGTCGACGTCGGACCCCCGACACCGCCCGCCGCCGTCCACCGGCGACGGTTCGCCGAGCTGACCGGCTCGTGGCGGGCGGCGCTGCGGATCGCCCGCCGGGAGTCCCGGCGGGCGCGGCGACGTACCGCCCTGGTACTCGCGATGATCGCGCTTCCGGTGCTGGTGCTGGCCTTCCTGGCCGTGAGCTACGACATGGCCGAGCTGACGCCGCAGGAACAACTCGACCGCCGGCTCGGCGTCGCCGACGCGGAGCTGCGATGGTTCGCGGACACCCCGGTCGTCCAGGACGACTGGGGTGACAGCTGGTACCCCCGTGACGAGGGCCAGTCGGCGGGCGGGCGTCCGGCCACCGCCGACGAGGTGGTGGCGCTGCTGGGCCCCGGCAGCCGTGCCACCGAGGTACGCCTCGGGAACCCGGTGACGGTGCGGGGCCCGCACGGCGACGAGACCCTGCAGAGCCGGATCCTCGACCTCACCGATCCGCTGGCCCGTGGTCTGGTGCGGTTCCGCTCCGGCCGGGCACCGCGGCAGCCCGGGGAGGTCGCGGTCAGCCCGACCGCGCTTCGCCGCCTCGACCTACGCCTCGGCGAGGCGGTGCCCACCGCCGACGGGGCCCGGACGTACACGGTGGTCGGTGTGGTCGAGTTCCCCGACGACCTCGGCCCGGTGGTGGCGCTGCACCCGGCGGCGGTCGGCCGGGCCGACCCGCAGCCGGACAGCCGGTGGCTGGTCGACGTGCCCGGCGGCGTCGACGCGGCCATGGTCGCCCGGCTCAACGACCACGGCGTGGTGGTCACACGTCGGCACCTGCCGGCCGCGGCGCTGTCGCCCCGGAGCTTCATCGGCTCCGTCCGCCCCGCCGACCCCACCGAGCTGAGCACCGGGGTGCTGATCGCCGGGCTGGGGTTGCTGGAGGTGGTGCTCCTGGTCGGGCCGGCGTTCGCGGTCGGGGTACGCCGTCGACGCCGGGACCTGGCGCTGGTCGCGGTGGCCGGCGGGGACGCGGCCCACCTGCGTCGGGTGGTGCTCGCCGACGGGGTCGTGCTCGGTGTGCTGGGCGCGGCGGCCGGCCTGCTGCTCGGGGTCGGCGCGGCGTTCGCCGGCCGTCCCGTCATGGAGCAGTACGTGTTCGGCGCCCGCTTCGGCGGGTACCGCTGCTGGCCGCTGGCCCTGGTCGTGCTCGGCGGGGTGGCGGTGCTGGCCGGGGTGCTGGCCGCGCTGGCGCCGGCCTGGACGGCGGCCCGGCAGGACGTCATGGCCGGGCTCGCCGGTCGACGAACCCCGCCGCCGCCCCGGGTCCGCGCCCTCAGCATCGGGTTGGCGCTGGTCATCGGCGGGGCGGCGCTCGCGGCCTTCGGGGCCACCCGGGCGTCGCCGGCGGTGATCCTGGCCGGCCTGATTCTCGGCGAGCTGGGCCTGGTCTGCTGCACGCCCACCCTGATCGGCGCGCTCGCCCGACTGGGCCGGGTGCTGCCGCTGGCACCCCGGATCGCGTTGCGCGACGCCAGCCGGAACCGGGCCGCCGCGACGCCGGCCATCTGTGCCGTGATGGCGGCGGTGGCCAGCAGCGTCGCCCTCGGCGGGTACCTGGCCAGCGACGCCGTCCGCGACGCCCGCGCCTACCAGCCGACCCTGCCCACCGGTCATGTCCAGGTCTTCCAGGACGACCGGGAGCACCGACCGGCACCGACGTTGGCCCAGGTCAGCGACGCCGCACGAGCGCAGTTGGGTGCCGACGCCGTCGCCCTGGTGCAGACGGCGGCGTGCCCGTCGATCGACTACTGCTCGGTGGTACCCGAACCGCTGCCGGACCGCGTGTGCCCCTTCCTGCCCGGGGACGACCTGTCGGCGGCGCAGCGTCGGCAGGCGCTGGCCGACCCACGTTGCCGCGAGCGCCCCACGGAGTACTTCGGCAGCTACGTGCAGACCCTTGTGGACGACGGCACCGCGCTGCCGATCCTCACCGGCGCCGATCCGGCGACGACCGCCGCCGCCACCGCCGTGCTGCGCGCCGGGGGCGTGGTGGTCACCGATCCGCGCTACCTGCACGACGGCCTGGTGACCGTGCAGGTGGACGAGTACCGCGTCGGGCAGGACGAGCCGCGGACCACCCGACGCGACCTGCCCGGGTACGCGCTGGCGTCGGCGATCGGCCAGCCTCGTCTTCTGCTGTCCGCGACGGCGGCCCGACAGCTCGCCCTGACTCCGGTGCCGACCGGGTGGGTGATCGACACGGCGGCGCCACCCAGCCAGCGCCGTCTGGACCGGTTCACCGCCGACCTGCGGGCCTTCGGAGGTTTCTCCCTCCAGGTGGAACAGGGCGCCGCCCCCCGCGACGACTCGCCGCTGCTGCTGCTCCTCGCGGCGGCGGCCGGAGTGATCACGGTGGGCGCGGCCGGGATCGCCACGGCGCTCGCCGCCGCCGAGGGCCGCGCCGAACTGTCCACGCTCGCGGCGGTCGGTGCGGCCCCCGCCGTACGCCGGTTGCTGGCGATCTGTCAGGCCGGGGTGATCGCGGGTCTCGGTTCGGTGCTCGGCATCGTGGCCGGTCTCGGCACCGCGGCGCTCGTGCTGTTCTCCGCCAACCGGGAGTACGCCACGGCCTGGCCGGCGCGCGAGCCGTATCCGTACCTGGTGCCGTGGCCGGCGCTGGGCGTCCTGGTGCTGGTGCCGGTGGTGGCGATGCTCGGCGCGGGTCTGTTCACCCGGGCCCGGCTGCCGATCGAACGTCGCCTGGACTGAGGTCGCCACCGCGCGCCCGAAACGGACCGTCCGGGGGTGCCGCCGGGGCGGGACGACCGGCAGACTGATCCGCGTGTCAGCGCTCGCCACCCTCACCCGTCGACTCGGCCACCACCGCTGGTTCGGCGCCGCCGCCCGCCTGCTGGTACCCGCCGACCGGATCGTCGGCCGGCTCACCCGGGGACGGGTGGTCGCGCTCGGTCTGCTGCCGTCCCTGGTGATCACCACGACCGGCCGCCGGTCCGGCAAACCGCGCAGCAACCCGCTGCTCTACGTGCCGGACGGCGACGCGTACGTGGTGATCGGGTCCAACTGGGGGCAGACCCACCAGCCCGGTTGGGCCATGAACCTGCTCGCCGACCCGGCCGCCGAGGTGGACGTGAAGGGTCGCCGGCTTCCGGTGCGCGCCGACCTGGCGTCCGGGACCGAGCGGGAGCGCCTGTGGGACCTGCTCGTCGCCCAGTGGCCGGCGTACCGCACCTACGTGGAGCGGGCCGGCGGCCGCGAGATCCGCATCTTCCGGCTGGTACCGACCGGGCGCGGCGGGCCGGCCGGTCCACCGTCGGCTGGCTAGGCTGACGCCAACCCCCGAAGGGGAGGTGTGACCCGTGAGCGCGGTGGGTGGCGACCGGCGGTGGTCGGTGGCGGAGCGGGTCGCCGAGGCGATCCAGCGGCGGTTCCCGGCCGACGTGCTGGCGATCGCCGTCCACGGTCCCCTGGCGCACGGCGACGACGACGGTGGCGGGGACGGCGAGGTGGGGATGCTGGTGGTCACCTACCGGCCGGGGAGCGGCCCGCCGCCGGCGACCCGGCGGGTGGACGGGGTGCTGGTCGACCTGACCGTGGCCGGCGCCGACGACTATCTCGGGCAGGCCCGGTTGCTCTCCCCGTTGTGGCCGTTGACGGCCGACCGGTACGTCACCACCCGGTCGTTGTTCGACCCGACGGGCTGGCTGCGGACGTTACGGGACGAGCACCTCGGTCGACTCGCCCGGGCTCGGCCGGCGGAGTTCAGCACGGCGGCGCGGCAGGCCTGGTACCGGGGCAGCGCCGCGCACGCGCGGGCGGCCCGGTTGGCCGAGTGGTACGAGACCGACCAGGCGCTGCTGATGCTCGGTGAGGCGCGGTTGGCCGCGGCGACGGTGACCGGCCTGCTGGGCCGCACCTACTTCCGCGATCCGGGTGACGCGGTGCGGCGTACGGGTCTGGCCGGGGCGGACATGACCGAGGTCGGCGCGGTGCTGACCCGACAGGCCGAGGAGTTGGCGGCGCGGGGCCGCCCGGTCGACGGCACGATCGACGATCTGCTCGGCGGTTGACCGGGCGTCACAGCCCGCCCTGCACCCCGATCAGCGAGCCGATCAGGTAGGTGGCCCCGGCCGCCGCGGCGCCCAGCACGAGTTGACGCAGACCGCTGGTCCACCAGGGTCGGTTGGTGAACCGGGCCACCACCGCGCCGGCGACGAACAGTCCGAGCCCGCCGACGGCGAGCGCCAGCCAGAGCGCGGTGGCCCCCAGCAGGTACGGCAGCAGGGGGATCAGCGCCCCCACCGAGAAGAAGACGAACGAGGAGATCGCCGCCGCCCACGGGCTCGGCTGGTCGTCGGGGTCGACGCCCAACTCCTCGCGGACGTGCACCCGCAGCGCCTCCTCCGGATTGCGCCGTACCGCCTCGGCGACCTGCATGGCGAGGTCACGGGGCAGGCCCCGGGCCACCCAGGCGTCGGCCAGTTCGCGGGCCTCCGCCTCGGGGTGCCGTTCCAGCTCGCGCCGCTCCTTGGCGACCTCGGCGGCGACCTGCTCGTTGGCCGAGCGCACGCTGGTGTACTCGCCCAGGCCCATCGAGATCGCGCCGGCCACCAGGCCGGCGGTGCCGGTCAGCACGATGTTGTGCGGCGACACGCCACCGCCGCCGACACCGGCGATGAGGGCGATGTTGGTGACCAGGCCGTCCATCGCGCCGAAGACGGCCGGACGCAGCCAGCCGCCGGAGACGTCCGCGTGGTGCGCCTCGCGCAGCGCGGCGGGGGTGTCGGTCACGGCAGGGTCAGGATCTCGTGGCCGTCGTCGGTGACGACGATGGTGTGCTCGAACTGGGCGGTCCACCTGCGGTCCTTGGTGACCACGGTCCACCCGTCGTCCCACATGTCGTACTGGTAGGTGCCGAGGGTGATCATCGGCTCGATGGTGAAGGTCATCCCCGGCTCCATGACGTCCGTCGGCCGAGGGCTGTCGTAGTGCGGCACGTAGAGACCGCTGTGGAAGGTCTCGCCGATCCCGTGGCCGGTGAAGTCGCGGACCACGCCGTAGCCGAACCGCTTGGCGTACGACTCGATGACCCGCCCCACCACGTTGATCTGGCGACCGGGGGCGACCGCGCGAATGCCGCGCATCATCGCCTCGTGGGTGCGCTCGACGAGGAGCCGGACCTCCTCGCTGACCTCGCCGACGCAGAAGGTGGCATCCGTGTCCCCGTGCACACCACCGATGTACGCGGTCACGTCGACGTTGATGATGTCGCCGTCGGTCAGCACCGTGGAGTCCGGGATGCCGTGGCAGATGACCTCGTTGAGGCTGGTGCAGCAGGACTTGGGGTAGCCCCGGTAGCCGAGCGTGGACGGGTACGCGTCGTGGTCGCAGAGGAACTCGTGCACCACCCGGTCGATCTCGTCGGTGGTGACGCCGGGCTTGCAGTGCTCGCCGGCGAGCTGCGTCGCCTGGGCGGCCAGCCGGCTGGCGATCCGCATCTTCTCGATGGTCTCCGGCGTCTGGACGTGCGAGCCGCGCCACGGCTGCGGGGCCTTCTTACCCACGTACTCCGGGCGGGGAATGTGAGCGGGCACCGGTCGCATCGGGGAGAGCGTGCCTGGGGTCAGCGGCGCACGGACGGTCATGCGCCAAGCCTATCGCCGCGGGAGCCGGTGACCTGTGCCACGGCCGGTCGGGTCCGGTTGTTGCCCTGCCAGGTCCGCTGTGCCATCGTGTCTGCGTGGATCAAGGGGGCACGTCACCCGTCTTCTCCGCCCGCGCGGAGATCGACGGAGAGCACCTCCACGTGGTGGTGAATGGCGAGGTCGACATGGCCACGGCCGACACGATGGTGCAGACCGCCCTGCGTGAGCCCGCCAGCCGGCTCACCCTCGACCTGCGGTCGGTGACCTTCTTCGACTCGGCGGCCATCCACGCGGTGGTCCGGCTCGCCCAACAGTTCTCCGGCACGCTGACCGTGCTGCCGTCCCGGCAGGTACGCCGGGTGCTGGAGATCTCCGGCCTGGGCGACCAGGACTGGCTCGACCCGGTCTGAGGCCCCGCGCCGTCAGCTCTGCAACCGCCGGCGCAGCGTCACCTCGGTGCCCTCGTCGGTACGCCGCACCATCAGGTCACCCAGCGCCTTGATCAGCGACAGTCCGCGTCCCCGGAAGCCGGAGTCGGTGGACTCCCGCCACTGCCCGGTGTCCCGCACGGTGGCGATCACGGTCCGGTCCTCGATGGCCACCTCCACGCTGATCACCGCCTCGGCGGGGTGGACGGGGTGTTCGATGGCGTTCGCGGCGGCCTCCGAGACCGCCACGGTCAGGTCGAACAGGTCCGTCTCGCCGACGTTGTGCGCGACGAGGAAGTCCTCCAGGCGCTTGCGGAGCACGCTCAGCCGGGTCGGGTCGGCCGGCAGCCGCAGCGCGAACCGGTTCAGCTCCGCCGCCTCCACGGCGAGCACCGCCACGTCGTCGCGGCGCGGCCGCCCGGTGACCCGCTCGACCACCGCGTCGACGAGATCCGCCACGTGCTCGCCCGGGGCGGCGGCGTCGACCCGCAGCTGGGCCAGCGCGGCGTCGATGCCGAGGTGACGGTCCTCGATCAGCCCGTCGGTGTAGAGGAGCAGTCGACTGCCCGCGGACAGCTCACCCTCGACGGTCCGGTAGGTGGCGCCCGGGATGGCGCCGACCGGCGGACCGAGCGCACGGTCGTGCAGGAACGCCACGTCGTCTCCTCGGATCAGCAGGGGGGACGGGTGGCCGGCGCTGGCATAGCGCAGGCGACCGGAACGAGGGTTGAACAGCAGGCAGACCACCGTCGCGAAGGACGACTCCGCGGTGGACCCGACCAGGCGGTTGAGCCGGGTCAGCGACTCGCCCGGGTCGAAGCCCTCCAGCAGGTACGCCCGCAGCGCGTTGCGGAGCTGGCCCATCGCCGCGGCGGCCTGGACGCCCTTGCCGACCACGTCGCCGATGACCAGCATCAGGTTGTCGCCGTCCAGCGCGAGCGCGTCGTACCAGTCTCCCCCGACCTCGACGTCGGCGCTGCCCGGCAGGTAGCGGCTCGCGACGACCGCGCCGGGCAGTTGGGGCAGCGACCTCGGCAGCAGACTGTGCTGCAACGTGGTGGCGATGTGGTGTTCGGCCTCGTAGAGCTGGGCGTTCTCCAGTCGGACGCCGACCAGCCGGGCCAGCTGGGTGAGCGCGGCCTCGTCGGCCTGCGGGTCGTCGTCGGCGGCCCGCCAGACCCGCAGCTCACCGAGCTGCTGACTGCTGGTCCCGGTCAGTGGGGCCACGAAGCTCGGATCGGCGGCGGTGTCGCCGCCGCCGTCGGCCTCGAACCGGGTGCCGGCGGCGCTGATCACGACCCGGGCCGCCTCGGCGAGGCTGAGCGCGTGCCGGGCGGCGACCTGGAGCACATCGCCGGTGGACCGGGCGGTGTTGACCGCCACCGCCGCGTCGGCCAGCGCCCGCAGCCGCCGGATGATCTGGCCGCGGAGCTGGCCCAGCTCGACGTTGGCCCGGACCCGGGCGATCAGCTCCTGCCCGGAGAACGGCTTGGTCAGGTAGTCGTCGGCGCCGACGCTGAGGCCGGCGACCTCCTCCGCGGCGCCGGCGCGGGCGGAGAGCAGCACGATCGGCACATCACGGGTACGGGGGTCCGCGCGCAGCGCGCCGACCAGTCCGAACCCGTCCAGCCGCGGCATCATCACGTCACTGAGCACCAGGTCGAACCCACCCGCACGGGCCAGGGTCAGGGCCGCCAGACCGTCGGTGGCGGTCACCACCTCCCAGGTGGGCGACAGCAACCGGGTGACGTGCTCACGCAGGTCGGCGTTGTCGTCGACGACCAGGATCCGGCCGCTCGGGGCGGGTCGGGTCGGCTGCTGGTCGGCCGGTCCGGTGGCGTCCTCGACGGCCCAGAGGGCGGTCTCGGCCACGAAGAGCCGGGCCTGCTCGGGCTCGCCCGTCGGCAGCGGCGCGAAGGCGGCCACCCGGTCGGCGGGCAGGTGTTCCGACCCGAACGGGACGGTCACCGTGAAGGTGCTGCCCTCCTCGACCCGGCTGGTCAGTCCGACCGTACCGCCGTGCATCTCGACCAGCTCGCGGACCAGCGCCAGCCCGATGCCGGTGCCCTCGTGGGTACGGGCACGCGCCCCGGGCACCCGGTGGAACCGCTCGAAGACGTGCGGCATCTCGTCCGGGACGATCCCGACGCCGGTGTCGACGACGTCCAGCCGGGCGACGCCGCCGTCGGCGCGGACCCGTACCCGGATCTCGCCGTCGAAGGTGAACTTCACGGCGTTCGACACCAGGTTGAGGACGATCTTCTCCCACATGTCCCGGTCGACGAAGACCGGCGCGGGCAGCGGCGGGCAGTCCACGACCAGTCGCAGGCCGGCGCGCTCGGTGGCCGAGCGGAAGGTGCTGGCCAACCGGGCGGTGTAGCCGGCCAGGTCGGTGGGCTGGTAGCGGGCCGAGAGCCGGCCGGATTCCAGCCGGGAGAAGTCGAGCACGGTGTTGACCAGCTTGAGCAGCCGCAGCGCGTTGCGGTGCATCACGACGAGTCGGTCGGTGTAGGCGGCGGGCAGCTCCGGATCGGCCAGCATGTCCTCCAGCGGGCCGAGCACCAGCGTCAACGGGGTCCGGAACTCGTGGCTGACGTTGGCGAAGAAGTTGGTCTTCGCGCGGTCCAGCGCGGCCAGTTCGGCGGCCCGGGCACGCTCCTGCTCGTACGCCCGCTGGGTGCCGACCGCGCGGGAGATCTGCGCGGCCACCAGGTCGAGGAAGTCCCGGTACTCGTCGCCGAGCGGCAGCCGCCGGGCCACCCCGACGACCAGCGCGCCGACCGTCTCGTTGGTCGCCTGCACGGGCAGCACCAGCGCCGTGTCGGCGGCGTCGGCCGGACGCTGCGTGACGAGGTCGCGCACCTGCACGGTCGCGGAGGCGCCCTCGGCGACCAACTCGGCGAACGACGCAGGCGTGACGCCGACCGACGCCGGGTCGACGCCGCTGGTACCGGTGAGCCGGAACTCACCGGTGTCGTCGGCCAGGTAGACCAGCGCGAACGGCACATCGGCGGAGTGTCGGCCGAGCACGTCGGCGGCGGTCCGGCCCAGCTCGGCGGCGCTGTTCACGTCGGCCAGCTCGGCGCCCAGCTCGGACAACGCCCGCAGGCGACGTTCACCGACCACCCGGCCGGTGGTCTCGTTGACGATGCAGTAGACGCCGCTGACCGAACCGTCGACGTCCCGGATGGGGTCGTACGAGACGTCGAAGTAGGTCTGCTCGACGAAACCGGAACGGTCCAGCAGGAACGGGTGATCCGCGCCACGGTAGGACAGCCCGGTCCGGCGGACGCCGTCGAGCAGCGGGCCGAGGACGTCCCACGTCTCGGCCCAGTGGTGCCGGGCCGGTTGGCCGAGCACGTGCGGGTGCTTGCTGCCGATGGTCGGCCGGTACGCGTCGTTGTAGAAGGCGAGCTGGTCGTCGCCCCAGAACATGACGATCTGCGCGCTGGACGAGAGCATCATGCTGACGGCGCTGGCCAGCGCGGCAGGCCAGCTCGACGGCCCGCCCAGGGGGGCGGTGGACCAGTCGAAGGCGTGGAGGCGTTCGCCCAGCTCACCGCCGTTCGCGAAGGCGGCGGCCAACAGTGGAGGGATCGCCTGGCCGTCCGCGAACGGACGCCCCGCGTCCGCGCCCCCCTGGGCCGAGCTCATGCAGCCTCCCCGCCTCGGCCGTACCCCGCAGCCGTTGATCTTCAAGCGCCGTGCTCCGACTTGTACCCCGGCGGACCAGCAACGTAACGCATGACGTCCCGTGGACGCTGGTTACCGGCGCTCCGGTCGTCGGCGACCCGACAGCGCGGGACGGACGCGGCCCGGCGACGACGGCTGGGAGGTCGCTGAGCACTCAGAAGACGGGCAGGCCGTCGACGCTCGCGGCGTTCTTGGTGGCGCGATAGGTCACGAGATCGTCGGTCGTACGACGGGAGTGTGAGGTGAGTAACAGGTCGCGTTCGGCGCGGAAGTCCATCAGGGGCACCGCGTAGCCGCAGGAGTCGCTGACCCGCTGCACGTCGACGGTGATGACGGCCCGGACGGCGTGCACGTCGGGCGGCGCGGGAAACTCGGCGAGCCGGTCGGCGAAGGTCTCCTCGGTCACCGCCACACTGCGGCCCGTGCCGTGCAGGCGCACGATCTTCGGCGGCCCGTCGAAGGCGCAGAACATCAGCGTGATGCGGCCGTTGTCCCGGAGGTGGGCGATGGTCTCCGCACCGCTGCCGTGGTAGTCGAGGTAGGCCACCCGGTGCGGGCCGAGCACCACGAAGGTGCCCGCCATGCCCTTCGGTGAGACATTGACATGCCCCTCGGGACCGGACGGCGCGGTGGCCACGAAGAAGACCGGCTGGGCCGCGATGAACTCCCGCAGACGACCGTCGATCTCCGGATAGACCTTGCCCATACGCTGATCCTCCCACCGCCCGGTCGGCGCGACGGGGGCGACCTGCGTCACAGCACCGGTGCCCCCTCGACGGGTACCCCCTCGTCGTGCTCACCCACCGGCGGCTCGGACCGCCGGGCGGCCCGGACCAGCGCGGTGATCGGGCGCGGATCCGGCTCGTTCTCCGGATGCCACTGCACGCCGAGCACGAACGCGCGGTCCGGATCCTCCACCGCCTCGATCACGCCGTCGGCCGCCCAGCCGGTCACCGTGAGCCGGCCCGGGGTGGCGACCGCCTGATGGTGGTACGAGTTGACCTGCTGGACACCGGCCAGGGTCCGTGCCGCGAGGCTGCCCGGCGCGAACCGCACCGGATGGGTGCCGTAGGCGCCCGGCGCCGGCCGGTGCGCCTCGGAGCCGAGCACGTCCGGCAGGTGCTGGTGCAGGGTGCCGCCGTAGGCGACGGCGAGCAGCTGCATCCCCCGGCAGACGCCCAGCACGGGCAGGTCGGCGGCGAGAGCCGCCGCCAGCAGGGTCAGCTCACCGGCATCCCGATCCGGCCGGTCCTCGGTCCGCGGGTGCGGCTGCTGGCCGTACCGCCCCGGACCCACGTCGGCACCGCCGGCCAGCAGCAGCCCGTCGAGGACCGCCAGCACGTCGGCGTCGGCGTCGTCCGGGGGCAGCACCACCGCCCGGCCACCGGCGACGGTCACCGCCCGCACGTACGCCTCGGGCACCAGGACCGCCCGCACCCCTCGCCAGACGGCCCAGTCGGCGGGCTCGACGTACGCGCTGATCCCGATCAGCGGCCTCCTCATAGCGGAGTGACGTACGCGCCGGTGATACCGCCGTCGACCACGAACTGCGCGGCGGTCATGAACGAGGCGTCGTCGCTGGCCAGGAACGCCACCGCGGCGGCGATCTCCTCCGGTTGCCCGAAGCGACCCATCGGCACGTGTACCAGCCGGCGGGCGGCCCGCTCCGGATCGGCGGCGAACAGCTCCAGCAGCAGCGGGGTGGCCACCGGGCCGGGGCAGAGCGCGTTGACCCGGATGCCCTCGCGGGCGAACTGCACACCCAACTCCCGGGTCATCGCCAGCACCCCGCCCTTGCTCGCGGTGTACGCGATCTGCGACGTCGCCGCCCCCATCAACGCCACGAAGGAGGCGGTGTTGATGATCGACCCCTTGCCCTGCCGCCGCATGTGCGGAATCGCGTACTTGCAGCACAGGTAGACGCTCGTGGTGTTGACCCGTAGCACCCGCTCCCAGGCGTCCAGGCCGGTGTCCAGGATGGAGTCGTCGTCCGGCGGGGAGATGCCGGCGTTGTTGAACGCGATGTCCACCCGGCCGTGCCGCTCGGCCACCCCGTCGAACAGGTCACGCACGGCCGACTCGTCGGCCACGTCGGTGGCCACGAACTCGCCGCCGCACTCCTGCGCGGCCCGGGTGCCGGCCTCCGCGTCGATGTCCACGCAGACCACCCGGGCCCCCTCGGCGGCGAACCGCCGGACGGTGGCCAACCCGATGCCGCTGCCCGCTCCGGTGACCACGGCCACCCGGTCCTGCAACCGACCCTGCACTGGCCTCACTCCTTCGTCGCGATGAACACGTTCTTGACGTCGGTGAAGGAGTGCAGCGCGTCCGGGCCCAGCTCACGGCCGAGCCCGGAGCGCTTCATCCCGCCGAACGGGGTCCAGTACCGCACCGAGGAGTGCGAGTTGACGCTGAGGTTGCCCGAGTCGACGGCGCGCGCCATCCGCAGCGCGCGCCCGACGTCCCGCGTCCAGATCGAGCCGGAGAGGCCGTACTCGGTGTCGTTGGCGAGCCGGACCGCGTCGGCCTCGTCGTCGAACGGGAGCACCGACACCACCGGTCCGAAGATCTCCTCCCGCCAGTGCCGGTCGGCCGGCGAGTCGGCCAGCAGCACGGTGGGCGCGTGCCAGAAGCCGGGGCCGTCCGGGCACGAGCCGGTGAAGGCGACCTTTGCGCCGGTCACGTACCCGGCGACGCGGTCCCGTTGAGCGGCGGAGATCAGCGGGCCCATCTCGGCGGTGTCGCGGGACGGGTCCTCGACCCGTACCGCGCGTACCGCTGGTTCGAGCAGTTCCAGGAACCTGTCGTACACCGGTCGTTGGACCAGGATCCGCGACCGTGCGCAGCAGTCCTGGCCGGCGTTGTCGAAGACCGCGCCCGGCGCGGTCGCGGCGGCGGTCTCCAGGTCGGCGTCGGCGAACACGATGTTGGCGCTCTTGCCGCCCAGCTCCAGGGTGAGCCGCTTCACCTGGGCGGCGCAGCCGGCCATGATTCGGGTGCCGACCTGGGTGGAGCCGGTGAAGCAGATCTTGCGGACGGCCGGGTGGCTGACGAACCGCTCCCCCACCACCGCGCCCTCGCCCGGCAGCACGGTGAACACGTCCTCGGGCAGGCCGGCCTCGCGGGCCAGCTCGGCCAGGCGCAGCGCGGTGAGCGGGGTCAGCTCGGCGGGTTTGAGCACCACGGTGTTGCCGGCGGCGAGGGCTGGGGCGAACCCCCAGGCGGCGATCGGCATCGGGAAGTTCCAGGGCACGATCACGCCGACCACGCCGAGCGGTTCGTGGAAGGTGACGTCCAACCCGCCGGGTACGGGGATCTGCCGACCGGTCAGCCGCTCCGGCGCACCGGCGTAGTAGTCCAGCACGTCCCGGACGTTGCCGGCCTCCCAGCGGGCGTTGCCGACGGTGTGCCCGGAGTTGCGCACCTCCAACCGGGCCAACTCGTCCAGGTGCGCGTCGACGAGCGCGGCGAACCGCCGCAACAACCGCCCCCGATCCCCCGGCGTAACCTCCCGCCACGCCAGGAAAGCCTTGGCAGCCCGGTCGATGGCAACGTCCGTCTCCGCCACCGAGGCCCCGGAAACCTCCCGAAACCCCACCCCGGAAGCCGGGTCAACAAGAACCGTCACGCGCCCCACCCCTCGCCCAAGCCCCCGCGATCTTGCAGTTTCTGTGTCGACATAAGCCGTGAGTTGTCCCAAACCAACGACAGAAAGTGCAAGATCGCGGCGGTGGGCGGCGCGGGGTCAGAGGCGTTCGAAGCCACGGGTCAGCTCCCAGTCCGTTACCGCCGCGTCGAACGCCTTCAGCTCGACCCTTGCCTGGTTGGCGTAGTGGGCTACCACCTCGTCGCCGAAGGCGCCTCGGGCCACCTCGGACTCCTCCCACAGGGCCAGGGCGTCGCGCAGGGTGGTGGGGACGCGCTCGGCCTCCGGGTCGTCGTACGCGTTGCCGGTGCACTCCGCGCCCAGCTCCAGCCCCTGTTCGATGCCGTGCAGCGCGCCCGCGACGAGCCCGGCGATCGCCAGGTACGGGTTGACGTCCGCCCCGGGCACCCGGTTCTCCACCCGCATGCCCTGGCCGTGCCCGACCACCCGCAGTGCGCAGGTGCGGTTGTCGACACCCCAGCGCAGCGCGGTGGGGGCGAACGAGCCCGGCTGGTAGCGCTTGTAGGAGTTGATGTTCGGGGCAAAGAGCAGGCTGAACTCCCGCATGGTGGCGAGCAGTCCGGCGAGCACCCGCTGCCCGGTCTCACTCAGGTGCGCCGGCCCGTCCCCGAGCATGGCCGACGAGCCGGACGCGTCCCGCAGCGAGAAGTGGATGTGGCAGGAGTTGCCCTCCCGCTCGTTCGGCTTGGCCATGAAGGTGATCGACATGCCCTCCTGGGCGGCGATCTCCTTCGCGCCGTTCTTGTAGATGACGTGGTGGTCGGCGCAGGCCACCGCCTCGTCGTACCGGAAGGCGATCTCGTGCTGGCCGAGGTTGCACTCGCCCTTGGCGCTCTCCGGGGTGAGCCCGGCGCCGGCCATCTCGGTGCGGATGCGGCGCAGCAGCGGCTCCACCCGGGCCGTACCGAGCAGCGAGTAGTCCACGTTGTACTGGTTCGCCGGGGTGAGGTCGCGGTAGCCGCGCCGCCAGGCGTCCTCGTACGAGTCGCGGAACAGCACGAACTCCAACTCGGTGCCGGCGTACGCGGTCAGCCCGTGCTCGGCCAGTCGGTCCAGTTGCCGGCGCAGGATCTGCCGGGGCGAGGCAACCACGTCACCGGAACCGTCCAGCCAGGCGAGGTCGGCCAGCAGCATCGCCGAGCCGGGCTGCCAGGGCACCCGGCGCAGGGTGGCGAAGTCCGGCACCATGGCGAAGTCGCCGTAGCCGCGTTCCCAGCTCGACATCGCGTACCCGTCGACGGTGTTCATGTCGACGTCCACCGCCAGCAGGTAGTTGCAGCCCTCGCTGCCGCCCTCGACGACCTGGTCGAGGAAGAAGGGCGCGTGGAACCGCTTGCCCTGCAACCGGCCCTGCATGTCGACCAGGGCCAGCACCACGGTGTCGATCTCGCCCTCGTCGACGGCGACCCGCAGTTGTTCCAGCGTGAGCGGCGCATTCCTCATGAGCGGGCCTCCATCACCAAGGTCTACTGGCAAACCGGATCACCGTCAATGCCCCCACCGACGCGGGCGGCAAACCCGGCGGGACGGTCGCGCGGACCGTCCCGCCGGGCGCGGGTCAGGCCGGGCCGTCGGCGGGTGCCGGCTCGGTCGCCGGCGCGCGCTCCTCGACGGTACGGACCGGGCCGGTGAACCACTTCCGGGCCGAGGCGTACCACCAGACGGCGACCACCAGCAGCACCCCGCCGACTGCGAGCGGCGCGTAGTTCACCGCCGACCAGGTGAACTCGTCGTCGCCGGGCACCCCGGCGGGCACGATCGGCAGCACGAAGTACACGGCGATGACCGCGATCTCGATGACCGCGATCCAGCCGAGCAGCTTGTACCTGCGTCCCAGCGTCCACGGCCCGGGCACGAACCGGTTGCCCATCCGCAGCCGCAGCGCGATCGGGATGAGGAAGGACAGGTAGAGGCCGAGCACCGCCACCGAGACCACCGCGTAGAAGGCGACCGGGATGCCGGCCGAGCTCTCGTAGAGCGCCGGCAGGGTGAGCACCAGGCCCGCGATCGTGGCGCCGATGATCGCGTTGACCGGGGTGCCGTTGCGGTCGACCTTGGACCAGAGCCGCCAGCCCGGCACCGCCCGGTCGCGGCTGAACGCGTACGCCATCCGGCTCATCGACGTCACGCAGCTCATCCCGCAGAAGAACTGCCCGATGGTGGAGATGATGATGACGATCTTGAAGAAGACCGGGGTCAGCGCGGACTCGAAGATGGCACCGGAGAAGCCGCCGGCCGCGTTGACCGCCTCGACGTCGGTGGCCGCGAAGAGGAACGCCAGCAGCAGGATCCAGCCGCCGACCGCGGAATAGAAGATCGACTGCCAGAGCCCCTTCGCGGCGGCCTGCGACGCGCCCCGGGTCTCCTCGGAGACGTGCGCGCAGGCGTCGAAGCCGGTGATCGTGTACTGGGTGAGCAGGAAGCCCAGCGGCAGCACGTAGAACCAGAACGTCAGGCCGCCCGTGTCACCTTCACCGAAGCCCGAGTTGTTGAACCGCTCGGTGAACACGAACTGGAAGCTCTGGTGGTTGTCCGGGACGAACACCAGGATGGCCACCACGACGGCCGCGCCGGCCACGTGCCACCAGACCGAGACGTTCTGGAGTACGTCGATGATCCGGTGCCCGTAGATGTTGATGAGGCCGTGCAACGCCAGGATGATCACGAACAGGACGAACGCCTGCCGCAGCGTGCCGGCCCAGCCGTCGAAGAGCGCCGACAGGGTGAGGTTGAGGAAGGTCGCGCAGCCGTAGTCGACCGACGCGGTCACCGCGACCAGGCCGATCAGGTTCAACCAGCCGGTGAACCAGCCGTGCGCCGGACGGCCCATGGTCGCCGCCCACCAGTAGATGCCGCCGGCCGTCGGGTACGCCGACACCAGCTCGGCCATGCAGAAGCCGATGATCAGGATGAACAGTGAGATCAGCGGCCAGCCCCAGGAGATGGCGACCGGCCCTCCGTTGTTCCACGCCTGGCCGAACGTGGTGAAACAGCCGGCCAGGATCGAGATGATGGAGAACGAGATGGCGAAGTTGGAGAAGCCGCTCCACTTGCGGCGGAGTTCCTGCTTGTAGCCGAGTTCGGCGAGACGCCGGGCGTCGTCGTCCATCGGTTGCTCTGCGGTCGGAACGGGCGTCGTGGCCACTGCGCACCTCCCTGAGGTGGTTCCGTCAACGAGTGCGCAAAGTGTCGTCCCGATGATCAGGGGCGGTCAATACGTCGCGGGTGCCGTCCGCTAATCCCGTTGCCGCCGCAGCCTGGACAACCGCATGCTGTAACCCGTGACCAGGCCCGATCGCGACGGGCTCCGTCGGACGCTCGGCAACGTCCGGCACCCGGTGGTGCGGGGCGCCGCCTCTCTCTCGCGTACGGCCTCCCGCCTTATCCGACCAGGCGCCCCGCGCTGCCGCGCCCGGCCGGGCCGGTCACGACGAACCCCTGACGTCAACCGGGCAGATCGACCACCACGCCCGGTCGGGCCACGCTGACCGGTCCCGCGTACGCCTGCCGCGTCGCGGCGATCGCCGCCTCCGGGTCCGTGCCGGGCCACAGGTGGGTCAACAGGACCGCTCCGGCGCGTGCCGTACGGGCGTAACGGCCCACCTCGGCGGCGCTCGACAGGAATCCGACGTGGGCCGGAACCTCGTCGACGTACGTCGCGTCGGCGATCAGCGGGTCGGCGTCGCGGGCCAGCTCGACCAGCGTCGGGCTCGGGCCGGTGTCCCCGGTGTACGCCAATGTGGTCCCGGCCACCGAGAATCGGGCACCGGCGTTCGGCACCCAGTGCGGCAGCGACCACGTCCGCACGGCGAACGGACCGATGTCGAAGGCGTCGCCGGGGTTGAAGCCGTGCAGGTGGTACGCCGCGTCGAGAAGGCCGGGCTCGTCGATCGCGAGCAGCGGGCCGAGGCTGCCGGTTGGCGCGTACACCGGCAGGGCCGGCACGGACCGGTCACGCAACACCCTGGCCCGCAGCAACGGCTGCAGGTCCGCGCAGTGGTCGGGATGGTCGTGGCTGACGTATACCGCGTCGACCGCCGAGGCGGGCAGCCGGGCCAGCAACGGTTGCAGGGTCGCGTAGCCGGGATCGATCAACAACCGGAAACCCCGGTACTCGACCAAAAGCCCCGCACACCCCTGGCCGGCCGATGGCCAGGCACCACGACCGCCGAGCACCACGACGTGCATGGGCCGACCCTAGCCGCAGTCGGTGACACCACACCGGCCCAACGGCCCAACGGCCCAACGGCCCAACGGCCCAACGGCCCAACGGCCCAACGGCCCAACGAGTCTGATGCCTGTGCGTCATCTTGATGACTTATGGGCATCACGCTTCTCACGGCGGGTCCGCCCCGACGCCGCCGACGACGTCCCGCTGAATCCCGTTGCCGCCACAGCAGAACGACCGCATGCCGTAACCCATGGCCAGGCCCGATCGCGACGGGCTCCGCCGGGCGCTCGGCAACGCCCGGCACACCGTTGTCCAAGGTACGGCTGCGGATCAGGTCAGCAGGAGACCGCCGACCCAGAGCGCGCCGATGGTCAGCCCGGCCAGGAACTCCACCAGCATGGACAGGCCGACCGCCTTGAGGGCCTGCACGGTGGACGGCCAGGCGAGTCGGTTGCTGCCCAGCCGCAACCGCTCCGCCGCCCAGATCCCCACGACGAAGCCCAGCAGCAGGCCGACAACGGGGATCACGAAGAACCCCACCAACCCGAGCGCTCCCCCGGCCAGCAGGGACGACGTCGGCACCCCGGTGCGCTTGAGATTCCGGCCCGGCCACAGGTACTTCACGATCATGCCGCCGACCGCGACGAGCGTGGCGGCGGCGAACACCGCCCAGCCACCGGCGCCGGCGCCGCCGAAGATCGCCCAGACCAGTACCCCGCCCCAGCACAGAGGTAGCGCCGGCAGGCCGGGCACGACCACACCGGCCAGTCCGGCCAGGATGGCCAGTGCGGCGACCACGGTCACCACGGTCTGCGAGTCGTTCACACTCACGCCGTCGCCTCTCGTCGGCACCACCCGGACCGGACCGGTCCGTCGCTCACGCCGTAGCCGTCCATGGCCGGCCGGTCCACGGGCCTCACGCCGCGGCCTGCCGCAGTCGGGCGGTGATCGCCTCGGCCGGGGCCGGTGCGCCGAAGTACCGTCCCTGCCCGGTGTCGCAACGCAGGGCCCGCAGCCGCTCGGCCTGCACCCCGGTCTCCACCGCCTCGGCCGTGACCCACAGCTCCAACGCGTGCGCCAACCTGACCAACGCGTCGACGATCCGCTCGTCGCGGTGGTCCGCCACCTCGTCCGTACCGTCGGCGCGGATGCCCTCGACGAACGGGCCGGCCAGCTTCAGGCAGTGGATCGGCAGCCGCCGCAGGTACGCGAGGTTGGAGTAGCCGGTACCGAAGTCGTCGACCGCCAGCCGGACGCCCAGCGCCGCGAGCCGGTGCAGGCTGCGCAGCGGCTCGCCCGCGCTGCCCATGACGGCGCTCTCGGTCAACTCAAGTTGCAGCAGCTCCGCCGGCAGACCGCTGGTGGCGAGCGCGTCGGCCACCGTCCCGACGATCGCCGGGTCGTCGGCCTGCCGGGCGGCCAGGTTGACGCTCACCACGACCCGCGCCTCGGGGAACTCCCGCCACCAGCGTTCGGCGTCGTGGCAGGCCCGCCGCAGCACCCACTCGCCGAGCCGGACGATCAGGCCGGTCTCCTCGGCGAGGCCGATGAAACGGTCCGGACCGATCAGGCCCAGCTCCGGGTGCTCCCAGCGGACCAGCGCCTCCACGGCGAGCATCGTGCCCTCCAGCAGCGACACGATCGGCTGGTAGTGCAGCACGAACTCACCCCGGTCCAGCGCGGCCGGCAGGCCGGCGACCAGCGCCGACCGGGCCAGGTCACGGGCGCTGCGCTCCGGGTCGTACACCGCCCACCGGCCCCGGCCGGCCGCCTTGGCCCAGTAGAGCGTGGTGTCGGCGGCCTTCATCAGCTCCGAGGCGGTGGTCTCCACGGCCGGGCAGTCCACTATCCCGACGCTGGCGGAGACCGCCAACTGCTTGTCGCCGACGTGTACCGGCGCGGCGACGGCAGCCAGCGCGGCCTCCGCCACGGCCACCGCGTCCTCGACGTCACCACCGCCGTCGACCAGGATGACGAACTCGTCGCCGCCCATCCGGGCGACCAGGTGACCCCGGTCGGCCACGCACGCCGCGAGCCGCCGGGCGATCGTCACCAACAGCCGGTCGCCGAGGTCGTGGCCGAGGCTGTCGTTGATGGTCTTGAAGCCGTCCAGGTCGAGGAAGCACACGCCGACCCGTTGACCGGGGCCGGCGGTGTCGAAGACCCGGCCCAACGTCTCGAAGAACAGGGTTCGGTTGGGCAGCCCGGTGAGCGGATCGTGCAGCGCCTGGAAGCGCAGCCGCTGCTGAAGCTCGTACCGCTCGGTGATGTCCTCGATCATGGCGACGGTGAACCGTGGCCGGCCGTCGTCGTACCGGATCAGCGACACGGCCAGATCCGTCCAGACGACGCTGCCGTCCTTGCGGTGGTAGCGCTTCTCCACCCGGGCCGAGTCCTGCTTGCCCTCGATCAGCTCCTGGTACAGCTCCCACATGCCGGCGGCGTCGTCGGCGTGGAACAGCGACGCCACGTTCATCTGGCACAGCTCCTCGATCGAGTAGCCGAGCATGCCGGCGAACGCCGTGTTGACGTCGATGATCTGCCCGTCCACCCCGGCGATGCCGATACCGATCGCGGCGCCCGTGAAGACCGCCCGGAACCGCGCCTCGCTGTCGCGCAGCGCCTGCTCCACCTCGTCCCGCGCCTGCCAGGCCGAACGGGCGATGCGCTCCTGCTGGGCGAAGGTGCGGTCACGCAGCGCACGGGCGAACCCGGCCGCCAGCGCGCCCTGCGCCGCCGCGATCCGGTCGGCCAGGTCGGTCGGCCGGCCGTCGGCCGCCAGCACCCGGGCGGGGAAGTCGTCGCCCAGCGCGCGCAGTGACCACTCCAACGCCCGGGGCTCGGTCAGGTGCGCCTCCACCAGGGCCCGCCCGACCTCCTCGGCGGGGCGGGCGCTGAACGGCTCCGCGCGGACGACCTCCGCCAGCCGGATGGTGTGCAGCAGCAACAGCCGCTCGGTCTCGGCCGCGCTGAGCGGCACGAAGCCGGTGCGGCGTACGGCACGGGCCCAGTCAGCGGCGTACGCCTCGACACCGGTCCGGCCGACGTCGACCCCGGTGGGGTCCGGGACGGCGGCCACCGGGTCAGCCGGCGGGCTGGTCGTACCGGGCGACGCCGCCGAAGGCGCCGAACCGCTCGGGGTGCTCGTCGACGTCCTCCGGCGAGTCGGGCCGCCACAGTGGCATGTGCACGACGCCCGGTTCGAGGACCGTCCAGTCGCCGAAGAAGCCGGTCACCTGGGCGCGGGACCGCAGGGTGATCTCGGTGTCGGTGCGGGAGGAGAGGCGCTGGGCGTCCAGCATCTCCTGCGGCTGGTCCTCGAAGGTGGAGTGCGAGACGACCAGGAAGCTGCCCGGTGCGGCGGCGGCCCGCAGCGTCGCCAGGATCTCCTCGGGGCGGTCGGCGTCCGGGATGAAGTGCACCACCCCGGCCAGCAGGATGCCCATCGGACGCGCGAAGTCGATCAGCCCGAGCCGCCGGGTCTCGGCGAGGATGCGCTCCGGCTCGCGCAGGTCGGCGTGGATCACCCCGGTCAGGTCGTTGCCCGCGAGCAGTTCGCGGCTGTGCGCGACCGCCACCGGGTCGATGTCGACGTAGACCACCCGCGCCTTCGGGTTCGCCGCCTGGGCCACCTCGTGCACGTTGCCCACGGTCGGGATGCCGGAACCGATGTCGAGGAACTGGTCGATGCCGGCGTCGAGCAGCACCCGGACGGCCCGACGCAGGAACTCACGGCCGGAGCGCATGGTGGCGGCGAGGTTCGGCGTCATACTGGCGATCTGCTCGGCCAACTGTCGGTCGATCTCGAAGTTGTGTGCCCCGCCCAGGAAGTAGTCGTACACCCGGGCCGCGCTCGGCCTGGTCAGATCAATCTCGGTCGGCAGTGCGTCCGGCATCGGTGTGCCCCCCAGTTCGTCGCCGCAACGCGAGGCGGCACCGGCGTCGACGGGCGTACGCGGCCGCCGGCCGACCCCGCGGGTCGTGTGGTGTGGACCACTCTAGGCCGCCGGTCGCCGCGTACGGGAGATCCCCTCACGTAACTTTCCGCACTCAGGCGGCAGACTCCAGCAGCAGCGAGATGCCCTGCCCGACACCGATGCACATGGTGGCGAGAGCCCGGCGTCCGCCGCGGCGGCGCAGTTCCAGGGCGGCGGTCAGCGCCAGCCGTGCACCGCTCGCGCCCAGCGGGTGCCCGAGCGCGATCGCGCCCCCGTTGGGGTTGACGTGCTCGGCGTCGACGGGCAGTCCCAGTTCGCGCAGTACCGCCACGGACTGCGCGGCGAACGCCTCGTTCAGTTCGACAACGTCCACGGTCGCCAGGTCGACGCCGGTCCGGCCGAGCAGCTTGCGGGTGGCCGGCACCGGGCCGATCCCCATGATCCGGGGCGGTACGCCGGCCGTCGCCGCGCCGCCGACGCGGGCCAGCGGGGTGAGCCCGTACCGCCGCACCGCAGCCTCGCCGGCAACCAGCAGCGCGACCGCGCCGTCGTTGACGCCCGACGAGTTACCGGCGGTCACCGTGCCGCCGTCGCGGAACGGGGTGGGCAGCGCGGCCAGCTTCTCCAGCGACGTCTCGCGGGGGTGCTCGTCGGCCTCGACCAGCCGGGTCTCCCGGCGGCCGGCGGGCACGGACACCGGCACGATCTCCTCGGCGAACCGGCCGTCGGCCTGCGCCTTGGCGGCGCGCTGCTGTGAGCGGTACGCGAAGGCGTCCTGGTCGGCCCGGCTCACGCCGTACTCGGCGGCCACGTTCTCCGCCGTCTCGGGCATCGAGTCGATCCCCCAGCCGTCGCGCATCAGCGGGTTGACCAGCCGCCAGCCCAGGGTGGTGTCGTGCATCTCGGCCAAGCGGGAGTACGCCGAGGTCGCCTTCGGCACGACGAAGGGCGCCCGGCTCATGCTCTCCACCCCGCCGGCGATCACCAAATCGGCGTCCCCGGCGACGATGGACCGGGCGGCGGTGGCGAGGGCGTCCAGGCCGGAGCCGCAGAGCCGGTTGACCGTGCTGCCCGGCACCTCCTCCGGCAGCCCGCCGAGCAGCGCCGCCATCCGGGCCACGTTGCGGTTGTCCTCGCCGGCCTGGTTGGCGCAACCGAGCACCACGTCGTCGACGCGGGCCCAGTCCACCGACGGGTGCCGGGCGACCAGCTCGCGGATGACGTGCGCGGCCAGGTCGTCGGGACGGACGCCGGCCAGCGCGCCCGCGTACCGGCCGATCGGGGTACGGACACCGGCCACCAGGTATGCCACGGTCATCGCGAGTCCTTCAGGGGTGCAGACGGCGGGGGTGGGGCACGCCCACCGGATCGCGAAGGGCTGCCGGCCGCCAGGATATCCACGCCGGCAGCGGATAGGTTGACGGCATGGCCCGGGCCCAGTTCAGCGCAGAGACCAGCCGCGACGGCGCGTTCGTCCGCCAGCCCAACCGGTTCACCGGTCGGGTCACCGCCGACTCGACCTCGCCCCCGGGTGGCGGTCCGGACGACCAGGGCCGCTGGCCGTTGGAGGCCGGCCGGTACCGGCTGATCTGGTGCCGCGCGTGCCCGTGGGCGCACCGGGCGAGGATCGTGCGGGGCCTGCTCGGGCTGGACGACGCGATCTCGCTGGGCACCGTCGACCCGATCCGGGACGAGCGGGGCTGGGCGTTCGCGCTCGACCCGGACGGCTTCGACCCGGTCCTCGGCGTCCGCTTCCTCTCCGAGGCGTACCTGGCCACCGACGAGGACTACACCGGCCGGGTGACCGTGCCGGCGCTCGTCGACACCCTGACCGGCCGCGTGGTCACCAACGACTACCCGCAGCTCACCCTGGACTTCTCCACCGAGTGGCGGCAGCTGCACGCCCCCGACGCCCCGGACCTGTACCCGGTCGCGCTGCGTCCCGAGATGGACGCGCTGATGGCCGAGATCCACACCGACGTCAACAACGGCGTCTACCGGTGCGGCTTCGCGACCTCGCAGGAGGCGTACGACGAGGCGTTCCGGGCGCTCTTCGCCCGGCTGGACGCGCTCTCCGAGCGGCTGGCCGACCAGCGTTACCTGATGGGGGACGCGATCACCGAGGCCGACGTACGGCTGTTCACCACGCTGGTCCGCTTCGACGCGGCCTACCACGGGCACTTCAAGTGCAACCGGAACAAGCTGACCGAACTGCCGGTGCTCTGGGCGTACGCCCGGGACCTGTTCCAGACGCCGGGTTTCGGCGAGACGGTGGACTTCGACCACATCAAGCGGCACTACTACGGCACCCACCGGGAGATCAACCCGACCGGCGTCGTGCCGTTGGGGCCCGACGAGTCCGGCTGGGCGACGCCGCACGGACGTGGCTGAGCCGGGTCGGGCCGGCGCGACCGGGGTCGTCGCCCGCGGGGACGTCGCCCGCCGGGTCGCCGCGTCCGCCGCCGCCGGCTGCGCGGTGGCCGGGGCGGTCGCGGTGACGGTCGCCGTGGTCGCCGGTCCCGGTCCGGGCTTCACCGGGTACGTGAGCGAGGCCGGAATCGCCGGCAGCGCGCACGCCGTGACGTACCGGATCGGGGTTCTCGCCCTGGCCGCCGCGTTGCTGCTGATCGCCGCGGCGCTGCCGACCGGGGTGCGGGTCGCACCGGCGCTGCTCGCCACCGGCGCCGTGCTCACGACGGTGTCCGGGGCGGTGACCTGCTCCGCCGGCTGTCCGCTGCCGCCGTTCGAGGCGACCACGGTGGCGGACCTGGTGCACGGTGGCGCGAGCATCGCGGCGACGGCGGCGGTGGTCCTGGCCATGGTCGCGTTGGCCGTGTCCGGGCCGGCCGGACCGGTGGTACGTCGCCTGGCGGCGGGGACGGCGGCGCTCGCCCTGCCGCTGTGCGCCACCATCGGCCTGGCGATGCTCGTGGTCGGCCGGGGTTCGCTGGTCGGCGTGGCGGAACGGCTGGTGCTCGGGCTGGCCGTGCTGTGGGGCGTGGCCACCGGCACGGCGTTGGCCCTGACTTACCGTGAGCGAAGTCTGTAAGGAGCATCACGAGCATCACACCTTGCAGATCGAACTTCTCGGCGTATCGTCGACCAACGATGACCAATGTCTGGGGCCTCACCGTCCGCCTGTACGTCGATCTCCGACTGCAGGCCAGCGGCGTCTGTCCGGCGTAGCCGTCCCTCGCACGCCTACCCCGACCAGACCACCTCCTTGGACATCTCATGCCCTTCGGCCTGCGCAAAATTCCCTTCTCCGTGCAGATCCTGCTCGGCCTCGTGCTCGGCGTGGCGCTCGGCTTCCTGGCCCGCACCAACGACCTGAGCTGGCTGACCAGCACCCTGCACACCGTCGGCTCCCTCTTCGTCCAGCTCCTCAAGCTGGCCGTCCCGCCGCTGGTCTTCACCGCCATCGTGGTCAGCGTGGTCAGCCTGCGCGGCGTGGCGAACGCCGCCCGGCTCGCCCTCAAGACCCTCATGTGGTTCGGCATCACCGCGCTGATCTCGGTGAGCATCGGCATCGGCCTCGGTCTGCTCGTCGACCCCGGTCGCGGGGTGACCCTCGACCTCGGTGGCGCGACCGCGCCGAAGAAGACCGGCTCGTGGACCGACTTCCTCACCGGCATCGTGCCCACCAACCCGGTCGGCGCGTTCGTGGAGGGCAACGTCCTGCAGATCGTCTTCCTCGCCGTCGTCATCGGCGCGGCGGCCCTGCTGGTCGGTGACGCCGCCGAGCCGTTCGTGGCGCTGAACCGCTCGCTGCTGGAGATCGTGCAGAAGGCCCTCTGGTGGGTCATCCGGCTCGCCCCGATCGGCACGCTCGGCCTGATCGGCAACGCCGTCGCCTCGTACGGCTGGGACCTGCTGGCCCCGCTCGCGAAGTTCACCACCGCCGTCTACGTCGGCTGCGCCATCGTGCTGTTCGTGGTCTACCCGCTGGTGCTGATCCTCGCCGGCCGGCTCAACCCGCTGCGCTTCTTCGCCGGGGCCTGGCCGGCGATCGAGCTGGCCTTCGTGTCCCGCTCCTCGGTGGGCACCATGCCGGTGACCCAGCGCTCCGTCGAGCGCCTCGGCGTCCCCCGCGAGTACGCCTCGTTCGCGGTGCCGTTCGGCGCCACCACGAAGATGGACGGCTGCGCCGCGATCTACCCGGCCCTCGCCGCGATCTTCGTGGCCCAGGTGTTCGGCGTGCAGCTCGGCCTCACCGACTACCTGCTCATCGCCTTCGTCTCGGTGGTCGGCTCGGCGGCCACCGCCGGCCTGACCGGCGCGATCGTGATGCTCACCCTCACCCTGAGCACGCTGGGCCTGCCGCTGGCCGGCGCCGGCCTGCTGCTCGCCATCGACCCGATCCTGGACATGATGCGCACCGCCACCAACGTGGCCGGGCAGGCGCTGGTGCCGACCGTCGTCGCCGCCCGGGAGGGCACCCTCGACCGGACCGCGTACGACTCGGCCGGCCGACGCGGGCTGGCCGAGCCGGAGCAGGTGGCCGCCGACACCCGGCCGGAGCTGAACCCCGTACCCGCCTGACACGTTTTCCCACGACGACGGACCCCTCGACAGCGGGGTCCGTCGTCGTACCGAGAGGATGAGCCCATGAGTACCCTGTTCACGCCGCTGGCCCTGCGCGGAGTCACCCTGCCCAACCGGATCGCCATGGCACCGATGTGCCAGTACTCCGCCGGCCCGGACGGGCTGCCCACCGACTGGCACCTGGTCCACCTCGGCACCCGCGCGATCGGCGGGGCCGGACTGGTGCTCACCGAGGCGACCGCCGTACTCCCCGAGGGTCGGATCTCCCCGCAGGACACCGGGCTCTGGTCCGACACGCACGTGGACGCCTGGCGGCCGGTCACCGCGTTCGTCGCCGCGCACGGCGCGGTGCCGGCCGTCCAGCTCGCGCACGCCGGGTTCAAGGCCTCCACCTACCGGCCGTGGGACGCGGGCGACGGCGGGGTGCCGGACGCCGAGGGCGGTTGGACGCCGGTCGCCCCGAGCGCCGAGCCGTTCAGCCCCACCTACCGGACGCCGACCGTGCTCGACGCGGCGGGCATCGCGGGCGTGATCGAGGCGTTCGCCGTTGCCGCCGAGCGGGCCCTCGCCGCCGGTTTCGCCGCCGTGGAGGTGCACGCCGCGCACGGTTACCTGCTCAACGAGTTCCTGTCGCCGCTGACCAACCACCGCACCGACGGCTACGGCGGTGACCGGGCCGGCCGGATGCGGCTCACCCTGGAGGTCGCCCGCGCGGTACGCGCCGCGGTCGGCGAGAGCGTGCCGGTGCTCACCCGGATCTCCGCCACCGACTGGGTCGAGGGCGGCTGGACCGCCGAGGACAGCGTGGTGCTCGCCGGTGAGCTGGCCGCCGTGGGCGTCGACCTGGTCGACACCTCCTCCGGTGGCGTCAGCACCGAGCAGCGCATCCCGGTCGGCCCCGGCTACCAGGTGCCGCTGGCCGCCCAGATCCGCCGGGAGGCCGGTGTGCCCACCGGCGCGGTCGGCCTGATCGTCGAGCCGGAGCAGGCGGAGCAGATCGTCGCCGGCGGCGAGGCCGACCTGGTGCTGCTCGGCCGGGAACTGCTGCGCGACCCGTACTGGCCGCGCCGCGCCGCCGCGAAGCTCGGCGTCGCGTACAGCGGTCCCGCCCAGTACGCCCGCGCCTGATCCGAACCGGCCCGGGCGGCTGTCGTTCCCGACAGCCGCCCGGGCCCGGATCGCAGCCCGCGTCAGCGTCCCCGCCCGGCGTCGGCTTCCCAGCTCGACGTCGGTGCTCAGCCGGCGAGGTGCGACCAGTCGCCCTCCAGCTCCCGCCAGGTGCCCTGGGCCGCCACCGTGCCCGCTTGCAGGACCACCACATGGTCGGCCCGGACCAGCGCGGCACGCTTCGCGGTGGAACCCACCACGGTCACGCCGTGCCCCCGCAACGCCTGCCACAGCGCCAGCTCCGTGGTGACGTCCAGCGCCGACGACACGTCGTCCGCGACGAGCAGTTCGGTACGCGGTGCGAGCGCCCGGGCCAGGGCGAGCCGCTGGAGCTGCCCGCCGGAGAGCCGGGTGCCCTTGTGCCCGATGAGCAGGCCCAGTCCGCCCCCGGCGGCAGCCAGGTCGTGGTCGAGCTGGGCGGTGCTGACCGCGTCCGCCGCGTCCACCTGATGGCCGAGCGCGATGTTCTCGACCACCGTGCCGGAGAGCACCCGGGGTAGCTGACCGACGTAACCGACCTGGTTGGGGCGCAGGAACAGCTCGGGCTCGGTGACCGTGTCGCCGTTCCAGCGCAGCTCTCCGGTGTGGTGCACGATGCCGGCGAGGGCCCGCAGCAGCGAGGACTTGCCGGATCCGACCGGTCCGACGACCAGCACCAGCTGGCCGCGCTGGACGGTCAGGTCCACGTCGCGCACGGCGACCGTGCCGTCCGAGTGGACCACCGAGAAACGGCGCAGCTCCAACCGGCGCAGCGGCCGCCGGGGCGGCGGCGTCGGCGCGGGCGCGGTCCCGCCGGCCAGGTCGACCGCCGGCACCCCCACCGAGTACGCCCCCACGCCGGTCATCGCCACCGTCCGCCGGGTCCACACCCGCGCCGACGGCAGTTGAGAGATCAGCGAGGCGGTGGTCCAGGCGAACCACCGGGCCGCGCCCAGCGTGGAGACGGCCACCAGCACCGCGCCGGCCGACAGTTCCCCGCCCAGGTAGAGGGCCCACGCGCCGATCGGCAGCAGTCCGCTGACCACCGCGGGCGTCGACCGCGACCACACCTGCACCGCGATCTCCCGGCGCTGTCGGTCGCTGCGCAGCACGTCCAGGTCGGCCAGGTGCCGCAACACCGCCGACGTGGCGCCGGCGAGCTTGACCGTCCGCGCCGCGGAGAGCGCGGAGACCAACGCGGTGGCGAAGGCGGCCCGCGCCGCGACGGTCGCCCGCGCCGCACGTTCCAACTTCGGCCCGAACAACGTCGCGGCCAGCCCGGAGACCACCATCGTGCCGAGGAAGAACAGCCCCGGTACGACGCTGCCGGTGACGGCCGTCATGGCGACCACCAGCACCACCGCCACGGTCTGGTCCAGCACGTTGTCGGCGAGCTGCACCACCCGTTCGGTGTCGCCACCCTGGGCCACCACCTCGGCCGGGGTGTGCGAGCTGACCCGCCGGGGTCCGGTCTGGCCATGTACCAGCCGCAGGCCGATCCGCAGCATCTGCCGCACCCACCAGTGCGGGAACCAGACGTGCGTGTAGAACGGCAGCGGCAGGGTGACCAGCAGCCCGGCCACGATGCCCAACGCCGGCAGGTACGGACTGCCGGTCCCGTCGACCAGGTCGGCCCAGAGCCACGGCAGCACCGGACCATCCAGCCCGAGCAGGCTGAGCCCGAGGAACAGCACGATCGCGGCGGCGCCGTACCGGGGATCGTTGGTGCAGAGCCGGATGATCTCCCGGAAGGTCCGCGCCGGAGGCGTCGGCGGCAACGGCGGCGGGTCGGTACGCGACGTCGACGCCGACCCGGCCTCCACCGCCGCTTCCGACGGCTCAGCGGGGGCCGGGCCGATCAGCAGGTCGGTGCCGGTCGTGTGCGGGCCGATCAGCAGGTCGGTGCCGGTCGTGTGCGGACCCGTCAGCAGGTCGGTGCCGCCGCCGGTGCCGGACGCCGACGCCCCGCCGGCGTAGACGGCGGCGTGACTGGTCGCCAGCAACTCGGCGAACCGCGTCGACGTCTCCAACGGGCCTGCCTCGACCATCGCGCCGTCGGCCAGAACCACCACCTCGTCGCAGCGGCGCACCGAGGAGAGTCGGTGCGCGATGACGATGCCGATCCGGTCGCGCAGCAGTCGTTCGGTGGCCCGCTGCACCCGCGCCTCGGTCACCGGGTCCAACCGCGCGGTGGCCTCGTCCAGGATCACCACGTGCGGGTCACGGACCAGGATCCGGGCGAACGCCACCAACTGCTCCTGGCCGGCGGAGAGCACATGGCCGCCCTCCCCCAGCCGGGTCGCCAACCCGTCGGGCAGCTCGGCGATCCAGCCGGCGAGGCCCAGCTCGTCGAGTGCCCGGGCAGCGGCGTCGAGCAGGTCCGGGTCGTAGAGCGCGACGTTCTCGGCGAGCGTGCCGGCCACGATCTCGGTGCGCTGCGGCACCAGCGCCACCCAACGTCGCAGCTCCTCGACGTCGAGGTCGCACAGGTCGGTACCGCCGAGGAAGACGCTGCCCGGAGGCACGTCCACGGCCCGGGTGAGCACCTTCGCCAGGGTCGACTTGCCCGATCCGGTACGCCCGATCAGGGCGTACGAGCGACCGCGCGCGAAGGTGAGACTGAGCCCGCGCAGGGCCGGACCTCTGCCGCTCTCCGGGCCGCTCACCTCGTACCCGAACGTCAGGTCCCGGATGCGCAGGTCACCCTCGACCGGTGTGGCGCCGCCGACCGGCTCCTGCCGAACCTTTTGGAGCAACTGCACCCGCGCCCACGCGCCCAGCGCCTCCTGCAGCTCGGGCACCATCCGGCCGACGTGTTCCGCGGTCGCCCCGAAGGCCAGGGCGAGCAGCCAGATGGCGGTGAGCCGGGCGGCGTCGACCCGACCGGTGGCCAGCGCCCAGGCCCCGCCGAGCACCACCGCGCCGACGCCGACCCGGATCGTCGCGGTGGCGATCGTCGCGACCTTGGCGGAGAGCACCCAGACCCGATGGCCGCGGGACAGCACGGCAGCGGCCCGCCGGGCGTAGAGCCGCAGTACGTACGGCTGGGCCAGGCTGGTCCGCACGTCGTCCTGACCGTGCACCGCCTCCTCCATCACGGCGGCCAGATCGGACCACGCCTCTTCCTCGATCATGCGAGCCGGGCCGATCCGTGCCGTGGGCCGGCGCAGCCCCACACCGAGCACCACCGTCAGCAGCAGCATCGCGATGCCGGCCGGCCACCACACGACGAGCGCGACGACCATCGACAACAGACCGACGCAGAGGCCCTGGGCGAGCCGCGAACCCTGGTTACGAACCGCCGACGCCACCTGGTAGACATCCCCGTCGATGCGGTCCAGCAACTCGCCCACCGGAGTGGTCTCGAGACTCGGCAGATCCTGCCCGAGCGCGACCCGGCAGAGCCGGCGACGGATGTCGGCGGACCAGTCGGCGGTCAACCCGGCCATCACCAGGCTCACCACCAGGTCACTGAGCACCACGGCGGCCAGCGCGGCGGCCAGGACCGCGAAGGAAACGGCCGACCGGTGTACGAGCACCGCGCCGGCGAGCGCGGACGCCCCCGCCTGACCGGCGGCACCCAGCACAATCAGGACGGTCACGAGCGTCAGACGGCGTGGCGAGGTGCCCCACAGATCACGGAGCAGGCGCATGAAAGTTCCTCCGGACGTGGGTGGCGGAACACCCAGCGTGCCGGCAGCGACCGGGTAGCCTCAACCGATTTACCCGCCCCTGAGCAGGCCATCCCCGATCGCCCGGTCCGCCGACATCGAGGCGCGCGACCCGCACGCCCCCGGATCGACATGATCGACACGACTGCGCCGATCCGGGGGCACCAACCGACCCACGCCAGCATGATCGACCGAGATGGCCGACCCGGAGGGCACCGCCCGCCCCGTCCCGGATCCATGATCGACTCGCCTTCGCCGAACCGGGGGCATCAACCAGCCTCGGACACCCCCAGTTCGCCGACCTCGTGTGGATCACCGCCCGAACACACCCGCCCCACCACCCCGGTGGCACCAATAGGCGCCACATCCAGTCGACCCCACCTCGGATCGGCATGATCGACTCGACATCGCCGAACTGGGGGCATCAACCGACCCCGGACACCCCCAGTTCGCCGACCTCGTGTGGATCACCGCCCGAACACACCCGCCCGATCACCCCCGCCGGCACCAAGAAGGCGCCCATCCAGTCGACCCCACCTCGGATCGGCATGATCGACTCGACTTCGCCGATCTGGGGGTATCAACCGGCCTCGGATACCGCGACTTCGGCGATCTCGTGTGGATCACCGCCCGGACGCATCCCGCAGACCGCCGCCGACGGCGCCGGTTGGGCGCTGTGTCCGGTGATGGGTCATGTGGGGTGAGCGGGTGGGCGCGTGATCATCGCGGGTCGGGGGTCGATGCCCACCCGCGGGGGCGTGCCTGTTCGCGTCGTGTCCCTTTGCTCTGCTTCAACGGACGCAACAGCTAGCGTCCGATATCCGGACACCGGGTGTTGCGCGGGTTGAAGCAGAGCAAAGGACCCCGGGGAATGACCCCGCACCGCCGGTCGTTGCACCCGGCCCCGGCACGACGAGCCCACCGGGCCGCCCGCCTGCGGGAATGGCCCCGGCCGTCGGGTCGTTACACCCGGACCGGCCGCCACGAGCAACCCGCCGCAGGCCGCCCGGCCCCCGGGAATGACCCCGGCCATCGGGTCGTTGAACCCGGTCCGCGGCGCCCGAGCCCCTCCGGCTCGCCGGCCGCCGCCCCCCTCAAAGACTTTGTGCAAGCGCCCGGACGAGGTGCTGAACACCCCCGCATCCCCCTGAAACGCGTGGGTGTTTCCTACCCCCGAAGGAGCAACCCCCTCATGAACACGATCTTCCGCAAGAGCATCCTGTCTGTTGCTGGTCTCGCGTTCGCCGGCGGCGTCTTCGCCGGCCCCATCGCCGCCCACGCCAACCCGGCCGACGCCAAGCCCACCGCTGTCGCCGTGCAGACTGCGGCGAAGCCGCAGGGCGACCAGTCCCACATCACCCTCAACGACGAGCAGACCGCCAACGCCAAGGCCATCATCGCCGCCACCAAGAAGGCCGGCCTCCCGGAGCGGGCGGCGGTCATCTCCATCGCCACCAGCCTGCAAGAGTCCAAGCTGGAAAACCTCGGCCACCTCGGCGACGCCAACGACCACGACTCCCTCGGCCTGTTCCAGCAGCGCCCCTCCAGCGGTTGGGGCACCCCGGAGCAGATCACCAACCCCGAATACTCCACCACCGCGTTCCTCAAGGGCCTCAAGCAGGTCGACGGCTGGCAGGACATGCCCCTGACCGACGCCGCCCAGACCGTCCAGGTCTCCGCCTACCCCGACGCGTACGCCCAGTGGGAGCAGCAGGCCACCGACCTCGTGGCCCAGCACTGGAACAGCTAAGACCTGACACCAACACCGATGGCCGGCACCCCACAACGGGTGCCGGCCATCGCCGTTTACACAGATCGTCTTAGAACAGCACCGTCGCCAGCGTGCCGACCAGTTGGAAGCCGCAGCGTTCGTACACCCGGCGGGCCGGCAGGTTGAAGTCGTTGACGTACAGGCTGACCGTGGGAGCGACCCGGGCCAGCGCGTCACGTACCACGGCGGCCATCGCGCCGGCGGCGATGCCCCGCCCCCGCCACTCCGGCGCCACCCAGACGCCCTGGACCTGGGCGGTCCGCTTGGTCACCACGGCCAACTCGGCCTTGAACACGACCTTGCCGTCGACGAACCGGGCGTACGCGCGGCCGGCGCGAACCAGGTCGTTGACCCGGCGCCGGTAGCTGCGGCCGGCGTCCTCGGCGAGCGGGGAGACGCCGACCTCTTCGGTGTACATGGCGACGGCCGCCGGAAAGAGCCGGTCGACCTCGCCGGAGCGGACGCGGCGTACCTCCGGATCGGCCGGAACGGCCGGCGTCGTGTCGGTGGCCAGCAGCGGCTGGTTGGGGCGGACGTCGCGGGCCGGGCCCCACGTCCCGGAGAGCCGGTCCCAGAGGGCGAGGACGGCGTCCGCACGGCCGACGATCGAGGAGCAGAGCCGGTCCTCCCCGGCGAGCAGGTCGGCGAAGGCGGACACGGCGGCGTCGCTGGCGAGCACCGGCGTCAGGTTGCCGCCGAGCCAGCACAGTGATTCGAGGTTGCGCCGGGGGCCGTACCCCAGGATCCGCCCTTCGGCCCGCCACCAGGACAGTCCGCGCGCGGCGATGCGCTCGGCGACCTGCGCACCCGCGAACGGGTCACGGTCGAGCAGGCGCTCTACCGCGCGGCGCTCCGATTCCCCCAGTTGCCGTACCGGCACCGTCAGCACGACTACCAGCCTGCCAGATCGACCCCCCGCCTCGCCGGCCGAGTGGCGAGCCCGACCACAAACGGCCGAATTACCTGCTTCCCCTTGTCGCCGATGCATTGCCGATATATCGTTGATGCATCAGCGACAGTACGAAGAGAAGGAGAACCCGATGCGGTTCCATCGACAGCACCACCCGATGCACGAGGCCCGGATGCGGGGGTTCGGCTTCCCGCCGGTCCCGCCCGGCCCGCACGGCCACGGTCACGGTCACGGTCACGAACATGGCGGCCCCTGGGGCGGGCGTGGTCGCGGCCGGGGCAGGGGGCGACGTCCCAACGTCCGTGGCGCGGTGTTGGCCCTGCTCACCGAGCGGCCGATGCACGGCTACGAGATGATCCAGGAGATCGACTCCCGCACCGGCGGGGCCTGGCGGCCCAGCCCAGGGTCGATCTACCCCACGCTCCAGCTCCTGGAGGACGAGGGTGTGATCGTCGCCAGCACCGAGGAGTCCGGCGGTGGACGGAAGCGGTTCACCGTCACCGAGGCTGGTCAGGCCGAGGCCACCGCCGCCGCGCAGACTCCGCCCTGGGCGGACGTCGCGCAGGGCACGGTGAGCAGTTGGCACGACATCCGCGACTCCGGCGCGCAGGCGATGAACGCGCTGCGGCAGGTGATGATGAACGGCACCGACGACCAGCGTGAGCGGGCGGCCCAGGTCCTCGACGAGACCCGCCGCAAGCTGTACGCGATCCTCGCCGAATCCGAGTGACGCAGTCTGCGGCCCAAAATACGCCGCGCACCGGACAGGCCGCCGCGATCATGAAGTTATTGTCGACAAATAGGACAGAATTTGGCAATAACTTCATGATCGACACGGTGGGGACCCCCGCCGACCGAATGCGGGCCGCTCCCCGAGGGGAGCGGCCCGCATTCGTCGAACCGACTCAGTGCACGGTCACCGTCGGGCCGGTGACCAGCCCGCGCAGTTCCTCCGGCAGCTCGGCGCCCATCTCGTCGGCGATGCGCAGCGCCTCCTCGATCAGCGTCTCCACGATCTGCCCCTCGGGCACGGTCTTGACGACCTGACCCTTGACGAAGATCTGGCCCTTGCCGTTGCCGGAGGCGACGCCGAGGTCGGCCTCGCGGGCCTCGCCCGGACCGTTCACGACGCAGCCCATCACGGCGACCCGCAGCGGCACCGGCAGCCCTTCCAGGCCGGCGGTGACCTCCTCGGCGAGCTTGTAGACGTCCACCTGCGCCCGCCCGCAGGACGGGCAGGAGACGATCTCCAGGCCACGCTCGCGCAGGCCGAGGGACTCCAGGATCTGGTTGCCGACCTTGATCTCCTCGACCGGCGGGGCGGAGAGCGACACCCGGATGGTGTCGCCGATGCCCTCGGCCAGCAGGGCGCCGAAGGCGACCGCCGACTTGATGGTGCCCTGGAAGGCCGGCCCGGCCTCGGTGACGCCGAGGTGCAGCGGGTAGTCGCACTGCTCGGCGAGCTGCCGGTACGCCCGGATCATCACGACCGGGTCGTTGTGCTTGACCGAGATCTTGATGTCGCGGAAGCCGTGCTCCTCGAACAGCGAGCACTCCCACAGCGCCGACTCGACAAGCGCCTCGGCGGTGGCCTTGCCGTACTTGGTCAGCAGCCGCTTGTCCAGCGAGCCCGCGTTGACGCCGATCCGGATCGGCACCCCCGCGTCCCCGGCGGCGCGCGCGATCTCCTTGACCTTGTCGTCGAACTGGCGGATGTTGCCCGGGTTGACCCGGACGGCCGCGCAGCCGGCGTCGATGGCGGCGAAGACGTACTTGGGCTGGAAGTGGATGTCGGCGATCACCGGGATCTGCGACTTCTTGGCGATCGCGGGCAGCGCCTCGACGTCGTCCTGGGACGGCACCGCCACCCGGACGATCTGGCAGCCGGACGCGGTCAGCTCGGCGATCTGCTGGAGCGTCGCGTTGACGTCGGAGGTGAGGGTCGTGGTCATCGACTGCACCGACACCGGCGCGCCGCCACCGACCGGCACCGAGCCGACCATGATCTGGCGGCTGGCCCGGCGGGGTGCGAGCGGCGGGGGCGGCACGGCGGGCATACCGAGACTGATAGCGGTCACTTCAGGCACTCACCTTGAGAAGAGCGTGATCGGGTTGACGACGTCCGCGGCGATGGTGAGCAGTGTGAACGCGCCACCAATCAGGATCACCGCGTACGTGAAGGGCATCAGTTTGAGGTAGTCGACCCGGCCGGGGTCCCGACGGCCGATCCGCGCGTAGATCCAGGAGCGGACCCGCTCGAACCAGGCGATGGCGATGTGACCGCCGTCGACGGGGAGCAGCGGCAGCAGGTTGAACACGCCGATGAAGAAGTTCAGCGACACGAACAGCATGAAGAACACCAGCCAGGCGTTGTTCTCGACCGCCTCGCCGCCGAGCCGGCTGGCGCCGACCACGCTGATCGGGGTGTCCACGTCCCGCTCGCCGCCGGTGAGGGCGGTCCACAGGGCGGGGACCTTCTGCGGGATGCGCTGCAACGCCTGTGCGGTGCCGACAGCGAGGTCGCCGGTGAAGTCGGCGGTGGCGCCGAAGGCGGCCACCGGCCCGTACGTCACCCGGGTGGGGGTGCTGGGCACGAGGCCGACGCCGAGCGCGGCCACCGGCCCGGCGGTGCCGTCGGGGTTGTCCAGGGGCGGACGCTGGGTCTGCGCGAGCACGGTGCTCGTGGTGCCGGGCTGGCCGTCGCGGACGTACGCGATCTGGGTGGTCTCCCCCGGCTTGAGGCCGCGCAGCGTGGTGAGCAGATCGCCGTAGGTGCTGATCGGGGTGCCGTTGATCGAGGTGATCCGGTCGCCGTCGCGGAGCTGAGCCTGGGCGGCCGGGCTGGGGGCGTCGGCGGGGGTGCAGGCGCGCAGCGAGTTCTCCGGCACGACGCACTCGCTGAGTCGGATGACCGCCGGCTCCTGACGGGCCTGCACCTCGGTGGTCGGGAAGGCCGGGTTGGGCAGGCCGGCGGAGACGGCGAGGATCCAGATGGTGACCAGCGCGAGCGCGAAGTGCGTGATCGAGCCGGCGGCCATCACGATCGTCCGCTTCCAGACCGGGTAACGCCACATCACCCGCGGCTCGTCACCGGGCTCGACGTCGTCGTCCTGCGGCGTCATTCCGACGATCTTGCAGAAGCCGCCGAGGGGGATGCCCTTGAGGCCGTACTCGGTCTCACCCCGCTTGAAGGACCAGATGGTGGGGCCGAAGCCGACGAAGTACTTCGTCACCTTCATCCCGAACATCTTGGCGGTGAGCAGGTGCCCCGCCTCGTGCAGACTGACCGAGACGAGGATGGCCAGGGCGAAGAGGACCACCCCGAGCAGGTACGACATCAAGCTCCTTCCACCGAACCCGCGATGATCTCCTGCGCATGCGCGCGTGCCCACGACTCGGCCGCGAGCACGTCCTCGACGGTACCTGGTTCGGCGAAGTCCGGAGCGTCCTCCAACACCCGCTCAAGGGTGTCGACGATGCCGAGGAACGGCAGCCGTCCGGCCACGAACGCCGCCACGCACTCCTCGTTCGCCGCGTTGTAGATGGCCGGGCGGCAGCGGCCGGCCTGTCCGGCGGCCTTCGCGAGGGCGACGGCCGGGAACGCCTCGTCGTCCAGCGGCGCGAACTCCCAGCTGTGCGCGGCCGTCCAGTCGACGGCGGTGGCGGCGTCGGGCACCCGGTCCGGCCAGCCGATGCCGAGCGCGATCGGCAGCCGCATGTCCGGTGGGCTGGCCTGGGCGATCGTCGACCCGTCCACGAACTCGACCATCGAGTGGATCACCGACTGCGGGTGCACCATGACGGTGATGTCGGCGTAGGGCACGTCGAACAGCTCGTGCGCCTCGATCACCTCCAACGCCTTGTTGACCATGGTCGCCGAGTTGATCGTGACGACCGGCCCCATGTTCCACGTCGGGTGGGCGAGCGCCTGTTCCGGTGTGACCTGCGTCAACTCGTCGCGTCGCCGCCCCCGGAACGGGCCGCCGCTGGCCGTGACGATCAGCCGCCGCACCTCACCGCGCGACCCGGACCGCAGACACTGGGCCAGCGCCGAATGCTCCGAGTCGACCGGCACGATCTGCCCCGGCCGCGTCACCGCGGCCTTGACCAGCGGGCCACCGGCCACCAGCGACTCCTTGTTGGCCAGGGCGAGGGTACGACCACCGCGCAGCGCGGCCAGCGTAGGAGCGAGGCCCAGCGAGCCGACCACCCCGTTCAGAACGATGTCGCACGGCCACTGCGCCAACTCGGTCATGGCGTCCGGCCCGGCCACGATCTTGGGAAGTTTGAAGTCGCCGGTGGCCCAGCCGCGCCGGCTCGCCTCGGCGTAGAACGCGAGTTGCAGGTCCTGGGCGGCGGACGCCTTGGCCACCCCGACCGCCTCGACGCCCAGTTCGAGGGCCTGCGCGGCGAGCAGCTCGACGTTGCCGCCGCCGGCCCCGATCGCCACCACCCGGAACCGGTCCGGGTTGCGCCGGACGATGTCGATGGCCTGCGTGCCGATCGAACCGGTGGACCCGAGCAGGACAAGATCGCGGGGGGAAGTCACGAGGCCATTCTCCCCCACCCCCGCTGTACGCCCGCTGGGAGCCTCAGCCCTCCCGCACCCTTGATCGACACGAGTTCGCCGACCTCGGGGTATCCGCAGCTCCCGGACACCCCCTCATCGCCGAACTCGTGTCGATCACGAATCGGGGCCCGCCTCCTCGCCCAACAGGTCGGCCGGGTCGATGGAGAACTCGAACGGCTCCCGCATCACGAAGCGTGTCCCGGCCGCAGCGGCGGCCACCGGCCGGTACTCGCCCTCGGTCAACTCGTACAACGCGATGGTGGGTACCCGATTGCGCAGGTCGACCCGGAGGAAGAACGGCACGCCGACGGCGGCGTACTCACGCGGTCGGTCGATCACACCCCTTCGCCGGGTACTCGGCGAGACGATCTCCCCCAACAACACCGCGTGCCCGATGCCCATCGCCGTTCGCCCGCCGCCTGAAACCTTCAGCACGGCGATGTCCGGGATGAACAGGTCGTCGTTCGAGACGACGTTTACGTCGTGGTAGAGCCACAGCCCCGCCCGGCGGGCTGCCTGCTTCAGCAGGTAGCCGAGTTCGCGCTGCACCGTCCGTCCATCAAGGCCGGAACCCGGCGTGATCACGACACAACCGCGCAGCACCTCCACCCGTGAGCCGTTATTCTCCGGCAGAAGGTCGAGCGCAGTGCTCGCCGTCCAGGCAGAGCTGTGGCGGCTCAACACGTCGAACGACTTCGAGGGCACGTCGTGAGACTGGCACGGCTCGACTCTGGCGCACCGCACCACAGGTCCGGCGTTTCTCAGGTCTCCGGCACCGGAGCCACCGCAGCCTGCGCAGCGCGTCATCGCACACCGAGTCCGCCACCCAATTGGCTCGTGGTCAGCCGCACTGGTTCTGATCGACGGGCCGAGCGGGCACCACGCCGTCGCCGTAGTTGGTGGCGAGGGCCGCGGCCCACGCGTCCGGGACGATCCGGCCGCGGAAGGCGAACGGGACGTACGCCTCCAATGCGCCGCCCGCGTCCAGCATGGGGCCGAACCGCTCCTGCCACTCAGCGCGTACGGCCGGGTTGGGGAACCCCCGGAAGACCGCCACTTCGGGACCCCGCTCACCCCAGCACCCCCACCTGCGGGACGGCCCGGTCACCGCGATGACGTTCGCCGAGATCGCGATCGAACCGAAGATGTCGCTGGCGGCCTCGTGACCGATCAGCGCCCAGTAGTCGTCCTCGCTGGCCTCGACGGACAACGACAGCGCCGGGTACGACCGATACCTCGACAGGTAGTACGCATCGCAGTCGGGTTCGAGGACCAGCAGCTCGACGCGCTCGTCGCCGTGCCAGCGGGCCATCGCGCAGAGCGCCGGCCAGAAATCCGGGTCGAGGACAGCGTCGAACTCGCCGAACAGTGACTCACCCTCGATCTCCCGGAAGACCTGGGCAGGCAATCTGACGGACAGATCGAAGGTCGCCGCAGAGCGGGAGTGCACGTTCAGGTAGGTGTGGTGATCGGTCACGACGGGCCCCTTCACTTGATGAACGCCACGTCGCCGATCTGGCGGTATCCCCGCTCCCCAACACCCCCACATCGCCGAAACCGTGTCGATCAAGGGCGGCGGCAGCGATCGACAGCCCGGCCGTCGTGACGAACCAGCCCGGAGTCTTCCACCTGCCGGCGAGCAGAGGTCCGCCCCACAGCCAGAGCACGAACAGAGCGGGTACGGCGAGGCAGAGCCCGGCCGCGAGGACACCGTAATTCTCAGCCTCCCGCGAGCGAACCGGCCGTGATCATCGCACGGGCTGGTGCACCGCCGTGAAATGGACGAACGCGGCCCACGCCGAGGGTGTGAAGGTCAGCGTCGGCCCCTGCCGGTCCTTGCTGTCGCGTACGCCGACCGTCTCGGCGAAGCCGGCCACCTCGACGCAGTCGCCCTCACCGCCGGACCGGGTCGACGTGCGCCAGACTCCGTCACGCTGCATCGGTCATCTCCTTCGCTATCGCCGCGATCAGCTCACGGGACTCGTCGACGCTCAGCGCCCGCTCGCCGAGGGAGCGCCAGGCGTCCTCATAAATCTCGATCTCGTGGGTCTTGTCAAGGTAGACCGCGCCGCACGGGCCGTCCATGTAGATCGTGGTCGGCTCCGGCTCGCGCACGTCGGACGGGAAGTCGAGCATGGTGAAGGTGCCGGCCTGCGCCCAGCGCACCAGGCCGGCGGAGAGCGGCAGCACCCGGACGGCGATGTTGGGTTGCCGCGACGACACCACCAGGGAGTCCAGTTGCCGGGCCATCGCCGCGCGGTCCCGCAGCGGCCGGCGCAGCACTGCCTCGCCCAGGATGACGTCGAGGCGCGGAGCGCGCGGTATCGCCCGAACCAGCAACCGTTGCCGGCGCAGCCGCACGTCCACCTTCGCCTGACGGTCGGACTCGTTCATCTGCGGGTGGTCGGTCACGATTACCTCGGTCATGTACTCGACCGTCTGCAACAACCCGGGGATGAGGTCCGCCTCGTACTTGCGGATGCGGGTGGCGGCGGCCTCCAGGCCGACGTAGAGCTTGAACCAGTCCTTGATCGCCTCGCCGTAGCTGTGCCACCAGCCGTGCGCCTTGGTCTCCCGGGCCAACGCCCGCATCGTCTCGATCGTCTCCGGAGACGCGCCGTAGACACGGCACATGGCCGCCACGTCGTTCGGGTGCATGGAGACCTGGCCGGTCTCGTACCGCCAGATCCGCGGTGCCGACCATTCCAATTCCTTGGCCGCCGCGGTGACCGTCACGTACGCGCTTTCCCGAAGCTCTCTCAGATATCTGCCGAGCTGCCTGCGGGGAACTGTGCTGCCGGAATCGTCCACGTCATCTCCCTGGCTGTCGTCGCGTAAGACACCTCGTCCCTTGGTCCGGATTCTGCTCCGAAAGATTGTGCTAGGCCATCATCGGAATGACTCTCGTTGATGACAGCATCCGCGAAAATCCCACCGAAGGACGGCCATGGAACCAAGCGACGAACTGCCGTTGCCGCCCTACGTGACCAAAGAGGACGTCGTGTTCGCGCTGCGGGCGATCAGGGTGCACACCGCCGAGCAGCGAGCGGACGGCGAGCACTGCCGCAAGGACGGCGCTCGGCACCCGTGCCGGCTGCACCGCTGGGGCCGTCGCGTCCTGCACCAGCGCGGCCTGACCGACGGGCAGATCCAGACGCTGGTGGACGGCGGAGCGGTGGTCCTGCCATGAGCTCCGCACCCGTGCCGCGCTGGATCATCCACCTGCCGACCACGTTGACCAGCCTCGACGAGGTCACCGCGCTGGCCGTGGCGCTGCGCGAATCGCTCGGTCACCTCACCGTCGTCGACTTCGGCGAGACGACACTCAGCGAGGAGGACGCGCAGTTCCTGCGTACCCGAGTGTTCTGTGACGCCCAGCTCGGCGATGCCGGCCGGTGCCGGCGCTCCGACGCCCACGACGGCCCCTGCGGGCTTCCTCGCCACCACGAGTGACCCGGCCGACCGTCATGATCATGCGACTGATCGACGGATGGCCCAGGGTGTCCTGCTCCGCGAGCATCAGCGGCGGTCATGGTCATACACGGAGGGGACCACATGAACCAGAAACTTCAGACCCGCGCGTTCGAGCGGGTGGCGTCGATCCTGCAACCCGGGGAACAGCCGATCACCGCGACCCGGGCGTTGGTCGGCATTTACTCGGCCGGGCGACTCGGGACGTTCGTCGCGCAGGGACTGATCTCCGCCGGCGCCGGGGCGGTGGGGCACGCGCTGGAGCGGACCAAGAAGCAGTTCGTCGTCCTCACCGACCGGCGGCTGATCTTCCTGCCGCAGACCTTCTTCGGCGGGCCCGGCACCGGTGTGCTCGGCGAGGTGCCCCGGGAACACGTCGCACTCGCCGAGGCGAAGATGGGCATCGTGAGCCTGCTGCGCATCGCCTTCGGCGCGGCGGGAGACGGCATCACCCTGACCTTCCCCCGGGTGGACAAGAAGAACGCCGAGGCCCTCGCGGCGGCCCTGGCGCCGGTGCCGACCGCCTGACCGGTCCGCAGAGGACCTGATCGACCCCGCGTTCATGGAAATCGGGGTGTCCGCATGCCGCGGACACCCCGATTTCACGGAAACCGTGTCGATCAAGCGGCGACCGGCCGGTCAGCCGCCGTTGATGACGAACGCGGAGCCCGGCTCGACGACGATGGTGCCGTCGGCCGAGTTCGTGATCGTCACATTCGTCAGGTTGGCGTTACCGCGTGCGCCGCCCATCGCGAGGATGCCGGCGCCGTTGTTGGACTTGTCGATCCGTACGTTGGTGATGGCGACGTTCGGCATGTTGCCGCCGCCGTTCTTGAACTGGATCCCGTCGTACGTCGAGTCGACGATGTCGGTGTCCCGAATGGTGACCCCGACGATGTCCCGGGTCGCGGGGAACAGGGTGATGGCGCCGAACTCCTGGTCCTCGTTCCAGAACGCGCCGCCGGTGCGGTAGAGCCCGTTGTTGGCGATCAACGTCGTGCCGGAGAACGGCAGCGGGTCGTGGTCGGTCGCCAGCATGATGCCCGGGTAGTTGGCGGTGTCGTAGACCAGGTTGTTCTCGATCGAGTTGTCGTAGCCGCCGTAGATGGCGATGCCGTTCGCCCGCCACGGGAGCTGGACGGTGTTGTTGACGAAGTGGTTGTCGTGCGCGATGTCGACGCTGCGGTCCTTGACGTACGGGTTGGCCCAGACCGCGAGCGCGTCGTCGCCGGTGGTGCGGAACGACGAGTTGAACACCCGTGAGTTGCGCGTGCCGTTGCTGAAGTTGATGCCGTCGGCGTACGTGTTGCGGATCCGCATGCCGGTGAACTCCAGCCCGTCGGCCGGCCCCCACAGGTCGGGGATGTTGTCGTAGTCGCGGCCCACCCAGACGCCCACGTTGGCGTGCTCGATCCAGACGTTGCTGATCTTCGTGCCGGTGCCGAACCGACCGTTCAGACCGACGCCGCCCTCGGCGTTGCCGTCACCGCCGCGAATCCGGCCGGAGCCGAAGATGGCGATGTCGGAGATCTGGGTGTTCTTGTCGATGTCGAAGCCGAAGTTGCCCTCGTGCGGGTGGTTAATGCCGCCCACCACGTTCTGCGGCTCGGTCAGCGTGTAGAGCTGCGAGTGCCACATGCCGGCGCCCCGGATGGTGACGTTGCTGATGCCGACCTGGTTGTACATGCCCCGGTTCAGCGGGTCGTCGGTCAGGATCTTCTGCTCCTGCCGCCACTGCCCGGCCGGGATCCAGACGCAACTGATGACGCCGTTCTGGTCGTCGGTCACCGCCCGCTGGATGGCGGCGGTGTCGTCGAGCCCATCGTTCGGGACCGCGCCGTACTGCGTGATCGAGGTGCAGCCCGCCGGTTGGCTCAGCGGCGGGGCCACCTGCTCCAGGTCGATCATGTCGATGACGTAGAACGAGGCGGTGTCACCCGAGTCGCGCTGCAACTTGAACCGGGTGCCCGCCGGGTACGACTGGGACAGCAGGGCGTTCGACTCGTCGAACAGCCGGCGGGCGTCGGCCTGCGGGGTGTTGGTCAGCGCCTCCGGCCCGTCGGTGTTGCCGTAGAGCCAACTGTGCTTCGACGACAGGGTCAACTTCCGCGAGAAGACGTCGTTGACGTAGAGGCTGATGGTCGCCTCGATGCCACCACCACCCGGCGCGTCCGGGATCGAGTTGCGCACCACGATGGCGTTGGCCTGGTTCGCCGAGGTGAACTCGACGAACTGGCCGGTGCTGGTGAGGCGTACCGACTTGCGGCCGGAGGACTCGCTGGCGAAGTTGGTGTGCCCAAAGGTGCGCAGCGGGTCGGCCTCCAACAGCGTGCCCGAGTAACGGGCGGCCTCCGCCTCGTACGAGACGTACGGGACGGCGGCGCCGCGTCCGACCACGATGGACTGGCTGAGGGAGTTGTTGCTCTCGTTGGTCTCGGCGACCACGTTCGTGGCGTCGGCGGTGGCGGTGATGGTCGCGCCCCCGCTGGTGGCGGTCCAGCTACCGCTGACGGCCACGGTGGCCGTCGCACCGGCCGCGATCGAGGCGGTGGTGGTGTTCAGCGTGGTGCCACCCACCACCAGGCGGGTGACGGTGGTCGCGCCGGTCGCCGTGGTGCCCCGGTTGCGGACCGCCACGGTGAAGGTGACGGACGCCCCGACGGCCGGGTTGGGCGGGTTCGAGGCGATGCTCAGCACCTGGAGGTCGGGCCCCGGCGCCTGCGCCACCACCAGCGGCGACGCCGCCGTGAGGCTGTTGTTGCCGTTGTTCTGCTCGACGATCGTGTTGGCCGGGTCGACCGTCGCCGCGACGGCGTAGCTGCCCATCGGCCGCGTACCGGCGTTGAACGACACGGTGGTCGAGGCCCCGGCGGCGAGCGCGCCCACCGTGGCGCTGCCGACGAGCGCTCCGGCCAGGTTGAAGTTCACCGTCGTCGCACCGGAGGAAGCCGAGCCGATGTTCTGCACGACGGCCGAGAGGGTGATCGGGGAGACCTCGCTCGGCGACGTGGGTGACCAGGACAGCGAGCTGACCACCAGGTCCGGGTTGGGGGCCGGCGTGCCGCAGACCTCCAGTTCGGCGACCTGGCCGGAGGGGGCACCGGTGTTGCCGGTGAACCGCAGCTGCACGTCCGCCGTGGTCGCGCTGACCGGAATGGTCACCGTGTTGACGCCCTGGACGAACTGGTAGGCCGCCGCCGACACCAGGCTGGTGTACGACGACGACGCCTGGTCGCGGCCGAGGACCTGGATCGTCTGGGTACGAGTGCCCCAGGACAGGTCGGGGTTGAGCTTGACGGTGACGCCGGAGATCGAGTGGTTCGCGCCCAACGCCACGGTGAGGTTCTGCGGGTAGCTGGCCGCGCCCTCCCAGTAGGTGCCGAGCTGCCCGTCGTTCGCCTTGTCCGGGGTGAACGTGAACGTGGAGCCGCTGGCCGTCATGGTCTTGCCCTGCGCCACGTTGGTGCAGGCCGGCGGGTTGCTGCCGGTACGGGTGACGGTGTTGCTGTTGCCGGACAGGTTGCCGGCGCCGTCGCGGGCGCGGACGTAGTACGACACCGTCGCGGTCGCCGGTTGGCTGTCCTGGTACGTGAGGACGGTGCCCAGCGTCGCGATGAGGTTGCCGCCCCGGTAGACGTTGTAGCCGGCGAGGCCGCTGCCGCCGGAGTCGGTGGACGCACCCCAGTTCAGCGTGATCGTGCTGCCCGACGTGCTCTGCGACAGCGTCCCCGGGACGCTCGGCGCGGTGGTGTCACCGGTGGTGCCGCTGCCGTACACCTCCAGCTCGGAGAGCTGCCCGGCCGGCCAGCCGCTGTTGGCGGTGATGGTGATCCGGACGTAGCGGGTGGCGGTCGAGCTGAAGTTGATCGTGACGGTGCTGCCGCTGGCCGGGTCGAAGGTGTATGCCCGCGAACCGACCAGGTCGGTGAACGACGAACCGTCGCCGCTGCCCCGCACACTCAACGTCTGGGTCCGCGCACCCCAACCCGAGGTCGGCAGCTTCAGCACGACCTGGTTGACCGACTGGGACGAGCCGAGGTCGACCTGCACCCACTGCGGGAACGAGTTGTTGACGCTCTCCCAGTAGCTGCCCGCGTTGCCGTCGACGACCTTCGACGAGTCGTACACGTCGGCGTGGCCGCTCTCCTGGGTGGGACGACCCAGCGCGAGATTGGTGGCCGCCACGGCGAGAGCGCTGCCGGCGGCGGCCGGTTGGTCGGCGGGGCGGGCGGCGAGGGCAGAGTTCGCGAGGGCCGTCGCGATCAGCGTGGTCGCGACTGTCGCGGCCACCATCCTGAACAGTGTCGCTCGTCGTCTCATGACTGTCCTGTCGTCGGGGGACGGTTGCCGCGGGCGGGGGTGACCGCGGGTGGAGGTGAGCGGTGGCACGAGATTTCCGAGGAGATGCATCAAACCGAGCATCTCTTTGTCGAAATCTTGCACGAGATTGGGCCAAAGATTACTGACGTGCTACGAGAGCGTCAACACTTCGACCACCGTGACTATCGATGGGCTTGCTCGCGGGCCGGCACCGGGCACGACGATGAGCCGGATACCGCAGAGTCATCACGATGACCAAGAGGTATCCGGCTCAAGGTGGGGTGGAGCTCGGAAGGAGGTGCCCGGGGGGTCAGCCGCCCGGCGCGGTCAGCACGAACGTCTCCAGCAGTTCACCGCCGTACCAGTCGGTGCGCTGGCCCACGTGCGCCATGCCGAGTCGCCGGCACACCGCCATCGACGGCTCGTTGCCCGGCGACACGACCGCGTAGATCTCCGGGGTGCCGGTGGCGAACTCCCGGGCGATCAGCGCACGGGCCGCCTCGGTGGCGTAGCCGTGACCCCACGAGTCGGGGTGCAGGTGCCAGCCGGTCTCGATGTCCCCGGTGAGCTCACCCTCGTCGCGTCCCGGCAGCGGCTTGAGCAGAATGGTTCCGGCCACCTGACCGGTCTCGCGTACCTCGATCGCCCAGGTGCCGTACCGGCCGGCGTCCGCGGCGTGCCGGTCCCGCCACATCCGCAGCCGTTCGGCGGCCTGACCCGGCTCGGTCATCGGCAGACCCGGTGACACCCCCAACCAACGCGTGATCTCCGGGCGCGAGTAGATGTCGAAGATTCGGGCCAGGTCCGCCGGGTCGTCGGTCCAGTCGCGCAGGATGAGGCGTTCGGTGGTGACAACGGTCATGAACGGCGATCTTAGGGAGTGAGCGCCCCCAGGACAGGGAAGGAGAAGCCGATGGGCAGCGGATGGCAGCGCGCGAAACGGATCACCAGTGCCGCGTTCCGTCCGGTGCGCGGGCGGGACCTGTCGCTGCACGCCGCCGCGATCACCTTCTACGGTGCGATCGCCGTGGTCCCGGTGGCGCTGCTGGCCCTCTGGCTCACCTCGCTCATCGCGGGCGACGACCGGGTGCGCCGGCTCACCTCGTACGCCGTGGAGGCTCTGCCGACGGCCATCGGCGCGCCCCAGGCGGTGGCCGCCCTGGTCGACGCCGGGGTGCGGTTGACCCCGCTGCTGGCGCTCGCCTCCCTGCTGCCCGCGTCGCTGTACGGCGAAGGGCTGCGCCGCGCGTTCGTGTCGGTGGCCGCGCCGCGCACCGACGAGCACCTGGTGGGATGGCGCGGCCGGCTGCTGTTGCTGCCGCTGCTCGCGCCGGCTCCCGCGCTGCTGCTGTCGATCCTGCTGGCGTTGCCGCTCACCACCCGCCTGGTCCGCCAGGGCGGCTGGGTGGGCGCGCTGGGTGTCGTGCTCTCCTTCCTGGCGGTCTGGCTGGTGCTCACACCGGTGCTGGTGTGGGTGTTCCGGGTGGTCGGGCCGGCGTCGCCGGACTGGCTCTCGACCCTCGGGATCGGGTCGTTCACGGCGGCCAACCTCTCCGGGTTCCTGCACGGCTTCGTGCTGTTCGCGTCGCTGCCGTTGGACCTGGGCGTGCCGTTCGGCGGTTTCGACCCGATCGGCGCGGGCGTGGCCGTGCTCCTGTGGCTGTACGTGTTCCACGTGATCGTCCTGGCCGGCTACTCCGCGACCCTGGCCCTGTCCCGGTGGCGGGCCCAGCGGCAGAGCTGATCAGCCGGCGGCGAGCGCCTCGGTGGGGGTGAGGCGGGCGGCGCGGATCGACGGGTAGACGCCCGCCGCCATCCCGACCAGCATCGCGCCGGCGACGCCACCGACCACCGAGGTCATCGGGATCGTCGGCGGCCAGCCCTGGTAGCCGGCGTACCCGACCGTGCCGAGCACGCCCAGGACCGCCCCGGCGGCCCCGCCCAGCACGGACAGCAGCACCGACTCGGTGAGGAACTGCACCCGGATCTGACCACGGTTCGCGCCGAGCGCCCGGCGCAGACCGATCTCCCGGCGGCGTTCCAGCACCGAGATGACCATGGTGTTGGCGACCCCGATCCCGCCGACCAGCAGCGCCACGGCGGCCAGCCCGAGGAACAGCGCGGAGAACGTGTTCTCGGTGGCCCGCTTGGCGGCGAGCGCGTCCGAGGGGCGGCTGACCTGGATCAGGCCGGGCAGCTGCGGGTCGAGGGTGGCCGGCAGCACCGCCCGCACGTCCTCCAACGCGGCCTCGCGGGCCCGCACGTACACGACGGTGGGATGTCCGTCGAAGCCGAGCAGGTCGCGGGCCGCGTCCCAGCCGACCAGCACCGACCGGTCCAGGTCGGGGGCGATGGGCAGCGGATCGAGTACGCCGATCACGGTGAACCACCGCTCGCCGACGAGCACCTGGGGCGGCTGGGCCGGATCGACGGTGGCGAACCCGAGCCGGCTCGCGGCCACGTAGCCGAGGACGGCGGTCGGCAGCCGCGCCGTGCCGTCGTCGAGGAACCGTCCGGCACGGACCCGGCCGTTGACGATGCCCAGCAGATCCGGGCGCGTGGCGAGGGTGGTGAGTCCCGACGTGTCGTACGGGTCCATCGCGTCGCTGCGGCGGACCGTGAGGTGGGTGTTCGCGACGGCGCTCACCGCCTCGACCGGCCCGATCCGGTCCACCATCGCCACCGATTCCTGCGGCAACAGCACGGGCGGGTCCTGGTCCGGCACGGGTTCGGCGCGCAGCACGTTGGTGCCGAGCGCGGAGAGCTGGTCCATGAGGTCGCGTTGGCTGGACGCCGGGATGCCCACCACGACGATCATCGTGGCGATGCCGATGGAGATGCCCAGGGCGGACAGCACCGCCCGCATCCGCCGGCTGGTCAGCCCGAGCAGACCGAGTCGGAGTACGTCGCTCGGGGTGAGCCGGGGCGGTCGACCGCCCGGTGCCGCTGTCGATGTGGTCATCGGCGCGTCCTGTCGAGGGTGTCGGAGACGATCCGCCCGTCGCGGATGTCCACCTGCCGAGGGGTACGGGCGGCGAGGTCCCGATCGTGGGTGATCATGGCGATGGTGGTGCCCTCGGCGTGCAGGCTCAGCAGCAGCGCCAGGACCGCCTCGCCATTGGCGGTGTCCAGCGCCCCGGTCGGCTCGTCGGCCAGGACCAGCGCCGGGTCGTTGACCAGCGCCCGCGCGATGGCGACCCGCTGACGTTCCCCGCCGGAGAGCTGGTGCGGCAGGTGGTCGACCCGGTGCGCCAGGCCGACCCGGGCCAGCGCGTCGACGGCCGTACGGCGACGGCGACGACGGGGCACGCCCGCGTAGAGCAGCCCGGTGGCGACGTTCTCGGCGGCGTCGAGCCCGCCGACGAGGTGGAACTGCTGGAACACGAAGCCGAGCCAGCGGCCCCGCAGCGCCGACAGCCGCCGGTCGGACAGCTCGGTGACCTCCTGCCCGGCGACGCGTACCCGCCCGCTGCTGGGCGCATCGAGCGTGCCCATGATGTTCAGGAGGGTCGACTTGCCGGACCCGGACGGTCCGACGATGGCGAGGAGTTCTCCCGCGCGCACGGTCAGCGAGACGTCGTCCAGGGCGGTGACGCCGCCCGGGTACGTCCGGCTCACCCCGTCGAGTTGCAGGACCGGTTTCGGGTACGCCGGGATCACCTCGGTCGGCGCGTCCCGGGCCGGAAACTGGATGACGGTGCTCACGCGGCCGTCACCACCGTCAGTCCCTCGGTGACGCCGTCGCCGCTGACCTCGACGAGCCCTCGGGAGAACATCCCGGTCTGCACGGCCAGCAGCCCACCGTCGGGAAGTTGGAGGGCGTGTCCGCCCTCGCGGAGCGCCACCAGCGCGCCGACCGGTACCGCCAGCACGTTCCTGCGGGCGCTCGTGGTGAACGTGACCTGGACCGCCGCCGCGTCCAGCTTCGCCACATCCGCCGCCTTGACCGGCGTGACGAGGACGTCCACCTTGGGCGGGCCGCTCTGTCCGGCCCCCGCGTCCGGGCCGCCACCCTGCACGGTGTGGGAGATCGAGGCGACCCGACCGGGAATCTCCGAACTGTCCGGCAGGGTGACCGTCACGGCGGCGCCCACCCGCACGGTGCCGACCTCGGTCGACTCCACCGCGACGGTCACCAGCTTGGTCTTCTCGGTGACGGCTACCAGTTCGCCGCCGACGGGGTCGCCGGGCACGGCCCGCACCGCGCTGACCCGGACCGCCCCGGGCAGCACGACGGCCTGCCCGACCTCGATCCGGCCGGTGGGTTTCAGGTCGAGCGCCTGCTGCCATTTCTTGATCGCGGCCACCAGCTGGTCGGTGAGCAGGGCCCGACCCGGGCCGATCCTCGTGCCGTCCTTGGCCCGGGTCGGCTGCGTGCCGGTGGCGTAGCCGAGCGCCTTCAGGTTGTCCCGCACGATCAGCACGTCGCTGCCGACCAGGCCGGGCTTGTCGAGGCTACGAAAGAGCGGGGTGTCGCCGAACAGCACCGGCACCGGCCGGTCGTCGACCCAGTAGAGCGGCTTGCCCCGGGCCACGGTGTCACCGACCGTCGGCAGCCGGGTGACGATCCCCTCGCCCGTTCCTTTGACCACTCGCTCCGGACCGAAGCCGAGCGTTCCGTCGAGCGAACGACTGTCGGACAGGTCGGTGCGGGTCACCTTCGTCGTCGTGAGCGCCGGCGGGGCGCTCGTCGCGGCGTCCGCGCCACCGCCACGCAGCGTCAGCACCGCGACTCCGGCACCGACGGCGACCACCACGGTCACCAGCGCCACCACGATCGTGGTCCGCCGGGTCGGCTTACTTCTCGCCACGGAACGCCTCCAACGTGCATTCCCGCTCGGCCTTGTCGTACGCGGCGCCCTGGAGACCGCCGGACGGGTCCGCGACGCCGTCGTCGTACGTCCAGCCGGAGCCGTCCGGCAGCGAGTGGATCTTCATGCCACGCCCACGCAGGCACTGCACGTAGTCGTTCCACTGGATGACGTAGTTCGGGTTCTTCTCCTCGTCCAGCTCGGGCGGCTGGAGCGGCAGCTTGTCGGCGCAGGCCACGTACGCCGCCTTCGGCTCGCCGCTCTGGTCGAGGGAGATGATGCCGCTCCCCTTCGGGGCCCCGGCCGAACGTTCCTTGTTCTCCCTGACCCCGTGGTCGCGCAGGCAGTAGTTGTACGTGTTCCAGAGCCGCTGCTTCTCGTCCTCGTTCATGTCCAGGCGCAACTGCGGGCGTCCGGCCGCCGCAGTGGTGGCGGACGCACTCGGCACGGCGGACCCGGTGGCGAGGGAGGCGACGTCGGGGGTGCCGTCGGCGTCGGACTTGCCGCCGCCGCAGCCGGCGAGGACCGTGGCGAACAGGGTGAGCGCGGTCAACCCGACCCGTCGTGGTGCGGTTGTCATGTCGGCAGCCTCATGGACAGTTGTCAGAGACCTGTCAGGAAGCCGTCCTCATCCGGTAGCACCAGCTCACGGGCGTCGTCGGCGGCCCTTTCGGGCGGACCGGGGCACGTACAGTCGCTGCCGTGACTGCGCGGGTGCTGATAGCCGAGGACGACGAGAAGCAGGCCGAGCTGGTCCGCCGCTACCTGGAACGGGAGGGGCACACGGTCGTCGTCGTCGGCGACGGGCGGGCCGCCCTGGAGCAGGTCCGCCAGCACCCACCGGAGCTGCTGATCCTCGACGTGATGATGCCGAAGGTCGATGGTCTGGACGTCTGCCGCATCCTGCGCCGGGAATCCGACCTACCGGTACTCATGCTGACCGCCCGCGCCACCGAGGACGACCTGCTGCTCGGCCTCGATCTGGGCGCCGACGACTACATGACGAAGCCGTACAGTCCACGCGAGCTGGTGGCCCGGGTGCGGACGCTGCTGCGCCGCAGCCAGCGGACGACTCGCGCGGCCGACCCGGTGCTGCGGGTCGGCGACCTGCACGTCGACCCGATCCGGCACGAGGTACGCGTCGACGGACGACGCGTCGACTGCACACCGGGCGAGTTCCAGCTGCTCCAGGCGATGGCCGCCCAGCCGGGGCGGGCCTTCACCCGGGACCAGCTCCTCGGTCACCTGCACGGCTTCGACAAGTACATCACCGGCCGGACCGTTGACGTCCACGTCATGAACCTGCGCCGGAAAATCGAGCCGAACCCGCGCAAACCGGTCCGACTGCTGACCGTGTACGGCGTCGGCTACAAGCTGGCAGAGGTGAACCACCATGCGGCGTGAGGTGCCGCTGCACCGCAGCCTGCTGCTCCGGCTGCTCGCGCTGGCCGTCCTCATCGCCGTGGGTTCGATCGCGGCCACCGCCTGGCTGGCCGTACGCACCACGACCGGAGCCATCCGGCAGGAACAGGGCCAGGCGCTCGCCGACGACGCCCGCATCTACGACACCCTGATCGGCTACGCGGCGACCCATCCGAGCTGGGACGGCGTCGATGCCACCCTGCGCCCCCTCGCCGAGCAGGTGGGCCGGCGGATCACGCTGACCACCGAGTCGGGTACGCCCCTCGCCGACTCGGCGCCGCAGGCCGGCCCGTTGCCCAGCAAGCCCTCCGCGACCATCGACGCGCTCGCCGTCGACACCGCCCTGGCCCCGGGCTCCCCCGCGGCCGTCGACGGCGCGCGGATCGATCCCCGCGCCGCCGGCCCGTACCTGCTCCCGCCGGACGATCGACGGACCCTGCGCGACTGGGCCGACCAGGCCGTCCTGTGCCTGCGGGTGCGAGCGAGGATCGCGGCCGTCGCCGAGCAGGGGTCCTCCGGTCGACCACGGATCGCCACCCCCGGCACGGACCTGAACGACAACGCCATCTGCGCTCAGGCACGCGAGGAACTGGCGGCCCCGACGGCCACCGAACGCAAGGCGCTGGCGCAGCTCAACGCGCTGGTGAACACCTGCCTGGCCCGACGCAAGCTCGCGCCGGTGACCGTGGCGCTGGACTGGACCTGGACGCTGCGGTCCGCCCCGGCGCGGAACACCCGTCCGGACCTCACCGAGGTCGACCAGGACCACAGCCGGGCGGCCAACGCCTGTGTGGGCACCAGCCGCAGGGAACAGCTCCTCCCGTACGTCGCCCCGGCGGCGACCCTGTTCGTCTCCGACCCGGGCGGCCGTCCCACCACGACCTTCGACCTGTCCCGCGCCAACCAGGCCCGCATCGTGGCGGTCGCCGGTCTCGTGCTGCTGGTGACCGTCGGCGTCACCGTGCTGGCCGGGGTCCGGCTGACCCGGCCGCTGCACGCGCTGACCGGTGCCGCCCAGCGGATGCGCGACGGCGACGGCGCCGCCCGCGTCCGCGTCACGGGCCGGGACGAGATCGCCCGGCTGGCCGAGGCGTTCAACGACATGTCCGAGCGGCGCGAACGCCTCGAACAGCTCCGTCGCGCCATGGTCAGCGACATCGCCCACGAGCTGCGTACGCCGGTCACCACGATCCGGGGCTGGTTGGAGGCGGCCGAGGACGGCGTCGCACCGGTGGACCGGCGGTTGGTGTCGTCGCTGCTGGAGGAGGCGACGCTGCTGCAACACGTCATCGCCGACCTCCAGGATCTCGCCGAGGCGGAGGCGGGCGCGCTGCGGCTGCACCCCGAGACGGTCTACCTCGCCGATCTGCTGGGCCAGGTGGCCGAGGCGTACCGCGTGCCGGCCGACCGGGCCGGCGTGACGCTGTCGGTGCGCGTCGACGCCGACCCGCAGGTGTACGCCGACCCGGTGCGGCTGCGCCAGGTCGTCGGCAACCTGGTCGGCAACGCGGTACGCCACACCCCGGCCGGCGGCCGTGTCACGATCAGCGCCGGGGCGGCCGACGGGCAGGTGCGCATCGCCGTCGCCGACACCGGGAGCGGCATCAGCGCCGAGGACCTGCCCCGGGTGTTCGACCGCTTCTGGCGGGCGGAGAAGTCCCGCAGCCGGCAAACCGGCGGCAGCGGCCTGGGCCTGGCCATAGTCCGCAAGTTGGTAGAGGCCCACCACGGCACGGTCCAGGCGTGCAGCGCGCCGGGCGAAGGCGCCACCTTCACCGTCCACCTCCCCACCCACCCCCGGTGATCAAGGGGTTCGCGTCATCCGGACGGCGTTTCCTGACGCCAACCTCTTGATCACCGGGTCACAGGGGGCGGTGGTGGGACTAGGCTGCGGCGGCATGAGTGGTGGTGGGATTCCGGCCCGGGTGGATGTCGTGATCGTCGGCGCCGGGCACAACGGTCTGGTCTCTGCGGTTCTGCTGGCGCGCGCCGGTTTGGACGTCCTCGTGGTCGAGGCGGCCGACGTGATCGGGGGCGCGACCCGCACCGAGAACCCGTTCCGCAAGGTGCCGGGGCTGCGCCACTCCACCGGCTCGTACCTGCTCGGGCTGATGCCACCGGAACTGCTCGCCACCCTCGACGTACGCATCCCCGTGCTGCGCCGCGACCCGCACTACTTCCTGCCCACCCCGGGTGGCCTCGGCTCGCCGTACCTGCTCTTCGGCAGTGACACCGCCGCCACCCGGGCGCAGCTCACCGCGTTCTTCTCCCCCGCCGACGTGGCCGCCGACGACGCCATGCAGGCCGAACTGGCCGCGCTGCGCGAGGACCTCGCCCCCGCCTGGCTGGCCGAACCGCTGACCGTCGAGGAGACCGCCGAACGGCACGTCCGCCCGGCGCTGCGGCAGGTCTTCGTCGACCTGGTCCGCGGGTCGGTCGCCGACTACCTGGCCCGCTTCGAGTTCCGCTCCGAACTGCTGGTCAGCATGTACGCGGTCACCGACGGCCTCTCCGGCCTCAACGCCGGCCCGGACGACCCCGGGACGGGCCACAACTTCCTCGTGCACAACATGTGCCGGCTACCCGGCTCGGGCGGCACCTGGATGATCGCCGAGGGCGGGATGGGCACCGTCTCGCGGACGTTCGCCGACGCCGCACGCGCCGCCGGGGCCACCATCGTCACGGGTACGCCGGTGCGCGCGGTGACCCTCGACGGCGGCGCGGCCAGTGGCGTCGTACTCGCCGACGGCCGGCAGGTCGCGGCACGGGTGGTGCTCGGCGCGTGCGACCCGTACACCCTGATGGACCTGTTGCCCGACGGCGCGCTCCCGGCGCGACTCGGCGAACGGATGGCGGCGGTCCGCCGGCCCGGCACCACTCTCAAGCTCAACCTGGCGCTGCGCGGCCTGCCCCGCTTCTCCTGCCTGCCGGCCGACGCGCCGAGCCCGTTCGGGTCGACCATCCACCTGCTGCCCGGCTCGGCGTCGCTGGTCGGCGGGGACACCACCTCGCCGATGACCGCGCTGCGGGCGATGTGGGCGGACGTGCGGGCCGGGCGGCTGCCGGCCGAGCCGACCATCGAGTGGTACCTGCACACCACCGTCGACCCGTCGCTCTCCGACCCCGCCGGACACCACTCGTCGGCGCTGTTCGTCCAGTCGGTCCCCTACGACCTTGCCGGCACCACCTGGGACGCGGAACTGCCCGGCTACGTCGACCGGCTCGTCGAGATCGTCGAGCGGTACGCCCCCGGCACCGCCGACCTGATCGCCGACGCGGTGCCGCTTCCGCCGCCCGGCATCGAGGCGCACTTCGGCATCAGCGGCGGGCACATCCACCACGTCGACAACACCGTCTCCTTCACCGACCGGATGCCGTACGCCACCGGCGTCGACGGCGTGTACGCGGGCAGCGCCGGCTGCCACCCGGCCGGCAGCGTCATCGGTGCCGCCGGCCACAACGCGGCCCGCCGGATCCTCGCAGACCTGCGTTCATGAGGCCCCCTCGGGCCGGTGTGCGTACGGCCGCAGGTCGCCCGGCCCACCGATGAGGTAGAAGGCGACCAACAGGAGGTACGCGCAGAGACTCAGGATCGGGTCGATGAAGACGGTGGCGAAGGCGAGCAGGTAGAACACGGGCTTCAGCAGGATCCGCCGGGCGATCGCCCGAGCCAGCCGGGGATCCAGGTCGGCGTGCAGCAGCCCGGCCCGGCGATCCCGAAAGTGATCACGTACGCCAGGTAGGACGGCCAGGCGTGGGCGAGGGCGGCGGGCAGCTCCCTCCCGCCCTCCCGGGCCGGGCCGGTCTGGAGCAGTTCGACGGCCATCACCGTCAGAACGACCCCGAAGACCCCGTCGCTGAACGTCTCGACCCGCGCCGCGTCCCGAGCCATCTCCCGACCGCGCCCGTACCGGTAGCCCTTCCGCGCGTCCGCCCCCGCCACGCCCGCCCCGCTCTCGTCGCGCACCCCTTCCGCGATCTTGCACTTTCGGTTGCCGTTTCGGGGCGATTGCGGCGCTTTGCACCCACAGAAAGTGCAAGATCGCGGCGGGTCAGCTCAGGGCGTCTCCCGCCGGGGCCGGGGTTTCCGCGTCTACGCGGTGGGCCCGGACCTTGTGGCCGACGCTCGTCAGGCAGCGGCCAGAGGGCAGGTCGAAGCGCCAGCCGTGCAGCTGGCAGGTGAGCTGGTCACCCTCGACGATGCCGAACCGGGTCAGATCCGCCTTGAGGTGCGGGCAGCGGCGTTGCACCACCCAGTCGCCAAGCGTGATGTCCTCGGCGTCGGTGGTGCGCTCGTGCTCGTCGTACCAGCCCTCGGCGTACTGGAGTCGCTCCTCGGAGAGGCACTTGAAGAACGCGTAGACGAACTCGTTGTACTGGCCGATCCGGGCCGCCGAGAACCGGCAGGACAGGAAGAGCGAGTTGACCCAGTCCACCTCGTCGATGAAGAGCAGGTGCTCGATCAGCGACCGCTCGGTCCGGAACCGGTAGCGGACCTTCTCGTCCGCGTACGGCCGGACCTCCTTGCCCGGGAAGTCCACCACGATCGACTCGACGGTCTCCCCGCCTGAGCCGTCGGTGCCGACCAGGTCGAAGCGGACCGGACCACCGACCCCCTTGGCCAGGTAGATCGACTCGTCGAGCAGCGGCTCGATCCGGCGCTTCATCTCGCCGAGCACGTCGACCTCGGGGTGCCGCCAGGACGCCTTCTCCGCCTCGATGATCGGGCGCTTGCGCTCCCGCATCTCCTCCAGGTGGGCGACCTTGTTGGCGAAGAACTCCTCGACCGGCACCGGGTGGGTCGTGCTCGCGCCCTCGGTGGTGACCTCGGCGACGCTGCCCGGCAGCAGCACGATCCCGTTGGTGCCGCCGACCTTGGCGTACTCGGACAGGAAGACCGACTGGTCGGGGAAGATGTTGCCCTCGTCGCCGAAGATGTCGTTGAACTGCCACAGCTCGTCATCGAGGAAGCACGGCGGCCCGGCGATCGGGAAGACGTGATCGGCCTTCAGGTCGTCGATGTACCGCCAGGTCCGGTCGAACTGCCGGTCCCGCTTCTGCTTGCCGAACGCGGTCTTCGCCGCCTGCGGCAGCTCGTAGACCATCGGGTACCAGATGGCCCCGGAGAACTGGAGCAGGTGCGCGTGCACGTGCCCCAACTCGGCGAAGACGCTCAGGTCGGTGGGGCGGGCGTCGTTCTGGTTCAGCAGCCGCACCCCGTCGTACTCGACCCAGAGCGAGGAGTCGCCGATCGGGCCGTCGGTCGGGCTGGTGAGCGCCTGGATCATGATCTTCAGGCCGCCGGGCAGCTCCACGACCTGCTCGTTCGGCGCCTTCAGGAACTTGGTGAAGCCCAGCGCCCGGAACTCGTCCTCCATCTCGGAGGTGGGGAACTCGGGCAGCAGGACGGTGGCGTCCTTCGAGATGTAGTCGCGCAGGTGCTTCGCGTCGAAGTGGTCCCGGTGCAGGTGGGAGACGTACAGGTAGTCGACCTGGCCGAGGGTCTCCCAGTCGAGCAGGGAATTGTCCGGGAAGGGAAACCACGAGGCGAAGTAGGCCGGATTGACCCACGGGTCGCACAGGATGCTGCCCGCGGCCGTGTCGATCCGCATGCTGGCGTGCCCGGTTCCGGTCACTCGCACCGCACAGTCCCCCTCAAACAGACAATCAGGTGTACGCCAAACGCTACCGGAGGGAGTCTGACCGCCACCCCGCGACGCCCGTAGTGCCGTCCGGCCTGGGCGGCCGGGCCGTACGGCCGGGAAACCCCCACCGCACCGCCCCGGGCAGGAGGCGTGCCAGACTAACCAAAGATCCGATCGCGAGGGAAGGACCGACAGTGGCAGGAAGCGAGCCGGTAACGTCGCCGGACCAGCACAAGCCCGGGCACCGCAAGTCGGGGCGCATCGGCGCCGTGCTGTCCGCGCTGGCGCTGGTCGTCATGGCGTTCTGCGGCAACCACGAAGGCAGGGTCGAGGAGATCTGGCTGATCGGCCTCGCCGCGCTGCTGCTGGTCATCGTGATCGGCGATGCCGTGCTGCGGCGCAACGGGCTGCGCTCCTGACCCGACCGGCCGCCGGGCGACCGGCTCGACCGGCCTTCGGGCGACTGACCAGCGAACGCCGAGGGCCCGCCCCCACTCGGGGGACGGGCCCTCGTTCGTGTCCGCGTCCGGGTCAGCGCCCGAACAGGATGTCCTGCACGTCCTTGAGCGCCGCGTCGACCTCGGCCTCGAAGTAGCCGCCGGGCACCAGACCGAACCGGAGCGTGTCCAGGTCCTTCGGGTCGACCGGCATCGGGTTGCGACGCTGCATGCCACCCAGCAGGGACTCGAAGAACTGGTCCACCTGGTCCGGGTCGTACCCGCTGCCGAACCGACGTACCTGGAAACGGCGTCGGATCTGGTCGACCCGGTACAGGTCGCTGCCGGGCGGACCGGCCATCGGCGGGCCACCCATCGGCGGGCCGGCGACGGCGGGCGGGCCGGCCATCGGCGGACCACCGATGCCCTGCTGCGGCATCGGGGGCGGACCGGCCGGGCCACGCCGCAGGTCACGCAGGTCACGTTCGGGCATCCGGATCTCGGCGGTCATGTCGGCGCGGGCACGCCGGCCGGCCTCGAAGCCGTCGAAGCGGGGCTCGTCCGGCGGCGGCGGGTAGCCACCGGGCGCGCGCGGACCGTCGGGCGGGCCGTACCCGCCGGGCATCCGCTGGTCGTCCGGCGGACCGTAGCCACCCGGCATCCGCTGGTCACCAGGCATGCGCTGATCGTCCGGCGGACCGTAGCCACCCGGCATCCGCTGGTCACCAGGCATGCGCTGATCGTCCGGCGGACCGTAGCCACCCGGCATCCGCTGGTCCTCCGGCGGGCCGTAGCCACCCGGACCGGCCGGCAGACCGCGCGGCGGCAGCCCGTGCCCACCCATCGGGCCGCCGGGGCCCATCGGGCCGGGACCACCCGGGCCGGGGCCAGGACCACCGGGGCCGGGCCCGCGCTGCGCGTCGTATCCACCCCGGGGGGCGTCGTACCCGCCCGCGAAGGCACCGGTGGGCTCGTCGTACCGGCCGTAGCGGTCGGCCGGCGGACCGGCCTGGGCGGGCATCGGCCGGGGAGGCATCGGCTGCGGAACCATGCCGCCACGGTCGTCGCGCATCGGCGGACCCATCCGGTCCGGCGGGCCCATCCGGTCACCCATCCGAGGATCGCCGCCACGCCCGGCGCTGTTGCGCTCCTCCAACTCGGCCAGCTGACGCTCGACCCGGTCCAGGTGCAGGTCGACCTGCCACTCGTCGTAGCCGTTGAACCGGACCCGGAAGACGACGTCGTGGACCTCCTGGGAGGCGACCGGCGCACCGACCTGCCGGCCGTCGAGCGTCGCCTCGACCCGGTCGAGGAAGGCGTCCACCTCGTCGACCTTGTATCCCCGGCGAACCGCCTTGCGCCGGAAACGCTGACCCTGACTCGCCACTATGTCTCCTGGTGTCGTTCGCCACGCCCGGTCACGCCGGTGCCTCTCCGGCGCGGTCGGTGAAGGTGTCGGTGTCTTCGGCGGCGGCGAGCTGGCCACACGCGCCGTCGATCTCGCGACCCCGGGTGTCCCGTACGGTGGTGGAGACTCCCGCGTCGCGCAAGCGCCGGACGAACTCCCGCTCGACCGGCTTCGGGCTCGCGTCCCAGCGGCTGCCCGGGGTCGGATTGAGCGGGATGAGGTTCACATGCGCCAACTTGCCGGCCAACAGCCGCCCGAGCAGGTCAGCTCGCCACGGCTGGTCGTTCACGTCTTTGATCATTGCGTACTCGATGGACACGCGACGGCCCGTCCGGGCGGCATAGTCCCACGCTGCGTCCAGCACCTCGGCTACCTTCCAGCGCTGGTTTACCGGCACGAGTTCGTCGCGCAGATCATCATCGGGCGCGTGCAACGACAACGCAAGGGTCACAGAGAGGTCTTCGCTGGCCAGTCGGCGGATGGCCGGAACCAGGCCGACCGTGGAAACGGTGATGTGCCGCTGGGACAGACCGAGCCCCTCCGGGGCCGGGCTGACCAGCCGACGGATCGCCGCGATGACCCGGTTGTAGTTCGCCAGCGGCTCGCCCATGCCCATGAAGACGACGTGCGACAGCCGCGGCGGTGAGCCGGCGACCGCGCCGGAGGCCGCCACCCCGGCCAGGTAGACCGCCTGGTCGACGATCTCGGCCGTGGACAGGTTGCGGGTCAGCCCGGCCTGGCCGGTGGCGCAGAACGGACAGGCCATGCCGCAGCCCGCCTGGCTGGAGATGCAGACCGTGACCCGGTCCGGGTAACCCATCAGCACGCTCTCCACCAACGCGCCGTCGTGCAGCTTCCACAGCGCCTTACGGGTCGCGCCGTCGTCGCAGGCCAACTCGCGTACCGGGCTGAGCAGCTTCGGAAGCAGCTGGTCGGCGAGCCGCTCGCGCGTCGCGGCGGGCAGATCGGTCATCTCCTGCGGGTCGCGCACCAGCCGCCCGAAGTAGTGGTTGGAGATCTGCTTCGCACGGAAGGCGGGCTCACCCAGCCCGGCGACCAGCGCCTGGCGGCCGGCCAGGTCCAGGTCAGCCAGGTGTTGCGGTGGCATGGAGGCCCGGCGTGCGGTGGGGGCGTCCGAGATGGCGGGGATCAGCGGCAGACTCGTCATGGCCGGTCCAGTGTGTCACGCCGCAGGCGTCGGGCACCCGTCCGGAGGCGTCGAACCGGCCCCCGACGTCGGTCCGCAGCGCTCCGGCCATGGTGACGCATGCCTCACCCCGCCACCGGCACGAAGATCACCAGCAACAGGTACGCGGTCGGCACCGCGAACAGGATCGAGTCCAGCCGGTCCATCAGGCCACCGTGCCCCGGCAGCAGGTTGCTCATGTCCTTGATCCCGAGGTCCCGCTTGATCATCGACTCGGCCAGGTCGCCGAGGACCGCCGCGCCGGAGACGGCCACCCCGAACAGGGCGCCCCACCAGGGGGCCAGGTCGAACATCAGCCACAGCAGCAGGGCACTGCCCAGCGCCGCCGCGGTGACCGAGCCGGCGAAGCCCTCCCAGGACTTCTTCGGGCTGATGGACGGGGCCATCGGATGCCGGCCGAACGAGACGCCGGCCGCGTACCCGCCGGTGTCGGAGAGGACCACCGCGATCAACGTGGCCAGGATGCGCAGCCGACCGTCGTCCGGAGCCGCCGCCAGCAACGCCGCGAAACCGGCGAGGAACGGCACGTAGACGGCGATCAGGGTGGCGGCGGTCAGATCCCGCTGGAAACCGGCCGGGCCGTCACCCAACCGCCAGATCATCGTGCCGAGCACCGTCACCAACAGCCCGAGGCTGAGCGCGTCCGGGCCGGCGAACCAGGCCAGACCCACGGTCAGGACACCACCGGCGAGCAGCGGCACCAGCGGTGGGTGAGCGCCGCTGCGCCGCACCGCGCGGGCCATCTCCCAGATGCCGATGGCGACCGCGGCGGCGATCACCGGCAGGAACGCCGGCGGGTAGACGGCCAACGGCACCACGATCAGCGCGCCCAGGGCGAGGCCGACACCGATCGCCGCCGGCAGGTTGCGGCCGGCCCGTCCGGTACCCACCTGCTGGGTCGGCGGTCGGTCGACGCTGGCCCGTCGGCGTCCCTTCGGCCGCCGGCCCACCGGCGGCTCCGGGTCGGTCACCGGGTCGTCGTCGGGCAGGATCTCGGCACCGATCGGCGCGAGCTGCGCGGTCGGGTAGCCGGCATCGTCGTCGAAGCGCGGCGGAGCGTCCGGGTGGTCGTACCGGGGCTCGTCGCGGCCGTCGTAGCGGGGCTCGTCGCGGCTGTCGTAGCGGGGGCCGTCGCGGTCGTCGTAGCGGGGGCCGTCGCGGTCGTCGAAGCGCGGCGGTGCGTTTCGCTCGTCGAAGCGCGGGCCGGCGTCGCGGGCGTCGTACCGGGGCCCGTCGCGGTCGTCGAAGCGCGGTGGAGCGTCGCGCTCGTCGTAGCGCGGGCCGGCGTCGCGGACGTCGTAGCGCGGCGGGGCGTCACCGGTCGGCGGGCGGTCGCCGTAGCGACCCCGGTCGTCGAAACGGTCACCGTCGTCGTAACGGTCCCGGTCGTCCGGGCGGACGGCCCGGCCACGCTCGTCGTACGGGACCTGCGGCTCGGCGTACGCCCGGGCGCGCGGCTCGGCGTACCGCTCAGGCCCGGCGGCCGGATGGCGGCTCCACTGGCCGGCCTCCAGCTCCTGCTCGGGCCAGGGCAGGGCGGCCGGACGCTCCGGCCGATCCCAGCCGCGCGGCTCGCCGCCGTAGGGGTCGGGGCGGGACATCACGCACCGTGTCGGAGCGCGAGTGCCACCACATGACGCAAGACCACGAGCATCCCCTACAAGCGCGACTGTGTTCCTCCGGCTCGACCGCCCCGGCGGTCGGTCGATTCCCGGTGCGCACCGCCCGGTGGCCCGGAATCCTGCCGAGCCTACTGCACCCGCCGCCCGGGCGAGGCGGACGATGGCGCCAGTGACCGCCCGGCCCCTCCGGGGTCACGGTGCGCGAGGCCCGGTGGGCCGCCGTGCTGCCACGACGGCAGCGGGCGCACGGCGGCCTGCGCAACCCCGCCCGTCGCAGGCGCATCGACGCCTATCCGACCGAGCATCCGGGCGAACAGGGGATGACCCGCACCACCCGCCGGTGGTCGGCTGTCCGTGTGCCGGCGTCCGCCGGCGGTGTCTACCAGAGCAGCGGGGAAGGAACGTTCGTGCGCAGAATCAGCCTGGCGGTGCTGACGATGGCCGCCCTCGTCCTGACGGCGGCCGCACCGGCTGCCGCGGCGACACCGAACGCCAGCATCAGGATCGACCACCGCACCAGCGAGATCTACCTGTACGACGGGAGTCCCGACGGCACCGGGCCGGCGTTCCCGGCCGCCACCGCCCGGGGGGAGGTGCGCAACTGCCCGACCGGCGTGTACTTCCTGTCGGCGTCGCTGACCCAGGACGGCCTGCCGACCTACTGGGCCACCGGTGCCCTCGGCGCCGGCGAGATCGTCTGCGACGGCGGCACCGCCAGCATCTCGATGGGCTTCTACCGGGCCGACCCGATACTGCATCCGGGTCGGGCCACCGTGCGCTTCGAGCTGCACGACGCGTACGTGGGGACGACCCTGACCGAGACGACCCGTACCGTCCGGATCCCCTGCTGACGCCCAGACGGCGCGAGGCCCGTCCCCGGATCGGGGCGGGCCTCACATCGGCTGTTCGCCCGGCGGACGCCGGGTGGGGCCTCAGACCTCCAGCAGCTCGGTCTCCTTGTGCTTGACCAGGTCGTCGATGCTGGCGACGTAGCGCTGCGTCAGATCGTCGAGTTCCTTCTCGGCGCGGCGACCGTCGTCCTCGCCGGCCTCGCCGTCCTTGACGATCCGGTCCAGCTCCTCCTTGCCGCGGCGGCGGACGTTACGGATGGCCACCTTGGCCTCCTCGCCCTTGTGCCGGGCCACCTTGATCATGTCGCGGCGGCGCTCCTCGGTCATCTGCGGGAGCAGGATGCGCAGCTGGTTGCCCTCGTTGTTCGGGTTCACCCCGAGGTCCGAGTCGCGGATCGCCTTCTCCATCGCGTTGATCTGCGAGTTGTCGTACGGCTTGATGATGGCCATGCGCGGCTCGGGGATCGCGACGGACGCCATCTGGGTCAGCGGCGTCGGCGTGCCGTAGTAGTCAATGATGATCTTGGAGAACATGGCGGGGTTGGCGCGACCGGTGCGGATGGCGCCGAACTCCTCCTTGGCGTGCTCAACCGCACGCTCCATCTTCTCCTCGGCCTCGAGGAGGGTGTCGTCGATCACCGGTCTCCTCGCCTCCTTCTGTGCTCGTCGTGGGCTCTGCTGAAAGTCGTCAGGCTCAAGCGGTGATCAGGGTGCCGATCTTGTCGCCACCTACCGCGCGGATGATGGTGTCGTCACCCTGCGCGCCGAAGACCAGCATCGGCAGGCCGTTCTCCATGCAGAGGCTGAACGCGGCCGCGTCGGCCACCCGGAGGTTGCGGCGCAGCACCTCGGAGAAGGTGATCGAGTCGAGCTTGCTGGCGGTGGGGTCGACCCGCGGGTCGGCGGTGTAGACGCCGTCCACACCGTTCTTGCTCATGAGCACCACGTCGGCACGGATCTCCAGCGCGCGCTGGGCGGCCACCGTGTCGGTCGAGAAGTACGGCATACCGGCGCCGGCGCCGAAGATGACCACGCGGCCCTTCTCCAGGTGCCGGATCGCCCGCAGCGGGATGTACGGCTCGGCGACCTGTGCCATCGTGATGGCGCTCTGCACCCGGGTCTCGATGCCCTCCTTCTCCAGGAAGTCCTGCAACGCGAGGCAGTTCATCACGGTGCCGAGCATGCCCATGTAGTCGGCGCGCGCGCGATCCATTCCACGCTTCTGCAACTCCGCGCCCCGGAAGAAGTTGCCCCCACCAACCACCACCGAGACCTGCACACCGCGGCGGACCACGGTGGCGATCTGGCGGGCGATGGCCTGCACGACGTCCGGGTCGACGCCGATCGCGCCACCACCGAACACCTCACCGGAGAGCTTCAGCACCACCCGGCGAGCCCGTCCGGGCGGCGGCGCCGTCGGATCGTCCATCGCCAGCGTCCGGTCACTCACAACCTGCGTCATCCGCCCCGCCTTCCCCACGCGCACGCCCCGGGCGACGCGTTACCGCGAACCTGCCGCTGCCGACCCTATGTGACGAGGAGGCCGCGGTGCCTGTCACGTACACCGGCGGCCTCCTCGTTCGACGTCTTGCGCTCACGGGCGCGCGCGGCGCCCGGTGGCGGCTCAGGCCTGGCCGACCTCGAACCGCACGAAGCGGGTGACCTCGATGCCGGCCTCGGCCAGCACCTGCTTCACGGACTTCTTGTTGTCGGCCACCGACGCCTGCTCGACGAGGACGTAGTCCTTGAAGAAGGCGTTCACCCGACCCTCGACGATCTTCGGCAGCGCCGCCTCGGGCTTGTTCTCCTCGCGGGCGGTCTGCTCGGCGATGCGCCGCTCGGACTCCACGACGTCGGCCGGAACCTCGTCGCGGGTCAGGTACTTCGGCCGCATGGCCGCGATCTGCATCGCGACGCCACGGGCGTCGGCGTCGCCCGCCTCGTCGCTCTTGCCGGTGTACGACACCAGCACGCCGACGGCCGGCGGCAGGTCCTGGGCCTTGCGGTGCAGGTAGACCGCGGTGGTGCCGTCGACCTTGGCGAACCGGTTGAGCACCAGCTTCTCGCCGATCTTGGCGGACTGCTCCTGGATCAGGTCCGCGACGACCTTGCCGTCCAGCTCGGTGGCGAGCAGCTCCTCGGCGTTGCTCACGCCGGAACGCTCGCCGTGCTCGACCAGCTGCTGGGCCAGCGCGATGAACGACTCGGTCTTGGCGACGAAGTCGGTCTCGCAGTTGAGCTCGAGCAGCGCCTTGCCGGAGTGGGCGACCAGACCGTTGGCGGCCGTACGGCCAGCCCGCTTGCCGACGTCCTTCGCGCCCTTGACGCGCAGGATCTCGACGGCCTTGTCGAAGTCGCCCTCGGCCTCGGTCAGCGCCTTCTTGCTGTCCATCATGCCGGCGCCGGTGAGGTCGCGGAGCTTCTTGACGTCCGCGGCGGTGATTTGGGACATGGCTCTCTCTTCGGTGTTGAGTCGGCGTGTGGATGGTCAGAGGTGCCGGTTACCCGGATTCGGGCGGAACGTGCCCGGCGTACCGTCGCCGCCCGCCGTTCGTGAAAACGGACGGCGGGGCGGCGACGGTGCGGTCACTCCGCGGCGGCGGCCGCCGGCTGCTCGGTGGCGGCGGGCTGCTCGGCCGGGGCCGACTCGTCGGCCTTCTTCGGCTCCTCCAGCAGCTCGCGCTCCCACTCGGCCAGCGGCTCGTCGGTGGCGACACCGGCCTCCGGCTTCTCGTCGGTGCCCCGACGACGGCCCGAACGGGCGATCAGACCGTCCGCGACGGCGGCGGCGACGACCTTGGTCAGCAGCTCGGCCGAGCGGATGGCGTCGTCGTTGCCCGGGATCGGGAAGTCGACCTCGTCCGGGTCGCAGTTGGTGTCGAGGACGGCGATCACCGGGATGCCCAGCTTGCGGGCCTCGTCGACGGCGATGTGCTCCTTCTTGGTGTCGACGATCCAGACGGCGGCCGGCAGCTTCTGCATGTCCCGCAGACCACCAAGGGTGCGGGTCAGCTTGATCTTCTCGCGGGAGAGCTGCAGGGTCTCCTTCTTGGTGTAACCGGCGGCGGTGCCGCTCAGGTCACCAAGGGCCTCCAGCTCCTTCATCCGCTGGAGCCGCTTGTACACCGTCTGGAAGTTGGTCAGCATGCCACCGAGCCAGCGGTGGTTCACGTACGGCTGACCGACCCGGGTCGCCTGCTCGGCGATGGCCTCCTGGGCCTGCTTCTTGGTACCGACGAAGAGGATGCTGCCACCCTCCGCGACGGTCCCACGCACGAACTCGTACGCCTTCTCGATGTAGTCGAGGGTCTGGCGCAGGTCGATGATGTAGATACCGTTGCGCTCGGTGAAGATGAAGCGCTTCATCTTCGGGTTCCAGCGCCGGGTCTGGTGCCCGAAGTGGACACCGCTCTCCAGCAGCTGACGCATGGTCACGACGGCCATGGTGTGGGTACTCCTTGCATCCCTGGTTGTTCCGCCCGGCCGGCGGCCGGGCATCCTGGCGCCCGGTCGGCGGCCATGCGGGCCCGACCAAGATCGGGACCAGGGAGGCCGTCGCTCCACGACGATTCGTGGAGAGGGCGCGCGAGGTCGACCGCGCAAGGCGGTCGCCAGTTGGCCAGTGTACGCCCCTTCCCGGTTTCGGCGTGCCGGGGTGCCGCGCCGCCGGCCCCAATGCCCGGTGCGGCCGCAGGGCCGCCGGGTTTGGGAGATCGCGCTGGTTCCGGGAAATAGTGGCTTCCGCGTCGCCCGGATACCACTATTTCCTAATTCCTGCGTGGATCATCCGCCGCGCCAGGGCCGGCGGCGGGTCAGCCGGCCGCGAGCGCTGCGGCGACGAAGAGCACGAGGCCGACCGTCAGGTACGCCGTCGGCGGGCGCAACCAGCCTCGACCGTTGTCGGAGAGGGCCAGTCCGCCCGTTCTGAGCCCGTACAGCCCCACTGCGAAGATCGGCAGCCCGGCGACCAGGCAGATACCCGCGACGACGTTCCCCGCGTTCACCGGGTCGCCGGTCACGCCCGCCAGCAACACCCGCAGCGCGGGGACCTCGAAGACCAACGCCAGCAGGGCGAAGAGGGCCGCCAACGCCGGACGGCGGGTCCGGTAGACGCCGTCCGGCGCAGCGGAGTACGCCGGCGCTTCGCCCACTGGCAGATCGGGGCGGGGGCCGATGCCCGGCATCGGGCCGGTCGGCATCTCCAGCGGGTGCGGCTGGTCGGTGCCGCCGCCCCGGGTCGGCCCGACGATCGGGTATCCGGCGAGCGGCGCGGGCCGGGTCTGCTCGGCGAACGGAGCGGGCTGACCCTGGTCGGCGAAGGCAGCGGCCAGACCCGGCTCGGCAGGTCTGGGTTGGCCGGGCTGGCCGGGCTCGACGGTTCTGGGCTGCCCGGTGAGCAGAGCGGTCGCCGGGGCGGCATCCACCGGCGCGGTGTGGCCCGCGGCCGGCACGGCATCCCGGGCGGGGTCCGGCGTGCTCGTGGCCAGCGGGTCCCGGGCAGCCCGGCGGCCGGGCAGTTCCCCGGAGATCTCCGAGGGATCCCGATCCGCCCGGCGGGAGCGGGTCGCCCGGTATCCATCCGTCTCCGTACGGACCTCACCCAGCGGGTCGACCGCGCCGAACCGTCCGGAGTCGGCCTCGGCGGTACCGAACCGCCCCGACTGGGCCTCAACCGCGCTGAACCGTCCGGAGTCCGGCTCGGGTGCGCCACCGAAGCGGGCCGCATCGAGGGCGCCCAGCCGGCCGGAGTCCGGCTCCGACGCGCCGCCGAAGCGGGCCGCGTCCTGCGCGCTCAGCCGGGCGGAGTCGGGCTCGGGCGTGCCGCCGAAGCGGATCGGGTCCGACTCCGGCGCGACGCCGAAGCGGACCGGGTCCGGCTCCCGGCGTCGGCCGATGCCGGTGTCCTCGACGGAGCGGGCGTCCTCGACGCCGCGCTGCTCGGGGATCTCGCCGTCGCGGTACCGCGGTTCACCCGTACCACGCCACTCAGGCTCGCCGTACCCGCGCCCCCGCTCGTCGGGGTACCAGCGCGGCTCCTGATCTTCCGGAAAGCTCCGTCGTCCGTCCACGTCAGGCACCGTATGCGACGGCCCATCCCCGCGTCATTTCGGCCCGGCCAGGTTGATCGACTCCGGGTCGCCGACGTGGGGGCGTCCGGACCCCGAGGACACACCCCCACGTCGCCGATCTGGAGTCGATCAGCGCCGTTCTCGCCGTAGCACAGCACCGGCTTGATCGTCCGGTCGTCCACAGAGCGACCGTCATCCACAGGCGGGCCGTCGCGGGGTCGCGGCGCTCGTACCGCCACGGGCACCGTCACAGCCATGACGAAGCGGAACCAGGCGGTCGGCGCGTACGGCGAGCGGTGCGCCGCCCGGCATCTGAGCGAGGCGGGACTCCGCCCGATCGTCCGGAACTGGCGCTGCCCGGAGGGCGAGATCGACATCATCGCCTGGGACGGGCCGGTGCTCGCGTTCTGCGAGGTCAAGACACGTCGGGGCGACGCGTTCGGCCCGCCGGCCGAGGCGGTCGTACCGGCCAAGGCCCGCCGCCTGCGGGGGCTCGCCGCGCGCTGGCTCGCCGAGACCGGTACGACCGCCGACGAGGTGCGGTTCGATGTGCTGTCGGTACGCCTGCCCGACTCCGGACCCGCGCTGGTCGACCACGTCAAGGGCGCGTTCTGAGATGGGCCGCCGCACGGGTGACGCGTCATGAGCTACGCGAAGGTGCTCTGCGTGGGGTTGGTCGGCGTCACCGGTCAACTGGTCGAGGTCGAGGCGGACCTGGCCGCCGGCCTACCCGCGGTGGTGATCTCCGGTCTGCCGGACACCGCCCTGCACGAGGCCCGCGACCGGGTCCGGGCCGCCGTGGTCAACTCCGGCCAGAGGTGGCCGAACCGGCGCATCACGCTGAACCTGCTCCCCGCGACGCTGCCGAAGTTCGGTTCGGCGTTCGACCTGGCCATCGCCGCCGCGCTGCTGGGCGGCTCCGGTGAACTGCCACTGCTGCCGCTGGAGGGCGTGGTGGTCCTCGGCGAGCTGGGCCTCGACGGGACGGTCCGGCCGGTGCGCGGCGTGCTGCCGATGGTCGCCGCGGCGGCCCAGGCCGGCATCGAACGCGTCATCGTGCCCACCGGCAACGCCGCCGAGGCCGCGGTCATCCCGGGCGTACGGGTGCGGGCGGTGGACACGTTGCACCGGCTGGTCACCTTCGTCCGCGACGGCAGTCCGCTGCTCGAACCGCCGCCGGACGCCCCGGCACCGGTCGTCGGCGGACCGGATCTCGCCGAGGTGGCGGGGCAGCAGGTGGGCCGGCGGGCGCTGGAGATCGCCGCGGCGGGCGGGCACCACCTCGCGCTGCTCGGCCCGCCGGGCGCCGGCAAGACGATGCTGGCCGAGCGGCTGCCGTCGCTCCTGCCCGAGCTGGACGACGACGCGGCGCTGGAGGTGACCGCCCTGCACTCGGTCGCCGGGCTGCTTCCGCCGGGTGGTCGGCTGCTGCGCCGTCCGCCGTTCCAGGCGCCGCACCACACGGCGACCGTTCCGTCCCTCGTCGGCGGCGGTACGGGGCTGGCCCGCCCCGGCGCGGTGTCGCTCGCCCACCGCGGGGTGCTCTTCCTCGACGAGGCGCCCGAGTTCAGCAAGGGCGCGTTGGAGGCGCTGCGCCAGCCCCTGGAGCACGGCCGCATCCAGCTCAGCCGCAGCGGTGGCGGAACCGAGTACCCGGCCCGGACCCAACTGGTGCTGGCCGCCAACCCGTGTCCGTGCGCGAAACCGTCCGGTGACGCGTACTGCGAGTGCTCGCCGTTGGCGCGCCGCCGCTACCTGGGCCGGCTCTCGGGGCCGCTGCTCGACCGGATCGACGTGCAGGTGCGGCTGATGCCGGTACGGGCGGCGGAGCTGATGGCGTCCGGAGCCGACGTCGAGTCCTCGGCCACCGTCGCCGCCCGGGTCGCAGCGGCCCGTGGCGCGGCGGCCACCCGCTGGGCCAGCCTCGGCCGGCGGCTCAACGCCGAGGTGGACGGCCCGCTCCTGCGCCGTCCGCCGTGGCGGCTACCGGCGTCGGTCACCGCCGAGCTGCGCGCCCGGCTCGACTCCGGCTCACTGTCGGCGCGCGGCTTCGACCGGGTGATCCGGATGGCCTGGACCATCGCGGACCTCGACGGCCGGGACCGACCCGACCGTGAGGACGTACGTGAGGCGACCCAGCTACGGACAGGAGAGGCGGCATGAGCGCCGACGAGGAGAGCAGGCTGGCCCGGGTGGCGCTGACCTGGCTGGCCGAGCCCGGCACCCGCGTGGTGCATGAACTGGTCAAGCGGTCGGGGCCGGTGGCCACGCTGGATCTGCTGCTGGACGGCGGCAGCCCCGACCGGCGACTGGCCGCCGCCGTGGCCGCCCGGATGTCGGCCGGCGACGCCCGCGCGGTGGCGGCCGAGGCCCTGGACCGGGCCGCTCGGCTCGGCGCGCGTCTGGTCACCCCGGACGACGACGAGTGGCCGGCCCGGGTCGCCGACCTCGGCACCCTGCGACTACCGGACCTGACCCGCCGCGTGGACGTGGAGACCGCGCCACCGCTGTGCTTCTGGGTACGCGGCGGGTGGCCGCTCGGCGAGGCGCTGGACCGCTCGGTGGCCGTGGTGGGCGCGCGGGCCGCCACCGCCTACGGCCAGCATGTGGCCACCGACCTCGGGTACGGGCTGGCCGAGCGGGACTGGACGGTCGTCTCCGGTGGCGCGTTCGGGATCGACGCCGCCGCCCACCGGGGCGCCCTCAACGCCGAAGGACTCACCGTCGCGGTGCTCGCCTGCGGGGTGGACCGGCCCTACCCGATGGGCAACACCGCCCTCTTCGACCGGATCGCCGACACCGGGCTGCTGGTCAGCGAGTGGTCCCCCGGCGCCGAGCCGCTGCGTCCACGCTTCCTGATCCGCAACCGGGTGATCGCCGGTGGCACGCTGGGCACCGTCGTGGTGGAGGCGTCGGCGCGCAGCGGAGCGACGCAGACCGCCCGGCGTGCCATCCACACCGGCCGGGTGGCCATGGTGGTGCCCGGGCCGGTGACCTCGGCGATGTCCGTCGGCGCGCACGAGTTGCTGCGCGAGCACCCCAAGGCCCGGCTGGTCACCGGCGTCGCGCACGTACTCGAGGAGGTGGGCCGGATCGGCGCGGACCTGGCCCCGCTTGCCCGTGGCCCGCAGCGGCCGACCGACGACCTGGACGACGACGCCCGTTCGGTGCTGGAGGCGTTGCCCCGCCGGGGCGCACGGGGTGTGGACGCGCTCGCCGCCCGCGCCGGCCTGGACGTGCGGACCGCGCTGCGCAAGCTGGCACTGCTCGAAGAACTGTCCATGGTGGTACGACGCGACGACGGCTACGCCCTTGCCCCGGCCGACAAAGCCACGGGCGCGGCCGACCGCCGGTAGACGCGGACGCCGACGTGGCCGGCGGAGCACCACCTTCGGCCGTACGCTGGTGCCGTGCCTGCTGCCAGCGAGGGTGCGCACGCCGCCCGGCCCACCGCATCCGGGACGCCAGGATCGGTCGTGCGGCCGTGAGGCGGTCCGCCCGGAGCACCCGGGCCACCCACCAGGAGCTGCCACCGGCGCTGCGCGACGCGGTCGACGACTTCGCCGAGCATCTCGCTCAGGTCCGCAACCGGTCGGCGCACACGGTCCGCGCGTACGTCACCGACGTGGTCGCCCTGCTCGACCACGCGGTGCGGATGGGTTGCCGGGACCTGGGCGAGGTCGACCTGTCGGTGCTGCGGAGCTGGTTGGCCCGGCAGCGGACCACCGGCGCCGCCCGTACGTCGCTGGCGCGCAGGGCCGCCTCGGCGCGGGCGTTCAGCGCGTGGGCACACCGCGCCGGGCTGCTCCCCGCCGACGTGGGGGCGGCGCTGGCCAGCCCGCGCGCACACCGCGAGTTGCCCGGTGTGCTGCGCGCCGACCAGGCCGCCGCGCTGCTGGAGGCACCGACCCGGCACCCGACGACCATCCCCGGCAGGCCCGCGACAGGATCGCCCACAGACGGCACACCGGCAACAGGATCGCCTACGGACGGGGCGACCGACGCGGCGGTGGCGCTGCGCGATCGGACACTGCTGGAACTGCTCTACGCCACCGGCGTACGGGTCAGCGAGGCGTGTGGGTTGGACGTCGAGGACGTCGACCACGGTCGTCGGGTGATCCGGGTGTTCGGCAAGGGCGGCCGTGAGCGTTCGGTGCCGTACGGCGTGCCGGCGCAGCGGGCGCTCGACGAGTGGCTGCGCCGGGGCCGACCCGCGCTGACCGCCCCCCACTCGGGCGACGCGCTGCTGCTCGGCGCGCGCGGCGGTCGGCTCAACCCGACCACGGCGCGGCAGATCGTCGGCGGGTACGCCGAGGCTGCCGGCCTGCCCCGGACGAGCCCGCACGGGCTGCGCCACTCCGCGGCCACCCACCTGCTGGAGGGCGGCGCCGACCTGCGTGCCGTGCAGGAGTTGCTCGGGCACTCGTCGCTGGCCAGCACGCAGATCTACACGCATGTCTCGGTGGAACGGTTACGCGCCGCCTACCGCCAGGCGCACCCCCGCGCCTGATCAAGGGCGGGGAGGCCGAATCGGCCGGCGGTTACGATCATCCGGTGAGCGTCCCGCAGCCTCCCGAGCCGATTCCGGGCGCCCGCCTGCTCTTCTCCCTGGATCCGGCGGTCAGCCACCTCAACCACGGCTCGTTCGGCGCGGTGCCGATCGGTGTGCAGCGTGCCCAGCAGCGGCTGCGCGACGAGATGGAGAGCAACCCGCTGCGCTTCTTCACCCAGGGGCTCGTCGATCGGATCGGGCACACCCGGCGGCACCTCGCCGGGTTCCTCGGCGCGGATCCCGACGGCAGCGCGCTGGTCGGCAACACCACCACCGGCGTCGCCGTGGTGCTCCAGTCGGTGGGCCTGCGCCCCGGTGACGAGGTGCTCAGCACCGACCACGGGTACGGTGCGGTGAGTCTGGCCATCGCCCGGGAGTGCCGCCGCACCGGCGCGGTCAGCCGGGTCCTGCCGATCCCGCTGGACGCCGGCGACGAACAGATCGTGCAGACCATCCGGGCCGGCCTGCGTCCGGGGCGGACCCGGCTGCTCGTCGTCGACCAGCTCACCTCCGCCACGGCCAAGCTCTTCCCGACCGCCGCCATCGTGCAGGTGGCCCACGAGAGCGGGGTGCCGGTCCTGGTGGACGCCGCGCACGCCCCCGGCATGCTCGCCACCACGGTCGCCAGCATCGGCGCGGACTTCTGGGCCGGCAACCTGCACAAGTGGGGGTACGCGCCGCGCGGCACCGCCCTGCTGGCGGTCGCCCCGCAGTGGCGGGAGCGGATCGAGCCGCTGGTGGTGTCGTGGGAGCAGGAAACCGGCTTCCCGGCCCGGGTCGAGTGGCAGGCGACCCTCGACTACACCTCGTGGTTGGCCGCCCCCGCCGGCCTGTTCACGCTGCGCAGCCTCGGTGTGGACCGGGTGCGGGAGCACAACGCCGCGCTCGCCGCGTACGGCCAACGGGTGGTGGGGGACGCGCTGGCGGTGCCCCCCGCCCGGCTGCCCGACCCCGGCGGACCGGGGGTGGCGCTGCGTCTCATCCCGCTGCCACCCGGCACGGCCACCACCATCGACGCGGCGCGGGCGTTGCAGACGCGCATCGGCGAGCGGCTGGCCGCCGAGGTCGCGGTGATGAGCTGGAACGGCCGGGGATGGCTGCGGCTCACCGGTCAGGTCTACAACACGGCCGACGAGTACGAGCGGCTGGCCGTGCGGCTGCCGGCGCTGCTCGCCCAACGCTGACCCCGCGCACCGGGTCGAGCGGGAGGAGCCGCACCGGACCGAGGCCGAGCAGGGCGAGCGGGTCCAGGTACTCCTCGCCCCGGCGCAGGCCCCAGTGCAGGCACGCGTCCGCCGGACAACCCGGGTGGCCGGGCAGCAGCTCGCCCAGCGGCGTGCCGGCGGCGACCGCCTGACCGGGGCGTACCGCAGGTTGGACCGGTTCGTAGGTGGTCCGCAGGCCGTCGGCGTGGCCCACCGTGACCACCGGTCGACCGGCGACCAGCCCCGCGAAGAGCACCGTGCCGGAGCCGGCGCTACGAACCACAGCCCCGGCCGGGGCGGCCAGGTCGACGCCCCGGTGCCCGGCCAGCCACGGCTGGGGCGGCGGGTCGAACCGGCGCACGGGTCGCGGCGGGCCGTCGAGCGGCCAACGGAAGCGCCCGGCGGGAGCGGGAGCGGAAGCCTGAAACGCGATCGGCACGGTCGGCGTCGGTGGCTGGCCGGGTACCGACGCCACAAGCACCGCCAGACCGCAGAGCTGCGCGATCAGAGCGAGGGGGAACGCCGCGCAGAGCAGCACGGTACGGCGGATCGAGGCGAGACGGGTGGTGGAGGACGATCGCATGCCGGCAGCCTGGGCCCGGAGCCGGGTCGTCCGCCAGCCCGGCCACCGAAGCTGTGGACAACGGACGGCCCTGTGGACGACCACCCGGAGGAGGCGATGATCTGCTATGCCGCGCCGAGGCGGTGCTGACCGCCGAGCACGGCGACGAGCCGCCGGAACTCCTCATCGGCAAGCATCGAATCGCCAACCCATCATCGGTACGGCCGGACCGGTGCCCATTCCGGTGTCCGTTCTCGGGCGCCGGCGGAGGGCCTAGGCTGGGCCGCGTACGGCGGGTGCCGCCGTCTGCGCCGGGGAGGCCCGCATGACCACTCTTGACGATCGGACGACGTCCCGCGCGGACGACGCCGAGGGTTCCGGCCCGACCCTGGCCGACGTGAGCGGCCCGTCCCGGCTCGCCGAACCCGACGAGGCCATCAGTGCCGACGAGTTGCAGTTGGCCGCCCGCAACCACGGCCTGCCGCTGGAGGCGCTGCGCTACGACGTCACTCCCGCCGGCCTGCACTACCTGCTGATCCACTACGACATCCCGGAGCTGGACCCGGCGGCGCACACGCTCACCGTCGGCGGCGCGGTCGACCGGCCGTTGACCGTCGGCCTGGCCGAACTGCGGGAGCGGCCCCGGGTCACCCACCGGGTCACCTTGGAGTGCGCCGGCAACGGTCGGGCCCTGCTGCACCCGCGGCCGGTGAGTCAGCCGTGGCTGGTCGAGGCGGTCGGCAACGCCGAATGGACGGGTACCCCCCTCGCGCCGCTGCTGCGCGAGGCGGGCCTGGGGTCGGACGCGGTGGACGTGGTCTTCACCGGTGCCGATCACGGCGTCGAGCGGGGGGTCGAGCAGGACTACCAGCGATCGTTGCCGGTGGCCGACGCGCTGCGCGAGGAGGTACTGCTGGCGTACGAGATGAACGGCGCTCCCCTGCTCCCGCAGCACGGCGCACCGCTCCGGCTGATCGTGCCGGGCTGGTACGGCATGGCACACGTCAAGTGGCTGCGCTCGATCGACGTGCGGACCACCGCGTTCGACGGCTACCAGAACGCGGTGGCGTACCGGCTGCGCCGCGACGCGGACGACCCGGGCGAGCCGGTCACCCGGATCGAGCCGCGTGCGCTGGTCCGCCCACCGGGCTTTCCCGACTTCATGACGCGCCGCCGGGTGCTCCGGCCTGGACCATGCACGGTGGACGGTCGCGCCTGGTCGGGGCACGCGCCGGTGGTGGCCGTGGAAGTGAGCGTCGACGGCGGGGCGAGCTGGGGGCCGGCCGAGCTGGACCCGGTGACGGGCGGGGAGTTCGCCTGGCGGCGGTGGCGGTACGAGTGGACGGCGACGCCGGGCCGGTACGTGCTCAGCGCACGGGCGACCGACGCGTCCGGGCGGACCCAGCCGGTCGAGCAGCCGTGGAACAGGGGCGGTTTCGCCAACAATCTGGTGCAGCGCGTCGAGGTCGTCGTACCGGCCGAGTGACCGGTGGGTCAGCCACGGGTGGGGGCCCCGGGGCGCAACGGGCCGGTCAGTTACCGAAGCCGGAGTCGGCGGGCAGGGAGATGTCGGGCTTCTCCAGCTCTTCGACGTTGACGTCCTTGAAAGTCATCACTCGGACGTTCTTCACGAAGCGGGCAGGACGGTACATGTCCCACACCCAGGCGTCGTGCATCTCGACCTCGAAGTAGACCTCGCCGTCGGAGTTGCGCACGTGCAGGTCGACCTGGTTGGCCAGGTAGAACCGGCGCTCGGTCTCCACCACGTAGGAGAACTGGCGGACAATGTCGCGGTACTCCCGGTAGAGCTGCAGCTCCATCTCGGTCTCGTACTTCTCGAGATCTTCCGCGCTCATCGCACTCCGCCTTCCATGACCACATCTTCCCCCACCGGCGTCGAAGGCCGAGGCTGCTCGCCCAACGCCACGCCGACGGTACCCCCTGACGCCCGGGAGTGCCCCATCGGCTCGTCCGAGACGGGGTCGACGGGCCGCCGTGCGCGCGGTGGCCGGCCGTCACGGCCGGAGACCGCGGCGACGTTGACGTACGAGAAGCGGTGTTCCCGGCACGGTCCGTGCTCGCGCAGCGCCGCGCTGTGCTCCGGGGTGATGTACCCCTTGTGCTCGGCGAAGCCGTACGCCGGGTACACCCCGTCCAGCTCCACCATGATCCGGTCCCGGGTGACCTTGGCGAGCACGCTCGCCGCCGCCACGCAGGCGGCCACCCGGTCGCCCTTCCACACCGCCAGCCCCGGCACGCCCAGGCCGTCCACGCCGAAGCCGTCGGTCAACACGTACTCCGGTCGGGTGGTGAGCGAGGCGAGCGCCCGCCGCATCGCGGCCAGGTTGCAGACGTGCAGCCCCCGGGCGTCGACCTCGTCGGCGGGGATGACCACCACGGCGTACGCCAGGGCACGGTCGACGACCTCGGCGTACACCCGCTCCCGGCTGGCCGGGGTGAGCAGCTTGGAGTCGGCCAGCCCGTCGATCTCGCCGCGCCGCCCCTCCGGGAGTACGGCCGCGGCGGCGACCAGCGGTCCGGCGCACGCGCCCCGGCCGGCCTCGTCGGCGCCGGCCACATGGCGGAAGCCGCGCCGCTGCAACGCCCGCTCCAGCGCGTAGAGCCCGGCCTCCCGGCGAACGACGGTACGCGGCGGGGTCAGCACGACGCCTCGGCAGCCGGCGGCAGCAGCCGGGCCAGCAGGGCGGGCAGCTCGGGTGGGTAGTACCGCTCGCCGCTGGCGGCCAACTCGGCGGGCCGCCACCAGCGGTGACCGGCGATGCTGCGCTGCTCGACGTCGTTGAAGCCGACGGTGTCGACCTCGCACGACGGGACGCGGAGCAGGAAGAAGTCCTGCTCCTGGCGGTACCAGTCGCCGTCGAACGGGAACTCGGTGGCGTCGGACCAGACCGGCTCACCCAGCTCGGCCGGATCGACCCGCAGCCCGGTCTCCTCGGCCAGCTCCCGCACCGCGCCGGACGCCGGAGACTCACCCCCGTCGAGCCCGCCGCCCGGGGTGAACCAGTAGCGGTGCTCCGGGCGGGCCGGGTCGAAGCCGTGGAACAGCAGGATCCGACCTGCCGCGTCGACCAGCAGCACCCGCGCCGCGCGTCGAGGGATGTAGACGCGGTCGGCACCGTTCGCGTCTGTGGGGCTCGTCAGCCCACTCCTCACGGTCACCGCACCAGCCTGCCAGACGGGCGGCCGATCGCCCACGCCCCCGCCCGTTCTACGGCTTGGGAATGCCGTCGAACCCGTCGGGCACGGTCAGCCAGGTGGCCCGGTTGACGGGCCAGAAGACGGTGAACGCCCGCCCGACCACCTCCCCCTCGGGGATGGTGGCCTCGGTGATGTTCTGCCCGGACTGCTGCCAGTGCTCCAGCGAGTCGCCCGAGGCGGACCGGTGGTCGCCCATCACCCAGAGCCGCCCCTTCGGCACGGTGATGTCGAACTCCTGGTCGGCCGCCTTGTCCCGGACGCCGTCGATGGAGAAGATGTACGGCTCGTCGAGCGACTTGCCGTTGATCATCAAGCGCTCCTGCGGGTCGCAGCAGACCACGTGGTCACCGCCGACGCCGATGACCCGCTTGATGAAGTCCTCGCCGTCGGGGTTGCCGCTCCACTCGGTGGGTGCCTTGAAGACGATCACCTCGCCGCGGTGCGGTGACCGGAAGTCGTAGACCAGCTTGTTGACCAGCACGCGGTCATCGATCTTGAGAGTGTTCTCCATGGACGGGGAAGGGATGAAGAAGGTCTGCAGCACGAAGGCGCGGACCAGCACCGCGACCAGGATCGCCACACCCAGCAGGATCGGCAGCTCCTTCCAGAAGGAGCTACGCGGCTTGTCGGTCTGCTCGTCAATCACGCCAAGGAGCCTACGTTGCCGAGCCGGACGTCACCGTCCGGAACGCGCGGGAACCCCTCAGCGCGACCGTCAGCGGGAGGATCAGCAGCACACCGCCCTCCGGGGACGGGCGGACCGGCGGTGCGCCGGAGGCGGCCGTGGCCGGCGCGGCCACGTCGTCGAACGTCGCCGGCACCGACAGCGCCGCCCAGCGCGACGACGGCCACACCACCATGAACGCCCGGCCGACGACGTTGTCGATCGGCACCGGCCCCTGGCAGCGCGCGTCCTGGGAGACCTCGCGGTGGTCGCCCATCACGAAGATCTGACCCGGGGGTACGACCACCTCGTCGAAACGCCGGGAGCGGCACTCCTGGGCGTTCGGCGGCAGATCCAGCGGCGAGTCACGCAGCACGTACGACTCGTCGAGCGGGGTCCCGTTCACGGTGACCCGCCCCTGCGAGTCGCAGCACTTCACCCGGTCACCGGGCACGCCGATCACCCGCTTGATGAAGTCCTTCTCGCCGGGGCGGCTCACCCCGACCAGGTCGCCGACGGTCCGGGCGAGCTTGCCGGCGAACCCGGGCTCCGGCTGCTCGTCGACCTGCGGCGCCCAGCGGTCGGTGCCCCGGAACACCACCACCTCGCCGCGCACCGGGTCACGAACGTCGTAGACGACCTTGTTGACCAGCACCCGGTCGCCGATCAGGAGGGTGTCCTCCATCGAACCGGACGGGATGAAGAAGGCCTGGAGCAGGAACGTGCGGATCAGCACCGCGAGGCAGAAGGCCACCACCAGCAGCAGCGGAAGCTCCTGCCAGAGGGGCATCTGACGCCGGGTGCGGCGAACCCGCCGGCGCCACGGATCGACGGTGCCGTCCTCGTCAAGCGTCTGCACCACGCCACTCCCCGGTCCGCAGAAACACCACCGCCCGGGAGCCTCGTCGAGGCTCCACGGGCGGTTGTGGACGGCTGCCCGCCTCGTCGGCGGGGCCGCCGCCTGACTGCGCCCGTACGACCAGGGTAGTGCGGTCCGGTCGGTACGGCATACGCGCAGCTCAGGCGGCGTGGCGAACGGGAAGTCAGCTGGGCTGCTTCTCCCGCTTCTCCTTGATCTTGGCCTTCTTGCCGCGCAGCTCGCGCAGGTAGTAGAGCTTGGCGCGACGCACGTCACCGCGGGTCACGACCTCGATCCGGTCGATGCCCGGGCCGTTGAGCGGGTAGGTCCGCTCGACGCCGACACCGAAGCTGACCTTGCGGACCGAGAAGGTCTCGCGCAGACCGTCACCCTGGCGGCGGATCACGACGCCCTGGAAGATCTGGACACGGGACCGGTTGCCCTCGACGACCCGCGCGTGCACCTTGACGGTGTCACCGGCACGGAAGTCGGGGATGTCGGTCCGCTTCGACTGGGCGTCAAGGGCGTCCAGGATGTTCATCGCTGCGTCCTCGTAAGGCTCACGGCGCACCGTCACTCGGTGCGCGGATGGGTGATTCTGATTCCCGGGTGGTGGTCGGCGGGCCGACCCCGGTCGGGGATCCTCGCAGCCGCCCGCGGGCGCGGACGGATACGGCAACCTCCCTACTTTGCCACATCCCCCGGCGGTGGCTGAAATCCGGCCCGTTCCAGCGCCGCGATGTCCCGTTTGTCGAGCCGATCGGCGGGCAGCGCGGCCAGCAGGTCCGGACGTCGGGCGGCGGTGCGCAGCAGCCCTTCCTCGCGCCGCCAGCGGGCGATCTTTCCGTGGTCGCCGGAGCGGAGCACGTCCGGCACGTCGTGGCCGCGCCAGCTCGGCGGCTTCGTGTAGATCGGCGCTTCCAGCAGCCCGTGCGCGTGCGACTCCTCGTCCAGCGAGCCGGCGTTGCCCAGCACCCCGGGCAGCAGTCGGGTGACCGCCTCCAGGATGACCAGCACAGCGACCTCGCCGCCGAAGAGCACGTAGTCGCCGAGCGACACCTCGGTGACCGGCATGCGGGTGGCGGCGTGCGTCAGGACCCGCTGGTCGATCCCCTCGTACCGGCCGCAGGCGAAGAGCAGGTGCGGCTCGGCGGCCAGCTCGTGGGCCATGGCCTGGGTGAACGGGACGCCGGCCGGCGACGGCACCAGCAGTCGGGGCGGTGCGGCCTCGGCCGGCGCGAGCGCGTCCAGCGCCGCACCCCACGGCTCGGGCTTCATCACCATCCCCGGGCCGCCGCCGTAGGGGGTGTCGTCGACCGTGCGGTGCACGTCGTGGGTCCAGGTCCGCAGGTCGTGCACGGCGAGCTGGAGTACGCCGTTGGCGCGGGCCCGGCCGATCAGGGACAGGTCCAGCGGGGCGAAGTACTCCGGGAAGATCGACACAACGTCGACGCGCATGCGGGGTGGTCCTAAAGATCGAGCAGTCCGGCCGGCGGGTCGACGATCACGCGTCCACCGGCCAGGTCGACCTCCGGGACGATCGCCCGGACGAACGGGATCAACGCGGTACGCCCCTCGGGCCGCCGCAGCACCAGCAGGTCGGACGAGGGCGCGTGGTCGATGCGGGCGACCTCGCCCAGGTGTTCGCCGGACGGGGTGACCACCGCGAGGCCCACCAACTGGTGGTCGTGGAACTCCTCCGGGTCCTCCGGAGGCTCGACGTCGGCGCTGTCCACCACGAGCAGGGTGCCGCGCAGCGCCTCGGCGGTGTTGCGGTCCAGGATCCCGTCGAAGGCGACCAGGAGCCGACCCTGGTGGAACCGGGCCTGCTCGATGGTCAGCTTCGCCGGCACCCGGAACGGCACGCCCGGCCCGTCAGCGGGCGCGGGCGGCGGAACCGCCCCCGGCTCAGTGCTGAGCACTGTGCCGGGGGCGAACCGCGCTTCGGGCTCGTCGGTCCGCACCTCCACGGTGACCTCACCGCGGATACCGTGCGGCTTGCCGACCCTTCCGACGACGAGCTGCATCAGTACGAGTCGACGATGTCGACGCGTACGCCGCGCCCACCGATGGAGCCGATCACCTGACGCAGCGCCTTGGCGGTCCGGCCGGACCGCCCGATCACCGTGCCGAGGTCTTCGGGGTGCACGCGGACTTCCAGCCGCTTGCCCCGACGGGAATCGACCATCCGGACCCGGACGTCGTCCGGGTGGTCGACGATGCCCTTGACCAGGTGCTCCAACGCGGGACGCAGAGGCATGTCAGGCCTGCTCACCGGCGTCGGCGGCGGGGGTCTCGGCCGGAGCCTCGGTCGCCGGGGCCTCGGCAGCCGGAGCCTCGGTGGCCTTGGCGGCCTTCTTGGCCGGCTTGGCCGGGGTCTCCGGGGCCAGCCCGGCGGCGGCCTTCGCCTCGGCCTCGTACGCCGCCTTGCGGTCGGCCCGCTCGGGGGCGACCTTCAGCGGCGGCGGGGCCGGCAGACCCTTGAACTTCTGCCAGTCACCGGTCAGCTCCAGCAGCCGCTGCACCGCCTCGCTCGGCTGGGCGCCGACGGACAGCCAGTACTGGACCCGCTCCGACTTGACCTCGATGACCGAAGGGTCCTCCTTCGGCTGGTACACCCCGACGAACTCGATCGCCCGGCCGTCACGCTTGGTGCGCGAGTCGGCGATGACGATGCGGTACTGCGGGTTGCGGATCTTGCCCATCCGCAGGAGCCGGATCTTTACGGCCACAGTTGTTTCGCTCCTGTTGCGATCTCACCAGCCCGCTACGGGCGGTGTGCATGGGTGAGCGCCGACCGGCACAGTGGGGTTGGGCCGGAGACAACTCGGTGGACTGGCGACGTGCCCGGGTTAGAGGGCGCCGGACGCGCGCCGGATACCAGCGACCCATTCTGCCAGATCCGACGCCGATCTTCCGCACCGGACCCGGACACCGTGTCACCGGTGATCCGGAACACCCGTCACCGCACCGGCGGACGGTCCCACCCGGGTGGCAGTTCGTCCGGTACGTCCCAATCCGCGGGCGGGGTGAAGTCGACCCAGGTGCCGTCGAACGGGAACGCGCCGGCCTCGGCGAGCGCGATCACCCGCTCCCCCTCGGCGCGGACCGCCTTCTCGTCGGTCACCCAGTAGTCGTCGCCGAAGGCGAGCCGCTCGACAAACTCGTCCTCGTCCTTCCACTCCCAGCTCAGGTCCGGGCGTACCACCACGTCGAGATCCTGGTCCACCACGTCGACGCCGGCCACCGGGCCGTCGTCCCAGCGGACACCAGGCTCCTCCAGGTTGACGTACCAGTGGGCGAACCGACCCTGCGCGTCCCGGAACCACCAGACCGAGTGCGCCGCCCCGGTGGGCAGGAACTTCAGCAACGGCGGACCGTTCCACCGCCCGTGCGCCAACCGGTACGACGACGAGACCCACTGGGCGAACGACATGGCCCGCATGCCCAGCCCCGCCTCGGTGACCTCGTGCGCCACCGGCGAGTCCCGGGCGATCCAGACCAGCAGGCCCCGCTCGTCGTCGCTGACCACCCGCCCCGGGCGCACCCAGCCGATCCGGCCGTGCCGCACGTTGCGGTGCATGATCAGCCGACCCGGCTGGAACCGGTCGACACGCACCTCAGTAGGCGCGGGCGAGGATGGCCACCAGGTCGGGCTCGTCCTCCGAGTCCGGCACCGAGCCGTCGGCCCGCAGCAGGCAGCGCACCGTCACGCCCTGCCCGTTCGCCTCGGCCTCACCGGCCACGCCGACCGCCGACCACGGCACCTTGGCCCAGCCGGTGGCCGCCGCCTCGATGGCCTCGGCCAGGGTCGACACCTCGACCGTGCGGGACTGCCGGTGGGCCAGCGCCTGGTCGTGCAGCGCCTTCTGGTCCTCCTCCAGCGCCGCGAGGACCGCGCCGACCACGTCGGCCACCGCCGTCGGGGACTTCGACCCATCGGTACGACGTACCACCGTCGCGTTACCGGCGGCCAGGTCGCGGGGGCCGACCTCGACGCGTACCGGATAACCGCGCAGCTCGGCGTCGACGGCCCGGCGGCCGAACGCGGTGTCGGTCCGGTCGTCGAGCGCGACCCGGACGCCGGCGTCGCGCAGGCCGTCGCGCAGCTTGGCCGCCGCTTCCGCGACGCCCTCGCCATCCTTGACGATCATGATGTACGCCTGGATGGGCGCCAGCCGCGGCGGCACGCGCAGACCGTTGTCGTCACCGTGCGCCATGATCAGACCGCCGAGCATCCGCGTCGACGTGCCCCACGAGGTCGTCCAGGCGTGCTCCCGGCCGCCCTCCTTGGAGGAGTAGCTGATGTCGAACGCCTTGGCGAAGTTCTGGCCCAACTCGTGGCTGGTGCCGAGCTGGAGCGCCTTGCCGTCGCCCATCATGCCTTCGCAGGTGTACGTGGCGGTCGCCCCGGCGAACCGCTCCCGGGCGGTCTTGAGGCCCACCACCACCGGGATGCCCAGCACGTTGACCATCAGGTCCTCGTACGCCTCGTGCAGGATCCGGCGGGCGTAGGCCCGGGCGTCCTCGCGGGTGGCGTGCGCGGTGTGCCCCTCCTGCCACAGGAACTCGCTGGTGCGCAGGAAGATGCGCGGGCGCAGCTCCCACCGGACCACGTTCGCCCACTGGTTGAGCAGCAGCGGCAGGTCCCGGTACGAGTCGATCCACTTGGCCATGAACTCGCCGATCACCGTCTCGCTGGTGGGACGCACCACCACCGGCTCGGCGAGCTGCTTGCCGCCACCGTGAGTGACGACCGCCAGCTCCGGCGAGAAGCCCTCGACGTGCTCGGCCTCACGCTTGAGATAGCTCTCCGGGATGAACAGCGGGAAGTACGCGTTCTCCGCGCCGGCCGCCTTGATCCGGTCGTCCATCTCGGCCTGCATCCGCTCCCAGATGGCGTAGCCGGCCGGTCGAATGACCATGGTCCCCCGGACCGGGCCGTTGTCGGCCAGCTTCGCCTTGGCGATCAGGTCCTGGTACCAGCGGGGAAAGTCCTCCGCACGGGGAGTGAGCACGCGAGCCATGACCGCACATCCTATGCGCCAGGTGAGGCGCCGCCGCGCCCGGGAGGCGTCGCGCGGCGCGCCCCGGCCGCCACGAGGCCGCGGTGGGTCGGCCGGCAGCGCGGGTAGAGTTCGACCATCATGACTGCGACGACGGGCTCACCGCGCCAGCGGCTTCGGGACACGATCGTGGACGCGGCCCGCGCTCGGACCATCGCCGCCGGTTGGGACGCGGTACGGATGGGCGGGGTGGCCACGGCCGCCGGTGTGAGCCGGCAGACCGTCTACAACGAGTTCGGCAGCAAGGCCGGCCTGGCCGAGGCGCTCGCCCGGCGCGAGGTGGACCGGTTCGTCGGCGACGTCCGCGAGGCGCTGGACGCGCACGGCTCGGACGTACGCGCCGGCGCGTACGCCGCGATCGCGCACACCCTCGCCACCGCGGCGGACAATCCACTTGTCAAAGCGATCCTGACCAGTGCCCGAGGCGGGTCGGACGAACTACTGCCGTACCTCACCACCCGGGCCGAGGTGGTCCTCACCGAAGCATCGGACGCGCTGCTCGGCTGGGCCGGCGACCACCTCCCGGGCGCGGACCCGACCGCGCTGGCCTTCGCCGCCGACACGATCGTCCGCCTCGTGGTGAGCCACATCGTGCTCCCCGGCGCGCCGATCGAGCAGACCGCGACGGCCCTCGCCGACCTGGCCGTCCACCTCTTCACCGCCGCCGCCACCCGGCGCCACTGACCCACCCGCGCCGTCACGCCGTCACGCCGTCACGCCCTCACGCCGTCACGCCGTCACGCCCTCACGCCCTCACGCCCTCACGCCCTCACGCCCTCACGCCCTCACGCCCTCACGCCCTCACGCCCTCACGCCCTCACGCCCTCACGCCGATCTTGCACTTTCCGACGTCGACATGTCCATCTTCGCGAAATAAGTCCGGGCAGAAAGTGCAAGATCGGCGTCGTGGAAAGCCCCGCGCCCCGCGCCCCGCGCCCCGCGCCCCGCGCCCCGCGCCCCGCGCCCCGCGCCCCGCGCCCCGCGCCCAAGATCCGCACAACATCACCGATATTGCTGCCTCAGACGCGCTGGAAGCAGCAACATCCCTGATGTTGTGAGGATCTTGGGCGGCAAGATCGTGCTACATCCAGGATCGAGCGCGATCTTGCGCCGGCCCAGCCCAGCCCAACGCGACGCAGCTCAGCCCAGCCCAGCGCGACGCAGCCCAGCCCAACGTGGCCCAGCCCAACGTGGCCCAGCCCAGCCCAACGCGGCCCAGCCCAGCCCAGCCCGCAGCGCAACGCGGCACAGCGCGACGCGGGAAAATCAGCGCACCACCTGGCCGCGCAGGATCGTGCGGGACGGGGCGCGGACGACCCGCAGGTCGCGGCGGGGGTCCTCGGGGTAGACGGTGAGGTCGGCGAGACCCCCCTCGACAAGCCCGGGAAAGCCGAGCCACTCCCGGGCGCCCCAGGAGGCGGCGGCGAGCACGTCCTCGGCGGGCATGCCGGCGCGCTCGTGCAGCAGCAGCATCTCCTCGGCGGCCAGTCCGTGGTCAATGCCGCCGCCGGCGTCGGTGCCCACGTAGATCGGCACGCCGGCCTCGTGTGCGGCCCGCACCACCTCGGGGAAGCGGTCACGCAGCGCGAGCATGTGGTCGGCGTACCCGGGGAACTTGGCCCGCGCCTGCTCGGCGATCCCGCCGAAGGTCGCAATGTTGATCATCGTGGGGACGAGAGCGGTGCCCCGGCGGGCCATTTCGTCGAGCAGGTCGAGGCTCAGGCCGGTGCCGTGCTCCACGGAGTCCACCCCGGCACGCACCATGATCTCGACGGCCGACTCGGAGAAGGTGTGCACCGCGGCGCGTACCCCGGCGTCGTGTGCGGCCCGGACGGCGGCGGTGAGGGTGTCCGCGTCCCAGGCCGGCGCGAGGTCGCCGACTCCCCGGTCGATCCAGTCGCCGACCAGCTTGACCCAGCCGTTGCCGGCCTTCGCCTGGGCGGCCACCGTGGCCGTCACGTCGGTGGCGTCGACCTCCACGCCGATGTCCCGCAGGTACCGCTTCGGCGGGGCGACGTGCCGGCCCGCGCGGGCCAGTCGCGGCAGGTCGGGTTCGTCGTCCAACTCGGGGTACGGGTACGGCGAGCCGGCGTCCCGGATCGCCAGCACCCCGGCGTCCCGGTCGAGCCGAGCCAGGTCACGGGCCTGGTCGAGCGAGGCGATCGGGGCGCCACCTCGGGCGATGCCGATGTGGCAGTGTGCGTCGACCAGGCCCGGCAGCACGAAACCGCCGTCCACGACGGTCTCCGCGCCGGGTACCGGGGTGAAGGTCACCCGGTCGCCGACCAGCCAGAGGTCCCGGACCTCGTCGTCGGGGAGCAGTACGCCGCGCACATGAAGGGCCATGCGCACAGTCCTACCCGATCACTCCTCGTCGGAGGCGAGCAGGTCGTTCTTCCCGGCGGTCAACGCAGGCAGGAAAGGCGCCCGCGTCAGCGCGGGCCCTTGTCGCCGCCCTTGCCGAGCTTGTTGAAGTCGATCTTCGGCAGCTTGAAGCCGGGCGGGAGGCCCTGACCGGCGGCCAGGTCGTTCGGGTCCATCCCCGGCGGAAGCTGCGGCATGCCACCCGGGAAGCCGGCCGGCATCCCGGCGCCGGTACGCGGACGACCGCCGCCCTTGGTGCCCTTGCGCTTGTTCTTCGGGCTCTTGGTGGCCTTGCGCCGACCGCCGCCGGGCAGGCCCATCATGCCGCCCATCTGCTTCATCATCTTCTGCGCGTCGGCGAAGCGGTTCAGCAGTTGGTTGACGTCCATCACGGTGACCCCGGAGCCGTTGGCGATACGCGCCCGGCGGGAACCGTTGATGATCTTCGGGTTGGTCCGCTCGCCCGGGGTCATCGACCGGATGATCGCGGTGACCCGGTCGAAGTGGCTGTCGTCCAGCTCGGCGAGCTGGTCCTTCATCTGCCCCATGCCCGGCATCATGGCCAGCACGTTGGCGATCGGGCCCATCCGCCGTACCGCGATGAGCTGGTCGAGGAAGTCGTCCAGGGTGAACTGCTCGCCGCCCATCAGCTTGGCGGTCATCTTCTCCTTCTGATCGGAGTCGAAGGCCTGCTCGGCCTGCTCGATCAGAGTGAGGACGTCGCCCATGCCGAGGATCCGGCTGGCCATCCGATCGGGGTGGAAGACGTCGAAGTCCTCCAACTTCTCGCCGGTGGAGGCGAACAGGATCGGCTGCCCGGTGACCTCGCGCACCGACAGGGCGGCACCACCACGGGCGTCGCCGTCGAGCTTGGAGAGCACCACACCGGTGATGCCGACGCCGTCGCGGAACGCCTCGGCGGTGCGTACGGCGTCCTGACCGACCATCGCGTCGATGACGAAGATGACCTCGTCCGGCGAGACGGCGTCACGGATGTCGGCGGCCTGCTGCATCATCTCGGCGTCGATGCCGAGGCGGCCGGCGGTGTCGACGATGACGATGTCGCGGGCGGCGCGCTTGGCGTGCTCGATCGACGCGCGGGCCACCTGCACCGGGTCACCGGTGCCGTTGCCGGGCTCCGGGGCGTACACCTCGACCCCGGCGCGACCACCGAGCACCTGGAGCTGCCCGACGGCGTTGGGACGCTGGAGGTCGGCGGCGACCAACAGCGGCTGGTGGCCCTGACCCTTGAGCCAGCGGGCCAGCTTGCCGGCCAGGGTGGTCTTACCGGAACCCTGGAGGCCGGCCAGCATGATCACGGTCGGCGGCTGCTTGGCGAACTGGAGCCGCCGCCCCTCGCCGCCGAGCACCTTGATCAGCTCTTCGTTGACGATCTTGATGATCTGCTGGGCCGGGTTGAGCGCCTGGGAGACCTCGGCGCCGCGGGCACGCTCCTTGACGGCCGCGATGAAGCCCTTGACCACCGGCAGCGCGACGTCCGCCTCCAGCAGCGCGAGGCGGATCTCGCGCGCGGTGGCGTCGATGTCGGCGTCGGTGAGCCGTCCCTTGCCGCGGAGCTTGGTGAAGATCCCGGACAGGCGGTCACTCAAGGTGTCAAACACGCGAACATCCCGTTTGTCAGTGTTCCGGCGGGCACAACGCGACCGGCACTGCGGAGTCCGGCCACCGCTAGGGTAGCCGCCCGGCCGCAAGGCCGCTGGCGGCCCGGCCTCACCCCGAAACCAAGCCCGATTGGTACGCGAAGACGACGAGCTGGGCCCGGTCCCGGGCTGCCAGCTTGCCCATCGCCCGGCTGACGTGGGTCCGGGCGGTCGCCGGGCTGACCACCAACCGGGCGGCGATCTCCTCGTTGTTCAGTCCCTCACCGACCAGGCCGACCACCTGGCGTTCCCGCTCGGTGAGCGTGTCCAGCCGGGGGTGCGGACGGGGTGCCCGCGACGGCCGGGTGGCGAACTCCCGCACCACCCGGCGGGTCACCGACGGCGACAACAGCGCCTCCCCCTCGGCGACCAGCCGGATCGCGCGCAGCAGCTCCGGCGGCCGGGTGTCCTTGGTGAGGAAGCCGCTCGCGCCGTGGCGCAGCGCGTCGAAGACGTACTCGTCCAGCTCGAAGGTGGTGAGCACCACCACCCGCGTACCGGTCAAATCGGGATCGGCGACGATCCGGCGGGTCGCCTCGATCCCGTCGATGCCCGGCATCCGGATGTCCATCAGCACGACGTCCGGCCGCTCCCGGCGGGCCAGCTCGACCGCCCGCAGCCCGTCGGCGGCCTCTCCGGCGAGCGCCAGGTCGTCCTCGCTCTCCACCAGCGCGCGCAGCCCGAGGCGGACCAGGTCCTGGTCGTCGGCGATCAGCACCCGGATCACGGCGACGGCTCCACCGGCAGCCGGGCCCGGACCCGGAACCCGCCGGCCGGGCCCGGTCCGACGGTCAGCTGCCCGCCCAGCGCCGTCACCCGCTCCCGCATCCCGGCCAGTCCGTGCCCGCCGGTCTGGCCGTACCCGCCGCTCCGGCCGGCGGTCACGTCGAGACCGTCGGCCGTGTCGAACCGGCCGGCGGCGCCGACGCCCCTGTCGGTGACCTCGACGGTCAGCTCGTCGGCCCGGTAGCCCACGGTCACCTCGGCCCGTGCCACCCCCGCGTGCCGCAGCACGTTCGTCAGCGCCTCCTGCACCACCCGGTACGCGGCCAGGTCCACCGCCGCCGGCACCTCCCGCGGGTCACCGACCAGGCGCAGGTCGACGACGAGACCGGCACCCGCCAGGCGGTCGCAGAGTGCGGGGAGCCGCGCCAGACCGGGCACCGGTTCACGCTCCGCGCCCCGCCGCACCGCGCCCAACGTGACCCGCAGCTCGTCCAGCGCCTCGCGGCTGGAACGGCTGATCGCGGTCAGCGCGACCTCCGCCTGCTCCGGCCGTTTCGGCAGCAGGTGCAGGGCGATCTCCGCCTGCATGCTGATCGCGGCCAACCCGTGCCCCACCACGTCGTGCACCTCCTGGGCGATGCGCAGCCGTTCCTCGTCGGCCTGCCGCCGGGCCTGTTCGGCACGCTCACGGGCCTCCTCGGCGCGGGTACGGGCGGCCGCCTCCCGGCTGACCCGCACCACCACACCCACCGCGAACGGTACGACCACCCAGGCCGACGCGGGGAGCACTCCGGTCCAGCCCGGCGCGGGGCCGCGCGAGACGAAAACGTGCGCCAGCAACACCACGAACGCGCCACCGGCGGCGAACGCCGCCGGACGTACCGGCAGTCGCACCGCCACGGTGTAGACCGCGACCAGGAAGGCGAGCAGGATCGGACCGTACGGGTAGCCGAGCACCAGGTACGTCGAGGTGGCGACCGTGACGACGACGAGCGTGGCGACCGGGGCGTACCGGCGGCCCGCCAGGGCCAGTGTGGCGACCACGAGCAGGACGCGACAGAGGCCGTCCACCGGTCGGGACCCCGGCTGATTCTGCCCGGCCAGCCCGGTGGCGAGTTGTCCGAACCCGAGCAGCACGAGGGCGAGCACGGCATCCGCCAGCGCGTTGCGCCCCCACCACCCGTTCTCTCGCATGGCCGTCATTCTGCCCGCGCAGACGCCTCCTGACGTGCGCCCACGAGCGGCACCCTCGCTACGTCCCGGGACGTACCCACCACCGTACCCAGCCACGTCATCGCGGGCGTCTGAGGGCCGGAGGCTGGGGGCGGGCACCGCGGTGAGCGTGATGACTCTGCGGCATCTTGATGCCACCGAGTCATCAGGCGTGAAGTAGCCCATGCGACCTGCGAGAGTCCCGAGGCTCCGAACGAACCCACGACAACCGGTCAGGCCCACGACCGCCAGCGCAGGCCCACGACGGCCGGCGCGAGCCCACGACCGCCAGCGCGAGCCCACGACCGCCAGCGCGAGCCCACGACCGCCAGCGCGAGCCCACGACCGCCAGCGCAGGCCCACGACCGCCAGCGCGAGCCCACGACCGCCCACAGCGACTAGCGGGGCGACCGCTGCGAACGCCCGCCGCCGCACGGCGATGGCAGCTGATGAGGCGGCGGCGAGGACCGCAGCCCCAGCCGGGCCCGGGTCGCATCGGCCGGCCGCTGATCAGACGGCGGCGAGGACCGCGGCCTCCAGGCGGGCCCGGGTCGCGTCGTCCGGCCAGCCACCCACCAGGTAGAAGGCGTCGACCACGTCCGCGCCGAGGGTGGAGATCCGCGCGGCCCGGACCAGGGCGCCCGCCTCGTCCAGCGCGCCGGCCACCCGGTAGAGCAGTCCGGCGGCGTCGGCCGCGCGGAGTTCGAGCAGGACGGCGTCGGTGGCAGCCTCGCGGTGCCAGACGACCCGGGGAGCGGCCCCGCTGCCCCGGGCGGCGAGCGCACGGCCGCGCAGCCGTTGGGTGACGGACACGTCGCCGGCGACCGCGCGGCGCAGGTCGGCGCGGAGCGGGACCGGGTCGGCCGGCAGGCCGTAGCGGGGTTGCACCCGGCACTCGACGAGCGCTCGGCCGTCGACCACGGAAGCGTCGGCGGACAGCACCTCCAGTCGGTGCAGGGCGAGGCAGCCGGCCACCGTGGCGAGTAGTCCTCGCCGGTCGGCGGCGGCCACCGCCACCCGGTCACCGGTCAGGTGCACGACCGGCAGTGGCCCGGCCAGCAGCGCCGGGTCCGGGGCCGGGGGCTCGGGCAGCACACCGGTGTCCAGGGCGGTACGGACGCGGGCGACCAGTTCGGCGACGAGCCGGCCTTTCCAGTCCGACCAGGCGGCCGGGCCGGTGGCGGCGGCGTCGGCGCGTACCAGGGCGTGCAACAGGTCGAGCGTGCAGGTGTCGCCCACCGCCTCGGCGACCGACGCGATGGTCACCGGGTCGGTGAGGTCCCGGCGGGTCGCCACGTCGGGCAGGAGCAGGTGCAGCCGGACCAGCGTGCCGATCAGCGCCACCTCCGGGGCGGGCAGCCCGACCCGCGTAGCCACCGTCTCGGCGAGCGGCACCCCGACGGTGCTGTGGTCGCCGGGCAGACCCTTGCCGATGTCGTGCAGCAGGGCACCGAGCAGCAGCAGGTCGGGGCGCTCCACCTCGCGGGCGTGCCGGCTGGCCTCGTGGGCGGCCTGTACGAGGTGCCGGTCGAGGGTGTAGCGGTGCACCGGGTTGTGCTGCGGCAGGCTGCGCAGCCGGGTCCATTCGGGCAGCCAGCCGTCCACCAGCCCGTACCTGTCGCAGGTCTCCCAGGCCGGCACCAGGCCGGGACCGGCGCCCAGCAGCGTGGTGAGCGCGGCCCGGGCCTCGGCCGGCCAGGGCGCGGGCAGCGGGGGGCAGTACGCCGCCAGCCACTCGCAGGTGGCCCGGGCGATGGGCAGTCGGGTGGTGGCCGCCGCGGCGGCCACCCGCAGGGACAGGCTCGGGTCGGGACGCGCGCCGATCGCCGTCCGGGCCAGCACCAGCTCCCCGTCGTGCTCGACCACGTCCCGGGCGACGGGCCGGCGCACCGGAGCGCCGTTCCCGCCGCGGGAGCGGCCCGAGCGCAGCCGGTCGGCGGCGCGGAAGGCGTCGTCGAGGGCGTGGCTGACCGTGCGCGCGTCACCGGCCACCCGCCGCAGCAGGGCGTCGCCGTCCTCGACGACGGCTCCAGGCCGCCGCGCGGCGTCAGACGCGCCCGGCTGGAGTTGTCGTAGGCCGAGCAGTGCGGCGACGCCGTCCCGTTCCTGGGCGACCAGTCGGTCGACCCGGCGGCCGACCTGCTGGTGCAGGGCGTCGCGGGTGTCCAGCAGCCGCAGGTGGGCGGCGCGGACGGCGGGGCGCAGCGCGTCGGTGATGCCGGCGGCGGAGATCGCGCGCAGCAATCCCACGTCGCGCAGTCCGCCGGCGGCCTCCTTGAGGTCGCCTTCGAGGAGGAAGGCCAGCTCGCCGTGGGCCTGCCAGCGGGCGACGGTGACCTCCCGCAGACCCGGGAGCTGACGCACGGCGGTCCGCCGCCAGTGGTCGGCGGCCGTGCGGATCAGGGCGTCGGCGAGCGCCTGGTCGCCGGCCACCAGGCGGGCGTCGAGCAGGCCGAGGGCGACCTTGACGTCGTCCTGGGCCACCGACAGGGCCTCGGAGACGGTCCGCACCGAGTGGTCCAGGCGCAGTCCGGCGTCCCAGATCGGGTACCAGACCTTGGCCGCCAACTCGTCCGTGCCGGGCACTCCGGCGTGCAGCAGCACCAGGTCGAGGTCGCCGTAGGGGGCGCACTGCCGCCGTCCCAACCCCCCGACGGCGATCAGCGCGACACCGTCACGCGCGGGCAGCAACCCGCGCAGGAACGTGTCGTACGCGGCCGCCCGCCCCACCCGGGCGGCCTCCCCGATCCCCCCGGGTACGCCGACAACCTCGTTGATCAAGAGGTTCGCGTCACCGTTGTCGGCGTTTCCTGACGCGTCCTTCTTGATCAACGAGGTCATGTCGGTCGTGGTCCGGATCAGAGGGCGTCGAGGCCGCGCTCGCCGGTACGTACCCGGACGACCTCCTCGACACCGGTGACCCACACCTTGCCGTCGCCGATCTTGCCCGTACGGGCGGCGCCGACGATGGCGTCCACGATCTTCTCCACGTCGATCTCGTCGGTGAGCACCTCGACCCGGATCTTGGGCAGGAACTCGACCGTGTACTCGGCACCCCGGTAGACCTCGGTGTGCCCCTTCTGCCGTCCGTACCCCTGGACCTCGCTGACGGTCAGCCCGGCCACGCCCAGAGCGTGCAGAGCTTCCTTCACGGCGTCCAGCTGGTACGGCTTGATGACCGCGGTCACCAGCTTCATGTCCAACCCCTCCATCTAAGGAACGTTAACCGGCGACCTTGGCGCTGACCGGCTCGGTGGAGTCGGTCTCTTCAGCGGCGGTGCTCGACGCGCCACCGGAGGTGCCGATGCCGGCCATCGCGAACGCGCCGCCCGTGCCGCCACCGGCCGGGGACAGGTCGTAGCTGCTCTCGGCGTGCTCGGCGATGTCGATGCCCTCGACCTCGGCCTCGTTCTTGATGCGGAAGCCCATCGTCTTCTCGATCGCGAAGGCGAGCACCCAGGCGATGCCGAACGACCACGCGGTGACGATCAGACCGGCGAGCGCCTGCCGACCGAGCTGGGTCACGCCGCCGCCGTAGAACAGGCCGTCGGAGGCCCCGACCACGTCGCTGATCGCGGCGTTGACCGAGTTGGTGGCGAAGAGGCCGAGCCAGAGCGAGCCGATCCAGCCACCGACGAAGTGCACGCCGACCACGTCGAGCGAGTCGTCGTAGCCCAGCTTGTACTTGAGGCTGACGGCGAGCGCGCACACCACACCGGCGACGATGCCGAGCAGGACGGACGCCCACGGGGCGATGAAGCCACAGGCCGGGGTGATGGCGACCAGGCCGGCGATGGCACCGGACGAGGCACCGACCATCGTCGGCTTGCGGTCCTTGATCCACTCGACCGCGATCCAGCCGAGCACGGCGGCCGCGGTGGCGAGCTGGGTGTTGATGAAGGCGAGGCCGGCGACACCGTCGACGGTCAGTTCCGAACCGGCGTTGAAGCCGAACCACCCGAACCACAGCAGACCGGCGCCGAGCGCGACGAGCGGGATGTTGTGCGGCTTCATGCCCTCGCGGGGCCAGCCGAGCCGTTTGCCGAGCACGAGGGCCACGGCCAGGGCCGCCGCACCGGCGTTGATGTGCACCGCGGTACCACCGGCGAAGTCCAGCGCGTGGATGTCACCGCCGATGATGCCGCCGCCCCACACCCAGTGGGCGACCGGGAAGTAGACCAGGGTGGCCCAGCCGAACGCGAACAGCAGCCAGCCGGCGATCTTGGCCCGGTCGGCGATGGCGCCGCTGATCAGCGCGACGGTGATCACGGCGAAGACCATCTGGAACGCCATGAACACGTAGAGCGGAATGCCGATGCCGCTGGGGTTCTCCGCCGTGGCACCCCAGAGGTCGGACTCGGCGAGGAAGGTCTTGGTGCCGAGGTACGCGCCCGGGTCTCCCCAGAAACCGTTCACGTCGGCCCCGAAGGCGACGCTGAAGCCGTAGAACCACCACAGAACAGAGATGAGCCCGATCGCCGTGAAGCTCATCATCATCATGTTGAGTACGCCCTTGGCCCGGTTGAGGCCGCCGTAGAACAGCGCCAGTCCAGGGGTCATGAGCAGCACGAGCGCGGTCGAAACCAGCAGCCACGTGGTATTGGCGCCGTCGATCGTCGGTGCTTCAGGCACGCTGGCCTCCTAAAGGTGAAGTCCTCCTTCGCGGCTTTCCGGGGCAGCGTCGCCCGTAGGCCGGTTGCGCGGAAGCTTTGTTGCCGGCTGTTTCACCCAGGGTCCCGTGCGGGTTTCCAATTCGTGACGGGTTGTTTCGTACATGTCACGGAGTCCGCACAGCGCGCGGCATGGACAATGGTGGATCGTTCGGACGGCGTACGTCGATGGCCGACCGGTCAGGCCCATCGACCGGTCCGCTTGACACGCCCGGCCGAGCATCGTCGAATCCGCGCTCAGCGGAGGGCGTTCTCCAGAGCGTGCCGCTCGTAGTCGAGCAGCCGCAGGTCGCGCATCGGCCGCCGCAGGTGCCCCTTGTGCACGATCCGGACGAACGCCGGCTCGCCGGCGGCGGCCATCCGGCGGATGCCCTCGACGTGGTCCACGATCCGCTTGCGGATGGTACGGATCAGCCGGTGCCGGTCCCGTGGGATCAACCCGTACGCGTCGGCGAAGAGTCGCAGCCGGCGCGGCCGGTCCGGGTGCTTCCAGCCCAGCGTGATCGAGTCCCGGTCGGCGAAGATCGGCACCCACGTCCACGCCGCGTACGCCACGTCGTAGATCCGCGCGCCCGGCGAGGCGAGGTCGAAGTCGATCAGCCCGAGGGTGCCGTCCGGACGCCAGATCACGTTGTGCGGGGCGGCGTCGTGGTGGCAGATCACCTCGGTGTCCGGTGGCGGGGGCCCGAACGAGCGCCAGACCGCCCCGGCCGGCGGGGCGAAGCCGTACTGCGCGTCGTGGAACATCCGCAGCATGGTGGCGACGGTGACCAGCGCCTCGTCGGTCACCCAGTGCGGGGCGAGCGGGTACTCCCCGCACTCCCCCTCCAGGTACGACAGGACCTCACGGTTGCGCTCGTCCATCCCGAGCGCCCGGGGGGCGCCGGTGAAGCCGACATACTCCAGGTGCCGGAGCAGGGCGTGCACGGACGGGGTCCACGGCCCGGCGTTGCGACGGACCGTGTCGCCCACCCGGACCACGGTGCTCACGTTGCCGCCGTGCAGCGGGATCTCCTGCGAAGTCACGTACGGTCTCCCGAGGCGCTGCGAGGAATGGCCGGGGTCACGCCAGCCCGCGTACGCGCGATCGTCACTGGTCACCCGAGACTACGCGTCCCGTCCAGTGGGCTCGGTGCCCAGCAGCGCGTCGACGAACTGCGCCGGGTCGAACGGCGCCAGATCGTCCTTGCCCTCACCGAGGCCGACGAGCTTCACCGGGATCCCGAGCTTGCGCTGCACGGCGATCACGATGCCGCCCTTGGCGGTGCCGTCGAGCTTGGTCAGCACCACGCCGGTCACGTTGACCGCCTCGGTGAAGACCCGGGCCTGCTCCAGACCGTTCTGGCCGGTGGTGGCGTCGAGGATGAGCAGCGTCTCGTCGATCGGTCCCTGCTTCTCCACGACCCGTTTGACCTTGCCCAGCTCGTCCATCAGGCCGACCTTGTTCTGCAGGCGACCGGCGGTGTCGATGAGCACCGTGTCCACGCCGGTCTCGATGCCCCGCTTGACGGCGTCGAACGCGACGCTGGCCGGGTCGGCCGCCTCGGGGCCGCGCACGGTCTCCGCGCCGACCCGCTCGCCCCAGGTCTGCAACTGGTCGGCGGCGGCGGCCCGGAAGGTGTCGGCCGCGCCGAGCAGCACGCTACGGCCGTCGGCGACCAGCACCCGGGCGACCTTGCCGCAGGTGGTGGTCTTGCCGGCGCCGTTGACGCCGACCACCAGGACCACCGCCGGCACGCCGTCCTTGGGCGCGGTGCGCAGCGCGCGGTCCATGTCGGGGTCGAGGGCGTTGACCAGCTCGGCCGCGAGCAGCGCGCGCAGCTCACCGGCCGAGCGGGTGCCCAGCACCCGGGTGCGTTCCCGCAGCCGGTCGACGATGTCGCGGGTCGCGTCCACGCCGACGTCGGCGGTGATCAGGCTGTCCTCGATCTCCTCCCAGACGTCCTCGTCGAGGTGGTCGCGGGCGAGCAGGCCGAGCAGGCCCTTGCCGAAGACGTTCTGCGAACGTGACAGCCGGGACCGAAGCCGGACCAACCGCCCGGCGGTCGGCTCGGGCACCTCCACCTGCGGCGCGAGCACCGGCGGCGGCTCGACCAGGACACCGGTGGACAGATCGGACTCCGGTGCCTCGACCGGCGGACCGGCGAGATCCTCTTCGGCCCGGGTGTCGACCTCGGTGCGCGGAAGCGGAGGCTCGGGCCGCCGCCGCAGACGGGGCACGACCAGCCCGACTGTGCCGGCGATCAGCACACCGAGCAGGACCAGAGCGAGGACGAGATATTCGGCCATGCCGGAATCCTGTCAGATGCCGGCGACGGCGTCCCAGCCACCGCACCCGGCCGGTCCCCGGAAACCGGCGGTAGGCTCGCGTCATGCCCGCCGCACACCTCCTGATCGGCCCACTGCTGCGGCGAGTGGTCGACACCCGGGCGACGATCTGGGTGGAGACCGCCGCGCCCGCCGTGGTCACCGTCCGCACGGCGGGCGGCGCCACCGGCACCGCACCCACCTTCTCGGCGTACGACCACCACTACGCCCTCGTCGTGGTGGAGGGCCTCACCCCGGACAGCACCACCACGTACGAGGTCCTGGTCGACGACGAGCTGGTCTGGCCGGTGGAGAGCAGCGGCTTCCCGCCCAGCGTCATCCGGACCAGGGCGGCCGACGACCTGGACCAACCGGTCAACCTGATCTTCGGTTCGTGCCGGGAGACCACCCAGCACGCCACCACCCGCAAGCTCCCGCCGGATGCCCTGGACGCGTACGCCCGGCGGTTGATGGCCGACCCGGAGTCGAACCCGCTGCCCGACCTGTTGGTGCTCCTGGGTGACCAGGTGTACGCCGACGTCACCTCACCGACCGTGCGTCGGCTGCTGCGCCGTCGCCGGCGGCGGCCCAAGGGCGCTCCGGCCGACCAGGTGGTGAGCTTCGACGAGTACACCAAGCTCTACCTGGAGTCGTGGCGCGACCCGGAGATCCGCTGGCTGCTCTCCACCGTGCCCAGCGTGATGATCTTCGACGATCACGAGATCATCGACGACTGGAACACCTCGGCGTCGTGGCGGGCCGAGATGCGCGAGCAGCCGTGGTGGGCCGAACGGATCGGCAGCGGGCTGGCCTCGTACTGGGTCTACCAGCACCTGGGCAACCTCGCGCCGGACGAGATCGCCGCCGACCCGGTCTTCGCGAAGGTCGTCGCCGCCGAGGACGCCACCGGTGTGCTGCGCGAGTTCGGGCACCGGGTCGACCAGGAGGCCGACCTGGCGCACGACACCGAACGCTGGCGGGCCGTGCAGTACCAGTGGAGCTACGCGCTCGACCTGGGGCGTACCCGGCTGGTCATGCTCGACAACCGGTGCAGCCGGGTGCTCGAGCCGGGCCACCGGGCGATGCTGCCGCCGGGTGAGTGGTCGTGGTTCCTCGACCAGGCGCACGGCGTCTACGACCACCTGGTGGTGGGCGCCTCGCTGCCCTGGCTGCTGCCCCAGGGCATCCACCACATCGAGGCGTGGAACGAGAAGCTTGCCGACTCGCGCCGGCCGTGGGTGGCCCGGACGGCCGAGAAGCTGCGCCGGGCGCTCGATCTGGAGCACTGGGCGGCGTTCCGGCGGTCCTTCGAAGCCCTCGGTGAGACGTTCGCCCGGATCGGCACCGGCACCCCGAGGGCGTCCGGCGCGCGCATCGGGGCCGGCCCGGCGTACGCCCCACCGGCGTCGATCAGCGTGCTCTCCGGGGACGTGCACCACTCGTACGTGGCCCGGGCGCGGTTCGCCGACCCCGCGGTGGTCACGCCCGTGCACCAGCTCACCTGCTCGCCGATCCACAACCAGGTGCCGGCCGGTATCCGACCGCTGATGAAGATGGGCTGGTCGTCGGGGCCGGCGGGCGCGACGCGGGCCCTGGCCCGCTCGGCGGGTGTCCGGCGGCCGGGGGTGCGCTGGCGCAAGCTGGCCGGCCCCTACTTCGGCAACGCCGTCGCCACCCTGACCCATCAGGGCCGGCGGGCCGACGTGGTCATCGAGGGCACCACCAGCGACGGGCACCTACGTCCCGTGATGAGCCGCCGCCTCTCCGGCGACGGGTGACCGGGCGCCGCCGTACTCTCTAGGCCGTGAGCGAGCATCAGCCGGAGCCGATCCGGGCCGTCGAGCACGAGCTGACCGCGCTGCTGCGCCGGGGGCGCGCGGTCTCCTGGGAGATCGCCCGGGAGGTGCACCCGACCCTCGAACCGAACACGTACGGTCTGCTGCTCTGGTTGCGGCGCAGCGGGTCGATCCGGCTGACCGAGCTGGCGGCGCGGCTCGGCGTGGGCAAGGGGACGCTCAGCCGGCAGATCAACGGGTTGGAGGCGCTCGGCCTGGTACGCCGGGAGCCCGACCCGAGCGACCGGCGGGCGGCGCAGATCAGCCTCACCGAGGAGGGTCAGCATCGGTTCGACGTGGCCCGGTCCGCCCGGTTGGGCGAATTCCTGCGCACGCTCGACGACTGGCCGGCCCGGGACGTGCAGGAGTTCGCCCGCCTCCTCGGCCGGTTCAACGATTCCTGGAGATGACCCCGCGAGGTGGGGAATGTGGCCACCGCCCACCCAGTTGTTGCTTGAGGCAACCAAAACGTACGGGCTGGAGGCACCACACGATGAGCCAGGCGACAGCGTCCCGAGCGCCAGCCGTCGACATGACCCACCGGCAGATCCTGGAGGCCCTCTCCGGCCTGCTGCTGGGCATGTTCGTCGCGATCCTCTCCTCCACGGTCGTCTCGAACGCGCTGCCGCGGATCATCACCGAACTGCACGGTGGCCAGTCCGCGTACACCTGGGTGGTCACCTCGGCGCTGCTCGCGACCACCGCGACCACCCCGATTTGGGGCAAACTAGCCGATTTGACCAGCAAGAAGACACTGGTCCAGCTCGCCCTGGGGATCTACGTTCTGGGCTCGGTGCTGGCCGGCCTCGCCCAGGGCACCGGCGAGCTGATCGCGTGCCGGGTGCTCCAGGGCGTCGGCGCCGGCGGTCTCACCGCCCTGGCCCAGGTGATCATGGCCACGATGATCGCGCCGCGCGAGCGGGGTCGCTACAGCGGCTACCTCGGCGCCGTGATGGCCGTCGGCACGATCGGCGGACCGCTGATCGGCGGCGTGATCGTGGACACCTCCTGGCTCGGCTGGCGCTGGTGCTTCTACGTCGGCGTGCCGTTCGCCATCGCCGCGCTGGTCGTCCTCCAGAAGACCCTGCACCTGCCGGTGGTCAAGCGCCGGGCGCAGATCGACTGGTGGGGCGCCACCCTCATCACGGCGGCGGTCTCGGTGCTGCTGATCTGGGTCTCCCTCGCCGGTGACCAGTTCGGCTGGGCGTCCTGGCAGACCGTCGCCATGGTCTTCGGCGCCCTGCTCCTCGGCGCGCTCGCCGTCCGGGTGGAGACCCGGGCCGCCGAGCCGATGATCCCGCCGCGGCTGTTCCGCAACCGCACGATCACCCTCGCCGTCGTCGCCAGCGTCGCGGTGGGCGTGGGCCTGTTCGGCGCGTCGATCTTCCTGGGCCAGTACTTCCAGATCAGCCGAGGTGAGTCGCCGACGATGGCCGGCCTGATGACCCTGCCGATGATCCTCGGCCTGCTGGTCGCCTCGACCGTGGGTGGGCGGATCATCACCAGGACCGGCCGCTGGAAGCGGTTCCTGGTGGCCGGCTCGGCGCTGCTCACCGTCGGTTTCGCGCTGCTGGGCACGCTCCGCGCGGACACCAGCTACACCCTGCTCAGCGGCTACATGCTGCTGATCGGCGTCGGCCTGGGCCTGACCATGCAGAACCTCGTCCTGGCCGTGCAGAACACCGTCGGCCCGCACGAGCTCGGCGCGGCCAGCTCGGTGGTGGCGTTCTTCCGCAGCCTGGGCGGCGCGATCGGCGTCTCCGCCCTCGGTGCGGTCCTCGCCCACAAGGTCAAGGACTACACCGCCGACGGACTGGCCCAGCTCGGCATCCCCGCGTCCCGCTCCGGCAGCGGCGGCACCCTGCCCGACGTGCACACCCTGCCCGGCCCGCTGCGGACCGTGGTGGAGGCCGCGTACGGCCACGGCGCCGGTGACATCTTCCTGGCCGCCGCCCCGTTCGCGCTGATCGCGCTGATCGCGGTGGTCTTCATCCGGGAGGTGCCGCTGCGGCAGCACAACGCCGGCCCGGTTTCCGGCACGGGCGAGCGGGAATCGAATCCTGTGGTGAGCGTCGGTGCGACCCCCGCCGACGGGCAGAGGTGAGGTAGAGCCATGAGCGTGGGAGCACCGGACCGCGAGGAGTACGGCCCCCGGGTCAGCTCGCTGCCCTTCGAGCGCGGCACCGACGGCCCACGGGTGATCATGGTGGGCGTCGACGGCACACGGACCTCCGGGCGGGCCGGCTCCTACGCCGCCGGGCTGGCCCGCCGGCAGGGCGCCGCCCTGGTGGTGGTCTTCGTCAGCTCGGCGAGCGGCCTCACCTCGCTGGTGCCCGGGATGGACGCCGGCGCGGTCCAGCGCACCCACGACGAGCTGGCCGACGAGCTGCGCCGGGAGTGCCGGCGCGGCGCCGAGCAGTTGGGCATCCCGGTGACGCTGCTGTGCCGGCGCGGCGACGCGTTCACCGAACTGTGCGGGGCGGCCGACGAGTTCCGGGCGGACATGGTGGTGGTGGGCGCGTCCGAGCAGGCCGGCCACCGGCTGGTCGGCTCGGTCGCCACCCGGCTGGTCCGCAAGGGGCACTGGCCCGTCGTGGTGGTGCCCTGAATAACCCGTCGCGGACGGTCACCCGTCCCGGGCAGGATGCGCGCCATGACATGGACCGCACCGGAGATCACCCGGACCCCCGAACCGTACGTCGGCGACGAGCGCACGATGCTCGACGGCTGGCTCGACTACCACCGGCAGACGCTGCTGCTCAAGTGCGCCGGCCTCACCGAGGAGCAGTTGCGCACCCCGAGCGTCGAGCCGTCCGGGCTGACCCTGCTCGGCCTGGTCCGGCACCTCGCCGAGGTGGAGGCGTGGTGGTTCCGGGAGAACTTCGCCGGCGAACGGGTCGACTACCCGTACTTCACGCCCGACAACCCGGACGCCGACCACGACGTGAGCGCGGCCGACGCCGAGAAGGACTTCGCCACCTTCCACCGTGAGGTGACGCTGGCCCGCGCGGCCGCCGCCGGGCACTCGCTCGACGAGACGTTCACCGAGGTCGGCCCGAAGAAGCGCACCTTCAACCTGCGCTGGGTGTACGTGCACATGATCGAGGAGTACGCCCGGCACAACGGCCACGCCGACCTGATCCGGGAACGCATCGACGGCGTCACCGGCGAGTGAGCGCCGCTCAGTAGTCCAGGGCCGCGCGCAGGTAGCGCAGGTCGGCGTGGCCGCCCCAGCGGTGCGCCGACAGCCCGGCGGACCGGGCCCCCCGTACCGCCCAGTCCTCGTCGTCGACGAAGAGCACCCGGGCGGGTGGGGTAGCCAGCGCCTCGCAGGCGGCCTGGAAGTACTCCGGTGCCGGCTTGTGCACGCCGAGCGTGGACGAGTTGACCACCACGTCGAACTCGCCGACCAGGCCGAGCGCCGTGAGGTCGGCGTCGAGCAGGTCGGTGGCGTTGGTGCCCAGGCCGACGGGGATGCCGGCGGCGCGTACCTCCCGGACGAAGTCGAGCACCTCGGTGTCCACCTCGCCCCGGTAGCGCTGCCACTGCTCGACGGCCGCGCGGGCCCGCTCCGGGCCACCGGCCGGGCCTTCCAGCGCGTCGGCCACGCTGCTCACCCAGTCGGCGTGGCTGACCTGACCGGTGAGCACCGGCTGGAGCCGCCCCCACTGCATGGCGATCTCGGTGAGCACCCCCTCGGAGAGGCCGTACTCACGCTCGACGTCGGCGGCCACCGCCGGGTCCCACCGGCGCAGTACGCCGTCGAAGTCCAGCAGGAGCGCCTTCGCGCGTTCCCGAGCCACTACCCGTTCTCCTCGCCGCGGCCGGGCCGCTGGTCGTCCTCGTCGGCCCGGTTGAGCCGTTGACTGATCACCTGGGTGACCCCGCTGCGCATGGTCACCCCGTAGAGCGCGTCGGCGATCTCCATCGTCCGCTTCTGGTGCGTGATGACGATCAGCTGACTCTTCTCCCGCAACTGTGCCAGCAGGGTGATGAGCCGGCCCAGGTTCACGTCGTCCAGAGCCGCCTCCACCTCGTCCATGATGTAGAACGGGCTGGGCCGGGCGCGGAAGATCGCCACCAGCATGGCCACGGCGGTCAGCGACCGCTCGCCGCCGGAGAGCAGCGACAGTCGCTTGATCTTCTTGCCCGGGGGGCGGGCCTCCACCTCGACGCCGGTGGTGAGCAGGTCCTCGGGGTCGGTGAGGATGAGCCGGCCCTCACCGCCGGGGAAGAGCACCGTGAACACCTGCTGGAACTCGCGCGCGGTGTCCTCGAAGGCGCTGGCGAAGACCTCCAGGATCCGCTCGTCCACGTCCTTGACGACGGTGAGCAGGTCCCGACGGGTGGCCTTGAGGTCCTCCAACTGCTCGGAGAGGAACTTGAACCGCTCCTCCAGCGCCGCGAACTCCTCCAGCGCGAGCGGGTTGACCTTGCCGAGCAGCGCGAGTTCGCGTTCCGCCTTGGCGGCCCGCTTCTCCTGCACCGGCCGCTCGTAGCGGACCGGCTCGGGCACCGGCAGCCCATCGCGTTCGGCGGCGGCGACGTCGACCTGGGTCGGCGGGACGAGCTGGGTCGGGCCGTACTCCGCGACGAGCGTCTCCACGTCCAGCCCGAAGTCCTCGGCGGCCTTCGCCTCCAACTGCTCGATACGCAGCCGCTGTTCCGCGCGGGCCACCTCGTCCCGGTGCACCTGGCTGGTCAGCCGCTCCAGCTCGGCGCCGAGCCGCTTGGCTGCTCCGCGTACCTCCTGAAGCTCCGCCTCGCGGGCGGCGCGTTCGCGCGCCACGGCGTCGCGGTGCTGCTCGGCCGTCGCGATCGACGTGGTGAGCCGGGTGAGCGCCGCGCGGGCCCCGCCCGCGACGGCCCGGGCGATGCCCGCGCCCCGGGCGCGCGCGGCCCGCCGGGCGGCGACGCGTTCCCGGGCGGCCCGCTCGGCGGTGGCCTGCCGGGCGAGGGAGTCGGCCCGGCCGGCGATCGAGGAGACGCGCTCCTCGGCGGTACGCACCGCGAGCCGGACCTCCATCTCGTTCTGCCGGGCCTGCGGCACCATGGCGGCGAGCTGGTCCCGCTCCTCGGTGGAGGGCTCGGCGTCGACCGGGGTCTCCTCGGCCAGCCGCAGCCGCTCCTCCAGCTCGTCGAGCGTGGCGAGGTCCCGTTGCCGGGCGGCCTCGGCACGGGCCCGGGACTCGCCGAGCCGGTCGGTCTCCGCCTTGGCGGAACGGGCGGCCGCGCCCAGCTCGGCGAGCCGGCGGGCGGCGGCGTTGCGGTGGCTCTCCGCCTCGCGCTTCTCGGCGGCGGCGTGCTGCACGGCCTCCTTCGCGGCGGTCACCTCGGCGCGTGCCTCGACGAGCTGGTCACGCAGCTCCGCGCCGGTCCGCTCGGCGGTCAGGCGGTTGGTGCGGGCCTCCTCGACGGCCGCCTGCACCTCGATGTAGCTGGGGGCCTTGGCCGACCCGCCGGCCGCCGCGTACGCCCCCACCACGTCGCCGTCCGGGGTGACGGCCCGCAGCTCGGGGTTGCCGGCGACCAGCTCGGCCGCCGCGGCGAGATCGTCGACGAGCGCCACGTCACGCAGCGCCCGGTGCACGGCGGGGCGCAGCTCCGTGCCGCACTCCACCAGGTCGGGGGCCCAGCGGGCGCCGTCCGGCAGCTTCGGACGCAGCGCGTCGGCCGATCCGGTCATGCCCGGCCCGGCGGGGCTGCCGACCAGCAGACCGGCCCGACCGGCGTCGGAGATCTTCAGCAGCCGCATCGCCTCGACGGCCTCGTCCACCCCGCTGACGGCGACCGCGTCGGCGAGACCGCCGAGCGCGGCGGCCAGCGCGGCCTCGTGGCCGGGCGCGACGGTGAGCAGCCCGGCGAGGCTGCCGAGCAGGCCGGGGACGTCTCCGGCGCGGGCGAGCAGCGCACCGGCCCCGTCCTTGCGCCGCAGCCCCAGCGCCAGGGCCTCCTCGCGGGCCTTCCAGGTGGCGGCGTCCTTCTCCGCGGCCCGCTCGGCGTCGGCAAGCGCCCGGACGGCCGCCTGCGCCCGCTCCTGTACGGCGAGCGCGTCGGCGTGTCGGGCGTCCAGGTCGGCGTTGTCCCGGTCCGCCTCGGTGGACTGGGCGGCGACCGCGTCGAGGTCGGCCTGCGCCTGCTCGGCGCGACCCAGCGCGTCGGCGTGCGCGACGGCGAGGCGTTCGATCTCCTCACCGGCGCTGGTGGTCCGGGCACGGGCCGAGTTGACCTGGCCGGTGAGGCGGGCCAGGCCCTCGCGCCGGTCGGCGATGGCCTTGGCGGCGGCGACCAGCTCGCGTTCGGCGGCGGCGAGCTGCCGTTCCAGCTCCTGGCGGTGCTCGACCGCCTCGGCCAGTCGGATCTGGTCGTCGGTGAGCGCCGCGCGCAGCTCCTCCTCCTGCTCGCGGACGCGCTCGGCCTCGGCTTCCAACTGGTCGGGGTCACGGCCGGGCCGCTCGTCGTCGCCGCTGGCGCTGAGGTGCCGCAGCCGTTCGGTGGCGAGCTGTTCGATCGAGCGGAAGCGCTCCTGCAACGCGGAGAGCTTGTACCAGGTGTCCTGCGCGGCGGCGAGCAGCGGCGCGTCCTCGGCAAGGGCGGCCTCCAACTCGCCGAGCCGGCCCTGCACCTCGGCGTGCTCCCCCTCGATCTGCTCGCGCCGCTCCCGCAGCGCGGTCTCGTCGGCGATCTCCCGGTCCAGCGTGGTGCGCAGGGTGGCCAGGTCGTCGGCGAGCAGGCGCAGCCGGGCGTCGCGCAGGTTGGCCTGGATGGCGGCCGCCCGGCGGGCCACCTCGGCCTGTCGGCCGAGCGGCTTGAGCTGGCGGCGCAGCTCAGCGGTGAGATCGGTGAGCCGGTTCAGGTTGGTCTGCATTGCGTCGAGCTTGCGCAGCGCCTTTTCCTTGCGCTTGCGGTGCTTGAGGACGCCGGCCGCCTCCTCGATGAACGAGCGGCGGTCCTCCGGCTTGGCGTGCAGCATGCCGTCCAGGCGGCCCTGCCCGACGATGATGTGCATCTCCCGGCCGATGCCGGAGTCGGAGAGCAGCTCCTGGATGTCGAGCAGTCGGCAGGAGTTGCCGTTGATCTCGTACTCGCTCTCGCCGGAGCGGAACATCCGGCGGGTGATGGAGACCTCGGTGTACTCGATCGGCAGCGCGCCGTCGGTGTTGTCGATGGTGAGGGTGACCTCGGCGCGGCCCAGCGGCGCGCGGCCGGCGGTGCCGGCGAAGATGACGTCCTCCATCTTGCCGCCGCGCAGCGCCTTGGCACCCTGTTCGCCGAGCACCCAGGCGATGGCGTCGACGACGTTGGACTTGCCGGAGCCGTTCGGGCCCACCACACAGGTGATCCCGGGCTCCAGCTTCAACGTCGTGGCGGAGGCGAAGGACTTGAAGCCCTTCACCGTCAGGCTCTTGAGATACACCTTCTCGATCCTCGTCCGGTGGCCGCCGTACCGTCGCCGGCTGCGGGGACCTGGGTGAACCCGCAGACTAACCCGGTGACGGCACCCGCCCGGCACGCGACCCGCCCCGGGCCGACCGCCGGCCCGCGCTCCCGGTCACGCGGGAGCGGCCCTGCTCTCGGCGCGGCGGCGAAGAAAAGACCAAAACCGCTCACGATCGGAACGCGCTTGCGGACGTTCTGTCGAAACTGCGGGAGCGCTTGTCGCGGGGCCAGCAACAAGATCATAAATCGTCGGCCGCGAAAGGGGCCGGACAGCGTTGCGCGCCGGCACAGGGGTGTCGGCGCGCATTTTTGCGGTGGTGCTGCGATTCAGTTTTCCGACCCCGAAGATCAGGTCAGCGCCGGCTCGGCGAGACGGAGCAGGTCGTCCGCTTCCGCCGCAGCCGCCGCGAGCCGATCATTGTCGGCACGCAGACGCGTGATCTCGAACTCCAGTGCCTGAACCCTGGCACGCAGTCGGGTGACCTCGTCGAGCAGACGCCGGTCGGGCGCTGCACCTACGTGGCCGTAGAGGGCCTTCGCCATGCTGACTCCTTGATATGCGCTGCCGGAAAGGCCGGCCAAGCGCGCGCCCATTAAGTACGCGGCTGTCATTCCAGTTGTATCTGGGCATGACCGGGCGCGACTGGCGACACCTATATATTGAGCCGCAAACCCCTCCTTCGTCAAGTTCTCGCAGGCCGTAGATCATCTCCACGTCGACCTGTCCACTTGTCGGGGGGCTGCCGCAAGGCACGGACACGCTCTGTCCGGACCCCTTTACTGTACGCCCGTATTCCCGGAAGTCACCGCCTTGGTGTCGGACTTCCTCTTAACTCTTCCTTAGCCACGTTGCCGCAGGTCGCGGGCGAGTCGTAGCGTCACCCGGGCCAACAACCGACCCCGTGGAGGCAGAGGCGTGTACGGCTGGACCGACCCGATGGACCCGAACGGCGCCGACCGGCGTGCCGAGCGGCCGACCGACGAGCCGGACTGGCTGAGAGACCGCCCGGAGCCCCGCTCGGCGTACCTGTTCGGCGACGACCCCGACCAGCCCGGCGACGAGTGGCACGCCGCCGAGCCCACCGCCCGGTGGCGGCCCGCGCCCGCCGAGGTGTCGACCACCGGCCGGCCGGGGCGCGAGTGGGGCGACGAACCCACCGGCAACATCCGGCCCACCGAGGTCGTCGACGGGTGGCCCGCCGGGACCGACGCGTACGCCGCCGGAGGCGGGAACACCGCGGCCACCGACGCCGGGCGGACCGGCACCGGGCGGCACCGCTCGCCCCGGAACTGGCGTCGCCCACTCATGATCGGCGGAGCGGCCGCGGCAGCCACCCTCGTGGTGAGCGTCGGCGTCGGCGCGCTCGCGATGCCCGGCGGCAACGGCCCGGCCGACGAGCCGACCGCCGTCGACGACACGGTCGCCGCCGCACCCGCGGTCCCCACCGACCAGGAGACCGGCGACACCCTGGTCGCCCCGTCCCCGACCAGCTCGCCCAGCCCGGCCCGGCCGAGTCCGTCGCCGAGCAAGGTCGTCAAGCCCACTCCGGCCGCGTCGCGGACCACCGCCACGTCCCGCCGCAGCGTCAATCGCAGCACCGCGCCGAGCACCACCGGCGGCAGCGTGAACGACCAGGCCCGCCAGGTGGTGGATCTGGTCAACGCCGAGCGCGCCAAGGCCGGCTGCAAGGCGCTGACCATCGACGACAAGCTGATGACGGCCGCCCAGCGGCACAGCCAGGACCAGGCCGACCACAGCAAGATGTCGCACACCGGCAGCGACGGCAGCGACACGGGCGTACGGCTGGACCGCGTCGGCTACGCGTGGCGCACCTACGGCGAGAACGTGGCGTGGAACCAGAAGACGCCGACCGCCGTGATGGACGCCTGGATGAACAGCTCCGGGCACCGCGCCAACATCCTGAACTGCGCGTTCACCGAGATCGGGGTCGGCATCGCCAGCAGCAACGGGCCGTACTGGACGCAGGTCTTCGCGGCGCCGCGCTGACCGCGCGTCGTCCGCGCCCCCGCGCTCGTTGACCCGGGTGGGTACGCCGGGGTGAGCGGCGGCGTACCGGTGGGGGCGGCGACCGGCCGCCCGGGACCCGGGAGCTGCCGATGCGGATCCGGCCGCGGCGACGTCACGCCGCACGCGCGCTGCGCCGGATCGTGTCGGCCGGCGTCGCGCTCGTCCTGGTGGTGCCGGCGTACGGCTGCCGGCGCGAGCTGACCCCGCCCGGCGCGCCCACCCCGTGGCCGGCCGCCCAGTCCCGCCACTGGCAGTGGCAGTGGCAACTCGACGGCCCGCTCGACGAGACGGTGCAGGCGGACGTCTTCCTGCTCGACCCGGTGGCGACCACGGCGGCGCAGACGGCCGAGCTGCGCGCCCGGGATCGACGGTTGATCTGTCAGGTGGCGGTCGGCTCGGTGCGCTCGACCGACCCGGACGCCAGCCGGCTGCCCGCCGTCGTGCTCGGCGCCCCCGGTCGCCAGCCCGGCAGCCGATGGCTGGACGTACGGGCCTGGGACGCGCTGGAGCCGGTGCTGGCCGACCGGTTCCGGCTGTGCCGGGGCAAGGGCTTCGGCGCGGTGGCACTGGCCGACGCCGACGGGTACACGCACCGCACCGGTTTTCCCCTGGGCTTCGACGACCAACTGCTGTTCAACCGTCGGCTGGCCCACCTGGCCCGCTCGCTGGACCTCTCCCCCGGGCTGGTCAACGACGTGCCGCAGCTCGCCGCCCTGGCACCGGACTTCGACTTCGTGGTCAACGAGGAGTGCGTCCGGCTGGGCCAGTGCGCCAAGCTGCTGCCGTTCGCGGACGCCGGCAAACCGGTCTTCCACGTCGAGTACGTGGGCACGACCGACGAGTTCTGCGTCACCACGGTCGGCTACGGCTTCGCCTCGATCCGCAAGGACCGGGAGCTGGACGCCTGGCGGGAGCCCTGCCCGCTGCCGTGACCGCCGTCCCCGGACGACCCGTGCCGGGCCGCTGGTCGCGGGCCCGGCACGGGAGACGGTCGACTGCTCAGGAGACGGGCACCAACTCCGGAGCGGGCGTCGGCGGATCGGTGGGCGCGGACGCCGGGCGGCGGCGCAGGAACCGCGGCGCCCACCAGTTCGCGTCACCGAGCATGGTCATCAGGGCCGGCAGCACCACGCCCCGGATGATCGTGGCATCCAGCAGGATCGCCGCCGCCAGACCGATGCCGAGCTGCTTCATGTCGATCGTGCTCAGCGTGGCGAAGATCGAGAACACCCCGACCATCACGATCGCCGCACTGGTCACGACCCCGGCCGACGAGGTGATGCCGTACGACACGGCGTCGCGGTTGGACATGCCGGCCCGGACCCCCTCACGGATCCGGCTCACCACGAACACGTGGTAGTCCATCGAGAGGCCGAAGAGCACCACGAACAGGAACAGCGGCAGCCAGGAGACGATCGCGCCCATCGACGTGAAGCCGAGCAGCCCTTCGGCCCAGTCGCCCTGGAAGACCAGCACCAGCAGCCCGTACGCGGCACCGGCCGAGAGCAGGTTCAGCACGATCGAGCTGGCCGCCACCACCACCGAGCGGAAGGTGAACGTCATGACGAGGAACGTGAGCACCAGCACGAAGCCCATCACCAGCGGCAACTTGTCGCGGACGTGCGCCGCGTAGTCCTCGCTGTCGGCCACGCTCCCGCCCACCGCGTACTCGATGCCGGGGATGCCCCGCAGCTCGGCCGGGACCAGGTCGGTGCGGAGCTTCTCCAGCGACTCCACCGACCGGCCGTCGCGGCTGGCGTACGGGGTGGCGACGTCCAGCACCGACACCCGCCGGTCGGCCGACACCTTGATCTTCGGGCCGTCCGCCTCGGTTGGGGCGAACAGCGGATCGCCGGAGGCACGGGCGGCCAGGTCGGTGAGGGCCGCGCCGACCCGGTCGGCCTGGTCGGCGGGCGCCCGGACGGCCACCACGTGGTTGGTGCCGGTGCTCGGGAAGGCGGCGGTCAGCCGGTCGTACGCCTGCATGGCCGGTGTGGTGCGCGGCAGGTCCTCCATGCCGGGGAACTTCAGCTTCATGCCGAGCGCCGGTGCGGCCAACGCGAGCAGCAGACCGACCGAGATGACAAGCGTCGCCACCGGCGCCCGCAGCGCGGGACGCAGCACCGCCGGCCAGAGCCGGGGCGTACGCGCCTCGCCGTGCCGTCCCGTGCGCGGCGCGGTGAGGCGCCACAGCAGCGGCACCCGGGGACGGTCGACCCAGCGGCCCAGTCGGGCCAGCAGGGCGGGCAGCACGGTCAGCGAACCGGTCACCGCGACGGCGACCACCAGGATCGAGCCCACGGCCAGGGACGAGAAGACGACGTCACCGGCGAGGAACAGCCCGGCCATCGCGATGATCACCGCGACCCCGGAGACCACCACCGCATGCCCGGAGGTCTCCGCCGCGATCTCCACCGCGTCCAGGCCGGAGCGGCCCTTGGCGCGTTCCTCCCGTTCCCGGCGGATGTAGAACAGCGAGTAGTCGACCCCCACCGCCATGCCGATCAGCAGGATCACGGGTGCGGTGGTGTCGGTGGCCGGCACCAGGTGCGAGGCGAGCGTGGACAGACCCATCGCCGCGGCGACCGACGAGAGCGCCAGCAGCACCGGCACGCTGGCCGCGATCAACGCGCCGAACGCGATGATCAGGATGGCCAGGGTCACCGGAAGGCTCAGCAGCTCGGCCCGCTCGAAGTCCTTGCCGAGGGTGTCGTCGAGCGCCTGACCGATCGAGGGCCCGCCGACCTGCTCGACGCGTACCTGGGGGTGCGCGCTCTGCACGCCGGCGGTGGCGTCGCGCAACGGCTGCACCCGGTCGGACGCCGTCTCCGGGTCACCGGACATCGTGATCGGCAGCAGCAGCGCCGACCCGTCCCGCGCGGTGACCGGCGGGCCGATCTCGGCGACCCCGGTGACCGAGCGCAGCCGGGCGGCGGCGTCGTCGGCGGCCGCCTTCGCCGCGGCCGGGTCGAGGGCGCCGCCCCGGGAGGTGATGAGGACGTTCTCCACGGCCGGATCGTCGAAATCCCCGCCGTCGACGATGAGGCCCGCCCGTCCGGCCTCGCCGATCGCCTGGTCGCCACTGGTGGCCTCGTTGAGGCCGGCGGCGTTGCCCCCCACGAAACACACCGCCACGAACACGACCCACAACGCGATCGCCCGCCACGGATGCTCGGCGCTCCACCGCGCCATCCGCACCGTCACCGGTCTGCCGCCCATCAGCGTCCCCCCTGTCACGTCGACCCCCTGTCGACCGTGCTGACGTTAGGGACGTGACGGCGCGGTCACATCGGGGAACGGCCCCGGCCCGTCCCGGATCCGTTCCACCGGGGGCGGCGGGTCCGTCGGGCGGCCATCAACCCGCGATTCGGGCGTACGCCGGGGAAGTGCCCGGAGCGTCCGACCGCGACCCGCCGACACCGACCCGGACTCGACTCCGGGTCATCCCCGAAGGGAACCCCGAGGCCGGGGCTGGCACCGCGGGCAACTGTACGAGGAGCGGTTCATGAACGACTCCCGCCGGATCGGCGTACCGCACCGCCGGCACGGCTCCCCCTCGCGGCCGTACGCGTTCAGCGCACGGTCGAAGTAGCCGCTCTCGCCGTTGACGTTCACGTAGAGGGCGTCGAAGCTGGTGCCGCCCTCCTTGATGGCCTCGGCGAGCACGTCGCGGACGTGGCCGAGCAGGCGCTGGGCGGCCGGGCCGGTGAGCGCGTCGGTGGGGCGGGCGCCGTGCAACCGCGCGCGCCAGAGCGCCTCGTCGGCGTAGATGTTGCCCACGCCGGAGATCAGCGTCTGGTCGAGCAGGGCCCGCTTCACCTCGGTCCGTCGACGGCGCAGCGCGGCGACGAACGCCGCGTCGGAGAACTCCGGGTCCATCGGGTCCCGCGCGATGTGCGCGATCTCGGCCGGCAGGTCCGCGCCGCCCTCGCTCACCGCCAGCCCGCCGAACGTGCGCTGATCGACGAAGCGCAGCTCGGGCCCGTCGTCGGCGAACCGGAACCGCACCCGCAGGTGGGTCTCGTCAGGTGTGCCGGGCGGCTGCAGCAGCAACTGACCCGACATGCCCAGGTGCCCGACCACCGCGTCGCCGCTGTCCAGCGGGAGCCACAGGTACTTGCCGCGCCGCCGGACGTCCAGGATCGTCCGGCCGGCGAGGACGTCGGCGAAGTGTGCGCCGCCGGGTACGTGCCGCCGGACGGCACGTGGGTGCCGGACCTCGACCGAGGCGATCCGCCGGCCGGTGACCCACTGGGCCAACCCCTGCCGGACGGTCTCCACCTCGGGCAGCTCAGGCACGACCCGACCTCTGCTCTTCGGCCACGTCGGCCGGCATGACCTGCGCCAGGTGGTCGGCCTCCTCGGCCCGGGCCGCCCGCTCGGCGCGTTCCACCGGCCCGGCCGCGTCACCCTGGTCGGCGATGTCGGTCTGGTCGGCCGTGCCGCCCTGGTCGGCCTGCTCGTGCTGGTCCGAGAGCATCCGCCAGGCCGCCTCGGCGGCGCGCTGCTCGGCCTCCTTCTTGCTGCGCCCCTCCGCTCCGCCGTACCGGTTGCCGGCCACCACGACCCAGGCCGTGAACGTCTTGAGGTGGTCCGGCCCGGTGCCCTCGATCCGGTACTCGGGCACACCGAGGCCGAGCGCGGCGGTCAACTCCTGGAGGCTGGTCTTCCAGTCCAGGGCGGCGCCCCGACCGGCCGACTCGGCCATCAGCGGGTCGAAGAGCCGGTGGATCACGATCCCGGCGGTGTCCAGCCCGTACTGGAGGTAGATCGCACCAAGCAGCGCCTCCAGGGTGTCGGCGAGGATGCTCGCCTTGTCCCGGCCACCGGTGGTCTCCTCGCCCTTGCCCAGCAGCAGGTACGCGCCAAGGCCGTCCGGGCCGAGGCCACGGGCCACGTCGGCGAGCGCCCGCATGTTGACCACGCTCGCCCGGAGCTTCGCCAACTGCCCCTCGGGCAGGTCCGGGTGGTTGTGGAACAGCGCGGTGGTGATCACGACGCCGAGTACCGAGTCGCCGAGGAACTCCAGCCGCTCGTTCGTCGGCAGGCCGCCGTTCTCGTACGCGTACGAGCGGTGGGTCAGCGCGCGTTGCAGCAGCTCCGGCTCCAGGCTGACGCCGAACGCGGCTTCCAGGTGACTGACGGACGCCCGCCGCCGCTTGTCGTTGCTCATGATGTGCGTACCTCGGTGTCGGTGGAGCGGTCGGTGCGGTCCGTCGTGGCGTCGCCGTCGAGCAACGCGGAGACCAGATCGGTGGCGCGCCGCCGCCACAGGTGAGCGGCGAGAGCGATGCCGGAGGCGACGTCGGCGGCGCGGGCGGAGCCGTGACAGACCACGACGGTCCCGGCGACGCCCAGCAGGGCCGCCGCGCGGGGCGCGCCACCCTCGGCGGGTGGGCCGCCGGCCATGGCGTACGCGCCCTCGATCGCCTTGAGCAGCACGTTACCGGTGAAGCCGTCGGTGACCACCACATCGGCGCGCGTACCGACGGCCACGTCGTACCCCTCGACCAGGCCCACGTAGCGGGCCCCGACGGGCAGCGGCTCGACGGCGAGCAGGGGGTCGGTGGCGCGGCGTACCCGATCGCCCTTGCCGGCCTCGGTGCCCACCGAGAGCAGGCCGACCCGCGGCGCGGTGATCGAATGGGCCACCGCGGCGTACGCGGCGCCGAGCACGGCATGCCGGGCGAGGGTGGCGGGGCGGGGTTCCAGGGAGCCGCCCACGTCGAGCAGGACCACCGGTCCGGCGACCGCGGGCAGGGTGGCGACCAGGGCGGGTTGGCGGATCTCCGACCAGCGCCCGAGCCCGAGCACGGCGGCGGTGACCGTGGCACCGGTGGCGCCGGCCGAGACGAGGGCGTCGGCGGTGCCGTCGCGGACGGCGGTGACGGCGGCCCGGACGGTGCTCTCCGAGCGGGCGGCGCTGGGATGGTCGGCCATGCCGACGGCGGCGCGGACCGGCCGGACCGTGATCCGGGCCCGTTCGTCCGGGGTGAGGGCAGCGATCAGCGCGTCGGCGACCTCGGTCGGGCCGACGAGAAGCAGGTGCAGGTCGGGGTCGGCGCGCATGGCCCGCAGAGCGCCGTCAACCACGACGGCGGGAGCGTCGTCCCCGCCGAGGAGGTCAACGGCGATCCGCGCGGCGCCCGGCTCCACCGGAACACCGGCCGGGTTGGGCCGGCCGGTGTGGGAGGGAGCCGGGGCACCGGGCGAATGCCAGGGCGCGCGCGCCGCCCGACCCGGGGTCGGGGGCGTCACTCGGCGTCCAGGTCAGACCTCGAGAACCTGGCGGCCGTTGTAGGTGCCGCAGACGGAGCAGGCGGCGTGCGGCAGCTTCGGGGACTTGCACTGCGGGCACGCGACGGTCGCGACCACGGTCGCCTTCCAGTTCGCCCGGCGGGACCGGGTGTTGCTGCGCGACATCTTGCGCTTGGGGACGGCCACGGTTCTTACTCCTCTGTACGGGTCAGTTGCGACAGGCCCGCCCAACGCGGGTCGATCTGCTGGTGACTGTGGTCGGCCGGCAGATCGTCCCAGTGCGCCCCACACTCGGGGCACAGTCCTGGGCAGTCCTCCCGGCAGAGCGGGTTGGTCGGCAGCGTGAGCACCAACGCGTCCCGCAGCGCCGGCTCCAGGTCGATCAGATCGCCCTGCATCCGGCCCACCTCGTCCTCGTCGGTCGTGGCGTCCGTGGTGCTGTTCTCGTACGCGTACAGCTCCTGGATCGTCACGGCCATCGATTCGTTGATCTCGCGCAGGCAACGCCCGCACTCGCCCCGGACGGGACCGGTGATGGTCCCCGAGACGAGCACGCCCTCGGACACCGACTGCAACCTCAGATCGAGGTCGAGGTCCGCGCCCTCCGGCACGCCGATCAACTCCACACCGAGGTCCACCGGTGCCGGCACGACCCGCTTGACCTCACGCAACGCACCAGGGCGGCGCGGCAGGTCTCTCGTGTCGAGGACCAGCGGCGACCTGGGGTCGAGTGTCGATGGCGAGTGCTTGGGCATAGTAAGACTCCGGCCGGTGAGAGGCCGACAAAAAAGGTTACCTGGGCGACCGCCCGGCCGTCGAACCGGGGGCGACGCCTGCGGCGCGAATGTCGGCTGGTGAGGTGCCGCTCAGAAGGGTAGCGGGCGTTCCGCCTCATCCCCACCGAAGGTGCCGATCTCCCGCAGCGCGTGCATCTTGTCGCGGCCACGCTCTATCGAGGCGAGGGCCCGGGTGAGGAACTGCTCGAAGTTGGCCAGTGCCGTGTCGACGTAGTCGTCGACCTCCTCGCGCAGCCGCTGCGCCTCGGCGCGGGCCTCGGCGATGATCCGGGCACCCTCGTGCTCGGCGGACACGGTGATCTCGTTCACCGAGACGAGGCGGGCGTGTTCTGCCTCACCCTCGCTGATGATCCGGTCCGCCTCGCGCTTGCCGGCGTCCATGATCTTGTCACGCTCCTCCAGGAGCGCGGCGGCGCGGCGCAGGTCGGCGGGGAGGTCCGCGCGCATCTCGTCCAGCGCGGCGATCATCTCGCCCCGGTCGACCATGCAGTTGTTCCGCGACATCGGGACGGAGCGCGCCTGCTCCACCATGGCGATCAGTTCGTCGATGCGATCGAGCGGGTCCACCGGTACCTCACTCCTGTCGTTCGTCGGCCGACCTCCATGATGCGGGCTACGGCCGGTTTCCCGCTGTGCCCATCATGGCGTGCCCGCCCCACCCGATCCCCCACCACCCCAACCCGGCGCGTCGCGCCCCCGTCACACAGAGCCCACGGCGGTCCCCGCCCGCCGTTACCCGCGCCGATCCCCGCACCGTTGTCCGCGCCGTTGTCCGCGCCGATCTTGCGGTTTCTGTCGTCCCAAACCACCCCGAACGCCGCAATTCGACAACCGAAAGTGCAAGATCGCGGGCGTGCGGGGGTGGGGTGGGGAGCTAGGGGCGGGGGGTTAGGCGGTTCTGGAGGGCTTCGCGGACCGGGTCGGGGACGTGTGCGGAGATGTCGCCGCCCCACTTGGCCACGTCCTTGACGAGGCTGGAGGAGAGGAACGAGTAGAGCGGATTGGTCGGCATGAAGAGCGTCTCGACGCCGGCCAGCCCGATGTTCATCTGCGCCATCTGCAACTCGTAGTCGAAGTCGCTGACCGCCCGCAGCCCCTTGATCAGGACGCTCGCCTGCTGCGCCCGGCAGAAGTCGACGAGCAGCCCCCGGAACGACTCGACCCGCACGTTGTCGTACGAGGCGGTCACCTCGCGGAGCATGTCGATCCGCTCGTCGACGGTGAACAGGCCACTCTTCGACTGGTTCACCAGCACGCCGACGATCACCTCGTCGAACAGCCGACTCGCCCGGCCGATGATGTCGAGGTGACCGTTGGTGACCGGGTCGAACGAGCCGGGACAGACCGCACGTCTCATGATCGGCGACCGTACCAAAGGGTGGTCTCGCCGTACCGGCGACTGCGCTGCGGGGTGATCCCCTGCACCCACTCGAAGTCCCTGGTCCGGCGCGACCGCTCCACCACCACGAGCGCGTCGGGCGCCAGCCAACCGCCGTCGACGAGGGCCGTCAGCAGCGCGGTGATCTCCACGTCCGGCACGGCGTAGGGCGGGTCGGCGAAGACCACGTCGTAGCCGCCACCGTCCGGACCGGCGGCCAGCACCGTCGCCACCTTGCCGGCCACCAGGCGTACGGCCGAACCGGCGCGCAGGGTCGCCACGTTCTCCCGGATCACCCGGGCCGCCCGGGGGTCGGACTCCACCAGCAGGACGTGCCCGGCGCCCCGGGACAGCGCCTCCAGCCCGACCGCGCCGGAACCGGCGTACAGGTCGGCGAAGCGCGCGCCGTCGAGGTCGACCTCGGATTCGACGGCGCTGAACAGCGCCTCCCGGACCCGGTCGGACGTGGGTCGGGTACCGGCGCCGGGCGGCGCGGCGATCCGCCGGCCGCCGAGCGTCCCGGCCACGATCCGGGTCACCGTCTCCTCCTGCTCATGACCCCGACGCTACGCGATCAGTCGGGCTCGACGACCGACACGGTCGGTACCGCCACGCGGACCACGTGATCACTTCTCGTATATCAATGATCTCAAGTTCATAACATCAGTCTTAGCTAATCCTGAGCGCTGTATCACGAACGGCGATATCGCTAGGGTCTGCCGGGTGCCGACGGCAAACCGCCGGCCCACGGCTCGGGAGGGCGCCTCTCCGATCGGACGTGCAGCGACCGTCCACTGTCTCTCCCTTGCCACACCCCTGACGCTTCAGCACTCCAGGAGTACCCGTGATCCGTCCCAAGCTGTCGCTCCGGCGACCGCTGGCCATCCTGGGAGCCGCCATCGTCGGCCTCACCGGGGTTGTCGCGGTGGCCGCCCCAGCCAGCGCGCACCACACCACGATCAAGGCCACCGTCGACTGCGACCGGCAGACCGGCGAGCGCGTGATCACGTGGAACGTGGAGAACAGCGAGCGCGACAAGGCCGTGACGCTCCAGCGGGTGACCGCGGAGCCGGCGACGCCGGTGACCGTGCCCGTCGAGGGCGCCAAGGCGGTGCCGCTGCAGGGCTACGTCATCAAGAAGGGCGGCTCCGTGCAGGCCGTCCAGCGGGTGCCGGGCAACACCGCCAGCGCCAAGCTCGTGGTGTTCGGCAAGTGGAAGAAGAACGGCCAGGAAGCCACCAACGACGGCAGCATCACCATCCCCGCCGACCAGTCCTGCGCCCCGGCTCCGAAGTGCGTCGAGCTCGACAAGGCCAAGTACAGCCACACCTTCGACGGCCCGAAGGGCACCGCCACCGTCAAGCTCGACGGTGACCTGCCGCTCTGCGGCGAGGGCAAGCAGTACTTCACGCTGGTGTCGTACTTCGCGCCCCGGCCGCAGTTCGCCACCCCGCAGTACGTCTACGGCACGCCGGACAGCGACTTCGTCAGCGCCACCCAGACCGAGATCACGCTGAACGTCGAGATCCCGGACTGCCACACCCAGGTCGACCTCATCTGGGGCGACAAGGACCAGGTCATCGACGAGATCGTCGACGGTGGCAAGCGCTACGACAACAAGAAGCTCGGCTCGCCGGGCGCCCCGGGCAACCGGTCCAAGGGCCCGCAGGGCTGGTACAACGGCGGCAGCAAGAGCTGCACCACCCCGGCCTCGACCTTCGCGTCCAACTGCGACGGTTCGGTCGCCGTGTCGCTGAGCAACGACGGCAAGATCAGCAAGTACGCCGTCGAGTTCGAGGTCAAGGGCGAGAACGGCTTCACCAAGAAGGTCTCCGTCGCCCCCGGCAAGGCCGACACCAGCATCGTGGTGCCCGCCGCCGACGCCGGCAAGATCGAGGTCCTGGTCGACGGCAAGGTCATCGAGAACGGCACGTACTCCTGGACGCGCCCCGAGGACTGCCCGCTGCCGGCCGTCACCACCAAGGCTGACTGCAAGGAGTTCGCCCTCACCGTCACCAACCCCGAGGGCGGCCTGCCGGTGAAGACCACCTTCACCTACGGCGACAAGACCGAGACCCGTACGGTCGCCGCCGGCGCGTCGGAGACGGTGACCTTCAAGGCCGGCAAGGCCGAGTCGGCGCTCGTCACCCTGCCCGACCTGGACCTGGAGCTGGAAGCCGTCTACACGCCGGAGGGCAACTGCGGCGGTAGCGGTGGCGGCGGCGAGGACGAGCCGGGCCTCCCGGTCACCGGTGCGGCGGCGGGCGGCATCGCCGCCGGCGCGGTCGCCCTGCTGATCGCGGGCGCGGTGCTCTTCGTCATCGCCCGTCGGCGTCGGGTGACCTTCACCGCCTGACCTGACCTGCGCTGAAGCCCGAGGGCGCGTCGACCACCCGGTCGACGCGCCCTCGGTCGTTTCCATCCCCACACCCCGCGCCGAGACCAGACTCGGAACGTCACGTTTTGGTTACGGCCCTCGGCGATGCCGCCACTCGGGACGGCCCCTCCGCAGCTCCGTGATTACCGTCAGCAGATGAACCGGCCCGCTGGCAGACGCATGGCGGCCCATCCCATACCGGCACCGGCACGGCCGGCTCTTCCCGTCAGGTACGACACCACGACAGGAGAGAGCCCATGCGCGACCCTCGAACACGAGGCCGTCGGCTCCTGGCCGTCCTTGCTGCCATGGTGATTGGCGGCATCGGCGCCGCAGCCGCGGCAGCCCCAGCGAGCGCCCACCACAGGTCGACCGAGGTGACGGTCAGCTTCACTCCGGTCTGCGCCAGCGCGATCGACGTACGCCTGACCAACCCGCGCAGGGCGCCCGCGACCGAGATTGTCCTGTCCTCGATCCCCGCCGGCAGCTTCACGCAGACCGCGGCGCTCAGCCCCGGCGAGCGGAGGACCGTGCGCTTCCCGGTCGAGGGCTGGGACGGGGTCAGTGTGACCGTCGCGGGCGCGAGCGAGCCGTTGGCCACGTACCTGTGGCAGAACCCGGGCAACTGCGCCTTCGGCGTGGTCACCACCCGCTCCACCTGCGACACGTTCACCGTGGCCTTCACCGACCCGCCCGATGGGGACCGGTGGACGGTCACCTTCTCCCCCAACTACGGGAAGGCCCGCACGCGGACCATCCGGCCGGGTGAGACCGTCGAGCTCACCTTCCCCGGTCGGGAGGGGCAGTTCGTCGTCGTCGGTTACGACTACTGGGATCCGGACAGCGACGTCTTCGGCCCGTGGGAGTGGGAACAGCCCGAGGACTGCGGAGGCGTCGGCGGCACTCAGTGAGCACCTGACGCTCAGCGGTAGCTGACGCCGGCCGGCCGACCGTCAGCCCTTCTCCAGGTACTCCGCGCGGTCCTCGTCCACCAGCGCCGCCACCGACGCGGCCAGCGCCGGGTTCCGGGTCAGCTCCGGGTCATCCTCGATCAGGGTGATCGCCTCGGCGCGGGCGTCGCGGATCAGGTCGGCGTCGCGGCGCAGCGACAGCAACCGCAGGTGCGAGCGGTGCCCGGACTGGGTGGCACCGAGCACGTCGCCCTCGCGACGCTGCTCCAGATCCAGTTCGGCGAGCTTAAAGCCGTCGCTGGTGGAGGCCACCGCGTCCAGGCGTTCCCGCGCCGACGAGCCCTCGGCGGCCTCGCTGACCAGCAGGCAGAGCCCGGCGGCGGCACCCCGGCCGACCCGGCCCCGGAGCTGGTGCAGTTGCGAGACGCCGAAGCGGTCGGCGTCCAGCACGATCATCACGGTGGCGTTGGGCACGTCCACGCCGACCTCGATGACCGTGGTCGCCACCAGCACGTCCAGGTCACCGGCGGCGAAGGTACGCATCACCGCGTCCTTCTCGTCGGCCGGTAGACGGCCGTGCAGCACCCCGATCCGCAGCCCGTGCAGTGGCCCCTCGGCCAGCAGCGGGGCCACCTCGGTCACCGCGAGCGGAGGCCGCCGGCCGTTGTCGTCCTCGGGCGGCGGCTCCTCGTCCGAGGTCGGGCCGTCTCCGATCCGGGGGCACACCACGTACGCCTGGTGGCCGGCCGCCACCTCCTCGCGCAGCCGGCGCCACGCCCGGTCCAGGAAGGCCGGCTTCTCGGCGGCCGGGACCACGTGCGAGGCGATCGGGGACCGGCCCCGGGGCAACTGGGAGAGGGTGGACACCTCCAGGTCGCCGTAGACGGTCATCGCCACCGTGCGCGGGATCGGCGTCGCCGTCATCACCAGCGTGTGCGGCGGCTGGTCGGCCTTGGCGCGCAGCGCGTCGCGCTGCTCCACGCCGAAGCGGTGCTGTTCGTCGACCACCACGAGACCCAGGTCGGCGAAGTCGACGCCCTCGTACAGCAGCGCGTGGGTGCCCAGCACGATGCCGGCGGCACCGCTGGCCACCTCGGCGAGCGCCCGGCGGCGGGCCGCCGCGCCCAGCGAACCGGTGACCAGCTCGACCCGGGTGGCGTGCTCGGCGGAGTCCAGCTCACCGGCCCGACCGAGCGGCCCGAGCAGATCGAGCATGCCCCGGTGGTGCTGCGCGGCCAGGACCTCGGTGGGGGCCAGCAGCGCAGCCTGCCCGCCCGCGTCGACCACCTGGAGCATGGCCCGCAGTGCCACCACGGTCTTGCCCGAGCCCACCTCGCCCTGCAACAGGCGGTGCATCGGGTGCGCGGCGGCCAGGTCCTCGGCGATCTCCGCGCCCACCTCGCGCTGGCCGGCGGTCAGCTCGTACGGCAGCCGGGCGTCGAACGCGTCCAGCAGCCCACCGGTGCGCGGCGGGCGGGGCCGGGCCGGCCAGTCGGCGGCCCGGTGCTTGCGCTGCACCAGCGTCAACTGGACGGCGAACGCCTCGTCCCACTTGAGCCGCCGTCGCGCCCGGTGCAGGGCCTCCTTGGTGGACGGTCGGTGGATCTCCCGCAGCGCCGCGCCCAGGTCGACGAGGTTGCGGCTGGCTCGGACGGCGGCCGGCAGCGGGTCGTCCGGCGGGGTGAACGTGTCCAGCACGACCCGTACGCAGCGGGCGATGACCCAGGTCGGTACGGCAGCGGCGGCCGGGTAGACGGGGATCAGCGCGCCGGCGAACTCCTCGATCTCCTCGTTGACCGCGGCCTCGCCCTCGCCCCCCTCGCCGAGCAGCACGTACTCCGGGCCGTTAAGCTGCCGTTTGCCCCGGAACTCGGTGACCTTGCCGGCGAACAACCCCCACCGGCCGGGCCGCAGCTCCCGTTCGCGCCACGCCTGGTTACCGAAGAACGTCAGCGTCAGCACACCGCCCGAGCCGTCGCCGACGGTCACCTCGAGCAGGTTGCCCCGGCGCTGGCGCATCGGCCGGACCGTGGTCCGCTGCACCTGGGCGAGCACGGTGACCTGCTCGCCGACGTCCAGCGACCGGATGTCGGTGTGCTCGCCGCGCTCGTCGTAGCGGCGCGGGAAGTGGTAGATCAGGTCCCCCGCCGTGTGCAGGTCGAGCTGGCCGGCCAACGCCTTGGCCGTCTTGTCGCCGACGAGCTTCTTCAGCGGAGTGTCCACCGTGGCCGGCTCACTCATTCGACCCCCACCAGGAGCGGATAGAACGGCTGACCGCCCGGGTACGCCTGTACCTCGACGAACGGCCAGCGTCGCGCGACGTGCGCGCGGACGGCATCGGTGAGCCCGGCGGGGGCGTCCACCCCGGCGAGCAGGGTGACCAGTTCCCCGCCGCCGCCGAGCATCCGGTCGACGACGGCGGCGCAGGTGTCGGTGAGGTCGGTGCCGATCAGGTGCACCTCCCCCTCGACCAGCGCCAGCACGTCCCCCGGTCGGCAGGGGCCGGCGACCGTGAGGGCTTCCCGGCTGGCGTGGCAGACCTCGGCGTAGCGGCACGCTCCGGCCGCCTCGGCCATCGCGATCACGTCGTCCTCGAACCGGCGGGTGCCGTCGCGGACCGCGAGGGCCGCGAGGGCCTGCACCGGTGAACGGGTCGGCACCACGCTCACCTTGACGCCGTGCCGGTGCGCCTCGCGCGCCGCCGCGCTGGCCACCGCCTCGGTATTCGGATCGTTCGGCAGGACGACCACCCGGGCCGCCCCGGTGCTGCGGACGGCGGCCAGCAGCTCGCCGGTGGACGGGTTGCCGGGCACCACCGTCGCGCCCTCGGCGGCGAACAGGTCGGCGATCCCGGCGCCGGTGGCCACCACCACGGCGGCCCGGCCGTCCTCGGTCGGACGGCCGGACGGCTCCGGCTGGTCGGCGAAGCGGGTCACCGAGATCCGGTACGGGCGGCCGGCGGCGATTCCCGCCTCGACCGCCGCGCCCACGTCGTTGACGTGCACGTGCACGTTCCAGGTGCCGTCCGGCTCGCGCCCGTCGCCGACGACGACCAGCGAGTCACCCAGCGCGGCCAGGGTGCGGCGCAGCACGTCCACCGCGTCGGCGTGCGCGTCGAGCAGGTACTGCACCTCGTAGGCGTACTCCTCGGAGCCGGTCTCGCGGGCGACGGTGGCCGCCGGGCGGGCGGTGCGCGGCGGCGGCGCGGGTGGGCCGGCGCTCTCCCCGGTGAGCACCTGGACCAGGGCGTCGAGCAGGACACAGAGCCCGCGCCCGCCGGCGTCGACGACGCCCGCGCGGGCCAGGGCCGGCAGTTGCTCGGGCGTACGGGCCAGGGCCTCGGCGGCCGCCCGGGCGGCGGCCCGGGCCACCACGGCGAGGTCGTCGCTGCCCGCCTGCTCGGCCCCGGTGGCCGCCGCGGCGACGACGGTGAGCAGGGTGCCCTCGACGGGACGGCCGACCGCGGTGTACGCGGCGGCGGTCGCCGACCGCAGCGCGACGGCCAGGGCCCGGCCGCGCACCGCCGGCACCGCGCCGACCGCGTCGGCGAAACCGCGCAGGATCTGCGAGAGGATGACCCCCGAGTTGCCCCGCGCGCCCAGCAGCGCGCCCTGCGCCATCAGCCGCAGCGCGTGCCCGTGGGCGGTCGAGCCGTTGCCGGGGAGGGTGTCCAGATCCATCGAGAGCGCCTGCTGCGCCGAGGTGAGGGTGAGCACCAGATTGGTGCCGGTGTCGCCGTCGGGCACCGGGTAGACGTTGAGCTGGTCGATCTCACCCTGGTGGCGCTTGAGCGCGACCAGGCCGCTCGTGCACCAGCGGCGGACCGTGGCGGCGTCGAGGGTGTCCAGCACGGCAGAAGCCTACTGGCGCGCACCGACACGCGTCGGACTCGTCCGGCGTGTCCGGTTGACCGGCGTCCGACCGGCCCACCCTGCCCACCCGGCCGGGCGGGTTCCGCCTGCCAGGTACAGTGGCCGCCGGAGCCAGCCCCCGGTCAGGGCGGTTGGTCACCCCGGCGGGGCATCGGGTAGGCTGACGCGGTTGCCCGGGCAGCACCTGCCGGCGACCTCATGAACGTTTCAATCCCAGGAGTATCCCGTGGCTAGCGTGTGCGACGTCTGTGGCAAGGGACCGGGCTTCGGCCACAACGTGCCCTGGTCCAAGAAGAAGACCAACCGCCGCTGGAACCCGAACATCCAGTCGGTGCGCACCCCGGCCGGTGGTGGCAACACCAAGAAGCTGCAGGTCTGCACCTCGTGCATCAAGGCCGGCAAGGTCACCCGCGCCTGACGCGGCAGCAGCGACTCTTCTCGTTCGGCTCAGCCGGCGGGCCCTGCGGCCCGCCGGCTCTGTCGTGTCCGCGACCATCCTGACGGTCGTCGCTCAGAGCGTGCGGCCGAAGGAGACGCAACCCTCGGCGTCCTTGTAGAAGCCGAAGTTCGGAATCCGCTCGTAACCGGCGGACGTGTACATGGCGATCGCCTCGGGCTGCTTGTCCCCGCACTCCAGGACCATCCGCTTGCGGCCCTGCTCGCGCGCCGAGCGCTCGACGGCGGCGAGGACCGTGTGCGCCACACCACGCCCCCGGGCCGCCGGGGCCGTGTACATCCGCTTCAGCTCGGCGGTGTCCGGGCCGTGGCTGCGCCAGCCGCCGCAGCCGACCGGCTCACCGGCCAGGTAGGCGACGAGGAACGCGCCGTTCGGCGGCTCGAACTCGGTCGCCGCCACCGGGGTTTCGTCGCCGGTGCCCCCGTACCGGGCGGCCAGGTCGGCCAGGGCGGCCTTGATCAACTGCTGCGCCACCGGCGCGTCGAACCGCACCCGCCGGATCTCAATCTCACTCACGGTGTCCAGGGTACGGCCGCCGCAGTGGCCTCATCGGAAGTGGTCCCAGCCCCGAGGCCCTTCGTAGGCGCCGCCGTCGACGGTCACCCCGACACCGTCAGTCACCATGCCGATGGGACGCCACTGCGGCGGCAAGGCCACCGTCGGGGGGAAGGTCGCGGCCAGCGCATGGTCCTCGCCACCCGCCAGGATCCAGGTGTACGGGTCGACACCGAGCGCCTGCGCGGCGTCGGCCATCTGCCGGGGCACCTCGAAGGCGTCGCGGCGCACGTCGATCGCCACCCCGCTGGCCCGCGCCACATGCCCCAGGTCGGCGAGGAGCCCGTCCGAGACGTCGATCATCGAGGTCGCGCCGAGCTGGGCGGCCTGCGGCCCGGCCGGGTAGGGAACCTGCGGCCGGCGGTACGCCTCGACCAGCAGCCGGGGAGTACGGAAGCCCCGGCTTAGCACGGTCAGCCCGGCCGCCGCGTACCCGATGCGACCGGCCAGGGCCAGCACGTCGCCCGGCCGGGCGCCGGAGCGCACCACGGGCGCCCGGCCGCCGAGGTCGCCCAGCGCGGTGACCGCGATGGTCAGGGTGGGGCTCGACGACATGTCCCCGCCGACCACGCTCGCGCCGACCGTGGCGGCCTCGGCGGCCAACCCGTCGGCCAGCTCCTCGGCCCAGCTCGTCTCCAGATCGGCCGGCATGCAGAGGGCGACCAGCAGGGCGGTCGGCACGGCGCCCATCGCCGCGACGTCGGCCAGGTTGGCGGCGGCGGCCCGGTGACCGACCTCGCGCGCCGACCCCCAGTCCCGCCGGAAATGCCGCCCGTCGACCAGCACATCCGTGCAGGCCACCACCCGGCCGTCCGGCGCGGCCACCACCGCCGCGTCGTCACCCGGCCCGAGCACCGTCGTCGGACCCATCGACAGGCGGGCGGTGACCCGCCCGATCAGCCCGAACTCGCCGATCCCGGCCACGCTGGCGGCACTGCCGGCGTTCGACCCGTTCTGCCCGGCACCGCCGCGCTCGCTCACCGCTGCTCCTTGACCACCGATAGGGATCAGACCTGGTCCGTAAGGTAGTTTCACCCTTCGGGCCGCCTTCGGGCGGCGACGGACGGAGGTCGAGTCGTGGTACAGGCGTACATCCTCATCCAGACCGAGGTCGGCCGCGCACGCGACGTGGCGGGTCTCATCGCGGACATCGCCGGCGTGGTACGCGTCGACGCCGTCACCGGCCCGTACGACGTGGTCGTCCTCACCGAGGCGAACACCGTCGACGAGCTCGGCAAACTCATCGTCAGCAAGGTGCAGATGGTGCCCGGCATCACCCGCACCCTCACGTGTTCGGTGGTGCGGCTGTAAGTGGACGAGATGACGACCCCCTCGGCGGCGCTGGACGACGACGGCAAGGGGAAGCCGGCGGACACCTCGCCCGAGCCGGCCGACGGTACCCGCGCGGACGCCGGTCCGGCCGTCGACGCGCCGGCCGGACGGGACCGGACCGTCCGGGGAGCGGCCCTGTTGGCCACGGTGATCGCCCTGCCGGTGACGCTGCTGGTGGCCGTGCTGGCCTTCACCAAGCTCGCCCCGGACACGCCGGCCGCCGCACCGAGCCCGTCGGCGAGCACCGCCCGGGCGCAGTCCAGCGCGCCGGTCGAGATGGCCGCGCCGGCGCTGGCCGAGCGTCCGGCCACGGTCTGCCGGGCGTTGCTCTCCCAGCTCCCGCCGACGATCCGTGACCTGACCCAGCGTCCGGTCACGGCGGGCCCGGAGCAGAACGCCGCGTACGGCGACCCCGCGCTCACCGTGGCGTGCGGCGGCACCGAGCCGGCCATCCCGGCCACCGACGAGGTCTGGGTGGTCAACCGGGTCTGCTGGCACCCGGTCGAGGAGACCGACGTGACGGTGCTCACCACCGTCGACCGGGAGACGCCGGTGACGCTGCGCGTCCCGCGTACCTACCCGCAGCCGTTGCAGTGGGCCGCGCCGATCTCCAGCGCCATCGTGGCGTCGGTGCCCTCGGGCGGCGCCATCCCGGCCGGCTGCCAGGGCTGACGCTCCGTCGCGTGGCCCGGGCATCGGGCCACGCGACGGTGGCGGCTCAGTGCAGGCCGACGCCGCGCCGCTGGGCGGTACGGATCAGGCGGTTGACCAGCTTGGGATACTCCAGGCCGGAGGCCGCCCACATCCGGGGGAACATCGACGTCGGGGTGAACCCGGGCATGGTGTTGATCTCGTTGAGGTAGACGTCCAGCTCGGGGGTGACGAAGAAGTCGGCCCGGGCCAGGCCCGCACAGTCCAGCGCGGTGAACGCGCGCACGGCGTACTCCTGCACCTGGCGGGTCACCTTGTCGGGCAGACCGGCCGGGATGTCGTACTCGCAGGAGTCGTCGAGGTACTTGGCCTCGAAGTCGTAGAAGTCGTGGTCGGCGACGACCCGCACCTCGGCCAGCACGGACGCCTCCGGGGTGCCACCGGCCTCGCCCTCCAGCACGCCGCACTCGACCTCGCGGCCGACGATCGCGGCCTCGATGATGACCTTGGGGTCGAACTGCCGGGCGGTGGCGACCGCCTCGTCCAGCTGCGCCCAGTCGGTGACCCGGGTGATGCCGAACGAGGAACCGGCGCGGGACGGCTTCACGAAGACCGGCAGGCCGAGCCGCTTCTTGTCCTGCTCGCCGAGCGTCATCCCGTTGCGCAGCACCGCGTACGGGCCGACCGGGATGCCCTCGATCGCGCAGAGCTTCTTGGTGAACTCCTTGTCCATCGCCGCCGCGGAGGCGAAGACGTTCGCCCCCACGTAGGGGATGCCGGCCATCTCCAGCATGCCCTGGATGGTGCCGTCCTCGCCGTACGTGCCGTGCAGCACGGGGAAGACCACGTCCACGTCGGCCAGCGCCCGGGGGCCCTCCGTCGGGTCGAGCACCATGAGTCCGTTGCCGGTGGGATCGGCGCGCAGCACGATGTCCGCGCCGGACTCGGCGGTGATCTCCGGAAGCTGGCGGGCGTTGATGGCGAGCTGGGCGGGATCGCCGCTGGTCAGCACCCACTGGCCGGCGCGGGTGATGCCGACCGGCACCACCTCGTACTCGTCCGGGTCGAGGGCACCGAACACGCTGCCGGCGCTGACGCAGGAGATGCCGTGCTCCGGGCTGCGGCCGCCGAAGACGATCGCCACGCGGGTCTTGCCTGGGGTGGTCACTCCGGTCACCTCTTCGTACGCGACTGCGGCTGGTCGTGCTCGCCGGTGGCGCTCACCCGGTTGACCTTACTGTGCGTGGCGATCAGGCGCGGCGATACCCGGCGAGCCCCGAGGCGACACGGCAAACGGTCAGCAGAGGATATACGGTGCGTGACGGAATGTTGCGGTCGAATCAGTCCCGGGCGTGCCGCCGCCCGACGGCGATCACCTTGACCCGCTGCCGGCCGGCCCGGACCATGCCCAGCGCCATGAAGGCCCCGGCGATCCGGTCGGCGGCCTCCCGGCTGCTCGCGCCCACCACCTGGCGGCGGCGCTCGGGGGCTTCGCGCTCGTTGCGCTCGACGCCCTCGACGGGACGCACGTCGGTGAGCACGACCAGGAAGCGGGTCATCGCCGGCCCCCGCGGGGCGGAGGCGGAGACTTCGGACCGGTACGCACGTCGTCTCCTTCCGGCTGGCGGACATGGGCGGCACGCGGCGATCGGGTACGGGGGAGAAACCCGATCGCCGCGCGCCCTATCCCCTCCGGTCGCTCACCACCACCGTCGCCACGACAACCGGCGGTGAGGACGCGATAACAGATTGACACGTCTACAGCCATGAATGCAACTCTCATCGGCCTTCTCTCATGTACCCGTTCCCGTAAATGTGTGCGACCATCGATGCATGGCTCCCAAGACCGCCCGTGCCCGCCGACTCGGCATCGCCCTGCGCCAGTTCCGCGAAGCTGCCGGGCTGACACTGGAGTCCGCCGCAGACGAGATCAACAGCACCCGCAGCACCCTCTCGCGCTACGAGAACGCCCAGACACTGATCAGCCCGGCCACCGTGCGCGCCCTGCTCACCTCGTACGGGGTGGAGGCCGAGGAGGTGGCCGCCGCGGTCCAGCTCGCCAAGGACGCGCGCAAGCCGGGTTGGTGGGTGTCGTACTCGTACCTGCTCGCCCCGGGCACCATCGACTTCATCGCCCTGGAGGCGGAGGCCACCGCCATCGCCAACTTCGAGCCGTCGGTGGTGCCCGGCCTGTTGCAGACCGCCGACTACATCCGCGGCGTGATGCGCGGCGGCCCGCACACCCTGGGCGACGAACTGGTGGAACAGCGGGTCAAGGTCCGGCTCGACCGCCAGCAACGGCTCACCGCCGACACCCCGCCCATCCTCGACGCGATCATCGACGAGGGCGCGCTGCTGCGCCCGGTGGGCGACGAGTCGGTGATGGACGGGCAGCTGCGGCACCTCGTCAAGATGGCGGAGCTGCCGAACATCACCGTCCAGGTGATTCCCCTGTCGGCGGGCTACCACCGGGGCACCCGTGGCTCGCTGCACATCCTGGAGTTCGCCGACCCGGAGGACCCGATCATCGCGTCGGTGGAGACCGTCGCCGGTCAGATGATCCTCGACCGGGCGGGCGAGACGCGTACCTGCACCAAGATCATGGAGCATCTGCGCAGCGTGGCGCTCAGTCCGGCGGACAGCCGGGCGATGCTCCTGTCAGTCCTGAAGGGACGGTAGGAGACCGATGACACCGACGATCACAGCGGCGTTGGCCGCGGCGGCGTGGCGCAAGAGCAGCCGCAGCGGCGACGAGGGAGCCTGCGTGGAGGTGGCCACGATCCCCCGACTGGTGGCGGTCCGCGACTCCAAGGACCCGGCCGGCCCGGCCCTGCTGTTCCCGCCGGCGGCCTGGGCCGCCTTCGCCCAGGCTCCACCGCGCCGCTGACCGCGACGCACGCGTCCGCGCCCCGCCGACCGGGCTGACAGCGCCCGGAACGCGGGGCGCGGTCGGGCCGGGGTGGGCTCAGGCGACCAGCGGGCGGGGCTCCGGCGCGGCACGTACCGCCTCCAGGGCGGCGATCGCCACGCCCCGGGCGCCGGCCATGTCCCGGTCGGGCACCAGCGCGAAGGTGGCGACGGCGGCCTGCTCCGCACGGAGCACGGTGTGCTCGCGGACCGTCGCCAGGAACCAGTCCCGGAACGCCGGCGCGGCCTCCACCACGCCGCCTCCGACGAAGTACGCGTGCGGGTCGGTGAAGTTAGCCGCCAGGGTGAACAGCCGGCCCAGCGCCACCGCCTGCTGGGTGAAGAGGTCCCGGGCCAGCGCGTCCCCCCGTTCGCCGTAGCCGCGCACCAGCTTCGCCGCCCGGGCGACCGGCTCGGCCGCGAGGGGGTGGTCGGGATACCGGGTCAGCCAGTACGGCAGCAGGTTGCGCTCGATGCCGGTCAGCGACGCGACGCTCTCGACGTCGCCGGTGAAACCACAGGCGCAGGTCGGCTCCGACTGCTCCGGGCCGAGCAGGCCGCCCAGCGGGATGTGTACGTGACCCAGCTCGCCGGCCATGCCGGCGGCGCCGGCGATCACCTTGCCGCCCTCGACCACCCCGCCACCGAGACCCGTGCCGACGATCGCCGAGACCGACGACCGGGTCATCGCCTCGGCGCCGAAGTGCACGTGGTGGGCGTAGAGCGCGGCGGCGTTGCCGTCGTTGTGGTAGATCACCGGCAGGCCGAGCCGCCGCTCCAGCGCGCCCCGCACGTCGAAGCCCCGCCAGGCCGGCTGCGAGAAGTTCGTCGAGCCGCGCGAGGAGATGACGCCGGTGGCGCTGGCGGGACCGGGTGTGTCGAGCCCGACCGCGCGGACCAGCTCGCGGGGCACACCGGTCTGCGCCAACGCCCCGTCGAGCGCCCGCGCCAGCGCCTCGATCGCCGCCTCCGGGCCGGCCTGCACCTCGCTGGGGATCTCCAGCAGGCCGTCGACCAGGAAGCGGCCGTCCACCGTCAGGACGGTGGCGTTGTTGCTGGTGCCGCCGTTGTCCAGACCGACGACCACCGGCACTCCTGCGCTGCCCACCGCAACCGCCTCCCGCCCTCGTGAGTGTGAGCCGAGGCTAGTGCCAACCCCGCTCCCCCGCCACGCCCCGCCCCCTCCCGACCCAGGATCCCCGCGATCTTGCACTTTCTGTGCCGACAAAAGGCACGTATAGCCACACCTCGACCACCGAAAGTGCAAGATCGCGGGACGGGTCAGCGGGGGCGGTGGGCTGTTACTGCTGTCGCGTCTCGGTCCTCGTCGTGGTGGACGTTGGGGATCAGGCCGGCCGTGCGGAAGGTTGCGCAGAGGGCGTCCAGCTGCGTTTCTCCGGCCTCCACCACCAGGTGGCCGCCTGGGGCCAGCCAGGTTGCCGCCTCGACGCCCACCCGGCGCAGCACGGCGAGCCCGTCCGGCCCGCCGTCGAGCGCCACCGGGGCCTCGTGCAGCCGTGCCTCCGGCGGCATCAGGGCCACCGCGTCGGTCGGCACGTACGGGGCGTTGGCGACCACCAGATCGAGTCGCCCCCGCCACCGCTGCGGCAGCGGGGCGAACAGATCACCCTCGTACACCTCGGCGGTCAGCCCGGCGAGGTTGCGCCGGGCGCACGCCACCGCCGCCGGGTCGATGTCGGCGGCGGCCAACCAGCGCGGCGCGAGCCGGTGCGCCAGCGCGACGGCGGCAGCCCCGGAGCCGCAGCAGAGGTCGACCACGGCGGGGTCGGTACCGGTCAGCTCGACCGCCACGTCGACCAGCAGGGCCGTCCGGCCGCGCGGCACGAAGACCCCCGGGTCGACGGCGATCCGCAGGCCGCAGAACTCCGCCCAGCCGAGCAGGTACTCCAGCGGCTCGCCGGCCACCCGACGGTCGGTCAGCTCGGCGAGGGCCGCCGGGTCGGCGGTGGCGGCGAGCAGCAACTCCGCCTCGTCCTCGGCGTACACGCAGCCGGCGGCGCGCAGCCGGGCCACCAGGGCGGACCGGTCGATCGGGGGTGACTCCACTCAGGCCCCCGCGCTGGCGTCCAGCGCGGCGGCGATGTCAGCCACCAGGTCGGCCGGGTCCTCGGCCCCACAGGAGAGCCGGACGAAGCCGGGGGCGGTGTCGTCGCCCCACTGCGCCCGCCGGTCCGCCGTGGTGTGCAGACCGCCGAACGAGGTGGCGGCCGCCACCAGCCGGGCGGCCTCGACGAAGCGGGCGACCCGCTCGGCGTCACCCAGGTCGAACGACAGCACCCCGGGGATCCGGCGCATCTGCGTCGAGGCCACCGGGTACGCGGGATCGTCCGGCAACCCCGGCCAGCGCAGCCCGGTCACGTCCGGACGGGCCGCCAGCAGGTCGGCGACGGCGGCGGCGTTCGCGCTCTGCCGGGCCAGCCGCAGGTCCAGGGTCGCCAGCGACCGGTGGGCCAGCCAGGCGTCGAACGCGCCCGGCACCGAACCGGTGCTGGTACGCCACCGCGTCACCGCCTCCAGCACCTCGGCGGACCGGCTGGCCAGGTAGCCGAGCAGCAGGTCGGAGTGGCCGGTGAGCGCCTTCGTGCCGGACGCCACCACCAGGTCGGCCCCGAGGTCCAACGGACGCTGCCCGAGCGGGGTGGCGGTGGTGTTGTCGACCGCGAGCAGAGCGCCGGCGGCGTGCGCCCGCTCCGCCAGGGCGGCCACGTCGACCACGTCCAGGCCGGGGTTGGCCGGGGTCTCCACCAGCACCAGCCGGACGCCCTCGAACGACGGGTACGGGCCGACGGTCGGCACGAGGAGCACCCGTACGCCGATCGTCTCCAGCACGTCGGTGGCGAACGCCCGCACCGGGAAGTACCCGTCGGCGGGCAGCACCACGGTGTCCCCCGGGCGCAGCAGGGTGAGCAGCGCCCCGGTGATGGCGGCCTGACCGCTGGCGAAGACCCGGCAGTCCCCGCCCTCCAACTCGCCCACCGCGGCCTCCAACAGCCGCCGGGTCGGGTTGTCGGGGCGACCGTAGCCGTTCGGCGACGCGTCCGGCCCCTGCCTCGGGTCGAGGTGGTACGGCGCGGCGAACACCGGCCCGGGCAGGAACGGGTCACCCGGTGCCGGCTCCGGCAGGCCGGCGCGTACGCAGCGGGTGCTGTCTCCCCACTCGCTCATCAGGTCCTCACTCGTACGACTCGGGCTTGGCGGTGCGGCTCATCAGCGCCTGGACAGCGAGGCGCGGGTCCATCCCCTCGTGACAGATCCGCTCGACGTGCTCGGTGATCGGCATCTCGACGCCGTGCGCCCTTGCCAGGTCACGGATCGCGAGGCAGCTCTTGACGCCCTCGGCGGTCTGCCGGGTGGCGGCCTGGGCCTGTTCCAGCGTCTCGCCCCGGCCCAGGTGCTCGCCGAAGGTGCGGTTGCGGGCCAGCGGGGACGAGCAGGAGGCGACGAGGTCGCCCATGCCGGCCAGGCCGGCGAAGGTGATCGGGTCCGCGCCGAGCGCCACGCCCAGCCGGGCCGTCTCGGCCAGCCCCCGGGTCATCAGCATGGCCCGGGTGTTGTCGCCGAAGCCCATCGCGGTGGCGATGCCGTACGACAGCGCGATCACGTTCTTGACCGCGCCGCCCAGCTCGCAGCCGATCACGTCGTCGTTCGTGTACGGGCGCAGGTACGGCGTACGGATCGACGACTGCACCAGCGTGGCCCGGGCGGCGTTCGTGCCGGCCACCACCGTGGCGGCCGGCTGCTCGGCGGCGATCTCCGGGGCCAGGTTCGGGCCGGAGACCACCACCACCCGGTCGGCGGCCACCCCGGCGGTCTCCACGATGACCTCGCTCATCCGCTTGGTGGTGCCGAGTTCGATGCCCTTCATCAGCGACACCAGCGTCGAGTCCGGGTGCAGGTGCCCGGCCCACTCGGCGAGGTTGCCGCGCAGCGTCTGCGACGGCACGGACAGCACCACCACCTCGGCGTCGGTGATCGCCTCGGCGGCGTCGGTGGTGGCGGTGACCCCGGCCGGCAGCAGCAGGTCCGGCAGGTACTCCGGGTTGCGACGCTCGGTGCGGATGCTCTCGGCCACCGGGGCCCGGCGGGCCCACACCGTGACGTCCCGGCCCGCGTCGGCCAGGATCTTGGCGAACGCGGTGCCCCAGGAGCCGGCGCCCAGCACCGCGACGTGGCCGCTCATGCCGCTTCGCCCTGACGCCGCTCGACGGACGGCCGGGCCGGTCGTGCCCACAGCGGCGGCGGGGTGCCGCCACGGATCTCGGCGAGCATGTCCCGCAGCCGCAGCATGATGGCGTCCGTCATCTCTTCGAGGGTTTCCCGGGTCGGCGGCGCGTCCGCCCAGCGGCTGAGGTCGACCGGGTCGCCGGCCACCACGGTGACCGGGATCCGGGGGCGTGGGTTGAGCCGGCTGGTCCGCGGGTCGAAGATCCGCTCCGGTCCCCACATCACCAGCGGCACCACGGGCGCTCCGGTGGCCAGCGCCAGCCGGGCCGCACCGGTCTTGGCCTTCATCGGCCACAGCTCCGGCTGCCGGGTGGTGGTGCCCTCCGGGTAGATCACGACCGCGCCGCCCTCGTCGAGCGCGGCGACCAGCTTGTCCAGCGAACGGACCGCCTCCACGCTGCCCCGCTCGACCGGGATCTGCCGGCACCGGTGCAGGATCCAGCCGACCACCGGCACCCGGAACACGCTGGCCTTGCCCAGGTACTGCGGCCACCGGCCGGAGTCGTAGATGAAGTGCGCGGACACCAGCGGATCGGCGTGCGAGATGTGGTTCGCCACGATGATCACGCCGCCGTCCCGGGCGAGGTGCTCCTGGCCCCGCCAGGTACGCCGGGTCCAGACGGTCATCACCGGCTTGACCAGCCCCACGGCGAACCGTTGCCAGAACCCCAGCCTCCGCCGTGCCACTGTGCCTCCTCGTCGCGCCCCGACCCACCGCGCGGGCCCCGCCCGCGACACCCGCAGCGGAAATCATGCCTGCTCGCCCCCGGTACGGCCAGCGAGGGTCCCGCCGTCCGGCTGGCAGGATTGCGGACGTGAGTCAGCCGAGGTGGGCCGCGGTGGTGCCGGTGAAGCGTCTGACCGTGGCCAAGAGCCGGCTGCGGGGCGCGCTGCCCGGCGTACCCCACGAGGAGCTGGCACTGGCCCTGGCGGCCGACACCCTGCGGGCGGTGCTGGCCTGCCCGGCGGTCGCCGAGGTCCTGGTGGTGACCGACGACCAGCGGGTGGCGACGGCGGCCCGGGCCGCCGGGGCGCGGACGGTCGCCGACCTGCCGGACGCCGGCCTGAACGCCGCGTTCCGGCACGGCGCGGCACAGACCTCGGCGCGGTGGGTGGCCGGGCTCACCGCCGACCTGCCGGCGCTGCGCCCGGACGACCTGGCCGCCGCGCTGCTCGCGGCGCGGCACGGCCCCGAGGGGGTACGCCGGTTCGTCGCGGACGCGCCCGGCACCGGAACCGTGCTGCTCGCCGCGCCGCCGGACGTCGACCTCGACCCGCGGTTCGGGGTCGGCTCGGCGGTGGCGCACGAGGCGAGCGGGGCAGTGCCGCTGACCGACGACTGGCCCAGCCTGCGACGCGACGTGGACACCGCCGGGGACCTGGCCGCCGCCGCCCGCCTGGGGCTGGGGCCGCGCACGGCCGCGCTGCTCGCCACGGCGAACCCGGCGTGGGTCACGAGCTGAGCCGCCGCCCGCCACGAGCCGATCCGGCGGTGTACGGTGCCAGCATGCAGGGCACGGTGGCCAGCTACGACGCGGCGACACGCAGCGGCGTGCTGCTGCTCGACGACGGCACCGAGCTGCGCTTTCCCGCCCGGGCGTTCGACGCCTCCGGCCTGCGGCTGCTCCGGCTCGGCCAGCGGGTGCGGATCGACACCGATCCCGACGGCGAGGTCGTCCGGGTGACATTGCCGACGATGAACTGAGCTGGCGGGCCCAAGTTCATTTTGCGTTAACTCGAATCGGGTGATTATGAGCGGGTGAGCACCCCTCGCGAGCACCCGGTCACCCCACCCGCCACCGACCCCCGCAACGGCGCCCGCATCCGCGGCACCGACGGCCGTTTCCGCCCGTCCCGGGCCGAACGGGCCGGCGCCGCCCGCGCCGACACGCTCGCCGACGACCCGGGAGGGGCCTCCTCCGGCCTGGACGAGGTCCTCGACCCCGCCGTGTCGACCACCGAGACGGACGGCCCGGCGGCCGGCGGCATCCAGCCGGCCGCGCCCTCTGCCGAGGACGACGAACCGGCGCCGGCCCCGCTGCCGGAGGACCGTTTCCTCAACCGGGAGCTGTCCTGGCTCGACTTCAACGCGCGGGTGCTCGCCCTCGCCGAGGACCAGCGCACTCCCCTGCTGGAGCGGGCCAAGTTCCTGGCGATCTTCGCGAGCAACCTGGACGAGTTCTACATGGTGCGGATCGCCGGCCTGAAGCGGCGGCTCTCCGCCGGCCTGCCGGTACGCGGAGGCGACCGCCTCCCCCTGCGGACGCAGCTCGAACTGATCGCCGAGCGGACCGCCGAGCTGGTCGCCCGGCACGCCGCCTGCTTCGTCGACGACGTCCTGCCCCGGCTGGCCGAGCAGGACGTCCGCATCCTGCGCTGGGGTGACCTCGGCGACCCCGAGCGGGAGCGGCTGCGCACCTACTTCCGGGAGCACATCTTCCCGGTTCTCACCCCGCTCGCGGTGGACCCGGCGCACCCGTTCCCGTACATCTCGGGCCGTTCGCTGAACCTGGCGGTGGCCGTCCGCGACCCGGACGGCGGCTCCGAGCTGTTCGCCCGGGTGAAGGTGCCCAACAACGTCCCGCGGTTCGTACGCGTCGACCGGGACCAGCCGGGCGTCCGGATGCTGCCGGTCGAGGACCTGATCTCGGTGCACCTGGGTCAGCTGTTCAGCGGCATGCAGGTGGTCGAGTGCCACCTGTTCCGGGTGACCCGCAACGCCGAGGTGGAGGTCGACGAGGACCGCGACGAGGACCTGCTCCAGGCCCTCGAACGGGAGCTGGCCCGGCGCCGGTTCGGCCCGCCGGTACGCCTGGAGGTCGCCGCGTCCATCTCCGATCACATGCTGGAACTGCTCGTCCGCGAACTGGACATGGACGACCAGGACGTGCTGCGGGTGCCCGGCCTGCTGGACCTGTCCGCGCTCTGGCAGGTGTACGGCGAGGCCGACCGCCCGGACCTGAAGGACCCGCCGTTCGTACCGGCCACGCACCCCCGGCTCACCGAGGGCGAGGTGCCGCGCAGCGTCTTCGCCACGCTGCGGGACGGGGACATCCTGGTGCACCACCCGTACCACTCGTTCGCGACGAGCGTGCAGCGCTTCATCGAGCAGGCCGCCGCCGACCCGAACGTGCTCGCCATCAAGCAGACCCTCTACCGGACCAGCGGCGACTCGCCGATCGTGGACGCCCTGGTCGACGCGGCCGCCGCCGGCAAGCAGGTGGTGGTGCTGGTCGAGGTGAAGGCGCGCTTCGACGAGGTGGCGAACATCGGCTGGGCCCGCACCCTGGAACGCGCCGGCTGTCACGTCGTCTACGGCCTCGTCGGGCTCAAGACGCACTGCAAGACCGCATTGGTGGTCCGGCAGGAGGGCAACCAGATCCGCCGGTACTGCCACATCGGCACGGGCAACTACCACCCCAAGACCGCCCGACTGTACGAGGACTTCGGCATGCTCACCGCCGACCCGGAGATCGGGGCGGACCTCACCGACCTGTTCAACGTGCTGACCGGCTACAGCCGGCAGACCGCGTACCGGCGGCTGCTGGTCGCCCCGCAGGGCATCCGCAGCGGGCTGATCGAACGCATCGAGCGGGAGGTCGCGCACGTCCGCCTCGGCATGCCCGGCCTGGTCCAGTTCAAGGTCAACTCGCTGGTCGACGAGGAGGTGACCGACGCGCTGTACCGGGCCTCCCAGGCCGGCGTCCACGTCGACCTGCTCATCCGGGGCATGTGCACACTGCGGCCGGGCGTGCCCGGGCTGTCGGAGAACATCCGGGTCCGCTCGATCCTGGGCCGGTTCCTGGAGCACTCCCGCATCTTCCGGTTCGGCAACAACGGCGAGGCCGAGTTCTGGATGGGTTCGGCCGACCTCATGCACCGCAACCTGGACCGGCGGGTGGAGGCGCTGGTGCAGGTGAGCGACCCGGTGGCCCGGGCCGAGCTGGACCATGTCATGACCGCCGCGATGAGCCCGGACATCGACGCGTTCGAGCTGGCCGGCGACGGCACCTGGACCCGGCGTACCGGCGGCGACGAGGCGGCCCGCGTGCATCTCCAGGAACTGTTGCTGCGCCGCGTCGGTGGCACGGCCGGCTGAGCGATCACCGCCTAGGCTGAGCTGATGGTCGAGGAGGAGCAGAAGTACGAGGTGGACGACACCTTCGTGCTGCCCGACCTGTCCGCCACCGCACCGGTCGGCGGCCGGGTCCGGGTGCTGCCGCCAACGACGCTGGTCGCCCGCTACCTCGACACGGTCGACCTGCGGCTGGCCCGCGCCGGGGCGTCCCTGCGCCACCGCGAGGGGGACGAGCCGCCGTGGACGGTCAAGCTCCCCACCGGCACGCCCGGCGTCCGGCACGAGATCTCCCGCCCCGGGCCCGCCGGGCAGCCGCCGCCGGAGCTGGTCGAGCTGGTCACCGTGCTGCACCGGGGCATGCCGCTGACGCCGGTGACGGTGGTACGCACCGTCCGGCACGCCCACGAGGTGTGCGCCGGGGACGGCATGGTGCTCGCCGAGGTGGTGGACGACCGGGTGAGCGTCCTCGACGACACCGGGGCCGTCACGAGCACCTTCCGCGAGGTCGAGGTGGAGCGCAGGGCCGGCGACCGCGAGTTGTTGGGCCGCATCGGGTCGGCGCTGCGCGACGCCGGGGCGCGGGCCGGGGCGTTCACCCCGAAGCACGTACGGGCCCTGGGGCCGGGGGCGCGGGGCGAACCCGACCTGGTCGCGCCGGGTGAGCTGGCCGACGATCCGAGCGCCGGGGACGTGGTCACCGAAGCGGTCCGCAAGGAGGTCCGCCGGCTGCTGGCAAACGATCCCCTGGTACGACTGGGCGGCCCGACCGGCGGCGACAGCGCCGTACACCAGATGCGGGTGGCCTGCCGACGGCTGCGCAGCGACCTGCGGACCTTCCGGCCCCTGGTGCGCCGGAGCTGGGCCCGTCCGCTGCGCGACGAGTTGCGCTGGCTGGCCGGGGTGCTCGGTGGGGCGCGCGACGCCGAGGTGCTGCGCGCACGGTTGCGGCGCACCGCCACCGCCGACCCGCTCAGCCCGCTCGACCCGGACGCGGTCGACCGGCTTGACGACGCGCTCGCGCAGCGGCAGCGGCAGGCGCTCGCCGCCATCGACGAGGCACTACGCTCCCCGCGCTACCTGGCCCTGGTGGACGCCCTGGTGCTGGCCGCCCGGGCGCCCCGGCTCACCCGGCGGGCGTCCACCCCGGCGGCCCGTACGCTGCCCAAGCTGGTGGCCCGCCCGTGGCGGCAGCTCACCGGCCCGGACGGCGTCGACGGGCTCGACCCGCTCGCGCCCGACGACCGCTGGCACGCCGTCCGCAAGCAGGGCAAACAGGCCCGGTACGCGGTCACCGCCGTCCTCCCGGCGGTCGGCAGGGATGCGCGTCGGCTGGCCCGCGCGCTGGCCCGGGTCCAGGACGTGCTCGGTGAGCACCAGGACGCCACGGTGGCCGCCGAGACCTGGCTCGCCCTCGCCGCCGAGCGGCCCGACGACCACGAGTTGGCGGTGACCGCCGGGCGGCTGGCCGAGCGGGAACGCGACACCGTCCACCGGATGCGGGCCCGGTTCCCCGACGCGTGGCATCGGGCGACCCGGCGACGGCGGACCCGATGGCTGCCATGACGGGCATCCGGGCCGCCGGTGGGGTCTGCTGGCGACCGACCGACGCCGGTGTCCGGGTCTGCGTCGTGCACCGCCCGCGCTACGGCGACTGGACGCTGCCCAAGGGCAAGCTGGAGAAGGGCGAGCACCCGCTCGTCGCGGCGGTCCGCGAGGTGGCCGAGGAGGCCGACGTGCGGGGCGTACCGCAGGTGCGGCTGCCGTCGGTGCGCTACCGCAGCGAGGGGCAGGCCAAGCTGGTCGACTACTGGTCGATACTCGCCGTCGCCGAGGGTGGTTTCCAGCCGGGCACCGAAGTCGACGACCTGCGGTGGCTGACCGTGGACGAGGCGATCCGACTGGTCAGCTACCCGCACGACGCCGAGGTGCTGACCGCGTTCGCCGCGCTGCCGCCGGTGACCGCGACGATCGCGCTGGTCCGGCACGGGCACGCCGGTCGGCGGGCCACCTGGACCGGTCCGGACACCGCCCGGCCGCTCGACGACGAGGGATGGGCCCAGGCGTACGCGCTGGCACCGCTGATCGCCACGGTCCGGCCGGCCCGGCTGCTGTCGGCCTCGGCGCGCCGCTGCGTACAGACCCTGGACCCGGCCGCCGCGCTGCTCGACCTGCCCATCGAGGTCTGCGGCGACCTGGACGAGCCGCAGCCGGGCCAGCAGCGCGACGAACGGGCGCTGGCGACCGCCGCCCAACTGCTGGAACTGGCCTGCGCCGGCGGACAGGTGGCGGTGTGCAGCCAGGGCAAGGTGCTGCCCGGTGCGCTGGAACGGTTGACCGGCCGCGCCGACGAGGACTTCACCACCGCCAAGGGCGGCGGCTGGCTGCTCGCCTTCGCCGGCGACCGACTGCTCGGCACCGACCGCCTGTGACGCCCCGACCCGCCGGACAACGCCGCTAACCGGGCGGCAGCGTGAGGGTCACCGCCACCGGCAGGTGGTCGCTGGCCTCGCCGCGCGGCGCGACCGGGTCGGCCGCCGTCAGACCGGGTGAGACGAAGACGTGGTCGATCTGCGTACGGGGATCGTCGGCGGGGCTGGTCGCCAACGGTCGGGCAGCCGCCAACGCGTCCTTGAGACCCGCTGCGGTGAACTGCCCGAACGCCTCGTCCCCCGGCTCGGTGTTCAGGTCACCGGCCACCACGAGCGGGTTGCCCGCCGCGTACCGGATGGCGAAGTCGGCGACCGTCCGGGCCTGGACCACCGGTCCCCGGTCGGGCGGCGGCTGCAGGTGGGTGCTCACCACGGCGGTACGCACGCCGTCGCCGAGGTCGAGGGTCACCGCGAGGGCCTGTGCGCCGGTCGGCGCACCGACGGCCGGCAACGGCAGGGACCGTGGCGCGGTCACCGGCCAGCGGCTCAGCACCGCGTCACCCCACACCGGGTCGGCGGCCGGCCCGAAGACGTACGGCATGCCCAGCCGGTCGGACAGCAGGTCCAGCGTGTCGTGGCCGCCGTTGAGCAGCCAACCCCGGTCCACCTCGCTGAGCAGCACCACGTCGGGCCGCTGCCGGTCGATGGCGGCGGTCAACCCGGCCAGGTCGAACCGGCCGTCCAGCCCGAAGCCCATCCGGATGTTGTACGCCACCACCCGCAGCCGCTGCGGTGGGCCGTCCCGGTTGCTGGCAGCCGGAAGTTCCTCGGCGAGGATCGGTGCCAGCAGGGCCAGCACGGTCACCACGGCCGTGGTCGGCAGGGGCGCCAACGGTCCGGGAAGCCGCAGACCGGTGGGACGGGCCGTCAGGGCCACCACGGCGACCACCCCGGCCACCACCACCGGCACGGCGGCGTTGGGGTAGCCGAGGTCGTAGGCCGAGTAGTAAGCGATCGAGCCGACCACGAAGACGAGCATGCCGGCGGCCACCGCGTACCCCCGGCGGGCCGCCGCCCGCCGCCCGTCGCCCACCTCGTCCGCCCCGACCCGGTCGGGGCGGCCGGCGGCACCGGCGCTGCCGGGACGGCCGGTGGCACCGGCGCTGTCGGGACGGCCCGCGCCGTCGGTCAGGGCCAGGCAGGCGCCGAGGCCGACGGCGCTGAGCAGCATGGCCGCGACCAGCAGGTCGCCACGGTCGAGGGCGAAGAGCACCGCGCCCGCCAGCAGGGCCACCGGCCCGAGCGGTCGGGTCCACCGCCGGGCCGGGCCCACCAGGGCGGCCAGCAGAAAGCCGGCGACCGCCACCGGCACCGGCGCCAGGCCGAACAACGGTGAACGGGCGACCGACCCACCCGCTTCCAGGTACGACATCCCGGCCTGCGCCAGGGCCGGCGCGAGAGCCACCATGCCGGACAGCAGCAGCGTCGGCCCGAACAGCAGCCACGAGCGGGCACCGGCGGGGCCGGGCGGCGCCGCCGGCAGGGCCGCGTCGAGCAGGAACAGCGCCACCGCGACGCCGCTGATCAGCCAAGCGGCCCAGCCGCCGCGCCAGACGAGGTCGTAGGTGTCCAGCAGCGCGTGACCGACGGCGTTGACCGCGAGCCCGAGCGCCAGCCCCGGCACCGGACGGTCGGTGCCGGCGGCGACGCCGACCAGCCACACCAGCCCGGCCAGCAGCCCCGTGCTGGCCAACCAGAGTTGCGGACGGCCGCCGGGGGTCGCGGTGAGGGCGAGACGGGCCACGGCCAGCACCACGGCCGCGACGACCGTCACCGGACGGGCACCGACCCGGCGGACCAGCGCCGGAGCGGCCAGCGCCAGGACGAACCAGCCGAGCGCGAACGCGCCCATCAGCTCGGCGGGGGTGGAGGCGGCCTGCCCGAAGATGGTGATGATCCCGGGTAGCCAGACGCGCAGCACGTCGATGAGCAGGATGACGCCCAACGCGAGCGATGAGGTGGTGAGCTGGCGGTAGCGCACCGGCGCCCCACTTCCCGTCGACGGACCGGTCCGAAGGGGGAACCGGCACGGCGATTCTGCGCGTACGGTCCGGTCGGGTCAACGGTTCCGGCACGCACGAGGGGCGCCCACCACCCGGTGGACGCCCCTCGTCGCTCGGTCAGTCGGTCAGCGCTTGCTGGCCGCCTTCTTGGCCGGAGCCTTCTTCGCCGGAGCCTTCTTGGCCGCCGTGCTCTTGCTCGCCGCCGCGGTGGTCTTCTTCGCCGTGGTCGACTTGGTGGCCGCGGCGCTCTTCTTCGCCGGGGCGGTCTTCTTGCTGGCGGCCTTGGTGGCCGTGGCGGTCTTGCTCGCCTTGGCCGGGGCGGTCTTCTTGCTCGCCGCCTTGGTCGCCGTGGCGGTCTTGCTCGCCTTGGCCGGAGCGGTCTTCTTGCTCGCCGCCTTGGTGGCGGTGGCCTTGGTGCCCGTCGCCTTGGTGCCGGTGGCCTTGGTGCCGGTCGCCTTGGCCGTGGTGGTCGCCGTCTTCTTCGCCGCCACCGTGGCCTTCGGCACCTTGCCGCTGGCCACCATCTCTTTGAACCCGGCGCCGGGACGGAAGGTCGGGACAGATGTCTTCTTGACCTTCACCGCCTCGCCGGTACGCGGGTTGCGCGCTGTTCGTGCGCCACGGACACGCTTTTCGAATGCTCCGAATCCGGTGATCGCCACCTTCTCGCCCTTGGTGACCGCCGCCTGGACCTCAGTGAGGACCGCGTCGAGCGCGGCCGTCGCCGTTTTCCGGTCCCCCAGGCGAACGGCGAGCGCCTCGATGAGCTCGGCCTTGTTCACGACTTCCTCCCGATTGTGCAACTGACTCGACGCGAGCCATTCTGCGCGCACCGTATGCCCTGTAGTGCCTGGACACAAACATTCGGCGGAAAAAAGCCCTTGTGTCGTAACGGATTCGCCCCCACCGGTTGGACCGGTGAGGGCGAAATCCGATGTGTGGGTGGGCGTACGGCTATGCCACCGAGGGCAGGAACGGCAGTCGGGTGGCCTCGTAGGAGTCGATGTCGGCGGCGTGTCGGAGGGTGAGTCCAATGTCGTCCAGGCCCTCCATCAGCCGCCAACGGCTGAAGTCGTCCAGCGGGAACGACCAGGTCGCGTCCCCGGCCCGGAGCTGTCGGGCGGTCAGGTCGACGGTCACCGGCGTGGTCGGATCGGCCTCGACGAGATCCCACAACTCCTCGACGGCTTTCAATTCCAGCTCGACCGGCAGCAGGCCCTCCTTGAGTGCGTTGCCGCGGAAGATGTCACCGAAGCGCGGGGACACCACAGCGCGGAAGCCCCAGTCCCGCAGCGCCCAGACGGCGTGCTCGCGCGAGGATCCGGTGCCGAACTCCGGCCCGGCCACGAGGATCGACGCCCCGGAATAGGTTTCATCGTTGAGCACGAATGCCGGATCTTCCCGCCAGGCGTTGAACAGCCCGTCGGCGAAGCCGGTTCGGGTCACCCGCTTGAGGTACACCGCCGGGATGATCTGATCCGTGTCCACGTTGGACCGGCGCAGAGGCACGGCCGTACCGGTGTGGGTGGTGAACTTGTCCATCTCGTCGGTCCCTTCTACAGGTCGGCGGGGGCGGCCAGCCGGCCGACCACGGCGGTGGCGGCGGCGACCGGCGGGGACACCAGATGGGTACGTCCACCCCGGCCCTGCCGGCCCTCGAAGTTGCGGTTGGAGGTGGAGGCGGAGCGCTCCCCCGGCTTGAGCGTGTCCGGGTTCATGCCCAGGCACATCGAGCAACCGGCGAACCGCCACTCGGCGCCCGCGTCGGCGAAGACCTTGTCCAGCCCTTCGGCCTCGGCGGCCTCACGGACGGCGGCCGAGCCGGGCACCACGAGCATCCGGACCCCGTCGGCGACCCGGTGCCCGCGCAGCACGTCGGCGGCGGCCCGCAGATCCTCCAGCCGGCCGTTCGTGCAGGAGCCCACGAAGACCACGTCGATGGGCAGCTCCCGCAGCGGGGTGCCCGGGCGCAGATCCATGTACTCCAGGGCCCGGCGGGCGGCGGCGCGCTCCGCGTCGGTGGTGAACTCCTCCGGGTCGGGCACCGGCGCGCTCAGCGGCGCGCCCTGCCCCGGGTTGGTACCCCAGGTGACGAACGGCGTGATCCGGCTGGCGTCCAGCGTCACCTCGGCGTCGAAGTGCGCGCCCTCGTCGGTGGGCAGCGTCCGCCACCAGTTGAGCGCCGCGTCCCAGTCGGCGCCCTGCGGCGCGTTCGGCCGACCCTTGAGGTACGCGAAGGTGGTCTCGTCCGGCGCGATCATGCCGGCCTTGGCGCCCCACTCGATGGACATGTTGGCGATCGTCATCCGCCCCTCCATGGAGAGGTTGCGGATCGCCTCACCGCGGTACTCCACGATGTGCCCCCGGCCACCGCCGGTGCCGACCTGGGCGATCAGCGCGAGGACCAGGTCCTTCGCGGTGACGCCCGGCGCGAGCCGGCCGGTGACGTTCACCGCCATCGTCTTCGGTCGGCTCTGCGGCAGCGTCTGGGTGGCCAGCACGTGCTCCACCTCGCTGGTGCCGATGCCGAAGGCGAGCGCCCCGAACGCGCCGTGGGTGGCGGTGTGCGAGTCGCCGCAGACGATCGTCATGCCCGGCTGGGTGAGCCCGAGCTGCGGGCCGATGACGTGCACGATGCCCTGGTTGTCGTCGCCGAGCGGGTGCAGTCGCACCCCGAACTCGGCGCAGTTGCGGCGCAGCGTCTCGATCTGCGTACGCGACGTCGGGTCCGCGATGGTGAGCAGGTCACCACGGCGGGACCGGAACGCCGGATCGGCGTACCCGGTCGGGGTGTTGTGGTCCTCGGTCGCGAGGGTCAGGTCGGTACGACGCACCCGGCGCCCGGCGAGCCGGAGCCCGTCGAACGCCTGCGGGCTGGTCACCTCGTGCAGCAGGTGCAGGTCGATGAAGAGCAGGTCCGGCTCACCGGCGGCGGACCGTACGACGTGCGCGTCCCAGACCTTCTCGGCCAGGGTCCTCGGCTCAGGAGTGACTCCCACCATCTGGACATCCTAAATTCTGGGAGGTAAGTTTCGGCTTGTGGGACACAGTATGAGCGGTGTCGGCGTTCTCGACAAGGCGGTGGTCATCCTGGCCGCCTGTGTCGACGGCGCCAGCCTTGCCGAACTCGTTGAACGCACCAAGCTGCCCCGGGCCACCGCACACCGGTTGGCGCAGGCCTTGGAGATCCACCGGATGCTGGTCCGGGACACACAGGGCCGTTGGCGCCCCGGGCCCCGGCTCGGCGAGCTGGCCAACGCCGCCCCGGACGTGCTGCTGACCGCCGCCGAGCCGCTGCTCGCCGCGCTGCGGGACGCCACCGGTGAGAGCGCCCAGCTCTACCTGCGCCGCGCGGACGAGCGCATCTGCGTGGCCGCCGCCGAGCGCGCCAGCGGCCTGCGGGACACCGTCCCGGTGGGTTCGGTGCTGCCCATGACGGCCGGTTCGGCGGCGCAGATCCTGCTCGCCTGGGAGCCGCCGGAGGCGGTGATGCCGCTGCTGCCGCGCAGCAAGTTCACCGGCCGCACGCTGGCCGAGGTACGCCGTCGCGGGTGGGCGCAGAGCGTCGCCGAGCGGGAGGCCGGTGTGGCGAGCGTCTCCGCGCCGATCCGGGACCGCACCGGCCGGGTGATCGCCTCGATCAGCATCTCCGGTCCGATCGAACGCCTCGGCCGCCGCCCCGGCGAACGCCACGCCATGGCCGTGGTCCGAGCCGGCCAACGCCTCTCCGGCCTCTAACCCCCCGGCCCTCTCCCCCACCCCCGTCCGTCCCCTTCGGTCGATCATGAAGTTATCGCCACCTGCGTCGGCGTGTCGCGCCGCTAACTTCATGATCAACGGGGGCAGGGCCGGTTCTCGGGGGTCCGCCCGCCTGGGTTCTTGGTGATCAAGAGGTTGGCGTCACGACACGCCGTCTCGGTGACGCGAACCTCTTGATCACCGGGGCGGTGCGGGCCCCGGGGGCGGGCGGAGGCCGGGCCAGGGGTGGGAACGAGGAAGGCTCACCTCGCTGGGCGAGGTGAGCCTTCGGTTGTAGCCCCGACCGGATTCGAACCGGCGCTACCGCCTTGAGAGGGCGGCGTCCTGGGCCGCTAGACGACGGGGCCAGAACTTTCCTGTTCACCACCCTCGCGGGCGGTGCGGCTCGTAGTCTAGCGGCACCGCCCGCGAGGGCGGGAACGGGGTACGGGCAACGGCCGCGTGTGCCACCGCCCAGATCGACTCGGGTTCCGTGAACTCGGCCGATCAGCGGGCTCAGGACACCACGCCTTCCTGCAAGCCGAGTCGATCAACCCGGCCGCGAACAAACCCAGCCGCGACCAGACCCGACCGCGGACACGAAACAGCCCGCCTCACCGCAGTGAGACGGGCTGTGCACGATGTAGCCCCGACCGGATTCGAACCGGCGCTACCGCCTTGAGAGGGCGGCGTCCTGGGCCGCTAGACGACGGGGCCAGAACAACATTCGCTCCCCCACCCGAACGGGTGGAGGAGCTGCACTCTTCCGAAGACCGCCCTCCGCCCCCGTGGGGACGGAGGAGAACTCCGTCAGAATCCAGCGTCCGGGATTCTCGCGAATCCCAGCTGCGCTGGGGTACCAGGACTCGAACCTAGACTAACTGAACCAGAATCAGTCGGGCTGCCAATTACCCCATACCCCATCGGCCCCTTGCGGCGCCGGGAGTGAACATTACCCTCCCGGTGCCGACAGGCCAAATCCGATCCCCCCGAACCACCCTTGAGCTGCGGAAACAGGGGCATCGGACCGATCAGGCGACGGGCACCACCGGGTTGCTGAGCTCGCCGATGCCCTCGATCCGCACGGTGACCGTATCCCCCTCGACGAGCGGACTAACCCCCGCCGGCGTGCCGGTGAGCACGACGTCGCCGGGCAGCAACGTCATCACGTGCGAGATGTACGACACCAGGCCAGGCACGTCGAAGACCATGTCCTTCGTCCGGCCGAGCTGGCGTACCTCCATCTCGTCGGGGTTGCGACCGACCTCACACCGGATCTCCAGGTCGGAGACGTCCAGCCCGGTGGTGATCCAGGGCCCGATCGGGCAGAACGAGTCGAAGCCCTTGGCGCGGGTCCACTGCCCGTCCGTGCGCTGGAGGTCCCGGGCGGTCACGTCGTTGGCGCAGGTGTAGCCGAAGATGGCGCGTTCGGCGGCGGCGCGGTCGGCCCGGCGGGCACCCGGGGCGCCGATCACGACGGCCAACTCCGCCTCGTGCTCCACCTGCTTGGAGAAGATCGGCAACCGGATGGCGTCCCGGGGACCGATCACCGAGGTGGACGGCTTCAGGAAGAGCAGCGGCTCCTTGGGCACGTCGTTGCCGAGCTCGGCGGCGTGGTCGGCGTAGTTGCGGCCCACGCAGACCACCTTGCTGGGCAGGATCGGCGAGAGCAGCCGGACGTCGGAGAGGGCCCAGCGGGCCCCACTGAAGGTGAGCTGGCCGAACGGGTGACCCTCGATCTCGGCGATGGTCAGGCCCTGCGGCCCGGCCTCCGGTTCACCCTCGACGGCCCCGAACGACATTCCCTTGGCATGAGCGAAACGAGCGATACGCACCCGGCCAATCTAGCCCCGCGAACGCGTCCACCGGCCACAACGCCCGGCGGGTGTGCGCAACCCGTCACCGGCGCGGCACCCTAGCGCAGGTCGGGACGGCGGAGGCGGGATTCCGCACTTCGTACCCGCACGGAGGCCGGGCCGCCCTAGCGTCGGCTCCGGAGGTTCGTTCGTATGCCTGCATCGACACGACACCACAGAGCCCTCGCAGTGTTCGTACACTGCCTCGGCATCCTCGCCGCCGTGCCGGCCCTGCCCGCGGCGGCCCCGGAGGCGGCGGCCGCGCCACGACCGGCGGTCGTCACGCCACCGCCGACCGTGCCACCGGCGGCGGCCGGCACGCCACGAACAGTCCCGCCGCCCACAGCCGCGCCGCCGACGACCGGGCCGACGGCGGTCGGATCGGCGGTGCCGGTGGCCGCGCGGGCGACCAGCGCGGAGCCCACGCCGCCATCGGCGCCACCGGCGGTGGCGACGCCCACCCGGGCGGTCGTGCCGGCGCCCCCGCCGCCGGTCACGGTGGCGGTCGCGCCGGAGAGCAGCCCGGCGCCGCGGTACCGGATCCACGTCCGCAACGTGGGCAACTCGCCGGTCGACACCACGGTCCGTCAGGAGCTGCCGTCCGGGTCGTCGGCGACCGCGATCAGCGCGGGCGGACGGTCCAGTCGCTCCGGCGGGTCGGCCGAGGTGACGTGGCGGTTGCGGCTGCCGGCGCACAGCAGCACGACACTGGGCACGGCCCTGACCGCGACCGCGCCGGGCCAGCCGCTGACCGCGCCGGCGTGCGCGTTCACCAGTGACGGCAGCCGGCCGTACGACTGCGCCACCGCCACCTGGCAGGCGGCAGCCGCCGCACCGGCGGCGGAGGTCACCGAGGCGCCACCCTGGCGACGGTATCCGGTGCTGCTGGCCGGGTTGGGGATCCTGCTGCTGATCAGCGCCATGGTGGCCTGGGTGTGGCGTCGACGGCGAGGCCGCCGCGGACGACGGATAACCGCGGCCGCCCTGGCGGACGGTGGACGCGGCACGATCTACCCGCGTCCGGCGACGCCGAGCCCGCGCCGACGTCGGCGTACCCCACCGGTCTGGCTGCTGGTCGGCGGCGCGGTGGTGGTCCTGGCCGGGGTGATCGGCACGGCCGGCTGGACGGCGACCCGGCAGGTCTCGTCGATCGACACGCAGAAGCAGCCGACCAGTGGCGCGTGGCGGGGCACCGGGGTCTCCGGACCGATGGGCGTGCCGCTGCGGGAGTCCGCGTTCGAGTTCACCGTCTACCGGATGACGTGCGGCGCGGCGGGCAGCGCGGCCACCGCCCCGGGAGCCAGCGCGCCCCCGCCGGGCGCGCGGAGCTGTCAGGCCACCGTGGGTGTGCGCAACCTCACCGGGGCCCAGCAGCCCTGGCACGGCCAGCTGCAACGCGCCTACCTGCCCGGCAACCGGTGGGTGAGCACGGACGAGTCGGCCACCCGGGCGGCCAACCTGGGCCGGGACGTCTTCGCCAACCCGGTGGCGGCGGGCAGTCGGGTGGTGCTCCCGCTGGTCTTCACCGTCGACGGACGGGACCCGCCCCGGCAGCTCGAGCTGCGCAGCGGGGTGTTCTCCGCCGGCGTCCGGGTGCAGATGCCCTGACCGGCGTGCGGGCGGCGGTCGTACCCTGAGTTCCGTGACCGCCGCCCTCGCCCCTGCCGTGCTCGACGCGGCGACCTGGCAGGCCCGCCGCCGGGCCCACGAGGAGCGGGCGGACGCCTGGCTGACGCCGCACCTGGCGCGGCGGCGTCGGGGTGAGCGGCATCCGGTGGCGGACTTCCTCTTCACCTACTACTCGCACCGGCCGGCCCAGCTACGCCGCTGGCATCCCGGCGCGGGGGTCGAGCTGCGCGACGCCGACCCGGCCGAGTTCGGCCGGGACTACCGCGCCACGTCCGCCGGGGTCACCCTCGACACCGAGGGGGTACGCGTCAGACGCGGCGATTCGATCGCGTGGATCCGTTCGCTGCTGGCGGCCACCGCGGGCCGGACGCCGCACTTCGGCTGCTTCGGGATGCACGAATGGGCGATGGTGTACCGGCAGACCCGCGAGGAGCTGCGCCACAACGCCTGGCCGCTGCGGCTGGACCCGGAGCGGACCGCCGCGGTCGTCGAGGAGCGCGGGGTGCGGTGCAGCCACTTCGACGCGTACCGGTTCTTCACCCCGCCGGCCCGGCCGTTGAACCTGCTCAACCCGACCCGCGAGACGCAGCACGCGAACGAGCAGCCGGGTTGCCTGCACGCCAACATGGATCTCTACAAGTGGGCGTACAAACTGTCGCCGCTGGTCCCGTCCGAGCTGGTGGCGGACTGTTTCGAGTTGGCCCGCGAGATCCGCACGCTGGACATGCGGGCCAGCCCGTACGACCTGGCGGCGCTGGGTCACCCGCCGGTGCGGGTGGAGACGCCGGAGGGTCGGGCCGAGTACGCGACGGCGCAGCGCGGGTTCGCCGACCGCGCGGCTGTGCTCCGCGACCGGCTGCTCGCCGCCATTCCCTAGCGGACGGGGTGTCAGCGCGGGCGGGCCCGCAGGCCGTCGAGGAGCAGCGCGACGACCGCGTCGAGATCGTCGTCGAGGCCCGGCTCGTCCCACTCCGGTCGGTGCGACGGGTGGTGGAAGCGGGCGGTGGCCTGGAGCAGCGCGCGGCCGGCCACCGCCGGGTCGGGCACGGTGAACTCGCCGGTGGCCACCCCGTCGGCGACGATCAGGCTGAGCTGACCGGCGAGGACCTCCAGGTGGTTGGCGACCGCCCCCTCGGAGAGCGTGGCGAGCTGGTGGAAGTTGTCGAACAGCTCCGGGTCCTCGCGGGCCATCCGCCGCTTGGTGCCACTCAGTTCGGCCAGCCACCGGCGCAGCCGCTCGGCGGCCGGCCCGGGGCCGGTGGCGACGTCGATCAACGGGGTCGACACCCGGGCCAGCCAGCGTTCGGCGACCGCCTCGCGCAGCGCGGCCTTGCTGGCGAAGTGCCGGTAGACGCTGCCGTGGCTGACGCTCAGCGCGCGGGCCACGTCGAGCACGGTGGCCTTCGCCGGGCCGTACCGGCGCAGCACCTCCTCGGCGGTGTCGAGGATGCGGTCAGCCGTCAGGGCGGTGGCGTCGCTCATCGTCCCAGCCTCCCTGACGCCGCCGCCGGTCGTGGCGCGACCCCCGGGGCGAGCGGTCGCGCCACGACGGGACGGTCATGCCCGCTCGCTGTCCAGCATCGCCATCTGTGCCTCGCCGTAGCGGCTGCCGGCGACCGCGTCGGAGGGTACGGCGGCCTCGATCGCGGCCAGGTCGGCCTCGGTCAGGGTGACCATCGCGGCGCCGAGCGCCTCGGTCAGCCGCTCCCGGCGGCGGGCGCCGATCAGCGGCACGATGGTCTCGCCCCGGGACAGCACCCAGGCGATGGCGATCTGCGCCACGGTGACGCCCCGCGCCTCGGCGACGGCGCGCAGCGCGTCCACCAGGGCGAGGTTGCGGTCCAGGTTCGCGCCCGTGAACCGGGGCAGGTCGGTGCGGAAGTCGTCGGCAGTGGTCTGGCGCTGCGGCGTCCAGTGGCCGCTGATCAGGCCCCGGGACAGCACCCCGTACGCGGTGATGCCGACGCCCAGCTCGCGGGCCGTGGGCAGGATCGCGGCCTCGGGGTCACGGGAGATCAACGAGTACTCGATCTGGAGGTCGGCGACGGGGTGCACGGCGTGTGCCCGGCGCAGCGTCTCGGCGCTCACCTCGGACAGGCCGATGTGCCGGATGTGGCCCGCCTTGACCAGGTCGGCCAGGGTGCCCATCACGTCCTCGACCGGCACGTCCGGCGCGAGCCGGGCCGGGCGGTAGATGTCGACGTGGTCGGTGCCGAGTCGGCGCAGCGTGTAGGCCAGGAAGTTCTTGATCGCGGCGGGTCGCAGGTCGTGGCCGATCCAGTTGCCGTCGACGTCGCGCAGGGCGCCGAACTTGACGCTGATCACCGCGTTGTCCCGGTTGCGGCCACGCAGGGCGTCGCGCAGCAGCATCTCGTTGTGGCCCATGCCGTAGAAGTCGCCGGTGTCGAGCAGGGTGATGCCGGCGTCCAGGGCGGCGTGGATGGTGGCGATGCTCTCGGCCTCGTCGGCGGGACCGTAGAGGTCGGACATGCCCATCAGGCCGAGCCCGAGGGCGGAGACGGTGGGGCCGTTGCTGCCGAGGGTGCGGGTGTCCATCGGTCTTCCTCTCACGTCGGGTTACCCGAGTGACAGTACACCGATCGACTGACAGATTCCATATTCTGTCACCCAGTAGCAGCGTGACACACGAGACATGGGATCCGTTCCGCTACTCGCCGTCGACGCGGCGGTCGCGCTTGCGCTGCGACTGGCGCTTCTTCTCGGCCAGCCGGCGCTCCTTGGCGCCCCGCGACGGCCTGGTCGCGCGACGGGGAGGCGGCGGTGGGGCGGCCGCCTCGCGCAGCAGCGCGGCCATCCGCTCGCGGGCCGCCTCCCGGTTGGCGAGCTGCGCCCGGTGCTCGCTGGCCGCGATCGTCAACACGCCGTCCACCAGGCGGTTGGCCAGACGCGCCAACGCCCGCGCCCGCAGCGACTCGGGCACGGCCGGGGAGTTCGCCAGGTCGTAGCTCAGCTCGACCCGGGAGTCGGCGGTGTTCACGCCCTGCCCGCCGGGGCCCGACGAACGGGAGAAGCGCTCCCGCAGCTCGCCGGCGGGGACGACCCACCGGTCGGTCACCCGCAGTCCGTCGTCCACGTCCCGAGGCTAGCCCGCCGGCGGTCGCACCGGGTCACCGGTGCGACGGCTCACCCCGCGTGGTGGACGAGGTGGGCGCCGGGCCGGCGGTCTCGTCGTCCGAACCCACCGCGGCGTACGCCACCGCGCCGAACAGCAGCAACCCCACCACCGCGGCCTTCACGGCCACCCCGCGGATCAGCAACCACGCGCCACGGCGAGCGCCGGGCACCGAGTTCTTCGCGGTCCGGTAATCGGTCCACCCGCGCCGTGCGCGGGCGTACGCCGACCCCACCGCCCATCCGATGACCAGGCCCACCAGCAGGAGGACCGGAAGAAGAGGACGCTCCACCTCAGCCAGTATCCAGACCGAGCGTCATATTTCCATGGTCCGATGACGTCCGGCCGGATATCCGACACTGGGGGCGGCCGGTGGGGCCGTTCGTGCTGCTCAGCCGCCCTTGCCGATGATCGTGTCGGCGGTCTGCTGGACCTGGTCGATGGGGATGGCGAAGCCGATTCCGATCGAACCGTTGCCGTCGATGGTGGCGATGGCGGTGTTCACCCCGACCACCTCGCCCCGGGCGTTGACCAACGGCCCGCCCGAGTTGCCGGGGTTGATGGACGCGTCGGTCTGCACCGCCCGATGCCGGTTGTTACCCAACCGCACCTGCCGGTCCAGCGCGCTGACGATGCCCGCGGTGACCGTCCCGGACAGGCCCAACGGTGAACCCACCGCGAGCACCGGCTCACCGACCCGGGTGGCGCCCGGCTTGGCCAGCGGCAACGGCGCCAGCCCGGCCGACGGTGGCACCTTCAGCACCGCCAGGTCACTGCGCGCCTCCCGGCCGACCACCTCGGCCTCGTACCGGCGGCCGTCGGGCAGCTCCACCGTCACCGGCCCGCCACCGCCCTTGGCCAGGATGTGGTCGTTGGTGACCAGGTGCTGCTGGTCGTCAATGGCGAAACCCGAGCCCGTCGCGGACCCGCCGTTCGCGCCGCCGGCGAGCACCGACACCACACCGGGCACGGTCCGTTCGGCGGCGGTGACCAGTTCCGCCGGCACCGGTGCGGCGGACGCGGCGGCGGGCCCGCCGGCCCCGTCCCGGCTGGCCACCACACCCCCGGCCAGCGCGCCCGAGACGGCGGAGACCGCCACGATCGCCAGCGCGGCGAGCAACCGACCGGGCCGCCGCCCGCCCGGGTCACGTCCCGACCCGGGCGTGTCCCACCACCCTCGCCCGTCCGGGTCGAGATCCGGCGAGATGAACCAGGGACCGCGCGGTTCGCCCAGTCCGGTCTGCACTGCCATGCGTACTCCTCACGGTCGACGTCGACGCTGCGGGTCAGGGCAGCCGGGAGAACCAGCGCATCGATCCGGCGGCGGCCCCCATCGCGAACACCAGTCCGAGGCCGATGAACCGCGCCGAGACGTCCTGGCGTTCGGTGCGGTAGCCGACCGAACTGCCGATGTCGTCGTAGACCGCGCGCAGTTCGTCGACGGTGCTGGCCTCGTGGAACATCCCGCCGGTCTCGTCGGCGACGGCCCGGAGCGTCTGCCCGTCGACCGGTACCTGGATCGGCCGTCCGCCCCGGTCCACGAACCCGGACGGGGTGCCGAAGGAGATCGCGTGCACCGGCACCTTGGCCTCGACGGCCTCCGCCGCCGCCTCCATCGGGTCCATTCCCGACGTGTTGGCCCCGTCCGAGAGCAGGATGATCCGGGCCGGCGGTGGTTCCTTCGCGGCCGCGCTGTCCAGGCTCTTCACCGCACCGAGCGAGGTGTTGATGGCCTCACCGATGGCGGTGCCCTGGACCCCGGTCACCCCCTCGGCCAGCCGACCGATGCCCTCGTCCAGGGCGTCCCGGTCGGTGCCCGGCGGCACCAGCACGGCGGCGCTGCCGGCGAACGCGACGAGCCCCACGTTGAACTCGTCGGGCAGGCCGTCGACGAACCGCCGGGCGGCCTGCTTCGCCGCCGCCAGCCGGTCCGGCTCGACGTCGGTGGCGAGCATCGAGGTGGACACGTCGACGGCCACCATCACGGTGGCGCGCTCGCGGGGTACCCGTACCTCGGCGGTGGGCCGGGCGAAGCCGACCACCAGCAGTGCCAGCATGGCCAGGAAGAGCCCGGCCGGTACGTGCCGCCGCCAGGCCGGTCGTTCGGGCGCCACCCGGTCGAGCAGCCGCAGGTTGGTGAAGCGGACGGCGTAGCGGGCGCGTCCACGCTGCACCACCAGGTACGCGACGACAAGCGCGAGCACGCCCACCAGCAGCCAGAGCCGCAGCGGGGACTCCCAGCTCACGCGGCACCTCCCCGGGCGGCCCCGGCCGGCGCGGCGGCCATCCGGCGCTGGGCGTGCACGTGCCGGACGATGTCCGCGCTGACGTCCCGGTCGGTCCGCAGCGCCAGGTGTGTCGCCGCGCTCCGGCGCAACGCCGCTCGGACCTGGTCCCGCTGGGCGGCGGCAGCCGCGGCGTAGCGCTCCCGCAGGCGACGGTCCGATGTGCACACCTCGCGGCGGCGGCCGGTCTCCGGGTCGACGAGCGTGATCAGGCCGACGTCGGGCAGTTCCAGCTCGCGCGGGTCGGTCACCTCGATCGCCAGCACCTGGTGGCGCGCGGACAGCCGGCGCAGGGTCCGCTCCCAGGGCGGCGGCTCGTCGGGATCGTCCGGCAGGCCGTCGAGGAAGTCGGAGACCACCACGACGAGTCCACGCTGGCGGGCCACCCGGTGCAGCGCGTCCAGCCCGTCGGCCAGCTCCGGGGCCGGCGTGGCCGACCGAGGCCCCGGCCGGTGGGTGGGCACGGTGGCTCGCGGTGCCGCCAGCAACGCCCGCAGCAGACCGAGCAGATGGGTACGCCCGCAGCGGGCCGGGAAGCGGCGCATCCCGTCGGCGCTCAGCACCTGCGCGCCCAACCGGTTGCCGACGCCGGCGGTCAGGAAGCCGACGGCCGCCACCGCGGACACCGCCAACTCCCGCTTGTCCAGCTCGGCGGTGCCGAACTCCATGCTGGCGCTGGAGTCGACGAGCAGCCAGGTGGTCAGTTCCCGGTCGGCGTCGACCTGACGGACGTGCGGCACGGCGGTCCGGGCGGTCACCGCCCAGTCCATCCGACGGACCTCGTCCTCCCCCGGCCGGTACTCCCGGCTGCCGGCGGGTTCGCTGCCCGGCCCGGGCAGCAGGCCACGGTACTGACCGTGCAGCAGACCGTCGAGTCGCCGGGTGACGGTCAGTTCGAGTCGGCGCAGCCGCGCATCGGGGGTCAGCTCGGCCAGGCCGGGGTGGGGCGGGGTGTCCACCGACGGACGGCCGGCGCGCCTCATGCCGCCGCCAGGTCGGCGGTCTGCTGGGGGTGCCCGGTGGCCACCCGGGGCGGTGGCACCGCCTCCACCAGCCGCCGGATGATGCTCTCGGCCGAGACCCCGTCGGCCACGGCGTCGAAGGAGAGCACCAGCCGGTGGGACAGGACGTCCACCGCCAACTCCCGGACGTCCTCGGGCAGCACGTACTCCCGCCCGCGCAACAGCGCCTGCGCCCGGGCGGCGGCGACCAGGCCCAGCGTGGCCCGGGGGCTGGCGCCGTACGCGAGCAGCGGCGCGATGTCGGCCAAGCCGAACCGGGCCGGGTCGCGGGTGGCGAGGATCAGCCGTACCACGTACTCGGCCAGGGCGTGGTGCACGAAGATCCGCTCGGCGAGCCCCTGGAGGTGTTGCAGTCGCTGCGGGTCGAGCACCTGGCGCGGGCTGGGCCGGTCGCTGCTCATCCGGTAGAGGATCGCCAGCTCGTCGGCGTCGCTGGGGTAGTCGACGACCACCTTCATGAGGAACCGGTCGCGCTGTGCCTCGGGAAGCTGGTAGACCCCCTCGGACTCGATGGGATTCTGGGTGGCCAGCACCAGGAACGGCGCCGGAACCGGCCAGCTGCGTCCTCCGATGGAGACCTGCCGTTCGGCCATCGCCTCCAGCAACGCCGACTGGACCTTGGCGGGCGCCCGGTTGATCTCGTCGGCCAGCACCAGGTTGGCCATGATCGGACCCAGCTCGATGTCGAAGGTCTCCTTCGAGGCCCGGTAGATCCGGGTGCCGACGATGTCGGAGGGGACCAGGTCCGGGGTGAACTGGATCCGGGAGAAGGTGCCGCCGACCACGGTGGCGAGGGTCTGCGCGGCGAGGGTCTTGGCCACGCCGGGCACGCCCTCCAGGAGGCAGTGCCCGTTGGCGAGCAGTGCGGTGAGCAGACGCTCGACGAGCCGATCCTGCCCGACGATCACGCGTTTGACCTCGAAGAGGGTCTGTTCCAGCTCAGCGCCGGTCGGCTCGGGATCGACCGGGGTGGGCATGCTGGCCAGGGTGTCCGAGATGTCCGTCACGGTGCTTGCTTCCCGGGCGGGACCCCCGACAAACGTCGGATTGTGCGGGCCGGACGGGGCCGGAGCGCCCGCATCGGGCACGGGCCGCGCGAAAGAGTGACGAGCCACGCGAGCCGGCCGCCCGGGGCCGAATCACCCCGGAGCGCCCAGAGCCCGACAACTTCCGGGCGCGAGCGCGGTCCGACCCCCGCGCGGGTGCGCGGGGGCCGGTCCTCGTCACCTCGCTCAGAAGGTGTGCGTGAGCAGCGTGAAGCCCAGGTCGGCCGGCGTTCCAGCCGAGTTGTAGGTCTGCACGAAGACCGCGTTCGGGGTGCTCAGCCGCGGGGCCACCGATACCTCGCCGGCGGGCGGCACGCAGCAGGAGTTGGCGCTCGAGATGGTCGCCAGGTAGGCGCCGGTCGAGACGTTCACGCCGAACTGCACCTCGTACTGGCCGGCGCCGTACTTGATGACGGTCCCGGTGCCCCGGACCTTGGTGCCGTTGGCGTTGACGACGGTGTAGTAGGTGGCCGTCGCCAGCGTGCTGGCGCCGCTGGCCTTCAGCGCGGCCTTGGCCGACCGTGCCGACTCGGCCGTGACCGGCGGTTGGTCGCCCACCCGCTTCGCCGCCGGCTGGACGGCCGCCTGCGGCGCCTTCGCCGACGGCTGGGCGACGGCGATGCCCCCACCCGCCAGGGTGAGAGCCGCGACCGCGAACCCGATCGCTGCCGCCTTGCGTCGGAAGGATGTACTCATGACAGGTCCCCCTTGTGTGACCGTGCGAATTCGGCCGACCCGCGGGGCGGGACGGATAACTGCCGACAATGGAAGAGGCGGTTGATTTTTTCGGTGAATTTCACCGGCTCTGAGCTGGGATTACTACTCAGAGTTGCGTCGTTTCAACCAGATGGAACGTAGCACCGCGCTAAGCCGCAGGTCAATAGTTGATCTCGCATTATCGAGCTGTCGACCAGCCGTCAGATAATTGTGAAAGATGAACGGAAAGCCATTCACGAAATTGTTCGGGCGGGACGCCGGTTAGGCTGACCAGCATGATCGTCACCGACGACCCGCCCGCGCCGACCCGCCGCCGGGCGACGCTCCGGACCGCCCTCTGCTGGGTGGTCGTCGGGCCCACGGCGGCCTGGGCGGTCGTCCGCCTGGCCGGGCTGGACCGGGGGCCACTGGTGCAGGCCCTCGCCTTCACCCCGTACGTCGCCGCCGCAAGCGTGCTCACCCTCGGGCTCAGCGTCGCCCTGCGGCGCTGGTGGCCGGCGGCGGTCGCGGCCCTGGCCACGGTGGCGCTGCTCGGCGTGGTCGCGCCCCGGGCGCTGGCCGCGCCGCAGCCGACGGCGACCGGCCCGACGATCCGGCTGCTCACCGCGAACCTGCTCGCCGGGTCCGCCGACGCATCGGCGCTCGTGGAACTGGTCCGGCGGCACCGGGTCGACGTGCTCACCGTGCAGGAGTTCACGCCCGACGCGCAGGCCGCGCTGGACCGACTCGGCCTCGACCGGCTGCTCCCCCACCGGCAGCTCAACGCGCAGGACGGCACGCCCGGCTCCGGGCTCTACTCGCGCTGGCCGATCATCGACGTCGGCATCCGGCACAACCGGGGCCAGGGCGGTTGGGGATTCACCCAGGCGTACGGCACGGTCGCGGTTCCCGGCGGGCCACCGGTCCGCGTCGAGTCGGCCCACCCCTCGGCACCGTCCGCGCTGGACCAGGTCGACGCCTGGCGTACCGACCTGACCGCCCAACCACCCGCCACGCCCGACGGTGAGCTGCGAATCCTCGCCGGGGACTTCAACGCCACTCTCGACCACGGTCCACTGCGGGCGCTGCTGCGCACCGGCTACGTCGACGCCGCCGACGCCACCGGAAAGGGGCTGACCGGCACCTGGGGCCCGTACGACGGCGACCTCATCCCCCCGGTCACCATCGACCACGTCCTCGTCGACCGCCGCATAGCCGTCGACAAGGTGCAGATACTCCCCCTACCAGGCAGCGACCACCGCCCGGTCCTGACCACCGCCCGTCTCCCCACCCCCTAACCCCGCCCCCAACCCCGCCCCCAACCCCGCCCTTAACCCCGCCGATCTTGCATTTTGTGTCGACGGTTTGCGGCTTTCGTCGCCTATGCCGCCACAGAAAGTGCAAGATCGGCGCGGGGTGGGGTGGGGGTCGGGGTGGGGTGGGGTGGGGTGGGGGTTAGACGGGGGTGGGGGCCAGGCCGTAGGTCAGGGCGTCTACCAGGGCGTGCCAGCTGGCTTCGACCACGTTGGGGTGGACACCTACCGTGGTCCAGTCGCGGCCGGTGCCGTTGGCCGTTTCCAGCAGGACCCGGGTCACCGCGCCGGTGCCGTGGCTGCCCTCCAGGATGCGCACCTTGTAGTCGGCCAGCTCGAAGTCGCGCAACTGCGGATAGTGCCTTGCCAGCCCCACCCGCAGCGCCTCGTCCAGCGCGTTGACCGGGCCGTTGCCCTCGGCCGTGGCGATGACCCGCTCGCCGCGTACCCGGATCTTCACGGTGGCCTCGGAGACGACCGCGCCGTCCTCACGGTGCTCCACCAGCACCCGGTACGACTCCAGGGTGAACGGCCGCGCCGGGCCGCCCTCGGGGAGTTCGGAGCGTACGAGCAGCTCGAACGACGCGTCGGCGGCCTCGAAGGACCAACCGCCGGCCTCCAGCTCCTTGACCCGCTTGGTGACCCGGGTCAGCGCCTCCGGACGGCCGGCCAGGTCCAGGCCGAGTTCCCGGCTCTTGAGTTCGACACTGGCCCGGCCGGCCATCTCGGTCACCAGGATCCGCATGTCGTTGCCCACCACCGACGGGTCCACGTGGTTGTAGAGCAACGGGTCGACCTTGATCGCGCTCGCGTGCAGCCCGGCTTTGTGGGCGAAGGCGGCGGCCCCGGCGTACGCCTGGTGGGTGTCGGGGGCGATGTTGGCGATCTCGGCGATGGCGTGCGAGACCCGCACCATCTGCGCCAGGCAGCCCTCCGGTAGGACGGGCATGCCGAGCTTGAGCTGAAGGTTGGCGACGACCGCGAAGATGTCGGCGTTGCCGGGGCGTTCGCCGTACCCGTTGGCGGTGCCCTGAACGTGGCGGACACCCGCCTCGACGGCGGCGATCGTGTTGGCGACCGCGCAGGAGGTGTCGTTCTGGGCGTGCATGCCGAACAGCGCGGCGTCGACGCCGAGCCGGTCGGTCAGGTCGTTGATCGCGGCGGTCACCTGGGACGGCAGCATGCCGCCGTTGGTGTCGCAGAGGACCATCCGCTCGGCGCCCGCGGCGAGCGCGGTCTGCACCACGGCGGCGCCGTACGCGGGGTCGTGGCGGTAGCCGTCGAAGAAGTGCTCACCGTCGACGAACACCCGGCGTCCCTCGGCGACCAGGTGGGTGACGGTGTCGTGGATCATCGCCAGGTTCTCCGCGCCGGTGGTGCGCAACGCGCGCTCCACATGACGGATGTCGGCCTTGGCGACCAGGGCCACCGCCGGGGTCTGCGCGTCCAGCAGGCCGCGCACCTGGGGGTCGTCGGCGACCGCGACACCGGCCTTGCGGGTGGCGCCGAACGCCACCAGCACGGCGTGGCGCAGGGTCAGCTCGGTACGGGCGCGACGGAAGAACTCGGTGTCCTTGGGCACGGCACCCGGCCAACCGCCCTCGATGAACCCGACGCCGAACTCGTCGAGCAGCCGGGCCACCGCCAGCTTGTCGACCACCGAGTAGGTGAGCCCCTCGCGCTGGGCGCCGTCTCGCAACGTGGTGTCGTAGACCTGGAACGTCATCAGGATCCTTTCTCGGAGCAACAAAAAGACCCCCCGCGGGATGCGGGAGGTCTGCGCGCTCGGCGGAGGGGAGAGCCGGCGCGCTAGGTCGCAATAATCAGGGCGGTGCTGGTCACGATCGCCACTCTGCCACCCACTCCCGCTTTTGGGAGAGACAATCCATATGGTGGGACATCCCGGCCCTGGCCGGCGAACGTAAGGAGCCTGACCCGTGGGACTGGACACCGTCCGGGCGGCCCTGCCCGGTTACGCCACGGACATCGCCCACAACCTCGACTCCACCATCGGCACGTCGACACTGACCCCGGCACAGACCTGGGGTACGGCCCTGGCCTGCGCGGTCGCCGCCCGCAACCCGCTGGTGCTGCGCGAGATCGCCGCCGAGGCCCTGGAGCATCTCGGGCCGGACGGCGTCGCGGCGGCCAAGGGCGCGGCGGCCGTCATGGCGATGACCAATATCTACTACCGGGCCACCCATCTGGTGGGCGACGAGGAGTACGCCTCGATGCCGGCCCGCCTCCGCATGCAGATCATCGCCCGACCGGGCGTGGACAAGGGCGACTTCAAGCTGTGGTGCCTCGGCGTCTCGGCGATCCACGGCTGCGAGATCTGCCTCCAGACGCAGGAGAAGGCGCTGCGCCGCCGTGGCTTCGAGCGCGAGCAGGTGCACGAGGCGTTGCGGATCGCGGCCGTCGTGCACGCGGCGGCGGTCACGCTGGACGCCGAGGCGGCCCTGGCCTGAGGGTCCGTCCCCCGGCCCGGGGCCGTGAGCACGGTGCTCGACGCGATCGACCCCCACCCCGACCTGCCGCCGCCTCCCGGGCGGTCGCCGTTTCCGAGGGCTCGCCGCCGGGTAGCCCGTCACGAGACACCGACACCGAAGCCGAGACGATCGGCGACAGTCAGGAGTGAACGGCATGGACAGGATCGACCCGCACGCCGCCCACGCCGGGCCGGACCCGCTGCGCGGCGGCGACCAGGGCGCGGTGCCCGGCGGAGCGCCGGCCGGCACGTTCGACCCGTGGCGCTACCGCGACACCGCGGCCGTGGCCGACGCCGACCTGGTCGGTTACAAGGTGGAGGCCACCGACGGCGGGGTCGGCAAGATCGACAGTGCCAGCCACGAGGTCGGCGGCAGCTACCTGGTCGTGGACACCGGGCCGTGGATCTTCGGCAAGAAGGTGATGCTGCCCGCCGGCACGGTCAACCAGGTCGACCACGACCAGCGCACCGTCTCCGTCGACCGCACCCGCGACCAGATCAAGGCCGCCCCGGAGTACGACGAGACCAGCCACAGCGACCCGGCGTACCGGGACCAGCTCGGCGGTTACTACGACGAGACGTACGGCGCGATCCCCCCGGGCACCGCGCGCTGACCGATCCGACCCGACGGCCGGTGGGACACGAGCCCGCCGGCCGTTACCGTGGGCACGTGGACGCCATCGACGACGAACGTCACATCACGCTGCCCGCGACCTTCAACTTCCGGGACGTCGGCGGCTACCTCGGCCACGACGGCCGCACCGTACGCCGTGGTCGCCTCTACCGCTCCGACTCCCTGCACCGGCTCGACGAGCAGGACCGGGCGGCGTTCGCGGCGATCGGCATCCGCACCGTCATCGACCTGCGCCGGCCCACCGAGGTGGAGCGCGACGGCCGGGTGCCGGCGTATCCGGGGCTGACCTACCGGCACATCCACCCGGAGCACGCGGACTGGTCGCTGACACCGCACGAGAAGGGCACCGACCTGGCCCGCTACCTCGCCGACCGCTACGCCGACCTGGCCCAGACCGGCACCGTCGGCCTGGGCGAGGCGATCGGGCTGATCGCCGACTCGGCGAACGCCCCGGCCGTCGTACACTGCGTGGCCGGCAAGGACCGTACCGGCATCGTGTGCGCCCTGACCCTCGCCGTGCTGGGCGTCGACGACGCCGACATCACCGCCGACTACGCCTTGAGCACCGAGGCATCGGCCCGGTTCAGCGCCTGGCTGGCCGCCAGCATGCCGGACGCCGCAGAGGTGCCGGCGCCGTTCCTGGCGTCGCCCGCCGAGGCCATGCAGATCTTCCTGGACGAGCTGCGCGCGGGGCACGGCTCGGTCGAGGCGTACCTGCGGCATGCCGGGGTGACCGACGAACAGCTCGCGGCCCTGCGCGACCACCTGCTCGACGACGGTCAGGTCGGCTGACCGGCCCGTCGGGACGGGCCGGTCAGCCGAGCGACGTCAGAGGACCTGCCGGACCCAACCGTGTGGGTCGGCGGCCTTGCCGCGCTGGATGTCGACCAACTGCTGGCGCAGCGACATGGTGACCCGGCCGGGCTCGCCGCCACCGATCAGGAACTCGCCGTCGGGGAAGCGCACCCCGCCGATCGGGGTGATCACCGCGGCGGTGCCGCAGGCGAAGACCTCGCGGAGCCGGCCGCTGGCCGCGTCGGCCTGCCAGTCGGCGAACGAGACCGGCCGCTCCTGCACCCGGTGCCCGGCCTTGTCGGCCAGCGTCATGACCGCGTCCCGGGTGATGCCGGGCAGGATCGTGCCGTTCAACGGCGGGGTGACCACCGTGTCGTCGTCGTAGACGAAGAAGACGTTCATGCCGCCGAGTTCTTCGACGTAGCGGCGCTCCACCGCGTCGAGGAAGACCACCTGGTCACAGCCGGCGTCGATGGCCTCGGCCTGGGCCGCCAGCGACGCCGCGTAGTTGCCACCGCACTTGGCCGCGCCGGTGCCGCCGGGCGCCGCCCGGGTGTAGTCCGGGGAGACCCAGATCGTGACCGGCTTGACGCCACCGGTGAAGTACGCGCCGGCCGGCGAGGCGATCACCAGGTAGAGGTATTCGTTGGCCGGACGGACGCCGAGGAAGACCTCGCTGGCGAACATGAACGGCCGCAGGTAGAGGCTGCCGTCCTCGCCGGTCGGGATCCAGTCCCGGTCGATCTCGATGAGCTTGTGCAGCGAGTCGACGAACACCTCGGGCGGCAACGCCGGCATCGCCATCCGCTGCGCCGACTCGACGAAGCGGGCGGCGTTGGCGTCCGGCCGGAACATCGTCACGCCACCGTCGGCCGTCCGGTACGCCTTGAGCCCTTCGAAGATCTCCTGCGCGTAGTGCAGCACCGCGCTGGCCGGGTCCATCGGGATCGGCCCCCGCGCCTCCACCCGGGCGTCGTACCAGCCCTTGCCTTCCGCGTAGCGGATGGTGACCATGTGGTCGGTGAAGACTCGGCCGAACCCCGGGTTGGCCAGCAGGGCGGCCCGGTCGGCGGCGGATACCGGCGCGGGATTCGGACGGATCTCGAAGTCGAGCTTGTCACCACCGCTCATCGCGCTGACCTCCCTGCGGGACAACGGCGTGCGGGACCGCACGCCGACATGGCTGTGCCAGAAACTTACCCCGAACGGTCGTTCAGAAGGTAGCGCCGCTCGGGACCGGGTGGACTGCCCGGACAGGCGGAATCCGCCCCGGCCGTGAACCGGCCGGGACGGTCAGGCTACGGCGTGGGCGGCGAGCCGGTCGCCGACCTCGGCCGTGCGCAGCGTCGTACCCGGGGTACGGCCGGCCAGCTCGGCGGCGACCGCCGCGTTGACCCGGGCCGCCTCCTCGACGTGCCCGAGCTGCTCCAGCAGCAGCGCCACCGAGAGGACCGCGGCCACCGGGTCGGCGACGCCCTGCCCGGCGATGTCCGGCGCCGAGCCGTGCACCGGCTCGAACATCGAGGGGTACGCGCCCTCGGGGTTGATGCAGCCGCTCGCGGCCAGCCCGATGCCGCCGGTGACGGCGGCGGCGATGTCGGTGAGGATGTCGCCGAACAGGTTGTCGGTGACCACCACGTCGTAGCGCTGCGGCTGGGTCACCAGGAACATCGCGGCAGCGTCGACGTGCTGGTACTCCGTGGTGACGTCCGGGTGCTCGGCGGCGACCGCCGCGAAGGCACGTGACCACAGCGACCCGGCGTGGGTCAGCACGTTGGTCTTGTGCACCAGCGTGACCTTGCGCCGCTCCCGACGACCGGCCCGCGCGAACGCGTCGCGGATCACCCGCTCCACGCCGTGCCGGGTGTTCAGGCTCTCCTCCGTGGCGACCTCGGCGGGCGTGTCACGGTGCAGCGTCCCGCCCGCGCCGGCGTACAGCCCCTCGGTGCCCTCGCGGACCACCACCAGGTCGACCTCGCCGGGCTTCACGTTGCCCAGCGGACCGGCGACGCCGGGCCAGAGCCGCGAGGGGCGCAGGTTGACGTACTGGTCGAAGGCGAACCGGAGCTTGAGCAGCAGGCCACGCTCCAGGACCCCCGGCGGCACCGTGGGGTCACCCACCGCGCCGAGCAGGATCGCGTCGTGCCCGGCCAGCTCGGTCAGCACCGAGTCGGGCAGGACCTCTCCGGTACGGTGCCAGCGGGCGGCGCCGAGGTCGTACTCGGTGGCCTGCACACCGGGGAGCACCGCGTCGAGGACCTTGCGGGCCTGCGCGACCACCTCGGGCCCGATGCCGTCCCCGGCCACCACCGCGATCCGCGCCACGCCCGCTCTCCCCACGCTCGACTGCCCTGTCCGGCAACGGTACGTCGCCGTCCCGCCCCCCGGTACGATGCTTCCACCATTCGGGACAGGCGAATGCACAGCACCCTCTCAGCTGGGACTCATGTAGCGATCATGTGCGCTGCCTACGGTGGGGGGCAGCGGGTCAGGGGGGCCCGCGAGCAGTGGTCGTGACGACGCGACGTCAACGGCGAGGGGGGCAGACGCCATGCGCATCGACGAGCAGCCACGGACCCGCTGGCCAGATCTGTCGACGTTCCGGCACCGCAGGCCCGACCTCCGCCTCGGCAGCCGCCGTCGTCGGTTCGACCCCACCGGCGCCGCCCAGGGTCGCATCGCCGTGCAGCACACCGTACGCACCGCCACGGCGGAGTACACGCTGCTGCTCAACGCGTCCGAGCGACTCGGTCGTCGGGGCGTCGGCGAGGCACTGCGGGACGCCGTCGCCGAACTGCGCGCCGTTGACCTGACGTACGGACCGAACCGCCCGGAGAGCCTGGTCTCCCGGTTGCGTCGGGACGAGGTCAGCCCCGAGTCGTACCCCCCGCTGGCCGACCTGGTGGACCGCTGCGCGGCGATGCGCGCCGCCACCGACGGCTGGTTCGACGCCTGGGCGGTGCCCGGCGGCTTCGACCCGGGCGGGCTGCTGGGCGGCTGGGCCGTCGAGCGCGCCGCCAGCCGGCTACGCGCCGCGGGCGTGCACGACTACGCCGTCCTCACCGGTGCCGACCTGGTGGTCCGGGGCCGCGCGCCGCACGGCGGACCGTGGCGGGTGGCGATCCACCACCCGACGGCGCCGGACCGTGCGCCGCTGGTGCTGGAGATGACCTCCGGCGCGGTCGGCACGTCCGGCGTGTCCGGGCGGCAGGGGCACGTGGTCGACCCGCACACCGGTGAGCCGGCCAACCACCTCGTCGCCGCGACCGTCGTCGGCCCGGACCTGACCGTCGCCGACGCGTACGCCACCGCGCTGTACGCCGCCGGCCCCACCGGGCTGGCCTGGTTCCGGGGTGGCTCGGAGTACCGGGCGCTCTTCGCCCACCGACGCTGACCGCCGCGACAACTCCGGACGCTAGCGACCCGTGCTGGGGTCCGGCACCGTGACCCGCGCCGGGGTCCGCGCCCCGAAGACGGTGGCGACCAGATCGCTGACCGTGTGCACCCCGACGTCGATGCCCTTGCCGGGTGGTAGCTGGTACATCACGGCGACGACGTAGCGCTGGTCGTCACCGGCGAAGCCCACCGTGTTGGTGACCCAGTGCTCGCCGCCCGGATCCGGCTCGATCGACCAGCCGTCCTTGGTGCCGGGTCGCTGGTCCGCCCCCGCCGCCCAGACACCCCAGCGTTGGATCGAGCCGACCGACCGCATCGCGCGGACCAGGTAGGCACGGTCGGCCGGGTCGAGGTCGTCCAGCACGTACGACATCAACCGTTGCAGGTCGTCCGCCGTGCACTTGAGGTGCCCCCAGAAGCGCGAGTATCCGGCCACGGTGGTCAGCCCGGTCATCCCGTAGCGCTGCCGGAAGCGGTTGAGCTGCTGGTCACGGCCGTAGCGATTCCACAGGGCGGTGGCCGCGTCGTCGGAGGAGAAGTTCAACATGTCGGCGATCTGTCGACGCGCGGTGGCGTCGAGGGTGATCTCGCCGGCACGGGACCGCTCCAGCAGCCCGACGGCCATCGCGAGCTTGATGGTCGAGGCCGTCCAGATCGGGTGGTCGGTGGTCCCCGCCCGCCAGAGTTCGCCGGTGCGCCGGTCCCGTACCAGGATCCCGAGGACTCCCGGTCTGCCCTTGAGCAGGGCGGCGGTCGCCGCGAAGCGTCGGCGTTGCGCCTCGTCGGCGCTGACCGTGCCGGCTTGCCGGCCGCCGGCCGGACCCAACCCGCTCGTCGATCGCGGTTCGGTGGCACCGGTGGACAGCGCAGAGCCCTCGCGCGTCGTCGGACCGGTCGAACAGCCGGCCGTCACCAGCACCGCCGTCAGGGCCGCGAGGAGCAGGCTCGGCCGCACCCGTCGACCGCCCTGCCGGGTGTCGCCGTCGCCGCGCCGAGTGCCTGTCACGGCGGCCGATCATAGCCGCCCGGCCGGCCGTGGAGTCACAGGTGAGAGCTGCGTCGAGCATCCGTCGCCACCAGGATTGCGATCGGCCCCCACCGCCTCGGCAACGGCTGTGGGGGCCGATCAGCGACGAGTGCGCGTGGCTCGCACAATCGAGGGGTGCGGACCGGTCGGGCCGGACGTCGGCCGCGCCACCCGAAGACGGGCCGGCGCCACGGCCTGGCGGCCAGTAACCGCAGTCGTACGCTAGCGAATCGACGCAACTCGACGCAAGAGTCTCCACAGCGGACTCCTTCGGACGCCACCGCAGTAGCTCCGCGGTTGGCCTGCGGCGAGGCAGTTTCGACATGGTGAACGACGGATGGCACGCTGTCCGCCGTGAGTTTCGATCTGAGTGTGTGGGCCCTGGAGGACGGGGCGACGCCCGAGGACGTGCGGGCAGCGGTCGAGGGTTGCCGGCAGGGGCGGCACGTGGACCGATACCCGGACCCGCGCGTCGTCGGCTTCTACCGGGCGATCACCGCGTCCTATCCGGACCGTCACCCCGGCCCGGACAGCCCCTGGGCGGTCGCGCCGCTGCACGCCGCGCACGATCACGTCGAGCTGAACCTGCACCCGACCTGCCCGGACCAGGTGCTGCTGGACATCGAGCGGCTGGCCGGCGAGCACGGGTTGATGCTCTTCGACCCCCAGGACGGCTCGGTCTACCCGCCCCCGGCCCGGCTGCCGAACTGACCATTCCCGGGGCGGAACACCTCCCGGCGTACGACGAAGGGGCCCGGCGCTGTCGCCGGGCCCCCCGTGGTGCTGCCGTCCGTGCCGCCACCGCCGGTCGGGCGGCGGCCGCCGACTACTCGTCGCGCAGATCCGCCGCGCTGGCCGCGGTCGCGCCGATCGAGTCGGCCGCCGAGGTCAGCAGGTCGGCGCCGAGCGCCTGGTCGACGGTGAGGGTCATCAGCGTCTCGCCGCCCGCCTCGCGCCGGGCCACCTGCATCGCGGCGATGTTGATACCCGACTCGCCGAGCAGCGTACCGACCGTGCCGACGACGCCCGGGCGGTCGGCGTACCGCAGGAACAGCAGGATGCCCTCGGCCCCGATCTCCACGTCGAAACCGTCCACCTCAGTCAGTCGCGGAACGTCCCGGCCGCCCGAGTGGGTGACCGTCCCGGAGACGCTGACCGCCCGGCCGTCCGGCAGAGCGCCGCGCACCGTGACCAGCAGGGGCTGGTCGGCCGTCTCGACCTGACTGTCCAGAGTGACCTCGACGCCGCGCTCGGCGGCCAGGTGCGGGGCGTTGACGTAGGTGACCTGCTCCTCGACCACCGAGCTGAACAGGCCCTTCGTCGCGGCCAGCTTGAGCACCGACACGTCGTGGCCGACGACCTCGCCGCGCACCTCGACGGTGACGCTGGCCGCGACCCCGCCGGCGAGGGCGGTGAAGGCCCGGCCCAGCTTCTCGGCCAGCGGCAGCAGCGGGCGGACGTCCTCGGCGACCACGCCGCCGGCCTGGACGTTGACCGCGTCCGGCACGAACTCGCCCTGCAACGCCAGCTTCACGCTCTTGGCGACCGCCAGCCCGGCCTTGTCCTGCGCCTCGTGCGTCGAAGCGCCCAGGTGCGGGGTGGCCACCACGTTGTCGAAGGCGAACAGCGGCGAGGAGGTGCAGGGCTCCTTGGAGTACACGTCGACGCCGGCGCCGGCCACCCGCCCCTCGGCGATGGCGTCGGCGAGCGCCTGCTCGTCGACCAGGCCGCCGCGGGCCGCGTTCACGATGCGGACGCCGGGCTTGACGAGCGCCAGCTCCTTCTCGCCGATCAGACCGACCGTCTCCGGGGTCTTCGGCAGGTGGATCGAGATGAAGTCGCTCTCGCGCAGCAGCTCCTCCAGCCCGACCAGGCGTACGCCGAGCTGCGCCGCACGAGCCGGCTGGATGTACGGGTCGTACGCGATCAGCCGGGTGCCGAACGCGGCGATCCGCTGCGCGAAGAGCACCCCGATGCGGCCGAGCCCGACCACGCCGACGGTCTTGCCCTGCACCTCGACGCCCGTGTACTTGGACCGCTTCCACTCGCCCGCCTTGAGCGCCGCGCTGGCGCTGGCGGTGTTGCGGGCGACGGCGAGCAGCAGTGCGACGGCCTGCTCGGCGGCGGAGACGATGTTCGAGGTGGGCGCGTTGACGACCATCACACCCCGCGCGGTGGCTGCCGGCACCTCGACGTTGTCGAGCCCGACACCCGCGCGGGCGACCACCTTGAGTCGCGGAGCGGCGGCGATCGCCTCGGCGTCGATCTGGGTCGCGCTTCGCACGATGACGGCGTCGGCCTCGGAGAGCGCCGAGAGCAGGGCCGGACGGTCGGTGCCGTCGACGTGACGGACGTCGAAGTCGTGGGCGAGCACCTCGATGGCGGCGGGGGCGAGTTCTTCGGCGATCAGTACGACAGGATTCATCGGTCCTCGTAGAGGTCGTGTTTGCGATCGGCGCGGGTGGCGGGGCGCCGCACTGCACCCCGTGCTGATCCGTGCCGTGGCCGTCAGGTGCCGGCGCAGCGCACCTACCCGCGATCGTAGGGGCCGCGCTGGCCGGCGTGTTCCGGTCTACGGGGTGAGTGCCCTCACAGCCCGGTCATCGACCGTTCACCACCCCGAAATGCGCGGCACCCCGCCCCCACCGCCGCGATCTTGCACTTTCTGCTGCGACCTAAGGGGCCAACCCCCACAAATCGCCATCCGAAAGTGCAAGATCGGCGAGGGGTGGGGCGGGGCACGGGGCACGAGCACGGCCCCGGGCGCGCGCTGGGGAGGGAGAGCGCGCGACCGGGGGCCGCGGGACCGGGTTTTCGGGGTGGGTCAGGCGGTCTCGGTGATCGGGCGGTCGACCCAGCTCATCATGCCGCGCAGCTTCTTACCGGTCTCCTCGATCGGGTGCGCCGCACCCTCGGCCTGCCACTTGGCGAAGTTGGGCCGGCCGGCCTCGTCCTCGGCGACCCACTCGCGGGCGAACTCGCCGGACTGGATCTCGCCGAGGATCTTGCGCATCTCCTCCTTGACCCGGGAGTCGATGATGCGCGAGCCCCGGGAGAGGTCGCCGTACTCGGCGGTGTCGGAGATGCTGTACCGCATCTTGGCGATGCCGCCCTCGTACATCAGGTCGACGATCAGCTTCAGCTCGTGCAGGCACTCGAAGTAGGCGACCTCCGGGGCGTAGCCGGCCTCGGTGAGCACCTCGAAACCGGTCTGCACCAGCGCGGAGGCGCCGCCGCAGAGCACCGCCTGCTCGCCGAAGAGGTCGGTCTCGGTCTCCTCGGTGAAGGTGGTCTTGATCGCGCCGGCCCGGGTGCCGCCGATCCCCTTGGCGTACGCGAGGGCGAGGGCGAACGCGGTGCCGGTGGCGTCCTGCTCGACGGCCACCAGACAGGGCACGCCCTTGCCGTCGACGTACTGGCGACGCACCAGGTGGCCGGGGCCCTTGGGGGCGACCATGGCGACGTCCACCTCGGCCGGCGGCTTGATCAGGCCGTACCGGATGTTGAAGCCGTGGCCGAAGAAGATCGCCTTGCCGGGAGCCAGGTGCGGCTCGATGGACTCGGCGTAGATCTTGCGCTGGGCGGTGTCCGGCGCAAGCACCATGATCACGTCCGCCTCGGCCGAGGCCTCGGCCGGCGTGAGCACCCGAAGGCCCTGCTCCTCGGCCTTGGGACGGCTCTTCGAGCCCTCCGGCAGACCGATCACCACGTCGACGCCGGAGTCACGCAGCGACAGCGCGTGGGCGTGACCCTGGCTGCCGTAGCCGATCACCGCGACCTTCTTGGCCTGGATCAGGCCGAGGTCGGCATCGTCGTCGTAGTACACCTCAACGCTCATGAGAACTTCCCTTTCGTACGACGGCCTGAGTGCCCGTCGTGGTCTGTGCGGATGGGTCAGGCGGCCCGCAGCGCGGGACCGGCGGTGATCGAGCGCGAGCCGCGCCCGATGGCCACCAGCCCGGACTGGACCATTTCCTTGATGCCGAAGGGCTCGAGGTCGCGCAGCAGCGCGTCGAGCTTGTCCGGCGTGCCGGTGGCCTCGACGGTGAGCGTGTCCGGTGCGACGTCCACCACCCGGGCGCGGAACAGGTTGACGGTCTCCAGCACCTGGGACCGGGCGGCCCGGTCGGCGCGGACCTTCACCAGCAGCAACTCCCGGGCGACCGAGACCTGCGGATCCAGCTCAACGATCTTGAGTACGTTGACCAGCTTGTTGAGCTGCTTGGTGACCTGCTCCAGCGGGGACGAGTCCGCGTTGACCACGATGGTGATCCGGGAGACGTCCGGGTTCTCGGTCTCGCCGACGGCCAGGCTGTCGATGTTGAACCCGCGTCGGGAGAAGAGGCCGGAGACCCGGGCCAGTACGCCCGGCTTGTTCTCCACGAGCACGGACAGAGTGTGCATAGTCATGATCAGATGTCATCCTCGTCGAAGACCGGGCGGACGCCGCGGGCGAACATGATCTCGTCGTTACTGGTGCCGGCGGCGACCATCGGCCAGACCATGGCGTCCTTGCCGACCACGAAGTCGATCACCACTGGGGCGTCGTTGATCTCCATGGCGGCGGCGATGGTCTTGTCCACGTCCTCGGCGGTCTCGCAGCGCAGCCCGACGCAGCCCAGCGCCTCGGCGAGCTTGACGAAGTCGGGGATGCGGTGCTTGTGGGTGCCCAGCTCGGTGTTGGAGTAACGCTCGTTGTAGAAGAGCGTCTGCCACTGCCGGACCATGCCGAGGTTGCCGTTGTTGATCACGGCGATCTTGACCGGGATGCCCTCAAGCGCGCAGGTCGCCAGCTCCTGGTTGGTCATCTGGAAGCAACCGTCACCGTCGATCGCCCAGACCACCGCGTCCGGCTTGCCGACCTTCGCGCCCATCGCCGCCGGCACCGCGTAACCCATGGTGCCGAGGCCGCCGGAGTTCAACCAGGTGTACGGCTTGTCGTAGGAGATGAACTGGGACGCCCACATCTGGTGCTGCCCGACCCCGGCCACGAAGATCGTGTCGGAGCCGACAATCTCCCCCAGCCGCTTGATCACGTACTGCGGGGAGAGCGTGCCGTCGGACGGCTCGTCGTAGCCCAACGGGTAACGGTTGCGCAGGTCGTCGAGCTGGGACCACCAGTCACCCAGGTCGGTGACCCGTCCCGCCGCCCGCTCGACGGTGACCGCCGCGATCAACTCGTCGATGACGTGCTTGGCGTCACCGACGATCGGGACGTCCGCGTGCCGGTTCTTGCCGATCTCGGCGGGATCGATGTCGGCGTGCACCACCGCCGCGTCCGGAGCGAACGAGTCGAGCTTGCCGGTGACCCGGTCGTCGAACCGCGCGCCCAGCGCGACGATCAGATCGGCCTTCTGCAGGCCGTACACGGCGGCGACGGTGCCGTGCATGCCGGGCATGCCCAGGTGCTGCGGGTGCGAGTCGGGGAACGCGCCGAGCGCCATCAGCGTGGTGATGACCGGGATGCCGGTCAGTTCGGCGAGCCGACGCAGCCCCTCGGTGGCGCCGGCCTTGAGCACCCCGCCACCCACGTAGAGCACCGGCCGCCGGGCGCCGGCCAGCAACCGGGCCGCCTCGCGGATCTGCTTGCCGTGCGGGTGCAGGGTGGGCCGGTAGCCGGGCAGGTCCAGCGTGGGCGGCCAGGTGAAGGTGGTCGACGCCTGGAGCACGTCCTTGGGGATGTCGACCAGCACCGGGCCGGGCCGGCCGGTGCTGGCCAGGTGGAACGCCTCGGCCAGCACCTGCGGGATCTCCTCGGCGGTCTGCACGAGGAAGTTGTGCTTGGTGATCGGCAGCGTGATGCCCTGGATGTCCGCCTCCTGGAAGGCATCGGTGCCGATCGACGGGCGGGCCACCTGGCCGGTGATCGCCACCATCGGGACCGAGTCCATGTACGCGTCGGCGATCGGCGTCACCAGGTTGGTCGCGCCCGGCCCGGAGGTCGCCATGCAGACGCCGACCTTGCCGGTGGCCTGCGCGTACCCGGTCGCCGCGTGGCCGGCGCCCTGCTCGTGGCGGACCAGGATGTGCCGGACGGCGGAGTCGTAGAGCGGGTCGTACGCCGGCAGGATCGCGCCGCCCGGGATGCCGAAGACGACGTCGACGCCGAGCGCCTCGAGGGACCGCACCAGCGAACCGGCGCCGGAGACCTGGGCCGGGGCGGGTGTCCGTACGGCCGGGGCTGCCGGCGTGGCGGCGGCGCGGGCGGGGTCGGCGGCGCCGGCCGGGTCGGCGGTCGCGCGGGCCCGGCGGGCGGTGTGGGCGAGGGTCTCGGGCGTTGGTCTCGTCATGGTGGTTCTGGCCTTCGGCTGGAGTGGCTGGGGCTTGTTCAGCGATGCGACGTGGGCGTGGGCCCGTCGCGACAGGTTCCGACGGCAATAAAAACGGCCCTCGTGCAGATGCACGGGGCCAGCGCACTCTCAACGGAGGAGAGTGCGCTCAGATAAGTACTCGCAGCGACCGGTACGACGACATGCGGCTAAGCCTGACGCATCTCACGCGATGAGTCAACTGATCCCACATGTTGGTTAACGGATGGCGGCGCGTCGGCCGACGCCGCGCCGCTGACCGGCGGCATGACCTGCCCGGACCCGCCGGTCGCCCGACGCTGCGCGGGCGCCGGACCGGGTCGGGCGCCCGGCGAGGTGGCCGCCTCGAGCATCGCCTCCAGGTGCTCGGCGGGCACCCCCCAGCCGAACAGCGCCCCCTGGCCGAACCGGCAACCGGCGGCGACCACCGCGGCCAACTCCGTCGGCGTGGTGACGCCCTCGGCGATGACCTCCATACCCAACTGGTGGCCCAGCCGCATGACGATGTCGACCATGGGCGCGAACGCCGGACCGTCCTGGCCCACCGGACGGACCGGCTCGTGCTCGGCCACCAGGCTGTGGTCGATCTTCAGGATGTCGATGGGGAGCCGGCGTAGCTGCCCCAGCGACGAGTACCCGGCGCCGAAGTCGTCGAGCGCGATCCGGACGCCGGTCAGCCGCAGCGCGGTCAGCCGCCGGATCAGCTCGTCCAGGTCGGTGGCGACCGCGTGCTCGGTGACCTCCAGCACCAGCCGCTGCGGCGGTACGTGGTGGGCGCGCAGCGCCTCGGCGACCTGGACCACGTACTCCGGGGCGTGCAGCTCGCGCGGCGAGACGTTCACCGAGACCCAGACGTCGTGCCCGTCGGCCAGCCAGCGGGAGAGCTGGTAGCAGGCCTGGTGCAGCACCCAGGCGCCGAGCGTGGAGATCATCCCGCACTCCTCGGCGAGCGGGATGAACTCGTCCGGACGGACGTTGCCCAGCTCGTGGTGGTGCCAGCGGAGCAACGCCTCGGCGCCGACCGGCCGTACCGACGGCAGCGACGCCACCGGCTGGAAGGCCAACCGCAGCTCGTCGCGGTCGATCGCGCCCCGCAGCTCGTGCTCCACCGTCGTACGGCGACGCAGCAGCTGGTCGTACGCCGCGTCGTAGCGCTCGATCCGGTTCTTGCCGCGTTGCTTGGCGTAGCGCAGCGCCAGGTCGGCGTGGCGCAGCAGCAACTCCACGTCCGGCTCGGTGGTCCAGCCGGCCACGCCGATGCTCACGGACAGGAAGACCGGGCCCTCCGGCTGGTCGTACGGGCGGTTCAGCACCCCGAGCAGGCGCTCGGCCACCCGGTCCGCCTCGGCGGGCCGGGCCGGCATGAGCACGGCGAACTCGTCGCCGCCGAGCCGCGCCGCCACGTCGCCCGGACGCAGGTTGCCGCGCAGCCGCCGGCCCACCTCGGCCAGCACGGCGTCACCCACGTCGTGCCCACGCATGTCGTTGACGTTCTTGAAGCCGTCCAGGTCCAGCCCGAGCAGGACACACGGCGTGCCCGCCGCCGCGCCGTCGTGCAACGCCCGCAGCAGCCCGCGCCGGTTCGCCAACGACGTCAACGGGTCGGTGTGCGCCAGCTCACGGAAGTGCGCCTCGCGCTCGGCCAGCCGGCCGGCGTAGTCGCGGACGTCCTTGAGGGTGAGGTACTGCCGGGCCACCAGGGCGAAGCCCTCCACGCTGCCGGCGAGGATGCCCGGGGCGGTGAAGCGGCCGTCCTGGAGCAGGTGGTACATCGCCGAGGCGGCCATCGCCAACATCGGGGCGAGGGCGTACTCGCCGTCCCGACCGACGAGGTCCAGCGCGATCTCGCCCGGCTGGTCGGCCCGGCGCACCTCGAGCGCGACGGTCAGCAGCCCGGCGGCGAGCAGCGCGGCCCCGGTGAGCGCCATGGTCGGCCCGGCCTGGCAGAGCCCCGCGCTGAGGCCCAGCCCGCCGCAGCTCACCGCCGTGCTGCCGGTCGCGAGCACGGCCAGCCGCCGACGCGGCGCGGCGGCCCGGAACACGACGATCACGGCGAGGCCGGCGCCGAGCGCGGCGCTCACCGTCGTGACCAGGATCGCCGGGCAGGCCATCGGGGTGGCGGCGCCGAGCAGCCGGGTCGGCTCGGAGAAGAGCACCCAGCCGACGAACCACAACGCCGCCGCCACGGTGACGCCGTCCAGCGCGAGCCGGGCGGTCCCCGCAGCGGTGGCGGCGACCCCCGGCAGCCGGAGCAGCCCGGCCGCAAAGGCCAGCCCGGCCACCGCCATACCGACCGCCACGGCGGTCGCCCATCCGGTCCGCTGCCCCTGCTGGTGAGCCCAGTGGTCGCTCGCCGACAGCACCGCCGCCACCCCGGCCAGCAGGCTGACGAGGGACACCCCGGCGGCCGCGGCGAGCAGCAGGTGCGCCGGTCGACGCGGCCCGGTCCGCCGCCGGGCGGCCACGGTCAGCAGCGCGGTGGCCACAGCCGCGACCAGCCCGCTCAGCGCCGCGACGGCGACCATGCCCGGGGGGAGATGCACGACAACAAGAGTGCCGGATGAGCGCACGTCGCGGGAGACCGGATGTGCATCTGTTGGGACACGTCCCTCTCCCGCAGGGCCCTTCGCGGCGGCGGTGTCATGCTGGTACGCATGCCTGAGCTGCGATCGAGGACGTCCACACACGGTCGGACGATGGCCGGCGCCCGGGCCCTCTGGCGGGCCACCGGGATGACCGACGACGATTTCGGCAAGCCGATCGTCGCCATCGCCAACAGTTTCACCCAGTTCGTGCCGGGTCACGTACACCTCAAGGACATGGGCGGCCTGGTCGCGGACGCGGTGGCCGAGGCCGGCGGCGTCGGGCGCGAGTTCAACACGATCGCGGTCGACGACGGCATCGCGATGGGGCACGGGGGCATGCTCTACTCGCTGCCCAGCCGCGAGTTGATCGCCGACGCGGTGGAGTACATGGTCAACGCGCACTGCGCGGACGCCCTGGTGTGCATCTCGAACTGCGACAAGATCACCCCAGGCATGCTGCTGGCCGCCCTGCGCCTCAACATCCCGACCGTCTTCGTCTCCGGCGGCCCGATGGAGGCCGGCAAGACGGCGGCCATCGAGGGCATCGTGCACAGCAAGATCGACCTGATCGACGCGATGATCGCCTCGTCGAACGAGGCGGTCACCGACGACCAGCTCGGCGAGATCGAGCGCTCCGCCTGCCCCACCTGCGGCTCCTGCTCCGGGATGTTCACCGCCAACTCGATGAACTGCCTCACCGAGGCCATCGGGCTCGCGCTCCCGGGCAACGGTTCGACGCTGGCCACCCACGCCGCGCGCCGGTCGCTCTTCGTCGAGGCCGGCCGGACCGTCGTGGAGATCGCCAAGCGGTGGTACGACGGCGACGACGACTCGGTCCTGCCGCGCACTGTCGCCTCCAAGGCCGCGTTCGAGAATGCCGTGGCCCTCGACGTGGCGATGGGCGGCTCCACCAACACGGTGCTGCACCTGCTCGCCGCCGCCCGCGAGGCGGAACTGGACTTCGGCGTCGCCGACATCGACGCGATCTCCCGGCGGGTGCCCTGCCTGGCGAAGGTCGCCCCGAACTCCCCGAAGTACCACATGGAGGACGTGCACCGCGCCGGCGGCATCCCCGCCATCCTCGGCGAACTGGACCGGGCCGGGCAGCTCAACCGGAACGTGCACGCCGTGCACTCCCCCTCGCTGGCCCAGTGGCTGACCGACTGGGACGTGCGCGGCGGGTCGCCGACGCCGGAGGCGGTCGAACTGTTCCACGCCGCGCCGGGCGGGGTGCGTACCGTCGAGCCCTTCTCCACCACCAACCGCTGGTCGTCCCTGGACACCGACGCCGCCGAGGGCTGCATCCGCGACCGCGAGCACGCGTACTCGGCCGACGGCGGCCTGGCCATCCTGCACGGCAACCTGGCCCCGGACGGCTGCGTCGTGAAGACCGCCGGAGTGCCGGACGACTGCCTGACCTTCCGCGGCCCGGCCAAGGTGTACGAGTCGCAGGACGACGCCGTCACCGCGATCCTGGCCAAGGAGGTCGTCGCCGGAGACGTCGTGGTGATCCGGTACGAGGGCCCCAAGGGCGGCCCCGGCATGCAGGAGATGCTCTACCCCACCTCGTTCCTCAAGGGACGCGGGCTCGGCCGGTCCTGCGCGCTGCTCACCGACGGCCGCTTCTCCGGCGGCACCTCCGGACTCTCCATCGGACACGCCTCCCCCGAGGCCGCCTCCGGCGGGCTGATCGCGCTGGTTCGCGAGGGCGACGAAATCGTCATCGACATCCCGGCCCGGTCGATCGAGCTGAACGTGCCGGCCGACGAGCTGGAGGCGCGGCGGGTGGCGGAGGAGAAGCGCGACAAGCCGTACACCCCGACCGACCGGCAGCGCCCGGTGTCGGCGGCGCTGCGCGCGTACGCCTCGATGGCCACCTCGGCCAGCGACGGCGCCTACCGCCGCGTCCCCGAGTAAGCGGGGCTTGATCGACGCGACTTCGCCGATGTCGCGGTATCCCCTCTACGGGATGCCCCGACATCGGCGATCTCGTGTCGATCAAGGCCACGGACACGCCGCACGCCCCTCGCACGGTCGCGTCAGGTTTCGTCCTGTGCCCTGCTGCGTTCCTCGCGTAGCTGGTTGAGCATGGCGGTGTCGGATGCCAGGTCCGGGTGGCCTACCTGGCGGTCGAGATCGACGACGAGTTCAAGCTCGCGAATCGCCTGGTCGAGATTCCCCATCGTCCGGTGGAGCATGCCGATGTTGAATCGAGTGACTGCTTCGGAGGCGCGGTCGCCCACCTCTCGTTGGAGAGCCAGGGCTTCTACGTAGTGGACCAGCGCCTGCTCCGAATCCCCGCGCTTGTCGTACACGAGGCCGATGTTGTTCAGACTTGTCGCTTCACCGACGCGGTCGCCCACCTCACGCCGAATGGGCAGGGCCTGCCGGTAGTAGCCCAACGCCCGCTCCGCTTCCCCGAGCCTGTCGTACACGCTACCGATGTTGTTCAGAGTGGTCGCCTCGCCAGCACGGTCACCCACCTCCTGCTGAATGGGTAGGGCCTGCCGGTAGTAGGTCAGCGCCCCTTCCCGATCCCCGCGCTTGGCGTGCGTGTAGCCGATGTTGTTCAGCGCGGCCGCCTCGCCGGGCCGATTGCCCACATCTCGTTGGATGGGCAGCGCCTGCTCGTAGTAGGCCAATGCCCGCTCACCATCGCCGAGCCTGTCGTAGACGAGGCCGATGCTGTTCAGGGTTACCGCCTCGTTGAGGCGATGGGCGGCTTCGCGATACAGGAGCAGGGCCTGTTCGAAGTTGGCCAGGGCCAGCTGGGGATGGTCCGTCGCGGATTGCGCACGCCCCAGGTCAAAGAACGCGCCTGCGTACGGACCCAGCGTCAACGTAGCGGTCGCCAGGGCCGCCACGTCCGCGAACCGGGACCGGCGTAGCCACACCCTCGACATCAGATCGCTGACGTGCTGGGCGATGGTCAACTCCCGGCCCGCCACCGCCAACCGGTGTACCTCCACCCACCGGGCGTGGGTGTTCACGATGTGGACCCGGATGGCACGGCGCCGACGACCCAGATGTCGTAGAGGCTCCGGGCGGCGGCGGCGCAGGCCCGCGTGTACTCGTCGTCGGTGAGCAGCGGCCGGATGAGCGGGCGCAGCACGTTGGAGACGAAGTACCGGGGTTGGCCGGTCTCCGGGTCGGTGCCCTCTTCGAGCAGACCGAGTCGGACCGCGCGCTCGACGTGCCGGTCGACGTCGGGGTGGTCGTGGACGGCTCGGACGGTCTCGGCGGGTACCGGCAGCTCGATGACGTTGACCTTGGCGAGCATCCGTTGCAGCTCCCGGTCCTGCGAGCCGAGCAGGTTCTTCGCGAGGATGGTCTCGCGGCGGAACTTGTCGGCCTCCCGTTCGATGGCGGTGATGAGACCGTCGACATCGAGGGTGCCGTCGCCGACGATCAGGTCGAGCCAGTCGAGCAGGCGCGGGTTGCCGGCTGCGGCCTGGACGGCGCGTTCCCGGATGTCGGGGTCGATGGCGGATCGGGGACGCAGGTTCGGCAGGTTGGCGAGTTTCTTGGCCTGCTCGGTCGGGTTGAGGGTTTCGAGCGACTCGACCACCACGGTTCCGGCCGGGGCGGGGAAGCGGTAGCGGCTCGTGATCACCACGCGACTGGGACTGCCGGTATCGCGGATGGCCTTGAGCAGGGCCGGGAGGATCTCGGCCAGCTCCGCCGAGAGCACGTGCCCGCCGTCGCGTTCGTCCAGGTTGCCGTCCTCGAAGTCGTCGAAGACGAACAGGCAGGCGGTCTGCCCGAGTGGCCCGTCGACGTCGAGCAGGTGCCGCAGACGCACGACGAGGGGCGCGTCGTCGTTGGCCAGCAGTTGGTCCGCCTCGACCTGTTGCTCGAGGGTGGGGAACGAGACCTTGGTGGTGAGGTCCCGGAAGCTGGTCAGGTCGACGCGGCCGAACCAGACGGCACGCTGGTGGTTGGGCATGCGTTCCAGCAGCCGGGAGGCGAGGCTGCTCTTACCGAGGCCACCCATCCCGTGCAGGACGAGGGCCGGGGCCGCGTTGGCGCTGCCGGCGGGCCTGCGGAGGGTACGCAGGCAGCGCTGGATGACCCGCCGTCGTCCGACGAAGGCGGCGCGGGCCGCGACCCGGGACAGGTGGGTCTGTGGGTCCAGGAATTCCTGGTCGGCGGGGCGGACGCGGGTCCGCGCCCGCCCCCGGGTGAGCAGGGGCGTGACCATCGGGGCGAGCGGCGACCGGTCGGCGTAGACGCGCAGCAGGTGCCAGTTGCCGTGCTGGCGCGCGTACAGGTGCTGCCGGGCCTCGACGATGGCCCGGTCGAGCGACACCCCGTCGGCCAACGACCGGTAGAGCTCGGCGGCGAAGTCGGTGGCGGCGAGGTCGCTCACCGGCAGCGCCCACCCCAGCACGGCGGGAGCGCCGGCGTTGACCAGGCTCTCACTCATCGAGGGGAACGCGCCCGCACCGGGGGCGGTGCCGGTGAGGCAGCCGGAGACGAAGATCAGGCGGGGCCAGTGTCCGGCCAACGCCTGGACGATCCGGTCGGCGGTCACGTCGACGCGCGCGCCGAACTCGTCCTCCATCAGGAAGACGGGCTGGCCGTCGGCGTTGATCGTGGCGTGGCCGCTCAGGTGCAGGACGTCGAAGTAGCCCGCGCCGTAGTCCCGGCTGAGCAGACGCAGCCCGTCCAGGGTGCCGCTTTCCTCGACGACCAGTTCGGCACCGGTACGGGCGGTGGCGTCGAGGATGGCGGCTTCCTCGGCCTCGTACCGAAGTTCGGGCTCGACGCCCTCCGGAGAGGTGGCCATGAACAGCACCCGCAGCGGCCGGTTGCCCGGCGCGACCGTACCCCTGCGAGGGTTGTCCCCGCCCGCGGCCCGCACCGGCAGCAGCGGCGCCGAGCCGGAGACGGCGAGGTGCGCGCCGTCCGCGGCGAGCAGTTCCCAGGGCAGGTGCCGCAGCCGTCCCGCGCCGGTGATCCGGAGCGTGGCGCCGGGAGGCTGGTGCAGAATCGGGGTAAGCCACCGCTCGTCGCCGTCGAGGAAGGCGGCCAGCCGTGCCCCGAGGTCGCGGAGGTGCGGGGAGCCGAAGACCTGTTGGACGACGGAGTACGGACTGTAGTGGCGCTCCACGCGTTCGATCAGCTGGTCGATGGCGGCGTGGTCCAGCGCGCGGGTCCTCGGCTGCTCCCCGCCTCGGGTGAGGCGCAGCTCGGAATGGTCCGAGGTCCGCTCGAAGATCGCCAACTCGTAGGTCGTCAGGTCACCCGCCACAGTGGTCTCCTCCCCCGCCACAGTGCTCGCCGCTCACCCTCGCCGGGCATCGAGCAGGTGGCCCAGGATCGCTCGCATCCGGTGTAACTCCGGATGGTTCGTCTGCTCGGCCAGGCGGACCGCGCGGCGCTGGTATTCGACGGCCTGGCCCACCTTCCCCGTCTTGAAGAGCAGGGCGGCCATGTTCATGCTGGTCGTCGCCTCGGAGCTACGGTCACCGATGGCGCGCAGCGCTGCCAGCGCCTTGTCGAACCCGTCTTTCGCCCCGGCGAGGTCGCCCTGGCGCAATCGGACCGTCGCGGAATTGCTGAGGGTGATCGCTTCGCCGCCGCGGTCACCGATTTCCCGTTGGATGGACAGGGCCTGCGCGTAGTGCGCCAGCGCCTGTTCCCGGTCCCCGAAGCGGTCGTACACCATGCCGATGTTGCTGAGGGTGGCCGCCTCGCCGGTGCGGTCGCCGACCTCGCGCGCGATCGGTAACGCCCGCTCGTAGAAGGTCAGCGCCCGCTTCACGTTCCCGAGCCGCTCGTACGCCATGCCGATGTTGTTGAGGGTCGCGGCCTCACCGGCCCGGTCACCGACTTCACGCCGGAGGGGGAGGGCCTGGGCGTAGTGAGCCAGCGCCTCTTCGTAATCCCCGAACCGGTCGTGCATCAGACCGATGTTGTTGAGAGTGATCGCCTCGCCGGCGCGATCACCGATCTCCCGCTGGATCGGGAGCACCTGTACGTAGTGCGCCAGCGCCTGTTTCCGGTCCCCCCGGTTGGCGTGCACGAGGCCGATGTTGCTCAGGCAGGCCGCCTCGCCCTCCCGGTTCCCGACCGCTCGCTGGATAGGAAGCGACCGCTGGTAGTAGGCCAGCGCCCGCTCCCAGTCCCCCAGCCGGCTGTACGCCGCGCCGATGTTGTTGAGCATTGACGCCTGGCCCGCGCCGTCGCCCACCTCGCGGGCGATGGGTAGCGCCTGCCGGAAGTACACCAGCGCCTGCTCCCGATCCCCGAGCCGGTCGTAGGCGGTGCCGATGTCGTTGAGGGTGGCCGCCTCGTTGCCACGATCGCCGGCCTCGCGGAACAGGCGCAGGGCCTGCTCGTAGCTGACCAGGGCCTGCCGGGGCTGTCCCGTCGAGGTCTGCGCGTGCCCCAGGTCGAAGAAAGCGCCCGGGTGCGGACCGAGAGTCAACGTCGCGCTGGCTATCGCCGCCACGTCGGCAAACCGCGATCGGGGCAGCCACGCCCTCGACACCAGGTCACCCACATGCCGGGCGATGGCCGCCTCCCGGCCCGCCACCGCCAAGCGGTGCACCTCCACCCACCTGGCGGCCGTCGCCGACCCTCGGCGCGCCGCCGGGCCTGGTCCGTCCGTCAACCCAGCACCTCCCCGGGCCTATCTGCCCCCGGACGGTCACCATTGTTGGCCCCGTACGCCAGCTTCGCTGCCGCCGGACGAGTCCAGGATCCGACACCGCACGGTCCGCGACACTTCAAGATCCGCGCACCTTCCCGGAAACTGCTGCCTGCTGCACGCGGGAGGCAGCAACAACAGTGAAGTTGCGCGGATCTCACAGCCGAGGGCGTCCGCGAAAGCGCGCTCGGCAGAATCGGTGGAACGTGGGGCTGGGCTCAGCTGAGGTCGTTGACGGCGCGCAGCACCGGGCGGCTGGTCAGGGACGCCGGGTCCAACGGAGCCCCGGACCGCACCATGAACGTGGCCGACTCACCCGGCAAAAGCGTGACCAGGGCCTTGTCGACGGATGCCGAGGCGTCCAGTCGGTCCGGGAAGAGGGTCAGGTCGCGCAGCACCGTGCGCGCGGTCACCCGGACCCGCTGGCCACCGTCCATCGGCTCGACCGTCGCGTCCCAGGCCGCCGCCGGCCAGTCGACCTCCCGGTCCTCGGCGAAGAACCACAGAGCACGCTCCGCCGTGTCGCCGGCCTCCGCGACCAGCAACTCACGGCGGCTCTCGTCCGGCCGCGCCAGCTCCGCCGGCAGCGCCAGCACCACCGAGGAGTACGCCGGGACGTCCACCTCCACCGAGGTCTTCGCCCTCGGCTCCCCGCCGAGCGTGACCCGGGTGACCGTGGCCGGCGCGGTCCACCCCTCGCCGGTCTCGTTCACCGCCACCAGGGCCAGCCCGCCGTCGCGGGGTTGCACGGTGAGCAGCCGGTCGGCGTACGCGTGGCGCAGCGCGTACCACAGGGGTTTGCGACGGCCGTCGCCGTCGACGGCCGACCAGGAGGTCACCGGCCAGCAGTCGTTGAGCTGCCAGACGATCGTGCCGGCGCAGACGTCGCGGTGGGAGCGGAAGTGCTCCACGCCGAGCTGGATGGCCCGCGCCTGGTTGAGTTGCGTGAGGTAGTGCCAGTCGTCGAAGTCGGCCGGTACGGGCAGGTGGGCGTCGAGACCGCGCCGGAGTTTGGCGGCACCGCCGACCGCCTTCTGGTGGTGGGCCATGCCCGGTGAGTCGGGCGCGAGCGGTTCGTCGCTGAGTGCCCGCCGCAGGGTGGCGTACGCGGGTGGGCCCTGGTAGCCGAACTCGGCCACGAAGCGCGGCACGTACTCCCGGTATTTCGGGTAGTCGTCGGTGTTCCACACGTCCCAGATGTGGGTCGTACCGTGCGCCGGGTCGTTGGGGTGGATCGTCTCGGTGCCCGACCAGGGGCTGCCCGGCCAGTACGGGCGGGTCGGGTCCAGCTCGCCGACGATGCGTGGCAGCACGTCGAGGTAGTACCCGCGCCCCCAGGTGCGCCCCGCGAGGGGTTCCTGCCAGTCCCAGTCGTGCCAGCCCCAGATGTTCTCGTTGTTGCCGGTCCAGAGCACCAGCGACGGGTGCGGCGTCAGGCGGGTCACCTGCTCGGCGGCCTCGGCGGCCACCTCGGTGGCGAACGGTTCCTCCTCGGGGTACGCGGCGCAGGCGAAGAGGAAGTCCTGTTGGACGAGCAGGCCGCGTTCGTCGGCGAGGTCGTAGAAGTCCGCCGACTCGTACCGGCCGCCGCCCCAGACACGCAGCAGGTTGACGTTGGCGTCGGTGGCCTGGTCGAACCGCTCGGCGAGCCGCGCGCGGGTGATCCGGGTGGGGAACGTGTCGTCGGGGATCCAGTTGACGCCCCGGACGAAGACCGGCACGTCGTTGACCGAGAGCACGAAGGGGGTGCCGTGCGCGTCGGGGGTGGTGTCCAGCCGGACGGAACGGAAGCCGATCCGCCGGTCCCAGGTGTCCAGGGTGTCCCCGTCCGGCGCGTGCAGGCTCACTTCGAGCAGGTGTCGGGCCTGCTCGCCGTACCCCCTGGGCCACCAGAGCGCGGGCTCGCGGACGGCGAGGGTCAGCACGGCCGTGCGCTGGCCGGTCTCGACGACCGTCTCGGCGCGGGCGCCGCCGATGGTGGCCCGGACGGTCAGCGGGACGTCGGCGACCCGCTCGACCTCGACGTGCAGCTCGACCCGGCCGTCGCGGCCGTCGAGGGTGACCAGCGGGCGGACGGTGGCCAGCCGGGCGGTGGACCAGGCGTGCAGGCCGATGTCCTGCCAGATGCCGGCGGTGACCAGCGTCGGTCCCCAGTCCCAGCCAAAGTTGCAGGCCATCTTGCGGACGAACTGGAAGGGCTCCGGGTACGCGTTGGGTCGGTCGCCGAGCCGGTCCCGATGCGCCTCGGCGTAGCGGTAGACGGAGTCGAACGCGACGTTCAGCTCGTTGTCGCCGGCGCGCAGCAGCGCGCGGACGTCGAACCGGTAGCCCCGGTGCATGTTCTCGGTGCGGCCGACCTCGACGCCGTTGACGCTGACGGTGGCGACGGTGTCCAGGCCGGCACAGACCAGGTCGACCCGGTCGTGGTGGCCGGCCGGCGGTCGGAACGTCGTCCGGTAGCGCCAGTCGGTGCGGCCGATCCAGGCGAGGGACAGCTCGTTGTCGTCGAGGTACGGGTCGGGGATCAGCCCGGCGTCGAGCAGGTCGGTGTGGACACAGCCGGGCACGGTCGCGGGTACGGTGCGGTCGGCGATCTCCGACGGCACCTCCGCCCCGGAGGTCGCGCGCAGCGTCCAGCCGTCGTGCAGGGCCTGTCGGCTCACGATTCACCGCACCTTCGTGATCGAGACGTTAGCTGAACCGGATAAGCTCAGCCACCGTACGATCCGACCTCCGGGGTGTCAAAGCCCCTGAACGGCTAAGGAGCACGCCGGTGAAGCGGCCGACCATCGCGGACGTCGCCCGACGCGCGGGGGTGTCCAAGGGCGCCGTGTCGTACGCGCTGAACGGGCAGCCCGGCGTCTCCGAGGCCACCCGGCAGCGCATCCTCGCCATCGCCACCGAGATCGGGTTCAGTCCCAGCAGCGCCGCGCGGGCGTTGTCCGCAGCCACCGCCAAGGCCGTCGGCCTGGCCCTGTGCCGGCCGGCACGGACGCTGGGCATCGAGCCGTTCTTCATGGCGCTGATCAGTGGCGTGGAGGCCGAACTGTCGGCCCGCTCGTACGCGCTGACGTTGCAGGTGGTGGCCGACCACGACGCCGAGATCGCGGTCTACCGGCGGTGGTGGGGCGAGCGCCGGGTGGACGGGGTGCTCGTCTGCGACCTGCGCACCGACGATCAGCGCATCCCCGCCCTGGAGCAGCTGCGCCTGCCGGCGGTGGTCATCGGCGGGCCGGGCGGCACCGGGGAGCTGGCCAGCCTCTTCTCGGACGACGCGGCGGCGCTGACCGAGGCGGTGGAGTACCTGGTCGCGCTCGGACACCGCCGGATCGCCCGGGTGGGCGGCCTGCCCGACCTGCGGCACACCGAGATCCGTACCGAGGCCTTCGCGGCGGTGTGCCGGCGTCTCGGTCTGGCCGAGGCGGTCACCGTCTTCTCCGACTACACCGGGGAGGAGGGCGGACGGGCCACCCGCCGGTTGCTCAGCGCCAACCCCCGACCGACCGCGGTCATCTACGACAACGACGTGATGGCCATCGCGGGGCTCTCGGTGGCCCAGGAGATGGGGCTGACCGTGCCCACCGACCTGTCCATCGTGGCCTGGGACGACTCGCCGCTGTGCCGGCTGGTGCACCCGCCGTTGACGGCGCTGGGCCGCGACATCTCCGCGTACGGCGCGCACGCGGCCCGCCACCTGCTCGGCGTCATCGCGGGCGAGCCGGCGACGCGGGTACGCGACGAGACCCCGCAGTTGACGCCGCGCGGCAGCACCGCACCGCCCGGGCAGAGGTGAACCGGTTCATCAACGGTACGCCGAGGGGAACTCCTCGAAGTACGCCTCGACGCGCTCGGCGGTGGCCGGTCGGGACAGCGCGAAGCCCTGCCCGTACCGGCAGCCGGCCCGGTGCGCCCCCTCGACCTGGACCGGCGACTCCAACCCCTCGGCGACGATCTCCACGCCCAACCGCTCACCGACGTTGACCACCACGTCGATCAGCGGCGGCTGCCCCGTCGGCTCCGCCCCGACCAGGTCGGGCCCCACCTTCAGCAGGTCGATCGGCAGCCGGCGCAGGTGGGCCAACGAGGCGTGTTCGGGCCGGAAGTCGTCGAGCGCGGTGCGTACGCCCAGGGACCGCAGACCCGCCAGCCGGGCGACCACCGTCGACAGGTCGGCGGCGACCCTCGGCTCGGCCACCTCCACCACCAGGCGTTCCGGCGGCACCCCGTACGCGGCCAGGACCGCCGCGGCGCGCTGCACGAAGTCGGGCGTGGTCAGTTCCCGGGTGGTCACGTTGACGGCCATCCACAGCTCCCGGGAGCCCGCCGACCAGGCGGCCAACTGCCGGCAGGCCCGGTCCAGCACCCACCACTCCAGCTCGCCGACCAGGTCCAGATCCTCGGCGACCGGCAGCAGCTCGGCTGGGAGCACCGTGCCGAGCACCGGGCTACGCCAGCGCAGCAGCGCCTCGGCGCCCACCGGCTGCCGGTCGGTCAGGTCGAGCACCGGCTGATAGACCAGGTCCAGTTCGCCCCGGGCGACCGCGCCGGGCAGCTCGCGTTCCAGGTCGAGCCGGCGGACCAACTGCTCCTCCAGGAACGCGTCGTACCACTCGACCCGGTCCCGACCGAGCTGCACCGCCCGTCGCCGGGCCAGCTCGGCCTGGCGGAGCACGTCGGCCGGTTGCGCGCCACCCACCTCGGCCAGCCCGATGCTCGCCTGCACCCGCAGCACCGACCCGGCCAGCCGGTACGGCGAGGTGAGCGTGCCCAACAGCCGGGTGCCCAGCGCGTACGCCAGCACCGGCCCGGCGCCGGTGACCACCGCGAAGCCGGCACCGGCGCAGGTGGTCACCAGGTCGCCGGGTGCGACGACCGCCCGGGCGCGCAGGGCCGCCTCGGCGAGCGCGTCCTCGCGGGCCACCGGGCCCAGCCCCTCGATGCCGTGCAACTCCACCAGCAGCAGCGCGCCGGCCGGCGCGGGCACGTCGCCGATCGCGGCGAGGGCCGCGAGCAGGGCCGACCGGTCCCCCGGTCCGTCGCCGGTCGGGCCGACGCCCGGGCCGGACCAGGCGACACCCGAGTCGGGCCAGGTCGGGTCGACGTCGGCCGCGGGAGCCCACGACTCCGCTGTCGCGGCCTGCCACGGCGGTTGCTGCTCCCGGCGGTGGATCGTGTGGTCGGCGGCCCGACGGTGCGCGGCGGGCCGCCCGGTGCCGCCCTCGGCACCCCCGCGCAGCAGTTCCCGCAGGACCAGGGGCGGCACCGCCGCCAGGGCGAGCAGCAGGCTCGTCCGGTCCGGGGTGCGGCCGGAACCGAGGTGCAGGCCCGCCGCGAGCAGCAGCACCGATGCCGGGAGCACCGCCCGTGGCCAGGTCGTGGTGGGCGGACCGGCCGGCCGCGTCGCGCCGGCCGTGGTGACCGCCGATGTCGCGCCGAGCGCGGTCAGCAGCATGCCGAGCACCAGCGGCGGCACGGCGACGAGCGACGCGCGCCCGGTCGACGCGGGCGGCAGGATCGTCAGCAGCGCCAGCCCGGCCAGGGTGAGCAGGACGCCGCCCCGGCAGGTCGGGTGGCCCGGGTGCCGTCCGGTGCCGGTGAACGCGCCGAGCGCGGCGATGCCCAACCCCGCCAGCACCGCCGCGCCGACCAGCCGGGCCGGGGCGGGGAGCGCGTCGACGGGCAGGAGCAACCAGGCGGCGAGGGTCAGACCGACCGTCGGGCCGGTCGCCTCGACCACCTCCCGCAGTCGGGCCGGCGCGGAGGGCCGCGCCGGGAGCCCACGCAGCCCGGCCACGGACAGCACCGCGACGGCGAGCGATCCGAGCAGCGCGACCACGCGTTGCCCGGCGTCGACAAGCGGCTGCACGGCCGCGACCCAGCCGGCCGCCACCACCGCCGCGTCGAGCGCGATCGTCGGCAACCGCCACGAGGCGCCGGTCGGTGGTGCGGTGGGACGGCCGGCGGCCAGCCGGGAGAGTCGTACGCCGGCGAGGGTGGCGCCCGCGCCACCGGCCAGCGCGATCACCACCGGGGTCGGGACCAGCCCGGCCGCGCCGGCGAGCACGAGCAGCGCCACGGCCGTGGACACGGCGGCCTCCGGGGCCGCCCGGCGGGGGACGAGAAAACGGAACGGGTACGCGAGGAGCACGGCGGTCGCCTTCGTGAGGGGGCACGGGGCGGTGCGGCGGTGCGGGTGGTGCGGTGGTGGTGCGGGACGGCGGATGTTGCGAGTCCGCTGCCCAACACTGGGAAACGACCGGTGACGGAATTGGTTACGCGTCGGTCATCGGCACGAAGCAGTGACCCCTGTCACTGTACGGCGTCCGGCCGCCGTGACACCGCCCGCCGCGACCCCCGCCGACCAGGGGTGGGATCATCGCAGGGTGAGTACGCCCGACACGATCCGCTTCCGGTTCAACCAAGCCATCCTGGCCGCCGCCGTCATCGCCTTCATCGGCGCGCTGCCGCTGGCGAACGCCCGGGCGTACCTGCTGCCGGTGCTGCTCGTCCCACTCGGCGTCGGGGTGTGGGCTTGGCGGGCCGGCACCGACGCCGACCCTCAGGAGCTGCGCCTGCGGGCGCTGTTCGGGCAACGCCGAATCGGCTGGGAGCACGTCGTCGAGTTCGCCACCGACGCACGCGGCCGGGCCGTCGCCCGCCTCGACGACGGCCGGCAGGTCGTCCTGCCGGCGGTACGCGGCACGGACCTGCCCCGGCTGGTCTCGGCCACCGGCCAGACCCTGCCGGACGAGGCCGCCGGAACGCCCGGCGCGTAACCCACGCCGGGACCGCCCGGCGGCTCAGTAGCCGTCGACCACCCGGTTGATGAGCGGTTCACCGGCGGCGAACCGCCGTACCTGCTCGCCGACGAGCCGGTACGCACGCGGCAGCAGCCCCCGCACCGACCCCGCCACATGCGGCGTGAGCAGCACGTTCGGCATCGTCCACAGGGGAGATTCGGCGGGCAACGGCTCCGGATCGGTGACGTCCAGGGCGGCCGAGATCCGACCGGTGGCCAGTTCGGCGACGAGCGCGTCGGTACGGGCCACCGGCCCCCGGGCCGCGTTGACCAGCAGCGCTCCGTCGGGCATCGCGGCCAGGAAGTCCTTGTCGATCAGACCGCGGGTCTGGTCGGTGAGCGGCACCAGCACCACCACCACGTCGGCGTCCGGCAGCAGCCGGGGCAGCTCCGCGACGGCGTGCACCGACTGCTCCGGCCGGGCGCTGCGGGCGACCAGGGTGAAGCTCACCCCGAACGGCGCGAGCCGGTCGCGCACCGCCGTGCCGATCGAGCCGGCCCCGACGATCAGCACCCGCTTGCCGGTCAACTCGTCGGTCGGCGCGTTGCCGTCGTACGCCCAGCGCCGCTGCGCCTGCGCGCGGGCGAAGGCGGGGAACGCCCGGAGCTGGGCGAGGATCGCGGTGACCACCCACTCGGCGGTGGACGGGTCGTGCACCCCACGGGCATCGCAGAGGGTGATCCCGTCGGGCATCCGGCCCGCCCAGGCGTCCGCCCCGGCGGAGAGCAGCTGCACCACCGCCAGGTCGGGCAGCTCACCGAGCAGCGCGGTGGCGTCCGAGCCACTCAGGAACGGCGGCACCCAGAAACGGACGTCGGCCACGGCGGACGGCAGGCGGTCGGCGTGCTCGGCGACCTCCACCGTCACGCCCGGGGGCAGCTCGCCGACGAGGTCCAGGCCGGCCGGGTGCGGAATCCATACCTTCACGTCCGCCGACGATAGCCGTCGCCACGACGGCCGGCGCGGGCACGCCCGGAACCCGCGCCCGGGCGAGACGCGACACACCGGTTTTGGACCCGGCCACGGCGAGGTATAACCGTGGGTCGGGGGCCCTCTCGGCCCCCACCCCGGCAGACAGGTGCTCGATGACCGACGGCTCCCCCGCCAGCGCGCGACGTTCGAACGCCTCACCTCCGGCGCTCGGCGACGCGGCGCGGCTGCGCGCGCTCGCCGACACCGGGCTGGACGCGGCGCCGGACGAGGCGTTCGACCGGTTCGCCCGACTGGTCAGCGACCTGCTGGAGGTGCCGGTCGCGCTGGTCTCGCTGGTCTCCGCCGACCGGCAGTTCTTCCCGGGGGCCGTCGGTCTGCCCGAGCCGTGGTCGCAGCGGCGGCAGACCCCGTTGAGCCATTCGTTCTGCCAGCACGTGGTGGACATCGAGGTGCCGATGGTGCTGCCGGACGCCCGGCTCTACCCCCGGGTCCGGGACAACCTGGCCATCGACGACCTCGGCGTCGTCGCGTACGCCGGGATGCCGTTGACCGACCTCTCCGGCCGGGTGCTCGGCTCGCTGTGCGCCATCGACAACAAGCCCCGGGCGTGGACCGCCGGACAACTGCGGACGCTGTCCGACCTCGCCGCCGCCTGCTCCTCGGAGTTGCGCCTGCGGATCGCGCTGGACGGCGCTCAGGAGGCGCACCAGCGACTGGAACTGCTGGCCGGGGTGAGCGAGACACTGGCTGGCACGTTGGACGTGGGCACGTCGCTGCGCCGGCTCACCGCCGCCATGGTGCCGCTGCTCGCCGACTGGTGCGTGCTCATCCTCGTCGGGCCGACGGGACAGCCTCGGGAAGTCGTCGCGGCGCACCAGGACCAGGCTCGGACGCCGGACGTCGACCGGTTCGCCGCGCTGCTGCGGACCGGCCTCAACCAGGAGTCGGTGATCCGGTCGGTGCTCCGGACCGGTCAGCCCCGGCTCGGCGGGGTCGCGTCGCGGGACGACGTGGCCCGGGGCACCACCGGTCCGGAGCTGCCGGCGATCGCCGAGCGGCTGGGCATCGCGTCGTACCTCAGCGTGCCGGTGCGGGCCGCCGGGGGCACCGTGCTGGGTGCCATCACCCTGGTCAACGCGCCCGGCCGCCAGCAGTTCGACGACCGCGACCTGCTCACCGCCGTGGACATCGGCCGCCGCGCGGGGCAGGCCATCGGCAACAGCTCGATGTACGGGGAGCAGCGGCACGTCGCCGAGGTCCTGCAACACAGCATGCTGCCGCGGCTGCCTGTCGTGCCGGGGCTGGATCTGGCGGCCCGCTACCAGCCGGCCGCCGACCGGGTGGAGGTCGGTGGCGACTGGTACGACGCCTTCGTGCAGCCCGACGGTGACCTGATCGCGGCGATCGGGGACGTGGCCGGGCACGACATCGAGGCCGCCGCGACCATGGGCCAGCTCCGCAACCTGGTACGCGGCAACGCGTTCGGCCGGGACGACGAGGTCGGGAAACTGGTGAGCCATCTGGACGACGCGATCCGCGGTCTGCGGCTGCCCATCGCGGCCACCGCCACGCTGGTGCGCATCCGCCCGGAGCGCTTCGGTGTCCGCGAGGTGACGTGGTGCAACGCCGGACATCCGCCGGCCCTGGTGGTACGCGCCGGCGGCGCGGTGGACGTGCTCGAGGCGACGCCGGAGCCGCTGCTCGGGCTGGCTCGGCCCACGCCCCGGACCAGCCGGTCGACGAGCCTCGCCACCGGTGACACGCTGCTGCTCTACACCGACGGGTTGATCGAGCGTCGGGACCGGTCCATCGACGACGGGCTCGCCGAGTTGGTGGGCCGGCTGACCGGTACCGACGGGCTGCCCCTGGACGAACTGTGCGACCTGCTGCTCGCCTCGATCGACCGCCGCGAGGACGACACGGCGCTGCTGGCGGTCCGGGCCCGCTGAGCGCAGCGGGTCCGGCCGGACCGCGCGGCGGGCTACCCTGGGCCGGGTGAGAGCCCGTCCCCCGTACCCTCGCGTCCGCCGTCTCCGGACGGTCCTCGCGGCGTCCTGCGCGGCGCTGCTGTTCGCCTCGGGTTGCAGCTTCGGCGAGCCGGAACCCGACCCGGCGGGCGAGCCACCCAACCTGCCGACCCCGTCGGCGTCGCCGAACGCCGGCGGCGCGGGCCAGCAGGCGGTGACGACCGTGCTGGCCAAGGGGCTGCGGGTGCCGTGGGCCATCGCGTTCCTGCCGGACGGCGGCGCGCTGGTCACCGAGCGGGACAGCGGCCGGATCCTCCAGGTGGGCCCGGAGTCCGGCCCGGACGGGCTACGGGTCCGGGTGGTGCAGACGCTCAACGACGTGGCCGCGGCGGGTGAGGGCGGCCTGCTCGGCATCGCCGTCTCCCCCGACTACGCCCAGGACCGGACGGTTTTCGTCTACTACACGGCCGAGCAGGACAACCGGGTCGCCCGCCTGCAGATCGGCGGGCAGCCCACCCCGATCCTCACCGGCATCCCGAAGGCGAACGTGCACAACGGCGGCGGGTTGGGCTTCGGACCGGACGGGCAGCTCTACGTCAGCACCGGTGACGCCGGTGAGCGGCCCAACGCGCAGGACACCAAGAGCCTCGGCGGCAAGATCCTGCGGATCACCACCGACGGCAAGCCCGCGCCGGGCAACCCGTTCCCCGGCTCGCCGGTGTGGTCGTTCGGCCACCGCAACGTGCAGGGCTTCGCCTGGGACGCGGCCAAGCGGATGTACGCCGTCGAGTTCGGCCAGAACACCTGGGACGAGATCAACCAGATCACCAAGGGCGGCAACTACGGCTGGCCGGAGGTCGAGGGGCGGGCCGGCGACAAGCGCTACACCGACCCGATCACGCAGTGGGCCACCTCCGACGCGTCCTGCTCCGGGTTGGCCGCCGCGGACCGGCTCCTGGTCACCGGCTGCCTGCGCGGCAAGCGGCTCTGGGTGATGGAGTTGACCGACACCGGCACGCTGCTCGGGCAGCCCAGCGAGCTGCTGACCAACCGGTACGGGCGGCTGCGCGCGGTGGCCGCCGCGCCCGACGGCTCGCTCTGGGTGAGCACCTCCAACCACGACGGGCGGGGTGATCCGGCGGCCGACGACGACCGCCTCCTGCGGGTGGTCTTCGCCGGCGGCGACGGCGGACGCAGCTGACCTCCGTCACCTTCCGCCCAGGTTTGCCAAGATCCCTCGACGGGCAGGTCAGAATCTCAGCATGGACGGGCAACGCGACGAGCAGCACGGCGACGCCGAGGACCGGGACGACCCGGTGACCGGCGGCGCGCCGTCGCGCCCGGCCCGCCGACGGCTCGGCCGCCCCGGCGGGCCGGTACGGCGTACCGGCATGATCCTCGCCGTCCTGGTGGTGGCCCTGGCCGGGGCGGCACTCGGTGTGCTGGCCGGCGGCCGGGTGAACACCGACATCGGGCCGTTCCGGGCGAACCTCACCCTCTCCCCGGCCAGCGACGGCGGGACCACCATCGACGTGCCGCCGCTGGGCGCGCTGCTGATCGACAGCCACAGCGGGCCGACGCACCTCACGGTACGACTCGGCGCGCTCGACCAGGGCCGCACCGAGGCGCTGCTGGACGACCCGGCGAGCATCAGCCGGGCCAGCCAGAGTGCCGTGGAGGACGTGCGTTCCGGGGTGATGCGGCTCGGCCTGCGTACCCTCGCCTCGGCGGTGCTGGTCACCCTCATCCTGGCCGCGTTGGTCTTTCGGGACGTGCGGCGGACGGCCTGGGCGGGCGGGCTGGCGCTGCTGGTCACCGCCGGCAGCCTCGGCACGGCCGCCGCGACGCTGCGCCCGCAGGCGATCGAGGAGCCGCGCTACGAGGGGCTGCTGGTCAACGCCCCGGCGATCGTCGGTGACGCACGCCGCATCGCCAACGACTACACCAAGTACGCCGAGCAGCTGCAACGCATCGTCGGCAACGTCAGTCAGCTCTACACGACGGTGTCGGCGTTGCCGGTGTTGGATCCCGCGCCGGGCACCACCCGGGTCCTGCACGTCTCCGACATGCACCTCAACCCGACCGGCTGGCAGCTGATCCGTACGGTGGTGGAGCAGTTCGGCATCGACGTGGTGATCGACACCGGCGACATCACCGACTGGGGCAGCGAGCCGGAGGCGTCGTTCGTCGGCTCGATCAGTCTGCTCAAGAAGCCGTACGTGTTCATCCGGGGCAACCACGACTCGGGTAAGACCAGCGCCGCGGTGGCGCGTCAGCCGAACGCGATCGTGCTGAACAACTCGACGACCACGGTCGCGGGGCTGACCATCGCCGGCATCGGCGACCCGCGCTTCACCCCGGACAAGAACACCTCACCGGCCGGCAGCGGGTTGACCCAGGAGGTGGCGGACCAGGTGATCGGCGCGGGTGAGCAGCTCGCCACGACGATCCGCAACTCACCACGGCCGGTCAACATCGCGCTGGTGCACGACCCGGCGTCGGCCGGGCCGCTCGCCGGCACCTGCCCGCTGGTGCTGGCCGGGCACACCCACGCCCGGCAGGTCTCCAAGTTGCCGCAAGCCCCCGGCCAGCAGCCCACCGCCCTGTTCGTGGAGGGCTCGACGGGCGGGGCCGGGCTGCGCGGCCTGGAGGGTGAGAAGCCCACCCCGCTGTCGATGACCGTGCTCTACTTCGACCAGCAGAAGATGCTCCAGGCGTACGACGACATCACCGTCGGCGGCACCGGCCAGGCCCAGGTCAACCTGGAACGCCACATCGTGCAGGACCCGAACGCCGGCGCACCCGCCTCGGTCACCCCCACCCCGACCCGCTGAGCGGGGGCTGCCGCCGGCCCACCACCGACTCGGCGGTCCCGGCCCACCCAGCCGAGCCCGCGCCCGAGCCGGAGCCGATGCCGGTGCCGGAGCAGGAGCAGGAGCAGGAGCGGGAGGTGCGTGCGCAGCCTTTGCTCTGCTTCAACGGACGCAACAGTTACGGCGGGTTACTCCGCTTCCGGTGTGCGCACCCGAATTTCCGCAGCTCAGCACGGTGTTGCGTATGTTGAAGCAGAGCAAAGGGCGAAGAGAGCCCGGTAGGTAGGCGGACGCCCCGCACTGTCAGTCGCGGCGGCGGTGGGACGCGAAGGTCGGGCACACGCGAGCCGGCACACGCGAGCCGACAGACGCGAGCCGGCACACGCGAGCCGACAGACGCGAGCCGGCACACGCGAGCCGGCAGGCGGGGAGAGCCCGCCCTCGCGGGCGCGGTCAGCGCAGGGCGAGCGCGGCCAGGGCGGCGTTGACGATGCTGCCGGGCAGCAGGTCGTGCAGCTCGTACAGGTCGGCCACGCTGCCGGACTGGCCGAACTCGTCCACGCCGAGCGGCACCGCCGGGGCGCCGACCGCCGAGCCGAGCCACGCCATCGCGTGCGACGCCGCGTCGTGCACGGTCACCACCGGCACACGGTCGGCGAACGCGGACCGCAGCGCGCCGGGCACGCTCGGCACGGTGGCCGTGCGTACGCCCTGACGCAGGGTGCGCTGCCACGCCCGGTAGAGCCGGTCCAGGCTGGTCACGTCCACCACGTGCGCGGCGATGCCCTCCTCGGCCAATTCGGCGGCGGCGGCCAGCGTCTCGGGGAGCACCGCGCCGGAGGCGGCGAGTTGCACCACCGGCGCGTCGGCCAGGTGCGGGTACGCCTGGTGCGCGTCGACCAGCCGGTACGCCCCGGCGACCACCTGCCGGCGCAGCACCGCGTCACCGAGCCGGGCCCGGGCCGCCTCGAACGGCGCCTGGTCCAGCGGCCGGGTGCTGAGCCGGAAGTAGTACGCGCCGTCCTCGGCGGGGGCGGCGGTCGCGGCCGGAGCGGCCCCGCCGGCGATCTGCCCCAGCGCGTCGCAGAGCAGCCAGTCGAGGCTGCCCGCGTACGCCGGCTCGACGAACGTCACGCCGGGCAGCTCCAGGCCCACCGACGCGGTGATCGTGGACTGGTGGGCGCCGCCCTCGGGGGCCAGGGTGATGCCGGACGGGGTGCCGGCCACCACGAACCGCGAGCCGGAGTACGTGCCGTAGAGGAACGCGTCGAGGCCGCGCAGCACGAACGGGTCGTAGACCGTGCCCACCGGCAGCAGCGGCTGCCCGGACAGGTCCCACGACAGGCCGAGCTGGCCGAGCAGCAGGAACAGGTTCATCTCCGAGATGCCCAGCTCGATGTGCTGCCCGGTGGGGCTCTCGGTCCAGCGCAGCATCCGGTCCTCGGTCCAGGACCGCTGCTCGGTGGGGGCGAAGACTCCGGTCTTGTTGATGAATCCGGCGAGGTTGGTCGAGGTGGCCACGTCCGGGGCGGTGGTGACCAGGTAACGGCCGACCTCCCGGTCCCGCGCCAGGTCCACGAGCACCCGACCGAACACCTCCTGGGTGGAGATGGGCTTGTTGGCGCGTACTCCGGTGCTCTCCGGAACGGTGACCCCGAGCGCGCGCTCGCGCGGCGCGCGGGACAGTGCCTCCCGGCGGGCGCCGGCCCGGATGCCGGCCTCCGACGCCGGGTCGAGGCGGTCCCACTCGGTCTCGGCGGTCAGGCCGTGCGCGCTGCGCAGCGCGTCGATCTGCTCGGTGCTGAGCAGCGCGGAATGGTTGCGCGGATTGCCGGCGATGGGCAACCCCCAACCCTTCACGGTGTACGCGAAGACGACGCTGGGCCGGTCGGTGACCGCGTCGCACTGGGCGTACGCGTCGAGCATCGCGGACAGGTCGTGCCCGCCCAGGTCGGTGACGAGCGGACCCAGATCCTCGTCGCTCACGCCCTCGATCAGTTCGGCGATGCCGGCCGGCGCGCCGTCCAGGAACTGCTTGCGCAGTGCCGGCCCGGTCAGCCCGAACAGTGACTGGTACTGCTCGTTGGGCATCGCGTCGATCCAGTCGCGCAACGCCTCGCCACCCGGCCGGGCGTACGCCTCGGCGAGCTTGCGGCCGTACTTGACCTCCACGACGTGCCAGCCGGCGGCCTCGAACTGGCCCCGCCACTGGTTGATCCGGATGCCGGGCACCACCCGGTCCAACGACTGCCGGTTGAAGTCGACGAGCCACATCACGTTGCCCAGGCCGGTGGTCGCCGGGTCGGCCACCGCCTCCCAGATGTTGCCCTCGTCCAGCTCGGCGTCGCCGATCAGCGCCACGAACCGGGAGTGCGGGCGGGCCCCGAAGTGGGCGTCGACGTAACGGCGGGTGGCGGCGGCGAAGAGCGGCGCCGCCGCGCCCAGGCCGACCGAGCCGGTGGAGAAGTCCACCTCGTCCGGGTCCTTGGTGCGCGACGGGTACGACTGGAGGCCGCCCCGCGCCCGCAGCCGGGGCAGGTAGGAGCGGTCCAGGTTGCCCAGCAGGTACTGGATGGCGTGGAACACCGGGGAGGCGTGCGGCTTCACCGCGACCCGGTCCTCGGCGTCCAGGTGCGCGAACCACAGCGCGGTCATCGCCGTGACCAGGGACGCGCTGGACGCCTGGTGCCCGCCGACCTTGACGCCGTCGCCGGTGGCCCGGTCGTGGTTGGCGGCGTCCACGATCCGGGTGGCGAGCCAGAGCACCCGCCGCTGGATCTCGTAGAGAACGTCAAGGTCGTGCTGGGTCACGGTGGCTCCATCCGGGCGTCGACGATGACGCCCTCGACGAGGGGTGCGGGGTGGCCGCGTGGTCGACAGAGGTGAGGAGAAGGCCGCCGCCGGGTCGCGGCGGCGGCCTGTTCCAAACGGGGTGTCAGCCCTGGACGCCCAGGCGCTCCAGGATCAGCGTGCGGACGGCGGCGGCGTCGGCCTGACCACGGGTCGACTTCATCACCGCGCCGACCAGCGCGCCGGCCGCCGCGACCTTACCGCTGCGGATCTTGTCGGCGATGCCCGGGTTGGCGGCGATGGCCTCGTCCACGGCGGCGGTCAACGCGCCGGTGTCCGAGACGACCTCCAGGCCCCGACTGGTCATGATCTCGGTGGGCGAGCCCTGACCGTCGACCACGCCCTCCAGCACCGTACGGGCCAGCTTGTCGTTGAGCTTGCCGGCGTCGACCAGGCCCTGCAGTTCGGCGACCTGCGCCGGGGTGGCCCCGACGTCGGCCAGCTCCACGCCGGTCTCGTTGGCCCGGCGGGACAGCTCACCCAACCACCACTTGCGGGCCGCCGCCGGGGTCGTGCCGGCCGCCACGGTCGCCTCGATCAGCTCCACCGCGCCGGCGTTGAGCACCGACTGCATGTCCAGGTCGGACAGGCCCCACTGCTGCTGGAGCCGACGCCGGTGCACCCGGGGCAGCTCCGGCAGGGCGGCCTTCAGCTCGGCGACCCAGGCCGGGTCCGGGGCGACCGGCACCAGGTCCGGCTCCGGGAAGTACCGGTAGTCGGTCGCGGTCTCCTTCGAGCGGCCCGGGGTGGTGTCGCCGGTGTCCTCGTGGAAGTGCCGGGTCTCCTGGGTGATCCGCCCGCCCGCGTCGAGCACCGCCGCCTGCCGCAGCATCTCCGAGCGGACCGCCCGCTCCACCGACCGCAGCGAGTTGACGTTCTTGGTCTCGGTGCGGGTGCCCCACTCCTGGCCGGGCAGGTTGAGCGAGGTGTTCACGTCGCAGCGCAGCGAACCCTCCTCCATCCGCACGTCCGAGACGCCGAGGGTACGGATCACGTCACGCAGCTCGGCGACGTACGCCCGGGCCACCTCGGGGGCGAGCGCGCCGGTGCCCACGACCGGCTTGGTGACGATCTCGACCAGCGGGATGCCGGCCCGGTTGTAGTCGACGAGCGACTCCGTCGCGCCGTGGATCCGCCCGGTCGCGCCGCCGACGTGCAGCGTCTTGCCGGTGTCCTCCTCCAGGTGCACCCGCTCGATCTCGATCCGGACCGTCTCGCCGTTCACCTCGACGTCCAGGTAACCGTCGACGCAGATCGGCTCGTCGTACTGGCTGATCTGGAAGTTCTTCGGCATGTCCGGGTAGAAGTAGTTCTTCCGGGCGAACCGGCACCACTCGGCGATCGAGCAGTTCAACGCCAGACCGATCCGGATGATCGCCTCGATGGCGGCCTTGTTGGCCACCGGCAGCGACCCGGGCAGGCCCAGGCACACCGGGCAGACCCGGGTGTTCGGCTCGCCACCGAAGTCGGTCGGGCAGCCGCACCACATCTTGGTGTTCGTGCCCAACTCGACGTGGGTCTCCAGGCCGATCACCGGTTCGTAGCGCGCGACGACCTCGTCGTACGCGGGCAGCGTCGTCGTCATCTGGGCTCCTGCCTCACAGTGCCGGTGGGGTGAACGTGCCGACCGCGGACTCCAGCGCCGCCGCGACCCGGTACATCCGGTCGTCGGCCATCGTCGGGGCCATCACCTGCAGGCCCACGGGCAGCCCCTCGGAGAGACCACACGGCACCGAGATGCCCGGACCGCCGTACAGGTTGGTCGGGATGGTGAACAGGTCGGCCAGGTACATCTGGTACGGGTCGGCGGTGCGCGCGCCGATCGGGAAGGCCGTGAACGGGGTGGTCGGCGAGATCAACGCGTCGACCCGCTCGAACGCGGCCGTGAAGTCCCGGGTGATCAGCGTACGGACCTTCTGCGCCTGCCCGTAGTACGCGTCGTAGTAGCCCGACGACAGCGCGTACGTGCCGATCATGATGCGGCGCTTGACCTCGGGACCGAAACCGGCCTCGCGGGTCAGCGACATGACCTCCTCCAGCGACCGGTTGCCGTCGTCGCCGACCCGCAGGCCGAACCGGACACCGTCGAACCGCGCCAGGTTGGAGGAGCACTCGCTCGGGGCGATCAGGTAGTACGCCGGCAACGCGTACGCGAACGTCGGGCAGGAGACCTCCACGACCTCGGCGCCCATCTTGGTCAGCGCGTCCACCGACTCGCGGAACGCCGTCATCACGCCCGGCTCGGCGCCCTCGCCGACGAACTCGCTGACGATGCCGAGCCGTACGCCGGTCAGGTCACCCGTCGCGCCGAGCTTCGCCGCCGCCACCACGTCCGGCACGGGCTGCGGGATCGAGGTCGAGTCACGCGGGTCGTGCCCACCGATCACCTGGTGCAGCAGGGCCGCGTCGAGCACGTTACGGGCGCACGGGCCGGGCGTGTCCAGCGACGAGGAGAACGCCACCAGGCCGTACCGGGAGGTGCCGCCGTAGGTGGGCTTCGCCCCGACGGTGCCGGTGACCGCGCCGGGCTGGCGGATCGAGCCGCCGGTGTCCGAGCCGATCGCCAGCGGCGCCTCGTACGCGGCCAGCGCGGCGGCGCTGCCCCCACCCGAGCCACCCGGGATGCGGCTCAGGTCCCACGGGTTGTGCGTCGGGCCGTACGCCGAGTACTCGGTGGAGGAGCCCATCGCGAACTCGTCCATGTTCGTCTTGCCCAGCATCACCGTGCCGGCGTCCCGCAGCCGCTGCACGATCGTCGCGTCGTACGGCGGGCGCCAGCCTTCGAGGATCTTCGAGCCGACGGTGGTCGGCACGCCACGGGTGGCGAGCACGTCCTTCACCGCGACCGGTACGCCCGCGAGCGGGCCCAACTCCTCGCCGGCGGCCCGGCGCTCGTCCACGGCGCGGGCTGCCGCGAGCGCGCCGTCGGTGTCCACGTGCAGGAAGGCGTGCACCTGCTCGTCGACCGCGGCGATCCGGTCCAGGTGCGCCTGGGTCACCTCGACGGCGGAGGTCTCCCCGCCGGCGACCAGAGCGGCGATCTCCGTCGCGGTCATTCTGGTCAAATCGCTCATGACGCCACGTCCTCGCTCAGAATCCGGGGTACCCGGAACCGCTGCTCCTCGGCGTCGGGCGCACCGGACAGCACCTCCTCGGGGGTCAGGCACGGCGTGACGACGTCCTCGCGGAAGACGTTCGTCAGCGGCACCGAGTGCGAGGTCGGCGGGATGTCCGCGGCGGCGACCTCGCCGACCTGGGCGACCGCCTGGAGGATCACGTCGAGCTGGCCGGCGAACGTGTCCAGCTCCTCCTCGGTGACGGCGAGCCGCGACAGGCGCGCCAGGTGCGCGACCTCCTCGCGGGAGATGGCGGCCATCCGTGCCCCCTTCTGATGTCCTGCTGGTCGGGCGGTGTGCCGGCCGCGCGGCGGATGCAGTGTGACGCGCGGTGACCGGAGCGAGTCTATTGTTCCGCGCCCCGCGCCGGCTGCTCGGGTCGGTCAGCGCGTACGTCGGCGACCGGCGTCCGGCTCCGGGCCACCGCTGGGGCGCACCGGCCGGTACCGGGCCAGCCAGGTGACCAACTCCTCGGCGGGCATCGGACGGGCGTAGAACCAGCCCTGGGCCGCGTCACAGCCGGCCGCGTACAGCATCCGCCAGGTCCGCTCGTCCTCCACGCCCTCGGCGACCACCCGCAGGCCCAACGCGCCCGCCAGCTCGATCGTGGAACGGACGATCGCCGCGTCGTCGGCGTCGTCGGCCATGCCCAGCACGAACGACCGGTCCACCTTCACCTCGGACAACGGCAGCCGACGCAGGTGCTGCAACGACGAGTAGCCGGTGCCGAAGTCGTCAAGCGCGATGGCCACCCCGATCTGGTGCAACCGGGTGATCGTCGCGAGCACCCGGCGCGGATCGGCCATCAGCGCGCCCTCGGTGATCTCCAGTTGCAGCCGCTCGGCCGGCACCCCGTACCGGGCCAGCCGGTCGGCGATCTGGTCGGCGATCTCGCCGGTGTGCAGGTCACGCACGCTGACGTTGAGCGCCGCGCGCAGCCCGATGCCGGCCGCCGACCACTTGGCGAGCTGCTCCACCACGTCGTCCACGACCCGGCGGGTGAGCAGCCGCATGACCGCGCTCTGCTCGGCGACCCGGATCAGCTCCTCCGGGTCGACCATGCCCCGGCGCGGGTGCCGCCACCGCAGCAGCGCCTCGACACCGACCACCTCGCCGGTCGCGATGGCGATCTGCGGCTGGTAGTACATGGTGATCTCACCGGCGTCGTCGACCGGCTCGTCGCCGTCGCGTACCCACCCGGTCGGCGCGGTCGTCCGCCCGCCCGCGGCGGACCCGGCGTCGCGCCCCGGACGGCGGTCGCCCACCGGCGGCAGCACGCCCCCGTTCGGCGAGCGCCGCCCGTGCCCGCCGGCACGCCGGTCCCGGCTCGGGCCGGGCCGGGTGCCGGGAATCGTCGCGCGGCTGTTGCGACCCCGGATCGGATCGGCCCCGGTGGCGATCCGGTTGATCAACTCATCGGCGTGCGCCACCTCGCCGCCGGCCCGGCGACGGCGACCCCACCACCGCCCGCCGGTCGCGGTCGGCGCGGCGATCACCGGCGCGGCCCCGGCCGGCAGCGCGGCGCCGTCACCGCCGCGCACCTCGGCCTCCACCGCGAGGGGTACGTCTGCCGTCCGCTCCGCCCCACTCCGCTCGGTGTGCCGGGCCCGCGTGGTCTCCCCTGCCCGCACGGCCTGCTCGGCCCCGACGGCGTGGCCCGTCTCGGCAGCGTGGCCTGCCTCGACGGCGTGGGTCGCGTCGACGGCGTGGGTCGCGTCGACGGCGTGGGTCGCGTCGACGGCGTGGGTCGCGTCGTCGGCGTGGGTCGCGTCGTCGGCGTGGGTCGCGTCGTCGGCGTGGGTCGCGTCGTCGGCGGACGCGCCGGCTTCGAGCACCCGCCGGAGGTCGGCGAGCAGTCCGAGACGCTCGGCCGAGTTGTGGTCAGACTCCGGGGCGTACACGGCGACCGTGTCGTTGCGGTGCTTGGCGTCGTACATCGCCACATCGGCGTGCCGCATCAGGGTGGCGAAGTCCTCGCCGTGCTCGGGGAAGAGAGCGATCCCGATGGAGCCGCCGACGTCGAGCGGCAGGCCGTCCAACGCCACCGGCTCGGCCAGCGCCGCGACCACCCGGTCGGCCAGCTCACGCGCCTGACCGACCTCGGTCAGCCCGGTCATCACGATGGCGAACTCGTCCCCGCCCAGCCGCGCGATCATCTGCGGCCGGGGTTCCACGTCCGCCAGCCGGGCGCTGACCTCGACCAGCAGCCGGTCGCCCACCGCGTGCCCGAGCGCGTCGTTGACGTTCTTGAAGCGGTCCAGGTCGATGAGGAGCAGCGCCAGATGGCCGTCGGGCTCACCCCGGGCGGTCCGCTCGGCGTGCAGGTGGACCTGCTCCGCCACCTCGGCCAGCAGCGCCTTGCGGTTGGGCAGACCGGTCAGCGGGTCGGCAGCCGCGAGGTGCTGCTGTTCGACGGTCAACCGGGCCATCCGGTACACGGCGAACAGCGGCACCAGCACCAGCGGAATCAGCGCCGCGCTGAGCCGGGCGGCGGCGACGAGAACCGGCGCGAGCAGCAGCAGCGAGCCGGTGGAGAGCAGTTCGAACCCGACGCCCCGGCGGACGGTGGGCCACCAACGGCCGCCGAAGCGCAGTCGTACCGCCCAGCTCACCAGCCCGTAGTTCACCACGAACCAGGCGAGCGTCGCGCCGCCGACGGCGGCCACGTCGGTCCAGTGCAGGCGTCCACCGGAGAAGATCGTGCCCGGCCCGAGCCGGATGACCGCGTACCCGGCGGCGAGCGCACAGGCGTACTGGCCGACGTTGAACGCGGTCCGCCAGGCGGCGTTGCCCATCCGCCAGCCGGAGACGATCACCCCGACGGCCTGCACCGCCACCGCCGGGCCCAGCCCCCAACCGAGCAGGATTGCGAAGGTGAAGCAGGTGGACGGGAAGACCGCCGAGGTCTGCCTCCGCCCGGGCGGGACGAACGGGCGCGCGTCGCAGATCACCGCGAGCGCGGCCATCGTCCAGAACGCCGCCGGCAGTCGGGACAGGTCCCCGGGAAGCGTCGTGAGTGGACCGGCGGCGGTCAGCGCCGCCACCACCAGGATGCCGACGACGAAGGTGGCGAACGGCCTCACCCGCCCAGGCGGGAGGGAGTTACGCGGGTCGGCGACCTCCATCACACCTCCCGAGGATGGTCGACGTGTCGGTGAGCACGTCGTGACCCAATGAAACGCCCTCGGCCCCGGGTTTCCCGGTATGACAGTCACGAATCGGTAGTAGTCGTAATTAAGTTGGTATACGCGGCGGCCACCTCGGCGACGTACCGGCGTCAGCCCTCGACGCGGGCGACCCCCCGCGCTGCGTCCGGACCCGCGTCCAGCAGCAGCCGGAACCCGTCCTCGTCCAGCACCGGCACCTTGAGGCTGGCCGCCTTGTCGGCCTTGGAACCCGGGTTGTCCCCCACGACCACGAAGCTCGTCCGCTTGGAGACCGAGCCGCTGACCTTGCCGCCCCGGCTCTGCACGGCCTCGGCGGCCTGGTCACGGGAGAAGCCGGCGAGGGTGCCGGTCACCACGACCGTCAGCCCCTCCAGCGGACGCGGGCCCTCGTCGACCGCCTCCTCGGCCATCCGTACGCCCGCGTCGGCCCACTTGCGGACCACCTCGCGGTGCCAGTCCACGGCGAACCACTCCCGGATGCTGGCCGCGATGGTCGGCCCGACCCCGTCGACCGAGGACAACTCCTCCTCGCTGGCCGCCTCGATGGCCTCCATCGAGCGGAAGTGCCGGGCCAGCGCCTGGGCAGCCGTGGGACCGACGTGCCGGATGGAGAGCGCCACCAGCACCCGCCACAGGTCACGTTCCCGGGCGACGGCCAGGTTGTCGAGCAGCTTGACCGCGTTGCTGCCGAGGCTGCCGTCCTTGTTGACGAAGAACGGCGACCGGGACAGCTGGTCGGCGTCGAGCTGGAAGAGGTCACCCTCGTCGGCGATGATCTCCGCGTCCAGCAGCGCCGCCGCGCCCTTGTAGCCGAGCACCTCGATGTCGAACGCGCCACGGCCGGCGAGGTGGAACACCCGCTCGCGGAGCTGGGCCGGGCAGCTGCGGGTGTTCGGGCAGCGGATGTCGACGTCGCCCGCCTTGGACGGCGCGAGCGGGGTGCCGCAGGACGGACAGGTCGTCGGCATCACGAACGGGCGGGCGTCGGCGGGCCGCAGGTCGACCACCGGACCGAGCACCTCGGGGATCACGTCGCCGGCCTTGCGCAGCACCACCGTGTCGCCGATCAGCACGCCCTTGCGCTCCACCTCCCGGGCGTTGTGCAGGGTGGCGAGCGCGACGGTCGAGCCGGCCACCCGCACCGGCTCGAGCACGGCGAACGGGGTGACCCGACCGGTACGCCCCACGTTGACGTCGATGTCGATGAGCTTGGTAGTGACCTCCTCCGGCGGATACTTGAAGGCGATCGCCCAGCGCGGGGCACGACTGGTCGAGCCCAGCCGGCCCTGGATGGAGACCGGGTCGACCTTGACCACCACACCGTCGATCTCGTGCTCGACGTCGTGCCGGTGCTCGGCGTAGTAGGCGATGTACTCCGCGACGCCGGACAGGTCCGGCACGACCCGCCACCGGTCACTGGTCGGCAGCCCCCACGCCTTCAGGGCCGCGTACGACTCGGACTGCGCGACGGGCTGGAACCCCCGACGGGCGCCGATGCCGTGCACCACGAGACGCAGCGGCCGGGAGGCGGTGACCCGAGGGTCCTTCTGCCGCAGGCTGCCGGCAGCGGCGTTACGCGGGTTGGCGAACGGCGCCCGGCCCTGCTCGACCAGACCCGCGTTGAGGTCGGCGAACGCGGCGACCGGGAAGTAGATCTCGCCCCGGACCTCCAGCAGCTCGGGGATCGTCGGGAACTCGGCGGACGGCGTGAGCTGGCTCGGCACGTCCCGGATGCTGCGCACGTTGGCGGTGACGTCCTCGCCGGTGCGGCCGTCGCCCCGGGTGGCCGCCCGGACCAGTCGACCGGCCTCGTAGGTCAGGTTGATCGCCAGGCCGTCGACCTTCAGCTCGCAGAGGTAGGGCACCGGGCCGCCGGCGTCCCGCTCGACCCGCTCGGCCCAGGCCGCCAGCTCCTCGTCGGCGAAGGCGTTGTCGAGCGAGAGCATGCGCTCGGCGTGGGTGACCGGGGTGAAGTCGGTGGAGAACGTGCCACCCACCCGCTGGGTCGGCGAATCCGGCGTACGCAGCGCGGGAAACTCCTGCTCCAACGCCTCCAGCTCGCGCAGCTGCTTGTCGAACTCGGCGTCGGTGATGATCGGCGAGTCCAGGACGTAGTAGCGGTACTGATGTTCGGTCAGCTCACGGCTGAGCGTGGCGTGCCGCTCCCGCGCCTGCGGCGTCGGATCCGCGCCGGCCGCCGCCTCCTGAGCCGGGCTGACCTGCTGACCGATCTGCTCCTCGGACACCCCGCCACCTTCGGACACGCCTGCGACCTCCCTGATCACGCTACTAAGGCACGGTATCGGTCCGGGCCGACAATCCGCCGCCCACCCGCGCCGACGATGCGGCCCCACGCGCCCGACCTCGATACCACGCTGCGTGTCGCCACCGAACTCGCCCGTCTTGATCGAATCCACATCGCCGATGTCGTGGTGTCCCAGCGTCAGCACGCCCCCAGATCGGCAAAGGCACACCCGGCCACCCCGGGCCCGTCGCCAAACTCCCGCCGATCTGTGAGTGGGGTTGTCAAGTGGCGGTGCGGTGGTGGGTGGTGATGATGCGGTAGAGCTGTCGGGCGATGTAGCGCTTGAGGCAGCGGTTGATTTCTTTGGTGGTGCGGCCTTGGGCGCGGCGGCGGTTGATGTAGTCGCGGGTTTCGGGGTGGATGCGGCGGCGGGTCAGGGCGATGGTGTGCAGGGCGCTGTTGAGGGTTCTGTCGCCGCCGCGGTTGAGGCGGTGTCGGTCGGTGCGGCCGCTGGCCACGGGTATGGGGGCGGCGCCGGCGAGGGTGGCGTAGGCGGCTTCTGATCGGACGCGGCCGGGGTGTGACCAGGTGGTGAGGGCGATGGCGGCGGTGACGGGTCCGATTCCGGGTTGGTCGAGCAGGGGTGGGCAGAGTTCGGTGACGAGGGTGCGTAGGCGTCGGTGGTTGTCGGTCAGTGCGGCGTCGAGGGTGTGGATGTGACGGGCGAGGGTGGCCAGTTCGCGGCGGCGGGTGTGTTCCTCGGTGGGCGGGTGGGTGTTGTCGGGCAGGTCGAGGGCGGCCAGACGGGCGATCTGGTGGGTGGTGCTGAGCCCTTGTATGGCGTGGCGTAGGGCGTCGTCGGCGGTCAGGATCAGCGCTTTGACCAGGTTGACCGTGGCGGTGCGCGTGTCGCTGTGGTGGCGGCGGCAGACCAGCAGCAGACGCAGCGCCTCGCGTGGTCCGTCGCTGCGGGGTGCCGTGATGCGGTCGGTGGACAGTGCCAGCACGGCGTGGGCGGCGGCGACCGCGTCCAGTTGGTCGGACTTGCCGCCCCGGCGGCGGGTCGCCGCGACGGGTTTGGGTGCCTCGCAGACCGGTTCACCGGCAGCGCTCAACAGTCGGCACAGCCCCTGACCGTGCGCCCGGGTGCCCTCCACCGCCCATAACCGGCGCCCGTGCGATGGGGTGTGCGTGGCGGCGAAGGCCAGCAGCTGGCTCAACCCGTCCGGGTCGGTGGACACGGTGACCTGCGCCAGCACCGCTCCGAACCGGTCGAGCACCGCCGCGGTGTGCGTGTCGGTGTGGGTATCCACCCCCACCACCACGTCATAGCGATCCGTGACCCGCTCTACGATCTGTGCCATCTCAGTTGTTGCTCCCTTTGCCAGACACGACTGGGACAGTCGGCGTCGGCTCGGGATGCAGTCACCTCGGCGGCAAATCTGTGATGGGCCACGTGTGCTCGCACGGGCAGGCTTCTGATCAGGCCAGCAAGGTGGGCCGGGCCGGCGCCGACGACCACCTGGGGACAGGTCTTGCACAAGGCACGCCCGCACTCCGAGCGGCCGGATCGGCAATGAGTCACCCAAGCGATCATCGACGCCGAACCTAACGGCAACCAGCCGAACCGATCACCACCGACATAGAAGCGTCTTGCAGTTTCTGTCGTCGATAGAAGGCGGTATGCCCGGAATGCCGCAGCAGAAAGTGCAAGATCGGCGCGGGTGAGGGTCGGCCGGGCCAGGTGCGGGACGCGGGAGGGCTGCCTGAGAGCGTGGCGGTGCGGCGCGGGGGGCTGGGGGGTCGTCGGCGGGCGGCGAGGGCTTTGACGTGCGAGGATCGCCGCACGAAGCGGCCGGTGTGCCGCCCTGACACGGAGGTGGCGATGACCGAGGCGCTGCTCTGGGCGGCGGCGATCCTGCTGGCGGTGGCGGCCGGCTGGGCGTGGAACAGTTGGCGGCACCGGGCGGCCGCGCGGCGCTCGACCGACCCGCGCTCGACCGACCGGCCCGGTAGAAGTGCCACGACCCGCGCGGGTGACCGCCGTTCCGCGCCGCCGAGGCCGCGTGGCACCGATCGGACGGGCGCGACGCCCCGCTCCCGGGGCACCGATCGGGCCGCCGATGCTCCGGCGGCGGGTGAAATCTGGTGGGCCGACGTGCCGTATGCCGACGGCAGTGGCTCCAAGGTCCGCCCCTGCCTGGTGCTACGCGCCGACTCGCGGGGCGCCGACGTCCTCAAGATCACGAGTCAGGACAAGAGCGACCGGGACGACCACATCCGGATCCCCACCCGGGACTGGGATCCGGGTGCCGAGCACGACAGCTACCTCAGCCTGACCGAGCCGGTCCGGATCAGCTCGGCGGACTTCGCCGACCGCGCCGGCCGCTGCGACGCCGACCTGTGGCGCACGGTCCGCAGCCTGCGCCACCTGCCCACCGGCTGACCGCCGGACCGGGGCGAGCCCAGCGCGGGTCTACCCCGTGATCCACCCGACTTCCCGGAACCCGGCCTGTCCACCCGCCAGCAACACCCCGACTTCCAGAAACCCGAGTCGATCACCGCGGACTGGCACGCCCCAAGCCGGGCCGCGCCGCCCCCGGCCAGCCCAGCCCAGCCCAGCCCAGCCCAGCCCAGCCCATGATCGACTCGACATCCCGGAACCCGGCCTGTCCACCCGCCAGCAACACCCCGACTTCCAGAAACCCGAGTCGATCACCGCGGACTGGCACGCGCCAGCCCGGCCGGGCGGCGCCGGGCCGCCCCGGGACGGCCACACCAGGCCGCGCCACACCAGGCCGCGCCGCGCCAGACCGGGCCGCGCCACCGGGACGGGCCGCGCCGGGGCAGGCCGCGCCGGGGCAGGCCGCGCCGGGACGGGCGGTCAGTCCCAGCTCTTGCCGAGGGTGGCGAGTCGGTCGGCGTACTCGATGCGCTCGGCCCAACCGGACGGCCAGGCGGCCATGCCGACTGCCGCGCCCACGAAGGCGCCGGCCAGGGCGGCGATCGAGTCGGAGTCGCCGGCGGTGGTCGCGCCCCGGGCCAGTGCCGCGACCGGGTCGTCGGCGTGGCGTACGGCGCAGAACAGCGCGGTGGCCAGCGCCTCCTCGGCCACCCACCCTTCCCCGGTGGCCCGGCACGGGTCTCCGCCGTCGTCCGGTGCGGCCAGGGCGGTGGTCAGTCGGTGCAGCGCCGCCAGGCACTCGTCCCAACCGCGAGCGATGAACTCCTCCGGCGTGTCGACCCCCGGACGACGCCAGAGATCGCCCAGCCAGTCCTGGTGGTAGACCCGGCGCTGGGATCGCGCCCGCTCGCTGAGCACCGCCGGCAACTCGGGCAGGCCGACGCCGCCGCGCAGGGCGACGACCGCGTAGGCGGTGAGTTCGCTGGCGGCCAGACCGGTCGGGTGGCCGTGGGTGAGCCCGGCCTGCAGTTGGGCCAGACCGGCCATCGTGTCGAGGTCGACGTCCAGCAGCCCCACCGGCGTGACCCGCATGTTCGCGCCGCAGCCCTTCGAGCCGGCGACCGTCGCCTCCTGCCAACGCAGCCCTCGACCCAGGTCGACGCAGGCGCGCAGGCAGGTCATCCCGGGGGCGCGGTTGTTGTCCGGGCTGACCGACCAGGCGACGAAGCGGCGTTGCAGCAGCGGCTCGACCACCTCCGGTGTGAGCCTCGACGCCTCGTGCAGCGCTTCGCCCACCGCCAGCGCCATCTGCGTGTCGTCCGTGACCAGCGCCGGGTCGCCGGTCAACTCACGCGGGCCGGCCGGACCGTAGCGGCGTTCGATCTCGGCGACGGTCAGGAACTCGGTGGGCCTGCCCAGCGCGTCGCCGTAGGCGAGACCGAAGAGCGAACCGGAGGCGCGCAGCACGGCGGTGGAGGTCACGGTGGCCATCATGCCCGGCCGCCGCAACCGCCGTGCTGCGCGGTCAGTCCCAGCAGAGGCAGAACGGGTGGCCGACCGGGTCCGCGTAGACCCGGAAACCGTCGCCCTCGCCGGGCAGCCGCCGCGCACCGAGCGCGAGCGCCGCCTTCTCGGCGGTCTCGATGTCGTCAACCGTCACGTCGATGTGGAACTGCTGCGGACGCTCCGGGTCCGGCCAGGCCGGCGGACGCAGGGTGAGCGCACGCTGGAACGCCAGGCGGGGCTGGTGCCCGGGCGGGCCGCCCAGCACCACCCACTCGTCATCGGCCTCGCCCTCGTTCTCGTACAGCGGGATGCCGAGCAGTTCGGAGTAGAACCCCGCCAACGCCCGCGGGTCGGGGCAGTCGATCACCACTGAACGTAGCTGTCCAATCATGACGGTCATCCTGCCCATCGCGTACGACAGGAAAACGTCACTCCTCGGTGAACCGGCGGCCGGCGTCCCGGCAGGCCGCGAGCACCGCCCGGGCGTACTGGGGAGTGGCGCCGGCCAGGCCGCACGCCGGGGTGACGACCACCTGCCGGGCGAGCTGCCGGCGCGGAAAGCCGAGGCGGTCCCAGATCCGGCGTACCCGCTCGGCGATCTGCCCGGAGGTCGGTGCGCCACCGGCCGACGGCGGCCGGGTCGGCGCGGCGCCGGCCAACAGCCCGAGGCCGGCGTCGATCGCCTCGCCCAGCGGATCCAGGTCGGTGACGAGGTCGAGGTCGAGGGCGACCGCGACGGCACCGGTGGAGCGGATCAGCTCCAACGGCACGTCCGGGGCGCAGCAGTGCACCACGGTCGGTACGGCCACCGCGTCGACGACCGTGCGCAGCAGGGCCGCCGCGTCGGCCGACTCCACCGCCCGGTACGCGCCCAGCCCGCTCTCGGTCGGCACCCGTCCGGCCAGCACGGTCGGCAGCGACGGCTCGTCCAGTTGCAGCAGCACCGACGCCTGGGGCAGCCGGCGCGCGACCGCCGCGACATGCTCGCGCAGCCCTTCGGCGAGGGAGCCGGTGAGGTCGCGCACGGCGCCGGGGTCGCGCAGCAGCCGGCCACCGATCGGCAGCTCCAGCGAGGCGGCCAGGGTGAACGGGCCGCCGGCCTGCACCTTGATCGGACCGGCGTACCCCTCGGCCTGCTCGGTGAGCTGGTCCAGGTCACGCTCCATCAGGTCCCGGGCCCGGCGCAGGTCACGGCCGGGGCGGGGGGCTACCCGCCAACGCCCGGCGTACAGCTCGACGGGCAGCTCGACCAGCAGCCCGGCGCTGCGGCCGATGAGGTCGGCGCCGGGGCCACGGGCCGGCAGCTCGGGCAGGTGCGGCAGGTCGGGAAGCTCGCCGAGGACCACCCGCTGGGCCTCGGCGATGTCGGTGCCGGGCAGCGAACCGATGCCGGTGGCCGCGCCGGCCGGCCAGGGCCACGCCTGATCTGTCACGGCCGAAGGCTATCCCGGCGTCCAGGCCGGCCGTGCGACGACCGTCCGACATCCACCGCGGGCCAGGAGCCGCCCGGTCAGCCGGCGATCGTGGCCGAGCCGAGGACGATGTCGCCGGCCGGGTCCGGCCGGTACGCCACCAGTGCCTGACCGGCGGCGACACCGCGGACCGGTCGGCGCAGCTCGGCGTGCAGCGCCTCGCCGTCGAGGTCGACGGTCGCCGGCACCACGTCGCCGTGCGCGCGGAGCTGCACCTCGCACTCGACCGGCGCGTCCGGTCGGGGACCGCCGGTCCACACCGGGCGGGTGGCCCGCACCTGGGAGACCTCCAGCGCCTCGGCCGGGCCGACCGTCACCGTGTTGGTCTTGGGCGTGATGGAGAGCACGTAACGCGGCCGACCGTCCGGGGCGGGCCGGTCCAGGTGCAGGCCGCGACGCTGGCCCACCGTGTACGCGTACGCCCCGGTGTGGCTGCCGACCACCGCGCCGGTGCTCGCGTCGACGACGTCGCCGGGCGTCTCGCCGAGCCGGCCGGCGAGGAAGCCTCGGGTGTCGCCGTCGGCGATGAAGCAGATGTCGTGGGAGTCCGGCTTCTCGGCCACCGCCAGGCCGCGCTCGGCGGCCTCCGCGCGGACCTGGGCCTTCGTCGAGTCGCCGAGCGGGAACATCGACCGGTCCAGCTGCTCGCGGGTGAGGACCGCCAGCACGTACGACTGGTCCTTGGCGATGTCGACGCTGCGGCGCAACAGCCCGTCCGGGCCGAGCCGGGCGTGGTGACCGGTGACCACCGCGTCGAAGCCGAGCGCGATCGCCCGGTCCAGCACCGCCGCGAACTTGATCTTCTCGTTGCAGCGCAGACACGGGTTGGGCGTACGACCTGCGGCGTACTCGGCCACGAAGTCGTCCACGACGTCCTCGTGGAACCGGTCCGCCATGTCCCACACGTAGAACGGGATACCGATCACGTCGGCCGCCCGGCGGGCGTCCCGGGAGTCCTCCAGCGTGCAGCATCCGCGCGCGCCGGTCCGGTACGTCTGCGGGTTGCGCGCCAACGCCAGGTGCACGCCGGTCACGTCGTGCCCGGCCGCCACCGCCCGCGCCGCCGCCACGGCCGAGTCAACCCCGCCCGACATCGCCGCCAGAACTCTCACCACAAACCCCCTCCCCGCCAACCCTATCCACCGTCCCGGACCGACCCCCACCCCCGGCACCCCGTTGATCATGAAGTTATTGCCACGACACGCCGATCCGCAGGGCAACAACTTCATGATCGACGCGCAGGGACGCCCGGGACCACGCCGGGCGGGGGGGGTTAGCGGGGGGTTCGGGGGGAGGCTGCTCGGCGGGCTCGTTCCACCGCTGCGGGGAGGGCCGCCACCAGGGCGTCGACCTCGGCCTGGGTGCTGGTGTGGCCGAGGGTGAACCGCAGCGAGGAACGGGCGCGGTCGTCGTCGGCGCCCATCGCCAGCAGTACGTGCGACGGCTGGGCGACACCGGCCGAGCAGGCCGAGCCCGTCGAGCAGGCGATGCCCTGGGCGTCGAGCAAAAGCAGCAGGGCGTCGCCCTCACAGCCCGGGAAGGAGAAGTGCGCGTTGCCGGGGAGCCGGTCGGTCGGGTCGCCGTTGTAGATCACCTCGGGGACCGCGTGGCGGACCCGCTCGATCAGGTCGTCGCGCAGGGCGGCCACCCGGGCCGCGTACTCCTGCTGGCCCTTGACCGCCGCCTCGACGGCGACCGCGAAGGCGACGATGCCCGCGGTGTCCAGCGTGCCGGAGCGGACGTCGCGCTCCTGGCCGCCACCGTGCAGCAGCGGTACGGCGGCCACCTCCCGGCCGAGCAGCAGGGCACCCACCCCGATCGGGCCGCCCAGCTTGTGGCCGGTGACGGTGAGCGCGGCGGCCCCGCTGGCGGCGAAGTCAACCGGTACCTGGCCCACGGCCTGGATGGCGTCGGTGTGGAACGGCACCCCGTACTCGGCGGCGACGGCGGCCAGCTCGGCCACCGGCTGCACGGTGCCGACCTCGTTGTTGGCCCACATCGCGGTGACCAACGCCACCCGTTCGGCGTGCGCGCTGAGCTCGGCGCGCAGGTCCGCCGGGTCGAGCCGGCTGGTGGCGTCGACCGGCAGCAGGCCGACCTCGGCGTTCTCGTGCTCGGCCAGCCAGTCGACCGAGTCGAGCACGGCGTGGTGTTCGACGGCACTGGAGATCACCCGCCGGCGGTCGGCGTTGGCGTCCCGGCGGGCCCAGAAGATGCCCTTCACCGCCAGGTTGTCGCTCTCCGTGCCACCACCCGTGAAGATCACTTCGGACGGCCGCGCGCCGAGCACCGCGGCCACCCGCTCGCGCGACTCCTCGACCCGGCGACGGGCACGACGACCCGCCGCGTGCAGGGAGGACGCGTTGCCGACCTCGCGGGCGGTGGCGACGTACGCCTCCAGTGCCTCGTCGAGCATGGGGGTGGTAGCCGCGTGATCCAGGTAAGCCATCACCCCTCAGCGTACGGCCGACCGGCCGGGGACCGGAGAGCGGAGTGGACGCCGCGTCTCGTGCCGGGGCGCGGGGAGCACCCCGGCAGGAGACGAACCCGGCCCGGTCAGGCGGGCACCGCCGTGACGACGATGTTGTCGCGGTACTTGCGGGCCTTGGCGTCGAACGGCCCACCGCAGGTGATCAGGGTCAGCCGCGGCTTGCCGTCCCGGGCGAAGTACCGGTCCAACGGGATCTTGGTCTTGGCGTACTCCTCCCGGGCGACGACCTGGTACCGCCGGGCCTTGCCGTCGCTGCCGGTCGCGGTCAGGGTGTCGCCCTGGTCCAGCTCGCGCAGCCGGAAGAACGCCCCCTTGCCCTGTCTGGCGCTGTCCACGTGGCCGGCGATCACCACCGATCCGGCGTCCGCCTCCAGGCCGGGGCCGTACCGGTACCAGCCGATCTCATCAACGCTCGGCGGCACCTCGAACTCGTTCGTGCGCTCGTTGATGCCGACGGCGTTGACCGTGGCGGTGACGCCGATCTCCGGGATGACCAGCCGCACCGGAGGCACAGTCTCCGCCCCGACCGGCAGGTCGCCGGCGGTCACCGGAACCGACGGGACGGCGGGGGCCGACGGGTCGGTGGTCGGTGCGGCGCTGGCCAGCGCGGTCGCCTCCTCGGTGCCGACGTTCTCGGCCGGCTGGGAGTTGCACGCCACCAGGGTGGCGACGGTGAGCGCGGCAACGCCGGCGGCCAGGGCCGCCAGCGCGCCGCGGTTGCGCACCGTCACCGGCGGCCGGTCCGCGCGGTCGCCATCCGCGCCCCGCCACCGACGAGCAGCAGGACGCCGGCGCCGGTGAGCACGTACCACCAGGTGTTCACGCCGGTACCCGCCTGGCCACCGTCACCGCTCGGCACACCGCCCGGGGCGGAGTGCAGGCCGGTGATGGTCTGGGCCACCACGTCCAGGTTCTTGGCCTCGGCGGAGCCGATCGCGTAGACGATCGTCGCGGTGCCCTCCTTGAGGTTCAGGTCCGCCGGACCGATGGCCACGGTGTCGGTGCCGGCCAGCACCACGTCCGCCTTCACCTCACCGGCGTCGACGTCGCCCTTGGCCTCCTTCGGGTTGGTCAGGCCCTTGAAGACCGGGGTGCCACCGGCGCGTACGTCGACCGCCGGGGCGGCCGCGGTGTGCCGGACGATCAGGCGGGCCTTGCCGGCGTCGACCTTGGAGACGTCGTTCACGAACGGCGTGATCTTCGGCTTGCCGGCGGCGTCGAGGTGCGCGGCGATGCTGATGTTCGCCCCGCCCGGCACCTTGGCGTCGTCGACCTTGAGGATCGCGCTGCCGACCGGCTCGCCGGGCTTGGTGAGGGCGATGTCGTACTCACCCTCGGCCAGGTTCAGCGGGCCGGCCACGTCACCGGGCTTGAAGTTGTCGAGCGTCTTCTTGCCGTTGACGTAGACGTCGACCGGGGTGTCCGGGATGCCGTGCACGACGGAGACCTTCGACGTGGCGGCGTACGCGGGGGTGGCGGTGAACGCGCCGACACCGGCGAAGGCCAGCGCGGCGACCGCGCCGCCCGCGGCGACCCGACGGAAGTACGAGAGCTGCATGTCTACCTCCTGGTGATTAATGCTGATTCGTCAGGCCTGGCTTGCAGAACGGGTTACGCCGGCTCCGATGCGGGTGGATGCGCTCTCAACGCGTTTTCTTTTCTCGGCGCCGGCCGCATCCAGATCACCCTCGGCGGACGAAGAGCAGGTGAGATGACTCTGACCGGGGAAGTGGGGCGAGGGCTGTGGGAGTTACAGTCGGGCATGCCCCAGCGAAGGTGGGCCGCCCCATGACGGCGCTGCCACCGCAACCGGACCCACCGACGGACGACCTGGCGGCCCGGTTCCGGGCCGGCGACGAGGCGGCGCTGCGTGAGGCGTACGACCGTTACGGCCGAGCCGTCCTGCACCTGGCGACCTCCATGCTCGCCAACCGGGCCGACGCCGAGGACGTGACCCAGGCGACGTTCGTCGGCGCGTGGCTCGGCCGGGACACCTTCGATCCCACCAAGGGATCGCTGGTCGGCTGGCTCCTCGGGATCGGCCGGCGCAAGGTGATCGACCGGATGCGTGCGTCGGCGCGGGAGACCCGGGTGGTGGAGACGGTCCGACAGCTGCCCGAGCCGGCGCAGACCGGCCCGGACCCGGACCGGGTGGTGGATCGGCTGGTGATCGCGGACGAACTGGCGCGCCTCCCGGACGACCAGCGGCGCATGTTGGAGTTGGCCTTCTACGACGACCTGACACACCAGCAGATCGCCGCGGTGACCGGGGTGCCGTTGGGCACCGTGAAGAGTCACATCCGACGCGGCATGGCGAGCTTGAAACGCAGATGGGAGGTGGATGGTGCAGCACCTGGAGCACGAGCGGCTGGTCTTTCTGGCGCTCGGTGAGAGCGAGGCGGACGACGGGGAGCGCACCCACCTCGACACCTGCGCACACTGCCGGTCCGAACTGGCGACCCTGCGCCAGGTGGCCGGGCTCGGCGCCGAGACGCAGGGCCTCGGCGACCTGCCCGAGCCGCCGGCGCACCTCTGGCAGGGCATCGAGGCCCAGATCCGGGCGGCCGAGGGCACGGCGGCTCCCGCCCCCGTGGCGGTGCTGACCGGCGCCGACCGGCAGCAGGTGCCCGGGCAGACCCGCGGGACGGAGACCGAGGCGGTCACCCGGCTCGATCCGACGCGTCGGTCCCGCCGGAGCCGTGGCTGGTCCCGCTGGGCGGCCACCACGGTCACCGCGCTCGCGGCGGCGGCGATCGGTGTGGTGGGTACGGTCACGGTGCTGCGGCCCACCGAACCGGAGCCTGCTAAGACGCCGACGGTGCTGGCCAGCGCGCCACTGGCGGCGTTCGGCTCGACGCCGAAATCGGCCCAGGGCGACGCGCGGGTCCTCCAGGGCGGCCAACTGCATCTGCATGTGGCGAATCTCCCGCGCGTGCCGGGGTACTACGAGGTCTGGCTCATCAATCCGACGACGATGGAGATGTTCTCGATCGGCACCCTCGGTGGCGACGCGGACGCTCTGCTGCCCCTGCCCCCGAACGTCGACCTCAAGAGCTATTCGGTGGTCGACGTGTCCGCCGAGCAGTACGACAACAACACCCGCCACTCCGGCGACAGCCTGTTGAGGGGCACCCTGACGGGCTGATCGGCGGGCCGGCTCAGCTCCCCGGCCCGCCGATCAGCTCCCCACGAAAGAAGTGGCCGCCCGTCACGACGGGCGGCCACTTTCTGCGTCACACGATCACTTGCGCTTGCGGATCTCCTCGGCGGCCTGCGGGACGATCTTGAACAGGTCGCCCACCACGCCGAAGTCGGCCAGCTCGAAGATCGGCGCCTCGCCGTCCTTGTTGACGGCGACGATCGTCTTCGAGGTCTGCATGCCGGCCCGGTGCTGGATGGCCCCGGAGATGCCCAGCGCCACGTAGAGCTGCGGGGAGACCGTCTTGCCGGTCTGGCCCACCTGGAACTGGTGCGGGTAGAAGCCGGAGTCGACGGCCGCGCGGGACGCGCCGACGGCGCCACCGAGCAGGTCGGCCAGCTCCTCGACCAGCTTGAAGTTGTCGGCGTTGCCGACGCCACGACCGCCGGAGACGACCACGCCGGCCTCGGTCAGCTCGGGGCGGGAGCCCTTCTGCTCGGCGACCCGCTCGACCACCTTGGCCAGCTTGTCGGCGTCGGTGACCGACACGGTGAGCTGCTCGATCGCCGGGGTGGCGGCGGCCGGGCTCGGGGTGACCGAGTTGGGCCGGACGGTGACCAGCGGCAGACCCTTGGTGACCTTGGACTTGACGATGGTGGAACCGGCGAAGGCCACCTGGGTGGCGGTGCCGTCGGCGGCCAGGCCGACCACGTCGGTCAGGATGCCGTTGTCGAGCTTGACGGCGAGCCGGGCGGCGATCTCCTTGCCCTCCTGGGCCGACGCCAGCAGCACGGCGGCCGGCTGCACCCGCTCGACCAGCTCGGCCAGCACGGTCGCCTTGGGGGCCACCAGGTAGCCGTCGATGTCGTCACCCTCGGCGGCGTAGATCTTCTCCGCGCCGTACTCGCCCAGCTTGCCGCTCAGCGCCTCGGCCGCGCCGGGGCCGCCGAGCACCACGGCGCTCGGGGTGCCCAGCTCACGGGCGAGGGTGAGCATCTCCAGGGTGACCTTCTTGACGCCGAATTCCTTGGTGGCTTCGACGACGACGAGAACCTCAGACATGTCGTAAAGCCCCTCTCACACGAACTTCTCGGTGGCGAGGAACTCGACCAGCTTGACGCCGCCCTCGCCCTCATCGGTGATCTTGGCGCCGCCGGAGCGCGGCGGACGCTTGGTGTGCTCGACGACGGCGCTGGTGGCACCGTCGAAGCCCACCTCGGTCGGCGCGACGCCCAGGTCGGCCAGGGAGTACGTCTGCACCGGCTTCTTCTTCGCGGCCATGATGCCCTTGAAGGAGGGGTAGCGCGGCTCGTTGATGGTGTCCCACACGGAGACCACGGCCGGCGTGGCGGCGGTGACGACCTCGTAGCCCTCCTCGGTCTGCCGCTCGACGGTCAGCGTCGCGCCGTCGACGGTGAGCTTGCGGGCGCCGGTGAGCGCCGCGACGCCGAGCCGCTCGGCGATCATGTGCGGCATCACCTGGACCCGGCCGTCGGTGGACTCCGCGCCGCAAATCACCAGGTCGGCATTGAGCTGCCCGAGGGCGGCGGCGAGCACCTTGGAGGTGGCCACCGCGCAGGAGCCGTGCAGGGCGTCGTCCACCACGTGCACGGCCTTGTCCGGGCCCATGGAGAGCGCCTTGCGGATCGACTCGGTCGCCCGGTCCGGACCCATGGTCAGGATGGTGACCTCGCCGCCGTGCGCCTCCTTGATCTTCAGCGCCTCCTCGATGGCGTACTCATCCATCTCGTTGATCACGTTGTTCGCCGAACCGCGGTCGACGGTGTTGTCGTCATTGCGCAGGTTGCGGTCCGCGCCCGAATCAGGCACCTGCTTGACGAGTACGACGATGTTCATCGCGCTTCGACGACCCTCCTGTGTGGTGTTGCCCTTGGCTCGCCCGGTCTGGGCCGCAGCCTCGCGTGTCGGTCGACGCCCGGTCAACCGCGGGCTGCTGTGCAGTTGCCCACGCGGCCATGTTACCTGCCAGTAGGTTACCGTCGCCGGGCACGCAGAGTGACACAGGTCACCGGCGCGGCGCAGGTCAGACGGGTTCGGCCAGCGCGTCCCGGATCTGCTCGATCGCGGCGGCCTCGGCCGGGGCCACCCCGTCGTGCGCGCGGGCCACCCGGTCCGCCGCGCTCAGCACCACCGACCGGTACGCCTCGACGTCGGCCGGCGACTTCTCCCGCAGGATGCGTACCGCCCGACCGAGCGCCGGCAGCACCACCGACTCGATCTCCAACTGGGAGTCCCGGGGCAGGCGGGGCAGCGGGCCGGTGGTCAGCGCCTCCTTGACCACGCCGCTGGCGTCGGCGAGCGCGCCCGAGGCGGCCACGCTCTCGCGGATCACGCCCAGCATGCCCGGGTCGGCGTTCGAGACCAGGAAGACCGCGCCGAACGCGCCCGTCTTGAGGGTCAGGCGCTCCTCGTCCGTCAACCGCTGCTCCATGATCACGGAGTGTAGACGTACGGCGTGGTGGTGGTGACGGCGACGAGACCGAGTCGCTGCAGGATCGGCCGGCTGTCCTCGGAACAGTCGACCTGCACGAGCGTGCGACCCCGCTGCTCGGCCAGCCGCGCCCGGTAGTTGACCAACGCCCGGTAGATGCCCTTGCGCCGCCACTGCGCCAGGGTCGAGCCGCCCCAGAGGGTGGCGAAGCCGGTGTTCGCCGGGAACCGCACCCAGCCGGCGCTCACCACCGCACCGTCCGCCTCGGCCACCACCACGGTGATCGAGTTAGGGTCGGCGTCGATCTCCTTGGCCAGGCCCCACACCAGGTGCGAGCGGTCCGCCTGCCAGACCTCCTCCTCCATGGCGGCGATGCGCTCCAGGTCCTCCCGGGCGGTCACCTCACGCAGGCGTACTCCCTCGGGGGTCACCGGCAGCGCGGCGGCCAGCGGCGCGACCGGCCCGACCACGACGGTCTCCCGGTCCTCCGGCACGAAGCCGGCGGCGCGCAGCCGGTCGGCCAGGTCGGCCGGCTCGTCGTGCTCGTTGAGCTTCCACTCCACCGACTGGCCGCGCTCGCGGAACAGCGCCACCTGCCGGGCGATCAGCTCGTCCAGCGCGTCGCCGGTCAGCCCGCCCAGGTCGCGGTAGGTGAGGAAGCCACCCGCGTCGAGTCCGGTGATCCGCACGAGCGGGCCGTCCCGCTCGACGGTCACGCCGGCCGGAACCGGGTCGGGGATCTCCGGGCGGAGCTGGTTGTCGTAGGCGGCGCGCAGCGTGTTCACATCAAGATCGGTCACCGGACCAGGCTAAGGCTCAGGGGAAGCGGATAATCTCCCAGCGTGTGGGAAGCGATCAGGCGCTGGTTCGACCCGGCGGAGGCGCGCGCCGTCGGTGAGACACCGGACTACCGGTTCTCCCTGGCCAACGAGCGGACCTTCCTCGCCTGGCTGCGCACCGGGCTCGCGCTGGTCGGCGGCGGACTGGCCGCCGCGCAGTTCCTGCCGCCGCTGCCGATGAGCCACCTGCGGGAGATCATCGCGGTCGCGCTGCTGCTGCTCGGCGGCACCGTCGCGATCCGCGCCGTGGACCACTGGGCGCGTACCGAACGGGCCATCCGGCTCGGTCAGGAGCTGCCCGCCTCCCGCTTCCCCGCCGTCCTCGCAATCGCCGTGGGCGCGGGGGCCGTCCTGCTGGTGATCGCGGTCCTGGCCCGGGCGGTCGGGGAACGGTGAACACGGGACGCGATCCGGGGTTGCAACCGGAGCGGACCCGGCTGGCCTGGCGGCGCACCCTGCTGACGCTGACCGTGGTGACCGCGCTGGCCGTCCGGCTGGCGGCGGACGGCGGCGTGTTCGGCGCTCTCGTCGTCGGCGCGGCCGTGCTGGTCTGGGGTGGCCTGCTCGTGCTCTGCTGGCCGCGTGCCACCGGCGTCGGCGCGGCCCGTACCGGTGACCGGACGCTGCCGCTGGTCGCGCTGGGCTCGGTCGGACTCGCGCTGCTCGGCGTGCTGCTGACGGTTCGCGGACTACGCTGACGCGACGCCGTGCGCCATGATGGGTGCATGGCCCGGCTGTACGTACTCCTCTTCCTGGCGCAGATCGTCCTCGCCGTCTGCGCGCTGATCAGTTGCCTGTCCGTCGAGGAGGGTCAGATCCGTGCCCTGCCCCGGATCGCCTGGGTGCTGATCATCCTGTTCTTCCCACTGGTCGGGTCGATCGCCTGGTTCGTGGCCGGACGCGAGCCCGGCACCTCCACACCCAGGGCGTGGCCGGGCGCCGTCGAGCGGCAGCAGCGCCGCCCACTCGCTCCCGACGACGACCCGGAGTTCCTCCGCTCGGTGCAGGACCGCGCCAAGCAGCAGGACGCGGAACTCTTCCGCCGCTGGGAGGAGGACCTGCGTCGGCGCGAGGACGACCTGCGCCGCCGCGACGGCGAGCCGCCCCGCGAGGGCGAGCGGCCGGAGGTGTGAGCGCGCCGCCGTCGCCCTCCGAGGAGCGGCGACGGCGGCGGGTGTGACTCAGGCCAGGTTCGACGAGCGGGGGTACGCGTCGGTCGGGTCGGTGAGCACGTTGACCAGGTACGGCACGCCGGAGTCGAAGGCCCGTTGCAGTGCCGGCGCGAGGTCGGCGGCCTTGGCGACCGTCTCCCCCGCCCCGCCCAGCGCGCTGACCACCGTGTCGTAGCGCAGCTCCGGCTGGAGGTCGGCGGCGACGTCGTAGCCGTACATGGCGCGCATCGGGTGCTTCTCCAACCCCCAGATGCCGTTGTTGCCGACGACGATCACCACGGGCAGCTTCTGGCGGGCCAGCGACTCGACGTCCATCAGCGAGAAGCCGGCCGCGCCGTCGCCCATCAGCACGCAGATCTGCCGGTCCGGGTGGCTGACCCGGGCGCCCATCGCGTAGCCCATGCCGGTGCCCAGGCAGCCGTACGGACCCGGGTCCAACCAGGTGCCGGGCTGCGCCGGCTCCAGGTAGCGCCCGGCGTACGAGACGAAGTCACCGCCGTCGCCGATGGTGATGGCGTCCGGGGCGAGTGCCCGGCGCAGCTCGCCGTAGATCCGGGCCGGCCGGATCGGGTCGGTCTCGGCGGCCATCTCGGCGGCGTCCCTGGCCTTCGCCGCGTCCTCGGCGACCCGCAGGTCGGCGATCCAGTCGGCGTGGTCGGCCCGGTCGCCGGCGTGGTCGGCCAGCGCGGAGAGGATCAGGCGCAGGTCGCCGGCGGGGGCGACGGCCGGCTGGACGTGCGTGGCGCGCTGGCTGGGCGCGTCGACGATGTGCACCACCTTGGCGTCACCGAAGTCGCCGAAGCTGAGCCGGAAGTCCAGCGGCGTGCCGACCACCACGACGACGTCGGCGCCGGAGAGCGCGGCGCGGCGGGCCTTGGCGAAGGCGAGCGGGTGCTCCGGCGGCAGCGAGCCACGGCCCATCCCGTTGGTGAACACCGGCACCTGCAACGCCTCGGCAGCCTCGCGCAGCGCGGCCACCGCGTCACCGGCGTACACGTCCGAACCGGCGATGATGACCGGCCGCTGCGCGCCGGCGATCAGCGTGGCGGCCCGGCTGACCTCGTCCGGGTCCGGTTCGACGGCGTCGACGCCGGACGGCGTGGGCAGGTCCGCGTCGGCGACCGAGAAGACCGTCTCCAGCGGGAAGTCGAGGAAGACCGGGCCCCGGTGCGGGGTGAGCGCGGCGGTGAGGGCGGCGTCGACCGCGCGTGGGATGTCGTCGGTGCTGAACACCGTCTCGGCGTGCTTGGTGACCGGGGCGACCAGCGGCAGGTGGTCCATCTCCTGGAGGCTGCCCGAACCCCACCGGAACGCGGGGGCCCGACCACCGAGCACCAGCACCGGGGATGCGTTGAAGAAGGCGCTGGTCATGCCGGAGATGCCGTTGGTGACACCCGGGCCGGCGGTGAGCACGGCGAGGCCGGGGCGGCGCTGGAGCTTCGCCACCGCCTCGGCCGCGAAGACCGCCGACTGCTCGTGCCGGACGTCGTAGATCGGGAAGTCGGTCTTGTGGGCGGCGTCGTAGAGCGGAAAGACGTGGCCACCGGAGAGGGTGAACATTTCCCGCACGCCGTGCGCCCGTATGGCCGCGAGGGCCAGTTCCCCGCCGTGACCTTCGATCCGCTCCGTCATCGCCGCTCCTTTGGTCGCAGATGGCCGACGTCACACGCTACTGGCCGGTAGGCAGAATGTGAACCGTTCTCGGTTCGGTCGTTGGCGGCTGCCGCCGACCGGCCATCCCGGGCCGTCAGCGGCCGGTGAAGTCCGGCTTGCGCTTCTCCACGAACGCGGCCATGCCCTCACGCCGGTCGTCGGTCGCGAACAGCGCCGCGAAGAGCTGACTCTCCCAGGCCAGGCCCGAGTTCAGATCCATGTCCAGGCCGCCGTCGACCGCCAGCTTCGCGGCGCGCAGCGCCTGCACCGGCCCATTGAGGTACGGCGTGACGAGCGCGACGGCCGCGTCGTACACCTCCGCGGCCGGTACGACCCGGTCGGCGAGACCGATCCGCAGCGCCTCCTGGGCGTCCACCATCCGCCCGGACATGATCAGATCCTTGGCCCGTGCCGGACCCACCAGACGGGCCAACCGCTGCGTCCCACCCGCGCCGGGGATGACGCCCAGCTTGATCTCCGGCTGGCCGAGCTTGGCGTCCTCGGCGACCACCCGCCAGTCACAGGCCAGCGCCAGCTCACAGCCGCCGCCGAGGGCGTACCCGGTGATCGCCGCCACCACCGGCTTGGGGATGCGGGCGATCGCGCCGAGCGCGCTGGACAGGGCCGCCGCCCGGTCGGCCATGTCCACGTAGGACATGGCGGCCATCTGCTTGATGTCCGCCCCGGCGGCGAAGACCTTCTCCCCGCCGTACACGATGACGGCGCGGACCTCGGGGTCGGCGGTGGCCGCCGTGGCGGCGGCGCGCAACTCCTCCTGCACCTGCGTGTTGAGCGCGTTCATCGGCGGCCGCTCCAGCCGGATGGTGCCGATGCCGTCAGTGGTCTCCAGCCGAACGAACTCGCCCACGCTGCCCTCACTTCCTCGTCGAAGTCGCGTGCCAACCTTACGACCCGGCTCGTTGGGGTAAGTACTGTGGTGTCAGCGCCGCGGGCGGGAGTCCAACCATGATCACTTTCTACGACGACAGGTCGGTACGGGTCACCTCCACCGCCGTCCAGGTCGACGGGCGCAGCTACCCCTTGGCCGAGATCACCATGGTCTGGCACCGCCGTGGCAGCCGCTCCTGGCGGGTGCTCGCCGGACGGGGCGCGATCGGCGCCGCCCTGGCCGGTCCGCTGGTGGCGGCGGTGCTCGGCATCGGCGTGGCCGTCTGGCTGCACCGCTCACCCACCGTGACGATCGCGATCGTCGGCGCCTCGGTGCTGGTCGGGTTGGCCGTCGGCCCGGTCGCCGACTTCCTCTTCGAACACCTCGACCGGTCGTACGCCAGGGGCAGTCGCCAACTGGAGATCTGGGCCCGCTGGCGGGGTCAACCGGTACGACTCCTGCGCACCGGCGACGCGCTGCGCTTCGGTCAGATCTACCGGGCGGTCCAGCGTGCCATGGACGCGACGCAACCCGCCCACCCCGCCGCCCGCCGCTAGCCCCCCACCCCTCCCGCACCCGCGCCCCGCCCCACCCCACCCCACCCCACCCCGTCGATCTTGCAGTTTCTGTTGCCAATAAGGGCGTCTATGCCACGTTATGTCGCAGCAGAAAGTGCAAGATCGACGGGGCGGGGCGGGGCGGGGCGGGGGCGGGTGCGGGGCGGGGCGCGGGGCGGGCGGGGTTGCCTTGCGGTGGTTAGGCTTAGTGATGACCCTCTATTACCGGGACGACGCGGTGCAGGTGACCTCCGAGTCGATCCGGGCGGGCGGTCAGGTGATCGCCCTGCCCGACGTGACGTTCGTCTGGCACCAACGGGGGCCGAAGACCCTCGCCGTACGCGGCCGGGTGCTGGGTCGCGGCGTGCTGGTCCTGCTGCTGTCGCTGCCACCCCTCGTGGCGCTGGTCTGCGTGGTGTCGCTGGCCTGGTCCGCCCAGGACCGGGGCAACTGGCAGTTGGCGTTGATCATCCTCGCCGCCTGCGCGGTGGGGGCACTGGCACTGGCCCCCTTCCTGGAGATCCCCCTCGGCTGGCTGGACCGCTCCTACGAGCGCGGCAGCCACGTGCACGAGCTGTGGGTGCAGCACCACGGGCAGGAGCACCTACTTCTGCGCACCCCGGACGCGCTGCGGTTCGGGCAGATCTACCGGGCCGTGCAGCGCGCCGTCGAACAGCAGGGCGACCATCGGTGAACACCCCCGCGCCGTCAGGTCAACGGCAGGGTGGTGGCGATCGGCCAGCCCAGCAGGGCCGCGCCCACCAGGGCCGGTAGCCAGCGCGGGCTCCCGTACCGGCGCAGCACCGCCGCCCACAGCACATGCCAGCCGAGCAGTACGGCGAACAGCGGCACCACCAGCAGCACGAACCCGGGTGCCAGACCGACCACCACAGCCGCGCACAGCGCGACCACGGTGACCGCGACGGCCAGCAGGCGACGCCACGTCCGGCCCGCCGCGACCAGTTCGACGCCGAGCAGGAACACCAGGCACGCTCCCACCACCAACGGGAGCAGCCACCAGCGGGCGCCGACCGGCCGCGCCCAGGTCAGTCCGAGGTGGATCGGCAGCGCCACGGCGAGAATCGCGTACGCCGTCAGCACCGACGCCCCGACGGTGGTCCGGATCGGCGTACGGCTACCGACCTGCTCGTCGATCACCTCCGGGGCACGCGTCACGGCGGGCAGCCAGCGGTGACCGACGATCGTCAGTAGGCCGGTGACCAGCAGGAAGCCGGTCACGTAACCGCCGACCGCGAGCGGAAGGCGGCTGGTCGGCAGGACGGTGGCGACGGCCGCGGCGACGCCACTGGCGACGATGACCAACCCGAGCAGGGCCGGACCGCGCAGCGCCGGCTCCCCCGCAGCCCGCCGGCCTGCGGCGGACGTCCGGGCGGGCCGGCGGCCCAGGAGCAGCGCCGCCAGCGGCACCAGGCCGACGGCGAACGCCACCAGCAGCAGCGCCGCGCCGGCGAGGCGGGCGAGCGGTCGGGGCGAGGCGTTCCCGTCCGCGCTGGGCAGCCAGCGGACGATCTCCTCGTGGGTGCGCGGGGCGAAGAGCACCGAGATGTGCTCCACCCCCGGCACCACGACGGCGGGCCGCCGACCCACCGTCGCGCCCCGCCGTGCGGCGTCGTCGGCGGCCCGCCGGAACCCCGGGAACTCCGCGCCTCCCACGATCAGCAGCAGTTCGGTCGGACGCCCGGGCGGCAACTCGCCGGCCTCGGGCAGCGAGATCGCCACGGTCCTTGCGATCTCGGGGTGCTCGACCGCGTACCGGGTGACCGCGCCCGCGCCCATCGAGTGCCCGACCAGCATGATCTGGGCCGGGTCCACATCCGGCTGGGACCGCAGGAATGCGACCGCGACGTCCAGGTCGGCGGCGAGCGTCGGGGGCGACGTGCCGGTACCGAGCCGGGCCGGGTTGGCACCGTGCCCGGCGAAGTCGAACACCAGCGCGACCGCTCCCCGACGGGCGACGGTGTCGGCGATCGGGCGCATCAGCCGTGCCGAGCCGGCGAAGCCGTGTGCGATCACCACGCCGGGTCGCCGGACGTCCGGGTTCGGCGGGCCGGCGCGCACCTCGGTCATCGGTACGCCGTCGACGGTGACCTGACGCACGGTCAGGCCGGCGTCGGCGCGTACCAGCACCGTCGCGCCGAGCGCGGCGGTGACCGTCGCGAGCACGGCGAGCAGGACGGCGATCCGAGGGCTCGGTGGGTGGCGCGGCGGTGCGGCCGACATGCCGGCACCCTACCGTCGGGCGTGCCGCGACGGACCGCTCCGGCAGCGCTGGACGAGCGGTTGTGGCGGGACCGACGCACACTTGGTGCCATGGCGCTTCCCCTCCCCACACCCACCGCGGTGGTCGGCCTGACCCGCTCCGCCCTCGACCAGGCGCTCGGCTCGGCCGCCTCGTTCGCCGCCGTGCCCGCCCGCGCCTTCGCGGTGTTGGACGGGGTGGAGGCGCTGCTGGCCAGGATCAACGGTGTGGTCGACCGGATCGAGACGACCCTGGACCGGACCGACGAGGTGCTCACCGACGCCGAGACGGCGGTCCGCGAGGTGGCGGTGATCAGCGCCGCCGCGACGGCCGCCGTCGACACGGCCACCGAGGTGGCCGCGGCCGCCGCCGTGGTGGTGAACGAGGCCGACAAGGTCGCGCGCGTCGCGGGCACGGTGGTCACCGAGGCCGACGCGGTGGCCGGCAACGCCGCGGTCACCGTACAGACGGCCGCGCAGGCCGCGGCCACCGCGGCGGAACTGCTGGCGGCGTACGAGCCGGCGCTGCGCCGGGCCGCGCCGATGACCGACAGGTTCGTGCAGGAGTTGAGCCACGAGGAGATCACCGCGGCGATCCACCTGATCGACGAGCTGCCCAAGCTCAAGGAACACCTGACCGCCGACATCCTGCCGATCCTCGCGACCCTGGACCGGGTCGGGCCCGACCTGCACGACCTGCTCGACGTCACCCGTGACCTCAAGCTCGCCGTGGCCGGCATCCCCGGCCTCGGCATGCTGCGTCGCCGGGGCGAGAAGCTGACCGACGAGCCCGCCGACTGACCCGCGCGCAGACGGCCGGTTCAGCAGTCGCAGGTTGCCGTCGTGGGTGCGGTCAGGTCGTCGACGGGACGTCGGGTCAGCCCACTCTCGGTCTCCACCGGCAGTCCCTCCCGTACCCAGTACTCGAATCCGCCGAGCATCTCCTTGACCGGGATGCCGAGCCGGGCGAACTCCAGCGCGGCCCGGGTTGCGCCGTTGCAGCCCGGCCCCCAGCAGTAGGTGACCACCGCGGCACCGGCGGGGATCTTCTCGGCTGCCCCGGCGGCGATCTCGGCGGTGGGCAGGTGCACGGCACCCGGCAGGTGGCCCTGCGCCCAACCGGCCAGCCCTCGGGAGTCGACCACCACAAGCCCGGGGGTACGGGCGGTCAGGTCGGCGTGCACGTCACTGACGTCGGTCTGGACGCTGAGTCGGGCGAGAAAGTGGGCGGCCGCGACGTCCGGAGCGGCTGGCGGAACAGCGAAGGTGAAGGTCATGCCACTGATCGTGGTCGGCGGGGCGGGCCGGGACGAGTGGCGGCAACGACGTCCTGCGCTAACATCCCGCCATGTCGAGCAGTGCGGTGGGTGGCCGTCCGAGGGCGCTGCCTTCGCCGCGCCAGCCGGCCGCCGGTCACCGCGTCGCGGTGCTCGCGTACCCGGGGATGTCGGTGTTCGAGACCGGCATCGTCACCGAGGTGTTCGGGCTGCCCCGCCCCGAGTTCGACGTCGACTGGTACGACCTGGTGATCTGCGCCGAGCAGCCGGGGCCGGTGCCGGTGGTCGGCGGGGTCAGCCTGCACACCCCGTACGGCCTGGCGGAGCTGGCGGCGGCGCGGACGGTGATCGTGCCCGGCGTGCCGGACGTGACCGCCGACCCGTCGCCCGAGCTGGTGGCCGCGCTGCGCACGGCGCACGCCCGCGGCGCGCGGATCATGTCGATCTGTTCGGGCGCGTTCGCGCTGGCCGGCGCCGGGCTGCTGGACGGGCGGCGGGCCACCACCCACTGGCGGTACGCGGAGCTGCTGGCACGGCGGTACCCCCGCGTCGAGGTGGACCCGAACGTGCTCTACCTCGATGACGGCGACCTGCTCACCAGCGCGGGCAGTGCCGCCGGCCTCGATCTCAGCGTGCACGTGGTACGGCGTGACCACGGCGCGGCGATCGCCAACGCGGTCGCCCGCCGGTTGGTCATCCCTCCGCAGCGGGACGGGGGCCAGGCCCAGTTCGTCGAGGCTCCGGTGACGGCCGACCCGGACGACGACCGGATCGCCGCCAGCATCGACTGGGCGCTCGCCCACCTCGCCGAGCCACTGAGCGTCGCCCGGCTCGCCGGGCGGGCGCACATGTCACCGCGCACCTATCTGCGGCACTTCACCCGGGCCACCGGGACCAGCCCGATCCGGTGGCTCATCGACCAGCGGGTCCGGGCCAGTCTGGCGCTGCTGGAGGAGACCGACGCCGCGATCGAGCAGATCGCCGGGGCGGTGGGCTTCGACACCCCGGTCACCTACCGCCACCACTTCGGACGGATCATGCTGACGTCCCCGTCGGCGTATCGGCGGGCCTTTCGGACGGACGCCGGCCGGCCGACGTGACGTGGCCGGGGCGCTCGACGACGGGTCAGCCCGGCGCGTAGAGCGCGTCGATCTCGGCCCGCTGCGGCAGGGCCACCGAGGCGCCGAGCTTGCGGACACAGGCGGCGCCGGCCGCCGCCGCCCAGCGCACGGCGTCGACGACGTCCCGCCCCTCGCCCCAGCCGACCGCCAGCGCGGCGGTGAACGCGTCGCCGGCCGCGGTGGAGTCGACCACGTCCACTCCGACGGCGGGCACGTGCACCTCGGCGCCTTCCCGGTCGACGTACCAGGCCCCGGCGCCGCCGAGAGTGAGCACCGCGCGGGGCACCAGGCCGAGCAGCGCCTTCGGATCCTCCCGGCCCCGGCCGGTGAACGCCTGCGCCTCGCCCTCGTTGACGACGAGCAGGTCCACGGCGTCGAGCAGTTCCGGCGGGAGGTCCCGGGCGGGTGCGGCGTTGAGGACGACCCGGGTGCCGGCCGCGCGGGCGGCCAGGGCGGCGGCGGTCACCGTCCGCACCGGGATCTCCAACTGGGCGACCAGGACGTCCGCCCCGCGTACCGTGGCCAACTCCTCGTCGGTGAGGCCGACCAGCGCGTCGTTCGCGCCGGGGGTGACCACGATGGCGTTCTCCCCCTGGCCGTTCACCATCACGAGCGCTACGCCGGACGCGCCGTACACGACCCGCAGGTGACCGGTGTCCACGCCGGCGGCCGTGATGCGGGCGCGGAGCGTCACGCCGAACGCGTCGGAGCCGATCGCGCCCAGGAAGACGCAGGAGGCGCCGGCCCGGACGGCGGCGATGGCCTGGTTGGCGCCCTTGCCGCCGGGCACCATCACGAAGTCGGTGCCGAGCATGGTCTGGCCCGGTCGGGGCAGCGCGGGGGCCATCGCGACCAGATCCATGTTGGCGCTGCCGACCACCACCACCCGGGTCTGCGGCATGGTCACCCGATCAGGCGGCGCGTGCGGTGTAGCGGTCGCCGGAGCGCTCGACCACCAGCGGCAGACCGAAGGTCTTGGAGAGGTTGTCGCCGGTCAGCGTCTCGGCGAGCAACCCCTGGGCGACGACCGCGCCCTCGCGCAGCAGCAGCGCGTGGGTGAACCCGGGCGGGATCTCCTCCACGTGGTGGGTGACGAGCACCATGGCGGGGGCGTCCGGATCGTACGCCAGCTCGGCCAGCCGGGCGACCAGGTCCTCGCGGCCACCGAGGTCGAGCCCGGCGGTGGGCTCGTCGAGCAACAGCAGCTCCGGGTCGGTCATCAGCGCCCGGGCGATCTGGACCCGCTTGCGTTCGCCGTCGGAGAGGGTGCCGTAGCGGCGTTCGGCGAGGTTGCCGACGCCGAGCTGGCTGAGCAGCGCCCGCGCCCGCGCCACGTCGCCCTTCTCGTAGCTCTCCCGCCAGCGGCCGACCACCGACCAGGCGGCGGTGACCACCACGTCGCTGACCTGCTCGTCGGCGGGCACCCGGGCGGCGAGCTCAGCCGTGGTGAGCCCGATGCGGGTGCGCAGCTCGGTGATGTCGGTGCGGCCGATCCGCTCGCCGAGGACGTGCGCGACGCCGGTGGTGGGGTGCAGCCGGCCGGCGGCCAGGTTGAGCAGGGTGGTCTTGCCCGCGCCGTTGGGGCCGAGCACCACCCAGCGCTCGTCCAGCTCGACGCGCCAGGTCAGGTCCTGCAGCAGGGCGTTGTCGGAGCGGCGTACGCCCACGCTGTCGAGGCTGACCACCAGATCCGGGTCCACGGGTGCGGCGGCAGGCGCGGCGCCGGCAGCGCCGGGGAGCAGGTCACCAGTCACCCGCCCATCCAACCACGCAGCGGTGGTGCGCCCCCCACGGGCGGCGCTCTGGCCCTAGGGTGAAGCACCGTGTCGTTGATCACCACACCCGAGGGACGGCCCATGCCCGGTCCAGGTTCGGAACCGCGCGGATGAGCGCGGTCATCGAGATCGAGGGTCTGCGCAAGACCTTCCGCAGCGTGCGCAACGGCAAGCGGGTGGCGGTCGACGGGTTCGACCTGCTGGTCGAGGCCGGACAGATCCACGGCTTCCTCGGGCCCAACGGGTCCGGCAAGACCACCACGCTGCGCGCCCTGCTGGGGTTGGTCCGCGCCGACGGCGGGCGGATGCGCGTACTCGGCGAGCCGTCGCCGGAACTGCTGCCCCGGGTGGCGGGCCAGGTCGGCGCCATCGTGGAGAGCCCGCAGTTCTTCGGCAACTTCACCGGCCGGCGCACGCTACGGCTGCTGGCCCGCGCCGGCGGGGTGCCGATCGCCCGGGTGGACGAGGCGCTGGAGCTGGTGGGCCTGCGCGACCGGGGCGACGAACGGGTGAAGGGCTACTCGCTGGGCATGAAGCAGCGCCTCGCGGTGGCGTCCGCGCTGCTGAAGGACCCGCGGCTGCTCATCCTCGACGAACCGGCGAACGGCCTCGATCCGGCGGGCATCCGCGAGATGCGCGACCTGATGCGTTCGCTCGCGGCGGCCGAGGTGACCGTGCTGGTGTCCAGCCACATCCTGGGCGAGATCCAGCTGATCTGCGACCACGTCACGATCATTTCGCGGGGCCGGCGGGTGGCGGCCGGCCGGGTGGACGAGGTGCTGGCGGGTCACGACCGGCACGAGTTCCTGGTCCGGGTCGCCGAACCGGAGCGCGCCGCCGACCTGCTGCGGGCGGCGGAGCTGACGGCCGCCGTCGAGGGCGAGACGCTGGTGGTCGGCGGGGCGACCGACCCGACGGTGATCAGCCGGCTGCTCGGCGAGCAGGATCTGTGGGTCGCCGAGCTGACCCCGCTGCGACCCGACCTGGAGAGCGTCTTCCTGGAGCTGACCGGGGCCGGCGAGCACCCCTCGGTGCCCCGCCAGGTCGACGAGGCGGCGCGACCGGTGGACGCCGACGGCGCGCCGGTGATCGATCTCGACGTACGGGGAGTGGACGCGTGAACCTGGTCCGGGCCGAGTTGGAGCGGCTCTCCGCACGCCGCTTCGTGCAGCTCATGGTCGTCCTGCTGGTGCTGGCGTTCGGTGTCACGGCCGCGACGACCCTGGCCGGGTCGCACCGGCCGACCGCCGACGAAGTCTCCTCGGCACGGCAGAAGGCCGTCGAGGCGCGGCGGAGCATGGAGGTCAACTACCAGCAGTGCCTGGCCCAACGGGACGGGATCTCGACGCCCGACACCCAGGACTATCTGCCCCCCGTCTGCTCCGAGATGGACCCGGCCCAGCAGGACCGCCTGCCGGTCGCGTCCGACTACCTGGAGGGGGTGTTCAGCTTCGCCGACCAGGCCAAACCGCTGCTCTTCTTCCTCATCACGTTCCTGGTGATGTTCGGGTTCCTGGTCGGCGCCTCGTACATCGGGGCGGACCTGAACTCCGGTGGGGTGGTGAACCTGCTGCTGTGGCGGCCCCGCCGGCTGACGGTGCTGGGCGCGAAGCTGGGCACACTGCTCGGCGCGGTGCTGGCGCTGTCGGTGGTGGCCTCGGTGGTCTACCTGGTCACCTTCTGGGTGATCGGGCAGACCGCCGGGTTGGCCGGCCGGCTCGACGGTGACTTCTGGAGTTCGCTGGGCGCCATCCACGGCCGTGGCCTGGTGCTGGTGCTGCTGGCCACCGCGACCGGCTTCGCCATCGCGACGCTGGGCCGGCACACGTCGGCGGCGCTCGGCGCGGTCGCCGCGTACGCGGTGGTGTGGGAGTTGGGCGTCCGGCTGGTGCTGGCGATCGTCGATGCCCGGCGGCCGGAACAGCTGATGCTCTCCACATATCTCGGGGCGTGGCTCAACGGCAAGGTGCCGATCTGGGACTCGCAGCTCTGTCGGGACAGCTTCAACGACATGTCCTGCCAGGGCTTCTACACCCTCACCTGGAGACCGTCGCTGGTGGTGCTGCTGGCGGTAGCCGGTGGGTTGACGGTGCTGGCCTTCGCCGCCTTCCGCCGCCGCGACCTGAACTGAGGGAGCCGGCCAGCTGAACCGAGGCGGCCAGGCTGAACTGAGGCAACCCGCGACCGCCCGGCGGCAAGAGCTTGCAGCCGGGCGGTCGGCGGTGAAATATTCCTTCACATGACCGCCCCAGCGGGCTCAGCCGACGGTGGAGCCGAACACCTCGTCGCGGACGGCGTTCAACGCGGTACGCAGGGCGCCCCGCAGGATCGGTTCCTCGGTGAGACCGGTGGGCACCACCCGCGGGCGGACCAGGGTGATGGCCGCGACCTCCCGCTGCACCCGGTCGGCGAGCGCCGCGCCACCGGCCTGGCCGACCTCGCCGGCCAGCACGACCAACGGCGGGTCGAGCACCACGCAGGTGCTGGCCACGCCGAGCGCGAGTCGGCGGGCCAACTCGTCGAGCATCGGAGCACCGGCGTTGCCGGCCGCGACCGCCGCCCGTACCGCGCTGGCGGCGTCCGGCGCGGAGAAGCCGTGCTCGCGGGCCACCGCGCGTACCGAGTCGCCGCCGACCACCTGCTGGAAGGCGGGCTTGGCGCGCCGCGAGACGTCCCGCGGGATGGGTGCGCCGGGCACCGGCAGGTAGCCGATCTCGCCCGCCGCTCCGCTGCTGCCGTGGTGCAGCCGGCCACCCAACATGATCGCCAGACCGACACCGGCGCCCACCCAGACCAGGACGAAGTCCGCCACACCCTGCGCGGCACCGGACTGCGCCTCGGCCACCGCGGCCAGGTTGACGTCGTTCTCGAAGACCACCGACGTGTGCAGGTCGTCCCGCAGCGCGGCCAGCAGACCGCTGTGCCAGCGCGGCAGGTTGAACGCGAAGGTGATGTCCCCGGTCTGCGGATCGACCAGACCCGGCGTACCCAGCACGATCCGTCGGACGCTGCTGAGCTGCGCCTGGGCGCTGCTGGCGGCCTGCACCACGGCGTTGTGCACCACACCCACCGGATCGTCGGTGTCCCGCGTCGACTGCTCCACCCGGCCGATCACGGCGCCGGTGATGTCGGCGCAGGCGGCGACCACCCGGTCCGGCCCGACGTCCACCCCGACGACGTGCGCGCTGCTCGGGCGTACCGCGTAGAGCTGGGCGTTCGGCCCCCGCCCTCCGGCCTGCTCGCCGACCCGGCTGACCAGGCCGCGCTCCTCCAGGCGCTCGACGAGCTGCGAGGCGGTGACCTTGGACAGGCCGGTCAGCTCGCCGAGCCGGGCCCGGGTGAGCGGTCCGCGCTCGAGGAGCAGTTCCAGCGCCGCACGGTCGTTGAGCGCCCGCAACAGGCGGGGGGTGCCGGGCAGCCGGGTCGCACTCATGCCACGTCCTCTAGTTTTAGTAAACTTTGCTAACTGTAAACCGACCTGCGAACGGGTAGCCGTAGCGTATCGGCCACCCGGAGGCAGAGTGCTCGGCCGACCCGGCAGGGCGACGACCACCGCGGGTACACGTTCGTACCCACGGGGAGTGAAGGGGGAGATCTCGTGGGGCTCGATCCAGGACTGCGCCGGCTCGCGCTGGGCACGTTGCTCGCCGCGTACCCGGGAGCGGTCCCGCCGGGGTGGGCGGTCGACCTGGTGGCCGACGGGCTGGCCGGGCACACCCTGTTCGGCACGAACGTGCACGACCCCGCGCAGGTGGCGGCGAGCACGGCGGCGCTGCGCGCCGGCCGGTCGGACGTGCTGATCGCCATCGACGAGGAGGGCGGCGACGTGACCCGGCTGGCGCACGCCACCGGCAGCCCGTACCCCGGTAACGCCGCCCTCGGCGCGGTCGGCGACGTGGCGCTCACCCGCCGGGTCTACCAGTCGATCGGCGCCGAACTGGCCGCGCTGGGCGTCACCGTCAACCTGGCCCCCACGGTCGACGTGAACACCGCCGACGACAACCCGGTGATCGGCACCCGCTCCTTCGGCGCCGACCCGCTGCGGGTGGCCGCGCACTCGGCCGCGGCCGTCAGCGGCCTCCAGGCCGCCGGGGTCGCCGCCTGCGCCAAGCACTTCCCCGGTCACGGCGCGACGGTCGCCGACTCCCACCACGAACTGCCCACCGTGGACGTACCGCTGGACGTGCTCCGCCGGCGCGACCTGCCGCCGTTCGCCGCGGTCGTCGCGGCCGGCACGCAGGCCGTGATGACCGCGCACATCCGGGTGCCGGAGCTGACCGGCGACGGCCCGGCCACCTTCAGCCGGGCCGTCCTGGTCGACCTGCTGCGCGCCGAGTACGGCTTCACCGGCACCGTGATCACCGACGCCCTGGAGATGAAGGGCGCGGCGGTGGCCGCCGGGGGCGTGGGGCCGGCCGCCGTGCGGGCGCTGTCGGCCGGCGCCGACCTGCTCTGCATCGGCGCCCAGGTCGACGCCGCGTTGGTCGAGCGGGTGGCCGCCGAGATCGTCGCAGCGACCGCCGACGGTCGGCTGCCGCTCGCCCGGGTGGAGGAGGCGGCCGGCCGCGCCGCCGCGCTCGCCGCCTGGACCCGGGCCGCCGACCGGTCGTCGGCCACTCCCGACCCCGATCTGGGGTACGCGGTGGCCCGCCGGGCGGTACGGGTCGAAGGGCTGCTCACCGGCCTGGACCAACCCCTGGTGGTGCAGTTGCACACCGAGTCCACGATGGCCGAGGGCCGGGTGCCGTGGGGCCTCGGCCCGCACCTCGACGGTGGACGCGAGATCCGCGTGGTCGCCACCGAAACCGATCAGGCGGCCCTGCGCGAGGTGGCCGGGGATCGGCCGATCGTGTTGGTCGGGCGGCACCTGCATCGGCTGCCCGGTGGACCGGAACTGATCGACGCGTTGGCCGCCGCGCACCCGGTGACCGTCGTGGAGATGGGCTGGCCGGGAACGTGGCGACCGTCCGGCGTACGGGCGTTCGTCACCACGTACGGCGCGAGCCACGCCAACGGTCGGGCGGCTGCGGAGGCACTTGGCCTGACGGGTTGACCCAGCGTCACCGATCGGAGCACCAGCGTCACCGCGCTTTATCCCAGGTCAAGTCCACAATTCGACACTCCGACTCGACACCTCGCATCTTGCAGCTTGCAGTTTCGATACGTAGCGTGATCGATATCGGATCGGCCCGTCCAGCGACGCGGCCGATCTCGCGAGACCGGGACCTGGGGGCAGGTTGCGGACCGTGGATCCGGCCCGGGATCCACGGTCCGCGCACTGAGCCCGGCCGGGCGCCCCGGTCAGCGCGGATACACCCCGTACGCCCGCCAGCCCCGGTCCGGAAAGCCCGCCGCCTCCGCGACCCGGGCCGAGGCGTGGTTCTGCTTCTCGTGCAGGTACGTCGGCACCGCGCCCTCGTCCAGGACCCGCCGCGCCGCCTGCGCCACCAGCCGACGCGCGAGACCGCGACCACGGGCCGCCGGCACGGTCCCGACGGCCAACTCGTGCCCGTACGCGTCGTGGCGTTTGATGGCGGCGCCGGCCAGGTAGCCGCCGTCGGCATCGCGCACCACGAGCACCGGCCGGTCGAAGAGCCGCAGCCAGGGCGGCAGTCCGGGCGTGGTCGGCGCGATCCACTCCCCCACGTCGGGCAGGGGCGCGGGGGCGCTGGTCCAGCGAAACGGGCCGTCGTGCACGCAGAAGGCGGGGTGGCCGACGACCTCCGGCAGCGTCGCGAGCATCCGCTGCGGCGTGCGCTCGATCAGCGCCCGGACCGCGGCGACCCGGTCGGGTGCGACGGAGAGCACCGCGCTCCGTCCGGTGTCCACGGCGAGGGCCGGTCGCAGTCGGCCGTCCCAGGCCGGCCGGGCCCGCCGATGCGAGGCGACCACGTGCAGCCCCGGGGCGGCCGGCCACTGACCGAGCCAGGAGGCGAGGTGCAGGTGCAACCGCCGGTCGAGCATGCGCACCTCCCCGTCACCCCACCCGTCGTGATCACCGTACGCCTGGACCGCCCGACCGGGCGGGCCATCGCGGCAGCGTGGGACGCCGCCCGAGATCTGGGAATCGGCTCGCCATATCGACCGTCATAGGTATTTCCATAGCTGGACACCTTTCTCTGCGACGGTATGGGGCATGCCGATACAGCCGAACGACCGCTTCCACCAGCACCCCGGGCGACTCTGGCGGGCGGCGGAGGCCGCCACCGACGCCCCGACGCAGGCGCGGTACCGGGTGGTCCGGGCGGCGGGTGGGCTGTCCTGGGCGAGACTGAACGAGCTGCCGGCCGGCTCCAGCCGGCACGGTCTCGACCGGCACTGAACGTCGACCCGGCACTCGAGCGCGGCAGGGTCGGGGACGACACACCGCGGGCGGACCAGCGACGGCTTTCGCACACCTGTCGGGTAATTTCTTCGAGGTCCGGCAACCCGGCCTACGACAGGAGAAGCTTCGCGCATGGGCAAGAAGACGATTCACGTCTCCGACTTCACCGGTACCGTTCTGCAGCAGGACGACGAGGTGGTTCGTGTCGTCGTCCTGGAGCACCCGGACCTGGTCGCCGGGCCCGTGCAGCTCGACGCCACCCCGGGCGAGGTGGAGGACATCGACGACGCCGCGCTCGACGTGGCGGTGGTCGAGATCCACGATCGGCACGGCGGGGGTGAGCCCCGGCGGGTCGTCCTCACCGCGAGCGAGTTCGACGCGATGGCCACCGACGTCCCGATGGCACAGTTGTTGAAGACGGCCGAGCGGGTCCGCCCGCCCAAGGCCCGCAAGAGCGCCGAGAAGATCGACTACGGCACGCTGGAGCACGCCGGCAAGCCGCACCGGGGCCGGGTCACCGAGGAGGAGGCCCGACTCGTCCGCGAGCAGCTCGACGAGGTCAACAAGCGGCTCGCGGACGCGGGCGTACGCCAGATCGACCCGACCGATCCGGAGCACGCCCTGCGCTACGGCTTCCCCGAGGCGCCCTGACCCCGGCCCCTACTTTTGCGCGACGGCGGCGGCGAGGGCGGCGGACAGGTCGGCCTCGACCGCCGCCTTCTCCAGGCCGAGGTCGGTGAGCACGCCGGCGCCGTCCTCCTGCTCCAGCAGGGCGAGCAGGATGTGCTCGGTGCCGATGTAGTTGTGCCCGAGGCGCAGCGCCTCCCGGAAGGTCAGCTCCAACGCCTTCTTGCCACGCGCGTCGTACGGGATGAGGTCCGGGACCTCGTCCGCCCGCGGCGGGAGGACGGCGCCGACGGCGGCCCGCACCGCCTCGGGGGTGGCGCCCCGACCGACAAGCACCCGGGCGGCCAACCCCTCCGGCTCCGCCAGCAGCCCGAGCACCAGGTGCGCGGGACCGATCTCGGGGTTCCCGGCGGCGCGGGCCTCCTCCTGCGAGGCCATCACCACGTTGCGGGCCCGCGGGGTGAACCGGCCGAAGCCGGCGTTGGGGTCGAGCGCCGCCGCGTCGGTGGAGCCCTTCGCCACGAAGCGCTTCTGGGCGGCCTGCTTGCTGACCCCCATGCTGCGACCGATGTCGGTCCAGGAGGCGCCCGAGCGACGGGCCTGGTCGACGAAGTGCCCGATCAGATGGTCGGCGACCTCACCGAGATGGTCGGCGGCGATCACCGCGTCGGTGAGCTGGTCGAGCGCGTCGCTGTGCGCCTTCTTGATCGCCTGGATCAGGTCGTCGAGCTTCACGGAGTTGTTCATCTGGAAAGGTTCGGTCATGCGTCAACCATAGGTTGACGCATGCATCCCGTCAACCCGTGGTTGACGAGAGCCCGGTCGCGCGAGCCGATACCGTGGGCGCGGCCGCACACGTCAGGAGGGTCGGGCATGCGTCTGCACGTGGGGTGCGCGATGTGGAGCCACCGGTCGTGGCCGGGACACTCGCTGCCGTCCGGGGAGCGCCTGCGGCACTACGCCAGCTGGTGCGATGCCGTGGAGGGCAACACCACGTTCTACGCGACGCCCGCCCACGACACGGTGGCGTCGTGGGCGGCGCAGACGAATCCCGAGTTCCGGTTCGTCCTCAAGCTGCCCAAGGTGGTCACACACGAACGGCGGCTCACCGACGTCGGCGAGCCGTTGCGCGCCTTCCTGGACGCGATCGAACCGCTCGGCCCGCGCGTCCACGCCCTCTGGATCCAACTGCCGGGGTCGTTCGCGCCGGCCGACGTACCCACGCTCGGCCGGTTCCTCGCCCAACTCCCGGGTTCCCACCGGTACGCCGTGGAGGTCCGCCATCCCGCGTTCTTCACCGAGCCCCGCGCGACCCGACTGCTCGAGGAGACCCTGACCACCTCGGCCGAGTGGATCCCCTTCGACACCACCACGTTCTTCAGCCGCCCGCCGACGAGTGACGCCGAGCGCGACGCCTGGATGAAGAAGCCGCGGGTGCCGCTGCGCTCCGTCGCGTTGACCGACCGCCCGATCGTGCGTTACCTCGGCCGTGACGACGACGCCCGGACTGTCGAGGGGTGGCAGCGTTGGGTCGAGGTCACCGCCGGCTGGCTGCGCGAGGGACGCTCCCCCACCATGTTCGTCCACACGCCGGACAACGCCGACGCGCCCGGGCTCGCCCGCCGGTTCCACGACGAGGTACGCGCCCAGGTGCCGGGCCTCGATCCGCTGCCGGACCCGATACCCGTCGAGCCGCTGACCCTCTTCTGAGCACCCAGGTCAGTCACGGCTGTCGGTCGAGCAGCGCGTTGAGGTGGTGGGCCGTGCTGATCAGCGAGAGGTGGCTGAACGCCTGCGGGAAGTTGCCGATCTGCTCGCCGGTGGGGGCGATCTCCTCCGAGTAGAGCCCCAACGGCGTGCTGTAGGTCAGCATCTTCTCGAACGTGAGCCGGGCGTCGTCGAGCCGGCCCGACTGGGCGAGGGCCTGCACGTACCAGAAGGTGCACATGCTGAAGGTTCCCTCGGAGCCGGCGAGTCCGTCGGGCGAGGCTTTCGGGTCGTAGCGGTAGACGAGACTGTCCGACACCAACTCGTTGTCTATCGCCCGCAACGTCGACAGCCACATCGGATCGTTCGGTGCGATGAAGCCGACCCCGGGCATCGCGAGCAGCGAGGCGTCGGTGATGTCGGTGCGGTAGTGCTGCACGAAGGCCTGCCGTCCCGGATGGAATCCCCGAGCTATGACCTGCTCGTAGACGGCGTTGCGTTGGTCCGCCCACCGGGTGATGCTCGCGGGACGCCCCCGGGCGTGCGCGATGCGGATGGCACGGTCGAACGCGAGCCAGCACATCATCCGCCCGTAGGTGAAGTCCTGCCGGCCGGACCGGGTCTCCCAGATGCCGTCCTCGGGCTGATCCCAGTGGTCGCAGAGCCAGTCCATCAGGCCGGCCGTCTTGCGCCACCCCTCGTACGACGTCATCAGCCCGCTCTGGTCGGCGAGATGCAGCGAGTTCAGCGCCTCGCCGTAGATGTCCAGTTGTAGCTGGCCCGCCGCGCCGTTGCCGATCCGCACCGGCGCGGAGCGGCGGTACCCCTCCAGGTGCGGCAACACCTCCTCGGAAAGGTCCGGCGAGCCGTCGATGCGGTACATGATCTGCAGCGGCACGTCACCGTCGTGGGCGTCCCGGATGCGCGCCTCGAGCCAGGCCAGATACTTCTCGGCCTCCTCGGTGAAACCGACGCTGAGCAGCGCGTGCACGGAGAACGAGGCATCGCGGATCCAGGTGTAGCGGTAGTCCCAGTTCCGCGGCCCGCCGATCTGCTCCGGCAATCCCATCGTCGGCGCGGCGACCAGGGCGCCCGTCGGGGCGTACGTCATGAGCTTGAGCGTCATGGCCGACCGTTCGACCATCTCCCGCCAGCGACCGGTGTAGGAGGCGCGCAGGGCCCACCGACGCCAGTGGTCCCGGGTTTCGGCGAGCAGTTCGCAGGCCTCCTTCGTGGTGAGAGCCCGGGGTGCGTGGGGGCAGGCCGTCTCCAGCACGACCCCACCGATGTCGCCCTCGTGCAGCACGTTGCGGAAGCACACGCCCTCCTCGTCGCGTTGGACCAGCCTCCGGTCGACGAGCCGATCGGCGTCCTTGAACGGGGTCAGGGTGAGCGAAAGGGTAGAGCTGCGAAAGACGTCCCCCTCCGGATGGACCTCCAACTCGTACGGATCTCGCCCGTAGTTGAACCGCGGCCGGCAGTCGAAGCGGAAGGGCATGGCCCCCCGGACCATGCGGACCATCCGGACCATTCGGTGCCGGTCAGTGGCCTGTTCGCCCGTGACGGGCATGAAGTCCAACACCTCACCCACGCCTTCGGCGCTGTGAAAGCGGGTGATCAGGATCGGCGTGCCGGGTAGGTAGAGCTGTTTGCTCGAATACTCGATACCGTCGGGCGAGAGCTGGAAGTGCCCGCCCCTGTCGCGGTCGAGCAGGGCGGCGAAGAGGCTCGGCGAGTCGAAGCGCGGCGCGCAGAACCAGTCAATCGTGCCGTCCTTGCTGATCAGCGCGGCGGTCTGCAGGTCACCGATCAGGCCGTGCTCCTCGACCCCCGGATACCGTGTCTGCACACCGACCCCCCTCGTCAGGCTGACGGCGACTACCCGGGAAACCGCCCGCTACACGAACGCCGTCCCCGACGCCCCGGGCGAGGGTGTCGGTGGCCGCCGATAGCGTGCGCGCTGGACGACATCGACGGAGGGACAACGGATGAGCCTGCGCGGATTCGCCACCCTGAACATCTGGGCCGACGACGTGGCGGCCGCCACCAACTGGTACGCCCGATTCCTGGGCCAGGAGGCGTACTTCTCGCGGCCCGGCCCCGACGGGCGTCCCGCCTACACCGAGTTTCGCCTCGGCGACCACCAGGCGGAACTGGGCATCATCGACCGCCGGTACGCGCCCCCGGGCGCGGCGAGCGGGCCCGGGGGCGCGGTCATGCACTGGCACGTCGACGACCTCCGCGCCACCGTGGACCGGCTCCTGGCGCTGGGTGCCACGGAGTACCAGCCGATCACACCTCGCGGAGACACGGGTTTCGTGACGGCGGCCGTGGTGGACCCCTTCGGCAACGTGCTGGGCGTCATGACCAACCCGCACTACCTCGACATGCTCGCCGCACACCACACGATCTGAGCTCGACGTCCCCGTTTCCGCCGCTCGATCCTGTCAGTGCTGGTCCACTGCCTGCCGCACCAGCGCCGCCGCCATCTCGGTCTCCAACCCGCTGGTGATCAGCAGGTCGTGGGCAGCCGCCCGGTACTCCCCACCGCGACCAGCCCGGAATAGCCGAGACGGTGGATGTGCGGGCGGGTCGGGTCCCCTACAAACCCCTGCGCACGCCCGACCAGCTCGACGCCCGCCAGGATCTGGTCGCGGGCCTCCCGAGGCTCCCGACCGACCTGGACCGCTCGGCGCAGCGTCGGCAGCGCGTCGGCCAGCAGGTCAATGGCCTGCGGAAACTCCTCGGGAATCGGCTCGTCGTCCTTCAGGGCCGTGGTCAGGCGCCGGCACAGTGACCGGCAACCGTGCAGGCTCCGTTCCAGGTGGTGGATCGCCGTGGTGTGAAAGTTCAGGGAGTCGCGCTCACGCCACCGCAGGGGCGCCAGCCGCGTCACCTCCTGGGCGGCGCTGAGCCCGTCGTCGAGAGCGGCCAGGCGGGGGTCGAGCCCCCGCAACCCGCGCAGGCTCTGTTCGGCGTCCCCGAGATCGCGCGTCCGCAGCGCCGTCGCCAGGTCGTGCATGATGTCGGCCGCCGGCCCGACCACCGGCTCGGCCAGCCGCAGCAGCGTCCGCTGCGGATTGATGGGCGCCACAAGCAGACCGACCCCCAGACCGACGAGCCCACCGACCGCCGCGTCGACGAAGCGCGGGACGGACAGTTCGCGTAGCGGCGGCTCCAGCGTGGCGATCAGCACCGCGGTGCCGCCGGCCTGGGTGAGCAGCGAGCCACCCCCCTTGAGCAGGATGGCGACCCCGATCGCCAGCACGACGACCACACCGGTCTGCCAGGGCCCGATGCCGAAGAACGGCATCAACGTGTCGCCGACGGCGAGCCCCAGGGTCACACCGGCCAGCAGCTCGATGGTCCGCCGGAGGCGTGACCCCATCGAGGCGGCCACGATGCCGACCGCCGTGGTCGGCGCCAGGACCGGAGAAGGATTGCCCAGGAATTGGTACGCCACGAACCAGGCGATCGCCGCGGCGATGCCGGCCTGCACCGCGAGCAGGCCGAACAGGCGTAACCGCCAGGCGCGCGAGCGCAGCGCGTGGTGGGCCCGCGCTCGGAGGCGGTCGATCCGGGACTTCCGGTGGTCCGTCGGTTCGCCGCCGGCCTCCGACTCCAGGTGGGCAGACACCCGCGCCGCTTACCCGACGCGCGGAAACCTATCCGACGCTGCGCCCAGACGTACGGAATCCATGCTTGTCGACGTCTGCTGTACTCGACAGCGAGGATCCCCCGCCCTCGTCGAAGGAGGCCCCGTGCCATGTCCAGCTCCGAGTTCAGCCCCGACAGCCTGCGTACCCTGATCCGCGCCGGCGTGTGGATCAGCCGTCCCGACACCATGAAGGCGGCAGTGCACCTGCTGACCTTCACCAAGCTGCCGGACCAGCCCGGCTTCGCGGAACTCGTCGAGGTCGTGCAGATCCCCGAGTACGACGACGGCCACGACATCCAGGTGGCGGTCATCGGCGACTGGCCGGCGCTACTCGCGCTACCGGCGGTCGAGCAGCTGTCCGCCGACGACAAACGGCTGCTCGCCCTGGCCGGCGGCCTCGCCACCGGGCAACCCGTCGACCTGGCCGCCAACGCCGCCGTCGAGGGCCACGAGCACGCGGCGAAGGTCGCCGAGGCGATGGTGATCGCCGCCGGCTACCACATGAAGTACGAGGTCAAGGCGACCGCGCGACTCACCACGAGATTCGCCAAAGCCTGAGAGCTTTGGGGGCACCACATCAAGGGGTACGACGCTCGCCCGTATCGCGGGGCAGCCACCGCAGCGCGGCGTCGGCGGTGTCCACCGGGCTGCCGTTGAAGGCGATCGCCGCGCCGGGCGCCCACTGCCGGACGAGGTTCACCACCTTCTCGAAGAGCAGGAGCAACGGCTCGTGCTTGCGGAGGCCACCGCCGACCACCACACAGGCGTAGTCCTTACGTTGTAACGCCTCGACGACAGCGGACTCGGCGTCGTCGTCGGGTGCCACCAGACACAGATCGGCTTCGACGCCGTGCTCGCCGAAACGGGCCTGACCGCGTGCTATCGCCGCCACCACCGGCGCCGGATCCCACCCGGGGATCCGTTCGGGATCAAGACCAATCACCAGTACGGGACCCAGCGCCATACGCACTCCTGTGAAGCGGCCCACCGTCGCTCAGCACGATCGATGCTGCCACAGGTGGCACGGGTGCGGCGCACGTCGACACCGGGAGTCGGCCGGGCGGCTCTACCGGTCGGCGTCGCATCCGGTCTGGGGCAGCCCGGCGGCAGCGGCGATGGCCTCGACGGCCTCGTCCAGTCCGGTCGTCTCGGGCAGGACGAGTTCGCCGGGCCAGCCCAGGACGTCGTGACCGGCGTACCAGCCGCTCATCTGCTCGGCGGTGAACTCACTGACCTGCGGGCGGGTCAGGTGACGGCGCAGGGTCTCGGCCAGCGACACGTCGAGGTAGCAGAACAGCGACCGACCACGGTGACCGTCCCGCAGCGCGGTCAGCATGCCTCGGTAGCGGCTGCTGTGCATGATGCCTTCCACGACCACGTGATAGCCGTGGTCCAGTGCGAACCGCACGGTCTGCCCGATCAACGCCGGCGCCGCCCCGCCGGGCCGGTCCCGCTCGCGCAGCACGATGCGGCGCAGGTAGTCCTGCTCGACCAGGGCACAGCCCCGACCGTGCCGGCGTCGTAGCTCGCGGGCAATGCTGCTCTTGCCCGAGCCGGAGTTGCCCCGGATGCAGACGAGGATCGTGTCCGGGCTGCCGGTGGGCTCCGCGACCACGATGCCTCCTCGGCTCCTTACGTCTCCCGGATCTCCATCTCGGTCACCAGACCCCTGTCGAAGCGGTACACGTGCGTGACGGTGTGATCGGCGAGTTTCAGTCCGGTCTTGTCGTGTACCACCTGATGAACGGTCACGGCAATACGACCGTCGGCCTCCGTACTGAACGCGGTCGGCGTGACGGTGGGAGCAAGCTGCTCCCACTGTCGACGCCAGTAGGCACCCACCATCTCCCGGCCGTGGAGGACGCCTCCTTCCCAACCGTTGGGCCAGGTGACGTCCGGCGTCAGGGCCGCCAGCAGGGTGGGGATGTCACGCTTGTTGAAGGCCGTGTAGAGGTCGGTGAGCAGGGCCTGTTCGGGCGAGTCCATCGAGCCAGCATGGCCGGTGGGCGAGACTTCATGACGCCGTCTTCGCTGTCGGCAGAAGGGCGCGTGCCTTCAGGGCAGAAGCAGTCGTTCCAGACGCTCGACCGCATCCAGGGCCTCGCCTCGGTGCTTGGCCTGCTTCAGCCAGCCGGGCAGTCGGGACACCACTGAGGCGTTCGCCGTGCTGTGCCTTTCTCGCAACCCGGCCCGCAGGAACTCCTTGAGGTAAGCGAGGTGGCGCGGGTTGAAGGCCCACAACGTGTGACCGGCGCACGGGGTCTGCAGCCACAGCGGTAGACCGAAGCAGTTGTCCACCAGGGCGGCCGGCACCATGACCGGGCGCAGCTCATAGCTTGCGTTGGTCGCCGCCCCGCAGCCATCGCAGTGCAGGACGACGAAGCGGTGCTGCGGCGCCGCCTTCGCCCGTCGCTCGGCACGCATCCGGCGACCGCACTGCCTGCACCGTTGTGACACAGTGATGACCACCGGCCCAGCCCAACTGGTGGGGAGCTGACGTCGGCAGTGGCCGCATTCACAGCCCGCAGGCCTGTGTTGCCGGCGGGAGAAACCGCAGGTCACGCAGGCGACTGTCGCCGGCCGCCAGGTCCGCGTGACACCGTCCCAGTTCCGCAGGACCTTCCCTGCCGCGCCGCACTGTGGGCACCGCACGATGAACTCACCGGAGAACGCGGCCAACCGCCGTCCGTTGTCAACGAAGCGCCCCGTCATCACCGGTTGAGTCTAGGTGGCAACTCGGGAACGGCCTTCAGACTTAATCGCTCCAGGAGAGTTCGCCGGTACTGTCGAGCATCCTGCGTGCGCAGCAGACGTGAGACGTGCGAGGGGTACCAGCGTTCACCGCCACCCGGGGTCGCCACCCCTTCCTCATTCAATCGATCAGCGATATCGACTTGGCGGGCGCCCAGCACGGACATCTCGACCACTGCGCGAAGCACGTCGTCCTGACAACGCCTGGGGCGTCCAAGCCGTATGCCGATGGAACGGGCCTGAGCCAGGCCTTCTATGGTTCGTGCGGAGCGCAGACCACTGCTGCCCACGTTGGCGGCCTGATCGTCAAGCATGTCGTCAAGGACTTCCAGGGCCCAGCCAAACTCGATGGCGTGACGTCTGAGCCCTCTAGCGACAAAGTCGGTGGGGCCGAGCCTGTCCCATCGCGTGACGAACAGTGCTTGAGCGGCGCCCATCTCCAACCGCCGCACGGCTTCCGATAGTCGCGCGGGGTGTTCGGCCGCCTCATCGCGAATCGTCCACACGAGTTCGTACGGCACAGGAAGCTGGCGGGCAACGACGGCCCGGCGGATCGCTGCGGCCTGTGCGCTCAGGACGGCAGCGGACTCCTCAGGCAGGGAGCGTATGTAAGCAAGAACCGGCACCGCTTGGCGCACCGGACCACGCATTGACGTCACGGTGCGCCACCCGTACGTCGGAACAGGCTGATCAGTAACGCAAGCACTCGAAAGGCATCGTTACGCCGCTGCCGCTGCGGATGCAGCACGGCCACTGCAGCTGCCAAGGCAGCCAGCGCCAAGAAGACAACCATGGCGATGGCTAGCAGGGGGACCACCCGGCAGGTCTCCCAAGATCATATTGCCCTCCCTCTCGTCGTAAGAGAAGAGAGGGAGACCGACGTGGACGACCGAATACAGCTTCGGCGGCGGCGACTAATTTCCACTAAACGATCGCATCTTCCTATCGCCCAAGAGCCAACATAACCGGCGCAACTGACCCACCGGATCACGCCAAGCGCCAAGCGGCTCTTGCCTGAACGTAACCCCGCTCGTGGGGCATGCCTGCGCTCGATCTCGCGGCTGCTGCCTCAGCCACAGCCGGTAACGGCGTCAGCGGACGGGACCGGGCGTCGCGTCCGTGCGGACGTCGATGCTCAGGGCGTCGACAGCCATCCGGGTCAGCTCGGAAAGCTGGTCCTGGACGAGGGTGCAGTCGATGAAGGTCACCGATCGGGCGGCGCTGACGCGGTCCAGGTGGCGTAGTCGAACCGGCAGTTGTCGAACAAGACGTCTTTCAGGCGAACGTCGATAAGCCGGGTTCCCGTGAACCGGGAGCCGGTGACCGAGCACCGTTCGATCCTGAGTCCGGTGAGACCCGCCCCGCACAGGTCGGTCTGGACGAGCTCACAGCCGTAGGGCGTGGATCGGGTCGCCCTGATCGGATACGGCGGCAGCGGCGAGTCCAAGTTCCCCCGGCAGCTCGCTCGGATCCTCGACGTACCGCTGGTTCACCTCGACGCGAACCGCTACGTCGGTGGCGTGCACGAATCAGGCCCCGACCGCACAGAAGTGCTAGTCAGGGCCTTGATCGTTGGTGCGCCGCCAGGGACTCGAACCCCGAACCCGCGGATTAAGAGATCGATCTTGGCTAAGTCGTTACGTCCGGTCGGGTCACCTGAGTCCATCTGGTCGCGGTTGTGGCCCTGTCTGCTCGAGACAGCGTCCCATTCGGTCCACCCGTTGCGAGCCCGTCCACGGCGCCCGAGCACCCGAGGAGCACCCACTGCTGCGCCAAGTCCGTCGGCGGGATGGCAGCGCCCGAACATGACGACGCTGAGGGAGCCCGGCTGCAGCGTTTGTGGGCGAGGCGTCGGTATCGACTGCCACTCAGAGATCGAGGGCTCTACGAGGGACTTGACTGCCGAACACGACAACGGCGCGGCCTGATCCGCATGCACGCCGGGCGGCGCTAGCCGAATTATTGCGCCCGTCCGTCCGGCGGTTTGACGCCTCGGATCACGGAGCGTCGGCGGGTCACACGTTCTGCTCCCATCCGGCCCCACACGGGGTCGCGTACGAGTCACCCGGCACGAAATGGGGCACACAGTCATATTTGGACAGATTAGTCCTGTACGGCGACCAGCCGTGATGGAGTTTGACCTCGTCGTGCCAACACCAGCGCACCTCGGTACCCCTATCACCTTCCTCGCTTGCTGTGATACACCACACCAGTGACTGTGATCTTCCAGGACCCGCTCCGGCCACGCGCGGTGCTGCAGGCGATAACCGAACTCGTCGACAACCATGTAACGGCACTACGCATCGCCGTGGCCTATGTAACAACAGCAGGGGTAAAAGCCCTAATTGGTGATATCGCAACGGCTGCGGGTGGTCCTACTTGGAGGGCCGCTGAGAAGACACTGATCACAACGTTTGACTACGGGCGAACCGAGCCCGACGCCCTCCGCTTGCTGTTGAAGCATGGCTTTGAAGTAAGAGTCGCAGTTCTCGGCTTGCACAGATCGGAACAACGGCCAGACGCCACGTCATGGCATCCGAAAACGTACATCGTCTGCACACCTAGAAAGAGGAGGGCGTTCGTTGGCTCTGCGAACCTCAGTCGCCGCGCACTCACGGTCAACACGGAAATGGGTGTAGTCGTCAAGGCGCCAGTGAGTGGGGAGCTTGACACCGCGTGGGAACAGTTGTATGCGACGTCAGAACTTCTAGATGAGCCGTCGCTTAGGGCTTACGAGCGAACGCGTGCACCTCAAGTACCGGAACCAGTTGAACCAGCCACCCCTGACGGAGGCCCTCATCCTTATGACCTGCGCCTCTTCAGCGATGCCGTCCTTGACAGGGAGGTCCGCCCAGCGGACTTCAGTGCGCTTTGGCTGGACGCCGGCAGTATGAGCTCTAGCGGCTCGCACTCGCAGCTAGAGCTTCCCAGGTATGCGTGTCGATTCTTCGGATTTGACGTTCGCCGCTATAACCGCAACCAGCGAACTATCGGAGAAATTGGCATTGTGGTAGGTAATTCCTCACCATGGACGCGATCACTTGCCTGGCACGGTGATAACGGCATGGAGCGAATCAATCTACCCACGCCGCGGATGCTTGCCGAGGCCGGTGTCGGGAACCTCGAGTGGGCGAACACCGTCGTGCTGTTCCAGCGTGCCGCCAGCGGAGTCTTCGTCGTAACGGCTGCTCACCCGGACAGCGCTGCCGCTAGGACCTGGCACCGGGAGTCGACGGCGACTGAGCGAATATTTCGACTTGGTCAGAATTCAAGTCGCTTATGTGGGCTTATCTAGAGGTCCCATTCATGCCAACTCTCCGATAAGATTCTGGACAGCCGCTTCGATCGCCCTAGCAATCCTTGCATCGCGGGCGGACCGCTTGTCGCACCGTGAGCCGAACTTGCTTGCAGTCGTTCCTGGCACGATTTTGACCGCGTCAGGGGCCGCCCAAAGCAACGACGAAATGCGCCTTACGTGCCCCTTTGCGCCCCTCTACCCGAAGCGGGACATTCCTCGGAAAAATCGATCAACGACAAAGTCGGCATAGCGAGTCGCAACCGACACATCGTTGGTAGTCATAGTCGTTGCCGCGCAGGACCATGCTTTACGTTCATCTCGCCCGTCACCAACACGCCCTCGCCGCAATTGCGGCTGTTCCAAATGATTAGCAGGGCCCAATGAAATGGGTGGGGTTACGGATGAGCGTCTCGTTCCATGACGGCGTTCGCTGCGTCAATGCCGTTGACGACCTCGTACTCGAGGTCATTGATCCCGATGCCACGCTTGACCGCGTCGAAGTGGATGCGGGCGCAGATGACCTTTCCCTGCTCTGTGGGACGGAGCAATGCGATCTCGTTGACGCCCTTGGTCTCGAAGATGATGTAGCGATTGCCATCGGTGCGTTCAACGGTCAGCGCCCAGTCAGGGTTGTAGCGCCCCAGGGGGGTCGGGATCCTGAATGAGGACGGCAGCTTCACGAAGGCCTTGACCTCGGAGCGCCGCAGCAGCGCAAGCGCGAAGTCCTTCTCCCTGTTCGAGTCGACGACCAGGTACCGGTAGACGGAATTCCTCTCGAACGAGATCGCGTTGCCCTCCGCGTCGGAGACGATGTTACCTCCGGAGCCGGTGTACCCGGCGACCTCGGCCTCGCGAAGCAGGCTGAGCGCGTACCGGCGGTCTGTTTGGGGACGGGAGGAGTCCACCAGTTCGTAGCGCAGTCCCTTGACCAGGAAGTCAGCCTTGGTGATGTTGAGTTGGCGGGCTACCTGATCGATGTAGGCCTGCGGGTTGTCGCGGAACTGCCCGAGCGTGCCGGACTCGGTAAGGACGTGAGCGAGCGTGGCACGGGTCAGCTGGGTTCGGTCTGCAAGAACGGACAGAATGTCGGGCAGGTCCTCGCTGTCGGCGTAGATCACGTCCGCACGGCGCGCTGCGGCGGCTTCCGCGGTCATGCCACCTTGGTCGATGCGCTCCACACGATGCGTGACCCACTCTCCCCGACGCTTGGGCACTGGAAGCATGTCGCGCAGCGCCCTGACCATTGCGGCACGCAGATCGGCTTCATCAACCTCGACTCGGTACTCCGTGCGGTGCTGGATACGGTCCCACAGTTCCTGGAACTCGGGGCTCTCCAGGCGTTCCTGAACGAGGGGCACCGAAACGCGTTTGCCGGCCCTTTTGACGTCGATCGGCTTGGTCAGGCGTTTGATGAGTCCGAGCACTGCCTTGGTCGCGGCCTCGGAGTCCACGGATTCGCGGACTATCTTCGCGAGATTCGCGTCGCCGGTCTGCACGGCCTGACGCAGGCTGTCCTGCACCTTGCCCTTGGGGTCGACGTACCCCTCGGACAACAGGGCCTGGTACAGCAGTTGCGCGGCGGCCGAGCCAACCGGAACGACGTTCCCGTTCTCTGCCTTGAAGGACAGTCGCGCGAAGCCATCCACGGTGATGACGCCGAACTGAATGTCCAGGTCGTCGGCCATCTCGCGCTGGAGACGTTCGGCGAACTCCTCGTAGGACTCGTTCGCGATCACCGTGAGGCGGTTGATGTCGAAGCCGTGCACACGGTTGCCGGACCCGTCCACGCACAGGCGCAGGCCACGACCAATGGACTGGCGCCTCCACCGCTCGGTGCCCATGTTTCTCAGGACGCAGATCTGGAAGACGTTGGGGTTGTCCCAACCTTCCTGCAGCGCGGAGTGGCTGAAAATAAACCGGAGAGGGGTGCCCGGGGTGGTCAGTCCCACCTTGTCCCGCATGATCTGCTCGTAAGCCAGACCAGCCTGCTGGCGTCCCTTGTCGGTGGTCTCTTTGGTGTCCACCAGCACCTCGGCACCTCCCACGCGACGGTCCACGGAGAAGTACCCCTGGTGGGCCTCCTTCGCAACCTTATCGGCAGCGCTGCCGCCCAGCAGGGTGTTGAACTCCGGCTCACAGGCGATGCGCGCGTACTCCTCCTCGAAGATCCGCGCGTACTCACCGGGATGCGCCTCACCGTCGGGGCCGTACTCGCGGTACTTGGCCACGGAGTCAACGAAGAAGAGGCTAAGCACCTTGATGTCGCGCCCGTGGCTCGCGAACTCCTGCTCCTTGAGCAGGTGCTGCCGGATGGTCTGGGCGATCATCTGGCGGGATCGCTCACCGATACTAACCTCGGCGCCAACGCTGTCGCCAACGTTCAACGGCTGAGCAACGGTGTCGAAGGAAATGCTCTCATGACCCTGGGCCGCGTTGATGGCGACCACGGTGAGATTCTTATACAGGTCACGGCCGGTCACGTCCGCGAGATTTTTGCGTGACGTGGTGTCCACAGTGACAGTCTTGCGTTTGATCTCGTTGCCCTGCTCGACGTCCGCCTCGACGCGTGCCGTGATCGCTCCGCCCCTGCCTCGCGTCACTCCGAGTAGCTTGATGTACGGGGTTGTCCCGCTGGCGGATGTGACCAGGGAGTCGACCTCGATCTGCTTGACCAGCTGCTTTTCGTAGGCGGCGATGGCGTCTAGGCGGTAGACGAGGTTGGCCCTATCACCCTTGGCGTGGGTGGCCGAGTAGCGCAGGGTGGCCAGGGCGTTAAAGTCCTCCAGCGCGCTGCGACCTGCACCCTTCTTCTTGCCGGTACCGGTATCGCCGTACACGCTCTGCGGCTCGTCGACGACGATGATCGGGTTGGTGGCCCGGATCAAGTCAGCGGGCACCTCAAAGTCGAGGTCCTCGGCCGGCTGGTAGATCTTGTTGGTCTTCTTATTGATCGCCGCGACGGTGGCGATCATGATCTCGATACTCGGCGAGGTGGCGAACGAGCGCACGCGAGAGAGGTTGCTGCCGTCAAACTGGAAGAAGTTCATCGGAGGGTTGCCGTACAGGGCTCCGAAGTGCTCGCGCAGCATCCGGATGGACGTCTCGACGCCCTCCTTGATGGCCACCGATGGCACCACCACCACGAACTTGGTGAACCCGTAGAGCTGGCTGAGCTCGTAGATGGTGCGCAGGTAGACGTACGTCTTGCCGGTGCCAGTCTCCATCTCGATGGTGAAGTTCATCGTGTCCAACGACGGCTCCGGAGTAAGACCGGCGCGGTTCTGCACCTCGTGCAGGTTGGTCAGGATCGTCTCCGGGTCCAGGCGAAGTATGTTGCCGTAGCCCCGATCGGAGAACCCTTCGAAGCCGGCGTGGGCGGCCGGATGGGCGTGCACGGTGAACTGGGAGGCCATGACCTCCTGGCCCCTGAACAGGCCCGTGACCGCGTCGATCGCCTGACGCTGGTATTCGAGGTCCGCGTCGAACGAGAATTTCACTTAGATGCTCCGCAGCGTGGTAAAGCCAGCCTGCTCAAGAGCAGCGGCGAAGTTGAGCTTGGCGGCAGAGTCGACGAAGCCCGTGTCACGAACAACGACCGTGGTGTCGGCGTCGCCCGGGTCCTCGTCACGCCAGGCCACCAGAGCCTTGGCAACCTCGTTCGCGCGCTCCACCGTCATACCCGTGCCGAAGTAGGCAAACAGCGTACCCGCCAGGTTGTACAGCCAACTGCCAGCGATCTCGCGCGTCTTCAGCGGTGTGGTCAGGTCCACGCCCATGCGCAGCATCATCTCGACCAGCAGGTCATCCGTGGTGCGCCCGGCGACGAGGTTATCCACGGCTTCAAGCAGGTTGAGCTGGTCAGGCGTTCCGTCCCAGGCCTTCACATTGCTGGAGGCCAGGCGGTAGGACCGGAAGCCAGTGTCGATATTTGCAGCGCCGAGGGTCAGCTTCGAGGCGATCTGCTTGCCCGCACGGCGCAGCCGCTCACGGGTGATGTCTGCGATCGTGTCGTAGCCGTCCTTGTCGACGGGCTCGTCAAGCTGGACCAAGATGTAGCGGCGGTTTCCCCCATCGGCTGCGTTAAGGTCCATGACGGCGTGGCCCGTAGACCCAGAACCTGCGAAAAAGTCGAGGACAAGCGCATCACGGTTTTCGCCGGTGACAACGTTGATCCAACGTCCGATGACCTCAGCGTCCTTGGGAAATTCAAAAGGCGCCACACCGTCGAAAAGTTTCGCAAGGTTCCTGGTTGCCGCCCGGCGGTCCTTGTAAAAGGTCGGCTTGATAGCCTGGTGCGTCATGCGAGCGAGGGGAATCTTTCGGCGGATTCCGCTAGTGTGGTCCGGCCCGAAAAGAACCCTACCCTCGTCGATCTCGCGCTGCATTTTCCGAGGATCCGAATAGATCCATCCACGCCCAGGTACCACTACGGGCTGGCCTGTTACAGGGTGAAGGACATCATACCGCGGCCCGCCCCCACCGGGCCACGAAATGTTGTCGACCTTGATCAAAGTCCCATCAGTGTCCACTTTGACGTTGTCAGCAAGCCCTGGGTCGAACCGACCCTTATTCTGAGACCACCACTTGCTGAGCATCCGCGTCGCCTTCTCGGCATCATGCCCTGACTCTTCCCAAAAGGAGGCACCTCGCTCAAGGACCTCATCAAGGCCTTCCTTCGGAAATCTCCATTTCATGTCAGCGGCGATGAGCGACTGAACGTTCAGGGAATAAACGAGCATGTAGTCGTGACCTCCGCCAATGAACCTTGCATCACTCTTGACGGCACCTTGCCAGGTCACATTGGCAATGAAGTTTTCTGCACCGAAGACTCGGTCCATCAGAAGCTTGAGACGCGCGTGCTCCACATCATCGATGGCCACGATGATGACGCCCGTCTCCTTAAGCAGGTGGTGGGCCACGAGCAGACGCGGATACATCATCGACAGCCAGGCGGTGTGCTTGGAGGCGCCCGACTTGCGGTCCTGGGCACGGTCGGAGCCTTCGCCGGTTTGGAGTGCGCCTTCGTCGTCTCGCTGGCCGGCTGCCGTCTCGTGCTCGGCCTGAGAGGTGGTGCGCTTGTCGTCGTAGACAAAGTCGTTGCCGGTGTTGTAGGGCGGGTCGATGTAGATCACATCGACCTTTTTGGTGTATCCGCGGCGCAGCAGGCGCAGAACCTCAAGGTTGTCGCCCTCGATCACGATATTGGATGTGGTGTCCCAGTCAACGGACTCCTCGAGCTCGGGCAGGAGGGTGCCCGTCGCGGGGAGGGTGGAGAGGCGGCGGGCCTCGGCCATGCCGGGCCAGCGCAGGCCGAAGGCCTCGGCGGTGTTGGGGGCGGCGGCATTGTCCCCCAGCAGGTCACGGAGCGCATCGATGTCGACGGTGCCATCGACGACGGCGTCGGGGAAGAGACGGGCCAGAAGGCCGATGTTCGACTTGGCCTCGCCGGGTCCGGTCAGGTCGTTGACTGGTTCGAAGTCCAGGGTCACAGGGATGTCTTTCTTCTGCAGCGGGGAACGGAGCCAGGAGCCGTTTCGTCAGGTGGCACCGTGACCGTCATCGTGGTCGGCACTGTAAAGGGTGTCTCTGACACGCTCAATCTGCCCGCGCAACGTCCGTGCTTTCGTGTTGAGCTCGATGCGTCGTTGCTGGCTCTTCGCCTGTTTGGCGTCCCGTACGACGGTGGTCAGTTCGGTCTTTAGGTCGGTCAGCCGTCGGCGCAGTGCGATGGCCTCGGCTGCTTGCAGAACTGTGCTGGCCAGGCGCCCGTCGGCGGCGGTGGTGCGTACGAGGTCGCGGTACAGCGCCCACATGTCTGTGCGGTCGAGCCGGTCCAGGTGCAGGGCGCCTGGTTCGATCTGCCCGACTGGCACCATGACGTGCGCGTCGATCACCGATGTCGACTGGGTGGGGTCCGTGCGGCTCACATGGCTGAGCGCCAGGGAGAGCATCGTGGTGTGGTCAGAAATGTGCACGAGGAGCACTACGGGCTTGGCCATGCTGCGGTGAACGAGCTGGGTCACGCGGGTGCGGTCGGCCGATGATGTCTTGTCGGCCAAGACGACCTCCAGGACCGGGACATCGACGACGGCACGTTCCGCGTCCTCGTACTTGGGTACCTGGATGGTCTCGGGGCGTAGGATCCCGACCAGCTGCGCTGAGGCCAGGGCCTTGGTGATCAGACGTGCATCCCCGGGTGCCTGCTCCTCGAACTGGGCAGCAAGCATCTTCTTGGTGATGCGGTGCTGCTGGCGTGCCCCGTCGGGCAGACCAAGCAGGCTGACACCGTTGTGCTCGTGGTGTATGTCGGTCACGGTCATGGAAAGAGCACCACCCAGGCGACCAGGTCTACGGCTTCCAGGCCAGGCGCGGTTGCGTCCGTGCCCAGCTGGGAGGGGCCGGCGGAGAACAGGGAGGCCACCATACTCTCCTCGGCTTTGCCGGAAGCCGCTCGGACCGCCATGTCCAGCAGGTCGCGGTAATGCTTCATGGATTTACCCGACCGAGTTGCCTTGTCAAAGTCGTCGAGGACAGCGGCATCAGGTTGGGTGCTGCCCAGGCAGTGGTGGCGCAGGACGTCGAGGGCTAACTTGGGTTCCTCGATCGCGTGGGCAAGCCTGCCGTCGTCGGTCACGTAGATGAGCGCGTACGGGGCCAGCGGGTAGGCCTTGGCGAAGGTGAATGCGTCGTCTCGCACTCGCAGGAGGAAGACCGCTCCGGGCGCGAGCCCATCGTCGGCCAGGGTCTTGTCGAAGCGGGTGACGCCGAACAGGGCCAGGGGCCACCCGGTGATCTCCCGAATCTCTTCGCGCCGGCGTGCAGCGGCGTCCATACGAAAGTCGGAGAGGGTCAGGTCGGTGATGCTCAGGCCGCCAGCTAGGTCTTCCATCGTGGGAGCGGCATTCTGCATCTGCTGCAGCTGCCTGCGCCGGTAGTCGAGGTCGTTCATACCACCGGACGTGACGTCCAGGATGTTCTCCTCGCCGGTCGCGGAGACGTCCAAGAGGCTCATGCGGCTGGACACGCGCGTCTCGAGGTTGATGTAGGCATCCAGGTCCATGTTCGGCCAGAAGTTCACAAGTTGGACGCTAGTGTTGGTGGTACCCAGGCGGTCCACGCGTCCGAAACGCTGGACGATACGCACAGGGTTCCAGTGGATGTCGTAGTTGATCACCGTGTCGCAGTCCTGAAGATTCTGGCCTTCCGAAATCGTGTCGGTGGCAATCACGATGTCGATCTGCGGAGAAGCCAGATCACCGCCCTTGGAGCGCGGGGAGAAGGCGGTAAGCACGTCGATCATGCGCTTGGGCTTCATCGGGAGCGTAGTCCGGGTGGTCTGGCCGGTGATCAGGGCGACGTGCACGCCCAGATCGTCGTTGGCCCAGCGGGCCACGTGCTTATAGAGGTAGTCGGCGGTGTCGCTGAACGCGGTGAAGACCAGGGCCTTGCGGTTTCCGTCGTTGGTGGGGTGCTCGGCCTTGTTGCGCAGGAACTGCTTGAGCTGGGCCAGCTTGGCGTCGCGCGTGGCGTCGACCGCCCTCACCTCGGCTAGCAGTGCTGCCATCGTGTCCCGGTCCTGCTGGAGTTCTTGCCTCCACCTAATCCGATCGATGTCGGCGAGGAAGACCTTGACGCTGCCGCCGACGGTGTCCTCGAACAGGGGGTCGTCCAGGTCGATGTTCTCCAGGTCGGCGAGGCTGTCGATGGAAGTTCCCTCGCTCCCGGTCGCTTCGTAGGCGTCGATGCTGGCGATCGCGCTGTCAATCGTGGCGAGAATCTTGTCGAGGGTCTTGCCCAGGGAGTTAACCGACGACTCCAAACGCTTGAGTAGCCCTACTCGCAGCAGGTGGACCACGTTGTTCTCGCGGTCGGTCTGCTTCCACACACGCTGACCGCCCGTGCGCACCTTCTGGTCGTACATGGCGGCGTACTTGCTCTCGTACTTGGTGCTCACGTAGGAGGTGGGCTTGTAGGCTGCCAGGTTCAGGCGCAGGATCGACCGGTTGATCTGCTCCAGCGGGATCATCGTGCGGGCCGAGTCGATGGGCGGAGTGAGGCTGATTGGGGCCAGGCGGTCGGGGAACTTCCCCACGTCCTTGGTCCCGTAATACTTCTGAATATGCTTGCGCGAACGGGCGATCGTGACCAGGTCTAGCAGGCGGATGTAGTCCATGCCGAGTGTGCCGACCAGTGACTTCGTACTGCGGGTGGCCGCGGGCGTCCGCTGCCAGTCGTTGAAGTGCTTCTGCGCTTTGGCCAGGGTCGCCTCGATGCTCTTAATCCCATCCGCGGCCAGAGCCTGGTCGTCGCCCTCGGTAGCGAACAGGACCTGGTTCTTGAGATCGGCCAAACGGGTGTTCACGGGCGTGGCGCTGAGCATGAGGACCTTGGTCTTGACCCCGGTCTTGAAAACCTCGTTCATAAGGCGCTCATACCGGGTCGTCCGGCCCTTGACCTGCGGGTTGTTGCGGAAGTTATGAGACTCGTCGATTACGACTAGGTCGTAGTTTCCCCAGTTGATGTTCGCCAGGTCCATGTTCCCGGACAGCCCGCTGGCGCGGCTGAGGTCGGTGTGGTTGAGGACATCGTAGTTAAAGCGATCCTTGGCCAGCGGGTTGCGGTTGTCGTTGCTGCGATAAATAGTCCAGTTCTCTCGCAGCCGCTTGGGGGCCAGGACGAGGACGCGATCGTTACGCAACTCGTAGTACTTGATGACCGCCAGGGCCTCGAAGGTCTTCCCCAGGCCCACGCTGTCGGCGATTATGCACCCGTTGTGGCGCTCAAGCTTCTCGATCGCACCGAGTACACCGTCGCGCTGGAACTTGTAGAGCTTGTTCCACACCACTGAGTCGTAGAAGCCGGTCTTGCCGCGTCCGGCAGTCTCCTCACCGGATTCCTCGATGAAGTCCTTGAATAAGGACGTCAGGACACGCAGGTAAACGGACTCGGGGGCCCTGTCCTCAAAGAGAGCTCGGGCCGCGTCGAGGAACTCCTCCTGGACGGTGCGGGTGGTCGCGTCGTCGTACCACATCCGCTCGAAGTTGACGACGGCCTGCGCCACCTTGTCTGCGTCCGTGGTCTCGAGGGGGAAATACAGGTCCTGGGATGCCACCAGGCCGAGGCTCTCGGCCTCGAGACCTGCGCCGTCGACTACATAGGGGAAAGCGCCATCGACGCTCGTCCAGGTACCACGAGTACGGCGCTTGAGCGCTCTTGCCTGAAGATGTTCTTCGGCCCAACCCACGAAGGCGTGGGCGATGCGGTGCTGGTCCAGCCGTGCACGCTTGAGGTTCTCTTCCTCAAGCCCGTTCAGCGGGAACTCCTCGAGACTACGTCCGTGCAAAAGCAGACGCAGGTCGACGTCGGCCAGCTCGTCTTGGAGCGCCTCGTAGACGAAGAGGGAGAGCGACTCCGACAGCGAGTCCAGCCGCGTGGCGCCGGTCAGGTGCTTACGCAAACGGACGATCGCATGGCCTGCGTCACTGGGGACCATGAAGCCTGAACCTCCGGGGTGTGGGTGGGTTCGTTGTCGTGCGGGCCACGAGTGACGCCGACCCTATGACGCCGTGTGGCTGGCCGGTCACACGGTAGCCGCCTGAGGCGGGTGAAATCGACGGTCGGCAGGGCGGGCCTTGCGGGGCGAGCTGAGGTCGGCCAGGATTCGGTGCCAGCGCCCATGCGCTCGCCGGTGCGGCCCGACGGACGAAGGGGAGAGGGCGCCGTCGTCGATGGGAGCCTTACTTCTCGGCAAATCGGTGGCGGATGTGTCGTACCTGCGGTGCATAATCGGCAGCTATGTGGAACGTGACCGGCGGTTCGCGGGATGGCAGCGACGAGTTCCGGATGGCGCCGGGTGCCAGCATCGTTGGTCGTGACGGCGACTCGTTCGAGATGCGGGTCAGAATCCCGAGCGACGAGCACGGGTTCTTCGGCCGGCAGTGCCCGAGCTGTCGACAGATCTTCCGCGTCGACGGTGATGCCTACGAGGCGCTGCCGGACGATCTGGAGCTGTGGTGCGTGTACTGCGGCCACCACTCGGATCACAGCGAGTTTATGACCCAGCAGCAGCTCGACCGGGCGATGCGCGCCGCCGAGGATCTCGGGACGCAGATGGTCGGGCAGGCGCTCGACGAGGCGTTCAGCAGCTTCAGGTCGCCACGGCGCCGTTCTTACCGGTCCGGGTTCGGGATCGATGTTGAGATTCGCTACCGGTCCGAGCCGTTCTACCCGGAGCCGCTGCCGGGCATCGACGAGGAAAAGCTGATCCGGGTCCGCACCTGCGCCAGCTGCTCGCTGCGGTACGCAGTGTTCGGTGAGCACCGGTTCTGCCCGGTATGCGGTCAACTTCCGGCGATGGTGGTTGCGCTGGACGCGCTGGGCGCCGAGACCGCGCGCCTCGACGGTTTGGCACAGCTGCCAGCGGAGACGGCTGCCAGCCTGCGCGAACAAGGCGTGTTCACTCGCCTGTGGATCGACACCCTCAAGAACTTGGTCGGGGTGGTGGAGGTGCTCGGCTCGGCGGTCTTCCGCGACGTGGTCGCGGACGCCGATCAGCGGCTTCGCGGCAAGGGCAACGTCTTCCAGCGGCTGGACGACACTGCCGACCTGTTCATCGACGCCGGGTACCAGGACCTGCGTACCGTTATTGATGCGGACCGGTGGCAGCGGATGATCGAGTTCTGGGCGACCCGGCACGTGTTCACCCACAACGACGGGCTGGTCGACGCCAAGTTCCTGACGAAGGTCCCGTCCAGCACTGCTCGGATCGGCCAGCGCCTCACGATCAGCGAGGAGCTGTGCCGGCAGGCCATCACCGACGCCGAAGCCCTCTGCCGGGCCCTTGCGGGGCTCGCCTGACCGCGCTGCCCGGCCTCCGAGGTTGCGTCGGCTTCCTGCCGACGTAACCAGGGGAAGGCGCAAGCGTCGCCTCCCTGCAGGGTATCGCCATGACCGATGAAGAACTCCTCGATCGGCTCGGACCGCTCGACCTCGGCCGCCCGCGGCCCGAGATCAACGCGTCAGCGTACGGGCTGAACTTTCGGGCATCGCGGAGCCCGTGCCGCCGACCGCGAAAGCTCACCTCGTCACCCGCCCGGCCGCAGTCACTGACCTCGACCGGCTATAACACCCAGACGGCGCTCGCGCATCCCGGCCCGGCGGCGAAGCCGTCTCCCAACCAAGGAATAACCACCGACCCGCGCCGCCGACGAGCACCACACCATGATCTCGCCGGCAAGCGCCGGGCGGGCCAGAGCCCCACCATTCCGCTGACCACCCAGCGCGCCCGGTCGTGGATCACGGCAGCGGTCGGGGTCATTGCCGGAGGACCTCGCAGATCGCAACGAACAGGCTCGTTGCAGTACCGCGCCGGCGACGCCGCTGGCTGGCCCTACGCTGACGACCGGTGGACCACCTGCGAATTACGCCAGCCTTGCCGTACCACGTCGACGCGGGACGACGGATGCGGTTGCTTCGGCGGCGGCGTGTGAGAGTTCGGGTAGGACGTCGCCGTAGAACTTGGCGGTGAAGTGTGGGCTGGAGTGGCGGAGTCGGTTGGAGATGACTTTCATCTGGACGCCGGCGGCCAGTCCCATGGTGGCAGCACCATGGCGGAGGTCGTGGAGTCGGATGGGTGGTAGTCCGGCTTGGGTGGCGAGGTGGTGGAAGTGGTCGGTGACATCGGCAGGGTGGAGCCGACCGCCCGCGGGCGTGGTGAACACGAGCCCGGTGGTGGCCCAGGCGGCACCGGCGGCGAGGCGTTCGCAGTGTTGCCGGGTGCGGTGGGCGCGCAGCACCGCGACGGTCTCGGTGTCGAGGGCGACCGCGGCCTCGCTGTCGGTGGTTTTGGGGGTGTCTATGGCGGTGGCCCAGCCGTGTTGGACGAGTTGCCAGCGGACGGTGAGGGTGTGGGCGTCGAGGTCGAGGTCGTCCCAGTGCAGGCCGCAGGCTTCGCCTCGGCGGAGGCCGGTGAAGGTGATGAGGTGGTAGAGGGCGTAGAGCCGGTCGTTGGCGTCGTGGGTGTGGTCGAGGAATTTGCCGGTGTGTTCGGGGGTCCAGATCATGACGGGGCTGGGGGTCTTGCCGGTGTCGCGCCAGGTTTTGATGCGTTGGTCGGTCCAGATGGTGGCCTTGGGTGGTCGTGTGGTGGGTAGTTCGACCATGAGGGCGGGGTTGGTGTCGATGTAGCGGTGGCGGCGCATCGCGTCGTTGAGGGCCTTGCGCAGGGTGGCGTGGATGACGTGCAGGGTTCTGGGGCCGACGATCCGCTGGTTCTTGACCTGGTCGCGTTTGGCGGGGTCGCGGCTGGCGCGCAGGGTGGCGATGGTGGTGTTGCGCTGGGCGATGGCGTCGTACATGGCGTCGATGTGGCCGGGGCGGAGCCGGTCGATGCGCAGGTGGCCGAGGTGCGGGATCAGGTACAGCCGGATGTGGCCTTCGTAGGAGCGCAGGGTGCCGGTCTTGATGTTCTTGCGTCCGGCGAGCCAGTCGGTCAGGTACGCCTGCATCGTGGGCAGCTCGGTGGGAGTGATGTCCAGGTGCAGCGCCCGCCGAACCTGCTCCGGGGTGGGGACGGGCGCGCCGGTCTTGACGGCGGTTTCGATCAGGTCACCGGTCTTGACGGTGGTGTGCGGGTCCGTGGGGTCGGGGACGGCGAGCGCGGCCCGGATGCGGTCCAGGACGGCGTCCGCGTCGGCCTGGGTGGCGTAGGGGCCGTGGCGCAGTGGGCGGCGGGTGCCGTCGGCGCGGGCGGGGATTTCGATCTGCCAGTGCCAGTGGCCGTGGGTGCGGGACCAGCCGCCGCCGGGCCGGCGAAGCTGGGGACAGGAGCGTCCCAGTCGCCGGCCCGTGACGCTGTCGCGGCAGCCGCAGCGTTTGAAGGTGGATCCCTTCACTCATCGTCTCCTGGATGCTCCGTACGGTGCCGCCAGCGATGCCGGGTGGAATCCGCTGGTGGCGGGGTCATCGCATCCACGCTCACCTTCGCATCGGCATCAAGTCGCCCGCCGCCGGTCGTGGTGGGGTCGGGTTGGAGGAGATGGAGCAGGGCGGCGACCGGGACGATGATGCGGCTGCCGGCCCGGATCAGCGGTATGGGGAACTGGTCGGTAGCGGCGAGCCGGTACGCCTGGGATCGGCTGATCCCGAGCACCGAGGCGGTGGTGGCGAGGGTGGTGGTCACGCCGAGGGCACGGATGCGCTCGATCGTCCACACCTCCCCGGCGCCGGGCGCGGTGTCGGTGCTGTCGGTCGTGGTGCGGGTTGTCTGGTCAGCGTGATTCGTGGGGCTGTTCATGATCAGGGTTCTCCTGGTTCTGAGATGGATGGCTGTGCGGTAGGAGCGGGGTAGCCGCGTCGGGGTCGACCGGCGCAGGGGTGGCTGCTCCCCCACCGTTGCGCCGCTCCGGTGACAGAGGCGGTGGCGTCGGGTTGGTCGGCACGGCCGGGCTCGCGATCGGCTCAGGTAGTGCCGACGACTCGACCTTGAGGGTCTTGAGGAGTTCGGATAGGCGGGTGTTGGACACGGTGTGACCGGCTGCGCGGAGGGCTTCGGCGAGTGCGGCCCGGGTCAGTGCCTGCCCGTCCGCGGCGAGCCGGTCCCGAACAGTTCGCGCCGCTGGCAGCAGCTCGGCCACGTCACCGGACGGCTGCGCGGACCGTCCCCGGTCCGCTCGCCGCTGCCGGTCCCGTCCGCCATGTCGGCGACGAGCCTCCGGTGAGCGGACGGTCCGGGTCATGGACCGCCGCTCCCCCGCCGTGACAGCGGACCGGGTTGCCTCGTCCGGTCCGCTGTCCGCAGCGGTCCGTCCGGCTTCGTCCGGTCGCGGTCGGCGGTCCCCGACGGTCCCAGGGTGGGCGGGCGTGGCGGTGCTGGTGCGGCCGAGGGCGATCTTGACCATGACGAGGAACCCGAGCGCGGGTACAGCGGCGGCGACCCAGCCGATGATCGAGGGTTCGGCCTCGACGACCTGCGCCGCCAGGGACAGGGTGACCGCGCAGGCCAGCACGGTGGCCGGGAAGACGGTGGAGGTGTGGGCGCGTTTGCGGCGGCGTAGTTCCAGGCCGGAGGCGATGGACATCAGTTCCAGGACGATCGCGTCGGCCCAGGCCAGCCAGCCGGGTTGGCCGTGCGCGGCCGCCACGTTGTGCACGTGGGTGAAGCTTGCCGCCCCCGCTGCGCCGCCGATCGCCAGCATGATGACGACCTGGACGCCACCCTCACCACGGCTATCGCGCGGACTGGCGTCCGGGTCAGGGACCGGTGCTGTCGTGGCTCGTCACCTCCTCGGCCCAGACCGGTGTTCCGGTCCGTCCGTCAGTCGCAGAAGGCGGGACCGGATGGCGGACCGACCCAGCGTCGGACAACCGTCGGGACAGGGACCGGACTCTGGTCGGGGACCGCCCGCAGCGGACGCGTGACTCGGACGCGGTCCCGCTGCTGTGGGAGCGGACGTCCGGTTCTCTCACGCATCTGTCAGCACGGGCCGAGCCGGTCCCGACAGATCCGTGACAGACGCCGACCTCTGCCGTCCGCCCGGCGGTAGAGGTACCGTCCGCCGCCGTCGTGCCGTCGCCGATCACGCCGCCTCACCCGCCCGACGCGAGGCGCCCACCACGTACCCGGCAAGGTCGGCCAGCCGCAACCGCTGCCCTCCCCCGCCGGCCACCGCCCACACCGCCTCCGCCGGGCTCAGTCCCGCCGTCACGGCGTGGTCGCGGGCACCGGTTGCCACCGGCACCGACAGCGGCACCTCGCCCAGGACGCGGCGCAGGTTGCGCTCCCGGGCGGCCGAGTGCAGCCAGAACAGCACCGGCCACGCCCACCCGATCTTCGCGAACAGTTCCCGGTAGCCGTCGACCTTGCCGGCCAGGATGGACAGCTGCTCGGCGCCGGTGTCGTACTCGACGAATAACGGCACCTCGATACCGTTCTCGACCCACCGGCCGTAGCCGTCCGGGCGGACCCGCGGCTGATACGCCCGCACCAGCCCCGGATCCTGCAGGCGGGTGAACGTCCCAGCGCGCTGGCACACCGCCTCCGGCAGCCACTCCACCAAGCCGGCGCCCGGATGGGTGCGGGCGTGCCCAGCGAGGTCGGTGAAGAAGCCGTTCACTCCGAGGCGGTGGGTGAGGCTGCGGGTCGAGGTCCAGCGCCGCCGCTCCACCCGGGCGTGGTCCCGCCGCGGCGGGCGCTCGTCCCGACTTGCGGCGACGACTTCGGCGCCGAGTTGGTCGATGACGTAGTGGTACGGGTACGAGCCGCCGTCGGCCCGCTGTGGCCGGAACCGGGCGACGAGGCGCAGCCGGTACAGGGTCCGCAGCCGCCGCTGACAGAAATCGAGGGACGGGAACAGGGCGTTCGAGATCTGGAACGACGTCAACACGCCGTGGTCGTACAACCAGCCCAGCAACAGCCGGTCACGGCCGGTCAGCTGGGACTGAACCCGAAGGACCGGATCATCCACCAGCTACCACCTCCTCCCCGGTAGGGAATGCCAGCCCCAGGGGGAGAGACCCGAGACCAGGAAGGGTCTGTCGCAGGACAAGCCGACGGCCCTGACAGCCGAGCTGACCTGCGGTGTGAGAGGGAACAGGGGGTCGGTTCGGGGGTTCGGCTGAAGACTGACGTCAACGCTGACGCCAAGCCCGACCCTCGAACGGGGGCCAAGCGGGAAACTGTCACCGCCGCCGGGCCGAATCCCGAGGCGATGCGGGAAGTCGTGGAAAGACACGTCGGGTACTCCTTGTCGAAAGATCTCAACGGCGCCGTGGACCACGGCGCTCGTGGCAAAAAGTGCGCGGCCAGGTGCATCGCGCTCGCACTGGAGCGAGGTCGGCTGGCGATGGTCGCCCGCCGGGTCGCGGCTGGCCCGGCAAGGTGGAGCGCGCGAGGGAAGTCGCGCTGTTAATCACTATTGAGGTGCTAACGAACACTCCGTGCAGTGCACGGATGGGCCCGAGAAGGGTCAGGGCAGCAGTCATCACCACGACCGTGACCGGCACGATCGTGGACACGAAGATGGACAGCGACGGCGACACGAACCGGCGGGCTCACATTCGCTTCCGCCAAGCGGAGCAACCGTTTCGGACAGGGACACTCCCGCCGGTCACGCAGCACATCATGCTGCGGCCGGACCGGCGTCGGCTCAACCCGCCGGGAGAAGATCCTTCATGGCGGTCCTCCTGTCGCTTGGTCGGCACCCGAACGACCAGACTGGCGCACCAGGCCACAGCGACGAGGAAGGGCCCTGACGGCGCCCATCAATCGACCAGTCAGCCCGGCGAACAAGCTCGCCGCAAGGGGAACGTTCCTCCAGTACCTCTCGACCAGACCGACGCTGTCAAGCAAGTCAACCCCGACGATCGACCGCCTCGGCACGCCCTCGCCAAGGCATAGTGCCGGACCGTCCTCGCCGGCCCGCTACCTGCCATAACGGTTCCCAGCGTCCCCACGACCCGACCGTCCCGGTCGAACACACCTACCGGAGAGCCGGCCGATATGGGTGCCCTCGACCGAAAGCAGGGCATTCTCCGGAACGCCTTGTGATGACGGACACAAGGCCTCATGCTCGCCGACGCCGTCAGCCTCAGCCGGCTGAGGTTCTGACAGATCAGAGAGCGTCCGATCAGTGCCAGGGCGATCCTGCGACGCTGGTGGTTGGGGGGTCTGTCATCACGTCCTGCAGATGGATCTCGGCCGGCTCATCCTGGCTCCGCGATGCGACGAGGCAGCCGACGACCTCGCGTCGGATGGCAATCGCACGTCCATGCCGCACCGCCGCACGACGTTTGATCCGCCTGAGCCCGAGAGGCACAATCCCAGGATGATCTCGAGTGTGTTCTTCGACGTGGGTGAGACGATCGTCGACGAGTCCCGGGAGTACGGCACCTGGGCCGACTGGCTCGGCGTTCCACGACACACCTTTTCGGCAGTCTTCGGCGCCGTCATCGCCCGCGGCCTGGACTACCGCGAGACGTTTCAGGTGTTCCAGCCCGGCTTCGACCTGGCCAAGGAGCGGCAACGCCGGGCCGACGCCGGACAACCGGAACACTTTTCCGAGGAGAACCTGTACCCGGACGCCCGACCCTGTCTGGCGGCCCTACGGGAGTTAGGCGTGCAGGTCGGCCTGGCCGGCAACCAGACTGCCCGAGCCGAGACCATCTTGCGCGCCCTGGATCTGCCGGTCGACGTGATCGGCACATCGGACGGCTGGAACGTCGAGAAACCGTCGGCCGCGTTCTTCGACCGCGTCGTCGCGGAGGCCGGCTGCCCCGCCGGCCGAGTGCTCTACGTTGGGGACCGGCTGGACAACGACATTCGCCCCGCTCAGGCCGCCGGACTCGCGACCGCCCTGGTACGACGCGGCCCATGGGGGCACATTCTCGACGACAAGGCCGTCAGCGACCGCTGCCTCTTTCAGCTTGACTCGCTCGCCGAGCTGCCCGAACTGGTACGCAGGCACAACGAGTCGGCAATTTAGCTCCCCGGAAGAGCGGCCCGGCTGGTCGCGAGGGCGGCGATGCGATCGTCGAGTTGGCCGCCCTCTCGGCTGTCGCCGAGTACCTGCCGGACCGCTCTGACCCGTTCCAGCCCGGTGCCGTACCAGTCGATATGCAGGGCGTCCAAAGCCTGGTTGAGGTAGGTGGCAGCGTGGTCGCCGTCGCTGCTGTGCGCCGAGGCCAGGTCGGCGAGGACGACGCTGCGCTGTTTGGTGCCTGTCGCGGTCAAGCCGGCGAGGGATTCGGCCAGGTGGCGGGCGGCCTCGGCATGGTCGCCGACGGCGAGGACCGCGTAGCCGGCAAAGGAGTGCAGCCGGCCGGTGTCGTAGTAGTCGAACCAAGCGGGCGCGTCAGGACGCGCTTCGAGCGCGGTGGCAGCGAGGTCGATCTGGTGGCGGCTTGCCGCTCCCGCACCCGCGCGGGCTTCGACTTCCGAGGCCACGCAGTGCAGCCAGGAGCGGACGGCGGGGCTGACGCCGTGCCAGGTGTGCTGGAGCGCCGCGTCGATCAGTGACCGTGCTGCGGCTGGATCGTGTCCGAAGGCGGGGATGAAGGCCATGTGGCCGAGGACGGCGGCGGCCAAGGCGTGGTCTCCGGCCTCACGGGTGGCGGCGAGGGCGACGTCGTAGCAGCGCTGCGCGACGGCGGGCTGGTTGAGATCGAAGAACGCCAGTCGTGCGGTGAGCAGCGCCGATTCGGCGAGGGCGCTGGAGAGGGTCGCCCGGCTGGTCCCGGTGGCCGCACGCACGAGTCCGCTGCCGAGCAGGGTGTGGGCGTACGCGGCCTCGTAGAGCGGCCGGGCGGGGCTGGTCCAGTACAGCGTGCGCTGGCACCGCACGATCTCGGCGTACGCGTCTGGATCTATGGCTTTGGTCTGGGCGTACGCGGCCTGCGGATCGAGTGACAGCAGGGGTGCCACCAGGGGAAGCATGCTGGCGCCGAACAACGCGCGCAGAACAGTTGCCCGGTCCCAGCCGGTGTCGTCGCCTCCGGTGATCATTTCCCACAACCTCCTGAACTCGTGCAGTGTCTCCGCCTGCGGGCGCATCGCCAGCTCGTCGGGGGTAAGAAGACCGAGCTGGCTCGCCGGCTTGTCGAAGATCGCTACAAGGTGCTTGCGGTAGCGCGGGTCAGGCCACCGCTCACCGGTTTCCCACCGCCGCACAGTGTTGGCGTTGAGCCCGGTATCGGTCTCCCCGGCATGGCTCATCTCCGTGCGGATGCGCTCGGCGACCTCCTCGTAGGACCAGCCCCGCTGGAGCCTCTCCCACGCTAGCCGCCGATTGGCGGGGTAGCGCCGTCCGGCCATGCCAGCACCTCCGTACGTCCTCTGTTGACGACGGTCACGTTAGCTATCTCCGCTACGGGCCGTCACTACCTGGTTGCGAGCGGACGGGTCGTGGACGGTACCGATCGGGCTCGCTGGACGGTTCGCTGTTGACGAGCATCGACGGACGCTGCTGGGCGGCTCCAGCTCACCAACCCAATGTCATCGACGCCAGGGGATTCACGGTGAAAAAGTCGGACAAGACGATCAACAAGCAGGCGCCGCTTGTTCTGGCGGCGGCCGGAGGTGCAGTCGTGAGGGTGATTCCCCGCCCGCGCACTGCCATCGGGGCTGCGTGGGCGGGTGACCGGCGGGGTGCTCTCAGCCGCCGCCTCGCCACGGCGGGCCCGCCGGTGCTTCGGCGGGCCCGCCACGACTGGACCGACCAGCGGGAATCAACCGCAACTCGTCGGACGGTGAAGCCATGACCGTGTACGTCTCGCGGCACACCTCCACGGACGGGCCCGGTCCGACGGTGCAGCCCCGGATACCGGCGACCGGCCGGGCAAAGGTCTCCCAGACCGAGCCCCTCCTGCTCACCTTCGTGTGGCAGCGCATGCTGTCGCAACCAGCTGATCCCGGTGGCCGCCGGTGACGGCGCGAGTGTTGGTGACCGGCGCGGCCGGCTTCATCGGCTCGCACGTCGTCGACGCGCTTCTTGCCCGAGGCATCCAGGTGGTCGGCTTGGACCGCCGCCGCCTCGGCCAGGACGCCCTCGCCGACGAGAACCTGTCAGCCGCAGCTGGCAATCCGCTGTTCACAGCGCTCTGCCGGGATCTTGTCACCGACCGGCTTGATGACGCTCTCGATGGCTGCGACATCGTGTTTCACCTGGCTGCCCGGCCAGGGGTCCGGCCCTCCTGGGGCGTGGAGTTTCACGACTACGCCCAGTCGAACGTGCTCGGCACCCACCGGCTGCTCGACGCGTGCGCCCGCTCGGGCGTACGGAGGTTGGTGTACGCCTCCTCGTCCAGCGTCTACGGCCCGGCGGAGCGGCCCAGCCGCGAGGACGACCGGACCAGCCCGGTCTCACCGTACGGGGTGAGCAAGCTCGCCGCCGAGCAGCTGTGCCTGGCCTACGCCCGTCGCCCCGACAGTCGGCTCAGCGTCGTGGCGCTGCGCTATTTCACCGTGTACGGACCACGGCAGCGACCCGACATGGCTATCGGCCGGCTGCTGTTCGCGGCCTATACCGGTCTGCCGGTCACGCTGTTCGGCGACGGCAGCCAACGGCGGGAGTTCACCTACATCACCGACGTGGTCTCCGCGACGATCGCCGCCGCTCACATCGATACCCGCTGCGCTGTGGTGAATGTCGGCGGCGGCGCGAGCGTGTCCATGCGCGGCGCCATCCAGGAGGCGTCCACGGTTACCGGACGGCAGATTCCGGTTCAGGTGGCCGATGCGCAGCCCGGTGACGTTCCCGCCACGTCGGCGGACCTGACCCTTGCCGGCCGGCTGCTCGGCTACTGGCCCACCGTCGGCCTGCACGAGGGCATGGCCCGGCAGTCCTCCTGGCTGGTCAATCTCTCCCGCGACCGGCTCGCGGCCTTCACCTCCTGACCTAGAAGGAAGTTCTCATGATCGTCTTGACAGCGGACTCCGCGAGCGAGTTGTTCGCCGCCGCCTGCCAGGCAGTACTCCTCAACGGCCGCATCGCCTGCCCACGCGACATGATGACCACCGAAGTCATCGGCGCGCACCTGTGCCTGACCAACCCCCGGCGCCGGCTGGTCTCCGTGCCGCCCGTCCGCGTCATCAACCCGGCGTTCGCCGTCGCCGAAGCGCTGTGGATCCTCTCCGGCTCGGACGACGCCTGGATCTTCGACTTCAACGACAACCTGCGCCGCTACGCAGACGACGGAATCCTGCAGGGCGCGTACGGGCCACGAATCCGCCGGTGGGGTGGCAGCCTCGACCAACTCGACGCCGTCGTGCGGAAGCTAACGGCCGACCGGGACTCCCGGCAAGCCGTCGTCCAGATCTACGACCCGGGACGCGACCACCGCGGCTACCGCGACGTGCCTTGCACTCTCGGGTATCGGTTCCTGATCCGGCAGGACCGACTCGAGATGCACACCACCATGCGCAGCCAGGACCTCTGGCTCGGCTTCCCGTACGACATCTTTGCGACCACGCTCCTGCAGGAACTGATGGCCGGCTGGCTCGGTGTCGAGGTCGGCGAATACCACCACCACGTCGATTCGCTGCACCTGTACGCCGAGCACGCCGCAGCCGCCGCCGAGTGCCTCCACCACGCGCCGAACATCACCGAGATGGATCCGCTCGGCGCGGACTGGACCAGCCTGGACACCGTTCTCGCTCGGATCATCGGTGGCGACGGCGACCTGCCCGAGGGCACCTCGTGGGACACGTTCGGACGCGTGCTTACCAGCTACCGAACCTGGAAGCGCGGCCAGCGCGACCCGGCGCGCAAGATCGCCCACGACACACCGGGGCCGCTCGGCGCTGCCCTCGTCGACTGGTACCAGCACCTCAATCAGCCGGCCCTCGCATCGGCGGAGGTGGCATGACCGCGGATGTGGTGCTCGGGCTGTGCGCGTACACGCATGACTCGGCGGCGGCCCTGCTGGTTGACGGCCATCTGATCGGCTTCGTCGAGGAGGAACGCCTCGACGGGGTCAAGCACAGCAAGGCCTACCCCGCACACGGTGTCGCCTGGCTGCTCCACGAGGCCGGCCTGTCGCCGTTGGACGTGACCACGGTGGCGTACAACTTCGATGGACGCCGCTACCTGGGAGCACTGGGCCAGCTACCGACCCATCTACGGCAGGCGGCCAGCCGCGCTCGAGCCGTACCTCGGGCTCGCAGTTTCACCACGGTCCACCGCCGCTACCGGGCCCGGATGCGGGACTTGGCCGAACGCTTCCCGCGCGCTCGACTGCAACCGGTGCCGCACCACCGGGCGCATGCCCTGTACGCCTTTGCCGCCGCCGGTGTGGACGACGCGGCGGTCCTGATCGTCGACAGCCTCGGCGAGTTGCAGACCACCACCACCTGGCACGCCCGCTGGCGCAACCCGCAACTCAGCCTCGACCTGGCACACGCGATCGACGACCCGGCATCCCTCGGCTACGCCTACGGTGCCGTCACCGAGCACCTCGGCTGGCGGCGCGGTGACGAGGAAGGCACCGTGATGGCGCTGGCGGCCCTCGGCGACCCCACCCGGTTCCGGGAGCTGATGTGCCGGGCGATTCGGCTCACCGCCGACGGCTTCACGCTCGACCCCGAGCTGATCGCCCTGCGGGTGCTTGCCAGCCGCTACGGCCGGGTCACGCCCGCGTTCACCGCCGCGACGTGCCCGCCACGCACGCCGGCCGCACCAGTAGAGCCTGTGCACGCCGACCTGGCCGCTGCGCTGCAGGAACGCACCGAGCAGGTGATGCTGCATCTCGCCGAGCGGGCCCGCCGGTTGACCGGCTCCGGGCTGCTCTGCCTGGCTGGTGGAGTAGCGATGAACTGTGTCAGCGCCGGCCTCATCGCCCAGGCCGGCATCATCGACGAGGTGCACGTACCGCCCGCACCCGGCGATGCGGGTACCGCGATCGGCGCCGCCGCCCACGCCTGGCTCGACGTGACCGGCCGCCCACCCACCGGCCTCCGCCACCGCTGCTACCTCGGCCCCGCCTATCCCGACCTGGCACTACCGGCAGCGCCGCGCGCGGGACTGCGTGCGAGCCGACCTGCCGAACCTGTCCACCATCTGGCTCGGCAGTTGGCCGACGGGGCGATCGTGGGGTTGTTCACCGGGGCGCTGGAGGCTGGCCCACGGGCACTGGGGCATCGGTCGATCCTCGCCTCGCCGTTGGAGGCCGGTGTGGTCGAGCGGCTCAATGCCACCGTCAAGTTCCGCGAACCGTTCCGACCTTTCGCCCCTGTCGTCCTCGCCGACAAGGCCACCGAATACTTCCAGCTACGCCAACCGTCGCCGTACATGTCGCTCGCGGCTCCCGTGACCGAGCTGACCTGCGACAAGCTACCCGCGATCGTCCACGTCAACGGCACCGCCCGAGTCCAGACCGTCACCCGCAAGCAACACCCCTTCCTCGCCGACGTCCTCACCCGCTTCGGCGAGCTCACCGGCCACCCCGTGCTGATCAACACCTCGCTGAACATCAAAGGCAAGCCGATCTGCGGCACACCAGAGATGGCGCTGGACTGCTTCACAGAATCCGGCCTGGACGCGCTGCTCATCGAAGGCTGGTGGGTGACCAAGTGAGAATTGGCTACAGCTTCTGGGGCTTCCTCGGACCCGGCATCAGCGACACCCCTGACGGAGGCCGCAGCCACCGCCGAACCTTGGTCGACGGTCTACGTGCAGCCAGCCATGACATCGTCTTCCTTCAACCCAACCGGGACCTGTGCGAGGCCGGCGACGATCTCACCGGCCACTACCGCTGGGACGTCGGCCTGCCCGACATCGACGCGCTGTTCCTCGAGTGGCGCTGGCCCATTCCCGGTCGTAACACCACCGTATGCGGGCGACCAGGCCACACCTGCGACCTGCATCGGCAGGCCGAGTTGCTTGACCACTACACCCACCGGATCGGCATGCCCACGATCCTCTGGGACAAGGACCGCCGGCTGCCCGCCACGGACCCTCTTCGCCGTACCCACAACGTCACTGTGTGTGAGCCCGCTCTGCACCCGACCCCGGGCGCAGTACCACTCCTCTTTCCGGTCGCCGACACGGCCATCGACGCCGCTGATCCGGCTACGCTGACAGCCCTCCCCCGCCGGACCCCGCTCGTCTACGTCGGCAACCAGTACGAGCGCGACCACGCGTTCGACACCTACTTCGCGCCAGCCGCCGCCCAACTGCCCCACCTGGTCGCTGGCAAGTGGACCGACACCGGGCGCTGGCCGGATCTGAACTTCATCGGCCGCGTTCCGTTCCCCAGAGTGTCCGCGATCTACGCCGACGCGCTCGCCACCGTCCTGCTGCTTCCCGCCCGGTATGCCGAAGCAGGACAGATGACCCAACGGATCTTCGAGGCCGTCCTCGCGGGCTGCGTGCCCCTGCTGCCTCGTGACGTCCGCGGCGCCGATGCCCTTGTTCCCTCGTCACTGATCGTCCGCGACGCCACGGACGTGCGGCACCGTATCGGCTGGCTCAGCGAGATCGCCGGCACCGGTGACCATGCCAACCTGATCGCGGGGTGCCTACGGCACCTCGACCCGTTCCGACTCTCGACCCAGCTCGAGGTGCTCACCTACCTGCTACAAGACCCCTGGTCGGTGCCGTCATGACCCACCGTGTCACCACCGGACGTGCGCACCACACCCTTACCCTGGAGAACCATGGACAGGATCGCGATCATCGGCTGCGGCGGCAGCGGCAAGTCCACCGTCGCACGCCAGCTGGCGAGGATCCTCGACGCGCCGTTGACCCACCTCGACGCGACCTACTACGACAAGCACTGGAACCCCTTACCGCAGGACGAGTTCGCTGCCCAGCAGGAGAAACTCGTCGCTGGCGAACGATGGATCATCGAGGGCAACTACGCCGGTACCCTGCCGATCCGGCTTGCCACCGCGGACACTGTGATCTTCCTCGACCTGCCCGCCAGAGCCTGCCTATGGGGCATCGCCCAGCGCCGCTGGCGCTATCGGGGCGGACAACACCACCAGGACGGCGTCTACGACCGCATCACCTGGAACTTCATCCGCTACATCCTCGGCTACCGGCGCACCATGCGCCCGCGAGTGCAGAACCTCATCCGAGAACACGGACCACACGTCCACCTGATCACCCTCACCAGCCGCCGTCAGGCCGCCCAACTGATCAAACGCGTCCGCGAAGGGCATCAGCCCGTGGCCTGACCGCAGCGAAACGGGAGGCGGCGGATGTCGGCTAACCCGTTTCTTGACCCCACGCTGGTCCACGGTGACCTCTACCGGGGCAACGGCCGGCTCGCCGACCGCACTAAGGCATTACATCGCGCCAAGATCAGCGGAAGCGACGTCGCCGACACAATCGCCGGCCTACTCGCCGCTCGGGTCCCGACCGGGGCGACTGTGCTCGACATCGGTTGCGGTCGCGGCACCACAACCCTGCGCCTGGCCGACCGGCTCCGCCCCCGCCAGCTCATTGCCGTCGACGCCTCGACCGCGCTTCTCCGCACCACCCGCGACCGCCTCGGCGACTCTGGCCCGTTGGGCTCAGTGGTCTGCGCTGACTTCCACCACCTGCCACTGCCGGACAGCTTGGCCGACGCTGCGGTTGCCGCCTTCTGCCTGTACCACTCTCCGACGCCGGATCTAGCTGTAGCGGAGATCGCCCGCTGCCTACGCCCCGGCGGCACCGCTGCGCTGGTCACCAAGTCCCTGGACAGCTACGCCGAACTCGACCGCCTGCTCCAGGCTGCCGGCCTCGACCCGGACGCCACCAGCCGACCGAGCCTCTACGAGAGCTTCCACAGCGGCAACCTGCACACCATCACCGCCACCCATCTGACCGTCCTCGACATCCAGCACGAGGAACACATCTTCCACTTCGCGGACGCCACGCACCTCGCCCGCTACCTCGCGACCACACCGAAATACCGGATCGCCCTGACTGGCGGAAACCCCGCCCTCGCGGCGGCCCTGCAGCAGCGGCTGGCGCCACCGCCGTACACGACCCGATCGACGGTCAGCTACGCCGTGGCGGTGCGGCCATGAGCGCCGATCTCTTCGTCAAGCGGTACGACGACCCCGAACGCTGCGCCGCCGCTGCCGCCCACCACGCCTGGCTGGTCGGCCTGCGCTCCGGCGTACGCCTGCCCACGCTCGTCGCCTGCGGTACCCGACATCTCGTGTTCGAACGGCTGTCGGGGCATGTACCCGGCGTCGAAGATCTTCCGCGAGCAGCCGCAGCCCTGGGCCGCCTTCACGCTGCCGCATACCGGCAAGCGCTTCGGGCCGCGCGCCTCGATCGACCTCACATCACCTCGACCGGCCTCGTGATCCCCGACTTCGCCAGCCCAAGGCAGGCGGCCCTGCATCTCGCCGCCGCGGCGGCGGGCATCCACGCATCGATCATCGACGCCGTACTCGACAGAACCGGGGATCCCGCGGCGTTCTACAAGGACCCGAACATTCGTAACTACCTCGCGAATAGCAATGAGGCCGCCGTCGTCGACTTCGACGACCTGACGCTCGCTCCCTTCGGCTACGACCTGGCCGGTCTCCTGGTCACTGCATCCATGACCTACGGCCGTCTGGCCGACCGATTGATCGCTCGCTGTCTGCGCGCCTACCGCGTCGCCGTCGCGCCTCAGATCTGCAGCCTGGCCGACCTGAAGCGGTACGCCGAGCTGCACCAGTTACTGACTCTGCGATATCTCGGCCGCAACGGCTATCGGCACCCGTGGCCCGCCGTCCGTCCCTGGCCCGATCCGTTCCGCACCGAACTACCCTGAAAGGAACCCACGTATGACGCCGACAACCGAACTCGCCATCGCCCGCCACGGCGAAGCTACCTGCAACATCACCGGGATCGTCGGCGGCGAACAGGGCTGCACCGGCCTCACCGGCCTCGGCCGGAACCAGGCGGAGCAACTCGCCGCCCGCCTGGCAGCCGAACACGCCGACCGGACCTACGCCGCCTTCTACGCCACACCCAGACTCCGCGTCAGCCAGACCGCCGGGATCATCGCGCAAGCTCTGCACTTGGCGCCCACCATCTACCCGGACCTCCGCGGCCCTGACCACGGCGACGCCGACGGCCGACCCTGGGTCGACGTCAAGACCTCCTTCCAGGGACCGCCTCAGCACAGTCCGGACCGCCAGTACGCTTCCGACTCCGAGACGTGGAACCAGTACCTCGACCGGGCGACCGCCGCACTTCAGAAGATCCTCGCCCGCCACGAAGGTGAACGAATCCTCATCGCCGCCCACGGCGAAACCGTCGAAGCAGCCCACAGCCTGCTCCTCGGCCTCCCTCGGAACGCCTGCCTCCGGCTCGGCTTCGTCACCGACCACGCCTCCATCGCCCGGTGGCAGCGACCGACGAACCGTTTCGGCCGCACCATCTGGCAACTCGTCAGCCACAACGACACCCGACACCTCCGGGCCCACCATGACTGAGGTCAACGTCCACCTCGCGCTCTGCCAACGGCTCCTCGACGCCGACGCCAAGCCCGTCACGTCGCACCCCGGGCACGCTGGCACTCGCGTCCTCCGCGCCTCGACGGCCGCCCACGGAGATGTCATTGTCAAGATCCATCGCAGCCCGGAACGACACCACCAGGAAGTCCACGCCTACAGGACCTGGGTTCCGGCTCTCGGAGACAGGGCGCCCCGACTGCTCGCGACATCCGACGACCCACCAGCCATCGTCATCACAGCGGTAGTGGGAGTTCCGCTCAGCGAGCGACATCTCCACCCCGAGGCCGAGCAGAGGGCCTACCAGCAGGCAGGACAACTACTCAAGACACTGCACGCCGCTGGACCGCCCCGCCTCGAACCAGACTGGGCAGCCTGGCTCACTGAACGCGCCGAGTACTGGATCCACAAGGCCGGGGACCGCATCACCGCAGCCCGCCGAGCCGAGGTCCGCGCGCACATGCGGGCCCTCCGAGACTTGGCGCCGCTACCTGCCCTTCCGTGCCACCTCGACTTCATGCCCCGCAACATGATCTACGGCGACGACGGAGGGGTTAGGCTGATCGACTTCGAGCACAGCCGCTATGACCTACCCGCCCGGGACCTCGTACGACTCGCGACTCGCGTATGGCCGCACCGCACTGACCTACGCGCGAGCTTCCTCCATACGTACGGCCAGCTCAGGGCAGTGGACGACGCGGCACTGGAGCACTGCGCCCACTTCGACTTCCTCACGAGCTTGGCGCGACAGGCAGATCCCAACACTCAGCCGATACCTCAAGCTCGTCCCGAGCCGGCCCACGACACCCCGACTTCCGATCATCGTGAAGGGCGCACTCAACCCCTCCGTGCCGGCAGTGGAGACCTCGATAAAAGGTCGTGAAGACACCAGACCGCTGCAGCTGGGTTATTCCGGTAGTTCCTCTGGCTCGACCGGTGTCAGGTGAGAGAACGGGCCTCCGCTCGTCTTAGGCGCTTCCCAGCGCGGCCAGTACCGGTTGTTGACGTAGAGCACGTGCAGTGAGTCGAGGGCGCGGTTCTCGATCGAGTGGGTCGGAAACCACATGCCAGTGTTGTGGATTTCGCGAATAGCGACCTCGCCGAGACCCTTCATCGGCACTTCACGCTGATCCACTAATTCGAAGCGCTGCCAGTCAGGTTTCAGGGAACCATCGGGCTGTTCCACCATCTCTGGGGGCAGTACCTCGTCGAGCTCGCGGTCGCCCCAGTCGGCTGCCGGCATGACAATCGTCGACGAAATTACCTTCTCGGTGTCCGCGGGCTTTACTCCTGCACATCGAGCCGCCAGTGCGACCGGCGCGCCGAAGACCGACACGTTGTACCGCAGCGAGGTGCCTGCGTAGCCCACGATGACTCGACCTGACGCGATGCCGATGTGAGGGCCAAAACCATGCACGTCATGGCGGCTCATCGCCGCCGCTGCCTGGACCGCGTCTTCTAAGGGATCCTTCGACCCGAACTCATCCGAGAACACCACCATGACCTCGTCACCGATGTACTTGTCGACGATGCCTGGACGCCCGTGGAGAGCCTCAGCGGTGATCCACGCGAAGAAGTTCTGGACGTAGACCAACGTCGCCGCCGGGCTCATGTCCACGGTGCGGGTCGAAAAGCTGGTGATGTCGGCGAACAAGACGGTCGCCTCAATCTCACGTCCCTTTACCGGGAACTCGAAGCCCCAGCCGTCATCCAGGACACCGTCGACATGGTTCACCGTGGAGGCAAGGAAATCCTCCAGCGAGTGGAAGCGCTGCTCGATTGTCACGGCGAAAGCGTAAGCAGTCACCAACCGATGTGGACATCCTTCGAAGAGTCACGTCTACCACATCACGGAGAGTAGTCGCATCGCGTCGTCGCCTTGAATCATGCCCACCCCCATCGCCGGTGCCGTGCCCGCCGATAGTAGAAGAGCGATCACGGACCTCACGCACAATCTCCAGGTAGCGGCCGAGGACTCGACATCCGGGGGATCCAACGGCCCTTAAGCACGAAGCATGCTCACCTTTCCGCTCCGCCTGCTACCTGGCTGGAGCGGAGACCGGCACGAGGGGACGTAGCTTCCCGCAGGCCGACCTCATGCGCTACCCGAGCAGGGCGCTGCTCTCGCACTGACCCCGAAACGTCGAAGTTCACGCGGTGCGATCACACTGGTCACATGAGCAGCCCAGCGGTGACCGCGCGAGAATGGGTGGCGTCCCGCAGCTGGGACCGGTTTGTCGGGAGCCCAGAGTCCGCGGTCCTGGACGTGAAGTCCGGCGTCTACCCGCTCGACGATCCCGCCGGCGCCGGCGAGCTGATCAAGGACGTGGCCGCGTTCGCGAACAGCCGGGGCGGGCTGCTGCTCGTCGGATTCGGCACACGAGTCGAGAACGGTCGCGAGATCATCGATGAGCTGAAGCCCGTCCCGGCGCACCTGGTCGATGTCGATAGGTATCGCAAACTCGTCCGCGACCGCGTTCGACCTCTCGTTCGTGATCTCAGCATCGACTTCTATCCCGTCGATGACGAGCGCGGTGTGCTGGTCATCGACATCCCCTCGCAACCCGAAACGGCCAAGCCGTTCGTCGTCCCTGGACCCGACGGCAGGAAGACGCCCACGGCGGTCGGTGTCCCGATCCGGGATGCGGACGCGACCCATTGGCTGACTCATGATGGTCTTCAGCGGCTGCTCTCGACCGGCTGGAATGCCGTGGGCGGCCCACGAGCGGACATCATCGACGCGTTGAACAAGGCCGTCGCCGCCGCAGTCCCCGCGTTCCCGAAGCCTGCCCACCCCGAGGTGGGCGAAGGTGCCGGACGTCAGCGCCGGAACTTCACCACCGCATACGCCGCCGGAGGCGGACAGACTGCCCTCGGGTACCCGACGAAGCCGGTCGCCGCGGTTGGCCCCGGCCTGATCCAACCGCTCGCCGGCCGCGACGGCGCGCCCGGTCCAGTAATGACCGTGTTGCCTGACCGAGGGGGCGCGGTTGTTCCGGGCGAAATCTGGGAAGACCTGTGCGAGGCGGGCAACGCCGCCGACACGGAGACGACCATCAGCAACGTCGGCCTTCCCTCGGCCCCGGCCACCACCTCTCTGCTGATCCGCGCCGACGCGCAGACGGTCGAACTGGAGGGCGGCCGGTGGGGACCCGGCCGGCTGGCCCAGGTGTCGCCGGGTGGGCGGCTGCTGTGGCGGCCGCACACCAGCTGTGACTTCGAGATGCACCACAACAACTTCGCGACCGGCGAACTCACCGAGCTGTACCTGCGTGCGGTCCTCGACGTCACCTGGCAAAGCTGGAAGTACAGGCCGCAGTCGCTACCGGTCGCGGTCCGGCAAAGGCACCGCGACCTGCTCACTAAGTCCGGCCTCGCCGCGCACATGTCCAGGGTCGTGCACCGCCACACAGAGGAAGTCGTTGCGCCGGCGTGGAACCTGGCCAGCGGCCCCGACAGCAATCACTCAGCCATCAGTTCCCACGTCCGGGCACAGATCACCCCGCCTGACGGCCCGCCGGTGGTGACCGCGAACTCGGTGCTGCAAACCGGCAATTGGCGTTCTCCGTCGTCGGTCCTGGCCACCGTTGACCTGGGCACTAATCTTCGACTGCTCCCGAAGCTGCACCGTCCGTTGAACCCGGGCAGTATGCAAGCGATGCGTTCTCGCCTGTCGATCGTCGACCTCGTTGACTCTCTGGTCGCGATGTGGGAGACCATAGTCTCGCTGCCCGAGGCGCTGGAGCCCGACTTCATGAGGCTGCCGTACGCGGCGCCCCCGTTCGTCGTCTTCTACATCCACGCCGGAACGGCCGTGCGCGACGCCGGGGACGAGGGCGTCGCCCGCCAGCTGAATCTTTCGGACGTCCTCGATCTCACCCCGCTCGGCGACGGCCCACACGATGTTTTCCGGACGCAGACGGGCCTACGCGTTGTCGGTCCGTTCGAGCCAGACCGCGCTGCCCGCCAGCGCGTGGTGGTCGACAGCCTCAATGATCTGGCCCTCAGCTGGGGCTTCCTCACCGCTGATCTGAACGGCTTGCTGTCCAACTGATGCGGACCCACCCGGGACAGACCGCAATCTATACCCCCGGCAGCCTCACAACCGCGTCGGCCTGCCCGGCAGGCGCCGCGTTTAAGACGTAGACGGACCGTGGCCTCGGCACCGGAACGACGTGCGATGACAGCGGCATGAGAAAGAGCTCACGGACTCGTTCGCCCACAGAGGCGGCAAGTCGCCGTGACTCGAGACGTCTGTCATAATTGGGGAATGCCTGAGCAGATTAGCCGCGACCACCACACCGTGCCGAAGCTATATCTGCGTGGCTTTTGCGGAAGAAAGAAGCTCGACAAAGACATTCTGCTAGCGCGGCATCGAAACGGCACGGAAGAGCGTATGCCTATCAAAAAGGCAACCGTCGAAGTAGATTTCTACGATGTCGGCGAACTCGGTCAACCTGATGATTCCCTGGAGGAATGGTTCTCGCGCTCCATCGAGAGTCCAGTCGGGGACATCATGTACGCACTTCGAGACGGAGTCCTTCCGCCTCCGGGCCCAGACCGGGCCACGCTTGCCACTTTCGTCGCGACCCAGATGGTCCGAACGGTGGCTGTCCGCCGCACGATGCAAGACGTGAACTCCCACATGGGCCCGTTGATCTTCGCGAGCATGGTGCTTCAACGTGCCATCGAGATGGATCCCGCAGTGAAGACGAGGGGGGATCTCACTGCCATGCATCACGACATTGCGAAGCGCACCCCGGAGGTCATGCGCAGGACTGACACTCCGTCGATGCTCCGGACCATGGTTCGGGAGGCGGACAGGATCAAGCGCCTCCTGCTCAACATGCACTGGCTGCTGACCTCCTCGCCGGATCCGGTGCTGGTTACAGGTGACGCTCCCGTGGTCACGGTCAGCGCAACCGGTGAACTCGACTTCTCTAGCCCGGCACTCCTCCCGGATCTACACGAAGTGCACGTGCCTATCACGCCCTCGCGGTTGCTCACAATCACTCCCATTCAGCCACTGGCCGCCACACCGACTGACTTGACCATTGAGCAGGCTGCCCTTGTGAACCAAGCGATAGTGCGCAATTGCTGGGACATGCTGCTGCGCCCGCCTATGATGCCATGGCCGGCATATCTCGTTCTCCCACGGCAACGGCCCAGCATCAGGAAACCTAGGATTGCGGTTCGAGCAAACGACGCCGGATCGCCCACTCCCTTGTCCTTTCCGCCAATAGTCGATGCAGCCTTGGCAGAGGCCCTGAAAATTCTCGGCGGAGATCCCGACCCTTTCGCCTGAACTGACCACTATTATGCGCGAATTGGCCGGAACAACGCACTCTCTTCGGCAGAAGCGGATACTCCATACGGTCGACTTGCTTGTCAGGGTGTCGGACCACGGTGGTCCGTGCGGCATTCGCTTGCCGCGGTCGGCCTACTTTCGACTTATCGGGCATAGTTTGCCCGCAGGAGGAATTTCGATCAACCGGTGACGTGCGGTGGCCGCCGAAACCCGCCACACACTCTCGTGCGGCCAGCGCTGGTGAAGCAGGTCGGCGGTGGTGACCGCGACCAGCGCCCGCAGCGGCCGATTCATGAGGTCCGCCAATAGGTTGGCTTCCCGGGCGGCGTCGTGGGCAATGACCAGCACCGCGCCGACCGGCACGACCGGGTCAGTACGCCGGTACCCGGCCAGAACAGCGCCGAGCCCGGCAGTCGACCGCTCCCGTTCGCCGATCGCGCCACCGACCGGCCCCGGGTCGACGTGCACCAGGAACCGCAAGCACCGGCCGTCCTCCAGCCACACCCCGTACCCGTCAGCGCGCAGATGTCCCAGGCCCCGCTCGCGCAGCCACACCGACGTGTCCAACGTCGTCAACCACTGGAACAACCCACACCGGCCCGGATCACGCCATGAAGCCTCCAGCAGCGGCAGGAACAGCAGGTAGTGCGCCGCACCCCAGTGCCGCCGACCGAAACGCAATGGCACCGGCCGCCGCGATGAAACGAGATCCCGGCTGAGCAGGTCGATGCCCTCCCCGGTGATCCGGTACCACCAGGCGTGGGCCCGGTCCTCCGCCGCCCGCTCACGGCCCACCAACCCAGCGGCGTGCAGCCAGGCGAGGTCCCGGTGCGCCGTCAACCGCGGCACCCCCGCCACCACCGCGACGTCACTCGTGGTCGCCATGCCGTGCAATGCCAGGAACGACAGGATCCGCCACCGCCGCGGTGTCAGCTCACGACCACCGGCCACCCATCGATGATCCCCCACCCCGCCGACGCCCCGCCATCCCGCTGGCGCGGCGGCACCCGGAAGTCCCGCACCCTCAAAACGAGGTTTGTGAGACGTTTTCCATGATCACTGTTCACCAAATCAGCCGAAGAGCCCACGACGAAAGACTCACAACCGGCAAACCGCAACCCACCAAGGTCAGCCCACCTCACGGAGCCAAACCCATCCGAGGCACCACCCGAGCCGACCCGAAGCCACGAGACGAACCAACCCGGGAACCATCGACAGCCGCGATCCGGCCGTCCGACCACCCCGCGCGCCGGCAGCCACCGACCGGCGTTCCCCGGCACCCCGCCGCGTCCCATCTATAGCGCCCGGGTCCACCAACGTCGCCCCGGTCCGTCGGCTCCCGAGCACCCACCGAGACACCGATGCCCGCCCATAGACGCGAAGAAGGCCCCGACCCGGTGTGAACCACCAGGTCAGGGCCTTTCTCGTTGGTGCGCCGCCAGGGACTCGAACCCCGAACCCGCGGATTAAGAGTCCGCTGCTCTGCCAGTTGAGCTAGCGGCGCTCGCTGACAACGACGAGCACGCTAACACGCCCGCCAACGGTCTCTCGGACCGGCCGGCCCCCGCGCTCAGTGCGCGGGGTTCGGGGTGTGCGGCAGTTTGCCGAGTTGCTTCCAGTTCGTCTCGGCGACCTCGACGCCGTAGTGCTTGGCGGCGGCGAGGATGTTCTGGAAGGCCAGGTCGCGGTCCTTGTCGGTGACGCCCTGCACCTGGTCGAAGCGGGCGATGGCGTTGCGGACGTGACCCGCGTCGGTCATCGGCTCCTTGCGCTTGCCGGGGAAGGCGAAGACGGTCTCCGGCAGCTCGCGCTTGTCCTTGTCGGTCAGGCCGCCGTGCTTCTCGTGGGGCTTCCAGGTCGACTTCATCACCCAGCATTACCCATTTTTCGTCCAGACGTACGCCCGGACCGGCTTGATTAAGAGTGTTTAAAGACCCTGTCCGGCACGCGCGCCGAATGCCTACCATACGGCGGCCCGTGACCGTTTGGGTCAGCCTGTCGTCAGTCCGTTGGGAGTGACCCGTGTCGTACGAAGGCCCACCGCCGTCACGTCATCGTCCCCCGGGGTGGGCCACCCACAAGAGACTGAGCGTGGCCGCAGGGGTGGCCGTCGTGCTCGTCGTCGCGGCCGGGGCCGTGTACCTGGGCAACGGCACAGCGCAGCCCGAGCCGTCGAACGCGGCCAACGCCCTCGGATACCCGTCGCCGTCGGCCGGGCAGGCGGAGTCGTCCGGACCGGCGGTGTCGACCTCCGCCACGCCTTCGGTCTCCTCTACGCCGTCGACCGGCGCGACACCCTCGACCGCTGCGGCGCCGAAGACCCCCGTGACCGGCTGGGTTCCGGTCGACCGTGCGGCCTGGAAGGCGCAGGCCGACGCGTACCGGGCGCTGAAGATCGACCCTGTCCCGGCCGGTGTCGGTGATCTTCCAGAGTTCCGGGCGGACTGCCAGTACAGCCACCGGCTGCCGGATGACCCGATCGTCGCTCCCGGTCTGCCGGGCGCGTCACACATGCACTCCTTCGTCGGCAACAGGGCCGTCGACGCGGACACCGTCGCCGGGGACCTGACGAAGTTCACGGCCACGTCCTGCAAGCCGGTCCAGGATCACTCCGCGTACTGGGTGCCCACGCTCTATGACAACGCGACCGGCAAGCCGGTCGAGACCACCGGCTTCCGGGTCTACTACCGCTCACTCGCGAAGAACTCGACCGGCCAGATGCCCATGCCGAACGGCCTGCGCATGATCTCCGGGGACGCCACGAAGAAGAAGCCGACGCCACGCGGCGCGACCGGCCAGTTCTACTGCGCCTTCTACGGTCCCGGCGACCTCGACGGCATCGCCCGCAGCACCAACGGCAACTGGCCGATCTGCGGTGGGACCGCCACGCTGCACTTCATGCTCCAGTTCCCGGATTGCTGGGACGGCAAGCACCTGGACAGCCCCAACCACAAGGACCATGTGGCGTACGGCAGCGGCAACACCTGCCCGACCAGCCACCCGGTGCGGATCCCGGCGATCACCTTCGACATCCAATACCCGGCCAAGGGCACCCCGGCGGGCTATTACCTCTCGTCCGACAAGGCGGGCAAGAGCGCCTCGTCGATGCACGGCGACGCGTTCGTCATGTGGGACGTCAACACCATGAACAAGCGCACCAAGAACTGTGTCCTGGGACGCCGGACCTGCGACAACTACGGCTACCAGAAGTAACCGGGGCCAGGCCCGTGTCGGCCTGGCCCCGGGTTACCGGCGGTGATCAGCTACGCAGCGTCCACCGCTGGTTGGCGCCACCGTTGCACGACCAGAGGATGATCTTCGTGCCGTTGGCGCTGGCCGCGCCGTTGGCATCGAGGCAGAGCCCGGACTGACCGTTCGTGATGGTGCCGTTGCTGTTGATGTTCCACTGCTGGTTCGCGCCGCCGTGGCAGTCCCAGATGATGACCTGGGTGCCGTTGGCCGTGCCCGCTCCGGACGCGTCCAGGCACTTGTTGCCGTACACCATCAGTTGCTTGCTGGAGGTGGCGGTCCACCGCTGGTTGGCGCCGCTGCCGCAGTCCCAGAGCTGCACCTGGGTGCCGTTCGTGGTCGACGAGTTGGGCACCTCGATGCAGCGGCCGGACTGACCGCCCACGAGCTGCCCGCCCTGCTGGGTGCCGCCGCCGCTCTGCTGCCGGACGATGGAGGTCGACTCGGCCGACCGGTTGCCCTGGGCGTCGACGACGTAGAGGCGGTACTCGCCCTGGGTCGCCGGCACGGCGATGGACGTGGCGTCACCGTTCGCCCTGGTCATCGTCGCCCCGGCGGTGAAGGTGGTGGTGCCCAACGGTGCCAGCCAGACGGACCTGGTGGCGTCGCCGGTGCTCCGGATCGGGATCGTCGCCGTGGCGCTGGTGACGTACGTGCTGGCGGGCAGCACGTAGTTCGGCGCGGAGAACCTGCTGGCCGGGATGATGTCCCGGTAGGCGTCCTCCAGGCCGGAGTTCGCCGCGATGCCGTACGCCGCCGCCGGCCAGACGTAGTCGGAGGAGACGAGGATGTCGGCGACCGTGCTGTTCGGCAGGTTCTTGTTCGACACCTTGTTGATCGGGCCGTAGATCTGCGTGATGCTCAGGTCGTGCTTCCGGCCGAAGTCGTCGGAGTTGATCATCCAGGTGACGTTCTTGTCGATGCTCAGGACGTTGTCCCGGAAGGTGATGTACGCCGAGCCCTCGTCGGGGTGGAGTCCGTACTTGTGGCCCGAGGGCACGCCCTGGAGGTAGTTGTTGGTGATCGTGGTGCCGGGCTGGCTGCCCAGTGTGTAGATGGGTGCCGTGTCGCTGAGGCGCTGGACCGTGTCGATGATGTGGTTGTAGCTGATGGTGTTGTTCCGCGCCGTCGTGGTCGGCCGGTTGGGCGCGATCGAGCCCGACGACCCGTCGAAGTTCCACCAGCCCCAGCCCATCGTGATGCCTGACCAGGGGGACTTCTCGATCCGGTTGCGCTGGATCGTCAGGGTGTCGACGAAGTACGCCGAGATGGGGCTGTGCCCGTTGAACAGCACCGCGCTGTCGTACAGGTAGTTGTTCTTGATCTCGATGTTCTTCGGCAGCCCCTCGACCTGCGGGAGGTACTTCTCCCGGTTGCTCGACGTGCCGTCTCCGATGAAGACGTGCTGGGGATGACCGACGTCGATGGCGGAACCGGCGACGTCGTTGGTGTAGTTCCCGATCAACTGCGAGTTCTGCACGTCGTTGACCATGCTGATGCCGTCCGCGCCGGTGTGCTGGACCCGATTGCGTTGCAGCAGGATCCCGTCGGCGTTCTGCACCTGGACGATGCCGGGCGTGACGTCGACGTTGCGGTAGTAGTAGACGTGGAAGTTGCCCTTCGCGTACGCCTGCGCGCCGAGGTTGCCCTGCTGCGCCTGCTTGAAGGACGAGCCGGCGACGTTGAACAGGTTCCAGTCGGAGTGCTGCACGGTCAGGCCGGAGAACGTGATGTTGCGCGCGTGGCTGCTGGTCGAGGTGCCGGCGACCCGCAGCACGGTGGTGACGTTGTTCGGCGCGTAGACCGACGCGGTCGTCATGTCCTCCGAGCTGGCCTTGTAGTAGTAGACCGTCTGGGTGCCCTTGTCGAAGTAGAACTCACCGGGCGCGTCCAGGAACTCGTACGCGTTCATCAGCTTGTGGCTGCCGTTGATCTGGGCGTTGCCGTTGAACGCGCCCTGCGCGATGGCCGCACCCGGCTGCTGGAACAGGGCGACCCGGTTCGAGCCGTCGGTGGTCACCTGACGGACCCCCACGATGGCGGTGGTCCAGGTCGTGCCGGTCTCGATCTCGATGTCGTCCTGGTTGCGGGGGATGGCGGGGAAGTCGTTCTGGCTGTACTTCGCGCCGTCGCACTGGGAGCCCGACTCCCACGCCCAGGACGCCTGACCGGCGGTGACGTTGTACGTCCCGTAGCAGCCCGCCGAGTTGACCGTCTTGGTTGCCATCTGCGCGCGCTTGTCGTTGACGTAGAGCGTGCGCAGCTTGGTGCTGCGGTTCAGCGGCGCCTTCCAGATGTTGCCGCTGTGCTGGGTCCACCCGGTGACCGGAACGCCGCCGTCGAGGACCGGCGTCTCGCCGGGGTAGGCGGCGTAGCTGATCCGGTACCCGTTGGTGCCGGAGTCGCTGGCGCCGAACTCGACGGTGCTGGTGACCGGATATCTGCCGCCGCGCAGGTAGACGTTGATGTCGCCGGACATGTTCGCGTTAACAGTACGGACGACGTCCCGGGCGCGTTGCACCGTCTTGAACGGTGACGCCTGGGTGCCCGCGTTGGAGTCGTTACCGTCCGGGGCGACGTAGTACGTGGCCTGGACCGCGGCCGAGGCCGGCGTTTGACTGATCACCACGGCCGGCAGCGTGGCGGCGACGAGCGCCGCCGCGAGCAGGGCCGTTCGGGTGGTGGATACGGCTGATCTCACGTGCTGTCCTTTCTCACTTGTCGTCGACGTGGTGCCTGGGACGTGCATCGAGCGACGAGCAGGGAACAGCGACGCCACCGAGGGTCGGCGGGGGACGGGGATGCCGCCCCACCGCACTCTTTTGCCAATCGCTACGAAGTCTTGGGCGGAGCGTATGTCAGACGTGTGACGAATGCAATACGAGATTGGGTCCCATCTATGTCTAAAGCACTATTAAAGCCGCGAATCAGGCACAGGGCACGAAGCTTGATCGTCGATCATCTGATGAATCCGGAAACGGCTCGGGCCGGGGCGCACCAGCACCCCGGCCCGAGCCGTCCGGATCAGCGCAGCGAGAAGTCCGCCAGCCGCAGTGGAGAGTCGAACACGAGGTAGACGTCGTGGGTGCCGGCGGCCCGGGCCAGTTCGGCCCGGACGCTGACGTACCGGTAGTCGTCACCGGTGCTCGGCACGGTGGCCGTACCGAGCAGTCGGCCGGTGGGCGAGCCCAGCCGGACCTGGATCGTGCCGGTGCCCGCCGTGGCCTTGGCGACCCGCGCCGAGAAGGTACGGCTGTCCGGGCGGAGGGCGGACTTCGCGAAGGAGATCCACTGACCGGCGGCGGTGACGCCCACGGCCGTACCGCGTACCTTCGTCTCGTCGACGAGCCGGACCCCCGCGTACCCGTCGAAATTCTCGGCGCGGGTCGTCCGGGACAGGTCCCGGGCCGGGATCATCTCACCGCGCACCGCGACCGCCGTCCGGGCCCGGACGTCCCCGGCGCTCGCGCCGACCATCAGGTCGTACGTGGACGACTCGACCACCCAGCGGCTCCGGGTGACGTCCCAGTTCGCGAGGTCGGCAGCCCGCACCCGCAGCGTCACGGTACGGGTCTGCCCGGGGGCGAGCTGCACCCGCTCGAACGACTTGAGCGCCCGGATCGACGTCTTCACCCGCGAGGTGCGTTGGTGGGTGTAGAGCTGGACGACCTCGGAGCCGGCGCGGGTGCCGGTGTTGGTCACGTCGACGCGGGCCGTGATGGTGCCGTCCGCCGCGACCGACCGGGCGTCGGCGCGGAGCTGGCCGTACCGGAACCCGGTGTACGACAGCCCGTGGCCGAACGGGTAGAGCGGCTTCGCGCTGCTGTAGAGGTAGGTCTGCCCGGACGAGATGATGTCGTACTCCAGCAGGTCGGGCGGGAGTTGTCGGTCCGAGCGGTACCAGGTCTGGGTGAGCTTGCCGGACGGGTTGCGGTCGCCGAACAGCACGTCCGCGACGGCGTGGCCGGTCTCCGCGCCCGCGTGGGTGGTCCACACGATGGCCGGCACGTGCTCCTGCTCCCACCCGATGGTGACCGGGTAGCTGGTCTGGAGCACCAGCACCGTCCGCGGGTTAGCCTTGGTCACGGCCTTGACCAGCGCCTCCTGGCTGGCGCTCAACGCCATCGAGGTACGGTCGTGCGCCTCGCGCCCGTTGATGAACGGGTTGCTGCCGACCACCAGGACGGCGGTGTCGGCCGCCTTGGCCGCCGCGACGGCCCGGTCGACCCCGCTGCTGATCACCTCGCGCTGGAAGTGGGTCGCGTCCGCGGCGGTGGACGCGCCGAGCTTCAGGGCGCCGTCGTCGCCGACGGTGAGGTAGGTGTTGACGCCGAACCAGCTCTCCGTCGTCTCGTAGCCGGCGTAGCGCACCGCGACCGTCCCGTCGGCCTGCGGTTCCAGCGAGAACTGCTGCTGGACGTACCAACCGTTCGGCTGCTCGTCACGGGTGACGAACGGCCCCCAGTTGTAGCCGAGGTAGCGGCCGTTGGCGGCGTTGCGCAGCGTCACGATGTTCTGTCCCCAGTCGACGCTGTCGAACTGGGCGGCGAGCGAGGCGTCGGTGCCGGTGACGGAGACCGGGTCCGCGTCGGTGGTACCGGTGGCCGTCAGGTACCGGCCGGTGGACGGGTCCTTCAGGGCGATGCGGTCCGCCCCGTCGAGCCCGTCGACGCTGGCCGAGCTGCCCAGCCGCTCGCGGATGCCGTCCAGCGCGGTCACCTGGTACGGCAGGTCGGCGCCGTACCAGTCGGTGTAGAGGGTGTCGGCGAGCGGGCCGAGCACGGCGACCTTGCGGGTCCGGGCCGGGTCCAGCGGAAGGGCCTGCCGGCTGTTCTTGAGCAGCACCATCGCCTCGCCGGCGGCCTGACGGGCCAGCCGCTGGTGTTCCGGGCTGTTGATGACGTCCGGGGTGATGCCGCCGTACCGGCCGCCGCCCGGGTCGAACTCGCCGAGGCGGAAGCGCAGGTTCAGGATCTCGGCGATCCGGGCGTCGATGTCCGCCTCGGTGAGCAGGCCGCTGGCGAGGGCCTGCTTGATGGCGGTGACGGTCGGCTGCGCGTTGGTGTCGTCGGTGATGAAGCTGTTCACGCCGGCCTTGACGATCGCGGCGTTCCCCTCGGCCTGGGTCGGGTAGTACCCCTGCGAGGCGACGAGGTTGTTCGGCGCCCAGGCGTCCGTCACGTTCATCAGGGGCTGGTCGGTCCAGCCCCGTACCACCGTCGCCAGGTCCGGGTCCACCGTCGCCGGACGGCCATTGACCAGGTTGTACGAGGCCATCACGCCGGTCGCCGCGTCGGCGGCGATGGCCGGCTTGAACGCGGCCCGGTCGTACTCGTTGAGCACCCGCGGCGGGACGTTCGACGAGGTGACGTCGCGCCGGACCTCGTTGTTGTAGGCCAGGTAGTGCTTGAGGGTCGGCGCGCTCTTCAGGTGGTCCGGGTCACCGCCGGTCATCCCCGAGCCGTACGCGGTGGAGATCTTCGCGGTGAGCAGCGGATCCTCGGAGTAGCCCTCCTCGTTCCGACCCCAGCGCGGGTCACGGAGCAGGTTGACCACCGGCGCCCAGAGGTTGAGACCCCAGACCCGCGGGTTCTGCGCGTGGTAGCCGCGCGCCTCGTCACCCACGGCCGAGCCGACCCGCTGGATCAGATCCGGGTTCCAGGTGCTCGCCATGCCCACCGGTTGCGGGAAGGACGTGCCGCGGGCCTTGACCACCGCGCCGTTGTTGTCGATGTCGGTCGACCAGGCGACGCCGTGCAGCGCCTCGGTGCCGGTCTTGAACAGGCCGATGCCCAACCGGGGCACGGCCGGCTGGTACTGGTGCAGCCAGGAGATCTTCTCGTCCAGGGTGAGCCGGCCGAGCAGGTCGTCGACCCGGACCTGGACGGGCAGGCTGGGGTCACGGAACGGGTAGGCGGGGTCGGCGTGTGCCGTGCCGGGAACGGTCGGCAGGGCGAGCAGGGCGAGCGCGAGCGCGGTGATTCCGCGCCTAAGGCGCCACTTCCGCATGCGGTTCTCCTCATGTCGTACGACAGGCGCGATTCAGCGCCAAGACCGGCGTGGCCAGGCTCGACACCCGGCTGACGGGCCTGAACGACGAATCGTCGAAGCGCTTCGACGACCTACCGCGATGACCACGGCCATGAATGTGGTGATCGCGCAACTATAGAAGCACGCAAATGCATGGGCAAGGCCGGGCGATCGCGCGACGAACCCGTGTGGCCGTCCGGCAGGTAGGGTCGATACGAGATCCACGCGCCGATCCAGGGGGACGACACCAGGTGAGCGCCCATTCGATGGTGTTGTTCGTGCTCGCCGCCGTGGCGGTCATCGTCGCCGTCCGGTGGGTGGCGTCCCGTACCGGCCTGCCGGCAGCCGCGCTGCTGCCGCTCATCGGCATCGTGTACGCGCTGCTACCCGGCCCCAACGTCGGCCTCGATCCTGAGCTGGTGCTCATGGTCGTGCTGCCGCCGCTGCTGTACAGCGCCGCGTTGGACTCCTCGCTGCTCGACATCCGCCGGAACCTGCGGATCGTGGTCAGCCTCTCCGTGGTGCTGGTGCTGCTCACCGGGCTGCTCGTCGGTCTCGGGTTTCACCTGTTCGTGGCGGGGGCGACGCTGGCCGCCGGTATCGCCGTCGGCGCCGCCATCGCCCCGCCCGACCCGGTGGCCGCGCTGGCGGTGGGCCGGCGGGTCAGCCTGCCGCCGAAGATCGTGACGATCATCCAGGGCGAAGGGCTGCTCAACGACGCGACCGCGCTGACGATGCTCAGCGTCGCGGTGGCCGCCGCCGTCGGTGGCACCTTCTCGTTCCCCGCCGCCGTGGCCCAGTTCGTGCTGGCGGCGGTCGGTGGGGTGGCCGTCGGGGTCGCCGTGGCCTGGGCGAAACGCCTGGCCCGCCCGCTCACCGCGGACCCGCTGCTGTCCAACGCGATCTCGCTGGCGACACCGTTCGTGGCGTACCTGCTGGGCGAGGCGTTGCACGTCTCCGGGGTGCTCGCCGTGGTGATCGCGGGGCTGATCGTGGGCCACCAGACGCCCCAGGTCGGGTCCGGGGCCGCCCGCCTCCAGACCAGCGCGGTGTGGCGACTGGTCGACTTCCTCCTCGAAGGCTTCGTCTTCCTACTGATCGGCCAGCAGCTCCCCGAGGTCGTGAAGGGTTTGCGCCAGTACGACACGTCGACGATCGTCATCGCCGTCGCGGTGTCCGTGGGCGTGGTCCTGCTCCTGCGTCCCGCCTGGCTGGTGCTGACCCAGTCGCTCCCCCGGTCCCTGCACACCCGCCTCGGCGGCGTCTCCGAGCAGGACGACGCCGACGAGCCGAACAGCGCCCGGCAGGTGGCGCGGGCCGACCGCAACGCCCGCCGACTCAGCTCCCGCGAGGTGGTGGCGCTGAGCTGGTCCGGCACGCGCGGCGTCATCAGCCTCGCCGCGATCTTCACCCTGCCGTTGACCACCGACGACGGGTCACCCTTTCCCGACCGGGACCTCCTGCTGTTCTGCACCTTCGTGGTCGTCCTCGTGACGCTCGTCGGGCAGGGTCTGACCTTCGCGCCGCTCGTGCGGATGCTCGGCCTGCGCGCCAACGCGACCGACCAGGCCCGGGTACGCAACGAGGCCCGCTCCGCGGCGGTCGAGGCGGCTCTGGCCCGGCTCGACGAGGTCGCCGCCGCCGAGCCGGACAGCGCGGTGGCCGTCAACACGACGCGTACCCAGTTGCTGGCCCGCCTCGCGCGTTACCGCGGCCGTCTCGACCTGCTCGAACAGAGCGGGTCGACGGAGTTGCCCACGTCACCGCAGTACGAGACGGCGCTGCGGGTCCGTCGTACGGCGCTGGACGCGCAGCGCGAGGAGTTGGTGCGCTGGCGCGACTCCGGGCGGCTGCCGGATGAGGAGCTGCGGGTCCTGGAGCGGGAACTCGACCACGAGGAACTGCTGCTCCCCAAGCGGCAGTAGCTGCGCGCCGATGGTCGGCCGACGATCCGGACCTCGCCCGGCCGGTCCGACTACGAGCCGGCGCCGACCGGTGGCATCGGCCGCACGGACGCCTCGGTGGCCAGCCGTGCGGCCAACCGCTCGTCGAGGTACGCCGTCACCCGGGCGTCCTCAGCCGGCGTCAGTGTCGTCCGGCACAGGTAGCGGGGCTGCTGGTCCGCGCAGTCCAGACGGTACGCCTCCCGCATCCGAACGGCGTGCCTGATCGCCGTCCACGGCAACCGCAACGCCGCATGGGCGGTGTGCCACTCGATGGCCTCCGCGGTGAACACGTACCGCACCGGCGCGCTCAACTCGACGTGCCGTCGCAGGTACGCCGCGCCGTTGATCAGCCCCGCGATGAACCAGACCACCCCGAACGGGAGGCCGAACAGCCCGGCGAAGAGCCAGCCACCATCGGCCGTGAACGTACCGAGACTCGTGATCGACAACAGCAGGCCCGAGATGACGAACAGGAAACTCAGCCGCCGCATATCCCGTCGCAGCAGTCGCGTGTACCGGACGTCGGGAGTGACCAGCAGGTCGAACCCGTCCCTGACACCCGCATCGTCCAGCTTCTCGTCGCCCACCCCGTACCCCCGCCGTCGTCGACACCAACCGCGACGAACCTAGACCCGTGCCGCCCAGCGTGTCGCACCGCTCGGCAGCCACCGATCACCGCACCGCCAGCGTGACCCGGCCGGTCGCGGGCCCGGACGGGTTCACCACCACCGTGTACGTGCCGGAGGCCGGCAGCGTCGTCGGCCCGATGTCGCCGGCTCCGTTGATCACGCATCCGCTGGTGATCAGGCTGCCGTCGGGGGCGCGCAGCTCCAGCACACCGCACTGGTCGGGCAGGGTGGCGGCGGTTGCGGTCAGACTCACCGACGTGCCGGCGCCGACGGTGAACCGGTAACTCGTCACGGCCCCGGGCTGGTCGACGGTGGCGACGACCGGCGGACCGCCCACGGCGATCGTCGCCGCCCGGTCGCGGCTGCTCACCAGCCGCAGTGTGGTCGCGCCGGTGGTACGTCCGGTCGGATCGACCACCACTGTGTACCTCCCGTCGGCGGGCAACACCGTGCCGTCGATCTCGCCGACGCCGTTGATCACGCAGCCACTGCTCAGCAGCCGGTCCTGGGTGTCGCGCAGTTCCAGCGGGGAGCACTGGTTGGGAAGTGTGCTCGTGGGCACCTCGACGTAGACGCGCTCGCCCTGCTGCCCGGTGAACCGGTACCGGGCCCACGCGCCGGGCAGTTCCAGGGTCGCGGTGACCTCCGGGCCGTTCGCCTGCAGCGTGCCGTCGACGTCCCTGGTCACGTACACCCGGACGGCCGCTCGTCCGGTGTCGCCGGGGGCGGCGGTGACCCGCACGACGTACGTGCCGGTGGTGGTGAGTTCGACGCGGTCGATGTACGCGACGCCGTCGATGGCACAGCCAGCTCCGATCAGCCGATCGGACGGGTCGGTGAGCACGTACGGCGAGCAGCGGTCGGCCATGCCCGGCGCGGTGACGTCGACGAAGACGGAGTCCCCGGCGCGGCCGCTGAACGTCAGCGGATCGCCGCCCGGCGTGAGGCTGGCGGTCGCGAGCGGTACGGCGGTGATCGACGCGCCGGTCGGTGGGGCGATCCGTTCGGTGGTGGCCCCGGCGACGGCGAACTCACCACGTCCGCTGACGGCGACGTCGAAGACGCAGTCGGCGAGCGGGCCTGCGGCGGTGACGCCGGCCCACCGGCAGATCCGTTCGGCGGCGGCACGCCGGGCCGGGTCGAGGTCGGCGACGGTCACCTCCCGCTCGGGGAAGGCCCGGTCGGTGAACGTGCCGGTGTCCTCCCCGTCGCCGTAGGAGAACAGCGAGCGATCCGGGGTGATCCGCCAACTGTCCGCGTACCCCGGGTAGAGCGCGGCGAACGGCACGGGCTGGGCGAGGGCCGCGCCGCCGGCGGGCGCGATGTCGTCGGCCGGGTCGCCGTCGAAGTCGCCGAGCAGGCCACGTACCTTCCCGGCCCGGCCGTCGGCGAGCCGCACGAGCACCCGGTAGCCGTAGCGGCCGATCTGGTCCACCGCCGCCGCCGAGCCGTCCGGCCACGTCACGTCGTACCCGTCGGTCTCGCCCGTGTCGGACGGGCGGCGGGTGAGGTTGCCGCCGGCCAGGTCGGTCCGCGCCGGCGGCGCGGCGACCGGCGTGCCGTCGACGTGCACCCGGGTCGTGCCCTCGGTGAGGGTGAGCGCGACCCGGTGGGCGCCGATCCGGAACGCGACCGCCGAGTTGACCGAGGCGGAGCGGGAACCCGCCATCGGCGACTGCCGGACCTGGACCTCCAGCGGCTCACCGCCGGTGGCGGCGACCAGGGTGAACTCACCGACGGCCTGGAAGTCGTAGGCGACCCGGTCGAAGGTGACCAGGTGCGGGTCGCCGTTGCTGCCGCCGCAGTCGGCGCCGTCCTCGCAGAGCTTCACCGGCCCCTTCGGCGGGGGCGTCTTCTTCGGCGGCTTCTTCTTGCACTCGTCGAGGCTCTTCGGCAGCGGCTTGCCCTTGTACTCCGTACGCGGCGGCAGGCCCTTCGCCGCCCGGTAACGGTTCTCGGCCAACGTCGCCCGCACCTCGGCGGTGGGAATGCCGGTGCTCCCGCACTCGCCCGCCGGCACCGCGTCGCGGGAGATGTCGTCGGCGTGGTTCAACTCGTGGTAGAGCGCGGCGCAGGGGTCCCGGGCCACCCCGTCGTCGTACGGGTCGGTGGAGGTCGGGTTCCAGGTGACGGTGGACGAGCCCTTGCCGTCCGGGCTGTCCGGTGTCTCGAAGGCGCCGGAGCCACCGGGGGTGGGGATGATCCGCACCTTCGGGCTCTTCTTGTCCTTCAACCGGGGCAGCAGGCCGGACGGGTCCCCGCCGGGAGCGGCGAACCCGCTCAGGCAGCCGTCCACAGCGGCCTGGAAGTCGACGCCCTTGATCGGCACACCGGAGGTCGGGTCGACCGAGTAGTCCGCCCGGGCCGGACGGGCCCCGCCACCGGCCAGCGCACCGACGGCCACCAGCAGCAGGACCACGGTGGCGGCGGTCGGCCGGCGGCGTACGCGCCACAGGATCACCAGCGCGGCCAGGAGCAGCACCAGCAGCAACGCGCCGGCCGCCGCCCAGAGCCAGCCTCTACCGGATCCGCCGCCGTCGCCGACCGTGAACGTGGTGGTCCGCAGGGCCGTGGCACCCTCGCAGGGGTCGACCGCGCCGGTGACCGACAGTGGCACGTAGCCGGCCGTCACCTCGTACCGGCCCGGAGCGCCGACCGGCCAGAGCGAGTCGAGACCGCCGCCGTCCCCGGTGGCGGCCACCGAGCGGAGCACGACCTCGCCGGGCGCGTCACCCAGCCGTACCCCGGTGAGCGTCACGATCGCGGTCGCTCCGGGCTCCACAGTGGTCAGACCGGCGGTGGCCGCTGCGGCGATCCCGTCGTCGTGGAAGCTGCGGGCGAGCATGGGCGTGAGGTCGCGCCCGTCCCGGCGTACCCCGGCGATCTGGACGGTGCCGACGGCCGTGGTGGGCAGCGCGCAGGCCGACCCGGTGGTGTTCGTGACGGTGAGGTCCAGGCGGACCTGGTCACCGGCGCGGTAGTCGGCCTGCCCGGGGCGAACCGCCAGGCCCAGGCCGCCGTCGTCGGGCGCCGCGGCGGCGCTCGCCGCCCCGGCCGCCAGGGCCGTCACGAGTACGACGAGTCCGGCAGCCGAGCGCAGCGTCCACCTCATGGTGGGGACTGTAGGGGCGCGCGGACGGGATTCCCGCGCTCTGTCGGGGACCGGTCGCTGCCGGAAGAGGTAGGGCCTGCCCCACCTGCGACGGTCCCGCTCACCGGCTGTCACCTGGGCAGGCCGCTTCCTAGCCTACGAATACGGTTCCTGTCGATTACGGGGGTGGTCGCGTGACGTTCTCCAGGAAAGACCCGCCAGTCGTCGTCGAACGGTCGCCCGGGGCGGTCTCCCGGATCGCCGGCGTCGATGCCCTGCGCGCCGTGGCCCTGTTCCTCATCCTGGTCGTCAACATCGCCTACTTCGCCTCCGGCTACTCCTTCCACCTGGTCCCCGACCCCGCGCACGACTCGTGGGGCGACCAGGCGGTCGGGTGGGCGGTCGAGGCGCTGGTCACGATGAAGGCGTACCTGCTCTTCGCCTTCCTGTTCGGCTACAGCTTCACGCTCCAGCTCGACTCCGCCGCCCGGCGCGGCGTCGACATCGTCCCCCGGTTCCGGCGACGGCTGGCCGGGCTCTTCGTGCTCGGCGTCCTGCACGCGGTACTGCTGTTCCAGGGCGACATCCTGACCACGTACGCGGTGCTCGGGCTGGTCCTGCTCGCCATGCGCCGAGTCGCGGTAGGGACCGCGCTGCGCGCTGCCGTCCTGCTGACCGCCGGCATCGGTTTCGTCCTGGCGCTCGCGGCTGTCGGCGGTACCCAACTCGTCACCGATCCGGCGGCGGCGCTCGCCGCGGGGCAACGGTCCACCGAGGCGCTACAGGGCGGGCTCGGAACGGTGATCGCCGAGCACGTCCGTCAGCTGCCGGCGATGATCGGCGCGCTCGTCGTGCAGGGGCCGCTCGCCCTCTCGGCCTTCCTCGTCGGGTACGCGGCGGGACGTCGCCGGCTGCTCACCGACGTCGCGGGGAACCGGCAGCTGCTGCGCCGGGTGCAGCGGGTGGGTTATCCGGTCGGCCTGGCCGGCGCGGTCGTCTTCGCCTCGGGCGGCGGCACCGCCAACCTGACCGGACTGACGGTGGGCGTGCTCACCGCCCCGCTGCTCGCCGCCGCGTACGCCGCCACCCTCCTCGAGTTCTTCGAGACCGATCGGGGACGGCGGGTCGTCGCCGTACTCGCACCGGCCGGACGGATGTCCCTGTCGAACTACCTGGGCCAGTCGCTGCTCTGCGTCCTGGTCTTCACCGGCGTCGGCCTGGGTCTCGCCGGTGCCGTCGCACCGCCGGTCGTGCTCCTCGTCGCGGTGGCGATCTACGGGGTGCAGGTCGCGGCCAGCGCGGCGTGGCTGAGCCGGTTCCGGTACGGGCCGATGGAGTGGCTGTTGCGGGCCTGGACCGAGCAGCGGTGGCCCCGACTCCGAGCCGCCGACCCGGATTGAGTGCCGTACACGGAAAGGCCCCGGCCTGGTATTGATCACCAGATCGGGGCCCTGCTTGTTGGTGCGCCGCCAGGGACTCGAACCCCGAACCCGCGGATTAAGAGTCCGCTGCTCTGCCAGTTGAGCTAGCGGCGCTCGTCGGCAACGGAGAGAACATTAGCACCCCGCCAACCCGGGCTCCAATCCGGTTACCCGACTCCCCCCTTCGGTCGAGCTTAACGGGCATACAGCCACAAATTGATCGTCCCGCCTGGGACGGGGGCGTGGGTCCGGGCACTGATACGGCACGATGTCCGCCAGGTACGCGAGAACAGAGGTGGGGATGGCACGGTTCACGCGAGCCGGGGCGGTGGTGGGCGCGCTGACCTTGGCGATGTCGCTGGCACTGACCGGGTGCGGCGACGAGCAGAAGAAACCAGAATTCGTCGGCGGGACGTCGGCGGACGCCAGTGCCGCGCCCGACTCGGCCGAGCCGTCGACGTCCGGTGCGCCGAGCGCGCCCAGTGGTCCGGCGCTGACGCTGAGCCCGGCCGACGGCACGAAGAACAAGCCGGTCAGTACGGAGATCAGCGCGAAGCTGCCGGACGGGGCGAAGGTGTCCGCGGTCACCCTGACCGCGGCCGGCGGGGGCACCGTGCAGGGCAAGCTCCGTGCCGACGGTTCGGCCTGGGTGCCGTCCACGCCCCTGAAATGGGGTACGAAGTACACGGCCACGGTGACGGCGAGCACGCCGGACGGCACGAGCAGCCAGGGCACCAGCACCTTCACCACGATGGCCAAGCCGAAGTCGACCATCGGGTCCGGCCTGTACCTGTTCGACGACAAGAGCTACGGCGTCGCCATGCCGGTGGTCACCGAGTTCCACCCGGGCATCCCCAAGAAGGACCGGGCGGCGGTGCAGAAGCGGATGTTCGTCAAGACCGATCCGCCGCAGCCGGGCGCCTGGCACTGGGTCGACAACGGCACGCAGGCGTACTACCGGGCGCCGGAGTACTGGAAGCCGGGCACCACCATCAGCGTGCGGATCGCGTTGGCCGGGGTACCGCTGAGCAACGGCAGGTACGGCGACATGGACCGCAAGGCCACCGCCAAGATCGGCCGGTCGTTGGTGATGAAGGTCGACAACGCCACCAAGAAGATGTCGGTGTACGAGAACGGCGCGCTGACCCGCACGATCCCGGTGAGCCTGGGCAAGAAGAGCACCCCGTCGTCCAGCGGCACGATGGTCGTGATGGAGAAGAAGGAAGCCACCGTCTTCGACACCCGCGACGATCCGGACCCGGCCAACCGCTACGTCACCGACATCCAGTTCGCCCAGCGGCTCACCTGGGGCGGCGAGTACATCCACGCCGCACCCTGGTCGGAGCACGTGCAGGGGCGGCAGAACGTGTCGCACGGCTGCGTGAACGTGTCGATGGCGAACGCCAAGTGGCTGTTCGACAAGACCCGGATCGGTGACCCGATCACGATCAAGGGCACCGAGCGCAAGATCGCCGCCGGCAACGGCTGGACGGCGTGGAGCCTGAGCTGGTCGGAGTTCATCAAGGGCAGCGCGCTGCCGGTACCCCAGGGTGGATCCGGCCCGGCGATCTGAGCGTCCGGCGTCGTCGCGCCGGCCCTGCCGATGGCACGGGCCGGCGCGTACCCTTGCACTGCCCGCGACGTGACGGCGGCGACGACCCGTCGGCTCCGACCGGAAGACGAGCCTCAATCACGAAACGCCGGATAGTAACAAAAATCCGACATCGCGGTCGGCGTGTTCCTGCCCACCCTCGGCAACCAGGACCGGTTCTGGCACGTCTTTAGGAGACGATGGGTCAGCGACCACGACTGTGAGGACATCATGCGAGCTAGCCAGGACCAGCTGATCCGGCCCCGTGGGCGACGCCGCGCGCTCGCGGCGGGGCTCCTCGCCGTGGCGCTGGCCTTCACCTCGGCCTGCACCGACGGCGACGGCGGCAAGCCGTCCTCCTGGCAGGGCGGCGCCGAGACTCCGGCCCCCAAGGCGTCGGCGACCATCAGCGAGCCGGCGGCCGACGCCAAGGACGTCCCCGCCTCCACCGGGATCACCTTCGCCGCGAAGGACGCCCAGGAGACCACCGTCGAGCTCAAGGACGCGGCCGGCAAGGCCGTCGAGGGCAAGCTCGCGGCGGACGGCAAGTCGTGGCTGCCGAGCGGCGCACTGGAGTACGGCACCAGCTACACCGCCACGGTCACGGCCACCGGCGACGACGGTCGGCCGGCCACCGCGACCAGCACCTTCACCACCATGGCCAAGCCCGACAAGCAGATCCGGGTGAGCAGCTTCCTCGGCGACAACCAGCAGGTCGGTGTCGGGATGCCGCTGATCGTGAAGTTCAGCCGGGACATCCCGGAGGACTACCGCGACGACGTGCAGCGCCGCATGACGGTGACCTCGACGCCCGCCCAGGAGGGCATCTGGCACTGGGTCAGCCCGACCGAGATCCGGTACCGGCCGAAGGAGTTCTGGCAGGCGAACAGCAAGGTGTCGTACCGCGTCCAGGCGGGTGGCCTGCCGATGGGCGACGGCTACTACGGCCGTGCCGACCTGTCGGTGGACATCAAGATCGGCCCGAAGCTGATCATGACGGTCGACAACAAGACCAAGCGGATGACGGTGACCCGCGACGGCAAGGTGATCAAGACCATCCCGGTCAGCCTGGGCAAGAAGAGCACCCCGTCGTCCAGCGGCACCATGGTCGTGATCGAGAAGCTGCGCAAGACCGTCTTCGACACGTTCGAGGAGCTGGGCCCCGAGGACGGCTACCGCACCAAGATTGACTTCGCGCAGCGCCTCACCTGGGGTGGCGAGTTCATCCACGCGGCACCCTGGTCCGAGGGCCAGCAGGGCAGCGTCAACGTCTCGCACGGCTGCGTGAACGTGTCGATGGCGAACGGCGACTGGCTGTTCAAGAACACCGAGGTCGGTGACCCGATCACCGTCAAGGGCACCGAGCGCAAGCTCCAGAACGGCAACGGCTGGACCGACTGGAACATGAGCTGGGACGAGTACGTCAAGGGCAGCGCCCTGCCGTACGACCCGGATGCCCCGGCGGCGGGCGCGGACGACGCGGCCACCCCGACGCCCACGCCGACCGCCTGACCCACGATCGACCCGGGTTCCAGGAATCCGGGGTGTCCCCGCCGACGGGATACCCCGGATTCCTGGAACCTTCGCCGTTGCATGGGCTGGCAGCTTCGTCACCGAATCCAGCCCACGATCCGGTCGTACAGTTCACTCGGCTCGTCGTCGGGCCGCTCCTGGCTGGCGACGTAGTACAGGGCCCCGACGTGCATGGAAAGCCCGACTCGGTCGCGCCCGTACAACTCGAACAGGCTGACCTGTGCGGGCGCACACGGCCAGGACGTACCAGGCGCACAGCTCTGGCACTCCCACTCCGGGCGGCGCGGTACGTGTTCGTCGGCAAGCCGCGCCTCAAGCGCGGTCAGTTCGCGGATCGCCTGCTGATGGCGGGACGCTATCGCGGCTCGGGCGGCGGTCGGTTCTTCCATCATGGCGTCTGCCCATCTGCGAGATGATCGTCGCGTCCTGCCGCCGAATCGAACAGGCCCTGCTGCATGGCCATGCGGTCGACGACCTTCCCGCCACCGACCGCATGGTTGCTGAACGGATCTGCTTGGTGGCGGGGAGCCACGGAAAAGCTAGTGCACTAGGTTTGCCATAGCAAGGCTCGTCGCGCAACTTGGCACACCAGGTTGTCTGTGATCGACTTGTCGTGCTGACCGGAGGTTGTATTCCCATGGCCAAGACGCCTGCCTATCTGGCAATCGCCGCCGAGTTACGCGCGGAGATCCAGTCCGGCGCGCTGGCAGCAGGGGCCAAGTTGCCCAGCGAGACCAAGCTCATGGCCCGGTTCGGTGTGAGCCGCACCGTCGCGAAGTGGGCTGTCAGCGTGCTCAAGGGTGAAGGGCTCGTCGAGGGCCGAGCAGGCTCAGGGGTCTACGTCCAGTCCGCCCGCCGGCTGGTGCGACGTGTGCCCGGCCGCGACGTCCGCGGCAAATCCGGATCGACGTCACCGTTCGCCCGGGACGCCGCCCACGCCGGCCAGGAGGCCACCTGGGAGCACGAAAGCCGCCACGAGCAGGCGGACGAGTGGATCGCCATACGCCTCGGTGTCGAGCCCGGCGCTCCGGTCATGCGGACGGCCTACCGATTCCTCTCCGACGGCGACCCGGTCCAACTGTCAACGTCCTACGAGCCGCTGAGCATCACCGGCGGAACGGCGGTCGAGTGGCCAGAGGACGGCGCGGCGGTCGGTGTGGTCGCCCGGATGGATGTGATCGGTGTCCGAGTCGATGAGTTCGAAGAGCGGATCAGCAGCCGTCCCGCGGTGGACGCGGAGGCGGACGCGCTGCGCCTGCCGGGCAGACCGGCGGACGTGTACGAGATCAATCGGACGTACTTCGCCTCGGGCATGCCGGTCGAGACGGCCACCATCGTGCTGCCACGCGGGCGATACGAACTGGTCTACCGGATGCCGGTGGACTGAGTTCCCCTACCAGTCCCCTACAACGACTCAAGCCCCCTCTGAGGAGGGGGCTTGAGCATTGGGGTGACTGATGGGAATTGAACCCACGACAACCGGGACCACAACCCGGTGCTCTGCCAACTGAGCTACAGCCACCATGCCTCCGACACCAGGTCTGTCGCCCCGGGCGTCGTGCGGACCAATAATAGCCCCACCACCGCGCGCGGCGTCCAGCGGGTTCCCCGCCGGCCGGACGGCACCGGGTCAGAGCTCGGCGGCGATGCCCTTGGCGGTCTCCACGTCCGGGCCGGGCAGCGGGACGAAGATGGTGCGCCGGTAGTACTCCAACTCGCGGATGCTCTCGCGGATGTCGGCGAGCGCCCGGTGCGCCAGGCCCTTCTGCGGCTGACCGAAGTACACCCGGGGGTACCAGCGCCGGCAGAGTTCCTTGATCGACGACACGTCGATCATGCGGTAGTGCAGGTGCGCGTCGAGGCGGGGCATGTCCCGGGCGATGAAGCCGCGGTCGGTGGCGATCGAGTTGCCGCACAGCGGCGCGGTACGCGGGTCCTTGACGAAGGTGCTCACATACTCCAGCACCCGCTCCTCGGCCTCGGCCAGGGTGACCGCCGACCGACGGACCTCCTCGGTGAGACCGGACTTGGCGTGCATCGTCTGGACGATCTCCGGCATCGCCTCCAGCGCCGCCTCGTCGGCGTGTATCACCACGTCGACACCATCACCGAGCACGTTGAGGTCGGGATCGGTGACCAGCGCCGCGACCTCGATCAGCTTGTCGCTGCCGAGGTCCAAACCGGTCATCTCACAGTCGATCCAGACGAGGAGATCAGCCACCGGGACAGCCTACGCGCAGCCCACGCCCCGCTGCTGCGGGCTCTGGAGCGGGTGGACCGCTAGGGTTTCTCAAGTGCCAGCCGAACCCATCGCACCGCCCGCCGTCACCGACGACGATCCGGGCGGCCGTACGGTCCGTCGGCTGGTCACGATCGTGGCGCTGCTCGCCGTGCTGCCGGCGCTCTACCTGCCCGGTCTGGTGCACAACTTCTTCGACCTGAAGATCTACATGTCGGCGATGGACTGGTGGACGGCCGGTCATCCGCTCTACGACTACGTCCAGCCGGACCGGGTGCAGGGGGAGCTGTACTTCACGTACCCGCCGTTCAGCGCGCTGCTGCTGTGGCCGTTCGGGCTACTGCGGCTCGGCGCCACCGTGGCGATCTTCACGGTGCTGACGGTGGCGGCCGTGGTGCTGACCACCCGGTGGCTGGTGCTGCCCGTGATCGCCCGCCACGCCCTGCCCCGCACGTTCACGCTGACCGTCGCCGTGCTGCTGGTGCTGGCCGTGGAGAGCACCCGCGAGACGATCACGTTCGGGCAGATCAACATGCTGCTGGTGGTGCTGATCCTGGCCGACCTGTTGTTCGCCGTCCCGCAGGCGCGGCGCTGGGCCGGGGTCGGCGTGGGCCTGGCGACGGCGCTCAAGCTGTTCCCCGGCATCTTCATCGTGTACCTGCTGGCCACCCGCCGCTGGCGGGCGGCCGTGGTGGCGAGCGCGACGGCGGCCGCGGCGACCCTGTTGGCGGCGGCGGTCGCGCCCGGGGACTCGTGGCGGTTCTGGACGCAGGAACTGTGGGACAACGACCGGGTGGGGCGCACCGACTACACCGGCAATCAGTCGCTCTTCGGCCTGCTCAGTCGCTTCACCGCACCGGAGAAGCCGGACCGGCTGCTGTGGCTGCTGGTGGTCGCGGTGGTGGCCGGATACGGCCTGTGGCGGGCGGTCCGGGCGGCGCGCGCCGGTGACGCGCTGACCGGCCTCACCCTGACCGGCCTGGTCGGCGCGCTGGTCAGCCCGATCACCTGGACCCACCACATCTACTGGTTCGTCCCGGCGGTCGTGCTGCTGGCGGACGCGGCGTTGAGCGCGAACTCGCCGGCCGAGTTCCGCCGACGGAGATGGCTCGCCGGGCTCGCCATCGGCACGGCTGCGTTGATCATCTACGGCGTGGTGTCGTTCCACGACTGGGGTGTGGCGCCGGTCCGCACCGACGACCCGGTCGATTTCGTGCTGCGCAACGGCTACGTGCTGCTCAGCCTGCTGCTGCTGGTGGTCCTGCCGATCCGGGTCACCCAGCCGACCACCACCATGGAAAAGTCGCACCAAATGGACACAACTCCCCAGTAACGACCATCGACGCTAATCTGGACCCACCTACCTCAAGCGTCGCTCGGGTAGCACCGCTCCCCCGGTGAGAGTGGCCCTTCGCGTCGGCAGCGCGGAGGGCCGCTTGCCGCGTCAGTCCTCCGGCGTCGGCCGGGCCGGCGCCGCGCCGATCGCCGACCGGGACCACTCGGACGCGCCGGAGCCGACCGGGGCGAGTTGCCGCGCGGTCGGCACCGACCCGCCCGGGCGGGGGTCGCGGACGCCCAGACCGCTGAGCGAGGTGACCCCGAGCCGGCCGGCCAGGACCGGCACCTGATCCGGTTCGACCACGAAGACCACCTCACGCGGACGCGGTGGACGCAGCAGGAGCAGCACCGCGCACGCCACCAGCAGGACCCCCGCCGCCAGCAGGCCCCAGGTGGCCGGGCCGACCCAGCTCGCGCGCAGTTCGGCGTGCAGCTCCAGGGTCTCGAACCGGGCGGCGAAGGTCCCACCGGGATCGGCGTGCCGGGCGACCAGCCACAGCCCACCGCCGGCGAGCAGGGCCGGAATCCCGATGGCCAGCAGCAGCATTCCGGTGATCACCCGCACGAACCGCATTCGCACCGTCCCCCTCCGTAGCCAGATACCCGGCCGACCTTACCGACGTAGGCGCGCTGATCAGGGGATATCCACGGCACGGCCGCCTTCGGCCGCAGGAAGCACGCTGGCCCGCCGGATGTTCCGGCGGGCCAGCGGAGGAACGACCGGATCAGGACTTGGCGACCGGGGTCTGACGGGTCCGGGCGAACGCCAACCCGCCCAGCACCAGGCCGGCCAGGCCGGCGACGAGACCCGCGACGCCGAGGCCGATCGCGGCGCCGTTGCCCTCGTCGTCGTCATCGTCGTCCTTCCCGGCGACGGCCGCGGCGGACGGGGCGGACGACGCCGACGGCGCGGCGGCGGTCAGGGTGAGCACCGGAGCCGGCTTCTCCGGCTCCTCGCCGCCCGGCTGCGGCTCGTCGATCCAGCGCGAGACGTTGCCGTCGGAGTACGTCTGGAGGGTCTTGAAGACCATCGACTCGACCTTCGGCAGCGGCCCCATCGAGACGCCGAACTCCTGGAACTGCCCCGGCTTGACCGCCGCGTCACCCGTGGCCGTCCAGGTGATCTTCGAGACCGCCTCGGTGAGCTGGCTGCCGTGCACCTCGATCGGCGGGTCCACCTTGCGCTTCTCGGTGGCCACGGTCCAGCCCGGCACCGGGATGGTGGACACCGAACCGACCGGGGCGTTCTCCGGCAGCACCACCTCGAGCTTGGTGGTCGAGGCGGTGTCGCTCTCGTTGGGCACCCGGAACGCCACCCGGGCGTAGCCGCCCTGGGTCGCCTCCTTCGGGTTCACCGTGACGTGGGCGGAGGCCGGCCCGGCGAAGCCGAGCACGGCGGTGGCGACGGCGGTGATCGCCAGGGCGGCAGCGGCGGATGCGGTACGCCGGAGTCGGGTCATGGGTGTCGTGGGCCTCTCTAACGGATGGGCACGGTGGCGGTCACCGTGGCCTGGTCGATGTCGGTCGTGCGAGCGGTGATCTTCAACTGCCACTCGCCGGCGGCCGGCAGGCTGATGTCGCCGTACGCGTGGTTGTCGGTCAGCGGCAGCAGCGGCACGTCGATGGGCTCGATGCCGGCCGACGGCAGCGCGGCGGTCGCCCGCCACTCCTTCACCGGCAGCGGCAGGTTGTCCTTGCTGTACGCGTACAGGTGCACCGAGTTGTTGCCCCGCTCGGCCGGGCTCAGCTCGACCTGCATGGTGAAGAGCGAGCTGTTCAGGGTGGTGGAGAAGTATCCGGCCTCGACGCCGGACGACTCGGCCGCCGCCGTCCGGGCGGGCGTGGTCTGCACCAGGGTCGCGGACACGGCCAGCACCACGGCGGTGACGGCCAACTCCACCAGGACCGCCCGGCGCACCGGCACCGGTCGCTGCGCGGCCACCCGCCGACGGACCAGGTGCCGAGAGTACGCGGCCACGGCGATCACGATCGCGAACAGCCCGATCTTGGCGAGCAGCAGCCGCCCGTACGTGGTGCTGAACAGGGCATCCGGGGTCGCCACCTCGATCAACGCCTGCACGGTGCCGGCCAGCAGCAGCGCCGAGACGGCGAGCGCCGCCCAGCGCGACCAGATCGGCAGGATCGCGCTCAACTCCCGCTCGTCCGCCTGGCGCAGCAGGAAGACCGCGAGCATCAGCAGGCCGCCCAGCCAGACCGCCATGCTGCCCAGGTGGACCGCGTCGACCACCACGGACACGGCCGGCGCCGGGGAGGCAGCCGGGTGCCCGGCCAGCGGCCAGGTCAGCAGGGCGGCCCCGCCGAGCACCGCCAGGATGATCGCGTCGGTGCGGCCGGCCGGCCGGTCCAGCAACGGCCGCAGCAGGAACGCCGCTGCGGCCAGCAGACCGAGCCGGACCAGGTGGGCGGCGCCGAAGGTGCTGCCGAAGACGCTGCCGAACCCCGCGCCGGTCACGTCGAAGAGGCCACCGCCGGCGGTGTAGGGCACCTGCAACCACAGGTCGGCGAGGGTGGCCAGCGCCGTCAGGCCGAGACCGGCCCAGGCCAGGCGGCTCGGCCCCCGCCGGGAGAGCCGCTGCGGCCACAGCGCGGCGAGCACCAGGACCGGCCCGACCAGCAGCACCAGACCGGCGTACCCGAGGAACTTGGCCACCTTCACGGCCGTGCCCACCACCGGGTTGGCCCGGCTGTCGTTGCCGGAGTCAACCGGCGGCGTCGAGGGCGCGCCCACCGAGTAGGTGAACGCGCCGGAGACCGGGTGGCTGTCGGCGGAGATCACCCGGAAGCTCACCAGGTAGGTGCCACGGCCTGCGGCGGGGTCCACCGGAATGGTCACCACGGCACCCTCGAACGACGGCTCCCCCCGGTCGGCCCGGGAACCGTCGGGAGCGATCACCCGGACCTTGTCGGGGACCTTGCGCACCGACTCGCTGAAGGTGAGCACCACCTCGGACGGGTTGTTCGGCACCACCGAGGAGGCGGCCGGGCTGCTGCTGGACAGCACCGCGTGTGCGCTGGCCGGAGTGGCCGGCGCGATCAACAGGGCGACGACGGTGACCAGGAGGCCGGCGGCGGCAGCCAACCGGGCGGCCCAGCGGCGGGGGGCGACAGTCATGCCTGCCATGGTCGCCGACCCCACTGGATCTCGGCGAGCCGAGTCGGTCGGGCGGCTCAATTCCGCTCAGCCGCCAGCGCCGCGCGGGCCAGGTCGCGTGTCATGAGCAGGTAGTCGACCGAGGACGGGGAAAAGTTCCCGACGTGTCGCAGACCATCCAAGGGCCGAAGGACCCTGACGTCACACCCGGCGCCGCGTAACCTGGTGTGTCGTGATCCCCGTCCCGCGTGACACCGGCCCCGCCGGCCCCAGCGGTCCCGCTGGTCCGTCCGGTGACGCCACCCCGGACCCGGCGACCCGGTCGGCGCTGAGCGCGCGCGACGGCGACCCCACCGCCCAGGCCGTGTTCGTGCGGTTGACCCAGGCCGAGGTCTGGCGCTTCGTCGCCGCCCTGGTCGGCCCGGGGAGCGCCGACGACCTCGCCCAGGAGACGTACCTGCGGGCGTTCAAGGCGCTGCCCGCGTTCGAGGGCCGGTCCAGCGCCCGTACCTGGCTGCTCGGCATCGCCCGGCGGGCCTGCGCCGACCACCTCCGCACGGTGATCCGCCGCCGTCGCCTCGACGAGCGGCTGGCCGCGAACGCGCACACCGACCGTCCGCACCCCGACCCGGCCGGGCAGCTCGGCGCCAACGACCTCGTGCGCCGGCTGAGCCCCGAGCGACGGGCGGCGTTCGTGCTCACCCAACTGCTCGGTCTCTCGTACGCCGAGGCCGCCGCCGTCGAGGGAGTGCCGGTGGGCACCATCCGGTCCCGGGTCGCCCGGGCCCGCGACGAGCTGGTCGAGGCCGTCGACGACGCCCGCACCGGCTGAGCCCGGAACTTCTGGCGGAGACGGGACGACAAATGAGCGTGACTGCACCCCCCACGCGGGTCGGCCGGTGGGCGGCCGTCCGGCCCTGGCTCGGCACGGCGGCCCGCCTCGGCCTCGCCGCCGTCTGGCTGGTCGCCGGGGCGTCGAAGGTCGGCGACCTGGCCGCCTCGGGTCGGGCCGTGAACGCGTACCAGGTGCTGCCGTACGACGCCGCCACCGTGCTCGGCGCGGCGCTGCCCTTCGTCGAGCTGGCCCTGGGCCTGCTCCTGCTGCTCGGGCTGGCCACCCGGCTCAGCGCAGCCATCTCGACCGCCCTGCTGCTGGTCTTCATCGCCGGCATCTCCTCGGCCTGGACGCGTGGCCTGGCCATCGACTGCGGCTGCTTCGGCAGCGGCGGTCAGCTCGCCGAGGGGCAGGCACCGAGTTACCTCCCGGAGATCCTGCGGGACCTGGGATTCTTGATTCTGGCCGGATTCCTGCTGATCTGGCCGCGTACGCCCGTATCAGTGGACGGGTGGCTGTCCGCCGAACCCGCCGTGGAGGACGAGGATGAGTAGTCGCAAGGGTCAGCGGGACGCGGCCCGGGTGGTCCGCGAGCAACTGGCCCGCGAACGGCGCCGCCGCCGCACGATCTGGGTGTCCGCCGCCGCCGTCGCCGTCCTGGTCATCGCCGGCCTGATCGGCTGGGGTGTCTGGTCCAGCCAGCGCTCGGACACCTTCACCACCCCGCCCGGCGCCAACGGGCCGGGCACCGGCATCGTCACCGGCGGCGGGTCGGTCACCGTCGACGTCTACGAGGACTTCCTCTGCCCGGTCTGCAACCAGTTCGAGCAGAGCAGCGGCCCGACGCTGGAGCAGTTGGCGTCCGAGAACAAGGCGAAGGTCGTGTACCACCCCGTCGCGTACCTCAACCGCTTCTCCAGCACCGAGTACTCCACCCGCTCGTCGGCCGCGTCCGGCTGCGCGGCGGCCGGCGGCAAGTTCCGCGAGTACGCCAAGGCGCTCTTCGCCAAGCAGCCGCCCGAGGGCAGCGCCGGGCTCAGCGACGACGAACTGATCGACATCGGCGTCGGCGTGGGACTGGACCGGGGCTCGTTCGGCACCTGCGTGAAGGACGGCACGTACAAGACGTGGACCGAGCACGTCACCGAAGAGGCCAGCCGCAGCGACGTCACCGGCACACCCACCATCCTGGTCAACGGTCAGCCGCTCGCCGACCGCACCCCGCAGGGCCTCACCGCAGCCGTGGCGGCGGCCGGCAAGTGATCCGTACCGCCCTGGCGCGCGCCGGCCTCGTCGCCGCCGCCGCGTGCGCGGCGACGCTGCTCACCGCGGCGCCCGCCGCCGCGCACGGCGCGGACGCCCCGGACGGCACCGACTACCGCGCCCGCGTCACCGGCGTCACGCCCGCCCGGCCCGGCCTCGCGGTACGGGTCATCGAGGCGGGCGCCCGCCTGGAACTGACGAACGACACCGGCCGGGCGGTCGAGGTGATCGGCTACTCCGGCGAGCCGTACCTGCGGATCGGCCCCGACGGCGTCTTCGAGAACACCCGCTCCCCCGCCACGTACCTGAACCGGACCCTCGCCGGTGACACGGCGCTCCCGGCCGAGGCCGACCCGGCCGCGCCACCGACCTGGCGGCGCATCGCCGACGGCGTGACCGCACGCTGGCACGACCAGCGCGCGCGGTGGCCGGAGTCGACGCCACCGGCCCAGGTCCGCGCCGCGCCGGAGCAGGAGCATCGGGTCCGGGACTGGACGGTGCCGCTGCGCGACGGCACCGGCCCGCTGACGATCGGCGGCACCCTGGACTGGGTGCCGCCGCCGGACGCGTACACCTGGTGGGCGGTGAGCATCGTCGGACTCCTCGCGGTGGGCGCGCTCGGCCTGCTCGCCGCCGCCGCGCCCGCCGGCGCCCGGGCACTGGCCGCGCTCGGCGCACTGCTCGTCGTCGGCGGCGCGGTCGCGGTCGCCTACCCGGTGGGACGGGAGATCGACGCGGGCGCCCAGGGCGTCGGCGGGGTGCTGGCCGGGCTGCTGTCCGGGCAGATCTGGTCGCTGCTCACCGGTCTCGGCGCGGTCGCCGCCGGCTGGTACGCGCTGACCCGCCGCCCGGCAGCCGACTTCGCGGTGGCCCTCGCCGGGGCGTGCCTGGCGCTCTTCGCCGGGGTGGCGAACGCCGCCGTGTTCGCCCGGTCCGTCGCCCCGGTGCCCTGGTCGCCCCACCTCGCCCGGATCATGGTGGCGGTGGTCCTGATCACCGGCGTCGGCGCGACGGCCGCCGGCGTCCTGCGGCTGCACGCGGCCTCCCGGGCCGCCGCCCGCTCCACCGTGCCGGCTCCCTGACGTCCCACAGGCGTTCGCCGGTGTACGGCGATGTACGGATTACCGGACCTCCGGAAGACCGCCCGGGCCAGACTGCCCGCGGCAATCGATTCTTCTGGAGGTATCGATGAAAACATCGCCGTCGAGATGGCTCGCCCGCCTGGGCGTCGGACTGCTCCTGGCCGCGGGCACGGCCCTGCCGGTCAGCCCGGTGGACGCGGCACCCGCGAAGGTGGAGGCGCCCGCGGGATGCACCGCCTCGGGAGCACCGGACGGGACCCTGGGCTGCCTCCGGCTCGGGGTGAGCCCGCCCGCCTCCGCCCGGACGAAGGCCGCGTCCGCCGCAGCGCCGGCCGGATGTGGCAACGGCGCGTGGGCCAACCTGTCCCGCTTCGTGATGTGCAAGGCGTCCAGTGGCGTCTACCAGGTGATCCTCACCCAGGGCGGCACCGTGGTGGGCGAGATCTACTTCAACTACTCCAGCATGGTCACGCTGCAAGCCAGAGAACTGCGGTGGACGCAGTCCTTCGACTACACCCCGACCTACGCCTGGGGAGTGCTCGGCACGCCGACGCTCTGGTCCGTCCCCGACTGCATGTTCAACTGCTCCCTCGTGGGTGGCACCCCGCCGACCGGCAGCCCGTTCAGCAGTCTGTCCGGTACGGCGACCTTCACCTCGACCAGCCTGCCCGGCCAGGTCTGGGGCGCCAGCTCGGACTGGGGGTTCTGGATCGTCAACCCGGCGACGGCCAACAAGGTGACCCTCACCCTCTGGACCAACTACCCGGGTCACCGCTGCGACGACGCCCTGCCGGGTGGCGCTGCGGGCTGCGCCAACCAGGACTTCGTCCCGACCCTCGACGTCCCCGAGAGTCGCTACCCGATGTACGCCGCGCATGTCCGGAACGCCATCCACACCACCGACCTGCCGTCGCTGCTCACCCGCACGACCGACAGCGCACTGAGGGACGCCAACCGCCGTGTCGCCTGCCCCGAGGGCGCGAGCTACCCCCGCCCGACCGGCTACACCTGCGACGAGTACCCCTTCGCCGTCACCACCCAGGGCGCCGCCGCCAACCCCGCCGGGTTCACCTTCCGCTTCGACACCAAACGGCTGGGACGGCTCAACTGCCAGGTGCCCTGGCTGGAGGAACACCGCAGCACCACCAACCGCGGCTACAGCGCGTGCATGATCCCCGCAGCCGAGAACAGCCTCGGCGGCTCCGACCTGCAGTCGTTCTTCCTCGACAACCGGGTCATCGACCGGGACAGGTTCCAGGTACGCGCCTAGGGATGCGCGGTGAAGCCGTGCGGAAGCTCCAGGCGATGCTTCGCCAGCAGGGGGGCGTCGCCGAGCAGCGTACGGGTGGGAGCGTCGGCGACGATCCGGCCGCCGTCCAGGATCACCGAACGCTCGCACAGCTCCGCCGCGTACGGCAGGTCGTGGGTGACCATCAGCAGGGTCACCGGCAGGCCCCGCAGGATCTCGGCCAGCTCACGGCGGGCCGCCGGGTCCAGGTTCGACGAGGGCTCGTCCAGCACCAGGATCTCCGGGTGCATGGCCAGCACCGTCGCCACCGCCACCCGGCGGCGCTGCCCGAAGGAGAGGTGCTGCGGGGCCCGGTCCCGGTGCTCGCTCATCCCCACGGCGGCCAGCGCCTCGTCGACCCGGTCCGCCAACTCCGCGCCGCGCAGGCCCAGGTTGGCCGGCCCGAACGCGACATCCTCCGCCACCGTGGGCAGGAAGAGCTGGTCGTCCGGGTCCTGGAAGACGATGCCCACCCGGCGGCGCACCTCGCCCAGCGTCGCCCGGTCCGGGGTGACCGTCAGACCACCCACGCTCACGCTGCCCTCGGCCGGGGTGAGGATGCCGTTGAGGTGCAGCACCAGCGTGGTCTTGCCGGCCCCGTTGGGGCCGAGCAGCGCCACCCGCTCGCCGCGCGGCACCGCCAGGTCCACGCCGTGCAGGGCCACATGCCCGTCCGGGTACGCGTACCGGAGGCCACGAACGTCCAGCGAGAGGGCGGTCTGCACGACTCCGATCATGTCAGCACGACGGCGGTCGCGGCGATGGAGGCCGCCACCACCGGCACGGTCGCCGCGACCAGCCACTGACCGGCGGTCGCGGCGCCGTCGCCCTGCCACACCGCGGGCATCCGCCCGGTGTAGCCCCGCGACAGCATCGCCAGGTACACCCGCTCACCACGCTCGAAGGCCCGCAGAAACAGCGCGCCGATGCCGGCGGCGAAGCCACGGAGCTGCCACAGGAAGCGCGGGTCGTCACCCCGGGAGATGCGCGCCACCCGCATCCGCCGCGCCTCGCCCACCAGCACGTCGAGGTAGCGCAGCATGAACGTGGCGATCTGGGTGAGAATCTGCGGGCAGTGCAGCCGGTCCAACCCGACGATCAGATCCCGGGTGGTCGTCGTCGCGGCCAGCAGCAGCGACGCGAGGACACCGAGAGTGCCCTTGGCCAGGATGTTCCACGCGCCGTGCAGGCCGTCCTCGGACAGCCGCAGACCCAGCACCTCGACCCGCTCGCCCGCGCCGAGGAACGGCAGCGCGACCGCGAACAGCACGAACGGCAGCTCGATCAACGCACGGCTGAGCAGCCAGCGCGGCCCGACCCGGGCCAGCGCCGCCACCACCGCCACCAGCAGGGCGTACGCCCCGAAGGCCCAGAACGCCTCGCGCGGGGTGGCCACCACGGCAACCGTGAAGACCACCATCGCCACGATCTTGACCTCGGGCGGGAGCCGGTGCACCGGCGAGGCCGACTCGCGGTACAGCACGTGCCCGTGACCGGCGCCCATCGCGTACCCCCTGCTCAGCCGCTCGTGCCGGTGCGGCCGCGCCCGGCGGCGACCGCCGTGCCCTCGGCGGACGTGCCGCCGTCGCCCGTGTCCGACCCGGTGTCCCGGCGGCGCAGCAGCCAGAAGCCGCCGAGGCCGATGGCGAAGGTCACCAGCACGCCGAGCACCCCGGAGAGGCCGGTCGAGAGGAAGCTGTTCTCCACGCCCCGCACGCCGTAGTCGGCCAGCGGGCTGTCGCCCAACTCGTGGTCCTTGGCCTGCTGCGCCGGGCAACTGCCACCGACGATGGTGTCATCGGCGTCGACGGTGCACCCCTTGAGCAGGGACGAGTCCAACCCGTCCGGGTGCGACGAGGCGTAGTTGCTGACCACGCCGGCGAGCAGCAGGGCGACCAGCAGGCCACCGGCCAGGAAGGCCCAGGAACGGTTCTTCATCGGACACCTCCGGAGACCGGGACGGCGGGGGTGGTGGTCGAGGTACGCAGGGACCGCAGCGCGTACACCAGGTCGGGGCGGACCTTCGCGACGGTGAGCACGGTGGTCGCGGTGATCAGGCCCTCGCCGATGCCGATCAGCAGGTGGACACCGGCCATCGTGCCGGCCAGACCGGCCAGGTTGCCGCCCAGGTCGGTGGTGCCGCCCAGCCAGTACTGCAGGACGAAGCCCTGGGACGCGACCACCACGCTGACCAGGGCAGCGACGAACGCGGTCACCGCCAGGCCCGCCCGCGTGCGGGGCAGCACCCGCAGCAGCAGCGAGATCAACAGGTACGCGGCGGCGGTGCCGAGCAGCGCCATGTTGGTGATGTTGAGGCCGAGCATCGCCACCCCACCGTCACCGAAGATCAGAGCCTGCACGACGAGGACCACGGCCACGCAGAGCGCGCCGACCCACGGCCCGACCAGCATCGCGGCGAGCGCGCCACCGAGCAGGTGACCGCTCACCCCCGCCGTGAAGATCGGAAAGTTGAGCATCTGGACGGCGAAGATGAACGCCGCCACCAGGCCGGCCATCGGGGCGAGCCGGTCGTCCAGGTCCCGCCGGCCGCGCAGGACGCAGTAGGTGAGCGCGACGAGCGCGAGCGCGGCGAAGACCGCTGCCACCGGACCGTCGATGATCCCGTTCGAGATGTGCATCGCCAGTGTTTCCACGCGACCTCCCACGCGTCAGCGGACCCGTCCGGACCCGGCGGGGGTCAGCCTATTTCCTAAGACTTGTTGTTGCCAGAGTCTGGCAACAACGCATGGCCTTGATCACCTTTACCGTTGGCTTGATCGACTCGCTTTCCCTGATGTCGGGGTGTCCGGGAGCCGGGGACACCGCGCTTTCCAGGAAGACGAGCCGACGCGCGCCGCCGACGCCGACACCGGTACGCCCGGCGGTAGGGTCGGGGCCATGACCGCGCCCGATCGTCTCGCCCCCGGTGACCCCGCCCCCGACTGGACCCTGCCCACCGACACCGGCGACCAGCTCTCCCTCGCCGACCTGCGGGGCCGCAAGGTGGTCCTGTACGCCTACCCGGCCGCGATGACCCCCGGCTGCACCAAGCAGGCCTGCGACTTCCGCGACTCGCTCGCCTCGCTCCAGGCGGCCGGCTACGAGGTCGTCGGCATCTCCCCCGACAAGCCGGAGAAGCTGGCGAAGTTCCGCGACCGCGACGCCATCACGTTCCCGCTGGTGTCGGACGTGGACAAGTCGATGCTCACCGCGTACGGCGCGTACGGCGAGAAGCAGCTGTACGGCAAGACCGTCACCGGCGTGATCCGCTCCACGTTCGTCATCGACGGCGACGGCAAGATCGAACGGGCGCTCTACAACGTCAAGGCCACCGGGCACGTCGCCAAGCTCCGCCGCGACCTCGGGCTCGACTGAAAACCGTCACACCCGGCCGCTACCGTCCGTCAATGGTCCGATACAAATACACACCGGAGTTGCTCGCCGAGGCGGCCGCCGCCTCCCGCAGCATCACCGAGGTGATGCGGCTGCTCGGCGTACGCGTCAGCGGTGGCTCGCACGCGCACATCAGCCGCCAGCTCAAGAAGTTCGGCATCGACACGTCGCACTTCACCGGCCAGGCACACAACCGGGGCGTACGGTGGCGCCGGCTGTCCCCCATCGAGCTGATGGTCGTGCTGCCCGAGGGCTCCCGGCGCATCCCTGGATTCCGCCTCAAGCGCGCCCTGGTGACTATCGGTCTTCCCGAGGACTGCGAGGTCTGCGGGACAGGCTCGACATGGCAGGGACGACCACTGACGTTGCACGTCGATCACATCAACGGAGATTTCCTCGACAACCGGCCCTGCAACCTGCGGCTGCTGTGCCCGAACTGCCACAGCCAGACCTCCACGTACGCTGGCCAACGACGGACTGCACCCGCCACGCCCGAGGTGGTCTACGATCCTGAGGCGGTTACTCCAACGGGTTTCCGGATAGGTCGACGGCTGCCTCGTCGGCCAGAATGGCCGTGGAAGCTGGTGGAGTTCAGTTTTAGGGGGCCGTAGCCCAACGGCAGGAGGCATGCGGTTTAGGTCCGCACCAGTGCGGGTTCGAATCCCGTCGGCCCCACAACAGATCGGCTGTCGACCGCGTCACGGTCGTCCGACTTTGCCATGCTCACCAGGCAGGATGGGCGCGTGAGTCTGCGCTTCGTCCTGGATCCCGAGCTGACCCCGCGGCTGCGCGCCGAGATCGTCGCCCTCTGGCTGGATGTCAGCAACGCCGGTGGCGCGGTCGGTTTCGTCCCGCCGGTCACCACCACTGACGTCCGTACGATCGCCGACCCGACGTTCGCGGGCATCGCCGACGGACCGGACCGGCTGCTGGTCGGATACGAGGGTGACCGGCCCGTCGCGGTGCTGATCTTCTGCGACAACCGGTTCGGACTCAAGGCGCACTGGTGTGTACTGAAGCGGGTGATGGTCCACCCGGACACCCAGGGCGCGGGGTACGGGTCGGCGCTGATGCGCGAGGCCGCCCGGCTGGGCCGCGAGCTGGGCCACGAGGCGCTGCATGTGACGGTGCGCGACGGGTTGGGGCTGGACGGGTTCTACCGCCGCCTCGGGTACCGGGAGATCGGCCGCCTGCCGGGCGCGCTGCGGGTGGCGCCGGGCGACGACCGCGACGAGATCCTCATGTGGCTCGACCTGACACCGAGCGCCTGACGAACCACCAGCTACCAGGCCGGGCCGCCAGGAGCCCCGGCCGGACCGCCAGGAGGCCAGGCCGCTACCGCGAGCGACTCAGCCGCACCAACGGGCGGTCGCGCCGGCCGGGCGGGTGGCGGGTTTGTCGGCGGCGGGCGTGGCCGGCGCGCTCGCCACGGCCACCTTGTCGGAGCGGCGGGCCGGTGTCGGAGTGCCGTTGGGTCGGGCGGCCGGCGGGCGGGCCGTCGCGGGCGGGCGCGAGGTCGTGGCGACGGCGCCCCGCTCGTACATCCGCACCACGCTCGTCTGCACCTGGCCCGGTGCCATCCGGATGCCGGACACGGTGACCCGGTGTCCGTACACGTCGCTGACCCGCACGCTGTACGGGCCGGGGCCCGCCCCGGAGGCGAGCAGCCAGTAGTTGTAGTCCTGCCGGGCGGTTGCCCGCCACGGGCCGCTGGTGCCCTGGCGTACCTCGACGGAGCGCAGCGGATTGCCGTGGTTGCCGATCCGGACGGCGAACCAGAACTGCGACGCGCCCTCCTTGATGCGGAAGGTCAGGGGGCCGGGCAGCGGCGGGTTGACCACCGCGCGGTAGGTGACCTGGACGAGCCCTTGGACCGGGTCGGCGATCCGGGCGAACGCCTCCCGGGACAGGTCGAGGTGTCCCGGCTCGCACTCCGGGCACTGGTCCATGATCAGGACGCGGACGGTGCCTTTCGGGCCGGTGACGTCGAGGAAGCCGCCGCAGGCGGCGCCTGCGGCGTACTCGGTGGGGCCGAGCGCGACGTAGAGCCGGTTGGCCGGGGCGGCCGGGTTCGAGCAGTTGCCGCCGGCGCCCTGGGAGTCGTAGAAGGTGGCCTTGCCGCTGTGGGTGGCGGTGCCGGTGGGTGGCGCGGCGGCGAGCGTCCGCCCGGCGGCGCAGGCCGGGGTGGAGCCGGACCGCAGGGCCAGGGTGAGTCCGAGCGCCGCCGCGAGCACGGTGACGCCGGTGGCGACCAGCCACGGCACCGGGCCGGACGAGGACGCGGGCGGGTCGGCCGGAGCACGGTCCAGGTCGAGGTCGATGTCGACGTCCTTGACGGCGACGGCGGGACCCTCGACGCCGCCGGGAGCGCTTCCGTCGGTCACGTCGCGATGCTGCCGGACCGGCGGGTGGCGGAACAAGGTGGCTAAGCGAAAGCTAAGAGAGCATCGACGGACGGTGACGAGTCCACCGCTCGCCGGTCAGGGTTCGATGACGATCGGGTCGCCGATCCGTACCGGTCCACTGTCGACGGGCACCACGTTCAGTCCGAACAGGAGCTTCTGCTGGATGTTGCGGTGGCGGCCGAGGGTGCGCAGGGGCTCCTTGGCGCGTACCCCGGTCTCCTGGTCGGTGGTGGTGACCACGCAGCGGTCGCACGGCCCGGCGGCGCGCAACCGCACGTCGCCGACGCGCAGCGAGCGGCCGGCCCAACCGTCCTCGGCCCAGGCCGGCGCGCCGTCGACGACCAGGTTGGGCCGGAACCGGGTCATCGGCACCGGGTCCTCCCCCGCGTCGGCGAGCCAGCCGTTGAGGGCGTCGAGGGAGCTGGTGCTGGTCAGCAGCAGTGGGTAGGCGTCGGCGAAGCTGACCTGGTCGCCGGTGTCGTACTCGCGGTCGGCGGCGGCCAGGTGTCGCGTCGGGTGGGCCAGCCAGACCAGCCGGACGGGCCGGTCGAGGAGGGCGCCGAGCCAGGCGTCGGCCGCCGGGCCGGCGGGCAGCGCGGGGACGGAGGTGGTCCGGCTGCGGAAGGTCCGCACCCGCACCGGGTCGCCGCCGGTCGGCTCCGGCACGTCGAGGTCGGGCCGCCCGTCGGCGCGCAGCACCAGGCCGCCCGGGCGCACGCTGGCCCGCAGGCCGACCAGTCGGGTCGTGTCCCGCTGGGTGACGCCGACGCCGTCGGCGTCCACCACCATCCAGCGCCGGTCGCCGGCCAGGCCCCACGGCTGCACGAACGCGCCGTCGTGGTCGAGCCGGTGACAACCCTTGACGGGGTACGTGTGTATCGAGATCAGCCGCACCAGTCGATGCTGACACGAGGAGCGTCGGCGATGGGAGACGGGCATCCTGTCCAGCATCGTCCCGGAGCGAGTGCCGCACTGCCGTCCTCCCTGGAACACCACCGTGCGGCGAGGATCGTTTTGCGTGGCAACGATCGTCGTCGGATCTGTGGGTCGAGAGTCCGGATCCGACGGCACGGACGGGGGTACATGGCGTGGACCGCAGTCAGTAGCATCGCCGCATGCAGTATCGCCAGGAGCACGTGGAGCCCGAGACCCGGTCCATCGAGGCGCAGCCGCCGACCGAGTCGACTGAGCCGACCGAGGGCGCGCCTCCGCGGCGTCGCCGGTGGCGGAAGATCGTCCTGATCACCGTCGTGGTCTTGGCGTTGATCGCCGGTGGCGGCGTCGTCGCCGGTGGGCTCTACTACCGTTCGATCAGCTCGGGGATCGAACGGGTCGACGCCTTCGGGGATGTGCCGGAGGCATCTCGGCCCCAGGTCGTCGCGAAGGGCGCCATGAACATCATGATCCTGGGCAGCGACTCACGCGACCCGGACAACAGCTCCGGCTCCCGAACCGACACCATCATCCTGGCCCATCTTCCGAAGGACCGGCAGAGCGCCCAACTCATCGCGATTCCCCGCGACAGTTGGGTTAGCGTGCCGGAATCGCCGCAGGGGCGCGGCGGTCGGGACGCCAAGATCAACGCGGCGTTCGCGTGGGGCGGCGTTCCCCTCATGGTGCAGACCATCGAGAAGTTCACCGGGGTACGCGTCGACCACGTGGCAATGGTCGACTTCGCGGGTTTCAAGGAGATCGTGGACGCCCTCGGCGGCATCGACGTCACCGTCGACAAGGCGTTCACGTCGAAGCACTCACTGAATCCAGACGGGCGGCGCGAGTTCGCCGCGGGGCCGCAGACGATGGACGGGGCGACCGCACTAGACTACGCCCGCGAGCGCTACGCCTTCGCCGACGGCGACTTCAGCCGGATCAAGCACCAGCAACAGGTCATCAAGGCGATCCTGGACAAGGCCGCCTCCGGCGGCACGCTCGCCAGTCCCACGAAGCTCAACTCGTTCGTCCGGGCAACTGCCGACGCAGTCGCGGTTGACAAGTCGATGTCCCTCGTGGATCTCGCGATGGAGCTGCGGCACCTTCGGAGCGGCCAGCTCGGATTCTTCACCTGTCCCACCAAGGGCACCGGCCAGGTGGGCAGCGAGAGCATCGTGGTCGTCGACAAGGCCCGGGCCGCCCGTGTCTTCGACGCGGTTCGTCGCGACTCTGCCGCGGAGATCACCACAGCAGCGAAGTAGATACATGGATTAAACTCTTCGTCCAATGCCGACGGATCTGCCCCGGTCGTATTCTGCCTTCGGTTCTTTGGCCCGGCCCAACAGCCGGCCGAAGGATATCGGGGGAAAGGGTCGACCATGTCAGGTCACGCGATGACAAGCCGTTCCAGCGGATCAGGTACACACGTGCGGGAGACGGGGCCGCCGGTGACGGCAGTCGAGCCACCGGTGGCCGGCGCGGCCAGGACCGTTCCCACACCCAGGCCGGGGTCGGGCCTGGACACGACGGCTGTGCTGCCGTACGCCGGGTCCCGGACATCGTCCTGGACCCGGCGGCTGCGAGCCTGGATGATCACGTTTCCGATCGACGTCATGGCGCTGCTCTTCCCACTACTGCTTTCGCAGAGCTACTGGCGCGGCACCCTCGTCAACGCCGGACTCACGATGGCGATCTTCGCCACCGGTGGGCTCTACCAGGCCCGCCGGCATGTGAGCTTCCTCGACGAGCTGCCGAGCATCGCTGGCCGACTGCTGGCCTCGGCGGCCGTGGTGGCCATCATCGCGGCGGAGCGTCACTCCTCGGTCGAGTACGTCGGCGGCTTCATGCGCGGCGTCGCCATCTCCGCCGGTCTGGTGATAGTCGGTCGGGCGTTCAGCAGGGCGTTCACCATCGTGGTCCGCAAGCACCGTTGGGTGGAGCACAACGCGATCATCATCGGCAGCGGTCCGGTCGCCCTCGAACTGGCCCGGCTGATACGCCGCTACCCGCGGTACGGCCTGCGTTTCGTCGGCTGCGTCGACGTCGTGGCGCAGCCGGACGGCAGCGGGCTTCCCCTGCTCGGCGGACTGAGCGACCTGGAGAAGTTGGTCCGGGTGTTGCAGTGCGAGGTCCTGGTCATCGCCGACCCGGACTGCCCGGAGTCCGTGCTGATGGAGACCCTCCTGCTGCCGCACAGCTCGCGGTGCGACCTGTGGGAGGTGCCGCGCCTGTGGGGCTCACGCTCGCTCGGCGGGTACCCCGACCACATCGGGGCCATCCCCATCGTGCGAGTGGGTGACATTTCCCTGACCGGTCCCCGTTGGGCGGTCAAGCGAGCATCGGACATCCTATTCGCCTGCGTGGCCCTGATCGTGCTGAGCCCGCTGCTGCTGCTGTGCGCGTTCGCGACGCTCCTCGACGGCGGGCCGGGGATCTTCTTTCACCAGGAGCGCGTCGGCCGGTACGGACGGCCGTTCAAGGTGGTCAAGTTCCGTTCGATGCGTCCGGTCGACGAGACGGAGTCGCAGACGAACTGGTCGATCGCGTACGACCAGCGGGTCGGCCCGATCGGACGGTTCATGCGTCGCACCTCCCTCGACGAGCTTCCGCAGTTGTGGAACATCCTGCGCGGCGACATGAGCGTGGTCGGGCCGCGACCCGAGCGGCCGCACTTCGTCGAGAAGTTCTCCGCGGAGTACCCGCGCTATGCAATGCGGCACCGGGTTCCGGTGGGGCTCACCGGGCTCGCGCAGGTCAGTGGTCTGCGCGGGGACACGCCCATCTCCGATCGGGCTCGGTTCGACAATTACTACATCGAGAACTGGTCGCTCTGGTTGGACTGCAAGGTGGTGCTCCGCACCATCGCCGAGGTGTTCCGCGCCAGGGGCCGCTGACGTCCATCCACGGTCTCGAGACGGGTCAGCCGGTGCCCAGGATCGGCAGCGTCCGCGGCTCGTAACCCTCGAAGTACCGGCTCGGGTCGGCCTGCAACACCGAGTCGAGCACGCTGCCGAACACGTCGCGGAAGTCGGTCGTGGCCTTCAGGTCACCCTGGTCCAGGGCGGTGAGGCTCGGCTGCTCCCCGTAGACGCCACCCGTGACGCGGTGGCCGAGGACGAGCACCGGGCCCGCCGTGCCGTGGTCCGTACCGTCTGACGCGTTGGCACGGACCCGGCGGCCGAACTCGCTGTAGACGACGACCGTGACCCGCCGCCCGGCCTCGGAGCCCGCCATCCGCTCGACGAACGACGTGAGCGAGTCGTCGAGCTGCCGCAGCAGCAGTTCCTGGGTCGAGATCTCGTCGGCGTGGGTGTCGAAGCCGCCGAGGCTCACCGAGTAGACCCGGGTGGGAACGCCCACCTCCACGCACCTCGCGACGAGCGCCAACTGGGCGGGGAGGACGCTCTCGCCGCCCGTGCCGGTCGCCGGAACGGGCGGCTCGGTGTTCGCCTTGGGCGCTCCCGTGGCGTCGTCCGCGTCCCGCACGACTCGCCGCAGCTCAAGGAGGTCGGCGTAGGCGGCCGCGCCGCGGGCCTGCATCTCCGGCTCGCCGGGCTCGGGCCTGCCCAGATCGGCAACCAGGCCGGCGTCGATCCAGGGTGGCAGGTCGAGGCCCTGGTAGCTGATGCAGGAGCCGATGCGTCGTCGCCCCACCAACAGCGGCGGCAGTACCGGCTCGAAGCTGACCGCCGTCCCGACGGGCGCGTCGACGCTGTCCAGCCAGCGGCCAATCCACCCGGTGGTGACGGGATTCGCCGGGGAGCCCGTCTGCCAGATGTCCATGGACCGGAAGTGGCTGCGGTCGGGGCGCGGGTAGCCGACACCGGGGATGATCGCCAGGCGCTTGTCGTCCCACAGCCGCTTCAGGCCGGTGAGCGCCGGATTCAGGGCGAGCGTGTCCGTCAGATGCAGCGTCCGCTCGGCGGGATACGCGAGCTCGGCCCGACTGTCGTGGTACACCGGGTCGTCGTACGGGATCACGGTGTTGAGGCCGTCGTTGCCGCCGTACAACGTAACCAGCACGAGCGTCTCACCGGCCGGCGCCTCGGCGTGGTCGGCGTCGCTCAGCAGCCGGGAGTACGCGAGCGCGCCGCTGCCGGCCGCCAGCGCAGCCGCTCCGGTGACCCCGGAGGCGAGCAGGAACCGACGTCGGGTCAGGGCATCCATCTCACGTCACCGCGTATTCGGGGCTGACCAGACCCAACGTCACCATGATGCGGGCGTTGTCCGCCCGCCGTAGGACGGCGTACGTCCGGTTGGTCCACCGGTCGACGCAGAGCATCCCGGCGACGTCCTCCGGGCTGAGGCGGCCGAGGTGCAGTTGGCTTGCCAGTTTGCCGGCGAGGCTGAGTTTCAGCCGGGCGGCCGCGGAGGTGAGCCAGGCGGGGCCCGCTGGCCACCCGCCAACACTGGGGGGCGCGAAGGGACGTTGCCCCAGGCCACCCAGCCCGTCGACGAGTTGGATCAGCATGTCGCGCGGAAGGCTCGACGGCCGGAGTCCCACCTGACGCATCGCGCCGACCAACCATTCGACGGGTTGCTTGACCATCGTGCCCGCAGTGCCGCGGAAGGCGTCGTCGGTGAAGAGGGCACGCAGCATCGCGTGCGGCACCGGGAACGCCGCGACCATTCGATTGCGCGTCGCCGGAGGAATCGGCTCGGTGGATGAGGCATAGCGGAACCACAGCCGGGTCGCGATGAAATCGGCGCAGGCCGGCCGGCGCAAGAGCAGGTCGACGAGGCTGCGGGCGGTGAAGTTGGCGGTGCTGCCAAGGATCGTCTTGCTACCCGCGTCACAAGAATCCTCGTCGAGGACCAGACGTCCGGCCTTCCGGTCCAGCCTCCAGCCCGTCAACGCCCGGCCGGCCTCCTTCACGTCGTCCTCGGTGTACTCCCCGATGCCGAGCATGAATAGCTCGCAGAGTTCGCGGGCGAGGTTCTCGTTCGGGGCGTCCCGGGTGTTGTACTGCCCGTCGAGCCAGTACACGAGCGCCGGATCGACCACCATGCGGCGGGCCATGTCGGCGAAGTTCGGGGCGAGACGCAGGGTGCGGTGCTGCGCGAGCATGAGTTGCGAGCTCTTGACCTTGCGGATGGAGGTCGCCCAGTGCCCGTGCCAGAAGAAGACGAGTTTCTCGACCGCCTGGTGGTCGGCCACCACCATCCGGTCTAGCCACCACCGCGTCAACTGCTCGGCCTGTGCCTCTCGGGTCCTCTCCGCTGCCGCCCGCTGCCGGTCGCTCGGGTTGGACAGGTTGGCGTAGGGGTCAGGGCCGAGTTGCGGCACCGGGGCCGCCGTCGCCCCGATGTCCGGACCCGACGGGGAAGTCATCCGCAGTGCCGTCGCCTCGTAGCCGACCTGCATCGCGGCTGCCAGCTCGGCCGACGTGGGCCCGAAGCCCGCGCGGCGCAGGAGCAGCCCGACATCCTCCGTCATGGCTCCACGATAGGCGACGGACCGGCAGGCCAGTCCCCTGTGGTCGGTGCGTGGTCAGGGCCTCGGGGACCCTCCATGCTGCACGGTGTCGGGTAGCATCACCGGCCGTAGGGGACCCGGTTGTCACGGTGATGGGTGGATGGTCATGTCGGAGCAGCCGCGCCCCAACTTCGACGTCGCCGAATCCCTGCCACGGCAGCCGACCGCGCGCGCCACCCCCGCGACCCTGACCGGCCGCTCCGTGGCGCTGGTGCACGAGTGGTTCGGCGCCACCGGCGGCTCGGAACAGGTGTTCCGGCACATCGCCGACCTCGTGCCGCAGGGCGAACGGTTCGTGCTGTGGAAGGACCGGGACGCCAGCGAGCCGGGGCTTCGTGAGTCCTGGCTGTCCCGGACGCCGCTGCGGCACAGCAAGGCAGCCGCGCTGCCCCTGATGCCGCTGGTCTGGCGCACTCTCAGCCGACGGCGGTTCGACGTGGTCATCTCGTCGAGCCACGCGTTCGCGCACACGGTCAAGCTGGGCGACGCCTCGTCGACCACCCACCTCAGCTACGTGCACGCCCCGGCGCGCTACATCTGGAGTCCCGACTTCGATGGGCGGGGCGCAAACCCGTTGCTGACGCTGCCCCGGCGGGTGCTGCAGGGGATCGACGTCCGCCTCAGCACCCACGTGCACGCCTACGCCGCCAACTCGCGGGAGGTGCAGGCGCGCATCCGGCGGTACTGGCACCGTGACGCGGTGGTCATCAATCCGCCGGTGGACGTGGAATGGTTCGCCGCCGCCCCCACCGCCGACCGCGCGCAGGCGAGGGACTACCTGCTCGGGGTGGGGCGCTGGATCCCGTACAAGAATTTCGACCTCGTCATCGCTGTCGCGGCGGCGGCCGGGATGCCGCTCGTCCTCGCCGGGTCCGGTCCGCAGGAGGCGCAGCTTCGTCGCCTGGCCGAACGGGCGACCGTTCCGGTCACCTTCGAGGTGCGGCCCGGGCGGGAGCGACTGCGGCGGCTCTATTGGGGCGCGCGGGCGCTGCTGTTCCCGGTGCACGAGGACTTCGGCATCATCCCGGTCGAGGCGCAGGCGTGCGGAACGCCGGTCGTGGGGCTGCGGCGGGGCGGTCTGCTGGAGACGGTGGTCGACGGCTCGACAGGGTTCCTGGTGGACTCGACCGATCCGGCGGACCACGCGGCCGGGGTCCGCCGGATCGGGGAACTCGCAGCCGACCGGGTGGCCGCGCACGCCGTCGCCTTCTCGGCGGCCCGTTTCGCCGCCGAGATGACCACCTGGATCGACCATGAGTGCCGCTGAGCGGACCTTCTCACCGCGGGTGGCGCGGATCGTCCACGTCAGCCACACGGCGCACCGGGGCGGGGCGGAGTTGGCCCTCGCCCGCCTCCTCACCGCCGATCCGCCCTGGGCCGCTGCCCTCGTCACACCACCCGAGGGGGACGCCTTCGACGAACTGGCCGCGCACGGTGTGACAGTCGACAAGCGACTGCCCCAGCTTCCGGTCGGCGGCACCCGCAGCCGCAGCCCGGTGCTGGCAGCCCGCTACCTCGCATCGATCCGAGCCGCGAGCGGCGTTCTGCGCGACAGCGAGCTGTTCCGTGCCGCCGATGTGATCCACGCCAACACGGCCGCCGCCGCGATCATCGCGGCCCTGGCGAACCGGGGCCGGCCGGTGCCTCTGGTGGTGCACCTGCGGGACCTCGTGTCCACCGAGAGCATGGGACGCCTCGGCCACGCCGCCTTCACCCGACTGGCCCTCCCCCACGCGGCCGGGATCGTCGCCAACTCCCGGACGACGCTCGACTCCGCCAGCGGTCGACTGCCGTCCACGGCCCGCCGGGTCGTCCTGCAGAGCCCCACCGGCCTGAAGGACCGGGTCACCCGCCCATGGGTACGCGACGAGGTCCGCGCCGTCGGGATGGTCGGCCGACTTCAGCACTGGAAGGGTCAGCACGTCTTCCTGCGTGCGTTCGCCGACGCCTTCCGGGGCAAGGCCGTCCGCGCGTACCTCGCGGGAGCCGCCCTGTTCGCCGAGGCCGCGTACGAGCAGCAGTTGCGCGCCCTCGCCGTCGAACTGGGCATCGCGGACCAGGTGGTCTTCCTCGGGCACGTGGACGACGTGCCGGCGTTCGTGGACTCGGTCGACGTGCTCGTGCACGCGTCCATCCGGCCGGAACCCCTCGGCCAGAGCGTGCTGCAGGGCCTGGCTCGTGCCCGGCCGACCGTGGCGACCGAGGGCGGCGGCCCGAGTGAGTGGATCCACGACGGAGTCAACGGTCTGCTCGTCGCACCCGACCGGCCGGAGGCGCTCGCCGCGGCGTTGCGTGCGCTCGCCGGTTCCCACCAGGTTCGTCTCGACTTGGCGACCGGCGCGGCTGCGACGCCCGGTATCCTCTCCGATGCCGAGTGCGCGGCGGCTCATGCCACCTTCTTCGAGGCGTTCGCTGGCATGGCATCGGCGAGAGGGCGATAGGCATGGCTCCCGGACACACTCTGCGGATCGCCTACGTGCTCCTTCGTGATCCGAGCTACAGCGAGACGTTCATCGGCTCCGAGATCGAGGCGGTCCGGGCTGCCGGTGCGACCGTCGAGGTGTTCGTAGCCCGTCAGGGCGGTCGGAAGACCGAGGTGCGGCAGGCCGCCGGGATGCTTCTGCGGCAGCCGCTCCGCTTCCGGGAGGACGTACGCGTCCTGGGTACGTCGTACCTGCCCCGGGCCGTCCTCGCGGCAGGCCACGCGGACCGTCTGGCCGGCCCGGTCGGCGACTTCGGGCCGGATGTGGTGCACACCCACTTCGTCAACCTGCCGACGGCTGTGGCGGCGCTGGTCGGCCGGCGGATCGGTGTACCGACGACGGCCATGGCGCACGCCGCCGACTTCCTCCTCGACTCGAACGGTGCCACCCTGAATCGGCGACTGCAACTGCTCCGCCACCTCTTCGTGATCTCCCAGGCGACCGCGGCTCAGTTGATCGAGCGCGGTGCGAACCTGTCGACCGTCGACCACAGTGTCGTACGGGCCGCGTTCGACGGCGAGATCGTCGAACCGCGTTCCCCTCGGGAGGCCGCGAAGGTGACCCGCCTGGTCAGCGTGGCGCGTCTGGTGGAGAAGAAGGGGATCGACACGGCGATCGACGCTGTGGCCCGCCTGGTGCGGGACGGTCTCGACGTACGGTACGACGTCTACGGCGACGGGCCGCTGCGGACCGCGCTCGGGCAACGGGTGGACGCGGCGGGCCTCGCCGGCGTGGTCGCCCTGCACGGCGCCGTGAGTCACCAGGAGGCCACCAGCGCGTTGGCCGACGCCGACGTCGCGGTGCTGCCCTGCCGTCAGGCCGCTGACGGCGACCTGGACGGCATTCCTGTCTTCCTCATGGAGGCCGCAGGTCGGGGAGTGTCCGTCGCGACCACCGCCGTGTCGGGCATCCCGGAGCTGGTCGGCCCGGCCGACGGCTGGCAGGTGCCACCGGACGACCCGGGGGCGTTGGCCGAGGCGTTGGCGCAGCTCATCCGCGACCCACAGGAGCGGTGGCGGCGGGCCGTCAATCTCGGGGCCTGGTTGCGGACGGAGTTCTCCCCCGCGTTGCAGGCCCAGCGGCTGCTGTCCGTGTGGGGACCGCTCGCCGGGCATGCCGCCGACCTCCCGCCCGGGGCCTCCTTCGGGGAGTCGGTGGCATGGACCTGACGGTCGTCGTCACCTTCTTTCCGCTTCCGCAGGACCGGGGCGATCCGATCCGCGTCCTGATGATGCTGCGTGCCCTGGCGTCGGTCCGGCCCTACACCCTGTTCGTGGTCCGCCGTCCGGACACGACTGACGAGCAGGTGGCGCAGTTGCGCGACCTCCTGCCCGACGTCACCGTCCGGGCCTTCGACGCCACGCCCTACCGGATGAACCGACTCGGGCCACTGGGTCGCTATCAGGAGTCGCTGCTCGACGGCATACCACCGTGGGTCCGCACCCGCTACAGCAAAGGTCTGCACGAGGCGCTGCGAGCGCGCGTCGGCTCCGGGTTGGCCATTGGCGAGGCCGCCGGGGCGTACCTGCGAGGGACCTCGCTTCGGTGGCACTGGGACAAGGCCAACGTGCTGGCCGCCAGCAGCTTGCAGGACGCCGGCGAGGTGGTCGGCGTGGCGCATCAGCTACGAGCGCGGTACCTCGCGCGGATCTCCACCCGCTTCGAGGAGCAGGCGTTGCGGAACGTGGCGACGGTCTCGGTGACCAGCGACGAGGAAGCGGCCCGCCTGGAGAGGGCGTACGGCCGCCCCGCCGACTTCACGCTGCCTAGCTGTGTTCCGTTGCCCGACGGGTACCAGCGTCGTCCGGTCGAGGGCCGCCTGCTCTGGCTCAGCAGCTTCTCGTACCACTCGAACCTGCTGGGTCTGCGGCGGTTCCTCGCCGATGGTTGGCCTCGGCTGAGGGCGGCCGGGTTCACTCTGGAACTCGTCGGTTCGGGTCTGACGGATCCGGTGCGTCACAGCCTTCCCGAGCACGACGGGTTGGAGATCACGGGTTGGGCACCCGACCTGCGTCCCGTGCTGGCTCGGGCCCGGGCGGCGGTGGTGCCGCTGTGGAGCGGTGCCGGGGTCAAACTCAAGACACTCACGCTCCTGGCGCATGCGGTACCCGTCTTCAGCACCATGGTGGGTCGCGAGGGGATACCAGCGACCGGTGCGGTCCGCGTCGCCGACACGCCCGAAGGGCTCGCCGCCGAGCTTCTCGCGGCCAGCCCGGCGCAGTTGGACGGCATGGCCACGGAGGCGGTACGCCTGGTGCGGGAACGGTTCACCGAGGAGCGCTTCACCGACCAGCTGATCAGCTCGCTCGGCCAGCACGGCCTGCTCGACCACGTGATCTCCAGCGAAGGCTCGTGATGTCCGCGCGCAAACTGGTGTCCGCGTCCTTCGCGAACCTGTTGATCCCGATCAGTGGTCTGCTGGTCAGTCCGTTCCTCTCCCGTGAGCTCGGCCCGGAGGGCCGGGGCGTGTACGCGGCGCTGACGCTGCCCATCGTGGTGTGGGGTTGGATCGGGACGTACGGACTGCAGGATTCGCTCAGCTATCACATCCGGCAGGGGCGCCTGTCGAGTCGGGCCGCCGCGAGGGTCAGCGTGCTGGCGATGGCGCCGCTCAGCGTGCTCGCCGTCGGACTGTTGGCGGTGCTCGGTCTCGTGCTGTTCCCGGACACCGACGAGTACCGCGAGTTCCTGGTCCTGGCGCTGTTCGCACCCCTGCACGTCCTGTCCAACCTGTTCATCGGCGCGCTGACCGGCAACTCGGACATCCGAGGGTTGAACCTGGTCAAGGTGGTGCCGGCGCTGGTGCGCACCGGCCTGGTGGTCGTCGCGTGCCTGGCGTTCGAGCTGAACGCGTACCAGGCCGGGCTCATCTTCGCCGGCTCGGTCCTGGCCGGACTGGTCATCGGGCTGGTACGGCTACGGGATGCAGGTGAGACGCCGCCTGTCGAGTACAGCCCGTCGGGCGTGCCGACCGCCTCGCTCATCCGGTACGCCCTGGCCTGCCTGCCCGGTGTGCTGGCCGCGGTGTCCAGCGCGCGACTGGGCCAGATCATCGGTCTTCCGCTGATCGGCGCCCGCGAACTGGGCTACTACGCGGTCGCCGTGAGCGTCGCGGAGATCCCCATGGTGATCGCCACCGCGGCCCGGTCCATGCTGTTGGGACGCCAGGCCAGCGGGGACACCCGCGCGGCCACGCAGGTCGCACGGCTCGCTGTACTGGCATGCGGGGTCGCGTGCGTGGGGCTGGCGCTCGTCGCCAGCGTCGCCGTGCCGCTGTTCTTCGGGGCGGCGTTCGAGCCGGCCGTCACGCCGACCATCATCCTGTGCGCCGCCACCGTCCTCTACACCTGCATGACCATCTACTCGGCGGCGCTCCTCGCGTACAACCGTCCCGGGTGGTCGTCCGCAGCGCTGGTCGCGGGCTCGGTGGCAGGGGTGGCGGCGCTCCTCGCGTTCGCACCGTTCGGTGCTGTCGGGGCGGCGGCGGCGAGTCTCGTCGGGTACGCCGTCACAATGATCATCGCGGCCGTCGGCGTCCGGCGCGTGTCGGAGTTGCAGTCGCTGCGGATGCTCACAGTGCCGTACGACGATGACGTCCAACTCATCCGGAACAGGATTGCCATGGTGACAACTCGTCTGCGCCAGCTCACGGCGGCAGCCCCCGACCGGACCGAGGGTGGCCCGGAGAACCCGCGGGCGGAGCTGTCGCTCCTGGCTCGACTGATCGGCGTGGGACGCCGTCACGGGGTCGGCACCGTCGGGGTGGCCGCACTGATCGTCCTGGCGTGGCTGCGGATCGTGTCAGCACAGACGATGCACCTGCTCATCGCGGGCCGGCCGGCGTTCAACTCCCGCGAGGTGGTCGGTTCGTCGATCGGCGACCTGGTGGGCGACGGCCTGACGTTCCTGTTCCTGCTCCTGGCCGCCGGCCTGGCCGCGCACGGATTCTGGCGGCGACGGCCCACCTCGTACGGCCGGCTGGCGGTCGCCCTCGCCGCCTTCGTGGCGCTCGAAATCGGTGGTCTGCTGCACGGGCATACGCCGAGCGCCGTCGCGGCTGCCTTCCCGCTCGCGGCGACGGCGATCTGGGCGCAGCGGCCCAGGCCGGAGCTGCTGGGTGTCGTCGGCGTCCTGGGCGGGTTGACCGCCGCCGGTTCGATGCTCTTCGCCGTCATCCGACCCGACGTGGCGCTGCTCACCGGCGAGGCGGCCGGGGACAAGAAGGTGTTGTTGGGCGGCCTGCTCACCGGGCCGTACCTGCACTCGAACGTGCTGGGCCTGGCGCTGGCGCTGAGCGTCGCCTTCGTCTTCCTCCTCCGTCGTCCGGCGCTGCGCTGGGCTTGCCTCGGCGTTGTCCTCGGCGCCCTGGTCTGGACCGGTTCGCGGACCAGTCAGGTCGCCGCGGTGGCGGTCATCGGGGCGTACGTCCTCATCCGCCTGCTAGGGGGACGGAGTTGGCCGGCCTCGCTGGCGTTCGTGGCCGGGGCGTTGCTGGTGGGCGTCGTGCCCCTGATCACCAGCGACCCGGCAAGCTTCAGCGAACGCGGCCGGATCTGGACGGTGCTGCTCGACCGTTGGGCCGAGAGCCCCGTCGTCGGGTGGGGTCAGGACGCCTTTCAAGAGCCGGCGGTCACCGCCGCGCTCGGAGGTCAGTTCAACCATGGACACAACGTCATGGTCCAAGTGCTCGTCGTCGGCGGTCTGCTGGCTCTGGTGCCGTTCCTGCTGCTGTGTTTCGTGGCGTGGCGGCGGGCCGCCGCGCTCTGCGGCGCTGGTCAACCGGTACCGCTGCTCTTCCTGGTGGCCTTGGCACACGTGTCGTGGCTGGAGGCGTCGCACGTCTCGACCACGCTGACCGGATACGTGACCTGGCTGCCGCTGCTGGTCATCGCCCTCGCCGGACCAGCGGCGACACCCGTGTCGCGGGGTGTCACCGCGGCGGCCTCCCCGGTGCCGTCGACCGACCCGGATGACAGGCCGGAGTCGGAGACGGTCGAGCCGCCCGCGCTGCTGCCCTAGCTAGCTGTACTGCCCAGGGGCGTTGGTCAACCTGGTGACGGGCGGCTTGCCGCCGGTAGCAGTGTGGGGCCGGTGGTGATTGTAGTGATGCAGCCAGGCGGGCAGAGCCTTCCTCCGGGCTGCTTCGGATGAGTAGAACCGGCCGAAGGCCCAGCCGTCGGTCAGGGTGCGGTGGAAGCGTTCGACCTTGCCGTTGGTCTGGGCCGGTAGGGGCGGATCTTCTTCGGGGTGACGCCGAGTTCGGTGCAGGCGTCGCGCCAGGCGTAGGACTTGTAGGCGGAGCCGTTGTCGGTCAACACCCGCTCGACGACCACACCGCGGGCGGCGAACCAGGCGACCGCGCGGCGCAGCACGGCGATAGCGGTGGCAGCTTTCTCGTCGTCGCAGATCTCGGCGTAGGCCACCCGTGAGTGGTCCTCGACGACGGTGTGCACGAACGCGGTCCCGACTCGCGGTTCCCAGCGGTGGTTGCGGGTGCCGGTGCGGCGGGCGGTGGCCTCCCGGTTGCGCTCGCCCTGGACCCGACCGACGTAACGCCACCCCCCGCCGTCGGGAATCTGGCCGAGTTTCTTGACGTCGATGTGCAGCATCGCCCCGGCGTGGTCGTGTTCTAACGGCGCACCGGTTCACCGGTGCGCCGATCGATGTGTGACAGCCGGTTCACCCGGCAGCGGGCCAGCACCGCGTGCACGGTCGAGGCGGGCATGCCGAGGCGGCCGGCGATCTGGATCGGCCCCAGGCGGTGTTTCCATCGCAGGTGCACGACCTTGCGAACAACCGGCTGCGGAGTGCGAGTGGGGCTGTGGTGCGGCCGGGACGACCGGTCGACCATCCCGTCCGCGCCGAGCTCGGCGTAGCGCACCGCCCACCGTTTCGCCGTCGGCCAGGACACGTCGTAGCGTTCCGCGGCCCGGGCGACCGGCCACCCCTGGTCCTCGATCAGACGCGCCAGGCGAAGACGTGCACGAGGAGTCAAAACGGCGTCAGCGTGGGACACGAAGGCCTCCTGGTTCGCTGAGCGGTTCCTAGACAGCTTCACTCCACAACCGGAGGCCTTCGTCATCACGTCTATCTACGTCGTGTCGTCACACGACCTCAACCAACCCGCCTGGGCAGTACAGCTAGCCCGGGTAGCGGGCCGGCGGCATCAGAACAGGGCGACGTCGCGCAGGTAGTTGCCGACGCGACGGAGCCGGTTGGCGCCGTCCACCGGCGCGGTCATCCGGAACACGAGCTGGTGGTCGAGCCGGCCGCTCTCGCCGCCCCGCCAGTAGGCGACGATCACGAGGCCGTAGCGCTGCTCACCGTCGATCTTCAACTGGCTGGACTCGGCGTACGTGACATTCGTTCCGCCACTCATCCACTGCAGGCTCCAGGCGTCCTCGGCCTGGCGCATGCTCGCCTGCCGCCGTGTGTCGCAGGGCTCCAGGCAGTCGCGCACGACGAGTTCGCCGCCGATCGCCGTGGGGCCGCCCGCCGGCGTACCGCAGTTGTACTTGACGAATCCTTCGGCGCGGCCGGCGAGCGTGCAGCCCCAGTCCATCGGCACCTTGACCGGGAAGGTGAGGCCTTCCAGCCCGGTCAGGGTCTTGACGTTGTCGCGATCGGTGAACTTCGGCCACTGTGCCGGCCAGGTGCCCGCCTGCGGCGGCTCGACCCCGGGCGACTGTGGCGGGGAGGTCGCAATCGTCGGCGGCACGGCGACGGCGCTCGGGCTGGCGGTCACGTCCTTCGGGTCGTCGTCTCCGTTGGCCCAGACGATTAGACCTCCAGCGCCAGCGAGCACCACCAGCACCAGCGCGGCGACGCCGATCCACAGGCCGGTACGCCGGGGTGACGGCGCGGACGGGGTGATGCGACGGACGGGCGAGGCGAACGCGTCGCCACCCGGTCCGCTCGTCGGGAACGTGCGTGGGGCGGGAGGCGACGAGGTGACCGTGGCCGGCGATGTCGGCGCGCCGGAGACCGGGTGCGGCGACGCGGAGACCGGCTGTCCGGAGTCCGGGCTGACGTGCACCGCCCACGGCAGCGCCGGCATGTCGTGCACCAGCTCGGGCGCCCGAGGGACCGGAGGCCCGCTGACCTGCTCGGGTACGCCGGAGACCGGCGAGGAGGTCGACGGCGGCCCCGAGACCGGTGAGTCGGCAACGGGTTGGTAGTCCATGCCGAGGCTCTGGAAGAGTCGTTGCGGCGCGTGGCCCTCCTGCGCCGGGTAGGCCGCCCAGGGGTGGGCGGCGGTGAAGTCGGCGTCCGCGTACCGATGGCCGTCGTCGGCCTGCGCCAACGCGTTGGCCGCGTTACCGAACGCTTCCCGCCAGCGCTTGTCGGACGCGGCGACCCCGTCCAACACGGCCACTGTGGCGAACCGGCCCTCCCCGTCCAGTGCAGCCCAGGCCTTGCCGATCTGGCACGCGCCCAACATGTGGGTGTACCTGTAGGGGCTCTCCGGCTGCATGCCACTCCTCCACTAAATCGCCGTGCGGATCCTACAGAGCCACTGCCACCTGAGCGCCCCCGCCGGTCGGCCGAGCGGACGTTGGTGGAACGTCCCAGGAGTTCGACCATTGCCTCTGAAAGTTTTCATGCATAGAGTCGCAGCGTGAATGACAGCGCTGCCGAGGCGACGGCCGAGCAGGTCCTCGACCTGTTCGACGGGGTGCGGCTCACCCCGACCCAGCGCCGGATCGCGCACTGTCTCGTGCAGCACGCGCCGACCGTGGCGTACCTCTCCGCCGCCGAGGTCGCCGAACTGGCCGGGGTCAGCCAGCCCTCGGTCACCCGGTTCGCCGTCGCGCTCGGCCACGACGGCTATCCGGCGCTGCGCCGCCGACTGCGGGACCTCACCGCCAGCACGGCGGGCGGGCCGGCGGACGCCGCCAACGAACTCCAGCAGGCGGTACGCGCCGAGATGGGCAACCTGGACCGGTTGGCCGGACAGCTCGCCGACACCGACCGGATCGCCGAGACCGGCCGGCTGCTGGCGGCCAGCCGGCCGCTGCCGGTCCTCGGCCTGCGGGCCGCCGCGCCGCTGGCCGCGTACTTCGCCTACTTCGCCGCCAAGGTCCACCCCGACGTGCGGGTGCTCAACGACGGCGGCAGCCTGCTCACCGACCGGCTGGAACAGGCCGCCGAGGCCGGGGCGTCGGCCGTGCTCGCCTTCGTGCTGCCCCGCTACCCCCGGGAGACCCTGGACGCCCTCCGGGACGCGCGGGCCGCCGGGCTGAGCGTCGTGGCGATCACCGACTCGCCGGTCAGCCCGGCCACCGAACACGCCGACGTGGTGCTGCCGGCCGCCGTCGGCGCCCAACTCGTCTTCGACCTGCACACCGCCCCGATGACCCTGGCGATGGTCCTGTTGCAGGCGATCTGCGACGCCGCGCCGGCCGACACCCAGCGCCGCCTGGAGGCGTTCGAAGCCTCCGCGGCCCGCCGACAGTTGTTCCTCGGATGAGGAGGAGACCGGAGATGACCCAGCCCGTTCGTGCCGCACGGGGCAGCCAGCTCACCGCCCGTGGCTGGCAGCAGGAGGCCGCCCTGCGGATGCTGATGAACAACCTCGACCCGGAGGTGGCCGAACGCCCCGACGACCTGGTGGTCTACGGCGGCACCGGAAAGGCCGCGCGGGACTGGCCGTCGTACCACGCCTTGGTGCGTACGCTGACCGACCTGCGCGCGGACGAGACGATGCTGGTGCAGTCCGGGCGGCCGGTCGGTGTGCTGCGGACGCACGAATGGGCGCCCCGGGTGCTGCTGGCGAACTCCAACCTGGTCGGCGACTGGGCGACCTGGCCCGAGTTCCGTCGCCTCGAACAGCTCGGCCTGACCATGTACGGGCAGATGACGGCCGGCTCGTGGATCTACATCGGCACCCAGGGCATCCTCCAGGGCACCTACGAGACGTTCGCCGCCGTGGCCGCCAAGAGGTTCGCGGGAAGCCTCGCGGGCACATTGACGCTCACCGCCGGGTGCGGCGGCATGGGTGGCGCGCAGCCCTTGGCGGTCACCATGAACGGCGGCGTCTGCCTGATCGTGGACGTCGACCGGACCCGGCTGGATCGCCGGGTGCACGACCGGTACCTGGACGAGGTGGCCGACAGCCTGGACGACGCGGTCGCGCGGGTCCGCGCGGCGAAGCGGGACCGGCGCGCGTTGAGCGTCGGGGTGGTCGGCAACGCCGCCGAGGTCTTCCCGGAGCTGCTGATCCGGGGCGTCGAGATCGACATCGTGACCGACCAGACCAGCGCCCACGACCCGCTGGCGTACCTGCCGGTGGGGGTCGAACTGGCCGACGCCCGGGACTACGCCGCCGCGAAGCCCGCCGAGTTCACCGACCGGGCCCGCGCGTCGATGGCGCGGCACGTCGAGGCGATGGTCGGCTTCCTCGACGCCGGCGCCGAGGTCTTCGACTACGGCAACTCGATCCGGGGTGAGGCGCAGCTCGGCGGCTACCAGCGGGCGTTCGACTTCCCGGGCTTCGTGCCCGCGTACATCCGGCCGCTGTTCTGCGAGGGCAAGGGCCCGTTCCGGTGGGCGGCGCTCTCCGGCGACCCGGCCGACATCGCCGCCACCGACCGGGCCATCCTGGACCTGTTCCCGGAGAACGAGTCGCTGGCCCGCTGGATCAAGCTGGCCGGCGAGCGGGTCGCGTTCCAGGGTCTGCCGGCCCGGATCTGCTGGCTCGGCCAGGGCGAGCGCGACCGGGCGGGCGTGCGCTTCAACGACATGGTCGCCGCCGGTGAGCTCTCCGCTCCGGTGGTGATCGGCCGCGACCACCTGGACACCGGCAGCGTGGCGAGTCCCTACCGGGAGACCGAGGGAATGGCCGACGGCTCCGACGCCATCGCCGACTGGCCGTTGCTGAACGCGCTGGTCAATACCGCCAGCGGGGCGTCCTGGGTGTCCATCCACCACGGCGGCGGTGTCGGCATCGGCCGGTCCATCCACGCCGGGCAGGTCTGCGTGGCCGACGGCACCGCCCTGGCCGGGCAGAAGATCGAACGGGTGCTCACCAACGACCCGGCGATGGGCGTCATCCGGCACGTCGACGCCGGCTACGACAGCGCCCGCGAGGTCGCCGAACGCACCGGCGTCCGGGTGCCCATGACCGAGGGCACGCACCCGTGAGCGATGACCTGCCCGGCCGGTTCCGGGCGTCGTGGAACGAGATCGCGCTCCTCGGGCGGGACGCCGACAGCGGCGGCTACCTGCGGTACGCGTTGACCGAGCCGGAACTCCAGCTACGGGCCTGGTTCCGGGCCCAGGCCGAGCGGCGCGGCCTGCCGGTCACCGAGGACGGCAACGGCAACCTGTTCGCCCACTGGGGTGACCCCGAGGGCACGGACGCCGTGCTGACCGGCAGCCACTTCGACTCGGTGCCGCACGGCGGGGCGTACGACGGGCCGCTCGGCATCGTCAGCGCGTTCCTCGCCGTGGACGAGCTGCGCGCCGCCGGGGCCACCGAGGTCCGACCGCTGGTGGTGGCCGCGTTCGTGGAGGAGGAGGGCGCGCGTTTCGGCGTACCCTGCCTGGGGTCGCGGCTGCTCACCGGCGTGCTGCCGGCCGACCGCGCGGCCGGCCTGCGCGACGCGGCCGGGGTGAGCTTCGCCGACGCGCTCGGCGGGCAGCCGGCGGGCGCCCGCCCGGAGCTGCTGGGTCGGTTCGCCGCATTCGTGGAGCTGCACGTCGAGCAGGGCCGCGCGCTTGTCGACGCGGACGCGCCGGTCGGGGTGGCCAGCGCCATCTGGCCGCACGGCCGCTGGCGGTTCGACGTGGTCGGCGAGGGCAACCACGCGGGTACGACGCGGATGGCCGACCGCCGCGACCCGATGCTCACCTACGCGTTCGGGGTGCTGGCCGCCAACAAGGAGGCCCGGCTGCGCGGGGCGCACGCCACAGTGGGCCGGGTCGCCGTCGAGCCCAACGCCACAAACGCGATCCCGTCGAAGGTGACCGGCTGGCTGGACGCCCGCGCCGCCGACCCGGAGACGCTGACCGGGCTGGTCGACGCGGTCCGGGCCAAGCTCGCCGAACGGGCCCGCCGCGACGGCACGGAGGTGGGGTTCACCGAGGAGTCGGTGACCCCGCTGGTCGCCTTCGACGACGACCTGGCCGGACGGCTGGCGGGACTGCTCGACGCGCCGGTGCTGCCCACCGGCGCGGGACACGACGCCGGGGTGCTCGCGGCGCACCTGCCCACCGCGATGCTGTTCGTGCGGAACCCGACCGGGGTGTCGCACTCCCCCGCCGAGGCCGCGAGCGACGACGACTGCGCGGCGGGGATCCGCGCCCTGGCCCGCGTGCTGGAGGAGCTGACGTGCCGCTGAAACCCACCCGCTGGCTGGCCGAGTACGCCTGGCTCCCGGCGCACGCCGAGCCCACGCCCGACGTGCTGATCGAGGTCGAGGACGGCCGGATCAGTGCGGTGACACCGCTGACCCCCGGAAGCCGACCGCCGGCCGGCCTCGACGTGTACGCCGACGCCGTGCCGCTGCCCGGTCTGACCCTGCCCGGCCTGGCCAACGTGCACTCGCACGCCTTCCACCGGGCCCTGCGTGGGCGCACCCACGACGGGCGGGGTGACTTCTTCTCCTGGCGGGACCGGATGTACGCGGTCGCCGACCGGCTCGACCCGGACACCTACCTGGCGCTGGCCCGGGCGGTGTACGCCGAGATGGCGCTCGCCGGGATCACCTGCGTGGGCGAGTTCCACTACCTGCACCACCGGCCCGACGGCGGCGCGTACGACGACCCGAACGCGATGGGCGCGGCGCTGGTCGAGGCCGCCGCACACGCCGGTGTCCGGCTCACCCTGCTGGACACCTGCTACCTGACCTCCACCGTGGACGGTCAGCCCCTCGCCGGGCCGCAGCGGCGCTTCGGCGACGGCGACGCGGCCGGCTGGGCGCGGCGGGCGGGGGCGTTCGCACCGACCGACGCGCACGTGCGGGTCGGTGCGGCCGTGCACTCGGTGCGGGCGGTCCCCGCCGACCAGCTCCGCACGGTCGCCGACTGGGCCCGCGACCGGCAGGCCCCGCTGCACGTACACCTCTCCGAACAGCCCGCCGAGAACGACGAGTGCCGGGCTGTGCACGGGCGTACGCCCACCGCGCTGCTCGCGGACCACGGAGTGCTCGGGCCGGACACCACCGCCGTCCACGCCACCCATCCGACCAGCGCCGACCTGACCCTGCTCGCCGACAGCCGCACCGGCGTGTGCCTCTGCCCCACCACCGAACGGGACCTCGCCGACGGCATCGGCCCGGCCCGCCGGATGGCCGACGCGGGTATCCGGCTGAGCCTGGGCAGCGACAGTCACGCCGTGGTCGACATGTTCGAGGAGGCCCGCGCCGTGGAGCTGGACGAACGGCTGCGCAGCCGCCGCCGCGGCCACTTCGCCCCGGTCGACCTGTTCGCCACCGCCACCGCCGCCGGGCACACCGCGCTGGGTTGGGCCGACGCCGGGCGGATCGCCGTCGGCGCCCGCGCCGATCTGGTGACGGTACGGCTGGACAGCGCCCGCACCGCCGGCGTACCGCCGGTGGGGGTGTTCTTCGCGGCCGGCGCGGCGGACGTCGACCAGGTCGTGGTGGACGGCCGGGTGGTGGTGGCCGAGGGCCGGCACCTGAGCGTCGACGTGCCGGCCGAGCTGTCGGCGTCGATCGAGGCGGTGACGCCCTCATGAGCAGCCTGCTCGTCCACAACATCGGGGAGCTGGTCACCAACGGCATCGGCGCGGACCCGCTGGGCATCCGCCGCAAGGCGGCCGTGCTCGTCGAGGAGGACCGGGTGGCCTGGGTCGGGCCGGCCGCGTACGCGCCGGCCGCCGACCACCGGATCGACGTCGGCGGGGCCGCCGTACTGCCGGGCTTCGTGGACAGCCACGCGCACCTGGTCTTCGCCGGGGACCGGGCCGCCGAGTTCGCCGCACGGATGGCCGGCGAGCCGTACACCGGCGGCGGCATCCGGACCACCGTGGGCGCGACCCGGGCCGCCACCGACGACGAACTGCGGGCCACCGTGCGCCGGCTGCGCGGGGAGGCGCTGCACCAGGGCACCACGACCATGGAGATCAAGAGTGGGTACGGGCTGAGCGTCGCCGACGAGGCCCGCTCACTGCGGATCGCCGCCGAGACCAGCCCCGAGACCACCTTCCTGGGCGCGCACGTGGTCCCCGCCGAGTACGCCGACCGGCCGGACGACTACGTCGGGCTGGTCTGCGGACCGATGCTGGCCGCCGCCGCGCCGTACGCGAAGTGGATCGACGTGTTCTGCGAGCGGGGCGCCTTCGACGTGGACCACGCCCGCGCCATCCTCGCCTGCGGGCAGGCGGTCGGGCTGGGCGTACGGCTGCACGCCAACCAGCTCGGCCCCGGACCGGGCGTGCAGCTCGGGGTGGAGCTGGGCGCGGCCAGCGTCGACCACTGCACCCACCTGAGCGACGCCGACGTCGAGGCGCTGGCCGGTACGGCCCACAGCGACGGGTTCGGGACCCGCACCGTCGCCACCCTGCTGCCGGGCGCGGAGTTCTCCACCCGCTCGCCGTACCCGGACGCGCGCCGGCTGCTCGACGCCGGGGTGACCGTGGCGCTCGCGACGGACTGCAACCCCGGTTCGTCGTACACCTCGTCGATGCCCTTCTGCATCGCCCTCGCGGTCCGCGAGATGCGGATGACCCCGGCGGAGGCGGTCTGGGCCGCCACCGCCGGTGGCGCGCGGGCGCTGCGCCGCGACGACATCGGTGTCCTCACCCCCGGCGCGCGGGCCGACCTGATCGTCCTGGACGCGCCGTCCCACCTGCACCTGGCCTACCGGCCCGGTGTCCCCCTGATTCGCCAGGTAATTCGCAACGGAGTGCCGCAATGACGCACGTGACCATCCAGCCCACCGGCATCTGTCCCGACGACGTGCTCGCGGTGGCCCGCGGCACCGCCACCGTGGTCCTCGACCCGGCCGCCCGGGACGCGATGGCGACCAACCGCGCGATCGTGGACGGCATCGAAGCGGCCGGACGACCGGTGTACGGGGTGTCGACCGGCTTCGGGGCGCTGGCGAACACCTTCGTCGCCCCGCAGCGGCGGGCCGAGCTGCAACACGCGCTGATCCGCTCGCACGCCGCCGGGGTGGGCGCACCGATGCCGCGCGAGGTGGTCCGCGCCATGATGCTGCTGCGCGTACGCTCGCTCGCCCTGGGCCGCTCCGGGGTCCGGCCGCTGGTCGCGGAGGCCCTCGTCGACCTGCTCAACCACGACATCACCCCGTGGGTGCCGGAGCACGGCTCGCTGGGCGCGTCCGGTGACCTGGCGCCGCTGGCGCACTGCGCGCTGGTGCTGCTCGGTGAGGGCTGGGTGCTCGGCCCGGGCGGCGAGCGGCAGGACGCGGCCGACGTGCTGGCCGCCAACGGTCTCGAGCCGATCGAGCTGGCCGCCAAGGAGGGGCTGGCGCTGATCAACGGCACCGACGGCATGCTCGGCATGCTGCTGCTGGCCATCCACGACGCGGCGCACCTCTTCGCGATGGCGGACGTGACCGCCGCGCTGGCCATCGAGGCGATGCTCGGTTCGGAGCGGCCGTTCCTGCCCGAACTGCACGCCATCCGACCGCACCCCGGCCAGGCGGCGTCGGCGGCGAACATCCACCGGCTGTTGCAGGACTCGCGGGTGATGGACTCGCACCGCGACGACCTGGCGCACGCCGTGCAGGACGCGTACTCGATGCGCTGCGCGCCGCAGGTGGCCGGCGCGGCCCGCGACACGCTGGACTTCGTGCGTACGGTCGCGGGCCGGGAGCTGGTGTCGGTCGTGGACAACCCGGTGGTGCTGCCGGACGGGCGGGTGGAGTCGACCGGTAACTTCCACGGCGCGCCGCTGGGCTTCGCCGCCGACTTCCTCGCCATCGCCGCCGCCGAGGTGGGCGCGATCGCCGAGCGGCGGGTGGATCGGCTGTTGGACGTCACCCGCTCGCGGGAACTGCCGGCGTTCCTCTCCCCCGACGCCGGGGTCAACTCGGGCCTGATGATCGCCCAGTACACGGCGGCCGGGATCGTCGCGGAGAACCGGCGGCTGGCCGCGCCCGCGTCGGTGGACTCGCTGCCCACCAGTGGCATGCAGGAGGACCACGTTTCGATGGGCTGGGCGGGCGCGAAGAAGCTGCGGACCGTGCTGGACAACCTGACCAGCCTGCTCGCGGTCGAGTTGCTGGCCGGCGTACGAGGTCTGCAGCTGCGCGAACCGCTGGTGCCGTCGCCGGCCGGCCGGGCCGCCGTGGCCGCCCTCGGTGCGGCGGCCGGCGACCCCGGTCCGGACGTGTTCCTCGCCCCGGTGCTGGAGGCGGCCCGGGCCGTCGTCGCCGGGCCCGAGCTGCGCGCCGCCATCGAGCGGGAGGTCGGCCCGCTGGGCTGACCTCCACGGGTCGCTGTCGTCCGCCGCGGGTCAGGCGGCGGGCGGCAGCACCGCGCGCCCGTCAGGCGGCGGGCGGCAGCACCTTGGCGACCAGCTTGGCCAGCTCCCGGAGCGCCTTGCCCCGGTGGCTGACCGCGTCCTTCTCGGCCGGGGTCAGCTCGGCGTTGGTCCGGTCCTGACCGTCACCCAGGAAGATGGGGTCGTAACCGAACCCGCCGTCGCCGCGCGGCGCGCGCAGCACCCGACCGGGCTGCCGGCCGTCGACCAGGTGCTCCTTGCCGCCGGGCAGCACCAGCGCCACCGTGCAGACGAAGGACGCCGCCCGGTGCTCGTCCGGCACGTCGGCGATCTGGTCCAGCACGAGTTGGAGGTTGGCCTGGTCGTCGCCGTGCTTGCCGGCCCACCGGGCGCTGAACACCCCCGGCATGCCGTTCAGCGCGTCCACCGCGATGCCCGAGTCGTCGGCGATCGTCGGCAGGCCGGTACGCCGGCAGCCCTCCCGCGCCTTGATCAGCGCGTTCTCGCCGAAGGTGAGGCCGGTCTCGGGCAGCTCCGGGTACTCCTCGACGTCATCGAGGCCGAGCAGTGCGATCCGGTGCGCGCCGAGCGCGCCGTCCAGGATCCGCTGCAGCTCCATGAGCTTCTTGCGGTTCCGGGTGGCCAGCAGGACCTTGTTCATGCCAGTACCTTTCGCTGGGCTTCGGCCAACTCGGCGCACCCGGCCACGGCCAGGTCGAGCAGGCTGTCGAGCTGGTCCCGGGCGAACACGCCCGCCTCACCGGTGCCCTGCACCTCGACGAAGTCACCCGCGCCGGTGCACACCACGTTCATGTCCACCTCGGCGGCCACGTCCTCTTCGTAGCAGAGGTCCAGGCGGGCCTCACCGGCGATGATCCCGACGCTGACGGCGGCCACCGAGCGGTGCATGACCTTCTCCGGCTTGCCGGCGAGGGCCTTGCGGGCGGCCAGCCAGCCCACCGCGTCGTGCAGCGCCACGTACGCGCCGGTGATCGCCGCGGTCCGGGTGCCGCCGTCGGCCTGCAACACGTCACAGTCGAGCACGATCGAGTTCTCGCCGAGCGCCTTGAGGTCGATGCAGGCGCGCAGGCTGCGGCCGATCAGGCGGGAGATTTCGTGGGTACGGCCACCGACGCGGCCCTTGACGCTCTCCCGGTCGGAGCGGGTGTTGGTGGCCCGGGGCAGCATCGCGTACTCGGCCGTCACCCAGCCGAGCCCGGAGCCCTTGCGCCAGCGGGGCACGCCCTCGGTGACGCTCGCCGTGCAGAGCACCCGGGTGCCGCCGAACTCGACGAGCACCGACCCCTCCGGGTGGGTGCTCCAGCCTCGGGTCAGCGTCACCGGTCGGAGTTGAGAGGGCCCTCGCCCGTCAGGTCGCGCCATGCCTGCACCCTATGCGGTGCGGCGATCCACCTCGCCCCGGGTGCCCTGCGGCACGTCCGCGTCGTGTGCCGCCAGGAACCCGGCGACCGCCGCGGGCCAGCCGAACTCCTCGGCCCGCGCCCGGGCGGCCCGCCGTCGCTGCGCCTCCGGGCGGGCCACGAGGCGCCGCACGGCCTCGGCCAGCGACGCCCCGGAGCCGTACCCGGCCAGCCCCGCCGCGCCGACCACCTCGGGCAACGCGCTCGCGGCGTTCACCACCACCGGCGTGCCGCAGGCCAGCGCCTCCAGCCCGGCCAGGCCGAAGGTCTCCACCGGGCCGGGTGCCAGCACCACGTCCGCGCTGGCCAGCAGCGCGGCCACCGCGGCGCGGTCGGGCAGGAAGCCGGTGAAGGTCACCGGCAGGCCGGCCGCCCGGCGGGCCAGCGACGCGCGCAGCGGGCCGTCCCCGGCCAGCACGAGCACCGCCGGCACGCCGGCCCGGCGCAGCTCGGCGAGGGCGTCGACCGCCAGTTCCGGCCGCTTCTCCGGAGACAACCGGGCGCAGTGTACGAGCAGCAGTTCGGTCGGGTCGGCGTAGCGTTCCCGCAGTCGCGGGTCGGCCCGGTCCGGGCGGAAGGTGTCCAGGTCCACCCCGAGCGGCACCAGCCGGACGTTGTCGGCCCCGATGCGCGCGAACTCCTCGGCCGCCCAGCGGGTCGTGCAGACGATCCGGTCGTACGCCCGGCTGGTGGCCCGGTTGAGCCGGTCGGCGGTCGGCCGGCGCAGCACGTCCGGCACCCCCCACTGGCCGAGCAGCCCGGTCAGCGACTCGTGCGAGACCATCACCGACGGCACCCCGTGCGCCCTGGCCCAGGCCCCCGTCCAGCGCAGCGACGACCGGTCGGACACCTCCAGCCGGTCCGGTGCCAGCTCGGTGAGCACCCGCGCCAGCCGCCGCCGGCCGGCCAGCAGCCGGTACCCACCCGTGCCCGGCAGCTCCGGGCCGGGCAGGGTGACGACCCGACCCCACGGATGCCACTCGTGGGCGCCGCGTCGACCGGGCACCACCAGCACCGGATCGTGCCCCGCCGCGCGGTACCCCTCGCCCAGGTGCCGCAGCGCGGTACGCAGGCCGCCGGAGCGCTCGGTGACAAAGTTCGCGAGCCGGACGATCCGCAGCCCCGACGCCGTCACGACGCGGCCGGCAGGCCGACGGTGGCGGCGCCGGCGCGTACCGCGGAATAATGCCCGACCAGCTCGTCGCCGACGGCCGCCCAGCTACGCCGACGCACCGCGGCCCGGGCCGCCACCCCGTACGCCCGCCGCCGGTCGGTGTCCCCGGCCAGCTCGGCCACGGCGGCGGCCAGGGCGTCCCCGTCGCCGGGCGGGACCAGCAACCCGGTCCGGCCCGAGTCGACCAGGTCGACCGGTCCGCCGCTGGCCGGGGCCACCACCGGCACCCCGGACGCCAACGCCTCCTGCACGGTCTGGCCGAACGTCTCGTGCGGCCCGGTGTGCGCGAACACGTCCAGGCTGGCGTAGAGCCGCGCCAGGTCCTCGCCGTGCCGTACCCCCAGGAAGGTGACCCCCGGCAACGCCCGCTCGAGCTGACGGCGGGCCGGGCCGTCGCCGACCACCACCACCCGTACGCCCGGCAGCCGGGACGTCGCCGCCAACAGCTCCACCCGCTTCTCCGGGGCCAACCGGCCCACGTAGCCGACCAGCAGCTCCCCGCCCGGGGCCAGCCGACGCCGCAGGTCGGCGCAGCGCTTGGCCGGGTCGAACCGGACGGCGTCGACTCCCCGGCCCCACAACCAGATCCGCTGCACCCCGTTGGCGATCAGGTCGGCGGCGGCCCGGGTCGACGGCGCGAGCGTCCGCTGGGCCAGGTTGTGGATCTCCCGGAGTCGCCGCCACGCGGCCGCCTCACCCCAGCTCACCCGGTACGCCCGGGCGTAGGCCGCCACGTCGGTCTGGTAGACCGCCACCATCGGCAGCCGGTACCGGTCGGCGAGGGTTGCCGCCCGAGCGCCGAGCACGAACGGGCTCGCCAGGTGCACCACGTCCGGAGCCGCCGACAGCAGTGCCCCGGCCAGCCGGGTGCCCGTCGGCACGCCCAGCCGGAAGCCCTGGTAGCGGGGCAACGGCACGCTGGGGATCCGCACCACCGGGTAGGGCAGGCGGTCGACGCGCCGCCGGTCGGCCCCGGCCGGCGCGGGTGCGATGACGACCGGCTCGTGGCCCCGGGCCAGCAGGTGCTCGGCCGTGCGCACCACGGAGTGCGCGACGCCGTTGACGTCCGGCGGGAACGACTCGGTCACGATGGCGATCCGCATGTGCACACCGTGCGGGTGTCACGGGTGCGCCAGACGACCGGCCGCTGACCGGCCGGCGAACAGTACGGCACAACACCGGGCCGTCGACGACGCGCCGGGTGGCCGCGACGCGGTCAGATGTCGTAGCTGGCGCCCGCTCGGACCACTTCGAGCGGCCCGGAGTACGCGCCGGCCGCCGACTCCAGGGTGTGCGCCTCGCTGCCCCAGGCGGCGACCAGGTGGGTGAGGAGCAGCCGACCCACCGCCGCCTTGGTCGCCATCTCACCCGCCTCGCGCCCGGTCAGGTGCAGGTCCGGAGGATTGTCGACGCCGTCCAGGTAGCTGGCCTCGCACAGGAACACGTCGGCGTTCTGGGCCAGCCGCAGCAGCGCGTCGCAGGGAGCGGTGTCCGACGAGTAGCACAGCGACCGGCCGTCGTGCTCCAGCCGCACGCCGTACGTCTCGACGGGATGGTTGACCCGGTCGACGGTGACCGTGAACGGCCCGATCGGGAACGTGCCGGGCTGGAGGGCGTAGAACTGGTAGACGTCGTCCACCGTGCCGTCGTCGCCGTAGGCGGCGCTGAGCCGGTCCGGGGCGCCGGCCGGGGCGTACACCGGCAGCGCCGGATAGGGGCCCTCGGGGGCGTACCGGCGGACCACCACGTACGTCACCGCATCGAGGATGTGGTCACAGTGCAGGTGGGTCAGCAGGATCGCGTCCGGGGCGTGCAGCCCCACGTAGCGCTGGAGGCTCGACAACGAGCCCGAACCGAAGTCGACCAGGAGACGGAAGCCGTCCGCCTCGACGAGGTAGGCGGAGCACGGTGACTCGGGGCCGGGGAAGCTGCCGGCACACCCAAGGACGGTCAGTCGCATCGGGTTTTCTCACTGTCACTGTCAGTAGTGTCGCTGCCGGCGGTCGTACCGGCCATGATCTCTACCGACGCGTACGCCACGCTGCGCAGCCTACGCTGGGGTACCCGAGGACAAGAATCATCCGTTGGAAGTTGTCACTAACGTGACACCTGCTCACAGCGAGCCCGGACGCGGTACGGGCCGTCGACGCGCACGTCGACGGCCCGTTCGCCCGAGATACCGGCCCTCAGGCCCAGAGCTGACCCTCGAGGGCGTCCTCGGCATCGCTGAGCGTGCCGCCGTACGCACCCGTGGACAGGTACTTCCAGCCGCCGTCACAGACCACGAACGCCACGTCGGCACGCCGGCCCGCGCGGACCGCCTCGTGGGCCACCGCCAGCGCGGCGTGCAGGATCGCGCCGGTGGAGAACCCGGCGAAGATGCCCTCCACCTCCACCAGCTGACGGGTGCGCAGCACCGCGTCCCGCGTACCGACCGAGAAACGGCGGGACAGCACCGAGGCGTCGTACAGCTCCGGCACGTACCCCTCGTCGATGTTGCGCAGCCCGTAGACCAGCTCGCCGTAGCGCGGCTCGGCCGCCACGACCTGGATGCCCTCGACCTTCTCGCGCAGGTAGCGCCCGGTACCCATCAGGGTGCCGGTGGTGCCCAGCCCGGCCACGAAGTGCGTGATGGTGGGCAGGTCGTGCAGCAGCTCCGGGCCGGTCGTCTCGTAGTGCGCCCGCGCGTTGGCCTCGTTGCCGTACTGGTAGAGCATCACCCAGTCGGGGTGCTCGGCGGCGATCTGCTTGGCCGTCGCGACGGCCTGGTTGGAGCCGCCCGCCGCCTCCGAGAAGATGATTTCCGCCCCGTACATGCGGAGCAACTGGACCCGCTCGGTGGAGACGTTCTCGGGCATCACGCAGACCAGCCGATACCCGCGCAGCTTCGCCACCATGGCCAACGAGATACCGGTGTTGCCGCTGGTCGGCTCCAGGATGGTGTCACCCGCCCGGAGCCGGCCGGCCTCCTCCGCCGCGCGAACCATGAACAACGCCGCGCGGTCCTTGATGCTGCCCGTCGGGTTCCGGTCCTCCAGCTTGGCCCAGAGCCGCACCGGCGGCGCGCCGTCGGGCACCGTCGGGGAGAGCCGGGGTAGCCCCACCAGGGGCGTACCTCCGCACGCGTCGAGCAGGCTGTCGTACCGCGCCACGACGGCCGCCCTCAGTGAGCGGCGACGGCGTCGCGGACCGCGGCGGCGCTGTCCCGGCTGACACTGTCCCGGCTGGCGCTGTGCGAGCTGATCGCGGCTGCCGCCGCGCTGTGCGAGCTGATCGCGGCTGCCGCCGCGAAGCCGAACGCGCCGCCGGCCACGGCCGGGAGGATGGTGACGCTGTCGCCGTCGGAGAGCTTGGCGTCGAGCGCGCCGAGGAAGCGTACGTCCTCGTCGTTGACGTAGACGTTGACGAAGCGGTGCAGCGCCCCGGCGTCGGTGACCAGCCGACCGCGCAGCCCGGCGTGCCGGGAGTCCAGGTCGGTGAGCAGGTCGGCCAGGGTGTCGCCGGCGCCCTCGACGACCTTGGCGCCGCCGGTGTAGCTACGCAGGATGGTGGGGATACGAACTTCGATGGCCATGATGTCGTGCTCCTTGATCGGGTGTGCCAACGGTGACGGGAGGAAACGGGTGCGGACGCTGACGGGTCAGCGGCCGGAACACTCGTAGTCGACCGTCGCCGGGCTCTGCCCGAACATGTAGGACTGCACGGCATGCGGGTCGACCCCGGCCTCCACGATCCGGACCGGCTCCTCGGTCACCACGCCGTCGACGATCCGGAACGAGCGGATCTCCTCCGAGTCGGGCTCACGGGTCGAGACGAGCAGGTAGTGCGCGTTCGGCTCGCCGGCGAAGGAGACGTCGGTACGCGACGGGTACGCCTCGGTGGCGGTGTGCGAGTGGTAGATGACCACGGGTTCCTCGTCGCGGTCGTCCATCTCCCGCCAGACGCGCAGATGCTCCATCGAGTCGAACTCGTAGAAGGTCATCGAGCGCGCGGCATTGTCCATCGGGATGTGCCGGGTCGGGGTGTCGCTGCCGACGGCACCGGCGACGACGCCGCACGCCTCGTCGGGGTGGTCCCGGCGCGCGTGGGCGACGATCGCGTCGATGATCGACCGGTCGATGCTCAGCACCGCACCAGCCTAACGCCTACCGCGCAGGCCCTGAAGTGGTGCGGGTCACGCCTAGTCGATCAAGGCGTTGAGCAGGGACTCCTGGAGATATCCGAGGTACGCGTAGACCGACAGCTGGAACACCCGGCTGGAACCCGGATCCTCGGTCACCGCGTCGTCCAACTCCTCGCCCAGGTCGGTGCCGTCCTTGATATCCAACCGGACGCCCATCGCCAGTCGCGCGTCGTTGAGCGCCCGCAGCCACGCCTCGGCCGCCTCGGCGTCCAACCGCACCTCGCCGCCGGCTTCGTCGGGCAGCGCGGCCAGGATCGCCCCGGCCTGGTCGATCTTCGCGGTCTTCAGGTCGCCCTCGGTGTAGCGACGGAACTCCGAGGTGCTGGCCGCGTCCTCGGGGTACGCCGCCGGGAACAGCCGGCCGACGACCGGGTCGGTGTGGTCGAAGCCGTCGGTGAGCAGACCGACCACCTCGGAGGCGACCTTGCGCAGCACCCGCACCTCGTCGACGGCGAAGGTGGCGACGTAACGGCCCGCCTGCCGCCGGAACATGCTCATGAACGATCCACCGTTGCCCACAGCCCGTACGCGTGCAGCTGCGACGCGTCGTGCTCCATGCGCTCGCGGGCGCCGGTCGAGACCACGGCGCGGCCCTTGTGGTGCACGTCCAGCATGAGCTGCTCCGCCCTCTCCCGGCTGTAGCCGAACAGCTTCTGGAAGACCCAGGTCACGTACGTCATCAGGTTGACCGGGTCGTCCCACACGATCGTCACCCATTGCCGGTCGGGCGCCGGCACCTCGTCAGTGGCCGGCGTCTCGACCGGTGCAACCTGTGGAGCCGCCATGCCCCCCATCGTGCCACCGGTTTCCCGGAACCGAGGAACCGGAACGCCGGACGAATGCGGATCGCCCGTTGTGGCCACCGCCGAGCCGCCTCGCGCCTGCCCGGAGGCGGGGCGCCCAGCGAGGTCGAGCCGTACGGCGGGCACGCTGTCAGGCGAGCAGGATGCCGTGGTCGACCGCATCGGACAGCACCACTCCCAGGGAGAGACGGATCACCTCGAACCGCCGGGAGATCTCGCGGGAGAGCTCCAGCTCGACCTCCCGCAGCGCTCGCTGGGACCAGGCCCGCGCCGCGCTGTGGTCGTCGTTTCCCGGGGTACGCCACTGCTGCCAGCAGCCGCCGGAGAGCGCCACCGCGATCGGCGGAAGCACCTCGTCACGGGTCGCCGTCGGATATCCGGCCAGCGCGTCGATCGCCTCGGCGCCGGTCAGTCCGGCCACCCCCGCCGTGCTGGTGACCAGCAGAACCCGGTCCAGGTCGCGTCCCGAGCGGTGGTCGGTCAGGCCGTACTGCACCGCGGTGGCGATCCGCCGCCGCACACCCTCCGTCGGTGGCGCGCCGAGCACCTGGGCGGTGGTGTCGGCCACGATGCCCCGGACCGCGTGGTCGCACTGCGCGGTGGCCAGCAGCGACAGCGCCGCCATTTCCTGGTCGAGCAGGTCGGGCAGGCCGGCGCAGCCAACCCCGAAGACGATCTCCTGAACGGCCCGCAGATGAATGTTCGCCAGCTCCAGGGCCAGGTGCTGGCGGATCCGCTGAGAGCAGGAGCGGGTCTGCCGGTCGAGCCGTTCGGCCCAGTCTCCCGGGTCGGCGGCGATCGCCACCCGGTCGTGCTGCCCGGGCAGCACGGGCGGTTCGGCGCTGGCCCGCTGCAACCCCTCGGTCGCCGACCACCCCACCAGCGCCCGCCGCAGGTCCGCGGCGGCGTCGACGCCGTCGAGCGGGAACCAACGCGCGCCGGCCAGGGCGGGTACGGCGGCCAGCAGCGCCGCCCGGTGCGCCGCGACGGTCACCGCCACCGGGTCCACCTCCCCCGACCGACCGACCGCCGGCGGAACGGACGCCCCCGTGTCCTCCGTCGTCGCCGTGCCGTCGGCCACCGGTGCCCAACCGGCCGTACCGGGCGTCACCGCGAAGACGACCTCCACCGGGGCCGCGGCCACCTCGCCGAGCAGGTTCAACTCCTGGGCGGTGAACGCCTGGTCGGCCGCGATCACGAAGAGCAGCGCGCCGGCCCGGCCGACGGCGTCCCGCAGCACCCGCACGCCGGCCACCCCGAGCGCGCCGGTGTCCGGCGTGTCGATCAGGGTGAAGTGCCGCAGCAGCGGCTCGGGCACGCTCAGCTCGACCCGCCGGGGCGGGCGGGCCAACGCCGGGCCGGCCGCGTCCCGGTCCGCGCCGTACGAGTGCGGCTGGCGGTAGCCCGGGACGAACGCCGCCCGGGTCGGCACCTTGGCGTGCCGGACCACCAGCCAACTGCCCGCCGGCACGGTGAGCATCACCGGGTCGAGACCGACGAGGGTGGCGAGCACGGTACGCCGGTCGGCGCCGGCCGGACCGACAGCGACCACGCCGAGCGGCTCGTCCGCCCGGGGCTCGGCCATGTGGAGCTCGGTGGGCAGCGGGCCGCAGCTCGGCAGCTCGGCTGAGCTGGCCATGTCGCCGGGCGAGTCGAGCGAGGGGAGAGGGCCCTGCTGCATCGGGTGGCCTCCCGGGGCTGGCGACCGGCACGCCGGTCGGGCGGAAATTCCGGTAACGCTACCCGGATGCCCGAAGAGTACGTGCGGCCCGCCGACCAGGCCGAACACCATGGATACTCACCGGTAATTGTGCGACTACTCAACTTCGCTGCGTGATGGTACGGGCGCGGACGGAATTCGATGGATATGCTGCCCAAATGAGTCGATGGAAGTTCGTCGGCCGGACCGATGAACTCAACCGCCTGCTGGCGGCGGTTACCGGCGAGGCCGGTCGGGGGCTCTTCTTCAGCGGCAGCGCCGGCATCGGCAAGAGCCGGCTGTTGCGTGAGGGCGTCAACACCCTGCCCACCGACCGGTACGCCATCTGGTCCATCGCCGCCAGTGCCACCACCGCGGCGTTGCCGTTCGGCGGGCTGGTGCAGGTCCTCCCGGCGGAGCAGCCGCAGGGCCTCTCCCCCGCCGGCATTCTGCGCTGGGCGCTGGGTGTGCTGCAACAGCAGGCCGCCGGCCGGCGGATCGTGCTCGCCATCGACGACGCGCACCTGCTCGATCCACCGTCGGCCGCGCTCGTGCACCTGGTCGCCCGCGCGGACAACGCCACCGTGGTGGGCACCCTGCGCGACGGTGAGCAGATCCCGCTGCCGATCCGCGCGCTCTGGACCGACGATCTGGTCGAGCACGTCGAGCTGACGCCGATGCCACCGTCGGAGACCGCCGGCCTGCTGGCGGAGATACTGGGCGGGCCCGTCGACGCCAACTCCGCCGACCGGCTCGGCCGACTGTCGGCGGGCAACCCGCTGCTGCTGCGCGAGCTGGTGCACGCCGCCAACGGCAGCGCGGAACTCAAGCGCACCTACGGCCTCTGGAGGTGGACCGGGCGGCTGGAGCTGGCACCCAGTCTCACCGACCTGATCGACACCCGCGTCGGGCAGCTCACCGACGGCGTCCGTACGGTCGTCGAGCTGGTCGCCTTCGGCGAGCCACTCGGGCTGCACCTGCTCAACCAGGCCGCCGAGCAGTCCGATGTGGAGTTCGCCGAGGAGCGCGGGTTGATCACGGTCGTCCAGCACGACCGGCGGACCAACGTACGCCTGGCGCACCCGCTCTACGGCGAGGTGATGCGTCGCCGCTGCCCGGTCAGCCGCACCCGACGCCTCCAGGCGCACCTCGCCGAGCTGCTGGAGCGAGTCGGCAAGCGCCGCCGCGACGACCTGCTGCGGGTGGCGGTCTGGCGGCTCGACTCCGGCACCGCCCAGGACGCCGCCCTGCTCGTGGACGCCGCGATGCAGGCGTTCACCCGGTACGACGTGCCGTTGGCCACCCGGCTGGCCCGGGCGGCGCTGCACGCCGACGGCGGCTCGGACGCGGCGGAGCTGCTGGCCACCATCCTGATGTTCGCCGACCGACCGGAGGAGGCGCTCACCGTTCTCGACGCGGTGACCCTGGAGCCCGGCGACGAACGTCGCCTCTGCCGGTGGCTGACGGTCCGCGGCATGGTCAGCTACTGGGGCCTCAGCCGGGAGTCCACGGTGGAGGAGATCGCCAGTCGCGTCGAGCAGCTGGGCGACTCCGCCGACCGGGCCCGGGTGCATGCCTTCGAGGCGATCATGCGGTTGCACCGACTCGACACGGCGACCGCCGTCCGGCTCAGCCAGACCGTGCTCGACCGGCCGGCGGCCAGCATCGCCGCCCGCGAGCTGGCCCGCAGCACCATCGCGTACGTCCAGGCCGCCGAGGGTCAGCTGACGCGCAGCGGCGCGGCCATCGCGCAGGTGCACTCCGCCGCGGCGTCCTGGCGCACCGACATGCCGTACCTGCAATTGGCCCTGGAGCTGGCGCGCGGCACCCGGCTGATGCTCACCGGCGACCTCGTCGGGATCGACGCGATCGTGGCCGACGAGTTCGCCGATCTGGCGGGCGCCGGTGACTTCCGGCTCGGCACCGGCTACCTGGCGATCCTCGCGGCGTACGCCGCCCGGCTGCGGGGGCAGAGCGACGCGGCGATGCGTACCTCGTTGGGCGCCTGCGCGGTACTGGCGACCAGCCGGGTCTACGCCGGCCTGGCCCAGGCCGAGCGGGCCCAGGCGGCGGCGCTGCGCGGCGACGCGGCGCAGGCCACCGAGGCGATGGCCGAGGCCGACCGTACCCACGCGCCGGGCATGGCGGTGCTCTACCCGTGGTTGGAGCAGGCCCGGGGCGCGGTGCTGGCCGCGTCGGGTGACCTGCCCGGCGCGGTGAAGCAGCTCAGCGATCTGGCCGACCGGCTGCGCGCGGACGGCTTCGCCGGGCACGAGGTGCACGTCCTGCACGACCTGGTCCGGCTGGAGCAGGCCGGCGCGCCGATCGGGCCCACCTGCTCCGACGGCGGGCGGCGCACCGTGGCGCAGCGCCTCGCCGAGCTGTCCGAGCAGGTGGACGGGGTGTTGCCGCCGCTGCTGGCCCGGCACGCCCGGGCGGCGGTGACCGACTCGGCCCCGGACCTGCTCTCGGTCGCCGACGACTACGCGGCGCTGGAGTTGACCGTGTACGCCGCCGAGGCCACCGCCCAGGCCCTGCACCGGCTGCGTCAGCAGCACTCGACGGCGGCCGGCGAGGCCCGCGAACGGCTCGCCGGGTTGCTCGGGCGGTGCGACCTGATCCGGACGCCGGCGCTGCGGGCCGGGGCACCGGTGCTGACCGAACGCGAGTGGCAGGTGGCGCGCCTCGCCGCGCACGGCGCGACCAGCAAGGCCATCGCCGAACGGCTGTACCTGTCCGCCCGTACCGTGGAGAACCACCTGCAGCGGATCTACACCAAGCTCGGGGTGACCGGCCGGGCCGAGTTGTGGGCCGCGCTACGGTCGATCCCGGGCCACGAGGGCGACGACTCCGGCTGAACCTTAGGCTGGGACGGTGAGCACCCACCGCCCCGCGCTGCTGACCGACCACTACGAGCTGACCATGGTCAGCGCGGCACTCAAGGACGGCACCGCCGACCGCCGGTGCGTCTTCGAGGTGTTCAGTCGGCGGCTGCCCACCGGTCGGCGGTACGGCGTCGTCGCCGGCACCGCGCGACTGATCGAGCTGATCCGCGACTTCCGGTTCGACCCGGCCGAGGTCGACTTCCTGCGCCGCACCGGAGTGGTCGACGACGCGGCGGCGGCCTGGCTCACCGATTACCGCTTCACCGGCGACATCGACGGGTACGCCGAGGGTGAGCTGTTCTTCCCCGGTTCGCCGATCCTGACCGTCTCCGGCGGCTTCGCCGAGTGTGTGGTGCTGGAGACGGTGGCGCTCTCCGTGCTCAACCACGACTGCGCGGTGGCGGCCGCCGCCGCGCGGATGGTCACCGCCGCCCGGGGCCGCGCCCTGATCGAGATGGGATCCCGGCGGGCGCACGAGGAGGCGGCCGTGGCGGCGGCGCGGGCCGCGTACCTGGCCGGTTTCCGGTTCACCTCCAACCTCGCCGCCGGCGAGCGCTACGGCATCCCCACGGCGGGCACGGCGGCGCACGCGTTCACGCTGCTGCACGACGACGAGCGGGCGGCGTTCGCCTCGCAGGTCGCCACGCTGGGCAAGGACACCACGCTGCTGGTCGACACGTACGACATCTCGCAGGGCATCCGGAACGCGATCGCGGTGGCCGGCCCGGAGTTGCGGGCGGTCCGGATCGACTCGGGCGACCTGGCGGTGATCGCGCAGCAGTCCCGGGAACTGCTCGACTCCCTGGGCGCGACCGAGACCAAGATCATCGTTTCGGGCGACCTGGACGAGTACTCCATCGCCGCGCTGGCCGCCGAGCCGGTCGACATCTACGGCGCGGGCACGGCCGTGGTCACCGGCTCCGGTGCGCCCACCGCGGGGCTCGTCTACAAACTCGTCGAGGTCGACGGCCGGCCGGTGGTGAAGCGCTCCGAGCACAAGGCCACCATCGGGGGGCGCAAGGTGGCGGTCCGCCGGCACAAGCCCACCGGCACCGCCACGGAAGAGATCATCGTCCCGCAGGGGGTGCCGGACCGGCAGGCCAACGACCGGATGCTCCAGCACTCGTACGTGGTCGACGGCGAACCGGTGGCCCTGCCCACCCTCGACGAGTCCCGGGAGCACCTGCGCGAATGCCTCATCTCCATCCCGTGGGAGGGGCTGAAGCTCTCCGCCGGTGACCCCGCCGTGCCGGTCACCGTCGTACCCGCCGGCTGAGCCCGCCGACCCGAACTCGAAGGGACCCCCGATGACCAACGCACTGATCATCGTTGATGTGCAGAACGACTTCTGCGAGGGCGGCTCGTTGGCCGTCCCGGGCGGCGCCGGGGTGGCGGCCGGTATCTCCCGGCTGCTCGCCACCGAGCCGGCCCGGTGGCGGCACGTGGTCGCCACGAAGGATTACCACATCGATCCGGGCGCGCACTTCGGCGATCCGCCGGACTTCGTGGAGTCCTGGCCCCGGCACTGCGTGGTCGGCACCAGCGGCTCGGAGTTCCACCCGGAGCTGGAGACGGGACGGGTCGAGGCGATCTTCCACAAGGGCGAGCACGCCGCCGCGTACTCCGGGTTCGAGGGGCACGCCGACGACGGCGAGTGCCTGGCGGACTGGCTGCGCCGGCACGACGTGGACACCGTCGACGTGGTCGGCATCGCCACCGACCACTGCGTCCGCGCCACCGCGCTGGACGCCGCCCGGGAGGGCTTCGCCACCACGGTGCTGCTGGAACTGACCGCCGCGGTCGCCCCGGAGACCACCGACGTGGCGCTGCGCGCGATGGACGGCGCCGGGGTGGTCCTGCACGGTGAACCTGTGATCAGGACCGCATGACGCGGTAATTGGTTGGCCAACGGTCCGCGATCCGTCGAGGATGTCGCCGGAGGTACGGACCAACGTGAACATCAAGCCTTACCGGACAGCGCTCGCCCTGCCCGGCCTGCGGTCGCTGCTGCTGGTCGCCGTCCTCGCCCGCATTCCACTCACGGCCACCGGGGTCACCCTGACCTTCCACGTGGTGCTCGACCTCGACCGGGGTTACGGCGCGGCGGGCCTGGTGGGCGCCGCCATCACGATCGGCGCGGCGATCGGCGGCCCGCTGCTCGGCCGCCTGGTCGACCGGCGCGGCCTGCGGCCGGTGCTGGTGCTTACCGGGATCGCCGAGGCGGTGTTCTGGACCACGGCACCCTCGTTGGCGTACCCGGTGCTGTTGCCGGCCGCGTTCGTGGCCGGCTCGTTGGCCCTGCCCATCTTCTCGGTGGTCCGTCAGTCGATCGCCGCGCTGGTACCGGAAGATCAACGGCGGCCGGCGTACGCCCTCGACTCCATGTCCGTCGAACTGTCCTTCATGATCGGCCCGGCGCTGGCGGTGGCCCTGGTCACCGCGATCTCGGCGCAGACCACCATGTACCTCGTCGGTGGCGGCATCGTCGCCGCCGGGGCCGCCCTGTGGCTGCTGAACCCGCCGATCCGTGGCGCCGCCGAGCCGGTCGGCCCACGACGCCAGGTGTCCCGCCGGGAGTGGCTGACGCCCCGGCTGCTCGCCGTGCTGGCGCTCAGCACCGCCGCAACGCTGGTCCTCGGGGGCACCGACGTGGCGGTGGTGGCCGTCCTGCGGGCCAGCGGAGAGGCCGGCTGGACCGGGGCCGTGCTGGCCGGCTGGGCGATCGCCTCCCTGATCGGCGGCTTCGCCTACGGGGCGGTGCACCGCTCGCTCTCCCCGCTCACCCTGACCGCCGCGCTCGCGCTCTGCACCATCCCGGTCGGGCTGGGCGGCGCACACTGGTGGCTGCTGTGCCTGGCGCTGATCCCGGCCGGCGCGCTCTGCGCGCCGACCATCGCGGCCTCCGCCGACGCCGTCAGCCGGCTCGCCCCGGCCGAGGTACGCGGCGAGGCGATGGGCCTGCACGGCTCGGCCGTCACCGTCGGCATCGCGATCGGCGCACCACTCGCCGGCGCGGTGATCGACGCCAGCGCGCCGTTGTGGGGCTTCGTGGTGACCGGGGCGCTCGGCGTCCTGGTCACCCTGGCCGTGCTCCCCGTCGAGCTACGCCGCCGCCGCACCGCCGACGCACCGCCCGCACCAACCCCCATCGACCACGAGCCCGCGCCCGCAACCCGCTAATAGCCCCCACCCCGGCACCCCGGCACCCCAGCACCCCGGCACCCCGGCACCCCGACACCCCGACACCAAGATCCGCACAACTTCCCTGATGTTGCTGCTTCCTGAGCGTGGGAGGCAGCAACATCAGGAAAGTTGCACGGATCTTCCCCCTGGACCGTGCCCACGGTCGAGAGCCCACCCCTTCCCCGCGCCGATCTTGCAGAAACTGTTGCCGTTTTGCCAGCTTCATCCCCGTTGGTGACGACAGAAAGTGCAAGATCGACGCGCCGAGCGGGTGGCGCGGGGCGCGGAGCGTGCGGGGCAGGACGCGAAACGCGGGGCAGAACGCGGGGCACACGGCGAGGTCAGAGCGGTTGGGTAACGCGACGGGCGCCGCTCCCGGGGGTTCCGGGGGCGGCGCCCGTCGTACGAGCTGGGTTGAGCTCTAGTTGCGGTCGACGTTGCTGGCGGTGTCCTCGGTGTAGGTGGCGCCGCCGTCCGACTCGCTGGTGAGCGGCTTGGCGCCACCCTCCGGCGGACCGGCCACGCTCTGGCCGGCGGCCAGCTCGGGGAACTTCGCGTCGAACGCCGGCCGCTCGGAGCGGATCCGCGGCATCCGGTCGAAGTTGCGCAGCGGCGGCGGGCTGCTGGTCGCCCACTCCAGCGAGTTGCCGTGACCCCAGGGGTCGTTCACCTCGACCACCGGGCCGGTCTTGTACGACTTCCAGCAGTTGTAGATGAACGGCAGCGTGGAGATACCGGTGATGAACGCGCCGATCGTGGAGATCGTGTTCAGCGTGGTGAAGCCGTCGCCGGGCAGGTAGTCGGCGTACCGCCGGGGGAAGCCCTCGGCGCCGAGCCAGTGCTGCACCAGGAAGGTGGTGTGGAAACCGATCATGGTGAGCCAGAAGTGCACCTTGCCCAGGCGCTCGTCGAGCATCCGGCCGAACATCTTCGGGAACCAGAAGTAGATGCCGGCGAAGACCGCGAACACGATGGTGCCGAAGAGCACGTAGTGGAAGTGCGCCACCACGAAGTACGAGTCCGACACGTGGAAGTCGAGCGGCGGGCTGGCCAGCAGCACACCGGTGAGACCACCGAAGAGGAAGGTGACCAGGAAGCCGACCGCCCAGAGCATGGGCGTCTCGAAGCTGATCTGGCCGCGCCACATGGTGCCGATCCAGTTGAAGAACTTCATACCGGTCGGCACCGCGATCAGGTAGCTCAGGAAGCTGAAGAACGGCAGCAGCACCTGGCCGGTGGCGAACATGTGGTGCGCCCAGACGCTCATGGAGAGCGCGGCGATCGCGACGGTCGCGGCGACCAGGCCCTTGTAGCCGAAGATCGGCTTGCGGGAGAAGACCGGGATGATCTCGCTGATGATGCCGAAGAACGGCAGCGCGACGATGTACACCTCGGGGTGCCCGAAGAACCAGAACAGGTGCTGCCAGAGCATCGGTCCACCGGTCGCCGCGTCGTACACGTGGGCGCCGAGGATGCGGTCCGCGGCGAGCGCGAACAGGGCGGCGGCCAGCAGCGGGAAGACCAGGATCACCAGGAGGCTGGTGACCAGGATGTTCCACGTGAAGATCGGCATCCGGAACATGGTCATGCCGGGCGCACGCAGGGTGAGCACCGTGGTGATCATGTTCACCGCGCCGAGGATGGTGCCCAGACCGGAGATGGCCAGACCCATGATCCACATGTTGGCGCCGACGCCGGGCGAGTGCTCGACGCTGCTCAGCGGCGCGTACGCGAACCAGCCGAAGTCGGCGGCGCCGCCCGGGGTGATGAAGCCGGCGGTCGCCATCGTGCCGCCGAACAGGTACAGCCAGTAGGCGAAGCTGTTCAGGCGGGGGAAGGAGACGTCGGGCGCGCCGATCTGGATCGGCACGATGTAGTTCGCGAAGGCGAACACGATCGGCGTCGCGAAGAACAGCAGCATGATCGTGCCGTGCATCGTGAAGAGCTGGTTGTACTGCTCGGGCGACAGGAACTGCAGCCCAGGTCGGGCCAGCTCGGCCCGCATGATCAGGGCCATCACGCCACCGATCAGGAAGAACACGAATGCGGTGATCATGTACATGATCCCGATCTGCTTCGCGTCCGTGGTTCGCAGCAGCCGCGCGATGGCCGACCCCTTGACCGGCTCCCGGACCGGCCAGGGCCGGGTCACGACCGGCTTGGGTGCGACGGTGGTCACGAGTGGCCTCCGGTTCTCGGTTGTCCCGCTCGGCTCACGCTGTTTATCGGCGGGCCGTCATCCGCAAGGAGGATAGTCCCCGGCAGGTCGCAGCGCCGCGTGGGGTGGCGTGACACGATCTACAACGGGCCTACAGCGGGCCGACCAGTAGCCGGTAGTGCTCCCCGAAGATCCGTCCGCCGCGTCCGCGCAGCAACGGGTCGCGCAGCGCCGGCGGCACGTCCCGGGTCCGGTTGCGGTCCCGGGTCCGGTCGGCCACCCATCGGGTACGCGGGCGACGACGACTCTCGTACGCCACCAGCGCCGCCTCGACGCTGCCGGCCGCGCGCAGCGACTCGGCCAGCACCACGGCGTCCTCCAGGGCCATCGCCGCACCCTGCGACAGGGTCGGCGCGGTGGCGTGGGCGGCGTCGCCGACCAGCAGCACCCGGCCCCGGTGCCAGCGGCCCAGGTCGACCTCGTCGGTGATCCCGACGTCCACCCGGTCGAGCGTGTCGAGCACCTCGGGCACCGGGCCCCGATAGTCGGCGAAGAGTTCCCGCAGTCGGGCCAGCGGGTCGGCGGGCGGCTCGGTGCCCGCCTCGTCGGCGTAGCAGTGCAGGCGGCCCTCCCCGATCGGCACGAGCAGCAGGCCACAGCGCTGCCCGAGCAGGCCGGTCCAGTCGGTGAGGGTCGGTCCGTCGCGCAGGACGGCCCGGTAGACGACGTGCCCGGCCGGGCGGGGCGGGCCGCCGAGCGCGGCCAGGGTGCGCACCGACGAACGCGGCCCGTCGGCGCCGATGACCAGGTCGTACTCGGTGCGGGTGCCGTCGGTGAAGGTGACCCCGACGGCGCCCGGGAGCAGTTCGAGGGTGCGGACCTCGGCGCCGTGCCGGACCGCGCCCCCGGCGCCGCTGAGCAGGACCCGGTGCAGGTCGCCGCGGGGCAGCGCCCGGCACTCCCCGACGCCGGCCCAGAGCGCGTCCAGGTCGACCTCGCAGAGCGGGGCCCCGGCGGCGTCGAAGAAGCGCTGCCGGTGGATCACCTGCCCGAGGGGACGGACGGGATCGTGCAGGTCCAGCCGGTGCAGTGCACGGGCGGCGTTGCCGGGGAGGTAGAGACCGGCATCGGTCGACTCCCCTGCTGGCAGCTTGTCGGTCACATCCGGCCGGAAGCCCGCCAGGCGCAGGGCCCGGGCCACGGCCAGGCCGGCGAGGCCCGCGCCGACGATGAGGATGCGCAGGGGGGAGCTACGCATGGTGGTGTACGCCTCCGGAGGGGAACGGCACGCGTTGGAGGCAACACGCTACTCGGAGCGATCGACGCACACCAGAGCCGATCGGCCCGGCGCGAACCGCTCGCCGGCGGCCGTCGTCGCTGACCGGGACGACGACCGACAGCCGTCCGGAGCAGGCGTGGCAATCCTCACAATTCGCCAGTTTGACCTGCGCGGTTGCGCCGTAGTTTCAGACATGTAAATGTGTCGTTGAGCGTGGGAGCGCTCCCGCACCACCCCACCACAGCCGGCGCCCAGCTTGCGCCGAGTCAAGGAGCGTCATGAAACGTCACCTCCGAGCCCTGGCCGCCGCCGGGCTGTTGCTCACCAGTTCCCTCGTCGCCGTGGCTCTCGGCGGCAGCGCCTCCGCCGACACCCTGATCTGCGAGCAGTACGGCTCCACCGTCATCCAGGGCCGCTACGTGGTGCAGAACAACCGCTGGGGCACCACCGCCCAGCAGTGCATCAACGCCACCAGCAACGGCTTCGAGATCACCACGCTGAACGGCAGCAGCCCCACCAACGGCGCGCCCACCGCGTACCCCTCGATCTTCTTCGGTTGCCACTACACCAACTGCTCCCCCGGCACGAACCTGCCGATCCAGGTGTCGCAGATCAGCAGCGCCACCAGCAGCATCAGCTACCGGTACGTGAGCGGCGCGACCTACAACGCGTCGTACGACATCTGGCTGGACCCGTCGCCGAAGCGGGACGGCGTGAACCAGATGGAGATCATGATCTGGCTCAACCGCCAGGGTCCGATCCAGCCCATCGGCTCGGTGGTCGGCACGACGAACCTGGCCGGCCGGACCTGGGAGGTCTGGCGGGGCAGCAACGGCTCCAACAACGTCATCTCGTACGTCGCGTCGTCCGCGATCTCCAGCCTGAACTTCAGCGTCATGGACTTCATCAACGACACCCGCAACCGGGGCGCGATCACGAACTCCTGGTACCTGACCAGCATCCAGGCCGGCTTCGAGCCGTGGCAGGGCGGCGTCGGCCTCGCGGTGACCTCGTTCTCGGCGAACGTCAACGGCGGCGGCAACCCCACCAACCCGCCGCCGACCACCCCGCCGCCGGGCGGCACCTCCGCCTGCGCGGTGAAGTACACGGCCAACTCGTGGAACAACGGCTTCACCGCCGACGTGCAGATCACCAACACCGGTTCCAGCGCGATCAACGGCTGGACGCTCAACTACAACCTGCCCGGTGGGCAGACGGTCACCAACGCCTGGAACGCCACGGTGAGCCAGAGCGGATCCGCGGTGACCGCCCGGAACGTGAGCCACAACGGGTCGATCGCCCCCGGCGGCACGGCCAGCTTCGGCTACCAGGGGACGCTGAGCGGGTCGTACTCGTCCCCGAGCAGCTTCTCGCTGAACGGCAGGAGTTGTACCCGCAACTGAGGCTGACGGCACAACGGCGGGGCGCGACCCAAGCGGTCGCGCCCCGTTCCGTATCCAGGGTGAAAGAATCACGCTTAACTATGCATTAATATTATCTCAGTATCTTTCCAAAGATGTCGGCTTTAGCATCATTTCGGCACGATATCCCCTCGTCAATCGTGGTCTTCCTGATCGCCATCCCGCTGTCCCTGGGCATCGCCGCCGCCTCCGGAGCACCGCTGCTGGCCGGACTGATCGCCGCCGTCGTGGGCGGGATGGTCGCCGGCACGCTCAGCGGCGCGCCGCTCCAGGTCAGCGGACCGGCGGCTGGGCTCACCGTGATCGTCGCGGGCACCATCGCCGAGTTCGGCTTCGCCGGCACCGCCGCCATCGTGACCGTCGCCGGACTGCTGCAGATCGTGCTCGGCATCACCCGACTCGGGCGGGCCGCGCTCGCGCTGTCGCCGACGGTCGTACACGGGATGCTCGCCGGCATCGGCCTGGTCATCGCGCTGAGCCAGGTGCACGTCGCGCTCGGCGGCGCGCCGCAGAGCTCCGCCTGGGCGAACCTGCGCGACCTACCCGGCCAGGTCGCCGACCACCACGGCGTGTCCGTGCTGCTCGGCCTGCTGACCATCGCGCTGCTGCTGGTCTGGTCACGTCTGGTCAAGACCACCATGCTGCCGGCGACCCTGGTGGCGGTGGTGGTCGCCACCGTGGTCGCGACGGTCCTCGACGCTGACGTGGAGCGGGTGAACCTGCCCGCCAACCCCCTGAGTGCGCTCACCTTCCCCCGCTGGCCCGACTCGCCGGCGTGGGAGGTTTTCCCGGCAGTCGTCACCATCGCTCTGGTGGCGAGCGTGGAATCTCTTCTCTCGGCGGTGGCTGTCGACCGCATGCACGACGGCCCACGTGCGAACCTCGATCGGGAGCTCATCGCCCAGGGCGCCGCGAACGCCGTCTCCGGAACGCTCGGCGGCCTCCCGGTCACCGGCGTCATCGTGCGCAGCTCGGCAAACGTCGCCGCCGGAGCACGCACCCGCGCGTCGACCATCCTGCACGGCGTCTGGATCGCCGGGTTCGTGATGGCCGGCGCCGTACTGTTGGAGATGATCCCGATGGCCGCGCTCGCCGCCGTCCTCGTGGTGGTCGGCCTGCGGCTGGTGAGCCTCGCCCAGATCCGCACATACGCCCGGCACCGGGAGCTGCCCGTCTACGTGGTCACCGCGGTCGGCGTGGCCGCGACGGACCTGCTGATCGGGGTCGGGCTGGGCATGGCGACGGCGGCGCTGTTCATGTTGTGGCGACTGGCCCGCTGCGAGATCCACGTCTCCGACCCGAATCCCGGCGCCTGGCTCGTGTCGATCACCGGAACCCTCGCCTTCGTCGCCTGCGGACGCCTGACCCGCCGACTGGCCGCCCTGCCTCCGGGGCAGCACGTCTCAGTCGAACTGCACCTGGACTACCTCGACCATGGCGCGTACGAGACCATCCGGGACTGGCAGGCGTCCTACACGCGCTCGGGTGGCAGCGTCCGGGTCAGCGAGGTGCACGGCTCGTGGCTCGATCGTGCGGGCACCGACGGGCTCGGCACCGGCAAACGCACCTCCCCGTGCGTGACTCGGGGTGATGATCCACTCGGGATCCTTGACGTCGGGGCATCCTCGCACGAGGGACACCCCGACGTCCGGGAGGTCGAGTCGATCAAGCCGGGGCGGGACCCGTCACGCCGGGTCAGACGCGGGTGAGGCGTACGGCGTCGGCGATGACCAGACCTGTCGCGTTGCTCCAGCGGCTCACCGCCACCCGGTTGGCGTCCCCGGCTGGCACGGTGAACGTGCCGAGGACGCGCCACTGCCCACCGGTCGCACGCTGGTCGACGTAGACGGTCCGGTTGCCGGTGGTGGTGGCGACGATGTACGGAGTGGCGCTGTTGTAGCCGCTGTTCGTCGGCCACCACGCCTCCACCCGGTAGGTGCCGGTCGCCGGGACGTTGAACCGGTACCAGGCCGGGTCGCTGGCCGCGACGGGATCGGCGTAGCGGTAGTCGGCGCCGTACCGCTGGGTGGAGAACGTCGACACACCCCAGTTGGCGCTGGCGGTGAAGCGCCCGGAGGTCATGTTGTCCACAATGGACGACCAGGCGGTGCTGCCGCCGGCCATCTTCGCGGCGACGTCGGCCCGCATCACGTTCAGGTCGATGAAGGACGGGTCGATCTTGCCGGTGGTGCTGGTCTCCCGGTGCCCGCGCGCGTAGCTGCTGTCCCGGCCCAGCCGGGTGAGCACGGCGGCCGTGGCGGCGATCGACGCGTTGTACTGCGCGGTCGTCATCTGCTGGTCGACGCCGTTGTAGTCGATCTCCCACCCGATCATCAGGGTGTTGCCGTCCCCCGCGGGGATGGGCCCGCTGCCACCGCTGACCCCGGCGTGGTTGCAGCGGCCGGCGGAGATGACGTGGAAGACGCCGTTGTAGTCGACGAGCGCCTGGCAGAGCGGACCGGCCAGGTCGGAGCGCCCGTTGATGCAGATGCCCAGCGCGGGGTGCGGGTTGCTGGCGCTGGAGGTCGAGGCGGTGTGGTGCCAGAGCACCCCGATCGGGTCGAAGGAGCCGGGTCGCATCCGATTGAGCCAGTCGCCCTCGACGACGACCTGCACCCCGGCGCCGCGCAGCACGTCCACGAGCCAGGGAATGGTGGCCATCAGGACCCGCCGAGCAGGTCGGCGAGGCACTCGGGCTCCTTCGGCGCAGCGCTCGCCGGGGCGGGCCGGACAACGACGGTCAGGGCGGCCGCCACCAGGGCGGGGATGCCGAGCACCCCACGGCGGCGCAGATGGATGGACGGTGGTCGGGCCATGGCGATCCTCCAGCGAAGGCGGGTGGGAGACGGATCGACGGACGTGATGACGGCACGCTATACCGTCACACACATCGATGTCGATACCCTTCACCACGCAGCCCGAGCTTGAAGAAATATGCCGCCTCAGGCGTCGCCGAGAGCGTCGATGTCGCGCATCTCCTCCGCCGTCAGCGAGAAGTGGAAGACGTCGAAGTTCGCGCTGATCCGCTCCGGCGTGACTGACTTCGGAATCGCGACGATCTCGTGGTCGATGTGCCAGCGCAGCACCACCTGCGCCGGGGAGACACCGTGCGCGGCGGCGATCCGTACCAGCACCGGATCGCTGAGGTCGCTGGTCTTGAACGGGCTGTACCCCTCCAGCACCACGCCCCGGTCCCGGTGCTCGGCGTGCCGCTGCCGGTCGTACAGCGCCGGGCTCCACTCGATCTGGTTGACCGCCGGGTTCTCCTCGGTCGACTGGATCAGCTCGTCGATCTGCGCGGTGCTGTAGTTGCTCACGCCGATCGCCCGGGTGAGGTTCTCGTCCCGTGCGGCGATCAGCTCCCGCCAGAGCGGGATGCTGTCCGTCGGCGACGACGGCGGCCAGTGGATCAGCCAGAGGTCGATCTGGTCGACGCCGAGCGCCTCCAGGCTGGCCTCCAGCGTGGCGCGCTCCTGACCCACCCGGTTCGCCGGAAGCTTGGTGGTGATGAAGACGTCCTCCCGGCGCAGCCCGCTCTCGCGGACCGCCCGGCCCACCTCGCGCTCGTTGCCGTAGACGGTGGCGGTGTCGAGGTGGCGGTAACCGGTGTCGAGCGCGGCCAGTACGGCGTCGTAGCCCGCCTGGCCGGTGGCCTGCCAGGTGCCGAAGCCGAGCAGGGGCATCCGCACGTCACCCGGAAGCAGTGCGGTGGGCTGGTCGCTGAGATCCATGTGATCCGTTCTACCCCGCCACGCGCCCCGACGCCGAGCGAACCGGACACTCCGGCTGCCGGCGCGGCCCACCGGTGTGGCGGAGAATGCGGAGGTGACCGACCGGCTCCGGGAGTACCGGCGAAAGCGCGACGCGGCCCGCACGCCGGAGCCCGTGCCGCCGGCGACGCCCCGACCGGCCGACGGCGACGGCGACACCGCCCGCTTCGTCATCCAGCAGCACCACGCCCGCAGCCTGCACTGGGACCTGCGGTTGGAACACGAGGGAGTGCTCGCGTCCTGGGCGGTGCCGCGCGGCCTGCCCCGCGACCCGGGCCGCAACCACCTCGCCGTGCACACCGAGGACCACCCGATGGAGTACCTCGACTTCGCCGGCGAGATCCCGGCCGGCGAGTACGGCGGCGGCCGGATGGTCATCCACGACCGGGGCACGTACCGCCGCGAGAAGTGGCGCGACGACGAGGTCGTCGTGACGCTCTTCGGCGAGCGCACCGAGGGCCGGTACGCGCTGTTCGCCACCGGCGGCCGGGACTGGATGATCCGCCGTACCGATCCCGCGCCGCCGGGCTGGACGCCGATGCCCGAGCTGGTCCGCCCGATGCACGCCACGCCCGCCGCCAGGCTGCCGCGCGACGCCGCCGAATGGGGGTACGAGCTGCGCTGGGACGGCGTTCGCGCGATGGCGTACGTCTCCGGCGGGCGGTTGCGGCTGCTCTCCGCGACCGACGAGGAGATCACCGGCGGGTACCCGTGGCTGCGGGCGATGGCCGAGGCGCTGGCGCCCACCGAGGCGGTGCTCGACGGCGTGCTGGTCCGCGTCGACGGCTCGGGCCGGGTGCGCCCGGCCCGCCCGACCAGCGGCGGTCGGGTGCCGGCCGGCGCGCAGTTCCTCCTCGTCGACCTGCTCTGGTTGGAGGGCGTGAGCAGCGTCGACGTCCCGTACGCGCAACGCCGGGAACTGCTCGATGGGCTGGCGTTGGCCGGTACGCACTGGCAGACTCCGCCGTGGTTCTCCGGTGCCGGCGACGAGGCCCTGCGCACCGGGCGGGAGCAGGGGCTGCCCGGTGTGGTCGCAAAGCGACTCGACTCGGTCTACGAGCCGGGCACACGCAGTCGGCGCTGGTGGAGTATCGACGCGGCCTGACGGCGAGGAGCGACGTGTACCTGACCCACCTGGACTGCCCGCGCTGCGGCCTGGAGTACGCCGCCGACGAGGTGCAGAACCTCTGCGACTGCGGCTCGCCCCTGCTGGCCCGCTACGACCTGCCGGCGGTCGCGAAGGCGGTCACCCCGGAGCGTTTCCCGCTGCGCCCGGCCGACCTGTGGCGGTACCGGGAGCTGCTGCCCGTCACCGACCCCCGGCACGTCATCACCCTCGGCGAGGGCTGGACGCCGCTGCTGCGCGCTCCGAACTACGGCGCCGAGATCGGCATCGCGGACCTGATGGTCAAGGACGAGGGGCTGATCCCGACCGGCTCGTTCAAGGCCCGTGGCGCGGCGGTCGGCGTGAGCCGAGCCCGCGAGCTGGGTGTCAAGCGGATCGCGATGCCCACCAACGGCAACGCCGGGTCGGCCTGGGCGACGTACGCGGCGCGTGCCGGCATGGGCGCCACCATCGTCATGCCGCTGGCGGCGCCGACCATCTGCCGGCGGGAGTGCGTGGCCGCCGGCGCCGACCTGCGCCTGGTCGACGGACTGATCAGCGACGCCGGCCGGCGGGTGGCCGAGTTGGTCGCCGAGTCGGACGGGGCGATCTTCGACGCCGGCACGCTGCGCGAGCCCTACCGGCTCGAGGGCAAGAAGACGATGGGGTACGAGATCGTCGAGCAGCTCGGCTGGCAGGTGCCCGACGTGATCGTCTATCCGACGGGTGGCGGGGTCGGCCTGATCGGCATCCACAAGGCGCTGCACGAGATGCGCGAGCTGGGCTGGGTCGGCGACAAACTGCCCCGGCTGGTGGCGGTGCAGTCGACCGGCTGCGCGCCCATCGTGCGGGCCTTCGCCGCGGGTGAGGATCGGGCCCGCCCGTGGGAGGACGCGCACACGGTGGCGTTCGGCATCACCGTGCCGGCGCCGCTGGGTGACGAGCTGATCCTGGCGGCGCTGCGGGCGTCCGCCGGCACCGCCGTCGCCGTCGACGACGCCGAGATCCTGACCGACCTGCGGGACTTCGCGGCCCGGGAAGGGCTGCTGCTCTGCCCGGAGGGCGCGGCCTGCCTGACCGCGGCACGCCACCTGCGCGCCGGTGGCTGGATCCGGGCCGGCGAACGGGTGGTGGTGCTCAACACCGGCGCGGGACTGAAGTATCCGGAGACGATCGACGTCTCCGGCGTACCCGTGCTGGGTTGAGCCGGCATCCCGCGCGGCGCGGGATGCCGGCGTGCCGTGCCCTACTGGTAGGTGATGTCGGACGGCGTGTAGAGGCAGTTGATGCCGTCGGCCCCTTCGCCGATCTTGGTCGGTTCGCTGCCCTTCGGTACGCCCTTGTACTTGACGCAGATCGAGGTCTCCCGGTCCGGGTCGCCGACGATGGTGACGCGGCTGAAGCGGGCGGTGTCGCCCCAGTTGGTGTTGATGCCGGCGATCGTGTCGGTGTCCCGGACGACCACGTTGTCGATCACCACGTGCCGCTGGTACGACGTGGAGCAGTTGCCGCAGGCCCGGTAGAGCTTGCCGGCGTTCTCCACCCGGAAGTTCCTGATGTAGACGGTGCCCGCGCCGTTGTGCTGGAAGACCTTGTCGCTGGCCGACCGCGCGCCGCCGCCGTCGACGGTGTACGTGGTGCCACCCCGGAAGGTGGCCGCGTCCTCGCCGACGTCCTCCCACCAGACGTTGACCAGGGTGCAGTTCCCCTCGCAGTGCACGCCGTCACCGGCCGGCGCGCCGATGATCACGTTGCGCAGGGTGGCGCCGGCGGCCAGCTCGAACATCGGGTCCTGACTCTCGCTCTGCCCGCCGTCGCCGATGCCGTAGTAGCGCCTCAGCCCGCCGTCGAAGGTGCCGGAGACCGGGATCGTCGCGTCCACCTTCTGGCTGCTGGTCGGGGTCGGCCACCCGGAGGGCGGCGGGGTGGTCGGCGGCGGGGTGGTCGGCGCCGCCGTGGTGGCCGGCGGTGTGGTCGGGGTGCCGCCACCGGACGAGTCGACCACCACGTCGTCGAAGCCGCCGCTGGCGTACGCGGTGACCAGGCCGATCCGCCCGGCGGCGGCAAGGCTGCTGCTGCCGGAGGCGATCTGGGTGCCGTTGACGTAGCCGCGGATGGTGCTGCCGCTGACCTCGACGCGCAGGGTGTACCAGGTGCCGGTCGTGACGCCGAGCGAGGCCGAGCCGAGCGCGGTGACGCTGCTGCCGTTGACGGCCTGGAGTTCGGCCCGTCCGGAGCCGAGCAGGGCCAGCCGGTACATCCTGGTGCTGCTGGTGGACCGGGCGGCGAGCCCGACCAGGGCGCTGGACGAGCCGAAGCTCGCCGGCCGGACCCGGGCCTGCACCGAGTAGTTGGTCCACCCGGTGTCACCGGCGAACTGCCGGGCCAGCTCGCTGCCGGCGTTGGACTGCTGCAACACTCCGGCGCCGTCGACCGCCCAGGTGCCGCCGGACTTGGACCAGCCGGAGGTGTCGCCGTCGCTGAAGGTGTCGGTGAAGATGGTGGCCGCGAAGGCCGAGGTCATGGTGGCGGCGAGGGCCGCCACGGTCACGCCGGCGCAGACCGCGAGCACCAGTGGTCGTCGTCTCCTGTGCACGGTTGTCCTCCTTGACGCGCGTGGTGGCGATCCCGGTGTCCGGCCGCGCGGGGACGTGCCGGCACGGCGCGCTGGCGGGAGAGCGGGAATCGGTGTGCCGCGTCGGACGCCCGGATCCGACAGCGGGGTGAAGCGGGACGAAAGCCCTGGGAAAGGGCTTTCCCGTCCCTCCGAGGCTAGGACCGTGCATGCGGCAGCGTCAATGCCTGGCGCTTGCAGGTCTGTTGCAGGATTTCGGCGGCCCGGATCAGAAGCTGTTCGGCTCGGTGAGCCGCCAGGCGGCATTGATCAGCCCGATGTGGGACAGCGCCTGCGGCATGTTGCCGAGCTGCGCCCCGGTGCTCAGGTCGATCTGCTCGCTGAACAGGCCCACGTCGTTGGCGTGGCCCACCACGCGCTCGAACAGCTCCTCGGCGCGCCGCGGCTCACCCGCCATCACCAGGCACTCCACCAGCCAGAACGAGCACAGCAGGAACCCGGCCGGGTCACTCGTCCAACGCCGGACCAGCCCGTCCTCCGTACCCAGCTCCCGCTCCACCATCGCGATGGTCGAGCGCATCCGCGGGTCGGTCGCCGGCAGGAAGTGCGCCACCGGCAGGGCGAGCACCGAGGCGTCCAACTCCGCCGAGCCGAACGAGCCGGTGAACGCGCCGATCCGATCGTTCCAGCCGTCGCGCAGCACCGCCTCGCGGATCTCGTCCCGCACGACGGCCCAGCGACGCGGGTCTGCCCGCTCACCGAGCCGGTCGGCGAGCCCCACCGCCCGATCCATGGCCAACCAGCAGGAGACCTTCGAGGAGAGGTAGTGTCGCTCCTCCTCCCGGGTCTCCCAGATCCCCCGGTCCGGCAGATGCCAGGTCGCCGCCACCTGCTCGGTCAGCCCGAGCACCATCTCCCGCAGTTCCGACTCGAACTCCGTGCCGAGGTAGTCGCGCAACCGCCACACCGCCGACAGCACCTCACCCGGCACGTCGAGCTGGCGCTGCTTCCAGGCGTCGTTGCCGACCCGCACCGGTCGACTGTCGCGGTACCCGCGCAGGTGGGTGCAGTGGTGCTCGGAGAGGTCCCGTTCGCCCTCCAACCCGAAGAGCACCGGCACCGGCTCGTCGCCGAACTGGCCGATCGAACGGGCCGCCCAGGCGAACAGCCGGGACGTCTCGTCCGGGCAGGCGGCCACCCAGAGGGCACGCATCGTCAACGAGAAGTCCCGCAACCAGGAGTAGCGGTAGTCGTAGTTGCGGTCGCCGCCGATCTGTTCGGGCAACGAACTGGTCAACGCCGCCGCCACCGCCCCGCTGCGGGCATAGGTCAGACCGGCCAGCACCGTCGCGCTGTGCCGGACCAGTTCGGGGTACCGGCCCGTGTACCGGTGCGTCTCCCGGAACGCCTCCCAGGTACGGGTCGTGTTGGCGAGGGCGGTCAGTGGGTCCAGTTCGACCGGCGGTTTCCCGTACACCTGCCCGAACGCCACATCGATCCCGACCACCTGGCCGGCGGCGACCTCGAACTCGTGGGTCACCCGGTCGCGGCCCGCCCGCAGCGGCAGGCCGGCGGCACGCAGCACCAGCACCACCGGGCCGGCGTTGGCCAGCACCGCGCCGCCGGGCCGCTCGTGCAGGTAGGGCGTGACCAGCCCGTACTCGGGGCGCGGGGCGAAGTCCAGCGCCATCCGTACCCGCCCGGACAGGCCCTCGACCACTCGGACGAGCACGGCGGGCGAGTTCACGCCCAGCTCGTGCGCCCGGGCGCCCATCTCGGCGGCGAGCGCGTCCGTCACCGCCACGCTGCCGTGCGGCGTGTGGTGCACGGTGCGCAGGATGAGCGTGTCCGGACGGTACGCGCGCTCGACCCGGTACCCCGGGCCGCCGGCACCGACCGGCGCCAACCGGAAGTGTCCGCCGTCCGGGTCGAGCAGCCGGCCGAAGACCGAAGCGCCGTCGAACCGGTGCGGACACCACCAGTCGATCGAACCGTCGATGCCGACCAGCGCTCCGGAACGGGAGTCCGAGAGGAACCCGTAGTCGGAGATCGGCGGCTGTGTCACCCACCGCGCGTACCCGGATCGGCCCGGATCAGGCCACCGGCGTCACGCGGTCGGCGGCTCGTCCTCGCCGGCCTCCTCGGCCCGGTCGGCCTCCTCCTTGGTGTGGTGCACCGCCTGGTCGGCGTGCTCGGGCGGGCCGTAGACGGTGTAGAGCACCAGCGGGTTCGGGCCGGTGTTGACGAAGTTGTGCTTCGTGCCGGACGGCACGACGACCAGGTCACCCGCGACGACCTCGCGCTTCGCACCGGCGACCCGGGCCTCGCCCGTTCCGCTGACGAAGGTCAGGATCTGGTCGATGCCCTCGTGCACCTCCTCGCCGATCTCACCGCCCGGCGGAATCGTCATGATCACCAACTGCGTGTGCTCGCCGGTCCACAGCACCCGCCGGAAGTCGGGGCTCTTCTCGGCAACGGTCGCGATCGTGAAATGCTCCATGGCCCGCTCATACCCCGTTCGGTCCCGCGTCACGCCGGGACTGGCAGATGGTGGAATTCCCCACGCTCGGCAGGTTTGAGTCCGCTCCGACCGGGGATCGACAACGCTGACCGGCGCGGACGGCCGGTCGAGCCAGGTCCCCACTGGCGTACCGCCGAACGGCTGCGATGGTGGGAGACGGCCAGAGCGCGGCGACGTTGCGACCACCGGTCGGAGCGGCGCCGCGCGCTCGTTCTCCCGTCCGCCTCAGGCGTCGCGGTGCAGCCAGGCGAGCAGGTCCGGCGGGGCCAGCGTCCGCGCCCGCTGCTCGTAGCGCTCCAGGGCGGCCGCGTCCAGCAGGTCACGGCCCTGCCCCGAGCCGCCGCGCCGGAAGAACGCCCGGCGGTCCCGCAACACCCCGAGGGTGTCCGGGGCGAGCTGGTCGGCGCGCTCCCGCATCCGGTCGAACGTGGCCGCCTCGACCAACGCGGGCCACCGCCCGGCGGGCACCTCGACACCCCAGCGGTCGGCCAGCAGTCGCATCTGCGCGCCCAGGTCGGCCCGGAGATCGTCGTAGTGCACCAGCGTGACGTTCGGTTCGTGCCGGCGGTCCCAGGCGTCCCGCAGGTGCCAGAACACGCCGGGCAGCGAGTCCAACTCGGCGCGCGGGTCCACCTCGTGGTCGACCCAGCTCGGCAGCCACCGCCCGAGCGCCGGACGGACGCGCGGCGGCCCCGCCGGCGCCGGCTGGCCGGTCAGCTCCGCGACCCGGGCCCGGTCGAGGTTGCCCGCCTGGTGGTAGAGGGAGACGGCCATGTCCAGTGGATGCCGCGCCACCACCACGTAGTGCGCGCGGGGATCGAGCGGTACCCCGTCCAGCGGGGTGTGCGTCTTGATGAACCGGCGGTGCGGCTGCGCGGCCAACCGCTCGTACACCACGTCCCGCGGCTCACCCAGCCAGTCCAGCCAGGGCGACAACTCGGACAGCGACGCCGGCAGCTCGGGAGTCCCCAGCACCAGCAGCGCGCAGATCATCTGCATCCAGGTGGTGCCGCTCTTGGAACGGGTGCTGATCACGATGTCGCCCGCACGGAACGGAAAGCCGACCCAGCGGGCGCTGTCCTCGTCGGTGGAGCGGTAACGGTACGGGGACGCGGACATCGGGCGAGCGTAGTCGCCGAACCGACAGCCGGACAGCAGATTTTCGGTACCAGAAAGTGGGGAGGCATGCGAATGCCTGACTAGATTGAAGTATGGTGCCCGCCCACGGGGGCCGGGCAGTGGCGCCGGTCTACCGCCCCATCCTCGCCAGCCGCCGACGCGGCGAGCTGGAAGCCCTGACCCACCTCGATCCCGCGGCCGCCCCGCTCGTCGCGCCGATCCTGGAGGTCGACACCGTCGACCGGTCCACGAGGGACGGTCTGCGCCGACTACCGGTCGGCCTGCTGCCGGCCATCGACGTGACCGCCCTGCCCGACTCGATCGACACGGAGCTGGTCCGGTGGGGCGTACCGCTGATGCCCGTCATCGGCCTCGCGGAGAGCGAGCGGCGGCTCGTCGCGCACGGCGCGGCGACCCGGGCGTACGGCCGGCGGGCGCTGGTCCGGGTGCGGACCGCGCACGACCGGGCGGGCCCGGACGCGGACACGACCGCTGTCGAGCGGATCTGGCGGTACACCGGCCTCGCGCCGGAGGAGTGCCATCTGCTGGTGGACGCGGGTGACGTCTGCTGCCCGGCGGACGTGCGGGTGGCGGAACCCCGGGTGCGGCGGCTGCTGGACTGGGCCCGTCGCCACGCGTGGCGGTCGGCGACGGTGGCGGCGGGCGGTATGCCGCCGACGCTGTCCCGGCTACCCACCGACGAGCCGGTACGGCTGGAACGCTGGGACTGGCAGCTCTGGCAGCGACTGGCCGACGTCGGGGTCGACTACGGCGACTACGGCGTCGGCTCGGCGCTGCCCGACTCCGGCGACCCCGGTGACCGGCTACCCACGGTGCGGTACACCGCCGACGACGGCTGGTGGGTCTACCGCTGGTCGCGCCGGGGCGGCCGGGGCGACGACCGCTTCGCCGACCTGTGCCGGACGCTGGTGGCGGCGCCGCACTTCTCGAGCGTCGGGGCGGCGTTGTCCTGGGGGGACCACGAGTTGCTGCGCCGTGCCCGCCGAGGGGCCGGGGCCGGGTCTGCCGCGAACTGGACGGCGTGGAGCACGTCGCACCATCTGGCGCACGTGCTCGCCGCACTGCTGCGACCCGACGACCCCGACCGGTCGGGGTGGGACGCCCGGCCGGGACCGCCGCAGCGGGGTCGATCGCCCCGGTGAGGACCCCTACTGCTTCTCGGTGAAGCCGAACTGGATGATGCCCTCGTCGTCGACGGTGGCGTCCACCGAGGCGTCACCGAGCAGCTCGGCGGCGTCCGGGTCGAGGAAGATCCGCGCCCCCTGGTTGTCGACGACCTGGTCGCCCTGCTCCGGCTCGGGCACCAGTTCGACGGTGAGCGATCCGGCGTCGGTGTCGGCGGCGATCCGCACTCCGCCGTCCTGGGCCACGTCCTGCTGGTTGGCGAGGTCACGGATGACGAGCACGGCGTTGTCGGTCATGGTGAGCATCGGTGGAACTCCTCGTGGTTTCTCGGCTCGCGGTCGGTTGTCGCGCAGACCGGGAGATCGGCCCGCGTACGAGCACGCGTGGGAGGCGACGGGAGGGAACGGACGGTCATCGCCGTCGCATCGAATCGGGGCAGCTGACGGGCCCCTTCCCTGCCCACGGTGCCCGCCGCCGCGCGATCCGTCAAATAGAGCGGGATCAGTCCAGCACCCGCTCCAGCCCTGGTCACGGCCCTCATTTGCCCACCAACGAGCGGAACTATCCTTACGCTGAGTAAATGATGGATGACGCCCGTCGTGCCGCCGCCGAATTCCTCGGCACGCTGCTGCTGGTCTTCTTCGGCGTGGGCGCCGCCGTCGCCGCGCGGGTCCAGGGCGGCGTGGTGGTCGTCGCGTTGGCCTTCGGTTTCGTCCTGCTGGCGCTCGTCTACACGATCGGCCCGCTCTCCGGCAGTCACGTCAACCCGGCGGTGACGCTCGGCGTCCTGCTCTCCGGAAAGATCTCGGTGCTCGGCGCTGTCGCCTACTGGATCGCGCAGTTCGCCGGGGCGACGGTGGCCGGGTTCCTGCTCTGGGCGCTGACCCGCTGGGGTGACGTCGTGGACCAGACCGGGGCGCTGGGCTCGAACGGGTACGGCGCGCACATCAACCGGGGTGGCGCGGCCGTGCTGGAGATCGTGCTGACCTTCCTGTTCGTCCTGGTCGTCCTCGTCGTCACCAGCCGCAGCGAGAACCCCGGCATCGCCGGCGTGGCGATCGGCCTGGCCCTGGCCACCACCCAACTCGTCGGCCTGACGCTGACCGGCGCGGCGGTCAACCCGGCCCGTGCCTTCGGTCCGGCCGTCTTCGAGGGCGGGACGGCGCTGCGCCAACTCTGGGTGTTCATCGTCTTCCCACTGCTCGGCGGGGCACTCGCCGCGTTGGTGGCGCCGCTGGTGATGGGCGGGCAACGGCACTATTGGGGCGGCCACGAGCGGGCGCTCGGCCGACCGGGACATCGCGAAGGGCAATAACCTTCGTCCGCGCCTCTTTTCTGGCGATTACCTTCATGGCAGCATCGGCGCATGCATCGTCGTCTCTTTCCACGCGCCGTCGCGCTGCTCGCGTTGGTCGCCACCGTGGCCACCGTCGGCGCGTCCGGCGCCACCGCCGAGTCGCCCACCCCCGCGACCACCCGGCTGCGCGCCACCATCGACGCGATCCTCGCCGACAGTCGGCTCGCCGGCGCACAGACGTCGGTGGTCGTCGTCGACACCAGCACCGGGGCGACCCTCTACGACCGCAACGGCGAACGGCGGCTCGTCCCGGCTTCCAACACCAAGTTGCTGACCTCGACCGCCGCCCTGGGACTGCTCGGTCCCGGCCACCACTTCCGCACCGACGTGCAGAGCACCGGTTCGCGCCGCGCCGGGCTGCTCGCCGGCAGTCTCTACCTGCGCGGCGGCGGCGATCCGACCATGCTCGCGGCCGACTACGACGCGCTCGCCGCGCAGGTCGCCACAACCGGCGTCCGGGTCGTCACCGGCAACCTGGTCGCTGACGACACCCGCTACGACCGCACCCGGCTGGGCCCCGACTGGACGTGGGACGACGAGCCCTACTACTACGCCGCACAGGTCTCCGCGCTGACCGTCGCCCCGGACACCGACTACGACGCGGGCACCGTGATCGTGCACGCCACGCCGGCCGACCGGGCCGGTGTCCCGCCGGTGGTCACCACCACGCCGCCCACCGGCTACCTCCGCGTCGACAACCGCGCCGAGACGGTCAGCGCGGGCGAGACCTCGATCTCCATCGAGCGCGAGCACGGCAGCAACACGATCGTGGTGACCGGACAGATCGCCGTCGGCGACGAGCCCGCCAGCGACTGGGTGACCGTCTGGGAGCCCACCGGCCTCGCCGCCGAGGTGTTCCGGGCGGCGCTGCACCGGCACGGCGTACGGGTGCTCGGCCGGACCGTGCTCGGTCAGCCCACCCCGACGACGGCCCACCCGGTGGCCAGCCACGAATCGATGAGCCTGGGCGAGCTGATGACGCCGTTCCTGAAGCTCTCCAACAACGGGCACGCCGAGGTCCTGACCAAGGAGATCGGCCGGGTGCTCTCCGGCACCGGCACCTGGTCCGCCGGTCTCACCGCCATCAGCGAGTACGTCGCCGACACCGGCATGGACACCGGAACGTTGCGCCAACGCGACGGGTCGGGCCTGTCCCGCCGCAACCTGGTGCCGGCGGCGGAGTTCGTCGACCTGCTGACCGCTGTACGCGCCCAACCCTGGTTCGCCACCTGGTACGCGGCACTGCCCATCGCGGGGCAACCGGAGCGGTTCGTCGGTGGCACGCTACGCAGCCGGATGGCCGGTACCCCGGCGGCGGGCAACGTCCACGCCAAGACCGGCAGCCTGACCGGCGTATCGGGGCTGTCCGGCTACGTCACCAGCGCGGACGGCCACCTGCTGGCGTTCTCCATCCTGCTCAACAACTACCTGACGGCGTCGGTCAAGGCGTTGGAGGACCAGATCGCGGTGACGCTGGCCGGGCACCACGGGGACGGCGCGAGCACGGCGCGGGTCGCCGCGCCCGAGGTGCCGCAGGCTCCGCGTACGCCGGAGGGCGTCGAGTGTTCCTGGGTCAAGCCGATCACCTGCTGACAACGGGACCCGGTCAGGCCGGACGCTTCGGTGTGGGTGGCACCGCCGCCGGGTCGCCGCGTTCGATGAGCGCGGCGATCTCGGCGGCGTGCAGCCCGCGGAGCGTCAGCACCCGGGTACCCCAGCGGTGCAGCCGGCACGGGTGCGGGCTGGCGTCGTTGCGGCAGACCACCCCACCGGACCAGCGCCGGGGCGCGTGTACCACCACCGCGCGGACCGCGAACTGGGCGTCCTCGCCCGTCACGTACGGCGGCAGGGGAATGTCGCGGAGCACCTCCGGCTCGTCGACGCCGGGGGAAACGGCGGTACCGCTGCTCATCTGCGCTGCCTCCACAGTGGAAGGTGGACGGGGACAGCAGAAAGTTACGTCGCCGGCGGCGCAGGGCGACGGACAAACTGTCCCGCTCAGCGCAGCGCGACAGCCTGGAGGCCGACGTTGCCGCAGTGCTCGGTGAAGACCTTCTCGACGGTCCAGGTCACCACCAGCCGGGCGTCCTTCGGTGCCGCGAACCGGATGACGAACTGGGCGCTCTGGCTGGTGTACGGATCCTCCAGGCGCAGGGTGCTGACCGGCCCGCCGGAGGACAACCGCACGTCGAGCCGACCCCGCGCCATCCAGATACCGGCGTAGACCTGGACGGTGCGCGGCGCCCCGCTGCCGGCGACCGTCAGGCTGAACCCGTTGCCCACGCCGCAGGTGTAGACCCCGTCGGAGCTGCCCCGGTCCCACCGGTCGGGCGCGCCGTCGGACCAGCGGACGACCTCCTGGTTGCCGTCCCAGCCGATCCGGCGGCCCTTGCCGCCCCCGTCGACGATCTCCCCGGAGCCGGCGCTCTTGCGGACCGTCGAGTTGCCGCCACGCAGCCCCCAGTGCATCCAGTCCCGGGTGCCCACGGCGGTCAGGTCGACCTCGGCGGGTACCTCGGCGCGGGTCACCGACAGCAGCGGCGCGGACGGCTTCGCCGTCTCGGCGGCGGGCGGACTCGTCGACGGGGTCGGTTCGGGCGAGGGCGGCCGCTGCCGGGGCCGTAGACCCGGCAGCGCCGGGCCGGCCTCGCTGGTCCGTCCGTCCGCGCCCGGCAGGCCGGTCGGGCGGGCGGCGCCGGCGGGCACGCCACCCGAGCCGCCGATCGTCCCGTCACCCGAATCCGGGCCGGACCGGGTGCCGAGGTACGCAACGAGCACCACCAGACAGACGACCGCGCCGACTCCTTCCAGCGCCCAGAGCCGCCGCCGGCGGGAGCGGGCGAGCCGGCGCAGCGCCCGGTGGTTCAGGCCGGCCACGGATCGCGGCCGGTGCGACGCCGGTCGAGCTGCCGGCTCGTCTCCGGCCAGCGAACCATCCCGCGTACGGTCCTCGTCCGCCACCGACTCCTCCACGTTGCCGCCCGACCGCCACCGCACGTGACGGATCGACCGTCCACTGTGGGTCGTTCACGATTGCACCGGCGTGGTCGACACGCTAAATCGGGACAGCATGGCGTGTCCAGTCCGGATCGGGACGGTATGGGACAGCGGTTGGCCGACCGGGAGTCAGCCGATCCGGAAGCCGAGCGCCTGTGCGATGACGAGCGCCTGCTCGGCGTCCACGAGCGCACCGGCGCGCTCGACCGAGGTCGGGTCCAGCGCGGTGAGATCACTGCGCCGCAGGTCGGCGCCGCCGAGGCGGCAGCGCTGGAGCTGCGCTCCGGAGAGGTCGACGCCGGTCACGGTGGCTCCGGTGAGGTTGACGCCGGTCAGGTCGGCCTCGCGCATCCGCACGTCGGTCAGCCGGACGGCGCGCAGGTCCGCGCCGGGCAGCGCGACGAACGACCAGTCGCCGCCGTCGACGCGCAACGGGCGCAGCTCGCACTGGACGAAGGTGCTGCCCACCAGCTTGCAGCCGGTGAACTCGGCCTCGAAGAAGTTGCAGCGGGTGAAGACACAGCGGGTGAACGCCGAGTCGAGGTGCCGGGACGCGTTGAACCGCACGTTGCCGAACGTGCAGCCGGTGAAGACCGCGCCCCGGGTGACCGCCTCGGTCAGGTCGACGTCGAAGAACTCGCAGGCCACGAAGTGACGGTCGGCCAGTTCCTCGCCGTACCAGTCCTCGTCGCGGAAGGTCACGTCCTCGGTCGACTCCGGCATTCGGCCAGGTTAGTGCCGGCGACCGACACCACCGGGGAGCCGCCCCCTTCCGGTGGCGGCGTACCGGCGAGTAGTTTCGGCGGCGTGAGTGTGGCGCGTAGCAAGGACCCCGACGAGATCGGCTTCGACCCGGCGCGGCTGGCCCGGATCGACGAACACTTCGGCAGGTACGTCGACGCCGGCCGACTCGCCGGCTGGCAGGTGGTGGTCACCCGCCGCGGCGAGGTGGCGCACTCCTCGACGTACGGCCTGCGGGACCGGGAGTCGGGTGCGCCGGTCGAGGCGGACACCCTCTGGCGCATCTACTCGATGACCAAGCCGGTCACCTCGGTCGCGGCGATGATGCTGTGGGAGGAGGGCCGCTTCGAGCTGACCGACGAGATCAGCCGCTGGCTGCCCGAGTTCGCCGACATGCGGGTCTACTCGAAGGGCTCGACGCTCAAGCCGTACACGGTGCCGGCGACCGAGCCGATCCGGGTCTGGCACCTGCTCACCCACACGGCCGGCCTGACGTACGGCTTCATGCAGACGTCGGTGGTCGACGGGCTCTACCGGGCCGCCGGCTACGACCTGTACCCGCCCGCGGACGTCGACCTGGCCACCGCCTGCGCGGCCTTCGGCGAACTGCCGCTGCTGTTCCAGCCCGGCTCGGCCTGGGGTTACTCGGTCGCCACGGACGTGCTCGGTCGGCTGGTCGAGGTGGTGTCCGGGCAGAGCCTCGACGCCTTCTTCGCCGAGAAGATCTTCACCCCGCTGGGCATGACGGACACCCGCTGGTGGGTCGAGGGCGACGAGGCCGAGCGGCTGGCCGCGCTGTACGCGCCGGACCCGCGCAGCGGGCAGGCCGTGCGCTACGACCGCCTCGGCGCCCTCGCGCACCACAAGCCCGGTCTGCTCTCCGGCGGCGGTGGGCTGATCTCCAGCGCCGCCGACTACCACCGCTTCACCCAGCTGCTGCTGCGCGGTGGCGAGTTGGACGGCGTACGTCTGCTCGGAACGCGCACGGTCCGTTTCATGGCCCGCAACCACCTGCCCGGCGGGCAGGACCTGGGCAGCCTGTCCACCGGCGGCTTCGCCGAGAGCACCCTGGACGGGGTCGGCTTCGGCCTCGGCTTCGCGGTCGTCGAGGACCCGATCCCGAGCCGGGTGCCGAGCAGCGTCGGCGAGTACTACTGGGGCGGGGTGGCCAGCACCGCCTTCTGGGTGGACCCGACCGAGGAGATCACCGCGCTGCTGTTCACCCAGCTCCTGCCGTCGAGCACCTACCCACTCCGCTCTCAGCTGCGCCAACTCGTCTACGCCGCCCTGGTCGACTGACCGGGATCGCCGTTTGACCGACGGGCGAGGAGCCCGGTCCCTAGCCTGGGCTGGTGAGCACCATCGTCGTTTTTGGCGCGGGCGGCACCGCCGGGTCGCGGGTCGTCGCCGAGGCCGCCGACCGGGGGCACCGGGTGATCGCCGCGGTCCGTCGGCCGGAGGCGACCTCGTACCTGCCGGACGGGGTGCGCACGGTCACCGGCGACGCCACCAGCGAACGCAGCGTCCGGGAGTTGGCACCGGACGCGGACGCGCTGGTGGTGGCCATCGGTGGCGGCGAGCGCGGGCTCTGGCGCTCGGCCGCCGAGACCCTGGTGACCACCCTGCGGTCCCTGCCGGCCGCGCCCCGGATCATTCACCTGGGGGGCGGGTCCACCCTGCTCACCCCACGCGGCACCCGCTTCCTCGACGAGCCGGACTTCCCCGAGCAGTACCGGGACTCCGCGCTCGGCCAGGCCGACGCGCTGGACTACTACCGCAGCTCCGCAGACGGGGTGCGCTGGACGTACGTCTCGCCTCCGCCGTTGGAGTTCCACCCCGGCGACCGCACGGGGCACTACCGCACGGGCACCGACGAGCCGGTCACCGACGACCAGGGCCGGTCGGTGCTCACCTACGAGGATCTGGCGGTCGCGATCGTCGACGAGATCGAGCAGCCCCGGTACGTCAACACCCGCTTCACCGCCGCCTACTGACCGGCGGGGCGGTCGGCGGTCGGCGGTCGGCGGTCGGCGGTCGGCGGTCGGCGGTCGGCGGTCGGCGGTCGGCGGTCGGCGGTCGGCGGTCGGCGGTCGGACAGACCTACCCCTCAGCCCCTGTCGAGCTGCTCCAAATATGGGGCAGACGCGGCGAGGCCAGAGAGGACTTTCGTGGACAACAGCACAGCACCCGTGCACCGGCACTCGCCGCATCCGCACCGGCACCGGCATCCGCACCGGCACTCGCCGCATCCGCACCGGCACCGGCATCCGCACCGGCACTCGCCGCATCCGCACCGGCACCGGCATCCGCACCGGCACTCGCCGCATCCGTACCGGCACCGGCATGCGCACCGGCACTCGCGTCCGCCCGCATTCGGGCGGATCGCACGGCACGGTCGTCGCCCGCCCCACATCCGGGGCAGCTCGACAGGACGCCACCCCCACACCCCGAACCCACCACCATCGCCCGCCCCACATCCGGGGCAGCTCGACAGGACGCCACCCCCACACCCCGAACCCACCACCATCGCCCGCCCGACACCCTGGGGCAGCTCGACAGCGCACCTGCCTGGCGGGGGCGGGCGGGCGGGCGGGCTGAGCGGAGTGCGAGGTCAGTCGGCGAGGCGGGCCGGGAAGCCGCCGGTGGCGATCGGACCCCAGGCGTCGATGGTGACCCGGATCAGCGACTTACCCTGGCGCACCATCGCCGCCCGGTAGTCGTCCCAGTCCGGGTGCTCGCCGGAGATGCTCCGGAAGTACTCGACCAGCGGCTCCAGCGCCTCGGGCAGGTCCAGCACCTCGGCGGTGCCGTCGAGCTGCACCCAGGGGCCGTTCCAGTCGTCGGAGAGCACGCACGCCGAGACCCGGGGATCGCGGCGGATGTTCGTCACCTTCGCCCGCTCGGGGTACGTGGACACCACCAGCCGGCCCTCGCCGTCGATGCCGGCGGAGACCGGGGACGACTGCGGCCGGCCGTCGGCCCGGGTGGTCATCAGCACGACACGGTGTCGCGGCCGGAGGAAGTCGAGCAGGGTGTCCCGGTCGACCCGGGTGTTCTTCGCGATGCTGCGCGCCATCACTCGTTCCTACCAGGCCGGCTGCGGGTCCGCGGGCGGTGGGGGTCGATCACCGGGGGTCGGCGGCGGCGCGGTGCACCGCCTGGGCGGGCACGCGGGGCCGGCCGGCCGGCCGCCACGCCCGACCGTTCGCATAGATCACCCGGAAGCCGAGGTACGCGGCCAGTGGCGCCCAGTGCGCCGAGCCCATCCGCAGTTCGGCGGCGTTGTGCCGCTGCCCGTTGGCCAGCACGTCGAGCAGGACGGTTTCGAAGGCGGCCGATTCGACCCAGTCCACGTCCCGGGTGAAACCGCAGATCAGGGCCGCTCCGGTGACCTCCAGGAACTCGCGCAGCACCGCGTCCGACGCGCGCAGCACCGAGCAGCTGCCGAAATAGAGACGCCGCCCCTCGCAGCGGCCGGCCATCAACTCGGCCACCTCGTTCAACTCCACCGACTGCCAGTCGGTGAGGCAGAGCCGGCTCGGCTCGCCGTGCATGGCGAAGAAGCCGACGCGGTGGTCGGCGTACTGCTTCAGCAGCCAGCGGTCCAGGAAGTAGAACAACTCGTCACGGGTGGCCGCGTCCTTGTGGATGAAGCGGATCTTGCCGAGCCGCTCCAGCAGTTCGAGGGTGGGCAGCACGGAGCCGCGTTCGTTGAGGTCACGGTGCCACTGACCCTCGACACAGAAGACGCCACCGCGTGCCACCCGCACCTCCGCCAGTCCGCCGCCCGGGGCTGACGTTACCGGCCCTCCTGCGGCGAGCAACATCACCCTGGGTGCTGCCGAATGCGACGTTCGGTGCGGTTCCCGCGCTCTCGGGCCGATCGGGGGAAATGGCTGTTTCGCAAATCAGCCGAATTCACAGGCGGTGCCCAGGAACAGGGCGAATCGTGAGGACAATTCTCGTTATTGCCGCCAAGCGCACTGATCAGTGCGATGGTGGAAATCGCGGGACGTCCCGGTCGATGTCCCAAAGCCACCCCAATCGCTCTCCTATCGGGAGGACTTCTGTGCGCGTAAACACCTTGAAGCGAGTTGCTGTCGCTTTTGCCCTGGCCTTGCCCGGGGCAGCGATCGCGTCGGTGGTCGCCGCGCCGGCAGCGTACGCGGACGGCTGCTACACCTGGAACCGCAACCTCTACCAGGGGCGCTCGGGCGACGACGTCCGTCAGTTGCAGATCCGGGTCGCCGGCTGGGCCGGCTACCGGGACATCGTGGAGAACGACGGCCGCTACGGACCGAAGACCGCCGCCGCGGTGAAGCGGTTCCAGCAGGCGTACGGGCTGCGCGCCGACGGCGTCGCCGGCCCGCAGACGTACGCCAAGCTGTACCAACTCCAGGACAACGACTGCACGCCCGCACACTTCAGCTACACCGAGCTGGACAACGGGTGCGGCGGCAGCGGCTGGAGCGGCGGCCCACTGTCGGCGGCGCAGACCAAGCAGAACGCGCTGCGCACCATGTGGAAGTTGGAGGCGTTGCGCAAGAGCCTCGGCGACAAGCCGCTGAACGTGACCAGCGGTTTCCGTAGCCGGGCCTGCAACAACCAGGTGGGCGGGGCGTCGGACAGCCAGCACCTGTACGGCAACGCGGCCGATGTCACCTCACGGACGTCGTCGCTGTGCACGGTGGCCCGGGACGCCCGCAACCGCGGCTTCAGCGGGATCTACGGGCCGGGCTACCCCGACCACGACGACCACGTGCACGTCGACTCGCGCCGCGAGAACAACAGCGACCGCAGCTCGAACACGACGAGCTGGTCCGCTCCGGACTGCGGGATCGGCGCCGGCAACGACTGAACCGGCCGGTGGGCGTGACGTCGGCCCGACGCGGGTGGGGAAACCTCCGCGTCGGGCCGACGTCGTGTCGCCCCGGGCAGAGCGGGCCGTGGGGTGACGCCGCTCAGCTCGCCCGGGGCCAGCGCGGCGCGGTGACACCGGGGCTCACCGGTCGGCCGGCCGGCGCGGGTCGTACCCCGGTGGGGGTGGCCCGCGCGGCCTGGTGTCGCCCGGGCAGCCCGGCCCGGCCGGGCGCCGGCGCCGGATAACCGGGGGTGGTGGCCGGTCGGGCGCCGGCGGGGCGCGCGGACGACGGCCCGGTCGCGGTGAACGGGAAGGGCACGTGCACGAACGGGTTGCCGTGCCGGATCAGCGCCTCGATCTGCCGCTCGTTGAGACCGTGCTCCGTCAGCACCCGACGCCCCCAGCGGTGCAGGCGGCACGGGTAGGACGCGCCGTCGTTACGGCACAGCGGCCCGGTCGGCCATTCCTCGGCGGTGTGGACGACCACCGCCCGGACCGCGAGCCGGACATCCTCGGGGGTCAGTGGCGCCGGCACCGGCACCTCACCCAGCACCTGGTCGATGGGATCCGTCGACTGCTCACCAACACGCACGGCAGGCCTCCCGCAGCTCGGCAGCGGTACGGCGGACCCACCGCACCGACATCCTCGGGCAGTGGTACGGCCGGAGTCGGACGAAGGTTCAATTCCGGTACGCGGTAAGCAGATCCTCCGGCGACAGCACCTGGATCCCGTCGACGGCGGTGCCGCTACGCGACACGACGACGGTCGGCACCGATTCGTCCGCTCCGGGCAGCCGGGACCGGTGGAGAAGCAGTCGGCCCAGGTCGTGGGCGTCGAAGGGACGGTTCTCCTGCCACTTCACGGAGCCGACGAAGCAGATGCGCCCGGCGACAGGCCCCCGGTCCGCGCCAACAATGTCGATCTCCGGATCGTTCGTACGCGTCCAGTAGCCCCCGATCACCGCCGCCTCCGCCGGCAGCACATCTCCGGGCAGCCGGCGCAGCGTCTCGCGGATGACGGGTTCGACCGCCCGACCCCGCCAGGACGCCCACGATCGCAGGATTCGTGCCAGGGTCAGGTCCCCTCGCCCCCGCTCGATCTCGGCAAGGTGCGGCCCCAGGAACGACAGCCAGAAGCGCAGGTACGGATCAGCTACCGCGTACCTCGTCTCTCGTGACGGCTTGGTCGACAGCGGAACAGCGACCTCCACAGCACGCTTCTGGGTCAGCAGACCCAGCGCGCGGTTCAGGGACGCCTGCGGTAGATCCCCCGCAGCCCGGGAGATCAGCGTGAAGGTCCGCTCACCGGAGCCGATGGCCCGCAGCACCAGACCCGCCTGGGACTGGGGCGGGAACTCCGCCGCGAGCGCGCGTTCGCCGCTGACCAGCAGGGCTGAGGTCGGATCGCGTACCGCGTCGGTCAGATACTCGTGCACCGACGCACCGGTCGGCCACTCGTCGAGAATCAGCGGCAGACCGCCCGACACCAGGTAGGCGTCGAACGCGTCGGCGGCGGACAGGCCGAGCATGTCGCGGACGTCGGCCGGGCTCAGCGGAGGGATGACCATCTCGGTGGCCCGTTGGTGGAACGGCCGGCCATAGTCGTTCAGGGCTTCCATCATGGCCAGGTCCGAGCCGACGCAGATCAGCAGGACCGGCCGTCGGGACAGCTCGCGATCGAAGATCTTCTGCAGCGTGCCCTCGAAGCCCGGATCGCTCGCGATGAGGTACGGCATCTCGTCCAGGACGACGACGCTCGGCCGATCGGTCGGCAGCGCGGCGGCGAGCAGGGTGAGCGCGGCATCCCAGGTCCGTGGCTGCTGCTCGCTCAACAGGTGTGCGCCGGGCAACGTGGAGGCGGCCGCCGCTTCTACGAAGAGGGCGAGATCGGCGGCGACGGTCGGCTGCGCGGAGGCGGTGAAGAACAGGTGCGGGACCTCCGCCCGCTCAACGAACTCCTCCACGAGCCGGGACTTGCCCACCCGCCGGCGGCCACGCATGAGCAGGGCGCGACCGGGGCGACCAGCCCGGCCACCACCAGTTACGCGAGCGAGTATCCCGTCGAGCAGGGCCAGCTCACGCTCTCGTCCCACGAAGCCGTCCATGCAACCATCCTTGATGCTGCCATTTTTGGAACCCTCAAAAACGAGTGTATCAATGACAGTGGGCGGACGATGCTCAGACGAGGTCGGCGTCGTGCACGAGCAGGGCGACCTGGACCCGGTTGTTGAGGTCGAGTCGGCTCAGCAGCCGGGAGACGTACGCCTTCACCGTCGCCACGCTCATGAACAGCTCCCCCGCGATCTCCGCATTGGTGCGGCCCCGACCCAGCGCGATGGCGACCTGCCGTTCCCGCTCGCTCAGCGCGGCGAGCAGGCGCAGCGCCCGTTCGCGTCGCGGGTCGGGACCGGACGGGCCCGGGGTGGCGGCGGTCACGTGGTTGATTAACGTGCGGGTCACCGTCGGGGAGAGCATCGCCTCGCCCGCGGCGACCCGGCGTACGGCGTGCACGATGTCGGCCGGCGGGGTGTCCTTGAGCAGGAAACCGGCCGCGCCGGCGCGCAACGCCCGCAGCACCTGCTCGTCGGCGTCGAAGGTGGTCAGCACCAGCACCTCGGGCGGGTCCGGTTGCCCGCGCAGCGCCTCGGTGGCGGCCAGCCCGTCCACCCGGGGCATCCGGATGTCCATCAGCACCACGTCCGGGGCGTACGCGGCGACCGCCGCGGGCACCTCGCCGCCGTCGGCCGCCTCGCCCACCACCAGCAGGTCCGGCAAACCGCCGAGGATCATCGAGAGCCCCGCCCGGACCAGCGCGTCGTCGTCCACGATCAGCACCCGCACCGGCTCCGACCCGCCGCCGGGACTGGTCACGCCGGCCACGGCAGCCAGGCCGCCAGCCGGAAGTCGCCGGTGTCGTCCCGACCGTAGGCGAGTCGACCGCCGGCCAGGGTGACCCGTTCGCTGATGCCCACCAGACCGGTGCCCGCGCCCGGGAGCGTGCCGCCGGCCGGGACGCCGACCGGCCACCGGTTGGCGATCGCCACGGTCAGCCCGGTGCCCGGACCACCCGTCACGTCCACGGTGACGGCCGCACCGGCCGCGTGCTTGCGGGCGTTGGTCAACCCCTCCTGGACGATCCGGTAGGCGGCCCGGCCCAGCGCCGCCGGCACCTCCTCCGACCGGGCCACACTGTCGCTGACGTTGACCCGCACACCGGCCGTCCGCGACTCGTCGATCAGGGCCGGCAGGTCGGCGAGGGTGGGCTGCGGCGGTTCGGGCGCGTCGCCGGAGTCGTCGCCCTCGGCCCGGAGCACCCCGATGACCGCCCGCAGGTCCTGCAGGGCGGCGTGGGCGCTGCCCCGGATCACCCCGGCGGCGCGGGCCACCTCCTCGGCGGGCGCGTCCGGGCGGAACTCCAGCGCGCCCGCGTGCAGGCTGAGCAGGGAGATCCGGTGGGCCAGCACGTCGTGCATCTCCCGGGCGATGCGGGTGCGTTCGAGGTGGCGGGCCTGGGCGACCCGCAACTGCTGCTCGGCCTCGGCCCGCTCGGCGCGTTCGCGCAACGAGACGATCAACTGTCGCCGGGCCCGCACGAACATCCCCCAGGCGAGTACCGCGAGCGTGATCACCGCGCCCCAGGACACGGTGAGCCAGTACGGCATGGCCGGATCGGGACGCGCCCAGCTGAAGACCAGGTTGGTGACCAGGCCGACACCGGTGACCGCCACCGCGACGGCCGTCCGGCGGTGCACCACCACGGTGAAGTACACGATCAACAGCGGGATCGCGGCGGCCATCGAGAACATGCTCAACGGCAGGGTGGCCACCGCCAGCCCGAGCGGCCAGCGCCGCCGGACCCAGAGCAGACCGCAACAGACCAGCCCGATCAGAGCGTCGGCACCCACCATCCAGTCGTGCGGAAGCGGGACGGCCGCCTCCGGAGTGGGCGAAAGGCCGTCGGCGGTGGCGAACAGGACCCAGAGCAGGCTGATCAGGAACGCCAGGCTGTCCACCACCCAGTCGCGGGTGGTGCGCCGCGGACGGGGGCGCTCCGGCTCCGCCGGCACCACCAGCTCCCCCGGCAGCAGCCAGGGGTGCTCGGGGACGGCGATGCTGGTCACGCGCCCATGCTAGGCAGCAACAGGCGCCGACAACCAGCTACCAAAGTCTCGACCCGAGCGTCGACCAAGGTCGACGCGACACCGACCGGCGGCCGCAGCGGATGGCCGGGCGGCGGCGGCAGGCTCGACCGCATGATCACCGTGGAGAACCTCACCAAACGGTACGGGCCGCACCCGGCGGTGGACGACGTGTCGTTCCAGTGCGAGCCGGGCACCGTCACCGGCTTCCTCGGGCCCAACGGCGCCGGCAAGTCGACCACCATGCGCATGATCTGCGGGCTGACCACACCGACCGCCGGTCGCGCCACCGTCGCCGGGCACCTCTACCGGGAGCTGCCCAACCCGGGGCGGGAGGTCGGGGTGCTGCTGGACGCCTCCGCCCAGCACGCGGGTCGCACGGGCCGCGAGGCGTTGACGCTGTCCGCGTACACCATGGGTCTGGACAAGCGCGAGGTCGCCGCGAAGCTCGACCTGGTCGGGTTGAACGCGGTGGCCGCGAAGCGTCGGGTACGGGCGTACTCGCTGGGCATGCGCCAGCGGCTCGGCCTGGCGCAGGCGCTGCTCGGTGATCCCCGGGTGTTGATCCTCGACGAGCCGGCGAACGGCCTGGACCCGGAGGGGATCTTCTGGATGCGCGGGCTGCTGCGCGACTTCGCCGACCGGGGCGGCACGGTGCTGCTCTCCTCTCACCTGCTGCGCGAGGTGGAGGCGGTCGCGGACCGGCTGGTGGTGATCGGGGGTGGCCGGATCGTGGCCCAGGGCGGCAAGGACGAGTTGCTGGCCGGTGGCGGCACGGTGGTGCGGGCCCGGGACGACGCGGCGTTGCGCCGCGCGTTGGACGCGGCTCGCCTGACCGCCGCCGACAGCGCCGACGGCCTGCTCGTGCAGGCCGACGCCGAGACCGTCGGCCAGGCCGCGGCCGACGCCGGCGTCGCGCTGGCCGAGCTGCGCGCGGCCGGCAGCGGCGGCCTGGAACAGCTCTTCCTCACCCTGACCGCCGGCGAATCCACCCGGGAGGCCGTCCGATGACCACCGCCACCGCACCCGCCGCCGACACCGTCGCCCCCCGGCGCCAATCCGGGGTACGCCGACCGTCGCTGCTCCGACTCACCGCCGTCGAGCTGCGCAAGCTCGTCGACACCCGGGCCGGCCGCTGGATGCTGATCAGCATCGGTCTGATCGTCGTCGCGGTCGTCACCCTTCTGCTGATCTACGCGGAGGACGCCGAGCAGACCTTCTTCACGTTCTTCGTCACCTCGCTGCTGCCCGTCAACGTGCTGCTGCCGGTGCTGGGCATCCTGTCGATCACCAGCGAGTGGTCCCAACGCACGGCCCTCACCACGTACGCGCTGGTGCCCCGCCGGGAGCGGGTGGTGACCGCGAAGCTGCTCGCGGTGGTGCTGGCGGCGCTCGCCTCCCTGCTGGTCACCGTGGCCGTCGCGGCCGTCGGGACGCTCGTCGCACCGGCCACGGGCGGTGCGGGCACCTGGCAGGTCGACGCGACGCTGATCCTGAACGGGGCGCTCGTCCAGGTGACCGGAGTGCTGATGGGTGCCGCCTTCGGCCTGCTGCTGCTCAACCCACCACTGGCGATCGTCGGCTACCTGCTGCTGCCGACCCTCTGGTCGGTGCTCGGCGGGATGGTCCGGCCCCTGCGCGGTCCGGCCGAGTGGCTGGACACCAGCCGGACCATGGAGCCGCTGTTCGGCAACGATGCGCTCACCGGCGAACAGTGGGGACGGCTGGCGGTGTCCCTGCTGGTCTGGATGGTCCTTCCGCTGGCCGCCGGACTGGTCCGTACGCTGCGCCGCGAGGTGTCCTGACCATGGACACCGCCGGCTACCGTCCCCGCACCACCGTCAGCGGCGGCCCGCTGGAACTGGTGGTCCTCTGGGGTGGCTTCCCGCTGCTCGGCGCGGGGGCGGGCTGGCTCGTCGCCGCGTCGACGGGGTGGCTGACCCGGTTGTCCTGGGTGCCGTTCGGCGACCTCGTCAGGTGGTTGGACCGGCTGCCGGAGCCGCAGGCGACCCTCGGCGCGGTGGCCGTGGGCGTCCTGGGCGGCCTGGTCGTCGCCGGGGTCGGCACCGCCGAACGGCTGATCGTCACCGTGGACTCCACGCAGGTCCGGCTGCGCCGCGCCGACCAGGTCCGCACCGTCGCACGAGCCGACACCCGGGTCGCCTTCCTGGCCGACAAGCACCTGGTGCTGCTCGACGCCGACGGCGCGGAACTCGTCCGGGAGTCGACCGACCTGCCGGCGACCCGACTGGCGGCGGCGTTCCGCGCGCACGGCTGGGCCTGGACGGACGAGGACCCGCACCGCTCGGCGTACCGGCTGTGGGTGCCCGACCTGCCCGGCCTGCCGGCCGGCGCGGACGCGCTGCTGCGTGCCCGTGAGCGGGCACTCGAACGGGACCGCCGCGACGACGTGCGGGAGTTGCGCCGGGAACTCGGCCGGCTCGGCGTGGTGCTGCGCGACGAGGGTCGCCGCCAGTACTGGCGGACCGTCGCTCCCCGGGCGGGACGGCCGACTTCGGCCGAGCGGGAGCCCGAGGGGCGGTAGCGTCAGTCCCAGGAGATCCTGGGAGCGCGCGATGACCGAGCAGCAGCCGTACCGGACGGTGTCCCGACACCCCGGCTTCGAGCTGCGCCGCTATCCGGCCCACCTGGTGGCCGAGATGCGGGTCCAGGCGTCGTTCACCCGGGCGCCGATGGAGGCGTTCCGACCGCTGGCCGCGTACGTCGGGGGCGCCAACCGGGCCCGGCAGCCGGTCGGCTCGGCGGTGCGGGAGACGTCGACGGCTGACGGCGCGACGAAGATCCCGATGACATTGCCGGTCGTCCAGGTCGAGGGTGAGCGGCCGGGCGCGTACCTGATCCAGTTCGTCCTGCCGGCCACCCTCACCGCCGCGACGGTGCCCGAGCCGGTGGACGCCCGGGTGCGGATCCACGAGGTCGCGGCCGAACTGGCGGCGGCGATGCGGTTCTCCGGCCGGTGGACGGAGCGGGCGTTCGGCCAGCGGGCCACCATGCTCGGCCGCGCGGTGACCGCCGCCGGGCTGCAACCCGCCGGGGCGATCCGGTACGCGCGCTTCGACCCACCGTGGAAACCGTGGTTCCTGCGCCGCAACGAGGTCGTGCTCCCGGTCGCGGAGTAGCCGGGTCGCGAGACCGATCCAGGGCCCGGTCATGCGACCACGCCGAGCGGAGACCGGCCTGGGCCGCGCCGCAGTGACCGCCACGTCGGCAGGACGCTGGCGAGCACGGCCAGCAGCAGGCACAGCCCCACCACCGCGCCGACGACCGTCCACGGCACCACCAGGTCGACCGGGGCCCCGACCTGCTCGGCGAGGCCGGCCCGGATGCCGAGCAGGCCGACGAACGCGACCGCGCCACCGAGCAGCGCGCCGATCAACACCACCAACGCTGATTCCGCCGTGACGAGCCAGACGACCTGCCGTCGGGTGGCCCCGGCCAGTCGGATCAGCCGCAGGTCCGCGGCCCGACCGGCGGCGGCCAGCACCAACGTGTTGGCGACCGCGATCGCCCCGTACCCGGCGGACACCCCGATCAGCAGCACCGTGAACAGCCAGACCAGGCGGTCCTCGGCGGCGTCCGCCTCGGCCGCCCAGGTGGCCACGTCGACGACCCGCGCGCCGACGGGCGGTGCGATCCGGTCCCGGACGTACACCGTGGACGTCAGGGCCGAGGGGTCGTGCGTCCGCACCACCGCCCGGGGCAGCAGCAGGTCACCGGGGAGCGAGTCGTCGGTGACCACGGCGACGACGCGCAACGACACCGTCGTCCCGTCGGCGAAGACCACCTCGTACGGCGCGGACGGGCGCAGGTTCGTCGCGGCGGTGACCGCCACCGTGTCGTCGCCCCGCAGGTCGTCCAGCGAGCCGGCGACGACGGTGAGCACTCTGTTCGCGGCGGCGAAGCCCGCCGGGTCCACCCCGAGCGCGGTGAGTGGACGGTTCGCCGGCAACGCCGCCCCGGGGTCGGTGCGGTAGACGGTGGTCGGCAGGAGGGCGGTGCCGCCGGTCTCGGCGACCGCCGCGTCCGACAGGCCGGGCCCCGAGTCGGGCAGCACGATCCAGCCGGCGTTCACGTTGTCCGCCCGACCTGCCGCGTACGCGGCGCTGGTGGTCCGCACCATCCCGGACACCAGCACCGCGAACGCGACCGTGAGCAGCACCGGCGCGGCGATGGCGGCGGTCCGTCGGGTGGCGGTCAACGCGGCGCCCCGGACCAGCATCCCGATGGCGCCCCCGCGCAGCCGCACCGGGGAGCGCAGGAGCCGTACGACCGGTCCGACCACCACCGGCGCGAGCACGGTGGCGCCGGCCACCAGGGCCATCACCGCGTACAGGGCGTACTGCGCGGCGATCCGGGCCTGGTCGGCGGTCGCGGTGCCGATGCTGAGCGCGACTCCCGTCGTCACGAGCAGCGCCCCGCTGACGGCCCGCGCCCGCCCGATCGGCCGCTGCTCCCCCGCTGCCTCGCGCAACGCCTCCAACGGGCGGACCCGGGCCGCCCGGCGGGACGCCGACCAGACGGCCAGCAGCGCGATCGCCGGCCCGGCGACGAGCGAGACCGCGACCGGCCAGAGGTGGTAGCGCACCGCGTAGGTCGCCGGCTCCAGACCGGCGTCGACCAGCAGACCGGCCACCACCGGGGCGAGCGCCGCACCGACGAGCAGACCGACGACTCCGCCCGCCGACCCGACGACGAGAGCCTCCGCGTAGACCATGCGTCGGACCTGGCGTCCGGTGGCGCCCACCGCGCGCAGCAGGCCGAGTTCGCGGCGGCGCTGCCCGACGCTGAACGCGAACGTGGAGGCGACCACGAACACGGTGACGAAGCCGGCGAGGACCGCGGTCGCGGTGAGCACCTGCATGCCGATCCACCGACTGCGGGCGTCACCGCGAGGCTCCAGCGCGCCGCGCTCGTCGCCGGTCAACACGCGCCCGTCGCCGCCGACGACGCCCCGGGCCGCCACGGCGACCTCCTCCGGATCGGCGTCGGACGAGAGCAGCAGACCGATCGCCCGGACGCCGGGGGCCAGCTCGGCCGCGACCTCGTCCGCGACGTGGACGCCGGGCGCGTCGACCAGACCGCTCACGGTGTACGGCCGCGGTCCCGAGGCGGTGAGCACGGTGACCGGCGCGCCGGTCCGCAGCCCGAGCGCCCGGTCGAGGACCACCTCGTCGGCGTTCCGGGGTGGCTCGCCGGTCGCAGGACGCAGCCCGCCGAGCTGGGCGCTGGACCAGCCGTGCCCCTGGTGGGCGTCCTCGCGGCGGCTGTCGACCGCCGGGGGACGGCCGTCGACGAGCGGCTGGGCGTAGAAGGTCCGGTCCGGTACCGCCGCCGTCACGCCCGGCAGGGCGGCCAGCCGGGTGACGAGAGTCGCCGCCACGGCCGTGGACCAGGGGCGGGTGGGCACGAACGAGTCGGCGGCGGCGCCCGCCTCCGGGCTCTGTACCACCACGGCCGCCCGCGCCAGGCGGTCCGGCACCTGGGGACGCCCGGAGGCGAGCAGCAGGGTGGCCGCCGCGACCAACGCGACCCCGATGGCGACGGCCACGAACGCGCTGGCCGAGCGCCGGATGCTCAACACGACAGCTCCCCGGCGGTCTCCCGCTCGGCGATCCGGGCCGCGACCGCGGCGGCGGTGATCCCATCGGTCATCTCGTCGACCACGCGCCCGTCGGCGAGCAGCAGGACCCGGTCGGCGTACGCGGCGGCGGTGGGATCGTGGGTCACCAGCACCACGGTCTGCCCGTGGTCGTCGACAAGCGCGCGCAGCAGCCGCAGCACCTGCCGGGACGCCGCGCTGTCGAGCGCCCCGGTGGGTTCGTCGGCGAAGAGCACCGCCGGACGGGTGAGCAGGGCCCGCGCCACGGCGACGCGCTGCTGCTCGCCACCGGACAGCTCGCTCGGCCGGTGCCCGGCCCGGTCGGCGAGGCCGACGGCGTCGAGCGCGGCGGCGACGTCCCGGGCCGGTGGACGGCGACCGGCGAGGCGTGCCGGCAACTCGACGTTCTGCGCGGCGGTCAGCGTGGACACCAGGTTGAACGCCTGGAACACGAAGCCGATCCGGTCCCGCCGCAGTCGGGTCAGCTCGTCCTCTCCGAGGTCGTTCAGGCGGACGCCGGCGATGGTGACGACACCCTCGGTCGGACTGTCCAGCCCCGCCGCGCAGTGCAGCAGGGTGGACTTTCCCGAGCCGGAGGGTCCCATCACCGCTGTGAACGTGCCGCTCGCGAAGCTGGTCGTCACGCCGTCCAGCGCCGTCACCGGCCGTCGGCCGGAAGCGCCGTACACCGCGCGTAACCCGGTCAGGGTCACCGTGTCTGTGGTCATGACCGTCACGGTGCCGGCTCCGGCGGGCGTCGCGCGTCGTGCCAGCGCCGACACTTTCGGGCCCGCCGGTGGGCGGAGCCGGGGCCCGTCCGGCGGCCGGATGTCGTACCCGAGGATGACGGCCCACGGGTGGACGCGCCCGCCGCGGCCGGCCGATAGCGTTCGGAGGGTGATCGCGCACCTGGTGTCCCGGCGGCTGCGACCGAGGGACCTGTACGCCCTGGACGCCGTCCTGGCCCTGGCGGTCGGCGGGCTGCTCTGCCCGTACGCGGCGCTCGAGTCGCCGCTGCACGGTGGCGTACGCGAACCGCTCTGGGTGTCCGTGCTGGTGGGGATGGCACTCGGGCTGCCGCTGGCCGTCCGTCGACGCTGGCCGATCACCGTCGCCGCCGTGATCAGCGCGGTCGCCACCGTCGCCCTGATCACCGGCGTGATTCCCAACTTCGCCGCTGCCGCGCCGGCCCTCGCCATCGGCCTGTCCTTCTACACGGTGGCCGTGTCGGCGACCACGCGCCGGTCGATGCTCGCCGCCGGTTGTTGCCTCGCCCTGGTCAGCGTCGCGCTGGTGCTGACCGCCGGCGACCTCTGGTCGCGTACCGGGGCGGTCGCCTACGCCCTCGTCATGGTCGCGCCGGCCTGGCTGATCGGCTGGCTGGTCCGGGAGCGGCGTGCCCTGGCCGCTCGGCAGAGCGATCACCTGGTCCGCCAGGCGGCCACCGAGGAGCGCCTGCGGGTGGCCCGGGAGCTGCACGACGTGGTGGCCCACACGCTCAGCCTCATCGTGGTGAAGGCCGCAGTCGCCAACCACGTCGCCGAGGCCGACCCCCGGGAGGCGGGCGCCGCCCTGCGGGTCATCGAGGAGACCGGCCGTGGCGCGTTGACCGACGTACGTCGGGTCCTCGGCGTCCTGCGCGAGGGTGCCCCGTACGGCCCGACGCCGGGGCTGGACGAGCTGCCGGTGCTCGCCGAGCAGGCGGCGATCGGCGGTGTCGACGTACGGCTCGACGTACGGCGGGAGGAGCCGGTCGGCGCGGTGCCGGAGTCGGTGGGTCTCGCCGTCTACCGGATCGTGCAGGAGGCCGTGACGAACGTGGTGAAGCACGCCGCCCCGGCCGCCTGTCGAGCGACGGTGACGGTTCTGCCGACCGAGGTGCGGGTGGAGGTGACCGACGACGGCCGGCGACCGGTGTCGACAAACGGCCACGGACATGGACTGATCGGCATGCGGGAGCGGGTGGCGCTGCACGGCGGCGAGTTGCGGGCCGGCCCCGGCTCGACGGGTGGCTTCACGGTGACGGCCCGTCTCCCCTACCGGGTGGCGGCGTGATCCGGGTGCTGATCGCCGACGACCAGGCGCTGCTGCGCGGCAGCTTCCGGTTGCTGGTGGACCTCAGCGGAGACTGCACGACCGTTGCCGAGGCGGGCAACGGGGTCGAGGCCGTCACGTTGACCGGCCAGCACCGGCCGGACGTCGTGCTGATGGACGTCCGGATGCCGGAGATGGACGGCATCGAAGCGACCCGACGGATCTGCGCCGACCCGGCCACGGCCGGCACCCGGGTCATCATCCTGACCACGTTCGACCTGGACGAGTACGTCTACGGGGCGCTGCGCGCCGGGGCCAGCGGCTTCCTGCTCAAGGACACCCCGCCGGCCGACCTGTTGACCGGCATCAGGGTGGTCGCCGCCGGTGACGGGCTGCTCGCGCCGACGGTGACCCGCCGACTGATCGACGAGTTCGCCCGACGACCGGAGCCGAGCCGGCCGCTGCCCCGACAACTCGACGGGGTGACCGAGCGGGAACGCGAGGTGCTCACGCTGATCGGCCGGGGCCTGTCGAACGCGGAACTGGCCGGCCACCTCAACCTCAGCCCCGCCACGGTCAAGACCCACGTCGGGCGGCTGTTGACGAAGCTGGCGGTGCGCGACCGGGCGCAACTCGTCATCGTCGCGTACGAGACGGGCCTGGTCGGGCCGGGCGGCATACGCTGAGCCGGTCCGCCGAACATCCAGGAGGAGCCATGACCCGGTACGTCGCCCTGCTGCGCGGGGTCAACGTCGGCAGCACCCGCCTCGCGATGGCCGACCTGCGCCGGATCGTCACCGACCTCGGCCACGACGACGTCACGACGTACCTGCAGAGCGGCAACGTGGCCTTCGGCAGCTCCGTACGGGACGCGGAGAAGCTCGCCGCCGGCATCGAGCGGGCGCTCACCGACGAGCTGGGGCTCACCGTGCCGGTGCTGGTGCGCAGCGGCCGGGAGCTGGCGGCGGTGGCGGGCGGGAACCCGTACGCCGAGATCGACGACGACCCGAAACGGCTGCTGGTGGCCTTCCTCGCGACCGCCCCGAAGAAGTCGGCGGTCGACGCGCTCACCGTGCCCGGTGGCGAGAACGTGGCGTTCACGGTGACCGGCCGCGAGGTCTTCCTGCACTTCCCCGACGGCGGCTACGGGCGGACGAAGTTCACCAACGCGTACCTGGAGAAGCAGCTCGGCGTGGTGGGCACCACCCGCAACTGGAAGTCGGTGCGCGCCCTGGCGGAGCTGGCCGCCGGCTGACCGGGCGGACGCGGACGCCCGCCCGGGACCGGTCAGAAGTGGTACGCGGTCTCGTACTCGGGGACCAGCACCCGGCTGCGCGGCGAGATCCGACGTACCGCCGCGATCATGTCGTCGAGCCGGTCACGGTCGGCGGGCGCGACGACCGGCGGGTTGCGCAACTCGGTCTCGAAGTTGTCCCAGTGCACCGGCACGACGACCTTCGGATAGTCCAGCCCGGCCAGCAGTCGAGGCAGGTAGTCGCCGGTGGTGGTGGCGTTCTGCATGGCCACCATCGCCACGTCGGGCGCGAGGCCGGTGAGATTGCGCTCGGCGACGTCGCTGGCACCGGTGAAGTAGACCGACGGGCCGCGCTCGACGCGCAGCAGGTAGCCGAGCGTGTCGCCCTCGGGCAGGTCCGCGATGGTCGCCGGCCGCGCCGGCTGGCTGACCCGCACCCCGGGAAAGGCCACCGAGTACGACGGGTTACGGCTGTGCAGCGAGCCGACCACCTCGATCGTGTGGTCGCCGAAGTCCAGCACCTCACCGCCCTTCACGGCGCTGAGCTGCGTCGACGGCACCCCGTACGCGAGCCCCAGGTGGTACGCGGTGAGCGTGCCGAAGACCCGCGCGCCGGTACGGCCGGCGATGTACGGCACGTCCATGAAGTGGTCCCAGTGCGTGTGCGTGACCAGCACCGTGGTGGCCTTCTCGACGCGCGGATCGATGACGTCGGTCCGCACGGTCAACCGGGTGGCCGTGTTGAACGGGCCCGTGAACAGGCCGGTGTCGATCCGGCTGAGGAACGGGTCGACCAGGATGGTCCGGTCGGCGATGTCGATGCGCCAGCCGGCCGTACCCCACCAGCGGAAGCTGACCGCCCCCTTGCCACGGGTGGACGGTGCGGGTGCGGCGGCCGGGGGCGCGGCCTGGGCCGGGGTGGTCGAGGTGGCGGCGAGTCCACCGGCGGAGACCAGTGCGGTGGTGGCTGCGGCGTCGCGCAGGAAGCGACGGCGGTCGAGGTTGGGCATGTGGATCTGCTCCCCGTGTTCGATTGATCGGTCGGCGACGAGCCAACCAGCGCCACCACCGTCAGGTCCAAGATCGAACGCCCGCACCACCGATACGTCACCGCATATCGGGCCTGCTCAGCACGGGTGACTCAGCGCTGAACATCCCGGAAAAGTCAGTCGCCGCGCAGCGCCTCCACGGCGGTGCGGGCGGCCCGCCCGACGGCCAGGTCCACGTCGATCCGGCGCGGGGCGAGGTCGTCCGCGCGGGCGAAGACGGCGATCCCGTACCGGCCGCCGTCGGGGTACTCGGCGACTCCGGCCTCCAGGTGCAGTCCGGGCAGGCTGCCGGTCTTGCCGGACACCCGCACGGCGGGCGGGAAACCGGCGGCCAGGCGGGTCCAGAAGAGCTGCCGGGCCATCCAGGCGCGGACCATCGCGCACGCCGACGCCGACCCGGCCTCGTCCCGCCAGATCAGGGTGAGCAGCCGGGTGATGTCCCGCGCCGTACTGGACGTGGTGCGCTGCGGGTCGAAGACCCGCATGGCCCGGACCTCGTCCGCCGGCAGGGTCGGGAAGATCCGGGCGAACTCCGCCTCGGTACGCGCCCCCACGTCGGCGAGCATCATCTCGACCAGCTCCCGTGGGCCGCCGAGCACGCGGGTACGGGTGAGGCCCAGCTCGGCGGCGAGCATCGGCAGCAGATCCGGGCCGACCCGGCGCAGCAGCAGGTCGGCGGCGGTGTTGTCGCTGACCGACATGGCGAAGTACGCGAGGTCCCGTAACGACACCTCGGCGTCGTCGGCGCAGCCGGCCAGGCCCCACCCGCCGAGCCGGTCGTCGGCGGCGACCAGGACGCGTTCGGTCGGGTCGAGTTGACCCGCGTCGACCTGCCGGGCGAACTCCAGCACCAGCAGGATCTTGAAGATCGACGCGATCACCACCTGCTCGTCGGCCCGCAGCCCGACCTCAGGACCCGCCGCGTCCAGATCGACGACGTGCAGGCTGCCGGTCACCCCGGCGTCCGCGAAGATGGCCTCGATCCGCTCCCCCATGTCCACGCCGGCACGGTATCCAGTGGCGGTGCGCGGCCGCTGGCGTAGGGTCCGGCCGTGGACCTGCTCCGACATCTGCGGCACTTCGTGGTGGTCGCCCACGAGCTGCACTTCGGACGGGCGGCCGACCGTCTCGGCATGGCCCAGCCGCCGTTGAGCCAGTCGATCCAACGGCTGGAACGGGAGCTGGCCGTCGAGCTGTTCGACCGTTCCCGCCGTCAGGTGCGGCTCACCACCGCCGGCGGTCTGCTGCTCGCCGAGGCCGAGGAACTGCTCGCCGGGGAGGGCCGGCTGCGCAACCTCATGGTCCAGGTCCGCGCGGGCGAGCTGGGCGTCCTGCGCGCCGGTGTGCCGCCGGAGACCCCGGCGGTGACGCTGCGGGCGCTGCTGGACCAGCTCACCTCCCGAGCGCCCGGCCTGGACGTGGAGCTGCACGAGCTGACCACCGCCGAGCAGGTGCGGATGCTCGGCGAGCGGAGCCTGGACGTGGGGCTCGTGCACCATCCGATCGACGCGGACGGGCTGCGCCTCGGCGCCCCCGTCGACGTACCGCTGGGGGTGTTGCTGCCGCGCGCCTCGCCACTGGCGCGCGGCCGGGAGGTGCCGCTCGCCGCGCTCGCCGACCTGGACCTGGTGGCCGCGCCCCGGGCCACCGCGCCGGGCTGGCACGACCACCTGCTCGCGGTCTGTCGGCGGCACGGGTGGCGGCCGGCGCGGGTGCGTCCGGCGCGCAATCCGGAGTTCCTGTTCGGGTTGGTGTTGGCCGGCGGCGGGGTCGCGGTGGAACCCGCGACCCTGGCCCGCCGGGAGCCCCGGATCGCCTGGCGACCGATCGCCGACGCGTCGCTGGCCAAGCGCACCTCGGCGGCCTGGCCGCAACGGTCGGCGCACCCGGCGGCGGCGATGGTCGGGCAGCTCGCCGCCGAGGTGCTGGCCGCCGCCGAGCCGGCGCCGCCCGCGCCACGGATGTCGTCCTCGCTGCCGGCGGCACGGCCCTGGCCGGTGTTGTTCGACACGACCGGGTGAACCGAATCGCCGTTGCGCTCGTCACGCCGCTTTGGGCGGTGAATCGTCCACCCGCCCGGGTATGGATAACGGGGAAACGAAGACGCGAAGGAGCCGCAGTGGCACTCACGATTCCTGACATCAGCCTGAACGACGGCACCACCATTCCGCAGCTCGGCTTCGGGGTGTTCCAGATCGAGCCGAAGGACACCGCGGCGGCGGTGTCCACGGCGCTCGAGGTGGGCTACCGGCACATCGACACCGCCGAGATGTACGGCAACGAGGCCGAGGTCGGCGAGGCCGTCCGCATGTCCGGCCTCGATCGCGGCTCGGTGTACATCACCAGCAAGCTGAACAACGGCTTCCACCGCCCGGACGACGCCCGCAAGGCGTTCGACTCGACGCTGTCGGCGTTGAAGATGGACTACATCGACCTGTTCCTGATCCACTGGCCGCTGCCGACCCTGTACGACGGCGACTACGTCTCGACGTGGAAGGTGCTGGAGGAGTTCCAGCGCGACGGCCGCGCCCGCTCCATCGGCGTGTCGAACTTCCAGGTGCCGCACCTGCGGCGGCTGGCCGACGAGGCGAGCGTGGTGCCGGCGGTCAACCAGATCGAGGCGCACCCGTACTTCACCAACGACGAGGTTCGCGCCTACGGACAGCAGCACAACATCCTCACCGAGGCGTGGTCGCCGATCGCGCAGGGCAAGGTGCTGGACGACCCGACGGTGGTCGACATCGCCGAGCAGGTGGGCCGCACTCCGGCGCAGGTGGTGCTCCGGTGGCACGTGCAGCGCGGCGACATCATCTTCCCGAAGTCGACCACGCCGAAGCGGATCGAGGAGAACACCGGGATCTTCGACTTCGAGCTGGACGACGCGGCGATGGAGCGGATCACCGGACTGGACAAGGGCGAGGCCGGGCGGCAGGGCCCGAACCCGGACACCTTCGCCTACGTACCTCGCTGACCTGCGGGTATTGCTGCCCCGGAGTGGTGACTCCGGGGCAGCGCGCTGTTCGTGGTCGGGTCAGCTGTCGACCCGCTCGGCGAGTCGGCGGAACACCGCCTGGGTCGGCGAGTCGGGCGTGGCGACGTAGACGATCAACCGTTGCTCGGTCTCCGGCACCAGCAGCACGCGGCATTCGAACTCCAACGGCCCCAGCTCGGGATGAGCCACCCGCTTCACCACGGGACGACGCTCCCCGACCTCGTGCTCGGCCCACAGCTGGGCGAAGCGCGGCGAGGCGCCGAGCAGTTCGGTGACCAGTTCGCGGATCGCCGGATCGGCCGGGTAGCGGCCGTAGGCGGCGCGCAGATCCGCGACCGTGGTGTGCACGAACCGGCGTGCGTCGGCGTCGGACCAGTGCGCGTCGGACATCGGCTGCCGGAAGGTCCAGCGGATCATGTTGCGCTCCGCGTGCGGCACGGCCGCGAGATCCCCCACGAAGTGCGTGGCCAGCCGGTTCCAGGCCAGTACGTGGTACGCGGCGTCGACGAGGTACGCCGGGGTCTCGGTCATGGCGTCGAGCAGGTGCCGCAGCCCGGGCGGCACGTCGCGGCTCGGCCCGACCGCCGACGGCGGGTTCTCCCCGGCGACCCGGAACAGGTACTCCCGCTCGTCCCGGTTCAGCAGCAGCGCCCGGGCCAACGCGGCGAGCACCTGCCGGGACGGGTGCGGCCCCCGGCCCTGCTCCAACCGGATGTAGTAGTCGATCGACATGCCGGCGAGCTGGGCGACCTCCTGCCGACGCAGCCCGGGCGTCCGCCGCCGTACCCCGTCGGGGAGGCCGACCTCGGCGGGCCGCAGGCGGGCGCGGCGAGCGCGGAGGAACGCCGCCAGTTCGTCACGTCGCAGGCCGCTGCTCGTCATGCCTCCCAGCATGCCGCCTACCGGGTCGGCCAGGGTGGTACCGCCGGTCCCAGCCTCGGGGCGGCTCTCCCCGCCGGCCGTCGGCGGGTACAGGCTCGTCGGCATGACGAACATGACCGCCCTGATCACCGGGGCCAACAAGGGAATCGGCCTCGCCACCGCCCGACAGCTCGGCGCCCTCGGCATGACCGTGCTGCTCGGCGCACGGGACGCCGAGCGGGGTCACGCGGCGGAACGGGAGCTGCGCGACGGCGGCGCGGACGCTCGGTTCGTGCCGCTGGACGTCACCGACGCCGCGTCGGTGACCGCCGCCGCGAAACTCGTGGAGGACGGGTACGGCCGGCTGGACGTGCTGGTCAACAACGCCGGCATCGTGCTCGCCGACGGCACCCGAGGGCTGCCCAGCGAGACGACCGTGGCGACGATGCGCTGGCTGTACGAGACGAACGTCTTCGGCCCGGTGGCGGTCACCAACGCGCTGCTGCCGCTGCTACGGCGGGCGCCGGCCGCGCGGATCGTGAACGTCTCCAGCGAGGTCGGCTCGATCGCCGTGATGACCGACCCGGACGGCGCGCTGTTCGCGCTGACCTCCGTGCCGTACCCGTCGTCGAAGGCGGCGCTGAACATGCTCACCGCCATGTACGCCAAGGAGCTGCGGGACACCCCGATCAAGGTGAACGCCGCGAACCCCGGCTACTGCGCCACCGACTTCAACGGCAACAGCGGCTTCCGTACGCCCGAGCAGGGCGCCGAGGTGAGCGTGCACCTGGCGACGCTGCCGGCGGACGGGCCGAGCGGCCTGCTCTGGGGCTTCCAGATGGACGCCGGTGGCGGGTACGGCGTGCTCCCCTGGTGAGACGAGCGCTTGACCTGGAGTGCGCTCCAGGTACGAGGGTGGTCCTCGGGTGTCCGCCGGCAGGGCACCCGGAAGGAGATCCCATGCGGTACCGCACGATCGGCACCGACCCGGCGACCCGGCGCGAGGTCAGCGTGCTCAGCCTCGGGGCCATGCTGTTCGGCAGCGCCACCGACGAGGCCACCTCGTACGCGATCCTCGACCGGTACGTCGAGGCGGGCGGCACTTTCATCGACACCTCGGACAACTACGCGTTCTGGGTCGACGGCTCGCAGGGCGGCCAGAGTGAGGAGTTGCTCGGACGGTGGCGGCGCAGCCGAGGCATCGGCTCCGAGATTGTCATCGCCACCAAGCTGGGCGCCCGCCCACTGGCCCCTGGCACCAGCTACCTGGACAACGCCGAGGGCCTGTCGGCGAAGGTGATCCGCGAGTCGGCCGAGCGCAGTCGTGACCGGCTCGGCGTGGAACGGCTGGACCTGCTCTACGCGCACATCGAGGACCGGACGGTGCCGCTCGCGGAGACCGTGACAGGCTTCGCCGAACTGGTCGCCGAGGGGACGGTGGGCCTGCTGGGCGCGAGCAACCACCGCGCGTGGCGGGTGGAACGGGCCCGCGCGCTCGCCGCAGCCGCCGGTCTGCCGGGGTACGAGGTGCTCCAGTACCACCGCAGCTACCTGCCCAGCCGCACCGACCTGATCAGCGAGCTGGACCCGGACGGCGAGCCGGGCGGTGTCGGCGGTGACCTGCTCAGCTACCTGCGCGCCGAGCCGGAACTGACCCTGGTGGCGTACTCGCCGCTGCTGAAGGGGGCGTTCACCCGGGCGGACAAGCCGCTCAGCGCCGCGTACGACCTGCCGAGCGCGCCCCGGCGGCTGGCCGCCCTGCGCGAGGTGGCCGGGCAGACCGGCGCGACGGTGAACCAGGTGGTGCTCGCCTGGTTGCTGGGCGGCGACCTGCCGTCGATTCCGCTGGTGGGTGCCTCCTCGGTGGCCCAGCTCGAGGAGAGCCTGGCCGCCGTGGAACTGGAGTTGACCGCCGAGCAGCGACACCGCCTCGACACCACCTGGTGAGCCGCGCCGGCCGCCTCGCCGTCAGCCGTCGGCCGGCGGGGCGGTCAGGTCGAGCTGCCAGTCGTTCACCCGCATCAGGTGCCCGGGCGGATACTCGAAATCCGTCTCCTCCAGCAGGGTGAAGCCCGCCTTGCGGCAGACCGCGTTCGAGGCGGGGTTGCCGACGGACGGGTACGCGTGGGCGTGGCGTCGGTCCCGTCGGGCGCGCGCCGCGTCGAGAGCCGCGCGCACCGCGACGGTGGCCAGCCCCTGCCCCCGGTACGGGGGCAGCACCGCCCAGCCCAACTCGTACACCGGCTCGTCGCGCCACTCGCGAGGCCAGTAGCCGACGCTGCCCACCCGCGTGCCGTCCGGCAGCACCACGGTGAACATGCACCCCGGCCCGCTCTCGGCGGAGTGCACGTACCGGTCGTGCCGGGCGAGCACCTGCTCGTCGGTCTCCGGGCCGCCGGTGTGTCGGCGCGTGTCCGGTGAGTTGAGCTGCCGCAGCAGATCGAGATCATCCTCGTGCCACGGCTCGATGCGTACCTGCGTCATTCCGTCCCCTTCGTCGACCCCAGTCAAGCCGAACCCACCGACATTTCTGCCGGAACGACGCCCGCTAGTTCCGATCTAGCGGGCGGCGGTCGTCACCTCGCGCCTGTACGACGGCGGGGTCGTTGGTCACACCGACCACGGCGTCGCCGGCCATCGGACGAGAGGTATGCATGATGAACAGACGCGCCACCGGCCTGGCCATCGAGGCCGAAGGGCTCACCCGCGCCTTCGGGGAGACCCGGGCGCTGGCCGGCATGGATCTGCGGGTACCCGCCGGCACCGTCTACGGCCTGCTCGGGCCGAACGGGGCGGGCAAGACCACGGCGGTCCGGGTGCTGGCGACGCTGCTGCGCCCCGACGGCGGCACCGCGCGGGTCTTCGGGCACGACGTGGTCACCGAGGCCGACAAGGTCCGCAGCCGGGTCAGCCTCACCGGCCAGTACGCCTCGGTCGACGAGGACCTGACCGGCACGGAGAACCTGGTGCTGCTGGCCCGCCTGCTGGGCCTGCGCAAGCCGGCGGCCCGCGATCGCGCGGCGGCGCTGCTGGCCGCGTTCGGGCTGACCGAGGCGAGCGACCGCCAGGTGAAGAAGTACTCGGGCGGGATGCGGCGACGCATCGACATCGCCGCGAGCATCCTGAACACTCCCGACCTGCTCTTCCTCGACGAGCCGACGACGGGCCTCGACCCGCGCAGCCGCAACCAGGTGTGGGAGATCGTCCGCGCGGTGGTGTCCCACGGCACGACCGTGCTGCTGACCACGCAGTACCTCGACGAGGCCGACCAGCTCGCCGGGCGGATCGCGGTCGTCGACCACGGCCGGGTGATCGCGGAGGGCACCCCGGGCGAGCTGAAGTCGTCGGTCGGCTCCGGCACGGTCCACCTGCGACTGCGCGACCCCGGCCAGCGGCCCCAGGCCGAACAGGTGCTCCGGGCGGCGCTGAACGTGCCGGTGCAGCTCGCCGCCGATCCGGTGGCGTTGACCGCCCGGGTCGGCGAGGCCGGCACCGACCTGGACGCCAGCGCTCAGGCGGCACGCGCGCTCGGCGACCTGGCCCGCGCCGGCATCGTCGTGGACGACTTCTCCCTCGGCCAGCCCAGCCTGGACGAGGTCTTCCTGGCCCTCACCGACCACCCGGCCGTACCGGCCGACGAGCGCGACGACGAGCTGGAGGCAGCCCGATGAGCGACACCACCACGACCGCCGGCACCACCGAGCGGGCGCCGTCGGTGTACGTGCCGTCCGCGGACGCGCTGGCGACCGTCCTCGCGCCGGGTGCCCGACCGGACCGGCCGAGCGCGCTGGGCGCGTCGCTCACCTTCGGCTGGCGGGCCCTGCTGAAGATCAAGCACGTGCCGGAGCAGCTCTTCGACGTGACCGCGTTCCCGATCATCATGGTGCTGATGTTCACGTACCTGTTCGGTGGCGCCCTCGCCGACAGCCCGCGTGACTACCTGCAGTTCTTCCTGCCCGGCATCATGGTGACGAGCGTCGTCATGATCACCATGTACACCGGGGTCGGCCTCAACACCGACATCGAGAAGGGCATCTTCGACCGCTTCCGCACGCTGCCCGTCTGGCGGCCCGCCGCGCTGGTCGGCATGATCTTCGGCGACGTGCTGCGCTACATCCTCGCCGCCCTGGTCATCCTCGGGGTCGGGCTGGCGCTCGGCTTCCGGCCCGCCGGCGGGGTCGCCGGGGTGGCCGCCGGGATCGGGCTGCTGGTCGTCTTCTCGTTCGCGTTCTCCTGGGTATGGACGTTCTTCGGACTGATCCTGCGCAGCGAGAAGTCGGTGATGGGGGTCAGCATGATGGTGCTGTTCCCGCTGACGTTCCTCAGCAACGTCTTCGTCGAGCCGAGCACCATGCCCGGCTGGCTCCAGGCGTTCGTGAAGGTCAACCCGGTGACGCAGCTGGTGGCCGCGGTACGCGCCGTGATGTCCGGTGACTCGAACCCGTCCGCCACGATGTGGCTCCTGGTGTGGAGCGCCGGCTTCGTCGTCATCTTCGGCACCCTGACCATGCACCGCTACAACCGCCGCTAGCCCCCGCTCCCCGCCCTACGCCCCGCCCCGCCCCGCCCCGTCGATCATGAAGTTGTGGTGGGCGACAAAGGACCCCGTAATTCACCAAACAGGGCACCACAACTCCATGATCGACACGACCCCGCAGCGACCACCCGGCGATCTTGCACTTTCTGTGGCGACATAAGCCACGAGAGCACCCGAGTCGACAACCGAAAGTGCAAGATCGCGAGGATGGGAGCGGGGCGCGGGTGGGGGTGGGGGCGCGGGTGGGGGCGGGGGCGGGGGTTAGAGGTGCCAGGGTGGGCGGGATTGGGGGACGTAGCGGCAGGTGGTGCCGGTGGAGACCGAATCGCGCAGGTGGTTGGCGAGCGCGGGATGGCGGTCGTCGAGCTTGCGTAACGTGTCGCGGATCCGCGCGGTGACCGTCTTGCGGGCGCGTTCGGCCTCGTCGCCCAGCCGTCGACTGCGGCCGGCCAGCCCCGCCGCGGCGCGCAACTCACCGAGCAGCGCGTCCCGCTCGGCGTCCAGCGCGCTCACCTTCGCCGTGTCGCCGTGTGCGGCGGCCCGGTCGATCTCGTCGTCGAGGCGGGTCAGGTGCCGTCTGTAGCGGGCCTTCGCCTCGTCGTCGAGGACCGGGTCGCCGCCCATCCGGCGGGCGGCCACCAGCACCGGCCCGGCGGCCGGATCGAGGAGTTCCACCGCCGGGATGTCGCTGCCGGGGCGGCTCAACAGCAGGTGCAGATCGTGCAGACCCTTGGCGTCCGGCAGGTGCGCCACCACACCCGCGTACGCGAGTTGCCAGACCGGCCCGTCGCGTCGAAACGCGTACCCCTCGGTTGTGGGGTCGGTCAGCGTCACCTGCCGCCGGCCCACGGCCTGGCCTCCCCCGACGACCTGCCCCTCCCCGACGACTGTGCCCGCGAAGGCGACATCGCCGGGCCCACCAGGAGCGCTCTCTGCGGCGGCACGACCCGACCCGCGACCTGCGCCCCGGTCCACGGCGTGATCCGCCTCGGCGGCGTGGCCCGGCTCGACGTGGTTTGGTCTCGGGTCGGCGAGCCGCAGGAGCACCTGGAGCATGCCGAGGGCGGTGGCTTCCCGGACGGTGGTGGCGCGCAACTCCGCCACCGTCGCGGCGTCGCCCGGTTGGTCGCGGCCGGCGAGGGCGTTCACCAGCCCTGCCCGGGCGATGAGCGACCAGGGTCGGGAGCCCATCCGGTCGGCGGCGGCACGGGCCGCGGCGAACCCGGCGATCGCGTCGTCCCACCGCTCCTGCGCGGCGTCGACCACGGCGAGCCAGTGGTCGATGGGTCCGCCGATGTCGCAGCCGAACAACCCCACCGCCCACTGTCCCCGGTACGGGACGAGCGCGCTCCGCGCGTCGTCGCAGCGCCGCGGATCGCGGGAGGCGGCGGCGGCCTGGGCGCGCAGGCGCAGCCACAGCGGCGAGACCGGACGCGGATAGCCGATGCCGGCGGCCTCGATGCCGGCGGTCAACCGCACCGCCTGCTCGTCGTCGCCACGCTCGGCCGCCGTGATGGCCGACAGCATCTCCCGGTACGGGTAGTCGGCCGGGGCCCACTCGCGCAGCAGCGCGTCGATCTCGTCGAAGCGCCCCTGCAACAGCAGCCGGGCCCAGCGCAGGTGCTGACCCATGAAGGCGAACTCGGCGTGCCCCGGGTCGGAGAGGTCGACGATGACCCGGAACCGCTCGTCCGCCTCGGCGAAGTCGCCCCGGAACGCCGCGATGATCCCACCGTCGACGGCCGCCGCCATCCGGGGACGAGCCAACTCCCCCTGCTGACCCACGGTCACGAAGGTGGTGAACTCCGCCATGAAGTGCGGATCGCCCAGTTCCAGCAACGCCACCCAGCGCAGCGACGTGGCCCACAGCTCGGTCTCCCGGTCGCCCGAGCGGCGGGCCACGTCCCGGATCTCGGCGGTGAGCGCGGCCCGCGCCGCAGCGGTGCCCAGCCCCCAGGTGGTGTCGTGGCGGGCCCACAGGCTGAAGGTGAGCGCCTCGTCGTCGCGACCCCGACGGGCGATCGTCTCCGTCGCGGTGATCAGATCCGCCACCAGGGTGCCCGCCGACGCGGCGGGGGCGGGCTCGCCGATCAACCGCTGGTACGCCTCCCGGACCAGGTCCGTCGTGTCGACCGCGTGGGTGGTGTCCACCTGACGGGCGCGGTGCGCGGTGAGCGCGACGCGGGCCAGCGGCACCGGGTCGTCGAGCGTACGGGCGAGCGTCGCGGCTTCGGCCAGCAGACGTACGGCGTCGGCTCGGCCGGCGTGGTGGTACTGCACCTCGCCGAAGTCCACCAGCAGGCGAATCCGCTGCGCGGGGTCCTCGACGATCTCCAACGCGCGGCGGAAGTGCACCCCTGCCTCGTCGGCGGCGAGCCGGGCGAACGCGTCCCGCCCGGCGGCGGTCAGCAGCTCGACGGCGCGGGCCCGGTCCAGCGCAGCGCCGGCCAGGTAGGCGTGGCGGGCCAGGTCGGCCGGGATCAGCCGGTCGGTGAGCGCCGTCGGCGGGTCCACGGCCCGCACCACCGCGGCGTGCCGGGCCTGCCGGTCCTCGGTGGTGAGCCCGTCGTACAGGGTCTCGCGGACCAGGTCATGGGCGAAGGTGAACCGTCCGCCACCGCGGGCGACCACGAGCCGGGCGGTCACCGCGTCGTCGAGCAGCCGGTCGACCCGCACCGCCGGTACCGCCGCGCTGGCCGCCAGGACCTGCCGGTGGAACTCGCGACCCAGCACGGCGGCGACGGTCAGCGCCTCGACCACCGCGGCGGGCAACTGGGCGAGCCGCCGCCGCACCGCTTCCCGTACGCCGGGCGGGATGGTGCCGGTGGTGCCGTCGGCGTGCCACAGCCGCGCGGTCTCCTCGACGAAGAACGGGTTGCCGCCGGTGCGACGGTGCACCTCGTCCGCCAGGTCGGGGGCGGGTTCCCGACCGGCGGTACGCGCCATCAACGCGGCCACCTCGTCGCGGGCCAGACCGGTCAGGGTGATCGTGGTGGCCTTGGCGGCCAGGGGCAGCAGCAGCGAGCGTAACGGGTGGTCGGCGGCCTCTACCTCCGCGTCGCGGTACGTGCCGATCAGCAACAGGCGCTCGAACCAGGTGTGCTGGGCGGCGAACCCCAGCAGTCGCAGCGAGGCCGGGTCGGCCCAGTGCAGGTCGTCGAGGACGATCACCACCGGCCGGTGCGCGGAGACGGCGACCAGTGCGGCGGTCACGGCGTCGTACAGGGCGAACGCCTCCTGGTCGGCGACGTCCTGGCCGTCGCGGGCCGACCAGGCGGCGCTGAGGCCGGGTACGTCACCGGTGCCGGTCTCGCCGAGCAGGGCCGCGAGGGCGGGTTCGGCGTCCGGGCGGGCGAGCGCCCAGTCGTCGGCGGAGCGGCGCAGGGCCCGCAGCACCTGCACCCACGGCCAGTAGCCGGGGGCGCTGTCGGAGTCCCAGCAGGCCGCGCCGAGCACGAGCGCCCCGCGTCGGCGGGCTTCCCGCGCCACCGAGGTGACGAGGGTGGTCTTGCCGATGCCCGGCTCGCCGGTGACCAGGACGAGACCACCGTGGCTGGTGGCAGCCCGGTCCAGCTCGGCGCGCAGCAGGCCCGCGGGGTGATCCCGCCCGATGATGGCGTCGCCGCCCCGCGCGTCCATGGTTTCCAGACGGTACTGGACCCATCCGACAGGCGGGGGATCCTCGCGCTGCTCTCCGCGCCGCAGCTCACGCCTTCTGACGTCACCGGGTGCGCCGCCGGAGGAGTGTGTCGCAGCCCCTCTGGCGCTGATGTCGTCAACGATTCAGATGTGACCACCTTCCCCATCACTCCCTAACATTCCCTGTTCGGCTAGGATAGGGAGCGATGAAGGATGACATGTACTCGGTCGAGCAGGTGGCCGAACGGCTCGGGCTGCATGTGCGCACCGTGCGCGGCTACATCCGCTCCGGCCGACTGAAGGCGGTGCGGATCGGCAAGCAGTACCGGATCGCCGCCAGGGACCTCGACGCCCTGACCGGGCAGACCCGAGCCGCCGCGACCACCACCGCAGCGGCCGAGGTGTCGAGCATCGTGCAGGTCGACGGGGTCGACCGGGCGGCCGCCGACCGGCTCGGCACGCTCGTGCTCGCCAGCGCCAACAACCGGCACGATCCCGCCAACCCGTTTCGGGTGCAGACCGTGCACGACGAGGAGCGGCACCGCATGAAGATCATCATCATCGGCGATCCCGCCGGCACCGCCGAGCTGCTGCACCTGCTCGACGCCGTCCTCACAGCCGACAACGGCCTGATCGACCGGGAGGTCCACGATGCCTGACGAGATGCAGGAACGCGCCGGGGTCCACGTGCTGGTCTGCGACCCGGCCGGCCCGCCGATAGCGACCGAGCAGGACGCGCTGGACCTGATCGGCGCGGCCTTCGTCGGCGCCCAGGTGGTGGCCGTACCCGCCAACCGACTCGACGCCCGCTTCTTCTCGCTCGGCACCCGCTTCGCCGGCGAGGTGATGCAGAAGTTCGTCAACTACCGGCTGCGGCTCGCCGTGGTGGGCGACATCTCGACGCAGCTGGCGGAGAGTTCGGCGCTGCGCGCTCTCGTGCACGAGTCGAACCGGGGCGAGCAGATCTGGTTCGTGCCGGACCTCGACGCCCTCGACGCCCGCCTCGGCGCTACGTCCTAGCCGCCTCGGTGTGGTGCACGAGAGCCAACTCCACCGCGTCCGGCTCGACTCCCCTGCGCTGGGCCTGCTCGGCGGCCCAGCGCAGATAGGCCAGCCACTCGTCGGGCGACCAACCGTTGCGCCGAGTCACCCCGGCCTCGGCGGGGAGGCGACCGGCCACCACGCGATCGAGGATCAGCGGCTGCACACCGCCCACCCCACGCCGGTAGCCGGCGAAGTAGAGGACCTTCGTGAACAGTCCCGGCCCCAGCCACGGCAGACGAGCGTGGGTGGGATCGCGGAAACGGCGGTACGCGGTGCCCAGCGCCGCCTCGTCGGGCGCTGATGCGGACACCTCCTCAAGCGCGTACGCCAGGCGTTTGCCGTCAAGGTCGGCTTCGAGCGACCTGGCGGCGCGCCACGGCCCGTACCCGATGGGTCCGTAACCCCAGACCAGCACAGCGGTCAGCAGTTGCCGAGGACTCGCGGAGCCAGTGCGGTACGCATCGGCCACCGCGAAGACGTCCTGTCGCCAGATCTCGCCGCTCGCCGGCAGACTGTCGGGCCAGGCGTCCGGCGGTAACCCCGCCCGCCACCGGTCCAGCTGCACGGTGATCGGGGCCTGCTCCCCCGGTAACGGCCTCGGCATGGCTACCTCCCTCAGGTCGGGCGCTTGAAGACCTGCGCCGTTCGGACGCTACGGTCGGACACTCGCGCACGCCGTCCGCTGACGCCATATCGCGGTATCGCACGCCTATCTGCGCACGCGCATCGTCGGCACCGACGGGAGGTGAGTACGGCCGTACCGTGGCCCCGACCGAGTCAGTCGGTGCGGGCCGCCGGCGGTCGCGCGCCCAGCAGTTCGGCGAGGCTCACCATCGCGGCCTGGAAGTCAACCCGGTCGGCGGCGTGAAACCGTCGGAAGAACCAGTCGGGTACGCGTGCCTGCCCCCGCCGACTCTGGAAGATCAGATCCTGGGTCTGCCGGGCGAGGGTGAGCAGGCGCGACTCGGTGTCGGTCTCGTCGCCCTCCACGGCGGCGACGATCTGCCTCTGCAAAATCGCAAGGGCGCGGTGCCGCTCGGCGGCGACGTCGCGTTGACCCCGGTAGATCTCGACGCCCAGCAGGAGGACGCCGAGGGACGGTACGAACCACTGGGTGAGCAGGTCGGCGACGGTCAGCTCGGCGGATACTGCGAAGACGACGCCGACAGCGGCCCAGAGCGCCACCCCGGCGAGCACGGTGTACGCGTACCGTCGGCGGACCCGCGCGCCCCACCCCAGGTTCTGGTGCTGGCAGGCAAGCACGTCGTACGGGCGGGGCAGGTGCGGCACCTCGTAGTAGTCCCGGAGGTACCGCTCGTCGCCCCGGTAGGCGCGGTCCAGCCGGCTCACCTCTTCCGGGCCGAGTGGGTCGCCCGCCGCGACCGTGTTCCAGGGTAGGTCGAAGAGGCGTACGTCGAACATCTCCTGGAGGGTGGCGGCCCGGCGGATCTGGCCGGTCGACCAGGTACCGAGCCCGATGGCGTTGACGACGGCCCAGAGGGCGCCCGCGGCGGTGATGCCGACCGCCGATACACCGGTGACCGCGACGGCGGCACCGCCGACTCCGATCGCGACGGAGAGTGCCATTCGCAGGTTGTCGAGCCGTTGTGCGCGCCGGTGGCAGACCGACATGGCGTGCAGCAGCGCCATCATGTCGGGACGGCGCTGCCGCTGGAGCAGGGGTTCCATGCGTTCAGTCACCGGCACCTCCCTTTCCGTGACGATCCTATATCCACCTTTCTTGATGTCACGGAATGCGCTGCCACACACGCGCAAAGTAATGCTTTATTACCTTTAAGTAGATGCGGGACCGGCTGCGAATTAATACCGCGTTCGCCCGAAAATTGCGGTAGCTTGAGGCTCGCGCCCACCCGCGCATCCCTCACTCGGACGTGCCACCCCTGCTCGTCCGCGTCCACTTTCACCACTCGTGGAAGGTCCAACGGCGGACATGGGCGACGGCCTCGGCGACGAGTTCGAAGAGTACATATTGGATGCGATGGTCTCGGTCGCGCTGCGCGACTGGGCGACCGGGCGTGACGCCACGGTCCGTGCGCCGAGCAACGGCATCCGACTGCGCGGGCGCAGCGGGGCGCAGCTGATCCCGGTGATCGTGCAGCGGAGCGACGGCCAGGACCCCGAACTGCTGTACGTGAAGCTCCTGTCGGCCCGGCAGGCGCGCGAGGAGACCGCCCGGCACGCGCGGGCGTTCCGGCTCGACGCGGAGTTCGCCGAGCGCCACCTGGTCCCCCAGCCGTACCCGCCGCACCCGGTCGGCGACGGCCGGTACCTGATGTTCCAGGCCATCGCGCGCGGCGCCGAGAAGGTCGTACCGCTCGCCGAGGTGGACGACGAGTACTCCAAGGATGCCTACCGCGCGCTGCTCGACGGGGTGTGGCGGTGGCACCGCCCGGCACGGCGGATCACCCCGACCACCGTCAGCCGGTTCGTCCGCCGCGAGCTGGTCGACGCCGAGGCCGAGGCCGAGGTGTACGCAGCCGTCATGGCGCTCGGCCTCGGCGATCTCGCCGCCGAGTGGCTGTACGACTCGGCGAGCGGGGTGGTGGTGCCCAACCCGCTCCGTTTCGCCGCGGCCGGATCCCTCTTCGGTGACGGGCAACTCGACCAGCTCTGCGGGGCGTCGCACGGCGACCTGCACGGGCGCAACGTCCTCTACCCCTGCTCGCTCGCCGGCCACGTGCAGGTCAAGAAGTTCTGCCTCGTCGACATGGACCGCTTCGCGGTCGACGCGCCGCTCACCCGTGACCTGTGCAGCCTGCTCCTCGATCTGGTCCTGACCGACGTGGCCGCGAGTCCCCGCACCGTCCAGGCCGACGCCCTGCGCGCCCTGCTGATCGATCCGGCCGGTCGCGCCTCGGAGCGGCTACCCGCCCTGACCGCCAAGGTGATCAGGGCGAGCTGCGCGGTCGGGTCGGCCCTCGCCAAGGAGGACGGCTGGGCGTCGATCTGGCGGGCACAGTACCTGCTCAGCCTGCTGAGTCAGGCGCTGATCTGCTGCACCTACGACGACGCTGGCACCGAGGGGCGCGCCTGGTACCTCCGACTGGCCGCGCAAGCGGCACGCGCCCACCACCGGGAGTTCCGCCGTGGGCTCGTACCGCCGGCGTCGGCCGGCCTGCCGACCCTGCCGTTGTCCGGTGCCCTGGCGTGGCCGCCGTCCACCAACGACCAGTCGGCCCGGTTCGACGCGGTGGGGCCGCTGCCGAGCCAGCAGAACCGCGGCGTGACGCTGGACCGCATCCCTGCCGACCAGGCCCGACCTCCCGCCGACCCGGAAGCGCCGGCGTGGCCCTGGGGGACGATCCCGATTCAGCAGCGGCCCACACCCGGCGGCTGGCACGGAAAGTCCCGGCCCTCGCCGACCGCCGGCACCGACGAGGGCACGTCGCACCTCCACCCGGGTCTCCCCGCCGCGTTGGGAGGCACGCCGGCGAGCAACCGGACGACCCCGAAGCCGGACGGCGGCCGACCCGGCTCCGCAACGACCGGCAACGGCCCGGCCGGCAACCGGTCGGGCGCACCGACGGGGAACGCCCCCAGCGCGTCCCGCGCCGGTGGGTCGGGCCGGCCGGTCCTGCGTGCCGGAGAACGGCGCGTCAACCGGCCGGCACCTCGGCACGTCGTCGCCGCGCGGACCAACGCGATCCCGCGACCCCGCTGCCCAGTGGGCGAGGGGCCTTCGGTGGTGCCGCCGGGTCCGAGCCGGATCAGCCGACTGCCGCCCAAACTGCGGCGAGCCGTCCTGGCCATCCTGCTCGGCGGGGTGTCGCTGACCCCGCTGGTGGCGGTCGGCAGCTCCGCGATCCGGGGACGCGGGGAGACCGGGGTCACCCCGACGACGGAGTCCCCACCCGGTGCCCGGTCGTCGGCGGGCAGTACCCCGGCGTACACCGGGGGTGGACGGCGTCTCGCGGACCTCGCGCTGGCGGTGGCCGGGCTGACCGCGACGGTCGCGGACGGGTCGTACACCGTCGCCTGTCTGCGGACCTGGTCACCCGCGGACCTCGCGCCCGGGGTCGATCGGGACAGCTACCGGGACGAACAGCTGTGGTGGACACCCGCCCTCTCCGGCCGTCGGACCGTCACCGTGGTGAAGGGCGGCCATCCCTCCGGCAAGCCCATGTCGGCCCCCTACGGTCGGGGCGACCTGGCCGAGATTCCGCCGGTGCCCTCGGCCGACCCGGTGGAGCTGCGTCGGCAACTCGCCGACCAGCTGGGCGAACTGCCGCCGGAGCTACGCACCGCCGCCGGGATGCTCACGGTGGTCAGCCGCATCTTCCGCTACCACCTGTTGAGCCCGGCTCAGGTCTCGGCGCTGCTGTCCGAGCTGGCCGCGACGCCCGACATCCAGGATCGGGGCGTGTACCCGGACTGGGACGACCGACCCGGCCTGGCCTTCAGCGCCGACGACAGCCTGGGCCGCCGGGAGACGGTGCAGTTCGACCCGCATACCGGCGAGTTACTGAGCCACGAGACGACGACGGTGGCCGGCAACCAGATCGTCGAGTACGTGCTCATCCGCAGCAAGGCGCGGACCGATCGGACCGCCGGGCCGGGCTGCGCCTGATCGCTCGGCGGCGCTCAACAGCGACGCTGCACGTAGTTCGGCCAGTTCCGGTAGGGCGCCGCGTCGCTGCGGACCCGGTTGGCCGCACCGATGTCGAAGAGCCGGGTGTCGTAGTAGTAGAACGACACCGAGCCGCTGCCGAGGTTGTAGTGCGCCGACTCGACCCGGAACTGCCACTGCCAGGTGGCGAGGCTCTGCCGGCCGCAGTCGGAGAGCCGACCCCGGGGGTAGCCGTAGTTCGGCCACTCGTAGAAGCAGTACCAACCCGAGGGGCAGTCGGCGGCGACGAACGTGCCGATCGGCCGCCGCAGGCTGACGACGAGCATCCCGCCGTCGTAGCTGATCTCGTTGTCGCTGATCGCCTTTCCGCCCGGGTGCGCGGCCAGATACGCCGCCATTTCCGGACCGACAACCGCCGCGGCGCGAGCGGGGCCGGGCGCCGAAGAAACGATCAAAAGACCACTGAGTACGGCGGCGAGCAGCGTGCGAACAGGACGAGGAATGACCATTCGACACCTCGCGATGTGGGCGCAGTCGAATCAGCCTATGAAGAGACCACGATTGATCGCCAGGTGGAGTCGGTGCAACATTCTGACAATGCGCCATTGGGTCATGTATGCGTTTCCCACTCAGCCGCACCACCACCACGTGGGAATAGGCATTGATCATTATTGATTGCGGATACGATTCGGGTCATGCGCTCCCGCCGTGCCACCGCCGTCGTCCTCCTCGCCGCGCTCGCGAGCCTGTCCTTCGCCGCCCCCGCCCGCGCCGACGACATCCCGGCGCTGACCACCCCCGGCAGTCCAACCGTGCTGACCAACGAGCCACACCAGCTCACCCTGACCTGGACACCCGCCGCCTGGGCGGGTGAACCGACCGGCGACGGCCCGATCAGCTACGAGGTGCAGGTGCCGCTCGGCCCCCACGTGTACCGCCTCCTTGGCACCACCACCGCCACCACCCTCACGCTCACCGACCTGGCCCCCGGCACCACGTACCGGATCGCGGTCGCCGCCCGCGCGCCCGGCGGCTATTCCGACAGCTCCGCCACGACGACCGTCCGCACGGCCGCCGGCCGCGCCACGGTCAGCTACCGCAACCTGGACTGGTCACCGACGAACAACCAGATCCAGTACGTCCTCCAGGTCACCAACACCGGCGACCGACCACTTGATCTGAGCACCGTGCGGGTGCGCTACCACCTGCGCTTCGAGGGCGGCAACACGTCGCTGGTGACCAACTGCGACTGGGCCGCGCTGGGCTGCGACCAGGTCCGGCAGACGGTGCAGTTCTTCGTGCCGCCGGGCTATCCGACCCCGGACACCACGGTTCCCGGCTGGGTCGAGCTGGCCTTCACCGGCGGGACGCTCGCGCCGGGGGCGTCGACCGGGCCGATCCAGCTCCGCCACCACCGGCACAGTTGGAGCGACATCGACGAGCGCGACGACCCGAGCTGGCTCGGAAGTGGCCAGTGGACCGAGAACGAGCGGATCACCCTGGACGTCGACGGGGTGCGCGAGTTCGGCGACACGTCGTCCTGACCGCGCACCGGCCGGTCCGGCGGGCCTTGGCCTGACGAGCGTGATACCTGTGAGTCATAACTATGACTCACAGGTATCACGCTTCACGGGGACCTGCCTCCGACTGTCCCGCCCCTGGATCTGGCGTCTCAAGGTCAGGGAATGCGGGCCACGGCCCGTCGGTGCCGACGAAGCGCTTCGAGGTCTGGCCGGTCATCGGCACTTTCCGGCAGGCGGATCTGCTGACCGTGGTAGCCGGAGTAGTGCGCGATGCCTGCCGCCACGTGCACGACGTACGACTCGTCGATCCAGATCAACCCTCGGTCGAGCAGGTTGTGCAGGTCAGCGCGGAGCAGGAGGCCGTTGTTCACCTGGTTGGTGGCCGGTCCGTCGTACGGGTCGATGTGTGCCGCCTGAAGCGCGGCCTCGGCATCACACCCGGTGATCGCGCACCGGTTGCCGTACGCCGTCATGAGCCGGCGGCGGAAGTCTGCCTGCCCCTGCCGTGCGGTGACCTCGGCCAGCCTCCTACGCCGCCCCTCGGACGCAGCGTCCGACTCGACAGCGCTGCTGTCGTCCGGGGACCTATTCAGGTTGTCTACTTCGGCCGGCCGTACCTTGTTCAACACCCGCTCGGCGAGTTGGTCGTTGTGTCCTGCGGCGTGCAGGGTTCGGACTCTCAGCAGCGGCTCGGTGAGAGCACGCACGGCCGCGGCGAATCGGTCGTCGCGGAAAGCGGCCATCAGGTCGTGATGCCAGCCATCGACCCGGACCTGGTCCGGCCCAGGGTCCGCGTAGTCGGAGTCGCCGATGGCCAGATCGGGGAAGGCGTCCACGAACGCCTGAAACGTCGGCCAGTGCTGGCGTAGGGCCGACCATCTGACGATGACGAAGCCACTGATCAGCGAGTGCTCGGCCGGCTCGGCGGGCTCGGCCAGAACGAACGTCTCCATCCGCTTCATGCTGACTGCGGCGAGTCGGCCGGCAAAGGTCGCCGGCAGGCAGGACAGCGCCCAATATTCCCGCTCCTTGTCAGCGGCGTCGGGCACAGCGACGTGCAGATACGCGCGGACCGCATCGAGCACTCCACCGTAGTACCGGCTGGACTTCAGGCGATCGAACTGGCGCTGCTTCGCGGAGACTCCGGGCAACCCCGACTCCTTCGGCACCTGCCTGTTGAAACGAGGCCCGAGGGACGCGACCAGCGCATCCTTCGCTTCCTGCGCATCGTCTGTCCGCAACCAGCGGAGGTCGCAGTGCGACAGCCAGTCTGCGACGTCGGCAGCAGCCGCCGGGGCACCGCGCTGGTCGAGCAATCGGCCGACCTGTTCGTGCAGGACCGATGAGCCCCGATTGCCGGTCAGATGCTGGCGAAGACGTCGACGTAGATCTCCCGTCGAGCCGACGTAGACGACCGTGCCGTCCTCGATGACAACGTGAACGCCGGGCATGCGTGGAGCCTCATCGGCGGCGTCCCTTGTGTAGGGACGCGCGGGGCTGAAGCCGGACAGCGGATCGCCGGAAGGGATGTCGGGCACGCCCAGACGCTACTGACCTGAATCATTTTTCGCGGTCCCGTGGAGCTGTCATCGCGCTCGTGCGACTGGCAGGTCCTCGACGTGGCCCCATCTGAGTTCGTTGGGGCTAAGCAGAGCGGCCTCGCCCCACGAGACCCGGAGCAGACCGTCGTCGGAGTTGCAGGCGAACCCGACGAGCAGCACCCTCGGCTCGTCGGTCAACTGCTCCACGGCCTCCCGCAGAGCTGAGCGGTCACGAGCCTCCTCCGGTGTGAGCGGCATCAGCGGGAGTGTGACCTCCTCATGACCCGGCTCAGGCCCGAAGAGGATCAGCAGGTCTCGGATCAGCCGGTTGAGGTCACGCCCCGGACGAGCGTCGCGCATGTCGACATCGCTCCGAGTCGCGTACCGCCAGGGCAACAGAAGATGCCCCCGACAGATGGTGACCCGCACCTGGGCACCGGGCGGATGGACACCGACCACGTCGGGGAGGTCGCGCAGGTACTCGTGCAACACCTCGTACTGCTGCTTCCACCGGACGGGGCCGAAAGCGTGGTCGGTGTCCAACTCCGATGCGTCGCGCGCACCCTGCGCGAGCTCGACCGCGCGGCCCAGCGCCGCCGGGACCAGATTGCGCAGGGAGGTTGCCAGAGGCAGCCCGAACTTCTCGACCGACCAACCGGACGGACCGTCAGCACCCCGCACGCCGCTTACCCCCCGCACCGAGACGAACACTCTCAGGCGTTTAAGCCTCTCATGGTGATCGATCGATGAGAAGGCACGGCAGTCAGTGGGTGAACCCTTCGGGCAGGTGGATGGGGGTCGAGGGGATGTTGAGGGCGCACAGCCGTGACCGCGCGTCGGCCACCATGGCGGGTGGGCCGCAGACGTAGATGTCCTGGCCGGGCTGGTGATGGTCGAGGGCGACGGTCAGGGCACCGCCCTGCTCGGCCGGCTCGGCGCAGGGGTCAGCCGACAAGGCCGGCACGATGGTCAGCCAGTCGTGGGCGCACTGCAGCTTGTCGAGGGCGATTGCGTCGTACAGGTCGGTGAACGTGCGCGCGCCGACCACAAGCGTCACCCGTCGACCGTTCGGTGCGGCGGCGACCTGCTCCACCAGGGCGCGCAGCGGCGCCAGCCCGGTGCCACCGGCCACGAGCAGCAGATCGTTGGTGCCCGCCGGGTCCAGGCTCAGCGAGGTGTCGACGGGTGGGCCGACCCAGAGCAGTTCGCCGGGGCGTACCTGATGAACCAGGCGGTGGGAGACGGTGCCGCCGGGTACGGCGCGGACGTGCAGCTCGACGGTGCCGTCCGCGCGTGGGGCGTTGGCCGGCGACAGCCAACGCCAGTGCCCGGGCAGACGCGGCGTGCAGACCGGCACGGCCTGACCTGGCTGGAAGGGCAGGCGCCGCAAGGGACGTACCGTCAGCATGGCGATGTCGGGCGACGGCCGATCGTGGCCAATCACCTCGACGTGCCACCAGGCTCGGCCGTCGCCGGCGTGCCCGGCGGCGCGGCGAATGGCGTGCGTGGCGCGGCACAGGGCGCGCTCGGCGACGACGGTGAGCTGCGGCGTCCACACTGGCTGAGCATGTCGAGCGACGGTGGCGAGCAAGGCGTCACCAATGGTGGTGGCGTGCGGGAGCAGGTCGAAGTGACGGTACGCGCGGCCGAGCACCTGGAGCAGCGCCGCCCTGTTCGCCGGGCTGTCACCGCCGGCCAGGAGGCGGCCCAGCGCGGTGAAGAACAGCGGCGCGTCGCGGTGCGGGAGCAGATCGGCCCGACGGTCTTCGACCGTGCACCAGAAGTCGGCAGCGGCCCGCACGTCGACCGACGCCCAGGCGGCGGCCAGACTCGCGCGGGCCGAGTGGTCGTCGTCGATCGCGGTGGGCATACCGGCTCCAAGTCGTTGAATCGTGGGCTGGCACCGGGGCGGGAGGAGCTGCGCCGATGAGGGCCGGCACAGCTCCGAGGCCGAGCACCCGCCCCGGGCCATGCAGCGACTGTCACGCCTGACCAGGCACATCGGCATGCCACGGTGATCGTTAACGGCATACGCGATCGGTATCCGCTTCACGCCGTGGCTGCCGAATCGGGCAGACTGCGGGCATGACGGAACGCCCGGTGCTGTACCTGGTCGTCTGCGCCGCGGGTCCGGCGGAAAATATCGACGAGCTGGTCGACCTCCTGATCGCCGACGGGTGGCGGGTCTGCATGATCGTCAGCCCGACCGCCGCGCAGTGGCTCGACCGGGCGGCGTTGCAAGAGAAAACCGGCTATCTGGTACGCGTGGAGTGGCGGATGCCCGGCGACCCCGAGCCGCACCCGCCCGCCAATGTGGTGGTGGCCGCCCCGGTCACGTTCAATACGGTGACCAAGTGGGCGTTGGGCATCAACGACACGCTGGCGCTCGGCGTCCTCAACGAGTCGCTGGGCGCGGGGCTGCCGATCATCGCGTTCCCGCACACCAAGGAGGAGTTGGCCGCGCACCCCGCCTACGCGGGTCACCTGGCGGTTCTGCGCGCCGCCGGCGTGATCGTGGCCAACGGCAAGCCGCTGGACTCGGTGAACGGGCCGGGGCGTTGGGGCGTGGTGGTCGAGGCGCTGCGGGCGTTACGCCAGTCCTGAGTTCGTGTATCCGGCGGTCCATTGGCGATATGCGTCGCGCGTATACCAGCGCTCCACGCAGCGTGTTCAATGGATACGCTCGATGTGGCGAGACGGACGGAGCCGCCGGTGACTCACGCGAACTGCCCTCGGTGCGGCGGACGGCTGGCCCGGGACAACGACACCGGACGGTGTACGCCGTGCCAGGCCGCCGAACGGGACAGGCTGAGCGCGCCGCCGGTGGTGCCGGCGAACTTCTGGGACCACAAACCGGTGCGACTCGCGCTCGCCGAGCGGCATCTGGGGCGGGTGATCCGGGCGTACCGCTGCCATCCGTACCACGGTCGGGTCGCGCTGCCGCAGAGCGTGGTGGCGGGGTGGTTGGGGATCACGCAGGCGCAGTTGAGTCGCGTGGAGAACGGGCCGCCACTCGTACACCTGGACCGGCTGGCGCACTGGGCGCAGCTCCTTGGGATACCGGCCTCCAACCTTTGGTTCCGCCTTCCCGGCCAGCATCGCTGGGTCGATGATGCAAGCCTCTCGGATGGCGAGATGGTTGGCGCACGCGGCGACGATCAGGTAAGCGAACGAGGCGATCAAGCAGCCGTGGCGGTTAACGTGGAACAGGCACCAAGCCAAGGGGGTGGCGTAACGGACCGCCGACGCTTCAACGTCCTGGCCGCACTCGCGGGACTCGCCGCAGGCGGTCACACATACCTGCTGCCCGGGCCGTCTGCTGAAGTGCCAGGAAGCATCGGCATGGAACAGGTACGTCTCGCCGGGTCCCTGGTTGACGATCTCCGGCGGGTTGATGCGGCCGTCGGGGCAGACCTACTCTGCGACGTCGCCATGCAGGCACACACCAGGCTGTCGGCCTGGGCAGCGCGGGCAACCTGCAGCCGCGAGGTCGGCGACGCGCTTCAGAGCGCCCTGGCCGATCTGTCCATCGAGGCCGCCTGGCTCGCCATCGACGCGGATCGCCGGTCCGAGGCGCGGCCGTACCTGCATGAGGCAATCACTCGCGCCCGGATCGCCGACGACCCACAGGCGGAAGTTCGCGCCCTCACGCACCTGTCCTTGCTGATCCGCGAGAGTCAGCCAGGCGAGTCCTTGCACTGCGCGGAGGCAGCCCTACGGATCTCCGCAGGGTGGGCCACGCCTCGACTCACCACATTGCTACACCTCCGCAGGGCACACGCATACGCCGTCCTGAGGGATGCCAGTGGGTTCAGCCGTGAAATGACCAAGGCCCGGCGTGAGTTGGACCGCGGACCTCACGAGGATGACCAGGGTTTCGTGCACTTCGTCAACGTCCAGGAGCTGAGCGGGATCGAAGGGCTTTCCTACCTTGCCCTCGGCAGACCCGAACGCGCTGCTCAGTCCTTGCGCTCGATCGCCGCCAACCCCTCTCCGGCTCATCGGCGGAACCGGGTCTACTACACGGTGAGGCTCTCGGAGGCCGTGTGCCAGCAGGGCGACGTCAACGAGGCGGCGCGAGTCGCTCTGGACGTCCTGCCCGCTGTCCGCCAGATCAAATCGAAGCGGGTGAGTCAACATCTTGCGGACGTGCGTCGGAATCTGGCGGCGCCACGGCAGGCAACCGCGACAACCCGTCAGTTCGTCGACGCCCACGACCAGGCGGTGAGCTTGTGATCGAGGGCCTGCAACTTCGCCATTACAGCGCTGACGAGGCCAAGGACATCATCGATCAGCTCGTGGACCTCTACCTGGAGGTCTACGCGGGTGGCGGCGAGTTCTACAGCGAGGAGCGCTACCGGCGGCAGCTCGACCTACATATGCAGCGAGTTGGGTGGGAGCTGGTTACCGCAACTGTCGGCGGGGCCCTCGTCGGTTACATCTACGGCTTTCCGCTACCCGCGCAAACACGGTGGTGGGAAGGCATCCACGAGCCTGTGCCACCAGGGTTCACCGAGGAAGACGGTAGGCGCACCTTCGCGCTCAGCGAGCTGCTGGTACACCCCGCCTGGCGACGTCAGGGCATCGCGGCGGCGCTGCATGACGAGCTGATGGCGGGCCGTGCTGAGCTGCGAACGACGCTCTTGGTCCTTCCCAGTAATGCTGCCGCCCAACTGGCATACCGATCCTGGGGCTGGAACAAGGTCACCAAGCTACGACCTAACTGGGAGACCGCACCAACCTTCGATGTCATGGTCCGCACCGCAAATTCGTCCTGCCCCTAGCTAGGCGTGGTGGCCTGCACCGAAGACAATGTGCATTAAACCCCTACTGACATCGCACGAACAAGTAGCACGGCCCACCCACCACGATATTCCCCGAGCCGAACGTTAACGCTCGATCCCAGCCCATAGAAGCCGACGATAAATGCCAAATTCACTCGCCCTGATTCCGCGACTCTGGAGGCTGTTCAAGGTTCTGCTGGCGCTTCTTCTGTTCTGATTTCAGGCGATGAACTTCCTCAACGAACTCAGCCAGCTGCTCTTCCTCGGACGGGATGCGCTTGTATCTCCCGACACCAACTTCGACGGCCTCCCACTCTGCCTCAATCGCATCGGCGGTCTGCTGCAGATAGAAGCTCCGTTCCTTGTACTTGAAGTAACCCATAAAGCCGCTTGCGGCACCGACAAGAAACGTGATACCGAGAACCGTCCAGCGATCCCACGTCATCTCTTCGGAAATTCCCGCGATTCCCGTTGCCGCCAGGGATCCAATAATCAGAAAGCCTTGGAAGATATTGTTGACAAGTCTATATTGCCTACTCTCGCTCCTCAGCTGGTCGATGTCAAAATAGGCGTCTTCCTTGTATGCAACTCGACGGACCTTTAGGTCTCCTTCGAGGCTTGCGACCACCAGCTTCCGCTCGTCACGCAGGCGGGCCAATTTGAGCTCGAGGTCGCTTTCCGACGGGCGAGCCGCACGAATCGAGGCACCCTTCGGCACATACCCACCGGGGTAGCGCTTGAGCAAGTAAGCCGCAATTCCGAACAGGATGGCGACAATAAACGCGGGCGTAAGGACAACTTTTTTCGCGTCCCCACTTAGCCAGGGCAGCCAATACAGGGCATAGAGCACTACAAGCAACACTGGACCGAAGGCCATGGACAGGTTCGACCACCGGTGTCGCGCTCGCGCATACTCCAGCTCGTGCTCCGTCTGCCGAATTGCGTGGTTCAGTACCAACACTTGCTCTGGCTGGCTAGGCGTGGGCAAGGAAGCTCCTTATACCTCAAGAACCGGGAGTAATAACAATTACGTTTTGGGCTAGTCGAAAGATCCAGCCATTCGCCATGACTGTCAGGCCGTGGCAATAATTCACGAGGCGCGCAGCCTCATACGGTGCCATGCAAGACAAGTCGATCGAAGCAACCCGGCCCGCCTGGAGAATTTCAGCGATCTCAACAGCGCCGACGCCGAAGTCGCTCGGCGTCACGCGAAGAGCCGCTTCCAGCCGGACACCCGGAGCCGCATCGCGGTCAAGCCTGTATGAATTCGCCCGCACGGCCAATTCCAAAGCGCGTTCCAACTCTGTAGCATGATCTCGGCGGCACACGCCACCAAGATCTACACTTCGCTCCCTCGTCGCCGCGGGGCGAGCACCCAGCCGATAAGCAGCAATGATCAGCGCAGCTAGCGCGACAAACGCAATGAGACCGAGAGACCACTCTGCCATAGTGCCGAACTCTCGATTGTTGGAATAATCCGAAATCACATATTCCATTGCGGGACCCGCCGAAGGCACACTAGTGGCCCTCGCTCGTCTTGGCGGAAAATCGACGGCGAGCCGTAAACCTTCCAGAGTGGAGACTGCCGCGTTGGAACGGCGACCGGAACGAGGCTCGGGTGCAATACGAAGTTGGACGTCGAGCCTGCGCCAATGCCGTGGTCGTCGCCCGAGTGCAGGACGGCCCCAGCTGTTGTCGCGGATGCCAATTCAGCATGTAGTGCTCCCTCAATCCACCAAGCATCGAGCCAACAGCTCCACACACGTGCTCGGGGAGATTACCCGCCAGAGCCCAGCTGTGGGAGACCAGGTGATCACTCCGTTCGGCCAAGCAGACCCACCCATCTCCGACTTGCTATACCAGGGGAGGTCAAAGTGAACGATTTAACGGCGGCGGCCTGGGAAGTTGTTTAGGCAGGTAGCGGCGTCACCGCCCAGTGGTATACACGGCGCAAATCGCCACCGACTGGTCCACGGCACCCGTGCCGTCAAGCTTGTACGCCGTACTACTTATCTGTCGGCGAGCCGACACATTGAATTCTGCGCCGGGCAAGGCAACGCGATAGCGCTGCGACCGATTAGATTGCCTGGATGACGGATCTTGAGCGGGGTGTGTACGAGCACCTGATCACCCGTGAGCTGGCTGACCACCTCCAGCACATCGACCCCGCACTGGTCCAACGCCACAACCTCGACCCGGCTGACGCACACACCGCCCTCGCCCGGCACATCGCCACCCTAACCGCCCGAGCCCTTCAGTCCGTCCCCAACGGCGACGACAAGCTCCGTCACCAGATAGCAATGGCGAACCAGATCGCCGACGCCATCGCTGCTCTCAGCCCCAAGGCAACGACCGATCAGGACCAGGTGACCGACGCCAAGCACCTGCTCCACGCCATCGCCGCCCCGCCCACACCGCCGGCGCTACCAGCCTTCCCGCAGCGGCCCACCACTCCCCTCTCCACCGGCGCGCTGCTGGTCAACGGCCGCCACCAGCCCCGCATCGGCCACGAGGTCAACCACGAGATGGCGTCGGCCGAGAGCGTCGACCTGCTCTGCGCGTTCATCAAGTGGTACGGCCTGCGCATCGTCGAGCAGCCCATCCGCGAGCTGATCGCGCGGGGCGGCCGGGTCCGCGTCATCACCACGACCTACCTGGGCGCAACGGATCAGCGAGCGCTGGACCGACTCAGCGAACTCGGCGCCGAGATCAAGGTGTCGTACGAGACGAGAACCACGCGCCTGCACGCCAAGGCGTGGCTCTTCCGCCGAAACAACGGCACCACCACCGCGTACGTCGGCTCGTCGAACCTGTCGAAGACCGCGCTGGTCGACGGCGTCGAGTGGAACGTGCGCATCTCGAACATCGAGCAGCCACACGTCATCGACACGTTCACGGCGACGTTCGAGGACTACTGGAACGATCCGGCGTTCGAGGCGTACGACGCGACCAGGGACGCGGAGCGGCTGCGGCAGGCTCTCACCGGGGAGCGCCGTGACCAGGCACCCACCGAGATCTCGAACCTGGACGTGCGCCCGTACCCGTATCAGGCGGAGATCCTGGCCGACCTGGACGCCGAGCGGTTGGTGCACGGGCGGTGGCGCAACCTCGTGGTGATGGCGACGGGTACCGGCAAGACCATCGTCGCCGCCCTCGACTACCGCCGGCTGCACCGCGCCAACCGGGCGGACTCGCTGCTCTTCGTCGCGCACCAGGAGCAGATCCTGCGGCAGAGCCTGTCGACGTTCCGGCAGGTCATGGGTGACGGCAGTTTCGGCGAGATTCTGGTGGCCGGCGAGCGGCCGAATGGCTGGAAGCACGTCTTCGCCTCGATCCAGTCGCTGCACCGGCGGGAGGTCGACCCCGAGGCGTACGACATGGTGATCGTGGACGAGTTCCACCACGCCGAAGCGCCCACGTACACGCGGCTGTTGGAGCGGCTGCGTCCGCGCGTACTCCTCGGGCTGACGGCGACCCCCGACCGGGCGGACGGCGGCGACGTCCGCCGGTGGTTCGACGGCCGCACGGCCGTTGAGCTGCATCTGTGGGACGCGTTGGAGCGGCAGTTGTTGGCGCCCTTCCAGTATTTCGGGCTGCACGACGACGTCGACCTGTCGCAGGTCACCTGGAAACGCGGCCAGGGTTACGACCTTGCCGAACTCACCACCCTCTACACCGCCGACCATGCCCGGGCGCGGCTGGTGCTGCACGCGGTCCGCGACAAGGTGGACGTCGGGCGGATGCGGGCGCTCGGGTTCTGCGTGAGCATCAGGCACGCCGAGTTCATGGCCGACTGGTTCAACCAGCACGGTGTGGCGTCGGCCGCCGTGACATCCCGGGCCGGCACCGACCGGGCGGGACTGCTGCGGGACTTCAAGGCCGGCAAGCTGCGGGTCCTCTTCACGGTGGACCTGTTCAACGAGGGCGTCGACCTGCCGATGGTCGACACGATCCTCATGCTGCGGCCCACCGAGAGCGCCACGATCTTCCTGCAACAGCTCGGCCGCGGCCTGCGCCTCGACGATGACAAGCCCTGCCTCACGGTGCTCGACTTCATCGGCGGCCAGCACGCGAACTTCCGCTTCGACCTGCGGTGGCGTGCCCTGACCGGGGTGAGCCGACGGGCCATCACCGAGGCGGTCCGCGACGATTTCCCGAGCTTGCCGAGTGGTTGCCACGTCGAGCTGGACCGGGTGGCCAAGGAGAAGGTGCTCGCCAACCTGAAGTCGGCGTTGCCCACCTCCAAGGCCGGGTTGGTGTCCGAGTTGCGGCACCTCGGCGACGTCAGCCTGGCCACGTATCTGCGGGAGACCGGCCTGGAGATCGAGGATGTATACCGGTCGGCCAGCCTCGGCGGCTGGACCGGTCTGCGCCGCCTCGCCGGCATCGAGACGTCCGCGCCCGGCGAAGACGACCGCGAGCTGGGCCGCGCCATCGGCCGCATGCTGCACACCGACGACACCGACCGGCTCGAGCTGCTGACCCAGGTCGCGGCCGGACCGCCCGCGCCAGGTCAGCAGGTGTACGCGGGCAGCGGCCGCCTGCTCGACATGCTGCACTTCAGTCTCTGGGGGCCTTCCACACCCCTCGCCACGCGCGAAGAGCGGCTGGCGCGACTGTGGAAGGAGCCGGCGCGCTGCGCCGAGCTACGGCAGGTCGCCGAGGTGCTGCGGGACCGCATCCATCGGGTCACCCCGGCTGCCACCCCGGGTGCCGTGCCGCTGCGGGTCCACGCCCGGTACAGCCGCAACGAGGCGTGCGCTGCGTTCGGGATGTCCAATCCGGGATCGCTGCGTGAGGGTGTGAAGTGGCTGCCCGACGCCCAGGCCGACCTGTTCTTCGTCACGCTCGTCAAGTCCGAGGCGCACTACTCCCCCACCACCATGTACGCCGACCGGGCCATCACCGAGACGCTGTTCCAGTGGGAGTCGCAGAGCACCACCTCGGCGGCGTCGGCGACCGGACAGCGCTACACGTCGGGCGGCTCAACAGTGCACCTCTTCGTACGGGAGACCCGGGTCGCCGACCGCGACCTGGGCGCGCCGCCGTACCTCTACGCGGGCACGATGACGTACGAGTCGCACACCGGCGACCGGCCGATGCGGATTCTCTGGCGACTCCACCACGCCCTACCCGCCGACGTGTACGCCACCGCCAAAGCGATCGCAGCCTAGCCGAACGCGCTCAATGGGCGTCGGCGTCCGACGCGAACTTGATATCCAGCCGCCTGTCCAAAGCGCGAGCGAGGCGTTCCAGCACGGGCAAAGTCGGCACGGTCCCGCCGGCTTCGAAGCGGGCTACCGCCGACTGAGTCATGCCGGCTGCTCGCGCCAACTGGCTCTGGCTCCAACCCTGTCCCTTCCGCAGGTGACGTACTTCCTGGCCAAGCTCGAAGGCGATCCGAGTCGCCTCGTACGCCTCACCAGCGCCCGGCTCAGCCATCCGGCGCTCACGCAGCTCGCCGTTCCATGCCATAGCAACGATGCTATACAGGTGTAGTTCAGCGAGGCGTTCATGACCGATACGGCCTGCTGGTGCGTCGCCTGCCACATCTCCGAATGATCCAGTTAGGTTACGGAGATGGAGCAGCGGATCAGTCTGGTCACTCTCGGCGTCGCCGACCTGGCGCGCGCCAAGGCCTTCTACGAGCACCTCGGCTGGCGTGGCCAGGAGGTCGAGGGGACGGTCTTCTTCCAGGCCGGCGGCCTGGCCCTCGTCCTGTGGAGCCGCGACAAGCTGGCCGCCGACGCGGGCGTGCCCAACCCGGACACCGGCGGTTTCGGCGGGCTGACCCTGGCCCAGAACGTGCGCTCACGGGCCGAGGTCGACGAGGTGATCGCGACCGCCGCCGAGGCCGGTGCCGAGGTGACCCAGCCGGCGCGGGAGACGTTCTACGGCGGGTACGCCGGCTACTTCACCGACCCGGACGGCCACGTCTGGGAGATCGCCTGGAATCCCGGCTTCACGTTGGGCCCGGACGGCACCCTCACCCTCCCCGACTTCGGCACCGCGACCTGACCCTGAGATCGGGAGATCTTGGACAGTTTCCGTTAGCTGACAACTGAGCTGACAACGGAAACTGTCCAAGATCTCTGCGCGATACGAACAGCACGACCTGATCCGACCACCGTTCGCCGAACCACGGGCACGGAACAACGCGGGGCACGTCCAACACGCGCCGAACGGCACGGCGGTCACACGTCGAGGGGCACCGGGATCAAGGGCCGGGCGATGGGCAGAGCAGCCGTTCCACAAGCGGCAACGACGGGTCCAGACATACCGTCAGCAGCGCGGGGTCGGGCGTCGCGGTGGGCGTGGGCGACGGCGACACGATGGGCAGGGCCGTCGGCACCGGGTCGGACGACGACGACGGGGTGGGAACAACCGAGGGCATCGCCTCGGCAGCCGGCGACGTGAGGGCGACGGCCGGCGACGTGGACGGCGCGGCGGCGACCGCCGGCGACGTCGAGCGGAGGGCAGCAGCCGGCGACGTCGAGGGCACCACGACCACGGAGGGGTTCGCAGCGAGCCGCGGCGGGCCGGCCGCCGGAGGACGCACCGGCCCCACCACAGAAGCCGGCCCGCCCACAGGAGCCGGCCCGATCACACGAGCCGGCCCGACCACGAGCGCCGGCCCGACCGCGAGGGCTCGCGGCGTTGTCAGGGCAGCAGGCGTCCGCAGCGGAGCACTCAATCCGGCATCCCGCATCGGCCCGGTCGGCGTCGGTCCCACCGCACCGGGGCCCAGCGTCGCGAACACCACCGTGGCGACGGCGGCGACGGCGAGCGCCCGGCGGTCGGGGCGTACCGCGGTCAGCGGCGCGTCGGCCGGCCCGACCGTCGGCAGTGGCGCGGGCGGGGATGCCCGGTGCGCGGCCAGCAGGTCGTCGAGCTGTCCGACGAGAGCGGCACGATCGGCGGTGACGGCGAGGGTGAGGTAGAAGCGGACGTTCACGGCGGCGCTCGCCGGGACCCGCAGGCCGGACAGCCGGCCGTCGTCGTGCAGCAGGGTGACCGGCACGTCCGGGTGGTGGGCGACGCCGAGCAGGTCGGCGTACCGCCATTCGCGCCGGTGGTCGCCGGCGAAGGCCACCCGTCGGCTGGTCACCACGGCCATGCCGGTGTCAACGGCACGTAGGCCCGGTGGCAGGGCCTCGGAAGACGGCTCAGCGAAGGAACACGAACCCGGTGTGGGCAGCCCGGGGACGTGCCGAGCCTCGGCCTCGACAAGTGTGGCGACGGGTACGACCCGGAAGACGAGCTCGTCCTCGTCGAGGTCGACGGGCAGGCCGGCGCGGGGTTGCGTACATCCGAGGAAGCCGGCGGCTTCGATTCGCAGCCGGACCAGGTGGTCCTCGCGTCGACGCCAGGCGGCGGCGTCGTCGCGGTACGCGCGCTGACGCCGCTCGTTCTCGCGTTCGGCCCAGGCCAGCCGCCAGGGAGAGGATGCCAAAGCGGTCACACGCGGTACAACCGCTCACGTACGTGACAGGCAACGCCGATCGAATCGATGCATCCCTTTGGTCCGCAAAGGAGAGAATTGACGGACGCCGGCGGCTGCTCCGACGGAGAACCGGAGCAGCCGCCGGGACAGCACTACGGGCGCAGCGAGGTGAAGAACTGCGTCAGTTCACCGGCCAGCAGGTCCGGCTCCTCCAGCGGCATGAAGTGCCCGCCCCGACCCGGTTCGCTCCAGTGCCGGATGTCGGTGCAGGCCCGCTCGGCGATCGAGCGGGGAAAATTTGCCTGCGAAGGTTCGGTGCTCAGCGTGAACGCGGCGGGCACGGTGATGTCGGGTCGTGGCGTGTTGTGGTCGAAGTCGGCGTACTGCCGGAACGACGAACCGATCGTGCCCGTCACCCAGTACAGCGTGATGATGGTGAGCAGGGTGTCCCGGTCGATGCTGTTCGCCAGGTCGCCGTGGTTGTCGCTCCAGTCCCGATACTTGTCGACGATCCACGCGGCAAGCCCGGCGGGTGAGTCGGCGAGCGCCGCTGCCAGGGTGTCCGGACGGGTGCCCATGATGGCGCTGTAGCCGCCGTCGGTCTCGTCGTACGCGGCCTCGGCGTCCAGGAACGCCTGCTCGGCGGGCGACAGCGGGTGGGCGTCGAAGCTGGCCGGGAACGGTGGATGGATCATGTGGATGCCAGCCACCTGCTCCGGGTAGAGGGCGCCGAGCCAACCGGTGACCACTCCCCCGACGTCACCGCCGAAGGCGCCGTAGCGTTCGTAGCCGAGCACGTCGGTCATCAGCTCGTGCAGCGTCCGGGCCAGCAGCGCCCGGGTCACCGGCTCGTTCGGTGTCGCCGAGAAGCCGAAGCCGGGCAGTGAGGGCACCACCACGTCGAACGCGCCGCCGGGCCGGTGGGGGTCGGTGAGTCGGTCGACCAGCGGCAGCATCTCGACGAAGCTGCTGGGCCAGCCGTGGCTGAGGATCAACGGCAACGGCGCGGGCGCGCCCGCCGGGCGCGCGGCCCGGACATGCAGGAAGTGCAGCTTCCGGCCGCCGACGACGGCCAGGTGCTGGGGGTACGCGTTGAGCTCGGCCTGGCGAGCTGACCAGTCGAACCCGTCGTGCCAGTAGGACACCAGGTCCCGCAGGTAGTCGGGATCGACGCCGCCCTGCCAGGGTCGGGTGCCGCTGCGGTCCGTGAAGCGGGTACGGGCCAGTCGGGCCCGCAGGTCGTCGAGAACCGCAGCCGGGACGTCGATGCGGAACGAGGAGACAGACATTTGTCCTCCGGTGAAGGAGGGCGCTCCCCGACGCGAGAGGTCAGCTGAGGGGGACGGCCGAGAGGAGCGCCCAGGAATGACGATGGGTGGTCACCGGGCTCACCTCCTCTCATGGCTGACGACGATCACCCTACACAGGCCCTGCGCCGCGACCTGCACGCGGCTTTCGTTGTCGCGCTCGGTTCAGCCCTCAGCGGTCAGCCCACGCGTCGCCGGCGCGGCAGGTGACCGAGCAGCGGGTCGTCGACCGGGAACCGCGATGACGTACGCGGCGGGTACGCCGCACAGTGCCCGGCCCACTGGTCGGCGGCGACGGCGAGCGCGTCCGCGGAGACGGTGAGAATCAGCGGATAGACGGCGGTGGCCGGTCGGCGCATCCACGGGGGCAGCGACTCGGCGGAGAACTCGACGATCAGTTCCAGCCGACGACGACGGATCACCCGGGTGCGCAGGGCCAGGTTCGGTTCGGTGAAGCGGACCATCGCCGGCGGCGGGTTCGACCCGAGGGCGGCGGTCGCCTGACCGTGCAGCCAACTGCCCAGCGCGCGGGCCTCCTCGACGAGCAGGCTCGGGTAGTGGTGCGACCAGAGCTGACCGTCGGCGGTACGGGCGTCCACCTCGATGAGCAGCCAGTCCTGCCAGCCCGGCGTGGCCAGGTCGGGGTCGTCGGGCGGGTCGATGCCCGGCTGGTAGCCGACCGGGCGAATCCGCACCCGGGCGCCGTCGTCGGATCGGATCTCCACTCAATCATTCTGGCCGACCTGAACGATCGTTATGGCCCAAACGCGCTACTTCGTGACGGTCCTCCGGACACCCCGGTGTTCGGCGCACGCGCCCGCCCGGCCGCCCGCGAGGCTCACCGAGCCGTCCCGGCACTGCACCAGGTAGCCCCGACCGGCCCAGAACTGCGGCACGCAGTCGAACCAGTCGCACACCTCGGCGGCCGGCCGGCGGATCCGCGTCCCGCCGCAGAAGTCGTACCCCAGGGGGTTCTCCGGCGCCCCGCAGCGCGGACCGGACGTCGCGCTGGGCGACGGACGTGGCGACGGCTTCCGCTTGGCCCCGCCGGTGGGCGCGGGCGACGGGATCGCCGGCCGCAGCAGCGCGGGGAACGCGCTGCCGGTCGGGGCCGGCGTGGCCGCCACGGCGACCTCCGCGCCACCGGTCGGGTGCGACGGGTCCGAGTCGACGAGCGCCGCCGGCACGAGCAGCGCGGCGGCCGCCGCCACCGCGATCGACCGTCGGCCGCCGGGCACGAGGGACGAGAGTCGGGCCTGGCCCGGCGTGGCCACCGCCGGTCGGAACGGTTTGAGCTGGTCGTGCTCGGCGATCAGCTCGTCGAACTGTTCGAGCACCGCGGCGCGCTGCTCGATCGAGTCGGCGAAGGCCAGCGTCAGCTTGAACCGGAAGTCCGCCGCCGCGTCGGTGGGCAGCAACAGTCCGGAGGTACGCCGCCGGTCCAGCACCTGGATCAGGGTCACCGGCGCCGCCGGGTCGTGGGCCAGGCCGGTGATGCGGCCGTACGCCCAGTCGCGTCGACCGCGCCCGCCCAGCAGCACCAACCGGCGGTTGGTGATGACGGCCATGCCGGCGTCGGTGACGCGTACGCCGTCGGGTCGGCGCGGCCGCAGGGGCGCGGCCGGCACGGCGACCGTCAGGTCCGGCGCGGGCAGCACCGCCGTGTGTCGCACCTCGACCAGTTGGGCGGCGGGCAGCGCCCAGAGCACCACCTCGTCGTCGAGGAGTTCGAGTGGAAGGCCCGCGCCGGCGGCGGCGGAACCGTGGAAGTCGGCGGCGAGGGCGCGCAGCCGGCGTAACTCGTCGTCGCGTCGCCGCCAGGCCGTCTCCGCGCCGCGGTACGTGCTGATCCGTCGCACGTTCTGCCGCTGCGCCCAGCGGTACCGCCAAGTGGAACCCGTCGAATCAGTCTTTGCCACGCCGACTCCTTCGCCGCGTAGGCCACCAATCTGGGGTGCACTCGGATTAACAGTCGTGATGGTCCGCCCGGACACGCCAGGATGGGCGAACTACCCGAACGGTGGAGCAACCCGGACGATAGGGCGATACTGACGGTCATGCCGCCAGACACCCCGCCCGGTGTGGTGATCGGGATCGACATCGGCACCACGAGCACCAAGACCATGGCGTACGACACCGACGGGCGGCTGCTCGCCAGCCACTCCGTCGGTTATCCCCTCGACGGCCCGCACCCCGGGTACGCCGAGCAGGACCCGGACGTGATCCTCGCCGCCGTCGTCGAGTCACTCCGGACCGTGGTGTCCGAGGTGGCCGCACCGATCTCCGGCCTCGCGTTCTGCTCCGCGATGCACAGCCTGATCGGCCTCGACGCGGCCGGCGACCCGCTCACCCCGTCGGTGACCTGGGCCGACTCGCGGGCCACCCGGCAGGCCGAGCGGCTGCGGGCGGTGCCGTCCGGGCTGGCACTGCACCGGCGTACCGGCACGCCCATGCACCCGATGTCGCCGCTGCCCAAGCTGCTCTGGTTCGCCGAGCAGGAACCTCAGCTCTTCGAACGCGTCGCGCACTGGGTCGGCATCAAGGACTGGGTGCTGCTGCGCCTCTGCGGGGAGTTGGTCACCGACCACTCGATCGCCTCGGCTACCGGCCTGATGGACATCCACACCCTCGGGTGGGACGCCGAGGCGCTGACCATCGCCGGCATCACCGAGGAGCGGCTGCCCCGACTGGTCGCCACCACCGCCGTCCTGCCCGGCCTCACCCCGCGGGCCGCGGCCGCCATCGGCGTGCCGCAGCGCACACCCGTGGTGGTCGGGGCGGGCGACGGGCCGCTTGCCAACCTGGGTCTGGGCGCGGTGCACCCCGGCATGGTGGCCTGCTCGATCGGCACCAGCGGCGCGATGCGGGTCATGGTCGAACGCCCCGGCGTCGACCCGCTGGGTGGAGTGTTCTGCTACGCGCTGACCGAGAAGCGTTGGGCGGTCGGCGGCGCGATCAACAACGGCGGCATCGTCCTCAGGTGGGCGGGCGCGGCGCTCGCGCCGGAGTTGGGCGAGCACTCCGAGGAGGACCTGGTCACCCTGGCGGCCCGGGCGCCGGTCGGCTCGGGCGGGCTCCTCATGCTGCCGTACCTGCACAGCGAACGGGCTCCACACTGGAGCGCGTTGCCCCGCGGCGCGTACGTCGGGCTGACCCACGGGCACCGCCGGGAACACCTCGTCCGGGCCGCCATGGAGGGGGTCTGCCAGCAGCTCGCCCTGGTGCTCGCCTCGGTGCGCGCGGCCGGCAACGAGGTGCGCGAGATCCGGGCCGGTGGCGGCTTCGCCCGCAGCGGCCTGTGGCGGCAGATGCTCGCCGACGTGCTCGGCATGCCGGTGAGCTTCCCCGCCGGCCGCGAGGGGTCGAGCTTCGGCGCGGCACTGCTCGGCATGCAGGCGCTGGGCCTGATCCCCAGCATCGACGTGGCGGCCGATCTGGTCCGCATCGAGGAGGTCATCCGCCCCGATCCGGCCGCCGCCGCCACCTACGCCTCGCTGCTGCCGCTCTTCGCCGAGCTGTACGAGGCGCTGGTGCCGGCCTTCACGTCGATGCGCCGCCTGGCACCCGGCCTGCCCGCCGAGCCACCCACGCCGGGACCGATGACATAGCCGGCTCGATCATCAGCCGGCTCGATCGTCGGCCGGCACCGGGCCGGCCGTTCGGCGCTGAGCGTGATGCCTCTGAGTCATCTTGATGCCGCTGAGGCATCATGCCTCTACGGCCGCTGCCCTCCCGGACGGGTGACTCAAGCCCCGGCAGCCCCACCAACCGCTGGCGCTTCTTATCGTACAAACGTGAGGAAAAGCGACAAGAAGCGCTCATCTTCCCTGCTCGCGGCGGCGGTCGCGCTGGTCGTCGCGGCGACGACCGGCCCGGCCACCGCCGGCGGTCCCGGCCGTGACCACCAGACAACCCTGGGGTACGCGGCCGACGGGCCCGCCGCCGACGACGGGCTCGCCGACGGGCCGAGCGACACGGACGGGCCTGACGACACGGACGGGCCCAGCGACACGGACGGGCCGAACGACGAGGGTGGGCGGAGCGACGAGCCGGGCGTGGAGCCGACCCCGGAGCGGGCGCCGACAAGCGAGGTGTCCTGGCTGTCGTTCCCCGGCGGGGCGTTCGCGGTCGACTCGCTCGGGCACACCGTGCGGTACCGGGCCTGCGACGGCGACACCGGCCGGGTCGCCGACCCGGGCATGCGCGTCGCCGCCGGGGTGGCCAGTGGGGCGGTCGTCGTCGGGGGGACCGCCTACCGCTACCGGGTGCCGCTGGTCGGGCGCAGCGAGGGCACGCTTGAGGTGATCCAGCGGCACCGCCCGCCGACGACGCTCACCGGCGTGGTGGTCACCAGCCCGCAGCCGCCCACCGACCCGGTCGCGGGCGCCCGGCTGTTCCCGCTCAGCAACCAGCTTGCCCGGGTGGTCGCCGACGCCAGCCTCAACCCGGCCGGAGCCACCGTCCGGGACCTGTCCGGCCGGTACGGCGATCAGCAGGTCTCGGTCAACGGCGCGCTGCGCCCGAAGGCCGCGAGCGTCATCAAGCTCTGGATCCTGGTCGAACTCCTGCGCCGGGTCGACTGTGGACAGGTGTCCCTCGACGAGGGCGTACTGGTCACCCCGGCCGACGTGGTGGGCGGCACCGGCCAGCTCCAGTTCGAGACGTTCCCGCAGGTGGTCACGCTGTACCGGCTCGCGCGGTACCTGATCAAGTACAGCGACAACGTCGCGGCCAACGTGCTGATCACCTACCTGGGTGGGTTCGCCCCGGTCAACGCGCTGATCGACTCGATGAACCAGCGCTCCACCATCCTGGCCCGGCGGATGCTCGACAGCGCGGCAGCCCAACGCGGCGAGGAGAACTACACCAGCCCGGACGACGTCGTGTCGCTGCTCGGCGCGGTCTGGGACGGCGAGATCCTCACCCCGGCCTCCCGGGACCTGATGATCGGCTTCATGCGCGAGCAGACCCTCAACACCAAGATCCCGGCGGCGCTGCCGCCCGGCGTCCCGGTGGCCCACAAGACCGGTGACCTGCCGGACGCCTCCCACGACGTCGGCTACTACCTGATCCCCGGCACGGAGACCGCCGTCGCGTTCCTCACCGCCGGGCCGATGGCGACCGGGGACGAGACCGTCCGCCGGATGGCCAGGACCGTCTACGACTTCCTGGTCACGCCATCCGACGGAGCGGTCGAGGAGTGAGCCGCGTCAGGCTCGGCTGATCGCGTTGGCGTGGATCGCCTCGCTCACGTAGGCGGCCAGGCCGGGCGCGATGTTCTCGTAGTACGCGGTGAACCGCTCGTCGGCCAGGTACATGTCGGCCAAACCGGTGTGCATCTCGTACGAGCACTCGTAGAACCAGCGGCTGATCAACTGCCGGTGCTCCTCGGCCAGGTCCATCGCCTCCGGGCTGTCCGCCGGCACCCCCGAGGTGAGCAGCGCGACGATCCGCCGGCCCCAGTCCTCGTTCTCCGCCTTGTTCCGGAGCCAGTCCTCCTTGGTGTACCGGGCGACCCGCCGGTTCGACTCCCGGTACGCGTCGGTGTCGCCCCAGCGCTGCTCCGCCTCGGCCTCGTACTCCTCCGGCCGGAAGTCGCCGAAGACCTCGAACCGCTCCTCGGGTGTCAGTTGGATGTTCAACTTGCTCGCCTCCATCGCGAATTCGATCGCCGTGACCATCTCCTGCAACCGCTTGATCCGTACCGTCAGCAGTTCGTGCTGGCGGCGCAGGTGCGCGGCCGGGTCGGCCGCCGGGTCATCGATGATCGCGGTGATCTCCTCAAGCGGGAAACCCAGCTCGCGGTAGTACAGGACGAGTTGCAGCCGTTGCAGGTCCGTGTCGTCGTAGCGGCGGTAACCGGTCGACGTCCGGCCGCTCGGCGAGAGCAGACCGATCTCGTCGTAGTGGTGCAGCGTCCGTACCGTCACGCCGGCGATCTTCGCCACCTGACCCACCGTGTACGCCATGGTTCCCCTCCCTTCCGGAAACCAGGCTCCTGCCTGCCGCTACGTCAGGGTCAAGCCCGATTCTGACCCACCGTGGCGGGGCTGTCCGGACGCCCGTACAGATAGCCCTGGCCGCGCGGGCAGCCGATGGCGGTGACCGCGTCGTGCTGGCGCTCCGTCTCCACCCCCTCGGCGATCACCGCCAGGTCGTACGCGCCGGCGAGCCGGGTGACCATCTCCACCGTGGCGTACGCCCGCTCGTCCGTGCCGAGGCGGGCCACGAACGAACGGTCGATCTTCAACTCGGTGGCCGGGATGCGGTGCAGGTAGCTCAGCGACGAGTAGCCCGTGCCGAAGTCGTCGATGGCGATCTGGATGCCCAGTTCCCGGAGCTGGTGCAGCCGCTCCAACACCGCGTCGGTTCCCTCGATCAACGCCGACTCGGTCAGCTCCAGCGTCAACGCCCGCGGCGACAGCCCGGCGCTGGCGGTGGCCGCCGTGACCGTGGCGATGAGGTCCGGCCGGCGCAGGTGGGCCGCGGCGATGTTCACCGCGACGGTCGCCTCCGGCGCGCGGGCCCGCCAGGTCGCCGCGGCCCGGCACGCCTCGTGGATCACCCAGCGGTCGATCGGGAGGATCAGGCCGGTCTCCTCGGCCAGCGGCAGGAATCGTGCCGGGGCCAACATCCCCAGGCGGGGATGCCGCCAACGCACCAGCGCCTCGGCGCTGCGGACCGCACCGGTGGACAGGTCGACGATCGGCTGGAACTCCAGGTGCAGTTGCTCCTCGTCGACGGCCCGGCGCAGGTCGGCGATCAGCTCCGCCCGGGACACCGCCGACTCGCGCAGCGCCGGCGTGCACGTCCGGTACGCGGACTTGCCGGCGGCCTTCGCCGCGTACATGGCGATGTCGGCGTCGCGCAGCAGGTCGCTGTGCGAGGCGTGCTGCGGCCCGTACTCGGCGATGCCGATGCTCGCCGACGGGTGCACACCCACACCCTCCTCCCCCTCGGACGGGCGCAGGGCGTCCAGCAACCGTTCGGCCAGGTGCTCCGGCGACACCGGCCGGTCCCTCTCGACCAGCACCGCGAACTCGTCGCCACCGAGGCGGGCGATCGTGCCGTCGCCGTCCACGGCAGCCCGCATCCGGGCCGCCAGCCCGGTCAGCAGGGCATCACCGGTGGCATGCCCGAACCGGTCGTTGACCTGCTTGAACCCGTCCAGGTCGAGCAGCAGGACCGCCACCGGCCGGCCGTCCCGCAGGGCCAGCCGCAGCAGCCGGTTGAACAGCAGCCGGTTCGGCAGGCCGGTGAGCTGGTCGCCGTACGCGAGGCGGCGCAGTCGCGCCACCAGGCGCAGGTTCTCGTTGGCGGCCAGCCCCTGGCGTACGGCGAGGGCGGCGAGCAGCGCCATCATGGTCACGAAGACCAACGGCGGGGTCTGGCCGGTCGGCCGGCGGGCCAGCAGCACCGCGATGATCGCCCCACCGACCGGCAGGTACGGCAGCGCCACCCGCCACCACGGCGGCAGCGGGGACTCGGCGGTCTCGTCGGTGCCGTCACAGTCCGGCGGCGGACCGCTCCCGGTGGCCAGGCCGATCAGCAGATAGCTCAGCGGCCAGCACAGGTCGATGGGGTGACCGGCGTCGTACGCACCACGGGCGACCAGCGAGACGTACACCACGTCCGCGACCACCCGGATGGTCAGGCTCGCCGCGAGCACGCTCATCGGCCGCCACAGCGGACGCGCCGGACCGGCCACCGCCACCAGGATGGTGAGCTGCATCAGGTCGAACATCGGGTAGAGCAGCCCCAGCGTGCGCGCCGGATCGGCCAGCTCGGCGGAGGCCACGCCCCGGAACACCAGCACCCAGCCGACCGGTACCAGCGCCAGCGCGACGATCACGCCGTCCAGCAGCGTCCGGGCCCGCCCGACCGCCGTGCGTGGCCCCGACGGGGAGCTGAGCAGCGCGGCGGTGCCGGTGAGGATGCCGGCGCTGAACACCACCCCGATCAGTGCGTTGTGCGGCAGGTCGTCCCCGACGAGCCGCTGCACCGTCCAGATCCCCCGCCCCAGCGCGGCGAGCGCCATGGTGACGGCGAGCAGCGTCCAGAACCTGCGCAGCGGGGCCGGATGTCGGCGGCCCACGTTCGCACAGGCGACCGTCGCCCAGCCGGCCACCAGCAGCGCGCCCACGTCGCTGACCAGCGCGGCACCGGGCAGCGCGGCGGCCAACCAGCCGGCCTCCACGACCAGGACCGCAACCGCGACAACCGGGCCGATGGGCTTGAGCTGCCCCCCGGCCTGCTTCACGTCCTGTCGCGACACGGTCGCTCCGGCTCTTCGTCGTGTGTGCACAGTCGGCGGACCGGTCCACGGCAAACCCCGAAAGCCTAGCCAGCGCCCCGGACTGCCGCCAGAGCCGAACATCCAGGTCGGTGGGGTCTCCCCGGGCGTTCGTGCCGGCCCGCGTTCCGCGCCGGCCGACGGGTCGGGTCAGCGGCCGGCGGAGCGGTTCCAGGGTGAGCGGGGCAACGCGGTGCCGGCCAGCGGGCGGCGCACGGGTCGGCGGCGACGCCGGCCGGGGGTGCACGGCGGGCGGGCTGCGGTGTGCACCACGGGTCCGGCCGACGACGACGGTCGGCCGATCAACCAGCACAGGAAGCGGGCCATCTGCGGCTCAGCCGACCGGGAGGCGCTGGGCGTCGGACTTGGCGATCTCGTACTGCGCCCCGCAGAACGTGCACTGCTGCGCGTACCGGGTGCGGATCGGGATGAGCGGGATGAAGAAGAGGGTGAATTTCGTCGACCGGCGGGTGATCACCTGTGCGGCGTGGTTGCCGCAGTGACGGCACACCTCCTGCACGACACCGGACCGGTCGACCTTGGTACGCAGACCAAAGATGAAGAACATCGCCCGGCAGTACCCACTCCACCCCGAAAAGTCACCGCCCCCGCCCCACCGGCTGCGAGATCCGCACAAGTACAGTGAAACTGCTGCCTCCGCGCGGCTTGAGGCAGCAGTTTCCCTGATGTTGCCCGGATCTTGGGCCCGAGTGACGTGACGGGCGGGGACGGTCAGAAGGTGGGCTGGGGGTCCAGGCCGGGGACCTCCTCGGCGAGCCAGATCGGCTGCCAGGCCGTCATCTCGTGGAAGCGGCGCAGCTCGAACAGACCGGCGACCGTACCGCTCCAGGCGCCGTACGGCGGGTTGGTCTCGTCGAAGCCGCTCTGCACGAAGGTCAGCGTGGTGCGACCACCGGATTCGGCCAGCTCCCAGTTGGTGACGCCGGTCGGCCCCCAGTCGACGGACATCCGCCGGCCGGGCTCCAGGTCGACGATCTTGGCGGCGTACCCGGCCTCGAAGCCGCCCATGGCGTACCGGCCGCCGACCCACGGCTCGATCCCGATGGGGTAGCCGAACCAGGCGCTGGCCTGCTCGGAGTCGGTCAGCGACTCCCACACCTTGTCGGCGGGGGCGGCGATGACGAGCTCGCCACGCAGGTCGGCGGAGGTGAAGTCGGTGCGCGGCAGCAGCGGCTTGCCCTCCAGGTGGGCGGCCAGGTTGGCGATGGACAGCGCCCAGTACGTCTGGAGCACGCCCCGGATGCTGGAGCCGCTCATCGCCTCGGCGAAGTCGAAGTGGCTCTGGGTCAGCGTGAGCACGGTGGCGTCCGGGCCGTCGGCGGCGAGTTGGAACCCGGTGGTGGTCTCGACCCCGTCGAGCAGCCAACCGAAGCTCAGCGAGTCGTCGTCGACGTGCAGGAGGCGCTGGTGCGGGGCGTCACCTTCGGGCGTGTAGCGGCCCCAGAACTCGTACCGCTCGGGCAGCTCGACCTCGGCGTGCTCGGCCAGCCAGACGCGCAGCTCGGCCGGGTCGGTCAGCGCCTGGCGGACGCGCGCCACGGGCGCGGCGAGGCGGGCCTGCACCTTCAACGGTTCACTCATTGTCGTTCCCTTTCGGATAGCAGGCGACGGCCAGCTTGAAGGCGTCGCCCTCGCTGCCGCCGTAGCGGGTGAACAGGTCCTGAAGTGCGGTTTGCAGGTCGTGCAGGAACTCCTGGCGTTGCTCGGCGGGCACCCGGATCTCGCCGGAGACCCCGATCGAGGGCAGCTCGGGCGCCGCCCGGTCCAGGGCGGCGATGTCGGCCTGGACCTCCTCCATCAGGTCGAGCAGGTAGCCCAGGCTCAGCTCGTCGCGGGCCCGCCGCAGCCCGATCCGGCCGACCAGCCGGGGCGAGAGCCAGTACGACCGGGCGGCGGCCTGGTAGATGCCCTCGGTGATGCCCCGGACCTTGCGCTCGTTGACCAGCTCGACCAGGCCGGCCGCGACGAGCTGCTTGACGTGGTAGTAGACGCGCTGTGGCGTCTGGTCGAGTCGGGCCGCGACCTCGGTGCAGGTGCGCGGTTCGGCCAGTTGCCGCAGCACCTCCACGCGCTGCGGCTTGAGCAGGACCTCGGCCTGCTCGATCTGCTCCAGGTACAGGACGTCTCTCATGGCAAAATCAGTTTGTACGTACAAAACTTGTTTGTCAATCGCTTCGCGAGAAGCCGCGCCGACTTTCTCGACGCGGCTTCAGGCGGCAGTCAGCCTCAGCTGACGCTCAGCGGATGATCAGGGCAACCAGTCCGGTCGCAGCGGGTAGCCGTTCGTGCCGTCCGGACCGTTGTGGGTGGCCAGCACCTGGTGCAGTTGGATGCCGTTGCGCTCGAACGCCATTCGCGAACCGGCCATGTAGAGGCCCCACACCCGGGCCGTCCCCGCGCCCACCTCCGAGACGCAGAAGTCCCAGTGCTCCACCAGGTTGCGACACCAGGCGGCGAGCGTCAGCGCGTAGTGCTGGCGCAGGTTCTCCTCGTGGTGCACCTCCAACCCAGCGTCGTGCACCTCGCTGATCAGCCGACCCGGGCCGGCCAGCTCGCCGTCCGGGAAGACGTACCTGTCGATGAACGCGCCCGAGCGGTGCGGCGCCCGGTTGTCGGCGCGGGTGATGGTGTGGTTGAGCAGCCGTCCACCCGTACGCAGCCGTGACCGCAGCGCCCCGAAGTACGACGGGTAGTTGCGCACGCCGATGTGCTCGGTCAGCCCGATCGAGGAGATGGCGTCGAACTGCTCCGCGGGCGCGTCCCGGTAGTCGAGGTGTCGCACCTCGGCCAACTCGGTCAGCCCCTCCCGCTCGATCGCGGCCTGCGCCCACTGCGCCTGCGCCTTCGACAGGGTCACGCCGAGCGCCTTGACCCCGTACTCACGGGCGGCGTGCCGGACCATGCCGCCCCAGCCGCAGCCCACGTCGAGAAGCCGCATGCCCTTCTTGAGCGCCAGCTTGCCGGCGACCAGGTCGTACTTCGCCGCCTGGGCCTGCTCCAGGGTGTCGGTCGGGGACCGGAAAACCGCGCAGGTGTACGTCATGGACGGGCCGAGCACCTTCTCGTAGAAGGCGTTCGAGACGTCGTAGTGGTGCGAGATCGCCGTGCTGTCGCGGACCCGGGAGTGCCGCAGCCCGTTCATCACCCGCTTCCAGCGCGGCTGAGCCTCCTGCGGCGGGGCCGGCGGCGGCAACAGCCGCTCCCAACCCAGCCCCCGCACCAGCGCGACACCGTCGGCCACCGACGGCGGACGCAGTCGCAGCTCGTCCTTGAGCACCCGCAGCGCCTCGTACGGGTCACCCGGGTGCACCCCCTGCAACGCCAGGTCGCCACTGACGTACGCCCGGGCCATGCCCAGGTCACCGGGGGCGGTGAGCAGGTACGACAGACCCCGCTCGGAACGGATCGCCAGGGTGATGCCGGCGTCGGCCGGGCCGACGGCGCTGCCGTCGTACCCGGTGATGCGGATCGGCAACGGTCCGGCGGTGACCGCGCGGACGACGTCCGCCACGGTCGGACCGGTGCGCCGGCCCCCCGCCGGCGGGGTGGCGGGGACGCTCGCCGCCCCCTGGTCTCGGTCGGTCAGGCTCATGCTCGTGCTACCGCCTTTTCGTACAGTCCCGTCAGCCGGTGGTCCGGGTCGTAGCGGTCTTTCACCGCGCGCCAGGTCTCGCCGCCGTAGAGGCGATCGAAGGCGTCCCGGTCGTAGTACGCGTCGGAGTAGAGCGACTTGTGCCCACCCAGCTCCGACACCCTGCGTTCGATCGTGCGGTTGACGTCGCCGTCGGCGGCGCCGGGCGCGATCGGCACGCTCCCCCAGAACCCAATGTTGACGTAGTCCTGCCCCTCGTGGAGCGGATACAGCGGCCACGACCGCGCGGAACCGGGACCCTCCGGCTCGCGCAACCGCAGCGGGCAGAGCCACACCGGGGTCATCCCCACGTCGGCCGCGAACCAACGCAGGAAGTCGGCCGTGCGGTCCAGCGGAATCTCCACGTCCTGCACGACCCGCTCGCGGGCCGGCTGGCCGCGCAGCCGGTCGATCCGGGCCGCCACCTGGTGCCGGTGTTCGAGACGGACCAGGCGGTGGTAGACGTCGCTGCGCCGGTAGCGCGCCGGCCAGAGCCGCCGGACGACCGGATGCTGCGCGCCGAACGCCGCCGAACACCAGAACCAGTCGGTGTCCCAGCGCCAGAGGTAGTCGTACGCGGTCAGCACGTCGCGGGTGCGCCGACGCAGCGACCGGTAGTAGATCTCCTGGCCGGTGTAGTCGCTGGGCGGGTCGGCCGTGTCGGTGAAGCGCCCCAGCACCAGGTACGCCTCGCCGGGGCTGAACATCACCCCGTCCAGCACGTCGACCTGCTCGCCGGCCCAGGACCGGCTGGCGGTCACCTCGGCGATCGCGTCGGTGAGCGCCTCCAGTTGGGTGAACCGGATGTTGCGCAACGCCACGTACCGGCCGATCGGCTGCAACTCGATGCGCAGCCTCGTCGCGTAGCCGAGGCTGCCCAGCGAGTTGGGGAACGCCCGGAACAGCTCGGCGTGCTCGCCGTCCGGGCGCGCGGTGACGATCGCGCCGGAGCCGGTGAGGATGTCCATCTCGCGGACCGACTCGTGGGGCAGGCCGTTGCGGAAGGAGGTCGACTCGATCCCCAGGCCGGTCACCGCGCCGCCCAGGGTGATGGTGCGCAGTTGCGGCACCACCAGCGGCATCAGCCCGTGCGGCAGGGTGGCGTCGACCAGGTCCTCGTACGTGCACATGCCCTGCACGTCGGCCGTACGCCCGGCCTCATCGACCGAGAGCACCCCGTTGAGGCCACTCACGTCGAGGCCCGGGGTGCGGGGAGCGGATCGGGGGCGGAACAGGTTGGAGGTGCGTTTGGCCAGCCGGACAGGCTCGCCCGTGGGCACCGCGGCGTACGACCGCCGCAGCGTGTCCACCGCTTCATCATGGTCAATGGGGTGATCCACACGCTCAGCGCGCATGTGATCACCTTACGCCTGCACCCGGGAAATCGTGGGATGTCCTCGCCTGCCGTTTCCCGTCCGACAGCAGGCCCGGCGGTTACCGTGGCGGTCATGCCGTCGCCCGCGATCGCCGCCCTGGACTCCGCCGGACTGCCGTACCGGTTGGTCAGTCACGGCGCGGTCGGCAGCCTCGCGGAGGCCGCCGCCGCCCGCGGTGTGGCCATCCCGGACGTGGTCAAGACGATCGTCGTCCGCCGCGCCGCGGACGACCACCTGTTCGTGCTCACACCGGGCGACCGGGTCGTCTCCTGGCCCAAGCTGCGTGCCCTGCTCGGGGTGCAGCGCATCTCCATGCCGGACGCGGCGGGCGCGCTGGCCGCCACCGGGTACGAGCGTGGCACCATCACCCCATTCGGCGCGAGCACGCCCTGGCCGGTGATCGCCGACGAGCGACTGCGCGGCCGGCAGATCACCCTGGGCGCGGGCGAGCGGGGTCTCGCCGTCGCGGTGGACGCCGACGCCGCGATCGCCGCCCTCGACGCCACTGTGGCCGACGTCACCGATCCGCAGCCCGCCCGTTGAGCGCTGCCGCCGTCGTCCGGCTGGCTCCCGCACGCCGCCCTGGGTGAGGATGGCGGCTATGCCAGCGCCCGAGGAACGCCCCGACTCCGTCGGCACCGTCTACGGTGGCCGACGCCGTGCCGACCCCGGACCGTTGGCCGATCCGCTGCTGCGGGTGGCGTTGGCTGTCGGGCTGGTGGGCGTACTCCTCGGTGTGCTCTTCGCCACCGGCCTGCTCGACGGCGACGACGAGCCGGCGGTGCCGGCGGCCGTCGCGACCCCGACCGACGCGGTCGAGCCGACCACCCCGGCGGCCGAGCCGAGCCCGACGCCCTCGGTCGAGCCGTCCCCGACCCCGTCGGCCACCCCGGCGGTTCCTACCAGCGGTTCGCAGGTGCTGCGGTCACCCGCCGGGCTCTGCCTCGGGCTCGACGGCGACGAGGAGAAGGCCGAGGCCGAGCTGGCCGCCTGCACCGGCGGCCCGGAGCAGCAGTGGGTGCTCAACCCGGTCGGGACGGGCGCGGTGACGATGACCAACGCCGCCCACGGGCAGTGCCTCGACGTCGAGGGCGGCAGCGGCGACGACGGTGCGCGAATGATGCAGTTCCCCTGCCACGGTCAGGCCAACCAGCAGTGGCGGCTGACCCCCACCGGCGCCGGGCCGATCCTGCTGGTGGCGGTGCACAGCGGCAAGTGCGCGCAGGCCGAGGACGACGGCGCCGAGGCCGGGGACGACATCCGGCAGCGGCCCTGCGACGGCCGGGCCACCCAGCAGTGGACGGTGAGCTGACTCAGCCCCGGAAGCTCCACGCCCGGGGAGCGGTCGCGGCGGTCAGGACGGCCTCCGACACCGGCCGACCGGGCCGTCGGCGCAGCAGCAGCGACAGACCCGCCGCGCCGATCGACAGCGCGCCGGCCGCGTACCAGGCCACCGCGTAGTCGCCGAGCTGGTCGCGGACCAGCCCCGCGCCGGTGGCCGCGAGCGCCGCACCGAACTGGTGGGCGGCGAACACCCAACCGAAGACGACCGCACCGGCGCTGCCGAAGTACTCCCGGCACAGCGCCACCGTCGGCGGCACCGTGGCCACCCAGTCCAGCCCGTAGAAGACGATGAACACCAGCATGCTCGGCTCGGCGGTGCCCGTGAACAGGCTGGGCAGCACCAGCAGCGACAGCCCGCGCAGCGCGTAGTAGGCGCCGAGCAGCAGGCGACTGTCCACCCGGTCGGTGAGCCAGCCGGAGGCGATCGTGCCGACGATGTCGAAGAGCCCCACCAGCGCGAGCAGCCCCGCCGCCGTGGTCTCGGCCATGCCGTGGTCGTGCGCGGCCGGCACGAAGTGCGTACCCACCAGGCCGTTGGTGGTCGCCCCGCAGATCGCGAACCCGCCGGCCAGCAGCCAGAACGGCCGGGTGCGGGCGGCGGCGGCCAGCGCGCCCAACGCCCGGGTCGCCGCGCCACCGGTCGCCGGCGGCGCGGCGACGACCTCGGTCGCGCCGTAGGCGGGCAGGTCGAGATCCGCCGGGTGTTCGCGCAGCAGCCACACCACCAGGGGTACGACGGCCAGAGCGGCACCGGCGACGACGAGTGCCGCCGTACGCCAGCCGTGGTCGCGGACCAGTACGGCGATCAGCGGCAGGAAGATCAGTTGCCCGGCGGCCCCGCCCGCGGTCAGCACCCCGGTGACCAGGCCACGGCGCTTGACGAACCAGCGGCCGGTGACGGTCGCCACGAAGGCGAGCGCCATCGAGCCGGTGCCCAGGCCGACGAGGACGCCCCAGCACAGCAGCAACTGCCAGCTCGCGGTCATGAGGACCGTCAGGCCACTGCCGGCGGCGACCAGCAGCAGCGCCACCGAGACGACCCGACGGATGCCGAACCGGTCCATCAGCGCGGCGGCGAACGGCGCGGTGAGCCCGTAGAGGAGCAGGTTCACCGAGACGGCCGCGGAGATGGTGGCGAGCGGCCAGCCGAACTCGGCGTGCAGCGGGTGCAGCAGCACCGACGGGGTGGCGCGGAAACCGGCCGCGCCGACGAGCGCCACGAAGGCGACACCGGCCACGAGCCAGGCGGGGTGCAGGCGACGATTCTTGCTCACGCGACCAGTCTGGGTTGCGCCCCCGGCGGCGACGAGTGGCCGGAAAGCCATGGTGCGCAATAATCGGGCCATGAGCAGTGGCCCGCACCGGATCGCCGTCCTCGCCCTCGACCAGGTCGTCGGCCTCGACCTCGGCACCCCGTCCCAGGTCTTCAGCACCGCCCGTGGTGTGGACGACCAGTACCGCTACGACGTACGGGTGTGCACCCCGGGCGGCCGGCCGGTCCGCAGCACCGCCGGCTTCCAGGTGCTCCCGGACCACGGGTTGGAGCTGCTCGACACCGCCGACACGGTGATCGTCCCCGGCATCCACGACGGTGCGGCGCTCACCTCAGGCATCATCGAGCCGGAGGTGGCCGAGGCGCTGCGGTCGGCGTACGAGCGGGGCGCGCGGATCATGTCGATCTGCACCGGGGCGTTCGTGCTGGCCGCCGCCGGCCTGCTGGACGGACGCCGGGCGACCACCCACTGGGCGTACGCCGAGCCCTTCCGCCGCCTGCACCCCCGGGTGGACCTCGACCCGGACGTGCTCTTCATCGTCGACGACCGGGTGCTCACCTCGGCCGGAGTGGCCGCCGGCATCGACCTGTGCCTGCACGTCATCCGGCTCGACCACGGCAGCGAGATCGCCAACCGGGCGGCCCGGCGCTGCGTCATGCCGCCGTGGCGCGACGGTGGGCAGGCGCAGTACATCGAGCAGCCGGTGCCCCGGGCCACCGATGCGAGCACCGCCGCCGCCCGGGAGTGGGCCCGGCAGCGGCTGCACGAGCCGATCGCCCTGCGCGACCTCGCCGAGCAGGCCCGGATGAGCGTGCGCACTTTCACCCGACGCTTTCGCTTGGAGACCGGGCTGAGCCCGGCGCAGTGGCTGCTGCGTCAGCGCGCCGACCATGCCCGACTGCTGCTGGAGACGACCGACCTCACCGTCGACCAGATCGCCCGCCGCTGCGGCTTCGGCACGACAGCCGCCCTCCGCCAACAACTCCACCAACGCATCGGCGTAGCCCCGACCACGTACCGCCGCACCTTCCACCCCCGCGAAGAGCTGCTGAAGCCCTGAACCCCGCGAGACCCCCGCGAGACCCCCGCGAGACCCCCGCGATCTTGCACTTTGTGTCGCCGAAACGCCCTTCTTGTGCACCTTTGTCGCCGCAGAAAGTGCAAGATCGGCGCGGTCTGGGATGGGGCGGGACGGTCAGGTGCGGAGCAGGTGGAGCTGGGCTTGGTGTTTGGGGAGGTGGACTCTTGCGTGCAGGTCGAGCGTGCGGGACCAGGGCAGGGGCTCGTCGACGATCAGGTCGAAGCCCTCGCGCAGGTGGGTCTCCACCGGCGCCTCCGCCGCCAGACCGAGTTGGTCGACCAACCCGCACAGTCGGTCGCTGGTCTCGTGCAGCAGCGCCGCCAGGCCGCGCAGACCGCCGTGCTCGGCGGCCAACGCGTCGAGCTGCGGACGATGGATGTCCTCCTCCAGCTCGTAGTAGGCGAACGGCGATCCGGCGAGCAACGCCTCGCTGGCCTGGATCATCAGCTCGTCGTTGGCCACCAGATGCGCCACGATCTGCTCGGCGCTCAACTGCCCCTGCGGAGCAGGCCCGAACGAGACCCCGTCGATCTCCCCAAACACCCCGTCATAGGCCCGCCGCAGCCCACCAGTTCCCGCCACACCCCCACCCCACCGCCCCACCCCGTCGATCATGGGCTTGTGGTGCCCGGTTCACCCGGACGAGCGGCATCTGCCACCCACCACAACTCCATGATCGACGAGGAGGTCGAGGGGGCCGAGCGGGTCAGCGGCGGGACTGGCGGGAGCGGAGGTAGTCGGAGACGACGTACTCGCCCAGGTCGTCGGTGTCGGGGGTGAACATGCGGCCACGGCTGCGCCTCGCCACCGCGTCGACGAAGCGGCGCAGGCCCGGATCGTCACCGAGCATGAACAGGTTGAGCGTGGCGCCGTAACGGCTGAGCCGGTCCACCTCGCGGACCGTCGCCTCGATCGTCTCCGGCAGCGGCGGCCAGTGGAACAGCGCCTCCCCGTCGTCCGGGTCGAGGTGGGCGGTCGGCTCCCCGTCGGTGACCACCAGCACCACCGGCTCGGCGTCCGGATGCCGGCGCAGGTGCCGAGCGGCCAACCGCAGCGCGTGTTGCAGGTTCGTCCCCTGTTGCAGGTCCGGCTCCACGGCCGCCAACTCCTGCTGGGTGAGCGTCGTCGCCTCCCGACCGAAGCCCACGATCTGCAGGGCGTCCTGCGGAAAGCGGGTCTCCATCAGGTGCGCCAACGCCAGCGCCGTCTGCTTCATCGGCCCCCAACGACCCTGCGAGATCATCGAGTACGACAGGTCGACGCAGAGCACCACCGCCGCCGAGGCGCGCTTCTCGGTCTCCACCACCTCGAAGTCCTCGACGGCGAGCTGTACCGGGACGGTCGGCCCGGCCCGGCGTACCGCCCGGGTGAGCGTACGGACCACGTCCAGCGGCTGCTCGTCGCCGTACTCCCACTGGCGGGACGCGCCGCTGACCTCGCCGGCGGCACCCGCCGAGCGCAGGTCGTGCTGACCTCGCGGTCCGGCCGTCAGGTCGGCGAAGACCCGCCGCAGCGCGGTGCCGCCGAGCCGACGGAGCGCCTTCGGGCTGAGCGTGAGCCCGTCCGCATCGCGGCCCACCCAGCCCTGCCGGCGCAGCTCGCGTTCCAACTCGCGCAGCCGACGGACGTCGTCGGCCGCGTCCCGGCCCAGCGTCCGGGCCACCGCGTCGACGTCCACGTCGTCGAGCGTGGCCCCCGGGTGCTCCTGGTCGAGCTGGTCCAGCAGGTCGTCCAGTTCGCCGATCTCGCCGAGCGCGCCGGCCGCGTCGGCGTAGTCCAGCGGCTGGTCGCCCCGGACCCGCTCGCCGCGCCCCCAGCGCAGGTCCGGCCGCAGCGCCCGCAGGTTCGCGTCGAGCGCCGACAGCTCACCGGCGAGGCGGTCGCCGAGGGACTGCTGCATCAGGCCGGCCAGCTCGGCGCGCTGCCGCTCGGACAGCGAGTTCATCAGCCGCTCGCCGGCCGCCGAACGGCGGGCCAGCACGTCGATCAGCTCGTCGACCGTCTCCGGCTGCTCCGGGAAGAAGTCGCCGTGCCGGCGCATGAACTCGGCGAACGCGTCGGTGGTGTCCTCCGCGCGGCCGTGCCGGGCCAGCAGGTCGTTCAGGTCCCGCATCATCTCGGCGAGCCGCTGCTGCGCCGCCGGATCGGCGGACGCGCGGACCGCGTCCCGCAGTCCCGCGAACCGCTGACCGAGCACGTCGTCCCGGAGCTGGTCCAGGATCTGCTGGTACGAGCGGCGGGCGTCCTCGCTGGCCCACTGGTAGCCGGACAACTCCTGGACCGCCCGGGCCGTGGAGCGGGGCAGATTGTCCAGCACCGCCTCGGCGAACCGGGCGTTGTCGTCGTCGCGCCCCCGCAGCTCGTCACGTTCGGCCGCGAGCGCCTGGTCGAGCAGGGCTCGCGCGCGGGTCACCGCGCCGTCGAGGTCGCCGCGACGAAGCGCCTCGCGGCGCAACCGTCGCGCTCGCGCGGCCAGGTCGTCCAACCCGCCCCGCCCCTGCGGGCCACGGCGCAGCAGGTCGCGCAGCGCCTGCCGCAGGCTGCCGCCGGCCAGCACCTCGGCGCCGACCGCGTCCACCGCCTCGCGCACGTCGTACGGGGGTGCCAGCGGATCGGGACCGCCGTTCCACTGCCCGTACCGGAACCGGTTGCCGGCCACGGTCAGCCCCGGCCGCCGTAGACGGTGCGCCCGGACTCGGTGACGTCCTTGCCGAGCCGGCGGGTCAGGTGCAGCCCCTCCAACACGAACTCGACGGCCGCGGCGGCCTCCTCCGGGGTGGGCGCGTCGCCCAGGCCGAGCCGGTCCAGCACCTTGGCGAGACCGGGCACGGTACCCACCTGGCGCAGCAGCTCGGCGGAACCGACCAGCTCGCCGGTCTCGATCGCCGTTCCGTCCTCGACGAGAGCGGTGAACCCGGACAGGTCGAGGCCGGCCAGGTGCGCCCGGAAAGTCTCGGCGGTCGCGGTCCGCAGCAGGTGGGCGAGGATCTCGATCTCCCGCCCCTCCTCGCCGCTCTCAAACTCCACCTTGCCGCGCAGCGTGCTGGTCACCGACACCGCGTCACCGACCCGGGCGACGGCGGCCTCGGGTCGACCGTCGGAGTCGTCCGAGGCGGCGAGCAGGCCGGCACGACGCAGCGCGGCCCCGGCGACGGTCTCGGCGGCGGCGATCGCGAACCGGGCGGAGACGCCGGAGCGCGGGTCCACCGACGGGGATTCCCGGACGGCGCGGGCGAAGCGGGCCAGCACCTCCAGGACGTGCTCCGGTACGGCGGCGACCAGGTCCGCCTCCTGACGGATCAGCGCCAGCTCCAACTCCAGGTCGACCGGGTAGTGGGTACGGATCTCCGCACCGAAGCGGTCCTTGAGCGGGGTGATGATCCGGCCCCGGTTGGTGTAGTCCTCCGGATTGGCGCTGGCCACCAGGAGCAGGTCCAGCGGAAGCCGGAGCTGGTAGCCGCGGACCTGGATGTCCCGCTCCTCCAGCACGTTGAGCAACGCCACCTGGATGCGTTCGGCCAGGTCGGGCAGCTCGTTGACGGCGAAGATGCCCCGGTTGGTACGCGGCACCAGCCCGAAGTGGATGGTCTCCGGGTCACCGAGGGTGCGGCCCTGGGCGATCCGGATCGGGTCGACGTCACCGATCAGGTCGCCGACGCTGGTGTCCGGGGTGGCGAGCTTCTCGCCGTAGCGCATCGAGCGGTGCAGCCAGCCGATCGGCAGGTCGTCGCCGGCCTCGGCGGCCTGGGCGACCGAGGCGGGGGTGAGCGGGCGCATCGGGTGCTCGTTGAGGACCGAGCCGGCGATGACGGGGGTCCACTCGTCGAGCAGCGAGCCCAGGGCGCGGATCAGTCGGGTCTTGCCCTGGCCGCGTTCGCCGAGCAGCACCATGTCGTGCCCGGCGAGCAGAGCCCGCTCGACCTCGGGCAGGACGGTGTCGTCGTAGCCGACGATGCCGGGGAAACGGGTCTCGCCGGAGCGCATCCGGGCGAGGAGGTTGTCACGGAGTTCCTGCTTGACGGTGCGGTACTGGTGACCGGCCGCCCGTAGCGCGCCGAGCGTGCCGGGCAGGTCGGCCGGTGGAACCGGGATTACCGGGGTAGGCGCAGTCACCCGAGTAACGCTAGCTCACATTTTCGGGGCGCCGCCGCCTTCGGGTGGCACCCCCACGGCCACCCTCAGCCCCGGCCGCAGCGCCGGCAGGCACCCCGGCGACGCAGGTGGTACGCGTACGCGGCCGCGCCGAGCGCCACGCCCCACACCGGCCAGAGCAGCATCGGCGCCCCGGTCAGGCTGGTCCCGCCGGTGAGCTCCCAGAACTTGGGGTTGCTGAGCAGGCCGAGGCTCGCCGCGGTGACGGAGATGGCGACCAGGGTGGCCGGCACCACGGCCAGCGTCACCGGCACCCGCCGACCGGCGAGCCCGACCATCCAGCGGGGGAACCGCTCACCCCAACGCTGCACCAGGCCGAGGGTGAGGATCGCACCGACGGTGGCGAACGCGGCCAGCCCGAACCCCGCCCAGACCAGCCCGCTGTCCTGCATCTCGGTCAGGAACTCCCGGGAGATCCCCAGCGGGATGCCGGCCGCCCAGGCGAACCGGATCGCCGCGTACGTCAATGGAATGATCGCCGCGATGCCGGCGGCCCACCGACCCCAGCGGGCGGCGGCGGCCGGGGTGGTCCAGCCACGGTCGGCGCCGTCCCGGCCGCAGGAGACGCAGGCCCCGGCGGTACGGCGTTGCCAGGCGAGCACCGCCCCGGCCAGCAGCAACCCGCCGAGCAGCGCGGCGAACCGGCCGAACAGCGCCCAGTTGAAGACGTCGGAGTAGTCGACCGGGGGCCAGCCGAACGGCGCGCCGACGATGAGGATCGGCAGGTAGCCGAGGACGACCAGCACGCGCGCGTCGGGGACGACCACGGCGAGCGCGAACGCGACCGCCCAGCCGTAGCCGGCGAGCAGCACCCGCAACGGGCCGGGTGGGCGGACCGCCGGGCGGCTCATGGCCAGGGCCGCCACGGCGGCGGTCAGCAGGACACCGGCGAAGAGCGGGGTGGCGATGTCCACCGGCACCAGGCGCAGCAGGTTGACGTCGCCGCCGTGCGGGTCGTTCGCGCCGAACGGGTAGCCGGCGCCGGTGAGCGTGCTGACCAGGGCGAGTACGCCCCACAGGCCGAGCCAGCCGGCGGCGAGCGGGGCGATTCGGTCGGGCCAGCGGGAGTCGGTGGGGGTTCGGAGGTCATCGATCGTCGTCATGCTCCCAGCCTCGGCCGATCGGCGACCGGTTCCCTCCCGGGCGGCGGTGAACCCGCTCCCCCGGCCGAGGGAACGGCCGGAGGAACCGCCGAGGGAACGGCCGGGGAGGCGGCCGGTCAGCCGGACGGGGTGACGAAGCCGGACTCGTACGCGGCGATGACCGCCTGGGTACGGTCACGGACGCCCAGCTTGGCCAGCACGTTGCCGACGTGCGTCTTGACCGTCTCCACCCCGACGACGAGGTGCGCGGCGATCTCCGGGTTGGACCGGCCGGTCGTCATCAGCCGCAGCACCTCGGCCTCCCGTTCGGTGAGACGGGCGGCGCGCAGCCGGTCCCCACCCGTGGGCCCGTACGCCCCGACGAGCTGGCGGATCGCGGCCGGGAACAGCAGCGACTCCCCGGCCGCGACGACCCGTACCGCCTCGACGACCTCCGCCGGGCGAGCCCGCTTCAGCAGGAAGCCGGACGCGCCGGCGCGCAGCGCCTCGTAGACGTACTCGTCGTTGGCGAACGTGGTGACCACCAGCACCCGGGGCGGGTCGGCGGAGGTGGCCAGCAGGTGTCGGGTGGCCTGGATGCCGTCGATGCCGGGCATCCGGACGTCCATCAGCACCACGTCCGGGCGGTGCTTGGCGACCAGGGGTGGCACCTCGGCCCCGTCGGCGGCCTCGGCGAGCACCCGCAGGTCGGGTTGCGCGTCGATGATGGCCCGCAGTCCGACCCGGATCAGTTCGTCGTCGTCGACGATCAGCACGCCGGTGCTCATCACCCCTCCTCGTACGGCAGGCGGGCCTTGACGAGCCACCGGTCGCCGTCCGGGCCGACGGTGAGCCGGCCGCCGAGCAGCAGCACGCGTTCCCGGATGCCGTCCAGCCCGCGTCCACCCCGCCCCGGCGCGCGCGAGGAGTGAGCCGGTTCTGCGAGCCCGGCAGTCGAGGACGAAGGGTGGCTCAGATCGGCGCGGCGCGGGTGGGGCAACGCGTTCGCCATCTCCAACTCCAGGGCGTCCGGGTGCAGGTCCAGCCGCAACGTCACCGGCCCGTGGCCGTGGCGGGCCGCGTTGGTCAGTCCCTCCTGGACGATGCGGTAACCCTCCCGGCTGACCACGGCGGGTACCGCCGCCGGGTCACCGGCCCGGCGGTCGTACACCGTGAGCCCGGCCGCGCGGGCGTCGGTGACCAGCCGGTCCAGGTCGGCCAGCGTACGCTGCGGCGCCACCGACGGCCGGCCTGAGCCGGTCTCACGGAGCAGCCCCAGCACGTGGTCCAACTCCTCCATGGCGGTCCGGCCGGCGTCCTCGATGGCGGTCAGCGCGCGCCGGACGAACTCCGGGTCGCTGTCCAGCACCTCGCGGGCCGCTCCCGCCTGCAGGGTCGCCACGGTCAGCGCGTGACCCACCGAGTCGTGCAGTTCCCGGGCCAGCCGGTTGCGTTCGGCGAGCCGGGTGGCGCGCGCCTCCAGGGCGGCGATCCGCTCGGCCTGGGCGGGGCCGAGCAGCACCGGGGCCATCGAGACGGCGAGCGCGCCGAGCCCGGCGACGGCGTAGCCGAGGCCGACCAGCAGGGCGATCCCGGCGAGGGTGAGCCAGCCGCTGTCCCGACCGTCCAGCGGTCCGAACTGTTCCCGGCTGGTCAGCTCGTCGCCCACCCCGAACTGCTGGGCGATGAACGCCAGCGCCATCGGCAGGGCGCTGAACAGCGCGGTCATCACCACCGCCCCGACGATGAGGTGTGTGGCGATCCAGAGCGCGCTGCGCAGGCGGCTCTCCCGGTCGCCCCGGTGTCCCGCCGTCGGGTCGGGCAGGTCGACGCCGAGCAGCGCCCGTACGGCGGCGATCTCCAGGGCCCGGCTGCCGTCCAGCAGCAGCGGCACCACCGCGATCAGCGCCGCGACCACCAGCAGGACGTAGACCAGGGGACGGGGGATCTCCGAGTCGGTGAGCATCTGCGCGAAGGTCACCGCGAGGACCCCGTACGGCAGCGCGAGCACGCCACCGAGCAGCAGGAACACGCCGCGTCGCCAGGTGCTGCCGGCGACCAGCGGGGCGAGCGCCGCGCGGAGGGTCATCCGGTCATTCTGCTGCCGTGGGGCCGGTACGCGACTCCCCCGCGGCGGGGAGATCTCAGCGGTGGTCGGCCACGTACCCCTGCGGGTCCTTGTCGCGGAACGGCAGGTCGCGCCCGTTCTTGTGTTCGCCGTAGAAGGTCAGCCAGCGTTGTCCCAGTTCGGCGCGGAGTTCGAAGCTGGCGTGCCGGCGGAAGTCGGGCAGCGCCTCGTCCTCCTCCTCGGCCAGGTGCTCGCTGTTCTCCCGGCGGGCCGTACCGACCGCGTCCCACCAGGGCTTCGAGCCGACCGGGTGCAGTTTGGACTCGGCGATGGCGTCCCGGATCTTGTTGTGGTCGCCGATCGCGTCCTCGGTCTCGTCCTCGCCGTCGTCGCCGTGCTTGACCAGGTGTGGGTAGAGGATCGCCTCCTCCGCCTCGGCGTGGATGTCCAGGTGCAGGGCGAGGGCGTCCCAGATGGCCAGCAGTTCCTGCTCGTCGCGGGCGTCGTCGAGGCGGGCGAAGCCGCGCCGGAAGGCGGCGTGGTCGTCCAGGATCAGTGCGGTGATGTCGTCCACGTCGCTCACTTTCCGCGGTACTGGGCCGGTCGTCGGGTCGAAACTACCCCGATGTCCGGCTTTCCACGCCCGATCTCGGGCAGGCCGGACCGGGGCTAGGCTCATGATCGTGACCTACCTCGCCGCGGAAGACCGCTACGACACCATGACCTACCGGCGCAGCGGACGCAGTGGCCTGCGGCTGCCCGCCGTCTCCCTCGGGCTCTGGCACAACTTCGGCCCGGACCGTCCGTACGAGCGCCAGCGCGACATCGTCCGGCGCGCGTTCGACCTCGGCGTCACCCACTTCGACCTGGCGAACAACTACGGCCCGCCGCCCGGTTCGGCCGAGGAGAACTTCGGCCGGATGCTCGCCACCGACCTGAAGCCGTACCGGGACGAGCTGATCATCTCCAGCAAGGCCGGCTATCTCATGTGGCCCGGCCCGTACGGCGAGTGGGGCTCGCGCAAGAACCTGATCTCGTCGCTCGACCAGTCGCTGCGTCGGATGGGCCTGGACTACGTCGACATCTTCTACTCGCACCGGTTCGACCCGGACACCCCGCTGGAAGAGACGATGGGCGCGCTGGACGCGATCGTCCGCTCCGGCAAGGCGCTCTACGTGGGCATCTCCAACTACAACTCGGAGCAGACCGCGCGGGCCGCGGCGATCCTGCGCGAGCTGGGCACGCCGCTGCTGATCAACCAGCCGTCGTACTCGATGCTCAACCGCTGGACCGAGGACGACGGCCTGCTCGACACGCTGGAGCAGGTCGGCGCGGGGTGCATCGCGTACAGCCCGCTCGCGCAGGGCCTGCTGACCGACCGGTACCTGAAGGGCATCCCGGCCGACTCGCGGGTGCGGACCAGCGTCTTCCTCAACGAGAGCGACCTCGGCGAGGAGAAGATGGCCACCATCCGGGGGCTCGGCGCGGTCGCCGAGCGGCGGGGTCAGTCCCTGGCCCAGCTCGCGCTGGCCTGGGCGCTGCGCGACGCGCGGATGACCAGCCTCATCATCGGGGCGAGCAGCGTCGAGCAGTTGGAGACCAACGTCGCCGCCGTGCACAACCTCGACCTCGGCGCGGAGGACCTGGCCGAGATCGACCACCTGCTGGGCTGATCCTCGGATCGCGGGCGGGCCGGGTCACCAGATCCGGCGCCGCCCGGCCCGGTGGTTGCGCACCTCGCACCGTGGTCCCGTCGGGGCGGCGGTGTCGCGCCGCCGCCGACCCACGCCGACCAGCACCGCCACGACCAGCACCACGGCGACGCCGGCCAGGACCGGCCACCGGCCGTCGAGGTCGCGCACCGACGCCACCGGCACGCCCGGGTCGGCCGCCGCCGCCACCGCCGACTCGGTGGCGACCGGCCGGCTCGCGGGGGTACGCGCCGACGCCTTCGCCGACGCGCGCGTCCCGGTCCCGCCCGGGGCGGCGAAGACCACGTCCGAGCAGGAGTAGTAGGTGTCCGGGGTGTTGGAGTTCTGCCAGATCGTGTAGATCAGGTGCCGGCCGGTGCGGCCCGTCGGCAGCCGCCCGGCCAACTGGTACGCGCCGGCCCGCACGGGCGGGTCGGTCCGGGTCAGGAACGGACGCGGCTCCAGATCCGCCCAGGTCAGCCGCTTACGCGGGTCGTAGTCGGGCGTGGTGACGTAGAGCCGGAAGGTGCCCCGGTGCTCGATGGTGGTTCGGTACCGGAAGGTGAACGTCGCGCCGGTGGTCAACCGGGTGCTCGGCCAGTCGGTCCGGGGCAGGTCCAGCCCCCGGTAGGCGGAGAGTCCCCCACTGCACAGCTCGCCGTCCGGGATCCGCTCCCGGTCCCGACCGTTGATGGCCGCGACGCGTACGTTGTCCCATTCCCGCACCGCCGCGCCGGCCGCCACGGCCGCCCGGCAGGCGTCGGTGGACGCGTACCGGCCCTCGGGCCCGCAGGCCGCCGCCCGGCTGACCGGGTCGGTGGGTGCGCCGTGCGCCCCGGCGGGCACCGCGCCCAGCGGTGCCGCCGCCACAGCGACCAGCACCACGACGAGCATCCGACGCACGCTCATGGCTTGAACCTCCCGACACTGGTACGGGCGCGGGAGGTCAAAGGTTCGACGCCGGGGGGCCGGGAATCGCGGGGCGGTCCCCGGCGTTCCGATAACCGGTACCGATAGAGGCCAGACCCCCAGGCCGAGGAGGCAGACATGAAGGTACGTAGCTCGTTGCGTGCGCTCAAGCAGAAGCCCGGTTCGGTGGTGGTCCGTCGTCGCGGCCGGGTGGTCGTGGTGAACCGCGCGAACCCGCAGTGGAAGAGCCGCCAGGGCTGACCAACCCCATACCGGACATATCGTCGACAACGCCCCGACCGGGATCATCCGGTCGGGGCGTTTCGTCTCGGTTCTCGCCGCGCGGAGCGGTCCGGTCGATGGCATCATGCCCCTTGATCAAGCATGTTCATCGATCGAGGGGGCGACGGTGCACGGAACAGAGAGAACAGCCAGCCGACGGCGTACGCGTCGGCTCGCCGCCGGTGTGGTCGGAGCGTTGGCCGTGCTGGCCGCCGTTCCGGCACCCGCGTGGGCGGCCACCTGGTCGCCGATCCAGGTGGTGTCGGAGGAGGGCTGGAACGGGCTGGACCAGCCCTTCGTCGCGGTCGACCGGCAGGGCGACTCGCTGCTCGCCTGGGCCGGCTGCGACAACAACGCGAGCAGCTGCAACGACCAGGTGCAGGCACAGCTCGTCTCGGTCGACGGCACAGCCGGCCCGGTCCAGACGCTCTCGCCGCTCGGCCCGTCCGCCTTCTGGCCCAAGGTCGCGTCCGACGACGACGGTGACTCGGCCGTGGTGTGGACACAGGACGGCCTCGTGGCCGGCCGGCGGGTGTCTGCCAGCGGCGAACTGGGTCCGTTACAGATGATCGCCACGTGGTACGGGGCCAGTCCGGCCGTCGCCGTCGACCCGTCGGGACTGGCGCTGGTCACCTGGACCGAGATCCGCGACGGCACGTACACGACGAAGGCCCGCTACTTCGGCGCGGACAGTTCCCTCGGCCCGGAGCTGACCCTCGGTGTCGGCGTGGACCAGCCGGTCGTGGGCATCGACCGCACCGGGACCGCCGTCGTCGCCTGGACGGAGAGCTACGAGCGGGTGGTCGCGCGCCGCGTGCGCCCGGAGGGGGTCGGGCCGCTGCGCGTCATCGCCGGGCGGGCCACCGACGTGCGGTACGCCAGCGTCGCGCTCGCCGTGGACACCGACGGCGACGCGGTGATCAGCTACCGGTGGTCGAAGGCGGGCGAGCCGCCGCGCCTGCGCGTGCGGCACCTGAGCCGGACCGACACGCTGGGCGGCGTCCTCAGCGTCTCGCCGGCCGCCCACGAGCTGAGCCTTTTCGACGAGCTCGCCGGGGACCAGGACGGCGACGCGGTGCTGACCTGGGGCCGCTGGACGCCCGACGGCACGCAGGTCTTCGCCCGCTCGATCTCCTCCACCGGCGTGCTCGGCACGGTCACCCGGCTCGGCGTCGGCGACTGGCCGAAGATCACCCTGGACGACGACGGCGACGGCCTGGTCACCTGGCAGGCACCCAGCCCGGACTTCTCGACCACTCAGGTGCACGCCCGGACGATCGGGCAGGACGGCACGGTCGGGGCAGACGAGACCATCGCCCCGGACGGGCGGTACGCGCAGCCGGCGTCCAGCCCGACGGGCCGCTTCTCGGTGATCTGGCAGAAGGCCTCCTACGAGTACGACATCCGCGCGCGCTACGGCCAGTAGCCCGGCAGAGACGGTGCGACGCCCGGACCGGTCCCCCGGTCCGGGCGTCTCGCTATCGCAGCCGTCGAAGTCGACTCTTGTCGGGTTTGCCGCTGGCGGCGAGTGGGACCCGGTCGATGACCGTGACGGTGCGGGGCACTGCCAGCTCGCCCACCTGCACGGCCACCAGCTTGCGCAACAGGTCCGGATCGGGCGTCCGGTCGGCCGCCGGCACCACGAACGCGTGCACGGCCTCGCCGGTCATCTCGTCCGAATCCCCGACGACGTACGCCTCGGCGATCGCGGGGTCGGTGGCGAGTGCCCGCTCCACCACTCCGGCGTGAACCAACTGCGCGTTGACGATGATCACGTCCCGGGTGCGCCCGAGCAGCCGCAGGTAACCGTTGGTGTCGAACTCCCCCAGGTCACGGGTCCGCACCCAGCCGTCCACGAACACCTCGGCCGACTCGTCCGGGTCCTGCCAGTACGACGATGCCTGCGTGGGTGTGCGGGCGTAGATCTCGCCGTCGCGAAGGGAGACCTCGACGGCCGGACGACCGACGGTGGCGAGCGTGGCGGGGTCGGCCAGCATCTCGGCGGGGGTCACCATCGAGATCATCGACGTCTCGGTCTGGCCGTAGCCGTGGAAGAGCACCGGACCCAGCACGTCGAGCGCCTCCGCCAGGCGGCCCGGCGCAAGTGGCGACCCGGAGACCATCAGCGCCCGCAGGTGCCGCAGGTCCACCGGGTGGGAGCGCTGGTCCCGAATCAGTTGGTGCAGCTTGCCGACCGTGATCACGCTCGCCGTGGCCCGGTGCTCGACCAGGGCGTCCGGGAAGACCGGCCGGGGCGCCACGACGAGGGTGCCGCCGGCCACGAGGGCGAGGATGCCGTACTCCAGCATCACCTGACTGGCCAGAGATCCGAAGACCAGATAACGCTGCATCCGGGTGGCCAGTTCGGCGATGGCCGGTGGCCACCGGTCCGGGTAGGGGACCCAGGACGCCGACATGGCCGCGTACGTCTGCACCACACCCTTCGGCGTTCCGGTGCTCCCACTGGTCCAGATGATCCGTGCGGGATCCTCGGCCCGTCCCGCCGCGACGAGTGGCAGCCCGTCATCCGGCTGCTCGACGAACGAGGCCAGCCGGGCCGGGTCGACCACGAGGGCGCCGGACAGTTGCGTCGGGCTCAGGTCGGCACGCCACCCGGACACCCGCGCCCCCACGGCGAAGGCGGCAACCGTGGCGGCGAAGGCGGTGGCGTCGACCGGCAGGTCGAGCGTGACACCCACTCCGGGCCCCGCGCCGGACGAGCGCAGCCCGGCCGCGATGCGCCGGACGAGGCCCGCCATCTCCGACGCGGTCGTGACGACCGACCCGTCCTCGAAGACCGGCCGGTCCCCGCCGCTCGTCAGGAGGTCGAGGACGGGTTGCGGCCAGACGTCAGCGGGCATCGGCGAGGACGCCCTTGACGAACACCTCGAGGGGCTGTTGGTGCACGGTCGGCAGGTTCCAGGTGTTCTCCAGATTCTCGGCCAGGTGGTGCTCGGCGACGACCTGCCCGTCGCGCCACACCCGCACAACGGGGTGGAGATAGGTGGCGTCGTGGGCGGCCGTCGCGTCATTCTCGGCCGGGCGCGGCACGGTGATGTCGAACGGGTCGACATGGTCGTGGTCGGGGCCGTACTCGAGGGTGACCACGAACGCGAACACGTCCGGCTCCGCGTCCCGTAGGTAGGCGACCGGCACCTCCTCGCGGTAGCGGGCGACCTCGTCCTGGACGGTGATGACGTCGCCGAGCACGGCGAACTGCTGCCACAACGCCGAGGTCACGTTGATCCGGGCGATGATCGAGGCGGCGATCGCCTCCGGCGTCAGGGCGATCTGCCGGGACGGCCAGGGCTCGTCGTGGTGCCGCTGGCGCAGGATGTGGTGCAGAGCCCGGGTGGCGTAGCGGAAGCCGTGGATGAAGCCGTTCGTGGATTTCTTGAAGTCCCGCTGCTGGCTGAGGGTGCCGGCGAAGTAGAGGCCGGGAACGTTCACCGACTCGAACGCCGACGTCTGCGCCGGGAACCGGTCGTTGATGACCAACTCCGGCCGGGCCGACTCGGCGAAGAGGGAGGCGTCGAAGCGGAACCCGGTGCAGAGGATGACCCGGTCGTACTCGAGTTCGCGCAGATTCTCGACCGTCCGGGCGTACCGGAAGAGCACCCGGAAACCGCCGCCGTCCCGCTGACTGATCCGCTCCACCGTGCCGTCCAGGACGGCGTTCTGCGACTTCAACTGATAGGTGTCCAGGAAGTTGTTGTTCACCGCCCGCAGGTGCCCGACGTAATGGGTCTGCCAGGCCAGCTTGATGGAGTGCGGCCCGGCGACATGAATCGTCGCGGCGGTCTCGATCAGCGCGTCCGCGGTCTCGAATGCCGAGTTTCCCTTGCCGACGATCAGCACCCGCTGGTTGACGAAATCGGCGGGGTCGACACTCACCGTGTCGTAACGCTCCACCAGGTCCGCGCCCTCGATCGGCGGCACGTAGAGCTGGGAGACGCCGGTGGCGACGACGACCCTCCGCGCCTCGAAGACCTGGTCGCCGGCCCGCACCGTGAACACGTCACCGGCCTTCGACACCGCTGTCACCCGGGTGTCGTAACGAACGTGCAGACCTTGCGCGAAGTCGCCGAGATAGCGGACGAGATCGTCCGCGGCCGGGAAGTAGCGCGCGCTGTAGTTCTTGAAGAGCAGCGCCGGATCGTCGGACAGCAGCGAGTTCCAGTCCGACCGTAGATTGAATTCCGGGTCCTCCGAGCCGGTCCATACCTTGTTGATCGAGATCAACTGGCGGTGCCGGGGATAGGTCTCGAAGAACATGCCCGGCCGGGGACCACCCTCCAGCACCACATAGTCATGACCGTCGCGCTCCAGCAGGGCCGCGAGCTGCAATCCCGCCGGACCGGCTCCGATGATCAGGCAATCGTGCGTCATGCGGCGCAATGTACTGAGGCGATTTCAGAGCGCTCTGAGAAACTGTTCCTAGCATCCGCTGCCATGACGATTCAGGTGGATCTGGCAGCACCGCTGCACCCCGCCGACCTGCGCCGCGCGGCCGGGCCGGTGACGCTCGTGATCAGTGACGAGGTGCGCGGCCGGGTGACGAACGGCCGGACGTTCCTCGGCAAGGCACTCGGCGACGATCGGGCCATCTACGGCGCCACCACCGGCTTCGGGGCGCTGGTGGGGTACGCGGGCCGAGCCGACCAACGCGACCAGGCCGACAACACCCTCGCCCACCTCGGCGCGGGTCAGGGACCCGACCTCGCCCCGGATGTCGTACGCGCGACCCTGCTGGTCCGCGCCTGGTCCCTGGCCCGGGGCGCGTCCGGGGTCTCGCCGCATGTGATCGACGCGCTGGCGGCCATGCTCGGCACGACGTTCACGCCGGCGATGCCCCGGCTCGGCTCGGTGGGCGCCAGCGGTGACCTGATCCCGCTCGGCGCCGCCGCCAACGCGCTGCGCGGGCGTGGACACGCCTATCTGGACGGCGTCCGGATGCCGGCTGCGGAGGCCCTGACGAAGGCCGGGTTGGAGCCGCTGCCGCTCGACGGCCGAGACGCGCTCGCGCTCGTCAACGGCACGTCGCTGACCACCGCCGCGCTGACCCTCGCCCTGGACCGGGTCCGCACCTCGCACCGGGTGGTGCAGACGCTGAGCTGCCTCCTCGCCGACCTGCTCGGCAGCGATCCGCAGTTCCTCGACCCCGCTCTCCTGGCCGCCTACGGTCATCGGGGCGCCGTCGACGTCGGTACCGCGATGCGGGCGACCTGCGCCGGCCTGCGGCCGTCCGGCAGCAGACCCCTGCAGGAGCCGTACAGCATCCGCTGCGCGCCGCAGTTACTCGGGGCGGCCGAGGACGCCCTGCGCTACGCCGACGGCGTCGTGGCGGCCGACCTCGGCGCGGTGAGTGACAATCCGCTGTTCTTTCCGGACGACGACAAGGTCGTGCACGGCGGCAACTTCTTCGGTCAGCCCGCCGCCTTCGCCGCCGACGTCCTGTCCATGGTGATCGCCCAGGTCGGCAACCTCGCCGAGCGACAGCTCGACCTGCTGGTGGATCCGGGCCGCAACGGCGGACTGCCGCCGATGCTCGCGGCGGGGCCGGGCCAGCAGCACGGGCTGCAGGGCGTCCAACTCGCGTCGACGGCGCTCATCACCGAGATCAGGCGGGACACCGTACCCGCGAGCGCGCAGAGCCTCCCCACCAACCTGCACAACCAGGACGTCATCCCGCTCGGCACGCAGGCCGCGCTGCGCGCTCTGGACCAGGCGGAACTCCTGCGCCTGATCACCGGTTCGCTCGCGCTGGGGCTGCGCCAGGCGGTGCACGTGGGGGCGCGCCGGCCCACGGCGGTGGGCTGCGACCGGGCCCTGCGGGCGCTGGAGGAGGCGATCCCACCGATCGACCCGGACCGGCCGCTGGACGGGGACGTGCGAACGGCGGCCGCGATCGTGGAAGAACTTGAAAAATCTCTGAATTCCCACTCGTACGGTGAGCGCCGTGATGCTTGATTACCTGATCATCGGGGCCGGTCCGGCCGGTCTTCAGCTCGCCGCCCTGTTCGAGGCCGACGGCATGCGCGACTACGTGGTGCTGGAGGGCGCCGACGGGCCGGGCGCGTTCTTCGCCACCTATCCGCGGCACCGCACACTCATTTCGATCAACAAACCGCACACCGGCACCGACGACCCCGAACTGAATCTGCGGCTCGACTGGAACTCGCTGCTCACCGACGATCCGGCGCTGCTGTTCACGCAGTACACCGAGCGGTATTTCCCGGACGCCGACGTGATGGTGCGGTACCTCGCGGACTTCGCCGCCAAGACGGGCGTCAAGGTCAGGTACGGCACCCGGGTGACCCGGGTGTCCAAGCACGACGACGTGTTCACGGTCGAGGCCGGCGACCAGCGCTGGGAGGCCCGTGCGGTGATCGTCGCCACCGGCGTCTCGAAGACCTACGAGCCGGACATCCCCGGGTTCGAGCTGGCCGAGGGGTACGACGTGATGAGCGTCGAGCCACGCGACTACCTCGACCAGAAGGTGCTGATCATCGGCAAGGGCAATTCCGCCTTCGAGACCGCCGACAACCTCATGGAGACCACCACGCTGATCCACGTCGCCGGGCCCAGCTCGGTTCGGATGGCGTGGCGTACCCACTACGTCGGGCACCTGCGCGCGGTGAACAACAACTTCCTCGACACCTATCAGCTCAAGTCGGCGAACGCGATCCTCGACGGCACGATCAAGAGCATCGAGCGCGACGGTACGGGCTACAAGGTCGCGTTCAGCTTCTCCCGGGCGAACGAGGTCGTGAAGGAACTGCACTACGACCGGGTGCTGGCGTGTACGGGATTCCGATTCGACGACTCGATTTTCGACTCCTCGGCCCGGCCCCGACTCGCCATCAGGGACCGGTTCCCGGCACAGACCGAAGCGTGGGAGTCGGTGAACGTGCCGGGGCTGTTCTTTGCCGGAACGATTTCGCAGGAACGCGACTTCAAGAAGTCCACGAGCGGTTTCGTGCACGGGTTCCGCTACGCAGTACGGGCACTGCACCGGATCCTCGCCCGTCGGTACGACGCCACGGACTGGCCGTCGGACAAGCTCGCGGCCGAGCCGGCGGCCATGACCGCGGCCGTCGTCGAGCGGGTCAACCGCAGCTCGGCCCTGTGGCAGCAGTTCGGGTTCCTCGCCGACGTGCTCACCGTCGCCGGAGCAGAGGCCCGCTACCACGAGGAGGTGCCGGTGGACTATTTCGTGTCGACCGGCCTGCGCACCGCCGACCACGAGTACGACCACGCCTTCGTCGTCACGCTGGAGTACGGGCCCGACCACGACCAGGTCGACCCGTTCGACATCACCGTGTCCCGGGTCGCCCAGGATGCCGTCGGGCAGGCACACGACGCGGCGTACCTGCACCCGGTGGTCCGTCACCACCGCCACGGAAAGGTGATCGGCACGCACCACCTCGCCGAGAACCTGGAGAACCGGTGGGATCGGCCCGACGTCCACGTACGGCCGCTGCAGGAGTTCATCGGCCGTTGCCTGTCCGGTGCCGAGGGCTGACATGGACCCCGTCCACCGGGACTTCTTCGAGGGCGGTGCCGGGCGGGAGCGCACCCTGGCCGCCAACGAGGAGGCCTTCGCGCGACGGTGGCTGGTGCCACGGGTGCTCCGGGCGACCGGCGAGCGCGACCTACGGACCGAGGTGGCCGGCACCCGACTCACCGCACCGGTGCTGGTCGCTCCGACGGCCTTCCATCGGCTCGCGCACCCCGACGGCGAGGCGGCCACCGCGCGGGGGGCCGCGGCGGCCGGCACGGCGATGGTGGTGAGCATGGCCGCCACCCAGCCGGTCGAGGAGATCGCGGCGGCGGGCGGCACGCTGTGGTTTCAGCTGTACCCGCAACCCGACCTCGACTTCACCGAGTACGTGGTGAAGCGTGCCGAGTCGGCGGGCTGCCAGGCGCTGGTGGTGACGGTGGACTCCCCGGTGTTCGGGCGGCGCGAGCGGGACCTGCGCAACGGCTTCACCGACCTGCCACCCGGCTACGCCTGCGAGAACATGCGTGACGCGGCCGGCCGGGTGCGCCCGATCGCGATGGACGCGACGGCGGGGTGGGATCGGATCGCGTGGCTGCGCGGTGTCACGGGACTACCGATCCTGCTCAAGGGCGTCCTGCATCCCGCTGATGCCCGCCTCGCGGTCGAGCACGGCGCCGCCGGTGTGATCGTGTCCAACCACGGCGGACGACAACTCGACGGGGCGGTCCCCACGCTCGACGCGCTGCCCTCGGTGGTGGCAGCCGTGCAGGGGCGGCTTCCGGTGCTGCTCGACGGAGGGGTGCGCAGCGGCGGCGACGTGGTGATCGCGCTGGCGCTCGGGGCGCGAGCGGTGCTGGTGGGGCGTCCGGTGGTACGAGGTCTCGCGGCGGGCGGGTCGGTGGGCGTACGGCAGGTTCTCGAACGACTCACCACCGAGCTGGACGAGGCTCTCGCCCTGACCGGAGCGCGGCGACCGGCCGACCTGACACCCGATCTGGTGGTGACCCGGTGAAGGCCGTGGTCGACCTCCGGGAGTGGATCTTCAAGCGGGTCAACGGGACCGAGGGCATCCCGGTGCCCGGGCCGTTGGTGGGGCCGGAGGACTTCGAGCGGGTCTACAGCGATCCGGCCGCCGACGGGCGCAGTCGTGGGGCGGGCCTGTCGGACCTCTTCTGGTACTGGCTCGCGCCCGGTCCGCAGATGCACCAGGAGCACCTCGAGCCGGGCGAGCGGTACAAGACGGTCGCGCGGACGACCCGACGGGTGCTCGCCCGCTCGCACGCGCGTTCCGAGGAGCTGGTGACGGCCGCGACCCGGCGGATCCTCGACGCGCTCCCGGCCGACCGGATCAGCCACGTACGGCTACGTGACCTGATGATGCCGATCTGGGCCGAGGTCTCGTACGAGGTGGTGTTCGACGCGCCGTGCCCACGCGACGTCCGCGATCTCATCGTGGCGAACGCGGACGACGTGGCCACCGCGCTGAAGGGGATGAGTCTGCGGCACATGTCCCGGCGGCTTCGGCTGACCCGCTACCTGCTGGACCGGATCGAGGCGGGGACGTGCCCGGTCGTGCTGCCGCCACCGTTCACCGCCCAGGAGACCGCCTGGTACGTGCACGGCACGTTCTTCACCACGGCTGTGGTGCAGATGTCGGAGGCCATGGCGCACATCCTGCTGTGCGCCGGGGCCGTCACGGACACGTCGGACTCATCGCTCGACCGGGTCATCGACGAGGCGCTCCGGGTGCACCCCCTCTTCGGCATCGCGCACCGGATCACCTCCGGACCCATCACGGTGGGGGATCACGTCCTGCGCACCGGATCGGTGCTGCTCTTCAACTACCGGGCCTACCACCGCACCGGCCCTGCCGCCGACGACGAGTTCGACCCGGACCGCTGGTTGTCGTTGCGTCGACAGGACGCCCACTTCATCCCGTACGGCGTGACCGCCAACCGGGCCTGTCCGGCGCGCGGCTCGGCGCCCGTCCAGCTCCGCGCCGCGACCCGGGAGGTGCTGCGGCGCTTCTCGGTCAGCTCCTCGGCAGCGCACACCCGTTCGCTGCCCAGTCGCGGTCCCGCGTACCTGACACCCCGGGGTCTCCCCGGCCCCGGTCGCGGGCGACTCGCCCTGATGCGGCAGCGCGACCGATTCTTCGACGTGGGCCGCTCGGTCAAGCAGCTGGTGTGCGGGACGTGGATGGTCGTCGACGCCCGACGACAGAAATTGTGCACCCGATTCTTCGAGGAGGCCGGCTCATGACCCCCACCGAACTCGCCCCGCGGTTCTTCATCGCGGTCGCGGTCATTCTGCTCTTCTGCAAGCTCGTCGCCTGGCTCCTCGGCAAGGTGGGCCAGCCCCCCGTCGTGAGCGAGATGCTCGCCGGGGTGCTGCTCGGCCCCTCGTTGCTCGGCCTGCTCTGGCCGGACGCGCAGGCCGCTCTCTTTCCCGCGCCGCTGCTGCCGATCCTGTACGTGGTCGGCCAGGTCGGCCTGGTGCTGTTCATGTTCCAGGCCGGGTACGCCTTCACCTCCCACCGGCTGACCAACCTCGCCGGCACGGCGGGAGCGGTGTCGCTCGCCGGCGTCGCCGCGCCGCTGGCGCTGGGCGTCCTGCTGGTGCTGGGCGTGGCGGGCTTCGTACCGATCCGCGCGGACGACGTGTCGCTCGGTGTGTCCGCGGCGTTCGTCGGCGTGGCGCTGGCGATCACCGCCTTCCCGATGCTTGCCCGGATCATCACCGAGCGCGGCCAGACGGGCACCCGGCACGGGATGCTCGCCCTGGCCAGCGGCGCGATCGACGACATGGTCGCGTGGATCATGCTGGCGGTGGTGCTGGCGTTCGCCTCGGGCGCCGCCGGACCGGCGCTGGTCACCGCGGGTGGCGCGGTGCTGTTCGGGGTGGTGCTCTGGCTGGGTGGGCGGCGGGTGACCGGCTATCTGATGGGGTTCCCGGGCGACCGCGCGCGGCTGCTCGGCACGGTGGCGCTGCTCTTCCTGGTCGCCTGGTACACCGACGAGATCGGGCTGTACGCGGTCTTCGGCGCCTTCGCGGTCGGCGTGGTGATGCCGCGCTCCGAGCAGACCGACAAGGTGGTCGACACCTTGTCGCCGATCGCCGCGACGGTGTTCCTGCCGCTGTTCTTCACCTACTCCGGGCTGCGGACCGAGTTCGCGCTGTTGGGCGATCCGGCCGTACTGGGATTCGCCGCCGCGTGTGTGACGGTGGCGATCGTCGGCAAGTACGGCGCCTGCTGGGCCGCGGCCCGGATGCGCGGTGAGCCGAACGGAGTCGCACTACGCGTGGGCGCCCTCATGAACGCCCGGGGTCTGATGCAGCTGATCGCGCTCAACGTGGGTCTGGAGGCGGGCATCGTGAATTCGTCGCTGTTCACGGTGTTGGTGCTGGTCGCGCTCGTCACGACGCTGATGACGACGCCGCTGCTGAGCTGGATCGAGCGGCGCGAGGCCCGCACTCGCGTCCCCGCGCCGGCCCTCGTGACCGCCGGGAGCCGGTAGATTGTTTGTTTGAGGCGACAAGTTTTCCGGAACATAGAGACATGTCGATGTGTCGGTGTCACTATCTACCCATGACCCGACTCCTGCTCGTCGAGGACGACTCGGAGCTACGCGGAATGGTGGCCGAGACGCTGACCGGCGAGGGATACGTCGTCGACCAGGCCCCCGACGGGCAGCGCGGCCTGCATCTGGGGCTCACCCGGCCGTACGACGTGATGGTGATCGACCGACGCCTACCCGCCCTCGACGGGCTGGACCTGGTCGTCCGGCTGCGATCCCGGGCGGTGGCCGCCCGGGCGCTGCTGCTGACCGCGCTCGGCACCGTCGAGGACCGGGTCGCCGGCCTCGACGCGGGCGCCGACGACTACCTGACGAAGCCCTTCGACCTGGACGAGCTGAGCGCCCGCATCCGGGCACTCTGCCGCCGGATCACCGACTCCACCGAGGTGCTGCGGTTCGGGTCGGGCCAGCTCGACCTCGCCACGCGCGACGCCGTCCTGCCCGACGGCACCCGGATCGCGCTCTCCGCGCGCGAGTTCGAGCTGCTCCGCGTCCTCGCGGCCCGGCCGCTCACCGTCCACTCCCGCTCCGAGCTGCGCAGCCGGGTCTTCGACGAGGCTGCCGCAGCGTCCCTGGTCGACACGTACGTCTACTACCTGCGCCGCAAGCTCGGCCGCTCGGTGATCCGGACCGTCCACGGTCTCGGCTACCGGCTGGGAACCCTGTGAGCTCCGAGGACGCCATCCTGCGCCGGGCCAGGACGCGGGTCAGCCTGCTCGTCGGACTCACCATGACGGCACTGCTCGCCCTGGGCGCCGCCATCTCGTACACCGCCCTGCTGCACAACCAGCAGGAACAGATCGAACGAGAGCTCAGCTACGGCGTGGTCCACGGCACCATCAACGGACCGCCGGCCTGTAGCTGGATCATCCTGTACGACGGCGGCCGCATCGACCTCGGCCGCAACCCACCCCCGCCGGGCTTCCCTCTGCGATCCGCCATCGACGCGGCGGCCCTCGGCCGACAGGTCCACAGCGACAAGGTCGAACGCAACGGCACGACCTACTACGTCCGCACCCAGCCCCGCGGCACGGGGGTCGTGCAAGCGGTGTTCGACGCGCGTTTCCAGCTCTCCGACCGGCGGCACCTGCTCGCCGCCTTCCTCCTCGCCGCCGTCGTCGGCCTCGCCGCGGCCGCGCTCACCGGCATCGCCGTGGGCCGCCGAGCCGTGGCGCCGCTCGCCGAGGCGCTCGGCCGGCAACGCCGGTTCGTCGCCGACGCCAGCCACGAGCTGCGCACCCCCATCGCCCAGGTCCATACCCGCGCCCAGATCCTGGCCCGCCGCGCCGGCGCCGACCGCGCCGACTACGACCGCCTGATCGAGACCACCGGCCGCCTCGGTGAAATCGTCGACGAGCTGCTGCTCTCCGCCCGGCTCGCCGCCACCCCTGTCGACCGGCACCCCGCCGAGCCCGTCAACCTGGCCCTGCTCACCGCGCAGGCCGTCGGCTGCGAGGCCGACCGCGCCGCCGAGCAGGGTGTCCAGCTGCACATGAGCGTCCCGGACACCCCCGTTCTCGTCTGCGGCATCGCCTCGGCCCTGCGCCGCGTGGTCGGCGAACTGCTCGCCAACGCCCTCACCCACACCCCGAGCGGCGGTCGCATCGACGTCGCCCTGCACACCTCCCGCCGGGGTGCGGACCTGGTGATCACGGACAGCGGAGCCGGCTTCGACCCCGCCGACGCGGCACACCTCTTCGACCGCTTCCACCGCGGCGCCGGGGCCGCGGACCGCCGCTTCGGTCTGGGTCTGGCCCTGGTGAGGGAGGTGGTCACCAGCCACGGCGGGACGATCTCCACCGACAGCAGGCCCGGCGCCGGGGCGACCTTCACCGTCCGGCTACCGACGGTGCCGCCTCGGGGTCCCCTGACCGCCTCGATCGGGCGAGATGTCCGACCCGAAACAGGAAAGCGGCCTGATCGGTATTCCCGACCAGGCCGCTGACCTGAAAAACAAGGGTGGAGCCGAGGGGACTCGAACCCCTGACCCCCACACTGCCAGTGTGGTGCGCTACCAGCTGCGCCACGGCCCCTTGCTGTCGTCCCGGTCGCCCGGGCACTCGGAAACTATACACAGACCCGCCGGCATGGTCATCTCGCGGGGGTCCCTACCCGACCGGGTCAGTTCAGCGCCACGTCCGGCGGGAAGTGGGCGACGGCGGCCATCATCCCGCCCTGCCGGCGCAGCACCATCGGCCACAGGTCGTCCGGGCGGTCGACGAAGGCGTCGCCGGGCAGGGCGTCCAGCAGGAACCAGGACCCGTCGGCGATCTCCTGCTCCAACTGGCCGCTGCCCCAGCCGGAGTAGCCGGCGAACACCCGGATGCCGCCGATGCTCTCCCGCAATTTCTCCGGGTCGACGGAGAGATCGATCGTGCCGACCGCCCCGGACACCTGGTGGAAGCCCTTGAGCCGCCGTAGTGGTTGCCGCATCCGGGCCAGGCAGATCGCCGAGTCGGGTTGCACCGGGCCGCCCTCGAAGAGCACCGCCGGGTGGCGCGCCAGGTCACTCCAGTCGCCCAGCACCTCGGCCACCGGCACCTCGGTCGCCCGGTTCAGGACGACGCCGAGCGCGCCGCCCGGTTCGTGGGCGACCAGCAGCACCACCGTACGGTCGAAGTTCGGGTCCTTGAGCGCCGGAGTCGCGACCAGCAGCCGCCCGGTCATCGACTCCATCGCTCGTCCGCCGATCGCCTGGCCCTCTCCCTGCATCCCACCTACCCGTCAGCCGTGAGCCCGCACCCGGGATCCGTCATCCGCCGCCTCCGCACGGTGCATCGGTATCAGCCGCGCTGTCAACGCCATGCCTGGCACCATAGCCTGCGTCCCGGGCGCTGGCTAAGGTCTGAGCGGCGGGTGATCGGACAGTTGCGACGGAGGTTCCATGGCACCGACGGCGGACCTCGCGGTGATCGGCGGCTCGGGTCTGTACGCGCTCCTCGACGGCACCCCCCATGAGCTGGGCACCCCTTACGGTCCACCGTCGGACGCGGTGACCATCGCGGAGGTGGCCGGGCGACGGGTCGCGTTCCTGCCCCGGCACGGATCCGACCACCGGTATCCGCCGCACCGGATCCCGTACCGGGCCAACATGTGGGCGCTGCGCTCGCTCGGCGTACGCCAGGTGTTGGCGCCCTGCGCGGTCGGTGGGCTGCGGCCGGAGCTGGGTCCGGGCACGTTCGTGGTGCCGGACCAGCTCGTCGACCGCACCAGCGGTCGAGTGCAGACCTACTACGACGAGGGCGCGGTGCACGTGCCGTTCGCCGACCCGTACTGCCCGAAGGGCCGACACGCCCTGCTCACCGCGGCGGCCGGGCGGGACGTCACGGCAGTGGACGGCGGGACGGTGGTGGTGGTCGAGGGTCCCCGGTTCTCCACCCGTGCCGAGTCGCGCTGGTACGCCTCGATCGGCGGCACTGTCGTGAACATGACTGGCCACCCGGAGGCGGTGCTCGCCCGGGAGATGGCGCTCTGCTACTCCTCCATCGCGCTGATCACCGACCTGGACGCCGGGCTGCAGGCGGGCGAGACGGTGACCCAGGACGAGGTGTTCCGGGTGTTCGCAGCCAACACCGACCGGCTGCGGGACGTGCTGCTGGACGCGCTGGCCGCGCTCCCCGCCGAGCAGGACTGCGCGTGTGGTCGGGCGTTGGACGGCATCAAACTGCCCTTCGCGCTCCCCTGAGCGCTCTCGGACGACCTCCCCGGACGCCGGAAAAGCCCGAAACGTCTGTCACATCCCGATAGATTCGGCTGATCGGGAGGGCGGCCCACGGTCGCCCCTGCGCGCGAGCGGAGGCAGGCGACGATGGCAACGGTCCGGGACGCGACGTACGACGTGCTCCGCACCCTGGGCATGACCACCGTCTTCGGCAACCCCGGCTCCACCGAGGAGCCGTTCCTGCGGGACTTCCCGGCCGACTTCCACTACGTCCACGCGCTGCACGAGGCCACGGCCGTGGCGATGGCCGACGGGTACGCCCAAGCCGCCGGCCGTCCCGCGCACGTCAACCTGCACACCGCGCCGGGCCTGGGCAACGGCATGGGCAACCTGGTGACCGCCTGGCACAACAAGACGCCACTGATCGTCACCGCCGGTCAACAGACCCGGGAGATGCTGCTGCTGGAACCCCGCCTGACCAACCGCCGGGCCGTCGAACTGCCCGAGCCGTACGTGAAGTGGAGCTACGAGCCGGTCCGCGCGCAGGACATCCCGGCGGCGCTGCTGCGGGCGTACGCGACCGCCGTGCAACCCCCGGTCGGGCCGGTCTTCCTCTCCCTGCCGATGGACGACTGGGCCCAGCCCGCCGAGTCGCCGCCCGCGCCGCGTTCGGTGGCGACCCGCTTCGCGCCGGACCCGCAGCGGTTGGCGATGTTCGCCCGGGCGCTGGCCGACAGCCGCGACCCGGTCCTGGTGTTCGGACCCGGCGTGGACCGTTCCGAGAGCTGGTCGACGGCCGTCGCGCTGGCCGAGCGACTGGCCGCACCGGTCTGGTCGGCCCCGGCACCGGAGCGGGCCGTGTTCCCGGAGGACCACCCGCAGTTCCGGGGGGTCCTGCCGTTCGCCATCGGCCCGCTCGCCGAGGCGCTGCACGGGCACGACACCGTCCTGGTCGTCGGCGCGCCGGTGTTCCGCTACTACCCGCACGTACCGGGCGACCACCTGCCCGAGGGCGCCCGACTGCTGCACGTCACGGACGACCCGGACGAGGCCGCCCGAGCCCCGGTCGGCGACAGCCTGCTCGCCGACCCCGGACTGGCCCTGGCCGCCCTGCTCGACCTGGTCCCGGCCGCCGACCGGCAGCCGCCCGCGCCCCGGGCCGCCCCGACGCCGGCGGAGGTCACCGCGCCGCTGAGCGCCGACGCGATGTTCGCCGCGCTGGCCGCGCACTGGCCGGCCGACGGCGTACTGGTCCAGGAGTCACCGTCCAACCTGGCCGCGCTGCGCCGCAACCTGCGCATCACCCGACCCGCGTCGTACTTCACGATGGCCAGCGGCGGCCTCGGCTACGGCCTGCCGGCCGCGATCGGCGTGGCGCTGGCCGAACGGGACACCGGGCGCGGCCGGCCGGTGGTCGCGGTGATCGGCGACGGCTCGTTCCACTACTCCGTACAGGCGCTCTGGACCGCCGCGCGCCTGTCGCTACCCGTCGTGGTCGTCGTCCCGATCAATCAGCAGTACGCGATCCTCAAGGCGTTCGCCGAACTGAAGGACACCCCTGGCGTACCCGGGCTGGACCTGCCGGGACTGGACATCACGGCGATCGCCGCCGGCTACGGCTGCGCGACCGAGGTGGTGCGGACTCCCGACGAACTCGGCGCGGCCCTCGCGGCCGGGCTGCGCGCCACGGGCCCCACCGTGCTGCCGGTGCCGATCAGCACCGACGTGCCGACCATCCTCTGACGGACGCCCGCCGGTCACCGTGGGGCGAGCGTCAGCGGGGCGCCGCTGACCACGTCCAGCACCGGCCGCGCCCCCAGCGGCTCGGTCAGGGTGACGACGACCGGTTCCAGCTTGAGCATGGCGTTGCAGACGCCGGTGGACCGGACGACCGTGCCACCGACCACCACCGCGTCGGGCCGTTCCGACACCAGCGGGGTGATGCCGGTGTCGCAGGAGCCGACGCCCAGTCGGACGGTCAACCGCGCGCCGTCCACCGCCGCGAGGTCCTGCGCCGCGACCACGCCGTCCGGTGGCGGCTGCGTCGGCGGGGCCACCGAGGGGACCGGTGTGACAGCGGTCGGCGCGACGGCGAGCTGGGCCACCGGCGTGGCCAGTTCCTCGACCGTGAACAACCAGGCCGGGACCTGCGCCTCGCCTCGACTCGTCCGGACCGGCACGGCGCCGAGCGTCACCCCGGTGACGGTCAGCGGCAGGCAGGCCGTCTGCGTCGTGCTGGTGGCCCAGCCGTCCGGCCCGGGCTCGACGGTGGGACCGCCGGGGGTCGGCAGTCCGGGTCGCTTCGGCCGCCCCGGGCAGGGCAGCGGGTCACCCTGGTCGAGCTGGCGGTACGCCTCAGCAGCGGTGATCAGTGGCAGCGTCAACCGTCCGTCCGGGAAGCGGACCTCGCCGCTGACAGCTGTCGACGGGATGGCGACCTGCGCGCGGTACCAGCCGGCACGAAAGGCCGTCTCCGTGTCCGGGGTGAACCGCGGGTCGCCGGTGAGCACGGTCGGTCCCTGGAGGGGGACGTACCCGTCGTGCCAACCGGGACCGGGCCGCCAGGCCGCGGCGACCGCGGCGGCCCGGTCGTCGAACGCACGGGGGGTCGACGCGGTGGGTCCGACGCCGGAGTCGGCGACGGGCGCGGCGCAGGCCACCATGGACAGCAGGGGCAGGACGAGCAACAGGACCGGTCGACGCATGCCAGGTTCGACGGTGCCGGCGGCCCGGGGGTTCCGCCGTCGACTCAGGTCTCCCCACCCAGATCCGTCTGGTACGCCTGCCAGAGCAGGTTCGCGCCCCGCCGCCGGTGCCGGGCGAGCGCGCGCAACAGGTGCCCCGCGCGGTGGTGAAGCTCGTCCGGGCCGACCTCGGGCCTTTCCGCGGCCCGCTGCACGGCCAGGATGGCGGCGACGATCGCGGCGTGTTCCCGGGTCAGCAGCCGGATACCGTGGTCGAGGCGGGGCGAGTGGGTGAGCAGTTCCCGGTAGAGACCGGCCGGCCCCTCGGTGACCCGCACGTGCTCGGCGAAGCCCTGCCCGACCGGGCGCAGTCGCAGCAGCACCGTCTCGCGCCACCGCGGCTCGGCTGCCGTGACAGCGACGGCCCGGGCCAGGGCGTGCAGGTCGGCGGCGAGCCCGGCGGAGAGCGGCCCGGACGGATGGGGACGGGTCGCGCCCGACGACTGCTGGACTCCACCGGTGACCATGGCACCTCCCGCACCGCGCCGCTACCCCATACCGTGATGGTGAACGATGCCCGTTCGCCCTGTCCAGGGGCCTGTCGGTGCTCATCTGCCCCAAGCGTCACAGCCGTCTACTCCGGCCCCACCGGGCCCGGCGACGTGCGCTCCGACGGGCCGCTCAGGTGCCCGCCAGTCGCCGCAGGTGGGCGGCGACGGCGCGAGCGTCGGGTGCGACCTCGGGCCCACCCGCGACAAACGCGTCGGCCAGCGCGCGCAGTTCGGACGGCGGCAGGACCGGCAGACCCATGCCCCGAAGCGGGATCGTGGCCCGCTGCCCGCTGACCCGATCGTGGACGACGATGGCGGGCGGGCCACCCTCCGTTCCGCGATACGACTCGGGGTCGACGCGGGCGGTGGCGAGATCGACGCTGCGGCTGCGCAGCGCGCCCCGCAGGTGCACCCGGCTCCCGTCCAACCACGCGGCCGTACGCAGCACCCGCAGCACCAGGTAGACACCGAGCAGGACGAACGGGAGCCCACACAGCCCGAGGAACAGTCCCCGCCCCGACCCGCCTCCGGACTCCCGCAGCGCGGGCGGCAGCATGCCGGGCGGCAGATCGCGGGCCTCCTCGTAGCTGGCGAACCCGTCCCCGGGGCCGGTGAGGCGACGAATCAGCCCGCCGGCGAGCACGGGCCCCAGCACGAATGCCGCACCGACCGCCGCGACGAGCACGCCCGTCACCATCGCAAGCGTGCGTTGACCGGCTGACGCGCCGACCGACAGACGCAGTCCCTGGTTCGCCACAGCCGCAGCGTAGGCGGCGACGTAGGCAGCGGCTACCCGGCGCCGTCGCGTCGGAGCGCGGTGATCCCCGCCAGCTCGCCGAGGTAGGCGTATCCGGACGTCGGGATGCCCCCACATCAGCGAAGTGCAGCGGATCAACCGCTCCGCCCACGGGCATCACCGCCTCTGACGGCGCGCCCGCCCTCGAAGCCACCGCACGCCATCAGCCGACACCGCCCCAATGAGCGTGATGCCTCTCCGTCATCTTGATGACCTACAGGCATCACGTCTTTGGCGGTGGCCCCGCCCCTCCGATGAGCGTGATGCCCGAGGGTCGGCTGCCAAACAGGAAGTGACCGAGGGTCGGGAAATGCGCCGATGGCCGGCACCCCGTGGTGGGGTGCCGGCCATCGGTGTGTTCGTCAGCTGTTCCAGTACTGGGCGACCAGGTCGGTGGCCTGCTGCTCCCACTGGGCGTACGCGTCGGGGTAGGCGGAGACCTGGACGGTCTGCGCGGCGTCGGTCAGCGGCATGTCCTGCCAGCCGTCGACCTGCTTGAGGCCCTTGAGGAACGCGGTGGTGGAGTACTCGGGGTTGGTGATCTGCTCCGGGGTGCCCCAACCGCTGGACGGGCGCTGCTGGAACAGACCCAGCGAGTCGTGGTCGTTCATATCGCCGAGGTGGCCGAGGTTCTCCAGCTTGGACTCCTGCAGGCTGGTCGCGATCGAGATGACCGCCGCCCGCTCCGGCAGACCCGCCTTCTTCGTGGCCGCGATGATGGCCTTGACGTTGGCGCTCTGCTCACCGTTCAGGTCGATGTGCGACTGGTCGCCCTGCGGCTTCGGAGCGGTCGTCTGCACGGCAACAGCGGTGGGCTTGGCGTCGACGGCCGGGGTGGCGGCGTGGGCGGCGATGGGGCCGGCGAAGACGCCACCGGCGAACGCGAGACCAGCAACAGACAGCATGCTCTTACGGAAGATCGTGTTCATCAGGGGTTGCTCCTTCGGGGGTAGGAAACACCCACGTCACCCGTTCGGGGGGATCGGTGACTTGGGTGTCAGCACCTCGTCCGGGCGCTTGCACAAAGTCTTTGAGGGGGGCGGCGGCCGGCGAGCCGGAGGGGCTCGGGCGCCGCGGACCGGGTTCAACGACCCGACGGCCGGAGCCATTCCCGCAGGCGGGCGGCCACGCGGGCCTCTGACCCGTGCTCCTGCGATCGTCGGGGTATGTAACGGCCCTCAGCCCGCCACGCTTCCCGCCCACGGGTGCCGCCGGTCACTACGAACGCCCCAAAGCGGACATCACGCTCGGCCGAGGCGTGAACCGCGCGGTGATCGACTCGAGTTCGCCGAACTGGGGGTATTCAGGAGTGGTCGATGGCCCCATGTCTGCGAACTCGTGTCGATCACGACATCGCACGGCGCCTTGGCCGGATACGACGATGCGCCCCGGCCGGTGGGCCGGGGCGCATCGCTTCGAGGTGGTGGAGGTGCCGGGAATCGAACCCGGGTCCTTCGCCGGTTTGTCAGGGCTTCTCCGAGCGCAGCTCGCTATGCCTCTACTCGGCCCCACCGCTCACGCGAGCAAGTTGGTGTGACGGGCCCAGTCGCTGATTGATCTCGCCGCACGGACCCCGCGACCGGGTCCGATTGGCCAGCCTTCTAGCTGATGCCGGCTAACTGGGACGAAGGCGTTCCCAGGCCGACAGACTCACTACTCGCCTCAGGCGGCGAGAGCGAAGTCAGCGCGATTGTTCTTGGCGCTTATTGGTTTCCGACGACCGATTCTCGAGACGACGTCGGCTTCCTCGGCTCGCTTCCCCTGTCGCTGCGTACGAAGTCGAAACCAGTCACCCCCTCGACAGGCTGCCTCGTGGCGGCACTGACAAGACTAACGCCTGCCGCAACGGCTTTCATCCCGAGGCCCAACCCGGCGCGCCGACCTGGATAAACGGGACGAATCAGTCGTCCATTCCCTTGCCGCGCCGACCGGACACCCGGGCGATCTCCCGGTCCGCGTCGCGCTTGGCGAGGTCCTGGCGCTTGTCGTACGACTTCTTGCCCTTGGCCAGGGCGATCTCCACCTTGGCCCAGCCGTCGGAGAAGTAGACCTGCAACGGCACGATGGTCAGACCGCCCTCGCGGGTCTTGCCGACCAACTTGTCGATCTCACCACGGTTGAGCAGCAGCTTGCGGGTACGCCGGGGCTCGTGGTTGGTCCAGGTGCCCTGGGTGTACTCCGGGATGTGCATCGCGTGCAGGTACAGCTCGCCGTCGCGCTCCTGGGCGAACGCGTCGACAAGCGACGCCCGCCCGGCCCGCAGCGACTTGACCTCGGTGCCGGTCAACGCCATGCCCGCCTCGTACGTGTCGAGGATCGAGTAGTCGTGGCGTGCCTTCTTGTTGGAGGCGACCACCTTGCGCCCCTTTTCCCGTGGCATCGGCGCCACCCCCTTTCCCTGGTTGGTCCGACTGTGGGTCACCCCGGCCGGACAACCGATCATGCTACCGGAGTAACAAGGACCCTCCCGCGCCGTTTATTTCCGGCGGCGGGAGGGTCCCGGTCAGCAGACGAACCCGACTAGACCCGCAGGTAGAAGCGCAGGGTGATCCAGGCGGTCGCGGCGCTGACGAGGCCACCGACGACGGCCATCAGCGGGAAGACGACCAGGATGTCGCCCCAGCTGATCGGCGACAACAGGCCCTGCAACGCCTTGAGTGACCCGTCGAAGAGCAGATATTTCGCTGCCACCAGGGCCACCAGGCCGAGCAGTGCGCCGATCAGGCCGGCCACCACGGCCTCCAGCACGAACGGCGCCTGGATGAACCAGTTGGACGCGCCGACCAGCTTCATGACCGCCACCTCGCGCCGCTTGCTGTATGCGGCGACCTGGATGGTGTTGGCCACCAGGAGGAGTGCGGCGATGGCCATCACGACCGCGGCGGCCAGCGCGATGTTCTGGATCGCGGTGAGTACGTCGAAGATCTTGTCCAGGAGCCGGCTCTGGTCGACGATCTCGTCGACACCCTCGGTGTCCTTGTACTGGTCGTAGATGTTCTTGTACTGCTCCGGGTTCTTCAGCTTGAGCCGGAACGACTCCGGAAGCTGATCCGGCTTGACCGCGTTGACCAGGTCCGGCGCGTCCTGGTACATCTCCTGGAACTTCTTGTACGCCTCGTCCTTGTTGACGTAGATGACGTCCTTGACCAGGGGGTCGTTCTTCAGCTTGTCGTTCAGGTCGGTGCGCTGCTGCTCGCTCACCTCCTGGCTCAGGAAGATCGAGACCTCGATGTTCTTGTAGTAGAGGTCCTTCATGTCGTCAACCTGGCGGTACATCAGACCGCTGGCGCCGAGCATGGTCAGCGAGACCGCCATCGTGATGATCATCGCGATGGTCATGGTCACGTTGCGCCACAGTCCGACCAGTACCTCGGACAGGACGTATTTCACGCGCATCGGGATTTCCTCCGGGTCTCCGGCATGAGGTGTTCGTCGTCAGGCTGCGAGAAGGGTGAAGCGCCGGTTCACCCGTAGACGCCGCGGGCCTGGTCACGCACGATGCGACCGCTCTCGATCTCGATAACGCGGCGGCGCATCTGGTTCACGATGTTGGAGTCGTGCGTGACCATCACGACGGTCGTGCCGGTGCGGTTGATCCGGTCCAGCAGACGCATGATCTCGATCGAGGTGTCCGGGTCCAGGTTTCCGGTCGGCTCGTCCGCCAGCAGGATCAGCGGACGGTTCACGAACGCCCGGGCGACGGCGACCCGCTGCTGCTCACCACCGGAGAGCTCGTGCGGATAGCGGTGCTCCTTGCCACCGAGCCCCACCAGCTCCAGCACCTCCGGCACGACCCGGCGGGCAACCGCCTTGGTCTTGCCGATCACCTCGAGAGCGAACGCCACGTTCTCGTAGGCGGTGCGGTTCGGCAGCAGCCGGAAGTCCTGGAAGACGCAGCCGATCGAGCGCCGGAAGTGGGGTCGCTTCCAGGAGCGCATCGACGTGACGTCCTTGCTGTTGACGATGACGCGTCCCTTGTTGGGGGTCACCTCGTGCAGCAGCATCTTGATGATCGTGGACTTGCCGGAGCCGGATGGACCGATGAAGAAGACGAACTCGCCCTTCTCGATCGAGACGGACACGTTGTCGAGCGAAGGCCGGGACGCCTTCGGGTACGTCTTCGTCACTTGCTCAAGCTGAATCACGGGTGGTGAGTCTACGCGGTGTAACAACTGAGCCAAGCCCCACGCCCCGCAGATGGCGCGCGCGTCGTCGAATCAGGCTCTCACCTGGAGATCGACGACGCGCTCCGCCCGCGAGTCGTTACGCACCGTCGCTGGCGAGCTGCCGCTGCTTGCGCCAACGGATACCGGCCTCGATGAAACCGTCCAGGTCGCCATCGAAGACCGCACTCGGATTGCCGGTCTCCTGCTCGGTTCGGAGATCCTTCACCATCTGATACGGGTGGAGGACGTACGAGCGCATCTGGTCGCCCCACGAACCGGCCGCGTTCTCCTTCAGGCCCTCCAACTTGGCCTGCTCCTCCTGGCGCTTGCGCTCCAACAGCCGGGCCTGGAGGACGCGCAGCGCGGAGGCCTTGTTCTGAAGCTGGGACTTCTCGTTCTGGCAGGTCACCACGATGCCGGTGGGGATGTGGGTGAGCCGGACCGCCGAGTCGGTGGTGTTGACGCTCTGCCCGCCGGGACCCGACGAACGGTAGACGTCGGTCCGGACCTCGTTCTCCGGAATGTCGATGTGGTCGGTCTGCTCGGTCACCGGCAGCACCTCGACGCCCGCGAAGCTGGTCTGCCGCCGGCCCTGGTTGTCGAACGGGCTGATCCGGACCAGCCGGTGGGTGCCCGACTCGACGCTGAGCGTGCCGTACGCGTACGGCACCTTGACCGCGAAGGTGGCCGACTTCAGGCCCGCCTCCTCGGCGTACGAGGTGTCGTAGACCTCCGTCGGGTAGCCGTGCCGCTCGGCCCAGCGCAGGTACATCCGCAGCAGCATCTCGGCGAAGTCCGCCGCGTCCACACCACCCGCGCCGGCCCGGATGGCGACCAGCGCCTCCCGGGAGTCGTACTCGCCGGAGAGCAGGGTGCGGACCTCCATCTCCTGGATGGCCTTGGTCAGCCCGGTGATCTCCGCCTCGACCTCGGTCAGCACACCCGGGTCGGATTCGGCCTCGGCCAGTTCCAGCAGGACCCCGGCGTCGTCGAGCCGGCTGCGCAGGCTGCCCAGCTTGCTGATCTCGCCGTTGACGTACGACAGCTGCGAGGTCACCTGCTGAGCCTTGGCCTGGTCGTCCCACAGGTCGGGGGCGGACGCCTCCTGCTCCAGACGGGCCTTGTCCTCGTGCAGCCGGTCCAGATTGAGGACGGCCTCGATGTTGCGCAGGGTCGCGTCGAGTTCCTTGAGCTGTTCGGCGTAATCGGCAGCGGTCACGACAGACAAGCGTACTGCGCGAACGAGGAGTGAGCTTGCGAGCCCCGCAGGTCCGCGCCATGTCGGCACTGTGCCGCGGCCGGAGCAGCGCGTTCCCCGTCGGCGGATCCGCCGATCGTCACCCGACGGGGGCGGACTTCAGCCACGACAGGGCCGCCCGGTGGTAGGCGACGGCGAACTCCAGCGCGCTGGCGTCGTACGTCTCGCCGTCCCGTTTGGCGTTCTTGACCTGTTCCCGCACCTGGGCGAGGGCCTCGGTGTGGTATTCGTTGGCCGAGGCGTACAGGCTCTTGAGCTGACTGGACGAGTGGAGGTTGCCGAAGGCCATCCGGAGCGCGATCGGGTTGCGGATGGTGTCCCGCCCCGGGTTCTCCGCCAGCCAGCGGGAAAACGTCCGTTTCCCGCTGGCGGTGAGCGCGTACGGCTGGCTCATTCGGGGGCCCGGCTTGCCGAGCCGCACGTAGCCCCGCTCGGCCAGGACCGGCAATTCGCGGTAGACCTGACTGCGGGTCATCGACCAGTAGGGCGCCAGCCGGCGCTCTGCGGCGGCCATCAACTGACCGCCTGTCATGGGACCCTCGTGGAGCAGCCCGAGAAGGGCCGCCGCCGTGGGGTTGACTCCGGATTCCGCCATGCCCGTTACGCTGCCACTTTGCGCTGCCGGCGTCCAGGATTTGGCGGTTTGCCACCCAAGAAGGACTTCCTAAGTGCACTGTCGGCGGCAGACTGTCCGTTGAGGACTATCGATGGCTTGCCGCCCTGGGCCGCCCGCCGACGGCGCTACGCGCGCCGCCGGCGGGTCACCGCAGGTCAGCCCATGTGCGGGTAGGTGTGGTCGGTCGGCGGCACGAAGGTCTCCTTGATCGTCCGCGGCGACACCCAGCGGACCAGGTTGAGCCAGGACCCCGCCTTGTCGTTGGTGCCGCTGGCGCGGGCCCCACCGAAGGGCTGCTGCCCGACGACCGCACCGGTCGGCTTGTCGTTGATGTAGAAGTTGCCGGCCGCGTACCGCATCCGCTCGGCGACCGAGTCGACCACCTGCCGGTCGGTGGCGAACACCGACCCGGTCAGCGCGTACGGGGCGATCGACTCGGCCTGCGCGACCACCTCGTCGAAGCGGGCGTCGTCGAACACGTGCACGCCCAGGATCGGCCCGAAGTACTCGGTGGTGAACGTCTCGTGCGCGACGTCGGAGCACTCGAAGAGCGTCGGCCGGACGAAGTAGCCGACCGAGTCGTCGGCCGTGCCACCGGCCAGCACCCGGCAGCTGGCGTCCCCGTTGATCAGCTCCAGCGCGGCGGTGTGCCGGGCGAACGCCTTGTCGTCGATCACCGCGCCACCGAAGTTGCCGAAGTCGGCCACGTCGCCGTAGGTCAGCGAGTCGGCGGTGGCGGCCAGCCGGTCACGCAGGCCACCCTCCCAGATCGAGCGCGGCACGTACGCCCGGGAGGCGGCCGAGCACTTCTGGCCCTGGTACTCGTACGCGCCGCGGATCAGCGCGGTGTGCAGCGCGTCCACGTCGGCGCTGGTGTGCGCGACCACGAAGTCCTTGCCGCCGGTCTCGCCGACCAGCCGCGGGTAGCCCCGGTAACGCGCGATGTTGTCGCCGACGGTCTTCCACAGGTGCTGGAAGACCTTCGTCGAGCCGGTGAAGTGGATACCGGCCAGGTCCGGGTCGGCGAGCACGACATCGGAGACCTCCTCACCCCGGCCGGTCACCATGTTGATCACACCGGGCGGCAGGCCGGCCGCCTCGAAGAGCCGCATGGTGAAGTGCGCCGCGAACTGCTGGGTCGGGCCCGGCTTCCAGATCACCGTGTTGCCCAGCAGCGCCGGCGCGGACGGCAGGTTGCCGGCGATGGCGGTGAAGTTGAACGGGGTGACCGCGTAGACGAAGCCCTCCAGCGGGCGGTGGTCGAAGCGGTTCCAGACCCCGGGCGACGACGCCGGCTGCTCCTCGAGCAGGCGCCGGGCGAAGTGCACGTTGAAGCGCAGGAAGTCGATGAACTCGCAGGCCGAGTCGATCTCCGCCTGGATCGCGGTCTTCGACTGGCCGAGCATGGTGGCGGCGTTGAGGGTGTCCCGCCAGGGGCCGGCGAGCAGTTCGGCGGCGCGCAGGAAGATCGCGGCCCGCTCCTCGAACGGCAGCGCCCGCCACATCGGCGCGGCGTCCTTGGCCGCCTTGATCGCGGCGCGGGCGTCGTCGTGGGAAGCGTGCGCGGTCACGCCGAGCACGTGGGCGTGCTGGTGCGGCTGCACCACGTTGATCGGGTCACCGGCCGCCATCCGCTGCTCCCCGCCGATGGTCATCGGCAGGTCGATGCGCTCGGCGGCCAACTCGGTCAGCCGCCGCTGCAGCCGCTCGCGGTCTGCGCTGCCCGGCTCGTAGTTGCGAACCGGCTCGTTGCGCGGCTCGGGAACGGAGAACACGGCATCCATCAAGGCTCCTGGCGATCTCGACAGCGGTGGCGAAACCGGACCCGCGGGCACCGACCGGATAGCCGGACACCGGACGCCGCGCGGGGTGGCCGAGCAGCGGCGGGACCTCCCGCGATTGTTTCACGCGTCGGTCCTGGCCCTACCGCCGCCGTCACTGCCTGGCGAAGGACCGCTACACCCTCCCTCTCCTTACCGCTCGCCGTGGTGGGCTGGGGCGACCGTCCCCGGCTCCGGGCGGTCAGGCTTGATCCCTCCGCCGGGGACGCTCGCCCCAGCCCCGACGTTGGTCGCGGTCCGCGCGTCCGTCGCGCTTCCTTCTGGGGTACGCCTCGACACCTTCTGAGGTACGCCTCGACGCGCCGCCCGTTCTGTGAGGCTGCAACCGTTGTCCCGCCCCTGGGCCGGTTGACTTTGCTCGACTTGGCCTGGTGGCTTGGCTGGGCCGGTTGGTGCGTACCCGTGGGGTGTGGCTCGTTCGGTGGGGGGCGCGGTGGTCCGCGTACCCTGAATGGTCGGTGACCTGGTGCCTCGAAGGGGAGACGATGACCAAGCAGCCCGGCCGCGACTCAGCCGCGGAGTCGGACCAGCCGGCGGTCGACGCGACCACCTCGACCACACGGCCGGTCCCGGCGCCCGGCGCGGCGGTGCTCGCGCTGCTGGCGCTCGGCTGGCTGGCCGCCATGCTCTGGTCGACCCGGGAGGCCATCACCTCGGCGGCGGCCGGCATCACCGCGATCAGCCTGTCCGCGTTCGCCCTGCCCGGCGTGATCTCGGCCGCGCTGGTGGCCGGCGCGGCCACCGCGCTGGCCTTCGGCAACCTGCTGTTCCGCCGCTACGGCGAGTGGACGACGCTGCGCTTCGTCGGCGCGATCGGGGCCGGGATGCTGGTCGGGCTGGTCGCCGCGGTGGCGATCAACCTCACCTACTTCGACACCTCGACCACGAACGTGATCGCCGGCACCACCGCGGCCGCCGCGATCATCGGCGGGGCGATCGCGGGCGCCCGGACCGCTCCGGCGGTCGGCGCGGTGGTGACCGCCGCCCTGGGCACGCTGATCTTCGTGGTGGCGTTCAGCCGTGCCCGGGATCCGCTGTTCGACCTCTTCGGCGCGGGCGACACCCAGCAGTCGCTTGTCGACGCGGCCAAGTGGGTGTCCCGCACCGAGTCTCTGCTCGGCGGCCTGCTGGCCGGACTGCTCGCCTTCGGCTACCTCACCTGGGCGCGGCGTCGGGCGCTGCGGCGCGATCCGCTGACGCCCGCGCTGCGCTGGCCGGCGTACCTGCTCGCGGGCGCCGGACCGGGTCTGCTCCTGCTGCTCGCCGAGGTGATCATCCGGATCGGTGGCCGCTCGCTGCTGGACCTGGCCAGCGCGCTCAGCGAGGCCGACGCGGTGGCACAGACGTCGCTGGGCACCTCGCGGGTGGACAACGGCATCTGGGTGCTGTTCGTGGGGGCGCTGACCGCGCTCGTCGCGTTCGGCCGGACGCTCGGCCCGGCGCGCGGCGACGACGAGCCGGCCACCGCCGACCAGGCCGGTTCCGAGCCCTCCAGGACGTCGACGCCGTCGGCCGACGCCGACTCGGCACCGGCCGCCGACTCCGGCTCCGACGCCGACCCGGCCCAGGCCGACGCGGCCCGCTGACCGTCGGCGCGGGCCCAGGGCGTGTGTCAAAGCCCCTGGCCGGCCTGCGGCGGGCCCAGCCGACGCCCGGGCTCGACCGAGGACTTTGACACCCGCCCTAGTCCGCGGTGCGCAGCAGCAGGTCCAGCTCCGTCACGTCGTACCACTCCAGCTCGTGATCCTCGGCGCCGTCGACGGTGAACTGTGCGTCCGGGTCGCCGGCGGCGGCCTCGGCCACCACGTCGGCCGCCGCGGCGACCTCGTCGACCGCGTCCGTGCCGTCGACGTGGATCGCCGCGACGGCGCCCACCGGCACGGTGCCGGTCAACGTCACCAGGCTTGAGCCCAGCTCATCGTCGCCACGGCCGAGCGCGGCGGGCAGCAGGTCGACCGAGACGACCACCCGGCGGCGGGGCGCGGCCGGGTCGGCACGGAGCAGGTGCAGTGCGTCCTGGGCGGCCCGGGTGAACGCGACGTACTCCAACTCCTCCTCGTCGCCCTCGGCGTACCACTCGCGCAGCGCCGGCGTCACCGCGTGCGCGCTGTCGGCGGTCAGCCCGTGCTCGCGCAGGCGGGCCAGCATGGGTACGGTCGCCGGCACGTACACCCGGACAAGCTCGTCGGTCACCGGTCGTCTCCCCGCTCGAGTCCGTGCCGACGGTAGCCGGCACGGGCGCAGATCATGCCGCACGCCGTGACCGTCATACACCCCGCCTCCGGCCGGTGGAAGTTTCCCGCCGGTGTGTCCGACCTGATGGTCGCGGTGCGGGTTGGGTGGCGAGCGCTCCCGGTGGCAAACTGAGGCAAACGACGTCAACCCCGGGAGTTCCTGTGGAGCCGAGGTTCCTGCTGCTCTCCGACGTGGCCGCCGAGCTGAACGTGTCGGACTCGCAGGTCTACCACATGGTCCGCAGCGGGGAGCTGCCGGCGATCAAGATCGGCGGGCGCGGTCAGTGGCGGGTCGAGCGGGCCCGGTTGGAGGAGTACATCGCGCAGAAGTACGCCGAGACCGCCGACTGGGTACGCGGCAACCCGCTCGTCGACCGCGACCCCGAGTAGCGCCCGGCGCGGCGTGCGCCCCACGGGTTGATCGACTCCAGATCCCCGGAGTGGGGCCGTCCTGACCACTGGATACCCCGAGGTCCGGGATCTGGAGTGGATCATGCCAGCCCGAGCGCCCTCTGTGTGGTGGTAGGCATTGACCGGGGACACTTCTTGGCCGAGAATCTAGGGCGGTCGGAGGCAAACGAAAGCAAACGCAAGATCATGGGGAGGCGACGATGAGCGAGCGGCGACCCGGAGCCTCCCGACCACCCGTGCGCCTGCGTCCCGTTCCGCCCATCGATCCGCCGTACCAGGACGAGACGTACTGGTCGGGGCCGACCCACGGCCAACTCGCTCTCGATCTCTTCGCCTCGACGCGACCGGATCCGGTCCGGCCCCCGGTGCGCCGCTCGGTCGCCCGCCGTACGCCCGCGCATCCGGCGGCCAACCACCCGGGCGTGTCCTTGCCGCCGACGACCGCGTCCGAGGCCACCCGGGCCGCGCACCGCTTCGTCGGCACCTGCCTGGAAGTGGTCAACGGCTACCGCTCGCCGGCTCAGGTACGCCCTCTGCTCGACCCGGCCCGGGCCGTCGAACTGCTCACCGAGCTCGCCCGGGCCACCGGGCGGGCCGGGCCGGCACGCCGTCGGGCGACCCGGCCGGCACTGCGGTTGCTCCGACTGCGGGTCTGCGAGCCCCGTGAGGCAGCCGTGGAGGCAGCCGCGGTGGTGAGCGGCCCCGGCGGACGGAGCTGGGCCATGGCGCTGCGCCTGGAGCACCGTCGCGGCCGTTGGCTGTGCACCGCGCTGCACGTCCTCTGACCCGGCACGCCGCCCGCTGATCGACTCGACATGCGGAAAAGCGGGGCATCAACCGGCCGCTGACACACCGACTTCCCGGAAGCGGAGTCGATCACACTGCCCGGCCAGACGTCGGCCGGCCGCAGACGCCGATGGGCCCCGGCCTTGTCGGCCGGGGCCCATCGGGACGCGGTGTCGGTCAGTTGCCGCCGTTGGGCGCGCCGTGGCAGCGCTTGTACTTGCGACCCGAGCCGCACGGGCACGGCGCGTTGCGGGACGGGCCGTTGCTGGCGTCGGCCTGGTTGGGTGCCGGACGCCGGGACCCGGCCGTCGGGAGCGTCGGGCCACGCAGCCCCGATGCCGGCCGCTGCGGGGCGGACGGCGCGCTCTGCCCAGGTGCCGCCGGAGCCCCCTGGGCCGGGCGGCCCAGGCCGAGCGCCGGTGCCTGCTGCTGCTCCTGCTCGATGGCGACGGCACCGGGGCTGGCCTCGCCGTCGATGGTCGGGGCGGAGTACTGCAGGCCCTGCCGCCGCGGTGCCTGGTTGAGGCCCTTGGCGCGGATCTCGACCGGCTTGTCGAGCAGCTTGACCTCTTCCGAGTCGGCGTCGGGCTCCGGCTCGGTGACCTGGACGTCGATGTTGTAGAGGAAACCGACGGTCTCCTCCTTGATGCCGTCCATCATGCTGGCGAACATGTCGAAGCCCTCGCGCTGGTACTCCACCACGGGGTCGCGCTGGGCGTACGCCCGGAGGTTGATGCCCTCCTGGAGGTAGTCCATCTCGTACAGGTGCTCGCGCCACTTGCGGTCGATCACCTGGAGCAGCACCATCCGCTCGAGCTGGCGCACCCCTTCGGTGCCGAGCTCCTCCTCGCGGCGGTCGTACGCGGCGTTCGCGTCGTCCTTGAGACGGGCGACCAGGAAGTCGGCGTCCATGCCGGCCCGGGAACCGCCGGCCTCCTCCTCCAGCTCCTCGATCGTCACGCCGACCGGGTAGAGCTGCTTGAGGCTGGACCACAGCTGTTCGAGGTCCCAGTCCTCGCCGTAGCCCTCCGAGGTGGCGCCCCGCACGTACGCCTCGACGGTGTCGTCGATCATGTTGCGGACCTGGTCGGACAGGTCCTCGCCGTTGAGCACCCGCAGCCGCTCGGCGTAGACGACCTGGCGCTGCTTGTTGAGCACCTCGTCGTACTTCAGCACGTTCTTGCGGATCTCGGCGTTCTGGCCCTCGATCTGGGCCTGGGCGCTCTTGATCTGGCGGGTGACCATCTTCGACTCGATGGGCACGTCCTCCGGGATGTTGAAGCGCTCCATGACGGCCTCGACCGCGCCGGCCCGGAAGCGGCGCATCAGCTCGTCCTGGAGGGACAGGTAGAACCGGGACTCACCCGGGTCACCCTGCCGGCCGGCACGACCGCGCAGCTGGTTGTCGATCCGCCGGGACTCGTGCCGCTCGGTCCCCAGCACGTACAGCCCACCGGCGGCGGCGACCTCGTCCGCCTCGGCGTCGCAGGCCTGCTTCCAGGTGGGCAGGACCTCCTCCATCGCCTTGGCGTAGTCTTCCTCGTTCTCCAGCGGGTCGAGGCCGCGCTGGCGCAGCTCGTTCGCCGCCAGGAACTCGGGGTTGCCGCCGAGCAGGATGTCCGTGCCACGGCCGGCCATGTTGGTGGCGACGGTGACCGCGCCCTTGCGCCCGGCCTGGGCGACGATCTCCGCCTCCCGGGCGTGGAACTTGGCGTTCAACACGTTGTGCGGGATGCCCCGGCGGCGCAGCAACTGGGAGAGGATCTCGGAATTCTCCACCGAGACGGTGCCGACGAGCACCGGCTGACCCATCTGGTGCCGCTCCGCGATGTCCTCGATGACCGCGTTGAACTTGGCCTTCTCGGTCTTGTAGATGACGTCCGGCCGGTCCTCGCGGACCATCGGGCGGTGGGTCGGGATGGTCACGACGCCGACCTTGTAGACCTTGTTGAACTCGCTCGCCTCGGTCTGCGCCGTACCGGTCATGCCGGACAACTTGTTGTAGAGGCGGAAGTAGTTCTGGAGGGTGATCGTGGCAAGAGTCTGGTTCTCCTGCTTGATCTCCACCCCCTCCTTGGCCTCGATCGCCTGGTGCATGCCCTCGTTGTAGCGACGGCCGTGCAGGATGCGACCGGTGAACTCGTCGACGATCAGAACCTCACCGTCGCTGACGATGTAGTCCTTGTCGCGCTTGTAGAGCTCCTTGGCCTTGATCGCGTTGTTGAGGTAGCCGACCAGCGGGGTGTTCACCGACTCGTACAGGTTGTCGATGCCGAGCCGGTCCTCGACCTTGGCGACACCGCGTTCGGTGACCGCGACGGTCCGCTTGGAGTGGTCGACCTCGTAGTCGCCCTCGCCGTCGGTGCCGGGCTGGAGCCGGGCCACCACGCCCGCGAACTCGCCGTACCAGCGGGCCGAGTGCTCGGCCGGGCCGGAGATGATCAGCGGGGTACGCGCCTCGTCGATCAGGATCGAGTCGACCTCGTCGACGACCGCGAAGTTGTGGCCCCGCTGCACCAGCTCGTCCTTCGACCAGGCCATGTTGTCGCGCAGGTAGTCGAAGCCGAACTCGTTGTTGGTGCCGTAGGTGATGTCGCACTCGTAGGCGGCCTTGTGCTCGGCGGCCGGCCGGTTGGGCAGCACCACGCCGACGGTCAGCCCGAGGAACTCGTGCACCCGACCCATCCAGGCCGCGTCACGCTGGGCGAGGTAGTCGTTGACGGTGACCACGTGCACGCCGTCGCCGGAGAGCGCGTTGAGGTAGACGGCCATGACCGAGGTCAGCGTCTTGCCCTCACCGGTCTTCATCTCGGCGATGTTGCCGAAGTGCAGTGCCGCGCCGCCCATCACCTGGACGTCGTACGGCCGCTGGCCGAGCACCCGGGCGGCCGCCTCGCGGGCCACCGCGAACGCCTCGGGCAGCAGGTCGTCGAGGGTCTCGCCGTCGGCGAGCCGCTCGCGGAACTGCTCGGTCATGCCGCGCAGCTCCTCGTCGGTGAGGTTGACGTAGTCGTCCTCGATCGAGCTGACGGCGGCGGCGATGGCCTTGAGCCGGCGCACCATGCGGCCCTCGCCCGCGTTAAGGACCTTTTCCAGAATCGACACGGATCAACGCTCCCCTAGACAGTCTCGAACCATCGTAGGCGCAACATCGGCGCGATGGTCACTGGTGGCGGCGGTCCGTTCCGCCGAACCCGACATAACACGCGCACGGGCCGGGCCCGGGACGTTATCCGGTTACGCCCAGGGCGAACGTTCCGGCACGATGCACGGGTGGAACCTGCGGAGATCATCGAGGACGGGGTGCTGCTGCGGCCCTGGCGGGAGGCGGACGCCGAGGGCGTACACCGAGCCTGCCAGGACGGGGACATTCAGCGGTGGACCACCGTGCCGCGCCCGTACCGTCTCGAACACGCCCACGACTTCGTCACCCGGATGAGCCCACGGGCCTGGGCGGACGGCACCGGAGCGCCGTTCGCGGTCTGCGACGCGGCCACCGGCGATCTGCTCGGCTCGTGCGGGCTGATCTCCATCGACAGCGCCGGCACCGGCGAGATCGGCTACTGGACGGCCCCCTGGGCGCGCGGCCGTGGGGTGACCGTCCGGGCCGCCCGGGCGGTGTCCCGCTGGTCGTTCGAGAAGCTCGGGCTGCGCCGGCTGCTCTGGCAGGCCGAAGTGGGCAACCATGCCTCCCGGCTGGTCGCGCTCCGGGCCGGATTCCGGATCGACGGCCGGGTACGGCTGGCGAACCCGGCACCGGACGGCGGCGTGGACGGCTGGATCGGCTCGCTGCTGCCGGGCGAGGTGCCCGAGGCCGGGTCGACCGGTCCGGCCGCCCGGGGCACCCTGGCGGCGCGCCGGGCCGCCGTCTTCGGCCGCCCGCAACCCGTCCTGTTCGCCGCCTCGGCGAGCGGCGAGCTGCGGCTCCGGCCCATGGAGGAGCGCGATCTCGACGCCATCGTGCAGACCTGCCGGGACCCGGAGACGATCCGCTGGACCACCGTTCCCGACCCGTACGACCGCTCCGACGCCAAGGGATACCGGGACTACGCCCAGGCCGCCTGGGCCCGCGGGGACTCCGCCTGCTTCGTGATCGCCGACCCGGACGACAGCTACGCCGGCACGGTGGACCTGCGGCTCTCTCCCGCCGATCCGCTGCTGGCGGACGTGGGATTCATGGTCGCCCCGGCCGTGCGCGGGCGGGGCTACCTGCCGGCCGCGCTGCTCGCGCTCAGCGCCTGGGGCTTCACCACCCTGGGCCTGGCCCGGATCGAGTGGAAGGCGAACGTCGGCAACACCTCGTCCCGCCGGGCCGCCGAGAAGGCGGGCTTCACGGTCGAGGGGACCGCCCGGGGTGGCGTGTCACACCGGGGTGAGCGGGTCGACGCCTGGGTGGGCGCGCTGCTCGCCGAGGACCTGACGTGACGGGCGTGCCGCCGGTCGTCGAGGCGTACGGGGTACGGCTGCGGCCGTTCCGCGCCGACGACGTCGCGGACCTGGTCGACGGCTGCGCCGACCCGCTCAGCCAGCGGTTCGTGTCCACCATGCCGTCCCCGTACACCGAGGTGGACGCCCGCTGGTGGGTGGAGGCCGGCGCGCCGGCGGTCTGGGCCGGCGGTGGCGCGGCGTACGCCATCGCGGACCCGGCCACCGACCGGCTGCTCGGCGGCGCCGGGTTGAGCAACCCGGTGCCCGCCCGGCGGCAGGTAGACATCGGGTACTGGCTGCGACCGGCGGCGCGCGGACGCGGGCTGGCCGCTGCCGCGACCCGGGCGCTGAGCGAGCACGCCTTCGCCGCCGGGACGGTACGGCTGGAGCTGCACACCGAGGCGGAGAACGCGGCCAGCCAGCGCGTCGCGCTGGCCGCCGGCTTCCGCTACGAGGGCCTGCGCCGGTCCGCCGGCGAACGCCGGGACGGCAGCCGGTACGACCTGCTGACCTGGGTACGCCTCGCCGACGATCCCCCCGGCCCGACCCCGCGGCTGCTACCGGACCTGCCCGACGGGGTGCTCACCGATCGGGTGGTGGCGCTGCGCCCGCTCGCTCCGGACGACGTGGAGCTGATGTACGGGCTGCACAGCCGGCCGGAGGTGGTGGCCAACCAGGCCCCTCCGGTGCCGCCGACGCGGGAGTCGATCGAGCGGCGGTGCCGGCTGGCCGCGAGCGGGTGGCTGACCGGCGACATCGCCCGACTCGTGATCGTCGACGTGGCGACCGGCGAGCCGGCGGGCAGTTGCGGCCTGTCGTACACCGAGGTGACCAGCGGGGAGGGGTCGATCGGCTACGCGCTGCTCCCACGGTGGCGAGGGCACGGGTACGCCACCCGGGCGGTCCGGCTCCTCGCGGCCTGGGCGTTCGGGCCGGCCGGGTTCGCCCGGCTGACGGCTGGCACGGTGCCGGAGAACACCGCCTCGCACCGCGTGTTGGAGCGGGTCGGCTTCCGGCGCGAGGGCCTGCAACGGGGTCGGCTGCCCGGCCTGGAGGGCGCTCGCCTCGACGACCTGACCTTCGCCCTGCTCCCGGGCGACCTGCGCTGACGGAACACGGGGGCCGTGACGGGCGACCGCCACGACCCCCGTGTGCGACGGGACGGACCCGCCTCAGGTGTCGAGGGAGATGATGCCGTAGTCGTAGGCGTGCCGTCGGTAGACGACGCTGGGGCGGCCGGTCTCCTTGTCCTGGAAGAGGTAGAAGTCGTGGCCGACCAGTTCCATCTGGAACAACGCGTCGTCGATGGTCATGGGCTCGGCCGGGTGCACCTTCTCCCGGGCGATGTGCCACGGCTGGTCGTACTCCTCCTCGGCGCGCTCCGCGACGGCGGTGCCGGCACGGACGCCGGACGCGGACAGCGGGGCGGCTACCAGGTCGGTGACCGGCAGGTCGGCGGTGGCGGCGGCCACGGAGATCGGCGCGTGCCGACCACGGTGTACGCGCCGGCGGTCCGCCGCGCGGCGTAGCCGGGTGTCGAGTTTCGCGATGGCGGCGTCGAGCGCGCTGTAGAAGTCGTTCGTGCAGGCCTCGGCCCGGATCACCGGGCCACGGGAGACGCAGGTGATCTCCACCCGCTGGCAGTGATCGGCCTGGCGCGGATTGCGCTCGTGAAACAGCTCGACATCGATGCGAATAATCTTGTGGTCGTAGCGTTCGACCTTTGCGAGTTTCTCGGCTACGTGTACCCGGTAATGGTCCGGCACTTCGACGTTGCGGCCCTTGACCACGATGTCCACGTGACCTCCCTTGTTCGGACGTCTTCGATCCGGTTTCCCGGTCGTGCGCCGTAGGAAGGCCCGCTGGCGTCGACCGGTCAGTACGGCTACGCCTCCTCTCACCGCCGGGGGTGGGATGGAACGACCTCCTACCCCTGACAGCGAAACGCTAACTCCTGTTCGCCCGGCAGTCACCCCATGTCGCCAAGACCGCCCGGGATTTTTCGCACCTCATACACCAACGGGTGAAACGGAAACACGGTGGGTTACGAATGGTGTCTTTTCTCGGTCGCGGCGAGCACCGCGGCGACACCCGGTCGCCATCCGGTCGCGGTCAGCACCCGGGCCGCCGCGGCCAGCGTCACGCCCGTGGTGACGATGTCGTCGAGCAGCACCACGACGGGCCCGCTGCCCGCCGGGCCGGGCCCACTGCCCGCCGGACCGGGCCCATCCGAACCGCCGGAGCGGGGACGGAACGCCGCCTCGGCGGCCGCGGCACGGCCCGCGCTGTCCAGGGTCACCGAGTCGGGCCGGGGCAGCGCCCGCAACGGTCGGTGCACCCGTACCGGCCAGCCGCTCCGGCCCAGCCGCGCCGCGCAGTGCCGGGCCAGCCGGTCCAGGTGGTCGCCGTACCGGGCCCGCGCCGCGGCCGCCGTGTCCGGCACCGGCACCAGCGCCACCGGGCGCACCTCGCCGACCGCCACCGCGACCACCTCGGCCAGCAGCGCGCCGAGCGGACGGGCCAGACCGTGCCGGCCGTGGTCCTTGTACGCCAGCAGCGCCTCCCGCAGCGGACCGGCGTACGGGCCGAGGGCCACGCAGCGCGGCAGGCCGGGCGGGGCGGGTGTGGGGCGAGCGGCCCGGGGGCGCAGCGCGCTCAGCGCCGTCTGGCAGGAGGGGCAGACGGCGTGCCGCAGCCGTTGGTGCCGCTCCCGGCAGCCGGCGCAGTCCGCGGGCAGGACCAGGTCGGCGAGGTCCGCCCAGAGCCCGCGCACGACGTCAGTAGAGGAAGAACGGGGCCGACGGGTTGCTCGGGCGAACTCCGGCCGGCGGCGTGGGAACGTCGCGGACCTGCTCGGGCACGATCCGTTCGGACGGGCTGCTGCGGTAGGCGACCTTGTTCGCCTCGTACATGTACGCCCCGGTGGGCGCCCGCAGGCTGCGGTTGGTGGGGTACGCCGTCAGGTGGTTGACCTTGGCGCCCACGTCGGTGCGCAGCGGCGTCTCCAGGGCGCCGTCGACGCTGATCTCGTAGATCGCCGGCTGGCCGACCGAACCGGCGACCACCAGCCGGTCCTCCCCGATCCAGTCCACCGCCGTCAGGTTGGTCAGGGAGGTGACGAGTGCCCGGGGCGGGCCGATGGACAGTCCGCTGCCGGAGCCATCGAGGGTGAGCGCCGCGACGTAGAGCTGCCCGCCGGCGATCAGCGCGATCCGCTGGCCGTCCAGCGCGGCGGCCACCGCGGTGACGTCCGGCGTGGGCAGGTTGAGCGGCACCTGCGACATCCGGGCGGCCTCGTCGAAGCGGTAGAGGCGACTGTCGGCCACCACCAGACCCTGGGCCGGACGCGTGTCGGCGGTCCGCAACCAGACCGGGCGGCTGATCGAGACGTACTCCCCGGCGCTGCGGCCGAGCGCGGCCACGGTGTCCGCGCCCGCGCCCACCGCGAGTCGCTGCCGGTCCTTGCCGCTGGTCACCACCAGCGCGGCGAGCACCCGGTTGACGCCCCGCGCGAGACCGGCCGACACGATGGCGCGGTTGACCTCGGGCGTGAGGGGCACCACGCCGCTGGGCTCGCCGGCGAAGTCGAGCGGACGGATCGCGCCCTCGTAGACGCCGTACCGCTGCGGGTCCTCCCGGACGGGGTAGAGCGGCTGGGCCTTTCGACGCTCGTCGAGGTCCTGCACGGGCTGCGAATTGTTCCGGATCTTCAGCTCCAGCTCGCCCGGCAGGTCGCCCAGCGACCAGGCGAGCTGCGTGATCACCTGGTCGACCCGGCTCTGGTCGTCGCCGGACATGTCCAGGTTGACCTCCCACCGGTTGTTCGCGCCGGTGGCGTTGTTGATCAGCTCGGTGCCGTCCGGCAGACCGACGACACCCGGCCGCAGCCAGTCGGACGGGCCGCCCACCAACCACCGCACGACCTCGTTGACCCGACGCTCGTCCGGCACCGCGTACGGCAGGTAGCGCTGGTCGGGCACCAGCCGGGTGCGGTCGGAGTTCCAGAAGTAGATCGACTCGTCCTGGTAGTACTGCTGCAGGGCGACGTCACTGAGCAGTAGCGCGTTCGGCGGGTCGAGCAGGTACTGCCCGGCGCGCTCGTCGCTGCCGACGCCACCGAGGGCCGCGCTGCGCAGCCGGAACTCGTACTGCTTCTCGGTCGCCACCGGGGGCGCCAGGGTGCCGTTGGTCCGCAGCACGCCGATCTGCTGCACCGTGATCTTGACGGTGGTGGTGGAGTCGCTGTTGAAGGTGAAGACCGTCTCGCCCAGCCTCACCACGTTCAGCACGACCTCGCTGCCCTGCTTGTCCTGCAGGCGGGGCCGGTGCTCGGGGGCGATGAACGCCTTCACCCGCTCGTACGCCCGGTCCGGCTCGCCGGCGGCGGCGGACAGGAAGTTCCGTACGAAGGCCGCGTTGTCGCTGCCGCTGGCGGTCCGCGACGGCGGCTCGCTGCTGCGGCCGTTGCTCGATCCGGCCCCGGTCGCGGTGCCGGCCTTGCCGTCGACCCGCACGTCGGACGAGGCCGGGATGCCGCACCCGGCGCTGAGCAGCAGCGCCGCGCCGAGCGCGCCGAGCAGTGGCCGAACCCTCACGAGCGCACCTCCGCCCGCTCGCCGCCGTCGGCCGGCGCCGGGTCGATCGCCCGCGCCGGGCCCGGCCCGATGGCCAGCGGGCCGCCGTCGCGCGGACCGCCGAACGGCAGCGCCGCGTCGGCGGGCACCAGCCGCAGCGGCGACGTGGTGAGCCGGTCACCGGCGCGGGCCGGCAGGGTGAGCCGGAACTGGGCGCCCTGACCGGGCGCTCCCCAGGCTTCCAGCCAACCACCGTGCAGGCGGGCGTCCTCCAGGCTGATCGACAGGCCGAGCCCGGTGCCGCCGGTCTGGCGGGCCCGCGACGGGTCCGCCCGCCAGAACCTGTTGAACACCAGCTTCTCCTCACCCACCTTCAGCCCCACCCCGTGGTCCCGGACGGTGATCGCCACTGCGGTCTCGTCGATGCCGAGGGTGATCAGCACCGGGCGGGCCTCGCCGTGCTCGACGGCGTTGCCGACCAGGTTGCGCAGCACCCGTTCGACGCGACGGGGGTCGACCTCGGCGATCACCGGGGTGCTGGGCAGGTCCAGCTCGATCTCCACGCCCACCCGCTCGGCCAGCCCGGCCAACCGGTCGACGACCCGGTGCACCACCGGCACCAGGTCGGTCGGCTCGGCGTCCAGCATGGCGAAGCCCGCGTCGAAGCGGCTGATCTCCAGCAGGTCGGTGAGTAGCTCCTCGAACCGGTCCAGCTCGGCCTGGAGCAGCTCGGCGCTGCGCGCGACCGCCGGGTCGAACTCGTCGCGCTCGGCGAAGATCAGGTCGGCGGCCATCCGTACCGTGGTCAACGGGGTCCGCAGCTCGTGCGAGACGTCGGAGGTGAACCGGCGCTGCAACCGGGACATCTCCTCCAGGCGCAGGATCTGCCGTTGCAGGTTCGTCGCCATCTGGTTGAACGAGGCGGCCAGCAGCGCGAGGTCGTCCTCGCCGTTGACCACCATCCGCTGGTCGAGGAGGCCGGCGGAGAGCCGCTGGGCGGTCCGCGCGGCGACCCGGACCGGATTGACCACCAGCCGGGTGACCAGGGCGGCGAGCAGCCCCAACAGGATCACCAGGGCGATGCCGGTGGCGACGACGGTGGCCCGGGCGTCCGCGGCGGTGGTGTCCTGACGGGTCAACGGCACCAGGTAGTAGAGCTCGATCTGCCCGAAGCTGGTCGGCACCGGCGAGCCGTAGACCAGGTACTTCGTCGACTCGCCGGTGAGCCGGCCGGTCTGGATCTGGCTGGCCACCTTGCCGCTGGCGACCGCGGACCGCAGCTCCTTGCTGATCAGGGGCTGGACGTTGACCGCCGGCGCGGTCCGGGTCTGGATCATCGTCGGATAGTCGGCGGCAGTGATGGCGACCACCACGCCGCCGGTCTGCTGGGGGTCGCCGCCGGCCAGGTAGTTGACCGTGCCGTCGATGGTCTCCTGGAGCTGCGCCTCCTGCGGCTGGCGGTAGAGAGAGACCTGCTTGGCCGCGTACCCGGCGCCGCCCTTGAGCCGTAGTTGGACGTCGGTGCGCGCGTTGTCGAGCAGGATCGTCGTGATCTTGTCAGCGATCAGGTACGCGAAACCGCCCACCAGCAGGCTGGAGGCGACCAACGTGATGGTGACCACCCGGACCTGGAGCGAACGCCGCCAGGTCTGGTGCGCCCGGGCCAGCAGACGCGCGACCCGGCCGCTCAGCACACGCCAGACCTCCCGACCGGCGGCGAGCCGGCGGGCTGCGGTGGTCTGCGGGGGTGGGGGCGGCGAGGTCGACACAGTGTGACCAGGCTATCCGGTGCCCGCCTTGTAGCCCACGCCCCGCACGGTGAGGATGATTTCCGGTCGCTCCGGATCCGGCTCGATCTTGGCACGCAGCCGTTGGACGTGCACGTTGACCAGTCGGGTGTCGGCCGCGTGCCGGTAGCCCCAGACCTGCTCCAGCAGCACCTCGCGGGTGAAGACCTGACGCGGCTTGCGGGCGAGCGCGACCAGCAGGTCGAACTCCAACGGCGTCAGCTTCACCTCCTCGTCGTTGCGGCTGACGGTGTGGGCGGGCACGTCGATGCTGATCTGGTTGCCGGGCGGCCCGATGGTCAGCATCTCCGGCGCCACGTCCTCGCCGCGGCGCAGACGCGCCCGCATCCGGGCTACCAGCTCCTTGGGCTTGAACGGCTTGACCACGTAGTCGTCGGCGCCGGATTCGAGCCCGAGGACGACGTCCACGGTGTCGCTCTTGGCGGTCAGCATGACGATCGGCACGCCGGACTCGGCACGGATCGACCGCGCCACGTCGATACCACTCATTCCGGGCAACATCAGGTCAAGCAGGACGATGTCCGGCCGACTGTCACGAAACGCAGCCAACGCCCGCTCGCCGTCGGCCACGAACGAGGGCAGGAAACCCTCGCTGCGCAGCACGATGCCGAGCATCTCGGCGAGTGCGGGGTCGTCGTCGACCACCAGTACCCGGGCTCTCATGGGATTAATATTGCATCCCCGTTCAGTTCGGTGGGACCGGCGTCACCCGGCACGGACAGCGCCATGATCCCCCCTCGACGTGGTCCGGCGCCACCGCAGCTCGGACGGGTCGCGGCGGCGATCAGCCGAAGAGCGCCCGGCCCCAGTGGTCGCCACCGTCGCGCACCCCGGGCGGGCAGGCGAACAGGCCGCTGGAGACGTGCCGCAGATACTCGTTCATCACGTCGTGCCGGGCCAGCTGGGTCTGGATCGGCACGAACTGCCGGCGGGGGTCCCGCTGGTACGCGATGAAGAACAGACCGGCGTCGAGCCGACCGAGACCGTCCGAGCCGTCGACGAAGTTGTAGCCCCGGCGCAGCAGGTGCGCGCCGTTGTTCCGACTCGGGTGGGCCAGAGCGACGTGGGCGTGCTCGGCGATCAGCGGCTTGCCGTCGTCACCGCGGGCCGCGAAGTCCGGCTCGTCGAACTCCTTGCTGCGCCCGAGCGGGGCGCCGCTGCCCTTGGTCCGGCCGACGATCTCCTCCTGCTCGGCCAGCGACGTCCGGTCCCAGGTCTCCACCAGCATCCGGATCTTGCGGGTGACCAGGTACGACCCGCCCGTCATCCAGTCCGGCCCGTCGCCGGGCTGCACCCACAACTGGTCGCGCAGCAGGTCGGTCTCCTCGGCCTTGAGGTTGGCCGTGCCGTCCTTGAAGCCGAACAGGTTACGGGCGGTCGCCTGGTCGCGGGAGGTCGACGAGGTACGGCCGAAGCCGAGCTGCGACCAGCGGACGCTGACCACCCCCATGCCGATCCGGGCCAGGTTGCGGATCGCGTGCACCGCCACCTGGGGGTCGTTGGCGCAGGCCTGCACGCACAGGTCGCCTCCGGAGATCGGGGCCTGCAACGCGTCGCCGGGGAACTTCGGCAGCTCCGCCAGGGCGGCCGGGCGGCGGTCGGCGATGCCGAACCGGTCCCGCCCGTCGGCGTCGCGGAACAGCGTCGGCCCGAAGCCGATGGTCAGGGTGAGCTGCGAGGGAGGGAGGCCGAGCGCCTCGCCGGTGTCGTCCGGCGGGGCCTCGGGCATGCCACCGACCGCACCGAGGACGCCGGCGTCCCGGCCGGCCGTCATCCGGGCGGCGGCGGCCGTCCACTCCTCGAGCATCCCGACCAGGCGGGCCCGGTCCTTGGTGATGACGTCGAAGGCGACGAAGTGCAGCCGGTCCTGGGCCGGGGTGACGATGCCGGCCTGGTGCTCGCCGAAGAACGGCACCGCGCCGGCCGGGTGGTCGCTGGCCGAGGCCGGGCCACGCGAGTCGCCGACCAACGCGCCCGCGCCGGCGGCCACCCCCGCGACTCCGGCCACCCCGGCGCCGGCGAGCGTGATCGCCCGTCGGCGGGTCAACCTGCGTACGCTCATCGACTCGACTCCCCCTGCGTCACTTGGCGACGACTGCGGCGACCTTGCTGATCGGCTCGGCGAGCGCGTTGATGCCGTCCGAGAGCTCCTTGAGCTCGGCCTTGCTCAACGCGGTGTGCAGCTTCCACCCGTCGCCGTCGCGGTGCTTGCCGAGCTGCGCCTCGACGTTCGCGAACTCGGTGTCGAGCTGCTTGACCAGCTCCGGCGACCGCTGCTCCAGCGCGGGCCGCAGGGCGGACAGGGCCGCCTTGGAACCCTCCAGGTTGGCGGCGAAGTCCCACAGGTCGGTGTGCGAGTAACGGTCCTCCTCGCCGGTGATCTTGCCGCTGGCGACCTCGTCGAGCAGCTCCTTCGCCCCGTTCGCGAGCTGCAACGGGGAGAGCTTCTCGGCGTTCGCCTTCGCCACGATCTCCTTGACGTCGACCAGCAGCCGGTCGGCGATCGGGCCGTCCTTGCTGATGTCACCGGACTGCCAGAGATCCTTCTCGATCCGGTGGAAGCCGGTGAACTCCATCCCCTCCTCGATGACCTCCTCGCGGCCGTCAATCTTGGGGTCGAGGTCGCCGAAGATCTCGGCCACCGGCTCGATCCGCTCCCAGTAGGTGCGCGCGACCGGGTACAGCGTCTTGGCCTTCGCCACGTCGCCGGCCTTCACGGCGGCGACGAACTCCTCGGTCTTCTCCAGCAGCGCGGCGGTCTGACTCTTGACGTACCGCTGGTAGTTGTCGGTGGCCCCGGCCAGCGCGGCGTCGGCGGTGAGCGGCTGCGCGGACCCGCTGACCTTGAGCGCGCCCCGGATGCCCTTGCCGCTCATGCCCGGCTTGCAGGCCGTCTCGTAGGTGCCGGCGGGTAGTTCGACGTGCAGCTCACGGCTCAAGCCGGGGGCGATGTTCTCCACCTCGCCCATCACCCGGTCACCGGAGGCGTACACGTAGAACTCGGTGACCTTCGCGCCCGAGTTGGTGATCTTGAAGGTGGCCGTACCGGCGCCGAGGTCGGTCGTGGCGACGTCGCAGGCCGTGTCAGTGGCCTTGACCACGATCGGGCCGCCCGCCGCGTCGGACTTGTCGGAGTCCGCCTTGGAGCAGGCGGCGACACCGGCCGTCGCCAGCACGCCGGCAGCGGCCAGCGCGAAGAATCGAGTGGTACGCATCTGTGCTGTCTCTCCTCGTGGGGTCAGGCACGCTGCGGCGCGGAGGCCGCCTCTGCCTCGGCGCCGGTGTCGGCCCCGCGTTCGGTGACGGTGGTGCTGGCGGGCGTCGTGGGCTCGGACGTCGCGGCCGCAGCCGGCTCGGACGACGCCGCCGGGGCCGCGGTGGCCGCTGTCGAGGCGGGGGTACGCCGAGACGGGCGCAGGAAGAGCACCAGGACGGGTACCGCGTAGCCGATCCAGGCGATGGTCTCGAGCACGGTGGGCGCGGGGGTCACGTTGAACATGCCGGCCAGCAACGCCGCGTACCAGGTGCTCGGGTCGAGCGTGGTGGTGATGTCGAAGGCCAGATCGCCGAGGCCGGGCAGGACACCGGCCTCCTGGAAGTCGTGCACGCCGTACTTGAGGATGCCGGCGGCGACCAGGATCAGCAGCGCTCCGGTCCAGGTGAAGAACTTGCTGAGGTTGATCTTGAGGGCGCTGGCGTAGAGCAGCACGCCGAGGACCACGGCGGTGACGATGCCGCCGATGAGCGCGAGCAGCGGTCCGCTGTCCCCGGCCGCGCCCTGGGCGGCGGAGTAGAAGATCAGCGCGGTCTCCAGGCCCTCGCGGATCACCGCGAGGAAGGCCATCCCGGCGACGGCGAGCGACCCGACGGCGAGCGCCTCGGTCAGCTTGCCGCGCAGTTCACCCGCGATCGTGCGGGCCGCCTTGCGCATCCAGAAAATCATCCAGGTGACGAAGACCACGGCGGCGACGGAGGTGATCGCCTCGAACAGCTCACGATCCTCGGACCGGGCCAGCAGCGAGGTCGACGTGTACTCGATGAGCCAGCCGAACAGCACGGAGAGCGCCACGGCCAGGCCGACGCCCGCCCAGACCTGGGGCAACCGGTCCCGGCGCTGCGACTTCACCAGGAAGGCGACCAGGATGCTGACCACCAGGGTCGCTTCCAGGCCCTCCCGCAGGCCGATCAGGTAGGTGGCGAACATCCCCGCTCCGTGTTCATTAGGCACGCCTTCGCTAACTTAGGGCAGCCATACCTTCCTCCTGTTCACAGGGCTCGTCAAGTTGTTCTTGGCAACCTCACTCTTCCCGTGAGCTGGCCTTCGACGACCGGGCGCACACCGTTGACCGTTCGGCTGTGCGAGGATCCCCGGCGTGAAAGCCTTCCTGCCGTGGCTCGCGGTGTTGGCCGTCGTGCTGCTGCTCAGCGCGTTGCGCCAGCGGGCACTGGCCACCGTGGTGTCGCTGGGCTGGCTGGCCTGGTGCGCCTGGACCTGGCTCCGCCCCACCCCCCGCCGCTAACCCCCGCGCCCCGCGCCCCGCGCCCCGCGCCCCGCGCCCCGCGCCCCGCGCCCCGCGCCCCGCGCCCAAGATCCTCACAACTTCCCCGATGTTGCTGCGTCAGACGCGCCGGAGACAGCAACATCGGTGAAGTTGCTGCCATCCCCCGCCCCGCTCGCCCCCAGCCCACGCGATCTTGCACTTTCTGTGGCGACATAGGGGGTCGAGAGGCGCAAATCACCAACCGAAACTGCAAGATCGCGGGGGCGGGGGGCGGGGCGGGGGCGGGGGCGGAGGGTGGGGCGGGAACGACGCACCGGGCCGGCTGTGGAACAGCCGACCCGGTGCGGGGAGTGCGATCAGTAGCGGTAGTGGTCCGGCTTGAACGGGCCCTCCGGGGACACGCCCAGGTACGCGGCCTGCTCCTTGGTGAGCGTGCTCAGCTTCGCGCCGAGCGCGCCCAGGTGCAGGCGGGCCACCTTCTCGTCCAGGTGCTTGGGCAGCACGTAGACGCCGATCGGGTAGTCCTCGGTCTTGGTGAACAGCTCGATCTGGGCGATCGTCTGGTTGGCGAACGAGTTCGACATGACGAAGCTCGGGTGCCCGGTGGCGTTGCCCAGGTTCAGCAGACGTCCCTCGGACAGCACGATGACGGCGTGCCCGTCGGCGAAGCGCCACAGGTCGACCTGCGGCTTGATGTTGACCCGCTCGACGTCGGAGCGCTTGGCCAGGCCGGCCATGTCGATCTCGTTGTCGAAGTGGCCGATGTTGCCGACGATGGCCTGGTGCTTCATCCGGGCCATGTGCTCGTTGGTGATGACGTCGAAGCAGCCGGTCGCGGTGATGAAGATGTCCGCCTGCTCGACCACGTCGTCCAGGGTGGCGACCTGGTAGCCGTCCATCGCCGCCTGAAGGGCGCAGATCGGGTCGACCTCGGTCACCACGACCCGGGCGCCCTGGCCGCGCAGCGACTCGGCGCAGCCCTTGCCCACGTCGCCGTAGCCCATGACGACCGCCATCTTGCCGCCGATCAGCACGTCGGTGGCCCGGTTGATGCCGTCGATCAGGGAGTGCCGGCAGCCGTACTTGTTGTCGAACTTGCTCTTGGTCACCGAGTCGTTGACGTTGATGGCCGGGAAGAGCAGCGTGCCGGCGCGGTGCATCTCGTAGAGGCGGTGCACGCCGGTGGTGGTCTCCTCGGTGACGCCCTTGATGCCGGCGGCGACCCGGGTCCAGCGCTGGCCGTCCTCGCCCAGTGAGCGGTGCAGCAGTTCGAGGATGACCGCGTACTCCTCGGAGTCGGCGGACTCGACCGGCGGTACGACGCCGGCCTTCTCGAACTCGGCGCCCTTGTGCACCAGCAGGGTGGCGTCGCCGCCGTCGTCGAGGATCATGTTGGGGCCCTGGCCGTCCGGCCACAGGAGCACCTGCTCGGTGCACCACCAGTACTCGGGCAGCGTCTCGCCCTTCCAGGCGTACACGGGGACGCCGGCGGGAGCCTCGGGGGTGCCGTTCGGGCCGACGACGATCGCGGCGGCGGCATGGTCCTGGGTGGAGAAGATGTTGCAGGACGCCCAGCGGACCTGCGCGCCGAGGGCGACCAGCGTCTCGATCAGGACGGCGGTCTGGATGGTCATGTGCAGCGAGCCGGTGATCCGCGCGCCGGCGAGCGGCTGCGCCTCGGCGAACTCCCGCCGGATCGCCATCAGGCCGGGCATCTCGTGCTCGGCGAGCTGGATCTCCTTGCGCCCGAACTCGGCGAGCGACAGATCCGCCACCTTGAAGTCGCCCTCGGCGAGCGTGCTCGGCCGGGCCTCGGACGGCGTACCGCTGGCGGCCGCCGGGAGGGTGCTGGTCATGAAAGCTCCTGTCGAACGATGTCTACGCCGATCCTCCACCTTACGCGCGCCGGCGACGGCCGCCGGGGGACGGGCAGCGGACAGCGCACGGGGCGGTCGGTGGTGGACAGACCCGCTGCCCACCTCCGCCCGCCCCGCGCATCCCCCCGGTTTGGTTCCCCGCACGTTGCCGGACCGTCGTCGCGATAACGCTGCGTACTCATAGGTTCACACTCAGCCAGCGCCGAGTCAAGCTATTCCGGGAAAGTCGGACTTGTGGCGAGTCAGCGCAGTCCGGACGTCGCCACGTACGCCTCACCGTCACCGGTGATCCGCAGCGGCTCGCCGGCCGCCGTGCCGATCGCCGCCTCGCCCGACGCCAGCGTCAGCGCGCCGGCCCCGTCGTCGACCGTCACCGAGCCCGCGCCGCAGAGCACCACCCGGGGGCCGGGCAGCGCCAGGGTGGCTTCCGGCACGTCCGCGCCCACCCGCACGCGGTGCAGCGCGAAGTCGTCCACCGGCACCGCCCAGCAGTCCACCCCGGGAGCGACGGGGCGGGCGGCGCGCACCGGATCGTCAAGCACCTCGAAGCGCAGCACCCGTACCAACTCGTCCACGTCCACCCGTTTCGGGGTGAGACCGCCGCGCAGCACGTTGTCGCTGGCCGCCATGATCTCGACGCCACAGCCGCTGAGGTACGCGTGCAGGTTGCCCGCGGGCATCCAGATCGCCTCGCCCGGCACCAGCCGCACATGGTGCAGCAGCAGCGCCACCAGCACGCCGGGGTCGCCCGGATATGCCTTCGCCAGCCGGCGGGCCAACTCGGCGTCCGGGCCGTCGGCCGGCGACGAGATGACCGCCCGCAGCAGCCCGTCGCGCTCCGCGGCCGGCCAGCCGAGCAGCGTCCCCACCGCCGTGCGCAGGCCCGCCGGTCCGTTCCGCAGCGCGTCCACCACGGGCGTCAACTCGGGTACGCCGAACGCGGCGAGCGCCTCGGCCGACTCCACCGGATCGCGGAACCCGCAGAGCGCCTCGAACGGGGTGAGCGCGACCAGCAACTCCGGCTTGTGGTGCGGGTCGGAGTAGTTGCGCTCGGACGTCGGGCGGTCCGCCTCCGCCGCGAACCCCGCCCGGGCCTGCTCCGCGTCCGGGTGGGCCTGCAGGCTCAGCGGCGAGTCGGCGGCGAGGACCTTGAGCAGGAACGGCAACCGGCTGCCGAACCGCCCGGCCACCCGTTGCCCCAGCCACTGCCCCGGCTCGTCGCGGACCAGGTCACAGAGGCTCACCCGGGCCCCGGCACGCTCCACGCTGGCCGGGGCGCCCGGGTGGGCGCCCAACCACAGCTCCGCCTCCGGGCCGGGGCTGGGCACCGGACGCCCCTGCAACAGCGCGATGGCGGAGCGGGACCCCCAGGCGTAGTCCCGGATCGGTCCGTACAGCGGTTCCACCGTCTCAGACCCCGGGTCGCCCGACCGCCTCGCCCGCCGGCTCCTGGGGCTGCGGTACGGCGGTGTCGGCGGCGGCGCCGGTGCCGGCCTCGGCGGCGGCGACGCTGTAGATGTCCGGCTCCAGGTAGATGACCCGGGCGATCGGCACGGCGGTCCGGATCCGCGCCTCCACGGCGTTGATGCCCTTGGCCAGCTCGTGCGCGCTCTCACAGGCCGGTACGCCGATCTTCGCGGCCACCATCAGCTCTTCCGGACCGAGGTAGAGCGTCTTCATGTGGATGATCCGCTCCACCTCGGGGCCCTCGGTGACAGCCCGCGCGATAGCGGCCAGGTCCTTCGGGTCGGCACCCTCACCGAGAAGCAGGCTCTTGGTCTCGATGGCCAGCACGACGGCGATGACCACCAGCAGGATGCCGATCATCGCGGTGCCGGCGGCGTCCCACCGACCGTTCCCGGTGGCCAGCGTCATGCTCACGCCGAACAGCGCGAACACCAGACCGATGAGCGCACCGAAATCCTCCAGGAGGACCACTGGCAGCTCCGGCGCCTTGGCCCGGCGGATGAACCGCACCCAGGACTGCTCGCCCCGGATGTGGTTGGCCTCCTTGATCGCCGTCCGGAAGGAGAACCCTTCCATGCCGATCGCCACCACCAGCACCGCCACCGGCAGCCACTGCCACTCGGTGATGCCGTGCGGATCCGACCACTTGTGGTACGCCTCGTAGAGGGCGAACAGGCCACCGATGCTGAACAGCACGATCGACACGATGAACGCGTAGATGTACCGCTCCCGGCCGTACCCGAACGGGTGCTCCGGGGTGGCCGCGCGCTTCGCCCGCTTGCCACCGAGCAGCAGCAGACCCTGGTTGCCGGAGTCGGCGACCGAGTGGACCGCCTCGGCCAGCATCGACGAGGACCCGGAGAGCAGGAACGCGATGAACTTGGTGACGGCGATGCCGACGTTCGCCAGCAGGGCGGCGACGATCGCCTTCGTCCCGCCGTTCGCGCTCACGCCGCCACTCCGCTTCGCGTCGTGGTGACGTACGTGTAGCGCCGCCCCCTGGGTACGTTCACTGGTTCGACAGCTCCTTCATCTCGGTGATGGCCGGTACGGCCATCGGGTCCAACCCGTGTGCCAGAGCAAGATAGATCGAGGCGAAATCCGGTACGGCGATCAGCGAGGCCAACCGCTCCAGAGCCGATCCGCCCTCGGCGGTCACCACGTCGCACCGCACGCCACGGCGCTCGGCGAGGGTCTGCACCGCGTCCGCGCGGCGCTCCTCGACCGCGAGCGGCTCGTCCGTGTCGTCCTCGGCGTTCAGCCCGCCGTCCCGCAGCAGCACCAACCGCAGCCGCGTGCCGTCACCGTCGTCCTCCGACGGGTCGGCGAAGATGTCCCGCTCGCCCTCGGCCAGGCCGCCGAAGACGCCGTCCAGCAGACCGACCCGCCCCCGCCCGGCCTCGCCCAGCGCACCGGTGACCACCGGGTAGCGGGCGTTCGCGGACAGGGTGTCGCCGAACCGGCGGGCCGCGACGGTCGCCAGCGGCGACGAGCCCCACACGATCGGAATCGAGCCGGCCAGGCCCAACGCCAACGACTTGGCCGGGTTGACGAACGACTCGGCGGCCGAGCGGCAGCGGTCGGCGTCCGCGTCGAGCCGGGCCGCCGTCTCCGCCAGGTCCGCCTCGTTGACCTTCACCAGGCCGAGCGACCGCGCCGCCAGCAGGACCGGCACGGTGAGCGCCCAGAGGCTGGCCCGGGCCGGTGCCCGTCGGGGCACCGGGATGAACGGCGCGCGGGCCCGCTCGGCCACCGACTGCAACTGCGAGTCCGGTGCGCCCACCGCGACCAGTCGGGCGCCGCGCCGGTGCGCGGCCTCGGCGGCGCCGAGCGCCTCCGGGCTGCGACCGGACGCGCTCACCGCGATCACCACGTCGGCGGCGCCCACCCAACCGGGTACGCCGGCGCTGCGGTGCCCGATGATCGGCACCGGGCAGCGCGGCCCGGCGACCGTGGCCAACACGTCACCGGTACGCCCCGCGGTGCCGATGCCGGCGATCACGACGGCCCGGGGCCGCCCGTCGTCGGCGAGCACCGCGAGGTTCGCCTCGGCGGCCAGTGCCGCGCTCTCGCGCACCTGGGCACCGGCCGAGGCGGTGTGCCGCAGCATGTCGCCCGGGTCGTGTTCGGCCAGCGCGCTCGGGTTGTCGAGCAGGGCCTCGTCGGCGTCGCGCCGCCCGCTGACCCCGGCCGTACCGTCGATCATGACTGCTGCCCGGGGCCGCCACGCGCCTCGTCGAGGAGCAGCACCGGCACGTCGTCACGGACCTCGAAGATCCGGCCGCACTCCGTGCAGGTCAACGTCTGCGCCTCCGCGTCGTACGTCAGCGGGGCGTGGTGCGTGTCCGGGCAGGCGAGGATCTCGAGCAACTGCGGATCCAGGGCCATGGCACGGCTCCTTCCACGAGTGCGGGTCACCGACGGCGGTGCCGACCGGCGCAGGCGATCTTATCGGCGAACGCGGTCGAGCACCGCGTCCCGGAGCGAGACCATCCGCTCGCGGGTGGGCGCCTCGACGTTGAGCCGCAACAGCGGCTCCGTGTTGGAGGCGCGCAGGTTGAACCAGGCGCCGTCGGGAAAGCGCAGCGTCAGCCCGTCCATCTCGTCGGCCGTCGCCTCCGGGTACGCGGCCCGCACGTCGGCAACCGCCGCGGCCTGGTCGGCGACCGTCGAGTTGATCTCGCCGGAGGCGACGTAGCGCTCGTACTCGCCGGCCAGCACGGAGAGCGGCAGCGACTGCTCGCCCAGCGCGGCCAGCGTGTGCATCGCGGCGAGCATGCCGGTGTCGGCGAACCAGAAGTCCCGGAAGTAGTAGTGCGCGGAGTGCTCCCCGCCGAAGACGGCGTTGGTCCGGGCCATCTCGGCCTTGATGAAGGAGTGCCCGACCCGGGCCACCACCGGCTCGCCACCGTGCTCGCGGATGATCTCCGCGACCGCGCTGGAGGTGATCAGGCCGTGGATCACCGTGGAGCCCGGGTGCTTGGCCAGCTCGCGTGCCGCGACCAGCGCGGTGATCGCCGACGGCGAGACCGGCTCGCCGCGCTCGTCGACCACGAAGCAGCGGTCGGCGTCGCCGTCGAAGGCCAGGCCGATGTCGGCGCCGTGCTCGACCACGGCCCGCTGGAGGTCGACCAGGTTCGCCGGGTCCAGCGGATTCGCCTCGTGGTTGGGGAAGCTGCCGTCCAGCTCGAAGTAGAGCGGCACGATCTCCAGCGGCAGGGCCGACAGCGCGGCCTCACCGAGCACCGTGGGGACGGTGTAGCCACCCATCCCGTTGCCGGCGTCGACGACCACCTTCAGCGGCCGGATGCCGGAGAGGTCGACCAGCTTGCGCAGGTACGCGGCGTAGTCGGGCAGCAGGTCGCGCCGCTCGGCCGGCCGGGTCGGCTCGCCCGCCGGGCGGGACGCCCCCGAGTCCAGCATCGCCTGGGCCCGATCGCGGATCTCCGCCAGCCCGCTGTCCTGCCCGATCGGCCGGGCGCCGGAGCGGCACATCTTGATGCCGTTGTACTGCGCCGGGTTGTGACTGGCGGTGAACATCGCACCGGGCAGGCCGAGCGAGCCGGAGGCGAAGTAGAGCAGGTCGGTGGAGGCGAGCTTGATCTCGATCACCGAGCGCCCCTCGGCCCGTACCCCGGCGGCGAAGGCGGACGCCAGGCCGGGCGAGCTGGCCCGCATGTCGTACCCGATGACAACGGCGTCACCGGGCTCGTCAGTGGCGTTGAGCAGCTGGGTGAAGGCGGCCCCGAGTGCCTCGGCGACCCGCTCGTCCCACTGGTCCGGCACCGTCCCTCGGACGTCGTACGCCTTGACGATCTGGGACAGATCAGACACTAGTTCCGCTCCTTGGCCGCAGGTTTCCAACAAACCTGAGCGTATCGGAGCGGCCGGGCCCGGCCCCGCTCAGCCGGGGAGCCGGGGCATGAACACGGTGTGGTCGCCGCCCTCCGGGTCATCGGGTCGTGGTCGAGCACCCGGACCGCCGGGGAGGCCCGGCATGACCTGAGTGGCGTCCGGCCCAGGCGCGGCGGGTCGCGCCCCGTAGACACCCCCGGAGGTGGGCCGCTGGACGGGCACGGCCGGCGGCTGCTGGCCGTACACCGGGCCGGGGTGACCGGGCGCGGCCGGCGACCCACCGCCGGCGCGGTAGGTGGTCCCACCGGGGTTGCCCGGCAGCGGCCCGGGCTCGTCGGTCGGGGTGCGGTCCTGCCGGGAACGGCGGACCAGGAACACGATCAGCAGCGCGCCGACCGCCACCATCGCGATGCCGAAGAACATGATCAGCGAACCACCGCCGGACTCGGCGGCCACGGCCGTTGGCGAGGGTGCGCCGGTGGTCGCGCTCAGTGCGGCCGGGTCCACCACCTCGCCCCCCGCCGCGACCTCGGTCGGGCTCGGTGTCGGGGTGGGCTTCTTCGACGGCGTGGGGGTGGGCGACGCGGACGTGCGGCCACCTGTCACCCGCGCCGTGTCGCTGCCGCGACCGAGTTCCTGACCGGCGGCGGTGACCCCCACGCCGGTCACCGCGAGCCGACCACCCGGCGCACCGGCGGCGAACGCCACCCGGTACCGCACGGTGATCCCCTTGCCCTTGCACAGCGTCGGCTTGGCCGGCGAGGTTTGCCCGGTCGCCACGCTGCCACCACCGCCGGAGACGGCTACCGGAAACCAGCGCCCGCCCGCGTTGACCTGGACCGCCACCTGGTCCGGCTGAAGACCCTCGAGGCGCAGCGCCAGTGCGGTGCGCAGCAGGACGCATCCCTCGGAGCGCTTACGCACCGCGACGTTCACACCCTGGGGAGAACCACCCGCGGCGAAGCTGCTGGCCGCACCCACCCGGACCGAGTCCTCGTCGGCCAGCGCGGGTGACGCGCCGAGCATCACCAGGCCGACCAGCAGGCCGCAGACCGTCGCGAGCCGTGCGGCGCGTCGACGCAGCTTCATGATCACCTCACCGTTCCTCCCCGGGTGGGGTCCGCCGGTCAGGCTACTACCGGACCACTTTCACCACCTGTCATAGAGCGGCCGGCATGTGTGCGGCGTTACGGTTTACGACCGGCGCTCGTCAGCGGGTCCGGCCCGCGCTCCGCCGTGTCCGGCCCGCGCTCCGTCGTGTCCGGCCCGCGCTCCGTCGTGTCCGGCCCGCGCTCCGTCGTGTCCGGCCTCGGCGAGAGCGTCGCGGCACAGCCGGTCGGCGGTGCGCGTCGTCTCGGGGAGGCGGTAGCGCGGAGTCAACGCGAGCACCTGGGCGGTGGCGTTCTCCAGACTCATCCGGTGCCCGACGCTCACGAAGACCGGCTTCACCCCGTCCCGGGTACGCACCACCCGACCCACCACCTCGCCCCCGTCACGCAGCGGCGACCAGGCGCCCCGCTCGGCGGCCGGCGCAACCCACTCGCCGATCAGCGGCGTCTTCCCCACCCCGATCGCCGGCAGGCCGGTGACCACCCCGAGGTGACAGGCCAGTCCGAACCGGCGCGGATGTGCCACCCCGTGTCCGTCACAGACCAGCAGGTTCGGGATGGTCGTCAAGGTGTCCAGGGCGGCGAGCAGAGCCGGCAGCTCGCGGAAGGCGAACAGCCCCGGCACGTAGTCGAACGCGGGCCGGCCCACGCTGACCGCCGAGTCCACCACGGCCAGCGTCCGGGCGTCCAACACGGTCACCGCCGCCGCGAGAAGGTCGCCGCTCTCGGCGTACGCCACATCCAGGCCGGCCACCGTCTCCGGCGCGGCCGGACCGGGCCCGACCAGGTCGACGAGGGGCCGCAACTCCTCCTGTACGGCCACCGCCTCCGCGACCGAGCGCGGCGGCCGGGTCAGCGCCATCCTTGATCCACTCGGTTTCGGCGATGTCGCGGTATCCCGTGCCCCCGGACACCCCGATATCGGCGACGTCGAGTCGATCACACGTTGTCCGACCTGTCCTTACCGGACGGCCGCGGCGCGCTGCCATCCTCGGCCCCATCGCCGTCCGCTCGTTTTGCGGAGGCACCGAAGGCCACCCCGAAGGCGACGGCCATGGCGACACCGAAGGCCACGCCGCCCGCAGGGCCAAACGAGGGGATGCCGATCGCGAAGCCGAACAGAAGGCCGACCGGCCACCCCCAGAGACGCGCCCTGCCGCTGTCGGTCGTGAAATTCGCCATGGACCGATGTTAATCAGCACGGCCAACCACGCGGGCCGCCCGCCGAGGCGCGGCGCGGGTGGCTGGCCGCAGTGCCGCCGGATCTCCGGGGCGCGCCGTGTAGCTGGCCGTAGTGCTGCCTGCCGAGGCGCGGTGCGTGGTGGCCATCGTGCCGCCTGCCGCCGCGCGGCGGGTGGCTGGCCGTCGTGCCGCCGGATCTCCGGCACCCGCCGACCGGGCACACCGGATCGCGCCTGCCGGGCTGGGGTCAGGCGAGTTTCAGCTCGTCGCGGGCCTCGTCGATCCACCGGGCGATGCCGTGCGCGCCACTGTCGGCGGCCAATGACGTGGCCTCGTCGAGCAAACCACGGGCCGCGTCCCGGTCACCGTCGCTCGCCGCGAGGTCCGCCAGCCCGATCAGGTTCGCCGCGACCCCCGGCGTGAAGGACAGCTTCCGGCGCAGCCGCGTCGACTCCTCCAACAACTCCCGCGCCGCCTCGACCCGACCGGCGGCCTGCTCGCCGAAGCAGAGGTGCCGCAGCACGTACGACAGGGTCAGCTCGTCCCCCGCCTCCGTCGCCAACTCACGCGCCCGCGCGAAGGCCCGGTCGGCGGTGGCCTGGTCCTGCCGGATCACCTGGTGGACCGTGCCCACCCAAAACAGCGCCTCACCCTCGCCACGGGCGTCGCCCACCTCGCGGTAGAGCTGCGCCGCCCGCTCGAAGAGCGACAGCTCGGCCGCGTCCTCGACGCCGGTCTCGAGGAACCGGGCGTGCAACAACCGCCCACGGGCCAGGGCGGTGTCCGCCTCCAACGCCACGAGATCCCGCTCGGCCGCGGGCAACGACGTCGCGTCACCACCGAAGACCGCCTGCTCGTAGCGCTCCTGTGCCCGTGTCAACCGGACGTCGAACCCCTCGGCCATCCCTGACCCACCCTCTTCGTCGATACGCTCGCTGATGCCCATCGCGCGTCCAGTCATGATCGACTCCACGTCGGCGATGTCGCGCCATCCCGCCAAGGCGGAAACCGCCACTTCGGCGATCCGGTGTCGATCGCGCTTTGCGCCGACTAATCCAGCCTTCCGTCGATGCGGTCGGCGCGCAATCCCTACGTTCCGCGGGCGATGTCCGGGTCCGCGCCCGGGTCGCCCGCCGCCCGAAGCTGCTCCTCGAACATCACGAACGACCGCTGCCGGATCCCCCGGATGAGAGCCTGCTCGCGCGGCGTCAGGTGCCGCCCCTCGGCCTTGGCGGCATCCCTGAGTGCCTGCACGGTCTCGTACAGAGCGAAGACCGGGCCTTCGCCTTCGAGGTAGTGAGCGCGAAACCGCTCCACTTCCTGCACGAACTCCTCTGGGGTGCGCCGGAAAACATCTCCACCGACGTCGAAGACAATCTCCGTGAAGAGGTCATTCTTCGCCTGCCAGCCTCCCGTGTCGATTGCAACCCGCCACACCCGGGCACCACCGTCAGGTGTCTTCACGATCTTGACGGGAGACTGGTGGTAGAGGTAGTAGGACGGAAGAACCAGACCGGGCATCTGCACCACTAGGTGTTCTCCTCGTAGGTCGATTGGAGTGCTTCCCAGAACAACTGCTGCTCGCGCTGGAGGATGCCATCCACAATCGCGGCCTCGCGTCCCGTCAACTCTCGATCCTCAATGCGGGCCAAGGCGTCGATGTCGCGGCGTACCTCATACAGCGCATGCTCCCAGACCGCTACCGCATCCAGCGCCGCCAGGTGCAGACGGAACTCCGCGAGGTGCCCGCTCGGCGTCTTGAGGACGAGTTGTATGTCCCGGTAGCCGCTGTCCTCCGGTGATATGAATCGATCATCACAGCTGACGATTTCGACATCACGGTGACCGCGTAACCGCTCCAGAGCCCCGTACAGGTCGTCGAGCGACCGAAATTCGACCTTCGCAGCGGCCAGGTCGAGCAAACGGGAGGCGTCGCCCTGACGCTTGGCGATCTTGTCCTCGGCACGCCTCCGATCCTTCGGCTGGGTACGCCACCCAGGCTCGCCAACGCGGCGCTCATCGAGGTGGGCAAGAGAAACCGCAAGCTGATTCAGCTCTGTCTGAGCAACCGCCGCCATCCTGTAGAGACTGTCGAGGTAGTGCTGACGATAGATCGGGTCGATTTGGCGACGCTTGTCGAATCCCGGTTGGACAGGCGGGTCATCAGGTACCTGGATACTCGCGCTGATCATCCGCTGAGCATCCGTCAGCGGTGTCTGCCGTGGAGCGGTCACAACTCTTACGGGCCCTTCCGACCCTGCAACCTCGAAGGCTCCCCGCGTGGTGATGTCGTTCAGCACGTCGGCGAGGGCGTCGATGGCCTGTTGATGGCTCGCCAGGTGGTGCAGCGTCAGCGGGCGAGCCGTCAGTGAGTTCGCCAGTTCGGGCGTGGCGAGGATGATTCGTGCCAGATCCGGTGCCTGCGCCAGTTGCCGGGCCAACGTCTCGGCCAGCTTCGGCTCATTACGTGGTGGCTCTCGCAGGGCATTGTCCAGCATGTCGCGCACCCGGGTGTCGGCGAACAGCCGCGCCACGTCCTGCGCGCCCGCGTCGTCGAGGCTGGGCACCAGCCGCCGGAGGCTGGACGGATCGACCGCCCTCGCGAAGTCTCCGGGACTCATCCCGGCCGAGAAGACCTCGTCAAGACTGCCGGCGTGCGCGAGTGGCTGACTTGCGCGAGCATCGGAGGGCAAGCCGTCCGGCGCCGAGCCGGGCCCGTCCAGCAGCAGGTACATCCGGTTGATGTACGGGTCGCCGTGGCCGCCGTCGTCGTATCCGGGTGGATGGGTCGGCAGGTCGGGGCGTTCACTGAACCGGCCCCGGGGCAGCCCGCCGAGCGGCATCGGACGGCCGTCTCCGCCCAGTACGAGCGCGTCGATGCCGACCACGTCGGGATACAGCGGTCGGTCGCGGACGAGGCCGGTCTGCGGGTCGACGTAGAGGATCGTGCCGTTCTGGTTCAGTGCCACCCAGGCGTGCGAGCCGCCACCGGCCCACTCGGTGATCAGGAACGCGTAGCTGCCGTGGCCGCCCAGCAGCAGTTGGTCGTGCAGATTGGCGTACCCCTGTCGGGCCTGTGCCGGGTCGGGCGGCTGGCCGGGTGCGAGTACGCGTTGGAAGCGGCCGCCGGTGACGTCCTCCACCCGGCCCGGCCCGCCCGCCTCGCCGCGGATCGGGCGGCGGATGTCACCGTTCAGGTAGCCGTCGAAGGTGCGCGGCGCGGACACTCGCGGCCGACCGTGCACCCACGTCTCGAAGAGCGACAGGGTGCAGTCCAGGCAGTTGATGCCACGGGTGGCGTCGGCCTGGGGACCGCCGTCGTTCAACAGGCGGAACCAGCCGCCCTGGCGCGGATCGGCGGTACGTCTGATCGTGCCGTCGCGCTCACGTGGCATCTGTCGCTCGACGTCGACCTGGTGCAGCGCGAGGGGCGGCCGGAGCCCGCCCGGCTGCCCGTACGGACGGGAGTCGTCGATCGGCGGGGGAACGTCGTCACCGGTGAGCCGGGACGGGCCGCCGGTCTCCACCGCGCCGAGCGCGAGCGCGCCCACGTCGCTGTTGGCGTGCGCGAAGGCGCCGTCGGCCAGGTCGATGACCGGCGGTGCCGTGACCCCCGCCAGTACGTCGTTGGCCAGGTCACGCCAGTGGGCGTACGCGCGTGTCTCGTCGTTCGCCGCCCGCTGCCAACCGTCGGCCCACTGCCGGTGACCGGTCCGGTGCAGCTGTCGGGCATAGTTGGCGTACTCGACGGCCCGGCGGTCGTGCTCCGCCGCCCGCGCCCGCAGCCGGGTGGCCTCGGCCTGCCGGCGGTTGTTCTCGAACCCGATCCGCTGCGCCTCGAAGTGGCCTTGGTAGCGCCGCCGCTCGGCGGCCTCCGCCTCGGCCAGCCACTGGGCCGCGTACCAGTCGTCGAGGTCGGTCGTGGACTCCACCGGCTCGCCGAACGCCACCACGTCGACGGGCGCGGACCTGCGGCCGCCCGTTCGCTGCCGGGGTACGCGGGCCGGTGCGACCGCCTCCCGCTCGGGCGCGGAGTGTCGGCCCGCCGGCGCGGCCACCGCGCTGCCGACCGGTGGGCTCCCGACTGCGCCCGGTCTGGTCAGGGCGTCAGTTGGCAGGCCGGCCGTCGTCCCGGTCGACGTGACCGGGGACACCACCGGCGTCGCGATGGCCGGGGCAGGGCCGGCGGACGCGCTCGGCGTCGGGAGCCCGGTGGTGCTCGCGGCCGCCGAGCCGACCGGAGGCACCGCCCCCACGGCCGTTGGCGGGGACGCCGACACCGGCCCGGTCGAGGACATCACGGATGCCGACGAGGCCACGGAGGCCGACGGGAACCCGGCCGCCGACGGCAGCGGGCCCGACGACGGCCCGACCGCTGGGGGCAGCGGGGCCGCCGAGACCGGCGGCGACACGGCCGAGGTGGCCCCGGGTAGACCTGCCGACGGGGGTACGGAACCGCTGACGCCCGCCGGGTCGATCGCCGCCGGGGTGAGCGCCGGGGTGACGCCGACACCTGGTCCGCCGACCGCGTCGACAACGCCGGCGACGGGCGCGGTGACCCCCGAGAGTGTCGGTGCGGCCGCGACGGCGGGATGGCCCGGCTCCGCAACGGCCGAGGGCCCCACCTCCGACACTGCGGGACCCGCGCCGTGCCCGTCGGCGGGAACGCCCTGGACGCTCGCCGCTGCCGGCACCGACTCACCGGCGACGTTCGCGCCCACCGCTCCGGCACCATCCCCCGTCGACGCCGATGATGGCGAAAGCGGCCCGGACGCCACCGACGCAGACGACACCGGCGCGGACGCCGTGAGTTCCGCGGGCGGGGGTGGGATCGGCAGCGACGGGCCGGGCAGGGACGCCCCGGTCAGCGCGTCGGCCTGGGCGCGGAGCCGCGCCTGCAATGCGTGGTCGGTCTGCGCCGTCGTCGAGCCGGTGACCCCGGACGCGGCGGCGCGTACCACGTCGTCGACCGAGGCCAGGCCCTGCCCGGTGGCGACACTGGCGGCGCTCTCGGCGAGCATTTCGCCGGTCATCTCCCGGCCGAGGTGCTCGCCGACACGTGCGGCGCGGCCGGTCGCGTGGCGGCCCAGGCCGGCGAGCGGCGCGACCGCACCGCCGGCGAGCCCGCCGACGGCCGATGCGCCCAGGTCGGTCAGGTCGACGCCGTGGGCCCGGCCCGTGGAATTCTGGTACGCCTGCGTGGCGAGACTGATCCCGGACTCCTCGGCCGCCTCCTCCAGCCCTTCCCGGGTGGCCCGCTTCGCGAGGCCACGCACGCCCCCCTTGGCGACCTCCTTGGCCGCCCGCTCGCCGGCCTCCTTGAGCCCTCGCCGCAGTGCCTTGCTGGCCAGCTGCCCCATCAGGCGCTTGAAGATCTGCTGGATGAGCAGCCGGGTCGCGGTGACGGCCGCGCCGGCCGCCGGGGAGGCCGCCCCCGCGGTGAGCAGCGCCGCCACGGCCACCGAGAGCAGTTCGACGACCAGGATCCCCAGCTCGATCCAGACCTCGATCTTGGCGCCTTCGATGTCGCAGCCGCACTCCTCGACCAGCCGGCCCAGGTCGGCGGTGACCGCGAGCAGCACCGGCAGGGGCGCGTCGTCGCCCTCGGCGATACCGCGCCAGGCCGCCTCGAACGCGGCGTCAACAGCGCCGACACCGCCGTACCCACTGCGTACCTCGGCGGCGGCCGTGGCGGCGTCGGCGTGCGGGCCGGCGAGGACGCCGGCCACCGCGTACCACCGGTCCGCGAGGTCCCAGACGGCCCGCTCGTCGCCCTCGGGCCACTGCACGCCGATCGCCCAGTCGAGGGCCTCGTAGATCCACCCGGGTACGTCCCAGGGCGCGTAGTCAAGCGGGTGCGGAATCGGGCTGGGCAGCACGCTCATCCGGGTCGGCCCGTCGTCAGCGCTGGTCGGCGGTGCCGTCGAGCCGGACGGCGCTGCTCTGGTCGGTCCGCATGCTCGCGTCGACCGCGCTGGCCACGTCGGTGCCCAGCTCGGTGAGGCGCTGCCCGACGCCCGCCCAGGCGCGCAGCACGGTCTGCTCGATGCCCCGGTAGCTCCGCTCGAACGCCGCGCCGATGTCGTCCCGCCCCCAAGGACGGGTGCCGCTGGCGGCCTCGATCTCGCCGCCCTCCGCCGCCCGTCGGGCGGTCACCGCCTCGCCGGAGAGGGCCAGGTCCGCGCCGCCGCGCCGGGCCCGGGACGCGTCCAGCCAGAGCTGCCCGTCGGTCACGCCGGCCCCCCGCGACGGCCGAGTACGGCGTCGGCGCGACCGAGCAACGTGCCGAAGTCACCGGTACGCAGGAAGTCCGCCGAGCCGGCGCCGGCCGGCATGGTCTCGGCGACAAGGTCCTGGGTGGCCTGGGTGGCAGCCGCCACGGCGGCCCGGATCGTCTCCGTGATCTTCCGGCTCAGCGCCTCGGCGTCGCGGACCCGGTAGACGGCCGGGGCGAGGACGACCTCGATGACCTGGCCCTGCGCGCCGACCGTCGCCGTGACGTGACCGTCCGGCGAGCGGCGGGTCACCCGTAGCTCGGCGAGCCGCGCCGCAAGAGTGTCCAAACCGGACCTGAGCTGCTGGTACTGGCCGTACACATCGTCGAATCGGGCTCGTAGCTCGCGATTGGCGTCCCGGTCCACGCGTTCGCTCACCGCCGCTCCTCCCGTCACCGTCGGTATCCAAGACCATACCGGCCGCCATCGATCCGTGTAGTCCGGTAGTTTCGATGTGTGATCGACCGTCAGCAGGCCGAGCAGCTCGCGTCCGCCTGGGCTCGGCGCGACTCACAGCGCCTCGGCCACGAGTGCACCCCGGTCGTCGACGAGTTCGACCTCGGCTTCGTGGTCACCTCGATCGTGTCGAGCGGCGCGCGGGCGATCCCCGGCGACCTGCCGACGACCGTCATCGACAAGCGCACCGGCACGGTCACCACCTGGCCCCGGGTGCCGGCCGCGGTGGTGGCGGACCTGTACCGGCGCAGCCAGCCGAGCGGACCGACCGCACCGCGCACGGTCGACGCGTCGAGCCTGCTGATCCGGGAGATCCATCGGGGTCCGACGCCGAACACGGTGGCGCACCTGACCCTCGACGGTCGCATCTGGACGGCCCAGGGCACGAGAGGACCGGCGACCCTGAACCACCATCCGCTGGTGCGCGCGTACCTGGACGAGAGGCCGCCCGGCGAGTTGGTGCGCGGCGTCGAGTGTCACGCCGAGCTGATCGTGGTCTCCGACGTGCTGCACGAGTACGACCACCGGCGGGCCGCCGAGGGCATCGAACCGATGGGGCGGGCCGAGGCCGCCGCGCTGCTGGACGCCGCCCGCTTCGAGATCTTCCGGATCCGTGAACCGGGCGACCCGGCCGGCGGCGCCGCCGAACTGCCCTGCGACTCGTGCATCGCGTTCCTGGTACGCGCCAACGTCCTACCGGAGGCGGCACGGGCCTACACCGAGACGTGGCTCGCCCCGACCGCGCCCGATCCCGACCCGGGACGCTTCCCACCCGCGGTGGCGAACGCGCTGGTGGCGGCGGGATGGCGACCGCACATCGGTGACCAGATCATGGCGGCGGCCGGGGTACGGGACGTCACCGCCGTGCCCGGGAGGACGCACCGGCACGAGGTCTTCCCGGCCGCCGTGGAGGCGCTGACCGCGTTCCCCAGCCTGGTCGGCGCCCGGCGTGGTCCGGGCGAGCAGGTGTGGATATCCCGTTTCGACATCCGTCCGCACCTGATCGCGCACACCGCCGACACGCTCGCCGACCTCGGCGCGGTGCTCGGCGTACGGCTCTTCCCCATCGGCACCGAGCAGCAGGACAGCATCCTCGCCGTCGACGAGCGGGGCCGGGTCTTCGCCCTCGACCAGGCCGGCGACTGGTTCCTCGGCGACAGCATCGACGCCGCGCTCACCACGTTGCTGCTCGGCCGCGCCCCCGCCCGGCTGCGCGACGACGGCACCTGGACGAGTTGATATTGACCGATACACTCTTCTCGCCTCGCCCCTAGAGAAGAGACACCGAATTGACGAAACTATCGAGCGTCGCCACCGTGCTCGCACTCTCCGTCGGCATCGCCCTCGCCCCGGCCGCGGCTGCCTCCGCTGCTACCGACCGGAGTGGGGCGGTCCGGTTGGACATCCCCAACAGCAGTGCGTGCAAGGCCGGTCGCACGGTCATGCAGGGCATGGTGGCGGGGCCGGGCGGCCAGCTCTACATCGTCTTCACGAAGGCGGCCGGCGCGGAGCCGGTCCTGTCCCGGTGGCTGCGGGACGGCTCGACCTGGGACGGCGCCAGCTGGGTCTGCTCCGGGGCCCCGACCTCCATTCCGACCCTCGGCCACGGCAACGACCTCGCCTACAACGCGAACTACCTGGGCCAGGGGCCGGCCCTGATTGCCGCCCAGGGAAGCCAGTCGGCGTTCCTGAGCGACAAGGTGACGATCATTCGCCTGAACGCCGACGGCGCGATCGGCACGACCAGTGAGGTGCGTCTGCCGATCGGCAACATCAGCGGGTTCTGCTACAGCGCGACGGCTGCCGGCGGTGCCGGCAAGTATGCGGCCCGCCGGTTGGGCAGCCTGTGGACCCATCCCGGCGCCGGCGCGCTCACCAGTGGCTGGACGCTGGTCAAGAGCAACCTGACGAGTCACGACAATCGTTCCGACCAGGGCATCGACTGCTCGGAGAACTACATCTGGAACACCAAGTCGATCAACACTTCGACGCCCTCGACCGGATGGAACTGGGTGTACCAGTACAACTGGTCGGGTGGCGATGTGGAGAGCGACATCGGAGTCCCGAGCAACAACCTGGTCGACGAGATCGAAGATGTCACCCACGTGGGAAGCGAATTCTTCGTCGGCATCAACCGCAACGACGGGCTCTCCGACACCGTGAAGGTGTTCATCGAATAGAGCTCGCGTCGCCTAGAGGTCGAGCCCGGTCAGCACCATGACGCGCGGTTCGGTGTAGTCGTCCATCGCGCTGCGCAGCCCCTCCCGACCGACGCCACTGCCCTTCACGCCGCCGTACGGCATCTGGTCCGCCCGGTACGACGGCACGTCACCGACGATCATGCCGCCCACCTCCAGGACTCGGGCGGCGGCGAAGGCCACGTCCAGCCGCCGGGTGAACACGCCGGCCTGCAAGCCGTACGCCGAATCGTTGACCGCGGCGAACGCGGCCTGGTCGTCGGCGACCGGGGTGACCACCAGTACCGGCCCGAACACCTCCTCGGCGACGACCCTGGCGTCCGCGGGCACGCCGGTGAGGACGGTCGGGGGGTACGACGCGCCGGTGCGCACGCCGCCCACCTCGACCGTCGCGCCCGCCATGACCGCCTCGGACACCCACGCCTCGACCCGGCGGGCCGCGTCCTCGGAGACCATCGGGCCGACGTCGGTCACCTCGGAGGCGGGGTCGCCGGTGCGCAGCGCGCGTACCGCCGCCACCAGGCGGGGCAGGAAGTCGGCGTACAGCGCGTGGTGCACGTACACCCGCTGCACGGCGATGCACGACTGCCCGGCCTGGTAGTTGGCGAAGGTGGCGATGCGCTGCGCCGCGAAGTCCAGGTCGTCGGCGGACGTCCAGTCCGCGCAGAGCACCGCCGCCGCGTTGCCGCCCAGTTCGAGCGTCACGTGCTTCTCCGGTGCCTGCCGCCGGATCGCGGCCCCGACCGGTCCGGACCCGGTGAACGACACGACCGGCAGCCGGGGGTCGGCGACCAGTTCGGCGGCGCGGTCGTTCGGCAGCGGCAGCACCGAGAACATGCCGGCCGGGAGGTCCGTCTCGGCCAGTAGTTCGCCGAGCAGCAGCGCGGACAGCGGCGTCGCCGGGGCCGGCTTGACGATGATCGGCGCGCCGACCGCGATGGCCGGGGCGACCTTGTGCGCGACCAGGTTGAGCGGGAAGTTGAACGGCGCGATGCCGAGCACCGGCCCCCGGGGGACCCGTCGGACCAGGGCGATCCGGCCGGTGGCGGCCGGGTCGGTGTCGAGCCGTTGCAGGTCACCGGAGAAGCGTCGGGCCTCCTCCGCGGCCCACCGGAAGGTGGAGACCGCCCGCCCCACCTCGGCGCGCGCCCACTTCACCGGCTTGCCGTTCTCGGCGGTGATCAGTGCCGTGACCTCGTCGGCCCGCTCGGCGAGCCGCCGGGAGACGTGGTCCAGGGCCGCCGCGCGGGCGTGCGCGGGCAGGGCCGCGGCCTGCGCGGCCACGCCGGTCGCTGCCGCGACAGCGGCCTCGACCTGGTCGGGCGTGGCAAAGGTGGTACGCCCCACCGCGCGACCGTCGTACGGGTGGTGCACGGTCAACTCGCCCGCACCGGAGGCGGGACGGGAGGCGACGAAGAAGGGTGTGGGCTCCACGACGTGCAGCGTAGACGGAACAGCAGTCGACGGAAACAGTCGCCGCATCCCTTGTCTGCTGCGGATTCAGTAGCGAAGATGGCAGACAGATTGCGAGAACCGCCGCAGACTCACCCCCGGCCCCCTCGGAGTGATCCCGTCATGAGTGACCAGCAGCAGCTGCGCAACTTCGTCAACGGCTCCTACGTCGACCCGGCCGACGGCGGCTACGCCGACCTGGTCGACCCCTGCACCGGGGAGGTGTTCGCGCAGACGCCGGTCTCCGGCCCGGCCGACGTCGACGCGGCGATGAACGCCGCCGCCACCGCCTTCGAGAGCTGGCGGGAGGTCACCCCCGCCGAGCGGCAGCGGGCGCTGCTCAAGCTCGCCGACGCGGTGGAGGCGCGGGCCGCCGAGCTGGTGGACGCCGAGGTACGCAACACCGGCAAGCCCCGCCAACTCACCCTCGATGAGGAGCTGCCCCCGGCGGTCGACGAGTTCCGGTTCTTCGCCGGGGCGGCCCGCCTGTTGGAGGGGCGCTCCGCCGGGGAGTACCTGGCCGGGCACACCTCGTACGTGCGGCGCGAGCCGATCGGGGTCTGCGCCCAGGTGACCCCGTGGAACTACCCGCTGATGATGGCGATCTGGAAGATCGCCCCGGCGCTGGCGGCCGGCAACACGGTCGTCCTGAAGCCGTCGGACACCACGCCGGTGTCGACGCTGCTGCTCGCCGAGATCGCCGCCGAGTTCTTCCCGCCGGGGGTGTTCAACGTGGTCTGCGGCGACCGCGACACCGGTCGTACCCTCGTGTCCCACCCGACCCCGCAGCTCGTGTCGATCACCGGCTCGACCCGCGCGGGCATGGAGGTGGCCGCCGCGGCGGCCCCCGACCTGAAGCGCACCCACCTGGAGCTGGGCGGCAAGGCCCCGGTGGTGGTCTTCGACGACGCGGATGTGGCGGCGGCGGCCGAGGCCATCGCGGTCGGCGGCTACTTCAACGCCGGGCAGGACTGCACGGCGGCGACCCGGGTGCTGGCCGGTCCCGGCGTTCACGACGACTTCGTGGCGGCGCTCACCGAGCAGGCCCGCGCCACGAAGACCGGTGCCCCGGACGACGCCGACGTGCTCTACGGTCCGCTGAACAACGCCAACCAGCTCGCCCGGGTCAGCGGCTTCGTCGACCGGTTGCCCGACCACGCGGCGATCCAGACCGGCGGCGCCCGGCAGGGCGAGCGCGGCTACTTCTACACGCCCACGGTGGTGTCCGGTCTGCGGCAGGCCGACGAGATCATCCAGGACGAGGTGTTCGGGCCGGTCATCACCGTGCAGCGCTTCTCCGACGAGGACGAGGCGGTGCGCTGGGCCAACGGCGTCGACTACGGCCTGTCCGCGTCGGTCTGGACCCGCGACCACGGCCGGGCCATGCGGATGACCCGACGGCTCGACTTCGGCTGCGTCTGGGTCAACACGCACATCCCGTTCGTCTCCGAGATGCCGCACGGCGGGTTCAAGCACTCCGGGCACGGCAAGGACCTGTCGGTCTACAGCCTGGAGGACTACACCCGGATCAAGCACGTCATGCACAACATTGAGGGCTGACCCATGCCGAGTTCGGAGGAACTGCACAAGCGCCGGGGCGCGGCTGTCGCCCGTGGCGTCGGCAGTGTCATTGGGTCCTACGTGGACACCGCCGCGGGCGGGACGATCACCGACGTCGACGGGCGGGAGTGGATCGACTTCGCCGCCGGCATCGCGGTGACAAGCGTCGGGAACTCCGCACCGAAGGTGGTCGAGGCCGTTCGCGCGCAGGTCGAACGGTTCACCCACACCTGCTTCATGGTCGCGCCGTACGAGTCGTACGTGGCGGTGTGCGAGCAGCTCAACGCGCTGACGCCGGGCGGGTTCGAGAAGCGGTCGGCGCTGTTCAACTCCGGCGCCGAGGCGGTGGAGAACGCTGTCAAGATCGCCCGGCACGCCACGGGACGACCGGCGGTGGTGGTCTTCGACCACGCGTACCACGGCCGGACCAACCTGACCATGGCGTTGACCGCGAAGAACATGCCGTACAAGCACCGGTTCGGGCCGTTCGCCGGAGAGATCTACCGGGTGCCGATGTCGTACCCGCTGCGCGACGGCGGGCTCTCCGGCGTCGAGGCGGCCGCACGCGCCATCGAGACGGTCGAGAAGCAGGTCGGCGCGGAGAACGTCGCCGCGCTGCTCATCGAGCCGATCCAGGGCGAGGGCGGTTTCGTCGTACCCGCGCCGGGTTTCCTGCCCGCGCTGCGCGACTGGGCGACGGCCGCCGGGGTGGTCTTCGTCGCCGACGAGATCCAGACCGGCTTCTGCCGGACCGGGGACTGGTTCGCCTGCCAACATGAGGGCGTCGAACCCGACCTGGTGACCCTCGCCAAGGGCATCGCCGGCGGGCTGCCCCTCGCGGCGGTGACCGGTCGGGCGGAGCTGATGGACGCGGTGCACGTGGGCGGGCTCGGCGGCACGTACGGTGGCAACCCGATCGCCTGCGCCGCCGCGCTGGCGACCATCGAGACCATGCACGAACTGGACCTGGCCGGCGCGGCCCGCCGGATCGAATCGGTGCTGGCCCCTCGCCTGCGGGCCATCGCCGAGCGGGACCCCCGGGTCGCCGAGGTACGTGGGCGCGGCGCGATGCTCGCGATGGAGCTGGTCCAGCCGGGCACCCTCGTCCCCGACCCGAGCGCCACGGCGGCCATCTCGGCAGCGTGCCACGCCGCCGGCCTGCTCACCCTGACCTGCGGCACGTACGGCAACGTGTTGCGCTTCCTTCCGCCGCTGGTCATCTCCGACGCGGACCTCATCCGGGGCGCGGACATCCTCGACGCGGCGTTCGGCTGACCCGGGCGCTCCCCTCAGCGCGGCGTCGACACGGCGGAGGGGCCCGGCGGCGGGCCCCTCGACCCACGTCAGCGCAGCACTTCGACGGTGTTGTTGCGGACCAGGTTCTTGCCCGGCTCGCGGATCTGGTCCATCGCCGCGGCGTTGAGCAGCACACAGCTGCCCGACGGGCCGGTCACCGTCACCGTGGTCGCCCGGTTGTTGTCCAGGTTCGTCACCCGCAACCGCGTACCCACGGGGAACTGCCCGCTGGTCGCCGCCGGGGCGGCGTTCTCCGCGAAGAAGGTGATCGCGCCGGAGCAGGCCGAGCCGGCTACCGGACGCGGTGCGGCGGGCGAGGCGGCGCCGGGGCGTACCCCACCGGGGGCGGGCTGGGCGGCCGCACCGTCCAACCGCTCCACCACGTTGCGGCGGATCACGTTCTTGCCCGGTTCGCGTACCAGCTCCATGGCGGCGGCGTTGAGCAGCACACAACTGCCCGACGGGCCGGTCACCGTCACCGTGGCCGCGCGGTTGTTGTCCAGGTTGGTCACCCGCAGCCGGGTACCCACCGGGAACCTGTCACTCGTAGCCGCCGGCGCTCCACCCTCCGCCGAGAACGTCACCGAGCCGGAGCAGACGGACGACCGTGCCGGAGCGGTGTCGGCGAACCCGAACCCGGTCCCCACCGCCACCCCGGCGGCGGCAACCACCGCCACGGTAGCCGCCAGCACATGCTTCCGCTGAACCCTCATCGCCGTAACTCCCGCCCTAGCCAAGTCCGTCACCCCCTGATACGGAAACAACCCCCCAACCGTTCACCCCCCGCGCTCCCGCGCTCCCGCGCGCCCCACCCCCACTCTCGCCGATCTTGCACTTTGTGTTGTTGAAATGTCGCTCTTGTGGGTATTGGTCACCACAGAAAGTGCAAGATCGGCGAGGTGGGAGCGCGCTGGGGTCACGAGAGGGCTCGGCGGACCGTGGCTTTGACGTACTCGGGGCGGCGGTAGAGGTCACGGTCGGTGAAGTAGCGCATTCGCCAGCCCGACGCGTCCAGCCAGTTGACCCGCTCCCGATCGTGTCGAAGACGATCGCGGTCCAGGTGCGACAGGCCGTCGTACTCCACGCCGACTCGCCGCTCCCGGTATCCAAGGTCGAGCCGGTAGAGCGGGATGCCGAGTCCATCGGTGACCCACAGCTGAGGCTCGGGCGCAGGCAGCCCTCCGTCAACCAGGATCAGTCGCAACTGACTCTCCTGCCGACATTCGGCCCGGCCATCCGCCAGCAGTATGAGCTGGCGGGCCTGCCGTACCCCGCGCAACGCGTCGTGAGCGGAAACCTCGGTCAGCAGGTCATCCTGGCTCACCGCGCCGGACCGGAGCGCCGCGTCGAGCACCGGCAGCGCGTCGAGCCGCCGAACGGCACGCGCCAGGTCCACCGCACACCGGGCCGCCGGCACGCAGGGAAGGCCGCCGACGAGCACCGGCCGAACAGACAGAACCGACCGGTGTACGACGACCCCGGGCAGCCGAGGCTTCGGCACATTCGCGGGAAGCTGGATGTGCACCAAATCCTCCCGCAAGACGCCGAAGCCGTGCCTGCGGGCAGCACTCTGCCTGGTCAACATGGCCCCGTCGGGGAGGCGCAGCATCAGCGCCCGTAGCAGGTCATCGTCGTCGCAGGACTCAGCCGCGTACACGCCCCTGCGGACCCGCCGAAGCTTCTCGCGGTCGAGCCGACTGCGGATCCGCGCGACGGTGAGTTCCCGCATCAGCGCATCCGTACGCCACAACTGAACAGCCATGCCGAAAGGCTGACCGCCCACCGGCCACAAGCGCCGCCCCGCCCCCACAACCTGTGGACAACAAAGCCCTCTGTGGAAAACCCCCACCCCACACCCGCACGTGCTAAGCCGCCAGCCCTCACGCCCCCACCCCCCACCCCCCGCCCCACCCCCCGCGCCGATCTTGCACTTTCTGTTGTCGATACGCCCTACTTGACGAGGATTGTGACCGCAGAAAGTGCAAGATCGGCGAGGGCGGAGGCGGGGCGGGGCGCGGGGGCGGGGGCGGGGCGCGGGGGCGGGGGCGGGGCGACTCAGGGCGGGGTTAGTCGCAGCCGTAGCCGTCGTTGTCGCGGTCCAGGTCGTAGATGTCTTCGCCGATCACCTTGACCACTCCGCTGACGTAGGCCGGGCCGTTGCCGCTGCCGCCGGCGCAGTCGACGTCGCTGGCTATCGGGACGCAGGGGCTGTAGTTCGGGTCGCAGTTGGACTTCTTCTTCGTGCCGACGGCGACGACCTCGGTGACCGGCTGCTTCGTCACGGTGGACTTGACCAGCTTCTTGCCGGTCTGCACGCCGTCGGTGGTGGTCACCTCGTAGGTCAGCGTCCGTACGCCGTCCACGCCCTTCGTGCGGACCACCCGCTTGCCCTCGGCCAGCGAGGCGTCCTTGACGGTGCGCGAACCGTGCCGGATGGCGGAACGCTCGGTCACGGTCGTCACCCGCACCACGGGCGCGGGCGCGGCACTGGAGGGGGTGGGCGCCGCGGTGACCGAGGGTGCCGCCTCCGCGGACTGGGCTTCGGCGAGCGCGTCAGGTGTCGGTTCGGCAGGTGCCGCGGCGACGGGTCGTTGCGCCTCGTCGGCGGCGGTGCCCGTGCTCTTCGGGTCCGGATCGCCGGTCAGCGCGCCGACGATGGCGGTACCGGCGCAGCAGAGCAGCAGGACGGAGAGCAGCACCGAACCGACAATCACTGCGGCGCGGCGGCCCGGGCTGGCACGGCGGAACCAGTTCGGGGCGGCGGATGGCTGCGGTCCGGGGCCGTACGGCAGCGGATGCCCCGGCCCGGGTGGTGGTTGCATCGTCACGCGGAGAAGTGTCGTCGCAACCACTGTCCGCAATATCCACCGTCGCGCTGGTTGCCTACGCCGTTCGCCTGGCGTCGATCAATCGGTGGGCGCGACCTGCATCGCCGACCGAGTCGGCGGGGTGACAAGTCGACAGGTCGACCGGCCCGTTAGGTCCGTCGAGCCGGGGCCAATAGTGCGGCCACCCGCCCACAAAATACCCGCCAAACGACCAAATCCCGCACCCCCGCAAACCACCCCCCAGAACCCCAGCCCAACCCCCGCGAACCTGTCAGCAAGCCGTCACCCACCACCCCAGCCTCGCCGATCTTGCACTTGCTGTCGAGGTTATGCCCGATAAGCGAGTGATGCCGCCGCAGAAAGTGCAAGATCGACGAGGTCAGGGGCGGGGGTCAGGGGACGGGGGGTCAGGGGGTGGGGGTTTCGCGGAGACCCCAGGGGGATCCGTAGTTCGTGAGCAGGTCTAGGAAGGGCACTGGGGGTAGGGCTTCTGGGCCCAGGACTCCTACGCCGGTCCAGACGCCGGTGGCGAGCAGTTCCAGCGCCACCACCGGGTTGACCGCGGTCTGCCAGACGACCGCCTGGTGGCCGTACTCGCTCATCGACCACTCGTTGTCGACCACGTGGTAGAGGTAGACCTCCCGGGGCCGTCCGTCCGGGCCCAGCCCGCGTACCCAGGTGCCGGCGCAGGTCTTGCCGCGCATCCGCGTCCCGAGGGTGGCCGGGTCGGGCAGGCAGGCCGCCACCACGTCGCGCGGGGACACGTCGACCCCGCGGATCCGCACCGGGGAGACACCGTCCAGGCCGACCTTGTGCAGCGTCTTCAGGACGTCGATGAACTCCTCGCCGAGCCCGTACTTGAAGGTGACCCGGCGGGCCTTGACCCAGCGCGGGATGAGCAGCACCTCCTCGTGCTCCACGTTGACGCACTCGACCGGCCCGATCCCCTCGGGGAAGTCGAAGACCTCCGGCTCGCTGAACGGCTCGGTGGTGTACCAGCCGCGGTCGGCCTCCCAGATCACCGGCGGGTTGAGGCACTCCTCGATGGTGGTCCAGATGGAGAACGAGGGCGCGAAGTCGTAGCCGTCGACGGTCAGGTTCGCGCCGTCCCGCACGCCGATCTCGTCGATCTCGCTGAACAGTTCATCGGCGGCGTACCGGGCGAACACGTCGGACAGTCCCGGCTCGACGCCGATGCCGGCGAGCGCCAGCCGACCGGCCGCCACCCATGCCTCGGCCTGCGCGAACTGTTCGTCGCCGAGCCGCACGCCCGTATCGGCGCGCGAGAGCGACATCGCCATGTCCAGGTAGTCGGCACCGGCCGCGAACGCGCCGTCGAAGATGGGCATGACGAAGCGCGGGTCGACGGCGTTGAGGACGTGGGTGATCCGGTGTTCACGGCAGAGCGCGGTGATCGCGTCGGCCGAGGAGGCGTCGACCTGGGCGGCGACGAAACGGCCGCCGTGCCCGGCGACCGCGCGGGCCGCGCGCTGCGGGTCGTGGTCGGCCACGATCATCGTCTCGAAAAAGGACCGTCGGGCGGCGATGGCTACGGCGGCGGAGCCGACGCCACCGGCGCCGACGAGCAGGACACGCATCAGGAATCAAACCCCAAACCAAGACGATCGAGAGTACGGAGCCACAGGTCGCGTCTGCCCCCACGCGCATCGGCGCGGGCCATCGACCGGCGGGTGAGATTGATGCCGACCGCGCGGACGGGTTCCGGCGGGAACGGCAGGGGCTTGCGGCGGACCAGGTCGAGCCGGGTCAGCGGGGTGTTCCCGCCGGCCAGCAGGTCGAGGAGCACGCGGGCGGAGAAGCGGGTCGCGCCGACGCCGAGGCCGGTGTACCCGGCGGCGTACGCCAGCCGACCGCCGAAGGCGGTCCCGTAGAACGGGCAGAACCGGGTGCAGGTGTCGATGACACCGCCCCAGCGGTGGCTGAAGCGCACGTCCACGAGCTGCGGAAACGTGGTGAAGAAATGCTGTGCGAGGGTGGTGAAGGTGGCCGGGCGCTGCTCCAGTTTCGGGGCGACCCGGTTGCCGTAGTGGTAGACGGCGTCGTAGCCGCCGAAGAGGATCCGCCCGTCGCGGGTGATCCGGTAGTAGTGGAACTGGTTGCCGGTGTCGGCGAGCCCCTGCCGGTTGCGCCAGCCGATCGCGTCGCGTTGCGCCGGGTTGAGCGGCTCGGTCATCAAGACGTGGTCGTAGACGGGCACCACGTACGCGCGCAGCCGGCGCAGCAGCGGCGGAAACGCGTTGGTGGCCAGCACGATCCGGCGGGCGCGGACAACGCCGGGGCGGCCCGGTGCGGGTGCGGCCAGGCCGGCGGGTGCGGCAGGGCCGGCCAGGTCGGCAGAGCGGGCCAGGTCGGCAGAGCGGGCCAGGTCGTCAGGATCGGTGCCGAGGGTGTCCGCCCGCAGCGCGACGCCGTCGGCGCGCAGCCCGGTGACCCGGGTGTGCTCGTGCACGCGTACGCCGGCCTCGACGCAGGCGCGGCGCAGACCCCAGGCCAGCTTCGCCGGGTCCACCATCGCCACCCGGTCGGCGTCGATCATGCCGCCCAGGTAGGTCGGCGAGTTGACCTCGGCGCGTACCTCGTCGCGGTCGAGCAGGCGCACCCGGTGGCCGTACCGGCGGGCCAGCTCCGCGTCGGCGGCGAGCCCGTCGAGCTGGTACGGCTCGACGGCGACGGCCAGCTCGCCGGTGCGTTCGAAGTCGCAGTCGATGCCGAACTCCGCGACGGTGTCGGCGATGTCGTCGAGGTTCTGCCGGCCGAGGCGTTCCAGCTCGCCGATCTCTTCGGGGAACCGGTCCACACCGTTGGCGAGGCCGTGGGTGAGCGAGGCGGCGCAGAACCCGCCGTTGCGCCCGGAGGCGGCCCATCCGCAGGTCCCGGCGTCGACGAGGAGCACGTCCCGGTGCGGGTCGGCGCGCTTGGCCTCCAGGGCGGCCCAGAGCCCCCCGTACCCGCCGCCGATGACGAGCAGGTCGGCGGTCTGCGCCCCGACGAGCGGCGGCAGCGGTTCGGGCCGTTCCCTGCGGTCGAGCCAGTACGGCACGGGCGCCGCGTCGGCCAGCGCCCGAGAAGCACGCGTGGGCGTCATGACGGTCGACCCCGCGCCCAGGGCGAGCGGCCCCTGGCGGGACAGCCGCGTCGACCAGCACGCCGGCCCCCGGTCATGACGGCCGCCGCGCCTGTGGTGTCGTACCGGCCAGCAGGTTGGCGCGGCGGGCCCGGCGTCCGCGCAGTGAGCTGAGGCCGACCAGCAGCAGCGCGATCGCGAACATCGCGGTGCCGATGACGTTGACCTGCGGTGGGATGCCCCGCTGGGCGGCGCCCCACACGTACATCGGGAACGTCACTGTCGTACCGGCGTTGAAGTTGGTGATGATGAAGTCGTCGAAGCTCAACGAGAAGGCCAGCAGCGCGGCGGCCACGATGCCGGGCAGCACCAGCGGCAGGGTGATCCGCCGGAAGGTCTGCCACTCGCTGGCGTAGAGGTCCATGGCGGCCTCCTCCAGCCGCCGGTCCATCCCGGCGAGCCGCGCCTTCACGGTGACCACCACGAACGACACGCAGAACATGACGTGCGCGATCACGATGGTCCAGAAGCCCTGCGGCACCCCGGCCGAGACGAACAGGGCCAGCAGCGACGTGCCCATCACCAGCTCGGGCGTCGCCATCGGCAGGAAGATCAGCACGTTGACCCCGGCCCGTCCCCGGAAGCGGTGCCGGACCAGCGCGAACGCCATCAACGTGCCGAGCACGGTGGAGACGACCGTGGCGAGGAATCCGATCTGGACGCTGCGCACGACCGCGTCGCACATGTCCGAGGTGGCGCAGGGCTGCCGCCAGTTGTCGAGCGTGAACTCGTTGAAGTCGTATGACAGGCGGCTCGACGGGCGGTTGAACGACAGCCCCGCCACCACCAGGATCGGCAGCGACAGGTAGCCGAGCACCAGCAGCGCCACGATCATCACCCAGCGATCGGCCAGCCAGCGGGAGAGTCGCATCTAGAGCACCTCCTCCGTGCCAACCCGGCGCAGGTAGCCGAAGACCACCGCGAGGATCGCCGCCATCAGCAGGAACGACAGCGCGGCGCCCTGCGGGTAGTCCAGCCGGACCAGGAACGCCGAGTCGATGACGTTGCCGACCATGTACTCGTTGGGGGTGCCGAGCAGTTCTGCGTTGATGTAGTCGCCGCTGGCCGGAATGAAGAACAGGAGCGTGCCGGCGACCAGGCCGGGCATGGACAGCGGCAGGGTCACCCGCCGGAACGCCTGCACCGGGCTCGCGTACAGGTCGGTGGCCGCCTCCAGCAGCCGGGGGTCCAGCCGCTCCAGGCTCGCGTACAGCGGCAGCACCAGGAACGGCAGGAAGTTGTACGTCAGACCGAGCACCACCGCGAACGGCGTGGCCAGCAGCCGACCGTCCGACGCGAGCAGGTGCACGTCGCGCAGCAGGCCGACGAGCGGACCGTTGTCCGACAGGATCGTCTTCCAGGCCAGCGTACGAACCAGGAAGCTGGTGAACATCGGCGCGACCACGCACACCAGCAGCAGGTTCTTCCACCGGCCCGCCTTCTGCGCGATGGCGTACGCCAACGGATAGCCCAGCAGCAGTGCCACCACCAGGGCCAGCCCGGCGTAGCCGAACGAGCGCAGCAGCTGCGGCCAGTACGCCTGCACGACGTCCGGGTAGTTGCTGAACGCCCAGGTCATCGCGTACCCGGTGGAGAGCGAGCCGCTGGGGTCGTACAGGCTCGCCGCGGCGAGCTGCACCAGCGGCACACCGAAGAAGATGAGCAGCCAGGCCGCGCCGGGCAACAGCAGCAGGTACGGCAGGAGGCGGTACCGCCCGGACCGGGCCGCCGGTGGCGCGGGCGGCGGCTGGCCCGCTTTGCTGGGCGCCAGGAGGGTCACGACGACGCACCCACCGGCTCGTCGAGCACCGGGGACGTCCGGTCGGTGTCGGCGGCGTCCCGGGGCAGCAGGAACGCGTGCTCCGGATCCCAGTGCGCCACGGCCTCGCCGCCGACCGGCACCCGCGTCGCGGTACCGCTGTTGGCGGCGAAGACCGACAACTCGGTGCCCCAGCCGGTGCGCAGCAGGTACTGGGTGCTGACGCCCACGTAGGAGGCGTCGGTGACCACACCGGTGACGTGTTGGTGTCCGTGGGGCACCTGGTCGGCGGAGCCGACCAGATGCAGCTTCTCCGGGCGTACCCCCAGGTGGACCGGACCGCGGTCGGCGCGCGACCGGCCGGCGGGCACCGAGAAGCGCGAACCGTGCGCCGTCACCGCGACCTCGCCGCCGCTCGTGCCGGCGGCCTCCCCGGCGAGGAGGTTGGACTGGCCGAGGAAGTTCGCCACGAACGCGGTGGCCGGGAACTCGTAGATGTCGACCGGGGCACCCTGCTGCTCGATCCGGCCGGCGTTCATCACCGCGACGGTGTCGGCCATGGTCATGGCCTCCTCCTGGTCGTGGGTGACGTGTACGAAGGTGATGCCGACCTCGGTCTGGATGCGCTTCAGCTCGATCTGCATCTGCCGGCGCAGCTTCAGGTCGAGCGCGCCCAGCGGCTCGTCCAGCAGCAGCACCTGCGGCTTGTTGATCAGTGCGCGGGCCAGCGCGACCCGCTGCTGCTGGCCGCCGGAGAGCTGGGCCGGGCGGCGCGGGCCGAAGCCGTCGAGCTGCACCAGCGACAGCATCCGCCGGACCTCGTCGTCGACCGAGCGGATGCCGCGCCGGCGCAGCCCGAAGGCCACGTTCTCGAAGATGGTGAGGTGCGGAAAGAGCGCGTAGCTCTGGAAGACCGTGTTGACCGGCCGCTTGTACGGACGCAGCCGGGCGATGTCGGTGTCGCCCAGCAGCACCTGACCGCTCGTCGGCTCCTCCAGCCCGGCGATCATCCGCAGGGTGGTGGTCTTGCCGCAGCCGGACGCGCCCAGCAGCGCGAAGAACGAGCCCTGCGGAATCGTCAGGCTGAGGTCGTCGACGGCGGTGAAGATGCCGAACCGCTTGGTGAGGTTGGCCAGGCGCAGGTCGCCGGCGGGTGTCTCGCGCGCCATCCTCGTCACGCCCCGATGACCTGCTGGAACTTGCCCTCGTACTCCTTCTCCTGCTTCTCGTCCAGGGCCATGAAGACCTTCGACTTCGCCAGCAGCGCGTCGTCGGGGAAGATCAGCGGGTTGGCGGCCAGCTCCGGGTCGATCTTCTCCATCTCGGCCTGGGCGCCCTTGACCGGGCAGATGTAGTTCACGTACGCGGCGAGCTTCGCGGCGACGGCCGGCTCGTAGTAGTAGTTGATCAGCGCCTCGGCGTTGCCCTTGTGGGTGGCCTTGTTGGGCACCATCATGTTGTCGCTGTAGAGCATCACGCCGGAGTCGGGTGCGACGAACCGCACCTTGGCGTTCTCACTGGAGAGCTGGATGACGTCCCCGGACCAGCCGATACACGCGGCGATGTCGCCCTTGGCCAGGTCGGGCGCGTAGTCGTTGCCGGTGAACTTGCGAATCTGCCCGGAGTCGACGGCCTTCTTGAGCTTGTTGAGCGCGTCGTCGAACTGGGCCGCCGTGAAGTTGGCCGGGTCGTGTCCGTTGGAGCCGAGCAGCAGACCCATCGTGTCGCGCATCTCGCTGAGCGCCGTCACCTTGCCCTTGAGGTCGGCGCGGGTCAGCAGCTCGTCGACGGTGCGCAGCTCCTTGGTGACACTGCCGTTGTACGCCAACCCGGCCAGGCCGGACTGCCACGGGATCGAGATCCGGTTCTCGCTGTCGAAGGGGCGCTTGAGCAGCGACGGCAGCAGGTTCGCCTGCACGTTCGGGATCTTCGCCGGGTCGAGTTTCTGGATCCAGCCGAGCCGGATCATCCGCGCCGCCATCCAGTCGGTCAGCACGATGATGTCCCGGTCGGTGCTCTGGCAGGCGGCCAGTTGGTTCTGCACCTTGCCGAAGAACTCGTTGTTGTCGTTGATGTCCTCGGTGTAGGTCACCTGGATGCCGGTCTTCGTGATGAACTCGTCCAGGCTCGGTCGCTTGGACTCGTCCTTCTCGTCGACGTCCATGTACTGCGGCCAGTTGGAGAAGGCCAGCTTCTTCTCGGTGCCGGACAGGTCCTCGCTGACGCAGCCGGCCTCGGTCTGCTGGGCGCCCTTGGTGCCACAGCCGGCGAGGCTGCCGCCCGCGGCGAGAAGGGCGGCCGAACCGAGGGTGCCGGTGAGCAGTCCACGCCGGGAGAGGGGCCGGAGGGGAGTACGCATGACGACTCCTAGGGGGTCATCGTCGGCGGCGGGACGGGGGAGGCACGCCGGCGGGAATGTCGGGAGGGTCAGGTGCCAGGGAGCACTGATCCTGACATGAGGAAACCTCCCTTACAAGGGATTCCGTTGCGGGATTAGCAGTTGACGACGAAATACGCCAGACTGCGCGGGGATACACGCGCGACATCACGATTCGGGACATGGGGAGCGCACGATGACGAACCGGCAGCACGAGAGCGGTGGCGGCGGGCGCCGCGTCGCTGTGCGTGAAGGGGCCAACCACGCTCTGCTGGACGACGTGGCCAAGCAGATCATCGAGCAGCTCCAGGAGGACGGCCGCCGGCCGTACGCCACCATCGGCAAAGCGGTCGGCCTGTCCGAGGCGGCGGTCCGCCAGCGGGTACAGCGACTGCTCGACTCCGGCGTCATGCAGATCGTCGCCGTGACCGATCCCCTCCAGCTCGGCTTCCCCCGCCAGGCGATGATCGGGCTGCGCACCGACGGCGACCTGGAGGCAGTCGCCGACCGACTGGCCGAGCTGGACGAGGTCGACTACGTCGTCATCACCGCCGGCTCGTTCGACCTGCTCACCGAGGTGGTCTGCCGCAACGACGACCACCTGCTGGAGATCCTGCAACGGCTACGCGCGGTGCCGGGAGTGCTCTCCACCGAGGCGTTCGTCTACCTCAAGCTCCGCAAACAGACCTACACCTGGGGTACGGCCTGACGGCTCGTTCTTGATCGACTCGGTTTGCAGGGAGTCGGGGTGTCCGGGGCGCTCGGATGCCCCGGTTTCCGGGATCCCGAGTGGATCAGCGTGCCGTCGACCGGACCGCGCCGACGAACGACGCCCAGGCGGCCGGCGCGAAGGTCAGGGTGCCACCGTCACGATCCTTGCTGTCGCGCACCAGCACCCGGCCGGGCAGATTGTCGGCAACCTCGACGCAGTCACCACCGTTGTTGCTGCTGCGGGTCGCGGTGCGCCAGCGCGCGTCGGTCATGTCACGCCTGCCGCAACTGGTCGACGAAGGAACGCCAACTGGCCGGCGCGAAGGTCAGGGTGCCGCCGTCGCGGTCCTTGCTGTCGCGCACCAACACCCGCCCCGGCAGGTTGTCGGCGACCTCGACGCAGTTTCCACCGTTGTTGCTGCTGCGGGTCGCGGTGCGCCAACGGGCGTCGGTCATGTCCATGTCGTGGCCACTTCCCTGATCAGGTCGATCGACTGGCGTTGGGGCAACGCCTCACCGGTGACGCTCTCCCACCTGCGTCCCAGGTTAGCCACGTCGAGAGGATCGGTCACGATCTGACCGCGGAGCTGGTTGTCGAGATACGCCAATTCGGTCCCGTCGGGCAGGCGACCCAGCACGAAAGGCCCGGCCAACCCGGTGTGCCACGGGCTCTCGGCGGGGATGACCCGGACCTGCACGTGCTCCCACTCCGCCGCCGAGGCGAGGTGCCGCAGTTGCCCGGCCATCACCGACCCGTCGCCGACCGGCCGGCGCAGCACCACCTCGTCGAGCACCGCGACGAGCTGGGGTGGGGCGTCACGGCGAAGGACCGCCTGGCGGTCGATGCGGCTGGCCACGATCTGGTCCACTTCGGAGGGCGGGACCAGCCCGCCGGTGTTCAGGATCGCCCGGGCGTACCCTTCGGTCTGGAGCAGGCCCGGCACGAGCAGCGGCTCATACGACCGCAGGCCGATGGCGTCCTGTTCCAGCTCGGCCCACGGCCGGAACCACGGCAGGTCCCGGCGGCGGAACGCCTCCGGCCAGAGATCCGCCGCGTCCCGGCGCAGGATCTCGGCGACCGCGATCCGGGTACGCGGATGCGGAATGCGCCCGGACGCCAGCCACCGCCCCGCCGTCTTCGGGTCGACGCGGACCTTCTCGGCCAGCGACTCGACCGTCTCCCCCGCCTCGGCCATCGCCACCCGCAACGCCTCGTTGGCCATCGGACTCCTCCTGCCTGCCGGCCACACGCCACGCGTGCAACACGCCCTGCCGCCCCGCGGGGAGCACGCCGCGCCGTCTCGATCGGTGCACGTGCGCGGCCCGCTCGGTGCACGCTGCGCCGCACGTTAGCCACGCTGAGTATCGATGTCTGCGGCCTACCGGCGTGTTGCGGTCGGACGTGTTGGCGCGCACCCGAGATGCCCTCGAACCGCCCCCGAGGTGTCCCACCCGGGTCCCCGATGTACACACGGGCCGACCCGGCCGTGATCCACTCGACTTCGCCGATGTCGCGGTATCAACGGTGCCCTGATGCCCCGACATCGGCGAAGTGGAGTGGATCAACCAGGCCGCGGGGCCGCCGTGCCCCACATCTGGGGCAGCTCGACAGCGTCCGAACCCCTATTGGGCGGGTCCGCGCACGATGCGGAATCCGTTGCTATCACCGCAACACCTCGCTGATTCCGTCGCATTCGGCTCACCACGCCACTGATACCACTTGCCGAACGGGACCGGGCTGTGCGATAACCGTGGGCAGAGCGGCCGGCTTCACCCCTTGACCGGCCCGACGATCGATGGGGCTGACATGGCCGACGCCACCGACCACCTCTGGATGCACTTCACCCGGATGGCGAGCTACTCCGCCGGCGAGGTGCCGACAATCGTGCGCGGCGAGGGCGCGTACGTCTGGGACGCGCAGGGCCGCCGCTACCTCGACGGGCTCGCCGGGCTGTTCGTCGTCAACGCCGGTCACGGCCGCACCGAGCTGGCCGAGGCCGCCGCCAAGCAGGCCGGCGAGCTGGCGTACTTCCCGCTCTGGTCGTACGCCCACCCGAAGGCCGTCGAGCTGGCCGAGAAGATCGCCTCGCTCACGCCCGGCGACCTGAACCGGGTCTTCTTCACCACCGGCGGCTCCGAGGCCGTCGAGGCGGCGTGGAAGCTGGCCCGGGCCTACTTCAAGCGCACCGGCCGGCCCAACAAGTACAAGGTGGTCAGCCGCTACATCGCCTACCACGGCACCTCGATGGGCGCGCTGTCGATCACCGGCCTGCCCGGGATCAAGAGCGACTTCGAGCCGCTGGTGCCCGGCGGGATCAAGGTGCCGAACACCAACTTCTACCGCGCACCCGAGCACGGCGACGACCCCGAGGCGTTCGGCCGCTGGGCCGCCGACGAGATCGGTCGGGCCATCGAGCGCGAGGGGCCGGACACCGTCGCCGCCGTCTTCCTGGAGCCGGTGCAGAACTCCGGCGGCTGCTTTCCACCACCACCTGGCTACTTCGAGCGGGTGCGGGAGATCTGCGACGCGTACGACGTGCTGCTCGTCTCCGACGAGGTGATCTGCTCGTGGGGTCGGCTCGGCGAGTACTTCGGGGCCGTCCGCTACGGCTTCCAGCCGGACATCATCACCACCGCCAAGGGCATCACCTCCGGGTACGCCCCGCTCGGCGCGATGATCGCCAGCGACCGGCTGATGGAGCCGTTCCTCACCGAGACCGGCATGTTCGCCCACGGGGTGACCTTCGGTGGGCACCCGGTGTCCTGCGCGGTGGCGCTGGCCAACCTCGAGGTGTTCGCCCGCGAAGACCTCGTCGGGCACGTACGCGCCAACGAGGACGCGTTCCGCGCCACCCTGGAGAAGCTGCACGACCTGCCCATCGTCGGCGACGTGCGGGGCGACGGCTACTTCTACGGCATCGAGCTGGTCAAGGACAAGACCACCCGGCAGACCTTCGACGAGGCCGAGTCGGAGCGGCTGCTGCGCGGCTTCCTGTCCACCGCGCTGTTCCAGGCGGGCCTGTACTGCCGGGCCGACGACCGGGGTGACCCGGTCATCCAGCTCGCCCCGCCGCTGATCGCCGAGCAGCGACACTTCGACGAGATCGAGCAGATCCTCCGTACCGTCCTGACCGAGGCCTGGTCGCGGCTCTGACCGTCCGGGTCAGTGGTTGGGGGGGATCACCCGGAGGTGGCCCCGCCGGCCGGTCTGGTGGGGGTTCTCCTGGTGGGGCTGGTCGGGCTCCGGGGGGCGGGGCGCCGGGCGGGCGGCCTCGCGGACCGCTTCGGCCAACGCGACCAGGTCGTCAGTGGTGGGCGGGGGCGGCTCGAACTCGCCCTCGTGCCGGACCACGTCCCAGCCGCGCGGGGCGGTGAGGCTGCGGGCGTGCTGCTCACACAGGTCGTACGTGTGCGGCTCGGCGAACGCCGCCAGCGGGCCGACCACGGCCGTCGACTCGTTGTAGACATAGGTCAATGTGGCGACCGCTTGCCGGGGGCAGCCGTTACGGGAGCAGCGCCGTGGTGACCTCACGGCGGCAGGGTATCTCCATTACCGGGTCCGGCGCACCGCTTCGCGTTGCGACACGCCCGTCGTGGTGATCACAATTCGCGGTCCGGGTCGCGCCGCGCCACGCTGGCGGCGGTGCCGCGGGCCGGCCTGGCCCGGGGGCTACCCTTTGCCTCATGACGAGTCCGGAACACCGCCGCCCCGGCCCCGGCCGGCGTGCGCACCGCGACCGGCACGGGCGTGGCCTGCGCGGGCGCCTGGTGCCGGCGACCGTGCCGCTGGCGCGGACCAAGGCGGAGGTCTTCGACGACCTGGTACTGGACACCGTCGAGACGTTGGAGCGACGGTTCGCCAAGGAGCTGGCCGGCGTCGAGTTCGCGGTCGAGGACGTTCCGCCGGACCTGAACGTCTACGACTCCGACGTGCTGGAGGACGGCGAGGTGCCGCTGGCCCGCCTGCTGCCGGGTCGCCCCGGCCGCCAGGAGGTGCCGCCCCGGATCGTGCTGTACCGCCGACCCCTGGAGTTCCGGGCGATGGACCGCGAAGATCTCGCCGATCTCGTCCATGACGTGATCATCGAGCAGGTGGCGAACCTGCTCGGGGTCGACCCCGACGAGCTGGCCTGAGCCGGGCGCCCCCACCGCCCTGACTCCGCGCCACCCCCGACTCCGCACCGCCCAGGCGGTGCGCTGCACACCGCTCAGGCGGCGCGCCGCTTCAACTTGCGCCGTTCCCGCTCCGAGAGCCCACCCCAGATACCGAACCGCTCGTCGTGGCCGAGAGCGTATTCGAGGCATTCGGTCTTGACCTCGCAGCGCGAGCAGATTCGCTTCGCCTCGCGGGTCGAGCCGCCCTTCTCGGGAAAGAACGCCTCGGGGTCGGTCTGCGAGCACAAGGCCCGCTCCTGCCACTCCGGCGCGTTTCCGAGCAGGTCGGCCACCTCAAGCTGGCCGTCCATCAGATGCCTCCTTGTCGCGCACCGGCGTCATCGCCGCTGCAACCCCCCACGCGAAAGGCGTGCTTGTCCGTCCGGTCCCGTTTTGTTGCGTTCCGTGCGAACAACCCCATTCAAATTACACGCGTGTAATGCGTGCGCCGTCAAGCCAAACTTGATAATGGAGTCGCCCTCCCGACAACCCTGGCCGGCCACCAGGACCGTCCAGCCTCGCAACCTGCCCTATCGATTCAGACCCCGGCCGAGTAACGCCCTCTCCGGCGAGTTGTCCGACTTTTCTGCCGTGGCGCTCCTCCCGACGGCCCGCCGGACGGGGAGCACCGGCACCTCCTTCACAAAGCTGATCTTGGTGGGGGACAGGTTAACGCGGGTCGGCGCAGACCGCCCGTCGAGCTGTGGACAGCGCTCGCACCCCGCCCACGATGTGGACGGGGTGCGAGCGGAAAGAGGGCGCGAAGGGGTCAGCCGGCAGCCCCGAAACCGCTGCTCGGCCAGGCGAACTCGGCGATACCTCCACCATGGACAGAAACCGTGCCGGCGGACGTGTTCGCGTCCCACCAGACGGTATAAATCCCGGCGGCAAGATCGGGGTAGACCGCACTGTGGAACGAGCCGTCCCGGACCCGACGCTCCCGCACCGCCGAGTGGACCCGCCGCTCGCCGTCGCGGCTGATCTCGATCTCCCGGCCGTGCAGATCCCGACCGGTGTAGATGATCAGGGCACCGGTGTCGCCGCCGAGATCGAGGACGACACTCCCCGTCTCCGACGGCCCGTACGTGTGTTCGTGCACCGCTGCTCCACCGCCCGAGATCAGGACGACGCCGGCGGGTTGTTGAACCCGTCGTACGGCGTACCCAGGTAGGGGAAGTTCGCCAGGAACGGCGCCGTGACGTCGGCGGCGCTGAGCCCCGGGGTGACCGCGCCCGCCGCCGCGTCCGGACGGAACGTCTTGTCCACCAGCGGCACGGTCACCCCGGCGATCGCCCGCAGCGCGATGCTGACCACGTCGTCGCCGACCCGCCGCCCGTTCGGGAAGCCGGCCAGGTCGCCGCCGAGCACCCCGAACCGGTCCGGCCGCCGGTTCGGCGCGATGGCCGTGTTCAACCGCAGCATGTCGGCCTGCACGTCGCCGGTGGCGTTCGTGAAGCCGTCGATCAGGCCGGCCGGTACACCGGTGAGCAGGATGGCCACCAGGTCGGCGCGCGCCTTCTTGGACTTGTTGAGCTTGTCCAGGTTGGGGAAGACGTCCGGGTAGAGGGCCGGCAGCAGCGCGGCCAACTCCGGCTGCTCGACGAACCGCGCGAACCGCTTGTCCTCCGACGGCGGCAGCGAGTTCCACAGGTCCTTCTTGGACATCGGCACGATGACCTCGTTGAACAGCGGGTTCCCCAGCCGGGAGACCTGGGTGAACGGGCCGGTGGAGGTGTCCGCCCCACCCCGGTCGCCGAGCACCCGGACCTGCCGGCGCGACGCCGACGTCCACACCCCCAGCAACGACGCGGCGTCGGCCGGGCCGTACCGGTTGGCCCGGCGGCGCACCTGCTTCAGCGGCACCTGCACGGCGATGCTGTGCACGTTCATCCGGTCGGTGGCGTTGACCGGCTCACCCTCGGCCTTGAAGATCTTCTTTCCGGCCACGTGCAACTGCTGGAACGGCCGCAACGTGCCGAGGTCGAAGATCGCTCCCAGGTCGACGAAGAAGCCGTCCGCCCGCTGGCCCGCGAAGACCCGCTCCCCCGTCGACAGGGTGTACGTGGCCTGCCGCACGAGGTCGGCGTACTTCGGCGTGGACAGCGGGCCGACGTTGCACGGCGGGCAGGGCAGCTTGTGCGCGAGCCGGTGCTCCCGACCGTCGGTGATCCGGGTCAGGCTGTAGAACTGCCGGCGGTTCCAGTTCTTGCTGTCGAGCGACTCGATCGGCCCGGTGTTGTAGAGGAAGCTGTTCGGGTTGGTGATCTCGGTGGTGAACTCGAACCGGTAGGTGACGTCCGGATGACCGTCACCGTTGTTGTCGATGTGGATCTCGTAGCGCACGTCGTCGCCGAACTCGAAGAAGTTCGGCCCTCCGGACGGCAACTGCAACGGCACGTAGTTGGCGATCAGCGTGACCGTGTCGGGCTTGTCGGGGCTGACGAACGCGTAAAGGTCGGAGCTGTCGGCGACCGGATCCTTGGCTATCTCCGGGGCCTCGCGGTGGGAAGACATGACGGACCAACCTCACTGGGCAGGGACTGATGGCGGGGCGGAGGGCGCTGCTCAGCGCCGGGCGTGGGCGCTGGTCAGCGCTTGGCGGCGCGGCGCAACCGGTCCGCGAGGCCGCGGTCGCGTACCTCGATCCGGGACTCACCGACGAAGACGTCCATCGTTCCGGACGCGGCGTCGCGCAGGTGCACGATGATCGGCTCGTCGGCCCGACCCGCCGCGCCCGGCGCGTTCTGGGCGGCCGACAGGCCCGGCACGGTGAGCGCGGCGGCGCCGAGGGTGGCGCTGGCCGCGGCGGTCAACGTCTGCCGGCGGGTCAGTCGCGGCCAGTGCCGCTTCCGCTGATCAGTGGTCATGGGGAACCTTTCCGGCGGCGGCGCGCACGCGCCCGCGGTGACGGGTCCGGTGCCGCCGACCGACGCCGCCGGGCCCCTGGGGGAACACCGGCGGCGGCCCTCGCCGCGACCGCCGCCGGCACCGCTTGGTACGGCCGGCGGCGGGAAATGGTTCGACCTCAGCGGCGAACGTGACCGTATGCGGTCGTCCGCTTGCGCGCCGGCCGCCCGGCCGCCGTCGCGATGCCCCGCAACTGCTCCTCGGTACGCGCCGACCCGTTTCCGGAACCGGCCATCCGGGAGATGGTCTCCTCCATCAGCGTGCCGCCCAGGTCGTTGCAGCCACCCTGGAGCATCGCCACCGTGCCCTCGTCACCGAGCTTCACCCAGGAGCACTGGATGTTGTCGATCCGGCCGTGCAGCAGCAGCCGGGACATGGCGTGCACCACCCGGTTCTCCCGCCAGGTCGGCCCGGGGCGGGCGATGCCGGCCAGGTAGATCGGGGCGTTGGTGTGCACGAACGGCAGCGCCACGAACTCGGTGAACCCGCCGGTACGGTCCTGCACACCGGCCAGCACCCGGAAGTGGGCGAGCCACTGGCCGGGGTGGTCGACATGGCCGTACATCATCGTGGAGCTGGACCGGATGCCCAGCTCGTGGGCCGTGCTGACCACCTCGACCCAGGCGGCGGCCGGCAGTTTGCCCTTGGTCAGCACCCAGCGCACGTCGTCGTCGAGGATCTCGGCGGCGGTGCCCGGGATGGTGTCCAGTCCGGCCTCGCGGAGCTGGGTGAGCCACTCGCGGACCGGTACGCCGGCCTTCGCGGCGGCGGTGACGATCTCCATCGGGGAGAACGCGTGCACGTGCATCTCCGGCACCCGAGCCTTGATGGCGCGCACGATGTCCGCGTAGCCGGTGACCGGCATCTTCGGGTCGATCCCGCCCTGGAGGCACACCTCGCTGGCACCGGCCGCCCACGCCTCCTCGGCGCGGTCCGCCACCTGGTCGACGGAGAGCCGGTAGGCGTCGGCATCCCGCTCACGCTGGGCAAAGGCGCAGAACCGGCAGCCCACGTAGCAGACGTTGCTGAAGTTGATGTTGCGGTTGACCACGTAGGTCACGTCGTCGCCGACCGTGTCCCGGCGTACGTCGTCGGCCAGCCGGCACAATTCGTCCAGCGCCGGCCCGTCCGCCGCGAACAGCGCCAACGCCGCGTCGGTGTGGGCGGGGTCGAGCAGCGCCGCCGGGTCGTCCGCGGCGAGCCGCAGCCCGGCCGTCAGGTCACGGTCCGCGCCACCGCCGGCCGCGATCGGGGGTACGCCCGATCGGCGCGCCGCCGCCTCGGGGGTGACCTTGCCGGCGACCTCGGCCCAGTCGCCGTAGACGCTGTCGAAGTCGCCGCGCCGATCGTCGGTCCGGCCGGTGGTGTCGATGGTGGCGTGCAGGTCGATCCGGCCGCCGAACACCTCCTCCGGCTCCTGCCAGGGCCGGCCCTGCGGCACCGCCAACTCCACGGCCATGCCGGTCGCCGGATCGGCCAACGCGCTCACATGCGGCAGCAGCCTCGGGTCGAGCCACGGGTCGCCCGCCCGCACGTACTCGGGGTAGATCGTCAACCGCTCCCGCAGCGTGAACCCGGCCAGCTCGGTGTGCTTCGCCAGCTCCTCGATCTGCGGCCACGGGCGCTCCGGGTTGACGTGGTCCGGGGTGAGCGGCGAGACGCCACCCCAGTCGTCGATGCCGGCCCGCAGCAGCAGGTCGTACTCGCCCGCGATGAGGTTCGGCGGGGCCTGGATCCGGGCCTTCGGGCCGAGCAGCAACCGGGCCACGGCCACCGTGGCGGCCAGGTCGTGCAGCTCCGCGTCGGGCATGCCGCGCATCGCCGTGTCCGGCTTGGCGCGGAAGTTCTGCACGATCACCTCCTGGAGGTGGCCGTACTCGCGGTGGGCGCGGCGGATCGCGAACAGCGCGTCGACCCGCTCGGCGGGGGTCTCCCCGATGCCGATGAGGATGCCCGTGGTGAACGGCACCCCGACCCGGCCGGCGTCGTCGAGCACCCGCAGCCGGACCGCCGGTTCCTTGTCCGGTGACCCGTAGTGCGGGCCGCCCGGCTCGGACCAGAGCCGGGTGGCGGTGGTCTCCAGCATCATGCCCATGCTCGGCGCGACCGGCTTCAGCCGTTGCAGCTCCGACCAGGACAGCACCCCCGGGTTGAGGTGCGGCAGCAGCCCCGTCTCCTCCAACACGGCAACCGCGCAGGCGCGCAGGTAGTCCAGGGTGGAGTCGTAGCCGCGCTCGTCCAGCCAGGTGCGGGCCGCCGGCCACCGCTCCTCCGGCCGGTCACCGAGGGTGAACAGGGCCTCCTTGCAGCCCTGCGCCGCACCCTCCCGGGCGATCGCGAGGACCTCGTCGCGGTCCAGGAACGGCGCCGGCAGGCGGTGCGGCACGGTGGCGAAGGTGCAGTAGTGGCACCGGTCCCGGCAGAGCCGGGTCAGCGGGATGAAAACCTTCTTCGAGTACGTGACGACACCCGGCCGCCCAGCCTCCCGCAGCCCCGCGTCACGGATTTGACCGGCCACCCGCAGCAGCTCGTCAAGAGCCTCCCCGCGAGCGGTGAGCAGCGCGGACGCCTCGTCAAGGTCCAGCGCCCGGCCGGCAGCGGCCCGACCCAGCGCCCGCCGCACGCTCGCCTCGCCGGGCCCGGGGTGCATCCGATCAACCATCCGCCCACCCTATGCGCAGCGCCTCCCCGCCCGCCCCAGCCCGCCCCAGCCCGCCCCAGCCCACGGCGATCTTGCAGTTTCGGTGGCGACACGAGGGGCATAACACTCATAACGACCACCCAAAGTGCAAGATCGGCGAGCGCTCGCCGATCTTGCACTTTCTGTCGTGGCACACCGGGCAATTCACGCGAACCGACAACCGAAAGTGCAAGATCGGCGCGCGGTTGGCGGCGGGGGGTGTGGGTCAGCGCGGCGGGTTGTCGGGGTTGATGTGCTGGGTGCGGTCGTTGTCCTCGCTGGCCGGACGCGAGATCGCCTGGGTCGGGTCGGCCGACGGCGGCTCGGCGGACTGACGCGGGATCGCCTGGGTCGGATCGGCCGACGGCGGCTGGCCGAACGGCGGCGCGGGCGGCGCGGACTGCGGGCCCGGGTTGGCCGGCGGCGCGGACTGCGGGAACGGCGGAGCAGACTGCGGGCCCGCCGGGAACGGTGGCGCGGACTGCTGGTGCGGCGGCGCGGACTGCTGGTGCGGCGGCGCGGAGTGCGGGGCCTGGAACGGCGGGGACGGCTGGCCGTACTGGCCCGGGAACTGCGCCGGCGGGTAACCGCCCGGCTGACCCGCCTGCGGGTAACCGCCCGGCTGGCCGGGAGTGGGCCAACCGCCCTGCGGCTGACCACCGGGCTGACCCGGGGCCGGCCAACCAGCGGGCTGCTGCGGCCAGCCCTGCGGCGGCTGCCCGTACACGCCCGGCTGCGGCTTCGGCTTGGGCACGTAGTAGAACGCCCGCCAGATCGTGAAGACCACCCAGGCGGCCACCGCGAAGATCACCAACCAGGCGAACCGGGTGAGGATGCCGAGCAGCGCGTCGAAGATCTCCGCGTCGGCGAGCCGGCCCACCGTCCAGATGAGCATGGTGAGCGTGCCGAACAGCGCGCTGAACGCGTACTCGCCGAGCGCCACCTGCGTGATCAGCTTTGCCTTGGGCAGCACCGGCGCGACGTGGGTGGCCAACAGTACGGCCAGCAGCGGCAGGACCACCGCCTCCACCCCGATGAACGAGAAGAAGGAGCTGCCCGCCCGACCGGTGAAGTCGGTGTAGTCGGCGGGACTGATCAGCCGGAGCAGCCCCACGAAGAGGAGAACGGCGTTGGCGCCGAGCAGGGCGAGCGCACCCAGTTCGCGCAGTGGCTTGGTCAGCTGGCGGGCCTGCGTCGCGTCGGCGGACGCGGGCTCGGCGGGGCTGGTCACGAGCTCCCCCTCGGGGCATCGGACGGACAGGGCGCACGTGAGCCTAGTCTCCCCGGGCACCGGCGGACCGGAGGCGTCACGTACGCGAGGATGGTCGACATGCGCATCGTGGTTCTGGCCGGCGGCATCGGGGGTGCCCGGTTCCTGCTCGGCGTCCGGGCGTACGCCCGCGAGGTCGGCGCCGAGGTGACCGCCGTGGTCAACGTCGGCGACGACCTGTGGCTGCACGGGTTGAAGATCTGCCCCGACCTGGACAGCGTCATGTACACCCTCGGCGGCGGCGCCGACCCGGAGCGGGGCTGGGGCCGGGTCGGGGAGAGCTGGACGGTCAAGGAGGAGCTGGCCGGGTACGGCGTCGAGCCCACCTGGTTCGGCCTCGGCGACAAGGACATCGCCACCCACCTGGTCCGCAGCACCATGCTCAACGGCGGTTACCCGCTCAGCGCGGTCACCGAGGCGCTGGCGAGCCGCTGGCAGCCCGGCGTACGCCTGCTGCCGGCGACCGACGACCGGCTGGAGACCCACGCCATCGTGAGCGGCAGCAGTGGGCCCGCTGCCGGGGGCGACCCGGGCCAGCGGGCGATCCACTTCCAGGAGTGGTGGGTGCGGTACCGGGCGAACATCGAGACCCACCGTTTCGTGTTCGTGGGCGCGGAGACGGCGAAGCCGGCCCCCGGGGTGCTGGACGCCATCGGGGCGGCCGACCTGGTGCTGGTCGCCCCGAGCAATCCGGTGGTGAGCATCGCGCCGGTGCTCGCCGTACCCGGGATGCGGGAGGCCGTGGTGGACGGCCCGGCACCGGTGGTGGGTGTCTCGCCGATCATCGGCGGCGCCCCGGTGCGCGGCATGGCCGACCGGTGTCTCGAGGTGCTCGGCGTCGAGTGCAGCGCGGCCGGGGTGGGCCGGCTGTACGGCGGGCGGACGGCCGGTGGCCTGCTGGACGGCTGGCTGGTCGCCGAGGAGGACGCCGACACGCTGGTGCCGGAGGTGACGGTCCGCGCGGTGCCGCTGCGGATGACCGACGAGGCGGCGACGGCGGCTATGGTCCGCGCCGCGGTGGAGTTGACGTGAGGCTGGAGATCCTGCCGGTGCTGGGCATCGGCCATGTGAGTGAGGGCGACGACCTGGCGGCGTTGATCGCCACCGCCGCGCCGTGGCTGCGCGACGGCGACGTGCTGGTGGTGACCAGCAAGATCGTCTCCAAGGCGGAGGGACGCCTGGTCGACGTCCCGGCGGACGGGCCGGAGCGGCTCGCCGCACGCGACGAGGTGCTGGCCGGCGAGACCGCCCGCGTCGTGGCCAGCCGAGGTGCGACCCGGATCGTGCAGACCCACCACGGGTTCGTGATGGCGTCCGCCGGGATCGACGCGTCGAACGTGGACAAGACCCGACTGGTGCTGTTGCCGGTGGACCCGGACGCGTCGGCCCGGGAGCTGCGCGCCGCGCTGCGGGAACGGTACGACCTCGACGTCGCGGTGATCGTCAGCGACACCATGGGCCGGCCCTGGCGCAACGGGCTGACCGACGTCGCGCTCGGGGTCGCCGGCATGCCCGCCATCCGCGACCACCGGGGCGAGGTCGACCCGTACGGCAACGAGCTTCAGCTCACCCAGATGGCGGTGGTGGACGAGCTGGCCGGCGCCGGTGAGTTGATCAAGGGTAAGTGTGACCAGGTCCCGGTGGCCGTGGTGCGGGGGTACCTCACCGCCACCGGCGCGGACGACTCCGGCGGCGCGCGGGCGCTGGTCCGGGACGCCGCGCAGGACCTCTTCTCGCTGGGCACCGCCGAGGCCCGCACCGCCGGGCTGGCCGACGCCGCGGCCCTCGCGGAGGCCGTCGGCCCCGAGCCGGTCGACCCCGCCGCGGTGCGGCGGGCGCTCGCCGCGGTGGCCGAGGTGGTCACCCCCGGCACGGTCTTCACGCTCGTCGACGAGGCGGAGGTACGCGCCGGCCTGGTCGCCGAGGTGCCGGGCTGGCCCGCCGACGCCACCGCGCTGCTGCTCGGCACCGCCCCGGCACCGGTCGACCCGATGGACCTGGTCCGCTTCGGCGCCGACCTGCACCGGCTGCGCGTCGCCCTGGCCGCCGAAGGCGTCCCGTCGAAGCTGCTGCCCCCACCCGCCGGCAGCCCAGCCAGCGCCGCCCTGGCCCTGTAGGTCCCACCCCCGCTGACCGCGCCCCGGGCCGGCTCCGGCGGTCCTCCCGCGTCGATCATGAAGTTATTGCCCGTCGCCTCGGCGTGTCCGGGCGATAACTTCATGATCGACGAGCCGGACCGGGGCGGGTGGGGTCGGGTGGTTATGCCTCTAGGACTGCTCGGCCTAACGGGGTCAGCGTGTGGAGCACGGTGTTGCGGTCGCGGTGGCTGACGAGCAGGCCGGCGTTGCGCAGGACGGTGGCGTGCTGGCTCGCCGCCGCCGGGGAGATGTCGAGCCGACGGGCCATCTCGCCCGTCGTACAGCCGTCGTCGCTGGCCTCCAGCACGGCGGCCCTGGTCCGGCCGAGCAGCGCGGCCAGCGACTCGCGGCCGGCACCGGTCCCGCCTGTTGCGTCGCTGTCGGCCAGGCCGCCCAGCCGGTCCACGGGATAGACCAGGACGGGCGGCAGCGCCGGGTCGAGCAGGGCGACCGGGGTGGGTGCGCAGAAGAACGACGGCACCAGCAGCAGCCCTCGCCCGTCCAGGTGCAACTCCCGGCTGTGCGGGTAGTCGCGCACCTCGAGCACCCCGTTCGCCCAGCGCATACTCGGACGCAGGCTGGTCAGGAGGCCCTCGACGCCGCCGTCGAGGAGGGCGCGCGCCCGACGGTTGCGGTCCGCCGCCACGGCGGCCTGGATCCGGCCCCAGTACGGGCTGATCGCCAGCGCCCGGTACTGCTCCATCGAATCCGCGAGGTGCCGCAACGTCGCCACGTCGCCACGGGCCAGCGCGGCGGCCGAGGTGGGCAGCGGGTTCTCGGCGGCCACCAGGGTCAGGTCCCGTTGGAGCACCTCGATCGGCGTGCTGCGGACCGCGTCCAGGCCCGCCTCGAAACCCTCCACGCTGGCGTACGGGGTGAGGAAGTCGGGGAAGTAGCCGCGCGGCGGGTTCAGGGCGAAGAGCAGTCGGAGCTGGTCGGAGGCGACGTCCCGGCGCAGCCCTCGGGTCACCGTGCGCCGCCAGGCCGACGTCAACGGGTCGCGGTTGCGGCCCTGCAACGCGTGCAGGCTGAGGACCAGCTCCCAGACCGGGTCAGCCGCCGGCGCCACCCGGGTCCGAAGGATGTCCTCGCCGGAAAAGTGGATCTTCAGCATGGAGCGCTCCCGTGCCGCCGGCAGAGGGATGCCGGGCGGCCGTTTCGACTCTACCCGGCCGGCAGTTATCTCCATCTTTAAGCCTGGACTGAAAAACCTCGACGCCTCCGGGGAGCATTGGGCATGCTTCCAGTGCCCGGCACGGCACCGACGCGTCCTGGACGCGCTCGACGCCGGGGCACCGGGACTGGGGAGGACCGGTGATCGGGCGGCACCACGAGGGTCTGCGGCCCTTGCTCCGCAGAGGTGTCGTCCGGTCACCCGCCGCCGCGGTACGCGTCGCCGGCCAGGCCAAGAGCCGCCCGCTCGTAGAGTGACGGGATGCCCGACACCGCGATGACCGAACCCGCCGCCGACCCCACCGATTCCACGACGTTCGCGGCGCTGCACGCCGATGCCGTCGCGCTGCTGGAAGGCTGGCAGCCGACCAGCCCGGCGGCGGCCGAGGCCCGGGACCGCACCCTCGCGCTGCTCGCCGCCGGACCGATCGCGATGAGCCGGCAGCACCGTCCTGGTCACGTCACCGCGAGCGCGCTGGTGCTGGACCCGACCGGAGCACGGGTGCTGCTCTGTCTGCACGCCAAGTTCAGCCGGTGGGTGCAGCTCGGCGGGCACTGCGAGCCGGTCGACCGGACGCTTGTCGGGGCCGCGCTGCGCGAGGCAACCGAGGAGTCCGGCATCACCGGGCTGCGCATCGATCCGGTGCCGATCGACATCGACGTGCACGAGGTGCAGTGCCAGGGCGGCTCACGCCACTACGACGTCCGGTTCGCCGTGGTCGCTCCGGCCGACGCGGTCGAGCACGTCAGCGACGAGTCCGAGGCGCTGGGCTGGTTCCCGCCCGACCGGCTGCCCGAGCCGCTGGCCGGCGGGACCGCACAACTCGTCGAGCCGGCTCTCGCGGCCCTGCGCAGGTGGTGACACGGCGCTGGCGACGGACGTTCCCGCCGCCAGCGCCAGCCGGCCCCCGCCATCGCCGCAATGACGCCGCCTTCGGGGCGCCTCGGCCGCGGGTCGCACCGAACGTCAGACGTAGCCCTCTTCGCCGCGCTCCTTGAGTTCGTCGACCAGCAGCTTCACGTCCTGAGCCCGCTCGCGCGGGCAGACCAGCACCGCGTCCGGGGTGTCCACCACGATCAGGTCACGCACACCGATGACCGCCACCAGTCGACCCGACTGCGGCACCACGACCAGGTCGGCGGTGTCCCGCAGCAGCACGCCCGGCTTGGCGTCCGTGCCGAGCACCACGTTGCCCGCGTCGTCGGCGGGGAGCACGTCGCCGAGGGTGTGGAAGTCGCCGACGTCGTTCCAGCCGAAGTCACCCGGCACCGTGGCCACCCGACCCGCGGTGGCCGCGCCCTCCATCACCGCGTAGTCGACGGAGATCTTCGGCAGCGTCGGCCACACCGTGCCGAGGACGTCGTCCTGCTCCGGCGTACCCCAGGCGGCGGCGATCGCGGTGACCCCGGCGTGCAGCGCCGGCTGCTGACGGGCCAACTCGGCGAGGAACACGTCCACCCGCCAGACGAACATGCTGGCGTTCCAGAGGTGCCGACCCGAGCGGACGTACGCCTCGGCGACCTCGGCCGCCGGCTTCTCCTTGAACTCGGCCACCTGACGCCACGGGGTGCCGTCGGTGGCGTCGCCGGTCTCCAGGTAGCCGTAGCCGGTCTCCGGCCGGGTCGGGGTGATCCCGACCGTCATCAGCATGCCCTGCTCGGCACCCCGGACCGCCTCCTGGACCGTGCGCACCCAGCTGTCCGGGTCACGGATCAGGTGGTCGGCCGCGAAGCTGCCCATCACCGCCTCCGGGTCGCGCACCGCGATCACCGCCGCGGCCAGCGCGATCGCCGCGCAGGAGTCCCGGGGGGACGGCTCGACCAGGATGTTCTCCTCCGGCAGGCCGGTGAGCTGCCGGGCGACCGCCGCGACGTGCGCGGCACCGGTGACCACAAGGGTCCGATCCGGTGTGGTCAGCGGCGCGAGCCGCTCCACGGTCGCCTGCAGCAGCGAGGAGCTGGTGCCGGTCAGCGGGTGGAGGAACTTGGGGTGGCCGGCGCGGGACAACGGCCACAACCTTGTGCCGCTGCCACCTGCCGGAATGACCGCATAAAGCATCCGCACATCATGCCCGACGCATCCCCCCGCAGTGGCACGGGTCACCACGAGGGGCCCCGAACGGTCACGAACGGGCGCGACTCCAGGCGGCGATGTGCACCTCGGCGCTGGACTCCCAGGTGAACTCCTTGGCCCGGTCGAAGCCGGCCTTCGCCAACGACAACCGGCGCTGCTCGTCGTCGAGCAGGGCGGCCAGGTCGGTGGCGATCTGGTCCGGGTCCTCCGAGGTGTACGCGACCGCGTCGCCACCCACCTCGGGCAGCGACAGGCGGGGCGTGGTCAGCACCGGAGCGGCGCACGCCATCGCCTCCAGGATCGGCAGGCCGAACCCCTCACCGTACGAGGGGTAGGCCGCGACCAGCGCACCGCCGAGGAAGCCGGGCAGGTCCCCGTACCGCAGGTAGCCGGGGCGCAGCAGGCGCAGGTGCGACGGCACCTCGGCCACCGCGCGGTCGATGTCGTCGTCGTGCCCCTGCCCGCCGGCGATCACCAGCGCCGGCGGCTCGGCCCGGTCCGCCACCGCACGAGCCCAACCCCGAATCAGATTGGGTACGTTCTTGCGCGGCTCCTTGGCGCCGAGGAAGGCGACGTAGCTGCTGTTGCCCAGCCCCAGCCGGGCGCGGACCCGGGCCTTCTCCTCCTCGCTCGGCGCGTGGAAGGCGGCGTGGTCGACGCCGTGGTAGGCCACGTCGATACGGGTCGGGTCGGCGTCGAGCAGTCGGATCAGCTCGTCCCGGGTGGCCTTGCTGGGCACGATCACCCGGTCGGCGCGACGCAGCGATGTCTTGATCGCGCTGCGGAAGAACGTCCGGCGCGACTTGTCGTAGTGCTCCGGCTCGGTGAAGAACGTCGCGTCGTGCACGGTGACCGTCACCGGGCACCCGGCGCGCAGCGGGCAGGTGTAGAAGGGCGAGTGCAGCACGTGCGCGCCGACCTGCTGGGCGAGCAGCGGCAGGCCGGTCTGCTCCCAGGCGAGGCGGGCCGGGCGGTGCGCCACGGCGGCCGGCGCGGGAATGATCTCCGCGCCCGGCAGCATCCGGGTGTACCGCTCCTGGTCGGTGCGGAGGCTCACCACGGCCAACTCCACCCCCGACCCGCACACCTTGCCGAGGGCACCGAGCAGACCGTCGACGTATCGACCGACACCACCACGGTCGGCGGGGACACTCGTGGCGTCGATGAGCACGCGGGGCGGGCGACCGGCGGTCACGGGGCGACTCCTTGTAGGTGGGTCTGTGGGGAACAACACTCCGGGGGTAAAGCCTACGCCGGAGTACGGGGCCGACGCTGACTGCGACCCGACCGTACGCCGACTTGTCATCGTCATCGAGTACGGGTGACGAAGGCGTATCGTTCGCGCCGATGGCCGACAACATTGCCCGGGTGTTCGCCGACGCGATCGCGACCGACCCGACCCGACCGCTGCTGACCTGGTACGACGACGCCACCGGCGACCGCACCGAACTTTCCGGCGTCACCCTGGCGAACTGGGTGTCGAAGACCGCCAATCTCCTCGTCGACGAGGTCGGCCTCGCGCCGGGCACACCGGCCGGCGTCCTGCTCCCTGCGCACTGGCAGACCGCGGCGGTGCTGCTGGGCTGCTGGTCGGCCAAGCTGAGCGTGCTCGACACGCCGGGGCCCGTGGACGTCCTCTTCGCCGCCGCCGACCGGTTCGACGAGGCGCAATCTTGGTCCGCGGACGAGCGGTACGCCCTGGGTCTCGCCCCGCTCGCCGCCCCGCTGCGGCAGGTGCCGCCCGGCTTCGCGGACTACGTGGTCGAGGTACGCGGGCACGGCGACCACTTCACCCCGCAGCCCGGCCCGGGTCCCACCGACGCGCACCTGCTGGCCCGCGCCGAGGCCCGCGCGGCCGAGTTGGGCATCGAGCCCGGAGCGCGGGTCCTGGTCGACGCCGCCCGCTACCCCGACCCGGTCGACTGGCTCCTCGCCCCGCTCACCCGCGCCGCCACGGTGGTCCTCTGCGCCAACCTGGACCCCACCCGCCTGGCCACCCGCCTGACCGCCGAAAAAGTCACCCACCCCCTCCCCTAAAAACCCCGCCCCGCCCTCCCCCACCCCGCCCCGCCAAGCCCCGCCGATCTTGCACTTTCGGATGCCGATACGCGTGGGGGTGCCCCTTATGTCGCGACAGAAAGTGCAAGATCGCGGGACCACAGGGTCAGACCCGGGTCGATCATGGAGTTGTGGTGGGCGAATACTTCCGTATTGCGCCTTTCGCGGGGCACCACAACTTCATGATCGACGTTTGCGGAGGCGCGGCGCGGAGGGGGGCAGGGGCCACGGCGTGCGGGAGCCTCAGGGGTGGGGTCGGTCAGGGGTGGGTGCGGGACTGGGCGAAGGTGGCGAACGCCGTCAGGGACTCGGGGTTGGCCAGGGCGCCCTTGGCGGCGGCCCGGTCGACCGGGATGCCGGTGAGGATCTTCTTGACCGGCACCTCCAGCTTCTTCGCCGAGAGCGTCCGGGGCACGGCGCGCACCTGGTGGATCTCGTCGGGGACGTGCCGGGGGGAAAGCGCGGTACGCAGCTCACGGCTGATCTTCGCGCGCAGGGCGTCGTCCAGGGACAGGCCGTCCGTCAGCACCACGAAGAGCAGCAGCTCGCCGGCACCGCCCTCGTCGTCCTCCAGGTGCACGACGACCGAGTCGACGACCTCGTCCAGCCCTTCGACGACTGAGTAGAACTCGGCGGTGCCGAGCCGTACCCCGCCACGGTTGAGGGTGGCGTCGGACCGTCCGGTGATCACGCAGCCGCCGCGGGCGTTGATGGTGATCCAGTCACCGTGCCGCCACACGCCCGGGTAGACCGAGAAGTACGCCTCGGCGTACCGCACGCCGTCCGGGTCGTTCCAGAAGCCCACCGGCATGCTCGGCATCGGCTCGGTGATCACCAACTCGCCCAGCTCACCGATCACCGGGGTGCCGTCGGCCGAGCGGGCCTCCACCTTCGCGCCCAGCGCGCGGCAGGCGATCTCACCGGCATACACGGGCAGCAGCGGCACCCCGCCGACGAAGCCGGTGCACACGTCGGTGCCGCCGGAGAGCGACTGGAGCTGCACCTGGTCGCCGACCGTCTCGTACACCCAGTGAAAGCCCTCGGCGGGCAGCGGCGCACCGGTGGAACCAACGCCGCGCAGCGCGGACAGGTCGGCGATGTCGCGGGGCACCAGGCCGGCCTTGCGGCAGGCCAGCAGGAACGGCGCGGAGGTGCCGAAGTAGGTGGTACCGGTCTCCGCCGCGAGCCGCCACATCTCGCCGAGATCGGGGTGGCCCGGGTTGCCGTCGAAGAGCACGATGGCCGCGCCCACCGCCGGCCCGGAGACCAGGAAGTTCCACATCATCCAGCCGGTGGTGGTGAACCAGAAGAACCGGTCGGACGGGCCGAGGTCGTGATGCAGGGCCAGCATCTTCAGGTGTTCCAGCAGGATGCCACCGTGGCCGTGGACGATCGGCTTGGGCAGGCCGGTGGTGCCCGAGGAGTAGAGCACGTACAGCGGGTGGTCGAACGGCACCGGCGTGAACGTCAACGGCTCGTCGGTCGGCGCGGCCAGGTCGGCCCAGTCGAGGAGGCCGTCCGACGCGCCGTCCGCCGACGCGGCGGCCGGGCCGTCACCGGTCGCGCTCCCCGAGCCGAGGTACGCGATGCCGACGGTGTGCCGCAGCGACGGCAGGGCGGCACGGATGGCGGCTACCTCGGCCCGCCGGTCGACGGGCTTGTCGCCGTACCGGTAGCCGTCCACGGCGACCAGCACGGTCGGCTCGATCTGCTGCCAGCGGTCGGTGACGCTGCGGGTGCCGAACTCGGGCGCGCAGGACGAGAAGATCGCGCCCAGGCTGGCGGTGGCGAGCAGCAGGACGTACGTCTCGGAGATGTTCGGCGCGTACGCCGCCACCCAGTCCCCGGCGGTGACGCCGAGCCGGCGCAGACCGGCCGACACCCGGCGGACCTGCTCGCGCAGCTCGGCGGCGGTGAGGGTGACCGGCGGCCGGGTCTGGCCGTGCGCGATGACGACGGGGTCGTCGTCGGCACGGCCCGGCATCCGCAGCACGTTCTCGGCGTAGTTGAGGGTCGCGCCGGGGAACCAGCGGGCCCCGGGCATCGCCCGCTCGGCCAGCGTGGCGGTCGGCGGGGTGTGCGCCACGACCTCGAAGTGGTCCCAGATCGAGCGCCAGAAGGCGTCCAGGTCGGTGACCGACCACTGCCACAGCGCGTCGTAGTCGGCGAAGTCCAGCCCGCGGTGCTCCCGCAGCCAGCGTAGGTAGTCGCCGATCCGGGACCGCTCGAGCACGTCCGCCGGCGGCGTCCACAGCACGTCACCCACTGCTCCACCCTCCCTGAGGCCCGCACGTCACTGTGCATGGGCCGTGGCGCCATCTTGCCCTACCTCGAAGCGCCATTCTGCGCACCGGGTGGGCCGATCGACGCGTGCCCGGCCCACACACCACCCCGGCGACCCATGTGGGTCAGCCCGCCCGGTGCGCCTGGATGGCCCGGCGCCGGGCCAGCCGGTGCTCGCGGCGGATCTCCGCCTCCCGGTACCGGCGCTCGTCCTCCGGCGTCTCCGGCAGCACCGGGCGGACCGTGCGCGGCGCGCCGCCGACGTCCACCCCGACGAAGACCAGGTACGCCGTGGCGACCCGCACCGGCGCGTCCTCGGCCGAGTCCCACCGCTCGGCGACCACCCGCACCCCCACCTCCATCGAGGTCTGCCCGGTCCAGTTCACCTGGGCGTGCGCGTGCACCAGGTCACCGACCCGGACCGCCTCGGAGAAGACGATCTCGTCGATCGCCGCGGTGACCGCCGTCCCGCCGCTGTGCCGGGCGGCGGCGGCGCCCGCCACGTCGTCGACGAACTTCATCAGGACCCCGCCGTGAACGGTTCCGTAGAGGTTGACGTCCACCGCGGTCATGATCTTGCTGAGGGTGACGCGGGAGTACGACGTCGGCTTGCCGGTCGGAGCGGCGGAGAGGTGCTCGGTCATGCCGAAAACGGTACGGTGCGCGGATGCGACATCTCTGGAGCTTCCTCGCCGGGTTGGTGGTGGCACCCGTCACGTGGGTGCTGGTCACACTCGGACAGGACGGGTCGAGCCGGACGGTCGACCGCTGGGTGGAGATCGGCACCTTCAACACCGCCAACCTGATCGAGCCGGCCGTGTACCTCGGTGTCGGCGGTGTCCTGCTCGGGCTGCTCGGCACCCTGCGGTTCTCGCCGGCGGGCCCACTGGTGGCCGGGCTGCTGCTGGTCACGCCGTACATCGGGATGTTCGTGGCGCCGTTCGAGGTGCGCGACGCGATCCCGCACGAGTGGAAGGTGTTCGGCGACCCGCTGCCGCTGCGGCTGCCGGTGGAGAACGGCACGCTCTTCCTGATCGGCCTGCTGCTGCTGATGGCGACGTTCAGCGGTCAGCGCTGGCGGCGGTGGCCGCAGCCGGCGACCGTGCCGGCCGCCACCCCGGCGCCGACGGACGCACCGCGCGGCGACGACTTCACCCTGACCGACTGGTCGCCGTCCGAATCGGCGGAGCGGGACACCGCACCGCTGACCCTGGGCTACCCGGCCGATCCGACACCGACCGAGCCGCTGCCCCGCCGGGTGGGCGGCGAATCGCCGTGGTCCGCGCCACCGCGCGGCCAGTCCCGGCCCGAGGACACCACCGAAATCCGCTGACCGTCGGGCGGGCCGGGGAACCGGCCCGCCCTCGTGGGGTCGGCGACGCGTCGGGGCTAGTGCACGGCGACGGCCAGGTCGGCGTCGACCGGGCCGAGGGTGGCGCGGGGCACGACCAGGACCATGACCGCCAGCGCCGCGGCCATGCCGCCCGCGATGACGACCGCCATCGGTACGCTCCCCGTCCCGAACAGGCCGGCCAGGGGCGCCGACAGCGCGCCGACGCCGAACTGGACGGCACCGAGCAGCGCCGCTGCCGTACCGGCGGCCTCGCTGTGCCGGCTCATGGCCAGCGCCGGCGCGTTCGGCAGGGCCAGACCGGCCGCGGCCAGCACCAGCCACAGCGACGCGAGCAGGGTGCCCAGGCCACCGATGCCGGTGGCGGCGAACAGCACCAGCAGCAGCCCGGCCGCCGTCCCCGCGATCAGGGCGCTGATCAGGATCTGCTGCGGGGTGTAGCGGCGCAGCAGCCGGACGTTGAACTGGGTGGCCCCGATCAGGCCCACCGCGCCGGCGCCGAAGGCCAGGCCGAACTGCTGCTCGTCGAGGCCGTACTCCCGCTGCAGGACGAAGGACGACCCGGAGACGTACGCGAACAGCGACGCCATGGCCAGCCCGGCGACCAGCACCAGACCGACGAACGCCCGGTCGTTCACCAGCGCCCGGTAGTCACGCAGGGTCGCCGCCACCCCACCGTGCCGGCGGCGCGACACGTCGAGGGTCTCCGGCAACCTGATCGCCGCGACGACGATCAGCAGCGCGCCCAGCACGGCCAACGCCGCGAACACGCCCCGCCACTCGGTCCAGCGCAGCAGCCCGCCGCCCAGCGTCGGCGCGAGGACCGGTGCGAGCCCCATCACCAGCATCAGGCGGGAGAAGATCCGCGCGAACGACGCGCCGCTGAACAGGTCGCGGACGACGGCCGTGGCGACCACGGTGGCGGCGGCGACGCCGAGGCCCTGCAGGACGCGCAGCACGCCGAGCACGGCGATGTTCGGTGCGAAGACGCACAGCACGGACGCCACGATGTGCGCGGCGAGCCCGGCGAGCAGCGGCAGGCGTCGGCCGACCACGTCGGAGACCGGCCCGATCAGCAGTTGGCCCAACGCGAGGCCGACCAGCGTGCCGGTCAGGGTCAACTGCACGGCCGTCTCGGTGGTCTGCAGGCCGGTGGTGATGGCCGGCAGCGCCGGCAGGTACATGTCGATGGTCAGCGGCCCGATGGCGATCAACGCGCCGAGCACGAGCACGAGTTGCGCGCGCTGGCGGTTGGTCATCAGGTCGCCGGGCAGCGCGTCCTGCTCGTGGGCGGTCTTGTTCATCCTGATCTCTCTCCGGGTGCTGAAGCGCCGTCATCGAGAGATTGACGAGGCCGGGGCGGGGTGACTCTCCCGGGCTTCAACGCCACAGACGTGGATCAAGATTCCCGCGCAGGGCGCACTCCTCGGCCGGTTCAACGAAGTCAATATAATTCCCTACTTTGGACGACTTACCAGGGAACATGAGCCCTGTGCTGCGGCACCCCGCTCCAGGGCGCTACCGAGACAGGGGAGCGGCATGGCTCGGCACGAGCGGCCCGTAGATCCGACCGCTGGACCGTTGTCGTCATTCGCCCATGAGCTACGAAAGTTACGTGTCGAGGCCGGCAACCCCACCTACCGGCGACTGGCCGAGGTCGCCGGCTACAGCGCCTCGACCCTCTCCGCCGCCGCCAGCGGAATCCGGCAACCCAGTCTCGACGTGCTGCTCGCGTACGTCGGTGCCTGCGGCGGGGACACCGCCGAATGGCGACAACGTTGGCTCGAACTCGACGAGGAACTGCGCTCCACCGCGCCCCTCGCAGCGTCACCGTCCACTGTGGCTGCCGGGGATCCAGCCGCCCCGGCCACGGGTGAGCCGACCGACGCCGGCGAAGCGGCCGGACCGGCCCACGACCGGCCCGCGAGCCCTCCGCGGCCCCGGAAACTCCGACGGCGACTGGTGCTGGCGGCGGTGGCGGTCGCCGGTCTCGCCAGTACGGCCGCCGTGCTGCCGATGACCCAGCTGAGGTGGGGGCCCGAGGGGGCGACGGCGGCCGCCGGCACGACGACCAGCACGGCCTGCCCGACGACCGCCACGGACGCCGCCTTCACCGCCGTCACGTACGGCAGTGGCGTGCATGTCCGGAGCGAGCCCCGCCGCGACCAGGGCATCCTCTACACCATTCCGCCCGGCTGCGTGCTCGGGCTCACCGGCTACTGCCTGGGTGAGCGGATCAACGACTCCACCTCCCAGACCCCCGACATCCGCTGGTTCACCCTGGCCGACGGTGGGCTGATCGCCTCCGGGGTGGTGCACGGCAACCCGCCCACGGGTCTGGAACCGTCCCGCTGCCGGGGTGACCGACCCGGGCCGGCCACGATCGCCCTCGCGATCGCCCCCGATGGGACCGGCCCGGGTGGGTGGCGGCTGAGCGCGACCGGCACGCACCTGGAGATCGTCGGCTTTGCCGCCTACTACGCGGACGATCCCGCGCTGCCGACGGAGCGCCGCTGGCACCAGATCGGGATGACCGGACTGGCCGCCCCGCCGTTCGACCTGACCTGGAAGCCCGACCACCTGTCGGTGCGACCCGGAACCACCGCCGAGATCCCGGTGGTCGCGGTCGCCTGTCTCGGCGGTGGCGCGCCGACCGACGTACTCGACGTGCGGATGGCCCGCCCCGACGGATCCAGCACCGCCGAGGTCCTGCCGCTCCCCGCCGACCAGCGGCTCGCCGCCCGCCGTACCGCCTGCCTCTACCCCTGACGGGGGCGTACGCGGACGGCCACCACCGGTGGCCCGGCGGGACGGATCCCACCGGACCACCGGTCCGGCGTCACCGCATTCAGCAGCCCTGCCGACCGGAGTGGATCCAGTAGGTGGTGCCGGCCCAGTCCATCTCGCCGTACGCGTCGACGCAGTTGTTCGCCGTGCCGGTCACGCCGCGCGGCCCGGCGTAGTACAGGTAGTCGGCGTTGTCCTTGGTGGAGACCGCGGTGGCGGTGCACGACCCGCTGCCGGAGGTCTCCGCGCACCGGGCGATCTGCACGGAGGTCCGCGCCGAGGAGCCGTACGCCGCGCCGCGGTGGTACATGCAGGCGCTGTTCGTGCCGCCGTTGGTGCTGTTGTAGTAGATGACCAGCTCGGCAACGGGCTTGCTCGGCGGGTACGCGTAGCTGTAGGTGATCGTGCCCGAGCAGGCCACCGCCGCCTGCGACGGAGCCTCCGTGACGACCAGCACCGTGCCGAGGGTCAGCAACGCCACAAGCGCTCCGAACGCCTTGCGCAGCATCATGACTTCCACTCCTCCGGGACGAGGTTGGTTGAGAGTCGTCCCGCCGTCCACTTCTACGGAACAGCGAAGTTGATCGCCGCTGGTCGTGGTGTCGATCAATCAATCCCGCACAACGCCGGACAGACCGCGTACCGGGTCGCCGGGCAAAACGTCCGGCCCGCGCAGAAGCTGGGGCCACGAAGAGGGATTCATGTTGGGTAGTGTCTGCGTCGCTACTGCGTGTGCATAACACCGGCATCCCGCAGCGCAGTCCGACGGAGGGGACGGCATGGCCAGCATCGAGCAAGTCAAAGCCGCGCTTGCCCAGGCGGCCGAGCAGAGCAACACGACGACGAGCCAGATCCGGGCCGCCATCGACAGCACCGAGCAGGTGCTCGCCCGACTGCGCGCGGTGGCCGCCGGCACCGGGCATCCCGCGCTCTCCGAGGCGATCGCACGCGCCGAGCAGAGCAAGCAGCGCCTGGTCGAGGCAGCCAGCACCCTCCAAGGCAGTACGGCGGCGGCCCGGCAGTACATCAACATCCTCGGCTGAACCATGAGCATCGGCGAGATCAAGGCAGCCCTGACCGAAGCGCGTCAACTGCTCGACCAGGGCAGAACGACAATCGAGGGCATCGGTGATTCCCTGGATGAAGCTGCTGGAATCATGCTCCCCACCCTGCATGACAGCCGGCGCGAGGAGGCCGAGCAGGCCCGACGGGCACTGGCCGAGGCGGTACGTGAGGTGAAGCTGACCCTCCGGGTCATCACCGCCGCTCAGGAGAATGGGGACGAGTTCCGGCGGGCGCTCGGGTGAGCAGCCTACTCGCCCAGGTCGTGGCGCAGCTCAGGTCCACGATCGACCGGCTGGACGAGGTCGCGGTCCAGGCATGCCGCGCCGCAACGGATGTCGCCGAGGGAAACGGCCGGTATGCCGAGCTGGGCCGAGGCAGTGACCATCCGAAGCTCCGCGCGGCGATAGCTGAGAGCCGTACGGGGGTCGACAAGGCGTACCGGCTTGCGCGGCTGAGCAGCGACGCAGCCCGGAACGTCGCCGAGTTTCTGAACGCTATCGCTCCCGGTTCAGCACCTCGGCCGTCGGCTGCCAGTTCAGGGCCGCTTTCCGGGGATGAACTGCTGGCGGACAGCGATCGGCGTGAGTTCGCTCGCGCGAAGGCGCGGGGCTGGCTCAACCGCTCGGTGCGAAGGGCTGACGACCTTCAGGAACACGCCACCACTGCCGTCGACAAGACACAGCAGTTGATCAAGGTTTTTCGTGACCCGAAGGGTCCCGCTGGGACACAATCGACGGGCACTGGCACCCCCACCGTCCCGCAGGCACCACCACGGACAAAGATCGATGGCGCCGAGGCCGCGGGAAATCTCGTGGTTGTTGGCTTGCTGGCAGGGGTGGCGGCGAGCCGGTTCGCAACGGCGACTGGCAAATTGATTGCGAGGTTTCGGAGACGTGCAGGTTAAAGCGCTCAGCGACCTGATCCGGGCACTGGCCCGAGCTGACTGGGATACCGCCGATGCGTTGGTCGGGGAGATCGGCCGGAGCGGCTGGGTCGGCGGTCTTCAGGTCATCGGAGCCGCGTTCGCCCTTGCCGTTCACCAGCGCTTCGAGCCGGACGCAACCCCGAGTGAGGTAGCGGCCTGGGTCGCGGCGGCCCGTTCCCAGTATCAGGAGGGAGACACTCTGCCGGCGCTCGAAATGGAGGGTCTCATCCGCGCTGCCCTCGGTGAAGAGGAACTGGTTGACAACGTCCCAGTCGAGACTTTGATCGCCGCTCAGGTCTTCATCCTCGGGCAGCTACTCCTTGAGGCGAAGTTGGCACCGGCCGAGTTGGACGAATTCGTGAGCGAGGCAGAGCAACTCGCCGCCGAATACCTCTAGGCAGTGTGATCGGTCTGCCGGGGACGTCCTCTCAGCGCGATCCCTTCATGCTGCCGAGGAACGACTCCCAGGCGGCCGGCTCGAAGCTAGACGTTCCGGCACCGGGGACCTTGGAGTCGCGGACGTCGACACGGACCCCCCGGTCCCGCACCTCCACGCACTGACCGTTGTTGCCGGACCGGCTCGACGTGTGCGAAACCCTGCTGCTCCAGGCCGCCATGGCCGCCGCCGCAGACGGGGACACTCGACACGCCCACGACCTGCTCGACCACGCCACCGCCCTGGCCAAGCGGCACACCGCCCACGACGATCCCCACCGCACCGCATTCGGCCACGGTGCCGTGCTGCTGGCCCGATTCCACACCGCCTTACACCTCGGCGACCCCACCCACGCCCTGCACCACCACAAGACCGCCATCAGCAACGACACCTGGCCCGCGCTGCCCGCCGAACATCGCGCCGCCCACCTCGTCGATGCCGCTCATGCCCACCTTCAGGCCGACGACCCCACCGCCGCCGGTCAGGCGCTGATCGACGCCCACCCCACCGCGCCTGACGAGATCCGCTGCCGTCCTGCCGCCCGTACCCCATCACCGACCTCGCCCACGACGGCCCACCAGCCGCCGACTTGGCCCGGCTGACCGTGGTTGTCGGGCTCACCCGATGACGGCCTGATTCAGCCCTTCAGGATCTGCCGCGCCATGACGATCCGCTGGACCTGGTTGGTGCCCTCGTAGATCTGGGTGATCTTGGCGTCCCGCATCATCCGCTCGACCGGGTAGTCGCGGGTGTAGCCGTAGCCGCCCAGCAACTGCACCGCGTCGGTGGTGATCTCCATGGCGGCGTCCGAGGCGAAGCACTTGGCCGCCGCGCCGAAGTAGGTCAGGTCGGCGTCGCCCCGCTCGGACTTGCCGGCGGCGGCGTACGTGAGTTGCCGGGCCGCCTCCAGCTTCATGCCCATGTCGGCGAGCATGAACTGGATGCCCTGGAACTCGGCGACCGCCTTGCCGAACTGTCGGCGCTCGGCGACGTACCCCTTGGCGTAGTCGAGCGCGCCCTGCGCGATCCCGACGGCCTGGGCGGCGATGGTGACCCGGGTGTGGTCCAGGGTCTGCATGGCGGTGGCGAAGCCGGTGCCCTCCGCGCCGATCATGCGGTCGGCGGGGATCCGCACGTTGTCCAGGTAGACCTCGCGGGTGGGCGAGCCCTTGATGCCGAGCTTCTTCTCCGGCGCGCCGAAGCTCACCCCCGGATCGGACTTCTCGACCACGAAGGCGGAGATGCCCCGGGAGCGGGCGGTGGGGTCGGTGACGGCGAAGACGGTGTAGAACTCGGAGACTCCGGCGTTGGTGATCCACCGCTTCACGCCGTTGAGAACCCAGTGATCCCCGTCACGTACCGCGCGGGTGGTCATGGACGCCGCGTCGCTGCCCGCCTCCGGCTCGGAGAGGCAGTACGAGAACATCGCGTCGCCCGCCGCGACCGGCGTCAGGTAGCGGCGCTTGATCTCGTCGGAGCCGGCCAGCAGCAGCGGCATCGTGCCGAGCTTGTTCACCGCCGGGATCAACGACGAGGACGCGCAGGCGCGCGCCACCTCCTCGATCACGATGGCGGTGGCCAGGGCATCCGCGCCCGCGCCGCCGTACTCCTCGGGGATGTGCGGGGCGTGAAAGTCGGCGGCCCGCAACGCGTCGTAGGACGCCTTGGGGAACTCCCCGGTCTCGTCGGCCTCGGCGGCGTGCGGTGCCACCTTGGCGGCGCAGACCTCCCGGACCGCCTCCCTGATCGCCTCGTGCTCCTCCGGCAACCGGTAGACGTCGAACGACTCCCCTGCGGCCATGTCGGCCCCTCCCCTTCACCGCTATCATGCGCAGTCTGTGGCCTCCCCTGACCGCCGACCGCGCAGACTGAAGGATAGCGACTGCAGTTCAGGTGATGTTACCGGCGCGTAGGTATGGGCATGACGGAGCATCCGCGCTGCTGGGTGATGATGGAAGGCAGACAGTGAGCCACCCCTCCGGTGCCCGCCCAGGCGCCGCAGCAGAATGCGACGCGACGACGCGCCGCCAGTGCGAGCGGAGAAGACAGGCGTGACGATCCCCTACCCCACCATCCAGCCGACCCCCGCCATCGCCGCGGTGACGCCGCCTTCGGGGGCGCCTCGGCCGCGGGTGACGTTCCTGGGGACCGGTTACCTCGGTGCGACGTACGCCATCTGCTACGCCGAGCTGGGCTACGAGGTGCTCGGGTTCGACGTCGACGCGGACAAGATCGCGAAGCTGAACGCCGGCGAGGTGCCGATCCACGAGCCCGGCCTCGACGAGCTGCTCAAGCGCAACCTGGCCGCCGGCCGGCTGCGGTTCTCGACCGACATCGCCGAGACCGCCGAATTCGGTGACGTGCACTTCATCTGCGTCGGCACCCCGCAGCGGGCCGACGGGATGGGCGCCGACCTGTCGTACGTCGAGGCGTCGGTGACCGGCCTCGCCCAGCACCTGACCCGCAAGGCCCTGATCGTCGGCAAGTCCACCGTGCCGGTGGGCACCGCCGAGTGGGTCGAGCAGCTCGTCGGCAAGCACACCCCGGACGACCTGGGCGTCGAGGTGGCGTGGAGCCCGGAGTTCCTCCAGGAGGGCTTCGCCGTCGACGACGTGCTGCGACCCAACCGGATCGTGGTCGGCGTGAAGAGCGAGTGGGCCAACGGCATGCTCTACGCCGCGCACAAGGGCGTCTTCGACCTGGCCGCCACCGAGGACCGCGAGGTGCCCCTGGTGGTCACCGACTTCGCCACGGCCGAGCTGGTCAAGGTCGCGGCGAACGCCTTCCTGGCCACCAAGATCTCGTTCATCAACGCGATGGCCGAGGTCTGCGAGGCCAGCGGCGGCGACGTCACCCAGTTGGCCCGGGCCATCGGGTACGACCCCCGCATCGGCAACCGGTTCCTCCAGGCCGGCCTCGGCTTCGGTGGCGCCTGCCTGCCCAAGGACATCCGCGCCTTCCAGGCCCGCGCACAGGAGCTGGGCGCCGGCGAGGCGCTGCGCTTCCTGCACGAGGTCGACCTGATCAACCTGCGCCGTCGTACCCGCGTGCTCCAGCTCGCGGCGGACCTGCTCGGCCGCCGCTCCGGGCCGGCCGGCCCGGACTTCTCCGGCACCCGGATCGCCGTGCTGGGCGCGACCTTCAAGCCCAACACCGACGACGTCCGCGACGCCCCGGCGCTCGCCGTCGCCGCGCTGTTGCAGAAGGCCGGCGCCGACGTGCACGTGTACGACCCGCAGGGCACCGAGAACGCCCGCCGCGCGGTGCCCGAGCTGACCTACGAGCCCGGCATCAACGAGGCGGTCGCCGGTGCCGACCTGGTCTGCGTCCTCACCGAGTGGGCGGACTTCCGCAACGCCGACCCGGTCGCCCTGGGCGAGCTGGTCGGCGGTCGCAAGGTCGTCGACGGGCGGAACTGTCTCGACTCGGCACTGTGGACCCAGGCCGGCTGGGAGTACCGGGGTATGGGCCGCCCCTGACGACGCACCACCCCTCGGCCGGTCGCGCAGCACTCCGCGCGGCCGGCCGATCATGTTGTTTGCCCCGGACCCGCCGACAAGTGTCGAAATCCGCGCCAGCTTTGGGCATGCTGCGACAGTGGGAGTCCACAGTGCGGCGGGTGGAGGGGTGTCGTGGCGACCTTTCAATGCTCCTCGTGCGGCCGGGAGATCAAGCCGGCCGTGCACTGCCCGCACTGCGGGGCCGACCAGCCCCAGTGGGTGGAACATCTGGCGGACATCGAGCGCTCGATCGCGGAGATGAAGGCGCGCGACGCCGCCATCGCCCGCGAGCAGCGGCAGATCGCCGCCAAGATGCAGGCCGCGCTCTTCCAGCGGGACATCCTCGCCCACGCCGGTGAGGAACGGGTCAAGCAGGCCACCCGGCCGCGCCGGGTGCTTCGCCGCCGTCCCGGTCGCCGCCCGCCGACGGCCACCACCGGCGCGCCGCCGCCCCGCGTTCCGCGCCAGGGCATGCCGCCCGCCCCGGAGGATCCGCCGCCGCCCCCGCCCCGGGCGTCCTGGCTGGACGCCGACGACCCCGAGCACCCGCCGGAGGCGTCCAGCCGGGAGGTGCAGAACATCCCGCTCGGGCTGGGCGCGCTGCTGCTCGCCGTGGCCGCGGTGGTCTTCGCCGCGGTGGCCACCAGCTCGATGGACGCGCTGGCCCGCCTCGGCGTGCTGCTGCTCGCCACGGCGCTGATGCTGCTCGCCCCACCGGCGTTGGCCCGGCGCGGGCTCACCTCCACCGCGGAAACGATCTCGGCGGTGGGTCTGCTGCTCGTGCCGCTGGCCGGCTACGCGCTCTGGGCGGTGGACCGGATCGGCAGCGGCACCTCGGGCGCCGTCTTCGCCGGGTTGATCTTCGCGGCCACCGCCGCCGTGTCCGTCGGGTACGCCGCCTGGACGGGCCTGCGCGCCCCCCGCTTCGCGACCGTGGTCGCCGCGCAGCCGGTCCTACCGCTGCTCGCGTACGACCGGATCACCGGGCCGGGTGGCTGGGCGCTGGTGCTGACCCTGGTGGCCCTGCTCGACCTCTGGCTGGCCCGCTCCCCGATCGTGGTGGAGCGCCCCGTTCCGCAGGACCTGCCGCGGCCGGCCGAGCCGTCGACGACGCCCCGGCAGCGGGACGCCGAGGCCCGGCCGGAGGGCGATCCGGAGGAGGCCGGCGAGGTGGTCGACGCCGGCGCGGGCACCGCCGACACCCGGCCCGCCCGCCCGGTGCCCGGGCTGCGCGAGCTGACCTGGTCGCTGCACGCGGTGGCGGTCGCGGTCGCCCTGGCGTACGCGGTCACCGCCCTGCTGCGGGCGCAGACCGTGCCGACGGCGATCGGTGCCGGGCTGGTGCTCCTGCTGGCCGCCGTGGTCGGGCTGGCCGGCGCGCTGGTGCTGCGCCGCCCACCGCTGCCCGATGTGGCGGCCGGCATCGTCACCCTGGCCGTGATCGGCGCGTTCGGCCGGGTCGCCTCGGTGGCCCTGCCCGGTCAGGCGCTGCTGCTGATCGCGGCGGTGATCACGGCGACCGGACTGGCGGTACGCGCGATCCCCGAGGCCGCCCGCCGTGGCCCGCAGATCGCCTCGGCGGTGGCGCTCACCGTCAGCGGGCTGGTGGTCGCCGGCGGCGCCCTGCGGGCCGGCGTCGCGCCAGTCCGGGCGGCGCTGCCCGCCTGGGACGCCGACCTCGACCGGCACGCCGCCGAGCTGGCCGCTTCCGTCGGCCCGACCACCTGGCAGCTCGCCGCCGCCGCGTTCCTGCTCACCATCGCCGCGATGCTGGCCCTGCCACCGGAGATCCGCCGCGAGTTCGCGGTCGCCGGTGCCGCGCTGACGGCGCTCGCCGTACCGGCATCGTTCGGCCTCGGCTGGGCGGCCGCCCCCTGGCCGATGGTGATCACCGCGATCGGCATCGGCGTCATCGGCCTCTCCGCGCGTACCCCCCGGGCCGCCCTGGCCCACGGGGTCGGCGCGGCCGTGGTGGGCCTGTTCGGCGCGGGCGCCGGCCTGTCCCGGCCCGCGCTCACGGCCGCCGTCCTGCTCACCCTGTTCGCGGCCGGCGCGCTGGTCGCACTGGCTCCCCGGGTACGCATCGCCTCGGCCACCGCCGAGACGGTCACCGAATGGGCCGCCGGAGGCGCGGCCTTCGCGCTGCCCGGCGCGGTGGCCGCGTTCGTGGCCGCCACCGTGCCCGTCGACGAGACCCCCACCCCGGCCAGCCTGCGCGAGGCGACCGTCCCGGTGCTCGCGGCGAGCTTCCTGGCCGTCTGCGTGACCCTCGGGTACGCCGCGATGGTGCAGGTCTCCCAGCGGCGCATCCCGGTGCCGCTGTCGGTCGGCACCGGGATGGGTGCGCTCGTCGTCACCGCCGCCGCCTTCGGCGCACCCGGCGCCACCGTCGCCGACGCCTGGGTCGGGGCGCTGCTGCTGATCGCCGCGGTGCTGCTCTTCCTGGCTCCCTCGATCGACGCCGGTCGCCGCTCCGACCTCACCCTGGACGGCTCCGACCTGGCCGCCGCGGCGGTGACCACCGCCCTGATCGCCACGATGGTGCGGATCGCCGCGGTCCTCGCCCCGGGTGGGCAGTTGGCGGTGGCCGCCGGCCTGGTCCTGGTCGTCGCCGTGGCCGCCCGCGCCATGCCCGAGGAGTGGCGACGCGGCCCGATCCTCGGCATCGCCGTCGGCGGCGTACTCATCGGGGTGGTCGCCGGTTGGACGGCGCTGCGCGGTGGCGTGGGCGTGCTGGCCACGCCCGGGCCGATCTGGAACGGCGACCTGAGCAACTGGCCGGCGGCGCCGACCGGCGGCTCGACCTGGCAGGCGCCGATCGCGCTGCTGCTGCTGGCCGTCGCCGCCGGTGTCCTGCTGCCACCGCCCTGGCGGTGGGACGCGTCCGGGGTGGCCGTGGTGCTCGCCACCATCGGCGCGCCGGCCGCGTTCGACCTGCCCTGGTGGTCACCGGTGCTGGTGGGAGCAATGGTCGCCACCGTCTTCGGGATGGCCGCAGTGGCCAGTGAGGAGCCCCGGGCCGGGCTGTCCCGGGCCACCGTGGCCGGGGTGGTCGCGTTGCACGGGGCCGGTGCCGGCCTGGTCCGCCCGTGGACCACCGCGCTGGCGCTGGGCAGCATCGCGCTGATCGGTGTCGTGGTGGCCACGCTGGCCCGGATACTCGCCCGGCCCCAGGTGACCGACCTGGAGACCGAGGGCATGCCGCCGCACCTGGCGCAGATCGGCGGCGCGGCGGCCGGTGCCGCGCTGCTGGCCCTGCCCGGCGCGGTGGCGGCGCTGGCCGTCGAGTTCCAGCACTCGGCGCAGGTGGTGCTGACCGCCGCGCTGGCCGCGTCGAGCCTCGGGCTGGCCGGGGTGGCCGCCGTACGCCGGCACGTCCCGCAGTTCCTTCCCTGGGTCAGTGTGGCCGTGGTCGGCGGGGCGAGCATCAGCGCGGTCGCCGCCATCCCCACCGGGCTTCCCGTCGGGGTCTACGCGGCCGCTGCCGCGCTGCTCGGCGTCCTCGCCGAACTCGTCCGCGCGGCGACCGTGCCGCCCACCGCCGCCGCCCAGCCGGTCCGTCGCTGGGCGGTGCTGCTCGACGGCGCGCTCCGCCGGCTGCCGGACGACCCGGATCGGCGACGGTGGCGGGTCAGCCCCTCGGCCGGCGCGCTCGCGGCCGCCGCGCTGCCGACCGCTCTGGCCGTCGTCACGATCGCACCCACGCTGCTCTTCGCCCTGGTCGAGCCGCAGCGCACGGTGAACCGGATCTGGCAGGGTCCGCCACCGGAACTGCTCACCCCGCCGCCGGACGTGGTCAACCCGACCCACGTGCTGACCGCGCTCCTCCTCACGGCGACGGCCGCCCTGGCCGCCACCGGTTTCAGCGGCGGACGGCGTTCCCGGGCCGTACCGGTGGTGCTCCCCGGCGCCGCCGTCACGCTGCTGATCGCGCCCATCGCGCTGGGCAGCAGGTGGCCGGCGAGCACCCTCGCCGCGCTCTCCGTGTTCAGCATCGCCATGCTCGGTCTCGCCCTGACCCCACCACCGCCGCTCGTGGAGCCGGCCCGTTCGCTGCGGCTGGCCCGGGTGCTGGTGTTCGTCATCGGCCTGGCCGCCGGTGGCGCCGGCCTCGCCGGCAGCCTGGCAGAGCGGCAACTGACCCTGTTCACCCTCGGCGGCGCGGTCGGCGTCGGGGCGGTGGCGGCCCTGTTCGGCACCACCCAGCGGGCCCGCATCCTCGGCTGGCTGTTCGCCTCGATCATGGCCCAGCTCTTCGTGCTCACCGCCGGCCTGATCGCCGGGCTGGCCCCGGTCTGGTCCGCGTTCGGCGTGCTCGCCGTCGGCGCGGTCCTCCAGGTGCTCGCGGCGACCCTGCCGCAGTTGCGCCGCCCCGAGGCGCAGCGCGAGGCGTCCACCGTGCAGTGGAGCGGGTACGCGGCGGCCCTCATCGCGCTGGCGCTCGCCTTCGACTCACCGCGGCACATCGCCGCCCTGCTGGCCGCCTGGGGTGCCGTCCTCGGCGTGGCGGCCACCCGGCCCGGTCGACGGCCCGTGGAGCGCCGGATCCTCTTCTGGTCGGTGGTGTTCTGCGAGATCACCGCCTGGTGGATCCTGATGCGGGTCGCCGACGTGGCGCTGCCCGAGGCGTACACGTTGCCGTTCGCCGCGCTGGCGCTGCTGGTCGGCATCCTGGAACTGCGGCACCGGCCGGACCTGAGCAGCTGGGTGGCGTACGGGCCGGCGCTGGTCGCCGCATTCGTGCCGACGCTGGCGATCGTGCTGGCCACCGAGTCCAGCACGCTGCGGCAGATGCTGCTCCTGCTCGGCGCGGTGGCGGTGCTGATCTTCGGGTCGTCCAGCCGGCAGCAGGCGCCGGTGATCGTCGGCGCGACGGTCACCGCGATCGCCGCGATCCACGCGCTGGTCAGCCTCGGCCCGTGGCTGGCGCTGATCCCGGTGGGCATCCTGCTGCTCGTCCTCGGTGCCAGCAACGAACGCCGCCGCCGCGCCCAGGAACGCCTCCAGACCGCCCTACGCGGCATGAGATGAATCGGAGGGTCCCTGTGGCGTGGGTGAGCGTGCCGGGTCCGCCGGGGGTTGCCGCGATCTTGCACTTTCTGTCGCGGCATAACGGGATAAATGCCGCGTAACGACGACCGAAAGTGCAAGATCGCGGGGACCGGGCCCTAGCGGGCCAGGCGGTCCAGTAGTTCGTCGAGTAGTGCGCGTTCGCCTGGGGTGAGGTCGCCCGGGTCGTCGGCGACCAGCGCACGCAGTGTCAGGGCGGCGCTCGTACGGTTCGCGGGGGCCTCGGTGGAGGGCGCGCGCAGGACACCGGCCAGCGCGGCCTCGCGGACGCGTCGGGACAGCTCGAAATCCGGCTCCGGCTGGCTGATCAACGTCAGCGTGATGCCGACGTTGGCGGCGAGCACCTGCTCGGCGGCGTCGTCCACCGGCACCTTGAGCAGGCCCTGGGTTGCGGTGTCGGTGAACCGCTGGCGCAACGCGGCGTGCGCGGGAGCGGTCACGGCGCAGGGCTTTCCCGGCTCGACGCGCCCGTAGAGCAACCCGTAGAACGACGGGTGCTCCAGCCCGAACCGTACGTGCCTGTCCCAGCCCTCACGCAGGTCCTCCAGCGGGTCGCCGGAGCTCTCGACCGCCGTGTACTGGGTGAAACCGTGGTTCACCACGGCGTCGATCAGGCCCTGCTTGCTGCCGAAGTGGTGGTACAGCGTGGGGGCCTGCACGCCCGCGCGCTCGCACACCGCCCTCGTGGACATCGTGCCGCCGGCCTGCAGCAACTCCGCCGCGGCGAGCAGCAGTCGATCTCGTGCGTTCTGCATGGTTGCTATAGTAACTTACATAGCGCTACATTGCTCTCTATAGCGAGAGGAGAAGTCCATGAGGACTTGGTTCATCACGGGTGGGACGCCCGGAGGATTCGGCCTGGTCTACGCGGAGGCCGCACTGGACCAGGGCGATCGGGTGGTGGTGACCGCCCGACGACCCGCTGAGCTGCGGGAATGGGCGGAACCGTACGGCGACCGGGTGCTGGTTCTCCAGCTCGACGTCACCGATGCCGACCAGGTGCGTGCGGCGGTCAAGACGGCAGAGGAGCGGTTCGGCGGAATCGACGTGCTCGTCAACAACGCGGGTCGGGGCTGGTACGGCTCGGTCGAGGGAGCCCCGGACGAGATCGTTCGCCGCACGTTCGACCTCAACCTGTTCGCTGTGGTCGAGGTGATGCGCGCGGTCCTGCCCGGCATGCGGGCACGCGGCGACGGCTGGATCGTGAACATGTCATCGGTGGCCGGCCTCGTCGGCGCGGAAGGGTTCGGCTACTACGCGGCGGCGAAGTTCGCGCTCGAAGGACTGTCGGAGACACTGCGCCAGGAAGTCGAGCCGTTCGGCGTACGGGTGCTCGTCGTCGAGCCGGGTGCGTTCCGCACCAGGGCCTTCGCCTACTTCCAGAACGAGCCCGTCAACGAGACCGTCGACGCCTACGTGCCGATGGTCGAGGGCGTCAAGGCGGCGTTCGTGGAACATGACGGCAGGCAGGCGGGCGATCCCGTTCGTGGAGTGCAGGCCGTGATCAACGCGATGAACGCACCCCTACCACCGAAACGAATCGTGCTCGGGAACTCCGGGTACGACGCCGTTGTCGCCATGCACGAGAACGCGCTGGCGGAACTGCGCGCGAACGAGAAGCTTTCCCGCAGCGCGGACTTCTGAGCCGATTCACCAGCACGGCACTCAAAGAAATCGGAGAGCGGACATGAACGACATCACCCTGCCCAAGGCCGTCGACACCTTCATCGCGGCCACCAACGCGCACGACGCGAATGCGTTGGCCGCGGTGTTCAGTGATGGGGCCATCGTGCGCGATGACGGAAAGACCTGGACCGGCGAGGCCGAGATCCGCGAGTGGATCCAGGGGCACCTCATCGACCCCAGGGTCGTGCTCATGCCGACCTCGTTCGCGGACGACCGGCTGGTGGCCTCCGGGGACGGCGATTTCCCCGGCGGACCCTTGTCTTTCACATTCGAGTTCGACATCAAGGACGATCAGGTGACCAACCTCGCGATCGAACCCGTCTGATTCACCACCGGCCGGGGCAGCCTCGAGTGCTTCCCCGGCCCGGGGACGGAGCCATCAGGGCAGGGTGGCCTGGAGGGCCGCGTCCTTGGTCTTGATCAGCTGTTCCAGGTCCTGCTGGTAGGTGGCCATCCGGGTCCGCAGCGTCTCGTCGGACGCGCCGAGGATCCGTACGGCCAGCAGGCCGGCGTTGCGGGCGTTCCCGATCGACACGGTGGCCACCGGAATCCCCGCCGGCATCTGCACGATGGACAGCAGCGAATCCATCCCGTCGAGGTGCTTCAGCGGCACCGGCACACCGATCACCGGCAACGGCGTCACCGAGGCGACCATGCCCGGCAGGGCGGCGGCGCCACCGGCACCAGCGATGATCACCTTTAGCCCGCGGTCGACGGCCTCACGACCGTAATCGATCATTGCGACCGGGGTCCGGTGTGCCGAGATGACCCGCACCTCGTAGGACACCTCGAAGTCGTCGAGCACCTCGGCGGCCGCCCGCATGGTCGGCCAGTCCGAGTCGCTGCCCATGATCAGCCCGACGGTGGTCATGTCGTTCATTCGTGCCCCTCGCGCAGCCAGCGTGCGGCCCGCGCCGCCCGCGCCCGTACGTCGTCCAGGTCGTCGCCGAGCACCGTGACGTGCCCGATCTTGCGGCCGGGACGTACCTGCTTGCCGTAGAGGTGCACCTTCGCCCCGGGCTCGGCGGCGAAGAGGTGGTGCAGCCGCTCGTCGATCGACACACCGCCCGGCTCGCCACCGAGCACGTTCGCCGACACGACGACCGGCGCGGTCAGCGCGGTGTCGCCCATCGGGTAGTCCAGGACCGCCCGCACGTGCTGCTCGAACTGGGAGGTGCGGGCACCCTCGATGGTCCAGTGCCCCGAGTTGTGCGGGCGCATCGCCAGCTCGTTGACCACGATCGCCGGCCGACCGGCCTCGTCGCGCACCTCGAAGAGCTCCACGGCGAGCAGCCCGACCACACCGAGCGCGGTGGCCAGGTCGATGGCGAGCTGCTGGGCGGAGACCGCCAGCTCCTCGTCGAGGCCGGGCGCCGGGGCCAGCACCTCGACATTGATGCCGTCGCGCTGGACCGTCTCGACCACCGGGTACGCGGCCACCTGGCCGAACGGCGAGCGGGCCACCTGCACGGCCAGTTCGCGGCGCAGCGGCACCCGCTCCTCGACGAGCAGCCGGGTGCCTCCGGCGAGCAGCGTGGTCGCCAGCTCGGCGGCCTGGGTGGCGTCGTCCACCATCCAGACGCCCCGGCCGTCGTAGCCGCCCCGGGCCGCCTTGAGCACCACCGGCCAGCCGACCTGCCCGCCGAATTCGATTAGGTCGGCGGGCTCGCCGACCGGTCGCCACGCCGGGTTCGGCGCGCCCAGCTCGGTGAGGCGTTCGCGCATCACCTGCTTGTCCTGGGCGTGCAGCAGGGCGTCCGCCGGCGGGTACAGGGTCACCCCTTCCGCCGTCAGGGTGCGGATGTGCTCGTTGGGCACGTGCTCGTGGTCGAAGGTGACCACGTCACAGCCCTTGGCGAAGGTGCGCAGGGCGGCCAGGTCGGTGTGGTCCCCGTACTGGACGTCGGCGGCCACCAGGGCCGCGCCGTCGTCGGGGGCGCTCGCGAGCACACGCAGTGACTGGCCGAGGGCGATCGCGGCCTGGTGGGTCATCCGGGCCAACTGGCCGCCACCCACCATGCCGACAACAGGCAGACCGGTACGGGAATCCATAGCGCGGCCAGCCTACCGGGTGCCCTACTCAGCCCAGCTCGGCGACCAACTCATCGACCGAGGTGACCGGCCGCTGGCAGACGAAGCCCCGGCAGACGTACGCGGCGGACCGACCATCGACCAACGGCCGGTCGGCGAGCAACGGCACACCGGGCTGGTCCGGGAGGCCGGCGACCACCACCGCTCCGGGCGGGGCGTACCGCCGGGCCGCGGCCACCAGCGGATCGCCGGCCGGGTCGGCGGTCACCACCGCGATCTCGTACGGCCCGGACAGCAGCGCCTCGCCGACCGTGGCCGCGTACCCGGCGAAGCGGGCGTGCCGTCCGACGATCGGCGCCACGGTGGCGAGCGCGGCCTCGGCGGCCTCGCGGTAGCGGGTCTGTCCGGTCAGCGCGGAGTACGCCACCAGCCCGGCGACCAGCGCCGAACGCCCCGACGGGGTGGCGTTGTCGGTCGGATCGGCGGGCCGGGCGACCAACTGCTCCGCGTCGTCGGCGGTGTCGTAGTAGGCGCCCCCGGGCGCGGCGAAGCGCTCCAGTGCCGTGTCCAGCAGCTCACCGGCCAGGGTCAGCCAGCGCCCCTCGCCGGTGAGCTGGTGCAGCGCGCAGAACGCCTCGGCCACGCAGCCGTAGTCCTCCAGCACCCCGGCCGGCTCGCCGACCCGACCGTCGCGGGAGACCCGGCGCAGCCGTCCGTCGACCACGTGCACCCTGGCCAGGTGCTCGGCGGCGTCCCGCATCGCGCCGTCGGCCACGATGGTGACGCCCTCCAGCAGGTTGGCGTCCTCATCCTGCGGCGTCGCGTACACCGCGGCGACCTGCTGGAACTCGCAGATCGCGGTGATCGCCAGGCCGTTCCAGGCGGCCACCACCTTGTCGTCGCGGGCCGGCTGGGGCCGGGTGTCCCGGGCGGCGAGCAGTTGCCCGACCACCCCCTGCCAACGGGCACGGATCTCGGGCGCGGCGTCGTCGACGTCCCGGGCGAGCCGCAACACGCTCGTGCCGTGCTCGAACGAACCTTCCTCGGTGACGGCGAACAGGTCGGCGGCCCAGCGGCCGTCCTCGTCGCCGAGCGCCTCGATCAGTTGGGCCGGCGTCCAGGCGTAGGTGAGCCCCTCGACGCCCTCGGTGTCGGCGTCCAGCGCGGACGCGAACCCCTCCCCGGGCCGGTGCAGCTCGTCGGCGAGGAACCGGGCGGTGTCCCGGGCGACCCGACGGGCCAACGGATCGCCGGTCAGCCGCCAGAGCTGGGTGTAGACGCGCAGCAGCAGCGCGTTGTCGTAGAGCATCTTCTCGAAGTGCGGCACCGTCCAGTGCGCGTCCACCGAGTACCTGGCGAAACCGCCGGCGAGCTGGTCGTAGATGCCGCCCCGGGCCATCGCCTCGGCGGTGTGCCGGACGATCTCCAGGCTGCGCGGGTCACCGGTGCGCTGGTGGTGGCGCAGCAGGAAGAGCAGGTTCATGTGCGGCGGGAACTTCGGGGCACCCCCGAACCCGCCGTTCGTCTCGTCGTACCCATCGGCGAGGTTGCCGGCCGCGGCGTCGAGCAGTGGGCCGTCCAGCGGCGCGGTGGGGCCGCCCACGGCCTGCGCGCCGCCGATCGCCTCGACCACGGCGGCGCCCTGGCGCAGCACCTCGTCCCGCTGGTCCCGCCAGGCGGTGGTGACCGACTGGAGCAGCCGGGTGAAGTTGGCACGCGGGAAGTAGGTGCCGCAGAAGAACGGGGTGCCGTCCGGGGTGGCGAAGACCGTCATCGGCCACCCACCCTGACCGGTCATGGCCTGGGTGGCGGTCATGTAGACGGCGTCGACGTCGGGACGCTCCTCGCGGTCCACCTTGATCGACACGAAGTTGTCGTTCAGCAGGGCGCCGACCTGCTCGTTCTCGAACGACTCGTGCGCCATGACGTGACACCAGTGGCAGGCCGCGTAGCCCACCGAGATCAGCACCGGCACGTCGCGCCGTTTCGCCTCGGCGAACGCCTCGTCGCACCAGGGCCACCAGTCGACCGGGTTGTCGGCGTGCTGGAGCAGGTACGGGGAGGTCGCGTCGGCGAGTCGATTCACCCGACGACCATAACCACCCGCGCCGCGGCGTGCCGGGCGGTCAGGAGGCGCCGTCGGCGCGCAGCCGGAAGACGTTCGACTCGGCCGAGTCGCGCAGCGTCCCGAGCACCGCGCCGATCTTGTCGGCCGGCATGGGCTTGAAGAAGTGGTAGCCCTGCGCGGACGTGCAGCCCAGCTCGGCCAGGGCCAGCCGCTGTTCGGCCGTCTCCACGCCCTCGGCGACCACCCGCAGCCCCAACTCGTGGGCGAGCCCGACGGTGGTCCGGACGATGGCCGCGGCCTCCGGCGAGTCGGCCATCCGGATCACGAAGGAGCGGTCCACCTTCAACTCGTCCACCGCGATCCGGGTCAGGAAGGTCAACGACGAGAAGCCGGTGCCGAAGTCGTCCACGGCGAGCTGCACGCCCATCGACCGGAGGTTGGCGAGCACCTCGTCGATGATCTCCAGCTCGCTCATCACCACCGTCTCGGTGATCTCCAGGACGAGGCGGTGCGGCGGCACCTGGTGTCGGCGCAGCGCGTCGGCGATCTCCGCCGGCAGGCGGGGGTCGAGCAGGCTACGCGCGGACAGGTTGACCGAGATCGGAACGTCAAGTCCTTCGCGGGCCCAGCCGGCAGCCACGCCGAGCGCCTTATTGAGCACATAGCGGGTGAACGTGCCGAGCTGCTCGCTGTTCTCCACCGGACGGATGAAGTCGGCCGGGCTCAGCCAGCCCCGCCGGGGGTGCTGCCAACGGATCAGCGCCTCCACCCCGGTGGGCGCGCCGGTGGCCAGGTCGACCGCCGGCTGCAACGCCAGCACCAACTGGTCGTCGACCTTCAACGCCTCACGCAGCTCGGCGAGCAGGGCGAGCTGGTCGGTGCTGGCCGCGTCGCGGGTGCTGTCGTACGCGGCGACGCTGCCGCCGCCCTCCTTGGCCTGGTACATCGCGATGTCCGCGCGGCGCAGCAGCTCGGTCAGGTCGGCGGTGCCGGCGTCGGCGACGACCACGCCCACGGAGACCTCGATGGACATCCGCACCCCGGCCACCTCGGTCGGCGCGGCCAACCGCTCGGCGATCTCACGGGCCTGACGCAGCGCGTGCGCCATGGGCGCGGTCCGATCACCGAGCACGGGGACCGAGGTGAGCAGCAGCGCGAACTCGTCGCCGCCGAGCCGGCCGAGCAGGTCACCCGGGCGGGTCAGCGCACTGAGCCGATTGGCGGTCAGTCGCAGCAACTGGTCGCCGGCCGCATGCCCGAGGGTGTCGTTGACCTCTTTGAACTGGTTGATGTCCAGCAGCAGCAGCGCCACCGGATGGTCATGGGCGAGCTGCCGCAGCGCCTGGTCGCCCTTGCCGAGCATCGCCGTACGGTTCGCCAGTCCGGTGAGCGGATCGTGCACCGCCTCGTACGACGACCGGGCGGTGACCAGGCGCAGCTCGCGGTGGGTCGCGGCGTCGTGCAGGGCGGCGGCGAGCGCGTCACCGAACGCGGCCACCGCGTCCCGTTCCCGGTTGGTGGGCGGGGCGGAACGGGGGAACCGGACCCGCAGCTGACCGACCGGCGCGGCACCCACCGACAGGGGACGGACCAGCTCGTACTCGTCGGGCTCGGCCGGGTCGGGCGGGCTGACCTCCCGGTCGAGCAGCTGACCTGCGGCGTCCCCCCGGTAGCGACGCCACCTGCCGTCGGGGCGGGCCACCTCGACATCGACCAGTTCCGCGTTGAACAGCGTCAGCGCGCCGGTCACCGCCGCGCTGGCCACGCCTCGCTCGTCGAGCTGGTTGAGAGCCGCGGTGGCCTCGGCGAAGGCCCGCCACGTCCGACGTTCCTGGTCCGCTCGCAGCCGGTAACGGTAGGTCTGTTGCAGCAGCCAGAGCAGCGGTGGGAGCAGCAGCAACCAGCGCGGGTCCAACTCCAGCAACGCGATCACGACCAGGCCGACCGCCACGTTGCCGACGAACATCAGCAGCTTGCCGCGCAGCGCGGCCAGCAGCGGCGGCCCGATCGGAAGCCCGTGCCGCAGGCTCAGGCTCACCGCTCCGAGCCAGCCCGTCACCATCAGGTACGTCACCGACCCGGCGATCACGGCCAGCGCCAGCATCGGGTTCGGCGGGGTGAGCAGGGGATGCCCCAGTGCCGTGGTCACGGACACGGCCAGCGCCGACGCGGCGGCCAGCGACGCGGCGATCCGGACGATCTCCAGCGGCGGACGACGGTCGCTGTGCAGGGACAACCCCGTCCAGGCCAGCCCGGCGCCGATCAGGGTGGCCGACGGCAGCCAGCCGGCCGGGGCGAGATAGAGGCAGACGATCAGCGCGGCCTCACCCCAGGTGATGCTGACCATGCCGGCGGCGCTGCGGAACCGGAGCCGGGCGAGTTGGGCCAGGGCCACCACACCGACCGCGATGCCGAAACGGGCCGGGCCGCCCAGCGGGTCGTCAGCCGGCAGCCCGGACGGAAGCGTCAACCCGACCACGGCGGCGACCAACGCGGTCAGCGTCACCGCGACCGTCAGCACGCGCAGCCGGACCGGCATGCCGTGCACCCCGAGCCGGTCGAACGGGTCGCCGGCCGGGCCGGAGGTCATCGACCTCCCCCGTCAGCCGACCAACCGACGGTACGGCGGGCGGCCGGTGCTGTGCTGGTCATCGGCGCCCCCTCCCGCGCACGGCTCGGGGACTTTTGGTCCCCCGGCGGAAGGCTAAGCCAAACCGGGTGGTCGCAACAGGGGTCCACCACCCGGTTCGGCGTGATTCACGCGCGGACTACCCGTTCCGCTGCTGCTGGTGCCCATTGGGAGCGTGCGCGGATGAATCATGCGCAGCGGTCCCGTCTGTCGGATCGACGACTGAAGCGTCGGCCCTGGTCGGATCGACCGCCCGCCCCGGCTGCGGGAACCGGTCGGGCAACCGCCGCAGTCGGGCGTTCATGTTGCGGATCAGCAGGATGGTGGCGGTGGCCAGCAGCAGGATGAGGAGGAGACCCATCGGGCCGGCCAGGCCACCCGTGCGGGTGTCCCCGAAGTTGTTCTCCGCGAGCACCTGGGCAGCGGTCAGCATGGTCGTCCTCCGATGTGCGATTGCCTACCAGGGTAGCCCCGGCCGGATTCAGCGCGCGTGCGCCGTCTCCCGCACTCCGGCGAAGAGGTCGGACTCGGGCAGCGGGCTCTCCACCATGCTGCGCGCCAGCTCGAAATCCTCCGTCGGCCAGGCCCGCTGCTGCATCTCCATGGGCACGTGGAACCAGAAGCCGTCCGGGTCGACCTGGGTGGCGTGGGCGCGCAGCGCGTCGTCCCGGACGGGGAAGTACTCGGCGCAGTCCACCCGGGTGGTGATCCGGGGGCCCTTGTCCGGACGCTCGTCCCAGCGCTTGAGCCAATCCTCGTACGGCGACTCGGCGCCGGTGGCGAGCACCGCCTCGTGCAAAGCCATGATCTTGGCCTTGGAGAAGCCGATGTCGTAGTAGAGCTTCAGCGGCTGCCAGGGTGCGCCCAACTCGGGGTAGCGCTCCGGGTCACCGGCGGCCTCGAAGGCGGCCACGCTCACCTTGTGGCACATGATGTGGTCGGGGTGCGGGTAGCCACCCTCCTCGTCGTACGTGGTCACCACGTGCGGTCGGAACTCCCGCATCAGCCGGACCAGCGGGCCGGCGGCCACCTCGACGTCCTGGAGAGCGAAGCAGCCCTCGGGCAGCGGCGGCAACGGGTCGCCCTCGGGCAGGCCGGAGTCGACGAACCCGAGCCAGGCCTGGTCGACGCCGAGGATCGCCCGCGCGGCGTCCATCTCGGCGCGGCGGATGTCCGCGATGTTGGCCCAGACGTCGGGCCGGTCGAGCTTCGGGTTGAGCACACTGCCGCGCTCACCGCCGGTGCACGTCACCACCAGCACGTCGACCCCCTGGGCGACGTACTTCGCCATGGTCGCCGCACCCTTGCTCGACTCGTCGTCCGGGTGTGCGTGGACGGCCATGAGACGCAGCTGCTCTGCCAACTTTCGGCGCTCCTCGTCTGTGCCGGCCGGTTGACCCGGCCGGGCTCGACCGGCTGACCTGCCAGGGAACTCCCCCGCCCCGCCGCCGGTCGGCACCTGCGGGACCCGACCTGCCATTCCTGGTGTTCGGCCGGGCTGGGAGGATGGACTCCTGCCATTCTTGCCGATGCCGCCGACAACAACGCCAGGAGATACCCGCCGGTGACCGAGACGCACGCCACAATTTCACCGGGCGCGCCGGTTTTCCCGGCCGGGCGCTACGGCCGACGCCGCGCGCCCGGCGGAGGCCGTCGTCGTACGCTGCTGGCCGCCCTGGTGCTCCTGGTGCTGGTGGTGGGGTTGAGCCTGGTCTCGCTGCGGCTCTACCGGCAGTACGGCGACCCGGTCTACGACGCCCAGGTGATCACCTACACCGACATCACGGACAGTCAGGTCGTAATCGACTTCCGGGTACGGGTGCCGGAGGGCGGCTCGGCCGTCTGCGTCCTGCGCGCCCGCGACCGCGCCGGCGTCGAGGTGGCCCGCGACGAGGTCACGGTGACCGCCGCACCGGGTGAGCGGCACGTCAGCGCCCGGCACCGGCTGGCCACCAGCGCCCGGCCGTTCATCGGCGAGGTGCTGCGCTGCCGGCAGCCGTCCTGAACTGCTGAGACATCACTGGGTAGGGGCCTTTGCCCGGCATCGACCGTAGGTGTCGGATACGCACACCGCCGGTGATCGCCGACACGCTGTGTCGTACCGCACTGGTAACTTGGTAGTTCACCTGTCAGCCAGCCACGCACAACCGAGGAGAACGCCTGTGTCCACTGGCAACGAGGCGCCCGCCACCTGGCTGTCCCAGGACGCGTACGACCGCCTCCAGGCCGAGCTCGACGAGCACATCGCCAACCGGCCGGCGATCGCGGCCGAGATCAACGCTCGCCGCGAAGAGGGCGACCTGCGGGAGAACGGCGGCTACCACGCCGCCCGTGAGGAACAGGGCAAGGCCGAGGGTCGCATCCGCTACCTGCAGGAGCTGCTGCGCACCGCGAAGGTCGGCGCGGCGCCGACCGCCGACGCGGTGTCGCCCGGCATGGTGGTGACGATCTACTTCGACGACGACACCGACGACACCGAGACCTTCCTGCTCGGCTCGCGGGAGATCGCCGCCACCACCGACCTGACGGTCTACAGCCCCGAGTCGGCCCTGGGCAAGGCGATCCTGGGTGGTCGTGCCGGCCAGACCTGCACCTACACGGCACCGAGTGGCGCCGATATCAAGGTGACCGTGGTCAGCTTCGAGCCGTTCTCCGGCTGAGCGCCGCGCGCCGCCCAATCAGCTACGGCGTAGCGCCGCCGAGGCGTGACAGCGCCTGTCACGCCTCGGCGGCGAACACCACCTGGTAGCCGCTGGCCCGCAGCGCGCTGATCAACGTGTCGGAGTGCTCGACACCACGGGTCTCCACCGACAGCGCCACCTCCACCTCGCCGAGGCTGAGGTGCGGGTTGGCGCGCTGGTGCTCCACGTCCACCACGTTGGCCCGGTGCTCGGCGATCTGACTCAACAGTGACGCGAGCTGCCCGGGCCGGTCCGAGCAGCGGACGGTCACCCGCAGGTAGCGGCCGGCGGCGGCCAGACCGTGCTCGATCACCCGCATCATCAGCAGCGGATCGATGTTGCCGCCGGAGAGCACCGCGACCACGGGCGTCTCCACCTCCACCACGCCGGCCAGCAACGCGGCCACGCCGACCGCCCCGGCCGGTTCGACGACCTGCTTGCCGCGCTCCAGCAGCATCAGCAGGGCCCGCGAGATGTCCTCCTCGGAGACCGTGACGATCTCGTCGACGAGCTTGCGGACATGGTTGAAGGTGATCTCCCCCGGCCGACCGACCGCGATGCCGTCCGCGATGGTGGCGAACGCGGGCAGCCGGACCGGCTCACCGGCCACCAGCGAGGGCGGGAAGGCCGCCGCGCCCGCCGCCTGCACGCCGATGATGCGTACGTCCGGGCGGAGCGCCTTGGCGGCCACCGCCATGCCGGAGATCAGGCCGCCGCCGCCCACCCCGGTGATGATGGTTCGCACGTCGGGGCACTGGTCGAGGATCTCCAGGGCGACGGTGCCCTGCCCGGCGATCACGTCCCGGTGGTCGAACGGGTGGATGAGCACCGCACCGGTCCGCTCGGCGTACGTCTGCGCGGCCACCAGCGACTCGTCGACCGTGTTACCGGCCAGCTCGACCTGCGCGCCGTACCCCTTGGTGGCCGCGACCTTGGGCAGCGGCGCGTTGACCGGCATGAAGACCGTCGCGTGCGTGCCGACCAGCCCGGCGGCGAGCGCCACGCCCTGGGCGTGGTTGCCGGCGCTCGCCGCGACCACGCCACGCTCGCGCTCCGCCGCCGACAGCCGGGAGATCCGCACGTACGCGCCACGCACCTTGTACGAGCCGGCGCGCTGCACGTTCTCGCACTTGAGCCACGTCGGCCCGCCCAGCGCCGCGCTCAGTGGCCGCGAGGGCTCCAGCGGGGTGGTCCGGACGACATCGGCCAGCAGTTTCCGCGCAGCCCGTACGTCGTCGAGGCCGACCAGTTCCGTCATGCCCCGATCGTGCCACCCGGCCCCGGCGCCCCCGGCGGCGACACCGGGGTAGCCGACGGGGACTGCGCCGGCACCACCGGCGGGGCGGGCGGCCATGCTTGCGCTGGCCAGACCGGGGCGGTCGGCCACACCGGGACGGCGCGGGCGATCCGGGCCTCCTGGGCGGCGGAGATCCGGTGGATCAACAGGATCAGTGTCACCGCCGCGATCGCGCAGCCCAGCGCCGGGAGGGTCTGGCAGCGCATTGGTGTCCCTCGTGGTGTGCGCGACGATGCGCGCACACGCTAGACGATCATGCGCTTGCCGGCGACCCCGTTCCGACGAGGGGATAGCCGGGGGCGTGCCGCGACCACGGGGCGGTCATCTCGAACTGACCGGCCACGCCGAGCAGCAGCAGCTCCGAGCCGGGCGGGCCGACGAGCTGCACGGCGACCGGCAGGCCGTCCGGGCGACGCCCGACCGGCACCACGATCGCCGGCAGGCCGGCGACGTTCCACGGCGCGGCGTACGGGGCGTACCTGATGTTGGCCGACAGGTTCGACCGCCAGGACCGCTGCGACCAGCGGTCGGCCTCCGGCGGCGCGCTCGCCAGGGCGGGCGTGAGCAGCAGGTCGACGGAGTGGTCGGTGAAGAAGTCGACCGACCGCTGCCGCCAGGCGGCCCGGTCGGCCTCCCGGACGTAGCCCCGGCGCTGCGCCCACTCACCCAGCGCGACGTGCCGCCGGGTACGGCGTTGCAGACCGCGCCGGTCCAGGCCGGCGGCCCGCACGTCGGCGGCGGCCGCGGCGAACCAGGTGGCGAGGCCCTGTAGGCCCAGAGCCGTGGGGTAGACCGGATCGGCCGGTACGGTGTCGTGGCCGGCGGCGGCGAGCAGCCGGCCGGCGGCGGCCACCGCGTCCCGGTTGGGCTCGTCCGGCGAGACACCGCGCACCGGTGAGCGCAGCGAGACGCCGACGCGCAGCCGCTGCGGCGGGACCAGCTTCTCCGGGCGTCGGCCGGCGAGCACCGAGAAGCCGACGGCGGCGTCGGCGACAGTGCTGGTGAGCATCCCGTGCTCGGTCAGGCCGAACCAGTCGTCCGCGCCGAGCTGGCAGGGCACCACACCGCGGCCCGGTTTGAGGCCGACCAGGCCGCAGCAGGCCGCCGGGATGCGGATCGAGCCGAGGCCGTCGTTGCCGTGCGCGATCGGCACCAGGCCGGCGGCGACCGCGGCGGCCGCGCCGCCCGACGAGCCTCCGGGGGTACGCGTGGTGTCCCACGGGTTGCGGGTCACCGCGCTGTCGTCGTCGGTGAGCGCCCACAGGCCCAGTTCGGGCATCCGGGTGACACCGACGATCACCGCCCCGGCGCCGCGCAGCCGGCGGACCACCTCGTGGTCGGCCTCCGCGACGTCGGTGCGCACGGCTGCCGACCCGTTCCAGGTGGGCAGGCCGGCGACCGGGGTGTTCTCCTTGACCGCCACCGGCACCCCGGCCAGGGGGAGGTTGGCCAGGTCTTCCTGCTCGTCGACCTTCTCCGCCTCGGTGATCGCCTCGCCGCCGCGAACGGCGCGGAACGCGGCCAGTTCGCGGTCGGCGGAAGCGATGTACTCGAGGTGGTCGGCGACGACCTGGGTGGCCGAGACGTCACCCCGGCGTACGCCCCGGGCGATCTGCTTGGCGGTCGCCCCGACCCAGGTCGCCATGATGTCCTGCACGGCCGTCCTCCCCAGCGGTCAGCCCAGCGCCTGCTCCAGATCGGCGAGCAGGTCGTCGACCGTCTCGATGCCGACAGACAGTCGCACGAGATCGCCGGGAACTTCAAGCGGCGAGCCGGCAGCACTTGCGTGTGTCATCCGACCCGGGTGTTCGATCAGGGATTCCACGCCACCCAGCGACTCGGCGAGCACGAAGAGCTTGGCCCGGTTGCAGATCTCGACGGCATGGTCCTCGCCGCCGGCGGCCCGGAACGAGATCATGCCGCCGAACCGGCGCATCTGCTTGGCGGCCACCTCGTGACCAGGGTGCGAGGGCAGCCCGGGATAGATCACTTCGGATACCTTGGCGTGCCCGTCGAGGTACGCGGCGAGGCGTTCGGCGTTGTCGCAGTGCCGGTCCATCCGTACCCCGAGGGTCTTGATGCCGCGCAGGGTGAGCCACGCGTCGAACGGGCCGTTGATCGCGCCCATCGCGTTCTGGTGGTAGCGCAGTTCCTCGCCGAGCGCGGCGTCGGCGACGACGAGCGCACCGCCGACCACGTCGGAGTGTCCGCCGATGTACTTGGTGGTGGAGTGCACCACCACGTCGGCGCCGTACGCGATCGGCTGCTGGAGGTACGGCGAGGCGAAGGTGTTGTCGACGACGAGCAGGGCGCCGGCGTCGTGCGCCACACCGGCCAGGACGGCGATGTCGGCGATGCCGAGCAGCGGGTTCGTCGGCGTCTCCACCCAGATGATCTTCGTCCGGCCGGGCTGGACGGCGGCCCGCACCGAGGCCGGGTCGGAGACCCGGGCCGGCGTGAACTCCAGGCCCCAACGCTGGGCCACCCGGGCGAAGAGCCGGTAGGTGCCGCCGTACGCGTCGTCCGGGATGATCACGTGGTCGCCCGGCTGGCAGACCGCCCGCAGCAAGGTGTCCTCGGCGGCCAGGCCACTGGCGAAGGCGAGACCCACCGGCCCGCCCTCCAGCGCGGCCAGGCACTCCTGGAGGGCGTCGCGGGTCGGGTTGCCGGAGCGGCTGTACTCGTAGCCGAGCCGGGGCGCGCCGACGGCGTCCTGGGCGTAGGTGCTGGTCTGGTAGATCGGCGGGATCACCGCGCCGGTGCGGGCCTCAGGGTCCTGACCGGCGTGAATGGCGAGCGTCTCGAAGCCGTGACTCATTCTGGTGAGGCTAGTGCCCCGTCGCGGCGGCCCGGCACGGAACCCGTGCTCCGGGCGGGGGCCGGACCGTCCGGCCCGACCCCCACGAGGGCTCTCAGCCGGCCGGAACGGGCAGGACGTGCAGGGTGACCGGGTGGGCGCCGGTCCAGTCGTAGGAGACCGCGTAGAGCCGGGCGCCGTTCGGCGCCCAGGCCAACGCCCCGGGGCTGAGCTCGTCGCCCAGCTCGAAGTGGGCCAGCTCGGTGCCGCCCGTCGAGAAGACGAACACGTCCGGGTCGTAGGAGGCGTCCGCGCCGCCGGCGATCCGGGTGCCGTCGCGGGAGACCTCGACAGCATTGGGGTACGCGCCGGTGCGGTAGGTCGCGGACGGGGTGGTGATGTCGGCGAACGGGAACGCCTGCACCTCGTACGGGGCGCCGGACGCGGTGAACACGGTGGTGCCCGTCGGGTCGAGGGCGATGTCACGCAGGTTGCTGCCGATCGCCATGAACTCGTTGGTGCCCGGCGCGCTCAGCACGCCCCCGGCGCCGATCGTGTAGGTGTACACCGATGCCGGGCTCAGGCCGGGTTGCCCGGCCAGCAGCACGGCACGGTTCTGGCTGGCGGCGGTCAGCAGCGGAGCGCCGTAGAAGCCGCTACCGGTGTCCAGGCCCGTGGTGACCCGCGCCGGCTGGCGACCCAGGTCGATCCGGCCGATGTTGCCGTCCCAACCGCCGCAGCCGTACCCGAACCACAGGTACCGCCCGGTCAGCGCCAGCGACGACGGGCACTGGCCCGCGCCGGTGTCGTACCGGGCCGACTCGACGAGCGAGCCGGTGTCGAACGCGGCGATGGCGTTGGCGGTGGGCAGCGCCACGTAGAGGGTCTGCCGGTCAGCGCTGAGCAGCAGGTCGGACGGGCCGGGCAGGCCGGACAGGGTGCCCACGACCGCACCCGTCGCGCTGGTCACCACGACGTCGGTCGAGGAGGGACCACCGCTGACGAAGACCCGGTCACCGGCCGAGACCACGTCGGCCACCGCCGGCAGGGACAGCGGGGTGGCCGTCGGTGCGGCGGCGGCCTGGGCGGGGCCCGGAAGGCCGGCGGTGAGCAACCCGGCGGCCAGTACGGCCGTGGCCAGGGTTGTGCCTCTCTTGATGTGCACGTGCGTCTCCCCCGTGTGTTGATCCAGACGCGTAAATGAGTACCACAGTCGATGCGTGCGCGGGGGGCACGTGCTCGCCGGTCCGGGCTATAGCCTGGCGCGATGAGCGGGTGCGTGTTCTGCGGGATCGTGTCGGGTGAGGTTCCGGCGTTCCGGGTCGCCGACGAGCCGGACGGGGTGGCGTTCCTGGACACCCGCCCGGTCTTCGCGGGGCACGTGCTGGTGGTGCCCCGGACGCACCTGGTGACCCTGGCCGAACTGCCGGCCGAACTGCTGCCGGGCTACTTCGCGCTGGTCCAACGGCTGGCCGTGGCGGTGGAGGCCGCTCTGGGAGCCGGTGGGACGTTCGTGGCGATGAACAACCGGGTGTCCCAGTCCGTCCCGCACCTGCACACCCACGTGGTCCCCCGCACCAAGGGTGACGGGCTGCGCGGCTTCTTCTGGCCACGCACCCGGTACACCGACGACACCGAGGCACAGACCTACGCCGACCGGATCGCCGCCGCTCTCGGCGGCGGGGCCTGAGTCACAGTGACGCGGGTAAGGAAGCAGAACCCACCGGTGTTACACGCTGGGAGAGGCATGAGAGGAGTCCCACCGTGTTCCTGCGCCGTATGAACGCCGAGATGATCACGCCCGAGCAGGCCCTGCCGGGCCGGCCGATCGCGATGCCGGTCGCCGACCGCCACGAGGTGCTGGGCACCCCGCTGAAGGGTCCGTTCCCGGAGGGCCTCCAGGTGGCCGTCTTCGGCATGGGCTGCTTCTGGGGCGCCGAGCGGCTGTTCTGGACGCTGCCCGGCGTGTACACCACCTCCGCCGGCTACGCGGGCGGCTTCACCACCAACCCGACGTACGAGGAGACGTGTTCCGGTCGCACCGGGCACGCCGAGGTCGTCCAGGTGGTGTACGACCCCAGCAAGATCACGTACGAGGACCTGCTGAAGGTCTTCTGGGAGAACCACGACCCGACCCAGGGCATGCGCCAGGGCAACGACGTGGGCACCCAGTACCGGTCGGCGATCTACACCACCACCGACGAGCAGCTGGCCATCGCGGAGTCGTCCCGGGATGCCTTCCAGCCGATCGTGACCCGGGCCGGCAAGGGTGAGATCACCACCGAGATCCGCCCGCTCGGCAGCTATTTCCTGGCCGAGGACTACCACCAGCAGTACTTGGCACCCACCAAGAACCCGAACGGGTACTGCAACCACGGCCCGAACGGCCTGAGCTGCCCGGTCGGCGTGGCCCGTACCGCCGGCTGACCGCCAGCCACCTGATGCCCGGCCGCCGACACGGCGGCCGGGCATTCCCGTCCGGGCGTGTGATCGAAATCCGTTGCCGAGCCCCACGGGGACTCGATAGCGTGGCGGTACACGTGAAAGGAGGTGGTCCAGACTTGTATAGCAATCGGACTCGTGAGGTGGCTGTCCGCTAGCCGCTGTCCTCGACAGTGATCGTCCGCCGCGAGGCGGGCAACCAGTACTACCGTCGAGACCGTGTGGCAGCGGTGCGGCGAAACCACGACAGCCACCCGACCCCCGGGGTGCCGGCTTTGTCCAGCCGGCCCGCGCGACAGCGTGGAGCACCCCGGGGGTCGCTTCATATCTGCGGGAGATCAGCGTGTCGATGCGCGAGCTGGTGATTCTCGGGACGGCCAGCCAGACCCCCACCCGGCAGCGCAACCACAACGGGTACGTGCTGCGCTGGGACGACGAGGTGATCCTCTTCGACCCGGGCGAGGGCAGTCAGCGCCAACTCCTGCACACCACCGTCACCGCCACCGACCTGACCCGGATCTGCGTCACGCACTTCCACGGCGATCACTGCCTCGGGCTGCCCGGCACCATCCAGCGGCTCTCGCTGGACCGCGTACCGCACCCGGTCGCCGTGCACTTCCCGGCGGGCGGCGCCGAATACTTCGCCCGCCTGCGGCACGCCACCTCCTTCTACGAGAGCGCCGAGCTGGCCGTCACGCCGATCGCGAGTGACGGCCAGCGGATCGCCCTACGCTGCGGAACGCTGGAGGCCCGCCGGCTGCGGCACCCCATCGAGACGTACGGCTATCGGCTCGTCGAACCGGACGGCTGCCGGATGCTGCCGGAGAAGCTGGCCGCGTACGGCATCGCCGGCCCGGCCGTCGGCGAGCTGATCCGCGTCGGCCACCTGGAGGTCGACGGGCGTCGCGTCACCCGCGACGAGGTGAGCGTGCCCCGACCGGGGCAGCGGTTCGCGTTCGTGATGGACACCGGCCTCTGCGACGGCGTGTACGCCCTGGCCGAGCACGCCGACCTGCTGGTCATCGAGTCGACGTTCCTGGAGTCGGAGGCCGCGTTGGCCGCCGAGGTCGGCCACCTGACCGCGGCACAGGCCGCGCGGGTGGCGACCGAATCGGGGGTACGCACGCTGGTGCTGACCCACTTCTCCCAGCGCTACTCCGATGCGCGCCGCTTCCACGACGAGGCCCGCGCGCACTTCGACGGCGATCTGGTCATCGCCGAGGACCTGACCACCGTGCAGGTCCCGCCGCGCCGGGTAGCCTCGGCCAAGTGACTGTCACGCTCCGCCCCGCGACCGGTGACGACCTGATGGGCGTGGGTGCCCTGCACCAGCGTTCCCGGATCGCGGCGTACTCCTCGTTCCTGCCGGCCACGGCGTTGGCCGACCCGACGCCCGAGGCCATGGGTCGGTACTGGGTCGAGCGGTGGCGGTGGGAGCGGGACACCCACCGGATGACCGTGGCCGAACGGGCCGGGACGCTGGTGGGGTTCAGCCACCTGGGCCCGGACGACGAGGACGACCCGTCGACCGGGCTGCTCAACGCGATCCACCTCGACCCGGCCGAGCAGGGCCGGGGCGTCGGTCGCACGCTGATGGTGGACGCCCTGGACGCCATGCGCGCCCGGGGATGGCGTCGAGCGGTGCTCTGGGTGCTCCGGGACAACGCGCACGCCCGCGCCTTCTACGAGCGCGGCGGCTGGACCCCGACCGGAGCCGAGCGCGAGGAGCACATGGGCAGCGCCCTCACGCCGCAACTGCGCTACACCCGCCCCCTCTGACCACCGCCGGCAGCAGACCGCCCCAGCCTGAGCACCGCCCGGCAGCGGCCCGCCCAGCCTGAGCACCGCCCGGCAGCGGCCCCACCCAGCCAGCCGTCCCCACCTCAGGCGGAGCCTTTGCTCTGCTTCAACGGAGGCAACAGTGACTGGGCGTTTCTGTTGCGTGGGTTGAAGCAGAGCAAAGGAGGGACGGAGGGTTCGGTGCCCCCGGGCCGGGGAGGCATTCGATGACGCGGAGGGTCCGGTGCCCCCCCGTTCGGGGAGGCACCCGGTGACGCGGAAGCGGCTAGTGGGCGCCCAGGTGGGAGAGGAGGTCCTGACGGGTCAGGACGCCCTTGGGCTTGCCGTCGACCAGAACCAGGGCGGCGTCGGACTTCTCCAGCATGCCCACCGCCTCGCTGACCGGCTGGCCGCCACCGATCATCGGCAGCGGGTCACCCATGTGCCGCTCGATGGTGTCGTGCAGGTGCGCCTGGCCGGTGAACAGCGCATCGAGCAGGTCCCGCTCGGCGATCGAGCCGGCGACCTCGCCGGTGACCACCGGCGGCTCGGCCTTGAGCACCGGCAACTGGGAGACGCCGTACTCGCGCATGTAGTCGATGGCGTCGCGGACCGTCTCGGTCGGGTGCACGTGCACCAACTCGGGCAGACCGCCCGGCTTGCTGGCCAGCGCGTCGGCCACGGTGGGCTCGGCGCCGGAGTTGTCGAGGAAGCCGTACCGGGCCATCCACGAGTCGTTGAAGATCTTGGAGAGGTAGCCTCGACCGCCGTCCGGCAGCAGCACCACGACGACGTCGTCCGGGCCGGCCTTGCGCGCCACCTCCAGCGCGGCCACCACTGCCATCCCGCAGGAGCCGCCGACCAGCAGCCCTTCCTCGCGGGCCAGCCGCCGGGTCATCTCGAAGGACGCCTTGTCGGACACCTCGATGATCTCGTCGGCGACGCCCCGGTCGTACGTCTCCGGCCAGAAGTCCTCGCCGACACCCTCCACCAGGTACGGCCGGCCGGTGCCACCGGAGTAGACCGAACCCTCCGGGTCCGCGCCGACGATCTTCACCCGGCCGTCGGACGCCTCCTTGAGGTACCGCCCGATGCCGGAGATCGTGCCGCCGGTGCCGACCCCCGCCACGAAGTGGGTGAGCCCGCCCTCGGTCTGCTTCCACAGCTCCGGACCGGTGGTCTCGTAGTGCGAGCGCGGGTTCGCCGGGTTGCTGTACTGGTTGGGCTTCCACGCGCCGGGAATCTCGCGGGTCAACCGGTCGGACACGTTGTAGTACGAGCGCGGGTCCTCCGGGGCGACCGCCGTCGGGCAGACCACCACCTCGGCGCCGTACGCCCGCAGCACGTCCTGCTTGTCCTGGCTGACCTTGTCGGGGCAGACGAAGACGCACCGGTAGCCCTTGAGCTGGGCCACCAGGGCCAGCCCGACACCGGTGTTGCCGCTGGTCGGCTCAACGATGGTGCCGCCGGGCTTGAGCAGGCCGGCCGCCTCGGCGTCCTCGACCATCCGCAGCGCGATCCGGTCTTTCACCGAGCCACCCGGGTTGACGTACTCGACCTTGGCGAGCACGGTGGCCTGGATGCCCTCGGTGACGTTGCGCAGGCGGACCAGCGGGGTGTTGCCGATCATGTCGACGACGTTGTCGTAGTACTGCACGGTGTGCCCTTCGTTGCGGCGCCGGCGACGGCGGCCGGGCAGACGTATCCTCGCCGCCCAGCGTACGTGCCGTCAGGGCACCAGGCCCCCGGGGATGACCGAGCTGCGCCGGGCCTCCCACTCCAGGAAGCGGTCGGTCTCGGAGAGCACGCTGCCGGCCAGCCAGGTGACCATGACAGCGTCGTCGGCCAGTCCGAAGATCGCCAGCGGGATCTCGGGCAGCAGGTCGATGGGCGAGACGATGTACGCCGTGGCCGCCGTCATCAGGGCGATCCGGAGGCCGCCGTCGTACTCCCCCTTGGCGGTGGCCCGGATCATCCGGGGCAGCGCCGCCAGCCGGGCGCCCAGCGAGGGCCCGCCGCGCGCCCCTGCCGCCAGTGCTCGCGCCAGGGCCGCGAACGCCGCGCTGCGCTTCAGTGTCTTCCCCATCGTCGTGCTCCTCTCCGCCGGATCAGCGTGGCGGGTCGGCGCAAGTCGACCGGCCGTACCGGAACAGGTACCCCGTCGCGTCGGTTTCCAGGCACCCGTGAGCCGTGACGACGACAGCGGTGTGTCGGGCCGGCGCGATAATGTCGCCGTATGGGGGTGGCTGGTTCCGTCGTACCCGTTGGGCCGCGCCGGCGGCAGGCCTGGCGGATCGCCCGGCTGGCGGCGATCGGCACGGGCGCCACCGCGGCGGCCGCGATGGCGACCGGCGGGGTGCTGCTCGGCCAGGCCCGCCAGGCCCGGCGCACCATCCCGATGGCCGAGGCGCCGCCGCCACGCTGCGACGGAATGTACGGCGCGAAGTTCCCCGGCCCCCCGCTCACCATGGTCGTGCTCGGTGATTCGTCGGCGGCCGGCTACGGGGTGCACCGCCGCCGGGAGACCCCCGGGGCGCTGCTCGCCACCGGGCTGTCCCGGCGGCTGCACCGACCGGTGCTGCTGCGCCGGTTCGCGGTGGTCGGGGCGATCTCCGCGGCCCTGCGTCATCAGGTCGAGGCGGCGCTCGACTGCGCCCCGGACATCGCGGTGATCCTGATCGGCGGCAACGACATCACCAACCGCACCCCGCGTGGCCTGGCGGTGCGTTACCTGGTCGAGGCGGTCCGCACGCTGCGTGAGGCCGGCTGCGAGGTGGTCGTCGGCACCTGCCCCGACCTCGGCGCGATCCGGCCGATCCAGCCACCGCTGCGCTGGCTGGCGCACCGGTGGAGTCGCCAACTCGCCGCCGCCCAGACGGTGGCCGTGGTCGAGGCCGGCGGCTGGACGGTCTCCCTCGGCGACCTGCTCGGCCCGCGGTTCGCCGCCGAACCGCACCGGATGTTCGCCTGGGACCGGTTCCACCCCTCCGCCGAGGGGTACGCGATGGCCGCCGCGGCCCTGCTGCCGACGATGCTGTCCGCGCTCGGGGCGGGGCAGGAACGACGGGTCACACCGGCGCGGGGCGAAGGCGTACGGTCGCTGCCAGAGGCCGCGCAGGAGGCGGCCCGGCACGCCGGCACCGAGGTCAGCGGCGCCCAGGTCCGGGGCCGCGACCGGGGTCCGGCCGGCCGGTGGGCGCAACTGCGCCGTCGGGCGTTCTTCGGTGTGCACGCGGTGCCGCAGGCCGGCAGCGCGGACACCTCGACAGTGGAGGGACTGGCATGAACGAGCGCAGCGAGCGGGACGTGACCGCCGGCCTCCCCGGCCGGCTGGGTCGGGCAGCGGCGCTCTCGCTGCTCGCCGGCACGGTGGGCGGCGCCGCCGTCCTGGCCGGCGAGGCGTTCGTCGCCCGGCACCGGCGCTACGCCCAGCCGGAACTGGGGTTGGCGCTGCGCGCCACGATCGGCCGGGCCGACGCCGCGCCGCTGCGCCTGGTGCTCCTCGGTGACTCGTCGGCGCTGGGGGTCGGCGTCGACCGCCTCGACGACACCATCGGCGGGCAGTTGGCCAACCTGCTCGCGGAGGGTCCGTCCGGCCGCCGGGTGCACCTGTCCAGCGTCGGCGTCTCGGGTTCCCGCTCCACCGACCTGGCCACCCAGGTCGCGCGGGCCCTGCTCGGTGAGCGGCCCGACGTGGCGCTGATCCTGATCGGCGCGAACGACGCCACCGGGTTGCGCCGGCCCGGCGACGCGTCCGCGTACCTCGGCGCGGCGGTGCACCGGCTGCGGGAGGCACGCGTCGAGGTGGTGGTGGGCACCTGCCCCGACCTCGGGGCCGTACGCGCCATCGCGCCGCCGCTGCGGCAACTCGTCGGCTGGTCCGGCCGGCGGATGGCCCGCGCGCAGACCACGGCGGTGCTGGAGGCGGGCGGGACGGTGGTCGACCTGGCCACCGAGACCGGGCCGGTGTTCCGGGCCGACGCGGGCACGCTCTGCCACGACGGCTTCCACCCATCGGCCGACGGGTACCGGGTGTGGGCGCACGCCCTGCTACCGGCCGTGGTGGCCGCCGCGGCGGTCGCTTCGCGGCGGTGACGCACGCCGGGCGAGGGTGACATTTCCCGCCGCCCCCGCTTCTTCCGCGCGATGTTACCGGCGGGTTAACGTTGGCCCATGCCGATTGAGTCGTCCCGCGACGCCGTCATCGTCGCTACCGCCCGCTCCCCCATCGGCCGGGCGCACAAGGGGTCCCTGCGCGACGTCCGCTCCGACGACCTCGCCGCGACCATCGTCCAGGCCGCCCTGGACAAGATCCCCCAGCTCGACCCCACCACCATCGACGACATCTACCTCGGGTGCGGCCTGCCCGGCGGTGAGCAGGGCTTCAACATGGCCCGGGTGGTGGCCACCCTGCTCGGCCTGGACACCGTCCCCGGTGCCACGCTGACCCGCTATTGCGCGTCCTCGTTGCAGACCACCCGGATGGCTCTGCACGCGATCCGCGCCGGCGAGGGTGACGTGTTCGTCTCCGCCGGGGTCGAGATGGTCTCCCGGTACGCCCGGGGCAGCTCCGACGGTCTGCCGCCGGAGGCGCAGGCGCTCGTCGGCGGCGGCTGGGAGAACCCGCGTTTCGCCGAGGCGGCCGAGCGCTCCAAGCGTCGCGCCCAGGGCGGCGCCGAGGTGTGGAACGACCCGCGCGAGTCCGGCGACCTGCCGGACATCTACCTGACGATGGGCCAGACCGCCGAGAACCTGGCCCAGGTGTACGACGTCACCCGCGCCGACATGGACGAGTTCGGCGTACGCAGCCAGAACCTCGCCGAGAAGGCCATTGCCGACGGCTTCTGGGCCCGGGAGATCACCCCGGTCACCACCCCGGACGGCACCGTGGTGAGCACCGACGACGGCCCGCGCGCCGGCGTCACGCTGGACGCCGTGGCCGGGTTGAAGCCGGTGTTCCGTCCCGACGGCCGGATCACCGCCGGCAACTGCTGCCCGCTGAACGACGGGGCCGCCGCCGTGGTCGTGATGAGCGCCCAGCGGGCTGAGGAGCTGGGCCTGACCCCGCTGGCCCGGATCGTCTCCACCGGCGTCACCGCCCTCTCACCGGAGATCATGGGTCTCGGGCCGGTCGAGGCGTCCCGGCAGGCGCTGAAGCGGGCCGGCATGACCATCGACGACGTCGACCTCGTGGAGATCAACGAAGCGTTCGCCGCCCAGGTCATCCCCTCCTACCGCCAGTTGGGCATCCCGGAGGAGAAGCTGAACGTGATGGGCGGCGCGATCGCCGTCGGGCACCCGTTCGGCATGACCGGCGCCCGGATCACCGGCACCCTGCTCAACGCCCTCGAGTGGCACGACAAGACGATCGGTCTGGAGACCATGTGCGTCGGTGGCGGCCAGGGCATGGCCATGGTGCTCGAGCGGCTCAACTGACGGTCCGAGCGCGCCCGGCGTAGCGCGGCTGAGGGCCGCAGGGCGTCGCGCGGCTGCGGGCCGTAAGCCGCAGCCGGCGGCTCAGAGCGCGTTGCGGGTCGCCGTCACCTCGGCGGCGGCCCGCGCCAGCACCTCGTCGTCGGCCCCGGCGGCGAGCAGGTCGGCGGTCACCACCCGCAGCTGGTCGGGCAGGGCCAGGTCGTTGTCGAGCCGGGGCACGGTGCGACGCGGTTGCCCCTCGGCGTCGGCCGCCAGGTTGGCGACCTCCTGCACCAGACGGTGCACCAGATCGGCGCGGGGCACGTTGCCGGTGGTCGCCGTCGCGGCCCAGCGCGGCTGCTCCCAGTGCCCGACCTGGCCGACCAGCAACCGCACGGCCTGCTCCAACTCCGCTACGCTCACCGCGCCGAGTCTACGGCCGACCCGCACCGCACAACCGGTCGCCGCGAGCGAGATCAACTCGACCTGCTGGAAACCGGGGCATCACCGCGCCCCGGACACCCCGAGATTCGGTAAACCGAGTCGATCAAGCAGGCCGGTCAGCGGCGCAGGTAGCTGAGCAACCGCAGCAGCTGCCAGTAGAGGAAGACCAGGCCGGTCAGCAGCCCGAACGCGCTCAGCCACGCGTACCGGCGGGGTCGGCCGTCGCGTACCGACCGCTCGACCAGGTCGAAGTCGAGGATGAAGCTGAACGCGCCCGCGATGATCGCCACCACCGAGAAGGCGTACGGCAGCCAGCCGACCTGCCCGCTGGCGCTGTAGACGGCCAGCCCCGGACGGCCGGAGATCAGGTACGACACGAGGTTGACCACGCTCAGCACGGCGATGCCGAGGAGCGTGCCGATGACGAGGCGGGCCAGCCGGGGCGTCGCGCGGATCACCCGGGCCCGGTACAGCGCGGCCATGCCGAGGAAGACACCGAAGGTGCCGGCCACCGCCTGCACCACGATCCCCGGGTAGACCTGCTCGAAGGTCCGGCTGGCCACCCCGAGCAGCAGCCCCTGGAGCAGCGCGTAGCCGACGATCGGCACCGGGTTGGTGATCCCCCGCAGCGAGATGACCAGGATCAGCACGATCGAGGCGAGGGCGGTGCCGGCCAGCGCCGCGCCCAACCACACCGCGTCCGGCACCACCGCCCAGGACACCGCGGCGACCGCGCCGGTGAGCAGGAGCAGCCCGACGGTACGCAGCACCACGTCGTCGACGGTCATCGGCTCGACGTCGCGGGAGCTGACCACCCGGGACTCCAACCGGCCGGTCTCGTCCAGCCGGTTGAGCACCGGGTTGTTGCTGCGCACCATCGCCTCCTTCGCCCGCGTACCCCTGGCAGTCACTCTGCCAAGGGCGGCCCGGCGGCGACGGGAAAACGGCGCGGACGACGGCGCCCGCCCCCGCGGGAAGCGGGAGCGGGCGCCGGTCAGCGGGGGCGGACGAGGTCAGTCGTCGCCCTGGAAGTAGCTCAGCAGGCGCAGGATCTCGATGTAGAGCCAGACCAGGCTGACCAGGATGCCGAACGCGGCCACCCAGGAGTAGCGCTGCGGCAGGCCCATCCGGACGCCGTCCTCGATCTCCTTGAAGCTGAGCACGAAGCTCAGCGACGCGACCACGATGCAGACGAGGCTGAAGCCGATCGCCAGCGGGCTGCCGTCCCGCAGGCCCGTGTTGACGCCGAACAGCGCCAGCACCAGGTTGATCAGCATCACCGCGGCGAGACCGATGATGGCCGTCGACACGACCTTGACGAACATCGGGGTGGCCCGGATGATCTTCGCCTTGTAGATCATCGTCATGATGAAGAAGATGCCGAAGCTGGCCACGGCGGCCTGGAGCACGATGCCGTCGTAGAACGTCTCGAACGCCTTGCTGACCATGCCGACGAAGACACCCTCGACCACCGCGTACGCGATGACCAGGGCCGGGTTGGCCATCCGGGAGAACGAGATGATCAGACCGAGGACCAGGCCGACCACCGCCGCACCGATCCAGGCGGTGCCGACCAGCGCGTCGGGCACGATCACCCAGGCGGCCGCGGCGGTGATGCCGAGGATGCCGAGCAGGGCGACCGTCTTGACGACCACGTCGTCGACGGTCATGGGCGCCACGGTGGGCGGTGCGGCCGGGTAGCCGGCCTGGGACGGGTACTGCTGCGGAATGCCGGGCTGTCCGTACGGCCCGGTCGGTGCGTACCCGGCGGAGCGCTCCCGCTCGGCCGCCTGGCCGAGCCGGGCGAGCACCGGGTTCGAGGTCTTCACTGTCTGGCCTCCCTCAGGGGGTCGTTTGCACGTGAACGTGCCCTCCAAGAGTAAACTGCCCGACCCACTCCTGGTGATCACGAATGGGAACGCGGGAACGTGGCCACTGGTGCCCGGGGCGGGGGTCGAACCCGCACGCCTTTCGGCAGCCGCTTTTAAGGCGGCCGTGTCTGCCGTTCCACCACCCGGGCGGGTGGCACCCGCGCGTCGACACGCGCGGTGCAGTGTCACCGTAGCCGGTCGGCGGCAACCCGGCGTACCCCGCCGGGTTCGCCACATTAGGGTCGATGTCGTGAGCAGCGCAGCCCCCACGGCCCCCGACGCCGCCCCTGACCAGGCCGTCCGCCTCGCCGATCCGGTCGAGCGCGCGACCCGGGCGGTACGGCTGCGCGCCGCCGTCCGCCGCCACCGGACGGACCTTCTGGTCGCCCTCGGGTGGATGGTGCTGGCCGGCTGGCTGACCCACGGGCTGTGGCCCGACCCGGATGGACGCACGTTGGCGCTCAACCCCGAGGACCAGACGCTCTACGAATGGTTCCTGGCGGTCGACGCGCGGGCGCTGCTCGGTGACTTCCACCTGCTCACCGACCGGCTCAACGCCCCGGACGGCGTCAACCTGATGGCCAACACCACGGTCATCGCGCTCGGTGTGCTCTGCGCGCCGATCACCCTGCTGTTCGGTGCGCCCACCTCCTTCGCGCTGCTCGCCGCCGCCAACCTGGCCGGGACCGCCCTCGCCTGGTACCTGCTGTTCCACCGGACGATGCGCGTCCGCCGGCTCGCCGCCGCGCTCGGGGGCGGCCTGTGCGGCTTCGGCCCGGGCATGGTCTCGCAGACCAACAGCCACCTGCACATGACGGCGCAGTGGCTGGTGCCGGTGATCGTCTGGCTGGTGGTACGGCTGCTGCGGGCGTCCGACCCGGGCGACGGTCCCGGCCGACCCGCCGGCCCGGACCGCCGACGGATGGTCAGCTCCGCCGTCGGGCTGGCCGCCGCCGTCACCGCGCAGGTCTTCATCGGCGAGGAGGTGCTCTTCCTCAGCGCCCTCACCCTGCTGGTGATGGCGATCGCCTACGCCCTCGCGGACCGGGACCTCGCCCGCAGGGCGTTGCCCGGGTTCGCCGGCGGCCTGGCGATCGCCGCCGGACTGGCGTTGCTGGTGCTCGGCTACCCGCTGTGGTTCCAGTTCGCCGGACCGCAGGGCGTCGCCGACGGGATGTTCAGCCCGGCCTACTTCTCGGCCGACCTGAGCAGCTGGTGGGCGGTCTCACCGCTGTCGGTGGCCGGCAGCGACGAGGCGTCCCGGCTCACCACCGGCCCGGCCGAGTACAACACCTTCCTTGGTTGGCCCCTGCTGCTGGTCACCGCCGCCTGCGCGCTCTGGGCCGGGCGACGCCGGCTGGTCCTCGCCTGCGTGGCGGCGGCCCTCGTGATGTTCGCTCTCTCGCTCGGCCCGGAGGTGGTGCTCGACGGCACCCGCACCGCGCTGCCCGGGCCGTACGCCCTGCTGGCCGGCCTGCCGGTGGTGGACGGCGCGTTGCCGATGCGGTTCGGCCTGGCCCTGCTCCCGATCGTCGCGACGGTGTTGACCCTCGCCGTCGACCGGGCACTGGGCAGCACCGGGCGGGCGCGCCGGCTGGTGCCGCTGGCCGTCGTCGGGGCTCTCCTGCCGATCTTCCCGACCCCGCTGCCGACCGCCGGGCGCCCCGCCCTGCCGGAGTTCATCACCGGCGGGCACTGGCGGCAGTGCGTCGACCCCGGCGGGGTGCTGGTTCCGGTGCCGCCACCCACTCCCAAGGAGCCGTGGCCGATGCGCTGGGCGGCCGCGGCCGACGCCGGGTTCGGCCTGCCCGAGGGGTTCTTCATCGGCCCGTACGGGCGCGGTCGCACCGCCGCCATGGGCACCTTCAAGCAGCCCACCTCGGCCCTGCTGGCCGACGTCGCCCGCCGTGGCGACCAGCCGGCCATCGGTGACGAGCAGCGCCGGCAGGCGGCGAAGGACGCGGACTTCTGGGGCGCGTCGTGCGTGGCACTGACCGACGACGCGCCGCACGCGGCAAGCCTGAAGACCACCCTGGAAAGCCTCTACGGCCCAGCGACCAGAATCGCCGACGCGTGGACCTGGAAGGTCTGACCCCACCCCCACAACGACGCCGATCTTGCACTTTCGGATGGCGTAATGACCGCTTTGAGGGCCATTGTCGCCACCGAAAGTGCAAGATCGGCGGGGTGGAGCGGGGGCTGCGGGACCCGCAGCGGGGGTTAGACGCGCGGGGCGCCGACGGGCTGGGACGCCTCGACGAACTCCTCGCGGGGGTCGTGGAGCTGACCCAGCGCGACGACCTCACGCTTGAGGAAGAACGCCAGCGACCAGTCCACCACGACCCGGACCTTGCGGTTGAACGAGGGGATCCGGCTCATGTGGTACGTCCGGTGCATGAACCAGGCCGGCCAGCCGGTCATCTTGATGCCGTACACCTGGGCGACGCCCTTGTGCAGGCCGAGGCTGGCCACGCTGCCGGCGTGCTTGTGCTTGTAGTCGACCGGCTCGCGGCCCCGGATCACCGCGACGATGTTGTCGGCCATCCGCGCCGCCTGACGCACCGCGTGCTGCGCGCTCGGCGAGCAGAAGTTGCCCGGCTCCTTCGTCAGGTCCGGTACGGCGGCGCAGTCACCCGCGCTCCACGCGCCCTCGACCACCCGGTCGCCGTCGACCACCTGGAGGGTGGGAATGCAGGTGACCCGCCGGCGGTCGTCGCGCGGGAAGTCGGTCGCGTCCAGCATCGGCGACGGCTTCACGCCCGCCGTCCACACGATGGTGTCGGAGCGGAAGCTGTCCCCGTCGGAGAGCTTCACCACCCCGTCGACACAGGACTCCAGGCGGGTGTCCAGCCGGATGTCCATGTTGCGCTTCGTGAGCTGCTGCACCGTGTAGGCGCCCATGTCCCGGTCGACCTCGGGCAGCACCCGCTGGGTCGCCTCGACGAGCACCCAGCGCATGTCCTCCGGCTTCAGCTCCGGGTAGTAGCGCAGGGCGTCCCGGGCCATGTCCTCCATCTCGGCGAGCGCCTCGATGCCGGCGTACCCACCACCGACGAAGGTGAAGGTCAACGCCGACCGGCGGACCTCCTCGTCCGGCGTCGCGGCCGCGATGTCCAGCCGGTCCAGTACGTGGTTACGGAGGTAGATCGCCTCGCCGATGGTCTTGAACCCGATGCCCTGTTCGTGCAGGCCCGGGATCGGCAGCGTCCGGGACACCGACCCCGGGGCCACGATCACGTGGTCGTACGCGATCTCCCGGGCCGGGCCGACGATCGGCTGCACGGTCGCCACCTTGCGGTCGTGCTCGACGCGGGTCACCGTGCCGGCCACCACCGTGCACCGACGCAGCTCCCGGCGCAGCGGCACCACGGAGTGCCGGGGGGAGATGTTCCCCGCCGCGGCCTCGGGGAGGAACGGCTGGTAGGTCATGTGGGGCTGGGGGTCCACGACGATGACCTCAGCCTCACGGGAGCTGAGCTTCTTCGACAGGCGCAGGGCGGCGTAGAGACCGACGTGCCCGGCACCCACCACAAGGATCCGCTTCGGATTCACGTTGTCTATCTTTCCCCGCCCTGCTCAGGTAATCCCGCTCGCGCCCCCCATCTGTGACGGAACACAACCCCTGTGACCTGCGTAACCCTGCCGCATCACGGGTTCACCTGCGGCGCAGCAGCCAACCCAGCAACGCGGCGACACCCACCGCCACCACCAGTCCCAGCACGGTGACCCACTGGTGACCGGCCTCGCCACCCAGGCCCGCCACGCGCAACAGCAGCACCCCCAGCACGGCCGTACCCAGCAGCACCGCGGCCACCCGCAACAACCACCGGGTGACCAGCTCCGGGTCCACCACGCCGTCGTACGGCAGCAGCGCCGCCAGCGCGCACAACGAGTGCCCCAGGTACAACAGCGCGGCGACGGCGAGCAACCGCCACAACGCCACCGGGCGGCCGTACCCGTCGGTCGCCAGCAGCCAGCCGCCCGCCATCACCAGGGCCGCGAACGTCGGCCACAACCGGCGCGGACCCACCGCCGGCAGCAGCGCGGCCACCGCCAGCAGCAGCAACGGCCGACCGGTCAGCACCTCGGCCGGGAACGCCACCGCGAACCCGACCAGCGTCGTGACGAAGATCGCGGCCCGCACCAGCAGGGGTACGGCGCTGATCCGGGTCACGGCGTCCTGAACTGCCCGAACCCGCTCGGTGACGGCGTTCATCGGGAACCGACCCGGGGGGCGGTCGCGAGCCGGGCCACGTCCCGCAGCACCTGGTCCAGGCTGCCGGCGCCGGCCCAGCGCACCACGGGTACGCCGTGTTCCCGAAGCTGTCCGATCATGGTCTCCCGGTCCAGTCGCCACAGGCGGTACGCCACCTCGGCCCACCCCCGGTCCTTCGGCGGCGTCAGGTCGGCGGGCAACGTGTCGACCGCCACCACGAAACGGCCGGCACGGGCCAGTCGCGCCAGCATCTGCGCCGACCGCTCGTCCAGCAGCGGGGTGAGGACCACCACCAACGCGTCCGAGGAGAGCAGCTGCGGGCCGAAGACCTGGTCGTACGGCTCGTGCTGGGCCGCCTCGGCGCGTACGTCGAGCAGCCACTCCAGCACCGTCAGGTACTGCCGGCGGCCGGCGGCGGGGCGCAGTCGGCGGGCACCCGGCCCGTACTCCAGCAGCGACACCCGGTCACCCCGGTGCAGGTAGTGCTCGGCGATCGCGGCGGTGGCCCGCACGGTGGTGTCCAGGACGGACGCGGCGCCGTCCACGCCGCCGGAGCGGCCCGCCTCGGCGAGCACGTCGAGCAGCACCACCACCTCGGCGTCGCGGTCGGACAGCGTCGCCGCCACATGCAACTGCCGGGCGCGCAACGACACCCGCCAGTCGACGCGGCGGAGCCGGTCACCCGGGGCGAAGACCCGCACGCCGGCCAGTTCACCGCCCTCGCCGGGACGGCGGGAATGGTGCGCGCCCACCAGACCGGCGGCGCGGGGCATCGCCTCCACCGCCTCGAACGGCTTGGTGCGGGGATAGACCCGCACCCCGACCGGTTCGGTGATCACCGCCCGGGACACCAGCAGGCCACCGGCAGCGGCGACCCGCGCTCCGGCCGGGCCGACCGGGTGCCGACCCCAGCGCAGCGCCCGCCCGGACAGTTCCAGGTCCACCGCCGCCCCGCTGGGCACCGACGTCACGAACGGTCGGTCGGCCACCGAACGCCCCCGGCCGGGAGCGGACGGGGCCTCGGCGGGTGGCGGGTCGGCGGGTTCGGCGCCGGCGAAGCCGGCACGGCTGATCCGCAGCCACGGCGAGACCCGCGACCGCACCACCACGAGGTCGTAGTCGACGGTGTCCGGGTTGCCGACACCGACCGCGGCCGACACGTCGCCGCCCTCGACCAGCGGTCCGTCCTCGGCGCTGGTGATCCAGACCTGCGGCAGCGCGGTGGGCCGGCGACGCAGGGCGTACGCGGTGCCCAGCGCGAACGGCGCCGCCAGCACGACGAGGTCGACCCGTCCCAGCAGCACCCCGGCCACCAGCAACAGGCCGGCGACCAGCACGGCGCGACCGAGCGCGGGAGTGGGCGCCCAGCCGGCGCTCGACTCCGGCTCGGTGGATGGCGGCGCGGACGCGGTCGGACCGGTCATCAGTGCCGGAGCCCGCCGGCGGCGTAGCTGGGCAGGGCACCGCTGGCCGGCGCCGGCGTCGCCTCCAACACCTCACCGACCACGAACGCCGGGTCGACGCGGCGCAGCCACATCTCGGGGCGCAGCGTGATCCGGTGGGCCAGCGCGGGCGCGGCGACCGCCTTGACGTCCTCCGGCACCACGTAGTCCCGACCGTCGAAGACGGCGCGCACCCGGGACAGCAGCAGCAGCGCCAACGAGCCCCGCGGCGACGCCCCGACGAGCACCGACGGGTGTTCCCGGGTGGCCGCGGTCAGCGCCACGATGTACCGGCCGATCGAGTCCTCCACCACCACGTCCTCCAGGGCGGCCTGCATCGCCCGCAGGGTGGCGGCGTCCACCACCGGTTTGATGTCCGCCTCCTCGCGGCGGCGGCCCATCCGGCGGCGCAGCACCTCCCACTCCTCCTCGTGCTCGGGGTAGCCGAAGGAGACCCGGAGCAGGAACCGGTCGAGTTGCGCCTCGGGCAGCGGGTAGGTGCCCTCGTACTCGATGGGGTTGGCGGTTGCCAGCACGTGGAACGGCTCGTCCAGCTTGTACGTGACGCCCTCGACCGAGACCTGCTTCTCCTGCATGGCTTCGAGCAGCGCGGACTGGGTCTTGGGCGGCGTCCGGTTGATTTCGTCGGCGAGGAGCAGGTTGGTGAAGACCGGCCCCGCCCGGAAGGCGAAGTCACCGTTGCGCTGGTCGTAGAGGAACGAGCCGGTGACGTCGGCGGGGAGCAGGTCCGGGGTGAACTGGAGGCGCCGGAAGTCCAGCCCGAGCGCCTGCGCGAAGGAGCGCGCGGTCAGCGTCTTGCCCAGGCCGGGCAGATCCTCCAGGAGCACGTGCCCACCGGCCAGGATTCCGGCGAGGACCAGTTCCAACGCGTCCCGCTTGCCGACCACGACGGTGCCGACCGCGTCCAGGACGGCCCGCGCCAGGCGACCGACCTCGGCGGCGGGCATGCTCCGGTCCACGTCCTTCATCAGATCTTCTCCAGTTCGGCGACGATCACCGCGAGATCGCGCGGCGACGGGGGGCGTCGGGGCGGGGTTTCCAGGAACGTCCACAGCCGGTCGCCCAGCAGGGCGCGGGCGCGGGCCGGATCCGACTCGCGGGTCACGGCGTGCTTCAGGCGAAGCCGCTCGTCGGCCAGTTCCGCGAGCCGGGGCAGGATCACCCCGGTGAAGCGTTCGGGTCGCGTGGTCGACCAGTCCAACGGCAGTTCCCAGCCGTTGATCGCGGCGCGCAGCGCGTCCCGGGCACCCCAGTTCCAGGTGCCGTCGTCGTCCTGGGCGAGCCGAGCGCGGGACCTCGCCGCGGGTGGCGGTGCGAGCGCGGCGGCGACCCGGCGTACCGCGGAGACCGCGAACACCCCGGCGACCAGGATCGCGAGGGAGATCTGCAGGCCGACCGCCCGGAGACCGACGACCAGCACGGCGACCAGGGCCGCGTTGCCGAGAAGGGCCCGGAACACCCGCCCGGCCCGACCACCGGAATCCCGGTCGTCGTGCCTCGGCCGCTCCTCCTCGAAGGTGAGCAGGTCGTCGATGCTGGCGCTGCCGCTCATGCCGGCACCTCGGGTGGGCCCGTCGTCACGATGGTGAGCTCGCCACGCAGCCGCCGCAGCGCGGCGCGGGCCTGGTCGCGGGTGCCCTCGCGGACCTCACGCGTGGCGTACCGGGCCTCGCGGTAGACGTGCGCGAACTCGGCCAGCACGTCGGCGCTGACGATCGCCGGGACACCTGTCGACTCGTCGCCCCGCAGCAGCCGGGTGACCAGGTCGGTCGGTGTGTCGCCGGGGTGCCGGGGCACGCCGGCGGCGGACGCGGCCTCCTCCAGGCGTACCCAGCAGGCGATCACCGCGACCCGGGGGTCGGTGGACTGGTCGTCCAACTCCACCAGGCCGGCGTCCAGGGCGGCGACCACCTCGCGGGCCGTGCCCTCGGCGGTACGCCGGGCCCGCTGCGCCGGCAGGGCCCGCGAGGTGCGCCGCAGCGCGCCCCGCAGCAGAATCCAGGTGAGGTAGCCCAGCACCGCGAGGATCGCCAACCCGAGCAGCGCCATCGCCACGGTGGCGATCCACTGCGGGATGTGCGCCTGGGTGGCCTCGCCGGCGTCCCGCGGTTCGACGGGGATCGACGGCGACGGCACGTCCGTCGGGTATTCCGGCACCCAGGGCACGTCCTTCGCGGCCGGCGGGATCCGGCTGGCGCCGATCGACGAGTGGGCGGACGCGAGCGCGGCCGCCGCCAGCAGGAGCGCCACCACGCCCACCGGCCACCAGCGGCGCAGCAGGCCGAGCACCGGACGGACCACACCCGGCGCGGCGGATGGCGGCGGCGCGGGCGAGCGCGTTCCGGTCGTCATCGCCACCACCCCACGCGTTCTCAGTCCACTTCGGCCAACTGTTTGGCCCGGCCGAAGACGTCGTCCAACATCCCCGGTGTCAGCCGTCCGGTGAAGGTGTTCTGCTGGCTGACGTGGTAGCAACCGAGCAACTCCGGCACGGCTGCGCCGGACCAGTGTGCCCCATGGCCGAACGCGGGTCGCGGGCTGGGCGGGCGCTGCCCGTACACCTGGCGGAGCACCGGCCACCACGCGGCCCAGGCGAACGCGCCCAGCGCGACCACGACGCGCAGGGTGGGGCGGATCAGCGTGACCTCGCGGTGCAGCCACGGCGCGCAGGTGTCCCGTTCGCCCGGGGTGGGCTTGTTGTCCGGCGGCGCGCAGCGGACGGCCGAGAAGATCCGGGTGTCCCGCAGGGTGAGCCCGTCGTCGGCGGCGACGCTTGTCGGCTGGTTGGCCAGTCCGGCCCGGTGCAGGGCCGCGAAGAGCACGTCGCCCGAGCGGTCGCCGGTGAAGATCCGGCCCGTCCGGTTGCCGCCGTGCGCGGCGGGCGCGAGGCCCAGGATGGCGATGCGCGCGTCGCCGGGCCCGAATCCGGGCACCGGCCGACCCCAGTACTCCTGGTCGCGGAAGGCGGCCCGCCGGGTGCGGGCCACCTCCTCCCGCCATCCGACCAGCCGGGGGCAGGCGAAACAGTCGCTGACCGCCGCGTCGAGATCGACCAGGTCCGCCGCCCGCGCGGCGCGGGCGACGACCTGCTCGGGGGTACGGGACTCAGCCAAGCTTGGCCCGGAAGAGTTCGAGGGTGCGCGCCCAGGCGCTGGCGGCGGCGCGCTGGTCGAACGCCTCCGGCCGGTCGTCGTCGAAGAACCCGTGCGAGGTGCCCGGGTAGTCGTAGAGCTGGCAGGTGCCGCCGGCCTCCTCGACGGCCCGACGTACGGCCTGAACACCCTCGTCGGTGGAGGTGCCGTCCTGATCGGAGCAGTGGACGATTGCTGCCTTGCCGGCGTAGTCGACCCAATCGGAACGCATCGAATCCCACGACAGGGCGGGATAGAAGCCCGCGGTGGCCACGATCCGCTCGGAGCGGGTCGCCGACTTGAGAGCCAGGCTGCCCCCGGCGCCGAACCCGACCGCACCGACCTTGCCGGTGACCTCGGCCCGCCCGGCGAGGTAGTCGGCGGCGTCCGCGACGTCCTGCACCGCCTCGGCCATCCGCGACGCCAACCCGTGCTGCGTCTCGGCCGACTCACTGGTCGCCGCGTCGTGCCGGAAGTTCGGGACGAGAGCGACGAAGCCGGCCTCGGCGAACCGGTCCGCGACCGACCGGATGTGCGGTACCAGGCCCCACGCCTCCTGCAGGACGATGACGGCGGGGCTGGCCGTGCCGCTCGCGGGTATCGCGAGATACCCCTCGCTCGTGCCCCCGTTGCTGCGGTAGCTCACCATGTCGCCCATCGGCCGTCCTCCTAGCGGTCAGTCATCGTTGGCTGGTCGCCCAGTGGTCCTACGTGCCGGTAGCCTGCCACGCCGTGACCCCGGCCGGGAAGACGTCGGAACAGTGGCATTCACCTCCTGTTCCCCAAATGGTGACTGCGGGTATGCCGACGGCGGCGGGGAATGTTCCCCGCCGCCGTCATCGGTGCTTCAGGCGTGTTATCAGGCCTTCTTGGTCAGGCAGAGCACGTAGCCCTTCTTGCCCGACTCGATGCTGTAGAAGACGTACCCCTCCTCGCCTTCCTTGAAGAACTCGTTGCAGGTGGTCTCGGACTTGGCCTGCGTCTCGGTCTGCCCGTCGAGCCGACCGACCACGTTGTACGCGGCGTCGGTGGAGGTGCACTCGACGACCTTGGCGCCGTCGACCTCCTCCTCCTTGTCGCCCTTGATCTCGGGCAGCTCGGCGATGCAGTCGCCGGCCTTCGCGTCGGCGGTCTCGTCCTTGTTCAGGAAGTTGCCGATGGCCGCGCCGAGGCCGAACTTCAGGCCGGCGATGACGAGGAAGACGACGATCGCGCCGATGATGCCGAGCGCCTTCTTCCCACCGGACTTACCCTCCGGCTCGGCCGGCGGCGGCGTCTCGACGCCCGGCTGGGCCGGCGTCTGGACGCCCGGCTGGGCCGGCGTCTCGGCGACCGGCTGGGCCGGCGCTGCGTCGGACGCGGGGGGCGGTGCGACCTGCTCTGACACGGGGGTTCCTTCCGAGGGATGGATGAGCAGACGACACCGTAACGATCATTGATTTCCGGTGTCGTCCCGCTCACCTCGTCCGTTCAGCTATTTCCCAGCATCGTGTGCATGATCTGGTTCACATTGCCCATCAGCTCGTCGGCGTCGGGGTCGGCTCGTCGCTCGGCGTCGCGCTCGGGCTGGCCGGCGTCACGCTCGGCGTGGGCGTACCGGTCGGCGATTCGCTCGCCGGGGGCGTGCCGGTCGGCGACTCGCTGGCCGACGGCGTGCTGGCCGGCGCCTCGGGCAGCCGCGGGCCCCGAGGCCCGAACGGCGGCCGGTCCGGGCAGTACGGGTACGGCCGCAGCAGCGGATTGCCGTACTCGTCGACCCGGCCTTCACAGTCCGGGTAGCCCAGCCGGATCGGATTGCCGTTCTGGTCGAAGAGCCGGGCGTTCTCCACCAGCCGGCCCTCGCTGTCGTAGACGAAGACGTCCCGGATCTGGTCGTACGGGCCGTTGATCGACGTCGGATCGATGCCGTAGTCGCCGTACCGCATCCGGTCCTCGGCCTGCATGAGCGCGGAGAGCGCGAAGACGACGAGCACCGCGCTGCCGACCTGCACCGCCGATCGGGGCCAGCGGGTGAGCTGAGCGGATCGGCGGCCGAGCCAGATGGAGGCGAGCACGAAGCCGACCAGCATGATCAGACCGGCGAGCAACTCTCCACCGAAGCGGGGCAGCACCCCGAAGCTGCCGCCGGTGCTGATCACGGTGAGCAGCATCGCCGCCAGGTAGCCGCGCAGCACCCACCAGGCGGGGCGCAGCAGACGGAGGAATTCGCTCGCCGTGGCGTACCCCAGGGGTGGTCCGAGCCGGGTGTCGATCGCGCGCAGCTGGCCGCGGACCCGGACCACGGCGGTGGCGACCCGCTGGTCGAGGTTGCGTCCGCCGCCCGCGCCGACGCCGGCGGCGGCGCGCAGCTCGGCGGCGTACGTCTCCGGCTCGCCCAGCCGCTCGACGAGGGTGCCCTCGGCCTCGGCGGCGACCTCGGTGAGGTGGTCGGCGAGGTCCTCGGTCAACTCGGTGCGCCGGTCGGGCGGCAGGTCGGCCAGGGCGGCCCGGACCCGCGCCACGTAGTCGGTGATCTCCTGCTCCGTGACGGTCATGCCGCCAGCCCCCGATCGTCGAGCAGCGTGTCCATGGTGGTGGCGAACGAGCGCCAGAGCTTGCCGGAGCGGGTCAACTGGTCACGCCCGGCGGCGTTGAGCGAGTAGTACTTGCGGTGCGGGCCGGTCTCGCTCGGCACGACGTAGGTGGTGAGCAGGCCGGCTGCGAAGAGCCGTCGCAGCGTGCCGTAGACCGAGGCGTCGCCGATCTCCTCCAGGCCGGCCTCGCGGAGCCGGCGGAGGATGTCGTAGCCGTAACCGTCCTCCTCCTTGAGGACGGCGAGGACGGCGAGATCGAGCACGCCCTTCAACAACTGTGTGGTGTCCACGCATCGCACACTAGTGTGCAATGCGAAGTAGCGTCAACGACTCGCCGATATGCGCGTGTCGATCAGCGTCAGGCGGCTTGGAGGCTCCAGGCGATGCCGTCCAGGATGTCGTGCTCCGACGCCACCACCGACGGCATGCCGGCCCGCTCCATGATCACGCGCAGCACCAGCGCGCCCGCGCCGATCACGTCGGCCCGCCCCGGATGCATCACCGGGATCTCCAGCCGCTGCGCGCTGGTCCGTTCCAACAGGTCCGCGGTCACCCGCGCGACCGCCTCGTACGACACCCGGGCGTGGTGGATGCGCTCCGGCTCGTACCCTCGCAGACCTTCGGCGATGGCGACCACGGTGGTGACCGAACCGGCGAGGCCGATCAGGGTGGCCGCCTCGCGGCCGGGCACCGCCGCGAGCGCCCGGTCCACGACGGCGGCGATGTCGGACTCCGCCGCCGCGACCTGCTCCGGCGTCGGCGGATCACCCGCCAGGTGCCGTTCGGTCATCCGGACGCAGCCGATGTCGACCGAGATCGCCGACCGCACGCCGGTCCGGTCGCCGACCACGAACTCGGTCGAGCCGCCGCCGATGTCCACGACGAGGAACGGCTCCTTGGCGTCGGCCGGCAGCCCGCGCACCGCCCCCGTGAACGACAGCCGGGCCTCCTCGTCGCCGCTCACCACCTCCGGTGCCACGCCCAGGGTCTGCTGCACCATCGCCGTGAAGTCGGCCGCGTTGGCGGCGTCCCGCGAGGCCGAGGTCGCGCACATCCGTACCCGTTCGGCGCCCAGCTTCTCGATGTCGGCGGCGTACGACGCCAGCGCCACCCGGGTCCGCTCGATCGCCTCCGGAGCGAGCCGACCCGTCCGGTCCACGCCCTGCCCCAGCCGGACGATCTCCATCCGCCGGGTCACGTCGACAAGCGGGGCCTGCGGCCCGGCCGACTCCGCCGGCAGATCGGCGACCAGCAGTCGGATCGAGTTGGTTCCGCAGTCGATGGCCGCCACACGCGTCGTCACCCGGCAACCCTACGACAGCCAGCCACCGGCGCAGGGCTGGCGGCGGTCAGTCTCCGTTGAGCGTGATGCCGCTGGGTCATCTTGATGACTCTCCGGCATCAGGCTCAAGCGATCGGCCGGCCCGGCAGCGCCTACAACCGCAGCAGCATCCGGGTGTTGCCCAACGTGTTGGGTTTGACCCGATCCAGGTCCAGGAACTGGGCGACACCCTCATCGTACGAGCGCAGCAGCTGCTCGTAGACCGCTCGCGGCACCGGAGCGCCGTCGATCTCGCGGAAGCCGAACGAGCCGAAGAACCGGGTCTCGAAGGTCAGCACGAAGATCCGTGCCACGCCCAACTTCCGGGCCGCGTCGATCAGCTCGCCGACCAGCCGGTGCCCGATCCGCTGGCCCTGGCAGCTCGGGTCCACCGCCACCGTGCGGATCTCGGCCAGGTCCTCCCACATGACGTGCAGCGCGCCGCAGCCGACCACCGCGTCGTCCTCGGCCCGGACCGCCACCTGGAACTCCTGCACGTCCTCGTACAGGGTGACGGTGGCCTTGCTGAGCAGCCGCCGGTCGTCGGTGTACATGTCGACCAGCCGGCGGATGCCCCGCACGTCCCGGGTCCGGGCGCGCCGCACCAGGATCTGCCCCTCGGAGTGCGCGGTCATTCGGTGTCGGGCACGTCCACGCAGGGGCCCGCCGTCCACCAGGGCTCGACCAGCGCCAACGTCTCGTCGCCGAACGGGTTCACGCCGGGCCCGGCACCCAGGGCGTGGCCGAGGTGCACGTGCAGGCACTTCACCCGGCCGGGCATTCCACCGGCCGAGATGCCGGCGATCTCCGGCACCTCGCCGATCGCGTCCCGGCGGGCCAGGTAGTCCTCGTGCGCCGCCCGGTAGTGGGCGGCCAGCTCCGGATCGGCCGCCAACCGGTCGGCCATCTCCCGCATCAGCCCCGCCGACTCGAGCCGGCTGCACGCCGCGGTGGCCCGGGGGCAGGTCAGGTAGAACAGCGTCGGGAACGGGGTGCCGTCGGCGAGGCGCGGCGTCGTCTCCACCACGTCGGGCAGGCCGCAGGGGCAGCGGTGGGCCACCGCCCGGGTCCCCCGGGGCGGGCGGCCGAGCTGCGCGGCCACCGCGGCCAGGTCGGCCTCGGTCGCCGGTTCCCGCTGCGGCAGGGGTACGGAATCCGCCGCCGGCTCCGACGGGGGTACGACAGTCACGGTGCTCGTCTCTCCTGGTGTACTGGTCGGTGGATCACTTGCCCGGCTGCTGACTGTCCGCCGCGCGCACGCTGCCCCAGAGCGTGTCGTACCAGGTCACCGGCCCGGCTGGGGCACCCGAACCGGCCGGCTTGCCGGCGTCGCGGGCCGCGCCCTCGGCGTCGTTCAGGACCACCATCAACTTCTCGCCCGGCCGACCCATGAAGAACCGCTCCCGGGCCTTGGTCTCGATGAACTCCGGGTCCTTCCACTTGGCGGCCTCGGCGGCGAGCTCGGCGATCTCCTTCTCCTGCGCCGCCTGCGCGGCCTCCATCCGCTCGATGTCGGCCTGCTGGTCCAGGTAGACCCGCACCGGATAGGTGTACGCGAGGGCGAGCGCGATCAGCACCGCGAACAGCACGGTGGCCCGACCGGTAAAGCGGCGGGGATGGGGTGCGGCGAGCCGCTTGACAGCACCGCCACCGGCGGCGGTACGCCGGGCGGCGGCCGGACGACTCGCGGAGCGCCCGCCCTCGGCGCCCCGGACGGTACCCGGGGCCCGCCCGGCGGCACCGCGCGTCTCGGCGCGTACGCCGACGTCCCGGAGCGACCCGCGGGTGGTCCGCCCAGCGCCCGGCCGGCCGGCCTGACCCGGTCGGCGGGCGGGCCGTTGACCACCCGGTGTGCGGCGCTGCATCGTCACACCCCTCCCCCGAGGCTACGTCTGTCGCGTACGAGCGTCGGGAGGCCCCACGGCATGCGGGGCCTCCCGGCAACCACACTCAGGCCGAACGGTAACGCGGGAACGCACCCGCGCCCGCGTAGCGCGCCGCGTCGGCCAGCTCCTCCTCGATCCGGAGCAGCTGGTTGTACTTCGCGACCCGGTCCGAGCGGGCCGGCGCGCCGGTCTTGATCTGACCACAGCCGGTGGCGACCGCCAGATCGGCGATGGTGGTGTCCTCGGTCTCACCGGAGCGGTGGCTCATCATGCACTTGAAGCCGGCCCGGTGGGCCAGGTCCACGGCGTCCAGGGTCTCGGTCAGCGAACCGATCTGGTTGACCTTCACGAGGACGGCGTTGGCCGCCTTCTCGGCGATGCCGCGGGCGATGCGCTGCGGGTTGGTCACGAACAGGTCGTCACCGACGATCTGCACCCGGTCGCCGATCGACGCGGTGAGCGTCTGCCAGCCGGACCAGTCGTCCTCGGCCAGCGGGTCCTCGATCGAGACGATCGGGTACTCGTCGGCGAGCTTGGTGTAGTAGGTGCTCATGTCCTCGGCGGACTTCGCGGCGCCCTCGAAGGTGTAGGTGCCGTTCTCGAAGAACTCGGTGGCCGCCACGTCGAGGGCGAACACGATGTCGGTGCCGAGCCGGTAGCCGGCCTTCTCGACCGCCTCGGCGATCAGGTCCAGGGCAGCCGCGTTGGTGGGCAGGTTGGGCGCGAAACCGCCCTCGTCACCGAGCCCGGTCGACAGGCCCTTCTTCTTCAGCACCGACTTCAGCGCGTGGTAGACCTCCGCGCCGGAGCGCAGCGCCTCGCGGAAGGTGGGCGCGCCGATCGGCGCGATCATGAACTCCTGGACGTCGACGTTGGAGTCGGCGTGCGCGCCACCGTTGAGGATGTTCATCATCGGCACCGGCAGCAGGTGCGCGTTCGGGCCGCCGAGGTAGCGGAAGAGACTCAGTTCGGCGCTGCTGGCGGCGGCCTTCGCCACCGCCAGGGAGACCCCGAGGATGGCGTTCGCGCCCAGCTCCGACTTGCTGTCGGTGCCGTCGATGTCGAGCATCTTCTGGTCGATGAGCCGCTGCTCGCTGGCCTCGTAGCCGATGAGCTGGTCGACGATCTTGTCTTCGACGTTGGAGACCGCCTTCTCCACGCCCTTGCCCTGGTAGCGGTCGGCGTCACCGTCGCGCAGCTCGATCGCCTCGAACGCGCCGGTGGAGGCGCCGGAGGGCACCGCGGCGCGGGCCACCGTGCCGTCGTCCAGGCCGATCTCGACCTCGACCGTGGGGTTGCCCCGCGAGTCGAGAATCTCCCGGGCGACGATTCCCTCGATGGTTGCCACTGAGTCGCTCCTCGTTGTTGTGAATCCGGTCCGTGGGTGGGCCGCGACGGTGCGGCTGAGGCAGGTGTTGAACGCAGCGTATCGGGCGGCGAGATCGGACACGGCGTCGCCCGCGCACCCGAGTCGCCCCGCGGTGACGGACATTCCCGGATTTCCGGGCGTCAACCGGCAACGGGTTTGCGCTGCGCGGACTAGATCCACCAGGCTGGTCGCCATGCCCGCCGCCACGACCACCCTCCGCATGCTCGCCGTGTCGGTCATCGCGTCGCTCACGGTCACCGGCTGTCAGACATTCGAGGACGCCGGCAGCGCCATGGGTCGCTCTGATCTCGTCAACGACCTCGCCGCCCGCCTCGACCGGGCACTGGAGTTGACCTACACGGCCGACTACCAACTGCCCGGCGGTCAGACCGCCGCGATCGTGCAGGCGCAGGACCCGGCCCGCTCCGCCTACACCTACCCCGGTGGGCGGCTCACCGTCACCCCCGACGCCGTCACCCGGTGCACAGCCGCCGGCAGCCGGATGGCGTGCACCGTCGTCCCGCCGCCCACACCCGGCAGCAAGCCCACGGTGGCCCTCTTCACCGAGGCGAAGCGGCAGGGTCTCGTCACCCCGCCCGTGGTGGTCGGCCTGCTGACCGCCGCCGCCCTCGACCCGCAGGCGGTGATCAAGCAGAGCGACACCACCGTCGCCGGGCACCACGCCGCCTGCGTCGAGGTGCAGCGTTCGGACGGTGACTTCAGCGCCTGCGTGACCACCGAGGGCGTCCTCGGCAGCTTCCTCGGCTCGGTCGACGGCAAACCGATGGAGCTGGCGTTGCGCGACTACTCCGAGACGGTCGAGAAGAACGCGTTCGACCCTCCCGCCGGAGCGGGCGTGGTGGACAACCGCCCCGGCGGTTCCTGACCGCGTACCCCGGCTCTCGCGGGCGATGGCAGGCGCGACCGGGCCCTCAGATGCCGAGCAGGGTGCGCAGGTGGCGCGGGGGCGGGCAGTCGTGGGCGAGCATCGCGTCGTGCCAGTCGCGCACCGACACGCCGTCCGGACGGGCGGCGGCGATCTCGGCCACCTCGCTGTACCCGACGAAGTACGTGCTGAGCTGCGTCGAGGTGAGCAGGGACCGCCGCCACTTGCCGGCGGCCTCGCCCTCCTCCTGGAAGCCGCGGCCGGTCATCAACGCCATGGCCTCGGCCTCGGGCAACTCCTCGGCGTGCACCAACTGGTCGAGCAGCGCGTTGATGGTCATGCGGAGCTGCATCTTGAGCTGCTGCAACCGCACCGGCAGACCACCGAAGCCGAGACCGGCCATCAGCTCCTCGGCGTACACGGCCCAGCCCTCGACGAACGGGCCGGAGCGAGCCAGCGCCCGCACCCGCGTGCCGCCGACGTGCCGCCGGGCGTGGGCGAGCTGGAGGAAGTGGCCGGGCATCGCCTCGTGCACGGTCAGGTTGCGGACCATGTGGTCGTTGTACTCGCGGTAGAACGAGTCGACGCGCTGCGCCGACCAGTCCGCCGGGGTGGGCGCGATGCAGTAGAACGTCGGCACCTCGGCGGTCTCCAGCGGGCCGGGTGAGTCGCAGTACGCCACCGCGACGCCCCGCGCGAACTCCGGCATCTCCTGGATCACGCACCGGTCGTCGACCAGGGTGACCAGGTCGTGCAGTCGGACGAAGTCGGTCGCCTCGTCCAGGGTCACCCCGGCCAGCTCGACGATCGTCGAGTCGTCCGGATGCTCGGCGGCCAGCACGTCCAGCGCCCGGCGTACCGTCTCGTCGTCGGCCGGACCACCGACCAGCTCGACGGCCGCCGCGCGGATCTCCTCGCTGACCCGGTCCAGGTTGGCCCAGGCCCGGCGCTGGATCTCGGCGGCCCCCAGCTCGGTGTCGAGGGTGTGCCAGAGCCGCGCCTCCCAGCGGCGGCGGCCCAGGCGCGGGTCACGGCCGGGACCGGCGTCGGCGGCCAACCGGACCCGCAGCCAGGCGACGAACTCGTCAAGCGCGGCGATCGCCGCGGTCGCCGCCGGTTCGACCGTCGCGAAGCCGCCCGGCGCCTGCGCGATCAGCCCGGGTAGCTCGTCCCGGATCAGCGCGGCCGTGCCGGTGAACTGCCCGACCGCCGTCTCGGCGTGGATCCGCGGCATGTCCCGCAGCGTCGCGCGGGCGGTGGCGAGGGCGTCCGGTACGGCGGCGAGCCGGCCGGCGAGCTGCGTCAGGCGCACCTCGGCCGGGGCGTACGGGCGGGCCAGCAGGGGGTGCAGCAGCGGACCCGGGTTGTGGGTCAGCGGATCCCACTCGTGCGACCGGATCTCGGTCAGCTCGAACAGTTCCCGGTCGACGAAGGAGGTGAGCAGAGCGTGGTCGACCTGCTCGTCGGCGTCCAGCGCGTCGGGGTCCAATTCGGACAGCGCGTTCGCCGCATCGGTGAGCATCGCCCGGTCGGCGGCCAACGCGTCGGCGGACAGGTCGGGAAGCCGATCGTCGAACCGGTGATCCCCCGCAGCGGTGGCGACCCCCGGCCGCGCTTCCAGCAGCGCCTCGACAACCCGCTCAGCAAGAATCCCAAACGCCTCCACCCACCAACCCTACCGACCACCCCGCGGCCGGCTGGTTGATCATGAAGTTATTACCCGCCGCAGCGGCGTGTCGCGGCAATAACTCCATGATCACCGAGGTCAGGAGGGTGCGGGCGGGCGTTCGGCGGCGCGGATGGTGTCGGCGTGGGCCAGGGTTGCGCGGCGCAGGGCCGCCTCGGGGTTCAGGCCGGCCTTGCGGGCCTCGGCCACCAGGGTCAGGAGGGTGGTTCCTAGTCGCGCTTCCTCGTCCGCCTCGGTGTCGGGGGGTGGAAGGGGGACGGTCAGGTTGGCGCGGGCGGACCGGTCGAGGATCTGCGCGGCCAGCGACAGGGCGGGTTGGCTGAGCGCCACGCCGTCCAGGACCGAATCGCGCGCCTTCTCGGCCCGCTTGATCCGCTCCCAGTTGGCGGTGATCTCCTCCAGCGTGCCCGCCTCCGCGTCGGCGAAGACGTGCGGGTTACGCCGGATCATCTTGTCGACCAGGCCACCGGCGACGTCGTCGATGCTCCACCGTTCGCCCTCGGGCAACTCCTCGGCGAGCCGCGCGTGCAACACCACCTGGAGCAGCACGTCGCCCAACTCCTCGCGGAGCGCGTCGGTGTCGTCGGCGCTCATCGCGTCGTACGCCTCGTAGCTCTCCTCCAGCAGGTAACCCGCGAGGCTGCGATGCGTCTGCGCCCGCTTCCACGGGTCGCCGCCCGGCGAGGCCAGCCGGTCCAACACGGCCACCGCGTCGAGCAGCCGCGCCCCCGGCGGATCCCACGAGCCGTACATCAGCTCCATCTCGGCCAGCCCCGGCTCCCGGGCCAGCCGCAGACCCAACTCCCGGGCCAGCGACTCGTCCCCGGCCGGTCCGGCCAGCCAGACCGCCGTACCGTGCGCCGCGACCGTGTCCAGCAGCGCCTGCGTGGCCGGGCCGTCCACCACGGTCACCTCGGCGCCCGCCTGCCGCACGGCCGTGGTCAACTCGCTCTCCGCGCCGGCCAGCACCGGATGCTGCCGTACGACGTCCCAGGCGGCCGAGGTCAGCAGACCGGCCGGCAGCCGGGGTGAGGTGACCAGCAGGACGATCCGTGCCGTCATGCTCAGCTGGCCGTGCCCTCGGCGTCGGGGTTGGGGCTCGACGGCGACGCCTCCGGAGTGGAGATGTCGGTGACCGGGCCCTCTTCGTTGATGAAGGGCAGCGAGTAGAAGATGATCGACTGACCGCTGCTCACCAACGAGGGCACACCGACCTCGCGGTAGCGCGGGTTGATGGAGACGTCGGCTCGGTCCGCCTCCTGCTCCAGCGCGAGGCTGAGGGCGGTGGCGCTGCCGACGAAGGCTCCCTCGCCGAACCGCTGACGGACCTCGCTCACCGGCAGCCCGCCCGGGATCGCCCCGACCTTGGCCAGCGCCTGGTAGACGGCCATCACCGACTCGTCGCTCACCTCGGCCGGCGGAAGCTGCTGGTTGAAGGTCTGCAGCAGGTCGACCCACTCACCCCAGAGCTTGGTGTACTCGGTGGAGGCCGGGACCCGCAGGCTCTGCTCCAACTGCTGCGGGCTGACCTCGTCGGGCACCTGGATGTTCTTGGCCTTGGCCACCCGCTTGCCCAGCTCCAGGCTGACCAGCAGGTTCACCACGTCCTGCCGGGTGACCGGCGACTTCAACTGCTCGGGTGAGGGCGTCGCGCCGGTCTGGCTCGCCGCCTGCCGGACGACGTCGCCGTACTCCGCCTGCACCTCGTCGTAGATGCCGTCGACCCGCTCGAGCGAGTACGTCCTGTCACCGACGTACGCGGCGACGTCCGGCGCGGACCTCTGGCACGCGGCGAGGGAGAGGACACCCAGAGCCGCGACGCTGGCGGCGGCGATCACACGGCGAGCACGCATGCCCGTCACTCTCTCATGCCCTCTCCCATGCTGTGACGGCCCCCACCGCACCACGCCGGCCGTACGCGGTCACGGCCGTCCGCGGCCGATCACGCGGTCGCGGCGGCGAGCGGGGCGGGGGCGCCCAGGACATCGGAGAGCAGTTGCGCGCACCATTCCAGCAGTGCCTGGTCGCGCAGCGGTTCGCCACCGATCCGACGGGTGCTCGGCCGGGGCACGCTCACCTGGTCGGTGGCCTGCTTGTAGACCGCGTCCGGGTGGTAGCGCTTGAGCCGCAACTGCTTCGAATCCGGTAGCGGCAGCGGTCCGAACCGTACGTGCTTGCCCTGCATGGACACGTCGGTCAGGCCGTACCGGCGGGCCAGCAGCCGGAACCGCGCCACCGCCACCAGGTTCTGCACCGGGGCGGGCGGCTCGCCGTACCGGTCGGTCATCTCGGCGACGACCTCACGCAGCCGCTCCTCGTCGCGCGCCTCGGCGAGCTTGCGGTACATCTCCAGACGCAGCCGCTCCACGCCCACGTAGTCGTGCGGCAGGTGCGCGTCGACCGGCAGGTCGATCTTGACGTCGGTCTCCTCCTCCGGACGCTCACCCTTGAACGCGGAGACCGCCTCGCCGACCATCCGCACGTACAGGTCGAAGCCCACGCCCTCGATGTGGCCGGACTGTTCGCCGCCGAGCAGGTTGCCCGCGCCACGGATCTCCAGGTCCTTCATGGCCACGTACATGCCGGCGCCCAACTCGGTGTGCTGGGCGATGGTGGCCAGCCGCTCGTGGGCGTGCTCGGTGAGCGGCTTCTCCGGCGGGTAGAGGAAGTACGCGTACGCCCGCTCCCGGCCCCGGCCGACCCGGCCCCGGATCTGGTGCAACTGGGCCAGGCCGAGCAGGTCGGCCCGCTCCACGATCAGGGTGTTGGCGTTCGGGATGTCGATGCCGGACTCCACGATGGTGGTGCAGACCAGGACGTCGAACTCCTTCTCCCAGAAGCCGACCATCACCTTCTCGAGCGCTTCCTCGCTCATCTGCCCGTGCGCCACGGCGACCCGTGCCTCGGGCACCAACTCGCGTAGCCGCCGGGCCGCCCGGTCGATCGACTCGACCCGGTTGTGCAGGTAGAAGACCTGCCCGTCGCGCAGCAGCTCACGGTGGATGGAGGCGGCGACCTGCCGGTCGTCCTGCGCGCCCACGAAGGTGAGCACCGGGTGCCGCTCCTCCGGTGGGGTGGCGATGGTGGACATCTCCCGGATGCCGGTGATGGCCATCTCCAGGGTGCGCGGGATCGGGGTGGCCGACATGCTCAGCACGTCCACCGAGGCGCGCAGCGTCTTCAGGTGCTCCTTGTGCTCGACGCCGAAGCGCTGCTCCTCGTCGACGATCACCAGTCCGAGCTGCTTGAACCGGGTGGCCGTCTGCAACAGCCGGTGCGTGCCGATGACGATGTCGACGGTGCCGTCGGCGACCATCTCCAACGTCCGCTCGGTCTCCTTCGGAGTCTGGAACCGCGACAGCTGCCGGATCTGCACCGGGAACTGACTCATCCGCTCGGCGAACGTGTTGTAGTGCTGCTGCACCAGCAGGGTGGTCGGCACCAGCACCGCCACCTGCTTGCCGTCCTGCACCGCCTTGAACGCCGCCCGGACCGCGATCTCGGTCTTGCCGTAGCCGACGTCGCCGCAGATCAGCCGGTCCATCGGGACGGTCTGCTCCATGTCCCGCTTGACCTCGTCGATCGCCGCGAGCTGGTCCGGAGTCTCCTGCCAGGGGAAGGCGTCCTCCAGCTCCCGCTGCCACGGGGTGTCCGGGCCGAACGCGTGGCCCTTGGACGCCTTGCGGGCGGCGTAGAGCTGGATGAGCTGCGCGGCGATCTCGCGGACCGCCTTGCGGGCCCGGGCCTTGGACTTCTGCCAGTCCGAGCCGCCCATCTTGTGCAGGGCCGGCTGCTCACCGCCCACGTAGCGGGAGAGCTGGTCGAGCTGGTCGGTGGGGACGAACAGCCGGTCGCCGGGCTGGCCGCGCTTGCTGGCCGCGTACTCGATGACGAGGTATTCCCGGCTGGCGCCGTTGACGGTGCGCTGCACCAGCTCGACGTACCGACCGATGCCGTGCTGCTCGTGCACGACGTAGTCGCCGGCCTTGAGCTCCAGCGGGTCGATGGTGTTGCGCCGGCGGCTCGGCATCTTGCGCATGTCCCGCGTCGAGGTGCCCCGGCCGCCGGTCACGTCGTTACCGGTCAGCAGCACGAAGCGGGACGCCTCGTCGACGAATCCGCTGGTCAGCGCGCCGCAGGTGACGAGCAGGTCACCGGGTGCGGGTGCGGTGGGCACGTCCTCGGTGAGCCGGGCGCCCAGGCCGGCGTCGCGCAGCACCTCCACCGCCCGCTGGGCGGGCCCGTGGCCCTCGAAGACCAGCGCGATCGACCAGCCCTCGCCGGCCCAGCGCTTGAGGTCGTCGACGACCCGGCTGGTCTCACCGTGGTAGAGCGGTGCCGGCTGGGCGGCGAGGGTCACCGCGATGGCGTCGTCCGGGGTGACGCTCGCCTCCTCTGGGGCGTCCTCCCAGGGCTGCCGCGTCTCGGCCATCTCCGCTTCGACCAGACCGAACGGGGACAGCGTCCACCAGGGCTGGCCGAGGGTGCCGGCGGTGGCGCGTACCTCGGCCAGGGTGCGGAAGGCGGCGGCGCCGACGTCCACCGGGGCCTGGCCGCCGACCGCGGCGGCGGCCCAGGAGGCCTGCAAGAACTCTTCGGAGGTACGCACCAGATCGTGCGCCCTGGTGCGGATCCGCTCCGGGTCGCAGAGCAGCACATGGGTGCCGGCCGGCATCGCGTCCAGCAGCAACTCCAGCGAGTCCGGGCCGACCAGCACCGGAGCGAGGGACTCCATCCCCTCCACCGGGATGCCCTCGGCCAGCTTGTCCAGGATCTCGGCGAGCTCGGGGTGCTGCTCGGCGAGTACGGCGGCCCGCTCGCGCACCGCCGGGGTCAGCAGCAACTCCCGGCAGGGCGGCGCCCACAGCAGCGGCACCTGCTCGATGGTGCGCTGGTCGGCGACGGCGAAGGTACGGATCTCCTCCACCTCGTCGCCCCAGAACTCGACCCGGGACGGGTGCTCGTCGGTGGGCGGGAAGACGTCCAGGATGCCGCCGCGCACCGCGAACTCGCCGCGCTTGGTGACCAGGTCGACCCGGGCGTACGCCATGTCGGTGAGCCGGCGGGCGACCTCCTCCAGGTCCGCCTCCTCGCCGGCGGCGAGTTGCACCGGTTCCAGGTCACCGAGGCCCTTGAGCTGCGGTTGCAGCAGCGACCGGACCGGGGCGACCACGACCCGCAGAGGGCCGGTCCGACCGTGCGCGTCGGCCGAGTCGGGGTGCGCGAGGCGGCGCAGCACGGCCAGCCGTCGGCCCACCGTGTCCGATCGGGGGGAGAGTCGCTCGTGCGGCAGCGTCTCCCAGGAGGGGAAGACCACCACCTGCTCCGGCGGCAGCAGTCCACCCAGCGCGGCGACCAGGTCGTCGGCCTCACGGGTGGTGGCGGTCACGGCCAGCACGGGTCGCCCGGCACCGTCGGTGTCCGCGGCGACGGCGGCGACGGCGAACGGGCGCAGCGCGGCGGGGGCGGTGATGTCGAGCCCGTCGACCTGGGCGGCACCGGAGCGCGCCAGGTCACGCGCCCGGGCCAGCCCGGGGTCGGCCAGGGCGGCGGAGAACAGACCGGTGAGCAAGGGAGTCCTTCCAGGGGATTCGACGCACACGACGGGAGCCCCGCGTCCAGCCGGACGGGGGGTGCACGCCCTCAAGCCTATCCCCGTCCACCGACACCCACCCCCTTCCGCCCAGGTCCGCCACGCGCCGAACACGACGCCCTCGCGCCCTCGCGCCCCGCGCCCCGCGCCCCGCGCCCCGCGCCCCGCGCCCCGCGCCCCGCGCCCCGCGCCCCGCGCCCCGCGCCCCGCGCCCCGCGCCCCGCGCCCCGCGCCAAGATCCTCACAACATCACCGATGTTGCTGCGTCAGACGCTCCGGAAGCAGCAACATCCCTGATGTTGCGCGGATCTTGAGAACGAGCGCCAGCGCGGGTGGCCCAGGCCATGATCGTGCTCAATCCTGGATGTAGTGGTTTCACCAGGGCGTCGTCACCACTACTTCCTGGTTCTTGCGCGATCTTGGGGGCGGAACGACTGGCTCTTGCGCGATCTTGGGGCGGGACGTCCCTGCGGCCCCGCATCCCCGCGCACGTAATCCCGCCGGACACGGCCCCGAGCCACCGCCGACGCACGGATCTTGACCGGCGCCAGTCGGCATGTTCGGGTGGGGGGATGGACGAGCAGTGGCGGGTGCAGTTCGACGCGGAGGTGAGCTTCGTCAACGGGGGCGGCCTGCGCACCGAGGGATTCCGGCTGGACGTGCCGGGGCGGGAGATCACCGACGACGACCTGGCCGCGCTCTTCGTCCGGCACCTCGGGCTGCTGATGGTCGCCGAGGTCCGGATCAGCGCGAAGACGATGATCCGCGAGCCGCACAAGGGCGGCCGCGCGGTCAACACCGCCGGCAGCGGTCGCCGGCTGGTCGAGTTGAGCCACGTCATCAGCGACGGAATGACCACCCTGCCCGGGTGGCCGGGCCCACGGATCAGCGACTGGCTGACGTACGCGGCGTCCCGGGAGCGGTACGCGCCGGGCACCGAGTTCCACGTGGCCCGGATCGACATGATCGCCAACACCGGCACGTACGTGGACACCCCCGTCCACCGCTGGGCCGGCCGCGAGGATCTGAGCGGGATGCCGCTGGACCGCCTCGCCGACCTGCCCGCCGTGCTGGTCCGGGTACCGGCCGACACCCGGGCCGTGGACCGGTTGATGCTGGCTCCGTACCAGGTGGCCGGGCGTGCGGTGCTGCTGCACACCGGCTGGGACGCGCACTTCGGCACCGAGCGGTACGGCGCTCCAAAGGCGCCGTACCTCAGCGAGGACGGCGCCCGGGCCCTTGCCGAGGCGGGCGCGGCCCTGGTCGGCATCGACTCGATCAACATCGACGACATGAGTCCGGCGGCGAACGGCGTACGCCCCGCGCACAGCATCCTGCTCGCCGCCGGCATCCCGGTCGTGGAGCACCTGACCGGCCTGGCGGCGCTTCCGCCGACCGGGTTCCGGTTCACCGCCGCCCCACCGATGGTGGCCGGGATGGGCACCTTCCCGGTCCGCGCCTTCGCCCTGGTGGAGGGGGTCAGGGGCAGCGATGCCCGCTGAGGGGATCGGCAGTGATCCGCGTCGGCACACCACACCGGCCCGTTGGCGGGTGCTCGGGCACCCGGACGGGATCCTGATCTACCAGGTGCGCTGCATCGTCGAGCACCACGGGTGGACGGAGACCGTCGCCCAGGACCGCCACAAGATCATGCTGGGTCGGTCCGGGGCGTACCGACGTCGGCTCAACGGCCGGGTTGAGCTCTCCGACGCCACGTCCGTGCTGCTCACCCGACCCGGGGACGAGATGGCCGTGGCGCACCCGTTCGGCTGCGGCGACTCGTACACCTGCCTGGAGATCGACCCGGCGGTGCTGGCGGAACGGCCGGACGCCCAGCGCTGGCTGGACCGGGGCGGCTGGGCCGGCACCTCGGACGCCACGCTGGACCTGGCGCACCGGCTGCTGGTGGCCGAGTTCCGGCGCGGGCTCGACCGGTTCGAGATGGCCGAACGGCTCCAGCGGTTCCTGGGCCGCCTGCTGCACCACGGTGCCATCGCCGGCGACGACGGGGACGCCGAGGTCGAGCGGGCCGTGCGCCGACGGCCGGCCACCCTGGCCGCGCACCGGCGGCTCGCCGACCGGGCGCGCGAGGTGCTCGCCCACTCCGATTTCACCCTCGGCCTGAACGACGTGGCCCGGGAGGTGGGCAGCTCACCGCACCACCTCAGCCGGGTGTTCCAGCGGGTGACCGGCAGCAGCCTGACCGCCTACCGCAACCGCCTGCGGGTGCGCGCCGTACTGGACACCCTCGCCGAGCCCGACGGCCGTCCGCTGGGCGCGCTCGCCAGCGAGTACGGCTTCGCCGACCAGGCTCATCTGACCCGGGTGGTCCGCGAGCAGGTGGGTCATCCGCCGGCACGCCTGCGTCGCCTGCTCACCGCCGCCGAGGCGGACCCGGGCGTCGCCGCCTGATCCCGGACGCCGGTGGAGGTGCCGTACCCGGGGGCGTGCGGCACCTCCATCGGCGCGGTCCGCTCCGGGGCGTCGGGCCTCCCCGAACAGGCCCGCGTGCTCCGGTCCGGCCACCCCGCCGGGGCGACCTGCGGACCGACAGGAACCATCCTCGCGGCGCACGCCCGGCCGGGTCTTGAAGAAAATTGCTCGGCTGAGCCGGGCCCTGGTCGGGACCGGTCACCTGCGGGGAAAAGTGCTCCAAACGGGGCGAAACCCACCCTAGGCTGACCTGGTGGACGAGTCGCCGGAGGTGCGGATACGCGACCAGCTCCTCCGTACCGCCGGACTGCTGCTCGGCACCCTCGTGCTGGCCGTCGCGTTCATCGCCGCGTACGTCGGCGCCCTGCACCAACCCCACCCCCGCGACGTGCCGGTCGGCGTGGCGAGAAATGACCAGGCCGCCCACACGCTGCTGGCCGCCGTCCGCGACCGGACCGACACGATCAAGACCGTCGAGTACGCCGACCCGGGCGCCGCCGACGACGGCCTGACCAGCCGAGAGGTGTACGGGGTGCTCGCCGCGACCCCCGACGGCGGGCTGGTCCTGACCACCGCCAGCGCCAACGCGCCGGCCGCCACCGAGGTGGTCGTCCAGGTGCTCACCGCCGCTGCCGAGCAGTCCCGCCGGCCCCTGCGGGTAGCCGACGAGGTGCCGGTCGCCGACACCGACCCGCGCGGTCTGGTCCCGTTCTACCTGGCGATCGGGTGCGTCCTCGGCGGGTACCTGGCCTCGACCGCGCTCGGCATCTCGGTCGGCACCACGCCGCGTACCCTGCGCCGCGCGGGCGTACGGATCGGGGCGCTCGCCGTCTACAGCGTGGTGCTCGGCATCGCCGGCGCGGTGATCGTGGGCCCGGTGCTGGACGTCTGGCACCACGACCTGCCGGCCGTCGCCGGCACCGGCATGCTGGCCGCCTTCGCCGCCGCCATGGTGGCCGCCGCAGTGCAGGGCTGGTTGGGTGTGCTCGGCACCGGGCTGGTCATCCTGCTGCTGGTGGTGCTCGGCAACCCGGGCTCCGGCGGCATCTACGCCCCGGAGTTCCTGCCCACCTGGCTGCGCGGCATGCACCGGTGGAACATCCCCGGGCTGGCCACCGACCTGCTCAAGTCGGCGGTGTACTTCGACCGGCGCTCGATCGGCTGGCCGCTGACCGGGCTGGTGCTGTGGGCGGTGCTCGCCCTGGCGGCCCTGCTCGCCGCGACCGTGCTGCGGGGAGGACGGGCACCCACCCGCGCAAGACCCTGAGGTGATCTCCGGGGTGTTCCGTCTCACGACGCGGCATGCGGAGAGCCCCTCCTGCCGGAGGGGCCGGCGCGGATACCATCCAGGGAGTCGGACAGCGCTGTCCTTCGTACTCACGTAAGGAGCGCATCGTGACCGACCAGCACGACCACGACGGCCCGGACGCCGCGCTGCGCGCCGACATCCGCCGGCTCGGCACCCTCCTCGGTCAGACCCTGGCCCGTCAGGAGGGCCGCCCGCTGCTCGACCTCGTCGAGGAGATCCGCGCCCAGGTACGCACCGACGTCCCGGCCGCCGCCCAACGGCTCGGCGGGCTCGATGTGACCACCGGCACCAAGCTGGCCCGCGCCTTCTCCACCTACTTCCACCTGGCCAACATCACCGAGCAGGTGCACCGCGCCCGCGACCTGCGCCGCCGCCGCGCCGTGCAGGGCGGCTGGCTGGACCAGGCGGCCAAGATGATCGCCGAGCGCGGGGTGCCGGCCGAGGAGATCGCCGCCGTCGCCCGTCGGCTGGCGGTCCGGCCGGTCTTCACCGCCCACCCGACCGAGGCGGCCCGCCGCTCGATCCTGTCCAAGCTGCGGGCCATCGCCGACGAGTTGGACACCGAGACCGCCAACGCGATCCTCTACGGCGCGAGCGACGAGGGTCCGGCCAACCGGCGGCTGTCCGAACTGCTGGACCTGATGTGGCAGACCGACGAGCTGCGGTTGGACCGGCCGGACCCGACCGACGAGGCCCGCAACGCCATCTACTACCTGCGCGACCTGTACGCCGAGGCCGCCCCGCAGGTGCTCGACGACCTGGCCGACACGCTGCGCACCCTCGGTGTGGAGACGTCGCCGACGGCCCGCCCGCTGAGCTTCGGCACCTGGATCGGCGGCGACCGGGACGGCAACCCGTTCGTCACCCCGGCGGTCACCCGCGAGGTGCTGAGGATCCAGCACGAGCACGGCATCGCCGCCACCGAGAAGGCGATGGACCACCTGATCAACGAGGTCTCCGTCTCGCGCCGGCTGCGCGGGGTGTCGTTGGACCTCTCCGCCAGCCTCGCCGCCGACCTCGACGCGCTGCCCGAGGTGGCGCCCCGGTTCCGTCGCGTCAACGCCGAGGAGCCGTACCGGCTCAAGGCGCGCTGCGTGAAGGCCAAGCTGGCCAACACCCGGCAGCGGCTGCGCCAGGGCACCGCCCACGTGCCGGGTCGGGACTACCGGGGCTCGGCCGAGCTGATCGCCGACCTGGACCTGCTGCGCGCCTCGCTGGCCCGCAACTCGGGGCAGCTCACGGCCGTCGGCCGGCTGGCCTCCACCATCCGGACGGTGTCCGCGTTCGGCCTGCACCTGGCGACCATGGACGTCCGGGAGCACGCGGAGAAGCACCACGAGGTGCTCACCCAGCTCTACGCGGCGGTCGGCGAGGTGTCCGACTACCCGTCGCTGAGCAGGCTGGAGCGCACCAAGCTGCTCGCCGAGGAGCTGACCGGCCGTCGACCGCTCTCCACTGTCGACACGCCGCTGACCGAGAGCGCCCGCAAGACCTTCGACGTCTTCGGCACGATCCGCGAGGCGCAGGACCGGTTCGGCGCCGAGGTGATCGAGTCGTACATCATCTCGATGACCCTCGGCGTGGACGACATCCTCGCCGCCGCAGTGCTGGCCCGCGAGGCCGGTCTGATCGACGTGCACACCGGACGGGCCCGGATCGGCATCGTGCCGCTCTTGGAGACCCCGGGCGAGCTGAACGCCGGCGGCGAGATCCTGGACGAGCTGCTCTCGCTGCCCGCGTACCGGACGCTGGTCGCGGCCCGTGGCGACGTGCAGGAGGTGATGCTCGGCTACTCGGACTCGAACAAGGAGGCCGGGATCACCACCAGCCAGTGGTCGATCCACCGGGCCCAGCGCGCGCTGCGTGACGTGGCCGCCCGGCACGGCGTACACCTGCGGCTCTTCCACGGCCGCGGCGGTACGGTCGGGCGTGGCGGTGGCCCGACGCACGAGGCGATCCTGGCCCAGCCGTACGGCACGCTGGACGGCGCGATCAAGGTGACCGAGCAGGGCGAGGTCATCTCCGACAAGTACACCCTGCCCTCGCTGGCCCGGGAGAACCTGGAGCTGACCCTCGCGGCGGTGCTGCAGGCGACGCTGCTGCACACCGCGCCCCGGCAGCCGGCCGAGATGCTGGAACGCTGGGACGCGACGATGGACGTGGTGTCCGAGTCGGCGTTCCGGTCGTACCGGTCGCTGGTCGAGGACCCGGACCTGCCGGCGTACTTCTGGGCGTCCACGCCCACCGAGCTGCTCGGCGCGCTGAACATCGGCTCCCGGCCGGCGAAGCGTCCGAACACCGGTGCCGGGCTGTCCGGGCTGCGGGCCATCCCGTGGGTGTTCGGCTGGACGCAGACCCGGCAGATCGTGCCGGGCTGGTTCGGTGTCGGCTCCGGCCTGGCCGCCGCCCGTGAGGCCGGGTTGGCGGACGTGCTGGCCGAGATGCACCGCAACTGGCACTTCTTCCGCACGTTCCTGTCGAACGTCGAGATGATGCTGACCAAGACCGACCTCAGCATCGCCCGCCGGTACGTCGAGACCCTGGTGCCGAAGAAGCTGCACCCGATCTTCGAGCAGATCGAGCGGGAATACGAGCTGACCAAGCGCGAGGTGCTGGCGGTGACCGCCTCGCCGGCCCTGCTGGAGAACTCGCCGGTGCTCCAGCGCACCCTGGCCGTCCGCGACACCTACCTGGAGCCGCTGCACCACCTTCAGGTGGCGCTGCTGCGGCAGTACCGGGAGTCCGGCGCGGCGGGCCGGGCGGTCGCCACCGCGCCGGGCGGTCGACGCGCGCCCAGCGACGGCACCGCCCTGGAGCGGGCGTTGCTCACCACCGTGAACGGCATCGCCGCCGGCATGCGCAACACCGGCTGACCAGCGGAACGCCCGAGGCCGGGCCGGTCAGGCCCGGTCGATCATGGAGTTGTGGTGCCCCGCGAAAGCCGCCAACAGCGGCGAAGCGGGCACCACAACTCCATGATCGTCGGACTGGGTGGGGTCAGAAGTCGCCGCCGCCGAAATCACCGCCACCGAAGTCGCCACCGCCGAAGTCGCCGAAGCCTCCCCCGCCGAAGTCACCACCGGCGTAGTCGCCACCGCCGAAGTCGCCCGCCTGGTCCCCGCCACCGAAGTCGCCGCCCTGGTCGCCGTAGTCCGCGCCCTGGTCGTCGGCGTAGTCCGCGCCGTCGCCGAAGCCCTCCTGGTAGCCCTGGTCGTAGCCGTACCCGGGGTCGGCGAAGGCCGGTGAGAACAGCGCGTCCGCGATCAGCATGCCGCCGAGCACGCCGGCGCCCGCGCCCAGCGCGGTCTTCCACCAGGGGGTCGAGTACCAGCCGGCCGGCACCGGGCGGCCGTGGTACCGCCCGCCGGGGTAGTAGTAGGGCGTGTCCCGACCGGGCTGCGGGCCGGCCCGGAAGGTCTGGCCCTGCACGTCGACCTCGCGCTCCTTGGTGAGCTGCCCGACGCCCCGCGCGGCGGCGAGCGCCGGCACCTCCGGCCCGGGATCGATGCCCAGCGCCGTCCGCGCCGCCCGGATGTACGCCAGACCTTCCAGCGCGGTCTCCCGGGCGAGCTCGAACTGGCGCGGCGTCCGCGCCTGCTCCAACTGGGAACCGGCCGCGTTGTAACGCTCCCCGGCGTCGGCCAGCGCCTGCCGGACGGCGGGCTCGTCGCCGTGCAGCGTCATCAACTGGCCGCCGAGGCGCTCGTACCAGCGTTGCGCGTCCGCCCGGGCGTCGCCGAGCGCGGCACGCCGCTGGGCGTTGACCCGGGAGTAGGCGAGCAGGCCGGCACCCACCACGCCGGCGAGGACGACCGCGAGGCACAGCAGAGCTTCCATGTCAACGAACGTACCCCCGGGTGTCACGTCGTACCCGTCTGGCAAGCTCCGGTGATGGACGTCTCGACGTTGCTGGTGGTGGTCGTGTGCCTCGGTGCCGGCGGGGCGGTCGGTTGGTTCGCGGCCCGGTCCCGGTCGGCGGCCGACATCGCCCGACTGGACGCCACCCTGACCGCCACCCGCGAGGGCGAGGGCCGGCTGGAGCAGTCCATGCGGGCGTTGAGCTACGAGGCCACCGCGCAGTCTCAGGAAGCGGTGGCCCGGGCCGTGGCGCCGCTGCACGACAGCCTGCGCCGGTACGAGCAGCGGGTGGCCGAGCTGGAACACGACCGCGTCGACGCGTACGCCGAGCTGCGTGAGCAGGTCCGCTCGATGAACGTGGTCTCCGGGGAGCTGCGCACCGAGACGAAGCAGCTGGTGGCCGCGCTGCGCGCGCCGCAGGTGCGGGGCCGGTGGGGCGAGCACCAGCTGCGCCGGATCGTCGAGGCGGCCGGGATGCTGGAGCACTGCGACTTCTCCGAGCAGGTGACCGCCGCCACCGACGATCAGGTCGTCCGCCCGGATCTGGTGGTACGCCTGCACGGCGGTCGGTCGGTGGTGGTGGACGCGAAGGCGCCCTTCGACGCGTACCTGACGGCCATGGAGGCCCGCGACGAGCGGGGTCGGGACACCTACCTGGACGCGCACGCCCGGCACCTGCGCGGGCACGTCGACGCGCTGGCCGCCAAGTCGTACTGGGCGGCGTTCGACAGCTCGCCCGAGTTCGTGGTGCTGTTCGTCCCGGCGGACCCGTTCCTCGACGTCGCGCTCCAACGCGACCCGACGCTGCTGGAGCACGCGTTCGCCCGCAATGTCGTGCTGGCCACGCCGGCCACCCTGGTCGCGCTGCTGCGCACGGTGGCCTACTCGTGGCGGCAGGAGGCGCTGGCCCGCAACGCGCTCGCGGTGCACACCCTGGCCCGGGAGCTGTACGGCCGGCTCGCCACCCTCGGCGACCACGTGGGCAAGCTCGGGTCGTCGCTGACCGGGGCGGTGACCGCCTACAACCGGGCGGTCGGCTCGCTGGAAGCGCGGGTGCTGGTCAGCGCCCGCAAGCTCGCCGAACTGGGCGTCTCGGACGAGGAGCTGGCGGCCCCCGCCCAGGTCGAGCTGACCCCCCGGCAGCCGCAGGCGCCGGAGCTGCTGGACGACGCCGACCGCCCGCACCCGGCCTAACGGCGGTTGGCGCTCTCCACGACGAACGGCGTGCCCTGCTGGCAGGTGGTCATCGTGCCCTTCTCCACCCGGCCGGTGACGGTCACGGTGGCGCCGGGGGTCAGCACGTCCCGGGGGCCGCCCACCAGCAGGTACCCGTCGAGGAGCACACAGTTCGGCTCCACCCCGGCGGTGATCGTGCCGGTGAGTTCGGCCCCGCCGACCGGCGGCGGAACGGTGGGCCCGCCCGGCGACTTGAGCGGCGGAGCGGGAGTGGTCGGCGACTCGGGAGTGGTGGGCGACGCGGGGGCGGGCTGGCCGGTCGTCGCCGACGGGCCGCCGGGGGTGGTGGCGGGACCGTCGGTTCCACCGCAGGCGCTCAGCGCCGCGCAGACGACCAGGGCGGGAACGACGAGCCGAAGAGTCCTCATGTCGCCTTCGACGCACGGGACGGGCGCGGCGTTCCCACCGGGTGTCAGCCGCGGGCCGCGGCGGCCTTCATGTCCCGCTTCAGCTCCTGCGGAAGCGAGAAGGTGAGCCGCTCGTTGGCGGTGGTGATCTCCTCGACGTCGGCGAAGCCGCGCTCGGCCAGGTGCGCCAGCACATCGCGGACCAGGTCCTCCGGGACGCTCGCTCCGGAGGAGACGCCGACCGTACGCGCGTCGGCCAACCAGGCGTCGTCGATCTCGTGGGCGAAGTCGATCAGGTGACCGGCGCGGGCACCGGCGTCCAGGGCGACCTCGACCAGCCGGACCGAGTTCGAGGAGTTCGTCGAGCCGACGACGATCACCACGTCGCACTCGGGGGCAATCTCCTTGACCACGTGCTGCCGGTTGGAGGTGGCGTAGCAGATGTCGTCGCTGGGCGGGGACTGGAGCAGTGGCAGCCGCTGCTTGAGCCGGGCGACCGTCTCCAGGGTCTCGTCCACCGAGAGCGTGGTCTGGGAGAGCCAGACCACCTTCTCCGGGTCGCGCACGGTGACCTTGTCGACGCCGTCCGGGCCGTCCACGAGCTGGATGTGCGCGGGCGCCTCACCGGCGGTGCCGATGACCTCCTCGTGCCCCTCGTGGCCGATCAGCAGGATGTCGTAGTCCTCAGCGGCGAACCGCTTCGCCTCCTGGTGCACCTTGGTGACCAGCGGGCAGGTCGCGTCGATGGCCTTCAGCGAACGCTCGCGCGCCTGCTCGTAGACCTCGGGCGCCACGCCGTGCGCGGAGAAGATGACGGTCGAGCCCTCCGGCACCTCCTCGTTCTCCTCCACGAAGATCGCGCCCTGGGCCTCCAGGGTCTGCACGACGTGCTTATTGTGCACGATCTGCTTGCGGACGTAGATCGGGGCGCCGTACAGCTTCAGCGCCTCCTCGACGGTCTGCACCGCACGGTCCACACCCGCGCAGTAGCCGCGAGGCTTGGCCAAAAGCACGCGCTTGCCGCTCCGGAGATCAGTCACACCCCCATCCTACGTGCCCCCTCCTCCCCCACCTCCCGACCCGAACCCCGCCCGGCCCCCGCCCAGCTCGTCGATCATGAAGTTATTGCCACGACACGCCGCCACCGAGCGCAATAACTTCATGATCAACGGGGGTCAGTGGGGTGGTCGTAGGGTGGGTGCGTGAGTGGTGGGGGTGGGGATGCTGCGCGGAGCAGCGCTGAGGAGCCTTGGCCGGTCCGGGTCGTCTCGCAGAAGGTCGGGGCGTGGATCGCCAAGCTGGGCTGGGTGTGGGTGGACGGGCAGGTGGCGCAGATCAGCCGCCGTCCCGGGGCCACCACGGTCTTCCTGACCCTGCGTGACCCGTCCGCCGACCTGAGCCTGACCGTCACCACCAACCGGGACGTGCTCGACGCCGGTGCGCCGGAGTTGCGCGAGGGCGCCCGGGTGGTGCTGCACGCCAAGCCGGAGTTCTACGCCGCCCGGGGCACCTTGAGCCTGCGGGCCGACGAGATCCGGCAGGTGGGCCTCGGTGAGCTGCTGGCCCGGTTGGAGAAGCTCAAGAAGCTGCTCGCCGCCGAGGGACTGTTCGACCGGGCCCGCAAGCGCCGGTTGCCGTTCCTTCCCGGCCGGATCGGTCTCATCACCGGCCGTGCTTCCGCCGCCGAGCGGGACGTGCTGACCAACGCGCGGCGGCGCTGGCCGGCCGTGGAGTTCCGGACGGTCAACGTGGCCGTGCAGGGCCCGTCCGCCGTGCCGCAGATCGTGGACGCGCTCAAGGTCCTGGACGCGGACCCGAGCATCGACGTGATCATCATCGCCCGGGGTGGCGGCGGCATCGAGGACCTGCTGCCCTTCTCCGACGAGGCGCTGTGCCGCGCCGTCTTCGGTTGCCGTACCCCGGTGGTCAGCGCGATCGGCCACGAGACCGACGCGCCGCTGATCGACTACGTCGCCGACCTGCGGGCCTCCACCCCGACGGACGCCGCCAAGCGGGTGGTTCCCGACCTCACCGAGGAGGTACGCCTCATCGGGCAGGCCCGGCACCGGCTCCAGCGGGCGGTGCGCAACCTGGTCGACCGGGAGTCGCACCGCCTCGACAGCCTGCGGTCTCGACCCGTGCTGGCCCGACCGCAGGTGATGGTGGAGCACCGCGCCACCGAGCTGGCCGCGCTGCGGCAGCGCGCCGGGCGCTGCCTGGACCACCGACTCGCGGCCGCCGACGACGACCTGCGGCACACCCTCGCCCGGCTGCGTGCCCTCTCCCCCGCCGCGACCCTCGACCGCGGGTACGCGATCGTGCAGCGCGCCGACGGGCACGTCGTCCGGGCGGCGGCCGAGGTCGGCAAGGGCGACCCTTTACGGGTACGCCTCGCCGAGGGCGAGCTGGCCGCGACGGTCGACGGGGACGTGGCGACGCGGTGACGCCGACCGGGGTGTGCTGAGATGGACGCGATGACTGACGACACGAAGGCCGGGCCGGACGAGCGGCTCAGCTACGAGCAGGCCCGCGCCGAACTGGCTTCGGTGGTCGAGCGGCTGGAGGCCGGCGGCACGTCCCTGGAGGAGTCGCTGGCGCTGTGGGAGCGCGGCGAGGCGTTGGCGGTGATCTGCCAGCGCTGGCTGGACGGGGCACGGGCGCGGATCGACGCCGCCCGCGAGGCGCCGTCCGCCTGATCGTCGGGTGGGATGGCCGGAGCCACCCCACCCGTACGACGGTCAGTTGAACAGGCTGTACAGCTCGGCGGGCGCCTCGACGACCTGGTCCGCCGGCGGCTTCTGGGCCGGGCTGGCGGAGCCGTAGTCGGAGTACGTCATCTTGATCTCCTGGGCCGTGGTCTGCCCGGAGGCCGGGAGTTGCAGCACCAGTTCGCTCAGCCGGCCCTGCGGGTCGACCTTCGCGGTGAACGGAACGGTCTTCGCCTGGGTGCCCAGCGCGGCGATGGTGGCGGCGTTCAGCGAGCCCGCCTCGGCGGCCTTGGTCACGTCGATGGTGCCGGCGTACGTGCCGGTGCCGGTGCTGCGGACCTCGGTGATGCCCTGGGTCAGCACGGCGCTGCCGGCCGGATCGACCTTGTCGAAGTCGAAGCCGAGGTTCTTGTTGCCCTTGATGCGGGCCTGGTCGAGGTGCTGGTACTTGCCGAGGTTGAGCTGCTTGATGGCGGGCAGGCTGTTGGCGGTGGGCCCGCTCAGTTCCAGCTTCACCCAGCTGTCCGGCTTGGCGTGGATCACGTCGAGCTTCATGGCCAGGTCGGAGGAGGGACCGCCGATGGCGAACTTCAGCGCGGCGCTCTGACTCGGCTGGTGCACCTGCCCTTCGGCGGTGGAGCCGGCGCCGGAGAGGGTGAACCGGAAGTTGCCGTCGCTGATCGCCTTGGTGGAGTCGAGCAGGGCCTGCTTGGCGTCGCCGGAGACCGGCGCGCCGCCGGACTGGCTCGGCGCACCGGACGCGCTCACCGTCGGGGACGCGGTCGAGCCGGCGGTACCGGTGGTGCCACCGGCGCAGGCGGCCAGGGCGGGCGTGAACAGGGCGGCGGCTACCAGGCCGGCACCCAGTCGTCGAACAGTCATACGTGTCTCCCAAGGGGGTCACCCGACGACCTGGTCGGCGCCGGAAACCGGGCGACGCGGCAGCCCTTCGGCCACGTCGCACGATCCGGGCCGAGCGGCGCGCCCGGATCGCTCCCCTCTTGTTCCCTGTCGACGCGTCGGACAATCACCCTTGTTGTCCGGTTGTTCGCCCACCCCGGGATACCGAACAGAGCGGGCCGGGGTGACCCGTGGTCACCCCGGCCCGATCGGGCGGCCTACTTGAACATCTCGTACGTCTCCGCCGAGGCCTCGACCACCTTGTCCGCCGGCGGCTTCTGCGCGCCGGTGCCGGCGCCGTAGCCCGCGTACCCGATCTTGATGTCGTGCGCGGCGGCCTCGCCGGCGGCCGGCACCGAGATGACCAGCTCGGTGAGGCGGCCCTGCGGGTCCAGCTTGGCGGTGAACGGCAGCGCCTTGGCCTGCGCGCCGAGCGCCTTGACCACGTCCTCGTCGAGGGCGACCGACTCGGTCGAGGCGGCACTGATGTCGATCTTGCCGGCGTACGTGCCCTCGCCGGTCTTCTGCACCTCGGTCACACCCTTGACCAGGGTCTCGCTGTCGACCGGGTCGAGCGACTCCGGGTCGAGCTGGAGGTCCTTGATGTCCTTGGCCTTGGTCTTGTCGAGGTGCTGGTACTTGCCCTTGTTCTTGGACAGCTCGGGGACCATGGCCGCCATGGCGCCGCCGATCTCCATCCGCACCCAGCTCTCCGAGTCGATGTAGATGAGGTCCATCTCCATCGACACGTCCTCGGAGGCGTCACCCATCTTCATGGTCAACTGCGCGCTGTTGCTGGGCTTGTGCACCAGGCCACCGCCGGTCAGGTCGGCGCCCGCGATGGTGAACGTGAAGTCGCCCTTGGCCATCTCCTTCGTGGAGGCGAGCAGCGCCTCCTTCGGGTCGGCCGGTACGGCCGGAGCGGACGCGCTGGGGGCGGCAGCCGGCTCGGCAGCGTCGGACTTGCACGCGGCCAGGCCGGGGACGAGCAGGGTGGCGGCGAGGAAGCCGAAGCTCCACCGTCGAATGTTCACTGAGTTCTCACTTCAAGAGATGGACATGGTCCGGCCGCAGCGTGCGGCCGGACCGAGCCGAGGGAGCCTAACGGATGAGCCCTTTGGCGTGGGGGTCTTATCGACTGTGGACGTCTCAGCGCAGGGCGCCGGCCAACTCCCGCAGCTCGTTGTCCCGTGCGTCACCGATCACGAGCACCGTCCGGGTCGGCTCCAACAGGGCCAGCGCCTGCTGGTTCCCCCGGGCCGTGTACCGCTGCCAGGTGCGGCCATCCAATTCTGTCGGACCCTGTGGCTGGCCCTGGTCGGTCAACTCGGCCGGGAGCAGCCGCTCGGCCGGCACGTTGCTCTGCACGAGTTGCACACCCCTGCCCTCCGGCGTGAGGTAGCCGATCCGCAGGGTCCCGCCGCCCTCGACGGTCTGGTAGCGGGCGCTGACCGTACGCCAGCCGGAGCCCAGGTCCTGCGGCTGGCTCACGGCGAAGGCGTTGGCGGACCGCGCCTGCTCGATCGCCGGGGCCGGATCGACGGTGGTGGCCTGGTCCCCGCCGAGGAAGCCCCGGTAGAAGGCGAGCAGCAGCGCGATCGGGATGAGCAGTACCAGCAGCGAGATCGCCATGTCCTTGGGCGATCGCTCGGCCTTGGCCGTCGCCGCCGCCGCCGGGGGCGGCGACGGCCGCGCCGGCTCGACGCGGGCCGGCTCGACCTCCGGGGTCGCCGCACCGGCGACGAGAGCCGGCTCGTCGGTGGTCGACGCCGTCGACTCCGCCGGGCTCGTCGCGGCGGGCCCGGCGCCGGGGGCGTCCGGGAGGTCGGCCGGTGGCTGGCCGTCGGGCGGCGTGCGATCGGCGGGTACGCGGTCAGCAGGCTGTGCGGGTTCCACCCTGCCATCTTCGCAGCCGCCCGACCGGCGGTATCCGGCCCATCACCGCCCCGCACCGGCGCTCGGTCGGCCATCGTGTGAGGATCAGCGACAAAGCCGGCAGCGGTGCACCCCGCCGCCGGCCGTCCCCGCACCGTCGCGAGGAGGAGCAGCCGTCATGACGAACACCAGGACGCGGATCCCACAGGATCTCGACCGTAACCTGGCCCTCGACCTGGTACGGGTCACCGAGGCCGCGGCGATGGCCGCAGGCCGCTGGGTGGGCCGGGGCGACAAGGAGGGCGGCGACGGCGCCGCGGTCGACGCCATGCGCAAACTGATCAACTCGATCCAGATGCGGGGCATCGTGGTGATCGGCGAGGGCGAGAAGGACAACGCCCCGATGCTCTTCAACGGCGAACACGTCGGGGACGGCACCGGCCCGGAGGTGGACGTCGCGGTCGACCCGGTGGACGGCACGACCCTGATGAGCAAGGGCATGCCGAACGCCCTCGCGGTGCTCGCCGTCTCGGAGCGGGGCGCGATGTTCGACCCCAGTGCGGTCTTCTACATGGAGAAGCTCGCGGTCGGCCCCGCGTACGCCGACGTGATCGACATCAACGCCGGGGTGGCCGAGAACCTCCGCCGGATCGCCAAGGTCAAGGGCACCGACGTCTCCGAGGTGACGGTCTGCGTACTGGACCGCAGCCGGCACGACGACCTGGTGACCCAGATCCGGCGGGCCGGGGCGGGCATCAGGTTCATCTCCGACGGCGACATCGCCGGCTCCATCCTGGCGGCCCGGGGCGAATCGGACGTCGACGTGCTCATGGGCATCGGCGGCACCCCGGAGGGCATCATCTCGGCCTGCGCACTCAAGTGCATGGGCGGCGCGATGCAGGCCAAGCTCTGGCCGCGCGACGCCGAGGAACGGGAGAAGGCCCTCGCCGCCGGGCACGACCTGGACCGGGTGCTCGGCACCGACGACCTGGTCACCGGGGACAACTGCTTCTTCGTGGCGACCGGGGTCACCTCGGGTGATCTGCTGCGCGGGGTGCGCTACCGGGCCGGCGGCGCGTACACCCAGTCGATCGTCATGCGCTCGAAGAGCGGCACCATCCGGGTCATCGACTCGTACCACCGGCTGGAGAAGTTGGCGCTCTACTCCGCGGTCGACTTCGACGGTCGCCCGCTCGCCGAGCAGGAGTGAGCGGCACCGGCACCGCGGCCCCGCCGGTCCTGCCAGCCACCCGCCGGATCATCGGCGTCGCGCTGGCGTCGGTCTCCGGGGTCGCGGTGGCGGCGCAGTCTCGGATCAACGGCGAGTTGGGCGTACGCCTGGCCGACGGGTTCGCCGCCGCGGTGGTCTCGTTCGGGCTGGGCCTGGTGGTGCTGCTGGTGCTGGTGCCGGCCATCCCCGCCGGCCGGCGCGGGCTGCTCGCCGTCCGGCGTGCCCTCAAGGCCGGCACGCTACGCCCGTGGCAGTGCCTCGGCGGAATGTGCGGCGCGTTCCTGGTGGCCACGCAGGGGCTCACCATCGGGTCGCTGGGGGTGGCGGTCTTCACCGTCGCGGTGGTCGCCGGCCAGTCCGGCAGCAGCCTCGCCGTCGACCGCGCCGGCATCGGCCCGACCGGTCGGCAGCCGGTCACCCGGCAGCGCCTGGCCGGCGCGGTACTCACCGTGCTCGCGGTCGTCCTGGCGGTCGGTGACCGGCTCGGCGACCCGGGCGGACTGGTGCTGGCCCTGTTGCCGCTGCTGGCCGGCGTGGGCATCGCCTGGCAGCAGGCGGTCAACGGGCAGGTCCGGGCGACGGCCGACAGCGCGTTGACCGCCACGCTCGTCAACTTCGCCGTCGGCACGACCACTCTGCTTGTCGCGTTCGCGATCGACATCGCCGTACGAGGCTGGCCGACCGGCCACGCGCCGAGCGAGCCCTGGCTCTACCTGGGCGGTCCGATCGGCATCGTGTTCATCGCGATCGCCGCCGCCATCGTGCGCTTCACCGGTGTGCTGCTGCTCGGCCTGGCCACCATCGCCGGCCAGATCGTCGGGGCCGTGCTGCTGGACCTGGTGCTGCCCACAGCGGCCTCCCACCCCGGCGTGAACACCCTGCTGGGTGCCGCGCTGACCATGGTCGCGGTGCTGGTCGCCGCCCTCGCCCCACCCGCCACCCGGCCGCCCGCACGCAGCGCCCAGCCATGATCGTTGGCTGCTCAGCGGTACGACACGCCGCGCGGAGAACCGCCGAGCAGCCAACGATCCGCCGGCCCGCCTGATCCACTCGGGTTTACGGAAACCGCGCTGTCCTACCGCCTCCGACGCCCCGGTTTCAAGAAACCCGAGTCGATCAACACGGGCGATCAGGGCTCTCGCTGTCGTATCGACTCAGTCCTGACTGGGTCTGTGTTCAGCGATCCAGCGGGCGACATCCCGCCGACGCCACACCTTGCCCATCGCGAGCACGGCAACCGGGTCGGGAAACCCCTTGCTGTTCGCGATGATGCTGACCCGCTGCCGGCTGATCCCGCCGAGCATCTCTCGGATCTCCGCAACGCCGACCAGATCCATGCCCTTGACGGTAAGCAACAACGCGTGGTAATCGGCAAACAACGCTAGACGTTGCGTCTGTTGACTATTGATGCAGGTAACCAACGAACGCCAGTATCGTGGCATGTCATCGCCCGAATTCAGGCCCGCTCATTGCCATGCGATTGCCGTTGGGCACGCGCCCGTACGTCCGATCTGGGTCTGTCGGCGCGGCTGTGGCACCTGGCCGTGTCCGACTGCTCGACTGACTTTTGCGACCGGTGTACGACGACGACCTCGTCGGGCTGGCCGTCGAGATGGCGGGATACCTGTTCGACGCGACCGGCGACCTGGTGCGACTCAACCCCGACGGAATGCCCGGCCCGGATGCGCTGTTCACCCGCTTCGTCGGATGGACGCGGCGCACGCCGTTCACCTGAACGAGCTATTCCAGGCAACCGGACTCGAGTGCGCGCATGACCTCGGGCCGCTTCATCCGCCACCGCGGGCAGGTATCAGCGCAGCGGCACGCGCGGCGGCAGGGGTGGGTACGGCGGGTAGGGCGGCGTGTCGCGCCGGTTCTCTTCGCGGGCCGGGTCGGCGAGGCGGGCCAGCCGGACGGCCAGCAGCAGTCCCGGCACGGTGGCGAGCAGGGCCAGCGCGACCGCCACCGGCGTCTGCTCGGGAGTGCCGTTCACCCAGCCGGCCAGTGGCAGTCCGGCCAGGAGCACGGTGAGCAGGAGAGTTCCCGCGGTCCACCCGACCCAGCGCCCCGGAGCGGTGCCGAGCCACGGAACGAGGAGCAGCACCGCTACCGCCAGCGCGCCCAGCGGGATGATGACGAACAACGCGGTGAACACGATGCTCGCCTCGTCGACCCAGAACCAGTTGGCCCGCAGCAGGAGTCCGCCGAGCAGAATCGCGGCAGCCCCGGCGGTTCCCCACCAGCGGCTGCCGCCGCCGCGTCGGATCGCCAGATGTCCGGCGAGCACGGTGACCGCGCAGCCGAGGAGCAACACGAGCGCGATGGCAAGCCAGACGTCGACCTCGCGTTGCACCCGTCCGCCGTCGTACACAGCGGGCAGTTCGGGCGTGACGGCCAAGTGGGACTGGCTACCGAGAAACCCTTCGCGTCGCCACCCGCCGTCCGACAGACGACGCAGGAATCCGTCCCGGCCGTTGGCGACCAGTACCTCGTGGCCGCCCCCGGCGTGCGGGTAGACGACGAGTTCGCGGGATGAGAAATGGCGACGGACGTCACCGGGTTTCTCGTACCGTTGGGCCAACTCGTCGCGCTGCGGATCCGACACCTCCCACGCGATCTGCCAGGTGACCCCGACGTCGTCGCTCTGTTCCACCCGCAGGTGCCCGGGGACCACCCGGTAGCAGCGTCGGGGGTCGTCCGGGGCGCACGCCTGCTGGCGCGGGGAGTCCTGGGCAGCCCGCAGTAATCGCCACTCGTCGTCGGTGGTGATCCGCCAGGTGGTCGCCCCGTCGTCGCTGATCGACCAACCGCCGTCGGCCGGGCCATCGGGCCAGCTTCCCTCGAAGCCGCCGCCGATCGAGATCGCCGGGCGGCCGTCGAGCGTCGTGGTGCCGAGCGCGTACGGGTAGTTGACCGCGCTGGTCGCGGCCACCGCCAGAACGGCCGGCGGCAGCACCACCAGCAGCCGGATCAGCCGAGCCGTCCGGTGCCGCACCGGTCGCCTTCGCGCCCGCGTCCAACTCCAGCACGCCAGGCCGAGTGCCGGCAGCGTGAACAGGTCCGTCCGGTCGGCCCGGACCAGTGACGGCCCGGCCAGTGTCGTCCATGCCGACGAGGCCAGCTCAGCGGCGTACCCACTGGTTTTGACCACCGCGAACCCGGCACCCACGGCGACCAGACCGACCAGCGCGGCCCGGCGGGCCGGCAGCCGCGGCACCAGCAGCGTGAGCAGCACCGCCACCAGCGGCGGTGCGAGCACCAGGCCCGCGACGTCACTCAACTTGCCGGTCACCAGGCCGGGAAAGGCCGCCTTCAGCACACGGTCGTTGACGACCAGCACGACAAGCGCGAGCAGGGTCGTCGGGTGGCAGAGCCAGGCCAGCGTCGTGGGCGCGCCATCGCGTGCTCTCTCGGTCCCCGTCATCCCCTCAGGGTCCGGTCGACCCGTCTCGATCCGGACACGGAGCGGTCAGTGTCCGATACCGACGGTCAGCCCGCGTCGGACGAGTGCCCGGGGAACAGGTGCGCGCTCGGGTCGATGGCGACCGCCGCGTTGTTGACCGCCGTGGCGGCCTCGCCGAAGCCGGTGGCGATCAGGCGTACCTTGCCCGGGTACTCGGTGATGTCGCCGGCCGCGAAGACCCTCGGCAGGTTCGTCGCCATCGCGCTGTCCACCACGATGTGCCGGCGGTCGAGGCGGAGCCCCCATTCGGCGAGCGGGCCGAGGTCGGCGGTGAAGCCGAGGGCGGCGACCACCGTGTCGACCGGCAGGGTCTCGACCGCGCCGCCGCGTACGGTCACCTCGGCACCGGTCACCGTGGTGTCCCCGAGCAGCCGGGTGACCTCGGCGTTGACGATGACCCGCACCGGCAGGGACAGCACCCGGGCGACCGTCGAGGCGTGCGCCCGGAACTTCTCCCGCCGGTGTACGAGGGTCACCGAGCGGGCCAGCGGTTGCAGGGCCAGCGCCCAGTCGAAGGCGGAGTCTCCGCCGCCGACGATCAGCACGTCCCGATCGGTCAGCTCGGCCGGGTCGGTCACGAAGTAGACGATGCCGGCGCCGGGCGCGCCGTCGGCGCAGGGCAGCGGCCGTGGGCTGAAGCTGCCCAGCCCGCCGGTGACCACGACCGCGCCGCAGCCGAGCTGCTCGCCACCGGCCAGGCCGAGCACCGGCCGGTCGTCGGTGTACGACAGCTTCTCCGCCCGCGTGCCGAGCACGTATTCCGGGCCGAAGGGCGCCGCCTGGGCGACCAGGTTGGCGACCAGGTCACGACCCTTGACGGCGGGGAAGCCGGCCACGTCCAGGATGAGTTTCTCCGGATACATGGCGGTGACCTGGCCGCCCGGCTCCGGTAGCGCGTCGATCACCGCCACGGACAGGCCCCGGAACCCCGCGTAGTACGCGGCGAAGAGACCGGCGGGACCGGCCCCGATCACGGCGACATCGACCTCGCGCATGGCGTACCGTCGCTTTCCGCTCGCGGATCAACGCGTGCTGATCTCGACGGTAGGCGGGGCGCAGCGGTCCGGCAAGCATGTCCCAGGGGCGCGCCGACGAGCGGGTCAGGGCAGGCTGAGGGTCGACCCGGAGTAGTCCGGACCGTCCACCGTGGGGCGGCGACGCCGGAACAGGATCGCCGCCACCACCCCGCCGAGCAGCCCGAACAGGTGCCCCTGCCAGGAGATCCGCTCGTCGGTGGGGAGGATGCCGACGAGTTGCCAGCCGTAGAGCAGGCCGACGAGCAGGAAGACGGCGAAGTTCCACCAACTGCGCTCGACGATGCCGCGGGTGAGCAGGATGCCCAGGTAGCCGAAGATCACGCCGCTCGCGCCGACCACCACCGAGTTGGGCGAGCCGGTGAACCACACGCCGAGCCCGGAGACCAGGATGATGATCAGGGTCGACCACAGGAACCGGCGCGCACCGGCGGCCAGCACGAAGGTGCCCAGCAGGATCAGCGGGATGCTGTTGCTGTAGAGGTGGTCGAAGCCGTGGTGCAGGAACGGCGAGAAGAACACACCGTCGAGGCCGTCGATGCGGTGCGGGATGATGCCCGCGGTCGCGTCCAGGCCGAACGCGAGCCCCTGGTCGATCGCCTCGATGAGAAAGAGGAACGGGACCACCGCACACATGGCGACGAAGGCCCGGCCGAGGGCGGCGTAGAACGCCTCGGTGCCGAACCGGAACGGGTCGCCGCTTGGCGGGTGCAGGCTCACCCCCCAACTGCTATCAGCAAAAGGGGCCGACCGCCACTCACGTCCCGACCGGGGTACGCGCGACGGCGGGGCGGATGGTCGTCCCACCCGCCCCGCCGTCGTACGTCGTCAGTAGTGGCCGTTGTTCTGGAAGTAGGTCCAGGCGCCACAGGGCGTCTTGTACTTGCCCTTGATGTAGCCCAGCCCCCAGGTGATCTGGGTGGCCGGGTTCGTCTTCCAGTCGCCCGCGACCGTGCCCATCTTGCTGCCGGGAAGCGCCTGCGGGATGCCGTACGCCCCGGAGGAGCCGTTGCTGGCCTTGTGGTTCCAGCCGCTCTCCTTGGTCCAGAGCTTCTCCAGGCAGGGGAACTCGGCGATGCCGAAGCCCTTCTCGAGCATCAGCGCACAGCCGATCTTGCGGTTGCCGCTGTACTCCGCGCAGGACGCCGGGATCGGTCCGTCGTACGGCTTGGCGGCCTGCTCGGCGGCCTCCCGCTCGCGCTTGCGCGACGCGGCGGCGGCCTCGGCCTTGCGGGCCCGCTCGGCGGCCTCCTTGGCGGCCTGGGCCGCCCGCAGCTTCGCCTGGTACTCGGCGGCCCGCTGCCGGGCGAACGCGACCTGGTGGCTGGCCTGACGCTCGCGCTGGTAGGCGAAGTCGGCCCGGTCGACCTCGACGCCGACCTGCGCGGTCAGGCCCTGCTGCTGGGTTTCTCGGTCTTCGCCCAGGTAGAAGCCACCGGCGACGCCCACGGAGAGCAGTGCGACAGCAGCCGTACGGGCACCCAACCGGCTCCACAGCCGACTCACGAAGTGGTCCCTTCGTCGGGGGCAAGGACACGGCGCGACACCGGGCCTCGTCGGCCCTCAGCCGTGCCGTGAGCGCCCCGACCGGTGAGCCGGTCGCGCCGACGCACCGACCGTCACCGATGCCGTCCTGACCTTGGACGAACGATCACCGACGATACCTGTGGTGCGTGGGCGCTCGTGGGACACCATCGCGCACAGTGAGGCACATGGGAAACCGACCGCGCCGTTTGTGACCTGCGCCACACATAAAACAGGGACGAACCGCTACGAAAACCCCATCACTGCGGAATGTCCTCGAGGAGATCCGTCACCATGGCGGCGATCGGCGACCGCTCCGAACGGCTGAGCGTGACGTGGGCGAAGAGCGGATGGCCCTTCAGAGCCTCGATCACCGCGGTCACACCGTCGTGCCGGCCGACCCGCAGATTGTCCCGCTGCGCCACGTCGTGGGTGAGCACCACCCGCGACCCCTGCCCGATCCGGGACAGCACGGTGAGCAGCACCCCGCGCTCCAACGACTGGGCCTCGTCGACGATCACGAAGGCGTCGTGCAGGCTGCGCCCCCGGATGTGGGTCAGCGGCAGCACCTCCAGGATGCCCCGCGAGGTGACCTCCTCCAGCACGTTCTCGTGCACCACCGCGCCGAGCGTGTCGAAGACCGCCTGCGCCCAGGGCGACATCTTCTCCGACTCCGAGCCGGGCAGGTAACCCAACTCCTGGCCGCCGACGGCATAGAGCGGACGGAAGACGATCACCTTCTTGTGCCGGCGACGCTCCATCACCGCCTCGAGGCCGGCGCAGAGCGCCAGCGCCGACTTGCCGGTGCCGGCCCGCCCGCCCAGCGAGACGATCCCGATCGTCTCGTCGAGCAGCAGGTCGAGGGCGATCCGCTGCTCGGCCGAGCGGCCGTGCAGCCCGAACGCCTCCCGGTCGCCCCGGACCAACCGCACCGACTTGTCCGGCAGCACCCGGCCCAGCGCGGAGCCGCGCGTCGAGTGCAGCACCAGGCCGGTGTGGCAGGAGAGACCCGCCGCCTCGTCGAGGTCGAGCGTCTCGCCGGCGTACAGCGCGGAGATCTGCTCCTCACCCAACTCCAGCTCGGACATGCCGGTCCAGGTGGGGTCACCGGCCTGACCGTGGCGGTACTCGTCGGCGCGCAGACCCACCGAGGCGGCCTTGACCCGCAGCGGCATGTCCTTGCTGACCAGCGTGACGTCCCGACCCTCGCCGGCGAGGTTGAGCGCGACCGACAGGATCCGCGCGTCGTTGCTCTCGGTGCGGAAGCCGGGGGGCAGCACGCCGTCGTCGGTGTGGTTCAGCTCCACCCGCAACGTCCCGCCGGCATCGTTGGCGGGCACCGGACGGTCGAGCCGGCCGTGCCGGATCCGCAGTTCGTCGAGCATCCGCAGCGACTGCCGGGCGAACCAGCCCAGCTCCGGGTGGTGCCGCTTGCCTTCCAACTCGGTGATGACCACCAGTGGCAGCACCACCTCGTGCTCGGCGAAGCGGTGGAAGGCCGCCGGGTCGGACAGCAGCACCGAGGTGTCCAGAACGAAGGCCTGCCCCGCTGGTCGGGGCTCCTTGTTCTCGGCCGGCGCGGCGTCCGCCGCACGGCGGCTCCGGGTGGCCCGGCGGGTCGTGGCAGTCGCGGCCGGGGTCTGGTCGGCACCGGCGGTGGTACGGCGAGTCGTCACAGGCCTGCTCCGACGGATGGGCACCCGGCCACCCGTTTTCCGCCTCGTCCGGTGCCCGGAGGGGTCGGATGCGGAACCCCGTGCGCGAGGTCGCAGATCCGGGTGGACCGGCTGGCCCGGGAGAACCCCGCGCCATGCCTAGACGCTAGCGGCGGCGGACCGTCCCGGCTAGGGGCGATCGTGGATCTCTGGGGACGGCCGTGTGAACAGCGCCGAACGGACGAGCCGGCGGGGACGACGCGCGGTGTCCGTCAGCGTGGCGGCCGGACGCGGCGAGCCGGCCGGGATGCATGCCCCCTGCGCGCATCCCGGCCGGCGGGGCCACCGTCACCGGTCTGACGTGGCCCCGACGGTGCGTGTCCGCCGCGGACGACGCACCGCGTTTCCGCAGCGCCGGTCGGCGGGACGCCCTCGGCGACCCGCCGGCCGGCTCAGCCGGTTCGTCGGACGAGCGTGCCGGTCGGGTGCCGCCCGGTGATCGGGGCGGCCGGCGCGGTGAACGACGAGCCGGTGTAGGTGGTGCCGGGGCGGGCCGCCGTGTCGGGGCGGACGACCGTGCCGGCGGAGCGGACGGCCGCGGGCGAGGAGACCGACAGCGCGGAGGCGATCGCCGCCTGGGCGTCGCGGCGGCGACGGTTCCAGGCGCCCCGGTCGCCGTCGAAGTAGCCCTGGCGGTAGCCGAAGCGGTAGCCGATCCGGTAGCTGAGCTGCCCGTGCAGGCGACCGGCGGCGTAGCTGGTGGCACCGAGCACCAGGACGAGGAAGACCACGAGGAACGGGCTCATCGGGCGGCCCCCGCCCGGCCCGGACGCCGGCTCATCGTTCCTCCGGCTCGACCGTGGTGGGATCGGCGGTGGGGTCCGCGACCAGCAACCGGTCCAGGTCGTCGGTGCTGACCTCCTCGACCAGCTCGACGGTGATCCGGCAGCCGTCCAGCACGACCTCGGCGACCGAGGATCGGCGGATCTCCCCACCGGCGTCGTAGACCCGGACACTCAGTTCGGGGCAGCCGAGGTGGGTACGCCAGGCGTTCCACTCGGTGCGGTCGCCGACGCTCAGCGACAGGTATCGGCAGCCTCGGGCGAGATAGAGGCGCCACGGGGCACTCAGCCCCGCTGCCACTCCCTCGGCGATCAGCCCGAAGGCCTGGGCTCGGGTGGCGAGCTCGGTCACCACACCCCCTCGGCACCGGGAGCGTGACGCATGTGAGCACCAGTCGTCTCATGCACGTGACACACCGTAGATTGTCCCATGAGCGTGACAGTATCAGCTTTTCGTCCCCTTACATTCGCCACGACGGGCATCTATTCTGCCCGGGTGACACCCCTCCAAAGCGGCGCTGGATCGTTTATCCCGAATCCGAGAGAGCCGTCACGTCCGCGTGACAGCAGCGTGCCTGCGCAAACGCCCACGGACGGCTGGTCGTACCGTCACGGGGTGACCGAGACGGCCAACGCGCGAAAAATCGCCTTCGCCACCTTCGTTCGGCGCGCCCTCGACGAGGCGCGGGCCACCCGCGCCTGGAGCGGCACCGAGGTGTCACGGCGTACCGGCGTCTCCCGGCAGACCATCAACCGGTGGGTCCGGGGCGACTGGGCCAGCGACCCCGAGGCGGAACGCGTGGTCGCCTTCTGCGAGGGCCTGGGACTGAACCCCGCCGCCGCCTTCGCCGCGCTCGGCTGGGACCGCACCGCGAGCGGCCCGCGCGCCGGCCAACCGGCCCCGCCGATGGACCCGGACGTGGAGGCCCTGCTGCGCCGCCTGGTCGACCCGAACGTGTCGGACGCGGAGAAGTTCCACATCCGCGAAACCATCAGATACCTCGCATACCGCCCAACGTTGCCGGTCGATGTCCGAAATAGAGGCAATCAGGCCGGGTAGTTCCTCAGATGGCGAAAGAACGCCTGGTCAGGTTCATTCGTTTCGCTCCGGGGCAGGAACGGGCACGCTAGCGTCCCTATTCGTACTGCTTGGGCTCGTCATCGGCGGGGGGACGGGACAAGGCCGAACCTAGCCCTGCGGGACAGAAGGAGGGGTCTGTCCATGACCCTGAAGTGGTGGGGAGTCGTGGTCGCCACGGTGTCGATGACACTGTGGGCGACCGGCAACGTGGTGACCCTCGCGGTCAACGGTGGGCAGCTGCCGCTGCTCGTCAACCTTCTCGCGCTCACCAGCGCCGGCACGGCGGTCATCCTGGCCGTCGTCGCGGAACTGCACGAGCGGCTCAACGACCGGATCAGCGCGCTCACCGAGTTCCTGGTGGCCCGCCTCAACGAGATCGAGACCCACACCGGGGACCGCAACACCGGGTTCGTGGAGGGTTACCTGCTGTCCCACGGGCAGGAGGCGGCGGTGGTGCCGTTCGGACGCCGTGGACGAGGGGCCGCCGAACGCTGACCGACCGCCGCCGGGTGGGTCCGCTCGGCCAGGAATGAGCCCCCGACGCCGGGGTACGCTGACGCGCGTGCCGCCGTTGAATCTGGGCAACCACCAGCCGAGGACCCCGTTGAACGCCGACCAGGCGTGGCAGATAACTGCCGACCGGGCCGCCGGGACCGTGCTCTTCTTCGACTTCGACGGCACACTCGCGCCGGTCGACGACGACCCGACGGCGGTCCGCCCCGCGCCCAACGCGCTCGCCGCGATCGAGGCGCTGGCCCCGGTGGTGCAGCGGATCGCGATCGTCTCCGCGCGACCCGTCGAGTTCCTCCGCGACCGGCTCGGCGAGCTGAGCGGTGTGGACCTCTACGGCCTCTACGGCCTGGAGCACAGCCACTCCGGCGGTGAGACCGTCACCGAGCCGACCGCCCTGCCGTGGGTGCCCACCATGGCTGAGTTGGCCGACCTGGCCCGGGAGGAGCTGCCGCCCGGCACGCTCGTCGAGTACAAGCGGCTCTCCGTCGCGCTGCACTGGCGTACCGCCCCGCAGCTCGGCGCCACCGTGCAGCAGTGGGGGCAGGCGCAGGCCGACCGGCTCGGGTTGCGGGTACAGGCCGGTCGGATGGTGCTGGAGCTCAAGCCGCCCGTCGACCGGGACAAGGGCATGGTGATCGGCGAGGTGGTCCGGGACGCCACCGGCGCCTGGTACTTCGGCGACGACGTCTCCGACATCAAGGCGTTCGCGGCGCTGCGCGCCCGCGCCGAGTCCGACCCGGACTTCTTCGGCGTCTGCGTGGCCGTCGCCAACCCGGAGACCGGCCAGGAGGTGGCCGACGCCGCCGACCTGACCATCGAGTCACCGGCCGCGCTCGGCGACTTCCTGACCCGGGCCCTGAGCCGGCTTCCCTGAGCCCCTCAGGCGCCGTAGCGGCGCTGGCGGGTGGCGTACGAGCGCAGCGCCCGCAGGAAGTCGATGTGCCGAAAGTCCGGCCAGTTCAGCTCGCAGAAGTAGAACTCCGAGTGCGCGGACTGCCACAGCATGAACCCGGACAGCCGTTGCTCCCCGCTCGTGCGGATGACCAGGTCGGGGTCGGGCTGACCACGGGTGTAGAGGTGTTCGGCGATGTGCTCGACGTCCAGCACCTCGGCCAGTTCCTCGATGGTTCCGCCGGAGGCCGCGTGCTCGAGCAGCAGCGAACGGACGGCGTCGGTGATCTCCCGCCGGCCGCCGTAGCCGACCGCGATGTTGACCTCCGCGCCGCCGCTGCGGTCCCGGGTACGCTCCTCGGCCCCCTTGAGCGCGGCGGCGGTCTGGGCGGGCAGCAGGTCCAGCGCGCCGACGATCCGCAGCCGCCAGGGGTTGCCCTCCTCGGCCAGCTCCACCACCAGGTTCTCGATGATCTCGAGGAGCGGGTCCAGCTCGCTGGCCGGGCGGCGCAGGTTGTCGGTGGCGAGCAGGTAGAGCGTGACGTGCCCGATACCGGCCTGGTCGCACCAGCCGAGAACATGCTTGATCTTCGCCGCGCCGACCCGGTGCCCGTCGTTCGGGTCGACGTAGCCCATCTCCCGGGCCCACCGGCGGTTGCCGTCGCACATCACCCCGACGTGCCGGGGCACCGGCTTACCCGCGAGCTTCGCGGTGAGCCGGCGCTCGTACACGGAGTAGATAAGGTTCCGCAGCGTCATCACCTAGCAGCGTAGCGACCCGCCCGCCGGATCACCCCTTCGGAGGGCGATCCCCGCCGGACAGTTCGATGCCGATCATGCCCAGCGTACGGGCGGTGAGCCGGCCGTCGCCGAGCCCCAACTCGACCACGTCGTCGAACACCCGGTCGTCCCGACGGGCCGCCCGGACCGCCGCGTCGACCACCCGCCGCCGCCGCGCCAACCAGGCGGCCACCGAGCTGTGGCGCAGATGGGTGCCGAGGCGACGACGCAGACCCGCGGCATAGCGGCGGGCCGCCGCCTCGGGCTCGCGAGCCGCCGCGGCCCCGGCCAACGCCCCGGAGAGCAGCGCGTAGAAGATGCCCTCCCCGGTGAACGGATTGATCAACGAGAGGGCGTCCCCGGCCAGCAGGGTGCGGTCCCGACCCGGCGTCGGCCGGTGGGTGGACAGCGGCAGGTGGTGGGCACGCAGTGCGGTCACCGTCGACAGGTCGGTGCCGGGTAGCAGCGCGGCCAACCGATCCAGCAGGTACGCCCGGCTCAACGGCTCGCCGCGCAACACCTCCCCGTACCCGACGTTCGCCCGACCGTCGCCGATCGGGAACGACCAGGCGTACGCCGGCCAGCGCGCCTTGGAGGTGACGATGAGCTGCTCGGGTGGGCCGGGCAGGGCGGGCGCGTACCCGCGGATGGCCAGCGCGAGGTGCCGGTCCGGGTTGACCGGGTGACCGAGGGCCCGGCGCACCACCGACCCGGCGCCGTCCGCGCCCACCACCACCCGGCCGGACAACTCCCCGTCGAGCACCACCCGGTCACCGCGCGGCTGGACCCGGCGGACGCTGTGCCGACGCAACTGCGCGCCGGCGGCCACCGCCGCGGCCACGAGCCGCGCGTCGAAGACCTCCCGGGGAACGGTGTACGCCGGCCGGGGCAGCGCCCGCGCCACCGCCTGGCCACCCGGCGCGACCATCCGCAACGCGGGCAGCGGGGCGTACCCGGCGACCGCCTCGGTCACGCCCAGTTCGGTGAGGACGTCCACCGAGTGCGCCGCGATGCCGTCTCCACACGCCTTGTCCCGAGGGAAGTCGGCCCGGTCCAGCAGCAGCACGCTGGCACCCGCCCGGCAGGCCGTCAGGGCGGCGGCCGCTCCGGCCGGCCCGGCACCGACCACCACCACGTCGAACTCGTCGCTCACCGCGCGCCTCCCTCCGACCGGGGCGACAGCTCCCGCACCGCCCCGACCATCCACCTGCGCCGCCCACGCCGATCGTTGTGACCGACGCCACCCGCCATCCTGCCCCCTGCCCGCCCGCGCGGACCGCACCGCGCGGTGCCGACGGCTCCCGGTCCTCGCCCGAGCGCACCGGCCGGCCGGGGTCGGTGCACCTGTTCACGCGCCTGTAGACCTGCCCCGTACGTGGGGCACCGATCCGTGGGGCCGCGCCCCGCATGATCGTGCTCGAACCAGGAAGTAGTGGTGTCGACCTATCGGTGAGGCCACTACTTCCTGGTTCGAGCACGATCATGACGCGGGGCACGGGGCCCAGGGTGCCGAGCGGCAGGGTGCCGGGCGCCCGGACCGGGGCGCGGGCCGCCGTCCGCAGGGCGCACGGGCCCGGGCGCACGGACCCGGGCGCACGGACCCGGGCGCACGGACCCGGGCGCACGGACCCGGGTGCGGGCGGCAGGGCGCGGGCGGCCCATATCTGGGGCAGCTCTGAAGGATCGGACCACATGGTGTTGGGTCCGGGACTCGAGGGCGGCCGACCTCGCGTGTGGGTTCGTGTCGCTGTCAGGCCGGCACGGGGTCGGGGACGCGGGAGGCTCGGCGTAGGCCGTAGAGGGCCAGGGACGCGGCGGCCAGCAGCGGGGCGCCGTCGCGGACCAGGCCGTCCAGGCCCAGCAGCCACCAGCACAGCGGCAGGTCCACCGCGAGTACGCCGAGCGTGACGACGACCAGCAGACCGCGTGCCCAGTCCTTGCCGCGCATCAGGAACGCGGTGCAGAACAGCACGGCGTAGCTGGCCGCGATGCCGGCGCCGAACCAGAACAGCACGGCCGGCACGGCGGAGAGGCGGTCGTCCAGGATCGCGCCACCGGCCACCAGCGCCGGCACCAGCATCAGCGGGCTGTAGGTGAACGCCGCCACCCGGCTGGTCAACAACCAGGCGCTCGCCTGTGGACGACGTGGCGGCGTCTCCCTCCACGAGATCCCGGTCCTGTCGATGACCAGGCGGGGCCGATGCCGGACCAGATGCTCGGCGAGCGCCGACGAGCGGTAGAGCAGCCAGACCACCGCCACACACAGTGCGGTGAGGACGGCGAAGCCGAGCAGTCCCGGCAGCGGGGGCACCCCCTGCCGGGGCACGATCAGCCGGCCGACGGCGAAGATCGTGGTGACCGCGAGGATCAGCCCGAACGGGCGGGCCGCCGTCCGGCCCCTGCGCACGTGCCCGATCAGCAGCAGAAAGCCGAACGAGCGCAGCATGGCCCAGCCGGTGCGTACCGCCAGACCGAAGCCCTGCTCCGGGGCGTACCACCAATTGAGCAGCTCGACCACGACGGTGGCCGCCGCCGTGGTCGCGAGCAGAACGGTGAGCGCCCGGACGGCGGACGGCCGCCGGACCTCGGTCTCGGCGGCCGTCCTCATGGGATCCGTTGTTGCCCGCGGCGGGCGAGGTTCACACCTACCGCTGGGGCTGCGCCGCGTCCAGTCGGGCGCGCAGCGCGTCCAGCTCGGCCCACAGCACGCCGGGCAGCTTGTCACCGAACTTCTCGAACCACTCGGTGATCATCGGCAGCTCGTTGCGCCACTCGTCCGGGTCGACCTTCAGCGCGATCCGGACGTCCTCCGGGGTCATGTCGAGCCCCTCGACGTCGAGCGCGTCCTGCGCCGGGACCATGCCGACCGGGGTCTCGACCGCGTCGGCCGTCCCCTCGATCCGCTCGACGATCCACTTGAGCACCCGGGAGTTCTCGCCGAAGCCCGGCCACAGGAACGAGCCGTCCGGGTCCTTGCGGAACCAGTTGACGTAGTAGATCTTCGGCAGCTTGGCCTCGTCGCCGTCGGCGCCCTTGCCCATCTCGATCCAGTGCCGGAAGTAGTCGCCCGCGTGGTAGCCGATGAACGGCAGCATCGCCATCGGGTCGCGGCGGACCACGCCGACCGCGCCGGACGCGGCGGCGGTCGTCTCGGACGAGAGCGTCGCGCCCATGTAGACGCCGTGCACCCAGTCGCGGGCCTCGGTCACCAGCGGAATGGTGTCCTTGCGGCGACCACCGAAGAGGATCGCATCGATCGGTACGCCGTTCGGGTCGAAGTACTCGTCGGCGAGGATCGGGCACTGCGTGATCGGGGTGCAGAACCGGCTGTTCGCGTGCGAGGAGAGGCTGTCGCTCTCCGGCGTCCAGTCGTTGCCCTTCCAGTCGATGAGGTGTGCCGGCGGCTCGCCCATGCCCTCCCACCAGATGTCACCGTCGTCGGTGAGGCCCACGTTGGTGAAGATCGAGTTGCCCCGGTCCAGCGTGCGCATGGCGTTGGCGTTGGTCTTCCAGTCGGTGCCGGGCGCGACGCCGAAGAGGCCGTACTCCGGGTTGACCGCGTAGAGGCGACCGTCCGGGCCGAATCGCATCCAGGCGATGTCGTCGCCGATGGTCTCGACCTTCCAGCCCGGGATGGTCGGCTCCACCATGGCCAGGTTGGTCTTGCCGCAGGCCGACGGGAACGCGCCGGCGATGTGGTGGACCTTGCCCTCCGGCGAAGTGATCTTGAGGATGAGCATGTGCTCGGCGAGCCAACCCTCGTCCCGACCCATCACGCTGGCGATCCGCAGCGAGTAGCACTTCTTGCCGAGCAGCGAGTTGCCGCCGTACCCGGAGCCGTACGACCAGATCTCCCGGGTCTCCGGGAAGTGCGAGATGTACTTGGTCTCGTTGCAGGGCCACGGCACGTCCTGCTGACCCGGGGCGAGCGGGGCGCCGATCGAGTGCAGCGCGTGCACGAAGTCCGCGTCGTCGCCCATCGCCTCGAGGATCGCCGCGCCCATCCGGGTCATGATGCGCATCGAGGCCACCACGTACGGGCTGTCGGTGATCTCGACACCGAACATCGGGCTCTCGGCCTCGACCGGGCCCATCACGAACGGGATGACGTACATGGTGCGACCGCGCATCGAGCCCCGGTACAGCTCAGTCATCGTCCGCTTCATCTCGGCCGGCGCCATCCAGTTGTTGGTGGGGCCGGCGTCCGCCTCGTCGACGGAGCAGATGAAGGTGCGCTCCTCGACCCTGGCGACGTCGGACGGGTCGGTGCGCGCGTAGAACGAGTTCGGCTTCTTCTCCGGGTTCAGCCGGATGAGGGTGCCGGACTCGACCAGTTCATCGGTGAGGCGACGCCACTCCTCGTCGGACCCGTCCACCCAGACGACCCGCTCGGGGGTGGTCAGTTCCGCGACCTCACGGACCCAGGCAAGCAGTTTCGGATGGGACGTCGGGGCCTGATCGATACCCCGCACTACAGCCGGAGCAACCATGACACATCTCCTTGTGGTCGACGCTGACCGATCTATGGGATGCACGAGTCTCAGCGACGCGATGCGCCGCCTTCGTGGAAACCTGGGATTGGGCTCAGCGTAAACCGGGCAGCCTTCCGAGTCAGTGGGACTGGTTGTGAAGAACTGCACAAGGTACGGCCACGCTGCGGCATCACGATCTGATACCCGCTTTCCTGCGCAGTTTCACGCAAATCTTGTTGTGCACCCCGGTCGACGCGCGTTGCGGTCGGGCCGTCAACCCACCCCGCCGACCGGTTGGCGGATTCCCGTTCCGAGGCGCATCAGTCCTCCCGACTGGTTACGCTGCGTTCAACAGCGGCACACTGGCTGAATGGGTCGCGATGGGCGACGATGTCCCCCTCGCCGTTGCTCCCCCGCCGACACCTCCACAGCCGGTAGGCTCGCCCCGTGGCCGCCACGATGACCGGGGAGCAACCGGGCCCCCGGCAGACCCGACCGGGTCTGGTCCGCGCACTGATCGACCGCTTCGGTCACCTCGTGCGCGAGCTGAGCAAGTTCGCCACCGTGGGCGGGATCGCCTTCCTCATCGACTTCGCGCTGTTCAACTACCTGACCACCGCGCGGGGCATGGAGCAGGTCACGGCCAAGACGATCTCGACCGTGATCGCCGCGACGTTCGCCTTCCTGGGTAACCGCTTCTGGACCTGGCGGCACCGCCAGCGCAGCAACCCGGCTCGGGAGTACGCGCTGTTCTTCTTCTTCAACGCCGTCGGCCTCGGGATCGCGGTGGCCTGCCTCGCGATCAGCCGGTACGGGCTCGGCAGCATCTGGCCGGGCGTGTTCCAGACGCAGCTCGCCGACAACATCGCCAGCTTCGTCGTGGGCACCGGCCTAGGGACGCTGTTCCGATTCTGGTCCTACCGGCGGTTCGTCTTCGTCGAAGCGGGAACTCCGATCGTTCCGCAGGTGGAGCGCGACCGGGATCACGGGGCGTGACCCGTCGCCCACCTCGTCCGGCCGGTGACCGCCGGCTTCACCGACTGCCCTAAGGTGTTTCGCATGCGTCTTGTCCGTCTGCTGCCTGAGCGCTGGCAGAAGTTCATCCACGAGGCGCTCAAATTCGGCATCGTCGGCGGCATCAACACCGTCATCAATTACGCGGTGTTCAATGTCCTTGCACTTACCGTTTTCGTCAACGGTCAGTTGAAGGCGACCGTGATCGCGACCATCGTCGCCACGATCACGTCGTATCTGATGAATCGCCACTGGACGTACCGGGATCGCCCGAAATCGGCGCTTCGCCGGGAGTACGTCCTGTTCTTCCTGTTCAACGGCGCCGGCCTGCTCATCGAACTGGGCGCGGTGGCCGCGGCCAAGTACGGGCTCGGCGTCCACGGCCTGCTGGCGCTGAACGTGGCGAAGACCGCCGGTGTCCTGCTGGCCACGCTGTTCCGCTTCTGGTCGTACCGGACCTTCGTCTTCCAGCCCGTCACGCCGGCCGAGGACGCCACCAGGACCGAACCCACCTGGCACGACATCCCACGCGACGAGTGGGACACCATGGCCGAGATGGACCCGGTCGCCGAGCTGGCCGAATCGGTCTCCGAGCTGGAAGAGGCGCAGTCCGCCGACCGGCCCAAGCCGACACCCGGCCCGACCGGCGCCGCTCCCGTGCAGGGACGGCCGTTGACCGCCGGTCTCCCCGCCGACCTGGAGGCGGAACTCGCCGCGGAACTGCACGCCGGCACTCGTCGCGCACCCCGCCGGTGACCGCTCCCGCCCTCCGCTCCGGCACCGGAGCGCCCGCCGAGCTGTTCTTCGAGGACCTCGTCCCGGGACTCACCGTCGATCTCGGGACGGTGACCGTGGACGGCGACGAGATGCGGGCCTTCGCCCGGCGTTTCGACCCGCAGTGGTACCACGTCGACCAGGAGCTGGCCGAGGCCAGCCGGCACGGCGGCGTCATCGCCAGCGGCTTCTACACGGTCAGCCTGTTCATGCGGGCGTACGTCGACCACCTGCTGTCCCGCGCGGCGGCGGACGCCTCCCCCGGTCTGGAGGAGCTGCGGTGGCTCGCCCCGGTCCGCGCCGGCGACCGCCTCGCCGTCCGGGTCGACGTGATGGGCGCGCGCCCGTCGGACGCTCGCCCGGGGCTCGGCACCGTCATCCTCACCGGCACCATGCTCCGCCTCGGCCCGGACGACCAGCCCGAGCAGGAGGTGCTGCGGACGCGCTTCCGCGGCTGGTTCGCGCTCCGACCGGTCCCGAACACCGGCTCAGAACCGTCCCCGACCGAACCGGCCTCGGCAGGATCCGTGGTTGGGGAGCAGCCCTCCGCTGGGCCGGCCTCGCCCGGCCCGACGCAGGCCGGCCCGGCGCAGAACGGCCCGACGCAGGCCGGCCCGGCGCAGAACGGCCCGACGCAGGCCGGCCCGGCGCAGAACGGCCCGACGCAGGCTGGCCCTGCGCAGAACGGGCCGGCACAGAACGGGCCGTCCGAGGTGGGGCCGGTGCAAGCCGGGCCAAGCCAGCCGGGGCCGGTGCAGGCCGGGCCGTCTCAGGCCGCTCCGGTGCAGGCCGGGCCGGCGGCGGCCGGGGCCGGACAACAGTCCTGACCACCCCGGCCCGGTGCTCGGGCCGGGGCGCTCAGCGCCGATCCGGGATCAGCTCGTGGTGTCGCGCAGCGGCTTGCCCTCGCGCATGTCGGCGAGGATCTCGCGCATCTCGCCGTCGCCCAGCGAGTGCTTGTCGTGCTGCGCCTCGACCAGCTCGTAGAGGGTGGTCTGCACCCGACCGACCCCCGGCACGTCCTTCAGCACGGACTGGCCGCGTTCGCCGGCGGACTCGATGGTGAGGGTGCCGCAGCCGAGCAGCCGCTCGAAGAAGTGCTGGTTCATCGAGTGGTCGTTGATCCGGGTGAGCGGAAGGTCCCGCCGGTCCCGGGAGAACACCCCCTGCTGCAACAGCACGCGCTCGTTGGTGAACAGGTAATGGGTGGTACGCCAGACCAGGAACGGCCACAGACCGAGCCAGAGGACCGCGATCAGGCCGATCCCGCCGATCACGGCCAACGCGATCGAACCGCCAGAACTCTCGGGCAGCAGGAGCACGCCGACCACCACCGCGGCGATGGCGAGGACCAGCACCAGGATCGGCCGGACCAGAGCCTTCCAGTGCGGGTGCAGGTGCAGCACGACGTGCTCGTCCTTCGTGAGCACGTCTTCGGGGAACGCCACGACAACCTCCAACGCCTTTATTTTGTCGCGCCGACGGTAATCCCCAGAAGCCCTCCCACAACATCCGCCACGCGGCCCGACCCCACCTTCCGCGATCTTGCACTTTCGGTTGCCGTTACGCGGCCTTGAGCCCGATACGCCACCACAGAAAGTGCAAGATCGCCGATGGAAGGGGGGCGGGGCGCAAGGGAAGGCGCTCAGCGGAGGTGGAGGACGTCTCCTGCTGCTATGGCTTGGGTTTGGGTGGGGGTGGTCAGTTGGAGTTGGCCGTCGTTGTCGATGCCGGTTGCGGTGCCGGTGCGGGTCTCGCCGTTGGGCAGCAGGACCCGTACCTCGCGGCCGATCGTCGCGCAGGAGGCCAGGTAGGCGTCCCGCAGACCGCTCGCCTCGGCGTCCCCGCCGGCGGTGCGCCACCGGTCGTACCAGTCCGCCACCGAGCGCAGCAGCGCCCGCAGCAGCGGGTCCCGGTCGGTGGCCGCGGCGCCGGCCAGCTGCAGCGAGGTCGCCGGCAGTCCGGTCGGGTTCACCGGCAACTCGTCGGCGCGCAGGGTCACGTTCAGGCCGATGCCGAGGACGATGGCGGGCGGTTGGCCTCCGGAGCGCCCCGGCACCGCCTCGGCCAGCACACCGGCACACTTCGCGTCGCCGATGAGCAGGTCGTTGGGCCACTTCAGCGCGGCGTTCAGCTCGGCCAGCCGGGCCACCGCCTCGACCAGCGCGACGCCGGCGAGCAGCGGCAGCCAGCCGTACCCCGTGGGTGGAACGGCCGACCAACCACGGTCCGGCACGGCGTCGCCGGGCCGCAGCAGGACGCTTGTCGCGATGCCCGCGCGCGGCGGCGACTGCCAGACGCGGCCGCGCCGACCGCGCCCGGCGGTCTGCCGCTCCGCGACCACGACCAGGCCCTCCGGCTCGCCCGCGACGGCGGCCTCGGACACGTCCGCGTTGGTGGAGCCGGTCTCGGCGTACAGCTCCAGGCGGGTCCACGGTCCGTGCGGCGCGACCAGCGCGCGCCGCAGCCGGGCCGCCGACAGCGGCGGTCGGTCCAGATCGGTGTACGGGGAGCCCGGCATCCCGTCAGCCTACGGCGGCGACCGGCCGGGGCGTTGAGGCGTACTGCACAGCCGCCGCGACCTGAACCATCGTTATATTCCCTGGGTGACTACCGAGACCGGGACCAACATCCACAGCACTGCCGGCAAGCTGGCGGACCTGGAGCGCCGGGTCGACGAGGCGGTGCACGCCGGGTCGGCGCGCGCGGTCGAGAAGCAGCACGCCCGGGGTAAGAAGACCGCCCGCGAGCGGATCGAGATGCTGCTCGACGAGGGCTCCTTCGTCGAGCTGGACGAACTGGCCCGGCACCGGTCCACGGCCTTCGGGCTGGAGCGCAACCGCCCGTACGGCGACGGCGTGGTGACCGGCTACGGCACTGTCGACGGCCGGCAGGTGTGCGTCTTCGCGCAGGACTTCACCGTCTTCGGCGGCTCGCTCGGCGAGGTCTTCGGCGAGAAGATCGTCAAGGTGATGGACCTGGCCATGAAGATCGGCTGCCCGGTGATCGGCATCAACGACTCCGGCGGCGCCCGCATCCAGGAGGGCGTCGTGTCGCTCGGCCTGTACGGGGAGATCTTCTTCCGGAACGTGCGGGCGTCCGGGGTCATCCCGCAGATCTCGCTGGTGATGGGGCCCTGCGCGGGCGGCGCGGTCTACTCCCCCGCGGTCACCGACTTCACCGTGATGGTCGACCAGACCTCCCACATGTTCATCACCGGTCCCGACGTGATCAAGACGGTGACCGGCGAGGACGTCGGCATGGAGGAGCTGGGCGGGGCCCGCACGCACAACACCCGCAGCGGCAACGCGCACTACCTCGCCAGCGACGAGGAGGACGCGGTCGACTACGTCAAGGCGCTGCTGTCGTACCTGCCGTCGAACAACCTCGACGAGCCGGTCGTCCTCGAGGCCCCGGCCGAGCTGGAGATCACCGACGAGGACCGCGAGCTGGACACGCTCATCCCGGACTCGGCCAACCAGCCGTACGACATCCACACCGTCATCGAGCACGTCCTCGACGACGGGGAGTTCCTGGAGGTCCAGCCGCTCTACGCGCAGAACATCGTCATCGGCTACGGCCGGGTGGAGGGTCGCCCGGTCGGCGTGGTCGCCAACCAGCCGATGCATTTCGCCGGCACCCTGGACATCGCCGCCTCGGAGAAGGCAGCCCGGTTCGTGCGCACCTGCGACGCGTTCAACATCCCGGTGCTGACCTTCGTCGACGTGCCCGGGTTCCTGCCCGGCACCGGCCAGGAGTGGGACGGCATCATCCGCCGGGGCGCCAAGCTCATCTACGCGTACGCCGAGGCGACCGTCCCCAAGGTCACCGTGATCACCCGCAAGGCGTACGGCGGGGCGTACGACGTGATGGGCTCGAAGCACCTCGGCGCCGACCTGAACTTCGCCTGGCCGACCGCGCAGATCGCGGTGATGGGCGCGCAGGGCGCGGTGAACATCCTCTACCGCTCCGAGCTGGCCGGCGCCGAGGACCCGGCGGCGGTCCGGGCCGAGAAGATCGCCGAGTACGAGGACACGCTGGCCAACCCGTACGTGGCGGCCGAACGCGGGTACGTCGACTCGGTGATCGCGCCGCACGAGACGCGTACCCAGATCGTCCGGGCGCTGCGCGTCCTGCGCACGAAGCGCGAGACCCTGCCCCCCAAGAAGCACGGCAACATCCCGCTCTGACCGCCGGCGCCTCGCGCCTCGCGCTTGATCCGCGCGCTTGATCCGCGCAACTTCGGGGAAACTGCTGCTTCCGGGCGCCGGGAGGCAGCAACAACCCTGAAGTTGCGCGGATCTTCGCCGCGCGGCCGGCAGTCAGCAGGCCGGGTTGGCGGCGGCGCACAGTCGTCGGGCGGCCACCCGGCCCAGCGCCTCCAGATCCGCGTCGCGCAGTCCCAGGTCCGGACTGGGTTCCAGCACCGTCACCAGGTCACCGACCCGGACCACCACGGTCATCCCGACCGGGCTGGAACGTTGGAGCGTCCTTCCGGAGGGCGGACCACCGGGGGCGAACGGGACATGCCGCACCAGAATCGACTCGTCACCGGCGAAGTTGCTCGCCGCCGTCTCCCAGGCGTGCCTGCTCTCGTTCGGCGTCGTCTCGCCGGCCACCACGACCGACTCGGCGAGATGCCACTCGGGGCAGGCGTCGAGCAGCGCCCTCAGGTGGGTGAAGAGTCGCGCGCCGACCAGCGGATCGAGTCGATAGACGTCCTGACTGAGTTCGACCCGCACCGGAGCGCGGCCGTCCTTCGTGGGTGACAACAGGGTCTGCGAGCGCGAGTACCGGGAGTACGCGGGAACCGCCGGCACGCCCCGGTCGTCGCCGCACCTCTGCAATGTCGGATCCAACCGGACGGCCTCGCCGAGACCGGCTTCACCGAGCGGCACGGCGCTGCTCACCGGCACCTCGGAGACCGGCAGCAGGGAGTCGAGTGGGATCTCCGCCCGGGCAGGGCTCTGCGTCGACGCAGTCGCGGCGGCGTCGGGCGGAGCCGACGTGCGCTCCCTCAGCGCATATGCGGGCCCGGTGACCGCCGCGAGCACGGCGACGGTCGCCAGCGCTATCGTCCGACGACTGCGCCGTCGGGCCCGGGCCCGGATCTCCTGCGGCTCCGGCCACTGCACGTCACTCAGGTCGCGCTGGATCCGATCGATGAACGTCGGGTCGTCACGCATCGGTGGCCTCCTCCAGGTCAGCGACGGCGAGCAGGCCGGCGAGCGCGGCGCGCCCCCGGGAGAGGCGGGCCTTGACCGTGCCGACCGGGGCGGCGGTCTCCCGCGCCACCTCGGCGACCGGCATGCCCACCAGGTAGTACAGCGCGATGGCGACACGCTGCTCCTCGGGCAGCCGACGCAGCGCGGCGACCACCTCCACGGTGTCGGTGCCCGGCCCGGGGACCGTCTCGGTCGCCCCGTGCCGCAGGTACGCGCGGGCGCGACTGCGCAGGCTGCGCCACCGACTGACGGCGATACGGCTGGCCACCACCCGTACCCACGCTTCCGGATCGTCGTACCCGCTGATCGTCGACCATCGCTGCCAGGCCCGGATGTACGCCTCCTGCACCGCGTCCTGGGCCTCGATGCGATCGCCGGTGAGGGCGTAGACGAAACCGAGCAGCCGTTGTCGGCTCCCCCGGTAGAACTCGTCGAACCCGTCGACGTCCGGCACCCGCTACCTCCCCGTGTCGGTCGCAGGGAACACGCACCGGGCGGGGCGGTCGGTTGCCCGGTTCAGGCGATCATCTTCTCCAGCTCGGCGAGCGGGAACGTGCCGGCCGCGATCCGCTTGCGGGCGGCCTGCCGGACGGCCCGCTGCACGGCCACGTTGGCCGGCGTCGGTACGCCGTGCAGCCGGCCGAGCAGCGCGACCTCCCCGTTGAGGTGGTCGACCTCGGTCGCGCCGGTGCCCCGGGCGAGGCTCTGCCAGGTGGAGCCGCCGGACCGGTCCGCACCGCCGACCGGGCGCTGCTGGACCAGGTCACCGCGTTCGGCCCGCTCCTCCTCCGGGGAGGTGTACGGGATGCCGGCGGCGGCGAGTGCGGCGACGCCCTCGGCGCGTACCCGCTCGGCGAGGCCGTCCGGGATGTCCTCCCCGAGCAGCGCCTGAAGGCCGTTGCCGAGGTTGCTGAGCAGCTTGCCGTACTTCCAGCGCAGCACGTCCGCACGGACCGGCGCGACGAAACCGGCGGCGGTCAGGTCGGCGGCGATCGCCCGGTCGGTGTCGTCGGCGCCGCCCGGGTAGCGGCCGATGTGGAGCATCCCCGGGTGCGGGTACCCGTTCGCCACCACCACGCCCGGTTCCAGGTGGGTGGCCGGCAGCCAGACGCAGACCGGGTGCACGTCGGCGAAGAGCCGCAGAGCAGCCCGTTCGTTCGCCACCCCGTTCTGCGCGGTGACCAGCGGCAGCCGCTCGCCGGCCGTACCACCGCCGACGACCGGCGCGTCCACCCACGCCGCCAGCGCGGCCTCGGTGTCCTGCGACTTGACGGTGAGCACCAGCACCGTGTCGGCGGGCAGCGGCCGGTCGCCCGGACCGTCGACGGCGGCGAGCCGGGCGGTCACGTCGCCGTCGGGCTGCCGCAGCGTCAGGCCGCGCTCCCGGATCGCGTCCAGGTGCGCCCCGCGGGCCACCAGGGTCACGTCCCGGTCGGCCTGTGCCAGCCGCACGCCGATGGTCCCGCCGACCGCGCCCGCCCCGATGATCACGTATCGCATGTGCCCATTCTGCCCGGGTGGGATCAGAGGGTCAGGCCGGCGTCGGTGAGGATGGGGCCGGTCAGCAGGAGGGCGCCGGCCACCAGGGCGACCAGGTTGACCAGGGCGAAGACGACCACCCAGAAGAACGCCGGGAACGGGGTCAGCCCGGCGAGCTGGTCGGCGTCGGAGGCGGGCATCCGGCCACGCGAGCGCAGGCGTTGCAGCTCCACCACCGGCCGCACCCCGCCGAGCAGCAGGAACCACACCCCGGTGTACGCGAACGCAGCCTGCACCTGCGGCGTCGCGTACCACGAGACGGCGAATACCACCGCCCCGGTGACCAGCAGCGACACCACACCGAACGCGTTGCGGATCATCACCAGCATGGCCAGCAGCAGCGCCACCGCGACCCAGAGCAGCAGGGTGATCCGGTTACCGCCGAGCAGCCAGGCGCCGGCCAACCCGATCAGCGGCGGGGCGACGTACCCGGCGAGCAGGGTCAGGATCATGCCCGGTCCGGTCGGTCGGCCGGCGGAGAGCGTCAGACCGGAGGTGTCCGAGTGCAGCCGGATGCCGCGCAGCTTGCGACCGGTGAGCAGGGCGACGAGGGCGTGCCCGCCCTCGTGGGCGATGGTGATGGCGTTGCGGGCGATCCGCCACGGCAGCCGGGTGGAGACCACCACCAGCGCGACGGCAGCGGTGATCAACACCAGCAGCGGGGGCGGGTCCGGCTGCGCGCCGAACAGCGTGTCCCACATGTCGCCCAGTCCGTCGATCGACATCATGGGGCGCGAGCCTACCGGCGGCGTTCCGTGTCGCTCCCGAGGCACCGGCTCATGACGCGTCAGGCCGTTTGAACGAGGAGGGGATCGCGGTGAGACCTGTGTCCGTGGAGCACCACATCGGCCCGTGGACCGAGGCCGACTACTTCGCTCTAGGTGAGACGCCGGACCGGATAGAACTGCTCGACGGGAGCCTGCTTCTGAGCCCGGTCCCGACCAAGCGGCACCAGTTGGTGTCACGGCGGCTGGCCGACCACATCGCGAGTGCAGTCAGCGATCTTGCGATCCTCACCGCGGTGAACGTCCGTCTCACGGTGGACCGGATAGTCATCCCGGACGTCGTCGTCGCAGACACCGACGACGAGGGCACGGCGGCGGAGGCCGCCGAGGTGGTGCTGGTGGGCGAGGTCGTCTCGCCAGGCAATGCAGCGGCCGATCGGCTACTCAAGATGCAGCTCTACGCCATCGCACGGATCCCCTGGTACCTGCTGGTCGAGCAGGATGGGGACGGTCACTCGTTGCGCCTGTACCGGCTCGACGGCGAGCACTACGTCGAGGACCAGGTCGCCAAGGCCGGCGAGACGTTGACCCTGGTCGAGCCGTTCCGCTGGCAGCTCGACCCGGCCACGCTGCGCTGATCCGTTCGACTCCCGCCACCGGGGCGATCGCAGCCCGTCTATGAAAGTTTTCTCTACAACTCTTGCGATCAAGGGCACTTAGCTCCAAAGATGGGCGTCAATAGACCGGCATCCCTGGAGGCACTCATGGCCCGTACCCGATCATCGCTGCGCCGCGCGCTCGCGGCCGGCCTCACCGTCCTCGCCACCGCGGCGGCGACCCTGGTCGCGACCGCCGGCCCGGCGGCGGCGGCCACCACCGCCGGCATCGACGTGTCCCGCTACCAGGGCAGCATCAACTGGACCAGCGTCCGGAACGCCGGCATCGAGTTCGCCTTCATCAAGGCGACCGAGGGCACCAGCTACAAGGACCCGAACTTCAACACGAACTACGTCAACGCCTACAACGCCGGGGTGATCCGCGGGGCGTACCACTTCGCCCGGCCGAACATCTCCGCCGGCTCGACCCAGGCCGCCTACCTGGCCTCCAACGGCGGCGCCTGGTCGGCGGACAGCCGCACCCTGCCGGCCGCGCTGGACATCGAGGGGAACCCGTACAGCGGCGGCTACTGCTACGGCCTCAGCACCACCGGGATGCGCAACTGGATCCAGGACTTCCTGAACACGTACCGCTCGCGCACCGGCCGGTACGCGGTCATCTACACCACCACGAGCTGGTGGAACCAGTGCACCGGCAGCTGGACCGGCCCGTGGGCCAACCACCCGCTCTGGCTGGCCCGCTGGGCGAGCGCGCCGGGCACGCTGCCGGCGGGCGCGCCGGTGTGGAGCTTCTGGCAGTACACCAGCACGGGTGCCGTCTCCGGGATCAGCGGCAACGTGGACCGCAACTACTGGAACGGCGACCGGAGCCGGCTCATCGCCCTCGCGAACAACACCTGATCGGGCCGTTGGCGGCAGCGGGATCGACTATCACCTTCACGGTGCACAATCGGTCCGGCTGCCGCCACACCACCGGTTACGGGTCAGGCCCGCCGTCGGCTCAGGGCCGGCACCTGGCTCTCCTCGGAGGCCAGTGCGCCCCGCCGGGTCAGCCGCCACGCGCCGACCCCACCGACGGCAACGGTCACGACGCTGAGCAGTGCGATGAACGCCGGCATGCCCATGGCGATGAGCAGCAGGACCGCGTCGCCGAAGGCGACGAGCATCCACAGTGCCAGCCGGGGCCGGGCATCCCTCCGTCGGTAACCCATGTCGTACCTCCTTCCGTCGTCGAAGGTCAATTACCCACGACGACGGAAAGTCATGCGAATGAGTTTCAGTCCTTGCGGTCGGGTACGAATCCCTTGGCGATCCGGTCGAAGTTCGGCAGGTTGGCCTGCCAGTCCTTCTCCGCGACCTCCCACCGCAGGGCGTACCCCCGGTTGCTGGCCGTCACGAACCCGCGGTTACGGACGTGGATCCGCTGCCCGTCGCGGGTCTCCAGCCACTCCCAGTCACCGCAGGTCTTCCAGAAGTCGCACGGCTTGATGCTGAGGTACTGGTAGTTGTTGACGATCTTCTTGCGGTCCGGTTCGATGCGCTGCCAGTCCTTGACGGCGTCGGCCTTCGGAGTATTGGTCCACTGCACCAGCAGTTCGCCCGGTCCGTTCGACTGGTCGAAGACGACCGTGAAGCTGTCGGGTTGGCTACGCACCCACCCATCGGGAATCGGCAGTGTGAAGCCGGCCGGATCCTTGTGCAGCTTCCAGCCCGCCGGCAGCGCGTTCGGGTCCACCGACGGCGTGGCCGAGGGTGTCTGGCTGGCAGCGGCGCTCGTCGGCGGGGGCGCTGCCGGAGCGGAGGACTGCGCTGGTGCCGACGTCGCGGCCGCCCCGGTCGTCGGATCGGCCTGCGGGGTGTCGTTGTCGTCGCCCTTGGTCAGCATCGGCACGATCACCACGAGGCCGACAAGCAGCAGGGCCACCAGCGCGCCGATCAGCACGTTCCGGCGGGTGTTGTTCGGCTTCGTACCGTCGAACTGCGGAACCGCCGCGCGTCCCGCCGGACCCACCGGCGGCATCACCGACGTGGGCGTCGAGGGTTTGCGCTGCTCCGGCGTCACCGGCGGCGGCCCGTCGACGGCCGTCGGCTCGTCGTCGGCGCTTGCCGTCGTACCGTCATCGGGTTTGTCGTCGGCGGCCGGCACCGTCGCGGTCGGCTCAGCCTCGGACGGGCGGTCGATCTTCGCCGTCGGCTCGGCCGGCACCGCCGCCGTCGGGTCGGCCTCGGCCGGCACGACCTCCGTCGGCGTCGCGTCGACCGCCGCCGGCCCGGCCGCCGCTGCGGCTACCGGCCCAGGGGTACGCGGCGCAGGCGGCGACACCGGACGGGCGGCGCTCTCCTCGGCCGGCCGTGGCGCCGGCACGAGCGGCGGGCGCGGCTCACGCGGACCGTTCGGCCCCGGCCGGCGTACGCCGTCGAGCAGCGAGATGGCCCGCGTCCGCTTGCCACCCGCACGACGCAGCATCCGTTCCGCCACCTCGGCGGTGATGCGCTCCTTCGGGTCCTTCTGGAGCAGCCCGTTGAGAACCGGCCTGAGCGGGCCGGCGTTCTTCGGCGGCGGCATCGGCTCGGTGGCCAACGCGGCAAGCGTGGCGATGGCGGACGGTCGCGCGTACGGCGACTTGCCCTCCACCGCCGCGTACAACGTCGCGCCCAGCGACCACAGGTCGGCCTCCGGACCGGCGGTGCCCTCCCGGGCCCGCTCCGGCGAGATGTAGGCGGGCGAACCGAGCACCATGCCGGTACGGGTGACGTTCGGGTCACCGGGGATCGTGGCGAGGCCGAAATCGGTCAACACCACCCGGCCGTCCTCGCCCAGCAGCACGTTGCCCGGCTTGACGTCGCGGTGCATGACGCCCGCCTTGTGCGCGGCGTTCAACGCGCCGAGCACGCCCAGGCCGATCTCGACCGCGCGGGCCGGCGACACCGGACCGTCCTCGGCGAGGGTGTCCTGCAACGACCTCGACGCCACGTACTCCATGACGATCCACGGGTCACCGTCGGTCCGCAGGACGTCGAAGATGCGTACCACGTTGACGTGGTTCAGTCGGGCGATGGCCCGCGCCTCGCGCAGCGACCGTTCCCGCATCTCGCGGCGTTCCTCGTCGGTGAGGCCGGGCGGCGGCACCAACTCCTTGATGGCAACGTCGCGGTGCAACACCTCGTCGCGCGCCTTCCACACCCGACCCATGCCACCCTGGCCGAGCGGCGACAGAAGCCGGTATCGGTCAGCGACGAGTTGGGGAAGCGCGTTCGACATCGCTGAGACGGTACCCGGACCCGCCGACGCTCACACCGCCGGCACGCCACTGTGCGCTTCACGTGACTTCGGGCCGCGTACCCTGTGGGCATGTCTGCCGAAGAGCCGCTGTTCCGGGTCGTGCGTGGCGTGCCCACCGCCGAGGAGCTGGCTGCCCTGGTCGGGGCGGTCATCGTCCGGTCCCGGCCGACCACCGCACCCGCGCCGGCAACCGCGTCCGCCTGGGCGCGCAGCGGCCGCCCGGCGCGCCCCGACAGCTGGCGCGCCTCCGGTCTCCCCCGCTGATCCCGGCTCGCAGCCTTGCGGGGCTGCCGGGATCGCGGCACAGCCGTTAACCTCACTGAGGGAAACGGTGTGGTGACGGAAAGGGAGGGCCGATGATCCCCGAAGAGGACCAGCCGGCGCCCTGGCTGCACGGCTACGGCGGCATCGAGGCCGACATCCGTCAACTCCGCGACTTTGCCGACCGACTCGCCGCCGAGGTCGAGAGCAACTACGCGCCCCACCTGTCGTACATCGCCGACGACATGTCCGCGAAGGTGCCCAACCCCTGCGACGCGTTCGTCGAGCTGGTCACCTTCCTGCACGCCCACCACGAGACGCAGCAGGCCACCACCGACATGGTGTACGCCGTCCGCGGCGCCACCGGCCACCTGGCCGCCGTCGCCGATCGGGTCGCCACCCAGTACGCCGACAGCGACGCCTTCTCGGCCGCCCGGGCCGTGGACGTCCACCGCGCCCTGGCCGACCCGGGGACCGTCCTGTCCGGCGGCCGAACGCCGACCCTGAGCGACCCCACCGGCCCCGACAGCGAAAGGCCGGTGGTCCTACCGTGATCGAGCGTGGGGGCGGCCGTACCTCCGGCCAGACCGACTGGCACCTGATGGACCTCAACAGCATGTGGGCGTGCCTCCAGGACCACGACACCACCAACCACTGGAAGCAGGTCGCCGGCTGGCGCAAGGTCTGCGACCTGGCCCAGATCCACCTCGGCCGACTTCAGGAGTACCGGCGGGGCCTCGCCGAAGCCTGGCCCCCGGAGACCAGCGCCGCCTCCGGCACGTACCTCGCCCAACTCGACGACCTGATCGCCAAGGTGCGCCACACCCACGACGCCGCCGCCGCCAACTACACCGCGCTGTCCGCCGCCACCCAGGCCATCGGCACCACCCGCGCCGAGCTTCGCAAGCTCCACGAGGAGTACGCGACCAAGCTCCAACAAAAGCGGGCGTACGAGGCGACAGCCGCCGACCCCAAGGCGATCATGGGCAATCGGGTCGTGGACGCGCCCGTGACGGACAGCGACCTGGAACGGCTGAACGTGCAGGCGCGGGCGATGATGTTCAACCTCAGCGGTGAACTACAACAAGCCCAAGCCACCCTCCAAAAACCCCCGCCACCGCCTTCCAGGTCACGTCGAGATCCGTCCACCCCAGACGCGTACGATTCCGCTACGGGACCGACAATTCCACCTATTGTTCCCGTGCCCATTACACAGAATGTGGCCGCGCAAGGGCCATCGGCAAATACAACGACTAGCTCGAATCCCATGCGGAATTTGGGTGGAGTCGGACCAGTGCTTGGCAGCAGCGGCCCCGGCACCGCATCAATTCCGCCAAATTCGGGAGTACAGGGAATCACATCGAGCATCCCGACCACAGGCTACGGGACATCCCCCCAGACGCCGCCGAGCTTGATCGCCCGCCCGCACCTACCTCCTCAAGGTCATGTGAACAGCGTGGAACGGCCCACTGGGGGATCCCCCAACGGGGGTCCACATGCTCCACCGTCCCCAGGGGCGCGACCTGCGCCGACTAATGGCCTAATTGGCACTACGCCTGGTTTTGGGGCTAACTCGCCTTCACCGGGCGGCAATCCTGTCCGAAAAGTAAACCCGGTTGGCGGCGTAATCGGTGGTGGCGGCGCCGGGACCACGCCGACCGGTAGTGCCGGAACACGCCCGGGCAGCGGTCGCGGCATTATGGGCCTACAAGGGTCTTCGCCCATCGGCGGTGCCCCTGGCTTGGGGGGCAATTCCGGCGCTTACCCTCCCCCTAGTAGCCCAGCCGCAAGGGAAGGCAGCAGGAAGGGGAAACCTTGGGACCCTGACAATCCCTGGGAAACCGACAAGGGTGTAAGCCCAGTTGTCCGCTCCCCTGACGAGCCCGGCCCATCTGACCCAGGGCCCGCCATCGGCCTCGATCGGTGATGTATTTCAGTTGGCGAAGCTTGGCGGCCCTGACCGCCTCTATTGCCCTAGTGGCGCCGGCGGGTCTAACCGTGCAAGGGGAGGCTGGCCAGCCATCCTTCGAGCCCAACAAGGCCGAAATAATCCGAGCAGATCAGTGGCATCTGAAGTACCTCAAAACCCGTGAAGCTCACAGGATTACACGAGGAGCCGGAGTTACCGTTGCAGTTCCGGACACCGGAGTGCAACCCCATCCCGATCTAGTCAATAATTTGCTAGACGGAATCGATCTAATCTCCGCAGATGGCAATGGCAAGAATGACCAGAACAGCCATGGGACTGGCATGGCTGGCTTAATCGCCGCCCACGGGCGAGGAGACAGTCTAGGTGCCTTAGGTCTGGCCCCAGACGCAAAGATTTTGCCGATACGCGATACGGGCAGCGACGGCCAAGGGGAACCCGATGCCCTAGCAGCCGGAATTGATTACGCCGTTCGCAACGGCGCTGACGTAATCTGCATATCTTCAGTTGGTGGCGCTGGAATTCCGTTGCAGCAATCGATCAGGGCAGCCCTTGCTGCAGATGTAGTGCTGGTCGCCGCCGCCGGCAACAAGCCTGGAGACTTCGTCGTCGGCTATCCTGCCGCAGAGGAGGCAGTTATCGCAGTCGGAGGGGTAGATCGCGACGGGAATCATGCAGAAGTTTCTGTAACTGGTCCTGAAATTGATGTAGTTGCGCCTGCCGTGGATATCTACAGCACGAGTATCGACGGCAAGTATCGCAAAGGCACCGGCACCTCTGATGCGACTGCGATTGTGGCCGGAGCGGCGGCGTTGATCAGGTCCAAGTATCCCTACCTGCCAGCGCAGGAAGTGGCTCACCGACTCACAGCCACGGCTATCGACAAGGGCCCGCCCGGCCGGGACGACGAGTACGGCTACGGCGTGATCGATCTTGTGGCTGCACTGACGGCAGACGTACCCCCGCTGGGGTTTGAATCGGTGAGCGCGCCAGCCACCACGGCCGATGCTCGACCAGACGACGAAGCCGGCTCGACGGTTCGCGGCCTTGCCACCCTCGGTGTGATCGTCGCCGTCGGCGTCGGATGGGCGTTGGTGGCGCGGCGACGGCGGCGCGGTGACGATCCGCCGCCCCGAATCAGTCGCTAGGCGGGCCGGGCGCCTCGATCGACTCGGGTTCCTTGAGATCGGGGGGTCCGGTGGCGTGGGAGGCCCCGGTTTGCAGGAAGCCGAGTGGATCACGGCGGCGGGCGGCCCTTGATTGACTCCACGTCGCCGATGTGGGGGTTTTCGTGCGGGTTGATAGCGCGATATCGGGGATGTGGAGTGGATCAAGCGCGCGGACGCGGATCAAGCGCACGGACGCAGACCAAGCGCACGGACGCGGCCAAGCGCGCGGACGCGGGGCTCCGGCGCGGGGCGCTGAGGGGCGGAGATGGGTGTCAGGTATGGCGGGCCGGTAACGTCGGGCTGGTGTCTGAGACTCTGCCGCTGCGCCTCGTGCTGGCTTCTGCCAGTCCTGCTCGTCGAAAGTCGCTCCGAGCCGCCGGCATCGAGCCGGACGTGCTGGTCAGCGGGGTGGACGAATCCCTGGTGGTGACCGATCGGGCCGAGGATCTGTGCCTGGAGTTGGCGCGGCTCAAGGCCGAGGCGGTGTTCACCCGACTGAATCTCGCCACCACGTCGCACGGCCCGAGCGCCACCACGCCGCACATTCCAAGCGCCACCACACCGCACGGCCCGAACGCCACCAGCAGCCCGAACCCCAGCAGCACCAGCCCGAGCCCCACCAGCACCAGCACCAGCACCAGCACCAGCACCAGCACCAGCACCAGCACAGACCAGCGGACCCTGGTCATCGGGTGTGACTCGGTGCTCGAGTTCGACGGGGAGATTCTTGGCAAGCCGGCCGATCCGGCGGACGCCACCCGTCGATGGTTGCGGATGCGGGGGCGAAGCGGAGTCCTGCACAGCGGGCACTGTCTGATCGACGGTGTCACCGGACGACGGGCGGAGGCGGTCGCCTCGACGGTCGTCCACTTCGCGGACATCAGTGACGACGAGATCGCCGCGTACGTCGCCACGGGTGAGCCGTTGGCGGTGGCGGGCGCGTTCACCATCGACGGGTTGGGCGGGCCGTTCGTGGAGCGGATCGAGGGTGACCCGGGGACCGTCGTCGGGTTGTCGATGCCGTTGCTGCGTCGGCTCCTCGCCGAACTGGGTCTGCGGATCACGGACCTGTGGACAAAGGTCGCGCCGGGCGGCCAATCGGTCGAGCCGCTCGGTAACGTCCGCTCATGACCACGAAGTCGATCCCGCTCACCGACGAGTTGCACGCGTACCTGGTCGCGCACGGAGCGCCGCCCGACGAGATCATCCGAGATCTGGCCGAGGAGACCCGGTCGGTGCTGCCGGAGCACGCCAGCATGCAGGTGGCGCCGGAACAGGCCGCGTTCCTGACGTTCCTGACCCGGCTGCTCGGCGTACGGCAGGCCGTCGAGGTCGGCACGTTCACCGGCCTGTCGGCGCTGGCCATCGCCCGGGGCCTGCCCGAGGGTGGGCGGCTGACCTGCTTCGACATCTCGGAGGAGTACACCGGGATCGCCCGGCGTTACTGGGCCCGCGCCGGGGTGCAGGACCGCATCGAGCTGCGTATCGGTCCGGCCGGCGACACGCTGCGGGAGTTGCCGCAGGAACGCCACCTGGACTTCGCGTTCATCGACGCCGACAAGACCGGGTACCCGGTCTACTGGGCCGAGTTGGTGCCTCGGATGCGCCCGGGCGGGGTGATCGCCGTCGACAACGTGCTGCGCGGCGGTCGGGTGATCGCGCCGCAGGACGTGAACGACCGGGCCATCGCGGCGTTCAACGACGAGGTGCTGGCCGACGTGCGGGTCGACCCGGTGATGCTGCCCATCGCCGACGGCCTCACCCTCGCCCGGGTGCGCTGAGCGGCGGCTCTCGATCCACTCGGGTTCCTGGAATCCGCGGCATCCCCGGCGGTAGGACACCCCAACTTCCAGGAACCCGAGTCGATCAAGCCGGACCCGAGTCGATCAAGCCGGACCCGGGCCCGTGCCGGGCCCGACTCGTGCCAAGCCCAGCCCGGCCCCGGGGCCAGCCCGGCCCCGGGGGCGGGCGTCAGCGGACGCTGCGGGCGAACTGGCGGGCGGCCCAGAAGACGCCCAGCGCGGCGAGGACCGCCGTGATGGTGAGGCCCTGCCAGACCTTGTCGCTGCCCAGGTCGCCGGCGAACAGCGCCCGGGTGCCGTCGACCGCCCAGGAGAACGGGTTCCAGTCGGCGATGCCCTGCAACCAGCCCGGCGCGTAGTACAGCGGCAGCAGGATGCCGGAGAGCAGCAGCACCGGCTGCGCCACGGTGTTCATCAGGGGGGCCAGCGCGTCCTCGCTCTTCACCTTGAGCGCGACGCCGTAGGAGACGGCCGAGGTCATCAGCGCGATGAGGGCCAGCATCAGGTACGCCAGCAGCAGGTCACCGATGAACACTCGCAGGTCGAACAGGAGCGCGAGCAGGGTGATGATGACCGCCTGCACGATGAGCGACACCACATCGCGCAGCGAACGGCCGAGCAGCAGGGCGAGCCGGCTGATCGGGGTGACCCGGGAGCGCTCGATGACGCCGGCGCGCAGTTCGGCGATGAGACCGAAGCCCTGGAACAGACCGCCGAAGATGGCCAGCAGCACCAGCAGGCCGGGTACGAAGATCTTGTAGGCGGCGGCCTGGGTGGGCGCGTTCAGGGCCGGCTTGAGCAGGGGGGCGAAGAGCAGCAGGTACATCACCGGCTGGAACACGCCGACGAAGACCCAGACGGGGTTGCGCAGCAGGAGCAGGATCTGCCGCTGGAAGATCAGCCACGTGTCGCGGGCGAGTTTCATGAGTCGTCTCTCCGGGGGTCAGGACTCGCGCAGCGAGCGGCCGGTCTTGGTCAGGAAGACGTCGTCCAGGCTGGGCCGGTGCAGCTCGATCGAGCGCAGCTCGAGCCCGGCGTGGTCGAGTCGGCGCAGCACCTGGGGAATGGCGGTGGCGCCCTCGTCGACGTAGAGGCGTAGGCCGCCCTCGTCGGCGGTCTCCAGCTTGTTGACGTACGCCTCGCCGTCGAGCGCCTTGGTGGCCTGCGGAATGGCGGCCGGGTCGAGGCCGACGAGCACCACGTCGCCGGAGATCTCCCGCTTGAGCTCGGCCGGCGTGCCCTCGGCGACGACCTCGCCGTTGTCCATGATCGCGATGCGGTCGCAGAGGGCGTCGGCCTCGTCCAGGTAGTGCGTGGTGATGAAGACGGTCATCCCGTCGCTGCGCAGTCGCCGGATCTCGTCCCACATGTGGGCGCGGCTCTGCGGGTCGAGGCCGGTGGTCGGCTCGTCCAGGAAGACGATCTTCGGCTCGTGGATGATGCCGAGCGCGATCTCGACCCGTCGGCGCTGGCCTCCGGAGTAGGTCTTGCACTTGCGGTCGGCGTACTCGGTGAGCTGGAAGGCCTCCAGCGCGCGGACCGCGCGCTGCTGCGCGTCGGCCTTGCCGATGCCGTACATCCGGGCGTGCAGGACCAGCTCCTCGCGGGCGGTCGACTCGTCCCAGGTGCTGCCGCCCTGCGGCACGTACCCGATCCGGCGGCGGACCTCGGCCGGGTCCGTGCGCAGGTCGGCCCCCGCGATGGTGGCCTCGCCGCCGTCGGGCTCGATCAGCGTGGCGAGCATCCGCAGCGTGGTGGTCTTGCCGGCGCCGTTGGGGCCGAGGAAGCCGAAGATCTCGCCCTCGGCGACCTCGAGGTTGACGCCGCGCACGGCGTCCACCGTCTTCGTCTCTCGACCCGCGCGGGAGCGGAACGACTTCCGCAGCCCCCTGGTCTCGATCATTTCTGCTCCTGGTCGGTCGGTTGGGCCGGCCGGGCCGGCCGGGCCGGCCGTCGAATGTCGGTCGGGCCGGTGGGGCCGGCCGTCGAGTGGGACGACGCCGGACGGCGCACTCCCCCGCTGTGCCGACAGCAGGCTAACGCGATATAGCGCTTGTAGTCAACGTTGATTATTTCGCGTCAGGGTCGGCCCGCTCCTCGCCCTCCCGCCGGCCCGACCAACCTTCGGCGTTCGCCAGCTCAGCAGGCAGGTACGACACTCCGGACTCGATCCGGTCGGCGATCCGCTCACACCAGTTCAGCTCCGCCTCCGCCCGCGCCGACCACAGCTCGAACATCCAACCGACGTGCACCGGCTTGGTGTTACGGACCCAGTCCGACTGCAGCGACGCGCGCATCGACTCCATGCCGGCCCGCAGCAGGTTGGCCCGGTTGCGCAGGGCCGCCGCCGCCTCGGAGCGGGGCATCGCGGGCAGGAACGAGAAGGCCGCGGTGAAGGGGTCGACCGGCTCGGTGAAGTTCCACCAGAAGTTGCGCAGCAGGGTCTCGAACTCGTCGTCCCCCTTCGGCGTGACCTCGTAGGTGGTACGCGCCGGACGGGCGCCGACCTGCTCGGTGGCGACGGCGCGCAGCAATCCCTCCTCGGTGAGCTTGCGCAGCGCATGGTAGATCGAGCCGGGCTGCACGTTCGCCCACTTGTCGGCGCTCCAGCTCAGCAGCTCACGGCGCACGTCGTAACCGTGCACGGGCTGCATCCAGCGCACCAGGCCGAGGATCATCATCCGAGTCGCAGACACCGGACAAGCGTAATAGCCAAGTTTGACTAAGCTCAGTGCCCCATCCCACACTGAGCGATCGTTAGGGGCCGCCCGGGGTGGCCGATACACTCCCCGTCAGTAACCTGCCGGGAGGAGCCACGAAGGTGCGCAAGGTACTGATCGCCAACCGCGGCGAGATCGCCGTCCGGGTCATCCGCGCCTGTCGTGACGCCGGCCTCGGCAGCGTCGCCGTCTACGCGGACTCCGACCGCGACGCCCTGCACGCCACGCTCGCCGACGAGGCGTACGCGCTCGGCGGGGACAGCGCGACCGACACGTACCTGCGCATCGACAAGCTGCTCGACGTCGCCGCCCGGGCCGACGCCGACGCCGTACACCCTGGTTACGGCTTTCTCAGTGAGAACGCCGACTTCGCCCAGGCCGTCATCGACGCCGGGCTGACCTGGATCGGCCCGACCCCGCAGGCGATCCGCGACCTGGGTGACAAGGTGACCGCGCGGCACATCGCCCAGCGCGCAGGCGCGCCGCTGGTCCCCGGCACCCCGGACCCGGTGGGCAGCCCGGACGAGGTGATGGCGTTCGCCGTCGACCACGGCCTGCCGGTCGCCATCAAGGCGGCCTTCGGCGGCGGCGGTCGGGGCCTGAAGGTCGCCCGCACCATGGAGGAGATCCCCCAGCTCTTCGAGTCGGCCACCCGCGAGGCCGTCGCCGCGTTCGGTCGGGGCGAGTGCTTCGTCGAGCGTTACCTGGACCAGCCCCGGCACGTCGAGGCGCAGGTCCTCGCCGACCAGCACGGCGACGTGATCGTGGTGGGCACCCGGGACTGCTCGTTGCAGCGCCGGCACCAGAAGCTCGTGGAGGAGGCCCCCGCGCCGTTCCTCACCGACGCTCAGCGCGCGCAGATCCACGAGAGCGCCAAGGCGATCTGCCGCGAGGCCGGCTACCACGGCGCCGGCACCGTGGAGTACCTGGTCGGTAAGGACGGCACGATCTCCTTCCTGGAGGTCAACACGCGGCTTCAGGTCGAGCACCCGGTCACCGAGGAGACCGCCGGCATCGACCTGGTCCGCGAGCAGTTCCGGATCGCCGACGGCGAGAAGCTGCGGATCACCGAGGACCCGACGCCGCGCGGACACGCGATCGAGTTCCGGATCAACGGCGAGGACCCGGGTCGCAACTTCCTCCCCGCACCGGGCACCGTCACCGCGCTGCGCCTGCCCAGCGGCCCGGGCGTGCGGGTGGACACCGGCATCTCGGCCGGCGACGTGATCGGCGGCAACTTCGACTCGCTGCTCGCGAAGGTGATCATCACGGGTGAGACCCGGACCGAGGCGTTGGAGCGCGCCCGCCGCGCCCTCGACGAGATGGTCGTCGACGGGATGGCCACCGCGCTGCCGTTCCACCGGCTCGTGGTGCGGGACGAGGCGTTCACCGCCGAGCCGTTCACCGTGCACACCAGGTGGATCGAGACCGAGTTCCACAACACCGTGCCGCCGTTCGCCGCCGCCGCCGGCGTCGCCGACGCGCCGGCCGAACGCGACACCGTCGTGGTCGAGGTCGGCGGCAAGCGCATCGAGGTCAGCCTCCCCGCCGGCTTCGGCGGGAGTACGACCACAGCCGCACCCGCCTCCCGCAAGCCGACCCGGCGCGGGGGCGGTGCGAAGGCCGGCGTACCGGTCGGCGGGGACGCGCTCACCTCCCCGATGCAGGGCACCATCGTCAAGATCGCGGTCGCCGACGGTGACACGGTGGCCGAGGGCGACCTGGTGGTGGTGCTCGAGGCGATGAAGATGGAGCAGCCGCTGCACGCACACAAGGCGGGTACGGTCAGCGGGCTCGCCGCCGAGGTCGGTGCCGTGATCACGGCGGGCGCGCCCATCTGCACGATCTCCTGATCGGCAAGGGGTCGGGCACGGCCGGTCGCGGGGGTGGTTTGCGGCACCGACGTGGGCACGGGTGGCCGGGGCCGGCAATGATGGCCGGGTGCGGTTTCTTAACGGCGCGGCCCCCGCGCACGACCTGACCTACACCGACGTCTTCATGGCGCCGGCCCGCTCCGACCTCGGCTCCCGCCTCGACGTGGACCTGTCCACCGGCGACGGCACGGGCACCACCATCCCGCTGGTGGTGTCGAACATGACGGCGGTCGCCGGCCGGCGGATGGCCGAGACGGTGGCCCGGCGGGGCGCGATCACCGTGATCCCGCAGGACATCCCGATCGAGGTCGTGGCGAACGTCGTCGCCTGGGTCAAGCAGCGGCACCTCGTCTACGACACGCCCATCACGCTGGGCCCGACCGAGACCGTCGGCGACGCGATCCACCTGCTGCCGAAGCGGTCGCACGGCGCGGTGATCGTGGTCGACGAGGCCGGCCGCCCGATGGGGGTGGTGACCGAGGCGGACACCTTGGGCGTGGACCGGTTCGCCCAGCTGCGGCACGTCATGTCGACCGAGCTGCACACCGTGCCGGCGGACGCGGATCCGCGTACCGGCTTCGACCGGCTCTCCGCCGGCCGACGTCGACTCGCCCCGGTGGTGGACGCCGACGGCCGGCTGGTCGGGGTGCTCACCCGGCAGGGCGCGTTGCGGGCCACCCTCTACACCCCGGCCGTGGACGAGAAGGGCCGGTTGCGGATCGCGGCGGCGGTCGGCATCAACGGGGACGTCACCGGCAAGGCCGCCGCGCTGCTCGAGGCCGGCGTGGACACGCTGGTCGTGGACACCGCGCACGGCCACCAGGCGCGGATGATCTCGGCGTTGCAGGCGGTCCGCAAGCTGGACCCCGGCGTGCCGGTGGCGGCCGGCAACGTGGTCACCGCCGAGGGGGTACGCGACCTCGTCGAGGCCGGCGCGGACATCATCAAGGTCGGTGTCGGTCCGGGCGCGATGTGCACCACCCGGATGATGACCGGCGTGGGCCGGCCGCAGTTTTCCGCCGTCCTCGACTGCTCGACGGCCGCCCGGCAGCTGGGCCGGCACGTCTGGGCCGACGGCGGCGTACGTCACCCGCGGGACGTGGCGCTCGCGCTGGCCGCCGGCGCGTCGAACGTGATGATCGGCTCCTGGTTCGCCGGCACCTACGAGTCCCCCGGTGACCTCTACACCGAACCGGACGGGCGGCGGTACAAGGAGAGCTTCGGGATGGCCTCGGCCCGGGCGGTCAGCGCCCGTACGGCCGACGACAGCCCGTACGACCGGGCCCGCAAGGCCGTGTTCGAGGAGGGCATCTCCTCGGCCCGGATGTACCTGGACCCGCACCGGCCCGGCGTCGAGGACCTGATCGACGAGATCATCGCCGGGGTACGCAGTGCCTTCACCTACGCCGGCGCCCGCAACCTCACGCAGTTCCACGAGCGAGCAATTGTCGGCGTCCAGAGCGCAGCCGGCTACACCGAAGGAATGCCCCTCCCCACCAGCTGGTAACCCCCCACCCCACCCACCCACCCCACCCGGGTTGATCATGAAGTTATTGCCATGACACGCCGACGCGGACGGCAATAACTTCATGATCGACCGGGAGCAGGGCGGGGGCTGGGCGGGGGCTGGGCGGGGTGGGTTAGGGGGTTAGGCGGGCCAGGACCTCTCGGGCGGCCGTGCGGGGGTTGTCGCCTATCCGGTCCGGTAGGGCGCCGGCCAGCCAGAGGGTGGCGAAGCCGTGGGCGATCGACCAGGCGGCGAGCGAGTCCCGGCCGATGTCGCCGGATGCTCCACGGGCGGCCACCCCTGAGCGGAGGGCCGATCCGGCGCGCTCACGTGCGGCGGTCAGCTCGGGATCGTCGGGCCGGTGCAGTTCGGGCCGGAACATCACCTCGAAGTACGCGCGGTGCGCCACGGCGAAGTCCACGTACGCGACACCGGCCGCCAACAGGTCGTCGCCGGCCGCGACGAGCGCCTGGGTCAGCCGTTCGAAGCCCTGGGTGGCGAGGGCGGTGAGCAGGCCCGCCTTGTCGCCGAAGTGATGGGCGGGCGCGGCGTGCGAGACGCCGGCCCGGCGGGCCAGGTCGCGCAGGCTCAACGCGGCAGGTCCGACCTCTCCGATGGCCTCCAGCGCCGCGTCGAGGAGGGCGCGACGGAGGTCGCCGTGATGGTACGCACGCGTCTCGGTCATGCCCGAATCCTAATCTTGTCATTGACAAGATACCATCGGCAGCCGCAATCTTGTCACCGACAAGTTCCGTGCGAGGAGGATTCCGATGGCACCCCTGATCGCCCTGATCGTCGGCACCGCACTGGCCCGACTGGCCGGCCTGGCCGGTGTCACCGCACTCGACGGTTGGCACCCCGCACTGCGGGTGGGACTGGCCCTGATGTTCGTGGTGACCGGCATCGCGCACTTCGTCGGCCAACGCCGCGCCGACCTGGTCGCGATGGTCCCGCCGCAGCTGCCCCGACCGGATCTGCTGGTCACGCTCACCGGCGTGCTGGAACTGGCCGGCGCGGCAGGGCTGCTGATCCCGGCGACCGCCCGCCTCGCCGCGGCCGGGCTCGGTCTGCTCATGATCGTGATGTTCCCGGCCAACGTCTCGGCCGTGCGCCGCGGACTGACCCTCGCCGGACGTCCGGTCACCCCACTGGGGAGGCGCACCGTCCTGCAACTCGTGTTCGTCGCCACCGCTGCGGTTATTTCGTTTGGCCCCTGACTATCAGGAGGCTAACCTGCTTCCGTGGAACTCATCACCCTCCAGGATGTGCCGCTCGGCCGGCTGCTGGTGGTGGCCGGGCACCTCGTCGGGCAGCGGTGGAACCGCTACCTCGCCGAGGAGCACGGCCTCACCCAGGCCGGCATGATCACCCTGATGACGCTCGCCCGGCACGGCGAGTTGCCCCACCGCCAGGTCGCCGAGAAGGGGTTCGTCCGCCCCGCCACCCTGACCGGCATCGTCGACACCCTCGAACGCGACGGCCTGGTCGAGCGCCAGCGCGACGACAGCGACCGGCGCAGCATCAAACTCGCCATCACCCCCGCCGGCCGGGAGCGGGTCGCCGCCCTCGGCGCACTCATGCACTCCGAACGCCCGCTCACCTCGGTCGACGCCGACCCGGCGAAGGCCCAGGTGATCCGGGAGTTCCTACTCGAAGTCATCGGCAGCGGAGACGACCCGCGGCTGACCGGACGACCCACCGACGCGGAGGAACCGTCGTGCTGATCCGACTGTTACGCGGCCAACTGCGCCCGTACCAGAGACCGCTGCTGGCGGTGGTGCTGCTCCAGTTCGTGGGCACCATGGCCTCGCTCTACCTGCCCAGCCTCAACGCGGACATCATCGACAAGGGGGTGGCCCGGGGCGACACCGGCTACATCGTGCACACCGGCGGCTGGATGCTGCTGGTCAGCCTGATCCAGATCGTCTGCTCGATCGCGGCCGTCTACCTGGGCGCGCGGGTCGCCATGGGTTTCGGCCGGGACGTCCGGGCCCGACTGTTCGGGCACGTCAACAGCTTCTCCGCCCGTGAGGTGGCCCGGTTCGGCGCACCGTCGCTGATCACCCGCAACACCAACGACGTCCAGCAGGTGCAGATGCTCGTGCTGATGAGCTGCACCATGCTGGTCGCCGCACCGATCATGAGCGTCGGTGGGGTGGTCATGGCGCTGCGCGAGGACATCGGGCTCTCCTGGCTGATGCTGGTCAGCGTGCCGGTGCTGGCGGTCGCGTTGAGCGCGATCATCCGCCGGATGGTGCCGGGCTTCCGGCTGATGCAGACCCGGATCGACACGGTCAACCGGGTGCTGCGCGAGCAGATCACCGGCATCCGGGTGGTCCGCGCGTTCGTCCGCGAGCCGTACGAGACGGAGCGCTTCGGCGTCGCCAACGCCGACCTGACCGCCACCGCCCTGCGTACCGGCCGGTTGTTGGCGTTGATCTTCCCGGTGGTCATGCTGGTGCTGAACGTGTCGAGCGTGGCGGTGCTCTGGTTCGGCGCGCAGCGGGTCGACTCCGGCGCGATCCAGATCGGCGCGCTCACCGCGTTCCTGGCCTACCTCATGCAGATCCTGATGGCCGTGATGATGGCCACCTTCATGCTGATGATGGTGCCCCGGGCGGCGGTCTGCGCCGAACGCATCGTCGAGGTGCTGGACACCGACTCCTCGGTGGTTCCGGCCGCCACTCCGGTCACCGAACTGCCCAGCCGGGCCGAGTTGGAGCTGCGCGGGGTGCGCTTCCAGTACCCGGGCGCGGTCGAGCCGGTGCTGCGCGACATCTCCTTCCGGGCCACCCCCGGCACCACCACGGCGATCATCGGCAGCACCGGCGCCGGCAAGACCACCCTGCTGTCGCTCATCCCCCGCCTGGTCGACGTCAGCGACGGCGCGGTGCTGGTCGACGGGGTCGACGTACGCGAGTTGGCCCCCGACGAGCTGTGGAAACGCATCGGGCTGGTGCCGCAGCGGCCGTACCTGTTCACCGGCACGGTCGCCAGCAACCTGCGCTACGGCAACCCGGACGCCACCGACGAGGAGCTGTGGGCGGCGTTGGAGATCGCCCAGGCCCGCGACTTCGTGGCCCAACTGCCCGGCGGGCTGGACGCGCCGATCGCCCAGGGCGGCAGCACCGTCTCCGGCGGTCAGCGCCAACGCCTGGCCATCGCCCGGGCACTGGTCCGGCAGCCGGAGATCTACCTGTTCGACGACTCGTTCTCCGCGCTGGACCTCGGCACCGACGCCCGGCTGCGGGCGGCGCTGCGACCCGTCACCGCCGACGCGGCGGTGGTGATCGTGGCGCAGCGGGTGTCCACCATCGTCGACGCCGACCAGATCATCGTGCTCGAGAACGGAGGGGTCGTCGGAGTGGGACGACACGAGGAGTTGTTGGAGACCTGCCCGACGTACGCCGAGATCGTGGCCTCCCAGCAGACGGCGGAGGTGGCGGCGTGAGCGAGCAGAACGAGCCGCGCGCTGCGGCCGTACCCAATCAGAAGGCCGGCGGTGACACGCCGCAGGCCGGCGGCGACGGGCGGACGCCGAAGCGGCTGCCGGCGGGCCGGCCGGGCGGCGGCCCGCCGTGGATGAGCGCGGGGATGCCCGCCGAGAAGTCGATGAACTTCGGGCCGTCGGCCCGACGCCTGCTCGGCCGGCTGCGCCCGCACCGGCTGCACCTGGCCGCGATCATCACGCTCGCCGTGGTGAGCGTCGGCTTCAGCGTGGCCGGCCCGAAGATCCTGGGCCACGCCACCGACCTCATCTTCAGCGGGGTGATCGGTCGGCAACTGCCGGCGGGCACCACCGCCGACCAGGCCGTCGACGCGGCGCGGGCCGGCGGCAACGAGAGCTTCGCCGACATGCTGGCCCGGATGGACGTGGTGCCCGGGACGGGCATCGACTTCGACGCGCTGGGCCGGGTACTGCTGCTGGCGCTCGGGCTCTACCTGGCGTCGAGCGTGCTGGCGTGGTGGCAGGGCTGGCTGCTCAACGGGGTGGTCCAGCGTACGGTGCTGCGGCTGCGCGCCGAGGTGGAGGAGAAGCTCAACCGGCTACCGCTGCCCTACTTCGACCGGCAGCCCCGCGGTGAGCTGCTCAGCCGGGTCACCAACGACATCGACAACATCTCCACCAGCCTTCAGCAGACCCTCAGTCAGCTGCTCACCTCGCTGCTGACCGTGGTCGGCGTACTCGGCGTGATGTTCTGGATCTCGCCGCTGCTGGCCCTGGTGGCGCTGATCGCGGTACCGCTGTCGGTGCTGGTAACCCAGCGCATCGCCAAGCGCTCGCAGAAGCAGTTCATTGCCCAGTGGACCCACACCGGCGCGTTGAACGGCCAGATCGAGGAGGCGTACACCGGGCACGAGCTGGTGAAGGTCTTCGGCCGGCAGCGTGAGGTGGAGGCCGCCTTCCACGCCAAGAACGAGGAGCTGTTCCGGGCCAGCTTCGGCGCGCAGTTCATCTCCGGGATCATCATGCCGTCGATGATGTTCATCGGGAACCTGAGCTACGTGGCGATCGCCGTGGTCGGCGGTCTGCGGGTGGCCTCCGGGGCGATGAGCCTCGGTGACGTGCAGGCGTTCATCCAGTACTCCCGCCAGTTCACCCAGCCGCTCACCCAACTCGCCTCGATGGCCAACCTGCTCCAGTCCGGGGTGGCGTCGGCCGAGCGGGTCTTCGCCGTGCTCGACGCCGACGAGCAGAGCCCCGACCCGGCCCAGCCGGCCCGGGTCGTCGACCCGCACGGCCGGGTCGAGTTCGAGCACGTCTCATTCCGGTACGCGCCGGACAAGCCGCTGATCGACGACCTGTCGCTGGTGGCCGAGCCGGGGCACACCGTGGCGATCGTCGGCCCGACCGGCGCCGGCAAGACCACCCTGGTCAACCTGATCATGCGCTTCTACGAGCTGGACGCCGGCCGGATCACGCTCGACGGGGTGGACATCACCACGCTGCGCCGCGACGACCTGCGGGGCCGGGTCGGCATGGTGCTCCAGGACACCTGGCTGTTCGGCGGCACCATCCGGGACAACATCGCGTACGGCCGCCCCGACGCCACCGAGGAGGAGATCGTCGCCGCGGCCCGGGCCACCTTCGTGGACCGGTTCGTGCGCAGCCTGCCCGACGGCTACGACACCGTCATCGACGAGGAGGGCAGCAACGTCAGCGCCGGTGAGAAGCAGCTCATCACCATCGCCCGGGCGTTCCTCGCCGAGCCGTCCCTGCTCATCCTCGACGAGGCCACCAGCTCGGTGGACACCCGTACCGAGGTGCTGCTCCAGCGGGCGATGGCGGCGCTGCGCTCGGACCGGACGAGCTTCGTCATCGCGCACCGGCTCTCCACCATCCGGGACGCCGACCTGATCCTGATGATGGAGGACGGCCGGATCGTCGAGCAGGGCACCCACGAGCAGTTGCTCGCCGCCCACGGCGCGTACCACCGGCTGTACCGCTCGCAGTTCACCGGCGCGGTGGTCGACGAGGAGCCGGCCACCGCGGCGCAACCGGCGTCGGTCTAGCGATGTCGGTCCGGGAGCAGATCCGCCGAGCGGGCGGCGACCTGCCCGCCGATCAGGGCGAGCGCGGCGTCCGCCGGCATCGCGGCCAGGGCACGGCCGTCGCGCAGCCGGAGGGCGAGCGCGCCGGCGGCGGCCTCCCGGGCGCCCAGCACCCCGAGGTACGGGACGCGGCGGCGGGCCGCGTCCCGGACCCGGGCGCCCAGCGAGCCGGCGGCGTCGACCTCGACCCGCAGCCCGGCGTCGAGGGCTCGCCGGGCCAGGTCGGCCGCCGCGTCGGCCTGCCCGTCGTCCACCGGCAGCACCACCAACTGGACCGGCGCGTACCAGGCCGGGAACGCGCCCTCGTGCGCCTCGATGAGGTACGCGAACAGCCGTTCCATGCTGCCGACCAGGCTGCGGTGCAGCAGCACCGGCCGACGCCGGCTGCCGTCGGAATCGGTGTACGACAGGTCGAACCGCTCCGGCTTGTCGAAGTCCACCTGGATGGTGGAGATGGTCGACTCCCGGCCGGCCGCGTCGACGATCTGGATGTCGATCTTCGGGCCGTAGAAGGCGGCCTCTCCCGGGGCCTCGACGTACTCGACCCCGGCCAGCGCGCCGCGCAGCAGCTCCTCGGCGCGGGCCCACTGGGCGTCGTCGCCGACGTACTTCTCGCCCGGCCCGCGCAGCGACAGCCGGAACCCGGCCGGGCGTACGCCGAGCGCGGCGTGCGCGGCGCGGATCAGTCCGAGGATCTCGGCGACCTCCGCGCCGACCTGCTCCGGTGCGCAGAAGGTGTGCGCGTCGTTCAGGGAGATGGCGCGTACCCGGGACAGCCCGCCGAGCACCCCGGAACGCTCCGCGCGGTACATCCCGCCCAGCTCCGCGACCCGCAGCGGCAGCTCCCGGTAGGAGCGGCCCCGGGCCCGGAAGACCAGCGCGTGGTGCGGGCAGAGCGCCGGCCGGAGCACGAACTCGTCGTCGGCGCTCAGCCGCAGCGGCGGGAACATGTCGTCGGCGAAGTAGCCGAGGTGGCCGGAGAGTTCGAAGAGTTCCCGCTTACCCAGCGGCGGCGAGTACACGTGCTGGTGGCCAGAGCGGCGCTCCAACTCCCGGACGTACTCCTCGACGGCGTGCCGGGCGGCGGCGCCCGCCGGCAGCCAGATGGGCAGGCCGGCGCCGGCCAGCGGATCGGAGACGAACAGGTCCAGCTCGCGGCCGAGCCTACGGTGGTCGATCATGTCGGGCTCCTGGATCGGGTACGACCCGGAGGCGACCTGGACACCGAACGCCGAACGGCCCCCGGGGGCGGATCGCCCCGGGCCTGGTCGACGGTGGTTACGTCAGCGCGGCACGCCGGGGACACCCGGCGTCGTCGTCATCACTACCGCGCTGCGCATGCCGCGACGCTACCCGTCGGGCGGTCGGGGACGCACCCGGATTTGCGGCGGCGGGAAGCGAGGCGGGCCGCCGGCGCGGGACCCGCCGGCGGCCCTGAGCGGCCCGCATCGTCAGGAACGGGGGACCCGGCGTGCTGGGCCGCGCCGACCACGGTACGCCGACCGGGGCCGATCCGGCGACCGTCCCGGGCCGGGTCGGGGCCGTCACCAGCGGGTGCCTGCCTCGTTGGAGCAGGGTGGCTCTGTGGTGTCGGCGGTCACGACGCCCCGGGGCCGTCCACGGTGACGCCGGCCATGCCGTCAGGCTCAAGACACCCAATCGGCCGCATCCGGCGAGGTGGCAGGCGTGCCCGAACTACTGACTGACGTCGCGTCTCCGACGTGGGCGTATCTGGTGCTGCTCGGGCTCCTCATCGCCGACGCCTTCGTACCCGTCATCCCCACCCAGCTCGTCATGATCACCAGTGGCGCGCTGACCGTGTACGGCGGACTCAGCCTGCCGGTCACCATCGCCGTCGGCGCGCTCGGCGTGTTCGCCGGTGACCTCGCCTGCTACCTGCTCGGCCGACTCGCTCCGGACCGTCGAGCGCCCCGGCACACCGAGCCGAGCCGCGCCCGCCGCGTGGCCAGCCGGGTCACCCAGGGACTCCGACAACCCGGTCCGCTGGTCATCCTGCTGTGCCGGTTCGTGCCCGGCGGGCGGATGGCCGCCTGCTTCTCGGCCGGCCGCAGCCGCTACCCGTACCGGCTGTTCGCGCTCTACGAGACGATCGCCGCGCTGGGCTGGGCCAGCTACGGCGCGCTGATCGGGCACCTGGGTGGTGCCGCGCTCACCGAGTCGGCCTGGCGGCTGGCCATCATCGCCGCCGCGGCGGCGGCCGGTTTCGCCGCCGCCGGATGGGCGATGACGGTGGTCAGCGCCCGCCACGCCCGTACCGCCACCCAGGTCCCCGTGGACTGAGTGTCACTCAGCCCTGGGGGTATAAGGTTGACTTATATTGACGGCATGTGGGAGGTCAAACTTCACCCCGAGGTTGAGAAGTGGTTCCTCCACCTCTGTGAGACGGAACCAGCCAGCGCCGACCTCGTCAGCGAGGCCATCGACCTCCTCGCCGAACACGGTCCCGCTCTCGGCCGCCCCCTGGTCGACCGCCTCAAGGGCAGCATCTTCCACCACATGAAGGAGTTGCGACCCGGCTCGGCCGGCTCCACGGAGATCCGCATGATCTTCGCTTTCGATCCCGTCCGGGAAGCAGTATTCCTGGTCGCTGGAGACAAATCGGGTCAGTGGCAGAGTTGGTACAGGACGGCGGTCTCTCTCGCGGACGACCGATTCCAGGAACACCTCTCGAGGCTGAAGGAAGCGCAGAGATGACCGACGGAGTGGACTGGCGGGACGTTCGGGCCAAGGCCCGAGAACTCGATCCGTCCTGGGAACACCCAGACCGGGTCGCCCGACGAGCGCAGCACCGCGAGCAGATGTTGGCGCTGGTCAGCGGCGCGCAACTGGCGGAGATCCGCAAGCACCTGGGGATGACCCAGGCTCAACTGGCCGAGGCCGCAGGGTTGAGCCAGGCCAGGATCAGTCAGATCGAGAACGGCGAACATACCAGTCTGGACACCCTTCGCGCCTACGTCACCGGCCTGGGCGGCCACCTCGACGTCGTCGCCCGCATCGGGAACATCCACCTCAACGTCGCCTAAGGCACCCGGTCGGCCCTCGCCATGCCGCGCAGGCGGCCTCTAGGGGTGGGATTTGGGGGCGAAGTCGGTGGCGGTCCCGGATCTGGCTGGGGTGTGCGCGGCGACAGGCTGAGGCATGCCTGGAACCCGGAGCACCGGCCTGTTCGCCCTCGGCGGGATCGCCGTGGCGGCGCTGCTCACCGTGATCGGCCATCTGGAAGTCAACGACGACCTCAACCCGTGGGCGCTGACCATCAGCGACTTCGCCGTCTCCGACCGGGGCGGTGTCATCGACGTCGCCATGGTGGTGCTGGCCCTCGCCACCGTGGCACTGATGTACGGGCTGCGCCGCACCGGCCCGCCGCCCGGACGGGCGGTGGAGCTGCTGCTCGGCGCCTGGGTGGCGGGGCTGCTGCTGGCCGCCGTGGTGCCGACGAACGAGCCGGGCACCGCCATGACCATGTCCGCGTACGTGCACCGGTACGCGTCGGTGGTCGCCTTCCTGGCCCTGCCGATCGGCGGTTGGCTGCTCGCCCGGCGCCCGGACCTGACGTCCACCGCCGCCAGGCTCCGTACCCTCGTCGTGCTGAGCCTGGTCCTGGCGGCGGGGATGGTCTGGTCCGCCTACCCCGGCGACCGGATGCTGATCGGCCTGGCCGAACGCCTCCTGATCCTCACCGAGGTAGCGCTCCTGGCGACGGTGGCGGTGACCCAGACCCGGCGCCCACCCGTCGATCATGGGATCGTGGTGCCGCACAAAGGGGGCGCGGCGGCGCAGAACGGCCACCACACGTCCATGATCGACGAGAACGGCTACTCCAACTCGTGGAGCATGAGCTGGCGGGCCGACTCGGTGATGGAGCCGGAGAGGCTGGGGTAGATGGTGATCGTCTGGGCCAGCTCGTTGACCGTCAGATTGTTCTCCACGGCCATGGTGATGGGCAGGATCAGCTCGCTGGCCTTCGGCGCGACCACCACGCCGCCGATCACCTGACCGCTGGCGGGCCGGCAGAACAACTTCACGAACCCGTCGGAGAGGTCGTCCATCTTGGCGCGGGCGTTGCCGGAGAGCGGCAGCATCACCTGCCGGGCCGGCACCTTCCCCGCGTCGACCTCGTCCTGCGAGACGCCGACGGTGGCCAGCTCCGGGTCGGTGAAGACGTTCGCGGCGACGGTCCGCAGCCGCAGTGGGCGGACGGCCTCACCGAGGGCGTGCCACATGGCGATCCGCCCCTGCATGGCGGCGACGCTCGCCAGCAGCAGCACCCCCGTGCAGTCACCGGCGGCGTAGATGCCGGGCACGTTCGTCCGGGAGACCCGGTCGACCGTGACGTAACCGCCCCGGCCCAGCTCCACGCCGTACTCGGCCAGGCCCAGATCGGCGGTGTTCGGGATCGAGCCGACCGCGATGAGGGCGTGCGAGCCGGTGACCCTGCGCCCATCGGAGAGTTCCACCTCGACCCCGTCGGCGGTACGGCGCACCGCGTCCGCCCGGGAGTTGTTGAGGATGTTCATGCCCCGGTTGCGGAAGACCCGCTCGATGGCCGACGCCGCGTCGGCGTCCTCGTGCGGCATCACCCGGTCGCGGCTGGAGACGAGGGTGACCTCCACCCCCATCGCGAGGTACGAGCTGGCGAACTCGGCGCCGGTCACGCCCGAGCCGACCACGATCAGGTGCTCCGGCAGCTCCGCCAGGTCGTACACCTGACGCCAGGTCAGGATGCGCTCGCCGTCGGGTACGGCGGTGGGCAACTGCCGGGGCGTCGAGCCGGTGGCCACCAGCACGGTGGACGCGTCGATCGGGTACTCCTCGCCGCCGTCGGCGGGCGTGACGATGACCCGGTGGGTGTGCCCGAGCGCGTCGTCGCCGAGGCGGGCGGTGCCGGCCACGAAGGTGACCCCCGCCTTGAGCAGCTTGGCGTGGATGTCGGCGGACTGCGCCAGCGCCAGCCGCTTCACCCGCGCGTGCACGGCCTGCGCGTCGACGGTCACCGCCTCGAGGCCGTCCGAGTGCACCCCGAACTCCTCGGTGTCCCGGTAGCCGGTGACCACCTGGGAGCTGGCGATGAAGGTCTTCGACGGGACGCAGTCGGAGAGCACGCACGCCCCGCCCGCGCCGTCGGCCTCGACGACGGTGACATCGGCGTCCAGTTGGGCGGCGACCAGTGCCGCCTCGTACCCGGCCGGCCCACCGCCGATGATCACGATCCGGCTCACAGAGCCATCCTTTCGCTCGCGACTGCGGGGCTCCGCTGCGCTGCACTCCTCGCGCTCACCACGTTCGCCCCTCGTTGATGCTCACAGTGACTTTCTTCTCCCGAGCGCATCCGACACGCACGGTCGTATTCTCCCCCACCCGTCCGCCGGGCTATCGTCATCGCCGTGGGTCATCACGCCGCCTACGGCTCAAACCTCGATCCGTCCCGAATGCGGGCCTACTGCCCGCACTCGCCGATGGTGGGCACCGGCTGGCTGGAAGGGTGGCGGCTGACCTTCGCCGGGGAGGACGTGATCGGCTGGGAGGGTGCGGTGAGCACCGTCGTCGAGTCCCCCGGCGACCGGGTGTTCGTGGCGATCTACGACATCCACCCGTACGACGCGGCCCAGCTCGACGAGATCGAGGGTGTGACCGCCGGCACGTACCGCAAGCTGCACGTACGGATCTCCACCCTCGACGGCGACGTCACGGCGTGGATCTACGTTTTCGACGGGTACGAGGGTGGCCTGCCGACGTCGTGGTACCTGTCCGAGATCGCGAACGCCGCCGAGAAGGCGGGCGCGCCGGACGACTACGTCACCGAGCTGCGGTCCCGCCCCACCGGCACCGCGTCCCCGTAGCGCGTATCCCACGCCCCCAGTCTGCAACCGTCACCGGCCCGGACGCCCGTCGGGCCCGGCCGGGGTCGTCAATCACACACCGGCGGCCGGGACGACCCGCTCGTACATGTCGGTCCACTCCGTCTCCCGCAGGCCCACCGAGCGGTAGAGCGACAGCGGGGCGGTCGGGTTGGTGAGGTCCACGCCGAGGCCGGCGAACTGCCGGCCCTTGTCGGCGTAGCGGGCGAACGCGCGGCGCAGCAGCGCCGCACCGACACCCCGGCGGCGGTACGCGGGCAGCACCGACAGGCTCTTCACCCAGCCCTCCTGCCGGTCCAGCGCCTGGTCCGAGGACTGCAACGCGCCGGCTAACACCCCGTCGACCTCGGCGACGAACCATTCGTCCCAGGCGGTCACGTCACCGATGCGGGCCCGCCACCTGTCGTACGACAACGGCTCGTGATCCGGGGTGTCGCCGAAGGCGATGTCGTGGATCCGGTGGAACTCCCGCAGCTCGGCCTCGTCGTCGAAGCGGACCGGCCGCACCGTGACACCGACCGGGGCGGGCTCGGCGGGCAGGTCGGCCAACGGGCAACGCATCCGAACGTACCGTTTGGCCAGGGTGAAACCGGCGGCCCGCAGGTCCCGGTCCCAGTCGCGTTCCGGGGCGAACACCGCGCAGCGGACGGTGAGCGCCGGCAGTCGCCGTTCCGCGGCGCGCTCGGCGACCCGGTCGAGCTGGCGGGCGAGCAACGGCGCACGGAGGGTGGCGCCCCGCTCGGGGTCGACGTAGACCTCCACGAACTCCCGGCCGACCCCGGTCGGGTTGTCCACCGTCGCCCAGCCGACGACGGTGCCGTCCGGGTCGAGCGCCAACCAGGAGTCCCGGCTCGGGTCGAAGTGCGGCGCGGTCAACGCCTCCTCGACGTCCTCGGCGTCGAAGTCGGGGTAGCCGATGGCGAAGGTGTCGGCGGCGTGCACCACCGCGAGGATCGCCGGTACGTCGTCGAGAGTGGGCCGGCGCGCGGTCCAGCCGGCGGGAAGCGTCACGGCAGGAGATCCTGGCAGCCGACGGCCGACAGCGCCGCCCATTTTCCGCCGGGTGGGCGCATCAGGCCAAGCCGGCGCGGGTGTGGTGCAGCAACTCCACCAGCTCGGCGCCGTCGGCGGGACCGAGCGCCGCGAACGCGGGCGCCGCCAGCCGGTTGGTCACCGCCTCCGCCCACAGCCGCCGACGCACCAACGGCCCGACCGCCGGGTACGGCGGCGGCCACCCGCACGCCACCGCACCGGCCTCGCCCTCCGGCCCGGCCAGCACCGCCTCCAGCGGGGTCATGCCTGCGGCCCGTACCGCCAGCAGGTAGGCGCCGGTGAAATGTTCCCGCAGCAGTCGCAGCCCGGCGGCGCTGCGGGCCCCCGGCGAGTGATCCGGCAGCGGCATGGCCCGCCACGCGGCGAAGAGCGGCATGCCGCTGGTGTCGGCGGCGGCGACCGCCCGCTCGACCAGGTCGGCCAGGCGCTCGACCCCGGGAAGCACGCCCAGCATCTCGGTCCCCCACCGGCAGCACTCGGCGAGACTCGCGGCGGCCACCTCGACCGGCGGCAGCACCCGGGCGGCGGCGTCCCAGCCGTCGGCGACGGCGTCCGGCGCGACGAAGCCGATCGCCGCGGCGGCCGTCTCCGCGCGTACGTCGCCGAGCGCGCCGGCCCGACCGCTGATGTAGAAGGCCCAGCCGGAGATGCCGAGCAGTCGGGCCCGACGCAGCGTGCTCGGGCACCTGCTGAACCCGTCGCCGAGGTCGAGGACGGCGGGTTTGCTGGCGGCGGCGAGCTGCTCCGGCGTCATCCGGACGCCGTCCGCGCGCGCCGCTCGGGGGCGGCCGGCCGCAGACGGCTCATCCGCTCGTCGTCGTCCATCGATGTCAGTCTGCCGCGCCACCGCCCGCGTCCGCATCCCCCTCTTCGGCCACCAACGCCTCGACGGCCGCCTCGACCTCGCCCGCCCGGCGGCGGGCCGCGGTGACCGTCCGCTCGGCCGCCCGCCGGGCCAGCTTGGCCCGGCTCAGGTCCTGTTCCGCCACCGCGCGTCGGCGTTCCAACTCGGCCAGCTCGGTCTCGATCTCGTCGAGTACGGCGACGCCGTCGCGCTCCTGCCCGGCCGCCTCGGCCAACTCGTCCTCGGCCCGCTGCTGGTCGGCGCGCGCACGGTCCAACTCGCGGTCCAGGGCCCGACGGCGGCGGGCGCGCTCGGCCCGGGCCGCCCGCTGCGCCGCCCGCTCGGCCTGCGCGGCACGCTCCCCGGCCCGGTCGGTACGGCGGGTCGGCTCCGGACTGTCCCGCTGGACGCCCGGTCGTCGGGCCGGTGGCTCCTCCTCGTCGCCGGTGACCAGCCGCAACTGCGGTCGGGGCACCTCGCCGAAGCCGGCGTAGGTGGCCGCGCGGAGCAGCCGTCCCGCCCGCACCTGCTCGGCGACGTCGGCGTCGGAGAGCGCCGCGTTCAGGGTCGCCTCCACCTCGGCCAGCGGCAGCCGGCCGGCCGGTGGCGCGTCGGGTTCCGCCCTGGCGAGCGTACGGACCTCGGCGACCAGGGCCGCGACCACCGCGCGACGCTGGGCCGACAACTCCCGCAGTCGGGCGCCGCGCAGCTCCCGCTGGGCCGCCCGGAGCGCGTCGGCGAGATTGACCAGGTCGGCGACCAGCTCGGGACGCTCGATGGCGAGCAGGTTGACCAGCCAGGCGGCGACGGTGGGGCGGCGCAGCCGGGCCAGTTGCCGGGCGCCGATCGTGTCGCCGGCTCGCCGGGCCTCGGCCACCGCGGCGTCCCGGGCGGCCACGAACCGGTCCGGTGGGGTGCGGTAGAGCTGCCGGACCAGCTCCACGGAGGGGCCGGGCATCGCGTCAGACGTCCACCCGGGTACCGGGCTCCAGACGCTGGTACTCGGTGCCGGACAGGGCCGCGTACTGCCGGTTGAGCACGCCCAGCCCGTTGCCGTTGAGCAGGGCGTCGTGCAGGGCGTACGCGCGGCGCGGGGCGACCGCCCGGATGAAGTCGAGCACCTCGGAGAACTTCGACCAGGGAGCGTGGATCGGCGCGAAGAGCGTGTCGACAGGCGTCTCCAGCGGTACGACGAGCGAGTCGCCGGGGTGGTAGACCACGTCGTTGATCAGGTAGCCGAGGTTGTCGATCACCGGGATGTCCGGGTGGATGACCGCGTGCCGTCCCCCGTACGCGCGGACCGCGACCCCGGCGGCGGTGAACGACTCGCCGGGCTCGACAGGGCACAGTGCCTCGGCCGCGTCGCCCAGGGCGTCGGCGAGCGAGGCGGGCCCGTAGATCGGGAACGGCTGCCGGTCGAGCTGGAGCCGCACCGCGGCCGGATCCAGGTGGTCCGGGTGCTCGTGGGTGACGAGCACCGCGTCCGCGCCGTCCAGCGCCGTCGCCGGGTCGCTGAACACTCCGGGATCGACCACGAGCACTCCCCCGTCGTGTTCCACCCGGAGACAGGAGTGGGCGTACTTGGTGAGCCGCATCGTGACTCCTCGACTATCGAATCGTGATGTCCTCAGCGCAGTCTGCCGGAACCAGCCGGTGGACGCGGCGCGTCCGAACTATCGCCACTGAGGCTGACGACGATGGGAGCGGGGATGGACGGACGGAGAGGACGACGCCGCGGCGCACTCCTGGCGGCGGGAACACTGCTGGCGGCGGTGGCCCTCGCGGGGTGCAGCGCCGGTGACAGCGGATCCGATTCGGCGGGTACGGCGGCCGAGGCCCCGCAGGGCGCGCAGGGCGCGCTCGACAAGGGCAGCGACGCGGACGCGGCCGGAACGGCCGGGGCCGGTGCTCCGGATCTGCGGGTCGACCAGCGGGCGATCATCTACACCGGATCGATGCGGGTACAGGTGACTGATGTGGACGCCACGGCCCGCGAGGTCAGCGCGGTGGTCACCCGGGCGGGTGGCTTCATCGGCGGCGACCAGCGGCGCAGCGCCGAGGCCGACGCGGTGGCCGAGTTGCAGTTGCGGGTGCCGGCGGCCAAGTTCGCTCAGGTGGTGGAGGAGGTCGCGAAGCTCGGCCGCCAGCAGAGCCGCGAGATCAACACCCAGGACGTCACGGAGGAGACCGTCGACCTGGAGGCCCGGATCGTCACGCAGCGGGCCCGCGTGGACAGCGCGCGACGACTGCTCGCCCGCGCCAACTCGATCGCCGACCTGGTGTCGCTGGAGAACGAGTTGGGTCGCCGGGAGGCGGACCTGGCCTCGCTGGAGGCCAAGAAGCGCCGGCTGGCCGACCTGACCGCGCTCTCCACGATCACGGTGTCGCTGGCCGGGCCGGCGGCGAAGACCGATGAGGAGAAGGCCGAGACCGGCTTCCTGGTCGGGCTCAAGGGCGGCTGGGAGGCGTTCGTCACCTCGATGACCGTCCTGCTCACCGTCCTCGGCGCGCTGCTGCCCTGGCTGGTGGCCTTCGGCGTACCCCTGACGGTCCTGCTGCTGGTGCTGCGTCGGCGCCGGCGTCGGCGGACGCCGGCGCAGGTCGCCCAGGTCAGCGCGCCGCCGCAAGTGCCCGCAGCGCGGTCTGCACCATGACGCGGACGCCGGCCGGGATGGCCCGCTCGTCCACGTCGAAGGACGCGCGGTGCAGGTCGACGTTCGGCCCGATCCGGCCCACGCCGAGGCGGGCGAGCGCGCCGGGGACGTACTCCAGGTACCAGGAGAAGTCCTCGCCGCCCATGCTCTGCGGCGTCTCGGCGATGCCCTCGGGCCCGAGCGCCGCACCGGTGGCGGCGGTCAGCACCTGGATGGCCCGCGAGTCGTTGCTCACCGGCGGTCGGCCGCGCAGGTACTCCAGGTCGACGGTCGCGCCGGTGGGGGCGATCACGTCCCGCACCACCTGAGCCACGATCTTGGGAGCCTGCTCCCAGGTGTCGCGGTCCATCACCCGCAGGGTGCCCGAGGCGGACGCCTCGGAGGGGATGACGTTGTACCGGGTGCCGGCCGAGGCGTGGCCGAACACCAGCAGCAGCCCGCTGTTGGCCGGCACCCGGCGGCTCACCAGGGCCGGGACCTCGGTGATCAGCCGGCCGAGGGCGTCGACCAGGTCGACGGTCAGGTGTGGCCGGGCGGTGTGCCCGCCGGGCCCGGACAGCCGGACGGTGACATTGTCGGCGGCCGCCGTGATCGGGCCGACCCGCAGGCCCACCTGGCCCACCGGCAGGTTCGGGTCGCAGTGCAGCGCGAAGATCTGCACCACGTCGTCCAGGCCGCCGGCCTCGATGACCTCCAACGAGCCGCAGGGCAGGATCTCCTCGGCCGGCTGGAAGATGAGCCGGACCCGGCCGTCCAGCTCACCGAGGTCGGCGAGCTGGGCCAGCAGCATGCCGACGCCGAGCAGGATCGAGGTGTGCACGTCGTGGCCGCAGGCGTGGCAGACGCCGTCGACGGTGGAGCGGTACGGCACGTCCTTGGGGTCGTCGAGCGGCAGGGCGTCGATGTCGGCGCGCAGCGCGACGACCGGCCCGTCCGGGCGGCCGTTGACGTCACAGATCACGCCGTTGCCCTTGGGCAGCAGTCGCGGGCTCAGGCCGGCCAGGGAGAGCTCCCGGGCGATGAGGGCCGCCGTCTCGAACTCCGTACCGGACAACTCGGGGTGCGAGTGGAGGTGACGGCGCGTGGCGATGAGCCCGGGTACCCGGAGCGCGAGCAGGTGGTCCAGGTCGCGGGGAAGGGGCTGGGACCCGGGCGGAGTCTCCAGCCAGGACGACGCCAGCTGGCCGCCGGTGGGCAGCGTCAACGCACTCGTCACGTCGAATTCTCGATCACTAGAGATGGATGGATCATCGGGGACAGCAGACAGCCTAGACCTCCGACGGTGACGCTGCGCAACCTCGTTACGGTGATGATCAGACCGCGTAGCGTCACGTATGCCCTGCTGAGCGCGCTCATCGAGGTGCGGGACCGCAGGTAGATCGCGCTCGAACGCCGCCATCTGCCCCCTCACCTCCTACAACGCGTAACCGGCCGGAAGGGCCACGAGTTGCGTCGCCGCCCCTGGACCCACGCTGCGAATTGTCGCATTAGTCGGGGTGATGAACTGACACTCCGACAATAAGGCGACCACGCTCCGCAACCGGCCGGACAAGGACGCTCACATAATCTCGCCGACCCCGACCGCACACCGTGTGCGTTCCGGCCCACCTGTCGGCGTACCCCGGGCGCCGGGCGGACACACCCGACGCCGGTCGCGTCAGAACCGGTCGGTGGGCCGGTACTGCCCCCACACCTCGCGCAGCGTCCCGCAGACCTCACCGACCGTGGCCCGAGCCCGCAGCGCCTCACGCATCGGGTAGAGCACGTTGTCCGAGCCCTCGGCGGCGGCCCGCAGATCGGCCAGCGTCCGCGTCACCGCGTCGGCGTCCCGTCCGGCGCGCAGCCGGGCCAACCGCTCGGCCTGCGCCGCCTCGATGGCCGGGTCGACCCGCAACGGCTCGTACGGCTCCTCCTCGTCGACCGTGAACCGGTTGAGCCCCACCACCACCCGCTCACTGGAGTCGATCTCCTGGGCGATCCGGTACGCGGACTGCTCGATCTCCCGCTTCTGGAACCCGGCCTCGATGGCGTCCACCGCCGAACCGTGATCGGCCACCCGCTCCATCAGCTCCACGGCGGCGGCCTCGATCTCGGCGGTCATCGCCTCCACCACGTACGAGCCGGCGAACGGGTCGACGGTGGTGGTCAGGTCCGTCTCGTACGCCAGCACCTGCTGAGTGCGCAGCGCGAGCCGGGCGGCCTTCTCGGTGGGCAGCGCGATCGCCTCGTCGAAGCTGTTGGTGTGCAGCGACTGCGTGCCGCCGAGCACCGCGGCCAGGCCCTGCACCGCGACCCGGACCAGGTTCACCTCCGGCTGCTGGGCGGTGAGCTGCACACCGGCGGTCTGGGTGTGGAACCGCAGCATCATCGACTTCGGGTCCTTGGCGCCGAAGTCGTCACGCATGAGCCGGGCCCAGATCCGCCGGGCGGCGCGGAACTTCGCCACCTCCTCCAGCAGCGTGGTGCGGGCCACGAAGAAGAACGACAGCCGGGGCGCGAAGTCGTCCACCGCGAGCCCGGCGGCCAACGCCGCCCGGACGTACTCCACACCGTTGGCCAGGGTGAACGCGATCTCCTGCGCGGGCGTCGCCCCGGCCTCGGCCATGTGGTAGCCGGAGATGGAGATGGTGTTCCACTTCGGCACCTCCTTGCGGCAGTACGCGAACGTGTCGGCCACCAGGCGCAGCGAGGGCTTCGGCGGGAAGATGTACGTCCCGCGGGCGATGTACTCCTTGAGGATGTCGTTCTGGATGGTGCCGTTGAGCGCCGCGCCGGCGACCCCGTTCTCCTCCGCGACGAGCTGGTAGAGCAGCAGCAGCACCGAGCCGGGAGCGTTGATCGTCATCGAGGTGGAGACCTTGTCCAGCGGGATGTCGGCGAAGAGCAGCCGCATGTCCTCGATGGAGTCGATGGCCACGCCCACCTTGCCGACCTCGCCGTGCGCGATCGGGTCGTCGGAGTCGTACCCCATCTGGGTCGGCAGGTCGAAGGCGACCGAGAGTCCGGTCGTGCCGGCCCGCAACAGTTGGTGGTACCGCGCGTTGGACTCGGTGGCGGTGCCGAAGCCGGCGTACTGGCGCATGGTCCACGGACGGGAGGTGTACATCGTGGGGTAGACCCCCCGGGTGTACGGGAACTCGCCGGGGCCACCCAGCCGGGAGTCCAGGTCCTCCGGAAGGTCGGCCGCCGTGTAGACGCCCTTGATCGGGAAACCGGACTCGCTTGACCGCCGTTCGCTCATCCCCGGATGGTAGGACGCCCTGGCCCGGGGCCGGGTGAGGGATACCGCACAGTGCGTCTCGACCGGTCGACGGGAGGTGAACGGTCGGGCACGATCTGTCGACTTCACCAAACGTCCGCCGCGTCGGCTTTCGCATCGGGCGTCGGAACCAGCAAGATAGGGGGGTTGTGTCCCAGCCCCCCTCGATTTCCCCCGGTGGCTTTTCTGTGACTCAGATCCCGACGTGGAGCGGCGGACAGGTAAGTCCCGCCAGCGGACGAGCAGCGCCCGGCACCACCATCGGTGACCGGTACTCGCTGCGGTCCGCGGTGGGCAACGGCGGCATGGGCACGGTGTGGCGCGCCACAGACACCCTGCTGCGCCGCGACGTGGCGGTGAAGGAGGTCGTCCTCCCGCCGGGGCTGGCGCCCAGCGACCGCGACGCCATGTACGAGCGGACGCTGCGCGAGGCCCGCGCGGCCGCCGCCATCCAGCACCCCGCCGTCGTGCAGGTGTACGACGTGGTCACCGAGGCCGGTCGGCCATGGATCGTCATGGAGCTGCTGGACGCCCGCAGCCTCGCCGACATGGTCATCGAGGACGGCCCGGTCGCGCCCCGGGCGGTGGCCAAGATCGGCATCGCGCTGCTCGGCGCGCTGGAGGTGGCGCACGCCATCGGCGTCCTGCACCGCGACGTCAAGCCGGCCAACGTGCTGATCTGCTCCGACGGCCGCTGCGTGCTGACCGACTTCGGTGTCGCCCGGATGCCCACCGACGTGCAGCTCACCACGCCCGGCATGGTGCTCGGCTCCCCACACTTCATCTCGCCCGAGCGGGCCATGGGCCAGGAGTTCGGTCCGCCCAGCGACCTCTTCTCGCTGGGCGTGACGCTCTACACGGCCGTGGAGGGGCGTCCGCCCTTCGACAAGGGCGACCCGATCGAGACCATGCACGCGGTCGTCGAGGACCCGCCGGCACCGCCGCAGCGCAGCGGTCCGCTGACCCGGGTGCTGATGGGCCTGCTGGAGAAGGACCCGGCCCGCCGGCTGGACGTGCACACCTCCCGGGGCATGCTGCGGGAGCTGCTCGCCGGCCCGTTGGGCAGCACCGCCACCGCCGTGCACTCGGTCACCGACCCGTACGCCGTGGTGCCGGTGCAGCAGCGTCCGGCCCCCGTGCACGCGCCGGCCCCGCCGGAGTCGAAGCCGGACGCGCAGATCGGTGGTCGGGCCATGCTCGCCCCCGGCGAGTCGCTGACCGACCGGTTGGCCGCGCTGCGCCGGGGTGAACGCCCGCAGCCGGCCGGTGCGGCCGCCGCCGCGGCCCTCGACGAGACCAGCGCCGACGCACTGGCGGGCCCGCTGCACACGCCCACCGGCGCGATGCCCACCTCGGGTCGCCCCACCGCGGGGCGTACCTACGGCGGCGGCGCGGACGCCACCCAGCGGGTGGACGCCGGCGCCCACCCCGACGCCACCCAGCGGGTCACCTACGGCAGCCGGCCCGACGCGACGCAGCCGGTGGGCTACGGCGCGCCCGAGGCCACCCAGCGCATCGGCGGCACGTACGGCGGCGGCAACCAGTGGTCGGTCCCGGGCACCGGTCAGCCCTGGACGACCACACCGCCCCCGGCCGCCGGCGGCGGCAGTGCCCTGGACAAGGTCCGCGCGACCGGTGGTCAACTCGTGACCACGGTGAAGGGCTGGCCGCGCAAGGTCCAGCTCGCCGCGGCCGGTGGCCTGGCCGTGGTGCTGCTGATCAGCATCGTGGCGCTCTCCGGCGGGGACGACCCCGCGCCGACCGCCCCGCAGGCGCAGCCCAGCCCGTCCGCCGCGGCGGGCCCCGGCATCGAGATGCAGGAGCACGCGGCCCGCGGCATCCAGGTCATGGTGCCCAAGGGCTGGAAGAAGTCCACCGGCGGTACGTACACCGACTACGTCGACCCGGAGGACAGCGGCCGCAAGGTGCGCATCATCACCGAGAAGTGGTCCAGCAGCTCCACCCGGTGGGCCGAGACCGCCGAGAACGGCCTCAAGACCAGGAGCACCTCCTGCGTCAAGCCGTACGAGCAGGTGACCTCGACCGAGACCACGCTGGCCGACAAGCCGGCCGCCGAGTTCGAGTACACCTGCGGCCAGGGCGACACCATGCGGCACGGCATCTGGCGCGGCGTGGCGCAGGACGGCAAGGCGTACTCGTTCTACCTGACCGCGAACGACGCCAAGTTCGCCGAGAGCAAGCCGATCTTCGACGAGATGGTACGCACGTTCCAGCTCACCGGGAACGGCTGAGCCGGAGGGAACCGCCAGTGGTGATCCGCCGTCGTGCTATCAAGGGGCATGGCGGCGGACACCACTGACATCGACGACATTCGCGAGCAGGCTCAGCGCTGGCTGGCCGACGATCCCGACCCGGCGAGCCGGGACGAGCTGACGGCGGTGCTCGACGGGTTGCCGGCGAGCGCCCCGGAACTGGCCGACCGGTTCGCCGGCCCGCTGACCTTCGGCACCGCGGGCCTGCGCGGCCCGCTGCGCGCCGGCCCGAACGGCATGAACCTCGCCGTGGTCACCCAGGCCGCCGCCGGCCTGGTCACCTGGCTCGCGGCCCAGGGTGGCACCGGCCCGCTGGTGATCGGGTACGACGCCCGGCACGGCTCCCGCCAGTTCGCCGAGCGCACCGCCCAGGTGGCGACCGGGGCCGGCCGGCCGGCGTTGCTGCTCCCCCGCCCGCTGCCCACCCCGGTCCTCGCGTACGCGGTACGTCAACTGGGCGCGGTGGCCGGCGTGATGGTCACCGCCAGCCACAACCCGCCTCAGGACAACGGCTACAAGGTCTACCTCGGCGCGGAGCTCGGCGGTGAGCTGGGGGCCGGGGCGCAGATCGTGCCCCCGGCCGACGCCGGCATCGAGGCCGCCATCCGGGCCGTCGGCCCGCTGACCCAGGTACCGCTGGGGCGGCCCGGCGAGGTGCTCGGTGACGACCTCGTCGCCGCGTACGTCGAGCGGGCCACCGCCGTGATCGACCCGGACGGGCCGCGGGACCTGTCCGTGGCGTACACCCCGCTGCACGGGGTGGGCGCGGCGGTGCTCACCGCCGCGTTCGCCCGGGCCGGTTTCCCGGTCCCCGGCGTGGTGCCCGACCAGGCGGAGCCGGACCCGGCGTTTCCGACCGTCTCGTTCCCCAACCCGGAGGAGCCGGGAGCCGTCGACCGGCTGATCGCACTGGCCGACGCCACCGGCGCGGACCTCGCCATCGCCAACGACCCGGACGCGGACCGTTGCGCGGTGGTCGTCCGGGACAGCTCTGGCGGTTGGCGGATGCTGCGTGGCGACGAGGTGGGCGTGCTGCTCGCCGACCACCTGATGCGGCGCGGCGTGACGGGCCTCTACGCCACCACCATCGTGTCGTCGTCGCTGCTGCGGGCGATGTGCGCGGCCCGGGGCCTGCCCTACGACGAGACGTTGACCGGCTTCAAGTGGATCGTGCGGGCCGGCGGCGGCAGCGCGCCGCTGGTCTTCGGCTACGAGGAGGCGCTCGGTTACTGCGTCGCCCCGGAGCACGTCCGGGACAAGGACGGCATCACGGCCGCGCTGACGGTGGCCGAGCTGGCCGCCGGCCTCAAGGCGCAGGGGCGCACCCTGACCGACCGGCTGGACGAGCTGGCCGCCGAGTTCGGCGTGCACCAGACCGACCAGCTCTCCGTGCGGGTGGACGACCTGCGGGAAATTGCCGACGCGATGACCCGGATCCGGACGGCCACCCCGGGCATGCTGCTGAACCAGCCAGTCGACAGTGTCCGGGACCTGCTGCCCGAGTCGGACGTGGTGATCCTGCGTACCGCCACGGCCCGGGTGGTGATCCGTCCCTCCGGCACCGAGCCGAAGCTCAAGGCGTACCTCGAAGTGGTGGAGCCGGTGGCCGACGGCGCTGTCGCCGCCGCCCGGAGCCGGGCCGGTGCGGCGGTCGCGCGGCTGCGGGCCGACGTCGCCGCCGCCCTCGGCATCTGACCGCGACCGACCTACCGGGATCGACCCCACCCACCTGTCCCGGTCCCTTTGCTCTGCTTCAACGGAGGCAACGCTCGGCGGCCGAAAGTGTTGCGCGGGTTGAAGCAGAGCAAAGGGGGCGGCGGAGGTGGGTTGGCCCCGGCGGTCAGGCGCGCTTGCCGAGCGCCGCGTCGACCGCGCTGGCCAGGGCGGCGACGACCAGGCCGACCGAGGGGCGGACCACCGAGTCGTCGGTGCTCACCTGACCGGAGAAGCCGGCGCCGGTGGCGATCTCCTCCAACCGCCGGCGGGCGGTGGCGGCCTCCTCGCCGCTCACCCCCAGCGCGGACTCCATCCGCAGCACGACGACCAGGGTGGCGAGGGCGGCGGTCCGCTCGTCCGGGGCCGCCGCGCCCGCCAGCGCCTCGGCCAGCCGCCGGCGGGTGTCCGCCTCGACCGAGCTGTCCACCACCGGATAACGGTGTACGTGGATGAAGCCGAGTTCGGTCTCGTCGACGTCGCGGACGACCCCCTGGGCGCAGAGGTCACCGAGGATCTTGTCGCGCAGGCCGTGCCGCAGGCGCTGCACCCACGAGGCCGGGGTGTGCGGGGTGTCGGCGCCGATCCGGGCGAGCACGTCGTCGGCGACCGGCTCGCCGGTGGGCGTCGGGTCGACCACGGTCAACGAACCGTCGCCGTACGCGATCCGGCCGGCCAGGGCCAGCTCGACCAGCACTGCGGCGGCCATGCCCAGGTCCAGGCTGATCCGCGGCATGGTCGCCTTGCCGGTCGAGTCGTCGTAGGCGAGGAGCAGCAACTCCTCGGCGAGCGCAACACCAGTCATGGCCGGAGACGGTAGCGGGTCCGCGCACCACCGCGCGCGGACCCGCCGGACCCGGCACCGACCGGGTGTCACGCTCAGAACCGGGGCATGCCACCGAACTGGCGGTCGCCGGCGTCGCCGAGCCCGGGGACGATGAACATCTTGTCGTTGAGACCCTCGTCGATCGAGGCGGTGACCAGGCGCAGCGGCAGGCCGGAGCGCTCCAGCCGCTCGATGCCGACGGGCGCGGCGAGCACGCAGAGCACGGTGATGTCGGTGCAGCCCCGGTCGGCCAGCAGCCGACAGGAGTGCTCCAGCGAGCCGCCGGTGGCGAGCATCGGGTCGAGGACCAGCACCGGCAGACCGGTCAGGTCCCGGGGCAGCGACTCCATGTAGGCGCGCGGCTCGTAGGTCTCCTCGTCGCGGGCCAGGCCGACGAAGCCCATCGAGGACTCGGGCAGCAGGCCGAGTGCGGCGTCCGCCATGCCGAGGCCGGCCCGCAGCACGGGCACCAGCAGCGGCGGGTTCGCCAGCCGGGTGCCCTCGGTGCCGGTGACCGGCGTCTGCACCGGGTACCGCTCGACGGGGAAGGTGCGCGCCGCCTCGTACACCAGCATGGTGGTCAGTTCGTGCAGCGCCGCCCGGAACGTCGAGGAATCGGTGCGCGCGTCCCGCATGGCGGTCAGCCGGGACTGGGCCAGCGGGTGGTCAATGACGTGTACGTCCACGATCGCTCAACCTACCCGTCCGGCCGGCGGCCCGGTGGGGGTGCGGGCGGACCGGCGACCTCGCTCACGCCGGGCACCCGCCGTGACCAAGATCACTCAGCGGTTCCGTGCGTAGACTTCTCGGCATGACGGCGACAACGACGTCGGCCCGGTCGGACCTCTCCGAGCTGGGACGATCCGAGACCGCTCTGCGGACCTTCCTGCACGGCCTGCCCGGCGTGGACCAGGTCGGCGCGGAGCAGCGGGCGGCACAGCTCGGCACCCGCTCCATCAAGACCACCGCCAAGGCCCAGGCGATCGACCTGGCGATCCGGATGGTCGACCTGACCACGCTCGAAGGGGCCGACACCCCGGGCAAGGTGCGCGCGCTGGCCGCCAAGGCGCTGCGCCCGGACCCGGCCGACCCGTCGTGCCCGCACGTCGGCGCGGTCTGCGTCTACCCGGCGATGGTCCCGTACGTCGCCGAGGTGCTGCGCGGATCCGCTGTGCACCTGGCGAGCGTGGCGACCGCGTTCCCGTCCGGCCAGGCGCCGCTGGAGATCAAGCTCGCCGATACCCGGGCCGCCGTCGCGGCCGGCGCCGACGAGATCGACATGGTGATCAACCGGGGCGCGTTCCTGGCCGGGCGGTACCAGGAGGTCTACGACGAGATCGTGGCCACCAAGGAGGCGTGCGGGGACGCGCACCTCAAGGTGATCCTGGAGACCGGCGAGCTGGCCACCTACGACAACGTCCGGCGGGCGTCCTGGCTGGCCATGCTGGCCGGCGGCGACTTCATCAAGACCTCCACCGGCAAGGTCCCGGTCGCGGCGACGCTGCCGGTGACGCTTGTCATGCTGGAGGCCGTCCGCGACTTCCGGGCGGCGACCGGGCGGCAGGTGGGCGTGAAGCCGGCCGGCGGCATCAAGACCACCAAGGACGCGATCAAGTACCTGGTGATGGTCAACGAGACCGTCGGCGCGGACTGGCTCGACCCGGACTGGTTCCGCTTCGGCGCGTCCAGCCTGCTCAACGACCTGCTGATGCAGCGCACCAAGCTGACGACCGGCGTTTACTCCGGTCCCGACTACTTCACCCTGGACTGATAGCCGATGTTCGAATACGCCCCCGCCCCCGAGTCCCGCTCGGTGGTGGACCTCAAGCCCTCGTACGGGCTGTTCATCGACGGCGCGTTCGTCGACCCGACCAGCGGCGGCAGCTTCAAGTCGATCAACCCCGCCTCCGAGGAGGTGCTGGCCGAGGTCGCCGAGGCCGACGCCGAGGACGTGGAGCGCGCGGTCCGGGCCGCCCGCAAGGCGTACGACAAGGTCTGGGGTCCGATGCCCGGCCGGGACCGGGCGAAGTACCTGTTCCGGATCGCCCGGCTCATCCAGGAGCGCTCCCGCGAGCTGGCCGTGCTGGAGTCGCTGGACAACGGCAAGCCGATCAAGGAGTCCCGCGACGTCGACCTGCCGCTGGTCGCCGCGCACTTCTTCTACTACGCGGGCTGGGCCGACAAGCTCGGTCACGCCGGCTTCGGGCCGAACCCGCAGCCGATCGGGGTGGCCGCGCAGGTCATCCCGTGGAACTTCCCGCTGCTCATGCTGGCCTGGAAGATCGCCCCGGCCCTCGCCGCGGGTAACACGGTGGTACTCAAGCCCGCCGAGACCACTCCGTTGACCGCGCTGCTGTTCGCCGAGATCTGCCAGCAGGCCGACCTGCCGGCCGGCGTGGTCAACATCGTCACCGGGGCCGGCGACACCGGCCGCGCCCTGGTCGAGCACCCCGGCGTGGACAAGGTCGCCTTCACCGGCTCCACCGAGGTGGGCCGGGCCATCGCCCGGTCCGTCGCCGGCACCCGCAAGAAGCTCACCCTGGAGTTGGGCGGCAAGGCCGCCAACATCGTCTTCGACGACGCGCCCATCGACCAGGCCGTCGAGGGCATCGTCAACGGCATCTTCTTCAACCAGGGGCACGTCTGCTGCGCCGGCTCCCGCCTCCTGGTCCAGGAGAACGTCGCCGACCGGGTGCTGGAGTCGCTGAAGCGGCGGATGGCCCAGCTCCGCGTCGGCGACCCGCTGGACAAGAACACCGACGTCGGCGCCATCAACTCGGCCGCCCAGCTGGAGCGCATCCGCGAGCTGTCCGACGCCGGGTCGGCCGAGGGCGCCGAGCGCTGGTCCGCGCCGTGCGAACTGCCCGACCGCGGCTTCTGGTTCGCGCCCACCATCTTCACCGGCGTCACCCAGGCACACCGGATCGCCCGCGAGGAGATTTTCGGCCCGGTGTTGTCGGTGCTCACGTTCCGCACCCCGGCCGAGGCCGTGGAGAAGGCCAACAACACGCCGTACGGGCTGTCGGCGGGAATCTGGACCGACAAGGGCTCCCGGATCCTGTGGATGGCCGACCGGCTGCGCGCCGGCGTCGTCTGGGCCAACACGTTCAACAAGTTCGACCCCACCTCGCCGTTCGGCGGCTACAAGGAGTCGGGCTACGGTCGCGAGGGCGGCCGGCACGGGCTGGAGGGGTACCTCAATGTCTGAGCGGGTCGCGGTACGCAAGACGTACAAGCTCTTCATCGGCGGGAAGTTCCCGCGCAGCGAGTCGGGACGGTCGTATCTCGTGCAGTCCTCGAATGTGTCACTGGCCTCCCGCAAGGACGCCCGGGACGCGGTGGTCGCCGCCCGCGCCGCCGTGAAGGGCTGGGCCGGCGCGACCGCGTACAACCGGGGTCAGATCCTCTACCGGGCCGCCGAGATGCTGGAGGGTCGCCGCGAGCAGTTCGTCGCCCTGGGCATCGGAGGCGACGAGGTGGACGCCGCGGTGGACCGCTGGGTCTGGTACGCCGGCTGGGCCGACAAGCTCGCCCAGGTGTACGGCGGCGCCAACCCGGTGGCCGGCCCCTACTTCAACCTCTCCGCGCCGGAGCCGACCGGCGTGGTCGCGGTGGTCGCCCCGGAACGTCCGGCGCTGCTCGGCCTGGTCAGCGTGATCGCACCGGCGATCGTCACGGGTAACACGGTGGTGGTGGCGGCGTCGCCGTCCGAGCCACTGGCGGCGGTGACGCTGGCCGAGGTGCTGGCGACGTCCGACGTGCCCGGCGGCGTGGTCAACATCCTGACCGGCGCGATCACCGAGACCGCGCCCACGTTGGCCTCACACCTGGACGTCAACGCGATCGACCTGACCGGGGTGACCGACGCGTCGCTCGCCACCGAACTGGAGGTCAAGGCGGCTGAGAACCTCAAGCGGGTGCTCCGGCCGGCCCCGGCCGACCACGACTGGACCGCCGACCCGGGCCTGACCCGGATGACGACGTTGCTCGAGACGAAGACGGTGTGGCATCCCAAGGGGGTGTGATCTCGTTCTGTCCTCGGCCTCTGGGGGTTGCCGGTCGGCGGGCGCGGTCATGATCTGCGCAACTTCCGGGATGTTGCTGCCTCCGAGGGGCTGGAGGCAGCAACATCCCTGTTCTTGTGCGGATCTTGCACGGCGGGCGGCGGGCGGCGGGCGGCGGGCGGCGGGCGGGGCTGCGGCGCGGCCGCCGGGACGGGCGGGGCCCGCTTCTACTACCGGGGGTAGGATTGGGGTGTGACTCGGCTGGGCGATCTTGAGCGTGCGGTGATGGACGTGCTGTGGGACGTGGTCCCGGGCACGTCGGACGGTGTGACCGTGCGCGAGGTCGCCGACGCGCTCGACGGCCGCGAACTGGCGTACACGACGGTGATGACCGTCCTCGACCGGCTCGCCGGCAAGGGCATGGTGCAGCGCGAGCGCGAGGGCCGTGCCTGGCGGTACCGGCCGGCGGCCAGCCGCGAGGCACACATCGCCCAGCTCATGCTGGACGCCCTCGACCTGGGCGGCAGCCGGGACGCCGCGCTGGTGCGGTTCGCCCGCTCGGTGACCGGCACCGAGGCCGAGGTGCTGCGGGCGGCTCTGGGCAGCGAGGCCGGCCTTACCGGGCCGGGTACGACCGGCGGCGAGGCGGGGCTGACCGACCGGGTGGATCCGCCGGCGGGCCGACGGCCGGCCGACGAGGCAGCGGAGCGGTAGGCGCGCCATGGCCTACGCCGTGCACTTCGCCGCCACCATGCTGGCCTGCTATCTGACCGCGCAGGTGCTGGCCCGTTCCACCTGGACGTGGCGCAGCCCGCGGGTGGCGATCGTCTGCTGGCAGGCCGTCGGGTTGGCGTTGGGCCTCTCCGCGATGGGGCTGCCGATGGCGCTCGGACTGGCCGCGTACGACCGGCCCACCGGGAGCGCCCTGCTCGCCCTGACCAACGATCTCGTCCACGGCACCCTGCCGGTCGGCGTGACGGCGCTGCACCTGGGCGGAGTCGGGGTGGGCTTCGGCATCGGGGCGGTGCTCGTCACCACGACCGTGCGCAGCATCCACGGCACCATCCGCGCCCAGCGCCGGCACCGGGACCTGCTGACCCTGGTGGCCCGGAACGACCCGGCCGCCCCGGGGGCACTCGTACTGGACCATCCGAGCGCCGCGGCGTACTGCCTCCCCGGCGTGAAGCCGCAGGTGGTGGTCAGCGCGGGCACGCTGAGCCTGCTGGACCGGGCCGAGCTGGCGGCCGTGCTCTCGCACGAACGTGCCCACGCCCACGAGCGGCACGACCTGGTGCTGCTGCCGTTCACCGCGCTGTGCCGGGCGCTGCCGTGGTTCGGCTGGGTCCGCGACGCGCACGAACGGGTCGCCCTGCTGGTCGAGATGCGCGCCGACGACAAGGCACGCGAGCTGCACGCCGAGGCCCCGTTGGCGGGCGCGCTGCGCCGCTTCGCGGCCGCCGGGCACCGGGTCACCCCGGCGGGTGCGCTGGGCCTGGGCGACCGCGACCTCGACGTACGGGTCCAGCGCCTGCTGGTCACCGGCCGCCCTCCCCACGCCCTCGGCGCCACCGCCCTGGCAGTAGCCGCCACCCTGGTCTCCCTCCCCGTAACCCTCTTCCTCACCTAACCCCCTCTCCACCCCGCCCCACCCCAACCCGGGGCGCGGTGATCAAGAGGTTCGCGTCAGAAATCGCGCGCTTCCTGACGCGAAGCTCTTGATCACCGCGTACAAGCGCGTCGGGATATGTAGGCGGACTACGTGTAGTGTTGCTATGGCAAGGGAGCCAACAGCTAGGAAAGAGTCGGCCATGGACACGCTGCTCCTCGCTCGCCTCCAGTTCGCCACCACCACGTCGATCCACTTCCTGTTCGTGGTCGTCACGCTCGGGCTGGTCACCCTGCTGGTCGGCATGCAGACCGTCGGGGTGCTCACCGGCAATCCGAAGTGGGAGCGGCTGACCCGGTTCTGGGGCCAGCTCTACGTGATCAATTACGTGCTCGGCATCGCCACCGGCATCGTGATGGAGTTCCAGTTCGGGCTGAACTGGAGTGGCCTGTCGCGCTACGTCGGCAACGTCTTCGGCGCGCCGCTGGCGATCGAGACGCTTGTCGCGTTCTTCCTGGAGTCCACGTTCCTCGGCATGTGGATCTTCGGCTGGCACCGGCTCCGCAAGGGCGTCCACCTGGCGCTGCTCTGGGGCGTGGCGCTCACCGCGTACGCCTCGGCCTTCTGGATCATGGTGGCGAACTCCTGGCTGCAACACCCGGTCGGGTACGAGGTCCGCGACGGCATCGCCCACCTCACCGACTTCGGCGCGCTGCTCACCAATCCCAGCCTCGGCATGGCCTTCGGGCACGTGGTCTCCGCCGCGCTACTGGTCGGCGGGATGCTGCTGGCGGCGGTCAGCGCCTGGCACCTGATCCGGCGTACGCCCGACTTCGCCCTCTTCCGTACGTCGCTGCGGATCGGCCTGGTCACCTCGGCGCTGGCGATCACGCTGGTGCAGGGCTTCGGGTTCGCCCAGTTCGGGCCGGTCGGCGAGGTGCAGCCCACCAAGTTCGGTCAGGGGCCGGAGGCGCAGGCGTTGATCGCCGACTGGACCGCCCGGTTCGGCCCGGGCGACTACACCCCGCCGGTGCTGGCGAACGTCGGGCTCGGCTTCATGATCCTGATCGGCTTCACGCTCGGCTGCGTCTGGTTCCTGCTGCCGCTGCTCTTCCGGGACTGGATCATCCGGCTGCGCTTCCCGCTCTGGCTGATCCTGCTCGGCGCACCGCTGCCGTTCGTGGCGGTGATTCTCGGCTGGATCGCCCGGGAGGTCGGCCGCCAGCCCTGGGTGGCGTACGGGCTGCTCCCCACCGAACAGGCCGTCTCCGGCGTCGGCGCGCCGGTGATGCTCACCTCGCTGATCGGCTTCAGCCTGCTGCTGGGCACCCTCGCCGTCACCAACTGGGTGCTGCTCGCCCGGCACGCGGCCCGAGGCGCGGTCGACCCGGCGCTCGGCCGCCCGCCGGCACCACCCACCGAACCGGCCCAGCCGGAACCCGTGCTCGCCTGAGGAGATCACCCGTGGACCTCGCCTGGTACGCCCTGCTCGGCCTCTTCTTCGCCAGCTACCTGGTGCTCGCCGGCTACGACTACGGCGTCGGGTTGCTGCTCGCCCGGGGCGGCGCCCCGGCCGGACGGCGGGCCGCGCTCACCGCCCTCGGCCCGTTCTTCCTCGGCAACGAGGTCTGGCTGGTCGCCACCGTGGGCATCCTGTTCGGAGCGTTCCCGGTGCTGGAGGGGGAACTGCTCGCCGGCTGCTACCCGGCGGTCGCCGGTGCGCTGGTCGGGGTCGTCCTGGTCACCGCCGGGGTGCAGCTGCGCAGCCGGCCGAGCGACGAGCGGGTCCGGGCCCGCTGGGACCGGGTCATCGTGGTCGGCAGCGCGCTCGCCGCGCTCGGCTGGGGTGTGCTGCTGGCCGCGCTGCTCCAGGGTGTGCCCCGCGCGGCCGACGGGCACGTCCTGGGCGTGTCGCACCTGGCCACCCCGTTCGCCGCCGCCGCCGGGCTGGCCATGCTCGCCCTGGTCGCGGTGCACGGTGCGACCTTCCTCACGCTGCGCCTGCCGGCCGACGCCGCCGCCGTGGCCGGGCGCACGGCCACCCGACTGATCCCGGTGGCACTCTGCGCGGTCGCCCTGGCCGCCGTCGTGGGCCTGCTCTCCGCACGGGTACGCGACGCCGTCCAGCGACCGGCGTTGGCCGTACTCCTGCCGGTGTTGCTGGTGGCGGCGCTGCTGGCGGCCCGCGCGGCGCTGGCGCGGCGGCGGCCGGGCTGGGCCCTGATCGGCACCGGCGCGGCCCTGGCGCTACCGGTGGCGCTGGTCGGCGCGGCCCTCTGGCCCTACGTGCTGGTCTCCACGGCGGACCCGGGCGCCTCGCTGACGGTGGCCGACGCCGCCGCCAGCGCGCCGACGTTGCGTCTGCTCGGCTGGGTGGCGCTGCCGCTGCTGCCGGCCCTACTAGGCTTCCAGGCGATGTGCTGGTGGGTTTTCCGGGGACGGACCGACGGTAGGGCACCGGTGTACTGGTGAGACGCCGTCCGTTCGACCCGCGTCTGCTGCGTCGGGTCCCTGCGGCCCGGCGCGACCTCGCCGTGCTCGCGCTTCTCGGCGTGGTCGCCGCCGTGTTGATCGTGGCGCAGGCCACGGCTCTGGCGGCGGTGCTGGCCACCGCCTTCGACGGGCGTCTGAACCGGCCGGCGCTTGCGGGTTTCGGGCTCGCGGTCGCCGCCCGCTCGGTGCTGGTCTGGGCGCAGGGCACGGTGTCCGCGCGGGTCGCCGCCACGGTCAAGGCCACCCTGCGGGCCGACCTGCTCGGCGCGGTCGGTCGGCACGGGCCGGGTTGGGTGGCGGGGCAGCGGGCCGGCGAGCTGGCCACCCTGACCGGGCGGGGCCTGGACGCGCTGGACGCGTACTTCACCGGTTACCTGCCGCAGCTGGTGCTCAGCGTGACGGTGCCGGTGGCGGTGCTGGCGCGGATCGTGTTCGCGGACTGGAGCTCGGCGCTGATCATCGCGTTGACGCTGCCGCTGATCCCGGTCTTCGGCGCGCTGCTGGGCTGGCAGGCGCAGGCCGCCACCGAGCGGCAGTGGCGGCGGCTCGCCCTGCTGGGCGGACACTTCCTGGACATGGTCGCCGGGCTGCCGACGCTGCGGGCGTTCGGCCGGGCCCGGGCGCAGACCGAGGTGGTCCGCCGGATGGCCGACGGGCACCGGGTCGCCACCATGAAGACGTTGCGGATCGCGTTCCTCTCCGCGCTGGTGCTGGAACTGGTCGCCACCCTCTCGGTGGCGCTGGTCGCGGTGCCGGTCGGCATCCGGCTGCTCGGCGGCGGGCTGGCCCTGCACACCGCGCTGCTGATTCTGCTGCTCACCCCGGAGGCGTACCTGCCACTGCGGGCGGCCGGCAGCCGCTTCCACGCCAGCATGGAGGGGCTGACCGCGCTGGACGAGGCACTCACCGTCTCGGCCGCGCCGGCCACCCCCCGCGCCGCCGAGGGCGCGGCCGTCCCCGACGGGCGCGGTGAGATCCACCTCGAGGCCGTGACCGTGGCGTACGAGCGGACCACCGCGCTGCGCGACGTGACCCTGACCATCCGGCCCGGCGAGCGGATCGCCGTCATCGGGCCCAGCGGCGCCGGCAAGAGCACCCTGCTCGGTCTGCTGCTCGGGTTCGTGACGCCGACCGCCGGCCGGATCACCGTGGGCGGGGTCGACCTGGCCACCGCCGACCTAGACGCCTGGCGTCGACAGCTCGCCTGGGTGCCGCAGCGCGCCCACCTCTTCGCCGCCTCGCTGACCGACAACATCCGGCTCGGCGCGCCGGACACGCCAGCAGGAGCGGTCGCCACCGCGGTACGCGACGCGGCCCTGGACGACGTGGTCGCCGGCCTGCCCGACGGGCTGGACACGGTGCTCGGCGAGCGCGGCCACGGGTTGTCCAGCGGGCAGCGGCAGCGGGTCGCGCTGGCCCGGGCGTTCCTGCGGGACGCCCCGGTGGTGCTGCTCGACGAGCCCACCGCCCGGCTGGACACGGCCAGCGAGGCGGTGGTGCTCGACGCCACCCGCCGGCTGGTCGCGGGCCGGACCGCGCTGCTGGTCGCACACCGACCGGCGCTGCTGGCCGACGCGGACCGGGTCCTGCGCGTCGAGGACGGGCGGATCACCGAACTGACGCCCGAGCCGACCCCGAAGGTGACCCGATGAACACCGTGCCCGCACCGGTGGATCCGGCACCGGACGCCGCCGCGGCACCGGCCGGGCGGGTCGCCGCCGAGCGTGCCGTCCTGCGGCTGGCCCGCCCGTACCTGGGTCGCCTGGCCGGCGCCGGGCTGCTCGCCGCCGCCACCGAGTTCGCCGGTCTCGCCCTGATGGCCACCGCGACCTGGCTGCTGATGAGCGCCGCCGGGCGACCCCCGCTGGACCGCCTCACGGTGGCGATCGTCGCGGTCCGGGCCCTCGCCATCAGCCGGGGTGTCTTCCGGTACGCCGAGCGGCTCGCCGGGCACGACGCGGTGCTGCGCATGATCACCGACGTACGCGCCCGGGTCTTCGCCACCCTCGCGGCCCGCCGCCACACCCGGCACCGCTCGGGGGACGTGCTGAGCCGGCTGGTCTCCGACGTCGAGGCGGTCCAGGACCTGCTGCTGCGGGTCCTGGTGCCCGGCGCGGCGGCGGCCCTGGTCGGGGTGCTGGCGGTGGCCGGGGCGGCGCTGATCTCGCCGCCGGCCGCCGGGGTCCTCGCCGTCGGCCTGCTCGTCGCCGGTGTGGCGCTGCCCGCGCTGGCCACCGTGGTCACCCGACGCAGCGCGGCCGAGGTGGCGCCGCTGCGCGGCGCGCTGGCCACCGACGCCGTGGACCTCACCCACGGCGCCGCCGACCTGGCCGCGTTCGGGGCGACCGACGCCGCGCTGCGCGCCGCCGAGCAGCGGGCCGACCGGCTGGCCCGGCTGGAACGCCGGTTGGCGGCCACCGGCTTCGCGGTGGACGCGGCCGGCGTGCTGGTCGCCGGGCTGACCGCCGCCGCCGTGGTGCTGGTGGCGTTGGCCGCCGACGTGCGGGGCGTCCTGGTCGGGGTGCTGGCCGTCGGCACCCTCGCTGCCGTGGAGGTGGCGCTGGCCCTGGTCTCGGCCGCCCGGCAGTGGACCCAGCTGCGGCCCGGCCTCGCCCGGGTCGCCGCCCTGCTCGACGCCGCCCCACCCGCGTACGCACCGCCGACCGCCGGGGCCCAGCCGACCGGCCCGCACGACCTGCGCTTCGCCGAGGTGAGCGTGCGGTACCGGGCCGGCGCAGAGCCGGCGCTGGACCGGGTGAGCCTGGACCTGCCCGCCGGCCGACGCATCGCCGTGGTCGGTCCGAGCGGCGCCGGCAAGAGCACCCTGGCCGCCGTGCTGACCGGTGCGGTCCACCCCACCGCCGGCCGCGTCACCCTGGCCGACCGCGACCTGTCCACGTACGGCGAGGAGGAGCTGCCCCGGGTGGTGGGTGGGCTGCTCGCCGAGGCGTACGTCTTCCACGCCACCGTCCGGGAGAACCTGCTGCTCGGCCGGCCCGGGGCGAGCGAGGCCGAGCTGACCGGGGCGATGACGGCCGCCGGACTGCTGGACTGGGTCAACGCCCAGCCGACCGGCTGGGACACCCTGGTCGGCGAGGAGGGCGGCCAGCTCTCCGGCGGTCAGCGGCAGCGCCTCGCACTCGCCCGCGCCCTGCTCGCCGCGCCGCCGGTGCTGGTTCTCGACGAACCCACCGAGGGACTGGACCCGGCCGCCGCGGACGCGGTGCTCGCCTCCGCTCTCGCCGCCACCCCGGCCGGGCACTCGGTCCTGTTGATCAGTCACCGGCTCAGCGGGTTGGCCGGCCTGGACGAGATCGTGGTCCTGGACGGCGGTCGGGTGATCCAGCGTGGCCGGCACGCCGAGCTGGTCGCCACGTCCGGCTGGTACCGGGACCAGTGGCTGCTCCAGGCGGCGGCGGAGCGCGGGTACCTGGCACTGACGCCCTGAGCTGTCTCGGGGACGGACCAGGGTTCTCCCCGACGTGGACGCGTTCCGCCCGTGGCAGGGTGGTGCCATGCGGCATGCGGAGGACTTCCTGGTCGAGGAGCACCTGCGGGACCTGGAGTCCCGGTTGCAGGGCCCGGCACGGTTGAAGTCCGAGCTGTTGACCGAGGCGCGTCACGACCTGCTGGACGCCGTCGACGCGTACCGCGAGCGGGGTGTGCCGCCCACCGAGGCGCAGCGCCGGGCGGTGGCCGAGTTCGGCGCGCCGGCGCAGGTGCTGCCCTCCTGGCAGGCGGAGTTGGCGGTGGCCGCGCTGCGCGGCCTCGCCCTGCGGATGCTGGCCGTGGCCGGGTTGGCGGTGGCGGCCGGTGATCTGACGTGGCGGGGGTCGAGTTGGAGCGCGGGCGGCTCGCAGCCGCCCGCGGCCTACCGGCTGCTGTCCGCCTCGGTCGACTGGATCTGGTCCGGCGGGCTGCTGCTGGCGGTGACCGGCCTGCTGGTGATCTGGGCGGGTGCGCGGTCGGCACGGCCGCAATTGGCGGTGGCGCAGCGGGCGGTGGGCATCGGCCTGACCGGCACCCTCCTGCTCGGCATGGTGGCCGGCGGCGCTCTCTTCGCCTGGTCGCTCGACCTGTGGGACGCGGCGCTGACCTGGCCTCCGATGATCATCGGGATGGTGGTGGCCGGCGCGGCGTACTTCTCGCTGACCCGCGCGGCGCGCGGTTGGGTACGGGCCACCGCCGGCTAGGTGTAGCCGCTCAGGCGGGGGCGCTGCCGGGGTCGAGGAACCGGCCGACCGTCGCCGAGAACTCCTGCCAGCCGGCCCGCTCCCCGGCCAGCGCGCGACGGCCCGAGTCGGTGAGCTGGTACGTCCGCCGCTCCCGGCCGTTGACGGTGCTCCAACTGCTCGCCACGTGCCCGGCCCGCTCCAGCCTGCGCAGCGCCGGATAGATGGTGCCGGTGGGCAGGTCGAGGCTGCCGGCGCTGCGGGTCCGGAGGGACTCGATGATGGCGTAGCCGTGCAGCGCGCCCTGTTCGAGGACGGCGAGCAGAAGGGCGTCGAGGTGACCGTGCAGCGACTGGGCCTTCATGTGTAGCTACGCTACTTGTCGGACGCTCGGTCCGCCACCGTCGCGCACCCGCAGGTGCGAGGCGTTCCCCGGCCCGCCACCGGGGTGCGGGCTCCGGGCTTCCCGAGTCGCCGACTAGGGTATGTGCCCAGAGTCACTCGCCGGTCGGAGACCCCGGTGGGTGGGCAACCCGAAGCACACGGAGGTCAGCGTGGCCCGCCAGTCGCCCCAACGGCCCGACGCCGACGAGCCCGAGCTCGACGACACCACCGGCCCGGCCGAGCCAGACGAGGCCGACGAGGCCCACGACACGCCCCGCGCGGCGGTCGACAGGTCGCTCTGGGAAGAGCTGCGGATCGACCCGGTGGAGATCGCGCTGCCCGCGGGCACCGGCTTCACCCTGCGCGCGTACCGGCCGGCCAGCTCGCTGACCCCGACCGACGTGACCGAGCGCGACCAGGACGACCCCTTCCTCGCCCGCCGCCAGGTCATCGAGGAGGAGGACGACGAGACCGTCGTCATCCTCGACGAGGAGCTGGCCGAGGAGTTCGCCGACGCCGACGAGGAGGAGAAGTCCTCGCGCCGTCGCCGCGACGCGGACGCGGACGCCGACGCGACCGAGGACGAAGACGAGGACGAGGACGCCACCGACGAGGCGGACGACGAGGAGGTGCCCGTCTTCCTCAGCCACCGGGGCAAGCTGCTGCTGTTCAAGACCCCCGAGTCGCTGGTCAGTTTCGTCCGTTCCGGCGCGCCCAACGATCTGTCCCAACTGGACAGCTGGAATGAATTGTCCGAACGGGTGGAGCCGGCCGACATCGTGCCGCTCGACGAGGACACCTACGAACTCGACCTCGTCGTGGAGAACCTGCGGGGCGGCCACGACACCTGGGATTCCACCCTGCTGATCGAGGCCGGCGAGGTCGCCCGCGACCTGTCGTACGCGTTGCGCCTGCCTGCGGTACTGGACATGCTCTCCGCCGGCTCCAGCCTCGACAACCTGGACGAGGCGCTGCGCGCCACGGTCAACGGTGGCATCGGCGCGTTCATGGGCCGGCGGCGGCTGAAGAAGATCGGGGCACAAACCGCGAGTTTGGGTTGGCGCACCATTGTCGGCAAGATCTCTGCGGTGGTGGACTGGCGCGACTGACCCGTACCGGGGAGCATCAGTTGCTGGCAGTAGGAAGACCTGTCCCGGGAGGAGGACGACGCCGTGGCGCTCGTGCGCGTGTACTGCGGTCTGGCCTCGGCGGATCCGGCTGACCGACCGGCCTCGGCCGGTTCGACGCTGACGTCCGCTGTGGTCGACGACGCAGGCCGTCTGCTGCATGTCTGCGAGATCGGCGACGACGCTGCTGGCTACGCCCAGCTCGTCGCGCTGCTCGTGGAGCGGTCGGGCGGGCCGAGCGGTGCGGCCATCGCCGCCGACAGCGACGACCACACGGTCACCTCGCTGTTGAGCGCGGCGGGTCGACCCCTGGCGATCGCCGACGACGACTCGGTGGACGACTTCGCCGAGCGCTTCGCCGACGACGACTCCCTGGAGGAGATGCAGTCACCCCCGGCCGAGCGCCGGGCCGTCGGCCTGGCCCGCGCGTTGCAGGCCGGCGCGCTCTCCGCCGTCACCCTGCCGGCACCCCGGGACCTCGCCGGCTACAAGCAGGTGCTCGCCGCGCACGCCGCCCTGGCCAGCGGCCGGCACTCCGCCGCCGTGGCGCTGCGCGAGGTGCTGCGGGAGCTGTACCCGGCGGCGTTGCGCGCGTACCCGGACCCGGCCGAACCGGTGTCGCTGGCCGTGCTGGACGCGCTGCCCGAGCCGGGCATGCTCGGCGGCACCATCGCCCGCGGCCGGGAGGTCTCCGTCGCCGCGGACGCCATCGCCGCACACCTCGCCGCCGACGGGGTCGCCGACGCCGAGGAGATCAACGAAGCGGTCACCGCACTGCGGGTCGCCATCTCGGAGACTCCCCGTCGCGCCGCCGTGAACCGGGCGCTCACCTCTGCCGTGGCCGAGACGGTCCGCCAGGCCGTCGCCTCCGTACGGGCCTGCGACGCGGGTTGCGAGGCGCTGGTCAGCGCGCTCAGCGCCCGCGTCAGCACCCCCGCGCCGGCCCCCGGCCGCCGGGCCGCCGCCCGACGCGGCGAGGCGGTCGGCGAACTGACCGGCCTCAGCGGCGCGAGCACCGGCACCGGCCTGCGCTCCGTCCGACCCAGCCCGACCCCCGCCGAGCCCACGCCCGTCGGCGGCCGACGCAGCAGGCCCGAGCCCGCGCCGGGCAGCGCCCCCCTGGCGTCGCCACGGCCACTCGGCCCGCCGCCGGTCGCGCCCGCTCCGGTCACCCCGCCACCGGTCGCGCCCGCGCCCATCGCACCGGCCGCCATGGCCGGTCCGCCGGTGTCCGCGCCGCCCGGCCGTGGCGAGCCGACCCCGAGCCGGATCGACGGCCCGACCAACCGGCCGGTCTCGTCGCCCCCGCCCCCGCCGCCGGGGATCACCCCGATCGCGCCGACCCAGCGGGGCGCGGTGCCGCCGGCCGAGGCGGGTGAGCCGTTCCGGCCGACGCTGACCACCGCAGCCATCAACAGCGCCCGGGCCGAGCGGCAGCGTACGGTCATCCCGCCCCGCCCGAAGACCAACGGCGAGCGGCAGGGCCAGCCGCAACGGCCGTCGGTCCAGGACCCGCCCACCGGCGGCTTCAGCGTCACCGACCTCAGCATCCCGGTGCCCGCTCCCCGACCGGAGCAGGAGTCCGCGCCGCCCGGGTCCCGGGCCAACTGGCCGCTGGTCAACAACCCGGAGGACCCGGCCGACAGCTCGCCGAACAACCCGGTCGCCTACCCGTACGGCGGCAACCGTGGCGTCGACGCGCCGACCGAGCCGGGTCGGGCCGACGGGCGGGTCACGCCGCCCTGGCTGGCCGACGACCTGCCCCAGGAACCGCCCATGCTGCGGCTGGTCGAACCGCCGCCGCTGGCCGACCGGGCGCTGCGGGAGGGGCTCAACCCGCCCACCGGCGAGTCCCGCCTGGACACTCCGCCGCTGCGGCTGGTCGACCGCGAGCAGGCCACCCGCAACGGCCGTACCGCTCCGCTCGTCGAGCGGGCCGCCGAGCACCGGCCGCCGCCCCCGGTCGAGCACCGGCCGCCGCCGGTCGCCGACGAGGGGGACGGTGACCTGCTGATCTTCGCGCAGGCCAAGTCCGCCTGGTTCGTCGGCCACGGCGACGACGAGTCCGACCTGGACTGGTCGACCACCGCCGACACCGGTTGGCAGGCCGCCGAGCAGGCCGCCCGCCCCGCGGTCGGCGCCGAGACCAACGCCGGTCTGCCGAAGCGCGTTCCGCAGGCCAATCTGGTCCCGGGCTCCCCGCTGCGCGAGGAGCGTCCACTGCGGATCGTGCGGGACGCGGCGAGCCTGGCGGAGAACACCACCGGCTACTTCCGTGGCTGGCGTCGCGGTCAGGAGATCGGCGGGTTCGCGGTGGGCGGCCGTCCGGGCCGCGAGGCCGCCGGCGGTTGGGACTTCAGCCGCGACCACGGAGACCGCGACGACGACCGCGAGTACGAGTACCGGTCGGCCGGCTACCAGTCCTGAGCGCCTCGGTAGCGTCCGTTCCTCCTTCCGCCCCCAGCCGTGTTCGGCTGGGGGCGGAAGTGCGTTCAGGGGCCAACTGAGCGGGCCGCGCCGTCACGGCGGCACTGCGGTGCCCTCGCGGCGGCACGGCGGCACGGCCTGCGGCGCAAAAAATCCTGGAAGGGCCTTCGAGGCCGTTCCAGGATTTTTGGTCGTGCGCGTGGCGGGGCAGCATCGTTCACCCGGTGGTGGCCGGAACCACCACCGGGTGCGGGAGCCTACCCGTCAGGCCGGGGCGACGGCGCGGGTACGCCGCATGGTGAGCACGTACTCGACGAGCGAGATCAGCACGTGCTTCGTCGACTCCCGGTTACGGGCGTCGCAGGCCACCACCGGCACGTCGCTCGAGATCGCCAAGGCGTCCCGGACGTCCTGCGGGTCGTGGTACTGCATCCCGTCGAAGCAGTTGATGGCCACCAGGTACGGCAGCCGCCGGTGCTCGAAGAAATCGATCGCCGCGAAGCAGTCGGCCAGCCGGCGGGTGTCCACCAGCACGACCGCACCGATCGCACCCCGCACCAGTTCGTCCCACATGAACCAGAATCGGGTCCGACCCGGCGTACCGAACAGGTACAGGATCAGGTCACGGTCGATCGAGATCCGGCCGAAGTCCATGGCCACCGTGGTCGTCGTCTTGCCCGGCACCTGCCGGGTGTCGTCGACGCCCACGCCGGCCGAGGTCATGATGGCCTCGGTGGTCAGCGGCGTGATCTCCGAGACCGAGCCGACCAGCGTCGTCTTACCGACGCCGAATCCACCGGCGATAACGATCTTCGCCGACGTCACGCGCCCACTCGGGGTCGGTGGGCGGTGCGACATGTCAGAGCCTGCGAAGTCCACTCAGCACCCTCTCCAGCAGTTCAGTGCCCACCGCGTCGTCGGAGTCGTCCAGGATGGTCGGCTCGTGGACCGCGACCAGGCCGTCCGTCGCCATGTCGGCGATGAGCACCCGGGCCACACCGAGCGGCAGCTGCATCCGCGCCGCGATCTCGGCGAGCGATTGCACGCGTCCGTCACACAGCGCGGCAATGTACTGGTGTTCGCGGCCCTGGCCACCGCTGCCATTGGCAGTGGCCCGGCCGCGCACCGTCGTCTCGACGAGCGCCTCCAGCGCGATATCGAGCCGGGGACGGGTTCGACCACGGGTCACGGCGTATGGACGGACCAACGCGCCGGTCGGTTCGTCACGATCGGCCATGTCGCCGCTCACCTCCTTCGCACCCCGTACCGGCTCCCACCGGTGGAACTCGTCGTTCTTGTCGTATCAGTTGCGCCGACCGCACGATCGGCGAGTCGTCAGCCCAGCATGCCCGCGGCCGCACGCGGCTGCGGAGTCAGGGCGTCGCCCACCCGGTCGACCAGTAGCGCCATCTCGTAGCCGACCTGCCCGACGTCGGAACTGCGGGCCGCCAGCACGGCGAAGGACGAACCATCCGAGATGGACATCAGGAACAGGAAGCCATTGTCCATCTCCACGACGGTCTGCAGCACCGCGCCTCCCTCGAAGCAGCGGGCCGCTCCCTGGGTCAGGCTGACCAGACCGGACGCGATCGCGGCGAGCTGGTCTGCCCGGTCCCGCGGCAGGTCCCGTGACGACGCGAGGAGCAGGCCGTCCGCCGAGACGGCGACCGCGTGTGCGACACCCGGCACCCGGTCGGCGAAGTTGGCCAGCAGCCAACCAAGATCCTGCGTAGTTGTCATCCTTCTTGCTCCTTCTGCCCGCTCCCGGCCGCTGGGCCTGAGCCAGACTGCGAGGATTGCTGCCCTCCCGGAGTCTCCTCCGGGCTGGTCGGGTTGTCCGAGGTGCTACGCCCTCGCTGCACGCCCCGGTGGTAGGCGGAGAGCAGGCCACGGACCGCCTCCGGGGAGCGCCGCTGGACCGAGGTGGCGGGCTTCTCCACCGCGCCCGGCACCAGCTGCGCCATCGGCTTGCGCTTGGGCAGGCCGGTCGTGGTGGTCTCGTTCACCGGCACCGCGGTGGCCGCTGCCGAGGCGGCACGCCAGCCGTCGTCGGCGGCGGTCTGCCAGCCGTTGCTCTGCGGTTGGGGCCGGCGGTTCGGTAGGGCCTCGGCGAGGTCGGGGCGTGCCCCACCGTTCGCTGTCGACCCGTTGTCCCGCGGCGCTCCTCCGGCCGTCGGAGTGTCTGCCATCGGTGTGTTACCTGTCGTTCCGGGTGGTGTCTTGACTGCCCGACCGGTGGCATCGACCGTGGCGAACTGCTGAGTCGCGTCGGCGCCGTTCGTCGCCGGTGCGGCGCCGGCCTCCTCCGGACCCGGACGGCGGGTACGGAACCAGGCGGACTCGAGCTCCCGGAAGATCGGCAGCTCCATGGTCTCGTCCGCGTACCGCTGGCGGTTCTGGGCCTGCGGCTGCTGCGGCGCCGGGCGGGGCGACGACGCTGCCGGAGCCGGCGTCGACGGTGCCGGCGACGCCTGCGGCGCGGGAGCCGGCGGCTGGGCCGCGACGCTCGGTTGGGCCGCGGTGGTCGGCTGGTCGCCGGGGCGCGGCACCCGGGGCAGCTCCGTCGTCATGTCCAGGGCGGCAGCGAGCCGCTCGGGCACCGGCGGGGTCTGCGGGTCCCGCTCGCCGCCGGGCACCGGCGGCCAGGCCGGCGGCGCCGGGGTGCTGGGCGCCGGGGCGGGCGGGGCGGACCGGGGGGTGAAGCCGCTGAACGACTGGCCGGTGGCCGGCGGCGCCGAGTACGGCTGACCGGAGGCCGGGGAGGCCGAGACGGGCGACGCGGACACCGGCGGACCGGCGTACGGCTGACCGGAGGCGGGCGCGGCGGACACCGGCGGGCTGCCGTACGGCGCGCCCGAGTAGGGCTGGCCGGAGTACGGCTGGCCGGACGCCGGCGAGGCCGAGACCGGGGCACCCGAGTAGGGCTGGGCGGAGACCGGCGGCGCCGAGTACGGCTGCGCCTCCGGGCTGCTGGGCAGCTGCCGGGGGATGCTCGGCTGCTGGCCGCCGTTCGGCTCGTCGCCGGCCCGACGCTGCGGCAGCGGGTCGATGGACTGCCCGTTGGACGTCCGGGGGGTGAACCCGTCGCCGCCGTTGACGCCGTTCGTCGCGCTCGCGCCCGTCAGGTCCGACCAGGCGGGCATCGAGCGGTACCCACCGGTGTTGGCGGGCGCGCCGGAACCGTTGCGCGACGCCGGGTCGAACGGCCGACCGCCGAGGGTGACCTGGTTGCCGGACTCGCCGGGGCGTGCCCCGTTGCCCAGCGCCGGCAGTGCGCCGAGGACCGGCGACGGCGCGGCGGACTGCGGTCCGGCGGCGGGCAGGGCCGGCGGCTGCTGGACCCGGCCGGAGAGCGCCCGGGGTACCAGCACCGAGGTGGGCAGGGTCACATCGGCGACCGTGCCACGGTCGGAGCCGGGTCGCAGCTCGACGCGTACGCCGTGCCGCGAGGCCAGGCGGGCGACCACGACCAGGCCCATCATCCGGGAGACGGCCACGTCCACCTGGGGCGGCGTCGCGAGCTTGTCGTTGAGCTCGTGCAGCTGCTCGCGGCTGATGCCGATGCCGCGGTCCTCGACGTAGAGCGAGGCGCGGTCGCCGACCCGGCGGGCCTCGACCATGACCTGCGAGTCCGGCGGGGAGAACGCGGTGGCGTTGTCGAACAGCTCGGCGACGAGGTGCACGAGGTCGTTGACCGCGTGCGCGGCGACCTCGATGTCCCGGTCGATGACACCGAACTCGATGCGGGTGTAGTGCTCGACCTCGGACTGCGCGGCGCGCAGCACGTCGATGAGCGCCGCCGGCTCACGCTGCACACGGGTGGAGTCGGCGCCCGCGAGCACGAGCAGGTTCTCGTCGTTGCGGCGCATCCGGGTGGCCAGGTGGTCGAGCTGGAACAGCTCGGCCAGCCGGTCCGGGTCCTCCTCGCCGCGCTCCAGCCGGTCGAGGTGCCCGATGAGGCGGTCGACCAGGATCTGCGAACGACGGGCCAGGTTGACGAACATGGTCGCGACGGAGGCGCGCAGCGCCGCCTGCTCGGCGGCCGTCCGGACGGCTTCCAGGTGGACGGCGTTGAACGCCTCGGTCACCTGACCGAACTCGTCCTTGCTGCGGACCGGCAGCGGCTCGGCGATCTGGTTGGCCAACTGCACCGGGGAGAGCTGCCCGACGACCTGCGGGTCACGCAGTCGGGCCACCGCCTGCGGCAGGCCGTACTGGGCGACGGAGAGAGCGCCCTGGCGCAGCTCGCGCAGCGACCGGGCCATCGAGCGGGCCACCAGGTACGCGAAGAGGATGGCCAGCAGCAGCATGCTCAGCAGCAGGCCGGTCTCCAGGAACACCTGGCGCTGGACGTCCGACCGGATGCTGTCGGCCTCGGCGACCACGTCACCGTCGAGCTTCGTCTCGACGGCGCGGATCAGCTTGGCGTTGGCCGTCATGGCCGACTCCCACTGGTCCGGGCCGAACGGGGCGCCGCGCATGTCACCGGTGGTGTTGCCGTCGATCCAGCCGATGTAGTTCTGCGCCTCGCGGCGGTCACCGCCGGCGACCGTCTGGTCGTGGAACTTCGCCTCGTCGGGGCTGGCCACCGCCTTGAAGCTCTGCAGCGCCTGCTGCTGGCCGGTGCCGCTGGCGATGTAGTCGGTGCGGAGCGCCGGGGTCAACCGTTGCCCGCCCTGCACGCCGAGCGCGCGGTGCACGACGACCCGGCGGAGCGAGAGGAATTCCTTCTCCCGGGCGACCGCCGCCGCGGCCCGCATCTTGTCGCTCAGCTCGTTGTTACCGGCGAGCTGGGTGGCGGAGTCGCGGATGGCGAGCAGGTCGTTGATCAGACCCTCGTACGCCTGGACGGCCTCGGCGAGCTTGAGCTTGCCGTTGAACACCTGGCTGCGGACGCCCGGCAGGTCCTTCAGGCTCTGGTCGATGCCGCCCAGCAGGCCCTCGAGGCTGCCCGGCAGGTCCTCCACGTCGCCCCGCTGCTGCCGGTACGGCGTCATCGTCTGGTCGACCCGGGTGTTCGCCCGGTTGTAGGCCTCCTGGTACTGCGCCTTCGGCTGGGTCCCGGTCGCCTGCAGCAGCAGGACGGCGGAGGTCCGCTCGTCCTGGAGCTTGTCGACCAGGTCACCCGAGTAGCTCGACAGATTGGCCAGGTCGCCGGCCCGGTTGGCATTGTTGAGCGTCTCCAGGTGGTCGACGAGACCACTGGTACCCACGACGACCGTGGCGATGGTCGGCACGATCATGATGAGACCGAGCTTGGACCAGATCGGCATGTCCCGGAGTCGGCTGGCCGGCCGGCGCAGCCGCGACAGGAAGGAGCCCGCCGTCTTTGGCCGTTTGCTCACGTCACCGCCCTCGCGATTACAGCTTGAACGCGTTGCCCCGGGCAACGCCCAGCGACCGACCCGGCGGGTCGGACCCCCGAGATTCCATCACGCCGCCCGGCAAGAAGAAAGCCCAGGTTGTCACCCGCCGAAGGTGTGATGAGATGTTGATGCGATTTGATAGCAGTCCGTCTGGCCGGAGTAACTGAAGGTAATGGATCATCCCCATCGTGTTGTCCTGCTCGCCGGCCCCTCAGGCTCCGGAAAGTCGTACATAGCGCAGCAAACTGGTCTGCCTGTGCTGTGCCTTGACGACTTCTACAAAGACGGCGATGACCCTACGTTGCCGCGACGAAACGGCCAGGTCGATTGGGAATCACCGCAGTCCTGGGACGCCTTGACGGCCGTCGAAACGATTGCGCAACTGGCCCGCGAGGGTCGAGCCGATGTGCCGGTTTATGCGATCGGCGCGGATCGACGGGTAGCCACCCGGCCATTTGATGTCGACGGATCGCCACTTTTCGTGGCCGAAGGGATTTTCGCCGCCGAGATCGTCGAGGAGTGCCGCCGGCGCGGACTGCTCGCCGGGGCGTACGCGCTGCGTCGACCGCGCGGGGCGACGTTCCTGCGCCGGTTGGCCCGGGACCTGTCCGAGCAGCGCAAGGCGCCCCGGGTGCTGGTCCGGCGCGGCGTGGCCCTGCTGCGGGCCGAGCCTGAGGTGCTACGCCGGCAGACCGGGTTGGGCGCCGAGGCGGCCCGGGCCCGGGAGGTGCTGCGCCGGGTGGCCGGCCTGCTCGCCGGCCACCACACCCACCACCGACCGGACCACCCGCACGGCTGACGCGGTTCAGGCCAGCAGCTTGGCGTACGCCGGCTTGATCACCTCGTCGATGATCCGCAGCCGCTCGTCGAACGGGATGAAGGCGCTCTTCATCGCGTTGATGGTGAACCACTGCAACTCACGCCAGCCGTAGCCGAAGGTCTCCACCAGCAGCGACATCTCCCGGGACATGGACGTGCCGCTCATCAGCCGGTTGTCGGTGTTGACGGTGGCCCGGAACCGCAGGTCCCGCAGCAGGCCGATCGGGTGCTCGGCGATCGAGGCCACCGCACCGGTCTGCACGTTCGACGACGGGCACAGCTCCAGCGGGATCCGCTTGTCCCGGACGTACGCGGCCAGCCGGCCGAGCGTGCCCTCCGGCCCGATGTCGTCCACGATCCGTACGCCGTGACCGAGCCGGTCCGCGCCGCACCACTGGATCGCCTGCCAGATGGACGGCAGCCCGAACGCCTCACCGGCGTGGATGGTGAAGTGGAAGTTCTCCCGCTGGAGGTATTCGAAGGCGTCCAGGTGGCGGGTGGGCGGGAAGCCCGCCTCGGCGCCGGCGATGTCGAACCCGACCACGCCGGCGTCCCGGTGCCGCACGGCCAGCTCGGCGATCTCCTGCGAGCGGGCCGCGTGCCGCATGGCGGTGAGCAACGTGCCCACCCGAATGGTCAGACCGGCCTCGACAGCCTGGGCGGTCCCCTCGGCGAACCCGGCCAGCACGGCCTCGACCACCTCGTCCAGGGTCAGGTCCCGCTCCAGGTGCTGCTCGGGAGCGAAGCGGACCTCGGCGTAGACGACGCCGTCGGCGGCCAGGTCCAGCGCGCACTCGCGGGCCACCCGACGCAGCGCCGGCCCGGTCTGCATGACCGCCACGGTGTGCGCGAACGTCTCCAGGTAGCGCTCCAGCGACCCCGAGTCGGCCGCCTCCACGAACCAACGGCCGAGCGCCTCCGGGTCGGTGGTGGGCAGCTCGTGTCCCACCTCCGCCGCGAGCTCGACGATCGTCGCCGGGCGGAGCCCACCGTCGAGATGATCGTGCAGCAGCGCCTTCGGGACCTTGACGATGTCCTCGTACCGGATAGTTGCGACCATGCTCAGACCCTAGTCAGCGGCCCTGGGCGGCCGGAGCGGGGCGGCTCGTTAGGCTGCCCGGTATGCGCGCATCAGACACGTTGGCGGCCTGACGTGGACCAGCGCATCCTCGACCGGCTGAGCTGCCCGGTCTGCGGCGAGCCGCTGGCCGAGACGACCGCCGGCACTGCCCGCGCGCTGCGCTGTCCGCGCCGGCACACCTTCGACGTCGCGCGTCAGGGCTACGTGAACCTGCTCACCGGTCGGTCACCGCACGCCGGAGACAGCGCCGAGATGGTCGCCGCACGCGCGGAATTCCAGGCCGCCGGCCACTACGACATCATCTCGGCCGCGCTCGCCGCCGCCAGCACGGAAGCGGTCGCGCGACTTCGCGCGACGCCCGCCGCACCCCCTCCCGCCGCCCCGCCGGAGACAGCCCCGCGACCGGGCGCGACGCCCCCCGCACCCCCTGCTGCCGCCCTTTGCTCTGCTTACACCGACGCAACACTTTCCGCACCGCAGTGCCGCGTGGAGGTAAGCAGAGCAAAGGACGCAACATCGGGGGTACGGGTCGGAGCGCCGATCGCGGACTCTGACGCGTACCCCCTGGTGGTGGACGTCGGCGCGGGCACGGGCCGCTACCTCGGCGCGGTGCTGGCGGCGCTGCCGGACGCCGTGGGTCTGGCCCTGGACGTCTCCAAGCCGGCGCTGCGGCGCGCGGCGCGGGCGCACCCCCGGGCGGCCGCGGCGCTGGCCGACACCTGGCAGCGGTTGCCGCTGGCCGACGGCGCGGCGGCCGTGCTGCTGAACGTCTTCGCGCCGCGCAACGGCCCGGAGTTCCACCGGGTGCTCGACCGCGACGGCACGCTGCTGGTGGTGACGCCGGCCGCCGAGCACCTCACCGAACTGGTGGACGCCCTGCGCCTGCTGCGGGTCGACCCGGACAAGGCCGACCGGGTGACCGCCACGCTGGGCGGTCACTTCGCGCCGATCGGCTCGACGGTGCACCGCGCGGAGCTGGCCCTGACCCGACCGGAGGTCGCCACGCTGGTCGGGATGGGTCCGAGCGCCTGGCACACCGAACCGGCCGTGCTCGCCGAACGGCTGGCCGCCCTGCCCGAGCCCGTCCGGGTGTCGGTGGCGGTCCGGCTGGACGCCTACCGACCCCGCTGACCTCAGGTGGAGAGGTCGACCTCTTCCCAGCCGGGCGGCTCGTCGTGGTACGGCCCGCGCAGGATCACCGCCCACTCCAGGGCCCAGCGCCGCTGCCCGATCGCGTTGGCGTCGACCAGGCCCGGCAGCGGGCGGCCCATCCGCTCGGACTCCAGGTACGCCCAGTCCAGGCAGTAGTGCAGGTCGAGCAGGGCGGCCGCGTCGGCGGGGTGCTGCGGCGCGGCGAGGATGCGGGACTGCCAGTTGCCGAAGGTCTCCCCCTCGGCGATGTGCGGCAGCCGCTCGACCAGCCGCTCGTCCACCGACAGGGTCGGGTCGAGCTGCTTGCTCAACCCCAGCACCCAGGTGAGCGCGAAGAGCGCGTCGTGGTGCAGCACGAACGAGCGGTGGTCGCCCTTGCCGCCCATCACGAACTGCCACTCCGGCGGAGTGACCATCTCGACCAGGTGCGAGCCGAGCAGCCAGCTCATCGCCGCCTGCGGAGGCATCCCGAAGCAGCGGGCCAGGATGAGGTGCAGCACGGCGATGCGCGCCTCGATCTCGGCCCGGGGGCGCAGCTCGATCTCGTCGCCCGGCTCCCACACGAGCGGGAACTGGGCGGGCGGCAGCGGCAGGTCGAGCCGGGACAACTCGTCCAGGCTCGCCTCACGCACCTCGCGGGGGTCGGGGGCAGGTACGGTCACGGGGCAACTTCCTGTCTGCACGCGACGCCTTTGGCCTGCGACAATAGCGCTCCCAGGGGACCGGCACCACGCCACCCCGACCCCTGTTCGGTCAGCCGATCCGCTCGATGACCAGGGGCGTGCCGGCCGGCGCGGTCGGTGCAATCTGCACCGCGCGAGTTGCCTCCGCCAGAGCCGCCGGAATTCGCGCCGGGTCCTCGGCGCGGAGCTCGAAAAGCGGGTCGCCCGCCCGCACCGCGTCACCCGGCCGCTTGTGCAACACCACCCCGGCCGGCACGCTGACCGGGTCCTCCTTGCGGGCCCGGCCCGCGCCGAGCCGCCAGGCCGCAACCCCCATGTCGTACGCGTCGACGGCCGCCACGTATCCGTCCCGATCGGCCCGGACCACCTCGACCTCGCCGGCGGTCGGCATCGGCGCGTCCGGGTCGCCGCCCTGCGCCCGGATCATCGCCCGCCACGAATCCATCGCCCGGCCGTCGCGCAGGGCGGCCTCCGGGTCGGCGTCCGGCAGGCCGGCGGCGTCGAGCATCTCCCGGGCCAGCGCGAGGGTCAGCTCCACCACGTCGGCGGGCCCACCCCCGGCCAGCACCTCGACCGACTCGGTCACCTCGACGGCGTTGCCGATGGCCAGGCCGAGCGGGGTCGACATGTCGGTGAGCAGGGCGACCGTGCGTACGCCGTGCGCGCCACCCAGCTCCACCATGGTGCGGGCCAGCTCGCGGGCCTGGTCGACGGACTTCATGAAGGCGCCCGAGCCGACCTTGACGTCGAGGACCAACGCCCCGGTGCCTTCGGCGATCTTCTTGCTCATGATCGAGCTGGCGATCAACGGGATCGCCTCGACGGTGCCGGTCACGTCGCGCAGCGCGTACAGCTTGCGGTCGGCGGGGGCGAGTCCCGCACCGGCCGCGCAGATCACCGCGCCGACCTCGCCGAGCTGGCTGATGAACTCGTCGTTGGTCAGCGCCGCCCGCCAGCCCGGGATGGACTCCAGCTTGTCCAGCGTGCCGCCGGTGTGCCCGAGACCGCGCCCGCTGAGCTGCGGAACGGCGGCGCCGCAGGCGGCGACCAACGGAGTGAGCGGCAGCGTGATCTTGTCACCGACGCCACCGGTCGAGTGCTTGTCGACGGTGGGACGCCGTACCGCCGAGAGGTCGAGTCGCTCACCGCTGGCGATCATCGCGGCGGTCCACCGGGCAATCTCCGGGCCGGTCATGCCATTGAGCAGGATGGCCATGGCCAGCGCAGACATCTGCTCGTCGGCGACGACCCCCCGGGTGTACGCGTCCATCACCCAGTCGATCTGCGCGTCCGACAGCACCCCCCCGTCCCGCTTAACACGAATAACATCAACAGCCGCAAAACCACTACTCATCAGAAAGATCTTCCTAGTTCTCTGGGGGTACCGACCCACGGCCGGCGACCAGGTCGGGATTGGGCCGACCGTGCCCGGCGGAGGGATCAAGCCTGACCGCCCGGAGCCGGGCACGGTCGGCCCAATCCCCCAACCTCAAGCAGCAGACCACCGAACCGGGATCTCCAGAGGCGGCTCCCCCTCGCCCGCCCAGAAGATCGTGCCGGTCTCGTCCACCACGACGACCCGGGGCGTCCGGGCCATTCCCCAGGTGATCGCCTCGGCTGGGTCGTCCCAGCTGGGTGCCTCCTCCAGCACACCGGTCTCGGCGCCCGCGTCGTCCCCGGCCGAGCGCTCCCAGTACGCCGTCCAGACCTGCTGTCCGGCGGACAGGTCCGGGTGCACGAAGACGGTGCCGCGGCCCCGCCAGGCGGCCAGCCGCTCCGGGACGACCGGTACCGGCGTCTCACCGGTGACCGCCTCCAGATCCTCCACGCCGAAGGCGTGCGGCAGCAGCTCGGCCATCCGAAGCGGGCGGGTCTTCGACTCGATCAGGCACTCCGGACCGCCGTGCTCCCACAGCAGTTGCCGGCACCGGCCGCACGGCATCAGCGGCTCACCGGTGGCGTCGACGCAGGAGAGCGCGACGAGTCGACCGCCACCGGTGGCGTGCAGGCTGGACACCACCCCGCACTCGGCGCAGAGCGTCACCCCGTACGCGGCGTTCTCCACGTTGCAGCCGACGACCACGCGACCGTCGTCGACAAGCGCGGCGGCGCCGACGGGAAAGGTCGAGTACGGCGCGTACGCGTGCCGCATCGCCTCGGTGGCGGCAGCGCGCAGCCGCGCCCAGTCAATGTCGGTCATGCCGCCATTCTGCCCAAGCGGCCCAGGTCAGGCGCGGGCAGGGCGGGGTCCCCGACCTCGGCTAGCCACGGCCAGGAGGGGTGCACGGTGATCACACTGCCGCGTTGCCACTGCGTTGGGCGGAGCGGCTGCTCGTCAACCGGCCCCACCTCGCCGATCATGGAGTCGTGGTGGGCAGCAAAACGCCCACAAGTCGCCAATCCGGGCACCACAATCCGATGATCGCCGCGCCCACACTGCCCCCGCTCCGCGATCTTGCAGTTTCTGTCCCACCATAAGGCGCATTCCACTCATATAACCAACAGAAAGTGCAAGATCGGCGTGATCTGGGGCATTACCGATCTTCGACGATCGGCCTCCGGCCCGGCAGGAGAGTCCTGCCGGGCACGCCTGCTGCTGTCAGCCCTTGATGTACGGCTTGCCGTCCGCCGCCGGCGCCCGGACCCGGCCGACCAGACCGGCCACCGCCAGAATGGTCGCCAGGTACGGCAGCATGGCCAGGAACTGGCTGGGGATCGAGCTGTTGATCGCGCTCAGGTAGGTGGCGAGCTGGTCCGCGAAGCCGAAGAAGAGCGCGGCGAGCAGCGCCCCCGTCGGGTTCCACCTGCCGAAGATCAGCGCGGCCAGCGCGATGAAGCCCTTACCGCCGATCATGTTCTTGGTGAACGAGTAGAGCGCCAGCGTGTAGGAGGCGCCACCGATACCCGCGACCACCCCGGCCAGCAGCACGTTGCGGTACCGCACCCGCAGCACCTTGACGCCGAGCGTGTCGGCGGCGATCGGGTGCTCGCCCACCGATCGGGTCCGCAGGCCCCACCGGGTCCGGAACAGCCCGATGTGGATCACCAGCACCAGCAGCAGGCCGAGGTAGAGGAAGATGTTGCCCCGGAACAGCGCCGGCCCGAGCACCGGAATGTCCTTGAGCAGCGGGATCTCCCAGTTGCTGAAGCGCGGGGCGCTGTTGTACTTCTCCGCGTCGGTCTGCATCAGCCGCTCGTAGAGGAAGCCGGTGACACCGACCGCGAGCAGGTTCAGCACGATGCCCATGACCGTCTGGTCGACCAGGTAGCGGATCGAGAAGACGGCCAGCAGCAGCGAGATGAACGCGCCACCGATGGCGGCGGCGACCAGGCCCACCCAGACGCTGCCGAAGATACTGCCGAAGAGCGCGCCGCTGAACGCGCCCATCAGCAGCTGACCCTCGATGGCCACGTTGACCACGCCGGACCGCTCGCAGAGCACCCCGGCGAGCGCGCCGAAGATCAGCGGCAGGGCCAGGATGAACGTGCCCCGGATGATGTTGACCAGCGGCATGAAGTTCTGCCCGGTCGGCGCGGCGGAGACCTGCCAGCACAGGAAGGAGAGCACGAAGCCGACCAGCCCGACGCCGAGCACCGGCAGGAACCACCGCTTCGGCACACCGGCCAGCAGCGCCACCCCGGCGGCGAGCGTGATGACCCCGAACAGGATCGCGCCGATCGTGCCGTTGATCTCCAACGCGGCCCCGGCCGCGTCGTCGCTGAGCGTGAACCGGGCCTGTTGGTCGGTCGCCAGGGCCCCGAACAGCACCGCCGCCAGCAGGCCGAGCACCGTCAGCGTGAGGCCGACCTTGCGGCTACGGGTCCAGAATCCCTCATCGACTCCGACGGCGACGTCGGGGACAGCCATGGTGGACATGCGTTACCAGCCCTTCGCCAGGCTCGTCTGCAACCGGGCGGCCCGTGCGGCCCGGAGCTGGAAGATCGCCTTCACCAGAGCCGGCGCGGCGATGAAGATGACGATCAGCGCCTGGAGCACCGTGACCAACTCCAGAGAGATACCGGAGTACGACTGCATCCGGTTACCTCCCGCCTGGAGCGCACCGAACAGCAGCGCGGCCAGCAGCACGCCCCACGGCTTCAGGCGGCCGAGCAGCGCCACCAGAATTCCGTCGAAGCCGATCTGCGCGACCACCAGCGGGGTCAACGCGCTGGCGGTCGAGCCGAGCACCATGTTCGAGCCGCCCAGGCCGGCCAGCACCCCGGCGATCACCATGATCAGGACGAACGTCCGGGTGACGCTGATGCCGGCGGTACGGGCGGCGTCCGGGTTGTGGCCCACGGCCCGCAGCTCGAAGCCGAGCGTGGAGCGGTTGAGCAGCCACGCCACCGCCCAGGTGGCGAGCACGGCCAGCAGGATGCCGGCGTGCACCCGCAGGTTGTCGCCGAGCAGGCGCGGCAGCTGCGCGGAGGTGTCGACCGCCTTGCTGATCGCGTCGGTCCGGGTCGGGTCCTGCACGCCGTTCTGCACGATCAGCCAGGTCAGGAAGTACGTGGCGACGTAGTTGAGCATGATCGTGATGATCACCTCGTGGGCGCCGGTCCGCGCCTTCAGGATGCCCGGGATGAAGCCCCAGATCGCCCCGCCCAGCGCGCCGGCGAGCACCGCCACCAGCAGGTGCAGACCGGGCGGCAGCGGCAGCAGGAAGCCGGCCAGCGCGGCGAGGATCACGCCCACGGTGGCCTGGCCCTGCGCGCCGATGTTGAACAGGCCGCCCCGGAAGGCCAGCGCCACCGCCAGGCCGGTGAAGACCAGCGGCGCGGCGTACGTCAGCGTCTCGGAGATCGGCGCGAGCACGGCCTGCCAGCCGTTGCTGCCGTCCAGCCACCCGGAGAACGCCTCCGGGTCGAAGATCGAACCCTTGAACAGGTTCGCGTACGCCTCGCTCACGAGTGTCCAACTCGACCTGAACGCGTCCGACGGGCGGGCGGTGATGTATGAGTAGGTGTGCAGGACGTCCGGGTCGGAGACGATCATCAGCACCGCGCCGACGACGATCGCCAGCACCAGCGACAGCAGGGTCACCGTGAAGGTGTTGGCCGCCCAGAGATTGTCCAGGAAGAGCCGGCCCAGGGACGGCTTCGGCTCCGGCGTCTTCTCCGTGGTGGTCGTGTCGGCCCGTTCGGTGTTGCCGAGGGCGTTCTGCGCCGCCTGCGCCTCGCTCGCCGGTTCCTTGTCCGGGGAGCCCGACTGCGGGTTGGGGTTGGTGGTCATGCCTCGTCCTCGCTCGCGGAACCGTCGGCGCTCGCCGGGCCCCCGTCGGTCACCGTGCCGTCGACCGGGCGGGTCTCGCCAGCGGCGGTCGCCGGGCCGGTCTCGGCGGCGGCGCCCGGGCTGACGCCGGCCATCAGCAGACCGATCTCCTCGCGCGGGGTGTCCGGGTCGACGATGCCGATGATCCGCCCGCGGTACATGACCGCGATCCGGTCGGCCAGCCCGACCACCTCGTCAAGCTCGCTGGAGACCACCATGACGGCGGTGCCGATGTCCCGCTCGTGGATGATCTGGCTGTGGATGAACTCGATCGACCCGACGTCCACGCCACGGGTGGGCTGGGCGGCGATGAAGAGCTTCAGCGGCCGGGACAGCTCCCGCGCCACGATCACCTTCTGCTGGTTGCCGCCGGAGAGGGTGCCGACCGCCGCCTCCGCCGATGAGGTGCGCACGTCGAACTGCTCGATCCGCTCCTTGGCCGAGGACGCGATGGCGTCGGGCTTGAGCGCGAGCCCGGCACCGAACGGCGGCCGGTCGTAGATGTCCAGCACCAGGTTCTCGGCGACGCTGAACTCCTTGACCAGGCCGTCCACGCTGCGGTCCTCGGGCACGTAGCCGACTCCGGCGCGGAGCACCTTCTTGGTCGCCCAGCCGTCGATCCGGTCACCGGCCAGGCTGACCGTGCCGGCGAGCACCGGGCGCAGGCCCATGATCGCCTCGATCAGCTCGGTCTGGCCGTTGCCCTGCACGCCCGCCACGCCGAGCACCTCACCCGCGCGTACGGTCAGGTCCACCCCGTCGACCGCCCGGACCTGCCGGTCGTCGTCGACGACCAACCCGGCCACCTCCAGCACCGGCTCGCCCGGCGTGGCCGGCGACTTCTCGACGGTGAGTCGCACGCTGCGGCCGACCATCAGCGCGGCCAGCTCGTCCCGGCTGGTCTCCGGTGTGGCCGTGCCGACCGTCTTACCGCGCCGGATCACCGTGATCCGGTCGGCGATGGCCTTGACCTCACCCAGCTTGTGGGTGATGAAGACGATCGACTTGCCGGCCGCCTTCAGCGACCGCATGACCGTCAACAGCTCCTCGGTCTCCTGCGGGGTGAGCACCGCGGTCGGCTCGTCCAGGATGAGCAGGTCGACGTCGCGGGTGAGCGCCTTGACGATCTCCACCCGCTGCTGGATGCCGACCGGCAGGTCCTCGATCACCGCGTCCGGGTCGACCCGCAGGTTGTAGCGCTCGGACACCTCGGTGACCTCGCGTCGGGCCCGCCGCCGGTCCAGGAAACCGGCGATGCCGCCCCGGACCTGTTCCGCGCCGAGCATGATGTTCTCGGCGACGGTGAACACCGGCACCAGCATGAAGTGTTGGTGCACCATGCCGATCCCGGCCGCGATCGCGTCGGACGGCCCCTTCAGCTTCAGCGGCGTGCCGTCGACCAGGATCTCGCCCTCGTCGGGCTGGTAGAGCCCGTAGAGCACGTTCATCAGGGTCGACTTGCCCGCGCCGTTCTCGCCGAGCAGGGCGTGGATCTCTCCAGGCTCCACCGTCAGATCGATGTGGTCGTTGGCGACCAGATCACCGAACCGCTTGGTGATGCCGCGCAGTTCGAGTCTCAGCGCAACCTCCTGGAGTGCGAGCGATGGTGCAGCCTAGCTGCCGTCGAGCGGACCGGAGCGGCCTGGCCGACGCGGTGCGCGATCGGCCGCTCCGACCCCACGGTCACCCGCAGGGCCGAAGCGGCCGATCGGTCGTACCTGTGCCCCGCAGACCTTCCGATGATCTCACCGGAGAGGTCCGCCGGACGTCACTTGGTCGGCTGAGCCTTCGAGGTGACGGTGATGGTGCCGGCGGCGATGTCCGCCTTGATCTTGTCGACCTCGGACTTCAGCTCGGCCGGAACCTTGCCGTCGAAGTCGTGGTACGGGGCGATCGAGACACCGGTGTTGGCCAGGGTGCCGACGAAGCCCGGGTTGGCCTGGAGCTTCTCACCACCGGCCGCCTTGACGACGGCCTCCTTGACGGCCTCCGGGATGTTCTTCACCACGGTGGTGATGATCGCGGCGCAGTCCGGGGTGCTCTCGCAGCCGTCGACGTCCACCCAGATGGTGTTGTACTTGCCGCCCGACGCCTTGGCCGCCGCGGTGGTGCCGAGGCCCGAGCCACCGGCGACCGGCATGATGATGTCCGCACCCTGGGCGACCAGCGCGTCGGAGACCTTCTTGCCCTCGTCCTGCTTGGCGAAGTCGTTGGTGAAGGAGCCCTTCTGGGTCTCCTTGTTCCAGCCGAGCGCCTGGACGTTCTTGTTCTTGGTCTTGTTGTAGTACGCCACGCCGTCGACGAAGCCGTCCATGAAGATCGTCACCGGCGGGATCGGCAGACCACCGTAGGTGCCCACCTTGCCGGACTTGCTCATCCCGGCGGCGAGGTAGCCGGCCTGGAAGGCGGCCTGGGCGGTGTCGAACTGCATCGGGTAGACGTTGGCGTCACCCGGGTTGGCGTCGACGATGCCGAACACCTGGTTCGGGTTCGCCTTGGCGATCTTCGAGGTGGCGTTCTGCATCAGGCCGCCGACGGCCAGGATGAAGTCGCACTTCTGGTTGACGAACTGCGTCAGGTTGGGCTCGTAGTCGGCCTCGGCCTTCGACGCGACGTACTTGATGTCGATGTTGTCGTTGGCGGCCTTGGCCTCCTGGAGACCCTTCCAGGCCGAGGTGTTGAACGACTTGTCGTCGATGCCGCCGACGTCGGTCACCATGCAGGCGCTGTACTTCTTGGCGCCACTGCCGGCGTTCTTGTCATCATCGGGGGCCTCGCCACACGCGGCGGCGCTGAGCGCGAGCCCACCCACCGCGAGGATCGAAGCGATCCGCATCCCACGCACCGAGCGCAAGACGTCTCCTTCCCATTGCACACCGCGCCTAGTGCGGTGGCAGCCCATCAGCCGACCTGCGGGTGTGCCGCCGGCTGTCCCACGTTACGGACGGGAGCGTACGCCCGCGCCCACCCACCGGCCGACAATCGTGCACGACTGTTGAACGCCTGTTACCCGGGTGTAACCCTTGCGTGGGGCACATCACTCTTCGTGCTGTTATCCGAGCACCAAGGTGTCGTCGAAGTCCGGTTTGCGGGGTGTGGTTCCCCCCTCGGACGTTACCGCCAAAAGACCGCCACCGCCGCGTTGACCAGGGTCAGGCCGACGATCGCGAGGAAGTGGCCGCGGTTGACCGCGTCCCGCTTACGGGAGAAGAAGACCATGACGAAGATCAGCAGGGCGATAACCAACTTCGTCACAAGTTTTGCCGGTGCCGGCTCGTCGCCGTCGCGCAGCGGAGCGGACAGGCCGAGCCCGGTCAGGAGCTGGATCACCGCACCCCACAGCATGGCCGGGTTGATTCGCAGCCGGCCGCTGATGTATTGGGCGATCGAGCCGCCGAGCAGCAGGGCGAACCCGATCAGATGGACGTAGAGAAGGATGAGTCTGAGAGCTTCCACAGCCGCCATCCTTCCCTATGAACGACGGTTCGTAGTAGTGGGAACCGCCGACGGGCACCGATCAGCCGGGCGCCTTCGGGGTTGCGCCCGATAGCGCCGGCTCGCGCGGCTCGTCGATCGCCGGTCGCGACCCCGCCGGGTGACCGTCGCCGAACGCGGCGGCGACCCATCCGGCGAGGCTCACCGCCGACAGGAGCAGCACCGGCAGCGTCACCCGTTCCACCGAGGTGATCAGCCACCACTCGATGTCGTTCGGACCGGACAGGTAGGTCCCGACCAGGACGGCCAGGTAGTAGCCGTTGGCCGCCCACAACCAGCCGTCCGCTGCCAGCCCGGCGGCACGGCGTCGCTCCCGCAGGAACAGGGTGCCGAGTAGTGCCACCACCGCAGCGCCCGCCAGCACCGGACCGACCACGTCCCACAGGGCCGCGATGGTGAGCTGGAACCGCTCCACCATGTCCGCGTCCTGGGAGGCGCCGTTGGTGATGTCCGACTGGGCGTCCAGAAGGCGGGCCAGCACCGCCCAGGCACCTCCGGCCAGCACCGGCAGCCAGACCAGCGCGGCGCGCCGCAGGTCGGCGCGGGCCCGCAGGGTGACCAGCAGCGCGACGCCCGCCGCGGCCACCAGCCCCTCGTTCTTGGTGAGCGCCGCAACGCTCAGCAGCAACAGCGGCAACAGGGGTCGGCGCAGCGGATCGGCACCGAGCAGCAGGGCCACCACCGCGCCGGCGAAGGCGGCGGACCAGAGCGCGTCGGCGAGCCCGCCGGTCACCCCGTACGAGGCGGTCGACCAGGACGCCAGGCCCACTGCGATGGCGAGCGGCCAGGCCACTCGCGCGGACACCCGATCCAGCGTGCGCCGGACCAGGTAGGCCAGCATCGCGATGGCGGAGACGGTGACCGTCGCGCCAACGAGCTGTGCGGTACGGAAGTCCGGCTCGACGACGCTCCACACGGCCGCGGCGGGCGCGGAGGCGAGTGGCGGGTAGTCGGTGTGCGAGAAGACGAAGGCGGGGCTGCCGATCGCCGCACGCGCGTACTCGCTGCCGTTGGCGAAGTAACCGGCGTGCAGCCACCAGATGGAGTGCGCGTCCCACTGGAAGGCCGGCTCGAAGACCAGGAGGCACGGCGGAAGCAGCGGCAGCGCGATCAGCAGTACGTGCGGCCACCCTCCGTACGGCACCGGCTCGCCCGGGCGGCGCAACAGCCACCAGGCGCCCGCCGCGCCGGCGGCCAGCACCAGGGCGATCCAGAGCGGGAGTGGACCGCCCACGACCAGCATCAGCACCACCGCGACGGTGCTCGACAGCGCCGCCACCAGGGGTGCGAGGAGCAACGCGAGGAAGGGGGTGCGCAGTATCGCGAAGGCCAGCGGGAACCCGGCGGTGAGGAGGGCGAGAACGGCGAGAATCGGGGTGAGACCCATGTGTCGTCAGTCGACCTTCCGTACGACCAACCGCACGGTGGCGCCGGACGGCCGTTTCGGCTCCACAGTGGCGACGCCCACCGAGTAGTCCCGCCGCGACCCCTGGACGACCACACATCCGTGCAACGCGGCGAACTCGCTCAGTCGCTGATGCCACAGGTCCTTGTTGGCCCGCGCCGGAACGAGGGAGATCCGGCTGCCGGACGGCACCTGTTCGACGAACTGACGCCAGAGCGTCTCGTAGTTCACGTGGTGCTGGTGGGCGCCTACGTCGTATTCCCGGTCCCGCATCAGGGCCACGCCGCGGCCGGTGGCCTGCACGGCGCCCTGGGCGGTCAGCAGCAGGCAGCCCACCCCGACGAGCGCCACGACGACGCGTGCGATGGTGGTGTGGTCCCGGTGTTTCGGGGCCGTCATCGGTCAGCGAGCGTCTTGGCGGGGACACCGCCGGGACGGCGGCGGGCCCGTTCCCGGCCCAGGATCCACAACGCTTCCACCCCGTCCCGCCAGGTGATCTTCTTGCCCTCGGCGCGGCCCCGTGCCCGGTAGGTGATCGGCACGTCGTAGGGGCGGATCCGACGCCGCAGCAGTTTGCCCGTCACCTCGGCCTCCATGCCGAACCCGCGGGACCGGATGTCCAGCGACCGGTACAGCTCCACCGGCATCAGTTTGAAGCAGGTCTCCAGATCGCCGATGTAGGAGTTGAACAGGACGTTCGCGGCCGTCGTCACTCCACGGTTTCCGACCACGTACCAGAAACTGTAGGCGCTGTGGCTGCCGAAGGTGCGGTTTCCATAGACGACGGTCGCGTGCCCGTCCAACACCGGCGCCAACAGTTTCGGAATGTCCTGTGGGTCGTACTCCAGGTCGGCGTCCAGGATCACCATGTAGTCGCCCCGGGCGCTGTCCACCGCCGTCTTGATCGCCGCACCCTTGCCCGCGTTGCGCGGATGCGTCACGATCCGCAGTCGCGCGTTGTCGGTCCGACCGAGGATCTCGGCGGTGTCGTCCGTACTGCCGTCGTTGACCACCACGATCTCGATCTCGCACGGGTACTGCACCGCGAGGGCCTGCTTCAGGGCCTCCGCGACGCGCTCCGCTTCGTTGTAAACCGGCATCAAGATCGACAATTGCACGAGAGTCTCCCCGGGAACGGCACCGGACGGCGAATGAAGGGCGGCCACCAGCGGTTAGTGAAGCAGGCGCGCCACTCGTTCGCTGGCCCGCTGTCGCTGAGCAACGTTGGGGCGGTGCCGAAGCACCCTACCCCGCGACACCCCGGGATTGACCACCCCCGGCTCATCCCTTGACGGCCCCCGAGGTCAGTCCGGAGACGATGTACCGCTGGAGAAACTGGAAGACCAGCACCGTCGGGATCGCGGTGAGCAGGGTGCCGGCCGCGAAGATGCCGAAGTTGGTGTTCCGCTCGGCGCCCTGCAACATCCCCCGCATGCCGACGGCGAGCGTCTTGGCGTCCGTGTCGGTCAGGAAGACGCTCGCCATCAGGAACTCGTTGATGGTGTTGATGAAGGCGAGCAGCCCGGTCACCGCGAGGATCGGCGCCACCAACGGCAGCATGATCCGGAAGAAGACCTGGACGTGCGAGGCCCCGTCCACGGTGGCGGACTCGTCCAACTCCCGGGGCAGGGTGTCGAAGAAGCCCTTCATCAGCCAGGTGTTCACGCCCAGCGCACCACCCAGGTAGAGCAGCAGCAGCCCCCACGGGGTGTTGAAGCCGACGGCCGGCCACAGGTCGGTGATCGTGCCGAAGATCAGGAAGATCGCCACGATCGCCAGGAACTGCGGGAACATCTGGATCAACAGCAACGACAGCAACCCCACCCGCCGACCCCGGAACCGCATCCGGGAGAAGGCGTACGCCGCGAGCGCCGACAGGAACACCGAGGCGAAGGCGGCGCCGCCGGCGATGAGCAGCGAGTTCAGGAACCAGTGCGCGAACTCGGTACGCGCGAACAGGTCCCCGAAGTTCTCGAACGACACCCCGGCGGTCGGCACCAACTCGGTGGACGACAGGGTGCCGAGCGGGTTCAGCGCCGCCGACACGACGAACACGAGCGGGAAGAGGCTGAACAGCACGCCGAGCAGGCCGACCAGGTGCCGCCAACCGACCTGGGCGATCCAGCGGTTCCGCCGCCGTCGCGCGGGGCGGCCAGGGTTGATGAGCGTGGTCACGCGTACACCTCCTCCTGTTGGCGGGTCCGCCGGAAGCTGACCGCCGACACCACCGCGACGATGGCGAAGATGAACAGCGAGATCGCCGCGGCGAAGCCGAACTGTGCGGCCTGTCCACCGAACGCCAGCCGGTAGGTGTAGGTGATCAGCAGGTCGGTGGCCCCGTTGCTGGGGTTGTCCGCCGGGAACGGCGCACCTTCGGTGGTCAGGTAGATCGCGTTGAAGTTGTTGAAGTTGAACGCGAACGACGAGATCAGCAGCGGCGAGAGCGCGACCAGCAGCAGCGGCAGGGTGACCGCCCGGAAGGACTGCCAGGGTGAGGCCCCGTCGACCGAGGTGGCCTCGGTCAACTCCCGCGGGATGGCCTGGAGCGCGCCGGTGGCGACCAGGAACATGTACGGGTAGCCGAGCCACAGCTGCACCAGGATCACCGCCGCGCGGGCCGTCCAGTCCTGGCCGAACCAGTCGACGCCGAGCCCGAACAGGTTGTTGATCAGCCCGAAGTCGGTGTTGAACATGTCCCGCCAGACCAGCAGCATCGCGAACGACGGCATGGCGTACGGCAGGATCAGCAGCATCCGGTAGAGGTTGGTGCCCCGCATCCGGGGCGAGTGCAGCGCGAGCGCGATCAGCATGCCGAGGATGAACGTGCCGCCGGTGGAGCCGATCGCGAAGGCGAAGTTCCAGACCAGCGTGCCGAGGAACGGTCCGGAGATCCGCTCGTCGGTGAGTACCCGGGTGAAGTTGGCCAGCCCGACGTTCACCTGCCACCCCTGGGCCAGGCGCTCGCCGTCGGTGGCGACGAACGCGCCGGCCTCGCCGTCCGCGGTCCAGGTCTTGCCGCTGTCGCTGTCCCGGACGCAGTCGCAGCCGGCGTCGTACGCCCGCACGGCCTTGCCCTCGTACGCCCGGGACAGGCCGGACGAGCGCAACGCGCCACCGGCGGTCGGCACCACCAGGTCGGTGACGTCCTTGCTACGGGCACCGGCCTGACCGATGGTCAGCACGGTGTAGCCGTCGGCGGCGGTGACCTTCCCGCCGGTGGCGACGGTGACCGTGCCGGGATCGAGTGGACGCAGGCCGTCGTCGTCGCCCACCGAGACGGTGCCGGTCGCCGGGTCGGTGATCAGGAAGACCAGGGCGCCGGTCGCGGGGTCGCCCTTCGTGGCGACGGAGAGCGGGTACTGGGTGGAACCGGGGACCTGCCGCACCGAACTGGTCTGGATCGCGACGATCGCGTCGTCCTTGGTACCCCGGTGACCGTCGCCGAAGTTGGTGAAGGCCGTGCTCGCGGTGTAGAGGACCGGCACGATCTGGAAGGCGATGAGGAAGAGCGTGCCCGGGACGAGATACTTCGCCGGTACGTGCCGGCGCCCCGCGTACAGGTAGAACAGCGCGGCGGTGGTCAGCGCCAGCACCGCCAGGCCGATCCACTGCTCGGCCTGCACGAGCGGGAACGCCGCCCAGATCGCGATGCCGGCCACCAGGCCGAGCAGGATCACCTTCGCGGCGAGGCCGGCCGCGGTGATCGGCGCGTGGTTCCGCGCGGTACGGGACGTGCGCGGGGACCCGGTGGGCCCCCGGCCCGGGACCTGCTGGGCAGTTCCCGGGCCGGACAGCGGCGTACTCATTATTTGATCGAACCGGCGATCGTCTTGCCGGCAGCGGTGACCGTGCTGGTCGGGTCGGCGCCGCCGATGACGGCGGCCTCCGCCTTGCCGAACGGGTCCCAGATCGCGGCCATCGCCGGGATGGCCGGGAGCACCTGGCCGTTCTTGCCGGCCTCGATGAACTTGGCCAGGTCCGGGTCGCTGCCCTTGACCTGGTCCAGCGCGGCGGTCAACGCCGGTGGGCGCGGGTCGGCCTGGTAGAGCGCCACCGCCAGGTCCGGCTTGGCGACGTAGTTGACGACGAACTCCTGGGCGAGCGCCTTGTTCTTGCCCTTGGCCGCCACGTAGAAGGACTGCACGCCGATGAACGGAGCGGCCGCCTTGCCGTCGGCGAAGCCGGGAACCGCGGAGATGTCGTACGTGATGCCGGCCTTCTTCACGTCGGCGGTGGCCCACGGCCCGGAGACCAGGAAGGCGCACTTCTTGCCGGTGAAGGTGGCGGTCGCGTTGGTGTCGGCGATGGAGCGCTTCAGCACGCCCTCGCCCTTCTCGCCGAGCGCGGCGATCTTCTTGAACGCGGCGATCGACTCCGGTTTGCCCACACCGAGGTCCTTGGGGTCGTAGTCCCCGTTCGCCGTGGTGCCGAAGAGGTAGCCGCCGGCCGACGCGTACAGCGGGTAGATGTGGTACGCGTCGCCCTTCTGTCCGACCTGGAGGCAGAGCGTCTCGGTGACCTTCTTCTGCGCCTTGAGCTGCTTGCCCGTGGCGACCAGGTCCTCGATCGTCTTCGGGGCCTCGGGGGCCAGGTCGGTGTTGCGGATCAGCGCCAGGTTCTCCTGCGCGTACGGCACGCCGTAGAGCTGGCCGTTGAAGGTGACGGCCTTGACGGCGCTCTCGCTGAAGCCGGCCTTCTGCTCGTCGGACAGTTGCACCGGATCGATGGCGCCGTTCTGGACCAGGTTGCCGATCCAGTCGTGCGCGCCGATCACCACGTCCGGGCCGCCGCCCTGGCTCGACACGGTCACGAAGTTGTTCTGGAGGTCCTCGTTCGGGACGGCCTGCACCTCGACGGTGACGCCGTTCTCCTGGCCGAACTTCTCGGCGAACGGCTTGAGCGCCGCGGTCCGCTTGTCGTCGGCCCAGATCACCAGTTTGCCGCCGGCGGCCTTGGGGGTCTCCTTCGTGGCCGGCTCGTCGTTGTCGCCACCGCAGCCGGAGGCGGCGAGCGCCAGGCCGAGAACGGCGACCACACCCGCGGTACGGATGCGCATCGGTACTCCTGTCGTCATGGCGGGTCCGCCGGGGGAAGGACGCCCCGCCAGTGGAAAGCTGAAAGTTCTTGCTGATCGGCGCAGCGATACTGCACCGCTGCTCCCGTATGTTGCGGGGACGTTAGCAAGACGTTGCAGATAATGGAAGGGCTTGCAGAGAGCCCCGCAAGAACTTGCCGGTGGGCTACAGTGCCGCACATGCGCGCTCGACTGTCCGACATCGCCCAACAGGCCGAAGTCAGCGAGGCCACGGTGTCGCGGGTGCTCAACGACCGCCCCGGCGTGGCACCGGAGACCCGGCAGGCCGTTCTCACCGCACTCGACGTGCTCGGCTACGAGCGACCGGCACGACTGCGCAAGCGCAGCGCCGGCCTGGTCGGCCTGGTGGTGCCGGAGTTGGACAACCCGATCTTTCCGGCGTTCGCGCAGGTCATCGAGTCGACACTGGCGCAGAGCGGGTTCACCCCGGTGCTCTGCACCCAGACCGCCGGCGGCGTGACCGAGGACGAATACGTGGAGATGCTGCTGGACCGGCAGGTCTCCGGGATCGTCTTCGTCTCCGGCCTGCACGCCGACACGGCCGCCAACCACGACCGCTACCGGGCGCTGATCGCCCGGCCGTTGCCGGTCGTGATGATCAACGGGTACGTCCCCGACGTCGCCGCGCCCTTCGTCTCCTGCGACGACCGGGAGGCCGCCGACCTGGCGGTGGCCCACCTCGTCGCCCTGGGACACCGGCGGATCGGCCTGATCACCGGTCCGGACCGGTTCGTCCCCGTGCAGCGCAAGGTCGCCGGCTGGCGGGCGGCGATGACCCGGCTGGCCGGCGTCGCCGAGACCGATCTCGGCCCCCTGGCCGAACTGACACTGTTCGGTGTGGAGGGTGGCGAGGCGGCGGCCGGCCGGCTGCTCGACCGTGGTGTCACCGGGCTGGTCTGCGGCTCCGACCTGATGGCGCTCGGCGCGGTGCGGGCCGCCCGCCAGCGCGGCCTGTCCGTGCCGGGCGACCTCTCGGTGGTCGGCTACGACGACTCGCCGCTGATGGCGTTCACCAACCCGCCGCTGACCACCGTGCGGCAACCGGTCACCGCGATGGCGGTGGCCGCGGTCCGGGCCCTGGTGGACGAGATCAACGGGCACGGCGCCCCGCACTCCGAGTACCTGTTCCGCCCCGAGCTGGTCGTGCGCGGCTCCACAGCGGTGGCCCCGGCCGCCGTGCGGTTTCCTTACGCAAGATCTGCTTGACTCTTGCAAGGGCGGGCGGCATATTGCTCACACAACCGCGCCCGAGCCTGCGACAGACGGGGAAGAATCACCAATGACCGTCAGCACCACCACCCTGCCCCGTACCGACGACGACTGGTGGCGCTCCGCGGTCGTCTACCAGGTCTACGTGCGCAGCTTCGCCGACAGCAACGGGGACGGCGTCGGCGACCTGGCGGGCATCCGGGAGCGCCTGCCGTACCTGCGCGACCTCGGGGTGGACGCGCTCTGGCTGACCCCCTTCTACACCTCGCCGATGGTCGACGGCGGGTACGACGTCGCCGACTACCGGGACGTCGACCCGATGTTCGGCACGCTCGCCGACTTCGACGCGATGATCACCGACGCGCACGCCCTCGGCCTGCGGATCATCGTCGACCTGGTGCCCAACCACACGTCCAGCGCGCACCGCTGGTTCGTCGACGCCCTCGCCGCCGGTCCCGGCTCACCCGAGCGGGCCCGCTACCTCTTCGCCGACGGGCAGGGCGCGCACGGCGAACTGCCGCCCAACGACTGGGAGAGCATCTTCGGCGGTCCCTCCTGGACCCGGGTCGCCGACGGCCAGTGGTACCTGCACCTCTTCGACCCGGCCCAGCCGGACCTGAACTGGCGCCACCCGCAGGTACGCGCCGAGTTCGAGGACGTCCTGCGCTTCTGGCTGGACCGGGGCGTGGACGGCTTCCGCGTCGACGTGGCGCACGGCATGATCAAGGCCGAAGGGCTGCCGGACGTCGGCTTCAGCACGGCGACGACCGGGCAACGCCAGGTCGAACTGCTCGGCAAGGGCCGCCTGCCCTACTTCGACCAGGACGAGGTCCACGAGATCTACCGCGCGTGGCGGCCCATCCTGGACAGCTACCCGGGCGGCCGAATGGCGGTCGCCGAAGCGTGGGCCGAGACGCCGCAGCGGCTGGCCCGCTACATCGGCCCGGACGAGCTGCACCAGGCGTTCAGCTTCGACTTCCTCGACGCCACCTGGTCGGCCGACTCGTTCCGCAAGGTGATCGATACCGCGCTCGCCGAGGCGACGGTGGTCGGCGCGCCCACCACCTGGGTGCTGTCCAACCACGACAAGCAGCGGCACGTCACCCGCTACGGCGACGGCCCCGACGGGCTGCGCCGGGCCCGCGCCGCCAGCCTGCTGATGCTCGCGCTCCCCGGCTCCGCCTACCTCTACCAGGGTGAGGAGTTGGGCCTGCCCGAGGTGCTCGACCTCCCCGACGAACTCCGCCAGGACCCGGCGTTCCTGCGTACCGGGGAGAGCCGCGACGGCTGCCGGGTGCCGATCCCGTGGAGTGGCGAGCTGGCGCCGTACGGCTTCGGGCCGGCCGGCAGCGAGTTGAGCTGGCTGCCCGCGCCGGCGACCTGGCGGGCCCTGTCGGTCAGCACCCAGGCCGGCACCCCGGGCTCGACGCTGGAGCTGTACCGGGCGGCCCTACGCATCCGCCGCGAGCATCCGGCGCTGGCCACCGACGACGGCGAGGTCACCTGGTTGCAGACCGCGCCGGGCGTGTTGGCCTTCTCCCGCAGCGCGGGTGACACCGTGCTGACCTGCGTCGTCAACCTCGGCGCGGCGCCCGTGGCACTCGACGGGTACGGCACGCCCGTCGTCGCCAGCGCCCCGCTCACCGACCACCTGTTGCCCGTCGACGCGGCCGCCTGGTTGGAACGGCGCTGAGCGGGTAAGCCAATCTCGACCTGGTCGTCCGTCGTGCCCCGCGCCAACGGGCGACTGGGCTGCCGACCCCTTGTGGTGGGGGGTGAGGTGCACCGGCGCCACGCGGAGCGGACTCCGCGCGGCGCCGGTGTTCGTGTGACGTCCGTGGTGCGTTTCGTCGCCGCCCCGAGGCGCCGACCCGCCGCGTCACTTCGCGGTGAGCAGCGCCGCGATCCGGGTGAAACCGGCGCGTACCTCGGCCTCGTCCGGCGGCTCGGCGGGCTCGCCGTGACCCGCCTCGTCGGCCGCGGCGTCCAACTCCTCGTCGATCACGTCCTCGAAGTCGCCGTACAGGTCGGCCCCCTCGACCTGACGAGCCTCGTCCTCCGCGGCCACCTGAGCGGCGGCGATCTCGTTGCGGATCTCGTCGGCCGACAGCGCCGGCAGCAGCGGTTCCACCACGGCCATCAACTGCTCGTCGGCCACCACCGCCTCGGCCAACGCCAACGCGTGCGGCCGTTCGTACGGCCCGCAGACCACCGGCTCCCACTCGTCGAGGTCACCGAGCGGCCCGAAGGTGATGATCCACGGCAGGCCGAGCATCGGCGAGTCGGCCGGCAGGTCCAGTGTCATGAGTGCGCCCACGGGCCCATCATGGTCCGCGAACGTGAGCGCCGGTGCCGTTCTGTTCAGTTACCGCCCGTCCGGCACCCGATGAGGACCGGGCAGCCGTCGACCGACGTGCCGCCGGGGTCAACGCGCGAAGAGGTTGAGCGCGAAGCTCTCGTCGGAGTTGTGGTTGGCGAGTAGCTCGTACCCGGAGGTCCGCCGGAACTCGTACGTCGGAGCGGAGAAGTCGATGCCGATCAGCCAGTCGAACACCGCCTTGCGTTCCTTGGCCCCGAGGACCGGACCGATGCACCCGTCGACAAGCGTCTGCAGCAACTGCCGCTGCACCGCACCGGGCAGTTTGACCATGCAGAGGACCTGGGCCACCTCGTTCTCGCGGTCCTTTGAGGGCTGTCCGACCGCGGCCGACAACCGGCCCTGCTTGCCCGGCAGGGTCACCCGGATGATGTGCAGCGAACCGTCCACCGTCACCGGGACGGGCCACCGCCCGGCCCAGGCGTCCATGACCTTGCTCGGTGTCATGCCGGGGAACACCGCCATCGGTCCGGAAGGGGTGACGGCGGGTGAGCTGTTCCCGGCCTCCCCGGGGTTACCTCTGCTGCCCTGCGGGGCGGCGGGAAGGGATCTCCCGTTCTGGTCGCGCGACACCACGACCCCTACCAGCGCCACCAGGATCAGCGCCACCGCCGGCACCGCCAGCAGGAGCCATCGTCGTGATGTCGTCCTGCGGCCCGCCGCGAAGGACTCGAACTCCCGTTCGGTCTCGATCATCGCGCTCCCCGTCGCCAGGTTGGGCAGTGACGTCGTGTGCCGACCATGGGGACTATCCGCGTATCCAGATCAGCGCTGCCCGTCAGTCGTGTCGGGTGGCGTCCAGGGCGGCCCGCACCAGAGCGACGGCCCGGTCCGGGGACACGCCCAACCGCCGCGCCTCGGCCGCGTACTCGACGGCGACCCTGTGCAACCGGTCGACGGCGTCATCGCGGCCGGGCGCGACGAACGTGCCGTTGCGTCCCCGGGTCTGCAACAGCCCGGCCGCCTCCAGCTCGCGGTAGGCCCGCGCCACCGTGTTCGCGGCCAGTCGCAGGTCGGCCGCGAGCTGCCGGACGGTCGGCAGGCGACTGCCCACCGGCAGCCGGCCGTCGCCGATCAGCTCGGCGAGCTGCACGCGCACCTGTTCGTACGGCGGCACCGGCGAGTCCTGGTCGACGGTGATCAACACGTCGGACATCTCCACCCTCACCCCGCACCGCCCGGAGCGCCGGGATCGGTGTCCTCGTCGATATCCACCACGGGGGCGCCCTCCGCCAGGTCCACCACGCGTCCGCGCCGGCTGGTCGCCAGCAGCGCCGCGCCGAACAGCACCAGTTGGTTCAGCAGGTAGAGGTAGAGCAGCAGACCGACCGCGCCGGCCACCACGGTGTACGCCGGATTCCGCTCGGTGCGCACCACGTAGTACCTCCCCACCGTGTTGAGCAGCGTGATGCCGACCGCCACCAGCAGCACCACCGGACGCAGTCGGGACCGACTCATCCGCAGCCGGGGCACCGCGAGCAGCAGCGCGGTGGCGAGCACGGCGTTGACCAGCACACTGAGCACGGCGCTGACGGTGGTCAGGCCGACCGAGCCGGTGCTGCGTAACAGGAAGCGCAGCAGTGATTCCAACGCGTCCACCGCCGCCACACTGAGGCCGAGCAGCACGAAGACGCCGATCATCACCCCGAGGTCGACCAGACGCCGGACCACGAGGTTGCCGGGCTGCTGGTTGAGCGCGTACATGAGCCGCTGTGAGGAGCGGATCGCCTCCACCCAACCGATCCCGGTGAACACCAGGATGACCAGGCCGACCACGCCGACCGTGCCGCTGGAGTTGGCGATCTGCTGCGCGTCCAGGAACGGCAGGTTCTCCTTCAGGAACCCGGCCGCCGCCTCGCTGACCTCGTCGTTGTCCTCCAGGATCGCGCCGAAGACGGAGTACGCGACCAGGGCGAGCGCGAAGACGGCGAAGAACCCGTAGTAGGCGATCGCCGCTGCGAGCCGCCCCGCCAGCACGTCGGCGTAGAGCGTCCCGGCCCGCCACACGTGGTCGAACAGGCCCGACCGGGAGCGCGCGGCACCCACCCAGCGGTCGATGCCCGCCTCGATCCGGCCGATCACGTTCACGCGATCATCCTCGCCGATCTCCCGCCGCCGTCCCGGCAACCGGCACAAGAGCGCTCGCCACCCGGCGCGTCGCCGAAACGTCAGTCGCCGAGGCGGAAGTCCCGGCGGGGCTGCCACCGGGCCTGCCCACTGTGCGAGAACAGGGTGAACCCGTCGACCTCGAACATCGCGGAGAAGTCGGCCAGGTCCTCGTACACCTTGTCCAACGCCTCCGGAGCGACGTCCTGCGCCACGGTGACGTGCGGATGGTACGGAAAGCGGGTCTGGCGGTGCAGGCCGGGCGCGGCCGCGATGGCCGCGGCCAGCAACTCGCACTCACTGATGCCTGCGGCCACCGCGACGAACACCACCTGCGTCACCGGCCGGAACGTACCGGTCCCGCGCAGGTGCAGCGTGAACGGCAGGTGCGCGGCGGCCACGGCGGCCAGGTGCCGCTCGACGCCCGGCAACACCTCGGTCGGGATCTCGGTCGGACCGAGCAGCGTCACGTGCGCGGGCACCGCGAGCGGGTCACCCGCCTCGACGCGCCGCCGGGTGAGCTGCGCACCCCACGGCTCCGGGATGTCCACCGCGATGCCGATCTGCACCGTGTCGCCCGACGACGGCGCCCCGCCACTGCGATCCACGCCCCGTGCCGCCACCTCGGCCACCGACTCGCCCACCCGTCCCCGCGGCGCTATTCGCCGCGCACCGGCGGGAAGAACCCCACCCGCTCGTACGCCGACCGCAGGGTCGCGCCGGCCACCGACCGGGCCTTCTCCGCGCCCGCGGCGAGGAGCTTGTCCAGTTGGGCCGGGTCGTCGAGGTACGCGCGCGTGCGCTCCTGAATCGGACGGACGAACTCCGCCACGACCTCGGCCAACTCCTTCTTGAGGTCGCCGTAGCCGCGACCGGCGAACGCGGACACCAGGTCGTCGATGCTCCGCCCGCTGAGCGCCGAGTAGATGGTCAACAGGTTGGACACGCCGGGCTTGGTCTCGGCGTCGAAGACGATCTCCCGACCGGTGTCGGTCACCGCGGAGCGGATCTTCTTCGCCGAGCGGGCCGGGTCCTCCAGCAGGTCGATGATGCCGGCCGGCGAGGACGACGACTTGGACATCTTCGCCGTCGGGTCCTGCAGGTCGGTGATCTTCGCGGTGTCCTTGACGATGTGCGGCGCGGGCACCGTGAACGTCGCGCCGAACAGCGAGTTGAACCGCTGGGCCAGGTCGCGGGAGAGCTCCAGGTGCTGGCGCTGGTCCTCGCCGACCGGCACGGCGTTGGCCTGGTAGAGCAGGATGTCGGCGGCCTGCAGGACCGGGTAGGTGAACAGCCCGACGCTGGCCCGCTCGTTGCCCTGCTTCTGCGACTTGTCCTTGAACTGGGTCATCCGGCTGGCCTCGCCGAACCCGGTGATGCAGCCGAGCACCCAGGCCAACTGCGGGTGCTCGGGCACCTGCGACTGGACGAACAGGGTACTGCGCTCCGGGTCGATACCGACCGCGAAGAGCTGGGCGGCCGCCACCCTGGTCCGCTGGCGCAGCACCGCCGGGTCGTGGCCGGCGGTGATCGCGTGCAGGTCCACCACGCAGTAGAACGCGTCGTGCGTGTCCTGCAGGGCCACCCAGTGCCGCACGGCTCCCAGGTAGTTGCCGAGGTGGAACGAGTCGGCCGTCGGCTGGATGCCGGAGAAGACGCGGGGTCGCTCGGGAACGTCGGGCATGACGATAATTCTGTCAGCAAGCATGCGGGGCCGTCATGACGGGCCGGCGCGTCGGCCCCGGCCGGCCGGTGTCGGGGCGCTGACCTCGCGTGGTCCGCTCGTCCCCACCCGCCGGCCCGGCCCGACCGCGCTACCGCGCTGCTGCCCCGCCACGCCCCGGTCCGCCTCGCGCGGGTGACCCGCCGCGGGATCGCGCCGCTGCTCCGGCACCCGGGCCGCCGTCACCGCGAGCCGAGCCACCCGGCGTCCGTCCAGGGCCAGCACCCGCAGCAGCCACCCGTCCGCCGGGGCCGCCGGATCTTCTCCCCCGCCGTCGGACGGCTCGGCGGGCACCGGCACCTCGTCGCCGGTCAGCGGCAGGCGACCCAGCACGGCCATCACGTACCCGCCGACGGTCTCGTACGGGCCGGCGGGCAACGCCACCCCGGTCCGCTCGGCGAAGTCGGCGAGGTTGAGCCGGCCGTCGACCACGGCCGGCAGGCCGGCGTGGGTCGGGTCGGGCGTCGGGTCGTACCCGTCGTGGATCTCCCCGACGAGTTCCTCGATCAGATCCTCCAGGGTGACGATGCCGGCGGTTCCGCCGTACTCGTCCACCACCACCGCCAGGTGGTGGCCCTCCCGGCGCATCTCGGTCAGCGCGGCCAGGACCCGCTTGCTCCCCGGCACCTGCTTGACCTCGCGGGTCAGCTCGCCCACCGTGCGGCAGGGGTCGGCGTCCGGGCGGAGCAGCACGTCCCGCAGGTGCACGAACCCCACCACGTCGTCGTGGGTGCCGTCGGTGACCGGATAACGGGAGTGCGTCTCGACCCGGACCAGCCGGGCGGCATCGGCGATGGTCAGCCGGGCCGGCAGGAACACCACCTCGGTGCGGGGCATCATCACCTCGCGGACCAGGCTCGCGCCGGCCACCAGCACCTCGTCGATGATCCGCCGCTCGTCCGGATCGAGCACCGTGTTGACCGCCACGAGGTCCCGCAGTTCGGCCTCGGAGATGCGCTCCCGGCCGGCCGCCGGGCCGGTACCGAGCAGATCGGTGACGAGCCGGGTGGCCCCGTCGGCGGTACGCACCAGGATCCGGGCGACCGCCCGCGCGAGCGGCCCGGGGTCACGGCGGGACCTCTTCCGCACGCGCCGCCGGAGCCCGGAACGGGCTGCTTCCCGCATGACAGAGATGGTAGACACCGGGTGCCCACCGCACCGGAGATGTGCGGCTCTGTTTAAACGTGAGAGATTATGATGGAATAGCCGGCGGCGCGATCCACACTGCTCCCGAGCGCCGCCGTAGGGTGATCACGAGGGCCACGTCCCGGCGGGCCAGGCAGGAGGCAACGACGTGAAACTGCTCGTCACCGGGGGTGCCGGCTTCATCGGCAGCGTGGTGACCCGGATGCTGCTCGACGCCGGCCACCAGGTCGTCGTCCTGGACGACCTGCGCACCGGTCACCGCGAGGCACTCGCTCCGGACGCGACGCACGTCGAGGCGTCCATCCACGACGCCGCCCGGGTCATCACCCCCGACGCCGGTTTCGACGGGGTGCTGCACTTCGCCGCCCTCATCGCCGCCGGCGAGTCGATGGTGAAACCCGAGCTGTACTGGGAGAACAACACCGTCGGCACGCTCGCTCTGATCAACGCGGTCCGCGCCGCCCGGGTGCCCCGGATGGTCTTCTCCTCCACCGCCGCCGTCTACGGCAACCCGACCGAGCTGCCGATTCCCGAGACCGCGATCAAGGCACCCACCAACACGTACGGCGCCACCAAGCTCGCGGTCGACATGGCGCTGACCTCCGAAGCCGTCGCGCACGGGCTGGCCGCGGTGTCCCTGCGCTACTTCAACGTGGCCGGGGCGTACCTCGCCGGCGACGTCGCACTCGGCGAGCGACACGACCCGGAGACCCACCTCATCCCGATCGCCCTCGAGGTCGCCGCCGGCCGGCGGGAGAAGCTCCAACTCTTCGGCGACGACTACCCCACCGTGGACGGCACCTGCGTACGCGACTACATCCACGTCGCCGACCTGGCCCGCGCGCACCTGCTCGCGCTGGACGCCGCCACCGCCGGTCAGCACCGCATCTACAACCTCGGCAACGGAAACGGCTTCACCAACCGCCAGGTCGTCGACGTGGTCCGCGAGGTCACCGGTCGGCAGCTTCCGGTCGAGGTGGCGCCGCGCCGCGAGGGCGACCCGGCCGAGCTGGTCGCCTCCTCGGCGCTGGCCCGTGACGAGCTGGGTTGGGTACCGCGCAAGCCCACCCTGCACGACATGGTCGGCGACGCCTGGGCCTTCTACCGCGCCCACGTCCTGGAGCAGTCGTGAGCGCGAGGAGTGAGCCGGGGTTGCGAGCCCCGCAGTCGCGAACAAAGGAGGCACCGTGAGCGCGAGGAGTGAGCCGGGGTTGCGAGCCCCGCAGTCGCGAACAAAGGAGGCACCGTGAGCGCGAGGAGTGAGCCGGGTTTGCGAGCCCCGCAGTCGCGAACAAAGGAGACGCTGTGACCGCCCCCACCGGTGACGTGGTCGAGCGGGCCGCCGCCGGCTTCACCGACCAGTACGACGCTCGGCCCACCGGCCTCTGGGCCGCACCCGGTCGGGTCAACCTGATCGGTGAGCACACCGACTACAACGACGGGTTCGTGCTGCCGTTCGCGCTTCCCATGCGTACCGTGGTCGCCGCCGACCGGCGCGACGACGAACACTGGACGGTCTGGTCCGAGCTCTCCGGCGAGACGATCACCTTCGCCACGGACGACGTGGCCGAGCCCGGCCGGGTGACCGGCTGGGGCGCGTACGTGGCCGGGGTGGTCTGGGCGTTGCGCGACGCCGGCCACGCGGTGCCCGGCGCCCGGCTGGCCATCGCCTCCGACGTGCCGCTGGGCGCCGGGCTCTCCTCGTCGGCCGCGCTCGAGTCGGCGGTGCTCGCCGCCCTGCTCGACCTCGGCGGGCTGGAGTTGCCCGCCGAGGGGCAGCCCCGGCTGGCGCAGCGGGCCGAGAACGTCTACGTGGGCGCGCCGACCGGCATCATGGACCAGTCCGCGGTGATCCGCTGCCGCGCCGGGCACGCGCTCTTCCTCGACTGCCGCGACGAGTCCGTCGAGCACATCCCCTTCGACCCGGACGCCGCCGGGCTGACCGTGCTGGTCATCGACAGCCACGCGCCGCACCGGCACGCCGACGGTGAGTACGCTGCCCGCCGCCGGTCCTGCGAGGCCGCCGCCAAGGCACTCGGCGTCCCCGCGCTGCGCGACGTGACCGTCGACGAACTCGACGCCGCCCTGGCCCGCCTCGATGACGCCGAGACCCGTCGCCGGGTCCGGCACGTGGTCACCGAGGACCAGCGCGTTCTCGACACCGTCGCGCTGCTGCGCGCCGACCGGGTCCGGGACATCGGCCCGCTGCTCACCGCCTCGCACGTCTCCATGCGCGACGACTTCGAGATCACCGTCCCGGAGATCGACACGGCGGTCGAGGCCGCGCTGTCGGCCGGCGCGCTGGGTGCCCGGATGACCGGCGGCGGTTTCGGCGGCTGCGTCCTGGCCCTGGTCGAGACCGACGGAGTCGAAGCGGTGGCCGACGCGGTCCGGACCGCCTACGCCGACCGCAATTACACGGCCCCCACCGCCACCCCGGTCCTCCCCTCCCCCGGCGCCACCCGCCTGCGCTAACCCCCCCCAGCCCCCCCGCCCCCGCCCCCAGCCCGCGTCGATCTTGCACTTTCTGTGGCGACATAAGGTGCGATTACTGACCTATGGACAACAGAAAGTGCAAGATCGGCGCGGATCAGGGGCGGGTGGCGCGGGTCAGGGGCAAGGGCGGCGCGGGTCGGGGGTGAGTGGCGCGGGTCAGGCGGCTTCGACGATCATGGCGGCGCCCACCGTGCGGTTGGTGGTCTCGTCGATGATGACGAAACCGCCGGTGGTGCGGTTGCGGCGGTACTCGTCGGCCAGCAGCGGCACCGTCGTACGCAGCCGTACCCGGCCGATCTCGTTGAGCCGCAGCTCGTCCGCCGACTCGTCGCGGTGCAACGAGTTGATGTCCAACCGGTAGTGCAGCCCGCGCACGATCGCCCGCGCCGACCGGGTGGTGTGCTTGATCGCGTACCGGCCGCCGACCCGCAGCGGGGCCGTCTCGTCCATCCAGCAGACCATCGCCTCGATGTCCTGGGCGACGGCGGGCGCGTTGTTCGGCCGGCAGATCATGTCGCCCCGGGAGATGTCGATCTCGTCGGCCAGCCGTACCGTCACCGACATGGGCGGGAAGGCCTCCGCGACCGGCCCGTCGGCGGTCTCCACGGCGGCGATCCGGCTGGTGAAGCCGGACGGCAGCACCATCACCTCGTCGCCCGGCTTGAGCACACCCGAGGCGACCTGGCCCGCGTAGCCCCGGTAGTCGGTGACCGTGGTGGACTGCGGGCGGATCACGTACTGCACCGGGAACCGGACGTCGACCAGGTTGCGGTCGCTGGCGATGTGCACCCGTTCCAGGTGGTGCAGCAGTGACGGGCCCTCGTACCACGGCATGTTCTCCGAGCGGGCGACGATGTTGTCGCCGCGCAGCGCGGAGATCGGCACCACGGTCAGGTCCGGTACGTCGAGCTTCGCGGCGAAGGCGGTGAACTCGTCGGCGATCTGCTCGTAGACCTCCTGCGACCAGTCGACCAGGTCCATCTTGTTGACGCACAGGACCAGGTGCGGCACCCGCAGCAGCGAGCAGAGGAACGCGTGCCGGCGGGACTGCTCGACCAGGCCCTTGCGGGCGTCCACCAGGATCAGCGCCAGGTCGGCCGTGGACGCGCCGGTGACCATGTTGCGGGTGTACTGGATGTGCCCCGGGGTGTCCGCGATGATGAACTTGCGCCGAGGGGTGGCGAAGTAGCGGTACGCCACGTCGATCGTGATGCCCTGTTCCCGCTCGGCGCGCAGGCCGTCGGTGAGCAGCGCGAGGTTGGTGTACTCGTCGCCCCGGGCCGCGCTGACCGCCTCCACCGCGGCCAACTGGTCGGTGAAGAGCGACTTGGTGTCGTACAGCAGCCGGCCGATCAGGGTCGACTTGCCGTCGTCCACGCTGCCGGCGGTCGCGAATCGCAGCAGGTCCATGGACCGGGCCTCCGGCCCGGCCCCGGTAGCAGCCCGCGCCTCCGCATTCGCCGACGCCAGGGTCTCGGTGCTCATCAGAAGTAGCCCTCCCGCTTACGGTCCTCCATGGCAGCCTCGCTGACCCGGTCGTCACCACGGGTCGCGCCGCGCTCGGTGATCCGGGTGGCCGCCACCTCCTCGATGACCTTCTCCACGGTGTCCGCGTCCGAGCGGACCGCCGCGGTGCAGGAGGCGTCGCCGACGGTGCGGTAGCGCACCTGCGCCTTGAACCGCTCCTCGCCGGCGCGCGGCCGGAAGAACTCGTTGACCGCGTAGAGCATGCCGTCGCGCTCGATCACCTCGCGTTCGTGCGCGTAGTAGATCGACGGCAGCGGGATGCGCTCGCTGGCGATGTAGTGCCAGACGTCCAGCTCGGTCCAGTTGGACAGCGGGAAGACCCGGATCGACTCGCCCGGGTGGTGCCGGCCGTTGTAGAGCGACCACAGCTCCGGACGCTGGTTCTTCGGGTCCCACTGGCCGAACTCGTCGCGGAAGCTGAACACCCGCTCCTTGGCCCGCGCCTTCTCCTCGTCGCGGCGGGCGCCACCGAACAGCGCGTCGAAGCGGTGCTTCTCCACCGCGTCCAGCAGCACCGGCGTCTGGATGCGGTTCCGCATGCCGTCGCCGGACTCCCGGACCAACCCGCTGGCCAGGGCCTCCGGCACGCTCGCCACCACCAGCTGCAACCCCAGCTCGGCGACCCGCTGGTCGCGGTATTCCAGCACCTCGGGGAAGTTGTGCCCGGTGTCGACGTGCATGACGGGGAAGGGGATGTTGGCCGGGGCGAAGGCCTTCTGCGCCAACCGCAGCATGACGATCGAGTCCTTGCCGCCGGAGAAGAGCAGCACCGGGCGTTCCATCTCGGCGACAACCTCGCGCATCACGAAGATGCTCTCCGCCTCGAGTGCGTCCAGGTGGGAGACCCGGTAGGCCGCGGGGGAGGTCATGACACTCGCTCGCTCATCCGATTTCCAGACCTTTCCGGTCGGACATGTCAAGAAGTGCGCTCAGGCTACCCGGAATGCCTCTGCAGCGCTGCAAGCAACCGGCTGGCGAGATCCTTGCGACAGACCAGCAGGTCCGGCAGGCGCGGATCCGCCTCGTTGTATCGAAGCGCAGAACCGTCGATCCGGGAAGCGTGCAGTCCGGTGGCCGTCGCCACAGCAACCGGTGCCGCCGAGTCCCACTCGTACTGCCCACCGGCATGGATGTACGCGTCCACCTCGCCGGTCACCACCGCCGCGATCTTCGCACCGGCCGACCCCATCGGCACCAGGTGCGCGCCCACGTCCTCGGCCAGGTCGGTGAGGAACACCGGCGGCCGGCTCCGGCTCGCCGCGAGACGGATCTTGCGCTCACCGGCGGTCGCCGCCTCGACAGTCATCGGCGGGTACGCCGGCGGATAGTCGGTGCCCAGCACCCGGTGCTGCGCCGGCAACCCCACCGCACCGGCGACCAGCCCGTGCGGGCTGGGCGCGCTGCGCGCCCAGAGCGCCACATGCACCGCCCAGTCGGAGCGGCCCTCCTCGGCGAACTCCCGGGTGCCGTCCAACGGATCGATGATCCAGACCCGGTCCGCGGTCAGCCGGGACACCGCCCCGGCGTTCACCTCGGCCGCCCAGGCCAACCGCGAGCCCTCGTCCTCCTCGGAGAGCACCGCGTCCCCCGGCCGCCACCGCGCCAACTCGGTGCGGATCAGGTCGTGCGACACCTTGTCCCCGGCCGACTTCAGCGCCCCGGTGTCCGAGAAGCCCAACTCCGTACGCAGGTCCAGCAGCGCCTGGCCGGCCCGGGAGGCCAACCACCGGGCGAACGCCCCGTCGATCATCGGAGGACTGCCCATCTGCCTGCTCCCGTCGCCTCGCCGCGGCCCGTGCCCGCACGCACCGATCGGCCGCGACCCGCGTCGCCGGTCACGGCACGCCGAAAGGCGCAGACTACCGGCCCGGCGTTTCCGATCCGGTACGCACCGCCCGACTCAACCCCCGTGATACAGGTTCTGGGTCGGCTCCACGCCCTTGACGATCACCGACTCCACCACGTCGGCAGCCCGGTCCACCAGGAAATCAAGCTCCTTGCGCTCCGCCGCGCCGAAATCCGACAGTACGAAATCCGCCGGGTCCTGCCGCCCCGGCGGACGACCCACCCCGAACCGCACCCGGACGTAGTCCTTCGTGCCCAACGACTTCGACATCGACCGCAGGCCGTTGTGCCCGCCCTCGCCGCCGCCGAACTTGATCCGTACCTGGCCGAAGTCGATGTCCAACTCGTCGTGCACCGCGATCACCTGCGCCGGGGGCACCTTGTAGAACTGCGACAACGCCGCCACCGGCCCACCCGAGAGGTTCATGTAGGTCAGTGGCTTCGCCAGCACCAGCTTCGGACCACCGAACCCCAGCCGCCCCTCGGCGACCTCGGCCACCGCCCGCTTGTGCCGGCCGAACCGCGCGCCGACCCGCCCGGCCAGCAGTTCGGCCACCATGAACCCGACGTTGTGCCGGTTACCGGCGTACTCCCGACCCGGGTTGCCCAGGCCGACCACCAGCCACGGTCCCGCCTCGTCCGTCACGACCCGCCCCTTTTTAATACGTCTCTACCGACTCCCGATACGCCGACAGGCGCCCCCGATGTTCGGGAGCGCCTGCCGCACGATACGAACCGATCAGGCCTCGGTGCGCGCCTCGGTGGACTCGTCGCCCTCGGCGGCCGGGGCGGCGTCCGCGCCCTCGGAGCCCTCGGTGGTCTCGCCGACCTCGGCCTCGGCCTCCTCGGTGGCCGTCTCGACCTCGGGCAGCGTCGCCTCGAGCTGCTCCGCCGTCGGCGCGGCGGTCACCGACGCGACCGGCAGCTCCGAGTCGGCGGCCAGCTCGACGCCGGACGGCAGATCGACGTCGCCGGCGGTGATCGTGGTGCCCGCCTCGGCGCCCTCGATCGACGCCTCCAGGTGGTCCGGCACCTTGGTGGCGTCGGCGGTCACCGAGAGGGTGTCGTGGTCGTGCACGATCAGGGTGTCCTTCGCGGCCTCACCGGTCAGCTGGACCGGGACCTCGACGGTGACCTTCTCGCCGCGGCGGACCAGCAGCAGGTCCACGTGCTCGAAGGTGTCCTTGATCGGGTCACGCTGGATCGCCTTCGGCAGCGCCAGCACCTGGGTGCCGTCGGTGATGTCGATCGCGAAGAGCTGGTTGGCGCCACCCTTGCGGATCGCGGCGGCGAACTCCCGCGACGGCAGCGCGATGTGCTTGGGCTTCTCGCCGTGGCCGTACAGCACGGCAGGCACCTTGCCGGCCCGGCGGGTACGACGGGCACCACCCTTGCCGAACTCGGTGCGGGGCTCGGCGCTGATCTTTACCTCGGACACGGGGAAACTCCTGATGCTTCGCTGCGGCGGCTTGTCGTCTGGCGGTGCTGGGGCGAGGGGCTCGCTGGGGCTCATGCGTCATGAACGACTGCCCGGAGCACCGCGTCGATGACGGTGCCTCCGTGCGGCGCTTTTCAGCGGCCCGCCGGGCACCCTCGCCGTGGCAACCGCACCAGTCTACCCGAGCCAATTCCCAGGTTTCCGGCAGTCCCCGGTCACGGCTCCAGGCTGACCTGCCGGCGGTGTCTTCCGTCGGCAGGTCAGCCCGTTTCGACCAGTTTGTCAGTCTTACCCGCCGAGCCCGGCGAGGTTCAGCTCAGGCCACCGAAGAGGGTGGTCACCGAGCCGTCGTCGAACACCTCCCGGATCGCCCGCGCCAGCAGCGGCGCGATCGACAGCACGGTCAACTTGTCGAGCTGCTTCTCCGGCGGCAACGGCAGCGTGTTGGTCACCACGACCTCGCTGATCGGGCTGTTCTTCAACCGCTCGGTCGCCGGGTCGGACAGCAGCGCGTGGGTGGACGCCACCACGATCTCCGCCGCGCCCGACTCCTTCAGGATGTCCGCCGCCTTGGTGATCGTCCCACCCGTGTCGATCATGTCGTCGACGATCAGGCAGACCCGACCCTCCACCTCGCCGACCACCCGGTTCGCCACCACCTGGTTCGGCTTCATCGGGTCCCGGGTCTTGTGGATGAACGCCAGCGGGCAACCGCCCAGCCGGTCGGTCCACCGCTCGGCCACCCGCACCCGGCCCGAATCCGGCGCCACCACGGTCATCGGCCGGCCCGCGTACCTGTGCTCCACGTACTCGGCGAGCACGTCCATCGCGAAGAGGTGGTCCACCGGCCCGTCGAAGAAGCCCTGGATCTGCGCGGTGTGCAGGTCGACGGTGAGGATCCGGTTCGCACCGGCGGTCTTCAGCAGATCCGCCACCAGCCGGGCCGAGATCGGCTCCCGACCCCGGTGCTTCTTGTCCTGCCGCGCGTACGGGTAGAACGGCAGCACCACGGTGATCCGCTTCGCCGAACCCCGCTTCAACGCGTCCACCATGATCAGGGTCTCCATGACCCAGGTGTTCACCCCGTGCGTCACGGACTGCACCACGAAGGCGTCCGAACCACGCACCGAATCCTTGAACCGTACGAAAATCTCACCGTTGGCGAACTCGTACGCGTCGGCCGGCGTCGGTGCCACGCCGAGCACCTCGCCGATCTCCTTGGCCAACTCCGGGAAACCCCGTCCGGAGAAGAGCATCAGGCTCTTGCGGTTTTCGGCGACGATGCTGCCCATGGGCCCGTCTGCTCCCGTTTGTCGGCGGTACCCGGCCCGGTGGTGGTGGGTCGGGGACTATTCGGTTGCAGTATCTCCCGCGCCGGACGCACCGCCCACCGTCTCGGCCCGCCCGTGCATTGCCTCACTGTCACTTGCGGTGCCGCCCGCTTCCGACGCACCCTTCGCGTCGTCGGACCGCTGCCCACCGCGGGCACGTTGCGCGGCCTCGGCCGCCGGAGTACCGGCCCGCCGCAGCACCACCCAGCCCTCAATGTTGCGCTGCCGCGCCCGGGCGACGCCCATCGCCCCCGGCGGCACGTCGTCGACGATCACCGAACCGGCCGCCGTGTACGCGCCGTCGCCCACCTCGACCGGCGCCACGAACATGTTGTCCGCGCCCGTGCGGGCGTGGCTGCCGATCACCGTGCGGTGCTTGTTGACCCCGTCGTAGTTCACGAAGACCGACGCGGCACCGATGTTGCTCTGCTCACCGATCGTCGCGTCACCCACGTAGGTCAGGTGCGGCACCTTCGAGCCCGCCCCGATCTCGGAGTTCTTCACCTCGACGAACGTACCGACCTTCGCCTTGTCGGCGAGGCGCGCGGCCGGCCGCAGGTACGCGTACGGCCCCACGCTCGCGCCCGCACCCACCTCGGCGCCGACCGCGTGGCTGCGCACCACCGACGCGCCCTCGCCCACGATCGTGTCGACAAGTGTGACGTCCGGCCCGACCAGCGCGCCCGCGCCGACCACCGTGGCGCCGCGCAACTGGGTGTTCTGGTCGATCACCGCGTCCCGGTCCAGCGCCACCGTCACGTCGATCCAGGTGGTCACCGGGTCGAGCAGACTCACCCCGGTACGCATCCACGCCTCGTTGACCCGGTCGCGCAGCAGCCGACGCAGCGACGCCAACTCGACCCGGTCGTTGCAGCCGAGCGTCTCGACATGGTCGACGGCCACGTGCACCGCGACCGGCTCGCCGGCCGAGCGGAGCAGGCCGAACACGTCGGTCAGGTACTCCTCGCCCTGGTCGTTGTCCGTGGAGAGCTTGCCCAGGGCGGCACGCAGCCGGGCCGCGTCGAAGGCGTAGATGCCGGCGTTGATCTCGCGGATCGCGCGCTGCGCCGCGTCGGCGTCGCGCTCCTCGACGATCTGCTCCAGCCGACCGTCGGCGTCCCGGACGATGCGCCCCAGTCCGGTCGGGTCGGGCACCTCGGCGGCCAGCACGGTGGCGGCCGCAGCGGCCTCCTCGTGCGCGGTCACCAGCGCGCCCACCGTCTCCGGGCGCAGCAACGGCACATCTCCGTTGATCACCACGACCGTGCCCGAACCGTCCGGCACGGCGTCCAACGCGATCCGCACGGCGTGCCCGGTGCCGAGTTGCTCGGCCTGTAGCACCGGCGTGGCGTCGGGGGCGATCTGGGCGAGGTGGGCACGGACCTGGTCAGCGCCGTGGCCCACCACGACGACGGTCCGATCGGCGGCCAGCGGTGCCGCCGCGCTCAACACATGGCCCAGCAGGGTTCGGCCGAGCAGGGGGTGCAGCACCTTGGGCAGTGTCGACTTCATCCGCTTGCCCTCACCGGCGGCGAGTACGACGACGGTTCGAAGGTGGGGCTGGGGCACGACGTGGCTCCCGTCGGGACGGCGGACACTCTCGCGGCCATGCTAACCACGAGGCCCGGCACGGTTCCCTCTTACCCCCAGGAGAACCCAAAGCGGACTTATGGGGACAGCTCGGCCGCCAGGGTTCGAACCTGAAATACGGGTACCAAAGACCCGGGTGTTGCCAATTACACCACGGCCGATCGCACCGTCAGGAAAGACGACGCGGCAGGATACGCATCCCGCCGCTACACCTTAACGCCCGACCGCGTCGACGCCAGCACTCATACCCTTCATGATCCCGGTGGCACCCCCGCGCACGCGGCGCTGGAGACAGTTGCGCCCGGTGCCCGGGCGGACCTGGATCCGCGCCACGCAGAGCCGTTCCAGGGCGCGCGAACGGCGCACCCCGGCGGCCAGCAAATCGGCCGTGACCAGCAGGTTAAAACGGGCGTACGACAGCTCTGAGAAAGTTCCTCGTGCGATCTACCGGCCCGTAAGTTACGGTGACGTAAGCGTAGGTTAGTGATCTTCCCCCGTCCCTCTGCGAGGTGTCATGTCCACCACCGTGCTCGAACCCCCCACCACCGGCCCCGGCCCGAAACCGCTCACCGACGGCACCCAGTCTCCCGGGATTCTGGCGGCCCTGTGGGCGTTCGTCGTGATCCCGTTCGTCGCCCTGCTCGTCGCCGTGCCGGTCGCCTGGGGCGGCTGGCTGGGCTGGACGGACGTGATCATCGGTCTGGTCTGGTACGTGGTGTCCGGGCTCGGCATCACGGTGGGTTTCCACCGCTACTTCACGCACGGCTCCTTCAAGGCCAAGCGGTGGCTGCGGGTGAGCCTGGCGGTCGCGGGTTCGCTGGCCGTGCAGGGCGAGATCATCCAGTGGGTGGCGGACCACCGGCGGCACCACGCCTTCTCCGATCTGGAGGGTGACCCGCACTCGCCGTGGCGGTTCGGCACGAGCGTCTGGGCGCTGACCCGGGGCCTGTTCCACGCCCACGTAGGCTGGCTGTTCCGTCGCGAGCTGTCCAACCGGGAGCGCTTCGCCCCCGACCTGATCGCCGACCGCGACATCAGCCGGGTGGACCGGCTCTTCCCCGCGCTGGTGGCCGTCTCGCTGCTCGGCCCGGCGCTGATCGGGGGTCTGGTGACCTGGTCGTGGCAGGGCGCGCTGACCGCGTTCTTCTGGGCCGGGCTGGTCCGGATCGGCCTCCTGCACCACGTCACCTGGGCGATCAACTCGGTGTGCCACGTGTACGGCGAGCGCCCGTTCGCGATGCGCCAGGGTGACCGCGCGTCGAACTTCTGGCCGCTGGCCATCCTGTCGTTCGGCGAGAGCTGGCACAACCTGCACCACGCCGACCCGACCAGTGCCCGGCACGGTGTGCTGCGGGGTCAGGTGGACATCTCGGCGCGGGTGATCTGGCTGTTCGAGAAGGTCGGCGCGGCGTCGCAGGTGCGCTGGCCCAAGCCCGAACGCCTCGCCGCCAAGCTCGTGAAGCCGGTCGCACCCCGGTAAACCGGGCGGTGCCACGGGATGTCGCCTGGCAGGATGGCCGGATGACCGAGCGACACGGGGGGACCGGACGGCTCGGCGGACGAGGGCCGGGCCCGATCCGGGTTTGGTCGCACGGCACGGTAGGGCGGTCGGTCCGCCCGCCAGTGAGGCGACGACGTGAACGGGCACAGCGGAGACACCATTCCACGGCAGGGCGTGACGGAGCGCCAGCGAGGCGGCGACATGCCCGAGGCGAGTGACGAGCCGGCCGGCCGGCGGCCCGCGCCGGCCGCGGCGGCAAAACCCAAGTCCACTTCCCGGGTACGCATGTCGGCGGCCCAGCGCCGGGAGCAGTTGATCGCGATCGGCCGGCAACTCTTTGCCGAGCGGGGTTTCGACGCCACCTCCATCGAGGAGGTGGCGGCCCGGGCAAAGGTCTCCAAGCCGGTGGTGTACGAGCACTTCGGCGGCAAGGAAGGGCTCTACGCGGTCGTGGTCGACCGGGAGGTCCGGTCCCTGCTGGACCGGATCACCACGGCCCTGACGGCGGGGCATCCGCGGGAGCTGTTGGAGCAGGCGGCGATGGCCCTGCTGGGCTACATCGAGGAGGAGACGAGCGGGTTCCGGGTGCTCGTCCGCGAGTCGCCGCTGATGTCCGGCACGGCCACCTTCAGCAGCGTGATGAACGACGTCGCCCATCAGGTCGAGCACATCCTGGGCGCCGAGTTCAAGAGCCGGGGGTACGACCCGAAACTCGCCGAGCTCTACTCGCAGGCGCTGGTGGGCATGGTCGCGTTGACCGGCCGCTGGTGGCTGGAGGTGCGCAAGCCGCGCAAGGAGACGGTGGCGGCGCACCTGGTCAACATGGCCTGGAACGGGTTGTCGCATCTGGAGGCGAAGCCCACGCTGATCACCGCCCGCCGGCGCTGACCCCGGTTCAGCTCCGGTGCGCGTCGGCCACCGGATGTTTGCGGCGTTCCAGCTCCGCCTCGGCGTGCTCCGACGGGCCGACCTTGTCGTAGAGGCCGGTGCCCAGCAGCACCAGACCGAACAGCATCGACACGACCACTGTCGACATCGAGAAGTTCAGGAAGTTCGCGTCGGTCTGCAGCACGGACATCATGAGGATGCTGGTCACCAGGAACACCACGCCGGCGGTGAGGTTCATGTAGTGGCCGAGGTTGGTGCGCCGGGACGCCCCGACGATCAGGACGACTCCGAAGACCACCGAGGCGAGCGAGAAGGCCAGGTTCGTCCGGAGGCCGAGGGCCCAGGTGCTGCTGCGGGCGAAGAGCGGGTCACCGATCGTCTCGGCGACGCCCCAGACCCCGAACACCAGGATGTAGACACCGATCAGCCCGGACAGAACCCGGTAGAGCGGCCGTGCCGGATGGTTGACCGGAAAGTGCGGCATACCCGAGACCCCATCCACCTGAGTTTGACCGTTTCAGGAGGATTGTCACCCAAGGCAGGGCCAACTGTCCGAAGAACCACGAAGCAGGACGGGTCCGCCGGAGGCTGGACCAGGTCAGGTTTTCGCCGGAGCCCGAGCTGCGCAGGGATCAAGCCTGACCGCCCGGAGCAGCTCGGGCTCCGGCGAAGACCCACGGCCGCAACCAAGAAAAGGACTCAGAGAACGAGACGAGCCTTCTGGAACGCCTCCGCCTCCTCGTCCGTGCCGACCTTGCCGTACATCCCGGCCATCAGCAGCACCAGGGAGGCCGACAGCAGCACGATCACTGTGATGACGTTGAAGTTGAAGATGTTGGCGTCGGTACGGATGAACGCGAGACCGCCGAGGCCGATCGCCATCAGCGCGTACGCCAGCCACTGGTTGACCGCCACGTCGATGTTGCGACCGAGCGCCGCGCCGGCCACGACGACGAGCCCGAGCAACACGCTGAGTAGCGAGAAGCCGAGGTTGGTGCCCTGGGCGAGGACCTTCGTGTCGTCCTGCGCGAGGACCTCGTTGCCGGCGCTCGCGATGATGCCGAGCACACCGAAGACCACCAGGTACAGACCGGTCAACCCGGCGATCGCCCGGTAGATCGGCCGCGCGGGGTGGTTGATGGGGGTGTGGGCCATGTCTGGGTCTCCAACGCCGTGGGGTGAGGTGTCGTTGATGATTGTCCCGCATGTGCCGGTGTGACGCCGCACACGGCCCCCGGCCGGCGTGCCCGGTCGGGTCAGCCCTCGGGCAGTTCCTCGGCGAGGGTCATCCAGCTCTCCTCGATCCGTTCCCGTTCGGCGCGCAGATCCTTGAGCTGGGTGTCCAGCTCGGCGACGCGGGCGTAGTCGGTGGCGTCGGCGGCGAGTTGGTCGAGCAGGGTCGCCTCGCGCTGGTCGAGCTTGCCGAGCTGCCGTTCGAGGCGGGTCAGCTCCTTGCGGGCCTGGCGCACCTCGGCGGCGGACATGCCGCTCGTGGCCGGGCCGGCCGGTGCGGAGGCCGCGGTGCCGCCGGCCCGGGTGGCACCGGCCCGCTCGGCGGCCCGGGCCAGGTACTCGTCGACGCCACCGGGGAGGTGCACCAGCCGGCCGTCGCCGAACATCCCGTACGCGGTGTCGGTGACGCGTTCGATCAGGTAGCGGTCGTGGCTGGCCACGATGATCGTGCCCGGCCACGAGTCGAGCAGGTCCTCAAGCGCGGCCAGGGTGTCGGTGTCCAGGTCGTTGGTGGGCTCGTCGAAGAGCAGCACGTTGGGCTCGCCGGCGAGCAGCCGCAGCATCTGCAACCGGCGGCGCTCACCGCCGGAGAGGTCGCTGACGGGCGTCCAGAGCCGGCGGTCGTCGAAGCCGAAGACCTCGGCGAGCTGAGCGGCGGAGACCTCCCGGTCGCCGAGCTGGACGCGGCGGGCGACCTCCTCGACGGCTTCCAGCACCCGCAGTTGTCCGGGCAGCTCGGCGAGTTCCTGGGACAGGAACGCCGGCCGGACCGTGGAGCCGGTGGTGAGGCGGCCACCCTCGGGTCGGGTGATGCCGGCGAGCATCCGCAGCAGGGTGGTCTTGCCGGCGCCGTTGGCGCCGAGGATGGCGATCCGGTCGCCGGGGCCGACCAGCCAGGTGACGTCGCGCAGGATCTCCTTCGGCCCGGCGTGCAGCTCGACGTCCGTGAGCTCGTACACCTGCTTGCCGAGTCGGGAGACGGCCATCCGCTGCAACGACATGGTGTCGCGGGCCGGCGGCACGTCGGCGATCAGCGCGTTGGCGGCGTCGATCCGGAACTGGGGCTTGGAGGTGCGGGCGGGCGGGCCACGACGCAGCCAGGCGATCTCCTTGCGCAGCAGGTTCTGCCGGCGGGCCTCGGTGGCGGCGGCGACCCGCTCGCGCTCGGCGCGGGCCAGGGTCCAGGCGGCGAAGCCGCCCTCGTACGCCCGGACGGTCTGGTCGGCCACCTCCCAGGTGGTGGTGCAGACGGCGTCCAGGAACCACCGGTCGTGGGTGACCACGACGAGGGCGCCCTTGCGGCCGACGAGGTGCCGGGCCAGCCAGTCCACACCGCCGACGTCGAGGTGGTTGGTGGGCTCGTCGAGGATCAGCAGGTCCGCGTCGCGGACCAGCAGCGCGGCGAGCGCGACCCGTCGCCGTTCACCGCCGGACATCGGGCCGACCGGCTGGTCGAGGCCGAGGTGCGGCATGCCGAGGCCGTCGAGGATGTTGCGGACGCCGGCGTCGCCGGCCCACTCGTGCTCCGCGCCCATGCCCTCGACCAGCCAGGCGGTGCCGAGCACCACGTCCCGGACGGTGGCGTCGGGGGCGAGGGTGAGCTGCTGCGGCAGCCAGAGCACGCGCAGGTCACGGCGGTGGGTGACCCGGCCGTCGTCGGGCTCCTCCTGCTTGGTGAGCAGGCGCAGCAGGGTGGACTTGCCGGCGCCGTTGAGGCCGACCACACCGATCCGGTCGGCGTCGTCCAGGCCGAGCGAGACGTCCGTGAGCAGCCGCCCGGCGGCGCCGTACCCCTTGGACACCCGGTCCAGATTGACGATGTTGGCCACGTTCCACCCTTCAAGATCAAGGCGTCCGGGTGCCGGCGGGCACCTCGGGACGCCTGACCCAAGGGTACGCGGACGACCGGACCCTCCGCGCCGCGCGGCCGGCGACGTCAGACGACGCGCGCCCCCGCCACCGGACCGTGCGCGACCCGTGCCTCCCGGCACACCCCGGCACTGGTCAGCTCGGCGGCGATCCGTTCGGCGGCGGCGGCGTCGGCAGCCAGGAACACGCAGGTGGGGCCGGAGCCGGAGACGATGCCGGTGAGCGCGCCGGCGGCCTCGCCGGCCTTGAGGGTGTCGGCCAGGGCCGGGCGCATGGCCAGCGCCGCGTCCTGCAGGTCGTTGCCGAGCGTACGGGCGAGGACCCGGGGGTCGCGTTGACGCAGCGCACCGAGCAGGGCATCGGTGCTGCCCAGCGGGGCGCCGGCGGTGCCGGCGTCACGAAGCCGATCCAACTCGCGGTACGCGGCCGGCGTGGACAGGCCGACGTCGGCGATCGCCACCACCCAGTGCCAGGACGTGGGCCGGACCAGCACCGGGCTGACCGCCTCGCCGCGACCGGTGCCCAGCGCGGTACCGCCGTAGATCAGGAACGGCACGTCCGAGCCGAGGTCGGCGGCGATCCCGGCCAGCTCGTCGCGGGACAGGCCGGTGCCCCAGAGCGCGTCGCAGGCCACCAGCGCGGCAGCCGCGTCGGCGCTGCCGCCGGCCAGCCCACCGGCGAGGGGGATCTGCTTGCGCAGGTGCAGCCGGGCGTGCGGCAGGACACCCGCGTACCCGGCCAGGGCGTGCGCCGCGCGGATCACCAGGTTGGAGTCGTCGAGCGCCAGCTCGCCGGTGCCCTCGCCCTCCATCGTGAGGGCGAGGGTGTCGCCCCTGCGGGCGGTCAGCTCGTCGTAGATGGAGATCGCGTGGTAGACGGTGTTCAACTCGTGGTAGCCGTCCCGGCGCAGCGGGCCGACCCCGAGGTGCAGGTTGACCTTCGCGGGCACGCGTACCCGTACCGGGCCGATGGCCCCGCGTCGCTCGTCCTCGTCGTCCGGTCGCCAGGCCTCGGTCACGGGGTGATGTCCCGCAGGCGAAGGCGGATGTCGAACGGCTTGGCCACGATCAGCTCCTCGGCGTCCTGGGCGGGCACGGGCGTCAGCCTACTTCGCGGTCGGCGTGGGGGCCGGAGCCGACGCGGCGATGGCCGCGAACTGCTCGACGGTCAGCGACTCGCCGCGGGCGCCGGGGTCGACGCCGGCGGCGGTGAGGGCGGCCTCGGCCCGGTCCGGACCGCCGGCCCAGCCGGCGAGCGCCGCGCGCAGGGTCTTGCGACGTTGCGCGAACGCCGCGTCCACCACGGCGAAGACCCGCTCCCGGGGTACGTCGGATCGGGGCGGCTCGTGACAGGTGAAGGCGACCAGACCGGAGTCGACGTTGGGGACCGGCCAGAACACGTTCGGCGGCACCCGTCCGGCGCTTCGGGCGTCGGCGTACCAGGCGAGCTTGACCGACGGGATGCCGTACACCTTGGAGCCGGGACCGGCGACGAGCCGGTCGGCGACCTCTTTCTGCACCATGACCAGGCCGTGCCGCAGGGTCGGCAGCTCGGCCAGCAGGTGCAGCACCACGGGCACCGCGACGTTGTAGGGCAGGTTCGCGACCAGCGCGGTCGGCGGCGGGTCGCCCAGCTCGGCGGCCCGGACGCGCAGCGCGTCGGCGCGGTGCACGGTGAGCCGGCCGGCGTCCGCCCCGGCGTGCCGGCCGGCGGTCTCCGGTAGCGCGCCGGCGAGCGTGGGGTCGATCTCCACGGCGTGTACGTGCCCGGCGACCGGCAGCAGTCCCAGGGTGAGCGAACCGAGGCCGGGGCCGACCTCCAGGGCCACGTCGTCGGGCGTCAGGCCGGCCGCGGTGACGATCCGCCGGACGGTGTTGGGGTCGTGCACGAAGTTCTGGCCCAGCTTCTTGGTGGGCGCGACGCCGAGGCGGGTGGCGAGTTCCCGGATCTCCGCCGGGCCGAGGAGACTCACCACGGGCCGAAGGTCCGGTCGCCGGTGGCCGAGATGGCCGCGCACAGCTCGTCCAGGTCACTGCCGGTGGTCTCGGCGAGGAAGCGGACGGTCAGGGGGATCAGGTACGACGCGTTCGGCCGTCCCCGGTGCGGCGTCGGGGTGAGGTAGGGGGCGTCGGTCTCCACCAGGATCTGGTCCGGCGGTGTCAGCGCGGCGGCCTCGCGCAGAGCGGTGGCGCTGCCGAAGGTGACCGTGCCGGCGAAGCTGAGCAGGTACCCCCGGCGCACGCACTCCCGGGCGAACTCGGCGTCACCGGAGAAGCAGTGCAGCACCACCGTGTCCGGGGCGCCCTCGTCGTCGAGGATCCGCAGCACGTCCGCGTGGGCGTCCCGGTCGTGGATGACCAGCGCCTTGCCGTACCGCTTGGCGATGGCGATGTGCGCCCGGAAGCTCTCCTCCTGCGCGACGCGCCCCTCGTCGCCGGTCCGGAAGAAGTCCATCCCGGTCTCGCCGATCCCCCGGACCCGGTCCCGGGCGGCCAACGACTCGATCTCCCGCAGCGCCTCGTCGAGGTCCGCCAGCCGGGGCGCCTCGTTGGGGTGCAGCGCCACGGTGGCCAGCACGGACCGATGCCGGTCGGCGATGTCCGCGCCCCAGCGTGAGGAGGCGACATCGACCCCCACCTGCACCAACCGGTCCACTCCCACCGAGGTGGCCAGGTCGACCACCGCGGCGACCGGGTCGTCGACCGGCCCGCCACCCGGTACGCCGGCCTCGCTGACCGTGATGTCCAGGTGGGTGTGGCTGTCCAGCACCGGCCGGGGCAGCGGCTCGGGGGCGGGCGGGAACTCTCCGGCCCGCCGGGCGGCACGCTCGCGGCGGGTTTCAGTCGGCTCGCTCATCAGCGACAGCATCACACACCGACGTCGTCCACCCGCCCGCCACCCGGCGTTCACCTCGACTACGCCGCGCGACTCTACCGTCGCGGAGTGAGCGAGCGCAGCGAGCGAACCAGGAGGCACAGCAGCGTGGCGTCTCACGCCGCTGCCGAGCGGAGCGAGGCAGGGGTGTGAGCGAGCGGAGCGAGTCAGTGGCGGCCGAGCCATCGGGTACGGCGGCGTGAGCGTCACACCGCACACGAGCGACGCGGCCGGCGAACGGACCGGGCTGCGCGTGGCGTTCGGCGGCGGCGTGTACCCGGCCGAGGAGATCGCCCGGGGTGCCGCGTACGAGCTGTTCAGCGCCGAGGAGGTGGCCGGGTTCGAACGGACGCCCCGCTCGGGCACCGCCCTGCCGTGGCGTCGATTCGTGCACGTCACCGAGGTGAGCGCGGTGCACGGGGCGGTCGAGGCCGCCGAGGAACCGGAGACGCCGCTGATGCTGCCGGCGCACCGGGAGCACGGCTGGTCGCACGTACACCAGCTCAGCCAGCAGCCGTCGGCGGCGGGCGACCCGGTGTTGGCCGCGGTGCGCGCCTCGGCGGTGGTGCGGCGCGGGACCCGGATGGTGAAGGTGCTCTCCGCGCGGCAGCTCGCCGGGTACGTGCGGGGCTGGCTGCCGCACGGCTTCTGCTACCGGGAGCACGACGTGGCGCACCTGCGCACACCGGCCGCGACCACCGTGCTGCGCACCGACGGCGACGTCGAGCGGGACGGCTCGGACGTGGCGTACGCGCTGCGCTGGCGGGCGGCCGACCCGGGCGACTACGACGTGCCGGTGGGAGAGGCGCACCGGGGGCTGCCCGCGCTGCGGCCCCGGGACCGGGTGGGCCCCGCGGTGCTGGGCACCGGGTTCGTGCCGAGCAACGGGCAGCTCATCCCGGAGTTCGTCACCCGGGACTTCGCCGACCTGCCGATGCCGGCGAACGCGACGCTGCTCGCGTACACCGCCGAGGGGGTGGAGGTGGTGCTCTACAGCTACCAGGCCGAGCAGCGCGCGTGGCTGCGGATGGTGGGACCGCAGTGGCGGCACCTGCTGGCCGCGGTGCCGGGCCTCTCCCCCGACCAGGAGTTCGTGCCGACCGGCGACGCCCTGCGCTCCACACAGTTGGTCGGCCGCTACGGCGACACCGAGTACGAGGCGGTGGCCGATCTGCCCGGGGGTTTCCGGGTGTTGGCGATGACCCGGGCGGCCCGCTACCCGGTGGAGGCGGTGGCCCGCCGGCTCCGGTTCGCCACCTGGCGGGGCGTGCCGTGCCTGGTGCTGCGCGAGGAGGCCGGCTGGCTGCGGTTGCGGTTGCGGCACCCCGACCCGGAGGCGGTGGTCGACACCGGCGCGCAGTGCCACGACCGGGGCGTCTACGAGACCTGGGCGCCGGGCGTCGAGGTGACCGCCGACCAGGTCATGGACACGCCCTACGCGCTCTGACGGCACGCAGCGGCAGGACGTGCCGCCGCGTGCCGCCGGACGCTCAGCCGGCCAGGCGGGCCAGCTCCTCGTCGACGATCGACGGGTCGAGCTTGCGGAACACCGGCGTCGGCGCGGCCAGCGGCCGGCCGGTCTCGATCGGCACCGACTCCCAGCGTGCGCCCACCGTGTAGTCCCCGGTGAGCACCGGGTACGCCGGGCCGCCGTCCAGGTCGTCGACCTGCTCGATGACGGGCATCGGCGCGTGTACGCCGGTGCCGCCGAGCAGCTCGAACACCTTCTGGGCGGAGTGCGGCAGGAACGGGGTGAGCAGCGTGTTGGCGTCGCTCACCACCTGGAGGGCGACGTGCAGGATGGTGCCCTGGCGCGGCTTGTCGGCCTCGGCCTTGAGCTTCCACGGCGCCTGCTCGGAGAGGTACTTGTTGGCCTCGGCGACCACCCGCATCGCCTCGCCGATGGCCTGCTTCTGCCGGTGCCGGCCGATCAGGTCACCGACCGTCTCGAAGCCGGCCCGGGCCACGGCGAGCAGCGCCTCGTCGGCCTCGGTGAGCCCGGCCGGGTCGACCGGCGGGATGGCCCCGAAGTTCTTCGCGGCCATCGAGACGCACCGGTTGACCAGGTTGCCCCAGCCGGCGACCAGCTCGTCGTTGTTGCGGCGCAGGAACTCGGCCCAGGTGAAGTCGGTGTCGTTGCTCTCCGGGCCGGCGGCGGCGATGAAGTAGCGCAGCGCGTCGGCGTCGTAGCGCTCCAGGAAGTCCCGGACGTAGATGACCACCTTGCGGGACGACGAGAACTTGCGCCCCTCCATGGTCAGGTACTCGCTGGAAACGACCTCGGTGGGCAGCTTGAGCCGGCCCAGCTCGCCCGGCTCACCGTCGCGGGAGCCCTCGCCGGAGTAGCCGGAGAGCAGCGCCGGCCAGATCACCGAGTGGAAGACGATGTTGTCCTTGCCCATGAAGTAGTAGGACCGGGCGTCCTTGCCCTCGCCGTCGGCCGACCACCACTTCCGCCACGCCTCCGGGTCGCCGGAGCGGCGGGCCCACTCGATCGACGCGGACAGGTAGCCGATCACCGCGTCGAACCACACGTAGATCCGCTTGTCGGGGCGGTCGCGCCAGTCGTCGAGCGGGATCGGCACACCCCACTCCAGGTCACGGGTGATCGCCCGGGGCTGGAGGTCGTCGAGCAGGTTCCGGGAGAACCGCAGCACGTTGGGCCGCCACCCCTCGCGGGTGTCCAGCCACTGCCGCAACACGTCGGCCAGGGCGGGCAGGTCGAGGAAGAAGTGCTCGGTCTCGACGAACTTCGGGGTCTCGCCGTTGATCCGCGACTTCGGGTCGATCAGGTCGATTGGGTCGAGCTGGTTGCCGCAGTTGTCGCACTGGTCGCCCCGGGCGCTGTCGTATCCGCAGATCGGGCAGGTGCCCTCGATGTACCGGTCCGGCAGGGTGCGTCCGGTCGACGGTGAGATCGCGCCCATGGTGGTCCTGGGCACGATGTAGCCGTTGCGGTACATGCCCTCGAACAACTCCTGCACCACCGCGTAGTGGTTGCGGGTGGTGGTGCGGGTGAACAGGTCGTAGGAGAGGCCGAGGCCGTGCAGGTCCTCCACGATCACCCTGTTGTACCGGTCGGCCAGCTCGCGCGGGGTGACCCCGTCGGCGTCGGCCTGCACCTGGATGGGGGTTCCGTGCTCGTCGGTGCCGGAGACCATGAGCACGTCGTGGCCGGCCATCCGCATGTACCGGGCGAAGACGTCGGAGGGAACGCCGAAACCGGAGACGTGGCCGATGTGGCGGGGGCCGTTGGCGTACGGCCAGGCCACTGCCGCGAGAACGTGACTCATGAGCAGCAAGCCTAGTGACCCGTCCGGCGGGCCCGCGAACCAATAGGGGGTGCCGGGTCGACGGACCGGGCCGACCCCCTCGGCCTTTGGTCCGATTTGTCGCCGACACGCGGTCCAGCTGCCCGTTCAGCCCTTGCTACCGGTGTGCAATGAACGTCGTGACTGGCAGACGAGCGGCCCGGGACCATGACGAGCGTCCCACCGTGCCGGGTCCGGCGCCACGGCCGGACGCCGCGTCCCGGCCGAGCCCGACGCCACGGCCGCCGACGCCGACCCCGGCGCGGCCCAGCCCAGCGGCGCCCACCCCCAGTCCGGCCCGCCCGCACCCGCCGGGCCCGTCCGCCGAGACGCCACCACCCGGTTCGCACGCCGGGACGGCGGCGGCCGGTTCGTACGCCGGGACGGCGGCCGGGAGCGCGGCGCGCGCCGGTGGTGAACCGGGTGGGGCGGCGACGGTCGAGGTGGAGCCGACCACCGGGGCGCCGGTGGACGCGGTGCCGCGCCGGGTGCCGGTCCGTCAGCAGGGCCGCAGCTGGGACGCGTACCGGTCGGACGGAACGGATCTGCCGGACGGCGACAGCGCCTTCTGGGCGCCGATCGAGGAGGTGCACTGGGACGGCACCCCGGTCCGGGAGGATTCCGCGCCCCGCACCTCGGCAACGTCCCGCCGCGCGACCGCCCGGACGACAGCCCTGCCCGACCCCGTGTCCGGGCTGGCCGCGCTGGTGCTGTTGAGCCTGGTCACCGCCTTCTTCGCCTGGGTCAGCGCGGGACCGTTCTGGCTCGCCGTCGGGCACGGGCGCGAGGGCACGGTGGTGATCGACACCTGTACCGGGGCAGGGCTCACCCAGAGCTGCCGGGGGATCTTCACGGCGGACGACGGCCGGTTCCTGGCCCACGGGGTACGGGTCAGCGGCGTACCCGCCGGAGGCGGCGCACCGGGGACCGCGCACCGGGCCCGGATGACCGGCCCGGACGGCGGCACCGCGTACGCCGACACCGGCGCGAGCCGGCACCTGCGCTGGCTGCCCGGGCTGCTGGTGGTGCTCGGCTGCGCCGCCGGCATCGTCCGGTGGACCGGGTCGGCCCGGCTGCCCGGCCGGCGGCACCGCCGGTGGGCGGTGACCGCCGCGCTCGCCGGCCCGTCGCTGATCACCCTCGGTTTCCTGGCCGCCGCCTGGTGAGCGCGGGGCGGGTCAGCTGTGCACGATCGTGTAGACCTCGCGGCGGCGTAGGGCGTACTCGGTGGCGACGTCGGTGATGGCGTCCCGGCGGGACCGGCCGGCGGCCTCCCGCTCGGCGACCGCCGCGCGCAGGGTCTCGTCGTCGGGGCGTTCCGCAGGGGTCACCGGCGCGCCGGCCACCACCAGGGTGATCTCCCCACGCGGCTCGGTCTCCGTGGCCCAGCGGGCCAGCTCACCGAGGGGACGGCGGAGGACCTCCTCGTAGGTCTTGGTCAGCTCCCGGCAGAGCGCGGCCGGCCGGTCCGCGCCGAACGTCTCGGCCAGGTCGGTGAGCGCCGCGCCGATCCGGTGCGGCGCCTCGAAGAAGACGAGGGTGCGCTCCTCGGCGGCGAGCGCCCGCAGTCGGGACCGGCGGGCGCCTCCGGAGCGGGGCAGGAACCCCTCGAAGCAGAACCGGTCGCAGGGCAGCCCGGAGACGGCGAGGGCGGTGGTCACCGCGCTGGGCCCGGGCGCGACGGTGACCGGCGCGCCGACGTCCAGCGCGGCCCGGACCAGCCGGTATCCCGGATCGGAGACGCTCGGCATACCGCCGTCGGTCACCAGCGCCACGGTGTACCCGCCGAGGATGACCTCGACGAGTTCGGGCGTACGCCGTTCCTCGTTGCCCTCGAAGTAGGAGACGATCCGACCGCCGACGGTGAGGTCGAGATCGCGGGCCAGCCGGGTGAGCCGGCGGGTGTCCTCGGCGGCCACCACGTCGGCGCTCGCCAGCACCTCGCGGAACCGGGCCGAGGCGTCGGCGGGGTTGCCGAGCGGGGCACCGAGCAGGATCAGGCGCCCAGCTTCGGACATTTCACCCACGTCATCGTCTCCTTCATCGACAGCGGATACCGGTATCAGGGACGACGGGCGCCACAGGACACCCTGGCAGCCTACGATCGCCGGGTGACGAGTGCGTCGACAGCGCAGAGCCCGAGCGCCGACCCGGCAGACACGGTCGAGGTGTCCGGCGAGCCCAGCCCCCCTTCGGAAGCGGCGGCGCCGCCAACCGACGGCGGGGGCGTGTCCGCCGTGGTCCGTCGCCGGTTCGCGACCGTCGACACCCGGATGGACCCGTACTCGTGGCTCGCCACCGCCGTGGTGGTGGCGATCGCGGCGATCCTGCGCTTCGTCGGGCTGTCCAGCCCCAAGGGCAAGATCTTCGACGAGACGTACTACGCCAAGGACGCGTACGGGCTGATCAGCCGGGGCGTCGAGTGGAACTACAAGGACAACGTCCCCTCGTACGTGGTGCACCCGCCGCTGGGCAAGTGGCTCATCGGCATCGGCGAGTGGGCCTTCGGGTACCAGGACGCGGAGTCGAAGGTCTCCGTCGGCGGGCACCTGTTCACCACCGCGCCGGAGTTCGGCTGGCGGTTCTCGGCGGCCCTGATCGGCACGCTCTCGGTGCTGCTGCTGGTCCGCATCGGCCGCCGGCTGTTCCGCTCGACGGTGCTCGGCTGCGCGGCCGGCCTGCTGCTCGCGCTTGACGGTTTCCACCTGGTGCTGTCGCGGGCCGCGCTGCTCGACATCTTCCTGATGTTCTTCGTGCTGGCCGCCTTCGGCGCGCTGGTGCTCGACCGGGACGCCCGGCGTCGGCGCTGGGCACGCGCGCTGGACGACGGCCTCGACCCGAGCCTGCCCGGGCCCGCGGGCCGGCCGTCGACCGGATGGCGGACGTGGCCGTGGTGGCGGCTGGCCGCCGGGGTGCTGATCGGGTGCGCCTGCGCGGTCAAGTGGAGCGCGCTCTACTTCGTGCCGGTGTTCGCCCTCTTCGTGGTCCTCTGGGAGGTCGGGCTCCGCCGGTCGGCGGGTGTCCGCCGGCCCTGGCGGGACACCCTGCTGGACGAGGTGCCCTGGCTGGTGCTGGCGGGGCTGCTGATGGTCGGCACCTACCTGGCGACCTGGTCGGGGTGGCTGCTCAGCGATGACGGCTACTACCGGCTGGCGTCCTCGACGGCGTACCCCACGGGGTCGCTCAGCGACACCCCGGTGATCGGCCCACTGGTCAACCTCTACGAGTACCACCGCATCGCGTACGGCTTCCACGCCCAGCTCGACGATCCGCACAAGTACCAGTCGTGGCCGTGGCAGTGGCTGCTGCTCGGCCGCCCGGTCGCCTTCCACTGGTCGGGGGACGGCGCCTGCGGCGCGCCGACCTGCGCCTCGGAGATCCTGCTGCTGGGCACCCCGCTGCTGTGGTGGTCGTTCCTGCCCGCTCTGGTGGCGCTCGTCTGGTTGGGCGTCGCCCGCCGGGACTGGCGGGCCGGCGCGATCCTGCTCACCGTGGCCGCCGGCCTGCTGCCCTGGTTCTGGTTCGCCCTCGACGGCCGCACGATGTTCTCGTTCTACGCGGCCCCGGCGCTGCCCTTCCTGGTGCTCGCCGTGGTGTACGTGCTGGGTGCGCTGATCGCCCCGGCGGGAGGCGACGTGGGCGAGACGACGGCGTTGACGCCCGGGACCGCCGGCTACGAACGACGGTTGGTGGGCAGCATCGCGGCCGGCGCGTACGTGCTGCTCGTGGGGCTGTGCTTCGCCTACTTCTATCCGATTTTCGTGGGCAAGCTGATCCCGTACTCGGACTGGCTGGCCCGGATGTGGCTCGACGGTCGCTGGATATAAGCACCGGCAGGCGACGCGCCGCACAGCGCGAAGGACATCGGGCCCGCACGCGTGAAGCGTGCGGGCCCGATGTATGCGCACCAAGCTGGACACAAAGACGCGCGCCCCGATCGCCTGCCACGGGGGAAGCGGGCGATTGGGGCGCGCATGAAGAGCTTAACCACCGCGCGCCACCGGCACAACGGGTCAACTTGGGTCGGATTTCCGACCGATTCCGGCCGGGCCGAGGACTATCCTCCGGCCGTTGCACCGAGGGTGACCTGACGTGGACCCAGCGCCCGCAACGGGCGCTCCGACCGTCCGGGACGACCAACCACCCCGCCGGCCCTCCAAAGTGGATCTCACTACACTGCGGGCCGTGATCAACTTCAGACGATCGGCGGCCGTCCTTCTCGGACTGCTGGCGACCACCGCGCTGACCGGGCCCCTCCCGGCGGCGGCCGACGAGGAGCAGGTGGCCGAGCCACCCCGGGTCGAGCTGGTGCTCGACGTCAGCGGCTCGATGCGGGCAGCGGACATCGACGGACGCAGCCGGATCTCGGTGGCCCAGCAGGCGTTCAACGACGTGGTCGACGCGCTGCCGGAGGAGACCCAGCTCGGCATCCGGGTGCTCGGCGCGACGTACAAGGGCAAGGACAAGAAGGTCGGCTGCCAGGACACCCAACAGATCGTGCCGGTCGGCCCGGTCGACCGGACCGCCGCCAAGGCAGCCGTGGCGACCCTGCGGCCGACCGGGTTCACCCCGGTCGGGCTGGCGCTGCGCTCCGCAGCCCAGGACCTGGGCACCGGGGCCACCACCCGGCGGATCGTGCTGATCACCGACGGGGAGGACACCTGCGCCCCGCCGGACCCGTGCCAGGTGGCCCGGGAACTGGCCGCGCAGGGCACCAGCCTGGTCGTCGACACGCTCGGCCTGGCCCCCGACGAGAAGGTACGCCGGCAACTGCTCTGCATCGCCGGCGCGACCGGCGGCACGTACACCGCCGCGCAGAGCGCCGACGAGCTGACCGGCCGGATCAAGCAACTCGTCGAGCGGGCCGGCGACACCCACACCCGGGCGCCGACCGTGGTCGGCGGCACGGACGCCTGCGACTCCGCGCCGCTGCTCGCCCCCGGGGTGTACGCCGACCGGGAGTCGTTCTCCGAGCACCGCTACTACCGGGTGCCGGTCCGCCCCGGGCAGGAGCTGCGCGCGTCGGTGAGCATGGCGCTGGACCGGCCGGTGAACCGCGACTACGGAGTGCTGCTGCGGGCCACCGCCGCCGACGGACGGGAACTGGTCCGGGGCGCGGACGCCGGCAGCGGCCGGGCCGACGTGCTCTCCGCCGGTCTGCGCTGGTCGGCCACCGCCGACGACGAGGCCACCACCGACGACGAGGACGCCGCCGAGGCGAGCCCGACGCCCGCCGCCGAGCCCACCACCGTCTGCCTGGTGGTCAGCAACTCGTTCGCCGCGCGCCCGGGCACCGCGGCGACGCCCGGCATGCCGGTGGAGCTGACCATCGACGTGGTCGCCGCCGCCGGCGCCCCGGACGGCCCCGATCTCGGCCGCGGCTGGGTGCTGCTCGTCCTGCTCACCGTGGCAGGTCTGCTCACCGGCCTGATCGCCGGCCTGCTCACCCGCTGGTGGGTCGCCACCTGGAGGGAGAACTGATGCGTACCGCACTGTTCCGGTCGCTGGCGGCGCTGCTCGCCGCCGGCGGGGTCGCGCTGCTGCCCGCGACGGCCGTGGCCGCCCCCACCCCTTCTCCGGGCGCCACGCCGGTGACCCGGGCCGGCACCTCGTTCCTCACCGCCACGCCGATCACCGCCGGCCAACCGGTACGCGTGGACGCCTCGGTGGGCGACCACCTGTACTGGTCGTTCACCGCGACCGCCGGGCAGGTCCACGAGATCAACGCCACCGTCACCTTCCCGAAGGCCCGCAGCGGCCCGTCGACCTGGACCATCGACGTGTTCGACGGGCTGCGCCGGCGGCAGGCGTGCACCGCCGGGGCACAGACGCCGACGGTGGACGGCAAGGCGTCGAGCGTGACGCTGGGCTGCACCCTGCGCGAGGTCCGACCCTGGGCGGAACCGTGGTCGGCCGACCCGCTGCCCGGCACGTACGTCGTCCGGCTCTCGGTCACCGACCTGCCCGAGCCGGACCTGGGCGCACCCGTCGACGTGGACCTGCTGGTCGGCGTCCTGACCGACCGGGGCGCCTCGGCCGACGACGGTGAGCTGGCCGCCCCGCTGGTGCCGAACACCAAGGCGGGCACGGTGCTCAACGCCGTACCGACGCCGGAGCCGGAGGCCGACGACGAGGGCGACTCGCTGACGGACTGGCTGCCGGATCTCGGCTCGCGCTGGATCTGGACCGGCATCGGCGGCGTGCTCGCCGCGGTGGCCGGGGTGGTCGGTTTCGCGCTGACCCGGCGGCCCCGGCGGCCCTGAGCCGACCGCGTCCGCAGGTGGCCCCGCCCGGTTCGCCGGCGGGGCCACCTGCGGTTTCAGCTTCGTCGCGTGCCCCGGGGCAGCCAGCCGATGAACCGGTCCTGCAACGACATCACCGGCGCGGCCCGCAGATCCTCGGCGGCGGCGGCGAGACAGGAGCCCAGGTAGACGCTGAGCATCGCCCGGTCACCCCCGTACTCCGCCAGCAGCCGGCCGCGCTTGGTCGCGCACGGCCACTCGTCGCCACAGGAGCCGCAGTTCCAGCCCGGGGTCGTCGGTGCGTGGTCGTCGGCCCGACCTTTCGGCCGTTCGGCGCCATCGCTCATCGCAGCTCCTCTTAGATGTTCACGGGACATGCCAGCTCTTGATGGTGGTCCCCCCGGAGCCATCATGGAGAGCGCGACGCGTCCCTCCGGTGTTACATCTTTGCGGTACGTTCTCCGGTCGTGGGAGTCGGAAATATGACCGTGGAGCGAGCAACCGCTCACTACCCGACGGTAGGTTTCGGCCGTGCGTGACCTCCTGCCACCAACGGTCGCCGTGGCCGTCGCCGGGCCCGGCGACTGGACCGGCGACCTCCTCGACGCCGAGCAGGCATGTCTCAGCGACCAGGCGGTGCAGACCCGTCGACGGGACTTCACCGCCGGCCGGGTCTGCGCCCGCCGGGCCATGGCCGAGCTCGGCCTGCCGGCGGTGGCCGTGCCCAGCGCCGCGAACCGCGCGCCGGTCTGGCCCGCGGGCGTGGTGGGCGCCATCACCCACACCGCCGGCTACTGCGCCGCCGCGGCGGCCCGCACCACCGACGTGCGGTCCGTCGGGATGGACGCCGAACAGCACCGCGAGATCAATGCGGGGGTACGCCGGCTCGTGCTGCTGCCCGAGGAGGAGCAGAGCTTCGCGCGGCTACCCTCCGGCATCCGGTGGCCGATCGTCCTGTTCAGCGCCAAGGAGACCGTCTACAAGGTCTGGCACCCGGTCGTCGGGACCTGGCTGGACTTCCACGACGCCCGGCTGGAGATCGACCCGGACGCCGGCACGTTCACCGCCCGGATCGCACCGAAGCGGGTGGACGCGGCGGAGGTGGCCGACCCGCCGACCACGATCGACGGCCGGTTCGTGGTCGCCGACGGCCTGGTCCGCACCGCCGCCGTCCTCGCCCCGCGCTGACCGTCACCGTCCATGCTGGCCACTGCTGTGGCCATGGGACACCGCCCGGGCGCGGCGATCGGGTGCCCGGCGGCGCGCGGTAGCGTCGGCGGGTTCCCGAACCGCACGTACGAGGCGTCAAGGAGTACGGTGACCCACCCCCAGCCCCCCGTCGGACCGCAGGACCCTCAGCAGCCGAGCCCGGAGCCGCCGCCGACGCAGCCGCTCCCGGCGACACCGCAGCAGTCCGCGACAGACCCGACGGTCCCGCCCGCGACGCCCAGCCCCTGGTCGGCTGCGGGCAGCGGGCCGGTTCCGCCGCCGTACTCCGGTGCCGCGTACCCGCAGGCCGCCGGGCCGGGCCAGCCGATCACGATGCCGCCGCCCACACCGACGGCGACGTCGCAGCGGACCGTGGTCGCTGTCGCGGTGACGACGGCCGTGCTCGCCCTGATGTTCTGCGCCGGCGGTATCGTGGCCGTCGTCATCGGCGCGAAGCACGCCGCCAACGAGGTGACCGAGGCGCTGCCCACCCCCGGCGTCACCGGCGGCGTCGGGCAACCGGCGGTCGGGGCCACGCCCTCGCCCGTACCGTCGGTCGCCGGCGTGGCGCGGACCATGTCCGTGGGGGACACCCTCGTCATCGACGACAACGGCGGCACCGTCGAGATCACCGTGACGAAGTTCCGCACCGCCACCAAACCCTGCAAGTCGTACGGCCTGAAGCCCGATGAGGGTCTGTTCGTGATCGCTGACGTGACGGTGGCGGTGACCAAGGGCACCGGCTCGGCGAACCCGCTCTTCTTCCAGTGGGTGGCTGCCGACGGCACCGAGACCAACGCGGTCACCGGCGCCTTCTCCGGCTGCGGCAAGCCCATCCCGGCGGGCAACGACCTGGCCGCCGGCAGCAGGCGTACCGGCAGCGTGGTGTTCGACGTGCACGACACGTCCGGGATGCTGGAGTACCAGCACCGGTTCGCGACCGCCGGCTTCTGGCGGCCCTGACGTGGCGGGGGCCGGCCCGATGGTCGGACCGGCCCCGGCCCTGACGTGGCGGGGGCCGGCCCGATGGTCGGACCGGCCCCACGCACCGTCACCTTCGGAAGGTCAGCAGCCCGTCCACCGGACCGGCGTCACCCGGTCGGCGTTGCGGAAGCCGACGATCGTGCCCGTGTCGGCGATGGACCGGGCGCCGATGTTGATCCGGGTACCACCGCCCGGCAGGACCCGGGAGGTGGCGCCGCGGGTGACCAGGGCACCGCCGACCACGATGCCCTTGGCGTTCACGTCGTCGAGGCCGGCCTCCGGGTCGAGGATCGAGTGCGATCCGTCGCGGAGGTTCCACCGCACCTTCGCCGGGCTGTCGCCGCCGAGCCAGACCTGGCCGATCGCCCAGCGGCCCCCGGCGGCGTTGACCACCGTCGACCCACCACCGGCGACCGCGAGCGGCTTGACCTTGCCGTTCGGCCGGCGGACCCAGCCGGTCCAGTCACCGAACGGGCCTGCGGTACCCACGATGGTCCCGTTCGGCGTGATCCCGGTCGGCTGCGCGTTGACCGGGGCGTCGAGCACCTCGACCGTGCCCGGCCGGGCGGCCGGCCAGCGCAGCCCGACGTACTCGCCGGGCACGATGTCCGAGCCGTAACCGACGATGTCACCGGCGGCGTTGATGGCGGAGACGACGATGCCGGTGGACGGCAGCACCGGCAACTTCTCGAACGTGCCGTCGCGGTACGTCCACGGCTGACTGATGCCGTCCTCCGCCCAACCGTTGCCGATCACGGTGCCGCTCTCGTTGACGTCGACCGGAACAACCCCGTTGCGGCCGGGCATCTCGGTCTCGGTGAGCTGCTGCCCGTCCCAGAACAGCAGCACGGACTGGTTGCCGGTGTCGAGGACCCGCAGGGCGGACCCGACGACGAAGCGGCCCGACGGGTCGATGGCGTCCGCTTCGGCCCGGTAGGTGTCCGCCGGGTAGGGCAGGGTGCTGATCGTGCAGGCGCCGGCGGTGGTCCTGGCGGGTGCGGCGGTCGCCGTCGCGGACACGGCGACGCCGAGCGAGGCGGCCAGTAGTCCGGCGGCGGTGCCGGCGAGCATCCTGCGTCGAGCGGTGTGGTTCATTTCTGTCTCCCCGTGTGAATCCCGGACCGTCCCGGGCGTCGACTGATGCCAGATGCACTCCTGAAGGCGTCCTTCGGTTGCGGTCTGTCCGATGAGTGACGTGACTGCTCCACACGGCCGTCCGTCTGCTACGGACGACCGCTGCCGGGCACCTGTGGACGGCTCTTGCCCGGCGTCGGCCGTGGCCGCAGGATCGGACGGATGATCGTCGATCGGCCGCGTTCGAGCCGCACTTTGGACTACCACCTGCTCCTGCCCGACCCGGGCGGACAGGCCGAGGCGGGCATCCTCGTCGAGGAGTTCACCCGCCAGGACGACTTCTGCGCCACCGGCCTGCACAGCACGAGTTGGAGACCGGACGGCGGCTGGTGGAGCTCCGCCACGCTGAGCCGTGGTCTGCGTACCGAGCCCGCCGTACTCGCCCGGGTCGTGCCCACCGGCCGCGCCGAGGCGGCGGACGCCTACCGCCGCCTCGGCGGGGGCGAGCTGCCGCCCGAGGACGTGCTGCGGACGTACTTCCGCGACCACCAACCGATCGCGGCGACCGCGCCCCTGCGGCTCGGCCCGGCCCAGCCGCCGGACGGCTTCTTCGAACGACGGCTGTACCGCCTCCTGTTCGCCAAGGACCTGCGGGCGGAGCAGGTGGCCGCGCTACGGAGCCGCTGGCGTACGACGGGTGGCGGAACCTCCGGATCGGTCGCCGACGGTCGGTACGAGAGCGGTGGTACCCGGTTCATCTGGGACCTGCGACGCGTCGGCCGTAGCCTCGCCTGGGCCCTCGACGTGACGGTCCTGCTGGGCACCGACGGGGTCGAGGAGGTGCCCGCAACCCTGGCCGACCTGACGAACCTGCTGCGGCAGCACGGCCTGGTCACCGTGACGACCGAACGGTTCGCCTGACGACGGTGCCGATTTTGCAATGATGTACGTCGATGTTGCCACAGTGGGGCCAGACGTGTTGGAATGGCTCGTATCGCCGCAGCGCGGGGGCAACCGCGCCGGGAACGGCCAGCGCGGGAGCAGCGCAGTGCCGGCAGCGCGCCACCTGGGCAGCCGCTCGCCTGCCACACAGCCGGGCCATCTCCGTGACGACGGACAACCCGCCGGGTGGGCCGCCGTGTCCGTCGTACGCATCCCCCGACACGTGTCCCCGACGGCCGACGCGCTCGACGTCGCATCCGCCGGGACGTCCGGTTCGGTCTGCCAGGACGCCGGAACCGGCGACGAGGTGAAAGGCAATCATGACTTCCCCAGAGAATGCCGCCAGGTGGTACCGGAACCGGCTGGTGTGGGTGGCGGTGATCCTGCTGGTGGTGTCGGCCGGCGCGGTCGTCCTGGTCAGGCAGGCGGACCAGGAGGCGAAGCCGGCGGACCTGCAGGCACAGATCACGGCCCGGATGCGGACCACGCTCGAACAGGCGGATCCGGGGCAGCACAACCACGCCGGCCACGGTGCCCAGCAGGTGGCCACCGAGGGTAAGCCGCCGGTGATCTGCGGGGTCCGCGTCTACGGGTACGAGCCGACCGACGCCGCCGCGCTGGCCGACGTGCGTACGGTCTACGGCTTCCACCTGTGCGGGATCGCCGAGAAGAAGCGCCCCTGGGACGTGGCGGTCAAGCTGGCCGGTCCGTTGATCATGGACATGTCCACCAACCCGCCGGGCATCCAGGTGGTCGAGGCGACCGCCGACGTGAGGTTCGTCGACCGGCTGCGGGAGATGTTCCCGGACAAGTACGAGGAGTTGGCGCTCAAGGAGGCGTTGACCCAGTCGGAGATGGCCGACCAGCGTCGCCGGTACGACGCCGCAGCCGGCCTCTGACCCCGTTCCCCCGGTCGGTGGCGACCACCCTGGCCACCTCATATCCCATTTTAGATAGATCAGCATTGATATTTAGACACATGGATGTAACAGTGGGTTTGGGAGCGTTCCCAACCCCCCGATCATCCCGAAGAACGGAGGCTGAACCGTGCGTTCAACCAAGTCCGATCAGTCCGGCGGACAACCCCGGTCAACCGTCCGTCGGTCCCTCCAGGCGCTGGTCCTGCTGTTCGCCATGGTGGCCGGCGCACTGCCCTCGGTCGGCGCGGCCCAGGCACACGGCACCGTCATCAACCCGGCGACCCGCGCGTACCAGTGCTGGAAGACCTGGGGTAACCAGCACACCAACCCGGCCATGCAGCAGCAGGACCCGATGTGTTACCGGGCGTTCCAGGCCAATCCCGACACCATGTGGAACTGGATGAGCCAACTGCGTGACGGTCTCGGTGGCCAGTTCCAGGCCCGCACCCCGGACGGGCAGCTGTGCAGCAACGCCCTCGCCCGGAACGACTCGCTCAACCAGCCGGGAGCGTGGAAGTCGACCCCCGTCAGCCGCAACCTGACGGTCCAGATGTACGACCAGGCCAGCCACGGTGCTGACTTCTTCCAGGTCTACGTTTCGAAGCAGGGGTTCAACCCGGCCACCCAGAAACTCGGGTGGGGCAACCTGGATCTGATCGCGACAACCGGTCGCTACGCGCCGGCGCAGAACATCTCGTTCAACGTCACGATCCCGTCCACGCGCAGCGGAAACCACATCCTGTTCGTGCTGTGGAAGGCGTCGCACATGGACCAGACCTACATGTGGTGCAGCGACATCACCGTCAGCTGACGCTCGACAGCCACGGCATGCAGCAAGGGCGGGTTCCCGGTTTCCCGAGAACCCGCCCTTGCCCTGCTGGTGGAGCTGAGGGGATTTGAACCCCTGACCCCCTCGATGCGAACGAGGTGCGCTACCAGTCTGCGCCACAGCCCCCCGCCGGCGAACCGGCTTCGGTCCCACCCGGCTTGCACCGGGCGGGCCGGCAGCAAGGCTAACAGGTCGCCCGCCTCCACCGCGAATCCACCCCCGGTGCGCCGCCCCACCGCCCCCGAGATCCACTCGACATCCCGGAGGGCGGGGCATCCCGGACACCCGGACAGCACGCCTTCCCGGAAACCGAGTCGATCAAGCCCTACGAGGCCGGTGTAGGCCTGAGCGCCACGAGGCCACCCGGGCGCGGTCAGGCGCCGCGGCCGGCCTCGTAGGGGCGGCCGCGCAGGCCACCCGAGCGCCGGTACGAGACCGAGCCGCCGTTGACCGCCGCCGGAAGGTCCGCGGGGCGGTCGAGGCCCATGGCGGCTCGGCGTACCCCCTCGCGCTGGGCCGCCAGACGGCGCTGCGCCTCCCGGCGGGCCGCCGCCCTACGGGCCTGCTCGCGGCGGACCTCAGCCTGGCGGGCGGCCAGCCACGCGGCCTCCCGGGCCCGGGCCCGACGCCGCCGGCGGGCGGCCAGGGCCCGTCTGCGCAGGTGTACGACGTACAGGGCCAGCAGCATGAAGGTGACCGAGAAGCCGATCCAGAAGCCGGGGCTGACGAACAGCACGCCGATCAGCTCGACGACGTTGAGCAGCAGCAGTGCGGCGAGCACGCGGCGTCGCCGGTACACGGCGGGGGTGTGCTGCCGACGCGGTGGACGACGACGGGGGCGCTTCGGGGCCGACGGTACGGCGCGCAGCCGGCCGGAGCGGCGGGCGGCCGGCGGCCCGGAGACCGGCACGGCCAGCTTCCCCGTAGTCGCGTCTTCACTGAGGGTGACGATGAGGGAGCGGGGTGGGTGCAGGGGCTGCCGTCCCGGCACAGTACGACGCCGCCGACGGCGCTGGAGCACCCGCGCCGTCGACTGCGCCCGCTCCGCCACCAGCCGCTCGGTGGCGTCGTACCGGCGAACCAGCGCCGGAGCCAGGGCGAGCAGGCCGGCGGCGGCGAGGACGGCGAGGAGCACCGAGGTCGGCACCCTCACCCCTCCCGTCACCGAATTCGGAGCAACCGCTCCCCGACCGCAGGATCTTCCACCGATCACGCCTGAGCGCGTGGATCATCCGGGCGGTGAGCGCTTGCCGCAGCTTGCAGTTACTTGAGGTTACGGTGCACCGACCGGGATACCGCCGCGCCGCGCCGATCCCGTGCGTGGGACAGCCGCTACCGGGCGGTGGCGCGGATCCGGTGCCAACGGGCCAGCAGACCGCCCTCGGCGGCGATCTCCTCGCTCGTCATCGCGTATCCGATGTGGTCGCGCCACGCGCCGTCGATGTGCATGTAGCGCACGTGGTACGACTCCTCGCGGAAGCCCAACTTCTCCACCACCCGCCGCGACGGGCGGTTCTCCGGCCGGATGTTGACCTCGATCCGGTGCAGTCCACCCGGGCCGAACGCGTGGTCGACGGCGAGCGCGAGCGCGGTCGGAATCACCCCCTGCCCGGCGACCCGGGCGTCGACCCAGTAGCCCACGTAACCGGAGCAGAAGGCCCGGCGCACGATGCTGCCGACGTTGAGGTGCCCGACCAGCCGCTCCCCATCGGCCTCACGCAGGCAGACCGCGAAGGGCATCCCCTCGCCCTCACGGGCCGAGCGTCGCTGGTCGCGGTGCACCCACCGGAACGCGGCCGGCGAATTCAACTCGTCCCAACCGCCCGGCAGCGACGACTCCCAGGGGGCCAGCCAGGCCTGGTTGGCCCGGCGTACCTCCGACCATGCCGCCGCGTCGGAGCGCCGATACGGGCGCAGCAGCACCGGGCCGTCGACCAGCACCGCCGGCCATCCGGGCGCACGGACTGCTCCGAAGAGACTCACCCGCACAGTCTCCCGCGCGGGACCGGTTCGCGCGCAAGTGGACCTCCGGGGGATCTCACCGACGGCGGTCCAGCAGTAGGACGTCCACGGTGGAGCCCGCAGCGGCGGTGGTGACCCGCTCCCCGAGCACCAGCAGGCCGTTCGCCTCGGCGAGGCCGGAGAGGGTGAACGGGCCGCCCCGCAACGGCTGCACGGTGTAACCGCCGCCGCGTCGCTCGGCGACGTGCGCGGGCCGGAACTCACGCAGCCCGCCCGGAGACGACACGGTCTCCAACAGGTGCGCCCGGACGCTGGGACGGAACACCGGCTCGGCGCCGGCGAGCAGTTGGATCGCCGGTCGGGCCAGCACCTCGAAGCCGATCAGCGCGGCGCCCGGGTCGCCGGGCAGGCAGACCACCGGGACCTCCTCGGCGCCGACGGTGCCGAACCCGAGCGCGGTGCCGGGATAGAGCGCCACGTCGGTGAAGGCCACCGGCCCGGCCCGGCCGCCCTCACGGCGGGACAGGATCCGCCGGACCATGTCCCCGGGGCCGGTGCCGGTCCCCCCGGTGGTGATGATCAGGTCGGCGCGCAGGGTCTGGTCCTCCAGCAGCCCGCGCAGCCCCTCCGGGTCGTCGTCGCAGATACCCACCCGGTACGCCAGCGCGCCCACCTCGGCCGCGGCGGCGGTCAACGCGTGCGAGTTGGCGTCCACCACCTGACCGGGCTGGCTGCCACGGCCCACGTCGACCAGCTCGTCCCCGGTGGCCACGATGACCACCCGAGGGCTGGGCCGCACCACCACGTGCCCGATGCCGGTGGCGGCGAAGACCGCGACAAGGGCCGGCGAGACGTACGTGCCGGCGCGGGCGAGCAGGGTGCCGGCGGGCAGTTCCTCACCGGCGCGGCGGACGCCGTACCCCCGCTTGGGGGTGCGGAAGATCTCGACGGCGGCCATGCCCTGGTCGGTCCACTCCACCGGGACCACCACGTCCGCGGCGACCGGCAGCGGCGCCCCGGCGGCCACCGAGAAGCACGAACCGGGGGTGAGCCGCACCGGACGCCAGCTCGCCGCGCCCAGGTCGCCGACGACGTTGAGCCGGATGCTCCGCCCACCGGGCGTGCCGGAGGGGGCCGGGATGTAGCTCGGGCCCCGACCCCCTCCGGAGATGTCCTCCCAGCGGGCCGCGTACCCGTCCACGGCCGCCTGGTCGAAGGCCGGGAAGGCGTGCGGCGCGACGACGTCCTCGGCGAGGACGTTGCCGTGCGCCTGGGTGAGGTCGAGGTCGAGTGGCGGCAGCGCTCGTAACCTGCGCAGCACGCTGCCCAGGTAGTCGGCGAGCGGCGTCAACTCGTTCGCGGCCGCCTCGGCGTCGGCCGTCGCGGTCATGTACCAGATCCGCCTGCCGCGTCGGCCTTGACGAACTCGGCCAGCCAGGCCCGGAACTCGGTGCCGAAGTCCTCGCGTTCGGCGGCGATCTGCACCACCGTCTGGAGGTAGCCCAGCGGCATGCCGGTGTCGTAGCGGGTGCCCCGATAGACGATCGCGTGCACCGGCGTGCCCTCGCTGCGCAGCAGCTCCATCGCGTCGGTCAGCTGGATCTCACCCCCACTGCCCGGCTTGGTCCGCCGGATGGCGTCGAAGATCGTGCCGGGCAGCACGTACCGGCCCAGCACGGCCAGGTTGCTCGGCGCGTCCTCCGGCTGCGGCTTCTCCACCATGCCGGTCACCTTGACGACCTCGCCGATGTCGGTCAGGTCCGCCTCGGCGGGCTCGACCGAGGCGATGCCGTACCGCTTGGTGTCGGCCGGGTCGACCTCGAAGAAGGCGAGCACCACGCCGCCGGTACGGGCCTGCAGCTCCAGCATGGCCGGCAGCAGCGGCTCGGACGGCTTCACGAACTCGTCGCCGAGCAGCACCGCGAACGGCTGGTCGCCGACGTGCGACTCGGCGTACCCGACGGCGTGCCCGAGCCCGAGCTGCTCCGGCTGCCGGACGGTGTAGATCTCGGCCAGCTCACCGGGCCGACGCACGGCCGCCAGCCGCTCGGCGTCGCCCTTCTCCTCCAGCCTGGTCTCCAGGTCCGGGCGACGGTCGAAGTGGTCCACCATCGACGTCTTACCCCGACCGGTGATCAGCAACACGTCGTCGATGCCGGCCTGGGCGGCCTCCTCGACGATGTACTGCAACACCGGCCGGTCGACGACCGGCAGCAGCTCCTTGGGAACCGCCTTGGTGGCCGGCAGGAAGCGGGTGGCCAGTCCGGCGGCCGGGATGACGGCCTTGACCGCCAGGGGACGGCCGGTTGCGGCGACCGTCGCTGAGGGGTTCGCTGAGTGCTCCGACATGCCGCGAGACTATCGGCCACGGCTCTGCCGCGGCGGGTGTGGCCCAGAAGACGCGCCGCCGCCCGGCCCCGGCCGGGCCGCGTCCGGGCCGGCTCGCGCGGCATCCGCCGGGCCGTCCGCCGGTTCCGGCCGGGCGTGCGCGGGCCCCGACCGGTTCGCATCGGGTACGCCCGCAGCCGACTCCGACCGGGCGTGGCCGCCCGGCTCCCGCGGAACCGGCCCGTGCCGGCCGGCTCGCGGCAGTCCGTCGGGTGGGCTGACCGCGCCGGTCGGCACGGGTATCTCCCTCCTCGGCACGTCGGGGCGGGCCACGGCCACGCGATAGGTGTCCCGGCCGGCGGCCTTGGCCACGTAGAGGGCGTCGTCGGCGGCCTCCAGCACCTCCCGCCCGGTGCTGCCGTGGTCCGGGTAGACGGCGATACCCACCGACACGGTCACCACGACCGGCCCCGGGTACGCCTCGACGGCGATCGGGGTCTCGCGTACCGCCGCGCCCAGCCGCTCCGCGACGATCGCCGCGCCCCGGGCGTCGGTCTCCGGCAGGAGCAGCACGAACTCCTCCCCACCCTGCCGGAACGCCAGGTCCACCTCGCGGATCTCCCCGCGTACCCGCCGGGCGAACTCGGCCAGCACGGTGTCCCCCGCCGCGTGCCCGTACGTGTCGTTGACGTCCTTGAAGCGGTCCAGGTCGAGGGCGAGGACGCTGAGCATCCGGCCGAACCGGCTGGCCCGCTCGACCTCCCGGCGGATCGACTCGCGCAGGTAGCGGTAGTTCCACAGCCCGGTGAGCGGGTCGGTGAGGGAGAGCCGCTGGGCCTCCTCGTGCACCCGCACGTTCTCCACCGCCACGGCCGCGTGCCCGGCGAAGGTGCGCAGGGTGACCAGGTCGTCGTCGTCGAACTCGTCCGCGCCCACCCGGTCGTAGAGCGCCAGCACGCCCAGGGCCACCGCCGGCGCACCCGGCTCGTCGGCAGTCGGCGTGCCACCCGGTGCGGTCGTCGTGCCGGCGGTGAGCCCGGTCGTGCCACCCGGCGCCGTCGGCGTGCCGGCGGCGAGCCCGGTCGTGCCACCCGGCACCGTCGGCGTGCCGGCGGCGACCGTCGTCGTGCCCGGGGCGGCGAAGGGGACGGCCACGTAGGTGCGGCAGCGCGGCTCGCCGGTCGGCGTCTCGGTCGGTTCCACCCGTCCCCGCTGCGGCTCGCCGGTCGCGGCCACCGCGCCGACCACGCCGACGCCCACCGGCACCCGCAGCGACTCCGGCCCGTCCGGGTCCGCTGCCGGCCAGCGCCCGTCCAGACCTTCGCTGCACTGTGCGACAAGCACCCCGCCGGCCTCCACCAGCAGCACCGCGCCGGCCCGGGCGCCGGTGGCCGCGATCGCGCTGTGCAGGATCACCCGCAGGATGCGTTGCAGATCGTGGGTGCTGGCCAGGGTGTCGCCGAGCACCGCGAGGTGCCCACGAAGCTGGTCACGGCTGCTGGTCAGCGCCGCGACGTACGAACCGGTCTCGCGGGTCATCCGGTTGAACGCCTCGGCGAGCCGGCCCAGCTCGTCCCGGCCGCGCACCGGCACCCGGGCGGTCAGATCGCCGTGCGCCACCCGGTCGACCGCTCCGGCCAGCTCCACCAGGGGCCGGGTGGTCACCCGGGCCAGCCGCCACGCGGTCAGCACGGCGAGCAGCCCGGCCAGGACGACCACGCCGGCCAGCGTGACGTGCAGCCCCGGTGGCCTGCTGCTGGGCACCGACAGCACCAGCGGCAGCGGCTGGCCCACGGACGGCCCGGTCCGCCGCACGTACCGGCCCTTGGCGGTCTCGGTGACCCGCTCGCCGGTGCTGTGGCCGGCGGCGGCCAGCACTCCGTCGCGTACCTCGCGGGACTCGGTGGTGTGGGTGAACCGGGCGGCGCTCGCGCCGCCGTCGAGCAACGTGACCGCGACTCCGCTGACCGCCGCCAGCCGGGCCACGAAGGCCGGATCGACGAGCTGCGCGGCGGCCACACTGCCCAGCAGGGTGCCGGCCGGGTCCCGGCGGTCGACGCGGGCCGCCAGCGCGCGGACCGGGCCGGACGTCGCGGCGGCCGGCTCCGCACAGTCCCGCCAGGGCGTCGACGGCGCGCCCGGCGAGAGGTACGTGACCCGCCCGCTGACGTCGCTGATCAGCACTGCGGCGGCCAGGCCACGGCCCACGAGCTGGCCGGCGACGACGGCCGGGTCACCGGTGAGGGCGACCGCGTCGGCGGCGGCGCGGAGCTGCTGGCAGAGCGCGTCGACCGAGGTACGCACCGTGGACGCCGCCACGGCGAGCTGTTCGGTGGACCGGGTGCGGTCCACGGCCGTGACGGTGGAGGCGACGAAGAACGCCCCGAGCAGGACCGGGCCGAGCACCACCACGAGGAAGGCTGCCGTCAACCGCCCGCGTAGCGTCACTCGGTCCCCCCGGAAGTTCCGCCTCCGTTGCTTGCGATGCTGACACAGAGCAACCGTGGGAGTGGCGTTGCGTCAGGAGTGTTGCGTGTCAGATTTTTCTCATGAAGCGGAAGTGACCCGAGTGATGAAGCGGGACACCCGGGTCCGGCTGCTCGCTCACCGGCGGACACTTGACGACACGACGCGGGCCGCGGCCGCCGGGCGCGTCCAGGCCGAGCTGGTCGCCCTGGTACGCCGGCTGCGCCCGGCCCGGATGACGGCGTATGTGCCGGTCGGCACCGAGCCGGGCGGGGCCGACCTCGCGGAGGTGTTGCGCGGCGCGTTACCGGCCGACGCCGAGTTGCTGCTCCCGGTGCTCCGCGCGGATCTCGACCTGGACTGGGCGGCGTACACCGGTCCGCACGCGCTGGTCGCCGCCGGCCGGGGCATCCGGGAGCCGGTCGGTCCCCGCCTCGGCGTGGCCGCAATCGCCGGCGCGGAACTGGTGGTCGTGCCGGCGCTCGCCGTCGACCACGACGGCCGGCGGCTGGGCCGGGGTGGCGGCTCCTACGACCGGGCGCTGGCCCGGGTGCCCACGACGAGCCTGACCGTGGTGCCGTTGCACGACGGTGAGCTGGTCGAGGCGCTGCCCGCCGAGCCGCACGACCGTCCGGTCCGCGCGGTGGTCACCCCCTCCGGGGGAGTGCGTACGCTTGACGGCGGCCTGGATACGGCGCGGGGTGTCGCGCCCCACACGTCCGCTGGACGAACCCGGCCCGCATGACGCACCATTGGCACTCGAATACGTCGAGTGCCAACTGGCCGAGTCCAGATACCGGAGGAGAACGTGCCTACGTACCAGTACGCCTGCACCGCGTGCGGTCACCAGCTCGAGGCGGTCCAGTCCTTCTCTGACGAGCCGCTGACCGAGTGCCCGGCGTGTGCGGGACGGCTGCGCAAGGTCTTCAACTCCGTCGGCATCGTCTTCAAGGGCTCGGGCTTCTACCGCACCGACTCCCGCGCGTCCGGCTCGGAGACGTCTGCCGGCGGCACCGCGAGCAAGCCGGCCAAGTCCGAGTCGTCCGCGTCCTCGGGTGGGGATTCCGCCGGTTCGTCCTCGTCGGCGGGCTCAACCTCGTCCGGGACGTCGTCGTCCGGGTCGTCCTCGTCGTCGTCCGGCGGGTCGAGCGGCGGCGGCAAGGCGCCCGCGGCCAGCTCGGCGTCCTGATCCCGGTCCGCCGGTACGCCACTGATCCCCGGGTGCGGTCGACCGCGCCCGGAGCTCAGTCCCAGTGCGGGGGGCGTTGGGCGAGCAGCCAGTCGTCGTTTCCGCCGCCGCGCTCGCCCCAGCCGTAGTCGGTGTCGTCCGAGGTCTGCTCGGGCAGCACCACGAAGTCGTCGCTGAGGTCGACGGTGCGGTCGTCATCGCCGCGCACGCCCGCGGCGCCAGGGTCCTGGGTGCTCACGACCGGCAAGGGTAACGCAGGCCGCACCCGGCGGACCGCTCGACGACCGTCGGCACACCGGTCAGAACCGACCGGACGGCCGACTCCGTTGGTAGCGTCGGACGGCGTGACGACCCCCAGCGGTGGCAGCACCCCGGACGACTACTGGCGTCGGCCGGGAACCGGCGACGGCCCGACGGCGGACGACCCGGCGCCCACCACACCACCCACCGGCGGGTATCCGGGACCGCCTCCGAGCGTGCCGCCGCCGGCGGGCTGGCGTCCCCCCGTACACCTGGAGCCGGCACCACCACGACGCCTGCCCCCGCAGGACATGGCCGCCCTCGACGCGGCGGAGCAGCGGTCGCAGCGGGTCACCTACGGCTTCGGGGCCGCGGCCGCCGTGGTGGTGGTGGCCCTCGTCTGCCTGCTCTGTTCGCGGATCGTCTTCTGACCGGCACGCCGCCGACCCTCCGACCGGCCGCGTCAGAGGGTGGTGCCCCAGACGGCCTGCGCGCCGGTGTGACCCGTCAGGGCGACGTAGACCAGGGCTGCGAGCGACAGCGCGACGACCGCCACCGCGAGCACCGGCGTCACCAGGGCCGGCAGCCGCGGCACCCGCGGGTGGCCGCTGGTCACCACGAGCAGCGCGATGGCCACGATCCCCAGCGGCACCACGATCCGGAACAGGATGTCGCCGTAGCGCGAGTGCTCGAAGATCTGGTCGAGGATCTGTCCCTGGTAACCACGGGCGACCAGGGCGTCGGTGAACGCCTCACCGGACTCGATGGCCACGAACGCGGTCACCGGCGTCACCAGGGCGAGGATGCCCAGCGCCCAGTCCAGCCGGTGCCGCCAGCGCGGCAGCCCCACGTACGCGATGGCCAGCACCGCCAGCAGCGGGACGAACACGACCATCGCGTGCACGACGAAGACGTGTGTCGGTAGACCCAGGATCTCCTCGAACATCGACACCTCCAGGCGGATCACGGTCGGTGGAAGCGCCAGCGTACGAACTGCACTGCTGGTCGTCCCCGGGCTCTCCCTCGAAGGACACGCACACGGCGGCGATGAGGTTCAGCACCCGGATCGATCTTCACGACTTGTGTTCGTGACCACGGCCCCTGGGCGACGGTTGTCGTCGCTGGGCGTCCGTGCTGTCATTGGCGCGTGTCCAGAGGTGAGGAACTACTGCGATCGAGGGGCCTGCGCGTCACCCGACCGCGCCTCGCGGTGCTGGACGTCCTCGCCGACGGCGGGCACCTGGAGGTCGACGAGATCACCCGTCGGGTCCGCGAACGCCTCGACTCGGTCTCCACCCAGGCGGTGTACGACGTGCTGGGGGCGCTGAGCAGAGCCGGGTTGTCCCGCCGGATCGAGCCGGCCGGCAGCCCGGCGCGGTACGAGGCACGCGTCGGCGACAACCACCACCACGTGGTCTGCCGGGGTTGCGGCGAGATCGCCGACATCGACTGCGCGGTCGGCAGCGCGCCCTGCCTCGACCCGGGCGTCGCGCACGGGTTCGAGGTGGACGAGGCGGAGGTGACCTTCTGGGGTCTCTGCCCGAACTGCCAGTCGCGCCGCGCCGCCGACGGTTGACCCCGGCCCGCCCGCGCTGGCCGGCACCGACGCGCGGGCCGTGGCACGCTTGGTCGGTGGACTCCGATGACCTCGGCCTTTTCGGTCCGGGTTCGGCGACGTGGAAGGTGCACGAGGAGCCGATCCTGATCGTCGCCGGCCTGCGCTCGCTCTACCTCCAGGCGTTGCACCCCCGCGCAATGGCCGGCGTCGCGCAGAACAGCAACTACCGCACGGACGCGTGGGGAAGGCTGGTCCGCACCGCCACCTACGTGGCGACGACCGTCTACGGCACCACCGCGGAGGCGGAGCAGGCCGGGGCGCGGCTGCGCCGCCTGCACGCCCGGCTCCGGGCCACCGACCCCGCCACCGGCGAGGAGTTCCGGATCGACGACCCGGACCTGCTGCGCTGGGTGCACGTCACCGAGGTCGAATCGTTCCTCAGCACGGCCCGACGGGCCGGTTTGCCGCTCACCGACGACGAGGTGGACGGCTACTACACCGAGCAACGCCGTTCGGCCGCCCTCGTCGGGCTGGACCCGGCCACGGTGCCGGGCACCGCCGCCGAGGTCGAGCGGTACTACCGTGCGGTTCGACCGGAGCTGCGGATGACCCGGGAAGCCGCCGAGACGGCGGTCTTCCTCACCGCCCCACCGCTGCCGTGGAAGCTCAGTCTGCCGGCCCGGCTGGGCCTCAACCTGGGCCCGCCGCGCTGGGCGTACCTCGGGATCGCGGGCACCGCGTTCGCGCTGCTCCCCCCGTGGGCCCGCCGGATGTACGGCGGGCTGGGGCTGCCGACCACCGAACTGTCGGCGGATCTCACCGTCCGCGCGCTACGGCTGGCGCTCGCCGCGGTGCCCCGCCGGTACCTGGAGGGGCCGTTGATCCAGGCCGCCAAGCAACGCGCGGCCCGCCGAACCACCGCGCTGGCCGGCTGACCGAGCGGCGGCGCGCGGGCTTCCGAGAGCGGTCAGCCGTCGGTGGACCGTTCCACGGCCGCCCACGGCTCCTTGCCCGGCGTCTGCGCCCCGGTGGGACAGTGCCGCCGGTAGTCGCACCAACCGCAGCGCGGCCCGGGTGCCACCGGGAACGCCTCGTCGGCGTCACCGCCGTCGGCGACGACCCGCTCGGCGGCCATGATGTCGCGGGCGGTGTCCTCCGCGCGGGTCAACTGGCGGGCCAGCGACTCGACGGTGTGGTCGTGACCGGCGACCGTGCCGGTCGGCAGGTGGTGCAGCTCAACCCGGCGGCACGGCTTGCGGAACACCCGCTCGGCCGCGTACGCGTAGAGGGCCAGCGCCTGCGAGCCCCGGGCGTCGTCGGCGTCCAGCCCGGTACGGCCCGTCTTGTAGTCGACGATGACCAGCTCCGGCCCCTCGGGCCCGGGGCGGGAGTCGATGCGGTCGGCGCGGCCGTTGAAGGCCAGGACAGCGGTCTTCACCGCCACCACGCGCTCGACGCCCAGCGGGTCGGTCTCCGGATCCAGCGTCTCGACGTACGCCTCGAGCCAGCTCAGCGCCCGCCGGTAGGCGGCCCGCTCCTGCTCGTCGTCGCGGTAGCCCTCCCGGACCCAGGTGCCCTTGAGCAGGGTGGCCAGCGCCTCGGGGCGGCGTCGGTCGGCGGGCAACGCGTACCAGTTCTTCAGGGCGGTGTGCACGCTCGCGCCGAGCGAGTTGTGGGCCCAGGGCGGACCCTTCTGCGGTGCGGGCCGGTCGACGTAGGAGTAGCGGTAGCGGCGCGGACAGTCGGCGTACGTCCCGAGCTTGCTCGGGGTGCAGACGAACAGCCGTTCCGGCATCCCCTCGAAGCCGAGCTGCTCGCCGCCGCCGGGGCGTTGCTGAGGCGCCCGACCGCCGGCGGCGGGGCGTGGGGATGAGGAGGCTCGTCGCACGCCTGCGATCCTGCCATCCACCCCCGACATCCGGACTGTCCCGGTCAGGTCATGTTCACGTAGTGCGTGACGAAGGCGGCCACCGCGTCGGCGATGAGCTGGACGGCGATCGCGGCCAGGAGCAGGCCGGCGATCCGGGTCAGCACCTCGATGCCTCCGGGGCGCAGGATCTTGACGATGCCGCCGGAGAAGCGCAGGACGATCCACACGGCGACCATGACGGCGAGGATCGCGGCGGCGATGGCGGTGAAGTCGCCCAGCCCGTCGGCCTGCTGGACGAAGAGCATGGTCGCCACGATGGCGCCCGGTCCGGCCAGCAGCGGGGTGCCCAGCGGCACCAGCGCGATGTTCGAGGTGACCTGCTGGCTGGGATCGTCGGCCTTGCCGGTCAGCAGTTCCAGGGCGACAAGTACGAGCAGCAGTCCACCGGCGGCCTGCAACGCGGGCAGATCCACGTGCAGGTAGTCGAGCAGCGTCTGCCCGGCCACCGCGAAGATCACGATCACCCCGAGGGCCAGCGCGACGGCCTGCCACGCCGCCCGGTTACGGTCGCGCGCCGGCAGCGGCCCGGTCAGCGCCAGGAAGATCGGCATCATGCCCGGCGGGTCGGTGATCACCAGCAGGGTCACGAAAACCTCGCCGAACAGCTTCAGATCCACGCGATCAACCTAGCCGCGCCGTGATGGGCGAAATACGCGGATCACCCCGAAGCGACCTCGGTCACCCCGGCGTCGACAATCCGCTCGTACGCCTCGACGCTCGTGCTGAACGCGCCGAGTTGGACGGTCTTGTGGGTGCCGTGGAAGTCGGAGGAGCCGGTCACCAGAAGGCCCAGTTCGGCGGCGAGCGCCCGTACGTGCGCCCGCTCGGCGGGGCTGTGGTCCTCGTGGTCGGCCTCCAGCCCGGCCAGCCCGGCGGCGGCCAGCTCGGCGATCAACTCGTCCGGCACCACCCGGCCGCGTCGGGTGGCCCGGGGATGGGCGAAGACCGGTACGCCCCCGGCGGCCCGGACCAGCCGGACCGCCCGGAAGACGTCGATGTCCTCCTTCGGCAGCCGGTACCGCTCGCCCAGCCAGTCCGGCCCGAACGCCGCACGGGTATCGGCGACCAGGCCGGCGCGGATCAGCGCCTGCGCGATGTGCGGACGACCCACCGTCCCGCCGGCCGCGCCGGCCAGGATGTCCGGCCAACTCACGTCGATGCCGTCGGCCCGCAGCAACGCCACGATCCGCTCACCGCGCTCCTCGCGGGCGGTCCGCACCCGGGCCAGCTCGGCGACCAGCTCCGGGTGCGCCGGGTCGAACAGGTAGGCCAGCAGGTGCAGTGGTATCGCCGGCTCCACGCCCGCCCATCGGCAGGACAGTTCGGCGCCCCGGATCAGGAGCAGACCGGGCGGCAACGCCCGTACGGCCGGCGCCCAGCCCGCGGTGGTGTCGTGGTCGGTGATGGCCAGCACGTCCAGACCCGCCTCGGCACCGGCGCGGACCAGTTCGGCCGGCGTCAGCGTGCCGTCGCTGGCGGTCGAGTGGGCGTGCAGGTCGATCCGGGGCGCGGAGCCGGTACGCGAGGTCACCTCCCGACGCTACCGAGCGGACCCGAAGCAGACTCGCGTAGGTCGGAGCGAGTCCGGCACCCACCCGGGCCCGTACGGGTCAGGGGCCGCTGACCAGGACCGGCCGGTCGCCGGGTTCGAGGCCGGCCACGGGGATCGGCTCGGCCTGTTCGCCGGCGCGGACCCGCCGGACGTCGACCCGGACCAGCTGGCCCGAGTTGTCGACGTAGCAGACGTCCGAGCCGCTGGTCCAGGCGATCGCGCCGCTCACCGCCGGTCCGGCCGGTACGGCGTCCAGCGTCGTACCGAGCCGCGCCAGGTCGACCAGCAGGGATCGTTCGGCCGCCCCGACCCTGCCGTTCACCAGGAGCCACCGCCCGTCGTCGGACATCCCGCCGAGGCCGTCCGGGCTCAACTGGGTGCCACAGGCGGTACGTGCCGCCTTCGTGGCCCGCTTCGGGTCGAGCAACGCCAGGCAGGTCCCGGCCACGGAGTTCGCCGGCACCTGGCCGACCAGCCGTCCGTCGGGCAGCGAACCGTAGACGTTCAGCGTGTCCTGCTCGGGCACCGCGGTCAGCTCGTCCGCACCGGGCCGCCACAGCGCGTGACCCGGCCGGTTCGGGTCGAGCCGGACCAGCACGCTGTTGCCGACGAACCGGACGGGTTGCGCGCTGTCCGGCACCGCGATACGCACCGAACCGATGAGCTGGGTGCCGACGACTCCGGCCACGAGCAGGTCGCCGCCGTCCCGCCAGGCGACCTGGGTGGCGTCGGGCGCGAGGACGATCTGACCCGCGCCGGCCAGCAGCACCTGCACCAGGCCGTCGTCCTGGGCCACCCAGAGGGAGCGCCCGGCGGTGGTGGGCGCCCCGACCACCAGCAGACCTTGGTCGTTGGGCAGCCGGTGCGCGCGTTCGGCGGGGCCGACACCCGGCAGCGCCACGCGCTTGCCGTCGGCGTCGATCAACGCCCCGGCGAGGAGCAGGCGGTTGGGCGCATCCGGAGTGGGCGGGGGTGCGCCGACGCTGGCCGTGGGGAGCGGTCGGGCCGACAGGTCCGGGTCGCCGATCACGACGATGGGCGGCCCCTGCTGGTCGGTACCACCGGAGAGGTGGGTCATGCCGGCGCCGATCAGCACGGTGGCGACCACTCCGAGCGCGACACCGGCTCCGGCCCGCCGCCGACGGATCCGGTTGGCACGTCGGATGGCCTGACCCGCCGGGTCGGCGGCCAGCGGACGGGTGACGGCGACCTGGCGCGAGAGGACCTCCCGCACCGCACCTTCGAGCTGGTCACGTCGCACCTGAGAAGGACGCTGCGGACCGCCCGTCAGGTTGTCGGGGAGCCGCGAAAAACCGCTCACTGTTGCTCTCCGGGGCCGGTGCCGACCGGCACGGCCACCGGAGCGGTGGGCAACTCGACCACCGGGGCGATCGGACGGGGCGCGGACGGCCCGGGCTCTGCTTGACCGGCGTCGGGCGGCGGCGTCACCGCCGGGAGTGCTCCGGTCATCCCGCCGACCGGACCGGACGGGGTCGCCGCGACACTCCCGCCGGACCGGGCAACCTCGGCGCCCTCGCGGCCCCGGGCGGCAGCAGCGCCCCGGCCGGGCCGAGGGACGGTGCCGGTCCCGGCAGACCGGGGTGCGGCGGCCAGATCCGGCGTGTCGGTGCCCATCCGGCGGCGCAACGTGGCCAGCGCCCTGGACGCCTGGCTCTTCACCGTTCCGGGGGAGATCTCCAGCAGCGCCGCCGTCTGCGCCTCCGACAGGTCCTCGTAGTAGCGCAGGACGAGCACGGCGCGCTGCCGGCTGGGCAGCTCCCTGAGGTGCCGCCAGAGCAGGTCGCGGTCGAGCTGCTGCTCGATCTCGTCGAGGCCGGGGCGCTCGGGCAGTACCTCGGTGGGACGTTCACCGTGCCAGCGCCGCCGCCACCAGCTCGTCGACGTGTTGACCATCACCCGCCGGGCGTACGCCTCGACCGCCTCGATCCCGCCCAGCCGCTTCCACGCGAGGTAGGTCTTCGTCAGCGCCGTCTGGAGCAGATCCTCGGCCGTCGCCCAGTCGCCGGCGAGGAGATAGGCGGTACGGAGCAGGGCGGCGGAGCGAGCCGCGACGAACTCGCGGAACTCCTCCTCCAGGGGATCCCTGCTCGCCACCACACACCTCCGCACCCAAACCGTCCTGGAAGAGTGCCACGTCAGCGGCGTTCCGGTCCATGACGAAAGGTGCGCACTTACTCCGATGTTCGGACGAAAACTTTCACGCCCCGTCGTCGGCCTTGGCCTCGTCGGCCTCCTTGCCCAACCGGGCCTCGACCGCCTGCGGCTCGTACATCTCTTCGACGACGCGTAGGTAGAGCTCGTTCGGGTTGGGCAGATTCTTGATCTCCCGCAGCGCCTGCTCCTGGCCCGCGGACTCCAGCACGAAGGTGCCGTAGTTGAGCGCCCGGCCGGTCGGGGTCTGCTCGTACTTCATGTCGGTGACCCGGACCAGCGGCATCATGGCGACCTTGCGGGTGACGATGCCGTTGACCACCATGACCCGCTTGTTGGTCAGGATGAACCGGTCGTACCACCAGTCGGCGACCTTCCACGCCACCCAGCCCATGACGGCGAACCAGAGCAGCACCGCGATGGTCGTCAACGCGCCCACGTTCTGCCCCGCGAGGAAGCCGGACAGGTAGCCGAGCACGAAGGTCGCCGCGATGCCGATCAGCAGCGGGTTGGTGAGGTGGATCCAGTGCCGCTTCCACTCGCCCCGGTAGCGCTCGGTGGGGAAGAGGTAGCGGGCCACCAGCGAGCTGGGCTCGTCCTCCAGCGGCAGGACCCGGCGGGGTGTCGACCCCATGGCGTCGGCGCGCAGCCCCGCCAGCTCCTCCTCGGAGATCTGGGGCGGCTGGTTGGCGGCGTCGGGATCACGGATCCAGGCCCGACCGGACCGCCCCTCGCCGGCATAGCCGGGTCCGTCGCCGTAGCCGACGTCGTCCGAGAGGGAGGGCCCGTCGGACAGGCCGGGACCGGCTCCGTAGCCCGGGCCGTCATCGGGCCCGATCCGCGGGATCGGCTCGGTGTCGCGCTCGCGGCGTTCCCGGTCGGGGTCGTCCGGGTCGAAGGGTGGACCGGAGGGGCTGCCCATCGGCGGTTAGGCGACGAGGCTGGTGAAGAAGTCGCCGAACCCCTGGGCGATGTCCATGATCCCGCCGCCCAGCGACTTGAACACATCAGCCGCAGAGTTTGGCCGATAGGCGACGAAGAAGATCAAGAATGCGATTCCGGCCCAGGTGAGGACCTTCTTGACCATGGCGGGCCATCCTCTCGCGCGGCGCCGGGTCCCATTACCGCAGCGGCACCCAGAGTATCAGTGTGGTGTCGTACAGTGAATATCTGCGTCCGTTCTCCGTCAACCCGGAAAAGTTGTCAAGCTCTTCCGGACAGGTACGGGGACGGTGCGCCGTACACGAGTTCGGGCGGAGTCCACTCGGTCAGGTCGTGCAACACGACATCCTCCGCGAGCAGATGACCCGCACTCGCCGGCCAGGCTATCGCATGCAGCCACATTCCCCGAGCCTCGCCGGCGTACGCGCTTCGATCCGTCGGAGAATTCACCAACCACAGTGGAGTTGGATGACCACCGACCCTGATCCTGGCCTGCCCGACGTGCTCGGGGTGCCCCGGCCCGGGGTCGGTCAGCGCCTCGGCGAGCTCCGGTCCCGGATCGGGCCCGGCCAGGCCGGCGAGTCGCGTACCCAGGCCCACGCCCGGTTCCTCGGCGACGAAGACCAGATCCGCCGGGCCGTCGTCGAGCGGCGCGGGCCCCGCGCAGGCCACCGCAGTGGCCCGTACGCCGGTGCGGTCGTCCCCCGCGTACGCCACGCCGGTGAGGGTCCAGCCGGGTGGCAACGGCCACGGACACCACAGTGGCGTCCCGGATGGACCGGGCGTCGCGGCGATCCGTTCCACCACGCTCGCGACGATCTCCGCACCGATGTGTTCGGGTACGTGCAGCGGCGGCACCGGTCCGCAGCGCAGGCACCTCGACTCGGTGTGCATCAGATCCGGCGCCCGCACCGGGCCCCCGCATCTCGGACAACTCACCGCGACACTCACATCCCCACCGTCACCCCGCATCGCCGGCACGTCAAGCCGGAGCGCCGATCGCGCCGGTGGGACGCGGATCAGTCCGGCGGTGGGCCGGCGTGCGTCCGGATCCACGCGTGCATGGCGATGCCGCTGGCCACGCCCGCGTTGATGGACCTCGTGGAGCCGTACTGCGCGATGGAGTGGAGTTGGACGCAGGCGGCTCGGGCGGGCGCGGACAGCCCCGGACCCTCCTGACCGAACAACAGCACGCAGTCACGCGGCAGGACGGCGGTCTCGATCGGCCGGGAGCCGGGCAGGTTGTCGATGCCGAGCACGGGCAGCCCCCGCCCGGCCGCCCAGGCGACGAACTCCTCGATCGTCTCGTGGTGCCGGACGTGCTGGTAGCGATCGGTCACCATCGCGCCACGTCGGTTCCACCGACGCCGACCGACGATGTGCACCTCGGCGGCGTTGAACGCGTTCGCGTTACGCACCACCGTGCCGATGTTGAAGTCGTGCTGCCAGTTCTCGATGGCGACGTGGAAGCCGTGCCGCCGCCGGTCCAGGTCGGCGACGATCGCCTCGTGCCGCCAGTAGCGGTAGCGGTCGACGACGTTGCGCCGGTCGCCCTCGGCCAGCAGTCGCGGGTCGTAGCGCGGATCCTCGGGCAGGTCCCCCGGCCAGGGGCCCACACCCACCTCAGGCTGGTCGTCAGTCACGGTCATCAGAGAGTACGGCCACCCCGGCGCCCCGCGATCTCAGCCCAGGCCGAGCGCGTCACCGAGCCGGTCCAGGAAGCGTCGATCCGCCGGGCTGGCCGGATGCCCGTCGAGGCCGGGCACCGCCCGACAGACGCGGGCCGCGACCGACTGCACCCACTGGCGGTACGCCGCCGAATCGGCCGGATCCGCGCGCCGACGCAGCACCCGGGTCGCCGCCCGACAGGCGGCCAGCAGGTCCACCAGATCGGTGAGCCGCTCGGCGGAGGTCGGCGCGCCGTCGTGGCGGGCGTAGATCGCGGCGACCACGGCACGGACCAGGTCGCTGTCGAACCCACGGCCGGCGGCCACCGCGTCCAGGCCGGCCAGTCCGGCGCGCACCCCGCGTTCGGGGCGGCCGGCGCCGGGCGCGGCGGCGGCCACGAGGACCCGGGCGGGCAGGCTGGTGAGCAGATCCCACTCGGCGGCGGAGTAGACGGCGGTGGTCAAGGGTGCGGCACGGCGACCGGCAGAGGGCGGCTCTCCGGCGACGGAGTGGCTCATCGGAACCTCCGGCGTCAGCATAAGCCCCCGTAACGGCAACAGGGCCGCCACCGGCGGAACATGCCGTCCGCTGTCCGGTGGCGCCCTGTTCCGGCGACGTTCGCCCCGCCGGGCGCGGTCAGCGCGGCGTGGGGAAGCTGGGCCGCTCCGGGTCCACCCCGTCCGGCACGGCGCTGGCCGCGTACTCCTTCTTGGGGACCATCACCCGGCGGCGGAAGACGCAGACCATCGTGCCGTCCTGGTTGTAGCCCCGGGTCTCCACCGAGACCACTCCCCGGTCGGGCTTGGAGCCGGACTCCCGCTTGTCCAGCACCGTCGTCTCGCCGTAGATGGTGTCGCCGTGGAAGGTGGGCGCGACGTGACGCAGCGACTCCACCTCCAGGTTGGCGATGGCCTTGCCGCTGACGTCGGGCACCGACATGCCGAGCAGCAGCGAGTAGATGTAGTTGCCGACCACCACGTTGCGCTGGAACTGGCTGGACGTCTCGGCGTAGTGCGCGTCCAGGTGCAGCGGGTGGTGGTTCATCGTGAGCAGGCAGAAGAGGTGGTCGTCGTACTCGGTGACGGTCTTGCCCGGCCAGTGCCGGTACACCGCGCCGACCTCGAACTCCTCGTAGTAGCGGCCGAACTGCATCCTGGTCCCCTTCGACGGGCGGCGATGGAGTTCGGCACAGCATGCCTTACCGGTGGTTAAGGCGACGGTCGGGGCGGGACCTCGGCGGAAATGTCACACCGGTCACTCACCCGGGGGGAGACGCAATGAGCGGCGGGGCCCTCCCCGGCACCCGCCGCCCACGCTCTGATGTGAAGAAGTCTGCCCTACGGTGCCGTAGCTTCAACAGAGATCGCGGTCACATTTATCTTTTTGTAACACTACCCTCGGTGACCATAGCGAGGTTGATCAGCGATCTCCGCAGGCCGGATACCTCCTTGTCAGGGCTCAAGTTACCGATTCGTAGCGCTCAATCGGGTGGATCTCCCTGGAAACGCTCCCATTACCGCAGGTCACGCAAGTGCGTCGTGCACTTGCGTTCCGCAGGAGGAGATGAACTGATGTCGCTCGATGGTCGGCGGCGCCCCCGAGCAGCCCCGCGCACGTTTCGCCCGCACCGGCCCGGGAATTCGTTACGGTCAGCCCTGGTTCTACGGGACGCAGACAACCCGCGGTGATCGGAGAGTGCAATGGCAACCGTTGAGCTGACCTCGGCGAACTTCGACGAGGTGACCGGCAGCGACGGCATCGTCCTGGTCGACTTCTGGGCCGACTGGTGTGGTCCGTGCAAGCGGTTCGCCCCGGTCTACGAGCGCTCCTCGGAGAAGCACCAGAACATCGTCTTCGGCAAGGTCGACACCGAGGCGCAGCAGGAGCTGGGCGCGAAGTTCGACATCCGGTCGATCCCGACGATCATGGCGATCCGTGACGGCGTCATCGTCTTCGCCCAGCCGGGCGCCCTTCCCGAGTCCGCGCTGGAGAACCTGATCGAGCAGGTCGAGGCGCTGGACATGGACGACGTCCGCAAGCAGCTGGCCGAGCACAACCACTGAGCCGTCCCGTGACGGCACGCGGAGGCCGGACCCGGTTCGGGTCCGGCCTCTCGTCGTACCCCGACACTCAGTCATGATCACCGACCCGGGTATCCGGAACTGACCATCGGTGGGACCCGAGACGGCCGGTACATCCCGTATCGTCACCACCCGATGGAGACCCTGACCACCCGTGGGCGCATGACCCGGCTGGGCGTGACCGCACTCGGTCTCGTCCTGCTGCTGCTGGGCACGTTCTGGGGTAGCGACGACGACTTCCCGTTCGGCCCGTTCCGGATGTACGCCACCTCGAACCCGCCAAACGCGCCCGCACCGGACACCCGGGTGGAGGGCGTGAACAGCACCGGAGCGGTGGTCGACCTCGACCAGAACGCGACCGGCATCCGGCGCGCCGAGATCGAGGGCCAGCAGAGCCGCTACGCCGCCGACCCCGCGCTGCTCGCCGAGGTCGCCGACGCGTACGCCGAACGTCACCCGGACGCCGCCGATCTGGTCGAGGTCCGCATCGTCATCCGCTGGCACGGCATCCGCGCCGGCCGACCCACCGGACAGCACACCGATGAGACGGTCGTCAGCTGGCAGGTCCCCCGATGACCGGCTGGCTGACCGAGGCGGTGCCGCGCGGACGGGTCGCCGCCTTCCGGACCCTGATCTACCTCTTCGTCGCCGCCGACCTGGTGGTTTTCACCCCATGGGTACGCACCAGGGCCAGCGTGCCCGGCGAGCTGTACCAGCCGCTGCTGGTCGGCCGACTGCTCCCGCTGCCGACACCGACCCCGACGGTGGTGGCGGTGATCTTCTGGGGCCTCCTGCTCGCCGCCCTGCTCGCCGCGACCGGCCGGGCGCCCCGGCTGCTCGGCTGGACGGTCTGCGCGCTGTACCTCGAGTGGATGATCATCGCGATGAGCTACGGGAAGGTCGACCACGACCGGTTCGGCCTGCTCGTCGCGCTGGCCGTGCTGCCGACCGCCGGGCGGGCCCGGCACGGCGACACCACCCGCACCGAAGCCGGCGGCTGGGCCCTGCGCGTCACCCAGATCGCGGTGATCTGCACGTACTTCCTGGCCGCCTTCGCCAAGCTGCGCTTCGGCGGACTGGACTGGCTGACCGGCTCGGTGCTCGCCCGGGCCATCATCCGACGCGGCACCGACCTGGCCGACCTCATCGCCCAGGTGCCGTACCTGCTGATCATCGCCCAGTTCGGCATCGTGGCCTTCGAGCTGCTGAGCCCCGTGGTCTTCCTGCTGCCGGCGCGCTGGCGACTGGCCATGGTCGGCTTCTTCTACTCGTTCCACGTGGTCACCATCGCGACCATCACGATCTCGTTCGCGCCGCACCTGGCCGCGATGACCAGCTTCCTGCCCCTGGAACGGGTACGCCCGCTGGTCTGGGCACGCCGGCTCGCGGGCCGCGAGCCTCCGACGCCGACGACGGAACCCGCCGTACCTGCGCCGGACGACGACGCGGGGCCGCCGCCCCGCGAGGCTCAGGCGCCGGTGGTCGGCCGGCCGGCCGGGCCGTAGAGCCGTTCCCTGGCCTCCTGGGGCAGGGAACACGCCGCCGTACCGCCCGGGAGGCGGTGCCTGTTACGGGCCACCCAGCGATAGACGGGCCAGGCCGCCGCCCGCACCGGCGGAAACTTCAGGCCGGCCCCGGCGACCCGCCAGAGCGGGCCACTCGCGGCGAGCAGCTTCGCGATGGCGTCCGGACCGGCGGCGCGGGCGCCGTCCGCGCCCACCCACTGCACGGCCTCCTCGCACTCCGCCACGGTGAGACCGAGCGCGTCCAGGTCACTGAACTGCCAGGGCACCACCCGTGCGCTGGTGGGGATCCGACGTTCGATGAACTCTGCACAGGTCGTGCAGAACGCGCAGTCACCGTCGTAGACGAAGGTCGACGTGTCCATGCCGTCCATCCTCCCCTGTGGCGACGCCGATCACGCACGGGTGTCCGGCGGGTCACTTGCGCAGACCTCGTACACATGTTCGGATAGTGCCCATGCGCTGGGACAACCTCACCGCTCCCCCGGTCGAGGGAGACCCCGAGAGGGCAGCGCCAGCGACGCCACCCCTGCCGCTGGCGCTGCCCGGCGCCGTCGTCCGCACCTTCGACACCCCCGAGTTCGCCGGGATGACGTTCCACGAGGTGCAGGCCAAATCCATCCTCAACCGGGTGCCGGGCCAGTCCCGCGTCCCCTTCGAGTGGACCATCAACCCGTACCGAGGATGCAGTCATGCCTGCCGCTACTGCTATGCGAGAAACACTCACACCTACCTCGACCTCGATGCGGGTGCGGACTTCGACCGGCAGGTGATTGTCAAGGTCAACGCCGGTGAGGTGGTGCGACGAGAGCTGGCCGCGCCGAAGTGGCGGGGCGCGCACGTCGCGATGGGCGCCAACGTGGACTGTTACCAGCGTGCCGAGGGTCGTTACCGGCTGATGCCGCAGATCATCGCGGCCCTGCGGGACTTCGCCAACCCGTTCTCCATCCTCACCAAGGGCACGCTGATCCTGCGCGACCTGCCCCTGCTGCGGCAGGCGGCCGAGGTGACGAGCGTCGGCATCTCGTTCTCGGTGGGCTTCGTCGACGACCAGCTCTGGCGCGGCGTCGAGCCGGGCACACCACACCCGAACCGTCGGCTCGACGCGGTCCGCCGGCTCACCGACGCCGGCTTCGCCGTCGGGGTGCTGATGGCACCGATCCTGCCCGGCCTCAGCGACGGCGAGGAGTCGATCGACGCGACGGTCTCGGCGGTCGCCGCCGCCGGGGCGACGAGCGTGACCCCACTGGCGCTGCACCTGCGCCCCGGTGCCCGCGAGTGGTACGCGCAGTGGCTCGCCCGGGAGCACCCGCACCTCGTCCCGCGCTACCGCGAGCTGTACCGCTCGGGCGCGTACGCCCCGCAGGCGTACCAGCGGGAGCTGACCGCGCGGGTACGGATCGCCGCCCGTCGCCACGGGCTGCTCCGGGGCGAGGTGGGCGACAACCGCCGCCTGCCCGAACCGCCACCACCACCGGTCGCCGAGCAGCTCGCCCTGCTCTAGCCATCGGGCGGCGCTACAGTCGGCGGGTGCGTACCGCTCAGCAGATCCTCGCCGACTCCGCCGTGATCGCCGTCGTGGGAGCGTCCCGCGACCCGTTGAAGGCCGCGCACAGCGTTCCGTTGCAGATGCAGCGGTACGGCTGGCGGATCATCCCGGTCAACCCGACCGTGGACGAACTCTTCGGCGAGCGGGCGTACGCCTCGCTGGCGGACATCCCGCACCCGGTCGACCTGGTGGACGTGTTCCGGCCGGCCGCGGACGCCGTGCAGGTGGTCCGGGACGCGGCGGCGATCGGCGCGCCGGCGGTCTGGCTGCAACTGGGCATCGTGTCGGCCGAGGCGCGGCGGATCGCCGAGGAGTCCGGCATGGACTACGTCGAGGACCGCTGCCTGATCATCGAACGCGCCGCCGGAAATCTGACCCGCCTCCCCTGACCCCGCCGTCCTTCCCCGCGATCTTGCACTTTCTGTCGACGTTCTGCCCCGCGATGCACCTTATGTCGCCACACAAACTGCAAGATCGCGGGATGCAGCGGGGGGTTAGAGCTTGTATTCCTTGAGGAGGCCTCGGCTGATGATGGTTTTCTGGATCTCCGAGGTGCCTTCGCCGATCAGCAGGAACGGGGCCTCGCGCATCAGCCGCTCGATCTCGTACTCCTTGGAGTAGCCGTAGCCGCCGTGGATGCGGAACGCCTCCTGGACGACCTCAGCGCAGTACTCGGAGGCGAGCAGCTTGGCCATGCCCGCCTCGACGTCGTTGCGCTGGCCGGCGTCCTTGAGGCGGGCGGCGTTGACCATGAGAGCGTGTGCGGCCTCGATCTTCGTACCCATCTCGGCGAGCTTGAAGGCGATCGCCTGATGCTTGGCGAGGGGCTGCCCGAAGGTCTTGCGCTGCTGGGCGTAGCTGACGGCCAACTCGAAGGCGCGCAGCGAGATGCCGCAGGCGCGGGCCGCCACGTTGACCCGGCCGACCTCGATGCCGTCCATCATCTGGTAGAAGCCGCGGCCGACCTGGTCGGCCCCGCCGAGGATCGCGGAGTCCGGCACGGTCACGCCGTCGAGCACCATCTCGGTGGTCTCGACGCCCTTGTAGCCCATCTTCTCGATCCGGCCGGGGATGGTCAGGCCGGGCGCGGTCTCGCCGAAGCCCGGCTCCTTCTCCAGCAGGAACGTGCTCATGTTGCCGTACACCGAGTCGGCGCCCGTGTCGGTCTTGACCAGGGTGGCGACCACCGAGGAGTACGCCCCGTTGGTCAGCCACATCTTCTGCCCGTTGAGGACGTAGGTGTCGCCGTCGCGGACCGCCCTGGACTTGATCGCCGAGACGTCGGAGCCGGTCTCCGGCTCCGACATCGAGAACGCGCCGCGCACCTCGCCCGTCGCCATCCTCGGCAACAGGCGGGCCTTCTGCTCGGCGGAGCCGTGCTGGGAGATCAGGTACGCCACGATGAAATGGGTGTTGACGATCCCGGAGATCGACATCCAGCCCCGCGAGAGTTGCTCCACCACGAGGGCGTAGGTGAGCAGCGACTCGCCGAGCCCGCCGTACTCCTCGTCGATGGTGAGACCGAACAGCCCCATCTCGCGCATCCCGTCGAGGATGTCGGTGGGGTACTCGTCGGCGTGCTCCAGCCGTTGGGCGTGCGGGATGATCTCCTTGTCGGCGAACTCCCGGACGGTCTCCAGGATCGACTGCTGCACGTCGGTGAGGCCGGGCGTCTGGGCGAGTCGGGCCATCTCAGCCTCCGGGGATCAGCGCACTACTCGTGGGTAACTGAACGCTCGGTCAGTATCGGTCTCCGGGCCGACCAGGCCAAGGTGACCAGTCCACACAACCGCTGTGAAAAGGTTCACCGCTGCGGGTAGCGTCCGGCAAGAGGGACTTTTCCGGCACGGCAGGAGGAGGACAGCCGTGAGCCACCCGCCGCCGTCGGGCCCGCCCGGGGACGAGCCGCCGCCGTCGCCGTACGAGCCACCCCGGGACCAGTCGCCGTACGCGCCACCGCCGCCCGGCCAGTCGCCGTACGCGCCGCCGCCGGACCAGTCGTCGTTCGGGCCACCGGAACGCTCTCCGTACGGGCCGCCGGCCGACGAGCCGTCACCGTACGAGCGGCAGGGGCCGCACCAGCCGGCGCACTGGAGCCAGCAGCCGCCGTACCCCCCACAGGGCCCCTACGGTCAGTACGGCCCGCCGCAGCCCGGGCCCGGCCGGCCCACCAACATCCTGGCGATCCTGTCGCTGGTGTTCGCCTTCGTGTTCCCCCCGGCCGGCGTCGTCCTCGGCCACCTCGCCAAGCGGCAGCTCCGCACCAGCGGCGAGGAGGGTGACCAGCTCGCCACCTGGGGCCTGATCCTCGGCTACGTGTTCACCGCGCTGACCCTGCTGGCCTGCTGCGGCTGGCTGGCGCTCGTCATCCTGGGCAACACCGGCGACAGCCGCGGCTACTGACCCGCCGCGACGTCAGCGGAACCGAGCCTCCCGGACGCTGTTACCGCCATCCACCACGAGCATCTGACCAGTGATGTACGACGCTGCCGGCGAGCAGAGGAAGCTGATCGCGGCGGCAACCTCGTCCGGCGTGCCCGGTCGGCCGACCGGGGTGCCCAGACCCTGCTTGATCTCGGCCATCGTGGACGCCGCCGTGTAGATGGTGCCCGGCGCGACCGCGTTCACGGTCACCCCGTCGGCGATCATCTCCATGGCCAGCGCGCGGGTCAGCCCGACGACACCGGCCTTCGCGGCGGCGTACGCGGCCTCGGTGGGCAGGGCGTTGACCGGCCCGGCGGTGGCCGCCAGGTTGACGATCCGTCCCCAGCCCCGCTCGGCCATCCCGCCGATGAACGCCCGGCTGCACAGGAACGCGGTGGTCAGGTTGCGGTCGATCTCGCCGCGCCACTCGTCGTAGGTCAGCTGCGCGACCGGGCGCAGCACCCCCTGGCTGGCCCGGCTGGCCAGGCCGGCGTTGTTGACCAGCACCTCGACGTCGCCCAACTGCTCGGCCACCGCGTCGGCCAGCGCGCCGACCTCGGACTCGTCGGTGAGGTCCGCGACGAACCCGGTCACGCCCAGCTCACCGGCCCGCTCGTGGATGCGCCGGGTGGTCGACACGATGGCCACCCGCGCGCCCAGGTCGACGAGCCGGCGTGCGGTGGCGTACCCGATGCCGTCCGCGCTGCCCGCGCCCGTCACCAGGGCGACCCGACCGTCGAGCCGCATGGTCACCGGATCGGCGAGCGCCACCGGCTCGTCGGCGCCGGTGGACGGGGCCACCCGAGCGCGCCGCGCAGCGCCCGGGCGGCTCACGTCCCGTCGCGGTCGGCTGCCGGAACGGTCCGCGGCACGCGCGTCGATTGCCATGCCCGCGATCCTGCCCGTTGCGACCGGCCCGGGCAACGCGGCACCCGGGAGCGGGGGCGTCGGGTTTGGTCACTCCTGGCTACTCTGACGGCGCAACCGAGCCGACGGAGATCACGCATGACCAATCCCCCGCCTCCCGGCGACTGGAACGACCCCACCTGGTCGGCCCAGCCGTCGAGCACACCGCCGGACCCCACCCTGGTGGCCGGTCAGCCGGTGCCCGCCCAGCCCGGGCCCGTGGACCCGTACGCGCCGGTCGACCCGTACGCGGGCGCGAAGCTGGCACCCGGCGCGCCGGTGCCCGGTTACGCGCCGCCCGGTTACCCCGCGCCCGGGTACGCCCCCTCGGGGTACCCGCCGCAGTACCCCGGCTACGGCTACCCGGCCCCGCGCAAGACCAACGGGCTGGCCATCGCGTCGCTGGTGCTGGCCCTGGTCGGCCTCACCTCGTGCGGTATCACCGCGCCGATCGGGGCGATCCTCGGGCACGTCGCGCAGAAGCAGATCCGGGTCAGCGGTGAGGACGGCGAGGGGATGGCGAAGGCCGGCATCATCGTCGGCTGGATCGTCACCGCGCTGATGGTGCTGGTGATCGCCGCGTACGTCGCGATCATCATCTTCGCGGTCGCCAACGGCAGTTCCAGCAGCAGCAGTAGCTACTGAGGTGGGGCCGGTGGGCGTACCGCCGGATGCCGGACCGGGTCACCGCCCGGCGGCGGTCGACCCGGCCCGGCCACTCACTCAGCCGGCGGGGTGAACGACGAGGTACGGCTCATGCCGGCGGCGCGGCCCTTGGCGGCGATCACCAGCGCCATCTTGCGGGACGCCTCGTCGATCATCTCGTCGCCGAGCATCACCGCGCCGAGCTTGCCGCCGGCCTCCGACGTGTAGTGCTCGTACGCGTCGAGGATCAGCTCGGCGTGGTCGTAGTCGGCCTGCGCCGGCTGGTAGACCTCGTTGGCGGCGTCGATCTGGCCCGGGTGCAGCACCCACTTGCCGTCGAAGCCCAGCGCGGCCGACCGCTTCGCCACCTCACGGAACGCGTCGACGTCCCGGATCTGCAGGAACGGGCCGTCGATGGCCTGCTTGTCGTGCATCCGGGCGGCCATCAGGATGCGCATCAGGATGTAGTGGTACGGGTCGCCCGGATAATCCGGGATCAGCCCGCCGACCACCAGCGACCGCATGTTGATCGAGGCCATGAAGTCGGCCGGGCCGAAGATGATGGTCTCGACCCGGGACGAGGCGGCCGCGATGGCGTCCACGTTGACCAGACCGGCCGCGTTCTCGATCTGCGCCTCGATGCCGATCCGGCCGACCTCGAGGCCGAGCGTCTTCTCGATCTGGGTGAGCGTCAGATCCAGCCACTGCACCTGGCCGGCGTCCTGCACCTTCGGCAGCATGATGCAGTCGAGGTTCGCGCCGGCGCCCTCGACCACCTCGATGACGTCCCGGTACGTCCACGGGGTGGTCAGGTCGTTGACGCGTACCACCCGGGTCTTGCCGGCCCAGTCCCCGTCGTTGAGGGCGGCCACGATGTTCTTGCGCGCCTCCGGCTTGGCCAGCGGGGCCACCGCGTCCTCCAGGTCGAGGAACACCTGGTCGGCGGGGAGGCCCTGCGCCTTGCCGAGCATCTTGACGCTGGAACCCGGTACGGCCAGGCACGACCGGCGGGGACGACCGACTGCGGCCATGGATGCGCTCCTTCCAGCGACCGGCGGGCACGCCGACGCCACCTGAATGCGAGGAAAACTTAACGATCCCAAAGGGCGTGGTGACGCCACGGTAACCTCGCGCCATGACCGCGGTGAATGGACCTGTGGAAGATCTCACTGAGCGTCGCCTGGTGGTCGTGACGGGTGCCAGCTCCGGCATCGGGCTGGCCGCCGCGGTGGCCTTCGCCTGCCGCGGTGACCAGGTGGTGCTGGTCGGGCGGGACCCGGCCCGACTGCAGGCCGCGGCCGAGCGCGTACGGGAGACGGCCGGCGAGCGCCCGGAGCTGTTCCGGGCCGACTTCGCGGTGCTCGACGACGTACGCGGCCTGGCACAGCGGCTGCGCGACGCGTACGACCGGATCGACGTGCTGGCCAACAACGCCGGTGCCATCGCGCTGCAACCGCTGACCACCGTCGACGGCTTCGAGCTGTCGATCCAGGCCAACCACCTGGCCCCGTTCCTGCTCACCAACCTGCTGGCCGACCGGGTGGCCCGGACGGTGGTGACCGCCTCGGGGGCGCACCGCTTCGGCGCGCTCGATCCGGACGACCTCAACAGGCCGCTGCGCGACTACCGGCCGATGGGCGCGTACGGCACCAGCAAGCAGGCGAACATCCTGTTCGCCGCCGAGGCGGCCCGGCGCTGGCCGGGCATCTCGGCGTACAGCTTCCACCCGGGAGTGGTCCGGACCCGGTTCGCCAACGACAGTCGACTCGTCGCCTTCGGCATGCGGTTCATGCCGTTCCGCAGCCCGGAGAAGGGCGCCGAGACGCTCGTCTGGCTGGCGAACCAGGACCCGGCGCGACTCGTCGACGGCGGCTACTACTACAACCGCCGGCCACGTCGGCCGTACCGCAAGGCCGCCGACCCGCAGCTCGCGGCCCGACTCTGGGCGGCCAGCGCCACGGCCGTCGGCATCGATGGGTAGCGTGGCGACCATGCTGACGCTTGTCGCGATCGTCGAGTACGCGGACGGGGCCGAGACCGCCGGCCAACGCTACGAGGACACCGTGCTGGCCCTGCTCGACCGGCACGGCGGCCGGCTGGAACGGCGGCTGCGCGGCACCGACGGGCGCAGCGAGGTACACGTGATCACCTTCGTGGCCCGTACCGGCTACGAGTCGTTCCTCGTCGACCCGGAGCGTGCCGCGCTGCGCGCCGACCTCGGCGACGCCGCCCCGACCACCCGGGTCATCGAAGTCGACGAGGTGTAGTTCCTCCTCTGACTTCATCACTGCTCAGCTCCGAAAACAAGACTTGATCTTGATCGCGGACACGGCCAGGGTTGGTTCATGGAATTCGATGCGACAGCCACTGCCCGACGGGCTCTGTGGATCGGCGGCGGACAGTGGGCCGGCAAGTCGACAGTCGCCGTCAACCTGGCCCTGCGACACGGGCTGACCGCGTACCTGTACGACCGACCCGACGCCCGCGGCCACGACGACCGGAGGGTCGCCGAACGGGTTCGGCGCGGGGAACCACCCACCGGCCCCGATCCGGAAACCACCTGGGTACGCACCGACCCGGCCCGCATGGCGGCCGAGACGCTTGCCGGCTTCCCGCAACGCTTCTCCTGGGTACTGGACGACCTGAGCGCGCTGGTCCCGGGCCGCCGGATCGTGGCCGAGGGCTGGGGCCTGCGTCCCGAACTGGTGGCACCCGTCGTCCAGTCGGTACGCCAGATGGTCGTCCTGGTGCCGACCGCGGACTTCCGTGCCCATCAGATCGCGCGGCTGCCACGAGCCAGCGTCGCCGCCACCGCCGTCAGCGATCCCGAGCGGGCCCTGCGCAACAGGTGGGCGCGGGACGAACTGGTGGCGGCGGACGCGGTGGAACAGGCCGAAAGGCTGGGCGTACGGGTGATCCGGGTGGACGGCAGTCGCGACGGCGACGAGCTGACAGAGCTGGTCGAGGAGCACTTCGCCGCGTACCTCTGAACGGCCTCAATCGGCCAGGGGCGCCGGGGCCGCCGGCAGCGCGGTGGGAGTGGCGCGGCGGCCCGCCCCGGAACCGCCCACCACGACGACGACCACTCCGACCAGCAGCAGCGCCATGCCCAGCAGCGCGTACGGGCGGGGGACCTGGTGCAACCAGGCCCAGCCGAGCAGCGCCGCCCCGGGGGCCTCCAGCAGGACGAGCACGCTCACCGTCGTCGCCGAGATCTTGTGCAGGGCGTAGTTGAACATCGAGTGCCCGAGCAGTTGGGCACCCGCCACCAGGGCCAGGATCGCCAGCCAGGTGCGCTCGTCGAAGCCGACCGTGCGGACCCCGCCCAGTAGGCAGATCACCAACAGAACCGCCGCACAGATGCCGTAGCAGATCGTCGTGTAGGTGGTGGTGCTGATGCTGGCGCGGGCCCGTTCGCCGAAGGCGGTGTAGACCGCGGCGAACATGCCGCCGGTCACCGCCAGCAGGTCACCGGCGACGGCTCGACCGGAGATGCCCACGTCGGCCCCGGTGGCGATCACCGCGCCGCCGACGGCCACCGCGACGCCGACCCAGACCACCGTGGGCAGCCGCCGCCCCTGGGCACGCGCGATCAGCCCCTGCCAGACCGGCTGGGTGGCACCCAGCGCGGTGGCCGCCGCGACCGAGGTGAGCTGGGCGCTCGGGACCCAGGTCGCGAAATGTCCGGCGAGCGCGACCCCGGAAAGTACGCAGAACAACCCCTCCCGCCGGCCTGCGGGCGCCATGAGCGCACGGAACTCGGCGCGTCGTCGAACCAGCGCGAACGGGCTCAGCACCGCCACCGCGAGCAGGTTGCGCCAGAGGGCGATGGCCAGCGCGGGAGCGGCGGCGTACGCGATCAGCGGCGCGGACGACGAGATGGCGACGACGGCCAGACCTACCGCGCCGGTGGTCAGCGGGTCCAGGGATGGGCGGTCGGAGGATGGAGACACGAGCAGTAATCCTCACACGTATGACGGACAACACGGAGGGTCAGCATCCCGTTACGATCACGCGGTCATGCCGGCGACCACGACCGCCCGGAGGCGTTCGCCCATGCCCAACTACCAGGCGGTGCTGTTCGACTTCTTCGGCACGCTGACCCGTTCGGTGCAGCGCGGCACCGCGCACCTCGGCACCGCCGAACTGCTCGGCTGTCCCAGCGAGACGTTGAGCGAGGTACTGAACCGCACCTACTACGAGCGCGCCACCGGACGGCTCGGCGACGCCGAGACAACCATGCGGTGGGTGTGCGCCCAGGCGGGCGTACACCCGAGTGACGGCGCCCTACGGGCGGCGGTGGTGTCCCGGCACCGCGCGATCCGCGCGGACACCCGGCTGCGCGCCGACGCGGTGCCGGTGCTGGCGGCGCTGCGCGGGCGCGGCGTCCGCACCGGAGTGATCAGCGACTGTACGCACGAACTGCCGGCCTTCCTGCCGCAACTCCCCGTCGCCCCCCTGCTCGACGTGCGGGTCTTCTCGGTGCAGGTCGGACGCTGCAAACCGGACGCCGCGCTCTACCTGACCGCCTGCCGTCGACTCGGGCTCGCGCCGGCGGACTGCCTGTACGTGGGTGACGGTGGCAGCCAGGAGTTGACCGGCGCCGAGCAGGCCGGCATGACCGCGGTCCGGCTGGCCGCGCCCGATCTGACCGAACACATGGTCTTCAACGCCGACCGCCAGTGGCGCGGCCCGACGCTCGGCACACTGCGTGAGGTGCTCGACCTCGTGGACGCCGGGGTCACTGCGGCCGCTGTCCGGGCGGGCTGACCCGCTCAGCGGCGACGGACCCGGTGCAGCCGGAACGGCTTGCGGGTGGCACGGACCGCCGGGGTCTCCCGGGGCGGCTCGGCCTGCGCGTCGGAGGGCAGTTCCGTGCCGGCCAGGGGCGTACCGGCCGGGGCGAGGCGGTTCAGGGCGCAACCGTCGGCGGCCCAGCGGGCCACCAGGTCGGCGGTCGGGCCGGGCGCGTTCAGGCGTTTGCCCGCCACCAGCGGCGCGGCGGTGTCCCACGCCTCGGTGCCCGGCACCAGCCGGGTCACCCGGGCCGGCCAGGTGACGATCCGCCCACCGTGGTCACCGCGCAGGGTGACCTGCGCCTCGGTCGCGTCGGCGAGGCCCGGCGCCTGCTGCTCGCCCGGCCCGCTCACCACCAGGAGCGCGCCCTCCAGCGGGGCGCACCAGAGCGCGAGTGCCGGCCCACCGGACACGCTGACCCAGGCCACCGCGGCCTTCTTCATCGCCTCGTCGACCAGCGGCGTGCCGCCGGCGGCGTCCTCGTCCGTCACACCCGCATCCTCCCGCATCGACGCCGCCGCTCAGCCCACGAACGGCGGTACGGCGATCTCACCCCGGGCCACCGGCATCACCTGGCCGGCGACGGTCGCGCCGACCGCCACGCCGTTCGCGGCGGTCACCGTGCAGGCCAGCGCGGACGGGCGGCCCATCTCCACACCCTGGCTCACCGAATAGTGCGACAACCCCTGCGCCGGCAACAGCCCGCTGGCCACCAGCCAGACGCCCAGCCCGAGAGCCGCCGAACCGGTCGCCGGGTCCTCCGGAACGCCGATCCCCGGCACGAAGACCCGGGTGTGCGCGGTTTGCGTGGCGGCGTCCCAGGAGAAGACGCTGACGTGCGCCACCCCCAACCGTTCCGCCGCCGCCGGGTTCACCCGTGCCCGGGCCACCGCGTCCGGGTGGACCGGCAGGTAGGGGAACTCCAACCCGCAGCCGGCCACCCGGGGGGCGGGCCCGTTCCGGTCGTGGTCGTCCGGGCCCAGCCCGGCGATCTCCAGCAGCGGCTCCGGATCCAACTCGGGGCCGAGAGTCGGGCTGCCCCCGGTGAGCGTCGCCCCGGACGCCGTCACCTCGAGCGGCAGCACACCCGCCCGACACTCCTGGGTGACCTGCCCCACACCGAACATCCCGCGCCGGCTCGCGGTGACCGCCGCGCCGACGCTCGGGTGCCCGGCGAACGGCAGCTCCTCGACCGGCGTGAAGATGCGGGCCCGGTAGGTGGCGCCGACCTGCGTCGGTGGCAGCACGAACACCGTCTCGGAGAGGTTGAACTCCAACGCCAGCGCCTGCATCTGCTCCGTGGCCAGCGCCTCGGCGCCGAAGACCACGGCCAGCGGGTTGCCGGCGAACGGGCGGTCGGTGAAGACGTCCACGATCTCGTAGGCCAAGGTCGACATGTTGATAAACACTAGGCGCTTAGGCTGGTGCCCGTGAGCACGCCGACCCGGGTCTACATCGCCCGCCTCGCCGGAGTCGCCGTCTTCGATCCGAACGGTGACCAGGTGGGCCGGGTCCGTGACGCCGTGGCCCGGCTGCGCGCGACCACCCGCCCGCCCGAGGTGGTGGGTCTGGTCGCCGAGATGCCGATGCGTCGGCGGATCTTCCTGTCCATCAACCGCATCACGTCGATCGACGCGGACGCGGTGGTGCTCGGCTCCGGCACGCTCAACCTGCGGCGCTTCGAGAAGCGCCCGAACGAGCTGTTGGTGCTTCAGGAACTGCTGGACCGGCGGGTACAGCTCGACCCGGGCGGCCAGCCCGGCGCGGTGGTGGACGTCGCCATGGAGTGCACCAGGGGTGGCGAGTGGTCGCTGACCCGGGTCGCGGTCCGCGAGCAGACCGGCCGGCTCAGCCGCCGCGGCCACCTGCACCAGGTCGAGTGGGACCGGGTACGCGGCCTCAGCGGCATCGCCGACAACCGGGGTACGGCGAACCTGCTCGCCGTCCTGGAGGACATGCGCCCCGCCGACCTGGCCAACGCCCTGCAGGACCTGCCCGACGCCCGGCGCAACGAGGTGGCCGCCGCGTTGAACGACGAGCGGCTGGCCGACGTGCTCAGCGAGCTGCCGGAGCACGACCAGGTGGAGATCCTCGCCGCGTTGGACCGGGAACGCGCCGCCGACGTGCTGGAGGAGATGGACCCGGACGACGCCGCCGACCTGCTCAACGAGCTACCCCCACCGGAGCAGGACGTGCTGCTGGACCTGATGGAGCCCGACGAGGCGGACCCGGTCCGCCAGCTGCTGAAGTACACCCCGGGTACGGCGGGCAGCGTGATGACCTCGGAGCCGGTCATCCTGCCGCCGGACGCCACCGTGGCCGAGGCGCTGGCCCGGATCAGGGAGCCGCAACTCTCCCCCGCTGTCGCCGCGCAGGTCTTCGTGACCCGGGCGCCGCAGAACACCCCGACCGGCCGCTACCTGGGCATGGTGCACTTCCAGGCGTTGCTGCGCGAGCCACCGGCCGACCTGCTGGGCAAGGTGGTGGTCAACGACATCGACCCGCTGCGTCCCACCACCCCCCTGCCGGAGATCACCCGCCGGATGGCCACCTACGACCTGGTCGCCATGCCGGTGATCGACCGGAACAGCCGGTTGGTCGGCGCGGTCACGGTCGACGACGTCCTGGATCACTCGTTGCCCCGGGACTGGCGTGACCGGGACGCCGTGAACGCCCCGGGCACCGCGGACGCGGTACTGGATGGCGACGGTGGCTGAGCAGCGGCGGACGGAGCGGCTCGACCAGCCCCGCGAGCCTCGGGGCATCACCCTCCCCCGCTTCGACGCGGAGGCGTTCGGCCGCTGGTCGGAGGGGATCGCCCGGGGCATGGGGACCGCGAACTTCATCGTCGTCATGACGGTGGTGATCGCGATCTGGTTCGGCTGGAACACCCTCGCCCCGGCCGAGCTGCGCTTCGACCCGTACACCTTCACGTTCCTGACGCTGGTGCTGTCGTTGCAGGCCAGCTACGCCGCGCCGCTGATCCTGCTGGCCCAGAACCGGCAGGCCGACCGGGACCGACTGGCGCTGGAGGAGGACCGGCGGCGGGCCACCGCCCAGAAGGCGGACACCGAGTACCTGGCCCGGGAGATCGCCGCGCTGCGGATCGCGCTCGGCGAGGTGGCCACCCGCGACTTCCTCCGCTCCGAACTGGCCCGGCTGGCCGAGGAGCTGGACGAGGCGGGGCAGCGCCGGCAACGCCTGGAGCGCCGGCAGCAGGATAAGGGCGGCCAACGGTCGAGCGGCGACCCGGGTTTGGACGAGCCACGCGACGAGCTGGACGACGACTACGCCCGCGACGCCCGGCCCGAGCGTTGACGAAGGCCCATCGTTTGGCTCACACCACCCTCGGCCAGCGGCCGGTCGGGATGCCCCGCGACGTAGCATTGCGGGCATGTCAGCACCCGTGAGCACCGTCGAGGACGCGATCCAGGCCGCCCTGGCCACCGTCAACGACCCGGAGATCCGCCGGCCCATCACCGAGCTGGGCATGGTCCGGTCCGCGACGATCGGCGCGGACGGCGTCGTCCGGGTCGAGCTGTTGCTCACCGTCGCCGGCTGCCCGCTCAAGGACAAGCTGCGTACCGACATCACCGCCGCGGTGGCGGCGGTGCCCGGGGTGACCGGCGTGGAGATCGACTTCGGCGTGATGAGCCCCGAGCAGCGGCAGTCGCTACAGGCGCAGTTGCGCGGCGGCGGTGCCAGCGAGGAGCCGGTCATCCCGTTCGCCCAGCCCGGCTCGCGCACCCGCGTGTACGCGGTGGCCAGCGGCAAGGGTGGCGTCGGCAAGTCCAGCGTGACGGTCAACCTGGCGGCGGCGCTCGCCGCCCGTGGGCTCTCCGTGGGCGTGGTGGACGCCGACATCTACGGCCACTCGGTGCCCCGCATGCTCGGCGCGGACGGCCGGCCGACCCGGGTCGAAGACATGATCATGCCGCCGCAGTCGCACGGCGTGAAGGTGATCTCGATCGGCATGTTCACCTCGGGCAACGCGGCCGTGGTGTGGCGCGGCCCGATGCTGCACCGGGCGCTCCAGCAGTTCCTCGCCGACGTCTACTGGGGCGACCTGGACGTGCTCCTGCTCGACCTGCCGCCGGGCACCGGTGACGTGGCGATCTCGCTGGCCCAGCTCCTGCCCAACTCGGAGATCCTGATCGTCACCACCCCGCAGACCGCCGCCGCCGAGGTGGCGGAGCGGGCCGGGGCGATCGCCCTGCAGACCCACCAGCGGGTGGTCGGCGTCATCGAGAACATGTCGTGGCTGGAACTGCCGGACGGTTCCCGGATGGAGGTCTTCGGCGCCGGAGGCGGCACGGCCGTCGCCGAGTCGCTGAGCCGGACGATCGGCGCGCAGGTGCCGCTGCTGGGACAGATCCCGCTGGACACCCGGGTCCGCGAGGCCGGCGACGCCGGTAACCCGATCGTGCTGGCCGAGCCGGAGTCGCCGGCCGCGCAGGCGCTCGGCGGCGTCGCCGACCGGCTCGCGCTGCGCCGTGAGTCGCTGCTCGGCAAGCCGCTGGGCCTCAAGCCCGCCGGGCGCTGAGCAGTACCCCACCACGACGACGCCCCGCCGGCCACTCAGGGCCTGCGGGGCGCGCTCGTTCAGGGTCGGGTCAGGTGGCGTCGTCGTAGCTGACTCGGGGCGCCGGCGTGACGGGCGTACCGGTGGCGGTGCCCGGTCGCGTCCCGTTCGACCGCAGGTCCGCGGCGTTGGCCACGTCCTTCAGGTCGTTGTGCACGCCGTTGACGTCCGCGCGCAGGTTGTCGTAGACGCCCTGGAGCGGCTTGCGGATCGCCGCCTCGTCCTCCTCGCTGAGGAGGTGCTTGCGGATGAAGGCCTTCGGGTGCAGATCTTCGAGCTGGATGTCGGTGCCCAGCTCACGACTGAGGTCGCCGGTGGCGTTACGGGCCATGTTCCGCAGGTTGCGGACCAGCCGCAGGCCGTCGTTGATCACGGCGGGCAGCCGGTCACCGAAGATCAGCAGCGCCAGGAGCAGCAGCGCACCGATCTCCCACCAGTTCAGGTTGTCGAGCATCCCGCGGGCCTCCTCTCGGCGTCAGCAGCAAGACTACGCACGTCGGGCCGCTTTCCGGCAGGGGGTGACCCGCTGTTCACTTCGCATCCGCGGCGAGGGTCACCGACGTGTTCCGTCGTGCCGTTCCCCGCCGGAACTCGACGGTCACCACCGACCCCGGGGCGAACTTGCGGACCAGGGCGATGAGGTCGATCGGGTCGGTCATCGGCCGGCCGTCGAGCTTCAGGATCACGTCACCCACCTTGAGCCCGGCCTCGGCCGCCGGACCGGAGGGCTCCACGGCGGCCAGTCGTACGCCGCCGCCCGCACCCGCGCCCGGTCCACCGACCTGGGCGCCGATGACCGTACGCCGGGCCTTGCCGGTGCCGATGATCTCCTGGGTGACCCGCTTGGCCTGGTTGATCGGGATGGCGAAGGCGAGACCGATGTTGCCGGCCTCCTGCCCCTCGGCCACCAGCGACTTGATGGTGGAGTTGACGCCGACCACCCGTCCGGCGCCGTCGACGAGCGGGCCGCCCGAGTTGCCGTGGTTGACGGCGGCGTCGGTCTGGATCGCCGCGTAGTAGCGCACCGGGCCGCCCGGCTCACCGGCCTGCATCGTCCGGTCCAGGGCGCTCACGATGCCGGCGGTGACCGTGTTGGCCAGCGACAGGGGCGAGCCCATGGCGAGGACCGGATCACCGACGGCCAGCGCGTCGGAGTCGCCGAACTCCACCGGCCGCAGGCCCGTCCGGTTCACCTTGATCACCGCGATGTCGGACTCCGGGTCCTGACCGACGACGGTCGCCGCCGCGGAACTGCCGTCGTTGAAGACCACCGAGGCCTTGCCGTTGCTGCCGGCCACCACGTGGTCGTTGGTGATGACGTGCCCGTCGGCGCTGGCGATGAACCCCGAGCCCTCGCTGGTCCCGCCGAGGCTGCTGACGCGGATGGTGACCACGCTGGGTAGGACGCGTTCGGCGACCCCGGCCAGCGACTCCGGCTTGCGCTGGGCCAGTGCCGGTGGGTCCGCGGCCTGGGCACCGAGCACCGTGCCGGCCGCGCCGCCACGCACCGCGAACGCGTAGCCCAGGGCACCGCCGAGGGTGCCGGCCAGCAGCGCGGTGATCACCGGAATGAGCAGCAGGTGCCGCAACGTCGGTCGGCCCGGCGCGTCCGGGTCGGTGACCGGCTCCGGCTCGGTGCCGGCGGGCACCACCGACGGCACCACGACCGCGGCGGGGGCCGCCGGGTCACGCCACGGGTCGCCGAGCGCGTCGGACCACCACGGCGACGGGCCGGGCGCGGTGGCGGGCGGCGGACCGGCGTACGCCGGAGGTCCGGCCACGGACGCGGTGTCGCCCGCCGAGGGCTCGGGCGCGGTGCCGCTCCCCGGCGCGGCCGGCGGCCCCACCGGCGGGACTCCTGCCCCCGCCGCGCGCGCCGGAGCCGGAGTCTCACCGTCCCGGCGCCATTCCCAGCCGTCGGTCACGTCGGTGCCTCCCAGTCCGTCCCCCGGATCCCGTACGGCGTCACCCGGCCACGCTTCAGCGCGGTCGAGGCTGACGGAATACCGCTTCCAGGATTGCACGGATGCGCGCGGTGGAGTCAGCGGTTGCCTCCGGTGATCGTGGAGGGACGGAGGCGCGGCTGCGCCTCGCGCCGGTCGCCTCTACGCTCACAGTGCCCACCCGCCCCTCGCACCACGCACCGCCCGGAGGTGCCCCATCGCCACGGTCGCCGGTCCCGGCAGTTCGACGACCCAGGCTCAGCAGTTCGCCGAGTCGTACGTGACCGAGGATCTCGTGCTGCGCACCGCCCGCAGCCTGGCCCGCGAGGTGGGCCTCGAGGCGGTCACGCCCGGAGCGGGGGCGGCGTTGCGGCTGCTGGCCGCCGCCGGGAACGCCCGCGCGGTCGTGGAGATCGGCACCGGTACGGGCGTGAGCGGCGTCTGGTTGCTGCGTGGCATGCGCGCCGACGGTGTGCTCACCACCATCGACGTGGAGGTGGAGCACCAGCGGATCGCCCGACGGATCTTCACCGAGGCGGGCTTTCCCGCCGGCCGTACCCGCATCATCACCGGGCGCGCGTCGGACGTGCTGCCCCGGCTGGCCGACGGGGCGTACGACCTCGTCTTCGTCGATGCCGAGGCGACCGGCTTCCACGCCTTCGTGGAGGCGGCGCTGCGGCTGCTCCGCCCGGGTGGCGTGCTCGCGCTGAACGGCATGCTGGCCGGTGGCCGGATCGGTGACCCGGCCGCCCGGGACGCGGAGACGGTGACCGTACGCGAAACGATCAAGGCGTTACGGGAGTCGGAGCACTGGATTCCCGCGCTGCTCCCGGTCGGCCATGGGGTTCTCGCCGCCGTGAAGTGCTGACGGGTCCTGGCCGCCGTACGCCGCTGACGGGTCCTGGCCGCCGTACGCCGCTGACGGTCAGTCGACGGCCGCCAGCCAGCGCAGCAGCGAGCGGACGCCCCAACCAGTGGCGCCGCGACTCAGTTCCGCGTGGTCGCCGTCCGCCCAGGACGGGGCGGACATGTCCAGGTGCAGCCAGCGGTCCCGCAGGTCGCCGGTGAACTCGCGCAGGTAGAGCGCGGCCGTCACCGATCCGGCGCCCTGGACGGGCGCGCTGTACAGGTCGGCGATCTCGCTGCCCAGGTACTCGACGTAGTCGCCGTGCAGCGGCATCCGCCAGGCCGCCTCGCCGGCCGCCTCGATCGCGTTCAGCACGTCGGCGGCCAGGTCGTCGTTCTCGCTGTAGAGGGCGGCGGTCCGCTTGCCCAGCGCCACGGCGTTCGCGCCGGTGAGGGTCGCGAGGTCGACGAGCAGGTCGGGCTTGAGCTGCTCGACGGCGTAGGCGAGCGCGTCGGCGAGGACCAGGCGGCCCTCGGCGTCGGAGTTGGTCGTCTCGCTGGTCGTCCCGCCGTAGTGCCGGATGACGTCGCCCGGACGGAACGCCGAGCCGCTGACCATGTTCTCGGCGAGCGGGGCCAGGGTGGTGACGCGGACCGGCAGGCGCAGCGCCGCCGCGCCGACGGTGGCGGCGACGACCGCCGCCGCGCCGGCCATGTCCTTGCGCATCAGCTTCATCGCGGGCACCGGCTTGATCGAGATGCCGCCGGTGTCGAAGGTGATGCCCTTGCCGATCAGCACCACGTGGGTACGCGCGTTCGTGGGATGCCAGTCCATCTCCAGCAGCCGTGGGCCGCTGGCCGAGCCGCCGCCCACGGCGAGGATTCCGCCGAAGCCCTCGGCGGCCAGCTCGGCCGGGCCCCGGACCGTCAGACGCAGGTCCGGCAGGTCGGCGGCGGCGACGGCCGCCTGGTCGGCGAACCACTGCGGGGTCTTCACCGACGAGGGCATGTTGGTCAGGTCGCGGGCGAGGCGGGTCATCGCCGCGGTGGTGCGCGCGGTGGCGAGGGCGTCCTCGTGGGCTTCCGGGTCGGTGAGCAGCAGGTCGATGCCGTCGAGCGCGGGCGGCTCGTCCGCGTCGGTGAGCCGGAACCGGTACGAGGCGAGCAACAGTCCCTCGACCAGCCCACGCACCGTGGCCGGGGTCACCCCGGCGGGCAGCGCGATAGTGATGTGTGTCTCATCTGACGCCGCGCGGACCAGGGCCGCGCCGGCCGTCCGCCACGCCGATTCCCCGCCGTCGCCGATACCGAGGAGCACCAGCCGGCCGGGGTCACGCCCGGGACGAAGCTGGGTGTTGATCTCGCCGGCCCGTCCGCTCAACCGGGCGGCCGGCACCAGCGCGGCCGCCTCCTCGGCGGTACCGCCCGGTGGCGTCACCGCGGTCGGCGCCAGCTCCGCCGAGGCGTCACCTCCCGCCGCCGGATCGGTGGGGCGCACGGGCAGGACGAGGACGTCGAGCCGCTCGGGCTCGGCGAGCGGACGGATGGCGAGCACGCGGAACCGCACCTCCAGGAAGTTTTCCCCCACATGGATCGGGCCACTGCCCGCCCACAGCGATGAAGACCCTGAGCCACCGGCGATCCCGGTGGCTCAGGGTCCAAGAAACGCTCCGACCGGCGTACGCCGTCCGGGTCGTCCCTCACTCAGCCGGCGGCTGCCTTCAACGCGTCACCGAGCGCGTTGGCCTCGTCGGGAGTCATCTCGACGACGAGCCGGCCACCGCCCTCCAGCGGGACCCGCATGACGATGCCCCGACCCTCCTTGGTGACTTCCAGCGGACCGTCGCCCGTCCGCGGCTTCATCGCCGCCATGTTGTCTCCCCTCAGACCTACACCAGGGTCGGTGGGTTGCCCCACAGCCACTTCGTCACGACCACCCGCAACGCTCACGGGGGTGTCGACAGACGATTTTCCCTGATGAACACCGCCGGACCCAAACCGGAGCAGCATTGATGTAACAGCATCTAGCTTATCTTGAGAAGGCCTGTCACAATGTGCGGTCATGCAGGCACGGTCGGCACTCTTCGACCTGTACGGCGACCACCTCCGGCCGAGGGGTGGCCGCGCACCGGTCGCCGCCCTGGTCAAGCTACTGGCGCCGTTGGGAATCGCGCCGCCCGCCGTTCGCACCGCCGTGTCCCGGATGGTGCGTCAAGGCTGGCTCGACCCGCTCCGGATGGCCTCCGGACCGGGATATTCGATCACACCAAAAGCCGCCCGACGACTCGACGAGGCGGCGGCCCGGATCTACCGGACCGGCCGGGTCACCTGGGACGGCCGGTTCGATCTGCTCGTCCTCGACGCCCCGGGCTCCCGGCGGGACCGGCAACGACTCGCCGCCACCCTCAGCTTCCTCGGCTACGGCACCCTCGACGAGCAGACGTGGGTCGCCACCCGCCCCGCCGAGGACGTCGACCTGCTGCTGGCCGAGGCCGGCATCCGGTTCGAGCGGTTCACCGCGTCGCACTTCTCCGGAACCCCCGGCGCGATGGGCGTCGTCCGTCGCGCCTGGGACCTGGCCGAGATCGGCCGCGCGTACGAGCGGTTCGTCGCCGACCAGCGCCCACTGCTGAGCGCGGTCACCGTGCGCAGCAGCGACGAGGAGGCGTACGCGGCCCGGTTCCGGCTGGTGCACGCGTGGCGTACCTTCCTGTTCCGGGACCCGCAGCTGCCCCCGGCGCTGCTGCCCGAGCGCTGGCCCGGCACCGCCGCGGCCAGTTTCTTCGACCGGCACGCGGCCCGCCTGCGTCCGGCCGCCGACCGGTACGTCGAGCAGTGCCTCGACGCCGGCAACCGCATCGTTCGACAGAAGGGTCGTTAGACACGTGACCGAGCCGTTGCTCGTCGACCGGACCGACGCCGTCGTCACCCTCACGCTCAACCGGCCGCAGGCGATGAACGCGCTCGACGTCGCGTTGAAGGAGGCGCTCCGGGACACCCTGGCGGAGCTGGAGACCGACCGGTCCTGCCGGGCGGTCGTGCTCGCCGGGGCGGGCGGGTCGTTCAGCGCCGGGCAGGACCTGCGCGAGCACGTGTCGACCCTGGAGAACGGCTCGACGGACCCGCTGGGCACCGTCCGGGTGCACTACAACCCGATCGCCGCCCGGCTGGCCAACCTGCCCAAGCCGGTGGTGGCCGCGGTGCGCGGGATGGCCGCCGGGGCGGGCGCGTCGCTGGCCTTCCTGGCCGACATCCGAATCGGCGGGCCGAGCACCAGCTTCCTGATGGCCTTCGCCAAGGTCGGGTTGGCCGCCGACACCGGCGCGTCCTGGACGCTGCCTCGGCTGGTTGGCCACGCCAAGGCGGTGGAGCTGCTGATGCTGGCCGAGCCGGTCCGCGCTGAGGAGGCCTGCCGGCTCGGGCTGCTCACCCGGCTGACCGACGACGACGAGCAGGTGCTGCCGGCCGCGCAGGAACTGGCGGCCCGCCTCGCGGCCGGCCCCACCGTCGCGTACGGGGCGATCAAGCGGCAGCTCTCCATCGCCGATGCCGGCACGCTCGCCGACGCGCTCTCGGCCGAGGCGCAGGCCCAGGCGATCTGCGGCGCCACCGTCGACCACAAGGCGGCCACCCTCGCGTTCGTCGCGAAGCAGAAACCGGTCTTCGAGGGACACTGAACGCGATTCGCACCGCGTCTTTACCGTCCTCGTACGCGGGCCGCCTAGCGTCGGTCCCCATGAGCGATCGTGAAGCCGTGGCGCACCTGCTGCGCCGGGCCACCTTCGGGCCGACCGCCGACGAGGTGGACGCGGCCGAGCGGGCCGGCGCGGCGGCGACCCTGGACAAGCTGCTCACCCCGGGACGGGCCGACAAGGGTGCGGCGGCCACCCCACCGCCGGCCCTTCCCGCCGACCCGTACGCCGCACTGACCAAGGACTCCACCCGCGAGCAGCGGCAGCAGGCCAACGCCCAGCGCAAGGAGCAGCTTTCGCAGGTGACCCTCTGGTGGCTGGACCGAATGGTCGCCGCCGAGGACGGGCTGACCGAGAAGCTGCTCTTCTTCTGGCACGGGCACTGGGCGACGAGCGCCCAGAAGGTCAAGTCGGCGCGGATGATGCTCGGCCAGTTGGAGACGCTGCGCCGGCACGGGCGCGGACCCCTGGCCCCGCTGGTCGCCGCCATGGTGCGTGACCCGGCACTGATCCTCTGGCTGGACGGGCAGAAGAACACCCGTAAGGCGCCGAACGAGAACCTGGCACGCGAGCTGATGGAGCTCTTCACCCTCGGCATCGGCAGCTACACCGAGGCCGACGTGAAGGCCGGCGCGCGGGCGCTCACCGGCTGGACGGTCGACCGCCGGACCGGGACGGCCCGTTTCGAGGCCAAACGGCACGACCCCGGCGAGAAGACCATCCTCGGGCAGACCGGCCGCTTCGACGCCGAGGCGTACGCCGGACTGCTGACCGCCCAGCCGGCGGCGGCGACGTTCGTGGCCCGCCGGCTCTGGTTCCGCTACGCCGGCGCCGACGTCCCCGTGCCGGACGGCCTGGCGGGCGCGGACACCGTCGCCACCCTGCGGGCTCTGTTCTCGTCGCCGGCCTTCGCCCAGACCCGCGGCACCCTGGTCAAGCAGCCGGTGGAGTGGCTGGTCGGCGCGCTGCGACAGCTCGGCATTCGCCCCCGGACGATGCCTGAGCAGCAGCGCAAGCAGCTGCTGAGCGGGCTCAACGCGCTGGATCAGGTGCCGCTGCGACCGCCCAGCGTGGGTGGTTGGCCGGCCGGCGCGGCCTGGCTCACCACGTCGTCGTTGCAGGCCCGCATCCGACTGGCCGGGACGCTCGCCACCGCGACCAGCCCGACGGTGCTGGCCCGGCTGACCGCCGCGCCCGTCGCCGGCCGGGCCGACGCCCTGGCCCGGCTACTGGTGGTCGACGGCTGGGGCGCCCGTACCCGGGCCGCCCTCACCCCGCTGGCCGGCGAACCCCGCAAGCTGCTGGCAGCCGGCCTGGTCAGTCCCGAGTACACCGTCAGCTGAGCGGAGGAGTCGAGAAGATGGACACCCTGACCCGACGCAGGTTCCTGCTCACCAGCGGGGTGGTCGGCGCGGGCGCGCTCGCCGCCGGTGCCGGCGCGTACGGCCTGCGCGACCTGCTGGACACCGCCGGAGACCGGGACCCGCAGTCGCAGACGCTGGTGCTGGTCACCCTCTACGGCGGTAACGACGGCCTGAACACCGTCATCCCGTACGGCGACCCGGCCTACCGGGCGGCACGCCCCGAGCTGGCGTACCCCGACGGCGAGGTGCGCCGCCTCGACGACGACTTCGCCCTCAACCCGGCGATGGCGGGGCTGCACCAGCGCTGGTCCACCGGCGGGCTGGCGATCGTGCGCGGGGTCGGCTACCCGAAGCCGGACCGCAGCCACTTCCGGTCGATGGACATCTGGCACACCGCGCAACCGGACCGGCCGGGCACCACGGGCTGGCTCGGTCGCTGGCTCGACCGGGCGGGTGGCGACCCCCGGCTGGCCGTCTCGTTCGAGCCGGCGCTGCCGCCCCTGCTGGCCGGGGAGCGCAGCGCGGGCGCGGCCGTACCGGTGACCGACCGCAAGGCCACCAAGGGTCTGCCCGCCCAGGCGTTGGAGGCGTTCGCCGCCGCCGAGGCGGGCGAGTCACCGGCCCGCGCCCGGGCCGCCGCCTGCTTCGCTGACATGCGCTCGGTGGACGACATGATCCGCGAGGTCCGCGACTCAGCCGACCCGGACACGACGGACCCGGACGGCGACCAGGCGCCCGCGACCGCCACCGGCGGGGCCCGTACGCCGCTGGACGCGCAACTGGACCTGGTGGCGCAGTGTGTGGAGGCCGGGGTGTCCACCCGGGTCTTCTCGGTCTCGCTGGGCGGCTTCGACACGCACGCCGACGAGAAGCAGTTGCAGGCCGTCCTGCTGGGCCAGCTCGACCGGGCGTTGACCGGGTTCGCCGACCGGATGAGCCGCACCGAGGCGGGCCGCAAGGTGGTGGTGGCCGTCTACTCCGAGTTCGGCCGTCGGGTCCGGGCGAACGCCTCCGACGGCACCGACCATGGCACCGCCTCGGACATGCTGCTGCTCGGCGCGGGGGTGCGCGGCGGCTGGCACGGGGACGCGCCCAGCCTCACCGACCTGGACGACGGGGACCTGAAGTACACCACCGACTTCCGGGACGTCTATGCCACGCTGCTGGAACGGGTGCTGGACACCGACCCGGGCCCGGTGCTCGCCGACTGGCGGGGACGCCTCGACAAACTGTTCTAGTCGTCCTCTTCCGGGTCCTGGTTGGCCTCCGCGCCGAGCACGAACGCCTGCATGGCCAGTTCGTCACCGGACGGTGAGACGAACGCGGGCAGCTCACGCGGCCCCAGCTCCTGCACGTACGACCAGAAGAGGCGTACCGCCTCGGCCGGCGTGCCGGCCTCGATCGGCAGGTCCAGGCTGACCAGCCAGGTGCGCCGCGCCGGGGGCGGACCGAGCTGGTCGGCCAACGCCCGGAAGGTCGCCGGGTCCAACGCGGTGAGGGGCCCGTCGAGGGTGAGCAGGTCGGCCGGCACCGGCTCGTCGAAGGCCCGCCGGGTGTACGTCACGACGAGCGTCTCCGGCTCGACCGGGGACTGCGGGTCGTCCGGGTCCTCCCGGTGCCGCTGCGCCGGGGCGCTGACCCGGCCCAGGGCCACCAGGCGCGGCGGGGCGTCGGCCAGCACCGCCACCCGGTCACCGGGCGCCGGCCGGCCGACGTCGGTCAGGCCGGTCAGCCGCAGCGCGTCGTGGTGCACGAGCCGCTCGGCCTCGTAACGCTCGGCGGGCAGCAGCACCGCCCAGGTGCCCGGCCCGTCTGCCTGGCCGGCCCCGTCGGCCCGGTACGCGGTCTCGGTCGTCATGCCTGCCATCCCATCACGTCGACCGTCAGCGGGTGACGTGACAGCCGACGATGTGATCGTCGACCATCCCGGTGGCCTGCATGAGGGCGTACGCGGTGGTGGGACCCACGAACCGGAAGCCGCGCTTCTTGAGCGCCTTGGCCATCGCCGTCGACTCGGCGGTGATCGGCGCCAGCTCGGCGAACGAGGCGGGACGGGCCGGCCGCCGCTCCGGCGCGAACGACCAGAGCAGCGCGGACAGCCCGTCGGGCAGTTCGAGGGCGGCGCGGGCGTTGGCGATCGCCGCCTCGATCTTGGCCCGGTTCCGGACGATGCCGGCGTCGGCGAGCAGCCGGGTCACGTCGCTGTCGTCGTAGCCGGCGACGGTGGGGATGTGGAACTCGTCGAAGGCGAGCCGGAACGCCGGCCGCTTGCGCAGGATGGTCAGCCACGACAGGCCGGACTGGAACGCCTCCAGGGTCATCCGCTCGTAGAGCGCGTCGTCGCCGTGCAACGGCCGCCCCCACTCGGTGTCGTGGTAGACGGCGTAGTCGGGGGTGCTCGCCCCCCAGGCGCAGCGGGCCAGCCCGTCCGCGCCGATCACCAGGTCACTCACGTCGCACACGCTAGGCCATCGCACCGACAGCCGGGCTCAGCCGGGCGACAACGCCGTCAGGGCAGTCGGCCCTGCTCGACCAGGCGCGCGAACCTCTTCAATGCCTGGGTGAGGCCCAGCTTGGAACCGGGCCAGAGCACCGGCCACGCCAGCCGTCCGGCCCGGCCACCGGGCAGGTGGAACCACTCGTGCCAGACGACCTGGGTGCGGGCCTGGCCGAGTTCGGTGCAGCGCAGCACGCCGGGGCCGCGCAGCACCTGGCCGTGGTGCACCACGCCGATCTCGTACGGCTCGTCCACCCGGACCACCAGCATCTCGTCGCGTAGCGTCGCCCGGCCGAGCGCGGTCACCGCCTCGATCCGGCTGCCCTCGCGCCCGTCACCCTCGACGACCCGGACCTGGGTGAACGGGATCCAGTCCGACTGCCGTTCCCAGGCGAGCAGCGCGGCGAAGACCCGGGCCGCCGGCGCGTTGACGATGACCGTGGCGGTCACCTCACCGGCGCCGGGTTGGGCCGCCTCCCGGAGGGCGTCGGCGCCCTCCGGGCCGGTCACGCCGACTCCGACCGGACCGCCGCGCCCTGCTGTCCGACACCCCGGGTCGCCTCGGTCGCGGCGTCGTCGGCGGGCGTACCGACGCCCGCGTCGTCGGTGGCCGGCGCGACGCCGTCGGCGTCCGACGGCGAGGAGGTGGCGGCCGGAAGCGAGCCGGCACCGACCGGAGCCGTCTCGTCGTCGGTGGCCGGCGCTCCGTCGTCGGTGGCCGGAGCCACGCCGTCGGCGTCCGACGGCGAGGAGGTGGCGGCCGGAAGAGAGCCGCCACCGATCGAAGCGGCCTCGTCGTCGGACGGGGTGGTCGCGTCGACGTCGGCGGCGGTCTTCGAGGCGGCAGCCTGCTCCCGCGCCCGGCGCAGCGCGTCCGCGTCGTCGGTCCGGCCCTCGCGCAGTGCGATGACCTCCGCCTCCAACACGCCGATCAGTTCGGACTTGTAGCCGATGTCGTAGGCGGCGCGCCGCATCGCCTGGTCGACCTGGGCCATCCGGTAGCCCCGCAGACCCGTGTCGAAGCGGACCGCGCCCACGTCGGATTCGCGCAGCGGCCGGGTGCCCGGCAGCGGCACGGCCTGCGAATCCGGCTCTGTCGGAGCGAGACCGGGATCGCGCCCGCCGACCAGCACCGTCACGCCGAAAACCACCGCCGCGACGGTCAACGCCACGACCAGGAGGAGCAGAAGCTGACCCATGCACTGATCGTGGCACGACAGCCGGCTGGTAGCGACCCCACCACCCCGATCAGCCATCGACGCCCACGCCCGCCCGGCGGGCACCGCCACGGACCGGCTAGCGTCGGGAACGGCCGGAGCAGCGGCGACGGCGCGCGAGAGGCGGGAGGCGGCATGGCCGGTGCACTTCGGCTCGGTGCGCGGTCGTTCGCGCCGGGTGAGCTGGTGGTGATGGCCATCGTCAACCGCACACCGGACTCGTTCTTCGACCGGGGCGCCACCTTCGCCGCGGACAGCGCGCTGCGGGCGGTCCAGCGGGCGGTCGACGAGGGCGCCGACATCATCGACATCGGCGGGGTCAAGGCCGGCCCGGGCACCGAGGTGGACGTGACCGAGGAGATCCGCCGCACGGTGGACACGATCGGCGCCGTCCGGGCCGCGTTCCCGGAGGTGGTGATCTCCATCGACACCTGGCGTGCCGAGGTGGCGGCCGAGGCCGTGGCGGCCGGCGCGGACCTGCTGAACGACACCTGGTCGGGCGTCGACCCGGCGCTCGCCCGGGTCGCGGCGCGCACGGGCGCCGGGCTGGTCTGCTCGCACGCCGGCGGCCTGGCCCCCCGGACCAGGCCGCACCGCGCCGCCTTCGACGACGTGGTCGCCGACGTGGTCGGGACGGTGACCGGGCTCGCCGAGCGCGCGGTGGCGGCGGGGGTACGCCCCGACGGGATCCTCATCGACCCGGCGCACGACTTCGGCAAGAACACCCGACACTCGTTGGAGATCACCCGTCGGCTGGGTGAGCTGACCGCGACCGGTTGGCCGGTGCTGGTGGCGCTCTCCAACAAGGACTTCGTCGGCGAGACGCTCGACCTACCGGTGGGCGAACGCCTGGAGGGCACGCTCGCCGCGACGGCGGTCTCCGCGTGGCTGGGCGCTCGGGTTTTCCGGGCCCACCAGGTCGGGCCCACCCGTCGGGTGCTGGACATGGTGGCCTCGATCCGCGGCGACCGGCCGCCCAGTTCCACCAGACGCGGCCTGGCCTGAGGCCAACCCCGTCCGACCCCCGTTGATCATGAAGTTATTGCCCTGCCGTGCGGCGTGTCGGGACAATAACTTCATGATCAACGCGACTGGGCGCTCAGGTCCAGCGCAGGATGTTCCTACGCCAGGCGTAGAGGATGCCGAGGGCCAGCACCGCCACGAAGATCGCCATCTCCACCACCGTGACCAGGCCGAAGCCGGGCCGGTCGAAGACCACCGCCCAGGGGAAGAGGAACACCGCCTCGACCGCGAACAGCACGTAGAGGTACGCGTAGACGTAGTAGCGGATCTGCATCTGCGCCCAGTCCGCGCCGACCGGATCGAGCCCGCACTCGTAGCTGGCCCGCTTGCCGAACGGGTCCGCCGGACGGGCGGGACGTAACACCCGGTTGGCCGAGAACGCCGTCACAAAGAACAGGACGCTCACGAGCAGCAAGAGCCCGAGCGTCGCGTACGAGCCCAGGTAACCGGTCACGTCCGGAGCCTACCGCCCGCCCCGGAAGGACCGTCCCCAACACGTTACGGATTTGTTTCCAGGTGGGACTAGTGCACCGAGGCAACTATTAACAATATTGGACTCCCCACCCCGCCACCGGAGGACAGATGGCCCGCGTGAAGGTTTCGCCCGATCGCTGGGCCGCAGGGCGGCATCCCACCCGCCTGTTGGCGACCGCGCTCGCACTCGGGCTGCTCGCGACGCTCGCCGTGGCACCGGCCCTCGCCGGCGCCACGGCACCGCGCACCCACCCGGTAGCCGCCGTGACGGAGTCGGCACCGGAACCCGATCCGGACCCGGAGACCACGCCGGCGCAGGAGCCCACCCCGACCGTGGAGCCGGGCGGTGACCCCGCACCGACCGACCCGCCCCCGCCGACCACCGCGCCGCCGCCGGAGACCACGCCGCCGGCCCCACCACCGACGACCGTGCCGCCGCCACCGGCCAGCACCGCTCCCGCCCCGGGCGGCTCCAGCCGACCGCCGACGCTCGGGCCGCCCGCGCCTGGGATCCCACCGGTCAACCCGCCCGCGCCGGGCGGAACGCAGGCGCCACCACCGAGTCCGCTCGGCGTCCAGGTGACCACCGAGGACGTCACCCTGTCGGAGGCGTACTGGAACGCGCCCAGCACGACCACCACGCTGCGGGTCACCGTGACGAACACCGGTACCGCCACGCAGCGGGTCCGGCTGTCCTACACGCTGCCGGCGGGTCTGACCGACGCCGGCACGAACGGCTGCGTCGCCGAGGGCGTCGGCGCGTACCGCTGCGGGGCGTGGACCACCGAGGCGGGCACCCGGTTCAGCAGCCTGATCCGGCTGCGGGTCGCCGGCGCGGCCTGGGAGCGGATGCCGCTCAGCGGCACCGTCCGGGTCCTCGCGGACGTGCCCGGGATGCCCGGCGAGGTGGCCGACGACCAGGGCTTCGCGGTGCTGTTCCCGCCCGGCCCGCCGGTGCCCGGGATCTCGCTGGCCGCCGACGAGGTCGCGTTCGACATCAGTGGCGCGCAGAGCACCCTGGCGGTACGGCTGGGCAACACCGGCACGGTGGACGCCGCCGGCCTGGTGGAGGTGGTCCTGCCGGCCGGGGTGAGCGTGCCCGCGCCACCGATGGGCTGCGTGGTCCTCGACGCGTCCCGTACCCGGTGTGACGCGGGTCCCTTGTCCGCCGGTGAGACCCGGGAGCTGCGGCTACCGGTGGAGGCGACGCCACAGGCCCAGCGGGAGGCGCCGCTGTCCGGGGCGGTGGTCGGTCAACTCGACCCCCGCAACGGCGCGACCCGGCGGTTGCAGATGAGTTTCCGGATCACCGCGGCGGCGGCGCTGGCCACGCCGGTCGTCTCGCCGCCCGCGCCGACCGGCTCGCAGGGCGTCCTCCCGGCGGGCGCCACCACGGACGACGGCATGACCTCGGTCCAGCGCACCGCGGTCGTCCTGATCGCGATCTCCGCGCTGCTGGTGATCCTGGCTCTCACGCTGGCCACCACCTCGTTGCGTCGCCGGTTCGGCGGCTCGACGGCCGAACCCACGGCCCCGCCCGCGGACTGACCGATCGACGACCCTGACCGCCACCGGCCCGGGTCGTCGCCGGTCGCCGTACGGTGATCTGAATTACGGCGGCCGGTGCGAAACCCCGCAATCCAGAGCATTTTCGGCGTTGAACCAGTCTCAGTCGGCGGACCTCCGGGCAGGGTCGGGGGTCCGTTCGACGTAGGCTCTGGGTGGGGAACGACAGCGCTTGCGAGCCCGCAGTCGCGAACGAAGGTGGCACAGTGACCAAGCAGATCCGTCAACTCGACCGGGTGGTCATCCGGTTCGCCGGTGACTCCGGCGACGGCATGCAGTTGACCGGCGACCGGTTCACCTCCGAGACGGCGCAGCTCGGCAACGACATCTCCACGCTGCCGAACTTCCCCGCCGAGATCCGCGCCCCCGCCGGCACGCTGCCGGGCGTGTCGAGCTTCCAGGTGCACTTCGCCGATTACGACATCCTCACCCCGGGTGACGCGCCGAACGTGCTGGTGGCGATGAACCCGGCGGCGCTCAAGGCCAACCTGGCCGACCTGCCGCGCGGCGCGGACATCATTGTCAACACCGACGAGTTCACCAAGCGCAACCTGGCCAAGGTGGGCTACCAGACCAGCCCGCTGGACGACGACTCGCTGGCCGGCTACGTCGTGCACCCGGTGGCCCTGACCTCGATGACGGTCGGCGCTCTGGCCGAGCACCAGGTGTCCAAGAAGGACGCCGAGCGGTCCAAGAACATGTTCGCCCTCGGCCTGCTCTCCTGGATGTACTCCCGGCCGTACGAGTCGACCCTGCGCTTCCTGGAGCGTAAGTTCGCGGCCCGCCCGGAGTTGGTCGCCGCGAACGTCGCCGCCTTCAAGGCCGGCTGGAACTTCGGCGAGACCACCGAGGACTTCGCGGTCCGCTACGAGGTCAAGCCGGCGAAGATGCAGCCCGGCACCTACCGCAACATCACCGGCAACGCGGCGCTGTCGCTGGGGCTGGTCGCCGCCGGGGTCCGCTCGGGGCTGCCGGTCTTCCTCGGCGCGTACCCGATCACGCCGGCCTCGGACATCCTGCACGAGCTGAGCAAGCACAAGCGCTTCGGCGTACTGACCATGCAGGCCGAGGACGAGATCGCGGCGGTCGGCGCGGCGCTGGGCGCGTCGTACGGCGGTTCGCTCGGCGTGACCACCACCAGCGGCCCGGGTGTCGCGCTGAAGAGCGAGACGATCTCGCTCGCGGTGGCGCTGGAGCTGCCGCTGGTGATCGTCGACGTGCAGCGGGCCGGCCCGTCGACCGGCATGCCGACCAAGACCGAGCAGGCCGACCTGAACATGGCGCTGTACGGACGGCACGGCGAGGCACCGGTCGCGGTGATCGCGCCCCGGTCGCCGTCGGACTGCTTCTTCGCAGCGCTGGAGGCGGCCCGGATCGCGCTGACCTACCGCACGCCGGTGATCCTGCTGTCGGACAACTACGTGGCGAACGGTTCCGAGCCGTGGCTGTTGCCCGACGTGGAGTCGCTGCCCGACCTGCGCGTCGACTTCGCCACCGCGCCGAACGGCGAGGACGGCACCACCTTCCTGCCGTACCTGCGCGATCCGGAGACCCTGGCCCGCCCGTGGGCCATCCCCGGCACCCCCGGGTTGGAGCACCGGATCGGCGGTCTGGAGAAGGCCGACAAGACCGGTGACATCTCGTACGATCCGGCGAACCACGACTTCATGGTCCGTACCCGAGCCGCTCGGATCGAGACGATCCCGGTGCCGGACATCGAGGTGGAGGACCCGGACGGCGACGCCCGGGTGCTGGTGCTCGGCTGGGGCTCGACGTACGGACCGATCGGCGCCGCCTGCCGTGGCGTCCGCCAGCGCGGCCTGTCCATCGCCCAGGCGCACCTGCGGCACCTGGCCCCGATGCCGGCGAACCTCGGCGAGGTGCTCCGCTCCTACGACAGGGTGGTCATCCCGGAGATGAACCTGGGCCAGCTCGCCCATGTCATCCGGGCCCGCTACCTGGTCGACGCGATCAGCTACAACCAGGTCCGCGGCCTGCCGTTCACGGCCGCCGAGCTGGAGACGACGCTGGAAGAGGTCCTGAAGAATGTCTGAGCCCGTCGCCCTCAAGCTCACCGCCAAGGACTTCAAGTCCGACCAGGAGGTGCGCTGGTGCCCCGGCTGCGGTGACTACGCCATCCTGGCGGCCATCCAGCAGTTCATGCCGGAGCTGAACATCCCCCGCGAGCGGACCGTGTTCGTCTCCGGGATCGGCTGCTCGTCGCGCTTCCCGTACTACATGAACACGTACGGGATGCACTCGATCCACGGTCGGGCTCCGGCGATCGCGACCGGCCTGTCGGTGTCCCGGCCGGACCTGTCGGTCTGGGTGGTCACCGGCGACGGCGACGCGCTCTCCATCGGTGGCAACCACCTGATCCACGCGCTGCGCCGCAACGTCAACCTCAAGATCCTGCTGTTCAACAACCGGATCTACGGGTTGACCAAGGGGCAGTACTCGCCCACGTCCGAGGTCGGCAAGATCACCAAGTCGACGCCGGCCGGTTCGGCAGACGCGCCGTTCAACCCGCTCTCGCTCGCCCTGGGCGCGGAGGCCAGCTTCGTCGGCCGCACCATCGACTCGGACCGCAAGCACCTCCAGTCGGTGCTGCGGGCCGCCGCCGAGCACCAGGGCTCGGCGTTCGTGGAGATCTACCAGAACTGCAACATCTTCAACGACGGGGCGTTCGAGCAGCTCAAGGACCCGTCCACCCGGGACGACTACCTGATCCGCCTGGAGCACGGCCAGCCGATCACCTTCGGGGCGGACGGTCGGTTCTGCGTGGTGCACCCGCCGGGCGCGTTCGGCCTGGAGGTCCGGGAGACCAATTCCGTACGCCCCGAGGAGATCGTCGTGCACGACGCGACGGTGACCGACCCGGCGTACGCGTTCGCGCTGTCCCGGCTGCCCGGTCTGGACCTGCGCAACACGCCGATCGGGGTGTTCCGTTCCGTCGAGCGGCCGTCCTACGACAGCGTGGTGCAGGAGCAGTTGACCACGGCGAAGGCGAAGGTCACCGAGACGCCCGAGCAGCAGCTCGCCGGCCTGCTGGGCAGTGGCGACACCTGGACGATCATCTGACCCGTACGACCTGAAACGAGAGCGGCCGTCCCGATCCGGGGCGGCCGCTCTCGTTGTCTCAGGTGCCGTCTCAGCGCTGCGCCGAGGCCGGCGTCCACAGGTTGTCGATCTCCTTCTCGGCCGCCGTGCGGCTGGCCTCGTGCAGCGGGATCAGCTCGGCCATCGCCGGCACCGTGGGTGCCAGGGTCAGTTCCGTGCTGATGAAGCGCGGCTCCAGGCCGGTCATCGACAGACCGTGCGGGAGCCACTGCTCCGCATGGTCCCAGCCGTGCCGTGGGGTGCCCTCGCCGTAGCCGCCGCCCCGGGTGGCCACCACCACGAACTCACGGCCGCTGAGCAGGCCTTCCTGCGTGTCCGGGTCGTACGTGAGGCCGGCGACGATCAGGTGGTCGACCCAGGACTTGACGCTGCTCGGCGCACCGTAGTTGTAGAGCGGCAGCCCGAGCAGGACCACGTCGGCCTGCTTCACCTCGTCGACGAGGGCCAGGCTGAGCTCCCACGACGCGCGCTGGGCGGGGGTGTGCTGGTCCGGCGGCGTCATTCGCGCGAGCCCGCCGTCGGAGTCCAGGTGCGGCAGCGGCTCGGCGCCCAGATCGCGGTAGGTCACGGTGCCGTCGGGGTGCGCGGCACGCCAGGCCGCGGCGGCCCGGGCGGTGAGTTGCCGGCTGACCGACCAGTCACCCCGGATGCTCGAATCGATATGCAGCAGGTTCATGATTCCTCCTCCAAGGATCGTCTGTGTAGCGCCAACTATTTATAGCAGGCAGATGTTCCGCCGCGCCGGTAGACTGGGTCACATGTCCGCCCTGCCGCTGGATCCCTCGGAGCACCGCTCGGGCGCCCTGCTGGACCACCTGGCGCGGCGGATGCGCCTGCGGGCGGAGTCGGTGCTCGCGCCACTGGGGCTACGACCGCGACACCTGGTCGCGCTCACCGTGCTGCGCGCGGGTGGCGGCATCAGCCAGCAGGCGCTCGCGAGCACCCTCGAGATGGACAGCACCAACGTGGTGGGGCTGCTCAACGACCTGGAGGCGAAGGACCTCGTCGAGCGGCGGCGCTCACCCCAGGACCGTCGACGGCACGTCGTCGAACTGACCGAAAACGGGGCAAAAAGCCTCAACGAGGCCGAATGCGCCCTCGCGGGCGCCGAGGACGAGGTGTTGGGGGCGCTCGAACCGGCCGAGCGGGAGACGCTCTACAACCTGCTCCGGCGGGCGGCCACCACGACACCGATCACCTGCACCGAGGCCCTCAGCGAGGTGGACGCGGACGCCTGCTGACGCGCGGGGGTCAGACCGTGGCCGTGGACTGCGGCCGGTCGTCGCGGACGTGCACCAGCATGTCGCCGGTCTCGATCACCGCGCCGGCCTTGTCGGCGAGGGTGACCACCTTGCCCCGCCGGACCAGGGCGATCACCAGGGAGTCCAGCTCGCGCGGTGAACGACCCACCTCGTCCCGCTCCGCCGAGCGCATCGCCAACGCCATCCCCTGCCCCGGGGTGAGCAGATCCTCCACCACGTCGATCAGCGGCGGCGCCGAGGTCGAGAGACCGAGCAGCCGCCCGGCGGTAGCCGAGGAGACGATCACGTGGTGCGCGCCGCTCTGCTTGAGCAGCGGGGCGTTCTCCGCCTCGCGGGCCGCCGCGATGATCCGGACCTGCCCGGCGGTGAGCTGCCGAACGGTCAACGCCACCAGCACCGAGGCGTCGTCGCTGTCGGTGGCGATGATCACGGCCTTCGCGTTCTTGACGTGCGCCTCGTTCAACACCGACGACCGGGTCGCCGAGCCCTCGATCGCCACCAGACCCGCAGACGTGGCCTGCCGCAGGGCGACGCCGCTGCGCTCCACCACCACGATCCGCGACCGGTCCAGACCGTTCTCCAGCAGCGCGTTGACCGCGCTGCGCCCCTTGGTGCCGTACCCGCAGATGATGACGTGGTCCTTCACGATTCTCCTCCACCGGGACAGGCGACGGCCGGTCCGGTACTGCTCGGTCAGGACTTCCAGGGTGGTGCCGACCAGGATGATCAGGAAGAGCACCCGGGCCGGGGTGACGAACAGGACGTTGACCAGCCGGGCCGACGGCGCTGCCGGGGTGATGTCCCCGTAGCCGGTGGTGGAGAGCGAGACCACCGCGTAGTAGAAGCAGTCGAGCAGGGTGAGGCCGTCCTCGTTGACGTCGCGGTAGCCGTCCCGGTCCAGGTAGACCGCCGCCACCACGGCGAAGACCAGCCCCAGGGCCGCCGCGAGCCGCAGGCTCAGCGCGCTCAGCGGACCCCGGCGCTGCGCGGGAAAATGGATCACCGTCGAACCTGCTCCCCCGCCGTCGCCTGCACGCCCACAACATAGCGGGTACGCCGCGGTTCGCACGTCCGGGTCGCTCGGGGACAACCGGTCACGGTCGCGTACGGGTCGGCCCCGCCGGCCGGGGACAGGCATGATGAGGGTGTTCCCGACGACGACCGCGAAAGTGAGGCCGGCATGTCGTTGCTGCGACGAGTCATCGGCGGAGTGTTGCGCCGACTACGCCAGAGCCAGGGCCGCACGCTGCGCGACGTCGCCGCCGCCGCCGGGGTCTCCGTGCCCTACCTGTCCGAGGTCGAGCGAGGGCGCAAGGAGGCCTCGTCGGAGGTCCTGGCAGCCATCTGCCGCGCGCTCGGCATCCAACTCTCCGACCTGCTCGAAGCGGCCCGCGACGATCTGCGCCGGGTCGAGCGGCGCATCCCCGCCGCGCCCCGCGCCGCCCTGGCCCGGCTGGAACGGGCGCCCTCGGCCCGCACCGGGACCGGCCCCGCGCTCCGGATCGGCTTCCACCCCGGCGGGGCGACCCCACCCGCGGCCGTCACCCCGGCTCCCGTCCGGCAGACGGCCGGGCCGGTGCTGCGGCTGGGCGGGCCGATCCTGCACGTCGGCGGTCCAGCCACGCCCTTCGGGTCGACCGTTCCAGGATCGGGGCTGCGGGTTCGGCTGATCGCCTCCGCACCGGCCGGGCGCCCCGGTCCGCGTACCTCCAAGATGCTGGCCTGCCGCCGGGCCCGAGCGGGCCGGCGGCGGCTGACCCGGGTGTAGGCCGGCCGGGTTTCTGCCCTGGGCCGATCTGCCGCCGGCAGAATCCCTGGGCCGCGACCGGCGCCGCGCGCACGCTGGAAGGGCCGGTCCACCGGGCGGTCCCGCCGCCCGCCGGCACGGCGGAAGGTGGCGACCGATGATCGGGTACGACGGCGTGCGGATGCTGGACGGCGGCCAGCCGACCTTCGGCGACCAGGTGTTCGAACGGCTGCTGCGGGAGCGGATCGTCTTCCTCGGCACCGAGGTGACCGACGAGTCGGCCAACCAGATCTGCGCGCAGATCCTGCTGCTCGCGGCCGAGGACACCGACCGGGACATCTACCTCTACATCAACTCGCCGGGCGGCTCGGTGAGTGCGGGGATGGCGGTCTACGACACGATGCGCTACGTCCGCAACGACGTCGCCACGTTGGCGCTCGGCTTCGCCGGCTCGATGGGGCAGTTCCTGCTCTGCGCCGGTGCCGCCGGCAAGCGGTACGCGCTGCCGCACTCGCGGATCATGATGCACCAGCCATCCGGCGGGATGGGCGGCACCGCCGCTGACATCACCATCCAGGCGGAGAACATGCTGCACGTCAAGCGGACGATGCAGGAGCTGATCGCCCAGCACAGTGGACGCACGCTCGACGAGATCCAGCGCGACTGGGACCGGGACCGTTGGTTCACCGCCGAGCAGGCCCGGGAGTACGGCCTCGTCGACCGCGTGCTCACCAACGCCGAGCAACTGCCGGCGGACTGACCCAGCGTCACGGCCGGGCCCCCGGGAGTGGACCTTGTTGGTTAGGGTCGCGTCTATGCGTCGACTGATTCCTGTCCTTTCGATTGCCCTCGCCGCCGCCCTGGTGGGCGGCTGCGGCACCACGTCCGGCGACAGCGGAGGGTCGTCCGGCCCGGCCGCAGCCCCCACCACGCCCAAACTCGAACCGGCCGCCGCCGTACGGCAGGCCATGGACCGCAGCCTCGCCGGCACGGTCACCATGGACGCCTCGGTCAAGGCCGGCGGCCAGTCGATCAGCCTCAGCGGCAAGGTCGACCCCGCCGCCAAGGCGATCCACGTCACCGGCACCGCCCCGGAGCCGATCGAGGCCCGGCTGATCGGCGACGCCGCCTACATCAAGTCGGACTCGCTCGACGGCGACAAGCCCTGGATGAAGATCGACCTCAAGAAGCTGCGGCCGACCAGCTCGCTGCGCCAGTCGTTCGACCTGAAGTCACAAACCGGCCTCATCGGCGGCATCGTGACCGCCCAGGAGGTCAGCCCCGGCCGCTACAGCGGCACCGCCGACCTGAACAAGGCCGCCGAGGCCGCCAGCAGCGACGGCGGCATGCGCGAGGGCCTCGAGTCGACCGCCAAGCTGGCGAAGGACCCCAAGGCCATCCCCTTCGAGGCGACCGTCGACGCCGACGGCCGACTCACCGCCCTGTCCTACACGGTCGCCACGAAGAGCCTCGGTGACCTCGTCACCGACATGAAGATGAGTGGCTTCGGCGAGAAGGTCACCGTGACCGCCCCGCCGGCCGCCGACACCGAGGCCGCCTCCGCCGAGATGTACAAGTTCCTCTGACCCTGCGATGACGCGGTGCCCTCCGGGGACGACCCGGAGGGCGCCCACCCCGCTCGATGCCTCGCGGCGCTGTTCCGTTCGCAGGGAGGGCTCATGTTCGCGATCTACGTGACCGTCACCATCATCGCCTCGGTGTTCACCGCCATCGCCGCGGTCACCTACCTGATCGGTCACGACTATCCCAAGGCCCAGGCGGACATGAAGCGGGTGCCGCACTCCTGGCTGCCCGTGCTGGGCACGCTGCTGGCCGCCGGTTCGATGGGGCTGCTGGCCGGCTTCGCCGTACCGCTGCTGGGCACGCTCGCGGCGGCGGGACTGGTGCTGTACTTCGTCGGGGCGCTGATCGCGCACCTGCGCGTGGGGTCACGCAAACTCGTGGGATGGGCGGTCTTCTTCGTCACCGTGCTGGCCGCGCTGGCGGTCAACCTGGCCTACCACTGGTGACCGTCGAGCCGCCCTCCCGGTACGATCGCGAGCCTGTTCGCCCTGCTGGGAGCCCATGAGGGTCGCCCCGGCGGGTCCCCTGCTGGAAGTAGGTCCCGTCAATGGCATGCCGTATCGGTGAGCTCGTGCTCAAGTGCCGCGACCTCGAGGTGCTGGCGCGGTTCTGGTGCGAGGTCCTCGACTTCGTGGAGCTCGACCGCGAAGAGGGGGTCTACGTCGAGGTAGGCCCACGCGAAGGGTTCGGCGGCCCACAGCCGACGATCTTCCTCATCCGCGACGACGCGCCGAAGAACGGCCCTGTCCGGCTGCACATCGACGTCAACCCGACCGACCGCGACCAGGCCGCCGAACTCGAGCGCCTGCTGGCCGCCGGGGCGCGGCAGGTCGACATCGGCCAGCCCGCGGACGCGTCCTGGCACGTCCTCGCCGATCCGGAAGGCAACGAGTTCTGCCTGCTCCGGCGTCGCCTCGACCCCCTCTGACGGCCGCCCGCCCAGCGCCTCGCGACCGGCGACAATGACCGGGCTGGGATCGCCGACCATTCGCGGGTTCTTCGAGGTCAAGGGTCGACAGCTTTCCCATCTGGACTTCGGTGGACCGGGCACCCCACTCCTGGCCCTGCACGCGCACTACAACGAGGCGTCGGCATTCGCACCACTGGCCGAGGCACTGGCGCCGGAGTGGCGGGTGATCGCGCTCGATCAGCGCGGCCACGGAGCATCGGACCGTACCGGAAGCTATGAGCGTGACGACTACGTCGCCGATGTCGCCGCGTTCCACCAGCGCCTGGAGGTCGGCCCGGTGGCGGTGCTGGGCCATTAACTTGGCGGCGTGAACGATCCCACTACGAGCGGTGGCTACCCCTGCCTCTATCCGTCCGCCTGGTTTCGCCAGTAGGCGAGGTTGGCCCGGGTCGACAATGTGTTCGGGTGCTCGGCCCCCGACACCCGCTCCTGCACCGGCAGCAGCTCCCCGAACAGGTCCCGCGCCGCCACCGCATCCCCCGCCATCCCCGTCCAGTACGCGAGGTTGGCCCGGGTCGCCAATGTGTCCGGGTGCTCCGCCCCCAACACCCGCTCCCGCACCGGCAGCAGCTCCCCGAACAGGTCCCGCGCCGCCACCGCATCCCCCGCCTTGCCCGTCCAATAGGCGAGATTGTCCCTAATGGACAGGGCGTCTGGGTGCTCCACACCCGACACCCGATCCTGAACCGGCAGCAGCTGCGCGAACACGTCGCGCGCCGCTACCACATCCCCCGCCTTGCCCGTCCAATAGGCGAGGTTGGCTCGGGCGGACAACGTGTCCGGGTGATCTGCCCCCGACACCCGCTGGCGCACCGGCAGCAGCTGCGCGTACAGGTCCCGCGCCGCCACCGCATCCCCCGCCTTGCCCGTCCAATAGGCGAGGTTGGCTCGGGCGGTCAACGTGTCCGGGTGCTCTGCCCCCGACACCCGATCCTGAACCGGCAGCAGCTGCGCGTACAGGTCCCGCGCCGCCACCGCATCCCCCGCCTCTCCCGTCCAATAGCCCAGGTTGGCTCGGGTGGACAAGGTATCCGGATGCTCCACACCCGACACCCGCTGGCGCACCGGCAGCAGCTGCGCGTACAGGTCCCGCGCCGCCACCGCATCCCCCGCATCCCCTGTCCAGGACGCGAGCTCGTGTCGAGCAGACAGTGTCTCCGGGTGTTCCGGTCCGAGTTGGGTGGTGTGCGCTTCAGCGAGGATGCTCCATACCGCCACCGCGGTGGGGTAGTCACCAGCATGACCGAACGACCTCGCGAGTCGCCAGATCGGGACACCGATCGGGTCAAGCAGTGCCAAGGCGTGCGGCAGCAGTAGGGCGCAGATCGGCCATGCTTCCCGCCTGCTGGTGTCGGCGGGTATTGCTGCTTCGACCAGCGCGGTAGCTGCTGTCTGCCATCCCTGGCGATGGTCGGGGTCGATCTGTTCGAGGGTGATGTGCTGCACGAGGCGGTGCACGGTGACCACCTCGGCGGGGGGCCCGATGAGGCTGTGTCGCCGAAGCCCAGCGACAGCGTCATCGAGGGCGAACTGGTCGCTTCGCAACCGATCTGTCGCGTGCGCAATCTCCGGGTGCACCTCAGGAGGTAGTGGTGTTCCGGTGGCCAGTAGTAGTCGATGGGGGATGTCCTCCGGCGCCAGATGCGACAACAATCGCAACAGGGTGATCGAGTCGGGGCTGGTGTCGGCCAACTCGGCCAGGGCGACGGACCACGTCGCGGTGACCGGGGCCTGGTGGCTGGTCGGAGCGGCCCGGCGCAGGAGCTGCATTCGGTTGGTGCGCAACAGGGTCAGATACTCGGCCAGGCTGCGTCCGGTGGTCTGCACGTAGGCGCCGGCTTGCGCCAACGCCAACGGCAACGAGCCCAACTCGGTGGCGATCTTCCGGGCGGCCTCCTCGTCGTATTCACCGGCGCAGCTGAGGAGGAACCCGGCGGCGGCCTCGACGGACAGCGGTCCGATCGGCACGGTCTGCTCGGCCGGCCAGTGTCCATCCTGAGTGGTGACCAGGACATGCCCGCTGCCCCGTGGCGGAAGCCATCGCCGGGCCATGGCGTAATCGCGGACATTGTCCAGCACCAGCAGCCACGGTCGGTCGCGGGCCGCCAACGCCGCGTGCATCCGCGCCACGGGGTCTGAATGGTCCAACAGGTCCGCGGGGTCCAGCAGCTGGGTCAGGTCGTGGAACTGCTGCACCAGGGCCGTCGAGTCCTCGGCGTGGAACATCCACACCACCTCGTAGCGGTCGAGATGACGATGCGCGAACTCCACCGCCGCTGTCGTCTTTCCCACCCCGCCCAGGGCGGACAGCGCCACCACCACCGGCTGCGGCCCGACTGTCAGCCGGTCGGCGATCTGGTTCAGCAGTTCCTCGCGGCCGGCTATCCGTGCCGGGCGGGGATCCAGCCGTACCGGATGTCCCGCGACCCGCCGCTGCTGGTAGAACACTCCGCCGACCGCAATCCCACCCTCGGTGGCTACCACCGCAGAATGAGCGCCCACCGACACCGGCTGTCGGGGCCCGGGGAGAAGCCCGGGGACAGTCAGGCCCGATCCGTCCCCGGCAGCGAAGGGCCCGGCGGATTCACCGAACCATGAATCGTGCCGGCCGCAACACCACCATGGCTGGCCTCGATCGTCATGTCCCGTCCAGCCGCTACCCCATGTCCGGACGCCGACGCGGAACCTGTCGATGCGTCAACATCGGCGACCAGCTCCCGAAGCCCGGCTGCCAGGCTCGGATCAGCGCGCAACAGGTCCCGAAGCCGTACCGTCCACGCCGCCGTCACCTCCTGCCGCGTCTCCACCGCCGCCCCTGCCGCCAACAGCACGGCGTCTTCATCCAACGTCTCCAACGCCACCCGCTCGGAACGCGTGTCACCACGTCCCAACAGCTGCGCGATCCGCCCCCGGATGGACTGCCACGCGTCCGTCGCCATCGCGCTGACAACCGACGTCGCCGCGCTCGCGGCCAACGCCACCAACTCCGCTTCCAACCGGTCCTCCTCGTGGATCGTCGGCCACCGGACCATAAGCGCACTTCCCACCCGCCCCGGTCCGATGTCGGCAACCCGACGCCCCGGCTGTGCAGCAGTAGCGAACCACTCAGACCAGCATCACACTGTGCGCCGATTCGCTGACGCTCCGCATCCTCGCTCCTCTTGAGCGGGCACTGTCGGCTTGGGATTTCTCGATCCATGCCCTGGCAGCCGCCCTGCCTGCACGCCCCACCTGGAGGCTGCGGCGGGTGTAGCTGACGGGCGCCGTTGACCGCCGTGTCGGGCACGGTGGTCAGCGACAACGGCGACTTCCGATGGCGTATTGCTGAACACTCGCGCTAATCGAACAGCATGCATATTGCCAGTTCAGATGGCATTTCGGCTGTGTATTGAGGTGCCCCCGGCAGGATTCGAACCTGCGACACACGGTTTAGGAAACCGATGCTCTATCCCCTGAGCTACGGGGGCGCGAGCGCCTAGTCTAGCGACCTGGGGTTCACCTGGGGTGGCAGGGCGTGGCCCACGTTCACCCACGTTCCCCGGACCGCCGTTCGCCCAGCCCAGGACCACATCCGGAGCACACGAACCCCGGTTTGCGACCGGCGGTCGGCGGCGGTGACCCGCGTTGGCACCGGTTCACCCGGGTTGACATCCGCTGGAGAGCACACATCGCGCACGTCAATGAGGATCATGATGTGCACTCCGAGCTACGGGTTCGGCAGGGTTGTGCGCCAGGCGGCGGTGAGTGCTGCCACGTCGGGGTATCGGTCGGCAGGTGTCGTGGCGGTGGCGTTAACGGCTACTTGCATCTGGTGGTGGGAGCCGCGCCAGCCGGTTGGGGAGTCGAGGAGGTGGTGGATGGTGCGGCCGAGGGTGTAGACGGTGGTGCGCTGGTCGATGACGGCGCCGCGGACGAATTCTTCGGGAGCCATGTAGCGGCGGGATCCGGGGAGACGGTCTGTGCCGAGGGTGAACGGCCCGGGCCGGTACTCGTCGAGGTCGATCAGGCGGAGTCGGCGGGCGTGGAAGTCGTAGAGGAAGCAGCCGTCGTAGAGGTCGACCGCGACATATCCGGCGGCGGTTACGGCCAGGTGTGCGTCGAGGATGGTGTTGATGGCTGTTTCAACGTCGGGCAGGGGAAGTTGCTGAAACCGGTGCAGTGCGCTGCGGTCCGAACCGTGGACGGCGGCGTGGTTAAGCACGCTGCCGTCATGCCATGGGTAGACCAGCGTCGGCCCGTCGAGGACCTGCTCGGGGCATACGATCGCCGGGTGCTGGACCGCGGCGTGGAACTGGGCGGCTCGCAGCAAGGAACGGCGACTGGGCGCGGTGGTGGCTGTCTTGACGAACCAGCGGCGCCCGGACGCCTCGACGCCGTAGGAGAGGCACCCGGAGTCCTGGGCGTCGAAGATCGCGAACGCAGAGTCCAGGGATAGTTCCACGCAGAGAGAGTAAGGCAGGTAGGCGTACGCCCTTCAGGGATGGAGAATCCTGTCGTCGTCTTCGTCGTTCCAGCCGTCGGTGTTGTGCTTTCGAAGGCTGCCCGCGACGCGCGTCAGCATCAGCACGTCGCCGTTGAGAGTCAGGGCCGCATCCTCGGCCGTGCCGGCGAGGATCCTGGCCACCGTCGCCAGCATCTGGGGTTTACCCCTGTCGACCAGGGTGTCCTTGCGCATGTAGAAGCTGACTTCGACGTAGGCCTCCAGCTCCCACTCCCACAGAGCACCACCGTCGTCCTCGGCGCTGCAGTAGCCGCGCCGGCCGCCGGTGATGTCCACGACGTACCCGTGCTCGTCGTTCAGGTCGCCGCTGAGCATCCTGCCGCCGGACGCCGTGGACGTTTCGACCGCTCCGGGAGCAGCAAGCTGCGCCACCTGCTCGAGTGGGATATCGCCCGCCAGCGTCAACCGGTACTCGACAGCCATCCGCGTCCCTTCGTTAGCCTCGCCGGATGATCTAAGGATCGCACCGTCGCGCGTTACCGCCGCCAGTTCCTTCAGCCCTGTCGCGGGCCAGTCATGGATCTACTTGTGCAGGGCGGCGAGGTTTCCTCGCCAGGCGTGGAGGTTCAAATTCACGCGTTGGGTCTGCTCGGCGTCGACTTTTCTAGATACCGCGCTCCAGATTGCCCGGCCCGGCACGGGAGGAGTGGGGCGCGTAGCAGTCGAAGACATACCCCTGGCGACGGCAGAGGACGACCGGCGGCTCGATCCGCCGGTCGCAGAAAGGAAGACTCAGCGTAGGCGGTCACGGGTCCGCCTGCGTCGCAGCGTGCCGACTAGGACATCGGCCGACGCCGTCGGGTCCTCGGGCGAGCTGGCCACGGCCTCATCCGCCAGTCTGGAGGCGGCACAACACCGTTCCGCGTACACCCCGAATTCTCAGGGCCCGCTGCCTCCGTCGCTGCCCACCGCCAAGTCCGGCAGGAACAGCCGACGGGTGGTGTCCGCCGTGGACCGGCCTACCGCACAATCATCTCCCGAACGCCGTAAAAGTCCCACCACGATTGTCGGTGTTCGCGTAGCTCTCCCGCGACTCGCGTCAGCAGGAGCCAGTTGCCATTGAGCAGGAGCGCGGCATCCTCTTGCCGGCTGGCGAGAACACGGCCGACGGCCGACACCATGGTGGGGAGCACCTCGTCGGGTGGGTCGTTCTTTCGCAGGTCAAAGACGATGTTGGTGTACGTGTCGGGTTCCCATTCCCATCGGGCGCCGCGGTCGACTTCGGCGTCGAAGTAGCCGTTGCTGCCTGCGTAGATGGTGACCGTGTAGCCGAGTTCCCCCCGGAGGTCGGCGCTGAGCAGCCGGGGGTAGCCGGGCTGTGTCGACTCCTCGACGCCGTGTGGGGCGACGAGGGGGGCGAGGTCCTCTAGCGGGATGTCGCCGGCCAGGGTTAGTCGGTACTCAATGCCCACGTGCTGCCTGCTTTCTCAGTCTCGTCGGACGATCTGAATGATCGCACCGCTTCGGGTTACCGCGGCCAGTTCCTTGAGCTGTGGGATCGGCCAGTCGTCGAACTGCTTCTGCAGGGCGGTGATGTCACCGCGCCAGTCCTGCAGGTTCAACACCACCCGCTGGGTCTGCTGCCTCGCCACCTTCTGCGACACTTCCGTCCATACCCCGCGTACCGCTTTGCCGGGGGTGGGCGCGTAGCAGTCGAAGACGTGGCCCTCGATGAGGTAGTCGGGTTCCTTGTCGGGCTTGCCCACGTCGCCGGTGCTCTGGCGTGCATCGGCGATCTCCCGCCGTGTCGGGTTTTGGTGTACGCGGTAGCCGTCGTGGGCGAGGGTGTCGGCGCATTCGTTCTCCAACTCCAGTGAGCGCCGTACCGCTTCGTCCTCGCGCGGTGGGATCCTGGTTCGTGGTCCGGTTGGTGAGCCGCCGGGAACGCCTGTGGGTGGCCTGCTCCAACGGGTGAAGGCCGATCCGGGGAGATCGGCGGCTTCCTTGGCGGGAGTGGTTGCGGCCGTACTGCCATCAGGGTCGAAGGAAGGGCTGGCCGGCGAGCGACCGCCAGCCCTCGTCAGTTTCCCGCTGATCCCAGCTGTCGTGCTTCGGCGGCTGCCGCGTCGACGAACTGCCGGGCGGTGCCGGTACGTTGCACGATGAGCACTATGACCTGCTTGACGCCGTCCAAGGCCTGCAACAGGGGTCCCGGCTGCCCGCCGAGGAGGACGGCCGTGACGAGTTGTTGCGCCGCGCCGGCCTGACTGATCACTGCGGTCGCCGCGTCGCGGGCGCCGTCCACCGCGCTGCGCACCGGCGCGAGCCCGGACATTGTCTCCTGCGGCGTGCCCTGGCGGGGAACCGCCGCGGTGGCCTGCGCCGCCTCCCCGATCGAGGCGGAGAGGCGGCCCAGACCAACCTGGATCTCATTGATCGCGCTATGGACCCGGGCCATGCCGGCAGCCACCGCGGCGAAGCCGGCGCCCGCGGCACGAACCCCGACCTCCTGCGCCTGAGTGCCGGCTGCGGCGGTGAGGCCGCGAGCTCTGTCGACGCCGGCTGTCAGGGCACGCAGCTCGGCGTCAACCTTCTCGATGTTCGACAAGTGGAGCGGTCTCCAATCGGCGATGATGTTGTTGGATCACTTACCCGTAGTGCAATCGCGTCGGTGGTCAGCCCAACGTGGTCGCCCCCGGTGCAGCTTGACCCGGTTGGCGATGCTGCCGACATAGTGGCCGAGGTGCAGTTTTCCGGTGGAACCGTCATCGGTGAGCATCCACGGGGCGGTCACGACGATGGGGCCACTCCGGTCGGTCAGCTGGCGGGCCAGGGTGCGGTAGAGGGTGCAGATGCCGCTGCGGCTCACTACGTAGAGGTCCCGGTGGACCAGGGCTACTTGGGCCATGCTGGCCTCGCGGCGGCGATCCGTTGTAGGCGAGTGCTGGCCGAGATCCAGGCGGCCTCGATGATCGGCAGACACCGCGTCCGGGTCGGGTCGTCCTCGGGCAGTTCGTGGTGCAGGCGCAGCTCGCGGGTCAGGACCACAGCGAGGTTGAGCGCGAATGCGGCCTCGATGCCCGTCTCACTCACGATCGCCTCGATACGCTCGCGGATCACTGGCGTGCTTGCGCCGGCCTGGGTGTGGAGCATCGCAAGGTCGAAGCCCGGAAGGAACAGCCCGGTGAACTCCCAATCGACCAACACCGCCGTGGTCTCGGCCTCGTCACCGCTGTCGGAACGGCCGGCAGTGAGAAGGATGTTGCTGGCCAGGGGATCGCCGTGATTGAGCTGTGCCGGCGCGCCGCAGCGGGTCAGCAGCCTGTCCAGAGCCTCTCGCTGTCCCTCACTGAGGTATCCCTTGGCCTGGTACCGAGCCACCCGTTGCGAGTAGTCGAAGGTGGGCGAGAACCGGGCGGCGGGGTAGGTCCACTCATTCAACGCGGCGATGCCGTCCAGGACGGCATCCACCTCCCGGGTATCGAGCTCACGCTGGGGGTAGCGTTCGACCGCGAGGGGCGATGCGTCGACCCATTCCAGGACCAGCAGCCGGTCACGGTCGGTGTGGAGCAGCCGAGGAACACGGACCGGCGGGGTGGTGTCACCAAAGACCTCGTACACGTTCAACTCGTGTCGCCACCTGGCCGCCCAGAACGGATCCGGGTCAATCAGGTATTTCACCGCTGCCGGTTCGCCGCGGAATGAGCCTCGTGCCAGCAGAGTCTTGTTCGTGCGCCGTAGCACCGCGTCGATGCTCAGCCCGATCGCGGCTGCTGAGCCAGGCAGATCAGGCGGCGTGCGCGACATCGGCAGTCTCCTTGATCGAGTCGATGACCCGCTGACGAAGGCCGGTCTCGGAGCGCTCCCCGTGCCAGACCGCGGCGATCTCTGCGCCCCAGCGTTGAAAGTACTGGTCGCCGAGCGCATGACCGGCCGGCAGGCGCCCCAACGAGTGCCAATACATGACGGCGATATACAGCCGAAAGTGCAGCGCCTTGGGCGTGCGGGCGGGCCAGCCACACCACATCTGTTCGGTAAGGGCTGAAGGCGTCGGGTCGAGGAAGACAACGTCGAGGTCCCGAACCAGCGAAGGGTCGAATCCGCAGCCGTAGCGCTCGCTCCAGACCAGGTCCCGCATGGTGCCCGCGCCGATCCAGGCGCCCAGCAGTCCGAAGTGCAGGACGATGCCAGCGCGCGCACCAGCCACGGGCCGTGCTCAACGAGATCCCCGCACTTCGTTCTCCCGAATCCTCTCCCCCGGGACGCTGTTGATGGCCCGCTACCTGACCGACCCCGCCACCGAGACCGAGATCCAAGCTCTGGCCGCCGAAACCGGCCTCCCCACCGTCGACCAAGCCGCCACCCTCGCCCGCCGGCTCCGCTTGCACCAACCCGCACCGCCAGGCGCCGCGTCACCTGCGCCCGCTCCCCGTCGGAGCGGGCGCAGGCTCCTTCACGGATCGCCGGCCGAGTGAGCAGCCATCGCAGGCGGCGACTCCTGCCCGCCCTCGATGAGGTGCGAAGCCAGGAGGCATGGGTTGGACGATCACCACCACTACGAGGTGTCCCGGCGGACGTAGAAAATGATTCAGGAACCGAGCTCTACGGTGGCGTACGGTTCCCACACGTACATGCCCTTGTCGCGGTTGAGGACGATGAGCTGGCACGAGGTGATCAGAGCGTCCGCGCTGATCTTCGGGGCGCCGGAGAGTGCCTGGATGAGCGGCGCCGCAGGACCGTCGGCGTTGGTGTAGGCCAGGCTGAGGTGAGGGTTGTAGGCCTCGGCGGCCTCGGGTACTCGGTCCTGCCCCCAGACGTCGGCGATGGCGGCACGGATGGCGGCGCGGAGTTGCCGCACGGGCTCGATCGGGTCGACAGCGATCTGGACGGACTCGGGATCGACGTGGGGGGTGCCGATGGTGAGCTCGAAGGGTGACAGGCGCGAGCAGCGGTCGGTGGCGGCGGCCACGATGGCGTTGACGTCGTCGGTGACGACGTCTTGGACGAAGCCAATGCCCTGCATCGTTAGGTGAAGCCATCGGTTAGGAATGACGTCGAGGCTGGGCTGCGAAGACAGTAGGGACCGGTACTGGTCAGCGAGCTTCTCGACCTCGGGCTGCCCGTCGAAGGTGATATGCCAGGTGTAGAAGCGGGAGCCGATGCCCCAACCCGGTCGCCAGTACCAGTGGTTACGGATATTGGTGGCGTGCGGGACTGCCATGGGTTCTCCAGGTTTTCATGGAAGTTGCCGGGCGGCGCCGGTGGCGCAGAACTCGGTGATGGCTGCTTGGACACTGCGGGCCTCGATGCTCGTGCGCAGCGACGGGTTGCCGGCGATGTTGCGCCCGATGCCGCGCAGGCGGTGCACCAGCGGGTCGAGCCGCTGTTCGGGTGGCAGAGCGAGCACCGGTGAGAGGACCGAGACCGCGCCGTCGAGGCTGCCGGCTTTGAGATGTGCTGCGGCGGCCCAGATGCGAATCTGGGCGAGCGTGCCGTAGGCGATCGAGGGGTCTGCGGCGGCCTCCGTCAGGGCGTGCTCGGCGTGCTGGATGGCGTTGGCAGCCTCGCCGATGCGGAGCAGCACAGAACCAGCGTAGTTGTGTTGACGTACCGTTCCGCAGGCGAGAAGGCCACCCACCGGGTCGCTGCTGGCATGTTGGCGGGCCTCTTCGGCGCGTTGCAGTGCTGCCCGCGCCGGCTCGACAGCGCCGATCTCCGCCCACGCGTCCGCTTCCTGGCACGCCAGCATGACCGCCGCACTGCCCTCGGCGGCATGACCGTAGCCGCGCACGGCGGCGTTGGCCGCATCTTCGAACCGCCGCTCCCATAGGTGGGTCTTGCTGATCGTCGAGAGGACCCAGGCGCGGAGGGTGTTGTCGCGGACGGTCTCGGCGCACATCCAGGCGGTACGTGCCTGGGACTCGGCTGCAGCCGGGTGTCCGAGATCGCCTGCCATCCAGGCGAGCAGTGTGCAGAGGTAGCCCGCCCAGGTGTAGAGCTCCCGAGACTGATCAGGGTTCTGACGCCCGGTCTGCAGAAGGCGGAAAACGCGGTCGGCCAGGAGCCCAGCCCGCGCGTAGACGACGACGGGCGGCTCGGTCAGGTAGTCGACGGCGATCCTGCGGGTGGAGGCAGCGACATCGTCGAGGGTGAAAGGCCCGACGTTGGAGGCCTGCGCCCATGTGCCGAAGCTCGCCGTGCGTTCTGCCACCGCTATCACCAGTTCCGTCTCGTCCTGCAGAGCGCCGAGGTCCCACCGCAGAGGCTCAGCAATCGCGCCAGGCGGTGCCGAGGATGCGACCAGTGGTGCAGGCATCGGGGCGGCGTTCCCGCCGCTCAGCGCCGCTCGGTCTGCTTCCGGCATAGCGGTCAGGTCGTCGAGATCGACCAGACTGCCCGGTTCGGTGCCGAAGACCTGCGCCAGCGCGTTCAAGGCAGCCAGGGTGGGCCGACGACCGCCGAAGGGCCACCGCTCGTAGTCGCTGATCCGCGCCCCGGTGAACGTCGCCGAACCGTTTCCTTTGGCGTTCAATCTTTCGGCTACCGCGTCCTGGGTCCAACCATGGGCCTGGCGAAAGGCATCCCGGGGGCGCAGCCCGAAGCGGCGCTGCAGCTCGGCGGCGATGGCTGTGGGTGTCGCTCCGAAACCGGCCAGTGTCTGGCGTACGTGATCACGCTGCGCCTTGGTGCCCGTCGTTCTTGCCATCGCGGTCACCTCCTACGTACGGCTTCCTATCGCACGGTATCGCCCCTCTCACCGGAATCGGTATGGGGCGCGGCGAGGCCAGCGGCCCCGGGGTGGGTAGCTCGCCGCTAATTGATCAAAGTATCTGCAGGTCGTGGGCGTGCGCGGGTGGGGAAAAATCTCACCACCACCGGGGATCCACTCACGTGGATGCGCTTGGCAAGCTTGCCGAGCCGGATCACCGTCGGTCCGGATGTAGCCACCACCAGTGACGAGTGGGGTGGCTGCCACAGCAACGTCAACCGCGAATGCCCGTCGCTGTCGGGTCGTTGACGACCACCCGGCAGGCGTCTCTCCGCGCCCTGCCCGCGCTTCTCATCCTCGTGAGGATTACCGATGACAACCTCGAACGACCTGGCCCGCTACGGCTATCGGCAGGAACTCATCCGCCAGCTGCGGTTTCGGGACCTGTTGGCGTACGGCTTGGTGTACATGGTGCCGATCGCGCCGATGGCGATCTTCGGCAGCGTCTATGCGGGTTCCGGCGGCATGGTGGCCCTCGCCTACGCCATCGGTGTGGTGGCCCTGGTGTTCACCGCGTTCTCGTACGCGCAGATGGTGAAGGCGTTCCCGATGTCAGGCAGCGTCTACAACTACGCCGGTCGGGGCATCAGCCCGCCGGTGGGGTTCCTCGCCGGCTGGGTGATCCTCCTCGACTACGTGCTCGTTCCTGGCCTGCTGTACCTGGTGGCGTCGGTGGCGATGCACTCCACGGTGCCGACGGTGCCGGTGTGGCTGTGGCTGCTCGGGTTCGTCGCGGTCAACACCATCGTCAACTCGGTCGGCATCCGCATGACGGCGGTGGTCACTCGGGTGATGCTCGTCGGTGAGCTGATCGTCTTGGCGTTGTTCCTGGTCGTCGCCGGTTGGGCCCTCGCGACGGGTAGGGGCCGGTTCAGCTGGGACGCGTTCTACAACGCCGACACCTTCACCTGGTCCCTCGTGGCGGGGGCGGTGTCAATCGCGGTGCTGTCGTTCCTGGGCTTCGACGGCATCTCCATGTTGGCGGAGGAGACCCGTGACGGCGCCCGGCAGATCGGCCGGGCGATGGCGGCCGTGCTCGTCCTGGCGGGGGTGCTGTTCATCGCGCAGACGTGGCTCGCGGCGATGCTCGTGCCCAACCCCGGCGGGCTGCGGGCCGAGGGCGATGTGAACGGCAACGCCTTCTACGATTCCGCCGCAGTGGCCGGCGGAAGCTGGCTGGCGACGGTGTGTGCGGTGGCGACCGCGATCGCTTGGGGTTTGCCGAACTCGATGGTCGCGCAGGTCGCCACGTCCCGGCTGCTGTACGCGATGGCCCGTGATAGGCAGCTCCCCGCGTTCCTGGCGAAGGTGTCGGTGCGCCGCAGCGTGCCGATCAACGCGACCCTGCTCACCGGCGTCGTGTCCCTCGCCCTGGGCCTGTACATGGCGACGCGGGCGGATGGGATCACGCTGTTGTCGTCGCTGATCAACTTCGGGGCGATGGTGGCGTTCCTGGTCCTGCACGTCTCCGTGGTCGTGCACCACCTGATCCGCCGTCGCAGCGGCAACTGGTTCGCGCACCTGCTCATGCCCGCCATCGGGTTCGTGATCCTCGCCTACGTCGTGGTCAACGCCAACATCGCCGCCCAGCGCCTCGGCCTGGCCTGGCTGGGCCTCGGCGTGGTGGTCCTGGCCGGCCTGTACCTGACCGGCCGCCGGCCGGTGCTGTCCGGCCTGGCCCCCACCCAGGCCGCCGGGCGTGACATGGAGCGGGTGTGATCTCGATGAGCCACTTCACCTACCGGCCCGCCCGCGACGAGTTGGCCTACACCTTTGGCGGCCGTCTCCCGGTGGCCCACGTCCGCTCCGGCGATGTGTTCACCGTGCACACGCAGGACTGCTTCGGCGGTCTCGTGCGGGGGCCGGCGGACCGGCCGTCGCAGGTGTGCCAGATGCCGTATCTGAACCCGGTGTCGGGGCCGTTCTTCGTCGAAGACGCCGAGCCCGGCGACACCCTCGCCGTGCACCTCGTGTCGATCGAACCGGCCCGGGACTGGGGTGTATCGGCTACCTTCCCGTACTTCGGGGCACTCACGTCGACCTCGCACACAGCGACGTTGCAGCCACCGCTGGACGAGCGGGTGTGGGTGTACGACATCGACCGGCACGCGGGCATCGTCCGTTATCGGGCCACCGCCAGCGAGCACACCGTCGAGCTGCCGCTGGATCCCATGATCGGCACCATCGGCGTAGCCCCGGGTGGCATGGAGTCCCGCTCCACGATCGTTCCGGACTATTACGGCGGGAACCTCGACACCCCGGAACTGCGCGCCGGAACCACCCTGTATCTCGGGGTGAACGTGCACGGGGCGATGCTCGCCCTCGGCGACGGTCACGCCCGCCAGGGCCACGGCGAAGCCTGCGGCGTCGGCGTGGAGATCGCCACCGTCACCACCCTCGCCGTCGAGGTCATCAAGGGTGCCGCCACCGCCTGGCCGCGCATGGAAAGCTACAAGACCATCATGTCGGTCGGCTGCGCCCGCCCCCTGGAGGACGCCTACCGCATGGCCCACCAGGACCTCACCGCCTGGACCGTCGACCTGTGCGGCCTACAGGTGCTCGACGCCTATCAGCTCATCTCGCAGGCCGGGCGGGCACCCATCGGCAACGTCTGCGACCCCAACTACACCGTCCTGGCCGCCATCGACAAAGCCCTCCTCCCGCAGCCGCAGCCTGCCTACCGCGACGCGCACGCCCGGCTGCGGGCCCTTGCCGCAGTCCAGGCATAGGGGCATGTGATGACCGCGTCGATACCTCAGCTGTCGCTGCGCGACGAGCTGTTCCTGCTCGGGCACCACGACGACACCGGCCAGCCGCACCTGCATCGTCAAGCCTTGGCCCTCGGCATGGCCGGCGCAGTGCTGATCGACCTGTTCCTCGCCGGACGGGTCACCCTCGACTCCTACGGCGACCATCCGGCCGCGGACCGGTGGCTACGCCTGAACTCCGACCGGGCAGTCGGTGACCTGATCGCCGACACCGCCCTCGCCGCGATCCATCACTCCCGGACCACCCCGACCGTGAAGGCGTTCCTGCGAGATTTCGCCGACGACCTGTACGAACGCACCCGCGCCGGACTCGTCGCCGCCGGGATCCTGCGCCATACCGCCCGCCGCCGCCTCGGCGGCCTAGTCCGCGCCGACGCCTACCTCGCCACCGACACCAAGTGGGCCGTCGTCGCCCGCGCCCGGCTGCGCTACCTCGCCGCCGGCCGTGAGCAACCGGACAACCACACCGCCGCGCTCGCCGGACTCGTCGCCGTCCTCGGCCTCGCCGACCATCTCTACCTCGACGACGACACCGCCACCCTCACCGCTCACCTGAAGACAATCGCCGCCCAACACCACCGCCCCATCCGGGAGATCACCGCCGTCGTCGACGCCGCGATCGGTGACCTCGCCACCGCCACCTACCGATAGACCGTCGAGAGGGACGACAACGCCGTGGACTCAAGCGTTCGTATCCGCGCCGCCCGCTGGACAGACAGACAGGCCGTCGCCGCGTTGATCGCCGACGCCCTGCACCCCAGCCCGCTCGGAGCCTGGCTGGTACCGGACGCGGCGCAGCGCCGCCAGGTGATGACCGACGTCATCGCGGTGTGGGTGGAGCACGCGATGTTCTTCGGCGACGTACACCTCACCGACGACCTCACCGCCGCCATCGTCGGCTTTCACCGCTACCGACCGATCCCGCCACCGGCCAACTACCCGACCCGCCTCGTGGAGGCCGCCGGAGCACACGCTGAGCGCTTCACCGCCCTTGAGTGCCTGATCGCACAGCAGCAGCCCACCGAACCGCACTACCACCTGGCGCTCCTCGCCGTATCCCCAAAGCAGCAGAAGGCCGGCTGCGGCAGTGCCCTGCTCAGCCATCACCGCGCCCGCCTCGACCGCATCGGCCTACCCTCCTGGACCGCCGTTCCCGCAGAACCGGAGCACCTGCTCGCCCGCTATGGGTACATGCTCCGCCCGCCCCTCACCGTGCCGAACGGGCCGAGCCTGCGACCTATGCGCCGCAACCCCCACCACGCCAGCAAAACCATGCCGGCCAATCCGGCGCGCCCGGTCGATGACCGCTGGCAAGACCAGCACGCCTAACCCGCCCACCCATCGGACAGATCATCGCCTTCCCTGCACTCGCCGGACTCGTCAGCGCCCTCACCTTCACAACGCCAGCACTGCCGTCGCCACCGACTGCTCAGTGCCAGGGAGGAACCCCGACACCGTGATAGCTACCCCGACTGCCCCCGCCCGCCGCCTGGCCGTCAGCCTGCTCGGCAGCATCCTCCTCACCGGCTGCCACACCACCACCCCGGCCCACCAGAAGCCCGCGTCAACGCCGCCCGCAATAGCCGACAGCCGGACTGTCGCCACGCAGCCGGCCACTACCGGGCCGGGTCTCACGCCGTCAGAACGGCTGACCGCCCTCGCCAACACCGTCACCGCCACGCCCGGCGACACCACCACCGCTCGCCCTTACACCTACCTGCACACCCAGTCCTGGACCCGCGCCACCAACGGCATCACCCGCACCGACCTGCGCCAATGGCGCCGCGACATCGACGGCTCGGGCCAGGAAAAGGTTCGACGCCTCCCCGACCTGCCGGGACTGAACCACCAACCCGAGCGCCACGAGCCGGCCCTGTTCACGCAGGCGCCTGAGGCAACGACCAAGCACCTGTCAGGCGGCCTACATCCGTACCTGTCCGAGCCGCTGCCCAGTGATGCGCACACCCTCGCCGACATGCTCGCGCCCAGGGAACTGGCCAACGAACCGGCCTACCCGCGGCTACTCGCCAACGGCGTCGTCGCACTCGCGAGCACCCAGTACCTCAACCAAGCCCAACGGGCCACAAGCCTGCGCGTCCTCGCGGCCATCCCCGGCATCACCTATCGAGGACCGAGCGCCGACATCGTCGGCCGCACCGGCCTGACCTTCACGATCACCGCCGACGGATCCACGTCCCAGCTGCTGGTCAATAAGCACAGTGGCGAGATCCTCGCCGCGCAGGAGCGGCTGAGCGGGCGTCGGCCGGGCCTGTTCTCCGCTGTCCTCATCCTCGAACGCGGCCACACCACCGACACCGCCACCACCCTCCGGCCCTGACAGGCCGCACCACCGGCCGCCGCCCTACCAAGGATCAAGGAGGCTCACCCATGCCCCTCCGTTCCGTCGGTCACCCACCACTCACCCCCAACCCGCAGCGTTGTCCACCGCTGCCCCGCTCAGACCTGATCACCAGCACGTTCGGCGGCCGTCCGCGGGTTCTGCCAGAGGTATGGGCGGTGCCCCTTCACGCGGCGTCCCGGCTCGCCTCGCACCACCGCGAACAATGGGCGGCGGAGACAATCTCCCGCGACCCGGCCGTTGACGACCACGTGGTGGCTGCTGCCAAGAGATCGATCGATCGTCTCAACACCACGCGCGTCGCTCTCATCGGGGAGATCGACTCCTGGGTTGAGCGTGTGATCCGGCCTGCGGGCGGGGCACCGTTGCACACCGAGACGATCGGCTCCGTGATCGACCGCATGGCCATCGCATGGGTTCGGTGGAGGCGATTCTCGGAGACCGCCCAGCTGGACCCGAACGAAGTCGATCCTTCGCTGGCGCTCCAGCAGTTCACCGAACTCACCGAAGCCTTCGACACCCTTGTGCTCGACATCCATGAAGGTCGCCGCCGGATTCCTCACTGGCGCGCGCTCAAGAGCTATCGGGAGCCGCGATGAGGATCGCCGTCACCCTCAACGGCGCCGACAACGTCGGCAAGACCACGAACGCCCGTTGGCTGGCGTCGGCGATGCCGAACGTCGAGTTCACCGGGACAGTCGATCGGTGGGACCGGCGATGGGCCGAGGTGTCGCGACGAGACTTCAGTCAGTGGTGGTTCGTCGACAGCACCACCGACGAACACATCGACCTCGTGTTCAGCTCCCACGCCGCACGGTGTGCCGGTGGCGGCCCCTTGGCTTTGGAGGACCGCGGTTGGCCGATGCTTGTGGCGACCTGCGCGGCGACAGCGGCGGTCAAGGACGGCATCTCCACCGCCGAGGCGCTCGCCCAAGTTGAGGCCAAAGCACGTCGCTATGCCCCCGCGCCGCGCCGTGAGCTGCACCTGCTGCTGCGCCACAGCGACCAGCCGGTCGCCGAGGCGCACCACGCCGTGGCACGCGAGCCTGTGCCGACTACCGAACGCTACGTCGAGTACCAGCGGCGACTGGCCGAGGCGATCGACCTTCAAGTCGATGGCGGGGAGTACCAGGCCATCGTGGTGCGCGGGCATCGCCCACTCCTTGATGTGCAGTGCGAAATCCGCAAAGTCCTGACGCAACTCGACGTGCCCGTCGTTCCGCTGCAGCCAGACCGGATCCAGCACCTATGGGTGCTCGCTGGTATGTCTGAGAGTGGTAAGAGTACGGCCGGTGAGTTGCTACGCACGGAGCACACAGCCACCCGGCTGAAGATCGGCTACCTCATGCAGCTTGCCGCCGATCGGCTTGGTGCGGCAGATCCGTATCGCCAATGGGACGAGCTAACCCAGGCGCAGATGCTCACAGAAGAGATCCTGCGGTTCGCCGCGATGAACCCGGGCTCGCACCGGATCAGCCTGGAAAGCGCGCACCGCTTCGACGCCACAGCACACCTCCGCAGGATCTGGGGTGAGCGCTGCGAGATTGTGTTCCTCCGCCTTCCGGACAGGCTTCGCGCGCAGCGCGCCACCGAGGCAATAGAGTCACTCTCCGCCCGCGACTCGATCAAGCAAAGCCGGGGCGGAGACCTCATCGCGTCGATCGCCGACACGGTCATCGATAACGGCCACAGCCTGGCCGCGCTGAAGAGGGCGGTCACGGAAGTTGTTCACCCCAGGTCCGGGGCCAGGATTCCGCCGCACGCGGGCACGGCCATCCCCGAGGCCCTGCAACCGGTACTCGCCGACTGCGTCGCCGGACTGACCGATTCTGAGACCGCGCTCGTCGCCGCCACCGGGAGCCTCGCCCATCAGGGCTGGCAATCGGGGTGGAGCGACATCGACCTCCTTGTCGTACGCGACACGCTGCCGCTGCATTGGCTCCAGACCAGGCGTGTACCCCAGAGCGGACCGGCCGGGGAGAAGATCGCACTGTCGTGGTTCACCACCCGGGAGATGCTCGCCGGGTTGGTCCCACCCCGAGTACTGCACGCGGTGCGGCAGATAGCCCGCGATGGCTGCGGCCTGCTCTACCGCCGAAGTGACCTCGTCCTCAACGCCTTCGACGCACCAACCGACGACCGCGCCTCACGCGGCGAGCTGCCGCTCGTGGCGATGGTGTTGCGGCGGCTCGCCGCGAATCCCGAGCCCGATGTCCGCGCTGTCTACAAGCACGTCGTGCTGATCATGAAGATCATTTTGCGCGCCGACGGGGTGGACCTCGACGCCAGCGAGGAGGTCCGTCTCGCCTTCACCACCAGCCATCCGGACGCCGACATCGACCTCCCGTCGGTGGCCGAGGTCAGTGGCGACCGGTGGCGGCAGGACGAAACCCTCTCCCGTCGGGTCTGCGGAGCCGCCGCCAAAATCCTCGCCTACCACGACGTGCTCGGCTGCTCGGTCGCGTCCAACACGCCCCAGACGGAAGGATCAGATCCTCGATGACCACCGCCTTTGACGATGTTCTGCACGCCGATCGGGTGACCCGGCTCGGGGTGGGAGACACCACTCGTCCGATCCGCGTCGTCCACGGCCTTGATGGCATCCGCACCGACGTGGCCGCCGGACAGGTCCTGGCGACGGGACGCAACTTGTGGAAGCGATGGTGCGAGCACCCGGCGTACCGGCCGCACGATCTTCTCCTGGGCCTAGACGCCGGCGGCATCGTGCCGACAATCGCGGTGGCCTGGGCCAGTGGTAGCCAGTACCGGCTCGCCTGGAAAGTCAACCTCGACCTACCCGGGAAGGTCGTGTTCCACGAGCCGCATGCCCGGCGTCTTGAGGTCTTCGCCTACGGCGACTTCGAAGGACTGCGCGTCCTCATCGTGGACGACGAGATCACCACCGGGCTCACCCTGGCCAATCTCGTCGAGGCACTCCGCGCGGCCGGCGCCGACATCACCGGCGCGCTCTGCCTCGTCGAAGACACCGCTGGCGAGGGCCGACAGCTACTCGAGCGCGATGGGGTCCCGCTGTGCGTACTGACAACGCTGTGACCCTCGTCGAGGAACCGGTGTGCCACCGCGGCGGGCGGTACCTCGTCCGACGTGAACAGGCGCCACTCGGCCGGCTCCTGCCGTACCGCCGGGCCAACGGAGAGACCCCACCCCGGCGGGCACACCTCGACGCGGTGCGTCAGACCGGGTGGCGTGCCGACTTCGGCTCTCGCGGACTCGGCGACCTGCTGCTCGGCCTCGCCATGGCACAGGCGCTTCACGACGCCACACACGATCAGTTCGGAACCCTGGAGTACGCCGGCAGCCGAGCCGAACTGATCGCCCGGTGCACCCTTCCAGTAACGGTCACGGGCGGCGACGGGCACCAACTGGGCACGCTCGGCAGCGAAGACGCCTTGGAATTCGACGCGGTACCGGAATCGCCTCCAACGCTGCTCGACCTCATCGACGCCGACACTGTCGAGGTCCATGCCGCGCTGCCGATGCGCTACTACCTCCACGTCGAGCAAGCCCTCGGCATCAGGCTCCCTGCATCCGATGACCCGTCCCCCAGGTTCCGGTCATCGGTCGCAGCGCCCAAGCCACTCCACGTGATCTTCGTAGCCACGACGAGTCGCCCCGACCGCAAGGACTACGGCATCGACAACTTCGTCGCCCTCGCCGAACATCTGTCGGCCCGCCACTCGGATGCCTGGCGCTTCAGCCTGGTGACACCACCGGGCCACCAGCCTCCGGCATCCGTAGGGCAGATTGAGGTACTTCACGGACCAACGGCGGTCGACTGCATTGACCTGTTCGCCGCCGCCGAGCTGGTCATCGGCAACGACACCGGCCTGACCCATCTCGCCGCGCTCACCATCCGAGCGGACGGCACCCAGCCGCATGTGGTCGGCCTCTACGGACGGCACGGCTACGCCAAGTGGATCACCGGATCACCAGGCCACCACGCGGTGGCCACCCCGTTCTCGCACCTGATGTCGCTCGCCGACGCGTGTCCCGTGCGCGACCGCTACGACGACACTCTCTGGGCCACCGCGAGCGACCTTCGCGCCATCCCCGCCAAGGTCGTAGCCGATTTTGCGGGGCAGTGCGCCGGCTGGTGGCAACGATGATCCGCGTCGGCCGCTACCGCCGCTTCACCATGAACCGCACCTTCCACCTCGACATCGGCGCACACCGCCTCTTCGCCAAGCTGAACCCGAACCCCATGGAGGCTGCGGCCGAAATCGCCGGGTACCACCGAATCCGTCACCACTACCGGCTACCGAGGCTGCATTCCCAACACCGCGTCGGGCACTGGACCCTCACCCTCTACGACCGCCACCAACCCGATTTTCCGGACACCGGCCTGCTCCTCGACGCTCTCACGTCCACAGGCCCCGGCAGCGCGGCCAACCTCGACTGCGGACTCGACGCGATCTTCCGGCACTACCGCCGAACCATCGACGCGACCATCTGCCGAGTCCCGGCCTCGCGCGCCAACAGCAAGCTCTACCGCGACCGGACCCAGCCCGGCGGCAGGCTGGACGACTACTACGGCCACGACCCGATCGTGCTCAAACTGACCGGCGCCGACGGTCTCCGGCCCTCCGACCTGCGGGAGACCATCCTCATGGTCAACGGACGGCCCCGACGGCTCGACCTTCCTGCCCTCGTCAGCGAGCTACGCGACGCCTTCCACCCGGACGAGCAAGTCTGGGCCGCGATGACCCAGGGCGACCCCACCGACTTCAACATCGGCCTCGATGCCGACAACCAACCCGTCTGGTTCGACTACGACACCGCAGGCCTCAACGCCCTCCCCGGCGAGATCGCCTGCTTCCTCTGGTACCAGAGACTGCACGGCGCCTGGCTCGTCCCGCACTACAACACCGACGCCTACGCCGACCACAGGAAGGCACTCGCCGAAGCTGTCGAACCCACCGTACGGCTCAGAACACTCTCCCACCGAGCCATCGGCATCGACTACCAGCACCAACCATCGCCGGCCCGGCAGCAAGCCATCACCCGATACCTCACGACGCTCGCCCGGCCGCTCGCACTCTCCGCCGCCACCGACCTACTCACCTGGATACGCCCATACCTCGCCATGCGGATCCTCGCCGTCTACCCACTACAGCTCCTGGAACCCGCGACGCCGCTCTGTCGCTGGGCCTACTCGCCGACCTCTACGCACCCGACGCCGACCTGGAGCAGATCCTCGGACTCACCACTCAGACGCCAGCGGAGCCGCCCGCATGAGCCGCCCCATCGCCGTCATAACCGGAGCAGGCACAGGCATCGGAGCAGCCATCGCCACCCGACTGTCAGCCGACTTCGACCTCGTCCTGACCCACCGATACGACGACACCAACCTCGCCGCGGTCGTCGAGGCCGCCCGCCGCCACGGCGCACAGACCCACACCGTCACCGGAGACCTGACCGCCGCCGACACCCAGACCGCACTCCGCGCCACCATCGAGCAACACGCCAACCAACTCGCGGTCCTGGTCAGCAACGCCGGCGCATACCCCCGCATCCCGTGGAGCCGGACGGACCTCAACGTCCTACGCGACCAGCTCGAACTCAACCTCGTCACGCACGCCGCTGTCATCCGCGCCGCCACACCAGCCCTCATCCGCAACAACTACGGCCGCATCGTCGCTGTCTCCTCAGTCATGACTCAGCTCGGACGCGTCGACCTCGCCGGCTACGTCGCCGCGAAAAGCGGCCTGGAAGGACTCGTCCGCGCGCTCGCCCGAGAACTCGGCCCCCACAACATCACCGTCAACACCGTGCGGCCCGGCTCGATCGAGGTCCCTGCAGAGCACAGCGTCGTACCCGATCACGAGGCCATGGTCCGACGCCAGCTCGACCGACAATGCATCAAACGACGGGGGCAACCCTCGGACGTCGCCGCTGCCATCGCCTTCCTGGCCACCTCGGAAGCGGGATTCATCACCGGCCAAGCGATCAACGTCGACGGCGGCTGGCACCTGTCATGACGACCCTCTGGATCCGCCACGGAACCAGCCGCGACGGAATCACCCGCCCCCACGCCCATGCCCGCCCCGACACACCCCTCAGCGCGCGCGGCGCGGCACAGATTGCCGCCACGGCCCACGCACTTCGTGACCGAGGTGTCCATCCTGCAATCGTGTTGACCAGCCCGCATCCGCGCGCCGCCACAAGCGCAAAGATCTTGGCCGCGCTGCTCGGCGTGCCGCGCGCCACCCCAAACCCGCTCTACGCCGAGTGGCGCGCCCCCGACTGTGTCCTCGGTAAAGGACCTGATGAGTACCCATCTGAGTACCAGACCTGGCGTACGGACCGGCTCCGCGACCCGGACTCAGCCCTGGCCGGGGGCGAGAGCCTCACAGCGCTCTACGGACGGGCGATGGCCGCCGCAGTGATCCTCGGACACCTCGCCGGACGAAACACCGCCTTGATCGTCTCGCACCGAGTGTTCATCGGCGCGGTCGCAGCCATCACCGCCGGAGCGAATCGCCCTCAGGACGTGTTCGAAGCTGCGCGCCGATTCACGCTCGCACCGGCAGGGGCCTGGCCCGCCTTAGCTGAAGTCCGATAGCAACGCGTCAGTGTTCGCAAGGATGAAAGTTTTTAGAGCCTCAGGTTTCAGATCCACCTCAGAAAGGCGGTCGACGGCCACTCGGTCCAGGGCATAGCCACCGCGGCCCGGATCAGTGAATTCCGCACCCGTGCGAGCGCTCTCGTCTACCTGGGTGAGCCGGCAGGAGACGAAGTGCTGTACAGACACCCCCTCGCCGGACGGCGAGCTGAACAAGAAGACCTGGCTAAGGTGCTCTGCCTCCGCGCCCAACTCCTCCCGCAGCTCGCGGCGCAGGGCTGCATCGAGGGATGCGTCAGTCGGTTCAAGGCCGCCACCGGGCGCAGTCCAGTAAGGGGCTTGGCCTGGCTTCGTCCTTTTGATCAACACGAGCTGATTGCGTTCGTCCCACAGGATCGCCCGTACCGACCGACGTAGAACCTCACGCATGTAAACCCCTATCGACAGCTGGCAGGGTGCAGGCGAATCGACGCTACACCGCGTGCCCTACCAAGGACCCAAACCCTAACCTGACGGCGCTCTTCGAACTCCGCCTTACCCGCCCTGCCAGCCAGTAGCAACTGACCCTCCCAGGCGGAGACTGAGACCCTTTCTTCGTGACGAACCCCCACAGCCCACACGAGCCTGATCAGGGCACTCCGGATGGCGCGGATCGCGGCGCTGTCGGCCTCGTGCAGGTTGATCTGGTGGTCAGCAACCGTGCTCGTTGGCAGGTCGCCGGGGGGACGGTCGAGTTGAGCGTGTCGAGCGCCCGCTGCGGGTCGCTGTCGTCGTCATCATCGGCGTACTCGGGTACCTCATTCTCCTCCCAGTAGGCGCGGAACGACGGTGTGCGGATCTTGGATTCGTTAAGCGTCAGCCCGTTGTCGGGGGCGGCTGCTGCCGGATAGTCACTGGGTTGCGGACTTCGTAGCCGAGTCGCTTGAGCGTCGCGACCGCAGTTGCCGGGTTGGATCGGACCACTGCGGCGATCTGACGGATGCGGATTTCGCGCCGGCTGGCATCGAGGACGTCCTTCCATCCGGGCTTGGGGTCGGGGATCCGCTCGACAAATATGAGGGGGTGGTCTGATCTGGCTCCAGGGCATCGGCCGTCGTGGCCAGGCTGAGCACCTCCTGCGGAGTGAGGAGGTGTCCAGCCCGTCCGCTTGCGTTCTGAGAGGGTCTTCAGAGCTCGAAGTCGAAGGTGAGCTGTACATCGCCTTCGGGTTCGGGTTGATCATCGATGTTGTCGCCGTCGTCTTCGAGGGTGTCGTCGGCGGGTAGGGCGTATTGGTTGGTGAGTCGTGCGACGTGCATGATCAGGGGCCTGCTGAGGGCTGCCCGGTAGTCGTCAAAGCAGTGGCGTTGCTGATGCAGAAAACCGGCCCAGTTTGCAGGGTCTTCACCCTCGGGGTGAGCGGCGACGACGAACTCAAGTAGTTCCGCGTTCCAGGCGTTTTTAGAAGGATCGAGATAGTTTCTCGCGCCTTCTAGCTTCCCGTCGGGAGAACGACCCTCTGGGGGATCGGTAGCATCGGCCTTTGCCGGGTTCTCCTTGTAATGAGGCGTAAGTTTGGCCAAGTCGATGACGATGGAGCTGTGGGTAGCTGGCTTGTCGACCGTGCTGTAGTAGACGCGCGTCTGCTCGGTGTCTCCGGTTCCGTTGTCGTGTCGCCACAGCCCATCGGAGATGCCGATGCTATCGCCCTCGAAAGCCCATGACTCGGGGGTTTCGAGGCGATCGTTGCCGCAGATCCGCACCAGCCTCATTTTCTTGCCGAAGAGGCTGATTTTCTGAGGACGCAATTCGCCGAGCTGGAGGTGGTCGGGCAGCATGTGAGCGTTCTGTACCGTGGTGAGTCGATACCGGATGTTGTGGGCTTCAGTCACGATGAGGGTCTGCGTGTTTCGGAACCGGGTTAGGGTACTTCGGATAAAGGCAGCGAGCCGCTCCTTCTGTTCGTCTTCCCTGGCAGGGCTAGCGTGGTAGTCGTGCCGGCTAGGGTCTTGAGCAGGGTCGGGTAGGGCACCCAGTCGGCCATACCTTCGGCTTTGCCCATGATGTGCTTTTGGCCGGGCCGGATCAGGACGGCGATCGGAACGAAGATCTGGTGAGTGTTGGTGTCGTCGTTGCGCCTTTTGACGACCCAAAATGCCAGCTGCTCGAGGTCCTCGGGGATGGCGCTCTTGAGTTTGTGCTGCGGGACGAATCGGACGCCGAGCTGCCGTAGGCAGTCGTCCCAGGCGGCTTCGGCCCGGTGCTGGTTGCTGGCCTCTTCCTTGTCGAGATCTTTGCCGGGGAACTCGTCGGGGCGGATGAACTGGCTGACCATGTCGGCGTCGGCGCAGCCCATGCGGATCGCAAATTTCGGGTCGGTGGTGCGTGCCTTGAAAGCCTTCGCACCGTCGAGCTCGATGAGGGCGAGTTGCAGGGTGTCATCGACTTCTTCAGCCAGGTCCTTCATCGCGGATGCGACGAGTTTCCGGTGCGTGTCGACGGCTTCGTCGTGCTTCCGGCCGCGCCTGGGAACGGAGCCCTCGCCGAGCGCTGCGCCGAGCCTGCCGAGGGGACGGGCGTAGATCGTGAGGTTGAGATCTCCGACCTTCCATGTCCAGGTGTCGTTGCTGGCGGGTTGCTGATGAGGCAGGTCGAGTAGTCGTTCGACGGCAGCGAGCAGGCGGTCACGCATTCCCTTGCCGTCGCCCTGGTAGAGCAAGACGACGGAGAGCCGGCCGTCGACCGCGGTGGCAAGTTGCTGGCGCCGGACGAGCGCGTTCGCCTTCGAGATTTGAGCGTTTGCGGCTTGGGCGGCTTCCTGCCTTTCGACGAGCTGGGCGCGCTCGGCGTCGGTCTGGTCCTTCTTCCCCTTGGGGACGCTTTCGAGCTTGCTGAGGCTTCGGCTTGCCTTGCCGCCGATGAGGACGCGGGTCAGGGGCTGGTCGAGGTCGAAGTCGGGCTGCAGGCACTGGCCGATCCAGCGGATGAGACGGCTGCGTTCGGATGGCATGACGCCGGTGCCGACCTGGTGGTCGGGCCCGCGCATGGTGGTGTGGTAGGTGACGGCGGCAGTGACGCCATCTCGGCCGAAGATCCAGGCGTCTGACTTACCGGCGAGCTGCTCGGCAGCCGGGAGATTTTCCACCGCGCCGATCCGGTTGAGGATCTGTTCGGTGCCGCCGTTGCGCCAGCCCATTTCTCGGCTGTCTCGGTCCCAGAGGAGGTGGGCGACCGCGAATTTCTGCGATGCTGGTGCGTCGGCTACGAAGGGGCTAGTCGACTGTAGGAGGGTAGAAGCTCCCCAGCGGCCCTTGGTGTGTAGCTCGCCGCTGGTCCAGCGGCGGATGCCGGTGTCGACGTGTAGTCGCAGGGTGGGGTCGAACGCCTTTGTACGCAGCGCAATCTTGATCGTGGCGCTGTAGTACCAGGTCCGGATGTTGCTGCCTTTGCCGGTGTGGTGTTCCAGCGGCGGCCAGGAGACGAGTTCGGCGTAGCCGTTGGCAGGATTGGCCGCGACCTGCCGGAACCGAATGGATTTGCTGCCGTGCTGGTAGGACTGGCCAACGATTTTAGCTGCGGCGTAGTCAGGCAGTAGGCTGAACAGGTGAGGCTGCGGCACGGCAGTGTTGCCATCGGAGAGCTCGTGGGCGAGCAGGTCGACGATCTTCTGCGTCCATTGCAAGGTGCCCGAGTCGAGTTTCCTGATTGTCGGCATCACGAGCGCTTTGCCGTCGTCGGTGGTAGGCAGGTCATAAAGCCAGGCATTGATGAAGGTCCGCATGATCGCCGGCGGGAACGGCTTTGCTGCGAACAGCCAGGGGTTGCCTTCATCGAGCGTTGCCCAGGTAGCGGTGGAGACCAGATCGGGGGCGACAGTGCGCATCAGTGCGTTGAGGCGCCCGATCGGCACCTGCTGGGCGCGTGCGCGTGACTCCTCACGCCAACCGGCAGTGCGCAGGTCGAGGATGGGGCGGCGCCAAGAGATGGGGAAGGTAAGCGTGTGCAGCGGGATTTTGAGATCGCCTGCTGCCACGAAGGCTGCGGTCTGCGTGCGGTCGTAGCGCATCGAGGGCCTTTCTGAACCGGTCCGAGCGTGGGCGGTCAGTTCATGTCGCGCAGGGCGCGGTAGAGCGGGTCGTAGAGGGCTTGAACCAGCGATCGGTCGATCGCCGTCTGCGCCGACTCGGGGTCGAAATAGGGAGCGAGTTCGTGCAGCATGCTGGCGAGCAGGCTGGTCGCTGGGGTGTCGTCTCCGGTGAAGCCGGCCTCGCGGGGTGAGAAGGCTCCGTCGACGAAGTAGACGCGGGCGGCGACACCTCCGCGCACGAGTCGTCCAATGACCTGCCAGATGACCACGAGCTGATCCCAGGTAAAGGCCGACTTTTCATCGGGAGGCAGGCTGGTCCAGGACAGGCGGCGGGTGAGGAAGCGGTGCCATTTGCGGGCGGCTTCGGCCCGAAAGCGCAGTCCGGCGTCGTCCGGGCTGCCGGCGGCCAGAGCGGTCTGAGTGAAACGACGGCCTGGGCCGCGGACTTGGCGGACCGCCCAGTCGTTGATTGCCTGGGTAGCCAGGGAGATGTCGTCAGGGCGATGATGCGGGCGGGCGAGGAAGTAGACGCTGCCGATGGCGGCTTTACCGCCGGGAACCACGATGTTGTGCCCGCGCTCGACGGCCAGCAGCGGCGCGATCAGCAACTGCCCGCCGATGTCGGGGAACTTGGCCAGCTCGCCGCGGCGAAGGTGCAGCTGGCGGGTGTCGGCGGGCAGGTTGCTCCAGGAGTGGTCGAGGTCGGTGTCGTCGGATACCAGGACCGTGACGTTGCCGGTCCATTCCGGCAGGTTGTTGAGGTAGTGCCCGGCACGGTGTGCCTCGGCGTAGCTGCCGACCAGCAACAGGATCCTGCGGCGTTGTGGGTCGTCGATGTCGTCCAGTTCCTGCTGTAGCAGCGAGGTCGCGCCGGTCAGGCTGCGGTCAGGTACGGCCAGTTGGTGCAGCATCTGCTCGAGCTGAGCGGGACGCTGCCGAGGGTCGGTGCCGGACAGCCGCAGGGCGGTGGTGACGCCGGGTGGGTAGAGGAAGAGCTTGCGGAAGGTGCTCTTCTTGATGGCGGCGACCTCGTGTTCGTGGGGCCGCAGCACGGCGTCAACCTCGGCATGTAGGTGGTAGCGGCTGGAGGTGCCGGCCCAGCTGGTGGCCGACATCAACAGCACATGCGGCCCGGGCCGGTTGTCCACGGCAGGGATGTCGGCCAGCTCCAGCAGCAGCTCGCGGCCGACACCGTTGCAGCGAAAGAACCGCAGCTCACCGCTCTGATCGCCGTCCTCGTTGCGGTCGCCGGCCTGGAACTGAAAGCCCAGCACGTTACCCATGGGGGATTCGGGAACCACCGGCATGTAGTCCTTGGGCGGCCGGCGCGACAACACGTTGGAGGTCGAGTCCAGGTTGAGCGCAGCTTCGACGCGAGGCCACAGAATGGTCATGCGGTCAAGACGATCGTGCAGGACCGCCAGCACGAGGGTGAATTCGAAGCGGTGCAGGTTGGCGTCAAGGTCACCGGCGACGGAGGCGTTGTTCGGGACCAGCTGGCGCAGCAACTTCTTCAGCCGCTCACGGCTGAACTCGCGAACGAATACCCCGCGGGGCGCGTGCAGCAACTCCGTCGCCATTGCCACGAGCGCGTTGACCAGGTCCGTGGTCGTATCCTCGGGACCATGCCCGCGCAACGGGGTCAGCGGCGAGTCGCGGAAACTGCCGAGAACGGTGTCGACACGCTGGAGCTCGGGCCGCTGGGAAGCAAGTTTGTCCTCGTCGGGGGCCACGGCATTCTCGTCATCGTTGCGGTTGCGCCTGCGTAGCTCGGGAAACCACTCATTGATCAGCCACTGGTGCAAGGTCATCGCGCTGAAGTAGTCCTGCGTGATCCATCGCCGCAGCGGCTCGTCGTTGATCAGCATCGAGTAGATCCGGTCGGTGGCCGTGATGACCGTGTTGAGCGCGTTGTTCCAATCGTCGATCTCGTCACTCGACAACTGCAGCCGGCCCTGTGCGGCCAGCTCGGTGAGCTTGTGCTTGCCGACCTCGTCGAGCCACGACTCCGCACCACGGGCCACCAGCGTCGCCGCCGGCGCGAACGCGGTGTCGAGCTGCATCTGTACCCGGTCGGCCTCGTCGACGATGATCAGGTCGCTGCGGCGGCAGGTCAGCTCCAGGTAGCGCATATTCTCGTCGTTGAGATGGTCGGGCACACGGCTGTGCACCAGCGATGCCGGCGTGGCGACCCAGATCTGCGCGTCGACCAGGTCGCGGGCCGCACTATGCCGCGGGCATGCAGTCCACAATGGGCATCCGTGACGTTTCGGCCTGGCTGGCTTACGGCGACGCCGGAACCCCGTGCTGGCGGAGTTGAGATCGTCGTGCTCGATCTCGGCCTTCTCGACATCGTCAGCGTTGTACAAAGCGGTGCATGGCGCAGCGGTGATCGCCAGCGCCCGGCGTGCCTCGAACCCCCGTAGGGCGTCGAGCGGGCAGGCGCTCGACAGGTGCGCGAAACCCGGGTTGTCATGATTCAGCATGCTTTGTGTGGCAGACTCGCTGCGCCGGTGCAACCGCTGAATGTTGCGTTCGAGGGTGGACTTTCCCAGGACCGGCGCGGCGTGCACACCGAGGCGGCGAAACTGCTCAGTGATGGTCAGCACTTCGGCGACGTCACCCACGACGATCGTTGTCCGGCGTCGGTCGGCCGGGCGCTCGCGGGTGGCAAGCTGGAAGGCCAGAATGTCGCGAATCGTGGACTTGCCGGCGCCGACCATGCCGACCAGGTTCATCAGCCTGTCGATGCGCAGCCGGGGATGGGTCTGGAACGCCCCGGCGGCTTCGTCGCGCAGCAGCAACTCGACCCGCCGTAGGCGCTTCTTCCAATCGTTGGGCTTGCGCGGCGCGCGGTTCTCTGCCAGATCTGCGGCGTTGGCGGCGACCTCCAGGGCATCCATAGCATTAGCTGCGGCTTCCAGTTCGGTCATGGTGACGGTGATCGGCTCGCCTTTGCCTGCCGGCGCCGCCCCGATGTCATGCCCGATCCAGCGCTTGAGGCCGATCAGCTCGACGGGGATGTTCACGGAGTGGCGCTGGTCGCGGACGTAGAACAGCTGGTCTCCGGCGCCGGCGATGGGCAGCTCGCGACGCTCCAGAGGAGGCGGCTGGGTCAGCAAACTTTCATAGACGTCCCTGCGGTCGTGCGCGCGCGTGGGCTCGAGCGCCTTGGGCAGATCGTCGATGGTCGCGAACGTGTAGCCGCGCAGCGTGATGTCGACGTCGAGATACATGTGCAGCGAGTTGTGCCAGGTGTAGCGGCGGCTGCGGTCCCACAGGAAATGCCGGGCCCGCCGGATCATCAGCCGCGCTTCGCTGGTGCGTACGTCGCCGAACACTTCCTCATAGGGGTAGCCGCTGAGCAGCGTCCAAATGTCGCGCACCGGCCGGGTCGGCATGACCCGCGTGCCGAGGTAGATTGCCAGCTCGACGTCGAGCAGGTCACCGATGCCGAACCCGGCAGGTGCCTTCCACCCACCACGGAATTCGGCGGCAAGGTCGCCGTGCCAGCTACTGCGATCACGCATCGTCGCCTCCCGCAGAGCCGTTTTTGCGCAGCCGGGTCAAGGTGGTTGTCAACATGCGGAGAAACGCCTGGTCGCTGAGCAGGGTCACCTGCTCCTTGACCTCCGGCGGGCAGAAATGCTCGAAAACGATCTTGTAGTCCTCGCGGTCGTCGAACCGGTACTGCGGCACCACCAGGAAGGCCCGGTTGTACGGCGGCTCCGGCCGGAACCGGGTGGCGCTGTGCCCGAGCAGGGCCGGGTTGGCGCGGTCTTTCACGTCGATGGCCCAAACCTGCCGGTTCGGTAGCGTGATCCTCAGGTCATAGACGTCGCAGCCCGGCCACATCTCCGGGACGAGGCCCTTGCCGATGAGCTTCTGTTCCAGCTCGACCTCGGCCAGCCCCGGGCCGGTGATGAACATGCGCAGCGGCGCTCGCAGTAAATACAGCCCGCCGGCCGAGCGATCGTCGATGAACTCTTTCGGGATGGCGTGGGCTTCGCGGCGGCATCGGTCCAGCTCGCACCGCCAGGACCGCCCATCGGGTTTGAGCAGGCAGTGGCAGCGTGCGCACGTAGCGAAGCGTCCGTCGGTGCCTCGGTAGGCGGCCGGGGCCGGCTCGTAGCACCGATTCACCGTCTCCAAAACGGTGCCCAGCTCGGGATGCTCACCGATCAGCGTCGCCTTGTCGATACCGGTTAGGACCGGCTTGTCGATCAAAAGACGCCGAAACGCGGTGTAGGACTGTGGCGATCGTGCCGTCTCGCACTGTGCGAAGACAGTACGGATGATCTCGTTTTCGAAGAGTTCGGCTGCGGCATCGGGACCCGAGACCTCCCACTCGTAACATCGCTGGGTGGGGACCCCGGTCTGCGCGTCGACTAGGAACTCGTCCAGGTTCTCGGCTTCCGCCGGCAGGTCAAACGGCCATTGTCCGATCGGCCTGGTCGCCGCCCAGCGCGCCATGCCTGCGACGCTGGCCGGCGGCTCCATCTCGCGCAGCAGGCATTGCAGGACCAGATGGTTGTAGGCCTTCTGCACCTTGTCGGAGTAGATCGGATCCGGGGACCTGTCGTGACGCGACAGGTCGACCAGAGCGGTCGCGACCATGCGCAGCAGCGTCACCCCGGTGAAGGTAGACAGATCAGGCGGGCTGTTCTGGATCAGCACCACGAGCGGCCTCCTGAGAGGACGGCGGCGGGTCCGTCTCCGCCGCGCTGGGACACCACCTACTTACCGGACAGGTACGACAGTTATCTCCTGGCACCGCGGCGAAGGTGTTGTCCTCGCGCCATGGCTGCGCCAACTTCCGCAGGGCTGCGTACGCCTTATCAAGCTCCTGCGGATCTGACGGGTCGACCATGATGAGATCCGCCCCGGCCGGCCGGAGAATCTCCAGCTCCACTCGGGAACCGTCAACGGGTCCGCCAAGCAGGCCTCGCCCGAGGATGGCCGTCGCGAGTGCGACCTGCGGGAACTCTGTGACGACATCCTCGCCACCACGCTGGCGGCGCCGGGTGGTCTTGGTCTCGCGCCACACCCAGGCGCCATCGTCGCGGTAGACGAGGTCGGGCTTGGCGATCACCAGCGACTGGGCAGCTGTGTCATGAAAGACGAAAGTCTCTTCGATCCTGAGGTCTCCGGTGCTCTCTTCAAGAGGGCACACGGACGGGTGATGCGCGAGCATCCGCATGCCGGCCTCGGCTGCATCAGCGTCGAGCTCCCAGCGCGGGTCGGGCCAGCTGATGTCACCTGGCATGTCCGCGTGCTGGCACGGTCCGCTTGCTTTCGCGTGCAGCGTCTCCAAATAGCGATGAACTGCCTGGCCGAGCCGGGCCGGAGTGGCGTACTCGTTGACCTTCGGCAGACGCAACGTCTGCAGGTAATGCTGGGCCGGGCAATTGTCGTAATAGCGCAAGTCGGTGATCGACACTTGGCGCAGCATCGCTCGCCGGTCCGACCGCAGTCCCAGCAGTCCCGGAGCTCGCATCACCTCGTCACAGGCCAGCAAGAGACGGCATTTGAGACAATCGCCGCCTGGGCGGCGCGTCTGGCCATGAAGGACCTGAACCGCAGCCCGGCGTCCATGCTTCTCGTAAAGAGTGGCGGCATCCTCGATGGTTCCGTCAAAAAGGACTCTTCTCAAGCCTTCGGTGAGGTCGATGTCGGCGACCACTACGCGAGAAACCTCTTCGCGTGCCCGGACAAAGAACTTCTTCTCCCACTCATCAGGCCACGGCGCGGGACGGCCGTATGCGGCCGTGTAGGCCGCGACCGCCACCTCGGCCTCGCTGCGCTGTCGCTCTAGCATGTTCGCGAGGCGAATTAGCCGTAGTTCACGCACCGCACCGTCAGCCGAGCGGTAGCGCCGGCCCCAAGCCCATAGCTCGCGTACACCTTGATCGACATGCTGGACCACCCACCAGCGGGCGACCGGCAACATCGATGGTTCCGCCTCACACATCGACAGGTAGCTGCCTGCAGCATGCTGGATGTAGGCTGCGAGGCCTTCGTGAAGCGGCCGCTTCGCCAGCACCGAGTTCAGCGCCTCGTCAAGCGGTCGGCGGTCGAACTCCACAGCGTCCAATACGTCCATGACCAGCCGCACTGGGACCGGCGACTTGTCTCGACGCGGCCAGGCGGCAGGCTTAAGCCCTGGCCTCGACTTAACCGCAAGGTGCATCGCGCATCTATGTTCTCCCCCAGTCAAGACGCTCAAGGCCACCCGCATGGGCGAGGTGCTGCCGACGAGTTCAGGCGGCGCGGTCCAAGACCTTGTAGGCGGTGTGTCCTCGCGGCTTCTCTGATTGGGAACGAGGGGCAGGGTGCCGCGTTGTTCCAGGGGTGACGGCTTCCTGTCTGACATCGCGCTCCCATGACGGTGGTGTACGCGCGGCGGGGCACTGAGGCGTGATCGCAAAGTGTGAGCTATTGATGACGGGGCGTAGTTACGCTAGCAGACCCCGTTATGCGAGTAGCCGCCGACGTGTCGCGTCCGTGATGTCGTGATCAGGTGCACCCCAACTCGGCGCGGGCTGGCACAGAGCGGTGCGTCCATCATCGATGGCTCTCGTCTTACGTTCTCCCTGATCGCCCACCGCCTTACAGCAATACGCATCACCCTGTCTATCTCGTGAGCCCGATGCCAGCCAGACGGTTGTCAAGAATTTGACCTGCTGGCTTTTTCCGACGCCTGACTACCCCGGACCGGCACGCAGGATGGCGCTGACGGCGGTGAGAGGAAGCGAGACCCGGGCAACGTCCGCTGTGACAGCCGCGCTGCAAGCGGTGGTGGCGCGGACACGCGCCCGCCTTGGACGCGAAGACGACTGCCTGACCCACCTCAAGATCGCGGAGAGGCAACTGGCCCGTAGCAAGCGCGACGACGAGCCGGCGTGGATTCGATATTTCGACGCGGCTTACCCCGCCGACGAGATCGCCCACTGCTTTCACGACCTGGGCCGACCGCAGCACACCCAACGGCACCACCTGGGTGACGCCCTCACCGCGCTCAGCCCCACTCATGTCCGGAGACTCGCAATCGACACCGCGCTCCTGGCCTCATCGCTTGCCGCCGCCGGCCGCATCGACGAAGCCTGCGTCACCGCACGCGAGACAGTCGATCACGCCGCACGAACCACCTCACACCGCTGCCTGCAGCGCATGGTCGAGGTGCAGGCCTACCTCGAGCCCTACCGGTGCGAGCCGGAGGTCCGCGAGTTCGATGGGTATTTGCGTCACCGACTACCGCTGGCCTCTGTGTAACCTTGTTGATCGTTGGCGGCATCCGCCGTCACCGAGCCGTAGTGAGCCAGCTCCGCCTCCAGCGCCACGCCCGCTCGGTCGGACGACGCCACGTAGTGGCCGACATCAGCAAGAAGCAATACCTCGGGCGCCATACCGAGAGACCTCAACTCCTCGGCGAGGCCGAGAACATTCTCGACCACGGCCACTTCGTCGGCAGTGCCATGAATGAGCAGCACCGGTCCTTGGACGGCGGCACTGACCCGGCCGGCACCACCTCGCAACCGCATCGCGTGCGGCCGCTGGAAACGGGGCACCGTCTCCGCCCATCGGCCAGGATCCACGTTCGCCGATACGGCCATGGCAGCAGCGAACGGGCCTCTTGGGCCACCGCGTGCAACGCGGTGTAGCCGCCGGCACTGGCACCACGGATGAACACCTGCCCCGGCACCGCTCGTCCCGTCGACAACAGGTGACCCGCCACCGCAGCGCAGTCGCCTACATCGTCCACACCCCACCGGCCGCCGGACCGCCACTGTGTCACCGTCATACCCCCGCCAGCGTCGGGAGTCTCTAGCCAAAACAGGCCGTCATCACCGGTACGCAGTTGGTGGTAGCTCACCGAGGCGCGGACAGCGTCATCCACCGACACTTCAGCGACCCTGTCGCCTAGCCTCACGAATCCTCCTCGAACAACTTCCGGCGGGCCGGACGACGGCGGGCTCGTCAACCGTCGCCGGGAACCGCGCGGCCACCTGCAGGGCTAAGCCTTGGATCGGTGTGAGTGTCTAGACGTGGCCGACGCTACGTCTGAGCGCCTTGTACCTGCCCCCCGATCACCCCACAAATTGCCTCCGCCCGATCGCTCTCCCGAGGCAGCGGCCGACGACCATGCGGAGCGGTTCGAGATCCTCGACGGGCTGCTCAGCGCGCGCCGGTCCACCGAACCGCACTACCACCTGGCGTTCCTCGCCGTCGCGCCCGCCGCGCAGCGGCAAGGTACCGGCGCGCCGATGCTCGCCCACCACCGCGACAGACTCGACCGCGTCGACCTGCCCTCGTGGACCGAAGCCACCGGCGACCCCCAGGGCATCTACACCCGCTACGGCTACACCCCGCAGCAAGCCATCCGGCTGCCCGACGGCCCGGCCGTCACCCCGATGCGCCGCACCCCTACGGCGGGATCCCATCCCCTGGACACCATCAGCGCGGCCGGTAGCTCGCAGGCAAGAGGTCTGGGCGTCTGATCCGCGCGATGGTCTCGCGAACCGAACGTGGCCGATCCTGCGCCATGTAACCCGTGGTCTCGGACGGGACTGTCCCGGTGCCGGGCGCGACGAGCGTCGCCCGCCCGCCGCGATGCCCCCGCGCCCCGCTGATCCCAGAGATCAGGTCCAGGACCTACAGCGCCCCGCGTGTTCGCTCGCCTGACCGGGAGTCCGGCCGCTACCGCTTCGGTGACGGTGGGTTCACCCCGCCTTGCGGGGACCGCCGCGCCTCTCGTTGATCTTCTCCGCGACGGCGTCGGCGGCGTCCTGGTGCAGCTGCTTGGTGACGCTCTGGTAGGTGTCGCGGGTCAGGGTCGTGGTGGAGTGGCCGAGTTGGTCGGAAAGGACCTTGATGTCGACGCCGGCGTCGAGGGCGATGGTGGCGGCGCTGTGGCGCAGGTCGTGCAGCCGGATCGGCGGTAGGCCGGCCTTGCGGATGAGCCGGCGGAAGCGTTGGGTGACGGCGTTGGGGTGCCAGGGCTGCCCGTCGGGGCGGACGAAGAACAGGCCGGTGTCGGGCCACGCCGGGCCGGCGGCGAGTTGCCATTGGGCGCGGCGGGCCTTGTAGGCGGTGAGGACTTTCGCGGTGTCGGTGTCGAGGGCGACGTCACGGTTTCCGGCCCTGCTCTTGGGGGGTTTCTGCACGGGGGTGTAGCCGTGGGTGGCGATCTGGTTGTTGATGGTGGTTTCCCGGCGGTGCAGGCGGACCTCGCTGTCGCGCAGTCCGCAGGCCTCGCCGCGGCGGGGTCCGCGGTAGGCCATGTAATGCCACATGGGATGCAGGTCCGGGGCGTGCCGGGCGGCGTGGTCGAGGAAGTCCACGACCTGTACGTCGGTCCATACCATCACCGGTCCGGGCACCTGGCCGGTGTCCTTCCAACGCTGCACGCGTTCGTCCTCCCACACGATCGGCAGCGGTCGGTCACCCGGGGTCTTGACCAGCGCGGCCGGGTTGGAGCCGACGATCAGTTCGTCGGCGAGGGCGTCGTTGATGGCCTTGCGCAGGCAGGCGCGGATGCGCTGGCGGGTCGTGGGGCCGGTGGGCCGTACCCCGGCGACGGACCTGCGCACCGCCGGGTCGGGGCTGGTTTTTGCGGCGCGGATGTCGTCGCTGCGGCGTTCAATAGCGGCGAACATGGCACGGACGTGGCTGGTGCGCAGTTTGTCCAGCGGAATCTCGCCGAGGTGCGGGATCAAATGCACCCGCACGATGGACTCGTAGCCGCCCAGGGTGTTGTCGTCCACGCTGAGGTGAGTCAGCCAGCCGGTGAGGTAGTCCGCGATGGTGGGCGCGTCAGCGAGGGGGCCGTCGCCGCGCAGCCGCTGGCGGATCCGGTCGACCTCGGGCAGGGGCCGTTTGGTGCGTGCGGCGTTCTGGAGCAGGTCGCCGATCTCGGTCCGGCGGCGCCGGTCGCCCTTGGCGAGGGCGAGCAGTTCGCGGGCGTGGTCGAGTTCGTCGGCGGCGGCCCGGCGGGTGGGTAGGCCGGAGCGGCGTAGTTGCCGGCGCCCGCCGTCGGCGGTGGGTGGAAGTTCGAGTTGGTAGGTCCAGTGGCCGTGCTCGAAACTCCAGGAGCGGTTCGGGCGGCGCAGTTTCGGGCAGTCGTTGCCGAGTGGCTTGCCGGTGTCAGGGTGGCGGCAGCCGCAGCGCTTGAAAATGCTTCCGTCAGGCATGGCAGGTGGTGCTCCTCGATCAGGTTGGGGTGCATCGGTTTCCGCTGATCGACATCCACGCGTCATCCGCGGGCACGATCAAGTCGCCACATCCCGTCACGACAGGGTCCGGCTGAAGAGTGGGAGGGCTGGAGCAGAGGGGCCCGTGTGGCTGCGGCCCGAAGGCTGCACGGGTGGTGTCCGTCGGCACGGGAGGGCGCCTATGGCGGTGAGTCCAGGGCGTCGGGGTTTCGCTGAGGCGCGGACGTGTCGCGGTCGTTCAGGTGCAGGGTGGCCAGCAGCGGGGCCGTGGGTATCCGGTAGTGGGCGCCGACGCGGAAGTGCGGCACGGGGAACGCGTCGCGGCGGATCAGCTTGTATGCGGCGGAGCGGGACATGCCGAGCACCGCCGCGGCGGTGGCCAGGTCGGTGCTGGCGCCCAGGGCGCGGACCCGTTCGGCCGTCCACGTCGGCTCCCGCTCACCGCCGGCCGGCCCTTCAACGGGCTGAGGTGACAGGGTTCGAGTGCGTCTGGACGATCTCATCGTCATCTCCTCGGCGGTGAGTAAGGGCGTACAGGCTCAGGCGCGGGGCGCACCGCGGTGAGGCCGGATGCGCTTCACGTCGCGCCGGTGAGGCGCTGACATCTGTAAACCCGCGCTTGTGTGCTCTGGCGAACGCCTATGTGACTCACCACCCACTCACAGAGGCTCACAGGGCTGCCCGTCCGGCCATGCGTCCCGGGCCGGCGCCGATCCGACGCGGATGGGCCACCGCCTCGGCACCCACCACCCGAACAGTGACAGGTGTTGATGACACGGTGGGTGGTGCGACGGTTCGCGAATGCTGCGACACCGTGTCCACCGACGGCTCGGCCAGGGTGCCTACGTGTCACACGCCCAGCGGCGGCGACCGGTCGGACACTCATGTAGGTCGATGGACAAGATGTCCGCGGACATGTCCTTACCCGGTAGGCGCGGACACGGCCTGCGGACGGTTGACACGCTCGTCCATGCGGCGCAGGTATGTCATGCCGGTTTGGCCACCGCCACCACGGGACGGACTGCTGCGGTCGGCGCCAGCGTCACTCCGGGCCAGGGACACGCGCGTGGCCAAACTGTCCCCGCCCTGCTCAGCAAACACGCCGGACACGTTGTCAACGACGAACATCGATGACATGCGCGACGCCGCGGACACTCCGGCCGGACGTTGAGGACACCTTCCTCCCGCCTTGCGGCCATGGCCGCGCGCACGGAAACGGTCAACAGATCTCGACGTCATGTGACCGCCCGCCGATCGCGTGGCCCGACAAGGTGGCGCAGCGCCACTGCCGACGTTCTTGTCCTTTCGGACACGGTCACCGCCGGATGCAGGGACAAGATGTCCATCGATCACCATCGATGACACCGGGTCGCCCGTTCCCGGACAAGGCAGCCGGCGCCGGTGGAGTCCTCATCACTGGTGCCTGCACCGGCGACCGACACGGCACGATGGCCCCGCCCCGGGGACGCAGGAGGTGGTCGGGGCTCGCGCCACCACCGGCGTCGCCGTCGGCGTTCGCGCGCCGGCAGCGGGTGCAACGCCGCCGTGAGCCGCTGTGAGCCTTTTGTGAGCGGCTGTGAGTTGCTGTGAGTCTTTGTGAGCGGCTGTGAGTCGCTGTGAGTGGTGGGGCGGCCCGACGATCGCGGCTTCGTCGCTGAGCCGTCTGAGTGCCGCGCTTGGCGTGCCTCAGCGGCTCACAGCCCTGCTCAGGCGTACCGCGACCCGTCCCGCATCGCCTGTCTAGTGCCGCCTCGCGTCCGGAGTTCGCTCGAGACACCGCAGCGGCCGGCTGGGCGCGAAAGCCGGCTTGACCTGCGCTGTGAGTGCCTGTGAGTCAGTCCTGGCGTAATCGGCATTCCAGCGTCGCCAGAACACGGCGGCGACGCCCGATGGCCTCACTGGCCTAGGAGTACTGATCATGAGTGTGTCCGACACGATCTTCCCTGCCGCACCCCTGGACGCCGTCGATGTCGCGTTCGCCGCGCTGACCAGCGACCCGGCGCCCCTGTCCCTCGACCTCGACGGGTTCAGTCCGGATGACGGCTTGCCAAGAGGCGTCGTGGCGCTGCCGACGCTGCGGGACTGGCTACTGGCCAACCCGCGCGCCTACACCGCTCGCGACGCGGTGTGGCGGGAGCTGATCCGTCGAGCCCGCCTGGCCGGGCCGCAGTGGGTCATCGCCGCGGTCGGCATGGCGATGCCGGCGCTACGCCGCTACGCGCGGCGGTTGTCCGACGGATACCGCGGTGACCCCGACGACATCAGCGCGGAGATCCTCGCGGGATTCCTGGCGGCACTGCGGGACCACGTGGACGTGGCCCGCCGGGCACCGTACGCGTCGTTGTGCCGGGCTGGGTGGCGCGCCGGGCACGCGCTACGCCAGCAGGCCAATGAGTTCGTTCCGGTCGAGGACGTAGAGCGCGTAACGGGACCGCGGACCCCGCAGGTGCCCTACGGGCATCCGGACGTGCTGGTACGCCGCGCGGCACGCCTGGGGATCCTCGACGCCGACGACGAGCAGCCCTACATCGACGTACGGCTGGGACGGCGAGCCATGGAACCCATCGCGGCCCGGATGGGCATCAGCACCGACGCCCTGCGCATGCGGCTGGGTCGCATCGACATCCGCCTCGCCGAAGCCCTCGCCAACGGCATGCTGACCGGCGTGGCGTCGCCGCAGGCCGCCGAGGCGTTGGCGGCGCGAGCCGAACGCCGGGCCAGTCTGCGCGCCGCCAGCCGTCGCCGCCTCGCCACCACTGCCGCCACGTCAACGGCAGTCGCCTAGGCCGGCTCCCTTTTCTCGCGGCGCCGTCACTTCCCCCGGTGAGGGCTCCTGGGACGGATCACCTCAACTGAGAAAACCCCTCGTTGTGAGTGGCTGTGAGTGGCTGTGAGTGGGGCAGGCGTTCGCCAGAGCACACAAACGGCGGTTCCTTAATGACGGCGCCACAAGCCGCGCTCGGATTCTCGCCGTACCGCACGACCGGCCGGTGATCCGGCTGCGCGGACCAGCCAGCTCCGTGCCCGGGCTGCCGTCCGGGTACGGAACCGGCGAGCCGTTGCCCTGTCACCCACCGCGACGCACGACCGCGGTGGCGTGATCCGCCCGTAGTGCGCCGCACCGATGCGGTCGCCCGGGCATTCATCCACCCCTGCCACCCCCGCCGGGGTGGCGCCATCTTGGAGGTACCGGTCATGGCGACCACCTACCATCCCCAGTTCACTGTCCCGTCCACCCGACCGATGCCGGCGGAGCTGCTCCTGGCCGAGAGCGGCCGCATGCGCCTGCCCGACTGGTGGGCCGTCGAGATGCTCGCCGAGCACCGCGTCCTGACCACCGCGCAGCTCACCGCACTCGGCTTCGCCACCACCACGGCGTCGGCCACCCGACGTCTGACGATCCTCGCCCGCCGCGGCTGGATCGACCGCCTCTGGAACACCGGCATCGCGGCCACCGCCGACACCTGGTGGTGCCTCGGCCCGATCGGCGCCCAACTCACCCCGATCGGCGAAGACCGCGACGTCACACCGGCGCAGGTGTACCGGGCCCGCGACCGGCTCCGCGAACATCCGAACCTGCCCGGCCTGCTGCAGGCCAACGACTTCTTCGTCAACCTCGCGACCCGCGCGCTCACCGAACCCGGGAGTGACCTCCGCACCTGGTGGTCACCGCGCACCTGCCGATACGTCACCGCGGCCCGGCATACCGCCTGGCACGGCGAGTACATCCACCACCGCGACCGCCACGCGTTCTGGTACCAGCCCGACCCTGGGGAGATCCGTCCCGCCGACCTCGCCGACCGCGTCCACGGCTACCGACACCTGGCCGGACAAACCGGCCTGGCGACCCTGATGTTCCACGCCGCCGACCCGCAGCGTGAGCAGGAACTGCGCCGCTACCTCGAGCGCCGCAACACGCGGCAGCTCACCGTCGTCACCAGCAACCCCGAGCGCGGCCATCCGGCCGACCCGGTCTGGCAGCCGATCGGCGAGACACACCGCCTCACTCTGACCGACCTTCCCCGCACCCCCGAGCAGTGGCCGCCCGACACCTTGACGTTCAAGGAGGTACGGCCCCGAGTTCCACACCCCATCTACGACCCGGAACGCCCCTCCGAGGAATCCGTCGCCAACGGCGAGTACCACTACCCGCCGCGCCCCTGACCAACCGAGCGCTGCTCCTCGACCGGCCCACCCGGGCCGGTCGAGGAGCAGACCGGGGCGACCCAACGAAGCGCTTACCCGGTCACTGTCAGAGGGCCAATCGGAGGTTGCCGTTCGCTTCGAACCCGAACGGCAACCACTACGGCTCTCACACCGCAGGTCGCAGCCGCTGTAACCAACTTCGATCGCGGCGACTGGCACCGCCCGTGTCACCGGACGTTCGCCACACGCGCGAGACCAGGCAGGTTGGCATGTCCAACCCGGCCTCCGCACAGCGACCGCGGACCTCCGGTCCTCACACCCAGTCGCACCTCTGACCCTGGAGCAACAACAATGATCACCCCGCATCGCGAACCTCACCAGCCCGACTCACACCCAGCCTCGCCGCAGCGTCACGCCGAACCCGTTGTGCCCGGCGCTTCAGCGGTCAGTGCCGATCTCCGTTCTACCGTCCGTCTTGATCCTGACCCCCAACCTGACCCCCCACAGCCGCTCACAGTCCAGGTCAACCCCGCTGTCAGCAATCCGGGAACGCTCCAGACAGACCCTCCAGTCTGGGGTCTCTCCCCCAGGGCTGGTGCCCATGGGTAAACACCTACCCGCCGCGGACCCGCTGCTGCGCCTGCAGGCCAGCATCACCGCCCGCGACGACCGGCTCCTGGGCTGGCTCTACGACCACGGCGTGCTCACCACCGACCAGATCGCCGCCGCCCTGTTCCCATCCCTGGACTTCACCCAACGCCGCCTACGCCGCCTCACCGCCCTGCGAGCGGTCGACCGGTTCCGACCCAACAAAGCCGACGGAGGCTCCCACCCCTACCACTACGTCCTGGACCAACTCGGCTACGACCACGTCCACGCCCAACGCGGACTCCCACGAGGCCGCCGCGACCAAGCCCGCCGACGCAAACACTCCCTCACCCGCCGACCGGACCTGCCACACCTGCTCGGCGGCAACCAGGTCTTCATCGACCTCGCCGCCCACGCCCGCACCCACCCCGACACCGACCTCGTCCGCTGGCAGCCCGCGTCCGCCTACCACGAACCCGGCACCCTCTACCGCGAAGGCGGCGACCCGAACATCATCATCGCCGGAGCGCCCGGCCTCCCCCGCCCCGACGGCGCCGGAATATGGACCGAGGGCGGGCGGTCCGTGCCGTTCTTCCTCGAGTACGACACCAGCGGTGAAAACCTGCAGGTCCTCATCGACAAAATCATCAAATACGAGCGGCTGTACACGATGAGCACCTGGGCGTGGCCGGTGCTGTTGCACCTACCCTCCGCACGACGCGAGGCGAACCTGCACCACCGCCTCGCCGGCACCAGCCTGGAGGCGGCCATCGCCACCACCACCGCCGAACTACGCACTGCCCTCGCTGCCGGCCCCGCCCACCAGATCTGGCAACTACTCGGCCGTCCCGGCCGTCACCGCCTCATCGACCTGCCCTACACCGACACCCACCACGACGACCACCCCACCGACCAGCCCACCCCGGGCGAGCCGGCCGCCTAATGACGAGCAGCGGACACTGGCGCGTGTGGCGGCCTCCAGGCCGCACACGCCGCCGAACCCAACCCCGGCAGGGCTTCGCGATCTCGCAACCCGCGTTGGCGCCACCACCTGACTGTCAGAACCTGCCTTAGCTCTTGAGCGCCACTGACAGGCCGAATCGACGGCAAGCCTTGCTGCTATCCCTCCCGACCGTCGGGAAGCAACTCGGCCGCCCGATGAGCCATGGTGGCAAAGATCCCGTCGACATCGGTCTCGCCTGGCGTCAGAAGGGGTAGCTCGACCGGCTCCGGCCCGCAACGAAATAACACCATCTCATGGAGGTTGCGGATACAAACCCACGAAAGGCGCATGGGTAGAATCCAGTCGAACAGTCCCCCGAAGTCGCCGCACAATTTCTTATCACCTAGGTTACGTCTGTAGGTCTCAGTCGCCTCCATAGTCCCGTGAACTGGCTGCGAGAGTTTGCGATAGTACTGGTAGTAGGAGCCGATGCCTATTTCGACCATCATGTCCCGCATGCTTGGAAGCCGACGCAGGGACGAATAACCAACTGGCAGGCGCGCCTCAACCCCTGTCCTAAAATCCATAATAGCGCGGGCCCTTTGCAGGTGCTTACCGCGAATCGCGGTATCGCCGATCTCCTTAGTGGCCGACTCCTCAAACCGCTCCCATTCGTGCAAAAGTGCTAGCCAGCGCACCTCGCCCATGAAGCGATCTGCTGGATGGAGCAGCCAGATCGCGCGCACGGTGTGCTCCAGCGCCGCGCGGGCGCATTGCGTTGCCGCAGTAGCCAAACCCATATCGGTTCGCGCCATGAGGCACACGCCTTCAACTGATCGAACCGCAAGGCTTGCCAGATTCCACGCCTCTATCGGAGCCTCCCACTCCCCTGATGGGGTAGCGGAGACTCGCTTGCCAACGAAGGACGAAGTACCCGCTTGGACAACTTCTGCGACGTCTAGCAGGGTGGGGTCGGGCATCTGAATCGGGGTCACGGCATTACTTTCAATGGTTGGGAACCCCGTGCGCAACCGAGAAATGCGGGCGTGAGAACGCGCCAGACGTCGGCGTGAGAGGCTGGCCCGCCGGCTGACGGACGATCATGGGCGCTGATGTCACCGACAAAGACCAAGTGAACGTCAGGGTTGTGGTGCGACCTGGCTCACTGCGCCACTGTACTGAGCCGTCCTACGGTCCGGCGGCCGTCAGCTGGTCAACGCGTGGTAGTTCGAAGGACAGGTACCACCGGTGATGCCTGCTACTGGCGTCGGGGCACTGGGGTCGACGCTCCGCCTAAGCGCAGTGATCGGTGGGCACCGTCGAGGAGTTCGGGGTAAGTGACCACCTTAATCCGGCTCAGGTGCGAATTGTAGGTGCGGATGGCCTCAGCAATCTCCTCGGCCATGAGCTGCTCTCGGACAAACGCTGGGTCGCCGATGACCACGGTCATCGAGGCGCGGCGGCAGTCCACGCCGTACTCGGCGAGCAGCGCATGGCGTTGCTCATCCAAGCCGCGCAGGTAGTTCATTGCCTGAACGACAGCCACATGTACCGGTGCTCCGACAACGGGCCGGCCGCGGTGGACGACCACGAGTTTCGGGATATTCGCCTGTTTGATCTCGACGCCGTGCAGGGTTCCGTCCCCGCGGATGAGCGGGATGTCCAGCTGGTCACTAAGCGACAACGCTCGCCGGGCCGCGGCACCCATGTACTCGCCGCCGAACACCCAGGTGTGTTGCTCGAGCAGTCGCTGGATGGCCGGTTCTCGGGTGTCCGGGTCGCGGATGAGACGGCGCAGGTCGCCTAGCGCAGCGGTCCGATGTCGGCGGATCACCAGATCGGCGAGTTCTGCGGCTTCGGCCAGCTCCGGCATCGCGCCGTCGGGCACCGCGCGCAGCCGGTCGGTGGCATGCTGGATCGCCTCGGCGTCTGACAGTTGAGCCGCCGGCGGCTGGGTGGACGGCCCGGCGTCGTTGACGGAGCGGGTTACAGCGAGCCGTAACGTCTGGCGCCGGCGCCGGGGTTGCTCTTCCGGCGACAAGAATGGAGCGAGCTCGGTAACTGGATGCACACGCAACAGCGGTGCCCGGAAACGCCGCTGCTCCTGGGCGGGTTGCCAGGTGCGGAGGCGTGGAGCCATTATCGGCGGAGGCGTCGCGACGTCGATCCAGCCTTCGACCGGGCGCTCCTGGTCAACAACCACCTCGCCGAGATAGATGACCGGCTTCCTGCCGCTGCTGTGAAAGATCCGCAATGGAATTCCGGAGCGCAGGTGTCCCAGAACGAGCCGGTTCTCAGAGCTAACCGGGTCCGCGGTGGGGGCGGTGTTAGTAATCTCCTCCGGCTTTCCGACGAAGGTCAGCGCACCGTCATCGGCCCACCGAAAGGTGAACGGTGCACCATTGGAGCCTGCCCCGAGGAATACGAAGGTATTGGGTGTCGTGCCGCAGCGCACGATAGGGCCCTGACGCTGGCCGCCGTAGGTGTCGTGCACGTCCCTGCGGCTGACCACTGCGCCGGGCTCGAGATTCCAGGCGACCGGCCATTCGAGGCGACCAGGCGTTTCAACCGCTCGCATCAGCGTCTGCCATGCCTCGTCAGAGATCTCGAGTAGCGGCACCGGCCGGGATTGAGCCCTGCGGGCGTACCGCGCCTTCGTGCTGGCGGCGATGCCCGATAGCAACCGCAGCGGGGCGGGTGCGCTCAGGTAGGTCTCGTCGAACCGGACGGCGATTCTTCGCGGGTCGCACCGCAGATAGAAGCGCCCCTCATCGAAGGTGTGGTCGGCGACTACAGCCGTGGTGTGACCGTGCGCGACGACGCCGCCATGGCGGCCCACGCGGATCAGGGCGACGGCGTCGCCCTCGGCCACCTCGGCCACATGGTGGTCATCTCGGCTGTTGCAGTGCGATGTCTCCCAATCGGCCGGGATCGGCCGTGGCGGTGCCTCGTAGGGTCTCGACCCGTGGTCCGCCGCCATCAACCAGTACGCCAACGATCCTCCTCGCCGTGTCGGCGCCAGAAGCCATCATCATTACCGCCGCGGTTGAAGCCGGCTGACGACAAGGCGTCACGATATCGGCAGGCTCTGACACTCTCGAGGGGCGGATGTAGCCAGCGTCGGTGAGCACTACCGTCGCGGCGACCTCTTCGCCAACCTGTACCCAATCTGCTCTCAGTTGCAAGGTCAGGCCAACCACGGCTCTTTACCGCCTTGACCTGCGCACTTCGCTGCAAGACAACATGGGCTTGTCGACTGCTCCGCAGAACCGCGGAGCATTCCGCGGGAAACAGGACGCCGAGCTGACTCTGACCTGCGAAAACGTGGAGCCGCAGGTAGGAGTGGGTGCAGTTGAGGTTTGGTGCCGTTGGACGAGGTCAAGGCCGTTCAGGGCAACTCGCTGCTCCGGAACCGCTCCCCCTCCCAGGGTTCCGAACCGATCCGCTCGGCCGCCGCCAGACAGTCGGCACGGCGGAGCCACGCCGCGTATCGCTACAGCGCGAACCAATCTCCCGCGCAAGCAGGATCACCGGTGCGAACAGACTCCTCGACCACCTGCCAGGCGCGATCGATATCAAGCACGAAGTCGGTGGTTCCGTCCGCGGTCCGCCACCGCACGCCGACCCGCCGCCGACTCCGGCGGGTGGAAGCCGGCAATCAATCTTCAGCGAGTTCCTACCACCGACGACGAGCAGCACCATCAGGTCGCCACGCTCGACAGGCGGCTGGCCGCCATCCGCGCTCACACGTACGCCGCAGGCGAGGCCCCACCGTCTGGGCCACGCCCTGCCGCCGAATAGGCCATACCGCTACGAACGCGTCGCCGGCAGCCTGAGCGCCATCACACTGCGCCGCATCCCCACACCTCACGGCCACGAGCGGACGGAGGACTTGACCTTCAGGCAAAGGTGAGCGTCGATCAGGTCCGCCGCCCGCCACTCGTTCCGGCGGACAGCGAACACGACCGACCGAAGGAGTCCCGCTTGTCCCGTGAACGCCTCAGCCTGACCGCCGCGATACCCGACGAAGTGATCAACCCACTCTTGTGGCGGCTCGCCCTCGACGTCACCGCCGCCCACCAACACGATCGCGACGGCAACTGCCGCAACCTACAGTGCGTCAACTACCGCGGCATGTGTCCCGCCGCGCGCACCGCCCGCCACGCCATGAACCTCGCCCAACAGGCACGCCCGACCGCCACCCCACCCGCGCCGCAAGGCACGCGGGGACGTGCCGCCGTGACTACCCACCGACCGGCAAGATTTCGCGGTGGTTCGCGACCACTGCACCCACAGCCGGTAGCAGATCTCCCGCCACGGCAGGTGCCCCGACGACCCGGCCCGGCTGCCTACGCTGCGTAGAACGACGACTGCCTCCGAACGGAGCGCCGCAGTGGCGCGCTGCACCAGCGACATGGATACGGGCTTGGACCATTCGCCATGGATGGCGGCCTCTCAAGGCTTGGCTTCAGGTCGCCGCCACGCACACCCCTTCGTCCCGCTTCGGACTCGATGGCCATCGACTCGGCCCTGCCGCTGCCTACGCCGCACAGCTAGCAGCAGCCAGTCGTGATCAGGTCGGGTGGGCCATCACAGGCTGATTCTCGCCTAGCAGGTGGTAGCGCCAGCGTCGCGGCGGATTACACCGCCGCCGTCTCGACGTCGCCAGCCCGCCACAAGCCCGAGCTGGTACCTCGAGTGGTGCGGTACGGAGGGCGTGTTCGACAATCTCGGGTGGCGGAGGGCCCGCGACACAACGTTGGGAGGCGTGGAGATCCAGAGTTTAGGTTCGATACCTGCCAGAGGTACATCGGTCGGCGTTGAGGACCGCGGCGCCCGACCCGGAGTAGGCCCCGGGTCAATCGACTGCTTTCAGTACTCAGAACACGAGGGCTGCCTGGCAGAAAAAGCGAACGGTGGCCGCCGGTGAGTGCCCCCCGTCGAGGTGTGCGATGACGAATTCCAGCGGTGGCAGCTCCCCGCCGAACGACGGCTCCCCTACATGGGTGGCCACAGCCCAGGGATCTCACCTGCGAGGACGGCGCACACGCAACACAGTGCCCGAGATGGCGCTGCGCCGTGCCGTGCACGCCCTCGGTCTCCGATTCCGCCTCGGACGAACCCTGTTCAACCGAAGCCGGCCGGACCTGGTGTTTCCCGGTCCACGCGTCGCGGTATTCGTCAACGGATGCTTCTGGCACGGGTGCCCGCAGCACGGACCGTCGCGATTCCGTGGCCCCAACGCGGACAGATGGGCAACGAAGATCGCGACTAACCAGGCTCGTGATCAGCGGATTGACAACGAGCTGAGCGAGGCCGGTTGGCGCGTTGTCAGAGTGTGGGAATGTGAGGTGCGTCGAGAGGTCGGGGAGGCGGCAAGCCGGGTTGCCGTCGAGGTACGCGGCCTGTTGACCGCGGACATCATCCCCGCGCCCGGTTCGCCGGGCAGCCGCCGACGAGATCCCTGACTTCCGGGTGGTCTTGGCGTCGCCCCTCTTCGAACGTTGCGCAGCGTTGCCGTCAAGCGACGATCGGTCGCGAATGAGCGGGCTTCGTCGTACCTATGTTCTAGTGTCGCTGGCGTGTCGGGCGGAACGATACCTAGGCGTCTGGAACGCTAGACGCTCCTGTCGTCGGAGTGGGTGAGCCTCGGCGCCTCATCCAGATCCGCCCACCTGACGCCTGCGTCGGCGGTTCTTGAGGCAGAAGACTGATCGCTGGCCCACACGTGTGCGTCCCGCGGGATGGGGTGCGTAGGAGTATGACATCCTGGTCCCCGTCGTCGTTTTCGAACGGAGGAGTCGTCGTGAGCGCTCGGAACCTGTACAGCGTGGCGCCATCGGCTGCGCGGTTGACCGACTCGCTGCGCGACATCGGTTACGACTTCCCGACCGCAGTAGCCGACGTCGTCGATAACAGCGTCGCCGCCGGCGCGAGTCGGGTCGAGATCGAAGTTGTGTTCGACGGTTCCGACTCGTGGGTGATGATCGCGGACGACGGCGAGGGAATGAGCGCCAATGGTCTCTTGGAGGCACTGCGCTACGGCAGTCGGCGCGACTACGGCCGTGGAGACTTGGGTCGGTACGGGCTGGGGCTGAAAACCGCATCCTTGTCGCAGTGCCGGTCCCTGACGGTGGTCAGTCGCAGGAGGGCGGCCACGGCCCGCACCGTGTCGCGGATGATCGATCTCGATCTCATCGCCGAGATGGATGACTGGGTCGTCGCCGAACCGGCGGACGACGAGCAGGTCGCCAAGGCTCGCGAGACGGTGGCTGACACGGGGGGGACAGTGGTGCTCTGGCGCGGACTCGACCGAGTTCTGCCGGAGCGTAAGCCGGAGGGCGGTTGGGCACGTCGCCGGTTGGAGGCGTTGGCGAGCAAAACTGCCGACCACCTGGGTACGGTTTTCCACCGCTTCCTCGAGGGTGAGGTCGGTGACGGCCTCGTGATCACCGTCAACGGCGAGAAGGTCCGGCCCTGGAACCCGTTCGCCCCGGACGAGCCGGCACGGGAGGTACTCCCTCCGCTGCGCTTCGAGGTCACCGTTGGTGAGGCTACCGGCACGGTAGGGCTACAGCGGTACGTCCTGCCGTCCCGCGATCAGTTCACGTCGCAGGCGGAGTTCGAGCGGCTGTCGGGCCCGCTGAACTGGAACCGCCAGCAGGGTCTGTACGTCTACCGCGCCCAGCGGTTGGTCCAGTGGGGGGGCTGGAACGGGATGCGGGGCATTGACGAGCACACCAAGCTCGCGCGGGTCGCGCTGGACTTCGACACAGACCTCGACGTGGTGTTCAACATCAACGTGGCGAAGATCAGGGTGGCGATGCCACCGCAGCTACGTCAGCTGATTGAACGCCCGGTGCACGAGCTGTGTATGCGTGCGGACGACGCCTACCGCAAGAACTCGCGGAGTGCCTCCGAGGGCCCGAAGGCGGCTTCCGAGCAGCTGGCCGCCCTGTCTCGTGGCGAGGCATCGGGGGCGACGCCGCCTATGCCGGTTGTCGGCTTGGCGCTGCGCGCCGCTGCTATGCGCGCCGGCGAGTACGCGGCCCTGCAGCGCATCGGTGAGACGTTGCGGGCAGAGGCCCCTGACGTCGCCGCCGCACTCGGCTTCAGGGACTGAGCGCCGGCTGCCGTCCGGTCCGACCGCTCCGTTTGGCAGCCTCGCTGCATGCCTCGTTCAGCGGGCAGCGGGGACAGGCGGGGGCGGTGGGACGGCATAGGGAGGTGGCCAGCTCGATCAGACCGAGGTGCGCTCGCCGCGCGTCGGTGTCATCGCCGATCATCCGGGCGACGGCCAGACGCCCGGCGGTCATCCTGTGACTGCGCTCGACATGCTCCTGCTCGTGCGTGAAGCGGGCGGCGACGCGGTGGGTGCCCTTGGTGATTAGCACAGGTTCCTCCGCGTCGTCCTCGTCTCGGGTCGGGACTGCGAGGACGGCAAGGTCGATGACCGAGGCATCGACCCCGCGGAGACTGTAGATCTTGTCGTCGTCGAGCAGGTCCGGTTGCGATGTGAGCGTGCGCGCCAGTTCGAGCAGCCGCTCGGCGCGGTGTTCACGGTTGATCCACCGCCCGATCTCGAGAAGTTCGCCGCCGCCGTCGACGGTGTCCTGCGGCTGCGCCCACCGTTCGAGCAGTGACCAGATGATTCGGACCTGCTCCGGTGCTGCCCGGTCGAGGAGCATCTCGGCGGATATGACCTGCCATCGTGTCCGGGCGCGCAGCCACGGGAGAGCCGGGTCGCCGAGGTCGTCAAACCAGGTGGCGAGGGCCCGGGCTATGTCGCGGCTACGGTAGGAAACCGGCCTTCGGGCGTCCAACGCGGTCATCACGGCGCGCCCCAACTGGGTGCCGAGCGCCGGGGGGACGGCGTTACCGATTTGACGGAACGCCGCCGACGGTGGGCCGGCGAAGCGGAACCAGTCGGGAAAGGTCTGCAGCCGCGCGGCCTCACGCACGGTCAGTGTGCGGTCCTGTCGAGGATGGATGTACCAGTAACCATCCTTGGCGATGTGCGCGGTGATCGTGCGGGAGTAGGTGTCCTCGCTCAGGCGCTTGTACTTGTCGTCGAAGATGTCGTCGCGGTAGCGCTTGACGTCCTCCGGTAGATCCGAGTACCGGGTGCCGGCGTCCATCATGTCGAAGGCGCGCAGGTCGTCCGCGCGCACGGGTCGTGTGATGTGGTCGAAGACCTTGCCCGTGTCCGCCGGTGCAACACCCTGACGCATCTGCTCTTGGAAGGCAGACACGGGGCCGGCGTAGTCTGACCAGCCATCGGCGCCACCCTGGGGCCTCCAGCCGCCCTCGACCTCGGGTAAGTCGCCGATCGCGTTCCACACCGATACCCGGTCCGGCACCTCCTGAGGCCAGTCGAAGGCTATCCCGTCCCGCAGTGCGACCAGGATCAGCCGCTGGCGGAACTGGGGTACGCCGTAGCGCAGGGTATCGACGACTCGTTCCTCGACCGCGTAACCGATCGACTCCAACTCGTGCACCATGGTGCGAAGGATGAACATCTCCCGGTCGAGCGCCATGTCGGGAACGTTTTCCATGATCACGGCGGCGGGTCGTGCAAGCTGGATGACTTCCAGGAACGAGCGCCAGAGGTCTCGGCGTTCGTCGTGCGCGGGGCGAAGGCCGCGGCGGACCTGGTGACGGATCAGTGAGCGGCCCGCCCGGGAGAAGGGTTGGCACGGCGGGCCGCCGGCCAGCAGCTCAATCCCCGCCTCCTTGACCAGGGCGGCGATCCGCCTGACGTTGGCGGACTCTCCGAGGTCACAGTCGAGGGTGAGGCCCGGGTAGTGGTGTCGGTGCGTCTCGACGGACTCGGGGTCACGGTCGGCCGACAGGACCACACGGAACCCTGCCTGGGTGAGGCCCAGGCTCAGGCCGCCGGCACCGCTGAACAGGTCCGCCGCCAGCCGCTCGCCCCGCTCACGGCAGGCCGCCGCGAAGCGGAGGAACTCGGCGTCGTCCTTGCATGCCTCAGGGTGTGGCGCCAGGCGTACGAACGGCCCACGCACGAGCTTGACGCCGTAACCCGCCCGACGCCGTTCGACGGCATCGTCCGTCACCCGCGTCACCTCCCCGATCAGTCAGAACGCACTGCGCAGGTTACCTCTGCAGTCCGACGGCGCGCGTCGGCCGCCCCCGCGTCGTCACGTCGGATCGTCTGCCTGACGTGAGCGCACGAGACTCCTCGGGCTCCGTTCGCGCCACAGGTGGTTCGACCGACCCGGAACAGGACCGATGCGGTGATCAAGACTCAGCCCGGTGGGTCTTGTCGGTCCTGTCCTCATCAGGGAGAGTTGGTGCCATCAGCGACCGAGTCGGTGCGTACCGTCACCCCGACATGCCGAACGAGCCACCGGAGAAATCCATGCCCCTCACAAGTCCGCCCGGGATGTGCGGCCCGTTGTGCCGGTACCCGCTTGCGGCACAGGGGTGCCCGTGACTGAGTCGGACGTCAGCGACTACGCGCACGGTCTCATCGAGGACGTCAAGGCCCAGGCTGAGATCGAGGGTTGCGACCTTCAGGAAGCCTTCACCCAGCTGATGCTTGACCAGCTGGCCGCCGACGGACACACCGAGGACGCCGTAGCAGTGCGCTTCAAGGACCACGGTGTCGAGGTCAGTGGCTACGGTGCCGCATCTGATGACCGTTCGCTGGACCTATTTCTTACCCACTACAGCCCCCGCGCAGACGACGGCCACAAGATCGGCCGCGCTGAGGTCGATGCGGCGTTCAGGCGCTTGGAGAACTTCCTGTCCCGCTGTGTCGACGGCACCCTGACCAGGCGTGACCGCTCCTCGGACGTGGCGGGTATGTGTGCCACCGTCAGCGAGAGATTCGGTCGGGTTGAGTCGGTGCGTCTGGTGCTGGTCACCAACGCTCGCAGCGTGGTCCGCGACGGCATCGCGCCGATGCTGTTCGAGGGCAGGCACGTCAGCCGGGAGTTGTGGGACCTGCGACGCCTGGCCAACTGGTCGACCTCCGGGAGTAAGGCCGAGCCGATCATCGCGGAGTTTCCGGAAGGGCTGCCCTGCCTGGCCACTCCGCGAACCGACGAGGACTACTCAGTTCTGTTGGCCATCGTCCCCGCCAGTGGACTGGCCGAGCTGTACTCCGCCCACGGGGCGCGGTTGCTGGAGCTGAACGTGCGCTCCTTCCTGCAGGTCCGCGGCGCGGTCAATCGAGGGATCCTGGACACCCTGAAGAGCAATCCCGAGCGGTTCCTCGCCTACAACAACGGGATCGCAGCCACCGCCTCGAAAGTTGAGTTCGACGACACGGCGTCCGGCCAGCGGGTGATCCGCCGCCTCCACAATCTCCAGATCGTCAACGGAGGCCAGACCACCGCGACCATCCACCACGCCCACCGCAACAAGGTCGACGTCGGTGCCGCGCACGTGCAGATGAAGCTGACGGTTGTCTCACCGGACCGGCTCGACGACATCGTCCCGCAGATCTCCGCCTACTCCAACACCCAGAACCGCGTCACCGCCTCGGACCTGAAGGCGAACAGTGCCTTCCACGTCGACGTCGAGCGGATCATGCGGACCCTGTGGGCACCGCCCAGCCCCGCCCATCCGCACGACACCCACTGGTTTTACGAACGGGCCCGCGGCCAGTACGCCAACGCTCTCAGCCGTGAGGGGACACCGGCCCGGCAGAAGGTGTTCAAGGCCGCCAACCCGTCAGCTCAGAAGTTCACCAAGTCCGACCTGGCCAAGTTCGAGCACTCTTGGAGTATGGAACCGCATCTGGTCAGCCTCGGGGCGGAGAAGAACTTCACCCTGTTCTCGCAGCGGCTGGACGAGCAGCAACAGGTGGTCGACAAGCAGTACTGCCGACACCTGGTGGCCAAGGCAATCCTGTTCAGGAAGGTCGACAAACTCGTCGCCAGACAGAACTTCGGCGGGTACAAGGCCAACATTGTCACGTACACCATCGCGAAACTCGCCCACGCCACCAGCCAGAGGGTCGACCTCGACCGCATCTGGCGCAATCAGGACCTCACTCCCGCGCTGCAGGACGCAATAACCGACCTGTGCCCGCTTGTGCAGAAGGTCATCACGTCGCCGCCCGAGGGCCGCACCAACGTGGGCGAGTGGACCAAACGACCGGAGTGCTGGACGGCGGTACGCGAGCTCGACTGGGTCATCCCGCCGCAGCTGGAGACGGAACTCGCCGACGTCGACACCTACGGCGACGACCTGCAGCTGGTCCGGGACACCACCGGGGCCGACTGGAGCGACCTGACCGCCTGGGGCGCCGCCACAGGGATCCTCAGCCCGGAGCAACGGCGGTCGGTGACCGAGGTCGCCCAAGCCCTGCACCAGGGTTGGGACCCCGCAGGCAAGCACCTGCGCGGCGCGCTGGAGGCCATGCGCCATGCCCGACGCCACGGCTTCCGTCCCGTCAACGGCTTCTGACAGTTCCGCCCGTCACACACCGGCCACACCCCCTGGAGCGTAAATGTCCGTCTGGTCTCAGGAGGTCCCCACCGAGGGAGCGGTGCAGCTACCGCCGGACCCGCGGGCAATGGACGCCCTGGGCCGCAACCACTCCCTGGAGACCGCCCTCGCCGACCTGGTGGACAACTCCATCGACGCCGGCGCCACCGACATCCTCGTCCGATTCGTCCAACGCGGCACCCGCCTGGTTGGGCTCTACGTCGTCGACAACGGCCGGGGTATCAAGCCCGACCACATCGACGCGGCGATGACCGTCGGCGGTAACCGCCACTACACCGGCGAGGACCTCGGGCACTTCGGCCTCGGACTCAAGGCGGCCTCGTTCAGCCAGGCCACCAGCCTCACCGTGCTGTCCCGCGCACCCGGACACGCAGCCGTGGGAAGACGCTGGAAACTCACCTCCGGCAAGCGCGACTACACCTGCGACATCGTGGCCGGTATGTTCGCCGCCGCCGAGCTCGACCGCAACTGGCAACTCCCCACCAGCGGGTCAGGCACCATCGTCCGTTGGGACCAGGTACACGGCCTACCCTCATCCGACGACCCCGAGCAGGTCGACGAGTTCCTCAGCCGCACCATCTCACACCTGCAGGGACACCTGGGCCTGACCTTCCACCGCATCCTCACCGAACGCGACATCCGAATCGTCATAGATGTCGAGGACATCCAGCTCGGCGTCGGCGTCCGTCACCCGGTGGCACCCACCGACCCCTTCGCCTACCCCGACACACTGCCCGGCTGGCCCAAGGACCTGAGGGTACGGACCAGCGGAACCGACCTGCTCATGCGCTGTCACATCTGGCCGCGCCGTTCCAACTCGCCCGAGTACCGACTGCCCGGCGGGGCGGAGGCCCGACAGGGCCTCTACTTCTACCGCCGTGGACGACTCCTGCACGCCGGCGGCTGGGAGGGCATCCACGCCCCCGACACCCGACTCCAGCTTGCTCGGGTCTGCATCGACATCGACGGGGACACCACCGGACTGTTCGTCATGAACCCCGAGAAGTCTCGCGTGTCGGCCGGGCCCCGCTTCGCCCAAGCCGTCGCCACGGCACGCGCCCACGACGGCACCACGATCACCGACTACCTCCAGGCCGCCGAGGCGGCATGGATCAATGCCAACCGACGGACCACCGCACGCCGTAAGGCTGTGCTACCACCCGGCAAGGGTTTCCACCCCAAGGTGTCGCGTGAGGTCCGCAACGAGTTGCCGCTACTCCCCGAGGAACCCCTCAACATCCAGTGGAAGCGCTTCACCACCGACGCGTTCCTCGAATTCGACCGCGGAACCAGGACGCTGTGGGTCAACCAGGCGTACCGGCGGGCCCTGCTCGGCGGACGACGCGGCGGCGCCAACGACGCCCCGGTTCTCAAGGCCCTGCTGTTCCTGCTCGCCGGCAACGTCTTCGAGGGTGCGCACTTCGGCGCCCGCGACAAGGACAACATCGACCTCTGGCAGGAGGTCCTCACCACCGCGGCTAAGGCGGAGAGATCCACCTTCGAGGCACGCTCATGACGACACCGGCAGACCGTCACCTCAGCACCGACAGCTTCAGCGACTACCTGAGAAGCAGTGTCCCGATTGACCACCCGATCGCCGGGTCACCCCGACTCGTGCTCTTCGTCGACCCCCACGCCAGGCGAGTCGGGCTACGCGGACCCGCAACCTCCCACGAGGTGGTTCCAGCCGGGCTGGAGCACCTCACTGTCCGCGTCGTGCACCACGACGGGCAGCGGATGATCGAGGTTGCCGTCACCGATCCCCGGCTCTTCGTCGATGCCTATCCCTTGCTGTGCGCCGTCGCCGACCGGGTCCAACTCGACCAACAGACAATGACCGCCGCGCTGACCGAGACACTGCGCCGCCTCGGACACCTCCTGCAGACCGAGGACGTCCTCTCCCAGGAGAAGGAGACAGGGCTCGTCGGGGAACTGCTTCTGTTCGCTGGCCTCACCCAGACGGTCGGTCCTGACACCGCCCTCGCATCCTGGCGCGGCGGACAGGCCGAGGAGCACGACTTCGGGCTCCCGGACCTCGACGTCGAGGTCAAGACCACCGTGTCCGAACGCCGCGCCCACTGGATCTCCTCGCTGACACAAATGGTCGAGACCGGCGAACGGCAACTCTGGCTCGTCTCCCTCCAGATCACCGCAGCAGGCAGCGGCGGTCGAACCCTACCGGACCTCATCACCGGTGTGCGTGCTCACCTGTCGTCCACCGCCCACCGCGCCGCAATCGACGATCTGCTCCGCGGCTCCGGCTGGCGGGACCGCTACTCCGCCACCTGCCAACGCCGGTGGCGTCTACGAACCTCACCCGAGGCATTCCAGGTGACCAGCGCGTTCCCCCGTCTCACCCCCCGTCTCCTGACCGAGGCCGGCGTCGACGCCACGCACGTGACCGACGTCCGCTACCGCCTTGACCTCACTGGACGCAGCGGTGACCCGACGCCGCAGATCCTCACCAACGCACTCACGAGGGGACAACGGGAGCTGCCATGAGCGACACCGTGACCACCGCCTACAGCGCCGCCCTTGACGCCATGCAGCGTCCCGGGCCAAAGCCGTTGCATGCCCTGGCAGTCATGCTGGGTGGCGACGTCCTCGGTATCGCCGACGGGTCCGCCCTCCAAGCGCATCTGCGTGACGCCGGCCCCGAGGACGCCCTGCGCCAACAGTTCGCCCACACCCTTGCCGCGTGGGACCACGAACAAAGCAGCGCCCCTTGGACCGGTGGCACCAGCCACAACACCGCCGAACGCCGCGCAGCGGTGATCACCGCACTCGGCGTCGACGAGCCAACCGCGAACCTTTTCGCTGACCTGTTTCCTCACGCGTCCGCCGACGGTCTCATAGTCATCGCCGACGACTGGGAGGAGTGGCGCACCCCCCAACGGCGTACCGAACGCAACTTCTACTGGGCGCACTATCACGGCTACCTTCTCGACAAATGGCGCAACCCCAAGGCCGTTGCCGACTTGGACAGGGCCACCGAGGAGGTTGTTCGTAGGCTGTCCGACCCGACCCGCCCCGTGGCGTACCAGGCCAAAGGGCTCGTGGTTGGTTACGTCCAGAGCGGCAAAACCGCCAACTTCACCGGCGTCGTGGCCAAGGCCATCGATGCCGGATACCGGCTCGTCATCGTGCTTACCGGCACCACCAACATGCTGCGCGCCCAGACCCAGCGGCGCCTCGACATCGAGCTGTGCGGCCGAGAAAACATCGAGCGGGAAATTTCCCCCCACGACCAGAAGGCTCACGAGTACCACGACGACCCCGACTGGAAACGCGACCGCTTCGTCCGCCACGGTGGTAGACCGTCCGACGCCGGTTACCCCGACATCCACCGCCTGAGCAAGCATGCCAGGGATTACAGCGGGCTGCAGATGGGATTCTCTGCCCTCGAGTTCAAGGGGCGCGAGCGAAACCGTAAGTTCTACGACGCGGTGAACCTCCACACCAGCGACGCCCGTCTCGTCGTCGCCAAGAAGAACGCGCGCGTCCTTCAGGACTTGGTGGCGGACCTAGGCCGCATCAGCGACCGCCTCGGCGAGGTGCCGGTCCTCATCATCGACGACGAGTCGGACCAAGCCTCGGTCAACACCGTCAGCCCGAAGAAGTGGAAGGAGGACAGCAAGAAGCGCACCGCGATAAACCGGCTTATCGGCCAGCTACTGCGGATGATGCCCCGCGCGCAGTACGTCGGCTACACCGCCACCCCGTACGCCAACGTGTTCATCGACCCCTCCGATGTCGAGGACATCTTCCCGCGCGACTTCCTCATCTCCCTGCCGCGACCCAACGGCTACATGGGTGCGGAGGACTTCCACGACTTCGACTCCGAACTGCCGGTCAAGCAGCGCCCTCTCGAAACTTCCAAGGAACGGGCACACGTGCGGCACCTCGGCGACGAGCCCGACGACGGCGAGCTACGCCGCGCAATGGACATGTTCGTCCTCACCGGCGCCGTCAAGCTCTACCGCCAACGACACGGAACCACCTACCGGCACCACACCATGCTCGTCCATGAAGCCATGGGCAAGGACTCCCACCGGCAGACAGCCGAGCTGATCAGCCACCTGTGGAACACCGCCGGCTACTACCGAGCCAGCGGCTTGGCCCGGTTGCGGGAGCTGTACCTCACCGACGTCCTGCCCGTGTCCCGCGCACAGGCATCAGCACTGCTTACACCCGCCGACTTCGACGACCTGCGCGACGACATTGGCGCAGCGCTTGGGCTCATCAGCCCCGCTGACCGTGACGGCAGCCCGGTCATCGTCGTGAACAGCGACACCGACCTTGAGCGGCAGCAGGAGAGTCTCGACTTCGACAAGCGAGAGATCTGGCGCATCCTGGTCGGTGGTAACAAGCTCGCACGCGGCTTCACCGTGGAGGGGCTGACGGTGACCTACTATCGACGCGCGACGTCACAGGTCGACACCCTCATGCAGATGGGCCGCTGGTTCGGCTTCCGGCACGGCTTCCGAGACCTGGTTCGTCTTTACACGACCGAAGACCTACACGACATGTTCGAGGCTGCCTGCCGCGACGAGGAATTTCTACGTCGCGAACTACGCCAGTACGCGGCCCCGGCCGACGGCAGGCCCCAGCTGACCCCCCGGCAGATCCCACCTCTGATCGCCCAGCACCGCCCGGACCTGCGACCCACCGGCCGCAACAAGATGTGGAACGCCAAGCTCGTCCTGAAGAGCTCACCCGGCCAGCCCATGGAACCCGTGGCCTTCCCCTCCGTCGGAACCAAGATTAAGCACAACCTCGAACAGTGGAAACCGCTACTCGCTGCCGCAGCCCAACGGTCTGTCAGGTTCGTGGTGCCGGGAGCCAAGACCACCTACGAGGCGGGGGCGGCAATCGTCAGTCACGCAGTGCTTCTGGCTGTGCTCGGCAACCTTAAGTGGCTGGCCGATGACACCTTCCAACCCGAACTCGCCTGGCTGCGCCGCCTGAGCGACGACCAACTCGCACGGTGGGTCGTGCTCCTGCCCCAGCAGACGAGGTCCACCACACGACGCCTCGTCGCCGGACACGGGCCCTTCAGCATCTTCGAACGCCAACGCACCTCGTCCAGCGCCTCGTTCCGAGTGTTCAGCGAGGAACGACACCGGAACGCAGCAATGAGGATTGCCGGTTTAGACACAGCGACCCCGGATCTCGTCGCCGACGCCCTCAGGGGCGCCTCCACCGGAGCGATCATCCTCTACCCGACCGTTGAGAAGGGCAACCTCTCCGGACGTGAGGGCGAAGCCGTCGAAGACGAAGAGGTCACAATCGGGTTCCACCTGGTCACCCCAACTTCCACGGTGCCAGCTGGCGGCAAGATATTGCATTGGGTGACAGTGGACAAGACGAACCCCTACGCCCTGGTCGTCGATATGCCATGAGAACCGCTGATGCGCCGAGTAGGGATATCCCGAGAAGTGCCGACGGAAGCCGCTGCCCGGAATGGCGGTTACGGCATGATGGGTTCCGGATCAATCAACCTCTGGTGAATCGAGGAGACCTGCGATATCGAGCACGGCCGGATATGGCTTAGGCAAGCCGCGCACATAGGCGAGGTGCGTAGCCGCGAGTGCCGTGAATCTCGCCGCTTGGATCAGAAGTGCACGCCTCATGCCGTCATTGGGGCTACCTCGCTCAAGCACCGTTGAGGCAAGACGCGCCAGATTCTCGGCACGGCGGGCAAGGCGAGCGTCGGGATGGCTGCGCTCCTGCCTAGTGCTTTCGTCGAGTAGAGCGAAACGCCGGGACGGGGGAAGAGTCGCCGGATTCATGTCGGCCGGAATTACCTCGTTCAGCGGGGGTCCGAATTGGTTCTCGGCCACCGCCCGGCGGTAAATGGCGCCCTCAATTCCTGACAGCTCGTTCTGCACTCGTAACCGATCACTCCGGCCCACCTCTTCCAATGCCCAAATCGGCCATAGCTCCAATTCGGCCACTTCGTGCACATCAAGAATGCGAGTGGCAACTGCATCCGTCCGATATCCGGTGAGATGTCGGCGAACACGGGTACGCAGCCCTTCGCCCGCGGAGCCGACATAGAGGACCTCGCCGTCGAGGTCGTAAAACGCGTAGCACCCAAAACGGGCGTTTCCCCAGACGCGTCCGTCGGTGTCCTTTTCGCTGAGGGCTTGGTCCAGCAGGACGTGAAAAGCTCGGACCTGCGGTGTCAACAGCTCTAGGCGACGCGGCCTGGAAGCAGGGATGACCAACGGCCCCCGCTCGTCGAACTGATCTGATGGTCCTGAATCCCGGACCTCTTCGGTCGGCTCAACAGCTGCACGACTCTGGCGCTCGCGAGCTACGACCGACGGGGCGGTCATGTGTCGCCCTAGCGGCCCGGCGCTCCCCGAGCGTTTGTCAGTGGCAGGTCCGAAACTGGCCGTCACCCACTTCCGCTTCCACTCTCGGACCTCCTCATCATGGTCGCTTCCTAACGATGTGTCGGCATCGCGGATCTGGAGCAGAGTCCGGACGAAGGTCTGAACGAGGGGCCAGCCAGGGAGGCGCTTGCCGTTGAGCATCGTGCTCATGGTCGAAGGCGCGAGGGAGGAGTTATTCCTCTTGGCTAGCCTGTTGACCTCATGCAAGCTCGGGCGGCCACAGCTGAGGCGGAAGGCTCTCAGCTCAGCGGCGAACCGTTGCATGGGATCTTGATCAGGGTGCGCCGTCATGTACGCCCAGCCTGCCTTCCCTGAACGAACATGAACGTCGTCGAACACCAGAAAACGCTGCCTAGATGGGCTTCGACCTCTTCAGATGTTCGCGATCGTTCGAAGCTGTTCGAGGCGTGGAGAACTTCGATAGCTCATGTTCTAGTACGTCTATGGTCAGAGTCAAGCCGTCCACGGACGCCGCTCAGCAGCCCAGCCGAAGCCACAGTCGTCCCCGTCGCACCTCGGAACTTGTCATTGAGCTCACAGCGCTGTTGGGGCTGCTTGGGCTGGCAGCCGCCGTCTACATGACGGCCGGAGAAACGGGTCTCGTCGCGGTCACGGGCACGGTCGTCACTCTTTACACGCTCTGGCGACGAGGGCAGCGGTGAACAGAGGTCTCAACAGCTGTTGGCGCCGCGTGAAGTTCAGTCGCGCGAACCTCGACCTCCTACGCAACGCGTTCTCGCCGCGCCGGTCGGCGGTACTCGGTGCCGACCGATGGTTGTTCCCCATGTCCTACGCTGACGAGCACTGCCCGCTCTAGATTATCGTGGATTCCCTCCACACGAGGACGGGCCTTCTCTTCGTGACGGTGGTGGCCTCGTGACAACAGTGGAGCGTTCCGATACACCGCGTTTGACGGTGGTGGGCGCGGGCGAGCAGCCCGTCAGTGCGCAGGGCTTGCGTGCGTTGGTGGCCGATGGGTCGGCGGTCATCGCGGTGGGGGGCCTGGTCGCCGGAACGTTTTTGACGGAGGCGAGCAAGTCGCTAATGACCGGTGAGAAGCCGGGCCGGCTGGGGTTCGTAGTTGCCGTCGTCGTGGGTTTGATCGTCCTGGCGGTCGGCTTCTGGCTGCGACACCGGGCTCGGATGGGGCTGCGGGTAGGGATCATCGTGAACGCAGTGGATGTCCATCGCGGTCGGGCCCGTGCCGAGCAGCGGAATCAACAGGCGGAGCGGTTCAGCCAGGGTTCAGCGGCGGTGACGCTGAAGGCGGAGATCGAGTTGTGGGGTGATCCCGTTCGTGATCGTGAACTGGTTGATCTGCTGGCGGAGGAGACGCTACGGGCCACGACGATCGCGGAGCGGCTCGCTCCGGACGCAGCCCACGTCAATGTGATCCCCACGATGCCGCTGCACGTGGCGTTCTGGTTGGGCGCGCGGCTGGGGTACACGCACGCACAGCATGTCGCCGTGCATGAGCTTCGGCAGGACACGGGGTCTCCGGCGTTCTTCGCGGCGACGTCGCTGCGGGCGGTGGACGTGAAAGCCGCCCCGCTGACGGTGGAGCGGCTGGAGGCGGTCGATGGCGGCGACATGACGAAGGTGGCGCTCGCGCTCGATCTGCAGAGTCGCGGGGATCAGTTCCGGGACGCGGTGGTGAAGGCGTGCCGTGAGCGCGGCATCGGGTGGCTGCTGCTGCTTCGCAACGAGAACCGGCTGCTGAAGCAGGACATGAAAACGTTTAACGGGGTCGTCTCGCAGACGTGCGACGCGTGGGATGCCGCGCCGTTGCCGGCCGAGGCGCGGACGGGCCGCCACGCGATCTTTCTGAGCGGCCCTGTGGCGATCGCTGTGGCGCTCGGTGCCCGGCTGGCTGCGCCCACCCCCGGGCAGTGGACGGCGTACACCTTCAACCCTGTTGCGAACGTGTACGAGCCGTTCCCTGCTCCCCCGAACGGCTGACGTGGCATTCCGCCGGTACGCCCAAGGCTGGCGGCTGGTCCTGCTGGTGGGGCGAGGTTGTCGTACCCGCGCCGTACCGTCTCGTCGGTGCTCGGCTCTTTCGGGAATGCGGGCGCCGTCCACAGCGTCGTAGAAACTGGCCGTGACCTCACCCCCTCGGCGGCCGTACCAGGCGCACCTGCCAGGGAACGGAGAGCACATGGCCACGCTGGCCACCCACTTCAAGACGGCACTGAGCAACATCGAGCCCACCGAGGATGCCAAGAACGCCCAGTCGGCGCATGCCGAGGTCACGGCGGCGTTGGAGGCGGACGACCTCTTGGTGAAGCTCGGGGTCGATCCATTGCTGATCGGCTCCTACGGCCGGCACGTGTCGATTCGCCGGGTCAAGGACGTCGATGTGTTCGCCCGGTTGAGCAAGGCCGGTAAAGACCTGCGCCCCGGCAAGATCCTCGACCACGTCGAGGCTGTTCTGGAGGCGGCGTTCCCCGGCCGGGTCACGCGCCAGCACCGGTCTGTGATGGTGGACTTCCCGGACTACGATCTGTCCGTCGATGTGGTCATCGCCCGGCCGTGCGGGGATCACTGGGAGATCCCGGAGAAGATCGAGGACGACGGGAATGCCCGGTGGGTCGAGACCAACCCCACCGAGATGGCCGAGCTGACGACGCAGGCGAACAAGGACTACCTGCTTTACGACGACGATCCCGGAAGCGGGGTCTACGTTCCCGTCGTCAAGCTCGTCCGTCAGATCCGCCGGGTCTGGGTCGATGACCAGCCCGGCGGCTACTTCTTCGAGGTTCTCACGTATCACGCGTTCAGCAACGCCAAGCCGGACGAGACGACGTACGCCGGGTACCTGACCGTCGTGCTCCGCGAGATCGCCGACCTGCTCGTGGACGTCGCCGACGAGGGCCTCGACGACCCGACGCTGGACGGCAAGAAGATCAAGACCAAGGCCACGGCAGAGCAGTTGGCTGCCGCGGCCGAGCGGATCGTCGAGGCGGCGACGTTGGCCGAAGACGCCCTGGACGCGGAGGACTGCCCGGCCGCGGTGATGTGGCGTGAGCTGTTCGGCACGACCAAGAACACCACGACCGAGGAGTACGTCTTCCCGCTGCCGGAGTACTGCAACGCCGATGGCACCCGGAAGCAGGCGTCGGCGGTGACCCGGGGTGCGTCCGCCGTTCCGGCCGGGAGCGGCCGTTACGCATGAGCAGTTCCTGGCAGAGCGACCTCGTCGCCGAAGCCGACTCCTGGCGTGCGCGCCTCGGGGAACTGGGCTTCGGCGACGACGGGCATCGGCTACGCGGCGACCTGGCGTGGCAGCACCCGGTCCACGGCCTCGTCCATGCCCGCATCGAGGTGGAGCTGACCGATCGGTTTCCGTTCGCCGCGCCGGCGGTTCGGGTGCTCGATCCCGGAACAACGATGGAGCTGACCTTCCACATCGACCGGCCCGCCCTGCCGGGGCTTCACGGCAATCTTTGCCTCTGGGACGGCAGCGCCCATCCGGTCGACGCCGCGCCATGGCGAGAACCCCAGGTATTACTGGATCGGGTGCGAAACTGGCTGGAGCAGACGGCCGTGAGCTGGCCGGACGACGATGCCTGCGACCTCGAACGGTACCTGGAGCAGGACGCCGACACTTTCGTGCTTTACAACGCCGACGTGCTCACCGGAAAAGTCGGGCTCTACAAGACGGCACCGGGGCCCACACCGCGCACCATCGAGGTGACCGGCAACCGGCGGCCGGGAGTCATCGCGCCGCGGGGACCTCAGCAGCTACATCCGAAGGACCTTGGACTCGCGTGGGTCGATGATCTGGGGGAGGTCAGCTCCCCACCTCGGGGATGGGCCGATCTCGCGCAGACTCTTGGACGCGCCGATGAAGTCAGTCGTCTGATCGCGCTCGGCGCCGTCGGCTATCTCCTGCTGCGGTACTCCCGAAACGGCCACCGCGCCGCCCTAGCTGTTGCTGTACGGCGCCGCGGCCCCGTTCCGTCGATAACGGCCTGCGAAAGCGCCGACACCAGCCTGGCCACCCGGTCGATACGCGCGGGTAACACCGCAGTGGAACTGGCTGATGTCCGGATCGCCGTGGTCGGTGCTGGCGCGCTCGGGTCTTTCGCCGCCGACATCCTGTTCCGCTCCGGCGTCCGCCGTCTCACCCTGATCGACGGTGAGCGTCTGCGTCCCGGCAACGTCGTACGTCACCTCGCCGGCAGTAACGACGTCGGGAAATACAAGGTCACCGCGGTCATGGACCGGCTGGCGGCCACGGGGTTCGACGTCGGCGAGGTGGAGCGGCGGAACCGCGACATCACCCAGTTGGGCGACGCCGTCGAACTGGTCAAGACCCACAACGTGGTGCTCGACGCCACCGCCCACGCCGGTGCCAGCAGCCTGCTCGCGACGGCCGCTGACATCGTCGGCGCCTGGACCGGTCACACGGTCATCTCCGCCTGTGTACAGCGCGAGGGCGACATCATCAGGGCTGACCGCTTCCCCCTGCGTCGCGCAGAACAACACCTACCGGCCCTGGCCAACGAACCAGTCCGCGCAGGAGTACGGGAGGCCGGGTGCGGTGAACCTGTCTCGCGGACGCCACCAGCGGCGGTCATCGCCGCCGCCGAACTCGCCTGCCGGATGATCATCGACGAGGCGACCCACCAAAGCGCCCTGCCGGCGACTATGGCCGACGTGCGCCGGCCCCAGCCTGATCCGCCCTTCGACCGGCTCGGTCTGCTCACATCGGATGCCGTTTCCGTCCCGGTGGCATTGTGACCGGCCCTGTTCCAGTGGTGATTCACTCCGACGCTCGTCAGACCATTAGCGAAGCGGCCGGACGTGCCGCACCGTTGGAGGCCGGCGGTCTACTTCTTGGGTGGTGGGACAGCGACAGGGTGATCGTCCGTTCTGCCGTTGAGGTAGTGGATCCGGCCGCCTCCGGCACCTCGTGGATCCGGCGCGAGAACCTTGCCCAGCAGGCCCTCGACCGGGCGATCGCCACTCTCGGGCACCCCTGGATGGGTTATGTCGGCGACTGGCACAGCCATCCGGCGCCCTGTGAGGCAAGCGCGCAGGACCTCAAATCCATCCGCAGCGCCTCCCGCGCCTACCCCCAGCCGTTGCTGCTCATCGTGCACAGCTCCGGCGGCGTCCTCGACATACGAGCGGCTCGTCGTGGCAGGTCACAGACGGTCCTCGAGGTTACTGCCTGAAGCTTTCCCCACGCCAGATCGGGGTTAGCATGTGATACGTGCTAAACCCTGTCTCGGATCAGCGCATCACTGCTCAGCGCAGAGGCGCACGCTCACCGCGGTGAGCGGCTCCAAGAGGAGTTCCGGGCGGGCGGCGGGAGCGCTGGGGGTTCGGCTTACCGCACACTGTCTTAATATGGCGCATGGCTCGCATAGGGGCAGGTCAACTTGCCGGGTATGTGCTGGAAGAGATCATTGCGTGGATGCTCTTAAGTAGCGGCTACAAGTTGCTGACCCGAGCGAGCGATGACCCTGACGAGTTGGTAGCGGGTCCAAATGGACTCCGGGTCCGTGGCCGAGGCGCTGAACATCAGGCCGACGTGCTCGGTGAGCTAATCTACGTACCACCGTTTTCGCTACCGCTTCGCATGTTTGTAGAGGCTAAGTGCCATAAATCTGGGGCTATCGGGCTGGGAGAGGTCCGAAACGCTCACGGGGTAATCCATGATGTAAATCAGAACTGGGCTTCTCAAGCTCGCCCCAGCTTGCCCCAGCAGCGGTACCACTATCTTTACTCAATGTTCTCCACTTCGGGTTTCACCCGCGACGCGCAAGAATACGCACAGGCCCATCAAATCGTTCTCGTCGATCTCTCGACGTCGACATTCAAGGACCTCAGTAAGGCCGTTCGCGACTTGGCCCGGCGTCTAGTAGAAGCTTGGGGGAGCGACGGCTTTCCTACGGGCTGGGTACGCAATGAGCTTCGAAGGCTACTCGGCACAGACGGTCATGCCACGGGCGAACTTGCGAGTGGGGGCCTTACTGGTGAGATTCTTGGCGGGATAGTCGATGAGTTCGCAGCATACATAGTCGACGACTGGAAAGCTCGAATGCTGCTCGGCTTCCCTGCCGCCCCGCTGATTCTGCCGTTGCTGGTAACCGATATGGCTGCGACGCTCGATGCCTTGGCTCAGCGACCAGTCATGCGGGTCAGGCTCCGACATGTGGGCGAGACCGATACTGCAGGAAGTTGGTTAATTGAGTCGGTGGACCCACGGGTTCAGTTCCGCTTTAGTCTTCCGGACAGCATTGAACGCTGGATGGCAGATGATCCGGAGAAATATCGGGCTCGGCGTGCGACTTATAAGCAACTACTCTCCGATATCACAATCGTGTACGCAGCTAGACAGGATGTTCAGGTCTACAGGCTCGTCTACGATGCGGCCGACTGGCGTCGGGGTTAATTCCCCTCCGTCCGGTCGCGGGCTGCTGTCAACTCGCACCTGTTCCGGCCAACACTGGGCAGCATCGCCTGCGTCGGCGTCGAGCTGCCGTGGCTTGACGCGGAGCAAGCGGTCTTCATCGCGGTCAACCGCATGCCTGGTGAGGACGTTCGCGATTATGCGGTCTGGATCGTCCTCGCCGCCCTGTGGCCGAGGACGACTGCCCGCCAAGTCACCCTGTAACCCACGCTGCGATGCACTTCGCAGGAGACACTGCCGGGAGTCACCGGTTGCGTAGGGGTCGGGCCACTGGCGCGAGCAGCTCGTCCAGCAACTCCAGCTCCGCCCACCCGTTGATCGCGATCTGGCCGGAGGTGTCGACGTTTATCTCGACGCGGTCGGGCGTGCGTCGCAGATGGTCGAGTAGATGCGGGAAGCGGTCGCTCAGCACGACGAACTCCTGGTTCGTCGAGCCGACCCAGGGCCGAACGGGGTCGATCCGGTCGTTGAGGAACGGTCCAGCAACGAGCAGGTCCGTCTCGCCGAGCAGCGCGGCAACATCGGCGCGGCCCGCCTCGATGGCCTGCCGCAGCTGCGCCTCGGTGTATCCGGTGAAGGTCATGACCGATCGGCTAGCGCTCCGTACCGCGCGAGTGACCTTGGACAATGCGGCGGCTTGATCGAAGGGTTCCCCGCCGAGCAGCGTCAGCCCGGCGGTGCCCGAGTCGAGGATGCGGGTCACCAGGTCGTCTGTTGCTACCTGTTCCCCGCCTCGGAAGCTCCACATGTGCGGGTTGAAGCAGCCGGGGCACCGGATGGCGCAGCCCTGCACCCAGACCGCGGTGCGCTCGCCCGGTCCCTCCGCGTGAGTTGAACCAAGGAACCTCGCTACTGACACCACCGCCGAGTTGATGGTAGGTCGAGGAGCGAGTTCGTCATCAGACATCGAGCACACGGCCGTGGGGTGGTGGCGGCGCCTGGCCAGGCTGCCGCCACTGCGGAGGTGTGCAGGTCAGCAGGTTCCGGAGATGGGCGAACTCGTGCGGTGCAAGATTCGCCACTGCGGCGATCTCCTCTACGCTGCCGAACCCGCGGCGTGCCTGCCGCTCGGCGATCACCCGGTGCACGCGGTCTGTGTGGAGGTGCGGGAGCGCAGCGAGCTGCTCGAAGGTGGCCGTGTTGACATCGATGGCCGCCGGGCCTCCGGCCGTGGCTGGCGAGACCGTGGAGGGCTGCGGCGGCGTGCCGTACGACTGCTGCGGAGGCGCTGGTACTGCTGCTGGCCCAGCCCCGTAGTAGGTGGCCGGGTTCGGCATGATGTTGGCGACCGACGGTGGCGGGGATGTTGGCGTGTAGCGCGATGGCCCGGGGGGCGCCGGGGGGTAGGGGCTGCCGGTCCAGGTCGGCGGTGGTGCGGTTGGCTGCGCGTACCAGGGAGTGTGGGTTGCCCGCCAGCGCAGCCACGCCGAGTTGATGAGGCAGGCGTGCAAGATGCTCGCCGCCCAGATGGCCAAGAGCGTGCCGGCAGCCCAGCCGCCCACGGTGGTCGTCTTGCCTGGGTCGTCGAAGAAGGGGATGGTGCCTGCACCGATGACGGTGTAGGCGATGCCGGGGATCCACCAGTCCGGCCGTCGGGCGCGAAGCCCGACGTAGAGGAAGCCTGCTCCGGCGAGGCAGCCCATGCCGAAAATTGGGAGCAGGAGCCACCAGCTGTGCTGGATCCGCCATTGCAGGCTCGCGCCCGGGTTGGCGGGAGGCAGTGGAGGTGTCCAGGGCCCGTTAGGCACGTTCGACATTGCGCTCTTCCTGGAGGTTCTGCGTGTTCACGTTCGTTCTGGTGTAGTCGGCGGTGTAGGCACTTTCAATGGTGTGTGCGTCGAGTAGATCTTCCAGGATCGTGATGTAGTCGAGGCAGCCGCTTCCCGCCAGGCCCTTGGTCTCGGCGCTCACGATGCCCGCGCTCGTCACGGTCAGCAGGATTTGTGGCTTTTCCGTCATGACGGCCGTCCCTCGACAGCGAACACCATCCGTACGCTCGCATCCTCGGCGACGGTCTCCGACTCGAGCCGAAGTCCGGCGGCCGGTGCGCGTTCCCGCAGCCGCTCGAGCACCGCACGCTGCACCTGCCGCCCGTACTCGGCGTCGATGGCCCGAACGATGTCGACGGCTCCTTGCTCGTCGACGTCACCCGTGAGGTGCGCAGACCACACCGCGTCCGGCCCGCGCTGGAAAGTCGCCTGTACGCGGCCCCAGGACGCCACGATCTCCTGATGGTCGGCGGTGACCACGGCGTTGGTTTCGCGCAGCGCCGCCGAGAGCAACGTCTCATCCCGCATCCGCGTCTGCACCTGGCAGATGACGCGGCCACGCTCGTCGCGGCTGGCGGTGGCGCCGCGCACGGCGGCGACCGTGGCCACGGCCAGCGGCACCAGTATCAGTGAGACGCTCAACGTGGCACTCCCCTCGGTCCTGTCGTCGACATCAAAACTCGACCGATCTTCCACCACTGTGAGGGGGTGGTGCATCGCCGGGTTGGGTAGGAGCCGTGGACGCAATGGTGGTCCCGGAACGGCCAGGAAGGTCACAGTCTTCCGCGGCCGTGGCCGCCACAGCACGCATATTCGCCCAGGCGCGGATGGCGCTGATCCGCTCCGCCTGGGTCACGCTGAGCGGCACCATGTTGACCACGCCGTGGATTAGATCGTCCTTGCGCAACGGGCGTCTTTCCGAGAAGGCGTCGAAAAGGCCGGCGATGACCGCCTCCTCGAGCTCGGCTCCCGAATAGCCCTCACTCAGCCCCGAGAGCTCCTTCAGCAGTGCGTCGTCGACGGTGAGGTCTCTGGCGACAGCAGGATGCGTCATCCGCTTTGCGATGTGCACGGCCCAGATCGACGCGCGCTCCGCGATGGTCGGGAGATCGACGAAGAAGATCTCATCGAAGCGCCCCTTACGCAGCATCTCAGGCGGGAGGCTTTCAATGTTGTTCGCGGTCGCGATGACGAAGACGGGCTCCGTCTTCTCCTGCAGCCAGGTGAGGAAGGTGCCGAACACGCGAGATGACGTTCCCGAGTCACCAGCGGCGCCGCCGTTGGCGAAGCCCTTCTCGATCTCATCGACCCAGAGAACGCACGGTGAGGTGGCCTCGGCGGTGCGGATAGCGTTGCGCACGTTCTGCTCGCTGGATCCGACCAGTCCGGAGAAGACCCGACCGATGTCGAAGCGCAGCAGCGGCAAGCCCCAGCTAGCGGCGACGGCCTTTGCGGTGAGCGACTTGCCGCAGCCGGGCACGCCAGTGATCAGCACACCGCGCGGCGCGGGAAGCCCGTACTCCGCCGCCTCCGCCAACCAGGAACTATCCCTTTTGGCCAGCCACCGCTTCAGATTTTCCAGACCACCGACGTCGGCCAGGTCGACATCGACATCGACGAACTCGAGCAGTCCCGACTTGCGTACCGTCTGCCGCTTCTCCTCGTGCACCACCGCGATGTCGTCAAGGTCAAGCACACCGTCGTTGACCATCGCACGAGCGAAGGCGTTCTCCGCCTCCTGCAGCGTGAGGCCGAGAGCTGCCTTCGCCAACCGCTCCCTCCCCACCTCATCCAGGCCGATGCGGATCCGGCCGCTGGCGGAGTTGGCCGCGATCATCCCTTCAAGCACCATGCGGATCTCGTGCTCATTGGGCAGCGGAAAGTCGACGATCGTGACGTCCTTTTCCAGCTCCACCGGAATCCGCAGCACGGGAGAGATAAGCACCAAGGCCCGCGCGACCGGGCCGGACTTGAAGGCCGCCGCCACATCCCGCAACCGCCGAACCACACCCGGGCTCCCAGGCCTGTCGCCACCCCCGTGCGCCGCGTGTAGGTCCCTGAATATGAGCACGCTGGGCTCGTCGATCCGAAGCACAGCGTTGAGCGCATCCTCCGGGTCCGTCGTGCCCTTCCTCGGGGTACCGTCCGGCTGAACCAGTCCTTCTGTCGCGGACCAGGTCCAGACGGCCCTGGGAGTACGAATCAGGGCCACATCGCGGGCTACGGCCGTCACCTCCGCGACCACCCGATGCTCTTCGTACGACTCTACGTAGAGGATCGGGAAGCGCGCTTTGAGCAGTTGCGACAATGCCTCGCGGAAAGGCCTCGTCATCGCCGTCTCCCCCTCCGACCGCCACCAGGCCGGCCGACTGTAGCAGGCCACAGGCAGGGCCAGATCTAGGGAAATCGGCATTAATCCTCACACAGACTGAAGATCATGTGAAATGCCATCTATCAGCGCCCTGCCCCCACTGGGCTGGCGGAAATGGCCAGCGCGGACTTGGGGTGCGCTGAAACCTCTGTCACCATCAGCCCATCACTGTTGACGTTGGCGAGCCGGAAGGGCCTTGGTGTTCACACTGGCAGGCGGCGCGGTCATCTACCCGCAGGCTGAAGCGCTCGACACCATCCGGAGCTATGCGCTGGCCACCCGATCCCTTACTCCAGGTACGCGGTTCCCGGATGCCTTCACCACGCACAAGGTCCCCGCCTACGCCTACCGCACCTACGACTGCGTGCCGGCATCGCCCGGCCCTCTGTTCAGCGACCTGGACCTCCTCGTCACCGCCGGGCTCAATGCCCGTCTCGACGTGCCCGCCATCGCCGCCCTACGCAGCTTTGCCGATCGAGCCGCCAATTACCTCGACGCCGCGCACAACCAGCAACCGGACTTCCTCTTGTTGAACCGGCCAGAGCTAGGCGATGACCCACCCCAGGGAAGCGCGGGCTGGCATCTCCGAGAGGCCTGGCGACAAGGGATGGCAACACCCGGATTGGACATAGCCCGCGTACACAAGGCCTTGCACCATAAGCGCCCGCGGCTGGTCCCTCTCCTCGACAACAAGACGGTAGAGCCGATCGCGACAGCTGCCCGAGCTGCACGCTGCACGCTCTGGCAATTGATTTACGACGAGATCCACGCCCACGCAGAGGACTTCACAGTCCTCGCAGAAGAGTTCGACAAGATCGCTGCTCGCGAGCAGGGCGTGCCCCTCTCACGGCTGAGGCTCTACGACATCCTCCTGTGGATGGCGATGACACGTCCGCAGTAACCATGTCTCGTGGAACTACTGGGAGATCCCCCAAACCGTCTGCGAACCTGGTGGAGACCTCAGATTCGCGCGTCTTCTGCCGTCACGGCGGTCGCATCGGAGTCCCCCGCGGTGGCAGTAGGAGCGACCATGCCCGGGACCCCGCCGACCGCCGCCACCGCTTGCCGAAGACGCTCATCCGCCTTTCGTCGTCGAGCCGAGCGGAAACCTCGTCTGCGAGGTCACCATCGGCGTACCGCTCACCCGGTAGACGCCGTAGCAGCGCCAGCCACCGGCGCGCGGACCGCCACTCCGAGCGGACAGCGTTGGTGGCGACGACCAGCAGCCATGGCAGCGCCGAACTGCCCACCAGGCGGGCGTCGTGCCGGTGGCGCCACGCGACGAGGAACGTCGCCTGAGTGACGTCCTCAGCCGTCGACCACGACCCGGTCAGCCGGAACGCGTGGTTGTAGACCGGGCGGGAGTATCGGTCAAAGATCCGACCGAACGCCGCCTCGTCACCGGCGGCGATCGAGGACCACAATTCCTCGTCCGGCGGCCATACTTGATGCCTCACACCACACTATGGCCGCCCACGCCGTCCTTGTTGCAGGCCGACGGTCGACGTCTGAGGCCGTGGCGCTGGCGCGAGAACCGCAGCGCGTACAGGCAATGATGGTCAGCTCACCCGGCGGCGAACCACGCCGTCAGGTGTCGAAGCCTGCGAGGTTGAGGCGTTCGAGCAGGCTGGGCTTGCGGGCGTGCGCCACCCGTAGCTCGGCCAGCCGGTGCTGGAACGACGAACTGTCCCCGTAGCGTTCGCTGAGTTCGCGCAGGTCGACGAGGAGTTGAACGGCGGTGTCGTATTCGCGGGGCTTCTTCGTGGCGATGAGTTCGTCGACCCGTTGCCAGGCGGCGGGTTGGTCGACCGCGAGAGTGTCGAGGTGCCGTTGCCGGGCAGCTGCGGCGGACTGTTCCCGGCGAGCCCGGTCGCGTTCCCGCTGCTCGGCATCCCGTCGTTCCCGCACGGCGCGCAGCTCCGCGGCGGTGGCGAGTAGTTGACCGGCAGTACGGGTGGCCGTCGGGGTGGACGCGTCGGTGGGATGCGCGTCGCGGTAGCTGCGCAGTAGTCGGTTTCGTAGATGGCTGTCGCCACCGGTGATCAGGTCGGTCAAGATGGCGTCCTTGTCCCGAGCGGGCAGCCCGACGACCCAGGTGCGTAGTTGCACGGCGGTCGGTTCGCCAGAGGCGTCCGGCGGCGATCCGGCGGCCGCAGCCGCGATCAGGTCGGGGTCGATGCGCAGGAACTCGGCGACGGCGGTGAGGGGCGCGTCGAGGGTGTCCAGCCCGGCGGGGACGGGCGGTTCGGGCTCGTCGTCGGCGATGTCCTCGGACTGTACGCAGCGCAGCCAGGCGAGGTAGAGCAGGCGCAGGTCGCCGGCGGCGAGGCTGGCCCGGACCGGGATGATCGAGGTGAGCAGGCCGTGGCCGTCGAGGTCCCACTCGTCGGCGCCGTCCTCGTCCTCGTCGTGCAGGTCGATGATGACATGCTTGCCGGCCGTCCACGCGGATGCGCTGTCGCCCTGGCAGTACTGGGCCACCATGGCGAGGTCGAGCACGTGTTTCGGTAGCCGGAGCATGAGCTGGCGGGTGCCCCAGTTCGCCAGGTACAGGTGCGCGTCGAAGTACCGTTCCATCAGCGTGCGCGGGTCGCCCTTGAAGTCGCCCCACTCGTAGGTGTTGACGAAGCTGGTGGCAGTGATGTCGGCCTGTGTCGACAGCGACCGCAACTCGGCCCGCTCCCGGCCGGTGAGGGGACGGTCGACGGCGGTGAACTCGTAGTACTGGTACTCGCTCACCGTGGCCTACCTCCCGGCCCAGTGCCGGTAGGCGTCGATCCACGCGGCACCGTCCGGCATAGGGGTGGGTAGCGGAAGGTCGAGAAGACCGACCCGTTGCCGGTGGCGGCCTCGGGCGCAGACCGCGGCGATGCTGTCCGCGGCCAGCTCGATCTTGCCTATGGTGACCTCGACGCCGAGGACGGTGGTGGTGAACGGCACCGCCAGATGCTCCTCGATCATGGCGAACAGGCCGGCGCGCTGGTCCTCGTGACCGTCCGTGTCGACGGTGGCTTCCTCGATCATCGCCTCCGGCGCGGCGGTCCCCTTCGATGCCATCGGCGGAGGATAGCGGACCGGTGCCGGGGTGTTCGGAGCCTGATACGCGAGGATGGTCGGCATGGGTTCGGTGGCCGAGTTCGTCGATCTTCGGCGGGTGGTGGAGCGGTTACGGGCGGAGAACGCCCGGCTGGCGCGTCTGCTGGAGTTGCGCGGCCAGGACACGTCTGCGGCGCCGGAGCAGTTGTCCGCGCCGGTTGAGCCGCCAGGGCTGGTCACCATGGCTTCGCCGACTCGGGACAAGCTGACGTTGTTCGCCGACCGGTTCCGGGCCCGAACCGACGTGTACGCCGTGCGGTGGGACAACGCCCGTACCGGCGCTGCCGGGTGGATGCCCGCGGTCGCGGGCGGCTGGCGTAAGGGTATGGACCGGCGGGGTGCCACCTACCTGCCCCGCACGACGGAGGTCGTCGCGGCGCATCTGGTCGGCGACGTGTTCATGGGCCTGTACCCGCTGATGCCCGGCAACACCTGCCACTTCGTCGTGGCCGACTTCGACGGGCCGACGGCGATGCTCGACGCCCTCGCGTACGTGAAGGCGGCACGGGCCAGCGTGGTGCCCGCCGCGTTGGAGATCTCCCAGTCGGGCCGCGGCGCCCACGTGTGGGTCTTCTTCACCGGCGCTGTTCCCGCGGCCACCGCGCGCGCCGTTGGCACGGTTCTGCTGCGCGAGGCGATGGTTCTGCGCGGGTCGATGGATCTGCGGTCCTACGACCGGCTGTTCCCCAACCAGGACGTGCTGCCCGAGGGTGGCTTCGGCAACCTCATCGCCGCGCCGCTTCAGGGTCGCCGCCGCAAGGACGGACTGACCACCTTCCTCGACCTCGGCACCCTTGAGCCGCACGCCGACCAGTGGGCGTTCCTGTCAACGCTGGATCGGCTCAGCCCCGGCGAAGCCGAACACGTCGCCCGGCAGGCCAAGCACGCCCTCACCGGCGCGGACGTCGCTACGATGAGCCGGTCCACCGCGACCCAGGTCCGCCCTCCGCTCCCTGCGGTGGTCCACGCGGAGGCTGGTGCCGGGCTGAGCATCGACGTCAGGCAGCTCACGCCCGCCGCGCTGGCGACGTTCAAGCACGCCGCCGCCATGACCAACCCGAAGTTCTACGAGCTGCAGCGACTCCGCAAGTCCACCTGGGACACCCCACGCTTCATCCAGGGCTACGACCTCACCCTCGATGATCGCCTGGTGCTCCCGCGGGGACTGCGGCACACCATCGCCACGATCGTCGAGCGCGCCGGGTCGCGGCTGGCCGTCACGGACGCACGAAACTCCGGGACCGAGATCGACACCGCGTTCACCGCCGAACTCACCAGCAGGCAAGCCAACGCGGTCGGCGCGCTGCTCGCCCACGACGACGGGATCCTGGTCGCTCCACCCGGCTCCGGCAAGACCGTCATGGCCTGCGCCGTGATCGCCGAACGCAGCACCTCCACCCTGGTTCTCGTCGACCGCAAAGCCCTAGCCGACCAGTGGCGCACCCGCATCGAGCAGTTCCTCAGCATCAAGCCCGGTCAACTTGGCGGCGGCCGACGCAAGCTCACCGGCACCGTGGACATCGCGCTGCTGCCCTCCCTCGCCCGGCGCGACGACGTCGCCACCCTGACCCAGGGGTACGGGCACGTCATCGTCGACGAATGCCACCACCTCGGCGCCGCAGCCTACGAGCACTCGGTCAAACGGATCGCCGCGCAGTTCTGGCTCGGCCTCACCGCCACCCCCACCCGACGCGACGGCCTCGGCCAACTCGTCACCTGGCAACTCGGCCCCGTCCGCCACACCCTGACCGACGAGGAACAAGGCACCCTCGCGGCAGCGATGCACACCGACGCCGGACCCCGTCGAGCGCTGTTCATCCACGAGACCACATTCCAGCCCGGCGACGTCGACCTGGACGCGCCCGGCGCGCTCGCCGAAGTGCACCGAAGACTCGCCCTCGACGAGCCCCGCAACACCCAGATCGCCGACGATGTCGCCGCGGCCCTGACCCGCGGTCGCAACTGTCTCGTCCTGACCCGCCGGGTCGCCCAGGTCGAGACCCTCACCGCCCTGCTCGCCGCACGCGGACATCAGGCGCTCGTGCTCCAAGGCGCGATGAGCACCCGCGATCGGCGGGCCATCGTTGACCGGCTCGACGGCGCGAAGGCCGGCGACGGCCTGCTCGTCATCGGCACCACACCGTTCATCGGTGAAGGCTTCGACGCCCCCGCCCTCGACACCCTCTTCCTCGCCGGCCCGATCTCCTACGACGGCCTACTCGTCCAATGCGCCGGCCGCGTCATCCGCGCCGCGCCCGGCAAGGACCTCGCCGAGGTCCACGACTACCACGACCCGGCCACCCCCATCCTCGCCGCCTCACTCCCACGCCGCATGCCCGGATACCGGGCCCTCGGCTTCACCCGCACATGAGTGCATCCGATCGTGATCACCTTGGCTGGTCCCGCCGGCTATGGGGTGTGACCAGACGAGCAACCAACCTCAGCCGGCGCAGGACGTCACCCCAGCCGCCGGCGGACTACCGACCCTACGGCGACCTGCGGCCCTACGTGGTGGCCGAAACCCTTGCCGAACTGCACGGCCCGACCGGAGGCACGGTGATGCTTCCGCGCCATCTCGACTGGTCCGGGCACGCCGAGTACGACCTTGACCGGCCCGCACGGCTGGCCAGCATGTACAAGGTGGTACTCACCGAAGCCAGCATCGTCGAGGACCTGAACACCTGGCTCGACGCCGACCTCCTCCGACGGCTTTGGCCCACCCTCTGGCTGCCATCCCAGCTCCGCCAGCGCTGGGAGGACACCTTCCCCGAACTCGCCATCACTTGCAACAACGTGACATAGCGGTAGACCCTTGCAAGAACGCCCCAGAGGCCCCGCAAATCGAACACCGAGCCGCCGCATTTCGAACGCATTCTTGCCGCAAATCGAATGCGAGGGCCCTCGCAGATCGAAACCCTACTGGCTATCATGATGTCGTGCCGACACCGCACCTGATTCCACGTCGGGCCGCCGCGCAGGTCGACGCCGCGCTGACCGACACCCGCGTCGTGCTGATCAGCGGAGCACGCCAGACAGGCAAGAGCACGCTGGTCCGCATCGTCGCCGGCGATCGTCTCGCCGAGCGCCGCGACCTTGACCGGGCACAGGACCGGGCGGCGGCGATCGCCGACCCGGTCGGCTTCGTGGACTCCTCCGAGCTCCTGGTCGTCGACGAGATCCAGCGCGCCCCGGAGCTCCTACTGGCCATCAAGGCAGCCGTCGACGAGGACCCGCGCCCTGGCCGGTACCTGCTCACCGGCTCGTCCCGCCTCTTCGGCATGGTGGCCGCCCCGGACGCCCTGCCCGGCCGGATGGAAACCGTCGAACTCTGGCCGCTGTCTCAAGGCGAACTCGACCAAGCGCCGGACGGATTCGTCGATGCCATTTTCGCGTTCGGCCCGGACCTGCGACACGAGTCGGACGTGACCCGCGCCGACTACGCAGCCCGAATCGTGCGCGGCGGCCTACCCGAGGCGACCACCCGCACCGACCCACGCCGCCGCCAACGATTCCTCGACGCCTACGTCCAAGCGCTCATCGACCGCGACGTCCGGCAACTGTCCGACATCCAGCACAAGGGCGAACTCCGCAAGCTGGTACGCCTCCTCGCGGCCAGATCCGCGACCATCATCGCCGCCAACTCCCTCGAATCCGCCCTCGGACTGAGCCGGCCGACGATCGCCCGCTATCTCCAAGCTCTGGAGGAGATCTTCCTGATCAAGCGGATCCCCGGCTGGTCCCGCAACCTGGGCACCCGCGCCACCGCCGCACCGAAAATGATCTTCGTCGACTCGGGTATCGCCGCCAACGAGACCGCGACCGACGCCCGGGCGCTGCTCCGGCCGGGCGCACCATTCGGCCCATTACTCGAATCATTCGTCCTGTCCGAACTCTCTCGCCAGCTCACCTGGTCCGAGCAGCCCGTTGACCTGTCTCACTACCGCGACCAGAGCAGGTACGAAGTCGACGCGGTGCTCGAGAACAGAACCGGCCAGGTCGTCGGGATCGAAGTCAAAGCAGCCACCACCGTCGGTCCCGACGACTTCCGCGGGCTACGGCGCCTCGCCGACCGCCTCGGCGACGACTTCATCGCCGGCATCGTCCTCTACACCGGCACCTCCACGCTGCCGTTCGGCGAAAGACTCCGCGCCATGCCGGTCAGCGCCCTATGGCAGGTTTCCGCCTCGACAGCAGGCTGACCTCGCTCGCAGGCCGCTCCTCAGCTGTCATGGGAGTGGGCATGCCCCTCAGCCGGGCGGGGGAGGTGGTGTGGTGGCGACGAGCAGGGTGAGTTCCCGGACCAGGTCGTCCAGGGACTGGCCGGTCTGCGCGCGGACCAGGCCGAGGGCGAGGTCGGCCAGTAGGTAGAAGCCGAGCGTGCGGGCCTGGTCGGTCTCGAACGACGCGAGCAGCGCCTCGGCGCCGGCGAGGTCACCGCGGTGGCGGGCGGCGATGACCCCGGCGGCGCGTTGCACGAGGTCGGCGGCGACCGGAACCGGACCGGTCACGCCGGTCAGAGCTTCGGCGCGGCGGCGCGGGCGGCCTCGAAGCGCGCGGTGACGTCGGCCCAGTCAACGAGGTTCCACAGCCGGTCGACGTAGTCCGGGCGCACGTTGCGGTACTGCAGGTAGTAGGCGTGCTCCCACGCGTCGAACACCAGCAGCGGGGTGGAGCCCTGCCCGACGTTGCCGTGGTGGTCGTAGACCTGCTCGACGATCAGCCGCTGCCCGAGCGGCTCCCAGGCCAGGACCCCCAGCCGGAGCCCTGCACGCCCTTTGTCGCCGCGGACAGCTGGCCGGCGAAGCCGTCGAAGGAGCCGAAGTGCTCCTCGATCGCCGCGGCGAGCTCCCCGTCGGGGCGGTCCCCGCCGTCCGGGGACAGGTTGTTCCAGAAGATCGAGTGCAGCAGTGCCCGGACAGGTTGAACGCGAACATCTTCTCCAACCCGACCAGCGCCGCGAAGTCACCCTTGTCCCGGGCCTCGGCGAGCTGCTCCAGGGCGTCGTTGCTGCCCTTGACGTACGCCGCATGGTGCTTGCTGTGGTGCAGCTCCAGGATCTCGCCGGACATCGCCGGCTCCAGCGCACCGTAGTCGTACGGCATGTCGGGCAAGGAGTAGACGGCCACCAGCAACTCCTCACACCCATCGTCGACACCGTGAGCTGGGCGGGCACCCCGGCGGAAGTGCAGATCATCGCGTGCCGGAGCACCCGCCCACTGCTGCCAGCATTACGTAGTTGCCAAGCTTTGGCAATAAGGACGAGCCACGCCGCGATGAGGCCGGACGTACAGCCGGGCGCAACACGTCGCACGAGACCGACACCGCGGCCCACGGGAAAGTGGCGCTGAGCAGCGCTTATGCACTTCTGCTGGGCTTCAGCAGGCGATCACAGCGGCGCGCGGGCGCGACCGGCGCAGAACACCTGAAAAGAGAGAAGCCGCAGGTCATCGGCCTGGGGCTACACACGGAGCGTCGGGTTAGGAAACCGATGCTCTATCCCCTGAGCTACGAGGGCGCGAGGGCACAGTCTAGCGACCTGGGGGGCCACCTGGGCTGGCAGGGAGTGGCCCGGGTTCACCCACGTTCCCTGTACCCCTGTTGTTCCAGGCCAGGACCACAGCCCGAGCAGGGAGCGGCACCCCGTCACGGGTGAGCACCCGGCCGGACAGGACGACACACTGCTCGGCCTCGGTGAGCCAGGACCACCGCCGACGATTCAGGGGTGCGGCCGGCCCGGTCCGCGCGAGGCGGACCGAGCGGTGATCACCCAGAGACCTTGCCCGTCAAGGTGGGTGAGCCTTAAATTGCATCGATGATCCTCGACGAGGACCCTCGACCTGACCTTCCTCCGGGCTCTAGCCACGGCGGTCCGCGATCCGAGGATCTTGACGGCCTTGCCTACCTGCGTGGACTGTCGAGGCGCGGGTTCCTCACGAGCGCCGCGTTGGCGGCGTCCGGCTTGTCGGCCGCCTTCGGCCTGCTGCCTGACTCCGCGCGTGCGGGCGGCAGTTATCAGCGGCCGTGCGGGAACGCGCGCATCTCAAGCTCCTGGCAGGATCACCGGAACCGGACGCCGCCCTCGGGTGAGCCGGGCACCGACTATGCGGTCGCCAAGGGCACTCCCGTCATGGCCGCTGCGAACGGCACGATCCGTCTCGTGAAGACCGACACCTCCACCGCGACCGGACGCGTCGTGGGGATGGCCCACGACGACGGCAACTACAGCCGACACCTGCACCTCTCCTCGATCACCGTCTCCACCGGCCAGCGTGTGTCACGGGGCCAGACCATCGCGTACACCGGCGCCTCGGCGAACGGCAGTGACTCCGGGGTCGGACCGCACGTGCACACGAGCCTCTGGCTGAACACCGGTGGTCCGACAGATTTCCGGGCGACGGTGGATTTCGAGAACTACGTCGGGGATGTCACCGCCCCGAACCCGCCCGACCAGGAGGTAGACGACGTGTTCATCGCGAATGTGAAGGGCAGCTGGTACCTGGTGATTCCGCAGGGCACCGGTAGGCCGCGGGCGGTGGTCCTCGGCGGCGACAGCAACGCCGCCGCTTCCGGCCTCCCCGTCCTGAACTTCAGCTGGGACCCGTCGATCAATGCGCTCAGGGCCGCGGTCGACGGCATCGGCTGATTCAGCAGTCGCCGAGCGGACGCCGGAGGTCTACGAGCGCGACGGTCGGCCGGCGCGCCGGCGCTCGGTGAGCCGTCGCGCCTTCACCGCATTGCCGCAGTCCGCCATGCGGCACCAGCGACGGGAGCCGTTGCGGCTCTGATCCAGGAACAGCCAGCCACAGCCACCTTCGCCCACCGGGCAGCGGCGCACCCGGGTCAGGTCGGCCGTCACCATGACGTCCCGGGCCGCCTCGGCGAGCCGGTCGGGCACCAACATGGCCGGAACCGTGCCGTAGGCCAGCCGTACCCGCGACGGCTCGAGCACGAAACGCGCCCGAGCGGCCGCACCGGACCAGCGCTCGTGCAGGGCGACCAGCGCTGCGCCGGCCGCGACAGGATCACCTGCCGGGTCACCGTCCGCGTCGGTGGTCAGGGCGAGCAGGACGACATGCAGCCCTTCGCGGATGTCCCGCACCGCGGCGAGCCCCGCGTGCGCCGCCGCCGGCTCGTCGCGCCAGACCCTGCTGACCTGGCGGAACTCCGCGTCGCTGAGCACGCCCACCCGGCTTGACCAGCGCAACAGGGCGGAGCTGTCGGACAGGAAGTCGTGCGGCGGTGAGCTGCCCCCTCGCTCGAGGGTGTTGACCAGATCGAGCACCGGGTGCCCACCGACCAGCGGCAGCTCGGAAACATCGAGCGGCATACGGCGATGCTACCACCTAAAGCATTCATGGTGGTTGACCTTCCTCAGGGTTCACCCTCCGAGCGATGCGGTGAGGCGTGCTGACCGGCCCATAATGTCTCGGCGACCAGATCGATACGCCACGAGGGAGACCGACATCGATTGATCAATGCTACCGTCTAACCTGGATTAGCTGGAATCAGCTTGGCGGACGCCTAGCGTCCACGGGATTGGGAGGTAGCCCATGGCGCACCCTCGACGGGCGGCCTATGCCCTCGCCGCGTTGTCCGCAGCCACCTTCTGTTACGTCACCACGGAGGTGCTGCCGATCGGGTTGCTCACGCTGATCGCGTCCGACCTGGGACGGTCCAGGTCCGAGGCCGGCCTGCTGGTGACCGGGTACGCCGTGGTGGTCATGATCGTGGCGCTACCGCTGACCCGGATCACTCAGCGATTGCCACGGCGCCCGCTACTCGTCGGCACCCTGGGGGTGTTCGTCGCAGCGACGACGGTGTCGGCCTTCGCGAACTCCTACGAGGTGCTGCTCGCCGCACGGCTGGTGTCCGCCACCACCAACGGCGTCTTCTGGGCGGTGGTGTTTCCCGTGGCGATCTCGATGTTCCCCGCGAACATCCGGGGCCGCATCGTGGCGCGACTCTCGATCGGCAACGCGCTCGGGCCGGTCCTGGGTGTACCGCTGGGTACCTGGTTGGCCGGGCAGTACGGTTGGCGGTCCGCCTTCGCCGCGATGGCCCTCCTCGGCTTCGCCATCTGCGTTGCGGTCGCCCTGCTCCTGCCGAGCGGCGGTACACCGCGCGAGAGCCCCGGAGACCTCGGGTCGATGCCGGACCGGCACCGCTTCGTCGTGCTCCTCGCCGCCACCGTTCTCGCGGTCACCGGCGCCATGGGCGCGTTCACGTACATGACCGTCTTCCTTCTCGACGTGAGCGGCTTCGCCGCAGCCTCGCTCGGCGCGTTGCTCTTCGTCCAGGGCTCGTTCGGCGTCGTCGGCACCTGGGCGGTCGGCCGTGTCCTGGACCGGTTTCCGCTCGGTGTCGTGCTGGGTCTGCTCGGGCTGATCACCGCCGCGCTGCTCTGTCTCTGGGCGATGGGCGCGAGCAAGGTGGCGACGATCCCGTTGCTCGCCGTGGCCGGGATGTCGTTCAGCTCGCTGATCGCGGGCATCCAGCACCGCATCATGCAGGTCGCCCCGTCGGGCACCGACATGGCGTCGGCCAGCCTCAGCGTCGCCTTCAACGTCGGCCTCGCGGCCGGATCGCTCATCGGGGCGGGTCTGCTCGCGACGGCCGGGGTACGCGTCGTCCCGCTGTTCGGTGGACTGCTGACGGCCACGGCATTGGCGCTGCTCGCGGGTCACGAACTGTCCCGTGCGAGAAGAAGCGGGAGAGCGCCACTGGAACACGTACCCCGGGATGCGACACGGCCCGGCGCGGAGGTGGTCCTCCGCCCCGGGCCGTGACACGGGCTATGTTCAGGCGGCCGCGCAGCTGGCCGTCGCGCCAGGACCGGTGCCGGTGCCCTGGAAGCCGAAGTTGGTCGACTGCCCGGCGCCCACGTGTCCGTTGTAGCCCACGTTGGTGTACCGGACGGTTCCGCTGGTGCCGCTGGCCTGCGCGTTCCAGACCCCGGTGACCGCGGCGCCGCTGGGCAGCGTGATGGTCACGGTCCAGCCGTTGATGTCCGCGGAGCCGGCGGTGACCGTCACGCTCGCGGTGAAGCCGCCGGACCACTGGTTGAGCGCCACCGACGCGGAGCAGCCGTTACCGGTCGGCGGCGGCGTGGTGGTCGGGGGCGGGGTGGTCGGGGGCGGCGTGGTGGGCGGCGGCGTGGTCGGCGGGGCGGTCGTCGGCGGCGGGGTCGTCGGCGGGGCCGTGGTGGGCGGGTTCGGTACGCCGTTGGCCAGGCTGAAGGCCAGGTCGGGCTGGAAGGAACCGGCCGTGTAGCGGCAGCCGTCGGCCTCACCCGGAGGCTTCACCCAGAGGTACGCGTCGATGTTGCTGTCGCCGGTGTTCGTCGTCGGGTACATGCCGATGCGCCGGTCGGTGTTGTCGTCACCGCACCAGTCTCCGCTGGCGCCACCGTTGCGGCTGGTGTCGATCACCTGGCGCTTGCCCGAGATGCCCATGCCGTTGAGGGAGGAGATCACCGCTCGGCCGAAGTTCGCCTCGCTGGAGGTCGGGTTGTAGTTCGACACGTTGCTGAAGAAGCCGTCGGCGTACTGCACCCCGGCGGCCCGGAGCCGGTTGGCCGTCTCACCCGCGCTGTTCCAGGTGGAGTGGCCGGCGTCGAGGTAGACCTTGGCGTTGGGGTTGGCCGACTTGATGGTGCGGGTGGCCGTCGAGATGGCCTGGTTGCGGGCGTTGATCTCGTTGCTGTTCAGGCAGGTCAGCAGGGCGAGCGAGTCGGTCTCCAGGATGATGATGACCGTCCGGTTGCCCAGCCCGCGGGAGAAGTTGGACACCCAGCTCTGGTACTGGTTGAGGTCCGGCGCCCCACCGGCGCTGGCGCCGCCGCAGTCCCGGTTGGTGATCTGGTAGACCGAGAGCACCGGGATCTGCTGGGCCGCGTTGGCGGCGTCGACGTACGCGGCGGCCTCGGACTGCGCGGTCGAGATGTTGAAGTTGGCGAACCAGCGGGCCTGCGGCTGGCTAGCGATCTTGTCGCGGATGACGGCGGCGCGCGAGTCGCCGGGGTTGGCGGCGACCCAGCGGACGACCGCCGACGTCGGATCGCGGTAGAGCGGCCCGGAGATCGTGCCGGCGGACGCGCTGCCGACGGCGAGGCAGACGCCGGCAGCGGTGGCGCCCGCGACCGCAGCCACGCTGAGGGCCGTGGATCTGCGCCGCCGGAGGGAGAGGATAGCCACGTCGTGTTTCCTCCTGATCACATTGATGTATCTAAGTTCGTGGGAGCGTTCCCATGAAGGTAGCGGAGGCGCGCGCCGCTGCCAAGGTGCGCGAAACTTTCGGTCCGGCGCTACCAGTGGGCGCTCCTCGGCGGACGCGGACGCCGTCTCATGCCGCTCCACGCAGCAGGACGGTGACGGCCACCCAGACGACGACCAGCCCGACACCGAGCCACACCTGCCCGAGCAGCGCGAGCATCACGCCGCCGAGCACGAACCACCCGGCCTGGAACGCCCGCTTGGCCGGCGGGCGGAGCGGCACCCGGGCACGCGGCGAACCGAGCGCGCCCCAGAGCCCGGCGAGCAGCGACGGCACCGCGACCGCGGCGAGGAGGCGGGCGGGGAGAGGCGCCCCCAGCGCCCACCCCCAGCGGACGCCGACGGCCAGCACCGCCAACTCCAGGAGGAAGAGCAGGCACAGCGCGAGCCCACGAATCGGGCCCACCGACCCCGGCCGGGCGACCCATCCGGCCTTCTCGACCACACCTTGGCTATCAGTCATAGCCTCAAAGCTAATGTTATTAGCTAGAGTCGTCAAGCGCTTGAGGGACCTCCCGCGTATCGACCCACGTCAGATGGAGCGCCATGCTGCGTCGGGGGCCGCAAGAGGAGGAAGAGATGGCGACGTTCGTGCTCGTGCCCGGCGGCTGGAAGGGTGGCTGGGCGTTCGAGGCGGTGGTCCCGCTCCTGGTGGACGCCGGCCACCGTGTGCACGCCCTGACCCTGACCGGCCTACGACCGGGTGACGACAACGCGACGGTGGCGACCGCCAACCTCGACACCCATGCCGACGACGTGCTGCGGCACCTCGATCAGCACCGGATCACCGACGCGACGCTTGTCGGCCACAGCTACGCCGGCATGGTGATCGCCGCCGCCGCCGACCGCGCGGAGGGCCGCGTCGCACGCCTGGTACACCTCGACGCCTACGTTCCGCGCGATGGCGAGTCGTGCTGGTCGGCGACGAGTGACCGGTTCCGGGAGATGTTCGCCGCCGGCGCGGCGGCCACCGGCTACGCCGTCCGACCGCCGGCCGGTGGCGACCCCCGCCGTCGGCCGCACCCGCTCGCCTCGTTCCTACAGGCGATCCGACTCACCGGCGCTGTCGCCCAGGTCCCGCGCCGCGAATTCGTCTACTGCTCCGGCTGGGACGGCACCCCCTTCCGCGAACTCCGGGCACGACTCGACGGCGACCCCGACTGGCAGGTCCACGACCTGCCCACCGGGCACGACGCGATGCGTGAAGCGCCGGAGGCGGTCGCCGCCCTGTTGCTCGACGAGTGACCCAAGCGACGTTCTAGGGCCGGCGGCGGCAGCCGACGAGCAGCCGGGCCACCATGTCCTGCGCGTCGGCACGTTCGTAGCCGGGACCGAGGATGCACAGATTCCCTACCGCGCGCATGAGGGTGTGCGCGGTCACCGCCGGATCGATGTCGCCCGCCGCCACGCCCGCGTCGATCAACGACGCGCAGGCGGGGACGAGGCTGTCGAGCATGAGGGTGTGCAGGGTGAGCAGGCTCGGGTCCTCGGACTGCAGGGCGACGCCCAGACCGTGCTTGGTGACCAGGAACTCCACGAAAGCGCCGATCCACCGGGTCAGCGCCTCGCCGGCGGGAATGGCGTCGTCCCGCAACGCGGCGGCGAGGGCGACGCACTCGTCGATCTGGTGGCGGTAGACCGCGACGACCAACTCCGCCCGGCTCGGGAAGTGGCGGTAGACGGTGCCGAGACCCACCCCCGCGCGTCCGGCGATGTCCCGGATGGGTGCCTGTACGCCCTGCTCCACGAAGACGGCGGCGGCTGCGGCGAGGAGAGCCTCGCGGTTACGCCGGACGCCTTCGTGACGCGCGCCGCGCGAGTCGGTCACAGCCCCTCCTTGTTGGCGGAACATTGTTCCGCTACGGTTGACGGAACACGGTTCCGCCAAAGTATGGCAGACCGACCTACCCGTAGAGGAAACAGCGCACCATGCACACCGAACAGGCAACCCAGCGGCTCGTAGCGGTCAAGCCCATCCGGGTGCCGACCGTGGGACGCGGCATCGACCTCGCCGTCAAGGTCACCGCACCGACCTTTGGCCGGGACCTCCCGGTGATCGTGTTCTCGCACGGCAACGCCTGGTCGATGGACGGCTACGAGCCGCTCGTCGACAGGTGGGCGGCGGCCGGGTTCGTCGTCGTCCAACCCACCCATCTCGACTCCCGGCGCAACGGCATCGGGTTCGACGACCCGCGGTTCGGCACCATCTGGCGGGTACGGATCGCCGACCTGCACGCGATCCTGGACAACCTCGGGGGCATCCTCGACGAGGCGGGCCTGCGCGGCCGCGCCGACGAGGGACGGGTGGCCGCCGTCGGGCACTCCTGGGGCGGCCAGACGGTCGGTACCCTGCTGGGCGCTCGCGTGCTCGACGCCGACGACACACCGGGCGAGGACTTCTCCCACCGCACGGTCACGGCCGGCGTCCTCATCGCGGCGACCGGCACCGGCGACAGCCTCACCCCGTTCGCGGCCGAGCACCTGCCGTTCATGCGTCCCGACTACTCCACCATGACCACGCAGGCCCTGGTCGTCACCGGTGGAGAGGACCGGTCGGCGATGTCCACCCGCGGGCCGGACTGGTTCACCGACGCCTATCACCTCAGCCCTGCGCCCAAGAGCATGCTCACCATCACCGAGGGCCACCACACCCTCGGCGGCATCGCCGGCGAGAGCGTCGCCGAGACCACCGACGAGGACCCGGCGCGGGTGGCACTCGTCGCCGACGCCGTCTCCGCGTACCTCCTGAAGGTTCTCGGGCTCGACGGCACCGCGTGGCAGGACCTCGGCGAACGCGCCGCGACCAGCGGCGGCGCCTTCGCCATCGAGCAGAAGTAGACCGCCGGGCCGGACGTCGGTCGACGGCACACGTCGAATCCGACGCACGTATCGTCGCAGGATGAGCGACCCGACACCCGGTCTCGACGCGGAACAACTCGGTGCGTACTTCGCCCTGATGGAGGTCAGCAGCCTCCTTCAGTACGCGGTGGACGAGCACCTACGCGCCGACGGTGACCTCAGCTACGTGCAGTTCCAGCTCCTGGCCCGGCTGGTGGACGCACCCGAGGGCAGGCTACGGATGACGGATCTGGCCGACAGCGTCGTCTACAGCCGCAGCGGGCTCACGTACCAGGCGGGCCTGCTCGACAAGCGGGGCCTGATCACCCGCTCGCCGTCGCCGGACGACGAACGCAGCGTCATGGTGACCGTCACCGACGCCGGCCGGGAACTGGTCGCCCACGTGCTGCCCGGTCACGTCGACCGCGTCCGGCAGTTGCTCTTCGCGCCGATCAGCAAGCGGGACCTCGCCGCGATCAGCGCGGTTCTCGGCCGCGTCCGGGACCACATGCGCGCCAACCCGCCGCGATCCGCCAAGCCCCGCCCGGGCCGCGCCAAGCGCTGAGGGCCCTGTCGGCCGGCTCACAACGACCACACTTGCTTCGAACATGAAGCATGCTATGGTCAAGAGGTGCTTCGAATACGAAGCATAGTGACGAGAGAAGACGAGGGCCCTGTGATGAAGGCAGTGCGTTTCCACGAGTACGGCGAGCCGTCGGTCCTGCGCTTCGAGGACGTCGAACAGCCGGTCCCCGGCGCCGGACAGATCCGGATTCGGGTCGCCGCCACCTCGTTCAACCCGGTGGACGGCAACATCCGTGCCGGCTTCATGCAGGGCCCCATCCCGGTGACGCTGCCGCACACTCCCGGTTTCGACGTGGCCGGCACGGTCGACGCCCTCGGCGCGGGTGTCACCGGTTTCCAGGCCGGCGACCGGGTCATCGGGTTCCTGCCGATGACGGAGGCCGGGGCGTCCGCCGAGTACGTTCTCGCACCGGCCGACGTCCTGACGCCGGCACCGGCGAGCATCCCGCTGGCCGACGCCGCCGCCCTGCCCGCGGTCGGCCTCACCGCCTGGCAGGCGCTCTTCGACCACGCGAAGCTGACCACCGGGCAGCGCGTGCTGGTCAACGGCGCGGGTGGCGCGGTCGGCAGGTACGCCGTCCAACTCGCCCACCACGCCGGTGCCCACGTCATCGCCACCGCCGGTCCGGGCAGCAGCGAGGCGGTCGCCTCGGCGGGCGCCGACGAGGTCGTCGACCACACCACCACCGACGTGGCCGCCGCGGTCGCCGAACCGGTCGATGTGGTGCTCAACCTGGCGCCCATCGACCCGGCCCGGCTGGCCGGGCTGCTCACCCTGATCCGTCCTTCCGGGGTACTGGTCAACACGACCGTCTGGATGCCCGCACCCAGCGACGAGGCCCGGGACGTACGCGGCGTCGACCTCTTCGTACGCAGCGACGCCGGCCAACTCGCGCACCTGGTGAGCCTGGTCGATTCCGGGGAACTACACGTCGACATCGCCCGGCGGGTGCCGCTGGCCGGACTGCCGGCCCTGCACGCCGACGCGGCGATGGGGGCGCTGCCCAGCGGCAAGGTCGTCGTCGACGTGCTCGACGCCTGATCCCATCCCGTCATCGACCGAGAGGACCGCGATGATTCCCGACGACGACCCGTCGCGCTCGCTGACCGTGGCGAGCCCCGACGACCCCGGCACGACGTACGTCTCGCTGGTGGGCAACACGTACGCCATGCTGATCACCGGTGCGCAGACCAACGGGGCGTACTGCCTGATCGAGATGCGCGTGCCGGACGGTGGTGGCCCGCCGCCGCACCGGCACGACTTCGAGGAGATGTTCACCGTCCTCGAGGGCGAGATCGAGTTCACCTTCCGGGGCGAGAAGCACGTCGTACCGGCCGGGTCCACCGTCAACATCCCGGCCAACGCCCCGCACAACTTCCGCAACGTCTCCGGTGCGCCCGCCCGCATGCTGTGCATGTGCACGCCCGCCGGCCAGGAGGAGTACTTCACGCGGATCGGCGACATCGTCGACGGCTGGGACGCGCCGCCGCCGCGACTGTCGCAGGACCAGCTCGCGGAGCGCCGTCAGCGCGCCGTGGACCTGGCACCGACCTATCGCAGCGAATTCCTGTAGCCGGCCACGGCGGTGACCGCACCCGTACGTGCGATCACCGCCGTGGCGCAGGCCCCCTACGGCCGTAGCGCCCGCGCGGCCGGGGTCCAGGTCGACTCGTTCCGCACGTCGGCCACCGTGATCCCCCGGGCGACCCTCTCCAACTCGGCCTGCGACAGGTGGCCGCCGACCCCCTGAGAGCTGACCTGGAGGACGAATGCGCCGTCGGCACTCCAGACATTGCAGAAGCCGCCGGCGTTCCGGCCGCTCTCGTCGGACGCCTTGTGACACCTCGTGGCACCGGGCTCGGGGGACTGGTTCGAGCTGGTGTTCGGGGTGACGAAGATGTGGAAGCCGTCCGCGATGCCGTCCTCGGCCGAGTCGTAGGGCGCGGTCAGACCCGAGGTGGGCGCGGCCGGCCTCGTGTACGTCGCGCCACCGTAGTCACCGGCGCGGGCCGCCGCGATGCCGCTGAGGCCGGGCATGGCGTGCGTGCCGATCTGCAACGGCGCGTAGCCGGCCGGCACGTAGCCCACCGTGAACGGCACCAGGGCCGGCTTCGGCGTGCTGGGCTTCAGCCCTTCGACGAGGCCGCCCAGGTCCTCGAAGGTCGGCGTCGCCGCGTCGGTGGAGATCGATGTGACCGCCGCCCAGGCATTGTCGGCGTACTCCCAGGCGAACAGCTTGTTGCGCGTGTCCGCCTCGTTGCGCGGGTCGAGGCCGACCGGCAGGGTCGCCCGCACGGCCTTGCGACCCGCCACGCTGACGTTCGTGCCGCCCCTGATTCCGGCGGGGTCGAACGCGCCCGGCCGGTAGACGGTCAGGTACGCCCACAGGTTCGGCCTGCCACCGGCCGCCTGCCTCTTCTGTTGCTCGATGCTGAGGCCCGGGTCCGGGGCCGTGGCCTCCTCCTCGGTCACCGGCCGGTCGTTCGAGTCGTGACCGTCGGAGTAGACGGAGGCGATCTGGTACGCGGTGGACGCGACGATCGGGTCCTGCACGTGCAGCGTGCCGGCGTCGTACCCGGTGAAGGTGAAGGTGAACGGCGGGGCGTCGGACCACGCGGCCTGGTCGGGCTTGGACGTCGTCGCGCCGGCCGGGGCCGGCGTCGCGTTCTGCTCGCCGCCCACCGTGGGCAGGACGAGCACCCCGGCGACCGCGACCGCGACGAGGCCGGCCGCGCCGGCCGAGGCGAACCCGGCGCGGCGACGCCGCTCGGCCCGCCGCCCCAACGCGACGATGTCGTCGACGGTACGGGCCATCGGCGGCTCGTCTCCGGTCACCGTGTCCACGAGGTCACGCAACTGCATTGGTCCACTCCTCCATCGGATTCCCGGTGAGATTGACGCGTTCGCCGGCGAGTGACTCGCGCAGCTTCGCCAGGCCACGGGATGCCTGACTCTTGGCCGCGCCGACCGTGCAGTTCAGGACGCCCGCCGTGTCCTCCAGGCTCAGACCCAGGTAGTGCCGGAGCACGACCGCGGCCCGCTGCCGGGCCGGTACGGCGTCGAGCGCCACCCGCAGCCGCATCCGCTCGTCGGTCGCCGCGGCCGGGTCCCGCACCACCACGTCCGGCATGGCATCACCGGCCGGTCGCTCCCGCCGCCAGGGCCGACGGGTCTCGTCGATCGCGGCCCGGTAGACCATGGTCTTGACGTACAGATCGGGTCGATCCAGCTTGCGCCAGCGCGGGTAGAGCTTGACCAGCGCGTTGGCAACGGCATCCTCTGCCGTGTGCCAGTCGCCGCAGGTCACGTACGCCAGCTTGCGCAGGGATGCCATCTCTGCCGTCACAAACTCGCGGAATGCCTGCTCGTCTTCGGCTTTCACGTCGACTGCCTCCTTGTGCCGGAGGTAGAACGGAGCCGCCGTACCGGGAAGTTGCACCGGCCGGACAAGTAGTTGCACGACTACGCAGCAGCGGGTGCCGACGGTGCGGTGCCCGGAGGACGGGCGCTTATGCTCGACGGGTGGCGGAAAGCGAGCAGTCGGTCCTGACCGGGGTGTTGCAGGTGGCCGAGGACGCCGCCCCGGTGGAGGCGGTCGAGGCCGTCACCGGCACCATCGCCGCGGCCCTGCGCGCGTCCCGTGTCTCGCTGCTGATCGCCGACCTCAGCGGCCGCGCGCTGGTCCGGCTGACCCACCAACCGGCCCCCGATGGTCCGGGCCGTCGCCAGGACGAGGAGGCGGCCGAGGTCCTGCCGTTCGACGGGGGCCCCGCGAACAGGTCCTCCGGCAGCAGAGCACCCAGGTGGTGCAGGGCGATGGCCGGTGGACGGTGCTGGCACCGGTCACCGAACGCGGCGAGGCGATCGGCCTTCTGGAGATCGACCTTCCCGAGCAGCCCGACGACCAGGTGATCGCGCAGATCGCCCGCACCGCACACGCCCTGGCATTCGTGGTCATCGCCAACCGCCGGCACACCGACCTGTTCGAGTGGGGTCAGCGCAGCACCCCGTTCACCCTCTCGGCGGAGATCCAGCGCCGACTGCTGCCCGCCGCGTTCACCTGCGAGGCCGGCGCCTTCGCGCTGTCCGGATGGCTGGAACCGGCGGCAAGTGTCGGTGGGGACACCTTCGACTACAGCCTGGCCCGGGACCTGCTGCACGTCAGCGTCACCGACGCGATGGGGCACGGCGTGGCCAGCGCCCTGACCGCCACCCTCGGGGTGGGTAGCCTGCGCAACAGCCGCCGTCGTGGCGACAGCCTCGTCGCGCAGGCCGACCAGGCCAACCGGGCACTCGCGGAGCACGCCAACGTGCCCGGCGCGTACGTGACCGCCGTGCTGGGCCGGATGGACCTGCGTACCGGTCGCTGCGAACTGCTCAACGCCGGGCACATCCCGCCGCTGCTGGTCCGTGGCGACCGGGTCGTACCGGTGGAACTGCCCCGCAACTTCCCGCTGGGCATGTTCCCCGAGGAGCGCTACCGCAGCGCGGAGATCTCGCTGGTCCCCGGCGACCGGTTGGTGATCGTCACCGACGGGATGCGGGAACGCAACGCCGCCGGCCTGGACCTGGGTGCGGCGCTGCTCGAGATCGCCCATCTGCACCCGCGCGAGGCGGTCCGGGCCCTCTCGGACCGGGTGCTGGCGATCGCCGGCCCGGTGCTGGCCGACGACGCGACCCTGCTCGTCATCGACTGGTACGACGGCCACGGGCCACGACGCAGCGTCCGCGGCGCCGACATCTCCCGCGCCAGCAGCCACTGAACGACACTCAGGGCGTCGCCGGGGACGCCTCCTCGGCGTCCTGCACGGTGTCGAACGATTCGATGACCCGGTCCACCGACGTGACCGAGAGCACCTTGCGTACCGGCGGCTGGACGCCGGCCAGACCGAGCCACCCGTCCCGCGCCCGCAACTCCTTGTAGGCCACCACGAGTGCGCCCAGGCCGCTGGAGTCCATGAACCTCACGGCGGTGAGGTCGACCACCACCACCCGGGCCCCGCTCGCGACCACCTCGAGCAGCCCGTCCCGCAGCCGCGATGTGGTGCTCATGTCCAGCTCGCCGGCGACCTCCACCACCGTGCCGACCCGTCCTCGCCGGGCTGCCAACGCGAAATCCACCACTCCCCCTCACCTGCGGTCGCTCGGCCGCTGTTCGTCTCCTACCGTGCCAGAACCCGACGCCGACCGCTTTCGGAAGAGATCCTGACCTGTCGTGGCGAACCGGGTATCGGGGTGCCCGGCCGTGGGTATGACAGGGTGGTCCGGGCTGGCGACGCACAGGCCTGGAAAGGAGCGACGCGATGCGGGTCGGCATGACACTGTCACTCCCCCGCGAGCCGTCGACGGTGGCCCGGGCCCGGCACGTCCTCGCCACCCTGCTGAGCCTGACCGACGTCGCCGACGACGTCCGCGCCAACCTGGCCGTGGTGATCAGCGAAGCGTGCTCCAACGCGGTGATCCACGCCGATCCCGGTAGCACAGTCGACATCACCATCAGCATCGACGACGACGTCTGCCTGCTCGAAATCGGCAACCGGGGCGGCACCCCGGACGTCGCCAAGCTCACCGCCGACCTTCCCGCGCCGCTCACCATCGGCGGCCGTGGACTGCCGCTGATCGCCGCGCTCTCCGACACGGCCACCTTCGCCGACGGACCACCCGACCGGGTGCTGCTGCGCATCACCAAACACCTCAGCAAGGTACGAACGGCGTCGTAGTGCCGGCCGCTGGGACCGGGTCGCAACCCACTCGACACAGCATTGACATATTTCACTGCCAGATCTAGCGTCGGGGCCGAATCGATTCGGCCGTAGCGACGGTCGGTCGCGTGGCGTTCGGGCGTACGGCATGGGCCACCGACGATTCGACGACCCTCTGGTCCCGCCTGGGCAGCGAGACCAGCGGTGCACACCCGTGGCGACGAGCCGACCGGTCGCCGTGGGCACACCGCGTCGGGGTTTCGTCCGCGCCGAGCGGCGTCGGCAGCGGTGAGCGGTGGCGTGTCGTGGCCGCCGTGGATCCCCTCACCTGTTTCCTTCGTGCCGATTGGCGGGAGCCCATCATGACAGGACGTAGACCCATCCTCGGTTCTCTTGCGACGGCGGCGCTCGTCGTCGCGACCGTGGGTGCGGCGATAGTGACCGGTGGCGCGAGCACCACCGCGTCGGCCGCGAACGTCGCAGCGGCCGCAACCGCCGGGTGCGGCAAGGCACCCACGCTGACCAGCGGTCAACGGTCCATCCAGAGCAGCGGCCAGAACCGTAGCTTCATCCTGCGGATCCCTGACAACTACGACCGGAACCACCCGTACCGGCTGATCTTCGGATTCCACTGGAACGGCGGCACCATGAACGACGTCGACGGTGGCGGATCGGACGGTGCGGCCTGGTCCTACTACGGCCTGCGCCAGCAGGCCAACAACAGCACGATCTTCGTCGCCCCCCAGGGCAACGGGAACGGCTGGGCCAACCCCGGCGGTCAGGACATCACCTTCGTCGACAACATGATCAACCTGATCGAGGCCGACCTCTGTGTCGACACGTCGCAGCTCTTCGCGCTCGGCTTCAGCTACGGCGGAGGCATGAGCTACTCGTTGGCCTGCTCCCGCGCCAACGTCTTCCGCGCCGTCGCGGTCTACTCCGGCGGGCAGCTCAGCGGGTGCAGCGGCGGCACCCAGCCGATCGCGTACATGGGCATCCACGGCATCGGGGACCCGGTGCTCAACGTCTCCGCCGGACGGTCCCTGCGCGACACGTTCGTCCGCAACAACGGGTGCACCGCGCAGAGCCCGCCCGAGCCGCGAGCGGGCAGCCTGACCCACATCACCACCACGTACTCCGGTTGCCGGTCCGGCTATCCCGTGGTGTGGGCCGCCTTCGACGGCGGACACACCCCCGGCCCGGTGGACGGCGGCGGAGACAGCGGCGCGCGGACCTGGACCAAGGGCGAGGTGTGGCGGTTCTTCACGCAGTTCAGCAGCACCGACCCGACGCCGAGCCCGACCGTGTCGCCCACCGGCAGTCCGACCACCCCGCCCCCGAGCAGCACGTCGGCGGTGCGCAACACGGCCTCCGGACGCTGCCTGGACGTCAACGGCGCCTCGCAGACCAACGGTGCGGCGGCGATCATCTGGGACTGCCACGGCCAGAGCAACCAGAGCTGGACCTCGACCGCCGCCCAGGAGCTGCGGGTGTTCGGCGGTAAGTGCCTCGACGTCAACGGCGCCGCCACGGCGAACGGCAGCTCGGTGATCATCTGGGACTGCAACGGCCAGTCCAACCAGAAGTGGCGGTTCAACTCGGACGGCTCGATCACCGGGGTCGGGTCCGGTCGGTGCCTCGCCCTGGTCAACAACGGGACCGCCAACGGCACGCGCGCCGAGATCCGGGACTGCAACGGCGCCGCCAACCAGCGGTGGACCCGAAGCTGAGCCGGACGCTCACGCGACGGTAGGGACCCGTGGCGCCGCCGCGCCACGGGTCCGGTTCGGCGGCGGACCCCTCAGGGTTCGCCGCCGGCCCGCACCGGGCACATTCATCGAACCTTTACCGACGTCCGTCCACACATATGGTGGCAATTAAGGTTGCCTGAGGCATTGACCGCCGATCCATGCGGTGCTTAACATATGACGTCTGCTCATCAACGATCTTCGATCATCGGCCCCTGTGCCATGCGACAGCTCGACAACCTGCCGTACGGGCTTCGGGTGTCGGGAACGGTCCAGGAGGCGAATCAGATGTTCGGTAGAGAGAGTGCCGGCGAGGCGGCACGACGCTGGTCATGGCGACACACGCGCCGTCCACGTCGGTTAACGGCCGCGCTGGCGGGGGCGCTCGTGGGGGCGGCAGCCGTGTTGACCGCCGTCGCCTCCCCGGCGCAGGCGGCGACCGCCATCACCATCAACGGCGGGTCCGGTGGACGGGCGCTCGACGGGATCGGCGCGGTCAGCGGCGGCGGTGGCAACAGCAGACTGCTGATCGACTACCCGGAGCCGCAGCGCAGCGACATCCTGGACTACCTGTTCAAGCCGGGCCGTGGCGCGGCGATGCAGCTGCTGAAGACAGAGATCGGCGGCGACACCAACTCCACCTCCGGCGCGGAGCCCAGCCACGAGCACACCCGGGGCGCCATCAACTGCAACCGGGGCTACGAGTGGTGGCTGATGGAGCAGGCGCGGGCGCGCAACGCCAACATCGCCCTGGCGGGCCTGGCCTGGGGCGCACCCGGCTGGATCGGCAACGGCAACTTCTGGTCCAACGACTCGATCGAGTACCTGGTCGCCTGGCTCGACTGCGCGGCCACCCACGGGCTGACCATCAACTACCTGGGCGGGTGGAACGAGAAGGGCTACAACGCCACCTGGTACAAGAACCTGCGCTCCACCCTCAACTCGCGCGGCTACAGCAGCGTCAAGATCGTGGCCTCGGACGACTTCGGCTGGGGCGCCGCCGACGAGTCGCTGCGCGACCCGGCGTTCGCCAACGCCGTGCAGGTCTTCGGCAGCCACTACGTCTGCGGCTACCGCAGCGCCCAGTCCAGCTGCCCCAGCTCGAACAACGCGATCTCCACCGGCAAGGCGCTCTGGGCCAGCGAGAACGGCTCCGACGACTACAACGCCGGCGCGCAGGCACTGGCCCGGGGCATCAACCGTGGCTACATCGACGGCAAAATGACCGGCTACATCAACTGGCCCGCCATCGCCGCCATCACCCCCAACATCCCGTGGGCCACCACCGGCGTGGCGGTGGCCCAGCAGCCCTGGTCCGGCGCCTACTCGATCGGCAAGAGCGCCTGGGTGATGGCACAGACCACGCAGTTCACCGCACCGGGCTGGCGCTACCTCGACGGATCGAGCGGCTACCTCGGCGGCAACCGCAACAACGGCAGCTACGTGTCGCTCAAGTCCACGAACAACAGCGACTACAGCACCATCATCGAGACGATGGACGCCGGATCGGCGCAGACCCTCGACTTCACCGTCACCGGCGGGCTGTCGACCGGCACCGTCCGCGTCTGGTCGACGAACGTCAGGTCGAACAACACCGCCGACCACTTCGTCCGGGGCAGCGACCTCACGCCGAGCGGCGGACGCTTCTCGCTCACCGTCCAGCCCGGCTACGTCTACAGCATCACGACGACCAGCGGGCAGGGCAAGGGCACGGCGACCAGCCCGGCGCAGGGCACCCTGAAGCTGCCGTACAGCGATACCTTCGACAGCTACGACGTCGGCCGTGAGGCCAAGTACCTGATGGACCAGCAGGGCTCGTTCGAGATCGCCGCCTGCGCGGCCGGCCGCTCCGGCCGGTGCGTACGGCAGATGTCGGAGCAGACGCCGATCTTCTGGACCTCCGGCCAGGCCGAGCCGTACACGCTGCTGGGTGACCTGAGCTGGCGCAACTACACGGTCTCCTCGGACGTGCTGCTGGAGAAGTCCGGCTACGCGCAGCTCATCGGGCGGGCGAACACCTACAACCACCAGGGGCCGCAGAACCTGAACGGCTACTACTTCCGGGTGACCGACGGTGGCGCCTGGTCGATCCGGAGCAACAACACCAGCGGCAACTGGCGCACGCTGGCCAGCGGGAACACCTCGGCGCTGGGCACCGGACGCTGGCACACCCTGGCCTTGACGCTCAACGGGAGCACCCTCACCGCGAGCATCGACGGCAGCACCGTCGGCACGGCCTCCGACTCGACGTGGGTCGCCGGCCAGATCGGCTACGGCACGGGTCAGGGAGTCACCGCCCAGTTCGACAACCTCTCCATCACGCCGGTCGGCAACTCCGGTGAGCCCGGCCCCACCGGGACGATCCGTGGCGCGGGCTCCAACCGGTGCCTGGACGTCAACGGCCAGAGCCAGGCCGATGGGGCGGTCGTGCAGATCTGGGACTGCAACAGCGGGGCCAACCAGCAGTGGACGCTCACCAGCAGCAACCAGCTCACCGTCTACGGCAACAAGTGCCTCGACGTGGCGAGCACCGCGACGGGCAGCCGCGCGCGGATCATGACCTGCAACGGTGGCGGCGGCCAGCAGTGGCGCGTCAACGGCGACGGCACGATCACCGGGGTCGCCTCGGGGCTCTGCCTGGACGTCAACGGCGCGGGCACCGCGAACGGCACCGCCGTGCAGATCTGGACCTGCACCGGCGGCAGTAACCAGCAGTGGATCCGCGGCTGACCGACGAACCAGTACCCGATTGACGGCTCCCGGCCGCTCACCCGAGCGGCCGGGAGTCGCCGTTCCGGCGCGGGCTCCACGTCGGAGGGTGGGGGCGTATCGTGTGGTGGCCGCGCCGCTGCCGGCGACATTCGCTCGGGCCGCCGGCAGCCGTCACACGGGGGAGGTCTGATGGCGCAGTTCCCGAGCGCCGATTTCGGGGCGGCGACCGAACGGTTCGTCGCCTCCTGGGCGGCGGACATCTCCGAACGGGCCGCCCGCGCGCACGAGCTGTCCGAGCGCGTCGCGGCGATGTCGGCCACCGCCGAGGGCGCGGACGGCGCGGTCCAGGTCACCGTCGCCGCGTCCGGCGCCATGACCGACCTGCGGCTCGACGATCGGGTGCTGCGCTGGCGGGCGGACGAGATCGCCGCCGAGGTGCTGGCCGTGATGCGCCGGGCGCAGGGACGGTTGGCTCCGCAGGTCGCCGAGGCCGCCGCGGAGACCGTGGGCGCCGACTCCGAGACCGCCCGCGCCGTCGTGGGCAGCTACGAGTCGCGCTTCCCGGAGGTGCCCGACGACGACGAAGAGGGGTACGGGAGCTGGGGTGGCCGTGGGCGCTGAGGCAGCCGGGTTCGAGGTCACCACGGCGGCGCTGACCACCCACGCCCGTTCCGTCGACCGGATCTCCGCAGGGGTCGGCGTCGCACACGACGCGGCGGCGTACGTGCGGATGGGTGCCGACGCGTACGGGCACCTGCCGGTCTGCCAGGCCCTCCCGTTCCTGCTGGACTTCCTCCAGGGCCCGGCCACCGAGGCCCTCGCGGCGGCCCAGGAGGCGTTGCACAGCGCGGCCGGGGCGCTCGACGAGACGGTCGACGCCTACCACGACACCGACGCGACGATCTCCTCCTCCCTCGGGCGGATGCACCGGTGAGCACCGACGTGGCGAACCCGCTGATCGCCGCCCGGCAGGACACCACCACCTCGTACAGCGGCCTCGGTCTCGTCGAAAGCCTGGTGGACCTGCGCAACGGCATCGAGAGCGGCTCCTGGGTCGACCTGACCATCGGCGGCTTCGGCACCTCGATGGAGGTGCTGGCGACCTGCGTCGACCCGATCGGGTCGATCGTTTCCTGGGGGGTGGCCTGGCTCATCGAGCACGTCAAGCCGCTCTCCGACGCCCTGGACTGGCTGGCCGGCGACCCGGACCAGATCACCGCGTACGCGCAGACGTGGCACAACGTCTCACGGCAGGTCAGCGAGCAGGCCACCGCGCTGTCCGAGGCGGTACGCACCGAGATCGCCACCTGGACGGGCCCGGCGTCCGAGGCGTACCGCCGCTACAGCGACCAGCACCTGCGCCACCTCGCCGGCCTGGCGGACGCCACCGACCTGATCGGGACCGTCGTCGAGGGCGCGGGCCTGCTGGTGGCGCTGGTCCGGGAACTCGTCCGGGACCTGATCGCCGATTTCGTCTCGGTCCTCGCCGTCCGGCTGTGGGTCTGGCTCGCCGAGGCCGGCCTGACCCTGGGCGCGGCCACCCCCCTGGTCGCGGCGCAGGTCTCGTCGCTGGTCGCCAAGTGGGCCGCCAAAGTCTCCGGGCTCCTCACGGCGCTGGCCCGCAGCGTCAGCCGCCTGCGGCCGATCCTGTCCAAGCTCGGCGAACTGCTCGACGCCCTCCGCACGGCGTTGCGGGGCCTGCGGCGTACCCCGGGTGGGTCGCGCTCCACCGACATGCCGGCCCCCGGCCCGGGCGCGCGCGGCTACACGGATCCGGCCGGCGGCGGGCATCCGCCGCCGAGGGCCCGGCAGGACGACTGGCCTCCCGACGTGGACCGCGAGCCGGGACCGGCCGGCGGCGGCCCGGCACACGGCGGACCCCCCGGAGCCGGCGGACCCCCCGCAGGCGGCGGACCCGGCGGACCGCCGCACGACGGCGGTGCAGGTTCCAACGGCGGTGCAGGTTCCAACGGCGGTACTGGGCACGACGGAGGTACGTCGCACGACGGCGGGGAGCCGACGGACCCCGACGGGAGCGCCACGCCGGAGGCCGGTGCCGACGCCGATCCGCGGCTGCCCGATCATGCGAGCGAGGCCGAGTTGCGGCTGCTCGGCAGGGAGGTGCACAGCATGACCGAGCTCGACCCCGGCGGACACGTCAACGACGCGTACGACGTCACGTTCACCGACGGCACGCACGGCGTCTACAAGCCGAACGTGCCGGAGAACGAGTTCGTGCAGGTGCGCTCCACCATTCCGGAGAACCAGTTGGCCGCGCGTGAGGTCGCCGCCTCGCGCCTGGACGAGGATCTGGGCTTCGGTCTGGTGCCGACGACGGCGCGCTGGGACGGTCCACACGGGGCCGGGTCGATGCAGGAGTTCGTGGAGAACGCGAGCCCGGGCCGCCCCGCCAACGCGTACCCGGCCGCCGAGAGCGAACGGATGGCGGTGCTCGACTACATCAGCGGCAACACCGACCGGCACATGGGTAACTACCTGACCGGGCCCGACGGTCGGCTGGTCGCCATCGACCACGGTTACTCGTTCCCGGAGTCGAACGCCGAGCCGTTGCGCTCGGACTTCGTCACGCAGCAGATGAACCGGCCGCTCAGCCCGGAGACGATGGCCCGACTCCAGGACACCGACCCGGCGGTGCTGGCGGACCGGCTGCGCGGCACCGGCCTGAGTGAGCAGGCGCTCTCCGGTGCGATGGACCGGTTCAACGAGATCCGTGCCCGAGGCATGATCACGGGCGAGGCGTGGAACGCTTTCCGCCCGCCGAGCCCGTGGTGAACAAGCCGTGGTGGACCAGGAGGCAGGCATGACCGAGCAGGCGGCGACCAGGGTGGCCCTGTACACGTTCGCCCAACACACCAATCGTCGGGTGGCCGAGTTCCGGTGGCAGCCGGGCCAACCGGTGTCGCTGACCGTCCTCGACCCGGAGTGGGGGGCGCTCGCACAGGACTTCTACGACAACGGCGTGCCGGTCGGCGCGGAGCGGGTGTCGCCGGAGGCCGGTCCGGAGTTCATGCGCGCCCTGCTGCAACGGTTCCGGATGAGCTACTACAAGTTCGTGGACGAGAGCGGCTGACCCGCGCCCTCCCCCGGCGACTCCGCCGCCCTTTTCGTATCCTGGCGGGGCGTGGGCATCCGACCCGCCGGACCGGGAAGGGGTGACCACAGCATGACGGCGGTACCGGACCAGCGGGCGACCGCCGTACGCACCTCGGACGCCGGGCAGGCGGCGCAGGAGGATCTGCGGACGCTGTTCGGGCAGTCCATCGCGGTGTTCGCGTCCCTCGCGGGGCCCACGCATGTGGTGGAGGCGGCGAACCCGGCGTTCTTCGCCGCCGTCGGTTCCGAACGCGCGCGTACCGGCATCACGGTCGCCGAACTGCTGCCCGAGCTGGCCGGTCAGGGCTTTCTCGACCTGCTGGACGAGGTCTACCGCACGGGCGAGCCGTACACCGGCCGGGACGCCCGGATCGTGCTGGGCGTCGGCCCGCACGCGCGGGAGGCGTTCTTCGACTTCACCTACGAGCCGCGCCGCGACGTCGACGGCACGGTGACCGGCATCCGGGTGATCGGCGTGGAGATCACCCAGGTCAAGCACGCCCAGCGGTTGATGGCCGAGCACCGCGCCCTGCTGGAGCAGATCGCGCGCCAGGCGCCCCTGGCCGAGGTGCTGGACGGGATGGCCCGCTGCATCGAGGACCTGGCGCCCGAGCAGGTGCTCGTCTCGGTGCTGCTCGCCGACGCGGACGGTCGGCACCTGCGCCACGGTGCCGCGCCGAGCCTGCCCGAGTTCTACAACGAGGCCATCGACGGGATCGCCACCGGCGAGGGCGTCGGCTCGTGCGGCACCGCCGCGCACCGGCGGGAGCCGGTCATCGTCACCGACATCGCCACCGACCCGTTCTGGGCGGACTTCCGCGAGCTGGCGGAGCGGGCCGGTCTCGCCGCCTGCTGGTCGATGCCGATCCTGGCCCGCGACGGCGGCCTGTTGGGCACCTTCGCCATGTACCACCGCACGCCGCGCGTCCCGCAGGACACCGACCTGGCCCTGGCCCGGGTCTTCGCCGACACCGCGGCCCTGGCCATCGAGCGGCACCGGGTCGAGCAGGCGAAGACGGCCGCCGAGGCACAAGCCCGGGCAGCCCACGAGGAGCTGGCCCGGGCGGTACGCGCGGAGCGGCAGTTGCGCGCCGAGGCGGAGCAACGTGCCGCCGCCGCCGCGGAGCTCACCGAGCGGATGCGGACCGCCGCGGCGGCCCAGGCAGCGCGACCGCATCCGGAGCACTGCCAGCTCGGCGGCGGCCAGGGCTGCTCCGCCCCCGCCCGGATCAAGATCGCCGACTCGTGGGGCGACTCGGCCTGGGGCTGCGACGCACACGTGGAGGAGGCCATCCTCAACGTCCGGTCGGTGTTCATCGCCAGCGAGGAACTCGGCGGCCTCGCCGCGTACGTCAACCGCTGACCGCTGCCGGTCAGGCCGCGACGGCGGCCCGCACGTCGTCGTCGGCGTCGCGCAGCCGTGCCGCGGCCTCCTCGGCGGTGCAGTGCGCGAGCAACAGCACGATGGCCGTCTTGGCGTGGCCGTGCGCCGCGGCGAGCGCACCGGCGGCGGTGTCGAGATCGGTCTCGGCGGCCTCGGCGACGATGCGGCGGGCCCGGTCGACGAGCTTTTCGTTCGTGGCGTTCATGTCCACCATCAGGTTGCCGTAGACCTTGCCGAGCCGGGCCATCGTGGCGGTGGAGAGCATGTTGCAGACGAGCTTCTCGGCGGTGCCGGCCTTGAGCCGGGTGGAGCCGGTGAGCACCTCGGGGCCGGTGGGCACCTCGATGGCGACGTCGGCGTGCCGGCTGGCCACCGCGTCGGTGTTGCAGGCGACGGAGACGGTGGTCGCCCCGCGCGTGCGGGCGTGCGCCAGTCCACCCACCACATAGGGGGTACGACCGCTGGCCGCGAGCCCCACCACGGTGTCGCGGTCGTCGACGCCGATCGCGTCGAGATCGGCGACGGCGCGGGCCGGGTCGTCCTCCGCGCCCTCGACGGCGACACCGAACGCGCCCGCCCCGCCGGCGAGCAGCCCGATGACCCGCTCGGGCGGCGTACCGAAGGTGGGTGGGCACTCGACGGCGTCGAGCATGCCGATCCGGCCGCTGGTGCCGGCGCCCAGGTAGATCAACCGACCGCCTCGGCGCAGCGACGCCACGATGACGTCGACGGCGGCCGCGATGTCCGGCACGGCCCGGCGGACGGCGTCCGCGACCGTACGGTCCTCGTCGTTCATGGCGAGGAGCATCTCGGTGGGCGACATCCGGTCGAGGTCGGTGGTCTTGTCGTTGCGGGTCTCGGTGCCGAGGGTGCTGAGGTCCACGGGGTGTTCGTTCCTTCCGCTGGTGTCTCAGTCGCCGACCGGGCGAGTGCTTCCTGACCAGTTCGGCGACGCGTGCCAGATCGTTGAGAATCCGTCGGCAACGCACCGTTTGGGCCTCGCGTCCGCCCCGTATCAGCAGGCTGAGACCACAGCGTAACCAGACCGGAGGGGCACTGGCAAAAAGTTTCGCGATAGTGTGGGCCAACGTCACTTATTGACAACCCCGCTGGTTGGGAGTGAACCGTGCGTCAACTCGACCTTGTCGTGATCGTGCTGTACCTCGTGGTGATCGCCGCTGTCGGACTACGCCTGTCCGGCAAACAGAAGTCGTCCAAGGACTACTTCGTGGGCGAGGGCAAGCTGCCCTGGTGGACCGTCTCGTTCTCCGTGGTCGCCACCGAGACCAGCGTCCTGACCGTGATCAGCGTGCCCGGCGGCGCGTACAGCAGTCAGGGCTTCGGCAACGTCGAACTGGCCCTCGGCTACGTGATCGGCCGCGTGATCGTGGCCGCGGTGCTCATCCCGCTCTACAAACGGGGTGGCTTCGTCAGCGCCTACCAGTACCTCGGTGAGCGGTTCGGCCTGAAACTCCAGGGCCTGGCGTCGGTCACCTTCGTCTTCACCCGCCTGCTCGCCGAGGGCGTACGACTGTTCGCCTCGGCCATCCCGATCAAGCTGCTCCTCGACGAGTTCGGGCTGAACGTCGGCTACCAGGCGATCATCGTCGTGCTGACGCTGATCACGGTGGTGTACACCTACCTCGGTGGCATCAAGGCGGTCATCTGGACCGACGCCATCCAGATGGGCCTGTACCTGGGCGGGGCGATCCTGGCCATCGCGGTGCTCAGCCACGCCATCGGGTTCGACGGCTACTCGCAGGCGCTGGACGCCGGCAAGTTCCAGCTCTTCGACACCAACTTCGACCTCGCGCACGTGCTCACCAGCCCGTTCGCCCTGCCGACCGCGATCATCGGTGGCGCCATCTTCGCCATGGCCAGCCATGGTTCGGACCAGCTCATCGTCCAGCGCATCCTGTCCACCCGTACGCTGCGCGAGGGTCAGTTGGCGATGGTCTCCTCGGGCATCTTCGTGGTCATCCAGTTCGCGGCGTTCTCGCTGGTCGGTGCGCTGCTGTGGTCGTACAACAAGGGCCAGACCTTCAAGGAGCTGGGCCTGAACAGCACCGACAACCTGTACCCGAACTTCATCCTGCACGCCCTGCCGGTGGGCATCTCCGGCCTGCTGGTCGCCGGCATCCTCGGCGCGGCGATGGGGTCGCTGTCGTCGGCGCTGAACTCGATGTCGAACTCCACGGTCGCCGACTTCATCCACAGCTTCTTCAAGAAGGTCCCGTCGGACGACACCATGCTCCGGCTGGCCCGGGTGATGACCCTGGTCTGGGCGGTGCTGATGGCGATCTTCGCCTGCGCGTTCAGCTCCAGCACCGGAAACGTCTACCTGACCGGTCTGACCATCGCCGGCTACACCTACGGCGCGCTGCTCGGGGCCTTCCTGCTCGGCCGCCTCGTCAAGCGGGCCAACCAGGTCGACGCGGTGATCGCCTTCCTCGTCACGGTCGCGGTGATGACCTACATCGTCCGCTACGTCAAGATCGATGTGACGACGGCCGGCACCACCACCGCGACCGCCATCGCCGCCCAGTGGCTGGTGCCGATCGGTGTCCTGATCACCCTGGCCGTCGGCGCGGTGTCGAGCCTGTTCCACCCGGCGCCGGAGCCGTACGACCACCGCCGCGTCGACGATGACGACGAGACGGCGGCGGCACCCGTGGGCCGGGCGTGAAGGAGACCGCCATGCGCGTGATCGGCCTGATGTCCGGCACCTCGTACGACGGCATCGAAGCCGCCGCCGCCGAGTTCACGCTGACCGGCGACACCCTGCGGATGCGACCGCTGGGCCGGCTCAGCCACCCGTACCCGGACGAGCTGCGCGCCCGGATCGCCGCCGCCCTGCCACCCGCGCCGACCACCACCGAGGCGATCTGCGTGCTGGACACCGGCATCGGCCAGGCGTTCGCCGAGGCCGGCACGCGGGCCCTCGCCGAGCTGTGCGACGGTCGAGCCGACCTGGTCGTCTCGCACGGCCAGACCATGCACCACTGGGTCGAGGGCGGCGTGGTCCGGGGCACCCTGCAACTGGGTCAGCCGGCCTGGATCGCCGAGGCCACCGGTCTTCCGGTCGTGGCCGACCTGCGCAGCCGCGACGTCGCCGCCGGCGGGCAGGGCGCACCGCTGGTCGCCCTCTTCGACACGCTGCTGCTGCGCGGGCTGCCCGGCGTCCCGGCCGCCCTGAACCTCGGCGGGATCGCCAACATCACGGTGGTCGCGCCGGACGCCGATCCCCTCGCGTTCGACACCGGACCGGCCAACGCGCTCCTCGACGCCGCCGTACGCCACTTCACCGGCGGCGCCGAGGAGTACGACCGGGACGGGCGCGGGGCAGCCGCCGGGCAGGTGAGCCCGGCGCTGCTGCGGCGGCTGCTCGACGAGCCGTACTACCGGCTGACCGGCCCGAAGAGCACCGGCAAGGAGCTGTTCCACCTGCCGTACCTGCTCGCCGCCCTGGCCGACGTGCCCACCCCGGACCCACGGGACGTGCTGGCCACGCTCACCCGGCTGACCGCGCTCACGGTGGCTGACGCCTGCCGCGCGCACGGCGTCACCCGGCTCGTGGTCTCCGGCGGCGGGGCGCACAACCCGACGCTGATGGGCATGCTCGTCGACGAGTTGCCCGGCGTCGACCTGACGTCCAGCGACGAGGTGGGTGTCGCGTCGGACGCCAAGGAGGCGCTGGCGTTCGCGCTGCTGGGCTACCTGACCGTGCACGGGCTGCCGGGCACCCTGCCCTCGGGCACCGGCGCGCGGCACGCCTCGGTGCTCGGCAGCATCACCCCCGGCCGCGAGCCGCTGCGGCTGCCCGCCCCGGCCGGCACCGCCCCGAACCGGCTGCTGATCGACACGGCCGACTGACCGCCCCCTTCCGGGAGGATCCGCCATGAGCACCGTCGTACCCGCGCCGACCGCCGCCGGCGTCCGTGCCCGCGAGGTCGCCGACCTGCTGCGTTCCCGGCTCGACGACCCGAGCCGGGCCAGCGCCGAACTGCCCCGGCGGCTCGCGGCGGCACACGACGCCTCGCCGTACCTGTTCGAGCCGCAGGCGGTGGTCCGCGCCGCCTCGGCGGCCGAGGTGGGCGCGCTGATGGCCGGCGCCCGGGAGGCCGGGGTGCCGCTGACCCTGCGCGGCGGCGGCACCAGCCTCGCCGGGCAGGCCGGCGGCGCGGGCGTGCTGGTCGACGTCCGTACCGACTGGCGTGCCGCGGAGGTGCTCGACGACGGGCGGCGCATCCGGCTCCAACCGGGGCTGACGATCCGGCAGGCCAACGCCCGGCTGGCCCGCTACGGCCGTCGGCTCGGCCCGGACCCGGCCAGCGAGGCCGCCTGCACGGTGGGCGGCATGGTGGCGAACAACTCCAGCGGGATGACCTGCGGCACCACCGACAACGCGTATCGCACGATGGAGTCGCTGCGTTTCGTGCTGCCGTCCGGCACGGTCGTCGACTCCGCCGCCCGCGACGCCGACGAGCGGCTGCGGGCCGCCGAACCGGAGCTGCACGCCGGGCTGCTGCGGCTGCGCGACCGGGTGCGGTCCGACCCCGGCTCGCGGGCCACCGTCGAGCGGCTGTTCGCCATGAAGAACACCATGGGGTACGGGCTGAACTCGCTGCTCGACCACAGCAACCCGGTCGACATGCTCGCCCACCTGATGATCGGCAGCGAGGGCACGCTCGGCTTCGTCGCCGAGGCGGTCTTCCGTACCGTCGAGATCCACCCGCATGCCGCCACCGGGCTGCTCATCCTGCCCGGACTCACCGACGCCACCGACGCGCTGCCCGCCCTGCTCGCCGCCGGCGCGCGTACCGCCGAACTGCTGGACGCGGCCGCGCTGCGCGTCAGCCAGCGCGACCCCGGCGCGAGCGCGGCCCTGCGCGGGCTGACCGTGACCGGCCACGCGGCGCTGCTCGTCGAGTTCGCCGAGGACAGCGCGGAGCACCTGGCCGCGACGCTCGCCGACGCCCGGGGTGTACTCGATCGGCTGCCCGCCGTCACCGGCACCGAGCTGACCCGTGACCCGCGCGAACGCGCCAAGCTCTGGCACCTGCGCAAGGGCCTCTACACGGCGGTCGCCGGGGCCCGCCCGCCCGGCACCACCGCGCTGCTGGAGGACATCGCGGTGCCGATGGCCCGCCTCACCGGCACCTGCGACGGGCTGATCGACCTGTTCGAGCGGCACGGCTACCCCGACGCGGTCATCTTCGGGCACGCCCGCGACGGCAACCTGCACTTCATGCTGACCCAGTCGTTCGACACGCCGGCCGAGGTCGACCGCTACGCGCGGTTCACCGACGACATGGTCGACCTCGTGCTCGCCGAGGGCGGCACCCTCAAGGCCGAGCACGGCACCGGGCGGGCCATGGCGCCCTTCGTCCGCCGCCAGTACGGCGACGAACTGTACGACGTCATGCGCGAGCTGAAGCGCCTGTGCGACCCGACCGGCCTGCTCAACCCGGGCGTGCTGCTCAACGACGACCCGAGCGTGCACCTGCGGCAGCTCAAGGCCGTGCCGACGGTCGACGAGGAGCTGGACGCGTGCGTGGAGTGCGGCTACTGCGAACCGGTCTGCCCCACCGCCGACGTCACCACCACCCCCCGGCAGCGCATCGTGCTGCAACGGCAGATCGCCCTCGCCACCGCCGCCGGTGACGAGGAGCGCCGCCGGGAGTTGACCGACGACTACGCGTACGCGGCGGTGGACACCTGTGCCGCCGACAGTCTCTGCGTCACCGCCTGCCCGGTCGGCATCGACACCGGGGCGGCGATGAAGCGACTGCGCGCCGAGCGGCACAGCCCGCGCGCCCAGCGCACGGCCGCCGGTGTCGCCCGGCACTGGAAGGCCGCCGTGGCGGGCGTCCGGGTCGGGCTGAACACCGCGCACGTCACCCCGACGCCGGTGGTCCGCGCCGCCACCGGGGTGCTCCGGTCCCTCGGCGGCACCGAACTCGTTCCACAGTGGAGCGACGACATCCCGCGTGCCGGCGCACCCCGTCCCACGCCGCGCAGCACGCCGGACGCCCAGGCGGTGTTCTTCGCGGCCTGCATCGGCAGCGTCTTCGCGGCCGAGGACGGCCCGTCCGGTGGCTCGGCGGCGGCGTTCCTGCGGCTGTGCGAGCTGGCCGGGGTGCCGGTCGTCGTACCGGCCGGCACGGCGGGCCTGTGCTGCGGAACCCCCTGGCAGTCCAAGGGCTACCCGGCCGGGCACCGCGAGATGGCCGAGCGCACCCTGGCCGTGCTCTGGGCCGCCAGCGACCAGGGCCGGCTGCCCGTGGTGTGCGACGCGTCGTCCTGCACCCACGGCCTCGCCCAGTTGACCGCCGCCCTGCCGGAGGAGGACCGGGCCCGGTACGCCGGACTGCGCGTCGTCGACAGCGTCACCTTCACCGCCCAACACCTGCTGCCGGCGCTGCCCGAACCCCGGCGGCTCGGTTCGCTCGCGCTGCACCCCACCTGCTCGACCGTGCACCTCGACGGTGTCGACGACCTGCACACGGTGGCCCGGGCGGTCGCCGACACGGTGACCGTGCCGGACAGCTGGGGGTGCTGCGCCTTCGCCGGTGACCGGGGTCTGCTGCATCCCGAGGTCACCGCCGGCGCGACCGCCGCCCAGGCCGCCGAGGTGAACGAGCGCCCGCACGACGCGTACGCCTCCTGCAACCGCACCTGCGAGCTGGGCATGAGCCGGGCCACCGGGCAGCCGTACCGGCACGTGCTGGAGGTGCTCGCCGAGGCGGTCGAGCCGCCGGCCTAGCCGACGAGAGTCGACGCCCGTGCGGTGTTCGCGTACCGGTCGTCGCAGCACGCTGGGCAGTCCGCGACAGCCCCCGTTGGGGGCCGGACTGCGCTGCCGGCCGCGCCTCCCGGCAATGTCCTGCGCATCCTTTGCTCTGCTTCACCATAGGCAACGGCAGACGTCCGATTACCGGACACGCGGTGTTGCGTGGAGTGAAGCAGAGCAAAGGCAACAGAACCGGGGGTACGCCGTCAGCGCCGCGCGCAGGAAGCGCAGGGCGTTTGTGGGTCAGCGATTGGCGCTGAGAAACCCGATCAGGGTCGCGGCCCACCAGCCGAGCTGAGAGGTGAGGGCGGCGGCGACGCCGGGCAGTAGTGCGGCCCAGGGCGGACGGCCCTGGGCCGCGACGAGCCGGTCCCGCACCCGGCCGAGGAAGAGCCCGTTGACGCCGACCGCCAGCACCGCGAACAGCTTGACCCACACCAGCGCGGAGGACGTGTCCGGTCCCAACGCCGCGCCGCTGACGACGAGACCGACCAGGCCCAGCCAGATGAGTGGGTGAGCCGCCCGTGCCGCGTTCAGCACGGCGTCGAGCGGTTCGCGGCGCATCAACCAGCGCAGGCTGAACCAGTCCACCGTCAACACCGCGCCGAAGCCCACCACCAGGCAGGTCAGGTGACCGAAGAGGGCGACCGTCCGCCCGGCCGGGGAGAGGTCGACGTGCGGCGCGGCGAGGATCGCGAGCAGCCACCCCAGGCCCACCATCGCGGTCGCGCCGACGAGGGTGCCGTGGCTCGGGGCACGGCGGTGACCGCCGCGCCAACCCGCCGTCGGTATGGTCGCCGCACCCTGGCCGCGCGGCACCGCCCCACCGGTACGACCGCGCCGGACGCTGTCCGCGTACGCGGTCGTCGCGGCACGGTGGGCAGCCCGCGGCACCCGCGCCGGACCGCCCACCGTGTCGTACCGGTCAGTGGTCCGCATCGCCGGTCGCGCCGGGTCGACCCGCCAGAGCGCTCAGCTCGGCGGCCCGCGTCGTCTGGATCCGGCCGGCGAGCGCCCGCACCTCCGGGCTGCCCCCGGCGTTCTGCTCGCCCCGACACAGCACGACGGTCTGCTCGAGATGCGCCCGGAGCAGGCCCACGGCCCGGGACGGCACCTCGGCGTCGGGGGCGGCGCGCAGCTCGGCGAGGCGGTCGTCGGTCACCATGCCGGGCATCTGGTGCCCCTCGTGGATGTTCTGCTCCGGGACGTTGCCGGCGGCCAGCAGACGCCGCAGCTCCGACACCTCCGTCCGGTGCGCCGTCCGGATGTCACCGAGGACGGCGCGCAGCGCGGGGTCGGTGGCCGACGGACGGGTGTCGAGGTGGTCGATCAGCGCGAGCGCGCCCTCGTCCATCGGGAGCAGCAGTTGGATGAAGGCGTCGTCGGTGCCGTTGAGCAGCACCGACGCGGCAGGAGCGGCGGCCGACGACGCGGGCGCGGCGGATTGGTCGGTACGGCTCGCGTGCCGGGTCAGGCCGACGGCCAGCGTCGTCACGGCCAGCGTCACGACGACACCGGCGATCCGCCAGGCGGGGGCCCTGCGGGCGATCATCAGCGCGCGGCCTGGAACGCGCGGCCCACAGCCGTGGCCCTGGTGCCGTCGCTGAACAGCCCGGACTTGTCCTTGTCGGTCGCGGGCAGCCCGAACCAGGCGTACCGCTGCACGTAGGAGAGTTGGCCGAGCATGCTGGTGGCCGCGGTGAGAAAGGCGGCCTGCTGCTCCTGACTCGGGAACACCTGACGCCCGCCGTCGTAGCGGATCAACGCGAACTCGGTCAGCCAGATCGGCTTCTTGTACCGCTGGTACACGGCTTGCAGGTACTGCCGGAGCTGGTTCACCGCCGCCGCCGTGGTGAAGTCGCCGCCGTACCAGTGCAGGGCGATGAAGTCGACCCGGTGACCCCGGGCCTCGGCGCCGGCCATGAACCGGCCCAGCCAACCCTGCGGGTCAGCGCCACCGAAGGCGACCGCCGGGCTGCTCAGTTTGCTGCCCGTCGCCATCAGTTGCGGCCACAGGTCCAGTGCCTGCTCGACGGTCATGCCCGCCTGCTCGGCCAGGTCCGGCTCGTTGAAGCCGAGCAGGTAGGGCCCGGCCGCCCGAGCCCGGGCAAGGTCTGTGGCGTTGACGTTCTCCGCACTACGGATCATGGGCACGAACGCCGCGCCTCGCGGAGTGGTGATGCCGGGATGTTGGGTGCCCCAGGTGTAGTACCAACCGGCCTTCGAGTTGGCCAACGCCTGACTCGCACCCGCGAAGTCCCACACCCCGACGCCCTTGCGCGCGGAGCTGACCGCCGGCACCACCGGCGCCTTCGAGGGGGACGGACGAACGCTCGGTGACGGCGACTTGCTCGGCGAGGCGACGACGGTGGGCGAGGCGGGCGGCGCGGCGGCCCAGGAGGGCGCGGCCTGTGGCGCGGCGGCCGGATCAGCCGGCAGCAGCACCACCAACGCGGTGACCGCGGTGACCGCCACCGCCACCGAGGCCGCGAGGGACGGCAGCAGGCCACTGGGCGCGTGCGCTGCCAGGCCGGCGACGTTCGACGACGGTCCGACGGCCGGTGCGACGACCATGGGCGCGGTCGCCTGCGGGATGTGAGCGCTGAGGCCGGCCGGCAGCGGCAGCAGCGACATCCCCGCGAGCAGCCGGTCGATCGGCAGGAAGGCGGCGCCCAGGCGGCCACAGAACGCGCAGTCGCGGACGTGCCGGGCCAACCGCTTGCGCCACAACGGGCTGGGGTTGCCGTCCCACTCGGCCGTCGCGGCGCGCAGGTCCGGGCACCCGGGTCGTTCGTTCAGTGCGCGGACGACACCTCGGGCGCTCTGGATCTGCTCCTTCATCCGGTGGATGCGTACGGCGACGTGCCCCGGCGACAGATTCGCCGCCTCGGCGATCTCGGTACGCGTCAGCTCGCCGGTCTCCTCCAGCCACCACAGCGAGAGCAGTTCCTGGTCGTCCGGATCGAGCCACCGGGTGGCCTCGGCGACCTCCCGCCGCTGGTCGGTGAGGCCGAGCCGGAGGATCGTCATGCCGGCGAAGTCGGAGGCGGGGTCGGGCACGTTGTGGATCGCGTCCAGTCCGGCGTCCCGGTTGAGGGCGACCCGTCGGCGCTGGTCCCAGTCGCGTACCTGGCGGATGGTGATCGCCACCAGCCAGGACCGGTACGCCGTCGGGTCGTTGAGGGTGGGCAGGTGCCGGATCACCCGTACCAAGGTCTCCTGGACCACGTCGTCGACGTCGGCGTGGCCGCGCAGCGCCCGCCCGACGATGTTGTAGACCAGCGGAAGCGAGGCCGCCACGAGGTCGTCGAGAGCGCGCCGGTCGCCCTGTCGCGCCGCGACGACCAACCCGGAATCGGGTACTGCCCGACCGGCTGACGACATGGGTTCCACTCCTTGTGCGCTCGACGAGAACAGCGCCGGTGCGCGCTGACCGCTCCTGATCGGAGACGAGCGGTGGCAGGTCAGATTACGGTTTTCTGCTCGGACCGGACACCGGCCTCGGCGGCGGGCGTGATCTGTCCGACTCACCCTGCCGGGTCCGGCCGGCACCGATACGGTCGAGGCTGCGGTAAGCGGGCGTGGCGCGCAAGGACGGGGATGGGACATGACGGTTCAGATCGATCTCGCCGGTAGGACCGCACTGGTCACCGGCTCGACCCAGGGCATCGGCGCGGCCATCACGGTGGGGCTCGCGCGGGCGGGGGCGCGGGTGGCCGTGAACGGCCGTACCGCCGCCGGCGTGGAGCGCGCGGCGAAGGCGCTGCGCGACGAGGTCCCCGGCGCGGAGGTCGTCGAGGTGGCCGCGGACGTGTCGACCGACGAGGGTACGGCTCGCGCGCTCGACCTGCTGCCCAGCGTCGACATCCTGGTCAACAACCTCGGCGTCTTCGGTCCCACGGCGGCGTTGGAGATCTCGGACGACGAGTGGCGTCGCTACTTCGAGGTGAACGTGCTGGCCGGCGTCCGGCTGACCCGCGCCTACCTGCCGGCGATGATGGATCGCGGTTGGGGGCGGGTGCAGTACATCGCCAGTGACTCGGCGGTCGTCATCCCCACCGAAATGATCCACTACGGCGTCTCGAAGACCGCCCTGCTCGGCGTCTCGCGCGGGTTCGCGAAGGCCGCGGCCGGCACCGGCGTGACCGTCAACTCGGTGCTCGCCGGGCCGACCCACACCGGCGGCGTGGAGGACCTCGTCGCCGATCTCGTGGGTGACAGCCTGCCCTGGGAGGAGGCCCAGCGGGAGTTCATGCGCCTGCACCGGCCGCAGTCGCTGCTCCAGCGGCTCATCGAGCCCGAGGAGATCGCCAACATGGTCACGTACCTCGCCTCGCCGCTCGCCTCCGCGACGACGGGCGCGGCGGTCCGGGTCGACGGCGGGTACGTGGACGCCATCGTGCCGTGATGGCGGCGGGCGCTCAGAACTGGACGACGTGACCGACCCGTGGGGGCGTACGGCCGGCGAGGACGTCGAGCCAGGCGTCCCGCAGCGCCTCCGGACCGTGACCGACCCGCACGTCGAGCCATCCGCTCACCTTCGGGACGAAGCGCTGCCAGGCGTCGGTGAACCGCGCGTCGAGCCCGTCGCGCCCCCAGTCCTGGCTGCGCTTGCGCATCTGTACGGGCGCGAAGAAGACCTCCCCGGCGGCCTCGGCGTTGGGCGTCTGGGTGGTGAGCCCGACGGCGATGTCGCGCACGAGCCGGTCGCCGAGGCGTTCGCGGAGCGCGGCCCGGGTCGCGGGCGCGCCGGACAGGTCGAGGTACACGGTGTCGACCGCGTCGAGGGTGTCGATCGCGTCGTACGGCAGGACGTCGTCGTAGCAGCCCAGTGATCGGGTGAACGCGACGTTGCCCGGTGAGGTGAGCCCGATCAGGCGGGTGCCGCGGCCGTGCAGTTCGCACGCGGCGGCGTACGCCGTCTTGCTCGACGCCGACGACAGGACCAGCGCCTGCGCGCCGTAGAAGTCGTTGTCGACGACCTGGTCGGCCAGCATGAACGAGGTGAAGAAGAGCGGCCGGAACAGGATCAGCAGATCCTCCTGCTCGGCCCGGTAGGCCGGGTCGCCGTCGGTCGCCCGGTACGCGTTGTACGGCGAGGGCAACCCGGCGCGGTGCGGGCTCGCGTCGCGGAACCCGGACGCGTCCACCCGGTCCGGCCGGACCACCAGGTGGCCGGCGGGAGGTAGATAGCCGTAGACCCGTCGGCCCACCTCGACATCGGCGGCCGTCGACGCGGCCACCTCGGCGAACCCCCACAGTGGCGGAAGCCCCCACTGTGGATCGAGCCCGCGCGGGCCGGGCGGGAAGAACTCCCAGTAGCGCATCGCCTCGCCGAGCACGGCGTAGGTCACGTTGTTGGCGGTGAGACCGACACGGTCGACGCGCAGCAGCGCCGCGCCGTCGGGCAGAGCGGGCACCTCGCCGTCGGCGAGAGTGGTGCGCCCGAGGTCGTCACGGGCCACGGCGAAGGTCCACGAGTCAGCCATGGTGTGACGCTAGACAGCCCTCGATCCGGAGACAAGTGCACTCGGAGTGCAAAATCCCACTCGACGGTCAGGGGTGGGGCGCGGTGACGTGGCGCAGGTGCCCCAGCGGGAGGTGCTGCGGCTGCCACTCCAGGATCAGGGCGGTCGCGTCGTCGTCGAGCTGCTCGTCCTGGTAGGCGAGGACCGCGCGCACCAGGCGCCGCATCGTCTCCGGGCTGGGCTGGCTGTCGTTGAGGGCGCGATTGACGAAGTCGACGAGCCGGTCCAGACCGAACCGCTCCCCGTCGGCACTGCGCGCTTCGGTGATGCCGTCGGTGTAGGCGAGGAGGCGGTCCCCCGGGTGCAGGTCCTCCTCGTACACCCGGGGTCTTCTCTCCGACAGGTGACCGAGGCCGAGCGGCAGCGCGGTCGGCCCCGGCAGCTCCCGGATCGCCTTGCCGTCGCGCAGCAACATGGCCCCGGGGTGACCCGCGTTGATGATTCTGAGCCGGCCGGTCCGCCGATCCAGCTCGGCGAGCAGCGCGGTCGCGAAATAGCTCGGGTGCTCCGAGCGCACCCAGCGGTCGATGCTGATGGCCGTGTCCACCAGGTCGAGGCCGGACCGGCGGGCGTTGCGGTACGCGCTGACCACCAGCGACGCCAGGCTGCTCGCCCTGATGCCGTGCCCGCAGGTGTCGAAGAGCCCGACGCTGAGCACGTCGCCGTTCAGCGCGTAGTCGAAGATGTCCCCGCCGACGTCGTAGCACGGTTCGAGGATCGCGGTGACCACCAGATCGTCGGTCGCGAAGGTCAGCGGCGGCAGCAGCCCCCACACGATCTCGGCGGCGACCTGCATCGGGAGGCGGCGTCGCATCCGCTCGACGACATCGCCGTAGAGGCGGCGGTTCACCAGGACCTGGGCGACGTTGACCGCCAACTCCCAGACGGGACCGTCCAACGCCGGGTCCCCCGCGGCCGGCGACACGACCTCCAGAACACCGAGCCGCTCACAGCCGAGCAGCAGAGGCACCCAGAGTCGGTCCGGGGCTTCGGCGGCTCGCTGCACGTCGAGGGTCGTGAACGCCCGCCCGGCCAGCGTGGTCTCGATCGTCAACTCGTCCCGGGTCAGACCGGCGCCCAGCATGGGCACGAGGCAGGACTGCGTGTAGTCGGCCAGGTAGATCACGATCTCGGTGGCGCCGATCGCCGGGGCCGCCCGGTTGACGAGGAGCGACAGCTCGTCCGGCCCACCCCGGGGTGCGTTGAGCTGTAGCCAACGCGCCGCGTCGCCAGCGTCGACCACGCTCCACCTCCCCGTGTCCTGACCACCCTAGGAGCCCGGGAGCGAACTGCCAATGTGCGCCTGACCTCGCTCCACCTTCGCCCACTCATACTTTCGGCTAGTAATAGCTGGCCCTTTCGGGTAGCGTCGGGGCTGGCACACGAACGACATGACGCGGTGGCGAGGCCCGGGTTGTGGACCCTCCTCGACAGCGCATCCCGTCCGTCCATGCGCTCCGGCGGCAGCCGGTTCGGATCTCTCTCCGGTCGGCCTCGTAGACGGGCACCCGTGGAGAGGACCATCCCGTGGCCACCACCACCGACACTGCTCACGACCACCGGCGTACGGACGAACTGATCGTCGAACTGGTCGCCCTTGCGGCCGACGACCCGCGCCGACCGGCACTGCGGGACCGTGCCATCGAGGCGTGGATGCCACTCGCCCGCCACCTGGCCCGCCGCTACTCCGGGCGCGGTGTGCCCGACGAGGACCTGACGCAGACCGCCATGGTCGGCCTCGTCAAGGCCGTCGACCACTTCGACGCCGGCCGCGGCGTCGACTTCAGCGGGTACGCCATCCCGACCATCGCCGGCGAGATCAAGCGGTACTTCCGGGACCGCACCTGGGCGGTGCGGGTGCCGCGCCGCCTCCAGGAACTGCGGCTGGCGATCAGCGCCGCCAACAGCACGCTGACGCACACCCTGGGCCGCTCGCCGACGGTCGCCGACATCGCCGCCCACCTCGACGTCTCCGAGGAGGCCGTGCTGGAAGGGCTGGAGGGCGCCCGGGCGTACCGGTCGACCTCACTGTCCACCCCCGTGGGAGTCGACGGCACCATGGAACTCGGCGACACCCTCGGCGTGGACGACCACGAGCTGGACCTCGTCGACCTCCGCGTCGCCCTCGGCCCGGCGCTCGCCACGCTGCCGGAACGCGAACGCCGGATCCTCAGCCTGCGGTTCCACGGCAACCTGACCCAGGCCCAGATCGCCGAGCGGATCGGCGTCTCCCAGATGCACGTCTCCCGACTGCTCACCCGGGCGCTCGGGACCCTGCGCGGACACCTCGCCGAGGACATCGGCTGAGCCGGTTCAGGGCTCCAGCACCACCTTGCCGGGCCGGGTACGGGCCTCGGCGAAGGCCAGCGCGGCGGAGACCTCGGTCAGGGGGTAGCGGGCGGCGATCTGCGGCACCAGCACGCCCTGGCGGAGCAGGTCGAGCACGGTGCCGAGGTCGGTACGCAGCCGACGCCGGAACGCCGCGCCGCGGGTGAGACGACCGGCCCAGAAGTTGTAGAAGCCGACCCGGTGACCGTTCGGCAGGGCGTTCCAGGTGTAGAGCCGGGCCAGCAGCTTCACGAAGACCCAGGCGATCGACCGGGCGGCGCCGGTGGCCGAGGCGGTGCCGTAGACGACGAGCGTGCCACCGGGAGCGAGCAGCCGGTACGAGGTGCGTACGCCCGGTCCGGCCACCGGATCGAAGACGGCGTCGACACCCTCGGGGGACAGCTGCCGTACGCGCCCGGCCAGGTCCGGGGCTCGGTAGTCGAGCGGTTCGACGCCGAGCGCCCGCAGCGCCTCGTGGTGTCGCGGGGCCGCGGTGCCGATGACCCGAAGCCCGAGGTGACGGCCGAGTTGGACGAGGACCGTCCCCACACCGCCGTTCGCGCCGTGCACGAGGATCGTCTGCCCGGCCCGCAGCCGGGCCCGGCCCAGCATCTGCCAGGCGGTCACCCCGTTCACCACGACGGTCTCGACCGCGGCCGGGTCCAGGCCGGGTGGTACGGGCGTGAGGTCGTCGATGTCCACGACGGCGTGCGTGGTCCAGGCGCCGGTCTTGGTGACCGCCGCGACCCGGGTACCGACCAGCGACTCGTCACCGCCCGATCCCACCGCGCGGACGGTGCCGACGAGGTCGTAGCCGGGCACGAACGGGAACGCCGGCTGACCCGGGTAGAGGTTCCGGCGCATGCTCTGCTCGGCGTACGAGATGCCGGTGGCCTCGACCTCAACGAGCGCCTGCCCGGCGGCCGGAACCGGCATGGGACGTCGTTCGATCTGGAGCCCGTCCGGCTCGACCACGCCGGGCAGTACCACCTCGGTGATCATTCCGCTGCTGCTCATCTGTCGCCTCCTGTTAGTGAGTGTGCACTCACACACATCATGGGTGGAAAAAGTGGGCCGCCAGGGAGCGGCCCGGAACTTCTCGGACGTGGGTGGTCAGGGGTGCCGGATACCGGCGGTCAGCGCGCGCGCCCAGGGCTCGGGCACCTGCTCCAGGCCGGCCGTCACGATCAGGTGGCACAGCTGGCCGTACGCGAAGAACCGCTGCACCTGAGCGTCACTGGCCCCGGATCGGTTCTGCACGAAGGTGGCGACACTCCGGTAGCCGGCCCGTACCGCCTCGGCGATCTCGGGAACGTCCGTGACCGCCTGCGCCTGCACCTGGAGCAGCAGGAGATCACGGTCGGCGATCAACTCGGCGTAGGCGCCACCCATCGCGTCCAGGATCTCGTCCGGGCCGGCGTCACCGGCGCGCTCCGCGCCCATCTCGAGCGCCGCGACGATCCGCTCGAAGCACGCCTCGGCCGCCGCCACGAACAACCCGAGCTTGCCGTTGAAGAGCCGGAAGACGTACGCCTCGGAGATGCCGGCGGCGGCCGCGACCGCGGTGACCGGCGTGGCGTGGAAGCCGGTACGCGCGAAGGCCGACACGGCGGCGTTCAGGACGGTGGCCCGGCGGGCCTCGGCGGTGGATCGCATGTTTGTGAGTGTGCACTCACAAACATGATGGTGTCAAGCCCGGCTCACTCCGAGGGATAGAGGCGAGCCGGATCGCCGGGCCGGATGCTGTCCACGCCGTCGTCGGGGGTGCTGGCGGCGATCGAGCCGAGCAGCGCGAGCAGGCGCTCGGACTCCGTACCGGGCTCGGCGTGGTAGACGACCAGGAGCTGCCCCTCCGCGCCGGAAATAGCGAGCTTGTCACAGTACAGGTCGAGATCACCCACCTCAGGGTGGTGCAGCCGGCTCACCACGCCCTCCCGCCCGCGTACCTCGTGCCGGGCCCACAACTGGCGGAAACAGTCGCTCTTCAGCGACAACTCCCCCACCAGCGCGGCCAGCCGGGGGTCGTCGGCGTCCGCGGCCGAGTCGGCGCGCAGCTGACCCACCACCTTCTGCATCGCCTGCCGCCAGTCCCGGAACAACTCCCGCTCCGCCGCGTCCAGGAACACCGCGCGGAGCCGGTTCGCACCTGGGGCGAGGTTCGGCGACAGCGCCCTCGCCATCCGATTCGACGCCAGGATGTCCAGGTAGCGGTTCTGCACGAACGCGGGCATCGAAAGCTGCCCCACCAGGTGAAGCACACTGGTCGGTACGCGCTCGGCGGCCGGTCGGACCGCCCGGCGCGACCGCGGCCGGGTCAGCCCGATCATGTACGCGGTCGCCTCCGGATCCAGTCGCAGCACCCCGGCGAGCGCGTCGAGGACCTGCACCGAGGGGTGCCGCTCACGCCCCTGCTCCAACCGCAGGTAGTAGTCGGCGCTGATCCCGGCCAGCATCGCCACCTCCTCGCGCCGCAGCCCGGGCACCCGACGCAGGCCGACGCCCGGGCCGAGGCCCACCTCCTCGGGTCGGATCCGCTCGCGACGGGCCCGCAGGAACTCGCCGAGCTGGTTGGTGGCGTCCATGCCCTCGACGGTAGATCGGAAGGTGACCCGGTGACTGGTCGTGTCACAACCAGGAACACCTCGCCCTGCCGGTCCGGCCGCGAACGACGGACAGTCGTCCTGCGCATACCTGCGACGACAACGGATAGAGGAACGACATGAGCGACAACCTGCCCGGCGGTGCCCTGACCCCCGCCGACGGCCTCACCCTGAGCCGGATGGGGTACGGCGCGATGCAGCTCGCCGGCCCGCACGTCTTCGGCCCGCCGCGCGACCGCGCGCAGGCCCTCGCCGTCCTCCGCGAGGCCGTCGACCAAGGGGTACGCCACATCGACACCAGCGACTTCTACGGCCCGGTGGTGGTGAACGAGCTGATCCGCGAGGCGCTGCACCCGTACCCCGAGGATCTGCACCTGGTCACCAAGGTCGGCGCGCGGCGCGGCGACGACGCCTCCTGGATCCCCGCGCTCGCGCCGGACGAGCTGAAGGCCCAGGTCCACGACAACCTCCGGCACCTCGGCCTGGACGCCCTCGACGTGGTCAACCTGCGGGTCGGGGTGGCCGAGGGCACCGGCGACGATCCCCTCTCCGAGCAGTTCGGCGCCCTGGCCGAGTTGCGGCAGCAGGGCCTCATCCGTCACCTCGGGCTCAGCAACGTCACCCTCGCCCAGCTCACCGAGGCCCAGGCCATCGCCCCGGTGGTCACCGTGCAGAACCTGTACAACCTCGCCAACCGGCAGGACGACCCGCTTGTCGACCGCTGCGCGGCGGAGAACATCGCGTTCGCCGCGTTCTTCCCGCTCGGCGGCTTCACGCCGTTGCAGTCCGACACACTCAACGCCGTGGCCGCCCGGGTGGGCGCCTCGCCGCAGCAGGTCGCCCTGGCCTGGCTGCTGCAGCGCTCCCCCACCATGGCGCTGATCCCCGGCACCTCCACGCTGGCGCACCTGCGGGAGAACCTCGCCGCGGCCGACCTGACGCTGCCGGCCGACGCGATCGAGGATCTGAACACGATCGGCGACTGAACGCGAAGTCGGGCGTGTTTGCGCGTACCCCGGCCCGTGCTGGCGCCGCCGGGCCCGGCGCTGACGTGACGGCCCGGCGCTGGCGTGACGGCCTGCGTCGGGCCCTGCCTCGCTAGTGCTGGTGAGGGCGGTTGCGGATGAGGGTGAGCGCGAGAACGGCGGTGACGAGGAAGACGATGCCGCTGACCCGCAGACCGGCCTGGACTCCGGAGGTCATGGCCTCGGCGAGCGCCGACCGGACCGGCTCGGGCAGCGGCTCGCCACCGGTCGCGCCGGACGCGACCGCCGCCTGCACGGCGCTCCGGGTGGGCTCGCCCACCTGGTGGGCGGCGAGCCGGTCGGGCAGGTCGGCCGCCATCGTGGTGGTGAGCAGCGTGCCCAGCAGGGACGAGCCGAGCACCGAGCCGACCTGACGGGAGGCGTTGACCGCGCCGGAGGCCATACCGGCCTGGGCGGGGGCCACGCTGGCCAGCGCCGCCGCCGTGGCCGGTGCCACCACCAGACCGCTGGCGGCGCCGAACAGCACGAACAGTGCCCAGCGGTGGTCGAACGTCGTGGTCGGACCCTGCGTCGCCAGCCCGAAGGTGGCCACCGCGCCGAGCACCAGGCCGACCGTGAGCGGCGCCTTGAATCCGGTACGCCGGATGGTCCGCCCGGCGGCGAAGGCCACCAGGATGTACGCGCCGAACAGCACCAGCATCCGCCAGCCGGTGTCCAGCGGGCTGAGCGCCTGGGCACGCTCGTGGAAGAGGACGAGCAGGATCGCCACGCCGGTGAAGCCGAACAGCGACACGGCGGCGACGACCATGACGGCGCTGAACGACGCCGAGCGGAACAGCCGTACGTCGAGCATCGGCGCGCTGCTGCGCAGCTCGACCAGCACGAACGCGACGAGCGCGGCGGCCGAGACGATCCAGGCGGTCGACACGACCGGGCTCGTGTAGCCGTCGCGTCCGCCCTGGATCATGGCGTAGACGGCGGCGGCGATGGCGACGGTGCCGAGCAGCAGGCCGGGCAGGTCGAGTCGTCCCGCGCTCGGCCGGGACTCGGCCACCCCGATGGCGGTGACGACGAGGGTGACCACGCCCAGCACGATCGTCGAGACGTAGACGCTGTGCCAGGAGTGGTGGCGCAGCAACGCACCGGCGATGATTGGGCCCACCGCCAGACCGATGCCGGAGGCGGCCGACCAGGCGGTGATGACCTCGGTACGGCGGTGCGGGTCGGTGAACGTCGCGCCGAGGATCGCCAGGCTGTTCGGCAGGATCAGGGCACCGCCGAGGCCGGCGACCAACTGGCCGACGATCACCCAGCCCACGGTGGGCGCGCTGGCCACGGCGACGCCGCCGACGATCATCGCGAGGATGCCTGCGCCGAACATGCGCCGTCGCCCGTAGCGGTTGCCCAGGGTTGCGGCGGAGAGCACCAGACTCGCCACGACCAGGGTGTAGGCGCTGGGGATCCAGATCACGGTGGTCGGGTCGACCCGGAGGTCGGCCTGGATGGTGGTCAGGGCGGAGACGGTGGCGGTGATCTGGAGGAACGTGATCATCGCGCCCAGACACATGGCGATCAGCGTCACCGCGCGGGAACCGCGCACGGGCGCGCGGGTGATGACTGACGGTCCGCTCGGGGCCGTGCTGCTGGTGGTCACTTGACGTCCTCGGGTCGAGATTCGGCTGACTTATGCATAGTTAAGCCAGCGTAACGCCCGATGATTCCCCTGGCTAGCGTCAACGCAAGCCAGGTAAGCTGGATGACATGGAGGACCTACGGGAAGACCGCGAAGCCTGGTCGATGGAGAACTGCTCCGTGGCCCGGGCGATGGACGTCGTGGGCAGCCGTTCGACGATCCTGATCCTGCGCGAGGCGCTGCTCGGCACCCGGCGGTTCGACGACTTCGTCCGCCGCGTCGGGGTCGGCGAGCCTGCCATGGCGGCCCGGCTCAAGGAGATGGTCGCCGCCGGCCTCCTCGAACGGATCCCCTACCGGGAACCGGGCCAGCGCACCCGCCACGAGTACCAACTCACCCGCAAGGGCCGCGACCTGCTGCCCGTCATCACCGCACTGCGCAACTGGGGCGACACCTGGAGCGCCGACGAGGCCGGCCCCGGCATCCGGGCCACCCACCACGACTGCGGCGAGCCGGTCCACGCGGTGCTCCGCTGCGCCGCCGGGCACGACGTCAAGGACGGCGAGATCGACATCACCGCCGGGCCGGGCCTGATCCGCCGCTCCTGACACCTCAGCCAGGCGCCGCCATTCGGGCCACCCGGGACGGTTGGGCCGTCCGGGGCGGCTAGGCCACTTGGCGCGGCCGGGCCACCCGACGCGGTCGGGCCACCCGACGCGGTCGGGGCGGCCTACGCGGTCGGGGCGGCCGGCGCGGCCTACGCGGTCGGGGCGGCCGGCGCGGCCTACGCGGTCGGGGCGGCCGGCGCGGCCATGCCGCTCCGGACCACCGGCGGCGGTCAGTTGGTCGGTGCGATCAGGTGGTCGTTCGGCGCGGTCGGGGCAATCAGGCGGCCAGACGGTCGGGAGCCGCGCCCAGCGCACAGCGCACAGCGCACCGATCGATCTTGGTCAGTAGAATTGTCGTACAGGCGTTCTATTCTCAGGTCATGTTGGAGGGGCTGAGGCAGGCAGAGGCCGCGGTCGCGGCCTGCGCCGACACGGGGGTTTGGGCTCTCCCCGCGGACGATCTCATCGCCGCGCTCGACGCCGCCCACCGCATCGAGCAGCGCCTCGCCGCCGTCAAATTGGCCCTGATCCGAGAGTTGGACGGCAGGAAAACGGCGATCGCTCAAGGCGCGTCGTCCACGGCGATATGGCTGCGCGAACGCCTCCACCTCACCAACCCGACGGCCCGCCGCCTCGTCGACCTCGCCAGTGCCCTCGACACCGGCCACCCCGCGATACGTCAGGCACTGGCCGACGCCGACATCACGCTCGACCAGGCTCACGTCATCACCGACACCGTCACCACCGTCCACACCACCGCCGGTCCGGAAGCCGCCGACAAGGCTGTCACGGTGCTCGTCGACTGGGCCGGGCAGTTCGAGCCCACCCTGCTGCGCAAACTCGGCACCCGCATCCTCGACCACGTCGCCCCCGAGATCGCCGACGCCGCCGCCAAGGCCGCCCTCGACGCCGACGCCCGGCGCGCCGCCCGTGACCGCCACGTCAGCCTTTCCACTCTCACCGACGGCCGCCTGCGCCTCACCGGCACCCTCGACGCCGAAACCGCCGGCCTGCTCCGCGCCGCCATCGACCCGCTGACCACACCAACCGGCCTCGACGACACGCGCAGTGCCGCGCAGCGCCGCCATGACGCGCTCGCCGACATCTGTCGGCTCGCCCTGCGCACCGGAGAACTGCCCGCCAAGGGCGGCGACCCCGCTCAAATCGTCGTCACCACCGCCTACGACACGCTGACTCGGCAGCTCAGCGGCGGCTTCCTCGACACCGGCCCCACGCTGACCCCGGATACAGTGCGCCGCCTCGCCTGCGACGCCGCCATCCTGCCCGCCGTCCTCGACAGCGCCGGCCAGGTCCTCGACGTCGGTCGACAACGTCGCCTGATCACCGGGCCACTACGCCGGGCACTCGTCCTACGCGACCGCGGCTGCACCTTCCCCGGCTGCGACCGCCCACCCCGCTGGTGCGACGCCCACCACATCAGACACTGGGCAGACGGCGGCGAAACCAGCCTCGACAATGCCGTCCTCCTCTGCGGCCACCACCATCGCCACATCCACCACAGCGACTGGCACGTCCGACTCAGCGGTGACGGCCACCCGGTGTTCGTTCCACCTGCGTGGCTCGATCCCGAACAAGTCCCCCGCCGCAACCACTATCACCGACGCAGATAAGCCAACCCACCCGACGAGCGAGACCTTCAAGAGGCGAACCATGCCCGCGACCAGAACGCCCGTCTGCAGTAGCGGACACCGGCACGGACGCCGTGCGAGATGCGCGGACACGGCACGGCGCGGGCACAAGCACGGCCACGGCCACGGCCACGAGGACGGGCACGGGCACGGGCACGGAGACAGGCACGCCATGGGCGCCGTGCGAGATGCGCGGACACGGCACGGCGCGGGCACAAGCACGGCACGGGCGCGGGCACGAGGACGGGGACGGGGACGGCACGGCACGGGCAGGGAAGACAGGCACAGGCGGCTCGGCACGAGCATGAACACAGGCACCGGCCGGATCGAGCACAGGCATCGCCCGACACAACCAGCGGCAGCGCCGGATTCGCGATCGAAAATGACGCGCAAAGTACCCGCGACGTTACGAGCTTGTTTCCAAGATGACAACGAAGTTACGAGTGCTTCTGGAAGATCGGCGCCGATCCTACGTTTCGGCCACCGTCATCAGTCGTGACGGTCGGCACCGAACGTGGAGGCAACGACGTGCCACAACCGATCACACATCGGCCCGGACGGACCAGACGCGGCGTCAGCATCCTGGCCGCCGTGGCGCTGACCGCGGCCGGCCTGACCAGCCTGCCCGGCAGCGCCACCGCCGCCCCGACCAGCAGTGGCCCGACGGCCCGGTACCTGGTTCAGCTCGCCGAGGAGCCATTGGCGACGTACACCGGTGGGGTTCCGGGGATCGCGGCGACCAAGCCGGCGCCCGGCGGCAAGCTGAACCGCACCTCCGGCACCGCCAACGCCTACCGGGAGCATCTCCGGCAGCAACGCGCGGCCGTCCTGGCCGGCGTCGGCGTGCCGGCCGACCGGACCCGGGTCACCCTGGAGACCGCGTTCAACGGCTTCGCCGCGGACCTGACCGGGCCGCAGGCGGCCCGGTTGCGTGCGACGCGCGGCGTACGGGCGGTGTACGAGAGCCGCACCGTGCACGCGGCCACCTCGCACACGCCCGACTACCTCGGCCTCACCGGCAAGGGCGGGGCGTGGCAGCAGCAGTTCGGTGGGGACTCCCGCGCCGGTGAGGGCGTCATCGTCGGCGTCATCGACAGCGGGTACTGGCCGGAGAGCGCGAGCTTCGCGGCGCTGCCCACCCCCCGGCCGGACCAGGCGATCATCGACGCCAAGTGGAAGGGCACCTGCGACGTCGGCGTCGAGGCGCCGGTCACCTGCAACAACAAGGTGATCGGTGCGCGCTGGTACAACGACAGCGGAATCGCCGACGCGTTCCCGGACGACTATCAGTCCCCCCGGGACCGCAACGGTCACGGCACCCACACGGCCAGCACCGCCGCCGGCAACCACGGCGTACGGGCCACGCAGGGCGGCCGTGAACTGGGCACCATCTCCGGCATGGCGCCGGCCGCCCGGCTCGCGATCTACAAGGCGCTGTACGACAACGGCGCCGGCTCGGCGTCCGGTACGGACATCGACATCGTGCACGCGATCGACGACGCGGTCGCCGACGGCGTGGACGTGATCAACTACTCGATCGGTGACGACAGCGAGCAGTTCGGCGCGGTCGACGCGGCGTTCTTCAACGCGGCGGCGGCCGGGGTGTTCGTGGCGGCGGCCGCCGGCAACTCCGGCCCGTACCCCAACACGGTCGACAACTCGACGCCGTGGGTGACCACGGTGGCCGCGAGCACCACCGACCGGCAGAACAACCGGACGCTCACCCTCGGCGACGGTACCCGGATCACCGGGGCGGGCCTGGGCGACACCGGTGTCGGTCCGGCGCGGCTGGTCTTCGCCCGGGACAGCGCGCTCGACCCGGACGGCGCGTACGGCGCGGGCCTCTGCGCCGACGACACGCTGGACCCGGCCAAGGTGAAGGGCGCGATCGTGCTCTGCCTGCGGGGCGAGATCCCGCGTACCGACAAGAGCGTCGAGGTGGCCCGGGCCGGCGGCATCGGGATGGTGCTCTACAACGACGAACTGAATTCCCTCAACGCCGACGTCCAGACGGTGCCGACCGTCCACATCAACGAGGTGGACCTCGCCACGGTCACCGCGTACGTCGCCAAGGGCAACGCCACGGCGACCATCTCGCCGGCCAAGCTGGAAATCGTCGAAGCGCCGTCGGTCGCCGCGTTCTCGTCGGCGGGGCCGTCGAACCTCAACGCCGGTGAACTGCTCAAGCCGGACATCAGCGCGCCCGGGCAGGACATCGTGGCGGCGTTCTCGCCGTCCATCGGCGGGGAGGACTTCGCGCTGGAGTCCGGCACCTCGATGGCGTCGCCGCACATCGCCGGCATCGCCGCCCTGCTGCTGGCCAAACACCCCGACTGGTCGCCGGCGGTGGTCCGTTCCGCGCTGATGACCAGCGCCACGGACAAGACCGACAAGGGCAACCCGATCAAGATCGGCACCCGGGACGCGACCCCGCTCAACTACGGGTCCGGTCAGGTCAAGCCGGGCGACGCCTTCGACCCGGGCCTGGTGTACGACTCCGACCAGCAGGACTGGCTCAGGTACCTGTGCGGGGTGTCCGCCGACCGTGGCGGCGACTTCGGCCTCGGCAACCTGGCGGGCTGCGACACGATCGGCGCGATCGACACCGCGCAGCTCAACTACCCGTCGATCGCGCTCGGCCGGATGGTGGGCAAACAGACGGTCACCCGGACCGTCACCAACGTCGGCGACAAGACCAGCACCTACACCTCGTCGGTGCAGGCCCCGCCGGGTTACAAGGTCAAGGTCACCCCGGCGAAGATGCAGATCCGCCCCGGCAGGTCCGCCCGCTTCAGCGTGGAGGTCACCAACGCCGGTGGCGCGTTCGACACCTGGGCCGACGGCTCGCTCACCTGGAGCGACCAGTTCGAGCACCGGGTACGCACCCCGCTGATCGTGCACAACTCCGGCCTGGTCGCCCCCGACGCCATCGTGGGCAAGGGGACCTCTGGCAGCGTCCGGATCGCCGCGGAGGTCGGCTACCAGGGCAAGCTGATCTCGCAGCTCTCCGGCCTGACCTCGGGTACCAGTACCGCGGTGACCCTCACGGGCGACGCACCGAGCTGGGACTGGAGCACGTCGAACAACCTGCCCGTTCCGCTGCCCGCGTCGATGAGCAGGAGCACGTTGCACGTACCGGCCGGCACCCGTAACCCGATCGTGCAGGTGACGTCGGCGCGACCCACCTGCTCCCACATCGACTGGGACGACGAGGAGGGGGTGATGGAGTGCACGGAGTTCAGCGTCAACGTCTACGACAAGGACGGGAAGTTCGTCACCGCCACCGTCAGCGGCCGTGACGGCGCCAAGGTGACGTTGCCGGACGGTGCCGGCGACTACATCGTGGTCGTCGAGCAGGCGTTCACCGAGAACGTCGCGGACGAGACCAACGCCTACACGGTCACCAGCTACCTGCCGGGCGCGCCGGGCACCTCGACCGGCCGGTTCACCATCGACCCGAAGCAGCGCAGCGTGCAGCCGGGCGCGACGGCGAACCTCACCCTGCGCTGGTCCGGGCTCCAGCCCGGGCGGCGTTACCTCGGGGTGCTGGAGTTCCGCACCGGCGACGGGTCGCTCAAGACGGTTCCGGTCACCGTCCAGTCCTGACCCGAGCATGGCCCGGGGGCCGGCGTGTGACCTGAGTCACCGCCGGCCCGCCGGGCGGCCGGGCAGCGAAGCGCGGGTGATCTGCTCGCCCCACGGTGAGCGGCGACGACGACAACACGACGCGGGGCGGCGGGGGTTCCACCTTCGTGCGCCCCGCGCGCCTGCGCGGACCCGTCGAGTTCGTCGGACGCCGGGCAGAGCTGGCCCAGCTACGCAGGCTCGTCGAGACCCCGCCGTGCCTGGTCCTGCTCGAAGGCGAACCCGGCATCGGCAAGAGCCGACTGGTCACCGAACTTCTCGCCACACTGGACGGTCAGCACCTGGTGGGCGAGTGCGACGACGTGCCGGAGCCCTTTCCATTCGGCGTACTGCTGGACGCCATCCGGGCGGGCGCGGATCGCCTCGGACCGGCCGACGCGCTCAACCCGGTGGCGGGTGCGCTGGCGCCGCTCCTGCCCGAGCTGGCCGACGTGCTGCCCGCCGCGCCGCCACCGCTGGCCGACCCGGCAGCCGAACGGCACCGGCTGCTGCGGGCCGTCGCCGCGGTGCTGACCGCACTGAGCCCGGCCACCCTGCTGCTCGAGGACCTGCACTGGGCCGACCCGGCGACCTGCGAGTTCCTCGGCTACCTCAGTGCCCGTCCGGTGGACGGTCTGGCCGTGCTGCTCACCGCCCGCACGCCGCCGCCGGGCGGCAGCACACCGATCCACGACGTGCTCTCGCGTACGCCCCGAGCGGTCACCCGCGTCCCGCTGGGTCCTCTCGACGCCGACGACGTACGTCGACTGGCCGCCCGGACCCTGCGGCTGGACGATCCGTCGCCCCGGCTCACCGCCACCCTGCTCGACCGCACCGCCGGCATCCCGTTCGTGGTGGAGGAGGTGCTACGGACGCTCGCCGAGCGCGGCGGCGACCCCCTCGCCGACGACAGCGTGCCGTTCGTCCTGCAGGACGTGCTGCTCTGGCGACTGCGCCCGCTGGACGAGGCCACCCGCGAGGTGCTAGGCGCCGCCGCCGTGCTGGGCCGGGCACCCGATCAACGCGTCCTCGCCGCGGCGCTCGCCGAGGACCGGGCGACCGTGGGCGCGGCACTGGCCGTCGCGCACCGGGCGGGCGTGCTGCACGACGACGGCGAAGGGTTGCGGTTCCGTCATGACCTGGCCCGTCAGATCGTGTACCACCTGGTGCCCCGGGAGACCCGGGAGTGGCTGCACCTGCGCGTCGCCCGGGTGCTGGAGCAGGAACTGCCCCGACCGGTGGCCCAGCTCGCCCACCACTACCGGCTGGCCGGCAGCGGCGCCGACTTCGTCCGCAACGCCGAAGCCGCCGCCGACCTGGCGACCGAGCGCGGCGACGACGCGACCGCCGCCGACTTCCTGCTCCAGACGATGGACATCGCCGAGCTGCCCCGACCGGTCCGGGCGCGGCTGGCCGGCAAACTCGGCCGGTCGGCCATCGACGGGCTCAGTCAGGCGACCGCGATTCCGGTGCTGGAACGGCTGTTGGCCGACCGTCGGCTACCGCCGGGCACCCGGGGTGAACTGGGCCTGGTGCTCGGCCGGATGCTGCGTCAGCAGGGCGAGGCGCTGCGCGGGTACACCGAGATCGAACGGGCCGTGCCGTACCTGCGGGCACCGCGCCGCCGAGCCCCGGCCCTCGCGGTGCTGGCGGCGCCCGACACCGTGGTGGGACGGCATGTCGACGACCACCTGGCGCGGTGCGCGGAGGCGGAGGCCGCCGCGACGGCCAGCCGGGACCCGGCGGCGCACCTCGCGGTACGCATCGCCCGCGCCTCGCTGTTGCTGGAGCTGGGCGACCCGAACGGGTGGGCGTTGGTGGCGCAGCTGCGCGGCTCCACCGACCTGGTCGACCGGCCCCGCGAACACGCGCGGGCCTGTCTGAACTGGGCGCAGGGCGCGCTGCACGCCGGACACCTGGCCCGGGCCACGGCGCTGCTCGCCGATGGCCGCGAGCTGGTCGAGGAGACCGGCTACCAGCGGCTCGCGCCCCTGGTGGAGGCGACCGAGCTGTCGCTGGACCGGGCCGCCGGGCGGTTCGACGGGTTGGCCGAGCGACTGTCCCGGCTGGTGGTCAGTGCCGAACGGATGCCGGTCACCCTGCTCGACGCGCGGGCCGACCTGGCCACCGTGCTGGCCCGGACCGCCAGTGGGGACGACGAGGTACGGGCGGCCGACGGGGCGCTCCGGTCGGTGGTGACCGATGCTCGGCGGGTGGGCGCGATCTGGCCGCTGGTGCAGTCGCTCTCGGCGCTGGCCCGGCTGCTCCTGCGCCGGCAGCCGGACGAGGCCGTCCGGCACGCGACCGAGGCCCTGACGCTGGTGCGGGCCAAGGGCATCCTGGCGTGGGCCGCCGACGCGGTACCGGTGTTGGCCGAGGCGGCCGTGGCGGCGGGTGATCCGGCCCGCGCAGCGGACGCGATCGCCGAACTGGAGGCGGGCATCGCGGGCCGGGACGCGCCGCTCGCTCTCGCCGCGCTGCGCCGCTGCCGGGAGCTGATCCCGGCCTGAGCCGACGCGGGAGCGTGGCCGGTGGGGCGGCGGGGTACGGTCCGCGCAACGGCACGGACCCCTGCCACCGCCGGAAAGCCGCAGGAGGAGCGAGATGGAGCTGACCGAACCGACCGTCTGGAACGCGGAACGGTTGGAGCTGGGCGAAGGGCTGCGCTGGGTCGACGGCCGGCTGGTCCTCGTCGACCTGCTGGCCGGGCGGCTGCTGGAGACCGACGGCGACCGGCCTGCCCCGCTACGCGAGCTGCGCCGCCTCGACGTGCCGCTCGGCGCGGTCGCCCCGGTCGCCGACCGGCCCGGCGAGTGGCTGGCCGCCGCCGGCACCGGCATCGCCGTGCTGCCCGCCGCCGGCGACCCCCGGCCGGTCGCCGAACTGGTCGCCGACGCGCCCGAGCCGACCCGGATGAACGACGCCGTCGCCGACGGGCACGGCCGCTTCTGGGCCGGCAGCATGGCGTACGCGCAGACGCCCGGCGGCGGCACGCTGTTCCGGCTGGCGCCCGGTGCCGCGCCGGTGTCCGTGGTGACCGGCATGGCCATCCCGAACGGGCCGGCGTTCGACGCCGCCGGCACCACCATGTACCTGGCGGACACGCCGCGTGGCGCGATCGACCGGTTCACCGTCGACGCGGCCACCGGCGACCTGCACGGGCGGACGCCGTTCGTGCGGCTCTCCCCCGGCGAGGGCAGCCCGGACGGGATGACGGTCGACGCGGCGGACCACCTCTGGGTCGCGCTGTGGGGCGGCTCCGCCGTCCGCCGCTACCGGCCGGACGGCACCCTGGACCGGGAGATCCGGCTACCGGCGGCCCAGCCGGCCGGCATCTGCCTGGGCGGCGCCGACCTGCGGCGTCTCTTCATCGGCACCGCCTCGGTCGGCCTCCCGACGGCCGGACCGATGGACGGCGCGCTGCTCGCGGTCGACGTCCCCGTCCCCGGCCTGCCCACCCGGTACGCCAGCCCCGCCTGACGCAACGCCGGGCAGCCCACGCCGGCGCCCCCGACCTGACCACGGCCCGGCCGGACCGCGCACCGACGACGCCGGCCGAGCGACCCTGGCGACCCGAGGCATATCGGACGCCGGGGCGGGAATAGGCACGCGGTAGGTGAACAGTCGGTCGACCGGCAGGGGGCTGGACGATGAGCACCGTGGAGCGCGCGTGATGAACGGGCCGGTCGGCGACGAGCCGGTCGGCGAGCTGGAGTTGGTGCACACCTTCACCGGCCCGATGCCGACCGGGGTGAGCGTCTCGCACCAGGGGCGGATCTTCGTCAACTTCCCGCAGTGGGGTGACGAGCCGCCGGCCACCGTCGTCGAGCTGCGCGACGGCCAGGAGGTGCCCTTCCCCGACGAGGCGTGGAACAGCCCGTCCGGGGTCGACGACGCGGGCGCGTTCGTGTCGGTGCAGAGCAGCGTGGTGGACCCGGCGGACCGGCTGTGGGTGGTGGACACCGGCAGCCCGATGTTCCAGCCCACCAAGCCGGGCGGGCCGAAGCTGGTCCGGATCGACCTGGACACCGACACGGTGGCCCAGGTGATCACCTTTCCGCAGGACGTCGCACCGCCGACGACGTACCTCAACGACGTCCGCTTCGACCTGCGCCGGGGCGAGGCCGGGGTCGCGTACCTCACCGACTCGACGGACTCCGGGCCGAACGGGATCATCGTGGTGGACCTGGCCAGCGGTGCCTCCTGGCGGCGGTTGCACGACCACCCGTCCACGAAGGCGGACCCGGTGACGACCTTCCGCCCCTTCGTCGAGGGGCGCCCGCTGCTGAACCGGCCGGCGGACGGACCGGCGAAGCCGTTGGCGATGGGCTCCGACGGCATCGCCATCTCGGCTGACGGCGAGCGGCTCTACTACTCCCCGCTGTTGTCCCGGCACCTGCACAGCGTCTCGGCCCAGGCGTTGGCCGACCCGTCGGTGACCCAGGAGGCGGTGGCGGCGACCGTCGTCGACGAGGGGGACAAGGGGACCGGGTCGGACGGGTTGGAGTCGGACGACAAGGGGCGGCTCTACTTCACCTCGTACGAACACAACGCGGTGCTGCGGCGGTCGCCGGACGGCGCGTACGAGACCCTCGTGCACGACCCGCGCCTGCTCTGGCCGGACACCATGTCGGTGGCCACCGACGGGCGCCTCTACGTGACCGCCAACCAGCTGCACCGGCAGCCGCAGTTCCAGCGGGGCCAGGACCTGCGACGCAAGCCGTACGCGCTGTTCCGCGTCCGGATCGACGCCGGTCCGGTGCTGCTGCGCCGCTGAGCCGTAGGCATGGCCGCTCGGGCGGCGGGTAGCCCGTCGGGTGGCCGACTGGCAGGAGCTGTTCGTCCCGGACACCCCGCTGTTGGAGATCGTGGTCCGGGGCAGCGTCATGTACCTGGCGCTGTTCACCCTCCTGCGGGTCATTCTCAAGCGGGAGAGCGGCACCACCGGCGTCACCGACCTGCTGGTCATCGTGCTGCTCGCCGACGCCGCCCAGAACGGCATGTCCGGTGGCTACAACTCGGTGACCGACGGGGTGCTGCTGGTCGGGGTGATCATCGGTTGGTCGTACCTGCTGAACGCCGTGGCGTACCGCTGGCCGGCCGCCGCCCGGCTGATCCGACCCAGCTCGCTGGTGCTGGTGCGGGACGGACGGATCCTGCGGGAGAACATGCGCCGGGAGCTGATCACCGACGAGGAGTTGCACACCCTGCTGCGCGAGCAGGGCGTCGTCGACCTCGACCAGGTCCGGGAGGTGCGGATGGAGGCCGACGGACGGTTCAGCGTCACCACGCGTACGCCCGGCCGGCCCCGGGGGCACCGTGGCGCGCAGGGCGGTCTCGGCTGACCGCCGTCCTGCGCGGCGTCCCGCCTCAGCTCGCCGGCAGGGTGCGGTCCAGCAGGTCGAACAGGGCCACCCAGTGCCGCTCCGTGCCCTGCTCGTGGTACATCGGGGTGTCGGCCATGGTGAAGCCGTGGTGCGCGCCCTCGTACACCTCGGAGCGGTACCGCACGCCGGCGGCGTCGAGCGCCTGCTCCAGGGTGGCGATCTGCTCGGGCGTCATGGACTGGTCCGCGTCGGCGTGCCCGAAGTAGAGCTCGCCGGTGATCGAGCCGACGCCCCGGTGCGGGCTGTCCGGCGCGTCGGTGACGACCCGCCCGGCGTGGAAGCTGGCGACGGCCGCGATGCGGTCCGGGTGCGCCTCGATGGCCAGCAGCGCGTTGGTGCCGCCCATGCAGTAGCCGGTGATCGCGACCGGGCCCGGCCGGACGTCCTCGCGCGCGGCCAGGAAGTCCAGGTAGGCGGCGGTGTCGCGGCTGATCACGTCGGGGGTCAGCGCCCCGATCAGCGGCACGATCTTCTCGAAGAGAGCCCCCCGCTGGTCGGCCTCGCCGAGCCGGGACAGGTCGAACAGCGGCGCCCGGCCGGCCCGGTAGAACAGGTGGGGCGTGAGCACCAGGTAGCCCCGTTCGGCGATCCGCTCGGCCATCTCCACCAGGCGGGGCCGCGGCCCGAAGGCGTCCATGAACAGGAGCACGGCCGGGAACGGACCGTCGCCGTCGGGCCGGGTCAGGCTCGCGTCCGCCACACCGTCGCTGGTCGGGATGTCCACCGTCGTCGTCTGCACCGAGCCTCCTCGTACGCCGATCTTGGTCCGTCCACGACGTTACCCGTCCCGCCTGGGCGGCTGACGCCGGTGGGCCAGGCAGGAGCCGGCGATGAAGGACGCCGCGGGAACGCGCCCGCTCACGCCGGTACGAAGCGGACCGCGTCGGCGACCACGTAACCGTCGGTGTCCTCGGTACGGATCAGCACGCTCCCGTCGCTGCCCGCCGTGAACGGGTAGGTGCCCAGTGGCACCCACTGGCCGCCGGACTGCCGCTGGTCGACGGTCCGGGTGGTCACCCCACCGGAGTACGCGATGTCCACCGGCACGTTCGTCGCCCGGTTCGGGTGCGCGGTCCAGCGCAGGTGCACGGTCCACGATCCGGATGTGGGCAGTGTCGGGCGGAACCGCAGCCGGTTGACGCCCTTGGCGGTGTTGCCGTCGTGCTCGTAGTCCGCGCCGTGGTAGCCGCCGACGTCGCTGCTGCGCACCCAGGTACCGGCCCGGGTGATGCCGCTGGCCGAGGCGTTGTCGAGGATCACCTCGCCGGGCGTTCCCCAGTCCAGCACCCCGCCGTCCTGACGCAGCCGGGCCTGGAGGGCGGGTACGGAGACGGCCTGCACGGCGAGGTTGCCGGTGAGCGCCAGCGCCGCCGCGGTGGCCGCCGCCTGCCCGAGGATCATGAACACCGGCTCCATCCGGATCGAGCCGTACGCGATGTGGCTGGCCGACAGGCAGACCGGCACCAGCAGGTTGGCGCACTGGTTCTGGTGCGGGACGATCGCCCGGTAGCTCACCGGGTACGGCTGCGGGACGCTGATCTGCACGTCCCCCTCGTTGCGGACCCGCCCGTCGACCACCACGCGCTGGCAGTTGTGCGAGTCCATCGTGTAGCTGGCCAGGCCCACCGAGTCGGTGGCGCGTACCCGGCCCCGGCAGTCGGCCTCGGTCATCACATACGCGGAGACCATCCGGCGGGCCTCGCGGATGTAGAGCAGCGGCGGCCAGCCACCGGTGCTGGTGAACTCGTCGACCGGCAGCCCCCACCGGGCGGTCGAGTCGCGCACGGTCGCCGGCAGCCGGGGATCGTTGGCCAGGAACCACATCAGCCCCTGCTGGTAGGTGCGGTGGTCGGCGATGATGCCCTCCCGGACCGCCCAGCTCGCCGTCGGGTACGCGTGGTTGAGGCCGATGTGGTCGGTGGAGACCGCGCCGTTGTTGTTGGAGTCGGTCTTGCCACCACCGATCGAGTGGGTGGTGAAGTACGGCCCGGTGGCCCCGGCCTGGATGTGCCGCAGCAGCAGTTCGTACCGGATCGGGTCGTATCCGGACGGCTTGGCGAACGGGATGCGGTTCGCGGCCTGGGTAAGGCACATCCGGAAGCAGTACGCCTGGATGCGGTCGTCGCCGCTGCCGCGTGGGGCGAGTGGGGTGGCGGAGATCCCCGGCAGCAGGCCGCTGGCGGGCGAGCCGGCCGTCACGTACGGGTCGACGGGGTAGACGAACTGGTGGGTGTTGCCGGACTGCACCCCGTTGATCGTCTCGCCGTAGGTGTCGTTGGACTCCCGCCCGACGGTGAACCCCACCCCGGCCATGGCCAGCAGGTCACCCTCGTAGGTCGCGTCGACGAACGCCCCGCCGGAGTAGACCGACCCGTCCTCGGTGCGCAGTTCGGTGATCCGGTTGCCGCTGCGACCGAGGCTGGACAGCCGGGCCCCGACGACCACCGGGACGCCCGCCTCGGCCAGCATCTCGGCGAAGACCTCGGCGGCGACGTGCGGTTCGAAGGTCATCCGCAGCGGGGACGTCGGGGTGAGCGTCCCGCCGTGGTACCTGACGTACACCCGGCGGTAGAACTCGGCGGCCAGCCCGCCGATGGACGCCTGGACGCCGGTGTCGGTGGCCCCGAGCCCGGCGGTGCTCAGCCCGCCGACGTGGCTGGTGGGCTCGATGACCACGGCGGTGCGGCCGAGCCGGCGCATGGTGATCGCGGCGGCCAACCCGCCGGAGGTGGCGCCGTAGACGACCAGGTCGGCGGTGGTGACGGCGGCCCGGGCGGGGCCGGCGCGGAACGGGTCGGCCAGGCCGGCCAGGACGAGACCGGCGCCACCGGCGGTCAACAGCCGGCGACGGGACAGGGGAAGGGACACGGCGAACTCCATCGGGGTAACCGGAGGGGACGGTTACAGAAGCACGCCGCTGCCGCTGCGGTACGAAATTCTTCAATCTCTGCCGGCGGGTGTCAACGGGTCAGGGGCGGTAGCGGTAGCCCATGCCCGGCTCGGTGATGAGGTGGCGGGGACGGGCCGGGTCGTCCTCCAACTTGCGGCGGAGCTGGGCCAGGTACTGCCGCAGGTAGTTGGTCTCGTTCTGGTACTCCGGCCCCCACACCTCCTGAAGGAGCTGGCGTTGGCTCACCAGCTTGCCGGGGTGGCGCAGCAGCTTCTCCAGCACACTCCACTGGGTGGGGGTCAGCTTCACCTCGGTGTCGTCGTCGCGCCACACGCGGTGGTCGGCGAGGTCGACGGTGTGCCGGCCGATCCGCAGCGCGGGCACGGCCTCGCTGGGCGCGCCGAGTCGCCGGGTCACCGCGCGGATGCGGGCCAGCAGCTCCTCCACCCCGAACGGCTTGGTGACGTAGTCGTCCGCGCCCGCGTCGAGCGCGGCGACCTTGTCCTCGCTGCCGGCCCGGCCGGAGAGCACGATGATCGGTACGGCGGTCCAGCCGCGCAGACCCCGGATCACCTCCACGCCGTCGATGTCGGGCAGGCCGAGGTCCAGGACCACCAGGTCGGGTGGGTGGCTGGCGGCGGCCTTCAACGCGGCGGCCCCGGTGGCGGCGACGTCCACGTCGTACCGGCGGGCACGCAGGTTGATCCGCAGTGCCCGCAGGATCTGCGGTTCGTCGTCGACGACCAGGATGCGCGTCATTCCTGCGGCTCCTCCGGGCTGGTCTGGGCGGCGGCGGGCAGCCGCAGCACCATGGTGAGGCCACCGCCGGGGGTGGTCTCCGGGGTGATGCTGCCACCCATCGCCTCGGCCAGCCCTCGGGACAGGGCCAGCCCGAGGCCGACGCCGGTCTGGTTGTCCCGGTCGCCGAGGCGCTGGAACGGCAGGAAGACGTGCTCCCACTTGTCCTCCGGGATGCCCGGCCCCCGGTCGATGATCCGCAGCTCCACCTGACCGGCGTGCGCGCTCGCGGTGATCGTGGGCGGCTGGTCCGGTGGGCTGTACCGCAGCGCATTGGCGATGACGTTGACCAGCACCCTTTCCAGCAGGCCCGGGTCGGCGGTCGCGGCGGGCAGGTCGGCCGGGATGTCCGTGGCGACCGTCGCGGCCGCCGGGCCAAGTTCGTCAAGGGCCAGGGGTACGGCGTCCTCCAGGCCGATGGTGGTCGCCGTGATGCCGAGGGCGCCGGCCTGGAGGCGGCTCATGTCGAGCAGGTTGGCGACCAGTCTGGCGAGCCGGTCCAGCGACTCCTCGGCGGTCTCCAGCAGCTCCTCACGGTCGGCCTCGTCGAACTCGATGTCGTGGCTGCGCAGGCTGGTCACCGCCGCCTTCGCCGACGCCAGGGGCGTACGCAGGTCGTGGCTGACCGCGGCGAGCAGGGCGGTGCGCATCCGGTCGGCCTCGGCGAGCGGCCGCGCGGTAGCGGCCTCCTCGGCGAGCCGTTCCTGGCGTAGCGCGACGGCGGCCTGGGCGGCGAACGCCTCGACGATCCGCCGGTCGGCGGCCTCCAACCGCCGGCCGCAGAGCACGACGGTGATCCGCTCGTCGACGGGTACCGCCGTCTCGCCGCCCTCGGGGGTGCAGGCCGGGCCCTCACCGACGCTGGCCACGACGCTCCAGGCGTGCTCCTCGCGGGCCCGCTCGGGTCGGCCGCTCGCCTCCTCGGCCAGCTCCAGCAGGCTCACCGCGCGCAGCCCGAACGTCTCGCGGAGCTGGTCGAGCAGGGCGGGCAGCGGACGTTCGCCGCGCAGTACGCCTCCGGCCACGGCGGCGAGCGTCTGCGCGTCGGCGGCGGCCCGGGCGGCCTCGCGGGTCCGCCGAGCGGCCACGTCGACGATCCAGCTCACCGCGAGGGCCACCCCGACGAAGACGGCGAGGGCGAGCAGGTTGTCGGCCTCGGCGATGGTGAGCGTCCGGAACGGCGGGGTGAAGAACCAGTTGAGCAGCAGCGACCCGCCGAGCGCCGCGACCAGCGCCGGCCACACCCCGCCGACCAGCGCGACCCCGACCACCCCGGCGAGGAACAGCAGGATGTCGTTGGTCAGCGTCAGGTCGGGCAGCGCCTTCAGCAGCAGGGTGAGCAGCGGCATGCCGAGCACCGCGAGGCCGAAGCCGAGCAGCCGGCGACGTCGGGACAGCGCCGCCGGCACCGCCGCCGCCCGGCGGCCCTTGCCGGCCTGCTTGTGAGTGACCAGGTGCACGTCGATCGAGCCGGAGAGCGCGGTGGTGGTCACCCCGACGCCCCGGGCGAAGATCTGCGCGAGGCGGCCCCGCCGGCTGGCCCCGAGCACCAGTTGGGTGGCGTTCACGCCCCGGGCGAAGTCGAGCAGCGCGGCCGGGACGTCGGTGCCGAGCACCTGGTGGTACGTGCCGCCCAGGCTCTCGACGAGAACCCGTTGGCGGGCGAGCTGGGCCGGGTCCGCGCCGGCCAGGCCGTCGCTGCGGGCGACGTGCACGGCGAGCAGGTCGGCGCCCTTGCTGCGGGCCGCGACGCGGGCGGCGCGGCGGATCAGCGTCTCGCCCTCCGGCCCGCCGGTCAGCGCCACCACGACCCGTTCGCGGGCCTCCCAGGTGGCGGCGATGCCCTGCTGGTTGCGGTACCTGTCGAGCTGCTCGTCGACCTTGTCGGCCAGCCAGAGCAGTGCCAGCTCGCGCAGGGCGGTGAGGTTGCCGACCCGGAAGTAGTTGCCCAACGCGGCGTCGATCTTGTCGGGCCGGTAGATGTTGCCGTGCGCCATCCGGCGGCGCAGCGCCTCCGGCGTCATGTCGACAAGCTCGACCTGCTCGGCGGCGCGGACGATCTCGTCCGGCACGGTCTCCCGCTGGGTGGTGCCGGTGATCTGGGCGACGACGTCGTTCACCGATTCCAGGTGCTGCACGTTGACCGTGGACAGCACGTCGATTCCCGCGTCCAGCAGCTCCTGGACGTCCTGCCAGCGCTTGTCGTGCCGGGCGCCGGGCACGTTGCTGTGGGCCAGCTCGTCGACGACCGCGATCTCCGGCCGGCGGGCCAGCACCGCGTCCACGTCCATCTCGGTGAACTCGACGCCCCGGTAGGTCATCGTGCGCCGGGGCACCTGCTCCAGGTCACCGACCATCGCAGCGGTGTGCTGCCGGCCGTGGGTCTCCACGAAGCCGATCACCACGTCGGTGCCGCGCGCGGCTCGCCGCTGGGCCTCCTCCAACATGGCGTACGTCTTGCCGACGCCGGGAGCGGCCCCGAGGTAGATGCGTAGTTCTCCGCGTGGCACGGGAACCATCCTCCCTGGTCAGGGTGGCGGGCGGGGCCGTGCCCGGTCGGCACGGCCCCGCCCACGAGGGTGCTCAGCGTGCGGCGAACCGCTTGTCGAGCGCGAGGTTGAGTTCCAGCACGTTCACCCCGGGCGCGCCCATGAACCCGAGCGCACGCCCGGCGGTGTGCTCCTCGACGAGCTTGCGGACCGCCGCCGGGTCCGCGCCGCGCTCCCGCGCGACCCGGTTCACCTGCAACTCGGCGTACGCCGGGCTGATCTGCGGGTCGAGGCCGCTGGCGCTGGCGGTGACCGCATCGGCGGGTACCGCCGGGTCGGCCGGCGCGTCGCCCCGGATCGGGGTGACCACCCCGCCGGCAGCCACGTAGTCCTCGCCGGGCTTGGCCAACTCCACCGGCACCCCCTGGTACGAGGGGACGAACGGCGTGGCCGGGGCCACCTGGTTGACGCTGACCACCCGGGTGACCGGGCCGGTCAGGCCGTCGGCGTGGAAGACAGCGAGCACGGCGCCCACCCCGCCGGGGGTGCAGTATGGCCGGCTGCCGTCGACGCCGTTCAGCTCGCCGACGGCCTTGCTGCGCGCGCAGACCTGGGTGAGCAGGCTTTCGCTGGACTCCTCCGGGTCGGTGGCGATGGTGTCGACGACGCTCTCCGGGCCGAGGTTGCTGGCCGAGGTGGAGGTGGGGTCGTAGCCGTCGCCGGCGGCCGACGGGCGGGACTGGAAGTAGCGGGCGACGGGGTTGCCGTCGGCGTCGGTGAAGGACTGGCCGATCAGCGAGCTGCCGACCATGGTGCCGCCGGAGGTGATCAGCGAGCCGTCGGCCTTGTGGTGCAGGCCCGGTAGCTGACCGAGCGCGACCAGCGCGAGGGGGTAGACCAGGCCGAGCAGCACGGTGAAGACGAGCAGGGCGCGCAGGGCGGCGAGGTGTTGGGCGATCCAGGTGGGTAGGCGCATCACGAAATCCCCGGGACGAACTGGATGAGCAGGTCGATGAGCTTGATTCCGATGAACGGCACGATGATGCCGCCCAGGCCGTAGACCAGCAGGTTGCGGCTGAGCAGCTTCGACGCGGCGGCCGGCCGGTACCGCACGCCGCGCAGGGCGAGCGGGATCAGCGCGATGATCACCAGGGCGTTGAAGATGACGGCGGACAGGATCGCCGACTCCGGGCTGGCCAGCCGCATGATGTTCAGGGCGTCCAGGCTCGGGTAGAGGCCGGCGAACATGGCCGGGATGATCGCGAAGTACTTCGCGATGTCGTTGGAGATGCTGAACGTGGTCAGCGCTCCCCGGGTGATCAGCAACTGCTTGCCGATCTCCACGATCTCGATGAGCTTGGTCGGGTCGGAGTCGAGGTCGACCATGTTGCCGGCCTCCTTGGCGGCCGACGTGCCGGTGTTCATGGCGACTCCGACGTCGGCCTGGGCGAGCGCCGGCGCGTCGTTGGTGCCGTCGCCGGTCATCGCGACCAGCCGGCCGCCCTCCTGCTCCCGCTTGATCAGCGCGAGCTTGTCCTCCGGCGTCGCCTCGGCGAGGAAGTCGTCCACCCCGGCCTCGTCGGCGATGGCCTTCGCGGTGCGCGGGTTGTCGCCGGTGATCATCACGGTCCGGATGCCCATCCGGCGCATCTCGTCGAACCGTTCGCGCATGCCGGACTTGACCACGTCCTTGAGGTGGATGACGCCGAGGGCGCGGGCCGGTTCACCGTCGACGTGTTCGGCGACGACGAGCGGGGTGCCGCCGGTGCCGCTGATCGCGTCCACGATCTCGCCGACCTGCTCGGTGGGGTGGCCGCCGTTCTCGCGTACCCACTTCATGACGGCGGCGGCGGCGCCCTTGCGGACCCGGCGGCCGGCGCCCGACGCGCCGCCGTCGACGCTGGCGTCCGGGGTGAGGTCGACGCCGCTCATCCGGGTCTGCGCGGTGAACGGTACGAAGGTGGCGTGCGGCATGACGCCGGGTTCGCGTTCGCGCAGCCCGTACTCGTTCTTGGCCAGCACGACCACCGAGCGCCCCTCCGGGGTCTCATCGGCCAGGCTGGAGAGCTGGGCGGCGTCGGCCACGGTCGCGGCGTTGACGCCCTCGACCGGGACGAACTCGGCGGCCTGCCGGTTGCCCAGGGTGATGGTGCCGGTCTTGTCCAGCAGCAGGGTGTTGACGTCGCCGGCCGCCTCGACGGCCCGACCGCTCATCGCCAGCACGTTGCGCTGGACGAGACGGTCCATGCCGGCGATGCCGATGGCGGACAGCAGCGCGCCGATGGTGGTGGGGATCAGACAGACCAGCAGCGAGACCAGCACGACCCCGGTCACACCGGAACCGGTGATCGCCCCACTGTCCGGCGCGGCGGCCTGGTACGCCTTGGAGAAGATCGCGAGGGGCTGGAGGGTCACCACGGCCAGCAGGAAGATGACGGTGAGCGCGGCGAGCAGGATGTTCAGCGCGATCTCGTTCGGGGTCTTCTGCCGGTTGGCACCCTCGACCAGGGCGATCATCCGGTCGATGAAGCTCTCCCCCGGCTTCTGGGTGATCTTCACGATGATCCGGTCGGAGAGCACCTTGGTGCCGCCGGTGACCGCGCTGCGGTCGCCGCCGGACTCGCGGATGACCGGGGCCGACTCGCCGGTGATGGCCGACTCGTCGACGCTGGCGATGCCCTCGACGATGTCGCCGTCGCCCGGGATGATCCCGCCGGCCTCGACCAGCACGATGTCGCCCTGGCGCAGGTCCGGCGCGGGCACCGCCTCGTCGCGGTAGGTGTTGGCCCGCGCGCCGGGCTTCCAGTCGACCAGCCGGGTGGCGATGGTGTCCTTCTTGGCCTGCCGCAGGGTCGCGGCCTGGGCCTTGCCCCGGCCCTCGGCGACCGCCTCGGCCAGGTTGGCGAAGACCACGGTCAGCCAGAGCCAGGCGGTGATCGCCCAGGCGAAGACCGACGGGTCGGTCACCGCCAGGACGGTGGTGAAGGCCGCGCCGACCTCCACGATCAGCATCACCGGGTTGCGCCAGAGCGTGGTCGGGTTGAGCTTGCGCACCGCGTCCGGCAGAGACCGGACGAGCTGCTGGGGGTCGAGCAGGCCCCCGCCGATCCGGTCGCCCTGGGTGGCCGGGGAGCCGGGGAGCTGCTCTGTCGGGGCGGACGTGACGGACATGTCCTCGTTCCTCATGATGGTCAGAGCCCCTCTGCCAGCGGGCCGAGCGCGAGCGCGGGCAGGAAGGTCAGCGCGACCAGGACCACCGTGACGCCGACGACCATCCCGATGAACAGCGGTCGGTGGGTCGGCAGGGTGCCCTCGGACGCGGGGGTGGGTGCCTGGCGGGCCAGCGAGCCGGCCAGCGCGAGCACGAAGATGAGCGGCAGGAACCGGCCCAGCAGCATGCACAACCCGAGCGCGGTGTTCCACCAGGGCGTGTTCACAGTGATGCCGGCGAAGGCGGAGCCGTTGTTGTTGCTGGCCGAGGTGAACGCGTACAGCACCTCGGAGAGGCCGTGCGGGCCGACGTTGAGCGCCGTGGAGTTGTTGCCGGTGGCGAAGGCGGCCGCCGTACCGACGAGCACCAGGATCGGCGTGATCAGGAAGTACAGCGAGGCGAACTTGATCTCGCGCGAGCCGATCTTCTTGCCCAGGTACTCGGGGGTGCGGCCGACCATCAGACCGGCCACGAAGACGGTGATCACCGCGAGGATCAGCAGGCCGTACAGGCCCGAGCCGACACCGCCGGGCGCGACCTCGCCGAGCATCATGTTGACCATCGCCATCATGCCGCCGAGCGAGGTGAACGAGTCGTGGAACGAGTTCACCGCGCCGGTCGAGGTGAGCGTGGTGGCGGCGGCAAACGTGGCGGAGTTCGAGACGTCGAACCGGACCTCCTTGCCCTCCAGCGCCGCGCCGACCGCCTGCGGCACCGTGCCGTGGCCGGCCAGCTCGAACACGTTGGTGAGGGTGATGCTGACCAGCGCGAGGATGCCCATCACCGCGGCGATGGCGTAGCCCTGCCGGTTCTGCCCGACCATCCGCCCGAAGACCCGGGGCAGGCTGAACGGGATCAGCAGGATCAGGAAGATCTCCAGCCAGTTGGTCCAGGTGGTCGGGTTCTCGAACGGGTGCGCGCTGTTGACGTTGTAGAAGCCGCCGCCGTTGGTGCCCAGCTCCTTGATCACTTCCTGGCTTGCCACCGGACCACCGGTGATCGTCTGGCTGCCGCCGGTCAGCGTGCTGACGTCGGTGCCGGCGGAAAGGTTCTGCACCACCCCGCCGATGATCAGCGCGATCGCGCCGAGGACCGCGATCGGCAGCAGAATGCGCAGCACGATCCGGGTCAGGTCGACCCAGAAGTTGCCGAGCTGCCCGGTGCGGCTGCGGGCGAAGCCGCGCACCAGCGCGACCGCCACCGCGATGCCGACCGCCGCCGACACGAAGTTCTGCACGGCCAGGCCGGCCATCTGCACCAGGTGGCCCATCGTCGACTCACCCGAGTACGACTGCCAGTTCGTGTTCGTCACGAACGACACGGCCGTGTTCCACGCGCCGTGCGGCACCACCGGGTCGAAACCCAGCGACAGCCACAGGTGGTTCTGCACCCGCTGGAACAGGTACAGGAACAGGATCGAGACGGCCGAGAACGCCAGCACGCTGCGGGCGTAGACGCCCCAGGTCTGCTCGCCGGCCGGGTTGACCCCGACCAGGCGGTAGATCCCCCGCTCGACCCGCGACTGCTTCGTCCCGGAGACGGCCCGGAACATGTAGTCGCCGAACGGCTTGTAGACGGCCACCAGGGCCGCCACCAGCGTCAGCACGAAGATGACGCCCGCTGTTGTCGTGGTCATCAGAAGCGCTCCGGGAATACCAGGGCGAACACCAGGAACGCGCCCAGGACGATCGCGAGCACCAGACCGACGGCGTTGACCGCGTTCACAGCTTCTCCACCGCCCGGACCACCAGGGCGAGCACTGCGAACAGCGCCACCGTGAGGACCACGAACACCACGTCAGACACGCTGACTCCTCTTACCGGAAAGGTTCGTCGCGACCGCCTTCCGATCGCGCCGGGCAATCAAAGCGCCACCACCCGCCGGAGGGCAGGGGTCATAACGCGACCATGACGGAGCCGAACCTTTTCTTGACGCGGTTTTCACGCGGGCACCTGATCAGGTGAAACGCCGCACAGCGGCGCTATGGCCGGCGGGGCGAGGGGTGGTCGCGGGCCCTTTGCTCTGCTTCAACGGAGGCAACACCGAGGCACCGGAACTGTTGCGCCGGTTGAAGCAGAGCAAAGGGCCGGAGAAGGGTGGCCGGGGGCCGTCCGGGGCGGGCGGGCCGAGCCGGGGGGGTCAGGCCGGCTTACGGGCCACCAGCACGTCGCGCATGATCGACTGGTCGACCCGGTGCCGCAACGCGCGGTAGGGCTCGTCGTCGACCACGATCAGGCCCGCGTCGGCCAGCGCCGCCGCCGCGTCGTCGCGGCTCGCGACGTGCGTGTTCCACGAGATGCCGAGCGCGCCGCCGGGCCGGAGCACCCGCGCCCAGACCGGCGCGGCGTCCGCGAGCAGTGCCAGCGGGTCGCGCGACAAACCCTGATCGGCGGTACGACTGCCGTGCTGTACGCCGTACGGGGCGTCGGCGACCACCAGGTCGACGGTCTCCGGGCGGAAGAACTCGCCCGCGCGGGTGGTGTCCGCGTTGACCACGTCCAACAACTGCGTGCGGCCCGCCTTGTGCTCCTCGCGGGTCGGGGCCAACTCGATGCGTACCCGCCGGCCGACCACCTTGCGCTCGCGCCGCACCGGTCCCGATTCCAGCACCCGGTGCTTGATGCGCTTCTGCTTCAACCAGGTCGTGACGAACGCCCGGTACGCCTCGACGTCCTTCTGGTCCCGCTCGATGCCGGCCGCGTCGAAGCCGTACATCAGCGCCTGGTTGAGGGTGGTGCCCCGACCGCAGAGCGGGTCGAGCACCCGGAACCGGCGCTCGGTCAGCTCACCGGCCCAGTCCGAGGCGAGCAGGGTGACGTTCAGCAGCAGCTTGGTGAACTGCTCGTTGGTCTTGCCCACGTACTTCTGGATGGTGAGCAGGTCGTCGTCGTACCGGTCCAGCCGGCTCCACTCGACCGGGCGCAGCAGGTCGCCGACGATCTCGAACAGCGCGTACCCGGCGGAGAGGTTGCCCAGGACGGCCAGGTCGCGCTCGGTCAGCCCGTCACCGGCGAACGTGACGTACGTCGCGCCGCCCACGACCTCGGTGGCCAGCTCCCCGATCCGGCCGGCGAGCGCCGACCGGCCGAAGATCTCCAGCTCGGCCCGGGTGAGGTCGATGGCGGATCGGGCGTACACCCGATTGGTGGCGGGGAGGATCAGCAGGCCGTAGCGCGTCATGATCGGGCGAGTATTCCACAACGCGTGACGACCGCCGGGAACCGGAGCGACGCCCGGACCGACTACCCACACATGGGGTGTGAGCAGTGGCGGGAGATCCTGTCCGCGCAGCTGGACGGTGAGGAGACCGCCGCCGAACGGGCGGCGGCGCAGGGGCACCTGGACGAGTGCGCCAAGTGCCGGGCGTGGTTCGCTACGGCCGCGGCGGTGACGCGCCGCGTTCGTACCCGATTGGTCACCGACGTCCCTGACCGGACCGACGCGATCCTGGCCGCCATCGGCGGCGCTGCCGCAGCCGGCGCGACCGTCGACGCCGGCGCGGCCGCCGACGCCGCGCCGCCGACCCGCCGGTCGCGGTGGCGGCCCCACCTGCCCGGACGCGGCGCCCTGGTCGTCGGGCTGCGCGCGGCGCTCGGCCTGCTCGGCGCGGTCCAACTGGTGCTCGGCCTGGCCCAGGTGGGCCGGGGCGCCACCGCCGAGCACCTGCACGCCTCCGGCCAGCACCTCTGGCACGAGTCGGCCGCCTGGAACGTGGCGGTCGGGGCGGGCTTCCTCTTCGTGGCGGTACGCCGTAGCCCGCCGGCCGGCCTGCTGCCGATGCTCAGCGCGTTCGTCGGCACGCTGCTGCTGCTCTCGGTCAACGACCTGGCCACCGGGTCGGTCGGGACGGAACGGCTGGTCAGCCACGGGTTCCTGGTGGTCGGTTACCTGATCACCGTGCTGCTGTCCCGCCCCGGGCTGCGGCCCGGCGGGCCCGCGCCGCAGCGGCAACCGACGCCGTCGCGTTGGCGCTTCGGCACGGACGAGGGCGAACGGCCGCTGCGGGTGGTCAACTCCGGGGCGTACCCCGCGCAGGCCGCCGACCGGTACGCCGCCCCGGCGGCACGGACCGACCGACGGGCGGCCTGATCCCAGGAGCGGTGCCCTGCCGCTGACTAGGCGCGCGGGTCGATCGGGCGTGGCGGCTCCTCGGCGGCGATGACCTGCGGAATGACCTGCTCGACGATGGTCAGCAGGGTGGTGGTGAGCAGCAGGTGCACCTGGGCGCGGGTCAGCGCGCCACGCTGGAGCCACTCGCGGGCGGTCGACGTCGCCAGCCCGCCGTACGCCCGGACCATCCCGCGCAGCTCCTCGCGGTGCTCCGCCTCGTCGGCCAGCCCGACGGCGACCAGCATCCGGTCCGCGGCGACCTCCTCGGCCTCGGCCAGCACCCGCTCCACGTCGGCGTCGCCGCCCATCCCCCGCGCGGTGACCGCTGCCAGCCAGGACGTGCTGTGCCGGGACACCACGTCGAGGAACCACGAGACGCTGGCGTCGACCCGGGTCCGCAGATCGCCCTTCGGCAGCCGTTCGAGGGCCACCTCCGGGATGGTCACCATGACCCGGACGACCTCCAGGTAGAGGTCCTTTTTGGTGCCGAAGTAGTGGTTGACCAACCCGCGGGCGACGCCCGCCTCCCGGGCGACGTCGGTGGTCGACACGTCGGCGTACGGCCGCTCGCCGAACAGCCGGACCGCACAGGCCAGGATCTGGCCGCGCCGGGCGTCCGGCTCCAACCGGCGACGACGGGGAGCGGTCTCGACCTTCATCTGCCCGACCCTAGCGGCCCCATCCCGACTGACCACCGCCCTCGCCGTGATCACGGGTAGTAACGGATCCGTGCGGCTCTTCAGGGACAATCAACCAAAAGTCCAGAGTGCCGTTTTAGCCTGCGTAGTGCCCCATCCTGGCGATGTGTCCACAGGGTTCGCCAGGGCAGCACACAAGGGAGCACCATCTTGATTTCTCGACGTCGAGTGCTCACCGGCGCGGCCGGCGCGGCGGTGGGTCTGTCGGCCGCCGGCACGTTCAGCGGGTCCGCGACGGCAGCGCCGGCCACCTCCGCCGACGTGACCGCACCGCTGGCCGCCCCGCGCGGCCGCCTGATGAGCAGGACGGTGGTGACCTCGCCGGCCATCCCGCTGACCCACCTGTCCGTCCGGCACGGCGGCCCCTCGGCGGCGGTCCGCCTGCGCACCGGCAAGGGGTGGAGTGACTGGCTGGAACTGAACGCGTGCCAGCACGGCCGGGACGGCGGCCGGGCGACGGTCCGCTCCACCGTCGTGGTGGCCAACGGCGCCACCGCGTACGAGGTCCAGACCGCCGATGGCTCCGACGCCACCGTGGCCGAGCTGAACATGATCGACGGGCCCCGGCGTACGGTCGTCAACCCGCGGACGAACAGCCTTCCGGCACCGCGCGGCGGCCGACAGCCGACGTACCTGCCGCGCGCCCGCTGGGGCGCGGACGAGTCGCTGCGCCTCGCCGAGGACGGCGGCGAACTGTGGCCGGCCGAGTTCTTTCCGGTGCAGACGCTGACGGTCCACCACAGCGGCGTGTACGAGCACAACGAGGACCCCGACCCGGCCGCGACGGTCCGGGCCATCTACTACGACCAGTGCGTCCTTCAGGAGTTCGGCGACATCGGCTACCACCTGCTGATCGACGAGGCGGGACGGATCTACGAAGGCCGCTACTCCGACCCGGGACCCCTGCCGGTGTACGGTCCCGGCCTCGGCACCGACGGTCGACCGCTCATGGTCAACGCGGCGCACGTCGGTGGCTACAACGCCGGCAACATCGGCATCTGCCTGCTGGGCCGGTTCACCTCCCAGCAGCCCAGCGCCGCGGCGCACCGGTCGCTGGTGTTCGTCCTGGCGGGCCTCGCCGCCGCCGGTCGGCTCGCCCCCGGCGCCAAGACCAACTACGTCAACCCGGTCAGCGGGGCGAGCGGCACCGTCGACGTCATCTCCGGCCACCGCGACTGGGCCACCATCGGGGCCGATCCGACCGAGTGCCCCGGCGACGCCTTCCACCCCTACCTCGGCAAGCTCCGCCAGGAGGTGGCGGTGCTGCTGAGGCAGTTCCCGACGCCGCCGAAGCACCCGCACTAGGTGACCCGCGCCCCACCGTCTCCGTCTCGACTCCGTCTCCCCCGACGCCCGGCGGAGGCGGTGGGGCGCGCTCGTTCTCGGCAGTGATCACTTGATGCTCACCAGTTCGGCGGGCGTTCCCGGCGACTGGTCAGCATCAAGTGATCACCGGAGCCTTCTCCGGCGGACCAGGTGTCGGCCGAGGTGCCGCAGGTTGGACGTCTCGGAGTAGAGCGCCGCGTTGATCGCACCGACCGCGACCCCCGGGGCGCGCTGCACCCGGTCGACGTCCTGCACCACCCGGCCGATCAACGCCAGCCGACACCGCAGGTCGAACAACTCCCGCCGCGCGCAGTGCAACGCCGTCTCCAGTCCCCCGACCCGCTCGCGCAACCACGCCAACTCCGTCGCCTGATCCACCACGCCCACCTCTCGCCAGCCCGCGCCCACCCGGCCCAATCCCTTTTCGGACCGCCACGTTCACCCTCACCCATTCGAGGGGGACTGCGCAAGTAGGTAGACGCAATTCGGCATGCCTGATCGCCCTACCGTCAAGTAATGGGTGGAGTACCGGGTCCGCTGGTCGGTCCGCACGAGCTGCAAGAGCTGCTCGGCGTGAGTCGGACCCGCATGCGCCAGCTCATCCGCTACCCGACCTTCCCCGAACCGTTCCAGCGGCTGCACGGCACCACGGTTTGGTTGCGGGCTGATGTGGAGGCGTGGATCGCCGAGCACCGCCCGCCGCGCCCCACCGACGGCGACGAGGCCGAGTAACTCCGCCCCGCCTCGCGTCCACAGAGTCACCGGCCAATGCCGCCCGAGAAGCCTGATTCGTCGCGCTTGATCCACCTCGCGGAGGCTCGGAACCTCGCAATCTTGGACAGTTTCCGTTAGGAGCTAACGGAAACTGTCCAAGATTGCGCACGGGCCACGGTGATTGAGGCATCAACGAAGATGGTGGCGCTGGTTGGGACCCCTTCGGGCACCTCCGGTTGTCGGCGACGGAATGCCGCGTCGCGCCGGCTGGCGACCGCCCGGCCCAAGGCTGGTGAGAGGCGTGACCCGGACTCCGTCAACCAGGGCCAGCAGCATTGCTCTCACGACACCCAGTCGCCGCAGGGCCGAGCCACCTGATCGACTCGACTTCCTCGAAGTGGGGGTGTCCCGCTCGGGCGGATGGCCCGACTTCACGGAACCGGAGTCGATCAAGGCATCGCGGGCTTATTGACATGCTGCCAACAGGGCGCGAGGGTGGTGCACATGCCCATCCCGGACGGCTCCCCCTCGCCCTGGCGCGAAGCCGAACACGACGACCTCGCCGAGCTGGCCCGCACCTTCTTCACCAAAGAGGTGCTGCCGCACACCGAGCGCCTGTCGACACAGGGGCACCCGGATCGCGAGCACTACCGACGGGCCGGTGAGCTGGGGCTGCTCGGCCTGTCCGTCCCGCAGGAGTACGGCGGCGGGGGCGGCGACTTCACCCACGAGGCCGTGGTGCTGCACGAGCAGGCGTACGCCGGGGAGGGCAGCCTCGGACTCGCCGTACACAGCGGGATCGTCACCGGCTACCTCGTGGCGTACGGCAGCGAGGAGCAGCAGCGGCGGTGGCTGCCCGGCCTGTGCAGCGGTGAGCTGGTGGGCGCGATCGCGATGACCGAGCCGGACGGCGGCTCGGACCTTCAGGCGATGCGGACACGGGCGGTCCGCGACGGCGACGACTACCTGGTCAGCGGAGCGAAGACGTTCATCACCAACGGCGGCCTGGCCGACCTGATCATCGTGGCGGTGAAGACCGACCCGGAGCAGGGGGCGTCCGGCATCTCGCTGCTGGTCTGCGAGGTGGGCGGCGATCCCGAGGGGTTCCGGCGCGGCCGGCTGCTGTCCAAGATCGGGCTGCACGCCAACGACACCGCCGAACTGTTCTTCGACGAGTTCCGGGTGCCGGCGGCCAACCTGCTCGGCGGCGTCGAGGGGCTGGGCTTCGTCCAGATGATGCAGCAGCTCCCGCAGGAGCGCCTGGTCATCGGCGTCGGCGCGGTGGCCGCCATGGAACGGGCGGTCGCGCTGACCGTCGCGTACGCCAAGGAGCGCACCGCCTTCGGCAAACCGCTGATGGGCCACCAGAACACCCGGATGGTGCTCGCCGAGTGCGCCACCCGTACCCGGGTCAGCCGGGTCTTCCTGGACGACTGCATCGCCCGGCACATCCGGGGCGACCTGGACCTGGCCACCGCCGCGATGGCCAAGTCGTGGCTCACCGACGGGCAGTGCGAGGTCGTCGACCGGTGCCTCCAGATCTTCGGCGGCTACGGCTACACGACGGAGTACCCGATCGCGCGGATGTACGCCGACGCCCGGGTGCAGAAGATCTACGGCGGCACCAACGAGATCATGAAGGAGCTGATCGCCCGTGCCCTCTGAGGCGTACGTCTATGACGCGGTCCGCACCCCGCGCGGACGCGGCCGGGACACCGGCGCGCTGCACGGGGTCAAACCGATCTCCCTGGTGGTCGGCCTGATCGACGCGTTGCGCGAACGCAACCCCGGCCTGGACGTCGCCCGGTTGGAGGACCTGCTGCTGGGCATCGTCACCCCGGTCGGCGAGCAGGGCGGCGACCTGGCCCGGGCCGCCGCGCTGCTGGCCGGGCTGCCCGACGAGGTGGGCGGGGTGCAGCTCAACCGGTTCTGCGCGTCCGGGTTGGAGGCGGTCAACTCGGCCGCCGCGCGGATCCGCTCCGGGTGGGAGCACCTGCTGCTGGCCGGCGGGGTGGAGTCGATGTCCCGGGTGCCGATGGGCTCCGACGGCGCGGCCTGGGCCACCGACCCGCAGACCGCGCTGGCCACGTCGTTCGTGCCGCAGGGCGTCAGCGCCGACCTGATCGCCACCATCGAGGGCTTCACCCGCGACGACGTGGACGGCTACGCGCTGCGGTCGCAGGAGCGGGCCGCCAAGGCGTGGGCCGGTGGGCACTTCGCCCGCTCGGTGGTGCCCGTCCGGGACGGCAACGGGCTGGACATCCTCACCGTCGACGAGCACCCGCGCCCGGAGACCACCCGGGAGACGCTGGCGAAGCTCACCCCGTCCTTCGCGATGATGGGCGAGGCGGCCGGCTTCGACGCGGTCGCGTTGCAGAAGTTCCACTGGGTGGAGGCGATCGAGCACGTCCACCACGCGGGCAACTCGTCCGGCATCGTGGACGGCGCGGCGCTGGTACTCGTCGGCTCCGAGCAGGTCGGCCGGGACCTCGGCCTCACCCCGCGCGCCCGGATCGTCGGCGCGGCGGTCAGCGGGGCCGACCCCACGCTGATGCTGACCGGCCCGATCCCGGCCACCCGCAAGGCGCTCGCCGTGGCCGGCCTGACCCTCGACGACATCGACCTGTTCGAGATCAACGAGGCGTTCGCGGCGGTGGTCCTCAAGTACGTCCGGGACCTGGGCCTGGACCCGGACCGGGTGAACGTCAACGGCGGCGCGATCGCCCTCGGCCACCCGCTCGGCGCGACCGGGGCGATGCTGCTCGGTACGGCGTTGGACGAGTTGGAACGCCGCGACCTGCGCCGCGCCGTGGTGACCCTGTGCATCGGCGGCGGCATGGGCGTCGCCACCGTGATCGAGCGCTGCTGACCGGGAGGACGACCATGACCGACACCATCCGGTACGAGCGCGCCGCCGACGGCATCGTCACGCTCACCCTGGACGACCCCGACCAGTCGGCCAACACCATGAACCGGGCGTACGCGGCCTCGATGAGCGCGGCGCTGGACCGGTTGGAGGCCGAGCCCGACCTCGTCGGGGTCATCGTGACAAGCGCGAAGTCGACGTTCTTCGCCGGTGGCGACCTGCCCGAGATGATCAAGGCCACGCGCGCCGACGCGCCCGCGCTGGCCGAGCTGCTCGGCACCATCAAGCGGGACCTGCGACGGTTGGAGACGCTGGGCAGGCCGGTGGTCGCGGCGGTCAACGGCTCGGCGCTCGGCGGCGGTCTGGAAATCGCGCTCGCCTGCCACCACCGGATCGCCCTGAACGCGCCCGGCAGCCGGCTCGGGCTGCCCGAGGTGACCCTGGGCCTGCTGCCCGGGGCCGGCGGGGTCACCCGGACGGTTCGGATGCTCGGCCTGGCCGCGGCGCTGACCACGGTGCTGCTCACCGGCCGGCGGATGCGCCCGGCCGACGCCCTGGCCGCCGGGATCGTCGACGAGGTGGTCGACACACCCGCCGAGATGCTGGACCGCGCCCGCGCCTGGATCGCCGCGAACCCGCAGCCGAAACAGCCGTGGGACCGGCCGGACTACCGGATGCCCGGCGGCACCCCGGCCAGTCGCTCCCTCGCCGCGCAACTGCCCGCGTTCCCGGCCACGCTGCGCAAGCAGCTCAAGGGCGCCCGGCTGCCCGCGCCGGAGGCGATCCTGGCGACCGCCGTCGAGGGCGCGCAGGTCGACCTGGACACCGCGCTGACCGTGGAGACCCGCCACCTCATCGGCCTGCTCACCGGGCAGGTCGCCAAGAACATGATCGGGGCGTTCTTCTTCGACCTGAAGGCCGTCAACGGCGGCGCGGCCCGACCGTCCGTGGACGTCCCGCCGGTACGACGGGTGGCGGTGCTCGGCGCCGGGATGATGGGCGCGGGCATCGCGTACGCCTGCGCCAGCGCGGGTCTGGACGTGGTCGTGCGGGACGTCTCGGCGGAGGCCGCCGGCCGGGCCCGGGAACACGCCGAACGGCTGCTGGCCCGCCGGGTACGCAAGGGCCGCGCCACCGAGGCGGACGCCCGTACGGTGCTGGACCGGATCACCACCACCGACCAGGTGGACGCCCTCGCCGGCTGCGACGCCGTCATCGAGGCGGTCTTCGAGGACCCGGCCCTGAAGCAGAAGGTGTTCGCCGAGGTGCTTCCGGTGCTCGCGCCGGACGCGCTGCTCGCCTCCAACACCTCCACGCTGCCGATCACCGGCCTGGCCAAGGGGGTGGACCGGCCGGCCGACTTCATCGGCATGCACTTCTTCTCGCCGGTGGACCGGATGCCGCTGCTGGAGATCGTGGTCGGCGAGCAGACCGGGGACGTGGCGTTGGCGCGGGCGTTCGACCTGGGCCGGCGGATCGGCAAGACCCCGATCGTGGTCAACGACGGCCGCGGCTTCTTCACCAGCCGGGTCATCGGCCGGTTTCTCGACGAGGCGGTCGGCATGGTCGCCGAGGGCGTACCCGCCGCGTCGGTGGAGCAGGCCGCCCTTCAGGCCGGGTATCCGACCGGGCCGCTGGCGCTGGCCGACGAGGTCAGCCTCACCCTGATCCAGCGGATCCGCCGCCAGTTCGAGGCCGCCAGCGCGGAGTACCTGCCGCTGCCGGCGCACCGCCTCGTCGACGAGCTGGTCGACGCGTACGACCGGCCCGGTCGGGCCGGCGGGCGCGGCTTCTACGACTACGAGGGCGGCGAGCGGGGTCGGTTGTGGACCGGACTGGCCGACCTGACCACCGACGCCGGCCGGGCGGTGCCATTCACCGACCTTCAGGAGCGGATGCTCTTCGCCGAGGCGCTGGACGCGCTGCGCTGCCTCGACGAGGGGGTGCTGCGTACCGAGACCGACGCCAACATCGGCTCGATCTTCGGCATCGGCTTTCCCGCCTGGACCGGCGGCGTGATCCGCTACGTCCGGCAGTACGCGGGCGGTCCGGCCGGCTTCGCGGCGCGGGCCACCGAGTTGGCCGACCGGTACGGCGAGCGGTTCACACCTCCCGGTGACCTGGTCGACCGGCTCGCCGCACCGGTCGGCGTCGCGTGAGCGCGGCGGGTGGGCCGTTGGCCGGGGTACGGGTGGTCGAGCTGGCCAGTCTCGCCCCGGCCCCGTTCGGCTGCATGGTGCTCGCCGACCTCGGCGCGGACGTGGTGCGCGTCGACCGGCCGGGCGGCCCGGGCGCCGGTCGGCTGGCCGCGCCGAGTGGTGGGCCGTTGCAGCGCGGGCGGCGGGTCACCGCGCTGGACCTGAAGTCCCCGGCCGGGGTGGCGGACCTGCTGCGCCTGGTCGAGCGGGCGGACGTGCTGGTCGAGGCGTACCGGCCGGGGGTCGCCGAGCGGCTGGGCCTCGGCCCGGACGTTTGCCGGGACCGCAACCCCCGGCTGGTGTACGCGCGGATGACCGGCTGGGGTCAGGACGGTCCGCTGGCCGACCGGGCCGGCCACGACATCGACTACATCGCGCTCGCCGGGGCCCTGGAACCGTTGGGCCGTGCCGGTGAGCGGCCGCACGCGCCGTTGAACCTGATCGGTGACTTCGCTGGTGGCGGCCTGCTGCTGGCCGTGGGCGTGCTGGCCGCGCTGCTGGAACGGGAGCGCTCCGGCCTCGGGCAGGTCGTCGACGCGGCCATGGTGGACGGTTCGGCGCTGCTCACCTCGTTCCTGCACGGGCTGCTCGGCACCGGCCTGTGGACGGCCCCGCGCGGGCGGAACCTGCTCGACGGCGGAGCGCCCTTCTACGACACGTACGCCACCTCCGACGGTGGCTTCATGGCCGTCGGCGCGCTGGAACCGGCCTTCTACGGCGAACTGCTGGCGGGGCTCGGCCTCGCCGAGGAGGACCTGCCCCCGCAGTACGACCCGAGTGGCTGGGACGTGCTGCGGCGGCGGTTCACCGAACGGTTCGCCGAGCAGACCCGGGACGAGTGGGCAGCGGTCTTCGCCGGCCGGGACGCCTGCGTCGCGCCGGTGCTCGCCCCGGGCGAGGCGCACCGACACCCGCACAACGCGGCCCGGCGGACGTTCGTCGAGGTGGACGGCGAGGTGCAGCCGGCTCCGGCGCCGCGCTTCGACCGTACGCCGACGGGCCCGCCCGTTCCGGAGCGGGATGTGTCACCGGTCGAGGAGATCCTGACCGCCTGGCGGTAGCTCCACAGCCGACCTTCCGGGGCAGCCGTACCGGTGTCGCGTTGATACCGTCGTGCACCGACGGTGGATCACGGACCGGAGGGGACACAGATGGCCAGTGGTATCGATCCGTCCGGGCTGAGTCGTTCGCTCGAGGACGCGATGCGCCTGCTCGGCCAGGCTTCGGGCACGATGTCGGCCCAGGCCGGCGACGCCGACGGGTCCGCGCCCGACGCCGAGCAGATGACCGGGCGGGGCACCGGCGGGGACGGTCTCGTCGAGGCGGAGGTCGCCGCCTTCGGCGCACTGCGGAGCCTGGTGATCGACCCGAGCCTGTCCCGGGCCGGCACGACCGTGATCGCCGAGTACGTGCTGGAGGCGGTGCAGGCGGCGCAGGCCGACGAGCGGGCCCGCCGCGCCGACGTGACGGCCGGGGCGCAGGTCGACAGCGCCGCCCTGACCCAGCAGCTCGAACGCGTCTCGTCCGAGGCGTTCCGGGGCTTCCAGCAGATGATCGGTGACCTGGACGCGGCCACCCGCCGGATGGATCGTCGCTGAGCCATGTCGGACGGGATCGAGGTGGACGTCGACGCCCTGCACGCTGCGGCGGCGTCACTCGGGGCCACCGGCCAGCAGCTCGGAGCGGCGGTCGACGGTCTTGAGTCGACGGTGACCGGGTCAGGCAACCCCTGGGGCTCCGACGAGGCGGGTTCGCTCTTCGGCGCCGTGTACGTCGAGGTCCTGACGCACGCGCTGGACGTCTACCGGTCGATGGCCGACCAGTTGACCGAGGCCGCGGAGAACCTGGACCTCAGCGCCGACGCACACGAGGCCACCGACCTCGCCAACGCGGAACTCTTCACGAGGATGGAGCTGCCCGGTGGGTATGCAGCTTCCGCCTGAGCTGGCCGAGGCGCTGGGCTGGGTCGGCTTCACCTGGCCCACCGCCGACGAGGAGTTGCTGTTCGAGGCGTCGCAGATGTGGTTCGCGTTCGCCGGGCGGCTGCGCACGGCGGGCGGCGAGGCGCAGGCGGGCGCGGCGCAGGTCGGTACGACGAACCGCGGCGACGACGTCCGCGCGTTCGAGCAGGCGTGGCAGGCCGAGGAGGGTGCGCCGCGCCGCATCGAGGACGGCGCCCAGGCGGCCGAACTGATCGGCATGGCGTTGCTGGTCATGGCCATCATCACGCTGACACAGAAGATCATCGTGATCGTCCAGTTGACGATCCTGGTGATCCAGGTGGCGATCGCGTTGGCGGCGGCGGCACCGAGCTTCGGCGCCTCGCTGGCCCAGATCCCCGTCTCGATCGGCGTGGCCCGGATGGCGATCCAGCGGATCATCAAAGAGGTCATCGAGAAGGTCGTCAAGGAGATCATCCCGCAGCTGTTGAAGCGCGCGAAGACGCTGCTGCGCCGCTTCACCCGCAAGGGCGCGAAGCGGGGCGGCCCCGGCCGCCGGGGCATTCCCGGCCCGCACACCACCGAGCGCTATCCCCACACCAAGCCGATGCTCGACAAGTACCGCAACGAGCACCTGCCCGGCGGGCACTTCCCCACCGCCGTACGCCGGCTCAGCCCGGAGGAACTCGAACAGCACCGGGTGTTCTTCGACAGCAACGGTGTGCTGCGCAGCGCGCGCAACGGCGAGCCGTTCGACACGTCGAGCGCCCAGACCGTGTTCAGTGGCAACGGCCAGGCGATCTTCGTGATGGACCGCAACGGCAACCTCTACGCGTCCAACTACCAGCGGGTCGGCGACTTCCACCACTCCACGCTGGGCAACGGCAACCCGGTCGCCGCGGCGGGCGAGCTGGTCGTGAAGGACGGTAGGGTCCAGTACGCGACGGCGCGCAGCGGTCACTACCAGCCCGACGTGAGCCACATGGCCAATCTCAACGCCGAGTTCCAACGCAACGGCGTCAACGGGGTTCCGATCCTGGGCTGGGACGGCGGCCGGATCTTCTAGGGGAGTCGACAGGCATGGGTACGGACAGTTGGAAGGGCCACGTCAACGGGATCCTCTACGGGGTCCAGTTCGACCGGGCGCTCGACGACGCGGTGGTGACCCGGGTCGCCGACGGGGTGGCCGCCGGGCTCTACCCGGGCGACCGGGCCGAGACGCGGGACGCGCTCGACCAGGCGCTGCGCTACTCGGGCCCGCTCAACGACCAGGCCGAGACGCCGCACAGCGAAGACGACATCCGCTCGTTCTTCCGCCGGCTATCAGCGGCGCTGGCATCCGCTCCGTCCCCGTCTTGAGCACCAGCGTCCGACGCTAAGATCGACACGAGATCGGTGATATCGGGCCATCCGACTGGCCTGGATAGCGCGACATCACCGATCTCGTGTGGATCTTGCGGCCGGCGGCACGGCCTCTGACGAAGGAGGTGCCGGTGCCGGACGCGGAGGACCTGGTCGCCGACGCGCTGGCTGCGGTGCGCGGCACCGACGTACGCCACGCCGAACGGCAGCTCGACCGGCTGATGGTCGGCACCGGCACGGCGGACGGCGCGACGGCGGTGGACGCCGCCCTGGTACGACGGCTGGTCCGCGGCCTGGGGCGGCTCTGGCCGCGCGGCTGGCAGCCGGTCGACGTACACCGGATCGCTGTGCGGCGGCTCGACGCCGGCGCGGCCCGGCTGGTCCGCGACGCGCTGGCCGCGCAGCGACGCGAGCAGGCCGAACCGGTCCCCGCCTGGTGGGACGACCAGCTCCGCGCGCTCGCCGCCCAGGACCGCGACGCCGCAGGCCAGGAATCGAACGCCGGCCGGGGCGCGAAAGCCGGCCGGAGCCGGAACGCCGCCCAGGGATCAAAGGCCGACCGAGGCCGGGACACCGCCCAGGGACCAAGCGGCCGCCGCGGCCGGGACGACGGCCCAAAGGTGCTGGCGGCCTGGACGGCAGCGGAAGGGCTGGACCGGGTCGACGCGCTGCGCGTGGCCGTCGACGTCCTCGCGCTGGTGGAGAGCCTGCCGCCGATCGCGGTGCTGCGTCCCCCGCCGGGCTCGACCGGGACGGCGCTCCCCCGCGCCGCCGGTACGGCCCGCAGCGGGTCGCCCATGCTGGACCGGGTACGCGCGCTGCTGGCCAAGGCCGAGTCGACCACCTTCCCGGCCGAGGCGGAGGCGTTGACCGCCAAGGCGCAGGAGCTGATCGCCCGGCACAGCATCGACGAGGCGCTGCTGGCCGCCGGTGCCGAGCGGGGCGACCAGCCGAGCGGGGTGCGCCTCGGCGTCGACACCCCGTACCCGGGAGCGAAGGCGCTGCTGGTGCAGGAGGTGGCGGCGGCGAACCGGTGCGAGGCGGTCTGGTCCGACGACCTCGGCTTCACCACCGTCCTCGGGTGGCCGGCGGATCTCGTGGCGGTGGAGTTGCTCTACACGTCGCTGCTGGTGCAGGCGACGGCCGCGATGCTGCGCGGACGGGCCGAGCGCCGGCCGGGTTCGGGCCGGCGGACGAAGGCGTGGGACGAGTCCTTCCTCAACGCGTTCGCGCTGCGGATCGGTGAGCGCCTGCGGGCGGCCACCGACGCGGCGACCGAGGCGGCGGGCCAGACAGAGGCCGGGGCGGATCGGCTGTTGCCGGTGCTCGCCCAGCGGGGCGAAGCGGTCCAGGAGCGGCTGGAGACGCTGTTCCCCGGTGTCACCCGGCACCGGCTCAGCGTGCGGGACACCGACGGCTGGTCGTCCGGCACCTCGGCCGCCGACCGGGCGTCCCTGGACGTCGGCGGCGGCTCCAAGCCTCGGCAGGTGCCGGGCCGGCCCTGACCCGTCCGGCGTGGGAACGCCACCGCCGGAGGTTTCTGCGATTTTCTTCGGTACGCGGTAGGGAACGGGGTGACGGCTCCGACCCTCCGGTGAGCCGCACCCCGTCCGGGGCGCGACCAGGAACCGAGGAGCATCCCCGTGAAGTACATGTTGCTGATCTGGAACCGGCCCGGCTTCACCGAGGAGCTGTCCGAGCGGGACCGGACCGCCCTGTTCGGCGAGGTCGACGAGATCATGAAGGAGCTGACCGAGAGCGGCGAGCTGATCGGCGGCCAGGCGCTCGCCGACCCGTCGCAGACGCAGACGGTCCGGCTCGCCGGCGGTCACCCCGAGATCGTCGACGGGCCGTTCATGGAGAGCAAGGAGCAGTTCGCCGGCTACCTGGCCGTGGACTGCGACAGCCCGCAGCGGGCCGCCGAGATCGCCGCCCGCTGGCCGGACGTGCGCTACGGCGGAGCGATGGAGGTCCGCCCGATCATGGACGAGGCCGGGACGGAGATGTGACCGAGGACCGGACGGTCGAGGATCTGCTGCGCACCCTCGCGCCGCAGGTCCTCGGCCTGCTGGTCCGCCGGCACGGTCAGTTCGACAGGTGCGAGGACGCGGTCCAGGAGGCGCTGCTCGCCGCCGCGACGCAGTGGCCCGGCCAGGGCGTGCCGGACAACCCGCGCGCCTGGCTGCTCACGGTGGCGACCCGCCGGCTCACCGACGAGTGGCGCAGCGAGAGCGCCCGCCGCCAGCGCGAGGTCACGGTGGCGCTGCGCGAGCCGGGGTACGCCCAGGTGGCGGCCCCGGCCGACGCCGAGCCGGCGGTACCGGACGCGGACGACACCCTGACCCTGCTGTTCCTCTGCTGTCATCCGGCGCTGAACGGGTCGGCGCAGGTGGCGCTGACGCTACGGGCGGTGGGTGGCCTCAGCACCGCCCAGATCGCCCGGGCGCACCTGCTGCCGGAGGCGACCATGAGCCAGCGCATCCGGCGGGCCAAGCAGCGGATCGAGGCGGCCGGCGCACGGTTCGCCTTGCCCGGACCGGCCGAGCGGGAGGAGCGGCTGCGGACGGTGCTGCGGGTGCTCTACCTGATCTTCAACGAGGGGTACACCGCATCGAGCGGGCCGGCCCTGCACCGGGCCGAGCTGACCACCGAGGCGATCCGGCTGGCTCGCGTCCTGCACGGGCTGTTGCCGGACGACGGCGAGGTGACCGGGCTGCTGGCACTGATGCTGCTCACCGACGCGCACCGGGCGGCCCGGGTGGGCCCGGACGGGGAGCTGGTGCCGCTGGCCGAGCAGGACCGGTCCCGCTGGGACGCCGCCGCCATCGCGGAGGGGATCGCCCTGATCACCGAGGCGTTGACCTGGTCGCCGCCCGGCCCGTACCAGCTTCAGGCGGCCATCGCCGCCGTGCACGCGGAGGCGTCGACGGCGGCGGAGACGGACTGGCGGCAGATCGTCGCGCTCTACCGGCTGCTGGGCCGGATCGCGCCGAACCCGCTGGTCACGCTCAACCAGGCGGTCGCGGTAGCCATGGTGGACGGGCCTCGGGCCGGGCTCGCCCTGCTCAGCCCGCTGGACGCCGACGAGCGTACGGCCGGGCACCACCGGCTCGCCGCCGTCCGGGCGCACCTGTTGGAGCTGGCCGGCGAGCCGGTGGCGGCGCGGGAGGCGTACCTGGCGGCGGCGCGCGGCACGACGAGCCTGCCCGAGCAGCGGTACCTGGAGCTGCGCGCCGCCCGGCTGGCGGCGCGGCACTGAGCGCCGCGCCGCCAGTGGGTTCACACATCGACCGCCGGGCAGCTCGTTCCGCGCGCGGGCACGACCGCATCGAGCAGGTAGGAGTCGACGATCTGCTGCACGCACCCACTCGTGGAGTAGCTGCCGTGCCCCCATCCCCGGTAGGTGAGCAGCACCCCGTGCCGGCCCAACTGTCGGGCCACGTTACGAGCCCAGTTGTAGCCGCTCGCCGGGTCGTGCACGGTGGCGGCGATCAGCAGCGGCACGTCGGCGCGTACCCGCAGCCGGTGCTGGGGGTTGGCGACCGGCGTCGGCGTGCCCAGGCAGGTGACCAGGGCGAACAGCGCCGGCGGGTAGCGCAGGTCGGGCGCGAGCCGGGCGCTGCGGCGCAGCAGCGCGTCGTACTCCCGGTAATCGCGGACCGACAGGTTCCAGTCCTGGCAGAAAACCGCGAAGGGGTACGGGACCACGGCGTCGTCGGCCAGCGTGGTGACACCCGGCGTCGGGGCGCCCCGCAACTTGTCGATCCACTGGGCGAGCCCCGGCCACCGGTCGGTCTCGTAGAGCTTCTTGTGCGCGAGGCGGCTCAACTCGAAGGGTGCCAGCGGGGCGCCGGCCCGGTCCGGGTCGGTCAGCGTGCCGGCCTCGGCCCGGTCGTGCAGCCCGGCCCAGATCGCCCGCACGTCCTGACCGTGCAGCACACAGTCGGCGGACCGGGCACACCAGTCGAGGAACTCGTCGAACGCGTCCTCGGCGGTGACGGCCTGGGTGTCGAGGAAGGCGCGGGTGTCGAGGCTGTGGTCCACCGCCGCCTCCAACACCATGGCCCGCACCCGGTCCGGGAACAGCTCGGCGTACCGCTCACCCAGCAGGGTGCCGTACGAGCTGCCGTGGAAGGTGAGCTGCCGTTCCCCGAGTGCGGCGCGAACCGCATCCAGGTCACGGGCGGCGCTTGTGGTGTCCACATGGTCGTAGAGCGCGCCGGTCCGGGCCCGGCAGTCGGCGCGCAGCAGCGCGTTGGTGGTCAGGGTGGCGTCGAACTGGGCCTGGTCGGCGATCACCTGGGGTTGCCGGCCGAGCAGGTCCCGGGAGCAGCGCACCGGGTTACTGGCACCGGTGCCGCGTGGGTCGAAGCTGACGATGTCGAACCGGCGGCGCAGGTCGGCGCTGAACCGGGACATGCCGTTCACCACCCGGTCGACGCCGCTGTCACCCGGCCCGCCGGGGCCGAAGAACAGCGTGCCCTGCCGGGCGGTCGGATCGGTGGCGACCCGGCGGGCCAACGCCAGCTCGAAGCGTTCGCCCCGTGGTCGGTTCCAGTCGACCGGCAGCGACAGGCTGCCGCACTCGGCCGGGGCCGGATCGGCCGGCGGTTCCTCGGGCACGTCCTCGGAACAGGGGTGCCAGTCAATGACGGGTCGGGCGGCGGCCGGGCTCGCCGGTGTCAGGCCGGCGGCCGTGAGGGCCAGGGCCATCGCCCAGCCGATTCCGGATTTGCGTACGCGCAGCATGGGGTGCTGTCCTCTCCTCGAAGGAGCGTTACCGGTGAAACTCGCCCAGCGGGCGAGGTGATGCTGCTTCCACCCGGGCCGTCGAGTGGCCGCTCGACGGCCCGGGGCCTCGACACGCGGGGTCAGTCGACCTCGCGCAGCACACGTTCGAGCGTGGTCATCCGGGTCTCCATCCCGCCCAGCCGGCCGTCCATCGCGGCGAGCAGTCGGGCGTTCTCCGCCTGTGCCTGCGCGGCGGTCTCGGCGAGCTTGCGGTAGTCATCCGCGCGGTCCGCCTCGTACCGGGCCCGCCGGGTCTTGGCGAGCTGCACGACGGTCACCGTGAACACGCTGATCAGCAGGGCGAAGACGCCGATCGCGCCGACCACCTCGGTCCAGTCGTGGTCGCTCATCCCGGTCATCGGGCCGCTCCCGGCTGCTCGCCCGGGTCGGGCGCGGTCAGCGTCTCGACCGCCGCCGCGATGACCTCGGGGGTGAGTGTGAGCACGAACGGCTCCACCTCGTAGTAGTTCATGGCCTTCCCGTCCTCCGACAACTCCATGCGGGCGGTGACCAGCCCGGCCGCCGCCAGCTTCCGTAGGTGGACCTGCAACAGCGCGCGGCTGATGCCCAGTTGCCGGGCCAGCCCGCTGACGTACGCGCGCTCGCGGGCCAACGCGGCGACGACCCGCAGCCGGTGCGGGTTGGCCAGGGTGGCCAGCACCCGGACCAGGTCGTCGCCGGTCGGCGGTGGAGCCGCGCTCATAACCAGCCCTTGCACATGCCAAAAGAAGTTAGCAGGTATCGCTAGGCTGCGGCGCGGCACGGAAGCGGAATCAGGGGGATCTCAGGGTCCCCGGAGAAGGTCCGGACACGACAGCACGCCGGGCCGGTGATGATCACCGGCCCGGCGTGCGGATTGCGTCGTACGTCAGCTCTTGAAGGCGTCCTTGATCTTCTCGCCGGCCTGCTTGAGCTTGGCCGTGGACTGGTCGGCGCGACCCTCGGCCTCGAGCTGCTCGTTGTCGGTGGCCCGACCGGCGCCTTCCTTCAGCTTGCCGGCCGCGTCCTCGGTGGCGTTATTGACCTTGTCGTCGAATCCCATTGCCAACCTCCATCGCAAGCGTCGCTACGAAATGAGAGGTACCCCCGTTGTCACCGGTCCAACCATGTCGGTCGTCACCTGTCGACGGCGGCCGACCGGAAGCGACGCAGTCGCAGGCTGTTGGCCACCACGAAGACCGACGAGAACGCCATGGTCGCGCCCGCGATCATCGGGTTGAGCAGCCCGGCGGCGGCCAGCGGCAGGGCCGCCACGTTGTAGCCGAACGCCCAGAACAGGTTGCCCCGGATGATGGCGAGCGTGCGCCGGGACAGCCGGATGGCGTCCACCGCGGCGTCCAGGTCGCCTCGCACGAGGGTCAGGTCGGACGCCTCGATCGCCACGTCGGTGCCGGTGCCCATGGCGAGCCCCAGGTCGGCCTGGGCCAGCGCCGGCGCGTCGTTGACGCCGTCACCGACCATCGCCACCGACCGCCCCTGCGCCTGGAGCCGCTTGACCACGTCGACCTTGCCGGCCGGCAGCACCTCGGCGATCACCTCGTCCACGCCCACCTCGGCCGCGACGGCCCGGGCGACCGTGGTGTTGTCTCCGGTCAACAGGACCGGTGTGAGCCCCAGGGCACGCAGCCGCGCCACGGCCGCCCGACTGGTCGGGCGGACCACGTCGGCGACCGCGAGCACGCCCCGGGCCCGCCCGTCCCAGCCCACGACGATCGCCGTACGCCCGGCGGCCTCGGCGTCCCGCACGGCCCACTCGACCTCCAGCGGTACGTCGACGCCGCGGTCGCGCAGCAGCCGGACCCGACCGAGCAGCACGACCCGGCCCTCGACCGTGCCGGTCACACCCAGCCCTTCGAGGTTGGCGAAGCCGGTCACCGGGGGCAGGTCGCCCGCCTCGGCGGCGCCCACCGCGACGGCCCGGGCGATCGGGTGCTCGGAGGCCGCCTCCACGGCCCCGGCGAGCCGAAGCAGCTCGGCCCGGTCCTCGCCGCTGGCCGGCACGACGTCCACCAGGGTCATCCGGCCGGTCGTCACGGTGCCCGTCTTGTCCAGCACGACGGTGTCCACCCGGCGGGTCGACTCCAGCACCTCCGGCCCCTTGATCAGCACGCCGAGCTGGGCCCCGCGACCGGTGCCGACCAGCAGCGCGGTCGGCGTGGCCAGACCCAGGGCGCACGGGCAGGCGATGATCAGCACCGCCACGGCGGCGGTGAACGCGGCGGTCGGCCCGGCACCCGTGCCGAGCCACCACCCCAGGGTGCCCACGGCCAGGGCGATGACGATCGGCACGAACACCCCGGAGATCCGATCGGCCAGCCGCTGCACGGCCGCCTTGCCGCTCTGCGCCTGCTCGACCAGGTCGGCCATCCGGGCCAGTTGGGTGTCCCCGCCGACCCGGGTGGCGGTGACGATCAGCCGGCCGCCCGCGTTGATCGTCGCGCCGACCACGGCGTCGCCCGGGCCGACCTCGACCGGCACCGACTCGCCGGTCAGCATGCTGGCGTCGACGGCGGAGGTACCCTCGTCGACCACTCCGTCGGTGGCGATCTTCTCGCCGGGACGGACCACGAACCGGTCCCCGACGACGAGTCGGTCCACCGGGACCAGGGTCTCCACCCCGGCCCGCAGCACCGTCACCTCCTTCGCGCCGAGTTCGAGCAGGGCGCGCAGCGCCGCGCCGGCAGTCCGCTTGGACCGGGCCTCGAAGTAGCGACCGGCCAGGATGAACACGGTCACCCCGGCGGCGGCCTCCAGGTAGATGTTGCCGGCGCCGTCGCTGCGGGTGATGGCGAAGCGGAACGGGTGTGTCATGCCGGGCATGCCGGCATCCCCGAGGAAGAGCGCCCAGAGCGACCAGCCGAACGCGGCGAGCGTGCCGAGCGACACCAGCGTGTCCATGGTGGCCGCGCCGTGCCGCAGGTTGGTCCACGCCGCGCGGTGGAACGGCAGCCCACCCCAGACGACCACCGGCGCGGCCAGGGTCAGCGAGAGCCACTGCCAGTAGTCGAACTGCCAGGGCGGCACCATGGCCAGCACGACCACCGGCACGCTCAGCACCGCCGAGACCCAGAGCCGGGTACGCGGACCCCGCAGCCGGTCCTGCACCGGCGCCTCGGCGGTCGGCGGGGCCGGCAGGGCCGCCGTGTAGCCGGTCTTCTGGACGGTCTCGATCAGGTCGTCCGGGGTGACCTCGTCGGCGTACCGGACGGTCGCCTTCTCGGTGGCGTAGTTGACGGTGGCGCTCACCCCGTCCATCCGGTTGAGCTTCTTCTCGATCCGCGCGGCGCACGCGGCGCAGGTCATCCCCCCGATCGCCAGTTCGATCCGGTTCGGCGCCTCGGGCAGCGGTCTGCTGGTGGTGGTCATCGTCTGGTCCCGTCAGTCGTGCCCGTGTCCGGGGGTGCCGTGGTCGGCCCCGCCGGTCGGTGTCGGTTCAGCCGTCGCGGCCGGATCAGCACCGGCCACCACGGTGAACTCGGCGGTGTGCACCCGCCCGCCGTGCCGGAAGTCGAGGTAGAGCCGGTAGATGCCGGCCGAGGGCACCTCGGCGTGGAAGGTGACGGCGGGGCCGGGCGGGGTGCGCCCGTCGCCGGGCGTCCCGTCCGGGTGTACGTGCAGGTACGCCAGATCACCCCGGCGCAGCGCCACCAGGTGCCCGTACGCCCCCAGGTACGGCTCCAGGTCGGTGACCGGCCGCCCGTCGCGGTGCACCGTCAGGGTCAGCGGGGAGGTGCGGCCCGGCTGCGGCGTACCGGCCAGGGTGACCGTGTAGCCGTCGACCGTGGTGCTGGTCGCCGGGGCGGGCAGCGCCCGCTCGGTCAGCTCGCCGGGGACGGCCACGTCCACCCCGAGGGTCAACGGCTCGCCCCCGGTCGGGGTGAAGTCGGCGAACGCCCGCCACTGCCCGGCGTCGGCCAGCGGGGTGGGCACCCGCCAGGTGCCGTCCGGGGCGAGTTCGGGGTGGACGTGCCGGAAGCCGGACAGGTCCCGACGGGCGACGATCAGGTGCATCCGCTTGTCGTGCGCGACGTCGTACCTGGTCACCGGCCGACCGTCCGGCCCGTCGATCCGGAACGCGAACTCGCCGGCCGGCGCGGTGACCGGTTGGAGCGTGTAGCCCCGGTCGGAGACGAGCAGCCCGCCGGGGACGAGGTCGGCGGCCTCGCCGCGCGGGGTGGGGCCCGAGGTGCGGGTCACGTCGGGCCGGCTCTGCGCGACCGGGTCGGTCGGATCGACCACCCGGCCGACCCCGTACGCCGCGCCGAAGACCGCCGCGAGACCGAGGGCGAACACGCCCAACCTGGTCAGCGTGGTCATCCCGGGCCTCCGCTCACGCCTCGACGAGGTCGTAGCCGGCCTCGTCGACCGCGGCCCGGACGGCCCCGGTGTCCACGGGTTGCTCGCTGCTGACGGTGACCTGGCCGGTGGCCAGGTCGACGCGTACGTCGCGCACGCCCTCGATCGCGCCCACCTCGGCGCTGACCGCGCTGACACAGTGCCCGCAGGTCATGCCCTGAACCTGGTACGTCGTCTCGACCATCGGACGGCTCCTCTCGTAGTACCGGTACCCGGTGGGGGTATGCCGGCAGGAACGGACGTTACCATACCCCCCAGGGGTACGCTATCCTCGTCGCCATGACCACACCCACCCCGATCCGCGGGTACACCGCCAGCAAGGACCAACTGCTCGCGCGGCTTCGCCGTGTGGAGGGGCAGGTCCGGGGCATCGAGAAGATGGTCGACGAGGACCGCTACTGCATCGACGTGCTCACCCAGATCTCGGCCATCCAGGCCGCGCTCGACAAGGTGGCCCTGGGCCTGCTCGACGGGCACGCCCGGCACTGCATGCACGAGGGGGCGGCCGAGGGCCGGGCCGACGAGATGGCCAGCGAGATGATGGCGGCCGTCGGCCGGCTCATGAAGCGCGGCTGAGTCCTCACTCCCGCTCCAGCAGCATCATGCCCGGCGCGCGGTCCCGCACCTCGCGTAACGCGCCGACCAGGAACGGCCAGCCGTCCCAGAGGAACACCACCGAGCCGAGCACCGGCCCGACCCAGGAGCGACCCGGCACGTCCAGTCGGAGCCCGAGCCGGTCCACGACCAGGTGGCTGGTCAGCACCACCCGGCACCGTGAGCACCAGGCAGACCCAGAACCGACGCCGGAACATGGCCGGGTCGTGCCCCGCGTGCTTGTCGTGCCCGGCGTGTCCGGCATGGTCGGCCTGCGCGGCGTGTCCGGCCTGCGCGGCGTGGTCGGCGTGCTCTCGGTGATCGCTGGGCGGCTCGGGCATGACTCCACCATCGCGCTCCGGCCGGGCGGTGTCAGCGGTTCGACTCCGGCGACACTCCGGCACGACCTGCGCCACCCAGGCGCACTGGTTAGCATCGTCCCGCGATGACCCACCGGATCCCGCCGCCGAGACCGGCGACGGCGCCGCCACCGCGACGCCGTACCGCACCGACCGGGTCGCCTCGTCACCCTCCGTGATCGCCGCGTCGTCAGGCGGCGAGCCGACGCGCCCGTCACGGCGTTCGTCCGGCGAAGCTGAACCGCACGGCCCGCCGGCACGTACCCCGCACCGGATCGTTGGGAGTCTCGCATTGGGTTCCGACCACAGCCATTCCGCTCGACCCGCCCCGCCCCGGGTACGGCGGATCCTCGTCGCGACGGTGGTGCCGCTCTTCGTGGCCACCGTCGTCGCCGCCGTGGTGCTGTGGCCGCGCGAGGGCGCACCGACGAGCGGCGGTGCGACGGACGTGCCCCGCTACCACGGCACGGTGACCCGGGTGGTGACCGAGCCGTGCCCGCCCTCGGCCAGCCCCGAGGGCGGGGCGGCCAGCGGGCCGTGCGGCACCGTGGACGTCCGCGTCAACGACGGTCCGAACGCCGGCGGGCAGGTGCGCACGCCCGTCCCCGCCGGGCCCGGAGCGCCGCGCGTCGAGGTGGGCGACGAGGTCGTCCTGGTCGAGCTGTCCGACCCGACCGATCCCGCCACCAGCACCTGGAACATCGCCGAGCACCAGCGCGGGACGCCGCTGGTGTGGCTCGTGGTGGTCTTCGCCGCCGCGATCGTCGCGTTCGGGCGGTGGCGGGGCCTCGCCGCGCTCGCCGGTCTGGCCGCCAGCTTCGCCATCCTGCTCACCTTCGTGTTGCCCGCCATCGGCGCCGGCCGGTCCCCGCTGCTGGTGGCCGTGGTCGGCGCGGCCCTGATCATGTTCGTGGTGCTCTACCTGACGCACGGGGTGACCGCGCAGACCTCCGTCGCGGTTCTCGGCACCCTGGGCAGCCTGGTGCTCACCGGCGTGCTCGCGACCATCGCCACGGCCGCCACCCAGCTCACCGGCTTCGGCAGCGAGGACGCCACCACGCTCTCGATGTTCCAGTCCGATGTGGACCTGCGCGGCCTGCTGCTCGCCGGGATCATCATCGGCTCACTCGGGGTACTCGACGACGTGACCGTCACCCAGGCCGCCACCGTCACCGAGCTGGCCAACGCCAACCCCGGGCTGGGCCGGCGACAGCTCTACCGGGCGGCCACCCGGGTCGGTCGGGCGCACATCGCCTCCACGGTCAACACCATCGTGCTGGCGTACGCGGGCGCGTCACTGCCACTGCTGCTTCTGCTCACCGCCGACTCGCGTCCCATCGGGCAGATCCTGACCAGCGAGTTCCTCGCCCAGGAGATCGTCCGCAGCGCGGTCGCCACGCTCGGCCTGATCGCCGCCGTACCCCTCACCACCGGGCTGGCCGCGGTGGTGACCGCAGCCGGATCGACGACCCCGACCGACGCGGACGCCCCGGCGCCGCGCCCCCGCGCGGACCGCGCGGAGGCGCTGGCCGCTCTCAGTTCCCCGCCTGCGGGTCGGGCCGACGGGCCCGATCCGCAGCGGAGCACACCCCCATCCACCGCCACCACCGGGTGGCCAGAGCCGAACAGGAGCACGGATACGGCATGGTGACACTCCTCAGCGTGACCGGATCGGGCACCCGCCCTGAGAACCGCGTCACTGGTCACTCAACGCCATGGCGAAATGACGCTTTTAGTCGGCATCAGGACGTAGCTCAGGCGGTGGACTCTCGGGTAACCTCGCTGCCGGTCACCGACGAAGGCGCGCAGCGGCGCCTGCGGTGCCACCGCCCAATCGCCAACCGGCGAGCCGGGGACCCAGGTACGTGGGGTGAATCCGCGACAGCGGTAGGGGCCACTTCCGCCCCGAACCCGTCAGCTAACCCGGTCGGCGGTCGACGGAAGGGAAGATTGTGACGGCACCCCTACGCCGCTGGTTGACGCCCGTGGTGGCCGTGCTCGCTGCGCTGACCGTGTTCGCCGGGCCCCTCCCGGCGCACGCCGCCCCGACGACCCCCACGCCGTCCGGGCACGAGGAGGCCGACGAGCCCAAGCTGCTCACCGACGTGATCGAGCAGACCAACCGGGACTACGTGGCGGCGAAGTCCAAACTGGACAAGTCGAAGAAGCGGCAGCTCGAACTGGCGGTGGAGGTCGAGCGGGCCAAGGCCGATCTGGCCGCGCTGGAGCCGCAGGTCGCGCAGATCGCCGCCCAGTCGTACCGGACCGGGCGGATCGGTGCGATGGCCATGCTGCTGGAGAGCGACGCCCCGGACTCGTTCGTCCAGCGGGCGGCGGCGCTCGACGAGATGAACATGGTCAACGGGAAGAAGCTCGCCGAGGTCAACGCGGTGAAGGCCCGCGCCGAGCAGGCCAAGCTGCTTCTCGACGCCGAGGTACGCGAGCAGCAGAAGCAGACCGCGCTGATGGCGAAGGACAAGCGCGACGCGGAGAAGTCTCTCGCCCTGGTCGGTGGTGAAGGCTTCACCGGTGGCCTGGTCGACGCCAAGTCGATGGTCGCCCGGATCGGCCCGGGGCGCACCGCCGACGGCGACTGGAAGCCCCAGTCGTGCAGCGAGGACGACCCGACCACCTCCGGCTGCGTCACGCCGCGCACCCTGCACGCCTACAAGGAGGTCAAGCGGGCCGGCTTCAACCGGTTCGTGGGCTGCCACCGCAACGGTGGACCGTACGAGCACCCGAAGGGCCGCGCCTGTGACTGGTCGCTGCAGAAGAGCGGCTTCAGCCCGTGGCACAACAACGACACCCGAATGTACGGCAACAACGTCGCCGCGTTCCTCATCCGCAACGCCGACCGGCTCGGCATCTACTACGTGATCTGGAACCGGCAGATCTGGTTCCCGGCGACCGGCTGGAAGTCGTACAGCGGGCCGTCCAACCACACCGACCACGTACACATGTCGCTGCTCTGATCGACGCCCGCAGAGTGAGGGCCGTCCCGCGTCCGGCGGGGCGGCCCTCGACGCGTCAGGCGGCGGTGGTCGCCGCCGGGTCGTCCGAGGCTTCGCCGGCCGGTACCGGAGTCACCGGTCGCACCACTCCGGCGGCGAGCCGGTACGACATCCCCACCACCGCGCACCGCTCCTGCGCCACCGCGTCGGCCAACACGGGCGACTGCGCGAGCAGCGTCTCGACGGTCTGCGCGATGTGGATGTCGACGATCCCGTCGATGTCGTCCACGCCCTCGGCCGTGGCTCGCCGGAGGCTCGGCAGCACCGCGTCGACGACCGCCGGAAGGTGCCCCGGCGGCGCGATGCCGGTGGCCGCCGCCTCGCGGGCCGCCTGCACGGCGCCGCAGGAGTCGTGCCCGAGCACCACCACCAAGGGCGTACCGAGGACCGCCACCGCGTACTCCACGCTGCCCAGCACCTCCGACCCGGTGGTGTGCCCGGCCGTACGGACGACGAAGAGGTCGCCCAGCCCCCGGTCGAAAATGATCTCGGCGGCCAGGCGGGAGTCGGAGCAGCCGACGATCACCGCGAAGGGGTGCTGCCCGTCCGCCACGGCGGCCCGGTGGCCGGCGTCCTGGTTGGGGTGGTGCGGCGCTCCGGCCACGAAGCGACGGTTGCCGGCGACCAGCTCGGCGTACGCTCGGGCCGGCTCGGTCGACGCTCGATCGACGGTCCGCTGCATGCCCGGCTGTCCGCCAGGCGTACCGGAACGGCTCATCCCCGCACCTCGTCTCCACGCGTTTGACCTGCTCAAAGGCCTCTTCAGCCGGGCCGGCGGCGGGCGCTGGCTCGCGCTCAACGGTCACACGCACCGCAAGATGCGTCAAGATATGCGTGATTTAGATTTCATACGTTGACCCCGAGAGGCGACCCCACGATGGCGAGCACGGCGGCCGGCGACGGCCGGAACTGGACATTCCTCACCAACCACGGGCATGTGCTCCTCGCCATCGCCCGCGATCCGACCGCCCGGCTCCGCGACGTGGCGGCGGAGGTGGGCGTCACCGAGCGGGCCGCCCAGGCCATCGTCGCCGACCTGGAGGCCGGCGGTTACCTGCACCGCACCCGGGTCGGGCGGCGTAACGAGTACACCCTCAACCCCGCCGGCCGGTTCCGGCACCCCGCCGAGGCCGAGGTGCAGGTCGGCGACCTGCTCGCCCTGTTCACCACACCCGCCGCCGAGGACGCTTCCTGATCGGCCTGCGCCGCGCTCCCTGACCGGCCTCGCCCACGCTCCGTGACCGACCCTCGGCCATGTTCCCTGACCGGCCTCGCCCACGCTCCCTGACCGACCCTCGCCCACGCTCCCTGACTGGCCTCGGCCATGTTCCCTGACCGGCCCCCGCCACGGCGACATCGGCCGGCGGCTGTCCGACGCCGTAGCCGACCCGGGCCGGCGTCGCCGGGCCGTTGCCCGACGCGGCGCAGCGGTAATCTCTGCGGGTGCGCGAATGCCTGCCGCCGAGCGCGACCGAGCCTCCCCGCCGTACCGTCCGCGCCGTCCTCAGTGGAACGCTCGCGGCCCTGCTCGGGGCCGCCCTGGTGGTGACGCCCGGCGGGCCGGCCGCAGCGGCGGCGCCCGTGTGCGGCCCGGCCGGTGAGGACGGCCTGGTGGAGATGCCGTGGGCGCTGCGCCGGGTGGACCCGGCCTCGGCCTGGCCGATCTCCCGAGGGGCCGGGGTGACGGTGGCGGTCATCGACTCCGGGGTCTCGGCCATCCACCCCACCCTGAAGAGCCGGGTGCTCCCCGGGCGCGACTTCAACAACCTGCCCGCCAACCAGGGCCAGTGCGACCTGGCGGGTCACGGCACGATGGTCGCCGGCATCATCGCCGGCCAGGACGGCACCGGAGCACCGTTCAGCGGTGTCGCTCCGGGTGCCCGGATCCTGCCGATCCGGGTGCTGCCCGACGCCAAGGGCACCAACGACGAGGCGCTGCCCGGGCAGATCGCGGCCGCCATCGACTGGGCCGTCGACAACGGCGCCGACGTGATCAACCTGTCCCTGGTGACCCTGCCCCGACCCGAACTGGCCCGGGCCGTCGAACGCGCCCTCGCCAAGAAGGTGATCCTGGTCGCCGCCGCCGGCAACCGGCAGGAGACACAGGAGGACAAGCCGGCGTACCCGGCCGCCTACCCGGGCGTCATCGCCGTCGCCGGCGTGGACGAGCAGGGCGGGCACGTCGGCACCTCGGTCAGTGGCAGCTACGTCGACGTCGCCGCGCCGGGCCTGAACATCGTCGGTCCCGCGCCCGGTGGATCCGGCTACCGCGCCGAACCGACCGGTGGGACCAGCTTCGCCGCCGCGTACGTCTCGGGGGTGGCGGCGCTGGTCCGGGCCGCCTACCCGGACCTCACCCCGGAGCAGGTCGCCGACCGGCTGGAGCGTACGGCGGACAACCCGCCGCAGGGGCGCAACGCCGAGGTCGGCTACGGGGTGGTCAACCCGTACCGGGCGGTGTCGAGTCTGTTGGGCACCCGCACCAACCCGCCGATCGGCGCGCTCGCCGCACCCGCTCCCGAAGCCGATCCGCTGAGCTGGCAGCGCACCGCGGCGATCTGGGCGGCCGTGGTCGGCGCCCTGCTCACCGTACTGCTGCTGATCACCCGACCGATCGTGGCGCGGGGCCGCCGACGCAGCTGGCGTACCGACCACCGCACCGACGAACCGGTCACCGGCTGAGCCCGGTCATCGCGCGCACGGCGCTGGCGCGGTCGCGCACCAGCGCCGTGCCGCGTCGCTCAACGCAGGATGCCGGAGGTGCCGCCGCCGTCCGCGCCCCACACGTCCTCGTCCTCTTCCAGCCAGGTGTTGCGAGCGGATTCCTCTTCGCCGTAGCCGGCGCCGCCACCCGTCCCGGCCACACCACCGGCGCCGCGCGCACCCGCGCCACGCCCACCGGCGCCTGCCGCGCCGCGACCGGCACCGCCCCGGCCGGCACCGCCGCCACCGGCGACGCCGCCCATACCGGGTGCCATGCCACCGGCCAGCTTGCCGCCCGCGCCGAGTCGACCACCGGCGCCGCGGCCGCCACCGCGACCCGCGCCCGCCGCGCCGCCGCCCATCATCGGGCCCATGCCCGGGGAGACCGCCCGACCGAGCGCGCCGCCGCCCGCGAGAGCGCCCACGCCTCCCCCGGCGCTGCCCAGGCCGCCACCGCCGCCCAGTCCGGGAGAAGATCCCAGGCCACCGGAGCCGAGGCCGCCGCCCAGACCGGAGCCGAGCCCGGGAGCGCCGCCACCGCCCGCGCCCGCGAGGCCGCTGCTGTACCCGTCGTCCACGCCGGGTACGCCCCCGGTGCCCGGGTAGTCACCGGTGCCGGTGTCGTACCCGCCGGAGAGGTCGGGGTGGGTGCCGGACCCGCTGGGCAGGTTGCCGGTGCCCGGCATGTCGCCGGTGCCGATCGAGGGTGTGGCACCCAGGCCACCACCGCCGCCGCCACCGCCGAGCTTAGGCACGCCACCACCACCGCCGCCCCCGCCGCCACCGTTGTCCAGGTTGGGGATCTCGGTTGTCGGAGCTTTTCGTTGGGAGCCGTCAGCCTCGCCGGGGGTGCCGGGCGCGGTGGCCTGGTAGTCGCCGCTCACCTTCTCGTAGACTCGGGCCGCGTCCTCCGACTGGTCGTTGATCCAGTCGGCGATGGCGGTCACCGGGTCGAACCAGCCGAGGAAATCCGGCGAGACCTTCGCCTCGAAGAAGCCGACCCCGAGGGTCAGCTTGGCGTTGCGCGCCTCCAGCACGTCGTTCACGCAGGTCGCCGGGATCGGGAAGTCCCGCTGGGCCGCGGTGAGGTCGGCGGCGGCGGACTTGAGCGACTGGACGATGCCGTTGCCCTTCTCGGCGTCCGCCACGATCTGCCCGGTGTCCTTGGAGATCTGCTCGATGTGACCCTTGAACGCCTCGTACGCTGGCCCCTTCCAGGTCGTACCCAGGTCCTTGATGTTCTTGTCGAGGCTCTCCTTGACGTGGTTGAGATTCTTGAGCAGTTGTTCCCAACCGAGGGCGGCGCTCTCCACGTCGCCCGGCCGGCCGTCGATGACGACCTTCTGGCACATCTCTTCCCAGCTCAGGCCCATCTGTCGCCCTCCCCCGTCCTAGCGTCCGTCGCCGTTGCCGGCCACGTCGCCGAAGACACGCTGCATGTCGGCGGCGGACATCCTGTTCTGCTCCTCCGCCGTCTCGTAGTTCTGCTTCACCTGGCGCAGCGCCTCCGCCGCGTCGTACAGGCTCTGCGAGAGCTTGCGGACACCGGACTCGGTGCCCTGGTAGAGCCCCTGGTGCTTGGCGGCCAACCGGTTGGCCCAGTCGAACCCGCCGAGCGGGCTCGGCTGACCGCCGGCCCCACCCGCCACGCCGCTGGCCGCGCCACCCATCAGGTCCTGGATGTCGACCATGTCGTAGGAGAGCTTGTTCAAATACGCGGCGTGGGTCTCCAACCAGGTGATGGCCGAGTCCAGGCTGGTCGCGTCCCACTCGGTCTTGACGCCGGCCTCACCGGGCGCGGCGATCAGGCCCTCCGGCGTGGCGGCGTGGTTGACGTTGTCGATCTCCAGGCCGGTCACGGCCAGACCCGACGTCGGCATCCCGCCCACCGGGACCGGGATGTACAGGTCGTCGTTCACGTACCGTTCCGGCTGGGTGGTCCTGTCGTCCGTCATCGGTCCCCTCCCCGAAACCCTGACTGGTGGTGTGCGCTCACTGTTGCTGATGCGGGCCCGGCGACGGCGGGCCCGAGCCCGGCCAGCCGGACTGGCCCGGCCCGGTCGACGCGGGCGGCTGACCGGGCGGCGGGTACCCAGGCTGGCCCGGTGGCGGGCCGTACCCGGAGACGGGCTGCTGCGGCGGGCCGTAACCCGCCGGTGGCGTTTGGGTGGCGGGCCAGCCGGGTGGCGGCACGCCGGGTGCGCCCGGGTACGGGCCGACGGCCGCCGGTGGGGTGCGCCGCTTGCGGCGTCGCAGCACCACGATCAGCACGATCAACCCGATGACCGGCACACCCAGACAGAGTCCCGCCTGGACGATCGCGCCGGTCTTGTTCGAGACGCCGAACTCGACCGCCGGGCCGCCGTCGTCGCCCGGTCGGGTCGCGCCGCCGGCGCGGGTCGGCCCGGCGGCCTCGCCCTTGAGCAGCGGGTTCGCCGTCACGGCGGGCACCGAGCGGGTCAGCGCGGCGACCGGGTCGACCCGGCCGAAGCCGAACTGCGGGTCCCGGCCGGCCGGCCCGGCGTCGCGGGCGGTCTCGATCAGGCGGCTGATGACGTTGGGCGCGTCGAGCTTCGGGTACTTCGCGCGGATCAGCGCCACCACGCCGGAGATGATGGCCGCCGCCGAACTGGTGCCACTGGCCACCGTGTAACCATTCGGCGAGACCGCCTTGGGCGCCGGCGCGATGATGCTCTCCATCGGACTGGCGATGACGGCCTCCGGGCCCTGCACCGAGCCGGAGAAGAAGCCGCCCCGCTTGTCGAATCCGGTGACCGCGACGACGCCGGGGATGTTGGCCGGCGCGATGATTTCCCGATCGCCCTGCTCGACGTTGCCGGCGGAGGCGACCACGACGGCGTCCTTGCTCAGCGCGTAGTTGATGGCGTCCACCAGCTCCGGCGAAGCCGCCCTCTCGTCGCCGAGCGAGAGGTTGATGACGTCGGCGCCGTTGTCGGCGGCCCACCGGACGCCCAGGAGCACGTCCTGGCTGTCGAAGTTGGCGCCGGTCGAGACGGGGAGGATCTTCGCGGCCGGGGCGATGCCCAACTCGTGCATCGCGCCACCGCCGCGCCCGGCGATGATGCCGGCCATCGAGGTGCCGTGCCCCTTCTCGTTGTCGTCGTCCCGCCGGCCGTCCCGGGCGGCGGTGGCGTTGGTGCCGTGCCCCGCGAGCACCTGGCCGCGCAGGTCGGGGTGACTGGCCTCGACTCCGCTGTCGACGACGGCGACCGTGACGCCCGCACCCTTGGTGATCTGGTGTGCGGCCGGGATCTTGAGGTAGTCCAGGTACCACTGGAGGCCACGGACCGTGTCAGCGGCCCGGGCCGACGCCGGCGCGACGGTCACCGCGGGGGTCAGCGCGGCGCAGAGCGCCAGCGCGGCCGCACCCACGGCGCGTGCCGATCGGAAAGGCTTCCCCGTACGCATCGCTCTCCCGTATCTCGCCGACGCCAACACGATGCGGCTCCGGCCCGGTCGAGCCGGACCGGAGCCGCATCGGTGATTGTGTCAGCCCCACACCTTGGAGTTGCTCATCTCGGTGGAGACGTAGTTTTCGCGGGCGATGCCGACGGCACCACCGATCTCGTTGAGGATCCGGTTGATGTCCCGGACCGACGAGTCCCACTTTGCCTGGTGCTGCTCGTAGGCGGTGCGGTCCTCGCCCTCCCACTGGAGCTTGGACAGCATCGACCGCAGCGTGTCCAGCTTCTCGTCGATGGTCTTCGAGATGGCCTGCATCTGCTGGTTGCTGCTCTCGAGGACCGCGTAGTCAACCTTGATCGTCACGATTTCCTCCTCTGCTGGCTACGGATCACGGGTTGAGAGCAGAGTGGAACTTGTCCAGCATCTGCTGCTGCTCCTCGTCGTTGACCTGGTGCGTCGTACCCGACTTGTCGAGCAGGTCCGCGATGTTGTCCATCGCGGTCAGCAGACTCACGGTGTCCTCGTTCCAGCGAGTCATGAGCGACTGGAACCCCGTGGACGCCTGACCCTTCCACGCCATGGCCAGGTCGTCGACCACGTTCCACAGCTTCTTCAGCTCGCCGTCGACCTCGCTGCGCGTGGACCGCACGTCACTCGCGGCGGTATGCAGAGTCGCAGCTTCGACCTCGAACGCCATGCTTCACACCCTTCCGTCATGTTGTGTGGCGTCGGCTCTGCCGCGCCCCTCCCCCGCGGCAAGGCAGCAACACCCCACCGACGGACACTCCACCAGAGACGGTAGCGGAACCGGTCCAGCCACCGCAGCCCTGACCGGGGCCATTCGATGGATGGTGGTGGATCGGACCGGCGGCTCGACCCGTACCGGCGGACACGGACCAGCCGAGTGGCTCGATCAGGCCGGCTCGGACCAGGCGGTCTGGATGAGCTGTTGGCCGTCCCGCCGCCGGACCAGCGTGCCCCGACCGGGTGGCTGCGGGCTCGGACGCAACGTGCCGAACACCGCGCCCTCCTCCCGGTTGCCGGACATCAGCAGGCCGGGCGAGTCCAGCTCACGCAGCCGTTGCAGCACCGGCTCGTAGAGCGCCCGGGCCACCCCGCCGACCCGACGGGTGATGATCAGGTGCAGCCCGATGTCGCGCGCCTGCGGCAGCAGCTCGTGCAGGGCGCTCAGCGGGTTGCTGCCGCCGGAGGCCACCAGGTCGTAGTCGTCGACCAGGATGTACAGGTCCGGGCCCTTCCACCAGCTACGGTCCCGCAGCTGGGCGGTGGTCACGTCCGGGCCCGGCAGCCGGTTGGAGAGCGCGCTGCGGATCGAACCGAGCCCCTGCGCGAACGCCTGGTTGGACGGCGCGTAGTCGAGCAGGTGATCACCCTCGACCGCGCCCAGCAGGCCACGCCGGTAGTCGGCGATCACCAGCCGGGCCTGGGCCGGCGTGTACCGCTCGGCGATGCCCCGGGCGATCAGCCGCAGCAGGTTGGTCTTGCCGCACTCGGCGTCGCCGAAGACGGTCAGGTGCGGCTCGTTCGCCAGGTCCAGGTAGACCGGCGCGAGCGCCGACTCGTTGACACCGATCGGCAGGCCGGGCGCCGAACGGTCGATGATGCGGGCCAGCTCGGACACCGGCAGCCGGCGCGGCAGCAGCCGTACCTTCGGCGCGGGACGCCCCGGCCAGTTCGCCGCGACGTGCCCGGCCAGCGCGACCGACGCCTCGCTCAGGTCCTCGATGTCGCGGCGACCGTCGATCCGCGAGATGGCCGTGAGGAAATGCAGCTTGTCCCGGGTCAGGCCGCGACCGGGCGACTTCTCCGGCACGTTCATCGCCGAGCGCCTGTCGATCTCGGACTCCGCGGCGTCGCCCAGGCGCAGCTCCAGCTTGGTGCCGAGCAGGTCCCGCATGTTGATCCGGATCTCCGCCCACCGGACCGCGGTGAGCACGACGTGCACCCCGAAGCCGAGGCCCCGGTTGGCGAGCGTCGTGATGGTCTGCTCCAGCTCCTCGTAGTCCTGGCGCAGCGTGTTCCAGCCGTCCACCACCAGGAACACGTCGCCGAACGGGTCGTCGGCGAACTCGCCGGCCGCCCGCCGACGTCGGTAGCTCGCCACCGAGTCGATGCCGTGCTGGGCGAAGCGCGTCTCCCGCTCGTCCAGCACCGCGACCACCTCGGCCACCGTGCGGCGTACCGCCTCGACATCCCGTCGACCGGCCACCCCGGCCATGTGCGGCAGCCGTTCCAGGCTGCGCAGCGCGCCGCCACCGAAGTCCAGGCAGAAGAACTGCACCTCACGGGGGGTGTGGGTGAGCGCCAGCGAGGCCAGCAGCGACCGCAGCATGGTGCTCTTGCCGCTGAGCGAACCGCCGACGATCACCACGTTGCCGCCCGCGCCGGCCAACTCGACCATCATCGGATCGCGGCGCTGCTCGTACGGGCGGTCCACCACGCCGACCGGCACCGTCAGCCGCCCACGGCCCGGCCAGGACGCCGTGCACAACCCGTAGGTCGGGTCGACGGCCAGCGGACCCAGCAGCTCGCCGAGGCCCGGCGGGTCGGCCAGCGGCGGCAGCCACACCTGGTGGGCCGGGCGGCCGCGCCCCTTGAGCTGGTCGATCAGCACGTCCAGCATGGCCACGGCCTTGCCGTCGGAGGACTGCTCCGGCTCCGGCGCGGTGTCCACCGACACCTGCGGCACCTGGGCGGGGATGAAGTTGACGCCGTACGGCACGATCCGCCGCTGCACGAGGGCCTGCGACGCGGTGGCCTGCTGACCGGGCGCCCGGTACGGCCCGGACACGTACGCGGCCCGGAACCGCAGCATGGTGCTGGTGTCGGTCTTCAGGTAGCCGTGGCCCGGCGCGCTCGGCAGCTCGTACGCGTCCGGCACGCCGAGCACGATCCGGCTCTCCACCGCCGAGAAGGTCCGCAAGCCGATCCGGTACGACAGGTGCGTGTCCAGACCCCGCAACTTGCCCTCCTCGAGGCGCTGCGAGGCCAGCAGCAGGTGCACACCCAGCGACCGGCCCAGCCGGCCGATCATCACGAACAGGTCGATGAAGTCCGGCTTCGCCGCCAACAACTCGCTGAACTCGTCACAGATGATCAGCAAGCTCGGCATCGGCGCCAGCGGCTCACCCGCCGCCCGCGCCTTCTCGTACTCGAACCGCGAGACGTAGTTGCCCGCCGCCCGCAGCAACTCCTGCCGGCGCACCATCTCGCCGGCCAGCGCGTCGCGCATCCGGTCGACCAACGGCAACTCGTCGGCCAGATTCGTGATCACCGCGCTGGTGTGCGGCAACGCCTCCAACGAGGCGAACGTGGCGCCGCCCTTGAAGTCCACCAGGACGAAGTTCAGCTCCTCCGACGAATGGGTCACCGCCAGCGCGGCCACCACCGTACGGAGCAGCTCGCTCTTACCGGAACCGGTCGCGCCGATGACCAGGCCGTGCGGACCCATGCCCTCGTGCGCGGACTCCTTGAAGTCCAACTCAACCACGTTGCCGTCCGGGCCGACACCCAGCGGGATGCGCAGTCGGTCCCGGTGACCGCGTGGTCGCCACGTCTGGTGCACGTCCACCGCCGCGGCGTCGCCGACGCCGAGCAGGTCCGGCAACTCCATGCTGCGGGCCAGCGGCTCCTCATTGCTGGTCTGCTGCTGCGACAGCCGGTACGGCGCGATCTGTCGGGCCAGCCCCTCGGCCGCATCGACGGAGAGCCGGTCCGGCCGGCCCAGCCGTGACGTCGAGTTGCCCCGGACCAGGTCGAGCGCACGGCCGTCGCCCGTGTCCAGGCAGAGCAACCAGCGGCCGGCGTCGCGCGGCACCGTCCCGGACAGGTCGATCATGGTGACGCCGAGCAGACCCTGACCCACCAGTTGGCAGGTCGGCGAGATCTCGCCACCGTCGACCACCACGACCAGGTGCGGCGCGGTGGTCAGCGGCTTCGCCTCGGCCGCGAACCGGGGTCGCCCGGCCAGATCCGCCGCGAGGGAGTCCTCGGCCTCGGCCAGGCTGGCGAAGACCAGACGACGGGCTCCGGCGGCGTCCGTCCGGCCACTGTGGTGGGCGTGCGGCAGCCACTTCACCCACTCCCAGGCCGGCTGCCGGTCGGGCGCGGCGACCACCGCGACCACCAGGTCGTCGGGGGCGTGGAAGGTCACCAACTGGCCCAGGGCGGCCCGGGTCAGGTCGAGCACCGGATCCCGGTCACCGCGCAGCACCACCCGGCTGAACGCGCGCAGCGACAGCGCGGTCGGCAGGTCGGGCACGGTGGTGTGCGCGCGGACGAACCGCCGCAGCGCGATGGCACTCATCGGTTCCAGGTCCTCGACCGGCTTGGTCTCCGGCGGGACGATCTCCACGGCGAGCCGCTGCGGGCCCAACGCGATCCGGGTCTCGCCGAAGTCGGGCTCGGTGATCCGCCGTTCCCACAACCGGCGCGACGCCGCGATCGACCAGAGCGCGTCGGGCTCGGGGTGCCGCCAGTCCATCGCGTCGCGCTGCTGGGCCGCCGCACGCCGGGTGCGCTTGCGCATCTGCGCGAGGTAGCGCATGTAGTCGCGGCGGTCGGCGTTCAGCTCGGCCTTGTCGTTGCCGCCGTTGCTGAGCGAGCCGATGGCCATGCCGAGCATCGACACACCGAACAGTCCACCCGCGACGTACGTCATCATGCCGCCGCCCCGGCCGGCGTAGAGGAACGCCATCGCGCCGACGCCGCAGACCATCGGCAGGATCATGAGCAGCTGCCCCATCCCGCGCGGTGTCGGCTCGGGCAGCTCGGGCGGGGACTCCAGCACCACCTCACCGCGCGGCAAGGCCGGCCCCGGTTGGCGCGGAGGTCGGCGGAACACCACCGTGCTCACGGCTGTCTCCTCCCCAGAAGCGGCCCTGCCGTCGTGCCGGCGCGGCGCGAAGCTCGCGGGTGGGCACTGTACGTGCCCGTCATCGTAGGTAATCTCCCGTGGGCGCGGTGCACCCGCACCGTGGCACCGCGGCCCGCTGATCGTAGATGGACACCAGGAGGCCACTGTGGCTACGAAGTCGGCGACCGGCGGTCTGAGCCGGATCACCATTGTGGCCCCCCGTACCCGGATGGACCTGGCGCTGCCGTCGGACGTACCGCTGGCCGACCTGTTGCCCACCCTGCTGCGCTACGCGGGGGAGGACCTGGCCGACGACGGGGTGCGGCACGGCGGCTGGGCGCTGTCCCGCCTGGGCGCAGCACCGCTGGACGGTGGTCGTACCGCCGCTCAGCTCGGTGTCCGCGACGGCGAGGTGCTGTACTTCAACCCACGGTCGGCCGCCGCCCCGGAGATCGTCTTCGACGACGTGGTGGACGCGGTCGCCACCGCCACCACGCAGCGGCCCGGTTCCTGGCAGGTCGACGCGACCCGGTCGTTCGCCGTGCTGTTCGCGGCGGCGGCCCTCGGCGCGGGCGCGGTGGCGGCCCTGTTCACCGGCCCTCCGCACCTGCCCGCGGCGCTGGCCGCCCAACTCGTCGCGGTGGCGCTGCTGGTCGGCGCGGCGGTGCTCGCCCGGGCCGTGGGCGACAGCCGGACGGGCTCGGTGCTGGCGCTGGCCGGGCTGCTCTACGCGGGTACCGGTGGCCTGCTGCTGCTCGCCGGTGACCGGAAGCTGACCGAGCTGGCCAGCCCGCACGTCCTGCTCGCGGCCACCGCCGTGGTGGTCGCCGGGGCGGTGGCCGTGCTGGCCGTCGGTGACGACCGGTACCCGCTCTTCTTCGCGGCGATCGGCCTGGCCGCTGGGACCGGCGTGGGCGCGCTGCTCTGCCTGCTCCTCGACCTGGACGCGGCGGCCGGCGCGGCGGTGGTGGCGGCGGTCGCCTTCGGCATGGTGCCGGCGCTGCCGATGGTCGCCTACCGGCTGGCCCGGCTGCCGGTGCCGTCGATCCCCACCGGCCCGGACGACCTGAAGACCGACAGCGAGACGGTGGACGGACGGCGGGTGCTGGAGCGCAGCGATCGCGCGGACTCGTTCCTCACCGCTCTGCTGTGGACGGTGTCACTGCTGGTGCTCGGCGCGGAGCTGGTGCTGGCCCTGGACGGCAGGCTGGCGGCCGTGCTGCTGTGCCTGGTGCTGGCACTGTTGTCGCTGCTGCGGGCGCGTCCGCTGCTGGGCCGGGCGCAGCGCGTCCCGGTGCTGCTCGCCGGCACCGTCGGGCTGGGCCTGGCGGCCGCCGCGACCTTCGCCGGCGGCGCGCTGGCGGTCCGGCTCGGCCTGGTTCTCGGTGGCCTGCTGCTGGCGGCCGTGGTCAGCCTGATCTACGGCCTCTCCGTCGCCGGTAAGCGGATCTCACCGGTGTGGGGTCGGCTGCTCGACATCGTCGAGATCCTGCTGATCATCGCCTTGGTGCCGCTCGCCGTCTGGGTCTGCGGCATGTACGACTGGATCGTCAACCTGCGTCCCTGACGGGACGGTCAGCGGGGCTGCCGCCGGCCGACGCCGCCGAACGCCGAGGCGACCGGCGCGCTGGCGTAGACGCCCGGCCCGTGCTGGCCGTCCATCGGCCGGGCGGGCGTGCCGGCGCGCTGCGCCACCTCCCGGACGACCTTGACCAGCGCCTCGACGTGGTTGTCCATGGCCGCGACCCGCAGCAGCGGGGCCGCCACGCGCCCGTCGGGCGACACCGCCGCCGCCACCGTGTGCGAGGGCGCGGAGGTGGCGGTGATCGCGTCCACCAGCGGACCGAGTGGCGCGTCCGGCCGACCCCGCAGGGTCAGGCAGCGGTGCGTCCAGCCGCCGCCCCGCAGCCCCGACCAGGTCTCCGTCGGCGGTTCCGGCACCAGGTCCAGGCCGGCGGCCGAGACCACCGCGGCACGCAGCTCGTCGCGGCCCAGTGGCCGGTGGGACAGACCGGCGGCCGTCAACGCCTTGCCCAACCGGCCGATCCCGGCGGCCAGCGTGCGGTGGACGCCCGGCAGCCCGCCACCGCGGGTCACCGTCTCGACCCGGGCGTCGCGGACCGTGAGCCGCAGCGCCACCCAGACGGTACGGTGCGCCGCCGGTGGCGCGCCCGCCGCCGGGTACCAGACCAGGGTGTGCGCGACCACCTGAGCCCGGGAGATCGGCGCCGAGAAGTCGGCGAGCACCCGCAACGCGCGGTCGACCGTCGACGCGTCCACCGAGCCGACCGCGGCGCCGTTGGCCGGTTGCAACGCCACCGCCGCGAACCAACCCTGGTCGTCCTGCCCGATGCCCAGCCGGGTGCCCCGGTCGGTCAGCTCGATCACGCCCAGCTCGGATGCCAGCGCGGCCAGCCGGGGCTCCGCCGCCGAACCGCTCTCCAGGATCACCGCGGCCCGTTCGCGGCGACGGCGCAGCCGGCGGCGCAGCAGCACGTCCTCGTACCACCAGCGACCACCCCGGCGGGCGAACACGGACAGCACCACCACCGCCGCCACGACGGCCACCGTCGCGAGCAGCCAGCTCGGACCGGCCGTCGCGGCCCAGACGGCGACGGCACAGACCTCGAGTACGACGAGTTGGCCGACCAGCACCGGACCGATGCGACCCCGACCGGGTCGGTCGGCCGCCGGGGTGACCCGTGCCGGCGGACCCGACGGCCTGGCGACGGCATCCGCGGGTGGCGCCTGAACCTGCGTCATCGCTGACTGTCCCTCCTGGACGGTACGGCTCCTGTGCCGGGTGGTCCGGCGGTGGCCCCGAGGACCGGCCGTCGGCCCCTTATCGTAGGGAAGCCCGCGACGGCACCCCGAGGACATCGTCGCGGATCCACCCCGCCGGAGGTAAGTCATGCGGACCCGCCGCGATCAGGTGCAGGCGTACCGCTTCGTCACCCGCCGGATCGTCTCCGCGCTGATGTCGGGCGACCCGGAGACCACCAACCTGCCCATGCGACGGCTCGGCATGGCGGTCTTCGGCAGCGTGATCGCCGCCGCGGTGGTCCTCGGCGGCGTGGGCGCGTACGGCCAGTTGACCGGCAACACCGCTCCGCTGGACGAGAACACCCTGGTCATCGAGCGGGAGACCGGCGCCACCTACGTGTACGCCCAGGGGCAACTGCACCCGACGCTGAACTACACCTCCGCCCGGCTGATCCTGAACGAGCCGGACCCCACGGTGCGCACCATGTCGCAGGCGTCGCTGCGGAACCGACCCCGGGGCCGGACCGTCGGCATCGTCGGCGCACCCGACGCGCTGCCGGACCGTAAGTCGCTGACCGGCCTGCCCTGGTCGGTCTGCGACGTGCCCGACCCGGTCGACCCGCGCCACTCCACCACCCGCGTGGTGATCAACCGGGCGCTGCCCGGCGGCACGCCGCTCGGCGAGCGCGCGGTGCTGGTGACCGTGGACGGTCAGCGGCATCTGCTGGCCGGCAACTCCCGGCTCGAGATGCGTGGCGGTGACCAGGTCGTCGCCGCGTTGCGGATGACGGGTACGGCGCCGCTGCCGGTCGGGCAGCAGCTCCTCAACGCCGTACCGGCCGGACCGCCGCTGCGCAAGCCGGCGCTGCCCGACATGGGTGAGCGCAGCGGCCTGAGCGTGGCCGGTCGGCCCGCCGCCATCGGCCAGGTCTTCCAGGCGGCCGGCCAGCACTACGTGCTGGCGCGCGAGGGTCTCGTCTCGATCAGTGAGATCACCGCGCTGCTGCTGATCAGTGGCGGCGGTCGGATCACCGACATCACCCCCGATCAGGCCGGGCGGCTGCTGACCGAGCAGCGCCTGGACCCGGACGGCATGCCGCGGACGCTGCCGACCCTGTATCCGGCCCGGGCCGGACAGACGCTGCTCTGCGCCACCTACCGGGAGGGCACCGCCGGTGGACCGCCGACCACCACCGTGGAGGTCTTCGACCGGGTGCCGGCGGAGTTGGCGGGCGACGAGCCGGGCTCGGTACCGGTACGACAGGGTGCCCGGGACGCGGTGCGGACGGCCGAGTCGGTGCTGCTGCCCGGCGGCAAGGGCGTACTGGCCCAGGCGGCGCCCGGCGCCGGCACCAGCGGGTCCGGCGCCGCCGGCGCGACGGTCTACCTGATCAGCCCGCAGGGGGTCCGGTACCCGCTCGGGTCGCCCGAGACGCTGGCCGCCCTCGGCTACGAAGGGGTCACCCCGCTGGCGGTGCCCGGTTCGCTGCTCGCGTTGATTCCCACCGGGCCGACCCTGGACCAGCAGACCGCGCTCACCCAGTTCGCGCCCGGCGACACGGCGGCGGCCGCGGCGACGGCGCAGCCGACCGCACCGACGCCCGGCACGAGCGCCCCGGCGGGTGACGGCACTGGTGGCGGGGTCCCCGAGGGATCGACCGGCGCCGACGACTGAGCGGGTCGGACGGGTCGCCCCGGGTCGCCGAGGTGGACTAACCTGGGTCCGCTGACGGTTGTCAACCAGAACGACGGGGATGTTGCCATGACCGGGCGTACGGAAGTCGACCTGCTGTCCCTTGAGGACTTCCACCAACACCTCGCGTTGCGGCTGAGTCAGGCCGAGTCCGTGCTGCGCAAGCTCAACACCGAGATGCAGTGCAGTCCACCGGCTCTGGGCTCGTTCGCCGACGCGACACAGAACTCACGCCGCTACAGCGAGGTTCATCAGTCGTACGTGGAGCAGGCCGAGCGGCTGCGGCAGGCGGTGCTGGCGGCGCAGCAGGCGACCGGCACCATCCTCGCCAACTACCGCACCGCCGAGGCGCGTAACGCGGCCAACGCCACCGACATCACCGCGGCGCTGACCGGGGTCGACCGGGCGTTGCAGCCGAAGGGGGATGGGCGTGTCTGAGTACACCCAGCGCTACCAGGGCCGGAGCCACCAGGAGCTGTACGACGCGGTGATGGCCGGCAAGCCCGAGCAGATCGAGGGGATCGCCGCCCAGTGGGCCTCGCTCAAGGGCATCCTCGACGGCCTCGGCCGCGAGCTGAAGGGCGACCTCGAGAAGCTCGGCAACACCTGGACGGGTTCGGCGGGCCGGGAGTTCCAGCGCCGGTTGACGCTGATCGTCAACCACTCCGACGCCCTCGGCGAGGGCATGTCCGGCGTCAAGCAGGGTCTCACCATGATGGCCGGTCAACTGCGCACCGCGCACAAGAAGGCGGAGAGCCCGGAGGAGACCGACGACAACGACCAGGCCATCTCCGGCGCGCTCAAGGGCGCGGCCTTCGGCCTGCCCGGCGCCGTGGTCGGCGGCATCATGGGCCACCAGCAGGACAAGGAGGAGCAGGAGAAGGCCCACCAGCGGATGGTGAACCTGGTGGCCGAGTTGGCCGCCGGTTACGACCTCTCCGCCTACGACCGGGTGGTGGACCCGCCTCCGCCGGATCCGGAGACGCCGCGCACGGTCAACGACGACCGGCCGCCGCCCCGCAGCGGTCCGGCCAGCACGACACCGTCGGCCGCTCCGACCGCCACCGGTCTCGCCGGGCACCCGGGCGGCGCGACCATCGCCACACCCGACGGCGTGGCCCCGGTGCCGACCACCGGTGGCGGCTCCGTTCCCGGCCACGACGGCGGCACGTCCGTCGTCGCCGTCGGCCCCGGGGGCGTCGACGGCGACCCGTCGGGCACCACCTCCCTGGCCGGCGCGGACCCGCTGGTCAGCGGGGCGTTGCTCGCCGGCGGGGCGGCCGGGCTGGCCGGCCTGTCCGGGCCGACCACCATGCCCGCGAGCGCCACGGGCGGCCCGAGCCTGCTCTTCGGGGCACCCGGCGGCGCACCGGCCGGTGGGGTGCTGCGCACCTCGGCGCTCGCCGGTTCCAGCAGTACGCCCACCACGTCGGCCCGGCCGACCGGTGGGGCCGCCGCAGCCGAGAGCCGGTCGGCCAGCGGCGTCGGGCGGAGCATCGACGGCCGGCGTGGCGAGTCCGGTCGGGCTGCCGCGGGCGGTCGGCAGGGCCTCACGGGCAACGGTCGGACGAGCGGTCGTCCCGGGGTGCTCGGCGGGCACGGCCGTGGCGAGGACGACGAGTCCGACGACCGGCTGACCTGGCTGACCGAGGACGAGATGGTGTGGCGGGACGGCGGAGACGCCGCGCCGCCGGTGCTCGGCACCGGCGGCTGACCGCCCGGACAGCGCACCCGAGACGATGGCGACCCCCGCCGGATTCACTCCGGCGGGGGTCGCCGCACGTCGGCCCCGAAGCGGGAGAGAGCGGGCCAGCACCGTCCACAGTGTCAGCGGTGGCCGTGGTCACGCCCGTGGTGGCCACCGCCGTGCTGCGCCGCGCACCGCCGGGCGATAGGTTGGTGGTGTGTCATCCGCAGCTCTGGTCCGCCCGGCCCGCTGGGCCGTGCTGCGGTCGCTGCGGGAGCTGACCCGGCTGGCGGTCACCGCGCTGGTGCTCGCGGTCGGCCTCGGCGGCGCTATCGCCGCCACCCCGCCGCCCACCGCGACGCAACTGCGACCGAGTGCCGTGAGCAGCCGGGTGGACGCCGTCCGACCCGACGCCGCCCCGACCGTCGAGCGTACGAGCCAGCCGGCCCCGGCCCGACCGGCCGACGGGAACGCCGCCGTACCGGCCCTTGCGGTCCTCGCGGGCGTGGCGCACACGCCGGCCGGCGAGCCCGGCCGGGGCGTCCCCTCCCGACGCGGCCCGCCCACCCGCTGACCCCGGGCCGCCCGGTCACCCGACGCTCCGTCCGACCCGCCGCAGGGTCGGCAGCCGGGTGCCCGCCGCGCAGCCGCATCCGCTCCGGCCCATCGGCTCGGTGACGGCGCTGCGCCCCGGCGAGCCCTCCGCACAGCTCACCCCGACCACCGGGAGCCCGACGCGTCGAGCGACGGCCCGGTCCGGTCGGGACCCGTCCCTCGATACCGTCATCCGACCGCGAGGTGCTGATCATGCAGACCGTCCTCTCCGCCGTCCTGCCCGACGTACCCCGAGCCGCCGCCATCTGGCTGAGCCTGCTCGGGGTGGTGGTGTTCGCCGTCGCCGCACTCCTGGTACGACCCGGTCGTCTCCGCCTCGACCCGGCCGCCCGCATCCGCGACGCGGCCATGCCCAGCAACCTCGAAGAGGCGCTCCGGGAGCGCGAGCAGAGCCGCTACGCGCAGGAGATCGCGGTGGCCGCCGAACGCGCCACCGCCACCGCCCAGCGCCGACGGGCCGAGTGGGTGGCCGCGCAGGAGACGGTCGAGGCCGCCTGGCAGGCGCTGGAGGTGGCCGAGGCGGGCGTGCGGCGCCTCGTCGCGGCAGCCGCGATGCCATTGCCGCAGACGGTCCGGACGCCGGCCGAGTACGCGGACCGCGAGCGCTACCTGCACCGGGCCGCGCTGGACGCGTACTGGCGGCGGGAACTGTCGGTGGAGCAGCTCAGTGACGTCTTCGCACACCGCGGCGGCTGGGATCCGCGGCTGCACCCGGTGGAGCAGGAACTCGTGCTGCAACGGGCCGTCCGCGACAACCTGGCGGCCCGGCACACCGCCGCCGTGCAGGCCGAGCAGGCAGCCTGGCGGGCCGCGGAGCTGGCCGTGGCGGCGGCGCGCAGTCTCCGTACGGAGGCCCACGCGGCGACGGGCCGGCGCCGGGCGGAGTCGGCCTCGGTACTGCCGCTCAGCGAGGTGCTCCGGCCGGCCGTCGAGCAGACCCGGGAGAACGTGGTGGTCGCCCGGGGCCGGGCGGCGGTCCCGGCGTTCTGACCGGTACGGGGCAGCCGTGGCGGTGGACGTTCCGGGCCGGGTCGGCGTCGGTGGGTTAGCGTGACGGCATGTCCCGACAGTCGTGGGTCCTCGTGGTGGTCGCCGGCATCCTGGCGCTCGCCACACTTGTCGGTGCGGTGGTGCTGGCGGTGCGGGTGGTGCGTACGAGGCGGCTGCTCACCGGGCTCGGCGCGGGCGGCAAGGTGGCCTTCTACGGGGCATTGATCTACACGATCTTCCCGGTGGACATCCTCCCGGACCCGATCTACCTGGACGACATGGGTGTCCTGGCCGCCGCGCTGATCTATCTCACCCGGCTCGTCCACAAGCGTCGGGCGGCGGACCGTCGGCTGCCCGGGCAGCCGGATGCTCCGCCGGCCCCGGACCGCACCCGCTCCGTACGATGATCAGGTTGGCGCGCAGGACGGGAGACACAGGTGGCCGGTGATCATCGACTGGACGTCCACGACGACCGGGTGGCCGCCTTCTGTGCCGAGCGGCACCTCGCGACGCTGACCACGCTGCGCGCCGACGGCACCCCACATGTGGTACCCGTCGGGGTCACCCTCGATCCGGCGGCCGGGCTGGCCCGCGTGATCACCTCCGGAACGTCCCGCAAGGCTCGGCAGGTGGCCGCCGCCGGCGCGGAGGGCACCCCGGTGGCCGTCTGCCAGGTGGATGGCCGCCGCTGGTTGACGATCGAGGGCCGGGCGGTGCTCCGATCGGACCGGGCGGCCGTCGCGGAGGCGGAACGCCGGTACGCCGAGCGCTATCGGACCCCACGCCCGAATTCGGAGCGCGTGGTCATCGAGATCACGGTGACGAAACTGCTCGGCAGTCTCTGACGTCCGTCCCGTCACCTATGTCGGGTTAGCCCCGCGCTGCCGTGCGCCACACGCCGTGCGGAATCCCCCACCGTCGGCGGTCGTTACGCCAGGTCGCGACGCCGACACCGGCAGCCGGCGGCGGAATGCCGCCCGGAGCAGGGCCGTTACGTCCCCGGTAACCACGGCCGAGACCGCCACGGAGGCGGCTACCCCCGAACGGAGACTCGACCATGAACCCGATCGTGCAGAAGAGTGGCCTGTCCGTCGTCGGCCTGCTGGTCGCCGGCGGTTGCGCCCTCGGCCCCGCCGTCGCCGCGCAGGCCGCACCCGCGCCGGCAACCCCGTCCTCGTCGAGCCAGACCGGCCGCAGCGCCGAGCGGGTCCTCGACGTCGACTACCAGGCGCAGCCGAACTTCTTCTACTGCGGCCCGGCCGCGACCCGCATCGCGCTCTCGGCCCAGGGCAAGGCGCTCTCCCAGGACGAGGTGGCCAAGCGGCTCGGCACCACCGAGGCGGGCACCCCGTCCGCCCTGGACACCACCCGCGTGCTCAACGAGCTGACCGGCGGTCACTACCGGACCACCGAGATCCGTGACTCGGTGGCCCGCCCCGACCAGGTCGAGCAGCTGCGCCGGGACGTGCTGGCCGCGATCGACGCCGGCCGCCCGGTGGTGGCCAACATCAAGGGCACGACCGTGGACACCGACGGCAACCCGCACTCGTACGAGGGCGGCCACTACCTGACCCTCGTCGGCTACCGCGACGGTGGCGACCTCGTCCGGGTCGCCGACCCGGCCGACCCGGCGCTGGGCGAGTACTGGATGACCCTGCCGAAGGTCGCCAACTGGATCGCCGAGCGCGGCTACTCCTCCTGATCGGATGCTCACCGGGCCGGCCTCTCCCGGGCGGAGGGGCCGGTCCTGCTGTCGCGTCCGCGGCTGGCCAGGTGTGCCCGGCGACGCGCGCGGACGGCCCGTGTCGGCCGGGCACGGTGCAGCTCACGCCGGACCGGCGGAGCGATGGCCGACTCGCCGGCGCCGGCCGCCCGGCGCACCATCCGGTTGGCGTCGTCCGGTTCGCAGCCGGCAGCCCGGAGCAGGTCGCTCGACGCGGTACGCAGGCCGGTGACGATCGCGTCGCCGAACGACCGGACTCCCCTCGCGGCGGCCCGGCCGGCCAACTCGGCACACTCCTCGACCAACTTGCGGGTGCACTGCGGGTCGTCGCCGAGCCGGCACTCCGTCCGCATCCTCGCCACCGCCTGTCCCAGCCGGCCGATCGCGTCCGGCAGCTCGGTCGGGATCGGCTCGTCGTACTGCAGGGCCGTCGTCGACCAGCGGGCGAGGACGCGGCTGTCCAGCATCAACCGTTCGAGATTCTCGGCGCTGCGGGCGTACCTGTGGAACTGCTGGCGGCGGTGCCAACGGACGGGCGCAATCGTCACCACTTCCTCCGCGCCGCTCAGCGCGTCGTGCAGTCGGCCGAGATCCCCCTCGGTGCCGCGCAGCGTGTCCAGTACGTGTCTGGTCCGTTCGCTGTCGCGCTGCCGGAGCGCATGCCCCAGCTTGTCGAGTTGTTCACACAGGATCGTGAAGATCGGTGTGGCGGCCCGGTCCAGCACCCGCATGGGATTGACCGGCAGCAACAGCGCGACCACCACCAGACCGACCAGCCCACCGACGAGCGCGTCGAAGATCCGGGGCACCTCCAGGCTCCGGTCCATCGGGGCCAGCGTGGCGATCAGTACGGCGGTACCGCCGGCCTGACCGACCAGCGGGCCGCCCTTCCCGGCCACCAGCAGGGCGCTGGCGATGGCCAGGCCGACGACCACCCCGGTCTGCCACGGTCCCGAACCGAGGAAGAAGCGCAGCGTGTCGCCGATGACGATGCCCAGTCCGACGCCGAACAGCAGCTCGAAGGTGCGCCGGGCCCGCTGCCCGATGGCGGTGGCGATCGTACCGACGGCGGCGGCCGGCGCGAAGACGTGCGAACCCGGGCCGAGGAAGTGCTTGGCGATCAGGGCCGCGAGCGCCGCCGCCAGCCCGGCCTGGGCAGCGATCACCAGGGTGACCTCCCACTGCCGGGCACGGACCCGGCCGGCCTGGCCGCCGCGGTGCCGCACCCGGTCGACCGCCTGACCGCTGCGCTCGGCAGCCTCGTCGAGCCGCGACCGGTCGTGGCCGGCGGGTGGACGGTCGTCGGGCATGGCGGCGGTTACCCCCCGGAGGCGCGGTCAACCGTGCCGCCGCGCCCCGCCCGTCCCAACGGCACCGGCGGCACCCGCCGTCACCGGAGTGCGATCCATCGGCGTTCGTAGGTTTGCCCGACCGCTCGGGGGTACCAGGGGCCTCACACCCACCGATCCGCAACCGGTAAGGGGCCCAGATGAGCAGTCCACAGAGCACCGGGGAGCAGGATGTCGTCGACATCCTGGTCGCCGACCACCACGAGGTCGAGACCCTCTTCGTCGAGTTGGAGACGCGCCAGGGCACGCCCGAGTACCGTCGTCAGCTCGCCGACGTGGTGATCGCCGAACTGGTGCGGCACGCCGTGGCCGAGGAGGCGTACGTCTATCCGACGGCCCGCAAGGTCCTGCCCGACGGCGACCAGATCGCCGACCACGAGATCACCGAGCATGCCGACGCCGAGCGCACGATGAAGGACCTGGAGTCGGTCGAGGTGTCCGACCCCCGCTTCGACGAGTTGCTGGCCCACCTGACCAGCACCATCCGGCACCACGTGCGGGACGAGGAGAACGACCTGTTCCCCCGGTTGCGCGCCGCCACCGCCCGGGAGGAGTTGGTCGAGCTGGCCGGCAAGGTGACGGCGTTCAAGAAGATCGCCCCGACCCGCCCGCACCCGAGCGCGCCGGACCACCCGCCGGCGAACAAGCTGCTCGCCCCCGGCACCGGGATGATCGACCGGATGCGGGACGCGCTCAGTGACCGGCCGAGCTCGATGGACGAACTACGCGAGCAACAGCAGCGCTGATCGACACACGGTCCGGACCTGACAGTCCCGGGTCGCCGAGTTCTCGACGACCCGGGACACGTCCGGTACCTCAGCGGACCTGGTCACCCTCACCGGTACGCGCCTGGGCCTGGTCGACGCCCTTGTCGATCTGGTCGTCGTACCTGCCACCGGTGCGCTTGTCGGCCATGTCGCCAGCCTTCTGCATACCCTGGTCGACCTGCTTGTCGTGCTTGTCCGCGAAATCCTTGGCCTTGTCCATGAAGTCACCCACGGCGTTCCTCCTCCTCGGGTAGTCCCCTTTCGCGTTCCCTGGTCCCGACCGCGCAAACGCCTCCGGTGGGGCGTAGACCGCGAAGGCCCGAACAGCGGACCCGGGCCGGCGTACGATCCGCGCGGACGGCCGGGTGTCGGCGCACGGCCGGCCGGGTACCGACCTCGCCGAGATCGAGGAGGGCCGACATGACGGCAGACGAACCCGGGGCGGACGCCGCGCCGACAACCGGCGGCGCGCAGCAGGCGGGCACCACGGCGGCGCGGGCCGGCGGCACGGCGGCACTCGGCGGCACGGCCCCGGCCGGTGACACCGGGCCCCGGCACGCGTGGGCGGCGCTGCCCTGGCTGGTACGGACCGCGGTGTCGTGGAGCGCCTGCCTGGTGGTGATCGTCGCCGGGCTCTACCTGCTGGGTCGGATCGCCGTCCTGCTGGCCCCGCTCGCCATCGCCCTGGCCGCCACCATCTTCCTCACCGCGCTGTTGGACCCGGTGCTGGTCCGGTTGCGCCGCCTGCGGCTACCCGCCGCGCTGGCCGCGCTGCTCACCGTGCTGCTGCTGCTCGGCATCCTGGTCGGCGTCGGCGCGCTGGTCTGGAACCGGACCGCCAGCCAGTTCGACCAGCTCAGCCAGGAACTCACCCAGGGTCTCGACCGCAGCCGCGACTTCGTGACGTCCACCCTGCCGGTCAGCGAGGCCCAACTCGACAAACTCGTCGACCAGGCCCGGGAGGGGCTCAGCGGCAGCTCTCCGGACCCCGTGTCCGGCGCCCGGACGGCCAGCGAGGTCGTCGGTTCCGCGCTGCTCGCCCTGGTGCTGCTCTTCTTCCTGCTGAAGGACGGTCGGTCGATGTGGCACTGGACGCTGTCCCGGATGACCGGCCCGAACCGCTCCGTGGCGGCCGAGGCCGGCCGGGCCGGCTGGCAGACGCTCGGCGCGTACAGCCGAGGGACGATGATCATCGCGGCCATCGACGCGATCGGCATCGGCCTGGCCCTGGTGGTGCTGCGGGTGCCGCTGGCCCTGCCGTTGGCACTGATCACGTTCCTCGGCGGCTTCGTGCCGATCATCGGGGCGACGGTCGCGGGCGCGGTCGCGGTGCTGGTGGCCCTGGCCGCCAACGGGCCGACGACCGCGCTGCTCACCCTCGCCGCCGTGGTCGCAGTGCAGCAGATCGAGGGCAACCTGCTGGAACCGCTGGTGATGAAGCGTCAGGTACGCCTGCACCCCGCCGTGATCCTGGTGGCGGTCACCGCCGGCACCCTCATCGCGGGCATCGCGGGCGCCTTCGTCAGCGTCCCGATCACCGCCGTGCTGTGGCGCGTCGTCGACACCGTCCAACGCCGCCGCGCTACCGCCGACCTCACGGAGTGATGAGCCCGCTCACCAACGGCGGGACGCGGTCGTCATCCGGGCGAGATGGGTGGTGAACCAGGCGCCGGCGTGCTCGGCGACCTGGTCGAGCGTGCCGGGCTCCTCGAAGAGGTGGGTGGCGCCCGGCACCACCCACAGCTCGCCCACGTCCCCCAGCTCGACGAGCGCCCGCTCGTTGAGCGCCAGCACCTCCTCGTCCGCGCCGCCGACCAACAGCAACGTCGGAGTACGCACCTTGCCCAGCGCGGTGCCCGCCAGGTCGGGTCGGCCGCCTCGGGAGACCACCGCACCCACCCGGTCGGCACGCGACGCGGCCGCCACCAGCGCGGCGGCGGCACCGGTGCTGGCACCGAAGAGACCGATCGGCACGTCACCCGCCGGGTGTTCGGCCGCCAACCAGTCGACGATCCCGGCCAGCCGGCTGGCCAACATCCCGATGTCGAACCGGAGTTCGGCGGTGCGCGTGTCCACCTCCTCCTCGGCCGGGGTGAGCAGGTCGACCAGGACGCACGCGAGGCCGCGGGAGTTCAGCGTGCGGGCCACCGCGACGTTGCGCGGACTGTGCCGCGAGCTACCGCTGCCGTGCGCGAACAGCACCACGCCCACCGGTTGAGCCGGCAGGAGCAGGTCGGCGGGGAGCTGGGCGTCCCGAACCGGGATGGTCACCGTGCTGCGCTGCTCGTCCATGCCGCACCTCCGTACTCGCCTGCGCTCCGGTTACCCCGCCGGTCGCGTCGCACGCGCCCCGGGCGGCGGCCGGTGGGCGGCGTTTGCCGGGTGGGCAGCCGGGTACGCGGCGAGAGACCGCAGACCGTGTAGGCGCAGCCGCGCCCCCGACGGATCGCGAGGACCACCATGGCCAAGCAGCAGATTTCCCGACAGCAGCAGCTGGCCGAACGCGCCCAGCGTGAACAGGACGCCGAGCGCAACCAGGACTTCGGGGACCAGGACTTCGGTGACCAGGCCGCCTCGGCCCGTCTCCCCGACGATCCCAAGGCGGCTGCGCCGCGGGACGCGATCGGACGCCCCTCGACCGGCGAGCCGGTCTGACGTACGCGCGGAACGGCCGGGGCGGGAGCACTCCCGCCCCGGCCGTCACTGCTCCTTGTTCTCGGGCAGCCGGAGCAGGGGCGACCGGCCCGGCGGCTGTTCCGGCGGCGGCCCCGAGGGCTCGGCCGGCGGCACCGGCACGGTCACCGGTTCGTCGCAGGTGACCCGCACGATCTGGTCGTGGTGCCGCAGCTCCACGACGTCGTCCGGGCCGCCGTGGCGCAGCGAGTACGTCGTCTGGTGCGGGCGGACGTCCACCCGCAGCGCCAGACCCCGCCACTGCAGCGAGAACTCCAGGCGGGTGAGCCGGCTGGACAGCCGGGGCGCGAACGACAACCCACCGTCGTGGTCGCGCAGCCCGCCCAACCCGCTCACCAGGGCGAGCCACGCGCCGGCCAGCGAGGCCATGTGCACGCCGTCGCGGGTGTTCTCGTTCAGGTCGTGCAGGTCCATCAGCGCGGCCTCGCGCAGATAGATGTGCGCCAGGTCGGGATGGCCCACCTCGGCGGCGAGCACCGACTGGGTGCAGGCCGACAATGACGAGTCACGCACCGTCCGACGCTCGTAGTAGAGGAAGTTGCGGACCTTCTGCTCGGGGGTGAACGCGTCCCCGCGCCAGTGCATCGCCAGGACCAGGTCGGCCTGCTTGACGACCTGTTTGCGGTACAGGTCGAAGTACGGATAGTGCAGCAGCAGCGGGTACTTCTCGGCGGGCGTGTGCGCGAAGTCCCACTCCTGCAACCGGGTGAACCCCTCCACCTGCTGGTGCACGTCCAACTCGTCGTCGTACGGCACGTGCATCGACGTGGCGGCGTCCCGCCAGCTCGCCGCCTCCTCGTCGGTGACCCCGAGGTGGAACGCCTCGTCCCGGTAACGCATCACCACGTCGGCGGCAGTGAGCAGGTTCCGCTGGGCCATCAGGTTGGTGTAGATGTTGTCGTTCTTCACCGCGGTGTACTCGTCGGGACCGGTCACCCCGTCGATGTGGAACCGGCCGTGCCGGTCGTGGTGCCCGATCGAGCGCCACAGCCGGGCGGTCTCCACCAGCAGCTCCAGCCCGATCTCCCGCTCGGTGGCGGTGTCCCCAGTGACCAGCACGTAGCGTCGTACCGCGTCCGCGATGTCCGCGGCGATGTGGAACGCCGCCGTACCCGCCGGCCAGTACCCGGACGACTCCGGCCCCTCGATGGTCCGCCACGGGAAGGCGGCGCCCGCGAAGTTGAGCGTCGCCGCCCGTTCCCGGGCCTGTTCCAGGGTGCTGTGCCGCCACTGCAGGGCGCTGCGCACCGCGCTGGGCTGGGTGTACGTGAGCACCGGCAGAACGAACATCTCGGTGTCCCAGAAGGCGTGCCCGTCGTACCCGGGGCCGGTCAGTCCCTTCGCCGAGATCGGCCGCTGCTCGGCGCGGGCGCCGGCCTGGAGCACGTGGAACAGCCCGAAGCGCACCGCCTGCTGGATCTCCGGATCGCCCTCGACCAGCACGTCGGCCGCGTCCCAGAACTCGTCCAGGTAGGCGCGCTGCTCCCGGTGCAGCCCGTCCCAGCCGTCCAACCGGGCGCCGGCCAGCGCCGCGCCGACCTGGTCGCGCAGCGCGGGCAACGAACGTCGACTCGACCACCCGTACGTCAGATACTTGACCACCCGTAGCTTCTCGCCGGGCTTGAGCACGCAGCCGATGGTGGTGCGCACCCAGTCCTGGTACCCCTCGGACTCGATGGTGGTGTGGTCCGGGCCGTGCACCTCGTGCTCCATGGCGGCGGCGACCCGCAGCCCGGACACCTTCGTACGGTGGATGAGCTGGCCGCCGTCCGGGGTGGTCAGCTCCTCCTCGGCCTGCAACGGCGATTCCAGCACGGCCGCGACCCGGGGATCCTTGCTCTGCGCGGGCAGCGACTCGTTGGCCACCAGCTCGGACTGCACGATCAGCCGCAGCGGGCCGTCGACGGCCTCGACCTCGTAGCTGATCGCGGCGACCGACCGCTGGGTGAACGACACGAGCCGGGTGCTGCGGACCTTGACCTCACGGCCGGCCGGGGAACGCCAGTGCAGCTCCCGGTGCAGGGTGCCGGCCCGCATGTCGAGGATCCGCTCGTGGGACAGCAGCTCGCCGTAGCGGACGTCAAGCGGTTCGTCGTCGACCAGCAGCCGGATCAGCTTGCCGTTGGTGACGTTGACGATGGTCTGCCCGGACTCGGGGAAGCCGTAGCCGGCCTCCGCGTACGGCAGCGGACGCAGCTCGTAGAACGAGTTGAGGTAGGTGCCGGGCAGGCCGTGCGGCTCGCCCTCGTCGAGGTTGCCACGCAGGCCGACGTGCCCGTTGGAGAGCGCGAAGACCGATTCCGACTGGGCCAGCACGTCCATGTCCAGGCGGGTCTCCCGGATGTGCCACGGCTCGACGGGATAGGCCCGCTCCCGGATCACGCGTGCCCCCGAGGGCCGGGCGGGGCGGCGTCGCCCGCGTCGAGCAGGTCGGCGAGATCCTGCACCACGATGTCGGCGCCGTGGGCCAGCAGCTCGTCGGCCTGCCCGACCCGGTCGACACCGACCACGTACCCGAACCCGCCGGCCCGGCCGGCGGCCACTCCGGAGAGCGCGTCCTCGAAGACGGCGGCCTGCGTCGGGTCGACGCCCAGGGCCTTGGCGCCGGCCAGGAAGGTGTCGGGGTGCGGCTTGCCGCGCAACTGCTGTTCCCGGGCCACGATCCCGTCGACCCGCGCTTCGAGCAGGTCCGCCAGCCCGGCGGCGGAAACCACCTCGCGCCCGTTGGCGCTCGCGGTGACCACCGCCCGGCGCAGCCCGGCGGTGGTTGCCGCCCGCAGGTAGCGCACCGAGCCCGGGTACACCTCGACGCCGGAGGTGCGCAGCCGGTCCAGCAGGAGGACGTTCTTGCGGTTGCCGATGCCGTTGACCGTGTCGGCGTCCGGCGGATCGTCCGGGCTGCCCTCGGGGAGCACGATCCCCCGGGAGGCGAGGAACGACCGGACGCCGTCGGCACGGGGTCGGCCGTCGACGTAGCGGTTGTAGTCGGGGCCGGGATCGAACGGCTGGAAAGGCGTTCCGGTCTCCGTGGCGCGCTTGCGCAGGAACTCGTCGAACGTCTCGGTCCAGGCGGCGTTGTGCACCCGGGCGGTCTGCGTCAGCACACCGTCCAGATCGAAGAGACAGGCGGTCACATGAGCAGGTAGGCCCAGCACGGTACGAATCTAACCACCCCGTTGGGTCCGCAAACCCGTTTTGCGCCGCCGTCCGGCCGGCTCAGTTCGGCCGCAGGGTCCAGATCACCGTCATGGCCGACGTGGGCGTGCCGTCCTCCGTGGCGATCTCCACCTCAACTCCGAACTCGGGCCGCTGGCCGGACTCCAGCTCGGCGACCACCTCCGACGCCGGGCGCCCGAGCCGCGCGGTCGCCAGCACCGCACCCAGGGCCAACTTGCGGTAGGCGATCTCGGCCCGGACGGCGAGCGGCACGGCCCGGTCGAGCAGCTGCCCGAAGGCGGCCAGCACGACCGCGCCGGAGGCCGTCTCGCCGAGCGTGAACATCGCCCCGGCGTGCGGGCCACCCACGTGGTTGTGGGTGGCCGGCGTGTCAGGGAGCCGGACGACGGCCCGCACGCCGCCGTCCGCCTCGGGCGCCACCTCGACGAACTCGATGCCGAGCGTGCGGGCGAACGGCACCGCTTGCAGGATGCCGGCCGCCACCTGGCGGGAGTCGATGGTCATGACCCGACGCTACTTCTCGGTAACCAGCCCGGCAACCAGGGTTTTTCCTGTGCCACGGTCAGAGGTTGGAGATCGTGCGCAGGATCTCCGCGTAGAAGTTGCCGTCGATGCTGCGGAAGAGGGAGAAATCCTGACCCGGGTCGCCGAAGAACGGGCGCAGCGTCCACGCCAGCTGGGTGCCGACGAAGCCGAAGAGCAGGATCCAGATGTAGAGCAGCGTCATGCTGGCCGGGCGCTGCGTGGGTTCACCGCGGCGGACCGGTGGGGTGGCCCACGGGCGCTGCTGCACCGGGTAGCCCGGCGGCACCGCGCCGGGCGGGAACGCGACGCCGGGCTGCTGCCCACTCCACTGCGCCGGAACCGCCGGCTGGTTCGGCGCGGTGGTGGTGGCGCTCGTGCCGTCGGGCGCGGCACCGTTCGCCGTCGAGACGACAGCCGCGCCGGCCGGAACCGCGACCGGCTCGGCCGCACCCGCCGTCGCGGTGGCCGCAGTGGCCCCGGCGGGCACGGCGACCGGGGCGTTGACCTGGGCCGGAGCGCTGACCGCCGCAGCGGCGCCGACCTGAGCGGGGGCGTTGGCCGTGGCCGTCGCGTCCGCCGCCGGGGCGAGCAGACCGTGGTCGTTGAGCACCTGCATGCCGCCGGTCAGGAAGCGCAGCCCGACCAGCGCCGACAGCGTCAGGATCGCCACGTTGAGCAGCTTGAAGAAGCCGTAGTCAGGCGCGGTGATCAGGAAGAAGAGGCTGATCGGCGCGAAGGCCACCGCGAGCATCGAGGTGACGGTGATCGCCACCATCACCAGTGCCAACGACTGACGCACCGAGAGCCGGGCGCCGAACACCAGGTTGAACAGGTAGAGCGTGGGCAGGCAGATGGCCAGCGTCACCAGGAACAGCAGGGGCAGCTTCAGTGCGGACGTCAACGCCATCAGCGGGCTGTGGAACGCGCCGAGCACCGCCCCGTAACAGGCGAGAGCGACGGCGGAGCTGGCCAGCATCCGTCCGGTGAGGGCGTTGAGGTCGCCCTCGGCCACGATCTGCTGCCAGATGCCCTGGCGGTCCCGCAGGATGCGCTCGATGACGAGCGGACTGGGACGGTCACCCGACACGGGGGCACCCCTCTCGGTCAGGCACGAAATGGACTGGGTGGGCAGACGGTAGGGCACCGGACGTACGGCCCGCCACCCCGCTCCGGCGTGGCGTCACCGCCACCCCACGTCGATACGTGCGCCGCGCTCGTCGAAGAAGTGCAGGGCGTCCATCCGGACCGAGACGGCGAGCGGGTGCCCGGCCGTGACCGCCGGGTACGGCGCGAGCCGGACCGCCAGCTCCGCCGGGCGGCGGTGGTGCCGACCCGGGTCGGGCAGCACGCTCGTCGACCGCGACGTGCCGGTCGGCGTCTCCTCGGGCTCCACCGGCTTGCCGGTGAGCCGCTGCATCACCGCGCCGAACCGGCGCAGGCCACGCTGGCCGACCGGGGGCGGGTCCAGCGGCGCGCCCATCTCGTCCACCATGATCGCGGTCGCACCGATGTCGAGGAACGCCAGCGACTCGTGCCCGTGGTGCTCCAGGTAGCGGATCCGGCCGCGCAGCACGTCACCGGGGCTGTCCGGGGCGACCGGGGTGAGCGCCTCGGCCCGCATCCCGACCACGATCCGCTCGCCGTGGTAGTGCGCCACGGCCCGACTGCGGATGTCGTTCCAGGGCAGGTAGAGCGACTGCTCGCCGAGGTTGAGCGCGATGTACCGGTCGAGGTGGACGTAGACCGACGCCTCCAGCAGGTTCATCCGGGGGCTGCCCAGGAAGGCGGCCACGTAGAGCGTCGCCGGCCGGCCGTACACCTGGGTGGGCGTGCCCACGTCCTGGAGGACGCCCCGACGCATGATGGCCACCCGGTCCGCCATGGTCAGCGCCTCGGCCTGGTCGTGGGTCACGTAGACGGTGGTGACGCCCAGCTCCCGGGTCAGTCCGGAGATCTCCGCCCGCAGCTCGGCGCGCAGCCCGCTGTCCAGGTTCGACAGCGGCTCGTCCATCAGGAACAACCCGGGCCGTCGGACGATCGCGCGGCCCATGGCGACCCGCTGGCGTTGGCCACCGGAGAGCTGGCCGGGCTTGCGGCCCAGCACGTCGCTGATGCCGAGAGCGCTCGCCACGTCGGTGACCCGCTCGCCGCGCGGTTCCGGTTCCACCCCGGCCAGCCGCAACGGGAAGGCGATGTTGTCGCCGACGGTCATGTGCGGGTAGAGCGCGAAGTCCTGGAAGACCATGGCGATCTTACGGTCGCGGGGCGGCAGGTCGTTCGCGAGCTCCCCGTCGAGCAGCACCGCGCCCTGCGTCGGGTCCTCCAGTCCGGCGATCATGCGCAGCACGGTGGACTTGCCGCAGCCCGACGGCCCCAGCAACACCATGAACTCGCCATCGTTCACATCGAGATTTATGCTGTCGACGGCCAGCGTGCCGTCCTTGAAAACCTTTGTCACATCTTTAAGCGCGACGGTGCTCACCGTCATGTCCCCCACGTCTCTCGGCCGAACTCCTGATGACTGTGACCAGGATCATTGGTCCCGCACATCGGGTAAACGTCTCATGTTCGGCTCATGTCGCCACCATTACGCGGCGTACGAGAGGTGGAGCTGTCAGCAGCCTGCCGGCTGGTCGGGCGGCTCGCCGAGGAATACCCGGCGCACCACGCGCTCGGCGGCCCGCCCGTCGTCCAGCCCGCAGAACCGGCTACGGAAGCGCTCGCGGGCCTTGCCGGCCGCGTCCGAGCGCACGGCATCGGTGCGGAACAGGTCGAGCAGGTCGGCGAAGGTGGCGGCCACCGCACCCGGCGGTTCCGCCGTGACGTCGAAGTAGACACCGCGGGCCAGGCGGTACGCCTCCCAGTCCGGTGTGTAGAGCACGATCGGCCGGTCCAGTACCGCGTAGTCGAACATCGCCGACGAGTAGTCGGTGACCAGCACGTCGGCGATCAGGTAGAGATCCTCCACGCGCTGGTAGCCGCTGACGTCGCGGACCCGGCGGAACGCCGCCGGACGGCCGGGCCGGCGCTCCCGGTCGTGGAAGTAGTGGCTGCGCATCAGCAGCCGACCCGAGTCACCCAGCGCCTCGACGAACCGGTCCGGGTCGAACGGCGGGCGGTAACCGGGCAGGTGCTCGCGGTGCGTCGGGGCGTACAGGACCACCTGCTCGTCCGGGGCGAGCCCGAACTCGGCGCGCAGCCGGCGTACCTCGTCGGGACCGGCGGTGACCAGCCGGTCGTTGCGCGGGTAACCCACCTCCAGGGTGGCGTACGTGGCCGGGTAGGCCCGATCCCACATCTGGGTGGAGAAGCTGTTCGAGCTGACGCTGTAGTCCCAGCGGTCCACCCGGCGCAGCAGGCCGGGGAAGTCCATCCGCCCCGCGCCGATCGGGTAGCGCTGCTGGTCCAACCCCATCACCTTGACCGGGGTGCCGTGGTGGGTCTGCACGTGCACCTGCTCCGGTCGCTTGCGGACGAAGTCCGGGTAGTTCACGTTGTTGACCAGCCACCGGGCCCGGGCCAGCACCCGGTAGTAGGCCGGCGTGCCGGCGACCACGTACTCCACCCCGTCCGGCACGGCGTCCACCCGGTCGCGGCGCACGATCCACACCCCGCGTACGCCGGGAGCCAGCCGGCGGGCGGCCTCGTAGATCGCCGCCGGGTTGCAGGAGTAACCCCGGAACCAGTACGCCGCGTACACCGCGAGCGTCGGGTCCACCGGCCGGCGCAGCTCCGCCCGGTAGTACTCGCGCAGCAGGCCGTCGCGGGTCAGCCGGGCGCCACGCCGGGCCACCGGACCGACCCGACGCCGGGCGGTCCGCGCCTGCCGGCGGGCCGTGTCGCGGGCCCGACTGGCGGCCCGCAGGGCGCTGAACGTCCGCCACCGGCCACTCGCGACCAGCCGGTGCTTCACCCCTTCGACACCCTCCGGCACGGGGTACCCGCCGACCGGCAGCCACCGCGCGTAGTCCGCGCTGATCTGCGCGAAGAACGCCGGCCGCAGCTCGGGGGCGATGCGCTGACCGTTGCCGAGCACGGTCAGGTAGTGCCAGATCATCCGCTCGAAGACCGCCGGGCGCAGCGCGTCCACCGTCGGCGACCAGGCATCCATCAACAGGAAGACCCGGTGCCACTGGGCGAAGACCTCGAAGTGCCGGTCCCCTCGGGTCTTGGTGATCGCGCCGGCGCGGCGCTGCCGGTAGTTCACGCAGACCCGGTCGAGTACGCCGATCCGACGCGCCGCCATCAGCACCGGGTAGCTGAACGAGACGTCCTCGTACCACCCGGCCGAGAAGCGCAGGCCCAGGTTGACCAGGAACTCCCGGCGGACCAACCGGTTCCAGGCGGTGTGCAGCAGCCGCATGGCCTCGGGCCGTTCCCGCAGCCCGAACGTCTCCGGACCGGGCGACTCCGGGAACACCTCGGCCATCGCGCTGCGGGTGGCGGTGTTGTTCCAGTGTGTCCGGACGTGGTCCACCAGCAGCACGTCCGGCCGGGTCGCCCGCAGCCGCTCGGCCACCTCCGACAGGCAGTCCGGCGCCAGCCAGTCGTCCCCGTCGAGGAACCACACGTACTCGCCGACGGCCCGGTCCAGCCCGATGTTGCGGGCCGGACCGAGACCGACGTTCTCCGCCAGCCGGACGGCCCGGACCCGCTGGTCACGCGCCGCGTACTCGTCGATGATCTCGCCGCTGGCGTCGGGCGAGCAGTCGTCGACCGCGATCAGTTCGAGGTCGGTCTCCGGCTGGCCCAGGATCGAGTCCAGGCACTCGCGCAGATAACCCTGCACCTTGAAGGCCGGCACCACGAAGCTGATCAAGGTCATCCGGCCGTCCCTTACGTCAGCGCGGCGCGGCACCTCCCGCGCCCACCGGCGCGGCGGCCGACGCCCGCACGCGACGGGCCGGCCGGACGAACCAGGCCAGGACGACGCTCACCACGAAAACCACGAGAAGGTACGCACCGAGTGTAGCCATGCCGATACTCACGGTGCCGGCAATCGCCAGGAGGGCCAACAGCACCGATCGTCCCTCCCAGCCCAGCGTGGCGGGGTGCAGCGGAGGTGCCGTCTGGCGCTTCTCCAACCGGGCGGTCAGGTCGTAGTGGTGCACGGTGAGCACGAAGACGTACCCGAAGATCAACCAACCCGGTGCACCACCGACCACCCCGACCGCGATCGCGAACAGGTACTCGGCGGCCCGCAACGCGGCCGGCACCAGCCAGTCCAGCGGCCCGTTGTGCGCGGCCCCGGCGCCGAGGCCGCCGACCAGCAGCACCAGCAACGCCACCGGCACCGCCCAGCGCAGCCCGTCCGGCGCGTCCCCCAGCAGGGCCGCTACCAGCAGAGCCGCCGGGCCGAGCGCGGCGATCACCGCCAGGGTGAGCGGCCCCATCGGGCGGACCACCGGCAGCCGACGGGCCAACGGACCGTCGTCGCGGTGCAGGGTGGCGTCGACCGTGTCCAGCACCGGCACCCACATCCAGCGGGCCCGCAGCGTGCGCAAGGCACCGGTGTACGCGAACGCCAGCCCACCCCACACCAGCACCGCGATCAGGCTGACCAGCGGGTTGAACAGCGCCACGGTCAACGCGATCAGCGCCCAGCGCTCGCCGATCGGGAAGACGACGGTCCGCTTCAGCCAGTACGACACCGAGCCGGTGTCCGCCTGCACCCGGGTGGACGCGGCGTTCAACCGGTCACCGATCCCGCCGCTGCCGCCCGTCGTGGTACGCGGCCGGCGGGCCGCCTCGTCGTGCAGCACGCCGTACCAGGTGTCGGTCATGTGCCGGACGGTCTGCAACGTCATCGCGGCGATGGCGAGGGCCCAGCCGTTGCCCAGCCCGGCGTGGCTCACCCCGAAACCCAACCCGGCGTAGACCAGGTACTCCTTGGCCCGGTCGGCCATCGTGTCCAGCCAGCCGCCCCAGGCGCTGAAGTGCCGGGTGTAGCGGGCCAACTGGCCGTCCACGCAGTCCAGCACGAAGCCGAGGTACAGCAGCACCGCGCCGCCGACCAGCGCCGGTCGCCCGCCGACCCCGAACAGCACCGCGGCGGCCAGCGCGAAGAGCACCGAGATCACCGTCACCCCGGTGGGGGTGAGCCGCAGTCGGGCCGCCCACCGCACCACGTACGGCGACCAGGTGCTGACGAAGTAGGTGGAGAAGAAGTCGTCCCGCTCCTTCACCGAGAGCCGCAACTCGGCCCGGTCCTCGTCGACGGCGGTCACCGCCGCCTCGGCGGCGACCAGCGCGGCCTCGTCGTCGACCCGGTGCGCCACGAGCAGACGTACCCGCTGGGCGAAGATCAGGGTGCCGAGGGCCGCGAGACCCGCGACGAGCCGGTCCACGGCGGACCCCGGGTCGTGCGGGCCGGCCGACCCGCTCGCCGGCAGCGGCGAGACGTCGCCGGCCGGGCCGACCGGGGCGACGGGACGCGCGCCGACGGCGGCGGCCCGGGCGGCGGCGGCGAGCGTCGGCAGGTCGTCCACGCCGACCCGGAGCGCGCCACCGAACACGCCGGTGGCGTCGCCGTCGAGAGCGTCCAGCGGTCCGGCGTCGACCACCTGGCCGCGTTCCTCCCGCACCGCCGTGCGGCCGGGCACCGGCGGGTCACCCAGCACCAGCGCCACGGTCGGTCCCACCGGGCTGGTGGCGAGGTGCCGCAGCACGGCGGTGTGCGCCACCAGGTCGGTGCCGGTGATCAGCAGCGGACCGTCGGCGGCGTCGGCCACCGTGGCCAGCTCGTCCAGGGTGGCGGCGAAGCGCACCTCGGTCGCCCCGGCCCGGCGCAACTGGTCGGCGAGCCGGTCGGCCAGCGGCTCGCCGCTGGAGGTGGTGAGGCCCGCCGCGGACGTCCCGGCGGCGAGCACGATCGCGAGCGTCACCGCGGGACCGCGGCGTGGTACGCGTCGAGCGCCTCGGCGATGGTGCCGTCGAGCGTCAACCGGCCCGCGTCGAGGTACAACCCCCGACGGCAGAACCGGGTCAGGTCCTTTTCGTTGTGTGACACCAGCACGAGCGTGCGCCCCTCCCCGAGCAGACGGTCAATCGTCGCGTAACACTTCTTGCGGAACTCCGCGTCCCCGACCGCGGTCACCTCGTCCATCAGCAGGATCGGGTGCGGCAGGTGCGAGATGATCGCGAAGCCCAGCCGCACCTTCATCCCCGACGAGTAGTGCCGCACGGACGTGTCGATGGCCCGTTCCACCTGCTCGCCGGCGAACTCGACGATCTCGTCGAAGTGCCGCTTCAGGTAGCTCGTCGACAGCCCGTGCAGCCCGCCGACCAGGTGCAGGTTCTCCCGGCCGGTCAGGTCGTTGGAGAAACCGGCCGACAACTCCAGCAGCGGCGCCACCGCGCCGCGTACCCGGATGTCGCCCTCGTCCGGGATGAGCACCCCGGCGATCAGCCGCAGCAGGGTGCTCTTGCCGGTGCCGTTACGGCCGATCACCCCGACCGTCTCGCCCGGCTCGACGGTGAACGACACGTCGCGCAGCGGCCAGAACTGGCCGGGCAGTGCGCCGCGCCCACCCCGGTGGATGAACAGCTCCCGCAGCCGGAGCTGACGGCGACGGTTGCGGACGAACCGGATGCCCAGCCCGTCCGCCTCGATGATCGGCGCGGCCACGTCACAGCTCCTTGAGCACGGCGGGCTCCAACCGGCGGAACGACCACCAGCCGGCGGCCAGCACCAGCAGGCTGCCGACGATCGTCGTGACGAGCAGCCGGGCGTCCGGGAACTCGTCCGGGTACCAGATCGCGTGGTGCAGCTGGAAGATCCCGACCAGCGGGTTCAACTCGTACACCACCTTCAGCCAGTGCGGCAGGCCGGACTCCCGGACCAGGCTGAGCGGATAGATGATCGGCGTGGCGTAGAAGAGCACCCGGATGATCAGCCGCATCAGCCGTTCCACGTCGCGCATCAGCACGTTCCAGGCCGACAGCAGCAGGGCCAGCCCGATCAACAGCACGGCCTGCACGGCCACCGCCAGCGGCAGGGCGAGCAGCGACCAACCGGGGTGGATCCGCCCGTGCGCCGCGTAGATCACCGCGATGGCGGCGAGGATCGGCAGGCCGGCCGCGTACTCGGCGAACCGACCGCTGACCCGGCCGATCGGGAAGACCTGCCGGGGCACGTTCATGGTGGTGATCAGCCGGGACTGGCCGGTCAACGCGTTGGTCGCCTCGCTCAGCGCCGAGCTGGTCCACATCCAGGCGAAGATGCCGGTGATCAGGAACAGCGGGTACGACCCGGCCGCCTCGCCGAGGTGCCGACCGGTGTCGCGGGAGTAGAGCACCCCGAAGACGAACCAGTAGATCGCGCCCATGCCGAGCGGCTCGATCAGCGACCAGAGGTACCCCAGCACCGACTGCTGGTACTTCACCGCCAGGTCCCGTCGGACCAGGATGCGCAGCGAGTTGCGGTGCGACCACAGGGCCGCGACGCCAGAGGTCACCGCCGCCTCCCGCCTCCTGAAAACGGACGCCAGGTTAGCAGTCGGTGAACGAATGCCCTGAATCGACCAGCTTCAGCACTCGATCACGTTGACGGCCAGACCGCCACGCGCCGTCTCCTTGTACTTGACCTTCATGTCGGCGCCCGTCTCCCGCATGGTCTTGATGACCTTGTCCAGCGAGACCGCGTGCACACCGTCGCCGCGCAGCGCCAACCGGGCGGCCGTGATCGCCTTGATGCTAGCCACGGCGTTCCGCTCGATGCAGGGGATCTGCACCAGGCCACCCACCGGGTCACAGGTCAACCCGAGGTTGTGCTCCATCCCGATCTCGGCCGCGTTCTCCACCTGCTCCGGAGTGCCGCCGAGCGCCTCGGCCAGCCCGGCCGCCGCCATCGAGCACGCCGAGCCGACCTCACCCTGGCAGCCGACCTCGGCACCGGAGATCGACGCGTTCTCCTTGAACAGCACCCCGATCGCGCCGGCCGCCAGCAGGAACCGCACCACCCCGTCGTCGTCGGCCCCGTCGACGAACCGGCTGTAGTAGTGCAGCACCGCCGGGATGATCCCCGCCGCGCCGTTCGTCGGCGCGGTCACCACCCGACCCCCGGCCGCGTTCTCCTCGTTCACCGCCAAGGCGAACAGCGTCACCCAGTCCATCGCGTGCAGCGGATCGGCCGTCCCGGCGTCCGCCTCCAGGCCGCGCCGCAGCTCCGCCGCGCGCCGCCGGACCTTCAAACCCCCCGGGAGTACGCCGTCCCGCTCGCAACCCCGCTGCACGCACTCCCGCATCACCCGCCAGATCTCCAGCAGGCCCGCCCGGATCTCCGCCTCGCTGCGCCACGATCGCTCGTTGGCCAGCATCACCTCGCTGATCGACAGCCCGGTGGCGGTGGTGACGTCGAGGAGTTCCGCCCCGGTCAGGAACGGGTACCGCACCCGCGTCGTGTCCGGCTTGATCCGGTCCGCGCCCGCCGCCTCCTCGTCCACCACGAAACCGCCGCCCACCGAGTAGTAGGTGCGGGCCCGGACCTGCTCCCCGGCGGCGTCGAAGGCCGCGAAGGTCATCCCGTTCGGGTGGTACGGCAACGACCGCCGGCGGTGCAGCGTCAGATCCCGATCGGGGTCGAAGTCGATCTCGTGCGCGCCGAGGAGGCTGATCCGCCGCTCGGCACGGATGCGCTCGACGCGCGGACCGACGGTGTCCGTGTCGACCGTCTCCGGGGCCTCGCCGGCCAGCCCCAGCAGCACCGCCGGCCCACTGCCGTGCCCGTGCCCGGTGGCGCCCAGCGACCCGAACAGCTCCGCCTGCACCCGTGCGGTGTCGGCGAGCAGACCGTCGGCCTTGAGCCCGGCGACGAACGTCCTTGCGGCCCGCATCGGCCCCACGGTGTGCGAGCTGGACGGCCCGATGCCGACGCTGAAGAGGTCGAAAACACTGATCATGGCTGCGCTTCCTCGGCGTCCGCCCGGGTGGGGATTCCGCCCTGTCGTGGCCGCCGGTCGGCAGCCCCGCTCGTGGCCGCCCGGTCGGGTGGCCGCCGGTCACCCGGGGTGTGGGTGCCCGACCTGTCAGCCTACCTGCCCAGCTCACCCCTTACCCCAGCACGGCAGCCCGGCCACCCGATCATGGCGGCCCGGCCGGCCGGGCGTCGAGCGGGTGCCGCACGGGTAAGTACCTACGGGTCCACGGGTCGCCGATCCTCCTCGGGACCGAGGGCGGAGCGGCTGCCCCTTTCTACCGTGGATTGCAGACGCGGCGCACCGCCGCAGAGTGGGAGTACGACGATGAGTCGCAAACTGGTTCGGCCCCGCCAGGGGCGCATGCTCGCCGGTGTCTGCGCCGGCCTCGGTCAGCGGTTCGGCATGTCCGCCGGGATGGTCCGGCTGCTGTTCCTGCTGTCCCTGCTGCTGCCCGGCACCCAGGTGGTCGTCTACCTGATCCTCTGGATCCTGATGCCCAACGAGGACCGCTACCTGGCCTCCACCGGCCACTGACCCCACCCCCTGGCGTCGGGGCCGGCCGGCCGGCCGCAGCCAATCACAACTTCGGGGATACTGCTGCTTCCCCACCGTCGGAGGCAGCAGGATCCCCGAAGTTGCGCGGATCTTGGCAGCCCATCGCTCGCCCTGCCCTTGATCCACTCGACATCGCCGATGTCGGGCTTTCCGGGGGGCGGTGATACCCCGAGATCGGCGAAGTGGAGTGGATCATCCCGATCGACGGCCCGGCGGACCGCGCAGCGGCGGCCCGGCGGACCGGGCAGCGGAGGCGGACCGGGCAGCCGGGGCGGCGGACGGGGCAGCGCCCGCCTCGACCATCGTCGGGGCGGGCGCCGCTTCAGACCAGAGCGCCGGAGCGCTGCGTAAGAGGGCTGGGTCAGGGGGCCGTGTAGGTGACCGTGACCTGCTGGTAGCCCAACGAGCGCAGCAGCCCTTCCAGCATCTTGCGGGTGTTGGCCTCGGCGCGGGCGGAGAGCCCGCTGTCCCGGGCGGCGGCGGTGATCCGCTCCTCGGCCAACTGGTAGATCTGCTGCTGCCGGTTGGGGTCGTTGCCGACCAGGTCACCGATCCGGTTGAGCAGGCCACGCTGCTCGGCGAAGACGTAGCTCTTCTCCATGTCGAGGTTGGTCTCACCGAGCTGCGGGGCGGGCAGCTTGATCTCGACGGACTTGCCGTCGGCGGACTGCACGATGGCCCCCTCACCGATCTTGGTGAAGTCGACGTACGCCTCGACGCTGCCCGCCCCGACGAACAGGGTGCGTTCGTTGAGCAGGAAGTCCGGGACGTTGCGCCGGTCGTTCTGGGTGTCGACCACGACCTGGAAGTTGCCTTCGGCCGCCACGTAACGGCTCAGATCCTGGATCGACTTCAGCAGCGGCGGCTGGCTGCGGTCGGTCTGCTCCTTGGCGAACGGGTTGCGGAAGTCGGGCAGGAAACCGGTCGCCTGCACGCCGAGCAGCACCACCACGGCCAGCGCGGCGGCACCGAGCAGCAGGAGCAGCCCACGGGCCGCACCCCCACCCGCACCCCCGCCGGTGCCGCGACCGTCGGGGCCATCCGGCCCGCCCGGAGTCGGGTCGGGTGTCGCGGCCGAGCGCTCCCGGAGGTCGTCACCGGTCGGGTAACCGGGGAACTCCCTCGTGGGCTCGTTGATGTCAGCGTCGCGAGCCATCACACTCACCGTCCTCGTCAGACACGTCGTCTGTCAATGACGGTACGGCCCCCGTACGACAGGCGCGCGGCGAGCGGCGGGAATGCGTAAACGGGCAGGTCAGGCGAAGGCGGAAAGCCCGGTGAGGCGCTGGCCGACGATCAACTGGTGGATCTCCGAGGTGCCCTCGTACGTCAACACGCTCTCCAGGTTGTTCGCGTGCCGCAGCACCGGGTACTCGCCGGAGACGCCGTTGGCGCCGAGGATGGTGCGGCACTGCCGGGCGATGGCCAGGGCTTCCCGCACGTTGTTCAGCTTGCCCACGCTGACCTGGTCGGGGCGGAGCCGGCCGGCGTCGGCGAGCCGGCCCAGGTGCAGCGCGAGCAGTTGGGCCTTCACCAGCTCGACGGCCATGTCGGCGAGCTTGGCCTGGGTGAGTTGGAACCCGGCGAGCGGCCGACCGAACTGGGTGCGCGTGGTGGCGTACGCCAGGGTGGTTTCCAGGCAGTCGCGCGCCGCGCCGACGGCACCCCAGACGATGCCGTGGCGGGCCTCGGTCAGGCAGCTCAGCGGGGCCTTGAGCCCGACGGCCTCGGGCAGTTGGGCGGCGGCCGGGAGCCGGACGTCGTCGAGCGAGATCTCGCCGGTCAGCGACGCGCGCAGGGACATCTTGCGGCGGATCTCGCGCGCCGTGACGCCGGGCGTGTCCATGGGTACGGCGAAACCGCGTACCCCGTCGTCGGTACGCGCCCAGATCACGGCCACGTCGGCGATCGGCGCGTTGGTGATCCACATCTTGCCGCCGGTGAGCATCCAGTCGTCGCCGTCGCGGCGGGCGCGGGTGGCCATGGACCCCGGGTCGGAGCCGTGGTCGGGCTCGGTGAGGCCGAAGCAGCCGATCGCCTCGCCGGTGGCCATCGGCGGCAGCCAGCGCTGCTTCTGCTCCTCGCTGCCGTAGCGCCAGATGGCGTACATCGCCAGCGAGCCCTGCACCGACATCAGCGAGCGGACACCGGAGTCGGCGGCCTCCAACTCCTGGCACGCCAGCCCGTAGGCGACGGCGGACGCGCCCGCGCAGCCGTACCCGCTCAGGTGCATGCCGAGCAGCCCGAGCTTGCCGAACTCCCGGGCCAACTCGCGGGCCGGCACGCGGCCCTCCTCGTACCAGTCGGCGACGTGCGGGCGGACCCGGTCGTCGACGAGGCGGCGGACGACGTCGCGGATCTGCCGCTCCTCCTCGGTGAGCGACGGGTCCAGGTCGAGCAGATCGAGGGCAGTCATGCCGCCACCTTAGTGAAGCCTCAGCCCGCGCCGCTCACTCGACGGCCGGCGTCGCACGCTCGACGGCCGCGCCGCTCACTCGATCGGTTCGGAGAGCACCAGCACCCGGGCGTGGATCTGGTTGCGTTGTTGCAGCGCGGCGCGCAGCGCGCGGTGCAGCCCGTCCTCGAGGTAGAGGCCGCCGTTCCACTGCACGACGTGCGGGAAGAGGTCGCCGTAGAAGGTCGAGTCCTCGGCGAGGAGCTTGTCCAGCGCCAACTCGCGCTTGGTGGTGATCAACTGATCCAGGCGCAGCGGACGCGGCGGGATCTCCGCCCACTGCTTGAGCGTCAGGTTGTGCTCCGGGTAGGGACGCCCGTCCCGGACCGCTCTGAAGATCACGACGGCACGCTCCCCTCCCCGTGACCGGGCCGACCGACGGCGCCGAGCCGGGCCGCGGCGGGCACCGCGCGGCGCGGCACCGATGACCGTGCCAGCCTAGCGGCCCCGCGCACGCGACGTTCTGCTCCCTGATGTCAGTTTCGCCATCGCTCGTCCGATCCTCAACCGGACGAACGGGACGGCGTGCTCAACTCCACCGGCCGCGCCGCACCACCTCGTCGATTCCACGACGACCACGACGCAACGACGGTGACCGATGGTCGGGTGCCCGGTAACCGATTGTGACGGCACCGATGGGCTGGTACTCCGCCGGCACACCGAAACTCTCCCGGTACGTGGCCAGCCGCTGCGGCGGGATCCCGAAGAAGCACGCCCCCAGCCCCTCGTCCACCGCGGTGAGCAGCATGAGCAGCGCGGCGAAGCCGGTGTCGACGTACCAGTACGGCACCGGCCAGCGGTCCGTCGACCGGTCGGTCCAGCCCTTGTCGGGCTCCGCGTACCGGGTCAGGTAGGCCGACTCGTTGGCGTGCGGCACCACGATGAGCGGCGCGCGGCGCATCCCCGCCAGCCAGCGCTCCCGTCCGCCGCCGTCCGGCGTGGTGGCCGCCCAGAACCGCTCCCGGTCGGCCGCCTCCTCCAGCACCAGGAATCCCCAGCCCTGGGCGAAGCCGGCCGATGGGGCGCGTACGGCGTGGTCGAGCAGCCGGTCCACCACGTCGGGCGGGACCGGACGGTCCGGGTCGTAGTTGCGGACCATCCGCCGACGGCGGACGACCTCGGCGAACTCCATCAGGCCCCGGGACGGATGCCCCAGGCACCCCGCCAGGTCGTGCCGGGCTTGAGCGCGAGCACGTCCCGGCCCGACCGGAACGCGTCCGGCGGGCAGGTCATCGGCTCGATCGCCACCGACCGGCGGTGCCGCTCACCGGTGAGGGCGTCACCGGTGAAGACCTGCCACCAGCCGAACTCCGCGTCCGCCCAGATGCTCACCCCGGATGCGGAGTCCGGCGCCGCCAGGCTCACCGAGGAGCCGCCGTCCGCGTCCCGGATGACCTCGCCGAAGCACAGGTCCAGCTCGGCGTCGCCGATCCGGCGCGGGCTGGTCCAGTCGTACTCGGTACCGGTCACCGGCGTCACGCCGACCGGGAGCAACCGGCCGTCCACCATCACCCGGGTACGCGTCGGTAGCCGCATGACCAGGTCGTCCACGGCGACACCGGGCAGTTGCAGGTACGGGTGCACGGAGAAGCCGAACGGGGCCACCTCGGTGCCGACGTTCGTCACCTCGTGCTCGGCCCGCAGCCCGTCCGCGCTCACGCTCCACCGGCTGACCAGCCGCAGCGGCCATTCGTAGCCGGGCTGCGGCGGCAGGTCGTAGCCGAGGGTCACCGCGTCCGGGGACTGCTCCAACAGTCGCCACGGCACCCAGTTGACCAGGCCGTGGATGGCGACGTGCCGGGCCGGCTCGGTCAGCGCGAGCTGGTGCGTGCGGTCGCCGTACGCGTAGCGACCGTCCCGGATCCGGTTCGGCCAGGGCGCGAGCACCTGGCCGGCGCAGCCGGGGCAGACCTCGTCGACGCCGTACCCGTCGACCAGGTCGACGCCGTCGTGCCGGTACGTCCGCAGCCCGCCGCCCACCTCGACGATGACGGCCTCGTGGCCCGCGGCGGCGATGGTCCACTGTGCGCCGGAGAAGGGGCGCGGCTCGGGGCTTTCCATGCCGGCGACCCTAACCGGTCACGGCCGGTCGCCGCTCGACGCCGTGGTCGCCCGGTAGCGCAGCAGCGCCGGGAAGGCGACCGCGAGCACCACCACGAGGACCGCCGAGGCGAGTCCGCCGGCGACCCAGGCCACCCCGCCGCCGAACCCGGCCGCCATGGTGCCGGCCCGCAGGTCACCGAGGCGCGGCCCACCGGCCACCACCACCGTGTTGACGCCCTGGAGTCGTCCGCGCATCCGGTCCGGCGCGTACACCAGCAGCATGGACTGGCGCAGCACGGCGCTGACCAGGTCGGCGGCGCCGGCCACGGCGAGCAGCAGGACCATCAGCCAGAGCTGCTGGGCCAGTCCGGCGGCGGCGATCGCGATGCCCCAACCGACCACCGCGACGACCAGGCCGACCCCCTGCCGCCGCAGCCGACCGATCCAACCGGAGGTCAGCCCGCCGATCATGGAACCGATCGCGATGGCGCTGTAGAGCAGGCCGACCGAGCCACCCCCGCCGAACCGCTCGTTGGCGATCTCCGGGAACAGGGCCCTCGGCATGGCCAGGATCATCGCGATCAGGTCCACGCCGAAGGAGAGCAGCAGCACGGGCGTGGTGGCCAGGTACCGGAAGCCGTCGATGACGCTGGCCAGGCCGGCCCGGCGGACCTGACCGTCGGCGCTCGGTTCGGGCGGCAGCGCCGGCAGGCGCAGCGCCGCCCAGAGCATCGCGGTGAACAGCACCGCGTCCAACCCGTACGCGATGGGCAGCGCCACCCGCGTGTCCGACGAGGTGGAGAGGATGAGGCCGGCGGCGAGCGGGCCGGCGACCGACGCGGCGGTGAAGGTCGTGTAGTTGAGGGTGCTGGCGGCCGGCACCAGGTTGTCCGGGACCAGCCGGGGCAGCATGGCGCTGCGGGCCGGCGAGGTGATCGCGAACGCCACCGACTGCACCGCCATCAACACCAGCAGCAGCACCGGGCTGCCCACGTCCAGCAGCGCCTGGACCAGCAGCCCGAGGGTGGATGCCCAGAGCAACAATGAGCCGCCGAGCAGCACGGCACGGCGGTCGCGGGCGTCGGCGACCGCGCCACCCCAGAGCCCGAAGACCAGCAGGGGTACGAACGCGGCCACACCCAGCAGACCGACCCAGAACGAGTCCCGGGTGAGCGCGTACATCTCGACCGGGACCGCGACGGCGGTGAACTGGAAGCCGAACATCGCCACGGTGTTGCCGAGCCACAACCGCCGGTACGCCGGGACGCGCAGCGGGCGGACGTCGATCGCCCAGCGGCGCGCTCCGCGCGGCCGGGCCTCCTGCACACCGGTCACGGCGCCAGCCGCTCGACGATCCAGTCGCCCTCGTCGACGCGACGAAAACGCAGGCGGTCGTGCAGCCGGCCGGCCCGGCCCTGCCAGAACTCCACCGAGTCCGGCCGGACCCGCAGGCCGCCCCAGTGCGGCGGCGGCGGGATGGCGCTCTCGTCGGCGTACCGCTCGGCCACCTCGCGGTAGCGCTCCTCCAGGGTGGCCCGGTCCGGCACCACTGACGACTGCGGGCTGGCCCACGCGCCCACCTGCGACCCGCGCGGCCGACTGGCGAAGTACGACTCGGTCACCGCCGGGTCGACCGGGGCGATCGAGCCCGCGACCACCACCTGCCGCTGCATCGGAAACCACGGAAAGACCAGGCTGGCGTACGGGTTCTCGGTCGCCTCGACGCCCTTGCGGGACAGGTGGTTGGTGAAGAAGACGAAGCCGTCCGGGTCGTACCCCTTGAGCAGCACCGTCCGCCCACTCGGCCGGCCGGCGGCGTCGGCTGTGCCCACCACCATGGCGTTGGGTTCGGGCAGCCCGTGAGCCACCGCGTCGGCGAACCACCTGTCGAACTGGGTGTACCAGTCGGCGGCCAGGTCAGCCTCGGTCAGGCCCAGGTCCGCGGCGTACTCGTTACGCATCGCGGCCGGGGTCGGTGTGTCGCCCGTCACGTACCCACTCCTTCTCGGCGTGCCGACCGGCGCCCTCCCGCGCTGGCCAGACCGCTGCGCCCAGTCTCACCGACCGGCGCGGAGAATGCGCGCCCGGAGATGTCGCGTGCAGCACAGTCGCACTGGGTCGCGTATCCGGTTACACAGCAGGCAAGATGTTCCGAACACATCCCTGAGGGTCGCCTAAGGCGCTCGGCCGACCGGGCCGGATCAGCTGATCGGGCGTACCGACCAGATCCAGGAGAGCGACATGGCCGACTTCAAACCCGGTCTGGAGGGCGTCGTCGCCTTCGAGACCGAGATCGCCGAACCAGACCGCGAGGGTGGCGCGCTGCGCTATCGCGGGGTCGACATCGAGGATCTGATCGGCCAGGTCTCGTTCGGCAACGTCTGGGCGCTGCTCGTCGACGGCCGCTTCGGGCCGGGCCTGCCGCCGGCGGAGCCGTTCCCGGTGCCGGTGCACTCCGGCGACATCCGGGTCGACGTGCAGTCGGCGGTCGCCATGCTGGCCCCGTACTGGGGTCTCAACCAGCTGCTGGACATCTCCGACGAGCAGGCCCGCGAGGACCTGGCCCGGGTGTCGGTGACCGCGCTCTCCTTCGTCGCCCAGTCGGCTCGCGGTCTCGGCCTGCCGGCGGTGCCGCAGAAGGAGATCGACAAGGCGCAGACCATCGTCGAGCGGTTCATGAAGCGCTGGCGGGGTGAGCCGGACCCGCGGCACGTCAAGGCCGTCGACGCGTACTTCATCTCGGCCGCCGAGCACGGCCTGAACGCCTCTACCTTCACCGCCCGCATCGTCGCCTCCACCGGCGCCGACGCGGCGGCCTGCATCTCGTCGGGCATCGGCGCCCTCTCCGGCCCGCTGCACGGCGGCGCGCCGTCGCGCGTGCTGAGCATGCTGGAGGCGGTGGAGCGCAGCGGCGACGCCGAGGGGTACGTCAAGGGCGTCCTGGACCGCGGCGAGCGGCTGATGGGCTTCGGCCACCGCGTCTACCGGGCCGAGGACCCGCGCGCCCGCGTGCTCCGGCGCACCGCCAAGGAGCTGGGCGCGCCGCGCTTCGAGATCGCCGAGGCGCTGGAGAAGGCCGCCCTCGCCGAGCTTCAGGCCCGCCGCCCGGACCGGGTGCTCGCCACCAACGTCGAGTTCTGGTCGGCCGTGGTGCTGGACTTCGCCGAGGTACCGGCGCACATGTTCACGTCGATGTTCACCTGCGCCCGGATGGGCGGCTGGAGCGCGCACATCCTGGAGCAGAAGCGCCTCCAGCGGCTGGTCCGGCCGTCCGCCCGGTACGTGGGTCCGGAGACCCGCAAGCCGTCCGACGTCGAGGGCTGGGGCGCCGTCCCGCACGGCGTCTGAGCTGCTCACCGGGGCCCCGGTCCGACGTACGACGTCGGGTCGGGGCCCTTGTGCGTGCTGGCCCGCCCGGGCACGGCGGTGTGGCGAAGGACTCAGACCGCCGGTCGGGACCCCGGCCGTCGCCGCCGACCCAGGGTGCGAGGATGAGGGCCGGCAGTGTCGCCGGGCCCGCCCTCGCCCTTGCGGAAGGATCTTCAGAACCGTGGCTGACGCACCGATCATCCGGATTCCCGACGAGATCAAGCCCGCCGACGGCCGTTTCGGCTGCGGCCCGTCCAAGGTCCGTCCGGCGGCCGTGTCCGCGCTCGCCGAGGTGGCGACCAGCTACCTGGGTACGTCCCACCGGCAGAAGACGGTCCGCGACCAGGTGGCCCGGCTGCGCTCCGGCATCGCCGAGTTCTTCTCCCTGCCCGAGGGCTACGAGGTCGTGATCGGCAACGGCGGCACCACGGCGTTCTGGGAGGTCGCCACCTTCGGCCTGGTCCGTGACCGGGCCCAGTTCGCCAGCTTCGGCGAGTTCGGCGCGAAGTTCGCCAAGTCGGTCAAGGACGCCCCGTTCCTGGGCGAGCCCACCGTCCGCAAGGCCGACGCCGGCAGCGCCCCGAGCCTGGTCGCCGAGGCCGGCGTGGACGTGTACGCGACCCCGCAGAACGAGACCTCGACCGGCGTGGCCGTGCCGATCAGCCGGGTGGCCGGCGCGGACGAGGGTTCGCTGCTCCTGGTCGACGCCACCTCCGGCGCGGGTGGCCTGGAGGTCAACGTCGGCGAGACCGACGTCTACTACTTCGCGCCGCAGAAGTGCTTCGGCTCGGACGGTGGCCTCTGGCTGGCCCTGATGTCGCCGGCCGCGCTGGACCGGGCCGCCGAGATCAAGGCGTCCGGCCGGTACATCCCGGCCTTCCTGGACCTGGTCACCGCGATCGACAACTCGCGGCTCGAGCAGACGTACAACACCCCGGCGCTGGCCACCATCTTCCTGGCCGCCGAGCAGACCGACTGGATGAACGCGCAGGGCGGCCTGGCCTGGGCGGCGAAGCGCACGGCGGAGAGCGCCGCCACGGTGTACGGCTGGGCGGAACGGTCCACGGTGGCCACCCCGTTCGTCACCGACCCGGCGCTGCGGTCCAACGTGGTCGCGACGATCGACTTCGCCGACGGGGTGGACGCCACCGCGATCGCCAAGGCGCTGCGCGCCAACGGCATCGTCGACACCGAGCCGTACCGCAAGCTCGGCCGCAACCAGTTGCGGGTGGCGCTGTTCCCGGCCGTCGAGCCGGCCGACGTCGAGGCGCTGACCGCGTCCATCGACTACGTGGTCGAGCGCCTCTGAGCTTCGTCACGGTGGGTGTCCGTCAACGCCTCGATGGACACCCACCGTGATCATTGCCGCAGCTCAGTCACGACTTGCGGGGTGTCGCTTCCCCCACCCTGAGACAGATGCGCGTACGGTGGTCCGAGACGCCTGGGTGGCCGACTCGTGGCGTGCGGCCAGCGAAGCGGGACGGAGGCAACGTTATGCGCCCAGTACGCTTCGTCGCCCTCTCCGAGGACGGCCATGCTCTGGTTCTCGCCGACGAGGTCGGGCGGCTGCTCGCCCTTCCCATCGACGAGCGGATCGCCGGTGCGCTGCACGCGGAGCCCGGCGCGACGCCGCTCGCGGTGGCGCCGACCGCCGCCGATCCCGTTCCCTCCCTGTCTCCTCGGGACATCCAGGCCCGCATCCGCTCGGGTGAGTCGGCCGAGGACGTCGCCCGGATCGCCGGGGTGCCGGTCGACCGGGTCCTGCGCTACGCCGGGCCGGTGTTGCAGGAGCGGGCCATGCTCGCCCAGCACGCCCGCCGCACCCGGCTCAAGGGCGCGGAGAAGCCCACCCCGCTGGCCGAGGTGGTCAACGGTCGGCTGAGCCAGCACGGCATCGACACCGAGAAGATCTCCTGGGACGCGTACCGGCGCGACGACGGCACCTGGCGGATCATCGCCACCTGGCCGTCGGGCAAGGCCACCGCCCAGGCCATCTGGGATCTCGACAAGACCCGGCAGGCGGTCACCCCGCACGACGACATGGCGCAATATCTGTGCGCCGAGCGGCCCACGCCGATCCTCGGCCAGGAGCCGGCGCCAGAGCGGAGCGGCCACGGCCTGCCCGGTCCGTCGCGTGGTGAGCCGAGTCGGGGCGGGCACGGACTGCCGGCGGCGTCCGAGCACCCGCGCCCGGGCCGTGATCCGATCCGGGCCGGCCGGGACGCCCTGCTCGCCTCGCTGGACCGTCCACTCGGGTCCTCGTCGGGTCGCGGGCTCGAACCGCGTACCCCGGCTGCTCTTGCCGGTCCGGACGCGCCCCGCCAGCGGCCGGTCGGCGGCGGCGCTGCCGCGCTGCTCGGCGGCGGCCAGGGGTCGGCCTTCGACGACGACTCGGACGCGCCCAAGGAGGTCCCGGCCGTGCCGTCGCTCGCGGTGCTGCGGCCCCGGCGGACCGGTACGGCCGCGGCGGCGGCCGGTGGCGAGACCACCGAGGCCGGCGGCAAGCCGCGCAAGCGCCTGCCGAGCTGGGACGACGTGCTCTTCGGCAGCGGTCCGGCCGCCCGCGAGTCCTCCTGACGTTCCGCGGGGCGGTCGCTGCGTGATCGACTCGGGTTCACGGAAGTCGCGCTGTCAACGCGTGCCGGACACCCCGGTTTCCGCGAACCCGAGTCGATCACGCCTCAGGCAGTAAGCAAATCGCCCAGCCGGTGACGCAGGTTCCGCGCCTCGCGGGCAGAGAACACCACTCGCTGAGTCGCCGTGCGATCGGCGACCGACAACACCACCACCGGCTCGGCTGGCGGTTGACGCGTCTGCGCCAGCGATAGCGAGATGATGGACGCTTCCTGGCGAGGTGACTCGACCAGGAAGAAGCGGGACCGATGTTCGCCACGAGCGTCGCAGCCCTCCCGATCACACCAAGATGGATGGGCGCTGGCGGCCAACAAGCCGGTGGGGTAGATGTGCACATAGCCGCAGGGCCGGTCGACATCTTCACCCAACGGTGTTGTTGACGAGGCAAAACCAGCCATGGCGATCGCGTCAGACGCCGTCTGCGGATGCGCGGAGCAGACGTAGACCGCGCCGTCCAGTGACCCCTCGCCTGATTCGCTGAACGCCGTGTAGACCTCGATGCGGACGACTGCCCGCTCTGCGCAGTTGACCAGCTGAAATGGTAGATCCGTCACGGATCCCACCTTCCCTACAAGATGACGGCCCCGGAGGACTTCGAGCCTCATTATGCCCAACGCCATGGTAAGGCATTTGGCCTAGCATCATCAATGGCAGGTTGGCCTACTTGCTAGCCCGACTGATTTGGCCTAGGGGATCGCCAGCAAAGATGGCCAAGTGGATCTCGAAGGGGCTATGCGCGCGCTGAGGGCCGCCGAGGAAGCGCTACCTCAAGCCGAAGAGCAGGCCGCCCATGCCGCTCGGCAGATCAAGGCCGATGCTCGGAACCGAGTTGAGCGGGCCCGTGCCGATCTGCACAGGACGATGGTGGCGGAGTTCCGAGCCGGCGCCCGGCAAGTCGATCTCGTCAAGCGGACCGGCTACAGCCGCGAACGGGTCCGCCAGATCCTGAGGGCCGCCGGCATCGAGGCGGACTAGACGACCGAGGGTTTTACCGCCAGCCGCCGTTCAAGCCGGCTCGACGAATCAGAGCGGCCAAGCGGCGAGCCGCTCGTAACGCGGGCGTCCGGCCCCGAGCTGGCTACGCATCAGCAGCAGGTCGGTCGCCGGCCACTCCGGGCCCGCGTAGTCGCCCAGGGTGACCCGATCGGCCTCGGCATCAGCCAGGTCAAGGCGGTCGCCGGCCCGGGCTACGGTCAGGTGCGGGCGGAACGGCTTCTCGTCGCACGGCAGTCCAGCCTCATCTAGCCGCTCCCGAACGAGCCGGGCCAACTCGTGCAGCGCCTCGACGTCGCCGCGCACGTCCACCCAAAGAACCGTGCGCCGTCCCTGGCCGAACAGACCACCACCGCCGAGGCTCAGCCGGGGCGCGGCGGACCGACCGTCTCGGAAATGTTCAGCGGCGAGCCCGAGCGCACTCTCCACGTCGACCAGCCGGACGGTCTCGACGTCGCCGAGGAACGCCAGGGTGAGGTGCAGGTCCGCCGGGTCGACGAGCCGCACCCGGGCGCCGGCGGCGGCCGCCGCGCCGACCCGCAGCCGCGCGATCTGCGCGCCGAGGTGGTTGACCGCCTCGACGGGCGGACAGACCGCCACGAAGAGCCGCATCCAGGGGCCGGTCAGCGGTGCCGTTGCCGGTGCCCGGCCCGGGCGGCGGGCAGGGCCAGGCCGGCGGCGTGCAGCACGCCCTCGACGCGTACCCGCTCGATCTCCTGGTCCACGCCGGTCAGCTCGGCCAGGTGCTCGGCGATCCCGAGGGCGCGACAGGCCAGCCGGAGCCGGTCGTCGTACGCCTGGACCACCGCGCCGTGCCAGACCATTGGCCGGCCGATGCCGCCGAGCCGCTGACCGCCGAGGCGGCGCAGGTCGGCGGCGAGCTGTTCCAGGGGACGACGGTCGGCACGATCGAACTCGCTGAGGTCGATGTCCCGGGTCAGCGCGTCGGCCTCGATGGCCCGGTCGAGGCGGGCGATCGTGCGCCGTTCCCGCCGACCCTCACGCCACTCGGCGAAGCCGCAGACCACCCGGTCGAGGATCTCGTCGTAGCAGAAGAGCAGGGCGAACACCGCCGGGACACTGGCCACGGCGAGGAACGCCAGGGCCAGCATCAGCGCGCGTCCGACTCCCACATATCGACGCTAAGCCCCGTCGTGCCACCTCGCCAGCGATTTGGCCGCATCCGCGCCATCCGTCGATCGGGACCCGCCCCGGGCCCCCGAGCCGATCGGCGGGGGCCCGAGCGGGCGGGTCAGCAGTCGGTGGAGGTGACGTAGAAGCGCGGCATGGGCAGCACCCGGAAGCGCAGTCGCGCACCGGAGCGGCGCAGTTGCCAGGTGAGCGCGATCAGCGCGGTGGCCAGCGAGATCAGCCCGCCCATCCAGATGCTCGCACCGGCGCCGAAGTGCTCGGCCACCCAGCCGATCAGCGGTGCGCCGACCGGGTTGGTACCCAGGAACACCAGCACCCACAGGGCCATCACCCGTCCCCGGAACGCGGCGTCCACGCCCAACTGGACCCGCTGGTTGGCGGCCTGCGCGAAGAACACCATGAAGAAGCCGGTGGGCACCAGCAACGCCACGACCAGCCAGTACGTGGACGCGAAGCCGACCAGGGTGCCGAAGCTGGCACAGCCGACCGCCGCGCCGAGCACCAGCCACACCGACGGTCGGCTACGCCGGCCGGTGCCGCTGAGCGCGCCGCCCAGCGCGCCGACGGCGAGGGCGGTGCTGAACAGGCCGAAGGAGGCGGCACCGGTGTTGAACACCGTCTTGGCCAGCGCGGCCAGGGTGAGCTGGAAGTTGAACAGCGACATGCCGATCACCGACATCACCGCCATCGGCAGCAGCAGGTCCGGCCGCCGCCACACGTACCGCAGCCCGTCGACGACCTTCGCGGAGGCCCGCTCGTCCCGCGGTGGCAGCGCGTCGCGGTGTAGGTCGGCGGTCCGCATCCGGACCACGTTGACCAGCGGCGCGATGGAGCTGACGGCGGTGAACAGGAAGACCGGGCCCACGTCGAAGGCGGCGATGGCCAGGCCGGCGACCGCCGGGCCGACGATCCGGGCGGAGTTGAACACGGCGGCGTTCAGCGACAGCGCGTTGGGCAGCAGCGGGGTGCCGACCAGTTCGGAGACGAACGCCTGGCGGACCGGGGTCTCCACGGCGTTGGCCACACCGAGCAGCGCGGCGAAGGCGAAGACGTGCCAGAGGCGCACCAGGTCGGTGAGGACCAGCAGCGCCATGACGAGCGCCAGCACGGTCCAGAAGGTGTTCGCGGCGAACAGCAGGACCCGCTTGTCGTACCGGTCGGCGAGGCGACCGGAGAAGAGGGTGAGCAGCAGCACCGGCGTGAACTGACAGGCGGTGACCACGCCGAGCGCGGTGGCCGAGTTGTCGGAGAGCTCGAGGACGAGCCAGTCCTGGGCGATGAACATCATCCAGACGCCGATCAGTTTGATCAGTTGCCCGGATGCGAAGAGGCGGTAGTTGCGGACCTGTAGGGACTGGAACATCGTGCTCAGCTTGGCCTGCACTCTCGGTGCGCCTCCTCAAGGACGTACGCGTCATCGACAGGTGACGGCACGGCCCGGTGGCACGGGCGCGAGCTCAGGCGCGAGCGAGCTGCTGGAGAATCTCGGCGGCCCGGTGCAGGGTCGCCCGTTCGTCCTCGTCGAGCGCGGCCAGCCGGTGGGCCAGCCATTCGTCGCGGGCCCGCTCGAACTGGTCGAGCACGGCCTGCCCTCCTTCGGTCGCCGCGAGGATGACCTGCCGGCCGTCGGTCGGGTGGGGGGTCCGTCGCACGAGGCCACGGTCCTCCAACTTCGCGACGATCTTGGTCATCGTCGGTGGCTGCACCCGTTCGATCTCGGCCAGTTCCCGGGGCGTCATCGCGCCCGCCAGCCGCAGGCTGGTGAGCGCGGAGACCTGGGTGACCGTGAGGTCGCCGACCGGCCGGGCCCGTCGGACCCGCCGGTTGAGTCGGGTGATCGCATCTCGCAGCTGGGGAGCCAGCTGCGCCGGTGGCACGCGTTCCGCCGTCACCGTCCGCTCCGTCACGTTAGTTAGCTTAACTAATGAGCCTGGCTAACGACATCCGTTATGACCAGGCTCACGGGGATGTTTGTGCTGTTCCGGGCGGGGAATCACCCTCGACCCCCCGCCCGGGCGACGCCGATCAGAGCACCAGCGACTCGATGGGCCCGCGCAGGAAGTACAGCACGAAGAGCGCGGCGACCCCGTACAGCAGCGGGTGGATCTCCCGGGCCTTGCCCCGGGCCAGCTTGACCACCACGAAGGTGATCAGGCCGGCGCCGATCCCGTTCGAGATCGAGTAGGTGAACGGCATCAGCACGATGGTGAGGAACGCGGGGATGGCGATCTCGTAGTCCGACCAGTCGATCGTCCGTACCGCGGTCATCATCAGGAAGCCGACCACCACCAGCGCCGTCGAGGCCGCCTCGAACGGCACGATCACCACCAGCGGCGCCAGGAACATCGCCAGCAGGAAGAGCGCGCCGGTGACCAGGTTGGCCACGCCGGTCCGGGCACCCTCCGCGACGCCTGCGGCGCTCTCGATGTACGACGTGTTGCTCGACGTGCTGGCCGCACCGCCGGCCGCCGCCGCGATCGAGTCGACCAGCAGGATCTCCTTGGCCTTCGGCGGGGTGCCCTTCTCGTCCAGCAGGCCACCCTCCTGGCCGACCGCCACCATCGTGCCCATGGTGTCGAAGAAGTCCGTGATGAGCAGCGTGAAGATGAACATCAGGACGACCACCCAGCCGGCCCGGCCCCACGAGTCGAGCACGTTGAACTTGCCGAGCAGCGACAGGTCCGGCACGTCGACCACCGTCTTGGGCAGCTCCGGCACGTTCAGCGCCCAGCCCTTCGGGTTGGGCTTACCGTCGACGAACGACGGGCCGATGTTGCCGATCGCCTCCACGATCACCGCCAGCACGGTGGACGCGAGGATGCCGATCAGGATCGCGCCCCGCACCCGACGGACCACGAGCACCAGGGTGAGCAGCAGGCCCACCACGAAGACCAGCAGCGGCCAGCTCACCAGCTTGCCGCCGACGCCCAGGCCGACCGGGACGGTGGTGTTGGCGGCGTCCGGGAGCCGCCGGACGAAGCCGGCGTCCACCAGGCCGATGATGGTCAGGAAGAGGCCGATGCCGACGCCGATCGCCGTCTTCATCTGCGTGGGCACCGACCGGAACACCGCGGTACGCAGTCCGGTCAGCACCAGCACCGCGATGATCACACCCTCGATCACCACCAGGCCCATCGCGTCGGCCCAGGTCATCTCGGGAGCGATCTCGTACGCCACCAGGGCGTTGACGCCCAGACCGGCGGCGAGCGCCAGCGGGAACCGGCCGACGACACCCATCAGGATGGTCATCAGGCCGGCGACCAGCGCGGTCGCGGCGGCCAGTGCCGGAATCGGGAGAGTCTTGTTGTCACCGTCGACGGCGCCGCCGAGGATCAGCGGGTTGAGCACGACGATGTACGCCATCGTGAAGAAGGTCGCCAGGCCACCGCGTACCTCACGACTCAGCGTCGAGCCGCGGGCGGAGATCTCGAAGAACCGGTCGAAGCCGTTACGCGGTTGAGCGGGATTGGGAGGTGTGTCGTTCTCGGGCGGCGCTACTGCCATGAGGACCTCACAGGTGATCTTCCGGTTGTCGCGCGCATCGTCCCAGATCGCCGGCGGGCAGGGGAAGTGGATCGCGTACGCTGGCGCAATGCCGAACGACCAGCCACCGCGCCCCGCGCCGCTGGACCCGCCGATGGTGCCGTTCGCCGTCGCCGGTCTGATCGCGTGGGCGGTCGTCGGCCTGGTGCTGCTGGTGTTCTTCCGGGGCTGGCTCACCGAGCACCACCACGAGAACTGGCTCTGGACCTGCCTGGCCGGTTTCCTGTGGGGCTTCCCCGGCCTCGCCGTCATGCTGCGTCACGACGCCAACCGACGTCGACGCCGGGCGGCGAACTGAGCACACCGGCCCGACCCGGCACGGGCGATCAGGGGTGCCCGTACGGCTCCGCCGGCTCCCCCGCCTCGACCGAACCCGGCGCCCGGCTGACCGACATGGCCTCCACCGCGCTGTCGTCGTACACGGTCGGCAGGTCCTCGACCGCCGTCTCGGCGGCCTCGATAAGCGTCTCGGAGTGCGCGCCGCAACCATGGTCGGCGCTGACCACCCGACCGTCGTCGGGCGCGTAGAAGTTGCCGCACGCGCCGAACGCCTGCCGCATCGCACCGGCCAGCGGAAGGTAGAAGCCGCAGGTGCCGCAGCGGGCGGCGGCCGGGGCGGCGGTGGAGATGGCCGCCGTCGGGCCGTGGTCACCGTCGTACCAGCGCTGCGCCGCGTCGGCCCGACCTTCCCGGGAGAGCACCCGGGCGCGACCGAGACCCAACTCCCAGGCCGTCTCCTCGACCGCCGGGTCGTCGGAGAGCAGGTAACCGGGGGCCAGCCGCTCGTCCTCCGGGGCGGTCGGCAGCAGGTCACCCGGGCCGAGGTCACCGGGCTTGAGCCGCTCCTGCCAGGGCAGCCAGCCGGGCGCGAGCAGCGCGTCCGGGCCGGGCAGCAGCACCGTCTCGCAGATCGTCACCGTACGGCTGCGCGGGACGCGGGTGACGCTGACCGCCCACCGCCAACCGCGGTAGCCGGCGAGGCGGCACTCGAAGTAGTGCGTGACCAGCCGTTCGCCCTCGGCCACGACCTGCAGGTGGTCGCCGACGTCGTCGGCGTCCACCTCGGTGATGCCGGCGCGGGCCACCTCGACGGCGGCGGCGCAGACCTGGTCGAGACGGGCGGCACGGGTGGAGGCGGGCCTGGTCACCTCACCATTGTTCCCCATGCGCCCCGCAGGGGTGACAGGGACTCCCGGGGAACCTTTCGCCGCGACTGATGCGGCACACCTGGGTCGGATGGGCGAGGATGGTGCACATGCCGCCGTACTCCCACTCCGGGCGTTCCCTCCTCGGGCGGACCGTCGGCACCGGCATTCGGGCCATCCGTCTGCTCCTGCGCGGTTCGGTGGGCAGCGGCCGCTGGGTGACCCGGCGGGCCGGTCACGCCCGGGCGCGGGGTGCCGGCGGCGAGGCCGGCATGGTCCGGCTGTTCGACCTGCACGCACTCTCCTGCGCGGGCGACACCCTGATCGCCATCGGCCTGGCCGGGACGATCTTCTTCAACGTGCCGCTGGGTGAGGCCCGCAGCAAGGTCGCCCTCTACCTGCTGGTGACCATGGTCCCGTTCGCGATGCTCGCACCCGTGGTGGGCCCACTGCTGGACCACTTCCGGCACGGCCGGCGGTACGCGTTGGCCGCCACCATGCTCGGCCGGGCGTTCCTGGCCTGGCTGATCTCCGACTACATCCACGGCTTCGGGCTCTATCCGGCCGCGTTCGGCGTGTTGGCGCTGTCGCGCGCCTACGGCGTGGCCCGCTCGGCGGCGGTACCCCGGCTGTTGCCGGAAGGGCTGGGCCTCTCCCAGGTGGGTGCCCGGGCCAGCGTCTACGGGACGGTGGCGGGAGCGTTGGTGGCCCCGATCGGGCTGGCCGCCTTCTGGTTCGGGCCGCAGTGGCCGCTGCGCGTCGCATCGGTGATCTTCCTGATCGGCATGGTGATCTCGCTGCGGCTGCCGCCGAAGGCGGACTCGGAACCGCCCGAGCGTGTCCCCCGCGCGCTGCGCGCCCTGGGCCGCCGCCAGGACCGGCCGCTGGGCCGGGGCCGTCCGGCCGGACGGCTGGTGATCGCCACCCTGGTCGGCGCCGCGACCCTGCGTGCGGTGTACGGCTTCCTGCTGCTCTTCCTCGCCTTCGCCATCAAGAAGGGCGACCTGACCACCGACGTGTTCGGGCGTGACCTGGGCGCGGAGTGGGCGCTGGGGTTGGTCGGCGGAGCGTTGGCCGTGGGCAGCTTTCTGGCGACCGCCGTCGGCACCCGGTTGCGCATCCACCGGCCGACCGCCATCCAGTCCAGCAGCATGATCATCGTGGCGGGGGTGGCGGTGCTCGCCGTCATCCAGTTCTCGCTGCTGATGGTCGCCCTGCTCTGCCTGGTCACCGCGTTGGTCAGCGGAGTGGCCAAACTCGCCGTGGACGCCTCGATCCAGGAGCGCATCCCGGAGCGGCTGCGGGCCAGCTCGTTCGCCCACTCGGAGACGGTGCTCATGCTCGCCTTCGTCGCGGGCGGCGGGCTCGGGCTGGTGCCGTTCGCCGGCCGGACCGGCATCGCGGTCGCCGCCGGGGTGGGCATCGTGGCCGCCGTCCGGGGCGTGCTGGTCGCCGCCCGCCTGCGCGCTGAGAAGCTGGTCGGTCGACCGCTGGGCGACGACGAACTGGCCGAGGACGAGCCGACGGTCGAGCCCCAGGACGTCGCGCCCGAGGACGTCGCGCCCACCTCGCCGGCGCCGGCCCAGGCCGCCGCACCGCAGCGGCACGACGAACCGGGGCTCGCCCCGCCGGGCTACCACATCTACCGGCCCTCGTCGTCGGTCGGCGGCCCGGGCGGCGGCGCGGACGACGAGACCCGGCGCGAGTCCCCCGGCTCGCTGTCGTGACCGGTCTGCTGGTGGTGACCGCGGTTCCGGCCGAGGCGGACGCGGTCCGCGCCGGACTGACCGCCGAGGCTGTCACGATCGCCCCGGTCGGGGTGGGCCCGGCCGTAGCGGGTGCCGCCACCGCACGTCTGCTGGCGCTGGCCGAGGCAGCCGGTCGCCCGTACCGTGCGGTGGTCAGCGCCGGCGTGGCCGGCGGCTTCACCGGGCGCGCGGCCGTCGGCGACACCGTGCTCGGCACCGCGAGCATCGCCGCCGACCTGGGCGCCGACTCACCGGACGGCTTCATCGGCATCGAGGATCTCGGCATGCCGCCCGCGCTGCTCGGCGGCGGCAGCGTCGTCCCGGCGGACCCAACCCTGCTGGCCACGCTGCGGGCCGCCCTGCCCGCCGCCACGATCGGCCCGGTGCTCACGGTCAGCACCGTCACCGGCACCGCCGCCGGCACCGAGGAGCTACGCCGCCGGCATCCGGAGGCGGTGGCCGAGGCCATGGAGGGGTACGGGGTAGCCGTCGCCGCCGCGCAGGCCGGAGTGCCCTTCGCCGAGCTACGCACCATCTCCAACCCGATCGGCCCACGCGACCGCGACGCGTGGCGGCTGCGTGCGGCCCTCACCGCCCTGACGAAGGCTGCCTCGGCGCTGAGCTGACCGTGAAGCTGGCCTTCCGGGCTGCGACGCTGCGCCTTCCGGAGCTGCGACGCAGCGCTGTACCCGGCTGCGACGCTGCGCTGGTCCCGGCGAGGTCAGCCGGCAGGCCGGCGCGGGGGACTCAGCCGGAGTGCGAACGGCCGGCGGGCCTCGATCTCGAAACCGCACGCCAGCAGCAGATCGACGCCGGAGCCCTCCGCCACCGCGACGGCGTCGTCGATCCCCGCCGCCCGCATATCGGCCAGCAGCGCGGTAACCAGGCGACGCCCGACCCCTAAACGTCGATGTCTCGCCGCGACGAGGACGCCGTCGAGTACCACCTCCCGCTCCGGCATGCCGGGCTGCCACTCTCCGTACTCAAGCTGCGGGCTCCGTTCGTGCGCGCGCAGCTCGCCGACCAGGGTGCGGTCGGGAAGCTCTGCCACGTAACGCCAGCAGGTGGCTGGCACATCGTCGCCGACGATCCGGCGAACCTGAACTGTCCGTTGCACCTCGGCGCCCCGGCGACGGTTGTCGCGGTAGCGCCGGTTCACCTCATAGGCGGCCGGTGGCAGCGGCCGTGGGTACCGTTTGGGCGGCAACCGGTACCACTCCGCCCACCACGCGCCAGGCCAGTCTCGGGGCTCGTACACCGGCCACACGTCCAGATGTGCCGGGTACCGCCGTCCCGCCTCGTCCCGCATATCGTCGTGCGGCACCGACGCCGGCTCGCAGGCGTCCCCCGTCGGTCGGCCGAGGGCCACCTCTCCGCCCGCCGCCCGAACGAGGCGCTCCACGGTCCGGAACCGGGGGTCGAGCGCACGCCCGGACTCGATCCGCGCCAGCGTCGGCTGGGGCACCCCCGACCTCTCGGCGAGCTGCCGCTGACTCAGGTCGGCCTGACGCCGCAGGGCACGGAGGACGCGGCCCAGATTCGCTGCTCCGCCGGTGCCGTCGGCGTCGGCAGTGTCACTCGCATTGGTCACCAGCCGATGGTCCCGAGTGCGTGGCGAGCTATCAACACGCTGCCGGCAGCTGTGGACAACCCTGTGGAAAACCTCCTCGGACGGTGGACGACGACCTGTGCACGAGTCCTTTGGAGCTGAATCGTCTGTGGCATCGACACCCAGCCAGCCAGGCCAGCCACCCCACCAGGCCAACCAACCCAACCAGCCACTCCACCCAGCCAGCTAGCCGCCGAGCCAGCCAGGCCACCCACCCAGGCGCCCAGGCGCCCAGCCAGCCGGCCGCTCGGCCACCCACCCAGCCAGCCACCCGCCCGGCCACCCGACCCGCGTCCGGTTGCGAGATCAGCTCGGGCGATTCGTTTACGACATCAGCTCCAAAGGATGTCCGAAGTAGGTGCCCGGTCGGCCCGCCGACCTCCCCGGCCGTCAACGCGGACGTCAGCCCGCCGAGAACGACCGCGATTCCGGACCGAGACGACAACGACCGCGCCGACGCCGACGCCGACGCCGACCCGAGACGACAACGACCGCGCGGACGCCGGTCGGGAACGTCGCGGATCACAGTGGGCGGGGTGGGCACAGGCCACGGGATGGAGGCGGGGCTAACGTGAGAGGCGTGGCGCTCTCCCTGGCGATCTCGCCCTGCCCCAACGACACGTTCGTCTTCGACGCCCTGGTGCACGGGCGGGTGCCCGGCGCGCCGCCGGTGGAGGTTACGTACGCCGACGTGGACGTCACCAACACGGCGGCCGAGCGGGGTGCGTTCGACCTGGTGAAGGTGAGCTACGCGGCGCTGCCCTGGTTGCTCGACGACTACCACCTGCTGCCCTGCGGCGGCGCGCTCGGTCGCGGGTGCGGGCCGCTGGTGCTCACCCGGGGCGACCATGACGGCGGCCCGGACCGCGCCGACCTGACCGGCGCCACGGTGGCCGTGCCCGGCGACCGGACCACGGCGTACCTGCTGTTCCGGCTCTGGTCGGCCGGACGACCGCCGGCCCGGATCGAGGTTGTCCCGTTCCACGAGATCATGCCGGGGGTCGCGGCCGGCCGCTACGACGCGGGCCTGGTCATCCACGAGGCCCGGTTCACCTACCACCGGCACGGGTTGACCGCGCTGGTGGACCTCGGCGAGTGGTGGGAGGCCGACACCGGCCTGCCCATTCCCCTCGGCGCGATCCTGGCCCGCCGCGGCGCGGTCGACCCGGAGGCGGCGGCCGGCTGGATCCGCGAGTCGGTCCGGCAGGCCTGGGCGGACCCGACGGTCAGCCGGGAGTACGTCCTCGCGCACGCCCAGGAGATGGAACTCGACGTGGTGGACCGGCACATCGGTCTCTACGTCAACGAGTTCACGGCCGACCTGGGCGAGGCCGGCTTCGCCGCGGTGACGGCGCTCCTCGACCGCGCCGCCACCGCCGGGCTGGTGCCTCAGACCTCCAGCTCGCGCGCGACCGCGTGGACCAGCTGAGCGATCTTCTGCGCGGTCTTCTTGTCCGGATACCGACCGCGACGCAGGTCCGGCTGGACCTTCGCCTCCAGCACCTTGATCATGTCTTCGACGAGGCCGTGCAACTCCTCGGCCGGCCGGCGCCGCAGCTCGGCCATCGACGGCGGCGCATCCAGCAGTTTCACGCCCATGGCCTGCGCGCCGCGACGGCTGTCCACCACGCTGAAGTCGACCCGCTGACCACCCTTGAGGTCGGTGACGCCCGCCGGCAACGCGCCCTTGGGCAGGAACACGTCACCGCCCTCGTCGCTGGTGACGAAGCCGTATCCCTTGGCCGTGTCGTACCACTTCACTCGACCCGTAGGCACCTGAAAACCCCTGCTTCACTTGAGCCGCTACTGCTCCAAGGCTAGCTGGATCATGCCGTCGAGCGCCGCTGGGAATCCGGTGAGATCGTCCAGCACGACGCTCGCCCCCGCCGCGTGCAGCTCATCCGGGGAGCACGGGCCCGTCGCCACGGCGATTCCGGGCACCCCGGCGGTCCGCGCGGCGACCATGTCCGCCACATGATCGCCGACGTAGTGGGTCGCGTCGTGCTCCCGCAGGGCGGTCGCCTTCTGCTCGGCGAAGAGGTCACCGGCCAGCTCGTCCACGACCAGGCCGAGATGGTCCAGGTGCAGCCGGGCCAAACCGGCGATCTTGGAGGTGACGACCAACACCCTTCCGCCCCGGGCTCGGATCGCGTCGATGGCCTCCCGCGCGCCGGGCATCGGGACCGTCGGGGTGATCGCGTACGCCGGGTACAGCTCGCGGTACAGCAGGACGGCCGATTCGACCTGCTCCGGTGGGAACCAGTGCGCGATCTCGGTGCGCAGCGGCGGGCCGAGGCGGGACACCGCCAGGTCGGCGTCCACCGGAACGCCGGTCTTCGCGGTCAACGCGCGGTAGGCCGCGGCGATGCCGGGGCGGGAGTCGACCAGGGTCATGTCGAGATCGAACCCGACGGTCAGTGCGGACATGTCGAGAAACGTACCCGCCGATGCCCAACCGGCCGGACGTCCGAGGGGCGCGACGGCCCGGTACCGGGCTAGCGTGGAAAGACGATGACCACCTCACTCGCCGACCATCTGCGGTCGCTGCCCGACGAGTCACTGGCCGCACTCCTGCAACTGCGGCCGGACCTCGTCGTGCCCGTACCGGCCGACATCTCCGCCCTGGCCATCCGCGCCCAGTCCCGGGTCTCGGTGGCCCGCGCGCTGGACGGGCTGGACCAGTTCACGCTGCTGATCCTGGACGCCGGCCGGCTCACCCGGCACCCGGACGAGGGCACGACCGCCACCGACGCGATTCTCGCCATGGCGACCGCCGGGCCGCACCCGCCCGCGCCGACCGCGGTCCGGGCCGCCGTGGGCCGGCTCAGAGCGCTGTTCCTGCTGTACGGGCCCGAGCACGCCATGCACGTGGCGGCCGCCGTCGACGAGGTCTCCCCGTACCCCGCGGGGCTCGGTCGACCCGCCGCGGACCTGGACGGTCGCGCGGCCGCTCTCTGCGCGGACCCGGCGAAGCTGCGCCGGACGCTGCTCGCGGCGCCCCCGTCGGCCCGGGCGATCCTGGACCGGCTGGCGGCCGGGCCGCCGGTCGGCAGCGTGCCGCCGGGCGCGTTGCAGGCACCGGCGATCGGCGCGCAGGACGCCGACCTCGCCGACCCGACCAACGGAGGCGCGCCCACCGGCTCGCCGGTGCGCTGGCTGGTCGACAACCGGCTGCTGGTGACCATCTCGGCCGGTTCGGCGACGGCCGGTGGCACTGTCGAACTGCCCCGCGAGGTCGGCCTCCTGCTGCGGCGCGACAGCGGGCCCCTCGGGCCGTTGCAGACCGCGCCGCCGTCGGTGGCCGCCGCTCCCCGCGAGCCCAAGATGGTCGACTCGGCCGGCGCCGGGCAGACAATGGAGGTGGTCCGGCACACCGAAGGGCTGCTGGAACAGCTCGCCGCCGAACCCGCCCCGGTGCTGCGCTCGGGTGGCATCGGTGTCCGTGACCTGCGCCGACTGGCACGTACCGCAGGTCTGGACGAGCCGACCACCGCGCTGCTGCTGGAGGTGGCGTACGCGGCGGGGCTCGCCGGTGAGATGGAGCTGCCCGGTTCGGCCACCGGCCGGTACGGGGCGGACCAGCAGGTGCTGCCGACCGGCGGGTACGAGGTGTGGCGGGCCGGGTCGCTGGCCCAGCGGTGGGAGCACCTGGCCCGCGCCTGGCTGACGATGACCCGGCAGGTGGGGTTGGTCGGCCGGCGTGACGACCGGGACCGGCCGATCACCGCGCTCTCCGCGGAGGCCGAGCGGGCCGGTGCGCCGGCCACCCGTCGGGCGGTGCTCGGGGTGCTCGCCGACCTGGAGCCGGCGACCGCACCCACCCCGGAGGAGTTGCAGGCGTTGCTGGACTGGCGGACGCCACGGCGCAGCCGGGGCCGGGAGGCCGCCCACCGGGAGGTGCTGGCCGAGGCGGCGCAGCTCGGCATGACCGGGCTGGGGGCGCTCACCTCGTACGGGCGGCTGTTGCTGGGCGAGCTGACGTCGGCCGACGACTCCGACGGTGATCCGCTGGGGCTGCACGCGGACACCGAGAGTGGCGATCCGTCCAGTGCCGCGCGGGCGTTGGACGCGCTGCTGCCCGCCCCGGTCGACCACTTCCTGGTGCAGGCCGACCTGACCGTGGTGGTGCCCGGGCCGCCCGAGCCGGCGCTCGCCGCCGAGTTGGAGGCGACGACCGAACTCGAGTCGGCCGGTGGGGCGAGTGTGCACCGGGTCACCACGGCGAGCGTCCGGCGGGCGTTGGACGCCGGTTACACGGCCGACGACCTGCACGAGCTGTTCCGTCGACGGTCACGCACCCCCGTACCGCAGGGCCTCAGCTACCTGGTGGACGACGTGGCCCGCAAGCACGGCGGGCTGCGGGCCGGCTCGGCCGGGGCGTACCTGCGCAGCGACGACGAGGCGCTGCTCACCGAGGTGCTGGCCGACCGGCGGCTGGAATCGTTGACGTTGCGCCGGCTCGCGCCCACGGTGTTGAGCACCCACTACCAGGTCAACCGGATGCTCACCGCGCTGCGGGACGCCGGGTACGCGCCGGTGCAGGAGGACGGCACGGGCAGCACGATGCTGACCCGGCCACGGGTCCGGCGTGCCCCGGCCCGGGTCACGGTGACCACCCGGACGCTGGATCCGCTGGCCGCCCCGAAGCTGCCGATGCCCCGGCTGCTCGGAGTGGTGGAGCACATCCGGCGGGGTGAGGCCGCGGCGCGGGCGGCCCGTCGCGCCCCGGCGGTGGTCCGGGGTGGAGCCGCAGGGCTGGGCGGGGGTCCGGTGCCGGCGCACACGCACAGCGAGGCGCTCGCCGTGCTGCAACAGGCGGTCCGGGACCGGGCGCTGGTCTGGGTCGGGTACGTGGACGCCCACGGGGCGACCGCGTCGCGGCTGGTGAAGCCGGTCTCGATCGGGGCGGGCTACCTGCGTGCCGAGGACGAGCGGACCGAGATGCTGCACACCTTCGCGCTGCACCGGATCACCGCGGCGGTGCTTGCGGACTGAGACGGCACCGTTCGGCGTGGTCGGCTCAGCGGCGGCTGCGTCGTACGGTGCCGACCACCGAGACGAGCAGCAGGAGGGCGAAGCCGGCCCCGGCCGACTCGCCGACCGAGTCGACGAAGCCCTGTCGGAGCACCAACCACCCGAAGAGGAACCACCCGAAGAGCAGCGTCGCCGCGAAGGCGTACGCGAACACGGTCGCGCGGGACACCTCGTCGGGCGGCGTCTGCTCGTACTGCGCGGCCACTTCACGGTCGACCGTCATATCCAGCCTCCCCGCCCGGTCCGGCCCTGGACTCCCAGCGTGACACTCCGACGACCGGTGTGACAGGGGATAAACCCCCGGAACCGGGGCGTGTCGCTCAGGTGCCGGGGCGGCGGCCGACCAGCACCACCCGGGTGCCGACCTTCCCCAGCTCCCACATCCGGACGGCGTCGGCGTGCAGGAGGTTGACGCAGCCGTGCGAGCCGATCGACTTGTCGTGCAGGTAGGTGGTGGTCTCGTGGAAGCCCATGCCCTGGGTGAAGTGCTGCCAGTAGGGCAGCCACACCTCGTACGGGTCGGACCACTCCCTGGGGTTGCGGAAGTTGACCGTGTACGTGCCGGCGGGGGTGCGGTATCCGGACATCCCCGTACGGGTCACCGTCGGCGCCATGATCACCTTGCCGCCGCGCATCGCCCAGACGGTCTGCCGGGTCAGGTCCACGCAGAACGTGGTGCCGGTGCCGGCCTTGCAGCGGCTGGTGTCGGTGGTGGCGAGGCGCTGGGCCACGTCGAGGGTGGTCGGTCCGGCGCGACCCTCGACGGGGCGAATGCCGTACCTCTTCTGGAACTTCTTGATGGCGGCGCAGTCGGCGGCGGACTGCCGCCCGTCGACCGTGACGGCCCCGAACCCGCCGAGGCGGGCGAGGTACGTCTCCACCGCGCGCTGGTGCTGGCCCTGTGGGCAGCCGCCCGCGGTCGTCGGTGTCGGCTTCGACCCGGTCGGCGTCGGCTTGGGCGTGGTCTTCTTCGGCGGTGGGGTGGTCGACCGTGGGGCGGGCGACGCCGGTGTGGGCCGGCCGTGCTGGGCCGGCCCGGACGTGCCGCTCGCCCCCGATGCCTGCTCCGCTGCCCCGACCGGGGCGGCTCCCCCGCCACCACTCCCGCCGGACCGCGGATCGAACGTGCACGCGCCGGAACCGACCAGCACGACCACCACCAGGGCAAACAGCCGGGAAGTGCGCCGGACACGCGTCATGGCACCTCCCCTGGACAGTCGTCCCTTTCCTAGACGTTCGTAAGTGCCGTCCTGGTTGCATCCGGTGAGCATCTTTCTTGGGACGTTCTCCGCCGTGCAACACTGGATGGTCGGCCTGCGGCGGAAGTCGCAGCCCGGCGGCCGAACGAGGAGAGGACGCTGGCGTGAGTGGTGGACCACTGATCGTGCAGTCGGACAAGACGCTGCTGCTGGAGATCGACCACCCCGACGCGCAGGCCTGCCGGATGGCGATCGCGCCCTTCGCCGAGTTGGAGCGGTCCCCGGAGCACGTGCACACGTACCGGCTGACCCCGCTCGGCCTGTGGAACGCCCGCGCGGCGGGGCACGACGCCGAGGGCGTGGTCGACTCGTTGATCAAGTACTCGCGTTACCCGGTGCCGCATGCGCTGCTGGTGGACGTGGCCGAGACGATGGACCGGTACGGCCGGCTCCAGCTCGCCAACGACCCCGCGCACGGGCTGGTGCTGCGGGCGCTCGACCGGCTGGTGCTGATCGAGGTGGCCAAGAGCAAGAAGCTCGCCGGCATGCTCGGCGACAAGATCGACGACGACACGATCCGGGTGCACCCGTCCGAGCGGGGCCGGCTCAAGCAGGCGCTGCTCAAGCTGGGCTGGCCGGCGGAGGACCTGGCCGGCTACGTGGACGGCGAGGCGCACCCGATCGAGCTGGCCGAGGCCGGCAAGGACGGGCGCAAGCCGTGGACGCTGCGGTCGTACCAGCGGGAGGCCGTCGAGGCGTTCTGGGCCGGCGGGTCGGGCGTGGTGGTGCTGCCCTGCGGGGCCGGCAAGACCCTGGTCGGCGCGGCGGCGATGGCCGAGGCGAAGGCGACCACGCTGATCCTGGTCACCAACACGGTGGCCGGCCGACAGTGGAAGCGCGAGTTGATCGCCCGTACGTCGCTGACCGAGGAGGAGATCGGCGAGTACTCGGGTGAGCGCAAGGAGATCCGCCCGGTCACCATCGCCACCTACCAGGTGCTCACCTCCCGCAAGGGGGGCGCTTTCACCCACCTGGACCTGTTCGGCGCCCGCGACTGGGGCCTGGTCGTCTACGACGAGGTACACCTGCTGCCCGCGCCGATCTTCCGCTTCACGGCGGACCTCCAGGCCCGCCGTCGGCTGGGCCTGACGGCCACTCTGGTACGCGAGGACGGCCGCGAGGGCGACGTGTTCAGCCTGATCGGGCCGAAGCGGTACGACGCGCCGTGGAAGGACATCGAGTCGCAGGGCTGGATCGCCCCGGCCGAGTGTGTCGAGGTGCGGGTGACGCTCACCGACGCGGAGCGGATGTCGTACGCGACGGCGGAGGCCGAGGAGCGCTACCGGATGGCGGCGACCGCGCGCACCAAGCTGCCCGTGGTCAAGGCGCTCGTCGACCGGCACCCCCAGGACCAGGTGCTGGTGATCGGCGCGTACATCGACCAGTTGCACCAGATCGGCGAGTACCTGGACGCGCCGATCGTGCAGGGCTCCACCACGAACAAGGAGCGCGAGCGGCTGTTCGACGCGTTCCGCACCGGTGAGCTGCGCACGCTGGTCATCTCCAAGGTCGGTAACTTCTCCATCGACCTGCCCGAGGCGGCGGTGGCGATCCAGGTGTCGGGCACGTTCGGCTCCCGCCAGGAGGAGGCCCAGCGGCTGGGTCGGGTGCTGCGGCCCAAGGCCGACGGTCGGCAGGCGCACTTCTACACCGTGGTGTCCCGGGACACGATCGACACCGAGTACGCGGCACACCGGCAGCGCTTCCTCGCCGAGCAGGGGTACGCCTACACGATCGTCGACGCCGACGACGTCCTCGGCCCGTCCCTGCCGTCCTTCGACTGACCCTTTGATCGACTCGTTTTCCTGGAAGTCGGGGTGTCCCGAGCGCCCCGACATCCCGGCTTCCGGGAACCCGAGTTGACCAAGCTCAGCGGGAGAAGCGGTCGACCAGCGCCGCGAGTCGCCGCTCGTGGCCTTCCCGGCGGAGGCGGCCGCTGCGCATCAGCGTGACCAGACCGTGCAGGCCACTCCAGAACGTCTCGGTGACGACCTCAAGGTCACCGTCCCCGGCGAACGGCCGTACCGTCTCGGCCAGTTCGGCGAAGCCTCGGGCGAGGTCGGTCGGGACGTCCTGACTGGCGAACGGCAGGTCCACGCTGAGGGTGAACATCGCGTCGTAGAGGGCGGGTCGCTGCTCGGCGAACCTGACGTACGCCGCCGCGACGTCGGCGACCGCCTGTCGCGGGTCGGCTGCGGACGCGCGGGCGGACACCAGCGCGGTGGCCAGCTCGGCGAAGCCCTCGACGGCGACCGCCGCCATGATGGCGTCCTTGCCCTTGAAGTGGCTGTAGAGGACGGGCTGGCTGTACTCGATCTCGGCGGCGAGCCGCCGGGTGGTCACCGCGTCCCAGCCTTCCGCCAGGGCCAACTCCCGGGCGGCGGCGACGATGGCGCGTTCCCGCTCCGCCCGTTCGCGTTCCCGGCGTGTTTGCGTCGACATGACCGTCATCCTAGCACCGCTAGCGATTCTGCCGATGCTCTGCTAGCGTCGCTCACATACCTAGCAGCGCTAGAAATTGGAGCGGATCATGTTGTCACCCCTGGCCTACGGGCTCGCCGTCGTCCTCAGCCTCTTCGTCGCCTTCATCGGGGCGCGGTTCCTGCTGGTGCCGCAGGCCGCAGCAGCCGGGTACGGCGTGCCGGCCCGGTCGGGCGACACCGCCTACCTGACCGTCAAAGGGCTGAAGGACCTCACCTTCGGACTGCTCGGCCTCGCCCTGATCGCCTTCACCAACGCCGACGCGGTCGCGTGGTACATGCTGATCGTCGCGCTCGTCCCGCTGGGCGACACCCTCATCGTGCTCCGCAACGGCGGCACCAGGGCCGTAGCCTTCGGCGTCCACTTCGCCACCGCCCTGGTCGTCCTCCTCAACGCCGCCCTCCTCTTCGCCCTCTAACGCCCCCCACCCCCGCGCCCCCGCCCCGCCCCCCGACCGGCCTTCCCCCGGTGATCAAGAGGTTCGCGTCAGATTTCGCCCGATCCGTGACGCGAACCTCTTGATCACTCGGCCGGGCGGGGCCGGAGCCGGCCGGGGGCCGGGGGCCGGGGCCGGACGGGGCCGGACGGGAGGCCGCCGGGTGGGTTACGGGGTGGGGGGTGGGCAGCGGTCGGGGAGGGTTACCTCGCCGGGGTGGTGGTCGAAGGTGTCCAGGGTGAACCACTCGTCCAGTTCGGGGTCGAAGAGATTTTGCAGGCCGAACTGCAACACCTGCACCCATCGACTCGGGTCGCGCTGGTCGACGTAGATGTCGCCGAGCGCGAGCGGGAACCGGAAGAACTCCCCCGGCACGGTCGAACCGCCGACCACGCCCACCCGCCAGTGGTCGACGTGCCGGTCCTTCTCCCCCTGAAGGATCTCCGGGCCGACGTAGCGGGACGTCTTCAGCTTGTCGTTGAAGATCTGCCGATTGAAGAACCCCGGCACCTTGCTGCACGGGCGCGGCGGGAACAGCGGGATGTTCGGCCACTTGTAGGTGAGCGTGTAGAGCGTGTTCTCGTAGATCAGGTTCGTGAACCAGATCGGGTACTCGGGGCCGCCGGCGATCATCTGGCTGTTGCCGTCGCGGCCCTGCCAGCTGAACGGCACGTCGATGCCGAGGTCGCGCACGACGTACCGGCCGGTGCCCCGAAAGTCGGCGGGCAGCAGCGGTGGGCGCGGCTCGCGCGGCACGGGCGCCACGTCGCCGTCCGCCCGGGCCGCGCGGGGCAGCGGCGCGGCGGCCGGACCGGGCGCGACCACGCCGAGAGCGAACAGCCCGCCGGCCACCGCCGCAACCACAACCCGAGGTGTACGCCCCAAAGCCATCGACCCTCCGTCACTGTCGACAGTGGCCGACGCCCCCGACCGCGCCCGCCTCCGGCGAAGCGTAGGAGCAGGGCAAACGTGAGACCAGGTGGAACCGATGGCCTCCACCGGACGGGTGACGCACCCGCGCGGCCCTGATCACGGTGGGCCGCCCCTCCCGGTGCGCGGGGCCGCCCCCGGGCCTTGGTCAACTCGTGTTTCAGGAAGGCGGGGTGTCCTGGCGCTCGGGACACCCCGCCTTCCAGGAACCCGAGTCGATCAACGAACACGCCGGCCCGGGACCAGCATCGGTCCCGGGCCGGCGTTCACACGGACCTGCCTACTTGATCAGCTTCCAGGGGCCGTTCGGATCACCCGGCTCCTGGCCACGCGTCCACCACTTCGCCTCGTAGACGTGTCCCTTGAAGGACACCCGGTTGCCGGCGGTGTACACCTTGGTCAGCGTCCAGGCGGCCGGGCTGTTGTCCGGCGGGGTCGGGGCGATCTCCTCCCAGGGGCCGTTACGGTCACCCGGCTTCTGGTTGCGGGTGTACCACTGGGCCCGCCACTTCCTGCCGTCGTACATCACGAAGTCGCCCGAGTTGAAGATCCGCGACGCCGTCCAGATCGCCGTACCGTCCTCGGTCATGGCGATTTCCTGCCATGCGCCGTTGGCGTCCGCGCCCGGCTTCTGGTTCTTCGTGTACCACGAGGCTCGGAACACCCGGCCCTGGTAGGTCACCCGGTCACCGTCGTTGTAGACCGTCGACGAACTCCACTCGGCCGGCAGGTTCACCGTCAAAACGGCGGTCGCCTCGACCGCGGTGAGGTGGTCGTCACCCGGGTACGACGCGTTCAGCGTGTGCTGTCCGCCGGCCAGACCCACCGGCAGGGTGAACGTCGCCGAGCCGTTGGTCAGCGTGGCCGAGCCGCGCACGGTCGTACCCTCGCGCAACTCCACCGCGCCGGTGACCGGCGTGCTGCCGGCCGCGACCGTGACGGTCACCGTCGCCGCCGTACCCCAGGAGGTCGGGGTGGTGGTGACGGTCATCGTCGGGACCTTCTTGGCGGTCGTGAACACCGCCGGCTGGGCCACCGCCTCGCCGCCGTCGGCGCTGCGCGCCGACACGATCCAGCCGTACGAGGTGCCCGGCAGGAGCTTGTCCCACGTCGTCGTGGCCACGTCGTTCGAGGTCACCTCGTCGGTGCCGATCGTGCCGGCCGGCACGTACGCGGCGAGCGAGTCGGTGGTGAACGACGTCTTGCGGGTGGTGAGGTCGACCGGCAGGGTCAGGTTGTCCTCCGCGCCGTTGTAGCGCGGCTTGGTCTGGCTGCCGTCCTGGCGGATGTCGTACTCGGTCGCCCCGAAGTTCTTCAGGAACGGCGAGTACGTGTCGATGTGCATCTCGGCCCGGTCCACGTCGAACTGGAGCAGACGCAGGAAGCTCGCCCCGAACTGCAACCGGTCGGTGGCCTTGTGGTCCGGCGTGCCGTCCCCGTTGACGTCGATGGTGCCGTCGGCAGCGACCTGGTTGGGCCACAGCTCGGCGGCGGTGACCGTGTAGAACTGGTAGTCGGCCAGCAGCTCGACGACGTCGTGGCTGACCGTCACGCCGATCTTCGACTTCAGGTTGGTGCCGACGCCGTGTTCGTGGCCGGCGAGGACCAGGAAGACGTTCGGGTTGGTCTCGACGACCTGCTTGAAGAGGGGCGAGCCGTCCGGAGCGGAGAAGTCCGCGCCGCGACCGTCGGGGTTGGCCGACGGCTTCAGGTAGTCGTGGGAAAGCAGGATCCCGTTGCGGTCCTTGTACCGCTTGAAGATCGAGTCGGCCCACTTGGCCTCGGCCGGGGTGACGCCGTACGAGAGGCCGACCGCCACGAAGTCCAGGCCACCGGCGGAGAACAGCAGGTAGTTGTTCTGGTTGTCCCTACCCGGCGTGAGAGAGCCGTCGGCGTTCGTCTTCTCGTCCCAGGCGTGGTACTCGGTGCCCGTGGGCCAGGCCTTCGCCGTCCCGTAGTACCGGTCGGCGCTGAAGGTACGGCTGAACCGGGAGGTCGGGCCGGTCTCGGCGCCCAGCTGGTCGTCGTGGTTACCGGCGATGACCTGGTTGACGACGCCGTTGTCGTCGAGGATCTTCTGGAAGCCCGAGGCGGTGGCGAGTTCCTTCTCCACCTGCTCGTGCAGGCCGGGCCGCTTCAGCGAGCCGTCCGGGTTCTTGGCCAGCGGGTCGTAGTAGTCGTTCTCGATGACGTCACCGGTGTGCGCCGCGTACGCGATCTTGCGGCTGTCCGCGTTGTCGGCGATCCACTGCATCTGGTCGCGGTACGCGGCAGACCAGATCGCCTGCTCCTCGGCGGTCTCCACGTCGGAGGGCTCGGCGTTGCCGTCGAAGTCGTCGTACGTGCCGCCGGCCGCCCCCTCGGTGATGTACTGGGTGTCGGTGAAGTGCGCCAACGAGAAGTCGTACGACGCGGGGTCCTCGAAACGGTCCTTGTCGTTCTGCGCCGTCGAGTCGCGCGGCGACAGGTCGTCGGCGAACGGGTCCTCGCCGGTGACCAGCACATGCACGACACCGCCGTCGCGGTAACCGGCCTCGACCGGCGCGGTCAGGACGGTGTCCTGCCCGGCCTTACCCCGGGAGCTGGTCAGCACGACCCACTTCCCGGTGGCCGGGTTCCAGGCCCGCAGCGCCACGATCCGCGCCGGGTCGATGCCGCCCGACCAGCGCAGCGTCGGCTCCTGCTTGGAGGCGCCCAGCGGCAGGTCGTACCGCTGGAAGACCACCCCGCGGCTGGACGGGCTGTCGATGGTCGCGCCGTCGAGCGGACGCAGCGTGGTGACGTCCACGCTCCTGTCGTGCTGGACGTCGAGCGTGGTCGGCACGTCGGCCGCCTCGCCCTGGTACCCCTTGGTGGGCAGGACGACGTCGGCCTTGGTGAAGGTCGCGGTCAGCCCGACACCCTCAGTGCCGGGAATCCGGGCGGACAGCTCCGCCGAGAGCGGGTCGGTGTTCCTGACCGTGGCGTTCAGCTCGGTCGGGACGTCCGGAATGCTCGCGCTGCTGAACCGCACCTCACGGGTCGCGGTGTTGCCGAGCGTGTCGGTCGCCGTCATCGCAATGACGTGCTCGCCGGCCGGCAGACCGTGCCCGATCTGGTCGCCCTGCTTGACGGCCGCGCCGTCGAGCGTGATGGTCGGCGTGCCGACCACGCCGCTGGCGTCCTTGACGCTGACGTCGAGCGCCACCGTCGACGTCAGCCGCTGACCGGCCGCCGGGACGCTGCTGGCGATCTCCGGCGCGGTGTTGTCGGTGGTGAACCGCCGGGTGGAGGTCTTGTCGCCGACGACCGCCTTGATGGTGTGGGCGCCGTCCGCGATCGTGGTGGTGTCCACGTCGGCGCGCTTGCCCAGCGCCGGCAGCGCCGAGCCGTCCGGGGCGGTGACGTCGAACAGGACCATCGTGGTGAGGCCGCCGTTGAAGCTGCTGCCGCAGGTGCCGTCACCGAGGTACGTGGTGACGGGCGACCCCGCCGGGTAGGTGGCCGAGCCGATGGTGACGGTCGTCTGCGCGACCGAGCGGGTCAACTTCGTGGCCTTCGCGCCGCTGGGCAGCAACTCGAAGTCCCGCAGCGTGAAATCGTCGTAGTTGTCGCAGCCGCCCGGCTTGGCACTGCCGTGATCGCTGCCCGCGACGAACTCCAGGGCGTTGACGCCCGGCACCAGCCACTCGTTCGGGAAGGTGAGGTCGGCGACCTCCTTCTCCCACATGCCGATCTCCAGCGGGATGCCGTTGATGAGCACCTTGTTGTCGTACCCGTTGTCGCTGCCGTTTCCCCCGACGAACATCTTCAGGTGTGCGTCGCCGGCGGCGGCGAGGGTGTCGACGGTGCGCGTGGTCGGCGCGTCCGCGATGGTGAAGTGGAACTCGGCGTCCTTGTTCGGCCCGCAGGTGCCGTCGCCCAGCGCCAGGGACGCGGCGGTCGTCTCCGCCTTCGTCACGGTCGTGCCGCTGGTGGTGATCAGGTACGTGGTGCCAGGCGTCACCGTGCCCGCCGTGCTCAGGGTGAGGCTGGTGGCCTCCCGGGTGAGCTTGAAGTCGTCGTGGTTGGCGCAGGTGGCGCCGTTGAGCGTGCCGTTGTAGTCGCCCGTCTTCACCTGGACGACGTTGTCGCCGAGGTGCAGGAACCGGTTCGGGAACGCCAGCTGCACGGCTTCCGCGCCGAGCGCGCCGTAGTCGCCGCCGAGGTCGACCCGGTGGCCGTTGACCAGCGCGTAGTTCTGGTAGCGGGCCTCGATCGAGTTGCCGGCCTCGACCGCGAGGCCGAGGGTGGCGGTGCCGGCAGCGAGGGTCTCGGCGTTCTCGGCCGGCTTGTCGTCGATGGCGAGCGACTCGACGCTGTCCTTGCCGGCGGTCGCGAGCGCGGCGATCACCGGCTGGGTTCCGCGTACCCGGGCGCCGTCGCCGGGGGTGACCACCGCCGCGCCGGCCGGGGCGTTGTTGACGTCGACCGTCACGCTCGTCTTCGCGCCGGACAGGGCCGTCGCGCTGACGGTGTGCGTACCGTTGGTGAGCTTCGTGGTGTCGAGGTCGGTACGCAGGCCGGACGTGCTGCCCGGGGTGCCGGAGATGACGAAGGTGAGGTCCTGGTTGAGCAGCTTCGCCGAGCTGCCGCAGGTGCCGTCACCGAAGTTGTAGCTGAACAGGTTCTGCTCGCCGTCGGCGACCACGCCGAGGAGGCTGAGGCTGATGCTGCTCAGCGCGTAGTCGTCGTAGTTGGGGCAGCGGCCACCCTCGCCGTTCGGCAGCTCCTGGTAGCCGACGGCGGTCTTGGTGGTGGTGTCGACCCAGTTCGCTCCGGCGTGGACCGAGATGGTGTTCGGGCCGGGCTTCAGCCAGTCGCCCGGGAAGTCGAGCGTGCCGACGCGACCGCCCGGGACGTCCGGGAAGTAGACCCGGTCGGCCTCGGCCGTGTGCCCGTTGACGGTGAGGTAGTTGCGGTAGCGGGCCTCGGTGCCGTTGCCGCCCATCTCGAACGCGAAGTGGGCGGTACCTGCGGTCTTGTCGGCGCTGATCTTGTCGCCGTCGACCGCGAGCGTGGTCACCGAGTCGTTCTCGGTGACCGGCTCGACGACGACGGGCACCGTGCCCTCGACGTTCTGCCCGGCGCTCAGGTTGATCAGCGGCGTGGTGGCGCTGGCCGGCACGGCCTCCGCTCCGGCCAGCGCCGGATGCAGGGTCGTCGCCGGTCCGGCGATGAGGACGAGCGCCATCGCGGACACGAGTCCGCGTGTTCGCTTCCGGCGCGCACGTTGGTCGTGCGTCATGGCGGGGTTTCTCCTTCGTTCGGTGCGAGAACCGCTGACGCCGTGATGCCGGCCGCGGCGGGCAGAGGGGCCGCCCTGGTGGCGGCCGGTCTCAGGAGGACGGTCGAACGCGGGTTGGCTGGCGGCGACGTACCTGGCGTCGCAGCAACGACCCGACGGCCGCGACGAGCAGCAGGGGGCCGACGGCCATCGCAGCCCGCCGGAGGGTGTTTTGGCCGTGGCCCGTCCCGCCGTCGGCAGCCGCTTGCGGTGGCGCGTCGCCGAGCACCCAGTCGTGGGAGTACGCGTCGGTGCCGTACACCTGGCGTTTGCCCTTGGGGCCGGTCGCCACCGTGCGGTACGCGGGGTCGAGGTCGGTCAGCATCCGGATCTCGATGCGGGCGACGCCGACCGGGCCTGGGCAGGTGTAGTCGACGTCCACACCGGAGTCGCTCGCCTTTCCGACGACGCCGGCGCACGCCTGACCGTCGCTGCTGACGGTCATCTGCTTGAGCAGGTAGTCCGCGAACGGCGCGGAGGAGGCGAGGATCGTCGCGTCCGTGTCCCGGGCGTCGACGGCGCCGTCGAGCAGGACGCGGTCCTGCGGCAACAGGCCGAGGTGGACGCCAAGCACTGTCAACTCGTCTACGGCGCCTGGCTTCCAGGTCAGGTGCACCACGTCGGGACGGGCCGCGTCCGGCGCGATGGCCACGGTCTGCGGATAGCCGTACGGGTGGGCGTCGGCGGGTACCGCCGTGGCGAGCAGGGTGAGGGTGAACGCCGCCGAGATCACGACGCGGCGGGGCCACCGAGCTGGTGAGGGCATGCCAGCGCTCCGGTCTACAGGTGCTGTGGCACGCCGGTGGGCGCGGCCGTTCAGTGACCCTGCCGGCCGTTGGCGAACTCGCCAGGCGAGCTTGATGAGAAACGGGCGCAGCGAGGGTGAACAGTTAGTTGATCAACTGCGCTCTGCTCAGGCGGCACTTCCGTAGGACGTACTGGTTGAGGCTCATGCCGTCCTCGGCAGCGTGATGGCCAGCTCGCGGTGCAGGCTCTCGCCGACGCGCAGGTTGAACTTGCCCGAGTAGCTGCGCTCGGCGAACGGCGGCACCTGCTCGCCCTGTTGCGTACGTCGACCAGCCGCAGCACCTGAGAGACCTGGACGCGAGCTCATGGAGGGCTCGATCAGCGTGGGAGCGGGCTGGGACCTTCGACGGCGTTCCGCCCAGGCGAGTTGCACATACTGGATACTCGCCCAGCTCGGGAACTTACCCAGTACGCGGCGCACCGGTAGCGGTCCCTTGGCCGAGCCAGCTACGCCCAGACGATCGTGAGCGCACAGACGACGTCTTGGGCCACGGGCCCCGAGCACGAACTGAACCTGCTCGCCCGACTAACGTTGCTGACCTGAAGCCAGCTCGTTGCAGGATCCTGATGGTTCATGGCCGGGAAAGCACAAGGTCAACTTCGCCCACCTTTTCACTAGAGTCACCAAAGAGGCTAGTCTGGGTTGCCTTCGTATACGGTTGGCGGATCTCGCTCATTTCGAATCCTGGAAACGCTTTGCGAAGCGCCTCGCGAGTCGATTCGAGCGTGACCGAGGCCGCACCAGTCCGAACATACGCCACGCCCTCATCTGAAAGCAGCTCAGCGCAAGCACTAAAGACGGTAGATAGGAGCTCTCCGTAGGCTTTCCGATTCTCAAATTTGCCTTGCACCCTGTGGGAGCCAGGCACGCGCTGAGCGCCGGGAAGGCCACCCATCAACCACAGCCTCAGCCATTGGTCGTAGTGGTAGTTGGTCAGGGCGAAGTAGGGCGGCGAGGTGAAGAGCAGCCGAGCACGCTTCCGGTCCCTTCGGAACATCCTCCCCACCTCCTGCAGCACCTCGCTAGCGTCACCGAGAAGCATCTGGCTTCCGGTCAATTCCGGGCGACCCTTAGCGTAGCGCCAAGCCAATCTGCTCTTGATGAAGCGGAGAGGGTCCAACTCCGGAGGATCAAGCTCTCGCTCTTTCCACCAGCGCACCGCGTAATCTGGAGCCATCGCCTTGGTCTGTCGCATTTGGTTTGATAAGGACGCATTTCTCTTGCCATGGAGGTAGACGAGCAGAATCGCCATGGCAGTTCTATCCACCACGTCCTCTCGCCACTTCAAGGCCTGCCTCGCAGCAACCAGGAATCGCAAAACCGGCGGCGAGAAGCACCTGTGGAAGAATTCAGGCAGGTCATCCGCTTCACGTCCGCAGTCGACGCCTATCGCACTGACATCCTCAAGACGTCCTGAGACCGACCCAAAGTCTGCAGGTTCGAGCTTGGTGCGGCCAAATATCCAACCTACCGGGTTAATTTCTATCCCGAATGCCTGCCGACCCTGCCATGCAGCACTAAATACGCCCGTGCCGCGACCGGCAAACGGGTCAAGCACCACGTCACCAGGACGAGAATAAGCGCGAACAATTTCATCGGCGAAAGCTGTCGGGAACATTGCGTAGTAGGGGCCTACCCCCTCCCAACGCCGGACGGCATCACCGTAACTCTTCGCGGTCATTTCTCGTCTCTCATAAGGGCGACGGCGAGCCGATGCAACACTTTGCTGCCCAACGTGAAGGGGATCGCCGCGTGCGCATGAGCGGCGATAATTGGTGAAACCGCGTTGGCAAAGCGCGACGATACAAGCTTGTCAAGAAGCGCACACACCGTCGGCAACTGAGGGTAGGTTACCGGGTCTGACGAGTCAAGGGAATCTTGTGTCTCGTCAAGGAACGGCACAGATGCCACAACGCGGGATAGATTGCTAGTCCTGTAGAAGAATTTGCGTCCAAAGTAGGTCGCCTCACCGTACCGCTTGTCGCTATTAGAATAGATAATCCGACTCTTGATATAGATATCCGTCGGGAGGAAGCAGGCCCTCCCCTGAAATAGCAAGGTATCGTCATCAAGCTTGATGCTTGCCAAGTCCTCGAAGTGCTGAACGAACGATCCGGACTTTTCAATTCCAACAATGATCAGATCAGACCCAGTTTCACGACGAACAATTGCGTTGATCCGCTGCAGCTCTGCCTTGATCGCAGCACTAAGCCAAGCAGGATGACCAAAAATCGCTAAAGGCCCGTCGACAAAGAAGGCGACCTTGTTCGCCTTTGCTAGGAGACCCTTCCGCTCGAAGCAGAGCAAGAGATGGACCAGCATGATCCTCTCCCAGACCTGCATCACTTCCGTTAGCATCTCTAGGTTCGACGAGTCGTCCTTGAAGCCCTCATGGATGCGAAGGGCATCGGTAGAGAAGATGACCCGACGCTTCGGGCAATGACAATCGCTAAGGCCAGGGTCGACCGCCATGGTCTCCTGGCAGCCGTCGTACTCGTACGGACACCGCTGAGGGCGGTCCCTCGGCTTATGCCGAAGTAGGATCTCGAAAGTCTCTAGCGGCGTCGAGTCGTCGTCCTCATCGACCTCGGCGTCTTGCAGCAGGTCATATAGCTCAGCTCTAAATGAATCCCGCGCCGAAGGGTAGTCGCGCGTTACAACGTTACTACCGGGCAAAGCTGCCGGAATTGTGTCTGCCTCTTCGGTGGATCTAAACTTGACGGGATCAACAGGCCGATCCTCATCCAATATGTCCACGAGCCGCAAATTCAAGAGCACACTGGCGACAGTCACGTAACCTATCCGACTTCCTGGATAGCCCGTCGAGACGTCGACCTCGGCGCTACTACCATCGATCGCAATAACGAATTCCGGCAGGTCGTCAGATAGCGGCTCGACCAGAGTCGGCTCGGGAAGACGCTCATCCCCGTCAACCACAGGAAGTCGCTTGGCGCGCCGCAACAGACCCTGCACTTGATCTGAGTCCACTATCCGCTGCAGCGGCCTATACGACGCAAACTCTCCTTCGTATGGCACTTGCCTAATCACCAGACCCTTGGTTGGTTACAGCAAAGCGATCGACTTGGATCGGAACCACGTAAGGATTCGAGAGAGTCTTCAATCTAATGAACCCAGGATCTTGAGCGCGCAAAATACTCGTTTCAAAGTCGGCGAAATCGTAGAACTTCCGAAGTTCTTTTGTTTCATCTGTGTTGTTCAAATGCCCGATGAACCAGTTTGCGGTATTACGAAGAATATTGCGCTGGATTGAACTCACTTCCTGCGTTGCGTAAACGAGCCCGATCCGATACTTACTACCCTCCTTTGCGGCACGGACCCAGACATCGCCGAAGTCAGCCTCTCCCGATGAAGGAAGAATGTTGTGGGCCTCCTCAACGTACACAAGGATTTCGGGGGGACGTTGCGCGTTCCGGAAATCGTTCTGATTCCGGGAAAAGATTTCCCACATGATTCGGTCTGCAGAAGATTTATTAATGAACGGATCGCCGCTAGATTGGTCGACAATCACCAGCCTCCCGGCGGCGAGGTGGTCGTAAATTTCGTCAGCGTAGTCCTTCGTCGTCAGGTGGGTATGCTGGGCCTTCACCCGCCCGACAAGCCGGGCCCCATTCGAGTAGTGAAACATTTCGAGGATCTTCTTGAGATCCTCATCTGCCCAAGATCCGGAACTGCTCTTCTCGACATACTTCTGATCGAACTTGCCAAACGCCGAGCTTCCGTCGCTGAAGTAGTTGCGCAGCGCTTGCATCGCTTGCCCAAGTTCATGCCATGTCGGAGAAGGCTTAGAGAGAATTGTAGCGCCGGCAGCGTATTGTGCTGATTCCTTGCCTCCGGACGCACGCATTGCCTCCAAGAATTCCTTCCCAAAAAGCGGGGTTCGGCCATGCGAGAGTTCTACCGGAAGCGAGTCCGGCGCGGGGAAGCCGGCTTTCACGAGCAGCGCCCGGTAAGCAAGAACGCGACGATGGTGCCGAACGGCCTCGGGCCCATACTCTGGACCGTTTCCATACGCTAACGAAACGTCGCGAAAGTTCCCCACGTACTTCGCCGTCTCAGCGGAGAGTGAGACGTCAATAATCTGCTTACCGATCTCTAGGTTCTCTTTCACAAGGAAGTTGAGAAGCATGAGGCGGCGTTCAGGGTCGTTGGGGTGGGGCTGGATCCCATATGTAATGACGTCCTGCTTCAGGCTCGACTGTTCCGCCGCTTGCCCCAGAGCCCAGACATTTTTAATTGCTGACGGGTTGCGCTGACTATCTTCATCTTGCGTATTCTCGTTAGCATATTCGCCATCCGGATCGAACACTATCTGCCCGATTCGCATTGTAGAACTTTGCAACCGGAGGGCAAAGACAGACCGCAGCACCATCTTTGTGGTGTTGCTCTTCCCAGTTCGAGTCATGCCAAACAGAGCAGTCTTCTGGGCTAACAGATCCGTAGGAGTTATGGAAACGCGCACGTTGTTTATTTGCTGAAAGGATCTATTCGTTGATGCATATCGCACGTAACCCAGGGGCACGTGGAACTCGGAGCCGGATGAACGCTTGGGGTCCCGATAGTTAACGATCTGGGAGAGGAACTCACCCCGAGGTTTGTAGACCTTAAGTCCTTGATTGGGATAATAATTGCTCAGGTCGGAGCCAAAGGAGAGGACAGAGGAGCCGCCAAGCGTAAGCTCTAAATGAAACGTGCCTAAGACTCTGCATTTCACGCCAGCATAGCTCAAGAGATGATGCGTCGAGGGGTCCATAACATCTTTGTGGTCCCAAGTCTTTGGTTCGCCGCTAACTCGCTGAGCTGTCTCGACTCTAACCCTGAGGGCTTCCTGCGCATTCGGAAGGTTGGCGTGATCCAGTACGCGCAGCAGAACCACTGAGGCGTCCTCATCACGGCCATCGACCGAATCCTCCCGCCCGATTCGAGTTGCCACCAAGAACGAGAGGGCTGGTATCCCTCCCACTTGACGCCGATGATAGTCGTGGATCTGCACAAGCGCCTCGCTGTAGCCGAGCGAGTAAACCTCTCCTACATAGGCGTCAAAGTCGATGAGACTTTTGAGAGCCTCCGCACTAACGGGACCACTGCGCTCGTCGGCCGCATCGTCCGCCAGTTGCTTAGTGACCGATGAGAGTACCCGCATCGAACCTCCTCGACTGGGCTGGCCCTCAGGAATCTCCTGAATGCCTTATTTGGTTGCGCACGTCTTCGATGCGCCGATCCAGCAAATCAAGTCGCATTTCGACAGCTCGCCGGTACGAACGGTTGTCTGCGGACCCATCTCCGTCTGCGGTGGTGTTAGCGGCTGCGAGTGCGACGCCGAGCATGTCTCGCTCGTCTATAAGGCGCATCAATCTTTTTTCGAGCTGTCGATGCGTTCCTTTGTCGTCGGCACTTCGCGAGAGTCTAAGGTTGACCGAGCCGAGAGAGCTCTGCCTGAAGTCGATCTCGACGCCCTGTGCCTCGATCACACCCTCGTCCGCTATCCGATCTACCTCTCGATAGGTTTCTGGGTTGAAATCCGCGCCGAGATGAGTCTGGGCGCCTTCAAGGAAGAGCCTGGGGGTGAGAATGAGGATGTCCGCTTCAGCCCGCTGCTTCAGCTCTGCCCTCAGAGAGGGCCATGGCTGAAGGGGTTTGGCGTTTGAATCGAGTTCGTACCAATCCCCTTTAGTGTCGCCAGAGACAAGGATCAAGCGTCTTGGCCGGTCCATGCTGCTGGCGTATCTGATCACCTCTTCCCATATCAGATAGTCGCCTGCTGAAAGGAGGTCCGTTGCCTTGCTAGCATCAGCAAATCCCGGGGGAATACGGTTCGGGAACCGATACTGAATTGCGTGCTCCACCATGTCCCTCACGTCTCGCTCGGGAAGCGGGTTACCGATGCGATCGTCGTAGAGAGATCCAATCTCCGGCAAGAGCGGATCACCATTGATCATTTGACGGGGGGTGAACGCATCAGCCCGGCGGAGTTCGTCAATTCTTTGCCGAAGCAATCCTCGCCATTCTGCAAATGCTTCTTCGAGTGCGGCGTCGCTCATGGACCCCCTGATTTCAGCTGCGAGCCCGGGATCATGCGTCATTTCAGACACAAGGTCGGCGACCGCGTCGCGTGCTTCTCTAATTAAATTCTGGGAGTTTTGGAGGCGCGCACTGACAAGCTTCCCGATGTTACTCAAGGCCGCAACGCGCCCCTGAACGGCGCTTGCTCTGTTGCGCATGAATTCTACGGCCACCTGGTGCGGGAGCCATAGACGGCGTTGCTCCGCGAGACTCCGCATAACCTCCATGATCTGCTCGCGACCTCGAGCAGTTAGGCGATATAGATCCAGCAATACATTCGCATCGAGGACTACTGTGGCAGACCTGAAGTAGTCGACTTCATCGCCACGGTTGGAGGCTGCTTCTGCTGTCACGAGCCAGGCCGAATACCGCTCAATAAGCGGAGATTGCTCGTTAGTCATTGGAAGGCTTCCGAGGAACCAGGTTTGCCGCGGCTAAAAGGACGGCGCTTGATGCTCCCCATGAGCACTGGAATCGGCTCCGACGGATTGTACGCGTCGTCCTGCCGGCTCCGACGCGTGAGTTGCCGACGCATCGGCACCGACTGCCTTGGACCCCAACTACTCTAACTCTTGGAATCCGGTCCGCCGGGACTACATGGAACATGTTGCACCTGGCAACCACTCGACCTCACCCCCAGAAGGTGTGCCGCGGACATTACCGGCGGGAGTCCTCGAAGCGGGACCCCAATGCCTTGGTCCCAACGGTCGGACCGGCCTGGCACGATTGAGTCGTCAAAGGGTTCGTGGGATGAGTTTGCTCGACCGCAACTACCTAGGGAATCGCACGATCGTCCTGCTCAGGCCATAGATCCGGCCAGGTTCCCATCCGTACGCGCCAGCGGGAGGAAGAATCGAGAGCCGAGGACGCACTACGAGAAGCTCGAAGCTCTTGTCGCCAACCCGACAGATGCGCCTGTCCTTGTCGAGACCCAGAGACTAGCGACGAGGGCGATTGGCCCGCTGTTAAGCAGCGCCGCGGACGCACGCCCATGGTGTGCTCGCGCCGACCTCCTTGTCAGCGTCTAGCGGACTCCGCGACGAAGACGCCGCGACCCGGTCGGCCCACCAGCACACCCTGCTTCCGCAACCTCGCCACCGCCCGGCTGATCGTCGACTGCGAGACGTCGTACGCGTCAGCCAGCGCGCGCCCAGAAGGAAGCTGCGACCCAGGCGGGTACGTCCCGTCCTTGATCTTCCCCATCAGAGCGTCCAGCAGCTCGTCCATCGTCGGCGGAATAGGCACGTCGGGGCCCCTTGCAGTCGGTTGGCCCAGCCAGTATTGATCAGCAGTTTCGACGCAGGCAACACACGTAGCACGAGTGACATAAGTGGGTAACTGACTCGGAGACAGGCTTGACATAGGTGACTCGGTGGCAATAGCGTCACTGTCGGTGATGCGGTGCTGCTGCGGTCGGTTGGCGCCTCTCGTACCGGTCTCGCATCGCCGCCGAGACCCCACCCTCCGCGCTCCCCCGGCGCGGCCCTGCTGCCGTACCGCCGTTCGAGGCTGCGGTCGCAGGGTGGGGCGGTCTCCGCCGTCCGCAACCGGCGGAGGCCGCCCCCTCCACTTCGACGCGACCCGACGAAGGGCGGTCCCCTGTGCGCGACCTGATCCGCCGGCTGCTGAGCCGACGCGAAGAACGACCGGCGATGGCAGCAGCAGGCCAACACCGATGACCGAGCGCTGGGTGATCCACCTGCCGGTCACCGCACCCGACCTGTTCCGGGCCCGAATTCTCGCCCGGACCGCCGCGCGCGTGCTGGCCCGGCTCAGCGCCCGCGTCGAACCGGGCGGGGTGACCGTGTCGGCCGAGGACCAGCAGTGCGTACGCCACTGGGTTTTCTGCGATCGGCGACTACCCGGCGGCGACCGGTGTGCCCTACCTACCGACCACACCGCGCCCTGCTCCCGGCGCGCTCTCTTCCCGAGATGACCAAGAGGTTCGCGTCACCGATCAGCACTTCGGTGACGCGAACCTCTTGATCAACGCACTCAAGCTTGCCGGGGGCGGCGTCAGCCGGCGCGGAACGCCACCCAGGCGTCGCTCATCCGGTCCGCCTGGCCTGCCGTGAACATGTCCATGCAGGAGTCCTGCGTGTAGTCCATGAAGTTGTGGATCGGGTCCAGCCCCGGCGCGGTGCACGAGTCCGCGCCGATCGGGCAGTCGAACTGCGGGGCCGCCTCACGTGGGGTGTCCGCCACGAAGTCGCCGGACGCCGAGCAGCCGTGCGCGAAGGTGTGCTCCAGCATCAGCCAGTGCCCGACCTCGTGGGTCAGCGTGTCACCGAGGGCGTACTTGCCGGCCGTGCCTCCCGGCATCGACTCGTCGAGCATCACCACGCCGTCGATGTAGTCGCGGCCATTGTTGTAGCCCTTCGGGAAGTACGCCCAGCCGAGGAGTCCGCCGCCGATGTTGGCCGCGTACACGTTCAGGGTGCGGGAGTCGCCGGTGTAGAGGGCCTTCTTCATGTCGCGCTCGTTCTTGCCCGGCTCGACCGTGTACCAGGCGCTGTTCACCGTCCACGTCGTGTCGACGAGGTCGAACCGGAACGGCGTGTCGGAGGCGTCCGCCGCCGTACGGCCGGCATACGAGTCGTTGAGGACCGTCACCTGTGCCGCGATCAGGGTCTTCCAGCGGGCCGTCTCGGCGGCGGTGAAGGGGTGGTCGGAGACCATGTGGAAGACCGTCGGGATGGTGACGCTGCCGTTGGGCAGGCGCGGGGCGTCCTTGATCACGCCGTAGGCGTTGGCCTCGTTCTTGGAGTACAGCGCCGGCTCCTGGGCCGTCGCGCCCGCGGTGGCGCGGGCGGCGCTGGACTCACCGGCGCAGGCGGCGACGCCCGGGGACGCGGTCACGGGGGCGGCGGTGGCCAGCGCTCCGGACGCGCCGCCGGACGCCAGGAACGTGGCGGCGGTGGCGGTGAGGACCGCCAGCCGGAAGGGGGATCTGCTCTGCATCGGTGCACCTTTCGGTGAGGGAGCGGTGCGATGTCGACGATGCCGTCGCTTCGGTATGAGAACACGTCGACGACATCGGCAAAAGACCCTCTGAGCAGGGCAGATGGCGATGTAACGGAACCGGATCGGGCAGCGCTGATTGGGGTCGCCGCGCGCGCTTGTGGACCACTAGGCTGCTGATCCGGCACGCAGTGGCGATGCCAGGACGGGGGCGGCGAATGAACGCCGGAGATCGGATCGAACGGGCCCGGAAACTCTACGAACAGGCCGTGTACAGCGGCGAGGTCCGCGTACTGGCCGACGCCGAACGGGACCTGGACGCGGTGGAGGCCGACGCCGCACTGGCGCGTGGGCGGATCCTGCACGCGCGGTATCTCGACGAACGCGCCCGGGGCGACACATCGCCCGTCGAGGACCCGGCGGAGCTGCCGCTGTTCGAGCGTGCCAACGAGCTGTACCAGGCCCTCGCCGACACTCGCGGCCGGGCCGAGGCGCTGTTCTGGATCGGCTGCCTGCACCAGATCATCCGGCGCGACAACGAGACCGCGGTTCCGCACTTCGAGAGGTCCCGCCACCTGGCGGCGCAGGTCGGCGACCGGTCGACCGAGGCCGAGGCACTGCGTCACCTGGGCATCGCGGCGCACCTGGCCGGTCGGCTGGATGAGGCGCGCGAACGGCTGGAGGAGTCGTCACGGCTGCGCCGGGAGATCGGGGCGCTGCCGGGCGTGGCCGCCAACATGGTCGGGCTGGCCTACGTCGCCGCCGCGCAGGACCGCCACGCGGACGCGCTCGCGACCCTCGACGAGGCGTACGCCATCGCGCAGGCGCACGGCGCCCATGCCGTCGTGCGGCAGATCGAAGAGGCGAGAACGCGGCTCTAGGCAGGTCAGAGGATCCGGGTGACCTGCTCTGCGGCGACGACGGCGTCCCGGTGGGCCGGGTCGAGGTTGGCGCTGATGACCACCGACGCGCCCGCCGACAGCGGCGCGAGCAGCCACTTCAGCGGCTGCTCGTGCTCGGCCGCGTCGACCAGCAGTCGGTCACCGGCCCGCAGGTCGAGCATCCCGGCGACCTCCCGGGCGAGCGCGCCCCACTGGCCGTAGGTCGTGCCGTCCGCGCTGGCCGGATCGTTCGGGTGGATGGCGGTGTGGTCGGGCGTGACATCGGGGTGGCGAAGCACCTCGGCGGACCAGTCCAACCAGCCCAGCGGCACGTCGGCGAGCCGGCCCGGCCCGGTGCCGACCAGGTAGCGGTGCGGCGCGTCCGGCACGTCCTCCAACCAGTCGTCCTGCCGCTCGGGGGTCACGAAGACCGCGTCGAACGGCCGGTCGCCGCCGGGCTCCAGCACGGGCAGGCCCGCCGTGGCGCGCGGCCGGAACGACACCGCCAGGCCGCACGCCCACGCCCCCAACAACACCGCTGCGGTACGCCAGTGCGGCGGCAGTAACACCGCTACGCGGCTGCCGGGGCCGAGCCCGCAACCGTCCCGCAGCAGGCTCGCGCTGCGCGCGGACCAGGCGCCGACCTGCTGGGCGGTGAGGTCGACACGCTCACCGGTCGCCTCGTCGCGGTAGCTGAGCAGCGGGCTCTCGGTGGCGGTGGACGGGACCGTCAGGTCGGCCGTGGCGTTTCGCTGCATCCGCGTGCTCCCGGTGGTGACGACGTCCGCACCACCCTACGCAACGACTTTGGTCGCCGTCCCCGTCGGCCGATGGCCGTAGCGGCTGGCCGGATGGCTCGCGCACGGTGACCGGCGACGACCACCGAGCCACCGAGCCACCGAGCCACCGAGCCACCGAGCCACCGAGCCACCGAGGAGCGTCCGTGCCGCCCGAACCCGAACCCGCCGACAGCTCCGCTGTGTCGCCGGCCGCACCGGCCGAGCACCCCGCCGCCCCGGCCGACCGTTCAGCCGCGCCGCACGCCGCAGCGCACCCTGTCGACCGTATCCCGCTGCGCCGGTGGCTCGTGCCGGTGGTGGCGTTGCTGCTGCTCGCGCCGTGGGCGGCCGAGTGCTCGTGGGGTGGCTTCGCCATCGACGACTTCCTCCCGGTGATCATCGGCCTGGGTCCGATGTACGGCGGTGCGGCGATCCTGATCCGCGAGACCGCCCGACGCCTCGGCGCGGGATGGCCGACGATCGTGCTGCTCGCCGCCGCGTTCGGCGTCCTCCAGGCCGGTCTGGTGGATCAGTCGCTGTTCAACCCCGGCTACCTCGACGACACCCAGTACGCCGACACCCGCGCCGCCGCCGAGGCGTCGCTCGTGCCAGGGCTCGGGTTCAGCCTCCGGCAGGCGTACGACTACGTGGGCAACCACATCCTGCTGACGATCTGCGCGCCGATCGTGTTCGTCGAGTCGTTCCTCGGCGCGCGGCGGCGGTATCGGCCGTGGCTCGGGCGACCCGGGTTGGCCGTGGTCGGGGTGCTCTACCTGCTCGGCAGCCTGCTGGTCTTCACCTCGCCTGAGGGCCGCAAGAACTTCCTGGCCAGCCCGCTGCAACTGAGCTTCGCCACGGCGGTCGTCCTCGCCCTGATCGCGGCGGCGCTGCTGCCCCGGTGGCGTCGCACCCGTCCGCGCCGGGTCCGGCGGGTACCGCACCCGGTCTGGGTCGGCCTGCTGATCGTCGTCGCCCACCTCTTCACCGACCCGACGCCCGGCTGGCAGGGGGTGGCCGTCGCGCTGGCGCTCACCGCCGCGCTGGGAGCAGTCGTCGTGTACTGGTCGGGGAGCGAGCGCTGGGGGCAGCGGCATGTGCTCGCCGCCGGCTCGGCGAACGTGGTCAGCGCCGCCGCGTTCGCGTACCTGGTGCCGCCGTACTCCCCGGCGAGCCCGGCGGCGGCCCTGGCCGGCGACGTCGCGGTGACCGTTGTGACCCTGGCCCTGGTCGTGGGCGCGTGGTGGCGACTGCGCCCTGCCACGTCCGGCCCGGCGTCCACGAGCGTGGACGCCGGGCCACCCGCTGCTACTCCGAGACCATGACGACGTCGGTCGGGCGGTCGACCGTCACCTCGACGCCGTAGTCGAACAGTTGGAGGGTCGAGGTGACCGTCCCCCGGTCGAGCCGGCCCTTCGCCGTCGACTCCCAGGTGACGGTGAGCGCCACCGTCGCGATCCGGCCGTCGCGGTCCAACGTCACGTCGCCGGTGGTGCTGGTCGAGCCGTCCCGGTCCGCCGTCGAGTACGTGACGTGCAGGGTGCCGTCCGGGTTCTCGGTCACCGTCGCGTTCGCACTCCGTAGCGCCGCGAACAGGGCGGCCGGGTCGGGCGCGGCCGCGCCCAGCACGGCGTTGCCGTCACCCTGCAACGAGAGGCGGTCGTACCTGCCGGGGTACTGCCCGTAGCGGCCGTACGTCTCGCCCGGTCCCTTGTCCGGCGGCAGCTCGCCCTGCGGTCGTTCCGCCCCCTCGTACCGGGTGCCGTCGATCAGCAGCTCGGTCTGGATCGAGTCGTCGTGCGGCACCCGGACGTACCCAGTGGCGGTCCTCGGGTCGAACGCGCCCTCGTACGTCAGCCCGTGCGGACCCGAGTTGGTGAGCCGCATCCGGTAGCTGATGTTCTCGCTGGCGGTGGCCGCCGAGACCAGACGCAGCTCCGGCGAGACCTGCTCCGGACGCGCCGCCTGGGCGGTGACGCCGGGACGCTCGGGTGGGGCGTTCGTCGTCACCGTGACGGCGGTGCCGACGCCCAACGCCAGCAGCGCGCAGGTCGTACCGGCCAGGGCGGTGGCCCGGCGGCGGCGACCCCGCCGACCGCGTTCGAGCAGTGCCGGCACGTCGGGGCCGGAATCCGGTTCGCCGTCCACGAGGTCGTGGAGTCCACGTACCAGACGGTCGTCGATGTCATTCATGACTGTCACCTGCTCACCGAGTCGAAGGATCTGTTCAGGAGGTGTCGCAACGCGCCCAACGCCCGGGCGTTCTGGCTCTTGACGGTGCCCAGCGAGCAACCCAGCACCTGGGCGACCTCGCGCTCGCTCAGGTCCTCGTAGTGGCGCAGCACCACGACCGCGCGTTGCTTCGCCGGCAGCGCCAGCAGCGCCCGGCGCAGCACGTCGGCGTCGGGGTCGCTGCCGCCGGCCGGGGCGGCCCGGTCGGGGACGTCCGCGACGAGGCTCTCGCGTCGGCGTCGCCGCCAGATCGAGGTGTGGTTGTTGACCAGCGCCCGGCGCAGGTAGGCGTGCGGGTCGTCGAGCCGGGACAGCCGCCGCCACCGCTCGTAGACCCGGACCAGGCTGTCCTGGAGCAACTCCTCGGCCCGCCACCGGTCGCCGCAGAGCAGCATGGCCAGCCGGATATGTCGCTCCCACGCCACCTCGACGAACGCGACGTAGGACCGGTCCGCCGCGGACAGAGGTCTCTGTTGGTCGGTCACGCCCCTACCACGCAGCGGGCCCGTGGAAGGTTGTCACGGGCGCGTGGACGTTTTCTGACCGTCAGTGGGTGGCCCGCCGGGTCGCAGGGCCGGCCTGGATGAGCCGATCCAGCACAGCGCGGGCGGCACCGAGCCGTTCCATGGACGCCGTGATGCGGGCGCGCTCCACCGCCAGCGCGTCGAGCAGTTCGGGGCAGGTGGGGGCCAGCACGGTCACGTCGTTGGGGATGCAGGGAAGGATCTCGGCGATTGCCGCGGTGTTCAGGCCGGCGGACAGCAACAGTTGGATGTGCCGCACCGTGTACACGGCCTGCGGGTCGTAGTGGCGGTAGCCGCTGGCGAGCCGGGCCGGTCGCAACAGGCCCTGCTCCTCGTAGTAGCGCAGGGCGCGTGGGGTGGTGCCGGCCGCCCGCGCCAGTTCGCCGATCCGCATCTCAACAGCAGATCAGGGCTTGACCTTCACGTCAACGTGAAGGTTTAGCGTCGCGGCTGTGACACACCACGACCTGGACAATCAATCCGCCACCGTCGCCGTCCTGGGACTCGGCCCGATGGGCCGGGCGTTGGCCGCCGCGTCCCTCGCCGCCGGCCACCCCACCGTGCTCTGGAACCGTTCACCCGGCAAGGCGGCCGCGCTGGTGACCCAGGGAGCGGTACTCGCTCCGACGGTGGCCGACGCGGCGCAACGGGCATCGGTCGTCATCGCCTGCGTCATCAACTACGAGGCGGTCCGCGCCGTGCTGTCGGGGCTCGAACGCCCGCCGAGCGGAACGTTCGTCAACCTCAGCAGCGGGCACGCCGCCGAGGCACGGGAGATGGCGAGCTGGGCGGCGCAGCGGGGCGTCAGCTACCTCGACGGCGCCATCCTGACGCCCGCGCCGACCATCGGGACACCAGCCGCGACGATCCTCTACAGCGGTCCACGGGCCCTCTTCGACGAGAGTCTTCCCTGGTTGGAGAGCTTCGGTGGATCGCGCGCCTACCTCGGGGCGGACGTCGGCACGGCGGCGGCGTACGAGATGGCGTTGCTCGACCTGTTCACCATGTCCGTCGGCGGGCTCGCGCACGCCTTCGCCCTGGCCATCACCGAGGGCATCGCCCCGACCGCGTTCGCCCGCTTCGCCCGCGGGATCGGTGCCCTGTTGCCCGACCTGGCCGACCGGTTCGCCGAACAACTCACGTCCGGGACCTTCGCCGCCGACATCTCCACCATCGCGTCGGCGGGCTCGGCGGTCGCCCACGTCCGGGACGCCGCGACCGCGCGCGGGGTCGACCCCGCGCCGCTACAGGCCGTGCAATCGATCATCGAACGGGCCATCGCGGCGGGCCACGGAGGCGACAGCTACGCCCGGCTGGCCCAGTCGCTCGTACCGGCCGATGGGCCGGAGGCGGCACGCTGAGCACGGTCGGCGAGGGGCCGCACGATTACACTCACCCCAGCTGACCTGGAGGGGGCCGCGCAGTGGGTGAGGTGCTGTCCACGGTGGTGCAGATCCTCCATTCGTACGTCACCAGGTTGCTGGACCGGCGGGCGGTGTCGCAGGACGCGAAGGTCGGCAGTCACCTGCTGGAGGTGATCCTCAGGCTCCAGGAGTTGTGCCTCAACGGCGATCGCCTGCTGACCCTGGCCAACGCCCTGCTGTCCGACGGCGACCCCCGCGCGGACGACCAGGCGGAGTTCACCGCCCTGCTGCACCGACAGTCCACGCTGATCAACCAACTCCGACGCGGCATCGACGACGCCCGCGCGCTGCTCGCCACCGTCGACGTGGACTTCGCGTTCGCGATGGCGCCCTTCCTCGACGGCAAGTCGGGTCTGTTGACCCGCTGGCAACAGCAGGCGGCGCTGAGCCAGTTCTCCACCACGACGCTGTTCTTCCTGCCCGCCGAGGCGGTGACGCGGGTGGTGGCCGCCCGTCCGGCCGCCTCGACCAGCAGCGAACTCGGCCGGAACCGGACGGACTTCGTGCTGGTGATGGCGGACGAGGTGCGCAGCGCCCGTCGGCGGGAGGTGGCGGACATCCGCGCGGTCGCCGACGACGAGCGAATGACGGTACGGCGGGAGGTCGAGCACGCCCGCGCCGAGATCGACGCCGCCCGGGTGCTGTGCGGCCGACTGCTGACGGCGACCCAGGAGGCCATCGGCCCGGAGGCCACTGCCCGGCTACGACGCACGCTGACGCCCCGACCGCAGCAGCGGTGACGCAGCACCGGTGACGCGGTTCAGTCGCCCGGATCGCGGTCCCAGTCGAAGCCGGCGCGGGCGAACGCCACGCTGCCGTCCCCGGTCGCGTACACCTTGATCGCTTTCAGGCCCAGCGACCGGCCGAGCCGATCCAGGTTGGCCATGATGCGCTGGAAGAGCCCGGTGTCGGTGGCCTCCTCGGCGATGCGGATCTCGTCCAGCATCGTCAGCCGCCGGGGGAAGGAGAGCCGCAGCTCGAGCAGCACCCACAGGACACCGGACGGCACGATGCGCAACGAGACCGCCGCTCCACCGTCGGCGTAGAGCGAGATCTCCACCCGCGCCTCGGGCAACTCCGCCGTCAGCACCTCGGAGAACTGGCGCGGCGTCAGCTTCATCCACTGTCGCCAGGCGGCGAGCGCGGCCTCGTCCGCCCGGCCGACCGTCAGCGTCGGTTCCGCGGCCCGCAGGTCGGCAACGGTCAACGCCTCGATCTCGGCCGGTCGCTCCAGAGCGCGGGCCTTTTCGTACGGCGTCAACGACACTCCCGCCTCGACCAGCAGCCGGTCGAAGTCCGGGTCGGGCCAGTACGGGGCCGGCGCGAACTCGCCGACGCGCCACCACAGCTCGTGCCACAGCCGTACCGCGCGCAGCGGACGGAGGCCGAGCCGCATGGCGGCCACCAGGACGCACCGGTGCAGTTGCAGCGTTCCCGCGAGGGCCGCCAGGTTCGCCCTCGGCTCGTCGTAGGCCCGCAGGGCGGCGACGGAGTTCCGGTCCAGTTCGCTGTACGCCACCAACTCCGGCATGTCGGTCAGCCGCACCGGGATCGAGGAGTCGAGCAGGGATTCGAGGTCCGCCGGCTCCCAGGCGATGTCGTCGTTCAACAGGATCATCCGCAGGTCCCGGCCGTGTTGACGGATCACGACCTGGAGGATCGGCTCGTCGTTCGGCAGTGTGCGGTGGTTGAGCCACACCACCGCCTCGGGGTAGAGCCGCAGGCTCACCTCGATCGCCGGCACCGTGACGCGCAGCGCCGGTCCGTCCGGCTCGACCCGTAACGCGCGAAGCTCACTCAACGCATTGACGACTTCACCCTGAAGCATCGAAGCACTGTAGCGGTCGTCGGCCAGACCAGTCTCATCCGGGCAGTTCCGGCCGGCGGCCACCAGATGGTCGTCGCGCCGACGCCGCAGCCGACGCACGGTCCGAACCGTCGGCCCGTCACACGCGGCGACATCCAGCTCCGGGGTCGCCCTCACCTTCGCGCCCTTTGCTCTGCTTCAACCGACGCAACACACACGCTCCGTGCGGGCCGCGCCCGGCCGCCCGTTCTCACCAAACTGCAGAACAGCAGGTAGAACTCGGTGTTGCGTCCGTTGAAGCAGAGCAAAGGGGTTGAGCAGGGTGGGCGGGGTCGGCGGCGGGCAGCGGAGGCGGTCACAGTGTGCGACAGGTGGTCACGGCACCACCCGCGCACCCACCGTTACCCGGACGACCCGAATGACCGGGCTGGGCTAGCGTCCGCCGGGCAGTTCCGGGCCGCCGTCGAGCAGCGGTTCGAGCAGGTCGCCGTACTCGTCGACCCGGTCCAGGACCTCGGCGGCGGTGAACTGGCGCACGGCCGGCTTCCGGCCGCGAGCGCCGGCCTCGACCTCGTCCCAGGTCAGCGGCGTCGATACCGACGGCGTCCGCTGGGCGCGCAGCGAGTACGGCGCGACGGTGGTCTTCGCCGCGTTGTTCTGGCTCCAGTCGATGAAGACCCTGCCGGGGCGCAGGTTCTTCGCCATCTTCGAGACGATCAGCTTCGGGTGCGCCTGCTCCAACTCCTGGGCGATTCGCCGGGCGTAGCCAGAAACAAGATCGGACGACTGGGTGCCGGCGATCGGGCAGCAGAGTTGCATGCCCTTCTTGCCGGACGTCTTCGGGTACGACTCGATGCCGTCGTCGGCGAGCCGGTCGCGCATCAGCACCGCCACCGGGCAGCACTCGGCGAGCCCGGCCGGCGGTCCGGGGTCCAGGTCGACCACCATCATGTCCGGATGCTCGTCGACCTTCCACTGCGGCGTGTGCAGTTCCAGCGCGGCGAGGTTGGCCAGCCAGACCAGGGTGGGCAGGTCGTCGGCGACCACGTAGTCGATGGTCTCCCGGCCCTTGGTCGACCCGGGCGCGGGCAGCGTCTCGACGCGTACCCAGTCCGGGGTCGCGGCCGGCTTGTTCTTCTCGAAGAAGGACTTGTCGTCCACCCCGTTCGGGAAGCGGATCCGGGTGACCGGCCGGTCGGCCAGGTGCGGCAGCAGCACCGGCGAGATCCGGGTGTAGTAGTCGATCACCTCGCCCTTGGTGAAGCCGACGGCCGGATAGAGGATCTTGTCCAGGTTGGACAGCTCCAACGCGCGGCCCTCGACGTCCACCCGCAGCTTCTCACCCGGCATCGTCGACCTCCTCCGGCGGCTTGTCCGGGCGCAACCGCAGCACCCGGGGGAAGCGCAATCGGCCGTCGGGGGTGCGCTGGCCGTACTTCACCTCCACCACCACCTGGGGTGCTACCCAGATGGCCCCCCGGGCATCCTCGCGCGGCACACCCGCCGCGAACGGTGACGCGCCGGAGCGCAGCGGCTCCAGCTCGGCGAGGAGCTGCCGTTCGATGGCCGCCCCGATCCCGCCGCCGACCCGACCCCGGTAGATCAGCCGACCGTCCGGGCCGGGCACCCCGACCAGCAGCCCGCCGATGCGGCGCGCGCCCGGCCGCCAGCCCCCGATCACGAAGTCGCCGGTCACCTCCAGCTTGACCTTCACCCAGTCCGGCGAGCGCACCCCGGGGCGGTAGACGGCCCCGACCCGCTTGGCCATCACGCCCTCCAGGCCGTGCTCGCCGGCGGCCTCGTACGTCGCCGGCCCATCGGCGAAGACCGGCGGCACCGCCCACCGCGCGCCGCCGAGCGCGAGCGAGTCCAGGGCCTCCCGGCGGCGCTCGTACGACCAGCCGGTCAGGTCGTCGCCGCGCAGGCGCAGCAGGTCGAAGATCATGTACGTCACCGGCATGACCGCCGCCAGCCGGGCGGCCTTGGCCCGGTCCCGGACGTGCATCCGCTCGGCGAGGGCGGTGAACGACGGCTGCCCACCCTCGCCCAGCAGCACCACCTCGCCGTCGAGCAGGACGTCGTCGACCTGCTCGGACAGGGCGGCCAGTTCGGGATACGCGGCGGTGATCTCCACGCCGGAGCGGGCATACAGGTGCTGAGCACCGCCGGAGATGTCGGCGAGCGCCCGGACCCCGTCCCACTTGAACTCGTACGCCCAGCCGTCACCCGCCGGGAGCGGCCCGGTCATCGCGAGCATCGGCTTGAGCGGCGCGCCGGGCACGACCCGACTGTAGTAGCAGGCCGAACACCTCGCGTGGAGTTCGTCCGGATGCGAGCATGGTCGATATCGGGGAAGGGAGCGCAGGATGCGTGCCATCTGGAAGGGAGCCGTGTCGTTCGGGCTCGTCTCGATCGGGGTGAAGCTCTACTCGGCGACCGAGGAGAAGGACATCCGGTTCCACCAGGTGCACCGCGAGGACGGCGGGCGGATCCGCTACAAGCGCACCTGCTCGGTCTGCGGCGAGGAGGTCACCTACGACGACATCGCCAAGGGCTACGACATCGGCGGCGGCGAGATGGTGATCCTCACCGACGAGGACTTCGCCGACCTGCCGCTGACCAGTTCCCGGGCGATCGACGTGCTGGAGTTCGTACCCGCCGAGCAGGTCGACCCGATCCTCTACAACAAGGCCTACTACCTGGAGCCGGAGGGCACGGCCACCAAGCCGTACGTGCTGCTGCGGGACGCGCTGCTCGACTCGGAGCGGGTGGCCATCGTCAAGGTGGCGCTACGCCAACGTGAGCAGCTCGCCACGTTGCGGGTCCGCGAGGGCGTGCTGCTGCTCAACACCATGCTCTGGCCGGACGAGATCCGTACCCCCGACTTCGGTTTCCTCGACGAGGACCTGAAGGTACGGCCGCCGGAGCTGGCGATGGCCAGCTCCCTGATCGACTCGATGACCGCCGAGTTCGAGCCGGACGTCTTCACCGACGACTACCGGGCCGCGTTGCAGGAGGTCATCGACGCCAAGGTGGAGGGTCGGGAGGTCGTCCAGCCGGAGGAGGTCGAGGAGGCCCCGGCCGCGGCGGTGGACCTGATGGCCGCGCTGAAGGCGTCGGTGGACCGGGCCCGCGCCGCGCGCGGCGAACAGCCGTCCCGAGGTGGTGGCGGCGAGCCGACGCCCATCTCGTCGGCCCGCTCGGCGCAGAAGGCGGCCGAGAAGAAGGCCGCCAAGGCGCCCGCGAAGAAGACCGCCACGAAGAAGACCGCCGAGAAGAAGGCGGCCGAGCCGGCGAAGAAGACCGCCGCCAAGAAGACCCCCGCGAAGAAGGCCGAACCCGCGAAGAAGACCGCGGCGCGCAAGACCGCACCCCGCAAGAGCGCCTGAGGTACGCGCCACCGCCGGTCCGTCGGTGTCCGCCGGACCGGGTACGCTCCGCCGGCCGTCGGCCACCGGAGGAGCACCCATGCCGTACACCCCTGACCTGGACCGGTTGTTGATGCCCGGGGCGCGCTTCACCGACGAGCACGGCGCGTACCTCGTCGAGGCCCACCCGCTGGGCGACGTCGTACTGCCGACCGGCCGGGTGGTCGGGTGCGATCCGCTGGTGGTGCCGGAGGCCGAGCCGTACACGGTGGCCGTCGCGCCGGGCCGGTACCCCGCCCGCGCCTGGGTGGCCGTGGTGCTGCGGGCGGACGCCGAGGTGGACCGGCGGGTCGCCGCGCTGGAGCTGGTGATCAGCGCCGAGCCGACCACCCGCTGGGAACCCGCCGTGGTGGGCGACCAGGACATCGCCGACCTCGGCGACGACGACTACTTCGGGTACGGCGTGGACGCCGGCGCCGGCACCCTCGCCGACCCGACCGCGCTGGCCGCTCTGGAGAGCTGGGACGAGGAGCGGATCGAGGACGTCTTCATCCCCGCCGACCTGCCCGCGTCGCCGGTTCCGGGGCTGATCACGGCCGTTCTGGACGAGGTCACCGGCGCGAACGTCGTCACGGTGGCCACCGGCTGGGGGGACGGCTGCTACGGCACCTGGATCGGGCGGACCGCCGACGGGCGGGTCACCTCGTTCGTGACCGACTTCATGGTGGTCCCGGCGTAACCCGGCGGACGGCGTTTCTGGACGATTCGAGGCGTCCGGGGCGGGCACAGCGGGCCGCTGGGCGGGTACCGTGTGCGTCGGCTTTCCCCCCGGCACCGGGTGCCGGCCACACCTTCGCAGCAGGGAGTCGACGACGTGAGCGAGCGCACGCAGGAGAACCGGTCGGAGGGCCAGAGCCCGGCGACGAAGGCGGGGCGGCGGCTGGCCGCCCAGTTGGCGGCGCAGAAGGCGGCCGAGGCGAAGCGCCGCCGCCAGGCGTGGGCCGGCGGGCTGGCCGGTGTCGCCGTGGTGGCGCTGCTGATCGGCGGTTTCGTCTGGATCGACAGCAACCGGGACGACAAGCCCAGCAACGCCTCCGGCGCCAACCCGTCCGCATCCGCCCCGGCGGACGCCCCGGCTCAGGACGCCCCCACCGCGCCGCCCGCGCCGCAGCTTCCCGAGGGCGCCGACCCGGCGCTGGGCACCAAGCCGACCGTGAAGGCGGGCACCGGTGAGCTGAAGAAGCTCACGGTCACCCCGATGATCAAGGGCACCGGCCCGGCGGTCAAGAAGGGGCAGAACATCACCACCAACTACGTGGGCGTCTTCTACAAGGACGGCAAGGAGTTCGACTCGTCCTGGAACGCCGGCCAGCCGGCCACCTTCCCGATCGGCGTGGGCCAGGTCATCCCCGGCTGGGACCAGGGCCTGGTCGGCGTGACCGTGGGCAGCCGGGTGCAGCTCGACATCCCGGGCGAGCTGGCGTACGGCAACGACGAGGCCAAGGCCGGCGGCCGGCCGACCGGTCCGCTGCGCTTCGTGGTGGACGTGCTCGCCGCCCAGTGACCCGTCCGGATCGTCCCGGTTGTCGCCTTCGTGCGATGGCCTTGTTCACATGGGGCTTCCTGACCGTCACCCTCCGGCAGTAGGTTCGGCGTCACCCCGGGCGGCCCGCCGTCCGGGGTGACGACGTGAACGCGGGACGGTGGAGGTGCGTGTGACGGCGCTGGACGCGGCCGGGCGGACCGCTCGGGTGATGTGGACGTACTTCGAGCCGGTGCACGCGGTCACCTACTTCCACCCTCGGGCCCGTGCCGCGTACGAGGCGGTCGGGCTGCGCGGTTACTGGCGCGGCTACTTCGCCGGTCGGGCCGCGCCGCTGGGCGCCGCCGAGGCCCCGCCGGTGGTCGCCGCCTTCTTCAGCTTCGCGCCGCCGATGGTGAGCCGGGCCCTGCCGGCGGTGTGGCGGCTGGCCACCCCGCCGGAGGCGCTGCGCGCCCGGCTGACCGGCGCGGTGCAGGCCCTGGCCGAGCTGACCTACGAGCTGCCCGAGGGGCACCTGGCCGAGGCCGCCGACCTGTTGGAGCGGGCCGCCTCGACGGCGCAGACCGCCGGTCGGGTGCTCGGCGCGGCCAACGCCGCGCTACCGGTCGGCGAGTACCCCCTCGCCCGGCTCTGGCAGGCCGCCACCACGCTGCGCGAGCTGCGCGGCGACGGACACATCGCCGCCCTGGTGGCCGCCGGCCTGGAGCCGGTGGAGGCGCTGGCCTGGCGCGTCGCGGTGGACATGTCGGCACAGAGCCTGCTCGGCCGGGGCTGGTCCGAGGAGCAGTGGCAGGCCGCCCGCGAGCGGCTGACCCGACGCGGCTGGCTGGCCGGGGACGGCACCCCCACCGACGCCGGTCACGCCGATTTCCAGGCGATCGAGGACGCCACCGACCGGGCCGCCGGGCATCCGTGGCAGGCGCTCGGCCCGGGCGACACCGACCGCCTTCGTGAGCTGCTGGAACCGATGGCCCGGTCCTGCCACACGGTGATCCCGCCGGACAGCCCGATCGGGCTGCCCGCGCTGCCCGCCTGACCGTGGGTCCCTCCGTCGGGCAGGATGGGCCCGTGGTGGATGCGGTGGTCTTCGACCTGGACGGCGTGATCGTGGATTCCGAACCGGTGTGGGAGGAGGTCCGGCGGGCGTACGTGGCGGCACACGGTGGCGTCTGGCAGCCGGACACCCAGCGCCGGCTGATGGGCATGAGCACCGGCGAGTGGGCCCACTACCTCAGCGGCGAGCTGGGCGTGCGGCGCACCGCCGCGCAGGTCGCCGACGAGGTGGTCGGGGAGATGGCGCAGCGCTACCGGGAGCACGTTCCGTTGATCAAGGGTGCCGACGACGTGGTGCGCCGGTTGGCCGCGCGGTGGCCGCTGGGGCTGGCCAGCTCGTCGCCGACCCGGCTGATCGCGGCGGCGCTGGCCGCCACCGGCCTGACCGACGCGTTCGGCGCGACCCTGTCCACCGAGGAGACCGAACGGGGCAAGCCGGCCCCGGACGTGTACCTCAGCGTCGCGCAGCGCCTGGGCGTCGACCCGGCCCGCTGCGCGGCCGTGGAGGATTCGTCGAACGGCGTACGGTCGGCCGCCGCGGCGGGGATGCGGGTGGTGGCGGTGCCACACGGGTCGTACCCCCTCGATCCGGACGCCGCCGGGCTCGCGGCCGTGACGCTCGGGTCGATCGGTGAGTTGACCCCCGAGCTGGTGGACGGCTTGGCATGACGGGATCGGTGCGGGGTACCGCAGCGGGCGGCACGCCGCCCGCGTGCCCCGCCGGGCAGCGAGGAGACCACGGATGAAGGCCATCGTGTACGAGCGCACCGGCGACCCGTCGGTGCTGGAGTTGGTGGACCGGCCGGTGCCCGAGCCGGGCCGGGGCGAGGTGCTGGTCCGGATGGCGGTCTCCGGGGTGAACCCGACCGACTGGAAGTCGCGGCGGGCGTTCGCACCGGACGGCTGGCAGATCCCCGGGCAGGACGGCGCGGGCGTCGTCGAGGCGGTCGGCGAGGGCGTCGACCGCGAGCTGATCGGCGAGCGGGTCTGGATCTGGGAGGCGGCCTGGCAGCGGCCGTGGGGCACCAGCGCGGAGTACACGCTGGTGCCGGTCCGGCAGGCGGTGCCGCTGGGCGACGCGTCGTTCGAGCTGGGGGCGAGCCTCGGCATTCCGTTCCTCACCGCGCACCGGTGTCTGACGGCCGGCGAGTTCATGCCGGACGCGCTGCGCGCCGGCGCGCTGGCCGACCACGTCGTGCTGGTGCAGGGCGGTGCGGGAGCGGTGGGCAACGCGGCCATCCAACTCGCCCGCTGGGCCGACGCCACGGTGATCGCCACGGTGAGCAGTGCGGAGAAGGCGCAGCTCGCGGCGGCGGCCGGCGCCTCCTACGTGATCAACTATCGCGAGGAGGACGTGGTCAAGGAGGTCGCCCGGATCGCCCCCGACGGGGTCCACACGATCGTCGAGGTCGCCCCGGCACAGAACGCGGCGATGGACGCGCAGATGATCCACAACGGCGGCGCGGTCTGCGTGTACGCCGACAACGGCGGGACCGAGGTGACGCTCCCGATCCGACCGCTGTACGTGGTGAACGCCCGGTGGCAGTTCGTGCTGGTCTACACGGAGCCGAAGGCGGCCAAGGCGCAGGGTGTCGTCGACGTGGCGGCGGCCGCCAACCAGGGCGGTATCCGGGTGGGCGCGGACGCCGGTCTGCCGCTGCACCACTACCCGCTCGCCGACACCGCCGCCGCGCACCAGGCGGTCGAGGACTCGACGATCGGCAAGGTGCTGATCACCACCAGCGACGCCTGAACAGGTCGTCGGGCGACCGATTTCCCCGTCACCGGGACAGAGGCGAACAATTTTCGCAAGAATGACGGTGCGGGGTCACCCGCGTGGAGCGGGCGGCCCCGGCGCGGTGCGAACGCCGGGGCCGCCCTCTGGGGAGGAATGTCAGGAGTACTCCTCTGCCCATAGGCGACGGTGCACGGTCAAACGTTACGGTGCTGTCAGCTCCCGGACAGTCAGCTCGCCTTCGGCGTACCGCGAACGGACGACTTTCTTGTCGAACTTGCCCACGCTGGTCTTCGGCACCGTGTCGATGAACGCCCACCGCTCGGGCAACTGCCAGCGGGCCACCGAGCCGGCCAGGAAGTCCCGCAGTTCCTCGGCGGTCACCGAGGCGCCCTCGCGGACCACCACGGTCGCCAGTGGCCGCTCGTCCCACCGTTCGTCCGGCACGCCCACCACGCACGCCTCCAGCACCGCCGGGTGGGCCATCAGCGCGTTCTCCAACTCCACCGACGAGATCCACTCGCCGCCGGACTTGATCACGTCCTTCGCCCGGTCGGTGAGCGTGATGTACCCGTCCGGCGAGAGCGAGCCGACGTCACCCGTACGCAGCCAGCCGTCACGGAACTTCTCCGGATCGGGGGCGTCGTCACCGACGTACCGGGCGGTCACCCACGGTCCACGGACCTCCAGCTCGCCCACGGCCGTGCCGTCGGCGGGCAGCGGCTCGCCCGCCGGGCCGACGATCCGCGCCTGCACGCCCGCCGGCACCCGGCCCTGCGTGTAGCGGTAGCGCCACGCCTCTTCGCCCGACACTCCGGCGGGCGGACGCGAGACCGACCCCAGCGGCGACATCTCGGTCATCCCCCAGGCGTGGATGACGTTGATCCCGTGCCGCTCGTCGAACGCGTGCATCAGCGCCGGTGGGCAGGCCGAACCACCGACGATCACCTCGGTGAGCGAGGAGGTGTCCACCTCGTGGCCGTCCAGGTAGGCCAGCAGGTCGGTCCAGATGGTCGGCACCGCGCCGGCCAGGGTGGGCCGCTCGGCGGCGATCATCTCGGCGATCGGCGCGGCCTGGAGGAACCGGTCCGGCATGATCAGCGAGGCGCCGGAGAGGAACGCCGCGTACGGCAGGCCCCACGACATGGCGTGGAACATCGGCACGATGGCCAACTCCCGGTCGGTCGGCCCCAGACCGAAGCCCTCGGGCATGCAGACCTGCAACGAGTGCAGGTAGATGGACCGGTGCGAGTAGGCGACGCCCTTCGGGTTGCCGGTCGTGCCGGACGTGTAGCAGAGCGCCGCGGCGTCCCGCTCGTCCATCTCCGGCCAGTCGTACACGTCCGGACGGTCGGCGAGCAGCGCGTCCCAGTGGTGCACGGTGATCCGGTCGCCGGCCGCCGCGGTGATGGGGGTCGGGTCGCCGCCGCCGACCACCACGACGTGCCGCACCGTGTCCAGCTCGCCGATCACCCGGGCCAGCAACGGGATGAGCGTGGTGTCGACCAGCACCACCCGGTCCTGGGCATGGTTCGCGATGTAGGCGACCTGGTCGGGAAAGAGCCGGATGTTGAGCGTGTGCAGCACCGCGCCCATGCTGGGCACCGCGAAGTAGGCCACCAGGTGTTCGTTGTTGTTCCACATGAAGGTGGCGACGCGCTCGTCGCCGGTCACCCCGCACTCGTCGCGCAGCGCGTGGGCCAGCCGGGCCGCCGAGCGGCCCACCTCGGCGTACGTCATCCGACGGGGTTCGGCACCCGTCCAGGTGACCACCTCGGCGGTGCCGTGCACCCCTGCGCCGTGGTCGAGGATCCGGGAGACCTGCAGGGGAGCGTCCATCATCGTGCTACGCATGGGTAACAAGCTAGTGTCGGCGGTCACACGTTGGGAACCCCCGTAAATTGTCGCAGGTGAGCATCTCCTGGGCCGACTCGTACGTGGGGCAGTTGCGCGCGCTCGCCGGGGACCGGACGCTGATGTTCGTCGGCGCCCGTGCCGTGGTCAGCGACAACGCCGGACGCATCCTGCTGATTCAACGCTCCGACAACGGCCAGTGGGCCATGCCCGCCGGGGCCATGGAGCTGGGCGAGTCAATCGCCGACTGCGCGGTCCGCGAGGTACGCGAGGAGACCGGGCTGCGGGCGCTGCGCGTCTGCGCGTTCGCCCTCTACACCGGCCCGGACCGGACCAGCACCAACATGTACGGGCACACGTACCAGGTCTTCACCACCGCGTTCAAGGTGGAGGAGTGGGACGGTCAACTGGAACGGGTCACCGACGAGACCACCGACGCCGGCTTCTTCGCCCGCGACCGCTTCCCCGCCCCACTCTCCGCCTCGGTCCTGGAGACGCTGGCCGACCTGGACGTCTTCGAGCAGACGAACAGGCTGATCCTCAAGTAGGTCCTACTGCGGGTGGCGGATACCCGCGAAGAACCCCTCCTGAATCCAGTTCGGGTACGCGACCGGCAGCTTGGTGGCCTCGTCCAGCTCGGCGAGATCCTGCTCGGTCAGGGTGAGATCCGAGGCGGCGATGTTGTCCACCAACTGCTCGTGCTTGCGCGCACCCACGATCACGCTGGTGACGGCCGGCCGGGACAGCAGCCAGGCGAGGGCGACCCGGGCCGGGCTGACCTCGTGCCGCTCGGCGACGCCCTTGAGCACGTCGACCACACCGAAGGCGTGCTCGGGGTCGAACGGTGTGAAGCTGGTGTAGCCGGGCTGGGCGCTGCGTGCGCCGCTGTCGGCGACGGCGCCGTCGCGGCCGACCTTGCCGGAGAGGAAGCCACCGGCGAGCGGGCTCCAGACGGTCAGCCCGACGTTCGCGTCGAGCGCCATCGGCACCACGTCGCGCTCCACGTCGCGGCCCAGCAGGGAGTAGTACTCCTGCACGGAGACGAAGCCGGCCAGCTTCTCCCGCGCGGAGATGCCCAGCGCCTTGGCGACCTGCCAGGCGGCGAAGTTGGCGCAGCCGATGTAGCGGACCTTGCCCTGCCGGACCGCGTCGTCGAGCGCCCGGAGCATCTCCTCCATCGGGGTGACCTGGTCGAAGTTGTGGATCTGGTACAGGTCGATGTGATCGGTGCCCAGCCGGCGCAGGCTGTCCTCCAGGTTCTGCATGATGTGCAGCCGGGACGTGCCGACGTCGTTCGGGCCGGGGCCCGTACGCGAGTGCACCTTGGTAGCCAGCACCACGTCCCGACGCCGCTTGCCGAGCGCCTGGCCGAGCAGTTCCTCGCTCTCACCGTCGCTGTAGCCGTCGGCGGTGTCGACGAAGTTGACGCCCGCATCCAACGCGGTGTCGACCATCCGCTTGGCCTCGGGCAGCCCCAGCCCGCCGAGGGTGCCGAAGATCGGATGCCCGCTGCCGCCGAAGGTCATCGCGCCGAGCGAGATCTCCGAGACGTACACCCCGGTGGTGCCCAGCAGTCGGTACTTCACGTGTGTTGCTCCTCGTGGTGGGTCGAAGGCCGAGGTCGGACGGCCTCGTGGTCACTATGTCGGACAGTGTGTCCGGCAAGGAGCGTACGTCGCCGGCCCACCCCTCGGCCACCTAGGATTTCCGGCATGCCGTCGATCACCCGCCGCCGTCCGCGCAACCCGGACGGCCGAGCTGCCGTCGAGGCGCGAGTGCTGGCGGCCACGGAGCGCCTTCTCAAGGAGGGGGCGCGCTTCACCGACCTCGGCGTGCAGCGGATCGCCGCCGAGGCGGGGGTGGCCCGGTCGACCTTCTACATCCACTTCCGGGACAAGACCGAGCTGCTCATGCGGCTCGCCGGCACGATGCGGGATAGCTCCTTCGACCGCACCGGCCAGTGGGATCCGGCCGCCAGCGACGATCCCCTGACGAGCCTGACCGAGGTCTTCGCCGACGTGATCCGGATCTATCGAACATATGCCCCGGTTTTGGCCGCCATCAGTGAGGTGGCCGCCTACGACGAGGTGGTCCGCGAGTACTGGACGGCAGGGCTGGAGCAGTTCGTGGCGCGCACCGCGGACGCCCTCCGCGCCGAGCAGCAGGCCGGGCGTACCGCCGCCGACCTGGACGTGCCGGCCGCCAGCCGGCTGATCGTGGTCGGCGGCGACCGCTTCCTCGCCGACCACGTCAGCACCACCACCGCGGACCCCGAGACGGACGCGGCGGCCGCCCGGGAACTTGCGGCGACCTGGTGGTACGGCGCGTACCGCCGCCCCGCCTGAGCCTGCCGCACTACTTGCCGCCGGCCACGAACACGCCCGCCCCAGCAGCGCGGCCGGCCCCGATCGCGCCGATGAGCGTGATGCCTGTGAGTCATCTTGATGCCGCACAGGCATCACGCTCATTCGGATGCCGCAGGGGGCGCGACCGCAGGCGCGGAGGTCCGGCCGACGGGCCGACGGTCGTCAGATCATCGTCTGGGACTTGGCCTCCATGTCGGCGGCGGCCTCTTCCTTGGACTCACGCGTCAGCGGCTTGCCACCCGGTGCCGGCGCCTCGCCACCCAGCGGGTCGGCCCCACCCTTGGCACCCTGCGGGCCGGTGCCCCGCAGCTCCTTGTTCGGCATCGCCAGGGTGACCAGCACGGCCAGGATCGCCACCAGCCCGGCGGTCAGGAAGACCATGTCCAGCGCGTCGACGAAGGCGTTCTGGATCGCCGTCCGCACCGGCCCGGGCAACGCCATGATCGTCGCCGGGTCGTTGATCGAGATGTTCGTGCCACCGCTCGCCGCGACCGCCGCCCGCTGCTCCGGCGGGAGCTGGGCGATCGCGCCCGGCAGCCGGTCGGAGAGACCCCCGGCGAGCCGGGTGGAGAGCACCGCGCCGAGGATCGCCACCCCGAAGGAACCACCGAGCGACCGGAAGAAGGTCGCCGACGAGGTGCCCGCGCCCAGGTCGCGCACGGAGACGGCGTTCTGCACCGCGAGCACCAGCGACTGCATGCACAGGCCCAGGCCGACGCCGATCACGACCATGAAGGCGAACGCGAGCCAGAGCGAGGTGCCCACCTTGAGCTGGGTGAACAGCAACATGCCGACCAGCAGCGTCACCGACCCGGCGACCGGGAACCACTTGTAACGGCCGATCCGGCTCATCGCGCGGCCGGTGATGATGGAGGTGGCGATGATGCCCGTCATCATCGGCAGCATCAGCAGACCGCTGCGGGTCGGCGAGGCGCCCTTGACGATCTGGAGGTACAGCGGGATGAAGATGATCGACCCGAACATCACCAGACCGAGGACGAAACCGGCCGAGTTGGCCAGTGCGAACGTGGCGCTGCGGAACAACCGCAGGGGCAGGATCGGCTCGGCGACCCGCGCCTCCTGGAGCACGAACAGCACGGCGAGCACGGCACCGGCGACGAAGAGACCGATGATCACGCCGGAGCCCCAGGCGTACTCGTTGCCACCCCAGCTCAGCGCGAGCAGCAGGCAGCTCACCCCGGCGACCAGCAGGCCGGCGCCGAGCCAGTCGATGGCGTGGTTCCGCCGCTCGAACGGGATCAGCCGCATCACGTGGTAGCAGACCACGATGGCCAGGATCGCCAGCGGCACGTTGATGTAGAAGATCCACCGCCAGTCGGTCTCGGCGAAGTACCCACCGACAAGCGGCCCGGCCACCGACGCGATGCCGAACACCGCGCCGAAGAGACCCTGGTAGCGGCCTCTCTCGCGGGGTGACACCACGTCCGAGATGATGGTGAACGCGAGCGTCAGCAGACCACCGGCGCCGAGACCCTGGATACCCCGCGTGATGATCAGCTGGGTCATGTTCTGGGACAGCCCGGCCAGCAGCGACCCGAGCAGGAACGTACCGATCGAGAAGAGGAAGACCGGACGACGCCCGTACAGGTCGGCCATCTTGCCGTACAGGGGCGTCGACGCGGTCGAGGCGAGCAGGTACGCCGTGACCACCCACGAGTAGTGGTTGATCCCGCCCAGTTCACCGACGATCGTCGGCAGGGCCGTACCGACGATGGTCTGGTCGAGGGCGGCCAGCAGCATGCCGGTCATCAGACCCAGCATGAGGAGTCTGATCTGCTGGCGGTTCAACACCGGAGTAGCGGACGCGTCGGCAGTCATACGCCCTTCTATCCGCCCCACCCCAGAACATGCACGAACCCGACCACCGATGTCGCGGTGATCAAGAGGTTCGCGTCACGACACGCCGATCAGGATGACGCGAACCTCTTGATCACCGAGGACAAGGGTGGTCAGGAGATGGCGAAGGTTTTGGTGATCTGGGCGCAGAAGGCGGGGAGGTCGTTGGGGTTTCTGCTGCTCGTCAGGTTGCCGTCGGTTACGCACTCCTCGTCGACCCAGGTTGCGCCGGCGTTGGTCAGGTCGGTGCGCAGGCTGGGCCAAGAGGTGATCTTGCGGCCGCGGACCACGTCCGCCTCGATCAGCGTCCACGGGCCGTGGCAGATCACCCCGACCGGCTTGCCGGCCTCGAAGAACGCCTTCACGAACCGCACCGCGTCCGGGTCCGACCGCAGGAAGTCCGGGTTCGCCACCCCGCCGGGCAGCACCAGCGCGTCGTACCCGGCGGCGTCCGCCTGGTCTGCGGTGACATCCACGTCGTACGTCTTGGACTGGTCGAGGTGGTTGAAGGACTGGATGGAACCGGGCTTGAGCGAGACCAGCTCCGCGGTCGCGCCGGCGTTCTCGACCGCCTCGCGCGGCTGGACGTACTCGACCTCCTCGACGCCGTCGGCGGCCAGGAAGGCGATCCTCTTACCCTGCAATGTCGCTGCCATCTCGGTACATCTCCTCTCCGGGGTACCTCAACGTCCTTCCCGAGCGCGAAAAGCCGAAACACCCCACGAAGGGGCACCACCTCGGGCCCAGGTTTGGCCCGGGGGCCGCTGGGGACCCGGGGAGGCATGGCAGGAGCAGCAGCGGAACAGCGCCGGCTCGCCACCGTCGTGGAGAGCTGGCTCGGGCGTCCGGTCCTGATCGTCGGTGACGCCATGCTTGACGAGTGGCGGTTCGCCGAGTCCGACCGGCTCTGCCGGGAGGCGCCCGCCCCGGTCCTGACCCTGCGCCGGCGGATCTCCGCCGCCGGCGGGGCCGCGAACACCGCCGTCAACGTCGCCACCCTCGGCGGCCGGGCCGTGCTGGTGGCACCGGTCGGCGCCGACGTCGCGGGCGACGAACTGCACGACTGTCTGGACCGGGCCGGCGTCTGGGACCGTACCGTCAACCAACCCGGCCGCCCGACCCCGGTGAAGCGGCGGATGCTGGCCGGGAACCAGATCCTGCTCCGGGAGGACTCCGGCGACCCGGACGACGCGCTCGACCCGGACGGGGTGACCCGGCTGCTCACGGCGCTGGACTGCGCCACCGAGGAGCTGCGCGCCGCCGCCGGCGGCGAGGCGCCGACCCTGGTGGTCTGCGACTACGGCCTGGGCGCGCTGCCCGCGCCGGTCCGCGCGTGGCTGGTCGAGCAGCGCGAGCGGTACGCCACGGTCGCGCTGGACGCCCACGACCTCGCCGACTGGCGGGGGCTCGCGCCGACCGTGGTCACCCCGAGCTTCGCCGAGGCGACCCGACTGCTGGCCCGTGCTGGCGGGGCGGCCCGTTCGACGGCCGGCGCCGACCTGCACCTGGAACACCCCGACAACGATCCGGCCGACGGGCCGTCCGAGCTGAGCGTCGGCGCCGCCCCGGGCGGGGCGCGCGCCGACGACCGTCCCGGCCCGGTCGGCGAGCCCACGCCGGGCGAGGGTCGCGTGGCCCTCACCGGCGACGGTCTCAGCGTCACCGGCACGGGCGTCACCGTGAACACCGAGGCCGGAGCGGGCGTGGACCGGGCCGTACTGGCCGAGTCTCGCCTCCCCGAGCTGCACGCACACACCGGGGCGGACGTGGTCGCGGTGACCCTGGACACCGACGGCGCGGTGGTCGGCGGCGCGGACGGTGAACGGCGGCGCAGCCACAGCACCCCGGTCCCGGCGAGCCACGCCGTGGGCGCGGGAGACGCCTACCTGGCCGCCATGACCCTGGCCCTGGCCGCCGCCGCGCCACTGCCCACCGCCGCGCAGCTCGCCCAGCTCGCGGCCACCATCACGGTCTCCGACACCGGCACCTGCGTGTGCCTGCGCGACGACCTGCTCGCCGCCCTCGACATGCCGCCGGAGGTCACCGGGCACCCGGCGGTGGTCGGCACCGACGAGTTGGACGCGATCGTCGCCGAACACCGCGAGGCGGGCCGCTCGGTGGTGTTCACCAACGGTTGCTTCGACGTGCTGCACCCCGGGCACGTGCGCTACCTGGAGCAGGCCCGCGCCCTGGGCGACCTGCTCATCGTGGCGGTCAACTCGGACGGCAGCGTACGCCGGCTCAAGGGGCCGGACCGGCCGGTCAACCCGGTCGAGGACCGCGGCGCCCTGCTGGCCGCGCTGTCCTGCGTGGACCACGTCGTGGTCTTCGAGGAGGACTCGCCCGCCGCGCTGATCGAGGCGGTCCGGCCGGACGTCTACGTCAAGGGCGGCGACTACCCGCCGGAGCTGGTGCCGGAGGCGCCGCTGGTACGGCGGCTGGGCGGGCAGGTGCGCACCCTCGGGTACGTGCCGGACCGGTCCACCTCCGCGATCATCGAACGGATCCGGTCGCACGGTCAGGACCCCTCGTCGTACGCCTCCGATCCGTCGTTGAGCACCCGTACCCAGTCGTCGTGAACCGGCCCCTCGCTCTCGGCGTCCCGGCGGAGTTCCGTGCCGACCGGCTGGTCGACGTGCTGATCCCGACCCGTAACCGGCCCACCGAGCTGGCGGTCACCCTGGCCGGGCTCGCCGCGCAGGAGGGAGTGCCCGGCTTCGGGGTGGTGGTCAGCGACCAGTCCGACGGCGAGCCCGCGTACGCCCACCCGGCCGCGGCCACCATGGTCCGGGCGCTGCGGCACGCCGGCCACCCGGTGCTGTTGACCCGCCGGCTGCCGCGCCGGGGCCTGGCCGAGCACCGCGCGTACCTGCTCGACGCGTCGGCCGCCCGGTACGTGCTCAACCTCGACGACGACGTGTGGCTGGAACCCGGGGCGCTGCGCCGGCTGGTCACCGCGATCGAGGAGTTGGGCTGCGGGTTCGTCGGCAACGGCGTGCACGGCCTGTCGTACGTCGACGACCTCCGGCCGGACACGCACCGGCACTACGAGGAGTGGGCGGGACCACCCGTCCCGGAGCGGATCCGTCCGGGCACCGTCGAGTGGGACCGCGCCCGGATCCACTCGGCGGCGAACCTGCTGCACGTCACCGCTACGGTGGGGCTGCCGCCGGACGCGTGGCGGGCGTACAAGGTGTCGTGGATCGGCGGGTGCGTGCTGTACGACCGGGCCAAGCTCCTCGACTCCGGCGGGTTCGACTTCTGGCGTCGGGTGCAGGAGCGACACCAGGGCGAGGACGTGGCCGCCCAGCTCGCGGTGCTGGCCCGGCACGGCGGGGCGGGCGTCCTGCCCAGCGGCGCGTACCACCTGGAGACGCCCACCACGGTCACCGAGCGGGACGTGGAGGCCTGGGAGGTCGTCCTCGCCGACGAGAGCGCCCCTACGGGTTGAGCAGTTCGCGGGCGGCCTCGCGCACCTCGGCCACCGGCACGTCGGTGACGAACGAGTCGCGGTGCGGGCACTCGCCGTCGCCCGGTCGGTGCGGGTAGATGCCGGGCGTGCAGTCCACCCCGCAGACCGGGCAGTGCACCATCCACGAGGTGATCGGGCGGTGCCGGCCGCGCAGCGGGGTCGCCGTGTTGATCAGGTTGCCGACCCAGAAGATGCCCACCGTCGGCGTACCCACCGCGGCGGCCAGGTGCAGCGGGCCGGTGTCGTTCGAGACGACGAGCGCGCACCCGGCGTAGCAGCCGACCAGCCCGCCGAGGCTGAGCGTGCCGACCTGCGGCCGGACCGGCGCCCCGGCCGCCGCGACCACCCGGTCCACCACCTCCCGCTCGGCCGGCGTGCCGGTCACCAGCACCTCGTAGCCGTCGGCGTGCAGGGCGTCCGCGACCTCGGCGAACCGCTCGGCCGGCCAGCGCCGCCGGGTGTCGCTCGCACCGGGATGCAACGCCACCCGGGGTCGGTCCGCCGGGCCGAGCACCCGCTCCGCCTCGCTCCGGTCCGCGTCGGTGACCGCCAGCGTCGGCACGATCGTGGTGGCCGGAGCGCCCACCAGGGCCACCGTCTCCAGGTAGCGGATCACCTCGTGCTGGTAGTACACGTAGCGGACCCAGCGGTCCAGCGGCGGCGCGTCCTCGGCGCGCAACCCGACCGTCACCCGGGCGCCCAGCCGACTGACGAACGGGTTCGAGTTGGCGCCGCCGCCGTGTACCTGCACCGCCAGGTCGAAGCCCTCGTCCCGGGCCGCCGCCACGAAGTCGTCGATCGTCGACGCCGACTCGTCGGCCGTCGGTTCGCGGATGCCCGGCCCCGGCGGCACCACCAGCACCCGGTCCACCGGGCCGGGCCGGTCGCGCCAGAGCTGCGCGTGCCACGGCGCGCCGAGCAACACGATCTCCGCCGAGGGGTACGCGGCGCGCAGCGCCTCCAACGCCGGTAGCACGAAGATGAAGTCGCCGAGGGCGTTGGCGCGCAGCACGGCGATCTTCCGCACGTCTTCGACTCGCCCGGCCGTCGGGCCGAGCAGGGACGGGGTGACCACCTGTCCCGCTACGGCCGGTCGATCTCGCCGGTGTCCGGGTGGTGCAGCTCCCGGTCGGCGGCGGGGTCGGCCGGTACCGGTGTACCCCTGGACGGGCCGGCGGAGCGCGGCCCGGTGCGGCCGACGGTGATGGTGCGCGGCGTGGGCCGCGCCGCCCGGGGCAGGTGGACCCGCAGCAGCCCGTGGTCCATCACCGCGTCGATGCCCTCCGGGTCGACCCGCGACGGCAGGTCGACGCGGTACTCGAAACCCCGCGTCTCGAAGCCACCGGGGATGCCCTGGTCGGCGTTGACCTCCGCCTCGGAGCGGGCCCGCACGCACAACTCGCGGTCGTCCAGCTCGACCGCCACCTCCTCCGGCGCGACGCCGGGCAGCCGCACGACGACCTGCCAGCCGTCCGCGGTCTCGGTCAGCTCGACGTCCGACGCCCCGGCCCGACCACCGACCAGCCGGCTCAGCTCGGCGCGCAGCGACTGCAACTCGCCCATCGGGTCCCAGCCCTGCTGCCGGCCACGCCATCCGCGACCGAAACCACCGGCCTGCTGCTCGCTCATCGCACGTCTCCGATCCGCTGGGTGGTGGGTCGCAGGGAGCTGGGTGCGTTCAGGTCGGCGTCGCGGTCGACGCCCACACCGAGCCGGTCGACCAGCTCGCCACCGAGCCAGGCGCTGATGCCGAGGATCGCCACCGCGACCACCTCGATGGCGATCAGCGCGCCACCGGCGGCCCGCGAGTCCGCGTTGAGCCGGACCACCCACACGGCGGCGAAGAGCAGGACCACCGCGATGTTCGCGCCCGCGTGCAGCAGACCGACCCGCTTCGCGCGGGTCCCGGTCGGGATGGCCAGCAGGTCGAACGAGCCGGCCGCCGCGGCCAGCAGACCGCCGATCAGGCCGACGGTGATGTTCCAGTACGCGACCTCACCGAGGAAGTCGGGCCCGCCGACCGTGTCGATGATGTCGAACAACACCGCGGTGACCAGCAACGCGACCGGGAACATGACCAGCATCGGGTGGACCGGGTGGCCCAGCACCTTGAGTCGGCTCTCCATCTCCCGGCCTCCACTCGTCGGCTTTCCTGCGCGACTGTCTCGTCTGGCGGGCCGTACCCCCGCCGCCCCCGCGCAAACCTCACGCTGGCCACGGCGGCCTAGGCTGACGATCGGTGGTGCCCGCCACCAGCTCAACGGCTGAGGGAGGATCGCGTGACGGTGGAGATCACCACGCACGAGGAGCTACGCGAACTGCTCGGGACGCCGCACCCCCGAGCCGCCAACAAGGACCGCCCCCGCCTGCACCAACGCGACCGCGACTGGCTCGCCGCCGCGCCGTTCTGCCTGGTGGCGACCGCCGGCGCGGACGGCACCTGCGACGTCTCGCCCAAGGGCGACCCGGCCGGGTTCGCGCTGGTGCTCGACGACACGACGATCGCGCTGCCGGAACGGCCGGGCAACAAGCGTGCGGACGGTTACCGCAACATCCTGGACAACCCGCATGTCGGGCTGCTCTTCCTGATCCCGGGCCGCACCGACACGCTGCGGATCAACGGGCGGGCCCGCCTGGTGCGCGACGCACCCTGGTTCGACGAGATGGTGGTCAAGGGGCACCGACCGGTGCTGGCCGTGGTCGTGGAGATCGAGCAGATCTTCTACCACTGCGCGAAGGCGTTCCTGCGGTCCGCGCTGTGGCAGCCGGAGACCTGGCAGCCGGACGTGCTGCCGTCCCGCGCTCGCCTGATCAAGGAGGTCGAGGCGCCCGCCGAGAGCCTGGCGGAGCTGGAGCAGCACTACGGCCCGGAGTACGCCAAGAAGATCTACGTCTAGCGGTTCAGGCCGACCAGCCGGCCGGATTGCAGAACGACTCACGGGAGATGCCGGAGCCCGTCTCCGGCCACGAACCGAACCGGTCGTTGTGCAGGTGCGCGAAGAAGTAGCACATGCTCTCGCACTCGGCGTCGGGGAAGGCGCGGCCGGGTGTGGCCCGGACCGCCTCGTAGTAGTCACGGCCGAGCGCGACGATGAAGCCGCGGCAGTAGAGGAAGCCGTCGTCCGAGCCGTCGGTGATCTCGTGGATGTCCTCTCGGTCGATCTCGTGCAGCTTGCGCTCCACGACCCGGTCGAGGTCGGTCAACTCCTGGGTGGAGAGTCCGGCGCTCAGGTGCGCGAGGCGGTCCAGGAAGGGGGACAGCCACCGGTCGATCGCAATCGACGGGTCGTCCTCGTCGTCATCGTCGGCCGGATCGCGCGCGAGAAGGGCTCGCCGCAGCGCCTGCGGCTCCGCTCCCAGCTCCGCCCAGGCCGACTCGATCAGCGCCCACAGTCGGGCCTCGTCGGCGGAGGTCGGCAGCGTTCCGGTGGCATCGGGGGTCACAGTCACGCCCGGACCGTACGTCGCACGGCCGACACTCTCGTTCAGCGCGCAGCGGTCGACACCATCCACAGGTGACCGTCCGGGTCGGCGAAGACACCCGCGTACCCCCAGGGTTGGCTGGTCGGTTCGGTCACCACCTCGCCGCCGGCGGCGCGCGCCCGCTCGACGATCGCGTCCGCCTCCTCCGTGCTGTCGGCGCTGAGGCCGAGCAGGCACTCGCTCTGCCCCGTCGAAGCGACCTCGCGCGGGCCGATCACCCAGCCGAAGCCGCCGGTCGGGACGAGCATCAGGCGCAGCCCGTCGTTCACCACGAACTGCAACGGCTCCGGCAGGCCGTCGTCGGCCGGCTCGCCCACCGCGTCGAGGCCGAGGCCGTCCCGGTAGAAGCGGTACGACACCGAGCGGTCGGCGATCGGCAGGCTGAGGATCACGGGCGCGGCGGGCATGGGCAGAAGCCTCCGTGGGGTGTGGTGACGACAACGACGTACGTCTAGCCTTCCCTGGTGGACGCGGACGACTGGCTGGCCGACACACGCACCTCGTACGACACGGTAGCGGTCAGTTACGCGGACCTCGTCCGTGACTTCCTGGCGAGCGCGCCGTACGAGCGGGCGGCGCTGGCGCTCTTCGCCGAACTCGTCCGCGCCGGCGGCGGCGGTCCGGTCGCGGACGTGGGCTGCGGAACCGGCCGTATCACCGCTCACCTGCACGAACTGGGTCTTGACGTGTTCGGGATCGACCTGTCCCCCGGAATGCTGGCGGTGGCCCGCCGCGACCACCCCGGCCTGCGGTTCCAGGTCGGCTCCATGACCGACCTCGACCTGGCCGACGGCTCGGTGGCCGGCCTGCTCGCCTGGTACTCGCTCATCCACGTCCCGGACCGGCAGCTCGGGCAGGTCCTCGCGCACTTCCACCGGGTGGTCCGCCCGGGCGGCCCGCTGCTGGTCGGCTTCCACGTCGGCGACGAGACGACCCTCAAGACCGAGGGGTACGGCGGCCATCCGATGCGGGTCCACGTGCACCGACGCCGGCCGGCGCGGATGTCGGCCTGGCTCCGCGACCACGGCTTCGCGGTCGAGGCCGAGATGACGGTCACCTCACCGGAGAGCAAGCTCGGCGCGATCATCTTCGGCCGCCGGGAGCCCTGAGTCGACACGTTGTCAGCCCGCCACGGCTCCTGCTAGCGTCAAACTGCGAACAGCGTTAACAATAGGGGGCGGAGGGGCGATGGCGGACGACACGCGGCCGGTCTGGGTGCTCGGTGGCGGTGGCGTCGCCGGCATCGCCTGGGAGGTGGGCGTCCTCGCCGGCCTCGCCGACGAAGGGGTGACCGTGGCCCCGGACGCGGTGCTGCTCGGCACGAGCGCCGGTGCCGTGGTGGGCGCCCAGATCGCCAGCGGCACACCCCTGCCCGAGCTGTACGAGCGCCAGCGTCAGGGCGTACCCCACGAGACGGCGCCCGCGCTGGGCCTGCTCAGCCTCCTGCGGCTCGCCCGGGCACAGCTGTTCGCCCGCAGTCCCGAGCAGGCCGCTCGTCGCCTCGGTCGGCTCGCGCTCGCGGCCCGCATCGACGACCCGTCGCGACAGCGTTGGATCGCCGAGGCCCGTCTTCCGGACCACGACTGGCCGGACACCGACCTTCGCATCGCCGCCGTCGACGTCGAGTCCGGCGCCCTGCGCCTCTTCACGCGACACGACGGCGTACCCCTCGTGGACGCCGTCGCCGCGAGCTGCGCCGTGCCGCAGTCCGCCGCTCCGGTGCCGGTCGGCGGACGCCGCTATATGGACGGCGGCATGCGGTCCAGCCTCAACCTGGACCTCGCGCCCGGGACCGGTCCGGTGATCGCCCTCGCGCCCAGCACCGCCGCGATCGGGCCGTGGGCCCGGATCGAGAAGCAGCGGGCCGCCCTGGGCACCGGCCGCCCGGTCGAACTGGTGCTCCGCGACCCGGCAGCCAGGCGCGCGCAGGGGACCAGCGTGATGGACCGGTCCGTGGTGCCCGCGCTCGTGGCCGCCGGACGCGACCAGGGCCGGCGCGAGGCGGCCCGGGTGACCGCCGCCCTCGGGACGATCAACCGCCCGTAGGTCGCCCACCCGCCGCAGGATTTGACCATCGTCGACATCTCCTCGTGGCGGCCGCACCGGTCAGCGCGTGATCGCCGACCCCGATCGGATTAGCGCCCATGGATAGAATCGAGCCGTGGGGCGGGAATTCGACACGCAGCTCATCGAGTCGGTCGCGGTTCGCCGCGCCCGGATGCGTGAGCTGCTGCTGTGGGGCCGGCAGCGTCGGGTCCGCGCCACCGGCGACGGCTTCCGCTGGCTCCGGGCCGGCCTGGTGCTCGCGGCGGTGGCCTGCGCGGTCTGCGTGGGCTGGTCCTTCCTGCAGAACGTCGTCGCCGAGCAGCAGAAGGCCCGTAACCCGGCCGCGGTCCAGCCGACGGGCCAGCGATGACCGGCCCGCAGACCCTCGCGTCCGCCGGTCACCTCAGTCGGGTGACCCTGGCCGGGCCACACCGCCGCATCGACCTCGTACTGCCCGCCGACGAGCCACTCGGCCTGCTGCTGCCCGAGGTCGTCGCCCTCGTGGGCCATCCACCGACGGACGACTCGCGGGGCTACCAGATCAGCACCCTCGACGGCACGGTGCTCGACCCCGCCGGCAGCCTGCGGCAGGCCGCGGTTCCCGACGGCGCCCTGCTACGGGTCGACCCGATCGCCGAGGCGCCGCCGGCGGCGATCGTCCACGACGTCTCCGACGAGGTCGGCGACGATCTCACCCGGCGCGGCGGCCGGTGGGACGACACCGCACGCAGGTGGACCGCCACCATCGCCTGCGTGCTCGCCGCCACGATGGCGGCCCTGCTCTCCGGCCCACGGCTCGACCCCACGGTGGTCGGCATCGTCGGCGGCCTGGTCGCCCTGTCCGGGCTGCTCGTCGCGCTGGTCCGGCGACGGACCGTCGGGGTGGCGGCGCTGCTGAGCGGCGCGGCGATGGTGACGACCGCCGTTCCCGGCTGGACCGACGCGCGCACCGCACGCGTGGCGCTCTGGGCCGTGGTGATCGGCTGCACCGTCCTGGCCGTGGGCGCGGCGACGGGCAACGGTCGCGCCGGCCTCCTCGGCGGCGGGACGGCACTGGTCCTCGTCGCGGGCTGGAGCATCCCGCTGCTGCTCGGCGTACCCGACGAGCGGGTCGCGGCGGTGCTGGCGATCGCGTCGGTGGGCCTCCTGGGGCTGCTGCCCCGGTTCGCGATGATCACGTCGGGGCTCACCCGTCTCGACGACCGCCGCAGCAACGACGAGCCGGTGAGCCGGGTGTCCGTACAGGCCGCCGTCGACTCCGCGCATCGAGGGCTGGCCGTCGCGACGATCGCGGCGGCGACCTCGGCGGCGCTCGCCGGGCTCGTCCTGGCGGCGACACCGGGCCCGTGGCCAGTGGCGCTGGCGGTCCTGGTGGCCGCCGCCCTGCTGCTGCGGATGCGCGCCTTCCCGCTGGCGGCCGAGGTGGTGGCGCTGGTGGCCGGCGCGCTGACCGTCGTGGGTGGACTGCTGCTGTGCTGGATACGTCAACGACCCGACGCGTGGTGGGCCACCGCCGTGGCGGCCCTCGGTGTCTGCGCGGTGGCCCTGGCGATCCTGGCCTACCGGCCGCCGCCACACGTCCTGGCGCGAGGCCGGCAGCTCGCCGACCGGGTCGAGGCCCTGACCGTGCTGGCCCTGGTGCCGGTCGCCGTCGGGGTGTTCGGGCTCTACTCACGACTCCTCGACACCTTCTGACGGAGGCGGTGACATGAGCGCTCCACCGGTGCCGCGCACCGCGCCGCCGGCCGGTTCCCCGGTGGCGGAGCCGAACGACCTGGGGATCGCGCGCCGTCCACCCTCCGGCGACTCCGCACTCCGGCGTACCTGGCGCAGCGTCAACCGGATGTTCGCCAGCGGCCACCACACCCGGGAACTCGCCGACCTCGCCGCCGAGGTGCAGGCGCCCGTGCACACCGGGCGGCGCATCGCGGTGGCCTCCGTGCAGGGTGGCGCCGGGAAGTCCACGGTCGCCGCGCTGCTGGCGTCGGTCTTCGCGGCCCGCCGTGCCGATCCGGTGCTCGCCGCGGACGCCGACCCGTACGAGGGTTCGCTGACCTGGCGGCTCGGCGTACCGGGCGACCCGTCGCTGCACAAGCTGGCACCCGGCCTGCTCGCGGCGCGCGGCGGCGACCTGCGCGAGCTCGCACCACTTCTACCGCGCACCGGTACCGGCCTCTGGGTGCTGCCCGGCGGCACCACCAACCCGAACCTGTGCACCGCGGTCACCCGCGCGCTGTCGCGCCTGTTCGCCGTCACCGTCACCGACTGCCCGCCCGGCCTGGAGGCCCGTACCCCCGCGGGGGTGATGGCCGACGCGCACGCCGTGGTGCTCGTCGCGGCGGCGACACCCGACGGGGTCCGGGGCACCTACCAGGCGCTCCGCCGGATCGTCGACGACGGGTACGGGGCCTGGCTGACGCGGGTGGTCGTCGTGCTGAGCGCGGGCAACCCGCACGGCCGATCGACGCTGATCCACGGCACCGCACGAGAGCTGATCGGGCAGACCGGCGTACCGGTGGTGGCGCTGCCCTACGACCGTCACCTGGCCGCCGGTGCGCTCATCACGCCGTCCCGGATCGGCGAGGCGACGCTCGTGGAGGTGACCCGCGCGGCCGCGTTGGCCCTGACCCGTGCCCGGCAGACGTGACCGGAGGACCGTATGTCGACGCGCATGGTGCACCGCCCCGCCCGGATGGCCCGCCCGATGGCCGCGATGGACCCCCTCGTGCTGGACCCGCCACCACAACTGCCGGACGGCAAGTCGGCGATGGGGCTCCAGGCGCTGCTGCCGATGGCCGGCGCGGGGGTGGCCATGAGCATGATGATGTTCCTGCGGGGCTCCGGATTCGCGGCGCTCGGCGCGGTGGTCATGGTGGCGGCGCTGGGCGCCGCCGGCGCGATGTACCTCACCCAGTTGGGCAAGGCCGGCCGACAGCGCCGCGCGCAGCGCGAGCGCTACCAGGACTACCTGGAGGAGCTACGGGACCACCTACGCGAGACCGAGCAGCGTCTGCGTGACGAGGCGACCATCCTCGACCCGCCGGTGAACCGGCTGCTCGACGTGATCCGCAGCCCGGCCCGGCTGTGGGAGCGCCGCCGCGCCGACATCGACTTCCTGCACGTACGCCTCGGTGTGGGCGCGCTGCCGGTACGGCCGATCGAGCTGCGCGAGCAGAGCACGCCCACCAATCCGCTCGACCCGTTCATGCGGCACGAGGCGCGCTCACTGATCCGCCGATTCGCGTTGACACCGGGGCTGCCCCTGCGGGCGAACCTCGACAGCGCCGGGGACGTCAGTGTGATCGCGCCGAACCACGCCGAGGCGGTCGCCCTGGCCCGGGCGATCCTCGTACAGGTCGCGACGTTCCACGCGCCGGACGACGTGACGCTCGCGATCATCACCACCGGAGAGCGGGCCCGGGACTGGCGGTGGGCGCGGTGGCTGCCACACCTGCTCGACCGGACCTCGATCGGTCCGTCCGGCCCGAACCCGCTGCTGGTCACCACGGTGCAGGCGCTCGTCGAACTGCTCCGCGACGACCTGGAGGAGCGGGCCACCAGCGCGCTCAAGTCGTTCCGCCACGGCGTCGGGCGCGCCGAGGTGAAGGCCCGTCCGCGCCTGTTGGTCGTCGACGACGCGCACGGTGAGCTGGCCCGCGTACTGGCCAGCCCCGACCCGACGGTCGGCCTGGCCAGCCTCGGCGTCACCGTGGTGCACCTGCTCGCCGACCGGCTGCACGAGCCCGGCGACGTCTCCCGCCGGATCACCGTCCACGGCGACTCGGTCACCCTGGAAGACCTCAGCGCGTCCCCGGCGGTGACCGTGCGGGGCACCCTCGACGAGGCACCGGGCCCGCTCGTGGAGGGACTGGCCCGCAGCATCGCACCGCTGCGGCTGTCCGCCGACTCCTACGACGACGGCACCGGCACCCCGCCGGCCGACTTCCGGGAGCTGCTGGGCCTGTCCGACCCCACCGACCTGGATCTGGCCAGCCTTTGGCGACCGCGCGGCGAACGGGACTTCCTCCGCGTCCCGATCGGGGTCGACCCCGCGGGACGTCCGGTGCTGCTCGACCTGAAGGAGCCCGCGCAGCTCGGCATGGGGCCGCACGGACTGTGCGTCGGCGCCACCGGCTCGGGCAAGAGCGAACTGCTGCGTACCCTCGTGCTCGCCCTGGCGGCGAGCCACCCGCCGGAGCGGATGGCGATGGTCCTCGTGGACTACAAGGGCGGTGCCACCTTCGCGCCGTTCGGCGAGCTGCCGCATCTGGCCGGGCTGATCACCAACCTGGCCGCCGACGCGGCGCTGGTGGAGCGGATGTACACGAGCCTCGACGGCGAGGTGCAGCGTCGCCAACAGGTACTCGCCGACGCGGGCAAACTCACCGACATCACCGAGTACCACCTGCTCCGCGCCCAGGGTGAGCACGCCCACCTGCCCCCACTGCCACATCTCCTCGTGCTCATCGACGAGTTCGGTGAACTGCTCGCCGCCAAGGCGGAGTTCATCGACCTGTTCCTGCGGATCGGTCGGATCGGCCGGTCCATCGGCGTACACCTGCTGCTGTCCAGCCAGCGCGTCGAGCAGGGCAAGATGCGCGGCCTGGAGAACTACCTCGCCTACCGGATCGCCCTGCGTACGCTCACCGAAATCGAGTCGCGCACCGTCCTCGACGAGGTCGACGCGTTCCACCTGCCGCCGCTGCCCGGAAACGGCTACCTCAAGGTCGACGTGTCGATCTACCAGCAGTTCAAGGCCGCCTACGTGTCCGGCCCGCTCGACGACGGCGCGGATGACGAACTCGCCCCGATCGTCGGGCCGCTGGCGAAGCCGATGCCGGTGTTCGCCACCGCGCCCACCGACGCCGCCGGGGGCACGCCCGACGAGCCGACGGCGACCCGGCGCACCACCGGGCCGACCCTGCTGTCCACGGTGGTCGGTCAATTGGCGGCGGGCGGCGAGCGCGTCCCGGCGATCTGGCTCCCACCGCTGCCGTCCCTGCTCACCCTCGACGAGGTGGCCGGCGGGGTGGTCACCACACCCGACGGCGTACGCCTGCGGACCGACTGGCGCTCCGACGGCGGGTTGCCGGTGCCACTGGGTCGACTCGACGACCCGGCCCGCCAGTGGCAGGGCCCCTGGGTGGTGAACCTCGCCGGGAGCGGCGGCAACCTGCTCGTCCTGGGCGGACCCGGCAGCGGCAAGACGACGGCGCTGCGGACCCTCGCGCTCGGCCTGGCCACCACCCACCGCCCCACCGACGTCGGGATCTACGGCATCGACCTGCTGGGCAACGGCCTGTCCGGGCTCGCCGAACTGCCCCACGTCGGGGGTGTCGCCGGCCGCGAGGACCGGGAACGGGTACGCCGTGTCGTCGACGAGGTCCACGCCATGCTCACCCGGCGGCAACGCCTCTTCACCCGGCACCAGTTCGACTCGGTCGAGGACCTGCGCAACGCCGACGAGAGCGTACGCAGCGAGGTCGGCTGCGTCGACGTGGTGCTGCTGATCGACGGGTACGGGCAGCTGAACGCGGAGTTCGAAAGCCTGGAGACCAAGGTGCACAGCCTGCTCGCCCGGGGCGGTCGCTACGGCATCCACGTCATCGGCACGGCCCGACGATGGAACGAGGTGCGCGCCGCGCAGCAGGTCGCCTTCGCCAATCGCGTCGAGCTGCGGCTCACCGAACCCGCCGAGTCCAGCATCGACGGCAGGCAGGCCCGCGCCGTACCACCGGATCAGCCCGGTCGGGCGCTGACCGGCGCGAAGCTCTTCGCGCAGGTGGCGCTACCCCGCCTGGACGGGGTCCCCGACCCGGCGCTCGCCGGTCTGGTCACGGCCGCCCGCTCGGTACGGGACGCCTGGACGGGACCACTGCCGCCACCGGTACGGGTCCTGCCCGCCGTGCTCCCCGTAGCCGACCTCGCCAGCACCCCCTCCGGTCACGGGGTGATCCCCTTCGGCCGCTACGAACACGACTTCTCCCCCGCCGTACTCGACCTCTTCGGCCGCGACCAACACCTCCTCGTGCTCGGTGACCCCCGGACGGGAAAGACGAACCTGCTGCGCCTGGTCGCCGAGGAGTTGATGGGGCAGTACGACTCCGAGGAACTGGTATTCGCCGTGTTCGACCCGCGCCGCGCCCTCGCCGACGTGGTGCCCGACGCCTACTGCGGCGGGTACGCCCCGAACCCGGCCCTCGCCCAGCAACTGTCCCGGGCGGTCACCGACGAGCTGGCGAAACGGCAGTCGCCCGAGGCGGCGCGTACCCGGATCGTGCTGCTCATCGACGACTACGACATCCTGGCCGCGTCGGCCACGCAGCCGCTCGGCGCGCTGGTGCCGCATGTGGCGGCCGGGCGCGACACCGGGCTGCACGTCGTGCTGGCCCGCCGGGTGGCCGGCGCCTCACGCGGCCTGTTCGAGCCGTTCCCACTGGCCGTACGGGAGGCCGGCTGCCTCAGCCTGCTCATGTCCGGCGACCGGACGGAGGGCCAGCTCTTCTCCGGCGTACGGCCGATGGTTCTGCCGACCGGCCGCGCGCAGCTGATCCGCCCCGGCGACGGTCCCCGGATGGTGCAGACCGCGTTCGCCGGTGAGACGAAGGAGCACTGATGACGTTCGACACGGTGGCGTTGTGTCGCGCCGAACCCGATCCGGCCGCGATGCTCGGCGCCCTGCTCGCGGCCGGCGCCGAACTGAAGATGGACACCGTCAAGGCGGCCGGGCTGGTGCAACTGTTCGACCCCGTCGACGGGCGACTGCTGCTGAGCGTCGAGGCCGCACGCCTGGTCCGGGTGCCCGGCGAGGCACGGCGGCTGCTCGACCTCGCCGACGCCGACGACGTACCCGAGCCGGTGTGGTGGGTGGAGAGCCGCGCGCCGGGCGCGGACCCGCAGGCCGCGGACGTCGCCCGCCGCTTCACCGCCGCGCTGGTCGAGATCACCGGAGGGCTGACATGGACGGGCCGATGACCGGCGCGACCGACACGATCACCGACCGGGCGGTCGTCCTGCACCAGGACCGCGCGGTGGTCGGTCTGGCACCGTGGCTCGCGCAGGCCGCCGTCGACGCGGTACGCGACAAACTGCTGCTCCAGGTCGTCACGCCGGCCGACGGCGTCATCACGTACCCGTTCGAGACGATGCTCGCCCAGGCGCAGGGCCAGTGGGTGGTGCGGGCGGGCGAGGAGTACCGCGACGGGCTCACCGGGCTGCCGCTGCGCTGGGACGGTCACCGCTTCACCAGGTCGGACGCCACGCAGCCCGTCGGATCCCTGCCCACCGACACGCCGTGGACGGGCGGCCTGGAGATCCAGATCGTCACCGTGCACCCCGCCACCGAGGCACTGCGACTGGGCGCCGGTGCCGAAGCCGCCATCCGCGCCCTCACCGGCAGCGATCCGATCGGGTGGGGTGTCGCGGAGCCGGCCACCGAGCCGTGGTCACGCCACGAACTCACCGCGTTCTGTCGAACGCGCGCGCCATCGCCCACCAGCCTGACCATCGTCGGCGGCGAGGGCGAGTCGGCGACGCTCGGCGTCCTGACGGTCGAGCGGGTCGACGTCGGCGTCCGCGAACAGCTCCGGCTGGCCGGCCCGCCCCTGTCGGTCGTCGACGCGGCGACGCTCGAAGGGCTCGCCGAGAAGGTGGCGGGTACCGCCCGCAGCATGATCGTGACCGTGCATCCGGGCCGGTCCGGCGGGCTGCGGTCGAGCACGCCGAGCATGCCGGCGTTGCCGTGGGGGATCCTGGTCGGCCATCACGAGCGTCCCGTCGAGTCCGAGCCGGAGGTGGTCGTGGGCCGCGCCTTCGGGCGGGGCGCCCGACGGGCGTGGTGGTACCGACTGGACGGCGGCCCGGGCGCGCCGTACGAGACGCTGGGGGCGGTGCTGCGCCGCTACGGTCTGAACGTCCCCCGCTAGATCAGCTCCGGTTGACGGTCGATGAACCGGCTCACGCTCTCCGCCTCGGCGCGGGTCTTCTTGTGGAGGCCGGAATCGCTCGCCAGAAGATCGAAGTAGCTTTTCTTCTCCTCGGAACCGCTGAGACCCGAGAGGTCACCCGCAGGTCGTCCTCGATCTCAACGTCGTCCTACTCGGCTCGCACAGTGCTACTCCGGGATGAGCTGGCTGGCCGGGTGGTCACTGTCAACGGCCGACAATGTTGTCTGAGTCTTGAGAGCAGCGATGGATCTAGGTTCGCGCGCGCTCGCTGTCGATGAGCCACCGCTTGCTTGCCGCCTCTGCGCGCGTCTTCTCGTGCAGGTCCGGATCATTCGCCAGCTGGTCAAAATAGGCACGCTCATCCGACCCGCCGAGACTCAGAATCGCCGAAATGGTTTGGATCGCGTGACGCCACGGCAGGCGCCGAGTGGCCCACTTGAGGAGGTCGAGCGCCCTGGCACGCTCTGCGACAACCAGATGATCCCGTGCGACCCACCCGAACCAACGGAGCAGATCCACGGTCAGGCCATTGACGATGAAGGTCGCCCACATCTGCCCGACCGCCTCGACGAGCTCATCCGGGGGCTCGGTCCACGTGGCTTCGAGTATCTCCACCACGTCGTCCCCCTGCAGCCAGTCACGCACGTTCGTGCGCGTCACGTCGGCGAGGGTCGGCAGCCGTCGCTTGAGCCTTATCTGCAGCAGGAACCAGTCGTCGTTGGAGAACGCCTCGGGCAACCCCCAGTTCGGGTCGTCGCCGTAACGAGCGGCGGAGTTCACTTGAAAGGCCAGACACGCTTCCAGGGCCGAGAGCGCCAGCGACCGGTGTTCAGGGTCGGCCGGCAGGTCCCTGATCACGGGGTGACGTCGCCCAGACTCCGCCGCCTGCCACGAGGGCGGCAGGGCCAACAGTTCGGGCGGTACCAAAGATTCGCTCACAGGAAGTCAACTCCATAGGGCCTGAGGAAGTCGCGTGCCGCAGCAAGGTTCGGCAGGTGTTCGTCGAACCAGGCCCCCGCCTGGCCCCGCTTCATGGGGTGCGCTGGATCCGCTGCCGCCTGCGCCGCCGCCTCACGCAGTTGGCGCAGCTGATCCGGAGTTAACGTGCGCCCGCCAATCTGGACCGGCACGTCGGCATCGGCGATCCGGTCGAGCGCATACTGCTTCGGCTCAGGGTTGGTCATGCTAAACAAGCCCTTCAACCCCTCGTCGGTCCCGACGCGGTAGCTCACTTCTCGCCCTGCGGGATCTGCCGCCCGCCATTCAAGCATCCGGTCCAACTGCTCGGGCTTCTCACTGAGCTTATTGGCTACCGTCTGCGCGGTCGCCTTGACCTCGTCCAAATGCACCTTGCCGTCCCTGGTCTGGTACACCAGATCCGACTCGGGGACGTCACCGGTATGGACTACCGTACCGGTGCCAAGATCGACAGGCTCGTTCTTGACACTGATACCGATCTTGGAGCCAGGCATCAGGTCGGGGCTGTTGAGGACGTCGTTCGCGGCGCGCAACTCAGCGGCCGCTCCCGCCGCGGCGGAACGGTCTCCACCCAACTGATCCATCATGTCGCGCAGAACCTGGGCCTGCCGATCCGCACTGCCCGCCAACCGCCCGGAATCCTGTAGGTCGACGAAGTCCCGGACGGCGCGGTTGGCCACACCGTCCGGCAGATCGGTACGGGCGAGCAACTCCAACGCCTGGGCCCGCGCTGCCGGATTGAGCCGTTCGGCCTGATCAACGAACCGCTGTTGCTCATCCGGCGTGAGATCCCGCCCGCGATCGGGGTTCCCCCCGCCCGGCGGATTCCCGTCAGGCGCGTTGCCATTCGGCGCGTTACCGCCGGGCCCGTTGCCGTCCGGCACGTTGCCACCAGGTCCATTGCCGTCCGGCAGATTGCCACCAGGCCCGTTGCCATCGGGGAGGTTGCCGCCGGGCGTGTTGCCGTCCGGGAGGTTGCCGCCCGGGGTGTTGCCGTCAGGGAGGTGCCCACCGGGGGCGTTCCCATCCGGAATGCGCCCGCCGGGCGTCAGGTCACCTGGGACGTGGCCGCCCGGCGTGTTCCCGCCAGGCAGGTGGCTACCCGGCCCGTTGCCGCCGTCCATGTGCATCGCGTCGCCACCGCGAACGGTGGGCATCTCGACGTCGAAGCCACGCCCGATCGGCACATCGCCGGCGATCGCCGGAACCAACCCGAGCTGCGGAATCTTGATGTCGAACTTCCTGGCGAAGTTGATCGCCACCTCGCTGACGGTGGGCAGCTTGTCGAGCCAGTTACCGGTACGGACCAGCGCGGCGCTGACCCGCGCGGCGGTGGCGCTGCCTCGGATGGTGTTGACGGCCGCGCCCGCACCGCGCAGCCCGGAGGCGGCACCCTTCGTGCCCACGACAGCCGAGACGATGTTGAAGGTGGCCATGCCGGCCGCCTTCGACTTGTCCTCGCCCCAGGTGTCGTACGCGATGATGGTCTTGCCCGCGTTGAGCAGGAGGTTTCCGGCCTCGCGCTGCTCCATGAACGGCATGCCGACCGTCTGGTCGATCACGATCGTCACCGGGTTGATGTAGATCGAGACCGCCCACACGAACTTGCCGAGCCCCAGCCATGACTGGCCGGCGGTGCCCCAGCTCCACTCACCGGTGGTGGGATCCCGGCCGATCAGCGAGCCCAGGTCCCCGAGCATGGTCATGAAGCTTTCGCCGACGCCGACGAAGAACGCCCCCACGTCACCGAGGAAGCCACGGTCGTGCTCCTCGTTGCTACCCCAGGGCAGGGCGCCGTCCTCGCCGGCAGCGGCGTTGAGCGTGTCGGCGGTGAAGCCGTACTCGCCGTCCTCGGCCTGGCCGTCGGCGTTGTCGGCCCGGTACTGGCGGCCGCCGTAGAGGGCGTTGATGGTGTTGGCGCACTTGCGCTGCGCCTCGAAGAATGCGGCCACCTGCGTGTTCACGGCGGTGATCAGGCCGTTGTGCTTGTCGACCTTGCCCTGGTCCTCGCGCCAGTCCTCGTCGTCCTTGATGGAGCCGACGAACTGCTCCGCCTGGACCTTGAGCGCGGCGAGCTGCGCCTTGATCTCCCTGACCTCGGTGGCGTACGTGGCCAGCGCGGCTCCGACGGCCTGGATGTCCTCGCCCACCGAGGCCGACACCGTACGCACCGGACCGGTGGCGGCGAAGAGCTGCGTCGCCTCCGGTGCCTTGTACACCGCCGCCAGTCCCTGCCAGGTGCTGTCGACCGCCTGGCCGGTGTTGGCGAAGTCCACGCCGGCGGTCTTGACCGTCTGGGCATGAGTGGCGAGCGCGTCCATGTTGCCGGGGATCTGCGGGATCTCCCCCGGGTTGATCATCGCGGCACCGCCTGTCGACCCGGCCCCGGCATCGTGGCCGACGGGTCGGGCGCCGCCGCCGCGCTGCGCTGCGCGTTCGCGGCCATTTCCAGGTCACCCTCGACGTAGGCGTTCGTCGCCTGCGCCGCCGCTTGCATGCACGCCCCCGTGCGAGTGAACACGAACTCGAGATCCGTCCGAATCGACTCCACGAAGCCCTGAAGCGCCTGGCCCACGATCTCCGAACTGGACTCGGCGGCAGATCCCTCCAACGCCGAGTTCAAGCTCGTCATCTGCCCCTCGAAGGGCATGGCCGCGGCATGGGTACGAGTCAGGACGTCGCGCACTCCCCCGGGGGAGATATCCCACGCGCTCACGCTCGTGCTCCCTCGTCAACAACTCGTCGGATACCGGCTCAACCGATCGACTGCACCGCCGAGCGGGCACGGGACAACGTGGTGTTCGCCGTCTCGTCGTTCTTCGTCATGGTGGTCTTGACCAGGTCGATGATCGTGCGGACCTCGCCCGCCGCCCGGTTCCACCGGTCCTCGACGGTGCGGTACTCCTCGGACACCCCGTCGGCCTGAAAGTCGGCCATCGCCGCCGCGACGTCGGAGCTGCGCTGCGAGATCACCGCCTCGAGGCGGGCGATGATGCCGGCGAGGTCACCCTGCACCTGCTGCGACGTGCCGGTGTCGAAGCTGCGTCGGTCTGTCATGACTGTCACTCCCCGTGTCAGCGGCTGCTGGAGAACCTGGCGGCGTCGAAGTTCGCGGTGCCCTCGGACGACCGGGCATTGTCCGACATCTCGGTATCGCCCTGACCGAAGGCGGAGTCCATTCCACTCTGGCCGCCCAGAATCGCGCCCAGGGCAGAGTTGAGTTCGGCGGTGATCGAATCGGCGTTGGCCTTGAACGAATCGAAGGCCACCCGGCCGGCCCCGTTGAAATTGCCCTGCAACGGCTCGGCCGCAGCGATCAACTGCTTGATCAGAGAACCGAGATCATCGGAGGAACTCTGCGTCTGCTTGGTCAAACTGCCGAGCGTCTGCGCCCCCATGTCGAACTTCATGCCAGTCCTCCCGCGTACCCCGATCCAACGTCCCGCATCTATGCTACGAGACCCCCGCCACATCGCTAGAGGTGAATTTCGCGCAGACCGATAGCTGCGGGCCTGTTGCCACCGAATCGGAGTGCTGCGCATTACTAGATCAAGATGGACGATCGACCGACCTGGGCACATGGCGATCCAGCAGTGGAAACAGCTCTCGACATCGCACACCACTCCTCCGCGATCCGCCGACCTCTTGTCGACTGGATGCGGACTGCGCGCAGGCGCGGTCACATCCGGTTCGGCCCTGCCGCCGTTCCTCTATCGTGCGGGGCGTGGCCGGATCTAACGGTGAGGAAGCAGGGTCGGACCTGCCTCCCGGACGCCCTGTGTGGTTGCTGGATGTGGATGGCGTCATCAACGCGAACCGGCCAGGCTGGGGCGGGCCACCCAGGAAGAGTCAGGTCTGGTCGGACACCGACCAGGTGCCATACGTCGTCCGCTGGGCGCCCGCGCTGATCGACCGGATCCGGTCCCTCCGTGCTTCCGCCATCATGGACATCCGTTGGTGCACCACATGGTGCCTCGATGCGCGCCGGCTTGAGTACCTGTGGCACCTGCCCCCGCTGGCTCGGGCGATCACCGCTGATCCGATGCCACGGGGTCCTGCTTGTTGGCCATTGAAGCTTGCTGCGGCTCGCGCCGTGCTGGCTCAGGGTCGCAAACTTGTCTGGACTGACGATGAGGCACTGCCCCCGCCAGGCCCTCTACGTGATCAGTTGACCGCCGGTGGGCAAGCACTTCTGATCGCGCCCGACGCAAACCGCGGCCTGCAACCCGACGACCTGGACCGGATCGAGTCGTTCGTCGGAGCCTTGCGACCGTACCGGCTGGACGAGGCGGTTGCCGCGCGGGATGCGGACCATTTGCGGACCGACACGTCCGGCGGCGGTGTCGTGGACCTTGAGAAACGGCGAAGCCCAGGCCAATGATGACCTGGGCTTCCGTACCGAGCCGCCTGACGGAATCGAACCGTCGACCTACGCATTACGAGTGCGTCGCTCTAGCCGACTGAGCTAAGGCGGCAACGATCAGCAAGTGTACGGCACCCCGCGACCCCGGGCCGAGCGGGATACCCCCGACGCTCCCGACACCGCCAAACGGACAAGCGCCGCCATCCGGCTAATTACCGGACAGCGCTGCACGGAGACCGGTACTACGCTGCGGCGAGTGACTGACGAACGCGACGATCACCAGGCACCGGCGGACGAACAACCCGACGGCGAGCCGGCTCCTCGCCGCCCACGCTCCACCGACCCGTTGGAACTGGGCTTCACCCCCCGTAAGCCGGTGCCCTGGCTGGCGCCGTTCCTGCTGATCAGCACCGGCATCCGGACGCTGCTGGCGATCCTCTTCGGCGCGTACCTCGACAAGCGCGAACTGCAGAACGCCTTCGGCGACGGCGTCTTCCGCCAGGCCGGCCCGGACGGTGGGCTCTGGCTCGACTACGTGGCCGACCTCGGCGATGGCTTCCACGCCACCTACTCCGTCGCGTACCTGCTCGCGCAGCCGGAGCTGACCGTGGACGGGCACCGATTGCCCCGCGCGCAGACCCTGGTGATGGGTGGCGACCAGGTCTATCCGTCGGCGGCCTACGCGGAGTACGAGAACCGCTGCAAGGGCCCGTACCAGGCCGCGCTTCCGGCGACGCCGCCCGACCGTCCCACGCTGTTCGCGGTGCCGGGAAACCATGACTGGTACGACGGCCTGACCGCTTTCCTGCGCCTGTTCGTCCGCTCCCGGGACCGTAATTTCGCCGGCTGGCGTACCGGACAGTCACGGTCGTACTTCGCCGTCGAGTTGCCGGCCGGCTGGTGGCTGCTGGGCGTGGACGACCAGTCCGGCTCGTACCTGGACGACCCGCAGTTGGCCTACTTCGACGAGGTGGCCCGGCGACTCACCCCCGAGTCGAAGGTGATCATCGCGACGCCGTCGCCAACCTGGGTCAAGGCCGCCGACGAGCCGACAGCGTACGACTCGATCGACTACTTCGTGCGGACGATCATCGGCCCGACCGGGGCTCGGGTGCGGCTGCTGCTCTCCGGGGACCTGCACCACTACGCCCGTTACGCGGGTCCGGACCGGGAGTTGATCACCTGCGGCGGCGGCGGGGCGTACCTGTACCCCACCCACAAGCTCCCCGAGCGCATCGAGGTGCCGCCGCGCGACACGCTGGCCCGGCGGGCCAGCCGCACCCAGCCGTACGACCTGGTGGCGCGCTATCCGGACGCGGCCCGATCACGCCGCTACGGCTGGGGCATCTTCGGTCGACTGCCGTTCCGCAACCCGGGCTTCGCCACCCTGCTCGGTACCCTGCACACCCTGCTGATGCTGGCCATGGCGGGCGCGACGGCGAACTGGGCGGACAGCACCAATCAGCGGCTGTTCAGCGTACCGCTGGTGTTGATGGTGCTCGTGACGGTGATCGCGGCGGTCCTGTTCGCCAAGCCGCCCAGCGCCAGCGGCAAGCGGCACGCGCGGCACTGGCTGCTCGGCGTCGGCCACGGTGTGGCCCATGTGGCCCTCGCCGCCGGCGGCACCTGGGTCTGGTTGGCGCTGCCGTTCTACTTCTGGCCGTGGCCGCTGCCGGCGGTCGCCGCGGTGGTGCTGTACGGCCCGGTCATCGGCCTGCTGTCCAGCCAACTGGTCGCGGCGTACCTGCTGGTGGCGGGTGCCTTCGGGGTGAACGTCAACGAACTCTTCGCCGGCCAGGGCATCGAGGATTCCAAGTCTTTCCTGCGGATCCGCATCGACCCGGACGGCACGCTGACCGTCTACCCGATCGGCGTCGACCGGGTCTCCCGCGACTGGCAGGTCAACCCCGACCAGTCCCCCACGGCAAGCTGGCTGACCCCCAAAACCCCCCTGACTCCCCACCTAACGGAACCCCCGGTAGTCCTCACCTGACAGATCCACACCCCCGTTGATCATGAAGTTATTGCTCCGACACGCCGACAGCGATGGCAATAACTTCATGATCAACGGCGTCAGGCGGGGGGCCGGGGGCGGGGGGGCCGGGGGTTAGGGGGTGTAGTGCTGGTCGTGGGCTTGTCTCGGAGCACACACGGAGGCGCGGGAGCAGGAGCAGCGGGAGCCGTCCGCGTCGAGGCGTACGGTCACCGCGTCGCGGGGCACGCTGTGGCCGACCACCCGACCGCTGCCCTCGGGTGTCGTCACCCGACTGCCGACGGCCGGCGCGGTCTCCTGGAAGCGCTGGTACAGCGGGTGTTCGTACTTGAGGCAGCACATCAGCCGACCGCAGGCTCCCGAGATGCGCAGCGGGTTGAGCGGCAGATCCTGGTCCTTGGCCATCCGGATGGTCACCGGCTCGAAGTCGGTGAGGAACGTCGCGCAGCACAGGTCCCGACCGCACGAGCCGATACCGCCCTGGACCCGCGCCGAGTCGCGCGCGGAGAGCTGGCGCAGCTCGACCCGGCAGTGCAGGGTGGCGCCCAGGTCGCGGACCAGTGACCGGAAGTCCACCCGGTGCGGGGCGGTGAAGTAGACCGTGCTGCGCTCGCCGCCGCCGTCGGCGGAGCCGAGCACGTGGTCGACGGCCACCACCTTCATCGGCAGGCCGTGCGCGCGGATCAGCCGCTTCGCCGCCACCTTCGCCTCGGCCTTACGGCGGCGCAGCGCCTCGTCGCGGCGCAGGTCGTCGTCGCCGGCCAACCCCACCAGCCGGGGGAAGCCGTCGGTCTCCTCGCTCACCCACTGGGCGGCCCAGACGCACTCGGCCACCTCGGGGCCGTCGTCGGTCGGCACCAGCACCCGGTCGCCCACCTGGGGACGCAGGTCGCCCGGGTCGAGGTAGTAGAGGCGCCCGTACCGGTTGAAGCTGACCGCGCAGAGCATGCCCATCCCCCCACCCTACGACGGATCACCGCAGAGGACGTCGGGGGCGATGCCTCCAATGCCATTCATGACCGTCGACTCGACCGATTGCCGGGCCACCCGTCGTGCCGATGGTCCTCGCCCGGACGGTTGAATCCGCGCCCGGAGAGGGGACAAACGCTGCCGGGCGGCGTTGAGTGGAGGCAGACCTGCGGGGGGTGCAGGGGGAAGACCACGGCGTCGCCGTGGACGCCGAATCTGCTCTGGCGCCCACGAGCGACGCCGTGGCCCGTCCGCCGACGACACCAGGGCCGGCGGGCGAGCCGAGACCGCGACAACGCCGCGAACCAGCCCGGTGCCATGGCCGCGAGCGGTCCGGAACTACCAGCCGACCCGGGTGTGCTGGTCGTAGCGGGGACGGCCCTGGATCGGCTGCCGCCAGGAGGACTCGGCCAGGCTCGGCGCCCACTGGCGCAGCAGGGTCTCGGCGCCGTCGTACGCGACACAGAGCACCGCCAGCACCCGCGCGGCGATCTCGGCCGCGTCGGCGACGCCCGGCCCGACCGGGGTCAGGCGGTTCGGTGGACCGGCGGCGGTGGCGGCGACCACTGCCACCGCCTCGGCCGAGCGCAGCACGTCGGCAAGCGTCCGGGCGAGGGCGAGACGGCTGCCCTCCACCCAGTCGGCGAGCGCGTCCGCGTACCCGGCGGTGGACTCCATCCGCCCGACCAGGCTCTCCGGGCCTTCGTCCAGGTGCCGCAGCAACGCGGCACGCTCCTGCCCGTACGCCGAGGCGGCCGGCCCGGACCAGAGCACCGGGTCGGTGAGCGCGGCGCCCACGTCGTCGTACCCCCGGACCAGCCGGCGCACGGCGTGCCCGGCGCTGGCGAGCGGCGCCGGGTGCAGGTCGAGGAAGCCCCGGACGGCGTCCCCCGGCAGCACCTGCATCCGGCGGAGCAGGGGCCACACCCGGTGCCCTTCGGGAACGCCGGCCGCGAGCAACGCGTCCACCCGGCGCAGCAGGTCGAGGCCGGGTTCGGCGAGCCGGTCCAGTGGGTCCATCACGGCTCTCCGGTGATCCGGCGGCGGGCGGCGCGGTCGACCTCGGCGTACCGGTCGGCGGCCTCGCGGACCGCCGAGGCGGCGGCGGCGAGGCGGCCGGCGGCGGCTCGCGCCTCGCGGGCCCGGTCGTCGGTGGCGGCGGCCCACTGCCGGTGCAGGGCGCGACCGATCTCGCCGGGGCGGCCCGGCGCGTCCGCGCCGAACGCGGCCTGGGCCGGATCGCTGGCGGTGACGGTGTGGGACAGGGTGGTGAGCGTGGCGCTCGCCTCGTCGAGCCGGGCGGAGAGGGCGCGCAGCGTGTCCATGTCAGGCCCCCGCGAGCGGTCGGTAGGCGGCGAACGTCTCGTTGTGCAGCTTCTCCCGGGCCCACTCGGCGGCGTCCGCCGCCGCGGTGACCGCGGCCTGCACCGAGCCGGCCACGTCGCGCGGGCTGCGGGCGTGCAACGGCCCCAGGAACCGCACGTCGGTGATCCGCCCGGCGGCGGTGACCACCACCTCGACCAGGCCGTCCGGCGAGCGGACGGTGACCTCGACCGTCGACACGGCCTGGTCGAACTCGGCCTGCAACGACTCGATACGGCGGTAGCGCCGCACCGCCTCCTCGATCCAGGCCTCGTCGATCTCCCCCCGCGGCATCGGCGACTCCTCCCGGACGGGTCCTCACTGAGCGTGCCGTCACCGTCACCACGGCACACCGGACCGTACCGCACAGCAATCGCACGTGTCGATGGCTGTGGACAACCGGTGGGAGCTGCGGGTCAGCCCTTCCAGAGGGCGAGCATCATCGCCTCCACGGCGATGCGCGGCTTGACGTTCGCGTCGATCGCCGCCCGGCAGGCGAGCACGGCCTCCAACCGGCGCAGCGACCCCTCGGCGTCCCACTTCTGGGCCCCCGCGCCGGCGAGCGCGGCGGTGTCGGTGTGCACCGGGTCGACAGGTGCGCGCAGCGCCATGGTGAGCGCGTCCCGGTAGAAGCCGGCCAGGTCGACGAGCGCCCGGTCCAGCGCGTCCCGCTGGGCGCGGGTCGCCCGCGACTTCTGCCGCTTCTCCAGCTCCTTGAGCTGGCCGGCCGCACCCCGGATCGCGCCGGCCGCGCCCCGGCCGGTGCCGCCCGCGCCGAGCGCCGTCTCCAGCGCCGCCCGTTCGGCCGCGTCGGCCTCGGCGACCGACGCCTCGGCCTCCGCCTCGGCCGCCTCGATCAGCGCGGACGCCGCGTCGAACGCCGCGCCCACGCCGGTCAGCCGGCGTGGCACGGCGAGCACCGCCTCACGCCGCTTGCGGGCCTCCGGGTCGCGGGCCAGCCGGCGGGCCCGACCCACGTGCCCCTGCGCGGCCGCCGCCGCCCACTGCGCCACGTCGGGCGCGATGCCGTCCCGACGGACCAGCACCTCGGCCACCGCGGTGGCCGGCGGCTGCCGCAGGGGTACGACCCGACAGCGCGACCGGATGGTCACCGAGATGTCGTCCGGGTGGGTGGACGGGGCGCAGAGCAGGAAGACCGTCCGCGGTGGCGGCTCCTCGATGGCCTTGAGCAGCGCGTTGCCGGCCGCCTCGGTGAGCCGGTCGGCGTCCTCGATGACCACCACCTGCCAGCGCCCGCCGGACGGGGTGCTGGCCGCGCGCAGCACCAGCGCGCGCATCTCGCCGACGCCGATGGAGAGCCCCTCCGGCACCACCATCCGGACGTCGGCGTTGGTCCCGCCCATGGTGGTGTGGCAACCGGGGCACTCGCCGCAACCGGTGCCGTACGCACACTGCAGGGCGGCGGCGAAGGCCCGCGCGGCGACCGAGCGACCGGAGCCGGGTGGCCCGGTGAAGATCCAGGCGTGGGTCATCCCGCCGGTCGGGTCGGGGGCGGGATCGGCCTCGCCGGCGGCGACGAGCGCGGGCGTCCGGTCGGACGCGGCGGCGCGCAGCACGGCGGCCGCCGCGGCGGCGGCCCGGCGCAGTTCGGTCACCGCCTCGTCCTGACCGACCAGGTCGGCGAAGACGTCCGGCATCAGGTCTTGTGCTCCATCGTCACCAGCTCCGCGTCGGATAACTCGGGCTGTACCGAGGTGTCCGGGCCCTGCGCCGGTCGGGGGTGCACGATGCCGCCCGGCTTGCCGAGCATCTCCTCGACGCGCCGGACCACCAGCTGAGTGATCTCGTCGGCCGGTCGTGACGCGTCGAGCACCAGGTAGCGCTTCGGGTCGGCGGCGGCGAGGTCGAGGAAGGCGTAGCGGACGCGCTCGTGAAAGGCGATCGACTCGGCTTCGAGCCGGTCGGCCTCCCCGCTGCGCGCGGCGACCCGGGACAGGCCGGTCCGCGGCTCGACGTCGAGCAGCACCACCAGGTCGGGCTTGAGGCCGCCGGTGGCCCAGGAGGAGAGCCAGGAGACCTCGTCGACCGGGAGGGTACGCCCGGCACCCTGGTACGCGAGCGACGAGTCGACGTACCGGTCGCTGATCACCACGTCGCCGCGGACCAGCGCGGGCCGGACCACGGAGGCCACGTGGTGGGCCCGGTCGGCGGCGTAGAGCAGCGCCTCGGCGCGGGGGGACGGCGCCTCGTCGCCGGAGGTGTCCAGCACCAGCGACCGGATCCGCCGGCCGACGGCCGTCGCCCCGGGCTCACGGGTGACCAGCACATCGCGCCCGTCGGTGCGCAGCCGCTCGGCGAGCGCGGCGAGTTGGGTGGACTTGCCGGCGCCCTCGCCGCCCTCGAAGACCACGAACAGCCCGGCGGAGACGAACGGCTCGGCCGGCGTCAGCGGACGGCCCCGGATCGAACCCCAGAGGTCGGCGAGGACCGGGACGCCCTTCTTGTCGTCCATCTGGCCGAAGGCGCTGATCCCGGCGAAGATGCCGGCGGCGCCGGCCGCGAGCAGCAGCAGCCGGGTGGAGGACACGGAGATGCCGAGGTCGGCGATCTCCAGCTTGCGCGAGCCACCGACGCCGACCAACACGCTGCTCAGCCCGATGGCCAGGATCAGCACCAGTCGGGTGCCGATCTGCACCACTGCGAACACCCGGCCGCGCACCTCGTCGGCCACCTCACCGCCCAGCAGCGTGGTGCCGGCCAGGAAGGCCATCCCGGCGCCGGCGCCGACCAGCACCGCGCCGACGATCGCCATGGACAGGTGGATGGCGAAGGCGAGGGTCATCACGGCGGCGCTGGCCAGCACGATGCTCATGCCGAACCAGCGACGCCGGGACATCTCCTTGACGACCATCGGGCCGAGCCCGATGCCGAGCGCCAGACCGACGAAGATCGCGCCGAACAGCAGCGAGAACGCGGCATCGCCGGCGCCCAGTGAGTTGGCGAAGAACTTGGCCGTGCCGACCACGATGCCGCCGCCGGCGAACGCGCCGAAGATGCCCAGCACCAGGCCGCGGACGAGCGGGGTCTGGCCGATGAACTTCCAGCCCTCGGAGAACTGCCGGAACATGCTCTGCTCGGAACGCCCCGCCTCGCCGCGCTGCGCGTCGCTGATCTCCTTGATCCCGAACGCCACCACCAACGCGGTGGCGAGCCGGGAGAAGGCGTTGAACCAGAGTGCGAGTTGAGCGGGCTCGGCCCAGTCGGGTAGGTCGCCGCCCACAGCGCCTCTGACACCACGGTCGAGCACGGCGAGGCCGATGGCCGCAGCCACCGGGGTGAGGCCGTACGTGGTGATCAACGTGAGCTGGTTGGCCGCCTCCAGGCGGGCCCGCGGGATGAGGTTGGGGACCGCGGCCTCCTTGGCCGGGATCCAGAGCAGGGTGAGCGACTCGATAAGGAAGGTGGCGATCAGCGCCCAGCCGACCACCAGGCCACCGGCGGCGCCGCTGAGTGCGTAGAGCGGGATGGAGGCGAAGAGCACGAAGCGCAGCAGGTCACAGATGACCATCGTCCAGCGCCTGTCGAACCGGTCGGCGAAGACGCCGGCGACCGGGCCGAGCACCAACGCGGGCAGCAGTCGGATCGCGGTGACCCCGCCGAACGCGGCACCCTGGGCGGTGCTCCCCTGCACCTGCGAGGCGGCGAACAGGGCGGTGGCCAGCAGGCCGAGCCAGTCGCCGAAGGAGGCCGCGCCGAGCACGATCCAGAGCCGGCGGAACGGCCTGATCCGCAGTACCGAGCGGATCGCGGCGTAGCCGGACGCGTCGACCTGACCACCGTTGGACTGGTTGGCGGCGTTGCCCGACTGGTCACCCGCGCGCGACACGCCGGGCGACTCGCCGCTGTTCTGGCTTTCGATGGCCGTACCTCCACGTGCCGGCCCATCGCTGGGCACCCCCGGTGGAACACTCTAGACCCGGTGGGGGCCGCCCCACCGGCGACATTCTCCTGCTCGCTGAGCCTAGGCCGCCGAAGCCATCGACCGCAGCCCGGGACGTATGCGAGGGTATTTCGCATTCATCGTCGGACAGTTAGCGTGCACACGTGGCCATCGAAAGCGACAAACTGCGCGAGCGCCTGGACCGGGCGACCGCCCATCTCGACCCCCCGTACGCCGTGGTGGATCTCACCGCCTTCGACGCCAACGCGGCCGCCCTGGCCGACCGCGCCGCGGGTAAGCCGATCCGGCTGGCCAGCAAGTCGGTACGCAGCCGGGACCTGATCGGCCGGGCGCTCCGCCGAACCGGTTGGCAGGGCGTCATGGCGTTCACCCTGCCCGAGGCGATCTGGCTGGTCCGGGCCGGCCTGAGCGACGACGTGCTGGTGGCGTACCCGAGCGCCGACCGGGCCGCGCTCGCCGAACTGGCGGGCGACCCGACGCTCGCCGCCGCGATCACCCTGATGATCGACGGCACCGGTCAGCTCGACTTCGTCGACGCCGTCCGCGCCCCGGGGCAGCGCGCCGAGCTACGGCTCTGCCTGGACCTGGACGCCTCCTGGCGACCGCTGCGTGGGGTGCACGTCGGCGTCCGCCGCTCGCCGGTGCACAGCGCCCGGGCGGCCGGCGCGCTCGCCGCCACCGTGGCCGGGCGCGCCGGCTTCCGGCTGGTGGGGCTCATGTCGTACGAGGCGCAGATCGCCGGCCTGGGCGACGCGCCGCCCGGGCGGGCGCTGCTGGCCGGCGCGATCAGGCTGGCCCAGCGCGGCTCCTACCGCGAGCTGCTGGCCCGCCGGGGCGCGGCGGTGGCGGCGGTACGGGAGCACGCCGACCTGGAGTTCGTCAACGGCGGCGGCACCGGCAGCGTGGCCGCGACCAGCGCCGATCCCGCGGTCACCGAGGTCACCGCGGGATCGGGCCTGTACGGGCCGACGCTGTTCGACGCGTACCGCGCCTGGCGGCCCACCCCGGCGGCGTTCTTCGCCTGCGCGGTGGTCCGCCGGCCGACGCCGGAGTTGGCGACCGTGCTCGGCGGCGGCTGGATCGCCTCCGGCCAGGCCGCCGACAGCCGGCTGCCCCGACCGTGGCTGCCGGCCGGCCTGAAGCTGGTCGGCACCGAGGGCGCCGGCGAGGTGCAGACCCCGCTCTCCGGCGCGGCGGCGGCCACCCTGCGCGTCGGTGACCGGGTGTGGTTCCGGCACGCCAAGGCGGGCGAGCTGTGCGAACGGGTCAACGAACTGCACCTGGTCGAGGGGGACACGGTCGTCGCGACCGTGCCCACCTACCGCGGCGAGGGCCACGCGTTCCTGTAGCTCACGCGCACCGCCAGGTCAGGCGGACTGGGTGGCCTCGGCGCGCTGCTCGCTCTGGCACCCGTCGACCTGGCGGTGCAGGTACTCCCGGATCAGCGCCTTCGCCTCGAGCAGGACCCGCTCGTCGCCGTCCGACTTGCGCCGGAACGCGAGCTTGATCAACGCGTCGGCGGCCTCCACGGCGATCTCCAGGACGAAGCGCAGTTTCGGCACGTCGGTCAGCCCGAAGCGCTCGGTGAGCACCCGGGCCAACTGGTCGGCGATGACGCCGTTGTTGTCCCGCTGCTCGTCGAGCAGGTGCAGGTCGACCACGTCGCCGAAGTGCAGGGTACGGAAACCGGGGACGGTGCGGTGCATCGTGATGTACTCGTCGATCCCCGCGTCGACGCCGTCCCACCAGTGGGTCATCTCGTCGGAGGCGAAGCGCTCGTCGAGCCGTTGCAGGTAGGACTCCATCGTGCGCAGGGTCAACGCCTGCACGATCGCCCGCTTGTCCGGGAAGAACTGGTAGACCGACCCGATCGCCACTTCGGCGCGCTCGGCGAGCAGGGTCGTGGTCAGCCCCTCGTACCCCACCTCGTCGACGAGTTCGGCGCAGGCGTCCAACATGCGCTGTACCCGCGCGACACTTCGACCCTGCACCGGTACGCGGCGCAGCGGCCCGGTCGTGGCGGCTGGTGTGGACACTCGGCGCCACCCCCCTTCGACGGATGAACATATCTCCACGTCACGAGTCCGTGACTACCGGTACAACGAGCGGACCGCAATTGCGGTATTTACCAGGGACAACGTTCCTGATATGAAGTCAGTTCATATTCATGAATGAGGAGCGCGCATGGTCGGCACCGCACCGCTCACCGCCGGATGGTCCAACTGGGCCGGCAACCAGCGTGGCAGCGCCACCGCCATCCTGCGGCCCGGCTCGCCGGACGAGGTGGCGGAAGCCGTCCGGGACGCCGCCGCCACCGGCGGTCGCATCCGCGTCGCGGGCAGCGGTCACTCGTTCACCGCCGTCGCCCTCGCCGACGACCGGCGGATGGAGTTGTCCGAGCTGGAGACCGGCGTGAGCGTGGACGTCGCACGCCGACTGGTCACCGTACCGGCCGGAATGCCCCTGCACACGCTCAACGGACTGCTCGCCCGGCACGGCCTCGCGCTGCCCAACCTGGGCGACATCGACGCACAGACCATCGCCGGCGCCATCTCCACCGGCACCCACGGCACCGGCGCCGGCTACGGCTGCCTCTCCACCTTCGTCGAAGCCCTCACCCTGGTCACCGGCACGGGCGAGGTGCTGCACTGCTCCGCGGACGAGCACCCCGACGTCTTCGCCGCCGCCCGGGTCTCGCTCGGCGCGCTCGGCGTCCTGGTCGAGGTGACCCTGCGCTGCGTGGACGCCTTCGTGCTGCACGCCCACGAACGCCCCGCCGCCCTCGACGACGTGCTCAATGACCTGCCCGCTCTGATCGGCCGGCACGACCACGTCGAGTTCTACTGGTTCCCCTACACGTCCCGGGTCCAGGTCAAGGCCAACGACCGGGTACCCGCCAACGACCGGCCGCTGTCCCGCTGGCGCGGCTGGCTGGACGACGACTTCCTGTCCAACCGCGTCTTCGCGGGCGCCTGCCGCCTCGGTCGGGCCGTGCCGGCCCTGGCACCCGGCATCAGCGCCGTCTCCGCCCGGGCGCTCACCGAACGGCGGTACACCGGACGCTCCGACCAGGTGTTCTGCACCCCGCGCCGGGTCCGCTTCGTGGAGATGGAGTACGGCCTCCCCCGCGCGGCGCTGCCCGAGGCGCTCGCCGCACTGCGCCGGATCGTGGACGAACTCCCGTTCAAGATCCTCTTCCCGGTCGAGGTGCGCTTCACCGCCGCCGACGACATCTGGCTGTCGCACGGCTACGGCCGGGACAACGCGTACATCGCCGTGCACCAGTACGTCGGCATGCCGTACGAGCCGTACTTCCAGGCGTTCGAGCAGGTGACCGCAGCGCTCGGCGGTCGCCCGCACTGGGGGAAGCTGCACTACCGCGACGCGGCGTCACTCGCCGAGGCGTACCCCCGCTTCGCCGACTTCCGGGCGATCCGCGACCGCCTGGACCCGCACCGCGTCTTCGCCAGCCCGCACCTGACCCACGTCCTCGGCGCCTGAGGCGTCAGACGTCCAGGACGACCCGCCCCCGGGCGCCGCGCTCGACCAACTCGTGCGCCTCGGCGATCTGCGCCAACGGCAGCCGGGCGGCGATCGGATAGCGCAGGTCACCGGCGACCAGCGCGGCCGTCAGGTCGGTCGCGGCGGCCTCGTTCGCCGACTCGGGGAAGTCGTCGTTGCTGAGGAACCGGACCGTGATGTTCTGGAAGCCCAGCGGCCAGTACGGGATGGTGGGTTCGGCGGCCCCGGTCGCGTAGGTCGCGATGACGCCACCGATGCGCAGGACCTCCAGGTTCGTCGCCAGGTTGGCGTCGAAGGCCAGCTCGGCGACCCGGTCGACCGGCTGCCCGCCGGTGCGGTCGAGGATCCGGGCGGCGATGTCGCCACCGGCGGTGTCGACCGCGTGGTGCGCGCCCGCGCTCAGCGCCTCGTCGACCTGCTCCGGCGTACGGACCGTCGCGATCACGGTGGCGCCGCCCCGGCGGGCCACCGCCACCGCGGCCCGTCCGACCGCGCCGAGGGCTCCGGTGACGAGGACCCGCTGCCCCCGCACGGGACCGTCGGCGAAGATCGACCGGTGGGCGGTGATGCCCGGGATGCCGAGGCCGGCGGCCTGCTCGTACGGCACCTCGGCGGGCAGCGGTACGGCGTGCCGGGCCGGCACCACCGTGTACTCGGCGGCGGTGCCGAACGGACGGTACGACTGGGCGAGGTAGACCCAGACCCGCTCACCGACCCGTGCCGGATCGACACCCGGCCCGACGGCGTCGATCACTCCGGCCCCGTCGCCGTGTGGGACGACCCGGGGAAACGCCATTGTCGACCCCCACCAGCCCTGCCGTTTGCCCAGGTCACCGACATGGATCCCGGACACCGACACGCGGACCCGGACCTCGCCCGCACCCGGCGAGGGGTCGGGCAACTCACCGACCTGGAGAACCTCGCGGGCCGGGCCCTGCCGGTCGTACCATGCGGCGCGCATCACGCACCCACCGGATCGGTCGTGGTGCCCTCCTCGGAGCTGATCACCTCGTCGATCAGGGAGAAGAACGCCTGGATGCCGGGCTGGTTCGCGCCCTTGCGCCGGGACTCGGCGAAGTCTTCGGGCGACGCCCAGAAGACGATGTCCAGCCACTCCCCGGCATCGAGTCGGATCAGCCGTGCGCCGAGGAAGCCGGCACGGTCGGCCCGGAAGTCGTCGAGCATCGCGGGCCGGGCGGCCAGCAGGGCATCGGCGCGCTCCGCGGCCACACGAAAGCGGGTGATCTCAACGGTGGTCATCGTCCTCAATCCGTTCGGGTACGGGGAGCCGGGTCCTGGACGCCCAGCATCAGCCTGAGCTGGGTGAGCAGGACGTCGCGGAAGTTCGCGGGTGACGGCGTGGCATGGTGCTGGACGCGCGAGACGATCAGACCGGCCAGAGCCGCGAGCAGGAAGTCCGTCACCGCGTCGGCGTCGTGGGTCAGCGTGAACGCCCCCCGCTCGGCGCCCTCGCGCACGGCGGCCAGGAAGGGTGCCCGGTACCGTGCCAGCACCTCGGCGCTGTGATCGCGGAGTTCGTCGTCACGCATCGCGGATCGCCAGAACTCGACCAGGATCCGTCGTTCGCTCGCCGAGTTGTGCAGGCTCCGGTCGGTCAGGGCGACCAGTCGTCGCCACGGGTCGGTCTCGGCGACCGAAACCGCCTGCAGGGCGGCGACCTCCCGGTCGGTGAACACCCGCATGGCCTCGATGATCATGTCTTCCCGCGACCCGAAGTAGGTCTGGAGGGTGCTGATCGCGACGCCGCCGGCCGCCGACACGTCCGCGAACCGCGTGTTCTCGTATCCGCGCGATGCGAGCACGTCCATCACGGCAGTGAGAACGGCACCCCGTTTCTCCCCGCCCGCACGCCTCGTTCGACCAACCGGCATGGCAGTACGGTACGGCGGTACCGACTCAACGGGTAGGCACGCGATCCCGGATGTGGTGCAGAGCACCCCCTGCGCGGGCCGGCGTCGTAGCGGCGGTGGCGCTCAGCCGCCCGACGCCACCACCTGGTCCGGGCCGGCGCCCAGGGCCCGGACGTAGCCGAGCACCCGCTGATGCGCCGCCCGGTAGTCGTCCCGCCGACCCGGCGGGGTGCCCGGGTCGGCAAGCGCTGCGGTCAGGTCGACCAGCCGAAGGGCCGGTGTCAGGTCGGTCCAGGTCGGCAGTGCCTCCATCCGGGTCACCCTCCAGCGCCCCGGAGCCGTCTCGGTGAAGGTCGCCCGGACCGTCACACCCTCGCGGTTGTCGTCGATCGGCTCCTCGTGCCGGGCCAGTTCGTTGCCCATGCCGAAGACCACCCACTTGTCGCCGAAGCGCTGGAACGGCTGCACCGCGTGGGCGTGATGGCCCAGGATGAGGTCCACGTCGGGCGAGGAGATCAACTGCTGGGCCCAGGCCCGCTGGTCGGCGTCCGGCAGGTGCTGATACTCCGTACCCCAGTGCAGGCTGAGCACGACGATGTCGGCGCCGGCGGCCCGCGCCCGGTGGGCGGCGGCCAGGATCTTGGGTGGATCGATCAGGTTGGCCAGCCACGGCTTGCCCGCGGGGCGACTCAGCCCGTTGAAGTTCAGGCTGTACGCCAGGTGCGCGACGCGAACGTCGCCGACCTGATAGATCCGGGGCCGGGCGGCTTCGGCGGCGCTGCGGGCGCTGCCGGTGTGCCCCAGCCCGGCGGCGTCGAGTGCGCGGATTGTCCGGGCCACCCCGTCGGCGCCCTGGTCGAGGGTGTGGTTGGAGGCGGTTGAGCAGCCGTCGAACCCGGTGGCGCGCAGCCCTTCGAGCACCTGCGGGGGCGCATTGAACGACGGATAGCCGGCGAACGGGCCGGCGGGATCGGCCAGTGGCGTCTCGAGGTGGCACAGCGCCAGGTCGGCGTCGCGGACCACCGGGGCGACCCCGGCGAACATCGGGGCGAAGTCCATGCCTCCGGCACGGGCAGCGTCCCGGCGCGCCTGGTCGGTCACCGCTGGATGGATCAGAACGTCGCCCGCGGCGACGAGTCGTACGGTCCGCCGGTCGGCGGGACTGCGGGTCGGCGCGGCGGACGACCCGGGGGCGACGGCCTGCGGTGCAGAGCGCCACGCGGTGGCGGCGGCCGGCGAGGGGTCGTCCGCGTCCATCGTCCGGATGCCGATCGCGGCCACGGCGAGCAGCAGCGCACCCGCCGCGGCACCGACGAGAACACGGCGGCGCGGGACAGGGAGTGCGAACATCCCCTCACGTTAGGCAGTCCACGCCAGAACGCCGCCACCAAATCGGACATTTAACCCATTTAGGGCATCAAGTTGTCACCCCTCGGCAGGACCGGTGGTGGCCTTCTTCGGAGCCGCCTTCTTCGCCGGGGCCGCCTTCCTGGCCGCCGTCGCCTTGGCAGTGGTGGTCTTCTTCGCGGCGGTGGACTTCGCGGCGGCAGCCGTCTTCTTGGTGGCCGTCGCCTTCTTCGCCGGGGCGGCCTTCTTCGCCGGGGCCTTCTTCGCCGCCGCCTTCTTGCGCGGGGCCGGGCCCTTGGCCCGCTTGTCGGCCAGCATCTCGGACGCTTCCTCGATGCTCAGCGCCTCCGGGGTCTGCCCGCGCCGCAGGGACGCGTTGACCTCGCCGTCGGTGACGTACGGACCGAACCGCCCGTCCTTGATCACCAGCGGCTTCTCGGTCAGCGGGTCGACGCCCATCTCCCGCAGGGGCGGTGCGGCGGCCCGCCGGCCCCGGGTCTTCGGAGCGGCCAGCAGGGCCAGCGCCTCGTCCAGGGTGACCGTGAACATCTGCTCTTCGGACTCGAGTGAGCGGAACTCCTCGCCCCGCTTCACGTACGGCCCGTAGCGGCCGTTGTTGGCGAACACCTCGACGCCGTCGGGCGCGACGCCCACCAGCCGGGGCAGGCTGAGCAGCCGCAGCGCCTCGTCCAGCGAGAGCGACTCCGGCGTCTGCGAGCGCAGCAGCGAGGACTTGCGCTCGCCGCTGGAGACGTACGGGCCGAAGCGGCCGGACTTGAGCACGATGGGCTCGCCGGTCGCCGGGTCGTCGCCGAGCTTGCGCTCACCGCTGCCGCCGAGGAACAGCTCGTGCACCTTCTCCGGGGTCAGCTCGTCCGGGGCCAGGCCCTCGGGGATCGGCGCCCGGTCGCCCTGGGGAGCGGCCTCCTCGCCCTCGGCCGGGGCGGCCGGCGGCTCGCCGGGGACCGCCCGCTGGAGGTACGGCCCGTAGCGACCGACTCGGACGACGACCTCGCGGCCCTCGTCGTCGGTGAAGAGCGGGATCGAGTTGACGCTGCGCGCGTCGATCTCGCTCAGGTTCTCGGTGACCAGCTTCTTCAGGCCACCTGCGTGCGCGATGGCCTGGTCACCGGTGCCGTTGGTGCTGCCGAAGTAGAAGGAGGTGAGGAAGTCGACCGCGGCGTGGTCACCGCCGGCGATCTCGTCCAGCTCGTTCTCCATGCTGGCGGTGAAGTCGTAGTCGATCAGGCGGGGGTAGTGCCGCTCCATCAGACCGATCACCGCGAAGGCCAGGAACGTGGGGATCATCGCCTGGCCGCGCTTGGTGACGTACCCCCGGTCCTGGATCGTCTGCATGATCGACGCGTAGGTGGACGGGCGGCCGATGCCCAGCTCCTCCAGGGCCTTGACCAGCGACGCCTCGGTGTAGCGCGACGGCGGCTGGGTGTGGTGACCCTGCGCGGCCAGCTCGTCGGCGGTCAGCGGCTGGTCCTTGACCAGGGTGGGCAGCCGGCGCTCGGCGTCCTCGGCCTCGGCGTTCTCGTCGTCGCTGGACTCGACGTACGCGCGCAGGAAGCCCGGGTCGGTGATGGTCTTGCCGGTCGCGCCGAAGTCGGCCTCCTCCTGGGAGGTGGAGACCGCGCGGATGCGCACCGAGACGCTGGAGCCGACGGCGTCGGTCATCTGCGAGGCGATGGTGCGCCGCCAGATCAGCTCGTAGAGCTTGAACTCCTCGGCGGACAGCTCCTTGGCCACCTCGCCCGGGGTACGGAAGTTGTCCCCCGCCGGGCGGATCGCCTCGTGCGCCTCCTGGGCGTTCTTGACCTTGCCGGTGTAGCGGCGAGGCTCCGGCGGCACGCTGCGCTCGCCGTACAGCTCGACGATCTGCCGGCGGGCCGCGGCGATGGCGGTCTCCGACAGGTTCACCGAGTCGGTACGCATGTAGGTGATGTAGCCGTTCTCGTACAGGCGCTGCGCGGTGCGCATCGTCTGCTGCGACGACAGGCGCAGCTTGCGGGCCGCCTCCTGCTGGAGCGTCGAGGTGATGAACGGCGCGTACGGGCGACGGCGGTAGGGCTTCTCCTCGACCCGGGTGACCGTGAACGGCCGTCCGTCGAGCCGGGCGGCGAGGCCCCGGGCACCGCCCTCGTCGAGGTGCACGACGCCCGCGCCGGCCCGGACCTTGCCGGTGGTGGGCTCGAAGTCCTTACCGGTGGCGATCCGGTCGCCGTTGAGGGCGATCAGGGTCGCGTTGAAGGTGCGCGGCCCCTCACCGGCGTTCGCCACGGCGAGGGTGGCCAGGATGTCCCAGTACTCGGCGGTGCGGAAGGCCATCCGCTGCCGTTCCCGCTCGACCACGATCCGGGTCGCCACGGACTGCACCCGGCCCGCCGAGAGCTTCGGCATGACCTTCTTCCACAGCACCGGGGAGACCTCGTAGCCGTAGAGACGGTCGAGGATGCGCCGGGCCTCCTGGGCGTCGACCAGGTCCCGGTCGATCTCCCGGGGGTTGGCCACCGCGGCCTGGATCGCCGGCTTGGTGATCTCGTGGAAGACCATCCGCTTGACCGGCACCTTGGGCTTGAGGGTCTCGACCAGGTGCCAGGCGATCGCCTCGCCCTCGCGGTCCTCATCCGTCGCCAGGAAGATCTCGTCGACCTCCTTGGCCAGCTTCACCAGCTTGCTGATCTGCTGCTTGCGGTCGGCGGACACGACGTAGAGAGCGTGGAATCCGTTGTCCACGTCCACCCCGAGGCGGGCCCAGGACTCGCCCTTGTACTTGGCCGGCACGTCGGCGGCGTTGCGCGGCAGGTCGCGGACGTGACCGAAGCTGGCCTCCACGACGTACCCCGGGCCGAGGTAGCCCGAGATCGTCTTGGCCTTCGCCGGTGACTCGACGATGACCAGACGGGTGGTTCCAGCGTTGCTCGGCACGTTTCTCCCCGACCTCACTCCTGCTCGTGGCCTGCCGGCGTTACGACAGCGACCGCTCTCGACCCCGCCGTGGCACCGGCGGTCCGGATGTCCAACGTAACGCGCCGTCCGCGTTTCGGGTTTCGCGGGCGGCAATCCGCTGCGGCGCGGCGGTCGACTCCCGCCCGCCGTGCTCGGCACTGCCGGACGGCGCCACCGTACACCGTGGGTAGGGCTCGAAGCGGGTCACTGTGACGATGAGGGACCCCCAACCAGCTGATCCAAGCCCCGCTGTCCAACACCAGACAGCCCACCCCACACCACCCCCGCTCGCGTCGATCATGGGGTTGTGGTGGGCGTTCAGGCCCCGAAGGAGTAGTACGTCCACCACCACAACTCCATGATCGACGGGCGTCAGCGCCAGGCGGCTGTCAGCTCGGTTCGGGCCAGGCGTCCGTCGGTGCTGCCGGCGGTGGGGCGCCGACCAGTTCGGCGAGGCGGGCCAGGCGGCGGCGGCCGGTGATCCGGTACGCCGGGCCGCCCTCGTCCGGGCCGAGCAGCGTGCCGGCCAGGCCGGCGGCGGCGAGGGCCGCGCCGATCGCGTCCCAGGACCGCTGGTCACCCGCGCCGAGGCCGAGCAGGAATCCGCCCGGTGGCTCCGGGCTTCCGGCGGCGGCGAGCCACAACCGCAGCCGCCGGCCGGTCAGGTGGAAGGCCGCCGGTGGACGCTTCGCCGGGCCGTCCAGCCAGGCGACCGCGAGCGGCTTCAACAACCGGGTGTACGACGTCCGTACGGCGTGTCGCTGGTCCTCGGTCGGCTCCCAGCTCGCAGCCAGCCCACGCAGCGCCAGTTCGGCGACGAGCACGTGCACCCGCCAGGCGGCGTCCACCCGCACCGCGAGACGGGCGGTGCCGCCCATCCGGACCACCTCGCCGGGCCCGGCGAGCAGCCCGGCCAGATCGGCGACCGCCGGTTCCGCGGCGTCCGCGCCGAAGAAGACGAGTTGCCGACCCGCGTCGTCGGTACGGGGTGGCCCGGGATGGGCCGACTCGGACCGGTCAGGACCGCCGCGCCGCCGGCTCGGGCCCGCGGTCGCCGGGCCCGACGTGACCGGGTCGGCGCGCGCCGGATCGGGCTCGGGTACGGGGAACAGCGCCGGCAGCGACTGCGCGGCCGGCGTGTCACCGAGCCCGTTCAGCGACACTCCGGCACCTCGTCGAAGGCCTGTTTCAGCTCCTCGGAGTTGAGCTGGCTGGTGTCCAGCGCGCTGGCGTCGTACTCCTTGTTCAGGGTGTCCACGGCGGCCCGGACGCCGTCGTAGAAGGCGGCCGGTTGGTCGGTGCCCAGGCCCTCGATGGTGTCCCGGGCCCGGCCGTAGGCGTCCCGCATCTTCTCCAGCGACCCACGGAAACCGGCGGAGATCGCCTCGCCGTTGTCGGTCTCCGGGATGCCGGCCTGCTCGATCTTGCGGCGCGCGGTCTCGCTGGCCTGTTCCGCGCCGCCGAAGAGCCGCACCAGGTTCTCCTTGGCCTGCGCCGGAGTGGTCTGCGCCGTCATCTGCTGATCGGTGCTGCTGGTCAACTTGCTGATCTCCGAGCGCCACGGGGTGAGCGCGCCGCAGACCGAGGCCGCCCAGGCCCGTGGGCTGGGCCCACCACCGCAGCCGGCGAGCACGACGACGAGCGTGGCCAGGACCACCGTGAGCTTTCCGGCGGCAGACGCCCGGCACGTACGCATGCGTTGCAGCGTACGACCTTCGGCCAGGTGTGGCACCGGTCCGGATGGCCGGGGTCCCCGCCCGACGGGTGCGTCGAACGGGGACCCCGGTGCCGCCGATGTCAGGCGTTGACGGTCTCCGGACGGTGGTCGGCGCTGCCCGCGCCGGTGTCGGAGTCGTCCATGGCGATGCCCTTGCGCTTGCTGAAGACCACCGACGCCACGATGATCAGCGTGGCGACCAGCGCGATGCCCACCCGCAGGCCGACGTTGCGGTCATCGCCGACGCTGTACGCCACCACGGCGGGCGCGATCAGCAGCGAGACCAGGTTCATCACCTTGATCAGCGGGTTGATGGCCGGGCCGGCGGTGTCCTTGAACGGGTCGCCGACGGTGTCGCCGATGACGGTGGCGGAGTGCGACTCGGAACCCTTGCCGCCGTACGCGCCGTCCTCGACCAGCTTCTTGGCGTTGTCCCAGGCGCCACCGGAGTTGGCCAGGAACACCGCCATCAGCGTGCCCGCGCCGATCGCGCCGGCCAGGTACGCCGCCAGCGCGCCCGGGCCGAGGCCGAAGCCGACCGCGATCGGCGCCAGGATGGCGAGCAGGCCGGGGGTCATCAGCTCGCGCTGCGCGTCCCGGGTGCAGATGTCGACGACCTTGCCGTACTCCGGACGCTGGGTGCGGTCCATGATGCCGGGCAGCTCACGGAACTGCCGGCGTACCTCCATGACGACCGCGCCGGCCGAGCGGGACACCGCGTTGATGGCCAGCCCGGAGAAGAGGAAGACGACCGCCGCACCGATGATCAACCCGACCAGGTTGCGCGGGTTGGCCACGTTCAGCGAGTTGAGGATCTCGGTCCCGACGTCGCCCACCCCGGCGTCCGCGTACGCGGTGCGCAGGGTGTCCGTGTACGAGCCGAACAGCGCGGTGGCGGCGAGGACCGCCGTGGCGATCGCGATGCCCTTGGTGATCGCCTTGGTGGTGTTGCCGACCGCGTCCAGCTCGGTGAGCGTCCGCGCGCCGTGCTCGTCGATGTCACCGGACATCTCGGCCACGCCCTGGGCGTTGTCGGAGATCGGCCCGAAGGTGTCCATGGCGACGATGACGCCGACGGTGGTGAGCAGGCCGGTACCGGCCAGCGCCACCGCGAACAGCGACAGCGTGATGGAGCTGCCGCCGAGCAGGAACGCCCCGAAGACGCCGGCGCCGATCAGCAGCGCCGAGTAGACCGCCGACTCCAGGCCGACGCTGATGCCGGCGAGGATGACGGTGGCGGCGCCGGTCTGCGAGCTCTTGCCGATGTCCTGCACGGGCCGCTTGTTGGTCTCGGTGAAGTAGCCGGTCAGCGCCTGGATGGCGGCGGCCAGCACGATGCCGATCACCACCGCGCCGATGGCCACCAGGCGCGGGTTGCGGTCGACGTCGCCGAGGCCACCCTCCAGTTCGGCGAAGGTCGCCGGCAGGTACGCGTACGCGGCGATCGCCACCAGCACCGCCGAGATCACGGCGGAGATGTAGAAGGCCCGGTTGATCGCGGTCAGGCCGTTGCGGTCGGAGGCGCGCAGCCGGGTGATGAAGACGCCGACGATGGCGACCAGCACGCCGATCGTGGAGATGATCAGCGGGAAGACCAGACCGTCCTCGCCGAACGCGGCCCGGCCGAGGATCAGCGCGGCCACCAGCGTCACCGCGTACGACTCGAACAGGTCGGCGGCCATGCCGGCGCAGTCGCCGACGTTGTCGCCCACGTTGTCGGCGATGGTGGCGGCGTTGCGCGGGTCGTCCTCGGGGATGCCCTGCTCGACCTTGCCGACCAGGTCGGCGCCGACGTCGGCGGCCTTGGTGAAGATGCCGCCGCCGACCCGCATGAACATCGCCAGCAGGGCGGCGCCGAAGCCGAAGCCCTCCAGCACCGTCGGCGCGTCACCCCGGTAGACCAGGACGACGAGCGCGGCGCCGAAGAGGCCGAGGCCGACGGTGAGGAAGCCGACCACGCCACCGGTCCGGAAGGCGATCTTCATGGCCGCCTCGCGGCCACCCTGTCGCTCCCGGGCGGCGGCGGCCACCCGCAGGTTGGCGCGGGTCGCCAGCCACATGCCGGCACCACCGATGGACGCGCTGAACACGGCGCCCACCACGAAGAAGAGCGAGCGGCCGAGCTTCACGGCCATCTCGCTGCCGTCGGTGTCGTGCACCGGCAGCAGGAAGAGCAGCACCACGGCGACGACGACGAAGATCGCCAAGGTGCGGAACTGGCGGAGCAGGTAGGCCGAGGCGCCCTCCTGGACCGCCCCCGAGATCTCCTGCATGTTGGTGGTGCCCTTGCCGGCTGCCAGCACGGCCTTCGTCAAAGCGGCGGCGAAGACGAGCGCCACCAGCGCGATGACCGCGGCGATGACGACGTACGTGACATTGCTTCCGGTAAGGGAAAGCCCGCCGCCATCGGCGGCCAAGGTCTCGGACATCTGTGTCCTCCTGTTACCGAACACTCGCGTCGACGGGTGGAGACGCACCGGTCGACGCCTGGATGCGGACTCGCAAGCGCGCGCCAACCCACCCCAGCGGACCAGCGATGACCACCCATACCCGCTGGCTGCGGGTTGGATCACTTGCTGACAACCCGGGTACTGTAGCCCTCCACAGTGTTCGAGGTCACACGGAGGGGGCACCGTGTCTCGATGATCTTCGTCGCTGTGTTATGAAACGAAATCTGATATAGGGCCCGATCCATGACGACAAGGCCGCATCCCGGGCGGGACACGGCCTTGCTCTTATTCGGTTCGGCGGCCCTGACGGGTCAGCGGCCCACCGGCCACACCATCCGCACCTCGGTGCCGATGCCCTCGTCGACCGGGCGCACCTGCAGGTCCTCCACGAAGCCCGCGAGCAGCGCGAACCCGACGCCGGTGGTGAGCGCCTCGTCGGTCAGCGACTCGTTCGCCAACTCGTCCGGCGGCAGCGCTGCCAGGCCGATGCCGGCCTCGATCGGCGCGCGGTCCACCACCCGCACCGCGTACGTGCCGCCGTCGGACATCTCCACCAGCACCGGGTCGGCCAGGCCGTACTGGCGGTGCAGGGCGACCGCCCGGGTGCACGCCTCACCGATGGCCAGGCGCACCTCGTCCAGCAGGTCCTCGCGGACACCGGCCCGCCGGGCGACGGCCACGCCGACCAGCCGGGCGGTACGCACGTGCACCGGGGCCGGAGAGAAGGAGAGCCGGACCGTCGCCATCACGCGTTGGCGCCGCTCGGGCCCGCGCCGGCCGCCGCCTCGACCGTGGCGTGCAGCGGGAACACCTGGTCCAGCGCCGTGATCCGGAAGATCTTGAGCAGCGGCTCCTTGTCACAGACCAGGGCGAAGGAGCCGCCGGCCGTCCGCAGCCGCTTGTGCGCGCCCACCAGCACGCCCAACCCGGTGGAGTCGAGGAAGTCCACCCGCCCGAGGTCGACGATCACGTGCCGGGCACCACCGTCGATCAACTCGAGGAGACGTTCGCGGAGCCGGGGCGCGGTGTAGACGTCCACCTCACCGCCGACCTCGAGCACCGTGTGCTCGCCCACGGTGCGCGTCGCCAGCGACAGCTCCATCGGTCCTCCTCGCCAGAGCCGTAAACTCTCCTGGGCATCTAACCACTACCGCCGGGACACCCTGCGGTCACCGGCGGCGGCTCTTCCTTACCCCCGGGCCCGGCTTTTCATCTCCGAACACCAGTGCGAGAGTGCAGGACGTGACTTCCTCCCCGCCGGTCGACCTGCTGCGCCGGCTGCGCGCCCGGGGCGCGGGCGACCCGGTCACCCACGTCGAGCGGGTGCCCGCCCGCGTCGGGGTGCCGGCACCGTGGCCGGCGTGGGCGCCACCGGAGCTACCGGCGGCGTTCGCCCGCCGCGGCGTGGTCGCGCCCTGGCAGCACCAGGCCGAGGCGGCCACCCTGGCGTACGAGGGCGGCCACGTGATCGTCGCCACCGGCACCGCGTCCGGCAAGTCCCTGGCGTACCAACTTCCGGCGCTGGCCACGCTGCTCGCCGACCCCCGAGCCACCGTGCTCTACCTGGCACCGACCAAGGCCCTCGCCGCCGACCAGCTCCGAGCCGTCGCCGGCCTGGAGCTGGAGGGGGTACGCCCCGCCTGCTACGACGGGGACACGCCGCGCGCGGAACGGGAGTGGATCCGCCGGCACTCCCGCTTCGTGCTGACCAACCCGGACATGCTGCACCACGGCATCCTGCCCGGCCACGCCCAGTGGTCCGGTTTCCTGCGCCGACTGGCGTACGTGGTGATCGACGAGTGCCACACCTACCGGGGTGTGTTCGGCTCGCACGTGGCGCACGTGCTACGCAGGTTGCGCCGGCAGTGCGCACGCTTCGGTGCCAGTCCGGTGTTCGTCCTCGCCTCGGCCACGTCCGGCGACCCGGCGACCGCCGCCACCCGCCTCACCGGCCTGCCGGTGACCGCGGTCACCGAGGACACCTCGCCCCGCGGCGGGGTCACCTTCGCGCTCTGGGAGCCGCCGCTGCTGCCCCCCGACTCGGGTTCCTCCTCTCCGGTTCCCCCGCAGCCGACAGGTGACCACGACGATCTCCGTCAGGTCCGCCGGTCGGCGTTGCGGGAGACGGCGGACCTGCTCGCCGACACGGTCGCCGAGGGGGTACGCACACTCGCGTTCGTCCGCTCCCGCAAGGGCGCCGAGGTGGTGGCCGCCAACGCGCGCCGAGCGCTCGACGACGCCGTGCCCGGGCTCGGCGACCGGGTGGCCGCCTACCGGGGCGGCTACCTGCGCGAGGAGCGGCGTGAGCTGGAACGGGCGCTGCTGCACGGCGACCTGCTCGGCCTGGCGTCCACCAACGCGCTGGAGCTGGGCGTGGACCTGGTGGGGCTGGACGCGGTGCTGATCTGCGGCTACCCGGGCACCCGGGCGTCGCTGTGGCAGCAGGCGGGTCGCGCCGGACGTTCGGGCCAGGAGGCCCTCGCGGTGCTGGTGGCCCGGGACGACCCGCTGGACACCTACCTGGTGCACCACCCGGAGGCGATCTTCGGAGCGCCGGTGGAGGCGACGGTCCTCGACCCGGCCAACCCGTACGTGCTGGCCCCGCAGTTGGCCTGCGCCGCCGCCGAGGCCCCGCTGACCCCGGCCGACCTGGCGCTCTTCGGCGACGGGGCGAAGGAGGCCGTGGACGAGCTGGTGGCGACCGGGGCGCTGCGACAGCGGCCCACCGGCTGGTACTGGCGGCACCGCGAGCGTCCCGAGGTGGACCTGCGCGGCGAGGGCGGCGCGCCGGTGTGCGTGGTGGAGTCGGCCACCGGTCGGCTGCTCGGCACGGTTGACGGCGGCTCGTCCCACTTCCTGCTCCACCCCGGCGCGGTCTACCTGCACCAGGGTGTCTCGTACGTGGTCGACGAGTTGGACCTCGCCGACGGCTGCGCGCTGGTGCACGTCGAGGAGCCGGACTGGTCCACCCACGCCCGGGACGTCACGGACCTGTCCGTGATGTCGGTGCGCTCCTACGTCGACGCCGGGCCGGTCGGGATGTTCCTCGGCGAGGTGGACGTCACCAGCCAGGTGGTGTCGTACCAGCGACGCCGGATCGCCACCGGCGAGGTGATCGACACGCGGCCGCTGGACCTGCCCGCCCGGGAGCTGCGCACGGTGGCGGTGTGGTTCACGCTGTCCGAACAGTCGCTGACGTCCGCCGGGGTGCAGCCGGCTGACGTGCCGGGTGCGCTGCACGCCGCCGAGCACGCCGCGATCGGCCTGCTCCCGCTGATGGCGACGTGTGACCGATGGGACATCGGTGGCCTCTCCACCGCCGTGCACCCGGACACCGAGGCGCCGACGGTCTTCGTCTACGACGGGCACCCGGGCGGCGCGGGCTTCGCGGAGCGCGCCTACGGGACGGCGTCGGCGTGGCTGCGGGCCACCCGCGACGCGATCGCGGAGTGCGGCTGCGAGGCCGGCTGCCCGTCCTGCGTGCAGTCACCGAAGTGCGGCAACGGCAACAACCCGCTCTCGAAGCCGGACGCGATCCGGGTCCTCGACGTGGTGCTGCGGAATCTGCCCTCCTGAGTCACCTTGCATGAATGCCGGTTGCACTGGGCACAATGGTATGGGAGCGCTTCCATCGATGCTTGTGTTGTAGTTCGCCCCCGTGCCCGAGGAGAAGTTGTGGCCGACACGATCGCCGAGACCGTCGACCTGCTCTACACCATCGACCAGGACCATCTCACCCTCGACCAGCAGATCGCGCTCGGGAGCGCGCTGGCCGCGTTGGCTCAGGCCGAACGGCTGGAGCAGATCAACGAGCGGCTGCGCAGCATCCATCAGGTGCTCAATACCTGGTCACTGCGCTCGACGGTGGACGGTCGCTGAATCCGCGTGACCGGTCCGGCGGGGCGGACCGGTCAGGCTGGACCGGCGCAGGTGAGTCGGTCGGGGTGAGCCGGGCGGCCGGGCTGGGGGCGGGCTGGCGGGCGCACTGCTGGTGTTGGGCGGCACTGGCTTGTCTGGGGTGACGGGCGGCGTTTTGATCGGTCGGGTGCCCGGTGGCGTTGGCCGTTTGCGTGGTCAGGCGCGCGTACGGGGCCGACGGGGGTTGCCCGGCTGTGCGAGACTCCGGCGCGACACCCCCTGAGGAGATCAGATGCAGCTCGACAACTTGCAGACCCTGCAGCAGTTCCACATCCGCCAGCGGCTGCGGATGATGGTCAACCAGTACGAGGTCCGGGCGGTCGCCCCGGACGGCAGCGAGGGCGAGCTGCTTGCCTTCGCGCAGCAGAAGCGCCTCGCCTTCAAGGAGCAGGTGACGATCTACACCGACGACTCCAAGCAGCAGCCCCTGCTCGGCTTCAAGGCCCGCCAGCGCATCGACCTCGGTGCCACGTACGACGTCACCGACGCTGCCGGCAACCCGATCGGCCTGTTCCGCAAGGACTTCGCGCAGTCGCTGCTCCGCTCCACCTGGCACGTCGAGCAGGCCGGCCTGCCGCAGGTGACGGGTCAGGAGCGCAGCCTGCCGGTGGCGCTGCTGCGCCGGTTCGTCGACTCGCTGTCCTGGCTGCCGTACCACTTCGACTTCACCGCCGGCGGCCAGCCCGTCTTCTCGGTGGTCAAGAAGTGGGGCCTGCGCGACAAGTACGTTGTCGAGGTGCAGAACCCGCAGATCGACCGCCGCCTCGTCATCGCCATGGCCGTCGCCCTCGACGCGCTCCAGGCCCGCTGACGTCCCGGCTGGCGTTTCCCCACCCCACCCGCGATCTTGCACTTTGTGCGCCGGCATAGGCCACGAAAGCCACATCTCGTCGACACAAAGTGCAAGATCGGCGGTGCTGCCCCCTCAAGCTCGGCGCGCGGGGCAGGGCGCACAGCCCTGCTCCACCGTCGAGCGCTGCCCCGTCCAACCCGACCAGGCTCGGCCGGGTTCTGTCGTTCAGCCGCGTACCGGGCCGGCGCGGGCCGTCGACGCCGCTACCCGGGTCAGCCCTGGAATCGGCGTGAACGTCACCTCGACGGTCACCAGCACGTCCAGCCCGTCGACGACGCAGCCCACCATCCGGCCGGCGTTGTACTGCACAATGTCTGCGGCGGACGCGCACGCCGTCGGATCACCGTCGAGCACCCGGGCAGCCCCGGCCAGCGCGCCGAGATCAGCGGCCACCGCCGCCCGCTGGGCCGCCATCCCGGTTGCGGCGACGGCGGCACCGAATGTCCCGACCAGCACGAACACCAGTCCCAGCGCGAGCAGCAGGACGGTCGCGCCACCCCGCTGCGGGTCTGCTCGGCCGTCCCGGTTTCGCGCGAGGTCCGGTCCGCGGCTCCGGGATCGACCATGGCCCAGACCGACGCCATGGCTGCCGCTGCCGCCGTCAGGTCTGCGGCTACGGAACCGACCATGACCCCGACCGATCTCATGGCTGCCGCTGTCTCCGCGCGGCCGTACCGTCGGTCGGGGCATCACCGGCTCACCTCTTGAGCGCCTGGTTCGACGGCGGCGACAGCGGTGGCTACCACCGTGATCCGTGGTAGCCGGCCACCCAGCGCCCGGACGGGCGCACGGACCGTCGCCCGCGCCCGATCACCGTCGATCGATACGGATACCTCCGCCCCCGGCGGCGCGCCCGGTTCATCGTCCGCGTCGCTGGTACCCCGGGCGGCGGCGAGCGCGGCCTCCCGGGCGGTGTGCAGGCAACTCGCCTGCGTGCTGACGGCGTTCACCGCCGTCAGACCGGCGAGCAGGAGCAGGAGGAGCGCCGGCAGGCCGGCCGCGAGTTCGGCGGTGAAGGAGCCCCGCTCGGCGGCGACGGCGTGCACCCACCGGCCGCCGACGGAGGCGCGCTCGGGAGCGTCCGTGTTCCGCGTACGGTCGACCTGCCGGCGCCCGATCACTTGAGTGCCCGGTCGATGACCGCGGTCAGCGCCGACTGGACGTTGCCGGAGGTCAGCACCTTCAGCAGGATCCCGGCGAAGGCCACGGCGGCGAGGGTGCCGACGGCGTACTCGGCGGTGTTCATCCCGTCGTCGCCGTGCAGTCGGGCGATGAGTTTGCGCATGGATCTTCCCTTCCTCGATGGGTCAGAGCACGTCGCCGAGAACGGCGACGATCACCGGCACCAGGCCGGCGAGAATGAACGCGGGCAGGAAGCAGAGCCCCAGTGGCAGCACGATGAGTACGCCCGCCCGACGGACCGACGCCTCGGCGGCGGTGGCCCGGTCGGCCCGCAGGTCGTCGGCGAGACGGGTCAGCGCACCGGCCAACGCCGCGCCGCTGTTGGCTGAGCGGAACGCCGCCGCGGCCATCCGATCGGCTCCCGGCACACCGTCCAACGCCGACCATGCCTCTGCCTGGCCGCCGCCGAGGAGCAGGGTGCGGCCGACCCGGGCCAGTCGAGTGGCCAGCGGGCCGTCCAACGCCTCGGCCACCGCCAGGACCGAGCGGTCCATCGGCGCACCGGCGCGCATCGCGGCCGCCAGGAGATCGGCGGCGAGCGGCAGATCAGCAGCCTCCCGGAGCCGCTGATGACGGACGGCAGGAGTTTCGATCCGCCGCAGCAGCAGATCCAGCAGGACGGCGACCGGAACCGCGCCCAGCACACCGAACCAGCCCCCGACGACCACTGCCACGGCCAGCCCGGCCAGACCAGCGGCGATCCGGATCGCATCCGGACGACGACGTAGGCCCGCGGCCCAGCCGACAGGCAACGCCGGAGGCATCAGGCCGCCCGCCCGGGCCCAGCGCCCAGCCGCTCGGCCCAGAACAGGCCGACGACCTGCAGGGCGACCGCGAGAACCGCGCACACCCCACCGACCGTGCTGTGCAGGAGCACCGCCAAGGGATCGACGCCGATCCCGTACCCGAGCCCGATCCCGCCCATCGGCAGAGCCGCCAGCAGCCAGGCGGTGGCCCGTGCGCCAGCCGCCTGTGCTGCTGCGGCGGCCAGCCCACGGTCGGTCGCCCGGGCATCCGCCTCGATCCGCTCGATCAGCTCCGCGAGTGGCGCGCCGGTCCGATCCGCCAGCCGCACGGCGGCCGAGGTCAGGTCGCGAAGCCGGTCAACACCGGCCGCCGAGGCTCCCGCGCCGGAGGCGACCTCGATGGTCGACGGGACGGGCAGACCCGCCCGGAGGTCCGCCGCCAGGCCGCACAGCAGGTCCAGGCCGCGCCGTCGGATCAGTTCAGCCTGCCGATTCGCCCTCCAACGCAGCAGCGCGCGGGCAGCGAGCGTGCCGTAGCCGGCGATCGCCACCGCCGCCACCGGCCCGCCGGACAGCGTGCCGACACCGGCTCCCGCCAGACCGACAAGCAGCAGTACCCGACGCGGTGACCGTCGGGCGCGTACCGCGAAGGTCGCGGACCTGCCGCCGGCCCGGTGCTCCGCCGCGTCCGCCACCGGCCTGCCGGTATCGCGGTCCGACTGATCCCCGAACAGCCCGCCGTGACCCGCCTGGTCAGCGAGCAGCCCGCCGTTTCCGCCGTGGCCCGCCTGGCCGGTCAGCAGCTCGCCAGTCACGTGACCCGCCGGTTCCGTGGAAAGCTCGCCGGTCGCGTGGTGCGGCGAGTCGACGGCCGCCCGGGTCGCGACCTCCGGCCCGGCGACGGCGGTGGGCCGGCGCGAGTCCCGGCGAGCCGGCGGACGTGCCGGGCCGGCCGGTCGGGTGGGCCCTACCGGTCGGGTGGGTCCCGCCGGTCGGGTGGGCCCTACCGGTTGGGTGGGCCCTACCGGTTGGGCGGACCCCGCCGGCCGGATGGGCCCCGCCGGTCCACCGGTTGCCCTCGGACGACCGGGGCTGTCGTCCAGGTCCCGGGTGGACCAGGCGACGACCGCCCGCCCGCTGCCGGGCGTCGACTGCGCCAGCAGGCCCGGTTGGGCCGGGGCCGCCACGCCGCCGAACTCGTCGGTCGGCCGGTCCGGCCCGCGAGCGAGGTCCCTGATCCACTGGACCAGGGCGTCGTCCGGGTCGACAACGACGGCTGCCCGGGTCGGCGTCAGCACCCGACGTCGGCGGTCCCGGACGTTCCTCGCCCGCCAGATCACCAGGGTCGCGGCGGTCAGCAGCAACGCTGCGACCAGCATCATCGTGAGGTTCATGCCGGACCTGCCGATCCGGGCCAGGGCTCGCTGAGGATCGGCGGAACCGCGACGCCTCGGTCCCGCAGCAGCGCGCCGAACGCACGGGCGGCCAGGCCCAACCCTCGTCCACGTACCCAGGCGGGCACCACGGTGGCCAGTCGGTCCGGACCATCGGGGAGCAACAGACAGATCGATTCGAGGACACGGCCCTGATCACCGCGACGTACCTGGAGCAGCACCTGAAGCGCTGCAACCACCTGGGCGTGCAACGCGGCGCGGGGCAGTCCGCCGAGCAGGCCGAGCGCCTCCAGCCGGGCCGGTACGTCGGACGGGGTGTTGGCATGCAGCGTGCCGGCACCGCCGTCGTGGCCGGTGTTCAACGCGGCCAACAGGTCGACCACCTCGGCGCCCCGGCACTCCCCGACCACCAGGCGGTCCGGACGCATTCGCAGCGCCTGCCGAACCAGGTCGCCGAGGCTGACCACGCCCGTCCCCTCGACATTGGCGGTACGCGCCTGGAGCCCGACCACGTGTGGATGCCCCGGCTGCAACTCCGCCGCGTCCTCCACCAGGACGATCCGTTCGGTGGCCGGCACCAATCCGAGCAACGTGTTGAGCAGGGTGGTCTTGCCCGAGCCGGTGCCGCCCGTGACCAGGTACGCCAGCCGGGCCGCGACGACCGCGGTGAGCAGCGGTGCCACCGGTCGCGGCACCGTTCCCTGGCTCACCAGCTCGTCGAGGGTGTACGGGCGGTGCCGGAACGTCCGCAGGGACAGGTAGGGGCCATCGGTCGCCACCGGCGGCAGTACGGCGTGCAGGCGGGTGCCGTCGGGCAGTCGAGCGTCCGCGTACGGGGCGCCGTCGTCGAGCCGCCGACCCGCGCTGGCGATCAGGCGCTGCGCCAAGCGGCGCACGTCCTCGACCGAGCCCAACGGGATCGCCACCTGACGCAGCCCCGCGCCCCGGTCCACCCAGACGCGAACACCGTTGACCAGGACATCGGTCACCTCCGGATCGGCCAGCAGCGGGGCGAGCGGCCCGGCGCCGACGAGGTCGTCGTGCACCCGGTCGGCGATCCGCAGGACGGCGGTGTCGCCCAACACCGCAGCGGTGGGCTCAGCGCGTACGGCGGACACGATCGCCGCCGGGGTGACCGGGTCGGTGGCGGCCACGATCCGCTGCCGCACCCGCGCGGCGAAGGAGGTGTCCCCCGGCCGGCCGCTCATGCCGCACCGGTCGCAGCGCCGGTGAGGTCCGCGACGATCCGCTGGCACAGGGCGGCGAGCGGACCCTTGCCGGCCGCCGCCGGAGCCTCGCCCCGTTCCAACCCACGGCAGAGCCCCGGCTCGGGACGCAGCGTGCCGGCGAGCGGAAGACCCAGTGCCCGTGCCACCTCGGTCGCGCGCAGGCGACCCGGGGCAGGCCCGCGCACCACCACCGAGAGCGCGTCGCAGTGCGGTGCGGCCACGGCCACCACCCGGGCGGCGGCCGCGGTGGCACGCAACTCCGCCGGTACGACGACGAACGCCTGGTCGGCCGCCTGCAACGCGACCACGGCCGCATCATCGAGCTGCCGGGGCAGGTCGATCACCACGAAGTCCCGGCCACGGTGGGCGGCGTCGACGGTCGCCGCCATCGCGGCGGCGGGCAGGGCCAGCATCTCGCCGCGGTCCCAGGAGAGCACCACCAGGTCACCTCGACTGGGCAGGGCCTGGACCAGCGAGGGGGCGTCCACCCGCCCGTCCGCACTGGTGAGCGACGGCCAGCGCAGCCCTTCCAACTGTTCCCAGCCGAGGACGAGATCGAGGCCGCCACCGAGCGGATCGGCGTCGATGAGCAGGGTGCGCAGTCGGGCTCGCGCGGCGGTGACGGCGAGTCCGCCGGCGAGCACACTCGCCCCCGCACCACCCCGGCCCCCGAAGAGCGCGACGACCCGCGCGCCCGGGCCGGCCGGCTGGTCGGGGCCATGCTCGGCCAGGCGGTCCACGAGCCACGGCTCGGCGGCGGGCAGTGCGGCGACGTGTTGGGCACCGATCAGCTCGGCGATCTGCCAGCCGGGGTCGATCTGACCGGCCCTGCCCACCAACACCAACCGAGGCCGTTTCGGTAGTCGGGCCCGCAGGCACGCCTGCGCCTGGTCGACACCGAGCAACACCAGCGGCGCGGCGGCCCACCGGGTGCGCGCGGCGGCCGGATCGGGGGCGAGTTCCACCTCGGTGCCACCGGCGGCGGCGAGCCGGAGCAGGTCGTCGAGCAGGTCGCCGTCCCCGGTGACGACCAGTGGGAGCCGTCGGATCGGCGGAACGGAGGTACGGGGTGCCATCGCGGCCTCCAGCGGTCGGGATCGGATGCACCGCCGACCCTGCTCGCCATGAGCCCGCGCCGCGCCCGGCAACGGGCCGCCTGTGGACAACTTTGGAGCCTGTGGACAACGCCCACCGAGGCTCTCGATCTGCTATGCGCACGGGCATTCGTGCAGCTAGCGGCGCTGCCGCGAAAACACCGCAGGGCCGCTCCCGAGAGAGCGGCCCCGAATATCGCCGGTCAGCCGACGCGGTCGGTCCAGGCGGTGTCAATGATCATCTGATACGCGCTGAGCCGTACCGGCGTGAGCGTCAGCATCTCGTGGGCGAGCAGGCCACCCGTGTTCGGATCGAAGATCAGGAGGGACTGGACGTCGTGTTGCCGGTCGTCGTACGTGACCGCGACGCCGGCCCGACCGGCGCGATCGGTCACTTGCCCCCGCCAGCGCAGGCCGGGCAGCTCGGCGAGGACCCGCAGGATCTCCGCTCGGGTGGCGCGCGGTATGACATACCCCGCGTAGAGCGTGCCGACCGCCTTGCTCGCCGACCCCGGGCCGTACTCAATCTTGAGCAGCTCCCGCAATCGCACCGGATCGGCCGGTGGTGGCGTCAGCTCCATCGGCGGCAGCGGAATCAGCGACCATTCGGAGGAATCGGCCGGGCCCTGGGGGATTTTGCGCTGCCAGTACGCCTGGGACTCTTCGTCGGGATACTGCGGCTCCTGTTGGGTGTTGGCCTGGCTGCCGGTCCCGTCCGCGGCCTGCCACACCTTCGTCTCGCCAACAAAAGCGACGTGGTAACGGTCATCGGGCGAACTCATCACTGGGTCCCCCCACACCTTCGTGTGGTGGTACATGTAGCGCCCGCCGCGGTTGTCGTACCCCGCGTCCTTGATCTTGTTGGCCATAGCGCGCAGCCGCGGGCCGGCAGCCGGCGGGTCGGCGTCGAACTGGTACGCGACCGGCACGAGCACCAGGCCCGCCGCATCCCCGGGTACACCCGGAACATCCGGTGGGCTGTCGCCGACCGGCCGGAGCGCGGCCGCGGCGCCGGCCGCCACCGCGAGCGTCCCGGCCGTCAGGACCAGCCGGCGAGTCGGGCGTACGCGACGATGCTCCGCCGCCTCGGCGACGCCGGCACGGTCGATCAACTCGCGGGCCGCGACCGCCGGCGGCGCGACGGTCGCGCCCCGAGCCGGGTCGGACGGGCCGATGAGGGTACGGGTACGTGCCACTCCGAACATCACAGCTCCTCTCGGGTGGTCGCCAACAGTGGACGGCGGGGACGAGCCGGCCGGCTCGACATCGCCACGGCCAGTCGACGGCGAGCGCGGTGCAGGCGCACTGCCGTAGTCGTTCGGGTGCAGCCGAGGACCTGCGCGGCCTCGGAGACCGTCAACTCCTCCCAGCCGACGAGCCGCAGGATCTCCTGGTCAAGGTCGTTGAGGGTCGCCAATGCGGTCCGGAGGTCGGCGACCCCCACGGTCACGTCCGCACCGGACGGACCGGCCACCGGTGTCAGGTCGGCGTCCGCGATCGGCAGGACATCCGGCGCGGCCCGCCGGGAGCGCCACTGGTTGGACAACAGACGCCGGGCTACCCCGTACAGCCAGGGCAAGCTTCGGTCCGGCACCTCCCGACGCCGCCGCCACGCGACGACGAACACCTCCTGGGCGAGTTCCGCCGACGCGTCGGCGTCACCGAGGCGGCGCAGGCCGTACCTGACGATGTGCGCGTACTCGGCGACGTAGAGGCTGGTGAACCAGACCTCGTCACGCTCCCCTGGTGGACCCACCCGAACCCCCATTGCCTCGGCGACTCTCACCCTGGCTTGTGTCGCGCGAGGCCCGACGATTACCGCGCCGCAAAACTGTCGGAGCCGCCGGGCACACTTCACGTGACCTGGCCAGGCTCCTCGAGCTTTTCCGCGCCCGCTGACTCGCAGCCCAGCAGGAGGATCGGGAGCGCTCCCCAACAAAGGGACGACCCCCGTCGGGGGGAGACGGGGGTCGTCAACGGTTCGGCTCCGGGGGGGTCGAGCCGAACCACTCAGCGGTCACGGGGGGTGCAACCGCCGAGGGTCTGTCTGTTTCGGGATGTGAAAGCGTGTCGTGCGGACAAGTCTGCCTGAGCGGGCCCGTCACGTCGAGTGGTGTTCACTCCACTCAGCGCGAAAATCTCCTCGCTGAATGTGAGCACGGTCACGCTGAGCGGTGGTGGGGGTACCCGTCCGCAGGTCCAAGGGGTGGCCTGACCCCGGGCACCCGCCGACGATAGACCATCCGGCTAGACTTTCGCGCCGTGGGCCGAAGTGCCGCTTTCTTCGATCTGGACAAGACCGTCATCGCCAAGTCGAGCGCCCTGGCGTTCGGTCGGCCGTTCTACCGGGACGGGCTGATCACTCGGCGTGACGTGGTCAAGTCGGCGTACGCGCAGCTGATGTTCCGGCTGGGCGGCACCGACGAGCAGACCATGGCCCGAACACGGGACTACCTGGCCGCGCTCTGCAAGGGCTGGCAGGTGGAACAGGTCCGCCAGATCGTCGCGGAAACACTTCACGAGCTGATCAACCCCTATGTGTACGCCGAAGCCGCCGCCCTGATCGAGGAGCACCAGGCGGCCGGGCGGGACGTGGTGCTGGTGTCGGCGTCGGGCGAGGAGATGGTCCGCCCGATCGGCGAGTTGCTCGGGGTCACCGACGTGATCGCCACCCGGATGACGGTGCGGGACGGCCGGTACAGCGGTGAGGTCGAGTTCTACGCGGCCGGTCCGAGCAAGGTCGAGGCGGTCACCGAGTTGGCCGCCGTCCGGGACTACGACCTGGCCGACTCGTACGCCTACTCCGATTCGTACAGCGATCGTCCGCTGCTGGAGTGCGTGGGGCACCCGAGCGTGGTCAACCCGGATCGGCAGCTACGCAAGCTGGCCTCGGAGAACGCCTGGCCGGTGCTGGAGTTCCGGCACCCGATTCCGCTGGGCCGCCGGTGGCGGGAGCGGCCGGCCGTCCCGGTGGCGGCGGCAGCTCTCGGGGTCGGCGTGGGGGTGGCCATCGGCATCGCCTGGTACGGCCGGCACCGCCGCACCCGGGCCGCCGCCACCACGGCCTGACCCACCTTCCGTCCGGAAACCGGACGCCGACCGCCGCCGCCCGACGACGCCGGTCGGCGAGGCACAGCGGCACCCGGTCAGCCTCTTCGACGCTCCCCCCGGACGACGACCGCCGCCGCTCCGACGACGCCGGTCGGGTGCCGCCCCCAGCAGCCGCAGCACCACGGCCCGAAACAGGCTGCGCACACCGGCATCCAGGCGGCCCCTTCGCCGTCGCGCCGGCGCGTCGAGTGGTTTCGAAGTTTGTCTATCGCTATTTGCCGATAATCCCCGCCTGCACGCGCTCTTGAGCAGTCGCTCAAGAGCGGGTACCCTCCGCTTGAGCGATCGCTCAAAACACGGGGAGATCAGCATGACCGACGACGTTGAACCGACACCGCGCAGAACACGGGCGCACTGGACCCTGGCCGGCTTGATCACCCTCTTCGGGGCGGTCGTCTTCGTCCTGGTGGTGCGGGAGGGCCGGGCCGACAGCGCGGTGCTCTTCGTGGCGCTCCCGGTGCTCCTGGCCGCCGCCCTCGCGCTCGCACCCCAGCGGACCGCTCACGGCAGGGTCTTCGCGATCACCACGGTGGCGCTCCTGGTGGCGTCGGTGGCCCTGCACGAGGGCGCGATCTGCGTTCTGCTGGCTGCCCCGCTGGTCTACGGGGTGGCGCACGGCACCACCGCGCTGGTCCGCGCCCTGCGGGAGGCGAACCGCCCGTACGCCCTCGTGGCCGTACCCCTGCTGCTCCTGCCCGGCCTGGAGGGCAGCGGCATCGCTCCCCGGGTGGCGCCGGAGCAGACGGTCGAGGTGACCCGCGTCGTCGGACTCCCGGCGGACCAGGTGGCCGAACGTCTCACTGCCGGCCCCCGCCCGACCGACGTCCGGTCGGTGCCGCTGCGGGTCCTGGGGGTGCCCACGCCCGGGCAGGTCAGCGGCGACGGGCTCGACGTCGGTGACCGGTGGATGTTCGGTTACCACGGCAGCGCGCACGGACCGGGCGGCCACCTGCTCGCCACGGTGGAAAACGCCGCGCCGGGGCGGGTGGACTTCGGGTTCGTCGAGGACACGTCCATCACCGCGCGCTGGTTCACCTGGCGGCACGCGGCGCTGAGCTGGCGGGCGGTCGACCCCGGGCACACGGAGATTCGGATCCGGGTCGACTACACGCGGGGCCTGGACCCGTCCTGGTACTTCGGTCCGATCCAGCAGGTGCTGCTCGGCGCCGGGGTCGGGCACCTCCTCGACATGCTGGCCCTCGAATGACGGTCGCTCGCTGGCTGAGCCTGGTCGTGCCGTTGGCGGCCGTGCTGGCCGTCGGCGCTCGGGAGCGGGACCGTTCGGTCCGGGCCGCGGGGCTGCTGGCGTTCCTGGCCGCCGGGATCGGCATCGCCGCGCTGCACGAGGTCGCCCGCCGGACCGGCTGGTACGCCTTCGCTCCGGTCGACGGCGCGTACCGGGGCATTCCGGTGGACCTCTGGATCGGCTGGGCGGCCCTCTGGGGCCCGTTGCCGGTGCTGCTCCGCCGGGTGCTGCCGTTGCCGGTCACGCTGGGCCTGCTGCTCTGGGTCGACGCGGTGGCGATGCCGGCGCTGCACCCGCTGGTCGACCTCGGTCCACACTGGCTCGTCGGGGAGATCGCCGGCCTGCTCGCGGTGGCGCTGCCCGCCCAACTGCTCGGTCGCTGGTGCGCCGACCGCCGGCACCTGGGCGCCCGGGCGCTTCTCCAGGTGGGAGTCTTCGCGGCCCTGTTGCTCTGGCTCGTCCCCACCGTGGCGTTCGAGGCCGGCGACGGGTCGTGGGCCGGGCTGCTCGGGCTGGACCGCACCGGGATCCTGGTCGTGGCGCAGGTGGCGCTGCTGCTGGCCGTACCGGCGCTGGCCGCCGTCACAGAGTTCGCCGTACGGGGTGACGGCACGCCCTACCCGTGGGATCCGCCGCGCCGGCTGGTCACCACCGGCCCGTACGCGTACCTGGCGAACCCGATGCAGCTCGTCGCCGTACTGCTGCTGCTGTTCACCGCGACGGTGACCGGAAGCGGCGCCCTGGCGCTGGGCGCGGTGTCGGCGACGGCGTTCGGCATGGCGGTGGCCGGCCCACACGAGCACCACGACCTGCGCACGCGGTACGGCGACTCCTGGCGGTCCTACCGGCGGCAGGTACGCGACTGGTGGCCGAGCTGGCGGCCGTACCCCTCGGAACCGCCGGCGGTGCTGTGGCTGGACGACGACTGCGGACCCTGCGCGGCCATCTGGCGGGCGGTGGCCCGGCGGCATCCGGTCGGCCTGCGGATCCGGGCGGCCCGGGAGCACGAGCGCGTGCTGTGGCGGGCGGAGTACGTGGGCGGCGACGGCCACACGGAACGGGGGGTGGCCGCCGTCGCCCGCTCGCTCGAACACGTCCATCTCGGCTGGGCCCTGGTCGGCTGGACATTACGGCTGCCCGGGGTCGCCTGGCTGGCACAACTGGTGACCGATGCGATGATCGCACCGCCGCATCCGGCCCGTCCGAGAGGAGAGCCATGTCCGACACCAAGCAGCGTCTCCTCGACGGCGCCATCGCCGCCATCCGGGAGCACGGCATCGCCGGCGTGTCCGCCCGTACCATCGCCGCCGCCGCAGGCGTGAACCAGGCGCTGGTCTTCTACCACTTCGGCACGGTGGACGACCTGCTCGCGGCGGCCTGCCGGGTCAGCACGGCCGAACGGGTCGCGCACTGGTCGGCACGGCTGGCCTCGACCGGTTCGCTGCGCGAACTGCTCGCGGTCGGGCGGGCGCTGCACGAGGAGGAGCGCCAACTCGGCAACGTCACCTTCCTGGCCCAGATGCTTGCCGGGGCACAGGCGGATCAGCGGATGGCCGCCCCCACCGCCGGCGCGCTCCAACTCTGGGTGGACGAGATCGAGCAGGTCCTGCGGAGGCTGCTCGCCGGCTCCCCGTTCGCCGAGGTGGCCGACGTGCCCGGCCTGGCCCGCGCGGTCTCGGCCGCGTTCATCGGGCTGGAACTCTACGACGGGGTGGACCCGGCGGGCGCGGACCGGGCGATGGCCGCGCTCGACCAGCTCGCGCTCCTCATGGAGATCGTCGACGACCTCGGGCCGATCGCCCGCCGCGCGCTACAGGCCAAGGTCAACCGGGCGACGCGACGGGACTGAGGCACCGCTCACGCGGCGGCGAGGATGTCGTCGCCGATGGTGGTGAGCTGGTCGGCGCCGACCTCGACGGCCGCCATGTAGTGCCGCAGCCAGGAGCGCAGCCCGTCCGGGGTGCCGGTGGCGAAGGCACCGACCGAGCCGACGTACTCGGGCTCGCGGTCGGCGTGCCCGACGTCCACGGCGAGCAGGCCGCGCGGGTCGAGACCGCTGGCGAGCAGTACCAGCCGGGCGGCGCCCCGCGCCACCACGCCGGACGGCCCGGCGAACGGGCGCAGGTTGAGCAGTTCCCCGTGGACGACGGCGGCCAGGACCAGCGGGGAGACCTTCGTCCCGCCGGCCACCAGGGCGGCCAGCCCGTCGAGGCGGGCCGCGACCACCGGGTCGGCGACCGGACGACCCAGCTCGGACTCCGGCACGATGTCCCGGGCGGCGAGGACGTGCAGCCGGGCGAGGGCCTGCCGGGGCGCCTTCGGCCAGAGTTCGCTCAGGCCGGGCAGGGCACCGGCGACCCGCAGCGCCCCCTGGAGCACCGGCTCGGTCACCGTGCCGGCGCGTACCTCCTCGCGCTCGTGGACGGCCCCTTCCAGCGCGGCACTGGCCACCGCCGAGCGCAGGCTGACCTCGGCCGCGACCTGGCCGCCGTGGCGGCGCAGGGCGCGGTGCCCGAGCGCCTGGTCGAAGCGTTCGCGGGCCCGATCGACGGCGGCGGCGATGTCGGCGAGCGCGAGCAGCGGGGCGAGCGGGTCGGTGGTCACCCCGCCACGCTAGCGAGCCGACCGGGCCGAGCGGCCCACACCCGCCCGCAAGGCGACCCGGACCACGCGGCCAGGGGCCACGGGCTGGCCAGGGGCTGGCCACGCAAGATCGACACGACTTCACCGAAGTGGGGCTATCAACGCGGCCCGGATACCCCGACTGCGGCGATCTCGTGTCGATCAAGCGGCCGGCGCCCGCTCGCACCGACCCGCGCCCGCTCGCACCGACCCGCGTTGGCGCGCACCCGGCTGCGCCGGGCCGTCGGGCGCGTGGCGGCGGCCGCTCGGCGCGATGAGGTGGGCAGCGGTCGCCGGCCGGGGGACCCGCGACTACCCTCGTGCCCAGCGAGACGCAGGTCACCCCGAGGACGAGGAGTCACGGCATGAGCGAGGCATTGGCCAATCTGCTGAACGAGACGCGCCAGTTCCCCCCGCCGGCCGAACTCGCCGCGCACGCCAACGTCACCATCGATGCGTACGCCGAGGCGCAGGCCGACCGGCTCGCCTTCTGGGCGAAGCAGGCCGACCGGCTGGCCTGGTCGAAGAAGTGGGACGAGGTGCTCGACTGGTCGAACCCGCCGTTCGCGAAGTGGTTCGTCGGTGGGCAGCTCAACGTGGCGTACAACTGTCTGGACCGGCACGTCGAGGCGGGCCGCGGCGACAAGGTGGCCATCCACTGGGAGGGCGAGCCGGGTGACACCCGAACCCTCACCTACGCCGACCTGCACGAGCTGACCTGCCGCGCGGCGAACGCGCTCACCGACCTGGGGGTGACCGCCGGCGACCGGGTGGCGATCTACCTGCCGATGATTCCGGAGGCGGCGGTGGCCATGCTGGCCTGCGCCCGGATCGGCGCGGCGCACAGTGTGGTGTTCGGCGGGTTCTCGGCCGACTCGTTGAGCAACCGCATCCAGGACGCCAGCGCCAAGGTGGTGATCACCGCAGACGGCGGTTACCGGCGGGGCAAGCCGTCGGCGTTGAAGCCGACCGTGGACGAGGCGGTGGCGAACTGCCCGTCGATCGAGCACGTGCTGGTCGTCCGCCGTACCGGCGAGGACGTGGCGTGGTCGGAGAAGGACCACTGGTGGCACGAGACGGTCGAGACGGCGTCGGCCGAGCACACCGCGCAGCCGTTCGACGCCGAGCACCCGCTGTTCATCCTCTACACCAGCGGCACCACCGCCCGCCCGAAGGGCATCCTGCACACCACCGGCGGATACCTCACGCAGGCGTCGTACACGACGCACGCGGTCTTCGACCTGAAGCCGGAGACGGACGTCTACTGGTGCACCGCCGACATCGGCTGGGTCACCGGCCACTCCTACATCGTGTACGGGCCGCTCTCCAACGGCGCCACCCAGGTCATGTACGAGGGCACCCCGGACACCCCGCACAAGGGCCGGTTCTGGGAGATCGTCGACAAGTACCAGGTGAGCATCCTCTACACGGCGCCCACGCTGATCCGCACGATGATGAAGTGGGGCGAGGACATCCCGGCCGGCTTCGACCTGTCGTCGCTGCGCCTGCTGGGCAGCGTCGGCGAGCCGATCAACCCCGAGGCGTGGATGTGGTACAGGCAGCACGTCGGCCGGGGTGAGCTGCCCATCGTGGACACCTGGTGGCAGACCGAGACGGGCGCCATCATGATCTCCCCGCTGCCGGGGGTGACGGCGACGAAGCCGGGTTCGGCGATGGCCCCGCTGCCGGGCGTCGTCGCCGACGTGGTGGACGACCAGAGCCAGTCGGTGCCCAACGGCGGTGGCGGCTACCTGGTGCTGCGCGAGCCGTGGCCGTCGATGCTGCGCACCATCTGGGGTGACGACAACCGGTTCATCGAGACGTACTGGTCGCGGTTCGGTGCAGGCGCCGGAGGCGTCGAGTCTGGGCGGGAGGCGGGGGCCGAAGGCCACCGCGGGTGGGTGTACTTCGCCGGCGACGGGGCGAAGAAGGACGACGACGGGCACATCTGGCTGCTCGGTCGGGTAGACGACGTGATGCTGGTGTCCGGGCACAACATCTCGACCACCGAGGTGGAGTCGGCGCTGGTGTCGCACCCGTCGGTGGCCGAGGCGGCGGTGGTGGGCGCGACCGACCCGACCACCGGCCAGGCGATCGTGGCGTTCGCCATCCCGCGCGGCAGCACGGACATCAGCGGTGAGGCGGGTGAGCAGCTCATCGCGGACCTGCGCAACCACGTGGCGAAGACGCTCGGCCCGATCGCCAAGCCCCGGCAGATCATGCTGGTGCCGGAGCTGCCGAAGACCCGCTCCGGCAAGATCATGCGGCGGCTGCTGCGGGACGTGGCCGAGAACCGCTCACTCGGCGACGTCACCACCTTGCAGGACTCCTCGGTGATGGAGCTGATCTCCTCCGGGATGAGTGGCACGAAGTCCGACGAGGACTGACGACAGACGTACCCCGACGGTGGGTGATGGTCCGCGCGGACCATCACCCACCGTCATCTTTTGTGGACCTTCCACCGTCCCACCCGACCTTGGCGGACGGTTCTGCGGATAACGCCTGCATCACGTTCCTGTTGTTCGGCTGGATTCTCATTTAGTTTCACGAAGGTCGGTTGGCCCTCGACGCGACGCTGCGTGCCCGGTGTCTGCCGGCTTCCCTCGCCCATGCCCGAGAAACGGAGCGGCATGAACAGAAACTCCCATCCGGGGTCGCGTCGACGACTACTCGTCGCGCTGCCCGTCATCGCCCTCGCGGCCACGTCACTGACCGTGAGTGGCAGTGCGGCGGCACAGCCGTCCACCACCCCCCGGGCGGTGATCGGGGCTGACGAGTACTACATCAACTACGCCGAGCCCGAGGTGCAGCCGGACACCACCGGCCGCGAGGTCAAGGGCAAGAACGGCGTCTACACCCCCGCTGTCGACGACGCCCGCGCGTTCGACCAGAAGCACGCGCGCGGCAACCCGGTGACCGCCCGCCAGCTCGCGCAGATCGAGGCGAAGTCGATCAAGACGGGCAAGAGCCCGCGCCAGATCAAGCAGGCGCCCACCACGCAGACGGCGAAGCTGCTGACGCTGCTGGTCGAGTTCAACGACAAGGCCAACGACGACTTCACCAACGTGATGGTCCCGAAGACCGTGTTCGAGGACCGGACCTGCGTCCCCGGCACCGTGCAGAACGGGCCGAAGCACAACAAGCTCCCGGACCCGGCGCGGCTCCCGCACGAGGACAACAACACGTTCTGGGTGCCGGACTTCTCGCCGTCGCACTACAACAAGATGCTGTACAGCAAGAAGGGCATCACCGAGCGGGTCCGCACGGACCTCAAGGGCCCGGACGGCAAGAAGGGCATCGACATCTCCGGTCGCACGATGCACAACATGTACCTGGAGATGTCCAAGAACGCGTACACGGTCGACGGGCAGGCCAGCCCGTGGATCACCGTGCCGCACTCCGAGGGCTGGTACGCGGCCAACCGCTGCACCCAGGACGAGAACGGCAACTGGGTGCCCGGCCGCGAGCAGTCGATGAACGGCCACCCGGACAACCCGGCCGGCGCGGGCCGGCTGGCGACCGACGCCATCGCGGCGCTCGCCGCCAAGGACCCGACCTTCCCGTGGGCCGACTACGACAAGGAAGACCAGGCCGACCGCGACGGTGACGGCAACCTCTTCGAGCCGGACGGCGTGATCGACCACCTCGTGCTGGTGCACGCCGGCAAGGGCAAGTCGAGCGGCGGCGGCGACCAGGGCGTGTACGCCGTCTGGGCGCACTCCTCCTCGGTTCCGGGTGGCTACACCATCCCGGGCACCAGCCTGAAGGTGTCGAACTACATCGTGCAGCCGGAGGACGCCGGCGTCGGCGTCTTCGCCCACGAGTTCGGGCACGACCTCGGTCTGCCGGACCTCTACGACACCTCCGGCAACGCCGACTCCGACGTGGACTTCTGGGACCTGATGGCCTCCGGTTCGCACTCGGGTGAGATCTTCCAGGCGCTGCCGACGCACATGGGCATCTGGGACAAGTGGGTGCTCGGCTGGGCCGACCCGCTGACCATCCGTCCCGGCTCCAACCCGCGTGAGGTCAAGCTCGGGCAGACCTCGCGTACGCCGATCGACGCCGAGGACGGCATCAAGGTCGACCTGCCGGACAAGGTGACCGTCCTGGCCACCCCGCACAGCGGCACCAAGATGTGGCACAGCAACAACGACCAGAGCTGGGCCGATGTCAAGCTCAGCCGCTCCGTCGACGTGCCGAACGCCGCGGACGCCAAGTTCTGGATGTGGAACAACTACATCATCGAGGAGGACTGGGACTTCGGCTTCGTCGAGCTGTCGACCGACGGCGGCGCCACCTGGTCCGAGCAGAAGGTGTACGCCGAGGGCGGCACGGTCGTCACGACGCCGGACAACTACGGCGACCCGAACGGCCGGATGAACGACTTCGGTGGCAAGAAGTACGGCCTGACCGGCAGCACCGAGGGCTGGCGTCACGACTACGTCGACCTGTCGGCGTACGCGGGCCAGACCGTCCAGCTGCGACTGCGGCTGGCCACCGATGAGGCGTTCGAGGAGCGCAACTGGTTCGTCGACGACTTCTCGGTCACCGGCGGCGGCGCCACGACCTGGAGTGACGACGTCGAGGGCGGCGCCAACGGCTGGGAGACCAGCGGTGGCACCTTCGTCGACACCACCGGCGCGGGCTGGAAGGTCTCCGGCGGCACCGAGGTGCACGCGCAGTACTACCTGGCCGAGTGGCGCAACTTCGACGGCTTCGACAAGGGCCTGAAGTACGCCTACGACACCATCTACTCGCGCGACGCGTGGAAGGTCGACCGGATCTCCTACAACGCGCCGGGCATGCTGGTGTGGTACCGGGACAGCGCGCTGGGCGACGTCAACCACGTCACCGGGCAGATGACCGCGCTGCCCAGCTACGGCGCCAAGGGCGGGCTGCTCATCGTCGACTCGCACTTCCAGCCGTACCGGCGTACCGGCACGGCGGCCGAGAAGGACCCGTCGGTGACGGACAACCTGCCGAGCCGTCCGCAGTCGTCGAACGCGGCCTTCTCGCTCCAGAAGACGTACCCCTTCACGGAGTGCCTGGAGGCGGCGGGCGAGCCGTACAGCGCGTACTGCACGAAGTTCAAGGCGCAGAAGCCGGTGAAGGGCTTCACCGACGCCCAGGGCTGGTACCCGGGCATCGAGATCCGTGACGGTGCCGCGTACGCCCGGGACAACGACGCCTCCGTAGTGGTGCCGTCGCGTGGCAATGCGCCGTACACCACCCGGGTGACCAACCCGGACGGTAGCCCGGCGCCGGAGTTCTACGGCGTGACGCTTGGCGGCGGCGCGATCGTGCTCGGCACCGGCAACCCGGCCGACGCGGGCGTGCAGAACGGCGTCTCGTTGACGATCCGTAAGACCGCGAAGGACAACTCGTCCGCCACGATCTACGTCACCCCGGCGAAGAAGTGACGGTTTAGCGAGTTCGGCAACTGATGGTGGGGCCGGTGGCGGGAACGCCACCGGCCCCACTGCCGTTTTCCGCTGATCTTATTGATCGAAACACATCGCTGCGAGTGTCGCCGATCAACACCACCCCTCCTCGAGCGCAGATGAAGCGCGGGGGTGTGACGGTGAAAAGCGTTCCCAACAAAATCTTGCAACAAATCGACGCGCACATCTTCCCACCCGTCCCGGCAGTGTCTATGTTCACCATTGGTCCCACTAGTGGGATCGATCTATCACCGGCCCGTACCCCCGTTGGGTCGGTTCCCTCACACCGGAGGTACCACGTGCGCAAAGTCGCAGTGGGTCTGCTCGGGCTTTCACTGACGGCGACAGGGCTGGCGTTCGGACCGTCCGCCAGTGCCGCGCCGCAGCCGAAGTTGCCGACGGCCGCTCCGTCGGTCGCCGAGCCCGCCCTTGCCGACCACGACCTGCCGAACCCGCTGGAGGACAAGCGGCGAGCGCTGCGCCAGGAGGGCCTGAGCAAGGTTCTGTCCGGCAAGGCCAAGGCGGAGAAGGTCAACGGCAGCACGGTCGTCAAGGTCGGCAAGACCCAGGCCGACGGGGCCGCCGCCCGCACCGCTGGTGCAGGTACGGCCCAGACGGAAGACCAGTACGTCGAGCTCTCCCGCGAGCGGACCGACAAGATCTTCGTGATCCTTGCCGAGTTCGGCAACGAGCGGCACCCGGACTACCCGGACAAGAACATCGACCCCAACACCGCGGGGCCGACCAAGTTCGACGGGCCGCTGCACAACGAGATCCCGGCGCCGAACCGGTCGGTGGACAACTCCACCGTCTGGCAGCCGGACTACACCGCGGACCACTACCGGCAGCTCTACTTCGGCACCAACCCCGGCGACGAGTCGCTGAAGCAGTACTACGAGGCCCAGTCCTCGGGTCGCTACAGCGTCGAGGGCGAGGTCACCGACTGGGTCAAGGTCAAGTACAACGAGGCCCGGTACGGCCGCTCCGACGACCCGATCGCGGACGACGACACCGCCAACCCGGCCAACGACCCGGCGGTCTGCGACAGCAACGTCTGCGACAACACCTGGGACCTGGTCCGCGACGCGGCCAACCAGTGGGTCGCCGACCAGAAGGCCGCCGGCCGCACCGACGCGCAGATCGCCGCCGACGTGAAGTCGATGGACCAGTACGACCGGTACGACTACGACAACGACGGCAACTTCAACGAGCCGGACGGCTACATCGACCACTTCCAGATCGTCCACTCCGGCGGCGACCAGGCCGACGGTGACCCGATCCAGGGTGAGGACGCCATCTGGAGCCACCGCTGGTACGCCTTCGCCTCGGACCAGGGCAACACCGGCCCGGACACCTTCCCGGGCGGCGGCACCCAGATCGGCAACACCGGCGTCTGGATCGGTGACTACACCATCCAGCCGGAGAACGGTGGCCGGAGCGTCTTCTACCACGAGTACGGCCACGACCTCGGTCTGCCGGACGACTACAACGTCATCAACGGTGGCGACAACAACAACGAGCACTGGACCCTGATGGCCCAGAGCCGGCTCGGCGCCAAGAACGACGGCGGCATCGGCGAGCGCGGTGGCGACCTCGGCGCGTGGAACAAGCTCCAGCTCGGCTGGCTCGACTACGAGACGGTCGTCGCGGGGCAGAAGAAGACGCTGGTCCTCGGCCCGCAGGAGTACAACTCGCCCGAGGCGCAGGCCGCGGTCGTCGTACTCCCGAAGCGGGATTACACCTTCTCGAACGGCGCGCCGTTCGAGGGCAGCAAGCAGTTCTTCAGCGGCAACGAGGACAACATCAACAGCACGATGACCCGGACGTTGGACCTCACCGGGAAGTCGTCGGCCGCCCTGACCATGAAGGGCCGCTACAACATCGAAGCCAACTTCGACTACCTGTTCTTCGAGGCGTCGACGGATGGCGGCAAGACCTGGGCGACCCTGCCCGGCACGGTCAACGGCAACCCGCTGAAGGAGATCTCCCCCGGGCGTTTCGCCCTGGACGGCTCCAGCGGCGGCAAGTGGGTCGACGTCAACATCCCGATGAACTCGGCGGCGGGCAAGGTCGTGCAGTTCCGGCTGCGCTACCAGACCGACGGCGGCGTGTCCCGGGGCGGCTTCTACGGTGACGCGATCACCGTGACCGCCGACGGTCAGACCGTGTTCACCGACGGCGGCGAGAACGGCGCCAACGGCTGGACCTTCGCCGGCAAGTTCGAGATCGCCTCGGCGACCTACACCAAGAAGTTCGACAACTTCTACATCGCCGGCACCCGGTCGTACACCTCGTACGACAAGTACCTGAAGACCGGCCCGTACTACTTCGGCTACCAGAACACCCGCCCGGACTGGGTCGACCACTACGCGTACCAGGAGGGTCTGCTGATCTCCTACTGGAACACGCGGTGGGCGGACAACGACACGTTCGAGCACCCGGGTGAGGGTCGCAACATGATCATCGACGCTCACCCGGAGCCGTCCTACAACCTGACCGGCGCCCCCTGGCGGGCCCGCGTCCAGGTCTACGACGCGCCGTTCAGCCTGAAGAAGGCGGACTCGTTCACGCTGCACATCAACAGTCAGGCCCAGTACGTCCGTGGCCAGGCGGCGCAGCCGCTGTTCGACGACACCAAGCAGTACTGGTTCCCGGAGCTGCCGAACCACGGCGTCAAGCTCCCCGCCACCGGCACCAAGATCAAGGTCATGTCGCAGGACGGCATCAACACCACTGTCCGCTTCAGCTGATCCTTCGATCAGGCACCACCCGCACCACGGCGATGCCCGGGCAGGTCACCTGCCCGGGCATCGCCCATTGCGGGGAACCCCGACCGGGCCCCGCACGTCCGACCACCGTGCAACCGCGAACCCGTACCACCCTGACCGGCGTCGGCCTGGCCACCCTGCTGGCGCTCACCGGCTGCGCCGGAACACGGGACGAAGGAGGCGCCGTGGCCGCCGAGCAGACGCCGTCCGGCACTCCCTCGCCCGACGTGCCACCGTCCTCCACCGCACCGACGACGCCCAGCAACCCGAGGCTGGACGACCCGACACCGTCGTCCCCCGCCGGGCGACCACCGCGCTCGCAGACCCCGCTACCCACCCTGCGCCCGCCGACCGGACCGCCGCGCACGCCGACCGACTCCCGCAAGTCCAACGCCCTGGCCGGACGGATCAACCGGGGCGGCGACGGCCCCTGCTACGGCCTCCTCACGGACGATGGTCGGCAGTACGCGCTGCACGGCACCGGCAAGGGCACCTTCGCCGTCGGCACGACGGTCCGGGTGACCATCGGCCCGGCCGACCCGGCCGCCGACTGCGGCCCGGGCATCCCGGCCACCATCGTCGACATCAGCCCGGTCGGCTGACCGCCGAGGCCGGACACGGGCCGGCGAAGCGGTCCCCTCCCGACGGGGTCCTAGGCTGTCAACCATGACCGACCAGCGCGGCGAGACCGTCGACGAGTCCTGCGTCCTCACCGAGGGACCGTGGACGCACCGTTTCGTCGGCGCCAACGGCAGCCGCTTCCACGTGGTCGAGGCCGGCACCGGCCCGATGGTGCTCTTCCTGCACGGCTTTCCCGAACACTGGTGGGCCTGGCACCAGATGCTCCCCGCGGTCGCCGACGCCGGCTTCCGCGCGGTCGCGGTGGACCTGCGCGGCTACGGCGCCAGCGACAAACCACCCCGGGGGTACGACGGCTACACCCTCGCCGCCGACATCGCCGGCCTGATCCGGGCCCTCGGTGAGCGCTCGGCGACGCTCGTCGGCAGCGGCGTCGGCGGCATGGTCGCCTGGACGGTGGCGTCGTTCCACCCGACCCTGGTCCGTCGGCTGGTGGTCCTGGGCGCGCCCCACCCGCTACGACTGCGCGCCGCCATTTTCGCCGACCCGCGCGGCCAGTTCGCCGCATCCACGCCGGCATTGAAGTTCCAGCTCCCCCGCTACGAGCACGTGCTCACCAGGGACGGCGCGACGGGCATCGGGGAGATCCTGCGCCGCTGGGCCGGTCCGCGCTGGGCCGCCAGCGCGGACTTCGAGGCGTACGCCGAGCGCTGCCGGGAGGCGATGCGCATTCCGCAGGCCGCGTTCTGCGCGCTGGAAGGCTATCGCTGGGCCTTCCGGTCGGTGCTGCGGCTGCACGGCTACCGATTCGTGCGCCTCATGCAGAAGCCGCTGGTCACCCCGACCCTGCAACTGCACGGCGCGGCCGACATCGCCGCCCTGCCACGAACAGCCCTCGGCTCCGGCCGGTACGTCGTCGCGCCGTACGAGTGGCGTCTGCTCGACGGGGTGGGGCACTTCCCGCACCTGGAGGCCCCGGAGCTGGTGCTCGGCGAGATCCTGCGCTGGGCGAAGTCGTGACCGGTCAGACCCGTTGCTCGCGGAGGTCGGTCACCTCGGCGGCCGGCGCCCAACCCTGGTAGACGCCGAAGTCGAAGACCTCCAACCGCATCGCCTCGGCCACCGGCCAACGACCACCCGTGTACTCGACACGCAGCCAGGCGTCGTGCTCGCCGAGCACGATGAACGGCTGCCCCTGCCAGGTGCAGGTGGTCCGTACGTACGCCAGATCCTCGATCTCGCTCGCCGGCAGCACCCGGACGTAACGGCCCGCACGGACCTCCTCGAAGCCGTCGCCCGGCTCGGGCTGGTAGAGGCGGATGTCGTCGCCGTCCGGGCTGGCCTGGTACTCCCGGCCCTGCCAGCGGGCCACGTAACCGTCGCGCATCACTCCTCCGGAACCCGTCGCCAGGTGACCGCGTCGGTGTCGAGCACCGCGACCACCCGTTCGGTGCCGTCGTCGCCGATCCGCCAGAGCTGTGCGCCGTGCGGGAGGCGAGCGCTGTCCACCTTGAACTCCGCCACCACGTCGCTGCTCTCGCCCGGGGCGAAGCCGTTGCCCCGGAACGGCGGGCGTTCGATGACCCAGCCCTCCATGGCGCGCATCGCCGCCTCGTTCTGCCCGCCGTACGGAATCCGGTAGAGGCTGGGCCGGTGCGCCGGCCAGCGCAGCACGTAGATCTCCTCCGCGTCCCGCACGAACGGCGAACCGGGGTAGTTCAGGCCCAACGCGTCGTGCAGCTCGGCCGGCGTCGTCAGGTGGGCCAGCTCGCCGGCCCGGTGCACGAAACCCGAGACCCGGTCGTATCCCCGCTCCAGGTAGTACGCGAGCTGGCTGGGCGCGATCGCCTTCTGCATGACGGTCGGGCGGGCCGGGTCGACCACCGCCGGGGCGTACCGGGGACGGGCGGCGGGTTCCGCCTCGGCCGCCGGCTCCACCGGGTCGACCTCCAGGTCGTCGCCGAGACCCACCTCGGCGGCCCAGTTGGCCAGGGCGACGATCTGGTCACCGGGCAACTTCGCGCCGACCGGGGTGCCCGGGTTGACGGCGAACGACCAGTCCTCGTCGGGCCAGCGCCGGATCAGCTGGGCGAACTTCACCCGGACCGTGTCGACCTCGGTCTCGATGTGGTCGGCGAGACGCTCCGGCGACGTGTAGACCACCACGTACGTCTCGCCGTCGAGGCGGGCCGTGCGCCAGACGAAGCCCGGGTCGCCGGGACGGCTGCCCCGCTTCGAGTCCGCCGCCGCCGGCAGCAGCACGCGGGCCAGCAGCAGAGTGGACAGGAAGGTGTCCGTGCTGCCGGCACCGGCGGCGCCGAGCAGGTCCTCCTCGACGGTGTTCGCCGGCTGGAACTGGGGTGTCGCCGGCTCGTCGGCCGGTCGGCGATCGGCGGCATCCGCGTCGGAGCCCGGGCGGGCCGGCTCGGGTTCGTACCCCGGCCGGGACCAACCGGAGTCCCCGGCGGCGGCGTCGCTGCCCAGACCCGGGTCGGCCAGGCCGGCGTGGCTGCTGGGACCGGGGCCGGCCTGGCCGGCGTCACTGGCCAGTCCGGGGCCACTCGGGCCGGCGTAGCTGGACAGGCCGGGTCCGGCCAGGTCGGCGTCACCGGTCGGACCGGGGCCAACCAGGCCGGCGTCGGTGGTCGGGGTGACGGCGGGTGGATCGAGCAGGTCCGCCGCGTTACCGGCGGCGGCCGAGGCAGCGGGCTCCGGCGCGACCGGACCGGGCATGGCCGGGCCAGCGGCAGACCGGCCCGGGGCAGCCGGGCCGGGCACCGGCGGGCTGAACGGTGGCGGGGCGGTGGCGGTCGGGCCGGGTCGCCGTGCGGTGTCGAAGAAGGGACCGACCTCGTCCGGATCGAGGAGGTCCCGGGACTCGATGATGGTGCCCTCGATGACGATGGGCGTGAACCCGCGACGGGGGGCGGGCGGGCCGGAGACCGGTTCCGCGACCGACGGCGGCAGCTCCTCCACCGGGTCGAACGGCCGCTCGGCGGGTCGGCTGTGCGGGATCGCCTGGGTCTCGTCCGCCGCGGGCGTCGGCTCGGCGGCGCGGGTCGGTGGCGGCGCACCGTTGACGGGCCCGGGCACCCGGAACGCACGGGTGGGCTCCTCGGCCAACGGGTCAGGCCGCCGCGGTGGCAGCGGCTGGGTGGCCTCGTCGTCGGACAGCGGCGCTCGTACCACCCGCGATGTGCCCAGGTCGGCGGCGGGCGGCCACGCCCCTCGGCGGGCGTCCGGCGGGGGCATGGCGAATGCCTGGGTGGCGTTGTCGCCGCCCGGCGCGTCGGCGGGCCGGCGGCGCGGGAAGGGCTGACTGCCGCGCCCGAACCGCGACGGCGGCACGGCCCGGTCGCCCGTCCGACCGTCGCCCGGAGGCAGGCCCGACTTACGACCGGACGTCGGCTCGAAGAAGGAACGCCGACCGTCCTGGTTGGGACCGTCACCGGCGGCCGGACCGGTGGCCTCGCCGGCCGGCCGGATGGCGGACGGTCGGCCGGCGCGGGGAATCGGCTGCTCGGTCGACGGGGTGTGGGTGCGGTCGGCGGCCAGGGGCGCGTACCGGGACGCGGCGGCGCGACTCGCGCCCGGCCCGAGGTCGGCCCCCGGCCGGACGGTGCGCGGCGGCTCGGTCGGCTGGCGTGCCCCGGTGGCCGGCATGTCCGCCACGCCGGATCGGTGCGGCAGGTCGCCCGGGCCGGGTGAGCGGCGGGGCCGGCCCGAGGCGGGCGGCGGACCCACCGGAGGAGGCGTGCTCCTCGGCGCGGGTCGTGCGGGCGACGCCGCCTCGGAGACCGGCGGCGCGGGCGGTACGAACCCGGCGGCGGGCGAGGCGTCCCGACCGGTCGTGCCCGCCCGGAACCGGGACAGGGTCTCGGCCCGCTCCAGCCGGGCCCGGGCGCCCATCGCGCGGCCCGGCAGCCGGACGTCACCCCGGGACAGCTGGGACACGAACCAGGACGGCAGGTACCCCTCGACGGGCAGTCCGGGGTTGACCGCGAGCCACCACTCGTGGTTCGGCCAGCCGAGTGCGAGTTCGGTGAACGGGACCCGGCGGTGGGTGCCCCCGTGCTCGCCGAGGCAGGCGCGCAGCGCGGCGGCGGAGGTGAAGGCCAGGACGTGCGTGCGGCCACCGGTCGTCCAGGTGCCCCAGCCGGCGGCCTGCCCGGACGAAGCGGGAGTGGAGACGGGCAACAGCAGATCGGTGCGGGACAGGAGGCGGAAGTAGAGCTCCTGGTCGTTGGCGCGCAGCGCGTCCCGCATCGCCACCTCGGCCTCCGTGGCCGGCTCCCATTCGGTCACGGCCACCTCTCCTCCCGAGAACAGGCCACAGGTATCGCGTACAACCTACAAGGTGGCATCAAGATCACAATGGCTGGCTGGCGGCGGTGCGCCCCGGCGACGGCGAGGCGATAACATCCCGTTCCGGAGCCGACACGATACGGAGGCCGTCGATGTCCCGGTCGATTGCGCGCCCGGTCCTGGCCGGTCTGGCGGTCGCGTTGCTGACCGGTGTGACAGGTCCGGCCGTCGCCGCAGGCGCGCTCCGCTCGGCCCCCTCCTGCGCGACCCCGCCGGCGCCCGTCCGACCGGTCGAGGCCACCCCCTGGCCCCAGCAACGGTACGACCCCGCGCGGCTCGCACCGCTGACCACCGGCGCGGGGGTGACGGTCGCGGTCGTCGACTCCGGGGTGGACCGCGCACACCCCCAGTTGGCCGGACGGGTTCTGCCCGGCACCGACCTGCTCGAACCGGGCGGGGACGGCAGCCGGGACTGCGCCGGTCACGGCACCGGTGTGGCGAGCATCATCGCGGCGGCGCCACGGCCTGACGTCGCCTTCCACGGCCTGGCGCCGGCCGCCCGGATCCTGCCGGTACGCGTGAGTGAGCAGCAGGTGGTGCAGGGCCGGGAGTCGGGGCGTACGGTCAGTGCCGGTGAGTTCGCCCGCGCGATCCGCTGGGCCGTGGACCACGACGCCGACGTGCTGAACCTCTCCGTGGTGCTGTACGCCGACGACCCGCAGGTCCGCTCCGCCGTCCGGTACGCCGTCGAGCGGGACGTGGTGCTGGTGGCCGCCGTGGGGAACCTGCACGACAGCGGTGACCCGCGCCCGTTCCCGGCCGCGTACGACGGGGTGCTCGGGGTGGGCGCGATCGGAGCGGACGGGGCGCGGGCGACCTTCTCGCAGACCGGCTCGTACGTCGACCTGGTAGCCCCGGGGAGCGAGGTGCTGGTCGCCGCGCCCGCGCAGGGCCACCAGCGGGTCGAGGGCACCAGTTACGCCGCGCCGTTCGTGGCCGCCACCGCGGCGCTGCTGCGCGCGTACCGGCCCGAGCTGACCGCCGCCGAGGTGGTGGAGCGGATCGTCGCCACGGCCGATCCGGCCCCCGGCCCGGGACACGGCGGCGGGTACGGCGCCGGCGTGCTGAACCCCTACCGGGCGGTCACCGAGACGGCCGGTCGGTCGGGTGGAACCCGGTCGGTCGCCGCGCTCGCCGACGACCGGGCCGATCCGGCGGCGCTCGCCCGCCAGGCCCGCCGGGCTACCGCCCGGGACCGGGCTCTGCTGGCCGGCGCGGTGATCGGCGTGACGGCGGTCGCCGTGGTGGTGCTGGCCCTCGTACTGCCCCGGGGCGCACGCCGACGTTGGCGACCGGCCGAGCCGGCCTGACCTGGCCCGGTCGCCACCGCGGCTCTCGCCCGGGCGTGGCCGGGACGCCGACGCGGGCATGGTCAGCGCCCCCGGCCCACCGACGTCACTGGAACAGCCCGGTGTTCTTCTTCTCCGTGTCGAGATAGTCGGCAGCGGAGTCGTCCACCGCCACCTTGATGGCACGCAGCATCGCCTGCAGGTCCTGGGAGGCGGAGCGCCACCGCGCCTGGCGCTGCTCGTACGCCTGGCGGGCGTCGCCGGACCAGGCCGACACCAACGGCGCGGCGTCCCGTTCGAGCTGGCCGAGCTGCGAGTCGAGCGTGTTCAGCGCCCGCTGGATGTCCGCGCCGGCCTGTTGCAGCGCGGCGAAGTTGACGACCAGCACACCGTTGTCCATCGGAACACCTTTCCGGCAGGTCAGAGCGGCAGCTGGATGCCGCCGCGGTTGGTGCCGGCAACCCGGCTGGCCGCCTCGTCGTCCGAGACGTCGTACTGTCGGCCGGCGGTACGGATCGCACCGGCGGTCTCCCGCAGCGCGCGGTGCAACGCCGCCTGGTCATCTGCCCACTGCCGCTTGACCTGCTCGAACGACCGCCCGCCGGCGCCGCGCCAGGCCTGCTGCAACACCTCCAACTCGGCCAGCAGGCCGGTCAGCATGGACTGCAACGACTGGTCCACCTGCTCGAACTTCGTGGCGGTCTGCTTCATCACCGCCGCTTCTGCCTGGGTCTGGGACACCCGGACGTCACCTCGTCTCCTCGGTCGTGCCTGGCTGTCAATGCGCCCGCGGTGGGGGCGCACCGCTCGCGGGCCCGCTCGACGAGCATGGTCGGACACGGGTCAGCGATGAACTTCGTGGCTGACGGTAGCGGCCCGGTAGCGGTTCTGCTACCCCACCGCTCTCCCCTGTGGACAACCACGGCAGCCATCGGTCGCCTACGATGTGCGGCAGCCCCGTTGCGGGGCGTGACGGGCATCCGGAGGCAGTCGACCGCCGGGCAGGTCCAGACTGGTCGAGGAGGCGCGGTGCCGCCGATCACCACTTCAGGCAGGCAAACGGCGAACCACGCCGGGTGGGGCCCGAGCGCCGCTGCCCCGTCAACCGGGCCGGACACCCCCACCGCCTCGTCGGTCGACACCGTGCCGGGCATCGGCTCGCCCACGGCCGATGGTGGCGCACCGAGCTCTCTGGACGTCAGCGCGCCCGGAGCAGACGTACTCCGTCGACGATCCCGCGTGGGGTGGGCCACGGTCGGTCGACCCGGTACGGGCATACGCGCGGGTCAACTGGTCACCGGGCAGGTCGCCGTCGCGGTCGTGCTCGCCGCCCTCGGCCGGGGCCGGCCGGCGATGACCGTCGCGCTGCTGGTGGCGGCGCTGCTCGTGGCGGTCGTCTGCGTCCGCGTCCAGGGCCGGTGGCTCTTCGAGTGGCTGGGCACCGCCGCCGGGCACGTCACCCGCCGTCGGGGGTTGGGCGAGCGGACCAATCCGGCCGAACTGCTCGACCTGGTCGCCCCGGGCGCCGTGGTCGGCTCGACCGAGTTGTCGAGCGGGCCGGCGGCGGTGCTGGAGGACACCGGCGGCCTGGTGGTGCTGCTGGAACTCGGCGACCCCGGTGACCTCATCGGCGACGCCGCCCGGCCGATTCCCGCGCCGTCCACGCTGCTGCCGACGCCGGGGCCGGACGTGCCACCGGTGCGGATCCAACTCCTCCTCACCGGGACACCGGCACCCGTACCGACCGCCGGTGGCACGGTAGGGACGTCGTACCGGCAGCTCACCGACGGCCGCCTCGTCGGGCGGGAGCGAGCGGTGCTGGCGGTCCGGGTGCTCCGGGCGGACGGGTGGACGCCGGAGGCGCTGCGCCAGGCGCTGGCCGGCACGGTCCGCCGGATCATCCGTCGGCTCGGGCCGCTGACCGCCCGACCGCTCGGCGTACCCGCGGCGCTGCGGGTGCTCGGCGAGCTGGCCCACCACGACGGCGAGCCGGTGCTCCCGGCCTGGCCGGCGCTACGTACCGGAGCTCTGGTCCAGGCCACGTTCCGGCTGGTCCGCTGGCCGCAGGCGGCGGGTGCGCGGCGGCTGGTACCCCGGCTGCTGGCGCTGCCGGCGACCGCGACGACGGTGTCGCTCTGCGCCGGGCCGGCCGCTGGTGGCGGCGACGCCGCGGTGACCGAACTGACCGTACGCCTGGCCGCCACCTCGCCGGCCGAGCTGACCCTTGCCGTCGACGCGCTGGACCGCCTCGTCGACGGCGCGGGCGGGGAACTGCGGCGGCTCGACGGGGCGCACCTGGACGGTCTGGCCGGCACGCTGCCGCTGGCGCTCATTTCCGCCGGACGGCCGGCGGGTGCGCTGGACGACTGGGAGCTGCCCCTGGGCGAGGCGGGGATGATGGTCGGCACCAACCGGCACGGCGGCGCGGTCACCGTACGGCTGTTCCGGCCGGAGGGCACGCGGGTGCTGGTGGTGGGCGGGGTGCGAGCCGCTCAGCTCGTCGCGGTGCGTGCGATGGCCCTGGGAGCGCTCGTGGTGGTGCAGACGGCACGACCGCGCGCGTGGGAGCCGTTCGTGCGCGGCGTGGGCGCACCGGGTGGGACGATTCCGCTGATCCCGCCGGGTCGGCCGGTCGCCGACTCGGCCGGTGCCGCGCTCCGACCGTTGCTGTTGGTCGTCGACACCGGGCCGGTGCCGGCCGAGACCGAACCCGGGCCGGCCTGGCGGGCCACCCTCGTGGTGCGCGACGAGCTGACACCGGCCGATGTGGACGCGTTGAGCCGCGCCGACCTGGCGGTGCTCCAGCGGCTGCACCCGGCGGAGGCGACGCTGGCCGGCGTGGCGCTGGGACTGGGCCCCTCGGCCGACTGGCTCACCCGCGTACGCGACGACATGGTGGCCGTGGTGAACCGTCGCGCGCTGCGCTGGGCGCTGCTCGCCCCGACTCCGATCGAGGCCCAGCTGATCGGCCGGCCGGCACGGGCCTGAGCCGGCCCGCGCCGAACCGGTCCCGGTGGTCGACCGGCGGGTTACGCCCGTGGATCGTCCGTGGCACGATCCCCGCCATGGGTTTTCTGAAAGGGTTGCTGATTCGGCTGGCCACCACGGCGCTGGCCTTCTGGTTGGCCACGTTGCTCATTCCGGGTATCGACCTGGAGTCGACCTCCGCCGTCCAGACGGTCACCACGCTGATCCTGGTGGCGGCGATCTTCGGCGTCGTCAACGCGGTGCTCCAGCCGGTCATCAAGACCGTCGGCTGCGGCTTCTACCTGCTCACGCTCGGCCTCATCGCGCTGGTGGTGAACGGCCTGCTGTTCCTGCTCACCAGTTGGATCGCCGACCAGGCCGGGCTGCCGTTCTCGGTGGACGGGTTCTGGCCGGCCGCCGTTCTCGGCGCCCTGTTCGTGAGCATCGTGACCTGGATCCTCGGCGCCGTCCTCGACCGGGACTGACCGACCACCACCGTCCCGGACCGCCCGGCCCCGACCGGCCGGGCGGTCCGGTGACCAGAGTTCGGGAATTGGCCGGCCGACGGACCATCCGGGTCGGTTAGCGTCGCCGACGTGTACTCCCTGACGCGGGCCGACGGCCACCTGCTCAGCACCGATCCCGCCCGGCTCGACCTGGACCGCGTGCACCACTGGCTCTCCACCGACGCGTACTGGGCCCTGGGGCGTGACCGGGACACCCTCGTACGCGCCTTCGCCGGGTCGCTGCCGTTCGGCATCTACCGGCCGACGGACGGCAGCCAGGTCGCGGTGGCCCGCGTGGTCACCGACCGCGCCACCTTCGCCTGGCTCTGCGACGTGTACGTCGACCGGGCCGCGCGCGGGCTCGGGCTGGGTACGTGGCTGGTGGGCGCGGTCCGCGACCACCTGGCCGACCTGGGCGTACGCCGGATCCTGCTGATCACGAACGACGCGCACGAGGTGTACGCGCGGGCCGGGTTCACCCCGCTGGACGTTCCCGAGCGGTGGATGAACCTCGACCGGCGGCCGCCGGTGACGCCTGTCACCGGAAAGGGATAAAACGGAGGTTAACCCCTTACGGTGGAGGCGTGACGCCACTCCGCCTGGGATACCTCTACGGCATCGGCGCGTACCTGCTCTGGGGTTTCTTCCCGCTCTACTTCAAGCTGCTGCGGCCCACCGGCCCGCTGGAGATCCTGGCTCACCGGATCGTCTGGTCGGTGCTCTTCGTGGCCCTGCTGCTCGGCGCGCTGCGCAACATCGGCTTCCTGCGGGCGCTGCTGCGCCGACGCGGGGCGCTCGCCGGGATCGTCGCCGCGGCGGCGCTCATCGCCGTCAACTGGGGCACCTACATCTACGGGGTCAGCTCCGATCGGGTGGTCGAGACCGCGCTGGGCTACTTCATCAACCCCCTCGTGGTGGTGCTGCTCGGGGTGACGGTGCTACGGGAGCGGCTACGGGCCGCGCAGTGGGTCGCCCTGGGCATCGGCGGATCAGCTGTCGCGGTACTCGCCGTCGACTACGGCCGACTGCCCTGGCTGGCGCTGACCCTGGCGTTCAGCTTCGCCGGCTACGGCCTGATCAAGAAGCAGCTCGGACTGCCCGCCGCCGAGGGACTCTTCGTCGAGTCGGCGGTGCTGGCGCTGCCCGCCCTGGGCTACCTGGCCTGGCTGTCCCGGCACGGCGGGCTGACCTTCGGGCACGTCTCGGCCGGGCACACCGCGCTGCTGGTGCTGGCCGGCGCGGCCACCGCGATCCCGCTGCTGCTCTTCGCGGGGGCCGCCAACCGGCTGCCGCTGACCGGCCTCGGCATGATCCAGTACCTGGCTCCGATCCTCCAGCTCGCCTGCGGCGTGCTGATCTTCCACGAGCCGATGCCACCGGCCCGCCTCGCCGGCTTCACCCTGGTCTGGCTGGCCCTGGTCGTCTTCACCACCGACGCCATCCGCCAGGCCCGCCAGTCCCGCACGACCTCCCGCGTCCCCACCCCAGTCCCAACCCCGTAACCCCCACCCGGCCCGGCCCGGCCCCGGCCCCGGCCCGCCCCCGCCCCTGGCTCGGCGATCTTGCAGTTTCTGTTGTCGATTTGTCGGGCTACACCCGGTATGACGCAACAGAAAGTGCAAGACGCTTCTATGTCGGTGGTGATCGGTTCGGCTGGTTGCCGTTAGGTTCGGCGTCGATGATCGCTTGGGTGACTCATTGCCGATCCGGCCGCTCGGAGTGCGGGCGTGCCTTGTGCAAGACCTGTCCCCAGGTGGTCGTCGGCGCCGGCCCGGCCCACCTTGCTGGCCTGATCAGAAGCCTGCCCGTGCGAGCACACGTGGCCCATCACAGATTTGCCGCCGAGGTGACTGCATCCCGAGCCGACGCCGACTGTCCCAGTCGTGTCTGGCAAAGGGAGCAACAACTGAGATGGCACAGATCGTAGAGCGGGTCACGGATCGCTATGACGTGGTGGTGGGGGTGGATACCCACACCGACACGCACACCGCGGCGGTGCTCGACCGGTTCGGAGCGGTGCTGGCGCAGGTCACCGTGTCCACCGACCCGGACGGGTTGAGCCAGCTGCTGGCCTTCGCCGCCACGCACACCCCATCGCACGGGCGCCGGTTATGGGCGGTGGAGGGCACCCGGGCGCACGGTCAGGGGCTGTGCCGACTGTTGAGCGCTGCCGGTGAACCGGTCTGCGAGGCACCCAAACCCGTCGCGGCGACCCGCCGCCGGGGCGGCAAGTCCGACCAACTGGACGCGGTCGCCGCCGCCCACGCCGTGCTGGCACTGTCCACCGACCGCATCACGGCACCCCGCAGCGACGGACCACGCGAGGCGCTGCGTCTGCTGCTGGTCTGCCGCCGCCACCACAGCGACACGCGCACCGCCACGGTCAACCTGGTCAAAGCGCTGATCCTGACCGCCGACGACGCCCTACGCCACGCCATACAAGGGCTCAGCACCACCCACCAGATCGCCCGTCTGGCCGCCCTCGACCTGCCCGACAACACCCACCCGCCCACCGAGGAACACACCCGCCGCCGCGAACTGGCCACCCTCGCCCGTCACATCCACACCCTCGACGCCGCACTGACCGACAACCACCGACGCCTACGCACCCTCGTCACCGAACTCTGCCCACCCCTGCTCGACCAACCCGGAATCGGACCCGTCACCGCCGCCATCGCCCTCACCACCTGGTCACACCCCGGCCGCGTCCGATCAGAAGCCGCCTACGCCACCCTCGCCGGCGCCGCCCCCATACCCGTGGCCAGCGGCCGCACCGACCGACACCGCCTCAACCGCGGCGGCGACAGAACCCTCAACAGCGCCCTGCACACCATCGCCCTGACCCGCCGCCGCATCCACCCCGAAACCCGCGACTACATCAACCGCCGCCGCGCCCAAGGCCGCACCACCAAAGAAATCAACCGCTGCCTCAAGCGCTACATCGCCCGACAGCTCTACCGCATCATCACCACCCACCACCGCACCGCCACTTGACAACCCCACTCACAGATCGGCGGGGCAAAGGCGGGTGGGGAGCGGCGGGGGCGGGGTTAGGGGACTGCGTAGGTTAGGAGGGGGGTGCCGTCGGCTCTCTGGAGTTCCACGCTGACCAGTTCCGCGTCGGTGAAGCGGGTCATGCCGGTGAACACCAGGTCGTCGCCGGGCGCGGCGAGCCAGGAGCCGATCTGTTCGCTGGCCCCGCTGGGGCCCTTCGCCACCAGCCGGAACGGGTACGCCTTGCCGTAGCTCGTCCGCGCGTCGTACCCGCAGTGCATGGTGATCTCGGTGCCCCACTTGCTGCCGGTCAGCCCGATGTCGGCGTGCACCGGGCCGGCGACCGCCACCGGCCGCATGGCGACCATCGACACCTGCGGGGCGGGACGGGCGGTCCCCCGCGCCCCCGGGTCGGGCGGCGGGGCGGCCGGTCGGGGCAGCAGCGCCGCCGTTCCGACGCCCACCGCCAGGGCCAGCGCGGCGGCGGCCAGCGTCGTCAGGGCGTACCGACGACGGGTCCTGGCCCGGTCGCGGCGCCGGCGCGCCCGGGCCTCCTCGAGCAGCGCGGGCGCCCGGGGTGCGGTCGGCGGCGGCAGGAACTGTTCCAGGCCCGCCGGGTCGAGGCGGCCGAGCAGTCCCGGTAGGACGGCGATCTCGGCGACGGCGTCCCGGCAGGAGGCGCAGCCACCGAGGTGTCGCTCGTAGGCCGCCCGCTCGGCGGGGGCCAGGGCGCCCAGCACGTACGCGCCGTCGTCGTGCGCGAACTCGCACCGAGTCATCCCGTCACCCCCATCTCGGCCAGAACCAACCGTAGTGAGCGCAGCGCATAGTGAGTACGTGACTTGACGGTGCCCGGCGGCACCCCCAGCCGCGAGGCCGCCTCCGCCACCGACCGCCCCTGGTAGAAGCACTCCACCAGGACCTCACGGTGGGTCGGGCTGAGCCGGTTCAACGCCTCGGCGACGGTCCACGCCTCCACGGCGCGCTCGGCCTCGTCGACGACCTCCGGCGGTTCGGGAATCTCGTCGGTGAACACCTCACCGACCCGGGTGGAGCGTCGCCGCCAGGCGTCGATGGCCAGGTTGCGGGCGGTCGTGAACAGCCAGGCCCGCACGGAGCCGCGGCGCGGGTCGAGGGACTCGGGGTGCCGCCAGGCCCGCAGCAGCGTCTCCTGCACCAGGTCCTCGGCCCGCTGCCGGTCGCCGTTGACCAGCCGCAGGGCGTGTGCGTACAGCGCCTCCGCGTGCTCGTCGTGCAGCGCCCGCAGCAGTTGGGCGTCATGGTCGCTGATGGCGGTCTCCTCACTTCCGGCGCGGGTCCGGCGGTGCGTCCGCCCGGGAATACGTGCGGTGACACCGAACGGTTCAGCCCGAGGTCAGACCGCTGGCGGCCGCGCAGGTGTTCATGCCTGGTTCACATCGCGGCCGACGACCGCTCACCGCGTCCTCCTAGCGTCCGGCTGGTACGCCGCCTGTCGTGCCACCCACTTCTCTGGAGGCCACTCCCATGAGCGACCGTCCCCGGCTGCTCCCCCTGTTGACCGGCAAGCGCCACGGCACCCGTGACGCCATGACCTGCCTGTACCGCTGCGGAAACGCCTGTGACCACCCGGTACCGAACACGTCCGACAACGCGTACTTCGGCGACGTGGTGGACGCGGAGGTCTCCCGGCGCGGCGTGGTCCGGGCCGGCGCGGTCGGTGCCCTGGTGCTCGGCTTCGGCGGCGCGGCGGCCGGCGCGCTGGCCGGCGCGGCTCCCGCTGCCGCGGCCCCCACGGCGCCGGAGGTGCCGGAGAACTTCGGCTTCGGCCGTCCCACCACCGGTGTCGGCAGCGGCGCGCTGACCTTCAAGCCGATCCCGCCGAACAAGCTGGACACCCTTGTCGTGCCGAACGGCTACGACCACGCCGTGGTGATCAAGTGGGGTGACCCGGTGCTGCCGGGCGCGCCGGCGTTCGACCTGCACCAGCAGAGCGCCGCCGCGCAGTCGAAGCAGTTCGGCTACAACAACGACTTCGTGGGCGTGCTGCCGCTGGACAAGCAGGGCAAGCGGGCGCTGCTCGTGGTCAACCACGAGTACACCAACGAGGACCTGATGTTCCCGGGCTTCCCCGGCCTGGACGGGCTCTCCGTGGAACAGCTGCGCACCGCCATGGCCGCGCACGGCATGTCCGTGGTGGAGTTGGAGCGGGTCGGTGGCACCGGCCAGTGGAAGCCCGTGGGCAACGGCCGCCGGCCGTACAACCGGCGTGTCACCGCGCTGAGCACCAAGTTCGACCTGACCGGCCCGGCCGCTGGCTCGGCCTGGCTGAAGACCGCCGCCGACCCGAAGGGTCGTACCGTCGTCGGCACCCTGAACAACTGCTCCGGTGGGGTCACCCCGTGGGGCACCGTGCTCTCCGGCGAGGAGAACTTCAACCAGTACTTCGTGGGCGCGGACGCCGCGCCGGCCGAGCTGAAGCCGAAGCTGGACCGGTACGGCATCAGCACCGCCAGCCGCTACCCCAGCGGCAGCCGCAAGTGGGAACGCGCCGACGAGCGTTTCGACCTGGCCAGGCACCCCAACGAGGCGCACCGGTTCGGGTGGGTCGTCGAGATCGACCCGTTCGACCCGGAGAGCCGCCCGCGCAAGCACACCGCGCTGGGCCGCTTCAAGCACGAGGGCGCGAACGTCATCGTCGCCAAGGACGGCCACGTGGTCGCCTACATGGGCGACGACGAGCGCTTCGACTACCTGTACAAGTTCGTCTCGGACAAGAAGTTCCTCAAGGGCAACTCCTGGGCCGCCCGCAAGCACAACCTCACCCTGCTCGAGTCCGGCACGCTCTACGTGGCGAAGCTCGACCAGAGCAGCGCCGCCGAGATCGACGGCTCGGGCACGCTGCCCACCGACGGCGCGTTCAACGGCCGGGGCCGCTGGATCAAGCTGGTCAGCGGCAACAGGTCGTTCGTCGACGGGATGACCGCCGCCGACGTGCTCACCTTCACTCGGCTGGCCGGGGACAAGGTCGGCGCGACCAAGATGGACCGTCCCGAGGACGTCGAGCCGAGCCTGCTCACCGGCAAGGTGTACGTGGCGCTGACCAACAACACCGACCGTGGCAAGGCCGGCAAGGCGGCGGCGGACGAGGCCAACCCGCGCAACGCCAACAAGCACGGGCAGATCCTGGAGCTGGTCGAGGACCGCAGCGACAACACGGCCGAGACGTTCGCCTGGTCACTGCCGATCGTCTGCGGCGACCCGACCGACCCGTCGACCTTCTTCTCCGGGTACGACAAGACCAAGGTCTCCCCGATCTCCTGCCCGGACAACGTCGCCTTCGACGCCACCGGCAACCTGTGGATCTCCACCGACGGCAACGCGCTGGGCAGCAACGACGGCCTCTTCGCCACCGCCGTCGAGGGGCCGGAGAAGGGTCACCTCAAGCAGTTCCTGACCGTGCCCCTCGGCGCGGAGACCTGCGGCCCGTTCATCACCGGCGACAACCGCTCGGTGTTCGTGGCGGTGCAGCACCCGGGCGAGATCACCGGCGCCTCGGTGGAGAACCCGGCCTCGAACTGGCCGGACGGCGACTACGCCAAGCCCGGCGTGGTGGTCACCTGGCGCCTCGACGGCGGCCCGGTCGGCAGCTGACGTTGCCCGCGCGGCCGGCCGGCCGCTGACGTTGCCCTGGCGGTTCGGCGCTGGACCGCCCCGAGCGGCCCTCTCCCAGCCTGGGAGGGGGCCGCTCGGCGTGCGCTGCGGTCAGTGGTCGGCGGCGATGCCGTCGGCGACCGTACGGGCGACGGTGAGCAGCTTCGCGCGGACGACCCGGGCGGAGGTCATCATCTCGCTCGCCGGCAGGGCGCAGGCCAGCACGACTCGGCGTTCCATGTCCTTGTCCGGCGCGACGAGCACCGCCGCGCACGCCACCCCCTGGCGGAACTGGCCCAGCTCCAGCTGCATGCCTCGGCGGTCGCCGGCGGCCAGGTCGGCCTCGAACGCCTCGCTCGTGGTCAGCGTGGCGCCGGTGAACGGGCGCATGCCGTACTCGCGGAGATAGCGGAAGCGCTGCTCGGTGGTCAGGGTGGCGAGCAGGGACTTGCCGAGAGCGGTCGCGTGCGCCCCCTCGTCGAAGCCGGGCACGAGGTCTTCCAGGTAGGGCGAGCGGTGCCCCTCGGCCACCGCCGTGATGGCGACCTGACCGCCGACGAAGCGGCCCAGGAAGTGGCTGTAACCGGTGTCGACGGCGGCGCGGCGCAACGTCTCACCGACCACCGGCGGCCCCCGGAACGCGGTCACCAACTCGCGGTAACGGTCGGCCACCTCAAGGCCCACGATGTACGTGCCATCCTCGCGACGGATCACGTAACCCTCGTACGCGAGGGTGCGGACGAGGTGGTAGGTGGTGGCCACGGTCAGTTCGCACCGTCGGGCGATCTGCTTGACGGTCAGGCCCTTCGGGGCGCGACCGACCGACTCGAGCACCCGCAGTGCTCGGGACACGCTGCGGATCAGGTCCGAAGGTTCTGCCAAGGGGTCGCGCACAACCACCTCCGCCGCCGGGGACTTACACCATATGAAAAACAGGCCGCGTGCGAAATGCCTGTTCGGGTCGAGGATGCCAGATCACCATCCACTCCTCGTACACCAGCGGTCACCAGGAGTTGCCCGAGCGTGACTCGCGTAGGTTTGCCACACGATGACCCACACCGCCCTCACCCCCGCCCGCGACCGGACCCGCCCGATCCGGGCCAGCGCCGGTGCCGTGGCCACCACCGTGGCCTGCGTACTGCCTGTCTTCCTGCTCGGCGGCCTCGCCGTCCAGATGGGGGAGGACCTCCGCTTCTCCCCCGCCGGACTGGGCCTGGCCGTGTCCGTCTACTTCGGCGTGAGCGCGCTGGCCTCGGTGCCCTCCGGACGCCTCGTCGAGCGGTACGGCCCGGCGCTGGTGGCCCGCTGCGGCATCGTGCTGTCCGCCGGGTCGATGCTGGCCGTGGCAGCGCTCGCCCGCTCGTACCCGGTGCTGCTCGTTCTGCTGGCGCTCAGCGCCGCCGCGAACGCCCTCGGCCAGTTGGCCAGCAACGCGGCGCTGGCCGAGCACGTCCCGGCCCGGCGGCAGGGGCTGTCGTTCGGCGTCAAGCAGGCGGCGATCCCGGTCTCCACCCTGCTGGCCGGTGCGGCGGTACCCACCATCGCGCTCACCGCCGGCTGGCGCTGGGCGTTCGTGGTCGCGGCCGTCGCGGCGCTGACGACGCTGCCGGCCGTACCCCGGCAGGTGTCCGACCGGGCCCGGCGGGCCGACACGACGCGCGCGGGCCGGGCCACGACGGCCCTGGTGGTGGTCGGCGCGGCGGCGACGTTGGCGTCGGGCGCGGCCAACGCGCTCGGCACCTTCCTGGTCGACTCGGCCGCCGCCCGGGGTCTCTCCCCGGGTCTCGCCGGCCTCACCCTCACCCTGGGCAGCGCGGTCTGTGTCGTCGCCCGGGTGGGTGCCGGCGGGCTGGCCGACCGGCGGGCCAGCGGTCACGTCGCGCTCATCGCCGCGATGCTGGTGGTCGGGGCGGTTGGGCTGGGCCTGCTCGCGGTGACCGGCCCGGTCCCGCTGGTGGCGGGCGTGGTGCTCGGGTTCGGCCTGGGCTGGGCGTGGCCCGGCCTGATGAACTTCGCGGTGGTCCGGCTGCACCCGCAGGCACCGGCCGCCGCCACCTCGATCACGCAGACCGGGGTGTACGCGGGTGGCTGCCTCGGCCCGCTGAGCCTCGGCCCGCTCGCCGCCCACCTGGGCTACCCGGCGATGTGGACCACAGCCTCGGTGGCGATGCTCCTGGCGGCCGCCCTCATGCTGACCGGCAGCCGCCTCCTCACCGCAACTCACCCCTGACCCGGCCGCCCCAACCCCGGCCGGGTGATCATGAAGTTATTGCTCGATCACTCGGCGTGTCGAGGCAATAACTTCATGATCAACGTGCACCGGCGGGGGGGTCAGCTGGTGCGGTCGGCTATGTAGTCGCAGAGGGATTCCAGGGCCTGGCGGGATGGGCTCGCCGGGAGCGGGGCCAGGCAGGCGCGGGCGTCCTCGGCGTAACTGCGTACGGTTTCCCGGGCACGCTTGAGCGCCGGGCTCTCCCGCAGCAGCCCCAGGGCCTCGGCGTGCAGCGCGTCGTCGGTCAGCGGGCCGGTCGCCAGGATCTCCCGCAGCCGCACCGAGGAGGCGTCGGAGTCGTCGGCCGCCCGGGCGTAGAGCACCGGCAGCGTCGGGACGCCCTCGCGCAGGTCCGTGCCGGGCGTCTTGCCCGACTGCACCGACTCGGACGCGATGTCGAGCAGGTCGTCGGAGAGCTGGAATGCCACGCCGATCGTCTCGCCGTACCCGGCGAGGGCCTCGACGTGCTCCGCCGGCGCGCCGGCGAACATGCCCCCGAAGCGGGCCGACGTGGCGATCAGGGAGCCGGTCTTCTCGGCGATCACATTCAGGTAGTGGGCGACCGGGTCGTCATCGGCACGCGGCCCCACGGTCTCGGCGATCTGACCGTGCACCAGCCGGGCGAAGGTGCGCGCCTGCAACCGGACGGCCTCCGGGCCCAGGTCCGCCGCGATGTCCGCGGCGCGGGCGAAGAGGTAGTCACCGACCAGGATGGCGACCGAGTTGGTCCATCGCGAGTTCGCGCTCGGCGCGCCCCGCCGCACGGCCGCCTCGTCCATCACGTCGTCGTGGTAGAGGGTGGCCAGGTGCGTGAGCTCCATCACCACGGCCGCCGGGACCACCTGCGCGCTGGCGGGATCGCCGAACTGGGCGCCGAGCGCCACCAGCAGCGGCCGGAACCGCTTGCCACCGGCGTCGAGAAGGTGCCGGGCAGCCTCGGAGACGAACGGGTCGGCGCTGGCCACACTGGCGCTCAGCTCGACCTCGACCGCTTCCAGCAGGCCCAGCACGGATGCCTCGACGCGGGGATCGGCGAGATGAAGGCCGAGCGCGCCGAACTGACTCATGCTCGCCCGACCCCGGCGACCGCCGGAACCGGTGGCACCTGAACGCTCGCCAGCCGGAATCACCACACCATCAACCATGCCACACCCGTTCTACCTGCTCCGGGTCGGGGATACGCACCGGGGGCCGGCACGCTGTCGCGCGCCGGCCCCCGGTGGTCGAGCCACATCTCACCGCACGAATTCGGCGGCTCCGGTAGCCAGGTCGAGCAGCGGGGCCGGGGCGACACCCAACGCCAGGGTGGCCAGCACGCCGATCATCAGCGCGGCGGAGGTGAGCCCACCCGGCACGGTGACCGTCGGCGTCGACTCGCCCGGCTCGGACAGCCACATCATCACCACGACCCGCAGGTACGGGAAGGCCAGCACCATGCTGGTCAGCACACCCGCGATGACGAGCCAGGCCTGACCACCGTCGAGCGCCGGACCGAAGACCGCGAACTTGCTGGTGAAGCCGCTGGTGAGCGGGATACCGGCGAACGCCAGCAGAATGAACGTGAACAGCCCGGCGAAGAACGGCGAGCGGCGGCCCAGACCGGCCCAGCGGGACAGGTGCGTGGCCTCACCGTCGGCGTCCCGTACCAGGGTGACCACCGCAAACGCGGCCAGCACCGAGAAGCCGTACGCGACGAGGTAGAACATCGTGCCGGACAGCCCGTCCCGGCTCGGCGCCAGCACGCCGACCAGCAGGTAGCCGGCGTTGGCGATCGACGAGTACGCCAGGAGCCGCTTGATGTCGGTCTGGGTGACCGCGAGCACCGCGCCGACCAGCATGGTCAGCACCGCCACCGCGCCCAGGACCGGGGTGAAGTCCCAGCCCCCACCCTCGAACGCGACGTGGAAGACGCGCAGCAGCGCGCCGAACGCGGCGACCTTCGTGCAGGCGGCCATGAAGCCGGTGATCGGGGTCGGGGCGCCCTGGTAGACGTCCGGCGTCCAGACGTGGAACGGGGCCGCCGCGGCCTTGAAGAGCAGACCGATGGCGAGCAGCGCCATGCCGGCGAAGAGCAGCACCGGGCTGGCCGGCGACTCGCTCACCGCCGCGTTGACGGTCGCGAAGTCGACACCGGCGGAACGGCCCGGAACACCGGCGGTGAAGCCGTAGATCAGGGCCACCCCGAACAGGAAGAACGCCGAGGCGTAGGCGCCGAGCAGGAAGTACTTCATCGCCGCTTCCTGGCTCAGCAGCCGCCGGCGGCGGGCCAGCGCGCAGAGCAGGTACAGCGGGAGGGAGAAGACCTCCAGCGCGATGAACATGGTCAGCAGGTCGTTCGCCGCCACGAAGATCAGCATGCCGCCGATCGCGAACGTGATGAGCGGGTACACCTCGGTGAGGCCGTTGCGGCCCTCGGCCTGCTTCCGGTCGTCCGCCGACTCCGCCGTCACGGCGGCCTGGGCGACGAACGCCCCACCCCGCTCGACGGTGCGGTCACCGATAAGGAGCAGCGCCATGGCCGCCAGCACCAGGATCGCGCCCTGGAGGAACAGCGTCGGCCCGTCCACCGCGATGGCCTGGCCGGCCGTGATGAGCCGGTCGTCGGCGTTGAGGACCACCATGGTCAGCGCGGCGAGCACGGCCAGCAGCGCCAGCGTCAGTTGCACCAGGTGCCGCGCCCGCCGGGGCACGAACGCCTCGACCAGCACACCGAGCAACGCCGTACCCAGCATGATCAGGATCGGGGCGAGCGCCGCGTAGTCCAGCGACGGCAGTTTCAACTCGGTCACTGTGCCGACCTTTCGTTCGCGACTGCGGGGCTCCGCTGCGCTGCACTCCTCGCGCTCACCGGCGCGCCTCCTGGACGGTGCCGCCCACGGACGGCGCGGGGTCGCTCTTGCCGATGTCGTCCATGGTCGCCTGGACGGCCGGGTTGATCACGTCGGTGACCGGCTTGGGGTAGAAGCCGAGCAGCACGATCAGCGCGATCAGCGGGGCGACCACGACCTTCTCGCGCAGGTTGAGGTCCCGGCGCATGCCGTCGACCTCGGTCAGCGCCGGGTTCAGCGTGCCCTGGGTGGTGCGCTGCACCATCCACAGCACGTACGCCGCCGCCAGGATGATGCCGAGCGTGGCGATGACCGCCACCGGCTTGTTCACCGTGAACGTGCCGATCAGCACCAGGAACTCGGAGATGAACGGCGCGGTTCCGGGCAGCGCCAGCGAGGCCAGACCGGCGAAGAACAGCACCCCGGCGAGCACCGGAACGAGCTTGCCGGCCCCACCGAAGTCACTGATCAGCGCCGAGCCGCGCCGGGCGACCAGCATGCCCACCACGAGGAAGAGCAGGCCGGTCGCCAGACCGTGGTTGAGCATGTAGAGCACCGCGCCGGTACCGGCCTGGGTGGTGAACGCGAAGATGCCCACCCCGATGAACCCGAAGTGCGCGATCGAGGTGTACGACACCAGCCGCTTCAGGTCGTTCTGACCGACCGCCAGCAGCGCCGCGTAGATGATGCCGATCACGCCCAGCGCCAGCGCCCAGGGCGCGAACCACTTCGACGCCTCGGGGAACAGCGGCAGGCAGTAGCGCAGGATGCCGAACGTGCCGACCTTGTCCAGCACACCGACCAGCAGCGCGGCGGCACCCGCCGGAGCGGCGCCACCGGCGTCCGGCAGCCAGGTGTGGAACGGGAAGAACGGGGCCTTGATGGCGAACGCGAGGAAGAAGCCGAGGAACAGCCACCGCTCGGTGCCGGTGCTGATGTCGACCTGCGACAGCGCCTGCCAGTCGAACGTCTTGCCGCCGACCACCCAGAGGCCGATCACCGCGGCCAGCATGAACAGGCCGCCGACCAGTGAGTAGAGGAAGAACTTCACCGCCGCGTACTGCCGCTGGTGGCCGCCGTAGCTGCCGATCAGGAAGTACATCGGCACGAGCATGACCTCGAAGAACACGTAGAACAGGAAGACGTCGGCGGCGGCGAAGACACCGATCATCGTGCTCTCGAGGATCAGCAGCAGCGCGAAGTAGACCGGGATGGACCGCTTCGACGACTCGGCGTCGTGCCAGGACGCCAGGATCACCAGCGGCACCAGCACCGCGATCAGCATCAGCATCACCAGCGCGATGCCGTCCGCGGCAAAGGTGAAGCTGACGCCCCAGTTCGGGATCCAGGTGTACGACTCCCGGAACTGGAACCGGTCACCGCCGGCGTTGAAGCTGACCCACATCACCACCGAGAGCACCAGCACCAGCAGCGACCAGGCGAACGCCACCTGCTTGGCCAGCTCCGGGCGGCGGCGCGGCAGGAAGGCCACCACCAGAGCGCCCACCAGGGGCGCCACGGTGAGCACCGAGAGGAACCTGAAGTTGGACATTATGCGGCCTTACCTCCGTCGTGGATGCGTGGTCCGCCGGCGGGGGCGGGCGTCTTCAGGTCGGTCATGCCAACCACCCCGCCTGCACCGCGAGGAACGCCGCCATCACCAGCAGCGCGCCGGCCAGGATCGAGGTGGCGTACGAGCGGACGAAGCCGGTCTGCATCCGCCGGAGTCGACCCGAACCACCGCCGACGGCGGCGGCGAGCCCGTTGACCAGACCGTCGATGCCCCGGTTGTCGAGGAAGACCAGCGCCCGGGTGAGGAAGATGCCCGGCTTCTCGAAGACCGCCTCGTTGACGGCGTCGGTGTAGAGGTTGCGTCGAGCGGCGGTGACCAGAACCCCGGCCGGCTGCGGCGCGGTGGCCGTACCGGCCCGGAACAGGAACCAGGCCAGGCCGGCGCCGAGCACGGTGACCAGCAGCGACAGCGTGGTGATCACGAGGTGCGAGAGGACCGGTTCGTGCTCCGCGTGCTCACCGCCCAGCCCGGCGGTGGAGGTCAGCCAGTCCGGCACCGAGGTGGAGAGCAGGAAACCGGCCCCGACCGAGCCGATCGCCAGCAGGATCAGCGGGACGGTCATCAGCTTCGGCGACTCGTGCGGGTGCTCGATGTCCTCGGTCCACCGCTTCGGGCCGTGGAAGGTCAGCACGAACAGCCGCGTCATGTAGAAGGCGGTCAGCCCGGCACCGAGCAGCGCGGCACCGCCGTAGAGCCAGGCGGTCCAGTCCTCCCGCTCGAAGGCCGCCACGATGATCGGCTCCTTGGAGAAGAAGCCGGAGAACGGGAACATGCCGATGATGGCCAGCCAGCCCATCATGAACGTCAACCAGGTGACCTTCATGTACGACGACAGCCCACCGAAGCGCCGGATGTCCACCTGGTCCTTCATGCCGTGCATGACCGAGCCGGCACCCAGGAACATGTTGGCCTTGAAGAAGCCGTGCGCCAGCAGGTGCACGATGGCCAGCGCGTACGCCCCGCCGCCGAGACCGACGCCGAGGAACATGTAGCCGATCTGGCTCACCGTCGACCAGGCGAGCACCCGCTTGATGTCGTCCTTGGCCGCGCCGATGATGCAGCCCATGAGCAGGGTGAGCGCGCCCACGCTGACCACCACGAGCTGGAGCGTCGAGTTCGCGGAGAAGATCGGGTTGGACCGGGCGATCAGGTAGACACCGGCGGTGACCATGGTGGCGGCGTGGATGAGCGCCGACACCGGGGTCGGGCCCTCCATCGCGTCCGGCAACCACGCCTGCAACGGGAACTGACCGGACTTGCCGGCCGCGCCGAGCAGCAGCAACAGGCCGAGGACCAGCACCGTGGTGCCGGTCAGCGAGCCGACTCCGTTGAAGACCTCGTCGTACTGGGTGGTGCCCAGGGTCGCGAACATGATGAAGATGCCGATGGCCAGGCCGGTGTCACCGACCCGGTTCATCAGGAACGCCTTCTTGCCGGCCGTGGCGGCGCTCGGCCGGCCGTACCAGAAGGAGATCAGCAGGTACGACGCCAGGCCGACGCCCTCCCAGCCGAAGTAGAGCATCACGTAGTTGTTGCCGAGCACCAGCAGCAGCATGGCCGCGACGAACAGGTTGAAGTACGCGAAGAACCGGCGACGACCCGCGTCGTGCGCCATGTACTCGACGGCGTACAGGTGGATCAGGAAGCCGACGCCGGTGATCAGGAGCACGAAGACGGCGGCCAGCGGATCGAACAGTAGACCGAAGTCGACCCGCAGGTCACCGACCGCGATGAAGTCCCAGAGGCTCAGCTCGACCGACTTGTTCTCCAGGCCCCGCAGCTGGAAGAAGGACGCCAGCCCGAGCACGAACGCGGCACCGATGGCCGCGACGCCCAACCAGTGCCCCCAGCGGTCGGCCCGCCGGCCGAGCAGCAGCAGGATGGCCGCGCTGACCAGCGGGATCGCCACCAGCAGCCAGACGCCCCCGAGCAGCCCCGTGGCCTGGGCGTATTCCACAGTCTCTTCCACCGGTGGACCCCTTTAGTACTTCAGCAGGTTGGCGTCGTCGACGCTCGCCGAGCGTCGAGTCCGGAAGATGGCCATGATGATCGCGAGGCCGACCACGACCTCGGCGGCGGCCACCACCATCACGAAGAACGCCATGATCTGGCCGTTGAGGTCACCGTTGATCCGGCTGAAGGTGACCAGCGCCAGGTTGGCCGCGTTGAGCATCAGCTCGACACACATGAACAGCACGATCGCGTTGCGCCGGACGAGCACCCCGGAGGCGCCGATGGTGAACAGCACCGCGGCCAGCACGAGGTAATGATTGGGCGTCACTGGTCGGTCCCCTTCAGGGTGGTCTCCTGCGCGGTCAGCTCACGCACCGGCAGGATGTCCGGCGTGCTCCGCTCGGTGAGCCGGCCGTCCGGCAGTCGCGCCGGGGTGGCCACCGAGGAGGAGGTCGCAAAGACGCCGGGGCCCGGCTTGGGGCCCGGGTAGTTGCCCGGCGCGAAGCGCGCCCGCATGGTCGCCGGCTGGTCCATCTTGTCCTGCTTGCGCCGCTCGATGTGCGCGAGCACCATGGCGCCCACCGCCGCGGTGATCAGCAGCGCCGAGGTCAGCTCGAACGCGAAGACGTACTTGGTGAAGAGCAGCCGGGCGATGCCCTGCACGTTGCCCTCCGCGTTGGCCTCGTCCAGGCCGACCGCCGTGGTCTTCTCCATGGCGTTGTAGACGGCGGTGCCGACCAGGCCGGCGAAGCCCAACCCCAGGACGATCGCGGCGACCCGCTGGCCGCGCAGGGTCTCGATCAGCGAGTCGGTCGAGTCCCGACCGACAAGCATCAGCACGAACAGGAAGAGCATCATGATCGCGCCGGTGTAGACGATGATCTGCACCATGCCGATGAACGGCCCGGCCTGGAGCACGTAGAACACGCCCAGGCAGAGCATGGTCAGCACCAGCCAGAGCGCCGAGTGCACCGCGTTGCGGGCCGCCACCATGCCGATCGCGCCGATCAACGCGAGCGGCGCGAGGATCCAGAAGGTGACCTGCTCGCCGCCGGAGACCCCACCCGCCGCGGCCAGCACCGTAGACGTGGTCATGCGCCCTCTCCCTTGCCGGCCGCCGCACGCTGGGCGGCCTGCTCGGCGCCCGGGAACGTCACGCCGGGGTGCTCCTCGACCTGGTAGCGGCCGGGCCCCATCGGGGACGTCTCGGCCCCGGCGGAGGTGCCCGGGTTGTCCAGCGCGCCGACGTAGTAGTCCTTCTCGCTGTCACCCAGCCGCATCGGGTGCGGCGGCTGCTCCATGCCCTCCAACAGCGGGGCGAGCAACTGCTCCTTGGTGAAGATCAGGTCCTGCCGGTTGTCCCGGGCCAGCTCGTACTCGTTGCTCATGGTGAGCGAGCGGGTCGGGCAGGCCTCGATGCAGAGCCCGCAGAAGATGCACCGTGCGTAGTTGATCTGGTAGGTGCTGGCGTACCGCTCACCCGGCGAGAAGCGCTGCTCGTCGGTGTTGTCGCCGCCCTCGACGTAGATCGCGTCCGCCGGGCAGGCCCAGGCGCACAGCTCGCAGCCGATGCACTTCTCCAGACCGTCCGGGTGCCGGTTGAGGATGTGCCGCCCGTGGTAGCGCGGCGCCGACACCGGCGGCTTGAACGGGTAGTCGGTGGTGACGACCTTCCTGAACATGTGCGAGAAGGTGACACCGAAGCCCTTGAACGTTCCGGTGATCGCGCCCACGTCACACCTCCCTGGTGTCCGAGCCGGCGACGATGTTGGCCGGCTCCCGCTCGGCGACCACGCGCGTGATACGCGGGCTCGGCGGTACCTGTAGATCCATCGGCGGCAGCGGGAAGCTCCCGTACGGCCGGCTGTCGACCCGCTCCTGCATGGTGGGCTTCGGTTGCGGCTTCCGGCTCGGCCAGAACAGCGTGGCGATCAGCAGGAGACCGGCGGGGACGCCGACCGCGATGACCTTGCCCTTGGTGTCCCAGTCCTCGATCGAGCGCAGGCCCGACAGGACCAGGATCCAGACCAGGTTGATCGGCAGCAGGACCTTCCAGCCGAAGCGCATGAACTGGTCGTAGCGCAGCCGGGGCAGCGTGCCGCGCAGCCACACGAAGACGAAGACCAGCGCGATCACCTTGCCGAAGAACCAGAGCATCGGCCACCAACCGGAGTTGGCGCCCTCCCACAGCGTGATCGGCCACGGCGCACGCCAGCCGCCCAGGAACAGCGTGGTGGTGACCGCGGACATGGTCACCATGGCGACGTACTCGCTGAGCATGAAGAGCGCGAACTTCAGCGAGCTGTACTCGGTCATGAAGCCGGCGACCAGCTCGGACTCGGCCTCGGGCAGGTCGAACGGCGCCCGGTTGGTCTCACCCACGGTGGCGATGAAGAAGATGATGAAGCTGGGCAGCAGCAGGATCGCGTACCAGCCCGGCGCCGGAATCTCGGTGCCGAAGATGGTCAGTCGCGTCGCGTCGCCCTGTGCGGCGACGATCCCGCTGGTGCTCATCGTGCCGGCGGTCATGAAGACCGCCACGATGCTCAGACCCATCGCGACCTCGTACGAGATCATCTGGGCGCTCGACCGCAGGCCGCCGAGGAGCGGGTACGTCGAGCCGGAGGCCCAGCCGCCCAGCACGATGCCGTAGACGCCCATGGAGGAGCAGGCCAGCAGCAGGAGCACGGCCACCGGCACGTCGGTGACCTGCAACGGCGTGTGGTGGCCGAAGATGCTCACCATCGGACCGAACGGCACCACCGACAGCGCGGTGACCGCGCAGATCACCGAGATAGTCGGGGCGAAGAAGTAGACGACCTTGTCGGCCGCCTTCGGCAGGATGTCCTCCTTGAAGGCCATCTTCAGGCCGTCGGCCAGGGTCTGCAGCAGGCCGAGCGGGCCGACCTGGTTCGGGCCGGGCCGCACCTGCATGTAGCCGACCACGCGCCGTTCGAACCAGACGCCGAGCAGGGTGGCCAGCAGACCGAACGCGAAGGCGAAGACGATCTTGCCGAGAACCAGCCACCACGGGTCCCGACCGAAGTCGGCGAGCGTCGGGTCCTGAGCCAGGACGATCGAGTTCACTGGTTACCCCCAGAACTGAGGATGGTCTCGTCGGCCGCCACGCGTCCGGCCGGGATGGCCGTACCCGATGCGGGGACGGAGATCCGGACGACCGTGCCGGACGTCGCCCCGAGGCTGCGTCGCACGGTCGAACCGGGTGAGTTCGTCGGCAGCCAGACCACGCCGTCCGGCATCTCGGTGAGCTCCGCCGGCAGCGTCAGCGCACCCCGGTCGGTGCCGACCGTGACCGCGTCACCGTCGACCACGCCCAGCGCCTCGGCGGTGCCCTTGCCGAGGCGGACCACCGGCGGACGGGCGGTACCGGCCAGGTGCTCGTCGCCCTCGGTCAGGGTGCCGAGGTCGACGAGCTGGTGCCAGGTGGCCAGCACGGCCTCCCCGGCGCCCGGGTGCGGAACCGTGCCGGGCGACACCGACGGCGCGGACGGCCGGGACGTCCGGGTGGCCGGCAGCGAGCCCAGCTCACGGCGCACGCTCGGCACGTCGGCGGTGCCGAGGCGCACGTCGAGGAGCGCGGCCAGCGCGTCGAGCACCCGCCCGTCGGTCATCGCGGCGGTGTTCAGCACCGCCTCGAACGGACGCAGCCGGCCCTCCCAGTCCAGGAAGCTGCCGGCCTTCTCGACCACCGGCGCGACCGGCAGCACCACGTCGGCCCGCCGGGTCACCGCGCTGGCGCGCAGTTCCAGGCTGACCAGGAACGGCACCGCGTCCAGCGCTGCCTCGGCCAGCCGCGGGTCGGCCAGGTCGGCCGGGTCGACACCACCGACCACCAGCGCGCCGAGCTGCCCGTTGGCCGCCGCCGCGAGGATGCCGTCGGTGTCCCGACCGGCCTGGCTGGGGATGACCCCGGCCGGAATGTCCCACGCCTCACCCAGCTCGGCCCGCGCGGCCGGCTCGGTGACCAGCCGGCCACCGGGGAGCAGGTTGGGCAGGCAGCCCGCGTCGACCGCGCCGCGGTCACCCGCGCGCCGCGGCACCCAGGCCAGCTTCGCGCCGGTACGCCGGGCCACGTCCGCCGCCGCGGAGAGCCCGCCCGGCACGGTGGCCAGCCGCTCGCCGACGATGAGGATCGCGCCGGGCGCGCTGAGCGCCTCGGTGACCGTGGCGTGCTCGGCGAGCACGCTCGCCTCCTCGCCGGGCACCACCCGGGCCAGCTTGGCGCCGAGCTTCTCCAGGCCGCGCGTGGCGAACGGCGCCAGCGCGTACACCGTCAGGGTCTTCTTGAGGTACGCCTTGCGCAGCCGCAGGAAGAGGATCGGGCACTCCTCCTCCGGCTCCAGGCCCACCAGCACCACGGCCGGCGCGTTCTCCACGTCGGTGTAGGTGACGTCGGTGACCCCGGCGACCGAGCTGGCCAGGAAGTCGGCCTCCTCGCGGGAGACCGGCCGGGCCCGGAAGTCGATGTCGTTGGTGTTCAGCGCGACCCGGGCGAACTTCGCGTACGCGTAGGCGTCCTCGACGGTCAGCCGGCCGCCGGTGAGCACCGCCGTGCCCTGGCCGCCCTCGCGGGCCGCGTGCAGCCCCTCGGCGGCCCGGGTCAGCGCCTCACTCCAGGACGCCTCCCGCAGCTCACCGGTCTGCTCGTCGCGGACCAGCGGGTTGGTGAGGCGCTCGGCGGCCCGGGTGTACTGGAAGCCCCACCGGCCCTTGTCGCAGTTCCACTCCTCGTTCACCGCCGGCTCGTCACCGGCGAGCCGGCGCAGCACCTTGCCGCGCCGCCAGTCGGTGCGCTGCCCGCAGCCGGCCGAGCAGTGCTCGCAGACGCTCGGGCTGGACACCAGGTCGAACGGGCGGGCCCGGAACCGGTACTGCGCGCCGGTCAGCGCACCCACCGGGCAGATCTGCACGGTGTTGCCGGAGAAGTAGGAGTTGAACGGGACATCCCCGTCGTCGCCCTGCTCGCCGTACGCGTCGTCCCGGTAGATGTTGATTTCCTCGGCGGACGACCGGCCCATCAGGTCGATGAACTTGTCGCCGGCGATCTCCTCGGAGAACCGGGTGCAGCGCTGGCAGAGCACGCAGCGCTCGCGGTCCAGCAGCACCTGGCTGCTGATCGCCATCGGCTTCTCGTACTCGCGCTTGTGCTCGTGGAAGCGCGAGTCGGTGCGGCCGGTGGACATCGCCTGGTTCTGCAGGGGGCACTCGCCGCCCTTGTCACACATCGGGCAGTCGAGCGGGTGGTTGAGCAGCAGCAGCTCCATCACCCCCTCCTGCGCCTTCTGGGCGACCGGGGAGGTGAGCTGGGTCCGGACGACCATGCCGTCGGCGACGGTCTGGGTGCAGGAGGCGACCGGCTTGCGCTGCCCCTCCACCTCGACCAGGCACTGCCGGCACGCGCCGGCCGGGGCCAGCAGCGGGTGGTCGCAGAACCGGGGGATCTCGGTGCCCATCTGCTCGGCGACCCGGATCAGCAGCGCCCCCTTCGGGGCGGTGACCTCGACGCCGTCGATGGTGAGGGTGACGGTCTCGGTCTGCTTGGCTACGTCGGTCATCAGTGCGCCCCTACCAGGGTCTTCTCCGACAGCATGGGAGCTTTACGTCCCTCGATGTAGTCGAGGTAGTCCTGCTTGAAGTACTTCAGCGACGAGGTCACCGAGCTGGTCGCGCCGTCACCCAGACCGCAGAACGAGCGGCCGAGGATGTTGTCGCAGGTGTCCAGCAGGGTGTCCAGGTCCTCGTGGGTGCCCTGGCCGGAGAGGATCCGCCGGTAGACCCGGACCATCCAGTAGTTGCCCTCCCGGCACGGGGTGCACTTGCCGCACGACTCGTGGTGGTAGAACTCCAGCCACCGGTAGGTCGCGTAGACCGGGCAGTCCTGGTCGGAGAAGATCTGCGTGGCCGTGGTGCCCAGGATCGAGCCGGCCGCCGCCACCCCTTCGAAGTCCAGCGGCACGTCCAGGTGCTCGGCGGCGAGCAGCGGGGTCGACGATCCACCCGGGGTCCAGAACCGCAGGTTGTGACCGGGCTGCATGCCGCCGGCCAGTTCCAGCAGCTCGCGCAGCGTGACGCCCATCGAGCACTCGTACTGGCCGGGATTGGCGACCCGCCCGGAGAGCGAGTAGATCATCGGCCCGGACGACTTCTCGGTGCCCATCGACTTCCACCAGTCGGCCCCACCGAGCACGATCGGCGGAACGCTGGCGATGGTGCCGACGTTGTTCACCACCGTCGGGCTCGCGTACAGGCCGTGGGTCGCCGGGAACGGCGGGCGCAGCCGGGGCTGCCCCCGGAACCCCTCCAGCGAGTCGAGCAGCGCCGTCTCCTCGCCACAGATGTACGCCCCGGCGCCGGAGTGCACCACCAGCTCCAGGTCGAAGCCGCTGCGCAGGATGTTGCGGCCCAGGTAGCCCTTGTCGTACGCCTCCTGGACGGCGTTGCGCAGCCGCCGGGCGGCGTGCACGGCCTCGCCCCGGATGTAGATGTAGGCGCGGCTGGCCCGGATCGCGTACGACGCGATGATCACGCCCTCGACCAGCGCGTGCGGGTCGTGAGTCATCAGCGGCAGGTCCTTGCAGGTGCCCGGCTCGCCCTCGTCGGCGTTGACCACCAGGTAGTGCGGCTTGCCGTCGCCCTGCGGGATGAAGCCCCACTTGAGACCGGTGGGGAAGCCGGCGCCGCCACGACCGCGCAGTCCGGAATCCTTGATCAGCTGGATCAGGTCGTCCGGGTGGGCCTTGAGGGCCTTGCGCAGCGCGGCGTAGCCGTCGAGCTGCTCGTAGGTGCCGATCCGCCAGGCGTCCGGCGACAACCAGCGCTTGGTCAGCACCGGCGTCAGCTTGGCCAGCGTCTCCGGGCGGGGAGTGGTCACTTCTGGGCCCCCGTTTCGCTCGCGGCGGCGGGGTCCGTGCCATCCGCGTCCGCCGACGCTTCGGTGAGGTTGCGCTCCTGTGCGCCGGTCGAGTCACCGGCCGGCTTGCCGTCGCCGGCCGGGGCGTTGGCCGCCGCACCGGCGGCCTGGGCTGCCTGCGCGTCGCGCGGCGCCGGCGGCGAGGTCTCCGCCGGTGCCTTGGTGCCGGGCGCGTCCGGAACCGCCGTGCCCGCGTCGGGCTGCCGGGTCTCGGCCGTACGCACCTGCGGCGACTTGTCGTCCGGCGCCTTCACGTCCGGCGCGGTGCTGCCGGTGGCCGCCGCCGGCTCGACCGGCTCGGCGTTGCCGGTGGGGGTGGCCGCGCCGTCGCCGCCGGTGACTTCAGTGGCCCGAGCCGCGGTCGGGGTGGCCGCGCCGTCGCCGCCCTTGACCGGTGCCGTGGTGGCCTCGACGGGGGCCGGCTTGGCCGCCTCCGCCTTCGCCTTCGCCTCGGCGGCCGCCTTGTCGGCCTCGGCCTTGCTGCGGATCGGGGTGTTCGGGTCGAAGCCCGGCACCGAGACGCCGTGCTCCTGCGCCAACCGCAGACCCCGCAGGGTCGGCTCGCCCGGCCCGCCGTCGGCGACCGCGCCGTCGCGCTCGTCGGCGAAACCGGCGAGCTGCACCGCCATCTCCTTCAGCGTGCACAGCCGCGCGCCGCGCGTCGGCATCGGCCGGCCGCCCGCCCGCAGCTCGTCGACCACACCGACCGCCGTGGTCGGGTCCACGCCGTCGAAGAAGTCGTAGTTGACGGTCATCACCGGGCCGTAGTCACAGGCCGCCAGGCACTCGGCGTGCTCCAACGTGATGGTGCCGTCGGCGGTCGTCTCGTCGTGCCCGACACCCAGGTGCTCGGAGAGGGTGTCGTAGACCTCCTGGCCGCCCAGCACGTTGCACATCGTGTTGGTGCAGACGCTGACCAGGAAATCGCCGGTGGGCTTGCGCTTGTACATGGTGTAGAAGGTGGCGACCGCGCCGACCTGGGCCTTGTTCAGCCCGAGCACCTCGGCGCAGAACGTCACGCCGGCCGGAGAGACGTACCCCTCCTCGGCCTGGACCAGGTGCAGCAGCGGCAGCAGCGCCGAGCGGGACCGGTCCGCCGGGTAGCGGGCGATGATCTCGCGCGCCCGCTCCCGGGTCTCTTCGGTGAAGACGGTCATCGGTCACACCCACCCATCACGGGATCCAGCGAGGCGCCGCCGGCGATCACGTCGGCGATCAGGCCGCCCTCGGCCATCGCCGGGAGGGCCTGGAGGTTGACGAAGCTCGGCTCCCGGTAGTGCACCCGGTACGGCCGGGTGCCGCCGTCGGAGACGGCGTGCACGCCCAGTTCGCCGCGCGGCGACTCGATGCCGACGTACACCTGGCCGGGCGGGACCCGGAAGCCCTCGGTGACCAGCTTGAAGTGGTGGATCAGCGACTCCATCGACTGACCCATGATCTTCGCGACATGCTCCAGCGAGTTGCCCATGCCGTCGACGCCGATGGCGAGCTGCGCGGGCCACGCGATCTTGCGGTCGGCGACCATCACCGGGCCCGGCCGCAGCCGGTCCAACGCCTGCTCGACCAGCTTCATCGACTCCCGGATCTCGGCGAGCCGGACCTGGTAGCGGCCCCACACGTCACCGTCGGGGTGGGTCGGCACGTCGAACTCGTACGTCTCGTAGCCGCAGTACGGCATGGTCTTGCGCAGGTCCCAGGCGAGCCCGGCCGAACGCAGCACCGGACCGGTGACGCCGAGCGCCACGCAGCCGGTCACGTCCAGCACCGCGACGCCCTTGGTCCGCTCGGTCCAGATGGGCTGGCCGGAGAGCAGGTCCTCGTACTCCTTGAGCTTCTTCGGCATCATCTTCAGGAACTCGCGGATCTTGCGGATCGCGTCGTCCGGCACGTCCTGCGCCACACCGCCGGGCCGGACGTACGCGTGGTTCATCCGCAGGCCGGTGATGGTCTCGAAGATGTCGAGGATGTACTCCCGCTCGCGGAAGCCGTACAGCATGATCGAGATGGCGCCCAGCTCCATGCCGGTGGTGGCCAGCCAGACCAGGTGCGACGAGATCCGGTTGAGCTCCATCATCAGCACGCGGATGGTGGTGGCCCGCTCGGTGACGTCGTCGGTGATGCCGAGCAGCTTCTCCACCGCGAGGGCGTACGCCGTCTCGTTGAAGATCGGGGACAGGTAGTCCATCCGCGTGACGAACGTCGAACCCTGGACCCAGTTGCGGTACTCGAGGTTCTTCTCGATGCCGGTGTGCAGGTAGCCGACGACCGAGCGGGCCTCGCGGACCGTCTCGCCCTCCAGTTCGAGGATCAGGCGGAGCACCCCGTGGGTGGAGGGGTGCTGCGGACCCATGTTGACCACGATGCGCTCGTCGTTGATCGGGTCGGTGCCCGACACGACCGTGTCCCAGTCCCCACCCGTGACGGTGAAGACCCGGCCCTCGGTGGTCTCGCGTTCGGTCGCGTAGTTCGACGTGGTCACTGGTAGGACCTCCTACGGTCCGGCGGTGGGATTTCCGCACCCTTGTACTCGACGGGCACGCCACCGAGCGGGTAGTCCTTGCGCTGCGGGTGGCCCTCCCAGTCGTCCGGCATGAGGATCCGGGTCAGGTTGGGGTGGCCGTCGAAGACGATGCCGAACATGTCGTACGCCTCGCGCTCCTGCCAGTCGGCCGTCGGGTAGACAGCGGTGACGCTGGGCAGGTGCGGCGAGCCGGCCGGGACAGCGGCCTCCAGCCGGAGCCGGCGGCGGTAGGTCATCGAGGTGAGCTGGTAGACGACGTGCAGCCGGCGCTCGTCCGCGCCGAGGTAGTCCACCCCGGACACCGACGAGCACAGCTCGAACCGCAGCGCCATGTCGTCGCGCAGCACCTGGCAGACCTCGGCGATCCGCTCCGGGCGGACGTGCAGGGTCAGCTCGCCCCGGTCGACGACCACCTTCTCGATGGCGTCGCCGAAGGCCGGGTACGCCTCCTCCAGCGCGTCGCGGACCTCGTCGAAGTACCCGCCGTACGGCCGGGTGGCCTCCTCGATCGGCTGACGCGGGCGGACCAGGCCGCCGTAGCCGGACACGTCACCGGTGCCCTGGTTGCCGAACATCCCGCGACCGGCCGGGCTGGCCGGCGGGTACTCGGCCGGGGCGGTCGCGCTGGCGCCGGGCGGCGTCACCGGTACCGGCACCCCGCCGTCGTTGGTCTTGTCCGTGGGAGACGTCATTTCGGGCCTGCCTGCGGGTGGAGATGGTTCTGGGCGTTCATCCAGTTCTCGATCCGCAACTGCTCCTCGCGCCCCTCGCGGACCGCCTGGGTCCACTCGGCACGCCGGGCCTTGTCGTTGCGGTAGGAGGACGGCATCGAGCCGTACGGCACGACCGGGACGTCACCGCGCTCCTGGCGGGCCGCCAGCATCTTGCGACCGTTCGGGCCCAGCGGCTCGTACATGATCTTCTCGCGGAGCTTGAGGATCGCGTCGATGAGCATCTCCGGCCGGGGCGGGCAGCCGGGGAGGTACATGTCGACGGGTACGACGTGGTCGACGCCCTGCACGATGGCGTAGTTGTTGAACATGCCGCCGCTGCTGGCGCAGACGCCCATCGAGAGCACCCAGCGGGGCTCGGCCATCTGGTCGTAGATCTGGCGCAGCACCGGTGCCATCTTCTGGCTGACCCGGCCGGCCACGATCATGAGGTCGGCCTGCCGGGGCGAGGCCCGGAAGACCTCCATGCCCCAGCGGCCCATGTCGTAGTGCGGACCACCGGCGGCCATCATCTCGATGGCGCAGCAGGCCAGGCCGAAGGTGGCGCCCCAGACGGACGACTTCCGGGACCAGTTGACCAGCTTCTCCACCGAGGTGAGCAGGACGCCGGCGGGGAGCTTCTCCTCGATGCCCATCTGACGTTCCTTCCTCAGTCCCAGTCCAGGCCGCCGCGCCGCCACACGTAGGCGTACGCGACGAAGACCGCGACGATGAACAGGACCATCTCCACGAAGCCGAAGATCGGCAGAGCGTCGAACGAGACCGCCCAGGGGTAGAGGAAGATGATCTCGATGTCGAAGACGATGAAGAGCATCGCCGTCAGGTAGAACTTGATCGGGAACCGCCCACCGCCGACCGGCTGCGGGCTGGGCTCGATGCCGCACTCGTACGCCTCGAGTTTGGCCTTGTTGTAACGACGGGGACCGGCGAAGCGGGCGGCGCCGACGGAGAACAGCGAGAACGCCGCGGCGAGGGCGAACAGCCCGATGATCGGTGCGTAAGGCGAGAGCGACATCGTTTTCTCCTGCTCGTCCTTCCCTGCCGTCAGTGCTTGACGAAAATCACACTATTCACGTCCCTCGCGGTGGTTGCCGGCGGGGGTCGATCTTTGTCGGCGTCGGGGCTGTGACCAGCACCGATGCCGTCCTGTCTAGACCGCGGGCGCGGCCTTCGTCAGTGCATTGATGACCCGGTCCATCGCGTCCCCGCCGCGCGGGTCGGTCAGGTTGGCCAACAACTTGAGGACGAATCGCATCAGCGTCGGGTGGGGCATGCCGTGCTTGGTGGCGATCCGCATGATCTCCGGACGGCCGATCAGTTTCACGAAGATGCCGCCGAGCCGGTAGTAGCCACCGAGGCGGGCCTTCAGCTCGTTGGGGTACGCCATCAGCGCCCGCTCCCGCTCCGGTCCGGCCGGACGCGCGAGCGCCTGCACCGCCACCTCCGCGGCCAGTTCACCGGACTCCATGGCGTACGCGATGCCCTCGCCGTTGAACGGGTTGACCATGCCGCCGGAGTCGCCGACCAGCAGCACGCCACGGGTGTAGTGCGGCACCCGGTTGAAGCCCATCGGCAGGGCGGCGCCGAGGATCGGCCCGTCCGCGTTGGCCTCGTCGGTCATCCCCCACTCGGCCGGGGTGTTGGCCAGCCAGTCGGTGAGCAGCCGGCGGTAGTTGGTCTTGCCGAACGCGGACGACGAGTTGAGCACGCCGAGGCCGACGTTGACCCGCCCGTCGCCGAGCCCGAAGATCCAGCCGTACCCGGGCAGCAGGTTGTCGCCGCTGTCCTTGCTGCGCAGCTCCAGCCACGACTCCAGGTAGTCGTCGTCGTGCTTGGCCGGGGAGTGGTAGTAGCGGCGGACGGCCACGCCGATCGGCCGGTCCTCCCGCTTGGCCAGCCCGAGCGCGAGCGGGAACCGGCCGGAGACGCCGTCGGCGGCCACGACCAGCGGGGCGTGGAAGGTGGCGGGCTCCTTGCCGGCACCCACCTCCGCCTGCACGCCGATCACCCTGCCGTCGTCGTCGAGCACCGGGCCCAGCACGTTGACCTGGGTCCGCAGCTTCGCGCCGGCCGCCACCGCCCGCTGGGCGAGCAGGTCGTCGAAGTCCAGCCGGGTACGGACCAGCCCGTAGTTCGGGAAGCTGGCCAACTCGGGCCAGTCCAGTTCCAGGCGTACGCCGCCGCCGATCACCCGCAGACCCTTGTTGTGCAGCCAGCCGGCCTCGGGCGAGGTGTCCACGCCCATCCGGATGAGCTGGCGCACCGCACGCGGGGTCAGTCCGTCACCGCAGACCTTCTCCCGGGGGAACTCGGTCTTCTCCAACACCAGGACCCGTACGCCGTGCCGGGCCAGGTGGTACGCAGTTGCCGATCCACCGGGACCGGCGCCAACGACGATGACGTCGGCGTCGTGTTCCACCGCGGTCATTCGCGCCTCCTCCCGCACGCTCGTGAAATGCTTCACAAGCCAGACGGGACGAGTGTATGACCGGCGTCATACCTGCGCAGGATCAGGGGTACCTAACTCGCCGATGTGACAGTCCTCGACCGTCCACAGCAGGCGACTGTCAGGCCGGGCTGGGCGCGTCCAGGCCGGCGTCGACCCGGATCGCCTCCGGTAGATGCTCCCGCAGCGCGCCGCCCGCGGCCCGGTCCAGCGCGGCCAACACCTCGGCGACCACCTGCCGGACGTCCGCCGGGTCCGCGCCGGCCAACGCGCGCAACTGCGCGATGAGTTCGGCCGCGTCGTCGTCGGTGGCGGCCACCGGGGTCGCCGGGTTTGCTCCGGTCATGCCGACGAGCCTACGGCGCAAAGTGGACTAAAGTCGGATATTCCTGAAACGCGCGGCCTTCTCGCGTACCGTGCGCGGACCTCCGCGTACTACTGGCGGACGGCCCGGTGCAGCGCGACCACGCCGCCGGTCAGGTTGCGCCACGCCACCCGACCCCAACCCGCCGCGGCCACCCGCCCGGCCAGCGCCGCCTGGTCCGGCCAGGCCCGCACCGACTCGGCCAGATAGACGTACGCGTCGGGGTTGCTCGACACCGCGCGGGCCACCACCGGCAACGACCGCATCAGGTACGACAGGTAGACCGTCCGGAAGACCGGATTGACCGGGGTGCTGAACTCGCACACCACCAGCCGACCGCCCGGCCGGGTCACCCGGGCCAGCTCACGCAGCGCGGCGTCGGTGTCGTTGACGTTCCGCAGGGCGAAGGAGATGGTCACCGCGTCGAAGCTCGCGTCGGCGAACGGCAGCCGCAGCGCGTCGCCGGCCAACAGCGGCACCTCGGGACGCACCCGCTTGCCGACCTGGAGCATGCCCAGCGACAGGTCCGCCCCCACCGCGTACGCCCCGGACTGGGCCAGCTCGCGGGTCGACACACCGGTGCCCGCCCCCACGTCCAGCACCCGCTCACCCGGCCGCAGCCCGAGGGCCGTGCGAGTGGCCCGTCGCCAGGAACGGTCCTGCCCGAACGCGAGCACGGTGTTGGTCAGGTCGTAACGCTCGGCCACGCCGTCGAACATCGCGGCGACCTCGTGCGGTTGCTTGTCGAGACTGGCGCGCTGGCCCTGCGGGGAACGGCTCACCCGGTCCACTCTGCCAGCCCGACGCGAGCCGTCGACCGCTGGGTCCGCGTACCCCGGGTGCCCGGGGTCCTTCGACAAGCGAAAGGGCGGGGTGGTCGCCCACCCCGCCCTCGCGTCGTACCCGGGTCAGTCGGTCGACGTCTCGTCGCCGGGGGCGACCATGACCACCTTGCGGCGGCGGGAGAGCACCAGCAGCGCCCCGCCGGCGAGCAGGATCAGCGCACCGATGCCGCCGATCAGACCGGCCTGTACACCGGTCACCGGCAGCCCACCGCCGCCGGAGCCACCGCCACCAGCGGTCGGCGACGTGGTCGTGCCCGGCGTCGTCGTACCGCCCGGCGTCGGAGTCGCGGTCGGCGTGGCGGTCGGCGTCGGGGTGACGGTCGGCGTCGGGGTCGGCTGCGCGCTGAGGTCGACGAACACGTCGAACTGCGCGGTGTTGTCCACCTCGTCGGTCTCGGTGAACGCCCGACGCTGCGCGCCGGAAGCATCCCGCGGCGCCTCCTCGGGGCTGCCCTGGGCGGCCTCGAGGCCGGCGGCCCAGACGAATCCGGGCCGGAGCACCGACTCGGTCACGTCCTCGCCGACCTTCACCCGGACGTCCGCCGTGTAGAACTGGCCGGGCTTCAGCACGACGCCGCTGTCCTCGCAGTAGGCGTTGGCGAACCCGCCCAGCGGCTGCTCGACGCAGCCCTCCGGCAGCTTGGCGAAGGTGACGCCGGCCGGCAGCGTGATCCCGTACGCCACGCCGGTCGCCTTCTTGCTGCCGTCGTTGTAGACCGCCCAGTCCAGCGGCGCGGTGTCGCCCCGCTTGACCGGCTTGAGGCCGGACTCGCCCGCCTCGTCGCCGTCCACCGTCACGTCGGCGTAGACGTCCTGCACCCAGGTGGTCAGGTCGTAACCCGGCTTGGCGACGGTGATGTCGTGCCGCACCGTGTTGTCCTGCGGGTTGGGGTCGGCGGTGGCCGAGCTGATGCTGACCACCAGGGTGCCGGCGTCGCCGCGACCGCCGGTCGAGAAGATCGGAATACCGAAGTCCTCCGTGGTGCCGGCGGCCAGATCGCCGAGCAGGCAGGTGAAGGTCGTGCCCTTGAGGTCGCAGCCGTCCGGCGCGATGACGCCGACCTTGCGGTTCTTCAGGCCCTTCGTCTCCACGGTGACCCGGACGTCCTTGGCGTCGACCGTGCTCCGGGTGTTGTCGACCTGAAACTTGAACGGCTTCGCCTTGGCCGCCTTGACGCCCTGGGCCAGCTCGTAGCTGAGCGGCACCAGGGCCAGGTCGGCCTGGTCGGCGGCCTGCGCCGGGGCGGCGACGGTGGCCACGCCACCGGCCGCGAGCAGGGCCACGACGCCGGCACGAACCAGCGCCGAGCGGTGGAACGCTGTCATCAGTCCCCCGGGGGTAGGGAAGAAAGAAATGGTTGCGGAACGAGCGGACGTTATCCGAGGTCGATCTCCCACGCCAGCGTGGCGGTCGGTTTTCAACCGTCCGGACTGGACCCGGCACACGGATCGGGCGGGATGGTCACCCATCCCGCCCGATCCGCCGTGCGTTATGTGAACGACCCTCATGGGCCGATGGAGGACGTGCCTCGACGGACGGCCGCACGCTATCCGTCGGCGATCATCTCCACCAGCCCCCGCAGCGGCCTATGCGCCACCGAGCCCACCGGAAGGACCCGTACCGCCGAGCGGCGCGAGCGGAAGCAGGATCCCCGCTCAGCCGAACGGCCGGACCGGGACGGCCCTCAGTTGACCTCCACCAGCGGCAGCGAGCGGCCCGCGCCCCCGCCGGGCAGCGCGATCGAGGAGAAGTGCGAGACCACCCGCTCGTCGGTCGGGTCGTCGGCCGGCGTGTGGTGCACCGCCAGCCGGTTGTAGAGGGTGTCGCGCTGCGCCGGGATGCGGTCGGCGGAGCGGATCATGCCGATCAGCTCGTGCAGGTTGGAACGGTGCCGGGCGCCGGCGGAGGAGATCACGTTCTCCTCCAGCATGATCGAGCCGAGGTCGTCCACGCCCATGTGCAGGGCGAGCTGCCCGACGTCCTTGCCGGTGGTCAGCCAGGACGCCTGCAGGTGCGGCACCGTCTCGAAGAAGAGCCGGGCCACCGCGACCAGCCGCAGGTATTCCAGCGTGGTCGCCTGCGTACGGCCCTTGAGGTGGTTGTTCTCCGGCTGGTACGTCCACGGGATGAACGACCGGAACCCGCCCGTACGGTCCTGCACGTCGCGGATCATCCGCAGGTGCTCAATCCGCTCGGCGTGCGTCTCGCCGGTGCCCATCATCATGGTCGCGGTCGACTCGACACCCTGCCGGTGGGCCAGCTCCATGACCTCCAGCCACCGTTCACCCGACTCCTTGAGCGGGGCGATGGCCTTGCGCGGGCGCTCGGGCAGCATCTCCGCGCCGGCACCGGCGATCGAGTCCAGGCCGGCGGCCTTGATCCGGGCGATGGCCTCGTCCAGGCTGACGCCGGAGACCTTGGCCATGTGCAGGATCTCGCTCGGCCCGATCGAGTGGATGGCGAGCTGCGGGTACGCCTGCTTGACCGAGGAGAACAGCTCCTCGTAGTACTCGACGCCGTAGTCCGGGTGGTGCCCGCCCTGGAGCATCACCTGGGTCGCGCCCAGCTCGACCGCCTCGCCGCAGCGACGCAGGATCTCCTCCGTCGGGTGCGTCCACCCCTCGGCGTGCTTCGGCGCCCGGTAGAACGCGCAGAACTTGCACGCCGTCACACAGACGTTCGTGTAGTTGATGTTGCGATCGATCAGGTAGGTGACGACGTTGTCCGGATAGCGCCGCCGGCGCACCGCGTCCGCCGCCTCGCCCAACGCGTGGAAGGGCGCCTCGGTGTAGAGCAGCAGGGCCTCCTCGGGCGTGATCCGCCCGCCGTCCGCGCCACGCTGCAGGATGTCGTCGATCTCCCGGCTCACCGTCACAACCCCGAGCCTACGCCCGCCCCTCGCCCTTTCCCGGACAGGTACTGACGGCTGTGATGCGCTGCGCACACCGCGCGGCCGGGCTCGCGCCGGACCTGGCTGACCTGTCGACACGGTGTCGGCGCCTCGACGTCGGCCCGGACCACACCCCCCTCGGAGCCTGTCGAGCTGCCCCAATTGTGGGGCGCGGCGCCCGATGGGCATCGGCGCTAGCACGGCCCGAGTCCCGACACCGACACCGCCACCGGGCCTCAACACCGGCACCGGCCCGAGCATCAGAACCGGCCCCGGCATCAGAACCGGCCCGGGGCATTGGCACGCCGGCATCGACCCAGCCCTGCGGCAATGCTGACTGCCCCGTCTATGGGGCAGCTCGACAGGCTCTGCACCCACCGTGGACCCTCCGGCCAGCCACCCGGCCCGCGAGGCGGCCGTCAGGCGTCGTAGTCGACCGTGAGCTTGTCGGTGGTCGGGCTGGACTGGCAGGTCAGGACGTAGCCGGCGGCCACCTCGTCCGGCTCCAGGGCGTAGTTGCGGGCCATCGTGACCGCACCCTCGACGACCTTCGCCTTGCAGGTCGAGCAGACCCCGCCCTTGCAGGCGTACGGCAACTCGCCGCGCACCCTCAGCGCGGCGTCGAGCACCCGCTCCTCGCGCCCCATCGTGAAGCTGGACGAGCGGCCGTCCAGCACGATGGTGACGTCCGTTCCGACGCCCGCCTGCTCGGTGGGACGCGCCACCGGCTCCGGCGGCGCGTCGACGTGGAACAGCTCGGTGTGCACCGCCGACTCCGGCAGACCGCGCGCGGTCAGCACCTCCCGGGCGTCGACGACCATGCCGTACGGGCCGCAGAGGAACCATTCCTCGATCAGCTCGCCGGGGACGATGGTGCCCAGCAGGCGGGCCAGCCGGTCGGCGTCGATCCGTCCGGAGAGCAACGGCGACTCGCCCTGTTCCCGGGACAGCACGTGCACCAGGTGCAGCCGGGACGGGAACCGGTCCTTCAGGTCGGCCAACTCCTCGGCGAACATCACGGTGTTCGCCGTGCGGTTGCCGTACACCAGGGTGAAGGTGCTGGCCGGCTCGACGGCCAGGGCCGTCGCGACCAGCCCGAGCACCGGGGTGATGCCGGAGCCGGCGACGACCGCGCCGTAGTGGCGGACCCGGTCCGGCGCGAACGCCGTGGTGAAGGTGCCCAACGGGGGCAGCACCTCGACCGTGTCGCCGCCGCGCAGCGCGCCGCAGGCGAAGGCCGAGAAGGCGCCGCCGGGGACTTCCCGCACCCCGATCCGCAGCCGGCCGCGCCGGGCCAGGTCGTCCGGGGTGGAGCAGATGGAGTACGACCGGCGTACGTCCTCGCCGTCGTCGGTCACCCGCCGCACGGTGAGGTGCTGGCCCGCGCGGAACGCGAAGGTCTCCCGCAGATCCTCGGGTACGGCGAAGGTGACCGCCACGGAGTCGTCGGTGAGCCGGTCGACGGCCGCGACCGACAGCGGGTGGAAGGCCGGCCGGCGACGGACCGGCCGGGTGATGGTGACTGTCACAGTGCCTTCAGGTGGTCGAAGGGTTCGGAGCAGGAGCGGCAGCGCCACAATGCCTTGCACGCGGTCGAGCCGAACCGGCTCACCTGTTCGGTCTCCGGCGAGCCGCAGCGCGGGCAGCGGACCGCGAGGGTCAGCGCCACCACGCCCGGCGCGGACGCCGGGGCGGGCGGGGCGATCCCGGCGGCGGCCAGCTTCGCCCGCCCGGCGCCGGAGATCCAGTCGGTGCTCCACGGTGGGCTGTAGACCGTCCGCACCTCGACGTCCGGATATCCGGCCGCCGCCAGGGCACGTCGCACGTCGGACCGGATCACGTCCATCGCCGGGCAGCCGGTGTATGTCGGGGTGATGGTGACGACGACCCGACCGGTGACCGGGTCGTCCTCGACCGCGCGCAGGATCCCCAGCTCGTCGATCGTGATCACCCGGATCTCCGGGTCCACCACGCTCGCCGCCGCCGTCCGCGCGTCGGTCCCGGTCCGCTGTGCGGTGGTTCCCGCGGTCACCACTGCGCGCCCGGGTGTGCGCGGTGCAGCACCTGCATCTCGGCCAGCAGGTAGGACAGGTGCTCGGTGTGCACGCCGGCCCGTCCGCCGGTCGGCGCCCAGCCGCGCTCGGGCCGGGTGAGCGTCGCCTCGGCCAGCACCGGACCGACGACCTCGTCGAACGCCGGCCGCAGGCCCGCCGGGTCGACCGGCGCCGCCGGGTCCGCCCCGAACAGCTCATGGGTGTACGGCCAGACGTGGTCCACGGCATCCTGCATCCGGCGGTGCGACTCCTCGGTGCCGTCACCGAGCCGCTTCACCCACAGCGCGCCGTGGTCCAGGTGGTACGCGCACTCCTTGCGGGCCTTCGCGCCGATGGCGGCCAGCCGCTCGTCCGCGCAGCCGGCGAGGGCGGTGTAGAGCGGCACCTGGTACGCCGCCAGGAAGAACAGCTTCGCCATGGTCACCGCGAAGTCGCCGTTGGGCAGCTCGACCAGGAGCACGTTGCGGAACTCGCGGTCGTCGCGCAGGTACGCGAGCGCGTCCTCGTCCCGGCCCGCCGACTCCAGCTCACCCGCGTACGACAGCAGCAGGCGAGCCGCGCCGAGCTGGTCGAGGGCGATGTTGGCGAGGGCGATGTCCTCTTCCATCTCCGGCGCGCGCGTCGTCCACTCGGCCAGCCGCTGCGCGGCGACCAACGCGTCGTCAGCCAGGCCCAGAGTGAAGGCGAAGGGCCCGCTCACAGGTGTGCCACCCCGTCCGGCACCTCGTAGAAGGTGGGGTGACGGTAGACCTTGTCGGCGGCCGGGTCGAAGAAGGCGTCCTTCTCATCCGGGCTGGACGCGGTGATCGCGCCCGCCGGCACCACCCAGATCGACACGCCCTCCTGGCGGCGGGTGTACAGGTCGCGGGCGTTGCGCAGGGCCAGCTCGGCGTCCGGGGCGTGCAGGCTGCCGACGTGGGTGTGCGACAGGCCCCGTCGGGCCCGGACGAAGACCTCCCACAACGGCGAGTGCTCGTTGCTCACGCGGCCACCTTCTCCCTGGTGTCGGCCTGCTCGGCGGCGCGCTTGGCGGCGTACGCCGCGGCGGCCTCGCGTACCCATGCGCCGTCGGCGTGGGCGGCCCGGCGGTGCGCCATCCGCTCCCGGTTGCACGGCCCGTTGCCCTTGATGACCTGCATCAACTCGTCGTAGTCCGGCTGGCTGTAGTCGTACGCCTGCCGTTCCTCGTTCCAGCGCAGGTCGTCATCGGGAATCCGGAGCCCGAGGACCTCGGCCTGCCCGACGCACATGTCGACGAAGCGCTGCCGCAGGTCATCGTTCGAGAAGCGCTTGATCTTCCAGGCCATCGACTGGGCGGAGTGGGTGGAGTCGCCGTCCGGCGGGCCGAACATGGCCAGCGAGGGATACCACCAGCGGTCCACGGCGTCCTGGGCCATGGCCTTCTGCGCCGGGGTGCCGTGCGCGAGGGTGTGCAGGATCTCGTACCCCTGGCGCTGGTGGAACGACTCCTCCTTGCAGACCCGGATCATCGCCCGGGCGTACGGCCCGTAGGAGCACCGGCACAGCGGCACCTGGTTGACGATCGCCGCGCCGTCCACCAGCCAGCCGATCGCGCCGACGTCGGCCCAGCTCAGGGTGGGGTAGTTGAAGATCGAGCTGTACTTCTGCCGGCCGTCGAGCAGCAGCTGGACCAGTTCGTCGCGGCTGATCCCGAGGGTCTCGGCGGCGGCGTAGAGGTAGAGGCCGTGGCCCGCCTCGTCCTGCACCTTGGCCAGCAGGATCGCCTTGCGCTTGAGCGAGGGCGCCCGACTGATCCAGTTGCCCTCGGGCTGCATGCCGATGATCTCGGAGTGGGCGTGCTGGGCGATCTGCCGGATCAGCGTCCGGCGGTACGCCTCGGGCATCCAGTCGCGCGGCTCGATCTTCTGCTCCGCGTCGACCACCTCGGCGAAGTAGGCCGCCAGGTCCTCGTCCGGCGCCGGTCCGCCGCGCCGGTCCCGAGCGGCGGCGGCGCGAAGCTCGGCCTCGGCCGCCTCGACCTCGCCGAGCAGACCCGCGCCGGGCGCGTCGTCCGGTGCGTCGCCGGGGGCGGAGAAGTCGTTGCCATACATGAGGACAAGTGTTACAGCTTGCGCCCGAATGCACTAGGGGGTGTAACAGGAAACCCGAGTGACGTTCCGTCACCGATGGGTGGGTCGCCGCAACCCACCGTGACACCGGCGGTTATGACGTGGCTCACGGGAAAGAGGGTAAAACCCCTATAACGCGCATAACGCTGCGATTTTCTCCCGATTTCGCACGTTGCCTGGTGTCGACCTCTGGCGATCGGGCCGTCCGGACGTAGACTTCTGCCGGTCACACGATCGGCTGCCCCCACGCCGGCTCCATCCAGGCCACCTCCCCCGGCCACGGCGAACGCACCGGTCGCCCCGGACAACGAAGCCGGTCCCCCCGGCCCTGACATCTGGAGCTCACCCAACTCATGCGATCTCGCGTGACCATGGTGCTCGCCGTCGTGGCGGTGATCCTCGGTGGCGTCCTGCTGGTCCCCACCGCGTACGCCCGACTGTCCAGCGACGCCGGCGAAGGCGGTGGCGGTGAAGGCGGCGGCACCACAAGCGTCGCCGCGCCCGCGCCGGCCCCGCCGCCACCGCCCACGCTGGCCGCCGGCCGGGTGTCGGTGGCCTTCAAGGGCGAATACTTCTCGTGGGCGCTGCTCGACCGGAAGACCGGCAAGGTCTCCGGATCGTCGAACATGAGCGCGACCAGTTCCACCGAGTCGATGATCAAGGCGTGGATCGTCTCCGACTACCTGCGCCAACTCGGGGACAAGGAACCGACCAGCGGGCTCAAGCAGATGGCCAGCCTCGCCATCATCGACAGCAACGACAACGCGGCCAACAAGGTCTACGCCGCCGCGGGCGGGTCGTACAAGCCGTCGAAGAGCAGCACCCCGGACCCGGTGATCCAGCGGGCGATCAGGATCTGCGGCCTGACCGACACCAAGCGCGGCAACACCGAGCCGTACACCGGCTACTGGAGCTTCACCCGGATGTCCCCGCGCGATGCCGTCCGGCTCGGCGACTGCATCGCCGACGGTAAGGCCGCCGGCCCGAAGTGGACAAAGTGGGTGCTGGACCAGATGGCCAAGGTCCGGGGCACCACCGCGAAGAAGGACCAGCGGGCCAGCTCCGGCGGTGGCCGTTGGGGGATCATCGACGGCCTGCCCAAGTCGATCACCGCGCAGGGGCCGGTCAGCATGAAGAACGGTTGGACGCCGATCGCCTCCGACGGAAACTGGCACGTCAACTGCCTCGCGGTCAACGGAAAGTGGAGTCTCGCGGTGATGCTGCGCTACCCGATCAGGCAAGGGCTGGACTACGGCGCGCAGGTCTGCGCCAGCGTCGCCACCCAACTGGTCACCCCGCAGCCCGGCGCCGCGCTGAAGGTGCCGCAGCAGCCGGTCGGGAAGCTCTGATGGCCGGCAATCGACGGGCCGACCGGCGCGGTGGAGGCGAGACCTCGCCGCTGCGCCTGATCGCCGTCGCGGTCATCCTGATCGGGCTGGTGCTGGTGTCGCTGCGCCTGCTGCCCGGGTCACCGTTCGAGTCGACCGCCGCCGCCAAGTGGGGTAACTCCGACGCGACGACCAGCGGCCGGTCCACCGACGCGGCCACCGACCGCAGCGCCCGCCAGCCGGACCCGCCGAGCCCCAGCCCTTCGTTGAAGCCGCTGCCGTTCCAGGCCAAGAACCTCGACCTCGACATCGAGGGCTGGTACTCCTGGAGCGTCCTCGACCGCCGTACCGGGCAGATCATCGGTTCGAAGAACATGGACGAGACCAGCACCACCGCGTCGCTGATCAAGTCCTGGATCGTCGCCGACTACCTGCGCCGCGCCGCCGAGGCCGGTCAGACACCGAGCGACGCGAAGCTCGCCGACGCCACCCGCATCATCCGGGACAGCGACAACACGCGGGCCGAGCAGTTCTACAACTCGGTCGGCCGGGACGCCTCGATCCGGCGGCTGCTCTCCATGTGCAAGCTGACCGACAGCAGCGTCGCCCCGGACAAGGGTTGGTCCCGTACCGCCCTCTCCCCCCGCGACACCGCCCGGCTGGGCAACTGCATCGCCACCGGCACCGCCGCCGGACCCAAGTGGACCAAGTGGCTGCTCAACGAGATGAAGCTGGTCCGGGGCGCCGGCGACTTCGGCATCCGCAAGGCGTTCCCGCCGGCACAGCAGAAGCAGATCGCCATCAAGAACGGGTGGATCGACCGGACCGCCGAGCAGGAGATGCACATCAACTGCCTGGCCATCGGCGACACCTGGACGATGGGCGTGATGGTCCGCTACCCGATCGGCATGGGCTACGAGTACGGCATGAAGAACTGCCAGAAGATCACCGAGGCGCTGCTGCGCCCCGGCACCTGATCCGCCTGTCCCTCAACGTCAAGAGCGCCGCTCTGCCCAGCAGAGCGGCGCTCTTTCGCTTCACGGCGCCTTGGCTGGCGCGGCGGCTTGCCCGGCGCAGTGGCTCCGCGGCGCAGTGGCTTCGCGGTGCGGAGTCCTCCGTGGTGCTGCGGCGTCCTCTCGGGCGGGCCGGGTGTCAGCCGGCGAAGAAATCCGGGCCGCCGTCCGGCAGCGGCGGGACCTCGCCGAGCGCGGCGACCCGCCGGGCGAACTCCCGCAGCCCGGCGACCTGCCGCTCGCCCAGCGAGAAGTCCAGGGTCCGGAAGTAGGTGGCCAGTGTCGCGGCGTCGAACGCCTCCCAGCGCGCCGCCGCCTCGGCGACCTGGTCCAGCTCGGAGAGGCAGAGGTCCCGCGAGCGCAGGAACGCCTCGTGCACCTCCTTGGCCATGCCCGGGTGCGCGGCGGCGAAGTCGCGGCGGACCGCCCAGACCGCGAAAACCATCGGCAGCCCGCTCCAGTCCCGCCATGCCTGCCCGAGGTCGGTCACGGTGAGACCCCGCAACGGCGCCTCGTAGTACGCCCGCAGCGCCACGTCCCCGATCAGGACCCCGGCGTCGGCCTCTAGCAGCATCTGGGTCAGGTCCGGAGGGCAGCGGAAGTACTCGGGCCGTACGCCGTACCGCTCGGTGAGCAGCAACTGTGCCAGCATCACCCCGGTCCGCGAGGTCGACCCGAGCGCCACCCGGGCGCCGTCCAGCTCGGCGAGAGGCCGGGTGGAGACCATGTTGACCGAGAGCACCGGACCGTCGCTGCCGACCGCCAGGTCCGGCAGGAGGAGCAGCTCGTCGGTGTGCTTCAGGTACTCCATCAGGGTGATCGGACCGATGTCGAGGTCGCCGGCCACCAGCGCCGCGCTCAGCCGATCCGGCGAGTCCTTGTGCAGGTCGACGTCGAGCAGGCTGCCCGAGCGCATCAGGCCCCAGTAGATCGGCAGGCAGTTCAGGAACTGGATGTGCCCGACCCGCGGGCGTGCGACGCGCTCAGCCATGACCCGACCGTATCCCCGGCCTCGGGATCCAGCCCGGCGGGCCGGCCCGGAGTGGCCAACCCCGCACCCGACCCACCCCGCCGCCGCGCTCCAACTTCGCTGAAGTCGGGGTGTCCGGGGCCGGTTGACACCGCGATATCGGTGAACTCGTGTCGATCATGCCGACCTCGACGAGTTCGGGCCTGGACGACGCGCCGACTCGTCCGGGTGGTTGGTTCGGTAATTCGGTGGAAGGGTCGGGTGGGAAGGCGTAGGGTTGCAGCCCGCTTGACGGCCGAGGTGAGCTGCACCGGAACGGACGTCGTCGCGCCGGGAGGTCGGCCATCCGCCCCCGGAAACGCGAGCGAGCAGCAGATGTGAACGATGGGACGTCAGCATGCCCGCACCTGACCTCGACACAGCTCTCGACGCGGATCTCGCCGCCGAACGAGCCCACCTGGCCACCTCGCGCGCGGCCCTGGGCCGGATGCGGGAACGGGCCGAAGCCCTCTTCTCCACCGGTGACCAGGTCGCCGGCGACTCCTACGCGGCAGAGACGCTCGGCCGTACGCTCGCCCGCCGGGTCGCCGAGTTGGCCGACGACCCCACCACGCCACTGTTCTTCGGCCGCCTCGAATTCGGCGAAGGACCACACGACGGGGCACCAGACAGCGCGGACACGGTCGACGCCAGCGGCGGCGAGCATGCAGGTCGGCGGTACCACGTGGGACGGCGGCATGTCACCGACGAGCGTGGCGAGCCGCTGGTGCTGGACTGGCGGGCGCCGGTCTCCCGCTCGTTCTACCGGGCCAGCGCCCGTGACCCGCAGGGAGTCGCGGTGCGGCGGCGGTTCGGGTTCAGCAACGGGGTGTTGACCAGCTTCGAGGACGAGCGGCTGGACCGGGGCGAGGAGCTGGGTACGGCCAGCCGGATCCTCACGGCCGAGATCGAGCGGCCGCGCGTGGGGCCGATGCGGGACATCGTCGCCACCATCCAGCCGGAGCAGGACGAGCTGGTCCGGGCCGACCTGGCCGACTCGATCTGTGTGCAGGGTGCGCCGGGCACGGGCAAGACGGCCGTCGGCCTGCACCGGGCGGCGTACCTGCTCTACCTGCACCGGGAGCGGTTGCGGCGGACGGGGGTGCTGATCGTCGGGCCGAACCGGGCGTTCCTGTCGTACATCGCGGCGGTGCTGCCGGCCCTCGGCGAGGTCGAGGTCGAGCAGGCCACCGTGGAGGAGCTGATCTCGCGGGTGCCCGTCCGCGCGGTGGAGACGTCGGCCGCCGCCGCGCTGAAGCACGACGCGCGGATGGCGACCGTGCTGCGCCGGGCGGTGGAGTCCCACATCGGTACGCCGACCGACTCGATCACCGTCTCCGACGGCTCGTTCCGGTGGCGGATCGGGCTGGAGCCGCTGCACCGGATCGTCGAGGAGACCCGACGCGAGGGGTTGCCCTACGGCACCGGCCGGGAGCGGGTCCGGGCGCGGGTGGTCAGTCTGCTGCAACGGCAGGCCGAGGCGCGTCGGGCCGAGTCGCCGAGCGACGCGTGGCTGCGCCGGATGGGCCGGTGCCGGCCGGTGGTGGATTTCCTGGACGCGGTCTGGCCGGCGCTCACCCCGGAAGGGCTGGTGCACGGCCTGTTCGCTGACCCGGCCCGGCTCGCCACCGCCGCGGAGGGGCTGCTCAGCGATGCCGAGCAGGAGTTGCTGGTCTGGGCGAAGCCGGCGCGTACCCCGAAGGCCACCCGCTGGACCGCCGCGGACGCCGTGCTGGTCGACGAGGCGGCCGGGCTGTTGGAGCGGCCCTCCGGGTTCGGGCACGTGGTGGTGGACGAGGCGCAGGACCTGTCGCCGATGCAGTGTCGGGCCATCGCCCGGCGCAGTGAGCACGGTTCGGTCACGCTGCTCGGTGACCTCGCGCAGGGCACCGCGCCGTGGGCGGCCACCGACTGGCGGGAATCCCTGCGGCACCTGGGCAAGCCGGACGCCGCGGTCGTCCCGTTGACGGTCGGCTTCCGGGTACCCGCCGCGGTTGTCGCCTTCGCGAACCTGCTGTTGCCGGCGCTCGCGGTGGACGTACCTGCGGCGGAGTCGCTGCGGCACGACGGCGGCCTGGAGGTGCGTACCGTGGCCGACCTGACCGCGGCGACGGTTGCCGAGGTGCGCGCGGCGCTCGCGCACGACGGATCGGTCGGTGTGATCGCCGCGGACGACGCGGTCGACGGGCTGCGCGCGGCGCTGGCCGCCGCCGGCGTGGCCAGCGCGACCGCCGACGACGTCACGGCCGCCCAGCGGGTCACCGTGGTGCCCGCGACGCTGGTCAAGGGCCTGGAGTACGACCATGTGGTCGTGGTCGAGCCGGCCGCGATCGTCGCGGCCGAGCCGCGCGGGCTGCACCGGCTGTACGTGGTGCTCACCCGCGCGGTGTCCCGGTTGTCGGTGCTGCACACCGAACCGCTGCCCGCGCCGCTGCTGCCGGAGCCGCAGGCCACACCGCGGGCGCCGATGCCGCGGTAGGTCTCTGACGTCGGTTCCGGGGCGTCGGACGTGGGCGAGCCGCTGACGAAGCGGTTGTCGCCCGGCCCGTGTCGCCACCGACGCCCGCGACGGCCCGGTCGACCGGCCCTCACCAGCGCGTGGCGGTGTTGTCGGCAACCAGGCAGTTCGCGGGGCACACCGCCTCGACTTTGCGCTGTAAAGTAGTTTGCATGGCCCCTGACGACGACCTGCCGCCCTCCGACGCCGCCACCGCACTCCGGCTGATCGACGACCAGCGCGCGGACACCGTACGCCGGCTACAACCCGACGCGCGGCTGCTCTACTGGCCGTGGGGCGTGGCCTGGTTGGTCGGCTTCGGGCTGTTCTTCCTGCGCTTCCCCCCGGGCGGTCGGGTGCTGGTCGCCCTGCCCGACTGGCTGCCCCTGGCTGTGCTGTTCGCCCTGCTGATCACCGCCGGGGCCATCCAGGCGGTGGCGAGCGCGCGGGCGTACGGCCAGGTGACCGGCGACTCGGCGGTACGCGGCCGCTGGTACGGGTGCGCCTGGGCGCTCGGCTCGGTGAGCGTGTACGCGGCGGTCGGCCGGGTGTCCGAACACCTGCCGCACGACCTGGCGGGTCTGCTCTGGTCGGCCGCGGCGGTCGGGCTGACCGGCGCGCTGCACATGGCCGGCGGCGCGGCCTGGCTGGACCGGGACCTGTTCCGGCTGGGGGTCTGGATCAGCGTCATCAACGTGGTCGGTGCGATCGCCGGCCCGGGTTGGCACGCGCTGGTCATCTCGGTGGCCGGTGGTGTCGGGATCCTGGTCGCCGGGGCGGTCGCCCGACTGCGCCAGCGAGGACGTTCATGACCGACCTCGATCCGGTCATCCACGCCCAGGCACGGCTGCGGGTGGTCGCCGCGCTCTCCGCGCTCAACGACGGCGACCGGATCACCTTTCCCCGACTTCAGGACCTGCTCGCGATGACCGCCGGCAACCTCTCCGTCCACCTTCGCAAGCTGGAGGACGCCGGGTACGTCGAGATCAGCAAGACCCACCGTGGACGGACGCCGGCCACCCTGATCCGGCTCAGCCGGCGCGGTCGGCTGGCGTTCGAGGAGTACACCGAAGCCATCCGCACCCTGCTCGACCCCACCCCACTCGGCTCCACCCCGTCGAAGGAGCTTCCCAATGCTGTTGTCAAGCCGCCGCTGTGACGGGAGGTGAGAGGTGGTAGGACTGTCCGTCACGGATCATGGCCCACAGGACGTTGACGCGGCGGCGGGAGAGAGCCAGCAGTGCTTGTTTGTGGCCTTTCCCCTCGGCCCGCTTGCGTTGGTAGAAGGCTTTCGAGGCTGGGCAGGACTTCAGGCTGGCGAACGAGGAGAGGTAGAACGCTCGCAGCAGTCCGCGGTGGAAGCGCCGGGGCCTGCGGAGGTTACCGCTGACGCGTCCGGAGTCGCGTGGGGCCGGTGCCAGCCCGGCGTATCCCGCGAGTCGATCGGCGGTGCCGAAGGCGTCCATGTCGCCGCCGGTAGCCGCCAAGAACTCGGCGCCCAGAAGCTTGCCCATGCCGGGCAGGCTGAGGATCACCGCAGCGTGCGGATGCTCACGAAACCGGGCCTCGATCAGGGCGTCGAGTTCCGCGATCTCCTGGTCGAGGGCGATCACCCCCTTGGCCAGACGCGCCACCATGGCGGCGGCCAGCTTCTCGCCGGGCAGCACGGCGTGCTGGGCCTGCGCGGCCTGCATGACAGCCGTGGTCAACGTGCCGGCTCCGCGGACCTTGCGGTGGCGAAGCCAGGTCTCGACGCGCTTCGCACCGGCCTGGCGGATGGCCGCCGGCGTCTGATAGCCGGTCAGCAGCAACACCGGTCCCTGGTTGGTCAGATCCAACACCCGCTCCAACGCCGGGCATACCTCCAGCAGCTGGGCACGAAGACGGTTGATCTGGCGAGTCCGGTCGGCCACCACATCCGTGCGGCGGGTGGTCAACGTGCGAACGTCGACGGCAATGTCGTCGCCCGGCCGCAGCAGGCCGAGATCCTTACGCATGCGGGCCTGGTCGGCGATAACGAAGGCATCCTTCGCGTCGGTCTTGCCTTCGCCGCGGTAGGTGCCCGAGGCGCGATGCACGGCCAGGCCGGTCAGGTACGCCACGGGCTGATCGCCACTGACCAGCAAACCGATCAGCAGCGCGGCCGCGCCGTGATTGACATCGACCGCCCACAGCGCGTCGTCGTCGAGAGCCAGAACGTCCCGGATCAGCTCCAGCAGAGCCGACTCATCGTTCAGGACACGACGCGACAGCAGCCGCCCACCGCTCGCGTCGATCACCACACAGTGGTGATGCTCCTTGCCGATATCCACTCCGGCCCAGATCCGGGGCACGGTCACCTCCGCCAGCTCGACACGGCTCCAACTCCCAGCAGACGACCTCGCCGACGTTGCCCTACACAGCGATCACATCGCAATTCCCAATCGGCGGTCGAGTCGTCGCGGGGCTCCGGGCGGCCAAGCTCCTTAAGCCATCTCGTGGTCTCAGCCATGACAGCCATACCCAGAGCCCCTGGGCCGCTCCGATCCTACGAATGATCAGCTCCAACCCACCCAGAAAGGTAGGGCAGTCATGACCCTCGCCCGCGCCGACCAGGTCAGCCGCCGGTACGGCGACGTCCTCGCCCTCGACCGCGTCGACCTGGAGGTCCGGGCCGGCGAACTCGTCGGCCTGCTCGGCCCGAACGGCGCCGGCAAGAGCACCCTGATGAACCTGCTGGTCGGGCTCCGCCGACCCAGCTCCGGCCGGGTCGAGTTGAACGGCCGCGACCCGCGCGACCCGGAGGCCCGGCGGCAGATCGGCGTCACCCCGCAGGAGACCGGCCTCCCGGGCACGCTGCGGGTCGGCGAGGTCGTCGACTTCGTCTCCGCCCACTACCCCGATCCGGTGCCCCGGGGTGAACTGCTCGACCGGTTCGGTCTGGGCGACCTCGCCCGGCGGCAGACCGGCGGGCTCTCCGGCGGCCAGCGTCGCCGGCTGGCCGTGGCGCTGGCCTTCGTCGGCCGGCCCCGACTCGTCCTGCTCGACGAGCCGACCACCGGCCTGGACGTCACAGCCCGGCACACCCTGTGGGACGCGATCCGCGCCTTCCACGAGGACGGCGGGACGGTGCTGTTGAGCAGCCACTACCTGGAGGAGGTGGAGGCGCTCGCCCGCCGGGTGGTGGTGATCGGGCAGGGCCGGGTGCTCGCCGACGACACCGTGGACGCCGTACGCGGCATCGTCGGCGTACGGCGGGTCAGCCTGGTCACCGACGAGCTGCCCGAGCTACCCGGTGTCGTTCGCAGCGAACGGGTCGACGGACGCCTGCACCTGCTCACCACCGACGCCGACGAGCTGGTCCGCGCGCTGGTCCGCTCCGGGGCCACCTTCACCGACCTGGAGGTACGGCCCACCTCGCTGGAGGAGGCGTTCCTCGCTCTCACCGGCGGGACGGACACGCCCGCACCGGCCTCACCCGCTGCCGCCGCCAGCGGCCAACCCACCGCCGTCTGAGGAGGCGCACCGTGCAGCTCGCCCTGGTCCACGCCCGCTACCAGCTCCTGGAGACCATCCGGATCCCGGTCGCCGTCTTCGGCAGCGCCTTCTTCCCCGCCGCCGCCATGATCTTCTTCGTGGTGCCGTTCACCGGCGACGATTCGGTCGGCGCCACCTTCGCCACCGCCTCGATGATCACCTTCTCGGTGATGAGCGCCAACATCTTCCAGTACGGCGTCGGCGTCGCCGAGGACCGCGACCAGCCGTGGAACCCGTACACCCGGACCCTGCCGGCCGGGCCGGCGCCCCGGTTCGCGGGAAGGGTGGTGGCCGGTCTCGCGCTGACGTACCTCTCGCTGATCCCGGTCGTGGTGATCGGCGCGACGCTCACCCCGGCCCGGGTCACCCTGCCGGCGTTCCTGCTGACCGCCGGCACCGTGGCCGTCATCTCGGTGCCGTTCACGCTGATGGGCCTCGCCATCGGCTACTCGCTGCCCAGCAAGGCGGCGATCGTGGTGGCGCAGGTCGTCTTCCTGCCGCTCGCGTTCGGCGGCGGGCTGCTCTCCGCGCCGGGTGACGCGCCCGGGTTCATCGAGACGATCGCGCCGTTCCTGCCCACCCGGGGGGCGGCAGAACTGATGTGGTGGGCGGTCGGCGACTATCCCGTCCAGCCACTCGCGCTGATCATGCTCGCCGTCTGGATCGTGCTCCTCGGCGCGCTCGCCGGCTGGGCGTACCGGCGGGACGAGGGTCGCCGGTTCAGCTGACGATTCGTCCGTTTCCGCCCCGTGCCCCAGCGGGACGATGCCAGGATTCCTCGCAGGGGGCCCACCCGTGGCCGCCGGCCGAGAGGGGTCTTGACGTGAGCACCGTCCCGCCGGGCACGCCGTGCTGGGCCGATCTGGCCACCCCGGACCTGACCGACGCGCGGCGCTTCTACCCCGAACTGTTCGGCTGGACCGGACGGGTGACACCGGAGCCCGAGGCGGGTGGCTACACGATCTTCCTGCTCGACGGCCGGCCGGTGGCCGGCGTCGGCCCGCCCGCCATCGAGGACCAGGTGCCGATCTGGTCGACGTACATCGCCACCGACGACGCGGCACTGGCCGCCGGGCGGGTCGAACGGGCCGGCGGGCAGGTCGTCGTACCGCCGTTCGAGGTCTTCGACCGGGGCTGGATGGCCGTGTTCTCCGACCCGGCGGGCGCGACGTTCAGCGTCTGGCAGCCGCTGGCGATGCCGGGGGCCGAGGTGTTCAACGTGCCCGGCGCGATGAGCTGGAACGAGCTGGTCACGCCCGACCCGGAGGGCGCGAAGGTCTTCTACGAGCTGGTGTTCGGCTGGCAGCCGGACGAGCAGCCGGTGGGCGGCATGACGTACACCGGGTGGCGGCTCGGGGCACGGGTCGTCGCCGGGATGATGCCGCCGCTGGGCGACGGCTACCCGGCCGACCTGCCCGCGTACTGGACGGTGTACTTCGCGGTGGCCGACGCGGACGCCGCCGCCGCGCGCGCGGCCGAACTGGGCGGCACCATCCTGGTGCCGCCGCGCGACGTCCCGACCGGGCGGTTCGCCGCCCTGCGCGACCCGCAGGGCGCGCTCTTCTCGGTCATCGACCTGGGCGCCTGACCGCCGCCCGCCGCCCGCCGGAGCCACCGACAGCGCGTACTGCGACGCGACGGCGCGGACCGCTAACCGCGCGGGCGAACCGGGACCACCAACGGGCCGTTGGTGCCGGGGACGACCCGGACGCTCGCCCGGTAGTGGGTGGCGAGAAGGTGCTCGGTCAACACCTCGTGCGGCGTCCCGGTCGCCACCACCCGCCCCTCGGCGAGCATCACCATCCGGTCGGCGTACTCGCCGGCGAGGGAGAGGTCGTGCATGGTGGCGAGCACCGTCAGGCCGTGCGCCCGGCGCAACTGGTCGACCAGCTCCAGCACCTCCTGCTGGTGGCCGATGTCCAACGCGCTGGTCGGCTCGTCGAGCAGCAGCAGGGTCGCGCCCTGGGCGAGTGCCCGGGCCAGGAAGACCCGCTGCCGCTCTCCACCGGACAGGGTGGCCAGTTCACGGCGGTGGAACCGGGTGAGGTTGAGCCGGTCCAGCACGTCGTGGGCGGCGGACACGTCGGCGGCCGACTCCCGACCGAGCGGCGGGATGTACGGAGTGCGACCGAGCAGCACGTAGTCCAGGACCGACATGCCGGGCGGCACCACCGGGGACTGCGTCACCGTCGCCACCACCCGGGCGCGTTCGCGACGGTGCAGCGCACCGGTCGGCGTACCGAAGAGGGAGATGGCGTCCGGCGCGGGCAGCAGACCGCCGACGGCGCGCAACAGGGTGGACTTGCCCGCGCCGTTCGGGCCGATCACGGTGACCCACTCGCCGACGGCGACGGTGAGGTCGACGCCGGTGAGGATCGGCGTGCGGTCCAGGCTGACGTGCAGCGCGCGGACCTCGACGGCCGGCGCACCCGCGGTCACGTGAGCACCCGGCGGGCGGTGCGCAGCACGAGGACGAAGAACGGGCCGCCGAGCAGGGCCGTGACCACGCCGATGGGCACCTCGGCCGGGGCGGCGGCGGTCCGGGCGACCACGTCGGTCAGGGCCAGGAACGCCGCGCCGAACAGCAGGGACAGCGGCAGGATCACCCGGTAGCTCGATCCGGCGAGCAGCCGGACGGTGTGCGGCACGATGATGCCGACGAAGCCGATGAGCCCGGTCGCCGAGACCGCCGCGGCGGTGCCCAGGGAGGCGGCGGCGATCAGCAGGTAGCGGGAGCGTTGCGGGTGCAGGCCGAGACTCGTCGCCTCGTCGTCGCCGAGCGCGAGGACGTCCAGCTCCCGGCGGTGCAGCAGCACCACGACAGTGGTCACCGCGGCGTACGGCAACACCAGCAGCACGTCGTGCCAGCCCGCCGTGGCCAGCCGGCCGAGCAGCCAGGAGTAGACCGGCTGGATGCTGTCCGCGTGCCGCTGGAGCAGGTACGTCTGCCCGGCGGAGAGGAACGCCGAGACCGCCACCCCGGCCAGGATCAGCATGGCCGGGGACCGGCTCCGCCCACCGGCCGCGCCGAGCAGGTAGGTCATCGTCACGGCGAGCAGCGAGCCGACGAACGCGGCCAGCGGAATGGTCAACGGCAGCCCGGAGATCGCACCCTGCCGGCCGACGCCGCCGAGCGCGATCACCGCGGTGACCGCGAGGCCCGCGCCGGCGGCCACCCCGAGCAGGTACGGGTCGGCCAGCGGATTGCGGAACACGCCCTGGTAGCAGCCGCCGGCGAGGGCGAGCAGACCGCCGACGAGCAGGCCCAGCACGACCCGGGGCAGCCGCAGTTCGGTGACGATGGCGATTTCCCGCTCGGTCAGTCCACTGTCGAGGTGCACGCCGGGGATCAGGTTGAGCAGTTCGGCAGCGACGCTGCCCGGTGGCAGGCTGACCGGTCCGAGCGACACCCCGGCGACGAGCGCGACGAGCACCGCGAGAACACCGATGACCAGCCAGCGCGTCCGCAACCCGGCGGGCCGGGACGCGCGGGGCGTGCCGGCCGGCCGGGTGGGGGACGTTCCAGCGGTCATCTGCGACGTTCCGGTCACGGACCGACGACCGTCACGCGGGCACCTTGGCGACCGCGTCGATGATCGTCCGGAGCAGGTCGACGACGCGCGGGCCCCAGCGCGAGGCGATGTCGTCGTCGAGCGTCACGACCTGGTTGTTCTTCACGGAGGTGAGCCCGGCCCAGCCGCTGCGGGCCTTGACCGAGTCGGCGTTCTGCTGGCAGCACTTGGAGTCGGCCAGGAAGACGAAGTCCGGGTCGGCCTTGACGATGACTTCCTGGGAGAGCTGCGGGTAGCCGCCGTTCTTGCCGTCGGCGTCGGCCGGGTCGGCGATGTTGGTGAGGCCGACGAGGCTGTAGATCGAGCCGATGAAGGTCTTGCTGGTCGCGCTGTACAGCTCCGGGCCCAGCTCGTGGTAGTAGGTGAGCTTCTCGGCGCGCTGCGGCAGGTCCTTGACCAGCTTGGCGATGTCGTCCTTCATCCGCGTGGCGACGTCGGCGGCCTGGTCGGCGTGCCCGGTAAGGGTGCCCAGGTCGGTGATCTGCCGGTACGAGTCGTCGAGGGTGGTCGCCGCCGGGGTCAGGTACACCGGGATCTTGAGCTTGCCGAGCTGGTCGACGATCTTGTTGGTGTCGTTGGAGAGCACCACCAGGTCGGGGTTCTTGCCGGCGATCGCCTCGGCGTTCGGCTGGAAGCCGGACAGATCGGTCTTGGGCGCGTCGGCCGGGTAGTTCGACTGGTCGTCCACCGCGCTCACCTGCGGACCGGCGCCGATCGCGAAGAGCATCTCGGTGGCGCTGGGCGACAGCGACACGATCTTCTCGGGACGCTTCTCGAGGGTGAGCGAACCGACCGTCACCGGGTAGCTGGCGGCCGCGGTGCCGGCGGCCGGCTTGTCGTCGGTCTTCTCGGCGCAGGCGCCGAGGGCCAGCGCGGCGACCGCGAGGGTCGCGGCGAAGAGCCGAGGGGTACGTCTGAACATGGGGCCTCCTGTCGGTCGAGGAGTGTGGTGCTTCGCCGACAGGACTTCGGTGCGCCCGCCCACGAGGCGCCCTTCCTCGAGAGCGCGTGTCGCGACCCCGCCGCAGGCGACCTGGCTCGTCCCCGCCGTCGGGCGGGGCATCACAGTTGCGGGACAGCGCCGGTTTCACACCGGCTTCGCTGCGGAGTGGTCGCTAAGACGGTAGCGCAGGCCCGGGAGCAGGTGGTGGGGCCCCGCAGGGGCGGTACGGGGCCCCACCCGCTCAGGAGGCCGTGATGGTGATGTTGTCCACAGCCGCCTCCACCAGGCTCGCGCCGGACGCGTCCGCCGCCTCGACGAGGATGCGGACGGACTGCCCGGCGTACGGGCTCAGGTTGAGGTTCGCCACCGCCCAGCTCCCGTTACGGTTGCTGGCCGCGCCGGCCTGGGTGAGCAGCGCCGTGGTGCCGCCGTTGTGCACCACGCTGACCCGCAGGTAGTCGGCCGACGAGGCGTTCGAGCCGTGGGCCAGGTACCAGGCCAGCGAGAGCGTCAGCGTGCCGGACGAGGGCAGGGTCACCGCCGGGGACCGGGCGCTGGTCACGCCGCCGTCGACGTCGTAGTCACCGGCCGCCGACCCGGCGAGCCGGCCGGTGACCAGGTCGTTGGAACCGGCGTACGGGGTGAGCTGCTTTGCGCCGGAGGAGTTGGTCGCCTGCGCGGCGCCCACCTCGAACGCCCCGAGCGTCGCGGTGTCGGTGCCGGACGGGTTGATCGTCCAGCCGGTGGCCGTCTCGAAGGTGTCCGACCAGACCGTGGTGCCGCCGCCACCGCCGCAGTACTGCGACTGCTTGCCGATGGCCCGGTACGGGCAGTCCGCGTACTCGCTGAGCATCAGCACGGCCTCCCGGTTGCGGGTGGTCTGCGCGGGGATCACCTCGTCGGGCGGGTAGAAGCCGCCACCGGAGGAGGACCCCGGGTACATCTCGAAGGTGTACGCCCAGATGCCGTGGGTGGCCCACATCCAGTCGATGCTGGTGCCGTCGGCGATGTAGAGGTCGCTGGACTGCTCCGGCGTGTAGCTGTTGGTGGCCGCCATCTGCTGACCGATGGTGGCGAAGGTGTTGTACTGGTCCGCGCTCATCCCGGACGGGTTGTTCGCGGTGGTGTAGCCGAAGGGCCAGAGCACCAGTTGCGAGTACGTGTGGAAGTCGATGTTCGCCTTGATCTGCTGGACGCCACCGACGACCCGGCTGTTGACGAAGTTGCGCAGCGCCTGCGTCTCGGGGGCGGAGAACGCCGACGGGCCACGGTAGGTCTCCGACGAGGTGGTGCCGGACGAGCCGCCGCAGCAGCCCCACTGGTAGGACCAGTTGCGGTTCAGGTCGGTGCCGACGTTCGACGAGCCGCTGTTCGGCTGACGGTTCTTGCGCCAGGACCGGTACGAGCCGGTGGCGATGTCGTACTCGCTGCCGTCCGGGTTGACCGTCGGCACGATCCAGATCTCCCGGCTGTTGACGATGTTGGTGATCCGGGAGTCGCTGCCGTAGCTGTCGGTGAAGAGGTTGAGCAGGTAGATCGCCATCTCGACGGTCAGGTGCTCGCGGGCGTGCTGCTGGGCGTTGAACAGGATCTCCGGCTCGTTCTCGTCGGTGCCGACGTTGTCGGAGATCTTCACGGCCATCAGGTCGCGGCCCTCGTACGACGTACCAATGCTGATCTTGCGGGCGATGGCCGGGTGGTCGGCGACGGCCTGGTTCACGACGGCGGTCAGTTCCGCGTAGTCGTGGTAGTTGGAGTCGGCGGGCGGGAAGGCCAGCGTGCCCACCTCACCCGCGCCGCGCTCGGCGCTCGGCGGCGGGGCGAGGGGTTCCAGCCGGAAGCCCAGCTTGCCGATCGCGGCGGCCTCGGCGGCGGTGGCCGAGACGTGCAGGATGCCGTGCTCGGAGTAGTCGATGGCGGCCCCGGTGCGGGCCACCGCGTTGCGGTCGGCGAGGGTCCGGGGCCCGAGTACCCGGTAGCCGGCGGCGGCCGACTCGGCGGTGCGGTCCGGTGCCGGCTCGGCGGCGACCGGTCCGGCGGCGACGGTGACGATGCCCAGCCCGGTGACGACGGCGAGCACCAGGACGCGGCGGAGAGAGTGAGGTGGGCGGAGGGCCATGGACTACCTCCTCGAAGGGCGGAAGATCCCGCTCGGTGATGCACACTTCACCACCTGTCACATGGTCATATCAATATCGATCGTTGCGAAATCCATCCCAGGTTGACCATCGCTGCGGCAATGATTTTCTTCCACGGAACATCTGGCGAAACTTCCTTCCAGACGGAAAACTGACCAGCGACGATGCCCCCACTCGACCCCGCGGAGCACCCCATGGCCCCCTCCCGCCTGCACGCGGCCGCCCTCGCCGGCGTCAGCGCGCTCACCCTGCTCGCCACCGCGGCCCCCGCCGCGGCGGCCCGGCCGCCCGCACCCACCCACGACGAGCAGATCACCTTCCAGGACTGGACCGGGCCCGCCGACTGGCACCACGGCAGCCAGGCCGGCACCCGCGTCGTGCCCGGCCCGCGCGCCGGCGTCACGCTGGGCCGCCCCACCGGCACCACCGAGTACGCCGACCCGCACACCGGCACCACCCGCACCTGGGAGTACGGCACCTGGACCTCGCCGGTGACCCGGATCGGGTTCGACGCCACCGAACTGATCGCCTCCTGGAACGCGGAGACCCCCGCCGGCACCTGGATCCAGGTGGAGATGCAGGGCGGCTACACCAACGGCGAGCAGACCCCCTGGTACGTCCTGGGTCGCTGGGCCTCCGGCGACACCGACATCAGGCGGACCAGCGTCGACGGGCAGGGCGATCCCTGGTCGACCGTCTGGACCGACACCTTCAGCATCGACGACGCCGACGCCGGTGTGCTGCTGCGGTCGTACCAACTGCGGCTGACCCTCTACCGGACGCCCGGGCAGGCCGCCGCCCCGGTGGTACGGATGCTCGGCGCGATGAGCTCCAGCGTGCCGGACCGGTTCACCGTCCCGCCGAGCGCCGGGCACATCGCCTGGGGCGTCGAACTGCCGGTGCCGCGCTACTCGCAGAACGTCCACAAGGGGCACTACCCCGAGTACGACGGCGGCGGCGAGGCGTGGTGCTCACCCACCTCCACGGAGATGGTCGTCGAGTACTGGGGGCGCAAGCCGTCGGCGGCCGACACCTCCTGGGTGGACCCGACCTACCCCGACCCGACGGTCAACCACGCCGCCCGGATGACCTTCGACTACGCGTACGACGGCGCGGGCAACTGGCCGTTCAACACCGCGTACGCGGCCAGCTTCCCCGGCCTGGAGGGGCGGGTCACCCGGCTGCACTCGCTGGACGAGCTGGAGCGTTTCATCGCCGCCGGCATCCCCGTGGTGACCAGCCAGTCCTTCCTCGCCAGTGAGCTGGACGGGGCGAACTACGGCACCTCCGGGCACCTCTTCGTGGTGGTCGGCTTCACCGCCGACGGCGACGTGATCGTCAACGACCCGGCCTCGTCCAGCAACGACGTGGTGCGCAACGTCTACAAGCGCACCCAGTTCGAGCAGATCTGGCTGCGGACCAAGCGGACCAACGCCAGCGGCGGGATCTCCGGCGGCTCCGGCGGCGTCGCCTACCTCATCAAGCCGACGACGAAGCCCTGGCCCAAAATCCCCGGCTCCACCAACTGGTAGACCAGCGCCCGCGCTGCCCCCGGCCCACTCCTGGTGATCATGAAGTTATTGCCCGGCCGCTCGGCGTGTCGAGGCAATAACTTCATGATCAACGGGGCGGGTCGGTGGGGGTGGGAGGGGTGGTGGGGGGTTCGTCTTCGCCGGCCAGGGCGTCGCGGAGGCGCTTCTTCTCCGCTTTCCGCCGTTCCGTGGCCTCGGCCATCTCGTGGGCCATCTCGTCGCGCCAGCCGCGCAGCAGGAAGAAGGAGAGCGCGGCGGAGAACGCCAGCGCCAGGATCAGCTTCAGGAAGACGTCCACGTCGACCAGCCAGAGCGCCGCCAGCACGGCGACGAACAATCCGATCCGGCCCAGCGTGTACTTGAGCGCCGCGCTCACCTCATGCACTCCGTTCTCCGCGCCCGGTGGGCGGGTCACTCAGCCGGTCCGGCGGGCCAGCCAACGGACGCCGGGGAACCAGATCGTCGCGTACGCCACGGTGAACGCCGCCGCCGCCAACGCACCGGACAGCAGCGGCGGCAACCCCGCGCCCAGCCCGGCGATCAGCAGCCCCACGAACACCGCTACCGCCGCCGCGACGAGCGCCGCCACCACCCGGGCCGCACCGAACCCCCAGGCCCGGAAGTCGTCCCAGAACAGCCAGGCCGGCAGGATCACCGCCAGCCAACCGTTTGTGTGCCCGAAGTCGGCGGCGCCGAACGAGGCGAACGCCCACTCGAACAGCACGAGCGCCAGCACGCCGATGACCAGCCCGGCCAGGCACACCCCGAGCAGGTCGCCCAACGTACGCACGCGTCCCTCGGCGTCCCGTCGGGGAAAGCCGCCCTGCTGCTCGGCGCTGCGTTGCTCGGTCATCGACTGCGAGGGTACGTGGTGTCTCAGGCCCAGACCTGCTGCGGCTCGGCGCGGCGCTCGGCCAGCGACGGCGCCCGGTCGTACTCGCGGACCACGTTGTACCGGGTGTCCCGCTCGACCGGCTGGAAACCGGCGTCCCAGATCAGGTGCAGCAGGTCCTCGCGGTGCATCGTGTTCGGGGTGCCGTACGAGTCGGCGTCGTGAGTGATCTTGTATTCGACCACCGAGCCGTCCAGGTCGTCCACGCCGAAGTTCAGCGAGAGCTGAGCCACCGAGAGGCCGTGCATCACCCAGAAGTTCTTCACGTGCGGCACGTTGTCGAAGAGCAGCCGGGACACCGCGAACGTCTTCAGCGACTCGGCCGGCGAGGCCATCGTGGTCCGCGCCTGGATCCGGTTACGGATCTTGCCGTCCGCCGAGTCGACGAAGTCGTGCTGGTAGCGCAGCGGAATGAAGACCGCGAAGCCACCGGTCTCGTCCTGCAACTCGCGCAGGCGCAGCACGTGGTCGACGCGGTGCCGGGGCTCCTCGATGTGGCCGTACAGCATGGTCGACGGCGTCTTCATGCCCTTCGAGTGGGCCAGCCGGTGGATACGCGACCAGTCCTCCCAGTGGCACTCGTGGTCGACGATGTGCTGGCGGACCTCCCAGTCGAAGATCTCCGCGCCGCCGCCGGTCAACGACTCCAGCCCGGCGTCCATCAGCTCGTCGAGGATCTCGTCGGCGCTCAGGCCGCTGATCTTCTCGAACCACTGCACCTCGGTCGCGGTGAAGCACTTGAGCTTGACGTTCGGCAGCGCGGCCTTCAGCTCGCGCAGCACCTTCGGGTAGTAGCGCCACGGCAGCGTCGGGTGCAGGCCGTTGACGATGTGCAGCTCGGTGAGCTGCTCACCCTCCATCTCCTTGGCCTTGCGGACCGCCTCGTCGATGCGCATCGTGTACGCGTCCTTCTCGCCCGGCTTGCGCTGGAACGAGCAGTACGCGCAGGAGGCCGAGCAGACGTTCGTCAGGTTGAGGTGCCGGTTGACGTTGAACATCACCCGCTCACCGTTCAACTCGGTACGCCGGTGGTGCGCCAGCCGCCCCAACCAGGTCAGGTCGTCGCTCTCGTAGAGGGCGATGCCGTCCTCCCGGGTCAGCCGCTCACCGGCGTACACCTTCGCTTCGAGCTCACGCTTGAGTCCGGCGTCCATGGCACGTCCCTTCCACCTGCGGTCTTTCCCGAGGGTACGTCGACCCCCGGACGGGCCCGGCGGCACGGTCGGCGACAGCGACCCACTTCACCGGACTCTCAGGCTCCCGTAACCTGCCGACGCATCGACATCCCTGGCGCTGTGCGGTAAGACAAGATGGGGCGGAACTCACACACTGGTACCGTCCCGACGGCCGCGCCCACCGAGCGCGGCGACGAGCACCGGACGGGGAGCGGAATGGTCGACAGCGGGCGCGGGCGACGGCAGCGACGACGGAGCCCGGTGATCTCGCCGGTGCTGCGGCCGAAGCTCTGGGCCGCCCTGCTCGGCGCGATCGCCGCCGCCGTGCTGGCCACCCCCGCGTACGCCGAGCCCGCCGTGCCCGCGACGGTGCCGGACACCGGCGCCCGCCCGCCGGCGATCGGCGCCCCGCAGGTGCCCGGCAGCCCGCCCGTCGCCGGCATCCCGGCCCCGCCGGTGGTCAACCCCGGCGCCGGCCCGCTGGCCGCCCAGATCGCGGCCGCCGAGAGTCAGGTCGGCCTGCTCGGTGACCAACTACTGCTGACCCGTCAGAAACGCACCGACGCGCAGGCGCAGCTCGTCGCGGCCGGGAGGGTGCTGGCGACCACGCAGGACGCGCTCCTGAAGGCCCAGCAGGCAGCCGACGCCGCCGCCTCGGACGCGGTCAAGGCGGCCGCCGCCCTGCCACCGGGTGACTTCGTCGACGACATCCAGGGGCTGAGCCGGCTCCAGCGGATCAACCGGGGCGAGAAGGTCGAGGGCGCCAGCACCGCCGTGACCGGTGAGCTGGCCCGGGCCCGCGCCAACGAACAGACCGCCTACCAGGCGCACGCCGCCGCCAAGGCCGCCGTCGACGCCGCCGAGGCGGAGTTCACCACCGGCGAGAAGGCGCTGCAAACGGCCGAGGCGAGCCTGCTCAAGCTCCGCAAGGACAACGCCGCCCAGCTGATCCTGCTCGAACGTCAGCAGGAGGCCGCCGACCAGCAGTTCGGATCGGGGTACGTCGCCGGCCAGAGCAGCAGCGGATTGTCCGCGCACCCGCGGGCACTGGCTGCGGTCCGGTACGCGCTGGCTCAGCTCGGTGACCCGTACAAGTGGTCCGAGGAGGGGCCGGACGAGTTCGACTGCTCGGGTCTGATGTGGGCCGCGTACCGCTCTCCGGGCGCCGACTACTTCGACCTGCCCCGGGTCTCCCGCGACCAGTACGCCGCCACCCGCGCCCGTACCGTGCGGCCCACCGAGGCGCTCCCCGGCGACCTGCTGTTCTTCGCCTCCGGCAGCAGCTGGACCACGATCCACCACGTCGCCATGTACATCGGCAACGGCAAGATGGTGCAGGCGCCCACGACCGGCGACGTGGTCAAGATCTCGACGGTCGGCTGGAACCGCCTCTACGCCGTGACCCGGGTGATCGGGGCGGTGCCGACCCCGAACGTGCCGCCTCCGCCCGTGCAGCCGCCCACCACCACCAAGCCGACGCCGCCCGCGAAGCCGACGCCCACCCCCAAGCCGAGTCCCACCGGCAAGCCGACCACGAAGCCGACGACCCCGCCGCCCGGCACGGGTACGCCGACGCCCACCGGCACGCCGACCGGTACGCCGAAGCCGACCGGTGGCACCTCGCCGACCCCGACGGGCAGCCCGACCAACACGCCGTCGACGCTGCCGCCGCCGCCCACCACGGCGCCGGCCAGCTCGTCGGCGTCCGCCACCACCACGCCGTCCACCAGCCGGAGCGGGACGACCAGCGACAGCCCGAGCGCGGCACGCTGATCCGTCACCGGGCTCCGGCTGTCCGCCTGGGACGATCTGTGGCACGGTGACAACCAGGCACACCCGGTCCGATGTCACGGACCGGGTGCGAGCGTGGCGCGGAGGGCGGAGATGGCCGAGCAGAAAGACCCGGCGGACGGTGTCGACGTCAACCGAGCCGACCCGGAGGGGCTGACGACCTCGGATCCGGCAACCGACGCCGACACCGGCTCGGCGGCCGGCGCTCCCAGCGCCACCCCGGCCGGCGCTCTCAGGGCCACACCGGCCGGCGCTCTCAGGGCCACACCGGCCGGCACCGACCCGGACACCGCACCCGCCCGGGCCGCCGCACCGGACGACTCCCCCGCCGCCCAGCACGACGGCCCCGCCCAGCACGACGACCCCGCGCCGGACGACGACGCCGCACCGGTCAACGTCGTACGGGACGACGACGCCGCACCGGACGACGACGCCGCACGGGACGACGACGCCCACGGTGATGACACCGCGAGCGACCCCGTCGACGATGCCGCAGCGCACGGCCACGGGACGGACGCCGAGCCGTCGGAGGACGCCGCCGCTGCTCCGACCGCCGCCCCGGTTCGGGCGCGGGCCAGCGTGGTGACGGCCCAGGCCCGCCCCGGTGATCTTCCGGTGAGCGCTCCGGCCACGGCGACCACCTATCGGGCGACCGGCTCGGCCAGCTCGCTGCCCGCCCAGCGGGACAGCTCCACCGTCCCGGCATCCGCCGACGGATCGAACGCCCCGGCGCGCGCCCGCGCCTCGGCCTCGGTGACCGCCAGCGCACCGGCCAGCACCACCGCGCAGGCCAGCACCACCTCACCGACCAGCGCCCCAGCACCGACCAGCACCACCGCGCCGGGGTCCGGCACCGTCCCGGCACCGACCAGCGCCAAGGCCTCGGTGACCGCGCCGACCACCGGCCCGACCCCGGCGCGGGCCAGCGCGACGGTTCCCGGCAGCAGCCGGGTCGCGGCCGGCGGCGAGGCGACCCCGGAGCCCCGGGCGAGCACGTCGGCCGTCTACCGGTCGGGGCCGGTGAATCCCGAATCGCCCGAGCCGGCGCAACCTCCGGAGCCGGCGCAGCCGCCCGCGCCGCCGGCCCCGGAACCCACGCCACCCGGGCCGGGCGAGCCGGAGCCCGCACCGAGCCCGGGGCCGTACCCGCCCGGTCCGGCGCCGAGGCCGGGCCCCTTCCCGACGCCGCCACCGGACCCGGTGCCGCCGGTTCCGGGACCGCCCGTGCCACCACCCTCGCCGCTGCCGCCGGTCCCCGGGCCGCCGACGCCGCCCGTTCCCGGGCCGCCGATGCCGCCACCCGGCCCGCCGGTGCCCGCGCCACCGCCGTCGCCCGGCCCGATGCCGGCGCCACCGTTCCCGCCGCCCCCGGCGACGGCCGGCACGTCGGGCGCACAGGCCACCGCGTCGATCTCCGTGCCACCGGCCAGCTCCCCCGGATGGTCCGCGTCGCCGCCCGCCCCGGGCAACGCCTGGGCCGGCACGCCCGGGTCCGCCCCATCGGTGGTTCCCGCGCCCGCGCTGCCGAGCTGGCCCCCGTCCACCACCGCATCCCTGACCGGCGGTACGGACCATCGGACGACCACCCCGCCCGGCGGATCCGAGCGGCGGAACACGGCGACCGGTGGTCGTACCGGGGCCCGCACCGGTGGCGCCGACCAGGGCGGCACCGTCTACGCCAGCGGCGACGGGCCGGGTTTCACCACGATCGCCCTCCCGGCCAACCCGGCGGTGGAGAATTCCGGCTCGCTGACCGGCCACATCCTCGCCCAGGGCTGGGCGGACACCCCGGCCGAACGGTCCCGCAACACCCGCGTGGTGATCGTCCTGATCGCCGCGTTGGGGCTCCTGATCGGGATCAGCGTGCTGGTCGTCCTGCTCGCCAACAACGCCCTGGACGGCCTGATCGGCGGTGCCGTCGGCGGCTGATTCGGGCCACGGATGCGAGGGTGAGTCCGCCCACTACGGTCGGTCAACCGGCTGGCGGCTGCGCCGAACCGCCGTACACTGGTGGGGATCACTGACCTGGCGCGCCCGGTGCGCGCCCATGGGCGATCTTGCGGGCGATCCGGCGGCACAGCCGCGGCAGGCCATCGCGAAGATGCGCCCCGCTCGAAAGGCATTTGTTGACCACCTCTGCTGACCTCAGCATCGTTCCGTCCGTTTCCGATTCCGTCCCGGCGGTGAGCGACGCCCCCGAGACGATCGACACCCCCGAGACGTCCGACGTCGTTCCGGCCGAGACCGCCGAACCGATCGACTTCGCCGGTCTGGGCCTGCCCGAGCCGCTGGTTCGCGCGCTGGCCCGACAGGGCATCACCGCTCCCTTCCCCATCCAGCGGGCCACCGTTCCCGACGCCCTCGCCGGCCGGGACGTACTGGGTCGTGGGCAGACCGGGTCGGGCAAGACCCTCGCCTTCGGCCTCCCCCTGCTGGCCCGGGTCGCCGCCGGGCGTCCGGCGCGGCCGATGCGGCCACGCGCCCTGGTGCTGGTACCGACCCGCGAGCTGGCCATGCAGGTCAACGACGCGCTCCTGCCGTTGGGCAAGGCGCTCAACGTGTTCCTGAAGACCGCCGTCGGCGGTGTCCCGTACGACCGCCAGATCGACGCGCTCCGGCGCGGCGTGGAGATCATCGTGGCGACCCCGGGTCGGCTCGGTGACCTGATCGAGCGGGGTGTCTGCCAGCTCGACGACGTCGAGGTGACCGTGCTCGACGAGGCCGACCAGATGGCCGACATGGGCTTCCTCCCCGAGGTGACCGAGCTGCTGGCGAAGACGCCCGCCGGCGGTCAGCGCCTGCTCTTCTCCGCCACTCTGGACGGCGACGTCGACGCGCTGGTCAAGCGGTTCATGAACGACCCGGTGACCCACTCCACCGCGCCGTCCACCGCCTCGGTGTCCACCATGGACCACCACATGCTGCTGATCCCGCCGCACGACAAGTTCCCGGTGGCCGCGTCGATCGCGGCCCGGGACGGACGGACCATGGTGTTCGCCCGTACCCAGATGGGCGTCGACCGGCTGGTCGAGCAGTTGGCCGCGGTCGGCGTACGGGCCGGCGGGCTGCACGGCGGCAAGACCCAGCGGATGCGGACCAAGACCCTCGCCGAGTTCCGCGAGGGTCGGATGAACGTCCTGGTCGCCACCGACGTGGCGGCCCGGGGCATCCACGTCGACGGGGTCACGCTGGTGCTGCACGTCGACCCGCCGAAGGACCCGAAGGACTACCTGCACCGCGCCGGTCGTACCGCCCGGGCGGGCGAGTCCGGCGCGGTCGCCACGCTGGTGCTGCCCAAGCAGCGCCGTACCACCCTGGCGATGATGGAGAAGGCCGGCGTCGCGCCGGCCGAGACCCGCGTCCGGGTCGGCGACCCGGTGCTGGCCGAGCTGATCGGCGCCCGCGAGCCCAGCGGCGTTCCGGTGCGCGTCGAGGCGGAGCCGCGCGGCTTCGGTGACCGCTCCGGTGGTGGGCGACGGTTCGACGACCGCTCCGGCGGCCCGCGCCGGTTCGGCGACCGTCCGCAGGGTGAGCGCCGCTATGGCGACCGGCCGCAGGGTGAGCGCCGTTACGGCGACCGCCCGACCGGTCAGCGCCGCTACGGGGACCGGCCCACCGGCGAGCGCCGCTACTCCGACCGGCCGCAGGCCGACCGGCAGTACGGCGACCGCCCGCAGGGCGAGCGTCGGTACGGCGACCGTCCCCAGGGCGAGCGCCGGTACGGCGACCGGGACGGCCGGGGTTACGGCGACCGTCCGCAGACCGATCGGGGTGACCGACCGGCCGGTGAGCGGCGCTACAGCGACCGCCCGCAGGGCGACCGGCAGTACGGCGACCGTCCCCAGGGCGAGCGCCGCTACGGCGACCGGCCGACCGGTGAGCGCCGCTACTCCGACCGGCCGCAGGGCGACCGGCAGTACGGCGACCGCCCGCAGGGCGAGCGGCAGTACGGTGACCGCCCGCAGGGCGAGCGGCAGTACGGTGACCGCCCGCAGGGCGAGCGCCGCTACGGCGACCGGCAGTACACCGACCGGCCGACCGGTGAGCGTCGGTACGCCGACCGCCCCCAGGGCGACCGGCAGTACGGCGACCGGCCGCAGGCCGACCGGGGTGAGCGGCGCTTCGCGGACCGCGACAGCCGGGGCGGCTACCGGTCCGAGGGGCGGGGTCGGGACGACCGGCCGCGTGACGACCGGCGGGGCTTCGGCGGGCGGCCTCCGGCGCGTACCCACTGATCCTGCTGATCCACTGATCCACCGGGACGCCGTCGCGGAGCTTGTGCTCCGCGGCGGCGTTCGCGCATGCGCTGCCGATGGCGTGCGGTTCGCGTAACGTCCGGCTCATGGCGACCATGACCAAGTCGATCTTCTGGTCCCGGACGGACACCGCCGGCAGCGAACAGGCTCTGCTCGACGACGGCGGCGCGTTGTCGGCGCGGGGCACCATGCTCGCCGTCGATCCGATCCCGTTCACCGCCCGCTACCGGCTGACGACGGCACCCGACGGGAGCACCGCCCGGGTCGAGGTCGAGGCGGAGGGGTCGGGTTGGCTGCGGCGCGTGACCCTGGAGCGGGCCACGTCCCGCTGGCGGGTGACCACCGCCGAGCAGGGCGACCTGGACGCCGCGCTGGTCGGGGCCGGACATCCGCGGGCCGGCCTGCCGGGCACCGACGACCCGGATCGCCTCGCCGACGCGCTCGACGTCGACCTGAGTGGCTCGCCGCTGTTCAACGCCCTCCCGGTGCGCCGGCTCGGGCTGACCGGCGGACCGGCCGACATGCCGCGCCGGATCACCGTCGCGTGGGTGCTGCTGCCGGGGCTGGAGGTGGTGCCGGCCGAGCAGATCTACACCGGGCTCGGTCCGGGCCGGGTACGGTTCGCCAGCGGCACCTTCACCGCCGAGATCGACCTGGACGCCGACGGGTACGTGGTGCGCTATCCCGGCCTGGCGGAACGGATCGAGCCCCGCTGACGGCGCACCAGGCCGGCGACACCGCTCAGGCGGGCCATACCCCGTCGGCGAGAAACCGTTCGATGGTCGCGGCGTGGGGCGTCAGGTCGAGGCCCTGGGCGGCGACCCAGGCGTCGGAGTAGTACGTGTCGGCGTACCGGTCGCCGGCGTCGCAGATCAGGCTGACCACCGAGCCGGTCCGCCCCTGCGCCAGCATGCCGGCGATGAGACCGAACGCGCCCCACAGGTTGGTGCCGGTGGAGCCGCCCACCCGGCGGCCGAGCACCGCCGAGCCGGCGCGCATCGCGGCCAGCGAGGCAGCGTCCGGCACGTGGACCATCCGGTCCACGACCGAGGGTAGGAAGGACGCCTCGACGGTGGGACGGCCGATCCCCTCGATGCGGGAGCCCCTGCCGGTGCGTACGGACCAGTCGGCGGCCTCCCAGGCGGGGTAGAAGGCGGAGTTCTCCGGGTCGACGACGCAGAGCTTGGTGGCCAGGCGGCGGTAGCGGGCGTACCGGCCGATGGTGGCGCTGGTGCCGCCGGTACCGGCGCCGACCACGATCCAGGTCGGGATGGGGTGCCGTTCCAGTTCCAACTGGGCGTAGATCGACTCGGCGATGTTGTTGTTGCCCCGCCAGTCGGTGGCCCGCTCGGCGTACGTGAACTGGTCCATGAAGTGGCCGCCGGAGTCCTCGGCCAGCCAGCGGGCCTCGACCACGACGCCCGCCGGGTCGTCCACCAGGTGGCACCGGCCGCCCTGGAACTCGATCTGCGCGATCTTCTCGGGCGAGGTGGAGGCGGGCATCACGGCGATGAACGGCAGGCCGAGCATACGGGCGAAGTACGCCTCGGAGACCGCCGTGGAGCCCGAGGACGCCTCGACGATCGTGGTCTGCGGCCCGATCCAACCGTTGCAGAGGCCGTAGAGGAACAGCGACCGGGCCAGCCGGTGCTTCAGCGAGCCGGTCGGGTGGGACGACTCGTCCTTGAGGTAGAGGTCGATGCCCCAGGCGCGGGGCAGGGGGAACGGCAGCAGGTGGGTGTCGGCCGAGCGGTTCGCGTCCGCCTCGACGGCGGCGATCGCCTCGGTCACCCAGCTCCGGCTGGCCTCGTCGCACCGGTCGAGATGAGTCACGCCGGAAACCTAGCAAGCAGGTCAGCGGTGTTCAGCTCGGGTCCGTGGGCCGTGACCGGCGGGACTGCCGGCGCTGACCGGCCCGGCCGACGGCCGTGAGGAACGGGATCAGTGCGGCGGTGAGCCGGGGCAGGGTGTCCAGCAGCCGGACCTGGGCGCCGCGCCAGCGGGGCTGGCTGACCACCGGGCGGGGCCTGCGGGCCAGCCGGGCGACGCGGGCGGCCACCCGTTGCGGGGTCAGCATCGACCCGGTGAACGAGGCCAGCGCGCCCGGGTCGTTCAGCCGGTCGTGCAGCATCGGGGTCCAGATGCCGTCAGGGCAGAGGCAGGAGACGTGCACCCGCCGGTAGCCGGCCATCCGTAGGTCGGACTGGGTGCCGAGGCTGAACGCGAGCAGCGCGTGCTTGCTGGCCGCGTACATCGTCTCGCCCGGCGCGGCGACGAGCCCGGCCAGCGAGACGACGTTCAGGACGTGGCCGTGACCCTGGCGGCGCATCACCGCGAGGGCGGCGAGCGTGCCGTTGACGGCGCCGAGCGCGTTGACGTCGAACACCCGGCGACGGGTCGGCTCGTCGTGCTCCCACGACGGACCGGTCACCAGGATGCCGGCGTTGTTCACCCACAGGCCGAGGCCGCCGCGGCCCGCCGCGACCTCGGCGACGGCGGCGCAGGCGGCCTCGTCGCGGACGTCCAGCGCGGCCGACCAGCCACCGGACGGCACGGCCGCCGCCGCTGCCGCGTCCGGGTCGAGGTCCGTGAGCAGCACCGACCAGCCGTCGGCGTGCAGCGCGGCGGCGATGGCCCGGCCCAGGCCGCCGGCGGCGCCGGTCACCACGGCCGCGCCGCGTCCCGGCGAGGTCATCGGCGCACGCTACCGCCGCGCGCGGGGCGACACCAGGGGTACGGCGACAGCGGTACGACAGGTCAGGTGGACTGCGGGCCGACCGGCTGGGGGCGGTTCTCCCACTTGGTGGAGAGGGCGATGGCGGTACGGGTGGAGGCGACCCCGGGGGTCCGGTTGAGCCGCACGATGAGCTGCTCCAGCTCGGCGATCGTGCCGACCCGGGCCTTGAGCAGGAACGACTCGACGCCCGCCATGAAGTAGCAGGACTCGATCTCGGGCAGCACCCGCAGCGACTCCAGCATGTCGTCGGAGTCCGCGTCGGAGTCCTCGACGATGCCGATGAGCGCGGTGACGCCCAGCCCGATCGCCTCGGGCGCCACGTCCGCCCGGTAGCCCAGCACCACGCCGCTGCTCTCCAGCTTGCCGACGCGTTCGTGCACGGCCGGGGCGGAGAGGCCCACCTGCCGGGCCAGCTCGGCGTACGAGAGGCGGGCGTTGCCCCGCAGCAGGTCGACGAGGCTCAGGTCGATGGCGTCCACGGAGAGTGACCTTAACGCGTTGGGCGTAACGCGAGACCTTCGGCATCCGTTGGTCAGGACAGTGAGTAACTGTTCATGAACTGACGGTCTAGGTAGGGGTTGCACCAGTAGCATTTACTAACTTCCCAGTCAGTGCATTTTTCGCGTTTGGCGGACAGGCCAGTTACCTGGTGCTGTAATTGCCATACGTCCCTCATGACGGCTCTGGGCTCGCACCAGCCGGGGGCAGTGTGTTCAGCCAGGGGCTTCGTCGACGCGAGGAGGGGGCTGTGGACACTGGAGATCGCCTGCTGACACCGGGTGAGGTCGCCGCGCTGTTTCGGGTAGACCCGAAGACTGTGACGAGATGGGCGGCGGCCGGCCGGATAGGAAGCATCCGGACTCCAGGCGGGCATCGCCGGTTTCGGGAATCCGAGGTGCGAGCCCTGCTTGAGGGGGAGGGCATGCTGGACGAGGTGGACGAGGTCGGAAAGCCACGCAACGTGGGTCCGGCCGCCTCCACCGGGCCGGGTCCGGCCAACGCCGGCATGTACTGAACTGGTGCGGACAACGTCAGGCGGACCGGGCGGCAGTCCGGTCCGCGCACCACTGGAACGAATCGGTTGACCCGTTCAGCTCCGGGCCGCGCCGAGCTCGCCGGACCACCGGCGGAACAGGGTGTGTGGCACGCCGAGCGCGTCCAGCACCTTGCCGGCCACGAAGTCGACAAGTTGCTGCGCGCTGGCCGCCGCGCCCGCGCCGTAGAAGCCGGGGCTGGCCGGCAGCACCACCGCGCCGGCGTCGTGCAACGCGATCAGATGCTCCAGGTGGCTGCGGGTCACCGGGGTTTCGCGGGGCACCACCACGACCGGTCGGCGCTCCTTGAGGTTGACCTCGGCAGCGCGCTGTAGCAGGTCCTTGGAGAGCCCGATGGCGATGCCGGCGCAGGCTGCGGTGCTGGCCGGCACCACGGCCATTCCCCGTACCCGGTAGGAGCCACTGCTGGGCCCGGCGGCCAGGTCGCCGGCCGGCCAGTGGCGGACGTCTGCGCCGGTCAGGTCCCGGTCCAGCCAGGCCGCGAGGTCCTCGGCCCAGTGCGCGTCGCGGAACGACCGGCCGGTCTCGTCGAGCAGGGTGAGCCGTGCCGCCCGGGACACGATGAGGTCCACCGGCTCGCCCGCGTCGAGCAGCCCGCCGACGACGGACGCCGCGTACGGCGTACCGGAGGCCCCGGAGACGCCGACCACCCATGGTTCCCGCATGCCCCCCAGCCTGCCTGGTCCGCACCGCGCGCCGCCGGGCACCCCACGATCCGTCGCGCCGCGGTCCGAGTTGTCCGGGCGGGTGCGTGCTTGTCCCGCCGACCTGCGATGCTGCCGGTGGCGATTCGCACCGGGAGCAGTTCGCACGGGGAGGCATCGGTGACGACCGGCGAGGTCCTCTGGGCGCTGCGCGGTGAATGCCCCGTTCCGGCCCGGCTCTCACCGCACGCCGACCGGGTCCAGCGGTGGCTCGTCGACATCCTGCCCGAACTGGGTATGCCGTTGGACGACGCCGCGCTGCACCGGCTGGCCCGGGGCGGCTTCGCCCGGTACGCGGGGCGGCTCTATCCGGACGCAGGCGAAGCCGACCTGCGGGTGCTGACGGCCCTCTTCACCTGGTTCTTCCTCGTCGACGACGCCTGCGACGGCCCGCACCGACTGCACCCGGCGCAGATCCGGGCGCTGCGCGACGGGACGCTGGCACTGCTGCACGACGGTCCCCGGGTGCGGCACGGCGGGTTGACCGGGCCGCTGCGGCGGCTGCTGGTGCTGGCCTGGCGGGAGCCGCGCCGGCGGATGCCGTCCCGGTGGCGGCTGCGCTTCGCCGACGCGGTGGCCCGGCACCTCGACGGCACCTGGCGGGAGGCGGTCAACAAGGAGGCCGCGGTCCGGCCCGGGGTCGACGAGTACATCGAGTTGCGGCGGTCCACCTCGGCGGCCGAGGTGTCGTACCCGCTGGTGGAGTTCGTCACCGGTCGGTCGCTGCCCGATCCCGTCTACCACCACCCGCTGCTGCGGCAGATCGCCCGCACCGGCAACGACCTGCTGTCCTGGTACAACGACCTGGCCTCGCTGGAGAAGGACCGGTCCACCTCGGGCGGGCACAACCTGGTCCTGGCGATGCAGGCGGAGTGGGGCGTGTCGGCCGAGGAGGCGGTGCAGCGGGTGGCCGAACGCTGGTGCGAGTCGATGCGACGGTTCGTGGCGCTCCGCGCCGCCGTGCCGTCGTTCGGGCCGGCGTTGGACGAGGCGGTCGCCGACCATCTCGACGGGATCGCCTACGCCGTGCGCGGCACCATCGACTGGACGCTGGAGAGCGGCCGCTACCCGACGGCCGCCTAGGGACGCAGGTCCAGGCGGATCACCAGGTCGAGCAGGGCGAAGACGAACAGCGCGATGCCGACGAACCCGTTGGCGGTGAAGAACGCCCGGTTGACCTTGCTGAGGTCGGTCGGGGTAACCACCAGGTGCTGGTATGCGAACGCGACGGCGGTCAGCGCCAGGCCGACCCACCACAGCCAGCCGAACCCGATCAGCGCCCCGAACCAGACGAACAGCCCGAAGGTCAGCACGTGCGTCACAGTCGAGGCGTGCAGGGCGAAGCGGCGACCGTACCGGGCGGGCACGCTGTGCACGCCGATCTCCCGGTCGATCTCGGAGTCCTGGCAGGCGTAGATCAGGTCGAAGCCGCCGATCCAGAGGCCGACGGCCGCGCCGAGCACCCAGGCCGGCCCGGAGCCGTCCAGGGTGCCGGTGACCGCGAGCCAGGCGCCGACCGGGCCGACCGCCTGGGCGACCGCAAGGATGGCGTGCGGCCAGTTGGTGAACCGCTTGCCGTACGGGTAGACGACCAGCGGCACCACGGCGAGCGGCGCGAGCATCAGGCAGAGCGGGTTGAGCAGCGCGGCAGCGGCGAGGAACACCACGAGCGCGACGACCGCGCCGGTCCAGGCCGTCCGCACGCTCACCGCCCCGGTGACCAGTTCCCGCCCGGCGGTACGGGGATTCCGCGCGTCGATGCGCCGGTCGAGGATGCGGTTGGCGGCCATCGCGAACGTCCGCGCCCCGACCATCGCCACGGTGATCAGCAGCAGGTCGACCCAGCGCACCCGCCCCCCGTCGACCCGCATGGCGCTCAACGCCGAGAGGAAGGCGAACGGCAGCGCGAAGACGGAGTGCTCGATGGTGACGAGATCCAGGAAGGCACGCACCCTCCCCCGCGATCTTGCACTTTCTGCGGGAACATCTGGGGAGGAAGGGCGCGAATCGTCGACAGAAAGCGCAAGATCGCGAGGGTTGTCGGGGGTCGCCATCAGATCCCGTACTCCTTCCAGCGCTTGTCGACCAGGGCGGTGACCTCGGGGGCCATGGTCATCTCCTCCGGCCAGCCGCGGGTGTAGCCCTCGGCCGGGAGTTTGCGGGTCGCGTCCACGCCCACCTTGCCACCCCAGAACTGCTGGTACGACGAGTGGTCGAGGTGGTCCACCGGCCCCTCGGTGAGCAGTAGGTCCCGCGCGTAGTCGACGTTGCCGAAGGCGCGGAAGGCCACCTCGTTGTAGTCGTGCACGTCGCAGTCCTCGTCGACGATCACGATCAGCTTGGTGAGCGACATGAGGTGCGCGCCCCAGATCGCGTTCATGACCTTCTGCGCGTGCTTCGGGTAGCGCTTGCGGATCGACACGATCGCGCAGTTGTGGAAGACCCCGGCGGCCGGCAGGTCGTAGTCGACGATGTCCGGGATCAGCAGCTTGAGCAGCGGCTGGAAGATCCGCTCGGTGGCCTTGCCGAGGCCGTGGTCCTCCTGCGGCGGCTTGGAGGTGATGATCGAGTGGTAGACCGGGTTGCGCTGCATGGTCATCGCCTCGATGTGCAGCACCGGGAACGGCTCGACCGGCGTGTAGAAGCCGGTGTGGTCGCCGAACGGCCCCTCGGGCAGCCGCTCGCCGGGCTCCAGGTAGCCCTCCAGCACGATCTGCGCGTGCGCCGGGACCTGCAACGGCACGGTGAGGCAGTCGACCATCTCCACCCGCTCGCCGCGCAGGAACCCGGCGAACAGGTACTCGTCGATGTCGCTGGGCAGCGGCGCGCTGGCCGCGTACGAGACGACGGGGTCGCAGCCGATCGCGACCGCGACCGGCAGGCGCTGCCCGAGCCGTTCGGCGACCGCGTGGTGGGCCGTGGAGTCCTTGTGGATCTGCCAGTGCATGCCGAGGGTGTTGCGGCCGTGCTGCTGGAGCCGGTAGAGGCCCAGGTTGCGCTTGCCGGTCTCCGGGTGCTTGGTGTGGGTCAGCCCGTAGTTGTGGAAGATCCCGCCGTCGCCGGGCCACACCTGCAATCCCGGCAGCCGGCCGAGGTCGACGTCGTCGCCCCGGTAGACGACCTCCTGGCAGGGCGCGGTCTTGACCTTGCGGGGCGGCACCGACTTGAGCTGCATGACCTTGCCCAGGCCCTCGCGGATGCCGGACCAGCCGACCGGCAGTTCCGGCTTGATCAACGCGCCGATCCGCGCGCCGACCTCGTCCAGCGAGTCGACGCCGAGGGCCATCGCCATCCGCTTCTCGGTGCCGAACAGGTTGATCGCCACCGGCATCTCACCCCGCGTGGGGTGCTCGAACAGCAGCGCCGGACCACCGGCGCGCACCGTGCGGGTGACCACCTCGCTGATCTCCAGGGTCGGGTCGACGGGGACGTCGACCCGGCGCAGCTCCCCGGCGCGTTCCAGCGCCGCGAGGAAATCCTTGAGATCGGTGTACGGGAAGCCACGAGCCATGTCGCCCAGTCTCCCGCACCGGCTGCGGCCCGGCCCACGCCGGGTGGTGTGACGCCCGCGACGGCACTGCTGATCCACTCGGGCTCCCGGAAGTCGGGGTGTCCGGCGGCCTGGGACGACCCGACTTCCGGGATGTCGAGTCGATCAACGCTCGTGCGCAGGCATGGCCGTCGGTCGAGCGGGTAGCCGGGCAGCCGGCGGCGGATGGGGGCGGACGGGGGCAGCGAATGGGTGGCGATCGGGTTCCGGCGGGGTTCACCGAGCAGCGGGCACGGGTCGGTCGGATCACCATGAACTATGTCCGTGGCGGCAGCGGCCCACCGCTGGTGCTGCTGCACGGGTACCCGCAGTGTTGGTACATGTGGCGGCACCTGCTCCCCGAGTTGGGGCGGTCTTTCGAGGTGGTCGCGCCCGACCTGCGCGGATTCGGGAACAGCGACGCTCCGGCCGACGGGTACGACAAGAAGACCGTCGCCGCCGACCTGCACGGCCTGCTCGACCAACTCGGCCTGGTCGGTGACCTCCGAGTGGTCGGGCACGACCTGGGGACGATGGTGGCGTACGCGTACACCGCCGCCCATCCTGAGCGGGTGAGCCGGCTGGCGCTCACCGAGGCGCCGATCCCCGACGAGAGCATCTACACGTTCCCCGCGCTCACCGCGGGCGGGCCGGGGGTGTGGAACTTCGGCTTCTTCACGCTCGGCAACGGGCTGCCGGAGGAACTGGTCCGTGGGCGGGAGTCGCTCTGGGTGGACCGGTTCACCGACGCCCTGATGGTGCGCAAGGGCAGCATCGCCGCGCCGGACATCGAGGAGTTCGCCAGCCACCTGCGCGACCCGGCGCACCTGCGGGCGAGCTTCGCCCACTTCCGGGCGTTCGACCAGGACATCGCCGACAACGCGACGCACCGGGGCACGAAGCTCACCATGCCGGTGCTGGCCGTCGGCGCGTCGGCCAGCCTCGGCGGCCAGGTCGCCGAGCAGGTACGCCGGTACGCCGACACCGTTCGCGGCGAGGTGATCGACAACTGCGGGCACTGGCTGTACGAGGAGCGCCCCGACGAGATGCTCGCCCTGCTGCGCGACTTTCTCGGGGCGGCCTGAGTGGCAGCCCCGAGGATCAGTGGGTGCGGGCCAGGTCGACGAAGGCGCGCCACGCGGTCGGGCTGAAGGTCAGCACGCCGCCGTCGCGGTCCTTGGAATCGCGGACGTGCACCCGGTCGGGCAGGTTGTCGGCGACCTCGACGCAGGCGCCGCTGTTGTTGCCACTGCGGGTGGACTTGCGCCACTGAGCTCCGGTCAGATCCATGGCTTCACGATCTCCTCGAGCAGGTCTATGGGCCACATCGGCCCTTCTGGCGCAAGGTAGCGAAACCGCGACCCTGAGTCAGCCCTCTGCCGGCATGTTGCGGTAACGCGGGTTCGGTCAGGCGGCGGGCGTCCACGCGTGGGCGGCCAGCGGCGGGTCGAGCGGCGCGCGGGTGAGCCGGTTGGCGAAGGTCGAGATCGTGTACGCCCCGACGCCGAACACCACGTCCAGCGCATGCCGTGGCTGGTGACCGGCGGCCAGGAAGGCGTCGAGATCGTCGTCGGGCACCGCGCCCCGGTGTTCGAGGACGGCAAGCGTGAACCGGCGCAGCACCTCCAGCCCCGGCTCGGGCAGCGGCGTGCCGGCGCGCAACGCGGTGATCAGCTCGGCGCTCGCTCCGAGCCGGGTGAGCTTGCCGGTGTGCAGGGCGACGCAGACGTGGCACTCGTAGCTGGTGGCAACGGTCAGGACCACCACCTCCTGCTGCACAGGCGTGAGGGCGGTCTGTTCGAAGCCGGCGCTGGCGGCGAGGAAGCCGGCGAGCAGTTGGGGCGAGTCGGCCATCAGCGCCACCGGGGCGGGCAGCCAGCCGAAGCGGCCGCGTACTCCCTCGATGGCCCGGCGGGCGGCGGCGGGCGCGGTCTCGGCGGTGTGGGCGGTGAAGACGGACATGGGTGCCTGCCCTAAGATAGTCAACGTGGTTGACGAAATAGTAAACGTGGTTGTCGAACGTGACAACCCCTGAGCCCGCCCGGCCCGGCTTCCAGCTCCCACTGCTGCTGTTGGCCGGCTTCCGCACCCTCATCGACGACCTGCACGCCGAGTTGGCCCGCGAGGGGCATCCCGACCTGCGCCCGCTGCACGGGTTCGTGCTCCAGGCCGTCGGCCTGGACGGCACCACAGCGACCGAGCTGGGGCAGCGCCTCGGCATCTCGAAGCAGGCCGCCGGGAAGACGGTCGACCGGCTGGTCGAGATCGGATACCTGGAGCGGGTCGACGATCCCGCCGACGCCCGCCGACGGCTGGTCCGGATGACACCGCGCGGCGTCGACGGGCTACGTCGCTCGGCCGAGATCTTCGACCGACTGCGCGAGCAGTGGGCCGCGACCCTGGGCGAGGAGCGCGTGGCCGCCATCGAGGACGACCTGCGCACGATGGCCGCCACCAACTGGTTCCGCCTCGACATGCCGGGCTGGTTCGGCGGCTGACCCCTGATCCACACCAGATCGCCGACGTGGTGCCTTGCCGGGCGAAGGATGCCGCCAGATCGCCGACCTGGAGTGGATCAGGACCACGGGCCGACGCCGGCTCGGCGGCACGGTGTGCGTCAAGCCCTGCGGACACATTTCACCCGTGCTGGCCGAACGGCCGAACCCGGCGCAGGCTGGTGGGCATGTCGGACGCATACGTCGTCGGCGACCCGGACGGGTTGTCACCACTGCTGGTCGCGGTGCGCGACGCCATCGCCCGGGAACTGCACGCGCAGGTGGCGCTGCGCGGTGAGCGCATCGAGCTGGTCGACGTGCCCGAGGTCGCCTACCAGATCACCCTGCGGGTCGACGAGACCCTGCAACGCCGCTGACCGCGAGCCCGCCCCGAACTGCCGGGTGGGAGTGGGGCGCGATCCCGGGTGTCATTCCCCCTGATAAAGGCGCTCCGGATCGACCAGGACGACATCCTGATCGCCGCCAGCTCGACGCCGAAGGTCGTCCGTGAAGCCTGACCCGCTCACCAGCACGAGCCGGACGTGTCGCGCGTCCAGGCCAGGGCGGGTGGCAAGAAGATCCCGTGCCCTGGCGAGCCGCTCCAGGTCGGCCATCCCTAATGTCCTACCCCATTTGACCTCGCCAATCGCGAGGAGCGGCCGAGGGCTGTCGCCCATCGGTGGCTCACCGAACGCGACCAGATCGAGTTCCACGCTGGTTCGGCTGGCGGGGTCGGTAAGGACGGCGGCACTGGCCTCCGCGACGATGCCGCCGAGCGTCTCCGGTGCGGCAAAGCGCAGCGCCCACTGGCGGACGATCTCCTCGAAGGCCGGCCCCAGCACCGCTGCCGCGTACCGTCGCTGGGATCGACGCCAGACGTCCGCGCCGCGTCGCTGCTCCAACGCTGTCCACGCGGGTCGCATGACCGCCTGGTAGAAGGTGATGAGGGGTTCGGCGATGAGGTACCGGCTCCGGCCACTGCGCAGGGGGTCCGGCTCCCTCGTGAGGAGACCGGCGTCCTCCAACACGGTGAGTGGGTGCTGTAGATCGGTGGCCTTACGGCCGATGTAGCCCGCGATTCCACCTCGGGTGCCGTTGCCGTCGGCGACCGCCGCGAGCACCGAGTGGTAGAGGGCGGTGTCGCGCAGGTCCGGATCCTCGGCCAGCAGGTAACGCGCCTCGCGGAACAGCGGACGCGCCGGGTTCAGCACGGCACGCACGACCCAGTCGTCGAAATCGGTCGGCCCGTCCGGGGCGTCGTCCTGGACGTACTCGCGTCGGTAGGCGGGTGTGCCTCCGACGATCGCGAACACCTGGGCCGCGAGCAACGGATCGTCGATCCCCCAGAATGTCGCCGCCGCTCGATAGTCGAGCGGCGCGACGGGCAGTTCCAGCCCGGCCCGTCCGCGGAGTGGGGCCGAACCTGCCAGGAGGCCTCCCATGAACGAGAGCGCCGAACCGCACAGCAACAGGCGAGTTCGAGAGCCGGTGCGCTCGATCCGGCCCGGGGTGAGCGCATGCTGGATGACCGATGGGAGGTCGCGACTGGCGCGGGCCAGGTACGGGAACTCGTCGATCACCACCGTGAGCGGGCGGTCCCGGCCCAGCGCGAGCAGCGCGTCGACCGCGCTGGGCCAGTCGGCAAGGTGCAGCGGGCTGGGGGCTGCGGTGTGCCGGCCGAGCGCTTCCCCTAGGCGACGGAGCGACTCCGCAGACGTCGCCTCGGTCGCGCCGAAGTAGAAGCCCTGGGTGCTGCGGGCCAGCTCGTACAAGAGCAGAGTCTTGCCCTGCCGGCGGCGGCCGCTGACCACGCCCAGCGTCGCGCCTGGTCGATCGTCCGTGGCGAACCGGACCAGCTCCGCCCACTCGACGTCTCGGTCGAAGATCTCCGCTGGTTTGGCGAATTCCACGGTCACATCCCCACAGAATGTAGAACTACACTTCTAAGAAGTGTAGTTCTACATCTGCCAACTGCAGTTCAGTTCAGCCCGCCGTACGAGTGCAGGCCGGTGAAGAAGATGTTCACCCCGAACAGGTTCATCAGCATGGTGAGGAAGCCGAGCACGGCGATCCAGGTGGCCACGTTCCGCTTCACGCTGGGCGTGGCCCGGGCGTGCAGGTAGCCGGCGTAGACCACCCAGGAGATGAACGCCCAGGTCTCCTTCGGGTCCCAGCCCCACGGACGACCCCAGGCCGCCTCGGCCCAGATCGCGCCGGCGATCACCGCGAACGTGAAGATCGGGAAGGCGAAGGCGTGCAGCGTGAAGGTCAGCCGCTCCAGGCTGGCCGCGGCGGGCAGCCGCTTCGCCAGGGTGTACGGGAAGCTCCGCTTGCCCTGCTCGTACCCGTTGCGCATCAGGAAGCCGACGGCCGGCACCGCTCCGAGCAGGAAGATGCCGGACGCGAAGACGATCGTCGAGACGTGGATGACGAACCAGTACGAGTTCAGGGCCGGCACCAGCGGCACGATCGGCACGTACAGCACCAGTTCGGCGGTGGCCACCAGCAGCACCATGACCAGGGTGAGGAACAGCCCGAGCTTGCGCAGCGACGGCCGCTTCCAGAGCACCACCAGCCAGGCCGCGACCCCGATGAACGTCACCGTGAGCACGAACTCGTACATGTTGCCCCACGGCATCCGGTCAGCCGCGAGACCACGGGTGACCAGCGCCGCGAGGTGCAGCACGGCGGCGACCGCGGTGGCCGCCACCGCGACCAGCCCGGCCAGACGCGCCCGGCGGGCCGATCCGTCCACCGGCGGCGGGACCTGCGCGGGCGGCTCGGCGGTCACGCCGCCGGCACCGCCGACCCCCGCGCCCACCAGCTCACGAGCGACCAGCTCGCGGGCGGCCAGCTCACGGGCGGGCGAGGCCACGGCGGCCCGGGTACGGGCGTTGCCAAGCGCGTACTCCACGGCGTGGCTGATCATCGCGATCAGGTACGTCAGGATCGCGAAGGTCACCAGATTGTCGGAGAGCGCGGACATCACTCGGTCCCTTCTCGCACACCGGCCGGGCCACCGGTTCCGGTGTCGGCACCAGCCCGCTCGGCCGCCCGTTCGTCACCGTTCACGGCGGCGACCAACTGGGCGAACTCGTCGGCGAACCCTGGATAGTCGGTGCGCGGCAACCCACCGGCCTCCATCAAGCTACTACCGTCCGTCGGAGATCCATTCCCGGGGTCGGCCGGCAGCACCCGGAACCACACCCGGCGACGCCGCCCGAACAGCGAACCCATCAGCCCCACCAGCAGCACACCGCAGCTCACCAGCAGCGGCGTCGAGCCGGGATCGTGCCGGACGGAGAGCGTGACGTACCGCTCGGTGCCCAGGAACTCGACGGTCGTGCCGTCGTCAAGCGTCCACTTCTCGCCCTTGCGGAGCAGCTTGCTGCCGACCTCCTTGACCTTGCCGGCACGTACCTGCCGCTGGTCGAGCTGGTAGACCGAGCCGGGGATGCCGGCGTCCATGCCGAGGTTGCCCCGGTAGGCGACCAGGTTCAGCGCCGGGTTGCGCTCGGTCGGGTACTCGGAACGGACGAACGGGGCCTGCTGCGGCGCGGTGGGCAGGTAGATGCCGGTGAACGCCATCTGCTCGCCCGGCACCCGCTTTCCGGTGGCCGGGTCGACGTTCGCGTCCGGGAAGGCGGCCAGCCCTTCGCTGGTCAGGCCCATGTCGCCGGTGGTCAGGAAGGGCTCGTCACTGACCTGGCTGTTGCCGTACCGGTCGGTGTAGCGGATCACCGGAGCGTACCCGTGGCCGAGCAGGTAGACGCTCGCGTCGGCGAGGCGCAGCGGCGAGTTGACCGAGAAGTCCGCGCTGCGGGTCGGCTCGTCCGGGCCGTCGACGGTGACCCGGGCGTTGAAGAACTCCGGCTGACCGGACGGCAGGAACCGGGCCTGGAAGTCGTCCAGCCGCAGGCAGAAGCGGGGTAGGTCGGCGGTGTCGACGCGGGGGCCGAGCTTGGCCTCGGCGTACTGCTGGCGGGTGTTGCAGAACGCGTTGTCCGCGCCCGCCACCAGCAGGCGGTTGCCGCTCCACCCGTACCACGAGCCGAGCGCGACGCCGATCAGCACCGCGATGAGCGAGGTGTGGAAGAGCAGGTTGCCGGTCTCCTTGAGGTACCCCTTCTCGGCGGAGACCTCGTTCCCGCGTACCTCCACCCGCCAGCGGCGCTTGCGCAGCACCTCGGCGACGGCGTCCACGCCGCCGGCCGGGGCGGGCAGCGTGGTGTGCTGCGGCAGCCGGGTCATCCGCTTGGGCGCGACCGGCGGCCGGGACCGCAGCGCCCGGACGTGGTCGCGCAGCCGGGGCGTGATGCAGCCGATCAGCGACGTGAAGAGCAGCAGGTAGATCGCGGAGAACCAGACCGACCCGAAGACCTCGAACGCGCCGATCCGGTCCAGCCGGGGGGCCCAGTCCGGGTGGTCGACGAAGTACTGGTTGACCTTCTCCGGGCTGATCCCGCGCTGCGGCAGCACCGAGCCGGGGATCGCGGCGATCGCCAGCAGGAAGAGCAGGATCAGGGCCGTACGCATGCTGGTGAGCTGCCGCCACGAGTTGCGCAGCAGGGCCAGCAGCCGGCTGGGCCGGCGGCGCGGCGCCGGGGCCTCGGCCTCCGGGCGTTCGTCGACGACCGTCATATGCTCACCTCGCCCACCCCGACAGTGGTCTGCAGCCAGATCACGAAGCTCTGCCATCCGCCGGTGACCAGCGCCAGGCCGATCAGGATGAGCAGGGCGCCGCCGATCCGGGTGACCCAGCGGCTGTTGCGCCGGATGGCGCGGAAGACCCCGAGCAGGCGCTGGAAGCCCAGCCCGAAGACGACGAACGGTATCCCCAACCCGAGGCAGTACGCCACGGCGAGCACCACGGCCCGGTCACTCTGCCCGCTGGCGGTGGCCATGCCCATCACCGCGCCGAGCGTCGGCCCGGTGCACGGCACCCAGCTCAGCGCGAAGACCGCGCCGAAGACCGGTGCGCCGAGCAGGCCGGCCGACGGTAGCTTGGAGATCCGGAATTCACGTTGCAGGGCGGGGATCATGCCGAGGTAGCCGAGGCCGAGCACGATGATCAACGCGCCGACGACGATCTCCAACTGCCGCTCGTAGTCGAAGAAGACCCGACCGATGCCGGCGAACAGGATCGCGGTGGCCACGAAGACCACGGTGAAGCCGGCGATGAAGAGCAGCGTCCCGGCCAGCACCCGACCCTTGACCGCCGCCACCGCCGTCGTCGTCCGCTCCCGGACCGCGACGCCACCGGCGCCGTCCGGGGTCGGGTCCGCCGTCGGCCGCCGGCCGTCGAGGTCCGCGCCGGCCAACCCGGTGACGTACGACAGGTAGCCCGGCACGAGTGGCAGCACGCACGGGGAGAGGAAGCTGACCAGGCCGGCGAGCGCTGCCGCGCCGATGGCGAGCACCAGCGGCCCGCTCCGGGCCAGCTCCTCGAACGTCTCGCCCATCAGTTAGACGCCGGCTTCTCGGCCGCGACCCGCTCGACGATCGGTTGCAGGCCCTCCTGCTTCACGGCGGCCCGGATCACCGAGGCGACCCGCCCCTCCCGGTCGAGCACCACCGTCGCGGGGACGGTGTTCGGCGGGATGTCGAGGTCGAGCGCCAGTCGGCTGGCCGGGTCGAACAGGCTCGGATAGGTGACCCGTCCCTGCTCGAACGCCTTGGCCTTGTCCCGCGAATCCTGCACGTTGATGCCGAGGACGGTCACCCCGGAACCCTTGGTGGCCTGGTAGACGGCCTCCAGGTCGTCCGCCTCGGCCCGGCAGGGCGCGCACCAGGAGCCCCAGAAGTTGACCACCACGACCTGTCCCCGGGCCTGGGCGACGTCGTACGTGCCGCCGAGGAGCAGCTCACCGGCGAGCTTCGGCGGAGCCGAGCGCTGGTCCGGCGCGCACTCGATGATGCCGTCCGAGGTGGTCGAGCAGGTCTTCTCCTGCCCCTTCGCCGACGTACAGCCGACCAGAGCCACCGCGGCGACGGCGGCGAGCAGACCGGCGGTCCACCTCCGGGCGTTCATCAGGCCCCCTTGGCCGTCCGGGCTGTCGCGGAGAGCGCGACGAGGTGCGCGGCCGGCTCGCTGTAGCCGATGCCCTCCACCTTCGCGCCGTCGAAGTGGAACGACGTGAGGCTCGCCAGCCCGCACTGGCGCTTGCGCGGGTCGTGCCAGAGCCGCTTGCGCTCGACGTAGCGGCGCAGCGTCCAGATCGGGAGCTGGTGCGACACCAGCACCGCCTCGCGCCCCTCGGCGGCGACCCGGGCGGCGTGCACGGCCGCGAACATCCGCTCGGCGATCGCCCGGTACGCCTCACCCCAGGACGGCGTCACCGGGTCGCGCAGCACCCACCAGTTGCGCGGGTCGCGGAACGACCCGTCGCCCGGGGAGACCTTCTTGCCCTCGAACCAGTTGGCGCTCTCGATCAGCCGCTCGTCCACCCCGACGGGCAGCCCGAACTGGGCGGCGATCGGCTCGGCGGTCTGCTGGGCGCGCTCCAACGGGCTGGCCACCACGTGCACGATCTCCCGCTCGGCGAGCCCCTGCGCGGCGGCCTTGGCCATCTGCACGCCCAGCTCGGAGAGGCGGAAACCGGGCAGCCGCCCGTACAGGATCTGGTCGGGGTTGTGCACCTCGCCGTGCCGGAGCACGTGGACCACCGTCTTCGCCACTGTTCACTACCCCCCGTGACCGGCCGCTGCCGCCGCATTCGCCGCCGTCGGCAGCGCGGCGGCGATGTGCTCCAGAGCGGCGTCGTCGATCGCCGCCGAGACGAACCACGACTCGAACGCGCTCGGCGGCAGGTAGACGCCGGCGGCGAGCATCGAGTGGAAGAACGCCTTGAACGCCGGCACCTGCTGGGTGCGTGCGCTGTCGTAGTCGACCACGTCGGCGTCGGTGAAGAAGATGGAGAACATGCTGCCCGCGTACGACAGGCGGTGCGGGACCCCGGCGGCGGCCAGCGCGTCGGACGCCAGCTTGCCCACGACGGCGGCCGTGTCGTCGAGCTTGCGGTAGAGCGCGTCGTCGGCGAGCCGCAGGGTCGTCAGACCGGCGGCGCAGGCCAGCGGGTTACCGGAGAGAGTCCCGGCCTGGTAGACCGGGCCGGCCGGCGCGAGACGCGCCATGATGTCCGCGCGCCCGCCGAACGCCGCGGCGGGCAGGCCACCACCCATGACCTTGCCGTACGTCCACAGGTCCGCGTCGGAGGCGTCGAGGCCGTGCCACCCGGCGCGGGAGACCCGGAAACCGGTCATCACCTCGTCGACGACGAGCAGGGCGCCGTGCGCGTGCGCGATCCGGGCGAGCTGCTGGTTGAAGCCGTCGCGGGGGGCCACCACGCCCATGTTGCCGGCGGCGGCCTCGGTGATCACGGCGGCGATGTGCGGGCCCTCGGCGGCGAACGCCTCCTCGACGGCCCGGATGTCGTTGTACGGCAGCACGATCGTCTCGCTGGCCGCCGCGCCCGTGACGCCGGGCGAGTCGGGCAGGCCGAGGGTGGCCACGCCGGAGCCGGCGGAGGCGAGCAGCGCGTCGACGTGACCGTGGTAGCAGCCGGCGAACTTGACGATCTTGGAGCGGCCGGTGAAGCCACGGGCCAGCCGGATCGCCGACATGGTCGCCTCGGTGCCGGAGTTGACCAGGCGGACCTGCTCCACCGGCGTCCGGTCGACGATCTCGGCGGCCAACTCCACCTCGCCCGGCGTGGGCGTGCCGAAGCTGGTGCCCCGGGCGGCGGCCGCCTGCACGGCGTCCACCACCTCGGGATGGGCGTGCCCGAGGATCAGCGGACCCCACGAGCACACCAGGTCGACGTAGCGACGACCGTCGGCGTCGAACAGCCACGGACCCTCACCACGGACCATGAAGCGCGGGGTGCCGCCAACCGCCTGGAAGGCACGCACGGGGGAGTTGACCCCGCCGGGCACGATGGCGCGGGCGCGGTCGAACAGGGCCTCGGAGGCCGGCGCGTCGGCCGGGTAACGGCCAGATCCGGCGGAAACGATGTCGGTCACGATGCCGCCATTGTGTCAGCGCCGGACCGTCAGGCAGCAGCCACCCCGGGCGAGGGTTACCGGGCTCACCCGCTCCCGACGCTCGTCGCGGGCTCGGCGGGCGGCGCGGGCGCCGGCCGGGTGGCGCGGGGTCGCAGCGCGGCTCGTCGCCTCGACAGGCCGGGTCAGCTAGATCGCGCTAGGCTGACCGGGTGGATCGTGCCGAACTGTCCATCACGCTACACCGGACGGGTGACGAAGCAGTGCTTCGCCTGGCCGGTGAGATCGACATGCTCACGGCCGCCCAGCTCAGCACCGTGGTCAACGAGGTGCTGACCGACCCGCCTCCGCGGATCGTGCTCGACCTCGGCGGCGTCACCTTCTGCGACTCGCAGGGCCTGGGCACCCTCGTGGTGCTCAGCCGCAAGGCCAGCCACGCGCAGAGCCTGCTGATGCTCACCCATGTGGGCGATTTCCTGATCCGCGTCCTGGACATCACCGGCCTCCGCAGCGCCCTGATGATCCGCAACGACCAACCCACCGGCTAACCCCACCCTCCCTGGGCACTGTCGGCCCTCGACCACCCTGTTGATCAAGAGGTTCGCGTCAAAAATCGCGCCTCCACTGACGCGAACCTCTTGATCACCGCGCTTCAAGGGGTGGGCACGTCTCGGGTGTGGAAGGTGCGCAGGGACAGGGCCAGCAGGAGGGTGGTCAGGGCGGTCAGGGCCACCAGGGGGGTTGCGGTCCAGTTGTTGGTCAGCACCTGGGGGGTGTGGGTGAACGGGGAAATATCCAGCACCCACTGGCTCAGGTCCAGGATCGCGCCGATCTGACCCAGCAGCAGGCAGCCGGCGAGCACCGCCCAGGCCGCCCAGGAGAACCGGGGCAGCCAGCCCACCAGCAGCGCCGCCAGCCCGGCGAGCACCCAGGCCGCCGGCACCTGGGCCAGGCCCACACCGAGCATCCGGGGCACCTCGCCACCGACGTCACCGACGCTGAGGCCGTACGACAGTCCCGTCGCCGCTCCCGTCACCGCCAGCACCACCACCGGCCCGAGCAGCGCGAAAAGCAGGTGCGCCGCCAGCCAGCGGGACCTGCTCACCGCCGTGGCGAGCAGCGGTTCGGCCCGTCCGGCGGTCTCCTCCGCCCGCGCCCGCAGCGCCGCCTGGATGCCGTACCCGGCGGCTGCCAACGCGGTCAGGCTCAACGTGCTGCCGAGGTACGCCTCGGCCAACGTCGACGAGCCACCCAGCCGGGCCAGCAGCTCGGCGATCTGCTCGTTGCCCTGCACCGCGTCGCCGGCCGCGTCCGCCGCGCCGCCCAGCACCAGACCGAGCAGCCCGAAACCGACGGTCCAGCCGAGCAACTGGCCACGGTGCAGCCGCCAGGCCAGGCCGAACGGACCGGCCAGCGCGCCGGCGGCCGGACCGAGCCGGGGCGGCAGCACGCCGGCACCCACGTCCCGACGCACCGACACGGGGTACGCGACGAGCGCCACCGCCGCGCTGAACAGCACCGGCAGCAGCAGCACCGACCAGCGCTCGTCCGCGAAGGCGCGTCCCCGGGGCGCCCAGCCGAGCGGGGAGATCCAGCTCAACCACTCGGCGCTCCCGCCGGCACCGCCGGACCCTCCGGCGTCACCACCGAGCCGCAGCGCGAACGCCAACCCGAGCACGCCCAGGCCGATGCCGCGCGCCCCGCCGGCGCTCTGCGTGAGCTGCGCGGCCAGGCCGCCGACCGTGGCGAACGCGATGCCGGTCAGCGCCACGCCGGCGCCGAAGAGCAGCGATCCGGCCCCGGGCAGACCCGCCGCGGCCAGGCCGCCGGCGATGAGCAGGCCGAGCAGCACATTCGCGGCGTACGTGACCAGCAGCGCCGCGGTCAGCCCGGCGTACCGGCCGAGGACCGACGCGCCCAGCAGTTCCCGCCGACCGGCCTCCTCCTCGGTACGGGTGTGCCGCACCACCGTCAGCACGCTGGCCAGGGCGGCGACCGCCGCGAAGAGCCCGGCCCGTTGGACGGTGAGTGCGCCGATGCTGTCGCCGTACACCGGACCGAGCAGCGCGACGATCGACGGGTTGCTCGCGGTGCCGGCCAGGTATTCGGCCCGCTCGGCGGCGGTCGGATAGAGGCCGGCGTACGCGCTGGCGTAGCTGGCCGGCAGCAGGGCCAGCGGGAGGATCCAGATGGGCAGCACGATCCGGTCCCGGCGCAGGATCAGCCGGACCAGGTGTCGGGTGCCGGTGAACGCGCTGGCTCGCGGGCCCGGCTCACTCCGCGCGCTCACGACGACACCTCTTCGGCCTGGTAGTGCCGCAGGAACAGTTCCTCCAGCGTCGGCGGTTGACTGACCAGGCTGCGTACGCCGATCTCGGTGAGCCGACGGAGCGCGACGTCCAGCGCGGCGTCCTCCACGTCGAAGCGCACCCGCTGCCCGTCCACCCGCAGGTCGTGTACGCCGGTGAGCTGCCCCAGCCCGTCCACCGGACCGGTCAGCTCGGCCTCGATGGAGGTGCGCCGCAGGTGTCGCAGCTCGCTCAGGGTGCCGGTCTCCACGTCCCGCCCGTTGCGGATGATCGTCACCCGGTCGCAGAGCGCCTCGACCTCGGCCAGGATGTGGCTGGAGAGCAGCACGGTGCGGCCGTCGGCCTTCGCCCGGCGTACCCAGTGCTGGAAGACGTCCTCCATGAGCGGGTCCAGGCCGGAGGTCGGCTCGTCCAGGATGAGGAGTTCGGCGTCCGACGCGAGAGCGGCCACCAGGCCGACCTTCTGCCGGTTGCCCTTGGAGTACGTCCGGCCCTTCTTGCGGGGGTCCAGCTCGAAGGAGTCCAGCAGTTCGGCGCGACGGGCCGGGTCGAGGCCGCCGCGCATCCGGCCGAGCAGGTCGATGACCTCGCCGCCGGAGAGGTTGGGCCAGAGCGTCACGTCGCCCGGCACGTACGCCAGTCGGCGGTGCAGGGCCACCGCGTCGCGCCACGGGTCGCCGCCGAGCAGGCGGACGACCCCCGCGTCCGTCCGCAGCAGGCCGAGCAGCGCCCGGATGGCCGTCGACTTGCCGGCGCCGTTCGGGCCGAGGAAGCCGTGCACCTCGCCGGCGCGGACGGTCAGGTCCAGACCGTCGAGCGCCCGGACCCGGCCGAAGGTCTTGACCAGGCCGGATACCTCAATCGGAGTTTCCATATATCGGAAGCTACACTCGTTTCACAAAGTTGTGAAGACAGTGTGAGCCGGGCACCATCGGTGCCCACGACACGGTCAGGAGGGGGACCAGAGATGGCAGACGCCGACGGCCACGACCCGGTGCACCTCTTCGTGGAACGGATGGCGCTCACGTTCGCCGAGGTCGGCTTTCCGCGAATGGCCGCTCGGGTGCTGTTCACCGTGATGAGCGCGGACGACCCGCTGACCGCCGCCGAGATCGGCGAACGCCTCGGGGTCAGCGCGGCGGCGGTCAGCGGAGCGGTTCGCTACCTCACCCAGTTCGGCATGCTGATCCGCGAGCCGGTCCCCCGCTCCCGCCGCGACCGTTACCGGATGCCGGAGAACCCCTGGTACGAGGGGACGATCACGAAGACCGCGATCTACAAGACGTTCATCGACGTCGCCGAAGGCGGCATCGGGGCCCTCGGCGCGGACACGCCGGCCGGCGAACGGGTGGCCGAGATGCGGGACTTCTTCCTCTTCGTCCAGGAAGAGATCGACTCACTGGGCGAACGCTGGCGCGTACGCCGCGCCCAGACCGGCCACCTGCGCCCGGGTGAGTCAGGCTGAACTGCCCCAGCGGGCCTGCTCCAGCAACTCCATCGCCCGGTCCCGAGCCTCGGAGTCGTCGGAGCGCAGGAGCGTGGTGGCCTCGTCCACCGCGTCGGTGAGTCGCCGCCACTGCGCGTCGCGCTCCCGCACCAGGTCCGACTGGGCGGCCAACTGCCGGGTCTTGACCCACAGCTCGACGAAGACCGACACCTTGGCCCGCAGCACCCACGGGTCGAACGGCTTGGTCAGGTAGTCCACGGCGCCCACCTGGTAGCCCCGCAGGGCGAGCTGGGCGTCCCGGTCGGCGGCGGTGAGGAAGATGATCGGCACGTGCCGGGTGCGCTCGCGGCGCTTGATGTGACTGGCCGTCTCGAAGCCGTCCATGTCCGGCATCTGCGCGTCCAACAGGATCACCGCGAAGTCGTCCACCAGCAACTGCTTGAGCGCCGCCTCACCGCTCTCCACGGCCACCGACTGGACCGGCAGGCCCTGGAGAATCGCCTCCAGGGCCATCAGGTTCTCCCGACGGTCGTCCACGAGCAGCGCCTTGGCCATCTGGGTCACGAAGTCTCCTCGGTGCGGCTGCCGCTGATCCAGGACGACATCAGCTCGATCAGGTCGTCGAGGTCGACCGGCTTGGTGATGTAGTCGCTTCCCCCGGCCGCGAGCGCCGACTCACGGTCGCCCGGCATCGCCTTCGCGGTCAGGAAGACGACGGGAAGGTCGGCGAACCGGTGGTTACGCCGGATCTGCCGGGTCGTCTCGTATCCGTCCTGGTCGGGCATCATGGCGTCCATCAGCACGATGTCCACCTCCGGATGCTCGGCCAGCAGGCGGACGCCGTCCGCCCCGTTGTCCGAGTACAGCACGGTCATGCCGTGCAGCTCCAACGCGCTGGTCAGAGCGAAGACGTTGCGCACGTCGTCGTCCACGATCAGCACGGTGGCGCCGTCCAACTGCCGGGTGGCCGGCGCCTCCGGGCGCTCCGGCAACAGCTCCAGCGGCGGCATGAGCAGCGACGACGGCAGGCCGGCACGCTGCGGCGACGGCGACTGCGGCGCGACCACCGCGTCCGGAGCGAGGACCTGCGGTACGAACAGGGTGAACGTCGAGCCCTGCCCGGGCGCCGACGAGACCGTGATGGTGCCGCCGATCAGTCGCGCCAGGTCCCGGCTGATCGACAGGCCCAGACCGGTGCCGCCGTAGCGGCGGCTGGTCGTGCCGTCCGCCTGCTGGAACGCCTCGAAGATGATCGACAGCTTGTCGTCGGAGATGCCGATCCCGGTGTCGATCACCGTGAAGGCGATCACCTGCTGGGCGTTGGTCAGCGCGGGCACGTCGAACACCGCGTTCGGCGCGGCCGGGGCGATCCGCAACGTCACCGCGCCGTTGTCGGTGAACTTCACCGCGTTGGAGAGCAGGTTGCGCAGGATCTGCTGCAACCGCTGCGCGTCGGTGACCAGCGCCGGCGGCAGGTCCTTGCTGACGCGTACCTGGAAGTCGAGATTCTTCTCCTCGGCCTGCGGCGCGAACGCCTGCTCGACGAAGCCGCGCAGCTCGGTGAAGCGGATCTCGGTGGGCTCGACGTCCATCCGGCCCGCCTCGATCTTGGACAGGTCGAGGATGTCGTCGATCAGGCGCAGCAGGTCGGAGCCGGAGCCGTGGATGGTCCGGGCGAACTCGATCTGCTTCGGGCTGAGGTTCTGCTCCGAGTTCTCCGCGAGCAGGCGGGCCAGCAGCAGCAACGAGTTCAGCGGCGTACGCAGCTCGTGGCTCATGTTGGCCAGGAATTCCGACTTGTACGCCGACGCCCGGGTGAGCTGCTGTGCCTTCTCCTCCAGGCCGAGGCGGGCCAGCTCGATCTCCCGGTTCTTGGTCTCGATGTTGCCCTTCTGCTCGGAGAGCAGGGTGGCCTTCTCCTCCAACTCGGCGTTGGTGCGCTGCAACTCCGCCGACTGCTCCTGCATCTCGTGCGCCAGCCGCTGCGACTGGGCCAGCAGTTCCTCCGTACGCCGGTTGGCCTGGATGGTGTTGACCGCGATGCCGATGGTGAGCACCAGCCGCTCCAGGAACGACAGGTGCAGCTCGGAGAAGGCGGACACGCTGGCGAACTCGATCACCCCGAGCAGCTCCCCCTCGAACAGCACGGGGAGCACCACCAGGTCGGTCGGGGGTGTCTCGGCCAGGCCGGAGCGCAGCGTGAGACGGCTGTTCGGCGGAGCGCTGACCCGGATCGTCCGGCGCGAGAGGGCGGTCTGCCCGACCAGCCCCTCACCCGGCCCGAAGGTCACGTCGTGCCCCCGCGCCACATAGCCGTACGACGAGGTCAACCGCAGCCGCATGCTGCCGTCGGTGTCGTCGGCGAGGAAGAACGCGCCGAGTTGCGCGTCGACCAGCGGCGTCACCTCGGTCATGATCATGCGGCAGACCTCGCCGAGGTCACGCTGGCCCTGCAACAGGCCACCGATGCGAGCCAGGTTGGAGTCCAGCCAGCCCTGCTCGGCGTTCTTCTTGGTCGTCTCCCGGAGGGTGACGATCATCTGGTTGATGTTGTCCTTCAACTCGGCGACCTCGCCCTGCGCCTTGACGGCGATCCGCTGGGTCAGGTCGCCCCGGGTCACCGAGGTGGACACCTGGGCGATGGCCCGCAGCTGGGTGGTCAGCGTGGAGGCGAGCTGGTTGACGTTCTCGGTCAGGTCCCGCCAGGTGCCGGAGACGCCCTTGACCTGCGCCTGACCACCCAACTTGCCCTCGATGCCCACCTCGCGGGCGACGCGGGTGACCTCGTCGGCGAACGACGAGAGCTGGTCCACCATCGTGTTGACTGTCGACTTCAGCTCCAGGATCTCGCCCTGCGCGTCCACGGTGATCTTCTGGCTCAGGTCACCCTTCGCCACGGCCGTGGTCACCGAGGCGATGTTGCGGACCTGGCTGGTCAGGTTCGACGCCATCGAGTTCACGTTGTCGGTCAGGTCCCGCCAGGTGCCGGACACGCCCTTGACCTGCGCCTGACCGCCGAGCTTGCCCTCGGTACCCACCTCACGGGCCACCCGGGTCACCTCGTCGGCGAACGACGACAACTGGTCCACCATCGTGTTGACAGTGGACTTCAGCTCCAGGATCTCGCCCCGCGCGTCCACCGTGATCTTCTGGCTCAGGTCACCCTTCGCCACCGCCGTCGAGACCTGGGCAATGTTGCGGACCTGGGCGGTCAGGTTCGACGCCATCGAGTTCACGTTGTCGGTCAGGTCCCGCCAGGTGCCGGCGACCCCGCGCACCTGGGCCTGGCCGCCGAGCTTGCCCTCGGTGCCCACCTCACGGGCCACCCGGGTCACCTCGTCGGCGAACGACGACAACTGATCGACCATCGTGTTGACTGTCGACTTCAGCTCCAGGATCTCGCCCCGCGCGTCCACCGTGATCTTCTGCGACAGGTCACCCTTCGCCACCGCCGTCGTCACCGAGGCGATGTTGCGGACCTGGCTGGTCAGGTTCGACGCCATCGAGTTCACGTTGTCCGTCAGGTCCCGCCACGTACCGCTGACGCCCTTCACCTGCGCCTGACCGCCCAGGTTGCCCTCGGTACCCACCTCACGGGCCACCCGGGTCACCTCGTCCGCGAACGACGAGAGCTGGTCCACCATCGTGTTGACGGTGTTCTTCAGCTCCAGGATCTCGCCCTGCGCGTCGACGGTGATCTTCTGCGACAGGTCGCCCTTGGCCACCGCGGTGGAGACCTGGGAGATGTTGCGGACCTGGCTGGTCAGGTTGCCGGCCAACTGGTTGACGTTCTCGGTCAGGTCACGCCAGGTGCCCGACACGCCGCGTACCTGCGCCTGACCGCCCAACTTGCCCTCGATGCCCACCTCACGGGCCACCCGCGTGACCTCGTCGGCGAACGACGACAACTGGTCCACCATCGTGTTGACGGTGTCCTTCAGCTCCAGGATCTCGCCCTGCGCCGCCACCGTGATCTTCTGCGACAGGTCACCGCGCGCCACCGCCGTGGAGACCTGCGCGATGTTGCGGACCTGGGCGGTCAGGTTCGACGCCATCGAGTTGACGCTGTCGGTGAGGTCCTTCCAGGTGCCCGCCACGTTCGGCACCTCGGCCTGCCCACCCAGCTTGCCCTCGGTGCCCACCTCACGGGCCACCCGGGTCACCTGCTCGGCGAAGAGCCGCAGCGTGTCCGTGAGGTAGTTCATCGTGGCGGCCAACTCGGCCACCTCACCGCGCGCACTGACTGTGATCTTCTGCGACAGGTCGCCCTTGGCCACCGCCGTCGCCACCTGCGAGATCGACCGCACCTGGCCGGTCAGGTTCGACGCCATGGTGTTCACCGAGTCGGTGAGGTCCTTCCACGTCCCGGCGACACCCCGTACGTCGGCCTGGCCGCCCAACTTGCCCTCGGTGCCCACCTCACGGGCCACCCGGGTCACCTCGTTGGAGAACGACGACAACTGGTCGACCATCGTGTTCACGGTGCGCCCGATGCGCAGGTACTCACCGCGCAGCGGCCGACCGTCTATCTCCAACGCCATGTGCTGGGACAGGTCGCCGTCGGCCACCGCCACGATGACCCGGGCGATCTCGGTCGTCGGCCGGCCCAGGTCGTCGATCAGCGAGTTGATCGCCCGCTGCCCCTCCGCCCAGGAGCCGTCCAGCCCCTCGTCGTCCAGCCGCTCGGTGAGCCGGCCGTCCCGGCCGACGATCCGGCTGATCCGCCGCAGGTCCAGGTACTGCCGCTCCTGGAGCGAGACCACCTCGTTGAAGGCGTCCGCCACCTCGCCCGCCTTGCCGGCGCGGCGGGGCAACCGGACCTTCAGATCACCGCGACGCACCCGTCGCAGCGCCTCGGTCAGCTCACCGAGAACCGCCTCCTGGTCGGGCGCGGACGGATCCGCGTACGACTGCTTCGCCGTGGTCATGATGCCTCGCTCACCTGGGGGGGTCCGTGCCCGTACAGACACACCGGCACCCCATATTGTGCCCGCGCCGGCCGTAGTGCCAGGGTGCGCGACCCGCCGATCGACCCCGGCGGCCCCCGCGATCCTCGCGCCGGTACCCAACCCGACACAGACGCGCCGAGTGGCGCTCGTCACGTCGGAGAGGGCGCAGCGCCCCCCGCCGGTCGGCCATCGGCTTGGCACCTGGCCGGGGGACGGTAGAGGATACGGGGGTGTCAGCCGAGGCGGGGCCCGCGACGGCCGGGGGCCGGAACGGGGCCGTCCGGCGTGTCCGTCTGCCCGCCGACCGCCGTACGCCCGCCGCCGCCCGCGCGGTCGTCCGCTCCGTCCTCACCGAGGCGCACCTCGACGACCTGGTCAACGAGGCGCTGCTGCTCACCACCGAGCTGACCACCAACGCCGTCGAGCACGCCGGCACCGAACTGGACATCGAGGTCGTGGCGGACGGTGTCGGGCTCTCCGTGACCGTCTCCGACTTCGCCCCCAGCTCCGGCAACGACGAGTTGACCGTCGGGGCCCGCAACGACACGGCCGAGATCGACGAGGTCTCCGAGCGCGGTCGGGGACTGCTGCTCGTCGACCACTTCGCCAGCCGCTGGGGCACCACGTACCTGCCCACCGGCAAGGGCGTCTGGTTCCGCCTCGACCGGCCCGGCACCGAGCCGGGTGCCGGCTCCAGCGCCGGTGGCACGTCGCTGGCCGGTGACCCCGGGGCCGTCGACGGGTCGGCGCCGAGCGCGGGCGCGATGAGCGAACTCATGCAGACCGCCCCCGACATGTACGCCGACGACCCGCTGCCCGACTTCGCCGCCAGCCTGCTCAGCCGGGTCGCCGAGATGGTCGGCGCGGCCGGTGGGGCGGTACGCCTGGACCGGGGCGACGGACAGGGCCGACAGTTGCTGGCCCGGTTCGGCCGGCAGCCCCGCCCCGACAGCGAGCTGCTGCGGGTGCCGTTGACCGTGCACCGCCCGTACGCCGGGGAGTTGGAGCTGGACGCGGCGCCGTCCGCGTACGCCCGGCCGTTGGCGGCGCTCACCGCCGAGCGGCTGTCGCTGCACCTGGAGAACGACCGGCTGCGCCGGGCGGACGTCCGCCGGCAGGCGTGGTTGACGTTCCTCGCCGAGGCGAGCGAGCTGCTGGCCCAGTCGCTGGACGTCGAGCTGACCATGGCCCTGATCCCGCAGTTGGTGGTGCCCCGGCTCGGCCAGTGGTGCGCCGTGCACACCACCGACGAGTGGGGCCGGTTGCGGCTGGCCGCGACCAGCCACGCCGACGAGTCGGTGCTGCCGCAGCTGCACCGGGTGCTGGCGGAGACCGGCCCGGATTCCATCCAGGCCCGGCTGCGGGAGGCGTCCCGCAGCGCGGCGCAGATCCCGCTGGGCGGCCCGATGGAGGGCTTCGCGGTCCCGCTGATCGCCCGCGGCCAGCGGCTCGGCACCCTCGCGGTGGGCCGGCACCAACGGCACCGGCACGACCCGGACGAGGTGGCCGTCCTGGAGGACGTGGCCCGACGGGCCGCGCTGGCGATCGAGAACGCCCGGATCCACGCCGAGCGCCGACGGGTCGCGCAGACGCTCCAACAGTCCCTGCTGCCACCCGTGCTGCCGGTGGTGGACGGCATCGGCTTCGCCGCCGAGTACGTGCCCACCGGTGACGACGCCGAGGTGGGTGGCGACTTCTACGACGTGGTGCCGCTGCCCGACGGACGCTGGCTCGTGGTGATCGGCGACGTGTCGGGCAAGGGCGTCCAGGCGGCCGCGGTCACCGGGCTGGTCCGCGACGTGATCCGGGTGCTGGTCGGGGACGGCAAGCCGCTGCCGGAGGCGCTGGCCCGGCTCAACGAGACGCTCGTCGAGCGGGGTGGTGGGCGGTACTGCACGTTGGCCCTGGCCGCGGTCGGGCCGGGCGACGGCGACCACCTCGACGTGTCCCTGCACCTGGCCGGGCACGACCGGCCGGTGCTGCTGGCCGGCGCGGGCGGCGCCCGGTTCGTCGGGGTCGGCGGTACGGCGCTGGGCCTGCTCGACACCATCACCTCACCGACGACCGAGATCACGCTCGCCCCCGGCGACTCGCTGATCTTCTACACCGACGGGGTCACCGAGCGACGGCGCGGCCGGGAGCTGTTCGGCACCGACCGGCTGCGGGACGCTGCCGCGCCGCTGGCCGGCTACTCCGCCGACGTGGTCGCCGCCCGCCTGCGCGCCGCCGCCATCAACTTCTCGGTCGAGCCGCCCCGGGACGACATCGCCGTCCTGGTGCTCCGCAACGACGCGGTCTGAACAGCGCGGCGTCACCGACCGGCGCGGCGGCACGGGCGGTTCGACGGCCTCACAGGCCGCCGGGGAGGCGGCCGGGGGCCAGGCGGCGGTCCGGGTCGAGGTGTTCCTTGGCCGCCTCCAGCCGGGCCAGGCCGGCCAGCTCGCCCCACAGGTCGACGGCCTGCCGGACCGCCGCCGGTGCGGAGACGACCAGGCAGCGGCCCTGCCGGGCCAGCAGCACCCCACGGACGGCGGCCAGGATGGACGCCACCCGGTCCGGCGGCACCGTGCCGGGCAGGGCCGCGTGCACCACGCCCAGACCGGCCGAGCCACGCACCGGCACCGGTGCGCCGGCCGCGTCGCGCAGCGCGTACACGGCGGCGTGCAGGTCACTGATCGGCACCTCCAGACGTAGCGCCGTGTCGCCGGGCGCGAAGGGGTAGCGACGCCACCACGTCGGTGCCGAGTGGGCGACGGTCGCCTCGCCGTGCAGCAGGCCGACCAGCCGTTCGGCACGTTCGTTCACCTCGGCCGGGCCGCCTTCGAGCAGCACGACGAGGCTGCCCGCCCGGGACGGCGCCCCGGACCGGCCGGACATCGACGGGTGTCGCTCGCGGGCGGTGGCGGCCGGGTGGCCCGGCGGGTACGCGGTCCGCGGCCGGGGCAGACCACCGGGCAGGTCCAGCTCGATGGCCGCCGGTTCCAGGCGGGCGGCGAGGATCGACCGGATCAGCTCGTGGACCTCCAGCGGGGTCCACACCGGCCGGGACACCCAGAGCCGGCTGGCCGGTACCGGCTGCACCCGCAGGCTCGCCGAGACCAGCACGCCGAGCGCACCCTGTGAACCGCAGAGCAGCCGGGCCAGGTCCAGCCCGGGTGCGCCGCCGCCGGCGCTGACCAGCTCACCGTCGGCGGCCAGATAGCGGACGCCGACGAGCTGGTCGCACGGGCTGCCGTGGCGGTGCCGCAGCGGACCGGTCTCCCCGGCGGCGAGCACCCCGCCGAGGGTCGCGCCGGGCGAGGGGGCGTCCATCGCGAGCCGCTGCCCGGTGCGTTCCAGAGTGGCCTGTACCGCCCGCAGTGGAGTGCCCGCGCCCACCTCGGCCACCGGCGCGCCCACCGGCTCGTGACCGATGCCGGCCAGCCGGCCGGTGTCGAGCAGGATGTCGACCTGCGTCGGGGTGGCACCCCAGTCGATCTTCGTGCCGGCACCCCGGGGCACCACTGCCAGGTCGTGCGCGGCGGCCAGCCGCAGCACCTCGGCCGCAGCGTGCGGACCGCCGGGCACCGCCACCCAGCGGGCCGGCCGGCCGGCCACCTCGTCGGCCGGACCGGCGAGTCGGGCGAACGGCGGACCGCAGATCGCCGTCAATCGCCGGGTGATCTCGAGGGCTCCGGACCGGCCGAGGGAACTCGCTGCTGCCGCCATGCCGGCTATCGTACATGTGTTCGAAAGCCAAGGTGGTGGTGTTCGGGATGCCACTGGTCCGGCACACAGGGTGAGCCGGCCGGTAACGTGGCCGCCGTGACCACCGAGACTGCCCCGCCCGCGGCGAAGCGGGTGCCCACCGAGCGCACCCACCACGGCGACACCGTCGTCGACGAGTACGCCTGGCTCGCCGCCAAGGACGACCCGGAGACGATCGCCTACCTGACCGCCGAGAACGCGTACACCGAGGAGCGCACCGCGCACCTGGCCGCCCTGCGCGCGGAACTGTTCGAGGAGACCCGCCAGCGCACCCGCGAGACCGACCTGTCCGTGCCCACCCGCAAGGGCGGGTACTGGTACTACACCCGGACGATCGAGGGCCAGCAGTACGGCGTGCACTGCCGGCGCGCGGTCCGCGACGGCGAGTCCGACCCGCCGGTCAGCGCGGACGGCGCCCCGCTCGACGGTGAGGAGGTGCTGCTCGACGGCAACCTGCTGGCCGAGGGGCACGACTTCTTCTCACTGGGCGCGTTCGACGTCAGCCCGGACGGACGCTGGCTGGCGTACTCGACGGACTTCTCCGGCGACGAGCGCTTCACCCTGCGCGTCAAGGACCTGAGCACCGGGGAGCTGCTGCCCGACGAGGTGCCGGACACGTTCTACGGCACCGCCTGGTCGGCCGACGCGTCGGTGCTGTTCTACGTCACGGTCGACGACGCCTGGCGACCGAACCGGGTCTGGCGGCACACCATCGGCTCGGCCGCGTCCGAGGACGTGGTGGTGCACCAGGAGGACGACGAGCGGTTCTGGGTGGGCGTCGAGCTGACCCGCTCCGAGAAGTTCATCCTCGTCGACATCCACAGCAAGATCACCAGCGAGGTGCTGGTGATCCCGGCCGGCAACCCCACCGGCGCGCCGGCCGTGATCGCTCCCCGCCGGCAGGGCGTCGAGTACGCGGTGGAGCACCACGGCCACCGCTTCCTGATCCTGCACAACGACGGCGCGGAGGACTTCGCGCTGGCGTTCACCTCGGCGGACACTCCGGGCGACTGGGTGCCGCTGATCGAGCACAGCCCGGGCACCCGGCTGGAGGCGGTGGACGCGTTCGCGAACCACCTGGTGGTGTCCCTGCGCACCGACGGCCTCACCGGCCTGCGGGTGCTTCCGATCGGCAGCGACGACGGGTACGACATCGACTTCCCCGAGCCGCTCTACAGCGTGGGCCTGGACGCCAACCCGGAGTACCGCACCGGTCAGGTCCGGCTGCGCTACTCCTCGCTGGTCACCCCGGACTCGGTGTACGACTACGACCTGGTGACCCGGCAGATGGTGCTGCGCAAGCAGAAGCCGGTGCTGCCCGGACCGGACGGCCGGCCGTACGACCCGGCCGAGTACGAACAGCACCGCGACTGGGCGCTCGCCGACGACGGCACCCGGGTGCCGATCTCGCTGGTCTGCCGGGTCGGCACGCCCCGGGACGGCTCGGCCCCCTGCGAGTTGTACGGCTACGGCTCGTACGAGGCCAGCATGGACCCGTGGTTCTCGGTGGCCCGACTGTCCCTGCTGGACCGGGGCGTGGTCTTCGCCGTGGCGCACACCCGGGGCGGCGGTGAACTGGGCCGGCGCTGGTACGACCAGGGCAAGATGCTGGCCAAGAAGAACACCTTCACCGACTTCGTGGCCTGCGCCCGGCACCTGGTCAAGGCCGGCTGGACGGCCAGCGACCGGCTGGTGGCCCGGGGCGCGTCGGCCGGCGGCCTGCTGATGGGCGCGGTCGCCAACCTCGCCCCGGACGCGTTCACGGGGATCGTGGCGCAGGTGCCGTTCGTGGACGCGCTCACCTCGATCCTCGACCCGTCGCTGCCGCTGACCGTCACCGAGTGGGAGGAGTGGGGCAACCCGCTCGAAGACCCCGAGGTGTACGCGTACATGAAGTCGTACACGCCGTACGAGAACGTCGCGGCGGTGGACTACCCGGCGATCCTCGCGGTGACCAGCCTCAACGACACGCGGGTGCTCTACTCCGAGCCGGCGAAGTGGATCGCTCGGCTGCGGGCCACCGCACCGCAGGGCGACTACCTGCTCAAGACCGAGATGGGCGCCGGGCACGGTGGCCCGAGCGGTCGCTACGACGCCTGGCGCGAGGAGGCGTTCATCAACGCCTGGATCCTGGACCGCCTGGGCCGCGCCTGACGCTCGATCCCGGATGTGGTGGCCGCACGGTCGCCGTCGAGGCCACCACGTCCGGGAACCGCGCGGTCACGCCCGCTCAGGCCGTCCGCAACTCGTCCACCGCCGTGCTCACCCGCAGGAAGAGCAGGCCGACACCGACCGTCACCAGCACCGCCGCCAGGGCGCCGGCGCCGAGCCACGCCAGGTGCTCCAGAGGTACGGCGACAGTCCGCTCCGCCCCAGCGGTCTGCACAAGGTGGGTGTACTGGTCACGGGTGGCCGGGTCGTCGCAGAGCGCCGCCGTCGCGTCGCACACCAGCTCCGACGATCCGCCCACGCTGACGTTGGGGAAGAGTCCCCTGCCCAGCAGCACTCCGACGGTGAGCGCCAGCAGGATCGCCGGCACCGCGGGGGTGAGCGCCTGCCAGGCCACCGATCCGCTGAGCGTGGCCCGGGGCACGCCGGTGGCGACCAGCGCCGCGTACGCCCGTCGACGGGCCACGATCCCCTCGACCAACGCGACGATCAGACCGCCCGCCGCGATCAGCACCGCGACGGCCACCGCGGCGTCGACCAGGTCCATGGTCGACAGGTAGAACGGGTTGGCACCCCCGTCCTCCACCCCGGCGAGGCGGCTCTGCTCCCGTTCCAGCGCGTCCTGGGCGACGAAGTAGGCGCGCTGGGCAGCCGCCCCGGCACCGAAGATCACGGCGGCCAGCAGCGCGGCGAACGTCCGGCTGCCCGCCCACGGGTCGGCCATCAGCCGGCCCGCCGCGAGCAGCGCAGACGGACCCCGCGCGTGCCGGCGCAGCAGTCGCCCGCAGGTGTACGAGATCCAACCGGCGCCGACCACCACCCCGATCATCGCGGTGAGTCCGCTCACCAGGAACACCAGTGGCACCAGCCAGCCCAGCAGCACGGCGTTGCCCTCGACCCGGTAGAGCAACGGGCGGACGGCGATGAAGGACCCCAGACCCAGACCGATCAACAGCCCGGCCCACGGGCGTGGACCCCGCTCGCGGGCTGCCCTGCGACTGACCCCGAGCGGGCTCGTCGTGACGGTACGCAGCATCAGGGCGGTGGCCAGCGCCGCGATCACCGGCAGACCCAGCACCACCGCGACGAGCGCGCCGGTCGGCGGTAGCACGTCGGTGGGCAGCGCCAACCGGCCCTGGTCGTCCGGCCGGTGCAGCAGGTTGCGACCGACCAGGTAGACGCCCAGCCCGGCGAGGGTGCCGAGCAGGCTGGCCAGGCCGGTCTCCAGGATCGCCAGCCTGGTGACCTGGCCGGGGGTCGCGCCGGCCAGCCGGAGCGCGGCGAGTCGCCGGTCCCGGGCGGGCGCGCCGAGCCGGGCGCACTGGCCGGCCAGGGCCAGCACCGGGACGGTCAGCATCAGCAGCGCGAACGCGGTCCCGCCACGCAGCCCCGGCTCACGCAGCAACTCGTTGCGGTACTGCTCGGACTCTGCCCAGGCATCGCCGGCCGGTTTCTGGATCGCGAGCACGGTCAGCGCCGCCAGCCCGGCCAGCGTCGCCAGCAGGGCACTGAGCGCGGTCAGCACGACGCGTGCCGTGTCCGTCCGGTTGCCGGCCAGCGCGAGCCGTACCAGCGTCGCCGGCCTCACCGTGCGCCGCCCGCCAACGGCACGTCGAGCCCCAGGCCGGTGTGGTCCACCAGGCCGTCGCGCAGCACGATCTCCCGATCGGCGTACGCGGCGATCCGCGGTTCGTGGGTGACCAGCACGACGGAGGTGCGCTGCTCCCGGGCGAGCCGGACCAGTTGGGTGAGGACCTGCTCGCCGGTGAGGGTGTCGAGCGCCCCGGTCGGCTCGTCGGCGAAGAGCACCCGCGGCTCGGTGACCAGCGCCCGCGCCGTGGCGCACCGCTGCTGCTGACCGCCGGACATCTCGCCGGGCCGCAGGTCGGCCAGGTCGGCCACCCCGAACCGGTCCAGCCAGGTCAGGGCCGCCGTCCGCGCCTCTCGCCGCCCCGTGCCGGCGAGGAGCAGGGGCAGCGCCACGTTCTCCGCCGCGGTCAGCTCGGCGACCAGTTGCCCGAACTGGAACAACACCCCGAACTCGGTACGCCGTAGCCGGGACCGGGCGGCCTCCGACCAGGTGTCGATCCGGTGGCCGCGCCAGGTGACCTCGCCCGCGTCGGGCCGGAGGATCCCGGCCAGGCAGTGCAGCAGGGTCGACTTGCCGCAGCCACTCGGCCCGGTGACCGCGACGATCTCGCCCTCGGCCACGTCGAGCGTCACACCGCGCAGGGCGGGCGTCGGACCGTACGAACGAACCACGCCGCGAGCCTGGAGTTGCGTCACGCGTGCACCTCCCGGTGCCAGTCGGCGACCCGGCCCAGCGTGGTGTGCAGCCACCGCAGGTCGGCGTCGAGGTGGGCGATCGCGAAGTCCGCCGCGACCACGTCGTTGAGGGTGGCGGCCGGGTCGGTCTTGACCGCCGTCAGCTCCCGTAGCCGCGCGGTGTGCGCGGCGCGCTGGTCCATCAGGTACGAACGCGCCCGGTCGACGTCGGCGACCAGCAGCGCCACCACGACCTTGGCGAAGAGCGTGCTGGCCACGTACGGCATCGGCGACTCCACTTCGGACAGCCACCGGTCCAGGGCGGAGCGGCCCTCGTCGGTCAGCGCGTACGCCGTCCGATCCGGCCCGGACGCCCGATCCTGACCGGCGGTGACCACCAGACCGTCCCGTTCGAGGCGACCCAGGGTGGCGTACACCTGCCCGAACGCCAGCGGCCGAGCCCGGGGCAACCGCTGGTCATGCGCCCGCTTCAGCTCATACCCGTGCCGGCTCCCCCCAGCCAGCAACCCCAGCAGAACATGCGGCGTAGACACCCCTCAACTATTCACCCAGCGAATACCCCAGTCAACACCCCACCCCACCCGGACCCCACCCTTCACCCTCGTGATCAAGAGGTTGGCGTCATCGACAGGGCCAAATTTGACGCGAATCTCTTGATCACCGGGGCAGGGCGGGGAGGTCGCCGGAGGCCGGGGGCGGGGTGGGCCGTAACGGGTCAGTGGCGGCGGAGGACTACTACGGCTACGTCGTCCTGGATTTTGTCGGGGGCCAGTTCGACCAGGAGGCGGGCGCAGAAGTCGTCCAGGTTGTCGTCCACGGTGGCGGACACCGCGGCCAGCGCGGCCAGGCCCTCGTCGATGGTGGCGTCCCTGCGCTCGATCAGCCCGTCGGTGTAGAACACCAGCGTGGCGCCGGTCGGCAGGACGAACTCCAGATCGGCCGGTCGGGGGGCGCGGACGCCGAGCAGGGGCGCCGAGTGCTGGACGAACTCGACCTTGCCGTCGCGGTGCAGCAGCGGCGGCAGGTGACCGGCGCTGGCCAGCCGGACCCGGCCGCTCGGCGGGTGCAGCAGCAGGACGCAGAGCGTGGCCAACTCGTTCGGCAGCAGCGTACGCATCAGCTCGTTGACCCGGTGCAGGATCTCGCCGGGCTGGTGCCCCTCGACGGCGTACGCCCGGACGGCGTGCCGCAGCTCGGCCATCACGGTGGCCGCGTGCAGGGAGTGGCCGGCCACGTCCCCGATCGCCAGCAGGAGGTGCCCGTCGAGCATCACCAGTTCGTAGAAGTCGCCGCCCACCTCGGTCTGCGCGCTGGCCGGCTCGTACCGCACCGCGAGGTCCAGTCCGGCGACCGTGGGCAGGCTGCGCGGGAGCAGGCTGCGCTGGAGGGTGACGGCGATCCGGTGCTCCTCGTCGAAGGAGCGCTGGGCTTCGACGGCCGCCGCCACGGCCTGGGCGAGCTGCACGAGCACCGGCGTCCGGGCGGTCTGGGTGGCGGTGGGGACCACCACGTACAGCGGCGCGCGGTCCTCCCGCAGCCGGGCCGCGGCCACGGTCACGGTGTCGTCCGCAGGCCAGCTGAGCAGCCCCCAGTTCTCCGGCGACTCCACCCGCACGGTGGCGCCGGTGGGCACCCCCGTGTCGTCGACGATCCACGGCACGATGGCGGCGTCCGCGCCGGGGCCCGCGCAGACGCCGGCGATGCAGTCACCGTCGAACGTCTCGGCGATCACGGCGGCGGGGCTCTTGAAGATCTGCGCGGCACCCTCGGCGGCGGCTTCGAGCAGCCGCGCGAAGGTCGCCGCGGCGTGCACCGCGACGGTGGTGTCGGCGAGGCCGAGCAGCCGCTCGGCGAGCAGTTCGGCGCGCTGCCGGGCCTGGTAGTAGCGCAGGACCGCCCGGGAGGTGGCGATCAGCTCCTCCGGCTCGATCGGCTCGGCCAGGTACGCGTCCGCCCCCCGGGTCAACCCCTGGGCGCGGTCGGTGACGTCCACCGCGTGCGCGGAAACGTGGATCACCGGCATCGCCGGGTGCGCCGCCTTGATCCGCTCGCACACCTCGTAGCCGCTCAGGTCGGGCAGCCGGACGTCCAGGACCACCAGGTCGATGCGGTCCGTCTCGACCCGGGCCAGCGCCTCGGTGCCGCTCTCCGCCTCGAGCACGGTGTAGCCGGCCCGGGTGAGCCAACTGACCAGCAGGTACCGCTTGGTACGACTGTCGTCGACCACCAGGACGGTCGTCGGCCCGCCGTCCACCGTCACGCTCCGCCTGTGGGCAGGGAGACGGTGAACGTGCTGCCCCGACCGGGCTCGCTGAACAGGTCCAGCGTGCCACCGAGCAGGGTCACCAGCCGCCGGGCGTACGGCAGGCCGAGGCCGGTGCCGCCGACCCGGGTCGCGCCGGGCACCTGGTAGAACTCCTCGAAGATCCGGTCGTGCAGCTCCGGGGCGATGCCCGGGCCGGTGTCGCTGACCTCGAAGTTCCACCGGTCGTCGTGGCGTCGGGCGCGCAGCCGTACCTCGCCGCGCTCGGTGAACTTGAGACCGTTGTGCAGCAGGTTGCGCAGCACCTGACCGAGCAGCACCTCGTCGGTGCGGAGCACGGCCGGCGCGCTCGGTTCCTCCACCGTCAGCTCCACCTCGGGCCGGGTGGCCAGCGCCCGCATGGTGCCGCGCAGTTGACCGAAGACCGGCCGTAGGTCCACGTCCGCCCAGTCCGGCTCGATCCGACCGGACTCGGCCTTGGCGAGGTCGAGCAGTTCGTTCACCAGGCCGAGCAGATCCTCCGCCGAGGAGCGGATGAGGCCGACCTGGCGGACCTGTTCGGTGGTGAGGGGGTCGGACGAGGAGTCCGCGAGCAGGCGTCCCAGCCCGATGATCGCGGTCACCGGGGCGCGCAGCTCGTGGCTCACGTTGGCCAGGAATCGGCTCTTCGACTCGCTCGCGGCGCGCAACTGGGCCGACTTCTCGTCCAGCTCGGCGTAGAGGGCGACGACGCCCCGGTTCGTCTCCTCCAACTCCTCGGTGAGCTGGTTGTAGAGCGCCAGCACGCCGCGGTTGGTCTCGGCCAGCTCCTCGTTCAGCACGGCCAACTCGTCGCGCTGGCTGCGCACCTCGTCGAGCGCCGCGATGAGCTGGCCGTTCTGCACGGTCAGTTCGTCCAGCGCGCTGCCCGGCGCGGTGCGGCCGAGTTCGGCACGGAACTCGGCCAGCCGCTCCGGAGTCGGCGTCGGCGCGTTCGCCGGGACTCTGCGGGACATCCGTACGACCGTAACCCCCTCGACGGTCATGACGCTCAGGGTGTCGACCAGGCGGGACACCGCGCCGGACTGCGGCTCGTACCGGCCGTCCGGGAGAGGAGTCACCGGCGCCAGGTCGGCGCGGAGGTGGAAGCGGCCGTCGCCGCCTCCGTCGACGTGGAAGGTGACGTCCGCGCCGTCCGTTGTCCGCAACAGGTCCCGGGCCACCTCGCTGAGCGCCGTGGCGATCCGTACCTGGTCCTGGTGTTCGAGGCCCACCACGCCGGCCACCTCGCGGCCACGCTGGCGGATGACGAAGATGTCCTGTTCGACGCGGAGCGCCATCTGCAGCAGCGGCTCGGCGGCCGGCACGCTCGGATCGACGCTCATGCCCGGGACCTCGCCACCAGGACACAGGCGTCGTCCCGCCGCACCCCGGCGTCCCGCAGCAGGGTGGCCGCCAACACCAGCGGAGACCGTTCGACGAGGCCCGGATAGTCGGCCAACCGCCAGCGGTCGACGACGCCGTCGCTGTGCATCACGAGCCGGGCGTCCGGCCCGAACGGGTATTCGTAGCCGCGTACCGTCGGCCGCTGGTGCCCGGCGATGCCGGGCAGCGACACCAGCCCCCGGCGCTGACCGTCGCCATCGACGATCACGCCGGCGATGTTGCCGAGGCCGGCGTAGTGCAGCGCA